>CAWIWL010000001.1:0-41493 GCA_963839705.1 uncultured Acidobacteriota bacterium
CTCTGGCTCAACCCGTACTACAGCGCTCCCTACATCCTGCTCGGGCGCCTCTATATGACGAAGGACCAGCCAGCAACTGCCGAGGGCATGCTGCGCCGGGCCATCCAGTACGATCCCAACAATCGATCGGCGCATTACCTTCTCGGTCAACTCCTGCAGCGGGTCGGCCGCACCGAGGAGGCCAAGAAAGAATTTGCCATCGCCGAATCGCTGCAGCCGCCAGGACGATGAGGGCCACGGTGCGGTGCTTGGCTGTGGCCTCGGCGTGCGCGGCTGCGGTAGCGATCGGATCGGCACAGCTGCCGAACGCACCAGCTTCGTCCATTTCTTTCACCGACGTCGCACGCGAGGCGGGCCTCGTCCATCCGTCGATTTTCGGAGGCATCGACCGCAAGCGGTACATCATCGAGACCAATGGCGCGGGGGTTGCGCTCGTGGACGTCGACCGCGATGGCTGGCTCGACGCGTTGGTGCTTAGCGGAACCCGGCTCGACGGAGCGCCTGACGCCACCAACCGGCTGTATCGCAACAAACGCGATGGCACCTTCGAAGACATCACCGAACGAGCAGGCGTGCGACGCACTGCCTGGTCCTCGAGCGTCTGTGCCGGTGACTACGACAACGATGGCTGGATCGATTTGTTCGTGACGGCGTACGGCCAGAACGTACTCTATCGAAATCGTGAAGGACGGTTCGAGGACGTCACAGCGGCTGCCGGTTTAGCGACCACAGGTGTGCGGTGGGGCTCTGGCTGCTCGTTCGTCGATCTCGATCGCGACGGGCGGCTCGATCTCTTCGTTGCCAACTATCTCAAGTTCGACCTCGAGAGTGTGCCCGAGCCTGGAACCGGTCCGAACTGTCTCTGGAAAGGAATCCCCGTCAATTGCGGACCGAAGGGACTGCCCACTGATACGAACCTCCTCTATCACAACGACGGCAACGGCAGGTTCTCGGACATCTCCGAGCGCTCGGGCATCGCGCGCGTGACCGGACGTTACTCGATGACCGCAGTCGGCGCCGATCTGACCGATGACGGCTGGCCCGACATCTACGTCGCGTCTGATTCGACGGCGGCCATCCTCTACCGAAACAATCGCGACGGCACGTTTACCGACATCGCGGTCGAGAGCGGAACGGCCTACAGCGAGCACGGCAGCCCGCAGGCGGGGATGGGCGTCGCTGTCGGCGACTACAACGGCGACGGCCGGCTCGATCTCGCGAAGACCCATTTCTCCGACGACATTCCGGCGCTCTATCGCAATCTCGGCAAGGGCTTGTTCGAGGATGCGGCGGTCGCGGCGGGTCTGCACGTTCAGAACCGCTACGTGCAGTGGGGCACCGCGCTGGCCGACTTCGACAACGACGGCCTCGCGGATCTCTTCTACGTCACCGGGCACGTGTATCCGGAGATCGAGCGCGCGGCCGGCATGGAAGGGCAGTATCCACACAAGGGCCCGCGCATCCTGTTCCGCAATGCCGGCAACAGCCGGTTCGCGGACGTCAGTAGCGCAGGTGGGCCAGGCCTGACCACGCCGCACTCGAGCCGAGGCGCCGCGTTCGGCGATTTCGACAACGACGGTGACGTCGACGCGCTGGTGATGAACATGAACGAGCCGCCATCGCTGTTGCGCAACGATTCACGAAGCGGGGGCAACTGGATCGAGGTGGTACTCGATGGCCGTGCATCGAATCGCGCTGCAATCGGCTCGACGGTGATCGTGACAGTTGGAGGCCGCAAGCAAGCGCGAGCCGTGTTGAGTCAATCGAGCTACTACTCGCACGACGATCTGCGTCTGCACTTCGGCCTCGGCGCGGCCACGCGCGTCGACGACATTGAAGTGCGATGGCCGAACGGAGCAGTGCAGCAGATGAAGAACGTTGACGCAAGACGAGTCGTCACGATCGTCGAGCAGTGATCGAGTTGAGCTATAGCGCTTTCATTTGTCCGTAGTGTCCGCCTTTAGGCGGACCGGCTAAAGTCCGGCTAAAGCCGGACACCACGAGCTACAAAGAAGTGAAAACCGCTCTAAGAACTCAGCGGCGAACACAGCTCAGCCTGGTGAAAACGATGTCCGCACACGGGTTTTTTGTGTTCATCGCTTTCGTGCTTCTTGTTTCCGGAGCACGTGCACAATCGCAACCGCCGGCATCAAAGCTCACGATCAGCGAGGCGCTTGCCGGGGCGCGGACATTGTTCGCCGCGAACGACTTGGCGGGCGCGCGCGCCAGGTTGGAAACCGCCCTCGCTCAGAATCCCGCCTCGGCGGAGGCCTATTACCTGCTCGGCGTCATCGCGGAGCGTCAGAACGATCTGAGCGCCGCGGCGGCTTCGTATCAGGAAGCCATACACCTGAATCCGAAGCTGGCGCTGGCGCACGATCGCCTGGGGTTCGTGCTGGGGCTCCTCGGACGCACGGAAGAGGCTCTTGCCGGATTCGAGCGTGCCACACAGCTTGCTCCGGATCTTTTCGACGCTCAATACCACCTCGGTGCGACACGATGGTGGACGAAGGATCTCGATGGCGCGCTCATCGCGCTGCAGGCTGCCGTACGGCTCCAACCCGCCCACGCCGAGGCGCGGTACTATCTGGGGCTCACGCTCAGGCAGAAGGGGCGCTTCGACGAAGCCATCGAGCAGCTCCGGCGCGCAGTGCGCGCCAACCCGAAGCTCGTCCCGGCGCGCGTGCAGCTCGGTGTTGCACTGCGCGAGCGCGGGGATCTCGACGGGGCGATCGACGAGCTGAAATCCGCGCTGCAGCTGGACCCCCGGTCGACGGATGCACGGAACAGTCTCGGCCTCACGCTGATGCAGAAGGGAGAGGCCGAGGAGGCGATCGCGACGTTCCGTGCGCTCGTTGAGAACGAGCCGGCTAACGCGACGGCTCGTCTGAACCTGGGCACGTCGCTGCTGCAGCGCGGCGATCTGGATGCTGCTGTCGTGGTGTTCAAAGAAACCATCGAACTGCAGCCCGCGAATGCGGAAGCGCGATACAACCTCGGTCTCGCGCTCAAGCAACAGGACGACTTCGCCGGCGCCGAGACCGAGCTGCGACGCGCAGCCGAGCTCGACACGTCTCTTCCCGACGCTCCCTTCACCCTCGGTGTTGTCCTATGGCAGACCGGCCGCGCAGACGAGGCCGTGCGTGCGCTGCGTGAAGCCATCACCCGCCGCCCAGACTACGCCGATGCGCATTACATGCTCGGAACGATCCTGAAACAGCAAGGCGCCGCCGCAGAGGCGCTCGCCGAGTTTCGCGAAACCGTAAAGTATCGGCCGGAATCGGCGGAAGCTCACCTGAGTCTCGGCGAGATGTTGCGGCAAGCCGGAGAGGCGGACGCAGCCGCCGCTGAAATGCGGGAAGCGGAACGACTCAATCGGAAGAAGGCGGACGAGCAGGCTTCGACGTTTGCTGTCGGCGTCGGTCTTCAGAAGCTCAAGACAGGCGACCTCGCCGGCGCCGTCGCAAAACTCCGCGAGGCCGTCCGACTTGCGCCTGACAATGCGCAGGCACACTATCAGCTGGCACTCGCGCTGCAGCAGACTGGCGCGCGCACGGAAGCCCGCACCCATTTCGCTGAAGCGCAGCGGCTCGCACCGTATCTGCGTCCGCCCGCCGACACCAAAGACAAACAGTGATCTCGCCCGCGCTACCTCGACAGCTGATTGTTTGGCCGCTGAGCTTGCCGATTGCCCGTCGCACTCGTCACAAAATCGTATTATCCACTTGACCCCCGGAGCCGAGCACACCTACGATCTTCTGTCGACACGTCACACCGCGCCCTTCATCACGCGGCCTCACCACATCCTGCACCGGCTGCGATGAAGAGCGACGAAGGAGGCCTGCATGTCCCGTCGCCTTCAGACGCCCACCGCGTTTTCCCCACATCGGCTGATTGTGATCGCTAGGCGTGTTGATCGCGCTCACAGCTCTGCCGCGCAGCGCTGCGGCGCAGGCAGTTTACGGCAGTATTGCCGGTACTGTGGTGGACCAATCGGGCGGCCTGCTGCCCGGAGTGTCGGTCACTGTCACCAGCGTCGAGCGCAAGACGACCGACACGGTCGTGACCAACGAAACTGGCCACTACGTCAAGGAGCGCCTGCTGCCCGGTACGTACGAGGTGAAGATCGAGCTCTCCGGGTTCAAGCAGTCGGTCTACCCGAACATCCGCGTGAACGTCGACACGCAGACGACACTCGACGTCAAGCTGGAGGTCGGCGCAAGTCACCGAAGCCGTGACCGTCGAGGGGTTCTCACCGATCCTGAAGACCGACCGCGCCGACGTATCATCGCGCTTCGACACCAAAGAACTGACCGAGCTTCCCGTGCTCGACCGAAACTTCACCAAGTTCGTCCTGCTGACCCCCGGAGCACAGCAGCTTGGATGGCAGCACGCCCCTTCCGAGAACCCGCAGGGATCCACACAGACGCAGGTGAACGGGCAGCATTTCAGCGGGACCGGGTACCAGCTCGACGGCACCGAGAACCGTGACCCAATCCTCGGGATCATCGTCATCAACCCGAATCTCGAGTCCATCGGGGAGACGAAGATCACGTCGCAGAATTACGACGCGGAGTTCGGGCAGGCAACAGCAGGCGTGGTTGCGGTGCAGACAAAGTCCGGGTCGAACTCGTTCCGCGGAAGCGCGTTCGAGTTCTTCCAGAATGAAGCGCTGCAGGCGCGCAATCCTTTCACGCAGTCCCGGCCCGATCCGACCACGGGCAAGTTCATTCCTGATTCGAAGAAAAACCAGTTCGGCGGCTCGGTCGGCGGCCCGATCATTGAGAACAAGTGGTTCTTCTTCGGCGACTATCAGGGTACGCGCCAGGACAGGGGCGGGTCGGTTCTGACCTCGGTGCCCACGGTACTCGCGCGGACGGGAAACTTCAGTGAATACGGCCAGCGGATTTTCAATCCCGTCACCGGAGCAGGAGTACGCCAACGCGACCATCCCGCAAGGGCAGCTATCGCGTCAGGCGCTCAATATCATTCAGTTGATTCCCACTCCGAACGCGCCCGGCAGGGAGAACGGCACACGCGACAATTTCACGGCATCCGGTATCGAGGAGTTTACCCAGAACTCAACCAACGTGCGAATCGACGGCCGGTTGAGCGACTCGATCAACACGTTCGGCCGCTACTCTCTCGGCAAGTTTCACCGGGAGGGCACCTCGGCGTTCGGCCGCGGCGGCGGCCCGGCAGTCATCGGTGGGGGCAATCTGGGTGGAATCTCCGAGTCACGCAACCAGAGTCTCGCGTACGGCGTGGATTACGCGATTTCGTCCAGCCTGCTTGCCGATTTCCGCTTCGGCTGGTTCCAGTACAAGGTCGATGTCTTGCCGGGTGACTTCGGGACGACGCCGGCGGCCGATGCAGGCATCCCGAATCTCAACAAGGATACGAATTTCACGAGCGGCCTGCCGTATTTCGGAATCCGCGGAAACCAGGCCGACATGGATTGGGGCTGGAGCCTCAACGACAATGCGGGCCGCTGCAACTGCCCCCTCAATGAGAACGAAAAACAATGGCAGGTGGTCACCAACCTGACAAAGCTGTGGGGCAGCCACACCTCGAAATTTGGCGTGGACATCCGCCGGGCGTACAACTTGCGCATTCCCTCGGACCAACATCGTTCCGGCGAGCTGATGTTCAATGCGTTGCGTACGAGCAACGCCGGCCAGGGCGGGCTCGGTCTGGCAACGTTTCTTTTAGGAGACGTCGCGAACGGCACCAACGAGGCATTCGGCCGGTATGTCAGTACGAGCCTCGATGCGCGCGAGCTGCAATGGCGCCACTTCTACTATGCCCAGGACACGTGGCGCACGAACTCGAAGCTGACGCTCAATTACGGGCTGCGCCTCGACGTGATCAACCCGCAAACGGTCAACGAGGCGCGCAACGGGACGTGGATCGATCTCACCACCGGTCGCGGTCTCGTGGGGGGTGTGGGCGACATCGACCTGTCCGGAAATACCGAAAACCGACTCAATTGGGCGCCGCGTGTCGGCGCAACGTATCAAGTGACCGAAAGGACTGTGATCCGCGCCGGTTACGGGCGCAGCTACGACATCGGTGTGTTCGGTTCGCTGTTCGGTCACACAGTCACGCAGAACCTGCCCGTTCTGGCAGCCCAAAGCCTGACGGCGCCCAACCAGTTTGCCGCAGTGTTCAATCTGGCCCAGGGTCCTCCTGATCCGACCTTTGTGGAGCCTGGTGCCGATGGCACGTTTCACGTGGCCTAATGGCGTGAAGCCTCTGGCATTGCCTCGGAAAGCAGCGCCCACCAGAAGTCGACGCATGGAACGTCACGGTGCAGCGGCAGTTGAGCAGCACGATGTCGGTTGAAGTGGGCTACGTCGGAAACTATGGCCGTCACGTGTTCTCCGGCGACAATCCGGACGACGATTTCAACACCGTTTCCCTGGAGGGGTTCCTCACACCTGGCTGTACGGCAACACCGTGCATACCCGCCAACCAGCGGCGGCCGTTTTTCGCCGGGGGGATCGTGCCGAACGTCCTGGGTGTGGGAGGCAACTTCGGGTGGACTGGAAGGGTTCAGTCGTACTTCAACGAGGCGCACAACTGGTACAAAGCCATGCAGGCCAGATTCACGAGGCGCTTTTCGGAAGGCTGGTCTGCGCAGGTCAACTACACACTCCAGAAGGCGACGAACTACGATGACGACTACTGGATCTACGACCCCGACTTGAACAAAGGGCCGGCAGGTTTTGATCGCACGCACAATTTCACAGCAGCGGTCTTGTACGAATTGCCGTGGGGCAGGGGCAAGAAATATGGCACGGATTGGTCGGGGGTCACCGAGAGTGTGCTCGGTGGATGGCAGCTGAACTCGAACGTGTTCATACTCAGTGGTACGCCGTTCAACGTGAGCTATCGCAACGCGGGTGAGGATCGCGACACGGGTACGGGCGGACTTTCCGACCGCCCGGACCTCATCGGAGACGCCGAGGGCCCACAGACCCGCGACGAGTGGTTCAATGCGACGCCAATTGGTTCAGCGGGCAGCGCATTCGGCCGTCCAGCCAGGGGGACGTTCGGCAATCTGGGGCGCAACGCTTTGCGTGGGCCTGGATTCTGGCAGGTGGACATGTCGCTCTTCAAAAGCTTCTGCGATGGGGGCCGACCGCCGGGTGGAGATCCGCATCGAATCAGTGAACGTGTTCAACCACGTCAACCTCGCCAACCCCGATTCCCAAGTTGGCGTCCCCGGTAACGACAATCCCAACGCGGGTCGCATCACGGGTACCGCGGGCAACTACAATCCCAGGAACTTCCAGTTCGGGTTCAGGTTTGTGTTCTAGGGGGGAAGAATCGTTCACGAAGGGATCGGGGCTCAGGGATCGGGCTCAGACGGGCTCCTGCTCCCTGATCCCTGATCCCTGATCCTCCGTCACACGCGCCGCAGCTTCGTCACCCTCCCCACCTCCACCCACTCGACGACGAAGATGTTGCCGTCGTGATCGAAGCAGGCGCCGTGCGGGCAGATGAACTGGCCGGGGATGAACTTGTCCCGCGGTTCGCGCCGGAGCGGGTTGTTCCAGTTCTCGGCGTTGGAGTCGCCGAGCTGCGCGACGAGCGCGTTGGTCTTGTCCATCAGCGTGACGCGCCCGTGCAGGTCCGGAATCACGACCAGGCCCTGGCGCTCGTCGAAGTGGCAGGGCAGGCGGAACCCCGGGATGAAGTCGACGTGCTTCCCGTCCATCGTGAATCGCTGCAGGCGGTTGTTGCGCCGATCCGCGACGACGAGGATGGGGCTCTGGCCGCGCGTGTCGACCCAGATGCCGTGTGGCTCGGCGAGCTTTCCCGGCTCTGAACCGCGGCCGCCGAACGACCGGATGTACTCGGCCTTGCTGTTGTACTGATTCACGAAGTACGAGCCGTAGCCGTCGCCCACGTAGATGTCGCCATTCGGCGCGATGGCGACGTTGGTCGGGTTATAGGGCTTCGGTGCGCCGTCCGCTCCCGGCTTGTAGCCCTCGAAGTCCGGCGGCCGTTCGATCTTCCAGACGATCTCGCCCTTGAGCGTGGCCTTGACGAGGACGGCCTGCATCTGCGGTTGCGGCGACATCTTCGGGTTGGCCGCGTTGACGGTGAGGTACAGGAACTCGTCGCGGCCCTCCTTGCGAATCCACAGGCCGTGCGCGACGCCGCGGAACTCCGAGCCCCACGATCGGACGAACTTTCCCGAGCCGTCGAATACGACGACCGTGTCGGCGCTGTCGCTCGTTGCATGCACCGTGTGGTGCACGTAGATGTGGCCCTGGGCGTCTTCGACGACGCCGTGGGTGTTGCCCCACTTGATCTGCGGCGGCAGGACGCCCCAGTCGTGGGTTGCCTCGTAGGTGTAGGCGCCGCTTCCCATGACCGGCGCCTTGGAGCCGGCCTTGTCCTGCATGCCGAGCAGAAGGGGTGAGGCGGCCATCGCTCCAAGGAATTCACGTCGGCTGGTTTTCATAAGGACCTCATCGTCTTCGAGCAGTCGATTGCTGTCACGGTCTCACGGGACTTTCACGATGAACACGATGGGACGATGAACACGATGGACATTGTTCGGTGTTGTCATCATGTGCATCGCGCCATCCGCCTTCGCGACGTGGCTTCGGCGGACCGCCAAGAGCGCACAAATCGCGTGCCCCGCGTATGATATGCCCACTCATGCCTCCATCCATCGTTCTCGTCACGGAACCCGAATTTCGCCGCGGCGACGCGGTGTTTGTCTCGTCGGCGCGCTTCACCTTCATACCCGGGCCATCCGAAGAGGCGGCGCTGGCCTACGCGATCGCCGAATCCGGCGCGCGCCACGTCATCATCGGCGGGCAGCCCTATCGCGAGGCGCTCTACGCAGCGCTGCCGCGGGGCAGCGTGGTGGCGCGATTCGGCGTCGGCCACGAGTGGGTCGACAAGGCCAAGGCAACGGCCGCCGGCCTCCTGTGCACGAACACACCCTCGGTCCTCGACCAGTCCGTGGCCGAGCTGACGTTCCTGCTCGTCGCGGCCTCGGCCCGGCGTTTGACGGCGATCGCCGGCGCGATGCGCGATGGCGAGTGGACGCCGCAGCTCGGCGTCGAACTGCGCGGCAAGACGCTCACGATCGTTGGCGCCGGGCGCATCGGCCAGGCGGTCGCGCGGATCGCCAAGCGCGGCTTCGACATGCGCGTCGTCGGCTGCCGCCGGAAGGGATCGACCGCGCCGATGCCAGCCGCGGGCGACTTCGATCTCGTGACCGACGACGTGGCCGAGGCGCTGGGGCAGGCCGACTTCGTCAGCTTGCTGATTCCGGGCGTTCCGGCGAACGCACAGTTCATCAACGGCGAGCGGCTCGCGCTGTGCCAGCCGCACGCCTGGCTCATCAATACGGCGCGCGGCGCGGTCGTTGACGAGGCTGCGCTTTACGACGCCCTGGTCGACAAGCGTCTCGGCGGGGCGGCGCTCGACGTCTTTGACCGCGAGCCGTATCTACCGGTCGACCCCCGGCGTGACTTGCGCACGCTGCCGAACGTCATTCTCACGCCGCACGTCGGCAGCACGACGCCAGAAGCCAACCGGGGCATGGCTGAACGCGCGGTGCAGAACATCGCGTGGGCGGAGGAGAAGGCCTTCGCCCGGATGGACCTTCTCAATCCGGACGTTCTCGCGAAAACTAGGTGACGTGGAACTGACGCTCGCAGATGTGCATGCGGCCCGAGCCGTTGTCTATCGCTCGCTCAAGCCGACGCCGCTGCTGCGTCACGCGCTGCTCGAGGCGAAGACCGGGCTGACGATTCACGTCAAGCACGAGAACTGCAACCCGACGGGCGCCTTCAAGGTGCGCGGGGGCTTGAACCTCATCGCGAGCCTGACCGCGGACGAACGGCGTGGCGTGATCACCGCGACGACCGGCAACCACGGCCAGTCGATTGCGCTCGCCTGCCAGCGCGAGGGCGTGCCCTGCACGATCGTCGTCCCTGTCGGCAACAACCCCGATAAGAACGCCGCCATGCGCGCGCTCGGCGCGAACGTCGTGGAGTTCGGGCGCGACTTCGACCAGGCGCGCGAGCGCGTCGAGGAGCTGCAGCGTGCCAACGGCCTGCGCTACGTGCATTCGGCCAACGAGCCGCTGCTCATCGCCGGAGTCGCGACCTACGCGCTCGAGATCTTCGAGGATCTGCCCGACGCCGACGTCGTGCTCGTGCCCATCGGCGGCGGGAGCGGCGCCTGCGGCTGCGCGCTTGCGCGCTCGTGGCTGGGGCTGAAGACGGAGATCATCGGGGTCCAGGCCGCAGGCGCCGACGCCTTCACACGCTCGTGGCGCACCGGCACGCGCGTGACCGGCGATCGTGCGGCGACGTTTGCCGAAGGCATGGCGACGCGAGTGACCTTCGACCTGACGTTCGACATCCTGCGCCGCGAGTTGAACGACATCGTGACGCTCAGTGAGGACGAGCTCGCCGGCGGCGTGCGCCTCGCCCTCGAAGCCACGCACAGCCTCGCCGAGGGCGCCGGCGCGGCGTCGCTCGCCGCCGCCGTCAAGCTCCGCGACCGCCTGCACGGCAAACGCGTCGTCTGCGTGATGAGCGGCGGGAATATCGACCGGGCGACGCTGACGCGAATCCTTGCCGCGGACTAAGCGGCCCGAGGGTGTGCTTCATTCCGACGTCGTTCGCCGTCCAAAAGCCTTTCACCGCAGAGTGGGCAGAGGCCGCAGAGTTCGACTAGGCGGTTCTTCCTTCTAATCCTCGGCGTGCTCTACTTCCCCTGCGGGAAGAGCTCTTGATCAGAAAGATTGCCCACACTGACCACCGAATGATCGGCAAGATCGTTCGCGCGAAGTCGTGCAGAAGAGTAGCTGGTGGCCGTCCAAAAGCCTCTCACCGCAGAGGGCGCAGAGCTCCGAAGAGTTCGATCTGCGGGTTTCCGCAATAATCCGTCGCGCCTGAAGGGTCTTGGAGAACTACGTTCAGGCCAGATTGCCGCTCTCGTCGCGCAGGTTGTTCGCTACTCGGCGGACGCCATCTTTCAGCACAGTGACGTTGAAGTTGATCAGCAGACCCAGAGGGCACTCTGTCAGCTTCAGGTAAGTAAGCATCTGGGCGCGGTGGATCGGTGCAAGCTTGTCGACGCATTTGACCTCTACGATGACCAACCCATCGACCACGAGATCCACACGGTAGGCACACTCCGTTGTGACTTCGCCGTAATTCAAGGGAATCGGTTTTTCAATTTCGACATCGCGGCCGACTTTCACAAGGTCCTGAGCCAGGCAGAGCAGATAAACCGAGTGGAGCAGACCCGGGCCAAACGTTTTGTGGACTCCGATCGCCGAGCCGATGATGTCGTCAGTGATTTCGTTGATCGCGGATAGGTCAGTCATGGACCGCGTTGGAGCAAACCCAATGCCGTGGCGAATTGCTGATGTTTGTGGGCGATGTGGGTCGAGAGCGCGCAGGAATTCCAATGACTGGAAACGATCGAGATCGCAGGATTTGCCACACGGCAGTTAGTTAGGCGCTGTCCAAAGGCACCCTCAAATCCTCGGCGTGCTCAGCGTCCTCTGCGGTGAAGGGCTTTTGGACAGAAAAGGTTGCCGACTGGACCACCAAGCCGAACTATCGGTAAGGTTGTCCGGGTGAAATGGTCCCGCGGCGCGCTCGTGGTGGCTCTCGCGATCGTGGCCGGCTCCGCGCTCCTGAGTTTTCGTTCGGTCTACGAGCCGGACCTTGGCTGGCATCTAGCGCAGGGCCGCGAGAACGTGGCGGGGCGGCTTGTTCGTACGAACGTTTTCAGCTTTACCTACCCCGACTACCGTCAGCACTACACGTCCTGGTTGTCCGACACCAGCGCCTACGTCGCGTGGCGTGTCGGCGGGGATGCCGCGATCCAGGCGCTCGAGGCGGTCACGGTGGCCGCGACGCTGCTGTTGGTCTATTTGGCCTGCCGCGTGCAGTCAGTCGCCCTGCCATCGGTCGCGGTTCTCATCCTGGGGTTCTTCGTGCTCGAACCGCGCGTGATCCCTCGCCCGCACCTGGTCTCCTTTGCCGGGATAGCCGCATGCTCGTGGCTCATCGAGCGCGCGCGGGCCCGGCGGTCCGAACGGCCGCTCCTGTGGGCGATTCCGATGTTCGCCCTCTGGAGCAACCTCCACATCGAATGCATCTTCGGTGTGTTGCAGATCGGCCTCTTCGCGCTCGCGGAGCTCGCGTGGCCGTCGGCGCTCACCCGGCGGGACGCCGCTCGCGCACTAGCGATCGCCGTGGGCAGCGCGGCAGCGCTGCTGGTCAACCCGTACGGGTGGGGGCTCTTCGCGTACGTGTACGAGAACGCCTCGGTCCCCCGGATCCTCAGCATCGCCGAGCTCGGGCCAGCCTACCTGCCAACCTATCGCGCGTTCTTCGTCTACGTTGCCATCGCCGCTCTGCTCCTGCTGTCCCTGCCTCGCCGTTTCACGCCGGCGGAGGCGCTCGTAAGCATCGTGTTCGCAGCGCTCGGGTTTCGCTACTTGCGGCTCACGCCGCTCGTCTTTCTCGCCACGGCGCCGATGGTTGCGTCGCGGCTGACGGCCTGGACGACGCGAGGCCTTGACGGTCGGGCGGTGCTGGCGACAGCGCTCGCGGGCGCGCTGTTCGTGACCCGGGTGCCTCTGACTACGCTTGTCGCGGGCGTGCGACTCGGTGACGCACATCCTGATGTGGTGTTTTCGGCGCGAGCGCTGGCGTTTGCCCGCGCGGCGGGCCTGAGCGGGCCCGTCTTCAACAGCCACAACCTCGGCGGGTGGCTGGCCTGGACCATGTATCCGGAGGTGCGAGTGTTCCAGGACAGCCGGCTCCAAACGTATCCTCCCGAACACTTTCGCGCCATCCTCGAAGCGTCTCGCTCCCAACCTGAGTGGGACGCGCTCGTGTCCGCGGTTGACTGGGCCGTTTTGTCCGTGCCCCGGCCGAATGCCTTGTCCGGTGCCGGCCGCTTTCCGTCGACAGCCTGGTCGACCGTGTACGAAGACGACGCGGTGGAGATACTCGTGAGGCGCAACGGGCGATACGCCGCCCTGGCGGCCGGAGACAAACGCTGTTTCGCGCGATCCGTGTCCCTGGTGTCCCGTCCATCGAGTATTAATCCGCGTAATCCGCGTTCTGTGTGAATCTGATCCGCGTAATTCGCGTCCCGTGAGGTGTTTGTGCCCGCCGATCCGCGCGTCTCGACAAGGTTTCCCAACACTGCTAGTGTGTCTCTCGCTTGCGGGACTCGAGTCAACGACGGCGCTGGTTGCGGCTCACCGGCTGGGCGCTGATCGCCACGGTGGTGATCGCGGTCCCGCGTGTTGCGCGAATAGCGCGCGCCGCGGACGCGCCGGGTTATGCACGGCAGGACGCGGCAGTCGCTCCACCGATATCGACGATGACCGGTGTCTACACCGCCGCGCAGGCGACCAGAGGTGAAGAAACCTACATGGCCATCTGCGTGGCATGTCACCCGAGAGGAACCTACACGACGCCCGCGTTCCGGACAACCTGGAACGGACGGCCGCTGTCGGACCTCTTCGACCTCGTCCGGGAGAAGATGCCCAAGAGCGACCCGGGTAGCCTCACCCCCGCCGAGTACGCGCAGGCGATCGCGTATCTGCTCAAGATCAATGATGTCCCCGCCGGGGAGCACGAGCTTCCGCCCGACGGAGAAGGGCTGAAGAAGATTCGGATTGAGTGGCCGGCCAGCCAATAGGCTGACGCCGGCGACCCGTTTCTGACGCGTCGACGACGCATGCACGATGACCACGATGACACGATGAGCACGATGAACAAGACCACAGTGAATTCATCGTGACCATCCTGTCATCGTGCCATCGTGTGGGGCCGAGGGTTTGTGACGAGTAGAGTTGTGGCGTTCATAGTCGACAGATCAGACGAGGACACAAAGATGACCGCAGGAGTGACCATGAACCGCACGAGAGGCGTGGCGATCGTTCTGCTGACGGGACTCGGCTTCGGCGGGACGTTTACTGTGTCCGGCGATCAATCGCGCGCGGCCCCGCCGCCTCCAGCGCTCGTGCGTGGAAACGTGCCGGGCGAGTGGCGCTATTGGGGCGGCGACGCCTGGAGTACCCGTTACTCGACGCTCGATCAGATCAATGCGGCCAATTTCAGCAAGTTGAAGGTCGCCTGGCAGTGGAATGCCGGGGCGTTCGGGCAGGACGAGTACTACCGCACGACGCCGCTCTACGCGAACGGCCGGCTGTTCACCGTCGCCACGACGCGTCGTATCGCCGCGGCGCTCGACCCCGAGAACGGCGAAACGCTGTGGATGTGGCGGATGAACGAAGGCATCCGCTGGCAGAAAGCGCCTCGCCAGTTCGCCGGGCGCGGACTCGCGTACTGGACCGACGGTACGAGCGAGCGCGTCATCGTCACGACGCCCGGCTACCACCTGGCGTCGCTCGACGCGAAGACGGGCCTGCCGGATCCGAAGTTCGGCAAGAACGGGATCGTCGATCTCATGGACGGGCTCGGATTCCCCCTCGTGCCGCTTGCCGTAGACGACGATGGGCCGCTCGTCATCAGCGACGCGGCGCCGGGACGGAAGGCCAGGCCCGGTGAGACGTGGGACGAGAAGACGAAGACCGGTGCCGATGGCACCGTCGGCATCGATCCCGCGATCGGCCAGATCGGCATCAGCAGCCCTGCGATTGTTGTGAACGACGTCATCATCGTGGGCAATTCTCACATTCACGGCTACTATGCGATTCGCCTGCGAAACCTGCCGAGCTACATTCGCGGCTTCGACGTGCGGACGGGGAAGCAACTGTGGAAGTTCAACCTGGTGCCCGAACCCGGCGAGTTCGGCGCCGACACGTGGCTGAACGGATCCAAGGTGGGGACGCCGGGAGTAGGGAAGGTGGATGCGTGGGCGACCTACTCGGCTGACCCAGAGCTCGGACTTGTTTACATCCCGGTCGGCATGCCGCTCATCGACGAGTACGGCGGCCACCGGCCTGGGAACAACCTGTTTGCCAACAGCCTCGTCGCACTCGACGTCAAGACGGGCAAGCGCAAATGGCATTTCCAGATGGTGCATCACGACATCTGGAACTACGACACGCCGATGGCGCCGAACCTGCTCGATGTAACGATCGACGGTCGGCCCCGGAAGATCATCGCGCAGCCGACCAAGCAGGGGTGGCTCTACGTGTTCGACCGCGTGACCGGCGAACCGATCTGGCCGATCGTCGAGACACCGATGCTGCAGAGCGAAGTGCCGGGCGAACAGGCGTCGCCCACGCAGCCGATCCCGAGCAGACCGGCGCCCTACGCGCAACAGGGCCTCGTCGAATCGGATCTCATCGACTACACGCCGGCGATCAAAGAGGCCGCGTTGAAACTGGCGAAAGCCTGTCGCATGGGGCCGTATTTCATTCCCGCCTCTCCGGGCGACGGCACGGCGCCGAGCGGGTTGACCTGCTCCTGGTACGCCCCTGGCGCCAGCGGGGGCGTGAACATCGACGGCGGCGTAGCCGCCGATCCGGACAGCGGCATGCTTTACGTGGCCGCGCAGACTGGACTGAGCACAATGCAGGTCGTCAAGGATCCGTGTTCGGAGTTCCGGTATAGCTCGCCACACGACAGCTGCGGCGAGCTCGGCGCGCTCCCGCCACCGCCCGGCTACACGAAGGGCGACGGCAGGGCCAGCGGGCGCACGGTGGCTGCGAACAACATCGGCGGGGTGTCGATCGTGAAGCCGAAAGAGCTTGGCGGCATCACGGCGTACAACATGACCTCCGGGGACAAAGCGTGGTGGATCCCGAACGGCGGCCAGCTCCTGCCGGTCGAAACGAAGGATCCGCTCTTCGCGGGCGTGACGCTGCCGCCTGCGGCGCCCGGCCGGGGCCAGGCGCAGGTCATTACGACCAAGACGCTGGTGATCTACGGGACGGGTCGTGGCGGCGGGCCGCCAAACGCCAAGCCGCAGATTTACGCCGTCGACAAGGCGTCGGGCAAGCCGGTCGGCGCCGTCGCGATTCCGTCGCGCACGAGCGCCGTGCCGATGACTTTCATGCACAAGGGAGAGCAGTACATCGTGTTTGCGACCGGAGCCGGCGGAAACACGTCGCTCGTGGCGTTGAATCTGCCCAAGACGGGTACCTGGTACCTGAAGGTCCGGCTAAAGCGGACACTACGAGTACACGGATACGGGCAACAGCGACGTGGACTTTCGTAGCGTCCGGCTTCCGCCTTCGCGCAAGGCGCTTCGGCGGACCGCCGTAGCCTTGGCGGAGGCTGGTTAGCCGGACTTGCACAAGGGAACCGAGGAGAGAGCATGAGCGATCAGGGACCACAGATTTCACGCCGCCAGTTCGTGAAGACTACGGCCGGCGGCGCGGCGGCGTTCATGATTGTCCCGCGCCATGTGCTCGGACGCGGCTTTCAGGCGCCGAGCGATCTCGTGAACATCGCGACCGTCGGCGTAACCGGTATGGGCGCGTCCAACACCCGAGCGGTGATGAGCCAGAACATCGTCGCGCTCTGCGATGTCGACTTCGACCTGCTCGATGCGAGGCTCGAGGCGTGGAGCCGTCCGCCGCGGCCGGCGCAGCCCCGTCCCGCGGGACCGCCGCCGCCCCCGACGCCGTGGCGCGACTTCGGGCCCTCGAAGGCGCAAGCCGTGGCCGATGCCCGCTTTCCGGCGACCGACGCCGAGGCGACGCTGCGCCGCTTCGTCGACGAGCAGATCCCCCGCGTCAAGAAATACCGCGACTATCGCGAAATGCTCGAGAAGCAGAAGGACATCGACGCGGTGATCGTCGCCACGCCCGATCACATGCACGCCGTCATCGCGTCGGCCGCCATGAGCCTCGGCAAGCACGTGTATGTGCAGAAGCCGCTCTGCTGGTCCGTGCACGAGGCACGGCACCTCGCGAAGAAGGCGAAGGACAATCCGAAAGTCGTGACGCAGATGGGCAACCAGCGTCACTCGGCCGACAACTCGCGCCGGGGCATTGAATACATCCAGGGCGGAGCGCTCGGTGAGATCCGCGAGGTGCACGTCTGGACGAACCGGCCGCTCGGTTTCTGGCCCCAGGGGATCCCGCGGCCGGCGCGGCTCTCGAGCGACGCGGCGCAGTTGCGGTGGGACAATCGCGGCGTCATGCAGCGGCTCGGCGCCGCGATGGCCGGCGCGAACGGGTCGTATCCCGTTCCCGACAAGCTGTCGTGGGATCTCTTCCTCGGCGTCGCCCCGCTCGTCGAATACCACCCAATCTATCACCCGTTCAACTGGCGCGGCTGGGTCGACTGGGGCCAGGGCGCACTCGGGGACATGGGCGCCCACCTGATGGATTTTCCCGTCTGGTCACTGAATCTCGGCCTGCCAACGGTCATCGAGACCGAGGCCACGCCGTTCAACGGCGCGTGCTATCCGAACGCGACGACGACCTACTTCCATTTTCCCGAGCGCAAGGGCCAGCCGGCGGTCAAGCTGACGTGGTACGACGGCGGCCTGATGCCTCCCGATCCCGAGGAGCTCGAGAACGAGACGCTCGATCCGAACGGCGGCGTGCTCTACATCGGGAAGAAGGCGAAGTTGCTGCACTACAGCGATGGTGCGAGGCTGCTGCCGACGTCGAAGCACAATTCCTTCGGCGCGCCCAAGGAACGGCTGACGCGAGTGCCGCATGGCGACCACGAGATGAACTGGGTCCACGCGATCAAGGGCACCGATCAGATTTCGGTGCCGTTCGACTACGCGGCCAAGCTGACCGAGATCATGCTGCTTGGGATCGTGTCGCTCCGCGCCAACTCGAAGCTGCACTACGACGCGGCGACGATGCGCGTGACCAATAACCTCGCTGCCAACGATTTTCTGACGCGCGAGTACCGGGCTGGGTATTCGCTGTGACCGTCGTGTGAAGCCTGGAAGGTGACGAAGATAACGGGTTCAACACGAAGAAACGAAGACGAACGGAGACGAACGAAGGACCGGTCGCGCCGCGCGAAGCGCGCCCCTCGCCGGCCGTCCGGCCGGCGACGCGACCGGTCTGCTGGTCGACGCACCTCGACAGCCTCCGTGCGTCTCCGTTACGCTTCGTTCCTCCGTGTTGAACCCGTTAACTCCGTTCCCTCGGCAGCGAGAATCGCTCGACGTTGCACCGGCGTTGCCCCGGCCCACTTGGCCGCGTGTTCGTCACAATTCGGTCGACGGGTAGCCGCCGTCGCGGGACAATCGCGGGGATCGTGGACCGGATAGCAAGGAGACTCGCTCATGCGCCGCTCACAACCGTTCGTGCTCTGCGT
This sequence comes from uncultured Acidobacteriota bacterium, assembly GCA_963839705.1. GTDB lineage: Bacteria > Acidobacteriota > Vicinamibacteria > Vicinamibacterales > 2-12-FULL-66-21 > DATBJJ01. The sequence continues at coordinate 18,276 of CAWIWL010000001.1, forward strand.
GCTCGCGCTGATGTTGTCGGTAACGGCTCATGCGCAAGGTAAGGCGCCCGCGCCGCAGGTCGTCGACATCAAGGCCACCGGCGGCGTCACGTTGAAGGCAACGTACTATCCCGCCGGGCGTCCGGGTCCGGGAATCGTCATGCTGCACGCCTGCAACAAGGATCGATCGTCGTGGACGCAAGTCGCCACAGACGCTGCCGCGAACGGTTTTCACGTTCTCGCGCTCGATTTTCGCGGCTTCGGAGAGAGCGGCGGAAAGCGGTTCACCCAGGGCCCTGAACAGCAGTCGACGATCGACCTCTACTGGCCGGGTGATGTCGAAGCCGCGCTGGCGTGGTTGACCAGCCAGGCCCAGGTCGACAAGGCACGCATCGGCGCGGCGGGAGCGAGCTGCGGCGTCAACCAGGCGGTCCAGCTCGCGCGCAACCATCCCGAGGTGAGGACGCTCGTGCTGCTGAGCGGCGGGGTCAACCCGCCCGCGCGCCTGTATCTGCGTGATTCCCCGTGGTTGCCGGTGCTCGCGGCCGCGAGCGACGGCGACGGTGGGGTGGTCGGCCAGATGCGGTGGGCGCTCGCCTGGTCGCGAAATCCCGCCAACAAGTTCGTCGAGTACAAAGCGGCCGGGCACGGTACCGACATGTTCTCGGCCGAGAAGGGGCTCCAACTGCTCGTCATCGGGTGGTTCAACCTGCACCTGCGCAACGCGCCGCTGAAGCCGCCGGCTGCCGCCATGTCGCAGCCGTCACCGATCGAGCAGTTCTGGAACATGCTGTCCGCCCCGGGCGGCGTCGGCGTCGCCAAAGCGCGGCAGATCTACGACGAGGCAAAACGCGCGAAGAAGACCGACGTCCTCTTTCCCGAGAACGAGACCAACCAGCTCGGCTACCAGTTCCTCCAGGACGGCAACGCGAAGGATGCCGTGGAAGTCTTCAAGCTGAACGTCGACGCGTACCCGTCCTCGGCCAATACCTACGACAGCCTGTCCGATGGCTATCTCGCGCTCGGCAACCGCGAGGAGGCGCTTCGCTACGCCGAGAAGACGCTCGAGATGATTCCCAAGGACACGGAGGCGACTGACGATTTGAAGAAGCTCCTGCGCGAGGGTGCGGAGAAGAAGATCAAGGAACTGCGAAAGCAGTGACGCATAATCAAAGCACTGCGAAAGCAGTGACGCATAATCAAAGCACTGCGAAAGCAGTGACGCATAATCAAAGCACTGCGAAAGCAGTGACGTTGGTCAGGAGGCCGTCACGCGGCCGTAGGTCAGCCGCCTCCAGATCCACTCCATCGGGCCGTAGCGGTGGGTGCTCAGCCACCACTTGCTGAAGGGAATCTGCGCGCTGTAAATCACAATCCCGAGGAAGAAATCTGCCAGCGGTCCCACGCGCCCATAGAGCCCGAATCCGTAGCTGTAGAAGATCGTCGTGCAGATGATCGATTGCAGCAGATAATTCGTGAGCGCCATCCGGCCCACGTACGAGAACGGCATCAGGCGGCGCTGCCACGCCGGATCCTGCCACAGCAGGACAATCGTCGAGGCGTAGCCGAGGCTGAGCGCCGGCGTCACCAGCTGGTTTGCCGCGATGAGCGCCACCATCAGCAGCGTCGGCCGCATCGGGTGGGGATCGTAGATCCAGGCGACGGCGACGCAGACGAACGAGCCGACGATGCCGAGCGTCAGGCCGACGCGCTGCGCGCGCTTCCACCAGGCCAGGTGCTCTGCTGGATTGCGGACGTATCCCTGTCGCCAGAGGTACAGCCCGAACAGGAAGAGCCCAAGGACATGAGCGAGGAAGAAGATGAACGAGTTGACCGCGGCCCACTCGCGGGCGCGAACCGCGAAGATCTGCGCAACCGTGCCGCGGGCATAGGCCGCGACGGTTTCCGTGATCTGCTGATCCTCCTGCGCCGGCGGCGACACGCCGAAGAACGTGGACGTAAAAAAGCCCAGGTACAGGACCACAAGGAACCAATACGTCACGTTCGCCCAAATCAGGATCCCACGCTGGCTGCGGTTACGGAAGAGCAGTAGCGCGAACCCGCAGATCGCGTAGGACGCGAGGATGTCCCCCCACCAGATGCACAGGCCGTGCACGAGACCGAAGACGAGGAGGACGGCCATCCGCCGGGCATAGAAGGCGACGCCATGGTGCCGTGTCGCGGCGCGCTCCATCTGGATCGCGAAGCCGATGCCGAACAGCGTCGCGAAGATGGTGATGAACTTGCCCTGCACCAGCCACTCGACCAGCCCCTGCATCAACCGGTCGGGCATCCAATGCCACATGACGTCGGGATCCAGATAGGCGGCAAGCGGCGCGTTGAACCCCCGCATGTTGGCGGTGAGGATGCCGAAGAGCGCGGCGCCGCGCAGGCAGTCGATGACCGTGATGCGCTCGGCGCCGGGGACCGGGCCGATCGCCTGGGGCGAAATCGCCTCAGGCGCGATGGCGTCCGGAGCGGCCGCGACTGGTGTGGGCGAGTCGATGGAATCCAAGGGCGGTAGTGTAGGCTTCTGCCCGCCGAAAGGGAAGTCGATTGCCGCGAGCCTGGCTGTCCGAGGGGTCAGCCGGTGGCGCGGCGGCTCGTGGCCAGCTTGAGGCGCGCGAGATCCGCGCTGATTCTGGGTTTCGGCGCGGGCGTTCTGGGCAGCTCGAGATCGGACCCGGTGCGTCCGGCTACCGACGCAATCGAGGCGGCGAGCTTCGGCGCGAGAAGGTCCAGCAGCCGCGCGTGATCCTCCGAGAAGGCGCCTCGAGACGTGCCGTAGACCGCGAGCACCGCGACGAGCGCACCGTCGTGCACGAGCGGGATCGCCAGCGCCGACAGCAGCGGCGGCTGCAGGCGGGCAGCGCTCAGGCCCAGATCGAGTGCGGGTTCCGCGTTGACCGCCGGCCGCCGGTGGCCCGCGACCCATCCGACGATGCCGTCCCCGGGCGAAGCGCGCAGGCCACGGATGAGCGCCGCGTGGCTGCCGGCCGCGTAGCAGCCGACAACCGTGTCGTGCCGCTCGTCGGGCACGAACAGTCCCATCGAGGAGCAGGGCAGGACCTGCCTGATCATCATCCAGCTCAGCGCGCCTGCATCGGCGAGGCTGGCTTCACCACCCAGGGCTCGAGCCAGGCTGCTGACTCCCAGGACTTCCTCGGACACGTTCGATTCGCCGGCGGCGGCTGGGGTGACAACGGCCGGCGCCGAGGCGCGCTCGCGCACTCGCGCGCCACCCACGGCCCGCGCCGCCGGATGCATCGGCGTTTCCGCAGGCATCAGCCGCTCGTGCGCCGCGACGAATGCATCGACGATCGCCGGATCGTACATGGTCCCGCGACGCTCCAGCAGGATGGCGATCGCGGTCTCGTTCGTCATGCGCGACCGATACGGACGGTCCGAGGTCAGCGCGTCGAAACAGTCGACGACCGACAGGATGCGGGCGCCAACCGGGATGTCGGTTCCACGGATTCCGTCGGGGTACCCCGTGCCGTTCCAGTTCTCGTGGTGATGCCGCACGATCGGGACCACGGGATAGGGAAAGTCGATCGAGGCGAGAATCTCCGCGCCGATCGGCGCGTGCAGCTTCATCTTCTCGAATTCGGCGGCCGTCAGCTTGCCAGGCTTGTTGAGGATGTGCTCGGGCACCGCGATCTTCCCGGTGTCGTGCAGCAGCGCACCGGCTTCGATGGCCTTGAGCGTTTCTTCGTCGGTGATGCCGATTTCGCGCGCGAGTCCCACCGCGGCGGCTTGCACGCGGCGGATGTGGCCGTGCGTCACCTCGTCCTTGGCATCGATCGCGGTCGCCAAAGTCTCGACGGTCGAGAGGTACATCCGATTGAGCTTCTCGACATGCGCCTTCGAGTCCTCCAGCCGGCCGAACGACGATCGCATCGTCAGATACGAAATCAGAAGCAGCGGCAGGATGAGCGCGATGACGCTGAAGTGCACCTGCCGGAGGGCCACGACGAGGAGAAGGGCGACCGAAGCGCCCGCGGCATACGTCGGCGCCAGTGGCATGAAGTGCTCGCGCCACACGCGAAATGGGCTGCGGCGGCTCTCGGCCGCAACGATGGAAGCCGTGAGACCGCTGTTTACGAGGAAATACGCGGCCGCAAGCGTGACGAGCGGGACAATCAGGCCACCGGCAGGAGCACGCGACTCAGACAGCGGCGCAACGCCGGCGACGAGAAAGAACAGCCAGCCGGACGACCAGACCGAGAGTGTCAGATTGCCTACGTTGAAGGCCGTGAAGGCCACCCCGTGCTTCCGTCGAAGGGAGAGCAGGAGGGCGTCGATCGTGACCGTAAGGGCGCCGAGCTCCGGCCCAAACAGCAGGACACACGAAAACGCGAAGATCTCGGAAACCGAGAGCAGCGCATCGATAGACGGAATCTTCAGTGTGAAGAGGCCGCTGGCAAACGTCAAAAGCGAGAAGGCGATCCACTCGACGGGAATGTCGGTGCCCCAACGAGCCGCGACCGCGTGGATGGCCACGGCAAGGCCCGACACGCCGACTACGCCAACGATAGCGCGGCCGGCGGTCGGGAGCGGTGGCCGAGGTGCTGTGGACACGGACGGCCTCCTACCTTCCTACGTCCGCCGTGCCCCAGACAACATACTCTCCCTCGTTGTCACTCGTGCCCCAGACGACGTACTCGCCGTCGGGCGACTGCATGGAGGTCCCCCAGACCACGTAGTAGCTGCTGCTCCAGCCGGACATCGTGCCCCACACGACGTAGTTCGGCGCCGCAGATCCGATCGGGTTGGCGAGCCCGAGGAGATTCAAGACGTTCGACTCGGCCTGGTCGGCGTCTCGAAACAGGTTGAGGAAGTCCAAGAGGCCCAGCAGCCGTACGCCGGTACGATCGTAAATACGCTCGATGAGCGACCCGGTGTCACGATAGCTCGCGCCGCCGGACAGGCCGAGGAGGTTCGTCACGCTGGTGAGCGTGGAACCCACCAGACCCCCTTGCGCGAGCCGCTGTGATGCCGAGAAGTCGACGCTTCCTGCACCGGCGCTGACGAGTCCGGCGTCGGGCAGGAACTGCGCACCGGTCTGGAGCGCGATCTTCACTTGCGCCGGCGTCAGCCGGGGTTCGTCGTCGAGCAGAAGCGCCACGCCGCCGCTTACGACGGCGGCCGACATGCTGGTGCCGCTCAAGCGGTAGTAGGCGTTTCGTCCGCTTCCGGCGATGTGCCAGGAAGGATAGTGGGTGCTCAGCCACGAGCCTGGATTCTCGAGCGAGACGATGGCGCCCCCCGGGGCGACCACGTCCGGCTTGACCGCGAAGTCGAACTTGGTCGGTCCGCGCGAGCTGTAGGGCGCGACGCGATCGTCGGACCTGTCCACCGTGCCGACGGTGTCGAGCGCGCCGACGGTGATCGCCAGGGGCGAGTTGCCGGGCGACGTGACCCCGCCGAGCACCGGGGCACCGCCGGCCGTTCGTCCGTTGTTGCCGGCGGACGCGACGACGACGATGCCGGCCTGGACGGCGCGGGCGACCGCACGGCAGAGCGGGTCGGTGGCCGAAGGTTCGGCGACGGGGTGGCCGAGCGACAGATTGATGATCCGGACGCCGTAGCGCTGCGCGTTGGCGATCGTCCAGTCGATGCCGGCGATCACGTCGCTCGTGTAGCCGGCGCCGTTGCTGGCGAGGACACGTACGTCGACGAAGTGCACGCCCGGCGCGCTGCCGCCGGCGTAGGCCGAGGTCACGCGCGTAGCCGCGGTCGTACTGCCGCCGATGATTCCCGCGATGTGCGTGCCGTGTCCGAACGGATCGCCCGAGACGCCCGGCTCCTCCGACACGAGGTTGACGCGTGCGACCACGCGCCCGCCGAGCGCCGCGTGATTGGCGATGCCCGAATCGATGACCGCGACGCCGATGCCGCTGCCCGTGACCGCCGGTTGCGAGAGTAACCCGAGGAGCCCGCTCGAGCCGGCCCACACTTTGTCGGCGCGCGTGACTTTGTTGGTGATCGCCATGTCGGCGACGACCGGAAGGTCGCGCGAGATGTGCGCGATGCCGCCGTCCGCCGCCAGCCCGCGCAGCTCCGACCCGCTGAGATCGAGTGCGAGGGCCCCGGCGAGTTGACGCCGGAGCCCGCGGCCAAGACGGAAGCGAAGTGGGGTGAGCGCGTCCTCCTCCCCTTGCACGATCACGCGCACCCGCGCTCCGCTCGCCAGGGCCGATTTCAAATCGTCTGTAAACGTCGGACGTCGCTGTCCTTCGGGGTGAGCTGCCGACAGCACGAGCCCAAGGAACAGCCCTGCGAACAAACCAATCCGACGCATCGTTGCACTCCTTAAAGAGACACGAGTCCGCGGTGAGTCAGGACTCCGTGGCATCAGCAAGGGCAAGAAACGGTCCCGGATTGAGACAGCCGGTAGGACCCTGAACGGGCGGGGTCAACTCGCGATGGGTGAGTGATTTAGGTCAGACCGATGCGGTGATTACGAACCTAGTTGGTGTCTCGGGACGCGCCACACACAATCGTATTTCTGGTTATAAGTTCTTATTATTCAGCATCTTATGTCGTGTGTTCCGAACTGGGCCTCGTTGTACCCGGGCAGCACAGCCAATTTCACACTACTCCTGGCAGAAGTAGTCGTTGCTTTGCGATGAGCTTGGGCGTTTAATACCCAACGCCAATGCCTGCAACTGCGCTGCGGAGAGAGGCCGCCGCGCTGCTTGGATACGTTTGCGTCGCGCTCGTCTTTGCGTGGCCCCTGCCGCTGCGTCTCGCGGATGCAATGCTGGGCCTACCCAACGGCGATGCGGGTGTGTACGTCTGGAACCTGTGGGTGTTCCGGCACGAGATCATCGCGAACCACCGACTGCCGTTTCTCACCTCCGAAATCCTCGCGCTGAGCCCGCCCGTCCCGCTCGCGCTTCACAACTACACGACGTTCGCTAACCTGCTCGCTTTTCCACTGCTTCCGATCCTTGGAGTGGTCAAGTCGTTCAACGTGCTCGTGCTCGCGAGCGGCGTGATGAGCGGCTATGCAATGTACTTCTACGCGCGCAAGCGTACCGGCGACGCGATGGCTGCGTGGCTGGGCGGGCTCCTGTTCGGATTCTCCCCATTCATGAGCGCGCGCACGGCCGAACACTTCAGCCTTACGCTCGCTGCGCCTCTCCCGATCTTCGGCTGGCTGATGTACCGCATCTATTCGCAGCCGACCATGGGTCTTGCGTGCGCGGCCGGCGCGACCGTCGCGTGGGCCTTTCTCTGCGACGTCTACTACGCCGTCTACTGCCTGCTGTGGGCCGGATTCATGGCCTGCTACACCTTGGTCACTGTCGAGACCCGGCCCGCGACGGTCAGGCGCATCTGGCCGCGCGCGCTCGTCGACCTGGCGATCGTCTGCCTGGCCGGGCTGGTGCTGGGCATCTTGCTCCGCGGCGGCGGTCAAGTGGAAGTCGCCGGCATCCGCGTGAGCTTCACACGGCTGTACACGCCCGTGCTGATGTTGACGCTCATGCTCGTCGTGCGCACGTGGATGGCATTGGCCGTCCGCCCGCGTCTGGCCCGGGCGCTGCCGCTTTTGTCGCATGCGCCAACTGCCGCCGTCGGGCTGCTGGTCTGCGTGGCAATCCTGTCCCCGGTGCTGTCCGAGACGGCCTCCAGCCTCAGCCAGCGGAGTTGGATCACCCCGCAGATCTGGTGGCGCAACAGCGCGCCGGGTGTCGACCTGCTCGCGTTTTTCGCTCCGAACCCGCTCCACCCCTGGTTCGGCTCGCTCTCGTTCGGGTGGTTGTCTACGCTGCCGGGTGGATTCAACGAGAACGTGGCATCCGTGCCATGGATTGCGCTCGTGACGATCATCGGGGCGGTCGCGTGGGCGGGTTTCCGCCCGATCAAGGGCTGGGTCGTCTTTACCGGATTCTTCGCGTGTCTTGCTCTTGGACCGTTCGTGGCTGTCGCGCATCAGCTCACCTATGTGCCCACACCCTGGGCGTTGCTGCGCTATCTGCCGATTATCGGCGCGGCCAGGACGCCAACGCGGCTCACGATCCTCGTCATGCTCGGCGTCTCGATGCTCCTCGTCATGGCCGTGCAGCACCTGCGGAGCCGATCGCGCCACCCGCGGCTGGTGGTAGCGGGCATCGGCGCCTTGCTGCTCTTCGAACTGCTTCCCGCGCCGCGCACGCTGCACTCGGCGGAGATTCCCGGCGTCTATCGAATTGTCGCGGCCGACCCCCGGCCGATCCGCGTCCTGTCGCTGCCGTTCGGATTGCGAGACGGGCTGAGCTCGCGCGGGAACTACTCGTCGAGCTCGCAGTTCTATCAGACCTTCCACGAGAAGCGCCTCGTCGGCGGGTACATCTCGCGCCTGCCCGGCGACAGCATCGATCGCTATCGACGGAACCCGACTCTCAGGGTGCTCCTTCGCCTGAGCGAGGGGACACCGGTCGAACCCGAGCTCTACCAAGAGGCGCTGCAACGAGCCGACCGCAACCTTCATCGTCTGCAGGTCGGCTACGTCGTCGTCGACACGAGCAAGTGCTCCCCGGAGCTCATCGCGTTCGCGCACAGTGCGTTCCACACGTCGCTGGTCACCAAGGAGGGCTCTCTCGAGCTCTATCGCACCCCCATCGCGCCGCCGCTCGAGCGGTAGATAATTCCGGATGTGCGGCGTGCACCCTTCGACTCCCCACTCGAAGATCTCGCGAGAGCCTAAGGCCTAAAGCCTAAGTCGAACGCCGCGCGTCGACCGTCCCAGTCTTCGTCCCAATCCATTCATCCCATTCTCCAGTACACGTGTCCCCGCAGATCGATAATAGAAAACCGAAATGGAGGATTGGCCGCATGTCCGATGCAAAGCCACTGGGGCGATTTGTCTGGTTCGAGTTGCTGACTACCGATCCGGCGGCGGCGCCGGCGTTCTACTCGCGGGTGACGGGCTGGGGGACGGACGAATTCCCTGGGCCGACGCCGTACACGATGTGGACGAGCGACGGCGCGTCGCTCGGCGGTGTGATGAAGCTTCCGCCGGACGCCGCGAGTTCTCCTCACTGGCTGGGATACATCTCGACGCCCGATGTGGATCAAACGGTCAAGCAAGCCGTGGATCTCGGCGCCAAGGTCCTCGTGCCGGCAACAAACATCCCGACTGTCGGCCGGTTTTCGGTGCTCGCCGATCCGCACGGAGCGTCGTTTGCGGTGTTTACTGCTGAGACCAGGGCACCCGGTCACGAGGGCGACGCCAATCTGCGCGAGTTCTCGTGGCACGAGCTCGCGACTCACGATTATCCGGCGGCGTTCAGATTCTACGAGCGCCTGTTCGGGTGGGTGAAGACGTCGGCGATGGACATGGGCGAGGGTGGGGTGTATCAGATGTTCGGCCGCAACGGTGTGCCGCTGGGCAGCATGTTCAATTCGTCACCGCAGATGCCTGCTCCTCCCGGCTGGCTCCACTACGTTCTGGTCGACGATGTAAACCGCGCTGTCGAGGCGGTGACCTCGGGTGGTGGCCAGGTGCTCAACGGGCCGATGGAAGTGCCAGGCGGTGACTGGATCGCGCAGTGCATGGACCCCCAGGGCGCCATGTTCGCCGTGCATGCACGGAAGAAGTAGGCTCAAGGCTCAGGGCTCAAGGTTCAGGCAAAACCTTCGACCATGTACCTCGAAGATCTTGCCGAGCCCTGAGCCCTGAGCCGCGAGCGACTAGCGCGCCCCAGCCCTTCGGTACACCCCTTCTTTCGATCGGCATTGCGACGCGCATCTAAAGATGCGCGCTCTCGGGTGTCTATTGCCAGCCGCAGTACGGCGCCAGGCGTCCCAGCCAGTCCATCCCCGGATCGCCGATTGGTGCGCCGGGCGGTGGCGCTGGACTTTCAGTTCGCGTCGCAGGCGCGAACGGCCGATCGAGGAACCGCTTGATGTCCGAGGCCAGCAGCGCTGCGTGGGCGGAGGCGCCGGCTGTGGTTATCGGCGCGGCAGCCAGCCGTTGCCCGCGTTGTTGCAGCTTCTGGCTCGCGATGGCCCGGACCTGCGGCATGTCGGCCGTGGATGCGAGCGTCATCAGGCGCTCGACGACCACACGCTGCACGGCGCGCGCAATCTCCGCCTCATAGGCGTTGGCGCTCGTGGCGCCGAAGGTTGACGAGATCAGCTGATCGATCACTGTATCGAGGCCGGGTAGTTCAGGATCGAGCGCATGCTGTTCGACGAGCCTTGCCGCCCGCGCGTCATTGAGGAGATAGCCGACGGTCAGATCCGAGGCGACGACGGCCGGCGTGATCGCGTCGAACATCTGACCCGTGTAGCGGGGGAAGAGCTCGCGGCTGTTGCCGTAGCCTGATGGCCGCGGCGGGATCTTGCCGAGCAGCTCCCGCGGCAGTGCCAGCTCGGATGGCTTCAACGTCGTCAGAAGCGCGTCGAGCGCCGCGCGCTGCTCGGCCGCGGTGGCGAACTTGACCGGGTCTCGGCCGTCCCCTCGCATGGCATATCCGAAGTAGATGCCTCCAACCGTCGACGCTGCCGCCTCGACCTGGTAGCGGTGGTGGAGATAGAGCGGGACGAGCACCTCCTCGATCGTCGCCATCGGTTCGTTGCGCTTGATCGCCTGTTCGCCGAAGCGCGACAGCGCGAACTTGCGGACGGCCATCATCCGTTTCAACTCCGCCGTGGCGTCGGTGCCGTTCGACCACGTGTCCACGCGCGGATGGGCGTCGATGTCCTGGTTCGAGAGGTACCAGAGATCCTTCTTGTGTCCATCCTCGAGAACAGTCGCGAGCGCCTTGGCCTCGTCGGTGCCAGAGGGAAAGTCCGAATAGCCGTACTGGATGGCGACTTTGTCCCAGACGCCGATCCCCACGTCATACACCTTCGAATAATCGAGCGTGCCCTCCGCGCTCATCGTGACGAGCGGATGCGGATAGTCCATGACCGAGATTCGTCCGGCTGTGCTGTCGTAGTAGTTGTGGCCGATCCCCAGCGTGTGACCGACTTCGTGGGCCGAGAGCTGGCGGATTCGGGCGAGTCCCCACTCGGTCAGTTCTTTGGGCGTCTCGGTGCCGTCCTTGTAAGGGCTCAGCAATCCCTCGGCGATCATGTAGTCCTGACGGATGCGCAGCGAGCCGAGCGTTACGACGCCCTTGATGATTTCGCCCGTGCGCGGATCGCTGACGCTCCCGCCGGTGCTCCAGCCTCGCGTCGACCGATGGACCCAGTTGATCACGTTGTAGCGGATGTCGAGGGGGCTGACGCCTTCGGGCAGAAGCTCGACGCGGAACGCGTTGCGATAGCCGGCCGCCTCGAATGCCTGGTTCCACCAGCGCGCGCCGTCGAGCAGCGCCGAGCGAATGGGCTCCGGCGCGCCGGGGTCGAGGTAGTAGGTAATCGGCCTGACAGGCTCGCTGACGGCAGCCGATGGGTCTTTCTTCTGGAGCCTGTGGCGGCGGATGAAACGCTGGGTCATGGGTTGCCCCGGCAGCGCCGCGTAGTTCTCGAACTCCATGCTGCCGTAGCCCGCGCGCGGGTCGAACCGCCGTGGCTTGTAGTTTGAATCGGGCAGCTCGACGATGGAATGGTGCACGCGGATGCTCGCAGCTTCGGCCGTCGCCGCGACGCTGCCCACGCCTTCGAGAAACGCTCCGCCACCGCCACCGCCGCCGCCCCCGCGTCCGCCGCCAGGACCGCCGCCCGCCGCGCCGGTGTTGCGGACGAACGTCAACTCAGCCTCCATCTCGGTGTTCTTCGGAAACCCGAGCGTCATCGGTGCATAGACGGAGCTGCGCGTCGCGTCGAATCGATAGGAGCCAGGCCGGAGCCGCGAGGCCATGTCGTTCCCGTCGCGCACCAGGTATTCGGTGAAGTCCACGAGCAGGCGTTCGCCAGTAGCGCCAGCGATCGTAAAGCCCCAGAGGACCGATCGCGCGAACGCGTCACGCACCGTGCGCGCTTCGGCGGCGTTGGTCGTCAGGGCACGGAACTGATAGTTCGGCTGCACCATGAGCACTTTCGGCCCGACGCGCTCGAACTTGACGATGCGTGACCCGGTCAGGATGCCGCGATCGAGCCCGATGTCATTCGACCCGAGGCCCGTGGCGAGGCCCGTGGAGTAGAGCACTTCGGTGTCGAGCTTGGGGATCTCGAGCCACAAGCGGCCGGCGCCCTCGTCCCAGTAAAGTGGGAAGAAGCCGTCGATCTTCTTCAGACCGGCCGTTCGCTCGTCTATCGACGTGATCTGATCACTGCCCGGCTTTCGACCTCCCTGAGGTGCGGGCCCTCCCTGCGCAAAGCCCGAAGTCGACGCGCCGGCGATCGCGATCAGGCAGACCAGTACTATGCGGTTGCGTACGCTGAACATGCGGATCCTCCCGTTACCGCCGGAAGTTTATCTCGTCTGGCAGTCGTGCTGCGTCAGAACAGGCGGCCGCCGATGGGGACTTTCTTGTCCGGCACCAGCAGGACGACCCCGCCGTCGGCGTCAGGCACGCCGAGTGTGAGCACTTGTGACTGGAAGGGACCGATTTGGCGAGGAGGGAAGTTGATGACCGCGACAACGAGGCGGCCTTCGAGTTCGCGCGTCGTGTAGTGACGCGTCAGTTGGGCCGAAGACGTGCGCGTGCCGATGTCGGGACCAAAGTCGATGACGAGCTTATAGGCAGGCTTCCGCGCGTCGGGGAAGCTCTCGGCACTTACGACCCGACCGACACGAATGTCTACCTGGTCGAAGTCAGCGTAAGAGATTTGCGGCGCGCCCGGCATCTACCGAGCGTCAATATACTCCATTCTGTAAACTGCTGAGTTAGGATTCGGAACACAGTTCGGTGGTCCCGGGGACTGTCACGGTTGAATGTCCCCGGGGACTGTCACGGTTGAGTGTCCCCGAGCTCAGCAGTCCCTCTATCGCTCGGGAGTGGCGCCGGAGACTGCGGTCCAGGATGGCGAGTCGCTCGCTGGGAATGATTCCTCGGACGCGTCCGACACCACATCCTTGGCGAACCACCCGCGTCCGTCGAGCGTCCGGGACAGCCACTGTCGCGCGACGTGCAGGTCGTGCCGGCCCATCGCCGCGCGAATGGCCAGGGTGCTCCCCAGGATCGCAGCCATCCCGCCGCCAAAACCGCCTCGCCGTGCCCCGATCATGACGAGCGCCGAACCCCACGTGGCCATCAGCCACCGCTCTTGGTCATAGGCAGACAACGACGCCGCAAGAGTGGGCTTGTCCCACACGCTCTTCTCACCGCGCGACACCATCAGGTTCTTCGTTCCGTCCATATTTGCCTCCGAGTATGTTCACTGGAGCACAACCCGTGCCCGCCGTAAGTCATTGAATCTGTCGTCGGATGAGGAGCGCACGGGATTGGACGAAGGTGGCCGGCGTCCAACAAGCGGAACTGCAGGCCACAGCCTCCTGACCGCACTTAAGAGCGGCCTTGACTCGCTGGGCGGACATATGCAACACTTCATCCGGATATACGGATGGAAGCCGCCATCTTCGACGATCTCATCGCCCTTTCGGACGCCACCCGCAGCCGGATGCTGCTCGTGCTCGAGCGACACGAGCTGACGGTCTCGGAGCTGTGCGCGGTGCTGCAGCTGCCGCAATCCACCGTCAGCCGGCACCTCAAGACGCTGCTCGATGCCGAGTGGGTGTCGTCGCGCCGGGACGGCACGAGCCGCTACTACACGCTGGCGCTCGACGATCGCGGGCCGGCGACCCGCCGGCTCTGGGCGCTGCTCCGCGAGCAGGTCAGCCTGACGCCCGGCGCCGATCAGGATGCCCGGCGTCTTCGCGGCGTCCTTGGCCGGCGGCAGAGCAAGTCGCAGGAGTTCTTCGCGTCCGCGGCCGGGCAGTGGGACCGCTTGCGTCAGGATATGTTCGGACGCGCGTCTCACCTCCAGGCACTTCCCGGGCTGCTCGACCCCGAGTGGATCGTCGGCGATCTGGGATGCGGCACGGGCCAGGTTGCCGCGGCGCTCGCGCCGTTCGTGAAGCAGGTCATCGCCGTCGACCGCTCGAGCGACATGCTGGACGCCGCCCGACGCCGCGTTCGCGATCTTCCCAATGTCGACGTGCGGCGGGGCGAGCTCGAGGCACTGCCCATCGTGGATGCCGCGCTCGATGCCGCGACGCTCTTGCTCGTGCTGCACCACCTGCCGGATCCCGTCGAGGCGCTCGCCGAAGCCGCGCGGGTGCTGCGCCCCGGCGGCCGGCTGCTCATCTCCGACATGCTGCCACACGATCGCGAGATCTACCGCCAGCAGATGGGCCACGTCTGGCTGGGGTTCGGCGAGGACGCGCTGCAGAAACTGCTCGGAAACGCCGGGTTCGACCAGGTCAGGATCGCGTCGCTGCCCACTGACCCGGATGCGAAGGGGCCGGCGTTGTTCGTGGCCGGAGCGACGAGGAGATAGGGGGCGGCGAGCCGCGAGCAGCGAGCAGCGAATATCGAGCGTCAGAAACTGGACGTCAGGTAACAACATACGAGGAGTTGCAATGAGCACCGCAGTCAAAGAGATGCACGCATTCGACGCCGCCGTCAAAGCCGGCCGCGAACCGTTCAAGGTGAAGGACCTGTCGCAGGCCGAGTTCGGACGCAAGGAAATGCGCCTGGCCGAGCAGGAAATGCCCGGCCTGATGGCCCTTCGCGAGCGCCACAAGGGCAAGAGCCCGCTCGCCGGCGCCAGGATCATGGGCAGCCTGCACATGACGATTCAGACCGCAGTCCTTATCGAGACGCTGACCGAACTCGGCGCCGATGTGCGCTGGGTCTCGTGCAACATCTTCTCGACTCAGGACCACGCGGCCGCGGCGGTCGTCGTCGGCCGTCCAGAGACGGGTGGCACGGTTGCCAACCCGAAGGGCACGCCGGTCTTCGCCTGGAAGGGCGAGACGCTCGAGGAATACTGGTGGTGCACGGGCGAGGCGCTGATGTGGCCTGACGGTTCCGGCCCGACGCTCATCGTCGACGATGGCGGTGATGCAACGCTGCTGGTGCACAAGGGCGTCGAGTTCGAGAAGGCGGGGAAGGTGCCGGCGTTCAAGCCCGAGAGCGATCCCGAAGAGTGGGGCGTCATCCTCGAGTTCCTGAAGAAGAGCCTGGCCGAGAGCCCGAAGCGCTGGACCAACGTCGCCGCGGCGCTCAAGGGCGTCAGCGAAGAGACGACGACCGGCGTGCATCGTCTGTATCAGATGATGGAGGCGGGCACGCTCCTCTTCCCGGCGATCAACGTCAACGACTCGGTCACCAAGAGCAAGTTCGACAACATCTACGGCTGCCGGCACTCGGTCATCGACGGCCTGAACCGCGCCACCGACGTCATGCTCGGCGGCAAGGTCGCGGTCGTGTTCGGCTTCGGCGAAGTGGGCAAGGGCTGCGCGCAGGCGCTGCGCGGCCAGGGCGCGCGCGTCATCGTCACCGAAATCGACCCGATCTGCGCGCTGCAGGCGGCGATGGAAGGATATGAAGTCAACACGCTCGACAACGTCGTGTCGACGGCGGACATCTTCATCACGGCAACGGGCAATCTCAACATCATCACCGCCGATCACATGGCGAAGATGAAGGACAAGGCGATCGTCGGCAACATCGGCCACTTCGACAACGAGATCGACATGGCCGGGTTGAAGAAGGTCAAGGGGCTCGAGCGCATCAACATCAAGCCGCAGTACGACGAGTTCCGCTTTCCTGATGGTCACAGCGTGATGGTGCTGGCCGAAGGCCGGCTGATGAATCTTGGTTGCGCGACGGGTCATCCGAGCTTCGTGATGTCGGCGTCGTTCTCCAACCAGGTGATCGCGCAGCTCGAACTGCATCAGCACAACGAGAAATACGAGAAGAAGGTGTACATCCTGCCGAAGCAGCTCGATGAAGAGGTGGCGCGACTGCACCTCGGTCATCTGGGGGTGCAGCTGACGAAGCTGCGGCCGGAGCAGGCGGAATACCTCGGCGTCAAGGTCGAGGGACCGTACAAGCCGGAGCACTACCGGGTACTAGGTTTCTCGGACTCCTAGCGTGCCCGTGGCGGGTCCTGTCCGCGAACAGCCCCAGTGGGTGCTCAGGCCGAAAAGCCCTTGTAACGGGAGTCGGCCTTGCGCGCCCACCGGGGCGGCCCCGTTCGCGGCCACCCGCGAGTGGGCACGCTGGATTTTGCCAAAGCCTAGAGCCCAGAGCCTAAAGCCATTTCGGCTTCAGCTCGCGCCGCGGCTGGCGACGACGGTGAGACGCTGGAATCGGCTTGAGGCGTGCGCGCGTGTGTCGCCTTCCGGCGCCACGTCGATGGTTGGTACGGCCAACGACAGAGCGTGGACCACTTCGGCGTCGAATTGCGGACCTGCGCAGCGCCAGAGTTCACGCATCGCTTCGGCGCGACCGTGGGCAGGCCGGTAGGCGCGTGCGCTTGTCATGGCGTCGAAGGCGTCGGCGACGCGGACGATGCGCGCGAGGAGCGGAACCTCGTTGCCGCGCAGGCGGTGCGGATAGCCCTTGCCGTCGGGCCGTTCGTGGTGCAGCTCGACAATGGGCAGGTGCGGCGTCAGGAAACGCACGCTGCGCAGGATGCGCGCGCCGACGATGGGGTGCTGTTCGACGAGCGCGAACTCCTCGCGCGTGAGCGGGCCGGGCTTGCGCAGCACGGCATCGCTGATGCCGATCTTGCCGATGTCGTGCAGCAGCGCGCCCAGGCGCAGGATTTCAAGATCGTCCTGACCGAGATTCATCTGCCGGCCAATGGCCACTGACACGGCGCTGACACGCTCCGAGTGGCCGGCGGTGTACGGGTCCCGCGCGTCGAGCGCGAGCGCCAGCGCGCGGATGGCGCCGACATACGCGTCTTCGGTCTCGGCCTCTGCCGCGCTGACCGATCGCATCATCGTGTTGAACGCGGCCGTGAGCGTGTCGACTTCGAGCGAAAAGCCCGTGGGCCGGACCGGATGTTCGAAGTCGCGCGACTCGGTCATCTCCGAGAGCGACTTCGAGAGCGTGTCGATCGGCCGCGAGATCGTCCGCGCCAGCCACACGCTGGCGAATGCCGCGAGCGCGAACGCCCCGACCGCGGTGACGAAGACGGCACCCAGCGCCTTCTGCATCGGATCGCGGGTCGAGGCATCGATCGAGTCGAGCGCGTAGACCGAGGTCTGGTCGTCCTGGAAGAGCTGCTTGACGGCGTACTCGGCCGAGCCGAGTCGGACGGCGTCGTGGGCGGCCAGCGACCGCAGCGCCGCGGGAGTCAGGTCCTTCATCAGATCGGCTGGTAGCGTGCTCGCGACGACGGCGTCGCCCGAGGTGATGAGCGTCGCGGCGCCCGAAAGCGCCGACAGCTCCTGTGCGTAGTGGGCATCGAAGGCCCTTGCCAGCTGGAGCGTCCCGAGAAACTGCTGCTGCAAGACGAGTGGAGCAGAAGCAAATTGGAAGACCCCTGACGCCATCGATACGTGCGCCGCTCCGGTGGCATCGTGGCGAGCGCTCACCTTGCCCAGCAGCGGCCAATCGGCGGCGCGGCGGCCGCCCACGGCGATGACCGTGCCCGACGTATCGGCGACGGCGAGCACATCGCTGCCGGTCTTGGCCGCCAGTGTTCGGAGTTCGCGCTCGATGGCCACGAGCATGCCGCGACGGTAACGCGGCTCGGTTGTTCTGAGCTCGAGTTTGTAGGTGGCGACCGCGGTGCGGAGCGTGGGATTCTCGGCGATTGTCGCCACTTGGACGCCAAGCTCGCGTTCGCGCCGCTGCTCGAGTGCCGAGAGCATGCGCTGGCCGGCTTCCAGCTTGTCACTGACCGCGTCGCGCACACGCTCGCGCACATTCAACGCGAACCCGACGAACACCGCGGACAGCACGCCCGCCACCATGATCAGCGTCGCGACCGTTGTGCGGACGACGAATCGTGGCGGCGTCGACCGCGCCATCAGTGATTGGCCCTCGGCCCCGCACGCAGAGTCCGCGGCGCTGATGCCCGGTCAGTACACAGGGACAACACTCGGATCAACGGTTCTGTAATCCTGGCCCGTATCATGCTGATTCCTCGCACCCGAGAGATCTCGGTCGGAAGCAGACGTGTTTTCGGCACTTAGCGTCGCCCGGTGCGACGTCCGGGGACCGCAGGCTACCCTGCGGCCGGACAGGCGAAGGCAGAAACGGTGCCAGTCTGGCTGGCGGCTCGCGGCTCGCGGTTGGCTGATCGCGTGCTGTCGTTTAGAAAAACCGCTTCGCAAAGACCAGCGACATCGCGGCCGCGTGGTCCCAATCGGCACGGGTGTAGGTGCGGGCGCCCTGGTAGCCGGCCTTGATCATGATCTCGGGTGTGAGCCGATAGCCGACCGTGACGTCGGCGGTGCCGTTGGTCTTGCGCACGCGGCTTCCGGCCGAGAAGACCGGTGTCGACGCGCGCGTCGTACGGCCGGCCACGTACCATCGCGGCGAGAGGGTGCGTACGGCTTCGACGAGATAGCCGCGCGCGATGGCCGGAGTGGTCAGCGTTTCGAATCGATCCATGATCCATTCGCCCGCGACACGTGTGTATCCCACCGCGTACTCACCCTCCAGGTTGAACACCGTGGCGCTCGCCGCCTGTGTCGGCGGAATGGGAGACGAAGACGCGGGCGTCGTCTGTGCCCGGTAGATGCCGTGCGCGTAGCCGGCGCCGAGGCATCGTGATTTCCCCTCGCCCCGGAGGTCGCAGCCAAACGTGTTGCGTTTTTAATGACTTAACGCCGTTCGGTGTGTGGACCCACGGTTCGTGACGCCGCCGGGACCGGGTCGGGCGGGGGCAGAAATGATGCCAGTCGATGACGGGTAGGGCTCAAGGCTCAGGCATAGTCTTCGACCAACTACTCGAACGATCTTGCCTGAGCCCTGAGCCCTGAGCCCTGAGACATAATGTCCCTCATGCTCACCTCGTCGCGTACGATTCTTGTCCTTGCAGTTGCGGCAGCCGCCGCCTCCCTGGCTGGTGCGCTTGGCGCGCAGGCGCCTTCGGCACCGCAACAGGGCATCGAAAAGCATTTGACCAACATCAAGCAGCTCACCTTCGGTGGAGAGAACGCGGAAGCGTATTTCTCGGCCGATGGCACGCGGCTGATTTTTCAATCGACTCGCGCCGGGAATCCCTGCGACCAGATCTACACGATGAAGATCGACGGTAGCGACGAGCGCCGGGTCAGCAACGGCACCGGGCGTACGACGTGCGGCTACTACTATCCCGGCGGGAAGACCATCCTCTTCGCGTCGACGCACGCGGCTTCGCCCGAGTGTCCGCCGAAGCCGAGCTATGCGCGCGGCTACGTGTGGCCGATCTACGACGGCTACGACATCTATCGCGCCAACGCGGACGGGTCGGCGCCGACGCCGTTGACCAGGACGCCGGGCTACGACGCCGAAGCGACCATCGCGCCAGACGGCCTCATCGTGTTCACGAGCGTGCGCGACGGAGACATGGAGATCTATTCGATGAACGCCGACGGATCCGGCGTAAAGCGGCTGACCAACCGGCCCGGCCCCGATGGCGGCCCGTTCTTCTCGTGGGACGGCCAGCAGGTGGCGTTCCGCGGCCGGCTGCTCGGCGCCGGCGGGGAGTTCGACGAGTATCGCAGCCTCCTCAAGGAAGCGCTCTGGCGCCCGACCTCGCTCGAGCTCTTCGTCATGCACCGAGATGGATCCAACCTGCGCCAGGTCACCAAGCTCGGCGGCGCAAGCTTCGCGCCGTCCTGGCATCCCGACGGTAAGCGCCTGATCTTCGCGTCGAACAATCAGGATCCCAAGGGCCGAAACTTCGATATCTATCTCATCAACGTGGACGGAACCGGCCTCGAGCGCGTCACCGTCAACGACACGTTCGACGGCTTCCCGATGTTCTCGCCCGACGGCAAGCGCCTGGTGTTCGCGTCGAACAGGAACGCGAAGGCGGAAGGGGAGACCAACGTCTTCATCGCGGATTGGGCTAATTAGTTGGGTTCAAGGGGTTCAGGGGGTTGTCCCTTCCTGAACCTAACCATTTCCTCCCCGATCGTTAACGCTCCGCTCATGACCCGAGTGCCCCGGGCGCCGTAACTTAGCTCCTTCGGCAGTCCGGCTGCGACCAGACCGCCCAAGGAGCCAAGAACGTGCACGAAGTCAGGCATTTCAATCTCTCCCTCTCGGGCCTCCCTCCCGGACGCTTCCACGGCAACCACGCCATCGTCATCGGCGCGAGCATCAGCGGCCTGCTGGCCGCGCGAGTGCTCAGCGCGCATTTCGACCGCGTCACGGTCTTCGACCGTGACGTCCTGCCTTCAACTATCCAGAACCGTCGCGCCGTGCCGCAAGGTCAGCACGGCCACGGCTTGCTCGCGAGCGGGTTGAGGGGGCTGAAGACGCTCTTTCCGGCGATCGACCGGGATCTGCTCGAGGCCGGCGCGGTGCCGGGCGACGTCATCGGGAACCTCCGCTGGTTCCAGCACGGTCATTACAAGGCGAGATTCGCGAGCGGGCTCGAGGGTCTCCTGCTGAGCCGGCCGCTGCTCGAGGGTACGTTGCGCCGGCGCGTTCTGCGCCTGCCGAACGTGCGAATCCTCGACCACACGCGTGCCACCGCGCTCGCCGTCGAGCAGGGCAACGTCCAGGGCGTTCACGTACGCGTGCAGCAGCCGGGCGAGGCGGTGACGATCGTAACCGCCGACCTCGTCGTCGATGCCTCAGGGCGCGGCTCCCGGTCACCCGAGTGGCTCGAGTCGTTCGGCTACGGCAAGCCGTCGGCCGAGGAGGTGCACGTCGGCATCGGCTACACGACGCGCATCTTCCGGCGTTCGCCCCACGATCTCGACGGCGACATGGGCGCGCTGCTGGCGCCGAATCCGCCGCACGAGCAGCGGATCGGCTTCATGCTCGCGATGGAGGGCAACCGGTGGATGGTCACGCTCGGCGGCTGGCTTGGCAACCACGCGCCGATCGATCCTGACGGGTACCTGGAGTTCGCGCGCACGCTGTCGCGTCCGGACATCTACGACGTCATCAAGCACGCGGAACCACTGACGCATGCCGTCACCTACGCGTTCCCCTCGAACCTGCGCCGCCGCTACGAGGCGTTTAACAGGTTTCCAGGCCACTACCTCGTGATGGGTGATGCGCTCTGCAGCTTCAATCCCCTATACGGTCAGGGCATGAGCGTCGCGACGCTCGAGGCGCTGGCGCTGAGGGAGTGCCTCGAGCAGGCACCCTCGGTTCGCGAGGTCTGGCGTCCGTTCTTCAAGGCTGCCGGCAAGATTATCGATGGCCCGTGGATGATTGCCGCCGGGAGCGACTTTGCGTTCGATGGAGTGACCGGCGCGAAGCCACGCGGCACGTCGGCCGTCAACTGGTATCTCGACCGCGTGCACCGGGCCGCATCAAGCGACCGGCACGTCTGCCGCGCGTTCTTCGATGTGGCCAACCTGCTGAAGCCTGCGCCGTCGTTGTTCAGGCCGTCGATTCTGGCGCGCGTGTGGCGCGAATGCGTGGCTTTGCGCGGGCCGCTGGCGATCGAGTCGGATCGGTCGATCACGACGAGGAACCAGCGGATGCTCGAGACGCACTAGGGGGATGCTGAAGGCCGAGCGCTGAATGCTGAAGCAACGGGCGAACGCGGAAGACAATCGTATGTCGGCCTTGTTGGCGACCTTGCGGCTGCCGCCGACGCCTACGCTTACGCTAAACACCGTAGCTTCCGCCTTTAGGCGGAAGTAATACGCCAGCCCGCAGTCGGCCTGTCAGCGGCAGATCTTTTCCGTCGCCGTCGTTGTCGTAGTCGAAGCGCTAGTCCCGCCCGGCACCTTGCAGGAGGTCGCGGCGGGATTGCCGTTCGCGTCGAAGGTCAGCACGCAGACGAGCTTCTGCAGGCCGCTGTCCGTCGTAGTCGTGATGGTGCGCGCCGCGGCGTCGTACGACAGGGTCAGCGAATTGATGTTGCCCCTGGTGATCGTCTTGCCCGCTGTCGGCCGTCCCGCCTCATCCCAGCTCGTGTAAGTCAGTCGTGAAGATCCCGCCCGTCGATGACTCTCCGGCTTCCTGGACCAGCCTGTTCTGCTGGTCGTAAGTATTGACGAGGCTACTGGTCGACGAGCCACGCTCGTTGGTGGCCGTGGTATCCGTGCGCAGCGACCGCCGGCGGGGAGGAATGACTTTGATCTCGTCGAGCGCATCGGCCAGCGAGGTGAAGATCGTGACCGAGACCGTGCGTCGTCGACGTCCCGATGCTGTCAGCGTACTTGTTGGTGCAGGTCGACTTGTTCGTCGCCTTGTCGAACTGACATGCCGTTGTCGTCTCGGCGGAGAAGCCGGGGCCTTTGGTGCGGGTCGTGGCCGCCGTCGCGGCTATCCGGCATTCCTGCACTCGCGTGAACTCACCGGCGTCGAGGCGGCCGCCTCGGATCGTGCCGTCCGGAAAGGCCGGCACCGACGAGACTTGGGCGCCGGCGGCGAGTGCGAGCGAGGTGATGAGTCCGGCGGTGATGCTGAGTCGAGGCATTGGGACTCCTCTCGTGGCGGAGGATAGTGTACGCGCCAGCGGGGAGCCCGTGGGATAATCAGCTGAGTCGGGGCGTAGCGCAGCCTGGTAGCGCATCTGGTTTGGGACCAGAGGGTCGGGGGTTCGAATCCCTCCGCCCCGACCACATTTCGCTGAGACGTTTGCAACCAGTTTGCAAACCGGACAGGCGGTCCACACCGGGCCGCCTTTTTTTGATCACTAGGGATCAAAGGCCCGCAGGAGCGGCGCGGCTGGCCGTAAGGCTGGCGGTCAGGGGGCCGGGTGCGAGCCAAGGCTAGGCCCGGCCCGAATCTCGTGTCCTGGGCACCTTGGGGCGTCCGGGTGGAGTTACCAGGATTTCGTGGACAGTAGCTAGCATCCGGGTAGTCGCGGAGGGCGATGCCGATGTCCACAAAGCTGAGCGCGGGCCGAGTCCGCTCGACGTATGAGTTCATCAAGGCCAATCGAGCCAAGTACAGCGTGCAGGGTATGTGTCGCGTGCTGGGCGTGGCTCCGAGCGGGTCTACGAGTGGCTCACGCACCCATCTCGAACCGGGCCCAGGAGGATGCCCGTCTGCTCCGCCTGATCCGTGCGTCGTTCACCGCGAGTCAGGGCATCTCCGGCGCCCCTCGCGTCTTCCTGGATATGCGCGAGGCTGGAGAGACCTGTAGTAAGCACCGCGTCGCACGGCTGATGCGCGTGAATCACCTGCGCGCCTTGCATGGCTATCGCACACGGCGCTGGTCGGTCGGCAAGGCCGTCGAGCGCCTCGTCCACGTTCGTGCACGATGG
>CAWIWL010000002.1:0-26649 GCA_963839705.1 uncultured Acidobacteriota bacterium
AGAGCAGATAAGTGATTGTTGGAGACGCAGGCCAAGAATTGGTCGGGGCGGAGGGATTCGAACCCCGACCCTCTGGTCCCAAACCTTGCTCACATGATGCGCTGATCGTGGTCGACTGCGGTTTTATTGAGCTTTCTGTGACCCTTGGTGGTCGTCCGTGCCTTGGTTTTGCCTCCTGTTTTGTCAAATGATGTGCGGAAACATTTTGAGCACGTCGAGCACGAGTTCGGTTCGGACTGGCTCGACTGGAATGAATCAGCCCCCGCACCACTCGCCATTCCTTCTAGCTGTGAGAAGCGGGCAGGAATGGCCCTTCTACTTGGTTTGATAGGCACAGTCTTGCGGTCTGCGGCTACGTGGCTTCAGTCACCTTCATGATAACTGAGGCGACGTCGTCGCGCTGGCGCTCGCCGGCGGCAAACGTCCGCGCCGCGTGGTAGATGCCTTCAGCGATTTCTCGCGCTCCCTCGTGCAGATGCGCCCGCACATGATCGAGTACCCGGTCGTATCCGAATTCCTCATCGTCGGCCGTCGAAGTCTCGCTCGCGCCGTCGGTGCACAGGACGAGCGTGTGTCCACGTTCGAGCAGGAACGTGCGGGTTGAAAACACGGCTTCGCTGAACAAGCCAAGCGGCACTCCCGTGCTGTCGATCACCGCTTCGGTGTCACCCGCGCAGTTCAGCAGGAAACCCGGCGGGTGGCCGGCGCTCGCGCACTCCAGCGTCTTGCGACGCGGGTCGAGGCGCGACAGCAGCAACGTGACGAACCGGTTCTCCGGCAGGTCGGCGACAAGAACCTGGTTCGCGCGAGTGAGAATCTCGCCGACGTCCAACCCGAGCGCCGCGAATGATCGCACGTAGGCGCGCGTCATGGCCATGACGAGCGCGGCGTCCAGACCATGTCCGCTGACGTCGCCGATCGCAATGTAGCAAGAGCCGTCCGCGGCCTGGATCATATCGATGTAGTCCCCGCCCGTCTGATCCGATGGATAGGTGGATGCCCCGATGTCGAAGCCGGGCACGCGAACCGTCGCGGTGTAGAAGCGCTGCTGCACTTCGCGGGCAAGCCGTAGCTGAGTCTGCTGCTCCTGGTGCCGGCGCGCCTCGGTAACGTCTTTGAGCACGGACACGAAGTGCGTGATGCTTCCGCAGGAATCCTTCATGGGCGTAATGGTCTGTTCCGCCCAATAGTGCTCGCCGTTCTTCCGGGAATTGACGAGAGTCCCGCGAAACGGCTCTCCGCGGAGCAGCGCATTCCACATCTCCTCGTAATAGGCGTCGTCATGCTCTCCCGACTTGACGAGGCGTGGCGTGCGGCCGAGGGCCTCCTCGCGCGTATACCCGGTGGTGGTCTCGAACGCCTTATTCACGTACTCGATGCGTCCGCTGCTGTCGGTTACGATGACGCTGTCGGCAGTCTGCTCCACGGCTTCTGACAGGAGCAGGACGGTTTCATGCTCGCGCCGGCGTTCGTATTCGGCGCGTTTGTGGTCCGTGATGTCGCTGACCATCTTCAGAACGCCGGTGAACGCGCCGTCTTCGTCGAAGGTGGGGGTGCGTGAGACGAGCGTCCACAGCTCCGATCCATCCTTCCTGCGATAGCGTTCCTGGGACTGCTCATTGACGGGCCCACGAGGGTGCCGCAGGTCGGCGGTATTTGGCCGCCAGTCCTCTTCGAAGACGAAGTCGAACAGGCTCCGGCCGAGCATCTCCGGGACCGTGTAGCCCAGGAGCGAGGCGAGCCGCTGGTTCGCAAAGATGGTCACGAGTTGGCAGTCGAGCATCCAGATGCCGTCGTTCGCCGTTTCGACGATCCGGCCGTACCTCCGGTCGCTGTCCGCCACACCTTCACGGCGTGCCTGCTCGCGTATGAGGTCAGACCTCTCCGCGATGGCGGCCGCGAGCGTCAGCCCTGAAACAGAGATCACCGCAAGGAACGCCTGGAGCAGCGCGGCGTTGTGCGCAGGGGTGCTTCCCGAAAACGGCCCCCGCCCGAGGCCCGTCTCCCACACGACGACGCAGGACACGAGAAAGACCACGGCGGTCGCGCCGCACGTCTTGAACCGGATGGCTCCCCACAACACGAAGGGCGTCATGGCGGCCGCCAGCACTGTTCCGCTCTGCTCGGTTCCACTCGCATGGAACATGAGCAGCCATGTGACTGCCACGCTTGCGAGCAGTGCGCCGAGTTCCGCGGCCTGGCGGGAATTGATCCTCGTGTCGAAAAGCGTCAGCGCCAGGGGGGTCAGAATCAGCACGCCCATCGCATCGCCGAGCCACCATACCGCCCACGCGCGGCCGAACGTGACCCAGGGAGCGCCCCCCGTGCCGAAGAGAACCGTGACCCCAACGCAGGCGCTGATTGCCGCCCCGGTCGGGGCCGCAATCAGGATGATGGCGAACACGTCCTTCAGACGGGTGAGCGAAGGCGTGAAACCCGAGATCTGCCGCGTCAACCAAGCGCCGGCGAGCGGGCCTGCCGTGTTGCCGGCCGCGATGCCGAGGGCGGCCAGCGCAGGAATAGGCGTGAACAGATTCACGAAGAACGCCGCGGTCGCGATCGCCGGCCACACGCGATAGCCCACGAGTAGCAGACCGGCCATCGCGATCCCCGCGGCGGGCCACACGGGCGAGACGTTGCCGCTCGTGAACGGGACGATCAGACCGATCCTGCCGCCGAGCAGATAAGCCGCGAAAACAAGGCCCAGTTGACTAACGTATCTTCCCGCGGAGGTCGACCAGAAGGCGGCAAATGAGGCGAACGGCGGAAGCAGTGCAGCAACGCCACGGTCCGCGTTGAGGGTCGCGAACGTCGGCGCGTCGAGGCGGAGATCCTTGGGGGAGAGCATACCCGCACCTCTGAAGGCTCTGACGACAGCAATAGTTGAGCTTGGGCGCAAAGCCTTATCACGCGCTGTGCGGAAACGCACACGTGCCAGGCTGAGCCGGATCAGAACACCACCCCGACTATTCGCCATTGACGTGTCGCGCCAATCCGTTGATAGTGAGTGCCACGTAATGCCGTGACCAGTACCAAGCGTGGTCCGACCGGCACCCCACGGTCTCGCCAGACCTCTACCGTTCTTGCGTGGATCCTGCCAGACCTGTTTGCGCACGTGACAGAGTGCGGTTACGACGCGACCCCACTGCGGCGCCTCCCGGGGCTCGCGGGACGGGACCTCGACGACCCTGACGTGCGCGTCGCCGACGCTTCGGCCGCCGAGGCGTGGCACGTGGCCGAACAGATCACAGGAGACGACGCGATTGGCCTTCACATGGCACAGTCGATTCCTGCCGGTGCCTTGGACATCCTCGAGTACGCCTTCCGTTCGAGCCCGACCGTCGGTTCCGGCCTGGACCACCTTGCCCGCTACGTTCGGGCGGTCAGCGATTTAGCCGCCGCCGAGCTCGCCATCGTTGGCGATGCGCTGGCCTTTACCTGGGTCAAGCCCACGCAGCCACATCGGGTCGAGTTCGCGTTCGCCCTGATTGTCCGCATGGCCCGTGAGGCCACGGGCACATCCCTCGCCCCCCGGGAGGTCCATTTCGCGCACCGGCCCCCCGAGAGCCGGCTCGAGCATCGCGCGTTCTTCCGGTCGCCAGTTCGATTCGGCGAGTCTTCGAATCACCTCCTGTTCTCTCGAACGGACCTGGCGCTTCCGCTGCGAAGCGCCGATCCGGCCCTCTCGAGGATCGTGCGCCGCCGTATGGACAAGATGCTGAAGCAGATTCCCCGGCAGGACTCGATCGGAACGCAGGTCCGGCGCGTGTTGCTTGACAACCTGGCTGGCGGGGAGCTGACCACCGCCGCAATCGCCCGGGGCCTGGGCCTGAGCGAACGAACGCTCCATCGGCGTCTCCGGGCCGAGAACACCTCGTTCGCAGACATCCTCGACGCGACCCGCGGCGAGCTCGCGAAGAGCCTTCTGCCGGAGCCGGGGATCGGGATCGGCGAGATCGCCTTCCTGCTCGGCTACTCCGAGCCATCGGCGTTTCACAGATTCTTCCGACGGTGGACGGGCAGCACGCCGCTCGCCTACCGTCGTGCCGCCCGGTCAGTGTAGCCACTTGTAGCTACTCCCACTTCCACCAACGTGTGGGGCGTTTTCAACGAGGGGACACGGAGTATTCAAGAGTCCGTGACTCTTCCAACATCTGCACAACCAGGAGGTGAGATCGATTGGGAGCATCCGCCTTCAACTCGAGAAGCGAACGACGAAACGGCGCCCTGGGTTGCGCCTGCGCCGGATATTCCGCCGCCTCCTGGAGAGGCGAACGACGAAACGCCGGGCTGGGTGGCACTTCCGTCGGATATCCCGGCAGCTCCACGACGACGGCGCGACGAACGCACACGGCTCGAACGTGGTTCCAGTCATCCGGACGGACAGAGGGTGCATCTGCAGGCCCAGACGCCACCCACCTTCTCAACGCCCCAAGCAAGTGACAAACGTCCTTGGGATCGATGCTTTTGCCGATTTCGGAAGCACCACACTCCCGATCAGCGCGAACCGGAGGGAGCTGAGTCGCGCAAGCGGGTAAAGGCACGTCAACGGTGTCGTAGCCGAGCGGCTTGGCTATTTCGGGCGCAGCAGTGTTCGTGACGTTGCATCCCACGCCACTGATGGCGTCACAGCCCGAGCCGCCGACCAGAACCGCGGCGACGAGGAGGAACCGGCAACGCGGTGCGAAGGCGATCGACACTCGCCCATTAGACACCATCGAGACACGCTCGGCTCCACCACCCTCGCCAGTTGAAAGACACGGAGCCACCTCGTTCCGCCGCAAGACCGGAGGCCGCATCAACGCCCCCGCAAGCACCGCGAGCTGGCTCAGGACTCACTCGCCCCCGCCAGCTTCGTCATTTTCGGCTAGTTGTCGGGCGCGTGCGTAGTGGGTTTGAAATCCGAAGTGGGCGTCAGAGATGATGAGTGATCGGTTGAGCCACTTCGCGGGCCTGTTACATCGGAGGTGCAACGATGAAATCCCCAGAACTGATCACCGTCTCGACATTTCGGTCAACGGCGGATGCCCAGATCGCGAAGGGTATCCTGGATGACGCTGGGATTGAATCGATGATCCGATCCGACAACGCAGGCGGAATGTATCCGGCGATTGCCGGAGCTGATCTGCTCGTCAGGGCCGACGATGTTGAGAAGGCAACCGAGGCGCTTCAACGACGGCACCGCAGGTCAACCTGACCGACAACCGGCGAAGGCGGCGGGTTTCCGATCGGCAGACTGGCTGATGCCTCCGCTACATCACCGTGTCGGCGCCGAAGGACACGGAACTCATGCGCCGTCGTTCGCAGCACGCACGTCGAACCCAGGATGATCGCGCGGTCAAATCCTCGCTCTCTCCAGCCGATCCAGAACGAGGTGAAGC
This sequence comes from uncultured Acidobacteriota bacterium, assembly GCA_963839705.1. Taxonomy (GTDB): domain Bacteria; phylum Acidobacteriota; class Vicinamibacteria; order Vicinamibacterales; family 2-12-FULL-66-21; genus DATBJJ01. The sequence continues at coordinate 5,382 of CAWIWL010000002.1, forward strand.
AGCTCGTTCGGCTCGTTGGTGATGCCAGATGCAGGTTCGGGGACTTGGGTGCTGGTGAGGTTCTGGATGTAGAACACGATGGGCAGCGAAGGCATCGCGCGATGAATCTCCATCGCCCCCTCGATCCCATCAACCACCTCTCGATCCCGCTGGATGTCGGAGATCACCACGTCGAACGATTCCGCTTTAAGGCTCGCAACCGCTGATCGCGTGCTTTCCACCGGCACGATCACCACTCCCAGCGTCCGAAACAGCTCGCGCTCCCAAGCATTGTTCTCGGGGTGATCGTCCACCCACAGGATCCGCGCACCGCGAAGCACATTTCCAACCAGCTCCGCCCGACGCAACCCCGATGAATTGGATCGCGCCGCTTGCAGCGCACCCGCGACCGCTGGAACCTCCTCCGCCGCCTTGCGGATCGTCGCCGCGCTGACATCAGTGGGGGTTGGGTCGCGATCCAGCACTCTTCGTAGAGCGCCCTTCACCGTCTCCCAGAGCTTCGTGGCAAACGCATCCGCTGGTTTGCGGGCGACGTCAGCGGCGAGAAAGGTTGCGGAGGCGACCAGGATGCTTACGGGTTCCATTCGGGCCACCTTACAACGGTGTCCTCCATCGCGTCCACATGTGGAAACGAACTCGGCATCCGCACCTTCCCCCCCTTCAGACGTGCGAACATGGCCGCTAGCCAACCTTCGGTGTCCAACAGATCATGCATACGCGCCGATCTCTTGTTCTTGCGGTCGTCGCCCTGGTCGTAGCGGGAGGGTGCGATTCCAGCGACCCCGACCTCCCTGAGATCGCAACACCGCTCGGGTATGACACGGTGCGCGTTGAATTGTCAGGCTGCAACGTCCCGCTACCGCCGGTTCGTGATAGCTCTCGGTGTGGTGCTGCCGAGATTGGCAAGAGTATCGATCTCAAGGATGTGTGCCAACTTCTTGTGGCGTTGAAAGGATGGGTCGAGTCTGGACCTGCGGACGCTCCGGCCGTTCACGCGGACGATTGGCCCCGCGTTCGAGCAGTGTGCGTGTCCCGTTTGGGACCGTCTATCACTGTTTCTAGCAAGGAGTGGCCGCGCGTAGTCCTTACGCAGGAACGTCCGGCGGGCAGTTCAGTGCTCAGGTTGGAAGCCGACATTCCCAATCGATCTCTGATCGTCTTTGTGCAGATGTCGGAGGACTCGCACCGTCTTAAGTATTTCGCGGGTCGTCGGAACCTGCCCGCGACATTCAGAATCTCAGATTCCGGCTGGTGAACGCCGCGACGGGCACGTCGCATCACCCCCGATGGCAAACGGCGCCAACGAGAACTCGGCTGGTCCGAATCTAACGGCCTGAATACTTCGGAAGGGCGTAACGTCCGATACGGTGTCTAACTATCAGCGCAACTATTCAGCCCATATACCACCCCATGCCGATCATCCTGATGGCGCTTCTCACCAGCATGTCCCTCGGAAGGTCAGCTCTCGCTGAGGTCGTTCCAAGTGCCAGACCCGAACAATTTACGCAGAACTGTCAGACCAGCAATCCGCGCCTGGAGCGTCTCGCGTCGGCGATCCAGCGCGGAGAGATCCACTACGTTCGCTCCGCGCTCGACGAGGGCGTGGATGTTAACGAGACGTGGCGAGATCTCCCCGCGCAAATATGCCGGTCCCTGCTCCTGAGGACCGTCTGGCACGGCCGGGACGACATCTTCAATCTGCTGTTGAAGAGGGGCGCCGATCCCCGCACCATTCCTGATGACGCGCTTGGCATTCCTGTTCGCACGGGACAGCTCGACATGGTGCGAACGCTGCTCGGCCTCGGGCTGAAGCTGCCCAACAAGTTCGAGATCGTTTTTGCCGCCATCGAGAGCGGCAACATGACGATGTTCGATCTCGTGGCTTCGTCTGGCGTGACGATCGACGCGTCGACGGTGCCCGCCGGGGCTCTCACCGACGCTCTAACCCTGCATCTGGTCCCGAAGTATTTCCGGCCCAACGACACGCTGCCGAACGTCGGGAACGCAGCGTGCACCGTCCAGGAACTCTTCGGCTTGCTCAGCCCCGAACAGGATGGCTGCGAAGGCACGGAAGGACCGTTGTGGCTCCACTTCGTGGTCACCGGCAACATCAGGATGATGGAGCTGATGATCAAGAACGGCGCGGATCTGTCGTTGTCATCGGAAGTCTGGGACAACTCGGACATGCGGCCGTTCAACGCGATCGACGTGGCCGTCAGACGGAAGGACACGCGGATGGCGAACCTTTTGCGGCGAGCCGGTGCGCCACCGGGAATCTGGGGTCGACGACCGTTGCGCGTCCCCGCTGGGCGCCTGACACCTTTGGAAGTAATTCAGCGAGACGACTTCTGGCTTACTCGACAGCCGTCTGACGCGCCGGTCATCTGTTCCGGCGGAGCTACTGAACGTGTCAACCCATCAGGAAACGCGCTCTCGATAATCAGCCTTGCTGCCGAGGGTCGAGTTTAAGGGCCGCCGTTGATCGCGCCCACTTCCTCTCACGCGGCACGCTCAAACGTCACCGCCGGTCAAGTCTCACCGTAAACACCGGCGCGTGATCGCTTTTCGGTCGTCATCGATCGCGATTGGCCACTCTCTTCGTGCGAAACGGATATGTTTCCTTCGTTTCGCGTTCATACGCGGGCCTATCTATCTCGAAGAACACATACGATGGCCTTGTCTTCGGATCTGCGTCGATCCGCCGCTTAATCTCTTCTATCGGGATTGCAAGACCGAGAGCGGCGTCTTTGGTGAACGCAAGAAATGTGTGTCCTTTGTGATTCGCCTCAGTGCCCGTGTAGGACTTCTTTATTCCTTCCGTCGGCACGAACCTCATTCGACCATCTGAGTGCTCCCACCGGCCGGATTCAAAGACCCATACGCCCATATGCTCTCGCCCAGTGACACGATAGGTCTGGTCAGCACCGAGCCAAATATAATCCGCCCCCGTCAGGTGATCTTCCTTGAAATAGCGGTCTGGGCGCTGATGGCCGATCAAATTGAAAAGGCATAGCCACAGAAGAGCCACACTCATGGCCACATTCCCTCGCTGGAGTCTCATGCATCGACGTAAAACCCTTCGTTCTTGGCCGTCGGAACCATCATGCCCTTCGAATCCGACGTGAGCGCGCGCGTTTTCGCGTCGCATCCTCATGAATGATCAGCAGCGGTGAATACACCGTCAACCGTATGCGCGCCCCCAGGTCGGCTATCGTCTGCACAATTTCCGGTTCCAGCAGCCATTCGCCCGAACGCCGTTCGAAGCCAGCTTGAATACCGACGTCGAATTCCTTGGAAGCCGCTTGCGCCCAAGCACGACGGCCTCGCGGGGGAAGACCCCTGACAAGCTTCGCAAAATGCCGAATCGCGGCGGTTGGGGTCTTGGGCTGGAACGTCAATGCAAATCGCAGCCAGTGTTGGCGACCAACTTTGGGCGCGTGCATTCGTATGACCCGGTTCTCCCAAGCCTTCGCGATGAGGGCGGGATCGGAATTCGACTTGATGTCGAGATCGACATTGAGGAACGCCGCCGGGAAAGTCTTCATCAAGAAAACATTGTAGGACGATAAGCGGGAAAAGCGATTCTCAGTCAAAGGCAGAGAACGGCACAAAACCCGACACTTTAGGGCAACGACGTAGTTACGCGGGGCTCTCACGCTCGAAGGCATGGCCCATGTGTCCCATGAGTCTCATGACTTCTTACTTCTCCGCCAGATCAGAAGGAACACTCTCTGAAGAAGAAGTGGAATCCGACGAGACACATGGGACACGGTCCTCCGTCCCGTGCTGGGAACATCAGCTCGGAGTGGAGTGCCGTTCGTTTTCTTACCTGCTCGAATCGAAAGAGAATCTTCCTCAACTCAACTGAGAAAGGCACCTTCCGCTCTTTGCGGCCCTTCCCATTGACCGTGACAAGAAGGTTGTCCATGTCGACATCACCGACGCCGACCGTCAAGAGTTCGTTGATTCTGCAGCCGCTGTCGAGAATCGTGCAGACCACGGCGTGAACTCGGCACTCGACGTAGGTTTTGGGGCGGAATCCAATCAGCTTGCGAAGCGCCGCCGCATCGGGCAATCGGAGGATTCGTTTCTCCAGCTTCTGTGGGCGGAGACGCGGAGCGTCTGGAATCACTCCTTGCTCGTGAAGCCAGCCGCAGAACGCATTCAATGCCCCCAGCCAGCAGTTGCAGGACACGGGTTTGATGCCGCGTTCGCGCAAATCCACGACAAACTGCTGCAGGTCGAGCCGAGAGATGAGGGGCGCGTTCGTCGGACGAGGTGGGGCGTCAGCCTGGAACCGCTTGAATGCTTTCCACGCCGTTTGATACCAATCGCGAGTTTTGGGTGTGACGTTGTGGAGGTAGGGCGTTCGCGAACGAACTCGAAGAGGGAGTCAAGAGTCATCATGAAGACAGAGGGTCCTTTCTGACCATCTTGTCTCCACCATTTCGGCTGAACTCATTGCCCTGCAATGAATTGGTCGGGGCGGAGGGATTCGAACCCCCGACCCTCTGGTCCCAAACCAGATGCGCTACCAGGCTGCGCTACGCCCCGACTCGGCTGATTATCCCACGGGCCCCCGCTGGCGCGTACACTATCCTCCGTCACGAGAGGAGTCCCAATGCCTCGACTCAGCATCACCGCCGGACTCATCACCTCGCTCGCACTCGCCGCCGGCGCCCAAGTCTCGTCGGTGCCGGCCTTTCCGGACGGCACGATCCGAGGCGGCCGCCTCGACGCCGGTGAGTTCACGCGAGTGCAGGAATGCCGGATAGCCGCGACGGCGGCCACGACCCGCACCAAAGGCCCCGGCTTCTCCGCCGAGACGACAACGGCATGTCAGTTCGACAAGGAGACGAACAAGTCGACCTGCACCAACAAGTACGCTGACAGCATCGGGACGTCGACGACGACGGTCTCGGTCACGATCTTCACCTCGCTGGCCGATGCGCTCGACGAGATCAGAGTCATTCCTCCCCGCCGGCGGTCGCTGCGCACGGATACCACGGCCACCAACGAGCGTGGCTCGTCGACCAGTAGCCTCGTCAATACTTACGACCAGCAGAACAGGCTGGTCCAGGAAGCCGGAGAGTCGTCGACGGGCGGGATCTTCACGACTACGTACACGAGCTGGGATGAGGCGGGACGGCCGACAGCGGGCAAGACGATCACCAGGGGCAACATCAATTCGCTGACCCTGTCGTACGACGCCGCGGCGCGCACCATCACGACTACGACGGACAGCGGCCTGCAGAAGCTCGTCTGCGTGCTGACCTTCGACGCGAACGGCAATCCCGCCGCGACCTCCTGCAAGGTGCCGGGCGGGACCAGCGCTTCGACTACGACAACGACGGCGACGGAAAAGATCTGCCGCTGAAGTGTGGCGCGTGCTGCTGCGCCTTCCGCCTGACCGCCTCCGCCAAGGCCACGGCGCTTCGCGCGAAGGTGTTACTAAGACGATAATCTCCGGCTTCAGCTGCAAGTCCGCCTAAAGGCGGACACTACGAATGCCGCTTCCACGTTCGCACTTCAGGATCCAGCTGCCCTAGTGCGTCTCGAGCATCCGCTGGTTCCTCGTCGTGATCGACCGATCCGACTCGATCGCCAGCGGCCCGCGCAAAGCCACGCATTCGCGCCACACGCGCGCCAGAATCGACGGCCTGAACAACGACGGCGCAGGCTTCAGCAGGTTGGCCACATCGAAGAACGCGCGGCAGACGTGCCGGTCGCTTGATGCGGCCAGGTGCACGCGGTCGAGATACCAGTTGACGGCCGACGTGCCGCGTGGCTTCGCGCCGGTCACGCCATCGAACGCAAAGTCGCTCCCGGCGGCAATCATCCAGGGGCCATCGATGATCTTGCCGGCAGCCTTGAAGAACGGACGCCAGACCTCGCGAACCGAGGATGCGTGCTCGAGGCACTCCCTCAGCGCCAGCGCCTCGAGCGTCGCGACGCTCATGCCCTGACCGTAAAGGGGATTGAAGCTGCAGAGCGCATCACCCATCACGAGGTAGTGGCCTGGAAACCTGTGAAACGCCTCGTAGCGGCGGCGCAGGTTCGACGGGAACGCGTAGGTGACGGCATGCGTCAGCGGTTCCGCGTGCTTGATGACCTCGTAGATGTCCGGACGCGACAGCGTGCGCGCGAACTCCAGGTACCCGTCAGGATCGATCGGCGCGTGGTTGCCAAGCCAGCCGCCGAGCGTGACCATCCACCGGTTGCCCTCCATCGCGAGCATGAAGCCGATCCGCTGCTCGTGCGGCGGATTCGGCGCCAGCAGCGCGCCCATGTCGCCGTCGAGATCGTGGGGCGAACGCCGGAAGATGCGCGTCGTGTAGCCGATGCCGACGTGCACCTCGTCGGCCGACGGCTTGCCGTAGCCGAACGACTCGAGCCACTCGGGTGACCGGGAGCCGCGCCCTGAGGCATCGACGACGAGGTCGGCGGTTACGATCGTCACCGCCTCGCCCGGCTGCTGCACGCGTACGTGAACGCCCTGGACGTTGCCCTGCTCGACGGCGAGCGCGGTGGCACGCGTGTGGTCGAGGATTCGCACGTTGGGCAGGCGCAGAACGCGCCGGCGCAGCGTACCCTCGAGCAGCGGCCGGCTCAGCAGGAGACCCTCGAGCCCGCTCGCGAATCTCGCCTTGTAATGACCGTGCTGGAACCAGCGGAGGTTCCCGATGACGTCGCCCGGCACCGCGCCGGCCTCGAGCAGATCCCGGTCGATCGCCGGAAAGAGCATCTTCAGCCCCCTCAACCCGCTCGCGAGCAAGCCGTGGCCGTGCTGACCTTGCGGCACGGCGCGACGGTTCTGGATAGTTGAAGGCAGGACGTCACGGTCGAAGACCGTGACGCGGTCGAAATGCGCGCTGAGCACTCGCGCGGCCAGCAGGCCGCTGATGCTCGCGCCGATGACGATGGCGTGGTTGCCGTGGAAGCGTCCGGGAGGGAGGCCCGAGAGGGAGAGATCGAAATGCCTGACTTCGTGCACGTTCTTGGCTCCTTGGGCGGTCTGGTCGCAGCCGGACTGCCGAAGGAGCTAAGTTACGGCGCCCGGGGCGCTCGGGTCATGAGCGGAGCGTTAACGATCGGGGAGGAAATGGTTAGGTTCAGGAAGGGACAACCCCCTGAACCCCTTGAACCCAACTAATTAGCCCAATCCGCGATGAAGACGTTGGTCTCCCCTTCCGCCTTCGCGTTCCTGTTCGAGGCGAACACCAGGCGCTTGCCGTCGGGCGAGAACATCGGGAAGCCGTCGAACGTGTCGTTGACGGTGACGCGCTCGAGACCGGTTCCGTCCACGTTGATGAGATAGATATCGAAGTTTCGGCCCTTGGGATCCTGATTGTTCGACGCGAAGATCAGGCGCTTACCGTCGGGATGCCAGGACGGCGCGAAGCTTGCGCCGCCGAGCTTGGTGACCTGGCGCAGGTTGGATCCATCTCGGTGCATGACGAAGAGCTCGAGCGAGGTCGGGCGCCAGAGCGCCTCCTTGAGGAGGCTGCGATACTCGTCGAACTCCCCGCCGGCGCCGAGCAGCCGGCCGCGGAACGCCACCTGCTGGCCGTCCCACGAGAAGAACGGGCCGCCATCGGGGCCGGGCCGGTTGGTCAGCCGCTTTACGCCGGATCCGTCGGCGTTCATCGAATAGATCTCCATGTCTCCGTCGCGCACGCTCGTGAACACGATGAGGCCGTCTGGCGCGATGGTCGCTTCGGCGTCGTAGCCCGGCGTCCTGGTCAACGGCGTCGGCGCCGACCCGTCCGCGTTGGCGCGATAGATGTCGTAGCCGTCGTAGATCGGCCACACGTAGCCGCGCGCATAGCTCGGCTTCGGCGGACACTCGGGCGAAGCCGCGTGCGTCGACGCGAACAGGATGGTCTTCCCGCCGGGATAGTAATAGCCGCACGTCGTACGCCCGGTGCCGTTGCTGACCCGGCGCTCGTCGCTACCGTCGATCTTCATCGTGTAGATCTGGTCGCAGGGATTCCCGGCGCGAGTCGATTGAAAAATCAGCCGCGTGCCATCGGCCGAGAAATACGCTTCCGCGTTCTCTCCACCGAAGGTGAGCTGCTTGATGTTGGTCAAATGCTTTTCGATGCCCTGTTGCGGTGCCGAAGGCGCCTGCGCGCCAAGCGCACCAGCCAGGGAGGCGGCGGCTGCCGCAACTGCAAGGACAAGAATCGTACGCGACGAGGTGAGCATGAGGGACATTATGTCTCAGGGCTCAGGGCTCAGGGCTCAGGCAAGATCGTTCGAGTAGTTGGTCGAAGACTATGCCTGAGCCTTGAGCCCTACCCGTCATCGACTGGCATCATTTCTGCCCCCGCCCGACCCGGTCCCGGCGGCGTCACGAACCGTCGGTCCACACACCGAACGGCGTTAAGTCATTAAAAGCGCAACACGTTTGGCTGCGACCTCCGGGGCGAGGGGAAATCACGATGACTCGGCGCCGGCTACGCGCACGGCATCTACCGGGCACAGACGACGCCCGCGTCTTCGTGTCCCATTCCGCCGACACAGGCGGCGAGCGCCACGGTGTTCAACCTGGAGGGTGAGTACGCGGTGGGATACACACGTGTCGCGGGCGAATGGATCATGGATCGATTCGAAACGCTGACCACTCTGGCCATCGCGCGCGGCTATCTCGTCGAAGCCGTACGCACCCTCTCGCCGCGATGGTACGTGGCCGGCCGTACGACGCGCGCGTCGACACCGGTCTTCTCGGCCGGAAGCCGCGTGCGCAAGACCAACGGCACCGCCGACGTCACGGTCGGCTATCGGCTCACACCCGAGATCATGATCAAGGCCGGCTACCAGTGCGCCCGCACCTACACCCGTGCCGATTGGGACCACGCGGCCGCGATGTCGCTGGTCTTTGCGAAGCGGTTTTTCTAAACGACAGCACGCGATCAGCCAACCGCGAGCCGCGAGCCGCCAGCCAGACTGGCACCGTTTCTGCCTTTGCCTGTCCGGCCGCAGGGTAGCCTGCGGTCCCCGGACGTCGCACCGGGCGACGCTAAGTGCCGAAAACACGTCTGCTTCCGACCGAGATCTCTCGGGTGCGAGGAATCAGCATGATACGGGCCAGGATTACAGAACCGTTGATCCGAGTGTTGTCCCTGTGTACTGACCGGGCATCAGCGCCGCGGACTCTGCGTGCGGGGCCGAGGGCCAATCACTGATGGCGCGGTCGACGCCGCCACGATTCGTCGTCCGCACAACGGTCGCGACGCTGATCATGGTGGCGGGCGTGCTGTCCGCGGTGTTCGTCGGGTTCGCGTTGAATGTGCGCGAGCGTGTGCGCGACGCGGTCAGTGACAAGCTGGAAGCCGGCCAGCGCATGCTCTCGGCACTCGAGCAGCGGCGCGAACGCGAGCTTGGCGTCCAAGTGGCGACAATCGCCGAGAATCCCACGCTCCGCACCGCGGTCGCCACCTACAAACTCGAGCTCAGAACAACCGAGCCGCGTTACCGTCGCGGCATGCTCGTGGCCATCGAGCGCGAACTCCGAACACTGGCGGCCAAGACCGGCAGCGATGTGCTCGCCGTCGCCGATACGTCGGGCACGGTCATCGCCGTGGGCGGCCGCCGCGCCGCCGATTGGCCGCTGCTGGGCAAGGTGAGCGCTCGCCACGATGTCACCGGGGCCACCGGGGCGGCGCACGTATCGATGGCGTCAGGGGTCTTCCAATTTGCTTCTGCTCCACTCGTCTTGCAGCAGCAGTTTCTCGGGACGCTCCAGCTGGCAAGGGCCTTCGATGCCCGCTACGCACAGGAGCTGTCGGCGCTTTCGGGCGCCGCGACGCTCATCACCTCGGGCGACGCCGTCGTCGCGAGCACGCTACCAGCCGATCTGATGAAGGACCTGACTCCCGCGGCGCTGCGGTCGCTGGCCGCCCACGACGCCGTCCGACTCGGCTCGGCCGAGTACGCCGTCAAGCAGCTCTTCCAGGACGACCAGACCTCGGTCTACGCGCTCGACTCGATCGATGCCTCGACCCGCGACCCGATGCAGAAGGCGCTGGGTGCCGTCTTCGTCACCGCGGTCGGGGCGTTCGCGCTCGCGGCATTCGCCAGCGTGTGGCTGGCGCGGACGATCTCGCGGCCGATCGACACGCTCTCGAAGTCGCTCTCGGAGATGACCGAGTCGCGCGACTTCGAACATCCGGTCCGGCCCACGGGCTTTTCGCTCGAAGTCGACACGCTCACGGCCGCGTTCAACACGATGATGCGATCGGTCAGCGCGGCAGAGGCCGAGACCGAAGACGCGTATGTCGGCGCCATCCGCGCGCTGGCGCTCGCGCTCGACGCGCGGGACCCGTACACCGCCGGCCACTCGGAGCGTGTCAGCGCCGTGTCAGTGGCCATTGGCCGGCAGATGAATCTCGGTCAGGACGATCTTGAAATCCTGCGCCTGGGCGCGCTGCTGCACGACATCGGCAAGATCGGCATCAGCGATGCCGTGCTGCGCAAGCCCGGCCCGCTCACGCGCGAGGAGTTCGCGCTCGTCGAACAGCACCCCATCGTCGGCGCGCGCATCCTGCGCAGCGTGCGTTTCCTGACGCCGCACCTGCCCATTGTCGAGCTGCACCACGAACGGCCCGACGGCAAGGGCTATCCGCACCGCCTGCGCGGCAACGAGGTTCCGCTCCTCGCGCGCATCGTCCGCGTCGCCGACGCCTTCGACGCCATGACGAGCGCGCGCGCCTACCGGCCTGCCCACGGTCGCGCCGAAGCGATGCGTGAGCTCTGGCGCTGCGCAGGTCCGCAATTCGACGCCGAAGTGGTCCACGCTCTTTCGTTGGCCGTACCAACCATCGACGTGGCGCCGGAAGGCGACACACGCGCGCACGCCTCAAGCCGATTCCAGCGTCTCACCGTCGTCGCCAGCCGCGGCGCGAGCTGAAGCCGAAATGGCTTAGGCTCTGGGCTCTAGGCTTTGGCAAAATCCAGCGTGCCCACTCGCGGGTGGCCGCGAACGGGGCCGCCCCGGTGGGCGCGCAAGGCCGACTCCCGTTACAAGGGCTTTTCGGCCTGAGCACCCACTGGGGCTGTTCGCGGACAGGACCCGCCACGGGCACGCTAGGAGTCCGAGAAACCTGGTACCCGGTAGTGCTCCGGCTTGTACGGTCCCTCGACCTTGACGCCGAGGTATTCCGCCTGCTCCGGCCGCAGCTTCGTCAGCTGCACCCCCAGATGACCGAGGTGCAGTCGCGCCACCTCTTCATCGAGCTGCTTCGGCAGGATGTACACCTTCTTCTCGTATTTCTCGTTGTGCTGATGCAGTTCGAGCTGCGCGATCACCTGGTTGGAGAACGACGCCGACATCACGAAGCTCGGATGACCCGTCGCGCAACCAAGATTCATCAGCCGGCCTTCGGCCAGCACCATCACGCTGTGACCATCAGGAAAGCGGAACTCGTCGTACTGCGGCTTGATGTTGATGCGCTCGAGCCCCTTGACCTTCTTCAACCCGGCCATGTCGATCTCGTTGTCGAAGTGGCCGATGTTGCCGACGATCGCCTTGTCCTTCATCTTCGCCATGTGATCGGCGGTGATGATGTTGAGATTGCCCGTTGCCGTGATGAAGATGTCCGCCGTCGACACGACGTTGTCGAGCGTGTTGACTTCATATCCTTCCATCGCCGCCTGCAGCGCGCAGATCGGGTCGATTTCGGTGACGATGACGCGCGCGCCCTGGCCGCGCAGCGCCTGCGCGCAGCCCTTGCCCACTTCGCCGAAGCCGAACACGACCGCGACCTTGCCGCCGAGCATGACGTCGGTGGCGCGGTTCAGGCCGTCGATGACCGAGTGCCGGCAGCCGTAGATGTTGTCGAACTTGCTCTTGGTGACCGAGTCGTTGACGTTGATCGCCGGGAAGAGGAGCGTGCCCGCCTCCATCATCTGATACAGACGATGCACGCCGGTCGTCGTCTCTTCGCTGACGCCCTTGAGCGCCGCGGCGACGTTGGTCCAGCGCTTCGGGCTCTCGGCCAGGCTCTTCTTCAGGAACTCGAGGATGACGCCCCACTCTTCGGGATCGCTCTCGGGCTTGAACGCCGGCACCTTCCCCGCCTTCTCGAACTCGACGCCCTTGTGCACCAGCAGCGTTGCATCACCGCCATCGTCGACGATGAGCGTCGGGCCGGAACCGTCAGGCCACATCAGCGCCTCGCCCGTGCACCACCAGTATTCCTCGAGCGTCTCGCCCTTCCAGGCGAAGACCGGCGTGCCCTTCGGGTTGGCAACCGTGCCACCCGTCTCTGGACGGCCGACGACGACCGCCGCGGCCGCGTGGTCCTGAGTCGAGAAGATGTTGCACGAAACCCAGCGCACATCGGCGCCGAGTTCGGTCAGCGTCTCGATAAGGACTGCGGTCTGAATCGTCATGTGCAGGCTGCCCATGATCCTGGCGCCGGCGAGCGGGCTCTTGCCCTTGTGGCGCTCGCGAAGGGCCATCAGGCCGGGCATTTCCTGCTCGGCCAGGCGCATTTCCTTGCGTCCGAACTCGGCCTGCGACAGGTCCTTCACCTTGAACGGTTCGCGGCCGGCTTTGACGGCGGCGTCGAATGCGTGCATCTCTTTGACTGCGGTGCTCATTGCAACTCCTCGTATGTTGTTACCTGACGTCTAGTTTCTGACGCTCGATATTCGCTGCTCGCGGCTCGCGGCTCGCCGCCCCCTATCTCCTCGTCGCTCCGGCCACGAACAACGCCGGCCCCTTCGCATCCGGGTCAGTGGGCAGCGACGCGATCCTGACCTGGTCGAACCCGGCGTTTCCGAGCAGTTTCTGCAGCGCGTCCTCGCCGAACCCCAGCCAGACGTGGCCCATCTGCTGGCGGTAGATCTCGCGATCGTGTGGCAGCATGTCGGAGATGAGCAGCCGGCCGCCGGGGCGCAGCACGCGCGCGGCTTCGGCGAGCGCCTCGACGGGATCCGGCAGGTGGTGCAGCACGAGCAAGAGCGTCGCGACATCGAGCGCGGCATCCACGATGGGCAGTGCCTCGAGCTCGCCCCGCCGCACGTCGACATTGGGAAGATCGCGAACGCGGCGTCGGGCGGCGTCCAGCATGTCGCTCGAGCGGTCGACGGCGATGACCTGCTTCACGAACGGCGCGAGCGCCGCGGCAACCTGGCCCGTGCCGCATCCCAGATCGCCGACGATCCACTCGGGGTCGAGCAGCCCGGGAAGTGCCTGGAGGTGAGACGCGCGTCCGAACATATCCTGACGCAAGCGGTCCCACTGCCCGGCCGCGGACGCGAAGAACTCCTGCGACTTGCTCTGCCGCCGGCCAAGGACGCCGCGAAGACGCCGGGCATCCTGATCGGCGCCGGGCGTCAGGCTGACCTGCTCGCGGAGCAGCGCCCAGAGCCGGCGGGTCGCCGGCCCGCGATCGTCGAGCGCCAGCGTGTAGTAGCGGCTCGTGCCGTCCCGGCGCGACGACACCCACTCGGCATCGAGCAGCGTCTTGAGGTGCCGGCTGACGGTGGATTGCGGCAGCTGCAGCACCGCGCACAGCTCCGAGACCGTCAGCTCGTGTCGCTCGAGCACGAGCAGCATCCGGCTGCGGGTGGCGTCCGAAAGGGCGATGAGATCGTCGAAGATGGCGGCTTCCATCCGTATATCCGGATGAAGTGTTGCATATGTCCGCCCAGCGAGTCAAGGCCGCTCTTAAGTGCGGTCAGGAGGCTGTGGCCTGCAGTTCCGCTTGTTGGACGCCGGCCACCTTCGTCCAATCCCGTGCGCTCCTCATCCGACGACAGATTCAATGACTTACGGCGGGCACGGGTTGTGCTCCAGTGAACATACTCGGAGGCAAATATGGACGGAACGAAGAACCTGATGGTGTCGCGCGGTGAGAAGAGCGTGTGGGACAAGCCCACTCTTGCGGCGTCGTTGTCTGCCTATGACCAAGAGCGGTGGCTGATGGCCACGTGGGGTTCGGCGCTCGTCATGATCGGGGCACGGCGAGGCGGTTTTGGCGGCGGGATGGCTGCGATCCTGGGGAGCACCCTGGCCATTCGCGCGGCGATGGGCCGGCACGACCTGCACGTCGCGCGACAGTGGCTGTCCCGGACGCTCGACGGACGCGGGTGGTTCGCCAAGGATGTGGTGTCGGACGCGTCCGAGGAATCATTCCCGGCGAGCGACTCGCCATCCTGGACCGCAGTCTCCGGCGCCACTCCCGAGCGATAGAGGGACTGCTGAGCTCGGGGACACTCAACCGTGACAGTCCCCGGGGACATTCAACCGTGACAGTCCCCGGGACCACCGAACTGTGTTCCGAATCCTAACTCAGCAGTTTACAGAATGGAGTATATTGACGCTCGGTAGATGCCGGGCGCGCCGCAAATCTCTTACGCTGACTTCGACCAGGTAGACATTCGTGTCGGTCGGGTCGTAAGTGCCGAGAGCTTCCCCGACGCGCGGAAGCCTGCCTATAAGCTCGTCATCGACTTTGGTCCCGACATCGGCACGCGCAAGTCTTCGGCCCAACTGACGCGTCACTACACGACGCGCGAACTCGAAGGCCGCCTCGTTGTCGCGGTCATCAACTTCCCTCCTCGCCAAATCGGTCCCTTCCAGTCACAAGTGCTCACACTCGGCGTGCCTGACGCCGACGGCGGGGTCGTCCTGCTGGTGCCGGACAAGAAAGTCCCCATCGGCGGCCGCCTGTTCTGACGCAGCACGACTGCCAGACGAGATAAACTTCCGGCGGTAACGGGAGGATCCGCATGTTCAGCGTACGCAACCGCATAGGTACTGGTCTGCCTGATCGCGATCGCCGGCGCGTCGACTTCGGGCTTTGCGCAGGGAGGGCCCGCACCTCAGGGAGGTCGAAAGCCGGGCAGTGATCAGATCACGTCGATAGACGAGCGAACGGCCGGTCTGAAGAAGATCGACGGCTTCTTCCCACTTTACTGGGACGAGGGCGCCGGCCGCTTGTGGCTCGAGATCCCCAAGCTCGACACCGAAGTGCTCTACTCCACGGGCCTCGCCACGGGCCTCGGGTCGAATGACATCGGGCTCGATCGCGGCATCCTGACCGGGTCACGCATCGTCAAGTTCGAGCGCGTCGGGCCGAAAGTGCTCATGGTGCAGCCGAACTATCAGTTCCGTGCCCTGACGACCAACGCCGCCGAAGCGCGCACGGTGCGTGACGCGTTCGCGCGATCGGTCCTCTGGGGCTTTACGATCGCTGGCGCTACTGGCGAACGCCTGCTCGTGGACTTCACCGAATACCTGGTGCGCGACGGGAACGACATGGCCTCGCGGCTCCGGCCTGGCTCCTATCGATTCGACGCGACGCGCAGCTCCGTCTATGCACCGATGACGCTCGGGTTTCCGAAGAACACCGAGATGGAGGCTGAGTTGACGTTCGTCCGCAACACCAGCGCGGCGGGCGGCGGTCCTGGCGGCGGACGCGGGGGCGGCGGCGGTGGCGGCGGAGCGTTTCTCGAAGGCGTGGGCAGCGTCGCGGCGACGGCCGAAGCTGCGAGCATCCGCGTGCACCATTCCATCGTCGAGCTGCCCGATTCAAACTACAAGCCACGGCGGTTCGACCCGCGCGCGGGCTACGGCAGCATGGAGTTCGAGAACTACGCGGCGCTGCCGGGGCAACCCATGACCCAGCGTTTCATCCGCCGCCACAGGCTCCAGAAGAAAGACCCATCGGCTGCCGTCAGCGAGCCTGTCAGGCCGATTACCTACTACCTCGACCCCGGCGCGCCGGAGCCCATTCGCTCGGCGCTGCTCGACGGCGCGCGCTGGTGGAACCAGGCATTCGAGGCGGCCGGCTATCGCAACGCGTTCCGCGTCGAGCTTCTGCCCGAAGGCGTCAGCCCCCTCGACATCCGCTACAACGTGATCAACTGGGTCCATCGGTCGACGCGAGGCTGGAGCACCGGCGGGAGCGTCAGCGATCCGCGCACGGGCGAAATCATCAAGGGCGTCGTTACGCTCGGCTCGCTGCGCATCCGTCAGGACTACATGATCGCCGAGGGATTGCTGAGCCCTTACAAGGACGGCACCGAGACGCCCAAAGAACTGACCGAGTGGGGACTCGCCCGAATCCGCCAGCTCTCGGCCCACGAAGTCGGTCACACGCTGGGGATCGGCCACAACTACTACGACAGCACAGCCGGACGAATCTCGGTCATGGACTATCCGCATCCGCTCGTCACGATGAGCGCGGAGGGCACGTCGATTATTCGAAGGTGTATGACGTGGGGATCGGCGTCTGGGACAAAGTCGCCATCCGTACGGCTATTCGGACTTTCCCTCTGGCACCGACGAGGCCAAGGCGCTCGCGACTGTTCTCGAGGATGGACACAAGAAGGATTCTGCTACCTCTCGAACCAGGACATCGACGCCCATCCGCGCGTGGACACGTGGTCGAACGGCACTGACGCCCGGCGGAGTTGAAACGGATGATGGCCGTCCGCAAGTTCGCGCTGTCGCGCTTCGGCGAACAGGCGATCAAGCGCAACGAACCGATGGCGACGATCGAGGAGGTGCTCGTCCCGCTCTATCTCCACCACCGCTACCAGGTCGAGGCGGCAGCGTCGACGGTTGGAGGCATCTACTTCGGATATGCCATGCGCCGCGAGCCAGCGACGCCAGCCGCGTCGGCATCGGCTCCGCCGTCACGGGTGTGATATGCGGGAGACGCCCGCGGCGATGGCAAATTAAAACGACCGCCTCGTGGCGGATGTTCTGCGCTCGATCGGAGCGCAGCGTCCACTTGCAAGGAACCGCCGCATGAAGGAAGGCGGGACCCTTGCCCTGGTCAAGCCCGACCGTCACATCCGGTCGAATAGATAGTCCGACCCGATCGAGGCACGTAGGGTGCCCGTCTTATCTTCTTCGACCAAACGTTTGAGAGTCGCGAGGTGCGCGTACTGATCGAAGTCTGAGATGACCGAGCCCTTTATCACCGCGACGGACCGGGTACCCCACGAGGAGGGCAGCGCATCAGCGAGGTGATCTCGAACCGCGTCCTCCAGCGCTGTCCCCGCTGTCTGCCCGGGCTGACTGACGTCGGCCGTTACGCCGAGCGTCTCGAGGATGGAGCCGGCGACCGCGCAACTCGTGACGCTTCCGCGATCGGCAATGTTCGGCTTTCCTCGGGTCCAGCCGAGGAGGTCAGCGACGAACGGGAGGGGCGTTGAAGGCGCCATCGGCCGCAGATAACCTGCCCGGGCAGTCTATGTCCGAGCGTCGTCGACAACTCGGGAGGTTGCGTCAGGCCACGTCTGCGAGGCGCTCTCAGCCAGCGGCCTGTCGCATCAGATGCGCGCCGATTGCCGCGGCTATCGCACTTGCGAGATCCGGCGGCACAGCGTTCCCGATCTGCTTCGCGACCGACGTCATCGACTGTCGTCTCGGGAACTCGAAGCTGTCAGGGAACGACATGCATCGCGCCGCCTCCCGCACGGTGATCGGCCGGTGCTCGCTGGGATGCAGGTAGCGGCCCTTCTCAGGCTTGTAGAACTCGGTCCGGATCGTGAAAGCCGGCCGATCCCACCAGAGCCGGCCGAAGACATCGGTGGAGCCCGGTCTTCTTTCGGAGCCAGCACGCCGGGGTGATGTCAGGCCGGCGCTCTGCCAGGTCGAAGCGTCCCTCGCCCTCATTCGGGATCGTGCGGTAGCGCTCCAGGCTTTGCGGTCGAGGGTTGCGCGGGTTATGCCAGTTCTTGCCGGTCGGCTCGAGCGGCAGACCTCGACCGCGTCGCGGAACGTGCGCCACGGCCGGCCTGTGAGTGGGATCGTCTCCGACGGGAAAGTGGGTTGGCTCGGGCCACTCGAACTCGCCCTCACGCACGCCGACCACGATGGCTCGGCGTCGGCGCTGCGGGACGCCGTAGTCGGCTGCGTTCAGGATCCGGCCGTCTGACCGCGAACCCGAGCTCCTCGGCCGCTTCGACGAACGCCAGGTACTCGCCTGACCGGAGCAGCTCCGGGACGTTCTCCATGACGAAGGCTTGCGGCGCCGCTTCCTCGAGCGCGCGTAGATACTCCCGCCAGAGCGACCGGCGCTCGAGCCCAACGCGCGCCATGTTCAGCGGCGAGAAGCCCTGGCACGGCGGTCCGCCGACCACGACGTCGGCCGAGGGGAACCGGCCCACATCCTCGATCGCTCCTTCGAAGATGTGGTCGCCGAAGTTGACTCGGAAGGTGTCGGCAGCGTCGTGATCCCACTCCACCGCGAGGACGGCTTGTCGAACCGGCCGGTGCGCTCAAAGCCCAGCGTCATCCCACCGCAACCGGCAAACAGATCAATGAGGGAGAGGGGTGTCATCCGACCCGCAAGCTAGAAGCGCTGTCGGACGGAAGTCGAACACCTGTTCGCCTCAGACCCCGCAGGGCGGCGGCAACCTGGCGCGCGCATTTCTCGGGGTCCCGTTCGACCTCGAAGTCCCACAGTCGAATCACGGTCCACCCGAGCTCGCCAGCTCGGCGTTCACCCGCTGATCCCGTGCGCGGTTGCGCTCGATCTTTGCGTCCCAGAACTCTCCGGACTGGCCCCAATAGTAATCCGGGTGGCCGTGCCAGAACGCCCCGTCCACGAATACCGCCATCCGCCGCCCGATCCAGGCGAGGTCGGGCTTTCCGGGCACCCCTGTCGGATGCAGCCGCCACCCGCGAAGCCCCTGAGCCCACAGCGACCTCCGCAGCGCCAGCTCGGGGGCGGTCCCGCTCGTGCGCACTCGCCTCATGAGCGCGCGGCGTCTTTCGGGGGTGAGGGGATCAGCCAACGGCCCGATCGCTTGCGCGCCGGTGTTGCTGCCGGCGGTCGATCTGGGAGCGTCGCCACAGCCCTGGCCGCCCGCGACCCCGGTCAAGGACCGGGCGCGGCATGTCTTTGTATTGCCGCTGGGAATTTTGGCTGACCGTGTTGCGGTGGCTGAGCCCAAGGATCTCGACGACGCCGCGAGCGTGCGTCAAGTCTTCTATGCCCACCTTAGGGCTCAGGACGGCAACCTTACCCCTGTCAGCCGGTAGGTCCGAGGCGCTCGGGATCCCATTGCCCGGTTCTCCTTAACTGAAGGACTGAGCTCGAGCGAGCGCTGCGTTTAGATAGTCGCCTCGTGGTGATCACCGCGCTCACGCAATGCGCCGGAAATGGCATCCAAGAGCTCGGGAGTCTCGTTGACCATCTATGTGGGTGGGCCGGCTGCGGCTGAACTTGTGCCAGAAGCGGTTCTCACAAATCTAGGCGCCAACCCAGTGGCTCGCGCTAGGGATGCTCTCGCTCCCAGCGCTCCTCAAGGCTCGCGCGAATGGCGGCCTGCTGCTCCGGGGTCGGGTTGTCCAAAACCCCGATGATACGGGCGATCCACTCCTGCTTCTCCTGTTCGCGGCGTGCTGCTTTCGTGACCAGCGTACCCCTGGTGCGCCTCTCAAGGTCAGACCTGATGTTCTCGAACACCTGCGGGACCTCGCGCTTAAGCACGTCAACCCATGGCTGGTTCGGATCGTAGAGCCCGATCAGAATGCCTTCCCAGGTGAACTCGGGACCCGCCTCAGCGATGAGCTGGTCGTAGCCGCGTAGCTCGCCGGTAGCTGGATCAATGGGGTCGATTTCGTTGGGCTCCTGCCACGCCGCGAGGGCATAGTCCCAGGCGTTAACGTCCTCGTTGAGAAACTTCAGTCCCCACTGCGTCGGTACGTAGCGGCTGCCGTCACGCTTCTTGACGCCGCCCTTCGCGTGGGCCTCCCCGCCTTCCGCGAACATCTCGACCAGCGGGTCTTCATGAAGGCGTCGTACAGCTCGCGGGCCTTCTCGATGTCTGGGTCGGTGCTCATCTCTCCTAGGAGTTCGTGGTTGTAGATCGATTGCCATGCACTGGCGCTCGATGGTCGAGGTGCTTTGCCGGAGCAGCGCACCACATCGTTGGTCCCTCAGAAGCAAGGTGGTGCCTTGGCTCCCTGCCGGCACTGGACCAGGGGAGATCTAGGCGCATCTTAGGCTCAAGGACTCGCGTTATGACAACCCAGAACCGGCAAAGGAGACGCTCTCTGTCTGGCGGACGCCCTTGGACTCTCGGCGCCGAGTCGTAGGCACTGCCCACGCGACGCTAAAGCCCGCTGCCGTCTATTCGGGCTACAAGCGACTGGCTCCACACGCCTCGGACGGCAGCAGCACGCCTTGACCCTTTGTTCCGAGCTCCGAGCACAACGAACCGAAGTGGGCCCACTAAAGGGAGGTCTCGGCATCGAGCGCATCCACAATGCTGGTCAGACACTCGAGATCACTCTGGACCTCTTTAATGGTGATCTGCGCTCTACCGCGACCGATTCGATCTCCGGCGTGCGCGATAGGTTCCGTCGCTCAACTATTCGATCAAGGGCTTTCGCTGACGCCCCAGCCCGCACACCGCGCCGCTTGTCGAGTCGCTTTAACAGGTCACGCTCCCCCACCATCGCAAAGAGCTTTCCGATCTCCGACGGCGCCGGACTGGCTTGCTGTCTCACTTCGAGCTCGACAACCTCCCGCAGCCCGTGCGGCGTTTGTACCGTCCCTCGATCTCGAGCCAGTGCCCGACGGTCATGGGCAAGCTGAGAAGCCGGTTGGGGACTGGGCTCGCATTGATTGCTGCGCCGTAGCGCTCCATGACTCGGTCTGCCGAGAATGTCTCCACCGCCGCGCACGCGGCCACGACCGCCTGACGCAACAGCGGTCTCAGTGACTTCTCGTTGAGATCCTGACGTGTCATCTTGCTCGCTGGCTTGAGGATCGTGAACAGCTCGTCACTCTCAATACAGTCAAGCTTTGCGTGATCGCGTTGGGGGATTCCCAGCACCCCTCCGATTCGGCCGCGCATCTCGATGCGCATGCGGCGAACGCGACGGTTCGTGAGCGCATGGGCCAGCCACACGAGCGTCCTTGCGTCTTCCATATTGGCGTCGAATGCCTCGCGGGCACCCAGCTTGAGCTTTCCAGCCACCTCTCCCTCCACGCGAGCCCGAGTCGGCCTGCCTGGACCCCCGGGGAAGATAGGCTGAGCCGCGGACAGGGCCACCCGACACGCAAGGTATCGTCGTGCCGAGGTCGGGCCTCTCGCCAAGCCGGTCAGGCGTCCGACCAGTGCCTGCGCACCTAAACGCAACGTAGGGGTTCGACGCGGCCTACCGGGTATCGGCCGCGGACGCCCTCCCAGTCCCGTCGGCGAGGAGGTTCTGGGAACGGCGTACGTGTGCATTGCGCGCGCACTTCCCAATGCCGATTCCGGAACCCGGCTTTGGCTCTAGGACTGC
>CAWIWL010000003.1:0-368742 GCA_963839705.1 uncultured Acidobacteriota bacterium
GGAAATGCCCTTGGCTTCGGCGACAGCTGAGGAGCGCGTCACGGGCGTTCGTTCGTGACATTGGTGCGTCAACGCACCAATGTGTCGGAGAATGCCCACATACGCCGGATCGCCGTGCATAATGCGAGTTAAGTGCAGTCGCAGCCGCGGGGCGGCGTCGCACATTGGGCATCGGCTGAGTACAGTCGCCGGGGATCGGCGATGAGGTCGAGAGGGGGGACGTGCGACTTCGTGACGCGGCGTTCGGTTTCAGGGACGGCGTATGGTTGCCGCCATCGTCGGGGCGGTTCTCGCCCTTGGCTTGCTTCCGGCCGGCGCGGACATCTCCGTCGTGGCTCAGGACCACCAGGTCCGGTGTGTCCTCCGGGATTTTCGCCAACAAGGAGCAACTTCCACGAACTGTTCAAGTACCACCACGACCTCGGATGTGGAGGCGCTAGCGCTCCCATCCGGATTCGCCGAATCCATCGTTTTCAGCGGGCTAACGAACCCGATCAACATCAGTTCGCCGCTGACGGGCGATTTTCGTCGCCGAAAAGAGTGGCGTCATCAAGGTCTACGACAACCTCAGCGACACCACGCCACCAACTTCAGCGTCCTTCCACCGAACGTCCACAACTACTGGGATCGGGGCCTGCTCGGACTCACACTCGACCCCAGCCTGACCAACCCCTCGCTGCCATCACGGCCGTGGGTCTACGTGCTGTACACGTATGACCACATTCTCGGCAGTCCGACGGCGCCGCCGCGGTGGGGCGATACCTGCCCCACACCGCCCGGACCGACGACCGACGGCTGTGTCGTGAGCGGCCGCTTGTCGCGCTTCACAGTAAGTGGCACGACCATCTCCGGCCCGGAGACCGTCCTCATCGAGGATTGGTGCCAGCAGTTTCCCAGCCATTCGCAGGGCAACCTGGCTTTCGGGCCAGACGGGGCGCTGTACGTCAGCGCAGGCGATGGGGCGAGCTTCAATGTGGCCGACTACGGGCAGTGGGCGGCACCTCCGGAAATCCACCGCCCACAGCGCAGAACCCCTGCCCGATCCCCTGCAGGAAGGCGGCGCCTTTCGGAGTCAGGACCTGCGCACCGAGCCGGTAGATGGCGGGGGCGCCACGTATGCGGATGCCGTCGCGCAGGATGCCCCGATCGCCTGGTACCGGATGGGCGAGCCGTCGGGCACCAACGCGGCCGACGAGATCGGCAGCAACGACGGGACTTACGGCAACACGCCGACGCTCGGCGTCGCTGGTGCGCTGACAGGCGACAGCGATACGGCGATCACGTTCAATGGCACCGACGAGCAGATCACGGTGCCGGACCACGCCTCGCTCGACCTCGGCGACGTGGTGACGGTCGAGGCGTGGGTCAACTCGGCGGTCGGCGGCGGGGACAAGGGCATCGTCGGTAAAGACACGGGCGCGTACTACCTCCGGCTCGACACCGACAACAGGCTCAGCTTCCTGAAGGCGAACATAGCCTAGATCGTCCAGTCCACGACCAAGGTCCCCGGCACGGGCTGGCATCACGTCGTCGCAACAAAGAACGGCTCGACCGTCAAGCTGTACATCGACGGGGTCGATGTCACAGGCACGGTCACCAACGCGACCCTCGTGAATAACAGCCTGTCGGTGTACATCGGCGCCGCTGACAGCGTGAACGAGCGGATGGCCGGCTCAATCGATGAGGTCGCGGTCTACGGCACGGCCCTGTCGGCGGCGCGGGTGCTGGCCCACTACAACGCATCATCCGGTGGCGGCACGACCGAGCCTGTGACCCTCGACGGGGCGATCCTCCGGGTGGACCCGGTCACTGGTAATGCTTTCGCGGGCAACCCGTTCGCGGCCAGCTCCGACCCCAACAAGCGCCGGATCATCGCCTATGGCCTGCGGAATCCGTTCCGCTTCGATGTCCGCCCCGGGACCAACGAGCTGTGGGTCGGGGACGTCGGCTGGAGCTCATGGGAGGAGATCAACCGGGTCGCCAATATCGGCGATGCCACCGTCGAGAACTTCGGCTGGCCGTGCTACGAGGGCAGCGGACGCCAAAGCGGCTACGACGCGGCAAACCTTCCCATCTGCGAGACGCTGTACCAGGCAAGCGGGGACGTAACCGCGCCGACTACACCTACAGCCATTCCGCAAGCGTTGTGTCAGGCGACGGCTGTCCGACCGGTGGCTCGTCGACCGCAGGCATCGCGTTCTATCCCGATCCGGTGGAACGTTTCCGGCGACGTACCGGGGCGGGCTCTTCTTCGCGGACTACACCCGGAACTGCATCTGGTGGATGGCCAAGGGTGCCGACGGCCAGCCAGATCCCGCCACGCGAGCTGCTTCGTCACCCTGCCGCCGGGCCCGTCGACCTGGAAGTAGGCCCAGACGGCGCCCTGTACTACGTCGGTTTCAGCGGGACCGTCCGCCGGGTCCAGTTCTCGTCAGGGAACCAGCCGCCGACGGCGGTCGCCGACGCGTCGCCGACGAGTGGTTCGGCCCCCCTGACCGTCTCGTTCGATGGTCGCAGCTCGACGGATCCTGAGGGTGGCACTCTGGCGTACGCCTGGGATCTCGACGGCGACGGCGCGTTCGATGACGCGAGCGGCAGTACGGCCACCTTGACCTACTCATCGCCCGCAACGGTGACCGCCGGGTTGCGTGTCACGGATCCCGGCGGGCTGACCGGTACCGATTCGGTCGTCATCTCAGCGTCCAACACGCCGCCCGTCCCGGTGATCGACACGCCCGCGGCGGGGACGACCTGGGAGGTCGGGGAGGAGATCTTCTTCAGCGGGTCTGCCTCGGATGCCCAGGACGGCAGCGTGCCGCCGAGCCGGCTGTCGTGGCAGGTGACGATCCGCCACTGCCCGTCTAACTGCCACAGCCATCCCGGCGATTCCTTCCCGGGCGTGGCGAGCGAGTCCTTCTTCGGCCCGGACCACGAGTACCCCGCCCATCTGGAGCTGACGCTCACGGCGACGGACGCCCAGGGCGCGAGCGCATCCACGACCCGGGAACTGCACCCAGAGACCGTCATCCTCTCGTTCGCGACGGCCCCCACCGGGCTCCAGCTCGCCGTGAACGCCACGACGTCGACCGCACCCTTCACGCGCGAGGTGATCAAGGGCTCCTTGAACTCCCTGTCGGCATCCTCCCCGCAGACCCTTGGTCGACGACGTACCAGTTCACCGGCTGGTCCGACGGCGGCGCCGCCTCCCACATCATCACTGCCGCGCCGCGGCGACGTACACCGCCACTTACGCGGCCACGGGCGGCTACGACGACGCTCGTCCCTGTCGCGGACGCAGAAGATCTGCTCGAAGCAAGCCGACCAGGAACTTCGGGACGCTGCCCACGCTCGCGGTCCGGAACGGGGCGCTGCGGAGCTACCTCCGGTTCAACGTCCCGACCCTGAACGGAACGGTGACGGCGGCGCGGTTGCGGCTCTTCGTCGACGACGCGAGCACCGCCGGGGGCTCGGTCTTCACCGTGGACAGCAACTGGACCGAGACCGGGATCACCTGGAACAACGCCCCACCGATCTCGGGGAACTCGCTGGGCACGGCCGGTGCGGCAACGGTCGGGACCTGGGTCGAGTTCGACGTCACTTCCGCGATTGCAAGCGGCATTCCAGTCAGTTTCGCTGTGAGCGGTGGCAACAACAATGCGGTTGACTACTCCAGCCGCTCCGGGACGCAGGCACCCCAGCTGGTGATTACGACGGCGCCGTAACGCCCCGTATGAGTCGTCAGCCGTACCGGGCGAGGAGCTCGGTCCACGCACGCGACGCTGGCCCGCACGAGCTTGGCGTCGGCCGCCGTCGGCTCGAACCAACGGCCACCGAGGCCGAGGGGCGGAGCGGGCAGCTCGTGCCTCAGGTGGCGTCCGAGGTAGACCATCGCGAGCTCCCAGCCGACGGCTACGCCGACGATCGCGTCGGTGACCCCGTCCGGAGCCAGATCGGCGACCGAGGCGTGCTCCAGCTCGAGAAGCGTTCGGTTATCGCCCAGCGGTGAGAGCCGGACCTCGACCTCGTCGGCCGGCCGGGTCCGTATAGCCACGTGACGCACAGCGATCGCGGCGCGTCGCAGCGCATGATCCGGCCGTGTGCGGTGCCTTCGAAGGTGAACGTGCCGCCGAGGCGGAGATTACCCAGCGGCTCGATGTACCACACCCGGAGGTAGCGGGGCTCGGTGATCGCCGTCCACAGGTTCTGGACGCTCGTTGGATATGCTCGGCGAAGGAGAGCCGTGCGTGCCTCCCCGGCCGCGATCAGCTTCTGCCCGATTTGGCGTTTGCTGGTCTCGTGGCTCCGGGGGCGCGCAAGCGCGTACCTCGGTCCTCATTGTCAGATCGGCTCCTCCGGCAGGGACCACGCGCTTGCCGCGTGTCTGCGCTCTCGGACGTGATCGAATCCCACTCGATCGCGCGACAGAGGAACCTACTTGCGGACCTTCTTGAGGTGACATCGGGCTCGCACCTCTCATCGTTGGGCGCCCGGCCGCGAACCGGGATGCCGCACGCCGCCGTCCAGTACCAGCGCCGCGTCCCGGGGTCGTCGTGATCGGGAGCCGATCCGGCCGGCGGCCTCAGGCCGTGAGTTCTAGCCCTACAATCGCCGCCGATCCCACACGGCGCTCGGCGGGCGATCACCTTTGACGCTGTCAACAACGTCGCTGGGATCACAACTAGTACCGTCAAATGGCGGTTCGTCCGTGAGTTCGACTCTCCCCCGCCCTGCTGGTGGCGGCTGCTGTCGGCACGTGCCGGGCGGTCTCTGCGACCTTCTCCTCCCGCCCCGCTCGTCGAGGCGGATGGTGTATGCGCGGCGGCGGTCGTGGACGGCGTCACGATCCAGTCCATCCTCACCGTCGGCGATGAGGTCGGCACGTACGAGATGGTCGGCTACCCGGAGGTGAACGGAGTGCCGTCTACTGGCTACAGCCCGGTGAGCCGGGCCAGTCGGCGCTACACACGTTGTTGGGCGAATTGCCAATGACCGAGCTGGCGTCCAGGAGATCGAACACCGCAAACATCGCGGCGATGAAGACACCACCGCCATTGCCGCCGGCGGTGTTGCCGTGGACGGAGCTTGTGTCGTTGAGCCTCACGACGCTGTCACCGACGTAGATGCCGCCCCCGTTTCCGCCCGCGGAGTTGTGGTGGACCGACGATTCGTCGTATAGCTCCACGTTGCCATGCGTGTCCGCGTAGATGCCGCCTCCGTCGCCACTCGCATCGTTGCCGCTGACCGAGCTGGCGCCGGTCAGCGAGAGGTCGCCCTGATCGCGTGAGTTGTGGATGCCTCCGCCGATGACGGCTGAGTTCTCCCGGACGGTCGTGTCGATCAGGGTGACATTGCCGTGGTCGTTGGCGATACCACCGCCGTAGTCCGTCGCGGAGTTGTCGCGGATGACCGAGTCGAAGACGGTCACGACGTTCAGGCCCGGATTGTCCAAGTCGAATTCGGTAGCGATGCCCCCGCCGAACGTCGCGTTGCCGTTGGTCACGAGCAGGCCGTCGAGCGTTACTGTCACGCCGCCGTGGATCGTGAGGACGCGTCCATCATTGGCGCCGTCGAGCGTGGCTGGACCGAATTCGCCGTTCGACTTACCGCGGATCACAAGGTCTTTGACGATCGTTGTGTTCCCGACGCAGGTTCCTTTGACGCGAAGCTCGGCACCAGAAGGGGCCGCCTCAACCGCCCCTTGAAGGCTGCGGAAGCCCGTGTCCGAGCCAACGATCACGACATGGCACACCGGCTTCGCGGCCGCGAGCGGTGTCGCAAACGCCGTGGCCGCCAGCACCATAGCCGCGCCGAGCGACAGCGATGCGCCGGGGTGTCGCCAACAAGCTGGTCATCCTCCCCTCCTTGACGCGGCTTTGGGACACCCGTGTCGCCCCGGATCGACACCTCGCTTCCGCGGCATCCCCTCCGCCAGGGTGACATCGTACCTGAACGTACCTCCCCATGGACGCAAGAAGTCCGGGCCGGCACGCCGATCGACTGAGTTGGGGCGATTGGTGGGCGGTGAGGTCTCGGACCCCCGACCACCTTCGCTGTAAGCGAGGCTTGCGCCAGTTTTCCTGTTCGGTGCCACTCCGTCAGCGAACTGAACGTGAATTTGGCCGTGGATGTTCGCCTGATCGTCACATTGGGTGACAGGCCCATGCCGCCGAGTCGGCCAGATGCCATCTGATCCCGGTCGGGCTTCGTCGAGTGCCACACGATCCCCGTCGGTACTCTCGCTCAGAAACGCGAAGTGGTGAGCGTGGTGCAACAAGGTCAGCGTGGCGCGGACCTGATTCTTGGCTTTCGTGCGGGCCTTGAAGACGTGGGCTCGTCGACTGACTCGCCGGCGCAGCATGCCTCGTCAACGATCCAGCCCTCCGGCAGGAAGCCGCCGACCAGAAGGGTGGCGAGGGTCCGGGCATCGATCTTGTCGGTCTTCGTCCGGATCGCGGTCGCTCCCTTGAAGCCCTGTCCGGTGGTCCAGGGAGCCTATCCGGCCAGCGGCCTCAGGCCGTGAGTTTCATGCCCTACAATCGCCGCCGATCCCACTCGGCGCTCGGCGGGCGATCACCTTGACGCTGTCAACAACGTCGCTGGGATCACAACTAGCCGCAGACTGGTTCACTGCGGATAACGCTTCAAACCTACGCCTTGGCCTCCGGCGGCCCCACAGGCCCGGTCCGGGCCGGCTCGCCGATCCAGACGTGGCCGTCACGGAACCGCTCGGCCTTCCAGATCGGGGCGCGGGCCTTGGTCTCGTCGATCGCGTAGCGGGCCGCCCGGAACGCGGCATCGCGATGGGGGGCCACTGCCACGATCGCCACGGACGCCTCGCCCAGCGGCACCTCGCCGGTGCGATGCACGATCGCCAGCCGCTCGACGCCGAACCGCTCGCAGGATCTCGTCGGCGATCTGCCCGAGGACGCCGACGGCCATCGGCTCGTGCGCCTCGTATTCGAGCGACTCGACCGCGCGTCCCGCGTGCCGCGCGGCCTCCGCCTCCTGGCCCGGTGCCGGCGTGCCCGGCGTCGCCCGGGTTCGACCGATGAACCCGACCACGGCGCCGTCCTCGGGCGTGGCGAGGCGGGCCTCCAGCTCCGCGAGGATGTCCGCCGCGAACGGCTCGTCGCGGAGCTCCAGGATCCGCTGCGCGGCGCCACCCGACACAGGCGGGATCACCGCCAGCTCGTCCCCGTCGGCGAGGGGCGTGCCCGGCTCCGCGTAGTCCGCGTTCCGCGCGAACCGCACGAAGGAACGACCGGGAGCGAGCGCCGGATAGCGTTCGACGAGCGCTCGCCACGCGTCCTCCACCGACCCGCCGTCGGCGAGCTCGAGCGGCACCTCGCGCGTCCCGGCGAGCTCGCGCTGGATCGCGAAGAGGCGGACGCGGATCCGCATGCCGTCAGCCGCGGTAGGCGGCGATCAGCAGGCCGTCGCCGAGCGGCAGGATCGTCGAATGGAAGCGCGGGTCGGCAAGCAGCGCCGTGTCGAACGAGCGGATCGCCATCGTGTTCTCGTCGTCGGGGTCGCTCGGGCGAGAGCCGGATGCGCGGCCGCTCCACAGGACGTTGTCGGCGACGACGAGCGCGTTCGGCGCGAGGCGCGGGACGAGCTCCTCGAGGTAGGCCGAGTACTCGGGCTTGAGCGCGTCGATGAAGGCGAGCTCGAACGGCCCGTCCAGCGCCGGTTCGCCCTGGCCGAACGCGGTCAGCGCCCGGGCGTTGATCACCGTGATCCGGTCGTCGGCGATCCCGCGTGCCGCCAGAACTCGCGGGCTCGGTCCGTCCGCGAGCGGTCCGGGTCGATCGTCACGATCGTGCCGTCGTCCGGCTGGCCGAGCGCCAGCCACAGCGTCGAATAGCCGATCGCCGTGCCGACCTCGACGATCCGCCGCCGGCCGGCGGCGAGCACCTGCAGCACCCGCCCCGAGTCGCGCGAGACGATCGGAATCCCTTCCGGCTCGCCGGCCTTCTCGATCTCGAGGAGCGCGCCTTCGGGCGGTGTCGACAGCGACTCGATCCAGTCGAGGTCGGTCGCATCGGGGATCCAGTCACGGTCGTCTTTCATCGCCACACCTTACCCCGGGCACGCCGGCCGCGGCCCGCTCAGACCAGCAGCCCGGCACCGAAGTACAGGCCCGCCGCGAGGATCGTCCCGGCAGCGACCGTTCCGACGTTGATGTACAGCAGCCCGGTCGCGGATTCCATGGAGCGGGAACGCGCCGTCTGGACCGCCGCCCACGACACGATCAGCGGGAAGATCAGGCCGATGATCAGGCGCATCCAGACGAAGAACGCCCACGATCCGCTGAGGGCGGCGAACGGCGCCACGTCGGCCGGCCCGGCGCCGGTCGCGATCCAGAAGGCGAACAGCCCGACCTGCACCGCGAGGACGCCCAGCAGCAGGCGCGACACCAGGACGAGCGGCGCCTCGGGCAGCTTCGGCGTCACGAGGTACCAGTGGCCCAGGATCATCGCGGCGAAGACGCCGCCGATCGACGCCGCGAGGAAGGCCAGCTGGAACAGGAGCCCGACCGTCGATCCGCTGCCCCACGACAGCGCGCCGAAGACCAGGACGAGGAGTCCGGCCGCCAGCGCAGCGAGCCCCGCGTAGCGCCCGACCGGACGGCTGCGCAGCACGAAGAGGTCGATCGCACCGATCAGGACGAACGCGGCGAGGGCGGCCCGCCGCGGGGCATCGAACGCCGGGTTCGCGACGACCGGCGAGTCGCCGAGCGTGGCCGGCAGGGAGCCATCGGAGAACCACGCGAGCACGCCGAACAGGAGTGCGCAGATCGTCGTGAAGCGCACGAATCCAGGCGTTGCGGAGGTCCGCCAGCGAGCCAGCAATGCGATCGCGTACGCGCCGACCGCCAGCCCCGTGAGCACGGTCCAGTTGATGTAGGCCAGGTTGCTGGCGATCTGCTGCGCGGGCACGGCGCGAGTGTAGCCGCGCACTCCGGCGGATAGGATCAACGCACCAGGAGACGCAGCCGGAGGCACGACGGTGGCACTCGATCGCGACACGACCTTCACGTGGAACGGCCATTCCTGCTTCGAGATCCGGTCACCCGGAGGCAAGGCCCTCGTCCTGGACCCGTTCCTGGCGAACCCGAACAGCCCGAAGACCGCCGACCAGGTCGAGGCGTGCGACGTGATGCTCGTGACCCACGGCCACTTCGACCACATGGGCGATGCCGTGGCGATCGCCGCCCGGCACCGGCCGGCGTGGCCGTGCATCCACGAGATGAGCCTGTGGCTCGGCCGTCGGCTGCCCGGCGGGATGGACGCGGCGCTCGGCATGAACAAGGGCGGGACGGTGGAGGTCGCCGGGATCAAGGTCACGATGGTCCACGCCGATCATTCCGCCGGCGACTGGAACCCGGGCGGCGAGACCACCCTGTACCTGGGCGACCCGATCGGGTTCATCCTCGAGTTCGAGAACGGGTTCCGGGTCTATGCCGCCGGCGACACCGACGTGTACGGCGACATGCGCTACATCCGCGAGCTCTACGCGCCGGAGCTGGCGCTGCTGCCGATCGGCGGGCACTACACGATGGGCCCGCGCGGCGCGGCGATCGCGGCCGAGCTGCTCGGCGTCCAGCACATCATCCCGATCCACTACGGGACGTTCCCGATCCTGACCGGGACGCCTGATCAGCTTCGTTCCGAGCTGGCTGCGCGGGGGCTTGCCGGAGTGCAGGTCCACTCGCCCGAGCCGGGCGGCACGGTGAGCTGAGGGCGCCTCAGTCCAAGGTCAGCTGCCAGGTATCGGCGAACGCGTCCCCGCCGGCGGTGCCGCCGAAGAGCAGGACCCGGCTGTTGCCGGGGTCGTCGATGAGCGCCGCGCCGGAGCGTGCGGGCGGCCGGGCGCCATCGGGCCGCAGCTCCTCGAAGGCGAGTGTCGTTCCATCGACGCGATAGACGTCGCGGAGATGGCCGCCATCGAGCCCGAGCCCGCCGAACACCACGGTATCGTCGCCATGGCGCGTCGCGGCGGGGAGATTGCGCTCGGGCGGGAGCTGGCCGTCGACCATGGCCCATGCACCTCATTCAATGTCCACAGGTCGCCGAGCGCGCGGACGCCGGTCGTTTGGCCCGCGTAGAGCGCGAACCGGCCATCCGCTGTCAGCCAGCACGCGTGCAGGCAGCGCACCACCGGCTGGGTGCCTACGGGCGTCTCGTCGGTCCACCGGCCGGCATCGAAGTCGTATGCGCGCGTGTCCGAGAACCGGACGCCGTCCTCGGTGAAGCCGTGGCTGATCCAGAGGCGCCCGTCCTCGCCGACGGCCGAACACGAGCCGTAACGCGCGACGGGCTTCGGCCCGTCGTTCGGGAGGCGCGACCAGTTGTTTGCTGCGGGATCGTAGGCCCACAGGTCGTCGAAGAAGGCCGTCGGGCCCGCCTGGCCGGCCCACACGACAAGGCCGACGCCGTCCACCCAGACCGCCTCATGCCCGAACCGGGCGTCGGGACCCGAGCCTCCCGGGTCGCGCTTCCGCCATGTGTCGGACGCGAGGTCGAACGCCCAGATGTCGTCGTACGCCGTCGAGCCGTCTCGGCCACCGAACAGGTACGCAATTCGGGTCGAGGGATCGAGGGTCCAGGTGTGATCCTCGCGCGCGCTTGGAGCTCCGGCCGCGTCAAGTTTGCCCCAGGCGATCGCAACGGGCGCCTCCGACGGGGACTGCGAGATGGCGCGCGTGGCGTCGCCCGCGTCTCGGAGGAGTGGCAGAGGCGGTTACTGCCGGCTCCGGAGCTCTCGGCGACGTGGACGTAGCCGGCGACTGTGTCGTGCCGCCGCAGCCTGCGATCGCTAGTGCAAGTAGAGCTCCGGCCGCGAGTCGACGCATACGCCGATCGTAGGTCAAGCCGTGTGACGGGTGGATGACGTCTGGCGCCGTCCCCCAACTCCGTCGGCTACCCGTCGCCTCGCATCAGCGACCCCAGTCGCTCCGTCAGCCGGAGGTTCTCGCGGTAGTCGATCGGCACCTCGACGACGGCCGGTCCCGGGACCTCCAGCGCCCGCATCAGCGTCGGGTAGAGGTCGTCCGCGGAGGCCGGCCGGAAGCCGGCCAGCCCGAAGGATTCGGCGTAGGCGACGAAGTCCGGGTTGCCGAATTCGACCGCGAACGGGCGCCCGAATTCGTTGCGCTGCTTCCAGTCGATCAGCCCGTAGCCGTCGTCGCGCCAGATCACCACCGTGATGTTGGCGCCGATCCGCTTGGCCGTCTCCAGCTCCTGGCTGTTCATCAGGAAGCCGCCGTCGCCGCACAGGGCGACGACCTTGCGGTCGGGGTGGACGAGCTTGGCCGCGATCGCGCCCGGCAGCGAGATGCCCATCGCCGCGAAGCCGTTCGAGATGATCACGGTGTTCGGCTCGTAGGCCTGGTACAGCCGGGCGACCCAGACCTTGTGGGCGCCGACGTCCGACACGACGATGTCCGACGGGCCGAGCGCGCGGCGCAGGTCGGCGATCGCCCGCTGGGGCTTGATCGGGTAGCCCTGGTCCGCCTCGTACGCGCCGAGCTCGGCGAGCAGCGCGGTCCGCAGGTCGGCGTGGACGAGGATCTCGCGCGCCTCGTGCCGCTCCCCGGCGTCGCGGCCACCGATCCCGTGCGGCAGGACCGCGGCCAGCAGCCGCCGCAGCGTCCCGTCGATGTCGCCGATCAGCTCCACCTCGGGCTGGTAGGCGGCATCGACCTCGGCCGGCGTCGTGTCGATGTGGATGATCCGTTTCGAGCGCTCGGGGTTCCACCACGACGGCGCGTACTCGACGGGGTCGTAGCCGACCGACACGACAGGTCCGCGCGATCGAAGCCCGACAGGACGTGGTCGCGCGCCTGCAGCCCGACCGCCATCAGCGAGAGGTGCGACCGGTCGTCGACCGCGCCCTTGCCCATGAACGTCATGGCAACCGGGACGTGCAGGCCGCGGGCGAACGCGCGCAGCTCGGGCGCGGCGCTGCGGCGGAGCACGCCGTTGCCGGCGAGCACGATCGGGCGCTCCGAGGCAGCGAGCAGCCGCGCCGCGTGTTCGATCGCCTCATCGGTCGGTTCCGGGAAGTAGGCCTTGTTCGGCTGGAGCGGTCCGATCTCGTCGCCGCCCTCGGGCGGCGAGGCGGCCAGGTTCTCGGGCAGCTCGATGTGCGTCGGGCCGGGCTTCTCGAGCGTCGCGACGCGGAACGCCTTGCGGACGATCTCGGGGATCGCCTCGACCCGCTCGACGCGCGTGTTCCACTTCGTGACCGGCGCGAGCATCTGGACGATGTCGACGACCTGGTGGGCCTCCTTGTGGAGCTTGTCCGAGGAGGCCTGGCCGGTGATCGCGACCATCGGGGCGCGGTCGAGGTACGCGTCGGCGATGCCGGTGACGAGGTTCGTCGCGCCCGGCCCGAGCGTGCCCATCGCGACGGCGGCTCGACCGGTGAGGCGCCCGTGGACGTCGGCCATGAACGCCGCGCCCTGCTCGTGCCGGGTCGTGACGTGGCGGACGGACTCGGTCCGCGACAGCGCGTCGAGGATGTCCATCGTCTCCTCGCCGGGCACCGAGAAGACCCACTCGCAGCTCTCGGCGGCGAGGCAGTCGACGAGGAGGTCCGCGGCGGTGCGGGCCGGGCGGGCAGGCGCAGTCACCCGCCGAGTCTAGCGGTCGGCCGGCGTCCGGCCCGCGGACGAGGCGAGTCAGTCGGGGTTGGTGCCTTCGCTCGCATTGGGGCCGCCGCGGTTCGGCTTCTCCTTGCACTTGCCGGGCGGGAAGCAGTCGCCGAACTTGGCGTTGAACCGGTCGGCCTTCTCCTGGCTCCACCCTGGGTGACCCTCGCCGACCCGCTTCCAGCCGCCGGCCCACGCCGGCTTGCCGCCCTCGCGCAGCGCCGTGCCGTTGACGGTTTCGACGTCGACTTCGTTCGAGTCCGCCGCCTTCGAGCCCACGATGGTCACCGAGTCGCCGACGAACGGCAGCAGCGGATGGTCCGTCGCCGAAGAACCACGACGGACCCGCCTCGAGCGTGTAGGTGGTTCCGCCGCTGCGGATCGTGTACGTCGTCTTCCCCTCGGCGTCCGTGGAGGATGCGACCGTTCCGTTGAGCGTGATCGGGTCCTTCGCGACCTTCTCCTTCTTCGCCTTCCCGGAGTTGCCGGGCCCGTCGGGCGACGTCGACGGCTCCGCGGCGAGCGCGGGCAGCGCGACGACAATCGCGAGGACCGCGAGCGCGGTGACGAAGGAGGATCGGTCGGCGCTTCATGGGCGCACCGTACACGCGGCGGCCGGGAACGAACCTGAGAAGTCGCTGAGAGTACGACGGTGGGGTTGCGCTCACGCCCCGGTCGGCATCCAATGGCGCCGTGCAGGTCCACCACGCAGAGCCGCTCGTGCTCGTGATCGACGATGAGCCCGGGATCGTCGATTTCATCGAGGTCGGCCTGCGCGAGGAGGGATATGCCGTCGTCGCGGCAGCCACCGCTGCGGAAGGACTCCGCGCGCTGCGTGAGCGGCCTCCGGACGTGGTGGTCCTGGACGTCGGCCTCCCGGATCAGGACGGCTTCGCGCTCCTCGCACGCATTCGTGCCGAAAGCGACGTGCCCGTGGTGATGCTCACGGCCCGCGGCGAGCTGGACGACCGCATCCGCGGCCTCGAGCTGGGTGCCGACGACTACATCGCCAAGCCATTCCACTTTGCCGAGCTGGTCGCGCGTGTTCGGGCGTTGCTCCGCCGACGTGAACCGCGTCCCGACGTCCTCACGGTGGCGGACGTCTCGCTCGATGCGCGGACGCGCGAGGTCCTGCGTGGCGGTCGACCGGTGCAGCTCACCGCCCGCGAGTACGAGCTCCTGGAGCTCTTCCTCCGCCATCCCGGCGAGGTCCTGTCGAAGCAGGCGATCCTCGAGCGATTGTGGGGCTACGCCTTCGACGCGAACCTCGTCGAGGTGTACGTCGGGTACCTGCGCCGCAAGCTCGGCGAGCCGCCCCTCATCGAGACGTTGCGCGGCGCGGGCTACCTGCTGCGGGCGGCCGAGTCATGAGCCGCTTCGGCACGCTGCGCTGGAGGCTGACCGCGCTGTACGCCGCTGTTGCCGCCGTCATGCTGATCGTCGTCCTGGCCATCGGCGGAGCGGTCGTGGAGACAGCGCTGCTGCAGAGCACCGCGGAGCGCCTCGAGATCGAAGCGGGACTGGTGGTCGCGGACGCGACTGGCGGCAGACGCGGTCCGCGCGCAACCGACCTCGCAGCCGGTGACCTCGCCACCGTTCTCGGGGGCCAGGGGACGGCCGTCGTCATCCTCGACGGCGCCGGCGGAACGCTGGCCGCCGAGCCGAACGGCGCGACGACGCCGATCGTGACTGCCCGGCTCGACAACGCGGACTACGCCGCCGCACTTGCAGCGGGAGAGTCCGTGACCGGGGTTCGAACCCTGCCCGGCGGCGAGCGTGTCCTGGTGGTTGCCGCGCCCGTCGAGCTGCGAACTGCGGGACCCGGCGCCGGCAATGGCAACGGGAATGGCAACGGCCAGGGTCTGGGCAACGGCAACGGGCGCGGTCTCGGCCGGGGCCTGGGCAATCAGAACCCCGGCGCCGGAAGCGCCGACGTCGCTGAAGGGCCGGCGAATGCCGTCGCCCAACTCGCGGTCTCGCTGGCGCCCATCGATGCCACCCTGGCCCAGCTCCGACTGGTCACCGGCATCGTCGCCGGTGTCGTCCTCGTCCTCGCCGCCGCGGCGGCGTGGGCGATCACACGGCGCGGCCTCGGGCCACTCGACCGGATCACGGCGACCGCGGACCTGATCGCCGCCGGCGACCTCGCGGCCCGGACCTCGCTGCGGCCCGGCGACGACGAGGTGGGACGCCTCGCCGGGGCGTTCGACGGGATGGCGGACCAGGTGGATGCGACGTTCCAGGCACACCGCCAGTTCGCCGCTGACGCATCGCACGAGCTGCGCTCGCCGCTCACGGTGCTGGGCGGCTACGTCGACGTGCTCGCACGAACCGACCTCGACTCCGCGACCCGCGCCAGAACGCTTGCGGCGATGCGGCGGGAGATCGATCGGCTGACCCGGCTGTCGTCGGACCTGCTGCTGCTGACCCAGCTCGAGGCGGGTGGTGGACGGCTCGCGGCGCGTCGCGTCGACCTCGGCGATCTCGTCGAGGACATCGGCGCGGCGGCACGGATCATGGGTCCGGACCAGCAAATCGAGGTCGTTCGGGACGGGCCGGTGCCGGTCGTCGCCGATCCGGATCGGCTCACCCAGGCGCTCATGAACCTCGTCGACAATGCCGTGCGCCACACGCCGCCCGGTGGCGAGGTCCGGCTCAGTGTCGAGCGCCGGGACAGCCTGGCGGTCGCGGAAGTTCGCAACGACGGGGCGGCCATCGCGCCCGAGGACCTGGACCATGTCTTCGATCGGTTCTATCGCGTGACGGACGGCGCGGCGTCGCAGAACGGGCACCACGCCGGACTTGGCCTCGCGATCGTCAAGGCCATCGCCGAAGCGTCGGGTGGACGCGCCGCTGCTTCGAGCGACGCCGCCGGCACCAGCTTCTCGATCCTCCTTCCGGCGGCCGAATAGGCCGAGCGACCGGGCGCTAGTCGGCGAGCCGCTCGTCATAGCGCCGGTCGCGCCACGCGAGCGCGGCCCGGAGCCCGTCGCGCCGGACGATCTCGTCCCACTCGCGCTGCTCGGGCGTGTCCGCGGCATTGATGATCGCGCCGAGGTCGATGCCGGCTTCGATCGCCTCGCGGAAGCCCATCGCATCCATCGCCCGGTTGAGCATGCGCTTGGTCGGGGCCATGACCTCGGGCGGGGTGCGGGCGATGCGGTCGGCCAGGGCGTCGACCTCCGCCGCGAGCCGGTCCGCCGGGACCACCCGGTTCACGAGCCCGATCCGCTCGGCCTCGACGGCGTCCACGAGATCCCCGGTGAACAGCAGCTCGCGGGTCTTCTTCTGGCCGACGAGGTACGGCATGAGGAGCGCGACCGGTGCCGAGCCATAGCGGATCTCGGGCTCGCCGAGCTTCGTCCCTTCGGCCGCGACGACCAGGTCGCACGCCATCGCGAGCTCGAGGCCGCCGGCGAGCGCGTAGCCGTGGACCTGGGCGATGACCGGCTTCGGGCAGTCGAGCAGCTTGAGGGTCGCGGCCACGTCCGCCGGCGAGGAGGTCGCGCCAGGCGACCGGACCGCCGATGTCCCCGCTCGCCTCCTCCTCGAGGTCGTACCCGGCGCAGAACGCGCGGCCCGCTCCGGCGAGGGCGATGACACGGACCTCCGGATCGGCGGCGGCCGCGTCGACGGCCGTCGCGAGGGCGCGACGAGCTCCGCCGAGAGCGCGTTGAGCTTGTCCGGCCGGTTGAGCGTGAGCCGAACGCCCCACGGCGTCGGTTCGCTGAGCAGGACCGGCTCAGCCATCGAGCACGACCAGCGCATCGACGATCGTCGCGCCATCGGGGCCCGCGATGACCGGGTTCAGGTCGATCTCGGCGATGTCCGATCGTTCGGCGGCCAGCTGCCCGACCGCGACGATCAACCGGCAGACCGCGTCGAGATCGACGGCCGGCTCGCCGCGGTACCCGTGCGCAGCGTCAACGGGCTGCGGCCCGCGAGCGACTTCCGACGACGAAGACGATGAAGCGGCTGGGAATGCGCAACCGATACCAAAGTATCGGGAATACCATCGTCTAATAGATTCGACCTCACACGCGTGGTGCAATCGTGCGTGTTTAGAGGTCCCGTGAAAGATGCTGACCTTCCTTGTAGCCTTTGCAGATCGCAACCGCTCGTACACCCGCGTCTGGTCGGATTACGACGCCTTTTACACAGGAGCTGTTGACCGCGCGACGCGTTGCCGTGACGCACGATCCCTGTGATCTGCGCGAGAACCGCGACCGCAGCACCATGGCGATCGTGTCGCGCTTCCACGCGATTGCGACCATCGGACGGGTCCCGGC
The DNA here is from genome assembly GCA_963839705.1 of uncultured Acidobacteriota bacterium. Classification (GTDB taxonomy): domain Bacteria; phylum Acidobacteriota; class Vicinamibacteria; order Vicinamibacterales; family 2-12-FULL-66-21; genus DATBJJ01. The sequence goes on from CAWIWL010000003.1 coordinate 16,945, forward strand.
ATCGGGCTTCTGCGGGTTCGAGTCGCAGGCGGCGGCGATCGCCGCCGTGTCAGCTCCGCCTGGCGAAGGCTTCTGCAGTACGTCTCCTAGCGGTCTCGAAAGGAGCGAACGATGCTCGCGTACCGACTCCTCCAAGCGCAGACGCAACCGGAATTTCAGGAGGTGCCCGAGCCTCACGCGGCACCTGGCCAGGTGGTCGTCAGAGTGGCGGGCTCGGGCCTGTGCCACACCGACTTCACGGTCATCTCTCGAGAACGAAGCTACTGGAATGAGCAGCCGCCGCCTTTCACGCTCGGCCATGAGATCGCCGGATGGGTGGAAGAAGCCGGAACCGGAGTGACGAAGTTTCGGCACGGCGACGCCGTCGCGATTAATCCGTCCTGGGCAAGCTGCGGGCGCTGTCACATGTGCCGCTCCGGCGAAGAGAACCATTGCCTGTATCAGAAGGCCATTCGCGCTCCCGGAGTCGGTTACGACGGGGGACACGCACCATATGTCCTTGTCCCCGAAACGAGGTTTCTCGTTCCGATCGGCGATCTCGACCCGGTCGAGGCCGCGCCACTCACAGATGCCGGCATCACGACATACAGCGCGATCAAGCCGGCGCTTCCAGGGATCTGGCCCGGCAGCACCGCAGTCGTGATCGGCGTCGGGGGATTGGGAATCTATGCGGTTCAATTCCTTCGCCTGCTGACGAGCGCACGAATCGTCGCCGTCGACTCGACCGAAGCCAGGCTGAAACTGGCTCGCGAGTACGGCGCCGACGACGTCGTCTCGAGTGGTCCAGATGCCGCGCATCAAATTCGCGACCTCAGCGGCGGAGTCGGGGCGACATTTGTCTTGGATTGCGTGGGCGTGAACGCCACGCTCGCAACAGCAATCGCGGCTCTCTCGTGGCGCGGCCGTCTGACGATGGTCGGTGCAGGCGGCGGAACCATTCCCTTCGACTTCTTCAAAGTGCCTCCTGGCGCACAGCTGACGACGAGTCTCAACGGCGGCAGCGTTGCGTTGATGGAGGTCGTTCAGATGGCGGCGCTGGGTCGGCTTAGGATCCTCGTCGATCGCTATCCCCTCAGCGCCGCGAAGGAGGCGTACGACGATTTCGAGCACGGACGTCTGGTCGGTCGCGCCGTGCTCATGCCCGAAACGATGAAAGATGCCGACCGCGGGCCAACTATCTCGTCGCGCCTCGCAGCGGTGTCTGCCGCCGTCTGAGTGTGACCGAACGGGCCGAGACGACGAACGCTGCACCGAAGGAGTGGAAGGTCTTGCTCAGGATGACCGGCCGTTCGCCTGAAAGGAGTGGACAACAATGACTCAGAAATTTGTGCGTTACAGTCCGGACGTTGAACAGGAGGAGCCAGATTTCGAACAAACCCTGCAGCAAGTCCTCGACGACATGAAACAGCACATGCGCGGCTCGCTCAAAACCGAGGGGATCGGGCTTGTGGTGCGCAACGCCCATGCGAAGGGTTACGGTCTGGCCCGGGGAGAATTTGAAATTCTCAGTGGAATGCCGAACGAATATGCGCAGGGCATCTACGCCAAACCGGGCCGACACGAAGCCATGGTTCGTTTCTCAAACGGGACTAATCACGTTGGTAGCGATCGGTTTCTGGGTCCGATCACCGGCATCGGGCTGAAGATTTTCGGGATAGAAGGAAAAACCCTCCTTGAGGACGAGCCGGACAGTCACACTTTCGACTACGCGCTGATCAACCACCCGGTCTTCTTTGTGAACACGCTCGCGCATTATGTGTTCATTCAGACATTGTTTGCCAACCTTGGCCTACCGCCGCCAGCGAACCTTACGCCGGAGGAAAGGCAAGCGGAACTCCACCGCGTTCTCTACAACTTTGTGACGGGCAAGGGCACGCTGCCTCCGGAGCAGTGGGCCTGGGAGGAGCTCGGCGCTTTCCTGCAGCTCGCGCAAACCAAGCCCGTGAATCTCCTCCTCTCGACGTATTGGACTATGGGTGCAGTGCGGCATGGCGACTACGTCGCAAAGGTTCGTGTGGCCCCGGTTCAATCGTTCGCCGACCGCGTTGAACAGCGAGCTCTTGATCTCACTTCTGCCGAACAAGTCTTCCGGCCGGCGCTCGTAGCGGAGCTGCGCAAGCAACCCTACGAGTTCGACATCCAGGTCCAGCTCTGCACGGATCTGGCTCAAATGCCGGTTGAGAAAACGACAGTGCGTTGGCCCGAGAGCCTCTCGCCGTACGTGACCGTCGCGAAATTGCGGCTGCCGCAACAGGATATCGGCGGGGAAGACAATCTCGAAAAGATGGACGTGACTTCGATGACCGCCTGGCGCGTCACGGAGCAGCATCGTCCGCTCGGCAGCCTCATGCGTTCGCGCAAGGAGGCCTACCGGCAATCATCCATCCTTCGCCACCAGACAAACAGACAGGAGCGTAAGGAACCGAAGAATCTGGCTGAAGTATTCGGGGAGCAGATGGCGGCCGGCCGTTAGGTCGGCCACTCGGTGAGGACCACCAGCCGATTACAGACTCGGGTTTAAGGGAGACATGCGATGGCAACTCAAAGCACTTTCGTGGGCGAATCAGCCGGACAACTGTCAAAGGTCAAGATGCCTCGGCTCCCACTCGGCGAGCTCGGGTTCAAGTACGTTCCCGCCGTACCCGTGGACCCCGGCGGCGTAGGAGACACGCTATTCAAGCTCGCCGTTCGGCTCAAACAGCGTGAGCAACCACTGCAAGGTCTGTCCAAGACGTTCACAATTGGGGGATCGACGGCGCGCGCCTATAACTTTCTGTTCGGCATCGAAGCGGCCGACGAGAAGCAGGCAGCGGCACATGAGAGCCTGCGCAGCTCCCTGAGCCGTGACCCGTCGGAGATCATCCGCATCTTGGTCGGAATGCTCAAAGACGCACCCGAGGAGCCGACCCCGGGAGGAGTGCGCGGTGGCGACGATCTCACGTCTGTGACGCTCGACGATCCCAAACAATGGTCGATGTCCTGGACCACGCTGCCCGAGGTGTTTACTTCGGCGCTGCCGCAGCTGGACGAGTGGGCAGCAACGGTGGACGTGACGCAGCCCGACAAGGCGACGGAGGCGTTCTTTCCGACGATCGCCCGCTACGGCCTGTCCTTCAACCTTATTCTCCCCAGGAAAGTGCGGGACCTCGAGGTTGGAACATGGCGAAATCTCTTCGGTACCGCATGGACTCCTGCGCTGGATGCCGCGGCCAAGGCCGGCTTGTTGTACGTCATCGATTTCCGGATCTACGAGACGCTGCAGCCGCAAACAGTCGCCGGCATTCCTCGGTTCACGCCGAGCACCGTCACCGTGCTCGTCCAGAACCCCGCGACGAAGGCGTTGACTCCCGAACTGGTCCGTGTCGCCGGCGGGAACAACGAACCAAAAGTCTTCAGCCGGCAGGGTTCGACCGCGGCGTCGGCGTGGGTGTACGCCCTCCAGGCGGCCAAGGTATCTGTCACCGCCTTCGGCGTCTGGCTCGGTCACGTCTATCAATGGCACATCGTCACCGCCGCCATGCTGATGACGATGTTCGACAATCTGTCGGCGAACCATCCGGTCCGCAAACTGCTCGAGCCGCAGTCGAGTTACGTCATCCCCTTCGACAACGTGCTGCTTTTGACCTGGAGCTCGGTCGTCCCCCCGACGTCGATTGCGACCGCCCGACAGTTCGTCGAGCTGATGGATCTCTACGCCGGGACGCGCCAGTTCTTCGACGACGATCCGACGACCACGCTGGAGCGGCTCGGTATCGTCGAGTCCGACTTCACCGTCCACGAGCCGTGGGACCAGTACCCCAACGTCGGCCGTCTGTTGGCCATCTGGAATGCGACCGGCCGCTACGTCAACACGTACGTCGATCGAACCTATGCGACCGACCAGGACGTGCAACGGGACGGAGAGCTCCAGATCTGGATCGGAGATTCCACTAACCAGGATCGCGGCAACGTCCGTGGCCTGCCGGTCATGGATTCGAAAGATGCCCTGAAGCGGATCCTCCACAGTCTCGTCTACCGCATCACCGCGCATGGCAGCAGCCGCCTCTACCGCGGTGCCAATCCGGCTCTTACCTTCGTCGCCAACTTTCCACCTTGCCTGCAGGACGCGACGATCCCGGATCCAACGCTCAGCTTCGATACTAAGGCCCTGCTCCGGTTCCTTCCCAGAACCGGCACCATTGGATCGATGCTCCACTTCTACTTCACATTCTGGGCTTCGACGCCCTACGTGCCCTTTGTCCCGATCGGGGGAGTCGACCGCGAGCTGTTCTTCGACGACACGGTGAGCAATCAGGCGTTGATCGACCTGCGCCGCTTCATCGTCGACTTCATCGAGCGCTTCGAGCCGGACACGCCTCAGATATGGCAGTGGGAGCGCAACATCGAGACCTAAAACCCAGCGCGGTGAAGGAATACACATGTCTACGATCCATCTGCACCAGACAACGACCTCGACGCCCGAGCAGTTCCTCGCCGCGCTCATCGACTTCGGACCGGGCCGGTCGAAGCTCTTTGGCAACAGCGCGGACGAGTACCTCAAGGTGCATCACCGTGGCCCTTCTGACGCGGACGTCACGGAAGGCTCGGGCGGCATATGGGAGCGCCTTCACTACGACTGGGCGGATCCCAACCGCATCGTCATGACGACCACCGACTCGAATCTGTGGGGAGGCCGCTCGGGCCACACCTACACCTTCAAGCGGCGGCCCGATGGAACGACGGATGTGGACGCCGTCGTAGTGCGCGACGGCAAGAACCTCAAAGGGCGTGCGCTCGGGTTCGTGCTCGGGACCGTCGGCAAGGGCGTTTTGGAAAAGGCATTTAGAAACACGGTCAAGGCCATCGAAGCCCGAAACGGTACGCCCAGAACGGCCGCGGTCAAGTAGAGGACCCATTAGGACTCATATCGTTGGTGCGTCAATCGGCAGGTGACACCGATGGATTTCGAAACGCTTAAAGTCCGTCAGGAAGGGGCCGTTCTGTTTGCGGACATCGCGGCCCCGCCGATGAACCTTCTCGGGACCGAACTCGTCCGCGATCTGGTTTCGCTGATTCAGCAAGCCGAGGCTGACCCGACGCTCCAGGTCATGGTGTTCGGGAGCGCCGACCCCGCCTACTTCATTTCGCACGTCGACGTGACGCGGATCGCCGAATATCGGACCAGGCCGCGAAGCTGATGGGCGAAGCGTCCCTCGGTCTGCTGTTTCGCTACTTGAGCACAAGCCGGCTCGTGACGATTGCGGAGATTGAAGGGCGCGTGCGCGGCGCAGGCAACGAGTTCGTGTTGGCGTGTGACATGCGCTTTGCCGCACGGGAGTCAGCGATCTTCAGCCAGCCGGAACAAGGGTTCGGTCTGATTCCAGGCGCAGGCGGTATTCAGCACCTGACGCGTCTGCTGGGTCGCGCGCGGGCGCTCGAGGTGATGCTGAGCGCGGATGACTACGAGGCCGAGCTGGCAGAGCGATACGGCTGGATCAATCGAGCGCTGCCTACCGCGATACTCGGTGAGTTCGTCCGGTCGCTCGCGCATCGCATCGCCGGGTTTCCGGCCGCCGGCCGCGCTGCGCTCAAGGATCGGGTCAAAGCGATCGCACTCGCGCAGACCGACGATTTCCGTCGCGATTCGGATCTCTTACTGGAGCGTGCGCGCGATCCCGAGACGCAGCGCCGGACCGGACTCGCGATGTCGCGCGGATTTCAGACTCACGCGGGTGAAATGGCGCTGCCGACAATGATGGGCGATTTAGCCAACCGTTGACGATGACAGTGAACGGAACGATTCGGTGTCGGATCATCGTGCCCTCATCCTTGCCGAGCCGTACCGCGCTACAAACGTGGAACTGCCCACGGTCACACTGATGCGATACGATTCCTCCGTGGCCAGCAATGCCCCCGCCACCGACGATGGACTCTCGGCGTTTGAGAGGGCACGCCCGCGTCTGTTTGGCGTCGCCTACCGGATGCTCGGTAGCGCGGCGGAGGCCGAGGATGTGGTCCAGGACGTCTGGACGCGATGGCAGTCGACCGATCGCGGCGTGGTCCGGGATCCGCAGGCGTTCCTGACGACGACGGCGACGCGCCTGGCGATCAACGTGCTTCAATCCGCGCGCACGCGCCGCGAAACGTACGTCGGGCCGTGGCTTCCGGAACCGGTCGATACCAGCGCCGATCCCGGATTGGGCGCGGAGCGCGGCGAAGCGTTGGAACTCGCGGTGCTCGTGCTGCTCGAACGCCTCTCGCCGACGGAACGCGCCGCGTTCGTGCTGCGCGAAGCCTTCAACTACCCGTATAAAGAGATTGCGGAGGTGCTTCGCGTCGAAGAGGCCAACGCGCGTCAGCTCGTCACTCGTGCACGCCAGCATGTCACGAATGAACGACGAGCACGTGTCAGCAACGACGAGCAAAGACGCCTCCTACATGCGTTCGTTGCCGCGGCGCAGACCGGTGATCTCGCCGCGCTCGAGCGCCTGTTCGCCGCCGACGTCGTCTCGCAGGCGGATGGCGGCGGATTCATTCGTGCGGCGCAGAAACCGGTCGCCGGCCGCGAGCGGGTCGCGAAGTATATGGCGGCAATCTCCGAATGGGGCTGGAGCGGCGTCACCGTCACCATGATTCAGGCCAACGGACGGGCGGCCGCGCTCCTGTCGCGCGCCGGCGTTGTCGTCATGCTCCTCACCATCGAAGCCTCGCCGGAAGGCATCGATCGGATCATGTGGGTGATGCGGCCGAGCAAGCTCACGGGCGTCGCCGCATCGTTGTCGCTGCACGCCTCCCCGGCCATGACGGATCTCGAACCCGGCCAGACACCTTAGGCGCCGACGGCCCGCTGATGCGTGGACCTACGTTCACACACAACAGCGTGCCGGGGTCGCAGGACCTCCTGAATCGCGTGAATTTCGTCCTGCGTCACGGTATGTCCCAGCCGCGGGTAGATCCGCTCATCGACACTCGCATTCATTCGACGGAACACTTCGCCAGATTCGTGCACTCGTTCGAGCGGGATATGCGGGTCGACATCGATGCACTCGAGGAAGACAAGCGGGAACGCCAGTACGCCAGCGATCCGGTCGGTACAGCAAAGGTGATCGCGGTGACGTGCCCAGATCCCACGACGCCTCGGGGGGGCGTCCGGCCAGGGGAAGAACGTCAAAATCGAACCGGCTGTCCCCTTCTCGTCACCGAAGTAGAAGTGATAGGTGCCGGGGTCGTCGACATTCACGGTGAGCTTGACGAGTCGCAAGCCGAGGACCGTGGTGTAGAAGTCGAGATTCCGCTGTGGATCACCGGCAATCGCGGTGATGTGATGGATTCCCGGGATCGCTGGTGTCGTCATCGTGCCTATCCTTCCAGCCGTCCTACGGCAGGGTGGGTCGGGGTACCAGCGTCATGTGTCATCCTTGCCCCTGCCACAGCGTGAAGCGCGATCAGATCTGTAAAGTGCTGCAGAAAGGTCGCGAGGAAACCACGCGTTGCCTCGTGCACGAGGTGACCGTTGGCGTCGAACTTCTCGTGCGCGCGGCCCACGAGGACCTCCGGCTGCAGAAGCGCGTACGTGTTGGTGAATACAAATGCCTGTCGCAGTTGCGACTGAGCGCGCGCGGTTCCCGTGATGCCAGGCGAGGCTCCCATCAGCGCCGCGACTTTGCCATTCAATGCGCTGTTGCGCGGTGGTCTGGACAGCCAGTCGATCGTGTTTTTCAGCACGCCTGGCAACACGTCACTCGCCTTGGACCGCCTGCGCGAGGTGACGCTGCCACGACTTCTTGGTCGTCACGCGTGAGCATCGTGACAACCTTGGACCCGATGAGCCCACTGCCACGAACAACGACGATCTTCATACTGCCTCCGCGTTGCGCTGGGGCTGGCGAGAGATCGCGGCTCATGTGAACCGCTTGACGAACTCGAGCGCCTTCTCGGCGACCTCCCGCCAGCCGGCGTCGATCGTCAGCGCGTGCCCGCGGCCCGTCATCTTGACGATCTCGGTCACGCCCTCGTTGCGCTTCTGCTTCTTGTAAGCCGCGTTCGCGATCGCCCAGGGGACCGTCTGGTCCGAGTCGGCCGAGATGACCAGCATGGGACCGCGCTCCGGGTTCTTCGAGTCGACTTTTGCCTCGGACCACGGGTTGATGTTCGCGGACGCCGCCTGGAAGAGCGGCTCGCCGGCGCCGGGGACGGAGTAACCGAGGTACAGTTCCTTCGCCTCGTCCTCGCCGACCACGTTCGCGAAGCTGTAGCGGAACTGCTCGTAGCTGAGTGGGACGGCGCGATTCCAGTTCGCGGGGTTGCGCAGGGCGACGCTGGCCGAGCGCAGCGCAGCGATCGGCAACGGGAGCACGCCGCGGAACGGAGCGGGGCTGATCGCGACCGAGGCGGCGGCGAGCCCGCGCCCGGCGAGAATCATGGTCAACAGGCCTCCGAAGGAGTGGCCGATGATCACGGGCTTCCGTTTCAGGCGGCGGATGATCGCCTCCTCGTAGTCGGCGATTTCGGTGATCCCTTTGCCCGCGAACACCTCAGGGTGCTCTCTCGCCTCGGCGACGGTCTCGGGATCGTCGGGCCAGCCCGGTGTCACCCCGACGTAGCCGGCCTCCTCGAAGAACGTTGTCCAGCGGTCCCAGCTGGAGGGCAACAGCCAGAGCCCGTGAACGAAGACGACGGGTGTGGCGGACGAGGCGTTCGCGCGCTCGACCTGCGCTGCCTCGTGGTCAGTGATGGTCCGCTCGGTGGTCGAAATAGTCATCGCATCTCCTCTTCTACGGTGTTTCCGTGCTGGCTAAGACCGGGAACCGCGTCGTGATGTGACAAGGTCGTTCTACGTGCACCTGTGTCACATTTGGAACCGTCGTTCGGTCTTCGTTAGCTGTTGGAGTTGCCGCCGATGTTGCAGTACGCCGACCACGCCAGTCTTATCCGAGGGGCTTCGCCCCTCGGACTCCCCTACACGCGCCCTCGCGCGCCGCTTCGCCGGCGCGCTTCCGCCTCCGCTAAAGCTACGGCGAGACCTCGCCGAAGCGCCTACGGCGCGAAGGCGGGCCGGTCGCGTGGCTCGCTCGCACTTGGAACGAGCGTCAGGTTTATGAGATGGCTTCTAGCCTCGTAACCAGCCTCCCGACCGTCGAAGAGGTTCTGGACAATCACGCGTCGGAGTTGGGGCACGACCTCATCGCGTATCGGAACCACGTGTACCGGGTTGTGAATCTGTGCCTTGCGATCGTGGGAGACAGCCGCGTCGAGCTCGAGAAGATAGCTGTCGCAGCCGTCTTCCACGATCTCGGGATCTGGACGAACCAGACGTTCGACTACATCGCTCCATCAGTCGCAATCGCGCGCCAGCACCTCGCGGCTCGAGGGATGGCGGACTGGATCCCCGAGATCGAGGCGATGATCGTGGACCACCATAAGGTCACCTCCTCGCGGCCAGATCCGCAGTCGCTGGTGGAATCATTTCGGCGCGCAGATTGGATTGACGTGACTCGCGGGTTACGAAGGTTCGGCCTCCCGCGCACGTTGATCGCGGCTGTCGCCGCCACGTGGCCGAGCGCAGGCTTTCATCGACGGCTCGTGGAACTGACGATTGATCGATGGTGGAAGCACCCGCTCAACCCCCTGCCGATGGTCAAGTGGTAACGCAGACAAGCGCCGACGCTCGCGTCCAGCAGCCATCACCGACTCGCAATGTGTCACACAACCACCCAGTCACGACCACGACTTAACGAGGCGCAACAGCGACCAGAGGCCGCTGTCGCGCCTCGAGTGGACTACGCGACCTTCCGTTTGCCTTGCTGGATGAACGCGAGCAGGTCGCGGTTGACGAGGTCGGGATGTGTACCGGTGAGTCCATGCGACAGGCCGGGATAGTAGATTTCGGCGGCCCCCTTGATCAGCTGTGCTGACTTCTTCCCCGAATCCTTGACGGGCACGATCTGGTCGTCCTCACCGTGCATGACCAGGGTCGGTATGTCGAACTTCTTGAGGTCGTCGGTGAAGTCGGTTTCAGAAAACGCCTTGATGCTGTCGTACGCATTCTTAAGACCAGCTTGCATGCTCCAGAGCCAGAACTGATCCAGCGTGCCTTGTGACACCTGCGCACCAGGTCTGTTGGCGCCATAGAACTGGGGAGCGAAGTCTTTGTACGCCTGCGAGCGGTCCTTGGCCAACGCGCTCCGCAGGCTGTCGAAGACGTCGATGGGGAGTCCTTCCGGGTTGGCCGCAGACTTCAACATGATCGGCGGCACGGCGGCAATGAGGACCGCTTTGGCCACGCGCGTCGTGCCGTAACGTCCGATGTAGCGCGCGACTTCGCCTCCGCCAGTCGAGTGGCCCACCATGGTGATGTCTTTGAGGTCCAGCGCCTCGATCACCGCCGCGAGATCGTCCGCATACCCGTCCATGTCATTTCCTGACCACGCCTGGCTGGATCGGCCATGGCCACGACGATCGTGTGCCACGACGCGGAAACCTTGTTGTGCGAGGAACAGCATCTGGCCGTCCCACATGTCGGAGTTCAACGGCCATCCGTGCGAGAAGGTAACGACCGGACCCTTGCCCCAGTCTTTGTAGTAGATCGTCGTGCCGTCCTTCACTGTGATCGTGCTCATATGCATGCCTCCAGAATGATCTGCCTGCGTTGCAGGATTGGCGGCCGCCAATGCGGTTGCCGCGCGTGTCCGCCTTCGCCAAGGCTACGGCGAGACCTCGCCGAAGCTCGAAGAGCGGAGGCGGGTATTCGTGAAGACCAAGCATCACGTCGCTATGTGACAGCCGTGGTAAATGTCGAGCCTGGGACAGGTGGGCAGCACGCTCGGGGGCGGACCGCCTTTGGATCGTGCGAGGACATCCGAAGATGACTCTTGAGACGTCAGGCGGGTCCCCAATCTAGCGAAGAACCTGGATTAGAGTTCGATGATGCCACGCTTCGCCGCCACCGTGACGGCGTGGGTCCGATCGGCGACGTCGAGCTTCAAGAAAATGGTCTTGAGATGCGCCTTGATGGTTTCTTCGGCCAGCCCGAGCTCATGGGCGACTTGCTTGTTGGCCTTTCCCTTCGCGACGAGGCGCAGCACTGTTGCTGCGCTCCTGATGCTCATCGGCCTGTGGACACCGATCGCCGGACATTGCCGTGGCACCCGCAGATCCGTGGACGTTCGTCCATTTCGGTGTACTGCGTCGCGCTCGCGATGCTCGGACCGGCTGCTCTTCCGCGGATGCGCGCCTCTTCGGACGCAAGCACATCGAGATACTCCAACCGTAACCCCGCGACCGTGTGGGAGTCGCTTACCCCGAAAGGGTGTGGTCTGGCCAAGCGACTTGGGTACCTCACGGAGACTCCATCGAGGGTTGCTGACAAGTTGCCTCTCCTTCAAACTGCAGGCAGAAGGAGTAACACATGGCTGCCGCACTCGCTATTCAATCACAGCCCGCTTCGAGAGCGGAGACCTCGCACTCAGGAGAGCGCAAAACCAGAACTCATGACGACGGCCTTTCGGCGTTCATGAGCGTGCGTCCTCGTCTCTTTGGCATCGCCTACCGGATGCTGGGTAGCGCAGCCGAAGCCGAGGACGTCGTGCAAGACGTCTGGGTACGCTGGCAGACGGCGGATCGCAGCGTGGTTCGCGACGCCGCCGCGTTCCTCGCGACGACAACGACACGACTGGCGATCAACGTCGTGCAATCGGCACGCTCGCGCCGAGAGACGTACGTCTCTGCTTGGCTGCCGGAACCCGTCGACACGAGTGCCGACCCGGGGTTGGGAGCGGAACAAGGCGAGGGGCTGGAGGCCGGGATCCTGCTACTGCTGGAGAAGCTGTCGTCCACGGAACGAGCCGCTTACATCCTTCGCGAGGCTTTCGACTACCCGTACCGCGACATCGCGAACGCCCTTCGGCTTGAAGAGGCCAACGTGCGGCAGGTCGTGACTCGCGCTCGGCAGCACGTCGCGAACGGCCGAAGGATGCCCGCGAGTTCTACCGAGCAGCGACGTCTTGTCGACGCTTTCATCGCCGCGGCCCACAATGGCGACGTCACCAGCCTCGAAGGAACGCTGTGCGGCGGATGTCGTGAGAGGTCCGCACGGCAACGAGTCCCCATCGCCCGGGACGTACGCTGCCAACGCGCGGCTGCGTAAGAGGGAGGCCTTGCGTTGTGCCTTCTAGCGGGTTTCACAAGTATTGCAGTTAATGGCGAACTGAGGAGGGACTTCGATGCGCGACGATCTTGCCGCCGCTAACGTCAATCGCACGTACCAGCTCGCTGCGTCGAGCATCGCGATCTTCACGTTCCTGCTGTTCTTCCTGTATCCGAGGTTCGCAAGCGGAGAGGTGGACGCCTTGCGGTTTCAAGCCACATTGCTCGTGATGGGTGTGGCGACGTTTTCATTCGCGTTTGCGTCCTTCTATTACTATGGCGCCTCGCTTGGCGGCCGGATCGACGATGCCGATCGCACTCGGTACTCCCGTCGAGGCGATCGCCTCTGGCTGCTCGGATGCATCTTTCTGTTCCTGGCTCCGAGCTTGATCCTCTTCACGGTCAGGCTTCTTGCCGTCGCGTCTGCGTGGTTCGCACTCTGGCTGGTCTACTTGCTCTTCGTGATCCGCTACTTCCCGCGCGTCCAGACTGGGGGGAAAGACTGAGCCCGGCGACGACGCGACTCGCGACTCCTTCTCCGGCTCACGCAGCTTCGTCGCATTGAAACGTCACAACGCATCCCCGTACCCGGTCAATGGGTTGTCGAAGCGCCACTGCTGTTCCGGGCAGAGGCCCTCTCAATGACCACTGAGCATCAGGGGCTGCTCCAAGACGGGATACAACCATGCCATCTGTTCTTTCGCGAAACCCTGCGCGGCTATCCGGCGGCCCTCTGCTGCGACCCATCGGACGCCCATCCTCACCCGTGCCGCGCCTCAACCATCTAGGCACAGGCATCTCGGAACGGTCCGACATCTACGCCCGGCCCGACATCTACGACATGGAATACGAGGGCGCCAGCAATCACGACGCCCGCTTCTTCGCTCGCCTGCTCGCACGCGTCCGCCCGCGCCGCGTGCTGGAGCTGGCCTGCGGGTCTGGCCGAGTGACCTTCACACTGGCCGCGGCCCTGCCCAAAACCGAGATCGTGGGGGTGGACTCGTCGATCGACATGCTTGGCAACGCGGCCACGGCGCGCGATGCCGCAGAGCCGTCGGTGCGCGAGCGCGTATCGCTCCTGGAGGGCGACATGCGCGACTGGCCGGGCGCGGGCGGCGCCTTTGATGCCGTCGTCATTGCCTGTTGCTCGGTGTCCCACTTGCTCACGCTCGATGATCGGCGTCGCACCTGGGCCACCGCGTTTCGCTTGCTCCGCCCTGGCGGTGTCTTCATTCTCGATGTCCGCGTGCCCGACCTGGCCATGCTGGCCGAAGCTCAGCGCGTACGACCACGCGCGTTCGTAGATTTGGACATCGATGCCACGCGCAGGACGGCGGGGGGAGAGGCACGGCTGCTACGGTGCAGCGCTACGACCTACGAGCCGCATCTGCAGCGCGCCGACGTGCGACTGCTCTACGACCGGTTCGACCAACGCGAGCTGGCCGAACGTCTCGTGACCGACTTCGCCAGCCACATATACTTCCCGGCCGAGCTCGAGCTCTTGTTTCTGTCGGCGGGCTTCGAGATCGCGCAGCAGTACGGCGACTACCGGTTCGTGCGCTTCGACCGCACGTCAGCCTATGTGGTGACCGTGGCGCGCCGGCCACGTCGGTCAGGGCTTCGTCCGTATTGTCACAGTCGACCTCGCGCCCTTCGGCTCGAGAATCGCGAACGATACGGCGTGTGCCGCCACGGATGAAGTCCCGATGCCTTCCTGCGTGACTTCGGCGACCGCTTCGTGCCTGGCTACAAAAAGCCGTGTCAACCGTCGACTTGTTGATGAACGCTCCGTTCGAACGAATGGCGCCACACGACGACTCCTTTCCAGTTCACTCAGCTTCGTCGTTCGGTGCTGTCACAACGCATCTCCGTATCCGGTCAATGACTCGCAGAAGCGGCCACTGCAGATTCGGAACAACCTGCAGCCGCGATTGGAGGAACGGCTATGAAAATAGCAGCGTTGATAGTCTCGCTGTCGCTTGTGGGCGGCACTCTCGTGGCTCAGGACGGGTCGGTCCGATCACTGTTGTCCAAGGATCTCGCAGGGGATTCCAAAAGGGAAGTCTCATTGATTACAGTCGAGTACGCGCCAGGAGGATCAACCCCGGTGCATACGCATAACGCGCAGGCGCTGGTCTACGTACTGGAAGGCTCGGTCGTGATGCAGGTCAAAGGTGGGGCACCCATCACATTGACGCCAGGCCAGACCTGGTCGGAGGGACCGAACGACGTGCACGTCGTCAGCCGAAACGCGAGCAACTCGGCGCCGGCCAAGTACGTGGTGTTCATGGTGAAGGACAAAGGCGCACCGATTCTGACGCCCGTCAAGTGACCTGCGGTGATCGGTAGCCGAGACCTGACGGTCGCGACATCGTCACCGACTTGAACTAACCAGAACGCTCGGGTACATTGCACGGATCAACACGGAAGGGACATCGATTATGAAACTCGTCATCATCGGCGGCACCGGGCTCATCGGATCAAAACTCGTGACCAATCTACGTGAACACGGCCATGAAGCAGTCGCGGCCGCGCCGAACACGGGCGTCAACACCCTCACCGGCGAGGGCCTGGCTGAGGCCCTTCAGGGCACGTCGGTCGTCGTCGACGTGTCGAACTCCCCGTCGTTCGAGGAGTCGGCGGTCATGGAGTTCTTCACCACCTCCACGGGTAACCTTCTCAAGTACGCGACAGCAGCAGGCGTGACGCACTACGTTGCGCTGTCCGTCGTGGGAACAGAGCGTATCCCTGACAGTCCCTACCTCCGAGCGAAGAACGCTCAGGAAACGCTGATCAAGGGTGGCGGGATCCCGTACTCGATCGTTCGGGCGACGCAATTCTTCGAGTTCGTCAAGCGCATCGCCGATGACGCCACTGACGGAACGACGGTTCGGCTGCCCGCGGTACTCATTCAGCCCATGGCGGCTGATGACGTCGCCAAGGCGGTCGGCAGGGTCGCCATGGGCGCGCCGCTGAATGGCACGGTTGACGTGGCTGGTCCCCAACAGTTCCGTTTCGATGAGCTGATCCGTCAGGGCCTCACCGCGCGCAACGATCCCCGCGAGGTGGTCGTTGACCCGCACGCGCGGTATTTCGGGGCTGAACTCGGCGAGCGCTCGCTGGTTCCTGCCGGCGAGGCGCGACTCGGAGAGATCAGCTTCCAGGAGTGGCTCGGCCAACCGGTGCTCCAGCAGCGATAACACCCTGCGGCAGAGTGGTCCCGTGAAGGCGTGACCACTGCTGTTGCTTTTCGGTGACCGTCGTGCCCACGCCAGCGTCAGCGGTTCAGATAACGACGTTTCCTGAGAGGAACGCGTCGCAAGAGGCAAGAGCTACGCTGAACAGTCGGGCAGCGCGTTCATCAGGCGTTCGGTGAAGCGCTCCGGAAGGAGCAAGTGTCACGGGAGATCGACTCACTGGATCCGTGAGGGACGAACTGTGCTCCAGCGGGTGCTGCAGTCTGTCTGTGATGCCCACAACGCGTGTCGAGCAGCCAGGTCATGGATCCATACACGCCACACCGACATCATGCTGATGACGTCGTCGCGGTGCTCCGAACCGACCTCCGGCGTGGCTTGACCGACGCCGAGGTCGCATCGCGACTTGAACGGTACGGGCGCAACGAACTCGCGACCGAGAAGGCGGCTCCAGCATGGCGGCGCCTCCTTGCACAGTTTCAAGACGTACTGGTCATCCTGCTGCTCATCGCCACCGGTATCTCCGCAGGTCTGTGGGTCTACGAGCGTGATGCAGCCCTTCCGTACGAAGCGATTGCCATCCTGGCGGTCGTCCTGCTCAACGCCACCTTGGGCTACGTCCAGGAATCACGAGCCGAGGCCGCGGTTGCGGCCCTGCGAGCGATGTCCGCAGCGGACGCTGCGGTCATCCGCAACGGCGAACGACGCAGCATCCCCGCCGCGGAGATCGTCCCCGGCGACATCATCCTGATCGAGGAAGGCGACACCATCCCGGCCGACGGGCGGCTGCTGGAATCGGCAGCCCTGCAGACCGCTGAGGCCGCGCTCACCGGCGAAAGCCTGCCAGTGTCCAAGGATACCGATGTCATTGCCGACGACGTGGCGTTGGGTGACCGCCACAACATGATTTTCAGCGGGACGGCAGCTACCTACGGACACGGGAAAGCCGTCGTGACCGCGACTGGCATGCAGACCGAAATGGGACGCATCGCCGGGCTCCTGAAGGAGACACAGGACGAGGCTACGCCACTTCAGCGAGAGCTCGATCGGACGGGCAAAGTCCTTGGAATCGTCGTCATCGTCATAGCCGTTGTGATGATCGCGACGATCATCATTGTCGAGGACGTCCGGGACCCGTCCGCCATACTCGACGTGCTCATTCTCGGCGTGGCGCTGGCCGTCGCGGCGGTGCCCGAGGGGTTGCCCGCTGTGGTCACAGCAGTGCTCGCGATCGGCGTTCAACGGATGGCGCGGCGGAACGCTATCGTCCGACACCTGGCCGCCGTCGAGACGCTGGGCTCGGCGAGCGTCATCGCTTCCGACAAGACGGGCACGCTGACCAGAAACGAAATGACCGTGCGCGTCGTGGTCACGGCGAGCGGGCGCGTGACGTTCGGGGGGTCGGGGTACGCCCCGGACGGTGAGGTGGGACGAGAGGGCGGTGGACCCATCGAAGGGGCGCTCCAGGTCGAGCTGGAACGCGCGCTCTCTGTCGCGGATCGCGCGAACAACGCGGTCGTCGAAGCGCGCAATGGCCGGTGGACCGTGCAGGGAGACCCGACCGAGGGAGCCCTGCTTGTTGCGGCGCGGAAGGCGGGCTTGCAGGCGGAGGCGCTCGAGGCGCGTCTGCCGCGCGTGAGCGAGGTGCCGTTTTCCTCCGAGCGAAAGCTCATGAGCACCGTGCATCGTGATACCGAGCAGCAGGACAGGCGGATCGTGTTCACCAAAGGGGCGCCTGATATCCTCCTGACCCGCTGCAGCCGCGAACTCGTGGGTGCCGAGCGGCGTCCGCTGACGCCCGAGCGCCGAGCGGAGATCCTGCAGGTCAACGACGCGCTTGCCAGTCAGGCGCTGAGGACGCTCGGCGTCGCCGGCCGATGGTTATCGGGCGATGCGCTCGCGGCGCAGGCTGATCGCCGGGACGAAAGCGTCGAACAGGACCTGGTGTTCGCGGGGTTGATCGGCATGATCGACCCGCCGCGGGCCGAAGCTCGAGACGCGGTTGCGCGAGCGCGACGCGCCGGGATTCGTCCGCTCATGATCACTGGCGATCACCCACGGACGGCCGCCGTCATCGCTCAGGAACTTGGCATCGCCGAAGACTGCCGCGCCATCACCGGAGCGGAACTCGAGAAGATGTCGGACGAGGTGCGCGCGGCCACGGTTGCCAAGGTGTCGGTCTACGCACGCGTGAACCCCGAGCACAAGCTGCGAATCGTCGACGCGTTGCGACGAACCGGGGCCGTCGTGGCCATGACGGGCGACGGCGTCAACGATGCGCCGGCACTCAAGAAGGCTGATATCGGCGTGGCGATGGGCATTACAGGGACGGACGTGTCAAAGGAGGCGGCAGACATGGTGCTCGCCGACGACAACTTCGCAACAATTGTCGCGGCGGTCGAAGAGGGCCGCGCGATCTTCGCGAACATCCGAAAGTTCCTGCGCTACCTGTTGTCGTCGAACATCGGGGAGGTGCTGACGATGTTCTTCGGTGTCGTGCTTGCGGACCGCATCGGCCTGCAGGCAGAGCGCGGCGCCGTTGTCCTGCCACTTCTGGCCACCCAGATCCTGTGGATCAACCTGGTCACCGATGGACCACCGGCGCTTGCACTCGGCGTCGACCCGGCCGGCGAAGACGTGATGCACCAACCACCACGTCCTGTCGGCGAGGGGGTGCTGACGCCGCAGATGTGGCGCGGCATCGCCTTCGTTGGGGTCATCATGGCAGCTGGCACGTTGTTCGCGCTCGACGCCTCCTTGCCGGGTGGCTTCGTCGACGGCTCGGGCAGTTTGCGCTACGCGCAGACGATCGCGTTCACGACGCTGATGCTGTTCCAGATCGTCAACGTCGTGAACGCGCGTTCGGATCACATCAGTGCGTTCGTCGGACTGTTCACCAATCCCTGGCTCTGGGCCGCGGTGGCACTGTCGGTCGCACTGCAGGTGTCTGTGGTGTACGTGCCGGCTCTTCAGCAGGCATTCGGAACCGTCGGACTCAGCGCCGGGGACTGGCTACGTTGTATCGCCATCGCGAGCTCGGTGCTGTGGCTCACGGAGATCGGCAAGCTGTTCGCGCGGCTGCGTCGTCGACCCGGTAATGATCCGACTCACTAATTGCGCGGGAGCTGCTCCCGGGGGCACGGGCTGGCCGTGCTGAAAAACAGTGATGTCCACTGAATCGGACCAGTGGCGCCTGAAGCTCTACAAGCTGTCTCATAAACAGCGCGAACGAGCGGAAGCGAGTGAGCCACGCGAGCGGAGCGGGGCGTCGGGGTCCCCGCGAGCGAGCGTGCAAGGGGGTCCGGGGGACAAAGTCCCCCGGATGAGACTAGTCAGGAACGTAGACGAGCCCGTAGTCGTGAATTCCCGAATACACCCGTGGCGTCACGCCCGCGAATTGCTTGAACGCCTTCAAGAAGTGGGACTGGTCGAAGTAGTGGTCCTGAATCAATGGAGCGTAGTGACCGTCGGCGGATCGTCTTATCCGTTTGTACACGGCGTGGAATCGCAGGATGTTCGCGAGATCTTTTGGTCCCACGCCGGCGTGTTCCAGGAACCTGCGTTCGAGATGTCGCCGGGACCAGCCCACTTCGCACGCCAGTGCCTCGATGCGGATCCGACCTTCGAATTGTTTCAGACGACGAACGGCGTGCTCGAACGCCAGATCTCGTCGATCGTGCCGTCGGAGCCACTCGCAAAGCCTCACTTGAAGACGCGCGACACGATCTTCTTCGGAAGGCAGGTTCGTCAGCTCGTCTTGGAGCCGTCTGGCCGCAGCGTCGAAGATCTCTTCGCCGTCAAATGTGCGGTTGGTGATTCCGCTGTGCGGCGGAGCCAGAAGGCGGTAGGCAGCTTCGGGCCGGATAATCACCCCGATCGCATCGACACCATTGGGAAACGACAGGCCCCCCGGTTGGGTTCGCATGCCGGACAGAATGAGTCTGGATGCCGGGTGCAGGCGTTCGCTGTCTCCGATTTGGCACCGAATTGCGCCGGCGAACGGAAAAATCAGCTTGACGTCGCCGTCGGGGACGATGAGCCAGCGCGGGTCCCCAGGCTCAGACGAACCACTCTCGTGCGCGTAGATCCGCGCGACGATCCCCCGCAATTCCTCACACGGCGGATAGAAGCGGATGCCCACGGTTCGGTGGCCTCTAGGTCGCAATCTTACAATACGGGGCCACGGTCATGGTCCTAGTCTTTACGCATGACCGCGTGGCTGACCCCGGCGCTCCTGCTACGCACGGCCTCTGGTCTGACGCTGCTCTTCGCGGCTGGTCACACCATGGGGGCGATGGACGCCTGGTCACCCCCGGGCGAGACCGACGTGTTGCGGTCGATGCGGGCTTTCCAATTCGACGTCATGGGCGCGACCCGAACGTACTGGCACTTCTACGTCGGCTTCGGTCTGTACATCACGGTGCTCCTGCTGCTGCAGGCCGTTCTCCTATGGCAGCTCGCGTCCCTGGTGCGTGTGGATCCGAGCCGGGTTCGGCCTCTGCTGGGCACGCTGAGCCTGGCAGGCGTGGTTGGAACGGGGGTCATTTGGACGTTCATCTTCGCCGTGCCCGCGCTCTTTTCGCTCGCCTGCACGGTTTGCCTGGCCCTGGCGTTCATGGCTGCGCGGCCGCACACCGCAAGCGAATCGCGGTAGCATCGCCATCGGGCTATTGATAACCAGTTGTCGTATGTTGGCCACTGGTTGTCATGATGGCAAAGGGCGACAGCTGCGCCAGGGGCTTCGTTCCGGCGATCGCCGCGCCTCTCCGGGATCAAGAAGCACCTCTCCCCCTTTTTCAAGGGGGCGTCTGTTCGCGAGAATTGCGACCAGCGACTTCACTCTCGCAGCGCTGGCGAGCGTGCTCGCGCGCTAAACATCGTGAGCGGCACGGATCTCCGCGACGCGCCCGCTAGACTCGCCCCACCCACTCTTCTCACCGGCCAGCCCACCCGGGAGATGCGTATACTGCTCCGCAGCGATACAACGCAAGGAGGTTCGAAGATGCGTACCTACGGCCGCATTCTGCTGGGAGTTCTCGCCATCGCCGTTGTCCTCGTCGCTGTTCCGCCGCGTGTGAGCGCGATTGTGTATGGTTTTGTCGACACGTCCAACGTGTTCGAGAACACCGGTGCCTTCATCGTCAAGTCTCCGACGACCGGGAACGTCTTCCCGATATGTTCGGGCACGTTAGTCTCACCTACCGTGTTTCTGACCGCCAGCCACTGCACGTTCTTTTTCGAGGCGGAGCTGACCCCACTCGGTTACACCGCGTTCGTCAGCTTCGACAACCCGATTCCCTTCGGCGACCTCACCACGCCGTCCACCCGGCTGGCTCCCGTCATCCAGGTCGTGACGAACCCGGGATTCAACCAGTCGCAGAGCGACCCGGGCGACACTGCCGTCCTGATATTAGATGCCCGAGACACTCTCGGTATCACACCGGCAAGGCTGCCGCCGGCGGGCCTCCTCGACGAGCTCAGCGTACAGAACGGCCTGAAGAAAGCCGTGTTCACGCCCGTAGGCTACGGTTTGCAGAACCGCGTCGTAGGCGCCGGGCAGCCATTCTTTCAGGACCGCAATCCCGTGCCGAGGATGTACGCGTTCTCATCGTTCAACGCGCTCAACAATGGTTATTTGCGGCTCTCACAGAATCCGTCGACCGGGGATGGCGGGACGTGCTTCGGCGACTCGGGCGGACCGAACTTCTTCGTCTACAACGGCGCTCGCCTGCTTGTCTCGATCACGATCACTGGAGACGCCGTGTGCCGCGCGACCAATGTCACCTATCGGCTGGACACGGCGTCGGCGCGCGATTTTCTGGCTCCGTACGTGTTGCTCCCGTGACCGGCGAGCGAGCTAGCCGACCATTTGGCCTCAGTTGCGATCCGCGTCGTGGGGGCGCCCGGATGCGTCAGGGATGCGCTCGGTTAGCGATCTGTCACAATCTGCAAACTCTGAGGCTCTCACATGCGCAGTGGTGTCGGTTTAGTTCGGTGGAGGTTTTCCTTAGCTCGATGGCGCCCGCAGGCGGCGTCCCGATCTACCTTCGGGGCGTGGCCGGCGGACGCGCGTCGAAGGACACCGACACGCCGGTCGTGAAGAAGAACGTGGCGCTGTTGACGTCCTGCTTCGACATCGTCCGGCCCACGACGCCGAAGATGGCGAGGTTGGGCGACAACGAGAGTCCCGCGCCGCCGCTCAGGTCGATCCGCAGTCGCGCCAGGCCGAGCGCCGTGCTGAGCTCGTCGTGCTCGAGGGAGTACGACTGGCTGATCGAACCGGTGAACCACGCGGAATCGGAGAGCGCGATCTCCAGCGCTCCGCTTCCGAAGACTGCGCCGCGCGAGAAGTAGCCGGCGCTTCCGTAGGTGCGCCAGCCGTCACCCTGCCACTCGAGGTTGGCCGGCAGCGCCCAGCTCACCCGGCTGCGATCCGGGGCCGGCGCGAAGCTGAGGACCTCGAGGAGAGGCGTCAGCGAAAACCCCAATCGCTCGTGGGTACGGGGCTCGCGGAGCTGAATCTTGGTGGTGAAATAGAGATCGCCCACCCCGCGAGCGATTGGCCCGCCGGGTTCGTTTGCGTGGTAGTAGGGAACGCTGAATCCGAACTGGACGCGGCGCGACAGGCCAAGGCCGCCATCGACGACCGGCACGTCGAACTCGCGGTAGGCCGGCGTCCTCCAGTACGCGACCGACAGCGTCAGGCTGCCGCTTCCTGGCGCCATCACGGACGCATCGTCGAGCCAGGCACCGAAGTTGCGGACGCCGACGCCAGCCGGCGGCCCCTGCACTGTCTCTGTCGTCGGCGACGAACCTGATGGCGCGCTCGCGGCGGCCGCGCCGGCCGCCGCCCCGCCGCTGGCGCCCTGATTGCGCTTTCCGTACGCGTTGCCGCGACCATTGCCCTGGGCCTCCGCCCATGGGGCGGAGGCCGTCAGGCAGAGCGTGACCGCAACGATCACCCGAGCGCGTTTAGTCATTCAATTCGCCGCCGCTCGTGCTCTTGGGCTTCTTCGTCTTCGCGGTAGTCGTCGTCGTTGTCGTCGAAGACGTGTTGATGAGCACGGTCGCCTGAGATTCGGCGAGCGAGACTTCCCGCGTCGAGTTGGCTGTTGGCTTCCAGGTCTGAATCGACTGGCCCAGGCTCAGCCCATCGTCCACCATGCTGGTTTTCAGATTCACGAAATCGATGCCGAGGTTGTTCGACACGTTGACGGCCGCCACGAACTGACCGAGATTGCGAAAGCCTTCGGCGGCGGTCATCAGGTCGGTGCCTTTGGGCAGACGCGTCTCCAGCTTGCTCGCCAGGTTGGTGTTCTGCTGGAGCTTCTGCTGCACCGGCGTCAGCGTCGTCGTGGTCGGTGTCGCGCCGGTACCCGGCGTGCTCGTCGTCTTGGCTAGCTCGGTCTTTTTGGCTGATGCGGTCGACTTAGCTGGCTCGGTCTTCTTGGCTGACGCCGTCGTCGTGTTGGCTGACGCGGTCGTCTTGGCTGACGCGGTCGTCGTCGATTTGCCCGTCGCCTTGGCGCTCGCGGTCCCAGACTTCGGGGACGCGCTCGTCGTCTTGGGCGCTTTGGCGGCGGCGCCGCCCGCCATCGTCGATGTGGATTTAGGACCCTTCGGAGAACCGTGCTGAACCGTGCCCGCCGAAGGCCCCTTCGCCACCGTCGTATGGGGCCCACCGGTTGTCTTCGGGGGGTGCGTTTTCGGTCCGCCGCTTCCCCTGCCCTGCCCGGCAAACGACGGGCCCGTCGCGATGAACATGGCCGCCACTACCGTTGCGATCACCGAGTTTTTTCTAGCAATCATGGCACCTCTCCAGAGGGCGATCGGCCGCAAGGTTCATGCCGCCACCCCTGCCCGTTGTGCCGTGCTAAGTACTTTGCTGAGCGGCACTTACCTGACGCTGAAACAGAAGGGCTTGCACCTGGCCTGACGGACTCGTCGCCTCGATGACAGGATCGGAAGAGGCTGTATTGACTCCCGACAATAGCGGTGGCATCGCGGCGAACATCCAGCTCAGGCTTATCGTCCCCCATTCGTGGGCCTTGCCTACACACCACCGCGCGGTTACCCTCAGAAGCAGGGTGTTCCAGCTTTTCCGACGCCATCGTCGGTCTTGCCAGTGGCTTGCAGCCTGTCTGCTGCTGGTCTGGGTCGCGCCGTTCGTGGCTCCCCACGCGGCAGACGACGACCTGCTGTGCGCGGCTGTAGGGGCTTCGCCAGACGCGCCCGCGCGTTGGACGACCGCCACAGCGGGCGCTCGACAGCCTCACCACTGCGTCATCTGCCACTCGATCCGCTCATTCCGCACCGCGTTCGCGGACTGCGGACCCGCGGCCGCCGGCCTCACGGCCGAACACGGTGTCGATGCGCTCGCCGACGCGTCTCACCGTGCTCCTGCGTTCGATCGGCTCCCCGCGCGCGCACCTCCCGCCTGAACAGACCCTTTCTCGCTTGGTTTCTCGTGGAGCCGTCTCGCTCCCGCCGCAGGCCTGTCGGCTGCGACCGGACGTCTTCCACGCGCCTGTTCAGTGTGTTCGGTACTTTTCGGGAGGGACTATGTTTTTTCGTAACTCTTGCGCCGCGCGCGTGCGCGCTGGCGCTCGTCAGCCTCTTCGGGCTCGCCGCGACGGCGGCGGCCCAGGGCGTATCGGTGTCCGGCCGTCTCTATCATTCCGTTTCCACAAAACCGATCGCCGGCGCGACGGTCGCGATCGAAGGGACCGCGCTCGAGACCAAGTCGGGGCCCGACGGCTCCTACTCGATTCCCAACGTGCCCGCCGGCGCTCACCATTTGCTGGTGACGGCCAAGGGCTTCGTCGCGGCGCGCTCGGAGCTCACCGTCGGGCAGACCGCGCTGACGCTCGACGTCGCGGTCGATCCCGAGCTGCACTACAGCGAGGTCGTCTCGGTCGGCCCCGACGCGAGGAATCAGTTCGATTCCTATCAACCGACGACCGTGCTCGCCGGCCAGGATCTGGCCAAGCAGTTGGAGGGTACGCTGGGCGCGACAATCGCCACACAACCAGGGGTCGCCGAGCGGTCGTTCGGCCCGGGCCCGTCCCGTCCGGTCATCCGCGGCCTCGATGGCGATCGCGTGCTGATCCTCGATGACGGCCAGCGCGTCGGCGACCTGTCGAGTCAGTCGGGAGACCATGGCGTGGTGGTCAACCCCACGGGCGCCTCGAAAATCGAGGTGGTCCGCGGTCCCGCGACGCTGCTCTACGGTTCGAATGCGATCGGCGGTCTCGTCAACGTGATTTCGGACACGATTCCCACAACGCAGGTTAGTGGCGTGCATGGCGGGATTACGGCTGACGTGGGGACCGCGGCCTCCGATGTAGGAGGCGCAGGCGACGTGCTGTATGGGAACAATACATGGGCCGTGCACGCGTCCGGCAGCGGCCGCCGATCGGGTGACGTCGATACGCCGGAGGGCACCATCGAGAACAGCCAGTCGCGCGGCGGGTTCGGCTCGGTCGGCGTCGCGTGGACCGGCGAGCATAGCTACTTCGGCGGGAGCTACGGCTACGACAACACGAAGTACGGCCTGCCGTACGTCGAAGAGGGACAGATTCAACTGACTCCGCGCCGGCAGATGTTCGGGCTGCGAACGGGAGCGGACAACCTCAATGGAGCGTTCACCTCGTTTCGCGCCCTGTTTGGTTACCGGCAGTATAAACACGACGAAATCGAGGGCGAGGAGAAGTCGGCACGCAGTTCGAGAACAACACCACGGACCTCAACGTCCAGGCCAAGCACAGCAGTGGGGACGACTGACTGGGACCATAGGCGGATCGTTCCTCGCGCGTGCGTTCACGGCCATCGGCGCAGAAGCGCTCTCCCCGCCGGTCGATGAAAACGCCTATGCACTGTTCCTGTACGAAGAACTGACCTGGCCGCACGTGACCGTCCAGTTCGGCGGCCGTGTCAACTGGGCCGGCTTCACGACCAGAAGGCGGTTTGCCCGACCGCGACTTCACCGACGCCTCGGGATCGGTCGGCATTCTGTTTCGGCCGGCGGCGGCGAACGACAAGCTGACGTTTGCGTTCAACGTCGCGCGGGCGGCGCGCAACCCGGCGCTTGAGGAGCTGTACTTCTTCGGCATCCATCCCGGCAACTTCGCGTTCGAGATTGGCAATCCGGAGCTCGATTCCGAGATCGCGCTCGGCCTCGATGCGTCGGTGAGGTGGCGCCATCGCCGGTTCTCAGGCGAGCTCGACGTACTTCTATAACCGAATCAATGACTACATCTTCCGGGATCCGGTGAGCGAAGGCGAGTTCGCGGAACTCTTTCCCGATGTGGACCCGGAAGGATTCCCCATCGTCGCGGCCGTCGCGGCCGACAGTCTCTTTCAAGGCGTCGAAGCGCACGCAGACATCGATATGGGCGCGGGACTCATCGCCGAGCTCGGGTTCGATCTGGTGCTACGCTGAGCTGCGTGAGCGAAACGAGCCGCTGCCGCGCATCCCGCCGACGCGCTTCCGCGGAGGACTGCGTTATCAGAGAAGCGCGTTCCAGGCCGGCGGCGAGATCATGGCCGTGGCGAAGCAGGATCGCGTGTTCTTCGAGGAGACGCCGACCGATGGCTACAATCTGCTGAAGGTCTTCGCGTCGTACTCGTTTGGCGGAGGGAATGCAGTCAACACCATCACGGCGCGGCTCGATAATGCGACCAACGAGCTCTATCGCAACCATCTGTCCTTCGTGAAGGACTTCGTGCCCGAGATGGGGCGCAACTTCAAGGTGGTGTATTCGGTTCGGTTCTAGTCCAGCGATCGTCAGAATCAGGGATTGTTGACTCTGAAGGAGAGGCAACCGATCCCTGATCCCTGACCAGAATCATGGAAAACGGTATCCCTTCGGCATGCGGCTTGACCCAGCGCCATCACACGCCCAGAATGGCGCCATGCGGGGCAGTGGAGCGCGCGATGGAGCGGTTAATCGAGCTGTCATCCCACACGACGAAAGGGATCCGCATCACGCGAACGGCGGCAGGCGTATTGCGGCGTTTGCCTTCGACTACCTGCTCCTCCTGGGCTACATGCTCGGTCTTGCCGTCGTCAGCGTGGTCGTGCGGGTTGGCGTCCTCGGCGGGTTTCAGGATCTCGGCGAGCCCTGGCGATACGATCTATTAGCATTCCTCACGCTGGTGCTGCCAGTATTTCTGTATTTCAGCTTGTCGGAGGCTTCATCGGTTCACGCGACTTGGGGCAAGCGGCGTCTTGGTCTGTGCGTGGTCGCTCGCGAAGGTGGTCAGTTGGGTAAGGGCCGGAGTTTTCTTCGGTCCGGTCTCAAGTTCTTGCCGTGGCAGATCGCCCACACCTGTCTTTTCAACATTCCTGGATGGCCAGTCGCGCCGCTCACACCCCCAATGTGGGTGGTCGGAGGACTTGTCCTTGCCTGCGCATTAGTGGTCACTTTCCTGCTCCAGCTGCTCGTCTCGCCAACCCACCAAACCTTTTACGACTGGGCCGCCGGATCTCAGGTCGTGGTCGCAGGATCGTCGAGGCTTCAAACGTCTGCAGCCGCCCACCGCCGGTGACATAACGAGCCGCGGCTGAATTTACCACTCCCCCAGCCCGCCGACCCCGACCCTTCAACTTTAGGTCAGCCGTTTCCGCTGATGGGGGAAGGGCACTGTCGTATCCCATTGAGACAAGCGTGGGAGACCTGTTGGTTTTGGCTACTCTCCATTTACGCAATCTTCGCGTGTTCGTATTGAGAGGAAAGTACACTCCGACCCCCATCCAACACTGGAGGTTCGAAATGCGAATCAGGAAAATCGTTGGAACCACGGCGTTGCTCACTGCAATTGCCACGATGGCGTTCGCGCAGAGCAGCGGGAATTTTTCCGCTCGAGTCAATACGACCAAGTGTCTAATCGACAATGTCGACGGCAGCTTGTTAACGAGGAAGTTTCGTCCTGTTTCTGAGGGTTTAGCAACACTGGAACGCGTTTGCCTGAAGACGCGGTTGGCGGCAGGGCCTCGCAGCTAATCACTGCCGCCGCTGGTCAGGGGGCGTTGCGCAACGTCTTGTCGGAGTGGCGGTTAACGCTCGACGCACAAGCTTGGGCGTGAAGAAGTTGGCTGCGGCCGGGCGCAGCCATACGCCCCGCTCGCCGCTAACCGCCTGGCGGCCCCGATCGCGCCGCCGGTGCTATCATCGCGCCAATTTTGGAGTTGCGGTTCTCCAACGTGCCTCCAGAGCGCCAGGCGTTGGCTGCATATACGCTCGGCGGTCTACTCCAAATGTAATGAAGGGGGAATTGCCATGAGACGAATTACTGTCTTGCTGGTTGCGGTTGCGACACTCGTGGGCGTTGTGGCCTTTACGGCGATCACGTCTCGCCACGCCACGGCTCAAGAGGCCGCCCCGATCTTCGTAACCGAGGTTCCGGCTGGATACCGCGACTGGAAGGTGGTCTCGGTGGCCCACGAAGCGGGCGACCTCAACGATATTCGCGCCATTCTGGGGAACGACGTGGCGATCAACGCATATCGGGCGGGAAAGCTCCCGTTCCCGGAAGGCGCGATCGTTGGCCGAATCGCCTGGAGCTACGTCCCGTCGGAGGAAAACAACAAGGCCTTCGGCCGTGCCCAATCCTTCGTGGCAGGCGCCCCCACGGAGTTCTACCTCCAGTTCATGGTCAAGGACTCCAGAAAGTACGCCGCGACGGGCGGCTGGGGGTACTCGTCATTCGATAAGGACGGCAAACCGAGCCCTGAGTCAGGTATGAGGACGTGCTTTCCCTGCCACGAGGCTGTCAAAGATCGCGACTTCATCTTCACCCGCTATACACCTTGATAGAGAGACTCCAGAAGAGAGTCACGGAATACAAACCGAGATGCGTCATCGACGTGAGTGCCGAAGTCAGGCTTGCTACGGACGCGCGAAGAGAGCGCGCGCCGCAGAAGCCGGGCGTTAGACGCGATAAAACGCGGTTGTGGCGACCAATCCGCGGCACGGGCGATTCCTCGCCACCTGGCGACTAGTCGCGACTGTCCCGCGACGCTGCGGCAGCCAGGGCCATCAACTACTTCGCGCTGTGAACTAGCGCGCCCCATCAGATCGCCTCGCTTGACGCTCAGGCGTCCTGCGAATAGCATGACCAGAGCGTACAAGGACGCTTCCGGTCCGCGGAAAGGGTAGAAGCCCACCTCGTTTGACAAGACTCTCGCACACTTCCTTTCGGCCCGTTGTGCGGACACCGGGTGCTGTTGATGAAAGGGAGTCGCCATGTCGATCGACCCGTCCGAGACACCCCGGCACCTTCCCGGGCAGCCTAATCTCCGCCACCTGAAGGAACAGGCAAAGGACCTCGTTCGGTCCGGTACTGCGGCATCGATTACCGCCGCACAATTCCAGATCGCTCGTCGCTATGGATTCTCGAGCTGGCCGAAACTCAAGGCCCACGTTGACGAGATCATCGCGGCGGATGCCCTTCAGCGGGCCATGGACAAGGAGGATGCCGAAGAGGCCGACAGGCTGATGACTCGGTACCCGCAGCTTGAAGCCGTGGTCGAACGGCTGTGCGGCGTCGGAAGCTGGCTAAAGATGAAAACACGCGTCGCGCTGCAGGCAGCAGCGGCGCAGACGGAGGTCGGGCGGCTCAAGCGCGCTATAGACACTGAGAGTATCGACCGGGTTAAAGCGATGATGACCGCGAACCCGGCTCTTCATCGAGCGCCACTCGGCTATGGCAAGAATGGACCACTGACCTGTGTGGCGGAATGTCGCGTTCCCTGGCAGCCGCCAAACGCCGTGCGACTGGCCATGGCGGCATGGATGATTGATCACGGTTCAGACGTGCACCAAGGAGGTGACGGCCCGCTCATGCGCGCGGCACTCCATGGGGATCGAGTGCCCATGATGGAGTTGCTCGTCGCCCGCGGAGCGAACGTGAATGCCGCGTGGAATGGGACGTTCCCGATCATCTTCGCTCCGTGCGAGAGCGTGGATCCCGTCGCCCTCAAGTGGCTGCTCGACCACGGCGCCGATCCGAATGTCGCGGGCCCTCAGGAATTCCCGGGCACGGCGCTCGACTACCTCATCACGTCGTACGTTCGTTCGCCACAGCTTGCCACCTGCATCGATGTCCTCGTGGGGGCCGGCGGGCTCACGAAATACAGCATCCCCGCCGTCCTAGACCTTCTGTGCGGCCGACTCGATCGTCTTCGCGAACAGCTCGCGGCAGACCCCGCTCTTATCCACCGCCGATTCCTGGAGCTCGATTTCGGGACGACCGGAGGCCGCATGCTGACGCTGAAGGGTGCGACGCTGTTGCACGTGGCGGCGGAGTACCAGAATCTGGAAGCCATTCGGCTCCTCCTCGATCTAGGAGCAGACGTCAACGCACGTGCGACCGTCGACGATGCCGGCGTCGGCGGACAGACGGCCATCTTTCATGCCGTCACTCAGCGGGAAGATGCAGGTGTTCCGGTTGTGAAACTCTTGCTGCAGCGAGGCGCAGACCTCTCGGTTCGCGTCACAGTTCCTGGGCACTATGAGCGTCCGGAGGAGATCCTGCAATGCACGGCCCTTGGGTACGCGCTGTATTTCAGGGACGTGCCCCACGGCCCAGACAAGGTCGGGACCGTGGCACTCCTGCAGGCCGAGGGAGCTCCCGTCTAGCGATTCACGCGCGGATTTGGGTCACATAGCCCTTCGCGTCATGGCGGACGCTACCGCCATTCTCCCTGAAGCGTGAAGGCCGCCCAGTAGTAGGGCGCCTGCCATGGCTTCTGGCGCCACATCTCGACCTGCGCGGCTCGAAGGGCGGCAGCGGGGCGCTGCCGCTCCTTGAGCACCTTCTCGTAAAACTTCGCCATCAGCTCAGAGGTCGCTTTGTCGCTTACGCTCCACAGGCTTACCACGACCCGCGCCGCCCCGGCATACATGAACCCTCGCGTCAACCCGACCAACCCTTCACTTCTGATCTCTTTGCCGAGACCGGTCTGACACGCGCTGAGGACGACGAGCTCGGCTGGGAGCGTGAGGTTGAAGACTTCGTTGGCGCGGAGAAAACCGTCCTGCGGATTGCCTTGCTCGTCCACCATCGACAGGACGAGCGCTGAGAAGCCCGGCCGCTCGCTGTCCAGGTACCCGTGCGTCGCGAAATGCACGTAGCGATAGCGTCCGAGCTCGGCGCCGAGAACTGTTTTCTTGCTCGCCTTGAAATCGGTGGCGACGAAGGTTTCAGCGTGCGATGCCACGGCCCGGATGCGATCGGCTTCCTGCCTGGTAAAGGGCAGCCGCGGAATCGTGAGCGGAGCATCGCTCGTTGCGGTGGGGCTCGCGGCCAGATGCGCGAGTATACGGGTCTCGGCTTCGGGCGCGAGGACCGGCTTTGCCGGCGCCGGCACGCGCGAAGCGCTGCTGACGCGTCTATCGTCGGCCGAGAAGACCGGATCGGCGACGATTGCCAGCGTACGCGCTGCGGGCTTACGCGATGCCAGCTCCTTCCGCATGACGGAGAGCGTCGATGCCGACGGAAGAGTGACGATCTCGTGCTCGACAACGAGCGGCGTCGATGCTACGGCCGCACCGGCCACCACACGCGGGATTGGGAGCATCGCAAACGGCACGTACTGCAGCGCGCCGTCCGCGACGATGAGCAGACGTTTGCCGGGCAGCCGGGACGCGACCGGACGGAGCACCATCTCGCTCAGGCGCCGCGCGGCTTCCGACAGCCCGGAATGGTCGCGGCGGGTCGTCAGCAGATCGAGGAGCTCGCGCGACGCCTTCTGGATCTCTTCCCGGTTCGGCAGCTCGTGGCTCGAGACCAAGTCCGTGCCGACCGCCCAGATGTAGCTGCGATCCTCCCCGAGCGAGTACTCCAGGAGGAGCGTCTCGGGGTCGAGCACCTGCGCCTGAATCTCGCGAAGCGCGAGCGGCTCGGGCTGCGCGATCGCCGCGTAGCGTGGGCTCGTGCGTCGGATCTGGGCTTGCGTGTGCTCGTACTCGGTTTCGAGCTCGGTGATGGCGTTGTTCATTGCCGCCGCCTGCTCCGGCGTGTGCGCTCGCGCGAGGAGCTGCGCCTGCTCGGTGCCTTTCCTGTTCACCTCCAGTGCGAGCGCACGCTCACGATCAAGCAGGGCGACATCCACGCCCTGCCGGATCCCGGCGCCGGCCTCGGTGAGCAACTCGAGCAGACTGCGCGCGCGCGCCCGTTCGCTCGACTCGAACGCCAGGACGTCGAAGCGCTCCGTGGGGCTTGCCGCGTGGAGCCGCATGAGGACGTCGATATAGGTGTCGAGCGCGCCCTGCTGCGTGGCGAAGTAGGTCGCGCGCGACAGCGGGTTGTAGATGTCGGCGCGGAGCGCCTCATTGATCGCGAGATCCTGCTCCAGGAGACTGCGCGCGCGAGCCAGGTTGCCGCGATCGCGTTCGGTCCGAGCCAGGTTCCTGAGCGCGGCGGCTTCGTCCGCCCGCTCCTTCACCTCGCGGGCGATGGCCAGCGCCTGCTGCGAGTACTCGATCGCCTTGTCGTACTGCTTCAGGCTGTGCGCGACGCCGCCCAGATTGTTGAGCAGGCTGCCTTCGCCCATGCGGTTCTTGACCTCCCGCTGCATGGCGAGCGCCTGTCCGTAGTACTCGAGCGCCTGCTCGTAACGTTTCAGGTTGCGATGGGCGTTCCCGAGATTCTGCAGCGAGTTGGCCTCGCCGCCGCGCCGCTTCACCTCGCGCGCGATGGCGAGCGCCTGCTCGAGCGATGCGATCGCGGCCTCGTCACGACCCATGTCCATGAACGCGATGCCCATGTTGTTCAGCACGATGCCTTCGCCGGTGCGGTTCTTCACCTCCTTGTGAATCGCCAGCGCCTGCTCGTAGTAGGTGAGCGCCCGGTCGTACCGCCCCGTCTGGTGGTAGACGATCGCCACGTTAGCGAGCGTCTGCCCCTCGTCGAATCGGTTGCCGGTCTCGCGGTGAAGCGCGACCGCCTGCAGGTAGTACTCGAGCGCCCGGTCGTAGCGGTTCATCTGCCGGTTGGCGTTGGCCAGGCCGTTGAGCACCGAGGCTTCGCGGGCGCGGTTCTTCAGCGCACGATTGAGTGCCAGCGCCTGTTCGAGCACCTCGATGGCCTTCTCGTTGCGACTGAGGGCGGTGTAGGCGATGCCGGTGTTGTTGAGCGCCATCGCCTGATCGTCGCGATCGTTCAGCTCGCGTCCGATCGCCAGCGCCTCGTCGAGCGCTTCGATCGCCTTGTCGTAACGGCTCAGGGCGTTGTAGGAGATACCCATCGTGTTGAGCACAACGCCTTCATCCGCACGCGCCGCAATCTCGCGGACGATCGTCAGTGCGCGGTCGTAGAACTCGATCGCGTTCGACGGGCGGCTCAACCGGTGGTGCGCGCGGCCGGTCCAGTACAGCGCCTGCGCTTCCCAGTAGCGGTCGCCCACTTCCCGCCAGAGGGCCAGCGCTCGCGCGAACGTCGCGATCGCCTGTTCGGCCTTCGCGCCATCGGTCGCCACTGGCACGGCTTCTCTCATCAGTCGCTCGGCTTCGACGCGAGACCGGTCCTGCGCCGTGGGTGCCCGGACTTCCACTCGCACGGCGTACGTGCCGGCAGACGGCACTTCCTTGACCGCGCGGGCGCTGAGTGTGTAATCTCCGCCTGCGTCCGCCTCGATGGAGATCGACGCGGGCGCGCGGGATCGCGCGGAATCGATGGTCACGAGCGGGCGGCCATCCGGAGCCGCAAGCGCCACCGCCAGGTCCACGCCCTCTGGCTCTATCATGAAGCGGAGGAACTGTCCGGGCGCCACCCTCATGGTGTACGAATGCTTCTCGTCCAGGGCAATCTGCTGCGAGACAGTCGCGCCCGGCTCGAGGCGTTGTGTGCGGGTCACAGTCCCCGGCTCTTGCCTCGCCATGCCGAGTGCGGCCGCGATCGTCAGGACCAGAGTACGAGTCACTTTGGCGACCCCTCTTCGATTTGCTGTGACGAAGTAGAACTGCGGGAAACGCGGCCTAGCATACCATCCGGTGGATTTGCGAGGTCTGGCGCGGCAGGCGTGCCCGAACTGGTGCTGCAGACGACTGGTGGCGATGCTGGATCTTTAGTGCGGCACTCGCATAGCACCGAAGTCGTAGGTGGCCGACCCCTCGTTCTTACATGCAAGGCCTGCAACAATGGCTTGCGCGCTCTAGACGACATATGTAGACTAGTGCCATGCAACGGCTCACCCGTACCGCAACCCGCACGCTCCTCGCCTTTCTGGAGGCGCCGAGGAGCTGGCGCTACGGCTACGATCTGATGAAGGTCACCGACCTCTCTTCGGGCACCCTGTACCCGCTCCTCGCGCGACTCACCGAGGACGGCTGGCTCGAGTCGCGATGGGAGGAATCCGAGCTTCCTGGGAAGCCGCCGCGACAGCTATATCGCCTCACCGCCACTGGTCGGATTCAGGCGCGGCATGCTCTGCAACGCGCGCATGCGTCGTGGCTCCGATTGCCGCAAACCCGGGAGGCGTGATCGTGCCGCGACGCTCTACCCCGATGCTCGGCCGAATCGTCGAGCGCATCGCCAGACTCTCCCCGCCGCGCCATCGCGACCTGGTGCGAGGGATGGTGGCGGAACTCGACTCGATTGCTGATCCCGCCGAGCAAACGCGCTTCGCGCTGGGTGCAATCGCTGCGATCGCTCGCCTGGTGCTAAGCGGTTACACCCGACCGATCACAACTTCTGTAAGAACGGGGGGCACACTGCGCTTTCTACTCAAGACGCGCCGTCGATACGACAAATCGTACTTTCGGATGGTTGGGATCGCTATGCTGCCCGCGCTGGGTGTGAGCATCATGACCCAGGTGGTTGGGGGAATGCTCGGCGGCTCCGAGTCGGTTGTCGACCGCGTTTCGCAGATCGTGTTGCCCTCGACAT
Organism: uncultured Acidobacteriota bacterium; assembly: GCA_963839705.1. GTDB lineage: Bacteria > Acidobacteriota > Vicinamibacteria > Vicinamibacterales > 2-12-FULL-66-21 > DATBJJ01. Next base: position 51,156 of record CAWIWL010000003.1, read on the forward strand.
TTTTTGGCGCGTGTTACTACATCCGGGCGCGTCACCCGCCCCCGACGCCTTGGGAGAGGCCATGAACGCACCGATCCTCGCAGACACGCAAGGGACACCGGCTCGCCCCACCCGCGGTCTGCTCGACACGACACTCGACTCGCAGAACAAAGACAGGCCCCTCGCCATCGTGGGCGCGTGGCTCGCGTTCATGATTGGTCTGGCGGCTGACGGCACTGTGGACAGTCCTGCCTCCTTCGGTGTTGCGGGAACGGTCGGTGCGGTCATAGTGGCCCTGGGCTTCGCGGCCGCTTCTCGCTGCCGCCTACTGCCTCAACGCTCGCAGAAGCACCGAGTCAGGCTTGTCTTCCTGTCGATTGCCGTGGGAGGCGCCGTGGGCTTGGTCAATCTCGCGGCAAACTGGGCGATCAGCGAGGCGGACCCGGCGCTTCGTGCGCTGCTGGTCGAACGAATCATGGCTAAGGAGCCGTGGGAGGTGCTGGTCACCGGGCCGATGATGGAGGAGGTTGTGTTCCGCCTCTTTGTCATGAGCGTGATGGCCTGGCTTGTGTACCGCAACGCGAAACGCGAGAGACTCGCATTTGCGATTGTGCTACTTGGATCGGCCGTGATCTTTGCGGTCCCGCATCTGGAACGGTCGCTCCCGGATGCCTCGATGCTCGCGGCCTACTATCTCGCGGCGCTGATGGTCAAATACACCTTGCTTGGTGTGCCGCTCGGCTGGGTCTTCTGGCGTTGGGGGCTCCCGTACGCGATCATCTGTCACAGTGGTGCGAATGCCACGCACATGGCCCTCCAATGGGGTGTCTTCTGACGACTCTCTCGATGTAGACGGAGAGCCCCACGGCGCCGGCGACCTCTGTGCCGACTCCTCTTCGCCTGACGACGAATCGCCGACCGAGGCTCTCTTTCTGGAATTGTCCTACGAACTCACCCGCCGGATTTGAGCACGACGTTGTCGAGCGCCCCCTCATCGGGTCCGGTCTGGTCCTCGCCGCGGATCTCGAGGCTCGTCGGGTTGGCGAGCACCCGATGGATTTGTTCCTGTGTCGCTCGCGCGTTCCAGTTCCAGCGCCACCCGGCCGCGGCCGTGAACTTCACCGCGAAGGAGGTCCAGTCGCTGCCGGGCGACGTGCCGAACCGGAACGAGAGCCGGCCTGCGGGTCCCACGATGATCACGTCGTCATCGAGGAAGCCCGGAGCGTCGGTGGACTGCTTGAGGCTGTAGCTGAGCGTGCCGTTCTCGGCCTCCGCCAACTGCTTCAACACGCTGTCGGGCGCACGGAAGTACCAGGTCTCACCAACGGCTTCGTCGGCATGCGAGATGTGCCCTCCCGGGCTGCCACCTGACGGATGGAACACGGGCTCCGCGGGACGGGTGTCTCCGGACACGACCCATCCCTGGGCCGACGCCGAGAAGTCGGTACTCGACGAGCGTCCGCCCCTGCGGCGACGACTGCGCGTGAAGGCCGATCAGGCCGGCGGCCAGAGCGGCAGCGAGGACCGTCGGTCTCGCGATGGGCATGGCGACTCGTACCAAGAACCCCGAACCGACCTCGACGATCGGTTCGGGGTGTCTAGAATGACGCGCCGGTACGCCCAGACTAGGTCCAGCGGTACCCTTGATTGTCCAACGGCAACGACCGGATTCGAACGCCAGTGGCCGCGAAGATGGCGTTGGTGATCGCTGGGACTGCCGGCGGCAGCGACGGCTCGCCGAGCCCCGTCGGATCGAAGTCCGTCTGAAGGAAGCGGACCTCGACGCTGGCTGGTGCGTGCTGCATCCGCGTCGGCTGGTACTGGCCGAAGTTGCGCTGTACCACCCGTCCCTTGTCGATCGTGATCGCCCAGGACATCAGGTGGCTCATGCCTTCGATGAGCCCGCCGTGCACCAGGTTCTCCGACTGGCTCGGGTTGACGATCTGCCGGCCGATGTCCACGGCACACCACGCGCGATTGACCTTGATGGCCTTCTTCGCGTCGACCGAGACCTCGACGACATACGCCACATAGCCGGCGTGCGCGAACTGGAACGCGACGCCCTTGCCCGTGCCGTTGGGCAGCGAACTGCGGCGATCCCACGCGGACATCTCGCGCACGGCCTCGAGCACGCCGCGCGCGCGCGCCGGATTGAATCCCCCGGTGGCGCCCGCGCCGACCGGGTTGTTCAGCAGATCGATCCGGTACTGTAACGGATCCTTGCCGGCGGCGATGGCGATCTCGTCGATGAAGCCCTGCTTCACGAACGAGATGCCATTGGTGGGCGGCGCGCGCAGCGCACCGACGGGGATGCCGAACGGCGCCACGTTCTGGGACGTGACCAGCACGTTCTCGACGAAGCCCCGCGGGAACTCGTTCGCGGGCACGACGGAGTTCGTGCTGGCGACGAAATCGCGATACGCGATGAGCTTGCCGCTCGCGTCCAGGCCCGCCTTGAAGAAGTGGTATCCCGTCGGGCGGTACTGGTCGTGCGCCATGTCGTCTTCACGCGACCACAGCAGCTTGACCGGGACGCTCGGCAGCCCCGTGGCCGCCCGCTCCTCGGTGACGAGCCGCGCGATCCGCGCCACTTCGATGTCGTACTCGCTGACGAGCCGCCGGCCGAATCCGCCGCCGGAGCGCACGAGGTGGAACGTGATGTTCTCCTGCGGAATTCCAGCGCCAAGCGCGGGATGCTGCTTGTGTGGAATCTGGCTCGGCGACCAGATCTCCAGCCGCCCATCCTTGAAGTGCGCCGTGGAGTTCTGCGGCTCGAGCGGAGCGTGCGACAGCAGCGGGAAGAAGGTACTCCGCTTCGATGGTCTTCGCCGCCGTGCGGAATGCCGCCTCGACGTCCCCAATCACGGCGCTGGGTGGACCGCCGGGGCCGCCGCGCCCCCCGCCAGGGGCCGGTGCAGGTGGTGGTGGCGGCGTGGGTGCGGGCGCCGTCGCCGCCTTGGCCGCCAGATCGCGCGCCTGCGCCAGGTACGTCTCGCTGCTCTGCGTCGCAACGGCGCCTTCGTCCCAGACGACCTTCAGCGAGCTTCGCGCGTCGTTGGCGAGCCACCAGCTGTCGGCCACGATCGCCACGCCCGAGGCGAGCGAGTTGTTCCCCTGCCCCGCGGGCTCGATGATGAACGCGTGCTTGATGCCCGGCAGCTTCTTGATCTCGTCCAGGTTGGCGCTGACGACCTTCCCGCCGAAGACGTCGCACTTCACCAGCACCGCATGGAGCATGTTCGGAAACGCGACGTCGATGCTGAAGATCGGGCGACCCGTCACGATATCCAGGTTGTCGACGCTGCGGATCCGCTTGCCGATGATCTTGAAGTCCCGCGGGTTCTTGAGCGCGGCCTCGATGGCGGCGGTTTCCGGCACGGGCAGGCTCGCCGCCGGCGACGACAATGAGGCGTAGGTCGCCGTGCGCTTGGTCGCGGCATGCGTGACGACACCGCCCGCCGTGCTCAACTCGCTCTGCGGCACATTCCACTGCTGCGCCGCCGCTGCCAGCATGAGGAGCCGGCCGCCCGCCCCCACCAAACGATGGTTCTGGTAGTTCGACGGAATTGCACGGCTGCCACCCTCGATCTGCCCGCCGTACTTCGGATCCAGGTCGGCCTGCTGGATCTTGACCTGCGCCCAGTCGACGTCGAACTCATCGGCGATGATCATCGGCAGCGCAGTCTTGACGCCCTGTCCAGTCTCCGGATTCTTCGCGATGATCGTGAAGGTGTTGTCGGGGTTGATCGTGATGTAGGTGTTCGGCGCGAGCGAGGCTGCGGGAGCGCCCGGACCTCCACCCCGCCCCTGCGCCAGCACGTCCGGTGTGTAGAGGCCGATGAGCAGGCCGCCGCCGGCGACCGCTGAGACCTGCAGAAACGCACGGCGGTCGATTTTCGGATCCTTCAGGGTTCCAGCCATGATTAGCCCTTCCTTCCGGCGCTCGCCGCCGACTTGATGGCCGCCTTAATCCGAATGTAAGTGCCGCAGCGGCAGACGTTGCCGCTCATCGCCGTGTCGATCTGTTGGTCGGTCGGGTTCGGCGTGGCCTTGAGCAGCGCCGAGGCCGCCATCAGCTGGCCCGCCTGACAGTAACCGCACTGCGGGACGTCGAGCTCCAGCCAGGCGCGCTGCAACGGGTGGGACCCGTCGCGCGGCAGGCTCTCGATGGTCGTGACCGGGCTGGTCCCGATCGAGGAGATCGGCGTGATGCACGAGCGGATCGGCTGACCGTCCAGCAGCACCGTGCAGGCGCCGCACTGGGCCACACCGCAGCCGAACTTGGTGCCCTTCAGGTCCATCGCATCCCGGAGCACCCAGAGCAGGGGCATGCGCTCCGGCACATCGACGGTACGCCGCTCCCCATTGACGAGGACTGTGTATTTCATCTTCGAGTTCTCCGGGAGCCGATTCCTCCGGCTCCTCTAATTGGTAGTGTCCGCCGACGCAGGCGGGGACAGCGTTCGGGCTTCCACCACTCGATCAGAGTCAGTCTGAACGCGCCTATGGTAGCCCGAATCGCGCGCCGGTCACCACCCCAGTGAGAAGGTCCAGTTTGACCCGGCGAGACGTGGTATTTCCGGCGCCGGCGACACGGCGCCGCGGCACCTTCCCGCGTCGCGTAGGAACTAGTTTCATCCGAGGGGCTCCTATGAGGGCCCCACTTGTCAAGTCCCTTGCGATCGATCGGGAAGAAGGCAGACGTCCGCCGGAGCAGACCGCTCATGAGCATGCGCGGTCTGCGGAGGCGGGCGTCTGCCTTCTTCCCGCCTCGTCCCGAATCCCATCCCCTCCGATCCCACTCCAGCAGGCGCGTCGTGGTGATGGCGAGGTGATCCTCGCACCAACTCCTATCCGTGTCGCCGTGACGGGGCGAACACCACATCCTCTATGCGCGCGAAGCGCAGGCACGACGCTTAAGCACGGGGTTCCTTCTTCAGCCTCGGGCGGTAGACCGCCCCTTCCCCTCGACGAACGCCCGTCAACCCGCGGGACTCGCTGGCGTGACGCGCGGGCTTACGTCCGCAACGCTGCGCCCGCCGGCAGGATCCCCTGCTCGCTGTAGCGCCACAGCGCGATCACCAGCTTACGCGCCAGCGCCACAATGCCAATGCGGCGCAGCCGGCCGCTGCCCTGCCCGAATCGCTGCCGATACCACCGCGTCAGCGCGCTGTCCGGTTGCCACCGCACCCACGTCCAGGCCAGTTCCACCGCGATCCGGCGGACGTGTTTGAGACCGGCCCGACTAATCCCTTGGTCATGGCCCGCGTCCCCGCTCTGATAGGGCACTGCCACCAAGCCGCTCAGCGCGCCGACCTCCCGCCGATTGCGGAGGTCGCGGGCGAACAGTTCGGTCGCCAGCACGGCCGCCGACCGCGCCCGAATCCCCTTCAACTGCTCGAGCCGCTGCGTCCGCACCGCCGCCGGCGTCGCCGCCGCGGCGACCTGCGTCCGTTGCGCGGCCCGGGCCTGCCGCAAGGCGTGCTCGACCGTCTGTAACAGCGCCCACAGCAGGGTCAGGCGCGCGACCACCCCCGCCGGCAGGCGGCCACCGTCCGGCCGCGTCAGCGTCGCCAGCTGCGCCACAAACGACGACTGCAATCGGAGCCGCACGCCCTGCGTCGCCAGCACGCCATGGAGGCGGTTGCGATACCGCGTGCGCTCAGCGGTCAACATCGCCAGACTCCGCTCGGCCTGCCGCGCATCTTCCACCGCCACGCTGGGTACGTGGACGACTTTCCATTGATCCCGCTCACCCAGCCAGTAGCGGATCAACCGCCGCAGTAACGCGTCCGCATCCAGGCGATCGGTTTTCGCCCGTCGGCGCCGGCGACTCACCTCGATGCTCGCCGAGTCCACCACCACGTTGCTGACCGCCAGCGTCGTCAACCACCGATGCACCCAGAAGCCGTCCCGGCCCGCTTCATAGCAACTCCGCACGGGCGCGGTCGCCGCCAGGCCAAATCGTTGCCGCGCGGTCGCGAGCTCCCGGCGCAACGCCGCCTCATCCCCGGCCGGGATCGTCCGCCGCCGGCTCGGCGTCGCCAACCCCAGCCCGAACGCCAGCTGCCAGCGGCTCGCCGACAACTCCAACGCCATATACAAGACCGGCTCGTTTTCCGTAGACTCTGCGTGATGGGGTCTCTGACTCATCGTTGAGCTCCTTTCGTCACCTAAACTGAACTCAACGTAGCAGGTCCCCATCAACTACTCATAGGATCTTCGCCCCTCGGACTCCCCGACTGGCTCGCTCGCGGGGGCCCCCCGCCCCGCTCCGCTCACCAGGCTCACTCGCTCCCGCTCGTTCGCGTCGTTTGTGAGATGCCTTCTACTCTGGCCGCGCTGCGTCGACTATAATGTCGAGCTTCCGATTCGTTCCGAAAACCGTCGTGCTCCTGCAGAAAGGGGCAACCACAGTCATGCTCGGCGACGTCATTCGCGACTTCAACTACGCGATTCGCTCCTTTGTCCGAAGACCGCTCTTCACGACGGTGATCGTCCTCACCCTGGCGCTCGGCATCGGCAGCAACGTGGCGATGTTCAGCGTGGCGAACGCCGTGCTGCTTCGAGCGCTGCCGTACGATCATCCTGAGGAGCTGGCGCTCGTGTGGACGCGCCTGCAGGCGACCAATGTCGAGCGCTCGCTCGTCTCGGCACCGGATCTCGCGGACTACCAGGCCCAGACCACGCGGTTCGAGGGCTTCGCCGGGGCGGCGGCCGTCCCCGGCACGCTGACCGGCGACGGCCAGGCCGAGCGCATCGTCAACGGCTACACGACGTGGAACCTGTTCGAGCTGCTCGGCGTCCAGCCGCTCGTCGGCCGGACCTTCCGAAGCGACGACGCGATCACGATCGATCCCAAGGTGTTCGCGAACCCCAATCCCGACCTGCCACCGGGCAAGGTGATGTTGAGCTACGGGCTGTGGCAGCGGCGGTTCGGCGGCAATCGGGACGTGATCGGCCGCACGATCCAGATGGATGGCTGGGGCTCGGTCGTGGTGGGCGTCCTGCCGCCGACGTTCCGGATCTACCTGCCGGCGGACGCGGCGATGCCGACCAACGTCGATGCCTGGGGCGTGCTGCCGCGCAACATCTCCGACTTCGCGCGGGACGGGGCCTGGCTGACGGTGGTCACGCGGTTGCGTGACGGCGTCACGCTCGAACAGGCGCAGCATGAGATGGACGCGGTTGCGACGCGGCTCCGCGAGGTCCACCCGTTCCACAAGACGCAGAACATGCAGATCAGAGTGAACGGACTGCACCGTGACGTCGTGAACCACGCGCGGCCCGCCCTGCTCGCTCTCCTTGGCGCCGTCGGATTCGTGCTGCTGATCGCGTGCGCCAACATCGCGAACCTTCTGCTGGTCAGGGCGACCGAGCGTGGGCGCGAGATCGCGGTGCGGGCGGCGGTCGGCAGCGGCCGCGGCCGCATCATCGCGCAGATGCTGGTCGAGAGCGCCGTGCTCTCCTGGGCGGGCGCCGTGCTCGGCGTGCTCCTGGCGTGGCAGGGCATCAGGCTCATCACGGCGTTGAGTCCCGGCAACCTGCCGCGCGTCGACGGGGCGGCCATCGACCTCGCCGCGCTCCTCTACACCGCGGGGGCTGCGACGGTCGCCGCGATTTTGTTCGGACTCGCCCCGGCGTTGCGGGCGGTCGCCGGCAACCTGGTTGACGCGCTGCGCGACCGGGGAAGCGAATCCGGCAGCGTGCGCGGCAACATGCTGCGCAGCGCCCTCATCGTGCTGGAGGTCGCGCTGTCGCTCGTGCTCCTCGTCGGCGCCGGTTTGATGGTCCGCAGCTTCACCCAGATCCAGCGGGTCGACCCGGGATTCGACGCGCGGAACGTCGTCACATTCAATGCGCCCGTGAAGATGCTCAAGTACATCACGTCGGCATCGCGGGCACAGTTCGCCAACGATCTGGCCGATCGGCTTGGCGCCATCCCGGGCGTCGAGCGCGTGGGCGGCGTCACCCCGCTGCCGCTCGCGGGCGGCGAGCAGTACTCGGTCGGGTCGTACGGCCGCGTCGGCGGCTCGGACGACGCCTATCGGGCCAACAAGGCCGATTACAAGGCCGTGCTGCCGGGGTACTTCGAGGCCATGGGAATCACGCTGCTGTCGGGCCGCACCTTCGAGCGTCTGGACAATCGGGAGGAAGCGCTCGACGTGGCGATCATCGACCGGAAGCTCGCGCAGCGCGTCTTCGGCGAGGAGGATCCCCTCGGCGCCGACCTGCTCGTCGACCACTTCAACGAAAAGACGTTTTCGCTCGAGCGGCTCCCCGTTCGGATCATCGGCGTCGTCGAGAACGTGCGGTCGGCCTCGCTCGCCGCGGAGGGGCGCGAGACCGTGTACGTCCCGTACGTCTTCAACTCGTTCCTGCCCCTGACCTACGTCGTGCGCACGGCTGCGGATCCGGCGATCCTCGTCGCGCGCATCCGCGCCGAAGCGGCGGCCATGGACGCGGACGTACCGATCGCCGAACTGTCCACGCTCGCGTCGTACGTCTCGAACGCGATGTCTCAGACGCGGTTCCTGCTGGCGCTCATCGGCGCGTTCGCCGTCATGGCGCTGGGCCTGGCGTCGCTCGGCCTCTACGGCGTGATCTCGTATTCGGCGAAGCAGCGGACGCGTGAGATTGGCGTGCGGGTCGCCCTCGGGGCGAGCGAGCGCGATGTCATCGGGCTGATTCTCGGACAGGGCCTGGCCGTGGCGCTCGCCGGTATCGGGCTCGGCCTCGCTGGCTCGGTCGCCCTGAGCCGCGTCGTGAGCGCCTTCCTCGTGGGCGTGAGCGCCACCGATCCGATCACGTTCGCGGGCGTATCGGCGCTCCTCCTCGCCGTTGCTATCGTCGCGTCGTTCGTCCCGGCGCGGCGGGCGAGCCGTGTGGATCCGGTCGACGCGCTGCGCGACGGCTAGTGCTGGTCAGGCAGTCGCACGCCGTGACGGTTCCTGCCAGCACGACGCCAAGTGACGCGCTGATGATCCACCTTCGTGACATGAGGCACCTCGCGTGTGATCGCCCGGCGCGCGGTGAAAAGCGCGATGCAGTCCTTCGGGTCCGGGCCGCGATCGGATGGCGGGAGGGTGGGCGATTTCGTCGACCCCAGGTTCGAGTGCAACGGCTCGAAGATCGGGTCGATCGCCACGGTCGGTAACTCGGGTAATCGGGGGAGATAGGCTTCCTGGACCGACTCTGGGCGGGAGAACTCACAGCCTGAACAGAGCCGATGATCCCAAGTCTCGGTCAAGGCCGTCCGCGTGTCAGTGCGGCGTTCTCAAACAATACGGTCTCGCGAGGGGAGCCGCCCTCCGGTCTCAGGCGGAGCCTCGCGAGATCTGCCTTCCGGCAAGAGGAGGGGTCTCATCGGCCTCTCATCGAAGCTGGGGGCCAATGAAAGAAGAGTCGAAAGCCGCAGGTCTCGGGCGGCCACCGCAACTCGCGCGCGTTCAGCGTGCCCACACGGCGCAGCAGTCCTCGTAGCCGGGATTGGCCGGCGCGGTGGCCTCAGGAATCAACTGCCGCCGCGAGCCCGCTCCAGACGCGACGAAGACCCGTCTTCTGCCTGCGTCGTTCACGCGCGGAGAACACGATGCTGCCGTCAGGCGCCCAGCGGGGGTCTTTGCCAGAGATCTGGAGGGACAGCGGCCGACCCGAGCCGTCGGCGCTGACGAAGGCCAATCTCCTTGTCCAGACAGCATCCTCTCTGGAACACGATCTTCGTCCCATCTGGTGACCACGCGGGCGAGCCCCCGTAGTCCCTGTAACAGAAATCGCCGCCCTGTGCCATCGACGCTAATCGCGACCAGGTTGCTCGGGGTAACCCCATGGCCCCCCCCAGGAAGAAAACCCAACCATTGTCCGTCGGGCGACCACGTGGGAGACTCGACTCCGCAGCTGTCGGCACCACCGCATCCTGGACCGACGGACTCGTGGCTGATCAGCCGGGTGACCTCCGATCCGTCGCTGTTCATCACGAAGATCCCTTTGTCCGTGCCACAACAGGCCATGAAGGCGATCTTCGACCCGTCCGGCGACCAGTCAATCGGGCCCCAGGTGATGCCGTTACTCCAGATCCTGCGCAAGCCCGAGCCATCGGCATTGACGACGTAGACTCCCTGCCGGTTGACGAACGAACGCCAGCCTTTGGCGGTCCGACGACCATGCGGGATAGGACTCACGGAGGTCGCGACCAGCGTGTCACATTGGACCCGTCTTCGTTGGCCAGGTAGATCGCGCGATCGCCCCCGCGGGTGCTGACGAACGCGATGGGACCGGTGGAGCGTGGCGTCGCCGTCGCCGTTCCTCCTCCCGGGGGCGTGGGCGCCGCCGGCGACCCGTCGCATGCGGTGACGGTCCCTGCCAGTCCCAGGACAAGTGACGCGCCGATGAGAAGCCGCATTCGTGACATGACGCACCTCACGCGCGATTGTCTTGGCGACCAGGATTCTGCGGACCGAATCACACGCAACCAGGCCCACGAGCCAGACGACCACTACGACCCTGTTCCGCTGCATCCCGTCCCTCTATCCTCCAAAACGACGGCGCCTGGTCAAATCGCACAGCGCCGCGATTCTGCGGATCCAGGATGTCCCTTCGCAGCAGGGGCAGAGGGGTATGATCGGCCTCTCATCAAAGCTGGGGGCCAATGGAAGAAAGGCCGAAAAAGCTCGACTCATCCCTCACGTTGCTGGAACGGGCACGGGCCGGCGACCGCGCGGCGCTCGACCTGCTGGTCGCGCGACACCTGCCGCGCCTGCAGCGCTGGGCGAGCGGCCGGTTGCCGCGATGGGCGCGCGACCTGGCCGACACCCAGGACCTTGTGCAGGAAACCCTCGTCCAGACGTTTCAGAGAATTGAGGGGTTCGACTCTCGGGGCGAAGGGGCCCTGCAGGCGTACCTGCGTCAGGCCATTCTCAACCGCATCCGGGATGAGCTTCGGCGCGCGAAGCGACGGCCGTTGAGGACTGAGCTCGACTCGCAGGCGGAGGGGAACGCCCGATCACCGTTGGAAGAAGCCATCGGGCAGGAAGGGATCGAGCGCTACGAGCAGGCGCTGGCGAGGCTGCGCCCGGAGGATCGCGAGCTGGTCGTGGCGAGAATTGAGATGGGACACACCTACCAGGAAATCGCGGATCTCCTAGACAGACCAACAGCCAACGCTGCGCGCATGGCCGCGGAGCGTGCCGTCATCAGGCTCGTCAAGGAGCTGGGGAAAACGCAAGCGTGATGGAGAACGACGCCGTCATACGCGAGCTGGCACGTGCGGTGCTCGACCGACTCCCGGTCGATTGGGCGTCGGCCGAGTCCAGTGCCGTCGATGAATCGACGCGGAGAATGGTCCGTGGCCTGAAGCTCGTCGCCGAGATCGCTGAAGTGCACACCCCCGAGTCGTCTTCGAGCGATCGTCAGGCCGATACCGACGCTGCACGCCTCGGCACCGTGACGTTGGACGACGAGCCCCTGCCGCACGGGCCGGGGACGTGGAGCGGGCTCAGTCTGCTGGAGAAGGTCGGTGAAGGCTCGTTCGGGGAGGTGTACCGGGCGTGGGACACGCGGCTCGAGCGGGAGGTCGCACTCAAGCTGCTTCGGCGGCAGGATGCGCGGCACGCCCGCGCCGGGTCCGCCGTCATCGACGAAGGTCGGATGCTGGCGCAGGTGGATCATCCAAACGTGGTGACCGTGCACGGGGCGGACCGCAGCGCGGAGCGAGTGGGGCTCTGGATGGAATACATCCACGGGCGGACGCTCGAGCAGGTGGTGAGCGAGCAGGGGCCGTTCGGCGCGGCGGAAGCGACGCTGATCGGGCTCGACCTCTGCCGGGCGCTCTCAGCCGTGCACCGGGCCGGACTGCTGCATCGGGACATCAAGGCGCGCAACGTGATGCGCGAAGATGGCGGCCGCATCGTCCTCATGGATTTCGGGACGGGGCTGGACCAGACGGACGATTCGGACGGCGAAGCACCTGGCTTCGCAGGGACACCGGTGTACATGGCCCCGGAGATTCTGGAGGGGCAGGCGGCTAGCGTCCGATCGGACATCTACAGCGTTGGGGTCCTTCTTTTCCGCCTCGTGACCGGATCGTACCCGGTGCAGGGGCGCAGCGTGGCGGAGGTCCGCGACACGCACGCGCGAGGCGCACGAACCTTCCTGCGCGATGCGCGGCCGGACCTGCCCGAACACTTCGTTCAGGTGGTCGAGCGTGCGCTCTCGCCTCACCCCGAAGGCCGGTTCGCAAGCGCTGGCGCGATGGAGACGGCATTGGCCGCGGCCGCCCAGCACCGAACGCCATGGCCGTGGCGCAACCTGGTGATCGCCGCCAGCCTGCTCGTGCTGGTCGGGACGGGGTCGCTCTGGCTGACCGCCGGCAAACCGCAAACGCCCGTGATCGCCGTGCTGCCTTTCAAGAACCTCAGCGTCGAGCCCGACAACGAGTACTTCGTCGACGGGCTGACAGACGAAGTGATCCGGAGCCTATCGGTGCTTGATGGTCTGACGGTGAAGTCGTCGTACTCCTCGTTCACTTCCAAGAACAAACCTCGCGATGTGGCTGAAGTGGCGAGGCAACTGAACGCCAATTACGTGCTGGACGCGTCGGTGCTGCGGGCGGGTACGCAGCTTCGCATCAACACGCGGCTCGTGCGCGCCGCCGACGATGTCACGATCTGGTCGGAGAAGTACGACAAAGAGTTGAAAGACATTTTCGCAATTCAGGACGAAATCTCGCGAAAGATCGTCAACGAGCTTCGACTGACGCTGGGCAAGGGCCGGCGACGGTACGAGACCAATGTGGAAGCGTACGACCTGTACCTCAAGGGCCTTGCGCTCGTTGGTCGTGGCGATTACCGCAATCTCGAGAAGGCGGTTGGATTCTTCCAACAGGCGCTGGCCAAGGATGCGACGTACGCACCGGCTCACGCAGGGTTGGCGACTGCTTATGCGCACCTGTTGTTGACCCCGGCCCCCCCGAACCCGGGCGGCCGGCGTCAGTTCGAGACCGCCCAGCCGATCATCCGCGCGGCCGCTGACAAGGCGCTCGAGCTCGATCCGCTGCTGGCTGACGCGTACGCGGCCATGGGTTGCGCGCTCTCGGGCGAGTTCGACTGGGCGGGCGCCGAGAGGGCCTTTCAGCGCGCCATCGGTCTGAACCCAAGTCTGAGCCAGACCTACATCAGCTACTCATTCTTGACGCTGCAGCCGCTGGAAAGGCACGACGAGTCGTTGCGGCTCCTGCGGATGGCGCTGGAAAACGTTCCGCTCTCCTTGGAATTGCAGCGACTGATCGGCGTTGTCCAGGTGGATGCCGGCCGGTACGAGGAAGCCATCGACACGCTCCAGCGCGTGCGCGCGGTCGAACCCGACTTTCCCTTCGTCGACTCATCGATCGCGCGCGCGTTGACGTTAGCCGGCAGGCCGGCGGAGGCGTTACCCCTGTTCGAAAGAAGTGACCGGCTGTCGGGTCGGCCGCGAAGAGCCCCCCTTCGGGCGCTGGCCTATGTCATGTTGGGCAGGCGCGCGGAGGCGGAAGAGCTGGCCGCGGAGCATCAGGACGGCAATCCGGGAGCCCAGGCAGTGATCTACGCCGCACTGGGTGACACAGAACGCGCGTTCGACGCGTTGGAACGGATGGCTGTTAACGAGCCGCAGCGTATGGTGAGATTGCTGACGCGAGATCTGGCGGGATTGCGTGGCGACCCCCGGATGGCGGCGCTTCGCAAGCGGTTCAACCTGCCGTAACGGTGGCGCGCGCCGGACGCGACCGAAGAATCGGACCCGGCACGACGGCCGCCAGAGCAGCCACGAGGCAACCGAGTCATGACCCGTTGACGCCCGGCGACACGGCGCCAGAACTGTTTGATCTGGGACCACAAGCCGTCTTATCGTGTCGGGGTATGGGAACACCGCCGAAGGCGCTGCTCCTGGCGTCGGGTTTCTTCCTTGCCGCATCCAGTCTGGCGTCAGCTCAGACACTCGCCGGCACTCTGCGCGACACGTCCGGCGCGGTGCTCCCCGGTGTCACTGTCGAGGCGTCGAGTCCGGCGCTCATCGAGAGAGTCCGAACGGCGGCCACGGATGCCGGCGGGCAATACCAGATCCCCAACCTGCCGCCCGGTACCTACACGATCGAGTTCTCGCTGCCTGGCTTTGCCACGGTGGTCCGCGACGGCGTCAACCTGACGGGCGCCGGCGTCACGAGCATCAACGCCGAGATGCGCGTGAGTGCCCTCGCGGAGACCCTCACGGTCACGGGTGAGACGCCTATCGTCGACGTGCGGTCGACCCGCCAGCAGACGGTCATGGCCGGCGAGGGCGTACGGTCGCTGCCGGCATCGCGAAGCTTCGGGAACCTCCTGCCCGGCATCCCGGCCATCCAGCCCACGGGGTTCAACACCGGGGTCCAGATGACCAACAACAACTTTACGGCCCGTGGCGGCCGCTCGAATGAGGGCGCCATTCAGATCGAAGGCATGATCGTCGGGTCGCCATTCACCGGCGGCGGTCTGTCCAACTACGCGTACGACGTGTACAACTCGATCGAGGTCCAGGTGTCGATCTCCGGCGGCCCCGCGGAATTCGACCGGGGCGGCCCCACGCTCAACATCATTCCCAGGGCGGGCGGCAACACGTTCAGCGGGAACTTCTTCGCGAGCTTCGCCGGCAAGTGGGGCCAGTCGTCCAACATCGATGACGAACTGCGGGGGCTCGGCTTCGTCGAGGCGCCGGCCCTTCTGAAGAACTGGGACAGCAGCTTCTCCGTGGGCGGGCCCATCAAGCGCGACCGGATCTGGTTCTTCGCCAGCACCCGCACGACGGGTCATCAGGCCGACACCCAGAATCAGTACGCGAACAAGAACGCCGGCGACGCCAGCGCCTGGACGTGGGCGAGAGACGAGAGCGTCCGCGTTCGCAACGTCGGCACCAGGTTCGTCAACAGCATCCGCCTGACGACGCAGGTCAGTCCGCGCAACAAGGTCGGGTTCTACGTGGACTACACGAGAAACTGCAACGGCTCGTCATTCGTCAAGAGCAGCGGGCAGTGCCGCAACCCGGGCGACACCTGGACGGGCTCCGGCCCGGGGATCGGCCCCGGAGTCGCGACGACATCGCCCGAGTCGGGCACGATCTGGAACGCCCCGTTGAGCATCATGCAAACGACGTGGTCGTCGCCCGTGACGAACCACATACTGATCGAGGCCGGGTACTCGGACTTCCGCGCCAGGTGGGGTGACGTGAAGCCGGAGGGAGCGATCATCGATCTGATCCCCGTGACCGAGGTATCTCCGGACGCCGGCGTGCCGTTTGCAAATTATCTGTATCGCGGATGGTTGGCTCATCCGTCGCAGACCCAGCGTCATGCGACGTGGCGGACGTCGCTCGTGTACGTGCCGGGCAGCCACACCCTGAAGTTCGGCTATCAAGGCGGCTGGATGGTTGGGAAGACCACCACGCAGGTGGCACAGCAGATCAGCTACATCTTCAACCACGGAGTGCCGACGCAGTTGTCTCAGCGCGTCGGGCCGACGCGGGTCAGCGACCGCTTGCGCTACCACGCGTTCTACATCCAGGGTGCGAAGACGCGCGGCCGCCTGACCCTTGACGGGGGCCTGCGCCTCGAGACGGCATCGAGCTTCAGTCCGCCGGACGAGAACGGCATCATCGCCGATCACCGGTTCGGCAATGCGCATCTCTTCCCGCGCGTGGACGGCGTGAAGGGCTATCGCGACATTGCGCCGCGCATGGGCGCGGCCTACGACCTGTTCGGCAACGGGCGGACCGCGCTCAAGCTTCACCTGGGCGAGTATCTGCAGGCGGCCTCTTCGAGCGCGGGCGACGTCTACACGATCAACAACCCGGCGGTGACGCTGGTGACGACCGTGCCCCGCCCCTGGACCGACCCCAACGGCAACCGCGAGGCCGAGTGCGACTTCATGGACGCGTCGGCCAACGGCGAGTGCGGGCCGTGGAACAACCTGCAGTGGGGCTCGGCGCAGACCACGCGCGTCAATCCGGACGTGCTCGAGGGTTGGGGTGTGCGGAACCGCGACTGGCAGCTTGGCCTGAGCGTGCAACACCAGCTCTTCTCTCACGTCGCGCTGGAAGTCGGCTACAACCGGCGATGGTGGAACAACTTCTTCACCACGAACAACACCGCGCTGACGGCGGACGACTACGATGAGGTCACGCTCACGGCTCCACGGCACCCGCAGCTGCCCGGTGGCGGCGGCTACCCGGTGACGTTCCTGGTCCGAAACAACCGGACGCCGGAGGTCGGCGTGAGCGAGCCGTACTTCACCCGCAACCAGGATTTCGGAGACGAAACGCACTACTGGCACGGCGTGGACCTGTCGGTCCGCGCGCGGCTGCGCGGGACGCTCTTCATGCAGGCGGGCACCAGCACGGGCCGTGGCATCAACGACACCTGCGACGTGCTGATCGGACAGTTCGGCCGGCAGATGGCCCCCACCGTCGTCGGGGCAGCCATCGCCTCGGGCATCGTCGACGGTCGGCCCAGCTGCGACGTCGCCGAGCCGTGGCTGACGCAGTTGCGCGGCCTGGCCAGCTACACCGTGCCGAAGGTGGATGTGCTCGTCAGCACCATCTTCCGGTCGCAACCCAACGCGCAGCCCGCCGCGAACACCGTCGCCACCAACGGCGGTTCCCGAACCGCCAACTACCAGATGACATCGGCACAGTTCCTGACGGCGACGGGCGCGCCGCTGCGGCCTGGTCTGGCCCAGCAGAGCGTGAATCTGCTGGCGCCGGGTGCCCTTTACGGCGAACGCATCAATGTCGTGGACGTGCGGTTCGCGAAAGTGCTGCGGTTCGGACGCACGCGCTTCAATGTCGGCATGGACCTCTACAACCTGCTGAATGCCAACCCGCCGATCGCCTACGAATCGGTTTACGACCCGGCCACCAACGGCGCGCGCTGGATGCAGCCGACAGCCGTCCTCAACGCGCGGGCCGCGAGGTTCAACGTGCAGCTCGACTTCTAACGAGGCCTCCTGAGCCGCTGGCAGGCTATCGCCGCACTGCGCGCTTCAAACTCTTCAATCCATCCAAGGATGACGTGGACTTGATCGTCGGCGTCCCGTTCCTCGCGAATCGCGATGAGCGTTCATCGGACGGCACGTCGTAATGCGAAGTTGAGGCCGAAATTGTAGAGGGGGCCGGTTGTCCGTCTGCTCGCCGCAATCGTTCGTCGACCATTTCAGCGCGGCCTGCGCGCCAACCAAGCCTTGAACCCATGCCTCAAATGTCGCGCGCGGTAGTGTCCTATCCATGTCCTGCACGACGGCATTCTTGGCAGCACTGATGGCCGCAGCCTGGGGCGGCGCCTGAGGCGCGGCGCCGAGGACGACAAGAATGAAAGGAAGGAGGAGGTGCATGCGGTAAGTATCGCTTCAATTCCAACGAGCCGGGCCGCCTTCTTCGCGATAGCCTGGAACGTTCAGCGAGTCGGCCGTATCTTAGATCTCAAACTGACCCGCACGGCGATTTTGGGTCCATTAGGGCCGGATCACCGGGCCCACGAAGAGCGCGGACACTGGCGGTTTTGGACCCAGGCTGGACCCAAGTTTTGAGGGAGGCTTTTGCTTAGGTTGGGCGCGTCGTGGGCGAGCATACCCCTCCCAACGTTGACGCGCTTGCTCCCGTCAAAGCCCCTATGAGCGTCGAACACCTTCGCCAGGACTTTCGACACGCCGCCCGAAGCCTGCTTCGGTCCCCGATGTACGCGCTCGTCACGGTGGCGACGCTCGCGCTCGGGATCGGCGCCAACACGGCGATTTTCTCGGTCGTCAACGGTGTGATCCTGCGGCCGCTGCCCTACCCGAAGCCGACACAGCTGACGTACCTGACGACGCGGTTCCCCGCATTCGGATTCGATCAGTTCTGGGTGTCGCCGCCGGAGTACTTCGAGTTTCGGGAGCTGAACAAGTCGTTCTCGGCGGTTGGCGCCTTCACGACCGGGGAAGCCAACCTGTCCGCCGTCGATCGGCCGCGGCGCGTGCGCACCGCGAACGTCGACGATCACCTGCTGACTGCCCTGGGCATCCAGCCGGCCGCGGGCCGCCTGTTCCGCGGCAGCGAGACCGTGGTCGTCGGCCCGCCTCCTGCTCCGGGCGCGCCGCCGTTGCCGCTGCCGCCATACACAATCCTGTCGTACGAGCTCTGGCAGACCGCCTTCGGCGGCCTCGACATGATCGGTCAGACCGTCGAGGTGAACGGCCTGCCGCGCGAGGTGATCGGCATCATGCCGCCGGGCGCCGACGTGATGGACAACCGGACCGAGATGTGGTTCCCGCTCGGGCTCAATCCCGGCGTCCGCACCAACCGGGGCAGTCACTTTCTCTATCTGATCGGCCGGTTGAAAGACGGCGTCACGCCGCAGCAGGCGCAGACGGAGCTCGCGTCGCTGCTGGGGAACTGGGGCGAGCGTGTCGGCCTGAAGCAGGGACATGTCTTCGCCTCGCTGGCTCCCGGCGTGGATCCCAAGACCAACCCCGGCGGGGGCCACATCCTGCAGATGAAGCCGATGCAGGAGGAGCTGATCGGGAGCGCCAGCCGCGCGATCTGGGTGCTGCAGGCGGCCGTCGCATTCGTCCTGCTGATCGCCTGCGCGAATCTCGCGAATCTGCTGCTTGCGCGCGCCGAGACGCGCCATCGTGAGTTCGCCGTGCGCACCGCCCTGGGCGCCGGGCGCGGGCATCTGATTCGTCAGTTCATGGCGGAAGGCCTGCTGCTGTCCATCGCAGGCGGGGCGCTCGGGCTGGTGCTGGCGCGGGTTGGCGTGCAGGCGCTCATCCGCATGTATCCGACGACCCTGCCGCGTACGAGCGAATTGAGTGTCGATCCGATCGTGCTGCTCTTCACGGTCGCGGTGTCGGTTGCCACCGGTCTGGTGTTCGGTCTGGCGCCGCTCATGCACACGCGGGCATCCGGCCTCCTCTCCGCGCTGAAGGAAGGCGGCGCAAAGGGCGCAACCGGCGGTGTCCGCGGCCGTATCCGCAGCGCGCTCGTCATGGCGGAGGTCGCGCTCGCCGTGATGCTCGTGATCGGCGCGAGCCTGCTCTTGCGCACGGTCTGGAATCTCACCCAGATCGACGCCGGCTTCGATCGCTCGCGTCTCGTGACGTTCACGATGGCGCTGCCTGGTGCCAGGTATCCGCAGCCGCCGGCGCGCGCGCAGCTGTATCAGCGGCTCCTCGGGCAGCTTCGCGCGATTTCTGGCGTGCAGGGGGCGACCGCGATGTCGGGGCTACCCCCGAACCGTCCGCTCAACGCCAACGACACCGACATCGGCAACTACACCGCGCCGCCAGAAGGCCCGTACGAGAATGTCGACTACTACCAGAACGTGATGACCGGCTACTTCGAGACCATGGGCATCCCCATCGTCCAGGGACGATCGTTTCAGGCCGGCGATGCGACGGCGACAGGCCTCGTCGCCATCGTCAACGAGACGCTCGTGAACACGTTCTGGAAGAACCTGAATCCGATCGGGCAGCAGCTGCGTCCCTGCTGCGGCGACCGGCCGTGGTTCACGGTCGTGGGCGTGGCGAAGGACGTCAAGCAGGGCGGCGTCGATCAGAAGACCGGGACCGAGTTCTACTTCCTCATCGATCAGACGGCCAACCAGACGCAGTTCGCCGCGGCGCCGGGCACGCTGAACATCGTGCTCCGCACGACGTTGCCGGCAGGCGCGCTTCGATCGGCGATCGAGCATGCCGTGCGCGAGGCCGATTCATCGGTCCCCATCGTCCGGCTTCGCGACATGAACGGCGTCTTCGACGAATCCATCCGCCGCCCTCGTCTGCTGGCGCACCTGCTCGGCGGGTTTGCCGGAATCGCGCTGCTCCTCGCGGCGATCGGCACCTACGGCGTCCTTTCCTACATGGTTGCCGAGCGCCGCCGCGAGATTGGCATCCGCATGGCGCTCGGCGCCGATCGCGGCCGGGTGCTGGCGCAGGTCATGAAGCAGGGGCTGTTTCTGACGACGATCGGAATCGCCGGGGGATTGGCCGGCGCCTTCGCGCTGAACCAGTTGATCGCGTCGCTCCTGTTCGGGGTGCGCCCGACCGATCCGACGACGCTGGCGCTCGTCGTGATGACGATCGTCGTCGTCGCGATTGCCGCGTGCTGGCTGCCGGCATGGCGCGCCTCGCGCCTGGATCCGAATGCCGTGCTGAGAAACGACTAGCAGTTGTTCCAACGTGCCGGAGATGGCAGATGGCGTGAAACAGCCGCCTATGGCGCGGCGAGGCACTCGTCGAGGATGTTACGGACGATCGCCTGGAGCTGCGGGTCCTCGACGAGCGACCCGCCGAACGTCAGCGACCCTGCCGCGAACACGAAGCCTCCCGCCGCGTGCGTAAACGGTGAAAAAAGGCAATCTCTCCGCGCAGGGAAGGATTCCGCTGGACAGACGCGGATCGGCCACAACGCCCGATGCGCCAGTCGATTAGAGGATCAGTTACGCTCGTAGGGGCCCGACGACAAGCCTCGCCCAAGGCTCGTCAGCGGAAGATGTCGTCAGCGCGAGCGACGGACTATTTCTTGAGAACTGTCGATGGTGTGGTCTTGTCGACCAGGTGATCTGTCTTATGGTCACGATTAGTGGTGCCGAGCGCGTTCAACAGCTTCTGGCCTCTATTGTCGTTGCCGTCCTCCTTTCGCCAGTCGGCGTCGCCGGTGTGGCGGCCGCGCAGAGAGACCTGCTCGCCGCGCAACTGCCGGCGTTACCCAGTCTGACAATCATCGCGCCGGCAGCGCCTGGAGGTGGCTGGGACCAGCTCGCCCGTGAGATGCAGCGCGAGATCGAACGGCAGGCGCTGGCGGCGATGGTCCAGGTCGAGAACGTACCGGGGGCGGCAGGCACCATTGGTCTCGCACAACTGATCAACGGTAGGCGAGGCGATGGCGGAACGCTACTGGTCAACGGCCTCGTGATGCTCGGCGCCATCCTCTGGAATCAATCTCCGGTATCGATCACGCAGGTCACGCCGATAGCAAGACTCACGGGTGAGTACGAAATCGTTGCTGTGCCAGCGACCTCATCACACCGTGACATGCAGAGCCTCGTCGGAGCGCTACGCAGGAATCCGGCTGCCGTGTCCTGGGGCGGGGGCTCGGCCGGTGGCACTGACCACCTTCTCGCCGGCCTCATTGTCGCGGGGGCCGGCGTCGATCCGCGACGGACGAACTACATCGCGTTCTCCGGCGGCGGCGAAGCGGTGACGGCGCTGATCGGGGGACAGGTGACCGCCGGCATCAGCGGCTACAGCGAATTCGCCCAGCACATCGCCTCGGGCCGCCTCCGAGCCATCGGCATTTCCGCGCCCCGGCGGTTGGCCGGTCTCGACGTGCCGTCCTTGATCGAGCAGGGGCTCGACGTCGAGTTGGAGAACTGGCGCGCGGTCGTCGCGCCGCCGGGTCTCCGCGAAGCCCAGCGACAGGCGCTGACGACGGTGGTCGAGCGGATGGCGCATAGCGCGTCGTGGCGCGCGACGCTGACGAGGCTCGGCTGGACCGACTCCTATCTGGCCGGTCCTGCCTTCGACCAGTTCCTGGACGCGGAACGCGTGCGGGTCGGTCGCATCGCCGCCCGCCTGCGCGCGTCGGCTGGCGACACGCATGCCGCGCAGACGGGCGAGTGGCTGTTTCCCGTGGTGGTGATCGGCGGCAATGCGCTTGTTCTGATTGTGCTCTTCGTCAGACCGAGCGCCGCCACAACGGACCGGCGCACGAACAACAGCCCCGTCGTTCGCCTGGCACTCGGTCTCGTCGCCTTTGTCGCGTTGCTGAACCTGGCGGGGTTCGTCGTGGCAGGGACGGTCCTCTTTGCCAATACCGCGTCGGCATTCGGCAGCCGGCGCTGGCTCCGCGATGCGCTCCTCGGCATCACCCTCTGCGCCACCGTGTACGTCGCCTTCGCTTACGGATTGGGCGTTTCTCTTCCCCCAGGGCTGTTCCCTACCGAACGTTGACGACGTGGAAACACTGACCGCTCTCGCAAGCGGCTTCGCCGTTGCGTTGACGCCGCAGAACCTGCTCTGGTCGCTTGCCGGCGTCACCCTCGGCACGGCGATCGGCGTTCTGCCGGGCATCGGCCCCGCGCTAACCGTCGCCCTGCTCCTGCCGGTCACCTACTCGCTCGATCCGACGGCGGCATTCATCATGTTCGCTGGGATCTACTACGGCGGCATGTATGGCGGATCGACGACGTCGATCCTGCTGAACACTCCGGGCGAGAGCGCGTCGGTGATGTCGGCTGTGGAGGGGCATCTGATGGCGCGCGCTGGACGTGGTGGTGCCGCGCTGGCGACCGCCGCGATCGGTTCGTTCGTCGCGGGCACATTGGGCACGGCGGCGCTCACCGTGTGCGCGCCGGTCATGGTGGAGGTCGCGCTTCGCTTCGGGCCGGCGGAGTACTTCGCGCTGGCCGTCCTGGCGTCCGTGGCGGTGTCCGCAATGCTTGGCGAGTCGCGGCTCGTCGGCTTCGCCAGCCTTCTCTTCGGGCTCCTGCTGGGAGTGATCGGGATCGACCCGCTGACGGGGGTGGCCCGCCTCACCTTCGGCATCCCACAACTGCTCGATGGCATCGACGTCGTGGTCGTCGCCGTTGGACTCTTCGCCGTGGGAGAGGTCATGTATAGGGCTTCGCGCTACCATCTCGACCCCGAGATCGTCACCTTGCGCGGATCTCTCTGGATGAGTGGTGAAGAGTGGGCGAGGTCGTGGAAACCGTGGCTTCGCGGCGCGGCGATAGGCTTCCCGCTGGGCGCGCTCCCCGCAGGCGGCGCAGAGATTCCAACGTTCCTGTCCTACGCGGCTGAGCGTCGGCTGGCGCGGGATCCGAGCGAGTTCGGGCGCGGCGCCATCGAAGGCGTGGCGGGGCCGGAGGCCGCCAACAATGCGGCGGCCGCTGGCACCCTGGTACCCCTGCTCGCCTTCGGACTGCCAACCACCGCCACCGCGGCCATCATGTTGGCGGCATTCCAGCAGTATGGAATCCAGCCCGGACCGCTCCTGTTCCAGCACGAGCCACGGCTCGTCTGGGGACTGATCGCGAGCCTGTATGTCGGCAACGTGATGCTGCTCGTGCTCAACCTGCCGTTGGTCGGGCTTTGGGTACGGCTGCTCACCATCCCGCGACCGGTGCTCTACAGTGCGATTCTGATTCTGGCGAGCGCTGGCGCGTACAGTGTGAACCGCTCCGCCTTCGACGTCGGCCTGCTGTACGCGATAGGCGGGGTCGGATACGTGATGCGGTGCCGCTCGATTCCGCTTGCGCCGGCGATCATCGGAGTGATCCTGGGACCGATGGCCGAACAGCAATTGCGCCGCGCCCTGGCGATTGCCGAAGGGTCCCCGATGGTGCTCGTCACGCGGCCGATCTCGTCAGCGTTACTCGCAGCGGCGCTGCTGCTGTTAGCGGGCCCTCGAATCGTCAGGTGGTGGCGCCGTCGGTAACCGTCGCCCCCCTCGAGGGCCACAAATCTTCATTCTCGTCCAACGCTAAGTCACAAAGGACTTCGTCGGCAGCCGTTCTGAGCTTGGGCGTCGGCCTGATTCGCGCGGCACGTCGCGCCCCTCAGCAAACTCCGGTGACGTGTTCGGAGTAGGGCAGGTAAACAACGGTCCATCCATCCCACATTGCAGAACAGAATACGCACGCGTCGCGCCTTTCGAGTGCGTCTAAACGCCGCAACTCAGCCGCGCCGCGCCGTGACCAACGCGCGCAGCGCGGCACTTAAGCCGGGCGTCGGCTGCAGCTGCTCGTTAGGGTCGGTTGAGCTAAGCCTCTTCTACTTGTCGCAAGACCTGACGTGGTGAGCCCGCGACAAGCTTCTCGCACTCTTCCATCGACAGCTTTTTCGTTCCGGCTATTTTGACGCTTTCCTTCAATAGCTTCTTGTCCACTTCGTTTGTGATCCACTTGGCGCCGGCAACTCCAACTAGTAGTGCCCCGGCGAGCGCTGAAAATTGAGGCTGATTTGTGCTCTCTCCGTGCCGGCGGCGACCGCCGCAAGTTCGACTCCAGCCCCGGACCCATAGAATGACCACGAGGCGAACGCCGCGAAGGCACCCACCAAGACGTTCGCAATGAAGCCGGGGCACCAAATTCCGCGGTAAACCTTCGGACGGACGAAGCCGTTGTCGGTGATCAAAGCATTGACGACACCGCCCAGCGCTCCGGCAAGGAGAATGAGAAACGCACAAATCCACGGATCCATTGTTGCTCTCCTATCCGCCGCCAGCCCGACAATGCCTACGACTCCGCAAGGCACGCAGCATAACGCCAAACGACCTCGCAGGAAATGTCGGCCAAGTTCCACGTCGCAGGGCACGTGTTCTACTTGATCTCATGCGCCGATGGCGGATGAGACCGATCTGCACAAGTGAGCGGTGTGCGCGCGAAGCGTCTCGTTGGTCGTACTGAAGTTGTTGCCGAACGTGAGGAGTTTCGACTTGAGGTGCGCGGTGATGACATCCACCTTTCGTCGTCCAGCGCGAGAACTACGTGTACCTGGTGCCGTCGTGGAAGACGAGTACACGGTGTTCCTGAAGACCATCATTCCGAGTCGGAAGGCGACGAAGCAGGACTTGGGTGAGGAGTCCGACGATGAGACTTGATCCGGACGGGCACGCGCCGTTTGAGTTCGTCGAACCAGTTGAACACGACGTTGCTCTGATCGGGTAGGGGTGGCGGCGGATCGCCCATGATGAATCGCTTGCCATCGGGTACGGAGGATGGCGAGGTCCGACTATCGATGCAGTCGATCGAGGCCATCGAGCATCACGTTTGCCGGTTTGAGGTCTCGATGCAGGACGCCATGCTCGTGGGCTGCAGCCAGACCGGCGCAGAGCTGGCGGGCGACGTCGATGGCTTTCTCCGGCGGAAGCCGCCCGATGCGCTCGCGCAGCGAGGCCAATGTCTCGCCGTCCACGTATTCCATCGACAGGTAGTGCCAGTGCTCTGCCTCACCGATGTCGAATACTCGACACACATTGGGATGAGCGATCGTGCGAGCTAGCCGCACCTCCGTGGCAAATCTGGCGAGGGCGTCGCTCGGCTTCACACCAAGCTTCATCAACAGTTTCAGAGCAACCGGTTGCCCCACCCGCAGATCGTCGGCCCGGTAAACCTCACCGATGGCTCCGCGTCCGAGCAAACTGACGATTCGGAACCGTGCCGCGAATACACGTCCGGGCACAAATCGGAAAGTGTCGATCTCAGCCACGGATGGATCGAGCGAATCGGCGAAGACGTGCGGCTCGTGCGTGAGACCCTCTGCCGACGCCGTCCCCGTCTCGGTTGCGGCCAGCGAGGCGCCACAGAAGGGACATCTGAGTGCTGACTCTGCGCGGATAGCGCCACCACACGCCGGGCACCACTCCATACCCCGCACATTCTATGTCACCGTACCGCTGACGGCCCTTCGAGATGAAGAGGCAACGGGATCAAGAGACCTACTGCGTGCTCGCCTATGAGCCGCCGCCTGGCACCTTCGGCGGGAAGCTGCGCTATCGCAAACTTCAGGTCCGCGTCTCGCGGCTGGACGCGATCGTCCGAACCCGCGCGGGGTTCTACAGCGTTGACGATGCGACACTCTTCCCGAAGTAGCTTGGCCCCGTGCTAGGACTTACCATCAGTCGTAGCGTAGAGTCGACGCCAGTCGTTCGCGGAATCCTCGGCGTCGCAATACCTCGCCAGAACTGCGAGCACGCCATCGCGCAGACGTCGGAGGTTCTCGAAACCTCCACCCTTTGAATTTGGCGGTCGCGCAACACGTTCATTCACAGCGAATTGCGAACGTGGCGGCGGAGAACGTACGGCCATTTGGGTCCAAATTGAGAGCACGCAGAAGGGCGCGCGAAGGTTGAGCGTCGAGCAAGACCAGCGATTTTATTGAGGGAAATTGGAGGCGCCGCCCGGATTTGAACCGGGGATGGAGGTTTTGCAGACAGGGCCGTGAGTAGCTATCTTGTTGACTCGTCTTGTTTTCTGGTTGGCCCTGCTACCCTCTTTTCGCCGGTGTTTGGGCGTTGATGTTCCCAAGTTGTTCCCAAGTTCGGCCGTACGTATTTCTTAGGTCTTGAGGCCCCAAAACGGTCGGTCGCTCCTACGTCCGCCGGAGGCGGAGTCTCACACTTCAGCCGCAGTCATCTAGCACCGCACCCTATGGCGACTACCTGAGCGATGTGAGCCAACATCCTCATGACGGTTAGTGTGGTGGGCCGGCCGGGACTCGTCGCGACAAAGCATACCGTGAAGGCCGGGGGCGCTACACCGCGTCCGGCTTCCAGCTGGGGCGGCCGGATTGCTGGGCGACGCGGTAACGACTTCGAGCAGAGTCTGGGGCAGTGGCCAGAAGAAGATGACCGTACGCTTTGGTGTGGGATTCAGCGTACCAAACGCACGGGGCAGTTCACGTACGCCTGCAGTTCCGGCGGCGCGCGGATGAGCCGGCGCGCGACAATGGTCAGCCACGGGTTCCGAGCTCCAGAGTGCATCGGTAGGCGTCGCGATTTCTACGGTTCGGCCTCTCACGCCCCGGCCCTGCCCAAACCCTGCCCATCCCCTGACCGCCCAGCGGTTCAGCCGACGGGCTTTCGCGCTACTGTCCACAAGACGCGACGCGCGTCAATCCGACCATGGCTGACACACTCAAACCGACGGGGCCGCAGAAGCGTCCCGACTCCACGCCGGACGATCGGTTCCGCCTCGAAGCGCTGACCCTGACCTATCAGGCGAGCGATCGCGCCCACACGCTGGATCGCTGGCCAGACGCGCTGTCGCCAGGCAGCGTCCTCGGCCCTTATCGCACCCTGGCGTTGCTCGGCCAAGGCGGGATGGGCGTGGTCTACGAAGCCGAGGAAATCGAGACCGGCCGGCGTGTGGCGCTGAAGGTGCTCTCGGCCGAGCGTCGGCGCGACGTCGACCGCGAGCGTTTTCAGCGCGAAGGCCGTCTGGCTGCGTCCCTCAATCATCCGCACTGCGTGTTCGTCTTCGGTGCCTGGGAAATCGCGGGCGAGCTCGTCATCGCTATGGAATTGATGCGCGGCACGCTGGCTGGCTGGCGGAAGCGCCATGAGTCGCTCCCTTCGACCGCAGCCGTCGATGCGGTCCTCGATGTCATCGCCGGGCTCGACGCGGCATCGCGCGCCGGCATCCTGCATCGCGACGTGAAGCCGTCCAACTGCTTCGTGGACGACGACGGACGCATCAAGATCGGCGACTTAGGGATCTCGATCTCTGCACACGTACCGGACGATTCGTCGCAACGTTCACTCGGGATACGGGTCGTGGGAACGCCGGCGTACGCGGCTCCGGAGCAGCTCCGCGGCCGTGCGCTCGACGCGCGCTCGGACATCTACGGGGTGGGCGCGACCCTCTACGAGCTCGTCACGGGGCATGTGCCGTTCGAGCGGGACGACCTAATGGCGCTCCTGATGGCGGTCGCGAACGACGTGCCGCGTGCTCCGCATCTCGTCAACCCCACCATTCCGCGCGGGCTGAGTGCGCTCATCCTCCGCTGTCTGGCCAAGGAACCCGAGCGGCGCTACGACAGCTACGACGAGTTGGCGGCGGCACTCGAACCCTATTCCTCGTTGGCTCCCACCGCTGCGCCGCTGAGCCGTCGTGGCGTCGCGGGACTCATTGATGTCGCGATTCTGGGCCTGCCCCTGGTCGCCTACACGATCGAACCGCTGCTTGCTGGTGGCGTCGACCGAGGCGCCCTGAGCGTCCTGACCACCCCCCTCGGGGGGGCACTGACGGCGTGCGCCTATTTCAGCGTGTTCGAGGGCGCATGGGGCGCTTCCCCGGGCAAATGGCTCAGCGGGCTGGGGGTCGTCGCCGCCACCCGACAGCCGGCACGCCTTCCGCCGATCATCGGCCGCGCTGCTTTGTGGGCGCTGTGGCTGCTGTCGATCCGCCTAGTGTCGTCTGCCGAGCCCGCATTCCTCGAGAGGATGTTGCCGGGTCCGGTGGCCTTTCTCGTGCTGCAGGCCGCGGCATTGCTTCCGCTGGCGCTACTGCTCTCGACCGCCCGACGCTCGAATGGCCATGCCGGCCTGCACGATCTGCTCACCGGGACCCGCGTGGTCGAGCGGCGTGTGAAGGGCCTCCGGCCCGAGCCGGCGCCGACGACGATCCCGACGAGTAGAGACGTCGTCGGGCGAGCCGGTCCTTATGAGGTCCTGACGGAGCCGGTCCGAGGTTTGGGTGACGCGTGGCGCTGGGGCTACGACGCGCGACTGCGCCGGCTGGTTTGGCTGCGACTCTGTGCGCCGGACACACCGCCAGTGGCTTCGGCCCGGCGAGCGCTGACCCGTCGGACGCGATTGCGTTGGCTGAGCGGGCGACGGATCGAGGGGGACGCATGGGATGCGTATGAGAGTGTCGACGGTGTGTCTCTTCCCGACGCGACTCCCGATCCGCGCCCGTGGTCCGACGTCCGATGGTGGCTCCTTGACATCGCCCGGGAATGCGCGGCGATGACAACGGCCGATCGCGCACCGCGAGAGCCGCGGCGGATCTGGGTGCTGACCTCGGGAGGCGCGAAGTGGATCGACGATCCTATCGCCGTCGCCGATCGCGATGAAGTGGGCACTGATTGTCAACTGCTCGCGGCCATCGCGCGCAAGGCCGGCGTCTCGGCAATCAGCCCGGACGGGCGCCTGAGCGCCCGCCCGCCGCTTCCTCTCGCCGCGTGGCGGTTCGTCGAACGCCTGAACACCGCGCCCAGCGCCTCCGCCGCCGACGCCGTGCGTGAGCTCGAGACGCTCACCAAGCATCGCGCCGTGCTCACACGGGGTTGGCGACTGCTGCCGACCGCGATCCTGGCGTTAGTGATTATGGTTCCCCTGGCCGTAGAGACGATGCAGCACCGGAGCGCGCAGGTGATCAGAAACCGGGTCCCGCTCGATCAGCGTGTCGCGGCGGCCGCGCTGTCGGAGCTGTTTCTCGCGAACCATCGGTGGCTCACAATGTCGTCAGACGACCGCGCATCCCTGGAGGTTGCGCTGGCCACCCGCTACCGGGAGCCGCTGGAGGGCCTCTTCTTTCCCGAAACGATGGGTTACCTGGGACTCGGCGCCGAGCATCGCGATATTGCGCAGGAAGTGCTGCGTCGCTACCCGGCGACCGCCGGAGAGCCTCGGGCAGACGTGCCCCCTCGGGTCGCGGCAACCATCAGCCGCGTCACCAGGTACGACACCATGCCCTGGTACCGGGCGATTCACGCTAGGACCAAAGACAGTTACCTGAGCCTCGCACTTGTGGCCCTCCTCGTCGGCGTGTTCGCGGGCGGCCGCCTGCTGCGTGCCGCCGGCCTCGAAATCGTGACAGCGCGCGGGGAACGGGCGGGACGTCTTCGCCTTTTCACGCGGGCGTTGCTCACCTGGTCACCGATCCTGCTCGTGCCGTGGGTCAACTGGGGAATCGCGCGGGTTCTGCCGGGCGTTGCCGAATCGCCCTGGTGGCTGGCGGTGATGATCGGCGGCGGCGTCACGATTGCGATCAGCCCGGCGCGGGCGATACAGGATCGGCTCAACGGTACCTGGATCGTACCGCGGTAAGTGCCAGGCAGCGCGGTGACCTGGCTTTGTTGGTGCCGGACTCAGCCCAGCCTCGGCAGGCCCGCAGGCCTGCGCGACTCCAATTGACTCGGTCGATCACGGGTCCTAGCCCGTCACCGTCGGGCCGAACGCGCGGATCGCGCGCAGTCGCATTCCGACCGACCCGACCCGGATGACATCAGTGTCGCCGACGGAAGTGGACGCGGCGCAGCGCCGCTCGTTGATGAACGTCCCGTTCTTGCTGTTCAGGTCTTCGATGGTGGCACCGCTTGCGGACGTCCTCAGGACGGCATGGCGCCGTGAGACGGTCGCCGAGTCGATGAACAGCGCGAGATCGGGATCCCGACCGACCACGTGGTCACCGTCCACGAGCGGCACGCGCCCCCCGCTCCAGATCACGAGGTAGCGGGCGATGTCGCCAGGGCCCGCCTCTCCGTCGACGCGAACCTCATCCGCCTGGTCGAGGAACGCGTAGCCGAATTTCGGTACCGTGCGAATGAACCGTGGCGCCGAAGTGGTGTCGTCGAGCGCCCGGCGAATCTCACTCACCAGGTTGGCGAGGTTCTTCTCGACCACGAACGTATCCGGCCACAACCGGTTCTGGAGATCGGCCTTCGACAGCGCCGTCGGGCGGGTCACGACGAGCGTCTCGAGAAGCTGATAGGCCTTGGGTGACAGCGCGACGGGGTCGAGGCCCCGCATCAACGCCCGTGTGCGTAGGTCCAGGACGAACTCACCGAAGTGCACGCGCTCGCTCACCAAGATCCTCTGAAGAACCAAAGGACTACTGCGAAATCGGACGATGAGGATTGTAGCGCAACCGGAACTGTGACGAAGAACCGGACCTTCGGCTACGACATCGGAGGTGACGGCAGCGCAGGTGTGATTCGAGGGCTGTCGGGCAGGTCGGACACACGGTAAGAACGATGCCGCACCAGCCGGGCTGTCTCCCGGATCGCCTCCTGAAGAAACGGTGAACAGACCCTGACGCACACCTGCGACTCCGGGACGCATCGCACGCACTCTAACGATCAGCGTTCACACAAGGAGCCCAGCGATGCGTCAGAGTTTCTCTTCCCGAGCTTCCTTGCCTCTTCGAGTCCTGGCAAGGCTCTCTCGCTTCCTGGGACGGACGGGATCCGTCACGCGATCCAGCCGTCGAGACCGTCGTCGCTCTGGTCGCTTTCGGGGTGCGCATCGTTCGTGCCGCCTTCTCGTGCCGCGAACGACAGACTATCACCGGCGGCCGGCGGCCGGCCTTATCACTGCCGTCCAGCGCGCCGGATCATCACGTGACGTCCACTGCCGACCGGGCACACCCGGCCGCATCCCGGAAATTCGACATCATCGGCGGGCCGCCGGTCGCCAGCGTCGTACCGGTCGCGTGCGTCACAGAATTGAGTGCGAACCATGTCGCAGCCATCGTGTCGGCTATGTCGTTCGGCGTTCCACCCAGCATGCTCCACAGGCTCGCTTCGGCGGCGGCTGCGTTCGCGCCACTGAAGCGTGTGCCCGCGAGCTGCCGCAGCTGCGCGGAATCCTCGGCGTCGCAATACCTCGCCAGAACTGCGAGCACGCCATCGCGCAGACGTCGGAGGTTCTGTGGACTTCCACCCTTCTCACAACGTCATCGGGCAAATGGCCGTCAGTCAACGCCTTGCGCGCCGTGCGTCGCTGGCGCGCGTCGCATGTTGGGTCCACTTGGGTCCACAATCGAGATTCCGATTGTGCGGGCTACGAACACACACTTTGAATTGCCGAACGGATTTGGCTTGCCAACCGTAGCGCGTTCGAGCGACGAGCCCCCCTTCGCCAAGGCTACGGGGGGCAACCTCCGCGTGGATCATGCGCGGAGGTTGGAGGCGCCGCCCGGATTTGAACCGGGGATGGAGGTTTTGCAGATTACTCAGGATTGTCTATGTGGTTGACTCGTCCTGGTTTCTGGTATCTGCCTGACCCTCGTTTTACCCGGTGTTCGGGCGGTTTTGGACTCACATTGGACCCAAGTTCTCGCGGAGGTTTTCTAGCTCTAGGCGCCTCCCGCACCAGCGTCTTCTTCGCTCGCGTAATCGACACATAGAAGAGCCGCCGCTGCTCGTCGACGTAGTCGGCATCGGTGCCGGGGTATTCGTCGCGTCGCTCCCCTGGGAGCGCTTCCTTGCACACGCCGAGGAGGTAGACATGCTCGGCCGTAACGCCCTTCGCGCCCCACAGGGTCGGCCGTTCGTCAATAACAAGAATGGCGCGACAGGGTGGACAAGTCGAGCGTAAGAGATGCCCTGATCACGATCGTCATCCGTCAGAACCACGTTCGCGGCTTTGACCTCTACAACCAGGAGATTGCGATTCTGACGGGCGACTAGGATAACGTGCACCCCTACATACGGTCGGCGAGCGAACCGACGATCATCTCGCCCACCGAACACTCGGTGAGCGGGTTCACGCGCGCGAGGTTCCCGAACAGGAGAGAGTTCCCGCAGCCAAGTGGACACGCCCCCACGCCCATGGCCGCAGCTGCCATCAGCGCTGTTTGAAACACCGCGCCGACCTCTTTGAGAATGAGGCTGTAACTGAGATCGCTATAGACGCGGCGGGTCCGTTCGTATCTGGCGGCGAGCACGAGAAGAATGTGCGGCGTCTCTGCGATGTTGGCTGCGGCTGCCGCCTCAGCCAGGAGTTCGTCGAAGCCGCGCCCAGGTTTGTCCACAACTGCGAGGTCATGGAGCGTCGGGTCGTAGGCGTAGAGCCCTGGCGCAAGGCCGGTGCAACGGTGTACCGCAAGGTAGGCCTGCAACGGATAGCAGGAACCTCCGCTCGGAAAGGGGCGACGGCCGTCGCGCTCGTGGAGCGTGCGAAACAGGAATTCTGATAGCTGACGGGTTGTCAGCGGGCGTGATCCCTGCCGTCTGATGGAATGCCGCCGCTCGGACACCAGTGCATGCGGTGGATCGTGGGTGAGGAGCCGAGACAAATCCGGCATCTCGAGAGGGACGCGGCGCCCGCCCGCCCAGAGCGGCTGTCGCTCGGGAGCAGCACTTCCTTCCTCCGACTCGGTCTTGCCAAGCAGCACGCGGGCATACCCTCTGCGCGTCCGGGCGTGGAAGAGCAGGTCATGGCTGGACCAGCCTTCATCATCAGCTCGATCGAGGAGCCCGCACCAACTCATCATCGCGAGCACCGCTAGAATGGCATCTTCTGAATAGCCAATCTCGGCCGCTGCTATCTCTGCCGCCGGCCGTCCGATTGCCAGGTCATGCAGGAGGGGGAGCAGATCGCGATCATGGACCGTCATTCTGGCCCAGGCCCCCGGGGCTTCGAGGACGACCACGTTCGCCTCGACGCGCGCGAGCGCGCGGGGCGAGAATCGAAGTGGACCGTCGGGTGGTCGTGCCGACGGGACCTCGGGTGGCGGACGGAGGGGGAGACACGCCGTGAGCCGCCGTCCCCGGCTGCTCAACACTCGTGCGAGAAGGCCGAGATGATCAAGACGATAGAGAAGCGCCGCGCAGTTCGTATCGGTTGCGGCGTCGGCCTCACTGATCCCGCTGCCGCCTGTCAGCAGTTGCAGCGTCTCGAGCTCGCCGCAGTCGATCCATGTGCGCGTCGTGGCAGTAATAAGGAAGGCACCCCCTTCACCGGGATCGACCGTCACGTCGGGCGCGAGCGCGTAGATCGTCACGACGGCAGCGGTGGTCATGGCTGGGCGGCCATTCGGCCGGAAAGCGTCGACTGATGGCGGCAGCCCCACCCGGCCCTAAGGGCAAGCGCCGCGGCACAGCGAACTACGAGAGCTGGTGCACGGACATGTTCGGCTTCCTGGCAGCTCTCTCGGAGCGCTACGGAGATGTGGTCGGGTTCGACCTCGGACACTCGCCGTGCATCCTCGTCAATGGGGCGCCCCAAGTTCGTCAGCTTTTCTTCGAGCTCGAGGCGTGCCTCCGCAAGCCAACGTTCGTCAAGGACTCCAACCGCAGTCATTGGGGTGATGGTCTGACCACGCTCGAGGGATCGGCCTGGCAGGCCCGCCGCCGTCTGTTGCGCCCCTCTTTCAGCGCCGCTCACCTGTCGGGCCGTCTCTCCATCATCGCCCAATGTGCACGCGACATGCTGGCTGCGTGGGCTCCCGAGTGCGAGGCCGGCCTGCTTCGCGAACTGCGTATCCTCACCGCCAGGATTGCTGCCCGACTCGTGCTGGACGCCGACCTGGAAGGGTACGGATCCAGCGAGGGACGCTCCGGAGTATCCCTTTCTCGGAGGCGTATGGAGAAGACTACTCCAGCGCTCCCGGCGGTGATCCGACAGCGCCCTTGATCATGGTGCGGCCACGTGCGCCGCAGCAGATGGACACCGTTGTTCGCATTATCGAGGAGCGGATCGCCAGCGGTGAGCACCGCGGTGACGTGCTCTCGGATCTCGTCCACGCACGGCTTCCTGACGGCACACGGCTGAGCCGCGACGAGATCGTGGGAGAAGTCATCCAGATGTTGTACGCCGGACATCTCACGATCCCCTCTACCCTGGTAAATTTCTGGCGCGACATCGCCCACGCTGACGTCGCCGCAAAAATTGCCACCGAAGCGGATCACCTCTGCGCGTCCGCCGAGCCGAAATCGGTGGCGCTTGCGGCGTCCTACTGCCGCGCCGCGCTCAAAGAGAGCATGCGTCTGCATCCCCCGGCTCCCATCCTGTACCGGGAGGTCGACGTTCAATTCGACCTCGGTGGGTTCGAGTTCGCCCGGGACGTCGCTGTCTGGGTGAGCCCGCAGCTGCTTCATTACGATGCTCGCTACTTTCCTGAGCCGTATCGCTTTCTGCCCGAACGCTTCATGAGCAGGGAGCTTGCCGTCGCCTCCGCATCCGTCTACCTCCCGTTCGGGGCCGGCCCGCGTGCGTGCCTTGGCTCCTACCTGGCGCTTCAGGAGATGACCCTCATTTCGCTCCTTGCCGCGGACCGGGTCGCGTTGACCAGGATTCTCGATTTCCTGCGCAAATTCGGCCGTGGAACGAATCATCTTACTTGACACGCCGAAGGCAGAAGGCGTAGCGTTGCGCCGGCGGTTGACTTAGCCGGACCGGTCGTACCGCGTGGGGGCGCGTACTGGCGCCGCAAACCGCTGAGGAGAACTCACAAATGGGTGCACCAACGAACAAGGACTGGGGCCAGATCCATGCGAAGGCGTGGCGCGACCCTGAGTTCAGGAAGCTCCTGGAACAGGATCCGAAGAAGGCGTTGGCCAAGTACGGCAAGGAAGTCGGCAAGACCTTCGACAAAACAGTCAAGGTAGCCCCCAAGCCGAAAGGTGTCGCAGCCGAGGATCTCCCCAAGCATCGGAACGCGACTGCGCCGCCCGCCTGCTGTTAATCGGGATGCGTGTGCCATGGATGTGGATGCGCTGGCACGCCCCCGCTTCAGATCCTGCATCGAGCCCATCATCGACTCCGATGATGGGCTCTTTGTCTTCTCTGAAGACCGGCAGGCCTGGCTGCCGGATCCCATCTTTATAGCCCTCGCACCGCTCCTCGACGGTGACCACGACGTCGAAGCCATCTTCGAGGTGCTTTCCGACAGGTACCCGGCGAGCCGGATACTTGCAGCGCTGGACCAGCTGAAGGCCGGAGGCTACCTCGCCGAGGACGCTGCCGCCGACGCTCGACCCACGATGGCGTTCTGGGAGCATGCGGGGGTTCCCCCCTCCTCGGCACAGTCGCGGCTCGATCTCAGCCCGGTGTCGATCCGTGCTGTGGGCAATGTCGACATCGGCTTCCTTGCAGATCTGCTCGCTCGGAATGGCGTGAGAGTCGTTCGTCAGGGCGACCGCACGGTCGTCGTCACGGACGACTATTTGCGGCCAGAGATTGCGACCTGGAACGCCCGGGCTCTGGCGTCTGGGCACGCATGGCTCCTGGTGAAGCCGGTCGGAATCGAAACATGGATCGGGCCGTCGTTCGTACCCGCACAGACAGGCTGTTGGGCGTGCCTCGCGCAGCGGCTTCGAGGTCACCGCAGGCTCCATGAGCACATCGCGAGGCGCAAGGGCATCGACGGGCCGGTGGGTGCCCGGCCGGCTTATGTCCCTTCGACCCAACACGCCGCCCTCGCCGAAGCCGCGACAGAGATCACGCGCTGGGTCGGAACGGGAGGTCGGTCGATTCTCCTGGATCGTGTGGTCTCGACGAACACCCTCACGCTGGAGAGAGTCCACCATACTCTCACTCGCCGGCCGCAGTGCCCGGCGTGCGGGTCTTCGGAACCCAACGATGGGAGCGCCCCTCGCCCGGTGCAGCTGCGCAAACGGCTCAAGGTCCAGACCGCCGACGGAGGGCATCGGGGCCGTCATTCCCGTGAAGTGATCGAGGATCTCGATCGCCACTTGAGTCCGATAACCGGCATCGTAAGCGCACTCACACCGGGACAACGGACCGGCAACGGTGCCGGAAACGGCACGTGGCTGACGCCCACGTTCGCAGCCGATCACAATTTCTCCGACATGCACGACGAACGCTTCTTCCTGCGGGAAGGCATGCGGCGCCGTTCGGGTGGAAAGGGGAAGACCATCGAGCAGGCGCGGTCGAGCGCACTGGCCGAATCCCTGGAACGCTATTGCGGTGTCTACGACGGAACTGAGCCGCGTGTGAGGGCATCGTTTGCGGAACTTGGAGCCACGGCGATTCATCCGAACGCCTGTATGGGCTACAGCGAGCGGCAATACGCCCATCGCCAATCACATAACCGGAGCGGCCACAAGGCGTACTGGGTGCCCGAGCCGTTTCGCGCGGACGTGGCGATCGACTGGACGCCTCTGTGGTCGTTGAAGACCGAAGAGGCCCGCTATCTGCCGACGTCGTATTGCTACTTCGGGTACCGCAGCCCGGATCCGCTTTTTGCCCGAGCAGACTCGAACGGGTGTGCTGCCGGTTCGGTTCTCGAAGAGGCGGTGCTTCAGGGGTTTCTCGAATTGGTCGAGCGGGATGCGGTGGCGATCTGGTGGTACAACCGTCTGCGGCGTCCGGGCGTGGATCTTGCCGGCGCAGACGATCCGTACGTGTCGGGACTCGTGCATCACTATCGCGAGCTTCGACGCGAGCTGTGGGCGCTCGACGTGACGAGCGACTTCGGCCTGCCGGCTTTTGCGGCGCTCTCGAGACGGATTGATAAAGCTGAAGAGGACGTCATTTATGGGTTTGGCGCCCATCTGGATCCCAGCGTCGCCCTCACACGCGCTCTGACGGAGCTCAACCAGTCGTTGGAGGCGGTCCCGGCGGCGATCGGTTCTGAGTCGACCCGAACGTATCTGGGCAGCGACGAAGCAGTCCAGTGGTGGCGCACCGTTCGAGCCCCTGACGCCGAGTACCTTCTGCCTGACCCACAGGCACGGCTACGCCGCATCGAGGACTTCACGAACCTCGCGTCCGACGATTTGTACGAGGACATTCTCACGTGCGGCGAAATCGCAGCGAGTCGAGGCATCGAAATCCTGGTCCTTGATCAGACACGGCCCGACGTCGGCTTGCCCGTTGTCCGCGTCGTCGCACCCGGCCTTCGACATTTCTGGGCTCGATTCGGACCCGGACGCCTGTACGACGTGCCGGTAGGTGAAGGTTGGCTTGCACGACCGCTCGACGAGGGGGAGTTGAACCCGTTCGTCGTCCAGTTCTGACGTTGTTGACTCACTGAGGACGCCACAATGGCCGTACCTGCCGAGTTCGATTACGCGCGGCCGTATGACCTGATGGTTGGCCTGTGGAATGGAATGGCCACGAGTTACGACGCACAAGGCAGGTACCTGACCTCGGTGCCCAGCCTTGTTGCCATTTACTGGAAGCGTCCGTACACGCTGCTGCACTATCGACAGGACGAGCTGCCCGATCTGGACGAACGGCTGGAAGGCCACCCGCACGCGTCGGCCATGGCGAAGATCATTCACCACAACTTCGACCTCAAGATCACGGGCAAGTCTTGCGTCTCCACCGCCGCGTCTCACGACGATGTGAGGGTCGCGGGCACAGAGACTCGCCCGGGCATCTATCTGTTTCACCTCATGTTCAAAGAGGGGCATTACTACAACAATCAGTACTTCACGGATCCTAACGAACGCCAGATCATCGGTCCATTCGTCGCGACGACGAACGCCGCGGAGCCCGCGAGCCGTCGGCGCAGTACCAGCGCGGCGCCGGTCGGCGAAATCCAGGTCGTCGTCGCACAGACCTTCTCGCGGCTGTCCTATGAGGTCCCGTCTCAATACAAGCGGCCGCTCCGGCCGACCGAATAGCCCCTGGGGCTGCAGAGCGAATACCGCATGAACGGGCACGCCATGGTCATCGGCGGAGGCATCGGTGGCCTGCTGGCCGGCCATGCCCTCGCGTCCAGGTTCGATCGGGTGACGCTTCTCGAGCGCGACCGCTACCCGAGTGCGTTCCGGTCCGACGCGCCGCCAGCACGGCGCGGTGTGCCCCAGAGCCGCTGCCTGCACCTTCTGATGGCGGCGGGAGCAACTGCATTCGACGAGTTGACGCCTGGCTGGAGGGAGGAACTGGTCGCCCTCGGTGCAATTCCATTCGACGTGTCGTCCGACGCAGCCGTGCGGCTATCGACAGGCTGGCTGCCGAGAGCGTCTTCCGGCATCACGAGTTACGCCAGCTCCCGAGCCTTGCTCGAACACGTGCTGCGCCGTGGTCTCTCCCACACGCCGAACGTGCATATACGAGAGGGGCAGAAGGTCGCGGGGCTGCTCGGCAGCCGATCGGGTGAGCGCATAACGGGCGTTCGTACCGCCGACAGCGTTAGTTCCGGTGCGGAAAGCGTGGTGGCCGACCTCGTTGTGGACGCGAGCGGCAGGGGCTCGACACTACCCGGATGGCTCGACCGTCTGCCCGGACTGCGTTCCCAGCTCGAGGAGCTGGTGGTGGAGTCCGGAACTCAATATGTGTCGCGGTGGTTCCAGCTTGAACCGTACGATGCTCCGGACTGGCATTGTCTCTCCATCGCTCCGGCCGCTGGTGCTCACTATCGCAGCGCGATGATGCTGCGCGCGGAAGCGAATCACTGGGGCGTCGTTCTCCTCGCTCCGGCCGGTGAACTGCTCCCGTTCGATGACACGGCCTTCCTTGATTTCACGAGTACGCTCGGCGATGGAGAGCTTCGAGACGCGCTTAGCCGTGCGCGGCCCGTGTCTCCGATTTATCATTACGGCTTCACCTCGAGCCGGATCAGGCACTACGACCGCATGACGCCGTGGCCCGACGGGCTGGTTGCTCTCGGCGACGCGGTGTGCGCGCTCGATCCGTACTTCGGGCTCGGCATGACGGCGAGCGCCCGGGGCGCGGTGCTCCTCGGGGCATTCCTGGATCGGCAACGCGGCCCGGTCGTCGCTGGCTCCGGGTTCCAAAAGGATTTGGCAGCACTGAATATCGAACCTTGGCAGCTCGCGACCGGCCGCGACGCTGACGGACACAGGCTTGACCGAGACGACGCGTACATCGCACGTCTTTACGACGCGGCTCCCTCGAGCCCCGAGATTGCCCACGCCCTCCTGGCGGTACAGCACCTGCTGCGCCCGGTCGACAGTCTGATGGAGTTCCACACGGGATGAGAATCGCAGTCATCGGAGGAGGTACTGCCGGTTTCATCGCTGCCGCGCATCTCACGCAACGTGTGCCGGAAGCGGA
Source organism: uncultured Acidobacteriota bacterium (assembly GCA_963839705.1). Lineage (GTDB taxonomy): Bacteria > Acidobacteriota > Vicinamibacteria > Vicinamibacterales > 2-12-FULL-66-21 > DATBJJ01. The sequence goes on from CAWIWL010000003.1 coordinate 90,390, forward strand.
GCTGTTGCATGTTTTCGACTCCAGAATTCCAGCCATCGGCGTGGGAGAGGGCACTACCCCTCGCTTTCCGCTCTGGTTCGAAGAAATCACGGGGCTCGGTTTTCCGGACCTGGAGGCGCGGTGCGGTGCGACGCTCAAAAGGGGCACGCTCTTTCACGGATGGGGACGCGACAGAGCCGACTTCTTGAACCGATTCCACCCGACACGGCTGATTGGTTATCACTTCGATGCCACCGAAGTGGTCCGGGTCATCGGAGACTACGTTCGCGCCGAACAGGTCGATGCCCGCGTCGTGGATATGCGTACCTCGACCGATGGAGTTTTGGTGCGATTCGCAGACGGCGCAGTGCGGTGTTGCGACTATGTGATTGATGCGCGGGGCTTCCCACGATCGATCAACCGGGGGACCGGCGCTTCGGAGGATCTGATTCAGCTGGACTGGATTCCGACCGGTCGAGCGATCCTTCGCTGGTTACCCCCCGGCGGTGTGTCGGGCTCGACCCGCGCGGTTGCGCGGCCCCACGGGTGGATCTTCCAGATCCCCCTGAGACAGGCGACCTCCTGCGGTTACATCTTCAACGCGCGCATCAGCTCCGACGCGGACGTCGACGCTGATTTCACCGCGTTCCTCCAGGGGGACGGTTTCTCCACCTGGACGCACCGCGGCGTGCTCGATTTCCCCAATTTCCTCGACCGCCGCATGTTCGATGGACGTGTGTTCAAGGTAGGAAACGCGGCCTCGTTCCTGGAGCCTCTCGAGGCCACGGCCATCGGCACGGCCATCGTGCAGGTCCGCGAAGTGGCTCACTGGATCGAGGAGCACGGCGCCGAGACCACTCCGAACCCCGATGACGTCGACGACTTCAACGGAGCCCTGATCTCGTATATCTGCCGCAATTCGCTCTTCGTCGCGTGGCACTACGCCTGCGGCTCACGATGGGAGACCCCCTTCTGGCACTACGCCCGCCAAGGGCTCGATCGCGCCCGTACCAGTGACATGGCTCGTGGCCACCTCGCTGCGATGACGGAATACGTGGAAGCGGGCCGGACGTTGCCAGGCCTCGCCCTCTCGACCTACGACGATCAAAACCGGTGGGAGGAGGAGATCTACCCGTTGTTGAGCATCTACAGACCGTTTGGAAATTTCTCGGAGCTCAACTTCGCGCAAATCGGGCACGGAATCGGCTACTACGACGCTCGCGGGACGAATCGGCCCGTCAGTGCGACCGGTGTGTAGCGGAGGGGTCACATGTCCTTCATTCACGGTTTTCAGATCAGGGAGCGGCTCCACGAGAGCAAGCGCTCTCTTGTTCTCCGGGCAATCCGCGACACCGATGGGCTGCCGGTCGTGATCAAGGTCCTCAAGAACGACTATCCGACTTCAGCTGAGCTCGCGCGCTACCGCCACGAGTTCGATATCACTCATAGCCTGGATCTCGCCGGAGTCATTCGCAGTTACGAACTTCGCCGCCACGAGAAGACACTCCTGATGGTGCTGGAAGATTTTGGCGGCATGTCTGTCGGCAGTCTTCTTCGCGACAGGCCGCTGTCGCTGGACGAGTTTCTCGACACGGCCATCCAGGCGACCGTCGCGCTCGGACATGTGCACCGGGCGCAGATCATCCACAAGGACATCAACCCGTCGAACCTGGTCATCAACCCCGGCACCGGTGAAGTGAAGATCATCGACTTCGGCATTGCGACACGGTTTTCCGTCGAGCATCCGGTGCTGATGAACCCCACGGTGCTCGAGGGGACACTGGCCTATATGTCTCCTGAGCAGACCGGCCGCATGAACCGGTCGCTCGATTACCGCACCGACCTGTACTCGTTGGGCGCGACGTTTTGCGAAATGCTCACGCGGAGCCCGTTGTTCGACGCGACCGATGACATGGAACTGGTCCATTGTCACATCGCGCGCGAGCCCATCCCTGCGCACCGGCGCAACCCCGACGTCCCGCTGGCGCTGTCGAAGATCGTCAGCAAGCTTCTCGCAAAGAAGGCCGAGGATCGCTATCAGAGTACGGCGGGGCTTCTGGCGGATCTCGAAACGGTTCGCGCCGGCGGTGGCCTGGAACGGTTCGAGCCTGGCCGGAATGACCATTCCGACCGCTTTCAGATTCCGGAGCGGCTCTACGGGCGTGAGAGTGAGGTCGAGCGTCTGCTCGAGGGCTTCGAGCGCGCACGCAGAGGCCGCGCCGAGATGATGGTCGTCACCGGATATTCAGGCGTCGGCAAGTCGGCGCTGATCCACGAGATCCACAAGCCGATCACGCGCGCCCGTGGGTATTTCATCGCGGGGAAGTTCGACCAGCTGCAGCGCAACGTTCCGTATTCGGGCTTCGTGGCCGCGATCCGCGATCTGGTCCGGCAGCTTTTGACCGAGAGCCCGGCACGTCTGGCCGAATGGCGCCGGAGTGTGAACGCAGCCCTCGAGCCGAATGCGCAGGTGATCCTCGACGTTCTGCCCGATCTCGAGCTGGTCATCGGTCCGCAGCGCCCGGTGCCCGCGTTGGGAGCGGCCGAAGCCGCGAACCGATTCAACCGCGCCGTGGGACAGCTGCTGCGTGCCCTCTGTGCGAAAGACAACGTCATCGCCCTTTTTCTCGACGACCTTCAATGGGCCGACTCCGCGACGCTGAGCCTGCTTCGCATTGTGCTGACTGACGACGGGATCAAGCGGATGTACCTGATTGGCGCCTATCGTGAACACGAGGTCGACGCCATGCACCCGCTCACGATGACGCTGCGTAACATCAGAGAGGGCGGCGGCGAGATCGCGAGTCTCAGGCTCACGCCTCTCGGATTGTCGGACGTCGCAAAGCTGTTGGGCGATACGCTGCAAACCGACCCGTCCCAGGTGACCCCTCTGGCCCGGCTCGTTGTGCAGAAGACCCAGGGAAATCCGCTGTTTGTCAGGCAGTTCCTTCTGGCGCTCCACCACAAAGGGCTGATCCGGCAGATGACAGCCAGGCCCGGAGAACGTCCGCAGTGGATCTGGGACCTTCCGGCGATCAAGGCGGCGGGCATCACCGATAACGTGGTGGACCTGCTGCTCGGGAAACTGCGACGGCTGGATGCCGGGACGCAGGAGGCGCTCAGACTCGGCGCATGTATCGGCAACCAGTTCGACATCGACACGCTGGCGATGGTCCGGAGATCGACACCGGAGCAGACGTTCGAGAGTCTGCGTCCTGCAATCCAGGGGGAACTGATTCGACCGCTGACTGAGCTCGCCGCGAGCGATAGTGATGACGCGCTGTCGCCACTGCTGGTGCAGGAGTTCGCGTTCCAGCACGACCGGGTGCAGCAGGCCGCGTACACGCTGATCGACGAGTCACTGCGTGCGGACGTCCACCTGACGATCGGACGCCGGCTCCAGGCGACCCTGCCTCCGGAGGCCCTCCAGGAACGTATCTTCACTGTCGTCGATCACCTGAACATTGGCCGAGGGCTCATCGATTCGAAGGCGGAACGGACAGCGCTCGCCCGCCTCAACCTCGACGCCGCGCGGAAGGCATCGAACGCGACGGCGTATTCGGCAGCGTTGTCGTACATTCGCACGGCCCAGTCGCTGCTGGGCGCAGATGGCTGGGACCACAGCTACGAGCTAATGATCGAGGTGTACCGGCAGCGCGCCGCCCTCGAATACCTGAACGGACACTTCGACCGCTGCAGCGAGATCGTTGCGGATACGCTCGAACATGCGCGGACCGACCTCGAGAAGGCCGAGGTGTACTTCACCCGCATCGCACAACATACGCTCCTCACGCAATTCGATGAGGCGCTCGGTGCCGGGCGCAAAGCGCTCGCGCTTTTGGGTGTCGCGCTTCCCCTGGACAACGTGCAGCAGGCTGGCCAGCAAGCCATGGGGAGGGTGGCCGCGCTGCTCGAGGGTCGTGACGCGGCGTCGCTGTTCGACAATCCAGATGTCACCAATCCGGAAATGGCGCTCGCGCAGCGCTGCCTGCGACACCTGACGATCGCCGCGTTCCTCTCCAACCAGGAGTTGTTTCCACTCATCGTCGGAACGTCGGTCGGCATTTCGCTCGAACACGGCAACGCCCCTGAATCAGCGCTGTCGTTCGCAAACTACGGTCTGATACTCGGCGCATTCATCGGGCGATACCAGGAAGGGCATGCCTTCGGGGAGCTGGCCTTGCGCCTCTGTGACAGATTCGAGGGGCGCGCCCCGACGGCGACGGTCTGTCTCGTTCTCGGCTCCGAACTGATGCCGTGGGTGCAACACGTCCGTCGAGCGATTCCTGTCATCGATCGCGGCTACCAGGAGGGACTCGACTCGGGTGACATCCTGTGGGCTGGTTATCTGGTCATGTACCGCGTGGTGCTGGATGCGTTCAGCGGGAAGCGCCTCGATGAACTGCTAGACGGCATTCCGGATCAACTCGGGTTCACATCGCGGACGCAGAATCCCGGTGCCGGCGCCGGCATTCTCGCGCATCAGATCGTGCTATCGACGTTGGCCGGACGCACCAAGTCGGTTTCCGAATTCGCCGGCGGAGGAGTGGACGAGGCAACGTTCCTCCAGTCCTGCGAAAAACACCAGATCGCGATGGCGATCTGCTTCTACAAGATCCTCAAGGCACAAGCACTCTATTTGTTCGGCCGGCCGCAGGAGGCGCTCGAGGCGACACGCGAAATCGAGGGAACGCTGAGCTTCATCGTCAACCACCCGAACCTGGCGGACCACCTCCTGTACCAGTCTTTGTCTCTGGCGGCGCTCTGGAGTGGAGTCGAAAACGACGAGTCGATCCAGCGGATCCAGAAAAATCTTGCGCAGCTCAAAGTGTGGTCGGATAACTGCCCGGACAATTTCCTCGCCAAACGACTGATGGTGGAGGCTGAACTCGCTCGCATCACCGGACAGGAAGCCAGTGCCGCCGACCTGTACGATCGCGCGATCGACGCCGCGCATGATGCGCGCTTTCTGCACGATGAGGCGGTGGCCAACGAATTGGCGGCAAGATTTGTAATGGAACGGCGACCCCATGCGCGCGTGGGCGCGATGTACCTGCGGGACGCCCGTTACGCCTACCGGCTGTGGGGAGCGACCAGGAAAGTCGAAGAGCTCGAGTTGGAATTCCCGCAGCTCCTGACGGAGTATGGAGACGTCCGGTCGACGGCTGCCAGCGCCAGTCCGACCATCGACACCGTTCGACCGACGAGTACGCGCTCGGGCACGGCCAATCTCGATTTGCAGACGCTGGTCAAGGCCGGGCAGACGATCTCAGGTGAAGTCGTGCTCGGGCGGCTATTGGATCGATTGCTCGGCATCCTCATCGAGAATGCCGGCGCCCAGCGCGGCGTGCTCCTGCTTGCGCGGGGCGGCGACCTGATTGTGGAAGCCGAGGGGAGCGTCGTGTCGGACGACGTCAAAGTCCTCATGTCGATTCCGATTGACTCGGTGGACGGTGCCGCTCTTGTTCCGCTCGGTGTGATCCATTTCGCCGCCCGCACGAAGGAGGTCGTCGTCGTTGACGATGCGCAGCAGGACCAGCGATTCATGACCGATGCCTACGTCGTGAAGAGGGAGACGCGCTCCGTGCTCTGTCAGCCAATCCTGAACCAAGGTCAGCTCCTAGGATTGGTGTACCTGGAGAACGACTTGACCAGCGAAGCGTTCACGCCGGAACGCACCCGCCTCCTTGCGCTCCTTTCGGGACAGATTGCTGTTTCCATCAAGAACGCCGAGCTCGTCGAGCACCTGGAGGACAAGGTGCGAGAACGCACGGAACAGCTCGAGGTCCGCACCCGGTTCATCGAACAGACGTTTGGCCGCTACATGTCAAGCGAGATCGCGGACAGTCTGCTCAAGTCGGCTGACGAACTGGACTTCGGCGGGCAGAAGCGAACTGTCACGATCATGATGTCGGACTTGCGCGGCTTCACGGCATTCTCTGATACCTTGCCACCCGAAACCATCGTCAAGTTACTGAACAACTACCTGAGTGAGATGACGGCGGTGATCCAGAAGTACAACGGCACGATCGACGAGTTCATTGGCGACGCGATCCTCACTATCTTCGGTGCACCGTTCCAGAGACCAGACGACGCCGAGCGGGCTGTGGCATGCGCGCTCGAGATGCAGCTGGCGATGCCGCGAGTGAATGCGTGGAATGCGGAACATGGGTTGCCGGAGCTCGAGATGGGTATCGGGATCAACACCGGAGAAGTCGTCGCGGGCAATATTGGCTCGCGCAAACGAGCCAAGTACCGGCGTGGTCGGGAGTAACGTCAATCTCGCGGGTCGCATCGAGGGCTACACCATCGGCGGCCAGCTTCTGATCGCCGGAACGACACGTGACGCCATCAAGGCGCCGCTCACGATTCTCGGGGAACAAACCGTCGAACCCAAAGGAGTCGCGCAACCGATTACCCTCTACGAGGTGGGAGGCCTTGGAGGTGTCCACAAACTCGCGCTGCCGCAGCAGGCCGTTCACTGGACCGAGATGCAGCCACCAGTCGCAGTGTCGTTCAGGACGGTGACCAGAAAGGAAATCGCGGGAGAGGAACACGATGGTGTGATTCTCAGGCTTTCCACGACAGAGGCTGAAATCCAGAGCGTGACGATGCCGCCACCGCTCACCGATCTCAAGCTGTTGCTCAAGCTCACCGATGCTGCAGAACCGGTGGCCGCCATCTACGGAAAAGTGCTGCGGCGGCCAGCCGTGAGCGGTTCGTTCGTGCTGCGTTTTACTGCGCTACCGACGGAGGCCCGGCAGTATTTCGCTCGCCATAGCGTCGAAGGTGCGACCCGATGAAATTTCAGTCCGGCGATCAGCTGGGTCTTTATCGCGTGCATGCGCTACTCGAGGGTGCCAGTCAAGATCGCACAGGAACAGCTCGGTCATGCGAGCATCTCGACGACGCTGAATATCTACACACACGTCGTGGATGCCTCACATCGGACAGCGGTGGAAGCGGTCGAAGCGCGGTTGTTTGGTGATTTGGACTCAAATGGACCCAAATTGGCGATCGTGCCGAAAACTGGTCCGGCCGTAAATGCGCGTAGTGCTTAGGATTGGAGGCGCCGCCCGGATTTGAACCGGGGATGGAGGTTTTGCAGTTCTCCCGGAGCCTCTCGAATGTTCGACGATCCGCAGATTTCCACGGGATTCCACAGTATCAAGTCGTGCGGAGTGGTGCGGAAACGTGCCGAGTTGTGCCGGAGTGGTGTCGGTGGCGGTGTCGGTTATCGGGCATTCGTAACGGCTAAGAGCGTGTAACAAAACCTCCAAAACCTAATGATCTCCTGATTGGGAAACACTACGGCGTCACCCGTTACCTATCCGCCGCTGACTTGAACTCAAGGCTACCGACGGTTTGAGCGCGAGGCGTCGGACGGCAGCAGCGTCGCACCCGATCGGCGTGCTAGTGTCAGTAGGACGGCAAGCGCAATTCAGCCGTTCAAGGCGGGTGTCGCGCTGGCAGACATGGTTTTCAGAGACCGGAGCGACGTAAACGCGAGGAAGATGGCGCCCAGGGTGACTACGGCGCCACCCAGACCCAGCGTAGCCCTGAGGCCGATGATTTCACCCTCCAGCCCCGCGACGAGGACGCCCGCGAGCCGTGCCATCGAACGCAAGAATTCGGCGCTTGAGTTAACGCGGCCCATGAGGCCGGGCGCAACGATGGTCTGACGCAGGCTGACCTCGTTGATCATAAAAACCGTCACCGCCCCATCCCCCAACTGCTGGACGAGTAGGCAGACCGCAGCTAAAGCGCCATGTCCTTGCGCTGCCGTCAGCGGCATCAACAGCAGTCCCGCCACCAGGAGCCCGGCGATCATCGCAAGACCCACGCCCAGTGCGCGAGTCACCGGCCCGGCAAGGACGGAGCCCAAAAGCGAGCTGACGCCTCCGACCGCGAAGATCATTGCGAGCGGCCCGGCTTCAAAGCCCAGCTCCTTGAGCGCGAACAGGCTGATGATCGTCCCGACGATGCTGAAGCCGAACCACAGCGCCGTGGATGCCAGAGCCGTCGCCCGCAACAGCGGCTGGCGCCACATATGGCTCAGACCCGCGACAATCTCGTGCCGCATGCGGGAGCGTACCTCCGGAACTGGCCCCATCTCGTTTACCCGCACGCCGCGCAGCAACACGGCAGACGCCAAGAACGACACGGCGTCGATCAGGATCGCGCCGGGACCACTGAGCAACTGGACTAGCCAGCCGCCGATGCCAAAGGCGCCGATCTCCGAGACGGACTGAGTGGCGGAGGTCTTGCTGTTGGCCTCGAGCAGATCTTCGCGCGACACCAACGCCGGCAGGATTGAAATCTGCGCGACGTTGAACAGTACCGTCAACGCACTGGCGACGAGCGCGACGGCGTAGAGCTGCACCAGCGTCAACGCGTCGAACGCAGCAGCAATCGGTATCGACACCAGAACCAACGCCCGCATCACGTCGGAGGCGATCATCAGCGGCAAACGCCGCCGCCGGTCCACCCAAACGCCCACGGGCAGACCAACCACGCACGACGGCACGAGATCAGCCAGCACCAGCAATGACATCTCGAAGGCGCTGGCATCGAGCATGAGGATGGCGGTGAACGGCAGCGCGATGCGGGTTATGAGAGATCCGAACACGGAGACCGTGTCCGCTGCCCAGAAGCGCAGGAAGACCGGATTACGCCAGAGGCCGGCGAATTGCGTCATTTGTGACGAGCCGAAACCTTCGAGGGTAAGGACGTGCGATTCTCTTCTAGCTCCTGGCTAGTCGCCCCAGGTGGCGACGGTTCAGCGTCGGCGGGGCGAGTGCGAGATCGTCGTCGCCCCGGAGCGATCCGTTCGGGTGATCAGCTGAATCAGGTCCGTTCTCCGTTCACTGTTCATCGGGCGTGCGAGCACCCTGGGAGTCGAGCGGGTTCTGCCGTCGCGGCGTGGCCATACAGATCAAGTTCCGCCTTCTTGCTGTAGGCAGACCATGCCTTCTCAAGCGCTCGTGCTTGTTCTCTCGCGACCACGCCGAAGCGAGCCAACGCCAATATCGTGGCGCGAACGCTGACGTGGGGATCGGCGCCACGTCCTATGCGCCCGCACGCGGGACACTTGAAGACCGGGTTGGAAATGTGCCGCGTCGAGCGAATCCGCCCAAGCATGTCGTCGAGCTCGTCGCGCAGCCCCAGCAGGGCCTCCACGGACAGGTCGTCTCGCCAGCGCAGGCGCAGATGCTCCACCATTTCAGCGAACCAGACTCGATGCGCGTCGCCCGCGGCCACGGCTCATCATCTTAGACTGGTTCGCATTCTCGACGGGTTGGGGTCTGTCGCCAGATCGGCGTTGATGAGGACGAATCACGGTCGCACCGCCGTCCCACCCGTATAATCGCATCACATTTGGCCCCCACTCTTGGCGCGCGCCTGGCCCTTCGACCACCTCAGGGCGATCTTGAGCAAGGTCGAAAGGTCGGTGTCTACGACATCACCGCCCCGAACGGCGAACGAACAGCTGCAACGACTCGCAGCTAATCACGCCCTCCGTTTCCGCAGTCGCGACACGCAAGGGCCTGACCGGACTGGCGGTTACGTTCAAAAGAACAAACCTCGACGTGATGACGTTGGGTGCAGCGGCCGCAGCCAACCACGCCGCTCGCAGCTAACCATCGGGCCACGAGGGCTTCGCCAGTTGGCGATTCCACTGCTGCCACAAATCACTGAGCTCCCTTACCTTGTCCGGGCGCTCGGCGGCGCGATTCCGCGTTTCGCCGATATCGTCAGAGAGATTGTAGAGACCGGCGTCCGAGAGATCGCGTAGGGTCGACGGGTCCACGTCGACTAACCGGCCTTCGCGCGTCTTCACCAGCTTCCAGTCGCCTTTGCGAATCGCCATCATGCCGCCGAGGCGCCAGTACAGCGCATCGTGCGGCGCGCCTTTCGCTGTACCGGTCAGAAATGGCAAGAGGTTCACGCCGTCGAACTCCGATGCGTTCGTCGCTGCGCCCGCGGCAGCAAGCGCGGTCGGCAGAACGTCGAGTTGAATGATCGGCCTGTCATCCACTCGTCCCGCGTCGAGGTGTCCCTTCCACGACATCGCGAACGCGACGCGAATGCCGCCTTCCCAGGTCTGCCGCTTCGATCCACGCAGCGGACCGTTGCTCGATCCATTGACCGTCGTCGTCGGCATCGTCGGTCCGCCGTTGTCGTTCAAGAAAATCACGAGCGTTTTCTCTTCAAGTTTCTGATCGTGCACGGCGGCTAGCGTCCTCCCAATCGCGTCATCCATCGCGGACATCATGGCAGCATAGGTACGGCGCTGTGGGTCTGCGATGTTCGGGAAGCGAGCGAGGTACTTCTCAGACGCTTCCATCGGCGTATGTGCGGCGTTGAACGCGAGATAGAGAAAGAACGGCTCAGACGCGTGCTGCTTGATGTAACTGACGGCGCGATCGCCGAGCTCGTCCGTGAGGTAGGTCACCGACGAGGCGGGCTTCATGCCATCGAGCAGCGGGTGCATATTCCTGCCAACATCGAGATCGGCAACATTCACATACGAGTGGCCACCGCCGAGGAACCCATAGAACTCTTCAAATCCGCGACGCATCGGGTGGAATCGATCCGCCGAACCGAGATGCCATTTGCCGAATAGCGCCGTGCGGTATCCGGCAGCTTTTAGCCTGTCAGCCATCGTCGTCACGGTTAGCGGCAACCCGTAATCCGGCGATCCATCGGGGTTAAATTCGTAGCCGAAACGTTGCGGATACCGGCCGGTCATGAGACCTGCGCGGGTTGGACTGCAATAGGGGCCGCTCACGTAGGCGTTTGTGAACCGGATCCCCCCTTGAGCGACTCGATCGATGTTTGGTGTTGGAATATCTCGGCTGCCATAAATGCCGATGTCCGCGTAGCCCACATCGTCGGACACAATCAACAAGATATTCGGTCGTTGTGTCTGATCGTTCTCCGTTTGGTGAACGACACAGGCGATGGTCAGAAAGATGGCAGTCGCGGCTAGCGCCCGCACGGCTGGTTTCATGTTGCCTCCAGCGTCGTTGGCCAGTCTACTCATTCTCTTTCGCGATCACCACATCGCGATCTCACGACTTCACAATGGCTGACCGACGGGACCGTCACCTCTGGCAGGCTGGAAACCGTTTTAAAGATTGGGCAGACGGTGGATGTGCTTGCGGGCTGCTAGTTTTGGCGCTTGGATACGTAACGAGTGGTCGCCCACTGTAGAGGAAACTCGACTAGCAGGCAGATTGGTCGTCGGAAATTGTGCCCCAGATTGTGCCCTAACGGGTGTCTATCCTCGACAAACACCGTCACTTACGGGCAAACACGGAGACAGATCTCTCAGGGGTTAAGTCGTTGAAACCGCGGCGAAAAAGGTGATTCAGTACCTTAGTTCCAACGCACCGCTTTCCAAGCGTGCTCAATCGACCACTCGGACATCTCTCCGTTTAGAATCTACGATTTGCGGGCGACCTTGATCTGATTATCGCAAAACGCCCCTTCAAATCCTAGCGTTCTGCAATGCCGTTTGTAATCAGCGATTTGCAAACGCTCTGAAGTTCACCGTCGCTGAAATTGTGTAAGACCTCTTAATGAGGCGCGATCACTTACCGGCGATCGGCCTCGTTCGAGTTCGAGCTCGACTGCGCGTGCAACGCCTTTCCTCCGACCCTGCGATACGCCGTGATTCCGCGTTTACTGGCGCCGGCCAACCGATCACGTGGTTGAGTTGATCACTTTGCGTCTGAACGCGAAGAAGGCCGCGCTCGATCGGGGCGAAGAGCGGGCGGTGGGGGGCCGGCTTAACTGCGAAGAAGATGGCCGACTGCCGCTGGCTCAGACCGACTCTTGTCGGCCAGTTCGAGTTCGTCGAGTGGACGCCTGACAATCATCTGCGGCACACGAAATTCATCACGCTCCGCGAGGACAAGCGTGCCCGAGATGTTCGACGCGAGTAGAGAAGAGTGGTCAAACGAGGTTGGGTCCGCTTTCGGGAGTCTCTACGGCGTTACACAGGATCCATCGGGCGGACCGACCTCCCGCAAGCTGAGCGGGAACGTGGTCGGCCCACGGCAGCTCTCGGTTGGCTTCAGTGCACTACGGTGGAGAGCATCCGCCGCAGGGTCAGTGGAACCCTCGAATCCGCTTTGCGAGCCAGTCTTCGATCGTCGTGAAATACGACGGCACAAATCTCTGGAGCGACTTTATCTCCGCGTTGCTTCCGACTTTCGCCTCGAACATGTCGTGGTTCGCCTTCGGGACGACCACCAGCGTGTAGTCGCGATTGCCGGCGGCTGTGAGCGCCGCGTCCCACGCCGGTTTGTTCTTGTCGGCCATGATGTTGTTGTCCAGCTCGCCCCACAGCGCGAGCGTCGCTGTCTTGAGCTGACGGAGCGTCGGAGCAGGATCGTAAAAGTACCACGCGCCGAATGAACTGCCAGTACGGATGGTCCGGAGCACCCGGTATCGTATCCGGCGCCGCGCCCATTTTCGCGACCACCTTTTCTCGCGTCGCGGCGTACTCCTCCCATCCCTTGCCCGTACGCGCGAACTGGTACTGGAGCTTCAGGAGGCCGACAATCTGGTCGACGGCCTGCGGCGGCATGCCGTTCGTCGTCATCTCGTTCCGCGCCTGATCGATGGTCGTCTCGGCCCCAGGGACACCTGCCCCTGAGATGCTGATCAGAAACGCGATGTCTTTCGCACGGACAGCTGCAAGCGGCATGATCCAGCCAGCCTGACTCCAGCCCAACAATCCAATCTGAGAAGCATCGATATCGCGCCGTGTCGTCAGGTACCCGACCGCGGCGACCGCGTCGCCCGCCAAATCGTCGAACGTAGCGGTGTTCCAATCGCCAGTCGATTCGCCGACGCCGCGTTTGTCGTAGCCGAGCACCGCGATGCCGTGGCGAATCAGAAATCGCGCGAACGGCAGCACGTGCTCGCGATTCTCAGCGCCCGACCCATGGACGAGTACAATCGCCGGATGTCGGCCGCCCTTCGACGGCATGATCAATGTGCCAGCGAGCTGAACGTCGCGATTCGAGAACTGTACGTCCTCACTCCTTTCGATCTCGACGCGGCGCGCCGTGCGTGCAGGGGCACTCTCGCGCTGCCAGGTGAGCGAGACGATCTTGCCGGATCGCTCGCGTTGAAACGCAATGCGCGACTCGACAGATTCCGGCAGGGCTACGCCAGGACCGGCAAAGAACTGGTCATCGTCGGTTCGATAAAGCGGACGCACGTCCCCAGATTCATCGAACGCCACGAGCCGAGGCTTGCCGAATCCGCTGAACTCCTCCCACATCTGCAGGTAGACGAACGCGTTGGGCCCCCACTGATAGACGCCCGTGTACTCACGAAGAGCTTTTTCATCGGCAGGTTGCACGATGGGAGTCTGACGCGCGGAAATCGCGTCTATTCCACCGAAAAGGGCCACGACAATCGTTGCGGCGATCGCTACTCCCCTTCTGGTTCGAGTAATCATTTGACTAGGATAACTCCGCGCACCGTCGGGGATCAGAGTTTCATCACCGTCTCGCCGCCAGTCCGCGAGACGCTTTCAGGGGTGATGCCATACGGCCTCTTTTCCACTAATTGGCGCCGTCTGAGAGTGCTGATGAAAAGGTGGTGAGCCGTACCGGAATCGAACCGGCTTCGGCGGAGGCGTCGGATACCTGAGGGTTACTCCGGTGTAGTCGCCAAGTGACGAGGAATCGCCCGGCCGCGGATTGATCGCCACAACGGCGTCACCCGTTACCTATCGCCGGAGAGCCGAGGCGGTGGTAGGACTGGCAGCCGATGCGTTAGTCACGGGGTCACTTCAACACAGGGTACCAGTGACACCACCGGAACCACGGTCAGCGTTGCCGAGCCGATCTGAAGGACGCCCGTCCGACACACACGCGTCGTGCCAGGCGGCAGGGTGAACGTGGTGGAGATGAGGTATCTGTCTCCACCGCGCGGAACTGTTTGTGGTGCACTTGTGCTGACGACCGCACCGGCTTGATCGGTGATAACGAGCGTCAGTCTACCGGAGTCCGCGGACGCCACGCCGTAGCCCCCTTGCAACCACATGGTGGCGGCGGTGCCAACTTTGAAAGTGCCGCCGAACGCCGCCGAGGACGCGGTCAGAACGTCTTGCAAATGCACCGTCAAGGGTGCCGACAAGGACTGCCCGGAATACGTTGCCGTGAGTGTCGTCTGGCCGTCGGACTTCGCTACGAAGAGGCCGGCCCCCTCCGACGTCGCGACGCTCGGAGTGCTCGACGTCCACACCGCTGTCAGGCCTACGTTCACCGAATTCGCCCTGAGCAGACAGACCACGGTGTCGCCCGCGAGCAGCGTTGGCGCACTGCATACTAGAGTGAGCCCCATCCCCGATGAAGGAGCGCTCGGGGCCGTCACAGCCGTAATTACGTAGCGGACCCGATATTGCAAGATCGACGCAGTCGCCGATTCGATCGAAAGTTCCGACCCCCCCTTTCGAACGACTCGAAGGTGGCTCAGTGAACAGATGGGGTGGAATTTTTTTTTTGGCCGAGCGCCGGCAGGCTAGCGCGGTGACTGTAAATCGACACGAGCGGCACGCCGAGCGTTGGATAAACTCTTGAAGGCCGTCATATGCCTAACACACAAACCGATCAGCACGATTGCGCCCATCCCGCGTGTGGCTGCAAGGTGACTAGCGGCGAAAAAGTACCTGCAGCGACTACTGCAAGAAGGCGCCAGAGACGGAGCTCCAGTGCAACTGCATGCACCGTGAATGCCGCGGATGACTTGGGCCAGGCTTGACGACTCGGGCACAGCGGCGGTCGCGAGGATCAGCCGCGGCAGGACGGGTAAGCTGGGCCAGCAAAGTCCAGGTCGTAGCTGATCGCTCCCGACGTTTTCAAGCGCGACCCAACGCCTCTCAATAGAGAGCGTAAATGAACTTTAAGTCGCAGGAGGGGACCATGGCCCGTTTGGATGAGCAGAAGCCCGTCAACGATGAGAACCTCGAGCCGGTTAGCGACGAGCCACGTAAGGGCGACGTCCTCGGCCTCAGCGGGTCGGATGTGCCAAAGACACCAGATCCGTCCTCCGAATCCGATCCGGAATCAATTACCCAGCGGCCCGAAAGCGCGCGTGTCGGTGACATCCTCGGACTTGCGGAGAAGAGTGAAGAACTGACGCAGAATGCCGGTGCGACCGGCATTGACCAAGGGAGCGGAGGATCGGGCGCGGACGATGCCGAGGAGTAATCGCCCGCGCTGAAGCAGCTTCGCCGATCTGCGCGCATTTGCGGACGTGAATCTAGAGGCAAGATCGTGCCGGAGACGGGAACGCATCTCATACCCGCGATAAATTTGTACGAGGCGATGCGGTGCGCGCGCATCCCGCTCTTCGGCGAGTAACTCTCGTCGCCGGCCACGAGCCTGCATTACGGCAAATCACTCGCGTGAACGACACTACTCCCGAGTAGTCGCCTAGTGACGACCGAACGGCGGCGCAGCCGTTGGTCAACACTACGGCGTCACTCGTTACGTATCCGTTCGCGACGCAACGATCCCGTATAATTCCGGCAACTTGCCGTGTCGTTAGCCCTTGGCACGCGCCTCGGCCCGTACGAAGTCACCGCCCAGATCGGCGTGGGTGGGATGGGCGAGGTGTATCGCGCAACGGACACCAACCTGGCGCGGCAGGTAGCCATCAAGGTACTGCCCGCGGCGGTTGCTGCCGACGCCGAGCGCCTGGCGCGGTTCGACCGTGAAGCAAAGACCCTCGCCGCACTGAACCATCCGAACATCGCGGCCATCTACGGCCTGGAGAAGAGCGCGGGCGGGACCGCGCTCGTCATGGAGCTGGTCGAGGGACCGACGCTCGCAGATCAGATCGGAAGAGGCCCGATTCCAATCGACGAGGCCCTGCCGATCGCGAAGCAGATTGCGGAAGCGCTCGAAGCGGCGCACGAGCAGGGAATCATCCATCGTGACCTAAAGCCCTCGAACATCAAGTTGCGGCCGGATGGCACGGTGAAGGTGCTGGACTTTGGCCTCGCCAAAGCGCTGGAGCACGCACCCGATTCGGACGATGCATCACAGTCACCGACCATCACGAGTCCGGCGATGACGCGGGCGGGCGTCATTCTCGGCACGGCCGCCTACATGAGTCCCGAGCAGGCGAAGGGACGCGCCGCCGACAAGCGCAGCGATGTCTGGGCATTCGGCTGCGTCCTGTACGAGATGCTGACCGGAAAGCGGGCATACGAGGGCGAGGGCGTCAGCGACACGCTGGGTTTGATCCTCACTCACGAGCCTGACTGGGCGAAGCTACCCGCGAACACTCCGTCCTCGATTCGAACGCTCCTGCGCCGGTGCCTGGAAAGGGATCGCAAGCGACGGCTCGCCGACATCGCCGATGCGCGGCTCGAGACCGACGACGCGCTCACCGCGTTGACGCGACCTTCTGCGTGGAGTGACGAGGCGACAGCTCCGGCTACGCTCGCTGTCACATCCCGCGCACGCGTGCGCGTCGTGTGGGGGCTGACAGGCATCGCCGTCGGTGCTGTCGCGGCGAGCGTGGTGATGTGGTCGACGCTGACTCGCCAGGATCGGCCGAGCCCACAACCCCTGATGCGGCTGAGCGTCGCAGTGCCATCGAGCGCTCCACTTCATCTCGGTACCCTGCCTGCGCTGGCGTTTGCCCCGGACGGCACCCGTCTCGTGTACGTCGCAGATTCGGGCGGCGGTCGTCGGCAGCTTTTCGTGCGGAGTCTCGATCAACGCGACCCCACGCCAATCCCCGGAACCGAGGGTGCGTTCAGCCCTTTCTTCTCCCCGGATGGACGGTGGGTCGGGTTTGGCGTCCCCGGAAAACTGAAAAAGGTGTCACTCAGCGGCGGAGGTCCCGTGACGCTTTGCGACGGGCCGTTGCCTATCGGCAGTTGGGGTTCGGATGACACCATCGTTTTCACAGGCGCCGGCGGCCTGATGCGCATCGCGGCGTCCGGAGGAACACCCACGCTGCTTCCGGGCTCCGACCGGAGAAAACCGGGGGCTCCCGCGCCTTTGTGGCCCGTCCTGCTGCCAGACAGCAAGACCGTGCTCTTCAACATCCAGACTGGAGGCAGCCACGATGAGGATCTCATCGCCGTGCAATCACTGGAGACGGGAGAAACACGGACCCTCGATGTCAAGGGCAGTTATCCGCGCTATGCATCTTCGGGCCACATCGTGTATGCCCGCAGGAAGGGGCTCTGGGCGGTGCCGTTCGATCTCGCGCGTCAGACGCTGACCGGCCCACCGGTCCTGGTACTCGACGGGGTGATGGTGCATCCGCCCAGCGGTGCCGCTCAGTTTGCGCTGTCGGCGAATGGCACGGTGATGTACGTCCCGTTCACCGCCCGCATGGCCGAGCGGGCTCTCGTCTGGGTCGACCGGCGCGGTATGGAGCAGCCTGTCACAGAAAAGCGAGGGGGCTACGGGATGCCTCGATTGTCGCCGGAGGGCCAGCGTATCGCTCTATTGACCATTGCGGAAAACCTTGGCGACATTGCGATCTACGAGATCGCGCGCGATAGCTTCTTCAGTTTGACCCTGGAGCAGTCAGATGTCGCGCCGATCTGGACACCGGACGGCAAGAGAGTCGTGTTTTCGTCTGCCAGGGCGGGCCCGTTGAACCTGTTCTGGATTCCGGCGGATGGAAGCGGCGCGGCGGAGCGGCTGACAACCAACGACTACGAACAGTTTCCCACGTCCTGGTCCCCAGACGGACAGTCTCTGGCGTTCACGCAGGTTCGCCCCAGTTGGGATCTCTGGGTGCTCCCGATGGCTGCTGGACGCAAGCCGCAATCATTTCTTGCCACCTCCCATCCCGAAGGATGGGCCGAGTTCTCACGCGATGGCCGATGGTTGGCCTACACCTCGCTCGAGTCAGGTCGCTCGGAAGTCCACGTCCGGCCGTTTCCCGGTCCAGGCGCGACCATTAAGGTGTCAACCGACGGTGGTGCTGAAGCGATTTGGGCGCCGAACGGACGAGAACTCTTCTATCGATCCGAAGGCAAGATGATGGCCGTCGCCGTGACGACCCACCCGACCTTCACGGCAGCCAGGCCGCGCGTGCTGTTCGAGGGACGTTTCGAGAGAGGGCTAGTGACGGGGATGGTCAATTACGACGTTACCCGCGATGGGCAGCGCTTCTTGATGGTCAAGAGCGAGGCGTCGTCGTTGCCAACGCAACTGGAGATCGTTCTGAACTGGTTCGGGGAGCTGAAGCGGCGCGTGCCGTCGAATTAACGGAGCCATCATGAAGCAAATCGCGCCTCTCGCCGTCACCGTGCTCGTTGTGTGCGCTGTGCTCGTGGCGCAGATACCAGACCCACAGAAGAAGACACTCCCACCGCGATCCCCGACTTATCCGACGCCCGCAGCCCAGAAATGGGACCCCGCGATTGAGAAGGTGATCCAGGACTACGCAGCGGCCTTCAACAGAGGAGACGGGAAAGCAGCCGGGGCTCTCTACACGCCCGACGCCGTGTTGGTGACCCCTGGGGGCGAACTGTGCGTGGGACGTGCCGAGATCGAGAAGGAGATTGCGAAAGCTCTTAGCGGCCCCTTCAAGGGTGCGAAAGCCATGCTGCGGATTGGGCGCGTACAGATGGTCAAGCCGGATGTCGCCGTCGTCGAAGGCACAGTCGAGGTTACGGGCGTAAGCACGCCGATGACCGGACGCTACCTGAGCACGATGATCCGCCAGGGAGATGACTGGCGAATCGCTGGTATTGCGGCCGTTCCCGCAACATCGGCAGGCATGAAGTGAGCATCAGGGGGCGGCGCCGCTTCTGGCGGATGGGTTGGACGGGTTGCGCGCCCGGTATCGCGGGCAACCGCCGACGGTGCTGACGCCGGGCGGCAAGCACCGTGGAGCCCGCTGGCCGTGGGTCACGAACGCGATTCCGGCAAGATTGCGGCGCGGCCGCGGCGGCGATCGGCACAGCATCTCGTCACAGCGTGACGCGGCGCGGGCCTGGGCCGGTGGCGGCTTCGGCCTCGTGCGCGCTGCAGTAGCGTGTCCAGGGGATGGCCTCGAGCCGCTTCTCGTCGATGTGCTCGCCGCCGTTCTCGCACAGGCCGAAGGTGCCGGCGTCGATGCGCGCCAGTGCCAGGCGGACTTCCTTCAGCGCGTCCGACGCATTTTCCGCTTCGCGCGCCTGCTCCTCGCGCACTTCGCCCTCGTAGCTGGCGTCGCCCGCGTCGGGCACGCTGTCGCCACCGATGCTGCGCACGTTCTCCTTCTTCCGCCTGATGATGCCGAGCAGCCGGCGTTCTTCGTTCTGCAGCAGGGTCCTGTAGTGTTCGATGTCCACGGCGCGCCTCCGAGGGCGGTCGGCCCGTGAGGCGTCATTGCTTCACGTCTCTCCGCTCTTGCCATCTTAAGGCTGCGCCCTGTTCAGGGTGGCCAAATTGTGGAGTCCACGATCGACGCTGAACGTTTCGAATAGAGCCTCTTAAGCCGCCAAGTGGCGAGGAATCGCCCGGCCGGGGATTGGTCGCCACAACGGCGTTTATTCAGACCTAACTTGGCTGGCATCGACGGCCACCGCAGGGTTAGCACTACTTTGTCAGGCCCATCCCCTTTGAGCCACGGGTTCTGGTGAGATTGCTGCAGCGATGTTTTGTCGCTGGCCTAAGTTCGAATTTCAGGAGCCGGACTTATCCAACAGAGGCTGGAGTCGAAGCATGAGGGAGCGCTGTAGCAGCACCGGGTAGAGATGAAGGACCACACCCGGCAACAGGATTAACAGTGCGCCCCACGGGTGCCCGGTGAACAGTGCGACGGCGGCCAATAGCATGTGGACGGCAAAGGAGGTTCCGTGGGCACTGGCAGCGCCTCGCACCGACCCTTCCAGGGAGGGTAAGCCGGCCCTGGTGCCATCGAATCCCCGCATGGGTTCGGCGAGATGGCGATTCCATCCGGAGCGCTCGAGCAGCCAGCCGAATATTCCGACGCCGAGCATACGGTGGAGTATGCGCTCGCCCGCGGGGACGCGGAACCAGTGGCGAGGCAGCCGTCGCATAACGGGGCCGGCCACCCCGGGCCCGAGGAGCCACGTCCAAGTTGTCAGTATCAGCGCAACGACCGGATGGCCTGGCCCGCGGGTGAACCACCAGATAATCAGCACCCCGGCCCAGATCAGCATCGCGGGCCAGTACGACCGGCTGCAAAAGAAGCACGGCTGAGGAAAGCCATGGACACAACGTGGGACGTCGTCCACTCGGTCGGCCAGAACTATGGATCTTGCTCTCGGTGACGAGTCAGTGCTCACACGACGCTCCTCTCGCCGAGCGTATTGCCGCTCACCTGCGGCACGCGTGGTAACGATAGCACCGCGCGGTCCGGTCAGGTGCAGCATCCGGCGAGCACTATTTTTATCATCTTCGGAGCGGCGCATTTCGGCGGAAGCTATCGAGCATGGAGAGGAGCCGCCGATTGTGGATGACGTAGAGCAGGCCCATGATCTCGCGTACCCATTCGCGGACGACCGGTAGCGTAGGGCGGGGCTCGACAGCGCGGCGTCCGCGTTCCATCTGTAAGAACGTGAACGCGACCGCCGTGAGCACGACGTGGTGCGCCCAGCCTTGATAGGTGCGGCCCTCGAAATGATCGAGGCCGAGATCGTCTTTCAGCTCGCGATACGGCTGTTCGATTGGCCAGCGGCTGCGGGCGAGCGCGACGAGGTCAACGAGCGCCGTCGTCTCCGGCACGTGGAGCAAGTAGTACTTCCGTTCGTCGGTCGCCGATCGTTCACAGAGCCACCACCGGTCGCCGCGCCCCTTCGTCGGCCGTACGCGCAGCGCACAGAACCGCGCGGTCAACGGCCCCGCGGTGCCCGTGCCCCAGGTCACGGATTGCCATGCGTCCTCGGGGGCCGACTGCGCGATGGCCGTCGCGGATTGCGGACCCGGCACGCCGACGACCGCGCACACGGCCTCGGCGCGAATCGCCGCGCCATACGAGAGCCCCAACCGTTCGAAGCCGGCGCGGAACTCCGCGTTGCCGCCGTAGTCGGCATCGACCACCACGCCCGTGATCGTGAAGCCAGCCTGGAGAATCGCGCGCACCTGCGCCAACGCGAGGCGCCACTTCTCCCGAAACGGCAGCGTGGCCGGAATGCCGGCCGCGGCCCGGCGCGGCGCATCGTCGATCCACGACACCGGGATGTAGAGGTCGAACGCCAACGGCCACGTGCGCCCGTCGGCGATCAACGCACTCGACACCGCCACTTGGCAATTGCCGATCTTGCCCAGCGCCCCACAGTACTGCCGCTGCACGCCCACCGAGCGCGTCCCCTGCTTGGGGAATCCCGTGTCGTCGATCGCGAGAATGCCGGCGCGCACCGGTACGACCGTGCGGAGGTGCGCCCAGACGCGCGCGGCGTCCCACGGGGAATGCGTGATGAAGTGCTTGGCGTGCTCGGTGGCGAGCTGCTGGAGCGTCTCTTCCGCCACCGTCAGCATGCCGCCCGTGCCGCACGCGCCGTCGTAGAGCAGGTAGGTGCCTGACTCGATCTCGTCGGCAACTGGCAGGAGGATTAGCTTCGCCATCAGCTTCACGGCGTCGCGGGGCGTCCAGTGCTCGCCGGCTTCCTCGTTGTTCTCTTCGTTGAAGCGGCGGACGAGCTCCTCGAAGACGGTCCCCATGCCGTGGTTGTCGAGACCGCTCGGGCTGAGATTAATGTCCGGGGAAGTGAACTTCTCGATCAGCGTACCGAGCGCGTCCGCTTTCGAGAGCCGCGGAATCTGGTTACGGAACTCGAAGTTGTCGAGGATGTCCTGAACGTTAGGCGAGAAGCCGTCCAGGTACGCCTCGAAGTCGGCCTTCAGTTGCTGCTGGCTGGCGCGGGCCTTGAGGTCGCGGAGCGTGAACTTCGATGTGTTGTAGAACGCTTGTCCGGCGGCCTGCCGCAGCGCCTGGTCCTGGTTCGTGATCTTCGCCTTGTCGAGCGACGCCTTCATGTCGAGGACAGCCTGTTTTGTCGGCTCGAGGACGGAGTCGAGGCGTCGAAGTACCGTCATTGGCAGAATGACATCGCGGTACTTCCCACGGACGTACAGATCCCGGAGCACATCGTCGGCGATGCCCCAGATGAAGTTGGCGACCCAGTTCAGTTGGCCTTGTTCCATATTCCCCAAATCGCGTGAGGCGACCCGCGCGCTCATCCCTCGCATGTCCTAGTGTCGGTTTGGTGTCGGTTGGCCGGACACGCGGGCCGCGTCACCCATCACCCGCGCGGATTTGCTAGTAAGAGTTGGAGGCGCCGCCCGGATTTGAACCGGGGATGGAGGTTTTGCAGATTAAGCAGGAAAGGCTATGTGGTTGACTCGTCTTGCTTTCTGGGTAGCGGCGCGCAATCGCCGCATGCGCCAAAGCGAACTTCGCATCGAGCGATACGGCCTTTTGCAGCAGCGCGAGTGCCTGTCGATTTTGCTCCGCGTTGAAGTTGCTCAAAGGGCGCGACTTCAGATACAGCTCGTACGCCTCGGCGTTCCCGGTCGGCGGCCGCTCGATGCGCGCGCGTTCCTGCGGTGCGAGCGACGCCTGCAGTGCCCGGGCGACGCTCAGGGCGACGGTGGACTGGACGTCGAGCACGTTCCTCACGTCGCCGTCGTACTGCTCACTCCATATCGTTTCGCCGCTCGGCGCCGCCAGGAGCTGTACCCCGACGCGGACGCGATTGTCCTCGTGACGTACCGAGCCGGTAAGTACCGCGCCGATACGCAGCTCGCGCGTCATCGCAGGAAGCTGCGCGGCACCGTCCTTGAAGCGCGCGACGGCCGCGCGGCTCATCACGCGCAGCGCGCTGATTTTCGCGATCTGCAGCGTCACTTCCTCGGTGACGCCCGCCGCGAAATACGCCTGGTCGGTGCCGCCGAGGTTCTCGAACGGCAACACGGCGATGCCGCGGGGCGCCAGCGCGGCGGCAGCCGGCGCGCTCACGGCGGAATCGCTCGACGAGGGCCGCGTCAGCATCCACGCCGCAACGGCGGCGAGCAACACCACCGCGATGACTGCCGGGACGTAGCGCGGCAGCGCACGCGGCGATCCCGTAGGCGTGGCGGCGACCGCGCCCAGTGCAAACACCAGATCGCTCGCCGTCTGAAAGCGCGCCTCAGGTGCTTTCTCCAGGCATCGTCCGACGATGCGAATCAGTGCGTCGGGCACGGCGGCGAGGGTCGACAGATCCCGCGGCTCGCTGTGCAGGATGGCGTGCAGCGTGTCGATGGACGACGTGCCTTGAAACGCGCGCTTGCCCGACAACATCTCGTAGACGACGCAGCCGAACGAGAAGATGTCGGAGCGATGATCGACCACTTCGCCCCGCACTTGTTCAGGCGACATGTAGCCTGCGGTTCCCATGACGGCGCCGGCGGCCGTCGCACCCTCGGAGGTCGCGGTTTCGCCATCGGCCGTCTCCGCGCGCGCTGGTGCGCGATTCGCTGCGAGACCGAAATCCAGAATCTTTATGTGCCCGGCCGGCGACACGAACACGTTCTCGGGCTTCAGATCGCGATGCACGATCCCGCGGGCGTGCGCAGCCTCGAGGCCTTTTGCGATCTGCGTGGCGTAGTCGATCGCCTTCCAACGCGGCAGGGGGCCGGCACCGATCGCGTCGCGGAGGGAGTGGCCGTCGAGCAACTCCATGACGGCGTAGGTGATGCCCCGATCCGTCCCGAAATCGTGTATCGCCAGGATGTTGGGATGCGACAGCGCAGCGACGGCGTGCGCCTCGCGCTCGAAGCGCGCGACCCGATCCGCATCGGCCGCAAACGCCGCGGGGAGGACCTTGATGGCGACCTGCCGCCGCAGCTTCGGGTCGCGGGCGCGATACACCTCGCCCATCCCGCCTGCGCCGAGCGGCGCCAGGATCTCGTACCCGCCGACAAAGGAGCCAGGCACAAGGCTCATCGGTACGCGGATTGTAGCGTCAACGACCGCACCGCGGCGAACCGCTCTTGGTCTGCCACCCGTAGCTTTCGATGCACGGATCAATAGGGTACGGGGACTTCCGATGGCCAATTTGGGAGTATTGGACCCGCACCCTGGATTCAGCTGGAAACAGGTCCCGGTGGGCCGCGGAAAATGGGGTTGGAGGAATTGCTTCGCCGAGAAGAATCCAGCTAGGCGATTGGACCTGGAACCAGCGACGGAACCGTCATAGGAACCACCTCCACGAACGCATCGTAGAGGCCGCTGCCGCCGCCCCAGTCGGTGGGCTCCTCCGGGGTTAGCGCATTGACGGAACGGCGCTGGCCGTCCGCGTCGATGGAGCCGCCGAACGGCATCCACGCGATGCCCGGGCGGACGCGATCGGAGATGCGGCAGACGGCGCGCACTTCGCCGAAACCGTTTCGCACCGCCACCGCGTCGCCTTCCGCGACGCCGCGACGGCGCGCATCCTCCGCATGGAGCTCGATGAACAGCTGGCCGGCGCGGCGGCGGTGGCGCTCCATGTTGTTGTAGCCGGAATTGAGGTAGTGCAGCTGCTTGCCGGTGATCAGCTGCAGGCCATCGCCTGACGGGATGTCGCCGGCGGACGGCAGCGGATCGAGGCCGGCCTCGCGCTGCGCTTCCGAGTACAGCTCGGCCTTGCCACTGCGGGTCGCGAAGCCGCCGTTCGCAAACGGCATCCAGCCTTCGGGACGATTCAACCGCGCGTAGCCTTCTTCCCACAGCCGCTCGTAAGTGATGCCGTCGAGCCACGGGTGCCCGCTGGCGAGCGCGGCGCGCAGCATCGACTCGTCGCTCTCGAACAAGTACGGCTCGGTGCGTCCCAACGCGGCGGCCAGGCGGCGGAAGAGCTCGGTGTTCGACAGCGATTCGCCGCGCGGCGCGATCGCGGGACGATTCATCGCCAGATACAGATGCCCCCACGCCGGCGAGAGATCGAAGTGCTCGATCTGGCTCGTCGCCGGCAGCACGTAGTCGGCGTAGCGCGCGGTTTCCGTGACGAACAGGTCGTGGACGATCGTGAACATATCCTCGCGCAGCAGCCCTTCACGAATCCGGTTCTGATTCGGCATCGACACCATCGGGTTGGCGCCGTAGACGATGAGGGAACGAACCGGCGGCGTCAGGCTGCGACTGCAGAGATCGCTGCCGATGTCGCGCATGTTCAGCACGCGAACGCCGGGCTTGTAGACCTCCGGCATCTCGACGCGGTCCATCGCCAAGACGGCGAAGTGCAGCGCGTGAGTGGAGCGTGCAAGACCGCCGCCGCGATGCTTCCACGCTCCGATGAGGACAGGCAGGCAGCCGAGGGCGCGAAACTGCATCGCGCCGTTGCGGTGATGCTCGATGCCAATCAGCGGCCGCAACAACGACGGCGTGGTCGTCGCGTACTCGCGGGCGAACCGCTCGATGTCGGCCGCGGGCAGGCCGACCGTGCCGGCGACGCGCTCCGGTGCGTACTGCTGCACCCGCTCGACGAGCGCGTCGTAGCCGACGGCGTACCTGGACACGTAGTCGTGATCGACCAGATCGTCGCGGACGATCACGTGCATCATGGCGAGCGCGAGCGCGGCGTCGCTGCCGGGCCGGATCTGCAGGTGCCAGTCGGCGGCCTCGGCGGTGCGGGTCCGGATGGGATCGACGACAACGAGCCTGGCCCCGCGGCTCTGCGCTTCGCGCACGAACGGCCAGAAATGCAGGTTGGTGACGATCGTGTTGGTGCCCCACAGCACGATGTAGCGGCTGTGGACGATCTCCTCGGGATCGATTCCGGTGCCGGTGCCGATCGTGACCTTGAGGCCGGCCGCTGCCACGGCGCCGCAGATGTTGCGATCCAGATCGCTGCATCCCATCGATCCGAGCAGACGCCGATCGAGCGAGGACTGCTGAATCACTCCCTGGACGCCCGCCGAGCTGTGCGGCACGATCGCCTCGGCGCCCGATTCGTCCACGATGGTCTTCCATCGCGATGCGATGTCCCCGAGCGCCTCGTCCCAACTGACGCGTTCGAACCTCGCCTCACCCTTCCGGCCGACGCGCTTGAGCGGATGGAGCACGCGATCGGGGTGATAGACGCGATCGAGATAGTGATTCACCTTGGCGCAAAGCGTGCCGCGCGTGAAGGGATGCGCCGGATCGCCGGAAAGCTTCTCGGCGGTGCCGTCGCGCACCTCCACGATCCAGCTGCAGGTGTCCGGACAGTCGTGTCCGCATGCGCCGCGAACAATGTTCATGTTGCTCTCAGCCCATTCTCCAACAGGCGCGCCGCTCGAGTCATGCCAATGGAAAATGGTCCTGCCCTCTCCCGTGTTTGCAGTCGAACGACATCACATCGTCCAGCAACTTCTTCTGACGATAGCCGATATGCGATCCACGTCTGACAAGTACGCGCCCGACCCGAACACAGGCTTTCGTTCGGATTCTGGAGCGTTGGGTCGGCGGAGACACCAAACGACCGAACGGGGGCGCGAGCAGCACCCCGACACTCGCCTTGCTTGTAACGAGGTATTCGAGCGCTATCGTTCCCGAATTGCTCTCAAACAGAATACCGAGGTTGGGCCCTTCGCCGCCCTCTTGATCGGAGGCTGCGGGAGGTCAGAGGTTTTGGGAACCTCCGCGGCTCCATGAGTAAACACTTGGCGACAAGGCAGGACCTATCCGCCTGGGGCAATGCGCGCCGCGCTGACGACGTGTTATGCAGATCGGTCTAATCCGCCATCGTCGGAGGAGATCAAGTTGACAAGTGCCCTGCGACGTCGAACTTAGCCAACATTTCCCGCGAGGCCGTTTTGGCGATATGCTGCGTGCCTTGCAGGATCGGCCGAGATATGCCGGTCGGCTTGCTATTAGTTAGCCCATCGATCAGTTGAAGATCCCAGCCGTTCTGCTTATAGTGGCGCGATGCTGAAGGTTTTTGGTGCCGTCGTCGCCGCCCTAATGGCCGCGACACTCGCATTCGGTCAAGGGACCTCCTTACCGAACGGTGCCGCTCCGGCTCCGCAGCCCACGCGTGTCGGGACTCCTCCGCGGCCGACTCTCGCACCAACCAGGAAAATTGATCCGACGTACCCAGATAAGGCGAGACGCGCCGGAGTCCAGGGAGAGGTCTGGCTCGACGTGATCGTTCTCGCGGATGGGACTGTCAAGAGTGTGATGGTAGCCAAGTCGCTGGATACGGTGTTTGGCCTTGACCAGGCGGCGATCGCGGCAGTCAGGCAGTGGCAATATCCGCCTTTGACCGACGGCCGTGCTTCACGCCCTCCGCTGCAGATCGTGGTCCCGTTTCACCTGCCGGATGCCCCTCCTGCAGTCGCGCGAGTAACCGTCGAGGAGTTCGGCAACAGTGCGTTTCGTCCGACTCCCAACGACCCGCGCGTCGTTCCGCCCAAGCTCATACAGCAAGTGCCCCCGGTGTACACGACAGCTGGTTTAAGAGCGAGAATCGTTGGCAGCGTCGAGGTTGACGCGGTCGTGCTGCCTGATGGAACGGTGGGTCAAGTGCGAGTGGTCAAGTCTCTCGACAAGGCCACCGGATTGGACGACCAGGCCTTGGGCGCCGCACGCGAATGGACGTTCAAGCCCGGAACACTCGACGGCAAGCCCGTGCCGATGATTGTGGGCATTGCGCTGACGTTCAGCCTCCGCTAGTCAAAGGATCCGCACGCATGGAGTCCACTCGTGCGGGCGATGTCATCATCGCGGATCACGCAGCCGGCGAGCTGCGGACCCAGTCCGAGGCGCGCTAACATCCAAATGGAGCCGACGCGCCAATCGGTCCGTGTCATTGTGTCGCCGTGGCGCGCGGCTCAGTTGGCGCGTTAACCGCTGGCGCCGCAGTGGCTTCCATCCTTAGCGTTGCCAATCCAAAGCGACTTGGCGACAGATCGTTACTGGGCGGGCCGGCCCGGTCCGACAACTGGCAGCGTCTTAGGGCAATCTACCCTCCGAGAGAATCGGTTGGTTGAGTGTGCGCTTGTGAACAGGTGACGGGAACATCGGCGAGATACGCTTGTTCGGAGGAGCATGATCATGAGTGCAAGCCATCACCCCACCGACATACATCTGCGTCAACATCGGGCGAAAAAGCGGGACAAGCTGCGCGCGCGGATTGCGGCAGCACCGGCGACCGAACGGGCTGCGCTCGAAGCAAGGGTGCAGCGAACTTATTCACCATTCCACTCGATGATGAGAGAGAAACTGCCTCGTCTAGCCCCGTGAGTGCTCAGTAGACTCATGACTGAGCGGTCACTAGGCATCTCCGTCGGCAGACCGACCCGCAGACATGAGGCATTCGCGCCAATACCGTCGAGTCCCGACTAACGCCGCACTGTAGACGAGAGACGACGCTGGGGCGACCTCGCGGGCGCCCCATTCCGTCGGCGATCGCGTCCAGGGTGGAGGTTCTCCAAACCTCCACCCTTTCAATTGGGCGTTCGCGCAACACGTTCATTGACAGCGAATTGCGAACGTCGCGTCTGAGAACGTGTGGCCATTTGGGTCCAAATTGGGAGCACGCAGGAGGGCGCACGAAGCGCGGAGTCGAGCAAAACCAGCGATTTTATTGAGTAAATTTGGAGGCGCCGCCCGGATTTGAACCGGGGATGGAGGTTTTGCAGATTAGGCAGTAAAGGCTATGTGATTGACTCGTCTTGCTTTCTGGTATCTGCCCGACCCTCGTTTTACCTGGGCGCGCCGCTCAGAAAGTAGACCATTCGCCGCTCGGAAAGTAGACCACCTGAGGGCCTAATGCGGGCTTGCCGGATCGGGGGATCCGGGGTTCGCTGGAGGATGCTCAGGATGGATCAGGTGCATGTGGTCCGGCACAAAGTGCTGGTGGAAGGGCGATCGCAGCGGGCGGTGGCACGGGAGTTGGGATTGGCGCGGGTCACGGTCCGCAAGTACCTGGACCAAGCCGGACCGGCGCGGACGCCGGAGCCGGCGACGCGGCCGCGGCCGGTCTGGGAGGCGGTCGCGCCCCGCGTGGAGGCGCTGCTGGCCGAGTCGCCGCTGGACCGGCGGTAAACAGCGGCTGACGGCCACGCGCCTGCACGCGATGCTCCGGGCGGAGGGGCACCGCCGTGGGCGTCACGGTGGTCAAAGACGCCGTGGCGGAGTGGAAGCGGCAGCGTCGCGAGGTCTTCGTGCCGCTGACGTATCGGCCAGGCGATCTCGCCGAGGTCGACTTCTTCGAGGTGCTGGTCGACCTCGACGGGACGCGCCGCAAGGCCTGGCTCTTCCTGATGCGGCTGATGTACTCCGGCCGCGACTTCGCGTGGATCTACGAGCGCCAGGATCAAATCAGCTTTCTCGACGGGCACGTCCGCGCGTTTGCGCATTTCGATGCCGTGCCGGCTCGGATCGCGTATGACAATCTGCGGGCCGCCGTCGTGCGGATCCTGGTCGGCGGCGCGCGGACGCTGACCCCGCGGTTCGCCGCGCTCGCCTCGCACTACCTGCTGGAGGCGTGTTTCTGTCGGCCCGGCGAGGGCCACGATAAGGGCGGGGTCGAAGCGCGCGGGAAAGCCGTGCGGCAGCAGGCGCTCGTGCCGATTCCTGTCGGCCCGACCCTCGCGGCGATCAAGGCGACCCTGCTGGCGCAGGTGGATGCGCGGCTCGACACGCCGCGTGAGCCGAAGGGCCAGACCATCGGGGCCCTGTTCGCCGAGGAGCAGGGGCAGTGTCGGCCCGCGCCGACGCCGTTTGCGCCGGAGGCGACGACGCTGGCCACCGTGACGCCGCGCGCGTTGGTCCGGCTCGCCGGGGCGGTGTACTCCGTGTGGACGCGCTGGGGGGACTCGACGTGCTGGTCCGCGTCGGCGCGACGACCGTCACGATCGTGGGCCGCGACAGCGCGCACATCATCCATCCGCGGAAACGCTTCGGGGAGCGGTCGATCGACTACCGGCATTACCTCTCGGAGCTCGCGCGCAAGCCGCAAGCCGTGCGCCAGGTGCTGCCGGAGCTCCTGCGGGATCTGGGCGCCCCGTTTCCGGCGATCTGGGACCAGCTGCACGCGGCGCATGGGCCGCGGGAGGCGGCGCGCCTCTTCGCCAAGGTCCTGGGCGCGCTCGAGACCCATGGCGCCGCGGTCGTCGTGCCCGCGCTGACGCGCGCGCTCGCGACCGGCACGCCGCTGCTGCTCGCGCTGACGCCCGCGCGCGGGCGGGCCGCGCGCGTCGCGCTCGACGCGGTGCCCGCGCCGCTCCGCGACATCGACGTCGTCAGCGGTTGCGCGGCCGATTACGACGGCTGGCTCTGGGCGGTGTCGCATGAGCGCCGCGACGCTGGCGCGCGAGCTCGTCGTCGCACAGACGCGCGCGTTGAAATTGCCGGGCATCGCGCGGACCTTCGAAGCGCTGGCCCGCCAGGCGCGCGATGCCCATTGGCCCCACGAGGACTACCTCCATGAGGTGCTCACCGCCGAGCAGGCCTCGCGGCACGAGTCGGTGATCCGGCAGCGACTCCGCGAGGCGCGGTTCCCGGAGGTCAAAACCCTCGACACCTTCGACTTCACCGCGGCCGAGGGCGTGAGCGCGACGCAAATCCACACGCTCGCGCGTGGCGAGTGGGTGACGGCGCCGGAGAATCTGATCTTCGCCGGCCCGATCGGCACGGGCAAAACGCACCTGGCGATCGCGCTCGGCGTGGAAGCGACGAAGCAGAAACGCCGCGTGCTCTTCACCCGGGCGGCCGATCTGGTGCGCCAATTGCTCGAAGCGCGCGATGCGCGCGAGCTCACCCGGCTGCAGCAGCGGCTGCAGCGCGTGGACGTGCTCATCGTCGACGAGCTGGGGTTTGTCCCCTTCGATCGGGTCGGCGGCGAGCTGCTCTTCAATCTGATCACCGATCGGTACGAGCGGCGGGCGACGGTCGTCAGCACCAATCTCGCCTTTGCCGAATGGGTCACCGTGTTTGCGGGGGACGAGAAACTCACGACGGCGCTGCTCGATCGCTTGGCGCACCACGCGACCGTGATCACGACGAAGGGGAAAAGCTACCGGATGCGCAAGCGCGGCGCATCGGCCTCGGACGTCCCCAACGCCGTCGAAGGACCGACGGCAAGCAACCCGACCGCGTAGAAGGCCGTAGGAACGACGATCGCGAAGGTGGCCAGGGTCTCGCACCCCCTCGGGCGGCGCCCAAGCGATGATGCGCAACGAACCTCAACCCGCCTATGGAAATGCCGCGTCCATGGAAATCACAGACCGATTTCCACCGCCGCTTGGAAATCTCGCACAGACCGCGAGATTCCCACATTCCCACAGGCGATCATCGGTATGTCAGCTCAGAAGAGCGTAGAATGAACCGCCCCCGAGTGGTCTACTTTCCGAGCGACCAATTGGTCTACTTTCCGAGCGGCGTGCGCATTTTACCCGGTGTTTGGGCAGTTTTGGACCCACATTGGACCCAAGTTTGGCGTGGAGGCCTCAGGTAGGTCTTAAGTTCCCACGAGCATCGAGATCATCGCGTCCCTCTTGGCGCGTCGTGCGGACGAGACAGGAGGCGTCGTGAATCCAGAGAAAGAACAAGGCCACTACCACGGCCTGCTACGACCTGACGTTCAATCAGTCACAGCCAGTTGACGCTGTCCGCCGTTACGTCGGAGCGACGTATAGCCAGCACAACCCCGTCGTCGCGGACGGCAAGAACGCCTTCATCGAGTACCTTCGAGCGAATGGCGCGTGAATATCCGGGAAACCGCGTGGAGTTCCGCCGAGTTCTGGCGGAAGACAATTTCGTCGTCCTCCACTGTTACCAGCACTCCCCTCACGACAGCCGTAGAGGAAAATGCTGACGCCCAGTGCCGTTGTTTCCCTGGGCCGTAGCTCTCAGGTCACCGATCGGCAGGCGTACCGTCGGCGAGGAGCCGGTCGACGGGCGGCGGAGCGGCCGCGCGCGTCGCGGGATCGGTCCAGGGCATCCAGACGTTGATCGGGGTACCGACAGCATCTTCCATCACTGTATTGACGAGGAATCGATTGCCGTCGCTCGAGACGGCGTAGTGATAACGAACGTCCCGATCGGTCACTCGCAGGCTGAACAAAGACTCGGGCCGCCCGACGGTCCAATCGTTTCCTGCAAGGTTCATCGCCACGGACATCAGGGCGTTTCCGTCACCGAGGTAAAACAGCTCCCGCCCGTCGCCCCGCCATCGTGGCTCTCGCGCCTGACCTGAAGAGATCTGCCAGCGGGCGCCGGAACGGGGGATCGGCTCCACGAAGATCTGTCGCGCTCCCGAGTTCGTGGAGGAATACGCCATCCATCGTCCGTCTGGAGAGTATTGCGGCTCCCCCTCCATCGCCGGCGTATCGAGGTACGCCACGGGCTTGCGCTGCTGTTCGTCTGCGCCGGTTCCCACCAAGACCAGGTCCGTTTGAGTCCGCGCGCTGAAATGCTGCAGAACGAGGTGGCGGCCGTCTGGCGACCAGTCGAACGGCACCGCCGGCCCCGTGAACAAGAGACGTTCGACGTCGGCGCCCGACGCCATCGTCTCGAAGATCGCCACGCGACCGTCCCGTGTCGAGCCGTACGCGAGACGTCGGTCGTCGGGCGACCAGACGGGCGCGCCGTCGTGGGCCGGATGGCGCGTCAAGAGCAGCATGGCCCCGCGATTCACATCTCGAATCCAGATGTCCTGCATTCCGGAGCGCGGGTCCAGCGTCACGATCGCGACGCGGGTCTCGTCGTGGGACAACTCGAAGTCCCTGTTACTCGTCGGCGGATCCGAGAGTCCCGATATGTCGGCCGGTGCGATCAAACCACCGGAGTTCCCGGTTGGGAGCGCGCCCTCCCTTGTAGGCCAGCACGCCGTCGCGTGACGCGCTGAACTGGGCAAAGCCATCGCCGTACGGCTCCTGCTCCACGTGTTCGGCCACACGCCGGGGTTCACCCCTCAACCTTCCAGAAGCGGCGTCGAACGCGGTGGCCACGAGCACGCCTGCCTGCACCACCAGCACGTGGTCGAGCGAGAACGCGGCGTTCGACTCCGCGGCCATCAGCCTGACGTCGTCGGTGGCTCGAGGATTGTCGATCGACCCGAGGTAGATGCCCTGCACCCGCGGGTCGTAGCTCCGGATGAAGTACAGAAAGCGCCGACCGTCTGGCAGGAAGTGCGGCCATCGGAAGGCCTGCTGCCCCTTGCTGGTGTCGACGGTCCGAATCGGCACCGGATTGCCGGATGCGACGTCGACGCGAAACAGCGCGGCACCGAGATCCGCGGCGAACACGATCGTACCGTTCGGACTCCACGTGGCCCCGACGGCCCGCCTCGCCTGGCAGATCGTGCGGCTGATCCCGCCGGCGACGTTCGTGATCTTCAAGTCGTGCCCAGCAAAGAATCCGACGTGTTGACCATCTGCCGACCAGAACGGATCGTGTACGCCTGTTCGGTCCCTTGGATAGACGTGCTGCGGGCCGAGTCGATTCGTCGGATGTGCAGTAGGTGCTCGCCGCTGTGCAGGACCGAGCTGCCGTCTGGCGATACGCTGACAGCTGTGAACGACTCCACCGGTAGCGGATGAATGAGGAACCTGACCGCTCGAACGGCGCCGCCAGGCTCTCGCCGCGCCTGCGCGGCCCAAAGCGCGAGCACCGTGACGAGAGCAATCACGACCGCAGCGACGATGCCGAACACCCGAAAACGGTGGGCTGGATAGAGCGTCGATCCAAGCGAATCGACCGTGGGCGGATACGGAGGTGCGGCCTCCGTCGATTCCGGCAAGGGCTCGTCCGATTCTGCTGTTGTCGGCTTGCCGTTCGACGCCTGACTGCGACTTCCGCGCCACGCGTCGAGCTCGTCGGTGTACGCGTGCACCGAGCCCTGACGATCATGCTGGTGCCTGTGCACGATCATCCCTTCGCGCTTCTCCCATCGCTGGCAGGTCTTGATGTCGCGATTCAGATAAGCGGCGATCTCTTTCCAGGAATCGAGTCGCCGGCGCGTTGCCGGCGAGGCCGGAGAATTCTCCAGGCCGCTCTCAACCGGGTCCATGGCTAGCCGACTATAGCGTGCCGAGCCGCGGTCTGCAAGCGCTGGTGCGAAGCACGGCAGGAGACTCGATGTCGTGCTTTGTCCCTTGTTCGACGGAGACAACGGCGGCAGAGTTACTCATCCATCGCGTAGAACTGAACCAACGTCAGGGACACGACAGCCGTCCCACAGTTCGGGGAAGTGCATCGAATGGCAGACGATGTTCCGAGGCAGCCGTCATCGCCGACCGTAGTGATCGCCGACCGTCACCCGCTCGTCCAAGAAGGCTTGTCACACGTGCTCGTCGCCAAGGACGCCGCGCTCGATCGTGTGGCAGCGTGCACGCGCGTCGTGCTGAGCGGAGGGAACATAATCGCAATAGACCAGTCGGCCTGTCGAATTTCCTGAGTTTTGGGAGGGCGGTCTTCCCGGGAGCTGACGAAAGTCTGCTCGTCGACGGGATTCATCGGGCCTCGTGGGGTTCCCGTTCGCCGCGTCGTCGTAAAGGCTATAGCCACGATACGCCTCTCCGCTCCGCATTTTTGATTCGCAAGGTATTCCATACGTCGTCGCTCGCTTGATGAGGAGAAAAGCATGCAGACGTTGGTAATTCGGCTGCTGGTGTTCTTGGCGCTGGCCGGTTCTGCGAACGCCGGGCAGACGACTTACTACTTCAATTTCTCTGGCGGCGGAACCGGGAGCTTCGTCTATGACGACGTGGCGATGACGGCGACCGCGATCACCTTCGACTTCGGAGCACTTGGATCGATTGCGCCGTACGGCTTCGACAGACCGTTGACGGCTGCGGTATTCGGAACGCCACCCACGGCGGCGGTACGACAGGACGGTACCTTTTTCGGCGTGACACGCGTTGCGGGCACTCCCAAGGCCACGGTTCGCCTTTACACGAACGGGACATACTGCCTTCGACCGTCTCCGGAGCCGTGGCCGGACTATTGCCTTGTGAGCGGAACCTATCGGATTGCGACCTCTCGTGAGGCCGTGTGGTCTGCTACGGGGTCCATGAGCAGTCCTCGCTACCACCACAGCGCCACTCTGCTGGGTGACGGGCGGGTGCTCGTCAGCGGTGGTCGCAACGATACGAATCTCGGCTCCGTCCTCGGGAACGCCGAGATATACGATCCCGGGCTGCGCACCTGGTCGCCGACCGGCCCGATGAGCAGCGCTCGTCAGAACCACACAGCCACTCTGCTTTTGGACGGGCGGGTGCTGGTTAGCGGCGGCTCTAGCGCGGCCGGCATGCTGGCCACTGCGGAAATCTACGATCCGGCGCTCGGCACCTGGTCGGTGACGGGTTCCATGACCACTTCCCGCCACTTCGCACGGGCCGCTCTGCTCCCCGACGGTAGAGTGCTGGTTAGCGGCGGCTCTAGCGCGGCCGGCATGCTGGCCACTGCGGAAATCTACAATCCGGCGCTCGGCACCTGGTCGGTGACCGGGTCTATGAACACAGCGCGGTACGCTCCCGCGGCCACCGTGTTGTCAGACGGCCGGGTGCTCGTGAGCGGCGGCGCCAACTCCAGCACGACCGTGTCGAACAGTGCCGAAATCTACAATCCGGCGCTCGGTACGTGGACCCTGACGGGCTCCCTGACCGGCGGCCGTTACCTACATACGGACACTCACTTGTCGGACGGCCGAGTGCTCGTGACGGGCGGCTGGAACGGTATCACCGCTTTGGCTAGTGCGGAGATCTACGATCCGGCGCTCGGCACTTGGGCACCGGCTGGTTCGTTGAGCACTCCCCGTTACTTCCACACAGCGGCGCTACTCCCGAACGGGAAGGCACTCGTCAATGGCGGTGACACTAACAGCGGTGCGGTGGCAGCCGCAGAAATCTACGATCCGGCGCTCGGCACCTGGTCGCCTACCAGTTCGATGACGACCGCACGCAGCCTTCACACGGCCACCTTGCTGGCAGGCGGCGAGGTGCTCGTGAGCGGCGGGTTTTCTGCCGGAAATCACTTGGCGAGCGCCGAAATATACGGCGACCCGCCGCCAAACCGAGCCCCGGTGGCGAATGCCGACAACGCGACAATCCCCGAGGACGTCGCCGTCGAGATCGACGTACTGGCCAACGACACGGATGCCGACGGTGACGAGCTGTTCCTTCACGCGCTCGGGCAGCCCGCCCACGGCACGACATCGGTGACGACGGACGGGCGCATTCGCTACACGCCAGCAGCAGACTACAGCGGCCCCGATTCGTTCCACTACGCCATTCGCGACAGTGCCGGGGCGACGACACCGCAGGCGACCGTCACTGTGACGGTAATAGCGGCGAACGACGCTCCGGTGGCCATGCCGGATAGCGAGAACACGAACGAAGACACCGCGGTCATCATCCGCGTCAAGGACAACGACTACGACGCTGATGGGGATGCGATCTCGGTAGTCTCCGTCTCGCAGCCGGTGCACGGGTACTGTCGTCATCACCGGAACTGCGACGGTCCGATATACGCCGGCAGCCAATTTCAACGGGCCGGACGCTTTCACCTACGTCGTCACCGACGGGAGCGGCGCGACGGGCAGCGCGACGGCCTCCGTCACTGTGCTGCCGTTGAACGACGTCCCCGCGGCGCACAGCCAGAACGTCCTCGTCCTTCGGGGCAGACCACTACCGATCAGGATCGGGGCTTCCGATGTGGAGGACGACCCGCTCACGTTCTCCGTCGTCGGTGGTCCATCGCATGGCAGTGTCGAAGGCACTGCGCCAAATCTGATCTACCGCCCGGCACCCGGCTACACGGGCGTCGACAGCTTTACGTTCACCGCCTCAGACGGGAGCGCCACGAGCAACACCGGCACGGTCACGATCGACGTGGACGCGGCTATCTGGGAGGTGAATGGGCCCGATGGTGGCATCGTGCTATCCATGGCCGTCGCACCGGCGTCGTCGTCGATCGTGTACGCGCGCACCTCTCGGTCGCTGTGGAAATCAATGGACGGCGGCTCTACGTGGTCGCTGGTCCTGCAGCTTCCCCAGGGAGGACAGGGAGTGGCCGTCGATCGCGCCTCGTCCCTGGTGGTGTACGCAGGCGTCGGCAACGGCATCCGCAAGACGACGGACGGGGGTGCCACCTGGGACACGTACGGCGTCGGGACGGCCTCGAATTTCGTCTGGGCGTTCGCTGTCGATCCGTTCAACGATGGCGTGTTGTTTGCCGCGTCTTCGCAGGGTGTCTTCAAGTCGGTGGACGCCGGCGGAACGTGGGTCAAGGTCGGTACTCTGACGCAGGTGACGAACTTGTGGATGGATCCGCTGACGGTGGGCACGATGTACGTCCGGACGAGCGCCGGGCTCTTGAAAAGCACGGACGCTGCTGCGAACTGGACGTCCATGCAAGCCGGCCTGGGCGACGGCGTCGCGTCGCTCGATTTTCATCCGAACGTGCCCGGGACGTTATACGCGCTCACGAGCGGCGCCGGCGTATTCAAGACGACGAACGGCGGAGCGACGTGGACGGCCCGCAATGCAGGGCTGAGCATCGGGAATCCGATGCAGGCGATCGCCGTCGACCCGTCCGCGCCGGATACGGTCTACGTGAGTTTCTATTACGGGCTGTATCGCAGCACCAATGGCGGCGGCAACTGGACGACCGTCTTTCCGCAGTTCAACACCTTCGGCATTAGACCATTCGCGCTTCATCCCGACGCGCCGGGCCGCGTCCTGGTCGGCAGCGAGGCCGGTGTGCTGCGCAGCACCAACTCCGGCGTGTTCTGGTCGCGCAGCACCACAGGGTTACGCGGCGGACGTACGTTTGCCGTTGCCGCCGATCCGTTGTCCCCGGGAACAGCCTTCGCCGGATTGTACGAAACCGGCCCCTTCAAGACGTCCGATGCGGGCGCCGGCTGGTCGGAGCCATTGCTGCCAAATCCGGGCGGACTGCGTGCGATGGTCGTCTCGCCGCATGCGCCGAGCCGGATCTTCATGGGCATGACCTGCGGCGGCCTCGCGCGCAGCAGCGACGGTGGCCTGACATGGACCTACGGAGCTTCTGGCGTCACCGGATCGTTCTGCGTCAACGCGCTTGCCGCCGATCCGCTGACTCCCGGCGCCATTCTGGCCGGCACCTCCGCCGGCGTCATTTATCGAACCACAACGAATGGCGATGCCTGGGTGAATGCCAGCGCCGGCCTGCCCGGCAATCGCGCCATCAATGCCATTGCCTTCGATCCGTCGTCGCCAGGCGTGACGTACGCCGCGACTGCCGGCGGCGGGGCGTTCAAGAGCACCGACGGGGGCGTCAGCTGGACGGCGGTGAATAGCGGGCTGACGGCGCTGGGTGTGACGGCGCTCGCCGTTGACGCCGCTTCCGGGGTCGTGTATGCGGGCACCGAGAATACGTTCAACAGCGCCAGCGTTTTCAAGACTACGAATGCCGGCGGCAGCTGGACGCCGGTTGGTCTCAGTGGCGCGACGATCGGCGCGCTCCTCGTCGATCCGGCCTCACGATACGTCTACGCCGGCGTGGCCGACGGCGGCAGCGTTGCCGGGGGCGCCTACCTCAGCACCAACAGCGGCGGATCCTGGTCCGCACTCACGCGTAAGGGCTTGGTCACGACCGACGTCAGGTCCCTGGCGCTCGCGTCCGGCAAACTCCTCGCGGGCGCGTGGGATGGCAGCGTCGGGGTAATGGTGAGAGCGTCGACGCCGGTGCTGACCATGCCGGCGGACATGACCGTGCCGGCGACGAGCGCGTCTGGCGCGGTGGTGACGTATTCGGTCACGGCTGTAGACGAGGGCAATCCGTCGCCGTCCGTGAACTGCTCTCTGGCCTCGGGCAGCACCTTCCCCATCACGACGACAACGGTGACCTGCACCGCGTCGAACGCCTGGGGTGCGACAGCGACGGGGACGTTCACGGTCACCGTCAGAGACAGCACGCCGCCCTTGTTGTCGCTGCCGTCTCCGCCCACCGTCGAAGCGACGAGTCCCGCCGGAGCCGTCGTGACCTATCAGGTGTCCGCCGTCGATCAGGTGGACCCTGCTCCGGTGGTTTCCTGTGTTCCGGCGTCCGGCAGCACGTTCCCGCTGGGCACGACGGCCGTCGCGTGCACCGCCGCGGACGCGTCCGGCAACACGCTGACGAGGTTCTTCAATGTGACCGTGCGGGATACCGTCGCGCCCGTGTTGAGCGGCCTGCCCGCAAGTCTTACGGTCGAAGCGACCGGTCCGAATGGTGCCGTCGTCACCTGGCCAGATCCGACGGCGGTTGATGCGATCGCCGGCGTTGTTCCGGTGACGTGCTCGCCTGCGTCGGGCAGCACGTTTACTAAATTCAGCACGACTCCCGTCACGACTCCCGTCAGGTGCTCGGCGACCGATCCATCCGGCAATACGACGACGGCGCCGCCGTTTACGGTGACCGTCGCGGACACGGTGAGGCCGTCGGTTTTCATGGACTTCCCACAGGCCGATGATCTGTCGACCCCCTTCGATGCGTTGAACGATCACATCCGCGTGAGAGTACTGGCGGGCGATGCGGTCGGCGTCTCACGTGTCCTGCTGGCAGAAGCAGATAGAAGTCCGGATGGATTTGCGATGACGCGCGTGTCCGGCTCGGCCCAGAGCGGCACATACGAGCTGCTGATTGCGGTGGAGCCGAACAGCGACATGATCTTCACCGTCACCGTTAGCGACTTCTTCTTCAGCAATACGACCACGCAAACCTTCTTCATCGACAACGATGGGATTGCACGTAACGTGGATCGGGCGCGAAACGCCTTCGATGTCTCGCAGTCGACCGTCTATACGTCCGAGTTCAACACCAGCACTACGTCGGGGACGGTCGTTCGTCAGGGCGGTCGGTTCAAGGTGACGGGCAGCTTGGGCGCCGGGGTCCGCGCCGAGATGCTGAAAGAAGGGACGCCCGGGGCGACGCATCTGTCCGCCTGCGCAGGCGCTCCAAAGCAGATCTTCCTGAACAGGGTCGGAGATATCGTCGACCTCACATGCACCGGCGAAACCTTGAAGGCGACGGCGATCCGTGCCACGACGACCGTCACAGTCAGAAAGCTCACCACGTTCCGCCACTGCTTCTTTTTCGGCACCTTTACCTGCTTCGACCAGCAACTGTGGATCTACACGGAGCTGCCACAGGGACAGTCCGTGTCGACCGGCAGTCCGACGGGGGCCGATCCCGACAACACCGAGCCGCTCCACATATACTTCGCGCTGGTCAACGAGGACGGCAGCGAGACAGTGATCGGATCGCTCGATCTGGATCCCGGCGAGGCCGTGGATCCGGGTCTGGTCGGCGGACCCGTGGAGGGCAGCGTGAGCCTGAGTGTCAACGTGCTCGCCGGCGACGTCACGATGACGGTCGGCGGTGCGACGGCGACGGTCGGTGCCGGCGAAACGGTCCGGACGACGGTCGTCAAGGTCCCGCAGACGATCGCGTTTGGACCGATGATCGACCAGTTGTTCGGCGCCGGGCCGATCGCACTCACAGGCGCGGCAAGCTCCGGCCTGCCGCTGTCGTACAGCGCCGCTGGATCGTGCAGCGTCACCGGTGCGACGCTGACGATTACCGGCGTCAATACCTGCACGGTGACGGCATCGCAGAGCGGAGATAACGGGTATTTGCCGGCGACCTCGGTGAGCCAGACGTTCAATATCCGGCATTCGTGGTCCGGCGTGCTGGCACCGCTCGCGGCGGATGGCGCCTCGACAGCAAAGCTCGGCAGCACGGTGCCCGTAAAGTTCCAGCTGACAGGTGCCAGCGCCGCGGTCAGCAACCTAGCCGCACGCCTCTTTATCGCGAAGGTCTCAAACCAGGTCGTCGAAGGGGTTGAGGTTCCGGCGGGAGGCACGGGATCGGCCGATGCCGGCAATATGTTCCGGTACGACTCCCTGTCGGGTCAGTACATCTTCAATTGGATTACCAAGGGGTTATCGGAAGGCACGTGGAGCGTACGCATCGACTTGCTCGACGGCAGCACGCACACCGTCTTGGTCGGGCTCAGGAGATAAAAGGACCACTCCCGGTCAAGACAGAGTGTCTCAGACGGGCGTTCTGTAACGCTTCGATTACTACGAGCGTTTGCTGAGCACCGCGCAAACGATCGAGCCGCGCAGCTATGTGTGGAGAACTGCTGGTCCGGACCGGGCTGAGTTGGAGCGAGCAGCGCGCGCCTTGGAGCGGCCAGCATCGATTGGCGCCGGCGTTTTCTGTTGATTGACCGGAGCTACGTCGAGGGCCACGTCACGACGCCGAAGAACGGTAAAACGCGACGGGTGTATGTGGGTCGCCGCGAGTGGCGCGTGCTGCGTTGGTGGCAACGCCATCCGCGGGTGCGCGGCGTCAACTCCGCGGGCCGGTTGCGCCAGTACGCGACGACCTCCTGGACGAAGGCCTCGTACGCGGCCAAGTCGTCGAAGGCGGCATCGCCCCGCACGAGCAGCGCCTGCGCGACCAGCGACTTCAGCCGGCGATGCGCCTGCTCGGCGACGCCATTCTCATGCGCGCGTCCCGGCGTGATCCGACTCGATCGCAGACCATAGTGCTCGAGCACCGCACGGAAGCGCACCATCAGATAGCGCCCACTACTCGCTTTCAGCTCGTGCGTGGCGGCCGACAGATTGTCGCTGCGTAACACCGCCGGGACCCCGCCGAGCGCCCACAGCGCGCCTTGCACACCGGCGACGAGCGCCTCGAAGGTTTCGCCAAACGCGACCGCCACCCACGTCCAGTGGCTATAGCTGAGGACGAACTCAAAGAGGAGGTGCGGCAGGGGCGCGCCAGCGACCGTGACACTCAGGTCGGTCGCGTGCGTGAAATCGATGGCCGCTTCGCGGCCGAGCACGGCCACTTGCTGGAAGGACACCTCGGGCTCGACGCCGTGCCGCGCCCGCCAGTCACGAAACCGTCGCTGCAGCGTCCGCGCCTGCCCCGGCTGAAACTGGTCGGGATAACGCTGCCGCAACACCTCCAACACCACCTTGGCCTCGAGAATGCCCTTGAGATCGCTCCGCAACAGCGGCTCCACGTCCGTCTGCCAGACGGCCGCAAAGGGATCGGGCCGGGTCCGTCAATCGCGGGGCTGTTTCGTCGCCGTCGGGACCGGACCCGTGTCCCACTCCCGCGCGGTCCGAAGACTCATACTGCTCGCGGCCGCCGCGGCCGCCTGCGTCTTGCCATTCATACATGTCTGCCTCATCAGCCGAACTGATCTGCCCAGGCGCCACTGAAGCCCATGGCCTCCAAGCGCCCATCTTTCTCAACGTCGAGATGCAGAAAGCCATGGTGAGGCTCAAGCCACGCACCGAAGTGAGACTTGCCGGCGGCAGGTGCACCTGCCAGAAGAACCAGCGTCTGTTTCATCTGGGTGATGGAACCGCGCCCTCTTCGCGGATCACGTCAAATGTAGCGGTCGGCCTAAGGCTTTGGGGCCGGGGCTGGGAATGTCGCTGGCACGGGCGCTGGTGACATTACTGGCGAAGGCGAAGGCGCTGGCACTGCCGGATCAGGCGCGATCGGTGTCCGTATCTCCCGGATGACCCACTCGGGCAGAGGCAATGGGCGCGAAAAGACCGTCATCCACCCTCCTGTACCACAGTTCGGCAATCAGCACGACGCTCCAGGCGGTCCGAAAGCGGAGTCGCCGAGGCTTTTTGGCACTATCACTGGCCAGGAGCCGATTCCAGGATGGGTGTGTAGCCAGACCGGCACCGCTT
This sequence comes from uncultured Acidobacteriota bacterium, assembly GCA_963839705.1. GTDB lineage: Bacteria > Acidobacteriota > Vicinamibacteria > Vicinamibacterales > 2-12-FULL-66-21 > DATBJJ01. Next base: position 133,022 of record CAWIWL010000003.1, read on the forward strand.
CCGTTTCTTCTGCACGACCCAGCGCGTAAACGTACCCTTCGGATCGAATCGAAAGCGCCGATGGTTCTCGCGTCGCGTACGCGGATGCTTGCACCCAGATCACTTCCCGCGCAAACAATCGAACGTGACGCGGTCCCTCAGAAAGGCGACACAACAGGACGCCGGCCGTCTCAAGCGGTTCTGCCACCGCGTGCAAGAGCTCTCTGTACACCGATTCGTTAATAACGAGAGTTACACGGGCCACTTAGCCACCTGTCGCACTCCGAATCAATTCGTTGCGAATCAGCGCGAGAAAGCTCTCCAGAGAATCAACACCCGAACGCCACTGACCTGACGAAAAATGGCGCGACCACCGCTGCCACGTCCGCCCTAGATGCCGCTCGGTCGCGTCTGTCGCTCGAACCGTCGAGCCGTTCGCGAGCTTGACGGGCGGGTCGAACCACCACATGTCGGGCGGGACGTCAGGGTACCCGGGGCTCAATCGCAGTAGCAAGTCAGACTCAGAACGGTCGTATCCGCTTGGGAGCGGAAACGCTGGGATGAGGAGACAGGTCATACCGCCGTCAATCGCCACTGAAAACGCGGTCTTGCGCTCTTCCAGATAGGCGGTGTCGAACAACGGCAGCAGGACTTGGCTCATTGGCGTAGCCCTCCAGGATTGATCTGGGCAGGCGCCGTGAAGAACCGCTGCCCATTGCGCAGAGGAACCGAATCGCCCTCGCCGATCTTCTTGTCCACACCGCCTGGTACTGACTTCGAACAGATCGCGGTCCGCTCCAATCGGGGGGGTCGGAAGCCGCCGCAATTCAGCGCCCGTCATCGCGTCGACGTGAACCGTAAAATGAACGCGATCGATGTGAATCTGAAAGTGAACCTTGTCGCCCATATCAACTCATTTCTTTTTGGTTGCCGGGCCACGTGCCGCGGCTCGTCCTGCGGATCGCGTTCTCATCCCCGAACTCCGTGGCTTTCCCCGTCCGGAAGACGTCACTGAAGCCGCGAACGGCATGCGCCGAGGAATGTCACCAATGATCCGCCGGGGTGCCGTCGTCGGAATCCCTGCTACTGAGACTACGAGGTGGCCACCGAGCGCTCGAACCGCCGCGTCCAGTTGGTCCACCTGCGAGCTGTGCGTCAGATTCAGAAGTCGATCCACTTGCGGCTGATGCCAGTTCAGGCGGCGCCCCAGTTCCGATTTGGTCACGCCCATCGCTTGCATCGCGTTATAGAGCTCCGCCTTCGCGCTCATAAGTGGTGATAGCTCGGCGAGGTCCACGCCGTCCGACGCCTTGGGGAGCGGTCGCCGAGACCGGATATACCCGTCAACAATCGTTGACAGTGCATCGCTTGCACGCGCCAGCGCGTCCTCGCGATCTTCTCCAAACGTTTGGGCTTCCGGAAAATCCGGAAACGTCACCAGCACCGTTCCGTTATCGTCCGGTTCAAGAACTACCGGATAACGAACCATCGCACCTCCTTCGCCTGCCACGCCAGGCAACTTTCCTCATCGCCCCTGCAGTCCCAAGTCTTTCTTAACCTTTTGCACCAGCCCAGTCCCCAGCTCCTTTCCGCTCCCGTGCATCGGCAAAACGCTCATTCGCTCTCCCCTGCGCACGAGCAGATGACTGCCGTGCCCTGGCTCGAACGTGCAACCCTGTTTGGCCAGCCAGCGCTTGAATTGGCTGCTCGTCACAACAACAACAACAACAATAATACAACATATGTGTTTGTAAAACAACATATATGTTTAATTAGAAACACATCTGTTTTGGCGCAGAGACGGCGCCGGCAGGCAGGCGGAGGTCCTCGAAACCTCCTCCCTTCTCGAGAGGCTCACCGACAACAGGCCGTCGCTCAATCGCTTACGGCATCGGCCCCTGAAGCTCGCAACGATCTTGGGTCCAATATGAGCCCAAGAACGGGCTCTCGCTTGCGCAGGCGACGAACAAACAGCGCGAATTTCTGAAGGAATTTGGAGGCGCCGCCCGGATTTGAACCGGGGATGGAGGTTTTGCAGACCTCTGCCTTACCACTTGGCGACGGCGCCGATCGGAAGCCCGACTGATGATTGTGTTACAGGACGGCCCCGGAGTCTAGGGGCGGCGACAGCGAATTTCGTGGCGAACGAGGACCACTCGGAGAAGATTCATGGCAAGTGACAGAGACTGGAGACACGTACGAAAGTCCGACCAAGCGGACCCGAACGAGCGGAGCCGCGTCGCGTCGAATCCACGTAGGAGAAGTCCACCTTCGCCCTTCGGGCTACGGCGGACAAACTTCGCGTGCAGGTTGGCTCGCCGGGCCGGGACTCGCCTGCAGGCGAGCGAAGTTTGGAGCGGGAAACGGGATTCGAACCCGCGACTTCGACCTTGGCAAGGTCGCACTCTACCACTGAGTTATTCCCGCACATCCCACGACGGCCCTTGCCGTCGGTCAGAAGCCCTTAGGTACCACACGCCCTCCACTACGGGCAAGGCGCGCCGAGTCGATCCTTGCCCGATTATGCATCGAAAGCAGCTGGATAAACGGTGATCACGGCCGACTCCCCTGCGCCGTCGATGGCCACGACATCGAACCGGCAGGCCGTCCCGGCAAGCTCGTTGCGCGCGATGTAGTCTCTCGCCATCGACGCGAGCTGGAGCTGCTTCCGGCGCGTCACCGCCTCCGCCGCGGTTCCGAACTCGGCGGTCGCCCGCGCCTTGACCTCGACGAACACGGTGGTCTCGCCGTCGCGCGCGATGATGTCGATCTCGCCGTGTTTCGTGCGGTAGCGGCGCGCAAGAACTGCGTACCCCCGGCGCTCCAGTTCGGCGGCCGCCAGATCCTCGCCGGTTTTGCCGAACGCTTGACGCTCGACGCTCACGAGCGATCGGAGCGAGCAAGTTTCGATCCGGCCACGCGCGCCGCGCGCTGGTGGACCATCCGCGCCTGAATCAGGTTGATGGCATCCTGACCGAGAAAGGGTTTGCGCAGCACGGGAATGTCGTGGCGCTCGCAGAGGTGCATCTCGTCGCGCGACAGCTCGATGCCGGTCATCAGCACAATCTGCAGTCCCGGCGCTCGCTCTCGCAGCTCCATCGCGAGCGATACGCCGTCGCCGTCGGGAACGACCACATCGAGCATCGCGAGGTCAGGCCGCCGGGCAGCGACTTCGTCGCGCGCCTGCGCCGCCGTGCCGACAGCCACGGTGTCGAGGCCCGCATCCTGGAGCACGATCTCGAGCCACCCGAGCAGCGCGGGATTGTCGTCGAGGAGCAGCACTCTCGGCTCGGTCCGCGGCGGCGGCATGCTCGACGCCGGGATGTCGACGGGCGTCAGGCTCAGGGTGCCCCCTTCAACGGCATCGACCATCACCCGCGTCCCGGGCGCGATCTGCGCCGCCGCCACGAGCGCCGCCAGCGGCTGCGTCAGCAGGCGATGGATCGTCCGCTTGAGCTCCCGGGCGCCGTACTGCGCGCTGACGCCGCGGCTCAGCAGCACATCCCGCGCGGCCTGCGACACTTCAATCTCGAACGATCGATCGCCGAGCCGCGTGTGCACGTGCCGCTGCAGCTCGTCGATGTGATGATCGAGGATCCTCGCGATCGCATGGGCGTCGAGCGGCTGGTAGGTCACGACGACGTCGATGCGGTTGACGAATTCCGGCGAGAAGCGCTTGCGAACGGCGCCGAGCCCGATCGTTTCGAGCCGCCCAGCGATCTGCTCGGCCGTACGCTGATCGACTGGCGTGAATCCGATGTCGGGAGCGACTTCCTTGGACATTTCCCGAGCGCCCAGGTTGCTCGTCAGGAAAATCAGCGATCGCTCGAAGTTCACGACCGTGTTGTCGCCGAGGTTGAGCGTGCCTTTGTCGAGGATGCCGAGCAGCAGCAGCGTGAGCGACGGCGCCGCTTTCTCCACTTCGTCGAAAAGGACGAGCGAGAGATCGCAGCCCGATGAAGTCACGGCGCTCAGGCGCTCCTGCGTGAGGAGCGGCTTGGTCTCACGATGGCCGAGGTAGCCGGGAGGCGCACCGATGAGCTTCGCAACCTCGTGGTCCGACTGGAACTCTCCGCAATCGACCTTGAGGACGGCCTTCGGAGACCCGTGAAGGACTTCGGCCAGCGCTTCGACCGTGCGCGTCTTGCCGGTACCGGTCGGTCCCAGCAGCAGGAAGATGCCGGCGGGACGATCGGGCGGCGCGAGGCCAGCCTGATACATCTGCACGTAAGGTGCAATGTAATGCAGAGCTGTGGGCTGTCCGACGATCTTTTGCGTCAGGAGCTCGACGAGCGTGACGTCCTGCTCAGCTTTTGCAACGGCTTCGACGAGCGCGTCATCAGTTGAGTGGGGGCTCGAGTCGGGGCGCGACTCTGGGCTCGACTCGCGTAACAACCGTAACAACGCATCGGGTCTGTCTGAGTCGGCCATCGCGCCTGCTGGTCCAAGTATAACGCCGGGAGATTAGCAGCTCAGCGGCGACGCCGATAAAACAATTCGCTTTCGATCAGAAACCTGGGTGCGATCGTCTTCGTCCTGATGTATAACGGACGCCTTCCCCGAGAGCTCGTTCCTCAGAACGTCACCGGGAGCTCCGACATGCCGCGGCTGCACATCGCACTCCAGGAAGGTTTCGCTGGCGATCGCGTCAGCATCAAAGTCGACGGACAGGAAGTCTACCGCAAGGACGCCGTGCGCACGCGCACGCAGATCGGCCTCGCCGATTCCGTCGAGACCACGCACGATCCGGGCAGCGCAACCATCGACATCCGCGCCCGCGATGACGCGGCCACTCTCACGCCCACGCTCACCGGCGATCTGTTTCTCGCCGTGTCCCTCTCGCCAGACGGGCGCATCGTCCATCGATCGTCCGCGCAGCCCTTTCGATACATGTAGTCGCCTGGAGAGGCTGACGTCGCCCCCACAGAGTTGGATTGGAGGTCAGTATGAAAGCCGACGACCCGATCACCCGCCAGGATTCCAGCTCGGATCTCACGGAGGCGCTGCACGCCGCCCGGCCTGCCAGCGGACTCTACGTCACACACGGCAGCCTTCTCGGACACGCGAGCACTGACGCCGACGCCGATCTGGAAGCCAGCGGGCCGGAGCTGATACCGGCGCTCGCCGGCGAGGAGCTCCGGCTCGACGTCGATGGACGGTATCCGCAGATGTCGGCCAGCGGCACGATTCCGATTTCACCCATGCAGCAGCTGCATTGGATTGCGGCCATCCACGCGACGGGATCCAACACCTACACCGGCGGCATCTGGTACAAAGACCCGTCGGTCACACCGTTCGGCTACACGACAGTCGACATCAAGGTCTCGAGCCTCCTGATACTGGGCCGCAAGGCGAAGGTCGTCTTCAGCGGTCCGGGCCTGAAGCCGCGCGTCCGCGTCTTCAAGTTCAAGTCGCCGTACTTCCACAAGGTCGAGGTCGAGTACGACGCTGAAGGCCCGGTCGTTCCGGTCGTGCAGATCGATACCTGTGCCCACCCGAACCATCCTGCGACGCTCCCGTGCGAGAACCTGACGATCCGGCAGGTCTTCCAGCGCGCGGGATTCGACACATCGATCAGTCCGAACCCGAGCACCGTCACCGGCGCACCAGGCGGCACCTGGAGCGACATGGAGATGCACGACGCGATGATCGTCTTCTGGTCCCGCTTCGCGAACCTCCCCCAGTGGGCCCTCTGGACGTTCTTCGCGGACCAGCACGAGATGGGCAGCGGCCTCGGCGGGATCATGTTCGACGACATCGGTCCCAACCACCGTCAGGGGACGGCGATCTTCTACAACTCGTTCATTTCCGATCCGCCTCCAGTCGGCGATCCGAACGTCGCCGCCTACATCGCGAGGAATCGGTTCTGGACGGCGGTGCACGAGATGGGACACTCCTTCAACCTCGCGCACTCCTGGCAAAAGTCGCTCGGGGCCCCGTTCGGCTCGCCCTGGATCCCGCTCGTGGACGAACCGGAGGCTCGCAGCTTCATGAACTACCCGTACGGCGTGTCCGGCGGGGAGACAGCGTTCTACGCCGACTTCGAATACCGGTTCACCGATCAGGAGCTCCTCTTCATGCGCCACGCGCCGGAACGCTTCGTGCGCATGGGGGATGCCGCCTGGTTCGACCACCACGGATTCGAGCAGGCCCGCGCCATGCCGGCGCCGCCGCTGAGCCTCGACATCCGCGTCAACCGTCCAACGCCCGTCTTCGAATTCCTCGAGCCGGTGGTCGTCGAGCTGAAACTGATGAACATCTCGGCGACGCCGCAGGTCGTCGACGAAAACATCCTCACGACGCTCGACGGCATCACCATCGCCCTCAAGCGTCAGGGGTCTCCCGCGCGGCAGTTCCTGCCCTTCGCGCAGTACCTGCATGAAGGCGGCGGCGAAAGTCCTTCAGCCGAACGAGGCGATGTACGCCTCGGTCTACGTCACGGCTGGCCTCAATGGCGTCGACGTGGCGGAGCCGGGACGGTACCTCCTCCAGGCGGCACTGCACACACCGGAAGGTGACATCGTCTCGAAGCCGCTCACGCTGCGCGTGGCGACTCCGAGGGGCATGGAGGAAGAAGTGGTGGCCCAGGACTTCTTCTCCGACAAGGTCAGCCGGGTGCTCGCGTTCGACGGCAGCCGTGTACTTCCTCAGGCCAACCAGGTGCTGCGCGACGTCGTGGAACGGCTGGGCGATCGCCGCGTCGCGAGGCACGCACGCATTCCGCTCGGCCTCTCGGTTGCCGAACCGTCCCAGGTGCTGGCGATCGGCGCGGGCGCGGAGACGACGGCCGGAACCGCGTCAGCCAAGAAGACGATCAAGATAGAGTCAGCGCAACCCGAACGGGCGGAGTCGGAGCTCAAAGCTGCTCTGATGAGCCAGCCGGATGTTGCGGCGGAGTCGCTCGGCCACGTCGACTACAAGGTGTACGTCGACGACCTGACCAGCCTGCTCGAAGCGCAAGGGGAAACCGAGGAAGCCGCCGAGACGCAGGACACGCTCTACAAGATCATGGCTGCACGGAACGTGCTGCCACGAGGTACTGGCAGAGATCGACGACCGGCGTCAGGCGCTCAGAACGGGGTCGGGCGCCAGATCGACCAAGAAAGGAAGGGGCAAGGGTAACTAGGATGCGCCGCTCACTTCGGTGAGCGACTGATCGAAAACCGACAGGACGCTGTCTGCCTGCGCCCTCGTGAACACGAGCGGAGGCGCCAGGCGGACAGCGTTCTTCCCCGCCCCGAGGATGAGCACGCCGCGCCGGAACACGGCCTGCACGAGCGCGTTCCGCTCCTCCACCGCTCGCTCCTTCGTCTGACGATCCCTCACGAGCTCGATCCCGATCATCAGGCCCTTGCCGCGCACGTCGCCGACGATCGCGTGCTTCTGTTGCAGCTCGCGGATGCCGTTCATCAGGTGTTCGCCGACCGTCGCCGCGTTGGCGACGAGCTGCTCCTTGAGCAGCCTGATGGTTGTCGTCGCCGCCGCGCAGGCGACGGGATTACCCCCAAACGTGCTGGCGTGCGCGCCCGGCGGCCACGACATCACCTCGGCGCGGGCACACGCTACGCCGAGCGGCAGGCCCGAGGCGATGCCTTTCGCGATGGTGACGATGTCGCCTTTGAGGCCGATGTGATCCGAGGCGAACATCTTCCCTGTCCGCCCCATTCCTGATTGCACCTCGTCGACGACGAGGAGGATCCCGTACTTGGCCGTCAGCTCGCGCAAGCCGTGCAGGAACGCCGGGGGTGCGACGAGATATCCACCCTCGCCCTGGATTGGCTCGACGACGACGGACGAGACTTCGTCTGGAGAAACCAGATGGGTGAAGAGCTGGTCTTCGATATACGAGAGGCACTGTGCCGCAGCCGCGTCCGCGCTGGCGGAGCGGTAGGTGTCTGGATACGGCGCGTGATACACGCCCGGCATGAACGGACCGAACCCGCGCCGCTGGATGGCCTTGCTGGCGGTGAGCGACAGCGATCCCATCGAGCGTCCGTGAAAAGCCCCCAGAAACGCGATGATGCCCGGCCGCTTCGTGTGATAGCGCGCGAGCTTGAGCGCGGCTTCGGTCGCCTCGGTGCCGGAGTTCGCGAAAAACGTCCGGACGTCGCCCTCGATCGGCGCGATCGATGCGAGCTCTTCGGCCAGCCGGACCTGCGGCTCGTAGTAGAAGTCCGTCCCCGACATGTGGATGAACTTCTGCGCCTGCTCGGTAATGGCCTTGACGACTTCCGGGTGGCTGACGCCGGTCGAATTGACGGCTATGCCGGCGGCGCAATCGAGGAAGCGATTGCCGTCGACGTCTTCGACCACCGCGCCTTCGCCGCGCGCGATGACGAACGGATAGTCCCGCGTATATGACGGCGAAACGAACTTGTTGTCGCGTTCGATGATCGCCCTGGCTTTCGGGCCAGGAAGGGGCGTGTGGATCTCAGGAGCCTTCATTTAGGGGAATGCCTACCTCTTTTTCCAGCGCGTGGTGGAGCCGGAGTCCTCGAGGATGATGCCCCGGCCCTCCAGGTCCTTGCGGATGCGGTCGGCCTCGGCGAAGTTGCGGGCGAGCCGGGCATCGCGCCTGGCGGCAATCAGCCGCTCGATCTCGTCCACGGGGATTGGCGGGTTCTCGTCCTCCGCCTTGCGCAACGCCAGGACGCCGAGCACGCGGTCGAACTCCTGGAACGTATCGCGAACGGCGGCGCCGTCCTCTGCCCCCAGCTCCCCCGCATCGATCGCGGTGTTGAGCTCGCGCACGAGGTCGAAGAGCACGCTGAGCGCGCCAGACGTATTGAGGTCGGCGGCAATGTGGCCGCCAAACGCCTCCTTCGCCTTCGCGAGCCGCGCGGCAGTCGAGGCGGCTGGTGGACGCGCCGGCAACGAGTCGAGGCGAGCGAGAAAGTCCATCAGCCGCCGGAGCGCCTCTTCCGACTGCTCCATCGCCGCCCACGAGAACCGCAACTGCTTTCTGTAGTGCACGCCCAGGTACAGATAGCGGAGCGCAGAGGGCCGGAATCCCTGCTCGACGATGTCCTGGAGGTTGTAGACGTTGCCGAGCGACTTCGACATCTTGTCGCTCTTGCCAGACGACTCTTCGATCATCAGGTGCTCGACGTGTACCCAGAACCTGGAGAAGGGCTTGCCCGTCGCGCCCTCGCTCTGCGCAATCTCGTTCTCGTGATGCGGAAAAATCAGATCGACGCCGCCCGCGTGGATGTCGATCGGCGCCTCGCCCAGCAGGCGGAGGGCCATCGCGGAGCACTCGATGTGCCATCCTGGACGGCCGGGGCCGATCCCCGGGTCCCACGTCGGCTCACCATCCTTCGTCGCTTTCCAGACGACGAAGTCGCGGGCGTTTTCCTTGTCGTACTTGTCGCTGTCGACGCGGGCGCCGCTCTTGATGCCCTCGTGATCGAGGCGCGCCAGCTTCCCGTACTCGGGAAACGTCGCGATCTTGAAGTAGATGGAGCCGTCGGTGCGATACGTATGCCCGCGCTCCTCGAGCGCGCGGATGGTCTGGCCCATGGCCTCGATGTTCTCCGGATCGGTAGCGCGCGGGCTCTCTTCGACGACTTCGAGGCCCAATGCCGATGCATCCTCGCGATACGCCTGGACGTAGCGGTCGGTGTATTCGCGGAGCGGGACGCCGGCCTTCTGCGATTCGAGAATCGTCCGGTCGTCGACGTCGGTGAAGTTCATGACCTGCCGGATGCTGAAGCCGGCCTGATACTTCAAGGCGCGCCGGAGGACGTCGACCGCGACAAAGGTCCGGAAGTTCCCGATGTGCCCGCGGGCATAGGCCGTCAACCCGCACGAGTACATGCGAACGGTGTTGTCGCGCAGCGGCTCGAACGATTCCTCGCGACGGGTCAGGGTGTTGAAAAGACGCATGAGGGTATAAGAAGAATCAGATCGGCAGCATCTGGGGTGACGGCTGCACGGGCCAACGGCTATTCTCACGATGAGCGCGACCAGCCTCCGCTGAAGCTACGGCGGTCCGCCGGAGCCTTGGCGAAGGCGGAAGACCGCGAGGATCACGAAGGAGATTCGGGCAGACGTCCTTCGCGGCCTTTGCGAGCTTCGCGATCATCGTGAGTTTCCGTGAACCTCTAGAGGTTGCGCGGTCAACCTGCCGCCGCAGGCAGCGGGTGCCGGGCTTCCGACGATCGGCCCGCGCATTGGGCCTCGATCCGGAGCTCGTCGCCGTCCTGATGGAACTCGAATGTGATATCGCCACTGGCGTTGCCGTTCGGCGCAACGGCGGCGGTCAGCGACTCGAGCAAGGCGACCACTTTCGGCGTTTCGGGTGGCGGGCACCCCACGTACTCGGCCACCTTCACGGCAAGATCAACGGCGACCGGACGAAACCCCTCGCCGGCCGGTACCGACAGGCGCAACACCATAGTGGGCGCACCGGGCGTCCCCGGCGATTGAGACATACTGAAGATTCTACAGCGAAATGTGGCCGAACAGCCGCTGCGCGACCCGGCAGTCGGCTTCGATCTGCGCGCGCAGCGCGTCGACATCGGGAAACGCCCGTTCGTCCCGCAGCCGTTGGACGAATGACAGCCGCACCTGCGACCCGTACAGATCGCGGTCGACATCGAAGAGATGCGTCTCGATCACCTGGCGATCGACATCCCCGAACGTCGGCCGCACGCCGATATTGGTAATCGACGGATGCACCACGCCGTCGATAGTCACGAGCGTCGCATAGACGCCGGACGGTGGGACGAGCTCGTTCAGGGTGCACACGTTGGCGGTTGGAAAACCGAGCTCACGGCCGCGGCCGGCGCCGCGGATCACGCTGCCGTCGACGAAGAAATGATGGCCCAGGAGCGCGGCCGCCTCGTCGACCCGACCCTCGGACACCAGCCGCCGGACCCGCGTGCTGGACACCACGAAGTCCTTGTAGCGGACGGGGTCGATCTTCTCGGCACGAAAGCCGTAGCGTGCGCCCAACGTCCGGAGCACCGAGAAGGTGCCGGCACGGTCGTGCCCGAAGAGGAAATTGGCGCCGACCCAGACCTCGGCGACATGCAGCCAGTCGACGAGGACTGTCTTGACGAACCGCTCGGGATCCCAGGACGACAGCTCGTGCGTGAAGCGCACAACCGCTACGCCCTGCATGCCCGCCTTGCCGAGGGCCTCGAGCTTCTGCGCCGTCGTCATCAGGAGCGGCGGCGCCTTGTCGGGCCGCAGCACGCGCGAGGGATGCGGGTCGAAGGTCATCGCGGCGGGCGTGCCACCGCGCTCGCCGGCTCGACGCCGGACGCGGTCGATGATCTTCATGTGGCCGCGGTGCAGCCCGTCGAAATTGCCCAGGGCCATCACCGGTTGATGCCACCGCACCGACGGGTCGTCGGGAAAATGGGCAGTGATCAATGTTGGCTCATGGCTCAGGGCTCAAGCTCAGGGCTTGTGAAGAAATGTAGTGTCCGGCTTCAGCCTGGACCAAGATAAGTCCGCCTAAAGGCGGACACTACGTACGATTTCTTCACAGGCTCTCAGGGCTCAGCATGTCGCCGACTTCTATCACCAGTCCATCATAGGCCAGCTCCATGCCCTCAGGCAGCCGGGCCGTCGTGGCCGCGTGGGGCAGGTCATGGCACATATGGGTGAAGTAGGTCCGGCGGGCGCCGATGCGGCGGCTCGCGCCGATCGCCTCCTCGAGGGTGAAGTGCGTCGGGTGGGGGCGTTCGCGCAGGGCGTCGATGACGAGCACGTCGAGTCCGTCGAGCAGCTCCCACGAGCCATCGGGAATGCGGCTGCAGTCGGTCAGGTAGGCGAACCCGCCGAAGCGGAAACCGAGAATCGGACGCGCACCGTGATAGAGGGGTACGGGCACGATCTCCTGCCGGCCGACACAGAACGCGCCGTGGATCGTGCACGTCACGATCTGCGGCAGCCCGCCGCCTTTCTGGGTCACGGAATCGAAGGCGTACCAGAATGCCTGCCGGATGTCGGCCACCGTCCGCGCATCGCCGTAGCACGCCATCGGGCGCTTCTGCACGTAGTTGAAGCGCCGCACGTCGTCCAGTCCCAGGATGTGATCGGCGTGCCCGTGAGTGAAGACGATGGCGTCGACTCGCCGAATGCCGTGCGTCAGCGCCTGTTCGCGCAGGTCGGGCCCGGCGTCCACGAGCACGGACGTTCCGTCGTCCAGCGCGACGAAGATCGAGGGGCGCAGCCGGCGATCGCGCGAGTCGGTCGATCGACAAGTTTCGCAGTCGCAGCCGATCATCGGCACGCCGCTCGACGTTCCTGTTCCGAGAAAGGTGATCTTCAGGGCTCGATGATCCGCTTGTCGTCCTGTTGCCCCTGGACGTAGCGCAGACGCAGCTCGTAGAGGAGATCGTCGACGAGACGCTCCTCCTCCTTGATCAGGTTGCCCTTGGTCTTCTGCTGCAGCATCGCGAGGACTTCGATGATGCGGGCAGCGGCGTCGAGATCGGCCGGCCCCTTGCGGCCAGTCGACGGGTCGGGGAGATCGCCGAAATGCACTGCCGCCGTGGAGGCAAGCGAGAGGTACGAAGCCGGAAAACGTGAGGTCTGACGGTTCCAGATCTTCCACTGCCGAATGCTAGCATAGTCCTCACATGGCCAAGGCAGACCGGCGCCGTAGCGCGTCACCGAAGCGCGAGCAACTTCCGCGTAACCAGCCGCCGCTGAAGGTTCGGCGGCCCGCCGACCAGCCTCCGCTAAAGCTACGGCGGTCCGCCGGAGCCTTGGCGAAGGCGGAAGCCTTGGCGAAGGCGGGAGCCTTGGCGAAGGCGGAAGGCGGAAGCCACAAGAAGGCCGGAAAGCCTGAAGCGGCCTCGCGGGCCGACTCGGCCGGGCGCGAGTTTCAACGGCTGGTGGACGTCATGCGGCGCCTCCGTGGACCCGGCGGATGCCCGTGGGACCGCGAGCAGACGATACAGACCCTGCGACCGTTCGTGCTCGAGGAAACCTATGAAGTCCTCGACGCCATCGACCGCTCCGATCACGACGCGCTGCGCGGCGAGATCGGCGATCTGCTCTTCGAGGGCGTCTTCCTGGCCCAGCTCGAGGCCGACGATGGGCGCTTCACGGTGAGCGATTCGCTGCGCGAGGTCACGACGAAGCTCGTCAGACGCCACCCGCACGTCTTCGGCGCGACAAGGGGCGTCACGACAGCGGGTAAGGTCCTCGAACAGTGGGAGCAGATCAAGTCCCGCGAGCAGAAGCAGGCTGGCGACCAGCGCTCGGTGCTGCGTGGAATGCCCAAGGCCCTACCCTCGCTCCTCGGCGCGCACGAGATCAGCACTCGCGCAGCCGCGGTGGGTTTCGAATGGGCGACGGCTACGGATGTCGTGGCCAAGATCGAGGAAGAGGTCGCCGAGTTGAAGCAGGCGGTCGAGAGCGAGGGATCGTCGCGCATCGAGGAAGAGATGGGCGACCTGCTGTTCGCCATGGCCAACCTCGCGCGGAAACTCGGGATCGAGGCCGAGTCGGCGCTGCGCAAAGCCAATCAGAAGTTCACGACGCGCTTCCAGGAAATGGAGCGGCGCCTCGATGAGGCCGGCCGCTCGGTCCACGATGCGAGCCTCGAGGAGATGGAAGCGACCTGGGAGCAAGTGAAGGGTGCGGAGTGAGTACGGGCTCAACCCGTGTTACGACATCATCACGAAGTTCGCGAAGCTCGCTAAGAGCGCGAAGAGGAATCCTCCTTGGAGTGCTCACAGACGACACGCTTGAGTCCATTCTTCAGGATGGTGGTATTGAAGTTCATCAAAAAGCCGACCTTCAGGCCGGTCGATCTCAAGTAGGACACGAGCTGCCTTTCATGTAGCAACTTAAGCCTTGAAACCGACTTGAGCTCCACGATGACCACCTGTTCCACAATCAGGTCGATCCGCTGACCCGAAATTTTCCAGTCCTTGTAGCGACACGTCGATCGGCTTCTCGCACTCGAACTTCAGTCCCTGGGAGTCGAGCTCGAGTTGAAAGGCTCGTTCGTAGATCCGTTCCTCGATACCCTGGACCCAGGAACCGGTGCACTTCTATCCCACACCCTATTGTCTTAGTCACTATGGCTTCCTCTGCAGCCGAAAGTGGCGACTGCAATCTCAACATATGAACCTCCTTCGCGATCTTCGCGAGCTTCGCGCTCATCGTGATGGCGTCGTGACGATGGAGCCTGGTCGAGCGGCTCGTGCCCATCGTGTAAGACTCGTAGTCAGCGTGTGTCCTTGATTGAATTCGCCCCCAACGTCATCACCCGCCCACTCCAGGTCCTGATCTCCACGCTCTCGCCATCGGTGTCCAGAATCACCGCGCCGTCTTCGGCTGTCGAGAACAGCGCGGCGCCCATTGCGCGATAGCGCTCGACGACGGCCGGCGCCGGGTGGCCGAAGCGGTTGGCGCGGCCGCTGCTGAAGATCGCGGCCGCTGGTCGCACTTGTTCGAGAAACTCCCGCGTGCTGGACGTCGCGCTGCCGTGGTGGGGGGCCTTCAGCACGGTGATCGGTGTCGTTCCCATCGCCTCGAGTGGGCCGATCGCGCGCGCCTCGCCTTCGCGACCGATGTCGCCTGGAAGAATCACCGTCACCTTGCCGATCCTCACGGCAAGTACCACCGAGTCGTCGTTCCTCACGCGCTGGCGTTCCCATTCGGGTGATGGCGGATGAAGAACGTGGACGTCGACGTCAGCGACGCGAAGGCGGTCGCCTACCTGCACGGTCCGCCACTCAGTGCCGATGCGGTCGGCGGCCTCTGCCAGCCATCGGAGGGGCTCGTGCCGCGGAACCGGCACGCCTTCCCAGATGGCCCGCGGAAAGAAGCTCTTCACGACGGCTCGCGAGCCGCCCATGTGATCGGGATCGCCGTGCGTCAGCACGAACGTGTCGAGCGAGCGGACGCCGAACGCGCGCAGCGCGCGCGACACGACGCGCTCGCCGATGTCAAAGGCGGGTCCCTCCATGGGATCCTGAAGCGGAGCGGCAGGCAACCCGCCCGCATCGATCAGGAACGCGCGGCGATCGGGAAAGACGAGCAGCGTCGCGTCGCCCTGCCCGACGTCAAGAAAGACGAACCGCAGCACCCCAGGAGGCGGCAGCCTCACGCCATCGCGCGTCGTCGCATGCGCTCCGACGATAATCAACACGCCGAAGAAGGCGGTCAGCAGCGAGGCAGCGCGCGACAGGCGCGTCCTCAGCAGCGCCAGGACGAGCGCGCAGTAGTACGCGGTCACCAGTCCCCACGCCGGAGGCGCAAGCTCACGCGAGAGCCAGGGCGCGAGATCCACGAGCCGGGCAGAGTCAACAAGGCCGCGGGCGGCGACATGCACGAGGTAGCCGCATGCCTGTGCGAGATCCCGGTCGATCAGCCACGCGCCAAGTGCCGCGAGCGAGCCGGCCTGAATCACCGTCATCAACGGAATCGCCGCGAGGTTCAGGAGGAGGCCGGCGCACGTGACGCGGCCGAAGAGCGCCGCGCCGATTGGTGCCAGTGCGACCTCGGCGGCAGCCGTAGCGATCATGAGCAGTGACCGCACCTCGCGTGAGCCAGCGGAGCGCCGCGATCGGCGCCGCTCGTCGCTGCCCATTCCGCACGGCGGACGACCGAAGGCGCGGTACGCCAATCAGGATGCCGAGCGTGGCGCCAAACGAAAGCAGGAACCCTGGGTCGAACACCGCCGTGGGCGACGAGGCCAGCCCGGCCGTGGCGGCAACGGCCAGCACGTTGATCGACGGCGCTTTCAGCTCGAGCAGCCTGCCGCCCAGAAAGAGGACCGCAGCCGAGATCGCACGATCGACTGACGGCGCGGGCCCGGTGACCTGGCTGTAGAAGAGGAGCACGACAACAGCGGCGGCGGCGCCGAATCGCGGCGACGCGCCCAGCCAGCGGCTGACGCCGAGCAGCAGTACGGTGAGAATCGCGATGTTTCCGCCAGAGATGGCGATGACGTGATACGTGCCCGCGGCCTGCAGCCGTTCCTCGTCATCCTGCGCCAGCCCCGTGCGGTCCCCAATCACGATCGCCGCGGCGACACCCGCCGACCGTCGGCTCCATGGCGCAACGGTCGCCGATATCACGGATCTGACCCAAGCCCTGAACGCGGACGCCCACTCCGCCATGCGCGACCCTGGCCCGGTCACGTCGACCATCGCCGCGCTCTTCACCGATCCCACCAGCGCGATGCCCCGCCGCGCCAGCGCCCGCTGCTCGTCCGGCACTCCCGGGTTGCGATAGGTGGCTGGCTCGCGCAGCGTGGCCGAGATCTGCACGGCGCGGCCGGCCCGCCACTGCCCCATCGCGCCAGGCGCCAGGCTGCCGATGACGGAGAGTCGCACACGCCCTCGCGTCGCACACCGATCGCTCCGCGATTGGCCTTGAACTGCCGGGTGACACGGTTCGATCTCGCGCACGTCGACGACGAGCGACACGCCTGTCTCGGTCCGCGCGGCATCCTCGCGGATCCTGCCTCGGAGCACGAGAGGGCCCGGCTCTGTGCGGTGAGCGCCGAACCATTCGACAAGTGGCGGACGATACGCACCGAGCGCCGCGTCAGCGCCCAGCGACAGGCCAACCACGAATGCGCCAGTGACAAGACAGGCGGTGCATTCGGCAGATCTGTCGTTTTCCGAGGCGAGGATGCTTACCGCGCCTAGCAGTGCCAGGACGGCGGCCGCGGCCGCGCAGATCGTGAAGATGGCCTGGGCGCGTTCGCCGATCGTGAGACCGAGGGCGCACCCGACAGTCAGTGGGATTGCGAGGAGGACGGCAGGCGCGCGCATGCAGCGCGCTCATGCAAGAGCGGGAACGCTCAATCTATCAGGGAATCCGGACCGGATAGTCGCGACGCGCGCAGAATCTGCGCGCGCCGCTACGCCTTGCGGGTCGCAATTTCTGCGTGGTATTCCTGCAGCGCGCGGACGGTCAGGCCCTCGGTATGCATCGCCCGGATGGCGTTGACAGCCGCCGCCGCACCGGTCAGCGTCGTGATGCACGGCACGCCGTGCATCATCGCGATCCGGCGGACGGTGCGGTCGTCGAAGAACGACTCACGGCCGAGAGGCGTGTTGATGACGAGCTGAACGTGGTTGTTGAGGATCTCGTCGCCGACGTGCGGCCGGCCCTCGTTGACCTTGAAAACGATCTCCGCATCGAGACCGTGCGCGCGCAGGAAGTTGGCGGTGCCGCGCGTGGCGATCAGGCGGAAGCCGGCAGCCTTGAGGTCGCGCGCAATCGGCACCACGCCGGGCTTGTCGTAATTGTTGACCGAGATGAACGCCGCGCCCGCGGCCGGCAGCCTGACGCCGGCGCCGATCTGGGCCTTCGCAAACGCACTGCCGAAGGTCGACGCCCCGCCCATCACCTCGCCGGTGGACTTCATCTCCGGTCCGAGGATCGTGTCGACGCCTGGGAATCGCACGAACGGGAACACCGGCGTCTTGACGAATACCCCGGCGACTTCGAGATCCTCGGTCAGCCCCTGATCGGCGAGCGTCCGGCCGATCATCACGCGCGCGGCGACCTTGGCGAGCGGCACGCCCGTTGCCTTCGACAGATACGGCACGGTTCGCGACGCCCGCGGATTGACCTCGAGCACGTAGACCGTATCGTCCTTGATAGCAAACTGCGCGTTCATCAACCCGACGACCTTCAGTGCCCGCGCGATGCGCCTGGTGTAGTCGCGGATCTGCGCGACGTGGCGCGGCGCGACAAGGTAGGGTGGAACGACGCATGAGCTGTCGCCCGAGTGGATACCCGCTTCCTCGATGTGCTCCATGATGCCGCCGATGACGACAGCACCAGTGGTGTCCGCGACCGCGTCGACGTCGAGCTCGAACGCGTCTTCGAGAAACTTGTCGATGAGGATCGGGTGCCCTGGCGAAGCGGCGACCGCTCCCGCCATGTAACGATCGAGCGCCGAGATGTCGTAGACAATCGCCATGCCCCGGCCGCCGAGGACGTACGACGGCCGCACGACGAGCGGAAATCCGATCTTGGCGGCCACCTCGCGCGCTTCGGGAATGCTCGTCGCCGTGCCGCTCGGCGCCTGCGGAATCCCCAGATCCCACAGCAGCTGCGCAAACCGCTCGCGGTCTTCCGCCAGGTCGATCGAATCCGGTGACGTGCCGATGATGCGGATTCCCGCGGCCTGCAGCCGTAACGACAGCTTGAGCGGCGTCTGGCCTCCGGTACTGGACGACGCACGACACCTCGCCTCCGCCCTGCTCCTCACGCGCGATGATGGCCGAGACGTCCTCGAACGTCAGCGGCTCGAAGTACAGGCGGTCGACGGTGTCGTAGTCGGTCGAAACGGTCTCGGGGTTGCAGTTGATCATGACCGTTTCGTAGCCTTCGTCGCGCAGCGCGAACGCCGCGTGACAGCAGCAGTAGTCGAACTCGAGCCCCTGCCCGATGCGGTTTGGCCCGCTGCCGAGGATGACGACCTTCCGCTTCGGCGTCGGGTCGGCCTCGCACTCCTTCTCATAGGTGCCGTAGAGATACGGCGTGAACGACTCGAACTCGGCCGCGCACGTATCGATGCGCTTGTAGGCGGTGACGAGCCCGTGCTCGGCGCGCAGGCTGCGAATCGCCTCGTCGTCTGTGCCGAGGATCGTCCCCAGGTCCTCATCGCTCAACCCGGCCCGCTTCAGCGTGCGGAGGAGGTCCATCGACATGCCGCGCAGCCCGACCAGGCTGGCCGAGCGGCACAGCTCGACCACCTGTGAGAACTGCGTCAGGAACCAGGGGTCGATCTTCGTCAGCTCGTGCAGCTCGTCGACCGACCAGCCCCGATCCAGCGCGCGGAAAATCGCCCACATCCGCCGGTCGTTGGGAATGCTCAATTCCCGCTGCAACGCCGTCTCGTCCTCGTCCGACGCGGCGTCGTCCGTCGGGCGGGTAATGAGCGGGCCGCTCGCACCGAGCTCGAGCGAGCGAAACGCCTTCATGAACGCTTCCTTGAAGGTGCGGCCAATCGCCATCACCTCTCCCACCGACTTCATCTGCGTCGTCAGCGTGCGGTCGGCGCGCGGAAATTTCTCGAACGCCCAGCGCGGCACCTTGACGACGATGTAGTCGATGGTCGGCTCAAAAGAAGCTGGTGTCAGGCGCGTGATGTCGTTCGGGATCTCGTCAAGCCGGTAACCGAGCGCGAGCTTCGCGGCGATCTTGGCGATGGGAAAGCCCGTCGCCTTCGAGGCGAGCGCCGACGAGCGTGAGACGCGCGGGTTCATCTCGATGACGATGATGCGGCCGTTCTCGGGATTGATCGCGAACTGGATGTTGGACCCGCCGGTCTCGACGCCGACTTTCCTGATGATCCGGCGCGCGAGGTCGCGCATCCGCTGGTACTCTTTGTCGGTCAGCGTGAGAGCCGGCGCGACGGTGATGCTGTCCCCGGTGTGCACGCCCATCGGGTCGACGTTCTCGATCGAACAGATCACGACGAAGTTGTCGGCCCCGTCGCGCATCACCTCGAGCTCGAACTCTTTCCAGCCGATCACCGACTCTTCGAGCAGCACCTCGTGGACCGGGCTGAAGTCGAGCCCGCGCCCCGCGAGCTCACGAAACTCTTCGATGTTGTAGGCGATGCCGGCGCCCACGCCGCCAAGCGTGAACGACGGGCGGATGATGCACGGAAAGCCCAGCTCCTCGACGACGCCGAGCGCCTCCTCGATCGAGCGGACATAGCGGCTCTCGGGCACATCGGCGCCGATCGACTTCATCGCATCGCGGAAGAGCAGCCGATCCTCGGCGATCTTGATCGCCTCGACCGAGGCGCCGATCAGCTCGACGCCGAACTTGGCGAGAGTGCCGTTCTCGCCGAGCGCAACCGCCAGGTTCAGTGCCGTCTGGCCGCCGACCGTGGGAAGCACGGCGTCGGGCCGCTCGCGCTCGATGATCGCCGCGAGCACTTCCGGGGTCAGCGGCTCGACGTAGGTCCGATCCGCGAGCTCCGGGTCGGTCATGATCGTCGCCGGGTTGCTGTTGACGAGCACGACCTCGAGCCCCTCGTCGCGAAGAGCCTTGCACGCCTGGGTGCCGGAGTAGTCGAATTCGCACGCCTGCCCGATGACGATGGGCCCGGAGCCGATGACGAGAACACGTTTGATATCAGTACGTTTGGGCATGGGGAGTCGTCGACTCTGGGCTTCAGGCTTCAGGCTCTTGGAAGAGCATCGAGATCGTGGTCCAAGGTTTACCTAAAGCCTAGAGCCTGAAGCCTAGAGCCTTTCTACGCGCGCCTTTCCATCTCGTCCAGGAACTGCCGGAACAGGTAATCCGCGTCGTGCGGTCCCGGGGCCGCTTCGGGATGGTACTGCACGCAGAACACGGGCTTCGATTCGTGACGCAAACCCTCAATCGTCTGGTCGTACAGATTGACGTGCGTCACTTTCACGTCCGGCGGAAGGGACTTGGGGTCGACCGCGAAGCCGTGGTTCTGCGACGTAATCTCGATCTTCCCGGTCTCGAGTTCCTTCACCGGGTGGTTCGCGCCGCGATGACCGAACTTGAGCTTGTAGGTCTCAGCTCCCATCGCGAGCGACAGGATCTGGTGTCCGAGGCAGATGCCAAACACCGGGACGTCGGCCGCAACGAGCTGGCGAGCGTTCTCCACCGCGTAGCCGAGCGCGGCCGGGTCGCCGGGGCCGTTGCTCAGAAAGACGCCATCCGGACTCGAGGCGAGGAGATCGGCCGCCGGCGCGTCCGCAGGAAACACACGGACCTCGCAGCCATGCGCGGTAAACCGGCGCATGATGTTCCACTTCATCCCGTAGTCGTACGCCGAAACCTTCAACGGGCGCTTGGAGCGGCGTTGCGGGTCAGGCGAAAACTCGTCGGCGGTGTTCCGGTCGGGCTGCCAGTCGAACGGAGCGGCGCAGGTGACGCCACGTACGAGATCCGAGCCTTCCATCGGAGCGACGTCGCGCGCCGCCTCGACCAGCCTTCGCGGATCGACGTCGCCGGTCGCGATGATGCCGCGCATGACGCCCGTGGACCGCAGCACGCGCGTCAGCGCGCGCGTGTCGACGTCGGAGATGGCGACGATGCCGTGGCCCACGAGGTAGTCGCGGAGCGTGCTGTCCGATCGCCAGTTGCTGGCGATCGGCGACTGCTCGCGGATGATGAAGCCGGCGACTTTCGGCCCGCGCGACTCGCCGTCTTCGTCGGAGATGCCGTAGTTGCCGATCTCGGGCGACGTCATCGTGACGATCTGCCCCGCATAGGAGGGATCGGTCAGTACTTCCTGATAGCCGGTCATGGCCGTGTTGAACACGACTTCGCCGCCGGTTTCCCCGGCAGCGCCGGCCGACTCTCCTTCGTACCAGGTTCCGTTTTCGAGCGCGAGTGTAGCTTTCATTCTTTTCTTACAAGGTGTTCATGGTTCTTCGCACCGTCGCGCTCGTGGTGCCGAAGGCCGTGTTGACCAATTCTATTTGATGCGTTCGAGCGACAGCGTCACGGCAGCGGTTTTCTGGGCGACAATCTGGGTCGTCGTCGTCACCGGCTGGTGGTCTGCCAGCTCGAGCCGAACTGAATGCGAGCCCAATCGCTGCTCGGACAGGGTCAGCGGCGTGACACCGACTTCTTTGCCGTCGACGAACACCCGCGCGCCCCGCGGCCGTGAGTCGATGAAGATTGAGCCCGTCGCGGATACCCCCGGCTTCGAGGGAGACGTGGCGCCCGGCGAGGCCGAGGTCCGCGCTTCGGGAGCCGGGGCACGCTTGTCGGCTGGCACGCGGCGCAATTCGACATCGACGGTACGCAACGCGGCGCTCTCAGACAACGTGAAACGCTCACGCGCCACCGCGTACCCTGTCTGCACGACGCGCACCTCATACTTGCCGAACTTGAGGTTGTCGAGCGTCAACGGCGTGCGTCCACTCCATTTGCCGTTGATCGTCACACTCGCCTTCGCCGGATTCGAGGTAACCACCAGGCGACCTGTTGTTACGGGCCGGGTGCGAGGCGCTGGCGGTGGTGTCGGCGTCTTGACCGCCGGAGTCGCCGGCGGCGATGCCACTGCCGGGGTTTTCTCGTTCGACGCGGCCGTCGGATTCGCGGGCGGCGGGACGCTCACGGTCGTTTCGCGCGCGCCTGCCGCTCCCGTGCCTGTCGTTCCAGCCTGCCCCTCGACCGACACAGCTGGCGCACTTGCGAGAGGTGGCGGCGTCTCGCGGCTCAGCCGGAAGTTGCCGAGGGCAAAGCCGACTACGAGCCCCAGACCAATCATGACTGCCCGCTCGAGCATGACCGGCCGCGGACGTTCCGAGGCCGCTGCCTCGAGCACGGCGGGCGGAATATCTGAGGGGTTCGAGTCATCGGGGAAAGCAGGGATCAATCCCAGGCCAGCCGCCGGAGCACTCGCCCTCGCGGCCACCACTCGCTCAGGCCGATCCAGCAACGAGGGCTCGGCCACACGCGGCCAGGCCCGATCCGGCTTCTGATTCGCGGCCTCCCGGGCGCGGAACTCGTCGACGGCCACTACGCGGTCGCCTAGGTCGCGGGCCGCAGGCCCGAGATCCAGCGCCCCGATCAGCGGAACCTCCGCGTCCTCCAGGGCACGCGGGCGCACCGTGGCGTCGTCGAGCGCAGCTTCTTTCAACGTCACTTCATTTTTCAACGTCACTTCATTCAACGTCACTTCGGCGAGCGGCGCTTCGAGGGAGGCCCCTTGTCTGGCAGATGCCTGGAGCGGCGCTTCCACCAGCTCGGCGGGCTTCGGTTGCGCAGGCTCGAGCGCCACAGCCGGCGGCGCCGTCGGAGAATCGACGCGGTTCCTCTCGAAAAGCACTCCTGCGATCGGCAGCCCCTCGGTTGCGGGAAGCGATTCGCCTTCCTCACTCGGCAACGGAACCACCGCGCTCGCCTCGTCGGCCGGCTTCTTCCTACTCTGGCGCTTTCGGGCCTCGCGAGCGGCGATCACCTTCCGCACGGCTTCCCTCGGCGAGTCCGTGGGCGACGGCACCTCGGGCTCCGAGGCGAAGTCGTCTAGGGCACGATCCGCGTGATCGTCGGTCGCTTGTTCGGCAGACGACACTGCCAGATCGACCGTCGGGGCAGCGGGCTCTGTCGGCGGGGTCTGCAGCGCAGGCTCGACGGACGGCGCAATCGGTCGCTCAGGCAATCGACCGGCGAGAGAAACCACCGTCTCCTCGAGTCCCGCGGCCCTGGCCAACGCCGCGGAGAACGCAGACCCAGTCTCGTAGCGTGCCAGCGGACTTGCGAGCATGGCGCGTGCGAGCACGGCGCGGACCTTGTCGGCCCGATCGCCAAGCGTCGCGCCGGTAAGCGGTCCCATGTCGTCGCCGAGGCCCGACGGACGGCGCCCCGTCAACAGCTCAAATGCGATGACGCCCAGCGAGAAGACATCCGCTGTCGTGCCCCACGCACCGCCGGCAATGCGTTCAGGCGGACTGTAGGGGCGGCGCACCGGCGCGCGCAGTTGGAGGCGCTCGAGCGCGTCGACTACGCCGAAACCAGTGGCGCGAGCCTCGTCTGGCGTAACGAAAATGTCCCTTGGGTGCAGCGCGCCGTGGCCAACATCTGCGGCCCTGGCAAAATCAATCGCCGAGGCCAGCTGCGTGATGAACGGCAGAACTTTATCGACCGTGGCCGGCGCGTAGTGCCGCATCGCCACGTCGAGCGACTCGGCGGCGACGTACTCCTCGGCGCGGTACGCGACCGTGCCTTCGATGCCAGCAGCGACAGGTTCGACAATCGACGGGTGGAAGAGGCCGGCGTCCGCCGCTTTGGACAGCTCGTCGGCGAGCGCCCGAGCCTGCTCTGGTGTGACGTCCAGCCGAAAAACTTTAACGGCCACCAGGCGATCGCGGGTGGGCTCGTAAGTTCGAAAAACGGGTCCGAGGGCGCCGACACCGATTTGATGCAGCACCCGGAAGGGGCCAAACGCTGGAGGGGGCGCAAATCCGGTCGAGTCGTCTCTGGTCAGTTACGGTGCTCCTCGCCATCGCGCGCGAAGCGCTGGCAGGGTCGAAGCCACGGACAAATCACTCACGAAGGGGACCAAAGCCACGGATAACACAGACAACACGGACAACACGCGTACAAAAATTTACCACGGTTTGCCTGCATGCGGAACCCTCACCTTCGCGAAATGCGTCGAAGTCTCGAGGTGGTCGTGGACCGCCCGGACACGATTCCGCTCCGTGTTGTTCGTGCTGTCCGTGTTGTCCGGGTTCTTGACATGATTTGCAGGGCTCTGAGAGAGTACGAGGCGGTGACAGCGGAAACGACGTTCGCCGACGGCTCGACCCGCACAGCGATCGACGTGCGCCGCTTTGGCTGGATCCGGCCTCTCGCCGGGGACTACGCCTTTGACTTCGCCAAGGTCGCAGCGCTGTACGCCGGCGATCCGTCCAAGCGACAGGCCTGGACCGAGGCAATCGCCCGCACGCGCGGGATGACTCGACCGCACGCCGCGGTCGCCGGACTGCTTGCAGCCCAGCAGGAGCGGCGCGGCGCTCCGCCGGCCGCCCGAGAAGCCGCACGGAGGCTCGCCGACAGCGGGACGGTAGCGATCCTCACCGGACAGCAGGCCGGCGCCTTCGGCGGACCGCTCTTCACGCTGCTCAAGGCCGTCACCGCCATCCAGCTGGCCCGCAAGACCGCACGCGAACAGCAGGCAGAAGTCGTTCCGGTGTTCTGGGTCGACGCCGAAGATCACGACTGGGAGGAAGTCGCCAGCTGTACGGGGCTCGACTCCGGCTTCCAGCCGCACACGATCACGCTGCCCAAGCCCGTGGGCGCCGGCGAGCGATCGGTTGCCGCGCTCGTGCTGGACAGCCGCGTCGAGCACAGTCTTGATGAGGTCGCGAGCGCACTCGGCGAGACCGAGTTCTCGAAGTGGCTCATGGCCTCGCTCCGCGTCGCGTACCGGCCCGGCCTCGGCATGGCCGATGCCTTTGCCCGATGGCTTGAAACGCTGCTCGGACCCCACGGGCTGGTGGTTTACGACTCGTCGGATTCAGCTGCCAAGCCGCTCGTCGCCGACCTGTTCGCGCGCGAGCTCTGCGCCGCCGGCCGAACCGCGGCGCTCGCCAAGGCCGCGGGCGACGCGTTGACGGCCCGCGGACATCAGCCGCAGGTCCTCCCCCAGCCGGACAGCATCGCGCTCTTTCATCTGGACGGCGCGCGGCGGCCCATTCGCCGGCAGGGCGATCATTTCGTCGCCGGCGAGAGCACGTTTACGGTCGAGGCACTGACCGAGCAGGCCCGAACGGCGCCGAACCTCTTCAGCCCGAACGTGCTGCTCCGGCCGCTCGTCCAGGACACGCTCTTTCCGACGATTTGCTACGTTGCCGGCCCGAGCGAACTCGCGTATCTCGGGCAGCTTCGCGGCGTGTACGAGAGCTTCGGCATCCCGATGCCGCTCATGTACCCTCGCGCATCCGCGACGCTCGTCGATTCAGCCACCGCACGTTTCCTGGCGCGGTACGACATCCCGATCGAAGAGCTCCAGCCGCAGGACGAGTCGGCGCTCAATCGACTGCTGGAGTCCCAGCTGCCGCAATCCGTCGAGCAGGCCATCAAGGAATCCGAGGACGCGATACGCCGGACGATGGGGCGCGTGATCGAGGCGATGCCCGCCGTCGACCCGACGCTCGCCGGCGCGGCGAAGACGACGCTCTCGAAGATGGAGCAGGATCTCCGCGGGCTGCAGAACAAGATGATTCAGGCGGCCAAGCGGCGCGACGAAACGCTCCGCCGCCAGTTCATGCGCGCGCAGGCGCAGATCTTTCCGCTCGGCCACGCCCAGGAGCGCACCCTCGGCGTGGTCTACTTCCTGAACCGCTACGGCCCCGCCGTGATCGATCGGCTGTTATCGGAACTGCCGCTCGAGCTCGGGCAGCACTGGGTGATCACGATCTGAGGAGTGTCCTCGGTCGTCGTCCTCGGTTGTAGCGTCCGCCTTTAGGCGGACCTGTCACGGTCCGGCTAAAGCCGGACACTACGCCAGTCCGCCTAAAGGCGGACGCTACGACAGACGCATTAGAGACGTGCCGCTGCAGCCCTGAGCCGCTCTTCCGCCTGTCGCAACTTCCCCACCGTCGTCCGCATCTTCTCTTCATCAGCCGCCAACCGCTCGCGCGACGCGGCGATCGCTCGGAACGTCTCAGCAGGCGCCGGTCCACCCGGCGTGGTGCGGACCTTGACGAAGTACTCCGGGCTCAACACCTCAGTCAGTCGGGCTTCGTCGTAGACGATCGGCCGTCCGGCGATAGCGGTCGTGATCTCGCGGAGGATCGACGCCGCCGGCTCACCGGGGCGACGTCCGGCCTCGGCGACGAACCGCGACGCGATGGTATGGCTGGTCCTGAACGCCACTCCGTGATCGCGCGTGAGCGTATCGGCGAGTTCCGTCACGGTGATCCATCCGAGCCGCGCGCGTTCCGCCATCCGTTCCCGGTCGAATGTCGCGCTCGACATGGCCGCCGCCACGAGCGTGACGGCCCTGGTCGCGTCGTCGAACATCGACGCGACGAGCGGCTGCAGGTCGTCCTCGGTGTCGACGATGTCCCCGAACGGGGTGTTGTGGACCGCGAGCAGGATCGCTCCGGCCTGTCCGAGCGCCTTGCTCGCGAGCGCGCGCGCATGCTCGAGCGCAACGGGGTTGCGCTTCTGGGGCATGATGCTGCTCGACTGCACGAAGCCGTCGGCCAGGCGCAGGTAGCCGACTTCGGCCGTGCACCAGAGCAGCAAGTCCTGAATCACGCGGCCGACACCGGCCAGGAGCACTCCCGTGGCAGATACGCTCTCGAGCAGGTAGTCGACGGTGGCGATGCTGCCGTAGGTATTGCCCGTCGCGGCGTCGAATCCGAGGAGCTCGGTCGTGCGCCGTCGATCGATCGGGAATCCGGTGCCGGTGATCGCGCAGGCGCCGAGCGGATTGCGGTTCGTGGACGCGTAGGCCGCCTCGAGCCTGACGGCATCGCGCTCGAGCTGCTCGATCACGGCGAGCAGGTAATGCGCGACGGTCGATACCTGCGCCGGCTGCGTGTGAGTGTGCGCGGCGAACACCGTCTCGCCGTGCTGACCGGCAAGGTCGAGCAGGGCCCCGCGAAGCCGCGCGACTCCCTCGACCACGCGGAGAATCATCTCCCGCTGCTCCATCCGGTACATCGTCATGTCGATGTCATTGCGCGACCTCGCCGTGTGCAGCCGGCCCGCCTTCTCCTCGCCGCAGGCCTGCACGATGAGCCGCTCGACATAGAAGAACAGGTCTTCACACGAGCCGTCGTAGGTCACGCAGCGAACGTCGGTGACGGATACCGATCCGATCGCGTCGCGGATCGCGGCAGCGTCCGCGCGCGAGACAATCCCGCACTCAGTCAGCATCACCAGGTGCGCGTAGTGAATCGCCAACAGCGGCGTCAGCAGCCGCGCCTTCGCGTCTTCGAAGTTCTGATTGAGGACGAGGCGAATGTAGGTGGGGTCAAAAGACATGTCAGTCGACAGTCGGCAATCGGGAGTCTCAGTCTCATCCGGGGGACTTCGTCCCCCGGACCCCCTTACACGCTTCCGCCTTCGCGCGAAGCGCTACGGCGAGACCTCGCCGGAGCCTCGGCGTAGGCGGGCGCTCGCGGGGACCCCGACGCCCCGCTCCGCTCGCGTGGCTCACTTCCGCCTTCGCTGAAAGCTCCGGCGAGACCTCGCCGGAGCGCCTCCGGCGCGGAGGCGGGCGCTGCCGCTCGTTCGCGCTGTTCATGAGACAGCTTGTTGTCCATAGTCACAGTTGGCAGTCGGAGTCGGCGGTCCGAGTCGGAAAGTCGGTCGACGGTCCGAGACGGCATCCGGGTCGGCAATCGGCAGTCGACTGCTGCCCAGTGAAGGAAAGCAATCACTGCAGTTCGAGGCTAAGCAGACTGCCGACGCAGACTCGACGACTCGGACTGCCGACTGTGACTGACGACCCCCGACTGCCGACTGCCGACTATCAGAATACGAACTTTATCCCCAACTGCATCTGCCGTTGGTCGTAGCCGCTGGTGGGCGGGAACGGGTCGGGCAGGGGCGCCGAGGGGTTGCCGGCGGCGTCAGTGGTCACCACGCGGTTCACCCCGGCGACGTTCTCGGTATTGAACAGGTTCTTCGCTTCGAAGAACAGCTCGATTCGCTGTGCGCTGGCCAGCGGAATGAAGCGCGAGTAGCGCAGGTCGAGGTAGATGACGCGGCCGAGGCGACCCGTGTTGCGGTCGATGCCGACCGGGCGATCGGCGGTCTGGCCGTCGCGGTTGAGGTCCAGGTTCGAGCGGACGTTGAACGGCAGGCCGCTGTTGGCTTGCAGGATGACGCCGAACTGGTTGTTGTTGAGGAGCGCCGTCGTCAGTCCGTCCCCGGTGAACGACGGCGCGATGACGCTCGATGCCACGAACGTGTGCGCCTGGTGGAACGGCGTGACGCCCCGATCGCGAACGAGGTTCGACGGATCGGACACGCGATCGTCGCCGCTGCCGACGACGTAGGTGCCGGTCAGAGGGGCGTTGTCCTCGCCGTGCGCGAAGGTGTAGGTCGCCTGCGCCTGCCAACCGTGGGTCATGCGCTTGCTGAAGGTTGCCGTAAACGCGTTATAGGTGGAATCGGCGATCGACTGAAACACGTTCACGTGATCGAACGTCGGATCAACGCGCGTCGCCGAGCTGACGGTGGTCGAGTACACCGGACGGCCGTCGGCCAGCGCCTGGCCGGTCGGAATCAGGTTGACGTCCATCAGCACGGGCAGGTTACGGCCGACTGAGTTGACGTATCCCACGGCGAGGGACATGTCGCTGCGCAGTGCGCGCTCGACCTGGATGTTGGTCAGCCATGCGTACTGAGTGGCGAAGTCCGGATCGACCGCGGTGATGCTCTGGCGCGGAAGGACGAACCCGGCTGGCACGTTGGCGAGACTCGTCGGATACGGCGGCGCGCCGGTGGCCGAACCGGCCACGGTCACCGTGTAGGCTCGCGGATCGCCGTTGCTGAGAATCGCGTTGTCGTAGAAGTCGATGAGCGGCGGCTCGTACATCATCCCCATCGATGCGCGGAGTACCGTCGTCGCGCGCTCGTCGAGCGACCACGAAAACCCGACGCGCGGCGCAAAGTTGTTCTTGTCGATGGTGAAGTCCTGCGAGTACGGATTGGGCGCGAACGTCCGCGCCGACGGCACATCGAAAAGATCGTAGCGGATGCCGTAAAGCACCTTCATCCGCGAATTCAGCTGCCAGTCGTCCTGGACGAAGAAGCCGTAGAACGCCGAATCGTACGATGCCGTGAGGTCGCCGAAATCCTGCGCCAGCGAGGTGTAGCTGAACGGCGTGGCCCCACTGCGGGCGCCGAGGTAGGCGTCGTTGGTCGGGAACGTGTAGAGGAAGCGTTCGCCGCGAACGCGGTCGTCGGCGATGAACTGCGCGTCGATGCCGGCCTTGAAGCCGTGCTTGCCTCGAATCCAGGTCAGGTTCTCGATGACCTGCCAGATGCCCTGGTTGAAATCAAAACCGACCGAGGTGGTGTCGCCGATGCGCGGCCCGCCGAAGTTGGCCACTCCGGCCACCGTGATCGCCGCACCGTCGACGGCCGTATCGGCCAGCGTCCGGAACTGGTGCCGGCGCGCGTACTGGACTCGCAGCTCGCTCAGCTTGTCGCTTCCGATCGTCGACACGAGCTGCGCCGACGCGGAATCCATGCGGTCGGTGAAATCGGTCGCGCGGTCGGTGGTCGTCAGGCCGCCGGCGATGTTGGAGAGCGAGAAGTTCTTGAAGAGGAAATACCGGGCCGATAGCCGATTCGCGGGGTTGATCTGATAGTCGGTCTTGCCAAAGAGAAAGTTGACCTTCTGGTGCGCGGGAATCACGCCGTCCGCCGGCAGGGTCAGCCCGAGGGTGTCCGCAGCCGACGGCGTGACAGTGATCACCTGGTTACCCGTGATCAGGCTGCGGTCGACGAATTCGTACGCCCCGTAGTAGTGCCACTTGTCCTTGACCACCGGCCCGCCCAGCGCGAGCGTGACGTCGTTGACTTCGGTATCCGGCTTGCGCGCCGTCGGCGCCAGGAAGAACGGACGCGACGACATGTCGTTCCGGCGGAAGCGGAAGCTCGCCGAGCCGTCGATGCTGTTGGTGCCCGATGGCGTGATGGCGTTGTAGACCATGCCCGTCGTCTGGCCGAACTCGGGGGCGAACCCGTTGGTAATGACCTTGACCTCGCGAACGAGCACTTCGGACACGGGCAGGAGCCGCAGGCCGGCGCGGTCCTTTTCGGTGTTCGTGTTGCCGTCGATCTGGTAGTTCGTGCGCATCTGCGTGCCGTTGGCGTTGATGCGGGGCACGCCGAACTCGTTGTTCTCGAAACCGGTGACGTTCGCCTGGAGGAAGGCGAAGTTGTAGGGATTGCGGGAGATGAGGGGCAGGTTCTTGATCTCGTTCTCGCCGATCGTCCGCCCGAGGTCAATCTTGCCCGGCTGCGCCACTGGCGACTCGCTGGTGACGGTTACCGTCTCGGAGACGCTGCCGACGCCAAGCTGGATGTTGATGAGCGCTGTCTGGCCGGCCGACAGGGTTATGCCCTGCTGCTCGAACGTCTTGAACCCCTGCAGCTCGGCCACGACGCGGTAGCGCCCGAGCGGCAGGAGAATCGCGCGGTACACGCCTTCGTCGTTGGTCACCGAGGTCCGGGCCGTCCCGGTGTCCATATTCGTCACCGTCACGCTGACGCCGGGCAGCGCCGCGCCGGTCGTGTCCTTGACGATCCCCTCGATGTTGCCGTTAGCGGCCTGCGCCTGCGCAGCCGCCGTCGTCGGCGCAGCCAGCGCGACCAGCGCGCACAGCACCACCACCGACAGAGTTCGAAGCATGACCCCCTCCTCCTGCTTTCATGGCCGATCCCAACTTTGCAGTATACAATCGGACCAGTTCCCCCTTTAGACGTTCTAACCTTGCGGACCGGTCCAGCCGAAAGATCTATCGACAGCTGTGTCCACGCAACCTGCCAAGACCAAATCGGTCTCCAAGCTCGCCCGGAAGCACCCGGTGATGTTTCTCGGGCGTCGCTGGAAGCTCTACGCGCTCGTCGCCCTGGCGGGGCCGGCCGTGGTGTTCCTGGGAGTGCTGGGCTACTACTACGTCGTGTTTTCCCGAATGATCGACGCCCGGCTGCACGGGGATATGCAGCGCGTGGACCCTCGCGTGTTCGCGCGGCCGTTCGAGGTGCGGCGGGGTCAGTCCGTGTCGCCGCGGCAGCTCGTCGACCGGCTGAACGAGCTCGGCTATGCCAATCGTCCCCAGTCCGGGCAACCCGGCGAGTTCACGGTCGGACGCGATGCCATCGTGCTCGTCCCTCGAGACGGCGATCGGAAGGGGCAGACCGTCCGGATCGTCTTCGGGATGCGGTCGGCCAAGACCAAGGAAACGACGGCCATCGATCACCTGGAAATCGTCGGCGAGAAGGCCAGGCCGGAGCAGCTGACGCTCGACCCGCCGCTCATCACTGCGCTCGTCGCCTCGGGCCGCGAGAAGCGGCGGGACGTCCCGCTGAAGGAGATTCCCAAGCACATGGTCGATGCGGTCCTCGCGATCGAGGATCGGCGGTTTTACGATCACGTCGGCGTCGACCCGATCGGAATTGCGTCCGCCGTTTGGGACTACGTCTCAGGCCGCAAGGCGTACTTACGCGGCGGCAGCACGCTGACCCAGCAGCTCATCAAGAACACGTTCCTGACGCAGGAGCGGAGCACGATCCGCAAGATGCAGGATCAGTTCATGGCGCTCATCCTGGAGCGCCGCCTGACCAAGGATCAGGTCCTCGAGCTCTATCTCAATGACGTGTGGCTGGGCCAGCGCGGCTCGTTCGCGGTGCACGGAGTCGCCGAGGCGTCGCGGCTCTTCTTCGCCAAGAACATCTCGAATGTGTCGCTGAGCGAGGCCGCGCTCATCGCCGGCGTCATCCAGTCGCCGCCGCGTCACTCGCCGTTCGTACACCCCGAGCGCTCCAAGGAACGCCGCGACGTCGGTACTGAAGGCGATGGCGGAGAGCGGCTTCGTGAGCGCGGAGGCCGTCGAGCGTGCCACGCAGGAACCGGTACAGATCGTCGCCCGTGCGCTCGAGGCCGAGGCGCCCTACTTCGTCGACTACATCAGCCAGGAACTGCACGACAAACACAGCGCCATCGCCAGCACCGTCGACGTCTACACGACGCTCGACCTCCACCTGCAGCGCATCGCGCAGGACGCGGTGCGCGACGGCTTGATCCGCGTCGATGAACTGCTCGCCAAACGCAAGCGGCAGAAGGCGCAGGCGGCGCTCATCGCCGTCGATCCCCGCACGGGCGAAGTGCTCGCGATGGTCGGGGGCCGTTCCTACAATCAGTCTCAATACAACCGCGCCATCAGCGCGCGGCGGCAGCCTGGCTCCGTCTTCAAGCCGTTTGTCTACCTCGCCGCGTTCGAACACGCGTTCAAGGAGGGCCGCACCGACATCACGCCGGCGACGATTGTCGTCGACGAGCCGACGACCTTCATGTTCAACGAAGAACCCTGGGAGCCGCGCAACTACGAGGACCAGTACGACGGCCCGTTGACGCTGCGGCGCGCGCTCGCCCATTCGCGCAACGTCGCCACGATCAAAGTGGCGGAAACGACGGGATACGGTGAAGTCGCCGCACTCTGGCGCCAGGTCGGGGCGGGCGCCTCGCCGCGCGCCTACGCGGCGATCGCGCTTGGTGTGTTCGAGGCCACGCCGTTCGAGATCGCGACCGCCTACACGCTCTTTCCGAACGGCGGCACCATCAGACCCCTGCGCGCCATTTCGCGTCTGGTGAACGCCGGACAGAACGTCCAGATTCGCTCGGTCGCCACGAAGACCGTCGCCCGGCGCGATACGACGTTCCTCGTCACCAACATGATGCGCAGCGTCTTGAACGAAGGGACAGCGGCCGGCGCCAGGTCCGCGGGATTCACACCGGATGCCGCCGGCAAGACCGGCACGACCAACGATCTGCGCGACGCCTGGTTCGTCGGCTTCACCCCCGAGCTCGTCACCGTCGTGTGGGTCGGACTCGACGACAACCAGCCGCTCGGATTGAGCGGCGCAACCGCCGCCCTGCCGATTTGGACGACCTTCATGACGCGGGCGCTCGCCGGCCTCGACAGCCCGTCATTCCAGACGCCCGAGGGCATCGTGTTCGTGGACATCGATCGCGACACCGGTCAGCTCGCCGGCCCCACCTGCCCTCGAGTCTTCTCGGAATCGTTCATCACCGGGACCGAGCCAAAAGAGCTGTGTCGCCTGCACGGGAACTGACCTCGCGGGACCGCCGGGGACACTCAACCGTGACTGTCCCCGGGCGAAAGAACCGTGCCATTCGAAGGAACTTTGCCATTCGCGGGGCGGGGACACTCAACCGGGACAGTCAAGGTTGAGTGTCCCCGGTCGTCGGTGCGTTATCATTGAGGTTCCGTTGTCTAAACTACTTTCGTTCACTTTGATCTCGGCCCTGCTCGTGTCAGGCGCAGCTTGCAATAAGGCTCCGGCGCCGGCAGCAAACACGTCCGCCACCTCGACGGCTGGCTCTCCAGCAGGAACGCCAGCGCCAGCTCAGCCGGCGCAGGTGAC
Organism: uncultured Acidobacteriota bacterium; assembly: GCA_963839705.1. Lineage (GTDB taxonomy): Bacteria > Acidobacteriota > Vicinamibacteria > Vicinamibacterales > 2-12-FULL-66-21 > DATBJJ01. Next base: position 166,583 of record CAWIWL010000003.1, read on the forward strand.
GCCACCAAGCGGCAGCGCGGCCCCGGCGATACCGACGCCCACTCTGACGATGCCTGCGGCGCCCGTGCCGGAGGTGCTGCCGAGCGTGCTCGCGCACGTGAACAGCGAAGACGTGACCAAGGCCGATTTCGAGCGCCTCCTGCGTAACATCGAGCTCAACAATCGAGGCCCGGTCCCCGCCGATCGCCGGAACGAGATCTACAGGAAGGTGCTCGACGAGCTCGTCACCTACACCCTGCTGAAGCAGGAAGCCAAGGCCCGTAACTTCACCGCGACCGACGCGGAAGTCGAGGAGCAGATGAAGGCGATGCGGCAGGCCGCTCGCACGGAAGAAGGCTTCAAGAAGGCGCTCGCCGAGCGCAAGATGACGATCGAACGCCTCAGGTCCGACGCGCGCACGGAGCTCTCGATCGCCAAGATGATGAACGCGCAGGTGGCGAGTGGGACCGAAGCGACTGACGTCGAGGTGAAGGACTTCTACGACAAGAACCCCGACAGGTTCAAGCGCCCCGAGACCGTACGCGCCAGCCACATCCTGCTGCGCATCGATCCCGCCGCCGACGATGCGACAAAGAAGCAGACGAGGGCCAAGATAGACGACGTCCTCAAGCGAGCAAAGGGCGGCGAGGACTTCGCGAAGCTAGCGCAGCAAAACTCGCAGGACGGGAGTGCGCCGCAGGGCGGCGACCTGGGCTACTTTCCGAAAGAGAAGATGGTCCCGGCGTTCGCCGACGTTGCCTTCGCGCTCAAGACGGGTGAAATCAGCGACGTCGTGACGACGCAGTTCGGCGTCCACATCATCAAGATGACCGATCGCAAGGCCGCTGGCACCGTACCGCTCGAGGAGGTCAGCCCGCAGGTCAGGCAGTTCCTCACCGAGCAGAAGAAGCAGCAACAGGCGCAGGCCTTCATCGCGCAAGTCCGGCAGAAGTCTAAAATCGAGGTCCTGATCTGAACGAGGAAGTTCTCCGGGCGGCCGCTGACGCGCTCGAGCGCGGCGAACCGGTCGCGCTCGTGACGGTCGTGCGCGCGCGAGGCTCGACGCCGCAGCGTGCCGGCGCCAAGATGCTGGTCTACGCGGACGGCCGCACGGTCGGCACGATCGGCGGCGGCTGTTACGAGAACGAAGCCTGCCTGAAGGCGCGAGAAGTCATCGACTCCGGCCAGCAGGCGCTCCTGCACTTCGAACTGAACGACGACTTCGCGCAGGAGAACGGCCTCATCTGTGGAGGGCAGATGGACGTCCACGTCGATCCGCTCGAGCCGGCCCCACGCCTGTACATCATCGGCGCCGGCCACGTCGGCTGGCACCTCGCCCGTATCGCCGGCGAGATCGACTTTCGCGTCCACGTCATCGACGACCGCGAGAAGTTCGCGAGCCGCGAGCGCTTCCCCGTCGCCGACGAGGTCGTCGTCGAGCCGATTGCCGAGTGGCTCCATCGGGCGGACATCCCGAGCTCGGCCTACGTCGTCATCGTCACCCGCGGACACCAGGGCGACCTCGAAGCCATGCGCGCGCTCGCCGCGCGCGACCTGAAGTACCTCGGGCTGATTGGAAGCCGCGCCAAAGTCGCGCGCATCCGCACGCTGCTGGTCGAGGAGGGCATGCCGACCGAGTGCCTCGACCGTGTGCACTCCCCCATTGGCCTCGAGATCGGCGCCGTGACGCCCGCCGAGATCGCCGTCAGCATCCTCGCAGAGCTCATCGCCGTACGCCGCGGCGTCCCGATCGGCGCCGCCCGGCGCGGGGTCAAACCGTGAATCGTGAAAACCTGCTGTCGCCATAGGACGACGGCTCGATTTTCACGAATCACGGCCTGACCCATCCCATGACGACCCTCATTCGTAACGCGACGATTCTGACGATGAACGACGCCCTCGACGTCGTCGAGGGAGCGGTCGGAATCAGCGACGGACGAATCATCTCGGTCGGCGCAGAGCCGGACGCGCGATTCGACCACGTGCTCAACGCGAGTGGTGCCTACCTCCTTCCCGGATTCATCCAGACGCACGTCCACCTCTGCCAGACACTCTTTCGCAGCTACGCCGACGACATGCCGTTGCTCGAGTGGCTGAGACGTCGGATCTGGCCGATGGAGGCGGCGCATTCCCCGTCGACGCTTCGTGCCGCGACGCGGCTCGCCGCCGCCGAGTTGCTCCTCTCGGGCACGACCACGGCGCTGACGATGGAAACCGTGCACGATACCGACGTCGTCTTCGAGACGCTGGCCGAAATCGGATTCCGCGCGACGGTCGGCAAGTGCATGATGGATTCGGACGTCAACGTGCCGGCACGGCTGCTCGAAACGACGCAACAGTCGATCGACGAAAGCGCCGCGCTGCGCAAACGATGGGAAGGGGCCGCGGGCGGACGGCTGCGCGCGGCCTTCGCGCCGCGCTTTGCCGTCTCCTGCTCCCGGCATCTGCTCGAAGCAGTGGCCGCGCTCTCGGCGAGCGAGCGCGTGCTCGTCCACACGCACGCCTCGGAATCGCGCGACGAGGTCGACGTCGTACGACGGCTGTCGGGCGGACTGTCGAACCTCGAGTACCTCGCGGCGACCGGCCTCGCGAGCGACCTGCTGTGCGCCGCGCACTGCGTCTGGGTCAGCGAGGCCGAACAGGCCCTCCTCGCCGAGCGCGACGTCAAAGTCATGCACTGCCCGGGGTCCAACCTCAAGCTCGGTTCGGGGATCGCGCCGGTCGTCGAGATGCGGCGGCGCGGGATCTGCGTTTCGCTCGGCGCCGACGGCGGCGCATGCAACAATCGCCTCGACATGTTCGACGAGATGCGGCTCGCTGCCACGCTTCAAGCCGTCCGCCACGCGCCCGGCGCGCTGACCGCGAAGGACGCCCTCTGGATGGCCACACGAGAGGGCGCGCGGACCCTCGGGCTCGAGAGCGAGATCGGCTCGATCGAGACGGGCAAGCGAGCGGACCTGATTCTCGTGGATCGCGATCGCGCGCACCTCGCGCCCGATGCCGACCCGTGGTCGAGCCTGGCGTACGCCGCTCGTGGAACTGATGTCCGGATGACGATGGTCGACGGGGAGATTCTGGTCGACGGGTTCGCGCTCTCCCGTATGGACGGAGCGGCCGTCGTCGCAGAGGGCAAGCAGGCCGCCCGGGAAGTGGCGCAGAGGGCCGGCATCACCATCGGGGACACTCAAGGTTGAGTGTCCCCGAGCTCAGGCGTAGCGCGCCCCGCAAACGGGTAAACTGAACCCTGCTATAATGGCTTAGCAGTCGCCAACGACGAGTGCTAAGAGCCTATGATGCTCCATCCTGCACTGCCCGAACGGGATAGACGGATTCTTGGGGTCGTGGTGTCGGCCTACATCGAGCAGGGCGAGCCGGTTTCCTCGCTCTGGCTCGCCAAGGGCCGACTCGGCGTCTCCTCGGCGACGCTGCGCAACGTGCTCGCGCGACTCGAAGAGCAGGGATACGTCCGTCAGCCGCACACATCGGCGGGACGCGTGCCGACCGATCTGGGCTACCGCAACTATGTCGACGGCGTGCTCGCGGATCGTCGGTCGTCGAGGCCAGCGCCGAACGTCGAAGCGCGGCTGCGCCGTGCGGGAACCGTCGACGATCTCCTCTCGCACGTCTCGCAGGAAGTCTCTCGGGCGTCGCATCAGGTCGGATTCGCCATTGCACCGTCTGCGGATACGACGACTCTCGAGCACCTGAATTTCGTGCCGCTCGATGGCGGGAAGATTCTCGTCGTGGTCGTCGCGGCCGGCGGGCACGTTTCGCACAAGGTGATCGAGCCGAGCGAACAGTACAATCACACCGAGCTCACGCAGGCGGCCAACTACCTCAACAGCGAGTTCAGGGGGCGCACGCTGCTCGATGTCCGCCACATGGTGCTCGAACGTCTGCGTGAGGAGCGAACGCTGTACGACGTCCTCATGTCACGCGCGCTGCGGCTGGCCAGCGCCACCCTGGCACACGTGGACTCCGAGCCTGCCGTGTTCGTCCAGGGCACGTCGATGCTGCTCGAGGACATCGGCGGCGACGACCCGGAGGCGACGCTCGAGACACTGCGCGCGCTGCTGCAGATGATTGAGGAGAAGGCGCGCCTCGTGCGCCTGCTGGACGACTACATCGGCGGTGACGGCCTGACGGTCGTCATCGGCTCGGAGCATCAGTCGAGCGAGCTCCAACGTTTCAGCCTGGTGTTCGCGACCTATTCCGACGGCCGCGGCACGGGTGCGGTCGGCGTGATCGGTCCGACCCGCATGCACTATTCACGCGCCATCAACGCGGTCGACAGCCTGTCGCGCATCATCAGCCGCGTCGTCGGCGCGAAGACCTAGAACATTCTGAACTCGGGCAACATGAGCGACAACAACGAACCAATCACAACTGAACCGGAAGAGGCGGGATCAGCGGTCGCCGACACGGACGAACTGCAGCGACAGCGCGACGACTTCTACGATCGGCTCCTGCGCAAGACCGCCGAGTTCGACAACTATCGCAAGCGCGTCGAACGCGATCGGCAGAGCATGGCGGAGGGCGTCACCGCCGACGTCGTGCGCGATCTGCTGCCGCTCGTCGACGATCTCGAACGCGCGCTGAAGGCCGACACCGGCGCCGAAGGCGCGGAAGCCTATCGCAAGGGCGTCGAGCTCATCCATCGGCAGCTGCTGGACATCCTGCGCAAGCGGGGCGTGCGGCCGATCGAGGCGCTCGGGACCGATTTCGACCCGCACTTCCACCAGGCCATCTCGCACGAGCCTGCCGAAGGGCGGCGCGACGGCGAAGTCATCGAGGAGTTCGGCCGCGGCTACATGCTGGGCGACCGTTTGATCCGGCCAGCGATCGTGAAGGTGGCCAAGGGTGCCGAATAGAAACCCAGGGGCGGGGGCAGGCGTGAGCAAGCGCGACTACTATCAAGTACTGGGCGTCGAGCGTGAAGCGACGGACCAGCAGATCAAGAGCGCGTACCGCAAGCTCGCGCTGCAGCATCATCCCGATCGGAATCCGAACGATCACAAAGCCGAGGAGCGCTTCAAGGAGGCAGCCGAGGCCTACGCGGTTCTTGCCGACCGGGACAAGCGCAGCGTCTACGACCGCTTCGGACACGCCGGCCTGAACGGCGGTCCCGGGGCTCAGGGCTTCGATCCGACCATCTTCGCGGACTTCTCCGACATCTTCTCCGGACTCGGCGATGCCTTCGGGTTCGGCGACGTCTTCGGCGCGCGCCGCAGGCGCGGCGGCCCGCAGCGGGGATCGGATCTGCGCTACGACCTCGAGATCACATTCGAGGAATCGGCGAGGGGCGCCGAGACGACGATCCAGATCCCGCGCGAAGAGTCCTGCGAGACCTGTTCTGGCTCCGGCGCTGCGGCGGGGACGTCAGCCGAAACCTGCAATCAGTGCCGCGGCACCGGACAGCTCCGCTATCAGCAGGGCTTCCTCACCGTCGCGCGTCCGTGCCCGAACTGCCGGGGCACTGGAAAGACCATCGCCAAGCCGTGCCCGACGTGCCGCGGGGCCGGGCGCGTCGGCAAGGAGCGCAAGCTGACGGTGAAGATCCCCGCAGGGATCGCGACCGGACAGCGGCTCCGGCTACAGAGCGAGGGCGAGCACGGCAGCGCCGGCGGCCCCCCCGGAGACCTCTACGTCGTGGTGCACGTGCAGGAACATCATTTCTTCCATCGGGAGAACGACGATCTCTTCTGCGAACTGCCCATCGGCTACCCGACCCTCGCGCTGGGCGGAGCGATAAAAGTCCCGACGCTCAACGGGCGGGAAGAGCTGCACATTCCCGCCGGAACACAGGCAGGCGCGCGCTTCAAGTTGCGCGGCAAGGGCATGCCGAACGTGTCGGGCCGCGGACACGGCGACCTCCACGTGATCGCGGGCGTGGCCATCCCCACGAAGCTCAACAAAGATCAGAAGCACCTCCTCGAAGAGCTATCCAAGACGCTCCCCTCGCAGGAGGATGATCTCGATCGGCAGGACGCCGGCGAGAAGCCCTTCTTCGAACGGGTCAAGGACATCTTTGGGTGACTATCCGGCGCTGGACCTCCAATGGAGGTTCGGTCCCGATGCCGCTGAGATCTGCGATCTGCTTTACGCGCTGCTGGACGACTTCGAACCCCACGCTTTTCACGAAGGCGAATCCGCCGACCGCTGGCGTGTTTTCTTCAAGACACCTCGACAACGCGACGCGGCAACGGCGGCAGTCCGGACATTTCTTGGCGATCGTTTGCTGGCGGTCTCGGCGGTCGACGTACCGGACGAGGAGTGGGCCCGGCGGAGCCAGGCCGACCTGACGGCGATTCGAATCGGGCGCATCGTTGTCGCTCCCCCCTGGCATGACCCGGCAGGTTTTCAGCATCTGCCGGCCTATCACCTCCAGCCAGAACCCCTCAGCATCCGGCACTCGGCCGACCACCTCATCGTGATCGACCCCTCCACCGGCTTCGGAACAGGTCATCACGAAACGACGCGCCTGTGCCTTTCGCTGCTGCAGACTATCGAGCTGGCTGGTCGACGGGTGATCGATGTCGGGACCGGTTCGGGGGTACTTGCCATCGCGGCGGCCAAGCTCGGCGCGGTGTCAGTCGTGGCGCTGGACGAGGATCCCGAAGCGCTGCGAAACGCCCGTGAGAACGTCGCGCGCAACGACGTCGCGACGCTGATCGACGTGAGAGAGGCAGACCTCGCCACCTACCAGGGAAACGCGGCGAGCGTCGTGGTGGCCAATCTTACTGGTGCCGTAATCCAGAGGCATGCAGGCCGACTAGCGAGGCTCGTCGAGCCGGGCGGGGCTCTCATCGTCAGCGGGTTCAGCCCGGGCGAGGCGATCGATATCGCGCTCGCACTCGGCCTTACTGCCGATCGTCAAATGACCGAGGGCGATTGGGCGGCCGCGCACTTCCGAACCTAGTCTTACCCGAGGGGCTTCGCCCCTCGGACTCCCCTACACGCGCCCTCACGCGCCGCTTCGTCGGCGCGCTCCGGTCGCGTGGCTCGCTCGCACGGCTCGCTCGCTCCTTGGAACGAGCGTCAGGTTTGTGAGATGGCTTCTCTAGTGTCCTAGCACGGCAACGAAACTACTCACGATGATCGCGAAGATCTCGAGGCTCATCAAGGACACTTGCTAGGTCTTCTCGCGGTCTCTGCGGTCTTCGCGTTCCTCGTGAGGGATTCCGGGGCCGGGTCGGCAGGAACTCTGTTAGCCGGGTTCGAATGCAAAGTTGACCATCGACACAGCGACGAGCCCCACTGCGTCTGCGCGCAATGTCATCTGACCGAGGCTCGCGAGCGCGCATCCAGCTCCGACCGCAGTTTGCTGTTCGGCCGCCGACCATCCGCCTTCGGGGCCCACGATGCACGCGACTGCGTGCGGCACGGGCCCGGCGAGGGCTGCTCGCATGGGCTGGACGTCGTGGGCGCCGGATGACGGTTCCACGAGAAGCAGACGCCGACCGTCGAACGGCACCTCCAACCACTCGCTTAGCGGTCGCGGCGCGTCGATCGCGGGCAGCCGGGCGCGACGGCACTGCTTGGCCGAGGCGACGGCGATCCGCTGCCATCGCTCGTGGGCGTGGCCGCGCGCAAGCGCGCTCAGCCCGACGACTGAGCGTTCGGTGATTACCGGCACGACGCGCGCGACGCCCGCCATCGTCGTATCGCGGACGACCGCATCCATCTTGTCCCCCTTGAGCACGGCCTGCACGAGTACCGCGGCGACCGCGGGTTCTGGTGCCGAGCGGATGGGCTGGCCGATCGCCACGGCCGTTCCCTTCCGATCCGCCCGAACCACGCGCGCCTGGAACTCGTGACCCTCGCCGTCGAAGACAGCGATCTCGTCTCCGGCGACGAGTCGCATCACGCGCACGAGGTGGTGCGACTCGTCCGACGAGAGGATCGCCTCGTCCCGGGAGGGATCGAGGCCAGGCACATAAAAGCGCGGACGCGTCACGCGTCGATTCTATCCGCCTCCGCCAAGGCTACGGCGCAATCTCCGATCCGCCTCCGCCAAGGCTACGGCGCGATCTCCGATCCGCCTCCGCTAAGGCTACGGCGCGATCTTCGATCCGCCTCCGCCAAGGCTTCGGCGAGATCTTCGATCCCTTCGCCAAAGCTACGCGTTATACTGATTCGCAATTCACTTCAGCATTCAGCACTCAGCATTCAAAATTGCTGTTCAGGGGTCAGACACTCGGCAAGTACAAGATTGTCGCTGCGCTCGGGAGCGGTGGCTTCGGTACCGTCTACCTCGCCCACGACACCTGGATCGATAAGAAAGTCGCGATCAAGGTGCCGCACCGGCAGGGGCTGGACTTCGGCGAGCTGCTCCGGGAACCACGTCTGCTGGCCAGCGTCAGCCACCCCAACATCGTCGCCATCACGACCGCCGAGAAGCAGGACAACGTTTTCTTCATCGTGATGGAGTACGTCCAGGGAGAGACGCTCGAGAACATCATCGCGCTCAAGGGCGCGCTCGAGCTCAACCGCGCGCTCGATTTCACCTGCCAGATCTGCAACGCCGTCGACCACGCGCACCGTCAGGGCGTGATTCACCGCGACCTCCGGCCCGCCAACGTGCTGGTCACCGAGAACGACATGCTGAAAGTCGCCGACTTCGGCACGTCGCGCTTTCTCGAGATCGCCGCGCACGGAACGACGGTGATTGGCAGCCCGCCGTACATGGCGCCCGAGCAGTTCCACGGCAAGGCCGTCTTCGCGTCGGACATCTATTCGCTCGGCGTGACGATGTATCAGATGCTGACCGGGATGCTGCCGTATGACACGCCCGCGCCCGCCGATCTCGACAAGCTGATGTCAGGCGAGCTGGTGACGCCGCCGCGAGTGAAGAATCCGTCGATTCCGAAAGAGATCAACGACATCGTAATGCGGGCGCTCGCGCCGGACATCACCACCCGGTATCAGCGCGGTTCGGACCTCCTCGAAGCGGTGCTGGCAGTGCGCACCGCGCCGCGGTCGCGTCGCGGGCCGAGCGACGGAGGCTTCGGGAGCGGCCGTGAGGCCTCTCTGACACCGCGCGCCTCCCGCGAGGCAGCTGTCTCTCCCAAATTCTGCTGGCAGTGCCGCAAGCCGCTCCATGCGCGGAGCGATCGGTGCCCGTTCTGCGGAGAAACCCAGTAAAACCGGGCCAGTTCGCCATTGGACCGGCGGCCCCACCCCGGCCGGTATGTTAAAATCAGCTTTCGGCGCGTTTCGTTTTCCTTTCTCGACGCTCGTAGTTCTTCTCTCTCGACGCTCGTAGTTCTTAAGGAGCAGCAGCTGATGGCCTTTGCCGGCACCGGGAAGATCTGGATGAACGGGTCGCTCGTCGACTGGGCCGACGCGAAAATTCACATCGCGTCCCACGTCATCCACTACGGGAGCGCCGTGTTCGAGGGCGCCCGCTGCTATGACACGCCGCGCGGATCCGCCTGCTTCCAGCTCGACGCGCACATGCGCCGCCTGTTCGATTCGGCCAAGATCTACCGGATGGAGCCGGCTGTCGATCGCGCGACACTGACGGCCGCCGTGCTCGAGACGATCCGGGCCAATCAATTCAAGGCGTGCTACATCCGCCCGATCGTCTACCGCGGCTACAACACGCTCGGCGTGGATCCATCGGCTTGCCCAGTCGATTCGGCCATCCTCACCTGGGAATGGGGTGCGTATCTCGGCAAAGAGGCGCTGGAACGCGGGGCCGACGTCGTCGTCAGTTCCTGGACGCGCGCCGCGGCGAACACGTTCCCCTCGCTGGCCAAGAGCTCGGCCAACTACGCCAACTCGCAGCTGATCAAGATGTCGGCGATCGCCGACGGCTACAGCGAGGGCATCGCGCTCGACACCAACGGGTATCTCAGCGAGGGCAGCGGCCAGAACCTCTTCCTCGTGCGCGACGACGTCCTCTACACGCCGCCGGTGTCGGCCGCGATTCTCCCGGGCATCACGCGCAACTCGGTCATCACGATCGCGCGGGATCTAGGCTTCCAGGTCCGCGAGGACATGCTGCCCCGCGAGCTGCTCTACATCGCCGACGAGGCGTTTTTCGTGGGCACGGCGGTTGAGATTACGCCCATCCGGTCAGTCGACAAGATCGTCGTCGGCAACGGCCGGCGCGGGCCGATCACCGACGCGCTCCAGCATGCGTTCTTCGACATCATCAACGGCGTCAGACCGGACACGCACGGCTGGCTGACCTACGTTTCGCCCGGCGCTCCCCAGAAGACACTGCAGTCGGCGCATGCATCTCAATGATCTGCTGAGGATAGCCGCCGCGTCCGGAGCATCCGACCTGCACCTCAAGGTTGGCAGCTACCCGATGATGCGGGTCAATGGCACGCTCCTGGTCGCCACCGAGGAAAAACGGCTCGACCGCAACGACACCGAAGCGATGGCGGGCGTGTTGTTCACGCCCGAGCACCAGGAAAAATTCCGCAAGGTGCAGGAAGTCGACCTGGCCTACAGCGTCACCGGGCTCGGCCGCTTCCGCTGCAACGTCTTCCAGCAGCGCGGCACCGTCGGCATCGTGCTCCGCGTCATCCCGACCCGCGTCCGCAACATCGACGAGCTCGGCCTCCCGCCAGTCCTCAAGCGGATCGCCGAGGAAGAGCGCGGCCTGGTGCTGGTGACGGGCACGACGGGCAGCGGTAAGAGCACGACACTGGCGGCGATGATCGACCACGTCAACTCGACGCGCGCGGCGCACATCATGACGGTCGAGGACCCGATCGAGTATCTCCATCGGGACTATCTGTCGATCGTCAGCCAGCGCGAGGTCGCCGTGGACACCGCGTCGTTCTCGCAGGCGCTGCGGAGCGCCCTGCGTCAGGATCCCGACGTCATCCTCGTCGGCGAGATGCGCGATTTCGAGACGGTCGAAACAGCGCTCCTGGCCGCCGAAACGGGCCACGTCGTCTTCTCGACGCTGCACACGCTCGATGCCACCGAGACCATCAGCCGCATCATCTCGGTGTTTCCGCCGCACCAGCAGCGTCAGGTTCGCATTCAGCTGTCGACGGTCCTCAAGGCCGCCGTGTCTCAGCGCCTCATGCCGCGTGCCGACGGTCTGGGCCGCGTGCCGGCTGTCGAGGTCATGGTCGGCACGCCCTTCATCCGCGACTGCATCGTCGACAAGGATCGGACCCACCAGATTCACGGCGCGATCGCGTCGGGCACGTCCCAGTACGGCATGCAGACGTTCGACCAGTCGATCTTCGGTCTCTATCAGCAGGGGTTCGTGACCCTCGAAGAGTCCTTGCGCTGGGCCTCGAACGTGGACGAGTTCAAGCTCAAGGTCCAGGGAATCTCGACCACCGCGGAGATGGCCCGTGACGAAATGGCCCAGTCGGGGGGCGTCCAGACCGACATCATCCGGTTTGGGAGCTGAGACCCGGTCCTCCGCCTACGCCGACGCACTCAATCTCCTCACTCGGCGGGCACTCTCGTGCACCGAGTGCCGCGACCGCCTGCTCGCCCGACAGCACCCGGAAGACAAGGTCGACGAAGCCATCGCCCGCCTCATTGAGAACGGCAGCCTCGACGACAAGCGCCTCGCGCAGGCGCATGCACGGACGGCGGTCGAGATCAAGGGACGGGGACGGCTGCGCGTGGTCCGCGAGCTCCAGGCCCGCGGCGTCGATAAAGAGGTGGCGGCCAAAGCCGTCGCGGAGATCTTCGGAGAGAAGGACGAGCGCGCGCTCGTCGCCAGGGCGCTAAAGAAGAAGCTGCGCATGCGCGCGCGGCCACAGGACTCCGCTGAGTACGCGCGCCTCTATCAATACCTGATGCGACAGGGATTCACGCCCGCCGTGGTCGTGGAGTCGCTCCGCCGGCTGCGGCGGTCGACCGACGACGAAGTAGAATAAAGGCTCTGGGCTTTAGGCTCTTGGCTTTAGCAAAACCCTCGAACATGTACTCGAGGCTCTTGCTAAAGCCTGGAGCCTAGAGCCAGCCCTGATCCCTGAGCCAAAAACAGATGCACTCTCGCGACATCCGAACCAGCTTCCTTGACTACTTCAAGCGGCAGGGACACACCATCGTCCCGAGCTCCTCGCTCGTGCCGGGCGACGACCCGACGCTCCTCTTCACGAACGCGGGAATGAACCAGTTCAAGGACGCGTTTCTCGGCCGCGAGAAGCGGGCCTATACGCGCGCGACGACGTCGCAGAAGTGCATGCGGGTCAGCGGCAAGCACAACGACCTCGACAACGTCGGGCCGTCGCTCCGGCATCACACGTTCTTCGAGATGCTGGGAAACTTCTCCTTCGGTGATTACTTCAAGGACGCGGCCATTCCGTTTGCGTGGGAGCTCCTCACCACCACGTGGAAGCTCGCTCCGGACCGTCTCTTCCCGACGATCTTCAAGGGGGACGCCGGCATTCCCCGCGACGACGACGCGCACGCGATCTGGACGAAGCTCGTGCCCCGGGAGCGAATCACGGAGCTTGGGCTGGCGGAGAACTTCTGGGCGATGGGCGAGACTGGGCCCTGCGGCCGATGCTCCGAGATTCACTACTTCCGTGGCGAACACGTCCCTTGCGACGAGGAACGGCGCGGCCGGAAGTGCCTCGGCATCGACTGCGGCTGCGACCGGTTCGTCGAGGTCTGGAACAACGTGTTCATGGAGTTCGACCGTCAGGCGGACGGCACGCTCACGCCCCTCCCGGCGCCGTCCATCGACACGGGGATGGGGCTCGAGCGCATCACGGCGGTGATCCAGGGCAAGCTCGCCAACTACGATACGGATCTCTTCACGCCCATCCTGGCTGCCATCGGCGACCGCGCCGGCCGGCGCTACGGCGCCACGCTCGAGGAGCCCGGCGACGTTTCGATGCGCGTCATCGCGGATCACCTTCGCGCCATGACGTTCCTCATCGCCGACGGTGTCGTTCCGTCGAACGAGTGGCGCGGCTACGTGCTGCGCAAGATCATGCGCCGCGCGATGCGCCACGGCAAGAAGCTCGGTTTCGTCGATCCTGTGCTGTACACCTTCGTCGACGTTCTCGTGGCCGAGATGGGCGACGCCTACCCGGAACTCCGCACCGGGCGCGACAACATCGTGCGCGTCGTGAGGAGCGAGGAAGACCGATTCGACGCGGTGCTGACCGCCGGCCTGCCCCGAATCGAAGAGGTGCTCGATCGCGCCGCGGCCGGCTCGCGCGTCGTGCCAGGCGAGGACGCGTTCCGGCTCTACGACTCGCTCGGCGTGCCGCTCGACTTCATGGAGGATCTCGCCAGCCAGCGCCAGCTGACGATCGATCGCGAAGGCTACGAGCGCGCCATGGAAGGTCAGCGCGAGAAGGCCCGCGCGGGCAGCTCGTTCAAGGGCGCGGAGAAGGCCCTCACGCTGATCATGAGCGCGGAGGTGGAACAGGCGCTCGACGAGGCCGGCGACCGATTCGAGGGATACGAATCGACGACCGTCCAGGGGACGACTGTCGTCGCGTTATTCGACGAGGCCGGCAAGTCGATTGAGACGCTGGGCGCGGGTGCGAGGGGATACGTCGCGCTTGCGCGCTCGCCGTTCTACCTCGAGTCTGGCGGCCAGGTCTCGGACAGCGGCCGCATCTTTTCCACCACAGCGCTCCCTGGGGAGCGCTCGGGCGCCCATGGTTCGGTGGCCGTCGTCGAACGTCTCGTGAGGCCGAGCCAGGCACGCCCGAGGCTGCACCTGTCGCGCGTCGATTCAGGAACGTTCCGGCGCGGTCAGATCGTGACGGCGGAGGTCGCCGACGAGGTTCGCGACGCGACCCGCCGCAATCACACGGCGACCCATCTGCTCCATGCCGCGCTGCGTCAAGTCCTCGGCCCACACGTCAAGCAGGCGGGCTCGCTCGTGGCGCCCGATCGACTGCGCTTCGATTTCGTGCACGTCGCCGCCGTCACCCGCGACGAGCTCCTCCGGATCGAGCGCATCGTCAACGAACACATCGTGCGGAACACGGCGGTGCTGACCGAGGTCAAGTCGACCGAAGAAGCCATCGCGCGCGGCGCCATGGCGCTCTTCGGCGAGAAGTACGGCGACCGCGTGCGCGTCGTCTCCGTCCCCGGTTTCAGCATGGAGCTCTGCGGCGGCACGCACGTCCGCGCGACGGGCGACATCGGCCTCTTCGTCGCGACCGAGGAAAGCGGCGTCGCGGCGGGCGTCCGGCGCATCGAGGCGCTGACCGGCGCCGGGGCGGTCGCGTGGGTGCAGCAGCAGCGAGAGTCGCTCGACAGCATCCTTGCCGCGCTCCACACCACAGCGGCGCAGAGCGTGGACGCCGTGCAGCGGCTGCAGTCTGAGAGCAAGCGGCTCTCGCGCGAGGTCGATCAACTGAAGATGAAGGTGGCGCTCGGAACTGGTGCACAGACGACCCCGGCGGGGCCGGAAGGCCCCGTCGGGGTAATAGTGTCGGGCGTGAAGCTGGTGACACGGCGCGTCGAAGGCCTCGAGAAGGGCGCGCTGCGCGGCCTCTCCGATTCGCTTCGCGACCGGCTCGGCAGCGGCGTTGTCGTGCTCGTCTCGGAACTCGACGGCAAAGTGTCTCTCGTAGTAGCGGTCTCGAAAGACCTGACCAACCGCGTCCAGGCCGGCCGGCTCGTCAAGGAGCTGGCACCGATCATCGGCGGGGGTGGCGGCGGCCGCCCGGACTTTGCGGAAGCGGGCGGGAAAGATGCCACGAAGATTGACGACCTCCTGGCCGCCGCACCCAAGGTTCTCGAAGTGGCGCTCGCCTGACGGGGTCTGACCCCGGTCTGACCCCGGTCTGACCCCGGCCGGCTCCCCGACCGATACCTCAATTTGATCAGCCGACCGCGTTGTCTCGTCGGCGGTCCGCGTTACAGAACTGTCGGCGCACCGTTCCGTTCCGGCACATCGGTCCTGGCTTGATCGCCGTAAGTTGTTGACTGGCCATGGGCACCGGGCTTGCCATACGGTTCGCTGGATCAGTGCAACCTATTGAGTGTTCTTGAGTTGATGAGCTCCCCTGGCCTCCGAATCCTGTTCGGCGCCGTTCTGCTCTCAGCCACGCTTCCCGCGGTGGCGCAGGCACAGATCTACCTGACGCGCGACAGCGCCGGTAACTTCTGTACTCTCGGACAAGCCACACGACCCGTCGGCCCTTCTCAAGACCTACGCGGTCCCCGAGGCTGAGACCTTTAGAACGACCACGGGGGTCGTGAGCGCGCGTGCGGCGCAGTACGACGCGCTCATCAAGGAGAATGCCGCGGTCCACGGCGTGAGCCCGCACCTGGTGCGTGCCGTGATCCAGCAGGAATCGGGGTACAACCCGAACGCGCGCTCGGTCAAGGGCGCGATGGGCTTGATGCAGCTGATGCCCGCGACCGCCGCCGAACTCGGCGTGTCCAACCCCTACAGTCCTTCGGAGAACATCCGCGGAGGGGTGGCCTATCTCAAGAGCCTGTTGGTGAAGTTCCAGCAGAACATCGAATTGGCGCTCGCGGCGTATAACGCGGGGCCCACGGCAGTGACCAGGTATGGAACGGTCCCGCCGTATCGGGAAACGAAGAACTACGTGACGCGAATCAAGAGCGCCGTAGACGCCGCCGCGCCACAACCGAAGCGCATCTACAAGACGATAGAGATCGTCGACGGCCGCGAGGTCACGAAGTTCACGACCGTCGAGCCCCGCGGACCAGAGCTCATCGCGGCCAAGCGATAGGCCGGCTCTGGGCTCTTGGCTCTAAGGCTCTAGGGCAAAACCTCGAAGCCCACTCTCCAAGATCTTGCTTAAGCCTAGAGCCTGAAGCCGAGAGCCTTGGGACCCTGCGACTATCCGTCCCGCCGGGGCACCACGCAAGCACTCGACAATCAACGCCGGCCGGATGGTCGTGGACGTCCACCGCTCAGGATCTCCTTCGCCGCGCCGATCGCCTTGGTCCGCGTGAGCTCGACTCCAGCCAGGTCCGTCAACACGCCCCACCTCAACCGATCGTTTCCGGCGGCGTTCAGCGCCGGCAACAACGCCGCGACGAACTCGAGCGCGAGCGCTGCACTTCTCACAGTCGCTGCCGCGAACCTTGAGCTCAGAACCTTACAACCTATCTCTTAAACCAAGCTCAGGCTGAACGCGCCGACGGCTACTGGGTCACGATGAACACGATGACTCGATGAACAAGGAAAACCTATGGGATCATCGTGACCATCGTGTCATCGGGTTGTAGCGTGGTCTCGTGACAGCACTTGTGAGACGGCTTCTAGACTGTGAACCATGAACCATTGAACCCCTTGAACCCCTTGAACCCCGACTATTAGGGCCCGTAACCCTGAACCTAGTCTGCCCGTCCACGGACAAGCACACACAGTCTGGGTCAGGCCCCCTGAATATGTGCAGACATGGTCGAAAAACAGAGCCGACCCGTGGTATTGTCGTGGCCCCGCCCGCCCCGGTACGGCCGGCGTTTCGACTCTGTAAATGAGCGTGGAGTTCCCGTGTCGCGCATGACCGCTCCCCCAGGCTTGCGCCAGACCACGACCGACCTCTCGACTGCCGCCGCACGGCTCGTCGACGCGAGCCGGGCAATGCGACATGTCCGCGCGCTGGCCAGCCGAGCGGCGGCCGGCGACGCCAAGGTCTTCATCACCGGCGAGAGCGGCGTCGGGAAAGATGTGGTCGCGCAATACATCCACGCCCACTCGGCGCGCGCCGCGCGGCCCTTCATCGCCGTCAACTGCGCGGCAATCGCCGACAGTCTCCTCGAAACGGAGCTCTTCGGCCACACACGCGGCAGCTTCACCGGCGCCTATCGCGACCGCATGGGCCGCCTCGAGGCGGCGCATCGCGGAACGATCTTCCTCGACGAGATCGCCGAAATGAGCCTGCAGATGCAGGCTCACCTTCTCCGGTTCCTGGAGAGCGGCGAGATTCAGCCGGTGGGTAGCCCGGCCGGGCCGATCCGCGTCGACGTGCGGATCATCTCGGCCACCAACCGCGACCTTGAACAGCTCGTGGCCACGGGTGCTTTTCGAAGCGATCTGCTCTACCGCATCAAGGTCGTGCACATCCACGTGCCGCCGCTCCGCGACCGGAAGGAAGACCTCCCGACGCTCATCGAAGCGGCGGCCACGCGAACAGGCCGTCAGATTCGGTTCACCGAGTCCGCACTCCAGGCGCTCACTCGCTACCGCTGGCCGGGCAACGTCCGCGAACTGCAGAACGTCATCGAACAGGCGGCCTGGATGTCCGAGTCGCAGGACGTCGACGCCCCGGATCTTCCGGAAACCGTCAGGCTCGCTTCAACCGACGGCCTGACGCCGCGTCGCGAGCGGCGGCGGCGTCTCGCCGATGAGCTCTACACCACGCTCGTCGACGGCCACTACACGTTCTGGGGGCACATCCACCCCTTGCTGCTGAGGCGGGACATCACGCGTCACGATTTGAGACAACTGGTAAGCCTCGGACTCTCGGCAACACGTGGCAACTACCGCGGCCTGTTGAAGTTGTTCGGCATGGCCGAGGGTGATTACAAACGGTTCATGAACTTCCTCGCCGCGCACGAGTGCACGGTGGACTACCGCCAGTTCCGCGCGCCCGGACCGATGGGTGCTCGCCCCACATCCGCCGGGCTACCGTTCGCCGGAGGCGAGCGACCGAGACTCACGCGACGTTCCCGGGAATCGTGAGCTTCCTGGACCCGATCCTCACGACGCCCAGCACACCCTGGATCCTGCGGAACGCCCGTCACGAGCGCGTCGTGGCCCGGGCGATCGAAACGGCCTTCGACAGAGAGACTCGCAATCGCGGCCTTCTCGGGCGTTCGACACTCGCCGACGACGCGGCGCTGATTCTGGCGCCGTGTAGCGGCATCCACACGTTCTTCATGCAGTTCGCCATCGACGTCGTTTTCGTCGACCGCGACGGCCACATCCGGCGCGCGCGGCAGGCGCTCGGGCCGTGGCGGATTCAAGCGGCATTTCGCGCATTCGCCGTCGTCGAGTTCGCATCGGGCGCGCTCGAGCGCTCCGACACTCGCGCCGGCGATCGCTTGTACCTGGCACCCGATTAAGTATCTGCCCCGGCGAACAAGTTCTGGTCCCCACCAGATTGCGCACGCGACGTCGCGCAGTCGCTCACTACTCAACTCCCCTCTCCCTGCGCGCTTACACAGTTTCGCATCCCCGGTACGGCCGTTGCTCGGGCGCACACAGGTTCTGACTCTGACACGAGCTCATCACACATGCGTCGAACGCGCCGCGATCCGAGATTTCTAGTGCCACGCCCTTGGGAGGGCATGCTGCGGATCGCAGGCGACGTCGTCGTCGAACAGCACGACGCGGAACACAAGGAGCTCTGGGTTGTCAGTCCCGATCCCGTACGCCGCGAGGAGCGGCTCACGTTGGACGTGAGCCCGCCGGGACAGAGCCTAACGGTCCGGGTGGTCGAGAGCAAGCCCGTGATGATGGGTGGAATCGTGCGGCACCGATTGCGGCTGGCCATTGTTGATTGAGTGGAATGGCGCGAATTCGATATGACCACTTGGAGCTGCGGATGAAACGGCGTCTGAATGCTCTTCGTTGCCAGATGGAGTTGGTTGGCGTGCTCACGAGGGAAATTCCGACGCGCCTGGTGGAGATCAGCCGGTCGGGATGCCTGCTCGAGAGCGGGCACCGCATCGAGGAGGGAACGGTCGGCGCCCTTCGGATCGAGGTCGAAGGCCAGATCTACCTCGACGATATCCGCGCGACAAGGTGCGTCGCGATTGCGGGATCGGGGTCGAGCTTTCTCGTGGGTGTCGAGTTCCTGCAGACGGGGAGGTCGGACGGATCGTCGATTCGGCGTGCCATCTCGGTCACGCTCGGTGAATTGTCTTTGGGTAGTGCGGGGTTGTCGTCAACGTAAGGTCGTCTTCTCGAAGTCGATCGTCTTCTCACAGAGGAGCTGCGTCATGAAGAGGCTAGTTGCGCGGTTGGTTCGGTCCGACGACGGACAGGACCTCATCGAATACGGACTCCTGGTTGGGGTCATCACGATCGGCGCCATCGTCGCCATTACCCAGATTGGACCGACGATCGCGGGCTACTTCAACACGCTGAACGCGGCGCTGCCATAGCCCAGCGTCGGGGAAGCCAGGTGAATTCAATGAACGCGTTGGGTGAATGGGCGCGACGGGCTGTGATCCGCCTGTTCACGGACGATGACGGGCAGGACCTGGTGGAGTACGCGCTCCTTACGGGCATCGTCGCACTAGCAGCGGCTATTGCCCTTCCGGCCGCGAGTGCCCTGGGCGACATTTACGAGACGTGGAACGACAACATCCAGGATCTGTGGGAGCCACCTCCACCGAGCGGCGGCTAGGCGGGCAGAGGATGCGCCGGACAAGGAAACATCTGTGAGCGATCTGACGATTGGCCAACTCGTAAGTGTCGGACTGGCGACGGTCGCGTGCGCGTGGGATTTGCGCACCCGGCGCATCCCCCAGGTCCTCACGCTCGGCGGCGCGCTGGCCGGCTTCGTCTATCACACCGCTTCCGGCGGTTGGAACGCTGGCGTCGCCAGCGCCGCGGGGTGGATCGTCGGCCTCGCGATCTTCTTCCTTCCGTTTGCTTTGGGCGGACTCGGAGCCGGAGACGTCAAGCTCGTCGGTGCGATCGGCGCCTGGCTCGGTCCGATGAACGCAGTCTGGGTCGGCTTGTATGCCGGAGTTGCGGGCGGCATCCTCGCATTGTTCGTGGCGCTGACCAGGGGTTACTTGTTTCAGGCGGTCGGAAACGTGGGTGTGATGCTGGCGTACTGGAGACTCCACGGCGTCAAACCGCTGCCGGCGATGACGCTCGAGCACGCGCATGGGCCGCGGCTCGCGTATGCAGTCCCGATATTGGCAGGAACGGTGGCCACTTTATGGCTGCGATGAACACCGTGTCAGCTGGGCGCCCTGGACGGCGCAGCTTGCTGACCAGCGAGCGTGGCGCGGAGCTCGTGGAATTCGCGCTCGTCTTTCCGATGCTGCTGCTGGTCATGCTCGGCATCATGGACTTCGGCTTTCTGTTTCAGCGGTACGAGGTGCTGACCGCGGCGGCGCGCGAGGGAGCGCGGATTGCGATCCTGCCCGGATACACGGACGCCGATGTGCAAGCCCGCGTGACCGCCTATCTGACGGCCGGGGGCCTGACTCAACCGGCGACGGTGTCGGTTGGTACACCGCAGACGGTGACCCTCGGCAGCCAGTGCATCAGCATTCGACCGGTGACTGTGAGCTACACGTATCAGTACCTGTTTGTCGGACCGATCATGGCTTTCTTCGGGGAACCTGCTCTTGGCTCGCGCCAGCTGAACGCGACGTCGGCCATGCGCAGCGAGAACGCCGCAGAAACCTGCTCGTAGCCGCCGAACCACGGGGTTTTCCTCGGAAGTGAAGGAGACGAAATGAACCGCCGCACACGCCATCTGGTCGTCCTCATGATTGCGATCGTTACCGCCTCCATTGCCAGCTTTGGCGTGTACCGTGCCATGGCGCAAATGCCGGCGCAGCGTGTGGAACCGGTAAAATCGGTCGTCGTCGCCGCCAGACCCCTGGTTATCGGCGCTGCAATCACGGCCAAGGACGTGAAACTCGTCCTCTGGCCCGCGAGCAGCCTCGTCCCTGGCGCCATCACCGATATCAAAGCGGCAGTCGATCGCGGGTTGCTGACCTCGGTGCTCGAGAACGAGCCCCTGACCACCGACAAGCTGGCGTCAATCGAGTCTGGCGCCGGCCTGTCGCCAGCCATTCCGACAGGCATGCGCGCCATCTCGGTCAAGGTCAACGACGTCATCGGCGTAGCGGGGTTCATCGTCCCGGGCAGCCGAGTCGATGTCGTGGTCACGATTCGCCGGCCAAACGACAGCATGACCCGAACGGCCGCGAGCAACGTGCAAGTACTGACGTCAGGGACTCGAAAAGCCCAGGAGAACCCCGGCGCCAGCGTGAGCCGACTGGGAGACACGGGTGAGACCGTCGTCACCCTGATGGTGACCCCACGGGATGCCGAGCGCATCGCGCTGGCGCAGGCCGAAGGGCAGATCATGCTCGTCCTGCGCAACCCTCTGGACACCGACACAACCCTGACTGCCGGCATCAAGACCGATTCGCTGATGGGTTCGGAGCCAGCCGCCGCGGCAACGGCCACCGCCGGGCCCGTCGTTCGAGCCCAGGCGCCCAAGCGCGCGGCGACGCCACCTCCGGCCGTCGTCACTACTCCTGCGCCGCCGGCGCCACCGGCGGTCGAAGCGATTCGCGCCGGGAAGCGCACTGATGAGGTGATTAAGTGACCCAGGTCCGCAAGGTTCGCGACGCGGCAGCCGCCGCAGCACGAACCGCGCTCGGCTGCTGCATCGTTCTCGGTACGCCGCTCGGCGCGCACGCGCAGGTCGCCCCCGGCGCGCCAGCCGTGCAGCTCCCCGGGCAAGTCGAGCGGGTCGCTCTCACGGCGGGACGCTCCACGGTGTTGCGAACCGATTTCGAGATTGTCCGCATAGCCGTCACGAATCCCGTGGTGGCGGATGCCGTCGTCGTGCAATCGAGAGAAATCCTGGTCGACGGGAAATCCCCGGGAACCGTGAGCCTGATCGTGTGGAGCTCCACCGATCGCAAGCACTACGACCTCGTCGTGGAGCCGGCGATCACGACGCTCCAGCAGCAGCTGCGCGGCCTCTTTCCCGGAGAGGACGTGCGCGTGAGCGCAACCGACGAGGCCATCATCCTGTCGGGATCAGTCTCGAGCAACAACGTGTCGCTGCGTGCCGCAGAAATAGCGCAGGCGAGCTCCGCGAAAATCAAAGTGATCAACATGCTGCAACTGCCCAGCGGGCAGGAAAGTCAGCAGGTGATGTTGCAGGTGCGGTTCGCCGAGGTCAACCGGCGGGCCCTGACCGAGCTTGGAGCCAACTTCATCGTCAATCGCTCGGACTACTCCGGGCGAGTGACCACACAGCAGTTCTCGGCCCCGACGATCGACGACGAGCGGAGCGGGGGCCTCGTATTCAGCGATTTCCTGAACCTCTTCTTCTTCAACCGCGACGAGGGCTGGGGTGCAATAGTCAAAGCCCTGCAGTCGAAGGGGTTCTTTCAGAGCCTCGCTGAACCGAACCTGATCGCTTACAACGGTCAGGAGGCGAGCTTCCTCGCTGGCGGCGAGATCCCTGTTCCCATCGTCCAGGGCTCTGGCGCCAACAGTGCCGTCACCGTGATGTACAAGGAGTTCGGCATCAAGCTCAACTTCACGCCGACGATCGCTGGCGACATCATCCGGTTAAAAGTCGCCCCGGAAGTGAGCACGCTCGACTTCGCGAACGGCATCACTCTTCAGGGATTCCGAATCCCAGCGCTCGCGACGAGGCGAGCCTCGACGAACGTCGAGCTCCGTGACGGCCAGTCGTTCGCGATCGCTGGCCTGCTCGACAACCTGACACAGGAAGACGCGGCGGACATTCCCGGCTTGAGCAAGATCCCCATCCTGGGGAACCTCTTCAAGAGCAAGGCGGATCGCGCCGAGCGCACCGAGCTGATGGTGCTGATTACGCCACGGCTCGTGCGAGCGCTGGAACCCGACGAAGTCCCTCCGCTGCCGACACTGCCGCGGCGATTCCTCCCTGGGCCCGGGGTGAGCGGCGACAAGCCAGCTGGCGGCAAACCTGGCGGTCAGCCGGAGCCGAGCATGGGCGCGGGATTCGTCGACGGGCCACCCGTGAAAGCGAGCGGGAGTAAGCCCGGCTCGAAGTACTGACCAGGATTTGGCATGTCACGACTACAGCACGTCTATCGAGCGCAGGAGGGTGCCGTCTTTGTCCAAGTCGGCATCGCCTTGTTCGTGCTGATGGCGTTCAACGTCTTCGTCCTGGACTACGGAGTTCTGTGGGTGGCGCGCGGACAGGCGCAAAACGCGGCGGACGCCGGGGCGCTCGCTGGTGCGGTGGCTCGTGGGTTCGACGACTTCGAAGATCCACCTCACTCCAGCGGCTTTGCGTCGCAGGTCGCGCAAGGCGTTGCCCAAGCCAACGGCGTCTGGCAGCAACCCGCCACACCGGTCGTCAACTTCGACTGTCCTCCGGGCGTGACCGGCCGATGCACAACCGTCGCCGTGTATCGCAACGGCGAGAACGGGAGCACGCCGCTGGAGACCTTGTTCGGTCCCCTGCTCTTCGTCGGTTCGCAGCGCGTCCGGGCGACAGCCACCGCGTGGACCGGGAATGGGAACGCGACACCGTGTCTTCGTCCGTGGGCGTTTGCGGATGACTGGGATGAGACTCTCGACCTGGCGCCGTTGGGCAGGGAATTCAGCCACTACTACGACACCGGACCGCAGGCAGGCCAGCTGATTCCCATTCCAAGAGACGATTACGCCGCGCCTGGCGGCCTGTACGCCGGACGCACGAGCGTGTCGGCCGACTTTGGCGAACGGATTGTGTGGCAAACCGATCATGCGATGGATCCGGGAACGCCCATCACGAGGGAACTGGTCGTTCCGCTCGATTTGCCGGGAGGCCGCACGTTCGCGCAGAACATGGCGAGCTGCGTCGGTCAGCCCCTGGGCCTGAATCAGTACTTGAGAGTCGAGGGCGGCCTCCACCCCCAGGAAATCATCGACGGCGTCGAGGCGGTATTTGCCCAGGACGCTGGCGCAGACTACGACTACGGCGCCCATCGAATCATGGATAGTTGCGCGCCCGGTTGCGCGCCCATAAGTCCCAGGCTGATAGCAATCGCGCTCTACGACCCCCAACGGTTTCAACTGGGCCGCGCGACCAACGACTGGATACAACCCGACGTGGGCTGCCCGACGAACCATCCGTGCATCAGGGTCACGAACATCATCGGGTTCTTCGTTCACCGAATCACGGCTGGTGGCGGCTTCGGCCCTCACGGCCATTTTCTGCGGTACCCGGGAGCGACGGTGCCCGCGGCGCCGACGTTCGTGGACGACGGGTCATGGCTCGTAACAACGCATCTCATCCGGTGACAAGTGGCTTCCACGATTACTGCTAGCGTCGTCGGCCTCAGGGATCGGCAACTCGAGGACCTGCTCCAGGCGTGTTCTATCCTGGCGAGCCCACTGAAGCTCGACGAGCTTGGGACGCTCGCGCAACCTGGCGCGCTGCAGCCGGACGTCGTCATCCTCGACGTCCGCGAACAAAGTACGGTGCCACCCTCGGTTGGCATGTTGCGCCGCCAACATCCGCACACTGGCGTCGTCATCGTCGCGGCAGCGCTCGAACCGGCGCTGATGCTCGAAGCGATGCGTTCCGGCGTCACCGAGTTCCTCACCGTGCCCCTGACGGCTTCGGATCTGCAGGCGGCCATCAACCGGGTGACGGCTC
Organism: uncultured Acidobacteriota bacterium; assembly: GCA_963839705.1. Taxonomy (GTDB): domain Bacteria; phylum Acidobacteriota; class Vicinamibacteria; order Vicinamibacterales; family 2-12-FULL-66-21; genus DATBJJ01. Next base: position 190,858 of record CAWIWL010000003.1, read on the forward strand.
ACGGAGCCGCCGACTCGAAAGGCGAGGTCTTCGCGTTCGTCGGCGCGAAGGGAGGCGTCGGCACAACGACCGTCGCTGTAAACATCGCCACGGCGATGGCGCAGGTCGAACCTGGCTCCACTCTGTTGATCGATCTGCATCTGGCGTACGGGGACGCCGCCGTTTATCTGGGGACGGAGCCACGTTACTCTGTGCTCGACGCGCTCGAGAACGTCCATCGGCTCGACAAGGTGTTCTTCAGCGGACTGGTCGGCCAGTCGCGCTCGGGTCTGGCCCTGCTCGCCTCGTCGGATCGTGCTTCGGCGACGCCAGTAGATTCAGCCAGCATCAGAAGCCTCATCGAGGCGGCCGCGAGGCACTACGCGTACGTCTTGCTGGACGTACCCAGAATCGATGTCATGCTCGATGCGCTCGAATCGTCGTCACGGGTGATCGTCGTCGCCAACCAGGAGCTTGCGACCGTGCGCGCGGCGACGCGCCTCTCCGCTTCGCTTCGGCAGCGCTATGGCCGCGAACGACTGTCGGTGGTGATCAGCCGGTTCGATCAGCACTCTGACATCGCCCAGTCGGATGTCGAGCGCGTGCTGGGAAGCCCGGTCGCGTTCACCTTCCCGAGCAACTACCGCATCGCCATCGAGGCGCTGAACGCGGGACGTCCCCTGGTTCTCGACAATCACAACAAGCTCGCGGCCGCGCTGACCGGCTTTGCCCGGGGTCTCGTCGAAACCCCAGAGGCACGCCCAGCGAGCCCGAAACGCCAGAACGGATTGCTCGGCCGTCTGACCGGCCGGCGGCCGTGACCGAGCGCTGACGTTGCAGCAGACGTAATGAAGGAGCGCGTTCGATGAATCCCGTGACGTTGATCACTGGCGCCATTTCGGATCCCCGGCAGCAGAGCTACCAGGATCTCAAGGGACGCGTGCACGCCGAGCTACTCAACCGGCTGAATCTGGACCGCCTGACGCAAATGGGACAGCAGGAGGCGGAACCCGAGATCCGCCGGCTGATCCTCGACATCATCGAGCGCGGGAAGGATACGACCCCCCTCAGCCTTACTGAACGCGAAACGCTGGTCGTCGACGTCCTGAACGAGCTCTTCGGCCTGGGCCCGCTCGAGGGACTTCTGCGCGATAGCGCGATCTCGGACATCCTCGTGAATCGCTTCGATCAGGTCTATGTCGAGCGTGACGGGCGCCTGCAGCAGACCGACATCGTCTTCAGGGACGATCGGCACCTGATGCAGATCATCGAACGGATCGTGAGCACTGTCGGCCGTCGCATCGACGAATCCAGCCCGATGGTGGATGCGCGCCTTCGAGACGGGTCTCGTGTCAATGCCATCATTCCGCCCCTGGCAATCGACGGACCATCCCTCTCGATTCGCCGCTTTCGCACCGGCCGGCTTGGGGCCAACGACCTCGTCGAACGCGAGAGCATGACCCAGCCGATGCTCGAGTTCCTGCAGGCGGCGGTCGCCTGCCGGTTGAACATCATCGTGTCCGGCGGCACGGGTGCCGGAAAAACGACGCTGCTGAACGTCCTCTCCGGCTTCATCTCGAACCTCGAGCGCATCGTGACGATCGAGGACGCGGCCGAGCTCATGATGCGGCAGCGTCACGTGGTGCGTCTGGAGACGCGCCCACCCAACATCGAGGGCAAGGGTGCGGTCAAGCAGCGGGATCTCGTCGTCAACGCACTCCGGATGCGCCCGGACCGCATCATCGTCGGCGAAGTGCGAAGCGATGAAGCTCTGGACATGCTGCAGGCGATGAACACCGGCCATGACGGCAGTCTCACGACGATTCACGCCAACAGTCCGCGAGATGCACTCTACCGTCTCGATACGATGGTGGCCATGGCGAGCCTCAACCTGCCCGAGCGCGCCGTCAGGCAGCAAATCGCATCGGCCGTGAACCTGATCATTCAGGTGACCCGCCTCTCCGACGGCACCCGGAAAGTTACCGCCATCACCGAGGTCACCGGCATGGAGGGCGACGTCGTGAGCGCGCAGGACATCTTTGTGTTCGATCGCTCGGGCCTGAGACGTGATGGCAAAGTCTGCGGACGATTCCGCGCCACCGGCATCAGACCGCGCTGTACGGAACGGCTGCTGGCGTTTGGCGTGCAGCTGCCGGCCGACATGTTCGATCACATCACCGCGGTCGCCTGAGGGGGATAGCCCATGTCGAACATGCTGCCGATGCTTGCGACCTTCGTCGTCTGCATCGTTATCGTACTCACGGTCTACTGGCTGTTCGTCGTCATGCCAGAGGAGCGTGCCGGACGGACGCTGCGCCGGCGCCTGAGGCCGGACCGCGTCGAGATGTCAGGGACCGGAACGCTGACTCGCCGAGCGCCTCCTCTCAGCGCGCTGAAGGGGCTCGACGGCGTGTTCGGAGGCTCGGGGCGCGTGCTCAGACCACTGCGCCTCTCGATCGAACGGTCGGGCTTGCCGATTACGCTCGAGCTCATCGTTGCGGCATCGCTGCTTGGCGGCCTGGTCGCCTTCCTGCTGACCAAGCTGCTCACGTCGTTGACGTGGGTCAGTGTCATCGCGGCGGTGGCCGTGGCCGTCGTGCCGTATCTGGTGGTGCGAATTACCGAGAGCCGGCGAGTGCATCAGTTCGAGGACCAGTTTCCTCAGGCGATCGACCTCATCGCCGGCTCCCTTCGCGCGGGTCACGCCTTCACGACCGGGGTCATGATGGCCGCCGACGAAGTGCAGGACCCCCTGGGAGCCGAATTCAGGCTGCTGTACGACCACCAGAACTACGGCATGCCGTTTCCCGACGCCCTCAAGGCCTTTGCGCGACGCGTGCCCTTGCTCGACGCCCGATTCTTCGTTACCGCCGTGCTCACGCAGCGCGAAGCCGGCGGCAACCTCGCTGAGGTGCTGGATAACCTCTCGTCAGTGATCCGTGAGCGCTCGCGCGTCAAGCGTCAGGTGCGCGTCGCAAGCGCGCACGGCCGGATCACCGGTTGGATCCTGTCGGCCATGCCGCCGATTCTGGCCGGCGTCATGACCATCGTCGCTCCCGAGCATATGCGCGGCTTCGTGAACGATCCGCTCGGCGTGCGGATGGTTATCGCGGCGCTGATCCTTCAAGTGATCGGCACGCTGGCCATTCGCCGCATCGTCAATGTTGAGTTTTAGGCGGATACCATGAGCATCGACCTCATCGTTCCGGTCATCGCCGTCTTCCTCTCCGTGGCGCTGGGCGCAGGGTCCCTCGCCTCGCTCGCGCTCGCCAGAACCGCGCCTGGACGGCGGCGCCTGCAGCCCGCAGCTGACGCCGCTCGGCCGACCGGGCTCATGGCCCAGGTCGTGGGCCTGCTGCGCGGACGCCGCGGTGCGACGAAACAGCTCGCCAAGAGCGGCTCGACCAAGCAAGCGCGCCTCCAGCGACGCATGGAGTCAGCCGGATGGACGGATCCGGAGGCCGCCAACTACTACGCGCTCGCTGAGCTGGCGGTGCCCGCGATTCTGGCGCTCATTCCAATCGCGCTTGTCGGGACGAGGGGATGGCTGGCCGCCCTCATTGCTGGCGGCATCGGCTATCTGATTCCGGATCTCGCGCTGACGCGTGCGACTCGACGGCACCAGAAGGCGATTCAGAACGGCCTGCCCGATGCTATCGACCTGATCGTGGTCTGCGTCGAAGCCGGCTCCAGCCTCGATCAAGCCATCGTCCGCGCCAGCGAAGAGCTGGACCTGGCGATGCCCGCGCTCGCGTCCGAGCTCCGCACCGTCACAAACGAGATTCGCGCCGGCAAACCGCGCCTCGAGGCGTTTCAGGGCCTCGCCAAGCGGACCCAGATCGACGATGTCCGTGCCCTGGTGGCGATGCTGACCCAAACCGATCGGTTTGGCACGAGCATCGCCCAGGCGCTCCGCTCGCATGCGGCCACATCGCGAACCAAGCGGCGTCAGCGGGCCGAAGAGCGCGCGGCGAAGGTCGGAGTGAAGATGGTGTTTCCTCTCGCGCTTTGTCTGGTGCCGGCACTCTACGTCGTCTGCCTCGGCCCGGTCGTTGTCAGAGATCATGCGAGCGTTGCCTTAGTTGCGGAGAAAAGAAAAGGAGAACGAACGTGGACAGTACAACACTGATTCTCGTGGTCGCTTTTGTGGTGCTCCTGGTTGCTTACACGATGAAGCGGCGCAGCCGCGTGCGCAGCGAGGAATAGCTGCGAATTCACGCGGACCGTTCGAGAACTGCAATGCGGTCTGTTGCCGTCGGGCTGTTTGTGCTCTTCAGTGCGTCAGCGTGCTCGATGCATGCGCCGCCGCGGTCGAGGCCTCTTCAGAAGGCGTTCGGTGCGACGGTCGAGGCGCAGGATCCGGAACTCGCCGCTGCCCTGTTGCGGCTGACGGTGGTCGCCACGCCCGAACATCACCGGAAGGTCGCCGATGAGTACCGGCGTCTTCGCATCATGGATGCAGCGTTCGACCACCTGAGCGCGGCAACGCGGCTGGATCCACGTGACGCGGCCGCCTACGATGCGCGGGCGCGAATCTGGCGGGACTGGGGACACCCCGAGCTCGGCATGGGCGACGCCGCGCGCGCAGTCTTTTACGCACCCCGCTCTGCGGCTGCACACAACACGCGAGGCACGCTCCTGGCGGCCGCCGGCTTCAAGGACGAGGCCGTTCGCGAGTTCGAAGCAGCGCTGGCACTCGATCCGAACGCGGCTTTCGCGCGTACGAATCTGTGCCGGCTCGTCATTTGTTCGGATTAGTTGGCTATGCCACGAATCTGCCGGTGCTGGACGAGGGCCCTGACGCTCGGCTTACTGATCGTCACGGCGGCCACGGCGGCCATTGCGGCTTCCCGCGCTGGCGGTGGAGATCTGTCGGTCCGCATCACCTCGCCGCTGGGGCGGACGGGAGGCATCGGCGCGGTTCGCATCGTTGCACAAGTCCAGCAGCCGTCCGGCGCCACCCTCAACCCCGTCCGCTTCTACGTGGACGGCAAGCTGTTCAAGACCGACGATGACGGTCCGCCGTACGCGGTGGAGTGGACCGACGAGAATCCATTCGAGCGCCGCGAACTGGCGGTCGAGGTCGACGACAACGAGGGCCACAAAGGACGGGACACGGTGGTCCTCGAAGCGTTCGAGATCACCGAGATCTCCGAGGTGGCGAGCGTCCTGCTCGAAGCTGGGGTCTACGACAAGAAGGGCCGCTTCGTGAGCGGCTTGAGCTCGGCCAACTTCGCCGTCAAGGAGGACGGCGTTGCACAGGCAATCGACCTCGTCAGCCACGAGCGCGTGCCGGCCACGTTCGCCCTGCTCATCGACAGCAGCCAGAGCATGTCGCGCCGCTTCGACTTCGTGAAAGACGCGGCCACAAGGCTCACGGCCTTCCTGCGGCCAAAAGACACTGTCGTCGTGGCGCCCTTCGCCAAGCGCCTGGCGGCCCTGACCGGGCCCACGGGGGACCGCCGCACCATCATCGAGGCCATCCAGCAGATCGAGCCGACCGGCGGCACGGCTATTCTCGACGCCCTCATCGAGCTCAGCGAGCGACTGCCAAAAGCCGAGGACCGACGGTCGGTGATCCTCATCAGCGACGGGTACGACCAGCACAGTCACGCCTCTTTCGAAGAGGCGCTCGCTGCCGTCAAGAGTGCCGGAATCACGATTTATGTGGTTGGCATCGGCGGCGTGGCGGGCATCTCCCTCAAGGGCGAGCGCGAGCTGAAACGCCTGGCGAGCGACACCGGCGGCCGCGTCTTCTTTCCGCCACGGGAAGAAGATCTCACGAACGTCTACGACCAGCTCGCGGCCGACGCACAGAATCGATATCTCGTGACATATACGCCTAGCAACACCGTGCGAGACGGAAACTGGCGTACCGTGAGTCTGAGCATCCCGTCGGATCAGTACGTGGTGCGGACACGGGCCGGCTATCGAGCGCCAAAACCGCCGCCCATCCGGCCGACGCTCGAATTCACCGTGACAGATCTCTCGGGTCAGTATGTCGAGATCAGCGCCGACGACCTGGTCGTGTCCGAAGACGGCGTCGATCAGAAAGTCGACACCTTCCACGAAGCCGAGACGCCGCTCTCGATCGTGCTCGCGCTCGATTCGAGCGGCAGCATGCGGAAGTCCGCGGATGCGGTGATGGCTGCGGCCCGCACGTTCGTCGAGGCCCTCCGTCCCCAGGACAAGCTGTCGCTGCTCTTCTTCTCGGACGGCGTGGTCGCCGCGCACGACCTTGGCACCAACCGGCAGACGAGCATCGACGCGATTGATGGATACAAGTCCTCCGGCGGCACGGCGCTCTACGACGCACTGGCCGGGGCGTTTGCGACGCTCAAGCCGATCGAGGGGCGGCGCGCCGTCGTGGTCATGACCGACGGACGGGACGAGAACAACCCTGGCACTGCCCCCGGGAGCCGGCACACGCTGCCTGAAGTCCTGGAGATGGCGAGAGAAGTCGAGGCGACGGTCCTGCCGATCGGGTTGGGGACGAATCTCGATCGCGCCGCGCTCGAGCGGCTTGCGGATATTTCCGGCGGGCTGGCCTACTTTCCGTCGGACGCGTCGGAACTGCGCGCGCAGTTTGCGAGAACCGTCGAGAACCTGCGCCGCCGTTACGTACTCGGCTACACGTCGACGCACATTGCCCGTGACGGCTCATGGCGCAATGTGGAGATCAGGTCGCGTTCAGCAAATCATGTCATCCGCAGCCGCAGCGGATATTTTGCGCCGGATCGCTGAGAAGGTCAGAAACCGGGCCAATAGAGACCGACTTCGTGAGACTGTGAAGAATCGACGGATTCCGGAAACGACACCATGAGCGAGGACTCGCCAAAGATCGTCAGACTGGAGACATCGCTCGAGCTCTCGGACTTCCTGTCCGAAGCGGACTTCCCGTCCGAGACGGCCGCGCAGCCCGAGCCCGAGTCGATGCCGCTGTCAGCCTTGCCTACGGTCGGGGTGTCGGCAGGAGATGGTGCCGCCCTCGTCGTGCCGAGCGGCCCCGAGTCGACACTCCACGATGACGTGGTCGTCACGAATCACTCGGCTATCCCGGAGCCACGCGCGACAGTGCCCGCACCAGCCGGACCGGCGACGGTTACGGAGTTCCCGGTGCGACCGCAGCTGCCACCGGCAGTCGCACTACCTACGCTCCCGACTGGGCCAGTCACCCTAATCGACCTCATCGAGCGACGCGGCGGTTTCGACTGGCGCGAGGCGGTCGCCGTGATTCGTCAGATTTGTCTGCACCTCAGAGATCACGCGCCGCACGCACCGATTTTTCTCGACCCTCGCAATATCCAGATCACCGATCGGGGCGAAGTCCAGCTGCTCTCGGGACAAACCAGCAGCGATCCGCTGGTCATTCAGGTGGGACGCCTGCTGCGTACGATGCTCATGGGTAAGGAGGCCCCGCCAGAACTTCGGCTGCTCCTGGCGCAGGCGACGTTCGAACTGCCGATCTTCGAATCGATCGAAGATGTCGATCGCGCGCTCGCCCAGTTGAACAAGCTCGACGAGCCAGGCCCGGCCGGGCTGGCGTTGCTCCGAGCGGTGGCCACTGCCCCCACACCGGCCGACGACGATGGCATCGGCCACCGGCCACCGTCGATTCGCGCCATCCTGCCGGCGCAACGTGGAACGGTTCGGCGGTCTCGCTCCAGGACAGCCGCGCAGCTGAGTAGTTACGGCTCGCATGTAGCCATCATCTTCGCCGCCATCGCCATCGTTGGCGGGTTGCTGCTGACGCGACCTGCAGTTCTCTTCCCGAAATCCGCGTCGACGACGGCAACGGCGGCACCGATAGTCGTCGCTCCCCCCGCTCAACCGGTCGCCGCGCCAGTTCAGCCGGCCGTGCGTACGGCTCCGGAAGCCCCGCCATCGTTGCCCCCAATTCACCGGCCGCCGAATACGGGCCAGAATCACGCAGGCGTGGCGATCGCCAGGCCGCTCGAGGCCAAGAGCACGCCGGAGGATCTACCGAGACCTGGGTCGACACCGCCCCGCCCTGCCCCGACGGCCGGCATTATTCTTACGCCGCGCGCACCATCCGCATCGGCAACAGCGGTACCCTCGCCGCGAGACTCAGAGCGCCGCGCCGCATCTCTGCTGGCGTTGGGCCAGATGGCGGAGGCCTCGATGGCGTTCGACGCGCTCGTCATGTCCACGCCGCTCTACGAACCGCGGCCGACGGATCTCACGCCAGAGGCGCTTGCCGCATTTCGCGCGAGCCAGAGGCTGCTCTTGCCCGTGATCGCGCAGCGCAACTACGACCGCGCCGTGGCGGCGCTTGCGGCGGGCGACTCCGACCGGGCGCTTGCTCTAGCGAAGGAAGCAGCGGCGATCCTGGACCGTCGATTGGCTGACACTCCGCCGCGCCTTCGAGAACAAGTGGACGATCTCATCGAGCAGGCGACCGCGGCTGCCGCCGCGGCGAACGAGATCGTCTATTCGGAGGCAGACACCGGTGTCATTCCACCGCGCCCCTTGAGCCGACAGATGCCGATCAATGGGCCTCTCGACATTCCCCCAAACCGCGTCGGCTGGCTGGAGATGGTCATCAACCGAGACGGCGGTGTCTACTCGGTCAGGCTGCACACGCCACTGAACCGGCACCACGAGCGCATGATCGTGAGCCCCGCGAAAGCCTGGCGCTACCGGCCAGCGATGAAGAACGGAAAGCCCGTCATGTACCGCATCCTCGTCAAGGTCACTCTGCCCGAGTCGGGGACGGAGTTCTGACAATAGGCTCTCGGCTCTAGTCTCATCCGGGGGACTTTGTCCCCCGGACCCCCTTACACGCTTCCGCCTCCGCCGAGGCTACGGCGAGACCTCGCCGGAGCGCCTGCGGCGCGAAGGCGGGCGCTCGCGGGGACCCCGACGCCCCGCTCCGCTCGCGTGGCTCACTCGCTTCCGCTCGTTCGCTGTTTATGAGACAGCTTGTAGGCTCTCGGCTCTAGGCTCTAGGCAAACCTTTGAACCATCTATTCGAATCTTGCCTGAGCCTAGAGAGCCTAGGCTAGAACCTGCCTATCTCATAAACAGAAAACCGGCTGAACGCGCCGACGGCCATGGTTCACGATGAACACGATGATTCGATGAACACGAAGAAAACCTCTCTAGAGATCGATCGTGACCATCGTGTCATCGTGCCCTCGTGTTGTTACCGTGATGTCGTGACACATTTATGAGATGGCTCTTGAATCAACCATGCGCCTCGATCTCTGGCTCGACATCTCCTGTTTGTTCAAGACCCGGTCGGAAGCACAGAAGGCCTGTCGCAACGGAAAGATCGACGTCAACGGACAGCCGGCCAAACCCCACCGCGACGTCAAGGTCGGCGACGAGATCCTCATTCAGCGGCCGCTCGGCCGGCGGCAGCGCGTGGTCGTGCGAACACTCGCCGAGAAGCACGTGTCGAAGCCCGAAGCTCGAGAGCTTTACAAAGATTTGACCCCGCCGCCAACTCCCGAAGAGATCGAAGCCCGCAAGATAGCTCGACTGACCGGACCGTTCCTGCGTCCGCAGAGCGCCGGAGCACCGGACAAGCGAGAGCGGCGCGAGATCAGGCGCCTCAAAGAAAAAAACTGATCTTCGTGAAGCCCGATGTGCGCGGTCTCCGCACAGAGCGTGTTTCAAAACCGAAAAGATGTCACAAATTGGAACAAGGTAGACAAACCGCCTTGTTTGCCTGACAATAGACGAGTTTGGCGAGGGATTTTGCGGCACGAGTGTTACGTTTCGACACACAAATGCACACATCCGGGCGTCACCTACGGCGGCTCATTTCTTATAACCAATTTATTTGCATGCATTTAGCAAGTCTGGTTCGTTCCTTGCCTCATGAGGACCCGACGGTGGGCGACGGTTCGCAATCTGGTCGCGGCTAAGGTTTCCGCGGAAACGGGAGAGCGAGCACATGGGGGAAGACACAATGGCGGCGTTGGAAGAACAGCTACGAACGTATGAAGATGAGTTGATGCGGCTTCGTATTGAGAACGAACAGCTTCGACAGTCTTCGCAGGCGTTTGGGGAGCTGGCAGAGCGGCTGAGCGTGGCGTTGAAAACGGCGACGCGTGTCAACCGGCATCCCGGCGTGGCGGCGGACCGTGGCGGTCGGCGGCGGACTCTGCCGGAATCTTAGTGTCTTATCGTCTTAGCCGGCGGCCTTCCTCTCAAGCGGCTCCGTCGTGCCAGAAACGAGATTGATGCCCTCGAGGCCAATCACCGCGGCCTCGGAGAAGCGCGCTCTAAGTGCCCGTCGAAGCATCAGCTCGGCCTCGAACATCTTCTGCTGAAGCCCTTGGGCCACCGCATGGCGATGGGGAGAGTCCGCCACGGCCTCGCGAAGTGGCGTGCCGGCGTTGTCCAAGCCGTCGTGAAACTGCCGCCTCACCCAGCCTTCGACATCGCCCCCCTCCCGGCGTGACGCGGCAGCCATCAGCGCCCGGAGGAGCGTCTCGGCATACGCCTGGAAGGCCGCCGCCGCGTAATGGCTCAGCTCGCCTGCTGACGCACCGCCCTTCCGCGCGAGGCGTCCGCGAACTCGCTCCACGAGAACCCCGCAGGCGTGGCTGGCCGTACCGAGCACTTCGCGTTCAATAATGTCATCGGGCATGGCGTCTAAACTCTGTCAAATCTACCCCATTTACTCCGCTAGGTTTACGAACCTTTTTCCTGCCTTGCAAGGCTCCGCGGCCTCCAGGTGTGCTAGAATCTGTGGTTTGCGGCGCCGGCGGCCGTTAACGCCGGTTCCCTAACCGGCCTCCGGACACACCCCGGATGCCCTAGAGTTACAAGGATCGATCCAACTGTGGCCAGTCACGACTCCGCGCTGAAAGCGCACCGCCAAAACGTCAAGCGTCGCGAACACAACCGTCAGCTCCGCACCCGGCTTCGCGGCGCGCTCCGGGACATCCGTGCAGCCATCGACAGCAACGACCCCAAAACGGCCAACGACGCGCTTCGGCAGACAGTCTCGCTCGTGGACAAGATGGCCTCCAAGGGCCTGATCCACCGGAACACTGCCGGCCGCTACAAGTCCCGACTTGCCGGACGCGTGGCCAAGCGTACCGCGGCGTAAGCATCCCTCCGTGGCTTCCGCCTTCAGGCGGAAGATACACTGAACCGACATCCTTCCGCCTAATCAGCCTCCCCAAAGCTCCGGCGGTCCGCCGCAGCGCTTCGCGCGAAGGCCGAAGCTCCGTGACACGTCAGCCGCGACAGAGTTCCACGACCAGTCGCTCGAGCAAGACGCGCGTGTCTCCCCCGGAGCTTTTCAAGTCGAGATCCGTCCGGAACAACGATTCGACGGCCTGCCGGACCCTTCGCGCATCGAGCTTCTCCCGGACGAACCACGCCAGCTGTCCGAGAATCATAAACGGAACCGCGCCGGAATCAAGCGACAACCCGAGTTGTCGTAACGCCTCGGCTGTGTCTCCGCGGGAAATCGCGTTGGTGACCGCCCAATCGTCCTGCGCGATCTCGGCGCTGACGACCTCGCGGGCATCGGCAACGGTAATGCGCGGCTTCCCCGCCGCGTACAGCAGCAGGCGTTCGAGGTCGCCGCGAAGCCGGGCGATGTCGGTCCCCGCTCGCTCGGCGACGAGCCGCGACGCCGCCGGTTCAATCTGCTGCCCCGCATCGGCCACCGACTGACGGACGAGCTGCTCGGCCTGGCGCGCGACCTGCCGGAGATCGACCCGGGCGTCCTTGCTGCCCTTCAGTCCCCAGCACTCGACGATGGTGGCCACCTTCTGAAGAGACTTGTACAAGCGGCGCGTCCGATCGACGTCCGACGCCAGAAGAATCAGAACCGTCTGTGGCTCCGGACTCTTGACATACGTTTCGAGCGCGTCGAGGTCTGGCGCGGGCCCCGTGTCTTCGGGCTCAGGCTCTTCGTCCGTCTTCCCCTTGCGTCTGGGCTTCAGGAGCTTCTCCGCCCGCAACACCACGACGACGCGCCGCGCGGCCATCATCGGCAGCTGGCGTGCGGCCTCGACGATCGACGCCGCGGACGACGTCTTGTCGGTCGCGTAGATGCGTTCGAGGTTGAACGCCCGCAGCTCGTCTTCCACGAGCCCCGACAGATCCGCGGCCAGATGGGACATCTCCGCCTCATCGTCGCCGACGATCAGGTAGAGAGGATCTGGTTTGCCTGCGGCAATCTGCTTGCGAACGGCGGCTGGCGTCGAAGGAGGCATTTGGTGTCAGGCGACCCTGAGCGATCTCCGAGAGCTGAGATCCGCGAACACCGCCACAGGCTGACGGCCAACTCGCGATGACCACGATGCAACGATGAACACGATGAATCTCACCATTCCTTCACATCGTGTCCATCGTGTCATCGTGCGCATCGTGATGGATCGTGGCGGCGTGTGAAAGTGACCTGAAAGATCAGAAAGACTCCAGGATCGCGCTGACGACTGTCCGGGCGAACTCGGAGGCCAGCCGTTCCAAGGCATTCACGTTCTGGCCAAGAAACGCGTTCGGATCGGTCGCCGTCTGCGTCGTCGTGACGTCGTACTGCTCGGTAAACACCATCTGCGGATTTTGCCAGAGCACCTTGTCCGTCTTGAGATCGCGAAACTCGATCTTGGCCACGAGGGTGACCGCATAGCGCGTCGCCTGCTGCTGGTCGTTGAACGCCGCCGGCGCCACGGCTACCCCGAGGATCTCGCCAAGCAGGACGGCGTCGACGGCCTGCCGATCCGGCTTGACCTCATACCGCCCGCGCCCGATGAGCTCGGCCTGGACCTTTGCGGTGATCTTCTGCTCGATCTCGAAGACCGGCGTGCTGTTGACGAAAATCGGCACACCGATGATCTTGATGTGCGGCGGCAGAAACGCGCCGCGGCCGGAGAGGGAGTAGCCGCAGCCGGTAAGCAGAGTGGCCGCAACGATCAGGAAGACGCCGGTCAGAGCCCGTGGAACATTCATCATCATCAACTCGCGACGATACTGACCAGCCTCGAGCCAGGTGCCACCGGCGACGACGATCTTTCGCACCGTCTTCCCTTCCAAGTGCTTCATAACCAGCGGATCGGCGAGCGCCAGCTCTCTCAGGGCATCATCGGTTGAATCCGCTGGAACCGTCAAACGCGAGCGCAGTTTCCCGTTCACCTGCACCGGCACGACGATCTCGTCGGCCTTGGCTACCGCCTCGTCGAACGCCGGCCAGCCGGCGGCCACGATGCCGTCCGTGTGGCCGAGGTGTTCCCAGAGCTCCTCGCACATATGCGGCGCGAAAGGCGACAACATCAGGACGAGCGCTTCGATGGATTCCTCGAGCACCGCCAGTGTCTCGGGACGGGCATCCCCCGGTCGGTTGCAGAAGGCGTAGAGCTCGTTGACGAGCTCCATCTGCGCGGACACCGCCGTGTTCAGGTGGACACGAGGGTCCAAATCCAGCGTCACGCGCCGGATCGTGTCGTGCGTCTTCCGCCGCAGCGCCCGCTCCGCATCGTCGAGCGACAAACCGTGGAACGACGGAATGTCCTTGCCGCGAATCTCGTCGCTCACCTGGTCGACGAGCCGCCACACCCGCGCCAGGAAGCGGAAGCTGCCCTCGAGTCCGGCGTCGGTCCACTCGATCTCTTTCTCGGGCGGCGCGACGAACATGACGTAGAGCCGCAGCGCGTCGGCGCCGTACTTCTGGATCATGTCGTCGGGATCGACGACGTTGCCCTTCGACTTCGACATGACCTGGCCGTCCTTGAGCACCATCCCCTGGGTGAGGAGGCGCGTGAACGGCTCATCGATCGCGGTCATGCCGAGATCGCGGTACACGCGAGAGAAGAAGCGCGAGTAGATGAGGTGCAGGATCGCGTGCTCGACGCCGCCGCTGTAGAAGTCGACAGGTCCCCAGTACCCGACCTTGTCGGGGTCGAACGGCAGATGCCGGTTCTTCGGATCGCAGAAGCGAAAGAAGTACCACGAGGAGTCGACGAAGGTATCCATCGTGTCCGTCTCGCGCCGGGCCGGTCCGCCACACTCGGGGCACGTGGCGTTGACAAACTCCGGCATCTGCGCGAGCGGCGAATCACCGCGTCCGCTGAACTCCACAGTCTTGGGCAGGAGGACCGGCAAGTCGTCCGCTGGCACGGGCACACAGCCATCCTTCTCGCAGTAGAGCACCGGAATCGGCGTGCCCCAGTAGCGCTGCCGTGAGATACCCCAGTCCTTGAGCCGATATTGAACGGTTCCCTCGCCAATTCCTCGCTCGGCAGCCACCGCCGTCATCTTCTCGATCGCGTCCTCGGATGACAGGCCGTCGAACTCGCCGGAGTTCACCAGGAGTCCCGGGACCGTCGTAGGCTGTGTCATCGACGCCGGAGCGCGCGGCGCTCAGCGTATCGCCGTGATCCCTGAACCTCCTGAACCTCCTGAACCTCCTGAACCCCCTGAACCCTGAACCCTGGTCCCTCTGGCGGCACGATCAGGCTGCACGACGATCGTGACGGGCAGGCTGTATTTGCGCGCGAACTCGAAGTCTCGCTGGTCGTGTCCGGGCACACCCATGACCGCGCCGGTGCCGTACTCGCCGAGCACGAAGTTGGCGACCCAGATGGGCACGGGCCTCTTCGTGAACGGATTGATGGCCGTCCGGCCCGTGTCGAATCCCTCTTTCTCGATCTCGCCGGTCATCCGCGCCGTGCGATCCTGCCCCTGGAACCGCTTGAGCGTGTCCGCGAACGAGGCCGGACTGAAGTCCGGCCCTACGGGTGATGCGCTGCTCCACTGCTGCACGAGCGGATGCTCCGGCGCGAGCATCAGAAAGTTCGCGCCGTAGATGGTGTCGATGCGCGTGGTGAAGACTTCGATATGGTCCGGCTGAAGCCGGACACTACGACCGTTAGCATCCGGATCGACTCGTAGAATCCGGCTTTAGCCGGACGCTACGACCGTTAGCATCCGGATCACTCGTAGTGTCCGGCTTTAGCCGGACCTCGTCGTCGAGCGCAAACCTCACGCGAGCCCCCTCCGACCGCCCGATCCAGTTCCGCTGCATCGTCAGCACTTTGTCCGGCCAGCCCGGCAGCCGATCTGCGGCCTCGAGCAGCTCGTCGGCATAGTGCGTGATGCGGAAGAACCACTGTTCGAGCTCGCGCGTCGTGACCGTGGTGCCGCACCGCCAGCAGCCGCCGTCGACGACCTGCTCGTTCGCGAGGACCGTCTGGCAGCTCGGACACCAGTTGACGTTCGAGCGCTTGCGAAACGCAAGATCGCGCTCGAGCATCTTCAGGAACAGCCATTGGTTCCAGTGGTAGTAGTCCGGCAGACAGGTGGCGATTTCCCGCTCCCACGCATAGCTGATCCCGATACGCTGGAGCTGCCCCTTCATGTGGGCGATGTTCTCGAGCGTCCACGCCTCGGGGTGCATTCCTCCCTTAATCGCGGCGTTCTCGGCTGGCAAGCCGAACGCGTCCCAGCCAAACGGATGCAGCACGTTGAAGCCGCGCATGCGCTTCATGCGCGCGACGACGTCGCCGATCATGTAGTTGCGGACGTGTCCGACGTGGGCGTGTCCGGACGGGTACGCGAACATCTCCAGGCAGTAGAACTTCGGCCTGGGATCGTCTTCAGTGACCTCGAAGGTACGCTCCCGCCGCCACCGTTCCTGCCATTTCTTCTCGATTGTCTGGGGTTTGTAGTCGGGCACGATCTTGAGATTATAGGGCACGCTGGCGTGCCGAAGCCATGATCCGTGCCCTCGCGACGGAGTCTCGCAGAACTGAACTGGGTAAGGGTGGGGCCTCACTGATACAGTCTTCGCCATGAGTATCTGCTCAGTCCTCGTAACCGTGTCGAACCGGCCCGGCATGCTTCTGGCTCTGGCGGCGGTGTTTGCCGAGCATCGCGCCAACATCACCTACGTCGACCTCCACGCCGCCGGCGAATACTCAGACATGTATCTCGAGTTCACTCCAGAGGACGACTCGGGGGGCACGATTCTCGACGAACTCCGCGTCGTTCCCGGTGTGTCTCGTGTGGAGGAAACACAGTCGCTCGGCGGGATCTATGGGAAGCGCATCGTCGTCATGGGCGGTGGTGCACAGGTCGGGCAGGTCGCGCTCGGCGCTATCGCTGAAGCGGATCGCCACAACATTCGAGGAGAACGAATCTCAGTCGACACGATTCCACTAGTGGGTGAGGCGGAGCTCGCGGCCGCCGTTCGGGCCATCGTCCGACTGCCGAGGGTTCGGCTGCTCGTACTTGCGGGAGCACTGATGGGTGGCGAGATCACGAGGGCCGTCGAGGAAGTGCGGCGCAACGGTCTCTACGTGATTTCGCTGAACATGGCTGGCAGCGTCCCGGATGCCGCTGACCTCGTGGTGAGCGACCCCGTTCAGGCGGGTGTGATGGCGGTGATGGCCATCGCCGAGACGGCAAAGTTCGATCTCGTTCGGCAGCGCAAACGCCGATACTAAATCGACTCACCTTCGGGCTACAGCACTGACCAGAATGGCTTGAGGCACGTGCGGGCGGCGGCGACGGCCCGCGCGCCGCGCGCGCCGTCGGCCGTTGTCAAACGAGGGGCACCGGAGCTGCCACTCAACACGGCCACCGACTGTTCCAGGCACGCAGTCAGCGACGGCAAATCGTAGCCACCTTCCGTGACCATGGCCAGCGCGCCATGGCGCGCAGCGACGTCCGAAAGTTGCTGAACAATCACCCCGTACCCTTCCGTCGTTACGCGCATCGACGCGAGCGGATCCCGTTCGTGGGCATCGTACCCGGCGGACACAAGGATCAGCTGCGGCGCGAACTGATCGAGAACGGGAATTACGATGGTGCGATAGACCAGCGTGTAGTCGTCATCGACACAACCGGCTTCCATCGGCACGTTGACGGTGAATCCTGCCCCGTCGCCTGCGCCAATCTCGTCCGCTGCGCCCGTGCCCGGATAGAACGGATACTGATGCGTCGAGACGTACAAGACGTGGGGATCGTCGTAGAACATCGCCTGCGTGCCGTTGCCGTGGTGCACGTCGATGTCGACGATCGCGACGCGTTCGAGACCGCGGGCGCGCATCGCCGCCGCGGCGACCGCAACATTGTTGAACAGGCAGAACCCCATCGCTCGATCCGGTTCGGCGTGGTGCCCCGGCGGACGTACGAGCGCGACAGCAGCCTCCCGCTCGGAAACGGCATGGTCCGCCGCCTGAACAGCGGCGCCGGCGGCGAGCATGGCAATGTCGTATGAATCTGGCGACGTGAAGGTGTCGGCGTCGAGCATGACGGCCTGACCGGCCGTGGCCGCCATACGCTCGAGATGCCCCTGCGTATGCACGCGCTGCAGCTCACCGACGGTGGCCGGCGTCGGGGCGATCGTGCGGCCGCCCCGGAGCGCCCATCGATTAGAGACGCCATCGAGCACATGCGCCCGTTCCACGCGCTCGGGATGCCCTGGCGGAGTAGCGTGTCGCGCGAAGTGAGGGGAAGAGACGAGAACCATGTGCGGATCCCGAGATCAGCCGCCTTCGCGCGAAATAGTCGACTTCGCCTTGCAGGACCGCATAAACTGTGTAATATAGCCGCAAAAGAGAGATCGAACCTCGTCAGGCCCAATGGAACGTCCCATGATCCTCACCAACCCTGCGAACTCCGCCCTGCAGCTTAGACTGCTCATTGTCGACGACGATATCGGATTGCTGGACGCGATGAAGCGATCGTTGCGGGAGTCGGTGCAGACGGTGGTCGCGTGCGACTCGTTCGAGCGGGCACGGCAGACGCTCAAGGATCAGCAGTTCGACGCGCTGATCACTGACGTCCGGCTGGGGGCGTTCAACGGGCTGCAGCTCGCGGTCATGGCGCGGGACATGTACCCGGAGATGAGGCTGATCGTCTTCTCGGGTTTCGACGATCCGGTGCTGAGGACAGATGCCGAGCAGATTGGCGCTACTTACCTCGTCAAGCCGGTCGTGAGCGGGGAACTTCTGAAGCTGCTCGATCCCCGGCCTACAAATTAGAGCGCATTTCAGATCTTCGTAGCGTCCGCCTTCAGGCGGACCATGTCATGTCCGGCTAAAGCCGGACACTACGTTCTACACGGAAGGGGAAACCGCTCTAGCCGCGGCCTGCCAACTAACCCATGAGGCGGAGTCGCTTTCAGGCTGAGGCGGCGAGACGCCCTGCCGGTGGTGCAGGTTGGCCCGACCGTCCCGCGTCGCGGCTGGTCGCGGCGGACCGGAACTGCTGAAACGGCATGTGGCACTGGTACTTGCGGAGAAAGCCCAGAAACCGCTTGTAGTCGTCGGCCGGCATGTTGAACAGCTCGACCATCACCTTGTAGTTGCCTGACGTCCGTTCGAGTCCCTTGCGGACGATCGTTCGAAGATCGTCGCGGGTGAGGTCACGCGCCATGAACGGCGCGTAGACGCACGACCAGAACGATTCCCCGCCGTTCACCATCCGTTCGAACAACACATCCGACGCGGCACGCGTCGCCTGTGTTGGCGGCCCCGTCTGCGTCACGGGCGCCGAGCGCAGCACCTCGAGCGGCAGGTCGTCTCGCCCGATCTCGCCGCTGCGCCCCCGGACGACGAGGCGCTCGACGACGTTCTTCAGCTCGCGGACGTTCCCCGGCCACGCGTGAGCGGTCAGCGTCTGAAGCGCCTCCGCCGACAGGGCTGGCCGCTCCATCTGGTACTGGCGCGCGAACTGATCGATGAAGAACTCCAGCAGCACGGGTATATCTTCCACCCGCTCGCGAAGCGCCGGCACGCGCATGTGAATGACGTTGAGCCGATAGTACAAGTCCTCGCGAAACGTCTTGTTCGCGACGCTGTCGACGAGCACCCGGTTGGTGGCGGCGATCACCCGGACGTCGACGCGGGTCTGTACCTGGTCGGACCCAACACGCTGGATTTCACCAGTCTCGAGAAATCGGAGCAACAGGCCCTGCATGCGCGGGCTCGTCTCACCAATTTCGTCCATGAACACAGTACCGCGGTGCGCCTGTTCGAACGCCCCCAGGCGATCCCTGTACGCGCCGGTGAAGCTGCCGCGCACGTGTCCGAAGAGTTCCGTTTCGAGCAGCGTCTCGGTGAGGGCCGCGCAATTGACGGTCACGAGCTGCGAACGGTTACGTGCACTCGCGGCGTGGATGAGGCGGGCCACGATCTCCTTGCCGGCACCGCTCTCGCCAGTGACGAGCACCTTGGCATCGCACTTGGCCGCGTAGTGAATCTCCTCTTGGAGGGTAATGATTGCTGGACTTGCGCCCACGAGCCTGGTCGGTTGCATAGTAGAGTGCCGCGAACTGAACAGAAGTCGCTCTTATAGCGTCCTTTTTGACCAAAAGTCAAGGTTGACACTAGCTCTCGTGTGCTGTAGTGACACATCGTGCGCAACTATTGCGCCCGCACTCCCCGCCCCCAAAGCGGCGCCCTAGTACTTGGAATGGCAGACTTTAGCGACTGTCAGCGCAGACATTCCGCGACTGCGGCATGACAAAGATCGATCCGGGCCGGGATTCTTGTCAGGTTCGTGGCATATGCGTTGCGCCCGTCGCCACCATGAACGTCAGCACTGCCAGTGACATTTCCACGCACTCGCTGCCGCCTCGGCCGCGCCTCGTCACGGGTATCGCGCAGGAGCAGCTCGCGGCACAGCCGCGAATCGTCGCCATTGGCGGCGGTACAGGTCTTCCAGCGGTGCTGGAAGGGCTGTGCAGCCACGCCGCAGAGGCTGGGAACGACACGATTACGGCAATCGTTACGGTGACTGACGACGGCGGCAGTTCCGGGGAGCTCCGCCACGAGTTTGGCGTCCTGCCGCCTGGGGATGTTCGAAACTGCCTGGCCGCGCTCCTCGAGTCGGGCTCGCCCGTCAAACAGCTGCTTCAGCACCGGATGGGCGATGCATGCGCATCCCGTGGGAAACCTCCTGCTTACTGCCTTGACGCAAATCACCGGGAGCTTTCCCGAAGCGGTCAGCCAGCTTGGGCAGATGATCGGACTGCGCGGTCGCGTGCTCCCAACCACTGGTGAAGACGTCCGGCTGCGGGCGGAAATGGACTCAGGTCAGGTCCTCACAGGGGAAACCGCCATTGTCGCCAGTCGGCAGTCGATTCGGCGGTTGTCCCTCGACCCCAGCCCTCGCCCGCTTCCCGAGGTGTTGCGCGCCCTCGTCAATGCCGATGCCATCGTCATCGGCCCAGGCAGTCTCTACACCAGCACGCTCCCCAACCTGCTGGTCGAGGGCATGGCAGCGACGCTCTCCGGCGTAAACGCGGTGCGCATCTATGTCGCGAATCTTATGACTGAGCCGGGCGAGACCGACGGATTCTCGCTTGACGACCATCTGCGCGTCATCCGCGAACACACCAATTTCGACCTTTTCGACTACATCCTGGTCAATCGGAGCCACCTGCCCGCGCCGCTCGTCGCTCCCTACGTCAGTCAGGGTTCACAACCGGTCCGATACGACACCCCACTCAAATGGGCTGGAAGAGCGAAGGTTGTGGAATGGGAGCTCGGCGGCGAGGCGGTTCTCGACCGCGGCAAGATCAGACATCAGCCACGAGCCCTCGCAGACGCGGTCCTCGAACTGGCACGCTCGGGGCGACCTGCCTGAATAGAAGCTGTATCAGAAACAGCGCGAACGAGCTAGCGCCCGCCTCCGCGCCGTAGGCGCTTCGGCGAGGTCTCGCCGTAGCTTTAGCGAAGGCGGAAGTGAGCCACGCGAGCGGAGCGGGGCGTCGGCGCCCCCGCGAGCGCCCGCCTTCGCGCCGTAGGCGCTCCGGCGAGGTCTCGCCGTAGCTTTAGCGAAGGCGGAAGCGTGTAAGGGGGTCCGGGGGACGAAGTCCCCCGGATGAGACTAGTCAGGCGGACACGCGCGCGAAGGATTCTGATGCAGCCGGTTGGACCGGCTCGGACCGCGTGAGGACGTCACCGCCCGTGAGGACGTCACTGATGGTTCCGAATTGAAACTGGTGACAGAGCGCACGCAGGCGGTCCGCCGTCTGGGCGAGGTTGCGGTAGTGACGAAATCGGCTCACGAGCGACCCGGGGAGCCGAGGCTGCGCCGGATCAATTTCCCAGGGATGCAGGTAGAAGACGACCGACCGGCGCTCGACAGCATTGACCCGGCGAATTCCCCATTTGGTCCAGGCGTAGGGCAGCAATCTGAAGTAGCCCCCGCCACCAATCGGAAGATTGAGGCCCCCCATCCGGACCGTCGAGCCTGGCACTTCCCAGATTGACCCGCCCGGTCGGGCAATCCGATGCACGTGACGCGGCGCGTCGGGTATGCCGTACCGGTCGTGACGAATCGGATAAATGCTGGAATCGAACAGGTAGCCTTCCTCGATGAGCACGTCCAGCGCCCACATCGACTCACGAATGATGGAGTAGCTCGGAGCTCGATAGCCCAGAACCGGCATTCCGGTCACCGATTCCAGGACGAGCCGCGCTCTGCGGATATCGTCCCGAAACTGCTGCGGCGTCTGCTCGTAAACCAGGCGGTGCTCGAACCCGTGCGATGCGATTTCGTGCCCTTGCGCGGCGATTGCCCGGACAAGTTTCGGGAAACGTTCGGCCACCCAGCCAAGCACGAAGAACGTTGCGGTCACGGAGGCATCATCGAGGATCTCGAGCAGGCGCTCGGTGTTCGCGCACACGCGGCTTTCGCAGGCGTGCCAGCCTTCGCGGCTGACGACCGTTTCGAAAGCGCTGACTTGGAAGTAGTCTTCGACGTCGATCGTCATCGCGTTGACGATCGGATCTCTGCGTGGAGACCCCAACACGTTGCCCGGATCGAGAACTGCTGAAAGTCCTGACATAGAAATGGCGGTGCCAGGACGAAGAGAATGCAAGGAAAGTCGCCGGCCACGCCGTAGAAGGCGCCGCCGCCCTAGACGCTAGAACAATAAGGACTTATTGTGAGATGAGCACGTCGCAAACAAACCCTGCCCGCGAGTTTGTCGCCAAGAACGGCTACTAAAGTCGCGCTCAGGCGAGCTTGCCTCGAACGCGCACGGCGTTTTTCCCCATGGCCTTGGCCTCGAGCAGAGCCCGGTCGGCAATCGACAGGAGCTCTCGCTCCCGGCCGTCAGAGTGGGCAATCCCGATGCTCACCGTCACGCTGGCCGCGGCCTGGGTGCAGTGACCGCGCACGCTCGTTCGAATCCGTTCCGCCACTAGCACCGCCGTATCCACATTGGACGATGGCATGAGGATCGCGAATTCGTCACCACCGTACCGAGCGCAGACGTCGAAAATGCGCACGCCGCGGCGCAGGCGCTCCGAGACGCAACGGAGCAATCGATCGCCCACAACGTGGCCATGTTCATCGTTGGTGGCCTTGAAGTTGTCGATGTCGACCATCAATAGCGTGAGCGGCTCGCCGTGGCGGCGGGCCCGCTGAAGTTCGGCTTCGAGTCTGGTGTCGAAGTACCGACGATTGAAAAGACCGGTCAGCGGATCGATGGACGCCAGTCGCGTCACTTCGTCGGCGGCCTGCCTGAGTTTCTGCATCGTCAGGGCGAGCGCCGCAGGACCGGCCAGGAGCCGCAAGGAGCCAAGATCGTCTGCCGAAAACGGACTACCGTCGCACCGGTCCGTGAAAGCCGCTACGCCGAGGACTTCGTCGTGCCCTGCGAGTGGAACCGCAAGGTAGGAATCCGTCCGATACCGCAATCGTCTCGGCTGGTCGCTTGGGCCGCCAGCAGCCAGAGCCGCTCGTCCCGAACTGAACACGGAACCAATGACACCCTCGCCCGGAGCGATGCGCAAGTGATCGACCAGTTGCTGTGGATAGCCTATGGTCTTGACAATCGCCAGCCGATGATCGGTCTGGGAATAGAGAGCGAGCGCGCCGATCTCGGCACGCACCTGACCCGCGAGGCCCCGGAGAATGAGACCGTAGAGGTCGTCGGCGGTTTGCGCCCGAGTCAGCCGCCGGCAAAAGCGATGGTAACGCTGCGCCGAGCGCTTCCATGCCTCGCCGTGCTCGCGTTCAGCCGCGTCGTCCAACAGCGCTCCTATGCCGGGTACGAACTGGCTCACAACCGGCGTATCCTCCCAGACGTCGGGAGCGCCTGGCAACAGCAGCATCCAGGTGCGCACCCGGCCTCCCCCGACCGCAATCCCAGTCCAACCTCCCTCGTCCACGCCGAACGACGTCTTTGGCGTGGCGGCCAGCGCGGCGCTTTCCTTCCGCCAAGGCGCCTGACTCTGCGGTCCGGATTCGGGCCAGGCTTCCGCTTCAAAACGCCAGACACCCTCAACGCGAGAGAGCAGCGCCGTCGGTACGCCAAGGCGGTCGGCTAGCAGCGACGTCACCGTCCGGCCGACTTCGGCAAGCGTCACGGCGCCTGGCAGCCCCTCGGAAAGCTCCCCTGGAGCGAGAAAGTCCGTCCTAGGCGTCCGCGACATCTAGCTAGGGATAGGCACGCGGAGTGCCAGTTGAGGTGGAGGCGCGATCGGGTGTGATGGTGAGGGTTTTCCGGCCCCATCCTGAAGCGGGATTACGGAAGGAGACGGCTCTTGTCGAGCTTTGCTGGAACAGAGAGGCACAGAACTGTCAGCGAGTGGCGAACCGGCGACGGGGACTCAACGACAGCCTACAGGGAGACTTTTGTTTCTCAAACGCTTGATTAGCGGGGATCCAGTCGTTCGCCCGCAAACCGCGTTTTCACAATCCTGTAACGACGTTTGGCGCTTGTCCGAACACCTCACCAAATGCGGAATGCGCGTTGCACTGAGCAGCGCACTACACGAGGAACCTGATGGACATTCGATTCATATCTACGCTGACTGCTGAGGACGAGGGCCAAATGGCTCCAGCGTTGATGAACGCCGTCACAGCATTGCTGGATGCGCTGCCCATTGCTTACACGCTTCGAATTGAAACGCTTGGAGCGCAGGTCTTTCAGCATGCGCACCCCTCGTCGCACGCGGGGATGGGCACCGAGTCGCCCGCTCGCCAGGTGGTCGAGCGGCCATCGACTCGACCATCTTAGGTCCGAGTCGGCAAGGATCCCGTTCGTCGGGTCGTCGATCCATCCGCCCCTTTTCTCACTGGGCATGACTGCACTCGCCGCCTGGGCCAGGCATCCACGCTGTGTCCTCGTCGAATCTTGGGGAGCTCGCAGGGACTCATGGTGTGGGGTATTGCCCTTTTCTCACTGTGGGCCGATCGGTCTGCTCGTGTGAAGCGCGCAATCGGTCACGCCTGCAGGACTGCAATCCACGTGAGCGGAGACTGAAGGCCGCCAGCAGGTTGACTATGCGGAATCACCGGCTCGAGGAAAGCGTCACACAACTCGCTCGTATGTAAGCAGTTAGCTGACGCTGAAGGCCGGCACCAGACTAGGAATGAATGTTGCGCTCCGTGTGGAGCGTCATGCAATTCCGGGTAGTCGGCTGGACATCCCCGGGACATCGGGGAGGATTTCGATGAGTTTCGTGATGGGTTCGTCAATCTTGGGTGCTCTGTGGGACAGCGCGGAAATCCTGCTCTTGGGTGGATCTGAACCACTCTCGCTCGTTCTCTGGGGATCTGCATTCTTTGCCACGGCAGCCGCTATGAAAGCGTTACTCGCACCAACGCGACGCTTCCACATGACAGAGAGTAAGGCGCAGTTGAACTGCGTCGCCGAGCATCGCTCCTTGACGGAGAGCCGGGCCTGAACTCCAGTACGCCAATCGACAGCGGCAACACGCGGCAATACAGCGCAAGCCCTTCGGATATCGACGTCACGTCCCGGTGGACGCGCCAAACGCGATCGTGTTCGGTGCGAGGAGCGAAGGCTCGTCGCTGCGCGACTACTTCAAGAATACGTCGCTGAGGGCGGATGGCACGCGAATGCCACCGATGCATTCGGTTCCTGAGCCGACGTCGTTGCGCTGATGTACACCGAACTTGGCCTCGCACTGCATCGGAGCATCGCTTCGACCAACCGAGAAAACTAGAATAGCCGCACCAGACGGCGCGACGCGCGGCTCTTGAGACCGAGCCTGTCGCGCCGTTTTGCTTTTTCAGAGGTTAATGCTGTGCGGAATTAGAGCGCGCGGAAGACAATGTTCCTCGCTAGCGCTACCTATTGACTTTAGTCTGCTTCACAAGAGACTTTCGACGCCCTCCCCTGGGTCGTAGGTCTAGTAAATAGCTTTCGGTCAGTGACTTGATTAGCGTCTGAACATCAGATCAAGCTGGCGGTGGTCTTGCTGGTACCGCGAAGGTCGCGCATGAAGCGACTGAAAGCGCCTGACCGCGGTTTTCTGATTTGCCATTGCTGATGCCCGAAAGGCACCAATCACTGGTTTCGCACGCTGGCCTGCTCCAGCATCTATCGAAGGATCACCATTGGGAAGGGCAACACCTCTACTCATCGGATCACTGGTCCTGCTGCTGACTTCCTCGGTTACGGTACACGCCGACCCTATCTTGTACAGCATCTCGGGGCAGATTCGCTTCGGCGCAGCCGCCTATGAGGATTTCCAAGGGTCTTTCGTGCTATCGGACCCTGTGGTCTCTCTGCACGATCTCTCTGACTCACGTGGCGATGAGCTCGATCGGTTCGTAGTATCGGACTTCCGTCTCTCTTCAGCCAGCTACTCTCTCACCGGTTCCGGTTCGATCGCTACGTGGTGGGAACTCTATCGGGGCCGCGGTGTTGCCGTTAACTCACTCGACAGCCTGGTGACCCTGTTCACGTCAGCCGGGGTCATTGAACACGGAGGGAGTCGCTTCCCCAGATGGGAAGGCGATCCTGGCACTCAGCCGATCGGATTCTCGGGCTTCACCGAAGGTATTGGACCTCTTGGCAGCCGTTCTGGTCAAATTCTCAACATGACGGCCGTGGCTCGCGTGCCTGAACCCTCAGCGCTGCTCCTCTGCGGCGCTGGGATGGCTGGGTTTGCCCTGCTCAGGAGGCGAGTCAAGTCGTAGCCGACTGCGAGTCCCTTCCCGCGGCTTCGAACCCTTGTGCGTTGAGTAGTGGCCCGGCATCGAACAGTCCTCCTCGGGCGTCAGTGTAGGTGCCCGTTCTCGCGCCACCCTCGACCAGTAGCCACGGTGGACTCAGGAGGCACCAGCCCGTGGAGGGACTAATATCTCGCTTTTTGACGACAAACATCTGCTGGCAGGGATTTGCCTGTTCATCTGCTGTGCGAGTCTCAGTTTTTTGGGTGGTTTTACAGCGACGCTAACGAGGCGCGTATGGAGTCGTTTTTGCTCCCAGCAGCCCGAAGGCTAACTGCTCCATGAGTATACGCACGCAGTCGCGGTGTGTTTCTGTACTGATTGTCGGTGCTCTCGTGGTGGCGGGTTGCTCCTGGAGCCCGGAAGCTCGCAAACAACGCTTCCTCGAGAGCGGCGACGCCTACTTCAGGGACGGCAAGTTCTCCGAGGCGGCCATTCAGTATCGCAATGCGGTTCAGATCGACGCTCGATTTGGAGCGGCGCGTCTCGGACTGGCCCGATCCCACGAAAAGCTGGGTGATCGGCGCCGTGCCCTCGCGGAATACGTGCGCGCAGCAGATCTGCTGCCGGATGACCGCGCCGCCCAGGTCACTGCGGGAAACTACCTGCTGAGCGCGCGCCGCTTCGACGAAGCGAAGGCCAGGGCTGATGCCGTCCTGGCCGTGGAATCCAAGAACGTCGAGGCGCAAGTCCTGCTGGGCAACTCGCTCGCCGGGCTGCGAAACATCGACCAGGCGATCAGCGAGATCGAGGAGGCGATCAAGATCGACCCCTTGCGGGGCGCGACGTACGCGAACCTGGGCGCCCTCGAGATGGGACGAGGAAGGGCCGACGCTGCCGAACGTGCCTTCAAGCGAACAGTGGAGCTCGAGCCCAAGTGGGTTTCCGGACATCTTGCCCTCGCAAACCACTATTGGGCGTCGGGCAAGACCGCCGATGCGGAGCAGGCGCTGCGCACCGCGCTCGCCCTGGAGCCCACCAATCCTGTCACCAACCGTGCGATGGCCGTTTTCTACGTGGCGATGAACAAGCCTGATCTGGCTGAGCCCTATGTCAAAGCTCTCGCCTTCTCAGGTGCGGCGCCATTCGCGCTCGCGGATTTCTATTTGCTGCGCAACCGTCCGACCAACGCGATCCCCGAGCTTCAACAGCTGCGCGCGTCGGAACGGACGTCGAGAACCGCCGGTCGCCGCCTGGCGCAGGCTTACGCGATGCGAGGAAGCTTCGACGACGCCCAGAGGGTCGTCGAGGAGCTTCTGCAGAAGGATCCCAGGGACGCGCAGACTCTGCTCCTGAAGGGGCAGCTGTTGGCGCAGGAAGGAAAACGCGAAGAAGCGTTCGCCCAACTGCAGGCGGCAGCCCAAATCGATCGCGACTCGGCGGAACTGCAGTTCGCCCTGGGCGATCCCATACCGCTCGCGGCGATGGCGATATCGATCAAGCGCGCCAGGCCTATTCAGAGGTACTGCGGTTGAACCCACGCGCCGCCAGTGCTCAGGTCGAGCTCGCGCGCCTCGATCTCGCCAGCGGCCGCGTCATCGCGTCTGTGCAACACGCGCGTGAAGCCGTCAAGAACGAACCGACCAGCCTCGCGGCGCAGGTCGCCCTCATTCGAAGCCTGTTGGGTTCGAAAGATGTCGCCGGCGCTAAGGCGGTGCTCGATCCGCTGCTCGCAGCCAACCCGAACGAGCCTATCCTGTATGTGCAGCGCGGCTTCCTGTCTTCCGCCTCAAACGATCTGCCGGAAGCGCGTCGCGCTTTCGCCCACGCACTCGAACTGAATCCCAGGCTCGTCGAGGCGATCAGCGGACTGTCGACCGTCGAGCTGGCCTCCGGTGGCCTGCGCACATGTCAGTGGTGACGCCGCAAGGTGATCCCGTTAGGAAAGTGTTCGAGTGCGCCGCCCTGCCTCGGGAGATTCCGGGGAGGAGTGCGATGGCACAGCGGCCAGCGTCAACCGTCGAATCCGTTCTCTACGATCAATCCGCACGCCGCCGGCATCGATATCGGGGCGACGCACCACGTCGTCGCGGTTGGTCCCGACCGTGACCCGACACCGGTCCGGACCTTCTGCACTTTCAGTGGTGATTTGCACGCGCTCGCCGACTGGTTGCAGGCCCTCGGCATCACGACCGTCGCGATGGAGTCCACCGGTGTGTACTGGATTCCTGTGTTCGAGATCCTCGAGGCGCGCGGGTTCGAGGTCGTGCTGGTCAATGCCCGCGACGTGAAGCAGGTACCGGGGCGGAAGACGGACGTCAATGATGCGCAGTGGCTCCAGCAGTTGCACCAGTACGGGTTGCTACGCGGCAGCTTCCGCCCACGCGAGTCGGTTGTCCAGCTGCGCGCCTACCTGCGACTGCGTGAGCGCCTCATCGAGTACGCGGCCGCGCACATTCTGCACATGCAGAAGGCCTTGCTGCAGATGAATCTGCAGCTGCACCATGCCGTCACCGACATCACCGGTGCCACCGGAATGTGTATTCTCCGCGCGATCGTCGCGGGCGAGCGCGCGCTCGAGATGGCGTTGCAACGCCGCTGTCCGGAGATCGGTCTCCTGCATCGTTCCGACCAGGGCTGCACGTACGCGAGCGAGGACTATCAGCGCCTCCTGGCGACCCGCGGGATCGTGTGCAGTATGAGCCGCCGCGGCAATTGTTACGACACCGCGGTGATGGAAGCGTTCTTCTCGACGGTCAAGAGTGAGCTCGGCGAACGGTTCGACAGCAACGGTGACGCGAAGATGCAGTTGTTCGACTACCTCGAAGTGTTCTACAACCAGCGGCGTCGGCATGCGTCCGTTGGGCGGATGAGCCCAGCGGCGTTCGAACGGCTGGCTGCGCCGAAGAGCGCCGCATGAACGGCACGGTCGGCGATCTTGAGGTGATCATCAGACACCCGACGGCACTGGAGGCCACAGGAGCGACGATCGTCAGCCGACCCGATGCCTAGATACCCCCGACGGTGGCACGTTGCGGCGGGATCACGGACGGCTGTGGAAATGGCGCGGGTATGGAAATCACAAACCGATTTCCACACCCGCTTGGAAATCTCGCACAGAACGTGAGATTCCCACATTCCCACAAGCCGATTCCTGTTGTCTTTAGAGGAACGGACGGAGAAGAACGAAGAGCTAAACGACGCAGTCAACCTGTCCACCGAATCGGTTCAACTCCACGGTGCATCAAGACCCTCGTTCGAGTTGACAACGACCGGCTGAATTTCTGGTGCGCGAGGGCGTCGTCATAGATGCCCTGTCGCTGCACTTCACCGACGTCGATTCTGGAGCCGTCAACGGCCGGAAAGATTCGTGCCATAATGCCATGGTCTTTCAGGTAATTGATCATGTACTCGCGGCGGTGCGGACTTTCTTCAAGGTTGATGACGAACACGGGACACTCCAGATGTGCACCAAGCGCGTGACTTCCGGGTTCGGCTGGTTTGGCTCCCCACGGGGACCGCCAGAAGGCCGCCAAATGCTCACCGACATGTCTCATCGCGTGCTGCCCTTTCGCGCCATCATCCCTGCAACCATATCGTCCACAGCACTGTATATTGGCGTCAACTCATGAGAGTCGTCACAGCGTTCCTGACCGTGGCCGCGACCATAGCGTTTGTCGGCTTCGTCTATCGGCAGGCGATCGTCGAAGGCGCGTTCGGACCGGCCGCCATGTTTGGCACCGCACTGCTCGGCGCGATCGTACTCGCGCTTGCGGCGCTGACGTACCTGGTCGGCACCCGGCACCGTGCATTCGTCGGCAACGTACTGCTGGCGTTGACCTCCGCCGTCGTCAGTTACTTGGTGCTCGACATCGCGGCGGGCTGGATCCTGATCGGGACGCTCTCGCCGCCGCTCGTCCCGCATCCTTACCGGCACCACGCGCTGACCCCCGATTCGCAATCCGAGATCCGGCAACGGGACTTCGCCTACATCCAGCACGTCAACAACCTGGGACTGCGCGGGCGGGAGACCACCGTCGAGAAACCTGCAGGCACGAGGCGAATCCTCATGCTCGGCGATTCGTTCACGATGGGAAAGGGCGTACAGGACGAGGAGACCTTTTCCGTGCTCGTCGCGCGACAACTGCAGCCGCTGCTGGAGGCGTGCGGTGGCGGATCGGTGGAAGTGCTCAACGGCGGCGTCGACAGCTACGCGCCGATTCTGTCGTACCTCTATCTCGATCGGGATCTCGCGCCGCTTTCGCCGGATCTCGTCGTCTTGAACTTCGACAACAGTGACCTCATCCAGGAAGCGGCGTACCGGCAACTGGCGGTCCGCGATGCCAGTGGATCGGTTATCGCTGTACCCCAAGTGGCACACGACTCGGGCTACGAACGATTTCTCAGCTGGACCTCGCGCAACTTGTTCTTCACACGCGCGCTCCTCGTGTACGTGAACCGGGCGATGAGTCATCGCGCGCTCACGGTCCGAAGCGCGGTGAATGAGACGGGACGCGAAACGCTCGCACACACCCTCGAGGAAGACATCGACCGCACCGCCCAGTGGAACGACGTGTTCGACTCGATTCGCCGAACCAAACTGCGCGCCGAGTCGATCGGCGCGCAGTTCATGCTGACCACCTACCCGTATGCTCACCAACTTGGTGAAAACGACTGGAACCCGGGCCGCTATTCGTTCATGAACCGGGGCGACCGCACCACAGACGCAACCGCGCGCGCCATCCGGAATCATTCTGCCAACTTGGGGCTTGATCTCTTTGAAGCCCTTCCGGTGTTCCAGCAATACAGGGACGGCGAGAAGCTGTACTTCGACTACGACCCGCACTGGACGCCCGCGGGGCAGCGCGTGATGGCCGAAGGGTTGGCGAGCTACATTGCTGCGCATCAGTTGCGCCGCTGGTGTCCAGCCCAGTGAGAAGCTCGTCCAGGCTGGCACGCAGACTCGCGTGACAACCAGGACGATGGGCCGTATTAGCGCGGACGATAGGCCGTATTAGCGCGGACGAAGGGCCGTATTGGATTGAAAACACTACCGCTTGAAAACACTACCGCCTAAAGGCGGTAGACTCCTGGCCGCTGAAAGTCGGCTTGCGGCTGAAGCCGCCTGAAGGCTGCCGGCTGAGAGCCGGCTTAACAGCCCCGCCTATCTCGCGATGGAGAACCTGACGGCGCCGCTCGAGATCGGCCGGGAGAGTCCCAGCTACCGCCATTACGACGGCGGCCCCGATGAACTGCGGCTCTTGGAATGTCGCCCGCACCGCCGCCGAGATTCAGGCGGCGATGACCGCCGAACTGCTCGGCGAGGACGACTGGGGCTATTCGATTGGCGGCCCCATCGGCAAGCCCGGCGGGCGCAACAAGCTGTTCTTCTTCTTCAGTCTGGAGTTCACATAACGCCCGCCGCCGCCACAGCCACGGCTAACGCAAAGGCGCAGCCGCTCCCTGTTCCAGGTACCTGCAGCGATGGTCGAGGTCACGAGGCGGTGTCCCGTCGGCCGCATATGGTCGTCCAAGCTAAAGAGCATATCCGGTGTCAGGGGAGGCACCACGAGTGGGATGCCGGCATTTGCAAATTGGTCGCGGCCAGCAAGCAGGTGGGACTCGAGGTTGGCGTTTATGACCAGTACGATGAACCGGTGTTGCTGCAGCGTTGGCGACGATTTCACGATGCTCAGAAGGACCGACGCAGGATCCCCTCCCACTTGTTCTTCTCCAGCCGCTGAGGCACTGACTCTCGCTTGTTGAGGCACCTGATTCATGACATCGCGCCAAATCAGTGTCACGAGCCGCGCGGAAACGGGCCAGGTCGTTGCCGGCGTAGCGCGATGCGACTGAACGGACTCCTCAAATTCCGAAGGCTCGTATGGCCCTACGTGCCCGGTCGCGAGAAAGTGGCGGTTCTCAGGCAGATCGTTGTCGCTGTATTGAAGAACGATGACGTCGTCCGGTCGCAGCTCGACGTAGTGTTCCAGTCGCCGCAGTTCGCGCGCCGTCCCGTAGCTGCTCACGCCGAGGTTGACTGTCGGATAGCCGAATTCGGATGCCAGCAGGCTGGCAAAGGTTTCGTCGTCCTCCACACCCCAGCCCATGGTGTGAGAATCACCAAGCATGACCAGCCTCGGTCGAGCAGTTGCGTCAGGCGCTGCGCGTGGTGAGGCGGACTTGCGATAGCCGCGTTCGTCGAAATGCAGAGTCGTGTTGAACTCGACGTTGCGGAATTCGCAGGTGCCGGGCCGAGGCTTGTAAAGGAGTTCGCGATCGAACATTGCGCAGCCGGGGAGCGTCAGCCAATTGTTGCGAGTGCTGTAATACACTCCTTGCGCATACTTCTGGATCACAATCGGCGCATCGGCGTATGACATCGAACCGCGGAGAACCGCCGCGATCCAGGCGCCCGCCCCGATCAAACCGAACAGCCCCAGCATGACGACGAGGGGTGTGACCAGCAAGGTGTACTTGAGGGTCGTCGTAGTCCAACGCGAAGGCACAGGAGGTTTTGGAAGCACCGGCGGCGAGCTCATAGGTGGGGAGGAATTATGCCATAAAGGCTGCGCCAATGGCTGTCAGCTGCCGCGAAGCAGCGTTCCCGGGTTCAACGCGTATGTCCTATGCATCCTGCCACCCGGAATCGGCGAAATGATTGTGGCACACTACGCGGCATGCCAAACTCGACCGACGCGTCCAGCCTGACCCGTCGCGAGCTGATCGCCGGCGCCGGGGCTGGCGCGGCCGCGTTGTTGCTGGACCGTCCAACGATCGGTGCACAACCGGCGCCGTCTCAACTACAGATTAGGGCTAACCCAGCCTTCATTCCGATGGAGATCGTAGATGCCGTAGGGAATGGCCTTGCCGCCCGTCGGCCCCGGAATGACGAAGTCGTGCACCCGGACGCGTTGCGGCGTCTTGGCCGGCCGCCAGGCCCGACCGCCGTTCTTAAACGGCCCCACCAGTTCCTTCTTCTTGGTGTCGACGGAGATCGTCGGCTGCTGGCGGCGCTGGGCCGCCTGCACCTGTCGCCCGATGTAGCGAAACTGCGCATCCCGATCCGGATGTTGCCGGCCTTCGCGCGTCTTGACGTTGCCCTGCAGACTGTAGCCGAGGCCATGCAGCAACTCGGCGACCACCGTGTGGCTGACGGAGTACCCGAGCGCCTCGAGGGCCACAGCCAAGGTGCGCGTGCTCAAGCACGTCCATCGCAGCGGCGACTCCGGATCGCCCGGCGCGGTCGGTTCGACCAGCGCTTCCAGATCCCGCAGCAACGTCGGGTGGTGCGTGGTCGCCCGCTTGCGCCCCCCGCCGGACTTGCGCACCCGATCGGCCGGCACGGCCTCGACGTCCAGCTCCCTCAACCCGCGGCTGATCGTCGCCGGCGAGAGACCCGTCGCGCTGGCCACCGCGGGAATCCCGCCTTAGCCGAGGGCTCGGGCCTCCGTGGCCGCCCACAGCCGTCGCGACCGCTCGGTGAACACCGAGCGCAGCGCCGCATATTTCGCGAGGAGCGTGGCGACAGGCACGCCTCACCGTGCTACGCCGCCTCGCAAAGTACAAGTAGCTTCTTATATTTATTTCCTGACAAACCCTAATCATGGAACAAGATCGCAGAGTCGATCGCAAGGTCAATTTGTTGGTCGCCGTTGCCGGCTTGGGCATCGGAGGGGCGGAGGTCGTCATACAACGCCTTGTGCAGACGATCGACAGAAGTCTTTTCAACGTGACCATTTGCTGTATTAAAGGGCGAGGACTGATCGGCGATCAGCTCGTGCGCGATGGCTTCGACGTTGTCGTGCTACCTGCTCAAGACACGCGGAGAGTCAATTACCTTCGCTTTATCTCCTTGTATCGGCTGATTCTTCAGCGGCGAATCGATGTGGTGCACACGCATTCAGTGGACGCCTTGGTTGATGCTGCGACGTGCAAGCTGCTCAGGTCCCGTTTGAAATTGATTCACACTTTCCACTTTGGAAACTACCCCCATGTCAGCAAACGCATCTTGTGGATGGAGAGAATATGCTCGCGGTTGGCGAGTCGACTCATCGCGGTTGGTGAAGTGCAGCGGCAACAGCTCCGCTCTACCTATGGGTTTCGGGAGTCCGCTATTGAAAAAGTCTCGAATGGCGTGTTGTTTCTTCCTCCGGCGGACGGAAGAGAGTTCCGCGATCGTCTCGGTGTGAAAGATCACGTTCTCGTCGGCACCACAGCGACTCTCATCGAGCAAAAGGGGCTTTTTGATCTGTTGTCGGTCGCACACGAGTTCAGGCACGAAGCAGATAAAGTGCGGTTTGTCGTTATCGGCGATGGCCCTCTTCGGTCGAAGTTGGAGGCGAGGCGCGACGAGTTGGGCTTGACGGAGATCGTTACCTTTGCCGGTTGGATAGCCAATGCCGCTCACACTGCGTTGCCAGCTTTCGACGTGTTTTTTCAACCGTCGCTGTGGGAAGCAATGTCCATCGCAGTGTTGGAGGCCATGGCCGCTGGCAAGCCGGTGGTCGCGACTCGAGTGGGCGAGAATGGTCATCTCATTGCGGAAGAAGTCGATGGACTACTCGTTCGGCCCAGGGACATAGCGGGAATGGCGCAAGCCATTCGTCGTCTTGTCGCACGGCCGGAGCTGAGACGGCTTCTTGGCGAAAATGCTGTTCGTAAGGTGACGCAGCAGTTCACGATCGAAAAGATGACGCGAGCCTATGAGCGAGTCTATCTGGACGTGTTGTAGGGATAATGAAAATGCGAGGAATTCATGAGTAGTTTTTCGATGATCAAGCAGGCACTTGAGCGTCGCATCTACGGCGAGGCAGCCTGGACACTCTACGACCGGCTGCGTATGTTCGTTCCTAATGTCGCCGGATCACATCGGCAGTTGGTTCCGCTCACCTTTCTGGCCGTCGAACAGACTTTTCCCTTGCTTCACAGCCTCATCGAGGAAACCCGGCCCGACCGGGCTCCCGTTCTAGACGCCGAAACGTTCTGCTCCGATCCGCAGGCTCAGCACGCTGCCAATGTGTTGAAGCAGCTATTCGACAACTATGGCAGCGACAAGGCAAGTACCGCATAACTACCACTTGGCCTATGGCGCAATCCTGTCGGGTATGGCCGAACCCAGTGCAATGCTTGAGATCGGACTTGGCACGAACCATCCAGATGCGGTTTCAAACATGGGTGTGGCTGGACGCCCAGGTGCTTCGTTGCGAGCCTTCCGCGAATACCTGCCGCGTACCGGATTGTTGGTGCGGACGTCGATCGGCGGATCCTCTTCCAGGAGGACCGCATCTCGACCGTCTGGGTGGATCAGACTGACCTCGGGACGTTTGCGGAGATCGAGCAGCTCGGACCCTTCGACCTGATTATCGATGACGGCCTGCATGCCACGAACGCGAATATCGCGGTGCTCCTCTTCGCCTCGCGCGGGGCGCTCCGTCCGGGTGGTTACCTGGTAATCGAGGACATACCTCCCCAGACCTTGCCGGTCTGGACCACGGTCGGCGCCCTGCTGCCGAAGCAATATACCAGCGTGATCGTTAGAACGCGGAACTCCCTAGTCTTCGTTGTCCGGGGGGCACAACCTGATCCGACAGCGTTGGCCCGGTGACATCCGGTAACCTTCATGAAGATTGCCTACATCGTTCGCCAGATTGATGCGTCCGGCGGGCGAGAGCGCGTGCTGGTGAACAAGGCGAACTACTTCGTCGACAAGCTTGGCTACGAAGTTACGATCATCACGATGTTCCAGCAAAATGCGGCTTCGTTCTTTGATCTTGACCAGCGGGTTCGCGTCCACCACCTTCGGTTGCAAAGTCCCGAGTCGTTCCGTGGTGGTCATTTCAAGTATCGGAAATACGTCAAGGGCGCCATCGGCGACGTTCTGAGCCGGCTCTCTCCGGACGTCACGATTTCGATGTGGTGGGGTATTGAGTTTCGAATTCTCCCATCCATCAAGGACGGCAGTCGAAAGATTGTCGAGTTCCATTTTTCGCAGTACATGCGTTACCGACTTCTGAAGAGCGGATCCGTGTCGTGGTACTTCAAGCTTCGAGTGCTGTTCAGCCGATTGTTGGAATCGATGGCGCTCCGTCGCTACGACGCGCTGGTGGTGCTGACGAACGAGGATCGCCGGCATTGGAATCACAAGCATGTCGTAGTCATCCCAAACGCACTTTCGTTTGTCCTGTCAGAAGCATCTGACTGCTCCAGCCACATTGTGATGACGGTGGGGCGCTTGACAGAACAAAAGGGCTTCGATCGGCTCATTAGCATATGGGCAGCCATTGAATCTGACTATCCTGGCTGGCACCTTTTCATATGGGGAGATGGTGAGGACAAAACACGACTCCTTCAGATGATCGCTGAAAAAGGATTGAAGGCGGTCTCCATAATGCCTACGACACGTCATATCAAAGATGAGATGCTGAAGGCCTCGATTTTCACACTCACTTCCAGATACGAAGGCGCGCCAATGGTTCTCACTGAGGCGATGCAGTGTGGCCTGCCCATCGTTTCCTATGACACAAGGTGTGGACCGCGGGACATTGTTGATGACGAAGTGTCCGGATTCATCGTGAAGGAGGGTGACGAGCGCGCATTTGCTGAGAGGTTGAGAGCCCTGATGGACAATCGGGCACTGCGTGTTGGGATGGGGGCGGCCGCCAAGGGTCTTTCAGCTAGTAAGTTTGGTGAGGACCTCGTAATGGGGAAGTGGAGGGAGTTGCTCGAGATGACGGTCAACCAAGGGAGGGGTGGCACTCCGGACTCATGAATAAGGAGATGAGCGTTGCTGAGACGGGAAGGAACTGGGCACGAGCTGAAAGCCAGTAGTGGGCGCGATCTGACGCCGCGCTTTCGGGCGGTGCTCGAGCACTACGGGATCCGGTCCAGTCGGATCACGCCGGGGCGCGCGCATGAGAACGGCGTTGCCGAGCAGGCGCATCGCCGGCTGAAGTCGCTGGTCGCGCAGGCGCTGCTCGTGCGGGGCCATGCCGCCTTCGACGACTTGGCGGCGTACGAGGCCTTTGTCCAGAGGTCGTCGCGTACTGGCGCAACCGGCCAGGGCGGCACGTTTGGCCGACGAGCGACCGGCGCTGCGCGCCCTCCCCTCGGCCCCGATTCCGAGCTACTCGATCTATTCCGCGGTCGTGCGGCGATGGAGCACCATTCGCGTGGCGGATCGCACGTACTCCGTGCCGGCGCAATTGATGGGCCACACCGTCGAAGCGCGTGTGTATCCGATTGTCGTTGAGGTCCGCTACCGCGATCAGTTGGTGCAGACGATGCCGCGCTTGCAGGGCGAGGACGAGCATCGCATCGACTACCGGCATGTGATCGGGTGGTTGGTGCGCCCGGCGCCTTTGCGCGGTACCGGTATCGCGAAGACCTGTATCCCTCCGTCACATTCCGCCGCGCCTACGACGCGCTGGTGCGGACCCACGGCGAGCGCGTCGACGTCGAGTACCTCCGCATCCTCCACCTGGCCGCCACGGCGGGCGAGACACGGGTGGCCGCGGTCCTCGCGGGGCTGCTCGATCAGATCGGGGGCTTCGACTACGTCACGGTGCAAACGCAGGTCGCGCCGCCGATGCTGACGGTACCAGTGATCCATATTCTGGCACCGGACCTCGCCGTCTATGATGCGCTCCGCGCCGAGCGCAATCGGGCAGCCCGCTTCCCGCAGCGCGGGAATCGGCGGGATCACGCCGCGGTTCGCGGCCATGTTGGCCTGGTGCGAAATGATCGTCCGCGTCTTGCCGAGCAGCGCGATCTCGCCCGCATCGACGTAGCGCGCGTGCGCGGCGAACAGGCGCGGCCCGAGGAAACCGTGCCGTTCGAGATACGCGGCAGGGCGCATGCCGTGGAACTTCTCCATGAACTGGTATTCCGCGATGCTCTGGTTCAGGTGAATCGTGTAGGCGGAATCGTGCTTGTCGGCGAAGGCTCGCACGGCCCTCAACAGCTCGGGTGGAGATGTTTCGGTCAGCGCCGCCGCGGGAAACACGCTGATGCGGCCTTGATTCTTGCCGTGCCACGCGCTGAACAAATCGGCGATGCGCTCCACGCCGTCATCGCGGAGCTTCTGCGAGAAGCGCGGCGCCTCGCTTTTCGCGAGTCCCTCTGGCGACAACGGACCCGGCACGTTCTCGCTGTCGCGGATCGACTCCGCGAACACCCGGCGCAGACCCGTCTTCGACAGCGCGCCGGCGTATCGCCCGATGCCGCCTGCATTTTCCAACGAAGGTCGTGGTGCCGGTGCGAATCGCCTCGAACGCGCCAATCACCGTCATCAGCGAGGCTTCCTCTCCTTGCAACAGGCTGCCCGGCTGCACGGCCAGCTTCGCCGAGTTCAGAGAACCAAAATCCTCGTTGAAGCCGCGCTGCAGCGTTGCGGTGAGATGCGCGTGACAGTTGATGAGCCCGGGGAAGAGCGCCTTGCCGCGGTCTGGTGTTCACCGAGCAAGGGATGCAACTGGATCTCTGGCGCTTGGCCGCGTCGGGCGCCCAGCAACACCCGTTGACCTCGACCCGTTCGAGTTCGATCCGGACTATTCGCCCGACGGCACGCGTGTGGCGTTCGTCAGCGATCGGTCGGGGCGCAACGAGCTCTGGGTGGCGCTCGACGACGGCACGCGGCCGGTACAGTTGACCGACATGGGGTCAGTCAACACCGGTCTCATGACGGGCGGGTCATCGCCTTCGTGGTTGCGGACGCGAAGTTGACCGACATCTATGTCCTCAATGCGCACGGCGGAGCCCCACGCAGGGCCACCGACGGCATCGGTGACAACATTTATACGGCGTTCTCGCGCGACGGCAACTGGCTGTACTTCACGTCGTCACGAACTGGCCGCGACGAGATTCATCGCATCAATCTCGAGAGCCACGTCGCCGAGCAGGTGACGCGGCAGGGAGCGCTCAACGCGGAGGAGAGCCTGGATGGTCGCCGGCTCATTTTTCAGAAGGCAGATACTGGCGGTGGCAATCCGCCGCGCGAGCTCTTGGAGATTGGAGTCGACGGTCAGCATGAACGCCCGTTGGGGCTCACAGTCGCCTATGGCACGTTCGCGCTCGTACCAGGCGGCATCCTGCATGTTCCGTGGTCGGACTACGGAAAGCGGGAATCGATGATGAAGTTGTACGACTTCGACACCGGTACGACGAAGGACGTGCGAGCCATTCGGGGTCCAGTCCTCGGGCTGACGTCGAAGAACCCGGACGCCGTCCTGTTCACGTTGTCGAGCACGAAATTCGATCTGGTGAGGGTGGACGACTTTCGTTGAGATGACCGCCACCGCTTGGTCGCTGCGCTCTCAATCGTCGCGACGATCGCCACAGCGGTCGTCGCCCTGCGAATGTCCCGCTCGGACACGCTCGCGCCCGATCTCGTCCAGTTCACCATCGCGCTGCCCGAGAAGACGGTCTTTGGCGGGCCCGCCGCTGGGAGGGCCCGCGTCCTCTAGAATCGCGAACGCCTCCACTGCCTTCGCATTCGGTTCCCGAGCCAACGTCTCTGGCGCTTATGTGCGCGGGGCTCGGCTTGACGTTCCGCCGGAGTCGAGGATCTAGCTAGTTCAGCAACACAGGGAACTTTCTCAAGGAAACGGCGCGATGCCCGGGTCTGACCCCGGTATAGCGCCGTTTTGTTGTCTCGCGCGGTTCTGGTCTGGCTTATCGATCCTTGTCCAGGCTCCCCCTGGCTTTCCTCAGTTGATAAATATCCCTCCGCGAGCCGACAAATATCCTCGATTTCGATTGCCTTCACACCAAGGCAGTCAGATAGTCAGGCTTTTTCTGCCATTTCGCAATCAGGCTGATTGCCGAGACTGGAGTCGTCTTTGCTCAGCTCACGACGGAACCGGGCGAATCGTCAAAATGATTCCCGCAAAAAGCGAAGACATGATCATCAGGCGGCGCTTAGGGCTGTTACTCGTAACCCTTATCTGTGGCTTTGTGGTGACCGGCTGTTCCGGTAGTCCCGAAGCTCGCATGCAGCGCTTCGTGGAAAGTGGGGACCGGTACTTCAAGGATGGCAAGTTCCGTGAGGCTGCCATCGAATATCGCAATGCGGTCCAGAGCGACGGGAGGTTCGGACCTGCGCGGCTCGGACTCGCCCGATCCGAGGAAAAGCTGGGGGATCTGGCCCGCGCCCTTGCTGAATACGTGCGCGCCGCAGACCTGATGCCCGATGATCGCGCTGTCCAGGTCACTGCCGGTAATTACCTGCTGAGCGCGCGTCGCTTCGATGAAGCCAAGGCCCGGGCTGAAGCCGTCCTGGCCGTAGAACCGAAACACGTCGAGGCACAGGTGCTCCTGGGCAACTCGCTCGCCGGGCTTCGGAACATCGACCAGGCGATCAGTGAGATCGAGGAGGCGATCAAGATCGACCCCTTGCGGGGCGCGACGTACGCGAACCTGGGCGTCCTCGAGATGGGACGAGGAAGGGCCGACGCTGCCGAACGTGCCTTCAAGCGAACGGTGGAGCTCGAGCCCAAGTGGGTTCCCGGACATCTTGCCCTCGCAAACCACTATTGGGCGTCGGGCAAGACCGCCGATGCGGAGCAGGCGCTGCGCACCGCGCTCGCCCTGGAGCCCACCAATCCTGTCACCAACCGTGCGATGGCCGTTTTCTACGTGGCGATGAACAAGCCCGATCTGGCTGAGCCCTACGTCAAAGCTCTCGCCTCCTCAGGTGCGGCGCCATTTGCGCTCGCGGATTTCTATTTGCTGCGCAACCGTCCGACCAACGCGATCCCCGAGCTTCAACAGCTGCGCGCGTCGGAACGGACGTCGAGAACCGCCGGTCGCCGCCTGGCGCAGGCTTACGCGATGCGAGGAAGCTTCGACGACGCCCACAGGGTCGTCGAGGAGCTTCTGCAGAAGGATCCCAGGGATGCGCAGACTCTGCTCCTGAAGGGGCAACTGTTGGCGCAGGAAGGAAAACGCGAAGAAGCGTTCGCCCAACTGCAGGCGGCAGCCCAAATCGATCGCGACTCGGCGGAACTGCAGTTCGCCCTGGGGCGATCCCATACCGCTCGCGGCGATATCGATCAAGCGCGCCAAGCCTATGCCGAAGTGTTGCGGTTGAACCCGCGCGCCGCCAGCGCTCAGGTCGAGCTCGCGCGCCTCGATCTCGCCAGCGGCCGCGTCAGCGCGTCTGTGCAACACGCGCGTGAAGCCGTCAAGAATGAGCCGACCAGCCTCGCGGCGCAGGTCGCCCTCATCAGAAGCCTGTTGGCTTCGAAAGATGTCGCGGGCGCCAAAGCAGTGCTCGATCCGCTGCTCGCCGCCAACCCGAACGAGCCGATTCTCTACGTCCAGCGCGGATTCGTGTCCTCTGCCTCGAACGATATGCCGGGAGCGCGGCGCGCGTTCACCCGCGCACTCGAGCTGAATCCCAAACTCGTCGAGGCCATCAGCGGCCTCTCGGCCGTGGAGTTGGCCTCTGGCGACTTCGCTGCCGCTCGCTCTCGCGCGGAAGCCGCCGTGAAGGCTATGCCCGACAGCCCGGAGGTCCGCATCATCGCCGCGCGGACCTACGGTGCGTCCAAGGATCTGGTAGGCGCCGAGCGCGAGCTCAAGCGCGCGTTGGAGCTGAACCCGGACCTTCTGCCTGCCTACACGATGTTGGGACAACTATACATGTCGCAGGGTCGGCTCGCCGAAGCGCGGCGTGAGTTCGAAGCGCTCTCGACGCGGCACGCCAAGCCCGTGTCAGCGCTCACCATGCTCGGCATCATCGCGCAGATGGAGGGCGACAACACGCAGGCCCTCGAGTACTTCCAGCGCGCGGTGGATCTCGACCCGAGAGCGGCCATTGCAGCAAACAACCTGGCATGGCTGTATGCGGAACGCGGGGAGAAGCTTGACTATGCGCTGCAGCTCGCACAGACGGCCGTGCAGGTGATGCCGAAGAGCCCCGAGGCCCAGGACACGCTTGGGTGGGTCTACTACAAGCGCCGTACAGCCGAACCCGCAGTATCGGCGTTTCGTCAAACAGTCGTTCTGGCCGCAGACAACCCGACGTACCACTATCACCTCGGGTTGGCGTACCTGCTTGCCGAGGACCCGGGGCTTGCGCGCCAGTCGATAGAGCGGGCGTTTGCATTGGGGGGGCGGAAAGCCCCATGGGCAGCCGAAGCCCAGCAGCACCTGCAGACGATCTCGTCATCCTCCAAGTAGACAACCTGCCACCAGGCTGGAAGACTTTTGTCCGCTCAGTTGATTACTTTTGTCGTCGCTACCAGCGCGACCCTGTGGTATAAACCCATAACATATTGAAAACAAAGGGGCTCGTGCGTCATGCGCGGTCCCGTTTGGACGGAGAGCCCTTTGCTCTCCTGACGGCGCCACGCCGTTCGCCCGGAACCCGGAGGTGCCGGGTCCCTGGGCGCCCAATGCAGTCCTCAAGATGTGACTGACGGGGCGAAGCTGTGCGGAGTCAAATGTTCTCTAGAGATGTTCTTCGGATAGACCCGGGCGCGGTCGCGACCCGGATCGAGCAGGCGCTCAAGTCTCACGTTCTGACCACGCTTCGTCGGCGAGGAATTGTCGTCGGCTTGTCCGGTGGCATCGACAGCTCAGTGGTGACTTCCCTGGCCGCGCGGGCGATGGGCCCGAACCGCGTCATGGCCCTGCTCATGCCGGAGCGTGACTCCGCCTCGGAATCGGCCGCCTTGGGCCGGCTCCTGGCCGGGCAGCTCGGCGTCCCCACAGTGCTCGAGGAGCTGGGGACAATCCTTGAGGCAGCCGGCTGCTATTCCAGGCAGGACGAGGCGATCCAAACCGTCTTTCCTGAGTACGGAGACGGATACCGATTCAAGATCACGCTGCCCTCGATCCTCGATAACAATCGGCTGAACATTTCAGAACTGACCGTCCAGGCTCCTTCAGGTGAGCGCAAGACCTCGCGCATGTCGGCCCCGGCGTACCTCCAGATGATTGCGGCCACGAACTTCAAGCAACGCTTCCGGAAGCTGATGGAGTACTACCATGCCGATCGTCTGCAATACGCGGTCGCCGGAACGCCCAACCGCCTGGAGTACGACCAGGGGTTCTTCGTCAAGCAGGGCGATGGCGCCGCCGACGTGAAACCGATCGCGCACCTCTACAAGTCACAGGTCTACGCACTGGCGGAATACCTCGGCGTACCCGAAGACATCCGTCGAAGGCCGCCAACAAC
The DNA here is from genome assembly GCA_963839705.1 of uncultured Acidobacteriota bacterium. Taxonomy (GTDB): domain Bacteria; phylum Acidobacteriota; class Vicinamibacteria; order Vicinamibacterales; family 2-12-FULL-66-21; genus DATBJJ01. Next base: position 233,894 of record CAWIWL010000003.1, read on the forward strand.
CGACACATTCTCGCTGCCCCAGACGCAGGAAGAGTTCTACTACGCGCTCCCCTACGACAAAATGGACCTCTGCTTGTACGCGCACAACCACCAGATACCGCCGATTGAGGTCGCGCCGGTCATCGGTCTCAGCGCCGACCAGGTCGAACGGGTCTTCAAGGACATCGATCAGAAACGCCGCACGACCAAGTATTTGCACGCTCGTCCTATGCTCGTCGAGCCCGTAGCAGAGATTACGACCTGATGTGCGGAATCGTCGGCGTCGTCTCGCTCCGCGACGACCTGCCACCGCCCGAGCTCGATCAGCTCGGACGCATGGCGGGAGCGTTAAAGCACCGCGGCCCCGACGAGTTCGGCATTTATCGCGACCGTCGCGCCGGCCTGAGTCACGCGCGGCTCTCGATCATTGACCTTGCCGGCGGCCAGCAGCCGCTCTCGAATGAGGACGGCACGCTGTGGGTCGTCTTCAACGGCGAGATCTTCAACTACATCGAGCTGCGTGACGAACTTGAAGGACTGGGCCATGTATTCAGAACCCGCAGCGACACCGAAGTAATCGTCCATGCCTTCGAGCAATGGGGCGAGAATGCGTTCAGTCGATTCAACGGGCAGTGGGCGATCGCGCTTTGGGACTCGACGCGCTCGCAGCTGGTGTTGGCGAGAGATCCGTTTGGCGTGCGTCCGCTGTACGTCGCACATCACGGTGGCCGGCTCTACTTTGCGAGCGAGGTGAAGGCCATCTTCGCGGGCGGCCCCGAACTACCGCGCCGGCTGGATCCGAAGGGCCTCGAACAGCTGTTTACGTTCTGGGCGCCGGTCGCGCCTCAGACCGTCTTCGACGGCATCGAGGAGCTCGAACCCGGCACGACCAGCATCTACCGCGCCGGCGAGATTCGCCGCTCCCGGTGCTACGCCCCGTCGTTCCCGACCCGCGTCCATGCCGGCTTCGGCGGCACGTTGGACGATGCCGTGGTCGCTGTTCGAGAAGCGCTCGAGCGAGCGACGGGCCTGCGGATGCTACGCGCGGACGTTCCGGTTGGAAGCTACTTGTCGGGAGGGCTCGACAGCTCCCTCGTGGCGGCGCTCGGTCTGCGTGCGAAGGGCTCAGAGTTCCAGACCTTCTCCCTCCGGTTCGAAGACGCGGAGTACGACGAGACGACACATCAGCGGGCGATGGCCGAATACCTGGGCAGCGATCACCACGAGGTTCTGGTGACGCGCGACGATATCGCCCGAGTCTTTCCCGAGGTCATCTATCACACGGAACGGCCCGTGCTCCGAACCGCGCCGGCGCCACTGTTTCTCCTGTCCCGGCTCGTCCGGGAGTCGGGGATCAAAGTCGTCCTCACGGGAGAGGGCGCCGACGAGATGTTTGCCGGCTACGATGTGTTCCGCGAAGCCAAGGTGAGGCGGTTCTGGGCTCGTCAACCCAAGTCCGAGGCACGACCACGGCTTCTGGAGAGGCTCTACCCATACCTTGAACGGTCGCCCGTGTCGCAGCGCGCGATCATGCGGCAGTTCTTCGGGCAGGGTCTGGAGCACGCGCAACGGGCCGGCTTCGGGCACGAGCCGCGCTGGCGCGGCGCCGCGGCTTTGAAGCGGCTGTTCTCGGCAGATGCGCGCCAGCGTGCCACGACGGCGAATCCCGTCGACGCGCTGCTCGCCAACCTGCCGGCCGAGTTCGGGTCATGGGGTCCGCTGGCCCAGGATCAGTACCTCGAAGTCCACACCCTGCTGTCGAGCTATCTGCTCTCGTCGCAGGGCGATCGGATGCTGATGGCGAACTCGGTCGAGGGACGCTTTCCGTTTCTCGACCGGCAGGTCGCCGCCCTGGCGGAATCCCTTCCGGCCGAATACAAGCTGCGCGTGCTCGACGAGAAGCATGTGTTGAAGCGCGCGGCTGGCGGTCTGGTCCTCGATTCGATTCTCGCGCGCAGCAAGCAGCCCTACCGCGCACCCGACGCGTTGTCGTTTGCGAGCGATGCGGCGCGGGAATGGGTCGACCAGGTCGCGTCTCCGCGCGCCTTGTCCGAAGCAGGCGTCTTCAACCCGGCCGCCGCCGGTGCTGTAATCGCGAAATGCCGGGCGCGCGCGGGTGCGGGGCAGTTCTCGAACGCCGACAACATGGCGGCCGTCGGGGTCCTGTCGACGCAACTCGTGCATCACCATTTCATCGAGCGTCGCCCGCAGGCGGACGCTCCGGCCACGATACGCACGCTCGTCGATCGACTGGCCGCGCCTATGGCCGCCCTCAAGTAGATGCTGTCGACGTGATGGATGTTGGCGTGATGCTGGTGCACAAGCTCCTCGAGGATTCCGCGGCCCGGCGGCCGGATGCCCCGGCGCTCGTCGACGGCCATCGTGTCGCTTCCTATGGCGAGCTCGATCGACTGGCCAACCGCTTTGCGCATGTCCTCGGGCGCGCCGGGGTCGGACGACACGACCGCGTGGTGATTGCGCTCGACAATTCGATCGAGCTCGCCACCGCGTATCTGGGGACGATGAAAGCCGGCGCGGTCGCTGTGCCGTTACCCGCGGGGCCGAAGAGCGACAGGCTGGCGGCGGCAGTGGCGGACTGCTCGCCGGTCGCGGCGGTGATCGATGCCCACACGGCGCGCGAGATCGATGCGACACATGCGCTTGCCGGCGTACGCTCGTTGTTCGTGTCGGGGCGATTGAAACACGGCCAGGTCCTCCCTCAGGCCAGCCGGGCCTTCAACGAGGCGCTGAACGACGTTGGCGACGAGGCGCCGCGCGTCCGCGTGATCGACATCGACCTTGCGGCCATCATCTACACCTCGGGCAGCACGGGCGAACCCCGTGGCGTGATGCTGACGCACCGGAACCTGGTCTCGAACGCGCGATCGATTGTCAGTTACCTGCACCTCACCGAGCGCGATCGGGTGATGTGCGTGCTTCCCTTCTACTACGTGTACGGACTGTCTCTTCTGCATACGCACCTCGCCGTCGGCGGATCCGTGGTGATCGACAACCGGTTCGTCTATCCCAATGTCGTGCTTCGGGCAATGCAGGAGCACGCGGTGACGGGATTCGCCGGCGTCCCATCCACCTTCGCGCTTCTGCTGCACCGGTCCGACCTCGAGTCGACACCGCTGCCGGCGCTGCGCTACGTCACTCAGGCCGGCGGGTCGATGCCCGTCAGGCGGATTCAAGAGTGGCTGGCACGAGGACCGAACGTACCGTTCTACGTGATGTACGGCGCAACCGAAGCGTCTGCGCGCCTCACCTTCCTCGATCCGGCTCGCGTGCAGGAAAAGGCCGGCTCAATCGGCAAGGCCATCCCGAACGTCGAGATCCGGATCGTGAAAGACGACGGAGCCATTGCCGCGCCGCACGAGATCGGCGAGCTGGTCGCGCGTGGCGCCAACATCGCGAAGGGCTACTGGAACAATCCCGACGAGACCCGCGAGAAATTCGGTCCGCTTGGCTATCGCACCGGCGATCTCGGCTATGCCGACGACGAGGGGTATCTCTTTCTGGTGGGCAGCCGTCAGGACATGCTGAAGGTTGGCGCGCACCGGGTCGGTGCCAAGGAGATCGAGGACGTCCTGCACGAGTTCGCGGGCGTCCATGAAGTCGCTGTGGTGCCTGCGCCGCACGAACTGCTCGGCGAAGTGCCGGTGGCGTTCCTTGCCATGGGCGATGGGGGCGACGTCGACCGAAAGACGCTCGAAGCGTTCTGTCACTCCCGGCTGCCGGCACATAAAGTGCCTGCGCGATTCATCTTCCGGCAGGAATTGCCGAAGCTCGGTGCGGTTGGAAAGATTGACAGGAACAGGCTCCGCGAAGAAGCCAGAATGTCTGTCGCCGGCGCCCCTCGCTGAGCCCCTCGCGGCGCCCCCAGTGGCGGGATCACGAGACTGCGCTAAGCCATAGATCCGGCTTGCACGAGCATGATGTCGCAAGGCTACCGCATCGACGTAGGGACGACGGCCGCAATCGTGGTTGCGATTGCCGGCGCGCTGATCCTTGAGCAGTTTATCGGGGGCCCAATCAATAAGCTGCTGTTGCGGTTCCCTGGCATCGACAAACCTCTGCACGTTCTCGGGTTCGCAGTGATGTTCTTCGTGTTCGAGCGCCTGCTCAGCGCTAGCGTGCGCAACGCCCGCCGGAGGGTGCTCGTTGCCGTCGGCCTGGGAATCGCACTCGCCTTGAGCGATGAAACGCTCCAGTCGTGGTTCCCGCACAGGAACGTGGAGTTGGCGGACATCGTCGCGGACTGCTGCGGGCTCACCCTTGGGGCATCAGTCGCCTGGCCAGGTGCCGTTGCCAGGCGCCAAATGCTGGCTGTCGCGGCCGTCACAGTTGCGAGCTCGATTACGTTCATCTCCTACCTGACGACGCGAGATTATTCTGCGGGCGTACGGGCTGAAGCCCGTCGTGATTACTCCGTTGCGCGACAGCACTACTTGAAAGCTTTCGATTCCGGTCTTCGAACCGCCAGCCTCTACAATGGACTCGGGTGGGTCGAGATCGAATCCGGAGAAGGTGATCCGGCGAAGGCTCTGGAGTATGCAAGTGTGGCCCTGTCGATGCGACCCGAAGACGCAGACGTCCTTGACACCTACGGGTGGGCGCTGCTCCACGCGGGCCGAAGTCAGGACGCTCTCCCCGCGCTGTTGAAGGCGCTCGAGAAGAAACCGCAGATGTATTGCATTCACTACCATCTGGGACAGACCTATCGCCGACTCGGGCGTCTCTCGGAAGCGCAGGCGGAGCTGGAGCTCCAGCTGGCACGCACCCCCGCCGGACCCGACGCGCTCCTTGCCCGGACTGCACTCGATGAGCTGGCGCGTGAGACGTCGCGTTGATAGTGGCCTGATGATGCCCGGTTTGCCGATCTCGTCGGACCTCCAGGTCAATGTGGTGGCTCACTCAGCCGACATCTCCACCTTCGAGCACATCTGGCGCGAGTTGTTTGCCGAAACTGCCTGCGAACCCTCCACGTCCTTTGAGTGGACCGCGGCGATGCTTCAGCACCATCTAGAACCGGAGGATCGATTTCTACTCTTCCTGCTGGCTCGGGGAGGAAAGGCGATAGGTCTTGTGCCGCTCGTCTCGAGACCGACTCACGTGTTGGGACAGCGCCTGAGCATACTGTCGCCAATCTCGGAACGCTACAACACGCACGGCGGCATTCTAGGTCGCGGCCTGGACGCAGCTGTGATTGAGGTGCTGATTGCAGAAATCAAGAGACAGGAAGTGCACTGGGATATTTTCCGGATGTCCAAGCTGGTCGAGGGTACGGCCGTGCCGAACCTTCTCCAGAGTGGAGCGAAGGCCTGCGGGCTGGACTGCGACATCCGGTACACAATGCCGGCGTATTTCCTCGAACTACCGGTGACGTTCGAAGCGTACCTGTCGTCGCGAAGCCCCAAGTTTAGACAGGACGTAAAGCGAGCGACCAGGAAAGTTCAGTCCGCAGGGCAGATTGACGTCACCATTCTGCGTGACGAACACGATTTCGACGAGGCGTACGAAGCGATGCTGGCTGTCGAGCGCGCAAGTTGGAAACAGGCGCACGGAACCGCTATCACCGCGGTACCCAGGCAAACCGGTTTTTATCGGACCATGGGCCGCAGCGCGGCTGCGGCCGGCCGCCTCGACATCCGCGTTCTGACCCTCAACGGAACCCCGATCGCGCACAACCTCGGCTACATCCATAACGGGTGCTACTACTACCTTAAGACCAGCTACGACGAGCGACGTCAGGCGCTCAGCCCGGCGATGTTTCTGCGGGCGCATTTGGTCGAAAGCCTGATTGACCGTGGCGTTCGGTTCATGGATTTTCACGGCGAACCGTACGAATGGGAGCGCCGCTGGACCGATACCTACAGGTGGCACACCTCGCTAACGATCTACAACAACACACTTAAGGGACATGCGGTTCGATTGATGAACCGCTTGAGGCGCGACTCGGGCAAGCGACCGGAAGTGAAACACTGCGATCCTACGGCCATCGAGGCGCCTACGCGGTGATGGGGACTCATTCGCGTAAACGGGGGGACATCGAAGTCATCTCCACGTTGTCAGAACTCGACGCGCTGTCCGAAGACTGGGCCCAATTGGGCAGACAATTCCCGACTCCCCTGCTTCAGCATGCATGGTTCATGGCCTGCGCCCGAACTCTTCATCGGGAAACCGACCTCCGAGTGGTCGTGGCGCGCAGCGCCGGACGAGTGGTGGGGATTGCACCGCTCGTGCTGCACCGCACGCCTCCGGCCACATGGCTGGCCCTGATGGGAACGTCGACGCTGGGCGAGCCGAGCGGCCTGCTCTACGCGGATCAACCGTCGCTTGACCTGCTCGTCGATGCTCTCCTCTCGATGCGCCAGCCGCTGCTGCTCGAAAAACTCGTCTTCGGATCTGCAATTGACCGCGCCTTGCAACATCGGCGCACCAAACGCGAATTTGTGATCGTTCGCCGCACTGGACGATCTTGCCATCTCGTGTTCAAGGATGGCTGGCATGCTTTCCAGGCGAGTATGGGAACGAAATCGCGCGCGGGACTGCGCACGAAAGAGCGAAAGGCCATGGCTCTCGGCGGCCTGTCCATCGACGAGTATGGCGCATCCCTGTGCCTTCGTGACCTGTCGCCGCTCCTGCAACGGGCGTTTGAGGTCGAAGCGTCCAGCTGGAAAGGGCGCGCCGGTAGCGCGTTGCTGGCTCGACCACGGCTGAAATCGTTTTTCGAATGTTATACCGCGTCCGCGTGCGCCGCAGGCATGCTGCGAGTCTATTTTTACAGAGTGGGGTCGAATCTCATCGCTATGCGGATCGCCGTCGAACATTCCCGCAGGCTGTGGTTTCTGAAGACTGGCTATGACCCGGCCTGGAGTCGAGTCTCGCCAGGCGTCCATCTCACCATGGAAATCATTCGGAAAAGCATCGAGTCCGGTCTCGAAGGGTGTGAGTTCCTAGGGGCTGATGAGGCCTGGCAGCACGCATGGCCCGTAGAGATGCACCAGTATTGTTCCGTCCTCGCCTATCCGTGTTCCTTCAAGGGCTTGTGCGCAGGCGCCGCAACAGCCGTCGCGTACGTCCGCAGCCGCCAGCAACACCGTCGGTCACCGGTCGGGGCGCGCACGGCTGGTCGCGTGGGTCTCCCGTAGCCAGCCATTCGTCCCTGCTGAATTTGGAGTCGACAGGCCCCGTCACGCGCCAGAATGTTGGCAAATATCCCCACGCAGGCCGACAGACATCCGCGAACTTGAGCCAATTCGCTGCGGACAGGCAAGGAAGTCTCGCCTTGGAAGTCATTGCCAATGCCAGCACCACGGATCAGCGTCATCATCCCGACGTACAACCGCGCTCACTTCATCACAACAGCAATCGACAGCGTCCTACAACAGACATGTCACGACGTTGAGATTATTGTAGTAGACGACGGATCGACCGACGACACACGCGAGCGGCTTACGGCATATGGTAACCGTATTCGATACATCCTTACGCCCAACCGGCGGGTCGGGCACGCCCGGAACGTGGGGATGGCGCACGCCAAAGGCGACTACCTCACGTTTCTCGATTCGGATGACCTGCTCTACCCGTACATGCTTGAAATCGAGAGCAAACTGCTTGACCTCTACCCAGACGTCGGCCTGGTGTACGCCGAGATGTCAGCGTTCGATGACGATGGTTACTTCGACAGGTACCATTTGAAGGCGTATCACAAATCGTCGTACCGGGATCCAGAGACCACCTACGATCGCCTCTTCGAGCGGAGCGTGCCGCTGGGCGCCCACACCGAACTTCGGGCCGTCCTCGAGCGCGAGGATCCGAGTGTGCTCCATCGACGGGTCTACGTCGGCAACATCTTCGACGCCTACCTGCTCAACATCATCGTGTGCCAGAACAACATGCTGATAAGACGAAGCATAGTCCAGGAGGTGGGTATCCGCAACGAACGGGTCAAGTACTTCGAGGAGCTGGACTACATCCTTCGCATCAGTCGGGCACATCGTGTCTGCTTCGTAGACCTACCGACCTACAAGCTCCGCTACCACTCCGGTCAGATTTCTACCACCGCGGGAAAGAACGGGCGGTACGTGTGGCTGCGCAAGCAGCAAGAGTTGCTTCGGATCGTGAAAAGGCACGCGCTTGCAAATCGGCAGTACGATCTACAGCATCGCGGGACCATCGACCGGAAAATGGCGAGGCTTCACCGAGCGGTCGCCGTGCCACTCATGCTGGCTGATGGATCCTCACGACTGAGGCGCACCTACAGTCGCAGAGCACGAAAGTACCTTGCTCGAAGCGCACGGTTCGGCCATCCGCACAGAACGCTGTGGTGCATGACGTTCGCTCCGGGCGCGGCCCGCCGTTTTGGCGTCTCACTGATTGAATACGCCCGCAGTTTGACGCACCGCTGGACCAGACGCACGCCTCACCGGGCATGAGCCACGTCGACGTCGTCGAGATGCTCGGTCGCCTGACGGCGTTTCGGAATCCGGCCATTGTCTGGCGACCTGAATTGGGGTAGGAACCCGCTTGGCTTGCGCTGAGCGTACCGGAGGTTGCTGGTCATTCGAGAAGACAAGCTGGCGCGAGAGAAGTCGACAGTTGTGATGGGTGTCGTTCGGCAGGCGTCGATCAAGGAGCGCATAACACGGTGACATTCGACTTGTTAGAGGAACAGCACACACTTCAGGACGCGGCAGTCGTCTTCGCGCGCAGCTCGCTCACATCAGACATGGTACAACGGGATCGCGAGGCACACTTCGATCGCGACGCCTGGCGACGGTGCGCCGAGTTCGGCGTGCTTGGGATGCCGATCCCGCAGGACTACGGCGGCCTCGGCCTTGGGCTCTTGGAGTTGCTGGCCGTCATGGAGGGGCTCGGCCGTGGCACACGCGACCAGGGCCTGTTGTTCTCGCTGAACGCGCACCTGTGGACCAACTCGATCCCGATTCTCCTCTACGGACTGACGATCAGCGCCGCAAGTATCTTCCGGGGCTGTGTGACGGCTCGATCGTCGGCGCGAACGCCGCCTCCGAGCCCGATGCCGGATCCGACATCTTCAGCATCCGCACGGGCAACCCGCGACGGCAGCCACTACGTCCTCAATGGCAGCAAGACGTTTGTCACGAACGCTCCCGTCGCTGACCTGTTTGTCGCCTATGCCACGGTCAACCTGGCTCTGGGTGCAACCGGGATCACCGGGTTCATCGTCGAGCGCAATACCCCAGGCTTGATTGTGAGCCGCAAGCTGCAGAAAATGGGGCTCGCACATGAACAGCTCGAGGTGCGCGGAGCCCTCAACGACCAGGTGGCGAATGCAGTTCGCCGCAACGACGAGCAATCGAATTGGAGATTCTGAGTAATGGCGAACATACGGGAAGTTGTCCGCGGCTATATCCTCGAGCACTTTCTCCCAGGCGAGGATCCCAAGAACCTGACCGACCAGACTGAGCTGAAGGAGAGCGGCATTCTCGCCTCGCTCTCGACGCTCAAGCTCGTGTCGTTCCTTGAGGAAGAATTCAAGATCGAGCTCGAGGCCAACGACCTCGAAGCCGGTAACCTCGCGACGGTGGCGAACATCGACACGATGGTGCAAGCGAAAGTCGCGAGGCGATGAAGACCACCACGGGGCTCGCGGGGCTTCTCGAAGACTCGGCGCGTCGATTCCCGGATGCGCCCGCCGTCGGCATGGCCGAGGGTCCCAGCATCACCTACGCGCAGCTGGACGCGCTCTCCGATCGCATGCGGGATTGCTTGTGGCTGCTTGGCGTGCGGCCTGGCGACCGCGTCGGGCTCCGGCTGCACAAGTCGATTGACGGTATCATCACGATTTTCGGGTACTCAAGGCTGGGGCGGCCTACGCCCCAGTCGATGCCGAGTCGCCGGTCGCCCGTGGCGCTTATATCCTCAATAACTGCCAGGTCAGGGTCGTGGTCACCGAAACGGAGCTCGCGGGCCCGCTGACAGAGGAATTGCAGCAGCTCGGAGCGTCACCGGCCGTGCTTGCCGTAGAGGCCGACACCCACATCGGCGTGCCCGCGCTGCTGGACACGCTCGATGCCCGGGCTGCCGCCCCGCCCGTGGCTTCGGTGTCGTCGGGTGCCGACGACATCGCCTACATCCTGTACACGTCTGGATCAACTGGGAACCCGAAGGGCGTTGTCCTATCGCACGGGAATGCCGCGAGCTTCATCGACTGGTGCTCGAGTACATTCGAGCCGTGGCAGACCGACACATTCTCGTCCCACGCGCCCTTCCACTTCGACCTGTCTATCCTCGATATCTACGTTCCGTTGAAGCACGGCGCCCGGCTGGCGCTCTTCGGCGAGGGGCTCGACAAGGATCCCATGAGGCTGGCCGCCGCCATCTCGTCGGAGAAGATCTCGGTCTGGGTACTCGACACCGTCGATCCTGAACTTCCTGGCGACCTACGGCAAGCTCGAACGATACGGCTACTCTCCGCTCCGCATCGTGCACTTTGCCGGAGAGGTGTTCCCCATTCCGCAGTTCAGAGCCGTGCGCGCCATTTGGAAGGCGCCTCGCTATTTCAACCTCTACGGGCCGACCGAGACCAACGTGTGCACGTTCTACGAAGTTCCGGCTGACGACTCGTGGACGGGCATGAGCACGTTCCCGATCGGGAGCATCTGCCAGCCGAACAGACAGGACGAGCAGGACATGATCCAGCGAACGCACCGCCCGGCGCTCCAGACCTCATGAGGCTGACGGCCGGCTTCGGCGGCGTGACCACTCATGCGTGCGCAGCGCTATCGAACGCGCAAGCCGTGCTGGGAGTCTGTGAACAAGAGCGGATCACGCGGGTCCGTGGCGCAGGCGTCAACGCGAGTGGTCTTCCTGACGAGGCGCTGGATGCACTCCTGACCGAGGTCGGGGCGTCGCGCGCCGACATCGTGGGCAGCGGCGTCGCCGAAGAGGCCAACACCGCCTCACCGTGGCCAACCACGAGGTTCGAGCACCACGAGGGGCACGCCTGCGCGAGCTATCTGACGTCTCCGTTCTCATCCGCCACCATCGTGATCTGCGATCACGAGCAGCCTGGCGTGAGCGTGTGGCATGGCGAAGGCGCCGACGTCCGCCGCATCGAGTGGCCGTGGTCGGGGCCGAGCTACTCTGATCTCTACTCAGAGTGCTCCGCGTTGGTCGGTTTCGGGTCCGAGTCTGGAGATCAGCGGTTCGAAGCATTGGCGCGCATGATGTCAGCCGCGCCGAACGACAAGCTTCAGCATCTTTTCACGACCGACGGCAACCGTTTCGAGGCCCTGGCCCGGTGGCGCGAGCGTATCACCGAGATTCTTGTAGGGTCGCCTAGCGACTCCGTCAGGGCTCTGGTTGCAGCCGCTCTGCAGAAACAGATTGCGGAGTTGCTCGTTGACACTCTCCGTCGAATCAAGGCGCACACGTCGGTCGGGCAATTGTGTCTCGGCGGTAGTCTTTTCTACCATTCGTCGATCAACTCTGTCGTCAGGCAGTCGGGCCTTTACGAGCGCGTGTTCATACCGGCAAATCCGGGAAACGCAGGTCTGGCTGTGGGAACCGCGATGCGGCTCTCCAACCTATCGCCAGCGCCGCTGTCGGCGTTCATGGGGCCATCGTACGATCCGGATGCGATCAAGTCGACTCTCGACAACTGCAAGCTGCGCTACGACTGGACCGACGAGGGAGCCCTCATCGAGCAGACGGTGCACCATCTCCAGCAGGGCCGTCTCGTCGGATGGTTCGAGGGCCGGATGGAGTGGGGACCTCGAGCGCTGGGAGCCCGCTCAATCCTCGCCAACCCGTTCTCGCCGTACGTGCTCGAGAACCTCAACCGGTTCCTCAAGCGTCGCGAGTCTTGGCGGGGCTATGCCCTCAGCACGCTCCCGGACGGCGCGCGGGCGCACTTCGCAGGGCCGGACGAGGCGCCCTTCATGGAGTGCGACTTCCGTCCGCTGGACGTTGCGCGGTTCCGGTCGGTAATGCCGTCCGACGCCGCGCACATCAGGCTCCACGTCGTCGCGGAGAACGGTCCGCGGCGGTTTCAATCGGTGCTCGAGGCATTCGGCCAGGCCACCGGCATTCCATGCCTGGTGAACACGTCCTTCAACGGCTTCCACGAGCCTATCGTCTGCACGCCGCGCGATGCCGTGCGCGTGTTCTTCGGATCCGGGCTCGACGTGCTGATGCTCGATCGCTTCGTGCTGACCAAGTAGTGTCCGGCTCCAGCCGGACGAAAGCCTATATGAACGACAAGTACATCCTCGGCATCTCCGCGTTCTATCACGACAGCGCCGCGTGCCTTCTTCGCGGGTCCGAAATCGTCGCTGCCGGGCCAGGAAGAACGATTCACCCGGAAGAAGGGAGACTCGAGCTTCCCGCACCAGGCCGTCGAGTTCTGCCTGAAACAGGCAGGCATCACGATTGGCGACGTGTCGGCCGTCGGGTTCTACGACAAGCCACTCCTGAAGTTCGAGCGGATCCTCGAGACGTATCTCGGCGTCGTGCCGAGGGGCTTCAGGTCGTTTCTGATGGCCGGTCCGCTTTGGATCAAGGACAAGCTCTACATCGATCGGCAAATCAAGCGAGGAGCTCGGCTATCGACGGCGACGTTCTTTACGCCGAGCATCACGAGTCGCACGCGGCGAGCGCGTTCCTCCCATCACCCTTCGAGCACGCCGCCATCCTCACGATCGACGGCGTCGGCGAATGGGCCACGGCGTCGATCGGCGTCGGCCGGGGCAACGACATCGAGATCCTCGATGAGTTGCACTGGCCCGACTCACTGGGCCTGCTCTACTCCGCGTTCACCTACTACACGGGGTTCAAGGTCAACTCGGGCGAATACAAGGTGATGGGCCTGGCGCCGTACGGAGAGCCCAAATACGTCGACCTGATCTACAAGGAGCTGATCGACCTGCGGGAGGACGGTTCCTTCCGGCTGAACCAGAAGTACTTCAACTACCTTACGGGCCTGACGATGACCAACGGCGAGTTCGACAAGCTGTTTGGCGGCCCGCCGCGCAAGCCCGAGAGCAAGCTGACGCAGCGCGAGATGGATCTCGCGCGATCCGTTCAGGAAGTATGCGAGGAGATCATGCTGCGCATGGCGCAGGACGGCGCACAAGAGAGACCGGCGCTCGAGAACCTCTGCCTGGCCGGAGGCGTCGCGCTCAACTGCGTCGGCAACGGACGGCTGCTGCGCGAAGGTCCGTTCAAGCGCATCTGGATCCAGCCGGCGGCGGGCGATGCCGGCGGCGCGCTGGGCGTGGCGCAGATCATCGCCCACCGGCACTTCGGGCTGCCGACGAGTCGTCGACGGCCAGACCGACGCAATGAAGGGATCCTATCTGGGCCCGGAGTTCTCGACCCAGGAGATCGAGGCGTTCCTGAAGGAGGCCGGGGCGCCGGCCGAGCGGCTCGATGGCGGCATGCCTGTCGGAGCGCGTGGCGCAGGTGCTGGCTGACGAGAAGATCGTCGGCTGGTTCAACGGCCGCATGGAGTTCGGGCCGCGCGCGCTCGGGGCGCGCAGCATCCTCGGCGACGCGCGCAGCCCGCGGATGCAGGCGCAGATGAACCTCAAAATCAAGTTCCGCGAGGGATTTCGGCCTTTCGCGCCCGCGGTGCTGCGCGAGCGCGTCTCCGACTACTTCGAGCTGGATACCGATTCGCCCTACATGCTGCTGGTCGCGCCGGTGCGGAAGGATCGGCGGATTCCGCTGACCGCCGAACAGCACACGCTCTGGGGCATCGACAAGCTGAACGTGCCGCGGTCGGACATCCCGGCGGTGACGCACATCGACTACTCGGCCCGTGTCCAGACAGTGACGCGCGATACGAACCCCGGCTACTACGACCTGATCAAGGCGTTCGAGACGCGCACGGGGTGCGGCGTGCTGGTGAACACGTCGTTCAACGTCCGCGGCGAGCCCATCGTCTGCACGCCCGCGGATGCGTACCAGTGCTTCATGCGCACCCACATCGACTACCTCGTACTGGGGCCGTTCCTGCTCGACAAGGCGGCGCAGCCGGCCTGGAAGGAGACCGAACAGTGGCAGAACGAATTCGGTACTCGACTGACGACGGCGGAAGGACGGCGGTTCGGGTTGACCGTCGGCCTCGCGTTCGCGGTCTTCGCGGGCGTCGCCTGGTGGCGTGCCCATCCCACCGCTTCTACCGTGCTCGGGTCGCTCGGCGCAGTCCTGATTCTGGCGGGCCTCCTCATCCCGACGATGCTCGGTCCGGTAGAGCGGGGGTGGATGGGGCTCGCGCACCTGATCTCCAAGGTCACCACGCCGATCGTCATGGGCCTGATGTACCTGCTCGTGCTCACCCCGGTGGGATTCCTGCGGAGAAGCTTTGGGGGCAACCCTCTGGTGCACGCTCCGGCGGAGCGAAGCTACTGGCGCGCGCGCCCCGCGAACGCCCGCCGCACGGCAAGTCTGTCGCGTCAATTCTAGGAGGTAATGATGGCTCTCGTCGCCGAACTGTGGGCGTTCATGAAGGAACGAAAGAAATGGTGGCTGCTCCCCGTGATCGTGGTGATGCTGGTCGTCGGGACGCTGCTGATCTTCGCGCAGGGCTCCGCTCTGGCGCCGTTCATCTACACGATTTTCTGAGGATGAGCTACTGCCAGTCGCGGGCTTTACCGTCATTCGATGTTTACTTTCAGCCCTCACGATGGGAAGCCATGTCCATCCCCATCCTCGAAGCGATGGCGGCCGGCAAGGCCATCGTCTCAACTGACGTTGGCGAGGCGCCTCACCTGATCGAGCACGGCGCTGAAGGTTTCTTGTTCAAACCAGGCGACGTCGAAGGCATGACCTCGGCAATTCTCGCGCTTTCAAAGGATGCACGACTGCGAAGCCTGACCGGTGAGGCTGCTGCGCGCAAAGTCGCTGAGTGGTTTACCGTCGACCATATGGCTCGCGCATACGAAGAGGTGTACTTGAACGTGTTGCAGTGGGAAAACAGGGCTGCGAATGCCCGCCGATAAGATGGGGGCGGACGGGAATCCGTCGAAGGCCGAACTCGGCTGGCCGCCTGCCGTGATCGCCGGAGCATTCCAAACCGGCGTGCTCGGCGTTCGCAGCCTCAAAAGGCGCGGCGTCCGAGCCATCTGCGTCGATTCCAATCCGCAGAATGCCGGATTCCGTTCCGTCTACGGCCCCGCCCGCTTGTGCCCGGACCCGGATCGTCAGCCCGATGAGTGGCTCCGATTCATGCTCGACCTCGCCGCAACGATTCCTGGGCGGCCGGCGTTGATTTCGAGCTCCGATCGATTCGTCACGGCCATCGCGGCACACGAACACGCGCTGCGGGACCACTACATTCTCTCTCCAGGATGTCGCCTCCAAGGGCTGCTGGCCGACAAGCAGACGCAATACAGGCTCGCCGCGGAGCATGGTATGCCGATGCCGAGCACCGCGTACGCCACCTGCCAGGATCAGGTCGTTCGCTTCGCGAAGGACGCGCGGTTTCCCTGTTTGTTGAAACCCACGCACTTCCGTCAGTGGGAGGGCTTCCCGAGTGGCCACCCCCTTTCGTTTCAGAAAGTCGCGATCGCGCGAGACCCTGAGCAGCTGGTCGAACTGTATCGCTTGGCCGTCGCGGCCAGTCGGCTCGTGATCCTTCAGGAGATCATCGAAGGCCCGGATACGAACAAGCGCGTGTATCTGTCGTGCTACGACTCGCGGGGCGACCGCATCGGACACGCAATGTTCCGCGAGCTGCGCTGCGATCCCGTGGGGTTCGGGCCCGCGAGCATCTCCGAGTCGGTCGTGGACACAGAGACCGACACCATCTGCGACACGTTTCTTCGCAGCATCGGCTACGTCGGCATCTGCGAGATCGAGATGAAGCGGGACGCGCACGACGGGCGCGTGAAGCTGATCGAAGCCAACCCGCGGCTCTCCGGCGGCGGCGATGCTGCGCCGTACGCTGGCGTCGATCTGCCTTGGCTTCATTACCTGGATCTGATCGGCCAGCGCGTTGTCGCGGTCGCCCCGCGCAATCGGGACTTCAGGCACGTCTGCGTCCGATCCGACGGCAAGACGCTGGCGGCCTACTGGCGGCGGGGACTGATCTCGTGGAAGGACGTCCGCCACTCGTTCACGCCGCCGCTCGCCTTTTACGATCTGGATCGACGCGACTGGCGCTACTCGCTCGAAACGCTGCTCGTCGCGGCCCGGATGTTCGTCGCCGAAATGCTCAGCGGATCGCGTTCGTGACGGCCGGGGCCGCAGCACGTCTCGCGGTGCCCAGAGACACTGACGCTATGACTCAGACCCCAGAGACCAGCATCGTCATCCGCGCATACAACGAGGAACGTTGGCTGCCTGAGGTGTTCGAATCCCTCGACCATCAGAAGTACCGCGACTTCGAGGTGCTGCTGGTGGATTCGGGCTCGGTCGATCGCACACGCGAGATCGCTGCCTCGCACGGCGCGCGAATCGTGAAGCTCCGGACGGAAGACTTCACATTCGGCTACTCGCTCAACGTCGGCGTCCAGGAGGCCAAGGGGCGATTCATCGCCATCGTGTCCGCGCACGCGATTCCGGCCAACGAGAACTGGATCGAGCGGCTGGTTGCGCCACTGCGCCGCGACGATGTCGCCATGGTGTATGGCGGACAGAGGGGACACGGCATCTCGAAGTTCTCGGAGTCGCGCGATTTCGAGCGGCTGTTCCCGATGCAACCGCACGAGGTGTGCGATCCGGACAACCCGTTCGCCAACAACGCCAACTCCGCAGTCCGCCGCGACATGTGGGAGAAGCACGCGTTCGACGAAGGACTCCCCGGACTCGAAGACATCGAGTTCGCCAAGTACTGGATGGAGCACGGACGCAAGGTGATGTACGAGCCTGAGGCCTGCATCATCCACGTCCACACGGAAACGTGGAGCCAAGTTCGCCGGCGGTACCATCGCGAAGGCATTGCGGCGCGCTGGGTCGGCACCCGCATCCTGCGGCACATCCCGGCCGAGATCGCCCGCGAGGTGGCCTGGACCGGCAAGGATGTGCTGCTGGCCATGCGCGAAGGCCGGCTCGCGACCCTCGGCGGGCAGATCCTCCGCTTCCGCTACGAAAAACTCATCGGCAGCATTATGGGCATCGTCGACAGCCGCGGGTTGAGCAACCCCGCGCGGCGCGCCGAGCTCTTCGCGCAGCAGGGCTTTCCCGCGGTCGTCGTGCAGGGCACGCATCGCGCCCAGCTCGAGGAGCGCACGGTCCCCAGCCTCAAGCCGGGTGAAGTGCTCGTGCGGGTGTCGTTCGTCGGCATCTGCGGCACGGACCTCGAGATTCTCGAGGGCAGCCTCGGCTACTACAAGACCGGGATGGCCTCGTATCCGATCGTGCCCGGGCATGAATCGTCGGGGACGATTGCTTCCGTCGGCCCGCGCGTGTCGGACGTCAGCGAAGGCGACCGCGTGGTCGTGGAGTGCATCCAGGGCTGCGGTGAATGCGCGGACTGTCATCGCGACCAGGCGATCCGCTGCCTCGAACGCCGGGAAGTGGGCGTGATCGGGCAGGACGGCGCCTACGCGGCCTACCTCGTGACGCGCGCCCGCTACGTGCACAAGGTGCCCCCGTCGGTGACGCTGGCGCAGGCGGCCCTCACTGAGCCGCTTGCCGTCGTCATCAAGGGGCTGCGTCGGCTGGGCTCGAACCCGGAGGGTGATCAACCGAGACGATGCGGCGTGATCGGAGCCGGCGCCATCGGCCAGCTCGCCGCGCGGGTGCTCGCGCTGCGCGGCCACTCGGTGACCGTCATCGATCGCGAGCGGTCGCGGCTGGCGCTGCTGGGAGCGATCGGCTCCACTTCGGAGTCGCTCGAAGGGCTCGACCGGTTCGACTGGGTGGTCGAGGCTACGGGCAACGTCGGCGTGCTCACGACGCTGCTGCAGAAGTCGGCCACCGGAGCGACGGTGCTGCTGATGGGCCTTCCCTACGGCCCGCAACCCTTCAGCTTCGAATCCGTGGTCTCGTTCGATCGCACGATTGTCGGCAGCGTCGGCAGCAGCGGCGCGGACTTCGACGAAGCGCTGCGGACGCTGACGATGATCGATACGACCCCGTTCCTGCAGACGTCCCTGCCCCTCAACGAATTCGAGAAAGCGTGGTCGCTGGCTCGCTCGCGCTCGGTGCTGAAGGTGATGCTGCAGCCGGACGCGGGCGCCGTCTGAATATCAAAGGAGTACTCGGAAGCACGATGACTCAACACAACACCACGGTTCGCGTCGGACTCGTCGGCTGCGGCAAGATGGGATTGCACCACCTCGCGGCGATCGCCAAGGCGCCCGGCGCCACAGTCGTCGGCATTGCCGACCCGCTGGCTGATGTCGCGGAGCTGAAGGGACTCATCCCGGCCGACGCCCGCATCGTCGCCGACGTCGCGGCGCTCCTGGCGGAGGCGAAGCCCGACGTCGTTCACATCGTCACGCCGCCGCACACGCACGTTGCGATCGCGCGAACGCTCATCGAAGCCGGCGTCCACATCTACGTCGAAAAGCCGTTCGCGATGTCGAAGGTCGAGGCCGAAGAGATTCTGGCGCTGGCCGCCCGTCATGGCGTCAAGGTCTGTTCCGGCCACCAGAACCTGTTCGAACAGCCGGCGATCATCGCGCGCGAGCAGATGGGCACGATCGGCCGGGTCGTGCACATCGAGAGCTTCTTCTCGTTCCGGCAGGTGCGGCGAACGATCAGCCCGGTCGATCAGGCGAAGGACATTCTTCCGCATGCGGTGTATCCGCTCGTCGATCAGATGCGCGCCGGTACCGGCCTATACGACGCGCCGATTAGCGTCGTCGGCATGGACGTCAAGACCAGCGGCGACGTCTATGCGCTGCTGCGCCTCGGCGACTGCACCGGCGTGCTGCTGGTGACGCTGAGCGGACGGCCGATCGAGCAGTATCAGACGATCGTCGGCAGCAACGGGATGATGCGCGCCGACTATGTCACAGGTTCGGTGACGCGGCTGCTTGGCCCTGGCACCGGCCCGGGGATCCTGCTGACTCCGTTCCGCCGCTCCTGGCAGACATTCAAAGGCGCGACGAGGAACGTGTTCAGCATTCTGCTCGGTCATCACGGCTCGTACCCCGGTTTGACCGTGCTGGTGAAGCGCTTCTACGCCAGCATCACCTCGCGCGGGCCGGCACCGATGACGCCGCAGTCGATCATCGACACCGTGGACATCTGCGAGCAGATCGGCGTCGGACTCGATCGCCAGGAGCAGCAGACCCAGGCGGCCGCGCAGGCGCGCCTCGAGTGCGCAGTGTCGAGGATGCCTGCGCCGACCCGACAAGGCATCGTGCTGGTCACCGGCGGCACTGGCCTGCTCGGCCGGCGAGTCGTCGAGGAACTGCGCTACGCCGGGTATCCGGTCCGCAGCGTCGCACGGCGGATGCCAGCGCCGCCAGGACGCGTACCGGGCGTGCAATACGTCACCGGCGATCTCGCGCGCGGGCTGGGCGCGGAGGTGTTCGAGAGCGTCGAGGCGATCGTGCATTGCGCCGCCGAGACGAGCGGAGGCAAGTCCGACCAGCAGCGCAACTCGGTCGCGGCGACGAAGCTGCTCATCGAGCGTGGCGCGGCAGCCGGCGTGAAGTCGATTGTCCACGTGAGCAGTCTGGCGGTGATCAAGCCGGGGAACGGCCGGGTGGTCGATGAGACCACGCAGATCGATGCCGGCAACCTGGAGCGCGGGCCGTACGTGTGGGGCAAAGCCGAATCCGAAGTGCTCGCGCGGCGGCTCGGCCGAGAGCTCGGCGTTCATGTGAAGGTCATCCGGCCGGGACCGCTCGTCGAGTTCGACGACTTTCACGCGCCGGGACGCCTGGGACGCGAGGTCGGCCCGTGGTACGTGGCCATCGGCAGCAAAGGCTCGCCGCTGAGCGTACTCGACGTGTCTACGGGAGCGCGCGTGATCCGCTCCTACATCGATGACTTCGCTGGTGCGCCGGACCTGGTCAACCTCGTGCAGACGCCCGCGCCAACGCGCGGCGAACTGGTCGAGCGGTTGCGCGCCGTGCGGCCGGATCTCAAGATCATCTGGTTCCCCTCGGTCCTGCTGCGGATGCTGTCGGGCCCGGCCAAGCTCGCGCAGCGCTGGTTGATGGGCGCCTCGAAGCCCATCGACCTCTATGCCGCCTTCTCGAGCGAACGATATCGCCCGGACATCGCGGCCGCAGTTATCGCGAAAGCCAAAACCAGTGCCGTGCCGCCCACGGCCCGAGTCGCGTAGTCCCGTGCGTCGCATCAAGATCCTCGAGCTGCGCGATACCCACGAGATTGGTGGGCCGGGCAAAACCATCCTCGAAACCTACCGCGCCATCGATCACTCCCGCTTCGACGTTCAGCTCGCCGTGTTCCGAGCCCCCGGCGATCGCAGCGAGACGCCGTTCCTGACCGCCGCACGAGCGGTGGGCATGCCCATTCACGAGGTGCCGGCGCACGGGCCGTACGATCCGCGGCTGGTCTGGAATCTCGCGGCACTGGTCCGCGACCAGGTGTTCGACATCGTGCACGCGCACGAAGGCAGCTCGGACGTCGTGACGTACGCGATGCGGGCGATTCATCGCGTGCCTATCGTCAGCACCGCGCACGGCTTCATCGGCAACTCGGCCAAACAGCGATTCATGATCGCGCTCGACAAGCGTGTGCTGCGCGCGTTCGATCGCGTGATCGCCGTGTCCAGGAAGATGCAACGCGATCTGATTGCGGCCCGGGTGCCGGCCTCCAAAGTGACCCTGCTGCACAACGGGATCGTCCTGGAGAACTACCCGCGGACGGGTGAACGCGGCGCGATCGAGGCGTTGATCGGCCGCCAGCTCCCAAGGCCGATCATCGTGAGCATCGGACGTCTCAGCCCGGAGAAGGGGCATGCCGATCTCGTCGACGCGCTGGCCCTCGCGACATCGCACGGACGACGGGTCACAGCGGTCTTCGCCGGCGACGGACCGTCGCGCGCGGAGCTCACGGCTCGTATTCAGGCCGCCGGTCTCCAGGACTGGGTTCATCTCCCCGGCTACGTGCAGCAACCGGCCCGACTCCTTCAGGACGCCGACCTGATGGTGTTGCCGTCGCACACCGAGGGCTTGCCGAATGCGGCGCTGGAAGCATTCGCGCTGGAAGTGCCGGTACTGGCGACTCGCGTCGGCGGCACGCCCGAGGTGATCACCGATGGCGTGAGCGGGCGACTCGTCCCGGCGCATTCACCCGAGGCGCTGGCGGCGGGCATCACCGCCTATCTGGACGAGCCTGCCACGTGGAAACAATGGGCGCACGAAGGCCGGCGAATCGTCGAAGCACAGTTCGACTTCAAGACCCGCACCAGCGCACTCGAAGCGATCTACGAAGAGATGATCGAGGCGCACGCCCGACACGGACGGCAACTCACGCGCTCGGCGGCAGGTGCGAGATGAAGGTCCTGTGGCTCTCCCAGAACCTGCCGTACCCGCCGAAGACCGGCGTCCTGCAGCGCAACTACAACCTGATTCGCGAAGCGAGCACGTTCGCCGAGGTGCATCTGGTGGCGATCGTCAAGCAGGACATCCTGCCGACGTTCGACGAACAGGTCGCCGCGCGTGAACTCACGAAGCTCTGCGCCTCGGTGACGAGAGTGCACTTGCCGATCGAGCAGTCGCGCGCGTTGTTGTTGTGGGTCGCCTTCAAGAGCCTGTTCACCAAGCTGCCCTTCACCGCCAACTGGGCACTTTCGCCGGCCCTGCGCCAGGCGATCGAGGACGCCGCGAAGAAGGGGCCGTACGACATGGTGTTCTTCGACACCATCAGCCTGGCCCCGTACCGCCGGCTCGTCAACGGCTGGCCGACGGCGTTGAACCACCACAACATCGAGTCGCATCTGCTCGAGCGCCGCGTGGACTACGAAAACAACGCGCTCCGGCGTTTCTACTTCGGCCTGGAAAGCCGCAAGCTGCGCAAGTACGAGGCCGAGATCGCCGGCACATTCGACACGAACCTCGTGGTCAGCCGCCTCGACGGCGAGCGGCTGCAGACGATCTGTCCGTCGGCCAGCACAGCTGTCCTCGCAAACGGCGTCGACGTGGACTACTTCCGCCGAGAGTCGCCGTTGTCCGCGGTCGAACGCGGCCATCTGATCATGGTCAGCGGCATGAACTGGTTCCCGAACCGCGACGCGGTTCTACACATGGTCGAAGCGGTGTGGCCGGAGCTGTCGCAGCGCATGCCGGACGCGAAGCTGACGATTGTCGGCGCAAGCCCGCCGCAGACCGTTCTCGATCTCGCCGCACGGGATCGGCGCGTGACCGCGACGGGCTTCGTCGACGACGTGCGGCCGTTCATGGAACGGGCGCACGTGTATCTCTGTCCGATGCGCGACGGCGGCGGGACGCGTTTGAAAATCCTCGATGCCCTCGCGATGGGCCTGCCTATCGTGGCCACGGAGATGGCGCTCGAGGGCATCGATGTCGCCCCTGAGACAGATGTGCTCGTCGCCAACGAGCCGGTCGAATTTATCAGGCAGATCGAGAGACTGGTCGGCGATCAGTCACTCTGGAACCAGCTGCACACGAACGGCAGAGCGTTCGTCGAGCGCCACTTCGCCTGGCCGGTCATCCGCCGCGAAATGGAGGCCGCCTTCCGATCGCCCGTGGACGCGGCACAGCCATGTCTGATTCGGGTTTCGTGATCTTCCACGCGATGGGCGACATCGCGCTCGGCGATCACCCGTTGTGCGCCGGCTTCGGCACGCACAGCCGTATGCGCGGGGAGCCGGCCACGTTTCCGTTCGAGCACGTCAAGGGTCTCCTCGCCCGCGCCGATCTTCGCTTCGGCAATCTCGAATGCACGTTGTCGGAGCGCGGATCTGCGGCCAAATGATTACCACTCGGTGCAGATGCGCGGGCACGCGGGATATCTGGCTGGTCTGATCGACGCCGGCTTCGACGTGCTCAACGTAGCGAACAACCACTCCATGCAGCACGGGCACGGACCGTTCGAGGACACGGTCAGATGTTGCGGGACGCGGAATCGCTGTCTGCGGCGTCGCGCAAGGCAGTGCAGTGCTGCCGTGGTCGTCACGGTCCGCAAGGTCTGCGTATCGGCTTTCTCGGCTACTCGCTGAGGCCGCGGCAGTACTTCACCGAACCGCCCCTGTACGCGGAAGGCCGGCCCGAGGGACATGCTCGCGGACGTTCGCGCGCTGCGCATCCAACTGCGACATCCTGGTGGTGTCGCTGCATTGGGGCGACGAGTTCATCGATCGGCCCTCCCCTGCCGATGTTCAGCTGGCGCACGACGCTCATCGGACGCGGGGATGCGATCTGATCGTCGGCCATCACCCACACGTCTTGAGAGGCGTGGAACGGTACGGGCGGGGCTGGATCGTCTACAGCCTTGGCAACTTCGTCTGCGACATGTTGTGGGGAGAGGAACTGCGCGAGACTGCGATCTGCGAGTGCCGCTTGACCAGCGCGGGCGTCGAAGACGTACAGGCTCATTCCGGCTCGAATCAACGACGATTGCCAGCCGGTGCCGCTGTCTGGCGAGCCGGGCGCCGAGGCTCGAACGGCGGCTGGCGACTTTGGGTGCCGCCCTGGCCGGCCCCGAGGCGGGTTCGAGCGCACCCGAGGCGACGGCCGAATACGACGCAGCCGCCTACCGCGCGCACAGCGGGCAGCGGGCCCGGTCCCACCGGTACTTTCTGAAGAACGCGCTCCGGTTCCCGCCCCGCATTCTTGCGGGACAGCTGACGACATACGTGCGCAACCGGCTGGCAGAACGCGGTTGGGGAACGCGCCAGGGGCAGCCATAGTCAATCGGCAGAGAAAAGTCCGACGTGAAGATGACTTTAGTCCGCGCTAGCCGCCAGCACTGCTCAATCACGATCGCCCACCACTCACGACAAGGCCATTTTATCCTTTGTAATCAAAAACTTAGCTAAGGAGCTACCTCGACAGTCCCCCGGTGCTTTCCTTGCAGTCGGGGGTGGCGGCGCGCCAGAGCCGCGTCCGGCGGCTCCTGGCGGCAACCAATTTTTCGGAACCCCGGTGACAATTGGTCGGGCCCGTGCCGGGCCCGGCGCACCACCAGAGCAGCGCAGGTTCTGTGACTGACAGGGCGAAGCTTTGTACGACTGCCGATTCTGACGAGCGATTGACACTAAATAACGGCCCCACGTGACACGTTTGACCCCTCGGGAGCGCATTAGCTGCACGGTCCGGACGACGCTCGCGCACGCGCTGTATTACACGGGCGTGCTCCAACTGATAGTCAGCCTCAGGCTGCGGCGAAAGGCCATCGTCCTCGCCTATCATCGCGTGCTCACCCCCGAGCAACGGACCCGGACCGCCTCGCAGGGCGGCATGGTCGTGGAGGATCGGACTTTTGCGCGGCAAGTGGCGCTGCTCGCTCGGCGGTTCAAGGTGCTGACGCTCGACGAATTCTCGGATCACCTCGCCAGCCGCCGGTCCTTTCGCGGCCCGAGCTGCCTGGTTACGTTCGACGATGGGTGGATTGACAATTTCGAGAACGCGCTTCCGGTGCTGCGAGCGCATCAGCTCCCAGCCGTGATGTTTCTTCCCGTCAACTTCATTGGCCGGCGACGACTCTTCACGCGCGAGGCGCTGACGCATCTTCTGGTCCGTGCGATCGATGTCGGACGGCGTGAGCCGGCGCGCCGCGACGCGTTGCGCGCGCTTCTCTCGCCGCTCGGACTTGGTTCGGTTCTCGACAGTGAGCATCGCGACCCGCTTCCCGCTGTCTTGAAGGTCGTCAGCAGTCACCGGTACGCGAACGCACCGGCGTTCGAGGCGCTCGTGTCGACGCTCGCAACGGAGCTCAGCGTGGATGCGGCCGAGCTTTCTCAGCTCGACACATTCATCGATTGGGATCAGGTGGAGCAGCTCGGACAGAGCGGCTTCGCATTCGGAGGGCATGGAGCGGAGCACCGCGTCCTGACCCAGGTCGCCCCTGCCGTGGCAACGTGCGAGGTGGAGTTGTCGAAACGCGAGCTCGATAGCCGGATCGAGGGCGGCGTCAAGGCGTTTGCCTACCCCAACGGCGCTTGGAACCAGAGCATTGCCGAAACGGTCCGGGCCGGCGGTTACAGTCTCGCGTTCACGGTCGATCCAGGGCCTGTGAGCTGCGACGACGACCCGTTTGCGCTGCGGCGGATCAACATCCACGAGGATATGACCCGCTCGACCCCGATGTTCATGGCGCAGCTTGCGGGTATCTTTTGATCGATGGGACTGCGCAATCTGTGGAATCGAACATTCTGGATGGGTGTGGTCGTTGGCGCGGCCGTCGTGCTGCTCGGCCGTGTGGCGATCAACGAGAGCACGATCCCGGATCGGCTGCTCGCGCCGATGCTGCTCGACGACTCATCCGCTCGGGGGGACGCGATCGTCGTGCTTGGCGCCGGCGTAGTCGGCCACTGTGTACCCAACCTGAATGGCATGCGCCGCGTCCTGCTCGGGGTCAAGTTGCTCAGGGGCGGACGGGCGCCGCTGCTCGTCATCACGGGCGGCACCGGCGACGGCAACTGCCCGGTAGCGGATGCGATGGCGCAGCTCGCGCGGGATTTCGGCGTTCCTTCGGACCGCTTGCTACTCGAGCGCCAATCGCGGAACACGCACGAAAACGGCAGCCTCACGGCGCCGATGCTTCGCGAACGCCGCGTCAGCCGGATCCTGCTCGTCACCGACCGGCTCCACATGCGGCGCGCCGCCGGCGTCTTCGAGCGGCTGGGGTTCGCGGTGGAACCAGTGTCGGTCCCCATTTACGAGGGCCACGTCGACAACGTCTCGATGTTGTCCGGTGGGATTCGCGAAGCCGCTGCGCTCACCTACTATCGCCTTCGCGGGTGGAGGCGCGTCGCAGGGGAAAGGCGCGTTGGCGGCGGCGCCGGCCGCGGCCGGCGATGATCTGCGCACTGGCCTTGGGGGATCAATGGAAACCGTGACGGTGCAGACGACTGGATCGAACGATCGCCGGCCCGTGGTCATCCTCGGCGCTTCCTACGCCGCGGGCTGGAAGCTCGCCGATGTGGACGGTGTCACGGTCGTCAACGTCGGCGTGGCCGGCCAGCAGTCGTTCGAGATGCTGGCGCGCTTCGAGTCCGACGTCACGGCAATCCGTCCGTGCGCCGTCGTGCTGTGGGGCTTCATCAATGACTTCTTCCGCGCCGACGACGCGGCGCGGGCACAGGCGCGCGTGCGCGAGAGTTACACGGAAATGATCAAGCGAGCGCGGGCGCACGGCATCGAACCCATCGTGGCCACCGAAGTGACGATTCGGCCGCCGAAAACGCTCGCGGAGAGTGTGATGGCGCTGATTGGATCCGCGCTCGGCAAGCAGTCCTACCAGGATCGCACCAACCAGCAAGTGATGGAGACGAACCGCTGGCTGCGCGAGCTGGCACAGCGCGAAGGGCTCATGGTGCTCGAGCTGCAGGCCACGCTCGCCGACTCCAGCGGACAGCGGCGGCGGGAGTTCGCGACTGACGACGGCAGCCACATCTCGCTCGAGGGATATGCGGCATTGACCCATTACGCGCGGCCGGTTCTCGCGAGTCGGTTGCGAGCGGCGGCTCCGCCGACGGTTGCGCCAGCAGTCACAAAATGACCGAGTACCACGACGAGGTCCCTCTGTTCTTCAACAGCAGCAATCGCGCGCTCTTCGGCGTGCTGCATCGGCCCGCGACCGATGCGGCGCCAAAGCCCGCGTTCGTGTTCTGCCACCCGCTCGGGGAAGAGAAACTCTGGACGCACCGCGTGTTCGTCTCGTTTGCCAGGCAGCTGGCGGCAAGTGGTCATCCTGTTTTCCGGTTCGACTTCACCGGCAATGGCGACAGCGAGGGTAGCTTCAGCGACCTGTCGATGGCGCTGCTGGCCGACGATCTGCGCAACGCGATCCTCGAGGCGCGTCGGCTCACCGGCGCGACTGACATCAGCCTGCTGGGGCTTCGACTCGGCGCGAACGTGGCGATGATGGCTGCCGCCGACGCGGTCGATGTGCGTCAGCTGATTCTCTGGTCGCCGATCACGGATGGAGACCGCTACATGCAGGAGCTTCTGCGCATCAACCTCGTGACGCAGATGGCGACCTACAAGGCGATCCGCCACGAGCGGCCCGAGCTCGTCGCGCAGATGGAACAGGGCCAGACGGTGAACGTTGACGGCTACGAAATGGGCTGGCCGCTTTACTCCAGCGTGGCATCGATCAAGGTCGGCTCGGAGCCGCAGGCGTTCGCCGGATCATGCTTGATCGTGCAGATCGATAAGCAACCCAGGCCCGCCCCTGACCTCGACCGGCTTGCCACGTCGTATTATGCGGCGACCGTGACGTTCGCGCAGGAGGAGGCCTTCTGGAAAGAGATCGCACGGTTCTATCAGAGCGCGCCGAATCTGTTCGAGGTCACGACCGAATGGCTCAAGGCCCACTAGACCGGTGATGCTGCCGATGCCAAAAAACGACTCATGTCGTCATGCCGGGATGACTCGAAGGTCAACCCGCGGCGACCACGTACGCGTGGCGACATCGCTCGAAGCGACCGGGCTCGACGAGCGTTCGTGGAACGGGCTCGCTGGGCTTGGCACGAACTCCGTTTTCCAAACGTATCAATGGCACCGCAGCTGGTGGCACACCTACGGACGCCGTCACGAACCGCTGTTCCTGACCGTGGCCGATGCGCATGCAACCAGAGGCGTCGCGCCGCTCTACGTCGAGGAGACCGCGGCCGGCAGCCGCGTGGTCCGCTTCCTGGGTGATGGCCGGGCCGACTATTGCGATCTCCTCGCCGGCAACGACGCAAAAACAGTGGCCGCCATGGTTCGCGGGCTGCTGGATTACAAACACTGGGACATGGCGGAGCTGGTCAGCATCCCTGCGGAGTCGCCGTCGGTGGGGATGCTCAAGTCGGTATGCCAAGCGGCGGGCCTTCGCATCATGGTCCTCGATCAGTTCGTGTGCCCGACGTTGCTCGTGCGGGGTCATGAGACCGCGGCTCGTCGTCTGCTCGACAAGCCGTCGCTGCGGCGACGTCAGAACTACTTCGAGCGCAATGGTAAGCTGAGTTTCCGGGATCTCACAAGCGCGTCCGAGATTGCGCCGCACCTCGATCGTTTTTTCGATCAGCACACGATGCGCTGGAGCGGCACGAACACGCCGAGCTTGTTCTGCGACTCGATCAATCGCGCGTTCTACCGCGATCTGATGTCCCGGCTCGACGGCACGAAGTGGCTGCTGTTCTCGCTGATTGAGTTCGACGGCCGTCCGATCGCGTTCCACTACGGCTTCGACTACAACGACGCCGTTCTCTGGTACAAGCCTTCGTTCGATCCGGCATTCGCCTCGCGATCGCCAGGCCTCGTGCTCGTTCGGCACTTGATTCGGCGCGCTCTCGACGACGGCCGGCGCGAGCTCGACTTCACCATTGGCGACGAGCCGTTCAAACAGCGCTTCACGAACGTTGTCCGCAAGACCGTGAAGGTCCAGATCTTCCGAAGCCCCGCCTTATACATGTACGAGCGCTCGCGCCGGGGCGTCATGTCGGCCGTGCGGCGGGCCGTGACCCGAGTGAGGAACACGCGTTGACCTGGGAAACCTGGGCGGTGTGGACGTTCTGGATAGCCGCAGTCGGGGTCTTCTATCCCTATGCGGGGTATCCGTTGCTCCTGCTCCTGGTACGGCGGCTCGTATCGACGAGCGCACGCGTGGCAATGTCTGGGCTGCCGACGATCTCGATGATCGTTCCGGTGCACAACGAGGCGTCACGTCTCGAGCGCAAGATTGCGAACACGCTCGCGCTCGACTACCCGGCCGACCGACTCGAGATCATCGTGGTCTCGGACGGATCCACGGACGACACGGCCGCTCTGGTCAGAGCAAAGGGCAACCCGCGCCTCACGCTTATCGAGCTGCCCGAACGGCGTGGTAAGGCGGCGGCGCTCAACGCGGGCCTCGCGCGTGCGACCGGAGACATCGTCGTGTTCACGGATGCGTCGATTGCGCTCGCAGGCGACTCGATTCGCAGCATTGTCAGGCCGTTCGCGGACCCGCGCGTGGGCTGCGTCTCTGGTGAAGATCGGATTGCCGATACGGGCGGCGAAGGGCTCTACGGACGATACGAGTTGTACCTCCGCCGTCTCGAGTCGAACGTGCACTCTATTGTGGGGGCGAGCGGCTCCTTCTATGCGCAGCGACGTACGTTGTGCAGCCAATTCTCCGAGGGGATGGCCCCTGATTTCCTGTCGGTGCTTCGCACGGTTCAGCAGGGGTATCGGGCGATCAGCGAGCCAGGCGCGGTCGGCGAGATGTCAAGCGTCAAGGATCCGAGGCAGGAGTTCGAACGCAAAGTACGGACGCTGCTACGCGGCATGACGGCGCTCTTCGCGTATACGTCGCTGCTGAACCCGTTTCGTTACGGTTTCTTCGCGTTCGCGCTCTGGTCCCACAAGATCCTTCGGTGGACCGTCCCGTTCTTCCTGGTTGCGGCGCTGCTGGCACCAGTCGTGCTGCTCGATCGACCATTCTTCGCGCTGGTGTTCGGCGCGCAGGTGGTTTTCTACGCGACGGCAGTAATCGCCATCGCGGAGTGGGGTAACCTGCATCGCACCCTGCCTGGCCGCATCGCGCTCTATTTCTCGTCGGTCAACGCCGCCATTCTGGCCGCCTGGTATCGATACTCGTTGGGCGTCCGCCAAGAGGTGTGGACGCCGTCACACCGCTGAAGTCATGAACAGGGCAGCGCGTTCATCAGTGACTCCGATCACCTTCTCCAATCAGGAAGGCGCACGCCTGTTTGGCATGCTCCATGAGCCATCTGTCCCCCGCGACGGCGCGGAAACCGTGCTCATCCTGTCGCCCGGCGTCAAGATGCGGGTGGCCCCTCATCGCCTCTACAACAAGCTGGCGGAGCGCATCGCGGCCATGGGCTATCCGGTGCTGCGCTTCGATTTCCACGGCCTGGGCGATTCAGAGGGAGACGCCCCGGAGACACTGCTCGCCGACTTCTATGGCGCGACGCAGCTCGGCAGATACGTGGGCGACACCATCGCCGCGATGGACTGGATGCAGCGCACGCACGGAACCCGGCAGTTCATTGCGGCTGGGCTCTGCGGCGGCGCTCTGACCGGACTGCTGACAGCCGCGAAAGACCACCGAATCGTTGCGCTCTGCGGCATCTCGATACCCGTCATTCTCGACGGGTCCGATCGGGACGCGGCTCGACACATGACCGCCGCGCAGATCACCGCCACGCGAACGGGCTACTTGCGCAAGTTGCGCATGGCCGAGTGGCGCTCCTGGGTGCGGCTGCTGACGTTCCGCAGCGATTTCCGGATGATTGCCCGGGCACTCATCAATCCCATTCAGGCGCGCATCCGTCGATCGAAATCAACGACGGAGAATGCTCGAGCGGCCGTTCAGCGCGACAACACCAACCCGCTGTTCGCGCTCGCCTTTCGCAGCATGGTCTCTACTTCGCGAGACGTTCTGCTCGTCTTCGCCGAGTCAGATCGGCTGTTCTGGGAGTTCGAGGAGAAGTTCCTGCAACGCCACGGCTCCTCGCTCGAGCCGTACTCGATGTGGTATCGCGTACACGTGACCCCCCAGGCCAATCACATCTTCTCGTCTTCCGAGTGGCAGGAGGACCTGTTCGAACAGTGCTGCGGCTGGCTCAAGGAGCGGACGACGCGAATGGGACAGCGCGCCGCTCCGGTCGCTCAGAAAGCCGGCCCGCGCGAGAAACTGACGATCGGAGAACGCGCGTGACGTACTACGCGCTTTTGTTGTTCTTCGTGTTCGAGTACTTGCGCCCGGGCGCGTACGTCCCGGGCCTCGATGGGCTGCACCTCAACGCGCTCGTTCCGCTCACCTGCATCATCGGAACGATGGCGGCAGGAACGCCCGTCTCAAACCGGCAGTTCCTTGCGGAGTGGAACACAAAGATCATGGGAGCGCTGCTCGGTCTGCTCGTGTTGTCTACGGTGTTTGCGACGGTGACCATGGCGGCGTACACGGTCACGAGGAACGTATTCTTATACATCCTCATCTACTGGACACTCGTGCGACAGGTCGGCGACCTCCGACGGCTCAAAGGCGTGTGCATGTCTCTGACGATCGTGCACATCATGATCGCCGCGCTAAACCCGGCGTTGTTCTCTGGCGCGGACAATCGAGTCGGTATCAACTCAGGTGCTTTTATCGGCGACGGAAACGACTTTGCGCTCTCCGTCAACATCTGCATCTCCCTCTGTCTATTCCTGGCGGCGGAATCGAAGAAAAGGATTCACAAGGCGGTCTGGACCGCAGCGCTGTTCGCGCTGGTGTTGGGCGTTATAGCCACCCAGTCGCGAGGGGGCACAGTCGCGCTCGGGGCGGTCGGAGTGTACTACTGGCTGAAGAGCCAAAGGAAGCTGCAGACTGCGGCGCTTTTCGTGCTCGTGCTGGCGATGGTCCTGACGTGGGCACCAGCGTCGTACTTCAAACGAATGAGCACGATTTCGAATACCGAAGAGTCCTCGACCAAGGGCCGTACCGATGCCTGGAAGATGGGTGTGCAAATGGCGGCGGCAAACCCGATCCTGGGAGCCGGTGCCGGGCACTTTCCACTAGCTGTCGGCGAGATCCGCCGAGCGCACAACGACCCCGGCGCATGGCTGAACGCGCACTCCATATACTTTCTCCTGCTGGGCGAGCTTGGGGTGCCGGGGCTCGCGGTGCTGCTCACGTTCATCTTTGGCAACCTGATGGCGAACCGGCGAATGCTTCGCGAGGCCCGTCAGCTGCCGCCGGAACAAGCCTTGACCGCCAGGAACGCGCTCGCATGCACGAGCGCAGCGCTGGTGGCCTTCGCCACCGGCGGGGCCTTCTTGGGCGCGGCGTACTACCCGCACATGTACGTCCTGGCCGGGATGCTTGCGGCGGCGCGCCACGCAATTCGGGTGCAGCTCCTGGCCCGAGAGCATGCCGGCCACGATCCGGCGCTCGAGACCCAGGCGGCACGGCCGCCGCTCAGGCCGGCCGCCATTTCACCGGATTGGCGACCACGCCCCGCCGTCACGGTCAGCCGTCGACCTTTCGCCTGATCAGAACAACGCGCGTCGATTCAGAGCCGCACCCTGCGGCTGACCGGATTCAGAAAGACCTCACCTGTGAATCACTACGCAAGCACCTTGTATCGTGTCGCGCCGGTGTGGTGCCAGAACCTGCTCCTCACCGGCTTTGGCGCGTTCCTCGAACGGGAACGGTACGGTGGCCGGTATGCCGAGTTCCGCGACATGCTGAGTCGAACCGAATGGCTCTCTCACGACGAACTGTCTGCGTACCAGGACGAACGGCTGCGCGCCATCGTCGCGCATGCCTACGACACGGTGCCGTCCTACAGGCGCCGCTTCGACGACCTTCGCCTGAAGCCGGAGGACGTCCGCTCCCGCGCCGATTTGCCGAAGGTCCCGCTGCTGACGAAGGATGACATCCGCTCGAACTTCGACGCCCTGCGTTCGAAGACCGTGCCCCGCCGCTCGACTCGAGCGGGCCACACGAGCGGCACGACGGGTACTCCGCTGACGGTCGAATACGACCGCGAGACCGTCTGGATGACCTACGCGGTCTTCGATCGTCACTATGAGTGGACCGGCTGTCGAATGGGCGCCGACGGCGACAGAATCGCGGTCGCCCGCGGGAACGTGATCGTTCCGCTGGACCAGCGGCAGCCGCCGTTCTGGCGTCACAACAAGCGCCAAAACCAGCTCTTGCTGTCGTCGTTCCATCTGTCGCCCACGAATCTGCCTGCGTACTTCGAGTCGCTCGCGGCATTCAAGCCGGCCGTGCTCGACGGTTATCCGTCCACGCTTTACATCCTGGCCAAGTACCTGCTGAACCGTGGCGAGACGTTCCCGCTGCGAGCCGCCGTCACCTCGTCGGAGACGCTCTACGACTTTCAGCGTGCGGCCATCGAGCAGGCGTTCGCGTGCCGTGTGTTCGACTACTTCGCGCTCGCGGAACGCGCGGTCTTCTCGCACGAGTGCGATCGGCACGAGGGGCATCACATCGCGATGGAGTACGGGCTCGCCGAAGTCGTCGATCCCGACGGCCTCCCGGTGAGCCGTGGAACACCCGGGCGGCTGGTGGGCACGACGCTGCACAACCGGGCGATGCCGCTGATTCGGTATGTGACCAACGATATGACCTCGCAACTCGATCATCAGTGCAGCTGCGGGCGGGGCCTCGAGCTGATGGACGACGTGACGACGAAGGCCGAAGATGTCCTGACGCTCAAGGATGGGCGGCTGATCTCACCGTCCGTGTTGACACACCCGTTCAAGCCGCTCGACTGCATCGAAGGATCACAAATCGTGCAGCGAGCACCCGACCATATCGTCATCCGCATCGTGGCGGGCCACGATTATCGACCCTCCCTCGGCGATCACCTGGTCCACGAGTTCAAAGCGCGGCTGGGTGATGACGTGCGCATCGATGTGGACCTGGTTCAGCGGCTCGAGGTGTCACGCAATGGGAAATTCAAATGGGTGATCTCGGAGGTACCGCTTGGGATCTGAGATCCTGAGGGACTCACCGACCGACGCGGCTTCGGCATCGGCGCCCTCTCCAGTCGAGGGCCGGCAGATCTCCGTCTCGCCACCGGCGGCGCCACAGTCACGAAGCGTGTCGTCGCTGATTGTGCAAAACGTCACGTCCACCTGGGCGGCACTTGGGGTCAATACGCTGGTTTCGTTTTTCCTGGCGCCGCTCGTCGTCAACAGCCTCGGCAGCGTGTACTACGGCATCTGGGCACTCGTGAACCAGTTCACCGGGTATCTTTACCTGTTCGATTTCGGGGTTCGGGACTCCGTCGTCAAGTACGTCGCGCAGTACCACGCGTCCGGGGAACGCGACAGGCTCGAGGGAATGGTTCGGACCGCCATTTCGTTCTACGCCCTTATCTCTCTGACGGCGCTCGGCATGATCGGCGTCATGGTCGCGGCGCTCCCGTACGTGTTCAACATCCCCGCCGACGCGGTGTATACCGCGCGCATTGCGGCCTTCCTGGCCGGCGCCACGATCGCGCAGAGCTTTTTGTCGCAGGTCTTCATCGGCGTGCTCACGGGCCTGCAGCGTTACTACCTGGTTTCACAGGCCAACCTGTACAACGCGGTGCTACGGTTTGCCGGCACCTATCTCGTGTTGAGTAATGGTTACGGCCTCGTCGGATTGTCGGTGATGCAATACGCGCTGAATGTTTTCTCCGCGGTCTGGTTCGTGCGGCTGTGCCTGGTGTATTTGCCGGACGTGCGGTTGCGGCCATCGCGACCCGTCCGCGCCGAGGTCGTCAGACTGGCGAACTACGGCAAATACGTGCTGATGGGGAACGTCGGCGACAAGATCGTCTTCGGCACCGATGCGCTCGTCATCGGCATGTTCCTGCCCATTGCCGCCCTGACCCCGTACGCGATCGCCGGCACGCTCATCTTCACCATGCGGGCCGTCGTGAAATCGATGGCCGTGGTGTTCAGCCCGCTCACGAGCAGCCTGCAGGCAGCCGGCCACGGAAAGGCGCTCCCTCGTGTCCTGCTCGCTGGCGCGAAGGGCGCGATGCTCTGCGGACTGCCGCTCTGCATCGGATTCATCACGCTCGGCGAACGCTTCGTGTCGCTGTGGATCGGTGAAGCACACGCGCCGATGGCCGGCAACGTGATGACCGTTCTGGCGATTGGATATATCGTTGGCCTTCCGTATTACACCATCTCCGGCACTCTCTATGGACTGGCCGCAGTCCGCACCGTGGCTATCCTTCGCATTGTCGAGGGAGTGGCGAATCTGGTGCTCAGCCTCGTCTTGGTGAGGAGCATCGGACTGGTTGGCGTTGCCCTTGGCACTGCCATTCCGCATATAATCGTCGTCGGCTGGATTCTGCCGAAGGCGCTCCCCAAGGTCGTTCCGATCAACCTCCGAGCCTACTACGCTGAGGTGTATGGACGGACGCTGCTGGCTTCGGTTCCGTTCGTCGTGGCGTGCTGGCTCGTAGCGACGGTCGTACAGCCCGCCAACCTGGTCAGCTTCTTCTTCTGGGGTATCCTCAGTCTCCCCGCCTACATCGTGCCCGCGTGGCTAATCGCGCTGTCCGATGAAGAGCGCGCGCGCGCGCTGCGCCTGATCATCGCGCGCCGCGATGCCCCACGTCCGGAACGACCGCCGGACGCCGCCGCCACTGGAACCAGCTCGGCTCATCGCGCGGCAAAACACATCCTGTATGTCGAAGGCAACGAGGATGGAACGATAGGCGGTTCCTACCTCAGCCTGCTGTTTCTCGTCTCGGGTCTCGATCGGACTCGATTCGACCCGCTGGTGGTGTTCGCGAGGGAGAACACGCTCATACCGCGCTTCCATGAGCGCAACGTGCGCACGATGGTCCGTCCGCCCGCACGAGCGGTTCGCTGGCCAGGTCCGGTGGGCCGGCTCTGTGGGAAGGCGATCAACTTCGCGAGATTGACCGTCTGGCAGCCTGTGTGCCTCGCGTTGCTGCTGCGACGGGAACAGGTCGGCCTCGTCCACCTGAATAACACCGTCAGGCGGAATCATCCGTGGATGATTGCGGCATGGCTGGCTCGCGTGCCATGCATCACTCACGAGCGCGGAATCAACGAGGAATTCAGCCGGAGAGACCAGGTCCTCGCGCCGCGACTGGGTGCCGTTATCTGCATCTCCAAGGCGGTGGAAGACAACTTCGTTGCGCGCGGGCTCGGAGACCTGAACCTGCTGACGATCCACAACGGACTCGACCCGACGGAGATGCGTGTGACCCGCGACGCGAACCAGCTTCGCGCGGAGCTGGGAGTCGCGCCGGCGGCGCGCCTGATCGGGCTCGTCGGCAACCTCAAGCCGTGGAAAGGACAGGAGCTCGTCATCCATGCGATGAACCAGCTCCGCGACGAGTTTCCGGACGTCGTCTGTCTCCTGATTGGTGCCACGTCAGACGACGCAACCGACTACCAGCGAGACATCCAGCAGTTGATCGATCGGCATGGCCTGAACAACCGCGTCCTGATTACAGGATTCCGGAGCGACGTCGCCAATTACGTCAACCTGCTGGACATCCAGGTGCACGCCTCTGTTGCGCCCGAACCGTTCGGGCGGGTTCTCCTGGAAGCGATGGCGCTCTGCAAGCCGCTCGTCGCCAGCAACGCTGGGGGTGTACCGGAGATCGTCATCGACGGCACGACCGGTCTGCTGTTCGAACCGAAGAACGTCGACGCGTTGGCCGGCTGTCTCAGACAGCTGCTGCGGGATCCCGCTCGCGCCCGCATACTTGGCCAAGCGGGCCGTCGACACTTGGAAACGGATTTCTCCGCCACGAGCAACGTGACGAGGACTCAGGATCTGTACAGCAAGTTACTCGCGCACTCGCGTGTGCGCTGAGGAAACGGGCGTCGAAACGGCCGGTCACGACACGATGCAAGTCTCGACCAACATTGGTCAGCGGCACGCTGCGAGCGTGGGGAATAGAGTCGTAGTGCATCAGGTTTCCACACGCCGAATCAAGGTCATGCTCGCGATCGACGGCCTGGGCCTGGGCGGGGCCGAGATGGTCGTTCGCGACCTGGCGCGTTTTCTGGACCGCGATCGGTTCGACGTGTGCGTCTGTTGCACGAGAGGCCTGGGAGGCTCCATCGGGGAGGAGCTGGTGCGGGACGGCTTCGACGTGTTCGTGTTGCCGGGCCGGCAGGACGGGCGGACGGATTACCTGACGGCGCTGAAGTTCCGGCGGGCCGTCAAGGGACGGCACAATGGGCCGACCTCTTCGAGTCCATCGGCCGCATCACACATCAGGCCGATTCCATCCACGCGGAGTTCCTGCTGTCGACGTACCCGTGGGGACGCCAGCTCGATAACGTCGGGTGGGCCTCCGGCGCGATGCCTACATGGAGATGGGTGAACGCACGACCGACGTCACTCATCGGACGATCCGCGACCGCTCCGCGGCCCTGGGAATCGACCTGTTCGAGGCCCTTCCTGTCTTCCAGAAGTATCGAGATTCACAGCCGCTGTACTTCGACCACGATCCGCATTGGACGCCGGCCGGCCAACGGATCATGGCGGAGGGACTATCGGGCTACATTGCGGAGCATCAGCTTCGGCGCTGGTGCTCGACACGCTGAACCCGCGGTGAACGTACGATGACCGGCCCCTCGGATCTGCCACCATGCCTACTACTGCGACTGCCATGAAGGAAGTTCTTCGAGCATATCTGCCGCCCCAGATGTTCGCCGCGGCGCGCTGGTGCTGGTGGTACAGCTCGTTCTACCTCCGACGGCGCCTTCGTGCGCTGGCCGTCACTGAACGCCCTGCCGCGGAAGGCGTTGGAGCGCTCGTGGCGGACTTGCAGTCGGTGAACGTCGCCTGGCCGACGAATTTCTGCCGCATCATGAGCCGCAACGGTAGCGACAAAGGCGCCGGCTGGCACACCTATACGACGGTCTATGCCCGCTTCCTCGGCCACCGGATCTCTGAGCCGCTGCGAATCTTCGAGTTGGGCATCGGGAACAACGCCTTAGGTGTACCGTCTGCTATGGGCGTCCACGGCATGCCCGGTGCCTCGTTGCGTGGATGGCGTGACTTGTTTGCCCATGCCGAGATTTACGGTGCCGACATCGACCGAAGGGTTCTGTTCACCGAGAATCGCATCCAGACGCATTACTGCGATCAGCGGGACGCTGAGGCTATCCGATCCATGTGGGCGCAGCCGGCACTGTGGACGCCGTTCGACATAGTCGTCGACGACGGGTTGCACGTCTTCGACGCCAATGTCTCTTTTCTCACGGGTTCGCTCGAACATGTGCGACCCGGCGGACTGTACGTGGTCGAAGACATCCGCGGGATCGATCTCGATCACTGGCGGGCCTACATGCGCGAGCATCAGCGCCGGTATCCAGGCCATGAGATCGCACTAGTCCAACTACCCAGCCCGACAAATCAGTTCGACAATAACATCCTGATCATTCGCCCGCATTGAGAGCGTCTGGTCGCTTGAGGGAGCTTCGATCGGGACCGCCCGATCATGCCGCCTTTGAGATGGTCTACCAAGACACCTCGGCCGCCGGAGGAGGTACCCGAGCCGCGGCCGGCACGGGCGCCGCCCCGGCGGCTCGAGACACTCGAGGATCAATCCCAAGACGCTCCTGAATTCGATGCCGCCTGGTAGGGTCGCGTCCCGCGAGGGCGGTGTCGGCGCTGCGCGTCGTTCCAGTTCCCTGACGGTCGTTCCCTTTATTATTCCTGCCGATTCGGCGATAATCCGGCTTCACTCGGGGGCCTTATCCGCGCTGTCGTGAGGGGAAGGGCTGAGAACGCGCGTTATGCTAACGGCGAAATGCCCTCTAATGTTGCCCTGTAATGGTCCTATCGTCTGGCGTCTTTCGTCCTGCTTCGACCCTCACTCTATTGACGTCACGCGCGAGAAATCGCTGGAGGCAATTCCGTGTTGACGGTGCTCGATATCGGTTCGCGCGGCGGCCCCGATCCGCGCTGGTTTCCGCTCGGTGGCGCTGTAGAGATCGTAGGAGTCGATGCCGATCCGGAGGAGTGTGCCCGTTTGAATCAGCAGACGTTTCCCATTGCGTGTCGCTTTCTTCATGCAACACTGGGGCGACGGGATGGAACAGAAGCCGTGGTGCACGTCACCCAGCAGCCTGGGTGCTCGTCGGTGCTCGAGCCGAATACTGATTTCCTCTCTCAGTTCCCGTACGGGGAGGCGTTCACAGTCGTACGCCGGTTGCCGGTCACGCTCACCAGCCTCGACACGCTCTGTGCGGCACATGAGGTCCGGCCGCATGTAGTTAAGATCGACACACAAGGTTATGAGTTGGAGATTCTTCGTGGCGGGCAGAAGGCGCTGTCCTCAGCGCTGCTAGTAGAACTCGAAGTTGAATTCAATCCAATCTACAGAGATCAGCCGTTGTTTGGTGACTTGGATGCAGAGCTCCGGCGGGCGGGGTTCTCTCTGCTGGGTCTCCGCAGGACCGCCTGGCGGAGAACTTTTCTCGGACCATCGATGGGTGGGACAGTGGTGCACGGTGATGCCCTCTATTACCGTGAGGCGGCACCGGCCGATCCTGTCGACAAGAACCGTCTTGCGCTTGCACTGACCGCGTACGGGCAGGGCGATTTTGCCAGAAGCCTCGGGGTTCCCATTTCACCTGATCGGACGCGGCGTCTGATGCGCTGGCTTGTTGCGCTGGCTTCACATGCATGGTCGCACCGAGAATTGCGTAGGTATTTGGACCGTGCCCGGCCAGACGGCGCGCGAGACTGGCACGACCCGGACTTCTTCTGACGTTACCGCCCCGTAGAACGCGCGCTCGTGCTGGAACATATGGTCCGAGCGGTGCCGTTCCGGCGCTTCAAGTCCGTAAGGATCCAGCATTCTCTCTTCCTGAACGAAGGCGGCTACCATGTTTTTGATCGCCATTCGCCGGACACCGGCTCCGCCTCCACAGCTTCCTGGCTCGATGGCGCGGCTGCGTGTGCCGGTCGGCGGCGGGTTCATTTGTGACGTTTGGAGCGATGCAGGCGCGTTCGAGCTGCGCCAGGATGAAAACCAAATCGTTGTCGTTCATCGCACTGCGCCGGACGGGACGGTGTTCCGCTTCCGGACAGACACCGCTGAAGGCGCCGTCGCGAAGCCGTTGCTGCTCGGTCTTCCCGTCTATTTTTCTGCGACACAAGAGCAGCTCATTGCCTCGACTCACATACGATCCTTGCGATCGATAGGCGTACCCATCGCCCCAGACGAAGCGGCGATGCCGGAGTACTCCTGTACCGCTATATCACGGCACCACGCACCCTGTTCCGTAACCTCGCCTGCCTACCGATCGGCGGGCAGGTGGATATACGAGTGCGCGGCGACCGGATCGTCGCGACCGAGCCCACATGGACCCGCGTTTTCGACGGGATGTTCGAACGAATCTCGTTCGACGAGAGCGTCGAGCGGATTGCTGGCGGGTTGCGTCAAGAGGTGCAACGACTTGCGCCGGCCGCTCAGTCCGTCGGCTGCCTGCTCAGCGGCGGCGTAGATTCCTCGATCTTGTTCACGCTGTCCAGGGACATCCTCGGCCTGCGAGAATCGTCCTCTGCCGGTTATCCATTCGAAGACGAAACCCGGAACGATGAGCGGACCTACGCTGAGACCGCCGCGACCGCGCTTGGCTCACGCCACCAGTATCGTTCATTCGATACAGCGCAGTTTCTTGCCGGGGTTGTGGACGCGATCGATCATGCGGAGCTGCCGGTCGTTGCTCTTCAGTCGGTGATGATGGAACTGCTGCAGGCGAAGGGGCTGGACCCGAGCATGCGGACGGTCTTGTGCGGCCAGGGAGCGGATGGGCTGTTCGGCCTGTCGACGATGTACACGTACCACCATTACCGATAACGCGGTACGTCCCGTCTTCGCGCCCGCGCTGCGACTGCTGGCTCGCACCGTCGGGCGTGTTGGGCGCCCATCCGATCACAGTTTCCCCTTCGCAAAGCTTGCTGCCTGTGCGTCGCTGAAGTGGGACCTCGACTTCCAATCAACGAAGCACGCGGTCTGGCTGCTTGGCGAATTCGGGGACAAGGACTGGATCAAACAGCGGTACGATGCCGACGACCGCCTGTTGATCGGGAATCGTCGGAACGCCATCTCCCAGTTCAAACTGCCCAGCGCCCTCGATGCGTTTTCAGTGTTGGATTTCGTGAGCGACGTCACGACCATCCAGGATCTCTGGGGAAAGATGGCCGCGGCGCACGGCAGATTCCTGTACTACGCGTTCAACTCGCCGGAACTGATTCGAGCGGCATCTGCGACTTCTTGGAACGAGAAGCTGCTGGAACCCAAATGGCTGATTCGAGCGGTAGGACGTCAGGTCGGCGTACCGCAGTTCATTCTCGACCGCCCAAAGCGAGGCTTCGGAATCGCTGCAGCACGGTGGGCGCTGCCCGGTGGGGTCGTCGATCCGTTGCTGACCCTCGCAAAGCCCGTGTTTGACCCCGACCTGCTGCGCCGTTTCCAGACGCCGGATGAGCGCCAGGCCCATACGCTCTGGTCGCTGCTCACGTACGCCCTGTGGAAACGGATGGTAATCGACGGGGAGTCCTCATCAGCGCTCAAGGACGAGCTTCAAGCGGCTGCACGGTCGGGCGCGGTCACTACGGCCGCGGGTCACGCATGAGCGAAGGAAGAGCGGCGCGAGTGTGTTTTGGGATGGCGGGCGAGATCTATACGAGAGGGACTGGGCCGCACGCAGACGATGACAACGGGTCGTGGATAGCGGCGCAGTTCGCGACCACCGCGTCGACGACGGCGATCGAATGGCGCGGCGCTGACATGGTGATCTTTACCTTTCAGCATGCAAACGACGTGGGGAGGGCGGCCGGGCGAAGCCGACGTACGCTGCCGGCCACCGACGCGCATGAGGGCCTTGTGTTCGGGCAGTTCTTCGAGGTGCCGAGCCCCTCCATGGACCCCGACGCGCTAAGCGGCGAGGTCCTCGAGAATTTCGGAGCAGTTGGGAATGCCGCGTTCCGGTCCATTAATGGCACCTGGGTCGCAGCGGTATGGGATCGGAAGCAACGGGAGGCGCGTTTTGTCCGGAATGGGTTGGGCGTCCTCACACTCTATGCGGCGCCACTGCCTGACCGGATTGTGTTTTCGACGGACTTGCGCGTACTCCAATCGGCGGGACTCGTTGGCGGATTGGACGAGCAGAGTGCGGCCGAGTTTCTCCACTATCTTTACGTGCCGGCGCCTCGTACAGATTGCAGTTGGCTGCCATGCAGTGCTACCCGGTCACGTCCTCACCATCTCGGGTGATTCCTCGCGGCAGCAGCATTTCGCCGCGCCGCGGTTCGTTGAGGGTGCACCGCTGCGCGGCGGACAGCACTTCGACCGCGAGCTAGAAGCACGGCTTCCGGAGTTCGAACACCGGCTGCTAACAGCGGTTGCCGACTGTCTCCCGCCGACCGGTCGGATAGCGCTGACGCTGAGCGGCGGCAAGGACTCGTCGACGCTTGCAGTGGCGTTGAGCAAGGTCTGTCCCGACCGGGTGCTCGCGCTAAATGTCGGAGCGTTGCGATCGACGAGCTGACGAAAGCCATGATGCGCGCCTCGTCTGCGAGGCTCTCGGACTCCGGTTTCAGTCGGTACACGCCTTCGGACGAGGCGCTTGTGTCGGGCCTTTACGAATTCGCCCGAGCACAGGATCAGCCATGGGGTGATCCGGCGGCGCTGCCGTACTATCTGGCAATGGCGCAACTGCCGGATGACTGCACCGTCGTGCTCGATGGCACGGGGAACGACTACTACTTCGGCATCCCCAGTCGTCCGAAGGGGATCGACCTCTACCAACGCCGCAAGCAGGTCCAAAGGCGGTTGCCTGGGCCGCTATGGAAGCTGTTCCTATCCACCGCATCGTTCGGCCCGAGAACGCTCCGGCAGTTGAGTGCCGCCTGGGACAGGCCAGTGGAGGAGACCTTTGTCGCCTGGGAGGGGTGGTCGGCGAGTGAATTGAGTCGCCTGCTCCGCCGCGAGGTGTCGTTCGCCGACACGCACCTGTGGCGTGTCATGCAGGAGGGCGCGCACGATTCATGGATCGAGCTGTTGACAAACGTCATCTGCGCCGTGTGGGAGCCGCATACGGCGTATCGAAAGGCGGTCCACTTCGCCCACACCGCCGGTCGTGTAATACGGTTTCCGTTCACCGACAATCGTCTCGCGCGTTTCGTCAATGATCTTCCCACGGAGCTCAAGTTCCGAAATGGCATAAACAAGCAGATTCTGCGCGCCTACATGGCAGCGAACCTGCCTGCCGAGATCGTGAACAAGCAGAAGAGTGGTTTCATCTTCGATCTCAACCGGGTGCTGATGAATCCTCGGCACGGATGGGTCGAACAACTCGAGCGCGACGGCCTCCTGAAGGTCGTCGCCGGGTGGTCGGACCGACCCATCCACGATCTGCTCGCCCGATACCGTGCCGCGCCGCACGACGCCCGATGGCAGCATCGGCTATATGCGCTCTGCCTGCTCGCGACCGTCCTGGCCGTCAAGGACGGCTACGAACCGGACTTTCGACTCGGGGCGTGAACACACCAGACCTCTCGCTCGTGCGATGCGCTGTGCCTGGTTGAATAGAGAAAAGCCCGGCGGGGTGGCCGCGCCGGTGGAGGAACCGACGGCCCCGTCGGCGGTGTTTCGTTCTGTTGTCGAGGAGTCGCCTCGGAGTGGTTCATGGAGGCGACGGCCGGGAAGCCGAGGAAAGGGTTACGCGCTAGCCCGCTCCGGCGGGCTAGCGCGTACTCGTTGAGTCAAGTGTTTCAGGCGGCAAGGGCGGCCTCCAGCAAAGCAGGCAGCGCCGTGAGTACATGCTCTATTTTGGCTGCGCCTATTCTATCGTGCTGTCATCTCCGTTCCTTCAAGATGGATCGCGCAGAAAAGCAAGGGCACGATCGAAAAAGGCAGCGGCAGCCCGGATAACCCTGATGTTTGTCGGCGCTTGCGGGGACGGAACCCCGGCGCCGGCGTCTGGATACACAGGCAAGTCCGACTCGGCCGTCGCCATCACGAAATCATCCATGTACATGGTGTAGTCGTAGTCCGACGTAGTGGGCATGCGCAGGACCCTATGTCCGCCAACAGACTCACTAGGAATGTTCCAGGTAAAGCCAGGGGTCCTTCCTCCAATCCATTCACTCACTTTCGTCCAACCACGCCCGTACGGGCGCAGCCACACTTCCCAGGAATTCCCCGTGGTGGCCGTCGTATTGACGTGCATCTTCACGAGGGTCCACCGATTCGGTCTCATCCACTCGGTGGGGTTGGGAGAACCGATAGCGCTCTGGGAGTCAGGATCGCCAGTCGTGTTGGTAATCTGGCTCACGCCGGCGGAATTCCTCAAAAGCCAAAAGAACTCTCCCTGTGACGGATAGCCCAACGGAAACATGTTGTTTGGGTTGTTAGTGGCTGGTGTACTCATGATCATCCACAAATGACTATGACATGGGTAATCCATGTTGCACACATAAAAGAACTTTTCGCGTTGGCCGAACGTGGAGGTCTGACTGCCCGACTGCAGGGGGTAGATCCAGAACTGAAACCACACATCGCCAGGAATGGTGTCGTCGTAAGCGGACGAGCTGCCATTCCCATACTGGAGATAGAAGTCGGTCTGGACCCCCAGGGTAATCGGCAAAGCCTCTATAGCCAGTACCCTCGATGAGTTCGTGCCGGGAAATGCGCCGCTATAACCTGGTATGGAAGTTACGGTGTGAAGATAACCTTTTGCGCCGCTGGAGTTTTGCTGGGTCTTGGCGTTCGACCAGCCATTCTGTACAAACACGTTAGCCGCATTCGGATCGCTGCGCCCAGCGACATACTCAAAACGGTCGCTGAAGACAACTCGCGCGCGCACACTGTTTTCCAGTATCAGAAGCGCCGTTGCCACGACGCAGAACAAAGCCAGACTCCGCCTCATGCTCATCCCCCCACACCACTGAGAGGTCATACTCTCAGGTACAACCCGATTTACGAAAGTCGTAGAACTCTTGGGTACAGACGCACCGGCAGCAACACTCGTGCCGGCCCTTGGGAGCACGGTTTCGGGCGTTCCACGGCCTCGGACAGCTCAACACCGAACGTCGGCCCTGTAAAAAAGGGGCCGCCGACGTCGGTTCTGGGATCAAATTTACACTCCTGATCACCGATCCCGAAGCCGTTTCCTTGCGGTTCGTGTCCATTACGGTGAGCATAGCGATGAAGCCGGCACCGGCGCGATGAGTAGCCTCTAGCCGCGCGCGATGTCCTCAATCGTT
Source organism: uncultured Acidobacteriota bacterium (assembly GCA_963839705.1). Lineage (GTDB taxonomy): Bacteria > Acidobacteriota > Vicinamibacteria > Vicinamibacterales > 2-12-FULL-66-21 > DATBJJ01. The sequence goes on from CAWIWL010000003.1 coordinate 278,693, forward strand.
TTCCGAACGTTGACTCGCCAATGCGCCGGCGATGCGCCCAGCGCCGCGATCGTTGCCTGCTTGGCCATCACGCCGTAGGCCGGCCGCGCCGCCACCATCGGAAACTCGGCCGTCGAAACCGGGACGACCGTCACGGACTCCGGCAGCAACCCGAGCGCCACGCCTTCCTCGGCGATAGCCACCGCGAAATCGTACCAGCTCGCGACTCCGGCGTCGGTCCAGTGGTGAAGACCGTTTATCGCCGGATCGAACGCCACCCGCCACAGCATGCCGGCGATCGACTGCGCCGAGGTCGGTGTGCCGAGCTGGTCGTCCACGACCCTGGCCGTGCCGCGCTCCTTGAGCACCTTGAGGATCGTGCGCAGGAAGCTGTTGCCGTGCCGCGCGTGGACCCACGACGTGCGCACCACAGTCGCGCGCTCGCCGAGCGTCTGCAGCACCGCCCCTTCCCCGTCGCGCTTGGAGACCCCATAGACGCTCACGGGCTCGGCCCGATCCCCGGGCTGGTACGGCGCACCCGATTTGCCGTCGAAGACGTAGTTGGTCGACAGGTGCAGCATGCGCGCGGTGCCCGGCACCAACGCCTGCGCGAGGTGCCGCGGCCCCTCGGCATTGACGCGCATGCATGCGTCGCGATCGCTTTCCGCCTTGTCGACCGCAAGATATCCGGCGGCGTTCAGCACGACGTCCGGCTTGTAGTGCTCGATCGCGCGCTGCACCGCAGCCGCATCGGTGATATCGAGCTCCGCAATGTCCAACCCGATGACCTCGACACCGGCGGGAGCCTGTGCCCGCAGGGCGGTACCGATCAATCCAGCCGATCCCGGGATGAGCGCACGCATCTAGAGTTCCTCCGAAATCACGAAACCACTCACCACCCACCCCTGCACAAGTGCCCGGGCAGGGCGCATCGCTAAAAGATGTCAGTGACCAGGATATTGCTGCAGTCTCTCCTCAGCGTCCGGCCTGAGGCGCAGTCTGCCAGTCGCGCTGCAGCCAGGCGACGATTCTCGCGAACAGCCGGTCTTCTCCGCCCATTTCGGTCGCGAGCCTGTAGCCGTTGTCCGCCAGCCGCGATCGCAGTGAGTCGTCGGTGTATGCGCGGCTGATCGCCTCGCGCAACGCCACCGCATCCTGGGGCGGCACGATCATCGCCTGGTCCTCGGAGAGGTCCTGGTTGGTGGTCGGCCCGGCGGTCATCACGACGCACTTGCGCAAGGCCATCGCCAGGATGTAGACGCCGATCCCCACGCCGCAGATGTCCGGCTTGATCGGTTGCACGACGAGCCGCGCCCCGGCCAGCAGCTCGATGAACGGTCGGGCGCTGCCGTCGACGCGCACCACTTCGATGTGCGGCGGCAGCGGACGGTCGGCGAGGTACGAGCCATGCTCTGCGATGTCGTCGTTCGATGTCGTCACGATCTTCACGGGATACGGCAACGCTGCGACCGCGTTGATGAACGTGTCGAAGTCACGTCGTGTCTTGCCGCCACAGAAGATGTAGCCGGCATCGGTCGGCACCGTGCGTTCGACCAGCTCGCGCTGATTGATCTTGAAGGGAATGTAGTCGAAGCGCTGCGCCGGCAGCCGCAAGTGCTCCTGCAGCGCGTGGGTGTCGCGATGATATTGAACGATTTTGTGGGTACTGCCGAGCAGCCAGGCCATCACCCGAAACTTGGCGCGCTGCGCGCGGCTGCCCGGCGCCATCACCAGCAGGTTGAGCAGCACCAGGCGCGGTGGGTAGAAAGGCAGGAGGCGCTTGAGCAGCGCCATCGTGAGGAAGTCTCGGTCCAGGGTGTCCCAGAAGATGTAGTCGCAGCGGAAGGAGCGCAGCACGGTACGCCAGCGTGCGGCCAGGCCCTCTTTACGCGCCGGCCAGGCGAGCCACTGCGGACCGCCTGAGCACGCGAGCAGACCACGCATATTCGTCAGCACGCGCGGCGGTCGCCGCCGTCCCGCTTCTGAGCCATCGCTCAATTGTCTGTCAGGGAAGTGCGACCGCAAGCGGCTTTCTTCTGATTCTACCTTGATCCGCTCCGATGATCCGCTCGGGAACGGAACGACGCGGTCACGCTCCGAGAGCGTGGACGGACTGAAGATCTTGGTCATTTGTCGCAATAAAGGGCTAACAGTCGAAGACGTCGCGCCAGGTCGCCAGGTTGAGCGCCGTCCACAGCAGCTCGGAGTGGTCGCACGCGCCCTGCCTGTGCTCCGCAATGACCCGTCGCAGCACTGCGCGATCGAAGACGTCGGCGGCTGAACTTTCGGGAAGGGCCATGATCCGCGCGCCCAGTCCTTCGTCCGATCGAAACCAGCGGGCAAGTGGCACGCCGAACCCCGATTTCCGGCGGTCGACGACCGCCGCGGGAAGAACGCTGCGGGCCACATCCTTCACGATCGCCTTCCCCGTCCCGTTCCGAATCTTGTGCGCCGTGGGCAGGCGATTCGCGAATTCGACGATGCGATAGTCCATGAACGGCACGCGAGACTCAATCGCGGCGGCCATGCTCATCTTGTCCTGGCGGTGGAGGATCGAGACGAGGAACGTCTCCTGGTCGAGCAGCGACACCCTCCCGACCGAGTCGAGATTCAGCCCCTCCTGGCCGTTCAGGCAGTCGGTCCTGAACCCCAGTGCGTAGCCGTTCATGCGCGGGTAGGCCTCACGGACCACGCTGGGCCGAAGATAGCTCGAGTTGTACAGCATGGCCTCGGTCGGCGTGCCCGCTGCATAGCGATCCAGCTTTGCCAGGCGGTGGTCGTGAACCAGCAAGCCGAGCGCGCGACGCATCGAGGCGGGCACGAGCCTGTACGACTTCGCCAGGTCCGGAATGCGGTAGCGGGGATAGCCCGCAAAGAGCTCGTCGGAACCTTCGCCCGTCAGCACGACGGTCACGTGGCGCTTGGCGAGCTCGCTCAAGGCGAAGATGTGGACCGAATTCGCGAAGTCCAGCGGCTCGTCGTTGTGCCACACCATCCGCGGGAAGAGTTCAGCGTACTTGACGTTGCCGACGCGCAACTCATGATGGACGGTGCCGTGGTGCTCGGAGACCATCCGTGCGAACGCGCTCTCGTCGAAGTCTTCTTCGTCGAACCCGACCGAGAACGTGTTGACCGGCTCGCTCTTGAGTTTGGCCGCGAGCGCGGTGACGAGGCTCGAATCGACGCCGCCGCTGCAGAACGTGCCGACGGGCACGTCGCTGATCAATCGCAGCCGGACCGAATCCTCGAGGAGACCAGTGAGCTGCTCCTTCGCTTCGTCATAGGTAATCGATGGCCGGTCGACGGCAGGCCGCGGCGACCAGTATTGCGAGATCCGCACCGCACCGTCCCGCAGGGTCATCGTGCAGCCGGGAGGCAAGCTCTTGACGCCGTGAAACAGCGTCTCGCTGCCGGCCACCTGCCTGAAGAGCAGGTACTCGGCAAACGCCTCGTCGCGCGCACGAGCCTCGACCAGCCCGCTCGCGAACAGCGCTTTGATCTCGGAGCCGAACACGAATGCGTCCGGCCGTTCCGAGTAGTACAACGGCTTCACGCCCATCCGATCGCGCGCAAGGAACAACGTGCGTTGCCGCGTGTCCCAGATCGCAAACGCGAACATGCCGTTCAGCACGGTGACACACTTCTCCCCCATTGCCGCGTACGCCTGAAGGATGACTTCCGTGTCGCTCTGCGTCTGGAACGCGTAGCCCTTGGCGACCAGATCCTGCCTGACCTGCCGGTAGTTGTAGATCTCACCGTTGAAGACGATCCACAGGGCGCCGCTGACGTCGGCCATGGGCTGATGTCCGCCGCCAAGGTCGATGATGCTGAGGCGGCGATGGCCGAGACCGACGTTGTGCGCGGTCCACGACCCCGAATCGTCGGGACCGCGATACGGCATGATGTCGGTCATCCGCTTGATCGTGTCCGTCTCGCAGCAACGGGATCGATCGCTGTAGACGATGCCGGCTATTCCACACATGTCGATCTAGCCCTTCTTAGAGCCGCTGTGCCATTCAGGCCGCCGGGCTCGCCTGCCGGTATCGCCGGCCTTCGAGCTCGAGCCTCAACACCGCGGCGGTTCGAGAGATATCGCCTGCGCTGACGAATGGATGCGTCGGCAACGTGAGGATGCGCCGTGCCACCTGCCGTCCTCCGGTGGCCCGCGGCACGGCACCGATGCATCGCTGAAGTTCCGGCACGTCGGCGAGCGACGCCGGGTAGGACCGGGAGGCGCCGATGCCCGCTAACATCAGCGCCGCGAGCGCCCGGTCACGCGTGTCAGGATCCGGAAGAAGAACGGGCAGCCTGAGGAACACGGGGGACGCGTCCGCCCGTTGGGCGATGAACTCCAGGCCAGGAATCGTTCGTAGCTGGGCGATCAGGGCTGTCGCATTCGTCGTACGCGCGCGCGTCAGCTCCTCGAGCCGGGGCAGCACCTCGGCGCCCAGGGCCGTCAGAAACCTCGTCGGCGAGTCGAGCGGAAACTCGGTCGTGAACACCGTTCTTCCCAGGCCGAGCTGCGGAATCCTGTTGGGAATCCAGTAGAGGGAAGGACGCAGGAAGAGGCTGTAGGTCAGGACCTTCGCCACCTGCAAGCTGATCTCGCCGACACCGGGCGCCCTCAGGCCCTCGCACTCCTGCTCGAACGAGATCGCAAGCGCGTCGTCGTTCGTGACGACCACACCGCCGTCGATCGCCGAGACGTTCTTGCCCTTGTCGAAGCTGAAGAGGCCGAAGTCCCCTCCCGTTCCCGACCACTCACCGGCAACGCGGGCTCCCATCGCCTGCGCGGCATCGTCGACGAGAAATACGCCGTGTCGGAGCGCCACACGCCGGAGCGCCTGGATGTCGTTGGGAAAGCCGTAGAGGTTGCACGCCACGATCGCCAGCGTGTTCGTGAAGTCCGCTGCCTCGAGCTCGTCGAGGTGGTAGTCGAGCGTCTCGGGATTGATATCCATGAGGCGCGGCCGAAGGCCTGCCTTGACGATAGATGCCGCGACCGAATAGCACGTGTAAGACGGAACGATGACTTCGTTCCGGTTCGGGTTGACCTGCCGGCGCAAAGCGCGGAGCAGGGTCGTCATGCCGGCGCGTCCTGTGGAGGTCAGGTACGCGTGCCGGACACCGAATCGCCGCCGGACGTCGTCACGAAGGCGCGCAACGACGTCCCGGCTCGAGAGCGCGAGGCCTGCTGCCTTTGCGAGATCCACCAGTCGGATGGGAGCTCCGGCCGGCGCGACGTATCGAAGCCGTGCTGCCATGATTGCTTACGGAATGCTGCGAGCGATCAGCGGACCGATTACCTGCGTGACCGGCACGGGCAGCTTCTGCCACGTCCTGATCGCAAACTGATACTTCGGGTTCGCGACGTTGAGCTGCGGAATGTCGCGCCGTGTTCTCAGCACATATTGCCAGTACAGCTGGACGGGGTAAGCGTTCCACTTCTTCTTGAACACTTCCCCGCCCGACTGCGTGGTCGATCGTCCGAGGTGGAATCGCTTCAGCCCGCGCTCGCACGCGTTCTTGATCAGTTCCCAGTAGAGGACGTAGCCCGCGTGCTGGCGGCGAAACTTGGCGCGCGAGCCGAGCCAGAGGCCCTCCGCGGTGTCACCGGCCAGCATGTCGAGCGACGCGGCAGCAGGCTCCGTTCCAGCATAGATCACGCACAGGCGCGTGGCGTCCGGGAAGGTGGCCGCAACGGTCTCCAGATAGCGCCGCGAGTAGATGGGCGTGCCCATGTCGCGCCAGCTCTCGGACAGCACTGAGTAGAAGTCGCCGAGCAGCTCACGCCCCCCGATCTTCGCGGTCAGCCCCTTCTTGTAGCCGCCGCGAATGTCCTGACGGTGCGCGGACGTGAACGCCTTGAACAGAACCTCCGGATCCGGATGCAGATCCAGCGTCATGCTCACTTTGTGCTCGGACGTCGGCAGGCCCTCGACTTGCCGTCGTGAGCGAATCTCCATGTAGTCCACGGCCCAAGCGTCGACGATCGGCTTGGCGGCATCCACCAGCGCCTGCTCGATTCCGTCGGTCCCACCACACGGACCGCCGTAGTTGACAAACGGCAGCGAGCACGCGATGTTGCCGAACAGCTGACTCTTCACGCGCACGATCGGGAAGACGCCGACGACCTTGGCACCGTCGAGGGCCGCGAGGTACGCCGACTTGTGACCGAAGCATGACGCGTTGACCTCGCGCCACTCGAAGCGGTGATAGAGCGCAGCCCGAGGCGACGCCTTCACGAACGCGTTCCACGCCTGCGCGTGGCTTCCGTCACATTGGACTATCTCCATGGCCGTTCCATATCCGCATTTCCCCGTGCGCTCGCTCTGCGCCGCCTGCGCTCCATTGTCGAGCACGGTCTCAATTCCGGACGACGTACCCACCCGGCAGGCGCGCCGTCAGCGCCTCCTGCACGAGGCCCGCGATGTCGCCCAGCGCGCGATCGGGCGCCGACCCGCCGGACGCCTGTGTGCTGAGCACGATTACTGCGCCGTTGCTCCGCGCGCCGCGTACGGCGTTCCAGAGCGTTCGCGCCTTCACGACGTACGGGCTGGTTTCCGGCTGCGCGTCGAGGTCGTACCAGAACATTCGCGACATGCCCTGCCGATCGGGGCCGACATAATTGGCGTCGAACCTACGACCGTCGGCGCTGCGCACGCTCGACCGCACCGCGCGGCTGTGCACATCGGCGCTTCGGTACGTCACCAGTTCCCGGCTCTGTTCCTGCGACGCGAAATAGCCCAGATACAGATCGACGATGGCGCCGTCGGCGCGCCGATAGCGTCGTGCGATCTCCACGTCGGCGCCAGGCCACTCGATCGGCGCCGCCTCACGGCGCGCGCGCGATAGCGGATCCGCGATCCACTCGCCAAGCTGCGCGGGCAGCGCGTCCAGCCCTCCATCGAGCGGCACCGGCCGCGACGGCCGCGCAAGCACGTTCGACCCCGTGAGCAGAAACACGAGAATCAGCACGACTGACGCCGGGAGCGCAACGAAACGGCCCCGCCCCACACCGTTAACCGCGGAGCGAACGGGCGCGGATACCATCGCCGCCGGCTCCCGGTCGTGCTTCGGAGCTAGGACGCCAAGGCCTGCAAAGAGCACAACGTAGCCGACACCAGCCACGAATAGGCCGTGCAGCACGTGGAACGGGCCATGGAGCGGCGAGCCCACCTCGTAGTATGCAAGCGTACAGATGAGCGCCACGCGCAGACCGTTGGACAGCGCGGCGACAAGAACAGCAACGACGAGCAGGACGAGGCGTCGCCAGTTGTCGCGAAGGAAGACGTAGCCGAGCGGAAGGCCGAGCGCTAGCACTGCCACGAGGTAGTTCACTCCGCTGCACACGCGCGCGACCTCGATCTGGAGATTCGGGAGCGTGATAAAGGTCCCCTCTCGGAACGCCGGGACGCCGATGATATGCAGCAGCCACACGCCTGTCGCCGCTGAACGCTGCTGAAAGGGCTCATGAAGCCCCTCCGTAAAGCCGTCCCAGAGGGGAACCATCAAGAGCAAGTACGCCAGCGAGGCCCAGGCGACGCGGAGGTACGCCACGCCGAACAAGATGAGCACGGCTGCAGTCAGGGACACGAGGAACGCCACTTGCTCCAGCACCTGGATACTGCCGATGCGACCGGCGATGGTCATGAGCACACCAGCGAGAAGCACGACGCTCCCGATCACCCACGACGGCCGAGGCGTCAGCGCCCGCAGCGCGTCCCTGCGGCTCCACAGCAGGTACGCGCTGACGAGCGGCACTATGAAGCCGTACGAATACATCGGGCTGTTGTTCCACAGCCGCACCATCGACGCCAGCGCGCCGCGGTACGCGAACAGAAGCGCGAGCGTCACCGCCGCGACGATCGCCAGGGCAGGAAGCTCGTGCTTCTGCGACATGCCGCCGCTCTCGCCGACTGACGCTCCGGTGTCTGTGAGTGCACGCATTGGACGGCGATCTCGTCCTACTGGGTAGCCGAGGCGAGCACCTCGCGGCGTGCGAGCTTGCCGGATGGAGTGTGCGGCAGGGTGGCGACGATCTCCACGCTCCGCGGCACCATGAAGTCCTCCAGGTTCTTCGAGCAGTGCAGCAGGAGATCCCGTGACGTCACGTCTGCTCCAGGCTGCAAGGTGACGTAGGCCTGCAGCGCCTCGCCGACCAGCGGGTCGGGCACACCTATGACAACGGCCTCCGAGACGCCGGGAGCACCGTGCAGGACGTTCTCAATCTCACGCGGACTGACCTTCTGACCGCGACTCTTGATCACATCGTCTGTCCGGCACTGAAAGTACATGTAGCCGTCCGAGTCAATGCGAAAAATGTCGCCAGTATGCAGCACCTTCTCCCCCGGCAGAAGTCCGGGACGAAGCGCTCTCCCGGTCGCGTCGTCAGCCCGCCAGTATCCCTGCATCACGTTCGGGCCGCGCACGACCAACTCGCCCATGCCGGAGTCGGTCCGCCGGCCTGCCTCGTCGAGCAGATAGACCTCGACGTTGCTCATCGGCTTCCCAACCGAGGTTGGACGAGCGTCGAGTTCCTCCGGCGAGAGGAACGAGACCCGTTTGCACTCGGTCAGGCCGTACATCGAGTAAATGCGCACGCTCGGGAGACGCTCGCGCAGCGCGGAGATGTGGACCGGCGGGAGCGCGGCGCCCGTGTTCGTGATGTAGCGCAGCGCGCTCAAGTCGTACTGGGCGAGGTCGTGCTTGAGGAGAAGCGCGGCGACCATCGGCACGATCGGAAGCGCCGTGACTCGCTCTCGCGCCATCAGCTCCAGCATGACTGTCGGAAACGCAAACGACCGCTCCAGAAGGACGCGGGCGCCCACCTGCATGGCCAGGAACAGCTGATATAAACCGTAATCGAACGACAGGGGCAGAACGTCGAGAATCGTGTCGTCGCTCTGATTCTGCAAGTAGCTGTTGATCGAGGTCGTCGCAGCCAGAATGTTGGCGTGCGTCATCATCACACCCTTGGGACGACCGGTAGAGCCCGACGTATAAATGAGGGCAGCGAGGTCGAGATCAATCCGCGGCACGTCCCGCCCAGCGGGCGTCGCCTCGCCCAGTTCCTCGAACCCTACGAAGGGAAACGACAGCGCCGCGTCCTCAGATTCACCCGCTCGACCGGCGCCCGTCATCACGATGGGAAGCCGGTCCGCGACCGCTTTGCGAGCCTCGGCCACCGCCTGCGCGCCTCGTCGATCCGATACGAGAAGGGACGCGCCGCTATCGCGGAGCAAGTACCCGAGTTTCTCCCCTTTCGTCGTCGGGTTGATCGGCACGAACGCCGCGCCCGCGCGAAGCGCCCCCATGATCGAGAGCACAGCCTCCACGCCATTCTCCAGTTGAATCGCGACGCGATCACCGCGAGCTACGCCGAGCGAGCGAAAACCTGCGGCGACCCGGCTGGTCGCGTTCTCCAGTTGCGCATAGCTCAGCCCATGGCCACCGGACGCCAGCGCTTCTGACTCGGGTCTCGCCTGCGCGGCGCGTTGGAGCAGCCCATCAACCAGCAACCTGGGCTCCCTGAGAGGCCAGCTTTCGGGTGACGAATCCGGCTGCGTTTTGAACCGAGTCCAGGTTCTCGGGCAGGAGCTCACGGTCCGCTACTGCGATTCCAAACTGCTCTTCGAGGAAAGCGACGAGCTCCAACACGCCCGTCGAGTCGATGATGCCGTTCTCGAGGAAGGACTGATCGTTCGGAAGGTTCTGTCCATCCTGGCCGTAGAGAAAGTTGGAAATGACGAAGTTTCTGATGTCCTGCGCGATGGAATCGCTCATGGTCCGTCCTATCCCTCACCGGGTGCTTCGGGAGGCAATTCTGCGGGAAGCTCCCTCTGGACTGAGCAAGCCGCCTGCCCAATCAATGAGCCTCTAAGTAGTCACTAACTTATTCTATTTAAAACACTTAATAGCATAAGTCAGTAGCGGACACCTGCGAGGGAACCAAAAGTCTCCCAATCTCATACCAGAAGTCTCCCTATGGGTGACTAAACCTCGAAACCCGACATCGACCGTGATTGCGCTTACAAAGGGAGACATGGCCAACCCGCGTTCTACGACCCGCGGCGTACGAGCACGGTCTTGAGGGTTTCGAGGCAGATGAACAGGTCGAAAGCGATGGAGAGGTGCTTGATATAGAAGAGGTCGAACTGCAATTTTTGCAGAGCGTCGTCCACCGTCGAGCCGTAGCTGTGTCGAACCTGCGCCCAGCCAGTCACGCCTGGCCGAACAACGTGTCGCTGCCCGTAGAAGGGAATCCGCGTCGTGAGATCCGCAACGAATTCCGGACGCTCCGGGCGCGGTCCCACCATGCTCATATCGCCGATGAGCACGTTCCAGAGCTGCGGCACCTCATCGAGCCGCGTTCGGCGCAGAATGCGTCCGAGCGGGGTGACGCGCGGATCGTTCTCAACGGACCACACCGCGCCGGTCCGAGCTTCGGCGTCGGCGCGCATCGAGCGGAACTTGTGAATGATGAAGACGTGTCCGTCCTTCCCGACGCGCCGCTGGCTGTAGAGGGCCGGACCTGGAGAGGTCAGGCGTATCGCAACCGCAACCAGGCCCAAGACTGGCGCCGCGATAGCAAGTCCCACCGCGGCGACGACGAGGTCGAGCCCGCGCTTCGCGAGCGCCAGCATGTGACTCTTCCGGAACCCCTGAGAGAAGATCAGCCAGCTCGGTCGTAGATTCTCGACGGCGATCTTTCCGGTGTACTCCTCGTACACCGATGCGAGGTGGTCGAACTGCACGCCATCATTGAGCTTCATGCTCAACAGGCCGTCCATCGAAAGCTTTCCGCGCGCGTCGGCCAGGCTGACGACGACGCGATCGACTTTCCGCTCTCGGACAATCGAGGGAATCTGCGCGATCGTGCCCACCACGCCCGGGTTGATGAGCGAGGTTCCGACCAGCCTTGGATCGCTGTCGACAAAGCCGACCAGCTCCACGCCCAGTTCCTGCCGGCGATCGAAGAGCTCCTTTGCCAGCGCCACGGCGGCTGCGCCGGTGCCGACAATCAACAGGCGCTCGGCCGGGCCTACTCTGAGCGCGAACCACTCAAAGGCCAGGCGCCATCCGGCAACCAGGACAATCACGAACACCGAGGCGATGACGAACACGCCGCGGCCGATGATGAGCTGCGGGATCCAGTAATAGAGGACGGCCAGCATGAGCGATGCGGCGCCAAGCGCCCGGATGAGGCCGAGCACGAGATCGCGGCGATCCGACAGCGTGCGGAGATCGTACAAGTCGCAGTAGTGCAGCGCTATCTGCAGGACGGCCGCAATCAGACTCGCACGCCACAGCAGGCTGCCGTCGGCCAACTCGGTCGCCACCGATACGATGTCAAAACGAAGGACCGCAGCCAGGGTAACCGCCAACACGATGAGCTCGTGCTCGATCAGCACAAGCGTCGCGGTCCTGAATGTCAAGCGGCCGAGAAAGAGCTTTCTCACGGCCCTAGTCCTCTTCTGGAACGTCTTCGGAAGCGTGATAATAATACCGGCGATACGCCGGAGAATCTTCAACCTCGGCGTCGTTCAGGACCACTCCCAGGATCCGGTCGCGGCCAATCGCTTCCACAGCCTTCTGGACTCTGGCGTGATGCGTCCGTCTGGCACGCACCACCAGCAGGACGCCGTCGCTCAGTGGCGCAAGCAAGCTCGAGTCGGCGATCACGCCGATCGGCGGCGCATCAATGATGACCCAGTCGAATCGCGTGGAGGCCTCGGCCAGCATATGCCGCATGCGTGGGGACGTGAGCGCCCCAACTGGATTGGAATCGGGCCGGCCTGCAGGAGCCAGCATGAGGGTGTCGGACAACTGGACCAGTCGCAGCTTCTGCTCGCCAGCCGCCTTCAGCGTTTCGCCGAGCCCCGTCGAATTCGGCACCTGCGCAATCTCGTGCAGCGAAGGCCGGCGCAAGTCCGCATCGATCAGCAGAACACGCCTCTTGTACGACTCGCTGAACGTGAGCGCCAGGTTGATCGCGGTCGTAGACTTGCCTTCGCCGGGCTCGGCGCTCGTGACCATCAATACACGAATATTGTTCGTCGCTTGCGCTTGGTGCAGCGTCGCGGCCAGTTGCCTGAACTCCTCCACCAGCAGACGATTTGCGCGCTCGGCGATGACCAGCCTGGGCATCCACGCGTGATTGAAATTGCGAAGCCCGTGTGGGTTGAGCTCGGTCGACCCGTCGAGAGCTGCAGCGAGAGCATTCGGAGAGGCCTCGCCTTCGATCGGCCGCGACTCCGCACCCTCTCGGAACGCCCACGGGGAAGCAAACGCATCCGCGGCCTGCACCCCGCCAACAGACGCTCTGTCGATTCGAGGGGCCTGCCCTCCCCGCCGCAACGCTTCTTCTATCCGACCCATTACAGTGACCTCACAAGCGTCCGTCGTTACGCGACGAACCGCCACAGTTGCAGCGTCCAGACCGTGTACCCCGCAGCGATCGTCAGGATCGCCGCCATTCCCGAGACCATCCATCGGCGCCGATGAATGAGCCGCCGGTCCTGCGCGGTCAGCACCGCGGGCATCACAGCGATGACGGGCAGGTGCAGCACCTGCGTAACATCGTCGCCGCTGCGAAGGCTTCCGTCTTTAACTTCGAGCACGCCGACGATGAGCAGTCCGATCACCAGACCTGCCGCGAGGCCACCCCCTGAAATGTACACGCGCTGCGGGCTGATCGGCCGGCCAGGTACCCGCGGCGCGTCGAGCACCCGGAACTGCTCGCCGATGTGCCGCTCCTCGAGGTTCCCCGCCATCCGAGCCGCGTCGCTCTTGGCCAGGAGACTTTCGAACGAGGTCTGAAGCGTGTCGTAGTCGCGTGAAAGCGAAAGGTATTCGGACTCGACCCCGGGCACTGCCTCGATGCGGGACTGGTAGTCATCGATCACTTTTCCTACACGCCGTTCCTCGGATTCCTTGAAGGCCACTTGCCGATCCAGGCTCTCAATCTCCGCGCGCATGGAACTGATGCGTTCGCGCCGCTGCAGCTCCTCAAGCGTAACCCCCGCCGGGGCAGAGGCCATAGCGGTGTCCGGCAGAGCTGCCACCTGCTTCTCGAGATCGGCGACCTGCTTCCTCGCGCGTCTGAGGTCGGGATGCCCCTCCTTGAGCTTCACTTCCAGAATCGACAGGTTGCCCTTCGCGATCTCCAGTTGCTGCCGGGGAGACATGGCGGCCAGAGCGTTCGGATTGTTGGCTGCGGCCGACGCTGCCTGCGTCACCGCCGCTGGCTCGGCGAGCGCATCGTTGTAGAGCCGCTCGAGCATCAGCCGTCTGTCGCGGTCGCGTGCAAGCGATTCCACGAGTGCCTGGCGCTGCATCTGCGTGCTCTGAATCGCCTGCATGTTGGACTGCAGCTGCGTCGGAAGCTTCCCCGAATGCCGCTCACGGAACGCCTGAAGCTTGCGATCCGCCTGTTCGAGGCGCGATTTGGCCTCTTTCAACTCTGACTCGAGGAACTCGTTCGTCCCCTGCGCCAGCGCGCCACGCTCGCGAGCGTTGTAGTCGATATACAGCGTCCCGATCCGTTCGGTGACCCGCGCCGCCATGACGGGATCCTCGTACTTGAAGCGAAGGTAGAACGCGTCGACCGGCGCTATGCGGTTCGGCCTGACGGTCTCGATGGACATGCTTCCGCGCATCAGCTCGACGACATCCTGCATGGGCCGGACGGCGCGCTCTTTCTGGTACAGATTCAACTCCGAGATAATCCGCTCGAGCTGGGTGCGGCTCTTCACCTGGTTGCCAAGGGCATCCAGACGATCCTCGGTCTTGATCGTGACCGTCGATCGCACATACGCATCCGGCACGCTCTGCGGCACGATCTGAATCAGCGTCTCCGCCTGGTACACGTCCGGCAGCTGCGATGAGACTATCAACGCTGCCACGAGACCGACCACGGCCGGCACCAGGATCAGAGGCGCGCGTGTCCTGGCGATCTTGAGGAAAACTTCAGGGCCGTATTTCTTGTTGGGGAGCATGGTCGTCTAATTCCTTCGCGTGCCGCTCGAATCTACGCCGCCAACATAGGTGCCATAGAGGGGCAGCGAGATCGTGATACCAACTCGAACTGCGTGACGATCGTAGTCAGGCGGGACAACAGGCGGCAGATCGACAATGTTACGGAATCGGTAGACGAAGTAGTCATAGTTCACTGACGCTGCGCAGCACCGTGAGATCGCATACAGCGCCTGGAGAGCCCCGCTATAGTTCTCGTATCTTCCTTGAGTGTCTGCGCCTCCCGAGCGACCGTTCGAGTAGTTTGCTGCTATGGAAGCCTCAATCCGGCGATTCACCAAACCGGTGACGTTCAACCCGGCGGTATCCGTCGCGAATGACGTCAGTGACACACCTTGAAGCACGGTGGCCGAACGGTCGTAGTTACCCGAGAGGGCCCAGCTGCGACCAACATCCAGGGACGCCGAACCTCTACCAGAGGGCATCCAGTAGGCAAGCCTGGAGCGGTCCGCCGCAGTCAAGGTCCTCACATGGGTTCCTCCGCCGCCACCAGACAGCGAGAGGCGACGTGTCGGAGAGAGGCGACGGCTGTAAGCCATCGTCACCTCAACGATCTGGTTCTGCATCGGAGTGGTCAACCCATCGGTTTCGCGGAGGTCAGAGTCGGTGACCGAATAGCGAGGTTGCAGGCTTAATGATCGACTCAAAGTCCAGCTGTACATCGCGTCGGCGAACACGGTCCTGCTATCGTTGCCGATGTCGTCCAGGTAATTGACCTGCGAGTAAGCACCGCTGAATTGCGTCGTGTGACGTGCTGTCCACCGCTTATCGAAACTGACCGTCGATGTCGCCGACCAGGACCGTTGTTCCAAGTAGTTGCTCGGCACAGTTATCGGGGGCTGCACTGAGGCATCACCACCCCCAACAGGCGAGCCCGCCTCCCCAAGTAACAGCGTGGGCTCGTAACGAAGGTCCTGAAAGAAACGCAGCTGGGTTCTGCCGACGCGGGTCTCTGCACCGAATTGGACGTCCCCCGCGACGGTCGAGGGGGCATCGATTCCGGAATAACCGTTCGCGCGGGCCTCTCCATCAATCGTGATAGAGCGCTGCGTCCGGCCCCGCATATAGCTGAGACCAACACGACCAATAGCCCCGCGACCACTCTGCTGCTGGGCCGTAGGGTCGACAGGACCGACCGATCCACCGGGCGTCAGCCACGTATCGTAGCCGACGGAGAGGTCTCCAGTCAGCGTCAGATCCTGCCTCGAACGATTCGGGTCTGGGGCAGGGCCTCCGCCAAACAGCCCTCGGTATGGGCGGGTCGGCCGCTGCACGCCCTGAGCATTCGCGTCAGCCGCGGCCGCGCACACAACGATCGCTGTAACCGCCAGAATCTTCCGCATCACTACGGCACCACGACCGTGTCGCCTGGCTTCAGGACCACGTTCTGGCTCACTCCCTTACCCTTCGCTACGTCGGCGTAGTTGAACCGCATCACGACCTGCTTCCCGTCGGCCTCCGTCCGCATCACCGTGATGTCCTTCTTCTTTGCAAACTCCGTCAGCCCGCCAGCGAGCGAGATCAACTGCATGACCGTCAGGGGACCCGTCAGCACGTGGGCGCCCGGGGTCGTGACCTGGCCGGTGATGAACACCCTGCGACTGTTGATCTGCCGCACGATGACGGTAATCGTCGGATCTTCGATCAGCTTCAACGCTGCGGTGTGAATCGCTGTCTTCAGCGCTTCCGGAGTCATGCCGGCCGCGATCAGGTCCCCAATGAGGGGCAGAGTGATCCGGCCGTCGGGGCGAACGGTGACGTCCCCGGTCATATCCGCGTCACGCCAGAAGTTGATACCCAGCACGTCCTGCGGGCCGATGACGTACTCCGCTGGCACGTCCACGGATGGGCCGTTCGCCTGTCGTGCGGGCCTCGCCACAACCGCGCCCGCAGCGGGCGAAGTCTGCGCGACGGCTGACCCGACGCCGAGCGTGAGCAGCGACGCGGCCGTCGATATGGCTAGCCACAAACCCTGTGGATGCCCCCACCGCGCTGACGTTCGTTGATTGCTCATGACGTTCCACTCTTCAAGAAACCCAGCCACATCAAAAAAATGAGAACCGCTTCCGATTCACGGTCCCAAACATCGGCTCAACCGGAGACTCAACCGCGGGCGCCTCGCCACTGGTCGGCGCAGGCACTCGCGGAGGACTGACCAGATGCGGACGATCCGGCGCCGGTTCCGGCTCGATCGCTGGTTCCGGCTCCATTGAATCCGCGCGGGCGTCCTCTTCAAACAACGACGAAACGGGCACGGCCGAACTCGCAATGTCGAAATCGCGACAGACCTCTTCGACAAACTTCGCATTGATCGGCTTCACCTGCGACGCGAACCCTCCGATGAGTGCGTTGTCCGAGATCACGTTCACCGTGCGCGGCAATCCGCCGGACGCCTTGAATACCGCCGCCACCGCCTCACGCGTGAACACCTGCTCGGGTCGACCTCCGGCAATGCGAATGCGGCCGGCGATATACGACGCCGTTTCGTTCAACTGCATCGGCGTCAACAGGCACCGCAGCGAGATCCGCTGTTTCAACTGCCGCAGCGACGCGTCGTTCAGCCGATCCGACAGCTCGGGCTGCCCAGCGAGGACCACGTTCAGCAGCTTCGTAGTCGTCGTCTCGATATTGCTCAGCAGCCGGATTTCCTCCAGCAGCTCGTAGGGGATGCTTTGCGCTTCGTCGATCACGAGCGCGCTCAGCACGCCGAGCTCCTGTCGCTCCTGTAGCTCGCTGCGGAGTTCGAAGAGAAAGCGCGTCTTCGACTCCCCCGCATCCTGGCTCAGGCCGAAGGCACGGGCCAGAAACTCGTAAAACTCGGAACGGGTGAGGGTCGGATTGCTCATCAGCACGACGCGAACGCTGTCCGGTGGCACTTCGGCCAGGGCCGCCTGCATCAACGTCGTCTTGCCCGTGCCGGCTTCGCCAATCATCAACGTCAGGCCCCGCGCGGTCGTGAGGCCGTATCTCAGGTTGCTCAGCGCCTCGCGCTGGCGCGACGTGAGAAAGAGAAAACGCGGGTTCGGCACCAGCTCGAATGGCCGTTCCTTGAGTCCGTAAAAGGCTTCGTACATCGCGGTGACTATCGACCAATGGACAGCGCGCGCTGTCGCTGCGCGGACGCGGCCTCTTCCAATAGCGACTCGGTCTGACCAATCGACAGACACGAATCGGTAATGCTCTGCCCGTAGACGGCGGGCCGACCAGGGACATAGTCCTGCCGTCCCTCAACCAGATGGCTCTCCAACATCAGACCGAGGATGTGGCGTGAACCGCTGGAAATCTGTTCGGCGACTGCCTCTACCACGGCCGGCTGGCGTCGGTGATCCTTGAGGCTGTTTCCGTGCGAGCAGTCGACCATCACGCGTTCGGGAAGGTCGCGCGCCGCGAGCTGCTCGACGACTTGCGCGACGTCCTCGCGGTGATAGTTTGGTCCGTTGCGCGATCCGCCGCGCAGAATCACGTGGCACGCTTCGTTTCCAGTCGTCTGGAAGATGGCGGACACGGCCTGTGATGTCACGCTCGGAAACCAATGCTCCGCGCGCGCCGAGAAGACCGCGTCGACCGCCGACTGCGTGGTCCCGTCCACGTTGTTCTTGAACCCGACTGGCATGGACAACCCGGAGGCCAGCTCACGATGGATCTGGCTCTCAGTTGTGCGGGCCCCGATCGACGCCCAGGACGTCAAGTCCGCGATGTGCTGCGGGATCTGGGTGTCCAGAAACTCCGAGCCCGTGGGCACTCCCATCTCGTTCAACGACACCAACAGCTGCCGCGCGAGCCGCAATCCTTTGTTGATGTGAAACGTCTCATCGAGATCCGGATCATTGATGAGCCCCTTCCAGCCGACAGCGGTCCGCGGCTTCTCGAAGGTACGTTCGCATGACCAGGATCAGGTTGTCCGTGTATCGTTGACGCATTCGAGCGAGCCAACTGCCGAACTCCAGTGCCGCTCGTGGGTCGTGGATCGAACAGGGTCCCACCACTACGATGAGACGCGCGTCGCGACCGTAGATGGCGTCGGTGATCGCTGACCGCGTCTCCGTCACGAGAGCGGAGGCCCGCTCGCTCACCGGAATCTCTTCGATCAGGATGGCTGGCGGGATGAGTGGCCGCACCTGCTGGATCCTGAGGTCCCTGGTACCATTGATGACCCGCTGCGGCCACGCCACCGGCTCGACCGTCACTGCGTCGGCACGGTTCGCACGTCCATCGGTCGGAATCGTCGTTGCCACGCTACCGGTACTCCTTGAACGGCAACTGACACTCGTGCTTGCGCAGGAAGTTGAGGAAGCGCTTGTAGTCGCGCGCCTCCATGTTGAACATGCGCGCCACGATCTTGTAGTTGCCGCGTGCTTCCTCCAGACCCTTGCGCACCAGATCCCGCATGTTGCCGCGCGTGATCTCGCGTTGCATGTAGAGCGGGTAGACGGCCGTCCAGAACGATTCGCGGTCGTCAACGAGCTTCTTGTAGAGATCGTCGGCCACGGTCCGGCGTCGCTCCCGCTTCGGGCGGACGCCCACGCCGTGGTGGACGCGCACTTCCATCGGAAGATCGTCGGCCCCGACCACGTCGTTGCGGCCGGTCACCACCAGCCGTTCGATGACGTTCTCGAGCTCGCGGACGTTGCCCGGCCACGCGTACTCGGTGAGGAGCTTGGTCGCCTCGGGCGAGATGTGCTGCACCGCGGTGCCGTTGTTGCGGGTGAACTGCTCGAGGAAATGGTCGATGAGCTGCGGTATGTCCTCGCGACGCTCCCGGAGCGGCGGTACGGTGAGGTGAATGACGTTCAACCGATAGAACAGATCCTCGCGGAACGTGCCTTCGGTGATCATGTCGCGCAGGTTGCGATTGGTCGCCGCAATGACGCGGACGTTGACGCGGCCGACGGCGCGATCGGCGCCGACTTTCTGGATTTCGCCTGTCTCCATGAACCGCAGCAGCAGACCCTGCATCCGCAGCGTCATCTCCGCCACCTCGTCCAGAAACATCGTCCCACCGTCGGCGAGCTCGAGCTTGCCCTGCTTGTCGCGGTAGGCGCCGGTGAAGCTGCCCTTGACGTGCCCGAAGAGCTCGGACTCGAGGAGCGTCTCCGGCAGGCCGGCGCAATTCATGGCGATCATCGCCCGCCCCGCACGCATGCTGCGGGCGTGAATGGCGTGGGCGACGAGCTCTTTACCAACGCCGCTCTCGCCAGTGATGAGCACCTTGGCGTCGGACTTCGACACACGGTCGATCTCCTGCGCCAGCTCGAGAATGACGTTGCTCGTTCCGATCAGTTGTCCGTTGCCGTTGCTACGTTTCATGTGCATACCGCATCCTCGACTCGCGTTCTCTGCAGCCTACGGAGTCGCCTTCCGTAGGAACTCTTCCAGACGCCGCCGGCTTGTGTCGTCCATCGACGTGAACATCGTGCCGAGATTCAGATCGCGCGCCGCCGAACCCACCCGTCGACGAACCTGCACCGTTGGCGAGAACGACGCACCGGCCAGCGCGAACCGCAACTGGCCCCGCGCGCCCACCGGCAGGGGAAGATCGGACTCGACGAGCGCGCCGGTGGCGCTGATGTCGAGCAACCGCACTCGTGTGCGCAACTGCAGGTCGCACTCCTCGTCCTGGGGCAGGGTGACCCTGGGCGAGCGCCGACGATCCTTCTCGTTACCTGCCGGATCCTGAGTGCCGCTCAATGCACCTCTCCTGCGAGGAAGGCTCCATCGCCATGGAGCATCAGCCATCGTTCGATCAACTCGACCACCGCCGGCGAGGGGCCCATGAACTCGAGGCCCATCAGATAGCGCTGCTCGCCCGTGCTGGAGACGACCGGCTTGACGTGCCGCACGCACACCTGGACCGCCGCTTCGATGCCATCGCAGCTGAACGTCGCCCGGTGCAGTGACCCGGCCGCCAGCCTTACGAACGACTCAACCTGGGCACCGCCCCTGCCGACGTCACGTAGTGCCATCGACACCGCGGCGTCCAGCGTGCCCGCCAGTTGTCCCACCACATCGAACCTCGGCCTCTGGCGCCGGTCCCCCATGCTTCGTCGCATGTCTCAGTCTCAGCGTGGGTCGGCCGGGGCCGCCCACCGAATAGCCAGCATCACGCCGGCACCTTGATGGTCTCGGCGTTGACCGCCGCCTGTGACAACAGCGCATCGGCCGTCGCACAGTTTGTGGAGAACGCCGCCTGTCCGAGAACCAGCGTCGGCAACTTCAGCTCGGGAATCGCGCGCCCCAACCGCTCACGCAACCGCCGAACGACCGTGCTAACCGCGCTTTCGTGCGTCTCGATCAGGAGCACGACGACGCGCCGTTCGCCCACGAGCCCAAGGACGTCAGAACCTCGCAGCTCGCCGCGCAGCAGGTCCACCAGCCGATCGGTGGTGTCTTCCGGCCAGGCCAGCAGGCCCGACTCGACGACCACCAGTGCGAGATCGCGGTCGAAGCGCTTCGCCCGCGCCAGCTCCTCTTCGATACGTCGCGCAAAATCTGCGGCCGTCAACGGCAGAACCCACGGGGAGGCGGGCGAGGACGGATGCAGCGCCGCAGGCAGCCACGCTCGCAACACCGAGGTGCAGGCGTCAGCCACGAGCGGCGCGTCCGAATCGAACGGCGATTCGAGGCCCGCCCGCAGCTCGAGTCGAGCCCGCCGAGTCGAACCGAGAGCGAACGTTCGCACCTGAAGCGTCGCCGTGGACTGGTCGGTGTCGCCGGCAGGGGCTGCCGAGCCAGCTTCTCCGACTCCCACGGCGGCCATGCGGCGATGCTCGAGGCCGTCGTGAATCCACAGTGCGGCGCTAATACCGGATGTGTGAGAGAGGAGCTCGCGCAACAGGTCGAGCGCCGTCAGCTCCGCGGCCCGGTCCCGGACCAGAAACCCCTCGAATCTGGTGCGCGTCTCGGCAGCGCGCAGGAGCGCCAGCCGCTCCATCTGAACGCCAAGAACACGGCCGAGCGCTTCGAGCGTGACGTCCGCTTCCGCCGGAACGGCGCCGAGCAGCACAAGGGCCCACTCCACGGGACCCGATGCGGCCATCGGCAGGATGATTCCTTCGCGTCCCCCGGCCAGGCCGGCGACGGGTGCAGACCGGACAAATGGGGCATCGAATCCCAGAATGAGCTCCGACAGCTGACGGCCTTCCGGCGGCACGTTCGCTCCCGGAAGCGAGGCCACCAGGACATACTCTCCGCCGGGCCGGCGTCGGTAGACTCGCGCGTCAGCGTCGAACCACACCGCGGCCGCCTGGATGGCGGCCTCCGCCACTTCGCGCGCCGTTGTGGCAGCCGCCAGATACGTCACGAATCTGAGGGCGCCGCGAACAGCCCGTGCCTGCTGCCGCTCGCCGTCAATCTCTTCCCGGCTCGATAGGTCAGCCTCGATGGCCCCTCGGAGCACCTCGACCCACGGGTCTTCTTTGTGCCGCGGCGCATATCGCGCTTCCTCGAACCTCGAGTCTCGAGCAGACGCGGACAATGCCTCAGCCCGGTCGGGGGTCGGCTCCACAGCCGCCATGCGCACCGCCATCAATGCCGTCGGCGACACGCTTCGGTTGTTCCTGAGCGGCACGAGTTGATACTCGCGGCCTTCGACGCTGACGACGCTGGCTCGACCGGCTCGCAGGACGTCCAGGCCGATCGCGCGGAGCGCGGCCCCGGCGAGCAAGCGCGGCGGCCGCTGCCCCTCGGAACCCCAGGCCCCCGCCAGATTGGCGTCGACGATTTCGACTTCTACGCCAAACTCCGACCGGACCTGATCGAGCATTTGTGAAACGCCAGGAGACAGCATGGCTTTGTCTGAAAAAGTGTCCGGCCCATGGCCGGGAGACGACCGAACCACGTCGTGAGGTGCCCCTTGTGCAAAGCCACCGCCAGAGCGCAGATATTAATCGTCCTCACACAAGACCTTTGTCTTCTGTGCTTTGGCGCCTGACTTCCGGCCAAAACCCAAAATTGTTCTCGGTTCGAAGAGATTAAGGAATTTTTTCGACGACAAAAGGTCGCCTAACGAAGGACTTTATACTGCTGGGCGAGCGTAGACTGGCGAGGATACGCAGAACTACCGCGGTTTGAGAACCACTTCGATCACCTTCTCCGACGCCATCGGCCGGCCATCCTTCAAGGCAGGCTGGTAGGTCCAGGCCTTTGCCGCAAGAAGAAGCTGCCGGTCGTAGGCAGGGTGGATCGGCGAGGAGATCTCGGCGCCAGTCACCAGGCCCGCATCCGAGATGAACACGCGAATGGCGCCACGAAATACATGGCGGCTCGCCTGATCGGTCGGCACCCAGACCGGGAGTTCCTGTTTCACTGGCACAGGAGATGTCACGTCTGGCGGAGGAGGGCTAGACACCGCCTCGCGCGCGGTCGTTTTGGGGGACTCGACGTTCGCACGGGTGGGCGTTGTCGACAGGGCAACACTCAGGTCCAGGAAGCCCGACGCAAGGAGTCGCAGCTCCGCCAGCATAGGCTCCACCTTCTCGGAACCCGATCCGCCCTCGTCGTCCAACTGAGCGGCGCTGTCAATCAACTGAACCAGTGCCGCGAACTGCGATGAAGCGGCCGCCGTGTCCTTCCGATTCCACGCCGCTCGAGCGTCGAGGTACATCCGCTGCGCGATGTCCGGCACCAATCCGCGACGGATGCGAAGAAACATTTCGTGTATGCGCGGAGAAGTCTCCCCCGCGTCAGGCACGTAGGTCGGATTCGCGACGACGACCGACGCAATCACCTTCTCTGCCTCGGCGGTGCGTCCCAGCGCAACGAGGCAATAGACCCGGTACTGCTCGAACTCGAGCTTCCTGCCGGTCGTCTGCAACCGGGAAACCATCGACAGCGCGTCCTCGTACGCCGCAGACGCATAGAGCGCTTTGACCTGCTGAAGACCTTCCTGGCCGTAAGCCAGTGAACTTCCCATTACCGTGGCACAGGCGGCGGCCACTGCCGTCGAACAGAACCGATGCATTGCTATTTCCCCCGCATATCCACGCCGACACGCACTGGCTGCCGGAGCGTGACGACGACGTTCTCGCGCCGTTCACCGAGCTGCGGGTGACGGAAGACGACCTCATAGGTCCCGACACGCCGCGAGAGGTTGGCAATAGGCGTTTCGCCGATGCGCTCGCCCGCAATCCAGACTTCCGCCCACGGCTGGGCGTTGATGCTGATCGATCCGAAGGGTAATTCCACGGCAACCGTCGTCGTCTTACCCGGCACCACTTCGATTTGCCGGGACGACCGGTAGCCAATGGCATCGTTCACGAGCTCAATATCGTGGGCACCGGCTGGAAGCATGAGCTGCTCGGTTTCGGTGGTGCCAATCAACTTGCCGTACTCCCGCAGCTCCAGGCGGGTGTCGGACCGAACACTCAGCCAACCGGGCGCCGGGGTCACGGGTGCGGTCGCCGAAATCACCAGGGACACAGTGTCGCCAGCCTTAATCGCGACCGTACGCCTGACCGTGCCGGATGTGCCACGAACCACGACGCTATGCTCGCCTGAAGAAAGTTGCCTGATCGTGATTGGCGATTGTCCTCGTTCGACTCCGTCGACAGTGATCGTCTGCGCCGGAGGATCGGTTTGGACCAGAAGTGAGCCAGAGGTTGACTCTTTCGCTGGAACCACCGGCAATTCGAGATGTTGCAGGACAGAGCTGCCGGCGGTGACGCTCAGTACCAGGTCGCGGCGCTCGGCGCCACTGCCAACTTGAATCGAATATGACGCAGGCGCGAGCGACACCGTCAGCGGCGTAAGCCCGGCAGGCCGGCCGTCAATCAGTACCTCGCGGCCGGCCGGCGTCGTCTGAATAGTCAATGAGCCGTTGGCCTGGACCGCAGTCCTGCGCTGATACTGCCAGACCGAAGCTCCCGCGGTTGTGGCGCTGAGCACCACGACGCCGACCCATTTGAGCGCCGCAACTGCATGGCTCCAGTCCCGGCGCGCCTGAGCGTCAGGAGTCGCGGGCGCGACATCCGGAACCGACTCAACACACGGACTCCTCTCCAATGCCACGGACTCCGAACCAAAAGCATCGAGGCTGTCCGCCAAAGCATCTGCGAACGCAACGACGGGCTTAGGTGCGCTGGCGCACTCGGAACCTGGCCAAAGTCGAGCAATTTTGATGATCGCCACGGGTTCTAGGTGCCTCTTGTCAGGTTCGGGTCGCAGGACGCTTGGTGTCCCCACGATATTGGGCTCGTGCACTCTCGCTGCTTGTCGCATCCGCACACCTTCTCTAAACGCTCGCGATCGGCTAGGCGAACGCCATACCAAGTCGACAATCGACAGTATCTTCAGGAAACCACCAGATGTGCGTGGCTGCAGCTGGACAATAGTCTCCGTAACGGATGTCTTTTGTCGTGACGAAGCTGGATGTCAGCCGAAGGCAGACAAGCAAGGGCTGGAGATCGAGGTTTTCGCCTGGATCGGATCGTGCTTCTGTTGCCGCCAGACCTCTTCAGGCCCCCAGCACCCTGCGGCGAGCGCGCGTCTCGAGACTCTCGAGCGCGCGCTCGATTTCTATACGGGCGCGCTCCAGTGTGCCCTCCTCCACCCCAGGCACTCCGATCGGCGCACCCAGCACCACTGCGACCGGTACTGAACGGCTTCGGGATCTGCGCCCCATCCCAGCTCCGCGTCGTCCAATACCGAGCCGCCTCGAGGTGAAACGGCAGGATCGGCTGACCGGTCGCTCCGGCAAGCCACACGGCACCCGCCTGCGCCACTCGCGCGGGACCGCGCGGACCGTCAACGGTGAAGGCGACGCCGTGACCTGCCGCAAGCTCGCGGCGCAGCTGCACGAGCGCCCGGGCGCCGCCACGGGACGTCGAGCCCCGCGCCGTCGTATAGCCGAAGCGTTCGAGGATGCGCGCAATCCACTCCCCGTCGAAGTTCTGGCTCGCGAGGGCGACGATGCCGCGGTGGCGGAAGTAGTAGAGGCCGGTCAGGATGCGGCCGTGCCAGCAGGCGAGGATGGGCTGCCGCCCGGAATTGATGATGGCGTCGTAATGTTCGGCGCCCTCGACCTTCCAGGTGAGCGTGCGGCACAGGCCGCCAATGAGGGGAGCGGCCACGACACCGATGGCACGGGCTTGGAGAAGCTGAAGGCTTGTGAGGGGGGACTCAGACATAGTCGGTGGCGGGCAGTGCCCGTCCGGCTCTCGGGGCGCTTTGCCGCGCTTTGTCCACTTCTCTCACTGCGTTTGCGGCCTCGCCTTCGCAGCGCTTCGGCGAAGCTCGCCGTAGCCTTGGCGGAGGCGGCCCACCCCCAAACGCGCGAGCCGAGCGCATTCGCGCTCGGCTCGGGCCGCAGGCGCTGCCGACTAGGACGCAGCGGACATGATTCACGGACATCTCGGCACGACCTACATGCCCTCATAGTTAGGGCCGCCCCCCCCTTCCGGCGGGACCCAGTCGATGATTCTGGTACGGATCCATGATGTCGCACGTCTTGCAGTGGACGCAGTTGGACGCGTTGATCTGCAGGCGTTTGGTGCCGTCGCCGGCGTCGACCATCTCGTACACGTTGGCGGGACAGAAGCGCAGGCAGGGGTTGCCGAACTCCTCGCGGCAGCGCGTGCGGCAGATGTCGGTGTCATGAACAATGAGGTGTGCGGGCTGATCTTCGGCGTGCTTCGTTCCGGAGTAGTGGACGTTGGTGAGACGGTCGAAGGTCAGCTTCCGGTCGATCTTCGCGGGGTTGACCGGGACGTCGGGGTCAGGGCGCGCGTCGCGATAGTAGTCCGCGAGCTTCTCCATGCGCTCGTAGCCGGCGTGAGCGGGCATGGGGTCCTTGATCCACCAGCCCCCCGTGACGAGCGACAGCCCTGAGTACATGAGGCCTGCCAGCAGTCCGTGCTCGAAGCTCTGATGGACATTGCGCACGGGATAGAGCTCGCGCTTGACGTCGCTCTGGTCGATCAGCGTCTCGTACTTCCTGAGCGCGCCGGCCGACACGTCGTTCGCGCGAACGCTGTCGAAAGCGGCTTCGGCAGCGAGCATCCCGGTGCGCATCGCCAGGTGGATGCCCTTCAGCCGAAGCGAGTTCATGAACCCTCCGGCGTCGCCGGCGATCAGCACGCCACCCGCGTAGACACGCGGGATCGTGTGCCAGCCGCCTTCCGGCAGGGCCTTGGCGCCGTATCGAACCATGTTCCCGCCGGCCAGCAACGACGCCAAGAACGGATGGCGTTTCAGGTGCTGGAACGTGACGTGCGGATCGAACATCGGGTCGCGATAATCGAGACCGGCGACGAGGCCAACCGACGTCAGGCCGTCGGGCATCGCGTAGATGAACGCACCGCCGAACTCCTGCATGCGCAGCGGATAACCGAGCGTGTGGATCACGGTCCCCGGCTCGAGCCGCCCCTGCGGGATCTCCCAGAGCTCCTTGATGCCGATGGCGTAGAGCTGCGGGAGCTTCCCGGCATCGAGCTTCAACCGCTCGACGAGCGTCTTGGTGAGGTTGCCCCTGACCCCGTCGGTCAAAATCGTGACCTTCGCGCGAACGTCCACACCTGGCTCGAAGCTCGCCTTGCGCTCGCCATGCTTGCCAATTCCACGGTCGCCGGTGCGGACGCCGACGACGCAATCGCCGTCGTAGAGGAGCTCGGTCGCGGGGAATCCGGTGAAGACGTCGATGCCTTCACCCTCGACGAGACCGCCAAGCCACTTGACGAACCGGCTGAGCGAGATGATGTAGTGACCGTGGTTCTTGAGCGGCGGCGGCGTGATCGGGAAAGGAATTTTTCCGCCGCGCGTCAGGTAGTACACGTGGTCGTGGTGCACCTCCGAGGCGAGCGGCGCGCCTTTCTCCTTGAAGTCCGGGATCAGCTGGCGGAGGGCCAAAGGGTCAAGGACGGCGCCGGACAGTGAGTGCGCGCCAACTTCGCGCGCCTTTTCGAGGACTGCGATAGCGAGCGGCTCCCCGCCCCGTTCCTTCTGGAGCTGGGCCAGACGCAGCGCAGCGGACATCCCGGCGGGGCCGCCGCCGACGATCAGGACATCGACGTCTAAAGTTTCGCGATCCACGCACACTCCGTCTCACCGATCACGATTCCAGCACGATGGGCACGATGAGCACGATGAGCACGATGACTAGTCTTGTTATTCATCGTGTGCATCGTGGCCATCGTGAGTCATCGTGGTGGATGTCGTGGCCGTGATCGTTCGTTATTTCTGCAATTCCGCAATCATCGCCGGCACGATCTCGAACAGATCTCCGACGATCCCGTAATCCGCGATCTCGAAGATCGGCGCTTCGGCGTCTTTGTTGATTGCGACGATGGTACGGGAGCCTTTCATGCCGACGAGGTGCTGGATAGCGCCGGAAATGCCCAGGGCGACGTAGAGCTTCGGCGCCACGGTCTGGCCTGAGCTTCCGATCTGCCGGTCCATCGGCAGCCAGCCCGAATCGCAAATCGGACGCGACGCAGCGATCTCGGCGCCCATGGCCTGCGCGAGCTGCTGCGCCAGCGCGAGGTGCTCCTGGCCCTTGATCCCGCGCCCGACGGCCACGATGCGCTCGGCCTGCGACAGGTCGACGGCTTGCTTGGCTTCCTTGAACGGGGGCTCAGGCTTCTGACGGATGGCGGCGGCATCAATGTCGACGGCCACGCGGCGAACGGAGGCGGGCGCGGCACCCTTGCGAACCGCGTCCGCTCGGAAGGCGCCGATCTGGAACGTGATGAGGTGAGGCGCCGGACCGGCAGCCGCGACGTCGGCGGTCAGCTTGCCTTGAAACACCGGACGTGAATAGATGGTCGCGCCATCTTGCTGCCTGAATGCGGTGACGTCGGCGACGAGTGCGCGCCCGAGCCTGGCCGCCAGTGCTGGCACGAAGTCTCTGGTCTGATAGGTATGCGCGATAAAGACGCGGTCGGGCTGCTCCTGCGCCAGGAGCGTGACGAAGGCGAGCACGTATCCGTCAGATGTGTAGCCCGCCAGGGCCTGGTGATCGATGACGATCACTTCGTCGACCGCCGCCGTCGCGAGCTCTGCGGCGACGGCGTCAACGCCGCTCCCGAGGACCGCCACTTTGACGGGCGCGCCAGCGTGCTGCGCCGCCGCGATGGCTTCCCACGACGCGCGATTCAGTGTCCCGTCGCGCTGTTCGGCTAGAACAATAACCATCCGGTCGCTCTCTCCTCGTGCCGCCTGGCGCGGCGCATTCGAGTTGACGAAATCCGCGGGTCCTGTCGCCCGGCAGCCCCACCCGTCCTCGGCGCCAAAAGCCGTGTCGACGGGAGAGGCGCCTGCGCGGCGGGCGGGGCGGCCCCGCCGGGCGCCACCCGCTCAGGCGTGTCAACTCGAATGGAGTCGTCCGCTGCCGTCGTCAGCGAGATGCAAGGTGCGGCTCGCGGGTGGCCGCGAACGGGGCGCCCCGCTTCGCGCCGCAGGGCCGTCTCCCGTCGACATGGGCTTTTCGGCCCGAGCACGAAGTGGGGCTGTTCGCGGCCAGGACCCGCCACGCGCGCCTTGCATCTCGGCATTCACCAGATCACAACACCCTCGCCTCGTCGCGCAGCTTCGTCACCAGCTGCTTCGCCGCTTCGGCTGCCGAGCCGGAAATCATCTGCGTCTGCTTCACCTTCTCCGGGATCGACACGCGGAGGATGCTCTGCAGGGGCTGGCTGGCGGCGGCCGGCGCGACTTTGCGAATCTCCTTCTTCTTGGCCGCCATGATCCCCTTGAGCGTCGCGTAGCGCAGCTGATTGATGCCGCTCTGGATCGTCAGCAGCGCCGGCAGCGGCAGCGAGACCCATTGGAACCAGCCGCCCTCGAGCTCGCGCTTCACGCGAAGCCCCTCAGGTGACACTTGCACTTCCATGATGATGGTCGCATGCGGCATGCCGAGCTTCTCGGCCAGCACGACGCCGACCTGCCCGAAGCCCTGGTCGTCGGACTGCAGCCCGGTGAGGATGAGGTCGAACTTCTCGTCGCGCACGGCGTCGGCGAGCGCGCTGGCGACGGTGAACGCATCGGCGGTCGCGAGCGCATCCGACTCGACGTGGATGGCGCGGTCGGCGCCGCGCGCCAGCGCCTCGCGGATCACCTGCGCGGCGCGCGCGGGCCCGGCCGAACAGACGACGACTTCGCCGCTGTGCTTCTCCTTGAGACGCAGAGCCTCTTCGAGCGCGTACGCATCCGGCTCGTTCAGCTCGAAGCTGGCGTCGGCATCGCGAATCCACGTGCCGCCCTCGGCGACGCGAAGCTGCCATTCGCGGGTTACGACCTGCTTGATACAAACTGCGATTTTCATCTTTACCCGGGGGACTTCGTCCCCCGGACCCCCTTACACGCTTCCGACTCCGCTAGCTACGTCGAGACCTCGCCGAAGCGCCTACGGCGCGAAGGCGGGCGCTCGCGGGGACCCCGACGCCCCGCTCCGCTCACGTGGCTCGGTCGCGGCGCTCCCTCGCGCTGACGACCCCTCCTCGTATTTCTTGGACTCGACTGCCCCATGGTCGTCTCGATGCGCACGATGACTGTTCTTGGGCTTTGCATCGTGGTCATCGTGTCATCGTGACCATCGTGTAGGAAAGCCGTCGGCGCATGTGGCCCGCTATTCAGCGTACTTCTTGAACAGCAGCGCCCCGTTCGTCCCGCCGAAGCCGAACGAGTTCGACAGCGCGTAGTCGATCTTCGCCGCCCGCTTCTCGTTGGGCACGTAGTCGAGGTCGCACTCCGGGTCCGGCGTCTCGTAGTTGATGGTCGGCGGGATGAGCTGATGCTTGATGGCGAGCGCGGTGATGCCGCCTTCGAGGCCGCCGGCGGCGCCGAGCAGGTGACCGGTCATGGACTTGGTCGACGAAATGGCCAGCTTGCGCGCGTGGTCGCCGAACGTCCGCTTGATGGCCAGCGTCTCGAGCTTGTCGTTGAACGGCGTCGACGTGCCGTGGGCGTTGATGTAGTCGATCTGGTCGGGCCGAATCCCGGCCCGCTTGATCGCCGCCTGCATCACGCGCATCCCGCCATCGCCGTCCTCGGACGGCGCGGTGATGTGAAACGCGTCCGCCGTCATCCCGTAGCCGACGAGCTCGCAGTAGATCGACGCCCCGCGCTGCTTGGCGAACTCGAGCTCCTCGAGGATGATCACGCCGGCGCCCTCGCCCATGATGAAGCCGTCGCGATCCTTATCGAAGGGACGGCTGGCGCGCTGGGGGTCGTCGTTGCGCGTCGAGAGCGCGCGCATCGCCGCAAAGCCACCGACGCCCATCGGAGTGATGGCCGCCTCCGACCCGCCCGCAATCATCACGTCGGCATCGTTCCGCTTGATAATCTCGAACGCGTCGCCGATCGCGTGCGCCGAGGCCGAGCACGCGGTACAGGTCGCGGAGTTGGGTCCCTTGGCCCCAAAGCGGATGGACACCTGACCGGCGGCCAGATTGATGATCGCGGCAGGAATGAAGAACGGCGAAATGCGGCGAGGGCCGCCTTGAATAAAGGCGAGGTGCTCGCGCTCGATGGTCCCGAACCCGCCAATCCCCGACGCGATGAAGACGCCGACGCGCGTCGCCATGTCTTCCGTCACCGACATCGAAGCGTCGTCCATGGCGAACTGGGACGCGGCGATCGCGAACTGGATGAAGACGTCCATCTTCTTGACGTCTTTCTTGTCGACGAACTGGAGCGGATCGAAATTCTTGACCTCGCCCGCGATCCGCGCCGAGAACTGCGCCGGGTCGAAGTGCGTGATCGTGCTGATGCCGCTGCACCCGCCGCACAGCGCGTCCCAGTTGGCCTGGGTGCCGATGCCGAGTGGTGATACAAGACCGACGCCAGTGACGACGACTCGCCTGCTCAAACCTCAGTCCCCCGATTTCCGATGAGATCGTACCAGCACAACGGCTGAATCGTTGTCCGTTACGGGGCCCGTCCGCGGCCAGCCCCACTTCGTGCTCGGGCCGAAAAGCCCGTATCACGGGAGACGGCCCTGCGCCGCGAAGCGGGTGGCGCCCGGCGTCCGCGGCCACCCGCTTGACTAGTTCCGATTCAGCGAGACCATCACGCGCAGGCGCCTTGCCCGTCGACAGCGCTTTTTGCGCCGAGGACGGGTGGCTGCCGGGCGACCCGCCGACGCCCTTCGGGCTTTTGGCGAGGTCTCGCCGAAGCGCTTTGCGCGAAGGTGGACAGGACCCGCGATCACGTCAACTCACGTGAGCATCAGGCCCACTCCCACGCTCCTACTTCTTCTTGCTGTGCGAGTCGATGTACTCGATGGCCTCTTTGACGCGCGTGATCTTCTCGGCGTCCTCGTCGGGAATCTCGATCCCGAACTCTTCCTCGAACGCCATGACCAGCTCCACCGTGTCGAGCGAGTCAGCCCCGAGGTCGTCTACGAATGACGCATCCGGCGTCACTTCTTCTTCGTCGACACCCAGCTGCTCCACGATGATGCTCTTGACCTTATCAGCGACCGCCATTCAGCCCTCCATCCATCTCTCTACCGTCAGGAAAATCTTGCGATGAGCTCGACCTGAATCCGTGTTGTCCGTGTTATCCGTGGTTCGTATCATAGTACATCCCGCCGTTGACGGCGAGAACCTGCCCTGTAATATACGCTGCCTCATCCGATGCCAGAAACGCCACCGCCGCGGCCACCTCGTCGGGAGCGCCCAGCCGCCCGAGCGGAATCCGTTCCAAGAGCGCTTCCCGGGCTTTCTCCGCGATCGCGTGGGTCATGTCGGTCTCGATCATGCCCGGCGCGACGACGTTGACGGTAATGTTGCGGGAGGCGACCTCGAGCGCCACCGCCTTGGCGAAGCCTATCAGCCCGGCCTTCGACGCCGCGTAATTCGCCTGCCCCGGGTTGCCGCTCTGCCCCACCACCGAGCTGATGCAGACGACGCGGCCGCTTCGCTGACGGATCATCGGCTTCAACACCGCCTGGGTCAGCGTGTAGGCCGATGTCAGGTTCGTCGCCAGCACCGCATCCCAGTCCTCCCGCTTCAGCCGGAGCATCAGCTGGTCGCGCGTGATCCCGGCGTTGTTCACCAGGATGTCGATGCGGCCGTGCCGTCCCACGGCTGCGGCAATGGCCGCTTCCGCCGCCGCCGCGTCGGTCACGTCGAGCGCCACCGCCTCGGCCTGGCCTCCGGCCGAGCGGATGGCGTCAACGGTTCCCTGGGCGTTATCCCCGCGTGCGGCGGCCACGACGATCGCGCCGCACGACGCGAGACGCGTGGCGATCGCCCGGCCGATGCCCCGGGACGCGCCGGTCACGAAGGAGACGCGGCCACTCAGTTGGATCATAGTCTGAATTCCAGCTCGGGCTCAAGGCTCAGGGCTCAGGGCTCAAGAGCCTTTTCAAAGGCCTCGAGGCCCGCCACATCCTCGACGCTTGCGACGGTCGCGCTGCGATCGATCTTTTTCACGAGGCCGGCCAGCACGTTGCCGGGCCCGAGCTCGACGAACGTCCGGGCGCCTTCCGCCACGAGACGCTTGACGACATCCTCCCAGCGCACCGGCGACGACACCTGCCGAATCAGCGCCTCCACCGCGTCGGCGGCGTTTCTCTTGGGTTCCGCGTCGACGTTGGCAACGACCGGAATTCGCGGGTCCTCGGCCGGCAGCGCGCGAAGGAGCGGCGCCAGGCGATCCTCGGCCGGCTTCATGAGCGCGCAGTGGAAGGGGGCGCTCACGGCGAGGGGGATCACCCGCTTGGCGCCCGCCGCCTTGGCCAGCTCGCCCGCTCGCGCGACGGCGTCGGCGTGTCCGGCGATCACCACCTGCCCCGGCGCGTTCAGATTGGCCGGCGACACGACACGGCCGGCAAGCGCGGCACGCGCATCGGCGCACGCCTTGGCGACGAGCTCGGCATCGGCCCCCAGGATCGCTGACATGGCGCCTTCGCCAACGGGAACCGCTTCCTGCATGAACTGCCCGCGGCGCCGGACGGTCCGCAGCGCATCCGCGAACGACAGCGTGCCGGCTGCGACGTGCGCCGAGTACTCCCCGAGGCTGTGCCCCGCGGCGAAGGTCGCGGTCACACCACGCGATGCAACGAGCCGCGCGGCGGCGACGCTGACGGCCAGGATTGCGGGCTGCGTGTTCTCGGTGAGGAGCAATTGAGACTCGGGGCCCTCGAAGCAGAGCCCGCTGAGCGACTCGCCGAGCGCCTCGTCGGCTTCGTCGAAGGTCTGCCTGCAGATCGGAAACGCCTCAGCCAGGGACTTGCCCATGCCGACCTTCTGCGCGCCCTGACCGGGGAAGACGAATGCAATCATGCGGGCTCGGCGTTCGGGGTTCGCGGCTCGCGGGTTCGCGGCTCGCGGTTCGCTGTTGCTTGGTCGCGGTTCACAGCCCACAGCCGCCACTTCTTGCGTCAGGCGATCGAGGAGCTGCTCGTTGACGAGCCTGGCCGTCATCATGACCGCGCTCCGGACGGCCTTGGCTGACGAGCGGCCGTGGCCGATGACGCACAGCCCGTCAAGTCCGATGAGCGGGGCGCCGCCGTACTCGGCATAGTCGACGCGCTTGCGGAAGCGGCGGAACGCCTCGCGAGAGAGAAGATAACCGACGCGCGTGCCAACGGTCGCCGACAACTCCTCGTGCAGCAACCGCTCCACGGTTTCGACCAGGCCCTCGCTGATCTTCAACGTGACGTTGCCGGTAAAGCCGTCGCAGACGATCACGTCGGCCTCACCAGAATAGACGTCCCGACCCTCGACGTTTCCGACAAACCGCACCGGAGCCGACTTGAGGAGCTGGTGCGCCTCTCGCGTGAGCTCATTGCCCTTGCTTTCTTCCGCACCGACCGACAACAGGCCGACGCGCGGCGACTCGCAGCCGAGCGCGATCCGCGCATACGCCGACCCCATCACGGCGAACTGCACGAGGTGCTGCGGCCGGCATTCGACCGTCGCACCAGAGTCGAGCAGCACAGCGGGATTCCGTCGCGTCGGGATGATCGTCGCCAGCGCCGGCCGATCGACGCCTGGCAGCCGGCCGAACGCGCCATGGGCGGCCATCACGGCGGCACCGGTATGGCCCGCGCTGAAAAGCGCCGCGGCTTCCCCGTTCTTGACCGCCTCGGCCGCGACGCGAATGGAAGCCAGGGGCTTCCGCCGCAGCGCCGCCGATGCCGACTCGGCCATCTCGATGCGATCGGGCGCATGAAGAATCCGGACGTCGACGCCGTCCGCACCGGGATGCCTGGTGAGCGCGTCCTCGATCACCTCGCGCGCGCCGACGAGCAGCAGGCCGATACTCTGACGCCGGGCAGCGATCAACGCCCCGCCGATGATGGCGTCGGGGGCATGGTCGCCTCCCATGGCATCCACTGCAATGCGCAGCATGGTCAGCTCTCACCGGGGGACTTCGTCCCCCGGACCCCCTTACACGCTCCCTCGCGGGGACCCCTACGCCCCGCTCCGCTCGCGTGGCTCGCTCGCTCTGCTCGCTCGCGCATTTGCTTCACACACTCTCACCCGTCAGCTCTCAGCTCAGAGCGTGGAACTCCCGGCAGAGCAGGCAGAGCATGGTCGCTCGACAATGATCTGAATGGTTTGCTGAAAGCTGAGAGCTGAGAGCTGATGGCTTGGATCTAGGCTTCTTCCACCGGCCGCACTTGGCGCCCGTGGTAGTAGCCGCAGTGCGCGCACACCTGGTGCGGCGGTTTGGCTTCCTGGCACTGCGGACAAACGCCGGACTGCACCGGCTTGAGCGCATCGTGGGTACGGCGCTTCGCCGTGCGTGTCTTCGAATGCCGGCGTTTCGGATTGGGCATCTCAATTCTCCTTCGGTCGGTTCAGCAGACTCTTGAGCGGAGCGAGCCGGGGATCTTCCCAGGCCGGCGCGCACTCGCATTCCGTACGATTCAGGTTCGCGCCGCACTGGGCGCACAGCCCGCGGCACGCGTCGCTGCACAATGGCTTCATCGGCAGCGCCAGCTGAAACTGCTCTCGCAGCAAATCACCGATGTCCAGGTGACCATCGCTGTAGTACGCGGTGGTCAGGTCATCGTCTTCGATCTCCCGTTCGTCGGGCTCCGCCTCGGCGTCACCATCGGGCTGAGGCACATACCGAAGCTCGAACGCCGCATCGACTGGCACTTCAAACGGCTCGAGGCACCGGCTGCACGAGAACTCGAGCCGGGTCTTGACGCCGCCCGTGGCCTCGAACGCGTCAGCGCCGACCCTCGAGACGTCCATCGCGAGCTCGACGGGAGCCACGACCCGGTAGTCAGGGTCGTCCGGCCCGAGCGCCGAGGGCTGCACCGTACGCTCGACATGCTCGCGCGCTCCGTGCAACTTGTTGAGGTCCAGAAGCATAGCGCCAACCGTAGATTATACCCCAACATCGGGGCTCGGGGCTCGGGGCTCGGGGCTCGGGGCTCGGGGCTCGGGGCTCGGGGCTCGGGGCTCGGGGCTCGGGGGTCGGGGCTGGGGGGGTCAGGTCGAGTATGCGGTCGAAGGTCTTTGCCTGAGCCCTGAGCCTTGAGCCTTTTGGGAGGCCCGCACGGTCCCGGGACACCCGTCCTCGTTCGGCCAGGCCGCTATAATCCCTAAGATTCCATGTCCGTCCGGGTCCTGATCGTGGCGCTCGTGGCTGCCGCAACGCTGCAATCGCAACCGACGTTTCGTAGTGGCGTCGACCTTATCAGGCTCGACGTCTCCGTTGTCGACAAGACCGGTCAGCCCGTGTCGACTCTGCTGCCGGAGGACTTTTCCGTGCGCATCGACGGCACGGTCAGAAAGGTCTCCTTCGTCAGGTTCTACGGTACCCCAACGCCGGCGGCTGCGGCTGCGCCAGACCCGGCCGCTTCGACGTCCTTCGTCACCAACATCGGCCGGGTCCCGGGTCGCGTCGTCGTTTTTGTCGTCGATCTCGAGAGCATCAAGCCCGGCTCGGAGAAGCTGATACTCGAAACAGCCGGCCAGCTCCTCGATCGACTGGGCCCGTCGGATTCGGTCGCCCTGATCCCCATACCTGGCAAGGGCGTCGACCTCACTCGGGATCACGCGCGTGTGAAAGCTGCACTGACCTCCCTCCACGGCTTCGCTCCAAGGAGCTCATTGTGGCGCACGCTCACTCCGAGCGAGGCTGAAGCATTCGTACGAGGCGATCGTCAGACCATCGCCGAAGTCGTCGAGCGCGAATGTCGCCCCGGAGAAATGGGGTGCCCAAGAGACCTCAATGACGCGGCAAAGCAGCTCGTCGCCGAATCGAATCGCCGCGTGCTCAGCGTTCTGACGACGCTGACGGGCGTTCATGCGGCGATACAACACCTCGAAACGCCGAAGTCGGTAGTACTCCTGTCTGGCGGCCTCGCGTTTTTAGGAGAGGCACGAGGCCGATTCACCGATCTCGAGCGCCGCAGCGCCGAGAGTGGCGCGATGACGTACGTGGTGCAGCTCGAACAGTCGGAAGTCGATGCAGGCAACCAGCGACCTTCCGCAGTCATGTCCGCGCGATCGGACTTCACGCTCGGGCTGCAGAACATCGCCGGCGCCACAAACGGGGACTACTTCTCGGGTGTCGGCAAGGCGGCCGGTGTCTTCGAACGAATCCAGACAGCGATCGGCAACTCCTATCAGCTAGGAATCGAGGGAACGCCGCAGGATGCCGACGGCCGAACGCACCGGATCGAGGTGAAAATCAACCGCACCGGCCTGACCGTCAGGACGCGAAAAGAGTTTGTCATCTCGAACGCGAAAAGACCGGTACGGACGCCTGTCGATGTCCTGACTTTTCCAGGCGACGTTGCGGAAACGGCGATCGCCTCGTCTGCGTACAGCCTTCGCGGCGAGGAAACATCAACGCTGAAGGTCATTCTGCTCCTGGAACTCCTCGGCCAAACGGCCAGCGAGCCAGCGCCCACCTACGCCGTCTCGATTACCCAAGCCGACCGCGTCGTCTTCGAGACGAACGACGTGTTGACGCCGTCTGCCTCGGGGGGCGCCCGAGCAGTCGTGGCCATGCAGTTGGCGCCCGGACAATATCGTCTGAGAACGGCGGCCATCGACTCGTCGGGACGCGCGGGATCTGTCGAGGCCCCACTCAGCGTAGGCTTACGCCAGTCGGGCGCGTTTCAGTTCAGCGACCTGCTGCTCGGAACGTCAGCCGAGCAGTTCACGCCATCGACACACGTCCGGTCTGGAACGCCCCTCACGGCGCTTCTCGAGCTCTACACGGCCGATCCGCTGCTCTTTGAGGATGTCAGCGTCGAGCTCGAGTTGAGAAGGGGTAACGATACTGCCGTCGTCGGGCGCGGAACCGCGCAGGTCCTCGAGACTGCGCAGGATCGCCGCAGAGTGGCCGAAGGGCGTTTGACGCCGGACCGGCTCGAGCCTGGACTCTACAGCCTGTCGGCGATCATTCGAAAGGGCACGGTGCCGGTTGGGAAAGTCACCCGCACGGTCGCCATCACAACTCCGTGAGCGACACCCACGGCTTCGGGATGAATAGCTGCTCGAAGAGGCTGACGGCATACCGGTCGGTCATGCCGGCGACGAAGTCGCGGGCGGCGGCATCGAGCCCCTCCTCCGCGATAATCCGCTGGTCGAGGAACTTCTCCGGTTGCTCCTTGGCCCGTTCCCACAGCCCGCCCAGGATTCCAGCGGCCTTCTTGAACTCGGCGGTCGCAATCTCATTCTCGTAGACCGCCTCGAACAGGAAGCTCCGGAGGCCGACGGTCGCCTGGAGGATCTCGTCGCTCATCCGGATCTCGGTCATCCCGCCGTCGATGGTCTGGAGCACGACGTCGGTCACCATGCGTCCGATCCGTTCGGAAGACGTGCGGCCCAAAACCTCCACTCGCGCCCTGGGCAAGGTCTCTGGGTCCAGTATCCCGGCCCTCACCGCATCGTCGATGTCGTGA
This sequence comes from uncultured Acidobacteriota bacterium, assembly GCA_963839705.1. Taxonomy (GTDB): domain Bacteria; phylum Acidobacteriota; class Vicinamibacteria; order Vicinamibacterales; family 2-12-FULL-66-21; genus DATBJJ01. Next base: position 316,524 of record CAWIWL010000003.1, read on the forward strand.
TTGACATAAGCGATGATGTCGGCGACACGCGCAATCTGCCCCTCGATGGTGCTCGCGCGATGCTCGGGGTCGGCGCCGACCGGCATGCCGCTCTTGCCCTTCGAGTGCCGCGCGATGCCGTCGCGCACTTCCCACGTCAGGTTGAGCCCCTGTCCCTCGTTCTCGAGGACGTCGACTATCCGCAGGCTCTGCTCGTAGTGATTGAATCCGCCCGGAATGAGGTCGTTGAGGACGCGCTCGCCGGCATGGCCGAACGGCGTGTGCCCCAGATCGTGACCGAGGGCGATCGCCTCGGTGAGCTCCTCGTTGAGCCTGAGCACCTTCGCAATGCTCCGGGCGATCTGCGACACCTCGAGCGTATGCGTGAGGCGTGTTCGATAATGATCGCCCGTCGGCGCAAAAAACACCTGCGTCTTGTGCTTGAGGCGCCTGAACGCCTTGCAGTGGATCACGCGATCGCGATCGCGCTGGAAGGCCGGCCGAATCGGGTCTTCCGCCTCAGGCCGAACGCGGCCACGGCTGTCTCCGCTCTTCGCCGCGGCCGGAGCGAGGATGTCGCGTTCGCGCTGCTCGAGTTGCTGTCTGATCGTCATGGCAACATCATTACGGCCTTGCCGGTCACGATTTCACGCACGATGACCACGTTCCTCGCCCGTCACGATTCAAGCACGATGACCACGATGGGACGATGGCCACGATGAAGAGAGTCGCTGAGTAACATCGTGTTCATCGTCACATCGTGATCATCGTGCTTGGGTGCCGTCAGCTCGTGTCGGTGAACGCGCTCAGGTCAGAATCTGATCCAGAAAGCTCGTCCCATGCTTCAACGGACCGACTCCGAACAGCTCAGCAAGTGTCTGTCCAAGGTCCGCGAAGGTCTGACGCGTGCCCAGATCAGCGCCGGCTCGCACGGACGGTCCGAATACCAGCAAAGGGACATGCTCGCGCGAATGGTCGGTGCTGGGCGTGGTCGGATCATTGCCGTGATCGGCCGTGATGATCAGCAGATCGCCGGCGCCAATCCGCGGCAGCAGCGTGGCCAATCTCGCATCGAAGCGCTCGAGGTTGGCGGCGTAGCCCCCGGGATCGTTGCGATGACCGTAGACCGTGTCGAAGTCGACCAGGTTGGCGAAGACGAGGCCCCGCGGTGTCGCGTCGAGCGCGCGCTCGATTTCGTCCATGCCGTTCGCATCGCTGGTCGTGTGCACGGCGCGCGACATGCCGCGGCCGGCAAACAGGTCCTCGATCTTGCCGATAGCGACGACCGGCGTCCCGGCGTCGGTGAGCAGGTCCAGCAGCGTCGGCGCAAACGGTGTCAGCGCAAAATCCCGCCGGTTGGAAGTGCGCTGGAACGAGCCCGGCGCACCGACGAACGGCCTTGCGATCACCCGCCCGACGCCGTGGCCAAGGCCGACGAGATCGAATGCGATCTCACAGAATCGATACAGCTCCGGCACCGGCACGACGTCCTCGTGCGCGGCAATCTGGAAGACGCTGTCTGCCGATGTGTAGACAATCGGAGCGCCGGTCCGCATGTGATCGGGCCCCAGCTCGTCGATGATGGCCGTGCCCGAGGCTGCTTTGTTCCCGAGCGTGCGACGCCCGATGCGCTCCTCGAAGGCAGCCATCACGTCCGCTGGGAACCCGTGTGGAAACACCGGAAACGGCCGATCGAGCACGAGCCCCATCAACTCCCAGTGGCCCGTCACCGAATCCTTACCCGGCGACGACTCAGCCATCCGTCCAAACGCCGCTCGCGGCGACGGGTCAGCCTCGACGCCGTCGACAAACGCCACGCGCCGGAGACCGAGGCTGCAGAGTGTCGGGAGTCGCAGGCGAACGTGTCTGGAGATGTTGCCGAGGGTGTCGCTCCCCTCGTCGCCGTAGGACGCGGCGTCGGGAAGCTCGCCAACGCCGACGCTATCGAGAACAATGAGGACGACGCGGAGGATGGGCAGAGGAGTGTCAGACATAGTGGCTTCCGCCTTCTGAGTGCGTCAAGCCTGAAGTGAGATTCGAATTGTAGCGTTTACTGCAGGCATTGAGGCGGAACTCAGCATTAGAATTCCCTAGGCCTCGTGGCTCGAATAGTAGTTGCTGATGGGGCGCGACGACCGGATAGCCGCAATCGCGTGCTTGAAGATCATGTGATCGGCGCCACTCTGCTCGACGATCACGGCGAAGCGATCGAAGTTCTTGACGCGACCCTCGAAATCGCTGCCATCCATCAGGCGGATCTGCACCGGCAGCTTCTCGCGGCGTGCGTGATTCAGGAACACGTCCTGGATATTGGGCTGGGCCGGTGCGGGTCTGGACTCGCGTGTCTGTGCCATCAAGCGCCGTCTCCAATATCAATGCTCGCGGGGCCTCGCCTACGCAGCTTCGGCGAGCTCGCCGTAGCCTTGGCGGAGGCGGCCCACCCCCGCTCGCTTTCGCGCCGCGACGTCGCGCGGCGCTCAGGCCGCAGGCGCTGCCGAATCGAACTCCGGGCCTCGCCCGGCGTCATCTCGGCAAGACCACTGGGCTCGTCGCTTCTGTCAATGCTCGGGCCGCAGGCGCTTGTCAGCGCTCGCCGGGACGGCCCTCCACTTGAACGCGGCTGGCCAAGAGCGCCTTCGCCACTTGCGCTTCGGTGTCCTCACGTTCACCGGAAGCGTCGATCCAATGTAGGTTAGGCTCTTTCCTGAACCAAATCAACTGCCGCCGCGCATAGCGCCGGTTCTCTCGCACGATCAACTCGCGCGTCGCAGCTTCGTCGCGGACCCCCTTCAGCATCTCGAGCGCCTGGCGGTAGACAAGGCCCGTGAACGGGTGAGCCGTCTCGGGAACGCCCGCGGCGAGCAGCCCACGCACCTCGTCCATCAGTCCCTGGCGGAACTGGGCGTCCACGCGCCGCGCGACGCGGTCGGCGGTTGCCTCGGCGGGGATCTGCAGCGCAAACGCGCGGATCTCGTAGTCGGGCAGGGGCGAGGCCGTATCGGCGAAATGGTCGGTCAATGGACGTCCGGTCAAACGATAGACCTCGAGCGCTCGTATGAGGCGCTTGCGGTCGCGGCTCTGGATGCGTACCGCGGAAGGCGGGTCGACCCGCTGCAGCAACCGGTGCAGGCGCTCGGGTCCCTTCCGGTCGGCAATCCGCTCGAAGCGGGCGCGCAGTGCGTTGTCGCGGCTGGGCCCCGGGAAGAATCCTCGGGTCAGGGCGCGATAGTAGAGCCCGGTCCCCCCGACGAGGATCGGCAGCCGCCCCCGTTTGGTGATGTCCCTGATTGCCGCTGCTGCCTCGCGCGCGTACCGCGCCGCCGAGTACTCCTCGATCGGGTCAGCCACGTCAATCAGGTGGTGGGGGATGCCGCCGCGCTCGGCTGGCGGGACCTTGTCGGTCCCGATGTCGAATCCGCGATAGACGGCGGTCGAATCGCAACTGACCACTTCCCCGCCGAATCGGGCCGCGAGGGCAATGCCCAGCGCGCTCTTGCCGGTCGCCGTGGGCCCGAGGATAGCCACGAGCCGGTGTGGATTCACCAGGCCATCGCCCGCGGGACTGCCCGAACCAGGGCAATCGCCACGAGCAGGGCGAGCAGGAGCGCAAGGCCGATCTGCTGCGTTCGAGAGGGCCCGATCATCGGGGCGGCTGCTCGTTGAAGAAGAAGGTGACGGTGATGGGCATCCGGTCGTCCGGATACTCGACCGGCAGCGGGATGGTCGGGTTGGAGGTGAGGATGGCGTTGCGCCCGGAGAGGGTGAACGCATTGATCAACGACGGCCGCGAAACCACCACATCGGTGATGCGTCCGTCCTTGTGCACGATGAAACTGATCGAGACGTTCCCGTGCATGGACATCGCCGCTTGCGGGATCATCCAGTTGCTTCGCACTTGCGCGACGAAACGCGCCAGCCATGGCCCGAACTCGACACCCTTGCTGTCGAACTGAATCGACTCGCCGACGTTCTGGTCCTGGCCGCCGCGGACGTTCCCGAAATTCTCCGACGGTTGCGTGTATCGCCGCACATTGCGAATGGCGTCGGCGATGACGCCGACGGCGGGTCCGCGTTCGGTCGGCCGCGTCTGGTCGGGGGGACGTTCAGGAGCGGCTGGCAGATTGGACAGCAGCGGGGGCTTGCCGCTCTCCCCATCGTTCGGTTGCGGCTGCGCAGGCTCCGGAACCGAGGGCTTTGGCGGAAGGTTCGTCGGCGGCGCCACCATGCGCTCGGGCGAGTTCCCTCGCGCGAAAGGCAGCGGGTTCGTCGGCCTCTCGGCACGCTCGACGGTCTGTGCCCGCCGATCCTTGTCCGACAAGTCCGCTCGCGGCGACACCCGCGGCGTCGTCATATCGAGCTTCGGCTGCACGAAGACAAACCGCGCGCGCTCGCGTTCGCGTTCGCGTTCCCGCTCGAGTTCGGCCCGGGCCTGCTCTTCGATCGCCTTCTGCCGCTGCTCGATTATTTCGCGGACGAACGGCAAGCGCGGCCCGAGCAGGATCGCGATCAGCACGAGCGCGTGGATATTGACGGCAATCAGCACGACTTCCCGCCGCGACAGTGGCTGCGGGAGCCTCGGCGTATCGGGGTGATTGTCGTCGAAGTTGAAGTACATCAGGGACTTAACGATTATAACAGTTCAAGGGGTTCAGGAGGTTCAAGGGGTTCAGCGTTCAAGGTTCAGGTTCAGGGTTCAAGTTCAACGTTCAGGTTCAACCCTGAACCACTCAACCGTTCTAGCTCTTTTCGGCAATGTAGAGATAGACGATCCCGAACGTCATAGGGACGGCTCTCACGTTAGAGAAGCCGTGCTTCGCGATTATTCCTGCGAATTCCTGCGGTGGCGGAAACGTGCCCACCGACGCCGGGAGATATGAGTAGGCACTGTTGTGCTTTGAGACCAGCCGGCCGATGGCTGGCAGGACGTAGCGAAAGTAAGCGGAGTAGAGCGAGCGTATGCCGGGTATCGCGGGCTGGCCGAACTCGAGGATGGCGAGTCGTCCGTGTGGTCGCAGGATGCGGGCGATTTCGGCCAGCGCGCGCTCGGGCTCGGAGACATTCCTGATGCCGAACGCGATCGTGGTCGCATCGCAGGTGTCGCTGCCTACTGGAATGCGTGTGGCATCCCCGCGGACGAGTTGAATGGAACGGTTGAGGCCAAGCGCGGTGGTCTTGCGAGGCCCAGCCCGAGCATGGCGCCTGCGAAATCGACGCCGACGACCGAAGCACCGGACACCCGGCGAACGGTCGCAATCGCGAGATCGGCGGTGCCCGTGCAAAGGTCGAGCACCCTGGCGCCCGGTGGCAGCCGCAGGGCATCCACGGCGCGCTCGCGCCAGCGGCGATCGAGGCCGGCGCTCAGCACCTTGTTCAGGAGGTCGTAGCGGGGCGCGATCGCGTCGAACATCCCGGCGATGCGCGACGGCGTCTTGTCAGGCCCGGTCATCCCTTCCACGCGGGATACAGATCGTGCTTGAAACCGAGCGCGCCGAGGATCTTTCCGGCCATGAAATCGGCAAGGTCGTCGAGCGTCTTCGGCATCTGATAGAAGGCCGGCATCGCGGGCATGACGAGCGCGCCGGCTTCGGCGCAGAGGACCATGTTCTTGAGCTGCGGCAGGCTCATGGGCGTTTCGCGCGGAAGGAGGATGAGCGGACGACGCTCCTTGAGCATGACATCGGCGGCGCGCTCGACCAGGTTGCGCGACAAGCCGTGCGCGACGCCGGCGAGAGTCTTCATCGAACACGGCACGATCACCATCGCGTCGCAGTCCTGGCTGCCGCTCGCGATCTTCGCGCCGAGGTCCTTGTTGCTGTGGAGCGTGTAGGTCCCGGCGCGCACGCCGTCGCCATACCTCGCCGCCAGATAGTCCATCAGCTTGTCGATCGTCGCCGCATCACCGAGCTCGTCGCGCAGCAACCGCCGCCCGTAGTCGGACACGACAAGCTCGATATGACACCCCCGCTCGAGGAGCGCCGCGAGCGTCCGGGTCGCATAGATCGCGCCGCTGGCGCCGGTGATGGCAATGACGATGCTTCTTTTCATCACTTTCGATCGTGATCAGAGCTTCTTCGCTGTCCAGGAGGCGACGGAGGCAACGGGTTCAACACGAAGGAACGAAGCGAACGGAGACGCACGGAGGCTGTCACGCTTCAACTGCTTGCGCGCCGGCCAGCGGCTGCCAGAGGCCGGCGCTGGGGTCGGCTCGAGGTACACGGAATCACAAGCACTCCTACACACGACCAAGTGCTTGCGATTCCGTGTACCCTGAACCGACCCCGCCGCGCACAGCGCGGCGCAAGCAGTTCCGTCTGCTGCTGACTGCCCAGGCTCCTCCGTGCGTCTCCGTTCGCTCCGTGCCTCCGTGGTGAACCCGTTATCTCCGTCTCCTCCGCACTCTGCTCCTACCCCACATACACCGCCAACGCCGTCGTCACCAGGTAGAACACGCCAACGTACCCGTTCAAGTCAAAGGCGCGCTTGACCTGCGAAAGATCGTGTTCGCTCACCATCGACTGCTCCCACGCAAGCAGGATCGCCACGCCGGCAACGCCCGCGAGATAGATCCAACCGAGATCCGTCACCGCGGCCAGGGCGGCGAGGCAGATCACGGTCAGCACGTGGACGAAGCGGGAAATGGCCAGTGCGCGACGGAGACCGAATCGGACGGGGATCGACCGCAGCCCGTGCGCGCGATCGAACTCGAGGTCCTGGCACGCGTACAGGACGTCGAAGCCGCCGACCCAGGTGCCGATGGCCGTCCCGAGCAGCCAGGGCTCCCACCCACCGCGGCCACCGGCGGCCAGCCATCCGCCGACTGGGGCGACGGCCATCGCCAGGCCGAGGAAGAGCTGCGTGTAGCTCGTCACGCGCTTCGCGAGCGAATACCAGAACACGATGACGAGCGCGACCGGCGACAGCGCGAAACAGAGCGGGCCGAGCTTCCAGGCCGCAAAAACGAAGAGTACTGCGGACACCACGACAAAGATGGTGGCCTCGACGATGGTCATCGCACCGCGCGGCAGCTCGCGCGAGGCCGTGCGCGGATTGAGCGCGTCGAACCGCGCGTCAACCAGCCGATTGAACCCCATCGCCGTGCTCCGAGCCGTTACCATGGCGGCGACGATCCACACCAGCCGCCAGCCAATCGACGCCGCTCTCCAGTCGCCGCTGCGGTGAAGCGCCAGCAGCGCGCCGGTCAATGCAAAAGGCAGCGCGAACACGCTGTGGCTGATGCGGACGAATGAGGCGTACGTGATGAGGCGGTTCAAGGTTCAGTCAATCAGTCCGATTCCAGCCACTTGATGTCAGAAGGCGGAATCCCCCCAACAAGGTATTCTTCCACATCCTCGACACCGGCCGGGACGCGCACGGCGATGAGTTCCGCGCGCTTCCCCGCCGAAATCGAGCCCAGCTCGGTGCCAAATCCCAGCGCAGTTGCGCCGGTGAGGGTCGCGCTCGTCAGGATCTGACGCGCCGGAACGCCGGGCGCCAGCCGTCGCGCTTCGGCCATCTCGTTGAACAGGTTGAGGTCCTCCACGCTCGCCAGGCTGTCGGTCCCGAACGCCACAGGCGCGCCGCATGCGTAGAAAGCCTCGAGCGGCGGATCGCCGGCGCCTACCCACCGGTTGCTGCGCGGGCAGCTGACGATGACGCATCCGCGCTCGGCAAGTCGTCCGAGGGCCGATGCCGATAGCTGCGTCGCGTGAACAGCAAGAAGGCCCGGCCGAAGCACGCCGAGGCCGTCCAGATACGCTGCCGGATCGATCCCTGGGGGCGACCACGCATCGTTCCACGCACCGAGCTGCTTCAGCGTGTCCGCGATATCGCCGCGCCCGGTCATCAGGAAATCGACCTCCTCGCGGGACTCCGCCAGGTGGACCGACGACGGCAGCCGATGGGCCTGCGCTTCGTCCGCGACTGCGCGAAACAGTTCGGGAGAGACAGAGTATGGTGCATGCGGCGCAAGCCCAGGCGTCACGGGCGGCTGGACTGCTTGCATGACGTGCCGGGCGCCCTCCGCGGCGCGCGCACGTGCGTCCCCTGGGCCGAATCCGATCAACTCGTGGAAGAGTACCGGCCGGCGTTCGGGCATCGGCGAGCACGGCTGCAGCCATCACGGTATTGCCGACATCGCCGAATGCGATCGTCCCGCACGCCCGCGCGTCGAGGATCGCCGCCGCAGCGGCCTGGCGCTGCACGTCCTCTGACGGCGGCGCGTGCCGCCGCAGCGCCATCAGCTGACGAATCCATCGGCCCATCGATTCGGACGGCGGCACCAGGCCGGCCATCCAGGACAACTCCAGATGCGTATGGGCATTAACAAGTGCCGGGAGGATGGCGGTTCGCGGCTCGCGGCTCGCGGTCGGCTGCTCGCTGCTCGCGGTCGGCTGCTCGCCGACACCGACGATGCGGCCGTTGTCGACCTCGACCCACCCGTCCCGGATTGGGGGCGCGTCGATGGGCAGAACCCATGCGGCGCGATGGATGCGGGGCATCTGGTGGACTGTATACGCTGAAGCAGTTCTACTCAGTAAGGTGCTCGACGCTGATCTGCAGGCCGTGACAACGGAACGGCCGGTACCGATCCACGAGATACGGACAACTACAACGTATCTCACAATGCGGCGCGAGCGAGCACCGCGAGCGAGCCACGCGCCCGGAGCGCGCCGACGAAGCGGCGCGCGAGAGCGCGTGCAGGGGAGTCCGAGGGGCGAAGCCCCTCGGATGAAACTAGTGCCCGGTCAGGCGGGCTTTCTTCTCGGTCGCGCTCCGCGCGGGATAGTTGACGACTTCGGGCGCGCGGCTGGTGTCGCCGTCGGCACGCGCGACGGCCAGCTCCAGCATGCGCGGCACGGCGCGCTCCCGGAAGATGGGGTCGCCGAGGATCTCGTAGTGCATATTGCGCCGCTTGGCGGCAAAGCCGGCATTCTCGATGTTGCGGACGATCTCGATCTCGTCCATGCAGTAGCTCGCGCCAGCCGCCCGGACCACGTTCTCCTCGATCATGACGCTGCCCATGTCGTTCGCGCCGTAGGCGAGGCTGAGCTGGCCGACCTTGCCCCCCTGGGTGACCCACGACGCCTGGAGGTTGTCGAAATTGTCGAGAACAAGGCGCGCGATCGCGAGTGTCCGCAGATACTCCACGCCGGTCGCTTCCTGACCGCCAAGCTCGGTGTGATCGGGCTGATAGCTCCAGGTGATGAAGGCCGTGAAGCCTCCCGTGACGTCCTGGACCTCTCGCAGCCGGAACATATGCTCCAACCGCTCCTCGGCGGTCTCCACCGTCCCATACATCATCGTCGCGGTCGTGCGCAGCCCGATCTCATGGGCGTGGCGCATCACGGCCAGCCATTCGTCGGCCGTCGCCTTGTTGTAGCAGTTGAGCAGCTTCCGCACGCGGTCGACGAGGATCTCGGCGCCCCCGCCGGGGATGCTGTCGAGTCCAGCCGCAACGAGCCGCTCGATAACTTGAGGCACGGGCAGCCTGGAGAGGCGCGAGATGTGCACGACTTCGGGCGGTGAGAGCGCGTGCAGACGAAACGCCGGGTATCGTTCCTTGACCGCGCGAAACAGGTCCTCGTACCACTCGAGCGGCAGATCCGGGTTGTGACCTCCCTGCAGGAGCAGCTGTCCACCGCCGAGCGCGATCGTCTCGTCGATCTTGCGGAAGATCTCTTCGAAGCCCAGGACGTACCCTTCGGAGGACCCGACGGGCCGATAGAACGCGCAGAAGTTGCAGCGCGCGATGCACACGTTCGTGTAGTTGACGTTGCGATCGATGATGTAGGTGACGATCCCGTCGGGGTGCTTCCTGGCGCGGACCTCGTCGGCGAGCCGCCCGAGCAGGAACGTGGGCGCGCGAAGGTACAGCTCGAGCGCCTCGGCTCGATCGAGCCGGCCGCCGTCGCGAACCTTTGCTGCAAGTGCGTCAATCATGCGTGCGACCCTGGTCAGATCCGCTCTCACGCAAACATCACGAAGATCGCGTAAGCTCACGAAGACCGCTGAAGACGCACAAGGCATGCTTGAAAATGCTTCGTGGTCGTCGTGATCTTCGCGTTCCTTCGTGATGAGCCGTCGGCTGCGTCAGCATCCCTGGCTGAAGCTCAATAGAACACCGCCGGCCGCACCACGTCGATCAGGCCGTGCTTCGCCGCGAGTTCGTAGTACTTCCGCAGCCCTGCACCCGCCCGTTCGTCGAGCACATATTGAATATTGTCTCTCAAATACGCCCGCCCGAGCGCGGCCCTCTCAGGCCCGCAGTACTGGTCGGCGATGGCGTCGGACGCGGCGACGCCTGCATCCCGTGCTTCGATGAGAGCAGCCAGCGCTGCCGCGGAGAGGACACCGGGACGACCCGCCCAGAACGCCCAGACAAACGGGAGCCCGGTCAGGCTGGTCCACTCTTCTCCGAGGTCGATCTTCCCCAGACCCGCCGCCCGATGGTCCAGATACAGGGCCGGATCGCCGATGACGAGCGCCCCGTCACATCGCTCGATCATCGAGTCAATCGCCGGCGGCATCGGAACGAACTCCGGCTCGATGTCGAACTTTTCGCGGCACAGCACACGAAGGAGGCCCGTCGAGGTTCGCGAGCTGGTATCGACGGCGATCGAGCGGACCTCGCCGATCCTCTTGGCGCTGAACAGCGCCACCGACGCCACCGGCCCTTCCGACACGATGCCCATCCCTGGGACGATGAGGTAAGGCGCAACGCCGCGCTGGAACTCGATCGAGGGAATCATGCCGACATCGATCGCGCCATCATGCAGCAAGGTCGCGCACCTGGACGGCGCGTCGAACTGAAGCGCGAAGAGGTCGGTGCGCTGCTCGAGTCCGTAGACGAGGGGACGCGCGTTCAAGTAATCGACCGCGCCAAGGCGAATCGCAGCCATCAGGCGAGCAGCCGGAAGCGCCCGTCCCGCTCGATCGCTTCGAGCGCCGCCGCGCGGATGTTGCCCCTGATCTCCTCGATTGGGCTGCGCCGCGTGCCGAGCACGCCGGGATCGACGGCCGCGATCCCGTCGACGTCATCGGCGCCGACGGTCAGCGCGACTTGCGCCAGCTTCGGTCCGTAGATCGGCCAGTCCACCTGAATCGAATCGATGTTGGTGACGACTACGCGCGCAAGCGCGACCTGCTTGACGTCGTCGTACCCCGTGGTCGGCTCGGTGACGGACACGGTTCTGGGCAACGGCGCGAACGCGCGGAACCCGCCGACGGCCGCCTGGAGATCTCTGGCACGCTCGACGGTGGCGATTCGCTCACTGTCCGGCAGTCGTTCAACCGTCAGCCGCCACACACCCAGCCCTGCGTCGCGCGCCGCACGCACTGCTGCCGCAGGCTGATCGATCTGGTCGAGCGGCGTTTCGGCAATCGCCTCGAGGCCCGCGTCGTGGAGCCGGCTGCAGAGCGCGGCCAGCGCCTCGAAATCCGGCGCGAGCGCTTGAAGATCGGCCAGCGAAAACCCTGTGACCGGCGCACCGGCGGCAAGCGCCGCGGTCGCCTTGACGACGTCTATCGCTGCCGCCTCGGTTGCCGGGCGGCCGACGATGCGAAACTCACCCGCCGCCAGACCTGACGGGCGCACCGGCAACGGCGCCCCGCAGTGGACCTCGAAGACGCGTACGAATGTCGTCCGCGCCCCATGCATCCGGCGCCGAACATCGTCACCCTGGACGCCGACGGCGATGAGATCGCGGGTGGAGAGCAGGGCCTCTGGGTTGATTGTGGTCATGGTATTTTGCGTTGGCTCTAGGCTTCAGACTCTAGGCTCTTGGAAGAGCATTCAGTTCCCAGCCGAACGACTAGGATCTGAAGCTCTTCCTAAAGCCTAAAGCCTAGAGCCCAGAGCCGAAGCCAGCGTCTAAGCCTTCCACCCCTTGCTGATCCTCTGCCACACCTCGTCGGCCTTGCGCGCGGTCTCGCCGGCCATGGCAATCTTCTTCGGCCAGGGACGGGTGAAGCCTTCGGTCGGCCACTTGCGCGTCGCGTCGATGCCCATCTTGCTGCCGTACGCATGAAGATCGCTGGCGTCGTCGAGATCGTCGACCGGGCCGCGGGTGAACTGGATGTCGCGCTCGGGGTCGTAGTGCGTGCCGACGATCCACGCGACCTCGGCCTCGTTCTGCACGTCGACGTCCTTGTCGACGACGATGACCGTCTTCGAGAACATGAGCTGACCGAGGCCCCAGCACGCGTTCATGATCTTGCGGGCGTGGCCGGGATAGCGCTTGTCGATCGAGATGATCACGATATTGTGAAAGATCCCGGCCGCGGGAAAATGCATGTCGACGATCTCGGGAACGGTTTTCTTGATGAGCGGGAGAAAGATCCGCTCGCTGGCCTTGCCGAGATAGTAATCCTCCATCGGCGGAATGCCGACGACCGTCGTCAGGTAGACGGGCCGCTTGCGCCGGGTGATGCACGTCACGTGAAAGACTGGATAGTCGTCGGGGTGTGAGTAGAAGCCGGTGTGGTCCCCGAACGGCCCCTCGCGGCGGCGTTCACCCGGCTCGACGTAGCCCTCGAGCACAATTTGCGCGTTGGCGGGAACCTCGAGGTCGACGGTGACGCACTTGACGAGCTCGACGCGCTCGCGCCGCAGAAAGCCCGCGAGCAGGAGCTCGTCGAGCCCTTCGGGCATCGGCGCCGTCGCCGAATACGCGAGTGCCGGATCTGGTCCGAGCGCCACGGCGACCGGCAGGCGCTTGCCAAGCCGCTCCGCGACACGGTAGTGCTGCGCGCCGCCTTTGTGCTGCTGCCAGTGCATCCCGGTCGAGCGCGCATCGTAGACCTGCATGCGGTAGGTCCCGATGTTGCGCATGCCGGTCTCGGGGTCCTTGGTGAAGACGAGTGGCAGTGTGATGTAGCGTCCGCCGTCGTCGGGCCAGCATTTGAGGATGGGCAGCGAGTCGAGCGTGCCGTCCTTCTGCACGACCTCCTGACAGGGCGCGTCACTGACGGTCTTCGGCATCAGGTCGCGCAGCCGGTTGACCATCGGCAGCATCTTCAGCGCATCCATGATGCCGCCGGGCATCTTCGGCGTCGTCAGATCCTCGATCTCGTGCGCGAGATCGTCGAGCGTTCTGACGCCGAGGGCCATGCAGATTCGCTTCATCGAACCGAACAGGTTGACGGCCACCGGCACGTCGAACCCGGTCGGCCGCTCGAAGAGCAGGCCCGGGCCGCCGCCCGGCGACTTCGACGCGCGGTCCGTGACGGCCGAAATCTCGAGGTCGGGACTCACTGGTTCCGCGATTCGAGACAGCTCACGCTCTTTGTCGAGAGCGGCGATGAATTCGTTCAGATCTTTGAACATCTAATCCTACTGAGCACTGGCATACGCCCGACGACTGTCACCGACGACGTTCTACCGCCAAAAGCCTTTCACCGCTGAGGACGCAGAGTGCGCAGAGAAGACTAATCGGGCTCTGCGTTCTCGGCGCTCTCCGCGGTGAAGAGCTTTGCGGCGGAACAGGCGAGGGGCATGCGGTTCATCGGCCGGCGTCGCGAATGCTCGCTCCAGCACGGCCTTCACACCACACTCTCCATTTTCTCCGCGATCCGCGTCGCCAGTTCCAGCGCGCGCCGGCCGGCGGCGCCGTCCACGATCGGCGACCGGCGCTCGCGCACGGCGCCGACGAAATCGGCGAGCTCGCGCTTCAGCGGCTCGTCGCGCTCGACCGGGATCGATCCAGCCTGGATAGACGGTTTCGCGCCGTCGCGCTTGACGAGGCGCGCGCCTTCGACTTCCTGCGACGCGTAGTCGATCGACACATACGCATCGGGCTGGAAGAACCGGAGCTTGCGCACGCGATCCTTGCTGATGCGGCTCGCGGTGATGTTGGCAATGCAGCCCGACGCGAAGCGCAGGCGCGCATTGGCGATATCGTACTTCGGCGTCAGCACCGGGACGCCAACCGCTTCGATCGACGTGACCTCGGACTTGACCATCGACAGGATGATGTCGAGGTCGTGAATCATCAGGTCGAAGACGACATCGATGTCGAGGCTGCGCTCGGGAAAGACCCCCAGGCGATGGACCTCGATGAAACGAGGCGAGGTGACGAGCGGAAGCACGGCCGCTACGGCCGGGTTATAGCGTTCGGTGTGACCGACCGCGAGCGTCGCGCCTGACTTCTGCGCGGCGGCGATCATCTCGTCGGCCTCCGCAAGCGAACGCGCCATCGGCTTCTCGACGAGCACCGAGATCCCCCGCTCGAGGAACGGCATCGCGATGTCGCGGTGCAGATCGGTTGGCACCGCGATGGTCACCGCATCGACTTCCCCGCCAAGTGAGGCGACTGTCGGTCAGGCCGCGGCTTCCGGTCGACGCGGCGATCTCGGCGGCCCGGTCCGGCAGCTTATCGACGACCGCCGTGAGGGTAACACCCTCGAGCGTCGAGAGAATCCTCGCGTGATGGCGGCCCAGGTGGCCGACGCCAATGACGGCAACTCTCAAGAGATCAGGGATCAGGGATCTGGGATCAGGTTCCGGGGCAACCCGATCCCTGATCCCTGATCCCTGGTCAGTGATCCCTGATCCCTGATCCCCGAAGTCCGACTCGACTAGCGTCCATCTTGTTCCTGCCGCGGCCGGCCGACAATCGAGATTCCCGCCTCGTTGGCCGACGCGAAGACGTGCTGGCCGTCGAGCACCAGCGTCCGCCCGGCATCGACCGACAACGCGACGGCGCCGGCAATCCGCATCGCCTGAATCGTGGCGATCCCGATCACGGGCACGTCGAAGCGCATGTCCTGCTTTGGTTTCGCCACTTTGATGATACGCACGCCCGGTCCAGCCAGGTGCCCGGCGCGGCCGATCACCTCGTCGGTGCCCTCCATCGCCTCGACCGCGACAACAGCCTTGTGCTTGACAGCGACCGTCTGGCCGATGTCGAGCGCGGCAATGGCGTCGGCCATCCGGTAGCCGAAGGCAAAATCCTGAACGTCCTCGTCGCTCGGTTGACGGTCGGTCAGCACGCCCTCCCTGGCCAGCAGCGGCTCGAGAAACGCCGTGGAGTCGATGAGCTCGATGCCCTCGCCCTTCATGACATCGGCGACCGCGGAGATGAGCGCATCGGTATTCCGGGCCTTCAGGCGGGTCAACACGGACAGCAGCGTCAGATCCGGGACGATGCCGGAAAAAATCTTGACGTGCTTGACCTGCCCGGCCATCACCGCCCTGGTGACTCCGGCGCTCTTCAGGATCTTGATGCACTTCCCCAGGTGCCCGAGCGATACCCAGTGGAGGTCCGCCCCGGCCTCCCGGGCGGTCGTTTCCAGCTCCGGGAAGGCCTCTTCCTTGACCGCCACGACGGTGACGTCGTGGCCCAGGCTGCGGGCGCCCTGCAGCACGAGAAACGGAAACCGGCCGTTGCCGGCGATGAGACCTATCCTTGGCATTACTCAGTTTGCGGTGGGGCCGGGCCTTCGCGAAGGCTTCGGCCACGCTCGCCGTAGCCTCGGCGAAGGCGGCCCACCCCCACCGCCTGCCAGCCCTCGCTTCGCTCGGGCCGTGTGCGACAAGCAACGATCGCTTTCAGAGGCCTCCGTCCGAGGGGGCCACTTGCTTGCCTGCCAGCAACGAGTTGTTCTGAAAACAGGCCGGGAGGGGACTCCGACGTCAGTCTATCAGATGGGTCCGAGGGCCTTGGGATTGCCGCCGTTGCAGATACAATAGGAAGGTACGCCCGCGCCCTATTTTGGAGAGAAGATGCGCCGATCGAGTGTGATGTTCCTGTCCCGCGCCGCGCTGCTGGCCCTGGCCCTCGTCGGGTCGGCCTGCGACAACGGGGAGACCCCAACGCTTCCAACCCCAATCATCGTCACCGAGACGTTCACAGGGACCGTGCAGCTCAATGGCGCGGTCAGCCACGGCTTCACCGTATCGGGCGGCAGGGCCGACCAGCGCGGAGATCACCGCCATCGACCCGGCGGGGTCATTCCTTGGCTTTCAGCTGGGGACCTGGAGCGGCGTTGTGTGCACGGCCGTGCTGTCGAACGACGCGGGCACCGTGTCGAGCGTTCTGAGCGCCGCAACGCAGTCATCGGCCAGCCTCTGCATCAGGCTGCACGATCCGAACGGGATGCTGACGACCAACCCGGTCACCTACACGGTGACAGTCAAGCACCCCTGATCGCCGATCGTGGAGTCCGGCTGAAGCCGGACGCTACGACTGCTACCGTCTTACCGCTGCCGCCGTCTCTCGTGGTGTCCGGCTTTAGCCGGACCGTCGTTCCATTCCGACTGCTACCGTCTCACGGCTGCCGCAGTCTGTCGTAGTGTCCGGCTTTAGCCGGACCGTCGTTCCATTACGACTGCTACGCCTTACGGCTCCCGCCGTCTGGCGTAGTGTCCGGCTTTAGCCGGACCGTCGTTCCACGGCTACTCCTCCATCACCTCTTCCAGCCGACGGCTCGGGCGGCGGAGGCCGACTCCCCGACTCGACGACCGAATGAAGTTCAGGAGGTACTGTACCTCCGCGCAGCCGAGCGAGGGGTCGCGATCAATCTGCGCCAGCGCGCGGCTGGTGTTCGAGTGCAGCAGGTAGCGGAAGGCCTTGCGCAGCTGGTTGATGGAATCCTTCGAGAACTTCCGGCGCTCGAGGCCAATCGTATTGATGCCGTAGATCCTCGCGCGATTGCCGACGGTCTTCGCATACGGCAGCGCGTCCTTGGTCACGACCGAGTAGCCGCCGATGAAGGCGTGGAGTCCGACCCGGCAGAACTGATGCACGCCTGAAAACGCGCTGATCGTCGCGAAGTCCTCGACGGTGACATGACCACCGAGCGTCGCGGCGTTGCCGAAAATCGTCGAGTTGCCGACGTGACAGTCGTGCGCGACGTGCGCGTACGCCATGAACACGTTGTTGTCGCCGATGTCGGTCGTCCCGCCGCCACCCGCGGTGCCGCGGTGAATGGTGACGAATTCGCGGAAGACGTTGCGATGGCCAATCACGAGCGTCGTCTTTTCGCCGCGGAACTTCAGGTCCTGCGGGATCAGGCCGATCGAGGCAAACGGGAAGATCTGGTTGCCGTCACCAATCTCGGTCCACCCGTCGACGATGCTGGAGGCGCCGATGCGGCAGTCGCGGCCGATGCGGACGTGCTCGCCGATGATGGCGTGCGGGCCGACGACGGAACCGGCGCCAATCTCCGCGCCGGCATGGACGATCGCCGTGGGATCGACCGACACGCCAGGCCGCCCGCCGGGCACGTGCTCGGGCACGAGGGCCATGACCAGCTCGGCCTCGGCCACGACCGCGTCGCCGATCGAGGCGACGGCGTGGGCCCGCGCCAGCTTGCTTCGCCGGGCGCCCAGCGTCACCTCGAGACGCAGCCGATCGCCCGGCACCACCTGGCGCCGGAACTTCGCGTCGTCCACACCGCGCAGGTAGGCGTGCCCAGACGGTTTGCCGTCGGGGCCGTGGACCAGAAGGAGCGTTGCCACCTGCGCCAGCGTCTCGATCATGAGGACGCCCGGCATCAGCGGTGTGCCTGGAAAATGCCCCTGAAAGAAATCTTCGTTGACGGTGACGTTCTTGACGGCGACCAGACGCTTACCGGGCTCGTGCTCGGTCACCGCGTCGACGAGCGCCGACGGGTACCGGTAGCAGAGCCGGTCGATGGACTCGGAGATGTTGAGGGGCACGGACCGAATCTTATCAGGTTCAAAAAGGTTCAGGAGGTTCAGGAGGTTCAGAAGGTTCAAGGGTTCAGGCGGAACCTCGTGAACC
The DNA here is from genome assembly GCA_963839705.1 of uncultured Acidobacteriota bacterium. Classification (GTDB taxonomy): domain Bacteria; phylum Acidobacteriota; class Vicinamibacteria; order Vicinamibacterales; family 2-12-FULL-66-21; genus DATBJJ01. The sequence goes on from CAWIWL010000003.1 coordinate 334,247, forward strand.
TCTTGAACCTCGTGAACCCTGTGAACCTACTTCTTGGGCGCGGCGGCAGCCGGGCGGGACGCGTCGAGGCGCTTGATGACTTCGGCCGTGAGGTCGAGGCCGGTGTCGACCCAGACGGCGCCGGAGTTGTTGATGTCGACCAGCATGTGGAGGTTCTTCTCCTTGCCGATCTGCTCGAGCACGGGATTGAGCTTCCGCTGGAATTCCACCTGAAGCTCGGCCTGCAGCGCCTGCGAATCGGACTGGGCCTCCTGCTGAAGGAACTGTACCTCGCGGGTCAGCTTGTCGACTTCCTTCTCGAGCGAAAGGCGCGCCTGGTCGTTCATGATCGTGGCCCCGGTCGCCTGCTTGGTCTTGGCGGCCTCGAGCGCCTTGTTCTTCTCGGTGATCTCCGCCATCTTCTTCTTCTGGAGATCCTGGATTCTCGCGCTCGCGGCCTTGCCGTCCACAGAGTTTGCAGCAACCGCCTGAATGTCGATGTAGGCGATCTTGGATCCCTCAGGGTAGGGTCGCGGCGCCTCGGGCTTGGCAATCGGCGCGGCGGCCTGGGTCGGCGGCGCGGCCGGTGGAGTGGCTGGTGGAGTGGCTGGTGGAGTGGCCGGCGGTTTCGTGGGCGGCTGCGCCGGGGGGGTGGCCTGCGCCAGCGCGGAACCCGCCGCCAGCATGCTCACCACACTCATCACCATCAGAAGTTTCAACGCTCTCATGAACTAAATCCTTTGAAAAAAAGCTCTCAGCTCTCAGCTATCAGCCCTCAGCTAAAGCAGACAGAATTCACCGCAGCACACAGACGAGCTAGATATTCTACCAGCAATCCCGCAGGTCCGCTCATGGACCATTCGTCGGCACTGCCAACACCTGATAGCTGACAGCTGATAGCTGACGGCTGTCTAGAATGTCGACCCCACCGCAAACCGGAACTTCCACTTTTTCTCGGGCTGCAGGTTGTTGTCGAGGACACCGCCGCGCGACGGGTTGGCGGCAAAAATCAGCCGGAACGGCACGTTCAGCACCGGCATGAAGAATCGGATCTCCGCGCCGGTCGACGTCTTGAACGCGCTCATGTCGCCGATCTCGTTGATCTGCGGCGGGAAGGGGGTGATAAACGGACTGAACGGTATCTGATAGAAATCCCCCGGAGCCGGGATGAGCGCGCCCGGATAGGTGATCTCGGTGACCGGCATCTTCAAAGACAGGTTCTCGCCACGGGCACGGACCTGGCCCGCGTCGTAAAAGAGGACCAGGCGCACCGGACCCATGATGCTGATCAGGTACTCGACGTTGAAGAGCAGGCTCTTGTTGCCGCCCAGCACGAGCCCGGTGACCGGATCGCGCGGCCCCACCGTGCGCAAGTCGAACCCGCGCATGCTGTACTCGCCGCCGAGAAACAGCCGCTCGAAGATGGGGAGCGCGATCGTGCTGCCGTAGGGTTTTATGTACTCGGCCTGGACGCGGAAGCCCAGCGAGGTGCGGCGCTTGGCGCCGATCGGAAAGTACCGGATGGCTTCCGCCCGCGGATTCACGAAGTTCGTATTCCCGCCAATGCCCGCCCAATCCATATTCAGCGTGTAGCGCGATCCGGAGGTCGGGAAGATTGGGTGATCGACGGTGTTGTAGACAAAGCTCGGGCCAATCTTGCTGATCGTCCGCCTGCCGCCCTCGCCGATGAGCAGCGAGTCCTCCAGGAACGGATTGCCGGCGAGCACGAGCGGGTCGCGGTAGAGCGGGTTGAGGTCCTTCACCTCGACTTGCTCGAGGCTGTAGTTGACGAACATCCGGGCGTACGGCATGACCTGGAACCCGAAGACGAGGTTGCCGCCGACCGATGCCTGCGTGAACTGACCCTCGTAGCGAATCTCGCGCGCGAAGATGTCGATGCCCGCCGTCATCGGACGGTCGAACAGGAACGGCTCGGTGAACGCCATCTGATAGTTCTTGGCGCGATTGCCCTGCTGCGCGGTCACGCTGAAGGTCTCGCCGCGTCCAAGGAAGTTCGACGTCTGGAACGACAGCTGGCCGAAGAAGCCGTCGAACTGCGACACGCCGGCGCCGAACGTGAGCTGGTTTCGGTTCTGCTCCTCGAACTTCAGCCCGATGTCGACCTTGTTGTCGACGTTGGGCGTCTTCTGCACGTCGACGGCCTCGCCCTCGAGCGGCTTGAAGTACCCGAGCTGATTGAGCCGCTTGACGCTGTCCTTGAGCGCCATCGTGTTGAATGGGGCCTGCTCGACGATCCGCAGCTCGCGACGGATGACGTTGTCACGCGTCGTGGTGTTGCCGGTAAACGTAATGCGGTTGATGAAGTACTGCTTCCCTTCATCCACGCGCATCGTCACGTCGACGAGCGGCGTACCGTCCTTCGCCGTCAGCGGAGCAGCCGACGCGGCGCCAGCTTGCGCGGGCGACGGCGGACCGGGCGACGGTGGCCCCGCCGAGCCGTCCGCGTCGGCGGCCTTTGGCACATCGCGCGGCTGCAGGTCGGGATAGGCGGTGAACTCGAAATAGCCGCCCGAGCCGTAGACTTCCTGCGCCTTCTCCAGCCCCTTCTTCACCTTCTTCTGGCTGTAGGTTTCTCCCGTCTCGATCTTGAAGAGCGGGCGCAGCGCCTCGGAGTTGACGACCTTGTTGCCTTCGAACTTGAAGTCGCCGACCGCGTACTTCTTGCCTTCCGTGATCGGCACCTGCAGCTGGATCCAGCGCGTCTTGCCGTCCTTCGAGTCTTCGAGGGTCTTCATCTGCGGCTGGCCCACCTGGGCCATGATGTACCCCTCGTCGCGATAGAAGTCGGTGATGAGCTGCGCGTCCTCAGCGAACTTGTCTTCCTTGTACGTGCCGCCGCCGGTGATGAAGCCGAAGAAGCCCTTTTGCTTGTTCTCCTTCATCTTCTTGCTGAGCTTCCCGTCAGTCAGCGCCTTGTTCCCGACAAAGTCGATCTCGTCGATCTTGACCTTCGGCCCTTCCGTCACGTGGAAGGTCACGTGCACGAGCTTGGGCCCGCCCTCGACCGCCTTGATCTCCGGCTGGATCTCGGCGAACTGGTAGCCCTCGGCCGCGTAGAGCTCGCGGACGACGCCCGTGACGCGGCGGATGAGCCCGGGATCGATGAACGAGTCGAGCCGGATCGTGATGCTCTTCTCTTTCAGCTTCTCTTCGATCTTCGACTGGTCGACTTTCTTCAGGCCCTCGTAGTCGACGATCTTGACCCGCTGCCGCTCTTCCATGTCGTAGACGATCATCTTGCCGACGACGCCGTTGGAGAAGGTGTAGTCCTCGATCCTGATGGCGAGGTCGTCGAGGAAGTTGGTGGCCCACAGCCGCTTGAAATCCTCCCGCGCGATCTGCTCGATCGTCTCGTCGTACGGGACCCACTTCCCGGTCTGCGAGTTGCTCAGCCGGGACTTCATCTCGATGTAGTAAAGGTAGGTGTTCGCTTCGACGACGGGGAAGCCTCCCTGTTTTTCGAAGCACGGGACGACCTGATAGACCACCGGTCCCGAACCGGCGGGGGGAAGCGTCCGAGGGGCCGGGACGGGCTGGCCGCAGACGGTCTGTGCCGCCTGCGGTGGCGCAGCCGGCGCCTGAGCGGCCTGGCCAGGGGCAGCCGATGGCTGCGCGGGCGGGGTCTGAGCCCGCGCGGCAACAGCAGCCGTCAGCGCAGCGACGAAAAACAGCAGCACACGCATAGAGAGAGCGTTAATCCTGAAAACGGCTTTCGCCTAGTGTCCGGCTTCAGCCGGACCCGGACAGGTCCGCCTGAAGGCGGACACTACGCGATGACTGGCGTCCCAACCCCGGCCGCGGTCTCCTCCCAGCCGGAGTAAATCAACCAGACGAGTTTACTGGATTTTAGACGCGCAAGGCCACTCGTCGGCCTTGGCGCCCGCCTTCGCGGCGGGACTTCGCGAGCCGCTGCGAGGCGCCTGCCGCGCCATAGCAGCGCAGCCGCGCGGAGGCGGGTCAGGACAGCCGCCGCCCTGCGAGGACCTCACCGGCCGGGCGGTAGGCCAGGGTCCCGCCATCGAGGTAGACCTCGATCTCGCCGCCCTTGAGGTGCCCACGGATGAGCTCCTCGGACAGCGGATCCTCGATATAGCGCTGAATCGCGCGACGGAGCGGCCGCGCGCCATATGACCGGTCCTTGCACGTCTGCTCGATGATCCAGTCGATGACCTCTTGCGCGAGCAGGAGCCGGATCTTGCGATCGACCAGGTTGTCGTTGAGCTGCTTGACCAGCAGGTTCGTGATGGTCCGCAGGTCGTCGTCCGAGAGCGCCTCGAACACGATGATCTCGTCGATACGGTTGATGAACTCGGGGTTGAAGGTCTTCTTGACCTCCCCGAGCACCATGTCGTTGACGCTCCGGCTGATCGCGCCGGAGTCGGAAGCCTGGAAGCCCATCGACGCCTTCTTCTGGATGAAGCGCGCGCCGATGTTCGACGTCATGATGATGATCGCGTTCTTGAAGTTCACGCGGTTTCCGAGACCATCGGTGAGGTGGCCGTCTTCGAACACCTGCAGGAGGATGTTGAAGAGGTCCGGGTGCGCCTTCTCGATTTCGTCCAGCAGGACGACCGAGTACGGGTTGCGCTTCACCTTCTCGGTGAGCTGACCTCCCTCTTCGTGCCCGACGTAGCCGGGAGGCGAGCCAATCAGCTTCGAGACCGAGTGCTTCTCCATGTACTCGGACATGTCGAAGCGGATGAGCGCGTGGTCGCTGCCGAAGAGGAAGTTGGCCAGGGCGCGCGCCAGCTCGGTCTTGCCGACGCCGGTCGGACCGAGGAAGACGAAGCTGCCGACGGGCCGGTTCGGGTTCTTGAGGCCGGCGCGCGAGCGGCGGATCGCGCGCGAGAGCGCGGAGATCGCCTTCTCCTGCGAGATGACGCGCTTGTGGAGCGAGTCCTCCATGTGCAGGAGCTTGTCGCCCTCGTCCTGATTGATCGAGGTCAGCGGCACGCCGGTCCACTTCGAGACGACCTCGTCGATCTCGGCCTTGCCGACGATGACGCGGCGGGTGCTCGACTTGACGTCGAACTTCTCGCGCACGAACTGCAGGTTCTCGCGCGCCTGGACTTCCTGCTCGCGGTAGAACTGCGCCTTCTCGAAGTTCTTCTCCGAGACGGCCGTCTCCATCTGCTCGACGGCGACGCGGATGCTCTTGTTGATCTCGCCGAACTCCTCGCTGTAGCCCGCCTCGCGCAGCTTCGCGCGCGCGCCGGCCTCGTCGACGAGGTCAATCGCCTTGTCCGGCAGGAACCGGTCGGTGATGTAGCGGCTCGACTGATAGACGGCCGCCTCGATGGCTTCGGTCGTGTACTCGACGTGGTGGAACGACTCGTAGCGATCCTTGACGCCGATGAGCACTTCAATCGTCTCGCGCTCGGTCGGCGGATCGACCTTGATCGCCTGGAACCGCCGTTCGAGCGAGCGGTCCTTCTCGATGTACTTCCGGTACTCCGCCGGCGTCGTCGCGCCGATGCAGCGGATCTCGCCGCGCGAGAGCGCCGGCTTGAGGATGTTGGCGGCGTCGAGCGATCCTTCGGCCGAGCCGGCCCCGACAAGCGTGTGCAGCTCGTCGATAAACACGATGATGTTCGGGTTCTCGGTCAGCTCCTTCATGATCGCCTTGAGGCGCTCTTCGAACTGACCGCGATACTTGGTGCCCGCTACGATGAGCGAGATGTCCAGGGCGAGGATCCGCTTGTCGGCCAGGAAATGCGGGACGTCGCCGTAGACGATCTTCTGCGCGAGCCCTTCGACGATGGCCGTCTTGCCGACGCCGGGCTCGCCGATGAGGACGGCGTTGTTCTTCGTCCGTCGGCAGAGGACCTGCTGCACGCGCTCGACCTCGATGTGCCGGCCGACGAGCGGGTCGAGCTGGTTCTTCATCGCCGCGTCGGTCAGGTCGCGGCTGAACTCGGCGAGGAGCGGCGTTTCCTTGACGCGCGTGAGGGTCGTCTTTTCGTTCAGGAGCGCGACGATGTCCTCGCGGACGGTGTTGAGCCGCATCCCCTTTTCCATGAGGATGGTCGCGGCGACGGACCGTTCCTCGCGCAGGATGCCCAGGAGCAGGTGCTCGGTCCCGATGTAGTTGTGCAGCAGCCGGTCGGCTTCCTCGGCGGCGTATTGCAGGACGCGCTTGGTTTCGGCGCTGAAAGGAATCTCGACCGACGTCGAAACCTTCTCGCGGAACACGGTGCGGCCTTCGATTTCCTTGCGAATGCTTTCGAGAGAGAGGTGGGAGCGGGCGAAAATACGGCTGGTCAGTCCCTTCCCCTCGCGAATCAGCCCGAGAAGGAGATGCTCGGTCTCAATGGAGATGCTGCCGAGCTGACTCGCCTCGTACCGCGCGAAGAAAAGAACCCGCCGCGCTCGTTCCGTGTAGCGTTCGAACATCCGGGGTTACCTATGGTTTATCGGGCGCTGCCTTACGTTCATTATACGACAGCGTCACAGCGAATCGTTACGGCTAAGTGAGGTGTTCTACGGCAGTTAGTGGGACAGGCGGGCTCGTGCCGGGTAAAAATGACATCACTTCCCAACCGGAGAACGCTCTTCGTGCCTCGATCCATCGGACCGTTCCGCCGTAGTGTGCATTTGCCGGATTGATGAGGCTTCGGGGACTGCGGCGGGCGCTCGAGCGTGTTCCGGTGAATCGTCTCGCGTATCCGGAAGCGGGCGTCAGGAATCTTGCGGCAACCGAGACACGCGAACTACCCCTGGGCTGTCTGGCGGCAGCACCAGGCCGTCCACTACCAAATTCATCATTCATCAAGGCGGCGGCGGTATCGTCGAGTGCGCAATGGTCATGGCCGGCGTGTTGCGCAGTGTCTGGTAGACGACGCAGTATCGTTCCGTCAGATCGAGAACCTTGGCCAGGAGCTCCGGCGGCGCGTCACACTCGAGCTCGAAGTGAAGCCGGATGTCGCGGAAGCCAACCGGCGCGTCCTTCGCGACACCGAGGGTGCCTCGGAAATCGACATCGCCCTCTGCCCGGACGGTGCCCGCAGCGATGTGCACACCCAACGCATTGGCGACGGCTCCCAACGTCACCCCGGCGCACGCCACCAGAGCCTCCAGCAGCATGTCTCCCGAACAGGCCGCGAGCCCGGTGCCACCCGTCGCCGGGTGAAGGCCAGCCTCGACCAGTGCTTTGCCCGTCGCGACCTTGCACGCGATGGTGTCAGCGTCCAGCCGGCCGCTGGCCCGAAGCGTGATCACCGCGGCAGCGGGATCGTCGCGGTAGCGGGACTTGAGGGGTGACTGGAGCGCGCGCAAATCGCCGGGATTGATGATGGGAGCACTCATGCGCCTAAATGCTACTAAAGCGCACAAAGGCCGTCGAGTACTCGATGAACGCCGACGACAGCCACGCCAGGGCAAACTCAATGGGAATGGTGGAGTGCGGACGGGTCCGCACTCCAAACCGGCGGAGCTACTTCGCGGCGGCTTTCACGAGCCGCACTTCGATCGCGTGCTTGGATGTGTCGTCGTACTTGGCCGAGACCTGATCGCCTGCCTTGAGGAAGTCGATAATCTGCGGCGTCTTCTTCTCTTCCTTCATCTTCGCCGTCTTCGTGCCAATGCCCGTGCCGATGACCTGGGTCTTGGAGTCGACGCTCAGCTTCACCGGTTCGGTCTTCGTATTGATGGTGATCGAATCGGGACTGACCGCCGCGACGGTTCCGCTAATGGTCTTGTCTGCCGCCTGCAGGCTTACGGACGAGCAGACGAACGCTGCCGCAAGAAACAGGGCCCCCGTCGACGCTGCAATCCACCGTCTCATAACAAACCCTCCTTGGCACATCTGCCGCTATCAGTCCTCTACGGGCACGCAGGTGCGTGCGTTCCATCACGTCGAATGAACGGCCTCAATGGTGTATCACGGTTCGAGAATCGCTTCCGCTTCAATCTCGACCAGCATGTCCGGGTCGATCAGGCGGCTGATTTCGACCATCGATGTGGCCGGCCTGATCTTTTCGAAAACCTCGCCGTGGGCGCGGCCAACCGCTTCCCAGTCGCGGACGATGTTCGTCACGTACATCCGCGTTCGGACGACGTGTTGCAGCGAAGCGCCCGCGCGGACGAGGGCGCGCTGGATGTTCGCGAGGGCCTGCACCGTCTGCGCCCGCGCATCGCCCTTCCCCACCAGATCCCCGTCATCGCCGGTCGCCGTCGTCCCCGAGACGTGGACGATGTTGCCGACGCGAACCGCTCGCGAATAACCGACGAGCGGTTCCCACTTCGTGCCGGTCGAGATGTTGTGCCTCTCCGCCATGTCAGACTCCTCTCAACCTGCCGTCTTCGAGGCGCAGGATCCGATCGCAGGCAGCGGCGAGCTTCGGGTTGTGCGTGGCGATGATCGAGGTGAGGCCGTGCTCGCTGTGCATCTCCTTCAGCAGTTCGTGCAGCGTCTCGGCGGTGTGCTCGTCCAGATCGCCCGTCGGCTCGTCGGCCAGCAGGAGCGCCGGCCGCATGACGAGCGCGCGGGCGATGGCGACGCGCTGCTGCTCGCCGCCCGACAGCATGCCGGGCCGATGCTCCAGCCGCTCGGCCAGCCCGACACGCTCGAGGAGGCCGCTGGCGCGCTCGCGACACTCGGTGGCGGGCTTCCGCGCGATTCGGAGCGGCATCTCGGCGTTCTCGACGGCCGTAAACTCGGGCAGCAGGTGATGAAACTGAAAGACGAACCCGACGTGCTGATTGCGAAATGCCACCAGCCCCTCGTCGGAGAGGCTGGCGAGATCCACCTGGTCGATGCGGATCGAGCCGGCATCCGGCGCATCGAGACCGCCGAGGACGTGCAGAAGCGTGCTCTTGCCGACGCCCGACGCTCCCACGATGGCCACCATATCGCCGCGCTCGAGCGAGATCTCGAGATCCTTGAGCACGGACAAACGCGTGCCGCCGACGGCGTAGCTCTTCGACAGTCCGGAGACGGAGATGAAAGACATAGTAGCGTCCGGCTTTAGCCGGACTGTCCTGTCCGCATTACCCAGCGCTCGCGGGGCCCCACCCCCGCTCGCTCTCGCGCCGCGACTCCGCGCGGCGCTCGGGCCGCAGGCGCTGCTGATTCAGCATCCAACCCAAACAACTTCGTCCCAGCACGACCAGCGCGAGCTGGCAGCCTCATTGATACCTCAGCGCCTGCGCCGGGTCGAGCTTGGCGGCCTGTCGCGACGGATAGATCGTGGCCACGAAACAGACCAGGATCGCCGAGACGACGACCACCACGAAATCGAGCGGGAGCAGTCGGAACGGCACGTGCGAAATCTGGTAAACGTCGAGCGGCACGTGGATCAGCTTGTAGTGGTCGAGCACGTAGATCAGCGCGCACCCGCCGGCAGCACCGACGAGCGTGCCCACGGCCCCAATGACCAGCCCCTGAAGCATGAAGATCCGCCGGATGCTCGCGGCCGAGCTCCCCATGGTCTTGAGGATCGCGATGTCGCGGGTCTTTTCCATCACCAGGAGAATCAGCGAGGCAATGATGTTGAGCGCCGCGACCATCACGATCAGGCCAATGGTGATCGACATCGCCATCTTCTCGAGCCAGAGCGCCGAGAAGAGCGACTTGTTCATGTCGGCCCAGTCCTGGGCCTCGTACTCCGTGCCCAGCCTCGACGGCATGTCTTCGGCCACCGTCTGCGCGGCAAAGAGCTCGTCGACTTTTACCTCGATGAAGTCCGGATGCCTTCGATCGAACAGCTTTTCGGCAACGCTGATGTGCACGTAGCCGTAGGAATTGTCGAACTCGTACAGGCCGAGGCTGAACACGCCCACGACTTTGAACGCCCGGATGCGAGGAGAGACACCCCACGGGGTCAGCGTGCCCTCGGGCGTCAGCACCTCGACGCTGTCGCCGAGGCTGACGCCGAGCTTCTGCGCCAGGTCTTTCCCAAGGACGATGCCCGCTATCGATCCCGGGGCCGGAGTCAGCGCGTTGAGGCTGCCAGCGGTGATTGACTGGGCGACGTTGGTCACGCCCGGCTCGAGGACGGGATCGATCCCCTTGATGGTGATGAACTCGTTGGCCCCCGCGCTCTTGGCCAGCCCCTGACCGAGCACGACCGGCGCCGCCCCCACGACGCGAGGCACCGCGAGCACTTTCTTGACTTCCTCGCCCGCTTCGCCGAACCCGCCGGACTTGAACACGTACACATGCGCGGCCGACCCGACGATGCGATCGCGAAGCTCTCCCTGGAGGCCGGTCATGAGCGCGAGCACGATGAGGAGCGCCATCACGCCGACAGCGACGCCCACCGCCGAAATGAGCGAGATGAGCGAGATGAAGGCCTGCTTCCGGCGGGCCATCAGGTAGCGGACGGCGACGAACAGCTCGAAAGGTAGATCCATGAAAGTTTGAAGTCTGACGTTTGAAGTTTGAAGTGTTCAAGTGTGAAGTCTGAAGTGAGAAGTGGAAGTGTGAAGTAAGTGGGAAGTGCGAAGTGCGAAGTGCGAAGTGCGAAGGTTGAAGTCTGAAGTACGAAGCGTGAAGTGTGAAGTGTGAAGTGTGAAGCGGGAAGTGCGAAGTGAGTCGCACTTCTCACCGACTTCGCACTTCTCTGCTACTTCTCACTTCTGACTTCTCACTTACTTCGCACTTCCACTTCGCACTTCCAACTTCCAACTTAATCACTTCAGACTTCAAACGTCAGACTTCACACTTTCATGGTCGCCTCTTCGTCTCATAAGGGGAAACAGAATCACGTCCCGTATCGACGCGCTGTTCGTGAGGAGCATGACGAGCCGGTCGATGCCGACGCCCTCGCCCGCAGCGGGCGGGAGGCCGTACTCGAGGGCCCGGATGTAGTCCTCGTCCATGACGTGCGCCTCGAGGTCGCCGCCTGCCCGGCCGGTCACCTGGACCTCGAAGCGGCGGCGCTGCTCCGCCGGATCGTTCAGTTCGCTGAAGGCGTTGGCCACTTCGAAGCCCCCGATGTAGAGCTCGAAGCGCTCGACGGTCTCTGGATCGTCGGGCTTCTGCTTCGACAGGGGGGAGACCTCGGTCGGAAAGTCGTAGACGAAGGTCGGCTGCACGAGGTCGTGCTCGTTCAGCCGTTCGAAAATCTCGGTCGCCATTCTCCCGGCGCCCCACCCGGGGTGCAGTTCGAGGCGCAGCTTGCGCGCCAGGTCGGCCGCGGTCTCGCGCTGGCGCAGGTCGGCGTCGGTCACCGGCACGCCCAACCGGTCGGAGGCGGCCTTGCGGGCCCCCTCGCGTAACGAGACGCGGCGGTAGGGCGCCGCCAGCGAGATCTGGTGCTCGCCGAACGTAATCTGGTCCGTGCCGATTGACTCCCGCGCGACGCTCGAGATCATTTCCTCGGTCATGACCATCAGCGCCTGATAGTCGCTGTAGGCCTGGTAGAACTCGAGCATCGTGAACTCGGGGTTGTGCTGGGTCGAGATGCCCTCATTGCGGAAGTTACGGTTGATCTCGTAGACCCGTTCGATTCCGCCGACGGTGAGCCGTTTGAGATACAGCTCAGGCGCAATGCGGAGAAAGAGCTGCATGTCGAGCGTGTTGTGGTGGGTGACGAAGGGCCGGGCCAGCGCCCCGCCGGGGATCGGCTGCATCATCGGCGTCTCGACTTCGAGATAGCCGCGCGCATTGAGGAACCCGCGCATGTTCGCGAGCACCCGGCTGCGGACGTCGAACACGCGCCGCGAATCGGGATTGACGATGAGATCGAGGTAGCGCTGTCGGTAGCGGATCTCGATGTCGCTCAAGCCGTGCCACTTTTCCGGCAATGGCAGGAAACACTTGACCAGGAACTCGAGCTTCGACACGTGGATCGTCAGCTCGTTGGTCCGCGTGCGGAACAGGTATCCTTCGACACCGACGAAATCGCCGAAGTCGAGCAGCTTGAAGATTTGGAAGTCACGCTCGCTGACCGAGTCCTGGCGGATGTAGGCCTGGATCTGCGACTCGCCATCAGAAATCGCGATGAAGTTGGCCTTGCCGAAGCTGCGGATCGCCAGGATGCGACCCGCGGTCCTGGTCTCGATGCGCTCGGCGGTGAGCTCGTCGGCTGTCCTGGCGCTGTAGCCCGACACCAGCTCCTGAACGGTGTGTGTGCGCTCGAACGCGTGCGGATACGGATCGACGCCGAGGCGCCGGAGCGCCTCGAAGTTGGCGCGTCGCTGCGCGACCTGATCGTTGTCTGGTGGAATCCCGTCTTTGGTCATCTTTACTCAATGCTCGCGGGGCCCCACCCCCGCTCGCTCTCGCGCGGCGACTTCGCGCCGCGCTCGGGCCGCGGGCGCTGCCGATACGGCAATCTGGATCAGACACCCTCTAATCGGCACGACCAATTGGGTCTATGATGCCGGCAATGCCTTCCTGACCGCGTCCAGGACGCCGTTGACGAATCCTACTGCCTCGTCGCCGCTGAACGTTCGTGCGAGCTCGAGCGCTTCGTTGATGACAACCTTCGGCGGGGTCTCCGGGTGCGTCAGCAGCTCGCAGACGGCCAGGCGCAGCACCAGGCGGTCGATCACCGCCATGCGTTCGAGCCGCCAGTTGTGCGCGTGCGCGACGAGCAGCTGGTCGATCGCTTCGACCCGCACGAGCGTCTCCCGCACGAGGTCGTTCGCGAACTCGCGCAAGTCGTCGGTGATTGCGTCTTCCGGCTCGGCATCACCCGACCGGTCCAGCCGCCAGAAGGCGCCGATCGCCTCCTGCGGCCCCATGCGGCCGACTTCCGCCTGATAGAGCATCTGCAGCGCAGACGCGCGCGCCAGCCGTCGACCGGCCGCGTCCACGCGCGTCATGACGAAGCGAAGCCAGCTGGCCTCGTCTGGTGCAGGCGGCGAAACAAACTCGCCATCTCGATGGCGGCAGCCGCGGCTTCGAATCCCTTGTTGTCCCGGCCGCTGCCGGCGCGCTCCTCGGCCTGCTCCCAGCTGTCGGTCGTGAGGACGCCGAACGACATCGGCACGCCCGTGCCTCCGGCCGCATCCTGAATGCCGTGCGCCACCGACGCCGAGATGTACTCGAAGTGCGGCGTGGCGCCGCGGATCACGCATCCAAGGCAGATGACGGCGTCGAACTGCCCGGTCTCGGCGAGCGAGCGCGCCGCCTGCGGCAGCTCGAACGCCCCTGGCACGCTCACCACTTCGACGTCCGCGGCACGAGCTCCGGCCTCCTCGAGCGCGCGTTGCGCCCCGTCGCGCAGCGATTCGGTGATCGCGTCGTTGAATCGGGCGAAGACAATCGCAAAGCGATAGCCAAACGCGCCTGAAAGAGGGCCGGCCGGGGCCGGGTTGTCGGTCCGCACGCTATTTCCCCTTGAACGCGGGCTTGCGCTTCTCGAGAAACGCCCGCGTCCCCTCGCGCATGTCCTCGGTGCTCGCCACGAGCCCGAAGAGCGTAGCCTCGAAGCGCAGCCCCTCCGCGGTCGACATCTGCAGTCCCTTATGGACCGCCTCGAGGATGTATCGCACGGCAACCGGCGGCTTGGCCGCCAGCACGGCCGCAAGCGCCGCGACTTCTGCGCTCAAGTCGGCCGCGGGCACGACCCGGTTGACGAGGCCGAGCCGGTACGCCTCCTGGGCGCTGATCTGCTGTCCGGTCAGAAGGAGCTCGAGGGCTCTGCCTGCGCCAATCAGACGCGCGAGGCGCTGCGTGCCGCCGTAACCGGGGATGAGCCCGAGGTTGATCTCGGGCTGGCCGAGCTTCGCCGTCTCGGCCGCAATGCGGAGCGTGCAGGCCATCGCGAGCTCGCACCCGCCGCCGAGCGCATAGCCGTTGATCGCGGCAATGGTCGGCTTGCCCAGATGCTCGATCAGGTCGAACACGTGCTGGCCGCGGATCGCAGTGTCACGCCCGCTCGTCGGCGTCTGCCGGGCCAGCTCATTGATGTCGGCCCCGGCGACGAACGCCTTCTCCCCCGCCCCCGTGATGACCACCACACGCACGGCGTCATCGTTTCCAAGCGCCGTAAACGTCTGGTGCAGCTCGTCGAGGGTCTGCGAGCTCATGGCATTCAGGACGCCCGGACGATTGAACGTCACGCGCGCGACCGCATCGTCGCGGTCGACGAGGAGAGTGTTCAACGTGTTGGTGTCGTGAGCGCTCATAGGGAGCCGTGCGAATCCCGAAGTATACCCTGTGGCTGAGGAGACGGAGGCAACGGGTTCAACACGAAGAAACGAAGTCACCGGAGACGCACGGGGAAGAGCGACAGGGCGTGGACGCTGGCAGTGAGACCGGGCGCGTCGCCGGCCCTCGGCTGCCCTCGGCCGGCGAGTCGTGTCGAGTGAACCCGGGAATCGAAACACGTCGCAGGCCTACATAGCGTGTTTCGATTCCCGGGGTTCACTCGACACGCCCCGCGCGAAGCGCGGCGCGCCCGGTCCTCCGTTCGTCTCCGTTGACTTCGTGCCTCTCCGTGGTGAATCCGTTAGCTCCGTCCCCTCCTCAAATCCGGTCCTCAAACCATCCCGCCTTCTTGACAATGATCTTCACCAGCAGAACAACCACCACTCCAAGCGCCGCCCCGAGCGCATCGGCGAAGAGGTCACGGACGTCGGGTGTGCGATCGGGCGTGAATGCCTGGTGCACTTCGTCGAAAGCTCCGTACAGCGTCGACAGCAGCACTGCCATCCCCGCCTTCCCCAGCGTTACGTGCGACAGGCGCGCCTCGGCGAGAGGGATCAGAAAGAGCGCGCCGAGTACCGCGTACACCGAGAAGTGGACCAGCTTGTCCCAGAAGTGCCCAGGGAGCTCGTCGCCGGGCACCGAGGAGGCGAAAAAGATGAGGGCCATGTACGCGCACGCCGGCCCCCAGCGCAGCAGGCGTGTCAAGGAATCAGCGCGGATGACGGACGGATCACAGCGGGAGCGGATACATCAGCCAGCCGAGGACCACGGCCGTAAGGACGAATCCTCCGAACATCATCGCGGCGGTCCGGACCTGCTGGCGCGGGTCGTCGCGCATCAGCGCCGCGAACACGACCGACACAAGGAAGGCAAAGAGTGCAAGCAGGAGGAAGTGGCTGGTCACTTGCGCTACTTTCTCTACTTTCTTCCCATGGCGATGTCGAAGGCGTCGAGGATGACGAGAAAGTTCAGGAGGCCCGCAACGATGAGAAAGCTGTTGCCGTATTCGTAGGTCGCAGCCGTGACCAGGCCGGCGCCGGCGCCCACCATGCGAGCCAGCATCCACGGAACGCCGAGCCCGATGTCGGCGACCGCGGCAAGCGCGACGAGCGGCTCGGAGAACTCGAACGGAAAGATCCGGCCCCGCAGCATCAGGCCGATCGCGAACATCAGGCTGAGGACGACCAGAAAGACGACGCCTTTCTGCCGGCGCCCGAGCCAGACATGCGCCGCGCCGGGAACGGCCCAGGCCAGAATGCAGACGAGCGTCAGCGTCCCGGGCTCCGCCGACGCGCGCGCGCTATCGGCGGTCGTGGTCTTGATTGCCATCTAACCGACGATCATATCGCATCGGGACGGCCCGACAGCGATCGGACGATCATCACGCCGGCCGCAAACCCCAGCGGCAGTCCGGTCAGCATCCGTTGAACGTTCGACGTCTGGATCGTCCCCAGCCACTCGAGCGTGACGGTCGTCGCGATCGGTAGCGCCGCAAGAGCCAGCAGCGTACGCGCCGCGCGCGCGGAGAGTGCCCGCCGGTTGCGCGAGGCAAACGTCAGGCCGGCGGCGCCGGAGAGGTACAACCCGAAGCAACGGGCGCAGACGGGCAGCTGGACACCTGAGAGATGGAACGACCGCTCCGGACGCTGGTGGCACACGAGCGCGCCGGCCTGGTACACCGCCAGCGTAAACACTGGCAGCCGCCCGCGCGACAGCGCCACGGGCGCCGTCAGGACAAGAGCCACCCACGCGACCGCCGCGCAGGTCACCCCCGCCACAACATTCACGCTTTGACCCCGGTCGGTCCGAAGTTCGCTTCGTAGCGGGCGTGGAACTCGGGCCAGGTGAAGGCGTGGCTCTGTCCGCCGAGGTGCTCCAGGGCATAGGTAGCGGCCACGGCGCCCAGGCGGGCACAGACCACCCAATCGGCGCGGTCTGTCCCGCGCGCCAGCCCCTTCATGAATCCGGCCCGGAACGCGTCGCCGACGCCCGTGGGATCGACGATACGCGTGGGCATCACCGCCGGCACGTCGTGACGGCCATCCGACGTGAAGATCGAACAGCCGTTCTCGCCTCTCGTGACGATGAGCGCCTGCGTGTGCTCGAGCAGCGACTCTTCGTCGACCGACGTCTTCTGGCGAATCAACTCGAACTCGTAGTCGTTGCAGATCACCATGGTGGATCCCTCGAAGCCGTCCTGAAGCTCCGGACCCGACATCCGCGCGCACTGCTGCCCGGGATCCCAGATGAAGGGGATGCCGAGCGTGCGGCACTCCTCGGCATACTGCACCATCGCGCCAGGATCGTTCGGTGAGATGATCGCGAGCCGGCAGTCGGTCACGCTGCGGAACGACAACTCGCCGGCATTGGCCATCGCGCCTGTGTAGAACGACGCGATCTGGTTGCTCTCGGTGTCGGTGCTGCAGAAGAAGGACGCCGTGAACTTCCCCGGCACCTCGCGCACGAGTGAAGTGTCGACGCCAGCCGCCTCGAGCCAGCGACGGTAGTCGTCGAAGTCCTGCCCCGCCGTGGCCATCAGCCGCGGCTTCTCGCCGAGCAGCGCCAGTGTGTAGGCGATGTTCGGCGCGCACCCACCGCGCCGCTTGTCCATCGTGTCGACGAGGAAGCTGAGGCTCACGCGCGACATGTGCTCGGGAAGGAAGTGTTCGGTGAACTTCCCGGGGAACGACATCAGGTAGTCGAAGGCAATCGAACCGGTGACGACAATGCTCATAGTGTCTCTGCAGAACGGCTCTAGGCTTTTGGCTTTTGGCTTTAGGAAAAACCTTCGAGTACGGAGTCTAAGCTCGTGCCTAGAGCCAAGAGCCCAAAGCCTAGAGCCTAGAGCCTAGAGCCTAAAAGTACTTCCCTACAATCGGCGCCAGCTCGCGCTTGACGTCGGCCGGGACGGCGTCGGGCCGCGTGATGATCGCGTACTTCAAGGCCGTCGCGCAGTCGCAGGTGCGCTCGAACGGCAACGCGTCGACGGCACCGGCGATGACTTGCTGGGCCATCTTCGCGTTCTGCGTCAGGTTGGCGACGATCATCTCGACCGTCACGTGGTCGTGTTCAGGGTGCCAGCAATCGTAGTCGGTCACCAGCGCGATCGTCGTGTAGCAGATCTCGGCCTCGCGGGCGAGCTTGGCCTCCTGCAGGTTGGTCATCCCGATGATGTCCATGCCCCACGACCGATAGAGCTTCGACTCGGCCAGCGTCGAGAACTGCGGGCCTTCCATGCACACGTAGGTCCCGCCCTTGTGTACGGTCGCGCCGGCGGCTCGCGCGGAACCAAACGCCAGGTCGCTCAGGCGCGCGCAGAAGGGATGCGCGAACCCAACGTGCGCCACGAGTCCACGACCGAAGAACGTCGAGATCCGCCCTCGCGTGCGGTCAAGGAACTGGTCTGGGATGACGAGGTCCATCGGCTTGAAGTCCTGCTTCAGGCTGCCGACGGCGCTCGCCGAGAGGATGTACTCCACGCCGAGCGTCTTGAGCCCGTAGATGTTGGCCCGGAAGTTCAGCTCGGATGGCAGGAGCCGGTGTCCCGCGCCATGTCGCGCGAGAAACGCCACGCGCTTGCCGCGGAGCGTCCCGATCACGTAGGGCGCCGATGGCTCACCAAACGGCGTCTGCACTGGCCGCTCCTCGCGGTCGGTGAGCTCCGCCATGTCGTACAGTCCGCTGCCGCCGATGATGCCGATGGATATTGACATTTTCGCTGCTGAACCTTGAATCGTTGAATCGTGGCGATCACGGCGAGACGGCAATCACGATGATCGCGAAGCTACGAAGCTCGACAGAAATAGAGATCCTTCGTGGTCATCGTGAGCTTCCGCCTTCGCCAAGGCTTCGGCGGACCACCGTAGCTTTAGCGAAGGTGGTCGCGGTCATCGTGGTGATTCCGTGAACGCAGAAGCCACGTGGATTACAGCACGCGCTCGACGTGCTTGCGGCCATTGACCTCGCGGATGTAGCCGGCCGCCACATCCGGGTCGTGCTCGAAGAATATCAAATACTCACGCTCGATGGCTTCCCGGACGAACGTCCGCTTGAACTCGAGGGTCTGCATCGGATAGAGGTCGTAGGCCATGATCCACGGTTCGTCGACGTGAGCGGTCGTGGGAATGAGATCGGCCGTGAAGACCGCGGTCTCATCCCGTGATTCGATCACCACAATCTGATGATGCCTCGTATGCCCGCCGGTCCGCACCACGCGGACGCCCGGCATGATGACCGCGTCGCCCGCCACCAGGTCGAGAACCCCCGCATCGGCGAGCGGCACGAAGTTCTCCCTCAGATAGCTCGCCCGATTCCGCTCATGCGGATGCGCCGCATCGTCCCACTCCGCCGTCCGGACGACATAGCGCGCGCGGGGAAACGCCGGCACGAGCGGTCCGGCCGAGTCGTGCGCCGTGAAGCCGCCGGCGTGGTCGAAGTGCAGGTGCGAAGCGAGGACGATGTCGATCGCGTCGCGGCTGATGCCGGCGTCGGCGAGCGAGTGATCGAGGTTGCGCGAGCGGTCGATGGCATAGATCTCGACGCTCTTCGCGTCCATCTTGCCGCCGATCCCGGCGTCGATGAGCAGGGTCTTTTCACTCTGGACGAGCAGGGGGCGCAGGCCAAGCCGGATGCGGTTCTTCTCGTCCGCCGGCGCGCGCTTCTCCCAGAGCGGCTTGGGCACCACGCCGAACATGGCGCCGCCGTCGAGGCGGAAGCTGCCATCCCAGAGCGGCGTCAGCGTGAGGTCACCGAACTGCATAGTGGCTGGCTCAGGGCTCAAGGATCAGGGCTTGAGAAGAAATGTAGTGTCCGGCTTCAGCCGGACCAACACAAGTCCGCCTAAAGGCGGACACTACGGACGATTTGCTCACAGGCTCTCAGGGCTCAGGCAAAACTTTGGAGCCCGAACTCGAAGGTCGTGCCTGAGCCTTGGGCCCTGAGCCCTGAGCCTCTTTGAGTTCCACCAACACGCCATGCGCGCTCGCGGGATGGACGAACGCAACCAGCGCACCGTGCGCGCCCTCCCGGGGTGTCTCGTCGATCAGTCGCACGCCTTTCGCCTTCAGCTGCGCGAGCGCCGATCGAATGTCGGGTACGCGAAGCGTGATGTGATGGAGCCCGGGGCCGCGCTTCGCAAGGTACTTCGCAATCGGCGAGTCTACGGCAGTCGCCTCGAGCAACTCCAGTGCCGAGTCGCCAGCGGGAATGAAGTGCGCTCGCACCCGCTGGGAAGCGACCTCTTCCGGTGCATCGATTCGTAGGCCCAGGGCGTCGCGATAGAACGCCAGCGCCTCATCCAGATTTGAGACGGCAATCCCGATGTGGTCAACGGTCAGGGCGGGGTCAGGGGGTTTAGAGGGTTCAGAGGGTTCAGAGGGTTCACGAGGTTCAACCACGGCCCTGCGCAGGATGCTGTCGACTGCGGAATACGGATCGACTTCGCGCGCGGCGATGCGGTCCAGCACCTGTTCGAGCTCGCCCGCCTGAAGCACCCGGCGTTCGACGTGCTGCACGAACCGCTGCGCAAGCTGCTCCCGCAGGCGCCACTCCGCGCGGGCCCGTCGTCGGGTGCCCTGCGCCTGTGGCGACTGCGCGCGGAAGCGATCGATCTCGTCGAGAAGCTCCGGGACGCCCTTGCCGCTCGTCGCTTCCGTCTTCAGGATCGGAGGCCGCCACTCGCCCGCCGCAAACGTCTGCAGCGAGAGCACAGTTTCGATCGAGGCGACGGTGCGGTCCGCGCCTTCGCGATCCGCCTTGTTGACGACGAAGATGTCGGCGATCTCCATGATCCCGGCTTTGAGCGCCTGCACCTCGTCGCCGCTGCCGGGCACGACCATGACGATCGAGATGTCCGCGGTACGAACGATGTCGACTTCGTCCTGTCCGACGCCGACGGTCTCGATGAGCACGACATCCTTGCCCGCGGCGTCGAGGACCAGCGCCACTTCGCTCGTCGCCTGCGCCAGCCCGCCGAGGTGCCCGCGCGTCGCCATGCTGCGGATGAAGACACCGGCATCGCCGGCGTGGGCCTGCATGCGAACCCGATCGCCGAGGATCGCGCCGCCGGTAAACGGGCTCGTCGGATCGACGGCGACGACGCCGACCGTGCGCCCGGTGGCGCGGATCGCGGTCGTCAGCTTGTCGACGAGGGTACTCTTGCCTGCACCCGGTGGTCCGGTCACGCCAATCAGGTAGGCACGGCCGGTCTTCGCGAAAACACGGCGGACGATCTCGGCGCCGGCCGGCGACTCATCCTCGATGAGGGTGATGGCGCGCGCGATGGCTCGGGGATCTCCCGAGAGCACGCGATCGGACAGCGTCGGGTTGCTCACTGGGTCAGAAGCTGGCGCGCGATGACGAGCCGCTGAATCTCGCTCGTCCCCTCGCCAATCGTCAGCAGCTTGACGTCGCGGAAGTACTTCTCCGCCGGGTAGTCCTTGACGAAGCCGTAGCCGCCGTGGATCTGCACGCAGTCGTCCGCGGCCTTGACCGCGACTTCGCTCGCGAACAGCTTCGCCGTGGACGACTCGCGCGTCGTCCGCGCACCCTGGTCCCGTAGGTACGCCGCTCGATAGGTGAGGAGGCGCGCCGCTTCGATGCGGGTCGCGTTGTCGGCCAGCTTCCACTGAATGGCTTGAAAGCCGGCGATGGGTTGGCCGAACTGGCGGCGCTCCTTGGCGTAGTTCAGGGCCGCCTCATACGCGCCTTGGGCGAGCCCCACCGACAGCGCGGCAATCCCGATACGGCCGCCGTCGAGCACCTGGAGCGTGTTGATGAACCCCTGCCCTTCCTCGCCGAGCAGCTGACCCAGCGGAACGCGGCAGTTGTCGAAGATGACCTCGCTCGTGTCGCTCGCGCGCATGCCGAGCTTGTTCTCTTTCTTGCCGGCCGACATCCCCGGGGTTCCACGTTCCACGATGAACGCCGAGATGCCGCGGTGCCCATTCGTCCGGTCGGTGACCGCGATGACCACCATGACGCCGCCGATCCTGCCGTGGGTGATGAACGTTTTCGCACCGTTGATCACCCAACACTCGCCCTCACGGACGGCAGTCGTGCGCATGCCGGCCGCGTCGCTCCCGGCGCCGGCTTCCGTCAGGCCCCACGCGCCCCACACCTCGCCGCGGACGAGCCGCGGGAGGTACTGCTTCTTCTGCTCGGCGCTACCGAACGCCGAGATGTGGGCCGAGCACAAACCGTTGTGCGCCGCGACCGAGAGCGCCACCGCGGGACAGACCCGCGCCAGTTCTTCGATGCAGATGCAGTAGTCGACCGCCGAGAGCGCCGCGCCGCCGTAGTCTTCGGGAAACTGGACGCCGGCAAGCCCCAGCGCGGCTAGTTTCGGCAGGAGATCGTCAGAGAACTTCTGCGCCTCGTCCCACTCCATTACGTGGGGACCGATCTCGGATTCCGCGAACTCGCGGACCGTTCGGCGCAGCAGTTCCTGCTCCTCAGTCGGGCGAAAGTCCATTGAAATCAATGTATCACGCCGGGGTTCGGGGCTCGGGGTTCGGGGTTCGGGGTTCGGGGTTCGGGAGTAATCGCCGATCGTTGAAGACGTATGCCGCAACCCGAACCGCGAGTCTAGACCCCGAACCCGAACCCCGAACCCCGAGCTCCGAGCCCCGAGCTCGAGCCCCGACCGACAATCACGTCTCGGGCTATCCTGAGCCATGTCGAATCGCCGCACGTGGCTCTTCCTTATCGCCCTCGCGCTGCTCTCACCATCGAACGCTTCGGCCGATCTCACCGCGTTTCTCGGCACCAATCCCACGCCTGTAAATCGAGTGACGACGGGGTTTGGTCTCGGCGTGGGGCTGGTGATCGTGGGGTTCGAGTTCGAGTACGGGCACACGCGCGAGAACCTCGAGGAGCTGGCGCCGAGCCTGCGGACGTACATGTTCAACGGGCTGCTGCAGACACCGGTGCCAATCTCGGGGATTCAGTTCTACGGGACGGCAGGAGCCGGCGCGTATCACGAGACGCTCGACGAGATCTCGGAAACCAATGTCGGCATCAACCTGGGGGGTGGCGTGAAGGTGAACCTGGCGGGCCCGCTTCGCCTGCGGCTGGACTATCGGATCTTCACGCTGCAGGGAAGTCCGCGCCACTCGAAGCCGCAGCGCTTCTACGCGGGGCTGAATCTGAAGTTCTGAGAAAGCTCACCACAGACGTGAAGCCAGGCCCTGGTTTGACGGTCCTGCGCTGACTCCGCTGCCTCTGTGGTGAGCCCGGTTGCCCGACCTACTTGACCAGCGTCAGGCTCAACTTGTTGTAGCCTGCCGCGAACGCGGCGGTCGCCTTCTTGAAGTACTCCTGCGTCTCGGGCGTCCGCTTTTCATCGTCGGTCATCACCTTCTGCACGAGCGCGAACAGCTCGTACTCGGCGTCCTTAGCTACCGGATCCAGAAGAATGACGTACAGCGCGTTACCACCGGGGGCGCCCTCGGCGGTCTTGTAGACCTTGAGGTTCGTCAGCTGCTGCTTGACTGTCGCGTCCTCGGCCTTGGCCGCGCCAGCCTTGAGCTTCGCCACCAGGTCCTCGAACACGGCCGTCTGATCGCCCTTGATCTGGACGAGGAGAATGCCAGCCTCGCTGGTGAACGCCAGCGCCGGTGGCTTGGGTTTCTGAGCCGCTGCGGGCGCGGGATCCTGCGCGAAGGCTGTCGACGGCGCAGAGCGCCGCCGGGGAATCATCATCGAGAGCATCGAGGCACAAATCGTGAAGGGGCGACGCATTCAAACTCCTCCTTAAGCCAACACCGGAAATAGAAAAACGAACACTTGCAAGAGCAGAGCCGACGAGCGCAGTCAAAAACGAACGCGACACTTTACCGTACCCGCCGCCGCACAGCCAGCGCCGAGGGACGAGCGGCTCATACGAAAACCTGCATGACCGCCATTTATCGTGGGAAGTCATACGAAAACCTGCATGACTTCATTAGCAACAAGCATACCCTCGCGCGTCAGCCAGAGTTGCGGCCCTTCGCGGCACAGCACACCGGCATCTACGAAGGGCCGGAGATCCTCGCCGTAGCGGGCCCAGACGTCAATGCCGTAACGGCGGCCGACACTATCGACATTTACGCCTTCGGTAAGCCGAAGACCGGTAAAGAGCGCGTCCTCCAGCCGCTCGTGGTCCGTCATGGTCCGGATGTCCACGGCGGGCGGTTGCCCGGCTGTCACACGGTCGATGTACTCACCTGTCGCCGAGACATTCTTCCACCGCTTGCCGACCCTCGTCGAATGCGCGCCGCACCCCAAGCCGAGCCATTCTCCGTCTGTCCAGTACTTCACATTGTGGCGGGACTCCCGCCCGACGCGGCAGACATTCGAAATCTCGTACTGCTGGTATCCAGCGGCGTCGAGCGCCGCCAGGCCGCCCAGGTACATCTCTGCCGCGTCCTCATCCGGCGCCAGCGACCACCCCGCCCTCGCCATCTCTTCCTTCAGGGGCGCGTTCGGGTAGAGCTCGAGTAGATAGAGGGACACGTGATCCGGGCTCACCTCTATCAGCCGGTCGACGCTCTCGGACCAGTTGCCGGTGGACTGCTCGGGTAGCCACATCATCAGGTCGAGGCTGATGTTGTCGAACCCCGCGGCCCGGGCCTCGGCAAACGCCGTCCGGGCCCGGTCGGCAGAATGCAGCCGACCCAGCCGCTTCAACTCGGCATCCCGGAAGGATTGGACACCGAAACTCACGCGGTTGACGCCCGACGCTCGAAACCCGTCCATTCTTTGGACGTTCGACGTCTCGGGATTGGTCTCGAGCGTCACCTCGGCATCGGACGCTACCCCGAAAGCCTCGCGGCACGCCCGAATCAACCGGCCAATTTCCTCGGGTTCGAGGAGCGAAGGTGTGCCGCCGCCAAAGTAGATGGTATCCACGGGCTCGCCACGGCCGGCCAGGCGAATCTCGCGCTCGAGCGCCACGACGTAGCGATCCTTGAGGCCGCTTTCGAACAGCCCCCGGTTGAAATTGCAGTAGTTGCAGATGGACGAGCAGAAAGGGACGTGAAGGTAGAGCCCCAGACCTGACGATCGCTGCCACGAATCCTTCACGATGGATACAATGACACGAAGAAGGGCATTTTCTGGAAGCGACTAGCTCCCAGCCTTGCCGCCAGACCAGCCGAGCTCGCCTCGTCCCGGCTGCCTCAGCTGAGCGCGGGCCTGGCCCTTTGCCCGCGAGGGCAGCCGGCCCCGCTGCTCGCCGGTCACCTTCCAGAGTGCGTTCAGATCGTCGACGCCGCCGTTGGGCGGGAGCAGGCGGTAGTCGGCGCCGCCGTAGTCGATGAAGTCGCACATCTCGTGCATGCGCGAGTACATCCTGGACCCGACCCGCACGCGGAGCGAATCGAGCGCCTCGATGTCGGGATTGTCTTCGTAGTTCGACGTGAAGATCGTCGTCAACCGGTTGTTGTACCGGGAATTGACGATGAAGGTCATCGTCTCCTCGACCCACTCGGACGTCTTCTCCTTGCCGACATCGTCGAGCACGAGCAGCTGGACGGACACGAGCGGCTGGAGAATGTCCATCTCGGCGGTCTTCGTGACCGGATTGTATGTGCTCCGAATCAGCCGCAGAAGGTCGGACACTTCGTAGAAGATTCCCTCGCAACCGCGCCCGAGCGCGGTCCTGAGCGCAGCGACGGCCAGGTGCGTCTTGCCGATGCCGTGCGGCCCGATGAGGCAGAGACCTTTGGGACTGTTAGGAAACGCCTCGGCGAAGCGGCGTACGGCGCTGACCGCGTTGGTCAGCTTCTCGTTGGAGTAGACCTGGAAGTTCTCGAAATCACAGCGCCGGTAGCGCGCGGGAATCCTGGCCTCTTCGAACAACCGCCGATTGTGCTCGTCCTGCCAGCACTCACACCGCACGACACGACGGACGCCGGCGGTATCCACGGGCCGCCAATGCGTATCGTCACAGAGGGGACAAGACATCGGAAGAAAGTTTGAAGTCTGACGTTTGAAGTTTGAAGTGTCTAAGTTTGAAGTCGGAAGGTTGAAGTGGAAGTTGGAAGTAAGTCTGAAGTCTGAAGTCTGAAGTTTGAAGTCTGAAGTTCGAAGTTGAACTCGACTTCCACCTCTCGCGCTCAACCGAGCCGACTGGGTCGATTGTAACTGAATCGGGACCGGCGCGGCACGAACTTCACGAATAGGGTGGATCGCCCACTTCCGACTTCAAACTTCAAACTTGGACTTCACACTTCCGACTTCGAGACTTCCAACTTCCAACTTCCTTCGAACTTCCACTTCCCACTTCAGCCTTCGCACTTCCTCACTTCAGACTTCAAACGTCAGACTTCAAACTTTCTGTCGTCCTCCTTGCTCGTTCGCACCAAATCCGTGGGCGACGACTTGACCAGGGCGGTCCCGAGCCGCTGTTCCCAATCCCCAATGCCCCGTGACATCTCGCCCTTGACGAACTCCATGAACTCGTTGACTTCGTGCTGCATGGCCTCGATCTTCCGGCGCATGTTGAGGATGATCTCGACGCCGGCGAGGTTGACGCCGAGGTCGCGCGTCAGCGACAGGATGGTTTCGAGCTGTTCGAGGTCGTCCTCGGAGTAGAGGCGGGTGTTGCCTTCCGTGCGCGACGGCTTGAGCAGCCCTTCGCGCTCGTACAGCCGCAACGTCTGCGGATGGATGCTGTACTTCTGCGCCACCGCGCTGATCATGTAATACGCCTTGGCGCCGGTTTTCTTGGGCATCGTGAACCTGGCACTCGGTCAGGCGTCCAGCTTGCCGAACCGCCCGCTTCTGACATCGTCCGTGTTGATCTCGGCGAACTCGCGCATCAATTCGATGGACCGCTCGTCGAGTCGCCGTGGCAGTACCAGCGTCACTTCGAACAGTAAATCGCCTCGCCCGCCAGTCGCGGTAACCAGCCCGCCGCCGCTGACTCGCAGCCGGTGCCCGGACTGCGTGCCCGGGGGAACCCGCAGCTTGACGGGTCCCTCGAGCGACGGTACGTCGACGCGCGCGCCGAGCGCCGCTTCGTGCACCGCGAGCGGGAGATCGCACACCAGGTCGTCGCCTTCACGTCGAAGCCAGGGATGGGCCTGGACGTGAACCGTCACATACAAGTCACCCGCGCGGCCACCGTGCCGGCCGGCGTGCCCCATCTCCATGACACGCAGCCGACCGCCGTCAGTGATCCCGGCGGGCACCATGACGCTGACCGCTTCGCCGCGGACGCCGCGTCCCTGTCCCGCACAAACCGCGCAGCGTTCGCGCGTCTGCCGCCCTTCGCCCCCGCAGGCCGAGCACGGCTTGGCGAACACCATGTGGCCGCGGGCCCAGCGGATCTGGCCAGCGCCCTGGCACAGGCGGCATTGCGCTTCGGCAATCGCCACCTGCCCCGCGCCGGCGCACGCGCCACAGACCACCTGGCGCGTCACCAGGACTTGCCGCTCGACGCCGTGCACGGCATCGGCGAACGACACCGTCAGCGACGCGTGCAGGTCCGCCCCGACTTCCGGACGCTCCGGCCCGCGTGCCGGGTAACGGGTGCAAGACATCGGCGAAGAGCTCCGTGAACGTCGACGCCTGCGGCCCCCGCTTGGCGGCGGAGAAATCGAACTCCGCGAACATGAACGACGCCGATTCCACGCGCGGACCGCCGTGCTTCCCCGCCGTGTCGTACTGCCGCCGCCGATTCGGATCGACGAGGGTTTCGTAGGCCTCGACAATACGCTGAAACATCTCCTCGGCGGCGCGGTCACCCGGATTGACACCCGGATGGTAGCGGCGCGCCAGGCGGCGGTACGCCCGCTTGATGTCCGCCGTGCTCGCCTCGTGCGGCACGCCGAGGATGACGTAGAAGTCCATGGTTCAGAGTCGGTGGCTTTAGGCTCCGGGCTTTAGGCTTTAGCAAAGCGTCGACCGCTAACTCGGAGGTTCTCTAGAGCCCAGAGCCTAGAGCCTAGAGCCCCGTCGTTACTTCTTCTCTTCTTCCACCACTTCCGCGTCGATCACGTCACTGGTATCGCGGCCGCCTCCACTCTCGGGGCCCGTTGGACCTCCTGGCTGACCACCGGGGGCTCCGCCGCCACTCGCGCTTGCGCTGCGATACATCGCTTCGGCTGCCTTGTGTTGCGCAGCGTTCAGCGTTTCGAGCCGGCGCTTCATCTCGTCGACGTCGTTCTTCTCGATCGCTTTCTTGAGCTCCTCGATGGCCGACTCGATCGGCTGGCGGTCGGCGGCCGGCAGCTTGTCGCCGGCATCCTTGACCATCCGCTCGGCGGCGTACGCCGCCTGGTCGGCCTGGTTGCGCGTCTCGATCTCTTCCTTGCGCTTGCGATCCTCTTCGGCGTGCGACTCGGCTTCGCGCATCATCCGGTCGACTTCGTCCTTGTTGAGGCCGCTCGACGCGGTAATCGTGATCTTCTGCTCCTTGCCGGTCGCCTTATCGGTTGCCGTCACGTTGACGATACCGTTGGCGTCGATGTCGAAGGTGACTTCGACCTGCGGCACGCCGCGCGGCGCCGCCGGCAGGCCCGACAAGTGGAACTTCCCGAGGGTGCGGTTGTCGCGCGCCATCGGCCGCTCGCCCTGAAGGACGTGCACTTCCACGCTCGTCTGGTTGTCAGCCGCGGTCGAGAACGTCTCGCTCTTCTTCGTCGGAATCGTCGTGTTCCGCTGAATGAGCGTCGTCATCACCCCGCCCAGCGTTTCGATGCCGAGCGAGAGCGGCGTGACGTCGAGCAGCAGCAGGTCCTTGACCTCGCCCGCGAGCACACCCGCCTGGACGCCGGCGCCGATGGCCACGACCTCGTCAGGGTTGACGCCCTTGTGCGGCTCCTTCCCGAAGAGCTCCTTGACGATCTGCTGCACGCGCGGGATGCGCGTCGATCCGCCGACCAGCACGACCTCGTCGATCTTCGACGAATCGACGCCGGCGTCGGCGAGCGCCTGCTTGGTCGGACCGACGGTCCTCTGCAGCAGGTCGTCGACCAGCTGCTCGAACCGCGCCCGCGTCAGCTTCTTGACCATGTGCTTCGGACCGGTCGCGTCCGCCGTGATGAACGGCAGGTTGATCTCGGTTTCCAGCACGGTCGAGAGCTCCATCTTGGCCTTCTCCGCCGATTCCTTCAGACGCTGGAGCGCCATGCGGTCCTTGCCGAGATCGATCCCTTCGTCCTTCTTGAACTCCGCGATGATCCACTCGATGATCCGCTGGTCGAGGTTGTCGCCGCCGAGGTGCGTATCGCCATTGGTCGCCTTGACCTCGACGACACCTTCGCCGACTTCGAGAATCGAGATGTCGAACGTGCCGCCGCCGAAGTCGTAGACGGCGATCGTCTCGTCCTTCTTCTTGTCGAGGCCGTAGGCCAACGCCGCGGCCGTCGGCTCGTTGACGATGCGCGCGACTTCGAGGCCGGCAATCTGTCCGGCATCCTTGGTCGCCTGGCGCTGCGCGTCGTTGAAGTACGCCGGAACGGTGATGACCGCCCTGGTGACCGGCTGGCCCAGGTACTCCTCCGCCGCCTGCTTCAGTTTCTGCAGAATCATCGCGGAGATTTCCGGCGGCGGGTACTCCTTGCCGCCGGCCTTCACGCGGACGTCGCCATTGGGGGCGCCGGCCACCGAATACGGCACCATCTTCATTTCCTCTGACACTTCGGCGAACTTGCGGCCCATGAAGCGCTTGATCGAGAACACGGTGTTCTCGGGGTTGGTCACGGCCTGGCGCTTCGCGACCTGGCCGACCAGGCGCTCACCCGATTTGGTGAAGCCCACCACCGATGGCGTGATGCGGCTGCCTTCTGGATTTGTAATGACGACCGGTTCGCCACCCTCCATGACCGCCACGACGGAGTTAGTCGTCCCGAGATCGATTCCGATGATCTTGCTCATGTGCTGAGTTCCTCTCGATTTCCGGCCGTTTGTGTCAGTGCTCCGGCCGATTCAATCTTTATAACGTTGCTAATATATAATCTTAGTGTTTGTATGTCAACTACGGTCGATTGATTGCCCGTAAGTTGGTGCTATACTGGGCCTTGCCAGCCCTCGCCCTCCGGCAGTCTCAGGCAGCTTCCTGGGGCTCGTCGAAGGTTTGTTTGCGCTCCAGAGGTCCCTATGTCCCGCCTGGCTCTCGTTGCTCCAATCCTCCTGTGGCTGGTCTGCGCGCCGGCTCCATCGAGCGCTCAGGATGCCGAGTCTCCGGCGCACATCTCTGTGGTCGACGGCGCGGCGCTGCTCGAGCGCGACGGAAAATCCGAGTCAGCGCCGGCGTCGATGCCGCTCCTCGCAGGCGATCGCGTCCGGACGCAGAACGGTCGCGTCGAAGTCCTCTTCAACGACGGCAGCACGCTGCATTTCGACACGAATACCACCGTCGACTTCCAGTCCGATGAGGTGATTCGGCTGCTCGACGGGCGCGTGCGGCTGAACATTCTGATGCCTCGCGGTACCGGCCGCGGCGTGGCCTATCGAGTCGACGCGCCGTCCGCGTGGGTGCAGATCGCTCGCGCGGGTGAGTACCGGATTTCAGTGTTCGGCGGCGGCGACGCACGCGAAGTCGAGCTCGCGGTGCTGAGGGGCGCGGCTGATCTGGTCAACGAAGATGGCCGCACGTCGCTTGGCGCCGGCGAGCGCGCGTTCGCCCGCGCTGGCGCGGGACCGTCGGCGTCATACGTTTACAACTCGGCGTCGTGGGACGCGTTCGATCGCTGGTCCGAAGCCCGGCGCGACTCGCGCCTGGGCGTGTCGGCGGACTACCTGCCCGAAACCGTCCAGACTTACGCCTCGACGTTCAACGACTACGGCTACTGGCAGAACGAGCCGACCTATGGCTACGTCTGGTACCCGCGCGTGCGCGCTGGCTGGCGGCCGTACTACTACGGACGCTGGACGTCGCTGCGCCCGTGGGGCTGGACCTGGATTGGCTCGGACCCCTGGGCTTGGCCGACGCACCACTACGGGCGCTGGGGCTTTTCGGCCAATTCCTGGTTCTGGATTCCCGGGCGCACGTGGGGACCGGCGTGGGTGTCGTGGGCGTACGCTCCGGGCTACGTGAGCTGGTGCCCCCTCGGGTGGAACAACCGGGCAGTGTTCGGATTCTCGAGCGTCGGCGTGTACGGCGGGCACCGATTCAATCCCTGGAACGCCTGGACCGTCGTGCCGCACAGGGGATTCGGACACGGATACGTCAACGTGAACGTCGTCAACACGACGCGTATCGACGCGCGAACCCGCGACTCGTTTGTCGTCCGCAACGCGGCGCCGGATAACCAGGGGTTCGCCGTGCCGCGTTCGAGCGCACCGATTCGTTCGGTGGGCGTCCGTGGAACGCCGCCCGCTGGAGGAAACGCTGCCTCTCGCGGATTCCGGAGCGCGCCCGGCACAACGGCGTCGCCGAATACCGCCGGCACAACGGCAGCGCCTAACGCCGATCCTGGTACCGCCTTCCGAAGCCGGCGGTCATCGTCTACATCCCTGAACGGCGGCGGATATCCGGCGCCCGCCCGGGAGCCGCGAGCGATGTCCACGTTGCCAGCGCCAACCTCTCAGGGAACAGCCCGCCCGCGCGACGCTGGTGCGCCTGCCGCGTCGAACGGCCGTTCGTTCTCTCCGTCAGAGGCGCGGCCCAGCGCGGCCCCCGGGACGCGGTCAGACGACGAACGCCGCGCCGTTCCCCGTTCCGTCGAACCGACGGCGCCAGCCGAAGGATCGGGAACACCGTTCACAAGCAGCCGGCCCGAGGTCTACCGCGCCGTGCCGCGGAGCGAGCGTCCGAGTCAGGGCCAGGGCCAGAACCCCGTTCAAAGCACACCCTCGAGTCCCTCTCGAGGCAACGACGTCTACACGCCTCCGACGGTGATTTACGGCACCAGTCCCGACCGAGGCTATCGCACGGGGACTCCGGATGCGCCGGACCGCAGCCGCTCTGTGCCGAGGTCGGCGCCCGAGAATAACGGGCCTCCCGCTGGCTACGGTGCTCCGGAAGGCTACCGTTCGAGACCGGGACCCGAGCGCAGCGCGCCTGCGCCCAACGGACCTCCGCCCTCGTCGGCCGCACCGTCCCGTCCGTCGGGTCCGTCTTCCGGTTCGTCGGGGGCTCGATTCGCGGCCGTCCGGCGGCGGAGACTCCGGCTCGCGCAGCGGCGGCGGAGACTCCGGCTCGCGCAGCGGCGGCGGACAATCGTCTGGACGCGCGGTACCGCGAGGCGGGAGAGGATAGGGTCGGCACTTGAGTTTCGCTCGCCGGGCCGGGATCGTCGTTCTCTTTCTTCTGGCCGCCGGATTGGGAATCGCGACAGGGGTCATCTTTGCCTATGCCGGTGACCTCCCCCGGATCTCCGCCCTCGACGACTACGCGCCGAGCACGATTTCGCGAGTGTATGGCGCCCGCGGCGAAGTCGTTGGCGAGTTCGCGATCGAGCGGCGCGAGGTCATCCCCTACGAACGGATCTCTCCGTACCTCGAACAGGCGATCCTGGCTGCCGAAGACGACGGGTTCTACCAGCACGTCGGACTCAGCATCCCGCGCATCGTGGTCACGGCCGTCAAGGATGTGATCCAGCGCCGCATGCACGGCGCGAGCACGCTGACCCAGCAGCTCACACGCAAGCTGTTCCTCACCGACGACAAGACACCAGAGCGGAAGATAAAAGAGGCCATACTCGCGATCCAGATCGAGAAGCGCTACACCAAGCGCGAAATCTTCACGCTCTACTGCAACCAGATGTATTTCGGCCACGGCGTGTACGGCGTCGAGGCGGCCTCGCGCCTCTATTTCGGCAAGGCGGCGAAAGACGTGTCGATCGAGGAAGCAGCCCTGATCGCCGGCATCCTCCAGGCCAACGTCCGCCAGAGCCCGTACGTGAATCGTGAAGCGGCCCTCCGCCGCCGCAACTACGCGCTCGGCCGGATGGCGGAGGTCGGCTTCATCACGGCGGCTCAGGCTGAGGAATCAAAGAAGAAACCGATCGTCGTCCGCCCGGACCCTCCGGGCCAATCCTCGTCGGCCGCGCCATATTTCCTCGAGGAAGTGCGCCGGGAGCTCGAGGTGCGATACGGCGCCAGGCAACTTTACGAGAACGGACTGTCCATCCAGACGGCGATCGACCTTCGGCTGCAGGAGGCCGCGACGCAGGCGCTCAACGACGGACTGCGGCGGATCGACAAGCGCCGCGGGTTTCGAAAGCCGAAGCGGAATGTCATTGCCGAGGGACACACGATCGAAACGTTCCGACAGCCGCGATGGGACCGGCCGATGGCCGCAGGTCAAATCGTTCCCGCCGTCGTCACCGCCGTCGACGGCGCCGCGATCCACCTCCGTGTCGGCGCCCTGCGCGTGACGATCGACCGAAAAGGCTACGCGTGGACCGGCAAGACGACGCCGGCGCAGTTCGTGACGCGGGGCGATCTCGTCGAAGTGCGCCTGCAGCCGGCGGTCGATGGAACCGCGCCGACCACGGGCGCGCTCGAGCAGGCGCCGGACGTCGAAGGCGCGGTGCTCATCCTCGACAACCGCACCGGCCAGATCCTGACGATGGTCGGCGGGTACAGCTTCGAACGAAGCAAGTTCAACCGCGCCACACAGGCGTACCGCCAGGTGGGCTCGGCATTCAAGCCGTTTGTCTACACTGCGGCCATCGACAGCGGCTACACACCGGTTTCTGTCCTCATGGACACGCCAGTCAGCTTCAACGGCGGCGCCGGCCAGCAGGCCTATACGCCGCTCAACTACGACCGTCAATTCGAGGGGCCGATCACGCTGCGACGGGCGCTCGAGCAGTCGCGCAACATCCCCGCTGTTCGCGTCATGGATCAGCTCGGGCCCAACCAGGTGATTGCCTACGCGCGCCGGCTCGGTCTCGAGTCTCCACTGCCCCCCTACCTGGCCGTTGCCCTCGGCGCGGCAGAGGCGACCCTCGTCGAGATGACGAGTGCCTACTCGGTGTACCCGAATCAGGGCGTGCGAATGCGGCCGTATTCCGTGCTGAAGGTACGCGACCGGGAAGGAAACGTGCTCGAGGAAAACCGGCCGGAGCCGAAAGACGCGATCCGCGCCGACACGGCCTATGTCATGACGAACCTGCTCCGCGGCGTCGTGCAGCGCGGGACGGCCGGCAAGGCCGCGGCACTCAACTGGCCGATCGGCGGAAAGACTGGGACGACCGACGACTACACCGACGCCTGGTTCGTCGGTTTCGACCCCGACATCACCATCGGCGTGTGGACGGGGTTCGACCAGAAGCGAACAATGGGGCCGGCCGGCACGGGCTCCGATTCGGCGCTTCCCATCTGGATCGACATCATGAAGGCCTGGATCGCCACACGCGCGGAGCCGTCGGTCTTCGAACCACCGGGCAACATCGTGTTCGTCTCCGTCGATCGCGGCTCAGGCAATCCCGCCCTCGAAGGCACGCCCGGCGCCATCACCGAGTCGTTCATCGCCGGCACCCAGCCGGGGTCCGGGTTTCGGCAGTAGCTACCTCGCCCCGGAGATGCCGCAGGGAGGCATCGGAGCGCGACGAAGCAAGTGTCCGACACTGCTGTCGCCGGTGCGGGCCGGTCGGGTCGGGCCGACCTTGAGCGGCGTGACTGCGCAGACACTAAAACGGGCCCGGAGCGGTTCCGAGCGGCGGCGGCGCTGATTCGTCTCCGGTGGTCACTCCGCATCGTTGCCGAACCGATGCTTTACCGGGGCTTGGATCGCCCAAGCCGACGCCGACAGCGTAAGCACGGCCGCGGAGGGTCCGTTTTTCCACGCCGCGAAGTGGGAGGCCCGAGCCGACCGGCCCGCACCGGCGTTCGCAGACGGCCTGCGCAACCGCTCGACCACAGAAACCGCCTGCAACGCGCGCGGATAGATTTGGATCGTCGCAGACCGGCTCTACTCCTCGTCCGCCGCAGCCTGCCCTAACGTCCCCGACGCCTTCTTCATCAGGTAGACCTTGATGAACCCGTCGAGATCGCCGTCGAGCACGCGGGTGGGGTCGCCCACCTCTTCCTTCGTGCGGTGGTCCTTCACCATCTGATACGGGTGCAGCACGTAGCTGCGGATCTGGCTGCCGAAGGCGATGTCTTTCTTCTCGCCGCCAAGCCGGTCCAGATTCGCCTGCTGCTCTTTCATCTTCAGGTCGTAGAGCCTGGCCTTGAGGACGCGCATGGCGGAGTCGCGGTTGCGGTGCTGCGACCGCTCGTTCTGGCAGGACACCACGATGCCGGTGGGGAGATGGGTGAGGCGGACGGCGGAGTCCGTGACGTTGACGTGCTGGCCGCCGGCGCCGCTCGATCGATACGTGTCGATGCGCAGGTCCTTGTCTTCGATCTCGACATCGACGTCCTCGGGCAATTCCGGCCACACGTACACCGACGCGAACGAGGTATGACGGCGAGAGGCCTGATCGAAGGGCGAGATGCGCACCAGCCGGTGCAC
>CAWIWL010000004.1:0-323728 GCA_963839705.1 uncultured Acidobacteriota bacterium
TAGAGCAGCTGATTCGTAATCAGCAGGTCGTCAGTTCAAGTCTGACCGTCGGCTCCAAAAACCTGAACAAAAATCGATTGATTTCGTCAGACGGTGACGCTGACGAACCAGTTCGACGCCCAACTTGACGCCCTACCGCGCCAGGAGCGCATCCATATGGCTTGCAGCTTTCGCAGCCGTTTCACGTTGAAGATGCGCGTACAAGTCAACGGTTACCCGCACTTCACTGTGACCGAGCAGCATCGATACCTCTGCCAGCTGCACGCCTTTGGCGATTAATAAACTCGCAGCACTGTGGCGAAGGTCGTGAAACCGACACAGCGGCAGCCCTGCCTGCCGCAGCAGGGATCGCAAAGCACGCAAAA
Source organism: uncultured Acidobacteriota bacterium (assembly GCA_963839705.1). Classification (GTDB taxonomy): domain Bacteria; phylum Acidobacteriota; class Vicinamibacteria; order Vicinamibacterales; family 2-12-FULL-66-21; genus DATBJJ01. Next base: position 366 of record CAWIWL010000004.1, read on the forward strand.
CGTTCCTTGAATCCAAACCGGTTCCGAGTTTTCGCTCTTCGCCGCGCTGCGAATATGTCGTGAATACGAGACCGGTGTCAGTCCATCGCGGACCCGCCTTCAGTCTTTCTGCAAGCTGTCGTGCACGATGCGCGCGCAATGCGTCCAGGCAGACCTTCGGGACTATCAGAGTCCGGCGACCCTTTTCAGTTTTTAGCTCCTGCAGGACCAGCTCCGCTCGTGATCCCTTCGCCCTCGAAACACGCTGCAATTGCTGGCGAATGCGCAGCTCGCCGGTTGTCAGGTCCACGTGGTCCCAAGTAAGTCCGGTGGCCTCTCCCAATCGCAAGCCACACGCGAGGGCAACGGAAAACAATGCGCCAAGTCGGTGGGAATCCGAGACGACCAGGAAATGGCGCGCTTGTTCGAGTGTCAGCGGCGCAATCTTACGCACCGCCGGACGCGGTAATGTCACAGGCGCAGCGGACCCAGCGTTCGCGTCGCTGTCCTTTCACCGCGCTGGCAGTGCGCATCGGCAACCGCGCTTGGACGGTCGAAGGGTCGGTTCCTGTCGATCGCCCGGCCCGACATCGTGAAGGGCTGCGCCAGCGTCGCCCGGTCGGCGGCCACTGCAGCCACATCTGCGGATGGGCCGGCGCGAGCTGCGGTCGCCTCGGCACTGCGGTCCGGTATCCGCACTCACCTGTTAACCATCACCGTCTCGGTACGCGTTCCCGCGCAGGTGTCAGCGTCAGGCGCCATATGTGCCGCTTCGCGAGCCGGCGCAGCCCGTGATGCACGAGCGGGAGCTGCTTCTCGATGGCCCCGTAGTCGCCGCCTCTCCATTCGATCAGCAGGGCTGTCACGCCGTGTCGGACGTCCGGCACGCCCGCCCATTCTACGCCCGTCGCAAGACAGGGCTCGTATCGGTTTTGCGCCTCCGTCCCCAGCAGTCAGCTTCGGGCTGAAGGGAGGGACGACATGAGAGTCCGGGTGTCAGCGCTTTCTGTGCTCTTCTGCCTGGACCCCGTGCTCGGGGGTCTTAAGGGCCAGCCAAGGGACCAGACACTCGAGGGACACGTGGCCCCGTGCGGATCGACGCATCGCAACCGCGGCCGTTGCCTCGGTGTCTCAGTGACGCGGTGTGACTATGGCTGGCCATTCATTGTTGCTACGACTGACAGATTTCAAGCACCGATAGGATCTGAGTGGATCGTCGGAGACGTTGCATTCTGGCTCGTCGCACCGCAGATCCTGGTGTATCTCTACGCGCGCTTTGGCGCGCCTACCGAATACGGAGGATTTGTAGGCCGGTGATGGACAGCAGTCCGGTGCGTTCACTCACGGCAGCTTTCTCGAGCGGGGTTGGTATGAGCGCAACGTTCAGGCGCGGGCTTCTTGAACGACACGAATGCGACCCCGCTGGCTTCGCCGCGGCTTCGACTTGACGACGATCTCCACGTCTTGCCCGAGCCTCGTCAGGAGACGCATCAGGCGCTCGCTCGAGAAAGTCGTCAGTCGGCCGCTCAGCAAGGCCGAGACCTTCGGCTGATCGATGCCCATGACGGCGGCGGCAGCAACCTGCGTGAGGCGACTGCTTCGAACGATCTCTCGAATTCGGCTCGCGAGCTGCGCCTTGGCGAGCTCTTCCTCGGGCTCGGTGACGCCGATATCGGCGAACACGTTGCCGGAACTGGCCGTCACGGGAATCAGCGGCTTTTTAGCCATGCTTCATAGTCCTCTTTGGCGCGAGCAAGCCGAGTTCCGATGAGATCCAGCTCGCTCTTCGGCGTGGCCATCGCACGCCGAGATTTCTTCTGGAACGCGTGAAGGACGTAGACGGCTTTGGAGAACCGCACGGTGTAGACCGTCCGAAACGCGTTCCCGTCGAAGTCCACCACTACCTCGAGCACTCCGGCGTCGCCGAACCCCTTCAGGGGCTTTGCCGCCGGCGACTTGAGGCCGATCTGGGCATCCCACAGCGCCCCGCCAACCCGAGTTTTGACGTCGTTTGGAAACGCGCTCAGGTCATCCTTGCTCGAGGCGACCCAGCGAACGGGCTTCGGGACCGGCTGGGGCGACATCTTCGGCGACCGCGTTCTCATTGTATGCCACTACAGGCATATCGGCAAACGCGAGCGACCACGGGCACATGGGGTTTCTTGCCGGTCTTCTTCTTGTGAGGGGAACCGTTCAGCAGCCTGATGTCTTCACGGCCGCTGCGCTTCTTGCTGGCGTGCCCCTCAATGTACTCGCGCGCGAGCTCCGCGAAGGTCTCGGCCCGACGTTCCTCGATCTTCCTTCCGTTGGCCGGGGTCCTGGCCCTTGCGGACCTCCCGGAGCGCATCGGTCGCCTTCTCGCGGGCCGCCGCAAGACCCAGCGTCGGAAACCGGCCGAGCGTCAGGCGCCGGAGCTTCTTGCCCATTCGGTACATCAGGATCCACGTCCGGCGGCCTTCGCAGGAGATGCGCAGCCCGAAACCCGGGTAGTCCTCGTCCCACACGTCGAGCCGACCCGTGGTCGGCGGCTTGAGTGCCCGGACCGTCCGGTCGGTCAGGGCGATCCTGCCGAGCGATTGAAGTGCGTTGCGATCCAAAATCAGCGGGACTGGCCATGGGACGTTCCTGGGTAACACATGGGTAACAAGCCGGAAGCACTTGGTACTCTTTCGTAATCAGCAGGTCGTCAGTTCAAGTCTGACCGTCGGCTCCAGAATCCCCAATAAATTCTCAGTTTCTACTGATCCTCTCGGGGCTAGAACACCGTTTGACGCCCAAGTTGACGCCCTAGCGGACTAGAATCGCTTCCATATGCTGCGCCGCCTTCGCGGCTGTCTGCCGCTGCAGGTGCGAATGGAGGTCCGCAGTTACTCGCAGTTCACTGTGGCCCAAACGGCCTCTGTCATCGGTAGCGCCAGATTCGGCGGAGTCCGGCGCGGGGTGTCGGCCAGCGTTACGGTTTTACCTCGGACATTGCTCGCACCTCGATTCTATCCGGCGCATCAGCACGCGGTTCCACCACGCCCGTCAACTGCGTAGCACCTGCGGACGCTGCGCGCAAGCGCTCGACAACTTGTTTGAAGACCCCCGGCTGCTTGGGATCAGCAACAACGAGCAGGACGGTGTTCGTGGCGGTCACATCGAGCACCGGTTGGCCGCCACGCTCGATCAGCTTCCCCACCACAGTCACGGTTGCCTCTTTGGCCGTGAATCCATTGTTTTTGATGATACGGCGCAGTTGCTCTAACGTGATCGAGTTGCCCGGCCGCAACTGAATGTCAGTGCTCGCACGTTCCAAGGAAACGTTCACCGATTCAACGCCCGGCAGCTTCCGCACAGCCACGCGCACGGCGTGGGCACAGACCGCTCAATCCATGCCGAGGACCTTCAGCTCGACTCGCCGCAGTTCGGCGAACACTGCCGAAGGAATCAGGAGCAACAACAACAACGCCGTAGCAGAACGCGCAATGAGATTCATCGGTTGCCTCTTACTTCAGCCAAAAGAAGTAGCTCACGTTCACGCCAAACCGAAAGCGCTCGCCCGGCTGGCTGCCGTTCGTGCGCTGGTAGACGGGAAACAGCATCCCGCCTTCGATGCCGTATGCCTTGTAGAGCAACAACACGGTGGGTCCAACCATCAGCACATGGCCTCCGGTATCGGACATTGCCTGACCGTTGTGTCTCGCCCGGCCGGTGACTTCACCAACCGATTCAACGAAGAAACGAAAGTCTGGTTTCGGATAGTCCAAGCGCAAGGCACGCGGACGATAACCGTAGACCACGCTGTAAGCCTTCACATCCCCAACCTGATCGCCGGAGTCTGTGGCGTATTTCTGATAACCACCGCCGATCCAGAAGTAATGCGCCCGCGAGGCGTAACCCGTGGACACGGACGTATACGCGGATGGCGACGTGCGAATCCCGGCAACCTCTGATTTGACGGGAACGGTGGCGCCAAAATACGCGGTTGATTCAAAACGTCCACCTTCTCCGACAGGTCGGCCGTGGAATCGCCAGCCCGCCAACGCTTCGATCTCGCTGTTGGCCGACATCATTGCCATCATTCGCCCCATCGGCATCTGCGACGAGCTGGTGAGTGCGATTGGGACGGAGCCTGAGATTTGAACATCCTTGGTGACCCCAAAGCTGATCATGGTCCGCAGCAGCTGATCGTTTGTGTCCGGTGCGTCACTGGTTCTGCCCATCCACACCTGATCAAATGACCAACCACCTTTGCCGAGTGTAGGCGTCGCCGCGCCGAACACGGGACCATGCCCCGAAGCGAGCACGGCTCGCGGCAGCAGCAGCAGCATCGCGACGACCACGTGTCTGTGCATCCTGATCCCTTTCACAATCGTTCAAGGATGAAAAGCGAGCCATACGTGAGCACCAGAGCGATCAAGTAGACTGCCGCCGACACCCACCACACGCGACGATTCCAGCGCATGAGCGGGCTATCGATGTGGCACAACTCGCCGGGAGCGCACCGGCGCGGCCGCACAACCACGAGCCAATAGTTCAGCGCGATCAGCGCGCTAGACACGCTGAACGTGAGGTTCTTGTGCCGACTAATGACCGCGAGCCACGGGGCCGCGGACACGGCAGACGCAATGACGGACCCTAAACCTAGGGTCACAAACAGAATCGGAACCGCTCAACAGACCAGCGTGGTCAGCGCCGATGCGAGTCCGAGAATCGAGCTGAGTCGTTCAGGGCGCATGTATCCCTCCGCGCAGTGACACCTGGGGTGAATTGGCGCAGAGAACGGATCAGATCAGCAGGATGGTTCGGCGGAAATGCGGCGGGCTTTGGGGGTGATCTGACAGCGAGCGGAAAATCGAGACGACAGAAGGCGAAACGAAAAACAGCGGCAGCGCGGCCACGGACACGGCGGGAGGCGGAAGCGCGACAATCAAAGATGTCAGGGTGGGCTGTTGCGCCAGCTCGCCCGTTGCACAACACTGATCAGCCGACATTTGATCAGAACAGCTGTGACCCGCCTCCAGGCAGCAGGCCATTCGTTCGCTGGCGGACGATTGCCAGCCAGTGCAATCGATAGCGGCGAGGTTCCCCCCAAGGAGAAGCACAGCCAGGGCGAGCGCGCCGATGCGGCGAATCATCTTCGTAAATCATGCGCTCGGCTGCGGCGCGGTGTCAACGTCAAGAACGAGGTGACGGAAAGTCGGATCGAGGCGGAGGCTAGAGGCGCGGGTCCTCGAACTCGAAGCCAAACAGGCGGTCGAAACCTCGCAAGGCCTCTAACGCGCGTCAAGTGCTAGCGGAGGGATGCAAGCACCCACATCACGAGCTTCCACGCCCCCAATGCGCCTGGCTCCAGCAGCGTCAGAGATAGAGTCGCATCCGGACGGCGGGCAGCAGCGACCAGAACGCCGAGACCGCCATAGGAATGACCCACGAGGTGGGCACCATCGCCCATGAGGTCGGCGATGTCGTCGGCATCACGTAGGAAGTCCTCGCATTCGGCCGCCGGGCTTCGCCCATAACCTCGCCGGTCCGGTACCAACAGGCGAAACCCTTCTTCGGCGAGCGGTCGTTGTGCCTGCCACTCGTCAGCTCCTATCGCCAGCGAACCGTGCACCAGCACCACGGGCACGCCGGAACCCCACGAGTCTACGAAGAGATCAGTCACAGGTCAGGCCCTCGTCTTGGCCCCAATACAGCCTGCCGGACCGTCGTCCACCTCACTCGTGTCCCTTCCCATGCTTGTGACGGTGCGGCATGGCAGGTTTGGCGGATGGCTTGCCGCCGCTCTTGAGGATCTCTGCCTCTATTTCCTCACGCACTTCAGCCGGTGATTTCGGATTGAGCGATTCCATTTCTTTAGTTTCTTCGGGTGTGAGCTTCGGCAGCCGCCGGATGAAGTGGACGAGATTCCAGCTCGCCTGTTCACCTTCCGGTGTGCCCGTGCTCCACGCCGGCATGCCCGTGAATCTGATCCCGTTCTCGATAATCCAGAACAGCTCGCCGTCGGTGAGGTTCTGAGTGCGCCCTTGTCTCATGTCCGGGGCTTTCGGCCACAGCCCCTGACCGATCGCCGTCTGACCACTCCCGTCGTTCGCATGGCAGACTGCGCAGTGATCGGCGAAGTGCGCGCGCCCATCTGCAATCACCTCCGCGGATTCCTTGACGGGATTCGCCAGGGCTCGGGCGCGCCGAGCAATCGCCATATTGCGGGCGCGGCTAGCCAGAAACTCTTCAATCCGCCCCGGCTGTTCTTTGGCACTGACCCCTGTGTTGATGAAGTACAGGAACCCGATGCCGCAGACGACGACCGCGAACCCCAGCAGAAGCAGAAAAACTTTCAGCACTGGTCGCATGGTGTGCCTTGTCAGCTGATTGCCGGTTAGGAACCCTGCGAGGCGCTTGTCGCCGATCGCCCAGCACGAACAGAACGGCCGCGATAGCTGACAGCGTTTCGGTCAGGGTTGTCTATCGTAAACCTGAACGCTCGAGTACTCCGTGCCGTCCCTGTTGCCTTTGGTCGTAACCGTCAACACCTTGCCCTTGTCTGAGACGGTTCGGGTTTCCGTCTCCACGACCTGCCCCTGAATCTTGCCGGTCCGCTCGACCGTTTGGTCGTCCACGCGTTTGAGTGACACCGTGTTCAGAACGGAGTTCGAGATCGGATAGTCGTTTCCGTCGAATCGCGCGGTGTACTCGACGATGACGCTTGGCTGGTTGGTGCTCATCGTATAGGCGGTTTCCTTGATGGCATCGCCAACCACCTCGAACTTCATGACGCGCCGATACGGAACGGCGCCGCTGAAGGTCGATTTCGCGCGATTCAGCGTCCATGCCCCGAGGGCCGAATCGCTCACACTCTGGGCAACCATCACGCCGTGGCCAACCGAAAGAACCGATAGAAGTCCGAAGATGATGACGCGCTGCATCTGCTCTCCCCTCAGCCTGAAATCCGAAAACACCAGCCCGCCCGCGGTCGCCAGGACGCCGCCGATCCGCGGAAAGAAAAACATCAAAACGCTAATCCTCAGAAGTCGAATTGTCCGTCATGCGCAGTGCGTAGTATAGCCTCGAGAAAGCGTGACCGTCAGGAACCCATCGGAACGAGTTGCGTATCAGGAACCGAGGGAGGATGTCCGCATGATCGTGCAGTCTCGTCTCTTTTCCAGCTCCAGCAGATCCTGGGAGGACCTCTGCGCCCAAGCGTGCGAGTTCGCGACCGAGGTCGGGCGTGAGCGCCTGATCAACATCTCGGTCGCGGCGTCGGGCGGAACGGACGTCTTCGGTGTTGGAGGCACGGGCGTCATCGTCGTGTGGTTCTGGGAGTGATCGACGAACTCATCGATCGGAATCGCGCGCCACGCCAAAGACCTTCGCGGGCTTCTGCCCGCGATCGGACGGTGACGGCGCCGCCGGCGCGGCCGTCGGCGGGGTCGCGTCGTCCCAGGTGCAGGGATTGAACGTAGCGGAGCCCGACACCGCGCGCGTCACCGTGGACCCAAGCTGCAGCGAGTAGTCAGCCGCGGTCAAAGTGATCCCGGTGAGCGACGTCTCACACGTCGTCCCCTCGGGGTCGAAGCGTCCGAAGGCCTCGGTGCCGGGAAGATTCCGGAACCACGCCGCGCGCTGCGAGGCGCAGGCTCCGCTCCCCGGAGGCAGGATGGCGGCAAGGCTCGGGGCCTGCGCGGTCATGTGGCAACTCATGCACGCTGACAGCTTGTTGTCGACCGGACCGTTCAGGCGGCCATCGACGCCGAGGTGCGCCTTGGCGTAATTGGGCGCCGAAGGATTGATCCACGACTGCGTCAGCGGCGGCCCGGTCGGATCGTTACCCCACATCAGACCGACGGGAACCATCTTGAGCCACGGCGAGTTCCCGGCAATCGTGCGGTCGTAGGCATACGTCGCGAAGTACCAGCCGGTCGGACCGGCGCGATCGTCTTTGACAGCGATATCGATCTGGAGGAGTCGCACCGGCACTGGACCTCCGCTCGAGTTCGGGATGATCTGCAGCTCGAGAGAACTTGCGAGAAGGTCCTGCGGAAAATCCGTCGGCTTCGCCGCGCTGTACAGGAGCTTGTAGACCAACCCGCCCGCTGCGATTCTCATCTTCGATCGGTCCGGAGTATCGACTCCAGGCGTCGCCGTCGACCACACGCGCGCGTAGGTGCGGGCGCCGCGGGCATCGTAGTAGGCGATCGCGTAGCTGCGGAACGGCGCGGTATTGCCTGCGAGCTCACCTTCGGGGACCGTCCGCTCGAACGTCAGGCCATGCGACGCTTCCCGCGCACCCGGCGAGCTGGGGCTGCCGTAGGTCATGCGCGGCGCCGGATACCACTTCTGCGAGCGCTGGGTAGCGGGCACGGTGCCGCCCGTGGGGTCGAAGTAGTCACTGTCGGCGGTCAGCTGCGGTGTGAGGCTGCGGACTGGCGCACTGGCAAACGCATAGTTCCGCAACGCCAGAAGATAGGCCAGGCGCTGACTCTCGACGCGCGGGTCGAAGCTGCGCCACGGCCGCGTGCCCGAGGGAACGCCCGTGTGCGCCTGTTCGATCAGATTCGGCTGGAACCATGGACCGTTGTAGTTCGCCGGGACCGTGCTGCGCGGGACCACGAAGTCGGCGAACTCTCCGCGACACTGGGCGATGGATGCTCCCGCGGCCCGTGGCCGCCCACTACTACCGCTCACGCGGATGCAGCGCGCGCCCGGCGCACAGTCCGTCGCGTTCGACGGCATCAGCTTGGCCAGCACCTCGGCGCTCCGGGCGTTCGGTGCCGGGATGGCATCGTCGGCGGGATCGACTTCGTCTGGAACAGCCTGCGGTGCCGGAGGTGGCGTGGCCGGGGCCGGAGGCGGCGATGACTGTCCCCCACAGCTCCACAGGCCAACGAGAACCGCGCCCAGAACCGCACGTCGCACCTCGCGAATTCGCATGGAAACTCCCTCTTGGCGTGTCGCAGACCCGCCCGTCGAAACGACACGAGATACGAAAGCGAACCTAGCCGAGAGCACGCGCCACCAGATGAGCGCCAGGGATCCGGCTGCGTACCGACGCAGGGCGTTTGTGTCAGAATAGACGAGGTAATGTCGATGGCCAAGTCGAAGCCCGCACCCGCCCGCTCACCTGTCGGCGCGCTCGACTGGACGGGCGCGCGAACGCATCGCGTCGAGCACGGACCCGGGGCGGTGATCTTTGCGCAGGGCGATCCAGCCTCAAGCGTCCTGTATGTCGAGAAAGGCGCCGTACGCCTGTCGGTCTTGTCGCACGCTGGGAAGGAAGCCGTGGTCGCCGTGCTCGATGGGCGCCATTTCTTCGGCGAGGGCTGCCTGGTGGGCCAGTTGCACCGGATGGCCACTGCGACGGCCATGACACCGTGCACCATTGTGGCCGTCGAGAAGCAGGAAATGGTGCGGCACCTTCGGGACCGGCCCGCGTTCGCGGATCGTTTCCTGACGCACATGCTGACGAGGAACATCCGCATCGAAGAAGATCTGATCGACCAGCTCTTCAATTCCAGCGAGAAGCGGCTGGCACGCACGCTTCTTCTCCTCGCGCGTTACGGTGAACCGGAGGCGTCTCACCGCGCCCTTCCGCGCGTGTCTCAGGAACTCCTGGCCGAGATGATCGGCACGACGCGCTCGCGGGTCAACTTCTTCATGAACAAGTTTCGGAAGCTCGGATTCATCGACTACAACGGCGGCCTGAAGATTCACAACTCTCTTTTGACCGTCGTGCTGCGCGACTGACCGTCAGGGAAACCGTTGGGCAAGGACCAGTTCAACGGCATCGCCTTGTGTTGAGCGCCGAGACGCGGAGCGAATCTGTGCGTTTATCACCGGGCATCTCCAGGGTTCGCTGCGTCGGAGTCGGCCGGATCGAACCGCACGATGAGCAGCGTGATGTTGTCGCGGGCCCCGCCCTCATTTGCCTGCGCGAGCAGCTTCTTCGCGCCAACCTCGGGTGCGGGCTCTGCGTCGAGCGTGGCCGCGATCGCTTCGTTCGTCACCATCTCTGTCAATCCGTCCGAACAGAGCAGTAAGCGATCGCCAGCCTGAACTTCGAACGCGCGAGCTTCGACCTTGACTCCGAGCTCCTGGCCGCCGACGACGTTGGTGATGACGTGGCGGAGACGGTGCCCGGCGACCTGGTCTGGTTGAAGCGCTCCTCTGCGCACCATGTCGGCCATCAGCGTGTGGTCCTCTGTGAGCTGGTGCAACTCGCCGTCTCGGTACAGGTACGCACGACTATCGCCCACGTGCACGACGCACAGCTGCGTACCCAGATGGAACGCCATCGTCACCGTCGTCCCCATGCCGCTCAGTTCCGGATGCTCCGCCGCTTCCTTGAGAATGCTGACGTCGGCCTGACCCAGCGCGGACTGGAACTGCGTGAGGACCTTCTGCGCTTCGGCGTCGTCCGAGCCAAAGAACCACTTGAACCTATTGAGCGTGAACTGCTCGATCGCGACCACGGCGAGGGCGCTCGCCCGTTCGCCCGCTTGGTGCCCGCCCATGCCATCGGCCACGAGAAACAGATGTGCGTGCTCCTCGCCAACCTGGAGCTTCGGTTCCGGCAGGCTCGTCTGCCAGACGCGCATCGCTTTCGTGAGTTCGGCGATCAGGAACTGATCCTCATTGGTCGTGCGCACCTTGCCCTGATCGGTGATTCCAAAGGCCTTCACCGTCAGCGGGCGTGGTGGCATCGGCACGACGGACTCGTCGGTCATCTGCATCTCGGTTTGTTCAATCATGTGATTGACCTCAGAGCCACCTTAGTGCCTTGCTCGAGTCAGGTCTGTTCAATAGAGCGCATGTCTCAGTGTCCCTTTAGGGACACCCCAGGTTGGGCCGCAGCTGGTACGCTGCCGGCAAGTGGATTTCATGAGTAACGAGCACATTCCGCCTGAACAGCAACGCCAGCAGACAGAGCAAGTGCCCACGAAGGCTGACGACGGCCGTGAGGCTGCTGAGCAGGACCGTGGGTTGGCTGAAGAACGCCGCCTGTCGGCAGAGGCTGCCAGACATGAGGCGGAGCAGCACAGGCGACTGGCTGAAGAAGCGCGTGAAGGCCGCGATCGGCAACGCGAGGCGCGCGAAACAAGCCGGCAGGAGCGAGAGCGGCTGCGGGATACTGCTGAGACGGCGCGCGCCGCCAGCGAGGAGGCAAGGGCCGCTGCCGAGGCTGCGCGTCACGCGGCGGTGGATGCGATGCACGCCACCGCCGATACCTTGAACGCGACGCTCGAGCAAATGAAGGTTGTAGAGGAGATGCGGCGAACTCTCCGTGAGATAAAAGACGTGAACACGCCCACTTCCAACTAGAGCGGCCTGTCTCTAGCCCACGACGTCATCCTGCAACCAACCAGCGCGCTCAGTCGCTCAGGCGGATCGATTGCACCACGCGCTGGAACGATCGCTGGTATCTTCGATACTCGTCCTGCGGCGCGACGGCGATGCAATAGAAGAGGTTGCCATCGCGGAGCAGCGTCGTGAAGACCGTGACTGTTTCTCCCCGGCCGGTCACTTCCGAGACGTTGTTGAGTGTGGCGACGATGCCCTTGCGAGCGGACAGCTCCGTGTTCTGGAGCTCTCCCGTGGCGCGCAGCGAGGGGTTCGACTGCGCCAGACCGTCGATGAATTCCTGAGTCGCTTCCTGGAGCGAGTGCACCTCGTTGCGAAGCACACCAAGCTCCACGCCATGGGTGAAGATCGTGTGCCCCTGCACCTGACCGTAGGCGCCGTCGGGCACGAATTTCACCACGCTGCTCGTCGCCACCTCACGCCAGTTGTCGGGCACGCTGACGCGAAACAGGTTGCCCTCCGTGTAGGTCTTGTACCGCGATGACGGAGGCGCCACGCGAGTGCCGATGCTGGGCGCGTCCGGCGTGGGCTGTCCGGACCGGGTGGGCGTCTGCTTGCCTTTGCGTGTGACCTGTTCGGTCGTTGGCGCCGGCGACATACTTTGGAGACGATCCTGGACGCGCGCGAATTCGCGCGAATCGCCGGCCTGACCCTCGATTCGCAGGTGCGAGGCCTCCTGGGTGATGTAAGTCTCCCGGTTTCCAGGATTGGGATGATCGCTCATGAACTGCGGAACGCCGCCGCCGCCCTGTTTCGCGATCGTCTGGAACATGTGCATCAGATCTAGCGGGTTGTATCCGGCGCGCGCCATCATCTGAACGCCCAGCAGGTCGGCCTGCTTCTCGTACTCGCGACTGTAGCGGAGAAAGTACGTGCCCAAGCCGAACTGCGTTCCCTGCCCGACCACCTGCCCGATGTCGCCGCCAATGATGGCTCCCGCAATCGCTCCAGCCATGGCTCCAATCTCGAAGGGCTGCGCTTTGGTCGCCCCGGCCGTCCCGTGTCGCAGAATCACGTGGCTGAGCTCGTGCGCCATGACGCCGGCGACCTCGCCCTCAACCTTGGCGGCCTGAATCATGCCGCGGTTGACGAACATGGGACCGCCTGGCAGCGCAAACGCATTGATCTCCCGCACGTTGATGACTTTGAAGGAGTATCGGAACTCGCGATGCTCCATCTCGGACGGCATCACCTGCACCAGGCGCCGGCCGATTCGATCCACGAAGGACTCGATTCCGTCATCGCGAAGAAGGGGCAACTGCTGCTCGACTTCTTTCGCCGCCTGCCGACCAAGCTCCACATCCTGTGCCGGCGTGTACTTGTTCTTGGGTGGCGTGATCCGCGTCTGCGCAACCACCAGCGAGACAGCTACCGCGACCAAAGCGGCGGCGCTCAGAAGGCGTCGGCCGGACCGTTGTCGGTGAGACAGCATCAGCAGGTTCCGTGACTGACGGCCGCTTCTACGGGTTCGTGCGAGCACGCGCCCCGACGATGAGCAGCGCCGCTCCGCCGGCGATCGCCGCGATCCCCAGCACTGGGGGAATCGGCAGCGTCCGTTCTCGCTCCGCTGTCGCGTGAATTGGACCGATATCCAAGACCGTCTCGCGGCTTCTGTAGGTGATGCCCTGATAGGCGAACGCCGCCACACCAAGCACGATCAACACGATGCCGATGAGTGCGTTCGATTTCGAAAGACTCCTGGTTGCCATACCGGCATCATGGCACGCGCCCAGGTACGCCATGTGTTCAGAAGTGAACCCCTCGGCTCCTGCAGGTCGCGCCAGACACCGCAGCCACTCCGGCAACCACCAGCATCACGTTCACGACGTCGCTCCTCTCCCTGATGTGCAATTCGACACACGCGCCGACCGAGGACGCGACTACGATCGTCACATGCTCTTCGACTGGATGAAGAGGCGCCAATCGACGGCGCCGATCGACGCCACACCCAACGTGGGCGCCGTGAAGCCGCACGGGGGCAAGAAGGCGGGGAAGTATCGGCTTCTCTACGAATACCTGGAGCACAGGTATGCCAATACCGTCGTCCTCAGTTTCGGGCAAATCGAAGATCTCCTTGGTTTCGCGCTGCCAGATCTGGCGCGCACCCAGCGGGAGTGGTGGACGATTGCAGACATACCCACCGCCGAAGCCCGTTGCTCAGACGCCTGGACATTGGCCCACAGAACGGCCACGCCGAACCTGATGGCCCAGACCGTTGTTTTCGAACGCGTGTCCTGAATGTCCTGTTGCAGGCGGACCCCAACGCGACTGCCGCGTTGAGGACCGCGTTCGGCGCGCGCCGTCAGCGTCTTAGATGCGACGCCTGTAGAAGAACCCGCCGCCACCGAGGACCAGCAGCAGCACGAGGATGATGAGGAGAGTATTCGTGTCCATGTTGTCTCCTGACTGACGAGCATTTGCACCGCGCCGGCGTCTGTCGTAGTTCCACTGGCAGGACCCCGGAACGGTACGGCAGCGTGGCATGAGACAACGAGGGATGTGTGTACCTTTCTGAACACGTCAGCGTTGACTGCCGCCGAGGACAGTCGAGGATCGGTTGGGGCTCATGGATGACACGTCGCAGACCTTGAAACCGTGGATAACGTTCGCCGGCTGTATGCTCAGCGTTGTCGTCCTGTACTGGGCACAGGCGGTGCTCGTTCCGATCGCACTCGCCATCCTTCTCACGTTCGTGCTGACTCCTCCCGTCACCTGGCTCGAGCGTTGGATCGGCCGCATCCCAGCCGTTCTCGCAATGGCGACGCTGGTGTTCACGGTCCTCGGTCTGGCGGGCTGGGGTCTGACGCGGCAAGTGGACTATCTGGCCGAGGATCTTCCCCGCTATCGAGTCAACATCCTGGCGAAGATCGCGGACGTACGCGGCGCGGGCAAGGGGGGGTCGGTCGAGAAGCTGCAGGAGACGATCGAAGACATCAAGACCGACCTTGGAAAAACGGAGGTGCCGCGAGGCACGGTCGCCCGGCCCGTCGTCGTCACCTCTGAGCAGGTCGCGGGTTTCTCCGGTTTCTCGTGGCTCAGTCCCATCGTCGCCCCATTGGGCACGGCCGGGCTCGTGGTGGCGATGGTCATCTTCATGCTGCTCGAACGTCGCGATCTGCGCGACCGGGTGATCGGGCTCGTCGGGCACGGCCAGCTGGCAATCACGACGAAGGCGTTCGACGAGGCGGGCACTCGCGTCAGCCGGCAGCTCTTGATGCAATCCCTGGTCAATCTGGTCTACGGCATTGCCGCTGGTGCAGGGCTCTACTACCTCGGCGTGCCATACGCGTTGGTCTGGGCGGTGCTGGGTGCGGTGCTCCGATTCGTCCCATACGTCGGACCCGTGCTCGGCGCAGGAGCGCCGATCCTGGTCAGCCTTGCGGCCACCGATGGCTGGACCGGGCCGCTCTGGGTGCTCGCTTTGTTTGTCGCGCTCGAGCTGTTCACGAATCTCGTACTCGAGACGGTGTTGTATGCCGGGGCAGCTGGCGTCTCACCGGTGGCACTGCTCGCATCCGTTGCGTTCTGGACGTGGCTGTGGGGGCCGCTCGGCCTGGTGATGGCGACGCCGCTGACCGTGTGCCTGGTGGTGCTCGGCAAGCACGTGCCGGGTCTCGAGTTCATCGGGACGCTGCTGGCCGACGCGCCCGCGCTCACCCCCGAGTCTGGCTACTACCAGCGACTGCTGGCTCGCGATCCGAGCGAAGCGGCCGACATCATCGAGCGATACGTCAAGACCGAGTCCCCGCGCTCGGTCTACGACGCCTTGCTGCTGCCGGCGCTCAACTATGCGGAGCGCGACCGCCTGGAGCACCGCCTGTCGCCGGACGAAGAAACAGCCGTCATCGATGCGACGCGGGAGCTGCTCTCGGACACCGCGGAGTTGATCCGGCGGCTGCAGCCGGAGCCCGCCGTACCGCCCGATGATCGGGCACCTCCCCCGCCGCGGGAACCGCTGCGCGTGCTGGGCTACGCAGCCAACGGCGTCGCCGACGAGCTCGCGCTCGCGATGCTCGTCCACTTGTTGGACGATCTGCCAATCGCCGTCGAGATCACGAGGGCGCGCCTGCAGGCGTCGGAACTCGTGTCGCTCGTGCAAGCGCAGAAATTCTCGGTCGTGTGCCTCGCCGATCTGCCCCCCAGCCCCCCATCAAAGACACGCTATCTCGTCAAGAGGCTCCACGCCGCGTTGCCAGAGGTTCGAATCACCGTGGGACGGTGGAGTCCGCCGGCGCTGGCGGACGACAGCACGCAGGCGCTACGGGAGGCCGGCGCGGATCTCGTGGCCTCGACGCTCGTGGAAACCAGGACCTACCTGGGCGGGCTCGTGGAAATCCCGCGAATCCCGGTTCCGGAGACGACTGGCGAGCATGCGGCATAGTTCCACGCCACAGGCCCGCATACCGGCTCGAACGCCACATTCTATTCATTCAGAACGATGCTTGTTGAAGCACGGAGGTTGCTTCCTCTTGGGCTGGCCTCAGCGGAGCTGTTCTCGCAGGTAGGCGCAACCGTCAGGTGCGGCTCAGACCCGAGAGATAGTCAACGACCTCCCTGCACTTCGGATTGTTGGTGACGTCGATCGCCACCTCGGCCCAGCCGAGCGGCGTGCCGTGGTGTTCCTCGTCGCGCGCAGACAGATCGGCGCCGGCGCCGACAAGGAGTCGCACCATCGACAGATCGCAGTTCCAGGCGGCCGAGTGCAACGCCGTGTGCCGCGATTGGGCGGTCGCACGGGCGTTGACGTTCGCGCCGCGCGCCAGCAGCCACTCGACCAGCTCATGGTGCCGGAAATCCACGGCACCCATCATCACGGCATCAGATTTGACGACGTCTGGATCCTGCTCGATCATCGCCGCAAGCGTTTGACGATCGCCGAGCCGCGCGTATTCCTCGGGGGCAGCAGGTACGCCCCTGGCGATCAAATGCCGCACGAGGGGCTGTCCGCGCGGCCCCAGTCGGCTCATCGATTCGATCGGCGTCGATCCCCAGCGGTCCTTCACGTCGGTGGCAATACCCAGCTCCAACAGGAGATCGATCGCCAACGTAGTCCGCGCGAAGTTCAAGACAGACCCACCGTTCGGCGCGAAAAGCGGAAGCGCTGAGAAGCCGGGCCGCAGCAGCTCCTCGACGCGTTCGTCGTCGGCGAGTATGAGGGCTTCCATCAACCCGACGCGCGCCCCACGGCGAAGCAGCTCATCGCGCATATCCTGGCGGTCCTGATCGCTCGTCAGCATCAGCGGCGACCAATGCTCGTACTCGCCATTGGTGCCGTTCACGTCCGCTCCTGCCTCGAGCAGCAGATCGAACATGTCGCGGCGCTTCGTTTCGATCGCGACGTGCAGAGGCTGCGGGCGCCCGCCCCAGAAGGGATGCGGGCCGATCACATTGACCATCTGCGGCGCCGCCGCGAGGATTCGGCGGACCTCATCAATCCGACCGGTGCCAACCAGCTTGAGAAAGTCATGGACGATCTGGTCGCGGGTCAGCGGTGATGCGGGGGCTGCCTCGGTGGCGGACAGCGACCGTTCCTGCTCCTCGACGTGCCGCTTGAGCTTGCGCCAGCTGTCGAACCCATATTCGCGCGCGAGCTGCAGCTGCGCCTCGGCCAGGACGGCCGACGGCTTCTCAGCGCGCAGTTGCTTGAGCGTGTCTTTCGCGGTCTTTTTCAGCCACTCGAGGCTTGGACGTGCGGGCAGCAGAGGCATGCGACACCTTCTCTCCAATAGCCCGGCGTCCGCGTTTCTCGGGCAGAAAGAAGGCGATGGCAGGAGCGAGCGACAGGCGGGTTCAACCCTTTACGCGGACCGTAGGCTTCCTGGAAAGCGTCCATACCATACCACGCGGCGCGGCGTCCGTGCACGGTTGACGGCGTCTCCCTTCAGACGCACAATCGTCGCGCCGCATGCAGAACGACATCTTCGACGTTGTCATCGTGGGGTCCGGCGCCTCTGGCGGGACTCTCGCGTCGCACCTGGCGCGGCGCGGCGTGAAAGTCGCGATCGTCGAGGGCGGTCCGCGCGTAAACACGCGCACGGATTTCAACACCCACGCGATGCCGTTCGACTTCCCCAACCGTCAGGTCCCGACGATGCGGCCCGGCAAGGCTGGATTCGATTCCGAGCGGAGCCGCGGCGTCGGCGGCAAGACGATGCTGTGGAATGCAGTCGCGCTCCGGCTGAGCCAGCGCGACTTCAAGGGCCGCACGTTCGAAGGCGCCGGCGAAGACTGGCCCATCGACTATAAGGACATCGCCCCCTACTACGACGCGATCGAGCGCGAGGTCGGCGTCTGCGGCAACCGCGACGGCCTCGAGGATCTGCCGGACGGCGTGTTTCTGCCGCCGGTCCCGCTCAAGTGCAGCGACGAGATCCTGCGGCGCGCCGCACGATCGCTCGGCGCGAACGTGATCCACGTCCGGAAGGCCACGCTCACGGTCGCGAGCAAGACGCGCCTCGCCTGTCACTTCTGCGGTAACTGCATGGCCGGCTGCGATGTCGTCGCCAAGTACAACTCGGCGGACGTCCACATCGCCCCGGCCGAAGCGAATGGGCAGGTCACGGTGTTCCCCGACTGCATCGTTCGCGAGGTGCTCGTGTCGGACGAGAACCGGGCGACCGGTGTGCGGTATCTCCACCGTGTCCATCAGCAGGAGGGAGTGGTTCGCGGCCGCACGGTCGTCGTGGCATGCGCCTGCGTGCAGAGCATCGCGCTGCTCCTGATGTCTACCTCGCGCCGCTATCCGACGGGGCTGGCAAACTCGAGCGGTCAGCTCGGCCGCCATTTCATCCCCCACTTCACGGGCGGGATCGAGTGCGTGCTCGAGGGCCTCCGCGGCTAAGGCGGTGACCAACGACGAGGGGTTTCTGGATCACGCGTACCTCCCCTCGTTCATGCACACCAACAAGACGCGGGGCTACGCTCGCAGTTTCGGCGCGCAGCTCAACTACCAGAACCGGCGGTTCGCCGGATGGGCGAAGACGGTCGGTGGCTTCGGCCGCGCCTACAAGTCGTCGGTGAAGGCCGCCTACCCGGCCTTCATGCAGTTCACGCCGTACGGAGAGATGATCCCGAACAATCAGTCCTACGTCGATCTCGATCGCGAGCGGACCGACAAGTTCGGGCTCCCTCAGGCCCGGCGCTACGTGCGGTGGGGCGCGAACGAAGAGGCGCTCTTCAACGACATGGTGCGCTGGAGCCTGAGCATGCTGGAGAAGGCCGGCGCCGAAATCCTTACGGTGCCCGAGGGCCCGGCGCCCAACCACGAGCTGGGCGGTTGCCGGATGGGGCGCGATTCGCGGACCTCAGTCGTCAACCGCGACTGTCGCACGCACGACGTGCCGAACCTCTACGTGGTCGATGGCAGCGTGTTTCCGTCGGCGTCCGAGAAGAACCCGACGCACACGATCATGGCGCTCGCCGCACGCGCCGCCGAGCACATCGCCGACCGGATGCGAAAGGGTGATTTGTGACCGAGACGCGACGACATGCTCTGAAGATGCTCGGCACCGTCGGACTGACCTGTGCCTTTCCGTTTTCGGGAGACGAGCTCTACGGCCAGCACGTGCACCTCACGCTGGCGCAGGCGCCTTCCGCAGGACCGTATGCGCCGACGTTCTTCACGCCGGCCGAGTACGCCACGCTCTCGCGACTGACCGATGTCATCATCCCGCCCACCAGCACACCCGGCGCATCGGCTGCCGGCGTGCCCGAGTACATCGATCGCGTGGTCACGCTCAACGCCGAGCATCAATCGTTGATGCGCGCGGGCCTCGCGTGGCTCGAGCGTCAGGCGAAGGATCGGTTCTCGCGGGACTTCCTGTCGCTCGACGACGCCCAGCACATCGCCATCTTGCAGCCTCTCAGCGACGAGGTCGATCGACAGCAGCGCGAGGCGCAGCGTGGGCGCTTTCGAACCGATGCGAAGGGCGCGACGGTCTATTACGTGGCGATCAACGACAAGACCTCGCCAGCGCCGGCGGCCGCGGCGCGATCCGCGCCTGAATCGGATCCCGCCCAGCCCGTCCGGTTGTTCCGCCTGATCAAGAACCTGACCGCCGACGGCTACTACACGTCCCGCGCGGGACTGCTCGAGGAACTTGGCTATGTGGGTAACACGGCGCTGGCCAGCTTCCCGGCGTGCGACATGCGAGAGCACTGACAAGGTCATCAATTGCGTCGCGTGGCCATAGCGCTCGGTTCGCTTCCAGTTCTCGTCGGGCTCGCGCTCGGCGCGCAGACGGCAGTTGCCGACTGGCCGCAGTACCTGGGGACACAACGCGACGGCGTCTACCGTGGGCCCGCGCTCGCCGACACCTGGGGATCGAGTGGCCCGAAGATCGTGTGGACGAAGTCAGTCGGGCAGGGATTCAGCGGTCCAGTCGTCGCCGAGGGCCGCCTCATCCTCTTTCATCGCGTCGGCAACAGCGAAATGGTCCAGTCGCTCGACGCCCGCACGGGCGCCGAGCAGTGGAGCTACGGCTATACGACGTCGTACCGCGACGACTTCGGGTTCGACGAAGGGCCGCGAGCCGTGCCCGTTGTCGCAAACGGGATTGTCTACACGTTCGGCGCCGAGGGGCAGCTCCACGCGGTGTCGCTCACGACGGGCACGCGGCTCTGGAGCGAGGACACGGCCGGACGCTTCAAGGTCGCCAAAGGCTTCTTCGGAGCGGCCGGATCGCCGCTTGTCGAGGACGGCAAAGTCATCGCGAACATCGGAGGCAAAGGCGCGGGCATCGTCGCGTTCGACGCAAAGACCGGGAAAGTCGCCTGGGCAGCGACCGACGACGAGGCCAGCTATTCGTCCGGAATCGCGGCGACGATCGCGGGCAAGCGGTACGCGATCTTCCTGACGCGCGCGGGACTCGTCGGGCTCGACCCGGCGACCGGGACGGTGCAGTTTCAGCGGCGGTGGCGCGCACGGCAGAACGCGTCGGTGAATGCCGCCACGCCTCTCGTGGCTGGCGACCTGATCTTCATCTCCGCCGAGTACGGACCTGGTGCGGCTGCACTTCGGCTCGAGGGACCAACGCTGACCGACGTCTGGACCTCGAACGATGCGCTATCGAACCACTACTCGACGAGCGTGGTACACGACGGTTCCTTGTTCGGGTTCCACGGGCGCCAGGAGTTCGGCCCGAGTTTTCGCGCCGTCGAACTGAAGACCGGCCGGGTCCGATGGAGTCAGGATCGGTTCATGGCCGGCAGCGTCATCCTGGCCGGCGACCGGCTGCTCATCCTGCGCGAAAACGGGGAGCTCGTCCTCGCGCCCGCGTCGCCCGATGGGTTCAAGCCACTGGCGCGCGCGCAAGTCCTTCCCGAAACCGTTCGCGCGTTTCCCGCGCTCGCCAACGGATTCCTCTACGCGCGCAACGAGAAGACGCTCGTCTGTCTCGACCTGCGGCGGTGACCCTACTTTTTCAGCGTTTCCTCGGTTGCCACGTCGAAGCGCTTGAACGCACCGTAGGTGAAGGTCGTGCGCTCGCTCATGCCGAACGCGGGTTGGCCATTCTTCAGACGGGCGAAGGGCTGCCGCCACTCGAACACGATGCGCTCGGGCACCAGGATGCCGAAGCGACTCGGTCCGTACTCGCTCTCGGCATGCGTGAGGACGTATGGCTCCGGCGTCGCGGCGACCACCAGCTCCCAGATCGATCTCCGCAACTGATACGTTTCAGCGTCGAGCCAGAGTCGCCCTCGCGGCAGCTGAGGGACATCCTGCAACTCCTTTGGCACGCGCAAGTTCGACCTGCCTGCCGGACCGACTTTCGTCTGTCGATAGACCACGACGATGACGTCGCGCCCGGCGATCTGCTCCCGGCCAGCCACCTCGACATGAAACATGTCTGACGGCTTCGGTACGGCGGCCTGACTGATGGTGGAACCGCGCAAGTGACGCCGGAACTCGTAGCGCCAGGTCTCGCGATCGATGGCCTCGAGTTCCTTGTCGAGCGATCCGGCCCTGGCGGCCTTTGTCAGCAACGTCAACGCGCGTTCACCGCGTTTGTCCACGGCTTTCCCGTTCACCTGCCGGACGTCACGATACTCGGTGGTCACAGCCTTGCCGTCTCGCGGCGAGTGCGACTGATAGACGAGCAGGTCTGACACGATCTCACGCCGCTTCTCGATGTCTCCGGCCGGGCGGAACACCTCGATGACTTTCGTCTCCTCCGCCGTGAGATTCCTGAACGCCTTCTTGTACTCCTCGACGGCGGTCAGAGAACGCGTCGCCAGCTCATGGAGATCGATCCGCTGCTCGGGCGCGCCTGCAGGGGCAGGCGCCTGCGACCGCGCGTCGGCGGGCCGCAACAGGAAGACAAGGATGAGCACCCCGCCGGCGGCGGCTGGTGCTCGCCACCTTGGCCAGCGACGCGGGCTCCGAGAAGACGCTCGTTTGTCTCGACTTGCGGACATGACGTGAAAAGGTAACCTTCGTGAGCTTTGCGGTCTTCGCGCTCATCGTGAATTAGCCGTCGGCCATGTAGTGAGATGACGTGTAGTCTCACGGACCGCGCCGCGCGCGAACGTACTTCGCCACCGTTCCGACTGGCGCCATCCAGACGCCGTTCGACGGGTCGTTGGCATACGCGCACAACCGCTCGAGCATCGCCACTCGCGTCGTCTGGGCGCCGCCCTTACCGATGTCGTGTCCCGCCAGGACCACCCATGACCCCGTCTGCCTGGCGGCTCCGACGATCGCCAGGATCTGTTCGAAGTCCTTGCCGTCCGATTCGATCCCGGTCAGCTGGGCAAAGTCGACATACGAGGGGTCGTTCGGCGCTTCGTCCAGCCACCCGCGCGCGGTGACAAAGACACTCGCGGCAACCGGCACATAGCTCTGCGTACCCACACCTCGCCCGACAAAGGTCTGTCCGCAGGGATACGCGAACGACTCCGGCGTCACGCCCAGCAACTCCGTGATCCGGCGGTTCGCGTCGGTCAGCTCGCGCCGCATTTGATCGATCGTGTAGTCCTCGAGCGACTTGGCACGCGCCCACGCGAAGTTGCCAGAGCACGGATGATTCAAGGAGTGGTTGCCGATTTCGTGGCCGCTGGCAGCGGCCTGCTTCCAACCCTCGAGCTTCTTCTCGACGGCGGATGGAACCACGTAGAATGTCGCCTTCACGCCATAGCGATCCAGCAGCGCCGTGCCGCCCTCGACCTGGCTGGCCCGCCCATCGTCGAAGCTAAGACTAACCGCGACGCGTTTGCCGGTCGGCCACGTGAACGCCGGGGCGGCCTGTTGCGCCACGACCAGCGAGGCGCCGCACGCCAGCGTCACCATCAGCGAGATCATCGATCGGTTCATCTCGAGTGCGGCCCAACTAGAAGCTATCTCAAACGTGACGCTCGTTCCAAGGAGCGAGCGAGCCACGCGACCGGAGCGCGCCGGCGAAGCGGCGCGCGAGGGCGCGTGTAGGGGAGTCCGAGGGGCGAAGCCCCTCGGGTAAGTCTAGTGCACCACGGGCGCGCAGAACTTGTCGAACGCCGCCGTCAGCGCGCGTCCGATCGCTTCGGCGCTTTGGTTCTCGATCTGGTGTCGCTCCAGCATGAACAGAATCTGCCCGTCGCGAAGAAGGGCGATCGACGGCGAGGAGGGGCCATACGGCGCAAAGTAGCCACGGGCGCGCTCGGTAGCCTCGATGTCGCCCCCGGCAAACACCGTCGCCACGACGTCGGGCGTGACATGGTGCTGCAGCGCGAGCGCCACGCCGGGGCGGGCGCGGCCGGCGGCGCAGCCGCACATCGAGTTCACGATCACCATCAGCGTCCCGTGCGCGCCGCGCACGGCCGCGTCGACGGCCTCCGCGGTGCGGAGCTCCTTGACGCCGAGCCGCGTCAGCTCTTCGCGCATGGGACCGATGAAGGATTCCGGATAAGGCATTCTGCACTCCACTCCTGACGACGGCGCGCGCAGATCGCGCGGCCGGGACAGTTCACTGGTTTCGGAAAGGCTCAGACTCTTCCATCTTACGTCAGCTCGAGGCCGAGAAACTCGCGCATGCGGTCGAGCTCGTCGGCGAGCGCTCGTGCGAACGCACGCTCGCGCGGTCGCGAAGCCACATACCCGATGTCCGACCGCAGCTCGCCATTCACGACCGAGATGTTGGCCCACCCGATCACGCGGTCGCGCCACAGGAGCGGCAGCGCGTAGTAGCCGAGCCTGCGCCGGGGCGCCGGCGTGTAAGCTTCGAACCGGTACGCCCAGCCCCAGAGCACCTCGAAGCGGCGGCGATCCCACACAACAGGGTCGAACGGCGCCAGCAGTCGAACGACCTCGTCGGGAGCAGTGCGGGAGAGCGGCTCATCAGCCGGCCAGAACCAATCAATGCCCTCGGCCCGCGCGTGCCGGAGCCGCGCTCTCGCCCGCGGCAGCGCACTCTTCACGTCGCTCGACCATTGCGGTACGGCCAGACGCAGCCGGTTGACGAGCCAGGCAAGTGTCGCGCCGGGGAGCGGCGCATACGCGCGCACAGCAAGGTCGACGAGCGTATCCACGCGATCGCGGCGTCCGGCCGTGTCGGTGGGTCCCGGCGGGTGCACCTGCGCCGCGTAGAGCCGGATGCCCCCCGCCCGCCGCGCCACGCGCAACGCGCCGTGGTAGTGCATGTTGTTGAGCAGGTGTGTGGTCGCGGCCGACGAATCCGCCCCAGTAGTTGGTGACCGAGCCGTGCGAAAAATGTCCATCGACCTCGCGCGGATGCACCGCCCCGCGAGCCCGCACGAACGCGAGCAAATCCTGCGCTCGCTTTCCCTTCACCGGAACGGACGTCCCGGCCCTCGGATGCATCAACGCCTGAACAGCACTCGGCAGGAATCCGTAGTTGACGAAGAAGTCCTCCTCGATGCCGAGCTCCGCGTAGCGACGCTCGAGGTCGCCGGCACGGTAGCCCTTCACCCGGTGGCGCAAGATCAAGTCCTGCGCCCGCGCGGGGGCGCGAATCGGATCAGCCTGAACGAATCCAAGCTTATGAAGCGCGCGTTTCAGCATCGTCGGTGGGAAAAAGCTGCGGGTGACGGCGAAGGCGCGAAGATTTTCTAGAGTGAAGGACACGAGTCGCCCGTCCCTTGCGTCCGATCGACGACATCTCCGATACTGCGGCTATGGCCCGCACGCTGTGGAATGAACGGGACCGGCAGGCGCTCGACGCGCGGCTGGCCAGGCTGACGCCGGACGCCCGCGGCCAATGGGGCAGCTTCGATGCGCCTCGCATGCTCTGCCACATCACCGACGCTGTGCGCTCGGCAACGGGTGAAGTCGCGTGCGTGCCCAAGTCGAGCCCTCTTCGATACCCGATTATCAACTCGCTCGTGATGTTCTACATGCCGTGGCCGAAGAGCGTGCCGACGGCGCCCGAACTCCTCGCTCGCCAGCCTGAGGCGTGGGACAAGGAAGTCGCTCGCTTCCGCGCAGCGGTAGACGCGCTGGCGAAACGCCCGAAGGACGGCCCGTGGCCGGTCCACGCCGCCTTCGGGAAGCTCTCGGGCGGCCAATGGGGCCGGCTGCTCTATCGGCACACCGACCACCACCTCTCGCAATTCGGCGTCTGACCTAGAAGTCCACCTTCACACCGAGCTGAATCTGCCGCGGCTGGGTCGAGAGCGTGCGGATCGTGCCGAAATCGGTTGACGACCGGTTACCGTTCGGCGCGCCGAAGTTGGTCTTGTTGAGCGCGTTGAACGCCTCGATGCGGAACTCGAGCCGAGAATCGCCCAGCCCAAGCCCGAAGTCCTTGTGCAGGCCCAGGTCGAGCAAGTAGATCGCCGGTCCGCGAGCGACGTTCCGCGGCGCGTTGCCGAAGGGCTGCGCGCGATCGATCGGAATGACGACGTTGTCCTTGTTGAAGTAGTTGTCGATCGTGCGGTCGCCGTAGACGTCGCCGAAGAGATTCGGACGGTAGGTCGGCGCGGCGCTGACCAAGAACGTCGACGAGGGCGAGTAGCTGAGGTTCACGGGAAGGCCGCTCGTCATCGTGTTGATCGCAGTCAGGCGCCAGCCGCCGACGATGCCTTCAAGGATCGGGCTCAGGTCGTTCGCCCATTTGCGATTGCGTCCGAAGGGCAGCTCCCAGACGACCGTCGTCGTGTTGTTGATCGGCTGGTTGTAGCCCGAGGTCCCCCACTCGCCGTCAAGGTCACGGTAGTTGACGCGGCTGTTGTCGCCATTGGCCGTTTCGAGGTGGCCCGACGCGTTGTCTTCGGCCTTGGACCAGGTGAAGGCGTTCAGGACATACAACCCGCGCGTGTACCGGCGCTCCACTTTCACCTGCATCGCGTGATAGGTGGCCTTGCCGCCGTCGAACGCCGCCTGGATGAACTGATACGTGGGAATCGGCCGCCGGTTCGGGAGCGGGACGTCCTCGCCGGGGTTGTTGGGCCGCGCCTGGTTGTAGTCGCCGAGGATGACGAGGTTGCGGCTGCGATTGCCGATGTAGGCGACGTCAACGAGCAGGTTGCTCATGATTTCGCGCTGCAGGGTGACGTGCCAGTTGTGCACGTTGCCGGTGTTCGTGTCGGGCGGAATGTAGTTGACGCGGCCGTTCAACGGGTTGAAGTTCGCCGGCACGTTCAAGCCCTCCGGATACCCCTGCTGCGTGGTCCGGAAGCACGTCGTCGGCGCCTGCCCGGCGGCGCACGCTCCCTGCGACGGCTGCTGCGTGATGGCGAGCGGCACGACGTGCGGTCCGTTGAACGACAGGAGGTTCTCGCCACCGAGCCGGTTGAAGTGGATGTAGCTCGTGCCGTAGGCCGAGCGGATGACCGTCTTCGACGTGAGGCTGTAGGCGACGCCCACTCGTGGCGCAAAATTATTGGTGTCGGTGTTGACCTGGGCGCGGTCGTAGATGGATCCCGACGACGCCTGCAGGAGCGTGTTCGTGGCGGGGTCGAAGTTGGTCAGGTAGTTGTTGTCCTCCCACTGCGGTGTTCCGAGCTGGTACCTCAGGCCAAGATTGAAGGTCAGGTTCGGCGAGACGCGCCAGTCGTCCTGGAGGTAGGCGAAGTGCATCCGCTGACGCAACTCGAACACGAACGGATTCACGAGCTCGTAGGTGTTGCGGGCACCGACCAGGAAGTCGACGAGGTTGAACGTCGCGGCGTCGGCGGCGGCCCCGGTCGGGCGGCTGAACTGGCCGCTATAACCGTCCGCGCCGTACTTGGGGTGCACGTCGTCGATATCAGTGTTGATGTGCTGGTACTCGTAGCCGGTCTTGAGGGTGTGCCGGCCGCGGATCCACGTGTAGTTGAGGCGCGCGTCGACGACGAACGGATCCTGGAACTGGGGGTTGCTGCTCTGACGGCCCCATGCCGTCCAGCCGCTCACTGATTGCTGCGTCAGGCCGCCGGCAAACACCGTATCGGTCGGCAGCCCCGTGATGCCGTAGGCCTCGAACATGTTCGGGCTGCCGGTGCCTAGCGCGGTCTTCCCCGCCTTGGTGCGCGAGACCCCGATGCGCACCTCGAGCAGCGACGTCAGTCCGAGCGTGCGCGTCACGCCTCCCGCCACCTGCTGGTTCAGGATGTTGACGTAGGCGTTCGAGGGACTGCTCGTCTCGCCTGGTATGGGCGGCGGCTCGAAGTTATCGGCGTCGCGGTAGCTGAAGCGGACGAAGGCGCTCGTCGCGGCATTGATCTGCTGATCGAACTTGATGTCGAACTTGTCGTTGTAGTCCTGCCGTGTCGGGAGGCTGTCGAAGTTGTTCGACACGCCTGCGCGCGTCGGCGCGGGCAGGCCGGCCAGAACCGAGCGCGCGAACGACGTGATCGCCGATTGCGGCACGATGCCGTCGGCGTAGAGCTCGCCGGTCAGCGGATTCCGCACGGGCTTCCCCATGACGCCCTGCCGCTGCGCCATCGTGGGAATGCTGGCGAACGTGACCGTACGCTGCTCCTGCCGGAAGCCCTCGTAGTTGGCGAAGAAGAATGCCCGGTCCTTGAGGATGGGCCCGCCGAAGACGCCG
This sequence comes from uncultured Acidobacteriota bacterium, assembly GCA_963839705.1. Taxonomy (GTDB): domain Bacteria; phylum Acidobacteriota; class Vicinamibacteria; order Vicinamibacterales; family 2-12-FULL-66-21; genus DATBJJ01. The sequence continues at coordinate 27,650 of CAWIWL010000004.1, forward strand.
CCAAACTGATTGCGGTTGAGCGTCGGCTTGACGCCGGAGGACGGCTTGAAAAACCCGGTCGCATTCAGGGACGTGTTGCGGTTGAACTCCCACACCGTGCCGCGGAACTGATTGGTCCCGCTGCGGAACGTCGCGTTGATGACGGCGCCGCCGGCGCGGCCGAACTCGGCGCTGAAGTTGTTGGTCTGGACCTTGAACTCCGCGACCGCATCGGGCGACACCTGGACGACCTGGTTCGAGAAGCCCTGGTTGCTGGTGCCGTAGGAGTTGTTGTCGACGCCATCGAGGATGAAGTTGTTGAGCGAGCTGCGCAGCCCGTTCACGTTGAACGATCCGTCGCGTGACTCACTGATCGACGACTTGCGAACCCCGGGGCTGAGGAGCGCCAGATCGGCGTAGGCGCGGCCGTTGAGCGGCAGGTTGACGATCTGTTCGTGGCCGATGACCTGTCCGCGGTCGCTCGACTCGCTCTCGAGCAGCCGGGCCGCCCCGGTGACGACGACCGTTTCGCCGATGTCCCCGACCTTCATGGTCAGATCGACGCGCTGTCGCGCGTTGACCGTGATGGCGATGTTCTCGGTCATAGCCGCCGAAAAGCCCTGCAGTTCGGCGCGCACGCTGTAGGTGCCGATGCGCACGTTGAGAAACTGATAGTTGCCCTCGCTGTCGGTGATGGTCGTCGACACGATCCCGGTATCGGCGTTCTTGAGTGTCACCGTCGCGCCAGGCACCCTGGCGCCGGTGGCATCGACGACGGCGCCGAGGACCGTGGCGGCGTCGAACTGCGCGGACGCGATGCGCGGAAACAGCAGGCAGACCAGGGCAAGCGCCAGAGCGCCGACCGACATCATCGAACGTCGTTGCTGCAACATGACTCGTTCCTCCTCGAACGCGTGCGAGGGACCGTACCCGTGGCACTGTCACCTCCGCCGAGAGGCGGAGACCCGAAGTATACCCACGATGCGGTAAAAGTCTCGCGACGGCCGCGTCAGGCCCCTGTCCCTGATCCGGACGGAGGCTCGCCGGCCGGGCCGGACGGCCGGAGACTGACGGCGGACAGCCGCGTTTGACACTCCTGATAAGTAATATATATACTTCTAATCAGGACACTATGACGCTGCGCAACCCGGGCTACCCCGCTACGCGATATCACCCGTCGCCCCTGGTGGATTTCTCCGTCCGCACCGAACGGGAGCGGCTCAGCCCGGCCGCGCTCCGGGCGTTCTTCAACATCATGACGCGCTGGCAGGTGCGCGACGAAGACGCCCGCGCCCTGCTCGGCGGCGTCACCAACGGCCCTTTCTACGAGATGAAGAAGAACCCGGAACGCGTCCTGGAGGTCGACCGGCTCCTGCGCATCTCATACCTCGTCGGCATCTTCAAGGCGCTCAACGTGCTCTACTCGGATGCGCTGGCCGACGCGTGGATGCGGCAGCCGAACACCAATGCCATCTTCGCGGGCCAGACTCCGCTGGCCTACCTGACCGCGGGCGGGTTACCCGCCATGCAGGTCGTCCGCCGGCTGCTCGATGCCCGCCGCGCCGGTTGAGCCGCGCCTCCGCCTGATCCGCGAGCGCGATACGCATCGCCTGGTTCCGTCCAAGTACCGGGAGAGCGAGAGCGTGCTGACGCGAATTGCCAAAGACGACGCCGATCTCAGAGCGATCTTCGACCTCGAACAGGCCACCAACGACCGGCTCCTCGCCGAGCACCAACGCGTGCCGGACATCGGTCCCCACGAGCTCGTCTTCGGGGTGCCGTCATTCCACGTCATCAACGCGGCGTTCTGTCACGCGCATCCGCTGGGGGCGCGGTTCAATGGGCCTCACCGCGGCGCGTGGTATGCCGCCTTCGAGTTGAGGACGGCGCAGGCGGAAGTCGCGTTCCATCGGTCGGTCGAACTGGCGGAAATCGACTGGCGGGCCGACGAGATCGCCACCTACGATGACTACCTCGCGGACTTCAGCGCCGAGCTGCACGACCTGCGGCGCGATCGGCGGTTCGCGAACTGTCTCGACCCCGACAGCTACGAGTCGTCACAGAAGCTCGGCCAGCGGCTCCTCGACCAGGGCTCGCTCGGCGTCGTCTACCCGAGCGTCCGCCGACCGGGCGGCACGTGCCTGGCCTGTTTCCGCCCGGCCATCGTCGGCAACGTGCGGCGAGGCGCGCAGTACGCGTTCAACTTCGCGGATGCCCAGCTGCAGTCCGTGAAGCGCGTGTGACAGCACCCGCGAGAACACGGTGGCTTCCGCGAGAACACCGTGGCTTCCGCCTTTAGGCGGAAGAACAGCACTCCGGCTGGATCGATCTTCCGCCTGAAGGCGGAAGCTACAGGGATTGGGACTTCCGCCTGAAGGCGGAAGCCACAATGAGTGGAACGAGTGTCACGTGACCGGGACCGGCACTTCAGAATCGCTTCACTAGATCGAGCACCGCGCCATAAGCGAAATAGATCGCCAGGACGAAGAGCGTGCCCATCAGGACGTTTTCCCACCATCGATTGCGGTGCTCGCGTCCGATGAGCCGGTCGCTCGCCGTGATCCACCACAAGCCTCCAGCCAGGAGCGGCAGCAGCACGACCTGGGCGCTGTTGGCGGCTAACGTCAACGCGACGAAGCCCGGCATCCCCGGCAGTGTCCAGACGAGCGGCGTTACGAGGCACGAGATCGCGATCCACCGGTAGCAGGCATGGTGGCGATAGTCGCTGGTGATGGGGCCCATCCCGGCGTGCCAGCGAAGCCAGGCGTGCGTGCCGAGCCGACCCAGTCCAGCCGCGTGGCCGATGATCGAGGTGTAGATCGCCGAGAAGATCCCGGCATAGAACAGGACGCGCCCCGTCTCACCGAGTACCGTGCTCAGCAGGTTCGGTAAATCCTCGAGGTTCTGAATGTGCTTGTCGGGGAACAGGAGCTCGGCGCCGAGGATCCAGATCGACAGGTTGAGCACGAGCATCGCGAACATGCCCAGGATGAAGTCGTACAGCTGGACGCGCCGGTACCGCGGACCACGCCAGCCCTTCGCGTCCAGGAAGTACGGATAGACCAGATTCATCAGCGAGCCGCCGACGGCGCCGATCATTGCCAGTGCCACAAGCGTTGGATCGTAGGCGCCGTGCGCGCCCGGCATCTCCATGCGGAAGAAACCGCGCGCGACGTCGGCGGGATCGAACCCGACCCAGATGGCCGAACCCACGAACGACACCGACAGGACCGCCAGAAAAAAGAAGAAAACGAGCTCGAGCGCGCGAAAGCTCGGCCGAAACACCAGGTAGCAGGCGAACGCATTGCACGCGATGGCCCATTGCCAGATGGCGCCGAACCCGAACACGTTCCGGCAGACCTCGCCGACGCCGCGGGTCATGTACGACCCGTAGACGTGTCCCATCACGATCGCGGCGAAGAAGAGAATCGGGGCGTAGATCGGATGCAGCCGCGCCAGGCCGTCAAGGACGCCTTCGCCGTGCTGATTGCAGAGGTGATACCGGACGATGAGCGAGACAAAGAGAAACCGGAATAGAATCGCGACCACGAAGACCCAGATGAGCGCGTACCCGTAGTTGGCGCCGGCCGCACTCATGTCCACCACGTCGCCGGCGCCGAGCCAGGTGAGGACGATGACGATCCCCGGGCCGAAGGACCGGACGTACTCGAAAAACGAGTGCGGGACGGGGGCGTCGGGCGGACGAGGCTCTGTCGCGTCGGCCATAGGCTGGGCCGGGTATTCTGGCATGGCGAGCCACGCCCGGTCAGGCCGACGGCGTTACCGATGGGACCTGACCGTCGAGATTCCGCTGCTATTGAGGGCAATCTGATGAACACGATGCACACGATCGCCGCCGCGATCGTCGCCACAGCCTCGCTTGCCGCGGCGCAGACGCCGGCGGAATTACCACTGTGGCCGGCTGGCGCGCCAGGATCGGAAGGCAAGACTGCGAAGGAGACCGTCACGACGTCGGCCAGCGGCGAGCTCAGTGTGTCGAGCATTCACACACCGAGCCTCACGCCATACGTGCCGTCGAAAGAGAAGGCCAACGGCACGGCGATCCTGGTCATCCCGGGCGGCGGCCACCGCATGCTGGCCATCACCCACGAGGGCTACAACGTCGCGGAGTGGCTCAGAGACCATGGCATCGCGGCCTTCGTCCTCAAGCACCGCCTCGCCCGCGAAGCGGAATCGACCTACAAGATCGAGGTGGAGTCGCTCGCCGACACGCAGCGCGCGATCCGGCTGATCCGCAGCCGCGCGAAGGAGTGGAACATCGAGGCGGGCCGGGTCGGCGCCATCGGCTTCTCGGCCGGCGGAGAGCTGGTCTCGATGGCCGCAGTCAAGTCCGACAACGGCAACGCCTCCGCCACTAACCCCATCGATCGCGAATCTTCGAAACTGGACTTTCAGGCGCTCATCTACCCAGGCCGCTCTGGTGACATCCAGCCGACGAAAGAATCGCCGCCCGTCTTTCTCGCCGCTTCCTACACCGACCGGCAGGATATTTCCGAAGGGCTGGCGGAAGCCTATCTTCGCTTCAAACGCGCGGGCGTCGTCGCGGAGTTGCACATCTACAGCACCGGCGGACATGGTTTTGGCCTGCGCTCGACGAACAAGAGGCCGGTGGGAAATTGGATCGTCCGCTTCGAGGAGTGGATGAAAGAAGGAGGATTCGTGAAGTAGCTGGGTTGACGTGATCGCGGGTCCTGTCCGCCTTCGCGCAAGCGCTTCGGCGAGACCTCGCCAAAGCCCGAAGGGCGACGGCGGGGTCGCCCGGTAGCCCCACCAGTCCTCGGCGCCAAGAGCCGGTCTATTCCTCGACTTCCGCGACGTCGTCGAGTTCGTCACCCCAGGGTGACGGCTGCGGGCCAGGCACGATGCCGGCGATATCCGGGTCTTCCTCGCTGCTGTTCGCCGGCCGGGAGGCCTTGCGCGTCGCCGCTTCCATCCGGCGAGCGGTCTTCTGCTGCTGCTTTTCCTGGCGCGCGCGCTCCCGCGCGCGCTTGTTCTGGGTGGGACGTGATTTCTGCACGGTAACCTCCAGACCGCGACCCTAGGTCACCTTGGTCGCGTCGTCTCTAAATTCTTGTGGTCAATCGCGCTTCCCCGCGGGGGCCGAGCACGATGCGTTGAGACCTTGTTCGCGGCGCCGCCGAACTGCCCTGCCGTCGAGGACTCACACCTTCCGAGGTGGACCGAGCTCTGCAGGGGTTGTGGAGAAGGGCCGCGCATCGCGCGGCGCGCCAGCCGTCCCTTCAGTATACTCATCCCTGCCCCGTTTTGCGATGCGATCGGCGGCCCCGGGGCCGATTGCGCCGCGATTGGCGACAAAAAAAGGACGGGCCGAAGCCCGTCCCTTGTCGGTCGATCAACCGAAGCCGGAGGCCGGCCTCACTCTTCGTTCATGAAGGGATACTTGTAGTCCCGCGGCGGCGCGAACGTTTCCTTGACGGTCCGCGCGCTGACCCACCGCACGAGGTTCAGCTTCGACCCTGCCTTGTCGTTCGTCCCGGAAGCTCGGGCCCCGCCAAAGGGCTGCTGCCCGACCACCGCACCGGTGGGTTTGTCGTTGATGTAGAAGTTGCCGGCGGCGTTACGCAAGGCGCTCATGGCCTGTCGCACGGCGCCCCGGTCCCTGGCGAACACCGCTCCGGTCAGCGCATAGGGTGACGTCCGGTCAACAGTGGCGAGCGTCTCCTCCCACTTGGCGTCCGGATACACGTGCGCGGTGACGACTGGTCCGAAGATCTCCTCGCACAGAAGCCGATATCCGGGGTCGGATGTTTCGACGAGCGTCGGCTCGATGAAGTAGCCGTTCTCTCCCTTCGCGACGCCGCCCTGAATCACCTTCGCATTCTTTTTCGCGTCGTCGAGGTACTCGCTGATTCTGACGAACGCTTTCCTGTCGATGACCGCGCCCATGAAGTTGCGGAAGTCGCGGACGTCGCCGACCTTGATGTCCTTCATCATCGCCACGGTTCGATCGCGGACGTCGTTCCACATCGACTGGGGGATGTAGACGCGGCTCGCCGCCGAGCACTTCTGCCCCTGATACTCGAAGCCGCCGCGGGCGATCGCGACCGCCACCTCCTGCGGATCTGCCGACGGGTGCATGACGATGAAGTCCTTGCCGCCCGTCTCGCCGACGAGTCGCGGGTAGGTGCGGTAGCGGCCCATGTTCTCCCCGACCCGCTTCCACATGCTGTTGAACACGGCCGTGCTGCCGGTAAAGTGGATGCCCGCCAGATCGGGCGAGTCGATGAGCTGGTTCGAGATCTCCTGCGCATCGCCAGGCAGGAAGTTGATGACACCGGGCGGCAGGCCCGCGGCCTCGAGCACCTTCAGCGTGTAGTAACCGCTCAGCATTGCGGCCGACGCCGGCTTCCAGATGACGGTGTTTCCCATCAGCGCCGGCGCCGTCGTCAGGTTGCCGCCGATGGCGGTGAAGTTGAACGGCGTGATGGCGTAGACGAAACCCTCGAGGTTGCGGTACTCCATCTGGTTCCACATGCCGGGGCTGCTCACCGGCTGCTCGTTGTAGAGCTCCTGCGCGAACCAGGCGTTGAACCGCCAGAAGTCGATCATTTCCGAGGCCGCGTCGATCTCGGACTGGTAGGCCGTCTTCGACTGGCCGAGCATCGTCGCCGCGTTGATCGTCGAACGCCAGGTCGTGGCCAGGAGCTCCGCGGCCCGGAGCACGACGGCCGCGCGATCCTCCCATGCCCAGCTCGCCCACTCGCGGCGTGCCTCGGCGGCCGCCGCGATCGCCTGCTGGACGTGCTCGGGGCCGGCTTTGTGGTACTCAGCCAGCACATGCTGGTGGTCGTGCGGCATCACCGACTTCTCGACCTTGCCAGTGCGAATCTCCTTGCCACCGATCACGAGAGGAATCTCGATCTTCTCGGAAGCCATCGACGCCAGACGCGCCTTGAGCTCGGCCCGTTCAGGCGATCCAGGGGCGTAGCTGCGATTGGGATCGTTCGTCGGTGGCGGCACGCGCCGGACGCCGGCAAACGCCGCGTGGAGCGGGGCCGCGGCCGTCTCGGAAGTCGCGGTCGGTGTCGGTTGTGGTGCGGTTTCAGTGGTCGGTGTCATCGTCAAGGCCTCGAAGTGTAGGTCCAGACTTTCTATGGTACTCGGTCGTACGGGGGGCCGGACGTTCGTTTTTCTTATTCCCTTATTACCCGGCGGCGACCTTTCGTATTTTATTCTCCCCAAGGACGGCGCTCAGGTATAAGCTCTCGCGATGCAGGATCTCACCACGGGCTCGATCACGCGTCATCTGCTGAAGACCGCCAGCTTCATGCTGGTGACGATGGTCTTCCAGACGCTCTATTTTCTGGTCGATCTCTATTGGGTTGGCCGGCTCGGCAAGGAAGCCGTGGCGGCGGTCGGCATTGCCGGCAACCTCACGTTCATCGTGCTCGCCGTCTCGCAGATGCTGGGTGTGGGGACGACGACGCTGGTGTCCCACGCGACGGGCCGCAAGGATCACGAACACGCGCTGCTCGTGTTCAACCAGTCGCAGTCGCTTTCGGTCCTCGTCGGCGCGATCTTTTTCGTCGTGACCATGCTGCTGCGCGACGCGTACTCGTCGACGCTCGGTGCAGACCCGCAGACAGCCTTGCAAGCCAGGCAGTACCTGACCTGGTTCATCCCGGCCATGGCGCTGCAGTTCGCCATGGTCGCGATGGGGGCGGCACTTCGTGGCACGGGGAACTTCAAGCCGGGAACGGTCGTGGCGACCGCCACGGTCATCCTCAACATGGCGCTCGCGCCGGTCCTGATCTTCGGATGGGGGACCGGTGTGCCGCTCGGCGTGGCGGGCGCGGCCATCTCGTCGCTCGTGGCCGTCGCGGTTGGCGTGGTCTGGCTCAGTACGTATTTCATCACGCCGGGCGCGTACCTGCGTTTCGTCCCGTCGCAATGGGTGCCGCGATTTCCGCTCTGGAGCCAGATGCTGAAGATCGGATTGCCCGCGGGCGCCGAGTTCGCCTTGATAGCCGTCTATTTGTTCGTGGTGTATGCGATCAGCCGGCCGTTTGGCGCGGCGGCGCAGGCGGGCTTCGGCATCGGCCTGCGCGTGGTGCAGGCGGGCTTCATGCCGGTTGTCGCCCTCGGGTTCTCGGTGGCGCCTGTGGCGGGCCAGAATTTCGGCGCGCGGCTGGGAGACCGGGTGAAGAAAACCTACGTCACCGCAACGGGGATGGCGGTCGGCTTCATGGCGGTGTGGGCGTTCGCCTGCCACTTCGGCGCGGCTCCCATCGGTACGCCTGTTCTCGAGCGATGCCCAGGTGATCGACGTCGGCGCGGAGTATCTGCGCATCATCGCGTGGACGTTTGTCGGATCGGGGATCGTGTTCGTGTCGTCGAGCATGTTTCAGGCGCTCGGCAACACGCTACCACCGCTGGCCGCCTCGTTCGGACGCATGCTATTGACGGCCCTCCCCGCCATCCTCCTCGCGCAGATGCCGGGCTTCCAACTGCGATGGATCTGGTATCTCTCGGCCGGGACGATCGCCTTTCAGGTAATCGCCGTGCTCTTGCTCCTGCAGCGCGAGTATCGCCTGCGGCTGGGGTCGGCTTCGATATTCGGGGCGGCGTCGGCGACTGTGCGGACATAAATACGCGGCTCGCGTTCGCTGCTTGCTGCTCGCAGCTAGCTGTTGCTAAGAACCCGGTCCTAGCTGACTAGCAACAGCTTCCAGCCAGCCGCGAGCCGCGAGTGGCCTGCTAGGAGTCCGGATCCACCCTCCAGCCACTTTGACGGGACCGGGCCCACGCGCGTTGGCTCGTGTGCCCCGGCCTTCGTACAGACGCGGCTGGTTCTCGCGTAATGTTCATATCGGAGGATTCATGCGAAGCTTTGTGCCTGTCCTGCTTGCCTTGTATGCCTGCGCCCCGGCGCTGCTGACCGCGCAGTTGACGACGCCAACCAACTGGAAGTGGCGGCAGGATGCACCCGCGCCCCTGGCCGCCGGCTCGAAGATGGAGCCGGGATCGTGGGTCTTCGTCCAGATGCCGCCCGGGTGGCACGTGACGACCGGACCCGGCGTGCTCCTCTATCCCACGACGAACAGCGAGATCGACGGGAACTTCACGCTCGAGGCCGAGATCTTCCTGTTTCCGGGAGAAGCCGCCGACGAATACGGCATCTTCCTCGGAGGTCAGGACATCGACTCGTCCGCTACCCCCGACTACTCGGCTTTCGTGCTGCGGCGGGACGGACACGCGGCTGCCCTGCGCCGGCGTGGAGGCCAGACGACGCCGATGGCCGCATGGCAGCGACACGAGGCGATCGTTGCGGGGACCACTGGTGGCGAGCCGGTCAAGAACGTCCTCAAGGTCGACGTCGACCCAGCGAACGTCACGCTCTCGGTGAACGCCGCGAAGGTACTGGCCGTTCCGCGCGCTGAGGTTCGCATCGACGGCCGTGTCGGCTTCCGTGTCGGCAAGGACATGAACCTGCACATCACGACGCTGAACGTGACGCGGAAGCTGGCGCCGGTTCCGGTCAAGAAGGGATAGTGAGCGGGCTCGGGACGGGCCCCTCGACGAAGAGCGGAGCGAGAATCGCCGGCGTGTGACTGCCACGCGCCCGGAGACATCGAGGCCAGTTCACGAAAGTCGCGCGTCATGTGCGCCTGGTCGTAAAAACCGCACGCGAGTGCGACCTCGGTGAGCGCGCTCCCCTGCCGGACGCGACGGAGCGCAGCCTGCAGCCGGACAATCCGCGAGAAGGTCTTTGGCGTGAGCCCGACGTCCTCGCGAAACTGACGCTCCAGCTGCCGGAGGCTCGTGCCGGCCCGCAAGACGAGCGCGTCCATCGACACGCGGCCGCCACTCTCGAGAATCGTTCCGACGGCGGCGTCCATGTAGCGGCGCGGCGCCGGACAGGCAATCGCGATCAGCCATTCCTCGAGCGCACGAATGCGCTCGCCGTCATTCGACGCTTCTGCCAGGCGCTCGCACAGCCGCTTCGCCGAGGGAAAAACCAACTCGAGGTCCACGAAGCGGCCCGAGACCTCCTGGAGCGAAAAGCGGAGGAGGGTCCGTGACGCGGCCGGCCGCAAACGGATCGCAGCCACGCCCGCAGGTCCGTCAGGCGCCAGGACGACGGGCGCAACCATCTGGCCGACGAGCAGCGCCGTCGGCTGCTTCAGCCTGTCGCCGTTGACGACGTGACGCCAGAACGGCCCGCCGTAGTGAAAGATCAGTTCGACGCGACCGTCAGGAATGATCGCGTCGGCGGATCCGGTCGACGAGCCTTCGAGCAGCCAGAACCGTTCGACGAGTGCCGCAAGACGCGGAGCCGGTGTGTATTCAGCGTATCGCATGGACGGCCCCGGCGCGCGGGACCAGTTGAATTCTTACAGTACTATTGGACGTTTGCCAGATCTCACGTCAGCGTCAACGGGGTCCACGCGACCTGCCGACCAGACCTCGCCACGGCGAGCGGCGCTCATCTTCATCTTCGTCACCGTCGTCCTCGACGTGCTGGCGCTCGGGATCATCGTCCCGGTCCTGCCCCGTCTTGTCGTGGACTTCCTCGGCGGTGACACCGCACGCGCCGCGGAGACGTATGGACTCTTTGCGACTGCCTGGGCGCTGATGCAGTTTGTCGCCTCACCCATCCTGGGCGCGCTGTCCGATCGCTTCGGCCGGCGCCCGATCATCCTGACGTCCATTGCCGGACTCGGGCTGGACTACATCCTGATGGCGCTGGCGCCGAGCCTAGGATGGCTGTTCGTGGGACGGCTCATATCTGGCATCACCTCAGCAAGCTTCGCGACCGCCGCGGCCTACATCGCCGACGTGACGCCGATTGAGCAGCGCGCGAAGGGCTTCGGAATGATCGGCGCGGCGTTCGGGCTGGGCTTCGTGCTCGGGCCCGCGCTCGGCGGCGTTCTCGGCACGATCAGCCCACGGCTCCCGTTCTGGATCGCGGCAGGGCTCTGCCTGACGAACGCGCTCTACGGCGTCCTCGTGCTGCCCGAGTCGCTTGCGCCCGAGCGACGCTCGACGCGGTTCTCCTGGGGGAATGCGAACCCGCTCGGCTCGCTGCGGCTCCTTCGATCGCACCCGGAGCTCTTCGGCCTCGCCAGCGTGACGTTTCTCTACTACGTCGCGCACGAGGTCCTGCCGAGCACGTTCGTGCTCTACACGGGCTATCGCTACGGGTGGAACACTGGAACCGTGGGGTTGACGCTCGCGCTCGTCGGCGTCTGCACGGCAATCGTCTCGGGAGGGCTCGTCGGACCGATCGTCGCGCGCATCGGCGAACGCCGCGCGGCGCTCACTGGGCTGACGTTCGGCACGGTTGCGTTCGCGATCTACGGGCTCGCCCCTCGCGGAACGCTCTTCCTCGTTGGAGTGCCTGTGATGGCGATCTGGGGACTCTTCGGACCGTCGGCGCAGGGACTCATGACCCGGCGCGTGGCCGCGTCAGAGCAGGGACAACTGCAGGGCGCGCTCATGGGCCTGCGCGGACTGAGCGGGCTCATCAGCCCCTTCATCTTCACCTTCACATTCGCGGCGTTCATCGGCGATCACGCAGATCTTCAACTGCCTGGAGCGCCGTTCCTGCTGGCTTCCCTGCTCCTGGTGGTTGCGCTCTTCCTGGCGTGGAACGTCATGAGGCCGCGGACTGCTCCAGTGGACCCCTCCTAGAGAGCGTTTTTCATTTTGTCCGTAGTGTCCGCCATTAGGCGGACACGCTGAAGTCTGGCTAAAGCCGGACACTACGCGTTACAAGCTAATGAACATCGCTCTATCGCGCCCACGCGTAGTTGTAGCCAACAGCGATCGACGTGAAGTCTGCGCCGATCGTCGTGTAGGCGCCGCGACTGACCGACACACGGATGGCATGGCCGCGCTTGATCACCGATGAATACGTCGCGCCGATCCGTGAGTTGCGCTGGAGGTCGAGGTTCTGCTTGCCACCGATCGTCGTCTGGCCACCCGTAAAGTAGTTGGCGTCCGCTGCCAGCCACCGCCCGGGCTTGAACCTGTAGGTGAGGTGGACCTGCGTTGCGACAATCGGTTCCTGCTCGCGCGTGCGTCCGCCGACGAAGTCCGTGTTGTCCGTGAAGAGCCAGACGCCCGCCATCGCCTCGACCACCCAGCGGCCGTAGGTTTGCGAGAAGCCAAGCTCTGGCTTGAACGACCAGCGGTTGTTGCCCAGGTTGATGAGCTTCGCGGAGTCGTATTGGCCGAGGGGCGGCGCAACCGTGATACTGACGCCAAGGATGGTCCGCTGGCGATACGAGGCGAACGTCTTCGGCGGCATTGCAGGAGCTCCGTAGAGGTTCACTGCGAACCTCAATCTCGGATCGCCCTGGCCGAAGCGGCTGACCTCCGCGGGCTCACCCAGATACAGGCCTTCAAGGTGGCCGGCGATCAGTGGTACCACGACGCCCGCGTTCGCCGATCGTCCAGCCAGACTGAACGCCCGCGTGAACGCAAATGCTGTGGTGTCGATCGCGGCGTTCGCCTCGTCGATGGGCGCTGACGGATCGAACGCCAGATCGCCCCAGTTGAAACTGTTGACCAGGGTGACGATGTTCATGCCAACGGGAATGGGCCAATAGGCGCCAGGCTCGAGCTCCTGCGCCGAGGCGCACAAGGGCGGGAGCAGAAGCAGGAAAGTGATGGCCGCACATACTGCACGCCGGGGGAACGCGGCCACCATCAGTTACGTCTCACCTGACCTCTGATTCTGCCGGCGGCCCGCCACGGGCCGCCGGTGTTGAATGTCGTTGCTACTGCCATCGCAAGGCTGGAGCGCTGGCGCTACCCATCCGGTCACGCCACAGCCATGGTACCTGAACTCCATTCGGATTCGATGCTTTCCTGCAGAGAGCGCTCCTCACTTCGACGTCGGGGTTGCCGCCGCGTTGAAGGTCCCCGTCAACGGCACGCCCATCGGGCCCACGGGGATGTAGACCACGGTGTGGTTGGGCGAGTTCACCATCTGCTTCTGCGCCTCGATGGCTTCGTGCTGGATATACATCGGGCTTAGCTGGCCGCGGATGATCTCCATGGCGTTGGCGATGCCCTGCGCCTGCACCTCGCGCTTCGTGCGCTCCTTGCGCTCGATCTCGATCTCGGTGTCCTTGCGCTGGAGTTCCTGCGTCGCTGCCAGCTTGCGCGAGACGGCGTTTGCGACCTCTTCCGGATACTGGACGTTGCCGACCACGACGCTCGAAATTGCGAAGGGACTGCCGTCGGCATACTGGCGAATACGCGTCAGTACCGCGTCGCCAATCTGAATCAACGCGTCCTTCACCTCGAGACCGTTGCGCCGCTGGACCTCATCGCGCGCGTAGGTCTTCAGCGGCTCGCGGACGAAGTTGCCGTACGCTATTTGCACGATCGAGTCAGGTTCCTTGTCGTGCTCGGAACGCGCCATCGTCGTGCTGAAGCGTTCCATGAAGACGGGGACCCTCGTCTCGTCCACGCGCCAGACGGTGTGGACACGGAACGCGATCTTCAGGTTGTCGCGGCTGAGCACCGCGTCTTCACCGGTGAAGTTCTCTGTGTAGGTGTACGGCGTCACACTGACGTTGGTCACGTCAAGCAACCACGTCCGGCCGGGCGATGTCGGACCTTTCTGGATGCCATAGAAGCGCGACTGTCCGAGCACGGCCCCCTTCGTCAGGTAGCCGACGTACCCCGCGGGAGTGAACGGGTTCCTCGATCCCATGAACCACACGACCAGGATGAACGCACCGAGGACGAGAAACGACGCGACTAGAGCGCTGCCGGCAACCCGGCGCTCGGATGGTGATGAGACATGCAGCGAGGTGAACACGGAAGGCCTCCAAGTAAGCCGGCGGGGTTAGCTGACGGGCTCGAGGTTGGAGTTCCTCTACCGGAAGATTCCGGATACGCCCCGTGGCGCGGTTATCGCGCCGTTGGTTCCCCCGCGACGCCGTTTCGACGTCTTAGGCTTTCAACCACCGAGCCTACACCCGGCCTACCCGGCTGTCAAAAAGCCTTGTGCTCTTTTGAAACACCGCGAAAAAGTTATTTCAGAGAAGCCGGGACGTGGGACGTGGTACAGAATTCCCGACGGTTTTTCGAGCAGGCGTCAACAGCCCGTTTTGAACAAGGTGGCTGCCACCTTTGCTGCGAAAGTGCCAGCCACCTGGTTGGGAGCATGAAGGAATGGGAAAGACCGACCCACGCGTCGATCAATACATCGCAAAATCCGCAGACTTCGCCAGGCCGATCCTGATGCACATCCGCAAGATCGTGCACGCCGCCTGCCCCGACGTCGAAGAGACTATGAAGTGGAGCTTCCCGCACTTTGACTACAAGGGCGGGATGATGTGCAGCATGGCAGCGTTCAAGGCGCACTGCGCCTTCGGGTTCTGGAAGAGCAGCCTCGTGCTCGACCGCCCAGACGCCGACGACGCCATGGGGCACTTCGGCAGGATCACGTCGGTCACGGATCTGCCGCCGGATCGTGAGCTCGCTGGTTACGTAAAAAGGGCCGCAAAGCTGAACGATGAGGGGATCAAGGTCGCAAGGAAACCCGCTGCGCCGAAGAGGCCCTTGCGGGTCCCGGCTGACTTTGCAGCGATCATGAAAAAGAAACCAGCCGCGCGAAAAACCTTCGACGCCTTCAGCCCAAGTCAGAGGCGAGAGTACGTCGAATGGGTTACTGAGGCAAAGGCCGATGCCACCCGGCAGAAGCGGATGGCGACCGCGATCGAGTGGCTATCCCAAGGCAAGAGCCGCAATTGGAAGTACGAGCCCAAGTGACACCCGCCGTGAGCGCGCCATCTCCCACAACGATCGTCTTCTATGATGGCGTGTGCGGCCTGTGCAATCGGCTGAATCAGTTCCTGCTTCGCCGCGACCGTGACGCGCGCATCCGCTTTGCGGCCCTCCAGAGCCCTATCGCCCGGCAACTCCTGGCCGCGCATGGGCTCGACCCTTCCGACCTCGACACGGTTTACGTGATGGCGGACTGGAAGGCCGGCTCGGAGCGAGTCCTCGCGCGTTCCGAGGCGGTTCTGCACGCACTCCAGCAGCTCGGTGGCCCGTGGCGAGCGTTGGCGCGGGTTGGAGGTGTCATACCGCGGCCTGTTGCCGATCTCGTCTACCGCGCCGTGGCACGAAGTCGATACCGCATCTTCGGCCGGTACGATCGCTGCCAGATCCCACCGCCGGAATGGCGCAAGCGCTTCCTCGATCAGTAGTAACCTAACGCGCGATGAACGAGATTCTCCATCCGGACGGACGAGTGGAGCTCGGGGATTCGTTGCGAATCGAGCGGAGCCCTCTCTACAACCACGACCTCGCGCCCGTACCGCTCGCCCGTCGCACGTGGTCCACCTACAACTACGCAGCGCTGTGGGTCAGCATGGCCCACTGCATTCCCACCTACATGCTCGCTTCCGGGTTGATGGCGAGCGGCATGAACTGGTGGCAGGCCCTGGTCACGATCCTCCTCGGCAACACGATCGTCCTCGTCCCGATCCTCCTGAACTCGCATCCGGGCACGAAGTACGGCATTCCCTTTCCCGTCTTCGCGCGCGCCGCCTACGGCACGATCGGCTCGAACCTCCCCGCGCTCATGCGTGCGCTCGTCGCCTGCGGATGGTTCGGAATCCAGGCCTGGATTGGCGGCGAAGCGCTGCAGACGTTCTTCGCCGCGCTGTTACCGGGCTGGCCGCTACTCCTCGGCAGCGGGTTCGCCGGTCACACGGCGACGGAGTGGTTGTCCTTTCTGCTCTTCTGGAGCCTCAACGTCTTCATCATCTATCGCGGGATGGATCTGCTGCGGTGGGTCGAGAACTGGGCGGCGCCGTTCGTGCTCATCATGACGGCGGTCCTGCTCGTGTGGGCCGTCCAGCGCGCCAACGGGCTTGGGCCGTTGCTCGCGCAGCAAGGAAAACTGAACACGTTCGCCGAGTTCTTTCCCGTGTTCATCCCGTCGCTGACCGCGATGATCGGCTATTGGGCGACGCTGTCGCTCAACATGCCGGACTTCACCCGCTTCGGCCGAAGCCAGCGCGAGCAGATCGTCGGCCAGGTCGTGGCCCTTCCGACGACGATGGCGGTGTTTGCGGCGATGGGCGTGCTCATCACGAGCGCTACCGTGGTCATCTACGGCGAAGCGATCTGGGATCCGGTCAAGCTCGTCGCCCGCTTCGATACGCCAATCGTTGTCGCCATCTCGATGTTCACCGCGGTCGTCGCCACGCTCGCCGTCAACATCGCGGCCAACGTCGTGTCGCCGGCCAACGACTTTGCCAACGCCTTCCCGCGGCTCATCGACTTCAAGACCGGCGGGCTGATTACCGGACTGCTGGCGATCCTGATGCAGCCGTGGAAGCTCCTCGCGGATCCGTCGGGCTACATCTTCACGTGGCTGCTGGGCTACTCGGGAGGCCTGGGCTCCATCGCGGGGGTGCTGATCGCGGACTACTGGATCGTGCGAGGAACTTCGATGCACCTCGAGGATCTCTATCTGACCGATGGGAGATACCGGTATTCGAGCGGGTGGAACGGCGCGGCCGTCGTCGCCACGCTCGTCGGGTGCGCGCTCGCGTGGGGCGGCCTGGTCGTCCCCGTGCTGAAGCCGCTCTACGATTACGCGTGGTTCGTCGGGTTTGCGGCGGCGTTTGGCGTCTATGTAATGTTGATGGGACGCGCGGACTCGTCGTAGTGTCCGGCTTCAGCCGGACCCGGCCAGGTCCGCCTAAAGGCGGACACTACGACGATCTCCTTACCGTTGTCCCCCGGCGGCGGTCGGCGTGGCCGGACGTGCGGAAGACCCGGCCAAGTCGTTCCAGTTCATCACCGTGTTGAACACCAAGTTGAACTCGCCGTGGTTCTGCCACCGATAGATGGGATTGTTCGCGAAGAGGACGACGCGGCCTTTGCCGGTGAACCCGCCTGGCACGTCGACTGCGAAGGGCCGCTGGCGGATCTCTGACGCGCCCTTCATCAGGCCGCTCAGGACGGCCTCGTCTCCCCCCACGTAGCGCGCGAGGACGCCGCTCTGATCCGGAGCGCCGACGGTCATCAACGGGCCGCCGAAGTACTTGATCGGCATGATCTTCTCCGTGTAGCCGTAGAAGACCGGGTGATCCAGCTTGAGCACTTCGGCATTGACCAGCGGACGCGGCGCATAGAAGTCGTTCGACGTGGTGCCCGACGCATCGACGGTCCGTGCAAATCCCAACTCGGTCGGGAAGCGGACGGCATTCCCCATGGCGATGAGCGTGCCGCCCCCCTCGAGGAACTTCGCGAACGCATCCACGCCTTCGCCACCCATGCCACCGGTGATATCGGGGGACTCACCATACATCCCGAGGAACTTGTACTTCTCATCCTTCATGTACGGCACGGGACGGGCGGCAGGCGCCTGATACACGGCCTGACGATTGGCCTGCTGCGTCGGCATGAGGATCACCTCGTAGTCGCTGCGCAGGTTCCCCTTCTTGACGCGCTCCTTGTAGATCAGGTCGTACGGGATCCCGAACTTGTCGAACGTGAAGCGCACCCACCCAATCTCTTGCGTTCCGGTCCACGACGGAATACATCGCGATTCTCGGCAGGTCGGCGTCGTGCATCGCGGACGCCGGCAGAGCCGTCAAGCTGGCCGCGGTGAGGCCGAACCGCTCCACGGCCGCGCGCGCGGCCGCCATGTCGGCGGGCGGCGCGATGACGAACGAACCCGCCGGAAACTCGACGCCCTCGGCCGTGAAGCTCTTCTCGACAATCTTCATCGGCACACTCTTGAGCGCGTACCGAAACGCGATCATGTTGTTCGAGCCGTAGTGCGCGACGGCCAGGCCGGCGCTCCCCAATCCGGCTGTCCGGCCTTTGACCGTCGCCTCCGTGACGTTGGTCGTCTTCACGTCGAGGATGGCCTTGTCCTTGATTTCCTTCACGTCGGTCAACATGGCCAGCCCCATCGTCCAGCCGCTGTCGTCGTAGGTCCTGAGATTGGGGTCCGGGAAGCTCTGCCGCTCCAGCAGGTTCTTCGCGAGGCGGCCGTACGGCTGATCGCGCTTGATGACATACGACCCCGCGGGGAACGTCCCGTCGGAGAGCTTGATCTCGCTCGACGCCAGGCCGATTTCGATCCGCTGCACGCGCAGGATGTTGACCAGCTCGGCGACGCGGGTCATGTCGCGCTGGACGGGAATCACGAACGCGTGCGGCGCTTCCGTCTTCCCCGACTCGATGGAGTTCTTCGTCTTGCGATAGAAGTTGTCGACGATGAGGTTGGGGAACGACGCCGTGAGCTGGAGCGCGCTCAGAACGCCTGTCTGCATGTAGTTGGTGTTGTTCCTGCGCGAGAAGTTGTTCGCCGCGCCCGGTGGAATCGGAATCCCGCGGTACCACTCGCGCGTCTGACCACCGCCGCGCCCGGTCGGCGGGCCTGTCGTAGTGCCGCGACCACCCTGCCCGCCTCCCCCGCCCTCGGCAGTTGGCGCCGGCTCCGGGGTGTCACCGCGGCCCTCGCCGCGGCCGCCGCGACCGGCACCTCGGCCCTCTCCTCTTCCCTCTCCCCTTCCCTCTCCTCTTCCCTCTCCCCGCGCAGCCCCGCGACCAGCCGCCGCCGCGTCGCCGCGCCCGGTCGCCGCCGCCGTGTCCCCACCCGCACCGCCGCGGCCGGCCGCCGCGCCCGGCCCGCCCTCGCGGCCGGACTGTGTTTCATACATGCGCATCATGCCGTTGTGGTTGTACGCGACCGAGCCGAGATAACCCGGCGACCAGCCGTCCATGAACGCGTGCGTGTAGACGCCCGGCATCCCCCACTTGGTCATCTGCGACAGCTCGAAGTTCGAGAACCAGGGGAGCTCAGTGAAGAGGATGGGATCGAGATTGGGGTTCTGGGGTGCGGCGCCGCTGTAGGTGTAGAGCAGCGCGAGCGACTCGTGCAGGTCGTGCATGATCGGCGGATGCGCGGTGAAGTACCAATCCACGATGGCGCGCATGGATTTCTGCGACAGGTTAATGTCGCGGTTGTTGTCGTGGTAGACGTACTTGCCCCAGTACGGCACGGCCGCGCCGCCGCGTCCGCCGCCTCCGCCACCCCCGCCTTCGCTTGGAGCCGCCTCGGCGCCGGCTGCCGGCGCGCCCGCACCGCGACCGCCGGCGGCCTGCTGTTCCTGCGTTCGATAGAACCAGTCGACGTTGCGGTCGCGGCCGTCGGGATCGGCCTGCGGCGTCACCGACACGATGACGTTCTCGCGGATCTGCTTGATGAGCGGCGAGGTTTCGGTGGCCAGGCGGTACACCAATTCCATCAGCATCTCGGATGGCCCGGTCTCGCCGCTGTGCAAGCCGCCCATGAAGTGATAGTGCGGCTTGGTCGTCGCGACGAGCTGGGTGATCTGCGCCTCGGACAACCCGCGCGGATCGGCAATCTTCGCCAGGTTGTCGCGGTTCTGTTGCAAGCCCTTGATGTTCTCGTCCGACGAGACCCAGACGACGACCAGCTCGCGGTCCTCGTCGGACTTGCCAATCGTTTCGATCCTGACGCGCGGCGTGGCGGCGGCGAGCGCGCGGTAGTACTTCAGCGCATCGGCGTAGTAGGTGAGCTTGCCGGGCGCGCCGATGTGATAACCGAGCACATCCTTGGGCGATGGCACGCCCGCCACCTTTGGCAGGTGATCGACGAGCGGGCTGATGAAGTACGGCTGCGTCGTCCACTCCTTGACGAGCTTGGCGAAGTCTTCGTCCTGCGTCTGAGCGGGATCACGCGTTTCGGTGACCATCTGCTGAGCCGGCATCGAAATGCCGGCGAGCAGCAGCGCCGCTCCGATGATGAACGTGACGCGCCGATTCCGCGCGGTGTGCGAGACCGTCATTGCCGTAACTCCTTGAGCCTGTTGGAAGGACGGGGGGATTCTATCAGAGGTCGAGTGAGGGTGGTCCGTCGAGGGAGGCGAACGGAGATAACGGATTCACCACGAAGAAACGGAGCGAACGGAGACGCACGGAGGCTGGTCGCGGCGCGCTTCGCGCGGCTGGGAGGGAGGACGGATTGAGAAACATGAGCACTCGTGCAATTCGTGAGTGTTCATGTTTCTCCGTCCTCCCTCCCAACGCCGGCCAACGGCCAGCGTGCGACCAGCTCAGGCCGCCGTATTCGTGGCTGCCGCTCTCTCCGTACGTCTTCGTTCGCTCCGTGTCTCCGGGTGAACCCGTTATCTCCGTCTACTTCGTCTTCGGCGAACTTCGTTCCCTGTATCCGCGCCCCTATACGCTACAATAGCGAGCAATCAGGATGAACACGATCATCGGTAAAGGCATCACGATCACCGGAAGCATCCAGGCCGGTGAACCCGTCACGATCGCGGGAACGGTCAACGGCGATGTGCTCGCGTCGGACTACGACGTCACGGTCGAAGCCGGAGCGCGCGTCGACGGAGCAGTCACCGCGCGAAGCATCACGGTACGCGGCCGATCGACGGGACGCCTGATCGCGCGCGAACTCGTGCGCGTGCTGCAGAGCGCAGCGGTCAGGGGCGACGTGGCGGCGCCGAAGCTCTCGCTCGAAGACGGCGCGACCTTCAATGGCTCGGTCGAGCCGGCAAAGGCCGATGCCGCGATGATCGTCGCCGCCTACCGCAACAAGAACGCCCCGGCGCGACCCGCGTAACCGAACTGCGCGGGGTGGGCCACTCCTGCCCGATACTGCACGAAATCTTAGTAAAACGGCGTATTCTCTGCGCGAGCTCGACTATTATTGCGGCCACTGTTTGACGGCTGGGAGCCTCAGCGGTATGATCTTGTGTCCCCCCACAACTCCCTGCCGGCACGCGTGTGTTCACGAGGTGGAATCGTGCCGCAAGAACCGCTGGTCCTACTGGTCGAAGACGATCCGCTCGCGCGCGAAGGCTACGCCGAGTTCCTCGAGGGCGGGGGCTTCCGCGTGGCCCAGTGCGAAACGGCCGAGGACGCATATTCGCGCTCGCTCGAGCTCGTGCCCGACGTGGTCGTGACCGACATCGCGCTCCCCGGCCGCGACGGCTTCTCGCTCGCCGCCGACCTCCGCGTGCAGACACGCACGCGCAGCATTCCCGTGGTAGCAATGACCGCCTATTGGGCGGCCGACGTCCACGAACGCGCCGACCGCGCGGGCATGACGTCAATCCTGATGAAACCCTGTCAGCCCGAGCACCTTATAGCCGAGCTGCATCGCGTGCTCCGGATTACGCAACTCCCGCGTGTGCCAGCGCGCACCGCGCTCCCCCCATTGCCCCACGTCCGCAGGCCGGAGGACAAACCTCATTCGTAAGGCCAGGTCCGGGGTCGGCTCTCGTTCCGCCGATGGCCTGACGTGGCCCTGGCTGCTTGCCGCTATCGGCCTCATCGTCGTCGCGGCGGTAGTGCTGTCGGCCATGGGCCAGGTGCCCATCTGCAAGTGCGGATACGTGAAGCTGTGGCACGGCGTCGTGTTCAGCTCAGAGAACTCCCAGCACATCTCCGACTGGTACACCTTCTCGCACATCATTCACGGCTTCGGCTTTTTTGGCCTGCTCTGGCTCGTCGGCCGCCGCTGGCCGATCGGCGTGCGCCTGATCCTGGCCGTGCTCCTCGAGTCTGGGTGGGAAATCTTCGAGAACACCGACATGGTGATCAACCGGTATCGCGAGGTGACCATCTCGCTCGACTACTACGGCGACAGTGTTCTCAACTCGATCTGCGACATCCTCGCGATGGTCGTGGGCTTCCTGGCCGCGTCGCGCTTCCCCGTGTGGACGATCGTCGTGCTCACCGTGGCCATGGAGCTCTTCGTCCTCTGGTACATTCGCGACAACCTGACGCTCAATATCCTCATGCTGGTGTACCCACTCGACAGCATCAAGCACTGGCAGGCGGGCGGTTGAAGCAGCGGAGGAATCTTCACCAGATCAGCGCCCCACCAACACCGGCTGACACCACGCCACGCGGCCGTTGCTCTCGATAACCTTCGCCCGGACGTACGTCTCGTCGCCGCGAAAGACGTACTCGGCCGGGCTGGCAAGCGCCTCGTGCAGGAGACGACCGCCCTTCCCGATGAACTGAATCCGGTACTTGGCCCACGCGTCCTGCTTCACCGTCACCGTCATCGCCCGATCCGTGGCGACATAGTCTGAGAGCTCGACGCCGGTCGACGCATAGAAGCGCCCTTCTTCGAGCGCCTGGAGAATCGCACGCGCCTCGAGACGCTCGGCGCGGACCATGACCCACCCGCGTCCGGGTCCGGCCACGGCCGGGTTCCCCGGCTGCTTGAACGTATGCGCATCGTCGACGGCAATCCCGTACATCAGCGTTCCGCTCGAGAGAATGGCGTCCCAGACCTCTTCGAGACCAGGCACCCCTCCTCCACCGAGGTTGTTCACTTGCGGGTGACCGTTGAAGATCTCGAGCAGCCGCATGTTGCGCACCTGTCGCAGCTCCTCGGTCGAGAACGCCCACCGGAAGTTCGGGTGATTGACGTGGGGCACGCCGCGAACGCGGCGAATCGCCTCGACGTTGCGTTGAAGCACGTCGAGGAGCGACGTGCCTCCCTGGGGATCCACCTTGGCGCTGACATCGAGGCCATTGATGTGGACCGGTCGATCACCGAACTTGTCGGTGACCTCCTCGCCCTTGATGAGCAGGAACTCGTCGTCCTTGCCGTGGAGCGCACTCAGCGCCTCGATCGACGTCAGGACGTTGTGGTCGCTCAGCACGAGGAACTGGTACCCGTGCTCGCGATACCAGCGGGTGACGACGTCCGGGCTGCTGTCGCCGTCGCTTTCGGTCGTGTGGGTGTGCGTATTGCCCTTGAGCCAGCGCGCGGGTAGCGCCTGGCCGGCAGACGGAGGCGGGACGCGTGTCGCCGACACGAGCGCGACGAGCAGCACGGCGCCGACGGCGAGGCGCACCGTTCCTGGAGCGGGGCTGGACATGGTGCCGGAAGCATAGCAGAGCGATGTATCATCCACGTATCGACATACACACATCTTGACATGGCCCTTATGTTCGGCCTATTCTCTCAACGTCCGCACGCGCTGCGGGCACTTATCCAGAGTGGCTGAGGGAACAGGCCCGACGACGCCACAGCAACCTGGCCGGAAGCTCCACAAGAGCTGCCACGCCAAGGTGCTACTTCCTGCCCGATAACCGGGAGAGATAAAGAGCCTCGAGAGACCGCTCGGTCTTACGACGTTTCTCAACTCCCTTAGTTGCCTGGCATTGGTCGCAGGACCAGGACGTCGATCACGCGCGTGGTCGCGTCCGCTGTCGCCGTGGCGTGGTGCCCGGCCCGTGAGGATCACGATGACTGTCGCTCAGTTCACCAGCCCGGAGGTTGGACGCGCGTCGTCCACGCCTGGCACGCTCACCTCGATTCGCATCGGCCTGCTGGGCCTGGGACAGGTCGGTTCGGCGGTGGCGCGGCTGGTCGCGGCGCCGCCCCGAGGGCGCCGTGTCGAGGCCGAGATCACCGCCGCGCTCGTGCGCGATCCGCTCCGCCCCCGCGAGGCGTCTGGCATCCGGGTGACGGCTGACGCAGAAACGGTCTTCGCCACGCGGCCGTCGGTCATCGTCGAGGCGCTCGGCGGGCTGGAGCCGGCGCGAACGCTCGTCCTGGAGGCGATCGCCAGAGGAATCCCGGTGGTGACGGCCAACAAGTCCCTGCTGGCACACCACGGCGACGAGCTCGGCGAGGCGGCGGCTCTGGCCGCGGTACCGCTGCGATTCGAAGCCAGCGTGCTGGCCGGCGTGCCGTTCCTCGGCACGTTTGCACGCCGCCCGTGCGCGTCCAGGCTTACGTCGTTCACCGGGATCGTCAACGGCACGACGAACTTCATCCTGTCGCAGATGCAGGACGGGACGAAAGATTTCGGCTCGGCCCTGTCCGAAGCGCAGCGCCGCGGCTTCGCCGAGCCAGACCCTTTCAAGGACGTCGAGGGGATTGATGCCGCCGAGAAGTTGACAATCCTGATCCGGCAGTTCGGGGGACCGAGCGTCGAGCCCCGGACAATCGAGACCACCGGCATCGCGTCGGTCACGCCGGCCGATCTCGGCCACGCGCGCGCGCTCGGCGGAACACTCAAACCAGTCGCGCACGCCGCGGGGCTCGGACTGGACCGAGCCGCGGTTGCGGCTTTCGCCGGTCCCGCCTTCCTTCCCGACTGCCATCCGCTCGCGCGTGTGCATTCAGTGTCGAACGGGCTACGCCTTCGAGACATCGCAGGCAGCGAGCTCTGCTTCACCGGCCCCGGCGCTGGCCCGGACGTGACCGCGGTGACCGTGCTCGATGATGTCCTGGAAGCAACGGCTCCTTGGGCGCAGAACGCCTGGCCGGCAACCTCCCGCGTGGGACTGCCCCTGCCACCCACTACGGCGTGGTTCGTCCGCGCCACGTCCGCTACGGCCCAGCCGCCGGGCGCCGAAACAGCCGCCCTGCTCGGATCGCATGGCGTGTGGGTCGAGCGAACCACGGGCCGCAATACCCGCGAGGGCAACGAATCGCTGGCGATTTTGACCTACCCCTGTGGCAGAGCCCAGATCGAACGCGCGGCGGCCGCGCTCGCGGCGGCGACTGGATCGACAACGAGTATCTTCCGGGCACTCGACGCACGCGCGTGAAGCGCGGCGGCGCTGCCCTCTTCAGCGAATCGCTTACACGACACCAGACATAAGGAGCTGCCACATGGAGTTCGCGACACGCACGATTCACGCGGAGCAGCCGTCCGAGCCCGGCACGGGCTCGCTCATCGCGCCGATTTTTCAGACATCGACCTACGAGCAGGAGGCGCCAGGCATTCACCAGGGGTTTGACTATTCGCGCACGAGCAACCCGACGCGTGCCCGCCTGGAAGCGGTTCTCGCCGACCTCGAAGGCGTCAGCTACGCGGCGGCATTCGCCTCAGGGCTGGCCGCGGAGTCTGCGGTGCTCCAGGCGTGGCTCAAACCCGGAGACGAAATCGTCGTCCCCGTCGACGTCTATGGCGGAACCTACCGGCTTCTGACGAAGGTCTTTCGCCCGCTCGGTTGTGCTATCCGTCAGATCGACGTGGCCGACGCCGCGGCGCTTTCGAGCGCGCTCTCCGACCGCACCAGGCTCGTGTGGATCGAATCGCCGACCAATCCGCGGCTGCTCATCTACGACATCGCCGCCATTGCCGCGGCGGCTCACGCGCGCGGCGCGCTGCTGGTCGTCGACAATACGTTCGCCACGCCTCTCTTCCAGCAACCCTTCCAACTCGGCGCCGACATCGTCGTACACAGCGTGACGAAGTACCTCGCCGGCCATTCAGACCTCATCCAGGGTGCAGTCCTCGCGAAGGATGCGAGCGTATTCGAGCCGATCAAGTTCCTGCAGAACGCCACCGGCGCGGTGCCGTCGCCGTTCGATTGCTGGCTGACGCTTCGCGGCTTGAAGACACTGGAGTTGCGCGTGCTCCGCCACGCGGAGAATGCGGCGGCGATCGCCGAAGCATTGCACGGGCATCCGCGCGTTCGCCGCGTCTACTATCCCGGCCTTCCCGCTCATCCCGGTCACGAGATCGCGCGGAGGCAGATGACGGGCTTCGGCGGCATGGTCTCGTTCGAGCTAGACGGCTCGCTCGACGATGTCGTGTCGTTCGTGTCGTCGCGGCGGTTCTTCGCGCTCGGCGAGAGCCTCGGCGGCGTCAAGGCACTCGTCTGCCACCCAGCGCGGATGACCCATGCGTCGATTCCCGCGATTGAGCGCGCGAAGCTCGGGCTCTCGGACACGCTCGTGCGGCTCTCTCCCGGCTGCGAACATCACAAGGATCTGGTGGCCGATCTTCTCGATGGCCTCGCCGCGCTCGGCGGTGCGCGCGCGGCCGAGCGTGCGGAGCTCGCCGTCTGACGCAGGAAACGGCACGATTCGCGCCGGGCAGGCGCGCTATGATGGACGGTCCGCGGGCGCTCGTCAGCCTCGCCGGCCGTCCACTCCATGCGCCTGTCGCCCATTCGCATTTCACACCTGCTCGGGGCGGCCGGGACAGCGTATCTCGCCGCGATCGTCGTGCTCGTGGCCTCAAAGGCGCCGCTCGGCTCGGCGATCTTCTTTGCGGCGGTCGCTGTCGGGACAATCGCCTACGGCGCCGTGTTGGCCAGGGTGTGGCGCGAGCCGCGCGCGCCGCGACGCCTGCTCTTCGCCGCGTTCGCCCTCGCCGTGGCGATGCGGATCCCGATGGCCCTCGCGCCGGTCGGCCCCGACAGCGACATGGTTCGCTACCAGTGGGACGGACGCGTGCAGCTGCTCGGCTACAACCCCTACGGCGTTTTGCCCGTCGATCCGGCGATGGCCCACACGCATACGGATCAGACGGCGCGCATGCCGAGCCGGCGCGATCGCACGCCCTACCCGCCGGCAGCGCAGCTCTTCTTCAGGCTCGTCGTGATGATCAGCGATTCGACACTTGCCATGAAGCTGGCGCTCGTAGCCTGCGACCTGCTGACGATCGTCGTGCTGTGGCGGTGGCTCGCCGCAACGCGCCGTTCGGAGTGGCTGACACTGGCGTACGCCTGGAACCCGCTCGTGGTGTTCGAAATCGCCCACAGCGGTCACATCGATGCGCTCGCAGCGTTGTGGATCGTCGCCGCCGCCTTCTGGCTGGCGCGGCGCCGGACGCAGCTGGCATCGATCGCGTTCGTGCTGGCGATTGCGACGAAGCTGGTGCCGGTCGTTCTGGCGCCCCTCCTCATCGGACGGATAAGAAAGCGGGATGCATTCATCGGAGCGTTGTTCGCCGTCGCCCTCTACCTGCCATTCGTCTCTGGAACGGACGTGCCGCTCGGCGCCGTACCGAACGTCGTCGATAGAGTCCGCTTCAACGGGCCCCTCTTCGCGGCCATCGCGGCGTTGACGTTTCCCAGGTTCGCAGCCGCCGTCGCGCTGGCTGCCGGTCTGTCGGTCGCGCTGTGGGCGCGGTGGCGACTGCCCGTCACCGACCCCGCGGCATGGGCGTGGCCCATGGCCGTCGCGGTCGCATTTGCGCCAGTGATCTATCCCTGGTACCTGCTCTGCCTGACACCGTTCCTGTTCTCGGTCGTCACACTGCCGCTGACCGCGTGGACGATCAGCGCACTCTCAGTCTACGAGGTCTGGGATTTGTCCCGCCACGGCGGGAGATGGATCACGCCGGTCTCGGTCATGACTTTCGAGTTCGGCGTCCTGCTGAGCGTGAGTGCGCTGGTTGCGTTCTGGTGGCGGAAACGCCCTCGAGATTGCGAAGCCGACGGAGCCAACGGATTCAACACGAAGGAACGAAGCTAACGAAGACGCACGGAGAGATCCGGGCACCCGCCACGGGTTGTGCAGCTGGTCGGACGCCGGCCCTTGGCAGCCCTTGGCCGGCGTCGCGGCTGGCGTGAGGTCGACGGATCACAAGCACAACCCAAACCCATTACGTGCTTGTGATTCGTCGACCTCACGCCAGCCGAAACCGCGCGAAGCGCGGTCCGACCAGCCAGGAACGAGGAAGTCAGCTGGTTGTCTCCGTGCGTCTTCCTTTACTCCGTTCCTTCGTGTTGAACCCGTTACCTTCGTCGCCTCCCTGACCCACATGGCCTTCTCTTGACAATCTACAAGAGTGCAGCGCCCGCGCGTGGACCGCGCCGACGCTGAGTGGCACGACACTCTACGTGCGCGACCTCAAGCAGATCGTGGCGCTCGACCTGTCCGGGCGGTAAGGACCGCTCACTCGTTGCGGAGCGCGATGATCGGGTCGACTCGCGTCGCCCTGCGAGCCGGAAGGTAGCATGCCGCCAGCCCCACGGCGGCCAGCAGGAGCGACACGCTGCCGATCGTCAACGGATCGCCCGGGCGCACCTCGAAGAGGAGCGTCCGCAGAAAGTGCGACGCCGCCAGCGCGCCCGCGACACCCGCGACCAATCCTGCCAGAATCACAGCCGCCGCCTCGCGCAGCACCATCCCGCGAATCGTTGGACCATCGGCGCCGAGCGCCATGCGCAGGCCGATTTCGCGTGTCCGCTGCGTGGTCGTGAAGCTGATGATTCCGTAGATGCCGCTCGCGCAGAGGATGAGCGCGACCAGGGCGAACGCCGACATCACGCTCATGCTGAAACGCTGCCGCACCACGGACGCTTGAACCAGCCGCTCGACACTGGCACTGTCGTACACCGGCTGCATCGGATCAACTGCCCAGATTTGCCGCTTCACCCGCTCGACGAGAGCTCCCGGGTCACCGGCGGCACGGACGACGTAGGTCATCGAACCGAACGGGAACTGCGGCGCCGACAGGAACACTTCCGGCCGGGGCGCCGTGTCGAGGCCATCGTGCCGAATCTGGCTGACGACGCCTACGACTTCGGCTTCGACCGGCCTTCCCTGCCATGACACGCGGACGCGACGGCCGATCGGGCTCTCGTCGGGCCACTCGCGTCGACGAAGGCCCTCGCTGATCACGGCCACAACGGGAGCCGTTTCGCTGTCGCGATCCTCGAGCAATCTTCCTTCGCGGAGCGGAATCGACATCGCGCTGAAGTAGCCGGGGCTCGCGATGGTCACGAAGGCACTCCGCTGCTCGTCCTTCGCGGCCGGTCGGCCCACGGCCTCCAGCGTGCTGCGGATGTTGATGTTGGACAGCGCGAAGGGCATGGCCGACACCACCCCGGCGGCCTCGACGCCCGGAAGCGCCTGCATCTCGTCGAGCGTTGACGTGAAGAAACTCCGCAGTCGATCGGGTGTGCCGTGTCGATCCGATGCGAACACCTGCACCATCACTGCACCGCGCGGTGAGAATCCCGGGTCCACGGCAAGCAGCCGGCCGAAGCTCTTGACGAGAAGACCGGCGCCCGCCAGCAGCACGAGCGCGATGGCGACCTCAGCGGCCACGAGACCACGGCGGAACGATCCGCGCACGGCGTCGGATTGCCGCTCGCGCAGGACGTCTCTTCCCTGTCGCGAAAACTGGAGCGCCGGAATCAACCCGAAGGCGATGGCCGTCAGCGTGGTCAGCGCCGCGGCGAACAGAAGGATGCGGCCATCGATCGCCGCCTCATGAAGCCGCAGCAGGCCGGCGGGCGCGATGGCGACGATGCCGCCGAGCGTCCAGCGCGTCAGCGCAAGACCGGCGCCCGCGGCCATGAGCGACAGGAGGAGGCTCTCTGCGACGAGCTGGCGCACGAGCCGCGAGCGCCCGGCCCCGAGCGCCGAACGGATGGCGAACTCGCGGCTGCGTTCGATGCCGCGCGCGAGGAGCAGGCTCGCAACATTCGCGCAGCCGATGCCCAGAACGAGCACGACGGCGCCGAGCATCAGCACGAGCGGCAGGCGGACGCCACCCATCAAGTGCTCGCGCAGCGGAACGACCACGGCGCTGCTGCTCGCATTCGTTCGCGGGTACTCCTTCGCCAGGGCGGCCGAGATGCTGTCCATCTCGCTCTGAGCCTGCTCGAGCGTCACGCCCGGCGCCAGGCGCGCCACGACGTTCCACCAGGCACTGGCGCGGATGCGCTTGTCCAGGTCCTGCACGATCTTCGGCGTCCAGACGCTGAGCTCACCTGGCCTCGGCAGGAGCTGCGGCGCAAACGCCTTCGGCAGCACGCCGACGATCGTCCACGGCTCGCCTTCCATGCTGATCGACTTGTTGATGATGTTCGGATCGCCGGCGTACCGGGACTGCCAGAAGCCGTACGTGATGACGACGGCGCGCCGCGCGCCGCGGACGTGCTCGTCGGGCAGGAACCCGCGGCCGATCATCGGCGGCATCCCCATGGCGTCGAAGAAACCTTCGGTCACCTGCGCGCCGAAAAGCACTTCCGGCGCGGTTCCACCGGTATAGTCCATCGAATATGGAATGACCCCGGCCATCACCGAGAACGATCGCGCCCGGTCGCGCCAGTCGAGGAAGTCCGCCGGCGAGACATCGTCGCGTTCCGCGGGGCGCGCCGCCTGACGCTGCCAGATGGTGACGACGCGTTCGGCGTCCTGATAGGCCAGGGGCCTGAACTGAAGCGTGTCGAGGAGCGTCACGATCGACACGGTGCCGCCAATGCCAAGAGCCAGGATCAGGACTGCCGATAGCGTGAACGACGGAGACTTGGCGAGCATCCGCGCTCCGTGCCTCACGTCGTGAACCACGTCGGCGTCCAGCGTGAACTGCCTGCGGAGCCAGGCGGCGTCCGGCAAGGCTCCGAGCGCGCGTCGGAACAAATCCATGCGTGTCCTCCAGTCGACGTGTTGGTCGCGATCGAGCGTGTGCCAGC
Source organism: uncultured Acidobacteriota bacterium (assembly GCA_963839705.1). Taxonomy (GTDB): domain Bacteria; phylum Acidobacteriota; class Vicinamibacteria; order Vicinamibacterales; family 2-12-FULL-66-21; genus DATBJJ01. The sequence continues at coordinate 57,848 of CAWIWL010000004.1, forward strand.
GATGCCGGACTTCCGCCTCCCATTCGGCGCGCCACTCCCGGCGGGACGCGGCGGGCACCAGGACGGCGAACGTCCGCACGACTGCGAGACACAGCCGGACGACGAGCGGATCGCGGTTGGTCTGAGTCATCAGGCGCGGGAGGGCTTCAGACGACGGGGTGAAACCGCCTGATCGAGCGCGCGAAAGCGCCCTTCGGCCTCGGCGAGCATCGCTTCGCCGGCGCCTGTTATCTCGTAGTAGCGGCGCGGCGGTCGCAGCTCGCGCTGCGCGGTCGCCTGCTTCTCCCACGCCGACGTCAGCAGGCCTTCGCGATCCAGCCGCCGCAGGATTGGGTACACCGTGCCGCTCGGCAGCCCGGTGGCGTCCATGATGTCGAACCCATGGTGAAACCCTCTCGTAAGCGCCTGCAGGACGAGCGCGGTCGGATACGTCAGGTTCAGGCGAGGTGACACGGTCAGGTCCTCCTGGTCGGCCAGAATTCTACATATATAGACTTCTATCCAGCTTAGACGGGGACCAGGGCGAATTCGTTGGTTGGGGCGCGCGGCTGGCTGCTGGCGGCTGGCTGTTGCAGGTTTGCGTCTCGAGACTGGCTCGCGGCTGCCGGCCGTGCCTCGACCAAAAACCGGCCGCCGACTGCACAACCACGAGCCGCGAACCGCCAGCAGCGAGCAGCCAGCCCCGAGCAGCCGGCGGCCAGATCGTACAAACTAGCCAGGATGCGTGACTCGGTGGTGCGGGGGGCCGGGCTGGCGGGTACAGTGCTCTACGGGGCGGCCATCGTCTGGATGTACGCGGCTCAGCCGCAGACCATGGCGGAGGTCACCGGCGGGTTTACCTCGACCATCGGCGTTTACCGCATCGATCAGCAAGCGTTCGATGACGGGCTGACCTTCTTCCGGCGGGATCAGTTCGACGAGGCGCGCGCGGCACTCGCCCGGGCAGACCCGGCCGGGCGCGATGCGCTGACCCAGTTCTACGTCGCCTACACCTATTACCGCCAGGGCTGGGGACGGGTCTACAACGACGACGCGTTGTTCAAGAACGGCCTCGAGGCGGCCGACCGGGCGATCGCGCTGGCACCCGATCACCGGCTGGTGGTCGAGGATCCCGACATCGGCATGCACTCGGCTGACGAACTGCGGGCCGAGCTGCAGCGCGGGCTCACACGTGACGCCTCGGACTTCAACCCGTTGCGACTCCTGAAGCCAAGACGATGACCCCGCTGCGCGAAGCGTTCGTCCTGCCCTGCCTGTTCCTGACGGTGGCGCTCCTCGGAGGGCTCCGGCTTGGCGCGGACGTGCGGCTCGTGCCGCCACCGCTCGTCGCGCTCGTGCTGGCGGTGCTGCTCGTCGGCTCGCTCGCCCGCGCCGGTGTCGTCGCCGTCGAGCGGCTCCTGAGTCAGAACCGGACCGGAGTCGAGAACGCCTGTGGGGGCGCCGTAGTGCTCGCACTCGTCGCCGCGTCGGCTCAGATGTTCAATCTGCTGACGCCGGATTCGGGTTTGCTCCACGTCCTGGTGAGCGTGTTCTTCCTGGTGCAGCTCCTGACAACGCTGACGGCCGTTCGCGACCGTCTGTCGATGCTTCGCAGCCTTGCGGTGCTGCTGGGGTGCGCGTTCTTCCTGAGGTTCATCGCGCTCGAGTCGCTCTACGCGCCTGGACGCGGGGTCATCAAGCGGGTCATGACTGCGCTGATGGAAGGCATCACCCTCGGCGCACTCGACTATGTCCCGGCCGGGAGCGCGACGGGCTACGTCGCGTTCCTCACGCTGACGCTCTATCTCATGGGACTGGTGCTCCTGCCCGCGAGCGGCCATGCCGCCTCCGGAACACTAGAAGTCATCCCCATGAACGGCGCGAACGAGCGACCGCGAGTGAGCCTGGCGAGCGGCGCGGGGCGTGGGGCCCCCGCGAGCGAGCCAGTAGGGGGGCTCCGGGGGGCGAAGCCCCCCGGAAAGGACTAGTCGCCCCCAGGAAGCCAGCCGAGCCCGACGAGCTGTACCGAGACCTGCCCGCGCTTCGGGGCGAGTGACACGCGCTCAATCGCACCAGCGGCGTCGAATTCCCCGGTGATCCTGCGCGTCTCCTGCGCCACCTCGTCCTCGAGCGCGCGCGCTCGCTCCGCGATCGCGTCGAGGTTCTCGGTGGCCCGCTTGATGTCGTCGCTCTCCTTCATGCTGCGGCCGACGCCGCGCGCCGCGGTGGTCGCGCGTCCGAGAGACCCGACGCCGATCGCCTTGCGGCCGAAGATCGCTCCGAGGATCGTCGCACCCACCGACAGGCCGGTCTGAAGCTTCTGCTGGGAGGCTTGCGCCGACTCGCGCTCCACGGAGGCTGCAGCGCGCCGCTTCTGCTCTTCCAGCTGCGCCTGCCTGGCCGCGAACTTCTTTCGCACGGCATCGACCGCCGCGTCGCGGGCGACGCGCTGCGCATCGCGCACGCGGATCTGAAAATCACGCTCGCTTTCACCAGGATTCGAGGTCAGCTTCAGGTCCCGCTGGCGCATCAGGTCGAGCCGTTCGGACTGTGAGAGCCACTTCCCGAAGTCCTTGTTCCACTTTGCGTAGTTCTTCGCCTGCAGCCCTGCGGCTGGCACCTCCTCAAAAGTCGCGCCGGCCGGTCCAGCATCGCGAAGGTCGGCCGTCGAGACCTCGACCGTCGCCGCCGTCGACCAGTCGACCGCCAGCGCCCCAGATCCGAACGGTGCCGCATAGACGACGTCCCGGACTTCGTCGATGCCGAGCTTGGCATCGCCAAACCCGACGCGTGCCGCCCCCAGGACGACCGGCTTGTAGTGAACGTCGGTGGCAGCGGCGGGCACGAAATACTGCTGGACACCAGGAGAGACAATCGGGGGCGCGGAAACTCGCGGGCCTCCTGCCGCAGGCTTCTGACTGGCGGCCTCTGGTTGCCGCGTCGCCGCCTCGACTCTTGGACTCCCGGCCGCCGGCTGTGGCGTGAGCGACCGAATCTGATCCCTCGACAGGGGTCCCCTGAGGTACGACAGCGTCCAGCGCGTTTGGAAGACGACCGGCGCTTTTTCGTGGACGTTGTGCAGGAGAAACACGCGCTTGTCGAGCGCCGACAGCAGGCGGTCCGTCTCGGCACGGTCCATCGAGCCTGCCGCCGCACCTTCGAGTCCGTCGAGCATGCGCGCCTTGTCGCGTTCGGTCTGCAGGCGGCCGAGGAACCACGTCCCCGTGTTGGCGAGTCCCTTGTAGTCGAGATCGACCGGGTTCTGCGTAGCCAGGACGACGCCAAGCCCGAATGCCCGGCCCTGTTTGAGGAGCGTCATGAGCGGCGCCTTCGAGGGCGGATTCGCCACCGGCGGAAAGTAGCCGAGGATCTCGTCCATGTAGAGCATGGCCCGCAGGCTCGTCGTGCCGGTCTGCCCTCGCATCCACGCCACGACCTGATTGAGCAGCAGCGACACGAAGAACATCCGCTCGGCGTCGCCGAGGTGCGCGATCGAAAACACGGCGACCCTTGGCTTGCCTTGGGGTGAATAGAGCAGGCTTGCCGGGTCGAGCGGGGCGCCCTCGAGCCACTGCGCAAACCCCGGCGCGGCAAGCAACCCGTTGAGCCGCATGGCCAGATCGAACCGATCCTTCGCCGGGAAGAACGCCTCGAGGTCGACGACGCCAACCTTGGCGAAGGGAGGCGTCTGCACCTGCTGAATAAGGGTCGCGAGATCGAGGTCGCGCCCCTCGGCCCAGGCGGCGCCGAAAAGGCTGGTGACGACCGTATGCTCCCGGCTGCGCGGAGGGGCGTCGACTCCCGCGAGGGAAAGCACGCTCGTGGCCGTGCTCGCGGCGCGCTCGGCCATGACCTCGGCGTCGGCGCGGACCGCCGCCGGAGGGGCCGCAAAGGAACTCAGGATGGAAACCGGGACGCCGGCGCGGCTCCCCGGCGTGTAGATGGTGAAGTCGGCGGCGCTCTTCAATCGCTCGATTCGCGCGCCGTCCTCGCCCCACTCGGCCAGACCCGCGCGCCACCGGTCGGCCTCAGCCGCGGCAAACGCATCGGCCGTCTGGCCCTTGCGGCGGGCCTCGTCCTCGTCGACCCAGGGCCGGAACTCCACCGCCGAGAGCTGGGGGAACGTCAACAGGAGGTTGCCGAGGTCCCCTTTCGGGTCGATGGCGATGACCGGGACGCCATCGATGGCAGCCTCTTCGATGAGCGACAGGCACAAACCGGTTTTGCCGCTGCCCGTCATGCCCACACATACCGCGTGGGTCACGAGGTCACGCGAGTCATAGAGCACCGCCTCGTCCAACGCGCGCGAACCAGTCATGTCGTAGCGTCGACCGAGGTAGAAAAGGCCGAGCTTTTCGAAGTCCTGCATTGGGGTATGGTAGCGGTACTTGGTCACACGCTTCCGCGCGGCTCATCCCCCTCCTCCCCGGGAGCCAGCCACAACTCCATGGGCACCGACAGCAGGGGGTACTTGCGGCGGAGCGCCACGACGTGGTCGGCGTAGTCGCGTTTGGCGATGTGGCCAGCGAGGAGCGCCCGGCGGAGGCGCTTAATTTCGTAGCGGTACAGGTCCCGCACCGCGTCGCGCAACTGCTGCGGCGATGTCCCGGGCCCAGGGATAAGCCCGTGTCCGGCGAGCGCGTCAAGGACGTGGGCGTCGTATCTGTAGATTGGACTCACTTCGTTGCGCTTTTTCGCTGCGTCTCTGCTAGTATGCGCGACACGCACTCCGCATAACTGCCGTAGTTGGCGACTTCACCGTGAGATCCACACGCCAGCATCCATCTACAACGGGAGCGCCACTCGAACGCGAGAGCCGTGCCGGTTGCGCGGAACTATAGGGTGCGAAGGGAGCATCTATGTCCGATGAACAAGCAGTGACACCTGGAGTCGACCCGCTGACGCGTACGGCTGAAGCCGTTGGCGGAGCGCTCGGCAGCGCGGTGAAGACCGTCAGCGAAACCGCGCAGGAAGCCGCCAGTACGGCCGCGAGCGTGGCCAGTTCCGCGGTTTCGACCGCGAAGTCTGCGGGGACGGCTACCACCACGGCCGTCACTGGTGCCGCCGAGAAGGCAGCCGCCGCCGGCCGGGCAGCGAAAGCCACCGCCGCTCGCGCCGTCACCAAGGCGCGGAAGACCGTGAAAAGGGTCGCGGCGAAAGCCAAGAAGGCGACGGTCAAGGCTCGCGCCAAGGTGAAGGTCAAGGTCGCCAAGCGGAAGGTGAAGAAGGCCGTCAAGAAAGCGAAGGCCAAGGCCAAGGCGGTCAAGCGCGTCGTCCGCGCGAAGAAGAAGACCGCCCGGAAGCGCCGCTGACCACGCGGCTCAGCGAGTAGGTCTGAAGGCTCGGGCAAGGATTTGCCTGAGCCTTCGGCCTTTACGCTACCCAGTCAACGGCTGTCGGTCGCGGCCCCCGTGCCGGTCGTACGCGCCGCCAGATAGATCCCGTTGAACAGGAACTTGAACGTCCCGTGCGGCTGCGCCCGGAACGTGATCTCCGGGCCAAAGAGGAACAGCTTCCCCTTCCCGACCGAGGCGTCGACGACGGCGACGCCGCCCTGCAGGTAACCCTGCCCGTACGCCCATCCACTCCGCAGCGGGTTGGCACTATCGAACCAGGCGACGGGCCGTATGCCCTTCAGCGCCGCCTCCGGCTCGAGTCGGAACACGGGGCTATTATCGAAGAACACATCCAGCGGGTTTGTAATACCGTGCGCGATCGGCGACGTATTGTCGACCGCGACCCGGAGCACCGATCCAGGAACGTAGTACTTCTCTGACGGCAGCGGCCGTGTCGTACCGTCGGACGACCGCTCGACGAGGTGATTGTCGACCGGCAGCTCGAAGATCTCGGCCAGATTCATCGCCGATCGACCGACGGCCAGAATCGTCCCGCCGTCGTCGAGAAACTTCTTCAGCTGGGGAGCCGTCTGGGCCGCCGTGTACGCTCCGAGCTGACTCTGATACTGCGCGGGAATCGCCGCCCCGGCACCACCGCCAGCACCGCCACGCCCCCCACCGCCGCCTCCGCCGCCACGTCCGCCACGCCCAGCGCCGGCCGCTGCCGGGCCAACGCCAGACGGAAAGATGATGACGTCGAAGCGGCTCGCCAGGTTGCCCGCGTCGAGCGCCTGCGGGAAAACGACCTCGAACGGGAACTCGAACTGCTCGAGCAGCCAGCGCGTCCACCCTGAGGGCATCGACCCCCCGTACTGATCGGCCAATGCAATCCGGAGCTTGCGCAGCTTGATCGCGTCGCCGGCGGGCCGTGCGGACACCCCCTCGAAGTTGAGCCCGAGATCAGCCGCAATCTTGCCGACGGCGGCTGCGGTCGAAGCCTTCGTGGCGACGAAGAAGGCCCCGGTCTGCGGCCCCGACGACATCCAGGACACGTCTTCCCCGCTGGCAATCAGCCGGTTGATCGCCGTGAACGAGTCGTTGACGGCATGGTTGAACGTGTAGCCAGCCGTCGCGGCCGTCGTCACCTTGCCGGGTGCCGGTTTCTGGAGGCCGCTGAGCTTTTCGAGCGGGCCGTCGAAACCCTCGAGCACGCGGTCGACCTTCACGCCCATCTGATAGGCGAGCGTCCAGCCGGCGCTGTCGTAGGGACGACTCGGCGGCCCCCCCGGGTACGGAATGTCATCAGGGTGATCCTGCGGCTCGAACATGTCGAGCACGTGCGGCCGGAACGCCTGCGCGGATTTCACGACGTAGGAACCCGCAGGATAGCTCTTGCCCGCGGCAGTGAAGGTCGCGGTCGAACGGTGGACGGTGACACCGGTCTTGAGCAGCGCGTTGACGAACTTGGTCGCGGTCGGGAAATCAGGCTGCTCCGATGACAGGATGTAGCCGCGCGCATCGCGCGTCGCAGGGTCGCGCAGGAACTTCTTGAAGTCTTCGGGCGAGCCGCCGCCGCGCCCGCCACGCCCGCCGCCGGTGTCAGGCTCGTCGCCCGCAGGCGCCGCCGCGCCGCCGCGGCCACGGCCACCGCTGACCGCTGCCTCCGCCGCGATGATCCGGCGCGGCGTGGCCGTCCAGCTGTCGCGGTTCCCGCGCTCGATGGAGTTCTTCCCCATCTGGTAGATGTTGTAGAGGAAGTTCTCCTTGTTCCGCGACGCGATGTCGAAGACCGCGTAGTTGGCCGTCACCGAGTAGTCGACCGACTGCCGGAAGTGCCACACCTGCGGCTCGATCGGGAAGTGCAGGTTCGAGTCGGGCAGCTGCTTCGACGGGATGAACGGAATGCTGGTCGGCGTCGGGTTCCCGATCGTCTCGGTCAGCAGGCCGATCATGTTGTGGAAGTAGGCCATCGTCCGCAGGCCGCCGTTCCACCAGGTCGAGTAACTTGCACCTTTGCGGCTCGTGACACCCGGCTTCCCCTCCGCCGCGAAGCGGCTGTGCATCGCCGCCGCCACGAGGTCGAGCTGCGCCGGGATGAGCGGGTCGAAGTTGTAGTTGAACGGATCGCGGAACGGCGGCGCGAACATCACCGTCCCGGCCGGACCGGTCTGGTGATGGTTGTACATGATCTGCGGGAACCATTCGATGTACATCGCGCGGTTCATGTTGGTGCTCTCGGGCTGGGTCGACATGTAGAAGTCACGGTTGTTGTCGTGACCGATGTACTTCTGATACAGGCGCGGCAAGCCAGTCGACGATCGACGCGTCGGCTCGCTCTCGCGCATGTACCAGCTCGACACGAGCTCCATCCCGTCTGGATTCGCGTGCACGGCAAGGATGACCAGGTCGTTCAGAAAGCGAGTCGTCTCGGCGTCGGATCGGCTGACGAGCTGATACACGGTCTCGATCAGCTGATGCGCGCCGAGGACTTCCGTGGCGTGCAGCCCGCCGTCGAACCAGACGATGCCCTTGCCTTCCTTCGCGAGCGCGTGCGCCTGATCGTCGGTCAGCCCTTCGGCTGTCGCCAGCTTGCGGGAGATCTCCTTGTAGCGCTCGAGCTTCTTGTGGTTCTCGGGAGAGGTGATGATGGCCATCAGCTGCGGCCGCCCCTCGGCGGTCTTGCCGATCTCCACCACCTTCATCCGATCGGATTCCTTGTCGAGCTTCTGCCAGTAGTCGACGAACTGCGTGTAGGTGGCGAGCTGGTAGTCGTCACCTATGTTGAAGCCGAAGTGCTGCTTCGGCGCCGTGACGGTCTGCGCGGCTGCCGCGCCCGCAATTGTGAGCAGAAACAACGACGCCGCAAGGACATGCGAGCCGCGCCTGGTACCCGTGAGCATCAGTCACCCTCCCCCTCGAGCGAGAAGGAGTAACGATACCAGAAAAGCTGCGGTCGATTGGGATGCGAAGGCGGGCGGGGAGCGGCCGCGGCGCTTGGCTGTACGGCCCCTCGAGTCCACCGAAGAACCCGTCGGGAGCGCCGCACGCCTCGCGCCGAGGCCCGAATCGTTTGCTACTTGATGGGCGCGCCCCCGGGAGGCGCACCGGTCTCGGGCATAGTCAACGTATAAGTCGCCCCATCCTCGTAGATGGTGCCGTCGGCGTTGGTTCCGAAGTACCGCAGGTCCGCGCTCGATGTGACATCGAGGGGGTCCGCGACCAGGGCATACCCAGACGACGCAGAGCCGGCCGACAGCCCATTACAGGATGCGGGTGCGCCGGGAAGGCCCACTCCCGCCATGCTGAACGTGTAGCCACTCTTGATGAACACCACATCAGACGACATCTCCGGTGGCAGGAAGGCTTCGATGGCCGACGGCGGAATCACGCCAAGGGTCCTAAACTCCGGCGAGTAAAACCCGAGTCCGCACGTGATCGCGAAGCTCAGTTGCGCGCTGTTCACGACCTTCATCGTCCCCAGGGCCGAAGCTGACTGCGCCGCACCGCGCGCCCGCATCAGGCCAGGGATGGCGAGCGTCGAGAGGAGCCCGATGAGCGCGATCACGAAGAGTAAGTCGATCAGGGTGAAACCCGACTCGCTCCGTGCCAGGCCCGTTTTTGAGGACGACATCATCGCACCTTTATCGATTGACAATTATTGGCACTCTGCCACTTTGCGTCTGCCGTAATTTGGCCCGTCCGGCCAGCTTCCGTCGAACCGTATCTTGCTAAGTTATTGATACCGAAGTATTTCACCTGTATCAATCTCCCCGAACTTTCACGGAATGCCATCCAAAGTGCAAGAACAGCACCAGCCCAACAATGGCTAGGCCGGCCAAGTCCGCCCAGCCCGCTGCGTAGCAAAGGAGGCCGCCGGCGAGGCCGGCGAGGCCCCTTTCGATGGCCGACGCCGGACCGCGAATCCATCCCCCGAAAGCCGCGGCCAACGCGGCGATGCCGGCGGCCGCGCTGAGAGTGGCCGTGGCGATCCCCAGGGCATTCCCTTGCATCAGTACGCCGAGCCCCTGGGGGGTGAGCGTGAACACGAACGGCACGAGGAAGGCCGGCAGCGTGTACTTCCACGTCAGCATCATCGTGGCGAACGGGTTGCCGCCGGTGATCGCAGCGGCGGCAAACGGCGAGAGTGCCGTTGGCGGGCTGACCTCGGAGAGCACGGCGTAGTAGAAGATGAACATGTGCGCCGCGATGTCGGGGACGCCGGCCTGCACGAGCGCCGGGGCAACCATGACCGCGGCGATGATGTACGACGCGGTCACCGGCACGGCGAGGCCGAGCATCCAGACCGCGAGCGCCGAGTAGACGATCGTCAGGAACAGGTGACCGCCGGCGAGCGCGACGATGAGGCCGGAGATCTTCAGCCCGAGCCCGGTCAGTGTCACGACGCCGACAATGATGCCGGCGGTCGCCGTCGTGGCGCAGACGCTCAGGACGCCTGTTGCACCGGCCTGGAGGGCGGCCGACAGTCGGCGCGGCGTCAACGCCGTCTCGCGCCTGAGGAAGCTCAAGGCGACCGCGAGCACCGTCGACCAGAACACCGCGCGAAACGCCGACATGCCCGCGACCATGAATACGGCAATCGCGACGAGCGACGTGAAGTGGTAGCCGTACCTCCGGAACAGCGTGCCGGCGGACTCGACGTCCGGCATCTGCCCCCTGGCGCCAAGCCGGCGCGAATCGGCTTCGATCATCAGGAGGATGGAAAAGTAGTACAAAGCCGTCGGAATGGTCGCCATCACGAGGACGTGCAGATACGAAATCTTGAGGAACTCGGCGATGAGGAACGCCGCAGCGCCGAGCGTCGGCGGCGAGATGAGCGCGCCGATGCCGGCCGCCGACAGAATCGCGCCAGCGACCTCTGGACGATAGCCCGCACCCCGCAGCAGCGGCCACGAAACCGACCCGAGCATCACCGTTGTGGCCACACCGCTGCCGGACACGGTGCCGAGCAGGAATCCGGCGACTGTGACCGTGCGTCCCGGCGCCGCGCCGGAGTGGGAACGGCCCATCGCGGCCATCGACCAATCGATGAAGAAGCGGCCGGCCCCGGACTGCTCGAGCACCGCGCCGTAGATCGTGAAGAGGATGATGTAGGTCGTCGCGACATCGAGCGGGACACCGAAGATCCCTTCGAGCGTCATGTAGAGAGTGCCCACGAGGCGGTCGAGCTCATAGCCGCGGTGGGCGATGAGCCCGAGCCCGAGGCGGTCAAAGACCTGACCACCCCAGCCGTACGCGATGAAGCCAATCGCCGTCGCCGGCAGGATCCACCCGACCGATCGGCGAGTGGCCTCGAGCACGAGCAGAATCGTCAGCCCGCCGAGCGCGACGTCAACCGGCAAGGGATCGGCGGCCCGGTAGATGAAGCGGCTGAAGTCCGCGATAGGCCAGGCGAGCGCCACAATCGAGGCACCGATGAGGAGCCAGTCGAGAGGCTCGACGCGGTTGCCGTGACTCCTGCTCCGCGCCGGAAACAGCAGAAAGATCAGGACGATCGCGACGAGCAGAAAGCTGACCCGATAGACCTGCGGCTGGACGATGAAGAGGACCCAGTAGATCGAGTAGAGCGAAAGGCCGATCGAGAGAGCGGCGGCGATCTTCTGTGGCGATCCCTCGAGCCTCCGCCCGGACGAGTCCTGGAACGATTCGAGTGGATCGGTCACCACGCGCGCAGCAGGCCTCCGATCGTGACCTTGGTGAGGGCGTTCATCTGTTGGCTTTCTGCTCGGCGTAGTACTTGAGCGCGCCGGGATGATACTCCGCCGGCGATCCTACGGCCGCACGCTCGAGTGAGAGATGTGCGGCCTCCGGATGGATCGCTGCGAGCTCGGACCTCTTCTCGAACAGCACCCTCGTGATGTCGTGGGCCAGATCGTCGGGCATGGAGCGGTTGACGACGAGAACGTTGGCGACGCCGACAACCGACACCGCCTGATCGACTCCGCGATAGGCACCCGCCGGGATCTCCAGCGGAAAGTACAGGTCGCCGTACTGACGTTGAAGGACCGGGATAGCGCCAGCGCTGGCGAGGAGACGGATCGTGATCCCCTGACTGTGCGCGAGATCCTGGATGGCTGCCGTCGGCAGCCCGCCGGTCCAGACAAACGCGGCGACCTTGCCGTCCTTGAGAGCGCCGGCCGATTCCGTCGCGCCAAGTCCCTGACGGACCACATCGCGATCCGGGTCGAGACCTGCTGCGCGCAGAACTCGGAGAGCGATGACCTCGGTGCCGCTACCCGGTGCGCCGGTCGACACGGTCTTGCCGCGAAGATCCGCGATCGAGGTGATCCCGCTGGCCGCCGTCGTCACGATGTGCGTGTAGTTCGAATAGAGGACGGCGAGGCTCGCTGCAGGAACGGGACGGCCGTCGAACGGGCCGCGGCCCGCGACGGCATCGGCGAGCGTGTCTGCGAGGACGAACGCGAGGTCGGCGCGGCCGTCGCGAATCAGCTTGAGGTTGTCCACCGACGCGGCCGTCACTTCAGCCGTCGCCCGGACGTTAGGCAGATTCTCGTTCAGAACCTTCGCCAGGCCGCCGCCGTACGGATAATAGACTCCGCCGGTGCCGCCGGTCGCGATGGAGAGGAAACGGGCCCGCGGCTGGCCGTCGTTCGAGCAGCTCGCGCAGATCGCCAGAAGCAAAGCCACAATCGAGAGTCGACGAATCGACCGCACGCTAGGGATTCTATCTGGATCTCCGACAGGGACGCCCGTAGCGCCCAACTTTAGTTGGGCGTGTGGGACGCCCGTAGCGCCCAACTTCAGTTGGGCGTTGGCGACTGTGTGAGCGAGATCTGACCGTGGCGGAGAAAGCTGACGCGCAACTAAAGTTGCGCGCTACGGGTGGCGCCCTACGGGTGTCTCACCGCGTCAGCTTCCGGTACTTGATCCGGTGCGGCTGGTCCGCCTCAGCCCCGAGGCGGCGATGGCGATCGGCCTCGTAGTCCTGATAGTTCCCCTCGAACCAGACCACCTTGCTGTCGCCTTCGAAGGCGAGGATGTGGGTTGCGATGCGATCCAGGAACCAGCGATCGTGGCTGATGACCACCGCGCAGCCGGCAAAGGCCAGGAGCGCCTCTTCGAGCGCCCGCAGCGTGTCGACGTCGAGATCGTTGGTCGGCTCGTCGAGCAGGAGGAGGTTCCCGCCGGCCTTCAGCAGCTTCGCCAGGTGCACGCGGTTACGTTCGCCACCCGAGAGCGCGCCGACCTTGCGCTGCTGATCGCGGCCCTTGAAGTTGAACCACGACACGTAGGCGCGCGAAGCCACCTTGCGCTTCCCGAGCTCCACTTCGTCGTTGCCGCCCGTGATCTCGTCCCAGACGCTCTTGTCGGCGTTGAGCGAATCACGCGACTGGTCGACGTAGCCGACCTTGACCGTCTCGCCCAGCCTGAGCGTCCCGCCGTCGGGCTGCTCCTGCCCGGTAATCATCCTGAAGAGCGTCGTCTTGCCGGCGCCGTTGGGGCCGATGATACCGACGATGCCGCCGCGCGGCAGGGTGAAGGTGACGTCATCCATCAGCAGGAGGTCGCCGTAGCCCTTGCGGAGACCGCGCGCCTCGACGACGATGTCGCCCAGTCGCGGGCCTGACGGAATGTAGATCTCGACCTGGTCGACCTTCTGCGCGGTCTCCTCGGCGAGGAGCTCTTCATAGGCGTTGAGCCGGGCCTTGCCTTTCGCCTGACGCGCGCGCGGCGACAGCCGGATCCAGTCAAGCTCGCGCTGCAGCGTCCGCTGACGCTTGCTCTCGGTCTTCTCCTCGACCACCAGGCGCTTCTGTTTCTGATCGAGCCAGGAGGAGTAGTTTCCTTCCCAAGGAATCCCGGAGCCGCGATCGAGTTCGAGAATCCAACCGGCCACGTTGTCGAGGAAGTAGCGATCGTGGGTGACCGCTACGACCGTGCCCGGATAGTCCTTGAGGAAGCGCTCGAGCCAGGCGACCGACTCGGCATCGAGATGGTTGGTCGGCTCGTCGAGAAGGAGCAGGTCCGGAGATTTGAGCAGTAGCCGGCACAGCGCGACGCGGCGGCGCTCGCCACCCGAGAGCGTCGCGACGTCGGCGTCGGGCGGCGGTAGCCGCAGGGCGTCCATCGCGAGCTCGAGCCTCGAATCGAGGTCCCAGCCGTTGGCGGCCTCGATGTGATCCTGCACCTTGCCCTGCTCTTCGAGAACCTTCTCCATTTCGTCCGGCGACAATTCCTCGCCGAACTTCGCGTTGATCTCGTCGTAGCGATTCAGGAGCGCGCGAATCTCCGCGACGCCTTCCTCGACGTTCCCGAGCACCGTCTTGGCGGGGTCCAGCCGCGGCTCCTGGTGCAGGAAGCCGACGCTGATCCCCTCGGCGGGGAACGCCTCGCCGAGAAAGCTCTGGTCCTCGCCCGCCATGATGCGCAGCAGGCTGCTCTTTCCGGCGCCGTTGAGGCCGAGCACCCCGATCTTCGCGCCCGGCAGGAACGAGAGCCAGATATCTTTGAGAACAACGTGGTCGGGCTGGTGGACCTTGCCCAGCCCCTTCATGGTGTAGATGAACTGCATGCGTGTATGAAGACCTGAAAGTCTGAAGTCTGACGTTGGAAGTTTGAAGTGTTGAAGCCCGAAGCTCGAAGTTTGAAGTTGAAGTGGGAAGTGTACCACTTCCTACTTGCGACTCCTACCTGGCACTTCCTACTTACCACTTCCTACTTGCGACTTCCTACTTCCTTCCAACTTCCACTTCCCACTTCAGACTTCACACTTCCCCACTTCAAACTTCCAACGTCAGACTTCAGACTTTCTGCACCAGTTCCTCTCCCGGATTCACGAAGCGGTCCGTCTCGAGGTCGGTACTGCCGATCGTAGAGAGTACGGTAGCGCCCGCCCAGCGTGAGCAGTTCCCGGTGGGTGCCCCGCTCGACGATCTCGCCGTGCTCGAGGACCAGGATCTGATGGGCGCTGCGAATCGTCGACAGGCGGTGGGCAATCACAAACGTCGTCCGGCCGCGACGCAGCGAGTGGAGGCCGTCCTGGATGAGCGCCTCGCTCTCGCTGTCGAGCGACGACGTCGCTTCATCGAGAACGAGGATGCGCGGGTCGGCGAGGATCGCGCGCGCGATGGCGACGCGCTGACGCTGTCCGCCCGAGAGCTTGACCCCGCGTTCGCCGACCACGGTGTCGTAGCCCTTCTCGAAGCCGTCGATGAACTCGTCGGCGTGCGCGATGCGGCTGACCTCGCGGACCTGCTCGATGGTCGCATCCGGCCGCCCGTACCGGATGTTGTCGCCGACGGTGCCATCGAACAGAAAGTTGTCCTGCAGGACGACGCCGATCTGCGAACGGTAGTCCCGCAGCCGGATGGTATCAGATCGCGGCCGTCGATGAGCAGCCGGCCCGCAGCCGGACGATTGAACGCCATCACCAGGCTGATCAGCGTACTCTTGCCCGATCCGCTCGAGCCGACGAGCGCGGTCGTCGTGCCCGCCGGCGCGTTGAAGCTGACATCCTTCAGCACCGGGACGCCGGCGTTGTATTCGAAGTGCACGTGCTCGAAAATCACTTCGCCATCGATCGACCCGAGCGCCGACTTCCCGCTGTCCTCTTCGTCCTCGGTATCCATCTCGAGGAGCTCGCGAATCCGGTCGAGGCCCGCGAACGCTTCGCTGATCTGCGTGCCGATGGACGCAATCTGGACGACCGGCGCGGCCATCAGCCCGGTAAGAACCAGGTAGAAGATGAAGTCGCCGAGCGTCATAGCGCCGGAGAGGATCGACCGGCCGCCGATCACGATCATGATCACGCCGATCACGCCCACGACCACGGTCGAGAATGCGGTGATCGCCGACACACCGGTGATCGATTTGGCGATGTTCCGAAACAGGCGATGCACGCCCTTCGTGAACACCAGCTCTTCGCGCTTCTCGGCGGTGTAGGTCTTGACGATACGGATGCCGCCGAGCGTCTCGTTCAGCCGGCCCGTCACCTCGGCGTTGATCTTCCCCCGCTCGCGGAAGAGCGGGCGCAGGCGGTTGAACGCCAGCGCCATCGCCCCGCCGAAAGCCGCGAGCGCGCCCAGCGTGGCCAGCGTGAGCCACCAGTTCAGATAGAACAGGATCCCGAGCGCGATCACGGCGGTCACGATGCTCCCAGTGAGCTGGACGAGGCCGGTGCCGACGATGTTGCGGATGCCTTCGGCGTCCGACATGATGCGCGAGATGAGGACGCCGGCCTGGGTCGAATCGAAGTAGCGCACCGGCAGGCGGGCGACGTGCGCCTCGATCCGCCGCCGCATGTCGGTGATTGCCCGCTGCGCCGCGACGCCGAGCACCTGCGACAGCGCGAAGGATGTCACCGCCTGGACGATGGTCGCCGCGCCGGCCGCGAGCGCCAGCGGCATCAACATGTCCGCGCGGCCCTTGCCGATGACATCGTCGATCAGGAATTTAGAGGTGGCCGGAAGCACGAGGCCCAGCAGGCGGTTGACCAGCATGAGCGCCAAGCCAAGCGCCAGCCGGCCCTTGCGCGCGAGGATCAGGGCGCGCGCCTCCCGCCAGGCGGCCTCAGCCGAGATCTTCTTCTTGGGGGCCTGGGACGGCTCGACGGCCCGTGTAGCGGCGGACCGGCGCCCGCGCGCCGTCTCCGACCGCGGAATCCGCAACCCTCCCCTCAATCCACCAGGCATGCGCTCACTCGACCGGCAACAGGTACCGGATCCCACAGCTCATTTTGAGTATGACGCCCCGGCGAAGACGAACGTCTCAATCGCTTGCGCGACGCCCGCCTCGTCGTTGGACGCCGTGGCAGCCCAGCCACGTCCTTTGAGGGCGCCGATCGCGTTTCGCATCACGACCGGCGTGCCGGCGTACTCCAGCATCTCCAAGTCGTTCAGGTTATCTCCAATCGCCATCACTTCGCTCGCCTGCAACCCCTGATGCTCCGCCCAGCCCGCCAGCGCGGACCCCTTGCTGCAGCCGGCTTGCAAGACGTCGACGAGCGAAAAGTCGCGGTGCTCGTACTCTGTGAGGGCGACCGAGCACGTGATGTCCGCCGTCGCAACCTGCCGGAGCCCGTCAAAGAGCCGGCGCATCGAGGCGCAGCCACCGGTGAACATGACCTGCACGGGGTCTTCGGTCAGGGCGTCCTCGAGCGGCGAGTGCTCGCTCACAAACGCGCGATTCGCTTCGTAGAAGCGACGGTGCCGGCGATCGTTCCAGTCGATGGACTCGAAGACGACCTGCCCTTCCCGGGGCCGGTCGAAGATGAGCGCCGCGCTCGCACGATGTTCGGGCGCACCCACCAGCACCGCGCGCGCGGCCGTGCGTGGCAGGAGACGTCGCATCAGGGTCTGCCCCTCATGCGACTTCACGATCGCCCCGTTACTGAGGATGAGCGTGAGCGGCGGTGGCAGGCTCTCGAAAATCGACCTGGCGAACTCGTAGCGGCGCCCGGTCGCAATCGCTACCTCGACGCCGGCGTCGATCGCGCGGGCGATGGCGGTGCGGTTCGCGTCGGGGATCTGTCCGTGGCTGTCGAGGACGGTGCCGTCGAGGTCGAGGGCGAGCAGTCGGATCATCTCAGGGATCGGGGATCAGGGGTCCAGGGATCGGGGCTCAAATCAAGCTTATCTCTAATTTGAGACTCAAAAGCTCTTCCTGATCCCCGGTTCCTGATCCCTGATCCCTAGGCACATGAAGCCTACTGCCCCGGGAAGCGAACCTTGATCTCCGCAACCATCTGAAACTTCGTGACGTCGCCGAAGACGTGCTGCTGAACCGACGAGTTGGCCAGGTTGACGAACTTGAGCGATGTCGTGACCTTTTCATCCAGCCAGCGGAACCCGATGCCCGCGTTCACGATGGTGTACGGCTCGGTCGTGCCGTGGTACGGATCGTTGAGGACGTCCTGCCAGAACGCCTCGTCGGTATAGGTGACCGAGAGGTTCCCCAGGAACTTGTCGTAGGTAAAGCTGGCGCCGAGGCTGAAGCGGTTGTTGGGCGGCAGGTTCAATTCGGACAGAGGAAAATCCTTCGGATCCGGATCGGTCTGGTACGAGTAGTTGGCAAAGACGCTGGCGTGGTCGTTGACGTAAGCGTTCACCCCGAGCTCGAGACCCTGGCTCGTGCTCTTGCCGAAATTGAGATACGTGAACGTCGACGGGAGAAACCGATTCTGCTGCGCGAGCAGTGCGATGACGACGGGAGGCAGCGGCCAATTCGACGGCGGGTTCGCCGCGGTATAGACACCATCCTGGGTGAATAGGATGTCGTTCTTCAACCAGTTCATATAATAGGCTGCCGACACAATCGCGCGACCGTTCGCGAGGACGCCCGAGTAGCCGACCTCGAAGGCGTCGAGCGACTGCACCTTGAGATCGGTATTACCGACGACATCGACTGGGAGAAGGTACGGATTCGGTACGCCGAGGGCGGACAGGTCCACGGGCTGCGAGATGATCAGGTCGATGAAGTTGTTGATCACCGACGGTGACCGGTAGGCCTTGTTGTAGGAGATGCGGAACGTCTGGTTGGTGTCCGGCTTGATGAGAAACGCGACGCGCGGCGAGAATACGAAGTCGTCGACGAAATCGAAGCGGTCCACGCGTCCGCCAGCGACCAGCCGGAAGTGGTCGGAGAGGAAAATCTCGTCCTGCCCATAGATGCCGAACTCCGTCCTGTTGTCGGCGTCCGGCGCAATCGAGAGATCGTTGCTGTTGAAGCGCAGGTTGCCGCCGTAACTCACCACATGCCGCTTCGCGAACGTCTGCGTGTTCGACAAATCGAAGTCGACCGTCGCGGTATCGAACTTGAAGGTGATAGGCGCGCCGTTCAAGCCCCGCGTCAGCAATTGGTCAGCATCGCCGCTGAGCAGGTTCGTGAAGAACCCGGCGCGCAGGGCGCCCTTGGTGAAGTCTGCTTTCGCGTAACTCATGACCGACCCGCTGTTGATGTCGAACGGGCCGATGCCGGAATGCATGATGCCGTCGGTTCCCGCGACACCGCCCGAGAACGACAGCTTCTTTCCGTCCACGTAGTCGTAGTCGACGCGCGCGTCGAACTTCGGCTGCGTCGTGCCAGTGTTGGCGAACGGAGGATAGTTGGTCGTGGTGACCGTGCACACCGCCGCGTTGTCGCAAGGAATCTTCCCCGTCGGCCGGGCCAGCGCGTCCTGTGAGTATCCGCCACCCGACAGCTTGTACGACCAGCGGTCGTTCGGCGCATCGGCGTAGGTGCCGCTGACGTACCAGAGCGATCCCGCGTCGGCGTCGGGCCGATCGAAGCCGCCAAACCCGAACGTGGCGCTCGCGCCCTTCAGCTCCCGCGGCGTCTTGCTGATGACGTTGACGACGCCGTAGAGCGCGTTGGCGCCCCAGACGGCGGATGCCGGACCGCGGATGACCTCGACCTGCTTGACCTCGTTGAAGTTCACCGGCAGGAAGTCCCACATCACGAACCCGAAGAAATCCTGGTAGAGCGTGCGCCCGTCGAGCAACGCCAGCTGCCCGGTGGCCAGGGTCCCTGTCGCCGCCCGGCTCGTGACGTTGATGTCGCGCGCGGAGACCTGCGTGACGTTGACGCCGGGGATCGTGCGCAGCAGCTCGGCGAAGTTCGCCGACGGCGCCGTCTCGATCGTCGCGCTGGTGATCACGCTCATCGTGGGCACAGAATCAACCAGCTTCACCTCGGCTTTGGAGCCGGTCACGACCACGGTGTCAGTGAAATTTGGCGGCTCGTCCGGCTTCTGCGGGGACGTCGTCGGGGGCGTCGGCTGGGCCGGCGGCTGCGTAGCGGGTGGCTGGCCCTGGGCCTGCGGAGCGGCCTGAACGATTCCAGAGAGCGTGGCAACCATCGCGACGGCGACGACAACACGGCACACGGAACTCATAAGCACTCCTGTGAGGTACGGGCGCTCGGGTATATCACAGCGCCGGGAAAACCGTAAATAGCCCCGGACTTCGGCTCCGACCCCGTCCCCGGATACACTGCTCCCCTGCGATGTCAGCCGACCCGGTCCCGCCTCCGTCCCGTCCAGCCAAATGGCCCGAGCCAGACCGGATGATTCCACCCGACGAGTGGGCCGGCTGGCCGGATGAGAAGCTGCTGGATTTGAAGCTCTCCGAGCTCGGCGTCACGATCGAAGGCAGTGCGCTCGAGAGCCGCATCGCGGAGCTCCAGGCCGAGCTCGACGCCCGGGGCCTGGCCTTCCAGCCGCATTTCTGGTTATCGGCCGAATGGTTCTCGCCCGATGGGGTCCCCGGGGTCGCCATCCCCTTCTACCTCGCGCACCCGAGGCTGTCCCAGCTCGAACGGGCGCAGATGCTCGAAGTTGAGGGCGGTACGCCCGAGTGGTGTATGAAGATTCTCCGCCACGAAGCCGGACACGCCATCGACAACGCCTACAAGTTACGGCAGCGCCGCCGGCGACAGCAGATTTTCGGCCCCTCCTACATGCACTACCCCGGTACTACACGCCGAAGCCGTACAGCAAAAGCTTCGTGCTGCATCTCGACAGCTGGTACGCGCAGAGCCATCCCGACGAGGACTTCGCCGAGAGCTTTGCCGTGTGGCTGAATCCGCAGGCCGACTGGCGCAACCGTTATGCCGACTGGCCGGCTCTGAAGAAGCTGGAATACATGGACGCGCTGATGGGCGAGCTGGCCGGAAAGCCAGCGGTCGTGCGGACGCGCCGCAGGGTCGAGCCGCTACAGAAGCTGCGCAAGACGCTCCGCGCCCACTACGAGCGTAAGCGTCGGCACTACGGTGTCGACCACCCGCACTTCTACGATCGCGACCTGCGCAAGCTTTTCTCGGATGCCCCCGAGTATTCCGGCAACATGAAGGCCGCGCGGTTCATCGCCCGTATCCGCCGCGACGTGCGGCGCATGGTCGCGTCATGGACCGGCGAATACCAGTACACGATCGACCAGGTCATCGAAAACATGATCAGCCGGGCCAACGAGCTGAACCTCAGACTGTCCGGCCCCGAGGAACGGAGCAAGGGCGACTTCACGGTCATGCTCACGGTGCAGACGATGAACTACCTGCACAGCGGGTTTCACAGGGTGGCGCTCTAGGACGGCGGAATCAGGGATCAGGGGTCAGGGATCAGGGAAAGCCTCGAGCTCGAAGCCGGCCGACTAAGATCTGCGGCTCTTGCTTGAGCCCTGAGCCCACGATCATTCCTGCCTCAGCGCCACCACCGGATCCACTCGCGCGGCGCGGCGCGCCGGCAACCAGCTGGCCAAGAAAGTCACGCCCGTCAAGATGGCCGTGACGGTGCCGAACACGACGGGGTCCGTAGGGCTCGTCCCGGCGAGAATGCCCTCGAGGGTTCGCGTCGATGCCCACGCGGCGGGAAGCCCTACGAGCAGCCCGCCCGTGGCGAGACGCGCGCCGGCGGCGGCCATCTGCTGCTGCACCTGGCGCGGCGTAGCGCCGAGCGCCAGGCGGACCCCGATCTCCCGAGTGCGGCGGCTCACGGCAAAAGCCACGACCCCGAACGTGCCCATGGCGGCCATGAGGAGCGCGACACCCGCCAGCGACCCCATCATCAGCGCCACGAATCGCGCCGGCGCCGACCACCGCGCAAACGCCTGCTCCATCGTCATCAGGTCTTCAACGGGTTGATCCGGATCGAGCGCCGCGACAGCGGAGCGCACCTCCGTGGCCAGGAGCACAGGGTCGCGGTCGGAGCCGACGGTGATGGTGAGGTCGCGCCCCACCGCGGCGGCGAATGGCACGTACGCGGTCGGCTGCTCGGCGCGTCTCCCCATCGGCCCGCCGCCGTTCGAGCCAACCACCCCGATCACGGTGAGCCACGGAGCCGCGGGATCCGTGCCGAATCGGATCCGCGCGCCAAGAGCGCCCGCGGATCCCCACAGCCGCCGCGACATCTCCTGGTTCACGATCGCGGCATCCGAATCCGCGGAAGAAAAATCACGCCCTTCGCGAACCGGCACGCCGAGCGCGCGGAAGTAGCCCGACGAGACCGCGTGATAGAAACTCGGCGACGCGTCTTCCGGCACCGGACCGCGTCCGTCGACGGTAACAGTCTGCGCGTTCGCGCCAAACCCGCGGAAAAAGACCGTGCGATCGACGGCGGCCCGAACGCCCGGAATCCGCTCGAGGTTCTCGATGACTCCATTGCTGAAGATCAGGATCTGCTTCCCGTCGTCGTATCGGGTCGCAGAGAGGTGCACGCCCCCGACGAGCACCCGCGAGGCGTCGTACCCGGCCTCGAATTGAAAGATCCGGATGGTGGTTTTGACGAGAAGGCCGGCCCCGGCCAGCAACACGAGCGCGAGCGCCAGCTGACCGGCGGCCAGCAGCGATCGAAGGCGCTGTCCCCGCGCAGCCCCGACGGCTGCGCCGCCATCCCGAAGCGTGACGTGCAGATCCGGCCGCGTCGACTGGAACGCCGGCACGAGCCCGCACGCGATGCCTGTGGCCATCGTGATGGCGAAGCCGAAGAGCAGCACGCGGGCGTCGATCCCGAAGGTGATCCAGTAGGGCGCGTCGGTTCCAAGCGCGGCCACAATTGCGTCCGATCCCCACAGCGCCAGCATCAGTCCGATCAGGCCGCCGGTGACCGCGAGGGCGAGGCTCTCGGTCAGGACGAGCCGGGCAATCCGCCCCGCTCCGGCGCCGAGCGCGGTACGAATCGCCAGCTCGCGGCGTCGGTCCGATGCCCGCACCAGCAACAGGTTGGCGACGTTCGCGCACGCGATGAGGAGCACGAACCCCACGGCCGCCAGCAGCACGACTGACGCCATCGCGGTCTCGCCCGTCATGTCATCACGCAAGGACGTGACGACCACGCTCCAGTGCTTGTGCTCGAGGTAGCTCTCAGAGAGTGCCGCGCCAATGGCTGCCATTTCCGCGCGCGCCGGCTCGATCGCAACCCCTGGGCGCAGGCGACCGACCACGCCAAGCGACCGGTTCGTGCGATCCCAGGCTTGGGCGGCCGGCGCAAGCGGCAACCAGAACTGGGCATACTCCGGGAACGCAAACCGCGGCGGCATCACGCCGACGATCACGCGGTCGATGCCGTCGACCTTGAGGGTCATGCCCAGAACCTCGCCGTCCGCATCGAAGCGTCGACGTCGAAGCGTGTCGCTGATCACGACAACAGGCGGCGAAGAGGGACGCTCGTCTTCTGTCGACAGGCCGCGGCCACGCACCGGCCGAACCCCGAGTGTCTGAAAGAGCCCGGCAGATGCCAGCGCGCCCGCAACCCGCTCGGGTCCTGTCCCGCCCGCGACGACGAACCGGTCCTCCGAATACCCGTCCATGGACGCAAACGACGTCGCCCTGGAACGCCAGTCGAGAAAGGCCGGATACGACGTCCCAACCGAACAACCCGCACATAACTCGGTCGTGCTGGTCTCGCTCAGATCGACGAGCGTTTCTTCGTCGGTCACGGGAAGCGGCGCAAACTGCACGGCATTCACGAAACTGAACACGGCCGTCGTCGCACCGATGCCAAGGCCGAGCGACAGCACGGAAAACAGTACAGTTGCCGGGGCCCGGCGGAACAAGCGCCCGCAGTAGCGGAGATCGTCGGGAAATGAAGTCATTGGATCGGCGCCTGCCTGCGCCCCCAGCCGATGGTGCACGCCCTTACTCCTTCCTTACGTTGTCAATTTACAGCGTTTGGCACCGCAGGCGGCTGGCCTGCCGGGCGTTCCGCGTTAGAATTGAGCCGTCAAACTCTTTCGAAAGGCGTCAGATGAAGACGACTCGTTGGTTCCTCGCGGGCCTCGGCGCCCTTTCGCTCGTAGGCATGGTCGGGGCGTCCGGCCAGGACGCACCCGCCAAACCCACCTATACCAAAGACGTCGCACCGATCCTCTTTCGCAACTGCACGTCCTGTCATCGCCCTGGCGAGATCGCGCCGATGTCGCTCCTGACCTACGACGACGTTCGGCCGCATGCCAAGGACATTCGCGACGAGGTCAGCGAGGGGCACATGCCGCCCTGGCACGCCGCGGCGCCGACAGGCACGTTTCTGAACGAGCGCGGGCTGACGGCGGAAGAAAAGAAGGTGCTGATCGCGTGGGCCAACACGGGCGCGACAAAGGGCGATCCGAAGGACCTGCCGCCCGCGCCGGTCTACCCTGAAGGCTGGGCCATGGGAAAGCCGGACGTCGTCTTCGAGATGGAGGAGGAGTACAAGGTTCCGGCCGACGGGGTCATCGAGTACCAGGTACTTCTACCTTCCGACCAACTTCACCGAACCGAAATGGATTCAGGCGATCGAGTTGCGGCCGGGGAATCGGGAAGTCGTGCACCATGCCCTTGCGTTTTACCGGGCGAAGCCGGATATGCGCCGCACGCCCGTGCTCAGCCCCAACCGGGAGCAGATGGTGCTGCCGCCTCGTCCCAAGCAGGGCACGCGGCCGCAACGCGAGGAGCAGACGCCAAGCCGCATCCTGGCGACATATGCGCCGGGCACCAATCCTCAGGTCCTCAGGCCAGGAACCGCCATCCGGCTCGAGCCAGGCGGGGTCATCGAGCTGCAGATGCACTACACGACCAACGGTAAGGCAGCGGTGGACCGCACCAGGATCGGGTTGCAGTTCTCGAAGGATCCTGCGCCCAGGGAAGTTCGCGTCTCCCATTTCATGAACGGCACACTGAAGTTGCCAGCAGGTTCGCCCGACACCCGTGTCGATGCGGACATCTCGTTTGTGAGCGACGCCATCATCTGGGGCATCTTTCCTCACACGCACGTCCGCGGAAAGAAGTGGGAATACGTACTCGAGCTGCCCGACGGGACGAAGAAGAACATCCTGTCGGTCCCGACCTACGACTTCAACTGGCAGACCTATTACATGTTCGCGGACCCGCTCCAGGTTCCGAAGGGCTCGCGGCTGGTCTCGAGCGCCTGGTACGACAACTCTGCAGGAAACAAATCGAACCCGGACCCCAAACTCGACGTCAAGTGGGGTGATCAGACGTGGGAGGAAATGCAGTACACGGGGCTCCTCTTCAGTCCGGCGGTACCGCCGGCCACGCCACAACCCCCAGGAGGCATTCGGTGATTGGACAATTCGGTGACCCGGCGCGCGGCTCCCGTCCCTCATGGGTGATCGCGCTGGCGGCATTGGGGCTTTGCGCCTCCCTTGCCGCCGTGAGCGCAGCACCGCCTGAAGGCGGACAATCGGTCCCTCAGAACACGAGCTCTGCGTCAGGTGCTCGAGCGGCGATTCCGACGTTCAGCAAGGACGTCGCCCCCATCCTCTACAAGAACTGCGTCGGATGTCATCGGCCGGGGGAAATCGGCCCGATGTCGCTCCTGACTTACGAGGACGCGCGGCCGCATGCCAAGGCGATCCGCGATGAGATCGGCGACGGCAACATGCCGCCGTGGCACGCCGATCCGAAGCACGGCAAGTTCGCCAACGATCGCAGCTTGACGGCTGCGGATCGCGACACATTGCTCCGATGGGCCAACAACGGCGCGCCCAAGGGCGACCCGAAGGACCTGCCCGAGCCGCCGCGCTTCGTGGACGGCTGGATGATCGGGGAACCAGATCTCGTCCTCACGATTCCCGAATACACGGTCCCTGCGGAGGGCTTCGTCGAGTACCAGGTACATCGAGCTCCCAACCAACCTCACCGAGGACCGCTGGATCCAGGCACTCGAAGTCCGGCCCGGCAATCGGGAAGTGGTCCACCACGTCATCGTCAGCGCCAGACCTCCCCAACCGGAGCGCCGTCCGACCGGCTTCCAGCTCGCCGAGGGGATGGATGTTCCTGCCGGACAGACCGGCGGGCCGCCCGAGCCCGACGGCGGGCCGAAACGGGCGCGGGGCCTGAGCCGCTATCCCCGGCCGCAGCGGACCGGCGTCTCGATCGGCGGCTTCGCGCCTGGGACGTCGACCATGGCCTTCAATCCCGGCGCGGCCATGCTCTTGCGCAAGGGATCCACGATCGTCCTGCAGATGCACTACACCACCAACGGCAAGGAAGCCGTCGACCGGACGAAGATCGGGCTCTTCTTCGCGAAGCAGCCGCCCACCGAGGAAGTTCGCTTCGCCAACCTCTCGAATGGCAGCTTCACGATTCCGGCCGGCGCGCCGGACTACGAGGTCACGGCGGAGATGGTCACGACAGCCGACGTGACGCTGCGGCAGATGCTGCCGCACACGCACCTGCGCGGCAAGAGCTGGGAGTACACCGCGATCTATCCGGACGGACGCTCCGAGATCCTCCTCGCGGTCCCGAAGTACGACTTCAACTGGCAGACCGACTACGTGTTTGCTCAGCCGAAGAAACTGCCGAAGGGAACCAGGATTCGAGCCGTTGCCCACTATGACAACTCGCGCGCGAACAAAGCCAACCCGGATCCGAAAGTCGACGTGAAGTGGGGCGATCAGACCTGGGAAGAAATGATGTTCACTGCGTTCGTGTACTCGCTCGACGGCGTGACGCCGGGAACCGTCCTTCCGCCAGCGACGCGCGGAAACCAGTAGCGTGACGAACGGACCCGCGGGCCGGAGCGTCGGCGTGCGGGTCCTCTTTTCAGCGCTCAGCGTCTTCGCCGTACCGTCGGTCCTCATCTTCATCGTCGCCGCGGCAGCGGTTCTCGCCGCGCACGACCCGATCAAAACACGAGTCACGTGGACCGGGGAGATCTCCCGCATCATGGAGGCGCGTTGCGCGTCCTGTCATTCCGCCAACGCGAGAGGGACGATGTCTCTCGCGACCTACGAAGAGGCGCGCCCCTGGGCTCGCGCGATCAAGGAAGAAGTCATGACGCGCCGGATGCCGAAGTGGCACGCCGCGCGTGGCTACGGCGACTTCAGCAACGATCCGTCGCTGTCGCCGTTCGAGATCGCGCTCATCGCGGCCTGGGCCGATGGCGGTGCACCGCGCGGCACCGAGGCTGACGCACGAACGGCGGTGTCGACGGGGACCCGGAGAGAAGCGGAGTACCTGCCGACGGGCGAACGCGACGTCGCGCTCCCGTGTGGCGACCAGGCAGCGCCGGAAGGAACCCTGCTCGCCATCCGGCCCATGCTGGAGAAAGGCGGGTCCGTCGGGGTCTCGGTCAGGCTTCCAGATGGCCGGCGGGAGATCGTGGGCTGGATACGCGACTTCGAGCCGGAGTCCCCGACAACCTACCGGTTGCGGCGTCCGCTGGTCCTGCCGCGCGGGGCGATTGTCAGCGCCCTGCCGGCCACGGCATCGTGCAGCCTCACGCTCACGCTTCAGGCACCGTGACCACGAAGGACGTCGTCACCACCTGCCCCCGCCGCTGAAACTGCACCCACATCTTGTACGTGCCAGGGGCCGGGAAGATGGGCCCGAATGTCACGATCGGACCAGCGCTGCTGATGCCCTCGGGATGGCCATGGACGGCGGCCGTCAGGTCACTGCTGACGACCAGCATGTGACCGGCCGCGCCAAGATACTGCTGGAGATCGGTCACGGGCAGGCCAGAGTCCAGATCGGAAATCACGAATCGCAGAAGTGATTCGCGGCGGGGGCGCAGGACCTCGGATTCGAGCCGGATCCGCAGGCCACCGGCGACCTGTTCGGCGGGCGATGCAGTCATCACTGGCGCCGGTGCGAAGAGTGGGCCTGTGTAGCCGGGCGTGACGACGGCGCGCTGCACGAACTGCGCGGTTCCGGCGGTGGGCAGAAAGTCTGCGATGAGCATGTACGCACCGTCGGCGAGATCATGGCGAAGCTCGAAGGTCCCGTCCGGTCTCATCTCCGGGTGCACGTGCGCGAACTGCGACAGGTCACGGCTGATGACGAAAAGGTGAAGCGGACGTTCATGGACGTCGATGAAGCTCTTCACCGGTTGGCCCGTATCCGGGTCGCGAACGGTGAGGGTCAGGCCAGCCGCCCCACCGCCGGCGCGAGGCACGAGCGTCGCGTCCAGCTTGTACTCGCCGACGCGCGGCGGCGGAATGGGCACGAGTGGCATCGCGCAGATGGGACACCTGGCGGTCGCAGGCGCGCGCACGTCAAGGTGCATCGGGCACCAAAAGGCATCGGGCCGATCGGTGTTGCGGACGATCTCCAGGAGCGCTCCGGACGAGACGCTGAAAAAGGCTCGGTCACCGTTTGCGGAAAAGGGTTTGACGTCCAGCGCCGCTATCGCCGGGCCCAGATCGTCGGCGGCAAAGGCCACATGGTCGAGGATCGTGCCGTCGAGCGCTCGCGCAACGGCGGTCGCGGCGAGTGACGGCGGCTGGACGACGACCCCCTTCGCGGCCAGCCAACTGACGGCCTGCGCGTACGCCGCCGCAGGCGTCAGGCCGCGACGCCGGCTGCTGTCACCCGATCCGGCGCGGTCGAAGAGCACATACTCGCGACCTACGCGCACGCCAACCCCCAGTCCCTGCAGGATCGTCCGCGTGCCCTCGAATGCGTCCGCGGCCTCGCCAAGCGCGGCGCCGGGGTCCGCCACGCGATAGTGGAGGTGGTGGAATCGAAGCGTCAGCGGCGCTGCCCCAGGCTGGGCATACGCGGTTCCGAGCAGGCAGATTGCGAGAAGGGCTAACAACCGACGTG
Organism: uncultured Acidobacteriota bacterium; assembly: GCA_963839705.1. Classification (GTDB taxonomy): domain Bacteria; phylum Acidobacteriota; class Vicinamibacteria; order Vicinamibacterales; family 2-12-FULL-66-21; genus DATBJJ01. The sequence goes on from CAWIWL010000004.1 coordinate 85,678, forward strand.
TTGCTACGACGCGCCGCCTCGCGCTCAACGGTCGCGGCACCCCCGTTCCCGCTCGCTGGCGAGCGCCGCGCTCGGCCGCGGCGCTAATCAACATTCAGCGCCCCGCGCGCGTGCAGACGCACCACAGCGTCGGCTATCTCGGGATCGAAATGAACCCCAGCACCGTTGACGATGAGCTGGACGACTTCGTCGAGGGGCTTCGCCCCGTGATACGCGCGCGCCGACGTGAGGGCGTCGAGAAAGTCCGCGACGCCGAGCAATCGTCCGAGCAACGGGATCCTGCTGCCGCTCAGTCCCTCCGGATAGCCCGAACCATCCCATTTCTCGTGATGGTATTGGACGCCGGGCAAGACCGCCGACACGAGGGGGCTCTTGATGTTGGCGAGGATTTGGGCGCCGTGCACGGGATGCTTGCGCATCTCGGCGAACTCCTCGACGGTCAGCTGGCCCGGCTTGTTCAGGATGGAGTCCGGCACCGCGATCTTGCCCACGTCGTGCAGGAGCGCCGACAGCTCGGCGACCTCCTGCTGCTCCACGCCAAGCCCGATCTCCGAGGCGATGCGGCTGGCGAGCGTCGCGACGCGCTCGGAGTGTCGATGAGTGTAGCCGTCCTTCGCGTCGATAGTTGCGGCGATGGCGCGGACAGTATCGAGCAGGAGCCGCTCGATCTCCCCGAGCAGGCGCACGCGATGGAGCGCGACGCCAGCGTGGTTTCCGATGGCGGCGAGCAGCTCGAGATCCTCCTCGCTGAAGCGGCCCGGACCGCTCTGACTGTCGACATAGAACGCGCCGAGAATCTCATCGGTCGTCCGAAGAGGCACGCACATGACCGACCTGATGCCCTGCCCGATGACGCTCTGGCCGCTCGAGAACCGTGCGTCCGCACTGGCATCGCGTGCGAACGTCGACACGCCCTTCATGATCGTGTCTGCGACGAGCGTGCGGCTCAGCGTAAAGTGGCCCTGGTCGGAATTCCTGATCCGGGCCGCCGCCACATCGGCCTCGCCGGTCGACGTGCCTTCCCGGCGCAGTACCAGCGCGGCGCGATCGGCCGCGGTGACATCGAGGATGGTCTCGAGGGCCACGTCGGCCAGGGCCTGCAGGTCGCGTGCGCCTGCCAGCACCTCCGAAACGCGATGAAGCGTCTTCAGATGCCGCTGCGCGCGCTGGAGGAGCGACAGCGCGGGCAAGGCCGACGTCGCCGACGACAGCCACTCGACCTCGGCCGGCTCGATTCGCTTGCGGACGACGGACTGCATCGCGCTGTCGGTATCGGCGACGACCCTGGCCATGCCACCGGCGCCGCGCGCGGCACCGGGATCCCGGTACTCGAGGACGGTCGAACCGACACGGATCAAATCGCCGGGCCTCGCCGTGGCGGACTTGACGGGGCGCTCGTTGAGAAACGTCCCATTCGCCGAATCGAGATCGGTGACGACGAGCGACGCGTCCCGAAAGGCGAGCGTGCAGTGGCGGCGCGAAACCGAGTGATCGTCGATGTGGATTTCACACTGCGCGACGCGGCCGACCGTGGCCGACGCGCCTTCGACGAGCGCATAGACGATCGCTGTTCCTCGGACGGCAACCTCAATGGCCGCAGGCATGGCTATAGAATACCTGTCAACATGCACACCTCGCCGACGAAGTCTCGGGCGCTGGCCCTCCTCTCGCTGATCATCTTCATGCTCTGCTTCGCGGCGCGACCACCGATCGCGCAATCGTCGAGCTGGCTCGACACCTATCGTGAACCGGCCGCGCGATTGATTGCCGAGTCGCAGTCGAGTCCCTTCGCGTGGGAACGCCTCGCCCTGCTCGGCGACACCTTCGGCCACCGCTTGAGCGGATCGGAAGCGCTCGAGAACGCCATCAAATGGGCCGTGGCGGAGATGAAGAAAGACGGGTTGGACAACGTCCGCGCCGAGCCGGTCAAGGTGCCGCACTGGGTGCGCGGCCACGAGAGCGTGGAGATCACCTACCCGCATCGATCGGCGCTGGCCATGCTGGGACTCGGCAACAGCGTCGGCACGCCCGCCGACGGCATCGAGGCCGAACTGCTCGTGGTCCGATCGTTCGCCGAGCTCGACGCGGCGGGCACCGCCGGCGTCAAGGGGAAGATCGTCCTCTTCAACGTCCCGTTCACGACGTACGGAGAAACCGTTCAGTACCGCGCCGCAGGTCCATCGCGGGCGGCCGGGTTCGGCGCCGTAGCCATGCTCATCCGCGCGGTCGGCCCTCCGGGGCTGCGCACGCCGCACACGGGCGCACTGCGCTATACCGACGGCACACCGCAGATCCCGGCGGCCGCGATCGCGGTTGAAGACGCCGATCGGCTGCAGCGCATGCAGAACCGGGGCACGAAGGTCCGGCTCCGGTTGAAGATGGAGGCGAAGTTCCTGCCTGACGCCGACTCGGCCAACGTCGTCGGTGAAATCCGCGGACGCGAGCGGCCCGACGAAGTCATCGTCGTCGGCGGCCATTTCGATTCCTGGGACGTGGGCACGGGATCCACCGACGATGGCGGCGGGTGCGTCGTGACGTGGGAAGCCCTGCGGTTGATGAAGAAGCTGAACCTGCGCCCCCGTCGAACGGTGCGCGTGGTGCTCTTCACCAATGAAGAGAACGGACTCGCCGGTGGACGGGCGTACCTCGAGCGCCATCGGTCGGAGCTCGGCAACCACGTGTTGATGCTCGAGTCAGACAGCGGCGTCTTCCGGCCGACGGGCTTCGGATTCACTGGATCGACGACCGCGCGCGACACGCTCCAGCAGATCGCGGGCCTGCTCCGCGGCGTTCAGGCCGATCGGATCGGCGCCTCGGGTGGAGGCGCGGACATCGGTCCGAGCGTCGAGGCAGGCCAAATCCCGGCACTATCCCTCGAGGTGGAAGGGAACTACTTCCTGATCCATCACACCGCCGCCGACACCGTCGACAAGATCGATCCAGCAGACATGGCCAAGGCATCGGCGGCTATTGCCGTCATGGCCTACGTCGTGGCGGACATGCCCGACCGACTGAAGTGAGCGGCGTTACTTCCGCGTTTCTGCGAGGGTGTAGAGGAGATAATCCGCCCGCTTCAGGTCGTCGCCGGCGGGCGTGAGGGTGTCGAGATCCTTGACCGGTAGCACCGATACGACCGCGACGCGACGTTCGCCCAGTCGTCGTCGCACGCGCTCGGCAGTGCCAAGGCCAAAGTCGCTGTGGAAGGCGCCGTTGACGTGGACGACGAGCTTGCGATTGAACTGCTCGAACCCTGAGGCGATCGCATCGGCCATCGTCTCATCCTTGACGCACTGCGAGAAGTAGTAGCGCTCGGTCGTCGCAAGCTGCTCTTCTGTCGACGGCTTGGCCGCGCCTGGAACGTCGTGCCCGCTCATAGTCTCCGCGAACCGATTGAAGTAGGCGTCCTTCGGACACTTCAACTCGGCGGCCACCCACGAGCGCTCGGTCGGCGTCAGCGTATCGAGCGCGGCCAGGCCCGTCTTGGCAACGCTCGACGCGAACCGTCTCGGAATGTTCGCCGCAACGACGGGCCACCCGTGCGCCCTTGCCATCTCCACCAGCGTGCGATAGTCGCTCGCGTACCGCGGCCACGGCCGGGACCCCTTGAGAAAGTCCTCCTCTGTGATGCCGCCGGCGAGATAGCTGTTGACGCCAGGCTGGGCATCGCGTTCGAACATCTCGAGCGACAGCGTGACCGGCACGCCGCGCCGGCGAAGACCGTCGAGTATCGCCGCCTCGAGGCGGTGAGTGTTCGGATCGTCGTGCTGTTCGCCGACAAACACGACGTCCGCCTTCGCGAGGTCGGCGAGCATGCTTTCGAGGTCGGCGAAAGCCTGCCGTCGGGTGTCGTAGACGCGTTCGGGAACGTAGACCGCGGCCGGCACAGGCGATGCGACCGGCGGCTGCACGGCCTGTGGCAGCCAGAGGAGACCGAGAATCAGGCTAAGCACGTGCGCTCATTGTACAAGCGCGACGGTCGCCGTGCCGTAGACATGACGGGTGCGGCGGCCCTGAAGCCACGTGATGGCGCGCATCTTCCCGGCCTTCCAGGTGCGATCGAGGCTCAACTGACCGTCGGCCACGAACGCCTCGCGCTCGAGCGTGCCGAGCGATTCCAGCTTGCGCACGACGGCGACGTGGCCCAACGTGCGGCCACCGTTTTCGCCCCGGCGCACGACCGAGCTCAAGTCGTCTTCCGTCAGCGCGACCAGCACGTCAATCGGCTCGGCCTCGGCTGGCGCGGCGGGCAGGTCGATCGACAGGCGGACCGACGTTCCGACCGAGCGGGCTTCGACCCGTAGCGGAAGGTGTGGACGTGATGCCGCCTCGCGCACGACGCGTCGAACCGTCTGTTCGTCGCTGCCGTTCATCTCGTTGCGTCCGTCCACGACCATCTGCGGCGTGTAGATTTCGGCGCCGAAGATTTTCGAGTACGCGGCCTGTCGGCTCGAGAAGGCCTTCGATCCGAACGGATCCTTCCAGCCCTGATGGTCCCAGTAGTCGACGTGGAACGCGAGCGGAACGATCTCGACGTCAGCAACCGGCTGCTCGCGCAGGAGTCTGGCGAGCAGTGCATCAGCCGGAGGGCAGCTCGAACATCCCTCCGACGTGAACAGCTCGACGAGCACAGGCGTTTTCGGCGCCGTATCGAAGGCGCCAAACGCCAGCAGGAGGCTGATGAGCAACGGCGCGAAGGAAATGCCCATAAAGAAAACGAGGTCCAATCGATGGCGACGGACCCATCCAAGAAACGTGATGCGGCGCTGGACGTTAGTGGGACACGATGCCGGGCGGTGTCGGACGCCCAACCTCGAGATCGATGGTGATCGTCACCTCATCGCCGACGACCGGGCCTGCCTCGACCATCGCGTTGTACTTTAACCCATAGTCCAGGCGCTTGATACGGGTCGTTGCCGTCGTCCCGGTGACGATCCCTTTCATGCCCTTGGTGACCGGAGCGGGTGCCTCCACGTCGAGCGCGACTTCTTTCGTCGTGCCGCGAATCGTGAGGTCGCCAATCAACTTGAAGACGCCGCCGGTGCCCGGCTCGACCCGCTTGGATTTGAAGGTGATTGTGGGGTGCGTCGCCGTGTCGAAGAAGTCCGGCCCACGCAGATCCCCGTCCCGATTCGCGTTCTGAGTGTTGATGGCTTTGACGTCGATGCTCACGTCCGCTTTGATGGTACGGACGTCCTTACCGTCGGTACTCGACTGTGCCTGTAATCGCGCCCAGCTGCCCTCGAACGGTCGACACCATCAGGTGACGGACGCTGAAGCTGGCCGCGGAGTGGCCCGAATCGACGAGCCACTGAGTCGGCCCAAGTGGCGGCTGAGCGGATCGACCCGAGGGCGTCTGCGCAGCAATCGCTACAGATACCGCCAGCCCCGCAGCGGCCAGAGGCGTCACGAAACGGGTCATGCGAACAAGTCCTCTCAGTGAGTCGAAGATGGGTCGACGAGGCAGTTATCCGATAAGACGCCCCCGCCGCCGCGCACGTTTCACGCCAGGATCCTCCGGGGACACTCAACCTTGACTGTCCCCGGCGCAATCTGCGTGCCACAGACCGGCGGGGACACTCAAGGTTGAGTGTCCCCGGACCTTAGAGCTTGGTCTGGCGATTTCTTGGCCGGGTCGGCTTCGCGGGCTCTGGGGTCGCCACGTAGGGTTCGTGAAGATGTACAGGAGTCGTCTTCCGCCGCAGCCGGAGGTTGATGGACTCCACGAAGACGGAGAAGCCCATTGCGAAGTAGATGTAGCCCTTCGGAATGTGATGATCGAAGCCCTCGGCAAGGAGTGAGAGCCCGATGAGGAGGAGGAAGCTGAGCGCCAGCATCTTGACGGTCGGATGACGATGGACGAAGGCGCTGATCGGCTCGGCCGACCACATCATGATGCCGACCGCGATGATGACCGCCGTGACCATGACCCACAATTCGTCGACCATGCCTACCGCCGTGATGACCGAATCGAGCGAAAAGACGATGTCGAGGAGCATGATCTGAATGATGACGCTCGCAAACGACGCCGCGACGCGGCTCGACGCGTGACCTTCCTCGCCTTCGAGCTTCTCGTGGATCTCGTGCGTGCTCTTCGCCATCAGGAAGAGGCCGCCCAGAATCAGGATCAGGTCGCGTCCGGAGATATTCGTGCCGATCACAACAAACAACGGCTTGGTGAGCCGGATGATCCAGGCGAGCGAGAACAGCAGCAGCACGCGCGTGACCATCGCGCCCAGCAGGCCGAGCCGCCTGGCCTTCGGCTGCTGCTCGGCGGGCAGCTTTCCCGACAGGATAGAGATGAAGATGATGTTGTCGACCCCGAGGACGATCTCGAGGAAGGTCAGCGTGGCGAGGGCGATCCAGATCTGCGGGTCGGTAATCCAGTCCATCATTTCCTCTGTATGTCGAAACGGAGCTCGGCAAACCCTGTGACGTCGTAGTACTCGACCTTGAAACGGCGTTCGCCGCCGCCGCGGATCGAGACGCGGTTGACCTTCGATTCGTGCGGCGCCCACTCGTCGAGGATCATCGCGCCGTCCATCCACACCCGCACACCATCGTCCGAGATGACCTGAAGAGTGTAGTCGCCGTGAGGGAGCGTCGTTGTACCCTCGGCGACGAGCGCGAAGCGATAGCGCGGGACGCCGTCTTCGATGGCGCGGCCGGAGATGTAGTCGAGACGGTTGGCCGTCGCCGTCTTGAGTGGCGTCCCCGCAATGACCTTCGCGAACGCGGCCGGCTGCTTTACCGGATCGGTTTCATCGCCGTACTCGAAGAATTTGAGCGCCCAATCGATGGGGACAAAGAAGCGCGAGTAGCTGAACGTGTAGGGCTTCCCCGCCGGCGTTCGCGCGCCGCGTGGCGAGATAACCTCGGCCCCGCGATACTCGAGGGTCACAACGAAGTCGACGGGTGATGTCGTGGTGGGCGTCACGACGATGTCGCGGTAGACAAGACCGGCGCTGGGCGATACCGTCGCGCCACGCACGCTGGCGAGTTTCCACTCACCCACGGTGATGTTCTCGCCACGGATGGTGATGGCTGGACGCGCGAGGTCTGCCGAGGCCGAGAGACGGTAGGTGCCGGGACGGATCGTCACCGATCGGTCGATGACCAACCCTGCTGTGAGCGGCGTCAACGCGGGCGGCTGCTCGGTCAGCGCGAGCACGGCCAGAACGGCGAGCGTGCGACCGACGACGATGGTCACACGCCGAACGCTTCCGGCTCCCACACGAGCCCGAGCTCGGAGGGCGGCGCCATGAAGCCGAGGAGCGCCGAGGCCGCGACGACCGCCGGGCTCGCGAGATAGCCCTCGCCGCCGAGGCCCATCCGGTTCTGCCAGTTGCGATTGAAGGACGTGATGGCGCGCTGGCCTTTCGTCAGCGCGTCGGGGCCCTGGCCGAAGCAGGGGCCGCACCACGACTGGCGAATGCCACCGCCCACCGATCGAAACACCTCGGCGATCGATTCCCCACCGAGCCGCGGATCCGGCCGCTCGATCTGTCGACCCACACCCCCGGATCCCGGAAAGATCGCCAGCTCGCGCTCGACTTTCCTGGCGCCGTGGTCACGCGCCGCGCGGATGACGAGCGCCGCCTGCAGCAGATCGTCGTAGCTGCCATTGGTGCACGAGCCAATCATCGCCTTGTCGAACGTAATGTGCTCGCGTGCTACTTCGCCGGCGGGAAACGCGTTGCCCGGACTGAAGGGCTTGGCGATCATCGGCTGTACGGCAGTTAGGTCCACGACTTCGTCGATTTCGTAGATCGCGTTCGCTCCGGGAGTGATGGGCGGATAGGGCAGGTCCGTCACGCCCTTCTGCCGATACCAGGCATAGGTGATCTCGTCGGGTGCGAAGATTCCGTTCTGCGCTTCCGCTTCCGCCATCATGTTCGCGATCGTGTTGCGATAGGCGATGGGCAACTGCTTGTCCGCGTCGACGAGCTCGACCGACATGCCCTGCGACTGCGTCGCGCCCCACTGTCGCAGCAGTTCGAGCACGATGTCCTTCCCGCTGACCCAGGGCTGAAGCCGGCCGCGAAAGACCACTCGCCGCTGCTTCGCAAGCGTGAAGTAGATATATCCCGTCGACCATCCGAACCCGAGCGTCGTCGAACCCACACCGATTCCGACCGCCCCATAGGCGCCGTACGCGCGGCTGTGGGAGTCGGCGCCGGGGATGAACTGCCCCGGCATCACCAGCCCTTGCTCGGGGAAGTAGAAGTGAAAGATGCCGTCGCCCGGCGTGGCGTAGTAGGGTTTCTCGATCTCGTGCAGACGCGCGAACTCGCGGCCGATCGATGTCTGCTTGTTGTCGGCGTCGAGACCGGTGAATACGAAGTGATCGTTGGCGATGGCCGCCTGGCGCGGATAGATCGATCGGCCGCCGGTGATCTGGTTGAACGTATGAATCGAGAACGGCGCCGTGCCGTCAGAAGCCGGGAGCAGGTCGGCGTACACGCGGAGCGTGGTGCCAGGCGTCAGTTCTGCCGGTCTGAGTTCCTTGTCGACCCGGTGCGCCCAGACGATCTGCTCGGTCGTCGTCATCTTTTCGGCGGCGTAGTGCTCGGCCCAGTCGACGGATGGCCGGGTAATCACCGACTTCCGGAACTCGCGGCGGCCAATCTCGAAGATGCCTCCGCTCCGCCGAATCTCTTCCTCCTTCGGAGACAATGGCACCGGCTCGTAGGTCGTGCCTCGAGTGAGGTTCTTCAGCTGCCGCGACGCCGGATCGAAGCTCAGCTCGTCGCCGTCCTGCGCATCGGCGACGGCTTCCGGGCTCTGGACGACGTGGAGGCCGAGGTTGAAGCTGTTGCGGCGGAAGATGTCGCCCATGTTCTGGCCGCAGACGATGACCATCTGCAGTCCGGCTTCCTCGGCGACGCCCTTGAGTCCGGCCGGGCTCATCTCCCGCGACGATCCGATCGCGAAACGGTCGCCCGCGATGACGAAGTTCTCTCCCTGGTGGACGCGCGCGCGGAAATCGGGCATCAGGTAGCGGAACGATCCGGCCTTCCAGCGCTCGTCGAGAGTATCGAGACTCTCCGACACGCAGTCGGTGGCCGGCGTGATCTGGTCGGTGTCGATGGCGTCGAGCTTCCGGGCAAACCGAGTCCCCGGCAGGTTTTTCGGATCCCAGAACACGAGGGCGCGGCCCGTGATGAGGGCGGCGGGTGGCACCTCGGGGCTCTGCGCCAAGTCGCCTGCGGCAGGGTCCGGCGGCAACGTGCGGACCGTCACGCCCGGCTTCAGCCGAGCCGGTTCAATGGCGTGCATACAGAGTCCAATGCTAACAAAAGCGGTCCCAATCAGGTCGTTTCCTGATCGTCGTCTTCGGGGGAGGGCACAAAACCCGTGCACCGGCGCACCGGCAACGGAGGGTATTTCGCGAATCGAGAGTCGGTCGCCGACAACCGGCAGAGATAGAAGCGCGACCCGCGGTCGCTGCGGATGACGAGCGCGTGTGCGCAGCGGGCGCACAGGCCGGCATCTTGCTCCTCACTGCGCGAATCGTCCATGATGATGGCGTATGTTTACATCGGAAGCCACGACGCGGGGCGTTCGCGTGCAAATCCTCGCGCGGTACTCGCCGGAACGATCCCAGCCTTCGGGCAACAAGTGGTTCTTCCTCTACACCGTCACCATCGTCAACGAAAGCGCCGAAACCGTCCAGCTGCTCACTCGCCACTGGGTCGTCACCACGGGCGCCGGTCACATCGACGAGGTCCGCGGCCCGGGCGTCGTCGGCAAGCAGCCGACGCTCGCGCCCGGCGAGTCGTTTGAGTACACGTCCGGCTGGCCGTTGCCGTCACCGTTCGGCGTCCTCGAAGGAACCTACCAAATGGTCACGGCGCTCGGCGAACACTTCGACGCGAAGGTCGCCCCCGTCGCGCTGAGCGAGCCGTACACGGTCCATTGAGCCAGGGCTCCTACACGAACGTGCAATCGAGCCGCAGGCTCTGCTCGAGTCGCCGCAGGTAATCCTTGCGCGGAATCTCCACTGCCCCGAACTGCTCGAGATGTGGTGTGACCCACTGGGTATCGAGCAGGGCGTAGCCGCGGGCGCGCAGCCGCTCGACGAGCGCGACGAGGGCAACCTTCGACGCGTCAGCCTCCCGGTGGAACATCGATTCCCCGAAAAACGCGCCGCGCAGGGCGACGCCGTAGAGCCCGCCGACAAGCCGGTCACCGAGCCACGTCTCGACCGAGTGAGCAATCCCCTGCTCATGCAGCGCCGTGTAGCTCTCGATGATCTCGTCGTCTATCCAGCTGCCGGGATCCGAGAGATCCCGGTCGTCGGACGCACAGGCGCGGATGACGTCGCCAAACGCGCGATCAATCTCGATGCGGAACGTGCCCTGCCGCACCACGCGCGTCAGGCGGCGCGGAATGTGGATGGCGTCGAGCGGCAGGATACCCCTCGGATCGGGGGAATACCACCGAATCTCGCCGTCGGTCGCCATCGGAAACCACCCGCTGGCATACGCCCCGACCAGGAGCCGCGCGGGGATCATGCCGTCCGGGGACACTCAAACGGGACACTCAAGGTTGACTGTCCCCGACGATTTGCGAAAGCCGCACAGTGCAAGTCTGACACGACGGATGACGTGCGTGACCCATTCTTCACAATTGCGCCAAGCACTTTTGCCAAGAATCAAGCGTTCAAAATGCGATGGAACCATCTGCACGGGATGGTACGCGGTTTCTGCGCGGTCCGAGAACAGCGAGGATGGCAAGTTTCACTGCTTGATAGTCCCCTGGTGACTGTCACGCTTGAGTGTCCCGATTGAGTGTCCCCGCCTCGTCACTGCGTTCGCAGGGCGGTCATCGGGTCGATGCGCGTGGCGCGGCGGGCGGGGATCAGGCAGCCGGCGACGGCGGCGCAGACGAGGAGCACGGGGACGGCGATGAACGTGCCGGGGTCGTGAGCCGTGACGCCGAAGAGCTGTGTCTCGAGGAAGCGCGCGAGCACGAACGCGCCGGCCAGCCCGAGCGCGACGCCGGCGCCCACGAGCTTGAGGCCGTCGGACAACACCAGCGCGAGGAGGTTGCCCGGCGTCGCGCCGAGGGCGAACCGCAGGCCGAGTTCCTGCGTGCGTTCGGCAACCGAGTATGAGACGACGGCGTACAGCCCGACGAGCGACAGCACGAGCGCCAGCGCGGCGAACACTCCGGCGAGGAACATCGTGAAGCGCTGCCGCGCAACGGCGTCGGACACGACGGCCTGCATCGTTCGAATCCGGCCCGCGGGCTGGTTGCCGTCCAGCTCGTGCACCGCCGCTCGCGCGACGGAGGCGAACCCCGCCGGATCGTCCCTCGTCCGCAACACCACGATCATCTGCAACGACGGCTCGACGTTCTGGTGCACGTAGACCTGCGGGCGCACCGCGCTGTCGAGCGCCGTGTGCCGTGTGTCGCCCACCACGCCGGTGACGGTGTACCACGGCGAGTTCTGATCGAAGTTCGTCAGCTTGATGCGACGGCCGAGCGCGCTCTCACCGGGAAAGACCGTGTCCGCCATCATCGAGTTGATGACCAGCACGAGCGGACTGTCCGCCCCCGGCTGACGCGGCAGCTCGTCGCCGGCCACGTGCGGAATGCCCATGGTCCGGAAGTAGTCCGCCGTCACGGCCCGGAAGTCCGCGATGATCTCTTTCCCCGGCTCTGGCCGGGGACGTCCTTCGACCGTGATCTGCCGGAGATTCTCCGTCCCGCCGAGCGGGACGCTCGACGTCGCCGCGGCCCGGTCGACCCCCGGCACTGCCGACAGCCGCGTCACCAGCTGATCGAAGAACTCGGCCGGACGCTGCCCCGCATAGACCGTCCGCGGCAACGACACCTCCATGGTCAGCACGCCGTCGGCCCGGAAGCCAGTATCCACGTTCAAGAGTCGAACGAACGTCTGAATCAGCAAGGACGCCAGAATAAGAAGCATCGCCGCGAGCGCGACTTCGACGACGACGAGGACATTCCTTGTCCGATGGGCGCGACGCGTGCCGATCGAGCCACGGGCGCCTTCGCGAAGGCCCTCGGAGAGATCCACGCGCGCAGTCTGGACCGCTGGGACGACGCCAAAGACGAGGCCCGTCAGAATCGAGACGGCTGCCGTGAACGCCACGACGCGCCAGTCGAGCACGGCCTCGGATACCGCCGGCGTGCCGGCCGGCAGCATCGTTAGCAGCGCCCGCAGCGCCCAGAACCCGATGAGGATGCCGAGAGCGCCGGCCGCGATGGACAGCGTCAGGCTTTCGACGAGCAATTGCCGCAAAATCTGCCAACGCTCCGCGCCGAGCGCGTAGCGGACGGCGACTTCCCGCTGCCGCGACGAGGCGCGGACGAGCAGCAGATTGGCCACGTTGGCGCACGCGATGAGCAGGACGATCCCGACCGCCGTCAGGAGCACGACGAGCGGAGTTCGCACGCTGCCGACAAGCTGCTCGCGCAGCGGAATCACGCGCACCGTCCAACCAGCGTTCGAGGCCGGAAACTCGCGGGCGATGTCGTCGGCAATCCTAGCGAGATCGGCTTCCGCGGTCTCGCGACTCACGCCGCTTCGCAGACGGCCGACAAGCGAGAAGCTCTTGCCACCACGAATCCGCTGTACCTCGGGCGACAGTCGATCCAGGCTCCATACCTCCGGCACCGGCGCATAGCCGAATCCGGTCGGCAATTCTCCGCCGGCGGGAAAGTGGAACCACGGTGGCATGACGCCGACGATGGTCGCTGGCTCGCCGTTAATGGAAATCGCCCGGCCGAGCACATCGACGGCACCGCCATACCGGCGCCGCCACAGGCCGTGGCCGATCAGGATGACGCGCGTTTCGGAGCCGTCGGTCGCGGTGAAATCGCGACCGTGGACCGGCTGCACTCCGAGCGTCGCGAGGAAATTCTGGCTGACGCGAACGGCGCCGACCCGTTCAGGATCGCCGCCGCCCGTCAGGTTGACGCGCTCCGCACGCAGTGACGCGAGCTGCTCGAACGTGGAGTTGCGACTGATGAAGTCCGTGACATCAGCGGGCGAGGCCGGCAGGCGGTCGAAGCCGGCGCGCCGCTGCACTTCGGCGCTGAACTCCCACGGCATCACCAGGCGGTCCGGATCGGCGAACGGGAGCGGCCGTACGAGCACAGCGTCGACGACGCTGAATATTGCAGCGTTGGCGCCGATGCCGAGCGCGAGCGTGGTGAGCGCGATGAGGGTGAACCCAGGCCGGAGCGCCAGGGCCCGCAAGGCGGTCCAGATATCGTGCATTTGTACTGAGCGCGCGTCTGCAGCGCGCCGTCGAGCCGAAGAGGTGTCCGTTTCCCCGGCGCCGGGCCTCGCATGCGACCGACGAGTGTGACGAGTATATCGTGCGCAGGTACGGATGGCGACTTCGGTATGATGGTGGGCCGCCTGAAAGCGGTGCGTGAGCGGATACCGCACACGCCGGGCTTCCCATCCACCGCTCTTTCTGAAAGACAGGTCTCGAACCGATGCCGATGTTGACTGTAGAAGGATTTGAAACTGTCGAGGTCGCTGCAGGCAAGCGACTGGTGCTCGCCATCGAGCAGGACGCGAAGGTGGACGTATTGCACGCCTGCGGCGGCAACGCGCGCTGCACCACCTGCCGGGTGGAGTTCGTCGCGGGGGAACCGGCGACAATGACGGCAGCTGAGCGACAGGTGCTCGCCGCCAAGGGCGCTACGGGCGTCCGATTATCGTGTCAGATCCTCTGCGACCACGACATGACCGTTCGGGCTATCTCGCGGCTCGCGGGGTCAGGCCGTCCCGATCCCGGGTCGACGCCGACCGAGGCCATTGCCCCACCGCCCGAATGGGGCATGAAATGAGCCACGGATAGTACTCACCACGGACCACACGGGCAGCCTCGCCACGGACACCACGGACAACACTGATCGGGCGCTACGCGTACCTCTCCCGGATGCGCGGAATCAGATAGTCCCTGAACGCCGAGTCGAAGTCGTAGCGCGGCGCGAACCCCCAATCGCGTCGCGCCGCGCTGTCGTCGACATCCGCGGGCCACGAGTCGACGATGCTCTGCCGCTTCGCGTCGGTATCCCACGAGATACGCGCGCCAGGAAACGACGAGACGACGACGGCACGAATCTCCTCGGCGGAGGGGTTGAACGCTCTGACGTTGTACGCCGTTCGCGTAAGGCTATCGGCCGGTGCGGATGCGAGTTGCAGCAGCGCTTCGACACCGTCGAGCATCGCCATGAACGGGATTCGCGTATCGGGACGCACGAAGCACGCATACGGCTCGCCCTCCGCGGCGGCGTGCATCATCTCCGGCGCATAGTCGGACGTGCCGCCAGAAGGCACGGTCTGAGCCGAAATCAACCCGGGGAATCGCACCGAGCGGAAATCGACTCTCCCGCTCGTGCGTTCCGCCGCGAGCTGCTTGTAGTACCGCGCGTAGTAGCGTCCGAGCTGCTCGCAATACAGCTTGTTGCAGCCGTACATCGTCGCCGGGAAGGCCCATTCGTCCTCGCGGACACGGCCCGCGCTGGTTTTGGTGGCCAGATCCGGCAGCCCGTAGGCGGCAATCGACGACGGGTACATGAACACGACCGGGCGCCCATGCGATTCGGCCTCGCGCTGCGCGAACTCGAGGAGGTTGAGCGTGCCCTCCACGTTGACCTGGTGCGCCGTGACCGGCGTGAACTCCGCGCGCGTCGAGAGGAGGGCTGCGAGGTGAAACACCAGCTCCACCTGGAACTCGGCGAGGACCCGCTCGAGCACGCTCTTGTCGAGGATCGACCCGGTGATCTCGCGATCGACTTTCGACGCGATCGACGGTTCGAGGCGGGCGATGTCGAGTGTGACGACAGCCCGCGCAGACTGGCCGGCCAGCCGTTCGATGAGACCGTGTCCGATCTCGCCGCCAGCGCCGGTGATGAGCACCACAGGTTTGCGCACGCGGGAATTATACTGGAGCCGTCATGATCACTTGGCTTGCCCTCGGACTGGTCTTCCTCGGTATGTCCGGGTTCGCTGCGCTCACGCCCGGCCCCAACGCGCAACCAGCGCCGCCGTTCGATTTCGGCCGGACCATGCGCGTCGACTACATCCACACCGGCGGACCCACTTCGGGCGAAACGCTTGCCCTTGATCGCGTTGTCAACGACGGCGCGTGGGCGGGAAGCCGCACGCAGTTCATCGACGCGACGAACCTCGGCAAGTACTTCTTCGAAGTGGAGGACAAGGCCAGCGCTCGCGTGATCTACTCGCGCGGGTTTGCCTCGATTTTCGGGGAGTGGGAAACGACCGCAGAGGTCAAGACGGCGCACCGGAGCTTTCACGAGTCGATGCGGTTCCCCTGGCCGACGCAACCGGTTCGCGTCACGCTCCAGAAGCGGCAGCCGGACAACCGGTTCGCGACGATCTGGTCGACCGAGATCGATCCGGCCTCGCGCTTCTTGAACGCGGCCCCGCTCGCGGCGCACGCGGGCACGGTCTGGACCGTTTTCGAGAACGGACCGCCCGCCGAGAAAGTCGACCTTCTGGTGATGAGCGAAGGTTACACCCGCGAGCAGCTGCCGAAGTTCCACAAGGATGTCACGCGCCTCATCGAGGCCCTCTTCGCCGAGGAACCGTTCAAGAGCCGCAAGCGCGACTTCAACGTCCGTGCGCTCGATCTGCCGTCGGCCCAGAGCGGCGTGAACCGACCGAACGCGGGCGTCTTCCGACGGACACCGCTGTCGGCTGAGTACAACATCTTTGACTCGGAGCGCTACGTCCTGACCCTCGACAATCGCGCGCTGCGCGACGCGGCCTCGGCGGCGCCGTACGAGTTCATCGAAATCCTGGTCAACGAGCGCACGTACGGAGGCGGCGGCATCTTCAACGATCAGGCGACCGCCTCGGTGGACAGCGCCTTTGCCGAGTACGTCTTCGTGCACGAATTCGGCCACCACTTCGCGGCGCTGGCCGACGAGGTACTACACCTCCGATGTGGCGTATGAGGCCAGTCCGGGCGCCAAGCCCGAACCGTGGGAGCCCAACGTCACCGCGCTCGGCGATCCCGCGGCGCTGAAGTGGCGCGATCTCGTCGCAGCCGGTACGCCCCTGGCCACGCCGTGGCAGAAAGAAGAGTTCGAGCAACACAGCCGGGCCATCCAGGAGCGCCGCCGCGCCATCCGCAAGCGCAACGCGCCCGAGGAGGAAATGGATGCGCTCTTTCGCGAGCAGCGGCAGTGGGAGGAGAAGTTCCTCGGCGGGATGAAGTTCTCGAGAACGGTCGGCGCGTTCGAAGGGGCGTCGTACGAAGCGCGCGGACTCTATCGGCCCGAAGCCGACTGCATCATGTTCACGCGCGACCGGGTCGGATTCTGCCGCGTCTGCCGGCGCGCGATCGGGCGGATCGTCGACCTCTACTCAAAATAGCGCCGTCACGACGGAAGCGACGATCGCCAGCGCCGTCAGCGCCAGACATATCGAGGCACCGAGGAGGTGATTCATCCGTTCGGGCTTCAAGGGGTCCAGCCACATGCCGGCCACATACCCGCCCAGAAATCCTCCGCCGTGGGCGTAGTTGTCAACGCCCGGCAGGATGAATCCCATGAACCCCAGCGTCACCGCATACCCGAGGGCCTCGCTTCGAATGATCGAGCTCCCCCCGCGGCGGCCGTAGTACACCAGCGCCCCCAGCAGGCCGAAAATCGAGGCCGACGCGCCAACGGTCAGGCCGGCGCCCCGCAGGAACGGAATGGGCATCCAGCCCATGAAGAGCCCCCCGAGACTGCTCAAGGTGAATCCCCCTACGCCGGCCACGGTGTAGATGATGATCATGCGGCCTGGACCATAAATGTCCGCCGTCGCGGGTCCGAGCTGCCGCACCCAGAGCATGTTGAAGAGGATGTGCAGGACGCCGCCATGCAGCCACGATGCGCTTAGAACGGTCCACCACCGGCCATACAGGAACACGGGCTCGGCGCCGGATGCCCCGAGCAGGAGCAGGATGCCCCGGCCCGGCGACAGCATCGTCAGCGGATTGCCACTGCCCATGATGTCGCCGCCGAAGGCAACCGTCAGGGCAAGACTGATCACGTAGAGCGCCGAGCAGCCATAGACCACGAGCAGGACGAAGCCGAGATCGTTGCCGAATGCGCGCAACATCGGGCCGAAGCCCCACAGGCCGGGGTTGCGCCTGCCGCACTGGTAGCAGGTGTCGTCGTTGACCCCGACCAGCGATCCGCACGAGGCGCACACCACAGAGCCGGTGGTCTGACGCTTGAACATCAGCAAAAGCATATCATTCGGGGGATCGGACGGCCGGCGCGGACGCTGTGCCGGTTTTACGCAACACGCCATGCACGTGCTCGTGACAGGTGGCACCGGCTACGTCGGCCGGGCAATCGTTCGTACGCTCGCTCAAGCGGGACACGCGCCCGTCGTGTTCGCGCGCGCCGCGAGCCGCAGCGGCCTGCCCGGCCGCCTGATCGATGGCGACGTTCGCGACCGCGCGGCGATCGACCGCGCGGCTGACGGCGTGGACGCCGTCTGCCACGCGGCGGCGCTCGTGAGCATCTGGCGTCCGCGGCGCGAGGACTTCGACGAGGTCAACGTCGGCGGCTTTCAGAATGTGATCGAGGTGTGCCGGGCGCGCGGCCTCGCCAGGCTGATCTACACATCGTCTTTTCTCGCGCTGCCGCCGGCGGGTCACAACGTGACAATCGCCGCCAACGATTACCAGCGCACCAAGGTCGCGGGCCTCGAGCTCGCGCGGGCGGCGGCCGCGCGGGGCATTCCGATCGTGTCGATGCTGCCCGGCGTCATCTACGGACATGGCGCGGCGACCGAGGGCAATCTCGTGGGCCGGCTCGTCGGCGATCATCTCGCGGGAAGGCTGCCAGGTGTCATCGGCGCCGACCGTCTGTGGTCGTTCGCCTACGTCGAGGATGTGGCGGGCGCGCACGTCGCGGCGCTCACGAAGGCTGAGCCGGGCCGCGAGTATCTACTCGGGGGCGAAAACGTTCCGCAGATGCGCCTGTTCGAGATCCTTCGCCGGGTTCGCGGAACGCCTCTACCCCGCCGCATCCCATTTGGCCTCGCGACGGCGCTCGCCTGCGCCGAGGAGGCCCGGGCGGCGCTCGTAAGCCGGCCGCCGCTTCTGACCCGCGGGACGGTCGAGATCTTCCGGCACCATTGGCCGCTCGACAGCCGCTCCAGCATCGACGAGCTCGGATACCGCATTACACCGCTGGAGCGGGGCGTCCAGTCGCTCCTCGAACCCGTGACATGACCTCTCCAGGTGACGACGAGCGGGCCCCAGAACCAGCCGGCGCCAGCCAGTTTTCCACCAAAGAGGGCTGGCACCTTCCCGGCGAAGGTGCCAGCCACCTGCCGAGCCCGCCGGACCTAACCGGTGCCGGCAACCCCCGTCTAAGCAATCGGATGCCGCAAACGGATATCGCCACCGTCGCGCTGGCGAGAGACGGAGACAGCGAAGCGTTTCGAACGCTCGTCGAGCGCCACAGCCGGGCTGTCTACCGCCTGGCGCACCGGATGACCGGCAATCCCTCGGATGCCGAGGACGTCGTTCAAGAGACGTTTCTCAAAGCGTACAAACAGCTGGGCCGCTTCGAATCCCGGGCGAACTTCAGCACCTGGCTGCACCGGATCGCCGTGAACTGCTCGATCGATCTGATTCGGTCCCGGCCGCACCGGGAAGCGGGACACGACTCGGCGGACCTCGAGGCGATGGGCGGCCCAGAAGGCGGCAAAGCTGGCGGCGACGAGAGCCGACAACACACACCGGAGCGACTCATGTTGAGCACGGAAGTTCAGGAACGCATCAACACGGCAATGTCGGCGCTCAGCCAACGGGAGCGGGCTGCGTTCGTCCTTCGGCACTTCGAGGGCAACTCGATCGAGGACATCAGCCGTTCGCTCGGGCTCAAGACAAACGCGACCAAGCACAGCATCTTCAGGGCCGTGAGGAAAATGCGAGCCGCACTCGAGCCCTTCGTCGCCACGGAAGAGAGCCAAGGATGACGGCCGCGGACAACACGGACAACACGGACATTGACAGGGCCATGAAGATCCACCTGACCGAAGACGAGCTCGTCCTTCACTACTACGGAGAAATGTCGACGAGCGAAGAGACGCGCGCGGCGGCGCACCTGACCTCGTGCGCGGACTGCCACGAGAACCTGCGGCGGCTGCAGCGCGTGCTCGCGGTCGTCGAGGAGAGCGCGCTGGCCGGGCCCGAGTTGCCGGAGCACTTCGAGCGCACGGTCTGGGCGCGCCTCGAACCGGACCTGCGCCGCAGCAGCGGCGGGTGGTTCTCGTGGTTCGTGTTATCGCCCGGCCGCCTCGCCTGGATCGCAAGCGTCGTCCTGCTCGTCGGCGCCGCGTTCATGGCCGGCCGGCTGCTCCCGCGATCGCAGGATGGAGCGACCATCGCCGCCAACGATCTCCGCCGGCAGATCCTGCTGGTCGATCTCGGCGACCATCTCGACCGGTCGCAGATGATGCTCGTCGAGATCGTGAGCGCCGACGATGAGAACGCCGTGGATATCTCGGATGAGCGCGCGCGCGCCGAGCAGCTGGTCGCCGCCAACCGCCTCTATCGGCAGACGGCGCTGGCAACCGGCGACCGAGGCATCGTCGATCTGCTCGACGAGCTCGAACGGGTGCTCGTGGATATCGCAGCCAGTCCTGAGGAGCTGTCGCAGGAGCGGCTCGCCGAGGTACGGCAGCGGATCGAGTCCAGGAGCCTGCTCTTCAAGGTTCGCGTCGTGTCCGCAGACGTGCGGCAACGGCAGAAGTCCATCGTCCAATCGAGAGCGCAACAGCGCTCGTCAGTATGAATGCACGCGAGAGCGCTCGCCAGCTGGAGAGAGCGCGACAGAGGAACTTTCACATGAAGCACACATTGTCGATGTCGTTCGTCGTGGGCCTGGCGATTGCCTCTCCGGCCGCAGCACAAACCCCAGTTGGGGCTCCGACACCGGTTGCGGCGCCCGTGCGGCCGGCGATCGCGCCGCTGCCGCCAATGGCGCCAATACCAGTTGGCCAGGGTCCGATTGGACCCGGTCCTATGGGACTCGGTCCGATGGGACCCGGTCCGGTTGGTCCTGGCCCGATTGGTCCTGGCCCAATGGGCCTTGGCCCCCTCGGTCCTGGCCCGATAGGCCCCATGCCGATGATGATCGGTCCCGGGCCCTGGTACGAGGGGCAGGATCGCGAAGCCGAGCGGAAGGACCGCGAGCGCGAGCAGAAGGATCGCGAGCTGCAGCGTGCGCAGGCGGAGCGGGATCGCGAGTCATCGCTCTACGAGCAGGGCAACAACGCCCTCTATGAAGGCCGATGGGACCGCGCAGTCGGCTACTTCGCCAAGCTCGCCGACCTGAAGGGGACGCGGGCCGACTCGGCGCTCTACTGGAAGGCCTACGCGCAGAACCGGCTCGGGCAGCGCGCCGACGCGCTCTCGACCCTCACCGAGCTGACCAAAGGCTACCCCAACAGCCGCTACCTCAAGGAGGCCCGCCCGCTCGAGGTCGAAGTCCGAGGAGGGACCGGGCAGCCCGTGACGGCGCAGGACGAGGAGCTGAAGATCCTGGCGATCAACGGGCTGGCCAACATCGATCCCGCGCAGGCGGTCCCGCTGCTCGAGAAGCAGCTGGCCGGCACCGGGTCGCCGCGGCTGAAGGGTCAGGCGCTCTTCGTGCTCGCACAGATGAACAACCCGCGCGCGCGCGAGGTCCTGCTGAACATCGCCAAGGGCAGCTCGATTCCGGAGCTGCAGAGCCGCGCGATTCAGTACCTCGGCGCCAACGGCGGCCGTGAAAGCCGCGCCGCCCTCGCCGAGATCTACAGTTCATCGACGGATGTCGACGTGAAGCGCCGCATCCTACGCGCCTTCAGTTCGGCCGGCGAGAAGGACCGGGTTCTGAACGCCGCGCAGACGGAACAGAATCCCGAGCTGCGGGCTGAAGCGGTGCGGCAGTTGGGCGCGATGGGCGCCAACGACGAGCTGTGGCAGATGTATCAGAAGGAGACCTCGATCGACGTCAAACGGCAGATCCTGTCGGCGATGCAGGTCGGCGGCAACACCGCCCGAATGGTCGAGATCGCCAAGACCGAGAAGGACGCGGATCTGCGCCGGCTCGCTGTTCGGAACCTCGGCGTGATGGGCGGGCGCACGGCTGGCGACGCGCTGGTCGAGATCTACTCGGTCGAGAAGGATCCGGCGATCCGCCGCCAGGTGATCAACTCGCTCTTCCAGCAAGGCAGCGCCACCTCCCTCGTCGCCCTGGCTCGAAAGGAGCAAGACATGGCGATGAAGACGGAGATTGTGAAGCGGCTGTCGAACATGGACAACAAAGAGGCTCAGGCCTACATGCTGGAGCTCCTGAAGTAGGTCATCATGCGGAGCGCTTATCGGCTCGTCGGACGCGCTCGCGTTGTCCCATCGTCGCGCGCAAGCGCGCTCCTGGCCCCATCGTCGCGCGCAAGCGCGCTCCTTGTGGCCGTGTCCATCGCGGCCGGCGTGACCCTCGCGGCGCAGCAGCCGCGAATCACCAACGGCCGCGTGGCCGCCCAACCCGCGGGCTCGCCGTTCGCGCAGTCGTTCCGCTCCCTCGTATCGAGCCAGTCCGACGTGGCCTGGTTCGGCTACGCGGTGCCGGTCGTCGACGGCGAACGCGTGATGTGCTGCTTCAGCGGCGATAGTACGTGGGTCAACGGCAACGTGGTGATGTCCGGGGGAAATGGGTGCTGCCGCGCATGCCGGCTCGAACCCTCGGCTGACGGCACGTCGATGGCCACGCGTGCGCCCGCAACGGCCGGAACCGGCACGGCCAGGAACGTCGTCCGCCTCGAAGGCTCCGATCGGATGGTCGTCCTGTTTCGGGTAGCGGAGCGTGCGATCGATCGGATCCGCATCTTCTCGGAAGACTGCGAGCTCGACGCGGGAGGCCGGACGGTTACCTGGCTCGAAGGCGTTCGCCCTGCCGACAGCATCGCGGTGCTCGAATCATACGCGACACCTGCCGATGGCCGCCGCGATCGCGTGATCGACGGCGCGATCTCGGCCATCGCGCTCCATGGTGACCCGGCCGCCGACGCCTCACTCGATCGGCTCGTCGCTCTGAATCAGCCGGAGGCCGTTCGGAAGAAGGTCACCTTCTGGCTCGGCAACTCGCGCGGCGCGCACGGGCTGGCGACGCTCCGGCGCGTGCTCAAGGAGGATCCGAGCGGCGAGGTGCAGAAGGCTGCGGTCTTCGGGGTCTCGCAGAGCCGCGAGGCCGGGGCGTTCGACGTTCTGCTCGGGCTCGCACGAACCGACGCCAGCCCGCGCATCCGCGGCGAGGCGATCTTCTGGCTCGGGAACAAGGCGGGCCAGAAGGTCGCGGCCGCCATCACCGAGCGGATCGAGCAGGACCCCGACACGGAGGTCAAGAAGCGAGCCGTCTTCGCCCTCAGCCAGATGCCGAAGGACGAAGGCGTGCCGCTCCTCATCAACGTCGCCCGGACCAATACGAATCCCGCCGTGCGGAAGCAGGCGATGTTCTGGCTCGGGCAATCCAAGGATCCGCGGGCTGTGGAGTTCTTCGCGGAAATACTGAAGTAGGCTCTTGGCTCTTGGCTTTAGGCTCTAGGAAGATCTTCGGGTTTGCTCTCGATGGTTTTGCTAAAGCCAAGAGCCTAAAGCCTAGAGCCTAAACCCTTCGTCTCAATGCACCCCGTGACTCATCTGCAGCGATGAGGGATCCGCGCCGAGGCGGCGAATGGCGGTTTCCCACATCTTCTCCGGCTCGATGTCGAAGACGAGGTCGAGGTCGATGCGGCCGATGAGCCACGCCGACTGCGCGAGCTCGGTGTCGAGCTGGCCCGGCCCCCAGCCGGCGTACCCCGCGAGCACGCGCGCTCGCGGCGCGGGCGAGGCCGACAGGACGCGCCGGAGCAGGACCGGAGAGGTCGACAAGTACAACCCGTCGCAGATGGTGCGGCAATCCGGCTCGTCGGCCGCATCGGCCAGCAGAATCCATCCGCGATCGGGCTCGACGGGACCGCCGATACAGAGCGGCAGCGCGTTGCCGTCGGCGACCGCGGGCTCCAGCTTCACCATGGTGCTGGCCGGGAGATCGGTCGGACGATTCAGCACCAGGCCGAACGCGCCGTCGGGCACGTAGTCGCAGAGGAGCACCACGGCCCTCGCAAAGTTCGGGTCCTGCAGCTGCGGCATCGAGACGAGCAGGGTCGGCTGGAAAGACTCGGACATCAACGATCACCCACGAAGTTTGTCTGCGGCCCAGGCCACGTGCTCCGAGACCAGCGGATCACGGCAGGTCGGCGTATCGTGCGCCTCGAGCACCTCGGCGCCCGCCGGCGCCCCGCTGTTGCCAACCGCGATCGCCAGGTTCCGCCGCAGTCGCGTGACGCCCGCCCGTTTCATCGCGCTGCCCTTGAGCAGCGCCCGCAACTCATCGTCGCTCCGCTGCCACAACCCGAGAAGCGAGGGCGCATCGAGGCCCGTCCGCGGCAGCCACGCGACGTCCGAGGACACGCCGGTCGACGGCGTCAGGTTCCAGGGACATACATCCTGACAGATGTCGCAGCCGTAGACGTGGTGCCCGAGATCCTCGCGCGCCGATTGGGGAATCGGGCCCTTCAGCTCGATAGTCAAGTACGACAGACACTTCGTGGCGTCCATCACATGCGGCCCGACCAGCGCACCCGTCGGGCACGCGTCGAGACAACGGGCGCAAGTCCCGCATTGATCGAGCGCGGGCTCGTCGGGCTCGAGTGCGAGGTTGCTGATCACGACCGAGAGGAAGAGCCACGACCCGAGCTCCTCATTGATCACACAGGTATTCTTCCCGATCCAGCCAATTCCGGCATATTGCGCGTAGACACGCTCCTGGACTGGCCCGGTGTCGACATACGCCCGCCCCTCGAAGTCACTACCGGCGCGCGAACGCAGCCAATCGAGCAACTGCTCCAGCCGCTGCTCGATGACGAGGTGGTAGTCGTCACCCCACGCGTAGCGTGCGATGGCCGCGCGATCCACGTCTCCGCTTTCGTTCGAGTACGGGCGGTCGACGTTGTAGATGGTGGCCAGCACGATGACCGAGCGCGCCGCCGGCAGAACCGCCCGGACGTCCCTGCGTCGATCCGCGGATCGATGCAAATACTGCATCTCACCAGCGTAGCCGAGGTCCAGCCACTCGCGCAGGAACGCCAGCTCTGGAAACGAGCCGACGGGCGCTATGCCGCAGAGGTCGAACCCGATGGCCGTCGCCCGGCGTTTGATCTCCGACGATGAAAGCAGCGTAATTACCCCTTCGCAAGCTGGCGCAGGACGTACGGCAGAATCCCGCCGTGACGAAACGCAACCAGCTCTTCCGGCGTGTCGATCCGCGCAACGGCCTGAATGTCCTGGGACGTGCCGTCATCGGCCCTCACGCGGACCGTCATGTCTCCTGAAGGGCGCAGCGAAGCGCCCATGCCGAGCACCTCGTAGGTCTCCCGGCCGGTCAGCTTCAAGGTTGAGGCATTCTCGCCCGTTCGGAAGCACATCGGCAGCACGCCCATGTTCACGAGGTTGCTCCGATGGATCCGCTCGAAGCTCTCGGCCAGGACGGCCTTGACGCCGAGCAGCAGCGTGCCCTTCGCCGCCCAGTCTCTCGACGAGCCCGAACCGTACTCCTTGCCCGCGATGACCAGAAGCGGCACGCCGGCGGACTGATAGCGCATCGAGGCATCGTAGATCGTCATCACCTCGTCCTGGGGGAGCAGGCTCGTCCAGCCGCCCTCGGTCCCTGGCGCGAGCTGGTTGCGCAGCCTGATGTTGGCGAACGTGCCGCGCATCATGACCTCGTGATTGCCGCGCCGCGCGCCGTACGAGTTGAAATCCGCTGGCGCCACGCCCTTCCCGATCAGATACTTCCCCGCCGGACTGTCCGCCGGAATCGAGCCGGCCGGCGAGATGTGATCGGTCGTGACGCTGTCGCCGAGCACCGCGAGCACACGCGCGCCGCGAATATCGGACGGCGGCGCCGGCTCGTGCGTCAGGTTCTCGAAGAACGGCGGATTGCGGATGTAGGTCGAATCGTCCGACCAGTCGAAGCGCTCGCCGGTCGGCACCGGCAACGATCGCCAGCGGTCATCGCCATCGAACACGTGCGCGTACTTGTCGCGGAACATCTCCGACCGCACGGCACGGAGCATGGTGTCCTGGATCTCGCGCTCGGGCGGCCAGATATCCTTGAGATACACGGGCTGCCCCTGCGGATCGTGCCCCAGCGGCTCGCACGTCAGGTCGATTTGCATCTTGCCGGCCAGCGCGTAGGCAACGACGAGCGGCGGCGACGCGAGATAGTTGGCGCGCACCTGCGACTGGATGCGCCCCTCGAAGTTGCGATTGCCGCTCAGCACCGACGCCACGACCAGGTTCTGGTCCTTCACGATCTTCGACACCGGTTCCGGCAGGGGCCCGCTGTTGCCGATGCAGGTCGTGCAGCCGTAGCCAACGATGTTGAAGCCGAGCTCGGCGAGGTACTCGAGCAGGCCCGCAGCCTTGTAGTACTCGGTGACGATGAGCGAGCCGGGCGCCAAGCTGGTCTTGACCCACGGCTTGGTCTTGAGGCCGCGCTTGACGGCGTTTCTCGCCAGCAGGCCCGCGCCGATCATCACGCTCGGATTCGACGTGTTGGTGCAGCTCGTGATCGCGGCCACAACTACGGAGCCATGGCTCAGCCCCTCGAGCCCCGGCGGCACCGCCGTCGCAACTGCTGCGGTGACGGGTGCGCTGCCTGCCGCCGCTGCTGCGGCGGCCTTCGGCTTGCGCTCGGTGAGCATCACTTCGAGCGCCTGCTCGAACTTGACTTTGGCCTGGCGGAGCGACACGCGATCCTGCGGACGCTTGGGTCCCGCGAGGCTGGGCTCGACAGTGGACAAGTTCAGCTCGACTGTCGAGGTGTAGACCGGCTCGGCCGAGTCGTCCGTTCGGAACAGCCCCTGCTCCTTCGCGTACGCTTCCACCAGCCCGATATCCGCATCGTCGCGGCCGGTGAGCCGCAGGTAGTCGAGCGTCATGTCGTCGATCGGGCAGATCGCGATCGTGGCCCCGTACTCCGGGGACATGTTGCCGAGCGTCGCGCGATCGGCGATCGTCAGGAATTCCAGCCCCGGACCGAAGAACTCGACGAACTTTCCGACCACGCCGAGCTTGCGGAGCTTCTCGGTAATCGTCAGCACGAGATCGGTGGCCGTCGCTCCGTCCGGCAGCCGGTCGACGAGACGGAAGCCGATGACTTCCGGGATGAGCATGGAGATCGGCTGCCCGAGCATCGCGGCCTCGGCCTCGATGCCTCCAACTCCCCACCCCACGACGCCCAGGCCATTGACCATGGTCGTGTGCGAGTCGGTCCCGACAAGCGTGTCGGGGTACGCCAGCAGGCGACCCTCGGCCTGTTCCTTGAAGACGACACGCGCGAGGTACTCGAGATTCACCTGGTGCACGATGCCGGTATCGGGCGGGACGACGCGGAAGTTCTGGAACGCATCCTGACCCCAGCGGAGGAAGGTGTAGCGTTCGCGGTTCCTAGTGAACTCGAGACGGGCGTTGAGATCGGCGGCGTTGGCCTCGGTGTAGTGGTCGACCTGTACCGAGTGGTCGATGACGAGCTCGACCGGCTGCAGCGGGTTGACGCGCCGCGGGTCGCCGCCGAGCCGAAGGATGCCATCGCGCATCGCCGCGAGATCGACGACCGCCGGCACACCGGTGAAGTCCTGCAGCAGGACCCGGGCAGGCGTGAACGCGATCTCCTTCTGGACCTTCGACGTCACGTCCCAGCCAGCGAGAGACTGGATGTCCTCCGGGTCGACGAACCGGGCGTCTTCGCGGCGCAGCAGGTTCTCGAGGAGGATCTTGAGCGAGAACGGCAGGCGCCCGATCGCCGGGAAGCCGGATTTCTCGAGCGCCCGCAAGCTGAAGATGTCTAACGTCTGTCCGCCGGCAGTCAGCGGAGCCCGTGTACCGAACGAGTTGTTGGAACCCATCCTTTAATCATTCTCCACAGGGGTATGTGTGTTCAAGGGGCGAACGTGACCACAGATAACACGGACAACACGGACCCGTCCGTGCCAAGCCTGAGTCGGTATCCATCAGTGAGCTTACCGGCGCCGCGCCAGGAACGTGCGGACCACGTCGGCCGGGTCGCGGCGATCGGTGTCGACAGCACGGTTCATCTCGCGCATGTCCGAGACCGAGACCTGTCCGGCGAGCGCAGCCAGGGCGTTGCGAACCTCGGGATGCGCCAGCAGGGTGGCACTCCGTGCGAGCGTGACCGCATCGTAGGGCGGAAAGTAGTGGCGGCTGTCCTCGAGCATGACGAGCCCGTAGGCCTCAATCAAGCCGCTCGTGGCATCGCCAGCCACCAGATCGACCTGCCTGTCCGCCAGGGCCCGATAGATGAGCGACAGGTCCATCGCCCTAGGTGGCGCGCGAAACGTCAGCCCGTATGTCTTCGCCAGGCCCGGATATCCGTCCTCGCGCTGCAGGAACTCGTAACCGAAGCCCGCCTGCCACCCGGCGGCGTGCGCCGAGGCGTCTGCAATGGTCTTCAGCCCAAGTCGTTCGGCATCGGCCGCGCGCACCAGGATCGCGAAAGTGTTCTCGAACCCGAGCGGCTCGAGGACCGTCAGGCCCGCGTCCGCGTAGCGGCGACGAACCGCATCGAGAACGCGTCGCGAATCTGAGTCGGGCGGCTGTCGGAAGATCGCGGTGAGCGCCGTGCCCGTGTACTCGACGTACACGTCGATGTCGCCAGCCCGGATAGCGCGGTCGCAGATGAAGGTCCCGCCGAGGTTCAGTCGCCGGTCCACGAGAACGCCCCGCGATTCGAGCGTCTGTGCCAGCATTTCGCCGAGGAGAATCTGCTCGGTGAAGTTCTTCGACCCGACGCGAATAGGAGTCTCGGAGCGGCGGTTCACGACAATCGCTCCCGCGACCACGGCGAGCGCGAACGCGACGATCAGAAGCGGCGCCCAGGTCAGCCGCCGCGGACCGCCGCTGAGCCTGCCGCGCACCGCGCGTTCCGCGAGCGTCAGTCCGCCGTCGAGCGACAACGCCAGTATCGCGGACGGGATCGCGCCGGCCAGGATGACGGTTGGATCGACCATCGACAGGCCGCGGAAGATGTACTCCCCGAGTCCTCCCGCGCCAACGGCCGCGGCAATCGTCGCGGTGCCGACACCAATGACCGCGGCCACGCGAATGCCCGCGACGATCGACGGGAGCGCCAGCGGCAGCTGCACCTGCCGGAGCAACTGGCGCGGCGTCATGCCGAGCGCTGTGCCGGCCTCGACCAGGGCAGGGTCGACCGATCGGATGCCGGCAATCGTGGTCCGCACGATCGGCAGCAGTGCGTAGACGATGAGAACGGTGATGGCCACCCGCGCGCCCAGGCCCCCGATGAGCGGCAGCGGCAGCAGGAAGCCGAACATCGCCAGGCTCGGCACGGTCTGCGCGGCATTGACCAGCCAGACGATCGGCGCTCCAAGACGCGGGCGCCGCGCGGCGAGAATGCCGAGGGGAACCCCGATGCCGACCGCGACGATGGTCGAGATCGCGACGAGGAACAGGTGCTGGAGCAGCAATGCGCCGAACTCCGCGCGGTGCGACGCCCAGAACTGGAGCACCCTCACGAAGGGGCCCGCCCCTGCAGCGCCGACGCGGCTTCGACGAGCGGTTCGAGCATCGCACGCACGCGCGGGTCGGTACTCGTCGCGATCGCGGCGGGCGGATCGAGCGCCACGAGGACGCCGTCGGCCAGCACGCCGATCCTCGATGCCAGCGACAGCGCTTCACCCATGTCGTGCGTGACGATGACGATCGTCTTGCGGACCGCCGACTGGATGCGACGGAACTCGCCGTGGAGCTCGCTCCGGGTAATGGGGTCGAGCGCCCCGAATGGCTCGTCCATCAGGAGAATCGGCGGATCGGCGGCGAGCGCACGCGCCACACCGACGCGCTGACGCTGGCCTCCCGACAAGTGCTCGGGCCGCCGCGCGGCGAACTCGCCTGGCGCCAGACCGACGAGGCCCAGCAACTCCATCACGCGCGCGCCGATGCGCTGCTCGTCCCAGCCAAGCAGCCTCGGGACGACTGCGACGTTGTCTCGGACGGTCAGGTGCGGGAAGAGGCCGACGTCCTGAAGGACGTAGCCGATGTGGCGTCGGAGGTCGAAAGGATCCCACGCCGGGACGGAACGGCCGCGCACGACCACTTCGCCGGCATCCGGCACGAGCAACCGATTGATCAGTTTGAGGATGGTGCTCTTGCCGGCGCCGCTCCGCCCGACGAGCGCGAGCGTTTCACCCTGCTCGACGTCGAGGTCGAGGCCTTGAAGCACCTGGGCGCCGCCTCGCTCGAGCCGAACCCCGCGGAAGGCGATTTCGGGCATTATTCACTGCTCGCGGGGCCGCCCCCCGCTCGCTCTCACTCGGCGGCTCCCGCCTTCGCTCAAGCTTCGGCGGGCCGCCGTAGCCTTGGCGGAGGCTGGCCGCGCCTCGCTCGGGCCGCAGGCGCTTGTGACAGAGCGCTAAAAGGTATAGATCACCGACCCGCCAACGACTGGCACCACACGCTGGCCGTCCTTGAAGTCGAACCCGCCGTCGCGAATCGAGATGCCGCCTTCGCCACGCAACCCGAACCGCCGCCCGCTCTGGCCGAACCACCACTTGAGTCCGACGCCAGCGTGATACTCGACTCCTTCTTCGACGAGGGCGTCTTCTTCGTGCAGCTCACGGAGGTAACCAGCGCCACCGAACACGAAGGGCACCGCTCGCCCCCCGGGCGAGAACTGCCAGACCACCGAGGCGTCGAACACGTATTGGCTCAGCGTCTCCTCGACAGTGAGATCGGCGGCGTTTTCCGCGTCGCCGCTCACCCGCACCTGGTAGACCGGGCGCGTGACACGGAGGCCCCCCTCCACGACGATGGCTGGCGTCACCACGAACCCAACCCGCGCCTGCACGCCAAACGCCTGCCGGACTTCGTTGTCGGTCGTGAACAGATCGAAACCCGGGGATCCTGTGTTCGGCGTGAGCTCGGCCTTGCGCTCCTCGAGCCCATACCCGCCGACGAACACACCGCCGCCGCTCACCTCGACTCTACTAGGTCGTGCTCCTGCAGCGACCGCCGGTTGGGCCAGTGCTGGCGCCACGGCGCCGAAAGTTCCCAGGAAGAGCGCGATGCCGCAAGCCCGTGCGATCCGGCGTTGCCCGGCCGACCTCACTTGGCGGTCACCTTGATCTCGATGTCCCTCGCACCGCCTCCGCGCGGCACTGCGACGACCCGCTCGTAGAACGTCACGCGGAAGTCGACATCCACATCGAATTCGTCGTCGAAGAAGCTGTTGACGTCGCCATCGTCGAGCGGTTCGGCGCGCAGGACGTGCGGCCCGGGTTCAAGCCCGGCGATGACGAAGTCTCCGTTCGCCGTCAGGGTGAAGCCGCCAACGAGCTTGCCCGTCTTCGGGCTGAACGCCACGACGTGCGCGCCCTGAACGCCGCGCCCGCCCTTGGTTACGCGCCCGCTGATGCTGCCGAACTCCCTCGTGAACGTCGTCGTCCCGTAGATGTCGGAGATCCCCGCGATGTCGTCGGCCTTGAGCGAGCGGTCGGCGATGCTGCCGCGCGTGAAGGCGATTGGGAACAGCACCGCCTCGGCGGCAATGACGCGCCGGCCTCCCCCGATGAGCTCGGTTTCGCCGAGAGCCGAGTGCGACAGCCCGAGCAGATGCCCGATCTCGTGCAGCGCGATCGACTCGACGTCGTAGCGGTCCGTTCCGCCGCCGTCGGCAGTCGACCAGGGAAAGATCGTATTGAAATAGATGTCCGACTCCAGGATGCGCCCGTCAGTCTCGTCGACGGTGAAAGTCGTGGCGGCGAGCGTGCGATCCTGACCGGGCTGACTGAGGAAGCCGATCACGTTCGCGCCGTCCTCGACAAACGGCTGCGACTGCACGAACCCGACGAAGGTCGATGAGGTCTGCGTGTTCTCGACCGCGTGCCACGTGCTGAAGGCTCGCGTCACGGCGGTCTGGAACTGCTGCGCGGTGACGCCGGCGACCGAGGCGTTGGTCACGAAGTAGCGAACGGGAAACTGGCTCCACCGCAGGCTCTCGGTCCGGTTGCCGACGCGCGTGCCAAGCTTGAGGTACGCCGCAACGGGAGCGGCAAGGACGAGGGCCAGGACCGTCGCGGTCACCACGGTACGCGACTGGCGCGTCATTTCGCCCCTTTGCGGGTCGACATCACCGCGCGGACGCGGGCACCGAACGCGTCGAATGGCAACGGGCGGCGGTCGATGGAGCCTCGCTTGACTGGCTGCGGCTCGCCGGCAGCCGGCGCAGATGACTCAGCGGCAATCACGGGCGGCGGGACGACCATCCTCTGCCCTGTGCGCGGATCCACCTTGACGCGGAACACACCTTGATTGAGGCCGAAGATGTCCGGCAGGCTCCCGCCCGGTTCCCCATGGGACTTGAGGAACAGCACGGCCTCGTCACCTCGCGCAAAGACCGGTGCACCGACGACGACGCTTCGGTAGCGCCCGAGTCGCCCGCCTGGCACCTTGAACGTGATCGTCTCTTCCGATCCGCCCTTCAGGTACGAGATGACTTCGGCGGTGACGACGCTGTCGATCCACCGACGGCCGTCCGCCCATTCGGGACGCACCTCGACGACGCGGGCGTAGGCGATGATCTCCGAGCCGCCGACGATCTCGCCGAACTCCGCGGGCACGAGCACCGTGGCGCTCGCAATGGATGTGACGAGTACCTGATGCGACAAAAGGAATGACGCGACCCATGTGAGCAGTCTACCCCAAACGCCGCGCGCCATTCCGCGCCGCGACCGCCATGACGGCCTCCGCCGCGCGGCGGCTCGCGCCGGGTGTTCCGAGCTTCGCCCTGACGTCTCGCAACTCGGCCCGCATCGCGTCTCGGTGTCGAGGATCCTCGAGGAGCGCCAGTGCGTGCGTCGCGACCGCGTCTGGCGTGAAGTCATCCTGCATGAGTTCGGGCACGATCTGACGACCCGCTACGAGATTGGCCATCGCAAACGTGTTCACCTGGACGAACGGGCGGCCAAGCCGATAGGTGAGCGGCGAGAGCCGGTAGACGACCACCATGGGACACTCGCGCAGCGCCGCCTGCACGGTCACCGTGCCCGACGCGAGCAGTGCGACGTCTGCTGCGGCGAGCACGTCGTCGGTCGCGTTCTCGATCGCGGCGATCGCCGGGCTTCCCCCGTCGAGGCCGGCAAACAGGTCGGCGGTCAGGTGAGGCGCGCGCGCCAGTACGAACTGTGTCGCGGGCGAGCGGCGGTGGATGATCCGTGCGGCTTCGAGGAGGCCCGGCAGGATCGCCCGCACTTCGTTGATTCGACTTCCGGGCAGGAGCGCCACCATCGGTTTTTCCGGGTCCAGTCCCAACCCTGTCAGAAAGGCGCCGCGACGCTTCGGCGCTTCCGCGAAATCGAGCAACGGGTGGCCCACCCACTCGACTGCAACGCCGGCGCGCCGGTAGATCTCCTCTTCGAACGGAAAGATCACCAGCACGCGGTCGGCGACCCGCTGCATGGTCTTCATCCGTCCCGGCCGCCAGGCCCACAGCTGCGGGCTGATGTAGTAGACGACCGGCACGCCGAGCCGGCGCATCGCGTGCGCCAGCCGGAAATTGAAGTCAGGGAAATCGACCGCCACGAACACGTCCGGCCTGTCGGCCTCGGCATGGGCCAGGAGCCGGCGGTAGATTGCATACGTGCGGGGCAACACGCGCGCCACTTCGAGGAGGCCGGTCACGGACAGGCCCTGGAAGTCGGCAACGAGGCTGGCACCAGCGCTGCGAAGCTGCTCGCCGCCGAAACCGGTGATGACCGTGGATGGATCGAGCTGGAGAATCTCGCGGGCGAGCGCGCCGGCGTACACGTCCCCGGACGGCTCGCCGCAGGAAATCATGACGCGCACGGCTCGCGAACCGTTCCCTAGACCGGCCTCGTGAACAGATCCGGAGCGAGGGGAATGTTGTACTCGAAGGTTTTCACGCGGCGCGTGAGCACGTGCAACCCGCCAGACTGAACGATGGCGCCGAACGCCACCTGAAGACCGTTGACGTTTCGGTACTCGGAGAACTGCTCTTCAATGGTCGTCCGCCCGGTCGCTCCAGCCGGCGCGTCGTACCGCTGGGCGCGAATCAGGTCCGTCGCGGGGTCGAACAGCAGAACGACCGATTGCATGGCGCCACCGCCGACGCCAATGGCTGTCAGCCCGCGCCCCTGCTCAACGACGTCAGGAAGACGCATCGCGGGCACTTTGCCGTCGGCGAGCGCCAGCAGCAGCCCGATGACGTCCCGCTGCACCGGTACTCCGCATCTGCTCGACCTCGGCTGCAGGGGCGGTTCGGACGCCGCGATCGTCCTTCACCCAGCACTCGTCGACGCTGAACACGCGAACGACGGGGCCCGAGGCCGTCGTCGCGTCGACGCGAAATAAGCCCGGGTACTCGATGTACGACGTCGTGTCGAACGTCGCGGATCCACCGGTTCCCCCGACCATGGTCGTCGTCGCAGTCGTTTTGACGGTCCGGACCGACCGCAGCTTGTCGAGTCCGCCCTTGGCCTTGACGGCGCGCGCGATCACCTCGCGAACTGACTCGGGCGACGCCGGGCCCGCGCTCTGGACGGCGCGCGCCGTTACGGGAGCCCGGGGGACGGGAGACGTCGATTTGAACGCGGCAGGCAGGAACCGGTTCGTGGGAGGACCATGCCGCTTGAGATCGGCGGAACCGAGATCCAGATCGGCAAGCGCGATGCGCTCGAACCGATCGAAGCCTGTCCCGGCGAGCTGCTTCGCGAACACGGACGCGTCGCCGACGAGCACAATCGACAGCCGGTCGGGCCGCAGGTATTCCCGAGCGACGCGCTGGATATCGTCCGGCGTGATGGCGTTGACGCGCTCGCGGTAGGTCTGCAGGTCGTTGAGGTCGAGCCCGTAGAACACGGCGTTGAGGACCTGAAGCGCAATCGCGCTGGGCGTCTCGATGGTGAGGGGAAAGCTGCCGGTCAGGTACGCCTGCGCATCAGCAAGTTCCCCCTCCTGTACCCGCTGGCGCTGCAGGCGCCAGAACTCCTCCACGATCAGCCGCAGGGCTTCGCCGGTCACTTCCGAGCGGGTATCGGTGTCGGCAACGATGTTGCCGGAGTCCTTGAGGGCATTGACATCGGCCGACGCGCCGTAGGTCAGTCCGCGATCCGAGCGCAGCACGCGGTGCAGGCGGTTGCCGCCTTCGCCGCCGAGGATGTTGATGGCGAGGTCGAGCGCAAGGTAGTCCTTGTGCCGGCGCGGAAGACCGACGTTGCCGACGCGAATCTCGGTCTGGACCGCACCCGGCCGATCGATGACGACGACACGCCGTGTCGGCGGCGGCGGATCAACCGGTTTCGGCGCCAGCGACTCGGCCTTCCCCCATTTGCCGAACGCTCGCTCCGCGCCGGCAAAGGCTTCCTCGTGGCTGACGTCTCCAACGATGGCGAGAATCGCGTTGTTGGCGCCAAACCAGGCTTTGTGGAACGCGACGAGATCGTCGCGGGTAATGCTCGAGATCGACTCCGGCGTGCCCGAGTCTGGACGGCCGTAGGGATGGAATCCGTACACCAGCCGGTCGAAGACCATTCCGGCGATGTAGTCCGGATCCTCGTAGCCGACCTTGAGTCCCGACAGGATCTGTTGACGCTGCCGTTCGAGCTCTTCCGGCGAGAACTTCGGGTTTCGCGCGAGGTCCGACACCATGTCCAGCCCGAAGGCGAAGCTGTCCTTCATCACGATGGCATTGATGAAGGAGAGATCGCTGCCCGCGCCAGTGCCAATGAGGCCACCGATCGAATCGATCGCTGTCGCGATCTGCTCGGCATCTTTCGTGGCCGTGCCCTGATCGAGTAGCGCCGCGACGAGTGTCGCCACGCCGGACTTGTCGGCCGGGTCCTGTGCGCCACCAGCCCGGATAATCAATCGAAGGCTGACGGCCGGCTGCTCGTGGTGTGCGACGGCAATCACCTGCAGGCCGTTGGCCAGGGTGCGGATCTGATACGGCGGAAACTTCACCTCGCGGGCGGCCAGAGGCCGCGGCGCGGCCTCCGACGGCCAATCCACCGTCTGGGCCCAGACTCCCGCCGCCTGTCCGGCGAGGACGGCGGCCATCACGATGATTACGGGGACGGTGCGAAGGCGATAGGTCACTGCGGCAGCTCCCTGCCGCTTCCCGAACCCTTCGGCATGAGGGTGATGACGAGCCGGTTCTCTGTCGTGAAGTATTTCTGCGCCACGCGCTGCACGTCGGCAGCCGTGATGTTCATGAAGATCTCGAACTCTCCATCAGCAGTCGTGATGTCGTTGTGGATGACGACCGCGTGCGCCAATTGCCCCGCCTTGTCCTTGTCCGACTCGCGGCTCAGGATGTAGTCGCGGGCGAACTGATTCTTGGCCTGCTGGAGCTCGGCGGCGCTGATGGGCTCGGACTTGAGCCGATCGAGCTCCGCGATGAGCGCCTTGGTGGCCTCATCCGGTGCGCGTCCGCGCTGAACGATCGCCACCGCGTAGAACAGGTTCGGGTCTTCGATGATGTTGCCCTGGCCGAACGCGGCCAGCGCCAGCTGCTGCTCGTAGACCAGCTTGCGGTAAATCCTGGAGCTCTGACCGTCGGACAGTACCTTCGCCGCGATGTGCAAGGGATACGAGTCCGGATGCCCATCGGCGACGATGTGGTGCGCGACGACCACCGCCGGCAGCGGTACGTTCTCGTCGATCCGGACGCGGCGTTCCTTCGTCTGCGCCGGCTCGACGGGAATATCCCGAGGCACTGGGCGCGTCGCCTTCGGGACCCGTCCGAGGTATTTCTTGACGAGATCCATCGCCTCCTTCGGGTCGAAGTCGCCGACGAGAACCAGCGTGGCGTTGTCGGGCACGTAGTAGGTCTTGAAGAAGTCGCGCACGTCCTCGATCGACGCGGCCTCGAGGTCAGCCATGCTCCCGATCGTTGGATGCTTATACGGATGCGTGGTGAACGCCTGGTCGTAGATGATCTCGTTCAGCTTCCCGTAGGGCTGGTTCTCGACGCGCATGCGGCGCTCTTCCTTGACCACCTCGCGCTCGGTCGCGAAGACCTTCTCGTCGATGCGCAGCGTGGCCATGCGGTCGGCCTCGAGCCAGAGCACCATCGGCAGGTACTGCGACGGCGTCGTCTCCCAGAAAATCGTCGCGTCTTCGTTGGTGGAGGCGTTGCTCTGACCGCCGATGCTCGAGATGCGCGACGGGTGCCCCTCGGGTTCGACGTTCTTCGACCCCTTGAACATCATGTGCTCGAAGAGGTGGGCGAACCCGGTGCGTCCCTTCTTCTCGTTCTTGGAGCCCACGTGATACCAGAGTTCGGTGTGCACGATCGGCGTCGAATGATCCTCGAGGAGCACGACCTTGAGGCCGTTCTCGAGCGTCGTCATCTTGTAGTCGAGCTTGGGCGGCCGCACGGCGGCCCGGGGCGCTGACGCGATCGCGATCCAACCGCCGAGCGCGACGAGCGCGAGCGCGGTCCTGGAACGCCGGTTCCGGCCGAAAATGGTGGAATTCATGGAGACTTCGATTATGGCATATCCTCCAGCTCCCGGATTCGCCGCTCGAGGTCGGCGACGAGCTTTTTGAGTTGAGGCAGCCTGCGGAAGACGGCCGACGCGCGCAGCCAGTCGCGGTTGGAAATGGCGGGATACCCGGAGATGAAGGCGCCGGCGTCGACCGAGTTCGGAATGCCGCTCTGAGCCGTGGCCACTACGCCTTTCCCGATCGTGATGTGCCCGGCGACGCCCACCTGCCCAGCCAGGGTCACGTCGTCTTCAATGGTCACACTACCGGCCACACCCACCTGAGCGGCGAGCAGGACGTTGCGGCCGATGGTGACGCCGTGCGCCACTTGTACGAGGTTGTCGATCTTCGTGCCCGCGCCGATACGTGTCTCGCCAACGGCAGGACGATCGATGGCCGAGTTGGCGCCGATTTCGACGTCATCCTCGATGACCAGTCCGCCGATCTGTGGAATCTTGTGATGCGTCCCGTCGGGGCGGCGCGCGAAGCCGAACCCGTCGCTGCCGATGACCGCGCCGTCCTGCAGAATCACGCGGTGTCCGAGACGGATGCGCTCGCGAATCGAGACGCGCGCGTGCAGCACGCAGTCCTCGCCGACCTCGACCTGCCGGCCAATAACGACGTGCGGGTGGACGATGGTGCGCGCGCCGAGGCGCGTGCCGTCGCCGATCACGGCGAACGGCCCAATCGATACGCCGGCGCCGAGCCTGACGTCCTGGCCGACCGCCGCCGTCGGATGCACGCCTGCCGGCGGCCGCCACGAGTCGGCAAAGAGCTCGACGGCGCGCGCAAACGCCAGATAAGGGTGGCGCGCCCTGAGCATCGCGCACGCCGCGGCGTCAGCCGTCTCGCCGAGAATGACTGCCGACGCGCGCGTCGTACGCAGCGACGCGGCGTATTTGGGGTTGGTGAAGAACGTGAGATCGCCGGGAACCGCATCGTCGATCCCGGCGACACCGCGGATGTCGAGGTCCGGGTCGCCGTCGAGGCGACACTCGAGTCGCGCCGCGATGTCCTGGAGTTTCAAGGCGTCCGTGAGTATCTCATGGGTCGTCTCTCGCGGCTCGCGGCTCGACTGTGACGTGAATATTCGTAGTGTCCGGCTTTAGCCGGACCTGGATAAGTCCGCCTGAAGGCGGACACTACGAGGATGCGGAAGGAGTCGGGACACTACAAGCTGTCTCATAAAGCGCGAACGAGCGGAAGCGAGTGAGCCACGCGAGCGGAGCGGGGCGTCGGGGTCCCCGCGAGCGAGCGTGTAAGGGGGTCCGGGGGACAAAGTCCCCCGGATGAGGCTATGACAGCGGCACCGCGGTCCGTGCGAAGAAGCTCGCCAGATGCTCGAGCCGCAGACGGAGGGCGACGTCCTGCACGTGCCGGTCTCGCGCCGAAGGCTCGAGCGCGATGACCCGCCGGAGTTCGGCAAGCGGCGCGCTCCGCTCTGTGCGCCAGGTCACTCCGGACAATCCCTGCCGTGCGCCGCGCATCGAGAGGTAGTGGCCGACGAGCCGGAAGGCAAAGTAGTAGGCGACGATGTTGGGTCCGGGTACGAAGAAGAGCAGCCCGGAAATGATGAACCCGACGCCGTCGATCGTCAGCCAGAACCGATGCTTGTCGAAGTCGCTCTTGAGCTGCGACCGGAGCACGTCGGTCGCACGGGCCTCGTCGATGTCGTCGGGGTAGTACAGGCAGGCGTCGGTCTGGCTGCGAAGGTGCCACAGCAGCCGCTGTTCGGCAATGCTCTCAGCGACCCACCGCATGAGGCGCACCTTGCCGCGCACCAGCCATCCCTGGTCGTTCCGGTCGGCCGCCGCTCCCGCGCCCGCTCGTTCGAGCCGGCGTTCGCGTTCGGCTTCGGCCAGCACCTCGCGAAAGCTCGTGCGCAGACGGCGGAGGAGACGGCCCGGCCATGCGGCCAGCCGCCGGAGGAAGCCTCGCGGCTCGAGGCTGTCCTGGTCTCCGGCCGCGTCTCCCGCCTCGGTCTCGGGGTCGTCCGGCACCTCGCAATAGAGCTCGTGGCGGTTGGGCCCGACGGGAACGATGTACACATCCATTACTGAAAATACGATAGCACGCGGTGCTAAGATGCCCCCGATGCAGTGGGGTCTGGCGCTGGCGCTCGTCACGGCGCTCGCAGTGCAGGATCCGTTGGCGGATCCCGCCAGGCAGCTGACGCTCGAGCTGCGTATGTTCAACGGGGTCGAGGAAGTGACGGCCCAGACCCGGGCGACCGTGCACCGCGCCGGAGACCGCGGCGAACCGCTGCTGCAGGCGGCTCCCTCTGACGGACGGATCGAGCTCCGGGTCCCCGCCGGCATCTACGACGTGCAGGCGATCCACGAACGCGACGGCCGCGTCCTCAATATTCGTTGGGCCAACCGGCTGGTCGTCATGCCCTATCCCGACGAGCAGGGCCATCACCTCGAAGTCCTCAACTTCAAGAACGGATTCGGTGCCCTTCAGATCCGCGACCCAAGCGGCGGGCAACCTACCGTCGCGCTCTACGAGCAGGGCAAACGAGACAAACCTGCAACGGCGCCGTTCGCCGCGTCGAGCTATCTCCTCTTCGTCGTACGGGCGGGAGCGTACGATCTGCTCGCACGGCAGGTGGGAAAGTCCACATGGCACTCCGGGGTGGATGTGCCGCTCGATCGGACGCGCCTCTGGATCGCACCCATCTGATCGGGTCTAGTGACGCCGCACCTTGCGCGGAACGCGGGGGACGTCGAGCGGAAGCGCCGGCCGTCCCGCCTGTTCCCACGCACCAGCGATCGCTGAGGCCACGGCCGTGATCGACTCCGCCAGCCGCTGCTCCAGAATCGGCTTCACCTTCCCGTAGAACGCCGCGAAGTACGCATCGTCGTAGATCTCGCGTCCGTCGACGGCGGCCCTGTCGGCGTCGAGGATCGCCTGCACGTGAGAGAAGCTCGTGACCAGCGAGTCGAACGTGAGATCCCGCGCGCTCGTGACCGTGACGATCGGTTTCGGCTTGACGTCGAGGCTGTCGCGATAACGCTCGAACGTCTCCGTCTCGAACCGCGAGTGGATCCCCCACTGCCCCGTGAGCTGGCCGTCATGGTTGAGCGCCGCATGAAACGGGACCTGCGCGTCGGAAAGGTAGTGGCCGAGGAACGCCGAGAAGTACTTGATGTTGTCGCGCGAGTAGGTCGCCTTCTGCGTGAACGCCTCGACGAGCTTGACGTGAATCTCCTGCGCGCGCCACGGCAGCAGGCCGTTCTTGTTGACGAACTCCAGCCCGTATCGTTTGACCGCCTCGTCGAAGTCGCGCGGCAGCTGCTTGAAGGGCGCCGGACCGTACGCGTCCATGTCGACGAAGTGGCGCGGGGATTCGACAGCGTCGAAACCGACGTTGCGCCACAGGTCCGGGTCGATGGCGTGCTCGACGATGGACGCTCGGTACTTCTCGAAGAACGGCCGTATCTCCGGCGGGAGGAGGCCGATGGCTCGCTCGAGAATGTACTTGTGCGCCTCGAACCCCCAGGCATCCGCGGGCTGAGGGGCGGCGAGGACGACGAGGGCGACAAGCGTGGCAACGGGCTTACGCATATAGAGGTGCTCCGGGCTCTTCCACCGGTGGACAGTGAACTTCCGCCTGACCCCAACGCGGAAGCCACAACGAAACAAATATCACAGGAAGAGATGCGAACTACGGAACTGTTGCCAACGGCGGTCCGCCGAAGCCTTGGCGAAGGCGGAAGGCGGAAGACAACTCAGATCACCGGATCTGAATCGTCCCCGTCCACTTCGGGTCGTCTGGGTC
Source organism: uncultured Acidobacteriota bacterium (assembly GCA_963839705.1). GTDB lineage: Bacteria > Acidobacteriota > Vicinamibacteria > Vicinamibacterales > 2-12-FULL-66-21 > DATBJJ01. The sequence goes on from CAWIWL010000004.1 coordinate 126,106, forward strand.
GTTGTGGTCGTGATATCCGCACGTGCGGATGGTCGTGAGCGCGTCGGACTCGCGAGACTGGCCCGGCAGCAGGAGCCCGACCACGTTGAGTCCCGGACACGCCGTGTGATCGGGATGCGGGTCGGAGCTCATCGTGTGCGGCAGCGTGTCGTTGTTGACAAACCTCACGCGCGTGCCGGCGGTAATAGAGAGCGTCGACGGGCTCACGCCGGCCGTTGTGATCGTGATGACGACAACGGTTGACGGGGGCGGGGGCGGCGGCGCCGGCGCGGTGTACGAGAATCCTCCGGTCAGCCTCCCGGTGAGGCCGTCGGCGTTGGTGACGACGACGTCAACGCTGCCCGCCGCGTGCGGCGGCGTCGTCGCCGTAATCGAGGTCGCGCTGGCGACGACCACGTTCGAGGCGGCGGTGCCGCCGATCGAGACTGCGGCACCGGCTGCGAACCCCGTTCCTGTGAGGGTCACAGCCGTCCCGCCCGCCGTCGTCGCCGACGCCGGCGCAATCGCCGTGACCGTCGGTGCAACCGCCACCGGCGGTGGAGGTGGCGGCGGCGCCGACCCGACGTAAGTAAACGCGCCCGTCAGCCTGCTGCTCTGGCCATCGGGATTCGCCACGACAACGTCGACGCTGCCGGCGCTGCGCGCCGGCGCGGTCGCGGTGATCGAACTGGGGCCGGCGACGGTCACCGCGGTCGCCGCCGAAGGGCCGAACGACACGGTGGCCCCTGACACGAAGCCCGTGCCGGTGATGATCACCACCGACCCACCACTGGTGGAACCCGATGTTGGCGCGATGCCCGCGATCGCCGGCGGCGCACTCGCGGGAACATCGAACGTGAACCCTCCGGCCAGACGGCTGCTCTGACCGTCCGGATTCGTCACCACAATGTCCGCGGCACCGGCGCCGTGGGCAGGGGTTGTCGCGGTGATCGACGTCGATGTGGCAACCGCGACGCCGGAGGCGAGCGTGCCGCCGACGGAGACAGTCGCCCCGGCCGTGAACCCCGTGCCGGTGATAGTGACGCTGAGCCCGCCTGAGGTCGGTCCCGAACCAGGGGAAATCCCGGTGACCGTGGGCGCCACCGCAGGCGTTGGCTGAGGCTGAGGGGTAGGCGCCGCCGGGCTGGAACCGCCTCCCCCGCAGGCAAAAGCAAACGCGGAAAGGGTTGTGAAAGCGACGTAAACGAGCGCTCTAGATGTTCGATCGGTGTGCATTCTGGAACGCAAAATCTGCAACGAGTAAGCCATAGGACCTGTCGCGCAGGATGACCATCTCGCGGAAGGAGACCGACGAATATGCATGCGTGATTACGAAGTGGGCCTGATGCCCATCGGTCATTCTCCGAAGACGTCGGCGGTGAAGCGATAGACGATCGCGTCGCACTCCCACGCCTCCGGGGCGAGGGCCGCTTTGATGCAGGTCTGGCGCAGGAATTCTTCGGGGCTCCACTGCCGCTCTGCCGCCACCTGAGGGAGGAGCAGGCCGCGGTTCTGTCCCCGCTCGACGACGAGGCCATGCACGCCGATCGTCATCGACCCCCGGACGCCGATCGTGATGGGATCGATGCGTTCGAGCGGACCGAGGACTGAAATCTCTACGGTTACATCGCCAAGCTCGCTCGTCGTCACCGCCGGAAAGCGCGGATCCTCACTGGCGGCATTGGCCGCGTAGCGGGCGACCTCCGAGGCGAGGTCCTCGAGCCAGTCGAGTGTGCCGAGACAGCCGCGGAGATGTCCGCCAAGCTTCAGTGTGACGAACACGCCGGAGGCAGGTGGCAGATCGATCGGCTCACCAGGTGGAAGCCTGCTGCCGGACACGCGCGCGGCCACTGACTGGCGCGCCACATCGACGAGCCGTCGGCGTTGGAGGTCACTCAGCATGCGCGGACTCAGCATCGAACGAGCCCAGCACGGCTGCCAGGTACCCAACGACCGCGTCGAAGTCGCCCGACACCTCGCCCGAGTGCGCGTAGCGCAACACGCGCGCCTGCTTCGCCCCGAGCGCGCGCGCGGCCATCATCACCGAAATCGCCGGCCCGATCCCGCAGCCGACATGACGGCCGCGTTCGCCCTCGGGATAACGCTCGAAGACGTCGAGCAGCCGCTCGGGGCTGAAGGCGGCGATGCAGTCGCACACCTCGCCGTCGAGCCTTTCCGCGGTTGCCGCGTCGAAGTAGTGCGACAGGTCTGAGCTGGCGATGAGCAGCGCACGCCGCGACGCGAGTCCATCGGCGAGTGCGTGCGCAAGAAGTTCGATCGTCCGGCGATTCTGCTGTCCCATGAGGAGCGGGACAATCGGCAGTCCAGGGAACAACCGGCCCAGAAACGGCAACTGCATCTCGAGCGAATGCTCGCGCGCATGGACCGACGGCGACGCCCGGACGATGTCTGCCGCGCCGATCGCGGCGGCCCCCGCGGAGTCGACCGCAATCGGTCCGAACGGGGTCGCGAAGGCGCCCTCCGGATACAGCGCGACGCCCTCGAACGCCACGAAATGCGACGGACCGACGAGCACCGCCACATCGTAGTGATAACGCGCCGCCGCCTTGTACGCGAAGGCGCCGACCGGACCAGAGAACATGATGCCTGCGTGCGGGGCGACGATCGCCCGGATCGCGCCGCGCGGCCCGTCAGACGCCCTGTCGACGTAGCCGTCGACCTCGCGAGCCAGCGCTCCGGAGCTCGCCGGATACCACGTGCCCGCGACGGCGGCAGAACGAAGGGTCATAGTCATCGGTTCAGACCCTCGCGGCCTTACCCGCGCATGCTACGATCGCCCGCATGGCCGCTGATTTCACACGCGAGGACGTCGAACGGATCGCGCGCCTCGCGAGACTCGAATTGACAGAGCACGAGAAGACGCTCCTCACGCCGCAGTTGTCGAGCTTCCTTGCGTACGCCGAACAGGTGCAGCAGATCGCCACCGCCGGCGTTCCGCCGACGTCGCATCCCTTGGCCACGGTCAGCGCGTGGCGCGACGATGTCCCAAAGGCCTCGCTCGATCGGACGGAGGCGATCGCCCAGGCGCCGGAGGGAGACATCGAACGCGGACTCTTCAAGGTACCACGAGTGCTGGCGTGACGATTCGACTCGAGAACGCTACTGCAACCGCTAACGCGGTGCGGACCGGAGAAGCGTCGGCCGTCGACGTCTGCCGCGCCGCTCTCGCTCGGATTGCTGAGTCCAACCCGGCACTGAACGCCTTCCACACCGTTGCCGGCGATCGCGCGCTCGCGCAGGCCGCGGCGCTCGACAGCCGGCGCTCAGAGTGGGCCCGGCTCCCGCTCCTCGGGGTGCCAGTGGCCTTGAAGGACAACCTCTGCACGAGGGGCCTCAAGACGACCGCGGGCTCCCGAATCCTCGAACGCTACGTTCCTCCGTACAACGCGACCGCCGTCGACCGGCTCGTGGCCGCCGGCGCGGTCATTGTCGGGAAGACGAACTGCGACGAGTTTGCGATGGGATCGTCGACCGAGAACTCTGCCTTCGGACCGACGCGGAACCCGTGGGCACTCGACCGCACACCGGGCGGGTCGAGCGGAGGATCGGCGGCGGCGGTGGCCGCGCGAATGGTCCCACTCGCGCTCGGCTCCGACACGGGCGGCTCCATCCGCCAGCCCGCCGCACTCTGCGGCGTCGTCGGACTCAAGCCTACCTACGGCCGTGTCTCGCGCTACGGGTTGCTGGCTTTTGCGTCGTCACTCGATCAGATCGGGCCGTTCGCCACCTCGGTGGCTGACGCGGCGTTGTGCCTGCAGGTGATCGCCGGCCACGATCCGAAAGACGCCACCTGTGCCACGGCGGCCACAGGCGACTACCTCGGAGCGCTGACCGGCGAGGTCGCGGGTGTGCGGATAGGAGTGCCGCGCGCGCTCGTGTCGGAAGAAGCCGGCGTACACCCCGAGGTCCGGATCGCGTTTGAAGACGCAGTGGAAACACTGCGACGGCAGGGAGCGGAGATCGTCGACGTGGCCCTGCCCCACAGTGCCTACGCCATTCCTGTCTACTACCTGGTGGCAACGGCCGAAGCCAGCTCGAACCTTGCGCGATATGACGGCGTCCGCTACGGCTACCGCGCCGCGGATGCCGCCACGCTCGGAGACATGTACGATCGCACGCGGGACGCCGGATTCGGGCCAGAGGTCAAGCGCCGCATCCTGCTTGGCACCTACGTCCTCAGCGCGGGCTACTACGACGCGTACTACTTGAAAGCCCAGCAGGTGCGCACGCTCATCCGGCGCGACTACGAGATGGCGCTGCAGAGCGTGGATCTGATCGCGATGCCGACGAGCCCCACCCCGGCGTTCGCGCTCGGCGAGCGCATCGACGATCCGCTGCAGATGTACCTGGCCGACGTTTTCACCGTGGCGGCCAACCTCGCGGGCCTGCCTTCAATCTCCGTCCCGTGCGGTTTCACCGAAACACGGCTTCCGTGCAGCCTCCAGCTGACCGGACGGGCCATGGACGAGGCGACGGTCCTCCGCGTCTCCGACGCGTTCGAACGCGCGACCACGTTCGCGCGGGAGAGACCCGGCACCGCTTAGAGGGTTGTCCCTCGCACCTTCAGGCGGGGAGCGGCTTGTTCGATCGGACGAGCAGCCACACTACAAATCCGATGAACAGGAGCGGGAGGAGAGGAACCGCCAGAGCAGCCACCGCGGCGATAATCGACGCCAGAATCGCGATCACCAGCAGCGGCCCGGCAAGGGCCAGCAGGACGACGCCGACCACCACTTTGACCACCAGCAGCAGCGGGACGAGCAGAAGCCAGAAGAGCAGGCGGACAGGCAGCAGCGCGAACCAGAGCACGGCTTTCACCAGCACGGTCACGGCGAGGAACCCCGCGAACCCGATCGCAGCCAGGACTGCCAGCAGCACCAGAAGCCCCATCATCGTACGCTCCTCGACCGCCTGGACGGCGTGTCTATCGAGAAATTACGCGACCGGACTTTGAGAAGTTCCTGGCAGAGTCTGTCTACACCTTACCCAGCAGATCGGCTCGGGTCGGCAGCGAGTAGTGAATCAGGCCGGTCCTGACCTCCTCCATCGCGACACGTTCGAGCTTGTGCGGCGTGTGTCCGGCCGCGTGCCGATCGATGCGCGGCAACGCGCCTCGCCTGAGCTGCTTGGCGCGCTGGGCGGCCACATCCACGAAGAGAAAGCGGCTGGTGATGGGAATGGCGGACTGCGCGTCCTCGTCGCCCGCGGCGACCGAGTCCGGCAGGCTTGGGTTTTGCGGCATGTTGGTAAGAGTAGTCGAAAACGGCGGAGTCGCGCCACTCGCGCCCCTGAGCTGGTGAAAAGACAGAGGAAGGGATCGGTGCGTGCGACGGTGGAGAGGGAGCGCCCTCTCCACCGTTCTGACGCTATTCGACGTTGACGGAGATCTGCTTCGGCTTCGCCTCTTCGCGGCGCGGCAGCCGGATGGTCAGCACGCCGTCCTTGTAGGACGCGGCAATCTGTCCCGCGTCGACCGAGGTCGGCAGCGTGAATGAGCGGCTGAAGCCTCCGAAGCGGCGCTCGATGCGCTGGAACTGCTCGCGCTTGGTCGACTGCTCCTGCTTGCGCTCGCCCGTCAGTGTGAGGACGTTGTTTTCGACGGTCACGCCGATGTCCTCCTTCTTCACGTCGGGCAGCTCCGCCTTGATCACGACCTCGTGCGAGTCGGTCTCGTAGATGTCGACGGCCGGGACCCACGCCTGGTTGAAGGCCTCGGTGTGAAAGTCCGCGAACATCTGATTGAGCCGGTCGACTTCCATTCCCGCCAGGGTGCCGATGGGATTCCAACGAACAAGTGCCATGGTCGAACCTCCTGAATTTCACGGGGCTCTGGCCCCGGTGCACAGAAACCAATCTAGATCAATATTTTAGTCTTTGTCAAGCATATATACTTAGCGTATTACACTCATGTATTGCCTGAGCGACAGAAACAGCCATAACTTTCTGCATCAGTGGGACTTCGCGCAGAGGGAGGACGGGATTAGAATGGACGACACCGTGGCGCGACTCTTCTTCGATCGGCGAGACTTCGACGCCTTTCGCTCGCTCGGTAACGCCGAAACCGTCGAGTACCGGCCTCCCGTGGACGTGATCGAGACTGCAGGTTCGGTCGAGGTCGTGGCCGACCTGCCCGGCGTCCCGGCAGAATCGGTTCGGGTCACTTTCGCCGAAGGAACGCTCGTCATCGCTGGCCGCAAGCGTGCGCCGCAATGCGCCCACCGCGAGGCCGCGTTCCACCTGGCAGAGCGTACGTTCGGCCATTTCGCCTGCGCCGTCCGATGCGAAATGGCGGTGGACGCGGGCCGCGCCCGCGCCACACTCGCCAGAGGCGAGCTCCACATCGTGCTGCCACGCATCGATGAGCGGCGTGGTCGCGAGATTCCGATCGCCATCGAGCCGCCGACCGGCCCGGCGACCACCTGAATGATGCAGATCCTGTTCATCGGCGACATCTTTGGAAAACCGGGCCGGGAGATCGCTCGGCGGGCGATCCCTGCGCTGGTCGAACAACGCGGGATCGACTTTGTCATCGCCAACGTCGAGAACTCGGCGGCGGGCTTCGGCGTCACCGGCGACGTGGCGGACACCATCCTCGGCTACGGCGTCGACGTCATGACGTCGGGGAACCACATCTGGGACAAGAAAGAGGTCCTCGACTACCTGCCGCGCGAGCCCCGGCTTCTCCGGCCCGCCAACTTCCCGGCCGGCGTCCCCGGCCGCGGCAGCATCATCGGCCGCACGCGGACCGGCGAACCGGTCGGCGTGCTGAACCTGATGGGGCGAGTGTTCATGACGCCGCTCGACGATCCGTTCGCGCTCGCGCTGCGTGAGATCGAAACGCTCCGCGCCAAGGCGCGCGTCGTCTTCGTGGACTTTCACGCCGAGGCGACTTCGGAAAAGATCGCGATGGGCTGGCACCTCGATGGGCTCGCCACCGCCGTGGTCGGCACGCACACGCACGTGCAGACCGCAGACGAGCGAATCCTGCCGAAAGGCACCGCCTGCCTGACCGACGCGGGCATGACCGGGCCGCACGATTCGATCATCGGCGTCAGCGTCGACGCGGCGCTCGGCCGGTTCGTCAACAGCATGCCCGCCAAGTTCGAGGCGGCGACGGGCCCCGGACGACTGAACGCGGTCATCGTCACGGCCGATCCGAGGACCGGCCGCGCGACGGCGATCGAGCGCCTCAACCTGTCGGCCGCCGAGGTCGACACGCTCGCGGCGGCGACGCCGGCGCCTTCGCGCGGCTGACGATCGCAAAACACGCGCGCCCGTAGCACTTATCAGAGCCAATCCGATGTCCGATCTTTTCTCGCAGCCCTTCGAGGACGATCGTCAGACACCCGCACCGCAGGAACGGCGCGTCGTCACCGTCTCGCAGCTGACGGGGTCCATTCGCGCGCTGCTCGAATCCGGGTTCGGCGATCTGTGGGTGGAGGGAGAGATCTCCAACTGCCGGCTGTGGAACACCGGCCACCTGTACTTCACCCTCAAGGACGGCGGCGCGCAGATCAAGGCGGTGATGTACCGATCGGCCGTGCGCTACCTGAAGTTCAAGGCCGAAGACGGGCTGCGCGTCATCGCGCGGGGGCGGATCGGCGTCTACGAACCGAAGGGCGAGTATCAGATCCTCTGCGACCACCTGCAACCTCAGGGACTCGGCGCGCTGCAGCTCGCGTTCGAGCAGCTCAAGAAGAAACTCAAGGCCGAAGGCCTCTTCGACCCGGCGCGCAGACGGCCGCTGCCGGCGCTGCCGGCCAAAATTGGGATTGTGACGTCGCTCGACGGCGCAGCGCTCCGCGACATCATCAAGGTCCTCACCCGCCGGCATCCCAATACGCACCTCGTGATCCGGCCGACGCGCGTCCAGGGTGAGGGCGCAGCGGCCGAGATCGCCGACGCGGTTCGCGCCATCGGCCGGGTGCCCGGCGTCCACGTGGTCATCGTCGGACGCGGAGGCGGATCGGCCGAGGACCTGTGGCCGTTCAACCAGGAGCCTGTCGCGCGCGCGATTGTCGGATGTCCCGTGCCGGTCGTCGCAGCGGTTGGACACGAAGTAGATTTCACGATCGCGGACTTCGTCGCCGACGTGCGCGCGCCCACGCCATCGGCCGCGGCGGAAATGGTCATCGCGGCGAAGGAGGAATTCAGTGCCAGGCTCGACCGTCAGTCGCGGCGGCTCCGCGCCGCCATGGCGATCGGACTCGACCGACGCCGGACGCGCCTCCACGTGCTCGGCAGCCGCCGGGGGCTGGCTGGATTCCCGGCCCGCCTGGCCATGCGGGGACGCCATGCTGCCGAGCTCACGCACCAGCTGCGCGGCAGTATCCTCAATGCGCTGACGCGACGCGAGCGCGAGTTCCGGGCGTTGCGGCTCCGTCTCGAGGCCCGCGACCTGCGGCGGCGCCTCGCAGCAATCCGCGGGAAGCTCGAGAGCGCAACCAGCCGGCTCCACGCCGGAATCGCGCGCCGGCACGATCGCGCAGTGGCGCGCATGGGCGAAGCGGTCGGCCGCCTCGAGTCGCTGAGCCCGCTCGCGGTGCTCGGGAGGGGCTACGCCGTCTGTTGGAACGAGGACCGCACGGCGATCCTCCGCACGGCGTCCAGCGTCACGGCGGGAGCGCGCGTCCACGTGACGCTGCACGAGGGGGAGTTGAGCTGCCGCGTCGAGATGACGGATGAGGCGAAGCGCGGGTAGCGCAGACGGGAGCCGCGGATAACACCGACAACGCCGATCCGAGCCACGGAAAACACGGATAACACGGACAATACTGATAGACATCGATGGACCCAACGATCAAAGACTTCGAATCTGCCGTCGCCGAGCTCGACTCCATCGTCAAGACGCTCGAAGAGGGTGACCTCGCGCTCGAGAAATCGCTCGAGCTTTACGAGCGGGGGGTGCAGCTGGCGCGCTTCTGTCACTCCACGCTCGAGGGGGCCGAGCGGCGCATTGAGCTGCTGAGCGAGCGCGGCGAGATTAAAGAAGCGCCTCCCGCCCTCGGCCTCGGGGGCGATTCTTCCGGTACGAAGTGACTACCGCCTCGTCGCCCGACCTGCGGACCTGGCTGGAATCGCGTCGACGCGACGTCGACGTTGCCCTCGACCGGTGGCTCCCTTCCCCACCCCGTGCTCCGCAGGCGGTCTGCGAGGCCATGCGCTACAGCGTCATGGCCGGGGGCAAGCGTCTGAGGCCACTCCTGGTGCTGGCGGCAGCCGAAGCCGTAGCCGAAACGAGCGGCGCCCGCGACACAGCCTCACTGGCGATGAGTGCCGCCTGCGCAGTCGAGCTAATCCATACCTACTCGCTCGTCCACGACGATCTCCCCGCGATGGACAACGACACACTCCGGCGTGGCCGGCCCACGGCGCACGTCGTTTACGGGGAGGGGATCGCGATTCTGTCGGGCGACGGCCTGCTGACCGAGGCGTTCGCCCTGCTCGCGCGCGAGCCCGTCGAATCCCCGTTCATCACCGCCGCCGAGCTCGCGCAGCGGAAGCTTCGGGCGCTGGCCGTCATCGCGGAAGCGGCGGGCGCCGCGGGCATGGTTGGTGGTCAGGCGCTCGATCTGGATGCGGCCGTCGCTGGAGCCGTTCTTCTCGACGGAGAGGCGCTCAAAGGCATGCACTCGCGAAAGACCGGTGCGCTCATCCGAGGTTCGGCGCTCGCCGGCGCCGTGATGGCGGGTGTGTCCCCCGACCATCTGGCCGCGATCGACGCCTACGGTGAAGCGCTTGGCTTGGCGTTTCAGATCGTCGACGATATCCTCGACGTCGAGGGTGCGTCCGCCGAACTCGGGAAGACGGCCGGCAAGGATGCCGCCGCGGGCAAGCCGACCTACCCGGCCCTCTTCGGGCTCGACGAGTCCCGACGGCTCGCGGCCGAGTGCGCGGACCGGGCGAAAGCGGCGCTAGCCGGCGCGCGCCTTACTGGCCAGCTACCCGCTATCGTCGGCTGGGTCATCGCCCGCACCAGTTGAAGAAGACCCTTCGGCTCGACACGCTGCTCGTCGAGCGAGGACTTGCGGCATCGCGCGAGCGGGCGCGCGCGCTCATCCTCGCCGGTCAGGTCCGCGTCGATGGCCAGCCAGCGGAGAAGGCAGGCACGCCGGTCGGCGTCGACGCCGCCGTCACGCTCCTCGTGCCCGATCATCCGTACGTCGGCCGGGGAGGCCTCAAACTGGACCATGCGCTGCGCGCCTTTGTCATCGCCGTCGAGGGACGCTCGGCGCTCGATATCGGGGCGTCGACCGGGGGCTTCACCGATGTCCTGTTACGTTACGGCGCATCGCGCGTCGTCGCGCTCGACGTCGGACACGGTCAGCTCGATTGGCGCCTTCGCAACGACCCTCGAGTGATTGTTCTCGAGAAGACGAACGCGCGATCCCTGACGCCCGATGCTCTGCCACCGGAGACGCGAAGCTTCGACCTCGTGACGATCGACGTCTCATTCATCTCGCTGCGGCAGATCCTCCCGGTCGTCCCACCGCTCCTCGCCCCGCGCGGCGACGTCATCGCGCTCGTGAAGCCACAGTTCGAAGCCGGCCGGAGCGAGGTCGGCAAGGGAGGGGTCGTCCGCGACGATGCGGTGCGCGCGCGGGTGGTGGAAGAGATCGTCCAGCACGCACTTGCGCTAGGATTGACCCGCGCCGGACTGTCCGAGTCACCCATCACCGGCATGGAAGGGAACCGCGAATTCCTGCTGCACCTGACAAGGCCGGACGCATGAACACGCCAATTCGTCGAGTCGGTCTCGTCGCCAAGCACAACCTCGATGCCTCCGCCGGCGTCCTCGCTGAAGTGGCCGGCTGGCTCGAGGCTCGCGGCGTCGATCCCGTCTTCGAGACCCACACCGCCGAGCTTGCCGGCCTGCCACCCGGTCGGCCGACGCGCTCACGCGACGATCTGCCGACCGTGTGCGATTTGATCGTCATCCTGGGCGGCGACGGCACGCTCATCGGCATGGCGGGACTGATTGCCCAGGCCGGCACGACGGTGCCGATTCTCGGGGTGAACTTCGGCAGCCTGGGGTTCCTGACAGAAATCCAGCTGACCGAGCTGTACGAGTCGCTCGAATCAGTCCTCGATGGCGAGGCGGAAGTCGACGAACGGATGATGCTCCGCGCGCGCACGCTGCGCGATGGCGGAGTTTTCGCCAACCGCCTGGTGGTCAACGACGTCGTGATCACGAGGGGAGCGCTCTCGCGCATCATCGACCTGTCGGTCACCATCGGGGACCAGCTCGTGATGCAGGTCCGTGCCGACGGCCTCATCGTCGCCACGCCGACGGGCTCCTCCGCCTATAACCTCGCGGCCGGCGGCCCCATCGTGCATCCCGCGGTGGATGCGCTGCTGCTGACGCCCATCGCCCCGCACATGTTGACCAACCGCCCCGTCGTGCTGCCCGGCTCCTCCGAAGTGCGCGTGGAGCCGATCATGAACGGCGCCGAAGAAGTGTTCGTGACCTTCGATGGCCAATCCGGTCATCCGCTCAAGGCCGACGACATCATCGAGATCACGAGGGCCGAGCGCCCACTGCTACTCGTGAAGGCGTCCCAGCGCACGTATTTCGACGTGCTCCGGCAGAAGTTGAAGTGGGGCGCACGGTAGCGCATCGCGACTCTCAAACCCTACTACTGCTGGTAGTACTAAGACGAATGGTGTGAACTGTGGCGCGGGGGGAGCCCGTGTTTCACGTTCTACCCGTTCGTGGTGTGCTTATCGTCCGGATCGTCGCGCTGGCCGTACTGGCCGCGCTGGTCGTCGCGCTCCCTGCGTCAGCGCGACAGCCCCAGCGTCCACTCACCGGTCGAGTCGTCGACGAGAAGACGAGCGCGCCGATCGCCGGAGCAGCCGTCACGATCGGCGGGGTTCCCGGGTCGGTCAAGACGGATGCCGACGGCCGGTTCACGATCGAACCCAGCCCCACTCCGCCCTTTCAGGTCATCGTCGTGCTCGCCAACGGAACGGTGGCGCGGCCCGTACGCGTGACGTCGACCGATGACCCGGCGACGATCACGGTCAATGCTCTCGCTGACGAATCGGTGACCGTTGTGGGGGCGGCGCCGAGCATCGACGCGTCGCCGGCGGCAGCGACGACGCTCCTCTCCAACCTCCAGATCGCGCGCCGGTCGCCCGAGAACCTGATGCAAGCGCTCGAGACCGTGCCCGGCGTCAACCAGGTGTCGGAAGGCCACGCGTCGGTGCCGGCAATCCGGGGAATGGCGCGCGGTCGCGTGCTCATCCTGGTCGACGGCGCCCGTGTGACGTCGGAGCGCAGGGTCGGCCCGAGTGCTACCTTTCTTGATCCCGCCGTACTCGAAGGTATCGACGTCGCGCGTGGACCCGGTTCGGTCGCGTACGGATCCGATGCGCTTGGCGGCGTGATCTCCATGCGGACCCGGAACGCCCAACCGGGCAGCCCACTGCAGGTTCGGGGAACCGCCGCGTTCGGCGCGGGCACACCGGATCGACGCGGCTCCCTGGACCTCTCCAAGGGGTTCGCGAAGGGAGGCGTGCTCGTCGAGGGTCATGCGCGTGGCGCGGACGACTGGAGCAGTCCCGAGGACGACACCGACATCTTCAATTCGGGATGGAGCGACGGCGGATTCGTCGTGCGAGGCAATCACGAAGTCGGGCCGGGCGTCCTGACGGCCGGGTGGCAGAGCGATTTCGGCCGCGACATCGAGCGCCCCCGCAACAATTCGCGCACCGTCCGCTTCTACTACCCGTACGAGGACTCCCACCGCTTCACGACGTCTTACGACGTCGGCAACCGTGGCGGCCTCGAGCAGGTCAGCTTCACCGGCTTCCTCGGCTCCTTCGACCAGCGCACTGACCAGGATCGGTACGCCACCGCGACCACCGGCCGAAGCATCGAACGCGCCGACGTGTCGGCGAACGATTTCCACGTCAAGGGCAGCGCGCAGAAGGGCCTCGGCCGCGCCCGGTTCGAGTTCGGCCTCGACGTCAACGGCCGGTACAATCTCGAGGCGCTCGACATCATCCAGGCCTACGATCTTGCCGGCAACCTCACGCGCGATACGACCAACGAATCGATCGAGGACGCGCGTCGCACGGACGTCGGCGCATTCGTCCAGGCCGACGCGTTCGTCCTGAACACATTGCGCCTGTCAGGCGGGATCAGAGGCGACAACGTCACGACCCGAAACACTGGCGGCTTCTTCGGCGATCGCTCGACGTCGAACGGGGCGTTTTCTGGATTCGCCGCTGCGACGGTCGGGCCGTTTTCGGGCCTGAGCTTCACTGCGCAGGGGTCCCGCGGATTCCGCGATCCGACGCTCTCTGATCGGTACTTCCGCGGCCCGTCGGGCCGCGGGTTCATCACCGGCAACCCTGACCTCAACCCCGAAACGAGCCTGCAGTTCGATCTTTCGGCGCGCTACACGCTCGCTCGCACACAGATCGGCGTTTTTTACTACGACTATCGCATCGATGACCTCATCGAGCGCTACTCACCGCAGACCGATTTCTTCTTTTTCAGGAATCGCGGCGAAGGGCACATCCAGGGGTTCGAGCTCGAAACGCGGACCGACCTCGGCCACGGTTACTCGGTCGAGCTCGGCGCGCAGATCGGACGCGGCGAGCTCGAAGACGATGGGTCGAACCTGGATGACATCTCGCCGGACACGTTCCTCGCGCTCGTCCGGAAGGACTTCGGCCAGCGTGCGTTCGGACAGGTACGGATGGCATTTCTGGCCAAAGACAATCGTCCCGGACCGAGCGACGTGGCCGCACCAGGCGCGACGGTCATCGACCTCGCCGGCGGCTGGCATTTCACGCCGAACCTGGAGCTGCGCGGCCTCGTGCGCAACCTGCTGGACGATTCGTACTACGCGAGCCCCGATCCCCGCTGGGTGTGGGCTGCCGGACGATCAGCAAGCATCACGCTCGCCGTGCAGTTCTGAGACCGTTCGGGAGATCTGGGTAATCCTCCGGCTACCGCGGACTCGTTCCGAGTCGCCTGCGTTCTCTGAAGTACAGAATCTGGTACTCGAACACGTTCCGGTTGTGCTCGTCGAGGGTTGTCGCGAACGCGTGACTGCCGTCGTTGCGGCTCACGAAATAGAGGTACGGCACCGCTGCCGGATTGGCGGCCGCTTCGAGTGACGCCTGCCCCGGCGCGGCGATAGGCCCGGGCGGCAGGCCGGCATAGCGATACGTGTTGTAGGGAGAGTCGAACTGCAGGTCGGCACGGGTGAGGTTGCCCGTGTACCGCCCGGCGCGCTCGAGCGCGTAGATGACGGTGGGATCGCACTGCATCCCTATGCCGGCTTTCAGCCGGTTCGCATAGACCGCTGCCACGAGCTGCCGTTCTTCCGGTTTCGCAGTCTCCTTCTCGACGAGCGAGGCAAGCGTCACCAGTTCACGGAGGCGCAGCCCGCGCGAAGCTGCCTGCTGTCGCGTCTCCGGCGTCAGCGCCTTCTCGAAGCGCGCCACCATCCGCGCGACGAGCTCGTCGGCGGTCGTGCTTCGCGGAAGCGTGTAGGTGTCCGGGAAGAGGTAACCCTCGAGATCTCGCGCGAGCGGATCCAGTTCCCGGATCGGCCCGGGTTTGGACGCGGCGGCCACGAACTCGGCCGCGGTGCCAAACCCCCTCTCTTCGAAGATTGCCGCCATCTGACGAATCGTCAGCCCCTCACGAAACGTGACGGGCCGCAGGAACACGTCCCCGCGAGCGATCTTGTCGACAACGGCCCTCGGCGTCATCGGCGCGTCGAAGCGGTATTCGCCCGCCTGCAGGCGGCGCCCGGCACCCTCGAGCCACACGGCAATGCGAAACGCGGTGGCGTTCTCGATTACGCCTGCATCCGAGAGGGCCCGCCCCATGCTCTGGGGGTTGCTTCCGGGAACGATCTCGACAAACGTCTCGGCGTCCGCATAGCCCTTGTACGGCCGCTCCACCAGAAAGTAGGCCCACGCACCAGCCGCGAGCACGGCGAGTACTCCAAGTGCAACCGTTGCCAGGACGATGCGTTTGAGTGTGCGCATCACGACGGGAGATCCTCCACGCTGCCACCGCTGTCTGAAGATGCCGGCGCGCGGCTGTCGAGGTAGTCCTGCAGAATCACAGCCGCCGAGGCGGCGTCGAGCAGCGCCTTGCGGTCCCTCCAGTTCTTGAGGCGGCGCGCGAGCAAGCTCTCGGCTTCGCGGCTGCTGAGTCGCTCGTCCTGCAGGACGAGCGGCACCTCGATCCGCGCACGAAGCGCGTCTGCCAGACCGGCAACAGCCGCAGTCTGATCGGTCGCCTCGCCCCCAAGGGTCCGCGGATAGCCGAGCACCACGCCCGCCAGCCCGTCGTCTTCCGCGACGAGCGCTGCGACCTCCGCCGCAAGCGCGGAAGCGACGTCGCTTCGATTCCCCTTGCGGGCGATCGTCTTCCACGGCCGGGACAACATGCCTGTCGCATCGGAGAGCGCGAGGCCGATCCGCCGATGCCCGTAGTCGATGCCGAGAAAGCGCATACGAGAAGAGGACCCGTACTCGTTGCTGCTGCCGGGCTTGGCACCGGTCTTGGTCCCTGAGTGGCACATTCGTTCGACGCGCCCGTATAATCTGCTCACCGATGATCCGCATGACTGCGCGCGTGCTCGCGTCCGCCGCGGCGCTCGCGCTAGTGGCTGGCGTGGCCACCTCTGCCTGCCGGTCCGGGTCGCGCGGCGACACCGGCCGTCCCAAGCTTTTGATCCTGGGCTTCGATGGGATGGACCCGGCGCTGCTCGAGCGGTGGATGAAAGCGGGTCAGCTGCCCAACCTCTCGCGCCTCGCGTCCACGGGCGGCGTTCGGCCGCTCGCGACGACGCACTCGCCGGAGTCGCCGACGGCCTGGGCATCGTTTGCGACGGGGGTCAACCCGGGCAAACACAACATCTACGATTTTCTGGTGCGCGACACGGCGACATATCTGCCGGATCTCGGGATGGTCCGCCGCGAGCCCGCGCGTTTTCTCCTCGGCTACCTCCCCATCGCGAAGCCGAAGCTCTTCTCCATCCGAGGTGGCACATCGTTCTGGGTGACTGCCGGGCAGGCGGGTGTCCGGTCGAGCGTCCTCACCGTGCCGGTGACCTTTCCCCCCGAGGACGTGCCAAACGGGGAGCTCCTCTCCGGACTGCCGCTCCCAGACATTCGCGGCACGATGGGCACGTTCTACTACTTCGCGACCGACCTTAGCCGTTACGAAGAAGGCAACACCGAGTTCGGCGGCATCCTCAAGCGACTCCTCATGGAACAGGACGTTGCACGGACCGAGCTCATCGGCCCGCCGAATCCGCTAGTCCGAGCGGAGATCCAGGCTCTCCGCACCAAAGGTCCAACGCTGAGCGATCAGGATCGGGCGACGGTCGCCGCGCTGCAGGCCAAGGAAGACGTGCGGGTGCCGCTGACGATCCGATGGCATCGATCGCAAAAGACGGCGACCGTGGAGATCCAGGGTCAATCGCTGCTGCTCGAACCGGGAAAGGTGAGCCGCTGGATCGACCTCGAATTCCGCGTCAATTTCCTGGTCCGGCTCCACGGGATGGCGCAGCTGCTCCTGATGAAGGCCGACAACGAGCTGCAGCTCTATGTCTCGCCCGTCAACTGGAAGCCCGACGCACCCCCGCTACCCATCTCGTCGCCGCCCTCCTTCGCCGGAGACCTCTTCCAACGCCTCGGCTACTACCGGACGCTTGGCTGGGCCGAGGCGACGTGGCCGCTCAATGAAGGCCGCATAGACGAACAGACGTTCATGGAGGACCTCTTCAAGGCCTTCGATGACCGTGCACAGGTCATCCTCAGCAGGATCGATGCGCGGAACTGGGACCTGCTCGTAGGCGTGGTCGAGTCGACCGACCGCGTCCAGCACATGATGTGGCGGCTCCAGGATCCGCGGCACCCGATGTACGACGCGGCGCTCGCCGAGCGATTCGGCGACTCGATCCTGCGCGTTTACCGGCGCGCCGATCAGCTCGTCGGCGAGGCACTCGAACGCGTCGAACCGGGGACGACGGTTCTCGTCGTTTCCGACCACGGCTTCCACTCGTGGCGCAAGTCGGTCAACCTCAACACGTGGCTCGTCCAGCAGGGCTACATGGTGCTTCAGACGAAAGGCGGCCAGGCGCCCGGAGAGAAAAAACTCGACGACCTCTTCGGCGGCGGCGAATTCTGGGAGAACGTCGATTGGTCGCGCACGCGCGCCTATGCGATGGGGCTCGGCCAGATTTACTTCAACCTGCGGGGCCGCGAAGCCCGCGGCATCGTCAGCCCCGGCGCCGAGGCGAAGCAGCTGGCCGACGAATTGAGCGCCCGCCTCCTGACGATGACGGATCCTGACGACGGGGCACGAATCGTCCGGTCGGTGTATCAGCGCGACAACGTGTATGCCGGCGAGTTCCTCCACAACGCGTCTGAGCTCCAGGTGGGCATGGAGGATGGCTACCGCGTGTCCTGGCAGACGACGCTCGGCGGATCGCCGGCCGGGATTGTCTATCCGAACATGAAGAAGTGGAGCGGCGATCACGGAGGGTATGATTTCGCCACGACGGCGGGCGTCCTCGTGTCGAACAAGCCGCTCGCATCGCAAACCCCGTCGATCATGGACATTGCCCCGACCGTGTTGAAGTTCTTCGGCGTTCAGATTCCCGGCAGCATCGATGGCAAATCGATTTTCTAGCCGCTTCGCCCTCGCCGGCTTCCTGATGATGAGCCTCGGCGTCGCCGCGCAGGACGCGCCGGCGCGGCGGGCGCAGACGCCGGCCGAGCGGGCGAGCGACCGGATCCGGTCGCTCCAACGCGAAGCCGACGCGCTCGTCGCGCAGGAGAGCCAACTGCTCGTCGAGCTCCGGAAGCTGGAGCTCGAGCGCCAAATCAAAGTTGAAGAGCTCGCCGCGATCGACAAGCACCAGCAGGACACCTCGCGTCAGTTGAACGCCGCGTCGGCGCGCGCGGAAGCGCTGCGCAAGACCGCGGAGGCGGATCGGCCCGACATCGAAGCCCGGCTCGTCCATCTCTACCGGCTCGGCCGCGCCGGCTACTGGCGGCTGCTGCTCGACGTGGACGACCTGCGCTCGCTCGGCCGCGTGTACCGCACGGCCGCGGCGATGACCCACCTCGATCGCGAGCGCATCCAGTCGCACAAGCGGACGCTCGACGCGCTCGCCGAGGAGCGCCGGATATTGCAGGCGCGATCGCTGGAGCTCGTCACGCTCGAGCAATCGGCAACCAAGGCTCGCGCGGCGCTCGATCGCGCGGTGCAGAACCGCAGCGCGCTCGTCGCCTCGATCGACGCGCGGCGCGATCTCAATGCGCAATGGACGAGCGAGCTCGAAGCCGCGCAGCAGCGGCTGCAGACCTCGGTGACCGCGATCGACGGCAGCGCCCCCGCCCTTCCCATCCGGCCCTTTCAAGGCGCGCTCCCCTGGCCCGCTCGCGGCGCGCTCAGCTCCCGGTTCGGCCGTCAGCAAAGCAGCCGGTTCGGGACCTCCATCGTCCGCAACGGCATCGAAGTCGCCTGCGCCGAGGGGCAGCCGGTCAGAGCCGTCCACGAGGGCGTCGTCGCGTTCGCCGGACAGTTCACGGGCTATGGCAACCTCGTTATTGTCGAGCACGGCGAGCGGGCATTCTCCCTGTACGGACATCTGAGCGCTATCCAGACCGCCCAGGGCGAACGCGTCCCGGCCCAGGCACTCATCGGACGTTCGGGGCTGAATCCCAACGGTACTCCCGCGCTGTACTTCGAGCTCCGCGTCGACGGCAAGCCGGTCGATCCCTTACAATGGTTACAGAAAGGGATTCCATGACCTTCAAGACCCGCATGTCCGTGCTGGTGCTCTCCACGCCCGTCCTTGCGTTCGTCCTGGTGGGCGGACTGATGGGCGCGGATCAGGCGCAGAGCACTGCACAGCAGACCTACCAGCACTTGCGGGTATTCGACGACGTGGTCGAACTGGTGTTGCACAACTATGTCGGCGACGTGCAGGTCGACAAGGTGATGGACGGCGCGATGCGGGGCCTGGCCGATGGGCTCGACCCGGACAGCGCGTTCCTCACGCCTGGACAAGTCAAGGCGGTTGAGGCCGGGGAAGCGGCACCCGACGGTGACGTCGGCATCGAGCTGACCCGCCGCTACTACCTCTATATCATCGCGGCGCGCGACGGATCGCCGGCTCACAAAGCGGGCCTGCGGACTGCGGACACGATCCGGGCGATCGACGGCAAGCCGACGCGCGACATGTCGGTCTTCGAAGGCACGCGCGTCCTGCGCGGGAAGGCCGGGACGAAGGTGACCCTCACGATCATCCGGGGCAACGCCGCCGATCCGCACGAGGTCGTGCTGGTGCGGGAGAGGGTCGCCGGTCCGCTCGTCACGAGCCGGCTGATCGGCTCGACGGGCTACCTGCGCATCGTCTCGTTCCGGAATGGTGTGGCCGAGGAACTGCGCAAGCAAGCGGCTGACCTCGCAAAAGGCGGCGCGAAGAATCTGATCGTCGACGTGCGGCGGACCGCCGAAGGGCCGCTCGAGAACGGGATCGCGGCCGCACGCGTCTTCATCAAGTCGGGCACGCTGGCCATCAAGGCCGGCCGCGGAAAGCCCGAAACCCGTGAGTCGGTCCTGGCCCGCGCCGGCGACCCCACCGTCGACCTCCCCGCCGCGGTGCTCGTCACGACGGGCACATCAGGGCCGGGCGAGCTCTTCGTCGCGGCGATGAACGACAACGATCGCGCTGAGCTGATAGGCGAACGCACGCTCGGACGCGCCGGCATTCAGAAGCTCGTCAAGCTGCCCGAAGGCCGCGGTCTCTGGCTGACCTACGCGCGCTACCTGACACCGAAGGGCAACCCCATTCAGGGACGCGGGCTCGAGCCGGACGTCGTCGTCGACGAACCCGATGTGGAGTTCGGCGCAGCCGCGTCGGAAAAAGATCTCATCCTCGATGCCGCGCTCGAGCGGATGAAGCTGAAAGTCGCTGCGTAGCTATTGACACTGCCTACCTAGCGGCGTATAACCGCAGCACACTTCTCGCGAACCCGTGCCGCGCTGGGGCCGCACGGGCACACGCGGTTTCTTCCTCATCGGAGACATTCATGAATAAGCAGGAACTCATCTCGAAGATTGCCGAGGACACTGGCCTCACCAAGACGAGTGCATCGGCCGCCGTCGACTCGTTCATCCAGGGCGTGACCAAGTCGCTCAAGAAGGGACAGCCGATCACGTTCGTCGGTTTCGGCACGTTCAAGACGGCGCAGCGGAAAGCGCGGAACGCGCGCAATCCGCAGACCGGCGCCGCGATCAAGATCCCGAAGCGCCGTGTCGTGCGCTTCACTGCCGGCAAGGCGCTCAAGACGGCCGTCAACTAGCGACCGCCGAGCATCAGGGACAAGGGAGAAGGCGGCTCTCGCCCCTTCTGCCTCGTCCCTTTTGCCTTCCTGCCGCCCGTTTCCTTTCCCCTTGTCCACTTTCCCTGGATCTTGGTAAACTATCCGTTCCGGTAAGGCCAGTGTTTTCAAGACATAGGCGCGTAGCTCAGTTGGTTAGAGCGCCTGCTTGACACGCAGGAGGTCGGCAGTTCGAGTCTGCCCGTGCCTACCAACCTTCGCTCACGCTTGCAAGCCTGAGCGTGAGCTACGGTTGGCAAGCCACGCGAAGGTTGCGCGCCGAAGCTCGCGAAGCGACCGAAGGCGGGCCGCGGTTTTGAACCCACTGTCGGAAGCACGCCAAGACGCACGATCCCTTACCTGCATTAAGAAATGTCCGAGATCACCGTCACGTTACCCGACGGATCCAGCCGTCGCGTGCGCGCGGGCAGTACTGCCCGCGACGTGGCGGCATTGGTGTCGCCGGGCCTCGCGAAGGCGGCGCTCGCGGCTACGGTCGATGACCGGCTGGTCGATCTGACGTATCAGCTGAACGACGACGCACGCCTGACGATCGTCACCGACAGGAACGCGGAGGCGCTGGCGCTCTACCGGCACAGCACCGCTCACCTGCTGGCGGCGGCCGTGACGCAGCTGTTCCCCGGCGCGCAGTGCGGCATCGGCCCGGCGACCGAGGAGGGCTTCTACTACGACTTCGTTGTCGGTCGCCCGTTTGTCCCGGAGGACCTCGAGGCCATCGAGCAGAAGATGAAGGAGCTGGCGGCGCAGGATCTCATCTACGAGCGTCAGCTGTGGCCCCGCGAGGAGGCGAAACGTTTCTTCGACGCGAAGGGCGAGCCGCTCAAGGTGCAGTTGATCGAAGAAAAGACCGCCGGACAGTCCGAAGTGTCGGTCTACACGATTAAGGAAAAAGAGAGCAAGGATCGCGACACCTTCGTCGACTTCTGCCTCGGCCCGCACGTACCCTCGACCGGCCGCCTCAAGGCGTTCAAGCTGCTGTCGACCTCGAACGCCTACTGGAAGGGCGACGCCCACAACCAGCCGATGCAGCGCGTCTACGGCACGGCGTTTCTGAGCGAGTCCGAGCTGAAGGCCCACTTTCAGCGGATCAAGGAAGCGGAGCAGCGGGACCACCGGAAAGTCGGCAAGGAACTCGGCCTGTTCATGTTTCACAGGTGGGCGCCGGGCTCGGCGTTCTGGCTGGCGAAGGGCACGGTTCTGTGGAACACGCTCGCCGACTATATGCGCAGCGTGCTCATACCGGCGGGCTACGTCGAAGTGAAGGCGCCGATTATCTTCAACAAGGCGCTCTGGGAAACATCGGGCCACTGGCAGCACTATCGCGACAACATGTTCCTCGTCGAGAGCGAAGGGGAGCAGATGGGTCTCAAGGCGATGAACTGCCCGGGGCACTTTCTCATCTACGCAAGCGACGTTCGCAGCTATCGTGACCTGCCGATCCGTCTGCACGAACAAACGCCGCTGCACCGGCATGAAGCCTCGGGCGTCCTGTCCGGCCTGACCCGCGTCCGGCAGTTCAGCCAGGACGATGGGCACTGCTTCGTCATGGAGTCGCAGATTGGCGAGGAAGTCGAGCGCCTGCTCCGGCTCGTGCAGCGCGTCTATGTCGATTTCGGACTCGAGCCGCAGATAAAACTCTCGACTCGACCAGCCGAGTTCATGGGCGCGATCGGGCAGTGGGACCATGCGGAGCGCGAGCTGCGGCGTGCGCTCGATGCCGTCGGCCAACCCTACGTCGTCAACGAAGGGGACGGAGCGTTCTACGGACCCAAAATCGATTTCGATGTCGTCGATGCCATCGGCCGTAAGTGGCAGTGCGCGACGATCCAGCTCGACTATCAGATGCCCGAGCGCTTCGACCTGAAATACATCGGAGCCGACAACGCCGAGCACCGGCCGGTCGTCATCCACCGGGCCATTTTCGGGAGTTTTGAACGCTTTGTCGCCCTGCTGATCGAGCACTATGCCGGAGCCTTCCCGCTCTGGCTGGCCCCGGTCCAGGTGGCCGTTCTGCCGATCGCCGATCGCCACGCCGAGTACGCGCGGTCGGTCCGGGACCGCCTGGCGGCGGCCGGGCTCCGGGTGGAGCTCGACGAGCGGCAGGAGAAGATTGGATATAAGATCCGCGGAGCCCAGTTGCACAAAGTCCCGTACATGCTGGTGACCGGCGACCGTGAGGCGGCAGAGTCCACGGTGGCCGTCAGAAGTCGGGCGGGAGGCGATTTGGGGGCGAAGCGCCTGGAAGAGTTCATCGACGAGGCGCTGGTCGAAATCAGGAACAAGAAAGCGCAGCCTTCACTCTCGGTCACCGGGGAGAAGGAACGATGAGCGCTGAGGAAGAACTGTCCTGGAGGTAGCTTATCGCTTTTGACAGAAGCCCGCGCCGGGACGACCGCACGCGGGTAAACGAACGGATTAGAGTTCGCGAAGTCCGGGTCATCGACGACACGGGCGCGCAGCTTGGCATCATGGCGCCGCAGCAGGCGCTGACAATCGCACGACAGAAGGGACTCGACCTGGTCGAGATCGCCGCGACGGCGGTGCCGCCTGTCTGCCGGATCATGGACTTCGGCCGCTATCAGTACCAGGAGCAGAAGCGCGCCCGGCAGGCCAAGAAGCACCAGAAGATCATCGAGGTCAAGGAGATCAAGTTCCGGCCGAAGGTCGACGAGCACGACTACCAGTTCAAGAAGAAGCACATCGAGCGCTTCCTCGCCGAGGGCGACAAGGTCAAGGCGACGATCTTCTTCCGCGGCCGTGAAATGGCGCATCCCGAGATCGGGCGCCGCATCCTCGAACGGCTGATCGACGACCTGGGAGAAGTAGCGGTCGCCGAGAATGCGCCGCGGCAGGAAGGCAACCAGATGCACACGATCCTCGCGCAGCGGGCGGGAGCGAAGCGTCCGGCGCCGAAGCGGGAAGCGGAGAAAGCGCAAGAGCAAGAGTAGAGCGTATAGACCTATGCCGAAACTGAAAACACATCGAGGCGCGGCCAAACGGTTCAAGCGAACGGGAACCGGAAAGATTGTCCGCAGCAAGGCGTTCAAGCAGCACATCCTGACGAGCAAGGCCCGCAGCCGCAAGCGCAAGCTGCGCGGCACGGTCGAGGTGTCCGACGGCGACTACAAGAAGCTCGATCGGATGATCCCGAGAAAGTAGCCGAGCGAAGCGAGCCGAGTGGCCGAGCCGGACTGCCGGCGAACAAGGGGAAAGCGCCATATCGGCAGCGCCCGCGGCCACGGCGAGCGAGCAAAGCGAGTCAAGCCGTAGCGCTTGGGGGTGGGGCCCCAAGCGCATTGAATAAAGCAGACAGAACACATCATGCCTAGAGTCAAACGTGGAAACGTCCGGCGCGCCAAGCGCAAGAAGCTGCTCGCGCGCGCGAAGGGCTTTTATCAGACCAAGAGCAAGCTGTACCGATCGGCGAAAGAATCGGTCGACACGGCGCTCAAGTACGCCTTCGTCGGCCGCCGCCGGAAGAAGCGGGATTTCCGCCGCCTGTGGGTCGTACGGATCAACGCCGCGGCGCGTGAAAACGGATTGACCTACGGCCAGCTCATCGCCGGGCTGAAGGCCGCGGGCAACCCGATCGACCGGAAGCAACTCGCCGATCTCGCGGTCACGAGCCCGAAGGCGTTCGCGCTGCTCGCGAAGGCCGCCGCCGACGCCAAGCCGGCCGCGCGCGCCTGACGATGGTTCATGAGGCTCAAGAGGTTCACGTGGTTCAGAGCGTTCGACTGAGCCGCGTGGGCCGCATCGGCCTCTTGAGTCTCTAACCAGACCGTGCCTGCCGATCCGCCAAGCCGCATCATTCAGGACCTCTGGCAGCAGTTCGAGGTCGAAGTGGGGAACGCTCGCACCGAGTCGGAGGTGCGCGCCGTCCGCGACAAGTACCTCGCGCGCAAAGGCGGGCTGGTCTCCGCCATCCTCAAGTCGCTCGGACAGGCACCGGCGGAGGACCGTCCAAAGCTCGGCCAGCAGGTCAACGACCTGAAGGTGCGTATCGAGGCCCAGCTCGAAGCGAAACAGGAGAGCGTCGGCGCCGCTCGCCCGCCGGCGGGGGCGGTCGACATCACCCTCCCGGGACGCCGGCCGCAGATCGGCCACCGCCATCCGCTCACCATTCTCCGCGAGCGCATCGAAGCCATCTTCACGCGCTTCGGCTTCCTCGTCATCGAAGGCGCCGAGCTCGAAGACGACTATCACAACTTCGAAGCGCTCAACATGCCGCCCGAGCATCCCGCTCGCGACATGCAGGACACGCTGTACCTCGCCACACAGGTGCGCTCGGGATCGGGCACACCGGCGACGCTGCTCCGGACGCATACGTCGGGGATGCAGATCCGCTACATGGAGAAGCATCAGCCGCCGGTCCGCCTGATCGCGCCCGGCCGGGTCTATCGCCGCGACAACTTCGATCTCTCCCACACGCCGATGTTCACGCAGGTCGAAGGCCTCGTCGTCGGCGAGAACGTGTCGCTCGCGGACCTGAAGGGCACGCTGACGGCCTTCGTGCACGAGCTCTTCGGGCCGGAACGCCGCGTCCGCTTCCGGCCGAGCTTCTTTCCCTACACCGAGCCGAGCGCCGAGCTCGACATCAGCTGCGCGGCGTGCAACGGCACCGGTACCGACTGTGGCATGTGCAAGCGCTCCGGCTGGGTCGAGATCCTCGGCAGCGGGATGGTGCACCCGGCCGTGTTCGAGGCCGTCGGCTACGACCCTGAACGCTACACCGGCTTTGCGTTCGGCATGGGCATCGAGCGAGTCGCGCTGCTCAAGTGGGGCGTCGAGGACATCCGGCTCTTCTACGAAAACGACCTGCGCTTCCTGGAGCAGTTCCCGCCGTGAGGCTCGTCCACCCGTGGCTGTGCGACCTCGTCCGTGTACCTGGCGCACCCGAGTCCATCGCGCACGAGATCAGCCTGCGCGGATTCGAAGTGGCCTCGATCGAGCCCGGCCATCTCCCGGTCATCGACTTCGAGATCACCGCGAATCGCCCGGATTGCCTCAGTCACCTCGGCCTGGCCCGTGAGGCGTCGGTGATCTGGGGACTGCCGCTTCAGATGCCGGACATGACGGTGCCGGCAGCCGGCACGGTTGAAGGGCCTGCCCTGAGCACCGTCGAAGGGCTGGACGTCCGCCTCGAGGCGCCCGACCTCTGCCCACGCTACTGCGCGCAGGTGTTCGAGATCACTTTGGGCCCGTCGCCCCAGTGGCTCGCCGACCGCCTGACCGCGGCCGGCGTCCGCCCGATCAGCAACATCGTCGACGTCACCAACTACGTGATGCTCGAGCTCGGGCAGCCGATGCATGCGTTCGACCTCGAACGGCTGGCGGGCCGGGCGCTCGTCATCCGGCGCGCGCGCCCCGGCGAGCGCATCCGTACGCTCGACGGCATCGACCGCGCCCTCGAGGCGGATATGCTCATGATTGCCGACGCCGAGCACGCGAGCGCGGTCGGCGGCGTGATGGGAGGCCACGATTCGGAGATTGGGCCCACGACGCGGCTCATCGCCCTCGAGAGCGCCTATTTTCATCCCGCATCCATCCGCCGTACGAGCAAGCGGCTCGGGCTCAAGACCGAGGCGTCGATCCGCTTCGAACGCGGCGGCGACATCGCTGCCCCGCCGCTCGGCATCGCCCGCGCCGCCGCGCTCTTCGCGCAGCTGGGTGCGGCCACTCCGCGTGGCGCCCTCATCGATCGCTATCCCGCGCCGCGGCCGCTCTCGCAGGTGCGGCTACGGTCGTCGCGCATCGCCAGGCTGCTCGGCCAGGCCGTGCCAGCCGACGATGTCGCGCGGATCCTGGCCGGGCTCGGCTTCGGCGTCGCGCAAGCGGCCGCCGATGAAGATGGCGGGCTCACCTGGCTGGTGACAGTTCCGAGCTTCCGTGTCGATGTCGCGCGCGAAGCGGACCTCATCGAAGAGGTCGGGCGCCACCACGGCTTCGATCGTCTCCCGACCACGTTTCCCGCGCTCACGGCGGCACAGGCCCCACCGCCGCCGCAGATAGCCAGGGACCGGCTCATCCGGCAGGTCCTCACGGCCGCCGGATTCTCGGAATCCGCGACGTTCGCGTTCATCGAGAAAGACGCGAGCGCACCGTTCTGCGAACCGGGCGTGGAAGCGGCGCCGATCGCCAACCCCCTCTCGGAGAAATTCGCCGTCCTCAGGCCCTCGCTCCTGCCCGGGTTGGTGGATGCGTGCGCACACAACCGCCGGCGCGAGCGGAAAGATATCCGCTTGTTCGAGGCCGGCAGCCGATTCACGCGCGAGGGCGAGGGACGCGCGGTCGCATTCGTCTGGTGCGGCGCCGCGGAGGGGCCACACTGGTCGGCGCCGTCCCGCGCCGTCGACTTCTTCGACGCCAAGGGCGTCGTTGAGGGCATCTGCGAAGCCGTCGGAGTCTACGCCGAAATCGCGGCGAGCCGGCACGGATTCCTCGCCGCCGGCCGCGCGGCCGAGGTGCGAGCGCGCGGTACGGCTGCGCTGCTGGGCGTCGTCGGCAAACTCGTGCCGGCGATCGCCGAAGCCCGCGGCTTTCCCGGTGCGGAAGACGTGTATGTGGCCGAGCTCAATCTGGATGCGCTCACCATCGCCAGCGCCGATGCCGATCGACTCGTGGAATCGCTGCCGCGCTTCCCGTCGATCGTGCGCGACATCTCGATGCTCGTCGACGATACCTTGCCTGCCGCCACCGTTCGTGGCACTATCCGTTCATCGGCACCGTCAACGCTGGTATCGATCGTCGAGTTCGATCGCTACCAGGGCAAAGGCGTGCCGGACGGTCGGGTCAGCCTGTCCCTGCGGCTCACATTCCGCGCGCCGGATCGCACGTTGACCGACGACGAGGTGCAGGCGGCGAC
The DNA here is from genome assembly GCA_963839705.1 of uncultured Acidobacteriota bacterium. Classification (GTDB taxonomy): domain Bacteria; phylum Acidobacteriota; class Vicinamibacteria; order Vicinamibacterales; family 2-12-FULL-66-21; genus DATBJJ01. Next base: position 153,368 of record CAWIWL010000004.1, read on the forward strand.
CAACAGGATTGTCGAAGCGCTCCGCACGACGCACGGGGCGGAGCAGCGATAGACTTTTGGCTCTAGGCTTTTGGCTCTAGGCTCTCGCAAGATCGTCGAGTGCGGTCGAGGTTTTGCCAGAGCCCAGAGCCCAGAGCCTAAAGCCCTTCAGCGTAAGGAGTCAAAGTGGCAAAAGCGGTTGCGACGCGGCTGGTCGATCTCGAATCCATCGACCGGCTCGAAGAGAAGATCAAGCTGCTCGTCGGACTCGTCGAACGGTTGCGGGCAAGCGAGGGACGACTCTCGGACGAGAACGCCCGGCTCGTGCGCGAGCTCGATACGACGCTGGCACGGCTCACGGCGTCCGAGGGGTCCGGTGCCGAGATTACGGCGCTTCGCGAGGAGCGCGAGATCATCAAGTCGCGCGTCGAAGACATGCTTGCGCAAATCGAGTCGCTCAATCTCTGAGGGGTTCATCAGGTTCAGGAGTTCATCAGGTTCACAGGGTTCGCTGTCAGGCCCTCGTTACCTCTTCGAACCTCATGAACCTTGAACCCAGTGAACCTTCTGAACCAGGATCAATCCATGGAACAGACCAGCCGAATCGTAACCGTCGACATCCACGGCCAGCGGTATCCCATCAAGAGCTCACTCGATGCCGCCTACGTCGCGGAGCTCGCCGCCTACGTGGACGAGAAGATGCGGCTGGCACTCAAGGAGTGCCCGTCCGGAGACACGTTGAAGGTCGCGGTGCTCGCGGCGCTCAACATCGCCGACGAGTACTTCCGCGCCGGAGACGAGGTGCAGGATCGCCAGACTGGATTTGCCCATCGTGCCCGGGAGCTCGAGCGCATGCTCGACATGGCGCTTGCGGCCGGGCAGGAACGGCTCGCCGCAGGCTGACCACTGGCGCGCGGCCCGCGAGCACACGGATCTCTTGTCGATCGAGGGACCCGGGTGCAGTACAATGGCATCAGGAGTTCAAGTTCCCTGCTTTGCTTGTGATGGTTCGGAGGCTCGTTTGAGCCGATGTTCTAACCCAAGTGAATCGCGACGCTGCGCGGTGTGCATGCCTCTGCGAGAGGAAGCCTGAAGCGCGGCTTGTGCAGCGGTTCCACCTGCTATAGCAGGTTCATCCGACCTCCCCACACGGCAAAGCGGGGGCCATTCGACTTCGATCGCCCGCGCAACGAGCTCCCGGCAGACGCCGGCGAGTCCACCGCAAGGGCTTTACATACAGGGCGGTGACACGCATGGGTCTACCGGCCGGTTCGTTTGTCACGTTCGTTCTCTTCTTCAGCTTCTTTTTCTTCCTCGTCACGGTCGGCGCCATTATCTGGTGGGCCGCCAGCCGCCGCCGGATCGCCGCCGAGACGCTGGACCGCGCGCTCGCAGAGGCCGAACGGCTCGTTCATCAGGCCGAGCGCGACGCAGAGAGCCTTCGCAAGGAAGCCGCGCTCGAGGTGCGTGAGAAGGCCCACGCGGCTGCCGCCGAGGCCGAGAAGCGGGCCCGCCAGGAGCGCGACGAAATCCTGAGCCTCGAACAGGCGCTCGCCGACAAGACCCGCATCCTGACGGAGCGCCTCACCGCCTGCGACCGCGTCGAGCAGGAGCTGCGCACGAAGGGACAGACCCTCGCCCAGCACGAGGCCGCCGCCGCAACCGCCAGGACGCGGGCCGACCAGCTGGTCGCCGAGCGGCAGCGCGAGCTGCAGCGCGTGGCCGGCCTCAGCGCCGACGAAGCCCGCGAGTTCCTCCTGAAACAGATCGAGACCGACGCGCGCCGCGACGCCGCGAACCTCGTGAAGCGCCTCGAAACCGAAGCGCGCGAGACCGCCGCAGTACGCGCGCAGCAGATCATCGCCGACGCCATCCAGCGCAGCGCCGCCGAGCACGCCATCGAAACAACAGTGTCGGTCGTCGATCTGCCGAGCGACGACCTCAAGGGCCGCATCATCGGCCGTGAGGGCCGCAACATCCGGGCGCTCGAAACCGCGACCGGGGTCGAGCTCATCGTCGACGATACGCCGGGCGCGATCATCCTCTCGAGCTTCGATCCGTTCCGCCGCGAAGTGGCCCGCCAGGCGATCGAGCGCCTCATCGCCGATGGCCGCATCCACCCGGCGCGGATCGAAGAGGTCGTCGAGAAGGTGAAGGTCGAGATGGAGGATTCGGTCCGCAAGGAGGGCGAGGCAGCGGCCTTCGAGCTCGGACTCTTCGACCTGCATCCCGAAATCCTCCGGCTCATGGGCCGCTTGAAGTTCCGGACCAGCTACGGCCAGAACGTCCTCAATCATTCGAAGGAGGTCGCGTTCCTCGCCGGCATCATGGCCAAGGAGCTGGGACTGAACGGGCACGTCGCCGCCCGCGCCGCCTTTGTCCACGACATCGGCAAGGCGATCGATCGTGATCTCCAGGGCACGCACCTCGAGCTCGGCCTCGACTTCCTGCGCAAGCACGGCGAGAGCGAACCGGTCCTCCAGGCCGTCGCCGCCCATCACATGGACATCGACTGGCCGTCGCTCGAAGCCATGATCGTGCAGGCGGCCGACGCGATCTCGGCCGCCCGTCCCGGCGCCCGGCGCGACATCCTCGAGTCGTACGTCAAGCGGCTCGAGAAGCTCGAGGGCATCGCCGACTCGTTCCAGGGCGTCTCGAAGGCCTTTGCCCTCCAGGCCGGGCGCGAGATCCGCATCATGGTCGAAAGCGATCATGTCTCGGACGAGGAGACCGTCTGGCTGTCGAAGGATATTGCCCGGCGCATCGAGAACGAGCTCGAATACCCAGGTCAGATCAAGGTGACCGTCATCCGCGAGACCCGGGCCGTTGACTACGCCCGGTAATCACCAGGTCCACATCCTTCACGCGAAGGACGTGGCGGCCGTCGGAGAGCGCGCGCTCATCGATCACATCCGTCGTCGGCTTCCCCCGCCGCCGCGAGCGCTCGTCATCGGCATCGGCGACGATGCGGCGGTGGCGGTCGTCGACCGCGGCGCACTGCAAGTGCTGACTACCGACGCCCTCGTCGAGGGCGTGCACTTCGATCGGTGTTTCTCGACGCCCGCCGATATCGGCTACAAGGCGCTCGCGGTCAACCTCAGCGACATCGCGTCCATGGGTGCCGCGCCGCGGCTGGCCCTGCTCTCGCTCATGCTTCCGCCTGCTCTGCCCTTCGCCGACCTCGATGGCCTCCTCGACGGCCTCCTGGAGATCGCCGCCGCTGCAGGCGTCGCGCTGGCGGGCGGGAACATCACGCGGTCCCCCGGCCCGCTCGTGGTGGACGTGACGGTCGTCGGATCGGTCAGGCCGCGGCGGATTCTGACGCGGAGCGGGGGACGCGCCGGCGAGGGCCTGTACGTCAGCGGCGCCATCGGGGCCGCGTCGGCGGGTCTCGGCTGGCTAAGGGAACGTGCCGTGCTTGGCTCTGAACTGCCGGAAGACCCTGAGATGTCGGAGTGTGTTGCGCGGCACCGGCGTCCAGAGCCGCGAGTGCGCCTCGGCGCGCTGCTGGGGCGGACCAGGGCGGCCAGCGCCTGCATGGACCTGAGCGACGGGCTCGCCGACGCGATCCGCCAGGTCGCTGAAGCCAGCGGCGTCGGCGCCAGGATCGCAGCGAACGCGCTGCCGATTCACGCGGGAGCGGCGCGATGGTTTCGCGGGCGTGGCGAGGACGCCGTCGAGGCAAGCCTTCGCGGGGGTGACGACTACGAATTGCTGTTTGCCCTCTCGACCCGCAAACGCGGCCGCCTCCGCCTTGTCGAGCGCCAGGCCCGGGGTCTGCGCGTCACGCGAATCGGCGAGCTGACTCGCGATCGGGGGCTCATCGTCGAGCGGGACGGGGCCGCCGAACCGCTACCTACCGGATTCGTCCACTTCTAGACGGCGTCTGATGGCTGGTCCCTCCCGCATGCGGTCGTGGCTCGAGCAGCTCCTTCACACCCACGACACGCCACACCGGACCGCGGCGGCCTATGCACTGGGCGTTTTCCTGGGGTTCTCACCGATGCTGGGGCTTCACACCGTGCTCGGTCTCGCCCTGGCGTTCGTCTTTGGCCTCAACCGGGTCGCCGTGGTGCTGGGGGTCTACTCGAACCTGCCCTGGCTGCTCCCGGCGTACTACACCCTGGCCACCATCGCCGGGGCCGCGGTCCTGGGTGTCGACGTCCAGCCGCGGGCGCTCGAGGAGGCGATGTGGGCCGTGTCGGCCGCGTCCTGGGGTGAGTTCGCCGGACTCGCCCGCCGCCTGGCTCCCCTGATGTGGGCCTATACCCTCGGATCGACCGTCGGCGCGCTGCTTTTCGCGGCGGTGGCCTACCGGGTTTCGCTGGTGATGATCCTGGCGCACCGGAAGCTCAAGTTGCAGAGCCCCGGAGAAACGGGCTGATTCGCGATAGTTTTCGCTGACACCCCCTGCCAGTATGGAGCCGGAACCCTTTGACCGGGGGCACCGGGACCGGTATAGTGGTCAGGCCCCCCAGCGCCAGACCAATGTTTCTGTCGCGCTCGACCGGCCGCAAGATCGTGGCGACCACCACGGCCGCCGTCACCTTTGCCCTTCTTTATGAGGTGACCACGCTGGATTCCCGCTATGCGGCCCGGCAGGCCGAAGTACGCGAATCGACCGGTTCCCCAACCCCTGGCGCCCGGCTGCGGTTTACGGCTACCGGCTACTGCAAGGGGACGACGACCGCGTCGGGGGTGAACGTCCGGACGGGCATTGCGGCGGCAGACCCTGACCTGTTGCCGGTCGGCTCAGTCATACAAGTCGACCGGCTGGGCGATAAGTACAACGGGATCTACACGATCATGGACACCGGCCCGAAGGTGCAGGGCCGCCACATCGACATCTACATGTGGAGCTGCCACGAGGCGCTGGAGCTGGGGCGTCGCAGCATGCAGGTCAGCGTCCTTCGCCTCGGATGGAACCCCAAGGCCAGTACGCCACGGCTGATAGACCGGCTCTTCCGCCAACGGGAACTGGCTCGGGTGCCGGTACCCGCACCCCCGACCGCTGACCAGGCGACGAAGTAGGATTTCAATTCCAGAACCTCCGACGACTCCGCTAGCTCTGTGGCGAAAGCCTCTCCGTGTCCTCCGTAACCTCCGCTGCCTCGTCCGGCCGCGATTCCTGATCCTTGTACTGCAACTGGTACAGCTTGAAGTAGAGCCCGCGCTCCACGAGCAGCTCCTGGTGCGAGCCGGATTCGCGCAGCTCGCCGCGGTGCAGGACGAGAATCTTGTCCATGTCCTGGATCGTCGACAGTCGGTGAGCGATGGCTATGGTCGTCCGTCCGGCCATCAGCAGGTGCAGCGCGTCGCGGATGAGGATTTCGGTCTCGGTGTCGACGCTGGACGTCGCCTCATCGAGGACGAGGATCCTCGGGTCGAACGCCAGCGCCCGGGCGAACGACAGGAGCTGTTTCTGTCCGACCGACAGCGTCGCACCGCGTTCGGCGACCGGACTCCCGTAGCCGCGCGGCAAGCGATCGATGAAGCGATCGGCGTGGACGGTCGCCGCAGCCAGGCGGACGGCCTCGTCCGTGATGGCGGCGTTACCGAGCCGGATGTTCTCGGCAATCGTGCCGGAAAAGAGGTAGACATCCTGCAGGACGAGGCTGAACAGCCGCCGGAGGCTATCGAGCGGCAGCTCGCGTATGTCGACGCCGTCGATTAGAATGCGCCCGCGGGTGACATCGTAGAAGCGCAGCAGCAGGTTGATGAGAGTCGACTTCCCTGCCCCGGTCGCTCCCACGACCCCGACGCGCTCGCCCGGCCTCACCTCGAACGACACATCCCTGAGCACGTAGTCGGTCCCGTTGTACGCGAACCATACGTGTTCGAAGAGGATGTGGCCGGCAGCTGGCGGCTTGCTGCTCGCGGCTCGCGGTTCGGGATTCGGGGCTCGGGGCTCGGGGCTCGACGCCCTGGAGTCGGGCGGATCTCTGGTATCGATTCCGTGCAGCGCTCCGAGCCCCGAACCCCGAATCCCGAGTCCCGACGAAATCACCACCGGCGTATCGAGTAACTTGAAGATCCGCTCCGATGAGGCCATCGCCGCCTGGAGCACGTTGAACTTCTCCGACATGTCGCTGATTGGCCGGAAGAAACGCTGCGAATAGAGCAGGAACGCGACCAGCGAGCCGAGGGTGAGCGTGCCCTGCATGGTCCAGCCGCCACCGAACCAGATCAGCAGGGCGGCGGCGAGCGCGCCAATCACTTCGATCGCCGGGTAAAACACGGCGTAATAGAAGATCGACTCGACGTTGGCATCGCGATGGCGACGGTTGATCTCGTCGAAGCGATCGTAGCTGCGGCGCTCGCGGCGGAACAGCTGCACCGTCGACATGCCGGTGATGTGCTCCTGAAGATAGGCGTTGATCCTGGCGATCCATGTCCGCACCGTCCGATAGGATTCCCGCACGCGCGTGCGGAACCACTGTGTCACGAGGACGATGAGCGGCAGCACCGAGAACGCCAGCAGCGCCAGCCGCCAGTCCATGGCGACGAGCACGATCATGATGCCGAGGAGCGTGAAGATGTCGCCGAAGATCGAGACGACGCCCGCCGTGAAGAGATCGTTCAGCACGTCGACATCAGTGGTGACCCGCGTCATCAGGCGGCCGACGGGATTGCGATCGTAGAACTGCACGTCGATGCGTTGGAGGTGCCCGTAAATCTCCATGCGCATGTCGAACATGATGCGCTGGCCGGTCATCTGGAGCACCCAGGTCTGCAGGTATTCGAGCAGGAATGATCCGAGCAGGATGGCCAGGAACGCCAGCGCGATACGGTCGAGCCCAGCCAGATCCGCGGTCGCGATGTAGCGATCGATCGCGAGCTTCATGAGGTACGGCTGCGCCAGCTGCAACACCGACGCGCAGACGATCGAGGCGAGCGCCAGTGCCGCGTGCAGCCGGTACGGCCAGAAGTACCCGAGCAGCCGCCGCATCAGCGCCGCGTCGTACGCCTTGCCGAGCACCTCTTCGTCGTGAATGGACATTGCGTTCAGGTTCTAGGTCCCGTTTCCCGCTCTTCGATCATCGTGTGGCGGTGACATTCTTCAGCTCGCCTCGAGCTCCTCCTCGAGCAGCTGCCGGCGATGCAGCGTGGCGTACACGCCGCCGCGCGCGACCAGGTCGTCGTGACGGCCGTGCTCGACAATGCGCCCGCGATCGAGCACGAAGATCCGGTCGGCATCGCGGACCGTCGACACGCGGTGCGACACGATGAGCGACGTCCGCTGACGCATCACGCCGCGGAGCCGCGCCAGGATCTCTTCCTCCGTATACGTATCCACGGCCGACAGCGCATCGTCGAGAATGAGCAGCCGTGGATCCACCATTAGTGCCCGGGCAATCGCCGTTCGCTGCTTCTGCCCTCCCGACAACGTGATGCCGCGCTCGCCGACGAGCGTGTCGTAGCCTTTGGGAAACGTCGCGACGTCCTTGTCGAGCCGGGCGATGGCCGCGGCAGCGCGGATGCCCGCGTCGAGCGCATCGGCGCCGGCCGACGGCCCGGCCGGCGCCACGCCAAACGCGATGTTCTCGGCAATCGTGTCCGAGAAGAGAAACGGCTCCTGCGGCACGAAACCGATCGCCCCGCGCAGCGTCGCCAGCGGAATCTCCCGCACATCGATGCCGTCGAGGAAGATGCTGCCTGACGGCGGCTCGTGCAGGCGCGGCAGCAAGTTGATGAGCGTCGATTTGCCCGAGCCGGTCGCGCCGATGAATGCCGCCGTCTGGCCCGCTTCGATGCGCAGCGACACGCGGTCGAGCGCGGGCGTGGTCGCCGCCGGATAGGTGAAGGTCAAGTCGCGGATCTCGACCGCGCCGCGGATGACGGCGGCACGACCCGCGTCCGTCACGGCGCGGTCGTCGATCTCGGGCTGCGCATCCAGCACGTCGAGCATGCGCTTCCACGAGGCCATGCCGCGCTGCAGGATGTTGGTGACCCACCCAAACGCGATCATCGGCCAGCTCAACATCACGAGGTAGGCGTTGAAGGCCACGAACTCTCCGACCGAAATGCGGCCGCGAATAACCTCCCGGCTCCCCATCCACAGGACGAGCAGCGACCCGAATCCCAGAAACAGGGTCATGCTCGGATAGAACATCCCCTGAAGCCGAATCAGGACGCGGTTGCGGCGGACGTACTCGTCATTCGCCGCCCGAAAGCGCGTTAGCTCGTGCGGCTCCTGGTTGTAGGCGCGAACGACGCGCACACCCGAGAGGGTCTCCTGGACGACCGCGCTGAGGTCGGCGAGCTGCGCCTGAATAGCCTCGAACCGCGTATGAATCGCGCTTCCAAAGTACTTCACGCTCACCGACACGAGCGGGAGCGGCAGCAGCGCGATGAGAGTCAGCCGGCCGTCGATCGACGCCATCAGGATGATGGCGACCACGAACACGATCATGGTGTTGGCTGTGTACATCACCGCCGGTCCGATCATCGTGCGCACGGCGTTGAGGTCATTGGTCGCGCGCGACATGAGGTCGCCGGTTCGCCGCGCCTGGTAGTACGCGAGGGGCATCCGTTGCAGCCGGGCGAAGAAGGCATTCCGCATGTCGTATTCGATGTCGCGGGACGCGCCAATCAGGATGCGGCGCATCAGGAAACGGAAGGCGCCGCCGACGAGCGCGATCGTCAGGAGCAGCGCCGCATACATTGCGAGTTTCCCGCGCGTCACACCAGCATTGAGATCGTCGATGGCGTTCTTGAGGACCCAGGGCGACAGCAGTTGAATCGCCGTCGTGATGACCACGCAGGCCAAGCCGAGGAGAAAGGCTCGCTTGTAGCGGATGAGGAATGGAAGCAGACGGACAAAGGGCGGGGACATCCTGCTTGAGTATATCGGGGCGGCCTCTCAGAGCGATGGCGGGGCCCCGAATGAAGTGGGCCCGGGCACTGGCGTTGAATCGGCAGCGCCTGCGGCCCGAGCGAAGCGTGACCAGCTTCCGCTAAAGCTTGGCGAAGGCGGAAGGCGCCGAGCGAGGGCGAGTGGGGGTGCGCCGCCTCCGCCAAGGCTCCGGCGAGCTCCGCCGAAGCATCGCGAAGGCGAGGCTCCGCGAGCACTGACAAAAGAAAAGGGGGCCCATCCTATCGGTTGGGACCCCCTCCTCCTCCCGTTTGCCTTTCAAAAACCGTTTCCTGACTTTCCTTCCAAGAAAATCGCGGCTTGAACCGCGACAAGTCCGAAAATCCGTATCCGCAGATTTCGGAATCTTGGATTCGACCAGGTCGACCCCGTTGATTCGTGCGCGTTTCTGGAGATTCGCTCTGCGAAACGACGCGTTGCCTTCGCAGAGAGCAAGCGGGATGCCGTCCTCGACCCTGCTTGAGGCAGGGTCGAGGATAGGTTGATCGCCCGCTGGCCTAGAAGCCGAACCGCGCGCCAATCTGGAGCGTTCGCGGCGCCGCGCCGTCCCGGAGCGCCGTGAGCACCAGGAACGTGGTCGGCGCTCCCTGGTTCCCCGACGGGTTGGCGAAATTCGCCCGGTTGGTGATGTTGAACACGTCGGCCGACAGGTCGAGCGTGCGTCCGTTGCCGACGTTCAGCCGCCAGCCAAACCGCGTGTCCAGCTGGAAGAAGCCTGGGCCGGTTGCGCCGTTGCGCTTGCCGTCGTAGTCGTCGACCGTGTAGTTGTCGGCGGCGATGGTGCCAGCTCCGGTGTAGTTGCCTGGCACGAGCGGATCGAACAGCGTGCCATTGCGATCCACGTCGATCAGGTTGTTCGTGAGGGTGAACGGAAGGCCGCTCAGCGCCCGCGCAACCCAGCTGAACGTCATCCCGTTGGTGTAGGGAACGAGCGTCCGGCCGCTGATCACGAGATTGTGCCGGCGGATGAAGTCGGTCCGGCCCTCGTTCAGACTCGAGATTCATTTCCGATCCCGACCTGGAAGTTGATGGCGCCCGACCGTTGTTCCCCTGGTTGCCGGTCGCGTCGGCGAAGGTGTACGACACACGCGCGCTGAATGCCGTGCGACAGCCGCTTCTCGACCTGCATCAGGAGCGCGTTGTAGTCGGTCTCGCCGACGTTGAGGAACGTGTTGACCTGCTGGAAGGTTGGATCCGGCCTGACGATCGGGCCGTCGACGCCGTGGTCGTCGCGAACGCCCTTGTTGTTGTCGTAGACGCATGAACATCTCGCGGCCGAGAACGCGCACGAAGTCGGCGCTCAGCGAAACGGTGGCGCCGAACTGATGCTCGTACCCGACCGAAAGCTCGTCGCAATGAGGGACGCGCCGGCTCGGATCGTCGAGGCGTGACGTTGCCGGTATTCCGCAGCGTCGATCCTGGCGGAAACATCTGATTCGAGCAGCGCCCTGTTCAGCACAGGACCGTTCACGAGCATCGGATCGGTCGGGAAGTTTCCGTTGCGCGGTCCGGCGTCGGCAGCCGAAGCCGGGAAGTTCGCGATAAACGAGTCCGAGAACACCCCGTAGTTGAAGAGGCCGCCGATGATCTCGAAGTGCGTCTTGTCGAAGAACCGGCCGTATCCGCCGCGCGCGACCGAACGCCCGGTGTCGTCGAGCGCATAGGACAGCCCGACGCGCGGCTGGAAGTTGTTCGCGGTCGACCGGATAGTCGTCTTCGTTGGCGAAATTCGGGTTGTTACGTTCTCGGCAACCGGAATCATCTCGACGTCGTAGCGGAGGCCGATCGTCGCGGTCAGGCGGTTCGCCCATCTTCCACTTGTCCTGAGCGAAGAACGAGAGGTAATGCGCCTTCTCGAGGAAAGCGGACTGGCCGGGCACGCGGACCGTCAGGCGGTCCGGATAGGTTCGGGGATCGTTGGCATTGAACGGCCCGTTGCTCGTGCCAAAGGTGAAGGTGCCGTTCAGGTTCGCCTTGGTCTGAAGTTGTCGGCAGTGACGTACTCGCACTGTGTCGCCGAACTTGACGTCGTGGTCGCCGCTGCTTGTTGGGCAGGAACCAGGAGAACGTATCCTCAATCTGATACGCGTCGTTGACGCGGGCCTGCGCACGTATTGTCCTGCTGATCGTGAAGGTCTGAAAGGCGAGCGTCGGGTCGCAGGCAGCATGGCGCGGCCGTTGCCGTTGAAGCAGGGATTGGCGAACGCCACGTCCTCCTGCGTCCAACCCGCGCGGAGGGAGTTCAGCTTCGTGCTGCCGAAGACGGACGAGAACGTCGCGAGTACCGTCTGGTCCTTGTCGTCTTCCTCGCGGATGGCTCCGGACGCGACGATATCTGACGGCGGAGCGATCGCCTGGTTTCGCTGCGGCGACAACTCACGGAGCCATCGAACGCCCCACGTGTGATTGGCGTTCATCTGCTGATCGAACTTGACCATCGTGTTCCACACGCGATCCTGGGTTGTCGGGCTCCAGTTCAAATCGGGCCGCGCCGGAATGACGATGGCGGCGCCGCGATCGATCATGACGCGCTCGAGGCTGAAGAAGAAGTGCGCCTTGTCCTTGACGATCGGACCGCCGATCGTGCCGCCGAACTCCGTGCGCTTGGTGTCGGGCTTGTTGAGGTTGCGCTCCTTCGCAAAGTAGTCCTTGGCCGTCCAGTCAGCGTCCTGCCCGAAGATGAAGGCGCTGCCGTGGAAGCACGTTCGTCCCGCTCTTGGTGACCGCGTTGATGATCGCACCGGTCGTGCGCCCGAACTGCGCGTCGAACTGGTTCGTGATGACCTGGAACTCCTGCACCGACTCGATCGCGGTCCGCGCCTGCGTCCCGGCGCGCTGACCGATGACGTCGTCGTTGTTGTTGCCGCCGTCCAGCATGTAGTTGTTGCTGCGCGGATCCGCGCCGTTCACCGAAATCGAGTCCGAGCCGAATGACTCGGTGCTGATGCTCGGCACGATGCCCGGGAGAAGCCCGATGAAGCCGATGAAGTTGCGGTTGATCGAGGGGAGATCGACGAGCTCGCCGCCGCCGATGTTGCCGCCGACTTCCTTGGTCGTCACATCGACGAGTGGCGACTCGGCCGACACGCTGACACGACTTCCTCTATCCCGCCAACGGCAAGCTGCAGATCCAGCGTCGTCGTCTTGCCGATTTCGAGGCGGATGTCTTTCAGACCCAGCTTCTTGAATCCCTGCAGTTCCGCGCGTGATTTCGTAGACTCCCGGGACGAGGCCGCCGACGAAATAGGTTCCGTCCGCGCCGCTTACGGTCTCGCGGAACATACCGGTCGTCCTGGTTCTTGGCGACGACCGTCGCTCCCGGTACTGCCGCACGCTTGCGTGTCAACGACCTTGCCTTTGATCTCGGTCGTGCCCTGCTGCGCGAATGCGCTCGCGGCGCACATGAGCAGGCCACTGAGCACGCAGGCTCAATACACGTGACTTCATGATCACGTCTCCTCCCTCAGCACGCGGTCGTCACGACATGCAGCGACCGCTGACTCGCACGGCGCGCTCGCCGCATTCGTCGCATTCGTCCCACCATCCATCCCCGTTCAGTCGAGCAACTCCGGAAACTCGTATGAGCGTTTCCGGATCTTGAATGCCGATCGGAGGCAACCGGCGAAAAGACTCCTGAACTCGAACCGCCCTGACCCCGCACCGGGTCACCCGACGATGGATGAGCAACCGGAGTGCCGTGAGGCCTGCGACCAATCGAAATTGGCCTTTTGGCACCCTGGACGCCGATGTCGAGTAATCGGCTGGCGGCATCGCGCGCGACCGCGTAACGGCGACTGACTCGTGCGTGGCAAGCGGATTCAGCTCAGCGTATACAAACTGAGTCCCATAAGTATACAGTCAAAAACTTCAACAAAACAGGCAGACTTGCCCAGGTGCGGCTCTGGAGGAGCAACTGGTGTGAGGGCGGGGACTTAAACGACGCCGACGTGCGTCAACTGGCCACGCAGGAGAGCTTCCTTCATCAACCGGCTGCCGCAGTCGAGGTGATCTTCCATGCGGGCACGCGCGGCTGCTGGGTCGCGGCGCTCGATCGCGTCGACAATCGCGAGGTGCGCTTCGGTTGCACCCTGCTGAAACGGACCGAAGTGCACGCCGAGCGACATGAACCGATCGACTTTCGCAAGACAGCGATCGATCAGTTCCATCGCCAGCGTGTTGCGCGCCGCCGCCGCGATGGCGAGATGGAACCGGACGTTTGCGGCCTCCGCGTCGCGATACTCGACGGGCGCGTCGCTCCGCCGGTGACGCGCATCGGCGGGAATCGTCTGCGGCAGCGACGCGAGATGTCGCAGCTGTACGACCTCATCCGCGGTCGCGCGTTCCGCGGCCCACGCGGCGGCGGCGCCCTCGAGCACGCGCCGCACGTCGAACGTCTCGTGGATCAACTGAACCGTCACGCGCGCGACGAAATAGCCATGGCCGGCCACGCGGTCGAGGTATTGTTCCTGCCAGAGACGAGTCAGGCCCTCGCGCACGGGCGTGCGGCTCATGCGATGCTCGCGCGCCAGCATGACTTCGGAGAGCGGCGCGCCCGGACGATAGCGGCCGTCGACAATGCCGGCTTTGATCTCGCGATACGCGCGCTCCACCTGGGAGGCGTCCGAGGGAACGGGCTGAGGTGCTGATTTCACGTATACAACCTGAGTGCTTTCCAGTATACCGTCGATTTCCACAGGGGAAATGAGTCCTCCGTGGTATTCTTTCCGGGCCTTTCCCAGAGGGCTCGGGTTCCCAGCCCGATGCGATCCGACTAATCCAGCCGGGGCGAGACGCGTTGCATGCCGACACGTATTGCGGTGGTGTGTGTGTGTGCCTTGGTGATGGTCGGGGCGGCCACGCCCTCGTTTGCCCAGTCCAGCGCCGTTTCAACTTCCAGCCGGGCCACCGGCGAGAACTATCACGTCGAAGTCTCCGGGTTGCTCTGGGACCCAACGCCTGCGATCGTGCTCAACAGCGAGTCCATCGACGGCATCGTCGGCACCGACATCGACTTCGTCAGCGAGTTCGGCATCGAGAAGTCCTGGTTCAAGCAGCTCAAAGTCGTGCTGCGCCCCGCGACGAAACACAAGTTCCGCTTCGAGTACACGCCGATCAATTACGAGGCGTCTGCGATCCTGCGGCGGGATCTCGTCTTCAACGGCATCGAGTTTCCACTCCAGGTACCGATTGAAGGCGACCTCACCTGGCGAGCGTACCGGTTCTCGTATGAATACGACTTCGTCTACCTCGATCGCGGCTTCGTGGGGCTCGTGCTCGAAGCGAAGTACACCGACGTCGGGGCGTCACTGCGGAATGTGCTCGACTTCGAGTTCGTCCGCGCCCACGCACCGATACCGGCCATCGGGCTCATCGGGCGAGGATATGTCGCGCCCAATATCTCGATCACCGGCGAGTTCACGTTCTTCAAGCTGCCGGAAATCCAGGGCAACAGCGGCCGGTACTTTGACTTCGATCTCTACGGCACCGTCAACTTCACCAACAACGTGGGCGCCCAGGGTGGCTATCGATCTTTTGACGTCATCTACAAGGCGGGGAACGATAACGGCGACTTGCAGATGAAGGGGCTCTATTTCGGAGGCGTGGCTCGCTTCTAGTCTTATCCGAGGGGCTTCGCCCCTCGGACTCCCCTACTGGCTCGCTCGCGGGGGCCCCAACGCCCCGCTCCGCTCGCCAGGCTCACTCGCTTCCGCTCGTTCGCGCTGTTTATGAGACAGCTAGACTACACGCTCTCTCGCCATGCTCGCTCGCGACTTGGAACGAGCGTCAGGTTTAGGAGATAGCTTCTCTAGCGTCCCGGCTTCACCCACACCCCGAGAAAACGGTCATCGCGGCTGTCGGACGTTGATGCCGACGGACGGAACCCCGAGGTCGTCGTCGCCGTGACGAACGCCGCTCGCTGACCGGTACCGAGCGGCACCTGTACGTGACGCTCCTCCCCCGGCGATAGCGTCAGCTCTTCACGCCACTGTCCCGACACCATGGTGAGGCGATTCTCCACGGGCGCATTGCGAATCATCAGGTCGACCGAGGATTGCGACCGGTCTGACTGCACGACGAACGCCGACTGCCGGCTCCCGCCGATCCAGAAGCCTTCAGGCTCGGCGAAGCTGCGCTCGTCGAGAAAGAACACCGAGACGCCGGCATATTTCACCGCGCGCCGCGCGACGAGATCGGACAGGCGCGCGCTCGCCGGCAGTATGGACTGAGGCTCGACGACCACGCGGCGGACTGCGCGCCTCGCGTCCTCGTCTCCGCGGACGATGAGCGCGCGAACGTCTATCGGAAACGTCATCTCGATCGGGGGAGCCGGCCAGGTGATCGCTTCGCTCCGCAACGCGAACTGATCCTGGCCGATCCCGAGCATCAGCCAGCCTCCTGTGCCGCTACCTTCGACCCGAACACGATAGGTGCCCGCAGGAACGGACGGCAGAACGGCAATCGTCGGATCGCTGCGGCCCCGCAGGGGGGCGCCGCCGAGCACCGCCGGTTCGAGCGGCAGCATCTCGAGCAGCCGGCCGGACGAGAGCACTCGGGGCGGCATGACTTGGACCGCGAGCGCCCGCGGTTCAGCGGCCAGCCCGCGCAGCACGTCGAGCTCGGCGGGGGCCGTCAGCAAGGCTGCCGACCCGTGCATGCGCCAGGTTACAGAGACAGCAAGCATCGCCGCGACGATGTGCACGGCTGTGACCATCGTCAGCAGACGCCCCCGATCCGCGAAACGAGTGACGCCCGCGAGCACGCGTGAGCACCACCAGGCCAGCAAGAGCGCGGCGACCCAGACGCCGATGTCCACGGCAAAAGAGCCTTCGCGTCCTCTGAACCAGATCGGCACCCCGTCGGCCAGCGGGGCGAGCTTCGACGCCCACTCGAGCCAGAGGGCCGTGGTCTCGCGCGTGTTATACGCCAGCCGTCCGCCGTCCGTGACGACGAGCACCCACGACAGAAACGCCGTGAAGGCCAGCGCACCCGCCGCGACCGCGCGCGAACCGCGATTCCGCATGCGAGCCCAGGCAACGGCGCACGGGATGGCGAGAACCGGAACGGCTGGATTGGCCAATCGCGCCGGTGCGCTCCACCCGGCCCACCACATGGCATAGCTCGTCGCCGTCAGGAGATACGGAACCGTGACGAAGAGCAACTCGAGCGCCAGGCGACGATCGGCGAGCCCTGACGAACCTGGCCAGGCCGCAGAAGGACTCGCCGTGCGGAGCATCATCACCAGGCCGGCGACGCCGACCGCGAGCACAGGCGCGTTCGCGATCAGGCCGAATCGCTGATCGAAGAGCAGCCCGGCGAGCCCGCCGGGGATGAACCCGAGCGAGAACTCGCGCGTCGTGCCATAAGGCGCCGAAGGGTCCGCGACGCCATAGATAGCAACGAAGAGGCCCATCCAGCCAACAGCGCTGATAGCGGGCACCGAGAGAAAAGCCACCGCCTTCCCCGCCGGGTTCTTCGTGAACGCCAGGCGGAGCAGTACCAGCGCGCCGATGCTGCCCGCGAGCAGGGCGAAGCGGCTGTGCAGCCACGGCAGTAGCGCCAACGCCATCCCGTGCAGGAACCACGGCAGCAGACGGGCGGCGCCCGTTCGCCGCTCTTCTTCTGCTCGGAGCAGCGCCCACACGCCGGTCAGCGCAATCACGCCGCCGGGACCATCGGGATAGACAGTGAAGCTGTGAAAGATGCTCGTCGCCGCAAGCGTAATTGCCGCCCAGCCAAACCAGGCTGCCGTCCGATTCCCCGAGGACAGCCACGCGAGATGCCAGGCGAGCGCGCTGCCGCAGGACGCGATCACGAGGAGCCACAAGACGACGCCGCGGTAACCGCCGAACACAAACGCCGGCGCGACGAGCGCGGAAAGCCCGGGGGCATGTATGGAGTAAATCTCGCCGTTCATGCCACGGCGGATGTAGTGGGGCGCGAGCGGACCGGCAAAGTACGACTGATAGTCGCCTCTCCGGTGGTTGTTCTCGATCTTCAGATCGCCATCGAGCAGCAGGCTCTGCGTGATGACGAGGTAGTGCGGCTCGTCCCCGCCCGGGACCGACGGAGCGACTTCCCACGCGGCAAAGGCAAAGACACAGAAGGCGAGAACTCCCGCCGCAAGACGGGGTCTCTCCCGCACCCGTGCGGCGACGCCAGGCAGGAAGCGCTCCGCTCGCGGAAGGCGGGTTGCGGTAGCGATCATGACGAGCACGACGGCCGTCCAGATCACCCACCTGATCGATCCGGCCCATATCAGGAAGACCGTTGGCGCCGGCCACGGCAGCCACGGCAAGACGACGAGCGACAGAAGCCAGACGGGCGCGAGCGAGGCGCCGGCGCGTGCGAGCCATACGACCATCGACGCCGCCAGGACGGCGGTTGCAATCGCGATCGGCGAAACAGGCAGCAATCCGATGCGCGATCCGTCAAGGCCGGCGACGGCGAGCGTGCTCTGCGACAGCCACGCGGCGACGGCTACGAGCAGCGCCGCCACGGGCAAAGCGGGACGGGTCATGTAGAATGCTGGTCATTCTATCGACAAATCGTTGAGACGGCGTTGGGCTTCAGGCTTTAGGCTCTGGGCTCTAGGTCAGGCAATCGAGCGAGTTGCACGCCACGCGAAGAGAGAGCTAAGGACCCCAGGGAATCACGCAGAAGAATGGACGACCGATCGTCTGCCGACTCATCGCCCGTCCAGCCGCTGAGCGTTCGCGTGCGCCACGCCGTCCTTCTCGGGGCCGCTGCCCTGGCGGCGGCGGTGCTCATGACCTGGCCCCTCGCCGCGGGCATCGGCCACCTCGGTCGCACGCAGAATTCAGGTGACGGCCGCTTTGCCGTGTGGAACGTCGCGTGGGTCGCGCACGCGCTCGTCACCAAGCCGACGGATCTCTTCGACGCCAACATCTTCTATCCGCATCGCCGGGCGCTCGCGTTCTCCGAATCCAATATCGGCGCCGGCACGATTGCGGTGCCAGTCTGGGTGGCCACGAAGAATCCCTTCGCGGCCCACAACTCGGTCGTCATCTTCGGCTTCGCGCTGTCGGTCGTGGGCGCGTGGCTGCTGGCACGAAAGCTCACGAACGACGGCGCGGCCGCAGCCACGGCCGCTGTGCTGTTTGCGTTCTGCCCGTACGTCTTCTCACACACGGCCCACATCCAGTTGCTGCTCGTGGGCGGCATCCCGATCTGTCTACTGCTGTTTCACCGGCTCGCGGATGCGCCGTCGCCCGCACGCGGCCTGGCTCTCGGAATGGCGCTCGCGGCCCAGGCCCTTTCCTGTGCGTACTACGGGATTTCGGCCGGGCTGACGGTCGGCTACGCCGTGCTCTTCCTCGCGTGGTCACGCCGGCTGTGGACCTCGCGGCCGTTCTGGATTTCGGTGACGATCGCCGCGGCGGTCTCCATCCTCCTGGTCCTGCCGTTTTTCATGCCCTACCTCGAGATTCAACAGGAGACCGGCTTCGCCCGCTCGCTCGACGATGCCGCGCGGTGGTCGGCGTTCTGGCGCTCGTATCTCGCCTCGGGCGCGCACGCCCATGCGTGGATGCTGCCGCTCATCGGCGACGCGAATCAGGCGGTGCTCTTTCCCGGGTATCTCTCGATCGTGCTGGGGGCGTTCGGAGTGGTGGCGGTCTGGAAGAGATCCCCGACCGTCGCACGCACCGGACGCCTGGCAGCGGATCGGGAGACGATCGCGCTGTACGGATCCGTCGCGGTCCTCACGCTCTGGGCGTCGCTCGGTCCGCGTGCGGGCCTTTATACGGTCCTCTACACGACCATTCCGGTTTTTTCGTTTCTGCGGGCGCCCGAGCGGATGGGCATCATGGTGATGCTGTGCCTCGCCATCCTCGCCGCGTTCGCCGTCCGCGAACTGCGGCACCGGTTTCCGATGCACCGCGCCGCGATCGCCGGGGTCGCGTGCGCAGCGGCGCTGGTCGAGCTGAACGACATTCCCTTCGACTGGCGCCCCGACAGCGTCCCGCCGGTGTACCGCGCGCTCGCGGCGATGCCTCGCGGACCGGTGGCCGAATTCCCGTTCTTCGATCGTCGAACGGATTTTCACATCCACACACGCTACATGCTGAACTCGACCGCGCACTGGCAGCCGCTCCTGAACGGCTACAGCGACCACATTCCCGCGGACTTCAGGACGCGGGCGCCCGTTCTGGCGACATTCCCGTCACACGAGAGCTTTGGCGCGCTGAAGGATCTCCGGGTACGCTACATCACGCTCAATCGAGGACGTCAGGGATACGGCAGCGCGACGTGGCCGGACATCGAGCGCCGGCTGCTGCCGTACCTGGCCCACCTCGGCGTGGTCGCCGACGATGGAGACGTGGTGATCTATGAGGTGAAGAGCTGGCCGAAGTGAAAAACGAACCTAGCTATCAGCTATCAGCTATCAGCGAAGATGTTCTTTACTGAGAGCTGAAAGCTGAAAGCTTCACTCTCCCACCGCTCGCCTGGGGGTGCCTCCGGGGACTGGAATCGGCCGACCGCCGCCCTTGCCGTATAACTGCCGGTAGTCCTCGGCAGTTCCCAGGATGCGCTTGACGTAGTTCTGCGTCTCGGGGAACGGAATGTCGTCGATGAACTCGTCTTCGTCGAGGCCGGGGCGTTCGGCCTTCCAGCGCACGACACGGTTCTCGCCGGCGTTGTAGCTGGCAAGAGCGTAGTAGGTCCCTCCGAACTGCTGGACGAGCCGCGAGAAGTAGAGAGTGCCCATCCGGATATTCGTTTCCGGATTGGTCAGCATCGAGGTGGTGAAGCGCCGGATGCCGAGCGATCTCGCCAGCTGACGGCCGGTCGCCGGCACGATCTGCATCAGCCCCCACGCATTGGCCGTCGATCGAACCCCCGCGTCGAACGTCGACTCCTGGCCAATGAGCGCCGCCACGAGGTACGGATCGATGTTGCGGGCGGCGGCGTGCTTGCGGATGAGATCCCAATAGGTCAACGGAAAGATGACCTGCAGGATGTCCTTCGGCAGCGCTTGATCTGCGGTCAGATGCTGCGGATACGCGCGCCGCATCAGCGTGATGGCGCGCCGCAACTCGCCCTTCCGGTGATACGCCCACGCGATCGTGGCGTCGACGACGGGCGACGATCCGCCGGTTCGCTGCGCATGTCGCAACTCGTTCAACGCATCGTCGTAGAGCCCACTCGCGAGAAGGAGCCGGATGACACCCGCATTAGACGGTTCGGCAGGGCGGACGGCAGCCGACTGTCGAGCGGCCGGCACGGCGTCCGCGGCGAGCGCCGTTTGAGCGCTGCGCGACAGGAGCCGCCCGGCGAGACGGCCATAGTACGAATTGCCGTAGTCGGTGACCACGAGCCGGAGCCGGGACTCGGCGTCCGCCCCCGTACCGAGCTTCGCGTGCGAGCGAGCCGACCAATAGAGGAAGAGCGGCCGGTAGTCCGAACGTGGGAACGAGGCCGCCGCGGCCTCGAAGACGCGCACGGTGGTGGCATACTCGGCGTTCTTGTAGGCCCACCATCCCGACTTCCAGGCCGCGCGCTCGGCACGCGGACCGTTGGGGAACATCTCGAAGATCTGATCGAAGGCTTTGGCCGCCATCGCATCGTCGTTCTTCAGGATGTAGTACGTGCCGAGGTTGTTGAGCGCCTCTTCCGACCAGGAGCTTGCCGGAAAGTCCCGGACGAGGGCCTGCGTCTGCGAGAGAAACTCGTCGTCTCGGCCGAGGCCCCGGAGTGCGCTCAGAGTGAAGAACCTGGCCTCGGCCTGGCGGGACCCGCGATCGACCCAGGGCCGCAGTCCGTCGAGTGCGGCCGCATACCGCTGCAGAAAGTAGTCGGACTCGGCGATGCGGAGATCGACGAGCTCACGGTCGTCGCCACTCACCTCGCCCTGCAGCGCGGCGAATGCCGCGCGCGCGTCCGAGTAGCGGCGAGCGCCATACAACTGCACGGCCCGCCCGAGATCCAGCTTGTAGCCCTGCCGGACGACGATGTCGCGCAGTGGTTCGAGCTCGGCAGCGGCGGCGATGGCCGCATCGCTGAGCGGAAACTCGTAGTAGATCCTCAGCAGCGCCTCGGCCGCCTTCCGACGATCGCCGAGCACCCTCGACGCCTCGGCCTGCTTGGCGAGGATGAGCTCGTTGACGATGGTGCGGTCGGCGGTGAGACGCTCGTAGATGCTCAACGCCCGGGCATGATCGCCGAGCGCCACGGCCGCTTCAGCCGCGCCAAGCGATATCGCGACCGCGAGATAGCCAATCGGCTTGCGATCCTCGAGCGCACTAAACGTGTCGCGCGCAGCGGCGGCACGGTCGAGGCGAAGCTGGGCGAGTCCCTTGTAGTACGACGCGTAGTCGGCAAGCGCGCTGCCGGCGAGCGAGGGTCGGCTGGCCAGCGTCAGGGCGCTTTCGTAGTTGCCGGCCGCGATCTCGCCTGCCGCGTCCGCGAGCGGTTGGTAGAGTGTGGCGGATCGTGCGGTCGCCGCCGTCTCTGACGGGACCAGCCACATGTCGCTGGCCGTCGCAGGCAGGGGCGGATGCGTGGTTGGCGCGAGTTGCCCTGCTCCGCGCGCGCTCACTCCCACGAGCAACACCAGGAGGACGATGAGCGCGAAGGCGTGCCTCCGGGCCGCGATCATGCGGATCCGCCCAGCAGTGCTGAATCGCCGTCGGCGAGCGTATGAATCAATTCCTGTTGAAAGTAGGTCGCGCGGGCACCGATCGACGGCGAGACGCGCTCTTCATACAGGCGTCTGGCGCGCTCGATCTCTGGAGCCAGCCGGTTGAGAAGGTCGCGCTTCTCGCGACCGGTTCGAACGGCCGACTCATTGTACAGCTTGATTTCCGACACCAGGAGTCGCGCGTAGCGCCGGGCGCTGCTGTCCTCTTCCCCTCCCGCGATTGGCGCAGCCACGGGCCTGACTCCGCCGGCCGACGGCATCTGCTGCATGGCTTGCGTCGTGCGAACCGCCGTGATCTGCTCGAGGCATACCGAGGCGTGAGCCGCGAGCACCTGAATCGCCTCCGGCCAGCACGCCGGAGCCTCGGGCTCGACCGCCGGCGCATCGTCGGCATACAGCACGGCAACCGTGCGGCCACCTACGGTAAGAGGAACCGCCAGACCCGCGCGCTGCTGGGGCAGGTTGGCAAACGCCGGCGCCGGCGCCGCGGCTGTCGAAACGGCCCGACCACTGCTGACCGCCAGATCCAGCAGCCCGCGGGCGCGGTCGCCGTCGGAGAAGCGCAGCGCCGCGGGAGAATCCTTGTCGAAACCCGCAGCCTGCCATCCCTGCAGTTCCGCGCCGTTCACGATAAAGAGCGCGGCGCGAGGGGCGACGGTCGCCGCCGCGTGGGTCACGCTGGTCAGCGTGTCGCTGAGCGATCGTGCGCCGTCGATTGCGTTGACCGCACCGAGCAGGCCTTCGACGACTGCGAGGTGGGCCTGTCGTTCGGTGACGCGGGCCTCGATCACGGCCTGCGCATCGCGC
The DNA here is from genome assembly GCA_963839705.1 of uncultured Acidobacteriota bacterium. Lineage (GTDB taxonomy): Bacteria > Acidobacteriota > Vicinamibacteria > Vicinamibacterales > 2-12-FULL-66-21 > DATBJJ01. The sequence continues at coordinate 175,690 of CAWIWL010000004.1, forward strand.
TCCTTCGAAAGCTTTGCCTGGGCGTCCTCGAGCGCGGCGGTCAGGGCCCGCGTCTTCAGGCGCTCGGCTTCGAGCTCGGCGGCCGAGCGGTCACGTTCGGCGGCGAGCGCGTGGTCCATCTCTTCCTTGAGCCGCGCGGTTGCGTGCGCCGCGGCCTGTTCCAGTTCCACACGCAGGCGGGTCGTCGAGTCGGTCGCGGCCTGTTCGAGCTCGGTTCGTAGCTGCGCGGTCGAGGCGCTCGCCGCCTGTTCCATGTCGCGGCGAACCTCGTCGCGAACCTGCTCGCGGGTGCGTTCGGCCGCCTCGGCCGCAGCCTGCTCGGCGTCGCGGCGTATGCTGTCGGTCTCGGCGATGACACGCCGGTCGGCGTCTGCCGTCGCATCGGCGAGGCCTGCGGTGAGACGGCCCTGCCATTCCTCGCGAACCGCTTCAATTTCCTTACGGTGACGATCGGCGGCCTCCGCCGCCGCCTTGGTGAGGCCTTCGATCTCGAGGCGAGTCCGTTCGGCCTCGGCGGCTGCATCAGCCAGTCCGGCCTGCAACCGGCCCTGCCACTCCTCGCGGACCGCTTCGACTTTGGCCGTCCACAGCTCCGCCGTCCTTGCTTCTGTCTCCCGCTTGACGGCTTCGCGCTCCTCAGCGAGCCGATCCACCATCTGCGAAGCCTGGGTCTGAAGGTCCGCTTGCAGGCGCGCACAGAGTGCGTCAATCGTGGTACGAAGATCGTGATCGGGCATTTCAGGCATTATCGGGACGGCCCGCGGGCAAGTCAAGCCTCCACAAGCTCTCGTCGGGGCGCACAACCCTAACCGCCACAGTAGTTTGACCTATTTGGGCTCGGCGCGTACAATAGAGCGTCTGTCTCTCGAATGGGGGCGACTTAGATTCGACGGAGATATGGTTTCGCAGGATGCGTGCCGAGGACCATCACCCTCGTAAATCAGATGGAAACAAACCTAACTGCGGACACGCAGCTCGCACTCGCAGCCTAAACCCCTGTGAGCGTCCCTTCCGGTCAGCCTGCGGGCCGGAAACGGATGTCATTTTAGCAGGCTGGCGGCTACCGGTTGCCCTGGACGGTAGCGGCGAGACTTCTCTGGGGCTGGCCTCCGGCGGTTTTGGCCGCGTCCTCACGCCGGGAGCGAGATATCAGATGCGGATACGCATCGTAGATTCCTGCGAGGATGTATTTTCGGACCCGGGTGCGAATCCCGGCGCCTCCATTACTCACTACGCTCGGTGGGGCCCCTTGTCGTTCCCCACCTCGCTGCGCGCTCGCCATGCGGCTCGCTTGCAGCCGCAGGCGCTCTGAGGCTGCTGGTCGTCATTCGGCTAGCTGCGGTCGCAGGCGTTCTGAATGTCCCGCTCTCAGGTGCCACTCGGCTCCGGTACCTCAATCCCTGTCCAGCCGGTACATCCCAACCTATGTCAGACCGCTTCGAGCTCGGATTGGATACCTTCGGCGACGTCACCGCGGCGCCCGACGGCACGCTTCAATCGCAGGCGCAGGTGCTCCGCGACGTCGTCGAGGAAGCGGTCCTCGCCGACCAGGTGGGCATCGACGCCTTCGGCGTTGGCGAGCACCATCGCCGCGACTTCGCGATTTCCGCGCCCGAAGTCGTGCTGGCCGTGCCGTCGGCGCTGAACTGCCGGAAGGGCACGTCGGACTCGATGCTCTTGGCTTCGTAGCCGGGCGCGTACTGTTTCTTGCTTTGGTTGAACAGCCGACTCCCGTGGAGAGCCTTATTGCATGAGGCGTTCCGGGTACTGAGTTGGCCCGGTTCGCGTAGTATTCGTTAGACCGTGCCGGTGCAAATTATGAGAGCGGCGCCTTGCTGTCCTCTGTTCGTCTGCCATGCGAACTGCTGCCGGTCTGTTCTGGCTCGCTACCTCTATCGACATCTGTGTCGCCAGGCTCCGGCCCTCTCGGCGGGGTTAGAGGCGGGAGAGCGGATCAATGATCGCGCGGAACGAATGCTCCGAGAGTGGGGGATTGACGCGAGCGCACACTCACCGTTGCAGCTCTCGCGCGACTTGTGTGCGGAAGCCGGTGCGATCTTCGTGATGGGGCCGTCGTACTTGCACCGGGTCATCTGGGAGTATGGCGAAGACCTTGCCGACAAGGCGTACCTATTCGCCGATCCGTTCACTAGACCGGTGTCTTTCGGTAGTGGGCAGTACAAGGTTTCCGATCCTTCGTTCGACACCCGACCGACGAGTGAACTACTGAAGGAGTTCGGGTGGATGCGCGAGCGGGTGCTGCAAATCCGACTCGCTCTGCTCGGGGACGGCAGACGGCTTGTCCCGATGAGCGAGTATCTCGAGCTGTGTAAGACGGTCGATCGTGGAAGCCATTGAGCAGAGAGCCGGATGCGTCGGGAAACCGGATCCGGGGCGTCATTCGAAGCCGACACAGTTGATGGGGCATCGGAGCGATTGCGTTACCTATCATCTATCCAGCATCGCTCGGGCACGAGCTGGACCAGAACTCAATCAATCAGCCCTCGCGGTAGATTCACACTCACTCGCCGTGACGGGTCGGCTGAAAAAGGAGCAGGCATGGGAGACAAGGGCGGCAAGAAGGACAAGGAAAAAAACAAACAACAGCAGCTGACGAAACAGAAACAAGAGGAGCAAAAGAAGCAGAACAAGGCCCGGCCAAAGGCACCCTGAGCCGGCCAGTCAGAGGGATTCCAGGACCCACGCCGTGGCAGCCGATCGCCCCTTAGGGAGAATCATGAGCGAAGATGCACACGCCCGACCGACACGCGAGGCGCCGGAGCCGCTGTACGACGTAAGTATCCCGACACCCACGCACGCGGAGCGCGCGCGAACATTGGTCGCCCAGATCTCGACCGGGACCCTGTGCACCCTGGCCCTGGAGCCGGAGGGCTATCCCTACGGCTCGTTCGTGACCGTCGCCTTCGACGACGGAAACCCAATCTTCCTTATCAGCGGACTCGCCGAGCACACCAAGAACTTGGAGCGGGATCCTCGCGCGTCGCTGCTGGTGTCCGAGGGAGGCTCTGCAGATCCGCTCGCCAACGGCCGCGTCACCATCCTCGGACCGTGCACGCGCGTCGAAGGGGATCGCGGCAGCGCGCGTGTTGCATTCTTCGCTGCTCATCCGAACTCAAGCTACTACGCTGACTTCCGCGATTTCGCGTTCTGGAAGCTGCAGGTAAATCATGTCCGCTACATTGGGGGTTATGGCCGGATGTCGTGGATCAGCAAGGCTGACTGGCGGGCTGCCGAACCGGATCCCCTCGGTCCGTCGGCCGCCGGCCTGATTGCTCATATGAACGCCGACCACGCCGACGCCATGGTGCTCTACTGCACGGCCTTTTCAAAAGCGACCGAGATCACCACCGCGAGCATGACGGGCGTCGACAGGTACGACTTCGATATGTCGGTGATGACCCCAAAAGGGCCACGACCCGTCCGTCTGGCATTCCGCAAGCCGGTCAGCACGCCGGAGGAAGTACGCGCCGCTCTGATCTCTCTGGTGACGGACGCCAGGTCCAAGCTGGGCTGAGGGGCACGGTAGGTGGTTCGGCGACGGAGGTTCTGATGCGTCCGCAACCTCTCATCGCGGTGACTGATGTCGAAGCGAGCAGCCGGTGGTACCAGCGTCTCCTCGGCTGTCAGAGCGCGCACGGCGGGGCGGAATATGAGCGATTGGTCTCGAATGGTGCGCTGATCCTCCAGCTGCACCGTTTTGAGGTCGAACACCGCCACGGGCCGATCGGTAATCCTGATGACACGCCCTATGGCAACGGCGTGCTCCTGTGGTTTGAAATCGACGACTTCGATGCCGCAATCGCCCGGATCGCCGAACTGAAGGCCGAGATCATCCACCCGCGCCATCGCAATCCTCCCGACGGTAACGGCGGTCCGAACCACTGGGAGTGCTGGTTGCGCGATCCTGACGGCTACACAGTCGTGCTCGCCAGCCCGGACGGTTCAGCGGATGGAAATTGGAAACCTTAGCAGCTCGAAAAATCCCTGGAATCGATACGACGTGCTTGCCGTAAGTTATTGACAGGAAGGGTCTTCGACTGGTCCGAATCCCGGCGCCTCCACCAACCTTCGCTCTGGATTCACGCGCAGACCGCGTCCATGCGCAGTGAGTCGAATGGTGTCCTGAGCGCGCCGAGTCGAAGGACTGCCGAACCGCGACCCACCAACCGACCGTCGCCACACTTCCACACCCGCCCGCTCCCACTCGGAAAACTCAACCTATGTCAGACCGCTTCGAGCTCGGATTAGATACCTTCGGCGATGTCACCGCGGCGCCCGACGGCACGCTTCGATCGCAGGCGCAGGTGCTCCGCGACGTCGTCGAGGAAGCGGTCCTCGCCGACCAGGTGGGAATCGACGCTTTCGGCGTTGGCGAGCACCATCGCCGCGACTTCGCGATCTCCGCGCCCGAAGTCGTGCTGGCCGCGATGGCCGGCCGAACCCGGAGAATCCTTCTCGGCTCGGCTGTCACTGTGCTCAGCACGGATGATGCCGTGCGGGTCTTCCAGCGGTTCTCGACGCTCAACGCGCTCTCGAACGGCCGCGCCGAGGTGATTCTCGGACGCGGCTCGTTCACCGAGTCATACCCGTTGTTCGGCTACGACCTGGCGCGCTATGAGGAGCTGTTCGACGACAAGCTGCGGCTGTTCGCTGCGCTCCTCAAGCCTGGACCGGTGACGTGGAGCGGCTCGACGAGGGCGCCGATCGTCGGCCTCACGATGTATCCGCCTGTCGAGGCGGGGACGCTGCGCACGTGGGTTGGCGTGGGCGGCAGCCCGGAGTCAGTTGTCCGCGCCGCGCGAAATGGCTTGCCGCTGACCCTCGCCATCATCGGTGGCAGCCCGCAAAGGTTTCGCCCCTTCGTGGATTTGTACCTGCAGTCGCTCGAGGAATTCGGGCAGCCCGTTCTACCGATAGCCGTGCACTCCCCCGGCCATGTCGCAGCAACCGACGATCAGGCGAAGCACGAGCTCTGGCCGCACTATGAAGTAATGATCAATCGCATCGGCGGCGAGCGCGGATGGCCGCCGGCCACGCGGGCGCATTTCGAACGCGAAGCTGGCCCCGATGGCGCGCTCTGCGTCGGCTCGCCGGAAACGGTCGCCGCCAAGATCGCCAGGACGGCGAGACTCCTGGGCCTTGCGCGCTTCAATCTGAAATACAGCGCCGGCACCTTGCCGCACGCCGCGCTGAAGGCCAGCATCGAGCTGATTGGCACGAAGGTCGCGCCGCGCGTGCGCGAGCTGCTTGGGTAGCGCGCGAGACGATTGAAACCGTTGCCGACACGCGGCGAAACTCTAGCGCACGGCCCGTTGCAATTGCCCACGCCCGATGGCTCGGGACGCATCCGCTACGTCGGCGAACTGTCGATTGGGGCGGTTGGCGCCGCACCCGGCGATTACGTGCTGCGACTGACGGTGACGAAGAACGGCCGCAGCATAGTACGGGAGGCCGCGTTCACGATAGCCGTGCCCTGAGTCCGGAGCGCATCGAACGCCGAACGATTTACTTCGAGAGGTCACCGTAGAACTTCCAGTCGATGATCATATCGCGCGTCAGCTTGAGCCGCGTGTTGACGGCCAGGCGCAGCAGCGCGATCGGCATACTGCCCTGGCGCATGATCTCGTCGTGGAACTGGGCGTTCGTCATGATCTTCGTATCAACGAGCTCCTTGCGTAAGCCGCGCAGCTGCAGGCCGCCGAGGAGGTACGCGGCCTGATAGAGCGGCCCATATCCAGCGGCCGGATCGAACGAGCGGCGGACTTCAGCCGTGGCGTTGTCGCGCTCGTGGCCCACGCGATCGACGAGGAAATCGATGGCCTCCTGCGGCGACCACTGCCCCATGTGGAACTTGAGTGAGAAGATGATGCGCGCGCAGCGGTGCATGCGCCAGAAGAGCGCGCCGACTCGTTGTTCGGGCGTCTTGTTGAAGCCGAGATCGTACAGCGTCAGCTCCCAGTAGAGCGGCCAACCCTCGCCGAAGAACGGTCCGCCACCGCTCAAGTTCGCGCGATAGTCGTCGAAGCGTGCACTCAGGTAACCGACGAGGTTGTGCCCGGGAATCATCTCGTGGTGAGCCGTGGCGTGCGAGAAGCCCGGATTGTTGCCGCGCATGCTCTGGATGCGCGCGTCGTAGTCCATCGTGTTGGTCGGATACGAGACGCTCATCTGGCCGCCGCCGGTGAAGAACGGATTCACGAGCTGGCGCTCGGGCGTCATCATGATCATGTGCAGCGATTCGGCGGCCACCTGCGGCACGGTGATCAGCCGGTTCGCGCGCAGGTAGTCGACGGCCTCGACGAGCAGGTCCATGATCATCCGCGGCTGGCCGCCGGGCGGGACGGCGCTGTCCTTTGTCTTCTCGACCGCTTTCTTCCAGTCGGCCCCGAAGCCCATCTCGCGCGAGGCCTTGAGCATTTCCTGATCGCACCACGCGAACTCCTTCTCGGCGAGCGCGATCAGCTCCTCCGGGGTGTAGGGAATCAGGGCTTCGGATAGATCCTGGATCAGGCCTTCGCGGCCACGCGCCGGGCCCGGAATGCCGGTCGAATCCGGCTTCCGGGGCGGGTCGGGGTCGAGCTTCAGATTGGCGCGCGCAATTTGCGTCTCGGCCGTCCGGCGGATAAAGAGGTAGTCAACCTGCGCGTTGCGCGAGAGCTTGTCGAAGTCGAGCGACTTGAGCGCCGCCAGCCAGCTCGTGTAGAACGCCACGTCGCGCGGCGGTCCGCTCGGTGCGCCACGCCCGCCGCCTCCGCGCCCGGCTCCGCCACTCCCGCTGAATCGCGCCACGATTTCGCGCATCTCATCCTGCGGCAGCGCGATGATCTCGTTCAGGTCCGGCACGTCGGAGTACTTCAGTTGCGCCCCGGGAACGATCGGTTCGCTGGCGGCTGGCGTGGCAGCAACCTGGAGGTTCTCGGCCGCGACCTTCTCGCGCAGCAGCACCGCATAGCTCTGGAGGGCCTCATCCACCTTCGCGTAGGGCATCCCCATCCACCACGTGAAGAGCGGATCGTAGCCGTTATAGAAGGTGAACCACTCGGTCGTGATCGTCCGCAGTTGATCGACGGCGGTCGCGCCGAGGACTGCCTGCTCGCGGTTCACCCGCGGCGGCGTGGCCGTCAGCCGGGCGATTTCCCGGGTGACGGCGGTGATCGTCGCGGCGGCGCGTTGGGCGTTCATGTCCTCGACGCGGATCCGCGCTTCGACCAACTGGACGAGCGTGGGCGCGAACGGCGCGGTGGCGATCACCTGCGCCATCGTCAGCGCCTCAGCGTCGAGCCGCGCCAGGTTGGCTGTAATCGTCGACTTGAGGCCGTCGAGATCCGTCTTCGCAGCGGGCGTGAGCTTCGCCGTGTCGATACGCCCGACCGCGGCCTGCCAGTTGGCGTCGAATCGCTTCAGCCGAGCGATGCGCGCAGCCGAGAGCGGCACCGGCGGGGGTGGCGCGGCCACCGGTGACCCCGCCGAGGCATCACCGCCCCGTTGCCCAGGCCCACCACGGCCACCACGCCCTCCCCGGCCGGACCCGTTGGCGTAGTTGCCTGAGAGCGTCGTTCGATCCAGGTTGTACCGAAGCGCCACCATCCGCATCTCGCTTTGCGGCGCGGCGAGGAGCGGCGTCAGGTCGGAAGGAACTGACTGGTCCTGTGCGTAAGGACCGTGGCTCAAAAGGACGAAAAGGGCTGCTGCGACCAGCAGGGGGCGTCGCGTGGGCATGACGATCGATCTCCTCAAGCCCAGCAGCTTACTGCGACTCCGCCCCGGAAGCGCAGTTCGTTCTGTTGATGGCCCTATCAACGCGCGCAAGGGTTGGCGAACGGGGGGTCAGGCTAGCGCGGTTCGGCGATCGCGGAGGTTTGCCGCGGCGCCAAAGAGGCCCATCATCCATCCGATGGGATAGGACGCGCAAAGCAACAGCCACCAGATCGACCGGCCCGTGTTTCCGCCGACGCCGCCGAGTGCGGACAGCCCGAACAGGGCGGCGACGCCAAAGGCAATGAGCACACAGGCCGTCAACTGCAACCGGTAGCGGCGCGTCCTGGCGAAGAAGGCGCCGGCGGCCGCGAGCGCACTGCCGCCGAGGATGACGACTGACCCTTCGAGAGGGTCAAGGGCTCCGGCCACCATCAGCACGAGGCCGGCGACAACGAGCATACGAGAGTGAGTGGGTTTCACGGCGACCTCCAGCAACCGAGGCTTTCTTACGTCATCCTACGCACCTCCAACGCGAGAGTCGTGAGGAATTCCTGAAAAACCGTGAGATCTCGAGAGGGAATCGATTGACGCCGTCACCCCAACGGGCGCATACTTCGCGGTCGCGCTACTGTTCAGCTTGGCCGCGGTCAAGCAGGCTATTTACCGGAGGGGTGTCTATGAAGATGTTGAAAGCACTATCGATTGTGTCGCTCGTGTTCGTATGGTCGGGAGCCGCGCTCGCGCAGGACGCAGTCAAGGTCGATCCGTCGCACTACAAAGTGGTGTTCGAAAACGCGAGCGTGCGAGTATTGAAGATCAGCTACGCCGCTGGCGGCAAGAGCGTGATGCATCAGCATCCGGACGCCATCGCGATTTTCCTGGCGCCCTCCAAGGTCCGGTTCACCATGCCCGACGGCAAGTCGGAAGACAGCGACGTGGCCAACGAGTCGGCCCAGTACACGCCGGCCGGCACGCACAACCCCACGAATGTCGGCACGGGACCCGTTGATGCGCTGCTCGTCGAATTCAAGACCGCGGCGCCGGGCAAGGCGGCGCTCCCGGCATCGCGCGAAGGCATGACGCTCAAGGTGCTGGCCGAAGGTCCGCGCGCCACGGCCTACCGCTCGACCGCCTCGGCCACGTTCGCGGAGCCGGCCGGAAGTAAGCACGACTTCGATCAGGTGGTCATCGCGCTCGGCCCGTCGCCGTTGTCTCTCTCGATCGACGGCAAACCGGCAAAAACGACCTGGGCCCGCGGCGACACGCAATTCATCGGCCGCGGTGTCGCGCACGAAGCCAAGAACACCGGCGGAAAGCCGGGCGACATGGTGATAGTGGTGATCAAGTAAGACGAGTGCGGTGCGAGGCGGGAGCTTGTGCAGCCCGCCTCGCATCATTTCTGCTGGTAGATCCTCACGTAGTCCACGAGGTAGCGGTAAGGAAGGCGCGAGTCGTCTATACCCCTCTGCCCGCCCCACGATCCGCCGATGGCGAGGTTGACGAGCAGGTACTGCGGCTTGTCGAACGGCCACGCGCGCGCGCCTGTGCCCTCGTTTCGAAAAGAGAAGTACTGCTGGCCATCGACGAACACGCCAATCTGGTTGGCGGACCACTCCATGGCGTAGACGTGGAAGTCATCAGCGGGATTCGCGATGGTCACGCTCGCGGTTTTCTGCGTCCCGATCGTGTGGTTGTAGCTGGTGGTGTGCACGCTGCCGTGAATGCGGAGCGGGTCGAAGCCGACGTTCTCCATGATGTCGATTTCGCCGCAGGCAGGCCACCCGGCCTGCGCAATGTTGGTACCCAGCATCCAGACCGCCGGCCAGGCGCCGACGCCGGCTGGCAGCTTCGCCCGGACCTCGACCCTCCCGTAGAGAAACTCGAACCGGCCGCGGGTGTTGACGCTGGCTGACGTGTAGCCGAAGCCTTGATAGGCCTCCTTGCGGCCTTCGATCAGGAGATTCCCGCCCTCGGCGCGAACGTTCTCGGGCCGCGACGTGTAGGTACTGTTTCTCGTTGTTCCGGATGTAGCCGATCTCGTTGCCCCACTTCGCCGGGTCGGGCGCCCCGGCGGTATCGAACTCGTCCGCGAAGACGAGTGACCAGCCGGTTGGCCCTGGTGTCGGCGCGGACGGTGCGGCCCCCGAGTCGCCGCCGCACGCCAAAGCGATCGGGAAGAGGAGCCCCCAAAGAGCGGCACGGCGCCCTCCACGAACTGAGCCGGCGAGGCAGGTCGTCATACGTCGAAGCAACAATGGGGGTACCTCACATTCCTCGCCGAGTAATTGTCGATGGTGCTGCATCGAGGAGTCGGTACGTCAGCGTGACCGAGCCGACCTCGATCTGGTCACCATCCCTGAGCGCGACAAGCTGAGTTACGGGCCGCCCGTTCACGTGTGTGCCGTTCTTACTACCCAGATCCTCGACCGTGGCCTCGCCATTCGTGACGACGATTTGAGCGTGCCGGCGCGAGAGCGTCACCGAATCGATGCGGATTACGCAGTCGGCATCGCGGCCCACCACGTTCGCCCCTGTCAACAAGGGCCACTCGCCGCGGCTCGAGACAAGGCGCGGACCGGCTGTTCTAGGTGTCGCGCCTGTTACTGCGGGCGCTGGCTGCGCGTCGCCATGAAAGGCGTAGCCATATCGCGGAACCGTGCGGAGGAACCGCGCCGCCCGTGGCGCATCCCCGAGCGCCGCGCGGATCTCGGCAACCAGGTTGTGCAGACTCGCGTCGGAGACGAAGGTCTCCGGCCACAGTCGCTCGAGCAGTTCGGTCTTTGCAACCGCCTCGGGCCGGCAATCGAGAAGCAACTCCAACAGCTGGAAGCCTTGGGGGACAGCGGCAGAGCGCTTCCGTGCCGAAGGAGCACCCGCCGGCCGGAGTCGAACTCGCATTCTCCGAAAACCACACGCATTATGAGCCCTGAAGGAATTAGAGTTTCATGAGAACTCCGCGAGGACAGCGTGGTCCGCCGGCGCCTATATTCGCACAGGAGACCTTTATGATCCGACTGCGAAGAGTTGCCCTCCTCTTGGTTTGCCTGCCCGCGTTCCTGGGCTGCCAGGGACCGCCGGCGCTGACTCAGGGGCTGGGCGCCAAGATCTGGGTCGGCCGATATCAGGAGATCGAGGAGTACTCTGAGGACCGCCGAGTGCGTGAGCGCGTATGGGTCCGATCCTCGCAAAGCGACCCGCTGCACGTTGCCGCCCGGTGGGCCTTTCCCCAGGATGGCCTGGCGTTCGCTGCCTCCCGGGATGTACCGCGGCTTCTGGGAGAGCTACAGAGCCGACATTTCCGCGTATGAGATCGACAAGCTCCTGAAGATGGACATGGTGCCGCCCAGCGTGGAGCGCCAGCTCCAGGGCACCACGGGTGCTGCCCAACTGTGGGTTGAGAACATTCTTGGCTTGAAGGAAGGCGAGTCACCGGACGAGTCGCACCGTGTCCACTGGGAAGCCCAGTTGGTTCGGATGGCCATGTTCGACAACCTCATTGGCAACCGTGACAGGACCCGGGGCAACATAATTCGCGATGCCGAGTGGAACGTGATCCTGCTCGATCATTCACGCGCGTTCGGAACCGGTAGTGAGCTCCCCGACAAAATGACGCGCATCGACGGAGCGTTCTGGACGAAGATCGAGAGTCTGACTCGCCCTCAGCTCGACGCGGCGCTCCGCGCATTGATGGGCGACCCTGAAATCCAGGCCATCCTCGACCGTCGCGAGCGGATGAGGGCCGAAGTCAAATCGCTTCCGAGATAGACCGCCATCAGTTGCGCGAGTGTTGCCAGTGGCTCAGGTGAATACAGCCGCCTTGCCGATGATCACGAGGACGATCACTCACTACGAGATCCTGGCGCCGATAGGTGAAGGCGGCATGGGCGTAGTCTACCGCGCTCTCGACACGCGTCTCGGCCGGCCCGTGGCGGTCAAGTTGCTCCGCCCCGATGGAGCCATCGACGGAGAGCGCCGGAAACGATTCGTCCAGGAGGCCAGAGCCGCCTCGGCGTTGAATCACCCGCACATTATTACGATCTACGACATCGGTCAGGCCGAAGGCACCGACTTCATCGCGATGGAGTACGTCGCGGGACCCTCGCTCGCCCACACGATCGGCCAAGGCCGGCTGAGTATCGGGGACACACTGAAGTACGGTGTCCAGATAGCCGACGCGCTGGCGGCCGCGCACGCCGCTGGCATTCTTCATCGCGATCTCAAGCCCGCCAACATCATGCTCAGCGCGGCTGGCGGAAAGGGGTCAATCAAGGTTCTCGATTTCGGGCTCGCGAAGCTGACCGATCCCATTGATTGCACACCGATAGACGAGCGGGGCACTACGGGGACGGCCTGGGCGGCAGAGCGTCTCCAGACCGAGGAAGGAACGATCCTTGGCACGTCGGCCTACATGTCGCCCGAACAGGCGGAGGGCAAACCCGCCGACGCAAGATCGGATGTCTTCTCCTTCGGTACGGTGCTCTACGAAATGATTACCGGCCGTCGCGCCTTTACCGGCGCGACGAAGGTGTCGACGCTGGCGGACGTCCTGACGAGAGAACCAGAACCGCCGAGTCATACAACCCCAGGACTCTCGCGCGATCTCGAGAAACTCATTCTCCGCTGCCTCCGGAAGAGTCCGGAGCGGCGCTGGCAGTCAATGGCCGACCTGAAGGTTGCGCTAGAGGACGTGCGGGAGGAATTCGATGCGCGGAACATCCATGGATCCTCGGTGTCGGCCCCGCCGAATCCGTGGAAGGCAGTCCTCGTGGTCGTGCCCGCGATCGCTGCACTGGCGTACGGAGCGTGGTGGTTGGCGACACGGCCACGGCAGGAGACCAGCCCCACGACCTTTCTGACGAGGCTCACCTCGGACGTCGGATGGACCGACTATCCAGCCATCTCGCTCGATGGGAAGATTCTCGCGTACGCCTCCGATCGCAGCGGGGAGAACCATCTGGACATCTGGGTTCAGCAGATTCCCGACGGACCGCCCGTCAGGCTGACGCATCACCCTGCTGACGAAGTCGAGCCCTCGCTGTCGGCCGATGGAACCCGGATCGCCTTTCATTCCAGCCGGCTCGGCGGAGGCATCTATATCGTCCCAACGCTCGGCGGTGAAGAACGGCTTCTCGCAGCGCGAGGCTTCTCGCCGCGGTTTTCACCAGACGGAAAGTGGATCGCCTTCGGCGTTGCCGAACAGACAGGTAGCCGAATCTACGTGGCGCCAGCCGCGGGCGGCCCAGCCATTCCAGTCACAGACGGTTTCTATAGGGCCCAGTCTCCGGTCTGGTCGCCCGATGGACGACACCTGCTGTTCTGGGCGCAACGCCAGCGTGACGCTCCGCCGGAGAACAACGTCGACTGGTATGTGGCAGAGATCCCGGGAGGCCCACCCGTTCAGACGGACGCCCGCAAGTCGCTCCTCCGAGGAGGATTCCAGGCGTTTCAGGGATTGCCGGCCCCGGATGCATGGGCAAGTGCGGGAGACCGCGTCCTCTTTCATGGCATCGTCGGGGACTCCTCAAACATGTGGCAGGTGGCCATCGCTCGCGAGGGCTGGCGCGTCACCGGACAAGCGCAGCGGGCGACGTTCGGCACGACAGACGAGGCGGGGGCCTCGGTCACCTCGGACGGCCGGATGGTGTTCATCAGCCGGACGATGGGTGCGGACATCTGGAGCCTTTCGATCGACGCGAACCGTGGCACGCCGGGCGGGCCGCTCAAACGTGTGACGCAAGATGCCGCAGATGACTACAGCCCCACGCTGTCGGAAGACGGGGCAACGCTCGCGTTCCGTTCGCGTCGCGCTGGGCGATTCGGCGTCGTCCTCAGGACGCTCGGGGCGAGCGCCGAGACCGTCCTCACGCGCATGCCGGAGGATCACTATCCGGCTGTCAGTCGTGACGGAACGAAGGTGGCGTACTCGTTCCGCAAGAACGACAAGATGCCGATCTTCGTCGTCGCCGCGAGTGGTGGAACACCCATTCAAGTGTGCGACGACTGTGGCGAAGTGGAGGCGTGGTCACCGGACGGCAACCAGATTCTGTATATCGCTACGGGTGACCCGTCCGGCGTGGGACTCCTGACGATTGGCGCGTCGCACAATCACCGGTGGTTGAAGAACCCGGGCTACGGGATTTACCATCCTCGGCTCTCGTCAGACGGTGGCTGGATCGCCTTCAACGGCCGGACGGACAGGCGAGCGCCGGCGCAAGTGATAGTCGCCAAGGTACAGGCGTCTGTTGTCGCAGGGGAGAACGACTGGATCGTGGTCAATACGGACGGCGATGCCCCAAGCTGGTCGCCGGACGCAAGTCTCGTGTACTTCTGGTCGGATCGAGACGGCTCTCCGTGCCTGTGGGCACAACGTCTCGACCCGGCGACGAAACGACCGGCCGGGGTGCCGCTTAGTATCCAGCATTTCCATAGCAAGGGCCTGTCGTGGAAGAACCTGTACCTCGGCGCACCTGATATTGCCGTCGCGCGCGACAAGGTAGTCTTCAACCTCGGCGAACACTCCGGGAATATCTGGCTGACGCAGCCATACAAGACTCCGGAATGATGGCCCATCCACCCGCCTGATGCGCCATCCGCCTCTTGCGTCCGCGCATCCGGCGGTTAACAATCGAGCATGCGCCAACCTGTCAGCCGGATCGTCGATCTCCTCGACCCTTCGCTGAACCGTCTCGCCAACATGAGCGTCGAGGAGGCGCGCCGGCGCGTCCTCGACGGGAATCCAGCCGGCGTCCGCGCCATCGACGGGTCATTCGCGCTCGTCGCGGTCGAGGGTGTCACCGTCCGCCTGGCGCGCTCGCTCGATCGACCCTTGCGGTACTTTCTGGCGAAGCGTCAGGAGGGCCCTGCGCTCTACGTCGCCGACCGCATCGACACCTTGCACGGCGCGCTCGCAACAGACGGCCTCGCCGGTCAGTTCCACCCGAGCTACACCCGCATGGTCCCCGCCCACTACGTCGTCGAAATTGCGCTCGTCGGCTGCCCCGATCCGGATCCCGTCTACACGCGGTTCTTCACGCCCAAGACCAACACACTGCCGGCGACGCTCGACGAGATCGGCCGCCAGTACGTCGGTGCCATGGCGCACGAGATCGAGAAGTGGCTGATGCAGGTCGAGGCGGGATCGTCGCGGCAGGAGCCCATCGGCGTGGCTTTCTCGGGCGGCATCGACAGTGGCGCGGTCTTCCTCGTTACCTATCACACGATGATCAGGCTCGGCCTGTCGCCGGCGAGGCTCAAAGCCTTCGTGTTGAACCTCGGGGCTGGTCCGGACCTCGATCAGGCACGCGCGTTTCTCTCGGCCGTTGATTTGTCGCTCTTCCTTGAAGCGATCGATGCGTCGCCGGATGGTCTGAACCTCGACGAGACGCTGCGCGTGCTCGAGGACTATAAGCCCCTCGACGTCGAGTGCGCGGCCATGGGTCTGGAGCTCTGCCGCGGCATCCGCGCCCGTTATCCGGACTGGCGCCATCTGGCCGACGGCGATGGCGGCGACGAAAACCTCAAGGACTATCCAATCGAAGAGAACCCCGAGCTCACGATCAGGAGCGTCATCGACAACCTCATGCTCTATCAGGAGGGCTGGGGCGTCGGGCGGATCAAACATTCGCTGACCTACAGCGGCGGGCTGAGCCGAAGCTACGTTCGGACGTACGCGCCGGCGCGCCGCTATGGCTTCGCCGGATTCAGCCCATATGCGCAGCCTGGCGTCGTCGAGGTGGCCGAGGGAATCCCGTTTGCCGCGTTGACCCACTACGACGTCCCGACGCTCTACGCGCTCAAGGGCGAGATCGTCGGGCGGGGCGTCAAGGCCGTCACAGGACTCGACATGCCGATCTTCCCGAAGCGCCGGTTTCAGCACGGCGCGATTCCTGCCGACGCGATGCGCGCGCGTCTCGGTGGAACGGAGCAGGCCTATCGTCGCGCCTTCCACAGCCTCTACACGTAGCGTCGCGATGTCGTCCTACCCGGCAGGCCCTGCCGCGCGAGACCGATTCGTCCTGGACAGGCGGCCGCCGCGGCGGCTCCATGACCCATGGCGATCCCAGGGACTCCTCGTCGAGGACGAGCGAGCGGCGGACCAGACCGTCGCGCGCATGGCGACGCTGTTCCTCACCGGCCGCGAGTGTCCCTGGCGCTGCGCGATGTGCGATCTCTGGCAGCACACAACGGAAAGCGATACGCCGCCAGGGGCCATCGCCGCACAGATCGAAGCCGCACGCCACGCCATCAGCGCATCGCGCGATCCCGTCAGCCAAATGAAGCTGTACAACGCCGGCAGTTTCTTCGATCCTCGCGCGGTACCTGAAAGCGACTACGACGCCGTCGCTGCCAGCCTCGCCGGCCTCACGCGCATCATCGTCGAGTGTCATCCGTCGCTCGTGGGCGCGCGGATAGCCCGCTTCCTCGAGGCGCTCCATCGACATCAGCCAGCTGGCATGCCACCGCCAGCATTCGAAGTCGCCATGGGGCTCGAGACGGCGCACCCCGATGCGCTCGAGCAGCTCAACAAGAAAATGACGGTTGACGATTTCTTGGTTGCGGCCGGTCGGCTGAGGTCGCTTGGCGTGGCGCTCCGAGTATTCCTGCTCGTCTCGCCGCCGTTCGTGCCGGACGTAGAGCAGGATGACTGGCTGCTGCGCTCGATCGACGTCGCGCGCGATGCGGACGCGTCGGCCATTTCACTCATCCCAACGCGGCCGGGAAACGGGGCGCTCGACGATCTCGAGAAAGAGGGCCTTTTCCGGCCGCCAAGACTTCGCGATCTCGAGCGCAGCCTCGCGATCGCTCAGGCTCGCGTCGTACCGGGCGGTGCGCGCGTGTTCGCCGACATCTGGGATCTGGACCGGTTTGCTGACTGCCGGCACTGCCTGGATGCCCGCCGCGACCGTCTGCGTGCCATGAACATCGAGCAATGCTATCTGCCGACGGCCTCCTGCTCGCACTGCGTGGACGCTCGCGCCACATGACACTCGCGGTCGACGTTGACATCGCGATTGTCGGCTCTGGATTCTCCGGCGCTCTGTGCGCGCTCGCGCTCCGGCAGCGCGGGCGGCGCGTCGCCCTCATCGAGCGCGGGCGACACCCGCGGTTCGCGATCGGCGAATCGACGACGCCGTTGACCAACCTGCTACTCGAGGAGCTGGCCGATCGATACGACCTGCCTCAGATTCGGTCCTTCTCCAAGTGGGGCACATGGCAGCGGACGCGGCCCGACGTCGCCTGCGGTCTCAAGCGCGGATTCACGTTCCTCTTCCACGAGTTCGGCCACGCCTTTACCGACGACACGGACCACGCGCGCCAGCTGCTCGTCGCGGCCAGCCCCAACGACGAGGTAGCCGACACGCACTGGTATCGACCCGACTTCGACCTGGCGCTGGTGCAACAGGCGCAAGCCGCGGGCGCGATCTACCTCGATGAGACGCGCCTCGAGACCGTCCGCGACAACGGGTCCGCGATGAGGCTCGAAGGCACGCGTCAGGGACGCACCGTCGAGATCTCGGCGCCGTTTGTCATCGACGCGAGCGGGCCGCGTGGCTTCCTCACGACGGCGCTTGGAACCGGCGGCGCCCCCCCGCGCTGGCTCCCGGCCACGCAGGGACTGTTCACGCATTTCGAGGGCGTGGACCGCTGGGATCGTGTCGTGCCGAGCGAATCGCCTCCCTATCCACCCGACGCGGCCGCGCTCCATCACGTGTTTCCGGGCGGCTGGATCTGGATCCTGCGCTTCAACAATGGCATCACGAGCGCCGGCGCCGCGCTGACCGATCCGCTGGCGGCCACGCTCCAGGCGTCCGATGGCGCACCGGCCTGGGATCGGCTTATGCGGGCGCTGCCCTCTGTTGGCGAGCAGTTCCGGACAGCGCGAGCGACGCTGCCGTTCGTGCACGCGCCGCGCGTGGCGTTCAGGTGCCGCGAGGTCGCCGGCGAGAAGTGGGCGTTGCTCCCGTCGGCCGCGGGGGTCATCGACCCGCTCCTCTCGACCGGCTTCCCGCTGACGCTCCTCGGCCTCGCCCGGCTCCTCGACGTGCTGGAGACCACGTCTCCAGGAACGGAGCGTCAAGCAGCGCTCGCCGCCTATGCCCAGGTGACTCAGGAAGAACTGGACGTGACCGAGCAGCTCGTCGCGGCGCTCTACGCCTGCATGTCGGACCCGGCGCTCTTCAAGCGGCTTAGCCTTCTCTACTTCGCCGCCGCGAGCTACAGCGAGACCGTGCGCCGACTCTTCCGCCCGCATTTGGCGCCGGGTTTTCTCCTCAACGCTCATCCGCGGTTTGGGGTCGAGCTTCGGATGTGCGCCGCGCTCGCGTCCGATGTGCCGCTCGGCGCCGCGCGCGCCGCGCTCTTCGAACGCATCGACCGCGCGATCGAGCCCTTCGACACAGCAGGGCTCCTCGATCGCACGCGCCGGGACTATTACCCCGTTCTGGCCACCGACCTCATCTCCAGCGCTTCGAAGCTCGATGCGTCATCCGAAGAAGTCGAACGTCTACTGTTGCGGTGCGGACTTGTGACGCGTTGACCGCGTGCGGCGCAGCAGCAGCTTCAGCCACAGGAAGCCAATCGCTACGAACGGCATCAAGTAGATCGCGATCATGAGCGGCGGGGGCCGCAGATCGTAGGTGGCGTCGACGTCAGCCTCAACCTCGCCGGGACCGAGCGGACCGTCGATGGTCACGCGCACGTGGAAGCGTCCCTCGTGATCCATGACCAGTGCCGCGAAGCGATGAGTGGGATCGTTGGCGACGGGCTCAGCACGGGCCATCTGCTGGCTGGGTCTGCCGGCGGGGTTGATCGCCACACTGACGCGCGTGTCAGCGGGCAGCATCGCTCCGTTCGAGGGTTTCAAGGTCACCCAGAACCGTCCGGCGGCGGACCCGTCATCCGTACTGTCGGGGTCCGTCCAGACTGACACTTCATACGAGCCGGTGACGCGGCTCGTGACAATCGGGAACGGCGGGCCGGTATGAGCCCTCGCCGGGGCATCGAGCAGGAAGATGAGCGCGAGTGCGGTCGCGCGGGCGCTCGCAGCCGTTCTCACCCGGCGATCCTCATCCCTCTCATCTCCATCGGCTGGAACAGCACCCAGACTGCGGCCGCAGCCAGGAGAATCACGAGGACGGCCCACGGCAGGCCGGCACGATTGGGCCGGTTGGGGTAATCACGAAGAGAGATCAGGCGCATGACGCCGACCGATCCGGCCGTCCCGAGAAGGATGCATCCCAGCTGGAGCGGAAGCACCGCCCCCGGCCGCATCCCTGTCCAGCGCCACAGCGGATCGCCAAGCGCTGGCCACCCCAGAAGGTCCATCACTGCGCTCTGCGTGACTGGGACGACCGTGAGCGCTCCGGTGAGCAAGTGGAATCCGTAGTGCGCCAGCCACATGCCGAAACCAAACGGGACTAGTCCAAATGCGTACCGCATCGCGACTCGGCCGACCGGCGCCGGCGAATCGCGAGTCATGGCTCGCGTGAGGATGGCGGCGGCGCCGAGCAGCAGAAGGGGTACGGCGCCCAGTGCGAGAACGAAGAGACATCCGAGCACCAGCGTTTCAGACGTGCTGCCGATTGTCCCCGCCAGCCACTGCTCCACGTGATGGACGGGCGCCACCATCGCAAAGGCATTCAACATGGCGCCGAATACGAACAGGACCGCGAGCGCCGCGATGTCGGGGCGCCGGGCGAGCCGGCCGATTCCCGACCGCCGGCGTCCGTCGACGAGCTCCAGCGCAGGCGCACGCACGGCGATAGCGATGTTGTCGTGCGGGCACGCTTGCACGCAATCCAGGCAGAACGTGCAGTCGATGTTGCCGACCTTGGCGGGCAGATACAGCCCCAGTTCGCAACCTCGCTGGACAATCACATGCTGCGTCGCAGGCAGCCGCGCCGGCTCTGGCGATCGCCGTCCCGAAATGCAGTCCGACGTGCGGCACGCCTGACACGTGGCCGGCTCACGAATCTGCAGCTCGAGCGGAGACATCGTGGATGCCACGAAGTTGAACTGCCCGATCGGACACAAATGCTTGCAGAAGGTCGCGCCCTTGAAGACGGAGTCGACTGCCAGAGCGGCACCGAAATACGCGAGCACCAGGTACGCCGTGCCCCGCGGCAGCGCCCAGAGATCGAAGAGCTCGTATGAGAACAGCACGCCGACGAAGAGGACGATCGCGATCCACTTGCCGCGCAGACGCTTCGGCCATATGCGTGTAGGCGCATGCAGACGGCGTCCCCAATCGCGAACCAGCACGAAGGGACAACCTGCGCAGAAGAAGTTGCCGGCGGCGAGGAGCGCGACCACCAGTAGCCCGCGGTAGTGGACCCAGGTCAGGACCGTAGCGACATTGCCGGGTGCGATGTCAGGACCAACGAGCCCGTGCAGCACGACGACAACCGCGGCCACGAGGAGGACGAGCTGCAACGAGGTCCTGGCGTGACGCCACCGGAGCATCGGGCCGACGATTCGCCAACGGAGAATGTCCACGTCCGCCGCCATCATCTCCCGGAATCCTGTGCCCGGGCGCCTGGGTTAGACCGGGGTCAGACCGGGGTCAGACCGCGGGTCAGAGCCGGGGTCGGAGCCGGAGTCTGACTCCTGGCGGTCGCCTCACCCAAGCGACCTCGGGCGGTCACCTCGCCCACACGCTGGTTGACCGGTCGGTGGTCCGCCAACTCGCCCTTCACGAACAGGATCCACCCTCCCGCCATCGGAAGACGCAGGCGCGCCACGTAGGCACCATTGCCCCGTTCCGCCGCGACCTCGATGATTGGCGCCATGCCGGGGTGGGTCATGTACGCTTCGACTCTCAGCCTGGCCCCACTCACGGGCTGCCGGGCGCGATCGAGCAGCGTGAGCTCTACTGCCGTCTCTCCATCGACGAGCGGCGTAGACGGCGTCGCCTTCCATTCGACCACCACATCGTCCACTGGAGCGACAGGCCTGGCGCACGCGGCGCCTGCGAACACGCCGAGCATCAGGAACACGAAGACTTGTCTCAGGGCGCCCCGCCGGGAACCGGCGTCAGGCCGCAGCGCGCGCCCCTCGATGCCATGCGCAGCTGCATGTCGGCGCGGCCGCAGTCTCGGGTGGGAACAGGTGGTAGTACATCGCGATCACCATCGGGATGAACACGATCGTGTTGTAGAAGAGGTGCAGTTCAACCCGCGGAACCCAAAGCTGCACGAGGCTCGTGGCCACCGGACGATCGAACAGATTCTGGCCGGCGATCGCCTGAATCTGCAGAAGCCCGTGCTCGATGTGGTGAAAGAACTGGATCGCGAGCGCAATCGTCCACCACCGCCGCTCCTGGACCCCAGTGAAGCCCTTCCTCAGAGCGAAGAGACCGATGAGCATGACCAGCGCATAGCCGTAGTGGAGCGTCTCGGATTTGACGACCCAGGGAAAGAACTGTCCGAGAACGCCGCGCGACTCGGGCACCGGCCAGCCGAGCGCGTAGATCTGGAACGCCTGTGCGAGGTGCTCGGCCCAGTGCGCGAGGACGATGACCATGAACGTTCTCAGCGCCGTCTCGTGCCACTCGGCGTTCAGCCGATCGATGAACGGCACGGGCTGGCCCGGAGCATGGACCCCGGCGTGGATTGCCTGCATGTTTCCCGTCCTCCCAGCTGGCAAGTCTTACAGGGAGAACATTATAGGGCGAGTGTCGGAAAGGGAGGCAATAACGTGAATGGACTAGAGCGCCTCGAGGCTCAGGGCCTGTGAAGAAATGTAGTGTCCGGCTTCAGCCGGACCAAGACAAGTCCGCCTAAAGGCGGACACTACGTACGGTTTCTTGCCAGACTCTCAGAGCCCTGAGCCAACGCTGGTCCCACCGCCATCTCGATCAGCAGCGCCGCCGGCCCAACCAGAAAGAGGGCGTAGAACGGCGCGTAAATCACCTCGTTCAACCGCAGCAGCATTTCGACGAACGCGACAACAATCACGACCAGGGTCTGGCCCCACTTGGACCGAACCGCCACTTTCGGATCCGTGACCATGAAGAAAATGAAGAGCTGATACATCGGGCCGGTGATCGGCGCAAGCGTCGCCTGCCACGGGTTGCCGGTCATGGCGCTGCGCACGAACGCGAACACCACGAACGACACGACGTAGGTGGCACTGACGTGCAGGCGCCCGACGCGCCACACGATCGCGAACCCGAGCAGCCAGATCACAGCCATCGGCCACAGGTTGTTGCCCCACTGGATGCTGAGGAGCGACACGGTCTGCGGCGCCAGGAAGAGCACTGCGCTGACCCCGAGATTCGACGGGTTCCACAAGTGGCGTCCGTTCACGCGCAGCACGTACTTGGACAGGATCGAAATCAGGCTTGCGAAGAAATACGGCCACAGGAACGGCGACCTGACGAGGATGCCGACGCTGATCCCCGAGATGTAGGCGCTCGCCGGGTGCAGCCATTTTCCGTAGGTGATGCGTCCCAGCGCCAACTCCGCGACGATGGCCGTGACGATGGCAAGGGCGGTGCGCTCGTAGGCTTCGAGGATGCCGAAGTTGAGGTGCGCCGTGATCAGGATGCACGTGATGAAGAGCGGCGGCAGCAGCCGGTTGTCGAGCTTCAAGAGCACCTGGCGCCAGCCGAGAGCTGCCGGGACGGGAGGCGCGACGGTCGTCTCCGTACTCATCGGGATTCCCTCACGCGATGGACGCGATCGATCGCCGGCCGGTCGAGCGTGTCGGTGCGTCCCGACGGCCAGCGGATCACGACGCGATCGACGCTTGTGGCCGACCCGAGCCCATAGTGCAGCGGACGCTGATTCTGGGCGCTGAAGCCGCTGCCGCCGTTGACTTCCTGCACCTGACGGCGGCCGTTCCACTGAACTTCGACACGGGCGCCGATGCCGCTGCGATTGCTGGCCGTTCCTTCGAGGTCGACTCCGATCCAGTGCCGCCCAGGGCTGACCGTATTCGTATAGACGAGAAGCGGTCCGCGCTGATTCGCGACGATCACGTCGAGCACGCCGCGGTTCGACAGATCCGCGAGCGCGACTGCGCGGCCGTCGTGCGTATCGCTCGCGCCGACATCCTGCGCCACCTCCGTAAAGCGGCCGGCGCCGTCGTTCGTCCAGACGCGCTTGTGCTGATAGCCCGACAGGCTGCGCCCGCGCATCGGCGGCCAATTGGCGGCGTCGGCGATGATGCGCTTGTGGCCCACGGCAATCTCCGCGAAGTCGTACCAGTAGCTGGTGCGCTCGCCCGCCGACACGTAGCCGTTGACGAGATACAGGTCGAGCGTGCCGTCGTTGTTCAGATCTCCGAACTGCGAGCCCCAGCTCCAGCCTCCCAAGTCCACGCCCATTGCCGACGCAAGGTTCTCGAATTCGAGTCCCGCGCCTGCCGCGCGCGCCTTCGGCACCCAGAGGTCGTTGGCCTGCACGAGCACGCCGGGCTCGGAGATGTTGGTCTTGTAGATCGAGAGGCGGCCGTCATTGAAGATGTCGCCGAACGACGCGTTCATGCCGCTCTTCGGCGTGCGGCCGACACCGCTTTCGCGCCCGACCTCGACGAATCGCTTGCCGCCCTGATTGGCGTAGAGCTGCGAGATGCCGTAATCGTTCGCGACGAACAAGTCCGGGAACCCCGTGCCGGAGAGATCGGCTGCGGCCGCGGCCAGCGTCCAGCGGCGGGACTGAATCCCCAGGGCCGCCGACGTCTCTTCGAACGTGCCGTCGCCTCGATTGTGGAACACGTACTTGCGGCCGCCGTTCTCGGCGTACTCGAAGCTCTCCGGCATGATGCGAGTGGTCTTCAGGTGCCAGAGGTCGATATCTTCCGGCCAGTAGCCCGAGAGGAACAGGTCGAGCCTGCCGTCGGCGTCGTAGTCCCACCAGATGGCCGCGTTGGCGTTGACCCAGGACGGCAGTCCTGCGCGCTCGGATACGCGAACGAAGGCTCGTCCCCCTTCGTTCTTGAAGAGCTCGGGCCGGCCGTACTTGTAAAGGAAGAGATCTTCGTAGCCGTCGTTGTCGAAGTCCCCCCACAACGCGCCCATCGACACGCCGGTGCCGGCGCGATTCACGTCGGCGACTCCCATCGCCGCCGCGACATCCGAGAACGTCCCATCGCCCTTGTTGCGATAGAGGCGATTCGCAGACCCTTCGCCACTGTTGGTGACGTACACGTCCTGCCAGCCGTCGCGATCGAAATCCGCGACGGCGACCGATGCCCCCATCGCCGCCACCTGCGGCATGATGTGCTCGAGCCGCGCGTCAAAGGTCGGCCCCTGATGCACGAATTCAATGCCCAGGCGCCGGGCGGATTCCTCGAGCCGGAACCCGTGCCTGGCCGGGCCGTCGGCAGCGGGCCGGCCGGCGCCGCCGGCGACCGAGGAACGATTGAGCGCCACGACCGCGCCGAGCGACGCGACGAACATCACGGTCCAGAGGATCCAGAGCGCGCGTTGGTAGGTGGAACTCGTCATTCTCGTCTCTCGTTCGTCACCCGCCAAGAGCTTTGCACCGCTGAGCCCGCAGAGGTCGCGGAGCAACAAACGGCGAGATCGGCGATTGTCATCATGGGTGTCTCGATTCTCGAGCCAAAGTCAACCCGTCGAGGAAGGCGCGGGGTGAGACGAACCGCGTGTGGAACGTCTGCCAATCCTGCGGGTAGCGGCGATAGACGGGATCCGCTTCGAGCTGTGGCATCGCGGTAGGCGACTCATAACCAGGACGGCCGTGCGCCGGCAGTGGCAGCACGGTCTTCGAAAAACTGGTGTTGTAGTCGCCGTCCTTGACCCAGCCGTCGCCGACGAGCACGAAGTCCCGCGACCAGCCCCTGGGTGGCGGAGCTGGGGCTGCGAACGACAACCGCAATTCGTCGCCGGCGTTCATGATCACATAGCGGTCCTCGGTCCGGGCCAGGAGCTCGCGCACGTCTCCAAACCTCGTGTGGTAGCCGACGAGATCGCGCCAACGCGGCGCCGTATTGGCGATCCGATCGTATATGGGAACCTCTGGCTGGTCACGACGGTCGCTCCGCGTCTCCGAGAATCCGCGGTAGCGCAGATCCGCCCGGATCGCATCCAGTCGTACCGTCGTAGTCGGGGCGTCGGTGACACCGTTCGCATACGCAAGCGAGTCCCAGTAGATCTCGAGATTGGTCCGCAGCCGCAGGCGGCGCGCGCCGGCGACGCCCGCTCGTACAACGCGGCCCAGATCGATCAGTACGGTCTTGTTCTTGCCCGCCGGAAACCCGAGGTCCGGCGCCACGACTGTCCACCGGCCTCTCGCATCCAATGCCTCGAGCGACAGACCGCGCGGTTTCGCCTGCCCGCCCTGGCCGATCGCCACGTTGATGCTGCTGTCGGTCGGATACACGAACCCGTATGCCACGAGCCACATCGGCGTGTCGCGGGGGATCTCTGTTCCGAGCTCGAATTCGACGAAGTGATCCGTCGCAACGCCCTGGTACGGTCCGCGCTCGAACGTGCTCAGATAGCGGCCATCCTGCCGGTTGACGACGTCAGTCACGTCCCGGCCGTTCTGATCCCACGCACGCGCCACTGGCCGCGGCTGACGCATCGTCCGCACGGCCAATGCCGGCGCCTCGCGGGCGAACCGCTCGTCGACGAACACCGCAAGGTCGTCGGGATGATCGACGGCCATGAGCGACACGTGATCGACGAAGTGCGTTTCCCAGAGCTCGGCGCTGATCCGCACGTCGTAGGCGCCGTCGCGCGCGACGAGTTGATCGCCGCGGATTCTGATCCAGTCCTCGGTTTGCGTGACGCCGGCCGTGTCTTGCGCGTTGATCCGGAGGCCGAGCGGCGATCGCCACAAAAAGTCGGTCACAAACTGCATTCCCGTCCCGTTGTCCGCGAACACCCACGGGCACGAGCCCTTGAGCCGCTGCTGCGCGACGATTGCCTGATCGATCGCAGGATCGAATTCGGCCTGGGGCACGCCGTTCGGCCAGACGATCCGCGTGACGTCAACGCTCGTTCGCGTGCCGAGCCCCACGTGGACGGCCGGGCCGGCGATCGTTTGTTTCTGCACGAGCCGTCCCGACCGCACCTCCACTTCCCCGCCGATGCCGAACGAGTTCACCCGCTGATCGCCGGCCGCACTCTGCGCTCGCGGCCGCACGACCTGGTGGTGATAGCCGCGCGTGCCCTTGCCCGTGAAGCGGACCGGTCGCCCGCCAGAGAGTCCCACGAGATCGAGCTGACCGTCAGCCGTGAGATCGAGCACGCTCGAGATTTCCGCATCCAGGGCCACGGCGAGCCGAGTGAGCGTGTAGTCTTCCCCCGCGAGCCAGGTGGCTGTGCCGGCGGGACTCGACGCAACCACATCGAGCGCGCCGTTGTTGTCGAGGTCTGCAAGAAACAGCCGCGCCGATCCTGCCGCGGCGCCGGTCGCCAGTTCGGGCCATGCCGCCATCGACGCTTCACTCCAGCCGTCGGTGCCGAGAGACGCCCGACGGATCGCGCCGGCGCTGTCGAGCGAGACGAGGTCCAGCATGCCATCGGCGTTGACGTCTCCAATCGCCACCGCCAGGACCCGCACCGGCCCGGCTTTCGGGCCCGTGAGCGGCTGAAACTGTCCCGCCTGCAGGTTGTCGAACAGGTGCAGCCGATCTCCCTCGTCAAGGATCGCGGCATCCGGATCGCCGTCGCCATCGAGATCGCCCCACGCGAACGCGCGAGTCCCCGCGAGACCGGCGAATGGCTGGATCGGATGCCAGGTGCCGTCGCCGTTGTTTCTCAGGTACGACCGGCAGCGCGTGGCGAACACCCAGGACGAGGTCGAGGTCGCCGTCCATCTCGACGTCGGCAGCCCAGGCGCCCGTGGCATCGAGGCTGACAGGGCCGTTCGGCCCCGAGGCACGAGCCGTCTCGTCGGTGAACCTCCCGTCGGCCGACTGGATGAACAAGCGGACGCCGCCAGGTCCAGCGGCAACGAGGTCCATCCGGAAATCGTGATTCCAGTCGAGCGCGACGAGGCCATCCGCCGGCAACGGGACGCTACCCGTTCCCGCGGGGAACGGCAACTCAGGACCGGGCGCGTCCACGCGTCGCACGTGACGCGCATCGGCCGCGAAGACTGCGGTGCTCTCGTTGCCATCGAGGGAAAACGCGCTCAGGGTCGATACGGGTGCGGCCGGCGCCTCGCCCACGGATTCGCGCGCGAACGCGAGCGCGGTGTCCGGAGCGGACGGCGTCGACTGCGGTGAGGTCAACCGCAAGAACCGAGTAAAAGGCTCGGCAATGAGCTCTGGCGATTGCGTGACTCGGGCCCGGCTTTCGCGAAACGACGGCACGCGGGCAAGGACGTTGCGAAGAAAGGCTGTCGCGCGCGCGGCATCAGGGGCATTCGAGGCGGAGCTCGCCTGCTGCAGCGTGCGATACCGCTCGACAACCTCGGGCGGCCACGCACTCGTGAACTTCTCCAGACGATTGACCGAATCCTGCAGTAAGGCCACATCGCCGCGTTTGGCGGCGAGGCGGGCACGCTCGACGAGCACCGCGGCGTTTTCCGGTTGGAGCGTGACGAGCTCCTCGAGCAGACGCTGGGCCTCGTGGTCCGAATCCGGTCCACCAGCGTTCTCGACCTCCTGAATGAGCGCGGTGCGGGCGTGGAGACCGCGAGAATCGAGCGCCACCGCGCGACGCAAGCTCGCGATTCCCTCCTCTCGCCGGCCGCGCGCAGTCTCGAGGCGACCCATCAAAAACGCAATATCGCTCGACGACGGCGCCAGCGCCGCGGCACGTTCGACCGCCGGCGCCGCGGCGTCGAAATCGCCCAGCCGCAGGTAGGCCAGGCCCAGGTTGGCCCACACAGCCGGCTCGCCTGGGGCCAGTTCGGTTGCCTGCACGAACTCCTGCCGCGCGGCGTCGGTCAGGCCGACCTGGATACCCGCAAGGCCCCGGTAGAACCGTCGCGTGGTCTGCTCGTATGCCTCCGAACCCGGGGATGGAAGCCCTCGGCGCGCGTTCAGTACGAGGTAGGTGCCGGTCGCCGCCGCAGCCACAAGCGCCAGCACGATGGTCAGAAGCAGAAAGCTGCGCGTGGTCGACCGGTTGGCTGTGGTCATTCTCGAACTGGCGTCGAGTAGTCCCGGTTGACGTATCCGAGCTCCGCGGTTCGCTTGCCGGCTTCCCGATAGAACGCCGGGTTACGTGGCTGCCAGGTACCGAGACCGTCGACGTACCGGTTGAACATGCAGAACGCCGCCGCAATCAGGACGACGTCATGAATCTCCTGATCGGTCGCACCCTCGCGCCGCGCCCGCTCGACGTCTTCAGCCGTCACCCGCTTGCCATCCTGCTGCACGAGACCCGCAATCACGAGCAGCGCCCGCATCTTCGCCGATATCGGCGCCGTCTCAGCGTCCTGCTTCACCTGGTCGACGAGCGCATAGTCCACGGCCGCTCCACCCATCTGCTCGGCGGCGATCGCGCCATGGACGCTCTGGCAGTAGTGACAATCGTTCCGGAAGGACACGTGGGTCGCCACGAGCTCCCGCTCGGCCCTGGTGAGCGTGCTCGGGCCTCGCAGGAGCACTTCCGCAAGCTCGCCAATCGGCTTGGCCGTCGCCGGACTGTAGGTCAGGAGGCCCCGGATGCCCGGCAGCCCGTCGGGGAGCGTGATATGCGCCACAAAACACCTCCTGGAGGTAAACCGAGCGCCGGAATACGGGCGCGTCAAGCACTGTATGGAGGTGCCGGTTCGAGCGGCAATAGTATGGAAGCACTAGTGGCCCGTCCACGGTGAAGAAGGACCAGATCGCGGAGCGCGGCGCCCGGGTGGCAAGGCGCGACGACCGAGAATACTCGAAGTATTTGAGGGAGGAGCAACGCCGCCAGCCGGGATGCCCCGCCCGCGAGGTGGTCCTTCTTCACCGTGGACGGGCCACTAGGCGCGACTTGGGGCAAGGCCCTTCCCTTCCACACACTCGTAGGCCCGGCCAGCCTGGACGTCCTTGAACTCCTCGGTCCGGCCGCTCGGCCAGTCAATCACGACCCGCTCGACGCGGTCGCGCTTCCCTGCACCGAACGTCACCGGCAGTTCGGACTGCGACAGATAGCTGGAACCGGTCTTCACCATGCGCGACTGCGACGATCCGTCGTGGAACACGCGCACCCGCGCGCCGATGGCGTCGCGGTTCGATTTCGTCCCGACGAGCCTGAACCGGACGCTGCGATTCCCCGCCAGCTGATCGTTCCGGAAGAGCACGGCTGGACCGTTGTTGGTCGTCATGAGCAGATCGACGTCACCGTCGCGATCGAAGTCGCCGCAGGCGAGGCCGCGGCCGACCCTCGGCCGGGCGAACTCAGCACCGGCCGCCGCGGCGACATCCTGAAACTTGCCGTTGCCCAGGTTTTTGAAGAGGAGCGGTGGCTGGGCATGCGCGACGCCCGTGCGGAGGCTCCGCACCGCCTCGTCGATGTGCCCATTCGAGACGACAAGATCGAGCGCGCCATCCAGATCGAGGTCGGCAAAGAGGCACCCGAACCCGAGCCGGTTGCGGGACGCCGCGCCGACTCCGGCGGTCATCGCTACGTCCTCGTAGAGGCCGGAACCAAGCGATCGATAAAGCCCGGCCATTTCGTTATCGAAGTTGGTCACGGCGACGCCCATCCGGCCCGAGTTCTCGAAGTCGGCCGCATCGATGCCCATGCCGGCGCGGGCGCGGCCATCGGCGCTGAACGCGACACCCGCCTGGACGCCGACCTCCTTGAAGGTGCCGTTTCTGAGATTGCGATAGAGCTTGTTCGGCTGGGTGTCGTTGGCCACCATCAGATCCGGCCAGCCGTCCTGATCGTCGTCAAGCATCGTGACGCCGAGCGACTTCGAGCTCGAGTCGAAGATGCCGCTCGTCGCCGTGACGTCCTCGAACGTGCCGTTGCCGCGATTGCGAAAGAGCCAACACGTGTCGCCGCGGTAGGCCTCGGGTGTGCAGTAGGACTTCTGCTTGCCGTCGACTGTACAGAAGACATCGTGCTCGGCCGACCATTTGACGTAGTTGCAGACGAAGAGGTCGAGCAGACCGTCGCGATCGAAATCGAACCAGAGCGCCGACGTGCTGAACGCCGTGCGACCGCCGAGGCCGCTCGCCTTGGTCACGTCGACAAACGTCCCCTTGCCGGTGTTGCGAAACAAGCGGTTCTGCCCGACGCAGGTCACGAGGAGATCGGGAAAGCCGTCGTTGTTCCAGTCGCCCACGGCGACGCCCATGCCGTAGAGCTCGACGTCGAGCCCGGCGGCGCGCGTCACGTCGGAGAAGGTCCCGTTCCGATTGTTGCGGTAGAGCCGCAAGGTCGAGCAATCCTTGACGCGCCCGGGCCAGTCCATCCCGTTGACCAAAAGGATGTCCTGCCAGCCGTCCGCGTCGTAGTCGAAGAACGCGCACCCCGCGCCCATCGTCTCCGGGAGGAGCTTGCCGCCGTAGGCGCCGTTCCGGTGATGGAACTGCACGCCCGCAGCCGCCGTGACATCCACCAGGCGCATTCCCGGGCCGCTCTGGATCGCCTCAGCGGGCCACGCCGGACACGCGAACGCCGTCAAGGCACCCGTGCCCACGTGGCGGACGAACTCGCGGCGATTCACAGGGGTCCGACCAGTCCGTGCCGAAGCGCATAGACGACGAGCTCGGCCGTCTTGTGGACGCGTAGTCGTCCCATGATGTTCGCGCGGTGCACGCTCACGGTGTTGACGCTCAGGCTCAGCCTGGCGGCGATGGCCCGATTAGAGTGTCCCTGGCAGATGAGCTGCAGCACCTCGAGCTCTCTCGCGCTCAGGCCATGATTGCGCTCGCCCTTGAGCGCGGCCGCCGGCGTCACCGTGGGGTCGAGCACGGTCTCGCCCGCGGCGACACGCTTCACTGCCGAGGCGAGGTCGAGGTCGATGGCATTCTTGAGGATGTATCCACGCGCGCCCGCGTCGAGCGCCTGCGAGACGAGCGTCTGCTCGGAGTGCATGCTGAGCATCAGAATCGCGATGTCACTCCTGGCCTCGAGAATACGCCGGGTGGCGATCAAGCCGCTCGTGCCCGGCATCGCGCAATCCATCACCACCACGCGCGGCCCGAGGCTGAGCGCCATGCGCACGGCCTCCTCGCCGTCGCTTGCCTCGCCGACGACGGTGAGATCCGGGTCGTCTTCGAGCATCCGGCGAAACCCCCGCCGCACGACATGGTGATCGTCGGCGAGCAGCACGGTAATCCTGTCCATCGTTATTCCCTCGTTGGTCCGCCTAAAGGCGGACGCTACGACAAACCTTCAATTCGTGGCGACGACCTTCAGTCGTAGTGTCCGGCTTTAGCCGGACTTGCGTACGCCGATCCTTTACGAGCCCCCGGCTGCCTCGTCGACGCCTTCCGGTTCTTCGACCGGCACGCTCAGGCGGACGAGCGTGCCGCCCGCGTCCGGCCGCGCGAACTCGATCCTGCCGCCGACGAGCTCCGCCCGCTCCCGCATGGCGACCAGGCCGAGCCCACGCCGAGCGGTCCGCGATCCGAGGCCCGAGCCGTGGTCTTCGACCTCGAGCTCGAGCTTCCCGGTGAGATATCGCAGGCGCACCCAGACACGGTCGGCGCCCGAGTGCCTGGATACGTTGCTGAGCGCCTCCTGCAGCACACGGTAGACGTGAATCCCAATCGTTCCGTCCACCGGCACCGGGACACCAGACTGCTCGTAGGACACCACAAGCCCCAGCTGCTTCTCGACGGTGCCAAGATACCAGTCGAACGTGCTCTCGAGCCCCAGCTCCTCGAGGATCGAGGGGTGCAGCGTCTGCGAAAGGCTGCGGACGTTGTTCAGTGTCCCCTGGGCGAGCTCGCCAATCTCGCGCAGCTCCGCCCGCAGCGGCGACTCGGCCGGCGTGCGCCTCTCGGCGCGGCCGAGCATGGATCCAATGGCCGTCAGAATCTGCCCGACTTCGTCGTGCAGCTCTCGCGACAGGTGCCGCAGCGTCGATTCGCGCGTGGCGATGAGCTGTTGCGCCAGCTCGCGCCGGCCGTCCGACAGCGACGCCAGCTCCGCGAATAGCCGCCGGTTGGCCCGAATCAGATACAGGCCGGTCGCGGCAATCGCGACGAGCGTCGCGGTCAGGAACCAGTACACCTGGCGCTGTACCTGATCGTAGATCCCCTGGACGCGTTGCGCTGTCTGCTCTTCGGCTTCGTTGTTCTCGATGAGCAATCGCGCGACGGACGTGCTGAGCGCCGCTTGCCGGGCCTGCAGTGACACTGACACCTGCGCCCGCGCCGCCTCCTCACGGCCGTTCGCCGCCAGCGCGAACGTGCGATCGACGGCATCCCAGAACTGCGTCAGCGAATCGGCCAGCCGATCGCGATCGGCCGGCGCCCGGCTGGCCGCGGCAATCTCGCTCTGGCGCGCCAGCGCATCGGCCAGGTCCCCTCGGATGCGTGCGAACTGGGTGGACCACGCCATCAGCGGGTACGTGTGGTCGTCGTCCAGCATGTCCCGCATGGCGAGTCCCAGCTGGTTCAGATTGTTTTGAATACGCAGCAGCTGCAGAGAGTCCTTGCGGTTTCGATCGACCAGGTCGCTCTGGAGCACCCGCAGGCCGGCAATCTGACGGTTGATGTAGATCGAGTACGCCACGACCGCCGCCAACGTCAGGATCAACCCAACCAGCAGGCCCGAAGTGGGAGAACGGCCGTGTGTCACAGAGGAAGGTTACACCGTAGCTTGCGGAAGGCCCTCACCGTAGCTTCCGCCTTTAGGCGGAAGGCCACAGCGGCCTCGGTGATTCTGGGTGGTTCTTCCGCCTAAAGGCGGAAGCCACATGATGACTCCGGAGAGACGACTCGTGAGAGTGATTTGACACCGCGGCGAGCGCGAGTCGATCATGACGTAGTTTCGAATCATGGGGCACACCCGTCTTCGCGCCGCGCGCGCGTTCTTTGGTGGAATCGTCGTTGGCACTGCGATCGCGATGGCGCCCGTGTTGGCGGCGTTTCAGGCGGGCGCCGCCACGACCCAAACGCAGGAAAAACTGAACCGCATCAGGGCCGAGCTCTTCTCCGGCACGAATCGCCCCGACGATGCGATCCGCGAGCTGAAGGACATCCTGGCTGTCGATCCCGGCTCTGCGGAAGGACACCTGCTCCTCGGCATCGCCTACCGAACCCTTGGCGCGTCGGAATTCATGGGGGAGGCTGTCGCAGAACTTCGTCAGGCGCTGGCGCTCGATCCCACGTTCGTGCCTGCGCGCTTCTATCTCGCCCACATCTATGTGGATCTCGGCCGGTTCGAACGTGCCCGCGAAGAGCTCGACGCGGCGCTGGCGCAGATGCCGCGCAATCCTCAGTTCCTCACGCTGCTCGGCGAAGTGGAGCGGCAGCTGAAGAATCCCCGTCGATCCCTCGAGGTATTGACCGAGGCGTTGAAGATCGACCCCTCGTCTGCGCAGGCGCACTATTACCTGGGGCTGACCCTCTTCGATCTCGGCCGGCCGAACGACGCCATCAAGGAGCTCGAGGCCGTGGTGCAGTCCGGCGAGAAGCGGGCCGAGGTGTATCTCAGCCTCGGCGCCGCCTATCTGGAGGCGAACCGAATCGACGAAGGGCTCGAGATCCTGAGCCAGGCGACGCACATCGATCCGGCCCGGCCTGACATCCGGGTTCAGCTCGCCCGCGCTTACCGCCTCAAGGGTCAGCTGGACAAGGCCGAGGCGCAGCTGCTCGTCGCCGTGCCGCAGGGCCCGGCGAGCGTCGCTTCACCGTTCGTCGAGCAGCGGCAGTTGGAGTTCGATCTGTACCTGGAGCAGGGGCTTCTCAAGGCGCAGCAGGGCAAGCTCGCCGCGGCGGCCGACGCCTTTCGCAAGGTGTTGGAGATGGATCCAAATCACGGGCCCACCAACCGCCACATGGCTGAAGTCTGTCTGCGTCAGGGCCAGTACGCGCGGGCACGAGAGTATGCAACCCGGGCGGAAAAGCTCGGCTTTCCCCTCGCAGCCGACAAGCGCAAGCTGCTGCAGGACGGGCTGCTGAAACAGAAGCAGGAGACGGGAGCGCGGAAGTGAACGAGCTCAGGTGGCTCGTGCTTCTCATCGTCTCGCTGACAATCGTACCGGGCTCGCCCTCTGGCCAGTCTCGCGGGACGACGCCCAATCGGCCGGCGCTCTTCGCTGACGTGACCGCGAAATCGCTGATCGCCTTCGTGCACAAGTCGGGCGCCTCTCCTCAGAAGTACATGGTGGAGACGTTCGGCTCGGGCGTCGCGTGGATCGACTACGACAACGACGGCCTTCAGGATCTCTATTTCGTCAACGGCGCGCCGGGTGCCGCGAATGTGCTCTACCGCAACGGCGGAGACGGCACATTCAAGGACGTGACGGCGCAGGCGCGCGTGGACGGTAGCGGCGCGGGCAAGGGCGCATACAAGACCGGCGTGGCCGTCGGCGATTACGACAACAACGGCTATCTCGACCTTTACGTGACAAGCCTTGGGCCGAACATCCTCTACAAGAACAATGGCGACGGCACTTTCGCCGATGTAACAACCGCGGCCGGCGTCGCTGGCGGCGCAACCGAATGGAGCACCAGCACTGGATTCCTCGATTTCGATCGCGACGGCGATCTCGATCTCTACGTCACCAACTACCTCGACTTCCGGCTGACCGACAACCCGTACTGCGGGCTCCGAAAGGACGGCTATCGCATGTACTGCCATCCGACGATGTTCGATGGGATGGCGGACAGATTGTTTCGGAACAACGGCAATGGCACGTTCACCGACGTCTCGAAGCAGGCGGGCATCGCCAACCCGGCGGGCAAGGGTCTGGGCGTGGCGTTCTGCGATTTCGATAGCGATGGCGACACTGACATCTACGTCGCGAACGACATGGTGCGGAACTTCCTCTACAAGAACAACGGCAACGGCACGTTTACGGACGTGGCCTATGCCGCGGGCGTCGGATTCGACGGCAACGGAAAGCCTCAAGCCGGCATGGGGACCGACTGCGCGGACGTTGACGCGAATGGTTTTCCGGACATCTTCGTCACCAATTTCTCCGAAGAGCTGAACACGCTCTATAGCAATCTCGGTCAGGGAGTCTTCGAAGATGTCACGACGAAAGCCGGGCTGGGATCGGGCTTCATTCCCCTCGGCTTCGGGACGAAACTTTTCGACGTCGACAACGACGGCGATCTCGACATCCACGTCACGAACGGACACGTGATCGACAACGTAAAGCTCTATCAGCCCAACCTGACCTACGCGCAGAAGGATCTGCTGTACGAAAACCTCGGCGGCCGGTTCCGCGACGTGTCCGTCCAGAGTGGGCCCGCACTCCAGACCGAGCGAGTCGGCCGCGGGCTGGCAGTCGCCGACTTCGACAACGACGGGCACCTGGATGTCGCCATCTCGAGCGTGGGACGGCCGCCAGTGCTGTTGAGAAACCAGGGAGCCGGAAGCGGCAACTGGATCGTCATCAAGGCCCAGGGACAGAAGAGCAACCGCTTCGGGCTTGGTGCGACCGTGCGCGTGCAGACCTCGGCCGGACTTCAGGTGCGGGAGATCAACAACGTGGCCAGCTATCTGAGCGCCAACGATATCCGGCTGCATGTCGGCCTCGGAAAAGTTACGACCATCCAGCAGATCGAGGTACGCTGGCCGAGCGGCGCAACGCAGATCCTCAAGGACGTCGCCGTCAACCAGATTCTGGTCATCAAGGAGCCCTGATCGCCGTGCCAACGCTCCGGCCGCGTGTCGCTGTTGCCGTCGTCGCCTGCCTCGCCGCGCTGGCCGCGACCGCGTCTCAACCGTCACCCGCGCGGGTCGTCTCGGCGCGCGAAGACGCGTACCGCGCGAACAACATCGGCGTCACGCGCCTGGAGCAGTTCGATTTCGACGCCGCGGCCACCTCGTTCCGCCGCGCACTTTCGCTCGATCCCCAGCTGGCCATCGCCAGGTTGAACCTCGGCATCGCTCTCCTCTACGGCGGCAATCCCGACGCGGCGCAAAAGGAGATCATCGCCGCCCGCGCCAGCATGCCGGACCGGCCGCAGCCCGACTACGTGCTCGGGCTCATCGCCCGCGGCGCCGGACGGACTGCCGAAGCAATCGACGCCTTCACCCGCGTTCAGAAGATGGATCCCGACGATGTGGGGACGGCGATCAATCTGGGCCAGCTGTACCGGCAGGAGCGCA
Organism: uncultured Acidobacteriota bacterium; assembly: GCA_963839705.1. Lineage (GTDB taxonomy): Bacteria > Acidobacteriota > Vicinamibacteria > Vicinamibacterales > 2-12-FULL-66-21 > DATBJJ01. The sequence goes on from CAWIWL010000004.1 coordinate 211,556, forward strand.
AATTCCAGGAAGCGGTCGATGCCTTCCGCCGCGCGCTCGCAGGACAGCCGTTCAATGCGACCGCCACCTACGGCCTCGCCAACACGCTCGTGCTCGCCGGAAACGCGGACGACGGCAAAGAGGCGATGGCGCGGTTCCAGAAGCTGAGCGAGAGCGGCTACGCGGTGACGTACTCGCAGACCTACCTCGAGCAGGGGCGGTATGCGGAAGCCATCGTGTCGACAGGTGCGGAGGCGCCGCTCGTCGATCCGAAGACGCCGCAAATTGTGTTCACAGACGCAACTAAGAGGTTGCCAAGGCTGGGCCCGCGAGACATCTCGGGCTCAGCCTCAATCGTCACGTTCGATCTCGATAGCGACGGCGATCTTGATCTCGGCGAAGCCGGCTCGCCGAGCGGCGGCTTGAAAATCCTTAGAAACGATGGCGGCACGTTTGTCAACGTCACGAGTCAGCTGCCGGACACCGCCGCGGGCGAAGTCGTCGATGCTCTCGGCGTGCTCGCCGGCGATTACGACAACGACGGCCGTGTCGATCTCGTCGTGCTGAGCCCTTCAGGACTCAGGCTTCTGCACCGCGAACCGTCTCGTTTCGTTGACTCCACTCTGAGCGCCGGGCTGGCGCCCCCGGTCAGGATCCCGAGCTCGGCGGCGTGGCTCGACGCGGATCATGACGGCGATCTCGATCTTTTCGTTGCCGGCGGGACCGAGACCGCACCGGTCACCCGGCTGTACCGCAACAACGGCAACGGACAATTCTTGGACGTGACCGCCGAGGCGGGACTCACGGTGTCTGCGCCGGTAACCGCCGTCATTCCAACCGACTTCGACAACCGCCGAGACATTGATCTCCTGGTTGTTTCACCGACAGTGCCACCCTTCCTGTTCCGCAACTTGCGTGACGGCACGTTCAAGGACGTCGCTGCCGACGTGGGACTTCGGATTGATCCCGGCGCCGAGATGGCGGCCGTGGGAGACGTCAACAAAGATGGCTATTCCGATTTCTTCTTCGCCCGGCCTGAGGCAGCCGGCCAGCTCGCGCTGAGCGACGGGCAGGGACGTTTCATCACATCGGCTTCGCCGGTAGGCGCCGCCAATGCGCGCGCCGCTCAGTTCATCGATTACGACAACGACGGGCTGCTCGATCTCCTGCTGCTGACTGCGAAAGGGCCGCGCTTGTTCCGGAATACCGGTCGCGACTGGACCGATGTCACCGCGCACGCAATTCCGGCAGAGATGTCCGCGGCGCTGGCGAGAGGTCGTTCGTCGCTCGCAGCGGGCGATCTAAATGGTGATGGACGGGTCGACGTTCTTGTAGACACGTCCTCGCACCTCACGCTCTGGCAGAACAGTGGCCCGAGCCGAACGACGTCGCTGCGCGTCAACCTCGCCGCGCGGGTCAGCAACCGGTCAGCCGTCGGCGCGCGCGTCGAGATGCGTGCCGGCAGCCTGCGGCAGCAGTACGAGACCTACGCCGCCGTCCCCGCGCCCGCTCCCGCCGATCTGATATTCGGCCTCGGCGATCGCGCTAGTGCGGATGTCGTCCGAGTGCTGTGGCCATCGGGAATCTTGCAGGCTGAGACCGGCCCTGCGGCAAGCGGCGGCGCACCGGCCGCGATCAAGGGCACGCTCAAGATCGAGGAGCTCGATCGCAAGCCCTCGTCGTGCCCGTACTTGTATACGTGGAACGGCGAACGGTTCGAGTTCATCACCGACTTCCTCGGCGGCGGCGAGATGGGCTACTGGCTTGCGCCGGGCTTGCGCAACACGCCGGATCCCGATGAGTACGTCCGCATCGACGGCGCGAGGCTCCGGCCGCGCGATGGTCGATACGAGCTGCGCATCACCAACGAGCTCGAGGAATCGCTGTTCCTCGATCGCGCCGAGCTCGTGGCGATCGCACATCCCGCCAACGTCGACGTGCATCCCAATGAAGGGCTTGTTCCGGACTCCGCGGCCGTTCGCCATTTACTCGGCGCGGGCCCCGCAAGCCCCGCTCGCCGCCGTCGACGACCGCGGCCGCGATGTCCTGGAGCGTATCCGCACGATCGACCGACGCTACGTGGACGGCTTCACGCTCGAACGCGTTCGCGGATACGCCGCGGATCACGCGCTCACTCTGGTCCTGCCCAAGCCGGGACCGTCCGGTCGACGTCTACTCCTCCTCAACGGGTGGACCGACTATGCGTTCTCCGGGGACAACGTCGCGGCGCACCAGGCCGGGCTCTCCCTTCAGCCACCCGCTCTCGAAGCGAAGATGCCCGGGGGCGACTGGCGCACTCTGATCGACGACATCGGCATGCCGGTCGGCCGGCCGCAGACTGTCGCCGTCGATCTGACCGGACGCGTCCCGGATGCCGCCACCGAAGTTCGCATCAAGACCACGATGAGGATCTATTGGGATCAGGTGCTGGTGGATACATCTGATGGAGCGACGCCCCGCCAAATCGAGCGCCTCGATCCCCTTTCGGTCAATCTCCGCTGGCGCGGATTCTCTGCCGAAGTGACGCCCGATGGCCGCGAGCCGTACGGCTACGACTACGCACGCGTCTCCAGTGCGTCTCCCTGGAAGCTGATGCCGGGCCGTTACACGCGCGAGGGCGATGTCCGGCCGCTGCTGCTGCACACCGATGACATGTTCGTCGTGTCGCGGCCAGGTGATGAGATAGCGCTGTCGTTCGATGCCACGTCGCTCGCGCCGCTTCCTGCTGGCTGGACCCGGACATTCTTCCTCTACGCCGACGGCTTCAGCAAGGAGATGAATCTGAACTCGGCGAGCCCGGATGAATTACTGCCGCTGCCCTTCCACGGCATGACGCGCTACCCGTACGCCGCGCCGGAAGCATATCCGTCGACGCCGGCGCACCGCGAGTACCGCGAGCGCTACAACACGCGTGTCGTGCCGCGCTCGGTTCCTTCATTGGATCTGACGCTCGACGTCGAGCGCCGGGCGCCGCGCTGACTCTTCCGCCTTCGCATGAAGCTTCGGCGGACCGCCGTAGCCTTGGCGGAGGCTGTCGCGTTCATCGCGAATGCCTGCCGTGGCAGAAATGACCAGTGTGCAACCAATCATGAATCACATCCGCTACGCTGCCGCCGCCTGCCAGACCGACCTCGCGAATCCGCTGGACCGCGAGGCGATGCGCGCCAACACCGACCGGATGCTGTCGATGATCGACTCGGCGGTCGCCGGGAGCGCGCCGTTCCTTCCAGTACGGCTGGTGGTCTTTCCGGAGTTCGCGCACGCAGCGCCGGTCTATGCGACCGTCGCCGAACTGCGCGAGCGTCTGGCGGTTCCAATCCCGAACGAGCATACGGAACGTCTCGCCGCGAAGGCTCGTGAGTACGGCATCTACATCCAGAGCGGGTCGATGATCGAAGCCGACCCGCGCTGGCCGAGCGTGGTGTTCAACACTACGTGCCTGATCGGCCCGGAGGGGTTGCTCTACAAGTACCGGAAGGTCAATCCCTGGATCCCCTACGAGGTGCATTCGAGCCCGCACGACCTCGAAGGCTACGACGAGCCGCTCTTCCCCGTCGCCGACACGGAAATCGGCCGGATCGGCTGTGCCATCTGTTATGACTGGCTCTTTCCGGAAGCGATGCGCCAGCTCTCCGCGAATGGCGCCGAGCTGCTCCTGCGCGTCTCGGCCTACATGGATCCGTGGGGCGCGACCGAGCCGATGAACTGGTGGACGCTCGTCAACCGGTGTCGGGCCCTCGAGAACACGGCCTACGTCGTCGCCGCGAATCAGGGCGCCAGCCTTCGTCACTACCCGCCCTACTCATGGCCCGGCGGGAGCCAGATCGTGGACTTCGACGGCCGGATGCTCGCGGAAGCCTCGCCGGGGCCCGGCGAGCGGATCGTGGTGGCCCCCATCGACATCAGCGCGCTGCGCCACGAGCGCGCGACCCGCCGCGGCCATCACATGCTCGCGCACCTGAGGACAGAAGCGTACCCGGTCTATACGACGCACCATTACCCGCCGGCCATACGGCCGGGCGCGCCGGGCACGGGGCTGTCCTACGAGCGGAACATCGAATTGATTGATGAAGCCCGCGCGCGCCTCGACGCCGCGCCGCTGGCGCGCGAATAGGCGATTCAGGGGGCAGGGGGCAGGGATCAGAAGAGCTACTGATCTCAATGAGACAGCATGGTCTTCCCTGATCCCTGATCCCTGATCCCTGAGCCCTGAGCCCTGTCTTCGTCACTGATACATATATCGAATCCGGCAGCCGTCGCGCGAGTAGGCCAGCCGCGCGCTCGTGCGTCACAAACGACCGGCCGAGGGCTCTCGGAATGCGGGTATCATGGATATCGTCGTGTTCTCACTGCGAACAGGCGCGGTGCTGCTCGCCCTTGGCTCGATCGGGGCGCAGGCGCCCTCCACACCTGCCCCGTACACCGTTCTATCCGCCGAGGGTCGACGCCCGCTCCCTGCCAGGCTCATCAGTGGCCAGGAGATGTTCGCCCTGGATGAGCTCGCGAAGCTCTTCGACCTAACGGTCCGCGAAGACAGTCTCGCCGGCGGCCTGACTGTAACGGCGCGCACGCAGTCGATCGTGCTGACGCCGGGCCAGAGCCTGGCCTCTGTCGGTGGACGGCTGATTTCGCTGCCCGCGCCGCCGGCGCGCGACGGCCGATCCTGGTTCGTCCCGGTCGATTTCGTCCCACGAGCGCTGGCGCCCGCCCTCGGGACGCCGGTCGAGCTTCGCAAGCCGTCCCGATTGATTCTCGTCGGCGGGGTCCGCGTGCCTCGCATCGCCGGGAGCGTGGAAAACCTCGGCGCGATGGTACGGCTGACGCTCGACGTGGCGCCGCACACGCCGCACACAATGGCCCAGGAGAGCAACCGCCTCATCGTGAAATTCGAGGCGGAAGCGCTCGACGCGACGCTGCCGGCGCTGGCCGCGCCGGATCTGGTTCAGAGCATCCGTGTGGGCGAGGGCGCGAGCGTCGTCCTGGATCTTGGCCCGCGGTTCGGGTCGTTCCGCACCTCAGACCTCCCCGGCGACCGCGGCACGGGCCGTATCGTCATCGACGTGATCACGCAGACCACGGCTGCTGCGCCGACAGCGACACCCCCGGCCACTCCCCCGGCCACTCCCCCGGCCACTCCGCCGGCGCCGCTGCTGGATCTCGCACCGTCGGGAGTGATCCGCACAATCGTGGTCGATGCGGGCCACGGCGGACTGGAAGATGGCGCACATGGCCCCGGCGGCACGCTCGAAAAGAACGTCACGCTCAGTGTCGCGCGGAGTTTGAAGGCGGCGCTCGAAGCTCGCCTGGGCGTGCGTGTGATTCTGACCCGCGACGGCGACGCCACCGTGGATCTCGACGAGCGCGCGGCGCTCGCCAATAACAACAAGGCGGACCTCTTCGTCAGCCTCCACGCCAACGCCTCGGTTCGGGCGTCCGCCGCCGGGGCCGAGGTCTTTTACCTCAGCCTCGAGGAGTACGGCGACCAGGCGCAGCGCGTGGCCAAAGGCGAAACCGAGGCGCTTCCTGTATTCGGAGGAGGCACGCGCGACATCGAGGTCATCCTGTGGGAAATGGCACAGGCGCGCTACATCGAGGAGTCGGCGGCACTTGCGAAAGAAGTCGAAGCCGGCCTGCGTGAGCGCGTGCTGATGAGCCCGCGCGCGATTCAACAGGCGCCCTTCCGGGTACTCGTCGGCGCGAACATGCCGGCGGTACTCGTGGAAATGGGCTTCATCACGAACGCGGAGCAGGAGCGGCAGCTGGCGTCCGAGCCTTTCCAGTCGTCGATCGTGCAGTCGATCGTCGACAGCATCATGCGCTACCGCGACAAACTGGCCAGCCCGCGACCGGTGGGTCCCGCGGCCGCACCCGCGCGACCGGGCGGCGGCGGCGTCCGACACTGATGTCTCGTCGCATGCTGGTCATCGGCGCGATCGCGACGCTGGCGATCGCTGGAGGCTGGTGGCTCACCGCCAGGTACTCTTCGCGGCATGCGTCGCCAAGGCAGCCGCTCCCGACGACGTCCGCGGGCACGACCGTCGCGGCCGACGCACGCAAGATCACAGCGACCCTCTACTTCGTGTCCGAGGACGGCATGGCCCTCGTGGGCGTGCAGCGCGAGGTGCCGTTCGGCGAGACGGTGCTCGAACAAGCCAGGCAGATCGTCATCTCGCAGCTCGCGGTGGCGCCCGGTCCGCTCGTCTCCGCCATTCCGTCCGAAACGACGCTCAGGGCCCTCTACCTGACGGATAAGGGCGATGCCTTCGTCGACCTGAGCGCGGACGCAAGGACCAGGCACACCGGCGGCGCCCTCGAGGAGCTCTTCACCGTTTACTCGATCGTCAACGCGCTCACGATGAACCTGCCGGCGGTGAAGCGCGTGCAGATCCTCATCGAAGGCAAGGAGGTCGACACGCTGGCCGGACACGTCGACCTCAGGCATCCACTGCAGAAGAACCTGAAATGGGTCAAGACGGAGAAGGGCGATACATGACACGTAGCGATGGACGGGTGTCGGGCGACTTGCGGCCGACACGTCTCACGCCGGGGTTTCTCCTCCACGCCGAAGGGTCGGTCCTCATCGAGGTCGGCCGCACACGCGTCGTGTGTTCAGCGAGCGTCGAGGATCGCGTGCCGCCTTTCCTTCGGAACACCGGTAAGGGATGGGTCACCGCGGAGTACGGAATGCTGCCGCGGGCGACGACCACGCGCACGCAGCGCGAGGCGACGGCAGGAAAAGTCGGCGGGCGAACGCAGGAGATCCAGCGGCTGATCGGACGGTCGCTGCGATCGGTCACTCGTCTGCCGGAGCTCGGCGAGCGCACGATCTGGGTCGACTGCGACGTGATTCAGGCCGACGGCGGCACGCGCACCGCGTCCATCACCGGCGGGTTCGTCGCGATGGTGCTCGCCATGCAGAAGATGCGCGACTCCGGACAGATTAAAGCGATTCCCGTGCTCGACTACGTCGCGGCGACGAGCGTCGGCGTCGTCGGTGGCATGCCGATGCTCGACCTCGCCTACGAGGAAGACTCCCGCGCCGACGTCGACATGAACATCGTCAAGACCGGCGACGGACGGTTCATCGAAGTGCAGGGCACAGCCGAGGGGGCGCCCTTCGAACGGCAGGCGCTCGATGACCTGATGGCCCTCGGCGACAAGGGAATCCAGGAGCTCGTCGCCCTGCAGCGGACGATTGTCGGCAGCATCCTGAACGTGCCCGGCGCCCGCACCGCATGACGAAGCTGGTAGTGGCAACGACCAATCCCGGCAAGGTTCGCGAAATCAACGACATCCTCTCTGGCGCGGGCATCGATCTCGTCCCGCTCGACACGTTCCCAGGGCTCATCGAGCCGGAGGAAACCGGAACGACGTTCGCCGAGAACGCGCGTCTCAAAGCGCTCTACTACGCGCAGGCAACGGGCCTGCCGAGCGTCGCCGACGACTCGGGACTCGAAATCGAGGCGCTCGACAACGCCCCGGGCGTGCACTCGGCGCGGTGGCAGGGCACGGACTACGCCGTGAAGTTCCGCAAGATCTACGAGCTCTTCCAGGAGCGCGGCCTCGAGACAAGCGCCGCGCGATTCGTCTGCCACGTCGCGCTCGCTGACCAGGGTCGCGTGATTTACACAACCGAGGGCATCGTCAACGGCCAGATTGCGCCCGCCCCGCGTGGAACGAACGGCTTCGGCTACGACCCCATCTTCTATTACCCGCCTTACAAGTGCACGCTGGCCGAACTCGACCTCGACCGGAAGGCCAGCGTCAGCCATCGCGGCAAGGCGTTTGGCGAATTGCGGAAGTTTTTGATTCAAACCCAGGGATCAGGGATCTGGGGTCCAGGCTTCGGGGATCGATGAGCCGCTCCTGGCTGCCGTCGGCCTCAAGCAGGCTCGGGATCGTCGTCGAAACGATCCCCAATTCCCGATCCCTGATCCCTGATCCCAGGCCCATTCCAACCCTCCCCGCCCCCCGTCCGTCCAACGCACTCGAGGAATGATTCATGAAAACTCTTGTGCTTGCTGCATCCCTGCTCACCGCCGCGGCGCTCCCACCCGCGGCCATCGGACAACCGGCGAACCTCGACGGAACCTGGCGGGCCAGGCTGCAGGACAACTGGACCCGAAAGGACGGCCAGCAGTGGGTTTCCCTGCAAATGGAGCAAGACGACGACCGCCGCTTCGGGATTTCGATCCCGATGGACGAGCTCGCGGGATTGGGCGCACGCGGTGACCGATGGTCGGCGAGCGGCATTCGCTTCAGCGTCCGGCGCGATGCGGGCACCGTCGACTTCGAGGGAAGCTTCTCCGATGGCCGCGGAACCGGCACGTGGCGGTTCTCGCCGAACGCGGAGTTCGTCTCGACGATGCGCAAGACGTATCAGGACTTGTCTACCGAACAGGTCTTCAAGCTCGCGATTCACGACGTCAGCCGCACCTTCATCACCTCGATGAGCCAGGAGGGGTACGTCCGCCCGTCGCTCGAAGACCTCACGAAGATGCGCATTCACGGCGTCGATGCCGTCTATGTCCAGGGGCTGAAAAAGGCCGGCTACAGCAACCTGTCGATTGGCGACCTCGTCAAGACGCGGATTCACGGCGCCACGCCGGCGTTCGCGCAGGAAGTGACCGCCGCGGGACTCGGCAAGCTCTCCGTCGAAGACCTGGTCAAGATGCGCATCCACGGCGTGACGCCGGAGTTCATCCGCGAGCTGCGTGACCTGGGCTACAAAGACGTCGGCGTAGACGAGGTCGTCAAGCTGCGCATCCATGGCGCGTCGGTGTCATTCATCCGGGAGATGCGGGATCTTGGCTACAAGGATCTGACGCTGAACGACGTGGTGCGGATGCGCATCCACGGCGTCAGCGCCGACTACGTCAAGGAGCTGAAGAGTCTCGGCTACAGCAACGTGCCGGTGGACGACCTCGTGCGGATGCGAATCCACGGAGTGACGCCGCAGTTCATCCGCGACGTCAACGCGGCCGGATTCAAGAACATGTCGGCCGACGACCTCGTCGATTTCAGTATCCACGGGCGCCGCTGGCTGAAAAAGCGTGCCTAAGAGCGTCCAAATGTTCTCCTGGCGGGCCAGCCCCTAGAGCGATTCTCATTACTTTGTAGCGCGTAGTGTCCGGCTTTAGCCGGACTTCAGCGTGTCCTCCTAAAGGCGGACACGACGGACAAATGTAAAACGCTCTAGCGGCCAGCAGTCCGTTGTCCTGCGCCGAACAGAAACTCCAGCGCCTGGGCGAATCTGCCGGCCCAGGCAGCCTCGGAGTGGGACGCGCCCTCTTCGACCGTGACGCGCAGCCGGCGGACTCCCAGGCCAGCCGCACGGAGGATGCGCTCGAGCCGTCGCACGTTGGCGACGGTTTCGCGGTTCCAATCGTCCCGCCCGGTCTCGGCACTTCCCACACCGAGGTAGATCCGCTGCGGCCAGCGCCGCACCTTGCGCGCCTGTCGCAGTAGCATCCCGCGGCCGACGTAGAGCGAGGGGCTCTCGATCAGCAGGCGTCCGAATACGCCAGGGTTCGTCATGGCAGTGAAAAGCGTCGCCACCGCGCCGTAGGACGACCCGCCGAAGGCCGTGTTGGATGCGCCGTGCGCCACCGGATACTCGCGCTCGATGAACGGCATCAGCTCGGTCGTCACGAACGACGCGTACTGAGGAGCGAGCGGATCGCGGGCGTAGGGATTGCGGTCGTCTTCGACGGGCAAGTATTCGCGCGCGCGGCGCAGCTCACCGTGATCGATGCCGACGATGACAAGCGGCGGGATCAGGCGGCGTTCGATGAGCCAGGCGGCGGTCTCGGCGACGCGCCAGGTGACGCCGGTGTACGCGCGCGCCGAGTCGAAGAGGTTCTGTCCGTCGTTCAAGTACAAGACCGGACCCCGCGCGGGCGATCGCGCCCCATCGGGGACCCAAACGGTGATCCGGCGCGACAGGCCGAGCACCGCGCTCGTGATCTCGACTGTGTCAAACGAATAGGGCTGCGCTTCTGTCAATAGAGAATCATGTTCCTGGCGCCGACTTCGAGCAAACGAAGCTGCTTGAGCGCGGGTGGCAGGTGGGGCGGGTCGACATCTGGCATGCTGGACGGCGGCAGCGGCGTAGTATCAACCTCCCGCGTCCGAAGCTTGCGCAGCTGTTGCTCGAGCTCAGGGGGCAGGGCGGCCGGATTCTTTGGGACGAGGGAACCCTCTGACTGGCGAGTCGGCGCCTCATTGACCATCAGGCACATGGACATCACCACAGTACCGAGCAGCGTCAGTGCCACGAGTTGCAGGTAGCGCATGTCCTGACTCCCTCGTCACAAAGCCTTTGTCAGGCTGTCTCCCGGGCCGATTCGATCCTACCAGCGATTGTGCCTCGAAGAGAACGAGGGAATCGAACCGAAGCGCACGGAGTCCGCAACCATCATCGCAAGTGCTCCGCATGATAGATCAGCCCGGCCTTGTTGCTGATGAAGGCAAAGCCACACGGATCGGTCTTGTCCTTGACCATGAACCAATAACCCTCGGTCGTGATCTCGAGCGTGAGCTGCCACCCGGGCAGCACTTCTGCCCCGGGTGCGAAGTTCAGGTTCTTCAGAGATGTGTTTGCAGCGTTCTTCTGCATGAAGGGAGACGCCGCCAGCTCCTCGTGCTTCAGAAAGAAGCCATTCGCGGCGCCTGGCTGGTTCGCCTGGATGTTGTTGACCGTACGCGTCGCCTGAAGGGCCTGCTTCCGGCGCACGGCCTGTTCCGCGGTCTCGTCGGTCCCGTGCAAGCAGGGCTGTTGAGCGAACGCCGGTGTGGCCAGCGCCACGGCCAGCAGTGTCAGCCCACATTTTCTAGAAGCCGTTGACATGGCACACTCCTCCTGTTGTCAGCGAACGGGAACATCGAAGCCGAGGTCGCGCGGCGCACGCCGCACGAAGTGCGGGTGCGATCGATCGACTTCAATCTCGGTCCAGTCACCGCTCTCGTCTTTCCGATTCTCGCCGAGGCTGTACACCTTGTAGAGGCCAGGTGCCCGGACGTAACGAATGGACTGCCCGCTGAAAGGATCGACTGGCTCAGACCTCAGGTACGTCGGGACCAACTCGGCCAGGGATTCGGGAACGGTTCCGCTATGGGCGCGACGATACCGTTCGACCGCCAATGCGGTGATCGCAACCCGCCGTCTCGCGATCTCGGTGCCGACCGAAGGCGCCAACCGTGCAAGTTCGCTGGCTGAGGGATTGACTCCGAGGTACCCAAGAAAAGTGAAGCTGCTGAAGCCGAGCAGCCCTTGGGCGTCGCGAGACTGCGACGGAGGGTTCGGGTAGCGCCCCGCAAGGTCCCGGGCCGCGTCCAGCTTGGCCGGCCAGGGTTGTCTCGCCGCGGCGAGCGCTTCCTCGGTACTGTCGAAGCAGTCGCGTCAAGCCGCGAGTCACCCAGGGACGCAGGACAAGATCGACGGGACGGGGCGTCCGGCCACGATCTTGAGGGTCTCTCAACCGCGGAGTCACCGGCATCTCCCCAGGTGCTTCGGGCCAGACGGCTCCGATGAGCCTGGCGCGCATGTCGACGAGGCGGTCTTCAATCTCGTTCTCGACGTCCCATTTTGAATACTCTTGCTGCAAGGCACGCAGGCCGGGCTCCGCGGGCGGCGCGAAAGAGAGAATCAGGCGCAAACTGGCCCCGCTGTCAAGCGGCGAGTTGAGCCCTCTCACATCTGCGTATGCTCTCCGGATGCGAAGAGTGCCGACGAGTGCCTGTGATGCCGCTTCAGATTCGCCCAGGAACGCAAGCCTGGCTATCCGAAGCGCGTTGACGTCGGCCAGAGACCTGTTCGGAAATCCGTAGATTGTGTCGTCACCATAGTCGAGCCCACGCGCGTCCAGTCGTGTCGCCCGATCGAGCAGCTCCAGCGCGGGCGCATACTGTTCCGCAACCTGCTGGAGCGTATCGAGTCGCGGATCGTTCCTGACCGCGGCAGGTGGCAGTACCTGACAGGGACTCGATGTCCCGGCCGGCTGTCGCGAGAGCCTTCCCGTACGCCTCCCGAACGAGGTGCGCCGCGGCACCGTAGTACCGCGAGGCCTGCTTCTGCTCGGGCGTAATCGGGCGACCATAGGAAGACGTCCCAAGGTAAACGCGCTCGCCTCGTTGCCGGATGGCTTCGACCGCATTCGACAACCGCCTCGACTCGAGGTAGTCCCACAGCGCATGGGCCGCGACAGGCAGCAGCAGGACGAAGATGGCGATGGCCGCGCGCCTGAAGCCAGGCCGTACTCGGGGTCGCGCCACAGTGTCCTCGGTCATCGCAGACCTCCGCTTGTGCCGACCGGCATCCGCCCCGCCTCCAGCGTACGTTCCAGATCGCGCTGCTGAATGACCTGTTCTGCAAGCTGGCGGGCCTCGTCACCGCCCCCGAGCGATAGCTCGAGCTCGGCGATTGCCGCGGCCTGTTCTTCGAAAGCTCGCGGGGGCGCCATCTGTCGCGCGAGCCGCGACGCGCTCATGTGAAGTCCAATCGTCGCGGCAAGGAGCGCCGCGGCTGCGGCCAGCCATGGCCACGTCCGACCCGTAGCGATCGCAGGCGGGGCAATCCGCGCGCGGAGGTCGGGCGGCGGACCGGATGGCTGATAGCGCCGCAGGAGCGTCTCGATGTCGCGATCGTCGTTCATGTCAGCGTCTGCTTCACCTTCGCCAGCGCATATCGATAGCGGCTGGCGACGGTGTTGATCGATTCCCCGGCCGCATCGGCGATCTCCTGAAACGTCAGGCCTTCGTACACGTGGAGGTGGACGACCTCGCGCTGTTCGGGCGGAAGCGATCGGATCGCGCCTTCCACCGCAAGCCGCTCCTCCGGGCGGTCGTCTGCGCCGGCTACAGCATCGAGTAGGGCGCCGCCGCTTTCTTCCCGAACGCTCTTGCGCCGCAGCGCCGAGTAGCACTCGTTGCGCACCGCCCGACGAAGGTAGTGCGCATCGTTCTCGATGGCTCTGGCCGAGCCCTTCATCAGCGAGGCAAATACCTGCTGGACGGCATCCTCGGCCGCGGATCGATCAGCCAGCAGCATCAGGGCGTAGCGATAGAGCGACGCCCCGTACCAGTCGTACAGCCGGCCCGCCAGCGAAGTCGGGTCGTCCGGGGGCCGGTCGGGCATCGCGTCAGTGTATAGACGCCTCAGGCTGGGGTTTTTGTGTGGGGACTCTGCTGAAACTGCTTCAAGTGATGGATATCGTGCCCGGCCATCTGGGCCATGATCCAGCCGACGGTCAGCTCGCCGTACTCGGGGTGGGTGAACGTCCGGTCGATCTGTTCGGGCGTCAGGGCACGCCACATCGCGAGGTTGAACTGGCGCAGCGTGACGTACGCGTCGAGCGCGGTACGGGCGCTGGCCTGGTTGTCGATCGCCATCCAGTCGTCCTGGGAGAACGATTGCGTCACGTAGTTGTCTTGCGACAGGGCAAAGCGGGCGCGCGTCGGCAACGCCAGCTCGGTCTGCGCCAGATGCACGAGCACTTTGCGGAAGCTCCACTTGCCGGGCGCGTACGAACCCTCGAAGTCCGCGTCGCTCCAGCCCAAGACATGCTGCCGGATCTTGCCTGGGGTCTCGGCGAGCGCGTCGAGCGGACGACAGGTGCCGAGGTCCTCGCCATAGGGATTTGCGACTGCCATACCTCGTAATCCTGATACATTTCCGCACCGTTCGGCAAACCCAATGAGGTAATGGTGTGGACGGCGCGACCGGGCTCAGCTCGGCGCGCACATCCTGGGGATCGTCGTGACAGGCTTGCTCGGTATCACCTCGGCCACGCTGCTGGTGCGATCGAGCCGATAGGATCCAGGGAGGGACGAAGTCTCCTCTCTTCTACGACCACACCACTCACATTCTTAGGGGAACATTTCCGAACCCCGTGCAGTCTAAGGAATCCAATGAGTCCAACCACCGCGCTGAGCCTGCTGCAGGGCACCGCTGATCTCCTGATACTGCGCGCCCTGCAGGGTGGGGCGGCCCACGGCTACGCCATCTCGCGCTGGGTGCGCGAGCGCACCGAGGGGGTCCTCGCCATCGAGGATGCGGCGCTCTATCAGGCGCTCCATCGCCTCGAGGCGCGGGGGTGGATTGAGGCTGAATGGGGCTTGTCCGAGAACAATCGCAAGGCGAAGTTCTACGGCCTGACCAGTACCGGCCGTCAGCAGGTAAGAAGCGAGATCTCGATCTGGAAGAAGTACGCGGCGGCGGTATTCAAAGTGATCGAACCAGCCTGACGCGCGGGGGCAACGCCCGATGACACATCGAATCCGGCCTCGAGGTGTGAAGCGCTTGTTCAGCTTCGTCGCGCGGTCGCGCCAGGACATCCAGGACGACGTGCAGGAAGAGTTCGCCTTCCACCTCGACATGCGCATCGCCGATCTCATGCAGGCCGGGCTCTCCGAACCGGACGCGCGGGCGCAGGCGCTTCGCGAATTTGGCAATCAGTCGCGCGGCGCGCAGGCGTGCGCTAGAGAGGGGCTGACCGTGGAACGACAGAGAACGTTGGCGCGACTCGTCAGCGAATTGCGGCAGGATGCAACGTTCGGCGCCCGCTTGCTGCGTCGCAGTCCAGGATTCTCGACCGTGGCGATCCTGACGCTCGCGTTGGCCATCGGCGGGAACACCGCCATCTTCAGCCTCGTGAACGCGCTGGCCCTCAAGCCGCTGCCAGTGCGCAACCCGGCAGAAGTCGTCCGTGTGTACACCGGTCAAAGCCAGACGTCCTGGCTTACCTATCAGGACATCGCTACGCGCAGCCAAGTCTTCTCAGACGTCGCTGCGCATACCGGCGCGACGCGGACGCTGAGTACCGACGACAGCACGGCGAGGCTTTCGGGCGAAACGACATCAACGAACTACCTCACGATGCTCGGGGTTCCCGCGATTCTCGGTCGCACCTACCTTCCATCGGACGCTCGCGCCGACGTGGTCGTGCTCGCCGAGCGGACGTGGCGCACGCGATTTGCCAGCGACCCGTCGATCCTGGGCCGGAGAATCCTGCTCGGTGGACGCCCGTTCGAAGTCGTCGGCGTCATGCCTCGTGGTTTCCGCGGCGCGCGGCCACCGGCATTCCTCAGCGAGTTCTGGGTCCCCATCGATCCGGCGCTCTCGGAACGGACGCTGCAAGATCGCGGGAAGACTCAGTTTCAGATCGCCGCGAGGCTCAAGCCCGGCGTGACCGTCGCACAGGCACAGGCCGCGACGCAGGTCATCGGCCAGCAACTTGCGCTGGAGTATCCCGACCTCGGCGAGCGATTCGCGCAGACCGAAGTCTTCCATGCCGAAGGCATCGCCGGATTCCGCGGGGTGGCAAAGACCCTTTTGCCGCTCTTCGCGTTTGTCGGCCTGCTGACGATCGTCGCCGGTCTCGTCCTGCTTGTCGGCTGCGCAAACATCGCTGGACTCCTGCTCGGACGCGGCGCGTCCCGACGCAGAGAGATCGGCGTGCGCCTGGCGCTCGGTGCCGGCCGTTCGCGTCTGATCCGCCAGCTGCTGACCGAAAGCCTCCTCCTGGCGCTCCTCGGAGGCAGCGCCGGTCTCCTGCTCGCCTTCTGGATTGGCGGCTCGATGAACTCGCTCATCAGTCGGTTGCCCATACCGATCGAGCTGGACTTGTCGCTGGACCGGCGGATGTTGCTTTACACGCTGACGCTGTCGCTCCTGACGGCCGTGCTCTGCGGTCTCGCACCGGCGCGGCGCGCGACGCGGATGAGCGTGATTCCGGCCCTGAAAGACGACGACCCGCTGACCCACCGTCAGCGGATGCGCTCATGGCTGGTGGTGAGTCAGGTCGGACTTTCCTGCGCGCTGCTACTCTGGAGCGGCCTCTTCGTCAGGAGCCTGTCGAACGCCCAGGGCATCGATCCTGGCTTCGAACCCGCCGGGATCGTCATCGGACAACTTCAGCTCGACGAGGACGCCACTCCCGCCGGCGCGATTGCGCCGCTGCTGGCCGACCTTCAATCACGCCTTCAGGCAATCCCCGGCGTGCAGAGTCAGGGCATGGCCAAAATCGTCCCGCTCGCGCTCATGGGCCGCGAGGAGACGCGCATGCGGCTCGACACCGATCCGCTCGACCAGCGGGGTCCAATGGTCCTGGTGAACCGTGTGAGTCCCGGATGGTTTCGTACGGTGCAGATTCCGCTACTGGCCGGACGCGACTTCACCGAGAACGACCGGCCGGGCTCTCCCGGTGTGGTGATCGTCAACGAGACAGCAGCGCGGCAGTTCTGGAATGGGAACGCGCTCGGCAGACGCGTGGACGGTCGAGAAGTGGTTGGCGTGGTGCGCGACAGCAAGTACTGGACGATTGGCGAATCGGTCAGGCCGCTCGTTTACACGGCCTATCTGCAACGTCCAGAGCGGGACGTCATCGTATTCGTGCGAACGTCTGACACCGCGGGCACGGCGAAGGCCCTGCGCGCCGAGATGGCCCGGCTCGACCCGACCGCTTTCGTCGATGTCAGGCAGATGACCGACGCGGTCGCGGTCGCGCTCGTTCCCGCGCAAGTGGGCGCGGCGCTCACGAGCGGGTTTGGAGCGCTTGGCACGCTGCTCGCCATGATGGGCATCTACGGCCTGGTCGCGTTCACCGTCGCGCAGCGCACCCGCGAGCTCGGCATTCGCAAGGCCGTCGGCGCCACCTCGAGCGACATCGTCGGGCTCGTGATCTCGGGTAGCGCGGTTCCAGTTGGGATCGGGCTCGTGTCGGGACTAGGTCTCGGCACCCTCGGAGCCCTAGCGCTCCGCAGCTTCGTTGTCGAGGTTTCACCCATCGACCCGCTGGCGATCGCGGTGACGACGGTGCTCGTGGTCGGAACAACACTCGCGGCCAGCGTCCTGCCGGCGTTGCGCGCCGCGAGGGTGGATCCGTTGAAGGCGCTGAAGACGGAGTAGGAACGGGGCAGGGCTCAAGGCACAACCCAGAATCTTCGACGTCTTCGAAGGTTTTTGCGAGCTATCTCAAGAACAAACAGCGCGAACGAGCGGAAGCGAGTGAGCCTGGTGAGCGGAGCGGGGCGTGGGGCCCCCGCGAGCGCCCGCCTTCGCGCCGAAGGCGCTCCGGCGAGGTCTCGCCGTAGCCTTGGCGGAGGCGGAAGCCAGCAGGGGGGTTCCGGGGGGCGAAGCCCCCCGGATAGGACTAGAACCCCGGCCTGAGCTGGAACTGCCACATCCAGCCGCGGGTCGGTCGATCGAGCGGACGGACGAAGTCAATCTCGGCGACCATGAAGTTGAGCACGTTGACGCGAAGGGCCGCGCCGACGCTCACGACAGGCCTGTTGTCCCCGGGCAGCGTGCCGGTACGCAGGCTCTGGCCCCAGGCCACGCCGGCGTCGGTAAAGAACGCGCCCTCGATTGGAAGCGGTCCGTAGAACTGGTCGCCTCCAAATGCACCCCAGATCGGGAACCGCAGCTCGGCGTTCGCAATGGCCACACGGCTGCCAATCAGGCGGTCGTACGCGGGGCACGATCCTCCTGTGCCGCCGACGCACTCACTCGACTCGAACGAGTACTGGTCGTATCCGCGGACGAGTCCGGGGTATCCGAGATAGAGCGAGGGCAGCATGGGATCCTCGGCGTCCTCTCCGATGCGACCGTAGTACATCCCGCGCAGCGCGATGGTGTAGGGCTTGACCGGCATCAGATAGGTGCGAAGGTCAGCCAGCACGCCCGAATACTGCAAGGAACCCACACTCTGCGAGAGCTCCATCCGGTAGCGGCTGCCGCGAATCGGGCTGGTCGCACCGAAGATGGACGTGTCGTACACGAGCGCCGTACTCGCCTCCCCGAGATTGAGCGTGGGGTAATCCGCGAGAGGGATCGTCTCTTCTGTGAGCTGCTCACCCGAGGGCGTGTAGGTCCGCTCCGTCAGGTCGTAGCTCTGCCCGATGCGGCGGTAGCCGCCGGAGAACTCGACGCGCCACGAGCGGCTGAACGGATAACTCAGAAAGCTCTTGGCCGACTGGTCCCGCTCGAGGTACCGATACTCCTGCTCGACGTAGGTGTTCCCGCGAAACCCGGCCTGGAAGCCCCGTGAGACGTAAGGTGTCTGGTCGAGCGATGCTCCCCAGTTCCAGCGGTGCGTCCGGTTCAGGTAGAAGATGGTCCCGCCAAACTCGTCGAAACGGCTCGTCACTTGCGCCGCTGTGCCGATGACGTGATTGCCGAGCATGTCGCTGAAGAGGAGCGATATGCCGCCGGCCGCGTACGTCCCGAACGGATCGACGCCGACGCCGAACGACGGCTGTCCGGCAAAATCAAGCCCCCACTTCGGCTTGTACGGCTCGCCGATGGGGACTTCCGTCCCGGGCAACCCCCAGGTGGCGTCCTGCAGCGCCTCGACGACGAGGCCGCCAGCGTCGCGCCCGGGAGGCAGGACGGCGGCATTACGGGGAAGATCTATTGCCGGCTCGCCCGCCAATTGTTCCGCCGTATCGAGCGAATAGATGGTGTAGCCGTCGTTCTCGTACGCGCTGAACACGAGCCGACCGCCAGCAAACGACATCGCCGGGCTGAGCGCGGTGACGCCGCTCGCGCCAGTCAGCATGTTGGTGAGCTGCGTGGTCTTTCCGCCGTCCACGATCGTCCGGTAGATGTTCGTGATGCCCTGACGGTCCGACAGGAAATAGATCGATTTGCCGTCGGGCGTCCACTGCGGGCTGATGTTCTTGGCGCCGCTGAATCCGCCCAGCTCGCTCACCGTTCCTGTCGCGACGTCCATGAGCGCGAGCCGCGGACGCCCGGCCTTGATCGTCTCCAGGTTCGTGGTGAAGCGATCCGTGCTGAACGCGATCTTCTTGCCGTCGGGCGACCAGGCCGGATCCATTTCGGCGTACTGATCGCTCGTGAGCCGGCGCAGCGCGCTCTTGTCGAGATCGTACAGAAACAAATCGGTGAACCCGCCGATGAGACCAGAGAAAGCGACTTGCGTACCGTCGGGCGACCAGGCGGGGTTGATGACCTCGTGCAGCTCACTCAGCCGGATCTCGCGCTCGATGCCGCCGCGATCGACGTTGACGATCGTGAGAACCGGCTGACCCTTGCTGATGCCCGGGAAGATGAATCGCTTGCCGGAGGGATCCCAGGCGCCGGCCGACGTGAGGAACGACAGGCTCTCGTAGTGTCGGTTGATGGCGGTGTTGGTGATCTTCTTGATGACCTCGCCCGTGCGCGCGTCGGCCACGAAAAGGTCGATCGAGAAGAGATCCTTCTCGGAGAAATAAATTAACCGCGACCCGTCGGGGCTGAGCTCGGGTCCGATGTTGAGGTCCCCCTTCTGCTTTTCCTTGGTGATGAGCGGCCTGGCGAACGAGGCCGGCATCTTGGTCGCTTCCGCGATGGGCCTGAATGCCTCGAACTCAGCGTTGTGCCAGTCTCTCGTCAGTTCCTTGGTGTCGATCTGCAGGACGGACTTGATCGCGGTGGCGTAGGTGGCGTCGCGTCCGGCCGCAGCCCGAAGCATGTTGCCCACTGCGCCGTCGCCATACTTGCCCGCGATGTAAGCCCAGAGCGCATGGCCGTACCGATACGGGAAGTACTTTGGATTGTCGAGCTTGTCGACGTCCGGTAGCTGCTCGCGCCGCGTGGCTTCCCGCATCCACATCGCCGTCAGGGGATCTTCGGGGCCAATCGATAGGTACTCTGCCATCCCCTCGATGAACCAGAGCGGCAGCCCGAGCGCGCCGGCGGAGCCCGAGCTCACGTTCGTCCCCGTGATGTCGTACTGGAAGGCGTGGACGAGCTCGTGCCCGAGGACGTGATCGCTCGCCTCGATCGGGCCGGCAAACGGCAGGACGATCCGGCGCTTATAGGCCTCGGTCACTCCTCCGGTGCCCTCTCCCATCTCACCTTCAACCGTATTGGTCTGGCGGAAGTGCGACCCGCTCGCGTACAGGATGAGGGGCTGTCGGCCGCTGAGCTGATGGTTCAGCAGCTGCGACAAGCGCGTGTACCACCGTTCGGCCATCCGCGACGCCATCTGCGCGGCCTGTTCTTCCTCCGGGTAGTAATAGATATCGAAGTGGTCGGTCTTCAGCACCTTGAAGTCGAACTCGCGGTACTGAACCTTGTTACGGCCGAAGTAGCCCCCCTGGGCAAGGGAAGCCGAGGGCAGCCCGAGCAGGACGCACAGGGCTGTCGCGACGAGGGTGGAATAACCGTTCATACAGCCTCGCTCAAGCAACGGATATGCCGGACGGGTCCGAGAGGGACGCCGGAATAAGTTCGGCTCTGCCATCGATTTGCCATCGCTTTCGCCTCCGCCGGCGACCAGAAATGTGGACGAAGGTGTCACCTGCCGCTACGAATCACATGCGGGTAAACTATCGTGCACAGCAGTCGCAAGCCCTTCAACATCTCCCGGAGTTGATTACATGGCGCGCAGGTTCTGGCTGGTCGTGTTGGCTATCGGTCTGGTGACGGCAGGTCTCGGCGCCCGGCAGGGACAGTTCACGTCGGATCTCCTGAAAGGCATCGAGCTCCGCACCATCGGTCCCACGCTGACGACGGGCCGCGTCGTCGACGTCGAAATCGATCCGAAGAACCCGAGCGTCTGGTACGTGGCCTCGGCTTTCGGCGGCCTCTGGAAGACCACGAACCGCGGCATCACCTTCTCGCCGATCTTCGACGACAACGGCGTCTTCACCCTGTGCTGCGTAGCCATCGATCCGAAAGACTCGAACGTCGTCTGGCTCGGCACCGGAGAGAACAACAGCCAGCGAAGCGCGCATTTCGGAGACGGTATATACAAATCTCTCGACGCAGGCAAGACCTGGAAGCGGATGGGCCTCGAAACCTCGGAGCACATCGGCGAGATTCTCGTCGACCCCCGCAACTCGAACGTCGTGTATGTCGCGTCCCAGGGTCCCCTTTTCTCCGAGGGGGGCGAACGCGGTCTCTACAAGACAACCGACGGCGGAACCACGTGGACGGCCGTGCTCACCATCAGTAAGGACACCGGCATCAGCGACATCGTGTTCGACCCGCGCAACCCGGACATCATTTTCGCCTCGGCGTATCAGCGCCGCCGCCACGTCGGGCAGATGATCGGCGGCGGACCCGAGGGTGGCATCTTCAAGACAGTCAACGGCGGCAAGACGTGGACGAAGCTCACCAAGGGCCTGCCCACGGGCGACATGGGCCGGGCGGGACTCGCGGTCGACGGTCGAAGGAATCCCGCGACTGTCTTCGCGCTGATCGACGCGAAGCGGCCGGAGTCCGGGTTCTTTCGCTCCGACGATGGGGGCGCTTCGTGGACACGGATCGGCCGGATGTCTGGTACAGGGCGAGGAGGCGGGGGCCGCGGGCGCGGCGCAGACCCGAATGCCCCGCCGCCTGCGCCACCAACTCCCTGCGCGCCGGTCGGCGTAGCGACGACGCCGGCCGCGCCCGCGGCGCCGGCTGGGCGAGGCCAAATCGCGATCGCCGGGGTCAGACCGGGGTCAGACGGGGGTCAGACCGGGGTCAGACGCGAAGTGCAGACTGCCGAGATCGCCACGGCCGTGGACAACGAAGCGGAGGAGGAAGAAGACGAGGAACAGGATCCCGCGCAGTTCGGAGGCCGGGGCAACGTGCCGACCGACGACTGCTATCGCGGCGGCGGCGCGCAGTACCTACCACGAGATCTTCGTCGATCCACACCGCGCCGACTGGATCTGGTCGGTCAACGTCAACGTGGAGCGGAGCACTGACGGAGGCAAAACCTGGCAGACCACGCCGATTGAAAGCACCGGCGTCCACGTCGACCATCACGCCATCGAGTTCGATCCGATCGGACCGCAACCACATCCTGCTCGGCAACGACGGCGGGCTCTACGAGTCGTACGACGAAGGCGCGTCCTGGCGCTTTTTCGCGAACCTGCCCATCACGCAGTTCTACCGCGTCTCGGTCGACAACGACAAACCGTTCTACAACGTCTGCGGCGGGACGCAGGACAACTTTTCCTTCTGCGGCCCCTCGCGGAACATGAGCCGCCTTGGCGTTCGCACGAGCGACTGGTACATCGTCGCAGGCGGCGACGGTTTCCAGTCGCGCAACGACCCCGAGGATCCCAACATCGTCTACGCCTCGTCGCAAAACGGCGGCATCTCGCGCCTCGACCGCCGCACCGGCATCAGCCGATCGATTCGCCCGCCGGGTACCCAGGGATTTGGCGGTGGGGGCGGTGACGACGAGATGCCGGGCGCGCAGCCGCAGGGTCGCGGCGGCGAGGCGGGTGCAGCGTCAGCGGCCAACGTAGCGGGTGCCGCGTCAGCGGCCAACGTAGGAGGCACCGCTGGTGCGGGCGCAGCTGGAGCGCCGGGCGCCGCGGGAGCACCGACAGCGCAGCCGCCGCAAGGCGGCCGGCAGGGTGGGCGCGGAGGTCGCGGCAATGCCGATCGCGTCAACTGGGACGCGCCGTATATCATCAGCCCGCACTCGCCGCGCCGGCTTTACTGGGCGACGAACTACGTGTACCGCACCGACGACCGCGGCGACACGTGGACACGGATCAGCCCCGATCTGTCCCGCAACCTCAATCGTGACGAGCTGCCAATCATGGGCAAGCTCTGGCCGGCCGACTCGATCGCGCGCAACACGTCGACCACTCCGCTCAGTAACATCGTCGCGATCGACGAGTCACCGCTGCTCGAAGGGCTGCTTTATGTAGGAACCGATGACGGGCTCGTGCAGGTCAGCGAGGATGGCGGCAAGAACTGGCGCAAGGTCGAGCAGTTTCCGGGCGTGCCCCAGTGGACCTACGTCACCGACGTCTTCGCCTCGCCGCGCGAGGCCGACACGGTGTTCGCCACGCTCAACAACTGGCAGCGCGGCGACTACAAACCCTACATCGTCAAGAGCACGGACCGGGGCCGGACGTGGACCAACATCACGAGCGATCTGCCCGCCAAGCACGACGTGTGGTCGATCATTCAGGACCATGTGAACCCAAACCTGCTGTTTGCGGGCACCGAGTTCGGCCTGTTTACGAGCGTCGACGGCGGCCAGCACTGGATCCAGCTCAAGGGCGGCATGCCTCCCGCGCAGGTGCGCGACATGACGGTCCAGAAGCGCGAGAACGACCTCGTGCTGGCGACGTTCGGCCGCGGCTTCTACATCCTGGACGACTACAGTGCGCTCCGGGACATCACACCGGCAACGCTCGCCGATGACGCGCGGCTGTTCCCGCTGCGTGACGCCGCCCTCTACAACATCCTGGGGCTCGCCCCAGCGGGCAGTGCGGGGCTCTCGCCGCTGTCGGGCCTGTGGCGCGCCGAGAACCCACCCTTTGGCGCGGTGTTTACGTATCACGTGCGGCAGGAACTGCCCGCCGACGCGAAACTGGTCCTGACGATCAGCGACGACGCGGGACGCCCGGTTCGCCGCATGGACCTCGAGAAGGGCGCAGGGCTGAGACGCACAGCGTGGAACCTGCGCACTGACCCACCGGCGCCCGGCTCGCCCGCGGCGGCCGCCGCGGCGGGACGCGGCGGACAAGCTGGTCGCGGTGGACCCGGCGGCGGCCGCGGCGCAAACCTTGGCGCACTCGTCCAGCCGGGCCGTTACCGCGCGACGCTCGGCCGGCAGGTCGGCGACATCGTGACGCCTATCGGCCCGCCACAATCGTTCGCCGTCGTCCAATTGCCACAATGACCGTGGAGAGAGCAGGCACGCCGTGAGAGCTGCCACACTTGCCCGAGGCCTCGTGCTGGCGACGGTGGCCACATCGGTCATGTGGGCACAGTCGCGCGATCCGATCCGCGTGGCCACGCGGCTGGTGCAGGTGCATGTCATCGTTCAGGATGGCGACCGCAATCCCGTGAACGGCCTGACGCGAGAGGACTTCCGTCTCCTCGACGATGGTCGCGAGCAGACGATCGAGCTCTTCGAGGTCGACCCGCCTTCCGCGAACGCTCCCGGCAGTCCGCCGCCGCCCCCCACGCCTGACACGTTCACGAACCAGATCCGGGCGGCAAGCGGTGGCGTCACGGTGATCCTGATCGACCGGCTCAACACGAGCATGATTGATCAGCTCGCCGTCCGGAACCAGGCGCTGACGTTCCTGGGGCAGATCCAGCCCGGTGACCGCATCGGTCTTTATATGCTCGACAACTCCGACTCGATCCACGTGCTGCACGACTTCACGAGTGACGTCCAGTCGCTGGTGCGAGTGCTCGCGCGGCTGAAGGGGCGGACCTCGAACGAGGTCGCCGCCGCCGAGGACGTGATCGATACGAGCCTCACCGACAGCATGATCAGTCCCGAGCTTCTGGCGTGGGCGGCAGCCATCGAAACCGACAGGAAGATCGACGAGGTCCGCGACCGCGTCATGCACACCAACGTGGGCCTCGAGACGATCGCCAGGCGGCTGTCGGGTGTGCGGGGCAGAAAGAACCTGCTCTGGATTTCCTCCGCCTTCCCCATCAGCATGTCGAGGGGCTCAGGCACGATGACGTCGCTCGCGCCCGATATCAACTCGGGCCTCCACGCCTTGAACGACGCGAACGTGGCCGTGTATCCCATCGATGCCCGGCGGCTGATTGGCGCCTTCGCGAGCCCGCCGGCGGCGCGGAACCAGACGTTCACCACGCTCGCGACAGTCGCGGCCGGTACCGAGGCGCTCCAGCTCGTGGCTGACGAGACCGGGGGCCGGGCGTTCTTCAATACGAACGACCTCACCGGGGCGATGCGCCGGGCCATCAACGATGGCCGGCTCACGTACGTACTCGGGTACTACCCTTCGCACAACACCTGGAACGGCCGGTTCCGGCAAATCAAGGTGCAGGTCAATCGCCGCGGCGTCGAGGTGCGGCACCGGCGCGGGTACGTCGCATCGACAGTACCCGCGCGGAGCGCCGCTCGCCGCGAGGTCGAGCTCTCGAGCGCGCTTCAGGACCCGCTGGAATCGACTGCGATGGGACTGACCGTGCATGTGGCGAGAGCCGAGGGACAGGCTCCCGGCAGCCTGACGATCACGACTCGGATCGACCCGCGCGGCCTGACGCTCGAGAGAAGCGGCGAGCGATGGAGCGGTCAGGCCGATCTCATCGTGGCGCAGGCGTCACCGGGCGGGGTCCTGAACGTCAGCGTGGACACGACGTTGACGCTCAACCTCACTGACGAGCAGCGCGATCGCGTCCTCCGGGACGGACTCGTCGTCTCGCGAACGATCGTCCTGCACTGGACCACGCACCAGCTCCGGGTCGTCAGCCGTGACATCCCGACCGGCGCGACGGGGTCCGTCATCATTCCAAACGAGAAGTTGCGGGCGGTATTGGCGCGCTGAGAGGCCGGGGACACTCAACCGTGACTGTCCCCGCTTTAGACTGACGTCGAAGTTCGCTCGAAGTCCTTCAAGGTCTGTCCGTTCCTGACAGCGACGACCTCGAACGTCCACCAAGGTGACCGGGGACACTCAACCGTGACTGTCCCGGTTGAGTGTCCCCGGCTTTCCCCGACTGCTTTAGAGCGTCCAGCCGGTGCGGTAGTCGCGCGACAGGAACTGATTGGGATCAGTTGCGCCGTCGCGGTTGTTCTCGGATGTGATCTTGTTCGTGATCTTGCGGTTGGCGGCGTCGTAGTGGATCTTTCCGCCGGCACGCAGCGACACGATTCCGAGCAGCATGACCTCGGTGAGCTGGGTCGCGTACTCGAACGGGCACGAGATCTCCTGGTGTCCCCGAATCGTGTCCACCCAGTTCATCTCGTGCGCTTCATACGGGATGCGCGGCAGCACCTGTTTCGGACGCGACGTCGATGCCTGCTTCGAGTCCGGCAGCAGGCGCGGATTCAGTCCGTAAGTCTCCTGCATCATCTTTCCCTTGCTGCCGATGTAGATGATGCCGCCCTCGCCGTTGAGATTCTCGTCGCCGATCTCGGCCGGTTTGGGGGGTGTGAGCCCGCCGTCATACCAGGTCAGCTTCACGGGCGGCATGCTGCCGCGCGCTGGGAACTCGTAGTAGGTCGTTGTCGCCGTCGGATACGACGCGCCGTTGAAGGGCGTCGATCTCGTCTCGATGACGGTCGGGAATCCGAGCTTCAGCGACCAGAACGGATGGTCGATGAGGTGCGCGCCCATGTCTCCGAGGGCACCCTGCCCCCAGTCGACCCAGCCGCGCCAGTTGAACGGGTGATAGATCGGGTGATACTCGACCGGCGGCGCCACGCCGAGGAACAAATCCCAGGCGAGCTGATCGGAGGGCGGGTAGTTGCCGACGAGAGCCGCCGCGAGCCGTGCGTCGACGTCCGGACCACGCCACCGTGATGCCGCGGTCGCCGAATCCTGCAGACGCGCGGGCAGCGGCGCCGGGCGCGGCACGCCCTGGGGCCAGTAACCGAGCGGCCGGTTCGTCCACACGTGCACTTCGCGAACGTCGCCGATCGCGCCCGACGTGATGTACTCATAGCCCAGCCGCGCCTCGTCGCGCGAGTGGCCCTGATTGCCCATCTGCGTGACGATCTTCGGATTCTCCTTCGCCTTCCTGGCCAGGTGGCGGGCTTCCTCGACGGACCAGCAGAGCGGCTTCTGGACGTAGACGTGCTTGCCCAGGTCCATGGCTGCCGTCGCAATCGCCGCGTGCATGTGGTCCGGTGTCGCGACGATCACCGCGTCGATGTCTTTCTGCTTCTCGAGCATCTCGCGATAGTCGCGGTACCTCGGGACCTTGTCCACCTTCTGATCGAGGAACCGGCTCATGGTCTCGGCTCCGTTGATCCGGGGACGCTTTTCGTTGGCCGCAAGCTGGGCTGCGGAGGGCTCCCGACGCGGCCGCGCGCCCGGACGGGGCGTCGTCTGCTGCGATCCGGCAGCCGCCGCTGCAGCGATCTGTTTTCTCTCGCGCTCGATGCGCGCATCGACCAACGCGAAATCCACGTCGCAGAAAGCGGCGATGTTCTGGCTCAGGACGGCGCTGGTGTTGCTGAAGCCCATACCACTCACGCCAACCGTTGCGATATTTACGGTGTCGCTGGGCGCCTGGAAGCCGCGCCCGAGCACATGGCGGGGCACGACGACCAGCCCGGCCCCTGCCACTGCCGTCCGGGTCACGAATTCACGCCGCGACACACCTGCCGATTCGGCGGCGTCCGGCTGAGCTTTGTCTCGTTCCGTCATGGTAGACCTCGTATTGTGTGAGAACGGCGTCATTCTACCGCTAAATGCATATCCGTGGCTTCCGCCTGACGGCGGAAGAACCCCGGGACCGAGATCGCAGAGTCTTCCGCCTGAAGGCGGAAGCTACGAGACTTCGAACGGATATTGCACTCGCCGAACCTCAGAATGGAGACAACACTAGACACATGCACCGCGTGAAGTCGTGGGCCATCGCGATGACTCTACTATCCGCGGCCTGCTCGAGCCCCGCGCAGCCCACGGCGGTCGACTCATCAGGCGGTCCCAACACTCTCACCAACGCAGAACGCATGGCCGGATGGCGCCTGCTCTTCGATGGCACGACGACCACCGGATGGCGAGGTTTCAAGCAAGCGACGGCGCCAGGCGGATGGCAGGCCGTCGACGGCGCGCTGACGCGGACCGGGGGCGGCGGCGATCTGATGACGATCGAGCAGTTCGCCAACTTCGAATTGCTCATCCAGTGGATGATTGCCCCTGCCGGGAACAGCGGCATCATGTATCGCGTCAGCGAAGCCGCCGATGCGCCCTACCTCACCGGACCGGAGATGCAGGTTCTCGATAACGCCGGCCACGCTGACGGCAGGAGCGGACTCTCGTCAGCCGGCGCCTGCTATGGGCTCTACCCGCCGTCGCAGGACGTGTCCCGGCCCGCCGGCGCCTGGAACGACGTGCGGCTGCTGGTGAACGGCGCTCACGTCGAGCATTGGCTGAACGGCGTCAAGATCGTCGACTACGACATCGGCAGCGCCGATTGGCTGGCGCGGCTCGCCGTCAGCCCGTTTCGGGACGTCCCCACCTACGCGCGCGAACCGCGCGGCCACATCGCGATCCAGGATCACGGCGACCGCGTGGCCTATCGGAATCTCAAGATTAAGCCTTTGCCCTAGGACATAATGGGCCACTCCCGCGCAACGCGGGGCTCACGATGACCATTGGCGCTGGCGTTCAATTCGGCCCGTACCAGGTCCTCTCGGCGCTCGGCGCCGGCGGTATGGGCGAGGTGTATCGCGCCCGCGACGCAACGCTCAATCGCGAGGTCGCTCTGAAGGTCCTCCCCGAGCTCTTCGCGCTCGATCGCGAGCGGCTGGCCCGCTTCAAGCGCGAGGCGCAGGTTCTAGCCTCGCTCAATCACCCGAACATCGCGGCGATTTACGGCTTCGAGGAGTCAACCGGCGTGCAAGCCCTCGTGCTGGAACTCGTCGAGGGGTCCACACTGGCCGACCGCATTGCCCACGGACCGATTGCCGTCGAGGACGCCGTGCCGATCGCCCGCCAGATCGCCGAGGCGCTCGAAGCGGCCCACGAACAGGGAATCGTCCACCGCGATCTCAAGCCGGCAAACATCAAGGTGAGACCCGACGGCACGGTCAAGGTGCTCGATTTCGGCTTGGCAAAAGCCCTGGAGCCCGCGGGGATGACAGGCGGCGACGTCATGTCGTCACCAACGATCACGAGCCCGGCGATGACACAGCTGGGGATGATCCTGGGCACCGCCGCCTACATGAGTCCCGAGCAGGCGAAGGGACGGCAGGCCGACAAGCGGAGCGACGTCTGGGCATTCGGGGCGGTTCTCTACGAGATGCTGTCGGGCCAACGTGCGTTCAAAGGCGAGGACGTGTCCGACACGCTGGCGGCGGTCTTGCGGCAGGACATCGACTGGAACGCGCTCCCCGTGTCGACGCCCGCGCCGGTTCGGCGCCTGATCGCGCGGTGCCTCGAGCGCGACGTCAGGCGACGGCTGCGAGACATCGGCGAGGCGCGGATCGTCCTGGACGATCCCGCCGCGCTCACCCCTGGAGATCCAGGCAACGTGCCCACTGCCGCCGCCCTGCGGCCGGCACGGCCGGTTTGGCGGCGGGCGATTCCAGTCGTGCTCGCTATGCTCGTCACGGGAGTACTGGCTGCAACTGCGGCGTGGTCCTTCAAGCCCTCGCCGCCGCACCGCGTCACTCGATTCCTCTTCACTCCGCCGGACGGACAGCTATTTACCGGCCTCGCCCGCCGCGTGATTGACATCTCCCCGGACGGCACCCAGATCGTCTACGCCGCGAATGGCCGGCTGTATCTCCGATTGATGTCGGAGGAAAATTCGAGAGCGATTCCAGGCACCGAAATCTATCAGGCGGTAACCAGCCCTGTCTTCTCGCCGGATGGTCGCGAGGTCGCGTTCCACGCGACCTCGGATCAAACCATCAAGAAGATTGCCGTCAGCGGCGGGGCAGCCGTCACACTTTGCAACGCCGCCATACCGTACGGCATGAGCTGGGGATCTAATGGCATCGTTTTCTCGCAAGGGAGCCAGGGGATCAAGCTCGTTTCCACGGATAGCGACACCCCACCGGACGTGCTCGTCCCTCCGAGGGACGGTGAAGTCCCGGCGAGCCCGCAGATGCTGCCGGGTGGGCGGTCCCTGCTCTTTGCCGTGGCCACGGGCACTGCCCTGAATCGATGGGACACCGCGGACATCGTCGCGCAGTCGGTCGCCACAGGGGAGCGACAGATCATCACCAGGGGCGGAGCGGACGCGCGCTTCATCCCGACCGGCCACCTCGTCTATGCCGTCGGCAGCAGCCTGTACGCGGTTCCATTCGACGCGCAGACCATGAAGGCGACCGGGAGCCCCGCACCAGTGGTCGAAGGCGTCAGGCGAGCCTTGAACAGCGACGGCGCAAACTTCGCGATCGCCGGCAACGGCACTCTCGTTTACATCCCCGGCACCAGCTCGCCATCCACGGGCCAGTGGGAGATCGCGCTGACGGATCGGCGTCGCGGCATTGAATCGCTGCGCCTTCCGCCTGGTCCGTACACGGTACCTCGTGTGTCGCCAGACGGCACACGCATCGCCTTCGGGACCGATGACGGCAACGAGGCAATCATCCACACCTATGCCCTGTCCGGCGCAAGCGGGATGAAGCGGCTCACGTTCGGAGGAAAGAACCGCTATCCGATCTGGATCTCGAACGACCGCGTCGCGTTTCAGTCCGATCGGGATGGCGATCTCGCCATCTTCTGGCAGTCCGTCCAGGGAGGCCCCGCCGAACGCCTCACGACGCCCGATCCGGGCACATCGCATGTCCCGGATTCCTGGTCGGCAAAGGCCGACACGTTCCTGTTCGACGCCGTCAAGGGAGCCGACGTGTCGCTGTGGACGTACTCGATGCGCGACAGGAAGGCGCAGCGGTTCGGTAACGTCCAGTCGTCGAATCCCACCAACGCCGTGTTCTCGCCTGGTGGAGGATGGGTGGCCTACACGAGCACGGAACAGAACAGGGCGCGAAACTACGTCCAGCCCTTCCCGCCGTCCGGCGTCCAGCATGAGCTCCCGGTCGGCCCCTCGGGGATTGCGATACAGCCCCTCTGGTCGCCGGACGAGAAAGAATTGTTCTACGCACCGGCGCCGGGGCAATTCGCGTGGGTCAGCGTCGAGACTCGGCCGACTTTTACCGTCGGGAATCCGGAGATGGCAGCGCGACCGTTCCAAACCGGCCCACCACCGACGCGAAGGCAGTACGACATCAGACCAGACGGCAAGTTCATCGGTCTCATCGAAGCT
Source organism: uncultured Acidobacteriota bacterium (assembly GCA_963839705.1). Classification (GTDB taxonomy): domain Bacteria; phylum Acidobacteriota; class Vicinamibacteria; order Vicinamibacterales; family 2-12-FULL-66-21; genus DATBJJ01. Next base: position 242,211 of record CAWIWL010000004.1, read on the forward strand.
GGACAACCGGTGTCCGCGAAGCCGGAACCGCCGCAGGTCCGCGTGGTCCTCAACTGGTTCGAAGAGCTGCGCGCACGGGTGCCGCCGAGATGAGGAACCCGCCGGCGACCGTGTGCTATCCCCTCCGCCGCGCCGCAATCGCCCCGATGTAGCAAGCCGCGATGAGGAAGAGGAGCGCGCGGAAGCCGGTCACGAGCGACAGATACTCGCCCACTCCGCCCACCATCGCCCCGAGCAGGTTCGTCCCGTAATCGCGTGACAGCGACGTCGAGCGTTTGATGGCCGACCCGAAGAGCAGTCCGGCGCAGAGAATCGGGCTGAACATCAGGGTCGCGTAGAAGATCGATTCCACGGCGCGACTCTCGAATCCAATCGCCCCTACCGGAATGACGTAGTTGAGCACGAGGAGCGCGACGAGCGTCAGGCCGACCAGCCACGGGCGCCGCACCTCGACTTTCGCCACCAGATAGTTCGCCACGAGCGCCATCGACAGCACCGAGGCAATCGCCAGCGACGCGACCACCCAGGTCGAGCCCCACAACAGCGCGAACTGGATGATCGACTTCGTCTCGAGCAGCATGAAGCCGGCGCCGAGCAGGAAGAACTGCCACGACCACGCGCCCGCCTGTCCGCGCAGCACGAACAACACGACGACCGTCGAGACGACGAGAATCAGGGCCAGCGCTGCGAGGTAATGTGAGGGGACGTGGCGATTGTGGAGATAGAGGAAAGGCCAGTCGTCCGTGGCCGGCTCGACTCCCGCGTCCCGCACATGCATCCGCGCAGGGCTCGGCGCATGCGACTGCCCGAAAGCCGTCACGCGATCGGGAATCACCGGATCGGAGGTCAGGGTGGCAAGCCGCGGGCCGGCCATGAGGACGCCGAGATAGGCGCGCGCCTCGTGCACGTGCACCCGCGGTTCCTGCCCGAACGCGTTCGACGCGATGTTTGCCAGCCGGTCGACGAGCCATTTTTCGCGGAAGTAGTTGTAGACGACCAGGAGGCCATCGGGCGCAAGCCGCTCGCGAACGGCGCGGAACGACTCCTCGGTAAACATGTAGCTTTCGAGCCGAACTCCCGAGAAACTCGATTGCATCGTCAACGAATCGATCAGCGCAAAGACCACAAGGTCGTACTGCTTGATGCTGGTCCTCAGGAAATGACGGGCATCGTCGGTGACCACGGTCACGCGCGGATCGAGAGTACGGGTGGTCGGGGTGGTACTGCCGCCCGAGGCGAACGATGACAGGATCGATCTCCACGGCGTCGACGTGCCTCGCGCCGTGCTTCAGCGCGGCCGCGACGTCCGTTCCCGAGCCGGCCCCGAGCACGAGCACGCTCTCGAACGTGTTCCCGAACACCATGTAGGGCCACTGGTAGAAGTACTCCTTCTGCTCTACGGGCGCCATCGACTGGTGAAAGATATTGTTGACCTCGACCACGGTATCGGGACCGTCCTGACCGACCGTGATCTTGTAATACGGCGACCAGAACGAGCCCCGCGCCATGACGTGCACGAGCACGAGCGTCGACGCGAGGAGCGCGATGTTGACGGCCACGAGCACACCGCCCGCCTTCGCAAATCGACCGTCGGCCGCCTCGCCCGTGAGCAGCAGCGGAACCGCTGCGGCAAAGGCGATCCCAAACCACCAGCTCGGCGACAGCTGCAGCCACGAGATGACGCCAAAGAGTCCCACGCCGGCCAGACTCCCGACCAGGTTGAGCGTGTAGCCGCGAAGCGGCGGCAGCGCGGCCATCTCCCGCCCCATGCGCTGCGCGAGCGTGGCGAACAGGGCCGCGACGATCACGAAGACAAGGGGCAGCAGCATCGTGCTCTCGACGACGACCAGCTGATCGGTCGTTCCGCTCGTGAAGTAGATGCTGCCTGTCGACTGCACGGCGACTTCGAGACGAAAGAAGTAGGCGGCCCCGATGACGACCGCCTGCAGCAGCGGAAACCAGACAAACAACCGGCGCCGCGAGGGCGCCAGCAGGCACCCGATGCCGATCCCGAGAAAGCTGGCGAGGAGGATGAAATTGGAGAAGTAGGACAGGAGCCGGATGTACGCCGGCATCCAGCGAATCAGCGCCACTTCCAGGAAGAGTACGAGAAAGGAGGCGAGGAACACCCTCGCCCCCTGAGCATTGGCAAGTATCAAAATAAGAGTTCCGTGTCCGTGATAAGAGTTTTCCGTGTCCGTGTTATCCGTGTTGTCCGCGGCGCGTGTTGTCCGTGGCCCGTGCCCGACCGTGGTTACAAGCCCAGCTTCTTGAGCTGCTCCGGCGGACAGCCGTCCCACTTCGCGACGACCGTATTCCCTATGTAGCCGAGATCGGCGAATCCGATCTTCGTCGTCCAGAAGCCGCTCGCCGTGAGGTCGCGGAAGCTGCGGAAGAACGCCTGGCCGTGGGTCAGGCCCGGCTTCAGCTCGCCGTAGGTCGCGATGTCGCGGAGCACGGCGTGGCGATCGCTGTCGGACGCTCCGACAAACGTCTTGTCGAAACGGCGCTGGCATTCGACGTCGAGCCACGCCAGTCCGCCGCGCATCGCAACCTGCCTGGCTGGCTGATCGACCATCGTGAAGTCCATGAACTCCGGCACGCCCGCGTCGATAGCGCCGCTCGACCGCTCGTCGGCCGGAATGATCAAATCAGACAACACGCGCACCGTCTGATACTCGGCCGGCGTGAAGAACTTTGGCCTGTAGGCCACACCGGCCTGCTTCGCCACCTGCCGCGCCGTCTCCGCGAGGTGGTGCGCCTGCTGCGCCTCCGCATCTGTCAGCGCAAAGCTGGCAGCGACTGGCGCGGCAGAGAGGATCTTGAGCAGCGCTCGACGGTTGATGTTTTCCATTACAGCCTCCCCGCCTTCCGCTCCTCGGCGATGAACTCGCTCGTTCTCATCGACAGCGCCAGAATCGTCCAGGTGCAGTTCTTGTCGGGCTGCGATACGAACGGCCCGGCGTCGGCGACGAAGACGTTGCGGCAATCGTGCGCCTGACAGTTCTTGTTGAGGACCGACGTGTTCGGGTCGTTCCCCATGCGTGTCACGCCGAGCTCATGGATGATGCGGCCACCGGGGGCCAGACCGTAATTCCGTTCCCGCGTCGGCATCTCGCTCATCGGCGTGCCGCCCATCTCCGCGATGAGTGCGCGGAACGTCTCCTGCATGTGCTTGGCCTGATTGATCTCGTAGTCGTAGAACTTGAAATGGAAGCGCGGAACCGGGATGCCCCATTTGTCGACGACTGAGGGGTCGATCTCCATGTAGCTATCTTTGTTGGGAATCATCTCGCCGCGGCCGGCGAAGTTGACCATCGCACCGTAGAAGCGACGATAGTCGTCCTTGAGCGACTTGCCGTAGCCGGGTCCGGACGGCACCTTCCCCATCGCTGCGGCCCGCACGTGATTGTGCACGCCACCCATGAACCCGAACGAGGGCATGCCGCGGCCGCCGCTCGGCTCGATGTGATAGCCGCGCGGGAAGTCGAGTGTCTTGTTGTCGATCCACCACGGCATGAAGACGTGCATGCCTCCGACGCCATCCTCGTTGTGGGGCACGCCGTTCATCAGCTTCGGGATGAATCCCTGCACGCTGAGGCCGGTCGTATCGGTCAGGTACTTGCCGACGTTCCCGGTCGAGTTGCCGAGCCCTTGCGGGAACTTCGACGACTTCGAGTTGAGCAGGATGCGCGCGGATTCGCAAGCGCTCGCCGCCAGAACGACGATTCGCGCCTGGACGTGATTTTCACGACCGGTGTTTTTGTCGATATAGGCGACACCGGTGGCCCGCCCGGTGTCGTCGACCGTCACCTCGCGGGCCATCGCGTTGTTCACGATGGTCAGCTTCTTGGTCGCCATCGCCGGAGGAATCAGGACCGACGGCGAGGAGAAATTCGAGTGCTGCGCGCAGCCGCGGCCGCACTGGCCGCAATAGTGGCACGCCATCCGGCCGTTCAGCGGTTGCGTGATGATCGACAAGCGGCTGGCAATGCACGTCACCTTCAACTTGTCGGCGGCCTGCTTGATGAGGAGCTCGTAACAGCGCGGCTTGGGCGGCGGCAGGAAGACACCGTCGGGATCGTTCGGCAGCCCTTCCTTGCTGCCGAAGATGCCGACGAACGAATCGACGCGGTCGTAGTAGGGCTTCATGTCCTCGTAGGTGATCGGCCAGTCGTCGCCGAGACCATCGAGGCTCTTGCGCCGGAAGTCGTCGGGACCGAAGCGCAGCGAAATCCGGCCCCAGTGATTCGTGCGGCCGCCAAGCATCCGGGAGCGGAACCAGTCGAAGGTGCTGCCGGTCCCGTTGGTGTAGGGCTCGCCCTCGAGCGTCCACCCGCCGAACGCCGCGTCGAACTCTCCGAACTGCTGCTTCTCCGTCGCCGCGCCCCGGCGCGGCGAGTCGTATGTCCACTTGAACATGTACGACTCCGACGACGGATTCCACATCGGCCCCGCCTCGAGCATGACGACGTTGGCACCCGCTTCGGTGAGGACCTTGGCGGCCATGCCGCCGCCGGCGCCGGAGCCGACGATGCAGACGTCATAGAGCGTGCGGCTGCGGATGATTTGCATGGGAGTGCCCTCGGGTTCCGGAGTTGAGCTTTGCGCGTTGCTGTTTGACGGAGGCAACGGGTTCAACACGAAGCAACGAAGCTCAACGGAGACGCACGGAGAAGACACTGGAACCGCACGTCAGCGGTTTTGAGCTGGTCGCACGCCGGCCGTTGGGCGGCGCGACCAGCCCTTCGTTCATCTCCGTCAAGCTTCGTTGCTTCGTGTTGAACCCGTGAGCTCCGTCGCCTCCGCCCAAGTCCAACGCCAAGAATTGTAGTCGAACTGCCTGGTTGATTCGACCGCGCCAAACGAATAACATGCGCGCTTATGCGCCTCATTACCATCGTCGCCGCCGCACTCCTCGTCAGCGTCCTGCTGCCCGCCGCCGCGCCGCAGCATCAGGGCTTTCTCGGTCGATGGAACCTCACCGGCACCGGCGAGGACAGCAACCGCGTCTACTGGCTCGAGGTCAGCGAGCAGAACGGCCAGCTGTCCGGGATGTTCCTCAACCGGGGTGGCAGCCCGGTCCCGCTCGCAAGCGTAGCGGTAACGGGAAAAGAACTGGTCTTCCAGCTGGCGCCCGGCGCCAACAAGCAGCCCGGCGCCGAGTTCCGCGCGACGCTCGACGGCGGCAAGCTCACCGGCACGACGAAGGCCGCCGAGCGTACAATCAGCTTCGTTGGCGTCAGGCCGCCGACGTGGCCAGCCAGCAACGCCAACGCCAAGCACAGCTACGGCACGCCGGTCGAACTCTTCGACGGGAAGTCCTTTGCGGCATTCGACACGCAGCCGAGCAACTACCCCATCACCTGGGCCGTCGAGGATGGGATCCTCACGAACGCGCCGCCGACGCGGAATCTCATGTCGAAGCAGAAGTTCTGGAACTTCCGGCTCCAGGCCGAGTACAAGCTCACCGCGAAGAGCAACAGCGGGATCTACCTGCGCGGCCGCTACGAGATGCAAGTGCTGGACGACTACGGCACGCCGCCGGAGAAGCACGGCCACATGTCGATCTACGCGTGGGCCCCGCCGCTCGTCAACGCCAGCAAGCCCGCCGGCGAGTGGCAGACGGTCGACATCGTGATCGTGGGCAACCGCGTGACAGCCACCTTGAACGGACAGAAAGTGCACGACAACGCCGAGATCCAGGCCATTACCGGCGGCGCGCTCGACGCCGACGAGATGGCGCCGGGGCCGATTCTCATCCAGGGCGACCACACCAAGGTGTGGTTCAAGAAGATCACGGTTACGCCGATCAACTGACGGGCTCTCGGCTTTAGGCTTTAGGCTCTGGGCTCTAGCAAGATCATTCGAGTGTGCTCTCAAGGGTTTACTTGAGCCTAAAGCCTAGAGCCTACAGCCCTGGGCTTTCCGCGGTGCTTTTCTGCCCGCTCCTCGTTCTCCACAGCCTAGAATGAGGCATGGCTCTGCGGTTTCCTCGCCTTCTCCTGATCGTTGCCGCGCTCGTTGTCTTTACGGGCATCCCGTCATTCGCCGAGTTCTACACCGACTGGCTCTGGTATCAGGAGCTCGGCTACGAGCAGGTTTTCCTCAAGTCGCTCTCCGCACAGGCCACCACCGGGACGGCGGTCGGCGCGGTGGTCTTCGTCATTCTCTGGCTCAACCTGCGGCTCTCGCTCCGACTGCTCCGGCGGCGTGAGTTCGCAATCGCGACGCCTGACGGCCCGCGCATCATCACCGTCGACACCGGCCGGCTGCGCTCTCTCGTCTATGCCGCCGCATTCGTCGCCGCGGTCCTGATCGGGTTGTACTCGGCGTCGTCCTGGGCTACCTGGCTGTACGCCATTCACGGAGTACCGTTCGGCCGGACCGATCCGGTGCTCGGCCGCGACATCGCGTTCTATGTGTTCCAGCTGCCGATGCTCGAGCTCGTTCACGGCATCTCGCTGACGACAGTCATCCTGACGATCGCCGGCGTCGCGGGTTCGCACATCGCCGCGGGGAACCTCGCGCTCGACCCCCTTCGCGGCGTGATCGCCAGCGGCACCGCCAGGCGGCATCTGTCGCTGCTCGCCGCCGCGCTTCTCGTGGTGCTGGCCTTTGGCGCCTGGCTCCGCATTCCGCATCTCCTCTCGGAGCAATCGGGCGTCGTCTTCGGCGCGTCGTACGTGGACGTGCATGCGCGCATGCCGGCGTATCGTCTGCTCGCCGCCGCGGCGCTCCTCGGCGCGGCGCTCGCCATCTACCAGTCCTTCTCGGCACGCCTGCTGCCCATCATCTGGGCCGTCGTGCTCTACGTCGTGGTGGCGCTCGGCGGCAGCGTCTACGCGGGCGTCATCCAGCGCTTCGTCGTCGCTCCCAACGAACAGGTGCGCGAGACGCCGTACATCGTGAACAACATCCGCGCGACGCGCGACGCGTTCGGGCTGGAGGGCGTGGAAGAACGATCGCTCTCCGGCGACGCCCGGCTGACGAGGGACGACCTCGAACGCAACGCGGCGACGATCGAGAACGTCCCGCTGTGGAACGATCAGCCGCTGCTCGACACGTTCGGGCAGATTCAGGAGATCCGGACCTACTACGACTTCGCCTCGGTCGACAACGATCGCTACATCATCAACGGCAAGTACCGGCAGATCATGCTCTCGGCGCGCGAGCTGAACTCACGCAGCCTGCCGAGCCGCACCTGGATCAACGAGCAGCTGACGTTTACCCACGGCTACGGCCTGACGCTCGGTCCGGTCAACGAGGTGACACCCGAGGGCCTGCCGGTGCTGTTCATCCGCGACCTGCCGCTCGCGTCGACCGTCGACTTAAAGGTGACCCAGCCGGCCATCTACTTCGGCGAGCTGCCGGAAACGGACGTCTTCGTGAAGACCAAGACCGAAGAGTTCGACTATCCCCGCGGCGACGACAACGTGTTTGCGACCTACCAGGGCACGGGGGGCGTGCCGCTCGGGGGGCTTTTCCGGCGGCTGCTGTTCGCGATCCGCTTTCGTTCGACCGACACGTTCTTTTCGCCGACGCTGACGCCGGAGAGCCGGGTGATGATGCACCGGCGCATCAGCGAGCGCGTCAGCCAGATTGCCCCCTTCCTGACGTTCGATCCCGATCCGTACCTGGCGATCACCGAAGGCCGCCTCGTGTGGATTCAAGATGCCTACACGACGAGCAGTCGGTACCCGTATTCGAGCGCGGCCGGCCGGATCAACTACATCCGGAATGCGGTCAAGGTCACCATCGATGCCTATAACGGGACCACGGTGTTTCACCTGCTGGACCCAAACGATCCAATCGCCGCCACGATCGGGCGCGTGTTCCCGGGCTTCTTCAAACCGCTGAGCGACATGCCCGAGGATCTGCGGCGACGGCTGCGCTATCCGCAGGCGATCTTCGCGATGCAGGCCGCCATGTTCGCGACCTTCCACATGACCAACCCCGGCGCGTTCTACAACCGCGAAGACCAGTGGGAGATCCCCTCCTTCGACGTGGGCGGACAGGCCGAGCGAATGGAGCCGTATTACACGATGATGAAGCTACCGGGCGAGTCGGGCCCCGAGTACATCCAGATGCTCCCGTTCACGCCGCGGCAGAAGGACAACATGGCCGCCTGGATGGCGGCGCGCTCCGACGGCGACCACTACGGCCGGCTCGTCGTTTTTCCGTTTCCGAAGCAGACGGTCATTTTCGGCCCGCGTCAGATCGCCGCGCGCATCAACCAGGATCAGGTCATCTCGCCGCAGATCACGCTCTGGAACCAGCAGGGGTCCGAAGTGATTCAGGGCACGCTGCTCGTCATCCCCATCGAGGAATCGCTCCTCTATATCAGGCCGCTCTATCTGCGCGCCGCGGGCGGGCGTATCCCCGAGCTGAAGCGCGTCATCGTGGCCTATCAGAATCAGATCGTGATGGAAGCGACGCTCGATGAGGCGCTCGGCCGGCTCTTCCCGCGCGACGGACGCGGCGGCGGCGCCGTCGCGAAACCGGTCGAGGCACCCGGCGTCACGCCTACCGCACCGCAGCCAGCCGTCCCCGGCGACGTAGCCGCGCTCTCTGTCCAGGCACGAGAGATCTACGACCGCGCGATGAAGGCGCAGCGCGAAGGAAACTGGGCGCTCTACGGCGAGGAGATCAAGCGGCTGGGAGAAGTGCTGGCGCAGCTCTCGAAACGGTAGGCGGGGCCTACCGCGCCGCGCAGGCCTTCACTTCTTCGGGCATGTTGCCGGTCCTCGAATCGAGTCCAACGCCAGGCCCGAAGGTGCTGTCGCGGACCGAGCGGATGAACAGGCTCGACGCGTCGAGCGGCAGCGTGGCGACGTTGCAGATGAAGGAGTACAAGGTGCCTTCTCGCGTCAGGGTACTGCTCGACGTTCGAGAGATAGAAGGCCGACACGAAGGCCTCGCGCTCCCGGAGATAGCGCCCGACCGCCCTGATCGCTTTCGGGCCGGCGAAGTTCCCCACCACCGGCACCAGGAGATTCTTCTGGTGCAGTTCCTTGAGCACCAGGAAGTTGTCCTCGCTCGCCAGGAAGCTGCGGGTCTGCCCCTTCCCGTCCTCGGCCACCATCAGGTCCCAGTACGTGGGAGCATCGCGGGCGCCGCCGCGACCGCCGGTCGACCAGTAGGAAAGCCCCGGGCCGTACCAGGAGAACTGGCCGTACACGTTACTCGATGCCCTTCAGGTCGTCGGCCGGCAGCGGCAGATGCCGTGTGCGCGTCAGGTGATCCAGCAGCAGCTTGAGATTCTGCTTGAAGACGACGTCACTCGGCTCGACCTTGTCCCGTGTCGCCTTGTAGGCCGCATGTGCGGCCGCGAAAATCTCATCCGCCGTCGATTTGGGACCCAGCCCCTCGGGGCGCTTTTGTGAGAACAGCCTGAAAATGAAGTCCACGCGGTCCGAGGACAGCTCGAAGAGCGCCTTGTACATCAGGTGCAGCTGGAGATTGCCTCGACGGACGTCGACGATGAACGCCATCTTCGGCTTGAGAGCGGCGATGTAGGTGAAGTTCTGCTCGGGGCCAACACCAACGTACACACGGCTGAGCTTTGAGGCGCGCAACAGATCCGGAATTACGTACTGCAGAAAGATTTCGTTCGAGAGCAGGTTGTCGGATCGGAACTCGCCGTCGGGTTCCGATAGCTCGGTCACGAGGCTCCAGTAATCCTGGTCGGTGAGCCTCTCGGGCAGCGCCGGCGCAACCGCCCGAACGCCGTTCGGCGCCATCCCGGTGATGGAGAGCGACAGGATGGCGGCACAGAGCAGGAGCGAGCGGCGACTCGTCACGGTCACTCTCCGTTGCGCGATTTTCGCCAGCCGGCGTGCGGCTGTCAACATCACAGTCGCGGGTCGACTGTCCTATCTCACCACCCTTATCGGCACGAACACCCGCGTCGTGTCGGCTCCGGCCGTGGCCGAGACGGCGATGAGGAAATCGCCCCTGGCGACCGAGGACAGCGGTAGATCGATCTCGTAGGGTCCGTCGCCGGTCGTCCGCGGCACGAGCGGCAGTTCAGCGAGATCCTTGCCCCACTGGCTGAGGATGCGCGCGGCGACCGTCGCGGTGGATGCCGCCGCCCCATGGACCTCGAACCGGATCACGATGCGGTCGGTTCGTTCGAACTCCCGGCCGGGAAACGGCGTGGCGGTCGGCCCGCGATCGAGGCTCCGGTATTCGCGGGCGTTCTGGGCCCTGAAGACGGCGGGTGAGGTTATCCAGAGCGCCGGCGCCGCCGGGTCCGGCACTTCGATAGCCCGGGCATCGCGATCGATGATGTCGTTGGTGCTGTCGCGGACCGAATAGGTCACCTTGATCGACCCCGGCGGAACGGCGATCGACGCGCCGGCCGGCTCCACCGGACCATCGTAGACACGGGTTTCCCCGTGCGTCACGACCGCAGTCACCTGCGTCGGCCTGGGGGCGCCTGGCGACACCAGCGCACGAGGGATCCAGGTCAGGCGGACGACCGGGCTCCCACTTGCGAGGGCCGTCCCTACCCAGAAATCAACGGTCCGGCGAGCGGTCGCGCCCGGCAACTCCAGCAGCGCCCGCACCATCTCCGGCGGGATCTCGGCCTCGGCGGCTTTCACCCGGGCCCGCTCCACCTCCGCCACGCTGGGCGCCCAGTAGCCCATGCGCGCGCGGACGTCGAGCCCCGACGGCTTCACCCGAACCTTGATCTTATGGAACCGCCCATCGAGGCGGCGCTCGGCCGGCGCGTAGCCGAGCAGGTAGAAGCCGCTCGACTCGACGACGACCTGCTTGAAGGCTTTGTCGAGATCGTTCGAGCGGAAGTAATCGCCGCCGGTGTCACTCGCCACCGATTCCCAGAGCGATGGAAAACGCTGCTGCCCCAGCCCCCGGGGATCGACTGCGTAGATGGCGGTGTTGTTGTCGTTGGCCGCGCGAACGAGGTCGGTCATCAGCCTCGTCGCGTCGCGCTGTATTCCACGCAGGCCTTCGCTGATGACGATGAGCGCCTTGCGGCCGTCGCGCATGCCGCCCATGTGCACGGCCGCCGACTTGACGGCCGACATCGTGACCTCCGATCGCAGGCGCTCGATATCGCCCTGCTGCAGGTGCGCGTCTTCGACGGCGCTGCGCGTCGGGACATAGACGCCCGAGCGCCCGACGAGCTTGCGGACCTGTTCGGACAGCTCCAGGCGATCGCGGGTGAACTTGATGGCCTCGATCGGCGTGAGCGGATCCATGAAGCCCACGATGTCGGTCGGGCCGAACGCGGTGCGGACAAACTGCGTGAGGTAAACGCGGGCGCGATTGGCGCTCATCATCTGACCGATGTGGTACTCGTCCCAGAAGATGAGAAACAGCCGGACGTTGTCTTTTGACGCCTCGCTGGCGGCGTGCGATCGCGACCGGATCGTCAGCGACACCTCGTCATTCTTGTCGGCCTGGCCGGTGTTCTGGACGAACTGGAAGGTGCGGATCTCCTGCGCGACCCCGTCCTCCTCCAGCTCGAAGTCGCCGGCGGTCAGCGATGGGACCGGCACCCCCTTCTTGTCGAGCACCGCCACGTCGACACGGACGAGCTCGGCGCCAGTGCGGAAAACGGGCTTGGGCGGCTGATCCTGACCCGTGGAGCCGGGAGCCGGAGGCTGAGCCGTGGTGGAGGTCTGTCCGGACGGCGGCTGCGCAGGAGCCTGCCCGGGGGTCGCTGACATGCCGATCACCAGCAAGCTACCGAGCGCCACCGACGCCCGTGACAGACGAAGTGCGGGTCTCAAAATGGGCTCACCCCGGGTCAAGTCTCGATTTTCTGCGGTGTTGCGTGTCGGGCTTCAGAAAAGTCCAGTCTGACTCCAAGCTACGCCGGCCCGCAGAAAACTATTGACGACCGAAATGGTCGGAGATATCGTTGCTGGACGAAATGAGACTGTTCTCATTTTGACCCCTCGTCCGAACGGCGGACGACGAGTCGGCCTTGGCGAGCGGCTGCGGCCGAACGCGAAGGCGCTGATCCCAGCAAGTGCCCGCCGGATGCGTCAACACCCGGCGGGCGGACCGAACGCAGGTCTGGACCGACCCTGAAATCACACGCGTGGCGCATGACGCATCCGGCTGAAGGCATTCTAGCGGACGCGGTCATGACGCGCCACCATTCGGAGGCGCACTGCAATGAAAGCTCCGCGGAAACCGTCGAAGCGCTCCCGCGCGAAATCCCCCTTCATCGTCATTGGCGCCGTCATCGGCACGATCCCTGGCGTGCACGCTGCCGATCACCGTCATGCCGCACTCCCTGTCGAGCGGCGCATCACGCTCGAACCGGAACGGATCGCGGCCGCGCTCGCCCACGTCAGGGTCTGGACGCCGAGCGAGACGCTGCCGGTCTTCTCGTGGCAGGAGAAGGCGGCTGGCCCGCAAACGCCTCCGCAGACGCAGTCGCGCACGTTCGCGATCCCGCCCGGCTCGCTCGACGCCGTGCTGAAGGCTTTCGAGACCGTCACCGGCGTCGCCGTCACGTTCTCCGAAGACGGCATCAGGACGCTGCCGTCGCCGGGCGTCAGCGGCGTGCGCACCGTCGAACAGGCGCTCACGGCCCTACTGACCGGCACCAGCGTCACGTACCGCTTCACTGAGACCGCCGCCGTGACGGTCGAGATTCGGGTGAGCGCCGATGCGGTCCAGGTGAGCGGCGCGCTCCCTCGCGTCGAGTCGGCCAAATACGCTGCGCCGCTTTCCGAAACGCCACAGACGATTCAGGTGATCCCGCGAACGCTCCTCGACGAGCAGGGGGCGACGACGCTCAGCGAGGCGCTGCGCAACGTGCCGGGGATCACGATGCAGGCGGGCGAGGGCGGCGGCGCATCCAGCACCAGCGGCGACATGTTCAACATGCGCGGCTTCTCGGCCAACAACAGCCTCTTTGTCGACGGCGTCCGTGACGACGGGCTCATCGCCCGCGACGTCTACAACCTGGAGCAGATCGAAGTGTTTTCCGGGCCGACCGGATCCGACGTCGGCCGGACCAATGCCGCCGGATACATCAATCTGACGACCAAGCTGCCGTACCTCGAGAGCGTGCAAGCCGGAACACTCAGCTACGGCGCCGGCGAACAGGTGCGCGCGACGATCGACGTCAACCAGCCGGTGGCGTTCGGCAAGCGCGGAACATTTCTCGGCAACGCGTCGCTCCGCATCAACGCGCTCTGGCAGGATGGCGGCACCGCGGGTCGCGACTACACGAGCCGTGAGAGCAAGTCGATTGCGCCATCGATCGCGTTCGGCTTGAATACATCGACTCGCGCCAGCCTCTCGGGCCAGATCACGCGGCAGGACAACCTGGCCGACTACGGCTTGCCCGCGGCTGCCTCTCCCGTTGGCCCACTCTCGTCGACATCCGTTGTTGCGGCCTCGCCCGTCGATCAGTCGAACTACTACGGCAGCCCGGACTACGACTACGACCACGTCCAGCAGGACAACGTCATGCTGCGGGTCGAGCACGACTTCGCGCCGACGGTGACGCTCCGCAACCAAACCCGCTACAACACGACGTCGCGCGAAGCGGTGATCACGAGCATTGCCAATCCGGCGGCGTATGACCCGGCCACCAATCTCGTCACCCTCAGCCGTCAGGCCAACGAGCGGCACAACGACATCTTCTCGAATCAGACGAGCCTCACTGCCAGAGTCACGACGGGCCGGCTACGCCACGAACTCAGCACGGGACTCGAGATCTCGAGCGAGAGCCAGTCCGCGCCGACGCTCGGCGGCGTCGGCACGCGCGCACCCATCGACCTCAATCACCCCGACGTCTTCAGCCCGGTCGTCGGCATGAACATCGCCCCGACTGGCGCGCTGTCCGATGGCAGCACGGACACCGTGGCCTTCTACCTGTTCGATGCGTTCGACCTCGGTGCACGCCTGCGCGTCAACGGCGGCGTGCGCGTGGAAGCGTACGACACCAAGTCTCATGCGGTGAGCGCGGCCGGCGTGGTAACCGACCTGGAGGGCAAAGACACGCTCGTCAGCGGCAAAGCAGGACTCGTCTTCCGCCTGAACGAGCAGGGCAACCTGTATGTGTCCTACGGATCGTCGGTGACGCCTCCCGGCTCGGCGAACTTCCAGCTGAACGCCGCGGCCGCCAACCAGAACAATCCCAATCTCGATCCGCAGGAGTCGACCAACTACGAAGTGGGCACGAAGTGGGACGTGGCCGACAATCGCCTGCAGCTGAGCGGCGCGATCTTCTGGACGAAGAACACCAACGTCATCTTCGTGGTCGACGGCACCGCCGTTCCGCCGATCTTCAATCAGGACGACGGTCAGCGCGTCAACGGCGCGACGGTTGGAGCCGTTGGCCGGATCACGCCCTGGTGGGACATCAACATGAGCGTCCAGTACCTGGATTCGAAGGTAGAGAGCCAGAACCCAGCGACCGATGGCAATCGACTGGCGCTCGCGCCGGAAGTGTCGGGCAATCTCTGGACGACCGTACGGCTGCCGCACAACATTCGCCTCGGCGGCGGCCTCCGTTACACCGATGCCGCCTTCATCAGCACGGCCAACACGATCGCGATCCCGGCCTACACCGTCGCCGACGCGGTCGTGGAGGCGCCGGTCGGAGAACGGCTGACACTGCGTCTGAACATCTACAACCTGACCGATCGCGTCTACATCCGAAACATCAACAACAACGCGGGCCGCTACAACCCCGGTTCGCCCAGGGCGTTCCTGCTCACGTCAGCGGTCAGGTTCTGACGATGGCGGCTCGCGGCTGGCGGCTCGCTGCTGCAGATTAGCAGCCGCGAGCCGCTAGACGCGAGCTGCCCGTCAGCGCTCAGCATCCAGTTCAGCGTTCAGCATTGCAACTATGCTCATCCCAGTCCCCGACGTACTCACACCCAGCCAGGTCGCACACGCGCGCCAGGTGCTCGCGCAGGCGCCGTGGGTCGACGGTCGCGTGACCGCCGGTCCGCAGTCGTCGCGCGCCAAGCAGAACCTGCAGCTGCCCGAAGACTCGCCGCAGGCGCGGGAGCTCGGCGACATGATCCTCGGCGCCCTCCAGCGCAGCGCGCTCTTCATGTCGGCCGCGCTGCCGCTCAAGATCTTCCCACCGCTCTTCAACCAGTACGCGGGCGGACACTCGTTCGGCAGTCACGTCGACAACGCTATTCGTCAGGTCCCCGGGACGCCGCACCGCGTGCGCACGGATCTCTCGGCGACCTTGTTCTTCGTCGACCCCGACGGCTACGAGGGCGGAGAGCTCGTCGTCGAAGACACTTATGGCGTCCACAGCGTGAAGCTCCCGGCGGGTCACCTGGTCCTCTACCCGTCCACAAGCCTGCACCACGTCAGGCCGGTCACGAGCGGTGCTCGGGTTTCGTCGTTCTTCTGGATTCAGAGCCTCGTCCGCGACGACGGCCGTCGCACGCTGCTCTTCGACATGGACACGGCAATCCAGCGCCTCGCGGCCGACGTTCCGGACCACGCCTCGACCGTCCAGCTCACGGGCGTGTACCACAACCTCCTGCGGCAGTGGGCGGAGTTGTAGTGAACGGCGATCCGGGATCAGGGATCAGGGATCAGGAAACCTTACACCGCTCAATCAAGGATTTGCCTGACCCCTGACCCCCAGATCCCTGATCCCTGATCCCTGAATCAACCATCATGAAACTACGCACGATTCTCTTCTGGACGCACCTCACGGCCGGCCTCGTCGCCGGCATCGTCATCCTGGTCATGTCGGTCACGGGCACGCTGCTGACGTTCCAGCAATCCGTGCTCAAGATCGTCGAGCGGTCGCAACGCTACGTCGAACCGCCTGGGCCAGGAGCCACCAGGCTCGACGTCGACGTGCTCCTCGAGCGTGTGCGAGCGGCCGTGCCGGACGCCGAACCGACGACCGTGACGCTCGATTCCGATCCGCGTGTCTCGGCTGCGCTCGCGCTCGGGCAGCGTGGCACGGTGTTCGTCAACCCATACACCGGCGAGGTGCTGGGAACTGGCGCGCCCCGGGCGCGGGCGTTCTACCGATCGGTCACGAGCTGGCACCGGTATCTTTCGGTCGAGGGTGAGCATCGCGCGACGGCGCGCGCGATCATCGGCGCGTGCAACGCCGCGTTCCTCGTGCTGGCGATCACTGGACTCTATCTCTGGTGGCCGCGGCAGTGGACGTGGCGGCACGTGTCAGCGGTGATGCTGTTCCGCTCTGGCCTCCGCGGCAAGGCGCGGGACTTCAACTGGCACAACGTCATCGGGTTCTGGTGCGCACCGATCCTCATCATTCTTACGGCATCGGGACTGGTCATCTCGTACAGCTGGGCCAGTAACCTGGTCTATACGCTGACCGGCAGCTCAAGACCCGTCGCGGCCGCGGCGCGCGGCGGCGGACCAGGCGCAGAGTCCGGCGGCGGACGCGGCGGTGGACGGGGAGGCGAGCGCGGACGTGGCGAAACGGGGCGCCCAGAGCCAGCCGTCGGCGATCGCGCTTCGCGCCCGTCAGATCCGGCAAGTCCGCCAGACGGCTTCGGCTCGGGGGTGACACTTGAATCGCTTGTTGCGCGCGCCGGTCGTCAGATTCCAACGTGGCGGACGATGATCGTCCGCCTCCCTCCCAGGCCCGGCGGTCCCGTCGCCGTGTCGATGTCCGACCGTGAATACTGGAACAGCTTCGCCCGATCGACGCTAACACTCGACGGCCGCACCGGCGCCGACATCCGATGGGAACCATACGCAGCAACGAGCCGGGGACAGAAGGTCCGCGGATGGTTGCGCTTCGCACACACGGGCGAGCTGGGCGGACTGCCAGGCGAAGCGGTCGCCGGGGTTGCGTCAGCGGGCGGAGGATTTCTCGTCTGGACGGGCGTCGCCCTCGCCCTCAGGCGTCTGGCGGCATGGCGGACCCGCCGTCGAACGGCGTCGATCCAAGACGAAACGCAGGAGGCGCGGGTGGCGTAAGAAGACGCATGCCTCTGTCGAAATCCTGCACCTCTGCCCTTCTGACCCTGGTCATCGCGTCGGCCGGTATCGCCCTGTCCGCCGCAGACAGCGACCGCTATTGGCCGCAGTGGCGCGGACCCGAGGGTACGGGCGTCTCCAAGCTCGCGAAGCCTCCTGTCGAGTGGAGCGAAACGAAGAACATTCGATGGAAGAAGGAGATCCCCGGACGCGGCGCCGGAACGCCGGTCATCTGGGGCGAGCACCTGTTCCTGACGACGGCCGTGCCGGTGGGCGCAAGCGAGGCTGAGGCGCACGCGGCGCGGGGCAAGGCGCCGGGCGGACACAAGTACGCCGTCATGGCGCTCGACCGCAAGGACGGCCGCGTCGTCTGGGAGCGTGTCGTCCGTGAAGAAACGCCGCACGAGGGCAGCCACCAGGAGTGGGGCACGTGGGCGTCGCCTTCGGTCGTCACCGACGGAACACACGTGATTGCGTCGTTCGAGTCGCGCGGCATTTACGCGTTCGACATGAAGGGCACGCCCGTCTGGCAGAAGGACCTCGGCGACAAGGCCATGCGCAATCAATTCGGCGAGGGGAGTTCGCCGGCGCTGCACGGCAATATGCTCGTCGTCGTTTGGGATCATCAGGGCGCCTCGTTCATCACCGCGCTCGACAAGCGGACGGGGGAAGAAAAGTGGCGAGCCGCGCGTGACGAAATCGATTCGTGGGCAACGCCCCTCGTTGTCGTGCACGACGGCCGGGCGCAGGTCGTCACGAGCGCCATGAAGCAGGTCCGCAGCTACGACCTCGAGACCGGAAAACTAATCTGGTATGGCGCAGGCACGACGATGAATCCGATTCCGTCGCCGGTCGCGGCCGACGGCATGGTGATCCTGACGGCCGGCTTCCGTGGCAACAATCTCAAGGCCGTGCGACTCGCCGACGCCAAGGACGACATCACCAACACGCCCGCGCTCGTCTGGTCGCTCGATCGCGACACGCCGTACGTGCCGTCTCCCCTCCTCTATGACGGCCTCCTCTACCTCCTGAAGTCCAACAACGGCATCCTCTCGGTGTTCGACGCGAAAACCGGGAAGGCCCACTACCAACTGGCTCGCCTCGAGGCGGCACCCAACATCTTTGCCTCCCCCGTCGGAGCGGCTGGCCGGGTCTACTTCCCCAGCCAGGATGGCACGACAGTCGTGCTGAAGCATGGCCCGACGTTCGAAGTCCTGGCGCAGAACAAGCTGGACGACGGATTCAACGCATCGCCGGCACTGGTCGATAACGAGTTGTACCTGCGGGGCTTCAGGAGCCTTTATTGCATTTCTGAGAAGTGATGGCTCAGGGCTTAGGGCTCAAGGCTCAAGGAAAGCACTGATCTCATTAGGGCAGAAGGCTTTTGCCCGAGCCCTGAGCCTCGAGCCTTGAGCCAAGGCCTCTCATCGCAGAGGTAACAGGAACTCCCCCCCATTCGGCCCGACAGCCTCCTAACATTGTGGTTAGCTTGGCAATTTTCAGGGGGGAGGAACCGATGCGCCTCAGTGTGAGTTCCGCGTCCGGACGGCAGTCTCGAACCACGAACCTGCCTGCAGCGTTCGTCGTGTGCGGAATGGCGGTCATGCTCGTCGGCATGCTCGCGGTCCCGTCTACGGTCGGCGCACAGGCCGTCACCGGCACGCTCCTCGGGAACGTGACCGACTCGAGCGGCGCAGCGGTGCCCGGAGCGACCGTCACCGCTATCGAAACGCAGACCAACAGCAGCCGTACCGCCATCAGCAACGAGGCGGGCAACTACATCTTCTCGAGCCTGAGGAACGGCACCTACTCGGTGCATGCCGAGCTGCAGGGCTTCCGTAAAGTCATCCGCCAGAACGTGAGAGTCGACGTCAACACCACGATGCGCGTGGACCTGACGCTCGAGCTCGGCCAGGTCAGCGAGTCGGTCACCGTCGCGGCAGATACGCCGCTCCTGCAGACCGATCGGACGGACACCGGCCGCATCATCGAATCGAAGATGGTCTCGGAACTGCCGCTGACCTTCAACCGCAACTTCCAGTCGCTGGTGATGACGGTGCCTGGCGTGACGCGGCCCCACCGCGAGCACTCCCAGTTCTTCAACTCGCAGGATTCGCTGCGGTTCGAGGTCAACGGCCAGCCGGGCATGGCGAGCACCACGCTCATCGAGGGCCTTGACAACAACCAGAAGACTGGCCTCCTGCAGGTGATCATCCCCGCCGCTGACGCGCTCGAGACCGTCGCGGTGACGACGAGCAACTACGACGCCGAGTTCGGCCGATCGGGCGGCGCGGTGACGAACGTCACGCTGAAGTCGGGCACGAACGATCTGAAGGGCAGCGTGTTCTTCTTTGGGAACACCGAGTCCACCAACGCCAGCGACTACGCGACGGGGGCCGCCGCCGCGCTGCCGCATTTGAAGCCACCGACCAAGTTCGTCAACACCGGGTTCACGCTGGGCGGGCCAATCGTTCGCAACAAGCTGTTCTTCTTCGGCGACTACCAGCACACGCTCGACAACGGCGGCTACGTGGTACGCGCGACGGTGCCCACGATGCGGATGCGCAACGGTGATTTCGGCGAGGTCAGCACCAGAATCTACGACCCGCTGACCGGCGACGTCAGCGGCGCCAATCGCGTGGCGTTTGCCAACAACCTCATTCCGCAGGAGCGGATCAGCCCGATCGCGCGTCGGCTGCTCGGCTTCCTTCCCGAGCCGAACATCGCCGGCGCACCGCTCGGCATGAACAACTACCAGAAGGCGCAGACGCGCGAGAAGACGACCGACGGCTTCGACGCGAAGATCAACTACACGCTGAACCAGAACGATTCGTTGTCGGGTCGCCTCAGCTTCATGCGGCCGGTGGTCTTCGATCCAGGGCTCTACGGACAGTACGGCGGCCCGGCCAACGGCGGCTTCGCCGGCGAGGGTACGAACAAGAGCTTCAGCTCGGCAGGCACCTGGACCCGAGTCATCAGCTCGACGACCGTGCTCGACGTCCGTGGCGGGGTGAACTACTACAAGAACGTCACGACCACCGAGGGACACGGGTTGACGACCAGCACCGACGTCGGTATCCCGGGCGCAAATCTCGACGACTTCACGAGCGGCATCTCCTCGATCAACATCGGCGGCTACTCCGGGCCAGTGCTGGGGTTCTCGGCAAGCCAGCCCTGGGATCGGTCTGAGAAGACGTGGAACTTCACGTCGGTTCTGACCCGTTTGTTCAACTCTCACACGGTCAAGATCGGCGGCGAATGGCGGCACAACGACGACATGCTGCTGCAGACGCAGGACGCGGGCGGGCCGCGCGGGCAGTTCACGTTCAACGCGTCCGGAACAGGCCTGCCGAGCGAGTCTGCGACGCTGAGCGGCGTGGCTAACCCGATGGCGTCGTTCCTGCTCGACTGGCCGAACAGCGTGTCGCGCGACCTGAAGGTCTTCGACGAGCCCGGAACCAAGCACTGGGCGACGTTCCTGTTCATCCAGGACAAGTGGCAAGCGCGCTCGAACATCACCATCGACCTCGGCCTGCGGTGGGAGTACTACTCGCCGCTCGAAGGACTTGCCGGAACGGGCAGCCTCGCAAACTACGATCCGTCGACCCACACGATTCGCGTCGCCGGTTTCGGTGATCTCAATAACGCGCTCAACGTGGAGAGGAACTTCAAGAACTTCAACCCGCGAACCGGCGTGTCGTGGCGTCTCGGCCAGGAATCGGTTCTGCGTGCCGGCTACGGTGC
Organism: uncultured Acidobacteriota bacterium; assembly: GCA_963839705.1. Taxonomy (GTDB): domain Bacteria; phylum Acidobacteriota; class Vicinamibacteria; order Vicinamibacterales; family 2-12-FULL-66-21; genus DATBJJ01. The sequence continues at coordinate 262,890 of CAWIWL010000004.1, forward strand.
GAGCACGATTCCGTTCCCGGATAACCGCTACGCGTTCAATTACCCGGTGAAGCAGAACTACTCGGGAACCGCGGCGAACGCATTTCAGAGGGCGGGCGCGTTGGCGACCGGTTTTCCGGCGGCGGCGCTGCTGGCCGTCCCGCAGGACGGCATCATCAGCATCGCGGGAACCGCGCTGCAGAACGCGACCCTTGACGTCATCTCGCCTGACCTGCATGAAGGAACGCTGCACTCGTGGAACGTGGCGTTCCAGCGCCAGCTGCCGTACAGCCTCACCGCCGACATCGCCTACGTCGGCAACCGCGGTGTCGATCTCGTGATGGACGTCGACAAAAACGCGAGCCTGGTCTACGGGTCGGGCAACAACGGGCGGCCGCAGTTCGCCCAGTTCAACCGAACGGGCACCTCGCGCACCCGCACGAACGAGAACAAGTCCGAGTACCACGGGCTTCAAGTCAAGGTCGATCGCCGCTTTCGGAACGGGTTCCTGATGACGAACTCCTACACGCTCAGCCGGGCGAAGGATCTCGCGAACGAAAACGGTGGAATCGCCACGCCCATCGACTACAGCCTGAGCTGGTCGAGGGCAAACTATGACCGCCTCCACAACTACGTGGCAACGGCGCTCTACGAGCTCCCCTGGGGGCCTGGCAAGCGATGGTTGACCGAGGGGCTCGCCGGTAACATCATCGGCGGCTGGCAGGTCAGCGGCATCTTCACCGCGCAGTCAGGTCTGCCGTTGACGATTGGCGGTAACGGGGCGCAATTCAACACGCCCGGTAACTCCGCGTACGCAGACCTCAACGGCGACCACGTCGTGCTCGGCGGGCTTGGACCCGGCAATCTGTACTTCGACCCGATGGTCTACTCGCTGCCGACGCCCGGCACGCAGGGCAACCTCTCGCGCAACAGCGGTCCTGACGGCCCCGGGTACTGGAACCTCGACGCGTCGCTGTTCAAGCGCTTCTCCGTCGGCGGTACCCGCTTCGTGGAGTTCCGCGTCGATGCCTACAACGTGACAAACTCGGTGCGCTGGGGAAACCCCAGCACCGGATACAGCACGGCGGTGGGTAACACCTTCGGCCAGGTCACGGGAACGACTGGCTCGCAGCGCCAGATCCGCTTCGGCGGACGGTTCGTGTTCTAGAACAGCTGTCAGCTGTCAGCTGTCAGCTATCAGGGGTCGGGGATCGGGGGTCCAGGGGCCAGGGGATCCCCATTCCCTGATCCCCATCCTCTGATCCCCGATCCTCTGATCCCTGATCCCTGAACCCCGGCCCGTCACAACTTTTCAGGGTTTCTTCAGCCGCTCCTCAAGACAGTCGGGAGGACATCCCGTAGCCTGTTGGCATGGGGTCACCAGCACTCTCCTCCGTCGAGCCCGAAGTCAGCAGCGTCCTCGTCAACGATATCCACTCGCAGCTGAACGCCACGCGCGTGGCCGCGGTCATCACGCCGCGCGACGTCAGCGAGCTCGCAGCGGCGGTTGCTCGCGCCGCCCGCGACGGACAGTCCGTGTCGATCGCGGGTGGGCGGCATGCGATGGGCGGCCAGCAGTTCGGCGAGGCCAGCGTCCTCATCGATACGCGCGCGCTCGCCCGCGTGCTGGCGTTCGACGCTGAGCGTGGGCTGATCACCGCGGAGGGAGGCATCCTCTGGCCCGCGCTCATGGAGTACCTCGAGCGCGTGCAGCGCGATCACGGTGGAGCTCCCGAAGATCCGCGTCATTCGCGCCCCGTCATTGATCCGCGTGATCCGCGTCCCGTGAATGATCCGCGTGATCTGCGTCCCGTGAATGATCCGCGCGATCTGCGTCCCGTGAATGATCCGCGTGATCTGCGTCTCGTGAATGATCCGCGTGATCTGCGTCCCGTGAAAGATCCGCGTGATCCGCGCCCCGTGCAGCATCCGCACTGGGGTATCGTCCAGAAGCAAACCGGCGCCGACCGGTTGAGCCTCGGCGGAGCGCTGGCGTGCAACGCGCACGGTCGGGGCCTGAACCTCAAGCCGATCGTCGATCAAGTCGAGTCGTTCGACCTGCTCGACGCGACAGGCGCCGTCCGGACGTGCTCGAGACATGAGCACGCGGAACTCTTCCGCCTGGTGATTGGCGGCTATGGTCTCTTTGGAATCGTCACCCGCGTGCAGCTCCGCCTGCGCCCGCGCTGCAAGGTCGAGCGTGTGGTCGTGCTCGGCGAGACCGCCGACATCATGGACCGCTTCGAGCAGCGGATCCGGGATGGCTACCTTTACGGCGATTTTCAGTTCGCCACCGATGACACGTGCGACAGTTTTCTCCGCCGCGGCGTCTTCTCCTGCTACCGGCCTGTGCCGCCCGCCACGCCGCTCACCGCGAAGCCGACGCGGTTCCATCCGGACGATTGGGCGAGGCTGACCCGCTACTCGCACACGAACAAGCGCCTCGCATTTGATTTCTACACCTCGCGCTACTTGCAGACGTCCGGGCAGATCTACTGGTCGGACTCGCAGCTCTCGGCCGCCTACCTCGACAACTACCACGCGGACATCGACCGCGCGACGGGCGCCAAGGTCAAGGGGTCGGAGATGATCACGGAAATCTATGTCGAGCGGGCGAAGTTGGGCGCGTTCATGGAAGACGCGCGCGAGGCTTTGCGCGCGCACCGGGCCAACGTGATCTACGGAACCGTCCGGCTCATCGAAAAAGACGACGAGACGTTCCTGGCGTGGGCCCGCGATCGCTACGCGTGCATCATCTTCAACCTGCACGTCGACCACACGCCAGCTGATATCGACCGGGCAGCCGATGCCTTCCGAACGCTCATCGACCTCGGCATACGGCATGGCGGGAGCTACTACCTCACCTACCATCGGTGGGCAAGAAGAGATCAGGTCGAACGCTGCTATCCGCAGTTGCCGGAGTTCCTGAAGCGCAAGCGCGAGTTCGATCCAGGCGAGGTGTTTCAGAGCAACTGGTATCGCCACTACCGGAACATGTTCGCGGGCGCCGAGGCGTCGAGCGACGTATGAACGACCCGCACTCGTTGAGCATCGTCCTCTGGCTGTGCAGCGTGCTGATGTTTCTGCGCGTCGCCGGCCAGCTCGTCGTCTGCCTGCGTGCGCCCTCGTGGCTGCCGCCCATGTCCGCCTGGCAGTCGGGACTCGTGCCGTACACGTTCCTGCTCTCGACGCAGGCAGTCGTGCTCTTCCTCATGTTCTGGATAGCGTCCGACTTCTGGCGTGGTTCGGGTGTCTGGGTTCAGCCGTGGCCGCGCCTGGGTCGCATCGTGCTCGTGTGGAGCTACCTGTACGCCGGAGCGATGGTGGCCCGCTATGCCATCCGGATGGCACGGAAGCCCGACCAGCGCTGGCTAGGGGGCACGATTCCCATCATCTTTCACTGCGTACTGGCGGCGTTCCAGTGGACGTTCGCCCAGTATCACGCAGGACCCGTGTAATCACACGCGCCGCGCGAGGGGCGTCGATCGAGATGTTGTAGAGGCCTCCGCGGGTGTCGTAGTTGTGGCCGACAAAACACAGGTCCGAGTGGTCGAGGCTTACGACGCGATCGCGGCGGCGTCCAAACCCGCACGCGTCGAGCGCAATCTCCCCCTCCAGGAAGCCCAGCGCGGCGCGAAACCCGGTCGCCAGAATCACATCCTCGAACGCCTCCTCCGATCCATCGCTGAACCGAACACCTTCCTCGGTGAACCCAGTCAACCCACCGCGCAGGCGAATCGTCCCGGAGCGGAGGGTCTTCGACAACTCGAGGCCCCGTCGGTTCTCGATGAGGGGTACTCTAGGGCACGGCGTACGGGCTGCGGACGGCATCACTCGCGGTCCGCGAAGCCTGCCGACCGCGGTCGTGAGGTGCTGCACGAGCGCTTTGGGCAACGGATAGAGGGCCACCGACAAGTACTGAACCGGAACGCCGAGCATCTCCCGAGGCACGATCGTCGCGCCGGTCCGGACCGCCAGCGTCACACTCGCGCCAGCCCGCGCGAGCTCGACCGAGATTTCGCCTGCGGAGTTGCCCGCCCCGACGACCAGAACACGCCTGCCCTTCATCCCGGCCGGCCGCCGGTAGTCGATGCTGTGCATGACGCGTCCGGTGAAGCGATCGCGTCCGGAGATCTCCGGCACGTGGGGGTTGGCCACGATGCCTGTGGCAACGACGAGCGTCCGGGCGCCGAGAGCTGCACCGGAGCGCAGCCGGACAAGCCACTGGTCGGCCTGACGCTCGATTCCCAGGACGTCCGAGGACGTCTCGATCGGCAGGCTAAATGCGCTGGCGTAGCGATGGAGGTAGTCGAGGAAGTCGCGTCGCGTCGGAAAGAGTGGCGTGCCGGACGGAAACGGCAGGCCTGGCAGTGCCGATAGATGCCGGCCGGTATGCAGCACCAGGCTGTCGTAGAGGTTGGCCCACGTGTGTCCGAGCTGGGCCCCGCGTTCGAGCACACAGTGGTCAACGCCGGCCCGCGTCAGCTCGCGTGACGTGGCGAGCCCGGCGGGTCCAGCGCCGACGACGATGGTCTCGTGCGAGCGGATCACAGGGTTTTGAGATACTCGATCAACGCCCGTCGATTGTCATCCGTGCGGATCCGGGGCCAGATGTTATGCCCGCCGTTGCCGGCGCCAGGCCGCGCCACGTTGAACCAATCCCGATCGTTGCCATGCCGCCGCAGGAGCACCGCCTCGTCGAGTCTGCCCTCGGCCGGATCAAGGTAGAGCCACTGGCCGACCCTCGTCCGGTCGAAACGGCCGGCGGCCATCACGTGAAAAATCGCTGGCCGTTCTGACACCGGGCCGAGCAGGTGATAAAGCGTCGGCACACTCCCGTTGTGGAGGTACGGATAGTTCGCCCAGACCCCGGTCAGCGGCGTCGCAGCGTATCCCTGGCTTTTGACGAGCGCACCCTCTGCGGCCAGCGGGCTGTGCGCGAACGCGTCGATGAACTTGTCCGAGACGATATCGAGGCGCGAGCGGTCCGTGCCCACGTCCTTGTGGACGCCCGGCCAGTCGACGTTGCCCCGGCCGTCGTAGACGCCGTGGCAGCGCGCGCATCCCACCTCTTGCGAGTAGAACAACTCCTTTCCGCGCGCCGCCAGCGGTCGGTCGATCCCGTACGGGTATGCAGGCGGCCGAAGGTGGCGGATCACGGACTCGAACTCCGCTTTGATGGTCGGGATGACCGACGTCACCAAAGCATCGAAGGGCCGGTCCTTCTCGAGCTCCATCGACGAAGCCATCAGCGGGAACGGGCCATGAAAACTGCCGTCGGAGTACCAGCGTCCCGACGTCATCTTCGCGGCCGTGTGCCACAGGGGCGGTGTCTTCGTATCGCCGCGACCGACATCTTCAACCGCAGGCATAGCCCCGTTCGGGCGCATGAACAGCTCGACGTGCGAGGCGGCAAACGCCGTCGAGCGCGCGCGCGTCAACGAGTCGATCTTGTCGTGGTGATGGGAATTCAGGATCCGGTTGGCTTCCACTGCCATCGCGCGATCGGCGGGATCCCGGGGCAGGACCGATCGCCAGCGCTCGCTCGTCAGCGTCTTGAGCGCCTCGCCGAGCCAGAGATCGTCGAAGGTCTTGGTGCCCGCACCGAGGTACGCGACGCCGTCGATTTCTGCGGTGTGGCACACGAGGCAATTCACCGTCCAGCGCAGCGGCTGGTCCGAGCGCGGACCCGGCGCCATGCCGTAGGCAGGAACGACCGACTGCTCCCGCCAGAGGACCAGGCCGACCTTCGTGCCGACGATCGTATCGACGTCGCCGACGACGGCCTGCGTCATGAGGTTGCCGTCGAACACCGACTGCGGGATCCATGCGGAGCTGTCGTAGGTCTGATACATGAAGTCGAACAGCGCGGCCTTCCGCTCGGGCTCCGGGCGAGGGTCCGAAGGATCCCAGCGGTAGACGAGATTCCGCGTGTCCGACTCGAACGTCGACCGAAGCGCGTCACGCGCGACGTATCGTGCCGACACCCGCGTTCCCCTCGAGACGAGGACCGCCGCTACGGCGAGCGTCAGCACCATGCTGGCGACAGCGCAAACCGACCGTGCACGCTGCGACATCATTGGTACTTTCCTTTCAGCAGGGTCGTCGCTTCTTTGAGGCACACATCGTCGCTGTCTTGGTTGCAAAGAGCGATCGCCTGCCGATACTCGCCGGCCGCGCGCGGCCGGTCGCCGGCCAGGTCGGCGAGCTTCCCGAGCTCGGTATGGATTCGGCCCTGCAGCCATGGCCGGGCGGGACCCCTCAGCGCGGCGTCGAGCACGGGCCGTGCGGCGTCGGTCTCCTTCAACGCGACGAGCGCCGCGCCGTGGTAGTAGCCCCAGCGAGCCAGCTCGCCGAACGCGCGCGGCCGCGGATCGGCGGCGAGCATGGCGAGCCCGTGCTCGAGCGACTGGCGCGCGACGGCTGGACGGCCGGCCCTCAGCGCCGTACTGCCGGCTTCGAGCCACAACAGTCGATTCCGGGGATACTCCCGCTGCAGCTCCGCCACCACGCGCAGGGCGTCGTCGAATCGAGACTCGCGGTTGTAGATGACGATGAGCGTGAAGCGGGCGTTGGTCTGGACGTCACTGGGATAACTTGCCGCCTCTTCGACCATTCGTAGCCCGCGCTCGCGGCCACCACTGAAGCCCGCGATACGGGCCATGAAACGCGACGGCAGTGACAGCGACGAGATGGCGTATCGGTACATGCCGACGATGAGCCCCGCGTCCTTGCGGCTGGGATCGAGCTCGAGCACGCGCTCGTGCTCGGCATAGGCGCGCCGTGCTGCGCGCAGCGTGCCATAGAGGCTCCCCTCAATCGTCGCGGCGTAGGTCGCCTGGTAGCCATAGGCCGCTCCCAACTGGAAGTGTGCGTCGGCATTGCAGGCGGCGCGGCATCGCTCCTCGGCGAGCCGCAGCGCGCGATCGAGGTGCTCGCGAAACGCGGCCTCGAGCTGCGCGGGAGGAGGCGTGCGCCCCGGGTCGGACCGCGCCTGGCCCAGGTAGTCCTCGGCGGTCACCGCGCCGCGCTCGAAGAGGGCGCCGATCCACAGCGCGGCCGCGGTCAGTCGATGCGCGGCCGGATCGGTAGGATCGGCTGCCATCGCCTCCCTGAATGACGAGAGGGCGGCTTCGCGATCGAGGTTGTAGCCCAGAAGCTGGCCGCGCACGCGAAGCGCGGCGGCGTCGCGCGAGGCCGCCGGCATTGCCGCGGGTACCGCGTCGCCGTCCTGGCCCGTCAGAACCGTAACTGCTGCGAGGAGCACAGCCGCGGCGGTCGCGGCTACCGTGTGGGTATCGCTGGTTCTGCTCATAGTCCCCTCACTGAGCAGCGTAGCGATGTGGGTCAACCCAAGTCCTGAACGTGACCTGAAAAACGCTGACTTATCGTGAGGAGTCCGGGAGGCACGGGCTCTTGTAAGATGACCGCACCCATTTATCGTGAATCCAGTATCGTGAATCCAGCCGTCCTTTCGCTCCTCGCCCTCCTCGTCGCGCTCGGGCTGTCGATGACCTCCCGCATCAATGTCGGGTGGATCGCGCTCGCCTTCGCCTGGCTGATCGGCGTATATCAAGCCGGGATGCGGCCCGACGCGGTCATGGCGGGCTTCCCGGTCACCCTCTTTCTGACCCTCGCTGGCGTCACGCTGCTCTTCTCGATCGCTGAAACAAACGGGACGCTCGAAGGACTTGCGCATCGCTCGATCAAGCTCGCTCGCGGCAACGCGCGCGTGATCCCGCTGCTCTTCTTCGTTGTCGCGGGCGCGCTCTGCTCGGTCGGACCGGGAGCGATCTCGACCGTCGCGCTCCTCGCGCCGCTCGCCATGGCGGTCGGACAGCGCGCCGGCGTCTCGCCGTTCTTTACGGCCCTGATGGTCGCCAACGGGGCAAACGCCGGCAACCTGTCGCCGTTCTCGTCGGTCGGCATCATCGCCAACGGCGCGATGGCCAAGACCGGCCTGGTGGGACACGAAGCGCGGGTATGGTTCGCGAACTTCGCCGCACACGTGATCGTGGCGGGTGTCGCTTACGTCTGGCTGAGCGGCCGGGATGGTTCCGTCCGCCTGAAGGCGAAAGCCACGTCGCAGTCTTCCTTCCGCCTAAAGGCGGAAGCCACGGGACCATCTGCATCGACAGAGCCAGCCGCAGCCGACACCTCAAACCCCGTGGCTTCCGCCTTCAGCCGGAAGACCCCAATCGACCCCCTCTCGCGGCACCAGCAATTGACGATTGTCGTCGTCGCCGCGTGGATCTTCGGTGTCGTAGCGTTCAACCTGAGCCTGGGCCTCTCGGCGTTCGCCGCCTCCGCAGGTACTGCTCGTGGCTCAGGCGGCCGACGATGGCGCGGCCGTCCGCGGCGTGCCGTGGGGCATCATCATGATGGTCTGCGGTGTGTCGGTCTTGATCGGAGTCCTCGAGAAGACAGGGGGTATGGACCTGTTCACGTCGCTGCTGGCGCGGCTGGCGTCGCCGTCCTCGATCAACGGCGTGATTGCCTTCGTCACCGGCGCCATCTCCACCTATAGCAGCACGTCAGGCGTGGTGCTGCCCGCGTTTCTGCCTACTATTTCGAGCCTGGTCGAACGACTGGGCGGCGGCGATCCACTCGCCATCGCGCTCTCAATCAACGTCGGTTCGTCCCTCGTCGACGTCTCGCCGCTATCGACAATCGGCGCCCTCGCGGTGGCCGCAGTCGCCGACACCGAGCAATCGCGTGTGCTCTTTCGCCAGTTGATGGCGTGGGGGTTGTCGATGACAATCGTCGGAGCCGCCTTGTGTCAGCTCTTCGCCGGCTTGCTGGCGCGCGCATGACCATGCGGAGATGTCTCTGTCGCGGACTCGCGGGGAGACTGCAGTGAAGCCCTGGATCTTCATCGAGGACACCGCCGCTCCGGACGGCACAGCGCTGACCTTGAAGCGCCGTGACGGCGAGTTTCTGCTCCTCGCCGACAACAAGCCGCTGATGTCGAGCGACGAGCACGGATCCGAGGACGCGCTGGCCACCCTCGGGTGCCGCCGCATTGCATCCGCCGCGGCGCCGCACGTCCTCATTGGAGGCCTCGGGATGGGCTTCACGCTGCGTGCCGCGCTCGACGTCCTGCCGGCAGCCGCTACCGTTGTCGTCGCCGAACTCGTTCCGGCCGTCGTGCGCTGGAATCGCGGTCCGCTCGGTCCGCTCGCGGGCCGTCCACTCGACGACGCGCGGGTGCGCGTCGACGAAACGGACGTGGCGATCGCCGTTCGCCGGAATCCAGGGACGTTCGACGCCGTGCTGCTCGACGTGGACAACGGCTCGGATGCACTGACGACGTCGACCAACGGCTGGCTCTACAGCGACCGGGGCGTGGCCGCGCTTCGCTCGGCGTTGACCGCACAGGGCGTCCTGGCGATGTGGCTGGCATCCGAGGATAGGAAGTTCGCTCGACGGTTGCGGCAGAACGGCTTCACCGTCGAGGTCGAGCACGTGCGCGGCAGGCTGAAGCGCGGACCGCGACATGCCGTCCTGCTCGCCTACCAGTCGGTCGGCCGGTAGTCCTTCAGGAACTGCCCCCACACGTGGACGCCGGTGTTCAGGCCGGTGATGACGGGATCGAGAATACGGGCCGCGCCGTCGACGACGTCGAGCGGCGGGTGGAATCGCTGCTCGGCTGTCTTGCGCGCCGCGATCTCGGCCGCATCCTCGTCGGTCACCCATCCGGTGTCGACGCTGTTCATATGAATCCCGTCGGCGTGGTAATCGGTCGCCGACGTGCGCGTCATCATGTTCAGCGCCGCCTTCGCCATGTTCGTGTGCGGATGGCGGGTTGTCTTCCAGCTGCGATAGAACTGTCCCTCGACCGCCGAGACATTCACGATGTGCTTGTCCCGGCCGGGTGTCCGCAGCATGAGCGGTTTGAGCCGGGCGTTGAGGATGAACGGTGCGACGGCGTTGACGAGCTGCACTTCGAGGAGCTCCACGGTCGACACGTCCGAGAGCAGCAAACGCCACGAGTTGCGCCGACGGAGATCCACCTGTTGCAGGTCTTGATCCAGCCGGCCTGCTGGAAAAAGGTCGGGCTGCGCGAGCATCTCTTCCTGAAGAAGACGGAGCTGCGACAGCTGAGACGCGTTGGCGAGCCCGGCCATCCCCGCGGCAGTGAGCTCGGCGTGTGCGGACGACACCAGAGTAGCCCGATCCCCGGTCGATGCCTGCGCACCACGCAGTCCGTCGTACGCCGCCAGGAGCTTCCCGACCGCGGCGGGCGCGTTGACGAGCGGCGCGGCCTCGCGGGCCATCATGTGGGCGTAAAAGTCCGGCGGACGCCGGACGGTCTGGCAGGCGTTGTTCACGATCACGTCGAGGCGATCGCGGGTCGAGAGCAACTCCTGGCAAAACGCCTCGACGCTCGGGGTATGACGAAGATCCAGGCCGTAGATCTCCAGCCGATCGCACCACGCCGCGAAGTCCGGTTCCTGTGCGTAACGCGCCGCCGAGTCGCGGGGGAACCGGGTGGTGACGATCAGGTGCGCTCCCGAGCGCAGGAGCTTGAGCCCGGCCTGGTAGCCGATCTTCACGCGGCCGCCTGTCAGCAACGCCACGCGACCGGTCAGGTCCGACAGCTCGGTCCGCTTGGTGAAATTACGCTCTCCGCACGAGGGGCACAGCCGATCGTAGAAATGATGAACAGTCGAGTACATCTGCTTGCAGATGTAGCAACACCTCGACTCGGACGTTTCGCGGGACGCCGTCCGATTGGCGCGGTGGTACTCGTCGGTGTCGGCGGCACGCGGGAGATCTCTCGCTTCGAATCCGCTGGGTGCGAAGACATTCGGGGTGGTGAACACCGGCGACCGGCGTAGCGTGCGAATGCCGGTCGCGGCCAGGATTCCCTCGTCTCGATCGGACTGTTCGCGACGCCGGCGGCGCGCGAGGGCCTTCGCCATCGTGCGGCGGGCGCGGACATCGGGATTACAGACGAGCGCCGCCGCGGCGCGGAGGCGGCGGTGCTCGTCTTCCGAGAGCAGCGCGAGCGTGCCACGGTCGGCGGCGACGAGCTCGAGCGTCTCGGTCGCGGCGCGCAGGCGATCGAGCAGTTGAGCCTCGCCCGATGGCTTCGTATGCGTAGTCGACATGCACCGCAAGCGTAATACGCACGAAGCCGCCCGGGCGTTCTTTTCTATCCGGCGACGGCCCCGGCGGCCACCGCCGGTGCGAGCGAGCCTTCGACCGCCTTCCGCTCGCGGACAACGAAAACCGGGCAGGGCGCATGCCGAATCACGCGCTCGGCAACGCTTCCGATAAGAAGGTGGGTGATCCCCGTCCTGCCGTGCGTGCCCATCACGATCAGGTCGGCGTGCACCTTGTTCGCCTGCTCGATGATCACGTGGGACGGACCTCCGATCAGAACTTCGCCCGTCGCCTGGATCCCTTCAGCCACGAGAGACTCGAGGCAGCCCGCCATACGGAGCTCGGCTTCCTTGACGAGATCTTCACGAAGCTTGGGCAGCTCGCCCAGGTAGACCTCCGCCGGCCATGGCCCGGTCATCAGCCGATCCTCGATGACGTGCAGAAGATAGAGCGGCGCACCGAACTCGGTGGAAAGAGCCTTGGCGTAGCCGAGCGCACGGTCCGAGGGGGGACTGAAATCGAGCGGTATCAGGATGCGGTGGATCTCTGGCTTCATAGGGTACCTCTCGGGGGTGGTACGGGAGCAGATCTCGTGCCGTCGCGCGCCAGGCTCTACAGATGAGGAGGCGTCGTAGAAGGAGCGAAAAACTCCGCCACGCTGGGGAAAAGCGCCTCACAGGAGGGCTCGGACTCATCCATTGACCGCGTCGCTGAGGCAGAGTATACGTATGCGGTCGGCGGGTTTCAGTTTGCATCCTACGGAGCCCCGCATGAGCACCGAGACGCATCCGTCGCTTACCTCTGCCACTGCCCCAGCGGTCCGCGACGTCGATCGAGTGGATGGGGCTTGGCGCCGTCACGTCAGCGTGTTCGATCGATGGCTGGCCTCGCGTGTCCAGCGAACGATTATCCCCGGGGCGGTCCGGCTCGAGCTTTGGGATCGCACGTCACCGTATGATTCGACCCGGCCGGCAGTGGGCGACCTGGTCGTCCACGACCGGAAGGCGCTTCTCGGCCTTGCCGTCAACCCGGATCTCTGGTTCGGCGAGGCGTACATGGCCGGCCGACTCGACGTTCGCGGACCCCTCGAACCGGTCGTCGAGGCGCTGTCGCGACTGTCCCTGACGCCGACCTGGCGGGCCCGGCTCGGGAGGATGCTCGTCATTCCTAATTCGCTGCGAGCCGCTCGAGACAACGTCCACCATCACTACGATCTCGGCAACAGCTTCTACCGGCTCTGGCTCGACGAGGAGCTGGTCTATACATGTGCTTACTTCGAGCGGCCGGAAGTGTCCCTCGAAGAAGCTCAACGGGCGAAGCTGGATCTCGTCTGTCGCAAGCTCCAGCTGCAGCCAGGAGACACGGTCGTCGAAGCAGGGTGCGGCTGGGGCGCGCTGGCACTCTTCATGGCCAGGCAGTACGGCGTGAAAGTGAAGGCTTTCAACGTGTCCCGGGAACAACTGACCTTCGCGCGCGAGCGCGCGGCTCGCGAGGGGCTCACCGACCGCGTCGAGTTCATCGACGACGACTACCGCAACGTCAGGGGCACTTTCGACGCGTTCGTCTCGATCGGCATGCTCGAGCACGTCGGCCTTCCGCACCTCCACTCCTTTGCCGACGTGCTGCGCCGCAGCCTGCGGCGCGATGGTGGTCGGGGCCTGCTCCACTTCATCGGTCGAGACACGCCGTGTCCGTTGAACCCCTGGATCCGGCGGCGGATTTTCCCAGGCGCCTACACGCCCACGCTAGCCGAGGTGACGACTGGCGTCCTCGCACCGGCGGGAATGTCGGTCGTCGACGTCGAAAATCTGCGGCTGCACTACGAGCGAACGCTCGAGATCTGGTCGGCGCGCTACGAGGCGTCGAAAGACTTCGTGCGGCAGACCTACGGCAACGAGTTCGCGCGCGCGTGGGAGCTGTACCTCGCCGGATCACAGGCCGCATTCGCGAGCGGGTGGATGCAGCTCTTTCAGATCCTTTTCACCCCTAGGGAGTCCATGCCGCCGTTCTGGACGAGAGCCGAGGTTTACTCCGCCTCGAGAAAGCGCGAATGATTCGCTGCGACGCGCTCATCGTCGGCGGAGGTCCCGCGGGCTCGACGTGCGCGCGCACCCTTCGGCGGGCTGGCTGGAACGTTGTGGTCGCCGATCGCGCCGCCTTCCCGCGCGACAAGGTGTGCGCTGGATGGCTGACGCCGGGCGTCTTTCCACTGCTCGAGCTCGACCCGGAGGAATACCGCGCCGCGGGACTGACCCTGCAGGAGATCAACGCTTTCCGCACTGGCGTTATTGCCGCAAACAGCGACCAGCGGGGCAACCGGCTCATCGAGACGCAGTACCCGCACACCGTCAGCTACGCCATCCGGCGGTGCGAGTTCGATGACTTCCTGCTTCGCCGGGCCGGTGTGCGCGTCCTCGAGCGGTCGCATGTGACCGCTCTGCGACGGAACGCCGATCGGTGGATTGTCACCGCCGGTAACGACGCCATCGAGACGCCGGTCGTCGTGGGTGCAGGCGGGCACTTCTGTCCCGTCGCCCGTCACCTGCAGGGCTCAGCGGACACGCTGCCCCCCGTGGTTGCGAAGGAGGCGGAGTTTCGACTCGATGGCGCGGAGGCGCGCGGCGATGGCGAGCCGCCCGAGCTCCTGTTCTGCCGTGATTTCGAGGGTTACGGGTGGTGCGTGCGAAAGGGCGAGTATCTCAACGTCGGCATCGGCCGGCGAGTCAGCCGGGACTTCGCGAGCCACGTCGGGAACTTCATCGCGCTTCTGGAGGCCACCGGGAGATTGCGGCCCGGGACGCCGCTCAAATGGCGAGGACACGCCTACTTTGCCTCAGGCGTAGGAACGCGGCCCCTCGTCGGCGACGGAGTGCTCATCGCCGGAGACGGTGCCGGGCTCGCGTACCCTGAAAGCGGTGAAGGCATTCAGCCCGCCATCGCGTCCGGACGACTCGCGGCGGAAACGCTGACCGCTGCTCGCGGCAGGCACGCGGTTGACGATCTCGAACCTTACGCCACCGCGCTCGGCCGGCTCCACCCGCCAGCGAGGCGCCCTGCGCCGCCGATTCGCACGGCCACCGCGGCACTCGGCCGGCTGCTCCTCGGCTCTCCCTTCTTCACCCGACGCGTGCTGCTCGACCGCTGGTTCCTGCGGGGAGCGACCGCGCGCTGAGCGCTAGTGTCCCGAATCCGAAGTTCGTCACCAAATTCCCGGGCGGGGCATCCCGCCTCGCGTCGTTGCTCCTCGCTCACATATATACGCCATATGCTCGCTCGTCGCGCCTCGCGATCCGGGCGCTTCCGAGGAGGTCACGAGCTTCCAGGGCACCGCAAAGCCGACGACGTGCGCGACGCCGTGTCCGATGAAGAGTGCCGCGAGAATCATACGCATTGGAGCCGCACTACGCCGCGTGCTTCCCTACGGAATGTCGAGCCGCCAGACCTTGCCGATCGCTCCGACCGCCAGCTCATGTGGCGGCTCATCGGCGAGGATTTGGAACCCGGGCTGTTCGGGAGAGGAGCGCAGGCTGTCGATGCGGATCGTCGGCCACCCGCCGCCAGCCCGGCGGCTCGCGAGGCTGCGGAGCTTGAAAAGCGCACGGATCGCCGGACCGTGCGCCAGTTCGGCCTGCCGAACGCAGTCCCACACGTGGACAGCCGGAGCGTACACGTCGATGCGGTCGACTTCGAGGAGGTGCGGAAGGGGGATGAGCCGCTGAAGTGCAGTCATGGTAATAATGACGTGGCTGCACATTTCTTGCCCGCGCGTCCGGCACGGGCGGGATGCCGTCAGGCGCTCAAACTGTGGGCACGTGGAAGATGATCGTCCTGCAGACCACGGCTGCGGATGGGAACTATTCCGCAGCCGGGTGAGGTTCTTCGCCCAGAGTCAGCACGTCAGACAAACCAGCGCCCGCTCCCAGTCCGCAGGTACTGATCTTTGGACCGGTAGAGAAAGCCGTCGCGCGCCAACATCTCGAGCGTCCTGACGCAGTCGTCGCGACCGACGTTCCAGAGCCGCGAGGCCTGGGCCACGGTCAGGCAGAGACCAGGCATCTCGAGATACTCCGCTCGAATCAGGGCAACCAGCTCGGGAGTAAATGGAGGCAGAGCTGCAGTGTGGGCCATGGCGTGCACTTCCATGGTGACCCAACACAGCAACAGACGTGCCCGATCGGCCCAACGCGGAATGCACGGTTTTTCGACCGTGGAGCCGGAGGTGAGACCAAGTGTGCGTGATGATTCGCACAGGTGTGGCAGATTTCCCGACACTCACCGGGGGCGGGCCGGAACGGTTATGCGAGGATGGGGCGGCGCCTTCATGCCGTCACCCAGAAAGAAGCTCGGGTGTGGCGGCTGGTTGTAGCCGACGTTCTGCCACGCAATCGCCGCGCGGTACTGTGGATCGTGCATCAGCGTGTGGATGCGGTTCGCGGCGGGAATCGTGGTCGTGAAAATTCGCAGCGACTCGTTGTCGTCGGCTCGCCAGATCACTTCCTCGCGCCAATCGCCGATGATGTCGCCCGAGAGCGCCGGCGTGGCCTTGGTCCCATTGTTCGATACGGCTCCGGTCGCGGTCAGCAACCGGCTCACCGCGCTCGTCTTCCAGTCCCATTTGCCGATCCAGTTGCTGTCGAGGAGCTCGCGCAGCGGGTCCGCATCCCACCAGACGGCAAAGTTGACCGTTGGTGGCGCGTCGGCGATGCGAGTGCCGGCGGCGTCGAGTAAACCGACTGGCGCGTTGGTCCAGAACTCGTCGCCGCGATGCCGCGGATCGATGTCGGCCGCCAGCCCGCGGCCAACGTCGCCGCCGGGCAGCAGGCTCCACAGAATCCGGCCGCCGCGAGCATCGTACAGGGCGAGGCCTGGCGTGCCGAGCTCGACGGTTGCTTCCTCGTTTTCGTGAATGCCAAAGACCTCGAGACCAGGCCGGGCCGGATCGAGATCGCCGACGTGGAGCGCGTCACCATGGCGCAGACCCGTCGAGAAAAGACCCTTGCCGTCGTCGTCCACGACCATGCTGCCGTAGACGATCTCGTCCCGGCCATCGGCGTCGACGTCGGCGACTGCCAGGCTGTGATTGCCCTGACCTGAATACGGTGACGCCGTAGGATTCGGATACGGCGGGGGCGCGCTGCCCGAATCGAACACCCAGCGCGACGTGAGCCGCCCCTTCCTCCAGTCCCACGCGGCGAGCACAGTGCGGCCATAGTAGCCGCGCGCCATGATGACGCTCGGGAGCCGGCCGTCGAGATACGCGACGCCCGCGAGGAACCGGTCGACGCGGTTGCCGTTGCTGTCGGTCCCGCCGTTTCCACCGACCCCGCCCCATCCGTCCTGCGGTTCGCGTCCCGGGATGTAGGTGGTCGTCGCCATCACGGCGCCCGTCCGGCCGTCGAAAACCGTGAAGTACTCGGGCCCGGCGAGAACCTTGCCGTAGCGCCGATCGGCTGCGTCTTTCACCTGCACGCCGTCGGTCGGCACCTCCAGCGATCGATAGTCCTTCGAGCCATCCCCGATGACACGGCCCTGGCCGTCGACGGTTCCGTCGGCCGTTTTGCACGCGAGTTCAGCACGGCCATCTCCGTCGAGGTCGTAGACGATGAACTGGGTGTAGTGGGCGCCCGCACGGATGTTCTTGCCGAGGTCGATTCGCCACAAGCGCGTGCCGTCCAGGCGGTACGCGTCGAGCAGAGGGCGGCCGGACAAGCCAGGCGATGCCGTGTCTCTAGCGTTCGACGGTTCCCACTTGACGACGATCTCGTATTCGCCGTCGCCGTCGAAATCGCCAACGCTCGTATCGTTCGGACTGTAGGTGTAGGTGACCGTCCGCGCGCCGGCTGGCACTTCGACCGTCCCGCCGGCGGGCCGCTGCAGCGGCACCGTCAGGAACTGCCGGACCGGAGAATTGGCCCCGAGCGTCGCGGGGGCGCTCGCCGCGAGCTCACGTCCGGCCCGCACCGGGCGCACTGTGTAGACGTTCGTCAGCGAGAGGTCCGCCGTCGCATCCACGAAGTCCGTCGTGGCCGCGATAGGGCTGGCGTTGAGTTTCGCCGGCGCGCCGCCGGCGGCGGAGCGATACACGTTGAAGGCGATCTCGGCCTGGTCGGTACCGAGCAGACGCCACCCGACATAGACCGTCGTCTGGCTGGCCCGGACAGCCACGAGTCCCCGCCCCAGGTTCTCCATCACGTATTGGGCACTGACGGGGCCAGGCGCCAGGATCACTGACGCGAGGAAGGAGTGCAGGATAAGTCGTTTGAGCGATCGGGCGTCCACGATTGGCGGGATCCTACATCCAATCGGTACGATCAGGGATCACGGAAGCAGTTCGAGCGCGAATGCGGCTGCAGGCGGGTCGAAGTGACGCCGGTCGGTCGTGGCCATACGCGGCAGACGCTGCCGCGAAACTATTCGCTTCCAGCCTGGGGTACGGTCGCGGCGACGGCCCGCGTGTCGACCGGATGGGCCACATCGGCGCGGTATCCGTAACATGCCGGCGCCTTCGACCAGCGCTCGCTCGTTCGCCTTCGCGTCGTCGCTCGTGAGATTGATTAGCGTCCTGACGCACCTGAAGGGCCGAGTCTGGGCAGGTCTCGACCGTGGAAACCGGTGTGGGGCACCTACGGCTGAGCTCGGGGACACTCAACCGTGACAGTCCCCGGGGACAGTCACGGTTGAGTGTCCCCGCGCTGAACAAGGCGGAAGATCAAGTTCCCGCCGCGATGCTACGATTCGCGGCATGCCGCGACTTTCAACTCTGGCGTTGATGGCCATCGTGGCCGGTATGTCGATCGATATCGCCGCCCAGCGCGGAGCGGATGCGAACGGGGAGCGGCGAAGTGATGGACCGAAAGCGATCGTGGGACGCGTCGTCGATCCGTCCGGCAAGCCTGTCCCTGAAGTGTTCGTCACGGCCCTGATCCCCGAACCGGCGGCCGGCCGGCCGTTCCATCTGGCCAACGCCCGGCTCCGGTCGCTCACAAACGAGCTTGGCGAATTTCGTCTCGAAGGTGACGTCTACTTCGGCCAGTACTTCGTTGTCGCGCTGCCTCACAATCAGGTGCTCGATGCGGGCGGGCGGACAAACCGCTCGGGATACGCGAACACGTTCTATCCCAACGCCGTTCGGCCGGCCGACGCGAAGCGCGTTTCCGTCACGGCCAGCGGGCCGGCACGCATCGAGATCACGCTGGCGCCGGCGCGCCTCTTCACGATTTCCGGGATCGTCGTCGGATCCGCGGGGCAGCAGGTTGGCGGTGGCAGGCTTGGCGTAGTGCACGGCGACGGGTTTTTCGGCGTCGACGCGCGAACACTCGCTATCAGACAAGACGGCACGTTCATCGCTCCGGCGCTCCAGCCTGGAACCTACCATCTACGGTTCCACGAGAGCACATGGCCACCTGCGCGCGGTGAGATTCCCGTGCTGTCAGGAGCGACGGTGCTCGTCGCCGATACCGATATCACGGGCGTACGCGTCTCGCCGATCCGCATGGTTTCGGCGACCGGCCGGCTGAAGGTCGAACCCGGTGACCGTCCCGGACTCCAGCTATCCGCGATTCACATCTCCGCGACCCCGATCGACTTCGACGGGAATCCAGGCCCGCAACGCCCGGGTTCCGTGAACGACGACCTGACCTTCGAGTTCCGCTCGTGGCCGGGCGAGGGAAAGATACACGTGCGGCTTCCTTCTCAGGATTGGGCAGTCAAGGCGATCCGACTCAACGGCACGGACGTCGCCGACAGGCCAGTTCGCTTCCTCCCAGGAACGAACATCACCGGTCTCGAAATTGAGCTGGTAAGGAGTCGAAGCAGATAGTTCGCGTTCGACGAGAAAACAAGCCACTCCATTAGAAGCCATCTCATAAACCTGACGCTCGTTCCAAGGGCGCGCGAGCCATGCGAGCGATAAGACTGGTTCGACCGCCGCATAGCCCTTGAGCTAGCTCATCCAACGTCAGAGGTTCCGCCCAACCGTCACTAGGCGAGTGCGTTTTGCACCGCTTCAACGTTTCTCATAGAGAGAGGAAACGCGCGCCGCTCTGCGACGTATCTAACAGATGCCGGCCTGTCTCCGCGCGAAAGTGGTGCAATATGCGGCTGAAGAAAGCTCGTTGGAGCTGCCTGCTCTTACTAGTCGTGGGCCTCGCGACCGTGACCGGCGCAGCAGATGGCCCCGACGGCCGATGGAAACTCGCGGGCGACGGCACTTGCTACCTAGAACGAGACGATGCGGGTCCAGATCAGTGCTCGGCCATGCCGGGACGTTGGAAGCTGGGTGGCGACGGGTCCTGCCACTGGGATGACAACGATTCGGGCCCCAATCAGTGCTCTCCGTTCTAGCGTCTTGACCGCTAGACCGGCAGTGGCGCGGCCGTCACGAACTCCGGCGGAACGGACTGTTTTGGAACGCTGCCCGGGCCAAGGCGCGCGAGGACGTCCGCGGCCTTGCCCGACCCCGAAGTCCGGCTGCAGACACTCGTGACGGGCGGCCGGTGGCGTCCTTTCCCGCAAACGCCACGACCGGAGGACCGGCTGCGCGAACATCCTCGAAGGCGGGCGGGAGCCGGCGCCCGCACGCTTGAGCTTCCAGCCCATCCATCGATTCCTGAGACAAGGCCCTGCCGTTCGCTTACCCTGTAGGGTCGACGTGAAAGGCCGCGCCAATCTGAGAACCCCTCTGGGAGCGGGGATTGCATTTCTGACGACCTGAGACCGATAGAAGAGAGGGACACTTCTCGTTCAGGCTCCATGAAAATCCTCTACGTAGCAACCGAGCGCCGCGAGGCGCAGCTGGCAGCCCACGCTCTCCGCGACATCGCGCCGGAGGTCAAGGTGAGTTGGGCCGAATCGGTGTCGCCGGCTTTGCGCTGGATCAGGGACAACCCGGACGTCGCAGCCCTGGTCCTTGAATCGGGCGCGCAGAATCAGAGCTGCGCTTCGTTCGTGGAACACCTTCGGGGCCTCGGGCTGACTACGCCTGTCATCATCGTCGTACCAGAGCACGCGGGATCTCCGCTAGCCGAGCTCAAGGCCGGAGCCGACGACTACATCGTCAAGAACTCATCGCTCCTAACGGAGCTGCCACCCGTGCTGACTCGTGCGCTGCAGAGGACGCGGACGGCGGATCCCGCAACGAAGGCGCCGTTGCGCATCCTCTATGTCGGCGACGCAGCGCTCGCCCGCAGGTGCCTCGAGAACCGCCAACGGTCGATCGAGATCACCGCGGTCGTGCCGGAATCGAGCCGCGCGCTTCCTGCACTCCCCCTGCCATTCGATTTCGTGCTCGTCGAGTACGGCCATCCCGGCGTGGATGCCTTCGCGATTGTCAAAGACATCGCCGGCCGTCTACCGCAGGTCCCTGTCGTCCTCGTCGTCGAGTGGGACGAGAAGCTGGCGATCCCGGCGTTCAAGCTGGGGGCAGTCGACTACGTGGTGAAGGCCGCGGATTCCTTTCGAGCGCTGTTCTTCAAACTCGAGCTCGTCCCTCCTGTTTCGGCAGTCGAGGCGAAGCAGGAGCAGGAGCAGGCACAGGAGTGGGCCGCAGCGGAACTGGCGCAGGCCGCCACGCTTCAGGCCGCACTCGAAGAGAAGGTCGCGCAGCTGGAAGCGGCACTCGATCATGCCGACGAGCGCCGCGCGCTGGAGGCGGCCGGCGCCGCGGGGCGTCAAGCGGATCTCGAGGAACGACTCAATCACGAGGCGGCCACTCGAGCAACGCTCCAGCAGAACCTGGTGGCCGCCGATGCCGCGCGCCAGGATCTGGAGCGGCGTCTCCGCTCGGATCTCTCGGCCGCGTCGGCGCGTCTCGCCGACCGTCAGGCAGAGTACGACGACGCAGTGGCGCGGGCTGCAGCCGCACGCGCCGCGCTCGAGCAGAAGCTCGCAGTGTTCGAGCAGAAGCTCGCTGGGCTCGAAGCCGCGCTCCAGGACGCGAACGAGCAGCGCGCGACAGAAGCGATGGCTGCCGCGAATCATCTCGCGAAGCGGGAGTCCGAACTCAACGCCAGCCTGGCGCGCGTCACCGGGGCGCGCGACCTGCTCGAGCGTCAACTGAGCGAAACCTCCGACGCGCTCGACGATGCCCGGCACCAGTGGAAATCAGAAGGCGATGCCGCGGCTGCGCTCCTCGCACGGCGCGAGGCCGATCTCGGCGCCACGCTGGCAGAGGCCCTTTCCGCCCGAAGCGCCCTCGAGGAGAGACTGGCCGACGTCGAGGTTGCGCACCAGCACGCCGAGCAGCGTGCGGCGGCCGAATTGTCCGCCGCCGTCGAGCACCGGGCAGACATCGAGGCGCGCCTGGCGCAGGAGGTCGCCGCGCGCACAGCGGTCGAGCGCGACCTGGCGGACATTGAAACTGCGCGGCAGGACGCCGAGCACCGCCACCGGTTCGAGCTGGTGGCCACCGCGGCGCAACAGGCCGAGCGGCAGGCACGACACGACGCTTCCCTGGCGCAGGCAGGGGCAGCGCGTGCCGCGCTTGAACAGAAGCTCACGGAGCTCGACGAGGCGGTCCAGAGAGCGGAAGGACGTCGGGAATCAGAGGCGGCGGCATTCGCCCATCGTTTCTCTCAGCAGGAGGCAGAGTTCACGGCTGGCCTTGCGCACGTCACCGACGCGCGCGACACGCTCGCACGACAGTTGAGCTTGGCCGCCGGGGCACTCGAAGACGCCCGGCAGCAGTGGAAGGTAGAGGTCGATGCAGCGGCCGCGCACCTCACGCGGCGCGAAGCGGCGCTCGGCGCCGAGCTGGAAGAGGCCAGCACGACCCGCGGCGCCCTCGAACAGACGCTGGCCGACGCACAGACCGCGCACCAGCGCGCTCACGAGCGCGTGACGGCCGAACTCGCCGCTGCTGCCGCGCGCCAGGCAAACATCGAGGAGCGGTTGACCGAGGAAGCGGCCGCGCGCCAAACGCTCGAACGGAGCCTGGCCGACGCCGAGGCAGCGCACCAGGACCAGGAGCAGCGGCACAAGTCAGAACTCGCGGCATCGGAAGCGCAGCTCGCCGCGCGCCAGGCTGAGCACGACGCCTCTCTGGCGCGGGCGGACGGTGCCCGCGGAGCATTAGAACAGAGGCTCGCCGCGCTCGGTGGAGCGCTCCAGCAGTCAGAGGAGCGGCGTGCGACAGAGGCAGTAGCTTCCGCCAATCAGCTCGCGCGCAAGGAGGCAGAATTCAGGGCCAGCCTCGCGCAGGGCATCGACGCGCGCGATCTGCTCGCCCGACAAGTGACCGAGATCGCCGCAGCGCTCGACGAGGCGCGACAGGCGCGGACGCTGGAGGCCGCGGCCGCGGCCGAGCACCTCTCGCGGCGTGAGGCCGAGCTCGGCGCCGCGGTGGCCGCCGCGTTGGCTGGCCGTGAGGCGCTCGAACGGAAACTGGCTGACGCGGAAGCCTCGCATCAGCAGGCGGAGCAGCGCGCCGCAGCCGAACTGGCAGCCGCTGGCGCGCGCCATGCGGAGCTCGAGGAGCGCTTCGCGCTCGAAGTCGACACGCGTGCCAATGCCGAGCGGACCCTGGCGAGCACCGAAGCCGCGCGGCAGGACGTCGAGCATCGGCTTCGAGCGGAGGTGGAGCAGGCCGCTACCGCCCGCGAGGCCTTCGAGCAGCAGCTGGCCGCCGCTGGCGCGCGCCATGCGGATCTCGAGGAGCGCTTCGCGCTCGAAGTCGACACGCGTGCCAATGCCGAGCGGACCCTGGCGGGCACCGAAGCCGCGCGGCAGGACGTCGAGCATCGGCTTCGAGCGGAGGTGGAGCAGGCCGCGACCGCCCGCGAGGCCTTCGAGCAGCAGCTGGCCGCCGCTGGCGCGCGCCATGCGGATCTCAAGGAGCGCTTCGCGCTCGAAGTCGACACGCGCGCCAATGCCGAGCGGAGCCTGGCGAGTACCGAAGCCGCGCGGCAGGACGTCGAGCATCGGCTTCGAGCGGAGGTGGAGCAGGCCGCTACCGCCCGCAAGGCTTTCGAGCGGAAGCTGGACGCCGCCGGCGCCGCGCTCAAAGGCGCCCGGCAGGCGTGGGCGTCGCAAGCCGCCGCCGATGCCGCGCACCACACGCGGCGCGAAACGGAATTCACTGCGGCGCTCGCGCAAGCGGCTGCCGTCCAGCGGATCCTCGAAGAAAGACTGGCCGACGCGGAAGCCGTGCACCAGCAGGACCTGCAGCACCTCGCGGCCGAAGGCGCCGCTGCGGCTGAGCGCCAGGCGGACCTCGAGCAACGCGTCACCGAGGAAGGCGACGCGCGCAAGGTCCTCGAGCAACAGCTCGCCGCGGCAAGAGCCGCGCAGCAGGACGCGGAGAAGCGGCATGTGGCGGAGCTGGCAACCGCCGCGGCGGAGCTCGCCGAGCGTCACGCGCAGTATGACGACCTGGTGGCGCAGGCCGACGCCGCTCGCCAGAACTTCGACGAGCAGATGGGCGTGGCCAGCGCCGCGCTCGAACAGTCGCAGCAGGACCGGGCGTCGGAAGCTGCCGCCGCGGCTGAGCACGTCACGCGGCGCGAAGCAGAACTTGGCGCGCTGCTGGCCGAAGCCGCGTCGGCCCGTGGCGCGATCGAAAAGACACTCCAAGACGCGAAAGCCGCGCACCGAAATGAGCAGAAGCGTCTGAAGGCCGAACTGGCGGCCGCCGCTGAGCGCCAGACGCACCTCGAGGAACGCGTCACCGAGGAAGTCGCCGCGCGCACGGCCGTCGAGCGACAGCTCAACGTCGCAAGAGCCGCGCAGCAGGACAGCGACCTCAGGCATGTGACGGAGCTGGCAGCCGCTGCGGCGCACCTCGCCGACCGTCACGCGCAATACGACGACGTGGTGGCGCGGGCCGCCGCTGCCTGTCAGAACTTCGAAGAGCAAATCAGCGTCGCCGCGGCCGCACTCGAACAGTCCCGCCAGGACCGGGCGTCGGAGGCCGCCGACGCAGCAGCGCACCTCAGCCAACGCGAAGCCGAACTTGGCGCGCAGCTGGCCGCAGCGGGGTCGGCCAGCCGCGCGCTCGAGCAGAAGGTCACCGACGGGGAAAACGCCCAACAACGTCTGAAGGCGGAACTGGCGGCTGCCGCGGAGCGCCACTCGGACCTCGAGGAACGCTTCACGAACGAAGTCGCCGCACGCACGACGCTCGAGCAGCAGCTCGCTGCCGCAAAGGCCACGCAACACGAGCGCGAGGAGGTGCACGCAGCGGAGCTGGCGCACGCCGCGGCGCACCTCGACGAGCGTGACGAACAGTACGACGACCTCGTGGCGCAGGCCGACGCCGCCCGACAGCGCTTCGAAGAGCAATTGACCATCGCTGCAGCAGCGCTCGACGAGTCCCGGAGGGATCGCGCGGCAGAGGCCGCGGCGGCTGCCGAGCACATCAGGCACCGCGAAGCCGAGCTCGGCGCCACCATCGCAGCCGCCGCCGAGCATCGGATGGAGCTCGAGGAACGCCTGCTGCTCGAAGCCACGACTCGAGCAACCCTCGAGCAGACTCTGGCGAACGTCGAGGCTGCGTACCGGGACGCCCGGGAGCGGCACGCGGCGGCGCAGGCGACGGCCGCGTCGTACCTTGCCGACGTCGAGGTCCAGTACGGCGCTGCGGTGGCGCAGGCCGCCGCCGCCCGCGAGGCCATCGAACAGCAGCTGCGCACAACCGCCTCTGCGCTCGAAGAGTCCCGGCAGAACCGGGCGTCAGAGGCCCAGATCGCGGCCGAGCGCTTGACCATGCGTGAAGCGGAGCTGGGCGGCCTGTTGGGCGAGGCTGGCGAGCTCCGGCACGCGCTCGAAGGCCGGCTGGCGAATGCCGAACGCGAGCGATTGGCGCGCGAGGCCGAGCTCCAGCGGTTGTCGGCTTCGCACGACCAGGAGCGGCAGGCCTCCCAGAACGCCATCGCTCAGATCGAACAGAGACTACGCTCGGCGGAGGATGACAGCAGGCGCCAGATCGCCCACCTTCAACGAGAGCTCAACGCCGTTCGACAGGCCGTGGAGGTCACGACCGCCCAGCGCGATGCCCTTCGGACGGAAGCCGACCGGGTGCCGCTGCTGCAGGGCCAATTGGACCTCAGTCAAAACGACAATCGCCGGCGATTTGAGGACGCGCCCTACGGCATCTGTCGCTGCAGCCGGGACGGCCGCCTCGAGCTCGTGAATCGCTCGCTGGTGGAGCTGCTCGGCTATCGAAAGGCGGAGGACCTGCGGAAGGTGGATTTCGCAACCGCGGTCTTCGAGTCCGCGGACGATTTGCACTGGTTGATCGAGCGCTCGGTCAACGCAGGGACGATGGAGATGGTTGAGACGACGTGGCGGAGGAAGAATCGCCGCCGCTTGGTCGTCCGCCTGCACGCGACAGCGGCCAACGACTGGATCGAGATCGTCGCTGAAGACATCACCAACCTTCGCGCCGTGGAAGACAGGCTCCGTCAGGCGCAGCGGATGGAAGCCGTCGGAAGACTGGCATCGGAAGTCGCGGTGACCTGCGACAACCTGCTGCGCGGCGTCACCCAAGATGGCCGGCAATGGCTGGCCGAGATCGGCAGCGACACCGCGATGCGGCATCAGGGCGAGCAGCTGCTCGGTGAGGTCACCCGCGCCGCTGGGTTCCTGCGACAGCTCGGGGTGTACGGCAACACGCAGGTCAGCGCCCTCGAACCGGTCAACGTGAACCGGGTGTTGAAGGACATGGCGGCCGTGCTCAAGCGGCTCGCCGGGGACAATATCGAGCTGATCCTGCCGAAGGCCTCGCCTCCAGTCGATGTCGACGTGGAGGCGGAACGAGTCGAGAGAGTGCTCGTCAACGTCGCGAGCTACGCGCGTGAGCGGATGCCAAACGGCGGCCGGCTGAAGATCGACCTCTCGACGGTCGTGGTGGAAAGCAGATTCATCGCCAAATACCCGAATGTCCGCCCGGGCGATCATGCGCTCATCACCGTCACCGAAATGCGAGGCGCCTCGCCGGACGGACCCGCCGGACTTCGGCCCGTGCCCTCCACGGCAGATGCCAGCACCGCCCCGGCCGACAAGCCGGGTGTGGACCTCGGGGCGCTCCTCGGACTCATCGGCGACTGCGGGGGCCACCTCTGGATGAGCGCTGAACCGCCCGGAAACATGGTGCTGAAAATCCATCTGCCGGCGCGTTCTCCCGAAGCGCGAACAGAGCCAGAGGCGCCACGCCCACGAGCGCAGCAGGGTGGCGCCGTGGCCCGGTGGTTCCGCCACTGACCTGACCGCCGATCGCTTCGCCTTCCTGACCGTTCGGCGCTTGCTCTGATCGATCCGACATGCAGGACAAAGTGATTGTCATGACCGGCGCGAGCGCCGGCATTTGCCGCGCCACATCACTGGCTGATCCCTCGGTCGCTTCAGTCCCAAACTATCGCTGGTCGGTTTGAGCCAGCCGCGCGGCCTGCGTCGTCAGATAGTTGCGCTCCGGTACGCTAGTCGTCCGTCCGGCGGCCGCTCGGTAGTGGCGGATGGCCGCCTCGTGGTCGCCGGCCATCTCGAACAGGTGACCGCGAACGGCGTCTAGCCGATGGCTGCCCGACATGCGCGGGTCGGCGTCGAGCGACTGGAGCAGCGCGAGTCCGGACGCCGGGCCATGCACCATGGCTGCCGCGACAGCGTGATTCAGCGTCACCATCGGATTGTCGGACATGCGCTTGAGGAGGCTGTACAAGGCCAGGATCTGCGGCCAGTCCGTGTCCTCGGCCCGCGCGGCTTCGTCGTGGAGCGCCGCGATCGCGGCCTGCAGCTGGTACGCGCCAACCGAGCCTCGGGACAGAGTGTCGCTGACGAGCGCGATGCCCTCCGCGATGGCGTCGCGATCCCACGCGCTGCGATCCTGCTCCGCGAGGGGAATCAGCTCGCCGTCCGGTCCGGTCCGCGCCGCGCGCCGGGCATCAGTCAGCAGCATCAGCGCCAGGAGCCCCGCGACTTCTCCGGCGCCCTCGGCGGCAGGCGGGAGGATGTGGTGCACCGCGCGCGTGAGCCGGATCGCCTCGTTCGAAAGGTCGCTGCGATGCAGGGTGGGACCCGTGCTGCTCGTGTAACCCTCGTTGAAGATGAGGTAGAGCACGTGGAGCACGGCGCTGAGCCGTTCCGCCCGCTCGCGCTCGGTCGGCATGCGGAACGGCACGCTCGACGACTTGATGCGCTGCTTCGCGCGGCTGATCCGCTGCGCCATCGTCGCTTCCGGAACCAGAAACGCGTTGGCAATCTCGGCTGTCGTGAGGCCGCCGACGGCGCGGAGCGTGAGGGCGATCGCCGACGGACGCGTGAGCGCCGGGTGGCAGCACATGAAGAGCAGAATGAGCGTGTCGTCCTGTTCCCCACCCGGGACGCCGAAATTCGACTCGAGATGCGCGAGCGAAGGCGAGCCTGCGGGCACTTCCATCGCCACTTCTATCGCGACCAGCGTTTCCCGCCGCCGGCGGGCGAGATCGGCGCGCACGTGGTCCGTCATACGCCTGGCAGCGACGTGGATCAGCCAGCCCCGAGGGTTGTCGGGCACGCCCTCGACAGGCCACTGCATCGCCGCCGCGAGGAGCGCCTCCTGCACCGCGTCTTCCGCAGCTGAGAAATCGCCGAAACGGCGGATCACCGCGCCGAGAACCTGCGGCGCGAGCTCGCGCAACAGATTCTCGCCCGCGGCGTCCAGGGCGTCAGCCGTCACATGTCCACGGGCGGTGCGCTCATCACCTCTCGCACCTCGACCGGCATGTTGAGCGGGACGCCGCCCTTGCCCGGCGCCGCCGATACACGGGCCGCGAGCTCATACGCCCGATCCTTGCTCTCGCAGTCGACAATCCAGAAGCCGGCGAGGAATTCCTTGGCTTCCGGATACGGACCGTCCGTTACTTCGGGTGCTCCGCTCTTGCCGGCGCGCACGATCCTGGCCTCCTCGGGCGCGTTCAACCCCTGGGCGTCCACCAGCTCGCCGGCCTGCGTCAGCTCCTGGTTGAAACGCAGCATGAAACTGATGTGGGCCTTGATATCGTCCGGCGGCCAGGTGCCAATGCCGGCATCTTTCCAGCCGGCCCGAGGGGCATGCATCATCAACATGTACTTCACGTCGCTACTCCTGTAGATCAGCCCGCCTTGGCGCCAGCCGCTTCGGCGTGGGCGCCGTCATTGGCGCCGTCATGTGTAAGTCGGAGCACCCCGGCGCCTCTCGACATCTCCGCGGATAATTTTAGAGAAAGATGGCGGAAAGGCGAGGTTGCGGTCACTCCGACGCCTGAAGAGGCTTCACGTATTTCGTCATCTCGGCTGACCAACCCGCCCGCTCGTAGAAGCGGCGGGCGCGACTGTTGGCGGCAAACACGTTGAGCGTCAGGAGCGCGTAATCCCGGTGCCGAGCCCATCCCTCGGCATGCCTGAGCAAGGCCTGTCCGACGCCTGAGCCTTCCGCCGCCTCGGTCGTGGCGATCACCGAAATGTGGGCGTGGCGCGCGCCGAAAAAATCGGTCGTCGCCAGGATGTGGAGGCAGCCGACGGGAACGCCGGCGCGCTCGGCGATGAGCACTTCGTTGTTCGGCGACTCCGCGCGCACGGCGTCCATCATCTCGCGCGCGTCAGCCGCCGCGATGTCGGCGGGCCTGCGCCACGGCGGCACGTCGAACGCGGTCAGCCGTGCCGCCAGCTCGGCGAGCAGGGCTTCATCGGCCTCGGCCGCGGACCTGATGTGGATGGCCCCGTCACGCTCGCTGGACATCCTGTCATTTGACCACGAAGCCGTCTCGAGGAGGCACGAGCCGGTACAGCCGCGTCGCGTGCCGCCGCCATTGCACCTCGGTCACGTACTGAAGGTCGGCGCACAGGTCCATGCGCGCCACTGTTTGCTGATAGAACTCAGGGCGGCTGAACGCGCCGTGGACGATCACATGGGTCACGCCTCGCCGCCGGATTTCGGCAATCGATGCCTCGTCGGGAAAGGTCCTGATGCGTTCCCGCAACTCGGGATACGACGGCGGCATGAACCCGCTGTAGCCGTTGACCAGCCTATTCCAATGGAACGTGGAGAAGTACATGTAGATTGGCTCGTGCGAGATGTCCGGCTCGAGAAGCGGGAGCTCGAGGAGCACGTTGGACGACTGCGCCGGCAGCGCCTCATAGATCGGCGGCGGGCTGGCCCAGACCGTCTTCAGCAGCGGCACGGAGCGGTACTCGGCCCAGACCGACAGCACGAGCACGAGCGACACGACCGCGCGCGCCAGACGGCTCCGAATGAACTGCAGGATGCGCGCCGCGCCGTGGCCCGCGAGTATCGCAAGCGCGAGTCCCACCACGATCGCCATGCGGGCCGGCACACGGAGGCCGCGGTAGGGAAAGACGTATTCGTGTAGCCAGCCGTACAAGATCCCGTTGAATCCGAGTGACACGTCGAACGCCAGCAGCAGTCCGAGCGCATACCCGATGCGCGCGGCCGAAAGGGGCGGCCACAGGCCCACCAGCGCGAGCAGCGGGACGGCAAACCCCATGAAGAGCTCACGCTCCTGGCCCCCCAGGTACCACGTGCGCCGGCCGAACGGAACATTTTGCCGGTGCGCGGCGAGGTAGTTCTGGGGTGTCGCGCTGTAGAACCTGATTTCCGACTCCGGGCGCTCGCCGACGTGCTCGCGGGCGGCGAGATAGGGCAAGGCCATCGGCACGATCAGCACCGCGGCGAGGAGACCGCCCGCGGCGAGCGCGCGAATCGCCGCCCGCGCGCGCGAGGCGCCTCCACCGATGATCAGGGCCGCAGCCAACGGCGCCAGGAATGTGGCGAGAAAGATCCCGTAGTACCAAGACGACAGGCATTGAAACGCCAGGAATAGCCCTGTCATCAGGCCGTCGCGAATCCTTCCCTGCGTGATCGTCCGGTGGAGCGCCCAGAGACAGAGCGGCATCCACTGCGAGATCTGCAGTTCGAGGTGCGCGTAGTGCATGTCACGAAACGGCAGAAAGGCAAAAGCGAACCCGGCGATGAGCGCGGCGCCGGATCTTCCGGTCAGGGATCGCACCAGGAGGAACATCGCCGCACCCGACAATGCAAGTCCCGACAGGAGCATGAGGTTGTACACGACCAACTGCGGAACACCTGCCCACAAAAGGGGCGCCGCCATGAGCGCTGGTACGAGCATCGAGTCCGAGAACGCAAGCGTCCCCTGCTCGGGATGGAAGATGTTGGCGTTGAAGAGATTGACGGGATCTCTCGGAAGCTGGTGCGCAACCCACGCGAGCCGCCAGGTCGAAAACAGCGGATCGCCATAGTTGCTGCTGACTGCGTCGGTCATCAGACGCACCTGGGGGTACGTCATGCCCGCGGTCAGGATGGCAAAGGCGCCGACGATCCCGGCACACCACAACGCACGCTTGAGGAAACGACTCCGAAGTCCTCGACCGTCCGGCGCCTCTTGACTCGTCACCTCGCCATCGTCAGCAAGCGGACCTGCGGCGCGGGCAGCCGCCGCAATTGGGGAAATGATGGCGCCGATTCCCGAGCCGAGGCGACGGTGCAGCGCGGGGTCGCGTACAAGGACGTGACGCAGCAGGATCAGAATACCCGCCCAGGCGACGGGCCTCCATTCGGAGCGAATTGAAATACGGAACCCTGCCGGCTGAAGGACGAATCCACCGTGAAAGGCGATAAACAGACCGAGAAGCAGGAGCGCAAGGACCGCCGCGTCCGCCGCGTGCGCCCACCACGGCAGAGAGTCCTGACGGGAAGGCATTCAGCGTGCGAAGCAAAATGCCGACCGCCGGGGCCCGCAGCACGGCGGTTCACGACGGGTAGCTGACGGCAACAAGCTCGTCCGGTCGATTACGGCGCCGTCGTTGCCATGCGCGACGAGTCGGCGGCCTTCGCCGTCAGTAGGAAGTTTCCAGAACCGGACCACGCGCCCATGGTAGCCGAGTTCCTACTGCCTAACCTAGTGTCCCGGCCGCGTGATACGTGGCGTAAATGCCGGAGCGCGGCGCCCCGATGGCAAGGCGCGACGAGTGAGAATATTGCGCATATTTGAACGAGTCGCAACGCCGCCAGCGGGGATGCCCCGCCCGGCAGTTATGCCGCGAATCACGCGGCCGGGACACTAGGTCGCCGGATCTTTCTGTCGTGTCTTGACGATCCCGCCCATGAGGCCGATGCCGATAATGACGAGCGCGCCCGCGACAATCCATGTCTGGCTGACACCCAGCCTCGAGGCGCCATACGCAAGACCCGCCACCACCAGCAGCGTCCCGATCAGGTAGACAACAAAGTTAGTCATCGATCTCTCCGAGACTAGCAGTGTGCAAGAGACCCGCCAGTTACTATTAGCTCTGCGACCACTCTCACACGGTCGAGCCGGACTTGACCGGTGTCGCGGCGGCAAAGTAGTTTTCAACAGCAGTGCTGGCGTCGACCTGCCTGGGTAGACGGATATTGGGGTAACAGCCACATGATCTCGCGACACGCAGCCGGCACGGTCTTGATGCTGTGCCTTGGAGCGTCCACCGGCGCGTCGAGCGCTCAGCAGCCGGCCGACGTCAAGGTGACGCAGAAGTACCTGGTGCCGCTCTGTCTCGACGGCGCGCCTGTCAAGTCCGGCGACCGGCGCTGGAAGCTCTCGCCCACCGAACACTCGATGACCTTCACGATGAAGAACAAACCTCGCAAAGGGATGGTCGCCACGCCAGGCGGTCCGGGCATCGTCGTCGTCAAATTCAAGCTGGAAGCCGGCCACAAGTACGAGCTCGAGGCGCGCGCGTCGTCGACGACGTTCTCGTCGCGAACGTGGGAGCGGGGAGCCTGGTCCCCTGTCGTCCGCGACCGAACCGCCGACCGGGTGGTCACGACCGAGCCGGTCTGGACGGAGGCCGGGTGTAGACCCTGAAGGTGGAAGCCAGCAGCTACAATTCCCGCGTCATTTCGATCATCGTGCGCCGGAACCCCAGCCGCTGAAACAGCCGCTGTGCACCGACGTTGCGTTCGGCCGTACACAGCATTACGCGCGGAGCGCCGCGGTCGCGCAGCCAGGCGATAGCGGCGTCGATGAGCGCACTGCCGACACCGGCCCCCTGCTCGCCGCCGTCGACCGCGACGTCGTGGATGAACCCCGCCGGCCCGCGCAGATCCTTCCACGACATCGGCTCGAGGCCCGCATACACGTAGCCGGTGATCCGTCCATCGAGCTCGCTCACCAGCACGACCGCGTCGTGATCCTCGAGCTGCGATCGAAGGAACGAGGCATAGCCGTGTTCCGCGTGGTCGCCGGCGGCGAGAAAGCGCTGCGGGTCAAACGCGTAGTGGGTCCGCATCAGCGTCGCTCCAAGCGTCCCGAGTGCGCTGGCGTCGCGTGGCTCCGCGCGTCGAATGGTCAACATACGCAATGATCACCGAGCTACATTCGAATCGATAGTGACCGGGCGAATCGTATACTGCACGTCGAGATCCAGGCGGGCCTGCCGCGTCCGCAGCGTAGACCCTGGGCTCGACGATTTCCACCACCGCCGCCAGGCGCTCACCTGGGCGGCCAGAGCCTCGCCAGTAGCGTTCGGATCGCACGCCAGCGGCTGCTGCGTGTAGACGCGCAGGTCGCGACAGGCAAACATTCGGATCCCGCGGCTCACTTCCGTGGCCAGGCTGTTCGCCGTGTCGCCCGCGCGGATCGTGCCTTGACCGTACATTGCGCCGCCGACCTCCAGCGCGTCGATGCGCGCGGGAATGCCTCGGCCGTCACCGAGCATCAACAGAAGCCCACCAACCTTGTTTCGCCGCCAGGCGTCGGTCGACCGAAGCTCGGCAGCCAGTCGCTCGACGGCCAGGCGCGGCCGATAGGCGGCGAGCGCCATCGCGCCGAACTGACGGACCTCTGGATCCGCTGCACGCAGAGACCCTTCGAGCGCATCGACCGCTCCGGCTACGCCCTGCTGTGCCAGCCCCAGAAGCAGCGCAATGACTGTGGGCGCCGCATCTCCCTGTGGTCCGTCACCGCCTCCGCCCGAACCGCTATTGGGACCGATGGCGGACGCAGAGAGATCGGGCCGTCGCAGGTAGTCGACCACGAGCGGCAGGACACGCGGATCGCGAGTCCAGCGGATCTTCGCGATCCATCCATTCGCCGTCCAGATGGGCACCGCACTCATCTGTTTGCGCGCAGCCCCGAGCCACTCGTCAAGCACCGCTGCGTACTGGACGTCTCGGTGCTGGCCAAGCCAGGCGGTCCACGCACCGCGATCGGCTGGGAGATCCTGCAGTGTGAGACGACGCAACGCATCGAGCGCTTCGTCTCCGACGATGCGGCCGCTCCACGGAGTACGGTCGTCCATTAGAGCGATCAGCCGCGGTACGTTCGCGAGGTCCTCCGTCCGGCCCAGGAAGGTGGCGGCGTCGATGCGATCGACCGGACGTCCGGCGCGGATCGCCTCGTCCACCAGTGCACCGTAGTCGCGTTCGCCGAGTTGCTGAAGCGCCACCGCCATGCTGAGGAGATACGACGCCGTCAGCTCCTGGCCCCGCGTCACGCGTGGCGCCGTTACACGGATGAGCGAAGCCGTGGCCGGTGCCTTCAAAGCGAAGAGCTGCCGGATGACGTCGACCGAGTTGTAGAAGTGTTTGGTCGAGCGGGCCGAGATCCTCCAGCACCTGCAGACCGCGTGCCCGCTGCGGCGGTCGACCCCAGCGAGCGAGAAGATAGGCCGCCGGACGGGACGCACGAGGAGAAATCCGGATTCGGGCGCTGGCTCGAGGGCTCGATCCAACGCCCGCTCGATGCGCGGCAGCAACGGGACAATCGCGCGCTCGAGGCGCACCAGGAGATCGTCGGCGGCTCTCCAGTACTGCCAAGGGCTCAGGATCTGGCCGTAGTGGCTGGTGGGCGATTCCATCGCCGGCGATATAGCCAAATGCAGTACATGCTAACGTGGTCGTCGACTCCACTGAGCTCAACGACTCTCGACGAGCGTGGGCACCGCCGCCGGTCCTATCAAGCCAAGCACTTCAAGCAATGGCTCGCCCGCCCTGGTTCAGATACCGGCCGTCCTTGCGCCGAATGGCGCGCACGCGGTCGGCAATAGCAGGCAGGGCAGGCTCGCCAATCTTGGCGAGAGCGAGGAGCGCTGGCGTCAACGAGCGGTGAGGACCAAACACCGCGCGCACGGGTCGAGCAGATGCGGGATCGCGGCGTCGGGCTGACGCTGGAGTTCGGCCGTCGCTAGCCATTGTCGTGAAGGGTCGCCCAACCAGCCAACGAACTCGTCGACGGACGGTCCTGTCTGCGCGTGGGCGGCTTGAATCGCGAGGACGCTCGCGACGAGGACGCAAGCGAGTGCCGGCAGTGAAAATCGCCACCAGGAAAGACGCATGTTCGTTAGACACCGGGGACGGCCAACTGGCCTGTCCTCAGCGCTGGCATACCGGGCAATAGAATGTCGACCTCGCCGCCTGCGTGATTCGCTTGATTCTCCCCCGGCAGCCTTTGCGGAGACAGCTCTCGTTCTCGCGGTCGTAGACACGAAATCGCGAACGACGCTGCGGACGGACTGCGTAGGCTTCGTGACGGGCGACGGCCTCGCGCAGCACGGCTTTGATCGATGACGCGAGCCGTGTCGCGTTGTCGCGCGGGGCGCCGGAGCGGGTCGCTATCGTCGAGGCCAGCCGGCGCGGCGACAATCGGGCGCGGTACAGCGCCTCGCTCACGTAGATGTTGCCAAGTCCTGCCACGACCCGCTGATCCAAGAGCGCGACCTTGAGCGATGTACGCTTCCCTCGACAGGCACGTGCGAGCGCGAAAGCGTCGAATTCGTCGGAGAGTGGCTCGGGTCCGAGCGTGCCCAGGACGGGATGCGCTGCGAAGTCAGCGCTCGAGAGGAGGTCCATGGACCCAAAGCGCCGCGGGTCGTTGAAGGTGATCGTCGCTGGCGTCGACATCTCGAAGGCGACGTGGTCATGCCGATCGGGCTCGGCGCCTCCGCTCGAGAAGATGCGAAACTCGCCGGTCATACCGAGGTGCATGACGAGCGTGTCTCCTGACGAGAGCCTCGCCAGCAGGTACTTGCCGCGACGAGTCAGCTGCGCCACCGTCTGCCCGTGCAATCGGTCCGCGAATGCCGGCGGGAACGGCGCCCGGAGGTCCGGCCGGCGCAAATCGACGCGCACGATGCGCGCACCTTGCATCATCGGCTCGAGCAGGCGCCGGGTGTGCTCTACTTCTGGAAGTTCAGGCACGTGGTCCTCGAACCGGGATGACTCTTGCCTCTTCGCACGACGCCATTCTGGCACGACGAGCGCGCCCTCGAATTCAGTCGTCGCTGCGGTCGAGCTTGACCCGCTCGTCACAACTCGTAACGATCATCTTGTGTTTTCGTCTGCGTCGGACGGCCAGGCCCCAGAGGGCATCACAGGTTCCACCGGTCGCAGGTGGACTCGGTGGACCGGGTTCTGGCGACCCAGTGACTCGACACCGGCGGCGAGTACGGACGCGTTCGTGGCCGCCTGGAAGGCTGCCTGGATGAATGGCGCACAAGCGGCGTGGCGGGCGATGCCTGCCGGCGACAATCCGCACGCCACCGGTCAGGAGCGATCCGCCTGGGACGCGGGGTGGCGCTGGGCGCAACAGAACCCCGACCGCCGGACACATGGCACGCCTCGTCTTGCACACCGCCACCGACGCACGAACGACTCGACTCCCCCTTTCACTCGCGCGCTGCAGCTCGGCGCAATGGGTGTCACAGTCTTCTGGGTCTCGCGCGCGCTTCACCGATGGGCGCGCAGCTCACGGCGTGAGTCGTAAGTTCAGGACTACTCGTAGGTAAACCACACGGTCGCAGTGCCAGTGGTGTCGGCCGTTACGCGCACCCAGTGCGCGGCGAAACCGTCGGGGAATCGATGGACGACTGCCTCTCCCGCGGGCACTTCGATCGAGGCGTATTGGTACCACGCCTCGCCGGCGAGAAAGTCCACCTCGATGGACGGCTCCGATGCCGCATTCGCGGTCCTGCTCGCCGCCGTCGTTGAAGACCGCGAGGTGCGGGTGGGTTCCGCTGATCTGCAACGGCTTGTTTGCACGTACGACGGCCTGTCACGCTTCCGTGGTGTTCACAGAGCTCTGCCGTATCAGCGCCGGCGACGCCAGCCCCAGAAGCAGAGTCCTGCGGCTGAGCTCGAGGCCTGGGAGCGAAGGGGTCGCGACTTCAGCCAATCCTCCGTATCGATCGTACGCCGGTGTCGCAGTCGTCCGAGCGTACCTCGCGCGCGCGACCCGTCATGGTCATACTGAACCTTGAACTGAGTGGTCGTTTTGTGGACAATGAGTCCGTACCCTGCTCCCCTCAATGAATTCAGGCTACGGACTCACCGTAGACGGACTCTTCGAGCCAGTGCCTGCAGACTTCGGTCTGGTCAGTCGGCACGTTCCCAGCCTGTCAGATGACATCGGCGATCGAGTCCTGATACTCGACGAACGAGGCACACCGTCGCTGGAGCTTCTGCGTTTTCGCCGAGCGCTGACGACGTCTCCGGCATTCGAAGTCGCTCTCCGCCGGCGAACCGAGCGGCTGAGGCAGTTCCACTACCCGGCATTTGGCGCGACACCCGCTGTCGAGTATCTAGGTGAGGATCGAGGACTGATCCTCCTCTCGACCTACACGCCGGGCAGACGCCTGTCAGAGGCACTGCCTGACGCGCAAGGTCCCGCGTTTGCGGCTTCCCTGATCCAACAGGTGACCCCTGCTCTCGCGGTCCTCCACCAATACGGCGACGGCATCGGCCATGGCGCGCTGACCGCCAGCCGCATCGTGATTTCACCCGAGGGACATCTCATCATCGTCGAGCACGTTCTCGCCCCCGCTTTCGAGCGGCTGCAATTGACCCCAGCGCGCATGTACATCGAGCTGGGCATTCCCCAGCCGGTGACGGCCCGTCGAGGGACCGATAGTCGCACGGACTTTTTTCAGCTCGGTCTTGTCGCGTTGTCGCTGCTTCTCGGCCGTCCCCTGAGCTCGGACGAGTACTCGAGCAACCTCGGCGACGTCCTGGACCAGGCACTTCGAACACCAGATCGCGAAGCACCAGAGCATTTCCGCGGTTTGCGCGGCTGGCTCGAACGGGCCCTTCAGCTCAACGGGAAGGGATTCCCATCGTCGGCGGAGGCGATGGACGCGCTCCGCGACATCCCGGAACAGGGTGCCGAACACAACGCTCGGCGATGGCGCGAGCTGGTGCCGATTTCTCACCCGCAGCTTGAAGGCGGTGTCGAATTGCGGCCGGCCTCGAATTCCCTGGAGACGCCGGCGGCGGCGATCGCCCCCGGCCCGGTTGAGGCAGTCGAAGACGCGAAAGAAGAGACCATGGATCAACCACGGGCGCTCTGGATCGGCACGCAGACTGACGTCCCCCGCGATCCTCCATCGAAGGGGGGTCCTCGCGGCTCGGTCTTCAAGCTCAAGTCGGGCGACTACCTACGATTGGCCGTCATTGCATTGGCGGTCTGCGCCATCGCCGAGGCCATTGTCGTCGCGCTGCTCCTCCAGAGACGATGGGACGTGCCCGCGCCTGTGAAGATCGCCGAGGTCAACCTCGAGACGGCCGATCCGGGGGCTTCGGTGACGGTGGACGGCCGGGCGGTGGGCGTGACACCTCTGCGGCTCGCGATTGGCCCCGACATTCGGTCAATCAGCATCGTGAGTCCGCAGCCGACAGCGGCGAAACCGGAGCAGATCGTCGGTAGCACCGGGCAGCAAATCCCGGTCGCTCAGAATGCGGCCTCGGGAGCGGACGCACGATCGGCCGGCGCTCTGTCGCCAGTTCCCGTGCCTCAGCGCTCCGGTGGAATCAGACTGTCTTCACCCATCGAACTGGAAGTATTCGAAGGCGACACGCGACTCGGCTCGAGCGCAACGGGGATCGTGTCAGCGCCGGCAGGACGTCGCGAGCTCGACCTGGTGAACAGCGTTCTTGGCTTTCGGTTGCGCCAGGCCGTCGACATCAAAGCTGGACAGGTCGTCCCCCTCACGGTGACGCCGCCGAATGGCGTCATCAACATCAACGCCGTGCCCTGGGCTGAGGTGCTGATCGATGGCAAGGTCGTGGGCGAGACGCCGATCGGCAACCTGTCTCTTCCGCTGGGCAATCACGAGATCATTTTTCGTCATCCGAAATTCGCGGAGCTGCGGCAGACCGCCCTGGTTCGCTCGGACGCCATCACCCGTGTCAGCGTGAATCTCCAACGCTGATGATGCAACCATGACGGCCTCACACACCCTTCATCGCCTGGCGATGTCGTGCCTCGCCTGGCTGATAGCGGTGGCTGTCGTGACTGGACAGGACTCGCTGCCTCGCGCCAGGGAGCTCTACAACCTGGCGTCGTATGACGAAGCCCTGCTCGTGCTCAATCGTCTCCAGCCGACGGCCGCTCGTGGCGAGTCCAGCGAAATCGCCGGCTATCAAGTCTTCTGTCTTCTGGCGTTGGGACGTAAGGACGAAGCGAAGCGAGCCATCGCGGCGCTCGTAAGAGCGGACCCACTGTATCGTCCATCCGAGGCGACGACGTCGCCGCGAATGCGCGCCGCGTTCGACGAAGTGCGGCGAGGCTTGCTTCCGGGCATCGTCCAGGAAATGTACGACAAAGCGAAGGCCGCGTACGATGCCAAGGACCCGCAAAGTGCCGTGACGGAATTCGATCGCGTCCTGGGGCTGCTCGACGAACCCGAGCTGGCAGAGGTCTCCCACATGGCGGACCTTCGGCGTCTGGCGTCGGGGTTCCGGGATCTCAGCAAGGCTGCGGCTGCGTCGGCACCCCCGGCGCCCCTCGCCGCACTCGCGAAAGCGCCGGATCTCCCAGCCCCGGCTCCACCGCCCGTAGCTGCGGAGCCAGCGGCCGTGGAGTCACCGACCTACAATCCCGGCGACGCGGGCGTCGTCCCGCCGGTGGCTGTGTTGCGACCCACGCCCCCCTGGCAGCCGCGGAACGAGATCGAGAGGCGTGGCGAGTTTCGCGGTGTTCTCCTCATCCTGGTCGATGAGATGGGTAACGTGATCTCTGCGGTATTAAGCAAGGGCGTGCATCCCACCTATGACAAGGCGCTCGTCGCGATGGCACGCACGTGGAAATTCCGGCCGGCGACAAAGGACGGCGTGCCGGTGAGGTGCCGGACGACGATCGAGATTCGACTGGGGTCACGCGGGTCGTAAACCGGGCTTAGACTTTCTTCAACTTCCACGTCCCACGGCGGAACAGCACCGCGCTGACGACGGCGAGCGTCGAGTAGGCCACCGTCAACGCGATGAACACGCCGCTCGGACCGAGACCGGCGT
This sequence comes from uncultured Acidobacteriota bacterium, assembly GCA_963839705.1. GTDB lineage: Bacteria > Acidobacteriota > Vicinamibacteria > Vicinamibacterales > 2-12-FULL-66-21 > DATBJJ01. The sequence continues at coordinate 302,224 of CAWIWL010000004.1, forward strand.
GGACGGCGAGCCACCACGCGAGCGGGATCTCCCACAGCCAGAACACGCCGAGATTGATGAGCGTGGGCGTCCAGGTATCGCCAGCGCCGTTGAACGACTGCGTCAGCACCATGCCGACCGCGTAGAACAGGAAGCCCAGGCTCACCGTTCGCAGGCAGCCGATCGCGAACGGTAAGACCGCCGGATCGTCGGTGAAGAGGCCCGCAATCAGCCGCGCCGCCACGAAAAAGACAACGCCGACGACACCGAGGAAGATCATGTTGTAGCGCGCCGCGGTCCACACCGCGCGTTCCGCGCGATCGGGACGCCCGGCCCCCAGGTTCTGCCCCACCATCGTCGCCGCCGCGTTGCTGAGCCCGAACGCCGGCAGAATGGCGAACACAATTACCCGGATGCCGATCGTGTAGCCGGCCAGTGCGTCGCTCCCGAACACCGACAGAATCCGAACGAGGCCGACGTAGCTCGCTGTCCCGATCAGGATCTGGATCGTTCCCGACCCCGAGAGACGGAGCACGCTCCGCATCAACGAGAGATCGAGCCGCAGGTGCTCCCGGCCGATTCGCACCCGGCCGTTTCCGCGTACCAGCATCACCACCTGAAAGACGACCGCGCTCCCGCGCCCGATGTTCGTGGCCACTGCCGCGCCGGCGACGCCGAGCTCGGGGAACGGACCAAGCCCGAAGATGAAGCAGGGACCGAGCACGATGTTGAGCACGTTCCCGAACCACAGCACGCGCATGGCAATGGCCGCGTCGCCCGCGCCGCGGAACACGGCATTGATCAGGAACAGCAGCACGATCGTCACGTTCCCGCCGAGCATGACGCGCGTGAACGTGCTGCCCGACTGGATCACCTCGGGTGACGCGCCCATCAGGCGCAGCAGCGCCGGTGCGTTCGGCGCCGCCAGGACGGCGATGAGCGCCGCGACGACGATGCCGAGAAGGATCGACTGAGCGGCGGCTCGCGACGCGCCGTCCGGATCGTTTTGTCCGATGCGCCGAGACACGAGCGCCATCGCGCCGATCGACAGGCCCATGGCGACCGTGTAGATCATCGTCAGCATCGATTCGGTCAGCCCAACCGTCGCGACCGCATCGGCGCCCAGATGCGCGACCCAGAAGACGTCGGCGACGGCGAAGATCGATTCCATCGCCATCTCGATCACCATCGGCACGGCGAGCATGATCACCGCTTGACCGACCGGCGCCGTCGTGTAGTCGAGCGGCGCGCCGCGGATTGCGTCGCGAAGCGTGGCCCACACGCGCAAATTCGGCGCCGCGGCGGACACAGCAGAGGAACGTTCGAGAGGTTGAGACATAGGCAAGCACCACCAAACGGTCAGGCCAGCGCGGAACAGGCGCAGGCTGACGAGCACCAACAGCTGAGCGTAAAAACCTGGGAACGGAGTCGCCCGCGAACCGGGCGCGAGGTGCTAGACGCGGTCCGGCGCGGTGGCCAGCGGGAGCCCGGTCGGGATGGTAATGCGCATCTTCATCGGCGTGACCAGAAGGACCGCCACTGTAGCACAGGATCGTGGCCGGTGGTCAAGCTCGCCCCCTTCTAAACGAAACCGCTGACGACCCCGTCTAAGGTGAGAACCATGCCTTTCGCCGACCTGCTCCAGGATGTCCGCTACACGGTTCGCACGCTGCGACGAGACGCCGGCTTTGCCACTTTCGCGATCCTGATCGCGGGACTCGGCATCGGGGCCAGCGCCACGGTCTTCAGTGTCGTCCACACGCTGATTCTGCGGCCGCTGCCCTTTGCCCAGCCAAACCAGCTCGTCTGGATCGCCAACCGCGACACCAGCGGGCTCTCCGGCCAGACGACGCAGGTGGGCCACCTCGTGGATTTACGGGAGCGCACGCAGTCGCTGTCGGCGATTGCCGGATACTTCGCGTTCTACGGAGTTGGCGACAACCTCCTGAGCGGGAAAGGCGAGCCTGAGCGTCTCAGCGGCGTACCCGTGACGGAGAACTTCTTCTCGGTGCTTGGCATCCAACCCCAGCTTGGGCGGACCTTCACGGCCGACGAGTGCCGGTGGCAGGGACCGAAGGCTGTGCTGCTCGGACACGGGCTCTGGGAACGCCGATTCAACTCGGATCCGGCAATCGTCGGCACCTCGCTGACACTGAACGACGAGCCGTTCACCGTGGTCGGCGTCCTGCCGGCGTCGTTCGACTTCGCGTCGGTCTTCGCACCCGGCAGCCATTTCGATCTGTACTTCCCGTTTCCGTTGAGCCCGGAGACCAATCGCTGGGGTAACACCATGGCGATGATCGGCCGCCTCAAGCCGGGCGTCTCGTCAGACCGCGCGCAAGCGGAGATTCGAACGCTCGCCGCGCAGATCACCGCGGAACACAAGGAACGAAACGGCTTCCAGGGCAACGTCAAGCCTCTTGCCGACTACGTCGGCGGCCGCATGCGCCTGGCTGTGTGGGTGCTCGCAGGCGCGGTCGCGATGGTGATGCTCATCGTTTGCGCCAACCTGTCGAGCCTCCTGCTCGCGCGCGCGGCGTCGCGCCAGAAGGAGATCGCCATTCGCACCGCCCTCGGCGCCGGCCGGCGCCGGCTGCTGGCGCAGATGCTGACGGAAGGCATCGTCCTCTCGTGCACTGGCGCGCTCGTGGGCCTGGCTCTCGCATTCGCGGGCACCCGCGCGCTCGCGGGGCTCGATGCTGTCAGCATTCCGCTGCTGCGTAACGTCCGCACCGACGCCACGGCCCTCGGCTTCACGCTGGCCATCGCGCTCGTCACCGGCATCGTCTTCGGCCTCGCGCCCGCGCTGCAAGCGCGCGGCGCCGCGATGACGAACGCCTTGAAGGATGCCACGCGCGGCTCGACCGAAGGCAGCCGCCGCACCTGGGTGCGGAATGCCCTGGTCGTCACGGAAATCGCGTTCGCGTGCGTGCTGCTCGTCGGCGCCGGCCTTCTCATCCGTAGCCTGATCCGCGTCCTCGACGTCGACATGGGTTTCGACCCGGCACGCGCCGCGACCATCCGCGTCGATCCCGACAGCCGCTACGCCACGCCCGAACAGCGCAACGCTTACTTCGACGAAGTGCTGCGTCGCGTGAAGGAGATTCCCGGCGTGCAGGCCGCCGGCATCACCGACGCGCTGCCGCTCGGCCGCAACCGCACGTGGGGTGCAGGGGCCAAGGGCGTCACATATGAGCGCGGAAAGTATCCCCTGGCCTTCGTGCGCGTCGTCAGCGACGGCTATCCCGCGGCGATGGGCATGCCGATCCGCGCCGGCCGCGATATCGCCGCCAGCGACACGCGCACGAGCGAGCCAGTCATGCTGGTCAACGAAACCATGGCGCGAAGTCTGTGGCCTGGTCAGGATCCGATCGGAAAGTACATCCTCGGTGGGTGCGCCAAAGAGCGTCGTGTGGTCGGCGTCGTCGGTGACGTCCGGCACCTGGCGCTCGAGCAGGAGGCCGGCAACGAGATGTACCTGCCGATGCGTCAGTGCGGCGACCAGTCCTCTTCCGATCTCGTCGTCCGCGCGACGCTGCCGCCGGCCGCGCTCGCGAGCGCTGTTCGCGAGGCGCTGCGCCCCATCGCGGCGAATCTGCCCGGCAACGACTTCCGGACGCTGCAGCAGATCGTCGACAAGTCGGTCTCGCCGCGCCGCTTCCTCGTCCTGTTGCTCGGCGCCTTTGCCGCGTTCGCGCTGGTCCTCGCGTCGCTCGGCATTTACGGGCTGATCTCCTACTCCGTCAATCAACGCACGCAGGAAATCGGCATCCGCATGGCGCTCGGCGCCTCCGCGCGCGACGTGCAGACGCGCATCATCGCGCAGACACTCTGGCTCGCGGCGATCGGCATGGTGCTCGGCACCGTTACGTCCTGGGCGATGGTGCAAAGCGCCGGCAGCCTGCTCTTCGGAGTAACGGCACGGGATCCGGGCACGTTTCTAGGAATGCTGGTGGTACTGACAGTCGTGGCGCTGATTGCCGGCTACCTTCCGGCTCGCCGGGCGTCGCGCATCGATCCCATGGTGGCACTGCGGACGGAGTGAGCGCCTGTCCCTACACTCGATGAACGCGAGTGCTAGAAAGCTATCTCATAAACAGACAGAGCGACCGAGCGGCAGCGAGTGAGCCTGGGGAGCGGAGCGGGGCGTGGGGCCCCCGCGAGCGAGCCAGTAGGGGGGTTCCGGGGGGCGAAGCCCCCCGGATGAGACTAGAAGCTCACGTTGGTAGAGAACGTGATCCGGCGCAGCTGGTTGGCCTGCGTCGGTTTCAGGAAGTACGGCGCAGTGATGATCCCGCTGAATCCCGCGTACGCCGGCTGGTTGAAGATGTTGTTGATGTTGACCGACAAGTTCAGCCGGTAACGTGGCGTCGTCTGCGCACCCGTGGGATTCACCGTGAGGCCGGCCGGCCCGCCCATTATCTGGACGCCGCCGCCAGACGTCACCGTCTTCTTCCCCAACGTGAACGAGTAACCGAAATTCGCCGACGTATTCCAGGCCCCCATCGTTCGCTCCGAGTTGCGGCCGACGCCTTCCGGACGATCGTTGAAGACCAAGTCGCCGTTGTCGTCGGTCCCGGTGCGAATCGTCAGGGGTGGCGCCGACGATCCCGAGACGCCGATGCGCGCAGTGAGGTTCCGTAACGACGTGCTGGTGATCGCCATGTGCGTGTTGTGTCGGCGATCGAACGCCGACGGCCCCCACTCGTTCGCCAAGAAGATGCTCGACGGAATCACGAAAGCACCGTCGGTATTGTCGAAGTTCTGACCGTAGGTGTAGAAGCCCGAGAGCGTCAAACCGCGGTTCCATTGGAAGCGCGGGCCGGTCGATGCCGCCGGACCACCTCCGCCCATCATGATCATCACCGGGCGGTCGCCGCCACCCATCATGATCGGGCCGCCGCCGGCCGCCGAAGGCCCGCCGGTCGGCGGGAGGGGCCCGAAATTGAGGTTCGCCGATGCATTCACCGTGTGCTGGCGCCCGCGAGCGTCCGACGTCGCCAGGACGACGTTGGCGAAGTGGGGATCGGGCCGAACGCCGCTGATTGGCGTGTTGATGTTGCGCCCGGTCAGAAGCGAATAGCGATAGCCGTAGGTGTAGAGCACGTTCGTGCTGACCCGGCGCGAAATCGTCTGCCCGATGCCCGCGCTCAGCCGCTGCGAGTAAGCCATGTCCCGCTCGTTCGCGAGAATGTAGCGGTTGGTGGGCGTCGTCAACCCGACGTCGCCCGGATCGGGGAATGACGGGTTGACGATATTGAGCTCGCGCAGGCGGACGCCATTGACCTGCAGCGTCTGCAGATAGGTGTTGGTGGGGAGCCAGTCATAGAACATGCCCCAGCTGCCGCGGAGCGTCGTCTTTCCGCTCTTGAACGGCGCCCAGGTGAACCCGGCGCGGGGCGCGAAGTTCAGTTTGTCGGGCACATGCGTCTGCAGTTCGTAGCGGACACCGCCCGTGATTGTCAGGTTCTTTCTGATCTTGAAGTCGTCCTGGATGTAGAAGCCACCCTGTACGTTCGAGTAGCTCAAGTTGGGGTCGCCGAGCCGGCGGCTGTAGCTGCGCGGGGTCCGCGCGTCGAACTCAGGGAGGCCCGCAAAGACATAGGTGCCGAGATAGTTGGTCTCCGAATCGGTGTCATACGTGTTGCCCTGAACCTCGATGCCACCGCGCATCGAGTGCCTGCCGCGCACGTAGTCCAGATCCGAGTTGAACTGGTAGTTGCGCGCATGCGTCCCGCCCCGGCGCTGCGCGCCGCCGTTCGTGAACGAGTCATTGACGATGATCGTGGGCGCTTCGACGGCCGAACGGGCGACCGAATCGCTGCCGTAGATCATTCCCCGTGTATTGAGCACGAACCTGCGACCGATCGGTCCGTTTTGCTGCAGGAACAGTCCGAACTGGCTGTTTTCCTCGGTATATGCGCGCTCGGGCAGGTCGTATGTGCCAATCCCGGCGTTGCCGCGGTTGAACTGCGAACCCTGGAACATCACGCGCAGGACCTGATCGCGCGTCAGCGCGTAATCGACGCCGCCGTTGAAGTTGTAGTTGTCAGCGAGGGCTTTCACAGGAACGTTACGGGCGATCTCGCCAAAAGGCGTCGCGGCGTTGAGCACGGGCGTGGAGTAGCTGTCGTTGCCGTTGAAGTTGATGTTGAAGGACGCGCGCTGGCTGATGAGCGTGCCGCTCAGCCCGATGCCGTACTGCCAGCTCTGAGCTGGCCCGGTCTGGCCCGACAACGGGTTTTTGCCGTCCGTCGCGCTGTCGTAGAAACCTGATCGCAGGTTTCCCCTGATCGGCCCGACGCCTGGCTGCGTCAGAATCTCGATCCGGACTTCTCCCGCGAAATGGACCTCCGGCGCGAACTGATCGCGAGTGACGCGAATCGATTTGATGAGCGCCTTGGGCGGCAGGTCGCGTCCCTCGAAGCTGTCGATGAGGAGCTTCGCGTCGGGCCCCGCGATATCCATCAACTGCCGGCGAAGTTCGTCCGGGTCGTCCGACAGCGCGTCAATCTGCTCCCGGGTCATCACCGTGCCAAATGTCATGTCACGATCGGATGCAGCCGTCTGTCGATCGCGCTCGACCGTCACCGATGACATCAGGCGATCGATCGGCAGCACCACTACCTGCTTGTTCTCGCCGCTGCGGATCCGGACGTCCGGCAGCGTTCGCGTCTGGAAGCCGGAAAACTCCGCCGTGAGCGTGTAGCGCCCCGGAGGGATATTCTCGAACTTCACCTGACCCTGCGGGCTCGTCGCCCCGGGCGCGATGACCGCCGCCTTGTTGGACGCCTCGATACCGGCGAGCGTCACCGTCGCGCCCGGCAGCACGCCGCGCGTCTCGTCGACGACGGTCACCTGCAGGGTGGCATCACGCGGAGCCTGGGCAGACAGCGTGGCAGGCGTCAGAGCGGTCAGGCAGAGCAGGCAGAGCAGTACAACGGCACGCATAGTTTCCATTCTCTTTCTATCTTCCGTTGGTTCCCTTTTCTCTCGTCCCGGGGGTCTTTTCGGTGCGACTCGTCGGCTTTCCGGATATTTTCGCTACTTCAGCGGCTCGAACTTCCGCTGGTCGATCTTCGCATTGACGCGAAAGCGATCGAACGTCGTTTCCTCGGTCGTCTCGGTCCCGATGGCGCGGCGGAGCCTGAAGGGCAGCTTGAGCCCGTCCACGTCGCGGTAATCGGCGAAATAGAGGCGATTTTCGACCGGCGTGGCCTGCGCTTTGGCGCGGATCGCGAGCACCTCTTTCGAGTACTTGTCCATCTCTTCCTTCGGGGCGTCCTTCGCCGGCGCCGGCGGTCCAGCCACGACGACCGCGCCCGGCGCAACCGTGGCCGGCGGAGGCTGCCCGGGAACGGTCACGATGACGTTGGTCGGCGGCGTCGTCCAGGTCACCATGATGGGAAGGCGCGTCTCGCTGTGGATGAAGTAGCGCAGCACGAAATTCCCTTCCCCCTTCACGTCGAGAACGTCGGCGCGCCCTTGCGGCGCCTCCGCGACGGCGGCGTAAGAGTAGGTGAGGGGATAGGCGCTCGACGCAGCGAAGAGACCCAGTGCGAGCCGTGCGTAGTCCTGTTTGACCGTGTTCAGCCGGGCGCGCCGCGGATCCATCGCCGGGCCGCGGCCGCCCGGGGGCATCCCGCCTGGCGGCATCATGCCGGGAGCTGGAGGCGTGGCTCCCGCTGGCGGCGCCGCCCCTGCGGGCGGCGTCGCCCCTGCGGGAGGCGTCGCCCCTGCGGGAGGCGTCGCTCCCGCCGGAGGTGTGGCACCCGCCGGAGGCGTGGCACCCGCCGAAGGTGTGGCAGTTCCGGGCGGACGAGCAGGCGCCCCCGCCGGCGCGCCGGCAGGAGGCGCACCCGGTGCCCCGCTCGGGGCAGAACCCGGAGGCCCGCCCCGACCTGCGTCGACGGGTCCGGCACCCCGCCCCGCCGGCATGGCCGGTGGCGGCGGAATCTGAATCAGGGCGTCTCCGTTGAATCCAGCCGACGTCGGGTCCGTATCCTCGGCGGGAAACTCATCGACACGGACGTACTTCGCCGGCAGCTCGATCAGGATCTCGAACTCGATGGGAACGAGGTTGTTGCCCCGCACTCGTTTGGTCCGCCCAGAGGCCACGAGGGTCTTGAGCTCGGCCAGCTTGTCGCCGCCAAGCGCCTTGCGGGCGTCAGCCAGCGCCTGCTCGGCCTTCTTGACCGACTCGGCGCTTGGAGCGGCGGGGGCCTGAGGCTTTGCCCCAGGCACGGGCGCTTGAGTCAGCGCGATCGTGGTCGCGCCGACAATTGCGAAAAAGAGCCGCGAACGCGGCACGAGCAAGAAGAGCCGCGAACGCGGCGCGTGCATTAAGAGCCGCAAACGCGGCGCGACAGGCTGACGCCATGGTCCTCCCTGTTGACACTCCCCCAAATAGACGCATTTGACGCGTTTAGGGTTGGTTTGTTCCCGGGTGGCCGCGGGAGCGAGCCATTTTGGAACACGGGGTGGGCGTCAACTGAGTGGACTATCGGCCGTTCAGTAGTCGGCCGACATAAGCCTGGCGGGTATAGGTGAGGTCAGCTACTTGGCAGCCCGCTCCTTGGCGACCTGATCGAGGTAGGCCTTCTCCAGGCGACTGACGTCTCCCAGAAAGCCTTTCGGATCGACAAAGCGATCGGGGTTGTAGGCGTCACCCGCCCTGTATTTGTCGTGCATCCTGAACTGCCCCGCGTGCGACGCGAAAAAGACGTCGATCTGCATCGCCTTCTGTGACGCGAACGTGCGAGCGTAGTCCTGCATGATGCCCGGATACTTCGGCATGCCGGTCACGGTCACGCCCGGATTGATCGAGCCCATGTTGGCGATAATCACGCGGTACGTCTTGCCGTTTTCGCGCACGTCGGTCGTGAAGCTCGTCGCGCCCTTGGTGTGGCCGGCGTGACGGTGTGCCGTCAACGTGGTCCCGCCGAGCGAAAGGGTCTCGCCGTCGCCGAAGGTGCGGTCCACCTTCACGGGCGCGAAGCGCGCAGAAAGCGTGTCGCCCCAGCGAAAGTCGGCCTGACCTCCGGACTCGAGCAGTTCCTTGTCAGGCTCCGAGATGACGAGCGACCCGCCGGTCATTTTCTTCAGGTCGGCCATCGCCGCGACATGGTCGAAGTGCCCATGTGTGGCGGTGAGGATCCTGACGTCGCTCATCTTGAATCCCAGCCCTTCGACGCTCGCCCTGATGTTCTGTGCTGAGTCTCCGAGACCGGTGTTCACCAGGATGTGGCCCTGAGGCGTGGTGATGAGGTAGGTCGACAGGTCGTAGCTGCCCACCCAATAAATGTTGCCGATCATCCTGAACGGCGGAAACGGCCTGGTCCACTCTGGATTGTTCTGGGCATCGGCTCGCGGGCCGAGCGCTAACACGGTCGCTGTCAGGGCGACGAAACCGATCGACTCTCGAGAGCCTGGACGTCATGTCGCGTGTCTCCGCCCCGGATTCTCCCATGAAAGCCCGGCCCCATTCGAGATCGTCGAGAGATCGACGCGTCACCTTCCGACGACTGCACCCCGCGACTTGACGCTCGCCGCCCAACTGCTGCGGATTGCGACCACGACGCCTGCGGCGGGCGTGAGAAATTCCACGAGCAACAAATACTCGACAGACGACACCCAGATGCCCGCGATCGCGCCGGAGGTCGCGGCTACCATTTCGAGGTGCGGTTCTTGAGACAACGTCGCCGTATTCAGGGCAATTCCGGGCTGACGCAATTCCGGGCTGACGTACAATTTCCGAATTAGATGAACAGAGACGAACTGCAGGCGAAAGCGGACGCGCTTCGGTGGTTCCACACGATCGATTTGGGCCACGGCGTGGTCACCAAGGGTATTGACAACTCGCCTGAGCGGCTGAAGCAAATGGCGCTGCCCGGCGATCTTTCAGGGCGCTCGGTCCTGGACATCGGTGCGTGGGATGGCTTCTACTCCTTTGAGGCTGAACGTCGTCAGGCGTCTCGAGTCGTCGCCAGCGACTACTACGCGTGGCACGGCGTTGGGTGGGCGACGGGCCAAGGCAAGGCGGGATTCGAGTTGGCGCGTGAGACTCTGAATTCGCGGGTGCAGGATATTGACATTGACGTGATGGACCTCTCAGCGGAACAGGTCGGCACCTTCGATGTGGTCCTGTTTCTCGGCGTCCTCTATCACCTCACCAACCCGCTGCTCGCATTGGAACGGGTCGCGTCCGTCACGAGCGGCCTCCTCATCCTCGAAACCGTTGTGGATATGGTCGGCGTCCGGAGGCCAGCGGCCGCGTTCTATCCTGGACGAGAACTGAACGGAGATCCGACGAACTGGTGGGGGCCAAACCACGCCGCCGTACAGGGTATGCTCCGCGGCGTGGGGTTCGACCGCGTAGATGTCGTCACTCCTATCAGGTCCGCGGGCTTTCGCGCCGCCCGAGCGGTGTACCATCGGCTGAAGGGTAAAAACGACCTCGTCTCGGCGTTCAGGCAAGACCGTGCGGTTTTCCACGCTTACAAGAGTTAGATTTCCCGCCCGGCACGGACGACTGCACCCCGCGACGAGACGCTCGCCTCGGCCTCGGCCCGGCGGCCCAGGAGGAACTGGCGCGTCGCTGCATCCTCGGTCAGCCCGATCGCGCGATCGAACGCGCCCAGCGCCTCGTCGACCCGTCCGGCACGGCGCAGGAGGTGCGCGCGCACGGCCCAGTACCGGCTGGTAGCTCTTGGTCGATGACGCGTCGATCCGATCCAGGGCCTCGAGTCCTGCGAACGGACTGTCTGCCTCAGCGATCGCTGCCGCACGTCCGACGAACGCACCGACGGTCGGCGTCGCACGCACCAGTCCCTCGTACAAGACCGCGATTGCAGGCCAGTCCGTGCGACCCCGTCGAGCGCCTTCGACGTGGGCCGACTGGAGCGCGGCTTCGAGCTGAAAGCGGCCCGCGCGCTCCCGCGCGGCCGCAGCCATGAGCTCCCGCTCCGCTTCGGCGAGCATCATCGTCGACCAGAGGCGTGTGTCCTGTTCCAGCATCGGCACGTAGTCGCCGTTCTGGGCGCGGCGCGCCGGTCGACGCGCTTCGCAGTAGAGCATCAGCGCCAGGAGTCCCCTGGCCTCCGGCTCGTCTGGCAAGAGCTGCAGCAGCGTGCGCACCAGCCACACGGCCTCCTGAGCGAGGCCGCCTCGTCGCGGATCCGATCCCGCCACGTCGTCCCAACCGGTGCCATAGGCGGCGTAGATGGCCTCGAGCACCGCGTCGAGCCGCGCCGGAAGCGCCGGCCGCTCCGGGATCTCGAAGGCGATGCCGGCGTCGCGAATCCTGGCTTTCGCGCGGCTCAACCGCTGGCCCATCGCGGCGGGCGAGGTCAGGAAGGCGCTCGCGATCGTCGCGGCGTCGAGGCCGAGGACGACCTGCAGCATGAGCGGCGTATGCATGCCTCGATCGACGTCGGGGTGCGCGCAGACGAAGAGCAGCTTCAACCGCTCGTCGGGGAAGGCGCGCTCGTCCACGGTCTCAGCCTCCCGCACGAGCAGCCTGATGGTCGGCTCCGCATCGGCGCGCACGCGTTCGTGCCGTGCCCGGTCGATCAGCCGCCGACGCGCCGTCGTCAACAACCACGCTTCGGGCTTGGTGGGCACGCCGTCGCGCGGCCAGGTCCTGAGCGCCGTCAGGAAGGCGTCCGCGAGTGCATCTTCTGCCGCCGCGACGTCGCGCGTGCGCGCCGAGAGGTAGGCCACGAGCCGCCCGTACGACTCGCGCGCGACGTGCTCGACGACCCCGCGCGGGTCGTCAGCCATTTCCCCGACGACGAGATCGTGGACCACCGGCGACACCGGCCGGACCTCGACCGCGCCGCTCGCTGCCGTCGGGCAGCGCGCCGCCCAGTCGAGGGCTTCGTCGAGCGACGCCAGCTCGAGGATGATCTGGCCGCCGAGCTGCTCCTTGGTGTCGGCGTACGGCCCGTCCTGGACGCGACGCTCGCCGCCGTGAACGCGTACCGTGGCGCCCGTGGCCGGCGCCTCGAGCGGCGCGCCGCCGACGTAGACCCCCGCGTCGACCAGGGCGCGATAGTAGGCGCGCCACGCGCCCATCAGGGCACTCGGCTGCTCGTTCGCGCGCGAGTTGAAATCGTCGGCGGTTTCGTAGATCAGCAACATGAACTGCAAGTGCAGCTCCAAATCCCCGCGCTGCCGCGGTGCCGTGTCGTCGGTAGTCTGGTTCTGCCGGCGTGTCTCGCCCATCATCTATATCAGTGCTGCGGGTGGCCGCGGACGGGGCCGCCCCGCCCGCCGCGCAGGCGCCTCTCCCGTCGACGCTGCTTTTGGCGCCGAGGACGGGTGGGGCTGTCCGCGGACAGGACCCGCAGCAGCACTACTGTTTCACGAGAGACACGAGGAGCGGCTTGCCCATGCGACGCGCAGCAGGCGCTACTGGCCACCTTTTCTCCTGGCTTCAGCCGCGCCGGCGCCACGTACGGCCGGTTCGTATCGAGCACATAGGTTTCGTCGTAGCGGTCGTGATGCCGCAACCAGGCCATCGTAAACGCAAGACCGCCCTCATCGCGCCCCTTTGGCGCGAAGTCGAGGTAGTGGTACGTACCGATGAGGGCTTCCCCACCGCGAGCATACGTCGAGTAAGTGTGGAAGACCTCGCCAGAGTCGTTCTTCAGGAACACGCTGAGGCCGGGCGCCTCGTCCAGCGGATAGCGAAGCGGCTCGAAGTTATAGAGCGCGCGCCCGCTGGCGAGCTCCTCTTCCGTGAACGACACGCCGTAGTCGCGGTTGAAATCGCTGCCGAACGAGGACGCCCACGTGAACTTCCAGCCCATGCGCTGGCGGAAGGCCTCGATGTTGGCGAGCGGCGCGCGCGACACGGCCATCAACGTCACGTCGCGGTAAGCGAGGTGCACCACGCTGCCGTCGATGTTGTCGGCGAGGAACGAGCAGCTCGGGCAACCCTCGGCCCAGTCCGGTCCCATCATGAAGTGGTAGATCATCAGCTGACTCTTCCCGTCGAAGAGCTCCGCGAGCGTCTTTCGTCCGAGCGGCGTGTCGAATACGTAGGCTTTGTCGACTTTGACCATCGGCAGTTTGCGCCGCTCGGCGCTCAACACGTCCTGCGCGTGCGTCATTGCCTTCTCTTTGACCAAAAGCGCCTTGCGCGCGGCAATCCACTCATCGCGCGTTCCGGTTCTCGGCTGTTCCATGATCGTCTCCTTGTGAGTTTTTTATGGGTTTCCGCCCGAGGGTCGCAAGCATGAGCGCGACAAGCCCTCCGCTCGACGCGACACCCGTGGCGATGGCCGCGACCGTTGACACGCATGCTGGACACATATGCCACCCCCGTCGGAGCTGCTCCAGGCCGCCGCTCCGTCCGGCGGCTCGAGAGGTCTCTACCTGATTGACGGGCGAGCGTGGGATCTTTCGACAAGGCTGTCGAAGATGGGATGACGGCATTCCTCAATCCGCGGATACGATCCACCGATGAGCTCGCGCGGACCGTTCCTGAGAACTACCCGCATGGGCGGGCGACCAGATGCCTGAAACCATCGGCGTCATCTCGGACACCCATGGGTTGCTCCGTCAGGAGGCACTCGATGCGCTGCAGGGATGCGGCCGCATCATCCACGCTGGCGACGTCGGTTCGCCCTCCGTCCTCGAGCAGCTTCGCCAGCTGGCGCCTATCATCGCCGTGAGGGGCAACGTTGATACGGGCGGCTGGGCGCGGGCGCTGCCCTGGTCAGAATCCGTCGAGCTCGATGGTCACACCATCTACGTGCTCCACATCCTCGAGGATCTGCCTGTACCGGACGGTATCAGTGCGGTGGTGTACGGGCACTCTCACAAGCCATCGATCGAGGATCGCGGCGGCGTGCTCTACCTCAATCCCGGCAGCGCGGGCCCTCGACGCTTCCGGCTACCGGTCAGCGTCGCGCGACTGTCCGTCGTCGATGGGCGGCTGACGGCGCGGATCATCGAGTTGACCGTTGCCTGATGAGCGAGCGAGAAACGCCGACTGCCGCAGGTGTGCGTGCGGCATTCATCCGCTCAACTCCACGTCCAGCGCACCCGCGAGAGACTTGGCCGCGAAGGTAAAAAGAGGAACACGTCCAGGCGTTGGTCGACCGGCTTGCGGACGGAGCCGCCCGCCGATCGACGTTGACTATCTGACGGAGGGGCGGCGCGGTTTACCGCGCGCGCCTGACGGCGGAACAGCCTCGCTAGAGTTCGCCGTGCAGCTTGTGCACGTAGTCGGAGCGCGCCTCGATCTCGCTCAAGCGTTGCGTCGCGTGCTGTGCCGCACGCCGAAGAAGGCTGCGCGCTTCGTCGTCATTCCGGGCCAGGAGCGTCTGATAGTCAGTCCCGGCCTCGGCCAGGTAGGCGGTGATGAATTGGCGCTCGAGTTCGGAGAGCGGTTCTTCGAGTGGCCGCTCGGGAGAGAGATTGGCCATGGTCGTGCCCTCGTTTCGGTCCGTCAGTCGCGGCATCCAGATCTGAGATCAACATGATAGCCCCGGGAGCCGTCAACGAGGGAGTGCTTTGCCGACTCCACTGAAACGATTATTGGGGCTATTGCCGTGAGCGGCAGCTACTGCCTGGCGAACGGCCCTGAATCTCGGGTTTGCGTTTCAGGGCTTCAGGGGCCGTCGACCAAGCCCGGCGACGGCCGCCACAAGAGATTCTCCGTCGATGGGTTTCGCCAGGTGCAGCTGAAAGCCGGCCTCGAGGGCCCGCCGGCGGTCCTCCTCCCTTGCCAACGCCGTAAGAGCTGCCGCCGGCGTTGTCGACGCCGTCGCGTTCAAGGCGCGAACCCTCTTGATGAAAGAGTAGCCATCCTCGCCTGGCATGGCGATATCCGCCAGGATGACGTCGATCCGCTCCCGCTGAAGGATTTCCATTGCCTCGGGCGGTGACTCGGCCGTCCACACCGCTGCTTGTCGACTGATCAGATGCGCGGCTGCGATCTCGCGACTTTCCCGGTTGTCGTCGACCACCAGCACGGAAAGACCGTCCAGCGATTGGGATGGCCTCACCGACGAGGCGATCGACGCAAGCGCCGGCACCTCGTCCGATGACGCGCCCCTGGCTGGCAGCCTTACCGTAAATGTCGACCCCCGTCCCTCGCCCGCGCTGGACGCGCTGATGCTGCCGCCATGCGCCTCCGCCAGGTGCTTGACGATCGACAGGCCCAGCCCCAACCCGCCGTGACGCCGCGTGCTCGATGCGTCGGCCTGTCGGAACGGCTCGAACACCCAGGGCAGGAACTCGGTCGGAATGCCCACGCCGTCGTCGGTCACGACGATCTCCGCGGCCGCGAGGCGCCGGCGAAGCTGCACGACGATCCGCCCGCCCTCTTCGGTGAACTTCACGGCGTTCGACAGCAGGTTCCAGACAATTTGTTGCAACCGCGCACCGTCTCCGTACACGCCATAGCTCGACGCCTCCGATTCGACGACGATCGACACGCGTCGGGCTGCCGCGGCCGCTTCGACGACTTCGACGGCTGCGCGCACGAGGTGATCGAGATCGACTGCCGTACGTTCCAATCGCAGCTTGCCGGAGACAATCCGCGCCACGTCGAGCAGTTCGTCGATCATCCGCGCCTGCTGGCGCGCGTTGTCAAAGATCGACCTGCACGCGCGATCGCGCATGGCATCGTCGACACTGTGCGAGCGCAGCATGTCCGCCCAGCCGAGGATGGCATTGAGCGGTGTGCGCAGCTCGTGTGAGACCGTCGCGAGGAACTGATCCTTCAGGCGGTTCCCTTCCTCGGCGCTGGCCCGCGCCTTGCGTTCGCGCTCGAGCAATTCCTGGCGGACGCCTTCGAGCCGCGTCAGTTCGGCGACTGAGGCGGCAAGGCGGTCCTTCTCGGCCGCGAGCGCGTGCTCCGCCTGCTGCGCCAGCGAAAGGGCGTTGGCGGTTTCCCGGTGCAGACGGCGCGCCTCGACGGCGTGCCGGTCCCGATCTTCGAGACGGCCGATGAAGACTTGATACGTCTTGTAAGTCAAATACACGGGCGCGATCATCAGCACGGCCGGCCAGTGCTCACCGCGCGCGATGACCACGGCAGCCGCCGCCCCTGCCGTGCCGGCGACCATGAAGCTGGCGCCGCTCCAGGAGAAGTCGTTCCGCCAAATGTCCCAAGCACTTCGATCAGTCGTGCAGGAGATGGCCGCGGCGACGAGTCCTGTGTTGACGAGGAAGTAGGTTGAGATCGCTCCTACGAGCGGTCTGGCGAGCGTCGCCAGTTCGACGGGCCGCAGGGAACCGCCGAGCAACTGATACACCACGCCTGTCGCCGTCATAGTGAGCGCTTCGGCCGCAATACTGAACGTCGTCCGGTACCAGGGATAGCGCCGCCGAACGTTGAACGAGCACTGCGTCCAGACGCCGGCAATCGCAATCAAGAGTGCCTGTTGTGGACCGAGCAGCAGGAGCGCCATCAGGTCCGCCGCATAGGAGACAGACAGCGTCGATCCGCTCGCGAGCGGAATCGGAAGGTTGATCTTCCAGAGGGAGGTCAAACAGGACGTAATGAGCAGAAGGGCGAACAGCGAAGGCTCGGGAAGGCTCGTCGGGAACCAGGCGACGACCGCCGATGCACCGGCCGCCATCACCGCCAGGACATAGAGTCGTGCCGTCGCGGACAGCTGCGGCCACGTGAGCGTCCCCCGGCGCTCCTCACGTTCGGGCGCGGCGTCGGCGGAAGGAACGCCGAGGACCGACGTCGTCACCGGCGGCCCCACACGATTGGCGCGCAGCTCGGGTCGGTGCAGGACGTGCCCCAGACCACGGTCTCGCCTTCGTCGGTGCCCCACACCACAGTTTCACCATCGTCGGTGCCCCACACGACCGTTTCGCCATCATCGGCCGCATTGACGAGCTCGAACGACCAGAGGACGTCGCAATCCGCGCCGTTGCACATCGAGCCCCAGACGACATTGCGGGCAGAACTCGAGCCGATCCGCCACTTGCCTCCCGTCGAAGCGCAGCTCTCGGACCAGCAGCGAGTGCCCCACGAGATCTCTCGCCCGTCTTCCGTGTGCTCGGCGCCCCAAGTCACGGCGGTAGACCACGCGTTGGCGTCAGCGGTAAGGCGGCCACCTTGGACAAGCAGGTTGCCCCAGACGAGCGAGGCTCCCCACCGGGACGAATCTGGATACTGGCTGGTCGAGGCGTGGGCCAGGTAATTTGATAGCTCAACGGCACCCCTGGCGTTTACCAGTCCAGCGCCCTCGGTCAACGGGTCGTAGCTGGTGTTGACCTCGGCGC
The DNA here is from genome assembly GCA_963839705.1 of uncultured Acidobacteriota bacterium. Lineage (GTDB taxonomy): Bacteria > Acidobacteriota > Vicinamibacteria > Vicinamibacterales > 2-12-FULL-66-21 > DATBJJ01. The sequence continues at coordinate 319,459 of CAWIWL010000004.1, forward strand.
TGTACTGCAGGATCGCCTTGACTGCATTCGGTGTGAGCGTCGGGTTGGCCTGCAGCATCAGCGCCACTGTTCCGCTCACCACGGGCGCGGACATACTCGTGCCGCTGAGACTGAGGTACGGGAGCTCGGGCGTGATCCTGGTTCCGGGAAGCAGATATGCCGCCGCAGTCGAATAGAGCGTGCTCCCCGGCGTCGACAGCGATTCGATCCCGATGCCTGGGGCGACGACGTCGGGCTTGGCGCGATGGTCGAGTGCGGTGGGCCCGCGCGAGGTGAACGCTGCGATCGTGTCGTCGGCGCGGTCCGGTGTGCCCATGTGGCTGGAAGCACCGACCGTCAACACCCACGGAGCGTTTCCCGGAGAGGTTATGCCGCCGTACTGCGTGTTCCCTTCGGCGCTGCGCCCATTGTTTCCGGCAGCGGCGACCACGGTGATGCCCGTGCGGACCGCGCGCTCAGCCGCCAGCGTAAGCGGATCGGTGTGGTACGACTGCGTACACACCCGTCGCGACCGAGAGATTGATGACACGGAGGTTGAGCGCATCGCGGCGAGCCACTGCGTAGTCGATCGCGGCGATGACGTCGCTGACGTACCCCCGGCCGCTTTCGTCGAGCACCTTCAAGACGACGAGATGCGCGCCCGGCGCGATGCCGGTTCGCGCGCCGTCCGAGTCGAGCCCGTTGCCGGCGATGATGCCTGCCACGTGCGTGCCGTGGCCGTAATCGTCGTGAGGCGTCGCTACTCCATCGACAAAATCGACAAATTCGACGACGCGCTGCCCCACTTCTGCATCCGACAGGTCATCGTGCCAGCTGGTGATGCCCGAGTCGATCACCGCGACGCCGACTCCTGTCCCATCGACGCCCAGGTCCTGCCTTGCCGTCACCGCGCCGACAGTCGCGCCCGTGCGATCCATCGCCCCCACGACCATGCGATCCAGCGACACGCGGTCGACGAGCGGACTGGCCGCGAGGACGCGAAGCGCCGCATTCGGCACGACGGCCACCTGGCCCTCGATCGTCGATAGTTGGCGGCCGGAGATTCCTCCGGCACTACGGAGGAGAGGGCCGAGGCCATTGACAGAAATGGTAGGTCGCGCGTGGACGATGACGCGCGAATAGCCATTCGTTTGCCGCGTGCGCGCCTGCAGCACACGGTCAAGTTTTCCCAGAGCGTCTGAAGATGCTGCAAGTCGTGTAGGACCCGGCGACGCCACCATCGCCAGGCCGATCAAAGCGGCGAGGAATCTGATTGGTTTCACAGCGACTTGCATTGACACTCCTCCCACGAGTCACGAATCTCTGCTGTACAGCAACTGGCGTGCCTGTTCAGCTCGCTGCGGAGTGTGCGGCTAGCTCGGCGGTTCCGATGTTCGTGTGGGGAAGATGGCGAGCTCACATTCTCGTCATCGCGCTTGGCCATCTCGCGACAAATGCCTGAGCTCGGGTGTCAGACTGCGCGGGCGGTGAGTTGCGCGTAGCGCGGTCGCATGCACTCGAGGAACACTGAGTCGCCGAACTCGTGCGTGCGGTAATCATGGGCGTTTAGCTCCGCGTCGATGCGGCCGAGCGTGTCCTCGTCCGCAAACGCGCGCAACAGCTCGTAGTGGCTCGAGCCCCGTTCGTGCGTTCCCGTAAGAATCGCGTCGACGATGCGGAGGTGCGTCGACGGACCGATCCGCTGTGTTGCCACTCCACTGCCAGCACGAACGATTCCGTCTCGGGCGGCGGCATGCTCGAGTGCCCGGACTACGGTGGTTCCGATCGCTATCATGCGCCGGCCCTCCGTGCGCGCCTGCCGCAGTTCCCACGCGGTTCGCGCGGGAATGCGGTACGGCTCATCGAACGGCAGCAGCGCGTCCAGTTCCGGATCTCCGGTGGACGACAGCCCGGCCGCGTGCGTCATCGTGGCGAAGCGGACTCGTTTTGTTCGCATCGACGCGAGCGCCTGCCAGTCGAGCGCGAAACCGGCCGAAGGCGGCTCGAACGCAACGGGCGCACCCGCGATCGGTGTCCACGTGTCCCAGAGGGCGAGGGGCTGCGTCACGTGCGCATATTGGATGGGCCTGCCGTGCCGGGCGAGGCCTTCCCAGATTGCCGCGGGCGACCCCTCGAACTCGACCACGATTAGCCGTGGGTGATCGTGGAGGAGCCGTGTGACGGTTCCGCACAGTGGGCCCAGCACCAGGCGATCGCCGGGGGCCACGGACGGCGGTTTCGGGCGGTCCTCCGTCCGCAGCCGGAAGTCGCCAAGGCCGAACAGCACAGCTGTAAAGGAGACGACGCGGTCGACGTCCAGCGAGGGGCGTCCAGCGAGGCGCGCTTCGATGCGGCGCCCCGATGGCACATGCCGCCCGGTGAGGCTGGCGGGGATCGTAGCCGCGTCGTTCGCGATGACGAGGTCGCCCGGTTGGAACAGGCGCACCACATCACGTTGGCGACAATGCCGCAGGTGTCCCTCGCGATCGATCGCCAACAGCTTTCCGTTTGGTGACCGCTGTTCCGGCACGCTGGCAGCCATCATCATCTCGTCTCCGACATCCACGGCGCCGCGTCCGCGCGCGTCGCAAGCGCCGAGCCGATTGCATCGGCAAGCTCGCGGGCCGCGTCCTCGGGCCGTTTCAACGACGATCGGTCCGCGTCAGGAACTGCGGCGGCATGGAGTGGCGTGTCCATGTCGCCAGGATCGAACGAGAGCACGCTGATGCCCTCGCCAGCCAGCTCCTCGTGCCAGATCCGGCTGAGGTGATGGAGGGCCGCCTTGCTGGCGCCGTACGCTCCCCACCCCGCGTACGCGTTGATCGCGGCATCGCTGGAGATGTTGATCACGGCGGCGCCGGAGCGCTCGCGCGCGGACGACGCGAGCGACCCGAGAAGGGCCTTGGTCAACCGGAACGGGCCCAGCACGTTCGTCGCCAGAGCGCGCTCGAAGTCTTCGCAGTCGGTATCGGCCAGGAGTGCGAGCGGCGACGGCCCGAGATCCGAAGCGTTGTTCACGATCACGTCCAGCTTGCCGAGGGCGCCAACGATCTGGACGGCCATCGGATAGATGTCCTTGATGTTCGCCACGTCGCCGACGATGCCGTGAGCTCCCGGCTGCTCGGACTCGACACGCCGGACGGCGTCTCTGCTGCGCGCGACGAACGCGACGCGCGCGCCGCGGGCCAAGAGCTCGCGCACGAGCGCCAGTCCCAGCCCGGAGGTGCCGCCCGTCACGGCGACGCAGAGACCGAGGAAGAGATTCTTCGGTACGTGGCCCACTGGTACCGGCCGGAGGTGTGGAGTGGAGGATGGAACGCTATCGACGGTCGTCATGGTCTTCGTCTCCCTGATCTGGGCGAGAACGTCTCGCTGTCAGGCATCCTACAAGTTAAAGTTAACTTGAAGTCAAGCGACGCCTCTGTCATGCTCACACCATGACGGATCTCCTGACCATTTCCGAGGTCTCCCGCCGGAGCGGCGTGGCATCCTCGGCGCTGCGCTTCTACGAGACGAAGGGCCTCATTGCCTCCGAGCGTGCCGGCTCCGGCCACCGCCGCTACCCGCGCGCGGTCCTCCGCCGGATTGCTTTCATCGTGTTCGCGCAGAAAATCGGGCTGTCGCTGACCGAGGTTGGCGTCGAGCTCGCCCGGCTTCCTCAGAACCGCGTGCCGGAGCGCGCCGATTGGGTCAAGTTGTCCGGCGGCTGGACGCGCCGCATCAATCAGCGGATCGCCGAGCTCGAGCGCCTGCGCGAGGGGCTCGGGCAGTGCATCGGATGTGGCTGCCTGTCGCTACAGCACTGCCGACTGGCCAACCCCGGAGATCGCGTCGGGCGCGCGGGGCCGGGACCGAGGTTCTGGATTGGAAAGGAACGGTGAGGTTCTTCACGAACTGCGAAGCGAACGCGCCAGGACGCCGAGGCCGCCAAACAGGAGCCCGAGCATGACAAGCGTGTTGAACAGCGACGTCTGACGGAAGTAGATGTCCATGTTCATGAGGATGTTGGCCAGAACGATCGCCGAACCGAGCCCCGTCAGCAGCCAGCCGACCATCGACTTGCCGTCGTAGAAGAGAAATGCGACGCCGACGAGCAGCGGCAGCAAGGTCAGGCCAAAGCCGCCGTATCGACCGAAGTTCCAAAAGGAGGTGGTGACTTGGACCTGATTGAGCAGCAGATAACCGCCAACGACGGCCATGGTCAGGCCGATGAAGAACTGCCCGACGCCGCCGGGAGTGCCGCCGGCGCCGCGAGGTGTTGATGGGGGGGTCACGCCGGCAAGGATAGCAG
>CAWIWL010000005.1:0-29237 GCA_963839705.1 uncultured Acidobacteriota bacterium
GGGCCTGCTCGTGCCCCTTGCGAAGCCTCTCGAGCAGCAGCACAAAGCCCGGATGATGCCTCAGGGGGTCGAGCTGGGGGTCGAGCCGGAACCAAGGATAGCAGGGGAACCCCGTATTGGCCGCCCGGTCGAGCCAGTCGAGGCCGGCGTTCAAGTCGCCGAGCCCCACCAACGCGGCGCCAAGGCTGTACGCGGTATGGTGATCGAGTAATCCCCCGCGAAGGATGTCGTTGAGGCGTTCCCTAGCCTCGGTCCGCATGCCGACGGCGGCTTCGATAGAAGCCAGTGAGGCCTGAGCTCGGATATCTGGCCGGCCGTTACGGTCGATGGACGCGAGCGTCGCTCGCGCGCCTGCCTCGTCGCCGGCGTAGTACCCGTGCAAGTCCGAGATAGTGCCGCACGGCGGGCATCTGGGTTCGCGACATTTCCGCTGTTGCCCGCTCGACGGCGGAGCTGTACTGGCCAGTAAAGAGCAGCGCGACGATTTCCAGGCGTTCGAACTCGACATTGTGGCCGGGATTCAGCGCTTGTGCGAGCCGGCCTTCCCTCCGTGCCTCGTCGAAGAGACCGAGGTGATAGTAGACACGCATCCGGGCGAGGTGCGCGAGGTCGAGCCCACGGTCGAGCGCCAACGCGGTGGCGGTCCGATCCAGGACGACTTCCCAGTTATAGCCCCCGTACTCCGTGCCCGCGGCGCTTGCGATCGCGAAGTGCGCGTCCGCCAGCGAGCCGTCCAGTTCGAGTGCCCGACGCGCCTCTTCGTCGGCCTGCTTCCCCCATACCAGTGACTCTTGCTCGTGCGCGGACCTGTACGCTGAACCAGGCGCTTGCCGTGGCAAGCCCGGCCCTGGCGAGCGCATAGTTCTCATCGAGTCGGAGCGCTTGCTGGAAATACCCGATCGCCTTGTGCATCTTCGCTTCGTCGTTGTAGGTGACGAGCAGCGAGCGTCCCCGAAGGTACAGGTCGTAGGCGTCGGGATTGTCGGTGTATCGGACGTGCAGGCGCGCGCGCTCGGGCGGCGTGAGCCTGACACGCAATCTCTCCACGACCTCTTCGGCAATGCGGTCCTGCAGCTGAACAACGCCGGTGACCGGTTCGTCAATGGACCAGGTATGCACGACCACGCCTTGGGCATCCACGAGTTGCAGGCTGAGCCGAACTCCAAGTTCCGCAGGTTGGATGGTTCCCGACAGAAGATGGCTTACGCCGAGCGTTGAGGCGAGGCGCGCGGGATCGCCCTGTAGGTCTTTGAAGCGCAGGACCGCCGAGGTGGGACGCACCTTAATCTGCCCGACGTTGGCGAGCCGCGAGGCGATCGCATCCGCTATGCCGACTCCCAGGTATTGGGCGTCGCCAGACTCCAACAAGACGTCGAAGGGCAGGACCGCGAGGTCCGGGGGCGTGGCGCGGGGCAGGGCGAGCCAGGCAGCCGTTGCGCTGGTGAGAAGCAAGACGACTCCGACACCCCACAGAGCCAGTCGATGTGTGCTCCTCGGTCAATTGGGGGTGCCTAGGCGCTCGACGTTGTCGGCGGCAGGAATGCTGACGGCTGGGTCCGAACGCTCTATTGGCTCGATGTGCCCGACGAACCGGTAGCCCTTCCGTGCGAGCGTTTCAATGAATTCCGGCGCGTCGGCGGAATCGCCCAGCGCCTGGCGCGCTTTCTTGACCGCCGTATTCAGCCCGTGCTCGAAATCGACGAACGTGTCCGATTTCCATAGCCGCTCCCGGAGATCCTCGCGCGTGACGATTTCGCCGGGTCTATCGAGCAGGGCGATGAGGACCTGCCGTGGATGCTCCTGCATCCGGACCGGCTTGCCATCACGGTACAGCTCGCCGGCCGCTCGATCGAGCTCGAACCGACCAAACTGAACGCGCTCGTGTTCGGAATGGGCCTGCATGGCAGAGCTGACTGTTTGGGGCAGTGTAGCCCTGGCGATCTGGACCGTCAATGGGTTCATCCGGTGCGTGGAGCCGCCAAGCGACCGTAAAAACGGCACTTATCAGTTCACCTCGAGTTCACCGATAGTTCAGGCCGCGGCTATGGCTTTCCGGCGCGCGGGCGCCTACCTTACACGCCTCCTCGTAAAGGAGTTTTGGAAAGCCGCCCAGTATCTGCGACCGAAGGAGACTTCCATGGCGACCGAGCGTTCGACTACCACAGCCCGCGTGACACGGTGGGCCCTCGTTCTTTCTGGCGCGATCGCCGCCGTCTCGATTTCCGCCGTTCCCACTCGCGTGGCAGACGCCGTGAGCCTATCCGCCCTTCGGGGCATTCTGGCCGGCGACCCCGGCGACGACAGCCGCAAAGGCAGCATCTGGGTCGTCAACCGCGACCGGGGCGAGCTGGCGGTGTTCGATGCCGAGACAGGAAAGGTCGTCACTACGCTGCTGGTCGGGGCCGGAGCGCACGACATCTGTATCTCCGAAAAGGCCCGCAAGGCCTACATCACCGCGGAAACGATCAACACGGTCACGACGGTGGACACCAAGACATTGGCCGTCGACTCAGTCGACGTCGGCCCCCTGCCGCACCACGTCGAGCCTAGCCATGACGGGCGGACGGTTTATGTCAGCCTGGCGTCCCACACCAGCACATTGGGGATGCCTCAATACGCGGCCATCGACACCGACGACAACTCGGTCCGCTTTACGACCACCAGCACCAATTCGTTGGCGCGGTCACACGCGCTCCACCCGTCGCTCGAGGGCGAGACGGTCTACGTGTCGCACGACCTCGGCGACGAGGTCTCGGGCATCGACGTCGACACCGGCGACATCGAGTTCAGCATCGCGCCAATCTTGAGGGCGGAAGAGGCGATCGCCACCCGGTTCGGCCGGAAGCTCTGGGTATCGTCGCGCGGCGACGGAACGGTGAAGCGCATCGACCTTCGCACCAATACCATCACAGGTTCGGTCGCGGTCGGAGTCCAGCCCGAATCGGTGATGCTCACGCCCTCCGAGCGCACATTGGTGGCGAGCATGCGAGGAAGTCCTGCCGCGCTCGCCTTCGTCGATACGGTCAACCTCTCGGTCCTCGGCACCGTCCAGATCGGCGGAGTCGGAACGTTCGGGGACCTGGCGGTGATGACGAGAGACGGCCGCCACGTCTATGCGACATTCGACGCCGGCACGACCGGCACGGGCGGCGTGGCCGTCGTCGACGTGCGCACGAGGAGGGTCGTCGACACCTGGGTGTACCCAGGCACCGGGCGTCCACATGGGATTCGGGTACTCGAGAAGGAAGGTACGGATGTAGCCGCACCGGCTACGCGTGAGTGACGGACGGGTCGGAGCCGGTAAAAGGAGTGTTCGATGCCACGAAACATGACCGTATGGGCATTCGGGGCCGCGTGTCTCGCATTGTCGCTTTCTCTCGACGCCGCGACGCAGGGCGCTGCGACAGCCGCGCAGCAGGATACGCGCGAGATCTCGACGGACGAGCTGCAGAAGATCCTGTCGACCGACAGTGCCACGGTTCTCGATGCACGGCCGGCGGCCGAGTACGCCATCAGTCACATCCCGGGCGCGGTGAATGTCGCTCCGAAGCCAGGCGTCCCCATCTCGATGTACGTCTCCGATGTCGTGGAGATTGGCCGCCTGGTGCGCAACAACAAGTCAGCCCCGCTCGTCCTCTATTGCAACGGGCCTCACTGTGGGAAGAGCAAACGCCTCGCGTCGGAGCTCCTCGAGGCGGGGTACTCGAACGTTCGGCGCTACCAGTTGGGCATTCCGATGTGGCGCGCCGCCGGAGGCGTCTGCCAAGTCGAGCTCGAAGGCATCGTCCACATCGTCGCCAAAGACGGGACTGCCGTGGTCATCGATGCCCGTGAGTCAGCTGAGTTCCAGAAGGGAACGCTGAAGGGCGCACGCAACATTCCCAGGAGCCTGGTGCTCGAGGGAAAAGATGTGGGCGAAGTGAAACGCGCCAAGGACGACAGTCGGCTTCCCATGGAGGACCACAACACGCGAATCCTCGTGATCGGGGCGGATGGTGAGGCGGCGAGGTATGTTGCCGAGGCCCTGGCGCGCGAAGCGTTCCACAACGTGAGCTACTTCGCAGGATCGTTTGCGACGGTGCAGAAGTCACTGACGCACGAAGGATCGCGATGAGCGGCCTCGGGAAGTGATGCCGTCGGCAATCGCATCCGCGCGCGCGAACGTGCCACGCGCGCGGTGCGACTGCGTCGGAAGGGTTGATCGGTCTACTTCTTCTTGCTCGGACTGTCGTCCGCCTTCAAGTCGCCGAGCGCGTACTGCATGCCCGCGAGGATGTGCGCCAGCATGTCCGGGTTGTTGTAGTAGATGGACTCGTGGTGGCCCAACGCCTCGTAGAAGACGCGACCCTGGCCCACTTTCTGAATCCAGCTCAGGGCGAAGTCGTGGTCCTTGCGCGGCGCCGCCTCGATGCCCTTGTCGCAATCGCTCATCAGGCTGTAGTCGATGCTGGTGAGCACGCGGACGCGCTCGCGCGAGAACGAGCTCTCGTTGAAGGTGTAGACCTCGTCGATCGTGTTGAAGGACTTGCCTCGAAACGCGGCCGTCAGCGGGCTCTTGGGATCGTCGATCTTCACAGTGATCGGCGTCGGATAGTTCCAATGGAACTTGAAATACCCGCCGATGGCTTCGTCCCACCACGGCCACAACGGCTCGGCCGGACGCTCCTGCTTTTGCGCTTCGGATACCGAACACGGCGTCGGTGTCCCACGGCCGCCTCCGGCTGGTGGCGCAGCTGCCGGTGGCGCTCCGGCGCCTGCCGGCGCCGCGGCTCCGGGCGCCGCAGCTGCCGCTGGCGCCGCGCCGGCTCCGCGTCCGGCGCCACGCCGGCCGCCGTGGTACGAGTCGCCGGTTGCGTGAATCCCCGCCACGCCCTTGCCGCTCATCAGGAAATCCTGGAAGGCCTTCCGGCGGGCGTCGGTGACCGCCTGATCGTTGGGGTCGTCGAGGAACGTGCCGGTCGTATTCGAGAGGAAGATGGCATCGGTACTGCTTCAGGTTCTCTTCATTGATGTCGTTCACGTCCCACGACGTCGTCGACGTCCAGGCGCCGGTCTTCTTGCCCATCTCTTCGATCGTTTTTGCCGCGAGCGGAATCGACGAATGCTGGAAACCGGCCGAGGGGAGCCGCGACCATATCAGGACTTTCCTGGGCTTCTGCGGCGTTGCCGGCGGCTTGTCCGGCAGGAGACCGAGCGTCGCAATCATTCTTGTCACGTCGTTCGGACAGGCCTCGCGCGGGTTCGCGCTCCGGCCGCCGCACGCATCATTCAGACCGCCGCCACCTCGTCCGGCAGGCGCCTGAGGCGCCGCTACCGTGATGGCTGGTGGCGGTGGCGCACCCGCCTGCTGCGCGCGCGCCGGAATCAAAGCGGTCAGCAGCACAGCTGCCGAGACAGCGCCAACCAACTTTCGACGTGTTTGCTCACCTGACATATCGCCTCCACTGGCTGCCCAATCGCCACGCGAATTGTACATGTAACCGCCCGTCACGCGAGTGCCGCGCGGCAATAGTCGAGGCTCTTCTTGATCTCGGTCATGCGGTCGGAGCCTTCGGGCACGGGATACTCGAACTCCAGGGTGGCCTGGATGTTCCACTTGTTGTCCCGAATGAGCTGCAGCACCTCCTTGATCGGCGTGTCTCCCTGCCCGAACGGCACGTTGGGGCCGTTGTTCATCTTCCGATCCTTGATGTGCAGGTGCGTGATGCGGCTGTGATGTTGCTTGATGAAGGGCACGGGCGACGTGTTCTGGCCGGCGACGAAGTGGCCGATATCGAGATTGGCCCCGTTGTGCGCGGCGTAGCTGAAGACGGTCTCGAAATCCGCGGCGCTGGTCGTGGCGTGACCGTGATAGCCCACCATCATCTTGTGCTTGTCGGCGAACTGTCCGAGACGCTTCGTGTCGGGCACGGCAATCTCAGTCGAGATTGCCCGGGCGCCGAGGTTCTTCGCCAGCGCGAATTCGTAGTCCACGACCTCATCGGTCATGGCGAAGATGCCGTCGACTTTTACAATCTCTACGAACACGCCCGCATCGTCGAACCTCTTGCGGAGGGCTCGCACCTTCTCCATCGGCACCGACAGCCGCCACTTGCGCAGCTCCTCGGCGTTGGCCTTTTGAGCTGCCTCCTGCTCTGGCGTCGGCGGCGTGGCGGCGCGTCCGCTACCGCCGCGGCCCGCGGCAACCAGTTGTTCGGGCACTCCGAGAAACGCTTCGACCGGCTGCGTTCGCAATTCGACGCCACTGACATCGAGCTTGACGCAGTTCTGGATGATCTCGTCGACGGGCATGGTCCGGCCGCCGAAGTTGTAGGGGACGTTCATGCCAATCATCACGCCGCGGACCTTCGAGTTCGGTTTGGCCTGGAAGGCCGAGACTGCTGCGGTCGGGAGCAGGCGAGCGGCTGGGAGAGCCGCGAGGGCGAGGGTTGCGAGCTCTCGTCTTGTGTAGAGCATGCGGATCTCCTTCGGTCCAGGGCCCATGCGGGAACCCGACGGCCCAGTGACGTCGCATAGGCTACCTCTCCGGGCGTCAGCGCGCCAGCCCCGACGCGCGGTGCTGTCTCCTCGGTGTGGATGAGGTGCGGACCACGGTTCGTCCAGTCTGTCGTGCGGTCACCTGATGGCGGAGTGGAGAAAAGGGTTCACTTGCTGGAACGACTACGTAGCCACCGTGCTATGTTTTGGGTCCGTGGTGGTGGGCGCCTTCGCTCCACAGTGTCTGGCTTAGCCGGACATTGCTGGGCCATAGGCCGCAACGAGTCTTCTAAGAAGGCCTAGGTCAATTCCCCAAGAAAGTTAGCAGGGATCAGGCGAATGGCCGCGCACCTGCGCAAGGTCAACGGCGAGGCCGAAGCCGCGCGCGAGACTCAGCTCGCTCCAATCAGCGGACGGAAAGTAGCGGAGGTGTCAGGGTGGAGAAGGTCGAGGCCTCATGTTGCCAGGCGTGAGCGAATTGATTCGAATGAGTTGTATCCGCGCGATGGTGTGTGTCGGCTCGATCCTGTCCGCCTCCGTCGGGACCGTCCTGGCCCAGACTCCTGTGCCCGGACAACCCGCCGACGCGCAAAAGCCGCCGGCATGGGGGGGGCCAGAGACCCGCACTTTCCGGTTGTTCCCGCCGGGAGACATCTATCCGGTCTACGTCGCGGATCCGCACCGGCCGACGAATGCCGTCGCCTCGAGCTTCTATGTGCGCACCCGCGTGCCGGAGACGAGCTCGCCGCGGACGTTTTTGGCGGGCGGTGGTCACTTTGGGGTGCTGCGCGTCGAGCCCGGTGCACCTGGTGGCCGCTTCTGGCAGATCAGTCTGGACGCCGGCCTGGACGGGCTCTTCGACTCGCAGTTCAAGAACGACGCGATCGGATGGGACGGCAACTACGGTTTGACGGTGACGACCGCGACGTCGACCTCAGGGTTCGCCTACAAAGTGGCGGTGCTGCATATGTCGGCCCACGTTGGCGACGAATACGAGGAAAGGACTGGCACGCGGCGGATCAACTACACGCGGGAAGAGCTGGCGCTCGGCCTCGCCTGGCGGTTCAAGCCACGATGGCGTGCGTATGGTGAAGTCGGGGTGGCCTATATCATGCGCAGCGATACCCAGGAGCGGTTGCGCGGGCAGTCGGGCGTCGAGTACCGAGGCGCGGCCGTCGGTGTTCGGCGGCCGGATGGCGTGGTACGGGGCGGTCGATTTCTCGGCCTTGGAGGAGCGCGACTGGCGGCTGGATACCGCGATCCAGGGAGGCCTGGTGAGTCGGTCCGGTGGACGTGCCTACCGGTTCTATGTGCAGTGGTACGACGGCCGTGTGACCCTCGGGCAGTTCACAGCCTATTCGGAGGCGGCCTTCTCGCTCGGTCTCAAGGTGGATCTCTAGTCTCATCCGGGGGACTTTGTCCCCCGGACCCCCTGACACGCTCGCTCGCGGGGACCCCGACGCCCCGCTCCGCTCGCGTGGCTCACTCGCTTCCGCTCGTTCGCGCTGTTTATGAGACAGCTTTTAGCGTCAGTCGTTCGTGCACCCACGAGCGACCACGGCCGTCCGATCGGTCCTTAGGGACCGTCGAGACGGTGCTCGCTACTTCGTTGCGATCCGCGACGGGGCGGTCAGAGTGATCCCTTTGCGCGAGGTTGATACGCTCAGGCGTTCGGACGGTTTGACGCCGTCGGGCAGTGTGTAGGTGAGCAGATACTGCCGCTGAAGCCGGTCCGCGATCCTTATGAGCGCCGCGGCGATCGCCGCGACCGACCCAACTTGCTCGATGCGGCCTCCGGATTGTCCGGGTCCGTCCCCGAGCACCATCCCCACTTCTGCGCCGGTGACGAAGAGCACGTTCAATTGTGCGCGGCTCGATCGGACCGTCGTGAGCACATCATTCGGCTCGATTGAAACCGGCTGACCTCCGGTGCCGGTCAGCGCCAGAATGATCGGCCGCTCGGCCTTCCTCTGCTGCAACGACTTTGCCGCGCGCGCAATCGCGTCGAGCATCTGGTCCCCGTCTGGCTGGACGCGCCCGCGCGCGCCCAGGCGGCCGAGGGCGCCCCTCAGCGCGGCGACATCGTCTGTGAAGTCGACGAGCAGCGTCGCCTGAGGAGTCAGCACCGTGATGCTGAACTGCCCGTGGCCGATGCTTCTCTGCAGGAACTGGGCGACACCAGATTGAAACGCTCCTACGCCGGCATCCTCGACCAGAATGGCCACCTGCATGGGCGCGGCCGCCGGCTGCAGGCTGGCAACGGGCCGCTCCTTGCCGTCTTCTTTGACGGCGACGTCCGCAGCCGTCAGGTCGGCAACGGGTGCGCCCGAGGCGTCGGTAGCGGAGATGTAGACCTGTCGGGTCGTTTCGGCCGGTTTCGGCTCGCCCTTCGCGCCGCCAGCCAGCGTGACGGTCGATGCCACCACGAACACAGCAATCCATCGCGTCATAGCGACTCCGCGCAGCTACCGCGCACTCTTTGCGCCCTCGATCGGATAGCCCTTCCACAACCACTCCAGAGCGGCGGGCAGGGTCTGTTGCTTCACAGTGCGATCCGTATGCCCGGCGTTGCGCGCGAAGACAAACTGGTAGTGATAGCCCTTGGCGGCCAGGACCCTGGCCATGTTTTCGTTCGCGACGACCCAATCGTGCATGTTGTCGCGCATGACGTTCGGATTGAGCAAGTCGCGGTCGCCAACTTCCAGCCAGATGCGAATTGGCTTGGCCGGGCTGTTCGGGATGAGGCGTTCGTGAAACTCCCATGCCCCATGCGGCGTCTCGGCGCTCGGTGGCCATTGTTGGTTCACGGCAGTCAGCGAATACGTGAGCACGCGATGATATAGCTCGGGGTGATACCACGCCATAATCAACGCTGCCGAGCCGCCGGAGCTCCCGCCCATCGCCGCGCGCCCCTCGGGGTCTTTGGTCAGCGTTACGTTGTACTGCTTCTCGACGAGCGGCAGGACTTCCGTTTCAACGAACTCCGCGTAGCGTCCCGACATGGTGTCGTATTCCAGGCCGCGCTGACTTCCCTGTGCGTCGCCGCTACCGTTACCGATCGAGATGGCAATCATCACCGGCACCCGCTTCTGGGCGATCAGATTGTCGAGTGCCGTGAAGAGCAGCAGGTCAGGGCCGTCCGCACCGACGATGAATGGCGCCGCCGTGCCGAGGATGTACTGCTTGGGGACATACACTGCAACGCGGCGCGTGTATGGTGCGGGGCGACTGGTCGTCACGACGAGCTTGGCGGGGTCGGCCGGATCGACCGTGCCGAATGTGCCGGGATCCCGTGCGATGCCGGGATAGATCTTGCTGTCAGCCGAGCTCATCGTGAAGTTGTAGACCGTTCCCTGCGGCACTCCCTCCTGCACGGCCATTTCCGGCGCGGGCGCGTGCGTGGGGCCGATGATGAAGTTTCCATCGGCATCCGGAGGGGGAACGGCGCCGTCAGGTAACTCTTTGGCCGTGACAAATCCCGGCGTGTTCGGATCGCGGGTTGGCGGCACCGGCCGCGCTGCGGGCGCCGCGGCAGGCGCCGTTGCGGGCGGTGTTGTCGCGACTCCCTGGGCCATCGCTGCTGGTGCGGCAGCCATGAGGCCGATCGCGATGGTCATACTCAAGTGTGCTGTGTTCATGCGCTACGATCTCGTCTGTGTGGTGGTCGCGGGAACGGCTTCGGCCTCTTGGCCACCCAGTGTCGGCGCTATGGTATAGCAACAGGATTGCCGGGCGAACCGGCAGTTGGAGTCTCCATGGTCATCGTCCGCATCGTCGCTGCGCTCGTCGCGAGCCTCATTGTCGGTGGTGACGCGCAGCCGCCGTCGCCGACGCAAAGCGCATTCAACGTGATCGGCTACTACGCCGACTGGACTGCCGCCCGCTACCCGCTCGCGGATATTCCCGCCGACAAACTCACGCACGTGAACTACGCATTTGCCAAAATCGGTGCGGACAACCGGCTGACCTGGAACGCGGCCCTGGCCCTCAACCAGCCGTATGCAGGGGATTGCAGCGATCCAGGGTGTCCGCACGGTCTCTTCAATCAAGTAACGGTGCTGAAGAAGAAGCACTCGCACCTGCGATTCATCCTCTCGGTCGGAGGGTGGACCGACTCGGGCCCGTTCTACGAGATGGCGGCCACTGAGCCGGGCCGGCAGGCGTTTGTCGAGTCCTGCGCGGCCTTCTTGAAGATGTATCCGCAGTTCGATGGCATCGACATCGATTGGGAGCATCCGGTTGTCGGTGGCCTCCAACCGGGTCAGCCGCGCGACGCCCACAACTACGTGCTGCTGCTCGCGGCGCTCCGCAAGGCCATCGGGCCGGAGAAACTGCTGACGATCGCGGTGAGTGCGAGTCCCAGGGGGATCGAGCCGCTCGAGTACTCGGAAATGGCGGCGTCACTCGATTGGGTCAGCGTCATGACCTACGACTTTCACACCGGAGGAAGGCGGGCGGGCTTCAACTCGCCGCTCTACAACCACAATGACCCGACGAATCCCCGGTTGAATCTTCATGACGCCGTGCAGGCGATTCTCGCCAAGGGTGTGCCGCGCAGCAAGCTCGTCGCGGGCGTGCCGTTTTACGGTCGCGGCTGGCGAGGGGTGGAGTCTTTTGAGGTCTGGGGCACCGGCACAGGCTCTCTGCAGGTCGGCGGCTACAGGAACATCGCCGAGACATTTCTCAAGCAGCCTGGCTACGTGCGCTACTGGGACGATGTGGCGAAAGTGCCGTGGCTGTACAACGCCGAGAAGAAGGAGTGGATCAGCTACGAGGATCCGGAGTCGATGCGCCTCAAGGGGGAGTACATCGCCGCGCAGGGTCTGTCGGGCGCCATGTTCTGGGAGCTGTCGAACGACGACGGCCGGTTGCTCGAGGCGCTGCGCGCCGGCCTCGGCCGTCGTTAGCCTAAGCCTAGAGACCGTCTCATGAATGTCACGACATCGCGTCACTACACGATGGGCACGATGACACGATGTTCACGATGGATCCTTAGAGAGGGTTTCTTCGTGTTCATCGGATCATCGTGTTCATCGTGAACAGTGGCCGTCGGCGCGTTCAGCCTGTTTGTGGTTTATGAGAAAGGTTTTAGTATCCCTCGGTCGTGACCCTGGTCACGAACGACAGCGCTGAACCGTTGGACTTCGCGGTCACTTCCCAGCAGCCTGCCGTCGCGAAGATGAGGTACGAGGGTTGAAAGCCCCTGCCGACAAACCCATCAGACATCTCCGACCGCAAGGGCCCCGCCTCTCCGTCCAGGCGCCGCCCTTCCAGCGTGAGCGGGCCATCGCCGGCCATCAGCCAGAGGAACTTCATCTTGAGCGATCCGTCTGGGAACACAAACCCCGGGCCACCTTTTCTAAACACCACGGTCCCCTCTGGCCAGAGGGACGTCCAGATTTGGCCGTTTCCGTGAAAGGGCAAAGACGTCGTGTCGGCTGGCATGCCCGCCTTTGCTCGGACGATGTCGGGCAGAGGACTATGGTTGGGCGCCGTCACCGCGCAACCTCCCGATTGGCCGGCCGCGGTGGGTTCAGACGTAAGCGGTGAGAACAGGCTCGCAACGACGACCGCCGCACTGATAACGCAACGCATGGCGAACCTCCACGCGTTCATTCTCGCGCACATCGGGTCGAGGGTCCAGCCGGCTCCCGAGACTGGCACGAGGGGCGCTCCCGTCCCACGATTTCAGCGTGACGGCGGGACGCGCCCCGCGTGCCTCCCGCATGCCGACCAACAGACAGCGCAAGGCCTAGACGACTGTTCGTCTGCCGCCGATGAAGTTGACGAGGAAGAGCACCAGCGCGATGACGAGCAGCAGGTGAACGATCGACCCGATCGTATAGGTCCCCACCACGCCGAGCAGCCACGCGATTAATAGAATCACGGCCAAGGTCAGCAACATCACTTCACCTCAGAGGGCGTCGCTGCCCTCGATCTGGGAGCGGCCGTCATGGCCGCTCGTCCTCGGAGAAATGCAAGACTGCCGCCGGCTCAGAAGCTCAAGCGGCGCGATGACGGACGTTTACTTGCTTGGGTGGCTCGACAGCGCGTTTTGAGGGCGGTCATCTTGCAATTGCATACCCCGACCGACTTGAAGCAGGAGTTCCGCGGCGATGGCGACACGCCGCACGCCATACGTTGGGTAACGCCAGACACACCGTGGGTAAGCAATGAAGCCGCTCCTGCAGACGGCCCGGACTCGCTATACTCTCCGGCAATGACACGCGCCCGCGGTCCCCGGATCTTCCCTGTTGCCGGATTCTGTCTAATCGTTCTCCTTCAGCTTGCTGCGTCGGGCGGCGCATCGACGCCGGCACCCGAGCCTTCGCAGCATCAGGTCTACGCCGTTCGCTTCGCGTCGATCGGATACTCCGTCGGAAACCTGGTTGCGGGCGCCGATCGCAATCGGAAGCTCGACATCGCCATGATGGTATGGCCCGTCAGAATGGCGGGCGGCGGAACGCTCCTGGTCGACGCCGGCTTCTACCGCGACAAGTTCATCGAGAAGTGGAAGCCGTCCGGCTACGTCCGGCCAGCCGAGGCGCTGTCGGCAGGTCTGGGCATCGTACCGGAGGAGGTCACCGACGTGGTGTTGACGCACATCCATTGGGATCACGCGGACGGCGCCGACCTCTTTCCACGCGCGCGCATCTGGATCCAACGCGAGGAGTTCGAACATCATATCGGCGACGGGGGCACGGTGCTCGATCGCGCGGTGGATCCCGATGTGGCCGCGATGCTCTATCGCCTGCGACAGGCTGGCCGCGTCCAGCTCGTCGACGGCGACGATCGGGAAATCGTTCCGGGCGTGCGCGTCTACACCGGCGGCAAGCATACGTTCGCGTCCCAGTACGTCCGCGTCGAGACCCGCTCGGGCCCGATGATTCTCTCGTCTGACAACGCCTATCTCTACGAGAATCTCGAGAAGCATCTCGCCATCGCGCAGACGCTCGACGCCGCCTCGAACCTGGCTGCTCAGGAGCGCATGGTCGCGCTCGCGGGCGCGCCCAAGCGCGTCATCCCCGGTCACGATCCGCTCGTGTTCGAACGGTTCCCGTCCACTCGGTCCGGGGTGGTCCGGATCGACTGATCGCGCAGCAGATACCGTTACCGAGGCGACATCACAGGAGAATCGGCATGGATCGACGAATGTTCCTGCTCGGGTCCGCAGCCGCGGCTGTCAGTGCTTCCCGGTTGTCGGCGTGGCGGGCCGAAGTCGAGCTCGGATCGATCGATGGCAGCGTCGGCGGCAATCAATTCACGCCGGCGCAGTTTCTCGACTACCTGAGCTCGATCAAGCTCACGTGGGCAATGATTTCTCTTCCGGCCGCCATCGTCGGCGACGAGGCAGCGATCCGCCAGATCCGCGAGCACGCCGACCGTCTGGGCATCAAGCTTCAGCTGGCCCATGGCTCGCTCTGTCCGAGCTCGAGGTCGTTCAATGCCAAGCTGGGCACGGTCGAAGAGCAGGTGACCCGCGCGCTAAAGGCCTCGCAGATTTTCGGGGCGACCTGCATGCGCTGCGTCCTCGGCGGCGATTCGGAGCGGCCGCAGATCGAGATGCACATCGACAACATGGTCAAGGCCGTCCGCCCGATGCGCTCACGCATCCTCGAGTCGGGCGTCAAGCTGGCGGTGGAGAACCACGGCGGCGATTTGCAGGCGCGCGAGATGAAGATGATGGTCGAGGCGATCGGCCCCGATGTCTGCGGCGTGTGCCTCGACTCGGGCAACCCGGTGTGGATGCTCGAGGACCCGCACCTGACGCTCGAGATCCTGATTCCCTACGCCGAGACCTGCCACGTCCGCGACAGCGCGGTGTGGAAGGTGCCCGAGGGCGTCGCGGTGCGCTGGGTGAACATGGGCGACGGCAACGTCGACATCGACGGCTGGATCGGAAAGTTCATCAAGGCCAAGCCGGGTCTTCCGATCATCTTCGAGAATCTGGTGTCCGCCAATCCGCGGATCCACAAGATCTACGACCCGCAGTTCTGGAACAACTGGCGCCAGATGCCGGCCTGGGAGCTCGGCCGGTTCCTGGCCGTCGCCGAGAAGGGCACACCGAAGCCCGCCGTCCCGCGTCCGGAAGGGAAGACGGCCGGGCAGCAGCGGATCGAGGATCTGGAAACGTGCGTGCGCTACACGCGCGCGCTGCTGCAGCGAATGTGATCTGTTCCTACCTGACGACGCGAATCGCCGTGACGATTCGCTGCGACTTCGCGGTCCCGACAACTTCGAGTTCGACAGCGTAGTCGCCGCCGCTCAGTGCGGCCAGGGCCACGTCAGCGGTGATCCACCGCTGGCCTGTCGCCTCGTCCAGCCGCTCGGCGACGATGACCGGGACCTGGAGCGGCTGGCCCGTCCTGTCGAGGAGGCGTCCGCTCCCGGGCTTGGCGTCAGCCTCGACCGGCAACTCGAGCCGGAGACGCTCGGTCCTGCTGAACTGCAGATTCGCCGCCGGCAGCATGCGGTTGCCGGTCGTGACGCCGCGGCGGAAGAGCAGCGGCTGCAGGCCGGACGAGGCAGTTTCGATGCGCACCACGTCCGACAGGGGAAGGGAGCTCGCTTCGGTCGAGACGAGTCGTGCGCGGATGTTGAGCTCACCTGCGGATCCGGCGGGCAGCGGCATTGAGGCTAGGAATGTGCGCTCTCCCGGTTTCAAGGGCACCTTCACCGACGTGGACGACGAGCCCGCGGTGGCTTCAATCTCGGCCGTTCCGCCCAGCGCGAACTCGTCTGGCCGTCCCGCCGTGCCCTGCAGTTCTCCCGTGACCCACAGCGTCGGCTTGCTGCCGGCGCTGCTCACGGCATTGATTCGGAACCGCACGTCCGATCGCACGCGGCTCAGCCGCTCGAGCGCCTGGTTGACCGCGCGCGCGGCTTCCGGGATCGGCGCGTCAGCCGCGCGGCGCGCGCTGTAGACTTCCGCCTCGGTAGCCGCCCTGTAGCCCCGTCGGGCGCGGACATCGATCCCCGGCTGCTTGACCCTCACCTTGAGGCTGCGGAACCTGCCATCCAGCTTCGAATTCGTCGAGAGGTATCCGAGGAGGTAGTAGGACGTCAGATCGTCCGAGATGCGCTGGAGCCCCTTGTCGAGATCGTTGCTGTCAGTCACCGCGATGCCATCGGTGTTGCCGGCGAGTGTCTTCAAGGTATCGAGACGCCTTCTGAGCAAGGCCATGTCGACGACGATCGATGGCTGCGGTCCGGGCCCCATAGGCGTGTCGAACACCGCGAGGCCGCGCGGGTCGACGGGGTAGAAGCTCGCGTTGGCGGCATTCGCCTCATTCATCAGATCGATGAAGAACTGCTTGTCGTCCATCATCGCGAGCCGCATGCGATCGCCGTCGCACTCGCTCCGATTGAGCGAGCCGCGTGAGACGTCGCGAGGATCCTTGGTCGTCAGCTTGCCGTTCGGTCCAACGGTGATCGGATCCAGGCCGGCAATCTTGCCGTCCTGGGGCGGCCCGTCGATGAGCGCGCGGTTCTCGCCAAAGAGCAGCCAGCCTTCGGAAATCGTGAGAATGGCCTTGCGTTCCTCGCGGATCGTTCGCAGGTAGCGGACGAGATCTTCGAGGGCGTCGAAGGTGGCGCGTTCCTGCTTGCGCGCAATCATCTCCTTCGCCACGGCCGATTCGGCGCCTTCGCCTGGCCCCGGGGGATAACACACGTTGTAGGCTGTTTCCCGCTCGTCCCTGAGGAGTGTGCCCCGCGTGCCCCACACCCAGTTCTTTCGCAAGCTATCTTCGATCACCTGCGTCTTCCGGCCGAGCACCACCTGCGACGCGGCCATCTCGGGCGTCATGATCCCGACGAGATCGTCTGGGCCGAGGATGCGGTTCATCAGTCGAATCAACGGCTCGGTGATGGCGTTCCTGCTCGCGAACTGGATATGCGGCGTATCGATGAAGATCACGAACACGCGATTCCTGGGATTCGCGGCTGCCTGCTGTGATTCACGCTGCGAGCTGACCTCGACGCGGCCGTCCTGCGGGCCCGCCGGACGCACGACCACGTGCTCGAAGCTCTCGATTTTCTGCGCGACTCCGTCCTCGAAGACTTCGAAATCCTCGGCCTTCAGGTCGAGCACCGGCTTCCCGTCCCTGAGCGGATAGGCGTCGACCCTGACGAAGTTCGCCTCGACCCGGAACTTCGGGGGTTGCTGGGCGGGGTCCTGGGGTTTTTCCGGCGGTGTCTGCGCCTGCGCGCCGAGAAGCACGACGACCGCGCCCGCGAGCAGGCCGCTCAGGGCGAGGGGACGGATCGAGCTGGTTGGCACGCTCGGGACTCCTGTCGGGGCAGAGGCTGGCCCTCAGAGTCTACACGAAACGCGCGAAACTGGCGGTCCCGCAGGCCTTGACGGGACCACCACGCCGCTACCGATAGATGTAGCTGAAGCTGAACCCGTAGGTCGTTTCTGCCGGCCTGTTGAAGTCGAGCCGAGGACCGAATCCGAACTCATCGTCCGTGAACCCGTTGGGGTAGATGCGGATCTTCAGCGCGGCGATGACCCTCTTGTACGACACTTCGACCGGAACAATCGAGTAGCCGAACTTGTCGAACCGGCGGAAGTTGTCGCCAAACAGGAGACCCCAGGTCACGCCCGTGCCGTGGCCGACTCGCAGCTCGCTCGAAGGCGACACCTTGCTGAACACGATTACTCCCGGCTCGAACGCGACCATGTTCGCATCGAACCAGCCGTATTGCTGTGTGTCTGAATCCTTGCTCGTCGACACAAGGCCCGACCCACCGAGTACCAGGAACGGACCGTGAAGGTTGACATCTGGGCCCCCCGCACCTCTAAAGAACACACCCCCGAGCCGGCACTCCACCTTCTGCAGCCCGAAGGTATAGAGGCATGAGGCGCCAGAGCCGATCATCTGGGGACCGCTCATCTCCCAAATCAATTCGAGGAGCCCGGCGTCGCTGGGGCGTGGCACGCCCAGCAGCGCGAACGTCATCAACCCCAGAACCACAAGTCGTCGCAACATCGTCAGCCCTCCGGGCCTGGCGGACTGTCCGCAGACCACTGACAAGCATTACCGGTCGACCAGTGCGCGAGTCGCTACGTCGCGAACCAGACCGGGGACGTCCGAGCGTACCCGCAGTCGATCCGTGTCAACCTTGTCGGTCGCATACAGGAGCAACACGTCGCCTTTCGAACCTATAACGAACGAGGGCCGGTTTTTGTACATCACGACCTCGAATTGATCGTAGGCGATGCGCCGCGGCGCAACCGCGCACGCGACGACGAGGAGGGCAAGGGCAACAGTCGCCCATTTCATCCGCCGTACCGCCGAGACGTCGTCCGCCCGAAGCTCGAGCCGCGGCCACCAGCGGTGGACGGCGAAGACAAGAAAGAAACAGAGACAGGCCGCCAGGCTGCAGTGACGGACGAGGGCGGCCTTGAACCCCGGCCCAAGGATGGAAATGTCCGGAGCATTGTCCGCTGTCGCGCCATGGAGGGCGAATATGGCCGCGAAAAGCGATCCGTCGAGCCAGATGATTCCGGCCCAACACACCGCGCCGCTGACCAGAATCAGTGCAGCCAGGGTAGTCGGCGCCACCGACTCGAACCGCGTGGTGAGCGGTGTGACGAAACGCGAGAACTTCGCGCCCAGCACGACCCGCACGCCGGCCAGCACGGCAAAGAAGGCAGTACCCGCCAGCCAAAAGAACGTGAACGGCAGCAACGCCTCTCTGCCTATCCTGAAGTACTCGGCGGGGCCGGTGCCGAATCCTTGATCGACGTGAAATACGGCCTCGAACGTCCGCGCCGCGACGAATCCAAAAACCTCGATCAGGACCACGCCGGCAACGACCGCGAGGAACGCGTACCCCAGGCGCTGTTGCAACTGAGACTGCGGCCGGGGAGAGATGAGAGGCAGAGAAGGGACCGGTGGTTGCGCGACCGTGTCGGGCCCGCGTCTGGGCGTCTCGCGCTCTTCGAGCGCCGCGTGCAGATCGCCGGCCGAGTGAAATCGCCGGGACGGATCCGGATCGGTGGCCCGCTCGACGACCCCGACAAACGCGTCCGGCAGGTCCGGGCGCGCATCCCTGAGGTGGCGGCGGGCGTGCTGGGCGTGAGCCAGCGCGAGATCGGTGAACGACTTGCCCTCGACGGGAAATCGTCCCGTGACGAGGTAGTACAGCAGGTACTCCGAGCGCGTAGATGTCGGTCTGAACCGTGGCCGCCGCACCCGTGAACAACTCCGGCGCGAGGTAGAGCGGCGTGCCCTGCGTTCGTCCCGCGCTCGGCGCGCTTCGAAACTCGCCGGCGCCGAAGTCCATCAGGATGATCCGGCCGCCGTCCGACGCCCGCATCACGTTCTGGGCCTTGACATCGCGGTGCAGCAGGTCGGCCTGGTGCACCGCGGCGAGCGCGCGGCACAGCTCCTTGCCGACGTAGATGGCTTCGCCCGCGCTGAGGCGGCCGTCGCGGACTCGCTGCTCGAGCGTGTGCCCCTCGATGAGATCCATCCAGAAGCCGACACGTCCGTCGTGGCTGTCTGCGCCGTGGACCATCACCACGTTGGGATGCCGCACTCGTACCAGCTTGCGGGCTTCGTGCAGAATCTGCGGGGCCGAGGCGCGGTTGGCAGTTGCGGGCTTGAGGAGCTTCAGCGCGCGCGGGTGATCGAGCCAGGTGTCGAGCGCCTCGTAGACTTCGCCGTAGGCGCCTTCGCCGATCTTGCGAATCAGGAGTAGATGGCCCCAGCGCTTCGGCGGCTGCGGGTCGGGAGCAGTGGAGGAGAGGTCCTGGGGGATTTCGACCGTTTGAGTGACGGCTTCATCGACCTGCGAGCGATGGACTTCCGCGACGCTGGCGACGATACGCAGATGATCGATGAGGCGTCGGATGTCATCGTCGCCGGAGACGAGCGCGCAGACTGCGTCCCAGTCGATCGGCTCACCATCAGCGATCGATGCGCTCAGCTTGCTGAGAGGGTCGATCTCGCCACTCATACCCCGGTGCCATGCCAGGCACCTCGTACCTCGTGGGAGGTCGCATCGATTCGCTCATTCCGAACGCATCGAGCGGCGGTCGGACGACACCATCGGGCTGCGCCCTGACTCCCGCGCAATCATACCCGAGGTCCGGCTGCCGTCGCGGCGCATTACATCGGTTTACCCCCGTCTTTCCCTTCCTTACCTGCCTCTTTTTCGGCGGCATCATCGGCCATCGTCTTCACCAGGTTCTTGACGGCGCGCGCGACGGCGACTCGTGCCGCATTGGCGTTCGGCTTCTGGAGCGCTATGGCGACTTCCTCGTAGCTCTGTTGCAGTTCGACCCGGGCGACAATGGCCTCCCGGTCAATGGGCCGGAGCTTCGCCAGCGCGGCCTCGTAGCGTTCGATGGCCTCTCGCCCGATGGCCCGTTCGAGGGGCGAGGGGCTCTGATCGACGTGAGCGTCGGACATGGCGGCAGACGGTCGGGTTGCGACCTTGCGGATTTCGTCGCGGATGTGGTTGGCCACGGCCTGCCGGAGATATGCCTGCAGGGCCCCGGCGTGGTGCGGTTCGAACTGCTTGAGGTGAGGCAGCGCCCGAATCAACGCGGTCTGGACCAGATCCTGGGTCTCCACGAGGCTGCGCGCCCAGGAGGGGAGCCGGCCCCGCGCCCATCGCTGCAGCGGCGGAATCGAGCGTTCCACCAGAAGATCGACAGCCTGCTGGTCACCGAGCTTGAAGCGCTCGAGCAGGTCGAGCGTGCTCGCCAGGTCGTCGCCCTGGCGCGGACGTTCCCCGCCAGGGGAACCGTCGCCCATGCTGCCTGACATGTCGCTAATCATAAGTCCCACCGGAGCGCCGACCAACATCTGTCTTTGGGTAGTCTTTCAACTGATATAACGGGCGACCCCCGGAAACCGAACTCAGTCGGTTCCCGGACCGGAGTGCGATCGGGTGCGAACCTGGGCTGGTGGGGTCAGGTGAGTGCCAAGCGGAAGCTCGACATCCGGCTGGTCCCTCAGTTCGGCCCTGGCGCCGTTGGACCGTGGCGGGCGGGGACTACTTTGGCGGGCGCGGCGGCCCGATGACCGCATCCCCTGCGATCAGCCATCGCCCGTTCATGCGGACGAGCGTCTGGAGGTAGCGCCAGCGCGTCGGAACATCGGACGGCGGCATGCCGCCGGCAATTTGATACGTACCTTCCGTCACGTACACGTCCTGCCCGGCCCGAGTGGCCTGGCCGGCGGTAACGCCGAGCTTCGTTCCGCGGTACGGACCGGTGAGCGCCTCGAGCATGGCCTGCTGGATGGCGGCGCGTCCGACGGCGACTTTGCCGTCGGCGCCAATGCGGATCGCTTCGGTCGCGTGCAGGATCGCCAGCGCCTTAGCGTCACCCTTGTTCCAGGCCTGCGCGTACGCGTCACCGAGGCGCCTCAGTTCACCATCGGTCGGCGCCTGCGCGTGCAATCCGATCCCCGACTGCAGGGCGATCAGTAGTGCGGCGCCAGCGATACCAGCGACTCTCCGCCTCATCCGTTGCTCCTCCATACGGTCTCGTTTCCTCAACGATCATCGGCCACGAGTCCCCTGTATATCACGCCATCCTTGCTCAAGTATGGGCTCAAGTATGGGGCTCAAGTACGGGCTCGAATACGGGGTTCGTCATGCTCGATCGAAAGCTATAATTCGCACCATCTGCTGCCCCGAGCCGGGACGGGCGCACGCGATCGGAAAGGATGTGTACGACCATGGCCAAGAGCCGACGCACCACGCACCGGAGTTCCGCCGGCAAGAAGCTCTACGCCGTCCGCGACGCTTCCGGGCAGTTCAAGGACATCCAGACTTACGAGCGCGCGCACCGCCAGGATTTGAAGACGACGAGCTCCGGTGAGCGATCGTCCGCCGCGAAGAAGAGCAAGGCCACCAAGCGCAAGTCGACGAAGAAGAAATAGCATCCGCGCAAGGGCGTGCGGCGTCCCCTCTTGACAAGGGATGCCTCGATTATCGACAATTCGCATACCTAGACTATCGACACTTGTCGGGAGCCTCTGATGTGGTCGAGTCGAGTCCTTTTGTGGAGCAGCGTGATCGCCGCCGCCCTCGCGGTCGGAGCGGCGGCGCGCGCCACGTCGGTACAGATCCTCGACGTCGATGGTCGTTTGCTGAAGCCGTTCGATCCGTCCGGCGCGGCGAGCCTCGTCTTCTTTGTCTCGACTGACTGTCCCGTTTCCAACTCCTACGCCCCCGAAATCCAACGCATCTGCCGCGAGTACGGGCCCAGAGGCGTCGAGTGTTCCCTGATGTATGAGGACCTGCCTCCGCTCTCCGAGCTTCGGCGAGGTCTCGCCGGAGCCAAGGCGGACCTCGAGACGGCCGGCACGCGTCTCGACGATGCGGTTCGGAAGCATATGCGTGAGTACGGATATAGCGGGATCCCCGCTGCAGTTGACCGTTCACGAGTAATCGCGAAGCGCGCGAACGCGTCGGTGACGCCACAGGCGGTCGTCATCGACCGTGGCGGCGAGATTCGATACCGAGGCCGGATCGACAACTTCTACGCCGCGTTCGGCAAGCCGCGGCAACAGGTCACCGAACACGATCTCCGCAACGCCATCGACGCCGTCCTTGCGGGACGGGCGGCGCCGAAGCGGGAGACGGACGCCGTCGGCTGCTACATCGTCGATCCAGCCGTGTTGCGGAAGCAGGTGGAAAAGCCGGGCAGAGGAAGCAGGCAGAGGAATTAACGATGCGCAAACATCTGTTCGTTGGAGTCTGGGTCGCGGTGCTGCTCGGCGGCGTGATCGGTCATTCGCAGGACCGCGGCGGCGGCCGTGGGCCGCAGGCTCGCGCGGCGGCCACTCCAGTGACGTTTACCGAAACGATTGCGCCGATCCTGTACGCCAACTGCGTCACGTGTCATCGGCCCGGCGAAGTCGCGCCCTTCTCGCTGATGTCCTACGAGGACGTCGTCAAGCGCGGCAAGCTGATTGCCCGTGTGACTGGCGAGAAGTACATGCCGCCGTGGCATGCGGCGCCCGGGTACGGCGAGTTCGTCGGCGAGCGCCGGTTGACCGACGCGCAGATCGCGGCGTTTGGCGACTGGGTCACGGCCGGGATGCCGCGCGGTGACGAGGCGAAGATGCCGAAAGCGCCGGTGTTTCCCGCCGACGGCTGGCGCCTCGGCCAGCCCGATCTCATCCTCGAAATGCCGGCGGCGTTCACTCTGCCGGCGAGCGGGCCGGACGTGTTCCGCAACTTCATCATCCCGACCGGGCTGACCGAGGACAAGTGGGTGCGCGGCATCGAGTTCCGCCCGAGCGCTCGAAAAGTCGTTCATCACGCGATCTTCGCCCAGGTGCCTGGCGGACGGTTGTCGGCCCGGGACGGCGCGGATGGACGGCCGGGCTTTGGCGGGATGGAAGCCGTCGGCGTCGTCAACAATCGCGGTGACTCCCGAGGTCTTGGCGGATGGGCCGTAGGCGGGACGCCGCGGATGTTCCCCGAGGGGATCGCGACCAGGCTTCCGAAGGGCTCGGATTTTCTCCTCCAGATGCACTTCCATTTGAGCGGCAAGCCCGAGACCGAGAAGTCCCTCGTCGGGATCTACTTTGCGGACCGCGCGCCGGACAAGGATTTGTTCTCGGTCGAGTTGCCGGCGCTCTTCGGCGTCGGGGCCGGTATCGACATTGCGCCCGGCGACAAGAGCTTTACCATCCAGGACTCGTTCACGTTGCCGGGTGACGTGCGGGTTTACTCGGCGATGGCGCACGCGCACTATCTGGCCAGGGAAATGAAGGCGACCGCCGCCTTGCCAGACGGGTCAACGCGGCCGCTGCTTTGGATCCACGACTGGGACTTCAACTGGCAGGACACCTATGTCTACAAGGAGCCGTTCACGCTCCCGAAGGGCACTCGCATCGATGTGACTCTGCGGTACGACAACTCCGCCGATAATCCTCGCAATCCGATCGACCCGCCCCGGCGGGCTCTGTGGGGCGAGCAGTCCTTCGATGAAATGGGAACCGTGGGATTCACCTACGAGGTCCTGCAGAAGACCGATGTGGCAGCATTCCAATCGTCGCTCGGGGAGCGCAACAAGGCGGCCATTGCGGCGGCCGGGCAGAATGGCACGCTCGGACGCTTTCTGGCCCGTCAACAGCGACAGAACCGCGGACTCCAACAGCTGACGGTCTTCGACCGGCAGGGGACGGTGGTGAGCCGCGTCGGTGAGCCGGGGGCGTATGCGCAGGCGACGTTCTCGCCCGATGGCTCGCGGCTCGCGGTGATCAAGATCGATCCCGACAGCGACACGCAGGATGTCTGGGCGTTCGACGTTGCGACGGGGAAGGGCACGTCCATTACGTCGGATTCGGCGCCGGATGCGGCGCCGATCTGGTCGCCCGATGGAAGTCAGATCGCTTACGTGTCAGTCCGCGACAACACCCACGGCGTGTACCGGCGTTCGTCTTCCGGCAAGGGCGTCGAAGAGACGCTCTATCAACACACGACCGGCGCATCCATCGTGCTGACGGACTGGTCGGCTAGATGGCCGCTTCCTCTGTTTCTGGTCGGGCGACACGATGTTCATCCTGCCGGTGACCGGCGACAGCGGGCAGCGCAAGGCGATCGAGCTCGGACGCGACGCGTTCCTCGGCCGCGGCGGGCGCCTCTCGCCCGACGGGCGCTTTCTGGCCTTCAACTCGAACCGGTCGGGTCGCTTTCAGATCTACGTCAGTCCCCTCGACCCATTGGCGGCCGCCGGAGCCGCGCCGGCTCAGTCGCAAGTCTCGAGCGACGGCGGCATCGGCGGCATCATGTGGCGCAAGGACGGAAAGGAGTTGTTCTATCTGTCGCAGCCACCCCGCCAGACGGTGATGGCCGTCGATGTGGCGACGGGCGCCGCGATTCAGGCTGGGACGCCGCAGCGACTCTTCGAGCTGCCGACCCCGGTTGGAGCGCCAGCGCAGCTCAGCAACGTCAGCAGCCCCGACGGCCAGCGGTTCGTATTCGCGGTGAACGTGTCGAAAGCCGGGGCCGCACCGAAGTAGGACAGGCCGCCCGAATGATCTCAACAACCAGAAAACAGGCTGATCGCGCCGACGGCCTCGCTTCACGATGAACGCGATGATCCGATGAACACGAAGAACCCTCTTTAAGGATCCATCGTGACCATCGTCTCATCGTGTCCATCGTGTTGTGACGTGATCTCGTGACGCATTCATGAGACGGCTTCTACTTTAGCTTGAACGTCATCTCTACTTCGACCCGGACGGCGACCGCCTTGCCGTCCTTCGTTCCCGCTTCGAAGCGCCACTGACGGATAGCCTTTACGGCCTCGTCGTCGAGCCCGTAGACCGTGTCGAGTGACTGGGTCACCTCGACGTCACCCACTTCGCCCGTGGTGAGAACGACGGCCTCGAGTCGCACGCTTCCCTGAATGCGAGCTTGCATGGCCTCCGGCGTGTATTGCGGTTTGACCTCACTGACCAGCCGTGGGGGTTTGACGTCCCCGCCCGGCCGATACACCTGGGCGCGTCCTGTCCCGACTGCGGCGCCGTGGCGGCCACCGGCGTGCCGGGCACTGGTCCGTTGTTGGGATTCGCGATGTTCAGGACGAACTGCAGCGTTTTCCCGCCCGCTGTGCCGGTGATCTGCCAACAGCCCGGAGTGGAGAAGGTCAAGCCGCTTGCCTGATACGTCCACTGGTAGCCGCTCGGAACCGACACGTCGACCGGCCCGGCATCGCCGTCGAGCCGGCGGGCGCTGATCGTTAATTCCGAACCGACGGGGCGGACCCACAGCACCTTGGTGCGAAGCGTTCCGGGGACCGGCCCGCCGCCCGACGCCCACATCGTTCGATCCGCGTTGGCGTACCAATCGCCGAGGAACGGGGACGCGTGCGGATCGTTTGGTGGCCGTTCCGCGACCGGCATCGTCGCTTCGCAGGCTGCTGTCGCGGAGGCACCGCTCGTCATTGAGCCACGCGCGCCGAGCGCCCCGGCGGCGATGGGCGTTCCAGCGGTAACGGCCACGATGGCGGCGAGGAGCAGCCGCGTCGACACCGACAGGGTCGCTGGCCTCGGACGCGTGAGAATCCACTCGATTCGCTCCGTCAGCCGAGGTCCCCCGACGCCGGCCACAAAGGCCACGGGAGATCGAAGGCCGAAGTTGCATACTTTGAGGATGCCTTCGGCGTAGCTGCGATTGTCCGCTCCCATGTGCAGTACCTCCTCGTCGCACGCGCGTTCACGTTCGGTCACGAGCCGGGATCCCACCCACCACACCGCCGGATGAAACCAGAACAGGGTCTCGACCACTACGTGCAGCAAGGCGCTGAGATTGTCCAGGCGTCCGACGTGACACACCTCGTGCGCCAGGATCGACTCGAGCTCCGCGTCGGTGAGTCGATCGGAGAGGCCGTCCGGCCAGAGCAGCCTCGGGCGCAGCACTCCAAGCACGCCAGGTTCGACACTGGCGCCGCACCGAAGCATCACGATGCGGGGAGGGCGTGCTGCCATTGCGGTCACGCCGCGGAGGGCGTCGGCTTCGCGACCCTGCTCGAGACGAGGCAGGGCACGAGCCAGCGCCGAGACGTCGCGCCACTGTTTCCAGCGCCAGATCGTCAGTCCCACGACACCGGATGCCCACACGATGACGAGCGCCAGAGGAAGCAGACGATCCACGGTCATCGGAAAACCGGCGACGGCCGCGGCCGCTTCGTCGAGGCCCCAGAATGACAGGGACTGGTCGAGCCATCGAACGACGACGGACACACTCGGCGTCGTCAGTGCTGAAGCTCGGGCGCCGAAGTAGGCGCCTGCTGCGGTGAATAGCGAAAACGGCACCAGGAACTTCACCGACGCGAAGAGCCAGATGGCGTGCCGTGTCCGCGCCGGCGCGCGCCTGAGGGCGAACGCGAGCAGCGCCGCGATGCCGACGCACACCGTAGACTGCAGGAGATGCGTTGCGATGGTCACTTCGAGCGCTCCTTTGGTGCCAGGCGCCGCAATGTCTTCTCCGCCTCGCGGAGGTCGTCGAGCGTCAGTTTCCCCGCTTCGATGAGGTGCGCCATGACCGGCTGGGTGCGGCCGCCGAATACGCTCAGCAGCTCGTCGATGATCCGGCGATGCGCGGCGCCGCGCGATATGACCGCCTCGAAAATGTGGGCGTTGCTGATTTTCTTGACCCGCCGTATCGCGCGTTTGGACTCGAGGCGATACATCGTGGTCTGGATCGTGGTGTAGGCCGGTCGTTCGCCTTCGGGAAAGGTCTCCTGGACCTCCCTGACCGACGCGGGCCCGCGCGACCACAGGGCGTCCATGATGCGGAGCTCCAGTTTGCTCAGTCTTCGTCCGGTCATCTCCGAGCGTCTCCTACGTCTGTATCTGAATCTACTATAGGTGTAGTAGGAATGCAAGAGGCAGAGCCTGTGAAGAAATCGTACGTAGCGTCCGCCTTTAGGCGGACTTACCTTGGTCCGGCTGAAGCCGGACACTACATTTCTTCACAGGCCCTGAGCCCTGAGCCTAAAACATCACTTTCAAACCAAATTGCCAGAGCCGCGGCGCGGCGGCCGAGAAGATCCGTCCGAAGTTCACCGAGTTCAGATCGGCTACGGGAAGCCCGAAGTTGGGGTGGTTGGCGACGTTGAACACCTCGGCGCGGAACTGCAGGCGCACGTCGCCTGAGATCTGAAAGTCGCGCACGAGCGACATGTCGACGTTGGTGTATGACGGCCCGCGCGCGATGTTCCGGCCGGCGTTTCCGAACTGACCGGCCTCGGTCTGAATGTTGAGGCGGCGAAACGCAGAACGGCTGATCCACTCGTCGACAGTGCGCGGGCCGCTGTTCGGATCGCCGACGAGGTCCGGGCGGCTGGCGGGGAAGCCCGAGATGGGCGGGCTGTTGGCCTGGAGCGCGACGTTGGCCGAGTCCGAGACCGTGAAGGGCGTTCCCGAGTTGTGCGTCGCGATCCCATTCAGCTGCCATCCGCCGAAGATCGCCCGCACCGCGGCCGGCGCGCGTTCGGAGATCGTGGGCTGCCAGCTCGCGCTGGCGACGAAGCGGTGTCGCGCGTCGAAGAGCGACGGACCGTACTCCGCGTCCAAATCGAACGGGTTCTGCGCCAGATCGTTTTCGCCGGCGAGCGGCTTGGCGGCGGCCCCCGAGAGATTCATCGCCGATAGATAGTCGTAGGTTCTCGAATACCAATACGACACGTTGAAGGCGATGCCGTCGCTGAAGCGGCGCGAGATGCTCGCCTGGCCCGCTGATAGGACCACCTCGTGATGTTGCGCAGCATCGCGACTGTCGAGAAATCGCAAGTGCCCCCGTCGGCGGGGCAGTTGGCATACAGCCGCCGCCGGTCGGCGTTCTGCGCCGTCGCGCCCGGACCATACACCGCAGGGTTGGCCTCGACGTTGCGCGGGAGGTTCTTTCCCGCCGCGCCCACATAGCGGACCTCGACGAGGAACTTCTCAAGAGTCGAGCGCTGGACGCTCACGTTCCAGTTCTGCACCGACGGGGGACGTGCCTCCGCGTCGAGGGCGAAGACCGTCGACGGCCGGACGAACGTGTTGGGCGCCGGCACCGGGCGTCCCAGGTACGGATTCTGAAAGTTGAGACCGGCGCCGCTGAACTGATTGAACTGGGCCCACGGCGTTGCGCTGATCGCCACCTGAGACGCGGTGCCCGAACCGTTCTGGAACTGGTCGTAGAAGAGGCCGTAGCTCGCCCGGACGGACCAGACGCCCCGGCCCGTCGGATCCCAGCGAACCCGGCGCGCGGCATGAGAGCGTTGGCGCTCCGCGCGATGCCGCGAGCGATGCCGGGATCGCCAGGAAAGACAAGTCCGACCGGCGCATTGGGTCGGACCGTCGACTTCATGCCCGGGATGAAGCCGTTCAGGCGGTCCTCGGCTTCCGCGAAAGGGTTGATCCGCTCGTAACGCAGGCCGTAGTTCAACGTGACACGCGGACTGAGGCGCCATTCGTCCTGCGCATAGGCGGCGAGCCCCCAGACGCTGACCTGCCGACCGAGTCGCTGAGGCCTTGGTAGAACGTGACCGGGGCCCCCAGGAGCAGGTTCGCCATCGCGTTGTTCGTCGGGAACGTCCCGGCGAAGACAAGAACTTATTGGGTGCGATCGACTGAAACATGTCGATGCCGGTCCGCTGGATCTCGCCGCCCACCTTGATCAGGTGCGACGACTTCGTCCACGTCAGGCCGTCCTGACTTCGAAGGCGTTCGGGGTCGTGTTTCGCGGTCCGGTGATCGCGCCGCCGATCGGCGTATAGCCGCTGATATTGAAGAACGGCGGCCCCGACCCACCTCGTTCGACGAGGTGTAACCGAAGCCGAGCGCGCTCGGCGGCGTCCGATTGAGGCGCTGGTCGAAGAAGAACACATGCTCCAGAACGTCCCGCGCGCCAGGTTGGTCAGCGACGGCGAGAAGATGTGCGTGCTCACAGCGTCGCCGCGTGCGTCGAGAGATCGTCGCGCGTCGGAAAGCCCGGCACGTCCGTTCCCCGCACCGAGATCGGGTTGACGTTGTGGCCGCCCGAAACAATAGCGTCCGAAGATCTGGTCGTTCGGCGAGACGTTGAAGTCGAGTCGTCCGCCGGCCGAATCGAGGATGTTGTTGCCATGAGCGTCGCCCGGTAGATGGAAGGGGAGACGTCGCCAAGGGGATAGACCTAACGACGTTACGGGAGACCGGGTTGATCGCCGCTGCGGGAATCTGGTTGCCCGGGATCCGCATGCCTCCGGCGGCAAAGTTGATGAGCGGCGTTCCCATGCCGGAGAAATC
>CAWIWL010000006.1:0-77787 GCA_963839705.1 uncultured Acidobacteriota bacterium
CCAACTGAGCTACGTCGGCCTAGGCGTGAAGACTCGGTCCGATTCTTGACTGGAAGACCGTCCAGCATTCTAACAGACCGGGGCCCGAAGCCCAACACGGACGCTGACTGGCCGTTGGGTGGCTCTGTTTCTTCCGCCTGAAGGCGGAAGCCACGGGACCTGTCTCTACCGATGGCAGACCGGAAGGCTCTCGGCTTTAGGCTTTAGGCGGACGCCCCGGCTCTAGCAAAAATCTTGGCGTAAGTAATCGAAGGTCTTGCTTGAGCCTAAAGCCCAAAGCCTAAAGCCTAAAGCCGAGCCCACCGTCAGTCCAGCGTCCTGAGCAACCCCTCCGCATAGAGGTAGTCCATCGTGTCGCGGCCTTCCGTGAACCACGACAGGATGGGTTGCAGCAGGTCGCGCGCCTCGGCGGGGCGGCCGTGTTCGACGAGGTGATGCGCGTAGCCGCGCGCGGCGCGAAGCTCGAGCCACCGTGCGCCCTGCCGCTGCGACAGCTCGAGCGCCTCGCGATACTTCAGCTCGGCGCTCTCGGCCGCGCCGGCCGCGCCGAAAACCTCGGCCTGCAGCCGCGAGTGCTCGGCGTCGTACGAGTGCTGACCGGTGGCGTCAGCGACGCGCGTCGATTCGTCGAGCGAGGCCTGCGCGCGATCGAGACGGCCGGCTCGCAGCTGCGCGCCGGCGAGAAGCACCAGATAGTAGGGGCGGATGAGCGCCGACCGCGACAACGTATGCGCCGCGAGCCCTTCCTCGAGCACGCGCAGCCCGCGGTTCAAGTCGCCCATCTCGATGAGCGCCCGGCCGACGAGCGGCGCCGCCCAGTACATTTCCTGCGCGATGCCGTGCGCGTGGCAGACGACGGCGAGCTGCTCGTAGGTGCGCTGGACTTCGCGCGGCGTTCGGCGCGCGAGGTGCACGAACATCTCGAAGAGCAGCGCGAACGCGCGCGGCTGCGGATGATCGAGGGCCCCGGCGGCGGCGACGGCATCCTGGACGATGGCCAGCCCGGTGTCGGGATACCCGCGCAGGGTCGTCGTTCGCGACAGCTCGCAACGGCAGAAGATCCCCGGCTCGATGCCCGTCTGCCAGACACGGGCGCCGTGGAACGCCGGGTCGTAGAGCGTCATGGCCTTCTCGAGGTGCTGGTGTCCGGCCTCGAGAGCGCCAAGGTGGAAGAGCGCCGCGCCAACGGACCACTCGCCGATCATCTGCAGGTGCGGATCGTCGAGGCGCTCGAAGAGCGCCAGCATCTCGAGCGAGATGTCGTGGGCGATGCGGATTTCGCCCGACACCATATGGTGCGCCGACATGCCGATGAGGACCGGGATGACGCGCGACGGATCGTCAACCTGCCGGCTGAGCTCGCGGGCGCGCTCGTAGGCGCGCCCGACCTCTGCGACCGCGTAGCCCTTGCTGGTCTTGATCGCCAGGGCGTAGGTCATCCACAGCGCAAGCTCCGCCGCCGAGCGCGCCGGGCTCGCTGGCTCGCTCACGAGAAGCGTGAGGCCACGCTGCGCCAGGCGCGCCGATTCATCGTGCGCGTACAGCCTTCCGGCGGCCTGCGCCGCGAGGTTCCAGGTACTCGGCGGCCCTGACGCCGTCGCGCGCGACTTCGAACAGCACGGCGATATCCGACAGCCGGTCGGATGGCTCCTTGTAACGCTGCACCAGGCGTTCGGCGATCGCCCGGCTCAGCGCCACTTTTCGCGTCGCGCGCAGCGAATCGAAGCACGCGTTCTGATACATGTGATGCGCGAAGCGATAACGGAGCGTCAGCGAACGGTCCGGCGCCTCGAGCTCGCCGGCGAATCGCACGAGCGCGTGTTCGCGCTCCAGACGCTCGAGCCGGGACTCGACCTCCTCTTCGTCCATCTGCACGATTGTACGACGGCGGCGAGGATGGCCGAGTCGAAGTCCATGCCCTGCACGCTCGCGGCGGCGAGGAGCCGGCGATCCGTGTCCTCGAGCGCGTCCATCTTGCGCTGGATCAGGCTCCGCACCGATTCGGGCAGTTCGCGCGCGATCGCAGGCAGCGCGTCCGAGATGGTCCACCGGCCGTCCTGCTGCTGGATGACCTGCCGTCGCCGCAGGTCGCGCAGCACGTCGGCCATGAAGAGGGGATTCCCCTCGGTGCGCTCGTGAATCAGGCCGGCGAAGCCAGGCGGAAAAGAGTGTTCGGGAAACTGCAGGGCGATGTATCGCTCGATCGCGGCTTCGCTCAGATCCGCTGGCTCGATCTCGCGGCACAGCCCATGGGTCAGCAGATCGAGCTTGAGCGAGAGGAAGGGATGCCGCGCCTGGCGGAGGGCCGACGGCCGTGCCGTGGCGATGATGAGCAGCCGCGTGTTGTCGAGCCGCCGGGCCAGATACCCGATGAGGTCAGTGGTCGACGGATCGGCCCACTGCACGTCGTCGAACCAGATCACGATGGGCTGCATCCGTCCGGCTTCTTCGAGCAGCGACGCGATCTCGCGCTTGAGCCGCTCCTGCGACCCGCCCGCAGTTTCAGCGGCCAGCCGCGCCGCGGACGAATCGTTCTCGGTCGGCGGCATGAGCTGCGCGTACCAGCTTGGCGCGAGCGCGCGGACGAGGCGCGTGAGGCTGCCAAGCTGTTCGCTTTTCTGGAGGCTTTCGAGCGCCTCGAGTACCGGCAGGTAGGCCTCGCTTCCGGCGAGCCGCTCGGAGCATCGGCCGCGGCCGATCCGGGCTGGTTCGCCACGCTCCTCCAACTCGGCGACGAACGCTTCGACGAGCGTGGTCTTGCCGACGCCGGCCTCGCCCGAGATGACCACCATCCGGGCCTTGCCCCGACGGGCGCGCTCGAACTCGTCGTTCATCGCCGCCAGCTCTTCGTCACGTCCGACGACGTCCGAGCGCGCCGCCAGGCGGCGCGGGGTGACGGCGACCGACGACAGCGCGGTGGCGATATTCGAATCGTGCGCGAGCGCCAGTCGATACATCACCTCGCTCGCGCCCGGCCGCAGACGCTGATCCTTCTGCAGCGACTCGAGGATCAGCTGATCCAGCGCGCGGGGAAGCTCGGGATTGAGCAGCGACGGCGGCTCCGGCGTTTCCCACATCAGCGCGTTCAGCGTCCCGAGTTGTGAGGCAGCCATGAACGGATGACGGCCCGTGACGAGCTCGTAGAGCAGGACGCCGAGCGAAAACACATCAGCCTCGGCGGAGACGGACTCTCCTCGCGCCTGTTCCGGCGCCATGTAGCCGATCGTGCCGAGAATCAACCCGGCTTCCGTACTCGACCGCCCCGCGTCCGTCGATCCGGCGCCGAACTGGTTCGGCTGCGCGCGCGCCAGTCCGAAATCGAGCAGCTTCACGTAGCCGTCCGGCCGCACCATGACGTTGTCGGGCTTGATGTCCCGATGGATGATCTGCGCCCCGTGCGCGACGGCGAGCGCCTCGGCCACCTGACGGGCGATCCCCACGATGCGGGACAGCGGAAGACCCTGCGCCGCCAACTGACGCAGCGTCGAACCTTCGATCAGCTCCATCGCGATATAGCGATCGCTGCCGACGACGCCGGTTTCGTAGATGGTGACGATGTTGGGATGGTTGAGGGCCGAGGCAAGCGTCGCTTCTCGTAGCAGACGATCGAGGGCCGAATCGTCGTCCGTCAACACACGCCTGATGACTTTCAGCGCGACGTCGCGGCCAAGCCGCGGGTCGAAGGCCCGATAGACCTCGCCCATGCCTCCCGCGCCAAGATGGACCTTGACCTCGTAGGGTCCGAACGCGGTGCCGGGAGGCAGGTTCAACGGAGAGGGCGACGGCATGTGCCGAAAGGATCTAGTGTCCCGAATCCGAAGTTCGTCACCAAATTCCCGAGCGGGGCATCCCGCCTCGCGTCGTTGCTCCTCGCTCACATATACGCCATATGCTCGCTCGTCGCGCCTCGCGATCCGGGCGCCGCGCCCGGGACTTTGGCAACGGACTTCGGATTCGGGACACTAGGCGGTGGCGCCGAACAGGCGTTCGGTGTCTTTGCTGAAGAGCACCCACAGACCGTAGATCCCCAGAATCGTGACCCATGGAAAGCCGAAGAGCGAGATGACGGACAGCACGATCCCGAGGATGCGTGCCCAGGGTTTGAAGTAGAGTAGGCCGATGCCAGTCACGATCGACGGCAGCGAGAAGGCAAACACCACCGCGACGAACGACGCGCCGACAATGGACAGGATCGGAATCGCCATCGCCGCCTCGTCCGGGTCGGCGGACGCGCTGATGATGCCGGCGGCGCCGCCGACGCCGATCATGATCAGCGCGGCGACGATCAGCCCGAAGACGCCTATCGCAATGTTCAGGACGCCGAGGACCCGGACGTGTGTGTCCATCTAGTGCCGCAACACTCTAGCGAGGCTCCGCCTTAGACCGACGAGAAGCTCCGCCTCGCTAGATGGCATTGTTTGATCAGTGTCTTGACCCGCGAAACTTGACTCATTCGTACAAGTTCCGAGGGGTCAAGACCTCTAGGTCTCGTCGTCCCCTAACGTTTCGTCGTCTACCGAGTCGTCTTTCTTCGCGCTGGTGGCGAAGTTGTCGACCTCGGCATCCTCGACCTCGTCTTTGGCGCGCCAGTCTTCGTCGGCGTCGTAGATGCGGCTGACCGGGCGCTCCTTGATCGGCCCCTTGGGGCCGCGGTCGGAGTCCTTGCGCGGCGGTTTGCGCTTGTTTTTCGGCGGGGCATCCGGCCCGAAGTTGCGGCTGCGCGAACCCGGGGCCCCACCGCCGTCGGCGGGCCGCGGCGAGTACCCGCCGGGCCGCGGACTGCTGAATCCCGAAGGCGCGCCTCCTGGGCGCGGGCTGCTGAAGCCGCCTGGTCGCGGGCCAGGCGGACGATCCTCCCGCGGCCGCGCTTCGCTCACCGCGAGGGGCCGCCCCTTGAACGGTTGCTGGTTGAAGCGCCGGATCGCCTCCTCGGCGACTTCGCGATCGGTGTAGTCGACGAACGCGAAGCCTCGCGGCCGTCCGGTCTCCCGATCGGTGGGAAGCACGATTTGCGCTGGTGCTCCGACGCTCGACAGATGCTCGCGTAGATCCGGCTCGGTCGCGGAATAAGGCAGGTTGCCGATGAACAGACGGACTGACACAACTCCCTCGTGTTTGGGCCCGGTAAACCCCGGCGGTACGGAACATCCGCCCCGTCCGAGGCCCTCCTTGGCTCCAACAAAATAGCATGGACCCCGCGCTACGGCCACTAATGGTTCCGGCCGGGGGCAGCGGAGACGGCGGCGGGGGTCCCGGACAAGGCTCATGGCTCAAGGCTCAGGGCTCAGGCAAGAGCCTTGAGCTCCTATTCGGTCGAATTAGACTGCGAGCTCTTGCGTGGAGCTCTGAGCCCTGAGTCTTGAGCCCTGAGCCTTTCTAGCTCCCAGGCCGCTCGAGGTTGAAGCCCATGAGGGGGTGCGCTACTATGGACTGTTAAGGCTTTCGCAAAAGAGCACACCGTAGATGCCATCCACTCGTGAGGCCAGGAACAATATCGTCGTCCGCGGGGCCCGCACCCACAACCTCAAGAACGTCGATCTGACCATCCCCCAGCGGGCGCTGGTCGTGATGACCGGGGTCAGCGGGTCGGGCAAGTCGTCGCTCGCCTTCGACACGATCTACGCCGAGGGCCAGCGGCGGTATGTCGAGTCCCTGTCGGCCTATGCCCGCCAGTTCCTCGAGCGGATGGAAAAACCGGACGTCGACGTGATCGAGGGCATTTGCCCTGCGATTGCCATTCGGCAGAAGAACAGTATTCGTAACCCGCGGTCGACCGTCAGTACGACGACCGAAATCCACGACTACCTCCGCCTGCTCTTCGCGCGGGTCGGCCGCACCATTTGTCGCAGTTGCGGCCGTGACGTCGTGCGGGAGACGGCCGAGGTCGTGTCAGCTCAGCTGGGGACGCTCGCCACGGGCACTCGGCTGCTCATCGGTTTCGACATGCCCGTCGTGACCACGGCCACGCTCCCGAGCCTCGAGGGGGCGGAGGGGCGTGACGAGCAGGAGGCCGCGCACGAGGACGAGGGTGGCAGCGAAGAGGACGCGGGCCAGCGCGGTCTGCCTGACATGGTGGACTCCGTAGCGGAGACGCTGGCCGCTCTGCGGCGCAAGGGGTTCGGGCGTCTCTACGTCGATGGCCAGACGCTGTCGCTCGAGGAGGTCGATCCGGCCGTCCTTCGCGACCGCCCGATGCTGCAGGTCATCGTCGATCGCGTCAAAGTCGACGGGGATCTGCGCGCGCGGCTGACAGATTCCATCGAAACGGCCTATACGGAGGGCGGCGGCGCGGGATTCGCGATCGAGTTAACCGACCCCTCGACGGGGCTCGGGGCAGGTCCTTCAGTAGTGCACCGCTTCAGCGAGCGGTTCGAGTGCCGCCCCTGTGGGATTCAGTACGAGGTACCGCAGCCGCGGTTGTTCTCGTTCAACAATCCGTTCGGCGCGTGCGGGATCTGCCACGGGTTCGGGAACATCATCGAGCTCGACATGAACCTGGTCGTGCCGGACGCCTCGAAATCGATTCACGACAACGCGATCGAGCCGTGGAGCAAGCCGCACTATCGGGCGCAGCTCGTCGAGCTGAAGCGCGCGGCCAAGGCCGTCGGCCTGCGTCTGGATGTCCCCTGGAAGGACCTGACCGACGAGGAGAAGCGGTTCGTCGTCGAGGGCGACGGCGCCGAGTACCGAGGGCGTGAAGGGGTTCTTCCGCTGGCT
Source organism: uncultured Acidobacteriota bacterium (assembly GCA_963839705.1). Lineage (GTDB taxonomy): Bacteria > Acidobacteriota > Vicinamibacteria > Vicinamibacterales > 2-12-FULL-66-21 > DATBJJ01. Next base: position 6,718 of record CAWIWL010000006.1, read on the forward strand.
CGAGCGGAAGAAGTACAAGGTCCACGTTCGCGTCTTCCTGAGCCGCTACCGCGGATACCTGACCTGCCCGGAGTGCCTCGGCGCCCGGCTGCGACGCGAGGCGCGCGACGTCAAGGTCGGCGCGCAGACGATCGATCAGGTGTGCGCGCTCACCGTGCGCGACGCGGACCGCTTTTTCGCCGACCTGACGCTTTCGGAGAAGGACGCGGCAGTGGCCGACAAGGTCATGAAGGAAATCCGCAAGCGGCTGGGATTTCTGCGCGACGTCGGGCTGGACTACCTGACGCTCGACCGCCTCTCGTCGACGTTGTCTGGCGGCGAATCGCAGCGTATCAACCTGGCGACATCGCTCGGGTCGGCGCTCGTCGACACCCTCTACGTCCTCGACGAGCCGTCGATCGGCCTTCACTCACGGGACAACGAGCGCCTCATCCGGATCCTGCGGCAGCTTCGCGATCAGGGCAACACGGTCCTCGTCGTCGAGCACGACGCCGACATGATTCGCGTCGCCGACACGGTTGTCGACATGGGGCTTGGCGCCGGCGAGCAGGGCGGCCGGGTCGTCTTTTCGGGTACGCTCGAGGCGCTGATGCAGGAGCCGCGGTCGCTGACCGCCAAGTACCTGCGCGACGAGCTGGCGATTCCGGTGCCGGCGGTGCGACGCAAGCCGACGAACCAGAAGCTCAAGGTGCTCGGCGCGAGCGAGCACAACCTGAAGAACATCGACGTGGAGATCCCGCTCGGGCTGCTGACGGCCGTGACCGGCGTCAGCGGATCCGGCAAGAGCACGCTCGTGCACGACGTCGTCTATGCGGCGCTCAAGCGCGCGAAAGGCGACTGGGATCGCCGGATCGGCGCGCACCGCAAGCTCGAAGGTGCCGAGTTCGTCACCGACGTCGTCCTCGTGGATCAGGCGCCGATCGGCCGCACGCCGCGATCGAATCCCGTGACCTATCTCAAGGCGTTCGACCCGATCCGGGAGCTCTTCGCCGCCACGAAGGACGCGCGCTCGCGCGGGCTCACGGCCAGCCACTTTTCGTTCAACGTGCCGGGCGGTCGCTGCGAGGCGTGCGAAGGGGAGGGCGAGGTCAAAGTCGAGATGCAGTTCCTCGCCGACGTGTTCGTCCCGTGCGAACAGTGCGAGGGGAAGCGCTTCAAGCCGCAGGTGCTCGACGTCCGCTACCGCGGCCGCGGCGTGGACCAGGTGCTCGACATGACCGTGCGCGAGGCGCTGACGTTCTTCAGCAGCTCGCCGAAGGTCCTCCGCCGTCTGCAGGTGCTCGACGAGATCGGCCTCGGCTACCTGCGGCTGGGGCAGCCGGCGACGACGCTCTCGGGCGGGGAGGCGCAGCGGATCAAGATCGCGGCGCACCTGTCGTCACATACCGGCGATCGGATCCTCTACATCCTCGACGAACCGACAACGGGCCTGCACTTCGACGACATCGCCAAGCTGCTGGCCGCGTGCCGGAAATTGATTCAGGCGGGGCACAGTCTGCTCGTCATCGAGCACAACCTCGACGTAATCAAGACGGCGGACTGGATCGTGGATTTGGGGCCGGAAGGGGGCGAGGAAGGCGGCCAGGTCATCGCCACGGGCACGCCGGAGCAGGTCGCCCAGAACGAGTCGTCTCACACCGGCCGGTACTTGCGGGATGTGCTCGCCGTGGGACGCGCGAACGCCTACGGCGTCGCGCGGCACTGAGTCTAGTTACTGAGAGAGGCTCTCGGCTTTAGGCTCTAGGCTCTAGCTAAACCCTCGACCCTTTACTCGAAGATCTTGCCTAGAGCCCAAAGCCTAAAGCCACCTTACGGCAGTTCTATCCCAACCCCAGGACGATCAGCACCACCAGGCCAAGCGTGATGTAGGCGGCGATGGCCACCGCTTGTTTCGCAGTACGCGCGGCGCTGCGGTCTGCAGAACAGTGATTGCGAAACGCGAGCGACAGCAACAGGCCGACCAGGCCCGCCGCGACCGCCACCATCACTAGAATCAGCCCGACGGGACCTGGGAAGAACGACCGCGCACCCAGGCGAACGATCAGCGTCCCCAACGTGTCTCCGACGACTCGGACCCACACCACCGTCGCCAGGGTGCTCGGGAACGACAGCACGAGCGCACCCACCGCACTCTTGCACAGCGATGACAAATAGAGGCTCCCCGTCGTGAGGACTATCATCGCGACGGCGGCCACGAGAGCCTGCCAAGGCGCAAACAGCTCGCCGCTCTGCCCGAGGCGTCCAAGCGCCATGGGCATGCAGAGCCCGAGCACAACCGAGAGTACCCACGCTACGCCGACTTCACAATCCATTGCGTCGCTGCCGCTACAGGCAGGAGGATCTGCCACTCGAGTGTTCCCAGATGACGTTCCTGTGCGCTCGACTGGGAACCGATGAGGATCGCAATGATGCCGGCGTAGAGCAGCGTGATGGGAACGAGAGGCAGGGGCGCTATGTCAGGCCGCGAGTGGTTCACCCACAGGAGCCCCATCAAGAGAACACAGAACAGCGCCCCGACGACGAAAATGATCTGCTGCAGACGAAGTTCTTTGATGAGGAGCGCCCACAACACGTGGCGAGGCCTGGGTGTTGCACCTACCGCCGAACCGAATGAGAGAGACTCGGGAAGTTGAATATCCGCACCGTGGCCGTCGATTACTTCGAGGCGCGTGAATGTCCTCCATGAGGCCACCGCGGCCACCGCGCAGATGAGGGCCATCCCTTGCCAGAAGACGACACGCGTGAAGCGATCGATAGCCCCGAGATTGTTGAGGCCATAAATGAAGCCGCCGAGCACATCGGCGGCGGTCCGGAGCAGGCCCGGAATGGCGATGGTGAAAACGACGCCGGCGATCGTGCTGCGACAGAGCATCGTCAGCCACGGCGCCACAAACAGGCCGCAGGCGGCAGCCAGGACGAGCATGCGCGGCTCGGTATGCGGCGAGGCGGCAAGTTGCAGCGCATCGTGAAATAGCACCAGCGTGGAGGCGGTCAGCGTGACCAGCATCGCGCACAGCACGACGACCTTGCAGAAAAAGATCCGGCGACGATCCATCGGTTGCGACAGCAGCAGGCCGAGCGTGCGATGCGTGTACTCGTGCCCGAACGACTGCGCGCCGAGCGCGACGGAGCCGAACGCAAATCCCAGCAGTCCCGCGGCGATCAGAGTGTGGCCGTTGCTGAAGCTTCCGACCACGACGGCGATGAGTGCCGCGCAGTAGGTCGGCAACAGCGCCCGCACCTCTTTGGTCAGCGCGGGGGCCAGCGCGGGGCCCAGTGCCCGCGTGCGCGCGTGCGCCGCGGCCGTCACGCGCTCGCTCCCGTCGGCTGCAGCGTCGAGACGAAGATCTCTTCGAGCGTCAGCGCTTCGGTCGTGAGCGTCTCGGGAGAGCGCGCGCGGAGGGCTTGCAGGACCGTCGGCGGAGTTGCCGTTGACGACAATCTCGAGCTCGCGGCCCCGCGAGCGGAGGATGCGCGCGCCCGCGAGGTTGAAGCCGGCGGGATCGCCGGCGAAGCGCACGTGGATCTTCTGATAGCGCTCGCGCGCCACGTCGGCTTCGAGGGTGAGGACCTCGCGGCCGCGGTCGATGATCGTGAACTCGTCGATCAGCCCCTCGAACTCCGCGATGAGGTGCGTCGACACGAAGACCGTCCGGCGGCCGGGGTCCGCGTCCTGATACGCGCCAATCACCGTCTGGATGAATTCGCGCCTCACGATCGGATCGAGTCCCGACGTGGGCTCGTCGAGCACGAGCAATTCGGGTTCGGGGCAGATGGCCGCGATGAGCGCGAGCTGGGTTCGCTGGCCCTTCGAGAGGTGATTCGCTTTTTGTCGAACGTCGAGCCGGAACTGCGAGAGGAGAGCGCCCTCGGTGTCGGCATTCCAGCGCGCCCGGAACGAGGCGCAGTAGTCGAGCGTCTGGCGGACGGTCATCCACGGATAGAACGCGACGGCGTCGGGCACGTACGAGATCCGCGACTTGACGGCGACCTCGTCGCGTGCCGGATCGAGGCCGAAGACTCTCGCCTCGCCGCGCGTCGGCCGGAGCAGGTTGAGCAGGCACTTGATCGTCGTCGTCTTGCCGGCGCCGTTGCGGCCGAAGAACCCGTAGCATCGGCCCGGCTGCACCTGCAGGTTGAGGCCGTCGACGGCATCGGTCCGGCCGTAGCGGCGGACGAGATCGCGAATCTCGATGACGGGTGATGGCTGAGTCATGGGTGCGATGACGTCGCGGCGCGAGCCCGCTTGAGCTCGAGCGCGTCGAATCGGTCCTCCGCGAGTTGCAGGAATTCCTCCCTGCTGATTTGCAGGTGATGCGCGTGCACGACCACCTCATCGAGCGATTCGGCGAGGAGTTTCCGCCGCACGTCCTTCCGGAACGGAGAGTTGCCCTGGTCGCGGACGAAGCACCCCTTGCCGGCGACGGTCTCGATGACGCCTTGGCTCTCGAGCTCGCCGTAGGCCTTGGCGACGGTGTTGCGGTTGACGCGGAGCTCCTCGGCCAGCGGCCGGATCCCGGGAAGCGGATCGCCGGGCTGTACGGCCCCCGCGGCCGCGGCCACCTTCACCTGGTCCACGAGCTGCTGGTAGACGGCCTTCCCCGATTTGAAGTTGAGCTGGAACCTCATACAACTGTCATATGACAGTATGACAGTTCGGTCGCAGAAGTCAAGGCAGAGCTGAGGTCCGCGTGTCCAGACCGTCGTAGTGTCCGGCTTTAGCCGGACCGCGTGCAGCAGACCGTCGTAGAGTCCGGCTTTCCGCCTTCGCGCGAAGCGCTTCGGCGAACGCGCCGTAGCCTTGGCGGAGGCGGTAGCCGAACCCGCGCCGGCCCGTCGCGTGCGTGGCGCGAATATTTGTGCAGTTGTGTGGCCAGAATCCGTGTTGTCCGTGGCCTTTGGTGCTCTTCGTGGTGTCGTAAGCTCGTGGCTTCGGTTACAATTGTCGAGCCCCCCGAAAGTGCGTCCATGTCAAGCTTATCCAGACTTGTACGGCTGATGGTCTTCGTCCCCACACTCCTGGTGACCGCAGCGGTTGCGGCCGTGGCGCAGCAACCGGCGCGGTTCGAGGACGTCGTCAGGAACCTTCGCAACCCCGATCCCAAAGTTCGCATCAGCGCCGTGCGCCTGCTCCGCGAGACTGGATATGCGGAGGCGATCTCCCCGCTGGCGGCCGTGGTCAACGATCAAGTGAACGACATTCAGCTCGCGGCCATCGATGCCGAGCTGTCGTTCTTCCTGGTCGAGCCCATCCCGACCAAGAAGCACGTCGCGCTCGTGGTCGAGGTCCGGACAGAGGGACGTGCGCCGTCCGCCTTCGAGCTGGGTCCCCTCGCCGTGTGGCCCAAGGCGGTTCCCGCCGAGCTCGTCGACGCGCTGCTGCAGGCCGTGGACGACGAGAACAAGAAAGTGCGCATCGAGGCGATCTACACGCTCGGCGTCATCGGGTCTGGCGCGCCGCTCAAAATGTCGGACGCGGCCGTCGCGCGGCTGCTCAAGGCGCTCGACCACTACGATGCGGCAGTCCGCGCCGGCGCCGCCCGCGTCGTGGGCCGGCTGCAGGTCAAATCGGCCGGCGATGCGCTGCTGAAGGCGGTCAACGATTCCAACGCCGACGTTCGCTACGCCTCGATCCGCGCGCTCGGCGAGATCCGGGACGAACGGGCGATTCAGGCGCTGACCGAGCAGCTGACCTACTACGGGCGCGGCGAAGGCGCATGGTCTGCGCTCGATGCGCTGGCACGGATTGCGCACCCATCAAGCGTGCCGATCTTCCAGACACGCCTCAACGACAAGGCCCCGGAGCTCCGCCGCGCGGCCATCGAGGGTCTGGCGCGCGCGGGAGACAAAGCCTCGGTGGAATCGTTCGTCCTGGCGGTCAACCAGGACGACTCGGAGATGGTTCGCGCGGCGATGTCCTTCGCGCTCTGTAAGCAGGGTCACGCCCCATTCGTGGCTCGCCTGATCGACTATGCCGACTCCGATGACATGGCCCCACAGCTGCAGGGCTATTTCCTCGAGCTCGGGCCGTCCGTGGTGCCTCAGCTCATCGTCCGGCTGCAGGAAGGGAGCGATGTCCGGCGACACCTCGTCACGATCCTCGGAGCGCTCGGCGATCAGTCGACCGTGCCCTCGCTGACGCCTTACAAAACCGATCGCGATCGTGAGGTGGCGACGGCGGCCACTTACGCCATCGAGCGGATCAAAATGACGGCGCGGTGATTCTCCCGCGCGCCTTCTACGCGCGCCCGACACTCGAGGTTGCGCGGGACCTGATCGGGCGCGTGCTCGTGCACGAAACTCGCGCCGGCGTTGCCGCCGGCGCGATCGTCGAAGTCGAAGCCTACATCGGCGAGTCCGATCCCGCCTGCCATGCCGCGCCCGGTCCGACGCGGCGCAACGCGCCGCTCTACGGTCCTCCCGGCGTCGCCTACGTCTACCTCAACTACGGCATGCATTACCTGGTCAATGCCGTAACCGAGCCTGCAGGATCACCGGCCGCCGTGCTCGTCCGCGCCCTCGAGCCGATCGAAGGCGAGGACTTGATGCGGAGGCGCCGCGCGCGAGGTTCGTCCCGACGTCCGGCGTCGTTCACGACGGCGGAGCTTTGCCGCGGCCCGGGCAACCTGACCCGCGCCCTGGGCATCACGCTTCGGGACAACCGCTGCGACCTCACCGACGGACCGCTCCGCATCGAGTCGAGAGGCCAGCCGTCGCGCGAGCTGGCGTGGAGCCGACGCATCGGGATCAGTGTGGGCGTGGAAAGGGAATGGCGCGTGTTCGACGCTGGCAGCGCGGCGGTCTCTGGCCCAAGTCGAGTGTCGTTGCCCCGTCAACGGGAACGTTCGCGATAACTACGAGGAAGATCCAGCCCGCATCTCTTCGTGAGCATCGCGATCGGACGCCGTCGCCTATCGAGAAATCGCGATCTAGTGTCCCGAATCCGACGTTCGTCACCAAATTCCCGGGCGGGGCATCCCGCCTCGCGTCGTTGCTCCTCGCTCACATATACGCCATATGCTCGCTCGTCGCGCCTCGCGATCCGGGCGCCGCGCCCGGGACTTTGGCAACGAACTTCGGATTCGGGACACTAGCGTCGCCGGGTCCGTAACCCGGAGGTCGGCACGATCGGAACTTTCACCGACAGAGGGCGCGCGTTGCGCAGGAGTCCCAGCGTGACCGTGCCGCCGATCGGAGAATCCGCGAGCATGCGCATGAAGTGCGCCGGATCCTCGATCGTCACGTTGTTGAAGCTGACGATGACGTCGTACTGGCGGACGCCGGCCGCGTAGGCGTCCGAGCCTTCGATAATGGCGTAGACGAACACGCCCTTGGCGTTCGGCGCCTTGAGCTCCTGCGCGATGCGGACGGTCATGGGCGAGAGGTCGACGCCGCTGATGGTGCCGCGGCGGACCTCGCCGTTGGCGATGAGCTCGCTCATGACGTGTTTGGCCAGGTTGCTCGGCACGGCAAAACCGACTCCCTGATAGCCGCCGGTCTGACTGAAGATCGCCGTATTGATTCCGATGAGCTCTCCGCGAGCGTTGATGAGCGCCCCTCCGGAATTCCCCTGGTTGATCGCGGCGTCCGTCTGAATGAAGTCCTCGTACATCATGCCCTCGAGGCTGCGGCCCGTGGCGCTGACGATGCCGAGAGTGACGGTCTGATTGAGAACGCCGAAGGGATTGCCGACGGCGAGCACCCACTCGGCCACTTTCAACTTCGACGAGTCCCCCCACGCGAGTACGGGCAGGTTCTGCGCGTCGATCTTCAGGACGGCGAGGTCAGTGGCCTTGTCGGTGCCGACGATCTTCGCGCGCAGCTCGCGCTTGTCGGGAAGCGTGACCGACACTTCGGATCGTGCGTCGCCGATGACGTGGTTGTTGGTAAGGACGTACCCGTCGGGCGAGACCACAACGCCAGACCCGAGGCTTTGCTGGAGCCGGTCGCGGTACCCGAAGGGACTGTCGCCGCCGAAGAAATCGCGGAAGAACGGGTCGTTGGCAAAGGGCGAGTTTGCCGTGCGGACGACCGACGTCGACGAGATGTTGGGCACGCTGGCGATGGCCAGCTGCGCGGCGTTCGTCAAGTCGGGCATCCCGGCGACAGTCGAGGCGACAGTGCGGCCCGCTGGGACGGAGGGCTTCGACTGCCCGGCGGCAGGCGCCTGTGCGGCGGCGTCCTCCGCGGTGCGCATGCGCCCAGTCAACACCATTCCGGCAACGAACCCGAACACGAGGAAGACAGTTGCGAGGGTAAGACGTCTGAACATTGATGGCCGCTCGGTTGAGGACGGGCTGGCGGTCGCGGCGGGGGCGTCCCGCCCGTCTGGTTACTGGACCTGAATCTTGCGCGCCGGCGACGGCGGCACCTTCGGTAGCGTGACGGTCAACACGCCGTCGGCAAGGTCCGCCGACGCCTGCTCGACGTCGATCTTGTCGGCAAACTCGAACGTTCGCGCGAACGAGCCGAAGCCACGCTCGACCTGATGAAAGTGCAGGACGTCGCCGGCGGCGGCCCGGTCCGCCCGCTGCCCCCGGATCGTCAGGCGCCGGTCCTCGAAGGCCAGATCGATCTGGTCCCGGCTGAGACCCGGCACTTCCGCGGTGACGACAAACGACGAGGTCGTCTCGTAGACATCGATCGCCGGGGCCCACGCCTCGACGTGGTGGTTCGACAGGCGCTCCAGCCGCTGCTGCAAGACCCGGAGTTCCCAGGGCATACACGGATCGTAGCACTTATGCGGCACGAGGGCAGGCGGACCCCGGCGGGACGCGGATTACGAGAGTTCGGACGGACGCGGATTTCGCGGATCGCTGAAAAGTTGGACGGGACGCGGATTTCGCGGATCGCTAAGAGTTTGGACGGGACGCGGATCCCTGAGGATGAGGGGGGAGTCCCCGTCAAAAAACTGAAGCGATCCGCGTGATTAGGTCCCTCGAAACGGGCCCAATCCGCGTGTGCTGACAGCCGAGCGGCGCTTCTGCTACGATCGGTGGGATCTGACGACATTATGAGCTCCATTCAAGCGACACGACTCAAGCGAGGCATGCTGATCAAGTTGGGCGACGACCTGTACCGGGTCCTCGAACTGCAGCACGTCACGCCCGGCAACCTCCGCGGCTTCGTCCGGGCGAAGTTCCGCAACATCCGCAACGGCTCGCTCTCGGACCAGAAGCTGCGGTCGGAAGACTCCGTCGAGCGGGCGATCCTCGACGAGCGGGAGATGCAATACCTCTACAAGGACGGGGACTCGTTCCATTTCATGGACACGACGTCCTACGAGCAGCTGCACATCCACTCGGAAGCGCTCGGCGACTCGGTCAACTACATCATCCCGGACGCGCTCATCAAGGTGGAGTTCTACGGCGAAGAGCCGGTCGGGATCGAGCTGCCGCCGGCGGTGGACCTGAAGGTCGAGGACACCGCGCCCGGCATCAAGGGCGCGACCGCCAGCGCCCAGGTCAAGCCCGCGCGCCTCGAAACCGGGCTCGTCGTGCAGGTGCCGCCGTTTGTCAATCCCGGCGACAAGATCCGCGTGAACACCGAGACGGGGGAATACCTGTCGCGGGCGTAGCGCCTTTTCGCTTCTCGCAGCTCGTGGCTCGGGGCTCTACGATCGGATGACCGGGCCAGAGCCGCGGGCTGCAAACCACGAGCAGCGAGAAGCGAGCCGCGGAACCAGCATGGACATCACCCAGCAGCAGCGCCCGACTTCGGGCTGGATCGAAGTCATCACCGGCAGCATGTTCAGCGGCAAGAGCGAGGAGCTCATCCGCCGGCTGCGCCGGGCCCAGATCGCGCGTCAGAAGGTCCAGATCTTCAAGCCCAAGATCGACGATCGCTATGCCGACGACCACATCACGTCGCACAGCGAGATGCGGATCCCGTCACAGAACTCCGTCTCGTCGCGCGATCTGCTGAACGACGTCGAACCCGACACCGAGGTGGTCGGGATCGACGAAGGGCAGTTCTTCGATGCCGAGCTCCCGGCCGTGTGCAACACGCTCGCCGACCAGGGGAAGCGCGTGATCGTCGCGGGGCTCGATCAGGACTACCTCGGGAAGCCGTTCGAGCCGATGCCACAGCTGCTGGCCATCGCTGAATACATCACCAAGACCCTGGCCATCTGCATGGTCTGCGGCGCCCCCGCCAACCACACCCAGCGTCTCGTCGCGAGCAGCGAGCGCGTGCTCGTCGGCGCCCAGGGCACCTACGAAGCGCGCTGCCGCCGCTGCTTCGATCCCCGGCTCGGGCAATAGTAGAATCCAGTACCGCGGGATGGAACTCCCGGACCCGGGGGGGTTCAAATAGATGGGCCATCTCCCGTGGTGTCGTGTCGCGCGTTGGGCTCCCGATGGACGTACTGTCCCGATTCCTGCTGCTGCTCGGCCTCGGCTTCCTCTGCGCCAACCTGCGCCTGCTGGCCCAATTCATCCGCTACCTGAAGATTCGATCGTCGGCGCTGCTGACGTGGCCCGGGCGCAAGCCGCCGTTTTACGGGCTGCTCCTGGTGCTCGGCGCGGTTCTCGCGCTGCTCATCGTCTACAAGCTGGCCGTGCTGCGGCAGCACCCGATCCAGGTGTTCGGCGAGAGCATGATGCTCGTCTACTACGCCTACGCCTTGCCGCTCAGCTTGCGCATCGGCCGCGGGTTCTATCAGGACGGAATCTGGGCGGATGGCGGGTTCATCCCGTACTCGCGGATCGGCGGGATGTCCTGGCGCGAGGGGGAGCAAGTGACGCTGGTGATGATCTACCGGATGCGCGCCTTTGCCCGCGCGCTCGTCGTGCCCGATCGCTACTACGGCGCGGCCCGCCGCCTGCTACGCGACAAGATCGCCGCGCACGACATCAACTTTACAGATAAGGCGCTGGATTTGGGAGGGGAGGAAAGCGACAGGGAGAAAGTTTGAAGTCTGACGTTTGAAGTTTGAAGTGTGGAAGGTTGAAGTGGGAAGTCGGAAGTGGAAGTTGGAAGGAAGTGCGAAGTGGGAAGTCTGAAGAGGCGAAGTCTGAAGCAAGTGCGAAGTAGGAAGTGCGAAGTGGGAAGTGGGAAGTGGGAAGTGTGCTAATCCCCAGGACGATTTCCCGGCCCCCACTTTCAGCCTCGCACTTCCATACTTCGCACTTCCGACTTCGCACTTCCTACTTCCCACTTCGCACTTCGAACTTCAAACTTCGCACTTCAGACTTCCCACTTCCCACTTGAGCACTTCCCACTTCAGACTTCAAACTTTGTAACTTCCCACTTCCACTTCCCACTTCCCACTTCAACCTTCCACACTTCAAACTTCAAACGTCAGACTTCAAACTTTCACCGCAGGGACCTGATGACCCACCCGACCGGTCCGCTGCCTCTGACCATGGGGTCTCCCAGCCAGTCCGGCGGCGTCAGCCACACGAAGGCCAGAATCGCGATGACCATCAGGTCGTACTGCCAGGTCGTGCGTTCGTAGGTCCAGAAGAACGCATTCCAGAGCACGCGGAGCGGCAGCGGCAGCGGGGAAGCCGGCTTCATGCGACGACTTCCTGACGTTCCTCGCGCAGCTCGCGGTAGGTATGGATGATGCGGTCGGCGACGGTGAAGACCGACAGCACCAGGATGACCCACAGTACGCCCGCCATCCGGTTGGTGAAGGCGCCGATCATGAACAGCACGATCCGCTCGGGCCGTTCCATGAACCCGACCTTGCATTTGGCGATGAGCGACTCGGCGCGCGCCCGCGTGTAGCTCGTCATGATCGAGAAGATCATCGCCAGGGCCGTGATCATCACGTAGTCGGTCCGCCCGAGCGACGAGTAGAGGTAGATCAGGCCCAGGAAGAGCGCCAGATCCGAGAAACGGTCGATCACCGAATCCCAGAATCCGCCGAACGCGCTCACCGCCTTCAGCTCGAAGGCGACCTTGCCGTCGATGAAATCGAAGATGTTGGCGACGACCATGATGAAGCCGGCCGTCACGAAGTGTCCCAGCCCGAGCGCCCACGCTGCCCCGATGTTGATGAGGACGCCGACGAAGGTGAGGATGTTGGGATGAATCCGCAGGCGCACGCAGGTGCGGATGATCAGCGTGAGCGGGTACATGCACAGCCGCCCGATGAGTCCGGTGAAAGTCATGAATCCGCTACAATGGAAGGTTACGGAACACGCGCCAAAACGGGCAGTGTATCGCATGCCAATCCGTGATCTCAAGGCCCAGATCGCCCGCCTGCCGGAGCAACCCGGCGTCTACGTCTACTACAACGACGCCGGCGACACGCTCTACGTGGGCAAAGCGCGCGTGCTGCGCGACCGCGTGCGCAGCTATCTGGGCGCCCACGGCACGAGTCCCCGCATCGACGCCCTCCTCGACGAGGCGCAGCGCCTCGAAGTCATCGTCACCGACTCGGTGATGGAGGCGCTTGCCCTCGAGAACCATCTGATCAAGCAGCGGACGCCGCGCTACAACATCCTGCTGCGCGACGACAAGAACTATCCCTACCTGCAGCTGACGACCGGCGAGGCGTTTCCACGGGTGCTGGTGGCCCGGCGCGTGCAGCGCGACGGGCATTACTACGCCGGACCGTTCCTGCCGGCCTCGCTCGGCCGCCGGACGATGGCGCTGACGCACCGGCTGTTCGGCATCCGGTCGTGCAATGAGATCATCACCGGGGAACGCGGACGCCCGTGTCTCGAGTTCGACATCAAGCGGTGCATCGCTCCCTGCGTGCGCGAGATCTGCTCGCCCGAGGAGTACCGCGTCGCCGTCGAGCACACGCAGCTTTTTCTCGACGGCCGCAACGATGTGCTCGTTGAGACGCTCCGCGATCGGATGCAGGAGGCCGCCGACGCCGAACGTTTCGAGCAGGCGGCGCAACTGCGCGATGCCATCCGCACGATCGACACGCTCGGTACTCGGCAGCAGAAGATGTCGAGCGCCGCGCTCGGCGACCGCGACGCATTTGGCCTGAAGGTCGGACCGGCCGGCGCGTCTGTTCAGGTCTTCGAAGTGCGTCACGGCCGCGTCGTGGAGCGGATCGAACTCGTGACCGATGGCAGTCCAACCGCGCCAGCGCCTCCGTCGTCGCGCGAGCCGGACGTTCTCCAGGCCGCGGTCCAGCAGTTCTACGAGGACCGCGTGCCGCCGCCGGAGATTCATCTTCCGCTCGGGCTCGGCGAGGCCGACACGGCAGTCCTCGAGGAGTGGCTGACCTCGAGAGCCGGTCGCCGCGTGCGGCTCATCATCCCCAAGCGCGGCGAGAAGCGAGGCCTGCTCGAGCTCGCGGCCAGGAACGCCGAGCTCGCCTATCAGCACCGATTCAACGAGAACACCGCCGCCAACTACGACGCGCTCGAGACGCTGCGCGCGGTCCTGGCCCTGCCCGGCGTGCCGCGCCGGATTGAGTGTTTCGACATCTCCACGATTCAAGGCAGCGAAACCGTCGCGTCGATGGTGGTGTGCGAAGACGGCCGGATGCGAAAGGGGGAGTATCGGAAGTTCAGGATCAGGGGCCAGGGCTCAGGGCTCAGGGCTCAGGACGCGTTGGTGGTGCCGGGCCGTCGCCGATTGAGGGAAGGCGCCGGATCGGCAGCGCCTGCGGCCGTCGCGAGCGGCGAGTCTTCGAGCCGCGCAGCGACTGGGAGCGGGGGTGGGGCCCCGCGACCACTGAATAACGATTTTGCCTCCATGCACGAAGTCGTCCTGCGCCGTTATCGCCGTGTGCTCGAAGCTGGCGGGCCCTTCCCCGATCTGGTGCTGATTGACGGCGGCAAGGGGCAGCTGTCGGCCGCGTACGCTGCGCTCGAGGAGCTCGGGCTGGGACGACTGATCGCGGTGGGCATCGCGAAGAAGGAAGAGCTCCTGTTCACGCGCGATCGAGACGATGCGATTGCGCTGCCGCACGAGAGCCCGGCGCTGCTGCTCATCCAGCGGATCCGCGACGAGGCGCATCGCTTCGCGGTGACGTTCCACCGGCAGTCGAGGGCGAAACGCGACCTCCGTTCGGATCTGGACCTGATTATGGGCATTGGCCCAAGACGGCGGAAGGCGTTGTTGACAGCATTCGGGAGCGTGACCGGCGTGCGCCGCGCGACGCGCGAGGAGCTGGTCCGGGTCGTGGGGGCGAAGGCGGCCGACGCGGTCCTCGCGCATTTCGCGTCCGAACGCTGAGGCGATTCTTGATACCCGCGGCCGTTTTGCCTTACGCTTAGTCGTCCCTTCGAGAAGCGCTCGACCCTTGGCTGGTGGTGAATCCGCTGTCCCCAGACGTCATTTCTATCGTCGTATCCGTCGCGATCGTGCTGATGTCGTTGAGCGTCCATGAGGCCGCCCACGCCTGGAGCGCTGACCGCCTCGGCGATCCGACGGCGCGCAGGCTCGGCCGCGTCTCGCTCAATCCCCTGGTGCACATGGACCTGATTGGGACGGTACTGCTGCCGCTCATCGCGGCGGTCAGCAACTTCCCGATTATCGGGTGGGCGAAGCCGGTCCCGGTCAACACCAGCCGCCTCGCGCATCCGCGTCGGGATTTCATGATCGTCGCGGCTGCCGGTCCGGCGAGCAACCTGCTTCAGGCGATGGTCATCGCGGCACTGTTTCACGTGCTGCCCCTGGGCGAACTGTCGCTCTTCGGTCTCAACTGGCCGAATGTGTTCAGGCTGGCGGTGGATATCAACGTGCTTCTGGCCGTGTTCAATCTGATTCCGATACCGCCGCTCGACGGTGGCAACGTGCTGGCCGGCCTGCTGTCCGGTCCGCGCCGCGGAGAGCTTCGATCGTCTCCGCCCATTCGGGTTTGTCATCCTCTATGCGCTGCTGCTGACGGGCGTGATGAGTCAGTTGATCCTTCCTCCAGCGGACTTTCTCATGGAGCTGCTCGGCCTGTGACACATCGCGTCGTCTCCGGCATGCGCCCGACCGGCAAGCTGCACCTCGGACATCTCGTCGGAGCGCTGGACAACTGGGTCTCCCTCCAGGACGAGTACGACTGCTTCTATTTCGTGGCCGACTGGCACGCGCTGACGAGCGACTACGCCGACACGTCCGAGATCGTCGCCAACGCCTACGATATGGCGGCGGACTGGATCGCGGCGGGCCTCGACTCCGAACGCAGCACGCTCTTCATCCAGTCGCTCGTGCCCGAGCACGCCGAGCTCTCAGCTGCTGCTGTCGATGACGACGCCGATCCCGTGGCTCGAGCGCGTTCCGACCTACAAGGAGCAAATCCAGGAGCTCTCCGAGAAGGATCTGTCGACGCTGGGCTTTCTTGGCTATCCGCTGCTGCAGACGGCCGACATCATCATCTACAATGCCCGCTACGTTCCAGTCGGCGCGGATCAGGTCGCCCACCTCGAGCTCAGCCGGGAGATCGTCCGCCGCTTTCAACAACTTCTATGGCGAGCTCTTCGTCGAGCCGGAGCCGAAGTTGACGAAGACTTCGATCGCCTGCCCGGCCTCGACAACCGCAAGATGTCCAAGAGCTACGGCAACACCATCAACCTGTCGGACGACGAGGAGACCGTTCGCAAGAAGGTGATGTCAGATGTACACGGACCCGAAGCGGGTCCGGGCGGACGTGCCGGGCACGGTGGAAGGCAATCCCGTTTTCACATATCATCGACGCATTCAATCCCGAACGTCGCGCGAGGTCGAGGACCTCAAGACACGATATCGCGCCGGCAAGGTGGGAGACGTCGAGGTGAAGAAAAAGCTCGCGGCGCGCTGAACGCGCATCTCGATCCGATACGTGCCCGGCGCGAAGATCTGCTGGCGAAGCCTGACGCGCTTCGCGAGATCCTGCACGAGGGATCGCGCAAGGCCCGGGCGATCGCCCAGGAAACGATGTCGCGCGTCCGGTGCGCGGTCAAGCTGGACTATCGGTAGGGCTCAAGGGCTCATCGGCTTCAGGCTTTAGCTAGATCTTTGAGATCTCACTCGAAGGTTTTGCCAAAGCCTAAAGCCTGAGCCTTGAGCCGAGAGCCAACATGGAACACGCCGAATTCGAATCCATCCTCGAGGCCTATCCGGTCAGGCTCGACAATTTCGAGGGGCCCCTCGATCTGCTGCTGCACCTAATCAAGCAGAGCGAGCTGAACATCTACGACATCCCGATCGCAATCATTACCAGGCAATACCTCGACTACATCGACCTGATGCAGGAGATGAACCTCGACGTCGCAGGGGAGTTCCTGGTCATGGCGGCGACGCTCATCCACATCAAGTCGCGCATGCTCCTCCCGCGGCCCGACCCGGCGCAGGAGGATCCCGACGAAGATCCGCGCGAGGCTCTGGTGCGGCGGCTGCTGGAGCACCAGAAGTTCAAGGCGGCGGCCGAGCTCCTGCACGAGCGCGAGACGCTTCGCAGCGCGCAGTGGACCCGGCCCGACGGCCCGATCACCGAGATTGCCGGAGAAGCGCC
Organism: uncultured Acidobacteriota bacterium; assembly: GCA_963839705.1. GTDB lineage: Bacteria > Acidobacteriota > Vicinamibacteria > Vicinamibacterales > 2-12-FULL-66-21 > DATBJJ01. The sequence continues at coordinate 23,117 of CAWIWL010000006.1, forward strand.
GGAGCCCGAGATCGAAGTCGATCTCTTCAGCCTGATCACGGCCTTCCGCACCGTCGTCGAGCGGTCGAAACAGCGGCCGAAGGTGTACCTCCCGTCCGAGCAGATTCCGATCGAGGACCGGATCGAGGAGCTGCTCGGCAAGATGTCCGAGACCGACGCGTGCGGTTTCGAGGAGCTGTTCGCGGATGTCCAGACGCGCGCCGGGCTGATCGTCACGTTTCTGGCGCTCCTCGAGATGATCCGCCTGAAGCTGGTGCGGGTGTTCCAGAGCGGCGCCATGGGCCCGATCCGCATCTACAAGCGGGCGCGGCCGGCCGATGCGCCGAAGCCATTGCTCGATCCGGAAGTGCGCCACGCTGAAGAAGTGCGCACGATGCGGCGCACGCTGAACAAGTGCGCACGCCGAGGAGCTTACGCTGACGCGAACGGGCGACGAGGCGGTCACGATGCCCGCGAAGACCACGACGATCGCGAAGGATGAGCAAGACATTTCCTGAGTCTTCGTGAGTTTCCAACTTCGCCAAGGCTCCGGTGGACTGCCGAGCTTAGCGGAGGCTGGTCGAGAACATCGTGGATGAACCGTATATCGTTACAGTGATTCAAGAGGACGAAACCAGTGTCTGACCACCTGAAGCCCATCATCGAAGCCCTGATTTTCGCGTCGCCCGAGCCCATCACGAGGAAAGTGCTCTACAAGCTCCTCGACGGCGAGCCGCAGGGAGGACGTCGACGCCGCGCTCGAGGCCGTCATGGCCGACTACACGCGACCAGGCGGGCTCCAGGTCGTCGAGGTCGCGGGCGGCTATCAGATCGTGACCCGTGCCGAGCTGCACGACTGGGTGCGTAAGCTATTCCACGAGCGCACCACGCAGAAGCTGTCCGTGCAGTCGCTCGAAACGCTCGCGGTCATCGCCTATAAACAGCCCATCACGGCGCCCGAGATCGCCGAGATTCGTGGCGTCACGAGTAGCGGCGGCGTGCTGTCGACGCTCATCGAACGAAAGCTCATCAAGACGGTCGGCCGCAAGCAGGTCATCGGCCGCCCGTTCATGTATGCGACGACGCGGGAGTTCCTGGAGCGCTTCGGCCTGAACGACCTCAACGATCTGCCGAAGGTCGAGGAGATGTCCGATGCGCTCGGCTTCGAGCTGCCAAGCGGCCTGATCGAGCCGACGATCGCCCCGACGGCCCTTCCGTTCGAGGACGTCGAATCGACCGACAAAACGGTTCACTGAGACACCCGAGGGCGCGACTTTAGTCGCGCCTTCCTTAGTTGCGCCGTCGTGACGGCCGAACTGGCGTCGGTGGGCGCTGACGCCGAACTAAAGTTCGGCGCTACGGGCGCACGTTCAGCGCCTGTGACGCCGAACTGAAATTCGGGAGTGCGAAACGACGATGATCCGCCTACAGAAGATTCTCTCCGCCGCAGGCGTCGCCTCGCGGCGGACGGCGGAAACGCTGATCACGCAGGGGCGGGTCACTGTCAACGGCAAGCCGGTGACCGAGCTCGGGTCGAAGGCGGATCCGTCCGTCGACGAGATCAAGGTCGACGGCCGCCGCCTCCCGCGCGTCCAAAGGGAACCTGTACATCGTCCTCAACAAGCCGCGCGGCTATATCACGAGCCGATCGGATCCCAAGCACCGGCCCACGGTGATCGACCTGCTCGCGCAAGGGGGCGTGCACGGCTACATCTATCCGGTCGGGCGCCTCGACTTCGATTCGGAAGGCCTGCTGCTCCTGACGAGCGACGGCGACCTGGCGGCCCGCCTGACGCATCCCCGCCACGGCGTGGCGCGGGAATACGAAGTGCGCGTGCGGGGCGTGCCCGACGCTCACGCGCTCGATCGACTGGCGCGCGGCGTCACGATCGACGGCCGTCGGACCGCGGCGGCCGAGGTCCGGCTGCGCCGGACCTACGAGTCCGAGTCAGGCCCGCAGGGAATTCTGTCGCTGGTGATTCACGAAGGGCGCAACCGGCAGGTCCGGAAAATGCTCGATGCCATCGGGCACCCGGTGGTACAGCTCAAGCGCGTGCGGATCGGTCCCATCGCCGACGATCGGCTCAAGCTGGGGCACTTCAGATCGTTGACGCCCGGGGAGATCGCCGCCCTCAAGAAAGGCGCTCCCGGGCCCGCGTTCAAGGATTCGGACGAAGCGCCTAGCGGGACAGCACGTCCGACCAGAAGCCGACGAGCGCCCATGCGTCCGAGGCGCGCGCGGCCCGATCGACTTCGGCGTGGGTGATGAGCGGCGTCACGAGCGCATGCACGTCCGCGCCGCGCTCCGCCAGGTTCCTCGCGAGCGCGACCGTCTCCGCCGCCGGTATCACGTTGTCGCCGGCTCCGTGCAGCAGATAACACCGGGGCGGATGGCGGAGCCGAGAGCGCGGGCGAGAGCGCGGGCGCACCTCCGAGAGCGGCGACGTGCGGCAGCAGAATCGGTCCCAGATGGCCGACATCGCGCGAGTTGACGTAGTCCATGAGCGTCTTCGCCGGTTCGGGGAGCCTGGAGGCCGAGGACTCGGGCCCGCTCGAACTCCGCGGCTGACGCCGCCTTGTCGAAGAGGTCGAGCTTCGATGCTTCGAGGAACGTGAGCACGGCCTCGCGCAGCGGCGCCACTTGCTCGGCCGGCACCACACGGTCGGCCACGCCCCGCAGGATGATGACCACTCCGTAGTCGTGTGGCGGCAGACGGTTTCCGTCGGCCTGAATCCCCGTGCAGAGGTAGCGCAGCGTCCGGGGCAGATCGCCGTGCCCGCCGAGCGAGAGGACCGCGACGACATGGTGCTGGAGCGCGGCGCGCCCGGCAGCCACGATCGACAATCCGCCGGCAAAGCTGATCCCCATCATCCCGATACGGCCGTCCGGCGCGAGATCGCGCTGCTGCGCGAGCCACAGCGCCGCATCCTCGATGGCGTCGGTCACCTTGGGAGAAATCATGTACCGCGCGAGATCCGGCGGGCCGACGGTGACGACCGGGTGGCCCATGGATGCGAGATCGCGCGCGAAGCCGATGAGGCGCGGTTCGTCCACGCCGGACGCGTGCACGCCCGGCACGAGCAGAAACGCTCGTCTGGCAGCGCCCCGAGGCAGATACTTGCGCGCGGGAAGCACGCCACCGCGCCACGGGATGGTCAGCGTCTGCTCGTCGAACGCGCGCGTTTCCCAGGCGGCAACCGTTCGCGCGATTCCCTGCATGCCGGCGGCTCGGACGACGAACGCGGCGCCGCGGACGTAGTCGTGCCCGGCTACGTAGCCCGTCGCCAGCGCAAGCCCCAGCCCAAGCAAGGAGACGAGGACGACCACCGTCGCGCGTCGACGCCATGGCATGCCGGAGGATAATAGCAGCGTGACTCCGATCGGCCAGTGCTCGCCTCCGCTGGCGTCAATCAGCGCGCTTCCCAGGAGCGTGTCGCTATGACCCTGCCGACGCGCGAACGCGAGGGCAGACGCCTGATCATCGCCATGGATGGTCCCTCGGGCGCCGGGAAGGGGACCGTCGCACGAGAGGTCGCGCGGCGGCTTCAGTACCGCCACATCGACACGGGTGCGATGTACCGGGCAGTCGCGTGGAAGGCCTTGCGCGAGGGCGTCGACCCGTCCGATGAGGAGGCCGGCGCCGACGTCGCGCGCCGCGCCCAGATCGTCGTCGGTGACGGCGTGGTGCTGGTCGATGGCCACGATGTGGCGCGTGCGATCCGGACGCCTGAGATCGACGCGGCCGCGTCGGCCGTCGCCCGGCAGCCGCGCGTCCGCGAGATTCTCATCGCCCAGCAACGCCAGATGGGGAGCGAGGGTGGCGTTGTGATGGAGGGCCGCGACATCGGGACGGTCGTGTTCCCGCGCGCCGACGTGAAGATCTATCTCGATGCGAGTCCCGAGGAGCGCGCCCGGCGCCGCGCCCACGATCCGGCGCACGCGTTGAGCGATGGATCCGCGACGGTGGGCGACGTCGCGACCGCGCTCGAAGCGCGCGATCGCAGCGATCGGACGCGCAGCACCTCGCCGCTGATGCGCGCCGGCGATGCCGTCGAGATCGATACGACGGGGTTGCCAGTTGAAGACGTCATCCAGCGGGTGCTGGCGCTCGTGGCCGAGAAGTCGTAGTGTCCGGCTTCAGCCGGACCCATCACGTGTCCGGCTAAAGCCGGACACTACGAGTGACTGCCGAAGACCTGCTACTCGTCGTGCTCGGGGTAATCCTCGGCAGACGCCGGGTCGAGCTCCCAGCGGTGACGGTCGCGCTCGGTGATCTTGTCGGCTGCCTTCAGCTCTTCGCTGTCCTCATACTGCACGCCGAGCGCCTTCCCGATGTCGTCGACGCGATCCTGATCCGGCGTCGGATTGTCGCCCCCCGGAGCTTCGTCGCCGGTCGAGTAGGCATCTTCCCAGCTCGCGTCCACGTCCCCGCCGGTGAGCTCCGGGCTGGTCTCGTTGTGATGCATCCGCGCTTCGCGCATCCCCTGTCGGCCCGACCGCGCCGCCGACGGCGTGCGGTCCAGGTCGAGCGACGATGGCGGAGTCGGAATGTTGTCTTCCAGCTCAGGAAGATGACGGCGATTTCTGTCGAGCGAGAGGGTGTGCAGGGGCCGCGCGGCGGCAATCTCTGGTCGGCCGTCCGGGCGGGCTTCGCTGCGAGCGGCTGGCCGCCACTCGTCGTGGCCCTGACCGGCTCCGGTGACTTCCTGGCTGGCGCGCGCCTGCAGCGCCGCTTCGGGGGTGCCGCCCGTTTCGCCGCTTTCTTGACTGTTTTGGCCCGGGTTTTGGCGGCACGGGTCGGTTTGCGCGGTCCGCTTCTTCGCTTGCCTTTCCCCGCGCCTTGCGCGAGGCGGCTCCTGCCGAGCGGCGGCCGGCGGCTCGGGGAGCTCGCGATTTCGGTCGGCTGGCGGCGCGTCTGGCGGTCGGTCGTTTCCTGGCTTTTCTCGCCATGTCGGTTTGACTCCGTGCCCCTAAGTGATGTATCTTCTTCTGCTTATCGCGAATCAGAAGCGATGCACATTACAGCCCGCCGAGAGCTGAGATCTTAGGCAAGTACGATCGAGGAGGACCCGTTTAGATGCCCACTGACAATTCGCAGCACATCAAACCCCAAGGAGGTGCCATCGACGAATCTATCGACCCGCAGGAATACGCGCGCCTGCTGGACCTTTACGATAGCAGCTTCCGCAACATCGCGGAAGGTGAAGTCGTCAAGGGCACTGTTCTGAAAGTTACCCCATCTGAAGTCATCGTCGACGTCGGTTACAAGTCCGAAGGCATCATCGCCATTGACGAGTTTGTCGACGAAACCGGACAGATCAGCGTGCAGCCTGGCGACATCGTCGACGTCCTGCTCGAGCGCACCGAAGATCGCGACGGCTACGTCGTCCTCTCGCGCGAAAAAGCCGAGAAGATGAAGATCTGGGACGACGTCGAGAAGGCCTACGCCGAGCGCAAGGTGGTCATCGGACGCGTCATCGAGCGGATCAAGGGCGGCCTCGCGGTCGACATCGGCGTCCGCGCGTTTCTTCCCGGCTCGCAGATCGACGTCCGTCCCGTCCGCAACCTCGATGCCCTGCGCGGGCAGGAGCTGCGGATGCGGGTCATCAAGGTCAACAAGAAGCGCGGCAACATCGTGCTCTCGAGGAAGGTCCTCCTCGAAGAAGAGAACGCCGAGAAGAAGAAGCACACGCTCGACACGCTCGCCGAGGGCAAGGTCCTCACCGGCGTCGTCAAGAACATCACCGACTACGGCGCGTTCATCGATCTGGGCGGCATCGACGGTCTGCTCCACATCACCGACATGTCGTGGGGCCGCGTCTCGCATCCGTCGGAGCTCTTCAAGGTCAACGACGAGATCGACGTCATCGTGCTCAAGTACGACCCGGCGACCGAGCGCGTCTCGCTCGGCCACAAGCAGCTGAAAAACGACCCGTGGTCGAATGTCATCGAGCGCTATCCGGTCGGCGCGCGGATGAGCGGCAAGGTCGTCAGCCTGACCGACTACGGCGCGTTCGTCGAGCTCGAGCCGGGCGTCGAAGGCCTGATCCACGTCTCGGAGATGTCGTGGAGCAAGCGCGTCAAGCACCCGTCGAAGATCCTCAACGTCGGCGACAAGGCCGAGGCCATGGTGCTCGGCGTCGATCCCGGCGCGCGGCGCATCTCGCTCGGCCTCAAGCAGGTCGAGAGCAACCCCTGGCACGAGCTGACCGAGAAGTACCCGATCGGCACGACCATCACCGGCAAGGTCCGCAACCTCACCGAGTTCGGCGCGTTCGTCGAAGTGGAGGAGGGCATCGATGGCCTCATCCACATTTCGGACATGTCGTGGAGCAAGCGTCTGAAGCACCCCTCAGAGGTGCTGAAGAAGGGCGATACGGTCGAAGCGATGGTGCTCAATATCGACGCCGAGAACCAGCGCCTGTCGCTCGGCCTCAAGCAGCTGCAGACCGATGTGTGGGACGAGTTCTTCACCCAGCATCACGTCGGCGACATCGTCGAGGGGAAGGTGGTCCGGGTGACCAACTTCGGCGCGTTCGTCGAGCTGGCGGAGGGCATCGAGGGACTCATCCACGTGTCGGAGTTCGACGAATCGGCGCACGCCGGCAAGGACGAGAAGCTCGAGCTGAAGGTGGGTGAGAACTATCAGATGAAGATCATCAAGCTCATCCCAACCGAGCGGAAGATCGGCCTGAGCATCCGGGCGCTGAAGAGCGACGAGTTCCGTGCCGATTGGGAAGCGTACTCGGAGACGACTGGCCGTCCGGAAGTGACGCTCGGGGATCACTTCAAACACCAACAGTAGCTTTCAGCTATCAGCTGTCAGCCGTCAGCCACCAGCCTCGTGCTGAGAGTTGACGGCTGATGGCTGAGAGCCAAGAGTCAGCCATGAACACCGGTAGCATGACGAAAGCGGAACTCGTCGAGGAAGTCTCACGCGTCTCCGATCTGACCAAGAAGCATTCCGAGGTCATCGTCGACACCGTTTTCAAGAGCATCATCGACGCGCTGCATCGCGGCGAGAAGATCGAGTTGCGGGGATTCGGCAGCTTCCGGCTGCGCCGGCGGGAGCCGCGGAAGGGCCGCAATCCAAAGACCGGCGACAAGGTGGATGTGCCGCCGAAGAAAGTGCCGTACTTCAAGCCCGGCAAGGAGCTCAAGGAGCTCATTAACAGAGAGGCGGAAGCCATGGCTCCGGCTCCGCCGACGCCTGTCGTTCCGCCTCCTGAAAGTTTGAAGTCTGACGTGTGAAGTGTGAAGTAAGGAAGTGTGAAGTCGGAAGGGTGAAGTGGAAGTATGAAGTAGAAGTCGGAAGCAGGAAGTCGGAAGTGAAGTGCGAAGTGAAGTCGGAAGTGGAAGTCGGAAGCAGGAAGTCGGAAGTGGGAACCTCCTTCCGACTCCCACCTCCTTCCAGCCTCTACTTCCGGCTTCTACTTCACGCTTCCAGCTTACTTCCACTTCTACTTCATACTTCCTACTTCACACTTCCTTACTTCAGACTTCACACGTCAGACTTCAGACTTTCTGCGTATGGATCACCTCTGGTCCCCTTGGAGGCTGTCGTACGTGACGCGGACGGGTGGCCAGGCTGGATGCGTCTTTTGCGAGGCGCTCTCCGGCGACGAGGCCTCACTCGTCGTCTTTCGCGGCGCCACCTGCTACGTCATCCTCAACAAGTTCCCCTACAATAATGGCCACCTGATGGTCGTGCCCAACCGTCATGTGGCGTCGCTTGCCGAGGCCACGGCCGCCGAGCTCAGCGAGCTCATCGAGCTCGCGCGGCGGGCGGAAGTGGCGGTCAAAGAGACCTACGCACCGCATGGCCTCAACATGGGGATCAACCTCGGCAAGCCGGCCGGCGCGGGCATTCTCGATCACCTGCACCTGCATGTCGTTCCGCGCTGGAACGGCGACACCAACTTCATGACTGTCGTCGGGGAGACCCGCGTCCTGCCCGAAGAGCTGGCCATGACGGCCGGCCGGCTCCGGCCGGTGTTCGATCGCCTGATCCCATGATTCTCGACCTCACTGACGGACAGAAAGCCTTCCAGGAGCGCGTCGCGCAATTCGCGAAGGAGCGCGTCGCGCCCCAGGCGGCGTCGATCGACGAGCGGGGCGCCTTCCCGCGCGACCTCGTGCGGGAGGCGGCCGCGATGGGATTGATGGGCGTGACGGTCGCCGAGGCGTGGGACGGCGCGGGAAAGGACTACGTCAGCTACGCGCTGGCAGTCGAGGCGCTGGCCAATGCGAGTGCCGTCGTGGCCGTCATCGCCGCGGTCAACAATTCGCTGGTCGCCGAGCCGCTCGCTCGATTTGGCACAGACTCGCAGAAGCAGACATGGCTCCGGCGCGTGGCGAGCGGCCAGTCGCTTGGCGCGTTTGCCCTCTCGGAGGAGCACGCGGGGTCCGACGCCGCAAATCAGCAGACGGTCGCGCGGCTCGACGACCGCGGCTATGCGCTCAACGGCAGGAAGGTGTGGGTCGCCAACGCGGCCGAGGCGGACCTCGTGATTGTGTTTGCGGCGACGCAGCCGGGTCTGCGCGGCCGCGGCGTGAGCGCCTTCATGGTGCCGATGGACAGCGCCGGGATCACGCGAGTCGCGGCCGCCGATTCGTTGGGCGTGCGCGGTCTCGGCTGCATGGACCTCGAATTCCGCGACGTCCGCGTCGACGCCGACTGTCTGCTGGGAGCGCCGGGTGACGGGTTTCGTATCGCGATGTGGGCGCTCGAGGGCGGCCGCGTGGCGATCGCGGCGCAGGCGCTCGGCGTGGGCGAGGCGGCGCTCGCCGCGGCGGTCGAGCATGCGAGGGCCAGGGAGGCATTCGGTCAGCCCATCGGGAACTTCCAGGCCATTCAGTGGATGCTCGCCGACATGGCCGCAGAACTCGACGCGGCGCGGATGCTGACGCTGAAAGCCGCGGACCTCGTGGGCCGGGGCGCCGACAACGGCCGCTCCCGCGCCGCAACTCCACACGCCTCGATGGCCAAGCTCTACGCGTCGGAAGCCGCTCACCGCGCTGCCGACAAGGCGATGCAGATTCTCGCGTCGAAAGGCTACCGGCGCGGGTCAGTCGTCGAGCGCCTCTTCAGGGATGTGCGCGCAACGGAGATTTACCAGGGCACCTCCGAGGTCCAGCGGATGGTGATTTCGGAACACATTCTCCAATAGGCTCTCGGCTTTAGGCTTCAGGCTCCAGCCAGATCTTGGAGTGGGCGGTCAAGGGTTTGCCTGAAGCCTAAAGCCGAGAGCCCAAAGCCTGCACCGAACTACCACCTCCCCAATCCACAGCGCGAGCACGCGCTCGTCGGTCGAGTGGGGGATCACTTCCGACGGACGCCACGCATGGTCGATCGCGATGCGGATCCGGTGCATCCGGGCCACTCGCGGAACGTCGGCGGGCCGCAGGGGCAGCGTCGACATCCGCCACTCGGGGGTGGTCAGCGGGAGATCGTCCGCCAGCCGTCCGTCCGCCTCGATGCGCGCGCGCGTCGGCTCACGGAAGGCTTCGATCGGGTGCCGCAGCGGAATCGTCACGCTGCGCGCGTCGGCGCGCACGTGGATCTCGGCGCGGGCGCTGTTCATCCACATGTACTGCGTGCCATCAGGACTGGGCTCCCTCCCATAGACGCCAAAGGTGACCTGCGACAGCTCGTCGAGCGGGTTGGGCGACACGCGGCCTGATGCGCCGGGTTCGCGCTTGAGCGCCAGGTAGTCGCGCAGTTCGGGCGGCACCGGCCCCCAGGTCCTGACGAGGTCGTCGTGGGCGAGGACGATGGGGCCGAACGGCTCGAAGTCGCGCGTAATGTCTCGCGTGACCGCGACGAACGCGGCGAGGCCGCCCACGAGGAGGGCCGCGGTGGCCGGCGTCCACAGCCGCCGCGCCCGCCCACGCGCGGCAAGGTCCAGCGCTCCCAGTGACGCGCCGGTGAGCGTGATCGCCGCACCGATCCCCACGAGGTACATCTGCTCGGCTTTGGTAATGAAGATGAACGGCAGATTGAAAAGGACGGCGATCGCCGCACCTGCGAGCAGGCAGACGCGGGCGCCGCGTGAAATCCAGCGCCATGCGACGAGGGCCACGATCGGCAGCAGCGTCGCAATCCAACTGGCGACGGGCTGCCACGGACGGTCGGCGGGCACGAGCCTGAACACCCCGGTGAGCCCACGCCTGTAGTTGACCCAGGCGGCGTGGTACGTCGGCCGGCCGTAGCCGCCGAGTTCGCCGAGCGCGCTCGAGCGCCAGGCGAGCAGACCCACGACAAGCAGGCCCGACATGCCCGTGAAGGCCCACGGCACGGGCTGCAGCTCCGGTTCGGCCACCCGCCGCGTAATCGCATGGAGGATGATGATCGCGGGAAGCAGCATCAGGCCGTCTTCCTTGATCATGAACGCCGCGATGGCGAAGATGAGCAGCGGCAGCCACCACACCAGCGGCCGCGCACGCACCGCGTGCCACCAGAGAAGAGCACTCAGCACGACGAGCGTTTGCGCCAGGTGCATCTGGTTGGTGACCCAGGCGACAAGCGAGTACGGCATGGCAGGATGGGCCACTACCAGCAGGGCCGCCACCGGCGCCGCGATGGCGCGCGCCGTCAATCGAGACGCGAGCCATCCCGTGAGGCTGGCGACAACGGCGAAAAGGGTCAGCGAGACGGCGTGATGCGCGGTGGCGTTGAGGCCGAACAGCCAGAACCGGACAGCGTAGAGGACGATGGTCAGCGGCCGGTAGAACTTGACCTCGATGCCTGTGAGATCCCAGGGGCCGTGAAACGTGGCCAGCGTCTCGGCACGCGTGTAGGGGCGGAGGAAATGGTAATCGTCGTAGTCGAAGCCGTAGTGCAGAGTGGTGCCGTGGACGAGCCAGGTGGCGACGCCCGCGAGCACGATGACGAAGAGTGCGGTGAGCGAACGTCTAGCCCAGAATCTGCTTGGCAATCGTCTGGAGTTGCAGGTTTGAGGTTCCCTCGTAGATTTGACCGATTTTCGCGTCGCGGAAGAGCTTCTCGACCGGATACTCCTTGACGAAGCCGTTGCCGCCGAGCAGATTGACGGCGAGCGACGCGACGCGCTCGGCGACTTCCGACGAGAAGATCTTGCAGATCGCCGCTTCGGTCAGGAACGGCCGGCCGGCATCGCGCAGACGCGCGGCGTTGTAGACCGTGAGCTTCGCTGCCTCGATCTCCATCGCCGCCCGCGCGATCTGGAACTGCACGCCCTGGAAGTCGGCGATCGCCTTGCCGAATTGCTTGCGCTCTTTCGTGTAGGTGATGGCGTGGTCCAGTGCGCCCCGCGCCAGCCCGAGCATCTGTGCGCCGATGCCGATGCGGCCCTCGTTGAGCGTCTCGATCGCGGTCTTGTAGCCCTTGCCGACGTCGCCGAGGACCTGCGCCTTCGGCACGCGGCACTCCTCGAAGATGAGCTCGCAGGTGCTGCTGGCGCGAATGCCCAGCTTGTCTTCCTTCTTGCCGACCGCAAAGCCGGCGGCGCCGCGCTCGACCAGAAAGGCCGTGATGCCGCGATATCCCGCCTCGGGGTTGACCGTCGCAAACACGATGAACAGGTTGGCTTCGTTGCCGTTGGTGATCCAGAGCTTCCGCCCCGTCAGGACGTAGGCGTCGCCGTCCTCCGTCGCGCGCGTGGTGAGCGCAAAGGCATCGCTGCCGGATCCGGCCTCGGACAGCGCGTACGCCCCGACCGTGCCGGAGGCGAGCGCGGGGAGCCACCGGCGCCTGATGTCCTCGTGACCGAAGCGCATCACGGCGTTGACGACGAGCGTGTTCTGGACGTCGACCAGCACGCCGATCGAGGGATCGACGCGCGAGAATTCCTCGACCGCCAGCACGGAATGAAAGAAGCGGCCGCCCGCGCCGCCGTAAGCCTCGGGGATCTCGATCCCCATGACGCCGAGGTCGAAGAGCTGGTCGACGAGCGTCCGTGGAATCTTCGCGTGCTCGTCCATTTCACGGACGAGGGGCCGGACCTGCGCGTCGGCAAAGGCCCGCACGCTGTCGCGGAAAATCGTCTCGTCCTCGGCGAGAACGGTGAGGGGCTGCGCGTGTTCGATAATGTCTTCGCTCACGACGGCGATGTTATCATTGCCCAAGCGAGCCGGCCGGCGCCTCAGGACGTCTAAAACTCGTGGACCGGAGCCTTATGCGACACCCTGCGCTCACCAGGCGTCTTTTCGTTGCTCCCGCCGCCAAGTTTGGTGCGCTCGTCGGCGTCGGTCTGGCGGTGGCGCTCGTGGCAGGCGCGCAGCCGTCAGCGCGCCAGGCCCAGCCACCGGCTCAGCAGCAGCCCCCGGCTCAGCAGCCCCCGGCCGCCACTCCAGCCACGCCGCCGGCCCAGGCCAAGGACCAGGACCAGCAGCCAGCTCCACGCATCAGGACCGGGATCAACTACGTCAGGGTCGACGCGATTGTCAGCGACCGGCAGGGGAATCCGGTGCTCGACCTCAAACCGGAAGAGTTCAGAATCAAAGAAGACGGCAAACTGCAGACGATCGAGTCGTTCTCGATCGTCAAGATCGATCCGTTGGAGCAGCAGCTGGACGGTCCGCCGGCACGCGAGATCCGATCGCTCTTCGACGAGCAGCGCGAGGCCCAGCGTCCGGACGTGCGCCTCTTCATCATCCTGCTGGACGACTACCACGTGCGGCGCGGCAATGACATGGCGGTTCGCAAGCCGCTCATCGACTTCATCCAGAATGAACTCGCGCCCGCGGACATGGTCGCCATCATGTATCCGCTCACGCCGATCACCGGTCTGACCTTCACCCGCAACCGGTCGAGCCTGGTCAGTGCCATCGAGCACTTCCAGGGACGTCGCTTCGACTACACGCCGCGCAACGAGTTCGAGGAGCGCTACGCGTATTACCCTGCCTCGACCGTCGAGATGGTTCGCAACCAGGTCGTGATGACCGCGCTCAAGGGTGCGGCCATTCGCCTGGGAGGGCTGCGTGAGGGACGCAAGTCGATCATCTACGTGAGCGAGGGCTTCACGACCATCCTCCCGCCGCAGATGAACGACCCTGTCGCGGCGATGCCCGGGGTTGGCAACGCCGCGCGCGGATCGTCCGTTCAGAACAGCGATCGCGCGGAATGGTCGGCGACGGTCGACATGGTCTCGGATATGAGCCTCATCTTCACCGAGATGAACCGGAACAACACGTCGATTTATGCCCTCGATCCACGCGGGTTGGCCCCCTTCGAGTACGACATCAACCAGGGAGGGGGGAGCATCGGCCTCCAGGTCGATCGGAAGCACCTCGAAGCCTCGCTCGATACGCTCCGCGCGCTTGCCGACAACACCGACGGCCGGGCGATCGTCAACACCAACGATCTCGGCAAGGGCATGCGGCAGATCATCCGCGACGCGAGCGGCTACTACCTGATCGGCTACAACTCGTCGCAGGCGCCCACCGACGGGCGGTTTCACAAGATCGACGTCGACGTCACGCGCAAGGGCGTTGACGTGCGTTCGCGCAAGGGCTATTGGGCGTACACCGCAGAGGATGCCGCGCGCGCCGCCACTCCGCGCGTCGAGGCGCCCGCGGCGGTATCCGCCGCGCTGGCGACCCTCGCAGAGCCTCCGCGTGGCCGCCCGGCGAGATTCTGGATCGGCACGGCGCGCGGCGCGACCGGCAAGTCGAAGGTGACGTTCGCCTGGGAGCCGATTGCGCAGGCGGCGAGCGATCGTCGTCCTGGCGAGGAGGGCGTCTCATTCGTGACGTTGACCGCACTGGCGCCTGACGGCCGGCCGCTCTTCCGCGGACGAGTGCCCGAGCAAGGTGCCACTGCGGCGCCGTCAACGAGCGGCACACCTGGCGCCAGCGGACCGTCGAGTGCGACGTTTGAAGTCCCGCCCGGGCGGATGCAGCTGCGCGTGACCGGTACAGAACGCTTCCGGCCAGGTCATGGATTCATCGACGAACGACGTCAACGTCCCGGACTACACGACGCCGCAGGTTTCGCTCGGCACGCCACGCCTGTTCCGTGCCCGCACGCCGCGCGACGTCCAGGCGCTCAAGGCCAATCCTTCCCCGACGCCGTCATCGGACCGGACCTTCAGCCGCGCGGAGCGGCTTCTCGTTCGCGTCGATGCCTACGGACCGGGGAGCGTCCCCCCAACTCTCACGGCTCGCCTCCTCAACCGCGCCGGTACGGCCATGTTCGACGTGCCTGTGCAGGTGTCTGACGGCGGTAGCGCCGAGATGGAGCTGGCGTTCGCCTCACTGGCGGCGGGTGAGTATCTCCTCGAGCTCAATGCCAAGGCGGAAGCCGGCACGGCCCAGGACATCGTGGCGTTCCGGGTCAGATGAGCTCTCAGCTGTCAGCTCTCAGCTTTCAGCTTTCAGAAATCCCGGTGCAAGCTACAAGCAATCGGCAACTGAAGGCTGATAGCTGAGAGCTGAGAGCTCCGTCACGCATACATCCCGCGCATCTTCGTCACCGTCGCCACGCGGCTGATGGCCACGACGTAGGCGGCCGTTCGCATGTCGGTCTTGTACCTGATCGACGTCTGCAGCACGTCGTGGAAGGCTTCCATCATCTTCGCTTCGAGCCGCTTGTTCACTTCCTGTTCTTCCCAGAAATACCCGTGCCGATCCTGGACCCATTCGAAGTAGGACGTCGTGACGCCGCCGGCGTTCGCCAGGATGTCGGGAATGACGAAGACACCACGTTCGTGCAGCTGACGATGACCTCCGGGGGTAGTGGGGCCGTTGGCGCCCTCGGCGACGATCTTGGCCTTGATCACCGACGCATTCTCTTCGGTGATCTGGTTCTCGAGCGCGGCAGGCACGAGCACGTCGACGTCGAGTGAGAACAGCTGGTCGTTCTCGATCGGATCGCCTCCCGGGAAGCCGTCGATCGTCTTGTGCTGCTTCGCGAACTCGATCATCTGGGTGATGTCGAGCCCGGCGGGATTGTGCACGCCGCCTTTCCAGTCGGTGACGGCGACGATCTTCGCTCCGAGCTTCGAGATGAGATCCGCCGAGACCGAGCCCACGTTGCCGAATCCCTGTACGGCGACGGTCATGCGCGAGATGTCGAGGCCGAGATGCTTGGCCGCCTCGCGGGTGACGATCATCACCCCACGGCCGGTCGCCTCACGTCGTCCGAGCGATCCGCCCATCTCGATCGGCTTGCCGGTGACGACCGCCGTCGACGTGTGGCCGACGTGCATGCTGTAGGTATCCATGACCCACGCCATGACTTGATCGTTGGTGTTGACGTCGGGCGCGGGAACGTCCTTCTCGGGTCCGATGGCGTCGATGATTTCCGCGACGTAGCGGCGCGTGAGCGCCTCGAGCTCGCGGCGCGACATGCGCGTCGGGTCGCACACGACGCCGCCCTTGCCGCCGCCGAATGGCACGTGCGCGACCGCGCATTTCCAGGTCATCCAGGCGGCGAGCGCCGTCACCTCGTCCAGGCTGACGTCGGGGTGATAGCGGATGCCGCCTTTGGCCGGTCCGAGCGTGATGTTGTATTGGACGCGATACCCGGTGAAGACCTCGATCTCGCCGTTGTCCATCTGAATCGGACACGAGACGATGATCTGGCGCTTGGGGTTCGTGAGGATCTTCCAGATGCCGGGGTCGAGCCCGAGCAGGCGCGCTGCTCCGTCGAACTCCTGGAGCATTGCGTTGAAGATGCTGCCGCCGCCTTCCATGGATTGTCCCTCGGGTGGCGGTGACCGACGAATCGCCGGACCGCCGAAAACGCAAACGGACCAAGGTACGTTGATAGAAACGGGGAAGTCAAGAAAGGCACTCAGGCTCTGGGCTCTAGGCTTCAGGCAAACCTTCGACCACTTACTCGAAGGCTCTTGGCCTAAAGCCCAAAGCCTAGAGCCTAGAGCCCATACGCCCACCTCGACGATTCAGATTTCAGGCCGAGTGTCCCATCCTGAACCACTTTTGGGGCAGCTTTACGCAATTTCACGGTCGTGATCGGGCCGTAAGTGGCTGAAGGCAAGTCCATTAGTCGACGGATGAGCTCGCTGGTCTGACGATTGCTCCAGTCTGGGACCGGGGAGGAGCTAGTCATGAAGAAGGTGATTTACAAGTTCGCCGCGTCAGCGGCGATGGTCATGTGCGCCGCGAGGGGCGCACAGGCGGCAGTGGCCGCCGGTGAGGGGCAGGAACCCGGCGCGCAGGCGAGTCACAATCGCTTTGACGATGCCGAGCGTTGGAAGCAGACTCTGGTGCTCTCCGCCTTCGTCAACGTCGAAGAGGAGACCGTTACGTTGCGCGGACTCAACTTCGGCAAGAAGGTGCCGACGGTCTTCTGCGAGACCGATCGGATGAGGATCCTGCGTGCGAGCGAGACGGAACTCGTCGTGCGCTTCCCAAAGGCGGTCGAGGACGGGACGTACCTCTTCACCGTTGCCCGGGGCAATCTCGATTTCGAGCGCGGCCAGTTCTACGTGACGAAAGTGACGAGGTGGAGGAGGGGGGACTGTGCCGGGGCCCGAGGGTCCTGCAGGGCCGGAAGGTCCTGCGGGGCCGGAGGGTCCTGCTGGTCCTCAGGGTGTGGCGGGGCCGGCCGGTGCAACGGGCCCGGCTGGTCCTGCTGGCGACCCAGGAGCGACCGGGCCGGCGGGTCCGGCGGGTCCGGCGGGTGCGACGGGTGCCGTGGGGCCGGTGGGTCCGCAGGGTCCGGTCGGTCTAAGGTGCGGCGGGGGCACCTGGTGCGCCGGGGTTGCCTGGCGCGCAGGGAGTGCCGGGACCTGCGGGTCCGGCGGGTCCGGCGGGCGGGCTCGTAGGATACGAACTGGTCTCCCAGGACAGCTTGCTTTTTGCCAGCGTTGCGAACAACTCGGTCGTGTCGTCGTTTGCCGCGTGTCCTGACGGCAAGCAGCCCCTCGGGGGCGGCTTCGAGCCCGTTGTGCTGGCAACGATGAATAACGTGGTCCTCCTGACATCCGGTCTCGTCCGGGCCATCGGCCACCGCCGCGGTGCCTCCCGCCTATGGATGGAGCGTGAGCCTGCGCAACAACACCGGTATGCCGCGCACCAACGTGCAATTCCGCGTCTGGGTCGTTTGCGTGTCACAGCCGTAGCGGTGTTTCCCATTCGAGGTGGCTGCCCCTTCGTCTGGTGTGCCAGCCACCTTCTTGACTGAATCCATGAGCCGCGCAGCCTGCTGCGCGGCTCATGGTGCGTTCACCCTCGTTCAACCGAGGTCGCCTCGACGACCGGCCACGGCCCGTGCACGGCGCGGGCTATAATGTCTTGGTCCATGAAAGTCACGGCCGAGACCGATAAGCAGCGCTGGGAGCGAGAGATACTCGAACCCACGCTGAAGAAGTCGCCCGAGCGTCGCGGCCCGTTCACGACGATTTCGGGGCGTCCGATCGACCGGCTGTACACCCCCGACGACCTCACGGACTTCGACTTTTCGCGCGATCTCAATCATCCAGGCGCCTTTCCCTACACGCGCGGCATCCACCCGACCGGCTATCGCGGCAAGCTGTGGACGATGCGGCAGTTTGCCGGGTTCGGGACGCCCGAGGAAACCAACGCCCGCTACAAGACGCTGCTCGAGGCGGGCGGCACCGGCCTCAGCGTTGCCTTCGACCTGCCCACGCTGATGGGCCGTGATCCCGATCACGAGCTCTCGCTCGGCGAAGTCGGCAAATGCGGCGTCAGCATCGTCTCGCTGGCCGACATGGAGCGGTTGTTCGACGGGATCAGGCTCGCCGACATCACCACGTCGATGACCATCAACTCGCCGGCGTCGATGATCTTCGCGATGTATCTCGTGGTCGCCGAGAAGCAGGGCGCGGACTGGCAGACGCTGTCGGGAACGATCCAGAACGACATCCTGAAGGAGTTCATCGCGCAGAAGGAGTACATCTACCCTCCGCGCGAGTCGATGCGCCTCATCACGGACGTCTTCGCGTTCTGCTCGAAGGAAGTGCCGCGCTGGAACACGGTGTCGGTCAGCGGGTATCACATCCGCGAGGCGGGCTCGACGGCGCTGCAGGAGCTGGCCTTCACGTTGCGCGACGGGATCGAATACGTGCAGTACGGCATCGACGCGGGCCTCGACGTCGATGACTTCGCGCCCCGGATCTCGTTCTTCTTCAACTCGCACAGCGACTTCTTCGAGGAGATCGCCAAGTTCCGCGCGGCGCGCAAGCTCTGGGCCGAGGTGATGCGGGACCGGTTCCACGCTCGTCACGAGCGGTCGTGGAAGCTGCGCTTCCACACCCAGACCGCCGGGGTCTCGCTGACCGCGCAGCAGCCGTACAACAACGTGGTCCGCACGGCCCTCCAGGCGCTGGCGGCGGTGATGGGCGGGACCAACTCGCTCCACACCAACTCGCTCGACGAGGCGCTGGCGCTCCCGACGGCCGAGGCCGCGACGCTGGCCCTGCGGACCCAGCAGATCATCGCCCACGAGAGCGGCGTGACGAACACCGTCGATCCGTTCGGCGGCTCGTACTTCGTCGAGCGGCTGACGCTCGACATGGAGCGCGGCGCCAAGGAGTACTTCGACGCCATCGATCGCATGGGCGGGATGGTCGAGGCGATTGAGGAAGGGTTCCCGCAGAAGGAAGTCGCGGAGGCCTCCTACAGGTTCCAGGAGGCCGTCGAGCGCCGCGAGAAAGTCATCGTCGGGGTCAACGACTTCGTCCAGGCGGACGAGCCGCCGATGCCGATTCTCTACATCGACGATGCGACGGCCGCGACGCAATTGGCCCGGCTGGAGCAGTTGCGGGCGACGCGCGACAACGATCGCGTGCGCCGCTCGCTCGACGCGCTGGCCGAGACCGCCCGCGGCCGGGGCAATACGATGTATCCGCTGCTCGACTGCGTGCGCGCGTATGCGACCGTCGGAGAGATGTGCGACGCGCTGCGTGCCGTGTGGGGCGAGTACGAGGAAGTGCCGGTTATTTAGACGTGTAGAGCACCGTAGCTTCCGCCTTTAGGCGGAAGATTCAGCCTCCGACTGCGAATCTTCCGCCTAAAGGCGGAAGCTACGGGGATGATCGAGAGCCTAGAGCCTGTTGATGCGAAAAATCCGTGTCGTTATCGCGAAGCCCGGCCTCGACGGGCACGATCGGGGAGCCAAGGTGATCGCCAGGGCGCTCCGCGACGCGGGGATGGAGGTCATCTACACCGGCCTCCGACAGACACCGGAGCAGATCGTGGCGGCGGCCCTGCAGGAAGACGCGGACGTGATCGGGTTGTCGATTTTGTCCGGCGCCCATATGCACATCTGCCCGCGCGTTATGGAGCTGTTGAAGGAGCGCAAGCTGGACGATGTGCTGGTGGTCGTCGGAGGGATTATCCCCGACGTCGACATTTCGAAGCTGCAGGCCGCCGGCGTGAAGGGCATTTTTCTGCCCGGCACGCCGATGCAGCAGATTATTGATTTCATTAACGCGCAGGTTCGCGCGCGTGTGGAGCTGTAGTGCATCCCAAGCTGCTGCTCGCTGACGACAGCGTCACCATTCAACGAGTGATCGAGCTGACCTTCGCCGACGAGGACGTGCAGGTGCTGGCCGTCGGCGACGGGCAGCAGGCGATCGACCGCGTCAAGACGGATCGTCCGGATATCGTGCTCGCCGACGTGGGCATGCCCGAGCGGGACGGCTACGAAGTGGCCGCCTTCATCAAGGGTGACCCCGAGCTGTCGCACATTCCCGTGTTGCTGCTGACCGGCGCCTTCGAGCCGGTCGACGAAGCGCGGGCGCGGGCGGTCGGTTGCGACGGCGTGCTGGTCAAGCCGTTCGAGCCGCAGATGGTCATCAGCCGCGTGCGCGATCTGCTGGCCGGCAAGCGCGAAGGCGGGTCCGCCGGGAAGGCCGCTCACGCTGACGCGCCACCGCCACCGTCGTCAGGCGGAGCACCCGCGGAGCCCGCGAGCTCGCTCGAAGACTATTTCGATCGCCTCGACGCGGCGCTGGCCAGCAAGGGCGCGTCGGCCGGGACGCTCGATCCGCCGCCCGCTGCGACGCCGGCGGCTGAGACGGCCGCGAAGCCGGGCCTCACCGTCGTGACGCCGGCGCCCGACGCGCGCGCACCGCTTGCCGACATGGATTTGACCGGCTGGAATCCGCCGGCGGCGGCGAAACCGGTCGAGAGCATCACGCACGAGAAGCGGTCAATCCCGCCCGTGCCTGCGCCGCCTCCGACGCCCAGCGCCGCGAGTCCCGCGACGGCTGCGAGCCAGGCGACACCCGGCGCCGCGAGTTCCGCGACGCCCAGCGCTGCGAGCCCGGCGACGCCCGTCAACGCCGTCAATCCGCCCGCTGCCCTGAATCTCCTGAGCGGCGTGAGCCTCGATCAGGCCTTTGCCGCCCTGCTTGCCGCAGAGCAGGGCCAGGCGCCGTCACTGTCTCCACGGCGGCTCGAGTCCGCGCCCCGCGAGTGGCCCGACGCCGTACCCGACGCCGTGATCGACGCGGTGGTCAGCAAGGTGATCGCCCGGATGGGCGACGAGTCGATGCGGTCGGCCGTCCTCGACGCCGCCGAGCGCCTCGTGCGCGAAGAAATCGACCGGATCAAGAATGCCCGCTAGCGCGATCTTCCGAACCCCCGCCGCGTTGTCCGTGTTGTCCGTGTGATCTGTGGCTCTCTTCATGTCTGACGGTTCAGAACAGTCTCATTCCCGGATCGATTCACGAGCGAGCCAATCGCAGTTCCCGACAAGCCGGCGCTCGAAGGTTTGGAGCAGAAGTGGACCGAGCGCTGGGACGCTGACGCGTTGTATCGGTTCGATCGTACGCGCCCGCGCGATGAGGTGTATTCGATCGACACGCCGCCGCCGACGGTCAGTGGCGCGCTCCACGTCGGCCACGTTTTCTCCTACACCCATACCGACGTCGTCGCCCGCTTCCATCGGATGCGCGGCAAGGCCGTGTTCTATCCGATGGGGTGGGACGACAACGGACTGCCGACCGAGCGGCGCGTGCAGAACTATTTCGGCGTGCGCTGCGACCCGTCGCTGCCGTTCGATCCGTCGTTCGCACCGCCCGAGAAGCCTGGCAAGCAGCCGATCCCGGTCTCGCGGCCGAATTTCATCGATCTGTGTGCCCGGCTGACGGCCGAGGACGAGAAAGCGTTCGAGAAGCTGTGGCGTTACCTGGGATTGTCGGTCGACTGGTCGATGACCTACGCGACGATCGGGCGCCGCGCGCAGCACCTGTCGCAGCTGGCGTTCCTGCGCCTCGCAGGACGCGGGCTTGCGTATCAGCTCGAGGCGCCGACGCTCTGGGACGTCGACTTCCGCACGGCCGTCGCGCAGGCCGAGCTCGAAGACCGCGAACAGCCGGGCGCCTACCATCGCATTCGCTTCGCCATGGCGGCCGGCCCCTCGACGGGGCTCGGGGCAGGCGGGTTCGTTGAGATCGACACGACGAGGCCAGAACTGATTCCGGCGTGCGTGGCGCTCGTGGCACATCCCGACGATCCACGCTATCAGCCGCTCTTCGGCAGCGAGGTCGTGACGCCGCTCTTCGGTGCCCGCGTGCCCCTTCGCGCGCACGCGCTGGCCGATCCGGAAAAGGGAACCGGCGTGGCGATGATCTGCACCTTCGGCGACATCACCGACGTCGTCTGGTGGCGCGAGCTCGGCTTGCCGGTCCGTGCGGTCATCCAGGCGAACGGCACGTTCAAGCCGGTGACGTGGGGCGAGGGAGCGTGGCAGACGACCGATTCCGCGCGCGCGCAGCAGAACTACGACCAGCTCGCGGGGCTGTCGGCGTCCAAAGCCCGGGTGCGGACGGTCGAGCTCCTCCGCGAGAGCGGCGACCTCCTCGGCGATCCGCGACCGATCACGCATGCCGTGAAGTTCTACGAGAAGGGTGACCGGCCGCTCGAGATTGTGACCAGCCGTCAGTGGTTCATCAAGACCATGGACGCGCGCGAGGCGCTGCTCGCCCGCGGCCGCGAGCTCGGCTGGCATCCGTCGTACATGCAGGCGCGGCTCGAGAACTGGATCAACGGGCTCGCCGGCGACTGGTGCGTCAGTCGCCAGCGCTTCTTCGGCGTGCCGATCCCCGTGTGGTATCGCGTGCGGGAGGACGGAACCGTCGACCACGACGCCCGGCTCCTGCCCGCCGAAGATCGCCTGCCGATCGATCCATCGACCGACGTCCCCGACGGCTTCACCGCCGAACAGCGCGACCGTCCGGGAGGGTTCTCCGGCGACCTCGACATCATGGACACCTGGGCAACGTCCTCGCTGTCGCCGCAGATTGCCGGCGGGTGGATCGAGGATCCCGATCTCTTCGCCCGCGTGTTTCCGATGGACGTCCGTCCTCAGGCGCACGACATCATCCGGACGTGGCTGTTTTCGACCATGCTGCGCGCCGAGTACGAGCACGGATCGCTGCCGTGGAAGAATGCGGCGATCTCGGGCTGGGTCCTCGATCCCGATCGCAAGAAGATGTCGAAGTCGAAAGGGAACGTCGTCACGCCCATGGCGCTCCTCGAGGAGCACGGTTCGGACGGCGTGCGCTACTGGGCGGCAAGCGGACGCCCGGGAGCGGATACGGCCTTCGACTCCGGCCAGATGAAGGTGGGCCGGCGCCTCGCCATCAAGCTGCTCAACGCGTCGAAGTTCGTCCTGGCAAAACCCGGGACGCGCGGGGCGGTCACCTCCGGTGTCGATCGTGGCCTGCTCACGCAACTCGCGCGGCTCGTCCGGGAATCGACCGAGGACCTCGACAACTATCAGTACACGCGAGTGCTCGAGCGCACGGAGACGTTCTTCTGGTTCTTCTGCGACAACTACCTCGAGCTGGTGAAGTCACGACGTTACGGCGACCATGGCGAGGTACTCGCCGGCTCGGCCAACACGGCGCTCCTGACGTCGCTATCGGTCCTGCTGCGTCTCTTCGCGCCCTTCCTGCCATTTGCGACCGAGGAGATCTGGTCGTGGTGGAAGCGCGGTTCGGTCCACAAAGCGAGTTGGCCGACCGAGGCGGAGATCCTGGCCGTCGCCGACGGCGCTGATGATCGGGGCGTGCTGGCGCTGCAGATGGCGGCGCAGATCCTCGGGGACATTCGCAAGAAGAAGTCGGAAGAGCAGCGGCAGCTCAAGACCCCCGTCGCACGCGTCGTCATTCGCGCGCCCGAGAACAAGCTGGAACTGCTTCCCGACATCGAGCAGGACCTGCGCGCCTCGGGCCAGATTCAGCAGATCGACACGCTCGTGTCCGAAGTGCTTCAGGTCGACGTCGAATTGGCACCGCCGGAGGGTGCGCCTGGACGGCCCGAATGAGAACCATACCCTTCGAACCTCTCGATGCTTCGGTCTACCGTCAGATCGTTCGTCGTGCGCTCGCTGAGGACCTGGGGTGGGGCGACGTCACGACGGAGGCCACCGTGCCTGCCGACGTCCGCGGGCACGGCAGCATCGTAGTCAAGACGCCCTGCGTCCTGGCGGGCCTCGATGTCGCAGCGGAGGCCTTTCGTCAGCTCGATCCTGCCGTGCACATCACGCTCAGGAATCGCGACGGCGATCGCTGCGAGTCCGGTGCGGTGGCCGCTGAGGTCAAGGGCGCGGCCGGACTGATGTTGACCGCGGAGCGGACGGCGCTCAATTTCCTGCAGCGCCTGTCGGGGATTGCCACGCTGACGCGGCGCTACGTCGATGCAGCCGACGGCCGAATCGTCGTGCTCGACACCCGCAAGACGACACCGACACTTCGAGCGCTCGAGAAGTACGCGGTGCGCGCGGGCGGCGGCAGCAACCATCGCTCGGGCCTCGACGACGCAATCCTCATCAAGGACAACCACGTCCGGCTTGCGGGGGGCGTTGCCGAAGCCGTCAAGCGGATGAAGGCCGCCCGGCAGGAGATGCTGGTCGAGGTCGAGGCGCAGAGCCTTGCCGACGTCGAAGCCGCGATCGACGCGGGCGCCGACGTCATCCTGCTCGACAACCTGCCGCTCGAGCAGATCCACCAGGCCGTGGCCAGGATCGCAGGCCGCGCCAAGATCGAGATCTCTGGAGGTGTGACGCTCGAGCGTATGCCCGAGCTCGCGCGTACGGGAGCCGATTACGTGTCAGTCGGCGCCTTGACCCACTCCGCCCCCGCCGTCGATCTCAGCTTCGAGATCGCTCCCACCGGCCAATAGTCGATGCCTGAGAGGATCCCGCCGGACCTCGCCGACGCGCTCCATGCAGTCGGCGCGCGTCGCGGGCGGCTCGGCGATCCTCTCTACTATCTGCACGAGGCGAGCTCGACCAACGACATCGCTGCCAGGTACGCCGACCGTGGCGCGCCGGAGGGCACGACGGTCGTGGCCGCCGCACAGACCTCGGGACGCGGACGCCTCGGGCGAAGTTGGTACTCTCCGCCCGGCGCCGGCCTGTACCTGTCGATCATCATCCGCGATGCTCGCGCCGCACCTTTTCTGACGCTCGCCGGCGGCGTCGCTGTTGCCGAAGGTGTGCGCGCGGCAACCGGCCTGCCGCTCGAGATCAAGTGGCCGAACGACGTGGTCACGCCCGGCTCGAGCGGACCATCGCGCCGCCGGAAGCTTGCCGGCGTGCTGGCGGAGGCGTCGTCTTCGGCCGACGGCCTGCAGCACGTCATTCTGGGAATCGGCATCAATCTCCGCGCAGCGTCGTACCCGCAGGACCTCGGGGATCGTGCATCCTCGATCGAAACGGAGCTTGGACGTCCGGTGGAGCCCGGAGTCGTGCTGGCCGAGGTGCTGGTGGCGCTCGCCGGCGAGCTCGAACCGCTGGGCCGCGGCGACGCCTCGGGCCTTCTAGACAGGTGGCGGCGGCTGGCGCCGTCCGCGGTTGGGGCGATCGTCGAATGCGACACGCCGCGCGGCCGCGCCAGCGGCGTCGCCGCCGGCATCGCCGACGACGGTGCGCTGCTCGTCAGAGTGGGGAAACGGGTGGAGCGCGTCATCGCGGGTGAGGTAGTCTGGAAGTAAGCCGCGGATAACACGGGACGCGGATAACGCGGACAACACGGGACGCGGATAACGCGATAACCTGACTCGCTCTGCTGGAAACTGCTGACCATGCTACTGGCCATTGACGTGGGCAACACCAACATCGTGCTCGGGGTGTTCGACGGTGACCGGCTGACTCATAGCTGGCGGCTGCAGACGCTGCGCGAGCGGACGGCCGACGAGCTCGGCATTCTTGTCTCGCAGCTGTTCGGCCAGAGCGGGCTCGAGAAGGACCGCATCGGGGGAATCATCCTGTCGTCGGTCGTTCCGCCGCTCACGGGCACCATGCAGGAGATGGCGGAGCGGTATTTTGGCCAGACGCCGCTGACCGTGGACCCGGCGACGAATACCGGCATGCCGATTCTCTACGTGCCGGCTTCCGACGTCGGCGCCGACCGTGTGGTCAACGCCGTGGCGGCATACGAGAGGTTCGGCCGCGCGGATCGCGTGCCGATCATCGCCGTGGACTTCGGTACGGCGACCACCTTCGACGTGATTTCCGCCGCTGGCGAGTACATCGGCGGAGTCATTTGCCCCGGCATCGGCATCTCGGCCGACGCGCTCTTTCAGCGTGCGGCCCGCCTCCCGCGCGTCGATGTCCGCAAGCCGCCGTCGATCATCGGCCAGACGACGGTCACGTCGATGCAGGCGGGTCTCTTTTTCGGCTACGTGTCGATGGTCGACGGCATCGTGACCCGGATCCGCGCCGAGCTCCCCTCGGGCGATCGCGCGATATGCATCGCGACCGGTGGCATGGCCGGCGTGCTGGCGAACGAGACGACGACCATTCAACGCGTCGAGCCCGACTTGACGCTGCAAGGGTTGAGGCTCATCTGGGAGCGGAGCAAGGCGGTGTAGCGAGATTCGGCAACGACGGCCCATCACGAAGATTCGAAGGTCGCGAAGATCGCGAAGAAGTCATGTCTGACTGGAGACTTCGAGATCTTCGAGAGCTTCGCGCTCATCGTAAGTTATTCGTAACGTTGACAGACTAGTGCCTAAGGCGAATTTGCAGTCGATGCCGGACCTTTCTGACTACTGCCGCGAGCTCGAGTCGTATCTCTGTCGCAAAAACGGCGGCCACCTCGTGCGCATCACGGGGCCGGCGTTCGAGCAGGTGTGCGGGTGGGCCGAGCGTGGCGTGCCGCTGACTGTCGCCTGCCGGGGGATTGACCGGTACTGCGAGCGGCTGCTGGCGAAGGGCGGACGTCGGCGTCCGGTGCGAATCGAGTTCTGCGAGGGCGACATCCTCGACCTCTTCGACGACTGGCGCAGGGCCGTCGGGGTGGTGCAGCCACAGGGCGAGGCGGAATCCTCCGGCCCCCCACGCAAGCTGGCGCTCACGGCCCACCTCGAGCGCGTCGTCGCGCGGCTCGTGGGGAGCCGTGTGCAGCGATCGGCGTCGTTCGACCGGTACGTCGAAGGTCTGCTGGCCGAAATCGATCGGCTGTCGGGCGAATCGAAGAAATCTCGCGGCGACGCGCGTACCGCGATCCTCGATCGACTGGTCGAGCTCGATCGAGGGCTGGTAGAGGCCGCAGCGGCCGAACTCGATCCGCAATCGGTCGCGGCGGCGAAGCGCGAGGCCGAAGCCGAGCTCACGCCCTTCGGAGCGCGCCTGACGCCAGAGGTGAGGGCGCAGGCCGTCGAAGCCGCTTTCGAGCGCCTCGTTCGTGACTCGCTCGGCCTGCCCCAGATTCGCTATCAGTGACCTGCAACCAGTAACGTGCTGACCCCGCAACAGAAAGTCGAGCTCGCCGTCGAGAAGCCGGCTGCAGGCGGTCGGATGATCGCGAGGCACGACGGGCAAGTCATCCTCGTGTCGGGTGCGGTGCCTGGCGAGCGCGTCCTGGCGCGGATCGAGCGGACCGAGCGGCGCCTCGCCTTCGCGACGGTCGTTGACGTCAGGGACGCGTCCCCGGATCGCCGCGCGGCGTTTGCCGATCCCTCCTGCGGCGGGTGCGTGTACTCGCATGTCGCCTACGCACGCCAGCTGACGCTCAAGTCCGAGATCGTCCGGGACGCGTTCCTTCGCCTCGGGCGCATACCGATTGAGGGTCCCGTTCCCGTCGCGGCGTCACCCGAGCGCGGCTATCGCATGCGGGCGCGGTTTCACGCCGAAGGCGCCCGAGCCGGGTTCTATCGCGAGGGGACGCACACGTTGTGCGATGCCGGAGGCACAGGGCAGGTGAGCGACGCGGCGCGCGATGCGGTCACATCAGCAGTCGCGACCCTGGCCGGCGCCGGCGCCCGGGTGGAGTGGGTCGAGTTGGCCGAGAGCGTCGACGGCGCCCAGCGGGCGTTGTGGATTGCTGTCGGCGACGTGAGCGCAGTCGAAGAAGGCCTGTTGCAAGGGTTGCAAGCGGCCGGCGGGTTGACGGGGTGCGTCGTCCACGACGCCAGGGGCCGTGACCTGGACGCTGGGGATCCAGCGGTGACCGATGCGGTGAGTCTTCTGACGCGGGGGAGAGTACCGGAAGGCGAGCTCCGGCGTCACGCGGCTTCGTTCTTCCAGGCCAACCGATTCCTCGTGCCGGACCTCGTGAGCGCCGTCATGGACGCCACGACGGCCGACGGCGCGGTGCTCGACCTCTATGCTGGCGTCGGACTCTTCTCTGTCGCGCTGGCGGCATCGGGAACGAGAGAGATCGTGGCGGTCGAGGGCGATCGGATGAGCGGGGCCGATCTGGAGCGCAATGCGCGGCATGCGGCCACTGGAAGCGCCCTCACGACCGTGCTCGACAGCGTCGAGCGCTATCTCGCGTCCCGGCGCGCGCGGCCGCATCGCCTCGAGACCGTCATCGTGGATCCGCCACGTACCGGAATCTCGTCGGAAGCGATGGCGCCCCTCCTGAAGCTCGGAGCGCCGCGGCTTGTCTACGTCTCGTGCGATCCGGCGACGATGGCGCGCGACGCGCGACGACTGCTCGACGGTGGATACCGCCTCGACTCGCTGCGTGGCTTCGATCTCTTCCCGAACACGCCGCACGTCGAGTGTCTGGGGAGTTTCTCCCGTTAGCCGTCAGTACTTGACGGTATGGGTTGCGCGCTCACAGGCTCTTGAACCACGGGGCTGGCAGGCAACCTTGGCGTCCCCCGGCGATCTTGGCTGTCCAAAAGCTCCTCACCGCAGAGATCGCAGGGAACGCAGAGACAACATCAATGGTTGTTCTCCGCGTCCTTAGCGTGCTCTGCGGTGAAAGGCTTTGAGACAGCAAATGAATCATTCGTCTCTGCGGCCTCTGCGCTCTCCGCGGTGAAGAGCTTTGGGCGGTCAACCCGTATCAGTCCTGGGCCGGCACTCGAGCGCTGAGGCGTTCCCGCGCTGCGCTGACGAACGTGCTGAACAGCGGCGCGAACTCGCCCGTGCGCCAGAAGTTTTCCGGGTGCCACTGCACGCCAAGGCAGAACTCGGAGTCGGGCTTCTCGATAGCTTCGATCACGCCGTCCGGCGCCGTGGCCGACGAGATGAGGCCCGAACCGATTCGACCGACCGACTGGTGGTGACGGCTGTTGACGCGACACGTGTGTGCGCGGTCGACCGAGATCCCCAGCGCCTTCTCCAGGCGCGAGCCCGGCGTCACATGCACGGCGTGTGCCTCGGCGCTCTTCGGCTCGACGATGCTGTGGGCGAGCGTCGATTCGATGGCCGACGGGATGTCCTGCACCAGCGTGCCGCCGGCCGCGACGTTTAGTACCTGCGCGCCGCGGCAGATCGCGAGGAGCGGGAGGTTGGCGCCCATGGCGCGGCGTGCGAGATCGATTTCGAACTCATCGCGTCCCGGCTCGGCATCCTCGACCGTCGGATGCCGTTGGTCGCCGTAGAGCACAGGGTCGATATCGCCGCCGCCGGTCAGGAGCAGGCCGTCGATTTCGTCGACGACCTTGCGCGGGCTGTCGCTGACCTCGAGGACGCGGGCGCGCCCGCCGGCCTGTTCGACCGACGCGACGTAGTCGTCCAGCCTGCTGCATCGCGTGACGCCGATGGTGGGTTTCATGTCAGGCGCTTCCTCACGTGTCCTGCCGTGTTGTCCGTGTGTTCCGTGGCCTACATCTTTTCTGGCACGTCAGCGCCCATGAGTTCGAGCGCTTTCGTGAGCTGTGCCCGATAATACGCGACTGCGGCCGCGCGCCAGGCGCGTGCGTCCGCACGCTCTTCGTTGATGATCGAATAGCGGTGATAGAACGCGTTGAACGACTGCGCCAGGCCGAAGGCGTACTTCGCCACGACCGACAACTCCAGCGTCCGAATCGCGTGCTCGACGACGTCATCGAGGCGCGCCGCTTCGAGCACGAGTCCCCAGAGGTCCAGCGCCTCGTCGGTGTCGGCCGTCAGGAGGTCGACCGGCGCGGCCGCGACGGCGGCGAGCACGCGCGCCTCGTCGACACCGTCGCGATCCTTGAGCTTATTGAAGATGTTGTTCGCGCGCACCACGGCGTATTGAAGGTACGGTCCGCTTTCCCCTTCGAAGCTGAGCGCCTCGTCGATGTCGAAAACGATGACCTTGCCGCGCGAGAACTTCACCATGAAGTAGCGCACCGCGGCGACGGCGATCGCTTCGGCGACGCGGCGCATCTGGTCGGGCGATAGATCGGGATTACGCTTCGCTACTTCGCTCGCTGCTTTGTCGGTCAGGCGATCGATCAGGTCGTCGGCCTTGACTCCGAGGCCCCGCCGTCCAGAGACCTCGACGAAGGGACGGTCCGCGTCGGCGTCGATGCTGTAGCCGAGCTCGCGCGCCGTCGAGTGCGAGAGCGCGACCATTTCGTACGAATAGTGGACCGAATGCCCGGCCTGGGTCTCGTAGCCCAGCGCGGCCAAGGCCTGCTTCAGCAGCTTCTGCAGGTACGACTGCCGCGTGTCGATGACGTTGCAGACCCAGGACGCGCGTCCGAACGTTGGCGGATTCGGGCTCGTCGCCGACGGAAGGGAAGTCGTCGACCAGAGCGGTCGTGCGTCCGGTCGTTCGAGGAACACGCGATAGTGGAAGTCCTTGCCGAGCAGCCCGAACTTCCAGAGCTGGTAGGCCATGTCCTTGCCGACGTAGGTCACCGTGCCGTCTGATCGCACGATCACCTTTTCTCGAGGCCCGGTACCATCGCCAGGTTCAGTGCCCGTCTCATCGTCTTCTCGAGTATCGTCTGGAGCAGCGGATGCGGCGTCGCCCTCGTCATCGTCGATCCGCATGACCCAGCAGCCCTTCAAGCGGCCCTCTGTCTGCAGGAAGACGGCGCCAGTCTTCTTCAGGAACTCGAACGCGTGCGACCAGAAGTGCAGCCGGAGGATGTCTCCCTCCCAGGTCAGCAGGTCGTAGTCGATGTTGAGGCGCCGCATCGTCTTCAGGTGACAGCGCACGATGCGGTCGGCGATGAATGAGGCGACATCGGCCGTGGGATTGCCGCCGTGCTCGATGTCGTGCAGCGCGGCCTTCCGGATTGTGAGCCGCGTCTTGTCCTCCTCGTACCACTCCGTGACGCGGGCGTAGAGATCCCAGCAGTAGTAGTCGAAGCGGGTGGTGTCGGCGAGCGTGCGGATCTCGTCGAGGCCCTTGTGTTCCAGCTCGCGGAAGCCGACGGCGACGTCGGCCACTTGCACGCCGGTGTCGTCGATATAGTTCTGGACCTCGACCTCGCGGCCGAGGAAACGCAGCAGCCGGCCGAAGGCATCACCGAGTGCGGCGTTGCGCAGGTGCCCGATGTGCGCGGCCTTGTTCGGATTGATCGCCGTGTGCTCGACGATGGTCTTGAGCGGCGCCGCCATCGCGACCG
The DNA here is from genome assembly GCA_963839705.1 of uncultured Acidobacteriota bacterium. GTDB lineage: Bacteria > Acidobacteriota > Vicinamibacteria > Vicinamibacterales > 2-12-FULL-66-21 > DATBJJ01. The sequence continues at coordinate 53,799 of CAWIWL010000006.1, forward strand.
ACGTGAATGGAGACGGCCGCGAGGGGCCGGGCGCCAGCCAGCGCAGGAACTGCCCCGGCCGATCGAGGAAGAAGTTCACGTAGCCGTTCGGCGCGGCCTCGATGCGGGTGAACCCGTCGACCTGGCCGAGGGCGCCCACGATCTCCTGCGCGATCGCGCGGGGAGCCCTGCGCAAGCGCCGCGCCAGCTCGAAAGCGAGGGGCACAGAAAAATCGCCGAGAGCGCGGCGAGGTGGGATCTCGACTGGAATAGCCGCGAGCACCGGATCGTCGGCGGGAATGTCGTAGAGACGCCTCACGGCGTCGGTCATGAGGCGTCGGACGGCGTGCTGGATGGGTAGAATCATGGACCAAGTTCATCCATGATACGATCACGTGACGTTTTCGATCGCTCCTCTATTTCTTTCTGGGCACTTCCTTGGCGCGTTCGTAATCATGCGGCGTGTTGACGTTCACGAACAGCAGACCGTCGGGGTCGTACGCCGCCAGGGTCTCGGGACCCACTTCCGCGACCCTCACCCCTTCCGGCAGCCGCGACGCTTCGAGCTCGCCGCGTCTCAAACGCTCGAGAATCGCCGGCGCGCAGGCACGGCTGTAGACGGCGCACAGCGGTTCGTAGCCGCGCGACGTTCGGGGAATCACGAGGTCGGCGTCGATGCCGGCCATGTATTCCAGCAATGCGCGGTTGAGGAACGGCATGTCGCAGGCGACAACCAGCGTGCGCTCGTGAGGCGACGTGACGATCGCGGTGTAGATGCCACCGAGTGCTCCGTGATCCGGGTAGGCGTCGCGCACCAGCATCAGCCCGGCCTCGGCGCTGCCCGTGGGGGACGTCACCATGAACACCGGCGCGGCGATCTGATGGAGGACCGAGAGCTGTCGTTCGATGATGGGCGTGCCGTCGATGGCGAGCGTTGCCTTGCGCACGCCACCCAAGCGCGACGCGCGCCCGCCGGTGAGGATGGCTGCTGCCAGTGGCTGACCGGGCGCCGCTTCGATGGTCACAACCCCTACAATATCAAAGTCATCAGCGTTGACGGTCGTCAGCCCGGTGGCCGCCGCCTGAGCGTACGCGACGATAAGTAATGAGCGTAGCGATGATAAGTAATGAGCGTAGGCGAAGATGAGTGATGACGCGAGAATCGGGCGGGTCCTCGTGGCGAGCCTGCACCAGGCGATCGCCGACATGCTGCCCGATCGCCTCGAGTTCTACGAGAACTGGCTGACGGTGCCGGGCCTTCGGGAAGGGACCATCGGGCTGGCGCCGCTGTCGGCCGTGCTCAGCTTTCTGCGCCTCGAGGGCGACGCCTACAACCGGACGATGGCCTGTGCCGGCGAGTACGCCGCTGACTGGACTGTCAGCAGCATGTCGACGCTCGAGCGACGGGTGATTAGCGCCTTGCCGACCAGGCTTCGCACGCGCGGCGCGTTCCGGGCCGCGCGGGCGCTCGTGCGCTCGACCTACCCGGGTTCGCGGGTCAAGGTCCGGTTGAGGCGCGGCACCGCGTCGATCGATCTGAGGGGTTCGCTTTTCTGCGAAACCAGAGAAGCGGCCAAGGTGCCGCTCTGCGGGTTCTATGCGGCCGCGATCGCCAGGGTGCTCCACCATTTCTCGCTGACGGCGGACGCTCAAGTGCACGAGTGCCGGGCGGCAAGCCGTGGGAAGGGCTGTCGGTTGAAGGTAGAGGTCCGCGCCGCGAGCGCTGGCGAACCGGCTGCGGCAGCATGAAGGGCATCACCAGAATGCTGCTGGCTGGCCTGATCGCGTGCGGCACCGCGACGGGTGTTGCGGCGCAGACGTCTGCGCCCACGGGCATCGGCTCTGTGGCGGCGCCGCCGCGCGTGCTGGTTGTCCCGTTCGAGAACGCCCGCGACGAGCCGCGTTTTCACTGGCTGAGCGAAGCGGCGGCGGTACTGCTGACCGACGGGTTGCGCGCGGGCGGGCCAGGCGCGATCGTCCGATCGCAGCGCGTGCGCGCGTTCGAGCAGCTGTACTTGCCCGTGTCTGGTTCGCTCAGTCGCGCGACCATCATCAAGGTGGGGCAGCTGGTCGGCGCCGCCGATGTGGTGGTGGGATCCTATCGAGTCGACGGCACGTCGTTGTCGGTCACGGCGCGGAGCATTCGCCTGGACGCCGGACGCCTGCAGCCGGAGATCACCGAACGGGGCGAGCTGACGGAGCTCTTCACCATCTTCGCGCGGCTCGCCGGCCGCGTCGGGGATCAGCTTGCCGGCCGCGTTCGCCCCGGCGGGTCGCGGCCCGTGGTTTCTTCCGCGCCACATCCTCCGCTCGACACGTTCGAGAACTACATCAAAGGGCTGCTGGCAGAAAGCCCCATGTCGCAGGCGTCGTTCCTTGAGGCGGCGCTCCGCGATTCACCGGGCTTCGACCGCGCCCGTCTCGCGCTGTGGGAGGTTCGCACCGAACAGGCCGACCACCTCGGAGCACTCGAGGCGGTCCGGGCTGTGCCATCCACGTCACCCTCGTCATTCAACGCGAAGTTTTTCGCCGGCATCTCTCTCATCGAGCTGAAGCGCTACGAAGAGGGTCTCGGTGTGCTGAAGGCACTCGTGGAGCCGGCGCCTCCGGCGCCGGACGCTGCCGCTGCCGTCCTCAACAACCTCGGCGTGCTCGTCATTCGCCGCGGCGCGACGCCGCAGGCGGGGACGGCGGCGTACTATCTGACCAAGGCAACCGACGCCGATCCCGATCCGGACTACATGTTCAACCTGGGCTATGCCTACGCGTCCGATCGCAACTACCAGGGAGCGCTGTACTGGCTGCGAGAGGCGCTGCGGCGCGATCCCGCCGACCTCGACGCGCACTACGTCCTGGCTGTCGCCCTCAATGCCACGGGCAGCACCGTCGAGTCGTCGCGGGAACGCGACCTGGCGAGGCGGCTCTCGTCGCGATACGAGGAACTGGACCGCCGCGCCGCAGAGAACCGTACGGCGGTTCCTCCGGGCCTGGAACGGATGCGGCTCGACCCCGACGGATCCTGGGCGCTGCGCGCCGATCAGACGATCGTCAACTCGGCGCAGCGGGAGCAGCGCGAACTCGCCACGTTCCACCTGGAACAAGGCCGCCGCCTGTTCGACCGCGAGCAGGATCGTGAGGCGCTCGCCGAGTTGCGCAAGGCCATTTACCTTTCGCCGTACGAGGCCCAGGCGCACCTCTTCATCGGGCGGATCCACCTGCGAGGCGGACGTCCTGCCGATGCGGTTGATGCCTTCAAGATTTCGATCTGGAGCGAGGACCGCGCTCCGGCCCACGTTTATCTCGCCGAGGCGTTCCTCAAGCTCGGCGACAGCGCGAACGCCCGTGCCGAGGTGCAGCGGGCGCTCGTGCTCGACCCGTCGTCGGCTGACGCCAAGCGAGTGCTGTCGGAGATCAAGTAGGAGGACGCCATGCGCGTCGCCAGAGCCTGTGTTTCGCTCGGCCTGCTGCTTCTGTTCCTAAGTGGCGCTCAGGCGACATGGCTGGAGCTCCACGCGACCGGCGCCGGCCCCATCGTGCAGGCCGCGCAGCGCACGCCCATCGTCTACACCGCCGAGGTGGACGGCATCATTCATCCCATCGCCACGGCCTACATCCGCCGCGCGATTGCTCAGGCGGACGCGGCGCAGGCGGATCTCCTCGTCATCGTGCTCCGCACGCCCGGCGGTCTCGTCGATTCGACGCGCGACATCAACACCGCCATCATCCAGTCGAAGACGCCAGTCGCGGTCTTCGTATCGCCAGCCGGAAGCCGCGCCGCGTCGGCGGGCTTTCTCATCACCATTGCCGCCGACGTCGCGGTGATGGCTCCCGGCACACACATCGGCGCCGCGCATCCGGTGTCTGGCGACGGCCAGAAGGTCGACGACACGATGTCCAAGAAGATGACGTCGGACGTCGCGGGATACGCCCGTACGATCGCCGCCCAACGCAAGCGCAACGTCGCGCTGGTCGAGCAGGCCGTCACCGAGAGCCGCACGTTTACCGAACAGGAAGCGGCGACGGCCGATCCGCCGCTCATCGACGTCATCGCCACCGACCTGCCGGACCTCCTGAAGAAGCTCGACGGCCGGACGATCCACCGATTCGACGGCGCCAGTCAGACCCTGCACACGACTGGCGCCGAGCAGCGGGCAATCGCGATGACGTGGGCGCAGAAGATTCTGAGCGCCGTCGCCCACCCGCAGATTGCGTATCTCCTGCTGATGCTCGGCACGCTTGGCCTCACCGTCGAACTGTGGAATCCCGGGTCGATCCTGCCCGGCGTCGCCGGGGGCATCTGCCTGCTGCTGGCCTTCTTTGCCTTCCAGGTGCTGCCGGTCAGCTATGCCGGCGTCCTCCTGATCCTCTTTGGGCTCGTCCTGCTCATCCTCGAGGTCAAGGTCACGAGCTTCGGCCTCCTCGCGGCGGGCGGGGTCCTCAGCCTGTTCTTCGGGTCGATTCTGCTGATGGATTCGCCGTTACCTGAGCTCCAGGTCGGCTTGCGGCTGATCATTCCGGTTACCCTCACACTGTCGGCGATCATCATCTTCCTGGTGCAGCTGGCAGTGAAAGCCCAGCGCAGTCAGCCGATTACGGGCGAGGCCGGGATGATCGAGAGCTCCGGGTTGGCCCTGACGTCGATTGACCCCGGCGGGACGGGCCGGGTCAGGATGCGCGGCGAGATCTGGACTGCGACGTCGACCGAACCGATAACTGCTGGGGACATGGTCCGGGTGATCGGGCTCCAGGGTCTGCTCGTCACGGTGCGGCCGGATCGCACCGCACCCGCCCTTCCGCTCGGCCGCGAGGACCGGGCTCGTGAGTAAAGGATTTACCCCATGATGCTCGCATCGCCACTGCTCATCGGGCTCGCCATCCTGGCGTTCTACATCTTCAGCTCGATCAAGATCCTCAACGAGTACGAACGCGCGGTGGTGTTCCGTCTCGGCAAGCTCCTGCCCGATCCGAAGGGGCCGGGCATCGTCCTCGTCTTCGCTCCCATCGATCGCATGGTGCGCGTCAGCCTGCGCACGATCGTCATGGACGTGCCGCCGCAGGACGTGATCACGCGCGACAACGTGTCGGTGAAGGTCAACGCCGTCGTGTATTTCCGCGTCATGGATCCGCGTCGCGCGATCGTCGAGGTGGAGAGCTACCACTATGCGACGTCGCAGCTCGCGCAGACGACGCTGCGCAGCGTGCTCGGACAGGTGGAGCTCGACGACCTCCTGTCGCAGCGCGAAAAGCTCAACCAGCAACTGCAGCACATTCTCGATCAGCGCACCGACGTCTGGGGCATCAAGGTGTCGTCGGTCGAGGTCAAGCACGTCGATCTGCCTCCCGACATGCAGCGCGCGATGGCCCGCCAGGCCGAAGCCGAGCGCGAGAAGCGTGCTAAAATCATCCACGCGGAAGGCGAGTTGGAAGCCTCTGAAAAGCTCGGTCAGGCGGCCACAGTCATTGCACAGGAACCGGTCACGATCACGCTGCGCTACCTGCAGACGTTGACCGAGATTGCGGCCGAGAAGAACTCCACTATCGTTTTCCCACTGCCGATCGAGTTGCTGAACCTGCTTGGCACGGTCGGCAAGCAGCGCTGAGGACCATAGCTGTGACAGACCTATCACACGACGGCACCGACGACGGGTTCCACGAGATTCAGTTGAGCGGGAAGCAGCTCGTGTTTCTCTTCATGGCGACGACCGTCGTGTCCGTCGTCATCTTCCTGTGCGGCGTGCTCGTCGGACGAGGAGTTCGAAGCGAGGCGGTAAGCGCCGGCTCGACGGCGATCGCGGCGGCTGGTCCGAGTGTCTCCACGCCGCCTGCCGCGCCACTGTCGCCTCCGCAGCCAGCCGACGGCGGGACACCTGAAGCACTGTCGTACCAGAAACGACTCGACGGAGACAAACCGCCTGTCGATACGCTCAAGGCGCGCGCGGAACGGGAGGCGCCGCCTGCGCCCCCGGATCCGACGCCGACGTCAACCCAGCCGCCCGCTGCGAAGGCTGACACACCCAAATCGGCTCCCGTGGCGGTGACGCCGCCGCCGGCAGGCGGGGCCGGGCAGCCCGGCATTTGGGCCGTGCAGGTTGTTGCGCTGACGGATCGCGCGGCCGCCAACGCGGTCGTCCAGCGTCTGAGCTCCAAGGGCTATCCGGCGTTTCTCGTCTCGCCGCAGTCCGGCTCGGCGGTGCAGAACTACAAAGTCCAGGTCGGCAGATTCGAAGACCGGTCGCAGGCAGAGCTGACCGCCGGCAGGCTCAAAAAAGAAGAACAGTTCCAGCCCTGGATTCTTCGCTAGCGCTCCTATCGGGCGCCCTTCTGGCGCTCAGCTTCCCCAAGTACGGCCATCCCGCGTGCGCGTGGATGGCCCTGACCCCGCTCATGGTTGCGCTGTTGCGTCCCGGCACGCCGCGGACGACGCGGAGTGCGTTCGGCCTCGGCCTCCTGACCGGCGCCGGTTACTTCTCCGGCACGCTCTATTGGCTCGTCGAGACGATGGCGACCTTCGGTGGGTTGCCGCTTCCGGTGGCGGTCCTCGTCGCCGCGCTGCTTGTCGCGTATCTGTCTCTCTTCCCCGCGGCGTTCGCTGTCGCCGTCGCGCGCCTGCGCGCGACGCTCGGTATCCGCGGCGCGGCTTTATGTGCGGCGCCTGTCTGGGTCGCGAGCGAGCTTGGCCGGCAGTATGTCTGGGACGGATTCCCGTGGGCCCTCCTCGGATACAGTCAGGTGACGGTGCTGCCGATCGCGCAACTCGCGAGCGTGACCGGCGTCTACGGTCTGTCGTTCCTGCTCGCGCTCACGTCGGCTGCCGCGGCGCTGGTCATTTTGAACGTGGACGGCCGGAAGCGCTGGAGCGTGGCCGTCGCCGTGCTGGCGCTCGTCGCGGGCATTGCTGGGTGGGGCCGCTGGCGAATCGCCGACGGGTCGCTCACGGCGTCTGGCGACGCGATCCGCGTCGGCGTGGTGCAGGGCAACATCGCACAGGATGAGAAGTGGAACCCGGCGCTGCGCGATCAGATCATCGGACGCTACGTCTCGATGACACGTCAGGCGACCGCGCAGGGCGCCACGTTCGTGATGTGGCCGGAGTCGTCCTTTCCTGTCTACTTCGAGGAGGACCTTCGCGGCCATCTGGTTCGCCGAGTTGCCCGCGAGACCGGCATCACGCTGCTTGTCGGCAGCGACCAGCTCGAGCGCGTGCGACCCGACGCTTCGCCCGACGCGCTCGACAACCGACTCTACAACGCCGCGTTTCTCGTCAAGCCTGACGGGTCGCTTGGCCCCGTCTACCGGAAGATGCACCTGGTGCCCTTCGGGGAGTACGTGCCGCTGCAACGTCTGTTGTTTTTCGTCGGTCCGATCGTCGACGCGGTCTCGAACTTCACGCCAGGCGAACGTCCAGTGCTTCTGCCGATCGGCGATCGGCTGGTCAGCACGGCGATCTGCTACGAGGTCATCTACGGCAGCTTGATGCGCCGCTTCGTACGCGATGGCAGCGAGTTGCTGACGACGATTACGAACGACGCGTGGTACGGACGGTCGTCGGCCGCGTACCAGCACTGGGATCAAGCCGCGATGCGCGCCATCGAGAACGGCCGCTATCTCGCGCGCGCGGCGAACACCGGCGTCAGCGGCTTCGTCGACCCGTACGGGCGGGTCCTGGCGAAGTCGAAGCTGTTCGAGCAGACCGTCCTCGTGCAGGACGTCCGACTGATCCGAGCCCGGACGTTCTACACCCGCGCGGGAGACCTCATCGCCTGGCTCTCGCTGGTGTTTGCTGCCGGCGCGTTGATGCTCCGGCGATTCTGAATGCTGAAGTAACAATTAGAAGTCCGGTCACGGCCTACGCGTTCAGCACGATGTTCACGATGAGACGATGGTCACGATGGATCCCGGGATCCACAATCGTCATCGTGTCCATCGTGCCATCGTGAACATCGTGGTGAAAACCGCCAATACCTGGTAGCGCACTTACAATGCCCAGCATCAACAACGACGATCAGCTCCGTAGGTACGAGGATCTGGCGCGACGCGCCGGCGACCTGCGGAGCTACCTTTGACGTCGCTCGTCCCGCCGTCGAGCTCGCAAAAATAGAAGCGCGCGTCGCCGCTCCGGACTTCTGGAAGGATCAGGCGAACGCGCAGAAAACGCTGCAGCGCCGCCGCCGCCTCGAGGAGGACGTGCAGCTGCGCGACTCCCTGCAGCGCCGGCTCGACGACCTCCATGTGCTGGTCGAATGGGCCGAGGCCGGCGAGCCCGTCGCCGACGACCTCGGACGCGCGCTCGACGAGTTGTCCAGCCAGATCGAAGTCGGCGAGACCAAGAAGATGCTCGGCGGCGAGCACGATCGCAAGAACGCGATCGTGACGATTCATCCCGGCGCCGGCGGCACCGAATCGCAGGACTGGGCCGAGATGCTCCTCCGCATGTACCTGCGCTGGACCGAACGTCGCGGGTTCAAACGCGACGTCATCGATCTCCAGCCCGGAGAAGAGGCCGGTATCAAGAGCGCGACCCTCATTGTCCAGGGCGAGTACGCCTACGGACTGCTCCTCGCGGAAGCCGGCCTCCTGATCTTTCGCGGCGACAGCCACTTTGCCTATCCTGAGGTGATGCAGTGGATCGAGGACCGAACCTGACCTCGTTATGTTACCGCTTGACCAGTAACGCCATCTTGCAGGACCTAAGCCCGGGAGGTGGTCGAGCAGACCAAACGCGCCTATGAGCGAAGTGGGCACAAGATCACACGCTTTCACTCGACGCGCTACCAGCCGGGACGTGGGTGCGCTCGCGCCGAGTCGTGATCCAGGTGGAGGTCAGTGACCAAGGCGTCAACACACGCTTTGTGGTCACTGATCTGGAGCAAGCCCGTACCAAGGTGCTCTACCAGCATCTACTGCGCTCGCGGCCAAGCGGAAAATGAGATCAAAGATCACAAACTGTACCTGAAATCGGATCGCACGGCCTGTCATCCCGTCTGCGGCCAATCAGTTTCGATTATTGTTGCACTCGGCCGCCTACGTATTACTGGATACCTTGCGCCGCGACGTCTTAAGTGCCACGCAGTGGGCCTCAGCGACGATGGAGACGATCCAATTACGCCTACTCGAACTGGGCGCCCGTGTGCAAGAGTGTCAGAAGCGCATCCAGATTTCGTTACCCTCGTCGTGCCCGGTGGCGCCGGTATTAAGACACAGTTTGGCGTTGTTGGCGTGTGTGCGTATGACCGAACAGGTCCTGTGAAGCTCCGTTGAGAGCGTCGACACTTCAAAGGCTACGAGCGGATGGTCATCCCAAGGGGACTGTCAGGACGTATGGTGCCTGATCGCGACTAGGAGACCTGTTTGTACGTACTTGGAACAGCCTTATGGGCTTAATGTAGGTTCATGATGCGCTTGTGATGCGGCTGGGCTGGGTGCTACTCTGACATCAAATGTGCTCGCTTTGATCAATTTTCGGGTTGGTGAATAATCCGGGTTAGAGACCTGTCGGTTGATCGCCATGATGCGCTCGACGGTCCGCACCAGAGATCGCGCTTGCCCCGCAGACTCCAGATGCGAAAGCCGCCGGCATCGGGATGCCGCTTTTGCAGGTGATAGATTTCCACCATCGCCGGCAGCCAGGCCTTGCGCACCGTGGTTTTCGGGGCCCGGCTCCTGTCCTCCAAGCTGTCCAGGTTCTCTGCCTCAAAGCGCGCAATCCACGCGGGGATGGTCGGCCGGGAGACGTGCAAAAATCGACTGATACTGCGCTTACTCCAGCCTTGCGCATAGAGGGTGATGACCTCCATGCGGCCTGGGAACGCTCGGCATAGCTGTGGTAGTCGAGCAGGGGCAATTGCGAGGGGAGGCGGGCGGGAGTTCCTGCCAAAGCTGTTTCACGGTATGGTGATGGAGGCGGCGGGCAGGGTCTCAAAGATGATCCGAGCCAGTTCTCGATACCCGAAGCCATCGTAGAGGCCTTTGAGCCGCTGGAGTTCGTGGACCACCTCAGCGGGGACGCGGCGATGACGGGCGGGCCGGGACGACCTCGAGGTCGCAGGGAACAGCCCGAGCATGCCCTGCGCTTCAAAGCGGCGTTTGAGGGTGCTCACCGTGTCGGGCTGGGTGGCGGTTTCCTGGGCCCGCTGGGTCGGCGGTGCGGTCCTGAAAGAGCACCAGAGGGCGGATAAGTTCATAGCGATATTGCGTCGGGTCGGTGAACGGCAGTTGGGGTGCGTCGGCATCGGGCAGGGGCGGCGCTGGTGAAGCCTCCCTGCTGGGCCCCCGGGACCTCGTGTCCCGGGATATGAGGGTCGCGAGGATCAGCGCCGCGAGCTGTCCGCCAGGGGCCCGGACGCCCGGCGTTGGAGCTCAGCCCGTGTTGAATACTGTGGGGTCGAGAGAGGGCTATTGTAGGGGATGGGAGACACGCGGCTAGGGCCGTCGCCCAGGTCGGGGTGGGAGCCCAGGCGGGGCGGGCGGCCCCGTTCAATCGCGCCAGAGGAACCGGACGTAGAATTGACCATGGACATAGTAACTGTCTTGGCGGGCTTGGACGTCTAAGGCGTTCTCCTTGAGGGCTTGGAGATCGAACTGCTGCTCGGCTCGGAGGGCCTCCAGCACGGCATCGAAACGCTCCCGAGGCCAGCGGAGTAGCTCGCGCAGCCGCGGGATGAGGACGCCATCGTGGGAGGGGCGGATGCTGTTAGGTGGCCTGGAACTGCCGCCGGAGGGCCTGGGGCTCAAGGAGTCCCGCGAGCTGCTCGTGCTGGTCGAGCCAGGCGCTCAAGGCCTCGCGTATGGCGGCGTTGCGCGTGGATTGCAGGCACCGATGGGGAGCGCTCCAGTCCAGAGAGCGATCGAGGCGCTGGAGGAGGTCATCAGGCAGGCGGACACTGACGACCCGTGAGTCATCGGGTTCTTTTCGCGGCATAGATTCCCCCTCATTTTTCGTGCCACATTACACCATGTAGTACATACGCCAATATAGTAGGGCGAAAAATGGGCTAGTCCAAAGAGGGAGTTTTACTCGGAAAAATCCGGTCGGCTTAAGTGACCACTGGTGGCAAGGATGTGTTGGCGGGATTTGCGCAGGAGTACCTCGTTGAGGTAGCGCACCAGCGTTACTTCCCTGAAGCGCCCATTCCAGTGGTGCTCTTCACGTGTGGCCATAGCGTCGTTGGCCTGCCAAAACGCTATGCGCTCATAGAATGTGGGATGGGAGTCGGGTTTGCACGTAAAGATGAAATTGCAACGATGCTGTAACACCAACGCACAAAAGGGCTGATTGCTGTAGAGATCATCACCGAGTAAGGTCGCGCCACGGGACGCCACCTGTGCGGCATGTTTGCTCAGCCAGCGTTTGCCCGCAGCGCGCTCACAGTCCTGTTTGGCATGTCCGTCTTGCGGCATGATGTACTCAGGGGGTAACGCAATGACCTTCAACTGGCCAGGGCAGACGATCACCGGGGTGATGGCAGCATGATAGTAGAGAGTCTGGCCATTGGTGAGCTGCCGAGTGAGACAGTTGGGGCAATGAATGGCTTTGGACGAAAAGTAGTTGGTGCCGTCCAAGGCCACCAAGAGTTGGTCGCCAAGGCACCGAAAATGTGCCAACATGCGGTGCTGTTCAAGGCCCTCAAAGACCTCAACAAACACCGCATCAAGGTGGCTCGGCGCAATCGGATCGAGCAGTGTGCGGAATCTGATTGTCACAGGGAACCTGCTCCACGCCCAACAGCGTATGGGCGTTATTGTGCCCCTTGGTATGTTGAAGTCTGCGTTGGTACTCCAAAAACGACGCCGATTGGGTGAAAAAGATGCCAAAGGCGCCCACGGCGGCATCTTGGATGGCGTAGCGGGTGTTTGGCCCTTTGGTGCGATGGTCAGGTAATTGAGCGATCCGTCTGTGCAAGATGCCCTTGAGGGCCTCGAAGCCTAAGGGATGTGGCATGGCTACCTCCTTGGTCCTATGGAGATAACCACCTGAACCATGTCGGTGTCAATTGGCAACCGCGAACCCGTTGCATGCCAAAATTAGAATTGCTGGTACTCCCAAGGACGTGCTTGACCCAGCGATGGACATGTGCATATCCTACCTGTGCCGTGGCGTGTCATGTCTGTTCCCTCCTCCATGTTGGGGGTGTTGTGGCAGGAACAGTATATGATGACCGCATTCCGGTGTCTTTAGGTTAAAGGTGGCCACTCCCCAGGGGAAGACTCGCTATCCGGTGGTCCACGACCTCCCAGCCAGGTGGCTATCCGGGCTATTGCGGCCGTGGATATGCCCAGTCGCACGCTGTATGTCGAAGTCCTCAATCAGACCCGCCGGGGCAGACGCTGGTGGTGGACCTCAGCGCCCATAAGCCGAGTGGCCTTCCGGCCACCCTGCGCCAGTTCGCCGAGACGCTATGACGTGGAGCAGGGCACGGTCGCGATCACGGCGGGGCGTGTGACCTTCGATCTCCCCGGCTTGTCGATTATGCAGTGACTGTGCCCTTGACGCCGTAGCGTGGGCGCATCGCACGTGGTATGATGGACAGGCGCTTTCCCAGGGCTCCCCATACGCGGGTGTGCTCAGCCACCGCCTGCTCGCTCCTCGGCACGAGGCAGACGAAGACGTGAGGGTATCCCGGCATGCTGCTGCTCGTGTGTATCCTCCTCCTGAGCCTGCGCTTAGCGGACGCGCAGCCCGCTCCCCGCCGCCCAGGCGTCTATTCGCGTGGTCCAGGACGACGGGGTCTGGTGGGTTCGGGATGGGACGGGCGCAAGTTCTTCTCCCTGGGCGTGAACTGTGTCGGGGGGTGTTATGGCCATGCCGAGGCGACCCCGATGCTCCCGGCACGCAAGCAGTGGATCGTGCGCTGCTGCACGACTGGGGGTTTAATACGGCGGGGTGTTGGAGTCGTCCCTCCGTCTGGCCGGATTTCTATGTGGCCGAGCAGATCTATGTCGACTTTCGGCCGCATGCCCATGATGTCTTCGATGCCGCGTTCTGGCAGGGACCGTATGCAGACCACCTCCGGGAGGAGGTGAAGCCCTTTCGCGGCAAGACGAATGTGATTGGCTACTTTCTGGACAACGAGCCGGCGTGGAACGCGCCGCACATCTTTGCCTTTTATCTCCGCCTCGGGAAGCACACGCCAGGGAGCCAGGCCTTGCTTGCCTACCTGCACACGTATTACCAGGGGCGGATCCGCCTCCTGAATCAGGACTGGGGGACCTGGTATGCGGCGCTTCGCCCAGATCCCGGGGACGCGGGCACCCCTACGGGCCTGCGGCGCGTGCCGGGCGGCATGATGCAGGCGTGGCGCACCAAGGTCGTGGCGACCTATTACCAGCGGTACGCCGCCATGGTCCGCGCCCTCGATCCTGAGCATCTCATCCTGGGCATCCGGTACAAAGGGGTGCCGGAGCGGGCGTTGTTCACGGCCCTGTCGCCCTACTTTGACGTCAACTCGATCAACGACTATACTCGCTCTGGCCACCTCAAGCCCGTATACGCCGCCTTATACCAGATCACGGGGAAACCCCTGATGATCACGGAATTTTCCTTTCGGGGTTTCCGTCCTCTGGGCAGCCCTCGGCCCTCTGCGTCGCGGTGGGGTCGCAGGCCAAGCGTGGCCTCGGCTATCACACGTACGTGGGGCAGGCGGCCCGGGCGCCCTTCATGGTGGGGATGCATGGTTCATGTGGAGCGATTATGCGCAGGCGGCCCCCACGGGAGGCTATCCTCATCCGCCTGACGTCAATGTGGGCCTCGTCACCGCCGATGAGGCCGCGGTGTATGAGGAACTCGGGCACTGGATCACGCGGACCAATGCCGAGGTGGAGGCGATCCATCGCGGGAGCCGCGCGGAGGCACCATCGGAGCCTGGGCCCTAGCGCCGTCCCTGGCCACGGCGCCTGCCCATGATGGAGGGTGAGGTCGTGGCGTGGCCCCCACCACGCGCGGCATGCATGCCTCACGGCTGTCCACACCTTCCTGCTGACGCGCCCTGACGGGCTGACCACAGCAGAGCGGTTTTTCGAGCAAAAGCCCCGATCGAGGTGTGCCACCGTCCCGGCATCCGTCGAGAGACCGCCTGCTCCCCTCCGTCCGCCGCGCCGAGCCGTGAGGTAGACCGAAGCACAGGGGGTGGCCGACGCCGTGATCAAGGCCAAAACTTGCAATCAGTTACGCGTCACGTCCTCGTGACATCCTTCTCCACCCGCATACTTGTGTATTGCTGAAGAGGAGGGTATCTTCCTGCAGAAGGCAGAGTATACAACACCGTGATGCTGACCTGATGACCCTGCAGTGCCCTTGGTGTTAGCGTGGGGAGTGGGTGGCTGCTGGCGCCTCGCTGGGCCGAGGACTCCGCCACCAACCCCTGATGCGGATGCACGGCAGCCAGGGGTCTATCGAGGTTTCTCTCTATGCTCCCATCCCTGTTTGCCCCACGGTCACAACGCGGCACCGCTCCTGCCGACCTGCGCCGCGCCGCGCCCTCACCTACATGGCGCAGCTGGACGGGCTGCGTGCACTTGCCGTCTTGGCCGTCCTATGGACGCATTATCTCCCGGAAGAGTACTGGTTGTTTGGTGTGCCCTCGGGCGGCTTCGGCGTGCGCTTATTTTTTGTGTTAAGTGGGTTCTTGATTACGACTATTCTTCTGCACTGTATGCCGCATGTCCACCAAGGGCAGCAACATCCGGCCGTCGGTGTATGCGGCGATTTTTACTACCGGCGGTTCTTACGGCTCTGTCGCTGTATTATGCCACGCTGGCGGTGACGGCGCTGCTCAATATTGCGCCGGTCAGAGAGACGCTCGCGTGGCATCTGCCGTATCTGTCCAATGTGTATTTCGCGCTCCACGGGGCGTTTCACGGTCCAGTGGCGCATTTGTAGTCTGAAGCGGTGGAAGAACAATTTTATCTGGTCTGGCCGTGGCTCATCCTCTTTGTCCCGGAGCGGCGGTTATTGCCCACTCCTCTGCGTGTTTATCGGGGTGGCCCCCCTCTTTCGCCTCCTGGGGACACTGGTAGGGGTCAATCCCGTGGCCCTGTGGGTCTTGACGCCCAGTTTCTTGGATATGCTCTGTCTGGGCGCGCTCCTGGCGTATCTGCGTACGCCACAGGCGGCCCCGTCTGGCACAGAGAAAACAATCCGGACGGTCTTTCTGGTGACGGGGGTCCCGCTGACCGTTGTGTGCCAGTTTGCCCATTACGTCGGGACCAACAGTGTTGGCGTCGGCTCTTGTGGGCGACACAGCGAAGGGACTGGTCTTTGCCTGGCTCGTGGCGAGCAGCGGCGGGGGGCTTCCCAGGGGTGGTAGGCAAAACGCTGGCGTCTCCACCCCTGGTGTATATGGGAAAAATTAGTTATGGCATCTACCTCCTGCACCCCTTTATGGCGGCCATGGCGCTCACGATCCTGCACTCGTTGTGGTCTCCTCCAACGCCCCATCCGATCTCGCCCTCGCCGTCGTCGCCACGGTGGCGACGCTCCTTGTCGCGACCTTGTCGTGGCAGGTGTTCGAAAAACCCCTGAATGACCTCAAGCGCTTCTTTCCCTATGGGCCTTAACCGAGCGACGCCCCAAAATGCAGCCAGGGAGAGGCTCAGCGACGCCTCCACGGTGCCAGAACACACACCGAAAGTGCGCTTTGGTAGTGATCCATGTCATGCTCACAACTCATTTCGCGTTGCTGTTGACCCAAAAATGCTGACCAATCCAATGGAGGTGAACAGAAGCCATGATCATCAGAGATGTGTATCCGCAGTGCAAGTCTTCCAAGTATAAGAAAAATGGTCACATTCATAACGGCAAACAAAACCATCACTGCCATGATTGTGGACATGCATTTCGTCCAGTGTTGCAACCACACCTCATCTCCGATGACAAGCGGGTTGCCTTGAAAATTTCTCACGCCGCGGTCGTTGCCACCGGTTCAAGATGGACTCGACTGGTGGGGGCCGAACGCCGGACAGACCGATTGAGTGACGGGATCGATCCCCTACAATTGCGAGAACGTCCTCTGGCCGCTGTCCCCCTATTTCCTTGATATAGGAAAACGCGGGCGGAGTTGACTATTTCATCGGTGGGGGTGCAGCCCTGGGGGGCATGAACGATTGAGTGGTAGAGCAATGGGCCTCGGATGTTGAGCGCAGCTCGCACCTTGATTTCCTGTTGCTCCACTCCGTGAGACGAGTTTAGTAGTCCGATAAGGGCTCAAATAACCTCAACAATAACAGTGGTCTAGAATTCTACCACTAAATCCGGGGAATCTGGTCCGTCCAAGTGTCGCTGTCAGGTTTGCCAGCGCAATGCTGTCCGAAGTAGGAATGCATAATGCTGCAAGCGCCTTGGTATACCAAGGCAGACACACGTCTTGATGGTGCAGGTCGATGCGGGGCAGATGTCCGGCACCCTGGGTAATCACTCCTCCGTCATACGGCACAACACTCAACCAGTCCGTGCGAGAAGTAATCGCCCGTGTGATCACCATCACTCACGTGCGTCCGTCAGCTACCAGAGGTCTCCTAACGGTTGCCAAGTCGTACTGTATGCCACACGGTCGTCTCTTGCAGGCCTATCGCAGCAGGCAGGCCACTCCAGGACATCCAACGGGCCCGGTGATAGGATGTGGCCGCGAGTTCCATGCGGAGCTGGCCCGTTGCGGGTGGTCCATCAACTCCCAAGGCACGCCAGGGGAGGGCGACCTCAGCCACAATGCGAGGAGAATCCGTCCCAAGATAATGCGCTGTCGTCCCAGGAACGGCTCACAGGTGCCTGGGTGATGCGGCAAAGTGTGCCCGGGTGTGCCCGGCCGCTTTCGGGAACACTTTCGGAGGAACAATATACAGCGCAAAATGCTGCGGCCTTCCCCACGTCGATTCCCCAATCCAGGTGAAAGGCTTCCCCAAGCGGGAACGTCTCCCAATACGTCAACAGCTAGGATCGTAGTAATCCATCAATAGTCGCCAGGTATAAACCGGCACGTTCCAGGCAGGTACACCTCGCCAAAGACCAGTCTGGGGCTGGTGCACTGAGCCCAGGAACGAAGGCCCGTGCCTTCGGCCATTCACGTGAGAGAGTCATCGTGAGGATTAATGTCTGCCTCAGGAATTTCCAGGGAGATCCAGGAGGCCCACCTAAAGACGGTTCAGTGGTCCTGATGGGATCCGCCAGACGTGGATTGATGCGGGCCGAGCGCTGCGTCAGTTCTTCATAGGGCTGGTCATGGATGTCGACCAGGCCAAAATTGTAATCCTCCCCATCTGGACGGCCTCCAGGGGATGGTCGTAGTATTGGAACCAATGGAGCCCCACGATCTGCGGCAGCGCACAAACGATTGGGCTGCTGCGGCCCCTGCGCCCGTTCGGCCTGCGTTTGTACGGTCATTAAATGCCCGTTGTTGCGGTTCCCGGTCCGGTTCTCATGCGCCGCAAAAAACCATTCGGAGATGAGAATGGGCTTGTTGCCTGTCAGTTGCCGCAGGCCCTCGAAGTAATACCGGGCTACCCAGCCATCCGCACATCCACATTGTAATTGGTCGCGATCAGTCATATCGGGTCCCGTGGGGCGTACGGCATTGGGATCGTAGTAGATTTGCAGGCGATCGCCAAAGATAAGCGCCGCCGGGTCCGCCTCGCGGAGGCGTGCGATGCACCAGTCGGTAATAGTGCTCTGCTACCAGGCTGGTCCAGTGTCGCACGACATGAATACCCTCCCCGCCAACGCGGAGTAGGTCATGGCTCCGCTTCTCTGAAGCAGCGCCTCAAAAGACGCCACCCCAGCAGGGGGCACAAAATCGCGGGTGAACCATTCCCAGGTTGCCATAGTGCTCGCGCAACAGGGCCAGGAGCTTCTGTTTGGTGTAATTCGTCGCGGGTTGTTGGAGATAAAACGTAAACAATGCCCGTACCACCAGCCCATTTCGTTATCGGAGAAGTAGCCGATACGGTATGGGTTGCCTTTGTACGGCCGCACTAAGCGATGGGCCCAGGACGCATTTCCTCTGCCATCTCTGGGTGAAAGGGATCCACCCAGTGGAATTGCGACTCGCGACCGAGCTCCAGGTTGGAATAAAGGCAGGAGGAGCGTGGACGGCCCACGGACCATGCCCCTGCAGTGTTAAAGCCCCAGGCCAGTAACCGTTGACGGGTAACCGCTGCCCAGGTTGCCAAGTCGGGGAGAAGGTGCCCCAGTGGTACGAGAGACGATCGTTCAACAATACGGCTCGGGTAGCCCCATCCAGCACATTGACACCCATGGACAGGAAACGTTCCCCACAGGGCGTGATCAGCCAAGACACGCCCTGATCGGCCGCAACTTGCCACTGGGAGTGCGGCGCCGACGCGAATTGGGTACAAGCATGGACACGGTGAGCAGGGGGGACGACGAGCAGCACAGCCGCGAGGAGCCCGCAAGAGTACAGGCGCAAGAAGTCGCATGGGTATCGCTCCGTCGTAGGAGTGTTAGGCGCTGAGCAACCGTTGGCACACGCGAGCTCGGTGCCGCTGCGCACCAGGTGCGCACGGCGTTCCACGTCTCTCTCGCCCCGGGGCACGGGAGGGCGGTAGCACCGAGGCACGCCCTCTACCACTATCCAACAGATTGGTGCGAGGCGCAATGGAAGACCTCACGCTCCCGCTGTCGGGGTAGTGCTATCCATGTCATACTCTGCACTACGCTGCAGGTTGAGGATAAGAATTTTAAACGCACTTTTTCCCCCGCGCCACCCCGCGCCACCGGGGCCCCCCCGCCGTGGGGGGGGGGTGTACTTGAATCCGCCGTCCTCGGGTGGGTTATGCGAAGGGGTGATGACAATGCCGTCGGCCAAGCCACTCGTCCGTCCCTGATTGTGCCGCAGGATGGCGTGTGAGATGACCGGCGTCGGCGTGTAACCCCCCTGCTCATCGATCATCACCTCCACGCCGTTTGCCGCCAGGACTTCAAGGGCACTGGCAAAGGCTGACTGCGACAGTGCATGGGTGTCGATGCCCAGGAAAAGCGGTCCATCGATCTGCGCCTGCTGCCGGTACAGGCAGATGGTCTGGCTCATGGCCAGGATATGCGCTTCATTCAACGAGTGCTCGAAGGCCGAGCCGCGATGGCCTGAGGTGCCAAACGCTACGCCGTGCCCGGGCACGGCAAATCCGGCCGGTACGTGTAGTAGGCTGTCAGCAGCCGCGGAACATTGACCAGCATCGACGGCTCGGCGGGCTTTCCGGCCCATGGACTTAGGCTCATGATACTCTCCTTCTGGCGATCGCCGCTGGCGGTGCGCCACCAACCGCCAGACTGGATCGCTGGTTGTAGCCTCGCAACGGAGACGATCGCAATATCACCGATCGCCGGCTGTCTACGCCACCGGACAGGGCTTCACCCGCCAGAGATGTCGGCGGCGTATTCCGTGATGGTGCGATCGCTCGAAAACTTTCCGGAGTGGCCGACATTCAGGATGGCTTTCCGAGCCCATTCATCGGGTTGTCGATACAACTCTCCAACCTTCTCCTGCGTCCGAGCGTAGCTGATAGGTCTGCCAGGTGCAGGTAATGATCGCCGCGCGTGAGGAGCGTATCCCAGATCGGCGTAAACACCCCATGCTCGGCATGGCTAAAGGCATTGTCGCGGATCATATCCAAGGCATAGCGGAGCTCGGGCTCATGCTCGTAGTGCCAATGAGGGTTATACCAGCCACGGCTGGCCAAAACTTCTTCCGCCGTCAGGCCGAAGAGGAAGAAGTTTTCCTCCCCTGCCTCCCTGGCCATCTCGATGGTGGCGCCATCACGGGTGCCGACGGTCAGGGCCCCGTTCATCATAAACTTAATGTTACTCGATGCTGCTCGCCTCATAGCCCGCCGTCGAGATCTGCTCTGACACATCGCTGGCGGGAATCAGGCGCTCCGCGAGACTGAAGGCAGCAGGGTGTGGTTGGTATAGGCCAGCGTGCGGGTGGTGAGATCCCAGCCGCCTAAAGCCCAGCCCGGCTTGATCGAGCAGGATACACATGAGCTCGGCCACCGCCATGGCCGGATGCGTGTCGTTGAGTTGGATCGCCACTTTCTCTGGCAGGGCCTGCCACGCATTGCCCCGACGGCGGAAACGCGCCACGATATCTGCCAGTGAGCAGACGACTAAAAAATACTCCTGGGCAAAACGTAAGGACCGGCCACGCTCGGTGGAATCGTCCGGATAGAGCACGCGGGTCAAGCTTTCAGCAATGATCTTCTGATGGACCGCCCCGACGAAGTCTCCACTGCTGAATTCGTCGAAGTCGAAGACCTCGGGAGCATTGCCTCCCACAGTCAGAGGGTGTTGATCGTCTTGCCCCATAGCCGATGACTCGCCGATCATACGGGGTCCCCAGAAGAATGGCAGGTTGATTGTCGAACACCCGCTCAACCCCGTTCTCCAGGCGGATAGAGGCATTGAACTTGACCGGGACGATTTCCTCCGAGCGCCTCACTTCCCAAGGATCGGGGTGCCGCAGCCAGAGATCGGGATGTTCAATCTGGTGGCCGTTCTGGATCTGCTGGCGAAAGATACCGTAATGATAGCGCAGCCCATAGCCCACCGCCGGAATCTGCATGGTCGCCAGCGAATCGATGAAGCACGCGGCGAGACGCCCAGACCAGCGTTACCCGGCCCAGCATCAGGTTCCTCCTGCGCCAGCTGCAGGCGGCCCAAGCCCTCGCGCTGGATGATGTCGTGCACGATCGGCTCGACCAGCAGGTTGGTCAGATTATTGGTAAGCGACCGTCCGAGCAGGAACTCCATCGACAGGTAGTACACCTGCTTCGGATTTTCCTGATCGTAGCTTCTGCTGGTCAGCAGCCAGCGTTGTGCCAGCAGGTCAGGTCGCGCAACGCATTCGCTATCGCCTCGAAACGCTGGCGCAGAGTGGAAGCGGGCGGCTCGATCATATGGTCGAAGATCAAACGGCGGTCATAGGCCGCGTGGGGGGTGGTAGGGAATGTTACATCTAACCCTTGTTCGTACTGCTCCAGGAGGTCCTTTACTGATGGAGTCTTGGGCGAAGGTGCTGTCATGGATGATCTCTCCCCTTCGGCTCAGCGGATAGTCGAGGATTACAAGCAGGAAGTTACCGCAGCAGGATGGGAATAATCGGTTATGCCAGAATTAAATTAGTGGTTTTCGGTCTGAACCAGACGTTGCTTGTGCAGGCTACTGCTCTCTGTACAACGTATAGAATAAAGATCCTCATTTAGAGGTTGAGGAATGATGGTGGACACAACGTGCGCTATCTGCGACGGAGCTGCTTGATCCATCATTTATAGCCCTGTGTGTGATGGTATCCATAATGGCGCAGAAGCATCAGGAAACTATAAAGTTTCTCATTTTCAATGGTCGGTGAAATAGCTCGTGATACCAAAGGGCTCCAACAGCGTTTTCAGTTCAGGGACGACCGTACCCTGCCATCCGCCAAAGACATACACTAACACCTTGCCCGTGTGGTGATCAATGGCGTGCCATAAACCAGCGCGGATGCGCTTTGCTGCGCACGTAGCTCCACATCTCGTCCAGATCTGACGTCAATCCACGACGCTGGGCCAGCTCGTCGGCGCGGGAATCTCGACCTCCACCTGCTCTGGGTGCAGGTGCTGCAACGCTGCCTAATTCACTTATTACTTCGCATGATCCTCGCCGGATGATACTAATTTGTCCATCTCCCTCCATGTACGCTGCTTGCACCTGGGCGAACTCCGCGATGCCTTGCTGGCGCAAATGACTCCGCAACTCCTCCTCCGTGATCAACTCGCGCCGCATATTGCGGCGGAGGAGGCGCCCATCTTTCACTAGAGGTAAGGGCGGCGGGTGCAGCAGACGCGCAATGCGGGGGAAGCGCTGGGGCGAGCCAGTCCAGAGTATAGTTCCAAAACACAATGGTGAGGATCGGCGGGAAGCCTTCCGTGATCGAATGATCTCGACCGCCATGGCGTTCTGGGCAGCATCAGCGATGACCACCGTCATCAGGAGATCAGGGAGACCGATCGTGCCGGCTTCGCGCTTCAGCACAAAGCGCATCAAGGCGAAGATGCCCAGGTAGATCAGCGAACCCGCAGGATGAGCTCCGCCAACGCGACGCTCGGGACAAAAAAATGCTGCCAGTCAACAGCGAACAGATGCTGCATAGTCCTCAGACGCTCCTCTCACCGTCGGGTGACGCTAGGCATAGGACAGCGCCGGGGTGAGCGTACACGAGCACCCAGCGCCGGCCAACTGCTGTGGGCAGCACATCCGGCAGAGCCTTGCCACACTCCTCGTCGATGTCTCTCAACTCGACTCTCCCTGCCAATGTGCGTCGGCACTGCTGTGATCGCTGGTGGTCCAGGAGGCGCTGCACGGGCTCGCACGGCCGAATAATACCATAACCACGACCGTTCCGTGCGTGTCTTTGACGGTATAGTGTAGAACCTGGTGCCGTTCCATCCAGTCAAAGCGCACATAATGATGCCGGGCGAGGGCAGCCCAGCGGGGGTACGGTGGGTACGGTGTGCCTGACTTAGGCGTCCTGCAGCTCCCGACGTCATATGGATGACCCCGCCCTGGTGTGGACTACACGGGCGCCTCTGGCGCATGGGTGGCGTCACTTCGAAGAGATGCTCATGCCCGGCAAGATAGGCCTGCGCACCATGCGCCGCCTCCGTCAGCGACGGCTCCAACCGCCACCGCAGGTGCGCCTGGATGACGGTTTCCAAGCCATGGGGCCCCGAGCTGTCCAGCGGGTAGTGCCCAACCACGATCTTCAGGGGCGCACTGGTCCGAAGCGCGTGCGCCAGCCACGTCAGCCTGTATCAGTTGCTGCGCCAGGTGATATTGCGCCGGACCGCAATCCCCGGGTCGCCAAGCACCACAAAGGCCTGGGCGGCATGCACGGCCCGCCGGGTATGCGGTGCTAAGGGGTTCGCCTGAAACGGGCGTGGCAGGGCACGCACGCGTGGGGGCCAGAAACGCCATAGCGCTGGCGCCAGTGCCTGCCTGAGTATGGAGGACAGAGGCAGCATGGGCTCTCGGTCTCCCTCGTCTGGACGCAGACTCTCTTAGCGGTTGAGGCATGGTGGTAGACACAACGTACGCTCTCTGCGCTGGAGCTGCTTGATCCATCATCTGCAGCCCCTCTCTGTGATGGGATCCATGATGGCGCAGAAGCATCAGGAAACGATGAGATTTCCATGAATTTTCTTTCGCTTGGTTTCTGGTCAACGAAGCGCACGCTAGATACACGACCACATCCTACGAGTTTCCTCACGTTCGTCTCATCGCTGCTTCATGGAGATTCTGTACAGTACCGGCCCATGGGAACACGATCTCCCATGACTCTATCTTGAGCCCCCTTGCTGCAGAGCGTGTTGGCAAACTCACCATGACCACCTGACAGGGCATCCAATGGAACTTGTTTGTCCCGATGTCACGGCGCTCCAGGCAATTTGCCCGGCTCTCAAAGGGATGCGAAAGCGTGCCTTGCAGGACATATGCCAGACACGCTCTGAGGCCCGCGTGCGGGCTCGCAATGCGCCGCTGTCACGGTCCCGGTTGCCGGGATCACACCACATCTGGAGGAAACGCATGTCCAGTTTCGTAAGTCATTAGGCAATACTGCAGTTTTTTGGCGCCGCCGCGGCTTGTACGCTGCTCGAGCCACTCGCACGTGTCAAGCTGCTGGGCGCCGCGCCTGAGGTGCCCTGGCGGACGGTGGCAATCAGTTGTCGTTCACCCCGGTGCGGCTGCCGCATGCGCTGCCGATCTACCAGCAGTACCCGAGCTACCTCGCCACCGGGCTCAGCAGCGGCACGGTGCTGCCGGTCGCCAGCAACACGCAGCTGGCGGCGTATACGGTCATCGACGACGTTGTCGTGCCGCCCGAGTACGAGCGCTACGTGATCGTGCACTGGGGCGACCGCGTGTTCCAGAACCCTGAAGACTACGTCGGCTACAACGCCGACTACACCGGCTTCGTGCCGATCGGCGACCACGACGATGATGACAAGCATGGTGGCAAGCAGGGCTATCTGT
>CAWIWL010000007.1:0-32266 GCA_963839705.1 uncultured Acidobacteriota bacterium
TAGATGTCATTTGCCCCCATGATCCCCCTATTGCTGGCGAAGAAGAGTTGCGGAACGCCAGTGTCATCGTTCTCCACGTAGCTCGGGCTTGTGTCGAGACCGGGGGCGTTGACGCCGGACCCGAGATTCACCGGAGTCTGCCAGCCGAAGTCGTCGTGGACGTGTTCCCGGTAGGAGACCCAGATGTCCACACCGGGAACGAAGCTGCCCGGACGGTTGCTGTGGAAGAACAACCAGTGGCCGTCGCGAGACAGATTGGGGCTGAATTCAGTGGCGCTCGTGTTGACGACCGAACCGAGGTTCACCGGCACCCCCCACCACTCCGTGGCGTCGTCCCATTGCGAGACATAGAGGTCGTTTCCGCCGAGTTCGCCGACACGGCGAGACGCGAAGTAGAGACTTCGGCCGTCCTTGGATAGAGCCGGACTGCCATCAGCAGCAGAGGAATTGACGATCGGGCCGAGATTCACGGGCTCGGACCAGTCGGAGAACTCAAGGGCCGCCGTCGGGTACGAGGTCAAGAGGGCGACAAGGGCAACGGCGGTCAGAACGAATCGGAAAAGGGCCATGACACTGCTCCTTCTGCAGAGAGACGCCTACCTGCAGATCGCGAGAAATCGGAGCAGACCTAGACATAGGGCCGGACCTGCCTAGCGTGGAACGACCCACGGGCGGAGACGCGGGGTCAGCAGCCCCCGCCCGGCAGAGCAACGGGGGTCTTGGCGAATGGCAAGAACACGGGTGGGGCTGCGCCAGGCTCGACGAGAATCGCGTCCCCGTCGCCCGGCCCGGCACCGGACGGGCCCCGATCGGTTCCCCAGTAATTGCACGAGGCATCGATCGGGATCCGCTGTTCGGCTGCGACACTGAGGCCGGCGCGCGCGTTTCCGTGGATGTCGTTGTACCGCACGCTTGGCACGGCGGGTGGAACCTTGATTCCTGTGACGAGCAGTCCGATCCAGATGGCGGCCGGCAGGGTTCGGGAATTCATCGTCGCGCAGGGCTGGACGAAATTGACGATGCGATTTCGCTCGATACGGCCGGTGAACACATCGTACGCGATCGCGTTGTTGAGACAGTTCTGGGTACTGTTGCGAATGGTGTTGCCGACGATGTTGACCGTCCCGGAAGCCGTCACGGGCCGGTCCGGTGACAGCATCGAGATCGGGGGACTGCCGACGAGGATAGCGGCGACACGAGCGACGGGGTGACACTCGTCGATGTCGTTGTCCACGATATCGACATTCGTCTCGCCCCCAAGATCATCCCGGGTCGCGACGACGAGGCACATACCACCGGCTCGGCGGATGATGTTGCGTTCGACAACGACGTCCACATCGCCCGTCAGCGCTACTGCAAGGCTGTGCGGTCTCCCCTGGAACCGCGGCAAGTTCGGGACCGCGCCGTCAAGGGAGTTCGCCCGAATGGTGGCTCGGCCACGGACGCCGGTCGCCTTAGCGTCGTTGCTCACGTCGATCAACTTGCTGGTACCGCTCGGAGGGTTGACGGCAAGTATCGTCAGCCGTTGGATCGTCAGGTTCACGCCGCCAGCGGCTCGGATGCCATTGACGCCGGCGACGTGCAGCGTGAAACCACGAAGGGTGACCGGCTCGGTCGTGGCAATCTCGATCGCGCGGTCCGGGGTTCCGGGCGGCGCGATGACGACCGGGCCGGTT
Source organism: uncultured Acidobacteriota bacterium (assembly GCA_963839705.1). Classification (GTDB taxonomy): domain Bacteria; phylum Acidobacteriota; class Vicinamibacteria; order Vicinamibacterales; family 2-12-FULL-66-21; genus DATBJJ01. The sequence goes on from CAWIWL010000007.1 coordinate 1,677, forward strand.
CGCTCGCCTGCGGCTTCAAGCGTCAGCCCTTTCGTGATTCTCAGCGCCTCGGCGTACGTGCCTGGCAGCATCTGCACCGTGCCACCGGACGCAACCATGTCAATGGCTTGTTGAATCGTGCTCGCTGTGGCCCCCCCGCCTCCGCCACCCGCCCTGGGGGAGAAGAGGACTGGAGGCGGCGCCTGCGGGGTCGCCTTCCGCTCAACGTCACCGGCGCGTCGCACTGAAGGGATCATCCCGGCGATCGCCGCTGCGGCGACCAGCCCGGCGGCCGCCCAACCGGCATATGCGAAAGGCCCGCTCAGCATTCGCGCGCGCCGACCGAAATCGAGAGCACCGCCCGACGACTCGAATGCTCCTTCCATCGCGAGCCGCACGTCGCCGACATCACGGATCCGGAGATCGAGATCTTTCTGCAGGCATCGGTGCAGGCAGACCCGAAGCGCCGATGGTGTGCCCGCGGGCAGCGCGCTCCAGTCCGGCTCAGCCCTGACGACGTTGGCGAGCGTCTCCGCCATATCGGCGGCGCCAAATGCCTGCCGGCCGGTCAGCATCTCGTAGAGCACGCAACCGAACGCCCAAATGTCGGTGCGCTTGTCGACGATCCGGCCGCGCGCCTGCTCCGGGCTCATGTACGCCGCGGTGCCGAGCAGACCGCCAACCCGCGTGACAGAGACGCTCGCGGCGTGATCCGACGGGGTGTCCGGTCCGGTCTCCCCGCCGACCGCCCGCGCAAGCCCGAAGTCGAGCACCTTGACCCGCATGTCCGACGTGATCTTGATGTTGGCCGGCTTGAGATCGCGATGGACGATGTTTCGCTCGTGCGCCGCCTCCAGCGCGCCGGTCAACTGGGTCGCGATCGCGATGACGTCGGGGATGGGAAGGCCGCGCGGTGCATCTCCCACCCCGCGCTGTTGTGCGATGCGTTCGGCCAGCGTCTGGCCTTCGACGAGCTCCAGGACAAGCGCGCGCACGCCCGCCAGCCCTGAGCCTGTCGACGGGTCGCCCTCGTGGACGCCGTAGATGGCCCCAATGTTTGGATGATTCAGCGACGCGAGCAACCTCGCCTCGCGCTCGAACCGCGCGCGACGGTCCGGATCGGCCAACCATGGCTCGGGCAGAATCTTGATAGCGACGTCACGCCCGAGCGTTGCGTCGTGGGCCTGATAGACCTCGCCCATGCCGCCGATGCCGATCAACGCACGGACCGTGTATGGCCCAAGCTGGCGATCGATCAGCGACAACCGAGGCGCCGCCACCGCGAGCGGTGCAGCGCCAAATCCCGCGGCACTGGCACGTGCGAGGTGGGCCAACAGCGATTCGACATCCTGCCGCAGTCTCTCGTCGCCCGCCGACAACTCTGCAACGGCTGCCGCTCGGTCGCGCTCGGGGCGGACGATCACCGCCTGCCACACACGGTTGATTTCTTCCCACCGTTCAGGCGTCATGGGCCCGACTCGCCCGCGTCACCCCTGCGTTCGGACAACGCCTTGAACAGCCATGCGCGTGCGACCTGCCAGTCGCGCTCGACGGTCTTGGGCGAGACCTGCAGCACGTGGCCCGTTTCCTCGAGCGTGAGTCCCGCGAAGAATCTGAGTTCGGCGATTCGGCTCTTCCGTGCGTCGAATGCCGCCAACTCGGTGAGCGCGGCGTCGAGGTCCAGGATCTCGACCTCCGACGTCTCGGCAGGGGCGACGACGTCGTCGAGCGTCACGCGCGACCACCGGCCGGAGCGCTTCGCGGTGCGATGCGCGCGCGCGGAGTCCACAAGGATGCGACGCATGATTTCGCCGGCCACGGCAAAGAACTGCGCCCGATTGCGCCACGCCGCGTGACGTTGATCGACCAGCCGGAGATACGCCTCGTGGACCACGGCGGTCGGCTGCAGCAGGTGCCCCTGGCGCTCGCGCCGCATGCACGCGGCCGCGCGCCGGCGCAGCTCGTCGTAGACGAGCGGCATCAGCCGCTCGCGCGCGTGGAGATCGCCCTCGTTCCACGCGTGGAGAAGAGCGGTCACGTCGGGCGCAGGCACCGGTGTCACTGGTGGGCGACCGATCTTGACGATCTGGCCCCTATCCGTCAAGCAACGCGTGGGTCGCCGCGTGGCTCGACGGGCGGGGTCCCGGGACTGGACGCGAAAATGGCGCCTCCTAAGGCACTGTCAATCAACCCCAGGACAGGCCGAGTCGTCGCATCGAACTTCCATGGCATAGTCGTTGACGTAAACGACAAGGCACCCCACCAGTCAGGGAACGCGTCTCAGCGTGTCCATCTCAGAACCCGATTCGCAGTTCGGTGATCTTCCCCTCGGCGACCGTGAACTCATGGTTCATCACGAGAGGATCGGGTAATCCCGTTCGATCGAACGTGCCGTCGATCTTGACTCTGACGATGGTTCGTCCCGGGTGCTCGGTGACGTCCAGGACGTCGAAGTGCACGTGAGCCCCGAAGATGTCGGCGCCGGCCCAGGCCGTGATCGCGTCGAGACCGCGCAGCTCGCGGTTCACATCGACCACCACCGCATCGTCTGCGAAGCTCGCCGGAAACTCCTCCTGGGCGCCGGTGTTGACCGCCCTCAGGTAGTTGGCGATCGGCCCTGGCAGGTTCAATTCCTTCGTGAAATGCTCGATCTGAGTCATCGTTCACCACCCTTTCGGCCTCCACTGTGACAAATGCCGTTCTGATGCGTCCAAGATATTGTTCCTATCGGACTAATCGCGATAGGGTATCAGTATGGAACTGCGGCATCTTCGATACTTCGTGGCGGTTGGCGAAGAGGAACATTTCGGCCGCGCCGCGCTCCGCCTGCGCGTGGCGCAACCGGCGCTCTCGCGACAGATTCAGGATCTCGAACGCGAGATCGGTTTCCAGTTGTTCGATCGCCTCAGTCGCGGCGTGAAGATCAGTTCGGCGGGCAGGTTGTTTCTCGAGGAGGCGCGTCGAATTCTTCACCAGCTGAACGAGGCGACGGAACGCGCGCAACGTGTGGCGCGCGGGCAGTCAGGAACGCTGCGGCTCGGATTCACCGAGAATGCCTCATGGCGGGGCGTGGTACCCGACTCGCTCCACCTCTTCCGGGAGCGCTATCCCGACGCAGAACTGCAGCTGAACCCGCTACCGAGTCTGCAACAGCTCGAGGCCGTTCGGGCTGGCCGACTGGATGCCGGGTTCATGTTCAACCCGCCGAAACCGGATCGGGAGCTGGATCAATTGCCGGTCGCCTTGCACAGCCTCGCCTTGGCGGCTCCTGCCGCGCACCCGCTCAGTAAGCTCAAGAAGCTCCGGCTGCGCGACATGACGGACGCGCGTTTCATCTGGTTTCCGAGGCGCGAGAGCGCGGCCTTCTACGACCGCCTGATGTACGAGTGTTTCCGTGGCGGCCTGAAGTCGCCTCGGATCGTTCAGGAAGCGTCGAACGAAGCGACGATATTGACACTCGTCGCTCAAGGCATGGGCGTAGGTTTCGTCGTGGAAACTGCCCGCTGGCGATGTCCGGACGGCGTGGCGATATTGAAAATCGCCGACCTCACGCTGTCGTTGCCATTGGCTCTCGTGTGGAGAAAGGACAACCTGTCCCCGCTGCTCTCCAGGTTTGTGACCGACGTGGGGAGTTTGGTGAAGGCGAGGCCGCCAGCACGATAGCCGACGCGCAGATCATCGGATCACCGAGCGTCGCTACCGCCCAGGCTCATCCGGCCCAGCAAATGCCTCGCACGGCCGCGCTTGAAGATCCGGGCGCGGCCCGGTAGCCTGCGGATGTACGAACACGACGAATCAGAAGGAGGCTATCGTGGCGACAACCCAAGAAGCTGTGCAGATCAGCGCTATCGTTCCCACTTTGACTGTCGACGATTTGCAAAAGAGCATCGCCTTTTATGAGGCGCTCGGCTTCGCGATCGACGAGCGGTGGGAAGAGAAAGGGACGCTGCTCGGCGTGATGCTGCGAGCGGGCAGGACCCAGATCGGCTTGAGCCAGGACGACTGGAAGAAGGGGCGCGACCGGAAGAAGGGAATCGGCGTGCGCTTGTCCATCTCGACGACGCCTGGTAACGTCGACGAAATGGCCAAGCGGGCCAGGAACGCCGGCATCACGCTCAAGTCGGACCCTCACGACACGGAGTGGAACAGCCGCGCGTTCGAGGTCAGCGATCCGAGCGGTTTCCTGCTGACGATCTTTTCGGAGACATCGGCGTAGGCCGGGCACGCGGGCAGAGACGCCGCCGACGTGCGATCCGTCTGTCGACGACCGATCGTTCGGGTGAATCCGCCCGCGAATACGCTGGCCTGACGCACGGACCAACCAGTTTGCGGAAATCGTCCAGTGCGGCGAGCCATCCGTCTCCGCCCGCAGTGAACTAAGGCGGGCTACGGCGAGATGTCTCGCCGTAGCTCCGAAGGAGCGAAGGCGAGCCAGCCTTGTAAATCCAACAACATCGGCAGTTATACGGACCGTCTTCGAGCGCAAGCTACCCGTCCCGCAGGGCCTCCGTCGGGTCAACCCGAACAGCGCGACGGGCCGGCCCGGCCGCGGAGAGCAGGCCGATGGTCATGATGAAGATGGCCGCCGCCGGGAGGATCCCCGGAATGTGCCACCCGCCTTCGACTTCGATGTTCAGCTTGTTATGAAGGACGAGCGCGGCCGTGACGCCCACGGCAACGCCGGCGCCGATCTGCCACAGCGCGCGGGCGAAGATGCTCGCCAGCATTCGCCCCGGCCGCGCGCCGAGCGCCGTCCGAATGCCGATCTCGCGGCGCCGCCGGGTGACCGTAAAGGACATGAGGGCGTACAGTCCAGCGGCTGACAGAAGGAGCACACTGAGCGTCACGGTAGCAAGGGCGTAGGACGTCAGGTTGCTAGACATCTGCATCTCGCCGAGGACCTCATCGAGACGGCGTACATCCTCCAGGCGCAGAGCCGGATCGAGGCTCGTGCCGATCTCGTGAAGGCGACGCGACATCGCGGCCGGATCGGGCCCGGCATGCAGGGCCAGATGGATTGTGCTGGCAGGTCCACGCGCACCAGGCAGCGCCGGAACATACATTCGTCCCTGGGACGTGTTCGCGGGACGGTCGGGAACGATCCCGACGATCTCGTACCAGGGGCCGGCCTCCGATCCTGGGGCAGCAACCGGCCTGACCCGGCGGCCGAGGGCATTGTCGTCGCCGACCACCTGTCGCACGAACGTCTGGTCGACGATCGCCGTCGCCGCCGCGCCGAAATCCCGGCCGTCGAACGTGCGGCCCGCCATGGCCGAGACGTCGAATACCGCGAAGAAGGCCCGGTCCACCTGATTCGCTCTGACGTAACGCCTGACGCGTGGGCCGCCGGCGACCCCCTCGTCCATCTCGACGAACGTCAGAGGCTCCGCGCCGGGCAATGCCGCGGTAAACGTCACTGCAGATACGCCGGCCTCCGCTTCGATCTGGTGAATGACCTCGGCCTGGAGGCTTCGGATGCGAGAGGCGAACGCAGGCAGGTCCGCCTCCGCGGCCGGCACGCGCTCGGAATCGACTGCGAGCCGCGCGGTAAGGAAATCCCCTGCGGCAAATCCCGGTCCAAGGACGGCGGGCCGCAGGTGCCCCCACGCCAACTCCATCGTGGACGGCAGCCCCGCCAGAGCCAAGGCAACCTGTGCGACGATCAAGGCGGTCCACGTCGCGCCGAGCGGTATTCCCGTCCGGCTGCCCAACGAGCGGAGCGCCGTGGGCAGGACTCGGCCGGTGGCCTGCAGCGCAGGTACCAGGCCGGCGATCAGCGAGGCCAGCACGGTGAGGCCGGCGACGAAGAGGGCGGCGCGCCACGAGAAGTCGAAGTCCACCCAGAACGGGAGCGAGCCGCCGAGCTCCGGGAATCGCCTGATGATCTCCCCTATCTGGGTGAGGATCGGGCGTGTAAGGGCCAGCGCCATGGCTCCCGCCGCCGAGGAGAGCACGAGCACCTCCACGCACAGTTGCACCACAATGCGACCGCGGCTCGCGCCGAGCGCGAAGCGCGCGGCGAACTCCTCCTGGCGCGTGACCGTTCGTGCGTAGATGAGGATGGCGATGTTCAGGCATGGTGGCACGAGGAGCAGGGCGACGAGCAGCAGGATGATCCGCTGCCGCCACGCCAGCTCCCCGCGCTCGACATCATCGGTAAACGCAAACGTATAAGGCACGACGCGTGGGCGGCGCGTGTCGCCGCTGGTCGGCCCGGTCGCTGGTGGCAGCAGCCCTGTGGTCGTCAGCTCCGCCTGGGCGCCGTCCAGCGAGACGCCGGGCGCGAGCCGGGCGAACACCGCGCCTTGGGGCGCGGCCTTCAGCGAGCCAGAGGGATCCGGCCGGAGCGGGATCCAGTAGCGGTGGTTCACCGGGAACGCGAAGCCCTCGGGCATCACGCCGACGACGGTGTGGAGGATGTCGCCGAGCCGCACCGTTTGACCGATGACCGCACGATCGGACGCGAACCGTGACTGCCACACGTCGTACCCGATCACTACCACAGGCGCCGCACCGACGTACTCGTCGGCCTCGGCGATCCACCGCCCCACGAGCGGCGGGACGCGCGCCAGCCGGAAGCCCGAGGCGGTGATCTCGGCGACGCGCACCCACTCGGCCGGGCGGCTCTCGACCACCAGTCGGCGCTCGATGGTCTGAAACCCACCGAGATCCTCCACCGACTGCAGGGTCACGCCCCACCGGACAAGATCAAGCCGGGACACATCCCGTCGGCGATGCGCTTCCACGTCCCAGCTCTGAAGGGCGACCACGCGCTCGCCCTCATCAAGCGGCGGCGCGGTGCGCCCCATGAACTCGTCGAGAAACACGAAGACGACCGCGGCGATGGTGATCACGATCGTCATCGCCAGCCCCCCGGCGAGCGTGAGGCCCCAGGATCGACGCAACATGCGGAGCCCCAGCTTGGCGTCGAGCGCGAAGCCGTCGAGCCACGGCAGGCCCCACGCCGCGCGCCACGACTCGCGCAGCTGCGTGATGCCGCCCAATTGCACGCGGGCGGCCCGGCGCGCCTCCTCGACGGTGAGCCCTCGGCGTAGGCCGTCTTCTTCCGCCATTTGGAGGTGGGCAGCCATTTCTTGGTCGAAGTCCGAGTCGAGGTCGCCCGGGCGGAGAAATCCGCGAATGCGGGCTGCGATCGTATGGAAGAACGTCAGCACGATTCAGCTCCCAGTCTGCGGGTGCAACACCCGGCCAATCACGCCAGCGACGCGCTCCCAATTCGCGGTCTCGGCCTGCAGCTGTTTCCGACCGGCCTTCGTCAGGGCGTAGAACTTGGCCTTGCGGTTGTTCTCGGACACGCCCCACTCTGCCTTGATCCACTTCTTCTGAACCAGGCGGACCAGGCACAGGTAGACGGTCCCCTGGTTCACGACCAAGGCGCGTTCCCCGACCTGCTCGATACGACGAGCGATACCGTAGCCGTGCAGCGGCCCGAGGTGCTCCAACGTTTTGAGGACTATCAGGTCGAGGGTGCCTTGAAGAATGGACGACTGAGCATCCGACATGCCGATCACCTCTGGGATGTACAGAGGAGTATCACAGTCGTCATGTGGGATGTCAATAGGAGACGCGCAGCTCGTCGTCAACTATGTACTAGCCAGCCAGCGCGATGCATCATCGCGAGTCTGGCAGCAGGCGATCTCCGCGAAGCCACGCGGAAGGCCGGTGCGATGGCAGCCTTGAGTCGTGTGGCGAAGGGGCGAGAGCGAGTGCGAACGCGAGGTCAACTCGCGCGGCGGGTCGACCGAATGAGGGTCGCGTTCAACCCGGCTTTGGCTACTCGCGAGCGAAGACGCTCTTCAGCAGCCCTCGAATAGCTGCCGTCGTGCCCCCTGTACAGAAACTGGGCGCGAACGAGGTCTTCGAGGACGAGTGTGCAGACGGAAATGTCCACACCTGACAATCGCTGCACTTGCGTCGGCGTGAGCCGCATGCCTGGCATCTCGAGGTACTCGGCACGTATGCGATCGAACGCTTGCCGATAGGGAAGATCCTTCATCGAGGCCTCCAATCACCATCATTCAGGCAACCGTGATGACTCTCGGGACCACGCTCAACTGGCGCTCTGCCGACAACCAGTCGTCAAGACCGTGGCCGTCGTCGCACCCGCGCACGCAGTACAGCTCAACTGCTCGACGTGCGACGTCACTTCGATCCAGTGGTAACACGGTCACGTGACCATCGTGCGACGACATCGTCACGTTGTCAGCCCGTCGTGTACGAAGAGAAATAGGAGCCGACACTCGCGCGCGAGTGTCGGCTCCAACTGATCCACCAAGACGCCGCTTTGCTATGTCGCGTTGCTCGAGGCTCTCTCCGCCACATGGCCCTGTGGGGCTCGTCCAAGAGTGATGGCCTTCGCCAGCTGAGCGGCGAGAGCGATGGCGACGACGCCCACACCGAGGTGAGCCACTTCGACGATCCAATGAAGTGGTCCCGGCAAGAGCTGGATCTGCCTCATGCCAAAGACCAAAGTCGCGAGTCCCCACGCCGTAGCAAACAGGGCAAGCCTGTGACGGGTGGTTTTCCACCAGGCGATTGCTGCCAGCGCCCACAGAGACAACACGACACCGATACCGAACCTGATGTGCAGCAGCGTTAATGACCGGGCATAGCCCAGCCAGAAAGCCAGGCCGAGCGCCAACGCAGCGCCCCCGCAGACTCGGATCATGATGTTGAGCACGCGAGTAGGGGTTTCCATGAGACACCATCTCCTTCGGCAGAGCCGCCGAGGGATCACTCGCATCGCGTCCCGGCGTCTTACATACATGACGCGTGAGACCAGCGCGATGTGACATGGTGCCCTTGCTCGATCGAGACAGGGCGTCGCCGCACAAACCGGTTGTTGGGAATTACGAATGCTACGAGCGGCGAGAGTTCGCCACGATGGATCCCCGAAGGCTCACGATCCGTCTATCAGGACACGCCGACCAATCGCCCTACGCTCGGCAACCATCGGGCGTCCTTGGTCAGGAGGTCGAAGAGCCCCGCTTTGCAGAGAAGTTCCTGAACGCGCGCGGGAGTGCTGACGATCCGCAGCACACAGTGCGCGCCGGCGGCCCGGTTGTACACCTGAACCAACTCGCCTACGCCGCCGGCGTCCAGTTCCGACACGGCGGCCAGATTCAGCTCTATTCGTCGAACCCCTCGGCGCAGGACGGCGCGCACCGCCCACTCCACATCACGGCTGACTGGTACGCGGAGGGGTCCAGTGATGTGCAGAATCGAGACACCGGGTGAACGTTCCTCTCGAACGCGAGTCATGTCGGTCCGTCCTTGAAAGGTCTCGATACGCGCACGAGCAAACCTGATTCCAACGGGAACACCTTGCACAGCGCAAGTATTCCCTCAACGCTTTGTCACCTGTTGATGCCGCAATGACCTGATTTCAAAACACCCAGCGGAACCCTCGGTGCGCAGTTCGCGTCGCAATGAACTAGAGGACGGATTCATGGCAGTCTGCTCGATCGGTGTAGCGGGCACACCACGAAATGGGGTGCCGGCCTCCCACGTCGACAGAGGGTGCGAGAGTTCTATGTTCGGACGAGCTTGATCAGGCGCCGCTGCGCCTGACCAGCACCATCGTGATGTCGTCGGCATTCAGCCGCCGATCGACCAGCTTCGCCAGGGAAGCAATCGTCGGCGCCGCGCCGGTTGCCGAGATGGCGTCGCGAATGCGCGCTTCGGGATCGTCGCCGCGAATCGAGTCGGGAAGGCCGTCGGTGAAGAGCAGCAGCGCGCCGCCAGGCTCGAGCACCGCCGTCCCGGCCTCGTAAGGCGCGTTCGCGAACAATCCGAGCGGGACGCCAGAGGCGCCGAGTGTCGTGACGGCGCCCGTGCCGGTCAGCAGCGGCGCGTTGTGGCCGGCGTTGACGTAGGTCAGTGCTCCCGTTTGCTGGTCCAGTACCGATGAAGATAGCCGTCACGAAGCGATCGTCCGGCGTGTAGCGGTTGAGGTGCTGGTTGATCTGCGTGGCCAGCGTCAGCGGGTCCGGGTCGCGCGCGGCGATGCTCCGCACCAGCGCCTGAACGTTGGCCGCGAGAAGCGCCGCTGGCATGCCCTTGCCGGCGACGTCCGCCATGGCGAAGAGCGTCCGGCCGTCCTGCAGTTCGACGACGTCGAAGTAATCGCCGCCGACGACGCGGGACGGTGTGTAGCTGTGGTCGATGTCGTAGCCCGGCAGGACAACCTGCGCGTGCGGATGCAGCGTGTCCTGAATGCGGCGCGCGGCGGCCAGATCGGACTGCATCTCTGTTTTTAGTACCGAGCTCCGACGTCAGAACGCCGTTCAGCAGCAAGCCAGCGGCGGCGTAAATCAGCCAGATGACGGGCATGAGGTACTATGTCCTGTGGCCACGTCAGCGGAAGGGTGAGCGACCGGGTTACAGCGGCCAACAGCGCATAGCCCTGGAGGAAGAGCCCGACCCACACGAGCACGCGCTTCCAACGTGGGATCTCACGCGTCCAGTCGTAGAACGCGTACTGCAACGGGCGGAGTACCAGGTGCGCCGAGAAGACCGGCTTGCCTGTTCGCGCAGGTAAAGGCATGGTCGGGAGTCTAGCCCAGCTCGACCCTCACCGCTCCGACGCACGCGCTGATCCCCGACTCGAACCTGTCTCATAAACCAAGAGCAAGCTGAACGCGCCGACGGCCCTGGCTCACGATGATCACGATGACTCGATGAACACGAAGAGAACTCCAAGTATCCATCGTGAGCATCGTGTCATCGTGGCCATCGTGTTGAAACGTGTTGTCGTGACAGCATTTATGAGACGGCTTGTCCTGTCCGACGATTGACGGGCCAGCGGTGTGCGTCAGCGCCGGTCGTCGGGCTGCGCGAGAATGTCCTGTCGCGGCGGCTCCCAATCCGTCAGATAGGACGGACAGCGGGGCGCTCCAACCTCGAGCGCCATCGGCGTAAAGTTCTGCGCGAGCGGATTCTCGTAACGCAGATCGACGATGCGACCCTCCGCCACGTACGGCACGCGCCCGAACTGCAGCCATGCCGCAACCCGACAATTGCCTGTGTCGAGCGCGCGAAGCTCCTCGACCTCTACGCGCCAGCGGCGGTGCCACACAACCCTGTCGGACGGCTCGTCATCCGTCGACCATCGGGTGCTCAAACGGGCTGAGGCGCAGGACGGGGCCGGCCATACGCCAGGAAGGAGCGACAGCGTCGCGCGCCTGGCGGTGAGCGCTCCTGTGGCCCCGGCAGTCGCCTCCTGGAGCGTCAGCACGGTCCAGCACCAGGGCACCCCGGGGTTGGCGTCCGAGACGATGTCAACGATCCGAGTACCATCCAGAGACGCGAGCGCACGTCGCGCCTCGCTCTTGGCGACGCGCGAGAGGCCTGACATCAACAGGAAGATCGCCGCAGTCGCGAGCAACGCGGCCGCCGCGCGCCGCTTCCGATCGAACGCTCGCGCGACGATCGCAGCTGCGCCGACAACGCCGAGCAGCACGACCGACACACCGGTCTGGAGCACACCGAGGGAAACGAGCGTCCCGATCGGGACGAGGGTCAGCAGCACGATCACCATGCGCCAGAAACGGCCCGCGTTCCACGCCAGTGCCGCGCCGAGGATCGCCCAGAGCCACGGCTCGAGCACGAAGACCGCGTCGCCGTAGAACCATCGGGACGACAGCGGATAGAAGAAATGCGTCCCGTAGCTGTTGCCGCTGTCCATCAGGAGATGGCTGAGGAGCGCCGAGGCGACAAGGACGATCCACCGCGACTTCGCTCCGCGCACGGCTGGCCTCGTCTGCGGCAGGAGCAGCAGGCTCGACCAGATCAGGATGCCGAGCGCGGCAAGGCCGGGCAGCGTATGACTGTGACCGCGATGGTGAAGGAGGTAGCCGAGCGGCTCCTCGGTAATGCTCGTGTAGAGGATATCCACATCGGGGAGATTGGCCGCGACGACACTCACGCACATGAAGGCCGCGCGCGTGCGAGACGACGAGTCACGCGGGACGGCGCATTCGGCGATTGCCGCTCCCACGAATGCATGCGTGACGTTGTCCACGACACGCTGATGCTATGCGATCACGCGCTCAGATTGACGAATCGTCGCTGATGTAGCGAGGGCCGGTTCGGGTTGTGCCGCTGGTACGGCCGTGGTAGAGCAGCACGATCGCGATCGCCAGCGCGATGAACGCCTGGCGCGGTCTGAAAAGCGGGAGAAGGTGACGCCGTACCCGGCGTGGCGCGGCCGCTATGAACGGCGCTTCTTCGGGACCAGGCACATCGCCGTCACCTCGGAGAGTCGTTTCACCGACTTCACCGAGACTGCCTTGGCCTTCTCGTCGACTTCGCCGGTAATCTCGACTCGAAATCCTACATCGTCTTTGGCCGACGCGTAGTCGCGAACTTCGTAGACCGCCTTCGCCTGTTCGCTGATGAACACGGCTGGCGATCCTTCGTCGAGGCATTTCTTGACGCAGGCCGTCCCATTCGGCCGCGGCTCTTCATCGGGCCGCACGCGGGCACACTGCTTGTCGGAAAACCAGCCGGTCCACGTCTCTGTCGTCGTGCGCGTCGGTTCGGTGCCACGCGCTGGGATCATGAGGAGCGCAGCCAAAGTAATCACACGGAGCATGTTGACTCTCCTTGAACCTGCCCCGTAAGACGGCCGACGCCAGCCTCTGGTTGGCCGCGCTGAAAAACATCGCACCTCCGGTGCCGCCGCTCAGGTGGTGTGGATCCCTTGCGGAAATACCACGATGTCGCCTGGCGAGAGCTCGACATCTACCGCCGCGGAGGCGCTCATTCCCGGCAATTCACGGCAGGACGAACCCTCGCCCGTTATGATGGTCACATGCCAGGCTGGCGTCTCGAGCACACCTACGCGGAGCTGCCGAAGCTGTTCTACTCGGATGCGGCACCGACCGCGGTTCGCGAGCCGCGCGTCGCCGTTTTCAACCGGCCGCTCGCGACGATGCTTGGACTCGAGCCCGAGGCGCTCGAGGGCCCCGAAGGCGCCGCGATACTCGCGGGCAATGCCGTGCCTGAAGGCGGGCGACCCATCGCGCAGGCGTACGCCGGACACCAGTTCGGCAGTTTCACGGTTCTCGGCGATGGCCGTGCGATCCTGCTCGGCGAGCAGATCACGCCAGCCGGCGATCGGGTGGACATTCAACTGAAAGGGGCAGGCCGGACGCGGTTTTCCCGAGGCGGTGACGGGCGCGCCGCGCTCGGGCCGATGCTGCGGGAATACATCATCAGCGAGGCGATGCACGCGCTCGGCATTCCGACCACCCGGAGCCTGGCCGTGGTGAAGACGGGCGAGCCGGTCTATCGCGACACGCTGCTCGACGGTGCGGTGCTGACGCGCGTCGCCGCGAGCCATATCCGCGTCGGCACGATGCAGTGGGCAGCAGCACACGATGGCCAGGCGGGCGGGATGGGCGTGCCGGGGAGCAACGAAGCGGTGCGGGCGCTGGCGGACTACACGCGGTCGCGACACTACCCTGAGCTTGCCGATTCGCCGGAATCGCACATCGCGTTGTTCGACGCCATCCTCGCACGGCAAGCGTCCCTGATCGCCCGCTGGCAGCTGGTCGGCTTCATCCATGGTGTGATGAATACGGACAACTGCGCGCTCTCCGGCGAAACGATTGACTACGGCCCCTGCGCGTTCATGGACACCTACGATCCGGCGACGGTGTTCAGCTCCATCGATCATGGTGGGCGATACGCGTACGGTAACCAGCCTGCGATCGCCCAGTGGAATCTCGCACGACTCGCCGAAGCGATGTTGCCGCTGTTCCCGCTGTTCGACGAGGACATCGATCGCGCTGTGGAGCGCGCCACGGCGTCGCTCAACCGCTTTCCGGACCTCTTCGAGCAGCACTGGCTGGCCGGCATGCGAGCGAAGCTTGGACTGTTCACGGAGGAAGAGACAGACAGGGCGCTGGCCGACGACCTGCTTGCCTGGATGCAGCGACGGTCGGCCGACTTCACGAACACTTTTCGGGGGCTGACTAGCGGGGGCCTCGATGTGGACGCCACTGCCGATCCCGAAGTGGAGGCGTGGCAGCGGCGATTGGCGGCGCGCCGCGGGCGGCAGTCGCAGTCGCCCGCGGAGGCCCAGGACCTGATGCGACGGCACAACCCGGCGTTCATCCCGCGCAATCACAACGTGGAGGCGGCGCTCGAGGCGGCGACCAGCGGCGACGACTTTTCCGTGATGGAGCGACTACTTGACGTGCTGGCGAGCCCCTACGACCACGGACGCGACTTGCCCATGTCAAGCATGTTCAGCACGCCCAGCACGCCCAGCACGTCGAGTTCATATCGCACGTTCTGCGGCACGTAACACGCGGACAAACAGTCAGGCCGGGGTCTGACCCTCGTCTGACCCTTACTTCTTTCCGTGCACCGGTCGCAGCTCGTGACCGATGACGAAGCGGCCGATCTTGGTTGACGCCTTCCGCTGCGCCCTGGTGAGCCTAGATCCTTCGTTCGTTGCCGCCCCGTTGATTCCCCGTAGTGTCCGGCTTTAGCCGGACTTGCGGGCCGTTGTGGATTCAGGGCATCCGGTCCATCAGTTGGACCGACTGACGCACGCGGCCGAAGGTGTTGAAATAGGCCTGTGCCTCGTCGGCCGGCGCCACGCCCAGCAGGAACAGCAGGCTGCCGTCGCTCAGCTGCACCGTCGACACGTTGATGGCTTCGCGCTCGCCAGTCAGCTCCGAGACATTGCTCAGCGTCGTCATGAGTCCCTGCCGTCCGCCGATGCTCGTGCGCGAGTATCCACCCTGGCGGCGGAGGTCAGGATTGGTACGGGCGAAGACCTGGACCAACTGCTCCGTGTTCTGCTGCAGCGAGCCGCCGTCGGTTTGCATCACGCCCAGCTCGAGTCCATGGGTGAAAGCCGACTGGCCGTCTTCGGTCCGGACGTACCCGCCTTGCGGCGCGTATGTGACCGTCCCGCCTCCGCCGCTCGTCTGCCGCCAGTTCGCGGGAACGCGGAGGCGGACGAATTCGCCGGGCTGGACTGTCTGCCAATCCGCCGACGGCCGTTCGACTTGCGCCGCGCGACCGCTCGTGCCGACCGGCCCTGGCTGACGGCCCTGCTGCCGCGCGCGCGCGACCTGCTGGGTCGTCGGCGCCGGTGACATGCGCGCCAATCGCGCGTGGACGCCGTCGATCTCGCCCTGCGGGGCCGCTCCGCTCACTTGCAGCGTTTCGGCTTCGCGGAGGATCGCGTCGTAGCGATTCCCAGGATTTGGATGGTCGCTGAGCCACTCAGGCGCCGCGTTCCGATTCTGCTGCTCGATCGTACGGAACATGTTCGCCATCTGCCTCGGGTCGTATCCGGCACGCGCCATGATCTGCGCGCCGAGCAGGTCTGCCTCACGCTCGTACTCGCGCCCGTACTTCAGGAAGTAGACACCCAGGCCGACTTGCGACCCCTGCGAAATGACGCTGCCGGTGCGGCCGCCGACAATCGCACCGAGAACCTGACCGGCGATGGCGCCGATCTGAAACTTCTGTCCCTTTGTCGCCTGCGCGGTTCCGTGCCGGAGAATCACGTGACTCAACTCGTGCGCCATGACGCCTGCCACTTCTGCGTCGGTGCGCGCCGCTTCGATCATCCCGCGGTGGAGAAACATCGGTCCGCCAGGCAGCGCGAAGGCGTTGATCTCTCTGAGATTGATGACGTCGAAGCTGTAACGGAACTCGGGCTGCTGCAGGTAATCCGGAATCTCGTCTATCAGTCTCTGGCCAATGTCTTCGACGAACCCCTCCGTGGACCGGTCGTTGAGGAGCGGCAGTTGTTGTCGCACTTCGGCCGCCGCCTGCCGGCCGAGTTCCACATCCTGTTGAGGCGAGTAGCTGTTCTTGTGCGGCTCGATCCGAGTCTGCGCGCCCGCGGAAAGCGCGAGGACGGCGATGATTGCCACAGCCAACGAAGCCGTTCGTGTCCGCTGCGCGCCGGTTGGTGCGATGAATGGTCCAGCCATGCCGTGGAGAGTGCAAGGTCCACTCCAACCGCGCAAGCGTTCGAACAGGACACGATCCGGGCAAATGGCTGTGCCGGAAAGCGGTCGCCGGCTGTCCACATCGGGAAACTGGTTTCATCGTCGACACCTGCGGTACGGACGTTGCTGATGTGGTCCTCCGGAGGGTGACTCATGTTTCCTATGGGCGACGATCGTGGACCCGGCACAGGCGCGCCAATCGTCACGATCGCACTGATAGTCCTCAATGTGCTTGCCTTCTTCCTCGAGCTTGGTCAGGGATCGCAAGGGGCCCTGCAATCCTTCATCACGGCCTGGGGTGTGGTGCCAAGGGAATACAGCGTGGGGCACGATCTGCCACCTCTCATTCCTCTTCCTTTCTGGTCCACGCTCATCACGTCGATGTTCCTTCACGGTGGCTGGATGCACCTGGGAGGCAACATGCTCTACTTGTGGATCTTCGGCGACAACATCGAACGTGCGATGGGTACCGTGCGATTCCTCGGCTTCTATCTGATCTGCGGCGTCGTCGCCGGCCTGGCGCACATCGTCTTCAGCGGGGCGTCGGCCGTGCCCAGCGTCGGTGCATCGGGCGCTATCAGTGGCGTGCTGGGTGGGTACCTCCTGCTGTTCCCGCAGAACCGGGTGCGCGTCATGACGCGAGGCGGCATCGCGTCGGTTCCGGCCATCGTCGTGCTCGGTTTCTGGATCGTGATCCAGGTATTCAGCCAGATTGGTTCAATTGCACAGACGAGCGACACGGGTGGCGTCGCCTATATGGCACACATCGGTGGCTTCGCGGCCGGGCTGGTGCTCGTCAAGCTGTTCACGACCGGCCGCCGGCTGGCGGTGGCGTAGGCTCGCTGAAGAAGGCAGGAGCCGACCCGGTGCGCTAGGATGGGTACAGCCCATGGCGCGAAGCCCCACGTTCAAGACCGTCGGCTCCGTCGGCCGGACGCTGCCGGACGTCGAGCTCACGACGACGTGGGGTAAACCTGCGCTGAAGGTCCGCGGCAAGATGTTCGTGTGCATCGCATCCCACAAGTCGGCCGAGCCGAATACGCTGGTGGTGATGATGGACTTCGCGGCCCGGGATGCGCTCATCGCGGACGATCCCGGCACCTACTACTTGAAGGACCACTACGTGGGCTACCCGTGTGTCCTCGTGCGACTCTCACGCGTCCGAGTTGACGCGTTACGGGACCTTGTCATCGGTGCGCACCGCTTCGTCAGCACCATGGTCCGGACGAATCCGGCCCGACGCAGCCGTCGCCGGATCGATGCGCGCTGAGACGTCGTCCCCGTGTTACCATCGCGCCGCTCAGATGGGTACAGGCCGTCCACGACACTACGGTCCAACACGATGGCCACGATGACACGATGTTCACGATGGATCCCTGGAGTCTTCTTCGTGTCCATCGGGTCATCGTGCTCATCGTGAGCCATAGCCGTCGGCGCGTTTAGCGTACTCACTGGATGTCAAGGAGGGTTCGACCATGCGGCGGACTGTTGCGAAGACGGTGGCTCTGACAGTAGCGTGTGCCGCCGCGTCTGTGATGCTCGGCGCGCAGTCGACCGCGGTGGCGCCTCCGGCAGGTTTCACGGCGCTCTTCAACGGCAAGGACCTCAGCGGCTGGCGCGGCCGTCCCGGCGGTGGCGGCGTGTTCAGTCCGTACGTCGAGGCCAAGTTCACGCCCGAGGAGCGTGCCGCCAGGCAGAAGGAATGGAACGACGACCGCGATCTTCACTGGCGGGTTGATACCGCGAAGGGGGAGATCGTCTCCGACGGCAAGGGTGTGCACCTCGCCACCGAAAAGGCATATGGCGACTTCGAGCTCCGCGTCGATTGGCTGCTCACGCAGGCGGGCGGAGACTCGGGTATCTATCTGCGCGACTATCCGCAAGTGCAGCTCTGGGACCCGGCAAATCCACGCGATCTGAAAAACGGTGCAGACAAAGGATCCGGCGGCTTGTGGAACAACAACGCCGATAACCCTGGGAAATGGCCGCTCGTCAAGGCGGACAATCCCATCGGCGAATGGAATTCACTCGCCATCAAGATGGTCGGCACGCGCGTCTGGGTCACGCTGAACGACAAGCCGGTCGTCGTCGGTCAGGTGCTCGACAATTTCTTCGATCGCGCGCAACCCGTTCTTCCGACCGGGTCCATTGAATTGCAGACGCACGGATCGGAAGTGCGCTTCCGCAACATCTACGTTCGCGACATCCCCGAGGCGGAAGGAAAGGCGTTGCTGGCGACCGTCACCGGCAGCGCGAAGTAAGCGCTGACCGAGAAACCAGGCCGTTCAGCCCCTTATCGCCTCGGAGTCGATGCGGCGTGCCGACGCCAGAGCGCCCAGCCCGCGACGAGCCCGGTCGCGACGAAGAAGTAGAGGGCTTCCAGCAATCCGGACCCTCCGTCCGGCGCCACTCCGAACAACCGTTCGATGAAATCCATTTTGCACTCCTGTCAGACGCCCGCGGCTGCGCGGGCGTCGTTGAGGTGGAACCACTCGTCTTTTCCCGGGGGGCTTCGCCCCCCAGGAGCCCCCCTACTGGCTCGCTCGCGGGGGCCCTACGCCCCGCGCCGCTCGCCAGGCTCACTCGCGGCCGCTCGTTCGCGCCGTTTATGGGATGACTTCCAATGAAGCTGCGCCTCAAACCGTCGAGTAAAGAGCGTCAGCGCCGGTTTGAGGCGCAGCTTCACTGGAGATAAGAGCGTTGGCGCCGGCGGGGTCCCGTCGGCGTACTCCAGGTGGAGTAGCATCGGGCGACTTCTTCGCCAAAAGGAGACGCTGATGCCCAACGTGCACGAGCTTATTCGGGACCACGTGACCCTGTCCATTCGCTGTCTCGACCGTCTCTATTTGCACGCCTACATGCCGCAGCTGCAAACGTCCGGCGGCCTGTGCTATTTCCTCCGCGATCACTTGGGCCATCCGATCCCGTCGCCGGCCTTATTCGCGCCCATGCTCGAGCGATTCGTCAGCACGATCAAGCGCTACGCGATCACGCAGGACGCCCCGCTGATCACGTTCGAGCGCGGCCAACGGAAGGACGACGTGGTCGCCGACTACCGCGCGCGTCGGCCGGTGACCGACGGGGTCGTCGTGATCGGCGTGGCGCAAGAAAAGATGCGGGCGTTCAAGGCGCAGAAGCGACACACGCCCCGCGGGAGCGTCACCTTCGACTTCACGCGGCAGTCGGTCGCAGTCAATCATTACTACTTCTACGTGCAGGATCGCGACTGGGGGCCGGCGTTTCTCAAGCTCGGGACGTATCTGCCGTATCCCATCAAGCTCTGTCTCAACGGGCATGAGTGGGTCAAGCAGCAGCTCCGACGCGCGGACGTCGCCTTTGAAAGTCTCGACAACGGTTTCCTCGCGTGTGCCGACTCGGCGCGGCTGCAAGCCATCTGTGATCACCTCGGCCCGGCCGACGTCCAAGCGTTCTTTGATCGCTGGACCGCGCGGCTCCCGGCGCCGATGACCCCGGCCGATCGGGCCGCCGGCTACACCCATCGGCTCGCGCTGCAGCAAGTCGAAGTCAGCCTCACGCAGGTGTTTGCGCGCCCGGTGCAGGGCCGGCACTTCTTCGAAGCCGTCATTCGCGAGAATCTGGACCTCGGGCGGCCCGACCGCGTCGGCCTCCTGTTTCCGCACCGCATCACGCGCCGCACGCCGCCACCGGCCTGGGGCTATCGCACGCGCGTGATCACCGAGGGGGTCGACCCCAGTCTGCACATCGAGTACAAGTCCTCGCACGTCAAGCAATACTTCAAAGAGCAACGCGCGTTGCGAACCGAGACCACGATCAACAACCCGAACGATTTTCAGGTCGCCAAAGCCGTGTCGAATCTCTCGCATCTGCGGGACCTGGGCGACCAAGTCAACCGTAAACTCCTCGAGGTCGAACGCGTCAGTCACCAGTGCGTGGTGACGCAGGATGCGCTCGACCGGCTCCAGAGGCCCACCGTCGAAGCTGGCCAGCGGACGTCCGCCCTCCGATTCGGCGACCCTCGCGTCATGGCACTCTTCCAAGCCATCACCGGGTTTGCGCATCTCCCCCGCGGTTTTCGGAACCGTGACCTGCGTCCACAGGTCGCCGCGCTCCTCGGTCACCCCTATTCCGCCGCCCAGATGACGTATGACCTGCGCCGCCTACGGCTCAAAGGCCTGATCCACCGCATCCCGACGACGCACCGCTACACCGCCACCAGCTACGGCCTGAAGGTGGCTTTCTTCTCCGCGAAACTCTATCTCCGCATCCTCCGGCCCGAGTGGCCACCGCTCGCGCCGGCTCCCGATCCGCTGCCCGGCCCGCTGCGCACCGCGCTCGACAACCTCGACGCACAGATCCGCAAAATCCACGAGGACGCCATCCTTGCCGCCTGAAAAACTTGCTTCAAGCTTTACGACTAAACCGATAGAAGATGTCTAGTCAGCCAGCAACGTCGAGAGCGATCAGAAGAACGACGACCCGACCCAGGTTCCCCACGTGTTCACCGCACTGCTGAACTCGCTGTAGAACCAGATGAGCCTCGGGCTGGCGGGATCCGCGGACACGCCGTTGTAGTCGCCCCAGCGGTTGCGGCCCTGCGAGTCGAGCGACTGGTAGTGGGCCACGCCGGCTTTCAGCAAGGCGCTCGCCTGCAGGCTTCCCAGCGGATCGGTCGCGCGCCGGCCGGTGTAGCCGATGGAACCGAACTCGTTCGTGCCGGCACGGCTGAACACGAGCACGAAGTTGCCATTCGCGTCGGGGCAGCCGGCGGGGAAGAAATAGTGAGCCGCCCGTGTTCCGTAGACGCCTTCCTGTACCAGCGCGGAAGCAGCGGCCCGGATCTGGAACCAGTGAACAGATGCCCGGTTTCCCAGGCCCCAGTTACGGCTGGTGGTCAAGGCGCACCAGACCGAGTCTCCGCGGAAGGTCGCCTCGAGAACGCGCACGTCTCCGGTGTTCAGCGGCGGCGGTCCGCCTTTCTGATCGGCGTTAGGCGGCAGCGTATACGCCGACGTGGCGACTGAGGTTCGGGTCAAGGTCGGCGCGGATGTCGGATTCGCGATGCGCCACAGCGTCAGCGCGCTGCCCGATGGGAAGCGGGAGTTCACCAGGTATTCCACCTGCGGCGCGCCGAAGGTGTGGCAAGGCTGAACGGTAAACGCCATGCTGTTGTCCGGGTTCTGCATCTTCACGAAATCGAAGAACGGCGCCGGGCCGCCCGAGTAGGGACCAGCCTTCGGGACGATGCGGATCTTGGCGTACTGGAAACCGCCTGCGAAGGCGAACATGTTGGCGGTCAGATAGAGCGCATGAGCGTCGACGCCGAGCGCCGGAAAATCGGCCCAGTTTCCAGTCGACGTCGTCCCGTCCTTCGTGGCGTCGAGGGCGTAGTTGCGCCACTGGCCGAGAGGGTTGGCGGTGGCCGACACCGAGAGCAGGAAGACGCTCGCGTTCGGATTGGTCCTGAAGGCGACCGCCAGGAGGACCCAGCGCGCCGCGTGCTGATCGTAGAGGAGCTTGGGATCGAAGATCGTCTGACCGCTCACCACGTTCGAGAACCATTGAGTGAGCGTGCGCTGGAGGACTACTGCGCCGCCGACCTTGTTGTGGACGGCCACGCTGGAGTTGACCGACAGCATGACGTGAGAGGGGCCAACCGCCATCGTGCAGTCTGGCGGTATCCAGCCGGTGGCGGCGATACCGCTGAAGTTGGTCGACGCGGTCGGCGCCGCCGAGGGCTCGAGCGACGCGTCCATGGCGGCGAGCGCGACGCCGGTGCTCGATACTTCAATCCCTCCGCCGGCGTCGGCCGATGCGGTCATGGATCCCTTCGGAACCTTGGCCTTGACCGCCGAGTCCTTCAACATTCGGAACCGGTCGTCGGGGATCGGATAGCGAGATGTGTACGGCCGCGGCTCACGCTTTTCCTCGGTGGTGCGCGCGGCCGCATCGGCCGCCGGTCCGACGTCGACAGCCATCTCTTTGCCCCGCGCGCCTCGTCCTTTCAAGGCCGCCACGACGCGAGACGTTCGACTGGCCCGCGAACCAGCCTGCTTTCGGGGAGTGCGCTTTCGGGTTGATGTTCGCTTCGCCATGCGCTTCGTCATATTCCTCCTTTTGGCTGGACGACACGCTGAGGCTATGTGCGCTGGGAATCAGCCAGAGGCGGATTGATCCAAGACGTGACGAGCGTCGCGCAGCCGGCTCAGCCTTACGGCCAGCGTTAGAACTGAGTCATCTCAACTACGACCGCAAGCAGTAGTAACGTCGCGCAAAAACAAAGCGTACGAACTCGACGACAGAAGCCATCGACTTCGAGGCCAGGCTCGAGCGTGGGTTGAGGCCGGCGTCAGTCGCCCTGTTCGTCTTCCTGCGCTGGTGCACCGCGAGGGGGACGGCGACGAATCGCGTCTTCTTTCAGTCGTTCGTACTCATCAGCCGGCACGGGAACACCAGGGCTCGGGGCCTCGCGTCGAGATTCGCCTGGTGCTCCCTCGTCCGGGGGAAGGTCCGACGGGCAGAGCGGACGCCCCGGCGCGGATCCGCCCGGTGCAGGACGGTGTCCCGGATCAGGGCGTTGGTTCTTGTCTGGCATGACCTCACGTATAGCACGCGATCCGCGTCGACGGCCGGCGGATGAATCGACGCGGATCGTACGCAGGCGCTGTCGCCTCGCTCAGCAGCGAGGGTGTATCCGCTATCGTTTCTTTGAACGGCGCGCGCGGAGCGGGCCGGGCCAACCTTCGGGAAGTGTACTACCAACTGAGAATCCGAAGGCCCATAAGCGAACCCGATTGACGAGCTGGATGACGGCCTTTTCGGCGGAATCGTCGAGCCGTCAATCAGGCACGGTGGTTGCTCATTACGGGTGCGTTGTGATCGACGCCGGAAACGAGAGACCGTGCCGCCGCGGTCGCATCGGATCCCGCAGCCGCGGGTTCCATGCCGAGCGCGGCGGAACTCTTTACTGAATCGTTCAGGAGGAATCATGAAAGCAAGACTGACGAGTGGGACCTTCGCGGCAGGACTGTTGGCGCTCGGGACGGTTGCCTTCGCTCAGGCCGCGAGCCAGGAACCTCAACAGCCGCCGCCAGGCGCGCGCACCTCTACGGGTGGGCAGATAACAGTCACCGGGTGTATTCAGCGCGAGGCGGACTATCGCAAGGCACAGGACGCAGGCCGTGGCGGGGCCGCGGGAACGGGTGTGGGCACCGGTAACGAGTTCATTCTCGCCGATGCTTCTGCATCCCCCAGCAAGGCTGGCGCGGAGCCCTCGAGCCCGGCCGGCCCGACAGGGACGAGCGGTTCGTCGTCCAGCGCCTATGAATTGACTGGTCCGAACGAGGGGCAGGCTGCCCAGTTCGTGGGCCAGCGTGTCGAGATCGCCGGGATGCTCAAGTCCGCTGAAGTTGCTGCGAGTGGCAAACCCACGGGCGGGGCGACGGCGGGTCAGCCGCCAGCCGGTGTGGACGTGACGAGCAAGGATCTCAGACTGCGCGAGATCGAGGTCAGCTCGATCAAGCAAACGACGGGGACTTGTCCTGCAATGAAGTAGATCAGCTCGTGTGCATCGGCGTATGCCGCCCTGCGACGCGGCCACGCCGATGCACTAGTCTCATCCGGGGGACTTTGTCCCCCGGACCCCCTTACACGCTCGCTCGCGGGGACCCCGACGCCCCGCGCCGCTCGCGTGGCTCACTCGCTGCCGCTCGTTAGCGCTGTTTATGAGACAGCTTGTAGACTTATCCGAGGGGCTTCGCCCCTCGGACTCCCCAACACGCTCCCTCTCGCGCCGCTTCGCCCGCGCGCTTCCGCCTCCGCTAAAGCTCCGGCGAGACCTCGCCGTAGCGCCTCCGGCGCGAAGGCGGGCCGGTCGCGTGGCTCGCTCGCCTTGCTCGCTCGCAGTTGGAAACGAGCGGCAGGTTTATGAGACAGCCTCTACTGTTCGCCACGGGCAGCCCTACCTACTCCTGCCGCAGCGTGGTCATCGGATCGATGCGCGCGGCGCGCAGCGCAGGAATCGACGCGGCAAGCGCGCACGCCGTGACGATGCAGAGCAGGCTCGCCGTATATGCCAGCGGATCGAAAACGCGGACAACGCTACCGATTTGCGATGCGGCTGGCGTCGACATCAGGATGATGGCGACTGTGCTGGCCAGCCCGCTGCCTATGGCTAGGCCGAGGACCACGGGGCGGGCCAATTGTGACAACACCAGCCCGGCGACGTTCCTCGTCGTCGCGCCGAGCGCGATCCGCACGCCGATCTCCTTCGTGCGCTGCTCGACGACATAGGACAGCACGCTGAACAGCCCGGACAGCGTGAGCACGAGCGCCAGGACGCCGAGCACCGCCGCCATCCAGAAAGCGATCTGCAGGATGTAGGCCGCCATCCCTGCAATCGTCCGCATCGTCCTGATCCAACCAATGCCTGGATCGACTCTGTGGACACGCTCGATCAGCCGCTGACGCGCCTGATCCGGATCGCCACGGACGCGCAGGTTAAGCGACGTCCCGGGGCTCTCGATGGCGATCGGCACATACAGGCCCGCGCCGCCCGATTCGAAGATCCCGAGGCTGCCTGCCCGCACGTCGCGTACGACGCCGACGATGGTGAACGCGCGGAGGGGCAGATGGGGGACGACGGTCTGGCCCGGCGTGTCAGATGGCCGACGCGCGTCAAGGCGCACGACCTGGCCGACGGCTTCGCGGTTCGGCCAGAGCCGGCGCGCGGTCGCCTCGGATACGACGGCGACGCCCGTCTCCGGGCTTCGTTCCGTCTGCGTGAAACCGCGACCCCTCAATACTTCGATGTCGAACAGGCTGAAGTACTCCGGTGACACGAACTTGTAGGCAACTGGCAATCGCGTCGGCGGCGCCTCGGGCCGGGACGGGTCGGC
The DNA here is from genome assembly GCA_963839705.1 of uncultured Acidobacteriota bacterium. Classification (GTDB taxonomy): domain Bacteria; phylum Acidobacteriota; class Vicinamibacteria; order Vicinamibacterales; family 2-12-FULL-66-21; genus DATBJJ01. The sequence continues at coordinate 26,536 of CAWIWL010000007.1, forward strand.
GACTACGGACGCTTCGGCGAGCGCGCTGCTCAGTACGTGCGGCCACGACGCCGCCATGGCCACGACCGACGGCTCGCTGTTCACGGCCTGGAGCGTCGCGGCACGCAGGGGCTCGTTGGTGATTCCGAGCGTGATCGTGTCGGCCGTCCGCAGACTCGGTTTGTCGGCCGCGGCAGCAAGGGCGCTTCGCAGAAACACGGCGGCGCAAATCAGGAGCAGGGCCGATGCACCGACCTGGATCGCGATCAGCGCGTTTCGCGCGCGGCCGGGACGCGCATCCCTCGTGAGCTCGCCTCGCATCGTCCGCACCAGCTCGAGGCGCGTGGCTTGAAGCGCTGGCGCGAGGCCGAAGAATACGGTTGCGGCGATCGCGCCGCCCAACAGGAACACCACAACTCGCCAGTCCGCCGCAGGTGCGACGAGACTGACCTGCTCGGCAATCTCCGGCGGCATCGTGGTGGTGGTCAGGCGGACGGCGGTCTCGAGGAAGAATCGTGAGATTGCGAGGCCGCCCGCCGCGGACGCCAGCGCGAGCAGCAGGCTCTCCGTCAAGAGCTGTCGGATGATGCGCCGGCGTGAGGCGCCAAGGGACAATCGGATGCCGATCTCCCGCTGGCGCGCCACGCCGCGCGCGAGCAGCAGGTTGGCGACATTGGCGCAGCCAATCAGGAGGATGAGCCCGAAGGCAAAGAACAGCGGAGCGAAGACCAACAGCTCCTCGAGCGCATCGCCCGAAAGCGTTCCGCGGCTGGGCCTCAGCCTGATCGTCTTGGGGTGGCCGTCGACTGCCTCGAGGTCGATGCTTCCTGCCGCCCAAGCGGTCAGCTCCGCCGTCGCCGCGCCCTCCGATCGGCCGGGCTTAAGCCTGCCGACGACGTCAACGGCGATTTCGTCTTCTCTTCCGGCTTGGGCCTGGCGGAATTGCACGACGAGCGACAGCGGCGCCCAGTAGTCGGGCGCGACGAGGCCCAGACCGCGAAACGCCTCCGGCATAACGCCGACGACCTCGTACGGGATGCCGTCGATGCGCAGGCTTCGGCCGATCACTACCTGCTCGCCCGCGAACAGTCTGTTCTGGCCCCTGTGGCTGAGGACAATCACCGGCCGGCCGCCAAACCGCTCGTCATCACCCGGCAAGAGCGTGCGCCCGCGCGCCGCGCTGACCCCCAGCACCTGGAAGAAGTTGCCACTGACGAGAGTGCCCCGCGACGCACGGCCATCGATGCGCGTCTGGACGCCGCGAAGCATGGCGAGCGCATCGGTGAAGACGCTCGACTCGCGGCGCAGCGCTTCGTATTGCGGCCGCGTAAACGGCAACCACACGTTCGCGCCGGGTTGTGGCAGCCGCTGCACGGCGAACAACGCGTTCGGGTTGGGCACGGCATCGACGCGGAAGAAGAAGGCGTTGTAGAAGGTGAAGACGACGGCAACCAGTCCCAGGCCGAGCGCCACCGTAGTCACGATGGTCAGGGCAGCCAGTGGGGCTCGACGGAACGTTCGGAAGGCGTACGCGATGTCGCGTGCCAGAGCGTCGACGAACGATGTGGACAACAACCCGTGCCTACTTCTGGCCGATGCCGTAAACGTGACCCAAAGTACGGACGACGACGACGCCGTCCGAGATGGCGGGCGTCGACATGATCACTTCCTTCATCTCGTTCTTCGCGATCTCCTGATAAGTCCGGCCGGCGCGCGCTACGAAGATGTCCCCATCCTCATTGGCGAAGTAGAGACGGCCGTCAGCGGCGATTGGTGATGCCGAAAAGGACCCGCCGCCGCCCACGCGCGCGCGATAGATCCGTTCGCCGGTCGTGCCGTCGTAGGCGGTCAGGACGCCGTTGTTGCCGCACGTGTACAGGATTCCATCGTAGAAAATAGGTGTCGGGATGTAGGTGCCCTCGCCGTTGCTCCAGGCGATGACCTCGTTCGACGTCTGGTCCTTCGGCAACGAGATGTCGCCGTTGGCGTTGGGCTTGATCGCATAGACGGGGCGCGCCGGCGGATACCCGCCGGTGACGTAGACGACGCCGTTGCCGACGACTGGTGTGCCAACCGTGACTTCCGAGTTCGGCCCGAGCGTCCACAGGAGCTTGCCAGTCGCGGGATCGTAGCCGCGGATCTTCGGGCCATTGGTGACGATTTGCTCGCGGTTGCCGGCGCGGAAGACCGTCGGTGTTCCCCAGGTCGAGATCTCGTCGCGCGCCGTGCGCCACTGTTGCTTGCCGGTCGCCGCCTGGTAGGCCGCGATGAACGAGTCCTTCTGTCGATCGGCCTGAACAATCACGCTCTCGCCATGAATGATGGGCGAGCTCGAATGTCCCCACTGCGTATCGGGATCGAAGAACCAGCCGCTGTCAATCACGCCCACGTCGGTCTGCCAGAGCGATTTGCCGTCCATGTCCCACGCGGCAAGAATCCCGATCGAGCCGAACATCGCGACGACGCGCCGGCCATCGGTCACCGGAGTCGAATTCGCCTGGCTGGCTTTCGTGTGCCGCTTGACCTTCGGCGCGCCCTTGAAGGCGTCGCGCTCCCACAAGACTTTTCCTGTCGCCTTGTCGAGGCAATAGATCTTCCAGGTGTGCTCCGAAAGGTCGTTCACCGGCGCGACATCGCCATACAGTCCTGTTCTGAAGGTCTTGTCGCCGGCGCTGCTGATGGCCGTCACGACGAAGACACGGTTGCCCCACACGACCGGGCTCGCGTTGGAGATGCCAGGAATTGCGGTTTTCCAGCGGATGTTCTGCTGGGTGTCGACGTCCCACTCGGCCACGGCTCCCTGCCCGTCGCCGTTTCCGGCGGCGTTCTCGCCGCGGAAGCCGGGCCAGTTGCGTGCAGCGGTTCGAGCCGCGGGTTTGGGGTCCGCCGCGGCTGCCGGCGGCGGTGCGGCCGGGGCGGCCGGCGGTGGCGCTCCCGCCGGCGGCGTCGCGACGCGGGTCCACACCTGCGGTGTATTGCCAATCGTGGCCACCGCTCGTTCGATCAGGCCACCGCGCCCTTCAAAGCTGATCGTGAGTCCTTCTCTTTCGGCGACGCGGAAGCTGGTTGGTGAGCTCGCGACCAGCGTCATCGAGGGGGTAGTGCCACCGGGGGGCGTCGCCATCAGTTGCTCGCCGTTCAGCACCACGCTGATCGCGGCCCCCGCCTCCTCGTTGCGGTAGCTGCCAACATACGACTGCAGCGTCGCTCGATCGACAGCGACTCCAGGAGTGGTTGGCTCGGCCGGCATCGCCGCCAGCTTCTTCTCGACGAGCGCGATGATCTCGGGATTGTTGACCTTCTTGGCGCCCGCGAGGGCAGGACGGAGCTGCGCTCTCGTCAGGTCCGGAGATTCGAGCACGGTCGCAACGAGCGCTACGTTGCCCCGCTGGATGGCTTGCGGCAGGATGCCGGCGGCGCCCCTGGACCCGCGCTCGAGCAGCAGCTTCACGACGTCTGGATGGTTGTTCATCATCGCCATGTCGATGGCGCGCATCTGGTAGAAGGTGTCCTGGACGTTGACGTCGGCGCCGCGGGAGATGAGGAGCTTGACGACGTCGATGTGGCCCTTGTCGGCGGCGAAAGTCAGGGCGGTTGCGCCGTAGCGCGTCTTGGCATTGACGTCGGCCCCTTTTCCGAGCGCCGCCGTGACCCGGGCCGTATCCGCGGCGCGCGCCGCGGCCCACAGCTCTTCGTTGATTGATACGGGGATTGATACGGGGATTGATGCGGGGATTGGGGGATCGGCGCGGACGCCTGTTGAGTGGCGGACGACTGAGTCTGCGCGCCCGGCATCAGCGCGAGCACCATCAAGACAATCGCGGTCGGCAACGTCATCGGGGTTCCTCTCGGGGGAATTCTACTCGGGGAATTCTACGCGTGGTGCTACGTTCGCCGGGCGGAAAATGTTCTAAAGTTAGACCTTCGAGGAGGGACAGCCATGCGTCTCATCAAGCGCAAACGGAAGGCCACGTCTCGCAGGAAGGCAACGGCTGCCTCGAGTCGTTCCAGGCCGAAGGCGGCCGTCGGGAATAACGGCCTGGTCGGGAGGGCCCTTCCCACCGTCGAAGTCGAAGCCGAGCAGAGAGCGCCGCGCCCGGGCCCGCAGCGGGCGGCACGCGCGCTGGCAGCTGCGCCGGCACCCTCGCCGGCAGCGAGTCCCACCCGGCTCAAGAACCTCGATCCCGAAGCGTCGGCTCGCCAATACCTCGATCGTTCGTTCGCAAGCAGTCGGCGCCAGTCGCTCACCCGGCCCGTGACCGATTCGGGCGAGAGCGAGTTCAGGATCCTGGGAGCCGAGGCGCTGCCGCTGACCGGCACGACGACGGTCAAGTTCCGGCAGACCTTCAACAAGATTCCCGTCTACGGCTCCCTCGTGACGGTCGAGCTCGACAAGAGCAACAAATGCGTCGGGATCAATTCCTCGCTCGGGAGTCCAGAGGGGGTCAAGCACGTCGCCAAGATTTCTCCGCAAAAGGCGCTTGCCGTCGCGGCGAAAGCGTCGGGCCAGCCGCCTTCCAGGCTCAAGAACACCCCGATCCTCAATTACTACTTCCACGACTCGACCTGGCGGCTCGCCTACATCATCGAGAACGTGCCGCAACGCAAACGCACGGTGCTGAGCGACGGTCGCAGTGACGCCGTGCTGAAGGACTACGTCGTGGATGCCCACTCCGGCAAGTTGCTGGCGGGCCTGCCGCGAACGTCGACGATGGCCGCAGTGACAGAGAAGGCACGGGATGGCCGGCGCGCGAATCGGAGAATCGCGGTCGAGAAGGGGACCGGGGGACGTCGAGTGCTCCGGGATGTGGCCCTGAACCTGACGACTTACGACTTCGGTTTCAGGGATCCCTCGATGCAATCCCGGCTGCTGCCGGGGCTCATCGGCACCAACCCGCCCAATCCCTGGGCGATGGAAGCGGTCGGCGCGCACGCGAATACCGCCGACGTCGCGCGTTTTCTGCGTCGCGTGCTCAAGCGCAACAACATCGACAACAGGGGCGGCGAGATGGTGTCGTCGGTCAACTGCTGGGACAGGGAGGAGAGCACGGATCACGCGCGCGAGTGGAGGAATGCGTATTGGAACGAGAAGCAGATGGTCTACGGGCAGGTCAGGTTCCCGGATGGCTCGTTCTATTCGATCGCGAACATGCTCGACATCGTCGGCCACGAGATATTTCATGGCGTCACCGACCATACGGCCCGGCTCGAATACGTCACCCAGCCCGGCGCACTGAACGAGTCCTACTCGGACATCTTCGGGACGATCATCGCGAACTACGCCCGACCGATCGGCCGCTGGGAATGGGATATCGGGACCAACTTCGAGGGCAAGGGCACGGTCCTGCGCAGCATCCAGGACCCGACCAGGCATGGCCAGCCCAAGCTGATGAGGAATTTTCGCAGGGCGACTCCACCCTACACACTCGCCAACGACTACGGCCGCGTGCACGACAACAGCGGGATCCACAACTACGCGGCCTATCGAGTCATGACCGCCAAGAGTGGCGGCCGGTACCTTTTCAAACCGAGCGAGCTCGCCGCGCTCTTTTACATCGCGCTGACCCAGCACCTGTCGAGGACGTCGCTCTTCACCGACAGCCGCCGCGCGGCCGTCCAGGCCGCCAGGTCGCTCTTCAGGAACAACTCGGCGGCGGTTAGGGACAAGAAGATCAAGGCTGTCGAAGCCGGGTACTCAGCCGCCGGGATCATCTAGGTGTTGGTGCTTTCACTTGAGGTCGCGTGATGCTTG
>CAWIWL010000008.1:0-826848 GCA_963839705.1 uncultured Acidobacteriota bacterium
GCAGCGCAAGCATCAGCAGGAGCCCGAGCGCGGCGCGGTACTCGCGGTTTCTTACGGCGCGCTGCAGGCTGAAGCGGCGATCGGCCAGGCCCGACCGGCCCTCCCTGTACTCCGGATACGCCGCACCGAACTTCTCCGTCAGGTGCGCTTCTTCGCTCCGGATGGCGGCCCCGTAGGTGAGCGCCAGGTATACGACGACCAGCGCCGCGGCGGGAAGACTCGCCGACGCCACGGCAAACCCCGCCCCGATGAGCGCCGAGCCGAGATACAGCGGATGTCGGCTCAGACGATACGGGCCGGACGCCGTCACCTCGCGTCCCTTCTCGAGGTGACCGGCGGCCCAGATCCGTAGCCCCTCTCCGGCCACGGCGATCGCGGCGCCAGCCGCGAGGCTGGTCGAGGTCGGCCGTGCCAGCCACAGCGCGGCGGCGGCGCGCGATGAACCCGAGTCGAACGCGAGACCGCGCCAGGCGGCGCACGAGCTCGGAGGTCACGGCGCGACCGATCGGGAATCGGACGGCGGCGAAACGTTTCGTCCCAGCCGCTGCTGAATGGCGGCCGTCACTTCGGCCACGCCGATGCTCTCGAGACACCACACGGCTTCGTGACAGCGGCGGTCGTAATGGCAGCCGCAGGCTTCGTACTTCGACACGGTCACGTCATCCGGCGCCCAGGGCCCGTTCCTCCCGGCGTCGGTCGGGCCAAAGAGCGCGACCGCTGGTGTGCCGACGGCGGCGGCGATGTGCAGCGGCCCGGTGTCACCCGACACGACCAGCGCTGCCTGCCGCGAGAGCGCCACGAGATCGGGGACCTCTGTCGGCGGGGCGGATCGGGCGGCGCCGCTCGAGGCGGCGACGACCGCCTGCGCGAGCGCCTGTTCGCCAGGCCCCCACAACACGATCGACGACAGCCCGCGCACCTCGCGGAGAAACGACGCCACTTCTCCAAAGCGCGACGGCGGCCATCGCTTGTTCGGCCACGCCGCGCCGGGGTTGATGATCGCAAAAGCGCCAGGGCCGATCTCGCGGCGGACCAGGTCGAGCGCGGGTGAGCCCGAATCCGCGATCGGGAACTCGACGCGCGACGTCTCGACGCCCGCCACCCGGAGGAGATGAAGATTCTTCTGGATCACGTGCCCATCATCATCGTCCAGCATGTCGTCCGTGTCCGAGTAGAAGGGCCGGGCGCCCTTCTCGCGGAGGTGCCAGATCGAAAACCCCGCGACGCGGACGGCGCCCGACGCGCGCGCAAGGACGGCCGACTTCATCAACCCCTGGAAGTCGAACGCCACGTCGTAGCGCACCTGCCGCATGCGCCGGATGACATCGGTCCAGGCTCGAATCGACGGGCCCTCGAGCGCCACGACCTGATCGACGACGGTGACGAGATCGACGATCGCCCGGTGCTTGGCCTCGACCAGCCAGTCGATGCGGGCGCCGGGCATCGCCGCGCGCAGCGCCGCCGCCGCGGGTATGGCATGGACGACGTCTCCGAGCGCGCCAAGCCGAACGATCAGGATGTTCATCGGTGGGGCCCGTGCCCAGGCGTGCGGTCAGTCCTCGATAAATACGGTCAACGACCCATCACGATGATCGCGAAGATCACAAAGCTCACGAAGGAAGACTTTCATCAGCGAATCCTTCGCGAGCCTGGTGGGCTTCCGCCTTCGCCAAGGCTCCGGCGGACCGCCGTAGCTTTAGCGGAGGCTGGTCGCGGCCTTCGTGAAGGCTCTCCGTTTATCAGGTAGCTTCTAATCACTGACGGTCAGCAAGTATCCGGGCCAGCAGGTCACGCGTCGAATGGTCCTTGGGGTCGCCGACGATGGCGATGCGGCCGCCGTAGGCGCGGACGGTGTCGCGTTCCGGCACCGTCTCGACAGTGTAGTCGGTGCCCTTGCAATGGACGTCGGGCCTGACGAGCGTGAGGAGCGGCGTCACGGTCGGCTCCGGAAAGATCACGACGTAGTCGACGCCGCGGAGCGCCGCCACCAGCGCGGCACGATCCGCCGCGGTCATGATCGGCCGGCCAGGGCCCTTCCCCGCCGCCATCCCGTCGTCGTTCACCGCGACGACGAGCCGATCGGCCTCGGCCGCCGCCGCCTGAAGGTACCTGACGTGGCCGACGTGGAGCAGGTCGAAGCAACCGTTGGCGAAGGCGATGGTGAGGCCGGCCCGGCGGTCCGCCGCGACGCGTTCTACCAACTCTTCACGCGTGACGATCACGCCGAGCTCACTGTCACGACGTTGCTCGGAAGGTCGCGAAGCTCACGAGGATCGCGAGGAAGTCCATCCAGACGCTCGCGGTCATCGTGGTCTTCGCGCTCATCGTGCTCGGCCGTCGGCGATCTGGGTCATGTAGTCCGAAAGTATCGCCTGGCGCAGTTCGTCTGCGGAGACGGTCGCCGTCCCCCGCTTCATGACGACGAGACCGCCGGCGTAGTTGGCGAGGCGCGCCGCCTCGTGGAAGGTCGCGCCTCCGGCCAGCGCGAGCGTCATGGTGGCGATCACGGTGTCCCCGGCGCCGGTGACGTCGGCAATCTGGTCCGACCCGAAGATCGGGATATGGATCGTCGGCCGATCGCGCTCGAAGAGCGCCATCCCGCGGCTGCCGCGGGTGACGAGGACGGCGTGGCCGCGCGTGCGCGCCAAGAGCTCGCGTCCCGCCTTCTCGAGAATCCTGAGGTTCTCTCCGATGCGGATGCCGAGCAGATGCTCCACTTCTGATTCGTTCGGCGTGCACGCGGTCATGCCGCGGAAGCCGAGCAGCGCGTAGCGCGAGTCGACGAGCACTGGCGGGCGCGCCCCGGACCGCCGGCGAAGGTTGCGGCGCGCGCGCGCGACGGCCGCGGGCGTCACGAGGCCCGTGCCGTAGTCGGAGACGAGGAGCGCGTCGGCGCGGGCGCAGGCGTGCTGCAACCGTGACTCGATCGTCCGCCGTTCCGCCTCCGAAAACGACGGCCGCGTGGCGCGATCGATGCGGACGACCTGCTGCTTGGCGGAGTGTACGCCCCCGGCGAGGATGCGCGTCTTGGTCGGCGTACGGTAGCCAGCGGGCCGGACCACTGCCCTCACGTCCACGCCGCGACGCATGACGTCGAGCAGGCGCCGCCCGGTCTCGTCACGGCCAGCGACACCGATCGTGGACGGCGCGCCGCCGAGCGCAGCCACGTTGCTGGCGGCATTCCCCGCGCCGCCGGGAACGATGTCCGTCGAGTCGTAGTCGAGGATGAGGACCGGCGCCTCGCGCGAAACGCGCGACAGCTCGCCGTAGATGAACTCGTCGACGATGAGATCGCCGAAGACGGCGACGCGCGCCTTGGCGAACTCGTCGACGAGCTCCAGCAGTCGGCCTGGGTCAATGACGGACTCAGCGGTGGCGCGTCGATTGCGAGGAAGGCGTCGGGTCACGGTTGTCTGAGAATCCAGGAAACGGCGCCGATGAGATCGTCGGTGACCGCCGCGGCGCCATGGCCGGAGCGCTCCGCCTGGTCACCGTATCCGGTGCGGACGAGTACGCCGCGCGCGCCGACGGTCGTCCCCGCGGCGACGTCGTGCGCGCGGTCGCCGACGACAAACGAGCGTCGAAGGTCTATCTGATGATCGGCCGCGGCGCGCCGGAGCAGGCCCGGCTGCGGCTTGCGGCACTCGCACGTCTGCCGGTACGACGCGACAGATCCCTCGGGATGATGCGGACAGAAATAGAACGCGTCGACGCGCGCGCCGCCCGCCGCGAGCGTCGCGGCGACCGATCGGTGCGTGGCCTCGACAAACGCCTCGTCGAAATAGCCGCGGGCGATGCCGGCCTGGTTCGTCGCCACGATCACCATGAACTCCGCGCGGTTGAGCAGCCTGACGGCATCGACGCTGTAAGGAAAGAAGCGAACGCGGTCGATTCGATCGAGATAGCCCACCTCCTCGATGAGGGTGCCGTCGCGATCGAGAAACACCGCCCGCTTCATCTCGCCACCTGTTCCGCTCCTTGATTGACCGTCACTGCTTTCCCGGCTCCTGCTGACGCCGGACTTCCTGGCTCGAGCCGCCGGCTCACCGCGGCGACCACGGCATCGACGGTCACGCCCTTCATGCAGCGGTGATCGATCGGGACAGTCGCGCAGCATGCAGGGCCGGCAGAATACGGGGTGGGTCAGCACGTCTTCTCCCCGCGCACGACCGCCAACGGGAGAGGTCACGCGTTCGTCGGTCGGACCGAAGATCGCGACGACCGGGACCCCGAGCGCGGCCGCCAGGTGCATCGCCCCGGAGTCGTTCGACACGAACGCCGAGCACCGGCTGATCGCGCCGGCGAGCTGGCCGAGATCGGTGCGCCCGATCAGGTTCACTGCGCGAACGTCTGCCGGCAGCGACGATTCTATCTCACGCCCGGAATCACGGTCTCCGCCCGCGCCGAAGAGGAAGCACTGCACACGCGACTCGCGCGAGAGGCGGACGATCGTCTCGGCCACCAGCCGTGGCGGCCAACGCTTCGCATGGCCGTAGGCGGCGCCGGGCGCGAACCCGACGCAGCCGGCGTCTCGGGCGACGCCGTGAGCAACCAGCAGCGCGTCGGCCCGGGCGAGCGTCGCGGGCCGAACCGTGACGCTCGGCCAGGGATCGCCCTGCCCGGCGCCAAGCTCCGAGACCAGATTGAGGTAGTACGCCGATTGGTGCACGCGCCCGCGCGGCCGTGCAACCGCGCGCGTCAGCAGCCATCGCCGGAAGCCGGCCGAGTATCCCCATCGCTCGGGAATCTTCGCCCGGCGGGCCGACCATGCCGAACGAAATGAATTGGGCAGGAGCACGATCGTGTCGAACTCGCCGGCCGTCAGCGCGGCGATCTCGGCGCGAGAATCAGCAGCCACGATCACACTGTCCTGCCCTGCACTCGTCGATTCGTCGAAGAGCGGCGCGATGGCCGGAATCGCGGCGACGGCCACGTGCGCCGCGGGAAACGCGGCGCGCAGTGCGCCCATCGCCGGCAGCGCCATCACGGCGTCTCCGAGCCAGTTCGGCGCGCGGATGACGAGGCGATTCACGGCGCGCCTTCCTCGCTCGACGCCGCCGGAAACATCCCGCCGATCGTGTCGTCTTTCGCCTCGTCGCGCCAGCGGCGGTGCATCCACAACCACAGCTCCGGGTAGCGCCGGACATACATCTCGAGAACGTCCGTGCAGCGCTGCGTGTACTCGCGGATGGCGTCCGGATCTTCGGGTGAGGGCGGATCGACGGCGTGCTCGTAGACCATGCGGAATCGGCCGCCCGGGAGCGGCAACGCGAAAACCGGCACGACGGGCGTTCCCGTGCGCAGCGCGAGCGCGGCCAGCGCGGAGGTCGTGGCCGCGGGCCGGTTGAAGAAATCCACGTAGACGGCGTCGGCGGTCTGGATGTGCTGATCGATGAGCACCGCGACGGCCTCGTTCGACTCGAGCGCGCGCAGCACGCGACGGATCGCGCCGCGCCGGTAGATCACCGAGTTGCCCGTCTTCATCCGTGTCGACTCGAGCAAGTGATGAAGCAGCGGGTTGTCGAGCGGCCGCGCGAGCACGGACATCGGCCAGAGCGCGACCGCGTGCACGAGCGCGTTGATCTCCCAGAACCCGAAATGCCCCGTGAAGAGGAGCGCGCCCTTGCCGTGGGCGTGTGCGGCGCGGACGCGCTCCTCGCCCTCGAAGGTCACGCGCGCCAGCATCTCGTCGGGCGTCATCGTGCTGAACTTGAGGAACACGGTGAGCAGCCGTCCGAAGTGCGAGAACATCCCCCGCGCGATGGCCCGGCACTCGGCGCTGGTCCGCAAAGGAAACGCCGCCTGGAGGTTGCGCATCGCCAGGCGCCGGTGCGGCCGGTCGAACCAGTAGAAGGCCCTCCCGATGATCGAGCCGAGCGCCAGGACCACCGGCATGGGAAGGAGGCGCACACCGGCCACCACGGTGATGACCGCGAGGTACTCGACACGATGCCGGAACGACGGTGGCTTGTCAGTCAAAGGGGATCTGGCCAGTAGTCTGTCAACATGCCGCGGAAAACACGGGCCGTCCCGCTGACCATCGCGCGTTGCGCCGATGGTCGACGAATCGACGCGTCAGCGGGACAGCACACGGATCGAATTCCGTGTTGTCCGTGGCTCATTCGTCTGAACCTGACCAATTAGCGTCTGGCCAGAGGTCGCGGGCGCCGGCAAGCGCGCCGGCCAGCCACCGGCGGAACTCTGGCAGGGGATCCGGTTCCATTGTAAGGGGCACCCACGCGAGCGGCATGGGAAACGGCCGGAACGGCAGAAGGCGCACGTAGTCCTTCTCGGTCGTCAGCACCCGGGCCGCCCCGGCAGCGCGGGCATCGCGAACGACCCGGTCGAGGTCGCCACGCGTGTAGCGATGGTGGTCGCGAAAGCCACGGGTGAGAACGATGTGCTGTCCGGCCGCGCGCAGCCCCTCGAAGAACTCTTCCGGCCGCGCGATACCTGCCATCGCGAGCGAAGGGACCGCCACCGTCCCGCCGTCGACGGCGGCAGCCGGTTGCACGGCGCCCATCGTCCGCCGCACGCGGAAGACCTCGAACGGTGCGTGCCGCGGCCTCGGGCCGAGCTCGAGCACGCGCTCGTCGGCGGCGAAGATCGCGTCGGCCGCGAGCAGCGTGTCGGGCGGCTCGCGCAGTCGCCCGCCGGGCAGTGTCCGCGCGCCGGCCTCCAGATCCTCACCTGCGACGATCACCAGATCGATGTCCCGATCGAGCTGCAGGTGCTGGAACCCATCGTCGAGGACGTGAACAGTCGCGCCGAGGTGATGCTCGGCCAGACGGCCTGCCAGGTAGCGGTCGCTCGACGCGAGGACGGCGACGCCGGGCAGTTGACGCGCCAGCATCAGCGGTTCGTCGCCCGACCGATCGAGATCCGCGCGGATGCCGTCGGCGTCGCGTACGACGACCACGCCGTCCTCCGCTCGCCGGCGCGCGTAGCCGCGGCTCAGAATCGCCGGACGCTCGCCCATGGCCACGAGCTCGCGCGCCAGGCAGGCCACAGTCGGCGTCTTGCCACGGCCGCCGACGGCGAGGTTGCCCACGCTGATCACCGGCCGGCGGAGCCGCCGCCGGAGGTCCGGCCGCGCCGCATAGTGCTCGCGACGCCGCCGCGCGATCGCCGCGTAAAGGGTGCTCAGCACGTGCTTCGACTTTCAGGCGTAGTGTCCGCCTTCCGCCTTCGCGCAGAGCGCTTCGGCGGACCGCCGTAGCCTTGGCGGAGGCTGGTTAGGCGGACCTGATCATGGTCCGGCTGAAGCCGGACACTACGAATCCTCAATGCACGATCCGGAAAGGCCTGACGTTCCCGGCCGTGTCGGGCGGCAGGAGCTCGGCGAGCGCCGCGAGGCTTTTTCCGCGCGCGCCGCGATTGGCTTCGACGAGCGCTCGGGCGGCCGCACCCAGGCTGGCGCGGCGCACGGGATCGCCAAGAAGCTCGAGGAGGGTGCGCTCGAGCTCGCGGCCCGAGCGCACCTGCACGGCGGCCCCGTTGTCGAGAAACGCCTGCGCGATCTCGGCAAAGTTGTCCATGTGCGGACCAAAGACGATTGGCTTCCCGAAGACCGCCGGTTCCAGGATATTGTGGCCGCCAGCGTCAACCAGGCTGCCGCCCACGAAGGCGACGGTCGCGACCTGAAAGACCTGGGCCAGCTCGCCCATGGTGTCGAGGATCACGACGTCGTTGCGCGGTTCCGAATCGACGCGCAGCTCAGTGCGGCGGGCGACGTTCCAGCCCGCCCGGCGGACCAGACGCTCGACATCGTCGAACCGTTCTCGCTTCCGCGGCGCGATGATGAGGAGCGCGTTGGTCATCGTCGCGCGAATCCGCTGGAAGGCTTCGAGCACATGTTCCTCTTCGCCCTTGAGCGTGCTGGCGGCGATGACCACCGGACGCGTCGGTCCGATGCGGAAATAACGAAGCACCCGCGTCCTGCCACGCTGGTGCACGTCGTGGACGCTCGGAGCGGGAGCGAAGGAGCCGCGCGCGCCGGCGTCGGGCGGGGCCGGGAAGTCGAGCGAATCGAACTTGAGCGAGCCCGTGACGATGACCCGCTCGCGTGCGGCGCCCATCTCGACGATGCGGCGGGCGGACTCCTCGCTCTGCATGCAGAAGCGATCGACGTGCGCGAGCACGTGGCGGAAAAAGAACCGCGCGAAGCGGTAGCGCGGGTACGACCGCGTCGAGATGCGGCCGTTGACGAGCGCGGTCTTGACACCGTCGCGATGACACGCGCGCAGCAGGTTGGGCCAGATCTCGGTTTCCATCATCACGAACAGCCGCGGCCGCACCAGCCGCAGCGTCCGATTGACGATGAAGCCGAGGTCGAAGGGAAAGTAGAAGACCTCGTCGACGTACGGCAGATTGCTCCTCGCCACTTGCTGCCCGGCCATCGTCGTGGTCGAGACAAACAGGCGCAGGCGTGGGTAGCGTTCGCGGAGCTGGGGCAGGAGAGCCCGGACTGTCAGGACTTCCCCGACCGACACGGCGTGGATCCAGATCGACTCGTCGCCGTCGAGGTTGAACGACACCGGCAGATACCCCATCCGCTGCGGCAGGCTGACGATGTATTTCCGGTATCGAATCGCCTGGTACAGCAGATAAGGAGAAACGACGACGAAGAACGCCACGATGAGGACGCTGTAGGCCGCGTACATGCTCGAAACCGACATAAATGTAACACGGACGTTTGACCGTAGTGCTTCCGGTTCACTAGAATCAACGGTTTACATCTTGCGTGTGCCGGCTTAGAAGGTTAGGTCATGAATCGCGGCTGCGCACGCGAGAGAGCGTGTCGGAGCGCGAACGAGCGGCAGCGAGTGAGCCTGGCGAGCGGAGCGGGGCGTCGGGGCCCCCGCGAGCGCCCGCCTTCGCGCCGCAGGCGCTTCGGCGAGGTCTCGCCGTAGCTTTAGCGGAGGCGGAAGCCAGTCGGGGAGTCCGAGGGGCGAAGCCCCTCGGGTAAGAATTAGGAGAGACCTGAGAATGGCCGTCAAAGTAGGGATCAACGGGTTCGGCCGGATCGGCCGGAACATCATGCGCGCGTCAATGGATGACGACGCGATCGACATTGTCGCGGTCAACGACCTGACCAACGCGGAAACGCTCGCCCACCTGCTCAAGTACGACTCGATCCTGGGCAACTTGAAGGCGGACATTTCCTCGACCGGCGACCGGATTACCGTAGACGGCGACCAGTTCCAGGTGCTCTCGGTGAAGGACCCGGCGCAGCTGCCGTGGCAGGCGCTCGGCGTGGATGTAGTGTTCGAGTCGACGGGGCTCTTCACCAGCCGCGACGCCGCGGCCAAGCACCTCGCGGCGGGCGCGAAGAAGGTCGTGATCACGGCCCCGGCCAAGAGCCCGGATCTGACGCTCGTGCTCGGCGTCAACGAGGACAAGTACGACCCCAAGACGCATCACATCATCTCGAATGCGTCCTGCACGACGAACTGCCTGGCGCCGTTCGCCAAGGTGCTGCACGAGTCGTTCGGCATCAAGAAGGGCTGGATGACGACCATCCACTCCTACACGAACGACCAGCAGCTGCTCGATCTGCCGCACAAGGATCTGCGTCGCGCTCGCGCGGCAGCGTTGTCGATGATCCCGACGACGACGGGTGCCGCCTCTGCTGTCGGTGAGGTCCTGCCGCAGCTCAAAGGCAAGCTCGACGGCATCGCCATGCGCGTGCCGACGGCGAACGTTTCAGTTGTCGACCTCGCGGCGATCCTGGACAAGAAGACGACGAAGGAAGAAGTGAATGCCGCCTTCAAGGCAGCGGCCAACGGACCGCTCAAGGGCATCCTGCAAGTCGAGGAAGCGCCGCTCGTCTCGATCGACTTCCGCGGCAATCCGCATTCGTCGATAGTCGACGCGGCCTACACCAGCGTGATGGACGGCGACTTCGTCAAGGTCCTATCGTGGTACGACAACGAGTGGGGCTACTCGAGCCGCTGCGTCGACCTGCTGCGCTTCATGGTCAAGAAGGGGCTCTGATTTGGCCGCTCGCAGCGTGACCGATCTGAATCTCTCGGGCAAGAAGGCGTTCATCCGCGTCGACTTCAACGTTCCGATCAAGGACGGGCGGATTTCGGAGGACACGCGCGTCCGCGCGTCCCTGCCGACCATCCGCTACGCCCTCGATAAGGGCGCGACCGTGATTCTGGCGTCGCACCTCGGACGGCCGAAGGGGAAACCGAATCCCGAGTACTCGCTCCGGCCGGTGGCGTCGCGCCTGTCGGAGCTCCTCGGCCGGCCCGTCGAGTTCGCCGACGACTGCACCGGTGAGCCGGCCGCACGAGCGATCGCGAAGGCCGGCACGGGCGGCGTCATCCTGCTCGAGAATCTGCGCTTTCACGCCGAGGAAGAGAAGAACGACCCGGCGTTTGCCAAGCAGCTTGCCGCTCTCGCCGATGTCTACGTCAACGACGCGTTCGGGTCCGCGCATCGCGCGCACGCGTCGACCGAGGGCATCGTCCATCACGTCATCGAGGCTGCGGCCGGCCTGTTGATGGCGAAGGAAGTCGAATACCTGGGCCGGGTGCTCGAGCGGCCCGAGCGGCCGTTTGTCGCCATCCTCGGCGGCGCCAAGGTGTCGGACAAGCTCGAGGTGATCGAGAACCTGATCCCGCGGGTGGATGCGCTCCTCATCGGCGGCGCGATGGCCTATACCTTCTTCAAGGCGCGCGGCGTGCCCGTTGGCAAGTCGCTCGTCGAGGCCGATCTCCTCGATACGGCCCGCGACGTCGAGCGGCGAGCGAAGGAGCGCGGCCTGCGCCTCGAGCTGCCCACCGACCACGTCGTCGCACCCAAGCTCGAGGCGGGCGCCCCGGCGGAAACGCTCGAGGTCGGCGACCCGGCCATCGGCGAGCGCATGGGACTCGACATCGGGCCGCGGACGGTGCAGAGTTACCGTGACGTCATCGCGGGGGCGAAGACCGTGATCTGGAACGGGCCAATGGGCGTCTTCGAGATCGACGCCTTCGCGAGCGGCACGCTCGAAGTCGCGAGGGCCGTGGCCGCGGTGAACGGCACGACCGTCATCGGCGGCGGCGACTCGATCGCGGCCGTGGCCAAGGCCGGCGTGACCGACCGTATCACCCACATCTCGACCGGCGGCGGCGCGTCGCTGGAGTTCCTGGGTGGACGGAAACTGCCGGGGGTCGAGGCGCTGAGGTAGCGGCTCGCGGTTGGCGGCTCGCGGCTGAGAACTACAACCATCGGGAAAAGGCCAGCCGCCAAGAGCGAGCAGCGAGCGAAGCTCGAGAAGCACCGTGGCTTCCGCCTTCAGGCGGAAGGACAACTTAGCTGGAACCGATATGCGCATCCCGTTCATCGCTGCCAACTGGAAGATGCACAAGACCGTCCACGAGTCGGTCGTGTTCGTCAAAGAGTTCCGCAGCATGGTGAAGGACGTCGAGGACGTGGAGATCGTCGTGGCGCCGCCGTTCACGGCCGTGCATGCGGTGGCGGAAGCGGCCAGGAACTCGACGGTCGGTGTTGCAGCGCAGAACGTCCACTGGGAGCGTCAGGGCGCTTTCACCGGCGAAGTCAGCGCCGAGATGGTGCGCGAGGCCGGCGCCGAGTACGTCATCATCGGTCACTCGGAGCGGCGGCGACTTTTCGGCGACACCGACGAGCTCGTCAACCGCCGGCTCGTCGCCGCGCTCGGGGTCAAGATCACGCCGATCGTGTGCATCGGGGAAACGCTCGAGGAACGCGAGGGCAACCTCACGCTGAACGTGCTCGACCGGCAGATCAAGGTAGGGCTCGACAGCATGACCGGGCGAGCAGATCGCCGGGCTGGTCATCGCCTACGAGCCGGTCTGGGCGATCGGGACCGGCCGAAACGCGACGCCCGAGCAGGCCGGCGAGGCGCATGCCCACATCCGCCAGCGCATCCGCCAAGGGTTCGGGGGGGACGCCGCGGACCACTGCCACGTTATTTACGGCGGCAGCGTCAAGGCCGACAACATCCGCGAGCTCATGGCGCTGCCGGACGTCGACGGGGTCCTCGTGGGTGGCGCCAGCCTCGAGATCAGGGGTTTCTTCGACATCGTGTCCAAAAGCCGCGGTAGAGCGGCGAAGCAGGCCTGAGCCGCGCGAGCGCGGCGTACTGGTCCTGAGCCGCGCGAGCGCGGCGTACTGGTAATGACCCGCAAGAGCGCGCTATAATCACTCGTTATGCTCTATTACTTTCTGGCCACCCTCTACGTCCTGAGCTGCCTGCTGCTGCTGCTCGTGGTACTCCTGCAGCAGGGTAAGGGCGGCGACATGGCGAGCGCCTTCGGCGGCGGCGGCAGCCAGACCGCGTTCGGCGCCCGCGCCGGCGCAACGGTCCTGACGCGCGCGACGAGCGTGCTCGGCGTCCTGTTCATGCTGGGCGCGATCGTCCTCGGCATCATCGGGAGACAGGGCCCCGGCTCGATCATGAGCGGAGTCGCGGGGCCACCTCCGGTGACCGCGCCGGTAGTGCCGGCACCCGTAACGACCCCGGCGCCCGCGGCTACGGCGCCAACCGGGCAGGCTCCAGCCGCGCCGAGCTTCGGCGGACAGCCCCCAGCCGCGCCATCCGTCGGCGGACAGGCCCCGGCCGCGCCGACCGTCGGGGGGCAGCCGCCGGCCGGAGCGCAGCCGGAAAAGAAGTAGGCAGGAGAACACCGTAGCTTCCGCCTTTAGGCGGAAGATGAAGCAGTCACCACCCTCCCTCGCGAAAGTGGCGGAACTGGCAGACGCACCAGCTTGAGGGGCTGGCGCTCGCAAGAGCGTGGGGGTTCGAATCCCCCCTTTCGCACCAATAATTTACGGCGATTTCTGGCGGCCGTAAGTTGTCATGTTGTCAAGTTTGTTGTCAAAGACCCGATTAATCCCGCCACTGCAATCCCTGACGATATAGACCTCACTGGTCTCCGCGCGCGAGAAGACATCCGCGCGTCACCAGAGCGGCGATCAGATCTGCGCCCGTCCAGCTCTCGCACCAGGCCTGCGTGATCGCGACGATGCGCTTGGCCCTGGAGATCCGCTGTGTTCCTCCTGTTGCTGCTCGATCAGCTTTCGCGCTCCTGAGTCCTTGTAGCGCTCGGCCCCGCGGTTTCTTGCATGCTGGGCGGCGTGCTGTGCAGCATCCACGACGCAACCAGCGAGACAGCAAGGACCAGAAGGGGGACCACAACCAACGTCTGCGGGATGAGGTAGCCGTGCACGAGCATCCGCAGCGACGAAAAAAAGAACGAGGACTCCAACGACGATCTTCATTCCATTCGCACGACGCCTTCGATGTCCTTCAGCAGCGCATCGATGGACATCATGCGTCCCGCCGCATACGCCCGGGCCCACTGTTCCGGCCCGAGGCGGGCACGCACCTCGCGTTCCCCCAATCCCATGAGGTTGTCCAGTGTTTGTCGGACGCCGACTGTCGCACGTGTGCGTTCGGTGACCGCGTCGCGAGCTCCCAGAATTCGCGCCGCCCACGCCTCGTCGCCCTTGATCATCGCTGCAACGGCAAGCGGGCCCAGCGCGAAGACGAATGCGTGATTGTCATGGAGCCCGCGAATAAGTGTGAGGCTTTCGCGCACGATCGCAATGCTTTCATCGGCGCTGCCGTGTCGCACGGCGAGGATGGCACGGACATCCAGCGCGAGCGCCAGGAACCACGGACCAACAGGCCGAAGCACGGAGGTGGCTTCATCGAGCAGGCGCTCGGCGGATGTGGGGTCGCCGGTCGCAAGTTCGACCGTCGCCATCCCGGTCAGCGAATTCCCGATCCCCCACGGGAGTGCCAGCGCCCGGAACCGTTCAAGACTCCGGGCGAAGTGCTCCCGGGCCGCGTCCAGGTGGCCGAGGGAGTATTCCACGCGCCCCAACAGATTCTCAGCTTGCGCCACCACCGCCATATCGCCGGTATCACAGGTCAGTGCAAGGGCGCGCGCCAAGGCGGTGCGAGCGTGCTCGATCTCTCCCTGCGAGTACCACATCGCACCCGCTCCGAGAAGCGCTCTCGATTCGACATCCGGCGGAAGAGAAGGCAGGTTCAGGATCTGCTCGTACCACTGAAGGGCCTCGGCCCAATGGCCACGAATGTTCCAGAAAAACCTCAGCCCCAGCGCGATGTCGATCGCTTCGGCGGGACGGTCGTGCTCGATCAGCCACGCCAGGGCACCGCGGTAGCTCTCGAGATCTTCCCGCACGCGATCCAGCCATTCAACCTGCGCGGATCCGACCAGCCCCTCAGCGGCCAGGGAGGCTTCAGCGGTGCTATAGCGCACCAGGCCCTCCAGGGCGTCGTGGCGTTCACCTGCACTCGTGAGCTCGAGGACCGCGTACGCACGCACGGTTTCGAGCATGTCGTACAACGGACGACTCGCCACCGAGGTCTCGGTTTGCAGGAGGAGGCTCTTGTCGATCAAACCAGCCGCTGCGAGGAGCGCTTCGTCGCTCCCGGCCGAGGAATCCTCACGACCGGCAAGGACCGCCGCGGCCGCCTCTATCGGAAAGCGCCCCGGCAGCACGCCCAGACCGCGGAACATACGCTGCTCGTTCGGGGCCAACAGTTGATAACTCCAAGCGACAGTCGCATTGATCGTTCGTTGGCGTTCGGGAAGATCGCGCGGGCCGGCGGTCGAGAGAAGGACATCGTGCATGAGTCTGCGGAGCAGGTCCTCGGCTGTCAGCACTTTGAGCCACGGTGCCGCCAGCTCGAGCGCGAGCGGCAGTGCGTCGAGCCGTCGACAAATCGCGCTCACCGTGGGGCCGTTTGAGGCGGTGAGGCGAAAGTCAGGTTGCACATCCCGAACCCGCTCCACGAATAGCCGCAACGCGGGAGAGCGGATGAGATCGGCGGGCGACCTGGCGTCGACGTCCACATCCAACGCGAGTGGTCCCACCATGTACTCTCGCTCTCCTCGCACACGGAGCGGGGCCCGGCTGGTGGCTAGCACTCGGAGCGTGGCGACCGATACCAGGAGATCCGCGACCAGCGGCGCCACGACCAGCACGTGCTCGAAATTGTCGAGCACCAGCCACGTAGGCTGACCCTCACACGCGAGCCGCGCGCGCCTCGGCAAATCGAGCCCCGTGTCGTCCAACACTCCGAGAGCCTCGGCAATCGCCGGCGCGACGAACGCAGAGTTCCGAATTGCGGCCAACCCTACGAACAGCACACGGCAGGCGCCCTCGTCCGCGATCGCGCGTGCGAGCTCCAACGCCAAACGGGTCTTCCCAACGCCTCCAGGCCCGATGAGCGTAATGAGACGTGCAGCGGGATCTGCCAGCAAGTCCCGTAGCGCCCTGACGTCGGTATCGCGGCCGAGAAGGGCCGTCAGAGGCAGGGGCAGCGAGACGTGACTCAGTTCATCAACTGCTGTGGCGTGAGCGGGAGCCCGCGCGCTCGCAAGCAGCGCGTCACGGGTCGGACCGCTCAGGTCAAGAGCCGAGGACAGTGCGCGCACGGTCTCGACATGAGGCCGCCGTCGTTCCCCGCGCTCCAGCGCGCTGACGCCATGAACTGAAAGGCCCGCAATCGTCGCGAGCTCCTCCTGCGTGTAGCCCGCGGCCTCGCGAAGTGCCTTCAGCTGCGCGCCGAATGACCCTGGAGGGCCGGGTCTCATGACCCAATGATCCTACTGCGGCGCCCGCACAGGCGGTTGCTTTTTCAAAAAGCATTCACGGAGGAAATGTGGGCGCGCCTGGTAATCCAGCCGACTGCTTGACGGAACAGCACATTCCGATGGCGATGTCTCGAACCTATCGAGACGACATCAGCGCCCCGCGGGCCGTGAGGACGACCCGGTCAGCACGAACTTGCGGGTCATCGCAAAGGCCACGATAAAGAGGACGGCCAACAGAAGGTCGGGTCCGGCCGCCGTCGCGTCTGCGACCGAGAGGCGCGCTGGCTATAGAGCACCGCCACTCCCGCGACGTGATAGAGCTTCTCGACCATGCTCGGGGATCATCAGCGGCCGGAAGCGCGCGGGGCTCGACCCGATCACAAGAAACGCGATCTGCCACGCCATCGCGACCGACAGAAAACCATAGAAGAACTGCCCTGATGATGGAGTCGAGCTGAGGCAATGGACGAGCTCGCCCTCTGGCGTCCTGTCAAATGGCAGTAAGCTGGCGATTGATGTCAGTTCCACACCGCTTGAAGTGCGCCGAGACATGGGCCAGTAACCAAGCGACCTCGAGCGCCGCAGATTTGCCGGGCTTGAGGGTTTGGATCCACTCCACGCCGTCCGGGCCTGGTGAGGCTGGGGGCGACGTGCACTTCGTCTCCGTTTGTCCCAGC
Organism: uncultured Acidobacteriota bacterium; assembly: GCA_963839705.1. Taxonomy (GTDB): domain Bacteria; phylum Acidobacteriota; class Vicinamibacteria; order Vicinamibacterales; family 2-12-FULL-66-21; genus DATBJJ01. The sequence goes on from CAWIWL010000008.1 coordinate 16,283, forward strand.
TGCATCGTCTCTCGCATCGCCCTTGCTGATGTGAGTGGCCACGGACGCGCCGTCGTGTCGCTGAGTGCCAAGCTTCGGGAATTGATGCAAAAGTATCTCACGGCCCTCGAGCAGACAAATCTCATGCGGGATCTCAATGAGGCAGTGATGGCGGAACTCGATGGGGTCCACTACGCCACTATGGTGGCCGCCGGCTTCCACGGCCGCAGGGGGCTCCTCGTGATGACGAATGCCGGCCATCCTCCTGCGTTCTGGTATCGGGCAAATCGTCATGAATGGGCCTGGTTCGAACCCCATCGTGCAGAGGAGAGCATGGGCGTCAGGGGCACTCCACTCGGCCTGCTGCCGAACGTCTCCTACGACCGGATGATCGTCAAACCGGAACCCGGCGACCTCATCGTGTTGTATTCCGACGGAGTCTCCGAAGCCACCAACCCTGCGGGCAAAGAGCTGGGTCGAGACGATCTCATGACGCTGGCCCGAGCGCTGGACCCAATTTCGGCGGAAACGTTCGGCATGCAGCTCGTTGAGGCCGTCAGTCAGTTTCGCGGAGGAAGCGTGCCCGAGGACGATGAGACCATCATCGTGTTGGAAAGGCTCGAAAATCAATCGGGCTGATTGATGATCGCCGGTGGTGAAGGCTACGGCGGGATCTCATCGTGTCGCCGACGCCATCCCGGCTCGCGCTGAATTCAGACGCGAGCGAAGGAGGATGGCGGAGAGGGTGGGATTCGAACCCCACAGGACCCTTTAGATTCTGTAAGTTACAGAATCCACAATGCCAAGGTGGCCGTGAATGCCAGGGATGCCGCGGCGCCTTGCACCAGATTGCACCAACAGACCAGCCGCGGTCATCTCAAAGCCTGAACGTTCGATTCGCCTGCCAGTTGGGTGTCTGGGACGGAATTCGCAACTCCTGATCACGGGCAGCCTAATTTGCGCGGCTCCAGCACCTATGCTGGCTCCAGCACCAATGTGGATGGGCCTAATGCACTCTTGGCCAGGGACAGTTGAATCCAAGCGATCTTGCGAAACACGGCTCAAAACTGAAACGCAGTGAAATACGATGTCATCGTGCCAATTCTGCGTGGCAACCAGAGCGCCCAGGTCGATCAGCACGGGACGTTCCGGTTGCCAAGGGCGTTCGGTACAGCGTTGGCGACCGATGGGCGAGACGACACATTGCCGCGGTTACTGATCATGCCTGTCGGAGAGCGCATCCTGTTGCACACCCCCGAAAGCCTGAACTCTGTGGCGAGTAGGTGGTTCACTGGGACGACGTTCGGGCCAAGGTTCGAAGTGTACCTGCAGGGCAGCAGGGTCCAACCAAGCACCGCCGTCTATGCAACGGACGAACCAGTTGGCTTGTTGGCTCGCATTAGCGAGTTCATCATCGCTGAGACGCTCAAGCATCCTCAGTCGCTGGCAAAACTGAGCGGCAAGGACTTCGAACGCTGGTTGTTTGAGGCGTTCGCGGCTCACGGCCTGATCGTTCAACACAACGTGCGACTGGTCGGCGCCGACGTAGATCTATTCTTGACCGAGTGGCGAGGTGAGGGGCCATCGCGACACATGATTGTGGAGTGCAAGCACTACCAGAGAAGCGGCAGACCAGTGTCTCTCTCGCAGGTGATGAGGCTCTATGGTCTGCGCGAGGCGCTCGGATCGACCCTCGATATCAAAGACACGATACTGGTGACTTCAACTAGGTTCACAAAACCGGCGCGTCAGTTCGCTGAGGCTTACACCATGACGGCGATAGACATCCAGGGACTCCGGGACTGGTTCGAGCGGTACGCCTCATTCGACCCCTGCTTGAAGCGTTTGCCGGTCGTTGATGTAGCAATACTCGATCGCGGTCAGACACTAACGCTTCAGCCACCCTTGATGCGTTACCTGGGGTTAAGCCCTGGCAACCAACTCGACCTGTTTGGGCAGTTTGATCATCTCGAACTTTGGAAGCACGAGACGTTCATAGCCAAACTGCAGAGCGAGACCTATACCGACGAAGACGCCCGTGCACTCGGAGATCTGGGCATCTGACTTGATAGCGGACGGCGATTGGATGACAAGCGCCGAGTTGCACGTGCGAAGACTTCGAATCTCGGGGCGCAGGTTCGAGTCCTGCCGGGCGCGCCAGATTCGCCGGACCACACTTTCGCCCAGCTGTGTTCGATTCTCATCCGGCTCACCAGCGCGAGCCGCTGATTCCGGACGATTGGAATTTCGATCCCAATAGTCAATCGAACCGCGCCGCGCAGCGGCGTCCTAACCGGCCCTAAAGGCGGTTTGACTCGTGTCGCCGCACTGAGACCGCTCCATCCGATTACGGCCTGGCAGGTTGGCCTTCGCGAGGCTGAACGCCGTGACACGCACGGCAGTAGGTAACGACTGCTGTTCTGTCAAGCCGGTGAGCCGCCGCGCGATACGGGTACAGATCTCCGTGACACGATGCGCACGGATACCGGCGCGCCAGCACTTTGGTATGTGACTGTTCGAAGTGCCAGTAACTCCCTCGGTTCCGAGTGAGATCCTTGCGGACGTCGTGGCATTTCACACACTCGGCATCTTCGAAAGTGGCGGTGCCTCCGCTGCCGAGATCCATGCGGAGCTGCTGCGACGGCCGGGCTGCGACCTGCTGTGAAATGCCGCGACCCGCGATGCGACCCATATAGATCGCGGGGCCGAGAAACGTGCCCTCGAGCGCAGCTTTTCCATTGATCCCGCCGAAGCCTGTCACCTCGCCGACAGCATAGAGACCAGGAATCGGCTTGCCCGATGCATCCAGCACCCGGCACTCCACGTCCACATCGACGCCGCCCATGCTCTTGCGCGTGATCGGGAAGAACTGGGCCGCGTAAAAGGGTGGCGTGTCGATTGGCATTGGCTTCGGAAACGTCTTCTCGGTGAATGCCCTGAAATCCTGATCGATGCCCTGCGCCGCCAGCTCGTTGTACCGAGAAACGGTTGCGGTCAGGTTCGACGGGGGCACACGCATCACGGCCGCGAGTTTGTCGAGGGAATCAGCTCTCACAACGACGCCCGGTGTGTCGTACACTATGCGACGGATTTCGCCGAGATTCTCCCAACCGGCGAGCGTAACTGAAAACCCAGCCTTCCCCTTCTCGTCGAACACGTTCCAATAAGTCCCACCCGGCTGATTCAACAGCGCACTCAGGCCGGCCTTCTCGTCGCCGAACTCGGGGGTGAACCGCTTGCCCTCGGTGTTCACCCAGATGGCGTTGAAGTTGAAGGCTGCGAGGCCACGCATGCGGCTTGGATCGCGCGGGTCCGGCAGCCCGAGCACGTAGTTCCACTGGTGATCGAGGCGAGAGATCCGCCCGCTGGCGCGCCGAACGAGCTCATGACCAGAACCCATCGCGGAATGGGCGGCGCCCGCGAGCAGCCTCGCCGGCTTCGGCAGGTCCGACGGCCAGTTCTCCATGACACGTTTCAGATTGCTCTGAAACCCTCCTGTCGCCACGATCACGTGCGGCGCGTTCAGATTCTGGCGCGTGCCGCGGCGGAGATTCCGCACCTTGACGCCCGTGACACGCCCGTTACGAACGATCAAATCCTCGGCTACTGTCGCCCACAGAAAGCGGACGTTGGGATGCTCCAGGCACGCGCGGTATATCGGCTCGACGAGACCCAGTCCCTTACCTTTGGCCAGGTGCAGGCGTGGCACAGAATTGCCAGGAGGACGCACGACGTTCTCGAACGAAACACCCAGCTGCGTGAGCCAGTCGTAGAGCCATTCCTTCGAATCGCGCACGTAAGCCGCCACCCAACGCCTGTCGTTATCTTCACCTCGCGCGAGGAAGTCTTTCTCCGCCAGAGCCGGCGAGTCGGTGATCTTCTTGCTGTCCTGCAATGGCGTGCCGACGATCGAGACCGCGCCGTTCGACAGGATGGCATGACCGCCGCCCACTGTTGACATGTCGACAACCAGCACAGACGCCCCTGCCCGGGCCGCTTCGAGCGCCGCGCTCAGGCCGGCAACCCCCGCGCCGATGATGAGCACATCAGCCTCCGGCCGATTCTGCGCGACATATGCTGGTCGTGAGAGCGCCAGCACGGCGGCGAACACTGTCACGAGGATAGCCAGCCGGCCAATCAGAATCGAGCGATGTACGGCGCGCACCTTGCGACTATCAAGCTGGCATCGTCGGGTGTCAAGACCCTGGTGGAATCATGCGTGGGACGTGGAGCGTGACCGGATCGCATCCAGCCGTCTGAGCCATTCGATAATGTGGTTCCAACTGGCGAACGTTAGGCTCGCCACTCACTCCATCAATCGCTTGCGCCGAACGCGTTGCGTACGCGGAGAACAATCTGCGGGTTGTTTTTCGATCCCGAATCTGCGGGTTGCAATTTCGAATGACGTAAGGCCATGTGTGCCAAGCACATCCCGCCAGGCGGCAACACATGCCCGAACTCGGCATGGCAATCTGAGGCAACTAGAAACCGCGTCTGCCGCAGCCGTCTAACCCTTTCACGGGTGCCTGTTGTGGGAAGATACGCCAGCACTCTTGGTTCGGGCCAAAGTACCGTCACGGCGAGGCCAACAGCAATTCCTGTTGAGACCTCAAATGAACCTGTTGTGAAGCGCGATGACCCATTCGCCGTTACGGGGGGGCGATCAGACCGATTTCCATCGACTGCGATTCTCTCGGGGAAGAACGGCTGATGCAGTCGCTGCTTTTGATCCAGCGAGGCCTGCACCGCAGGTCCGACGCACGCGGCAGAATGCGTTCTGCGAACCACAGGATGCCCGCTACATCGATTTCAGCAATCGATTCGGCGTGCCCCGGTCGATCTGGGCGAGCGTCAGCTCCTCGCGCAGGCTGTCGCGTTGGCGTTCGTAATCAGCCGTTCTGGTGAGCCTGGTTCGTAGGGCGGAGAAAGGAGACAAGGGGGACAGCTGGAAACCGCTGTCTCCGTGTTCTCGGGCCCTTCTCCGCGTCGGATGCTCGCGTTCCAGCGACCCGTCGGGCTGCTTCCGATCGGTGCGCCGGCGCCAGGAATCAATCGTCGCGTCCGATGCCGGTGGGTTGGTGAAAATCCTTGGATCGTAGTCAGGGTTGATTTCCACGCGGGATTCGGCAGTATTGACTCGTCCGGGCACCTTGACCCCACCAACTTCCTGATAGTCAGCGAGCACAAAGACGTACTTGAGTTGCCCGGTGCCCTTGATATCGGGCCGTGGTGGCTTCAGCGTGATCTTGCGGCTCGTTTCAATTCGCAGCGGAAGGTGAGTGGTCGGATCGAGGTAGAACACGACAGATTCGTCGTCAATCACCGCGTCCACGCGGTCGGCGGACCTGAGTCCAAGTCGAACGCGTGACGCGCTCAGCGGCCTCGGCTGCACCGAGCGCGTTTGGAGAAAATACACGTACTGCAGCTGACGCATCCGATAAGCCGCATTGGTATTGGGCCGCAGGAATGGGCGAGCAGGAGCGCCGTTCGACGAAACCCATCCCAGGCCGCTCAGGGTGTTCAGCGCATCCACCGAATAACCCATCAAACCGGGCCGGTAGTCCAGGAACTCCCACCACCCATCGGGCAGTTCGCAGACGATCTGGTCCACTTTGCCGCGGGCCACGTCCCGGGTCATAAGTCCCCGGAAGCGGGTCTTTTCCAGGACTGCGAAGCTCCGGATGCCAGCCAACCGCTCGCGGCCTCCCTTGGCAGCGATGGCCTCCTCCCAGAGTGCCTGGGCTGTCTGACGGTCCTCCTGCGCGCTGCCGGCAACCGTTACCGACAAACACAAGAGCGAGATGATGCGTAAGCAGATTCCCCGCACCCGGAGACCTCCCGCAACAACCTTTCTAAGATAATGCGAAAGCCAGCTCGAAAACGGCGCGGGCAGGCCTAAGCTCGACTTCGCCGGAACCGTGGCCATCTCGAAACTGCTGACACCCGACGCACCCCTCTACACGATCACAGCCTCGTCGTTGGTCTTACAACGATGGCGATCGGCGGATATTTCGCCACATGGATTCGCCCCTGGGACCTGCGACCGTTATGCTGGAATGGTGATGATCGTCATTGCTGTCCTGATGATTGAGCGACAGCGCGGCGCTCTGGTACGAGCTCGTCTTTCTAATCGTCGGCCCCCTCGCGGCATTAGCCGGTGGAACTCTCCGCCGTGGCAGGCGTACAGGCGGCCCAATCAGGCTATGTAGTACGAAAAAGTGGACGATGCGAGAGGCGAGCCGTCTGACCGTCCTCCGTCGCGAACGAATGGTGCCGCCGGCAGGCGTCGGACGTTCAAACCGGCTCAGGCTGCCCGTCGGAACTTATCAATCCGTCTGAGCCATTCGCCAATCTGGTTCCAACTCGCGAACGTTTGGCTCACCAGCCTTCGCTCGCCGGCATTCGTGAGCGAGCTACTGTTGGCAAACCATCCGTTGTTCATGATCCACGCGAAGGTCTTCCGACGCGCGAGCTAGCGTACCTGACATGCGGAGGTTGTCCGCCGTGCCATTAGTCGCGCCGGAGCGCGACTAATGGATCGACCCTCGTCGCGCGCCACGCGGGAAACCAGCACGCGATAAGCGCAGCGGTCATTAAAATCAACGCGACGGCCAGGAAAGTGGCCGGGTCCGTCGGTGTCACCCCGAATAGCAGCCTTGTTATCGTGTGGGTCAGCGCGAGCGCGCCGATGATCCCGAGGGTAATGCCAATGATCGCGAGCATGAGCCCTTCGCCGAGCACCAATCGTACGAGACCGCCGGCCTGTGCGCCCAGCGCCAGCCGAACGCCCATCTCACGCGTGCGCTGAGAGACGGAATACATCATGACCCCGTAGATGCCAATGGTCGCGAGCAGCAATGCAAGCCCGGCGAAGGCCAACAGCAGCATGGTGCGGAACCGTGCACGACCGACCGACTCGAACAGCAAATCGTCCATCAAGCGCACGCGGCCGAATGCCGCCTCTCGATCGAGCTTCGCCACCTGATCGTGGATGGCGCCCGCGATGAGCAATGAATCATTGGAGGTTCGCACGGCAATCGACATGTACGGGTTCGGGTTCTGCGCGAATGGCTGGTAGAGGGTGAGCTCGCCGGTAGCGTCGAGACCGGCGTACTTCACGTCTTTGACAACGCCAATCAAGGTCGCAATCTGACGGCCAGAGACAACCAACGAACGTCCGATGGGATCGCTCGCGCCAAAGAATCGACGCGCGAGCGCCTCATTGATGATCGCCACGGGCATCGACGAGCTGGTGTCGCGCGTGTCGAAGCTCCGTCCTGTCACGAGGGGAATGCCGAGCGTCTGAAAATAGCTGTCGTCTACAGTGATCAGCTCGCCGACCGGCTGGGCCTCGCCTTGACTCGTCGGATGACCCTGCGGGTAAACGCTCGCCGACGACAAGACCCGATCCGGCGGTAGACCGAAACTGATCGTTGCGGACTCGACGCCGGGCAGGTTCCGAATACTGGCGAGCAACCGCTCGTAAAACGCTATCGTCGCTTGAGGATCTCTGTAGCGTACCGGCGGCAACGCGATCGTCGCAGTGAGCACACGCTCTGGCCGAATTCCCGGATCGACATCCTGCAGTTCGATCAGCGTCCGCGTCACCAAACCGGCGCCCACCAGGAGCATCACCGACAGCGCGAATTCGGCGATCACCAGCAGCCCTCTCGCGCATCGTCGCCCCGGCGTGTCCATCGTGCTCCGGCCGGCCTCGTTCATGACGCGGCCCAATTGCGAATTCGACGCGAGAAGCGCTGGCCCTATCCCGCAGAGCCCAGCGCTCACGAGGGCGATCGCCGCAGTACTGGCCAGCACGCGCGCGTCGGCGTTGAAGGGGACGTCGCGGAGCACATGAAGGTCCCGGGGTATGAGCGCCATGACCGCGTTGACGCTCCAGTACCCCACCAGCACACCGCCTGCAGCGCCGATTCCGGCGAGCACCACGCTTTCGGTCAGCAGTTGGCGGCAGACGCGGCCCCGACTGGCGCCAATCGCGGTGCGGATCGCCAATTCGCGATCGCGAGTAGTCGCACGCGCGAGCATCAGATTAGTCACGTTGAGGCAGGCGATGGCGAGCACGATCACGGTAGCCGCCCAGAGCAACCAGAGGACCGGCTTCACATCGCCGACGAGTACCTGCTTCATCGAACGCGTCACAATAGTCCAGGGCGTTGAGGACGCCTGAGCTCCCTGCTGAAGGTGCGCGGCGATCCGATCGAGGTCGGCCCGTGCCTGCGCGGATGTGACGTCCGTTCGGAGCCGCCCGACGACCTCATAGGGCCATCGTCCAGGCGCAGAAATCCAGATCGAGGCGAAATCGCCGCGTGGGAACCAGAAGCCGGACGGCATGACACCGACGACCGGCACATCGCGGCCATCGAGCCGTATGATCCGGCCGATGACGTGCGGGTCGCGGCGAAGCTCGTTCTGCCAGAACGCAAAGCTCACGACCGCCTTGGGAGCGGCACCCGGCACATCGTCTCCGTCCTCGAACGCACCGCCCATGAACGCGGGAACCTCGAAGACCGTGAAGAAACCGGCCGTCACCCGCGCTCCGTAGACCTGGGTTGCGCGGTCGCCATCCACGAACGCGAAGCCGTCGGCCATCATCTGGTACCCGGCGAGCGCCGCGAAGGATTGGTTCTCTTCGGCCAGGACACGGAAGGTCGCCGGCGACAACCCTATAAGAGCGCCCGGCGTTTGAGGATTGGCCCCGTAAACACGCACTAAACGCTCCGGGTCGGCAAACGGGAGCGGTCTCACCAAAACGGCATCTACAATCGAGAAGATCGCCGCGTTGGCACCGATGCCAAGCGTCAGCGTGAGGATCGCGACACACGTGAAGCCAGGATTCTTCCGCAACATGCGAATGGCATAACGCGCGTCCTTGGCGAGATCTTCCAGCCATCGTACCCTGTCGGCGTCGCGCACCCGGTCCATTGCGAGTGGCACGTTTCCAAAACGCCGGAGCGCTTCACGCTTCGCCGTCTCGGGCGTCATACCATCACGAACGTACTCCTTTGTCCGCTCCTCGATGTGGAAGCGCAGTTCCTCATCGAGACTGTGCTCCATCCTCGAGCTTGCCACTGTGTCGCGCAGACGTCGAAGCCAACCCATCGCACACTCCTACGCGAAGCGCAAGACCTTCGCGACAGCTTTCGTCAAGCGATCCCATTTCTCTTGCTCTCCGTACAAGCGCTTCTGGCCCGATTGTGTGACGCGATAAAGTCGCGCACGTCTGTTGTTCTCCGTCACGCGCCATTCCGCGGCCAGCCAACCGGACTGTTCCATACGGTGCAGCGCCGGATACAACGACCCTTCTTCGACGCGGAGGACGTCGCCGGAGATCGCTGCGATCTGCGTCGCTATGACATAGCCGTGTGCCGGACCGCGGCTGAGGGTCTTCAGGACCAGCAGGTCGAGCGTGCCCTGGAGGGCGTCCGGTTTCTTCTGTCTGCCACGCATTGAGGCATAGAAGTCTATGGTAATGGCTGGGGGGAGTCAACGCTCATGACCACATCCGTTGATTCCTTTGCTCAAGCGGCTTGCTGGAGCCGGTCGATCCGCTCGAGCCAGTCGACTTCCGGTTCCAACTCGCGAAAATCCGGCTCACCAAGACCATGCACAACACCGCTGTCGGCCGTGCGCCAGCGTCGGTCGCCCGTGTCAAGGACGGACAGTCGCAGAGTCAAAGACTCGATAGACATGTCTTCTTGCGCTCAGTTGTCTCGCGGGGCTCACTCGAATCTCAACGCGACCATCGGATCCACCTTCACCGCGCGCCTTGCAGGGACTATGCAGGCGACAAGAGCAACTGTCCCTAGAATCGCAGGCACAGTCGCGAAGGTGGCGAGGTCAAGCGTGCTCGTGCCGTAGAGAAAACTGGTGAGCACCCGCGTTCCCAACGCGGCCCCAGCCAAACCCAGGGCTACACCGATGACGACGAGCGACATGCCTTCGCCAATGACGAGCTGAAACACGTTCCGCGTGTCAGCGCCCAGCGCCTGACGGATGCCCAGCTCGCGCGTACGTCTCGAAACCGAGAAGGCCACCACCCCGTAGACGCCGACCGTGGCCAACAGCAGCGCCAATCCGCCGAAGACCGTCAGGAGTGCAGCGCCCATTCGCGCCGGGTAGAGCGAGGCGCTGAGAGTCGCCATGACCGGGTTGATGCTGGTCACCGGGAGATTGGGCTCGAGGGACTGTAGAGATCGCCGCACGGAGGCGACGAGATTGGCCGGATCGCCTGCCGTCCGGATGTAGAGCGTCATGCCGGTCTCGTGATTCTGCGCCAGCGGCAGATAGACGACGGGAGTGGGTGCCTCGACAAGAGCAGCGTACTTGCTGTCGCGTACGACGCCCACGATCTCGCACCAGGGACCTTGGTCACCTGAGAGGCTCACCCGCCTGCCCAGCGGCTCGTCTCCAGGAAACAGTCGTCGCGCCAGAGACTCGTTGACGATCAGGACTTGTGGCCGATCGTCGGTGTCCCGCTCGCTGAAGTCACGGCCTTTGAGGAGCGGAATGCCAAGGGTCTGAAAGAAGCCGGGTCCGATGACGTTTGCGCTGACCGACTCGGTGCCGGCTGGTGTGACGCCACGGTCTTGGCTTGAGAGGCCGCTAGTCGAGGCACGGCCTTCAACGCTCAGACTCAGGCGTCGGCGGCTGCCGCTGACGGCCGCGACGCGCGCGACACTCGCGGATTCCACGCCAGGGAGCTCTCGCATGAGGTCCACCACCCGTGTGTAAAACTCACGACCCTGCGCTTTCGTGTAGCGGAGCAGATTGATGTTGATCGGAGTGCTGAGCAGTCGTTCCGCATCGAAGCCGGGATCGATCGTCTGCGCGTGCCGCAGACTCTGCACGAAGAGACCGGTCACGATGAGGAGGAGTACAGACAGCGCAACTTCAGCGACAACCAGCGTCTTCTTGAGGCTAAACCGGCGCACGGGTTCGTTGGAGACGAACGACTCGTCCTTGAGCCCCCCGACGAGGTTAGGCCGCGAGGCCCGAAGCGCCGGAGCGAGCCCGAAGAGAATGCCAGTCAGAAGCGACAGTGAGAACCCAAAGACGAGCAACCGAGCATCCAGAGGGACGTCAAGTGCCAACGGCAGCTCTCCTGGCATGGTCGGCGCGATCGAGAAACCGCGTACGACCAGAGCCGCGAGCGCAAGGCCCACGCCGCCTCCGATCACAGCGAGCAGCACGCTTTCCGTCAGCAGTTGTCGTGTGAGGCGCCCGCGACTGGCACCGATCGCCAGGCGCACGGCGATCTCACGCCTCCGAGCCGCCGCCCGCGAGAGGAGGAGGTTCGCCAGGTTAGCGCACGCGATCAGCAGGACCGCCCCGACGACCGACATCAGGAGGCCCGCGATGGGAATCAGCTGCGCCCGTTGACCTGGTGCGCCCTCATTGATCGGCGTGAGCCGTAGTGCAGATGATGGAGTATTCGGTTCGATCGCACGCGCCATCACCGTTACCAATCCGGTCAGCGATGACTCCGCCTGCGCGCGCGTGATGCCTCGCTTGAGCTGGCCAAGCGGTGAGAGCCATGCGCTGTCACTCTTCGTCAGCAGATCCGGATTTTGCTCTCCGGAGTAGCCACTGCGCGGCGGCCGCATGACGGCTTGCATCATCATGGGCACGTAGAAGTCGGAGGGAACGCCCAGTTGCAGGCCACCAAACTCCTTCGGTATGACGCCCACGATCGTGAAGGGGTGCCCGTTGAGGGAGACGTCGCGTCCCACGATGTCCAGTTGGCCGCCGAAGCGGCGCTGCCAGAAGCGATGACTGATGACCGCTACCGGATGCCCACCGGGCGTAACGTCGTCCGTCACGGCCAACGTGCGGCCCTGCCCTGCGGCTACTCCGAGCACGTCGAAGTAGTTGCCGGTCACAATGGCGCCGCCGACCAACTCCGTGTTGCCGCCGTCCGTGTTGAGGCTGGCCGTGATGCTGCCCCACGCGATCAAACCGTCGAGCACGTCGTTGTGGTCGCGGAGTTCCGCATAGACCGGATACGAGAGCACACCGCCGACGTAGAACAGTCGACTCGGATCGCGTACCGGCAGCCGCCGGAACATCGTCGCGTTGACAAGGCTGAAGATGGCTGCGTTTGCGCCGATGCCGAGCGCGATCGTGAGGAGCGCGACCAGCGTGAACCCGGGACTGTGCGCAAAGGCGCGGAAGGCGTACCGCAGATCCCGCATCAACTCGTTGACCCATCGAACGATCCAGGCGTCGCGTGAGTGTTCCATCATCAAAGTCGTGTTTCCCATCTTGCGCCTCGCGGTCAGGGTGGCCGCTTCATGGCTGTAGCCGAGGCGCTCTTGGTCGGCTGTCAGCATGTCGCGGTGAAAATCCAGCTCCTGTGCCAGATCCCGATCGATGCGACTGCCGCCGACAAGGTAGCGGAGCTTATTGGCCAGCCGCGTCCACATGGTCCCCTTACCCTGCCTGCATGATGGTTCCTATGGCGCCGATCACGCGCTCGAAGCCGGCGGCTTCGGCGGCGAGTCGCTTGCGGCCCGCGGGTGTAATTCGGTAGAAGCGTGCACGCCGCTTCTGGTCTGTCTCGCCCCACTCAGCCGTGACCCAGCCGTTGACGAGGAGCCGCTGCAGCGCGGGGTAAAGGGAGCTTTCGCCGACCTGCAGGACATCGGCCGAAGTCCGCTCGAGGTGGCGTGCGATGCCATACCCGTGCGCCGAGCCGCGCGTGAGGGTCTTGAGAATGAGCATCTCGAGCGTGCCTGGCAGCAGCTCCGAGCTGATGGACGTCTTGTTTCTCATGAGCGGTTTGTTTACGTTGTGCGATGCATCGTTTAACAATGGGAGCATTGTATGGCGCGGCAAGGGATCGGTGTCAAGCAAACGATCCTTTTGACGCGCGAACGCGTCGATCCTCACGTCGCTCGAAGCGCTCTTAGCACAAGGAGCGCCGAGCGTCGGCGGCTCGTGTACAATCGCAACCGCCTACCCTTCGGGAGCCAGTGCGTGTAAACCTTCAACGTGATGGCGGGATCGGCGTGCCCGAGCTGCGCGCTCACGTAGTCGATCGACGCGCCGGCCTGCAAGAGCAGTGATGCGAAGGTGTGCCGGAGATCGTGCGTCGAGCGGCGCCGCAGCTCGGCCTTGTCGCAGGTGGCGCGCATGACCGGGGGCACGTTCGACTCGTCGAGCGTGCCCCCGGCGGACGGAAGATCACCTCGGGCCGCGGTAGGCCGTGCTGGAAGAACTCGCGATAGAGCTGCCGGCCGCAGCAGACGCAAGGCGGTAACAGCCTGTGGCGTCAGATCCACGGACCGGCTGTGACCGTTCTTCGGCGAGTGCACCAACGTCCCGTGCGTGAAGTTGCGCCGCACGAGCACCGTGCGCGCCCGCCAATCGATGTCGCCCCATTCAGGGGCGATCAGCTCCCCAAGGCGAAGCCCGGTGCGTAGACCGCACAAGATGAACGTCGACCAGAAGTCCACGCGGATGCGCGCCGGCTGCAGGTCGCTCCAACGGACGAGGTGCATGAACTTGACAAGCGTGCATGCGTAGAACATATATGTGCTACGCATAAGTCTGGTGTCGATGAGGCGACAGCATCATGGGAATGGATAGGAGTCGGGGTGAGTCGGATTCCCGCCCGCCGTTGCGCGCGGTCGAGTTTCACATTCTGCTCAGCCTTGCTGCCGGCGAGCGGCACGGCTACGGGATCATTCTCGATATCCAGGCGCGAGGCGAAACGGCGGTTCCTGACGTCGGCACGATGTACCGGGCGCTGGCCCGCATGGCGGAGAACGGGCTCATCGCCGCAACGGCTCGGCGCCCAGCCGCGGACGCGGGCGACGAGCGTCGTAACTACTACCGCATCACCGATGCAGGCGTCCGGGTCGCGAGAGCTGAAGTGCGGCGCCTGGAAGGGCTGATGCGGGCGGCACGGATCGGCGGACTCCTGGGAAAGGCGGCGAAATGAAAGGCAGCTTCCTGCTGAACCTGTCCGAGCGCTGGTTCAGACTCCTCCTCCGGCTCTACCCCGCTGACTTTCGCGACGAGATGGGAGACTCGGTCGTCGAGACGTACAGAGATCGCGCGCGGGACGCCGTGAATCGCGGCGGCGTCATCCGACTCGCAGTCCTGTGGCTTCTCGCGCTCGTGGATTTCCTGCGCAACGGGCCCGGCGAACGGGCACATCCCGCGGCATCGTGGCGGCGCACGGGCAACTGGGGCCGCGACCTGGAGATCGCAACCCGCCGTCTGATGCGCTCACCCACGCTGGCCGCTGCCGTGGTCGGAACCCTGACCGTGGGTCTCGGCACCTTCGCGGTCGTCTACACGGTTGTCGACAAGGTCCTGATCGAGCCGATGCCGTATCGAAGCCCGGACGACCTGTACTTCGTGTGGCGTGACTATGGGAAAATCTTCGATTTGAAACGCGGCTGGCTCGGCGGGCCGGACGTCGTGGAGCTGCAGAAGGCCGGCGGCGTGATCGAAGGTGGCGTGGGGCTTCGGCGCGAGCTGGCGACGTTTTCCGAACGCGACAGCACCGACCCGATGCAGATTGCCGTGATGGTCACGTCGCCGAACCTGTTCGAGCTGCTCGGTGTGCAGCCTGCGCTCGGTCGAGGCTTTGCGAAGAGCGAAGTGGGTCCGAAGCGCGCTCCCGTGGTCGTTCTGACCCATGAGCTGTGGAATCGGCTCGGTGCGAATCCTGAGATCGTGGGATCGGACGTGCGGCTCAACGGGCAGCCCTTCACGGTCATCGGCGTACTGCCTCGGAGCTTCGCCTTCATGCGCCACTCGAGTCTCGGCGCGCCGCATCGGGCTGACGCCTACACGACGTTCGACTTCAATCTTGCGGAGGTAAATCCCGGCGCCGGCTCCTACGCGGGACTGATTCGTGTCCACCCTGGAACGTCACCGCAAGCGGCGGCCGCCGCCGTCGATGCCGTCGGCAGAATCATCGACGCGCGTTCCTTCGCTAGCAAGGGGCTGAAGCTCTATCCCGTCGGACTGAAACCCGACCTCGTCGCGCGCGTCCGTCCTGCTCTTCTGGTCCTCGGTTTCGCGAGTGCATTTCTGGTACTCGTGCTGATGGTGAATCTGGCGTCAGTGCTGCTCGCTCGCGCGGCGCAGCGCGAGCATGAGTTCGCGGTGTCTCGCGCTCTCGGGGCCAACAACGTGGCCCTCGTCCGGGCAACGCTCTTCGAAGGTGGTCTGCTCGGATGCGTCGGCGGTTCGCTCGGCGCGCTGGCCGCTGTCTGGGCGACGCGTACTCTCATCGCCCTGGCGCCGCTCGACCTGCCGCGCCGCGAAGCCGTTGCGGTCGATTGGGGCATCGGCGCCGTGGTCGTGGGGATCGGGACCGCGCTCGGCCTGCTGGCCGCAGTCGCGCCAGCGACGTGGGCGGCGCGCACATCGCTGTCGTCACTCCTGGCGATGAGCGCCGTGCGCGGCGGCGGCGGTCACGGACGGATGCGTCGCGGGATGGTCGTCGCGCAGGTCGCCTTGTCGCTCGTGCTGCTCGGCACAGGCGGACTGGTGGTGCGCAGCTTCGAGCGACTACTCGTCGCCGATCCGGGTTTCAGGCCTGACGGCCTCCTCACGGTACGCGTACCGATCATCCCTCAGTTCTTCCCGAACGCACCCGATGTCCTGGCGGTCCAGCAGCGGATCGAAGACGCGTTCACGGCCATACCAGGTGTGACGGGCGTGAGCGCTGCGACGACGCTGCCGCTGACGGCCTCGGCCAGCCAGAATACGTTTACGATCCCTGGCGCGCCGGGCATCACGGGCGATGCGGCGCGTGACAACCCGCTCATCGACACCATCGGCATCCGCGCGTCCTACATCGAAGTCATGGGGATGCGGATACTGGCCGGACGCGCGTTCGAGCGTGCCCGCAGGGATGGCGTGCGTGAAGCGCTCATCGATTCGGTTCTGGCGAAGCAGTTCTTTCCGACGGGCAGTCCCATCGGCGCGAAAATTCCGGCCGGCCAGAACACCTCGCTGACCGTCGTCGGCGTAGTCGATCAGGCTCGTCTGTACGACGTTCATCAGGATGGGCGCCCGCAGATCTACCTCCGTGCTGAGGACAACGCCTCTCGCTCGCTCGCGTTCGTGCTGCGTACGGGACGCGATCCGCACGCGATCGCCGCCGACGTGCGAGCGGCGGTCCGGCGCATCGATCCGCGGCTCGCGCTGGCGGAATTGCGGACGATGGACGAGATCGTCGGCGACGCGCTCCGGCAACAGCGCATCAGCGCGGTACTGATTGCCGGCTTCGCCCTCGGGGCGTTGCTGCTCGCCGCGATGGGACTGTTCAGCGTGGTCTCGAGCGTCGTGACGCGGCGACACCATGAGTTCGGCGTGCGGCTCGCCCTCGGTGCCGATCACGGGCGCGTACTTCGTCTCGTGCTCCGCGAAGGCGCGTTGCTCGTGACGATCGGCCTGCTCATCGGCGCGCCGGGCGTCTACCTGGCCGGCGGCTTCATCAAGGGTGTTCTGGTTGGCGTGTCGCCTTTGGATCCGGCAACGCTGCTGACAGTCGCGCTCGGGCTCGCGCTCGTCGCCATGACCGCGTGCTATCTGCCAGCGCGCCGGGTCCTGAGGATCGAGCCGGCGCAGTCGCTGCGTGAGTAGTACTTTGCTGTTCGCTCTCCGGGTCCGGGGGCGCGGGTCCGCGGGTTCGGGGCCTGCGAGCTTGCCCGCCGTAGGCCCCGTGCCGGTCGTCTGGATCTGTTGCTGCAAGATCCTCGGCGCAGGTCTCGGCCCATTCGGAGCGCGGCGTTTACCGCAGCCACTGTCACTCGGCCGACCACCCGGAACCCGACCCTCCAACCGCCGAACCCCGACTCGGACCCGGACTCGGAGCTTGACATCCCGGCGTGAGGCGCACTATTACAGGCTCATGCTGCACCGGCGGCTTCGTCAACACCGTGTGCTCGATGAACCATGAGGGACCCACATGTCGAAGGACCTGCCGCGCCAGTCGCGCTCGTTCATGTGGCTCGAGGATCTCCGCCGTGACGTCAGCTACGGCGTCCGAACGCTGCTGAAGAACCCCAGCTTCACGCTCGTCGCCGTCCTCACCCTCGCCCTCGGGATCAGCGCCGTCACGGTCATTTACAGCGTGCTGCGCAACGTCGCGCTGGATCCGTTTCCGTATTCCCGCTCCGATCGCCTCGTCAACGTCGTCCTGCGCGACGGCTCCGGCCGCATCATTCGCGGTCCGTATTTCCGCTCCGAGGAGTTCCTCGACTATCAGGAGCAAACCACCGCGTTCGAGGACGTCGTCGGCACGAGCCAGTTCAGCGCCCACTGGATGAGCGAGAGCGGCGCCGAGCGCCTGGCGCTCAACTGGATGACGCCGAACGGCTTCGACTTTCTGGGCGTCCCGCCGCTCATCGGCCGCGTCTTCGATCATCGCGACGTGGCGTCCGGCGCGCCGCCGGTCGCGGTCATGAACCACCGCGCGTGGATGACACGCTTCGGTGCCGATCCGGGCGTGATCGGCCGCACACTGGTGCTCGACGGGCAGCCCTACACCGTCATCGGAGTGATGCCACCGCGCTTCGAGTGGAACATCGCCGATCTGTGGCTGCCGGCGGCGATGCAGCGCAGCGACGATCCACAGACACCACGCGGGGTGCGTGCATTCCAGGCCCACCTCCGCCCCGGCGTGACCGCCGCCGAGGCCGAAGCGCAGTTGAACGTGGTCGGCGCGCGGCGCGCCGCCGAGCGGCCGAACGACTACCCGCCCGGCTTCCGCTTCGGCATCATTCCCGTCGTCGACTGGGTGGTGCGCGAGTTCCGCGGCACGCTCCACGCGCTGTTCGGCGCGGTCAGCCTCCTGCTCGTCATCGCCTGCTGCAACGTCGCGAATATGCTGCTGGCGCGGGCGACGATCCGCGAGCGCGAAATCACGATTCGCGCCGCCATTGGCGCCAGCCGCGGCCGCATCGTCCGGCAGCTGCTCGTCGAGAGCGCGGTGCTCGCGTGCGGCGGGCTCGTCGCCGGATGTCTGATGGCGTACGGCGGCATCGTCGCGCTGGCCGGCTACATGCCGCGGCAGGGCGTGCCCTGGGAGACGCAGATCAGGCTCGATTGGCCGGTGCTCTTGTTCGCGCTCGCGGCCGCCGCGGCGGCGACGATAGGCTTCGGTCTCTTCCCGGCGCTGCAGAGCGCCAGGCGGGACATCGCCCTCGGCGCCAACACCACGGCTCGCTCGACCGGTGGCCGGCGTCAGACGCGCATGCGCGCCGGCCTGGTGGTCGCCCAGGTGGCGCTCTCCATGGTCCTGCTGCTCGGCGCGGGATTGCTGATGCGGACGTTCGTCAAGCTGGTGCGAGCGGACCTGGGAGTGGATCCGAAGAACGTGCTGGTCGCCGGCATCGCGTTCCCGCCCCGCGAACAGATGTCCCCCGAGGGCCAGCTGCAGTTCTACCGGGCAGCGATCGAACGAATTCGGTCCCTGCCGGGTGTCTCGGCCGTCGCACTGACCAGCGCCGTGCCGCCTTTCGGAGGCTACTCGAGCCCATTGGAGATCCCTGGATCTGCCGTGCCGCCGCAGTCGGCGACACTGGTCACCTTCGCGAGCGAGCAGCTACTCGAGACGGTCGGAACACCGCTGCTGCAGGGGCGTGGGCTGTCCGCCCTGGAGGTGGAGAAGAGATTCCCCGTGGCAGTGGTCAACGAAACACTCGCGAAGAGGTATTTCGGCGGCGCGGCGCTCGGGCGTTCCGTGCGGATGTCGGCCTTGTCGACGCTGCCGGTGCCCGTTGCCGATCCCACTTTCGTCGTCGTAGGCGTCGTTCGTGACGTCAGTAATCAAGGCCCCCGCGAGCTGCCCATGCCGCAGGTCTTCGTGCCGTTCACGTTCCGCTCCCGCGGGCTCACGCTCGCGGTACGCACGGCCGCCGAGCCGACGCGGCTTGCCGGCCCAGTCAAGCGCGAGTTTCAGTCGCTCGATTCTCGCGTCGCCCTCGTCGAGCCGACCCCACTCGAAACGATGCTCGACCGGGTGCTCTTTGCGCGCCCGCGCTTCAGCCTGCTGGTGTTGGGCATCTTCGCCGGCGCTGGCGTGCTGCTCGTGGCGCTGGGCGTGTACGGTGTGCTTGCCTACACCGTCTCACAGCAGACGCGCGAAATCGCGATCCGTCTCGCGCTCGGCGGCGATCGGGGTCACGTGGTGAGGATGGTGTTGAAGCTGGGCATGCAGATGGTGGCGGTAGGCCTCATCATCGGTGTCGCCTTGAGCATCGCCACGAACCGCCTGTTGCAGAGCGAGCTGTGGGGAACGACGCCGACCGATCCGATTACGTTCGCGGCCGGGATCCTGGTTACGCTGGCGATCGGCGCCATCGCATGTCTCGTGCCTGCGCGGCGCGCGGTGCGGGTCGAACCAATGGTCGCCCTGCGGCACGAGTAAATGCACACAGCAACACCCCCTTTCGGCCGGGACCGATCAAGACGCCGGACGGCAAGAGTGTGCGGTTCTGCTCGATCTGGCGGGTGGACACTGGAACCGATGTGCCCCGGTTCACCTACGCCAGCCGATCGACCAGCAGTGCGAGCCCTCAGCGCCCGAGCTGTTGGGCCATTCAAGCAGCGTGTCTGGCCGAGTCCACTGCCCGCAGCCACGCAGCCATCTGGTTCCAACTCGTGAAAATGCGGCTCACCAGATTTCATGGGGACATACGATTGATTGTGCCTCGTTTGTGCCTTCCGCCCTTCCCAGACCGCGAAAGCTGAACACCGCGCCATGTGGGCCGCCGCCACGATTGATTCTGCCAACGCTGAGGTGCCACCAGTCTTCGACGTGAAACGGGATGTGACATGGTGCCCTTGCTCGATCGAGACAGGGCGCCGCCGCACGACCCGGTTGTTAGGATTACGACTGCCCGGGAGCGACACTGGTACAGACAGGGGCCCGTGATACTCCTGATCTCTTTTGCGAGCAGCCGTTCGTGCGGGGGCTGACCCTCCAGAGCCCATTGGTATCTCTCGTGTGGCGGAAATGCTCGGCCGCTGAGGTCCTTACTTCAGCTTCAAGTAATGATCCGGAACCGTGGACCCCCAGGCCTGGAGCTGGCGAGCCCAAGTGCCGAGGTTGTCCTTCGTGACCCGTACCACTTCCATCGGGGGAATGATCGTCGGAACGTCCTGCTTGAGGTGCACCTTGTCGACGATGCGCTGGACCGAGACGTAGCCCCAGTTGTAGGTCGGCAGCGCGAGCAGCACCGGGGCCAGTCCGTTCTCGACGAAGGGAAGTTGCGCAGGCAGCGCATTGACGGCGACGACTTTGACCTTCTTTGGATCGAGCTCCTTCATCAGCCGTGGCGTAAAGAGCGCCCATCCGCCAACCATCGCCCACCCCTGGATCTGTGGGTTGGCCGCTTGGACGCTGATCACCTCTGCGGCTGCGTCCGCCGCGGTTTCGGCGTGGTTGAAAGTACCGACAATCTCGATACCCGGATGCGGCTCCGCTTCCTTCTTGACCCCGTCCACCCGCTTGCGTAAGTTCGGGGCGTCCGCGTTGCCCGCCAGGATCGCCACGGACCCTTTCTTGCGCATCTGTGCCGCAAGCTCGCGCATCACCGCCCGCCCCAGGTTCTCATCGTCCACCCCGTAGAAGGCGAACCGCTTCGACTCGGCCGCGTCGCTGTCGAAGGTCATCACCGGAACGCCCCGCTCGACGGCGTCGTTGATCGCGCCGGTCGTTCGTGCGGGGTCGGAACAGGAAATCAGGACGGCGCTCGCACGGTCCCTCACCGCCTGTGCGACGGCTAACGCCTGGAGCTGCCCGTCTTCGCGGTCCGGCGTCATCCAGACAATCTGGATGGAGATGCCGTGCTTCTCCGCGAGCTCCTTCGCAGCCACTTCAGCGCCCTTGCGTGCCGACACGAAGATGGGGTTGGTCGTGTTCTTCGCGATCATCACAATTTTCAAGCCCGGCGAGCGTACGGGCACAGTTGTGGTCGCCGGCGCGCTCGGCTGCTCGGCACCGCAGCCGCCCAGCCACCCCCCCATCAGCGTCACGATGAGCGCCGTCCTCGTTCTGGTCTTCATGGTTGCCTCCCGTGAACCACGATTCTCGCTCTTTATAGGTCTGTTTCGTCGGTCTCGCTGAGATATTGTGTGGCGCCATGATTTTCCCCCAACGCTTCGCCGTGGCGCGCGCGACGCAGCCGGCGCGCTCTGAGTGTTCACCACGCGCTGCGTTGTTACGGCGACACACATCTGCGAATTGCTCGCAGAAATGGCGAGACTGGAAGGACTGGAAGTCTTGATTCGGCTCCTGGAAGAGGGACCCGCTGCTCGTCGGGGTCGAGTCCACTGTGAACGTCCGCTCCGATTACCACGAGGAGGGCGCGGGATCCGTCACCGTGCGCGAGGTCCTCGAGTGGGCGAGGACTGACGATGGCCAGGCGGCGCTGAAGTCAGTCCACGCGGGCGCGGCAGGCTACCTGAAGCTGATGGCCGACGACCTGCTGAAGTAATCAGGAAGAACGCGGCGAGGAGACGCTGGGCTAGAATCTGCGACATGCCCGATTACGTGATCACGCTCCGCGCAAGCCCGCCGGAATCGCCGGTGCGCCGCTTCGCGGTACTGACGACGGGAGTCATGGAGGCCGCGTCGTTCGGCCTGCGCCACTTCGACGCGAGTGACGCACACTTCGACGCGGAATCGACTGTCGAGGTTGAGCTCCGACAACGCGGAGGAGGGATCCACCAGATGACGGTCCGCAAGGTCCTCCAGTGGCTGACCGAAGACGAGGAGGGCAGGAAGTTCAACGTCGCCGAGGGCATGCACCGGCTTACCGCCCTGGCGAAGGAGCTGAAGGCCTAAGCCTGCGGGAACAGCGCGACTATAAGCCACCAGGCCGTCAGCGCAATCACGCCGAGCTTCACCGCCTCCAGGCCAAGGTCTTTCAGAAGCTCGAATACGTCGCGGATCTCCTCCTGCAGCGTCTTGTCGCGCACGTGATGCCAGTGCCTTGAGAAGTCTCTCATTCGGTTGAAGAGTTAGTTTGTAAAGCGAACTCGCCGGCCATCCGTCCCGACATGCTGCCAGGGTTACGAGATGGCCCGCGGAAATAGTTAGCCGAACACGGGGTTGCTTGCATCAGGATCCTGTTGCTTGCTCGCTGAGTGTTGCCGCTCATGTAAAACCGCGTAATTCTGGACCGAGTCGATGAGCATCGCGGCGTGATCACCGCTTCGGTTCTGATCCTGCTTGCGCTTCTGGGTTTGCTCAGCCTCCCGCTTGCGATAGGACTCGCCATCAATCGAGATGATCTCGGCGTGATGCGTGAGCCGATCAATCAAGGCGACGGCACACGCGGCATTCGGAAAGACCGTGTCCCATTGCTCACACGGCAAGGTCGTGGTGGAGTACCGTATTGTGACATCACGGCGCGCGGAGCGCCGATACTATGCGCGACTGGTTCAGCACGTTGGCGGCCAAGAGCTCGCTTCCGGTGGATGCCGTTTCAGATCTCGCGGAGCGCGGCTTCGTCGTTCTTCCTGGACCCGTGCCCTCCGAAGAAATGAACGCGTTCGTCGCCGCTTACACGGCAGCGATGACCTCGGCGAGCGATGAGGACACGAGAGTCGGCACTACGTCAACGAGGGTCAATGACTTTGTGAATCGAGGCGTCGAGTTCGACAGGCTGTACGTCTTTCCGCCTCTGCTGGAGGCGTGCTGTCGCATCATCGGCCGGCCGTTCAAGCTCAGTTCGCTGCTAGCCCGCAGCCTCCGCCCTTACAGCGTTGCCCAGGAGTTGCATGTTGATGTTGCGCGCGACTCCGTCGATTGGCCGCTCGTCGGCTTCATTCTGATGATCGATGAATTTCGAGTCGACAATGGCGCAACGCGCTTCGTTTCCGGATCGCTCCGCTGGTTGAGCGCACCGGAGGACGACGACGTCGACGTCCGCGCGGACCGTGCCGATCAAGTACTCGCCTGTGGTCCAGCGGGCTCACTCGTGATCTTTAATGGCTCTACATGGCACGGGCACACGGCAAACAGGTCGGACGCGCCACGACGATCGCTGCAAGGCGCGTTCATCCCGCGCGACGGGCGCACGGCGACCGACTTCGCGGAGCGCATGTCAGCGGCGACACGTGCGCGTCTGGCACCGCTCGCGCTTGATGTCCTTGGCGTCTGAGCTTGGTGGAGATAAGGAAGACGTTGCCAAGCATCTGGACCGATAGTCGCTTGAGACCGACGGCGCTGTGATTAGCGCTTCGGTTTCTGCTCCTGTTTCCGCTTCTGCGCCTGCTCGGCCTCCCGCTTCCGATACGACTCCCCGTCAATCGAGACGATCTCGGCGTGATGCGTGAGCCTCGAGCGCGCGGCGATAGAACCCGGCGCTATTGGCTGCACGGCGGCTGTAGCCGCCGAAGGACCCCTGGACCCAGATCGGACAGGTGCAGTTGCGGTAGCGCCGCGAGGCGTACCGGCACGGCGGCTGGTGCCGGGGGTAGAGGTTCAGCATGCTCCCTCCGGGGCCGAAAACGGCCCACAAGGTGCAAAACCAGTACAGCGGCCGAAACCTTACGGCTGCTGTGCGTTTTTCCTAAGGGATTTGGCTGAAATTGTTGGCGGAGAGGGTGGGATTCGAACGCACGTGCCGGCCGCGGACAGCTGCGACGAGGTCTACGATACGTCGCTCAAGGGGATGGCCGGCGCCGCGGCCCCCGCTGCCGCTGGGCCGATCGTGTGCGAATTTGTGTGCGAATAAAGTCGTCGCTGGCGTGCGCGTCAGCACACTCCTGCTCAAGATCCGTTTGCAGGATGCGCGTCAGTTCACGTCAGACCAGGTATTCGACCAGCTTGAGGGGCTGGCGCTCGCAAGAGCGTGGGGGTTCGAATCCCCCCTTTCGCACCAACTTTAGATTTAGCAAGTTGCTCTGAATCGGCGGCTCAGCCGAGGCGCCTGGGAAGGGCGCCTTTGTTGTGCTTGTGCGAATGGTGTGCGAAACGGGCGAGTGAGGCAATCAGA
Source organism: uncultured Acidobacteriota bacterium (assembly GCA_963839705.1). GTDB lineage: Bacteria > Acidobacteriota > Vicinamibacteria > Vicinamibacterales > 2-12-FULL-66-21 > DATBJJ01. Next base: position 40,258 of record CAWIWL010000008.1, read on the forward strand.
GAAAGGTCACGGCACGGTGAACTTGTGCCAAAGCCTATGGCGGTTCGATCGCGGGGTCGAACTCGCGCTGCACATCGTCACGCTCGGCACGGCCCAGACGGCTCCAGGTGGTTACGGAGTTCGGATCGGTCGTAGTGTCAAACCGTATGGCAGGGCACGGGGTTCTGGCGAGGCACAGGAGGGCCGTCGCCTGATCTCGAACGGCGGGCGAGGCTCTTTTGCGCGTTTCAGTTGCGACGGACGGGAACTTCTGTCTTTCAGCGCGAACGGACAGGCGATGTCGGTCGATTACTCCAGCGTGCCGACGCTCAAGCTGGGTTCGCTGAAGCCGCTGTTCACTCTTCCGGATGCGTATCTGCGTCTGACGACGCCGGAGTACTCTGGACATGCTGCCGGATAACAGCCAGTTCCTGATTCCGATGCCCCTTTCGACACCGGCCGGCTCGCCTTATCACGTGCTCGTGAACTGGGAATAGCTGTGGGCAGGCCTACCGCCTTTGCTAAAGGTACGGCGGGTCCGCCGCAGCGCTACGCGCGGAGGCGGACGCTACGGACGCGCCGCGATCAAACGGTGGTATCGCGCATCGGCGCGTAGCGCCGTCAGCTCGGGCTCGTTGGCAATCTCCTTGACGGAGTAGCCGGACTTCACCGCCTGCGCGAGCCAGTGCAGCGCACGATCGCGATTGCCCGCGAGCTCGTGGATGATGCACAGGCGCATTTTCACCTGCGCTGTCAGCGAGAGCTCCCGTTCGATGCCTTCGATCGCGTCGAGCGCCGCGCGTGATTGATTGGATTTGACCAGATACGTCGCGAGCTGGCTGCGCAGGTCGGGATCCGCCGGTCGTTTGGCCAGGTCGTCGCGCAGCAGTGCGATGGCACGCTCGTAAGCGGCAATCGAGTCGGCGCGGCGGCCCGGCGCCCAGCGATACGCATCCGCGAGGTTGCCCCAGTAGAGCGGTTTGTTTGCGCCCAGTTCCACGGCCTTTTCGAATGCGGGCACGGCGTCGTGATACCGGCCCTGATAGAAGCGCAGCGTGCCCAGATTGGTGTACGTCGCTGCGGTCGGCGAGATCTCGAGCGCGCGCTGAAATGCGGCCGCGGAGTCGTCGTACCGTTCGAGCTGGAAATACGCGGCGCCGAGGTTCCTCCAGATGATCGTGTTGTCGGGCGCCAGCGCTCGCGCTGCCTCGTACGCCGCCGCCGCCTCGCGATAGCGGCTGCGGCGGATGAAGAAACTTCCCAGCTCACTGTCTGGACGCCAATCGGATCCTCTCAGTTTGACCGCCTCTTTCAGTGCCGATTCCGCTTCGTCATCGCGCCTCTGCGCCGCGTATCCCAGTCCCAACCCGACGTGCGGCATCGCCGATTGCGGATCCAGCTCTATCGCGCGCCGCCAGCGCGATTCGGCGTCCCCAAACCGGCCGGCGTCGAAGTCGACGAACCCCTGCGCGGCGTGCGCGAGAGCAAGGTCAGGATTCAGTTCGAGCGCGCGCCGCGCACTCTCGGCCGCCAATCGACTCCACTGCGGATCGGGATTCAGCGAATTCCGGCGGCGATACGCGTCTGCGAGATAAGCATGCGCCGGCGCGTACCGCTGGTCCTGCTTCAACGCTTCTTCGAGTGCACGTATCGCGCTGTCGACGTTACCGGGGCGGTCCGGCCGCTGCAGCAGTTGCCCGGCGCGCTGTGTGAGCTCGAACGGAGACCCGGACAGTGTGCCCTCTGCGTCTGTCGCTGCGTTCGAGCGCCCGTTGATGACGGTCCGATAAACAGTCCAGAGACCTAGAGCGAGAACTGCAGCAACGGCGGCAAGAATCGCGACCCGTCGGAAGCTTGTCCCGCCGAAGCGGTGTAACGGCGAAGGCGGACCTGTCTCGGCGAAGCCGTGTAGCCCCGAAGGCTGAACTTGCGCCAGGGCGTCTCGCACTTCGGCCATGCTCGCATAGCGATCGTCCGGGTTCTTCTCCAGCGCTTTCGCAACAATTGCAGCCAGCGCGGGCGGGACGTCGGGCCGCGGTGTCTCAATCGGAATCGGCGTGCCGAGGTGCAGTTGCCGCAGCAGTTCCGATCGCGACGAACCGCGGAACGGCAGCGTGCGCGTCAGCATCTGGTAGAGCACGACCCCGAAGGAAAAAACGTCGGATCGCTTGTCGACGCGATCGCCAATGGCCTGTTCGGGCGACATGTAGTCAGGCGTGCCGACGGCAATGCCTGCCATCGTGAGCGGCGTGACCGTCGGGGCCTGTGCGAGGTCTGCGTCCGATTGCGGCGCAGCGCCGGCTTTCGCCAACCCGAAGTCGAGCACCTTCAATGCGCCGGTGCTCGCGATCATGATGTTGCCCGGCTTGAGATCGCGGTGGATGATGCCCGCCTGGTGCGCGCACGCCAGCGCGTCGGCAATCTGCGTCGCGTACACGATGACGGTCGGGATGTCGAGTAGTCCGCGCGCAAGACGATGGGAGAGCGTCTCGCCGCGGATGAATTCCATCGCGATGAAGTCGTCGCCGCTCTCACTGTCGATCTCGTAGATCGTGACGATGTTCGGATGATTGAGCGCGGAGGCGGACTTGGCTTCGCGCGTGAACCGCTCGCGGCCGGAACTATCAGTCAGGCGCGCCGACAGCACCTTGATCGCGACATCGCGATCCAGGCGGGTGTCGAGCGCTCTCCATACCACGCCCATCCCGCCTTCGCCCGCTTTCTCGACGATCTGGTACTGCTGCAGACGTCGGCCAATCATCGCCAGCGGAGATGATAACTCATCAGTTGCTGAAAGCCGGCCTAATCGCCTTCGCCAAGGCTACGGCGGTCCGCCGGAGCGCTTCGCGCGAAGGCGGACAGGCCAATGGCAACGCCACTCGACGCTCCATCGTGAGGCTGTCGCTCTTGCCTCGGGCGAAGATCCTCGCGACATTCGGCGTGGGGATACACTACTCATCGGATCAATGACGAGGGCCGAAGCGTTGAATCACGGACGCGAGGCATTCACGCAAACACGCGTGGGGACATGCACGTGCGTGCCCTAACGGTCTGCCCGTTGACAGCCCCACGACCGGGCGTCCATAGTGAAATGAATGGCGTTAAAGACAGAGTTCAGAGTCGGCGGGAAGACGTACGTTCGAAATGGCGGCAATGGTGGCGTGGATGTCGAGGTGTTCGGCATCCGAACAACTCGTTGGTCGGGACCTGATGGCGAGTCGCTGACCGGGGAAATTCGGTGGGTTGATAAGAAGCCGTCCTTGACTGTCACGGAAGGCGACGCAAACCTTTACCGTCAGCTTGAACGTCTTTTTTGGGAAGCGAACGTCGACACCTTGACCCTTTCGGGCATCAAGGACGAGACGGGACACGTTCACTAACGGGACTCTCCTAAAGCTCGAAGGCACGGCTTATGACCGCAACGGCTCGTCGGTCGATATTCGTCATCGCCCTTACCTGTGCCGTCTACGCCATCTTCAAGTTGGTGTTCTTTCCTAGCGGGTCTGCCGGGCTGGCAGCGGTCTCAGCGGGCATCAGTGAACTGATTGTTGAAACGATACTGGTCGTCTTCATCCTGTTCGTCACCTGGCGAGTGTGGAAGTTCGTTCGCCACCGCAGACCATCGCTATAGCATCGGCAGTGGTATTAGAAACGTAGAGCGCGTTCGTTCCGTTGATGTGGGCTTACTCGTGTTTGGCGTCCTCGATGCGAACTTTCCACATGTGCTTGCAGAAGGCGCAGTAGAACCAGATGACCGCTCGCGAGCTCTTGTCTGGCATGCGGAAGATGCCCGCCGCTTTGCACACGGGGCAGCGCGTCGGCAGACGCCACGAACCGGAAGCATCGCCCATGTCGGCAAGTGTAGGGGACGCTGAGGCAGTGCGCAAGTCAAGGAAGACAGAAGCGGTTTCGCGACGCTCCAGTGACCGAGCGAGCTTCAGCGCGGATGCACATCGCGCGGGCTACAGAAGAGGAGAACCGGGCGGCTCCGCCGTCCGGTTCTTGAATCAGGGAAGGGAAACGTGCGGACATCCTACGAGCGGCACCGTGGTGGGGCGGATTCTAGCGGAAGAAGACATAGTCGGTCGTGTAAGGCACGAGCGCCTTCTTGCCAGTATCTTTCGCTGACTTGCATCCAGTGACGGGGGCAATCCCTCCAGCCGTGTTCACCCGCTGGATGTACGTTGTCGCCGTCAGCGTCCCGCCCAACCCTTCATTGCCAACGACTCGAAGCAGGAGCCAGGGAATCGCACCCGGCGCGACGAAACTGGAGTCAGTGGAGTTTGCGATCGCCGCGGCCCAGACGGTGCTGGTGTCGCCCGAGTGCTGCCACGTGGCACGCGGAGTGCCACCCTCAGCGGGATTGGGACTGAGAAAGTGCGTCGTGACCTGCTGATCGCCATCGCCGAACAACGTGGCCTGCGGCCCAAAGAACGTCCACGTGTGGCCGGAGCTAGTCGGCACGCAGAAATAGTTCTGAGTGCCTTCGGCGCGAGCGATGAGATACGGGATGTTCCCGTCCGGAACCTCGAGGTTCGCTGGCACGGCGGGCGGTGTGACAACTTGCGCGGCTGCATTCGGTGCGATGGCAAGGGTCACGATGAGTGCTGTCGTCTTCCATAACATGGTGAAGCTCTCCTTGTGTGATCAGTTCCGACTCTGTCTGGATAATCGGAATCGGAGGGAGAAAGGCGACACCGGCTACAGCCGTCGGCTCGGACCGTGCGCGACGCGGCAAGGGCCTGTGACTGGGTGGGTGAGTGTAAGTGGGTTAGAAATCCAGCAGTGCCCGGTACTCTGCTGCCTTGCCAGGTTTGCCCCACGCGTCGTAGAGCGTGATCAGTCGGGCCATGGTGGCCTTGAGTTCACGCCCATGGGCACGTGGCATCGCGTCGAGATCATGGCGCGCATCGAGCAATACCGCTTCGGCTTCGTCGTAACGCGCGAGGGCAACGAGCGAGGCGCCGAGCAGGCTCTTCGTTGCGCCGACGCTCCAGTCGTCTTCGGGGAAGGTACGGCGACGGCTTGGTACGAGCTCAGGCGACAGGACCCGTATTCGCAGGGCCTCTCGTAGCAGCGCCTCGGCCGCTGCGGGTTGCTTTCGGGTCAGGTGCAGAGACGCGAGGTTGATCGTGTAGATCGCGACCAACTGATGGTCGCTCCCCAGCGCGGCGCGTGCAATGTCCACGGCGTCCTGAAGCGCTGCAGCCGCCTCGTCGCTTCGCTTCTGTTCGAGCAACACTCGCGAGAGATTGTTGAGCGTCGTGGCCAGGTACGGATGCTTGTCGCCCATCGCTTTGCGATGCGTCTCGAGGACCTGTCGAAACATCGATTCGGCGGCAGGATAATCGCCCCTGGCTGCAGTGATCAGTGCGAGATCGTGCACGGTCGTGGCCGTGTTCGGGTGCCCCTCACCTCGTGTCTTGCGGTTCAACTCGAGACACTGCCGGAGCAGCGACTCGGCGCCCGAGAGATCACCCTTCAGTCGCAGGACCGACGCGAGGTCGCTCAAGCTGACCGCCGTTTCTCTATGCTCCTCCCCGTGTACCTTCCGCCTGATGGTCAGGGCTTCACGCTGAAGCGGCTCGGCGCGCTCGTTGAATCCTTGATCCTGGTAGACACGTCCGAGCTCCACAAGGGTGACGGCGACATCCCCGTGCTCCAGGCCCAGGAGCTTGCGTCGCATGCTGAGCGCCTGTTCCAGGGTGCGCTCCGAGGCCGCATAGTCACCCTTCTCCGTCTGCAGGGCGCCCAGGTCGTTGAGCGCCTGGGCCACGCGCACGTGCTCGGCGCCGAATGCCGCCCGTCCGCTGACGAGCGCCTGTTCGAGCAGACGCTGCGCCTTCTCGTACGCGCCAAACCGCCGATAGAGCCTCCCCATGAGAGGGAGGATCTCCGCCTGCGCCTCGGGCTGGCCGACGAGATCTCTCTGCACCTGGTCGGCGCCGGCATCGAGCAGGCTCCGAACCGTCAGTCCATCCGGCGTGGCGCGGCTTGCAATCGGATCGGCGCCCGTGAGCAGCCCGGTCAGTACTTCGCTCACCTTGGCGGCTTTCGCGGCCTCCCGCTGGGCGCGGTCGCGCTCTGTCGCGAGCCGGATCGTATAGAACGACGTCGATCCGCTCAGCAGCAGGACGACCGCTACGGACGTAGTGACACCGCGCACATGACGGCGGGCGAACGTGGCGGCCCGATAGCTGAGCGAGTCCGGGCGTGCGCTGATTGGCTCCTGACGCAGAAAACGCCGAATATCGTCTGCCATGGCGGTGACAGAGGCATAGCGCTCCGTGGGGTTCTTCTTCAGCGCCTTGGCGACGATGATGTCGAGATCCCCTCGAAGCGTTCGCCGCAGCCTGGACGGCGTGGTACCGCACTGGGCGGCATGACGAGTCAGCGCTTCCTGTGTCTCTGTCCGGCCGACTACCGCATCGGAAATCCGCCGGGGATCCTCGTCGACAATGGCACGCATGAGTGGGACGGGAGACCGAACGGCCGCGCCGGCAGGATGCTGGCCGCTGAGCAGCACGTAGAGAAAGACGCCCAGCGCATACACATCCGTGGCCGTGGTGACAGGCCCGCCGGCGAGCTGCTCTGGCGCGGCATACTCGGGCGTCAATGCCGCACCGGCGTCACGCGTGAGCGCGCTCGTTCCGGTAGGCGAATCACCCCACGCGGCGTCGCCCTCGAGCAGCTTGGCGATGCCGAAGTCGAGCAATTTCACCTGACCATCCACGCTGACGATGACGTTCGCGGGCTTGATGTCACGGTGCACGATGAGGTTGGCGTGGGCATGCGCGACCGCCTCCAGGACGTCGAGAAACAGGCGCAGGCGGCCCTCGATCCCGAGCGCGTGCTCGCTGCAGTACAGGTCGATGCGTTGGCCGTCGACATGCTCGAGGACGAGATACGGCTGGCCCGCAGGCGACACACCCGCATCGATGAGGTGCGCGATGTGCGGGTGGGTCAGGCGGGCGAGAAATGTGCCCTCGCGCCGGAATCGCTCCTCGCCGGCGCGACCAACCAGTGCGATGTTCAATAGTTTGACCGCCGCGCGTCCTTCGAAGCGGCCGTCGCACCGTTCGGCCAGCCAGACGCTGCCCATTCCGCCCTGACCGATGAGTGAGACCAGCCGGTAGGCGCCGAGGGTCTGTCCCGCGAGCGACGGTGCCGGCGCCGTGCCCGGCGCCAGCGGAACTGCGCCCTCCAGGAAACGGGACTCGTCCAAGGCATCGTGCTCCGCGAGCAGCAGCTGCAAATCGGCCGCGAGGACCGGGTCGCGCGCGCGAATGGACGCCAGCCAGGCCGCCCGTTCGCCGTTGGCGATCTCCAGCGCCTCGTCGAGCAACGGGCTGAGCGTGCGCCAGCGGTCAGCGCTGAGTGGCGGCATGATGCCTAATGGGGATGGGAGGCGCGTCCCCGATCGCATGATGCAGATAAAGGCGGGCCTTCTCCCAGCGACGCTGAATGGTCCGTTCCGAAGTGCCGCGCATGACTGCGATGTCAGTGAAAGAGAATCCGCAGAAAAACTTCAGATCGACGATCTCGGCGAGATCCGGCTCGACCTTGGCGAGCTCCTCGAGCGCATCGCCGATTTCCTCGAGCGTCTGTGACTCGGCGACGTTGTCCGGGTCGTCGGTGCCGAGCGAAGAGATTTCGAACAATCCCCCTCGCCGCTGCGACTGCCGGCGCCGCAGATCGTCGATAATCAGCCCCCGCATCACTCGAGCCATGTAACCCATGAATCGCGCATGATCGACGAAGGCCGCTCCGTCTCGGCCCGACATCCGGATGTAGGCCTCGTGCAGCACCGTCGTCGCGCCGAGACCGCCGTTGGGTCGCCCGCGTCGGTTCAATTCCCGCCGCGCCAGGCGGTGGAGTTCCGGATACAAACTGTCAAAAAGTGCATCCGCGACCACACCGTCAGCTGGGGCGGCACCGGGTGCCTCGAGTGTTGCGTCAATCATCACATGTCACCGCTTGGACCGAGAAAGGGCGTTGTTCCTGACCGAGCGCGGTGGAGTCGCGGGCGAACCACTCGCCGCGATTGCGTTACGATACCGCCGCTCGGAACTTCCGTGTACTCAAGATCGGAAATGGAGAGGAAAAGACGACATGGCTCCAGCCGTCCTCGTCAGAGGACGATCGCAGCCTGTCGCGCTCCCACCGTCAAGGCGGTAGCCCGGTACAACGCCTGAACCGAAGGATCGGCATGGCTCAACCGACGATCAGCTCGTTGATGGCGTCGGCCCAGGGTGGTGACTCAGCCGCCGCGGAGGCCCTCTTTGCAGCTCTGTACGCCGAACTGCACCGGCTGGCGCAACGGGAGCTGGCACGGCGAGGCGGGTATGTCACGATCGGCGCGACGACGCTGTTGCACGAGGCGTACCTCGACATCTCGGGCCGCGAGGGCATCGTGTTTCCCGATCGCGCGCGATTCATGTCCTATGCTGCACGTGTGATGCGCGGCCTGATCATCGATCACGCGCGTCGTCGCCATGCCCTGAAGCGGGGCGGGATGTTCGAGATTACCTCGACCGAGACGGTCATCGATCGCGCGGCCGACCAACACCACCTGAAGCGCATCAGCGATGCGCTCGACGAGCTGGCGGCCGTGGATGCGGCGCTTGCACAAGTCGTCGACTTCAAATTCTTCTGCGGTTTTTCCTTCGCCGACATCGGCGCGATGCGCGGTGTATCGGAGCGCACGGTCCAGCGAGATTGGGAGAAGGCGCGGATCTACCTGCATCGTGCGCTGGACGACGCACCACCGGATCGTTGACCCGGACGAAGAGACGCTGTGCTTCTTTCTCACAGGCGCGTGTACGACTGACTGCGGGCAGATACGCGAACGCGCCCGGGTCCAATCCCGTTTGCTGTCGTGTGCGAATTCGTGCGAATAAAGTCGTCGCTGGCGTGCGCGTCAGCACACTCCTGTTCAAGATCCGTTTGCAGGATGCGCGTCAGTTCACCTCAGAGCGGGTGTGTGCCGGAGAGTCGCCGACTACTGACTTGCCGGCAGCCTCCCCAGGATCGATCTGAAGAAGAACGGCTCCCAGAAGTCGCATGCCGCCTCGCGCGGACGCTTGCCCTCACGGATGATGGAGTCGAACACGAGGTACTTGTTGGCGCCGCGGCCCTCGCCCACCGGATCGGTGAACGCCGGCCAGCGTACGACGGTATCGTCGTCGATATTCGGATGGCCGTTTTGCGCAAAGCGCGTCCAGTACCCCGCCATCGCTCCGTGCAGCACGAGATCGGAAGAGGTCAGAGGGTGGTTCGGGAACTGCATCGGCAGATAGTTGTTCCCGAAGATGATGTTCGATTCGACGCCGTGGATCACGCGATTCAGGAAGAGGTCGTCGAGCTGTACTCATACGAATAGAAGAACACGGGTGTCCGAGCGTCTCGGAGAGCCCGGGCGAAGCGGCGGCCCTCGCACACGAACTGGCCGTCCCCGACGACGCGCGCCATGGCATCGCTTGGGAGCGGGTAGTCAGCCGCCGGATACATGCCAAGCACAGCGGGTCCGACGTCGCCAAATTCGTCAGCCACCCACGCCTCGTACTGGGCAAGCGTCGCTCCGGCCGGAAATGTCCGTGGAATGAAGCCGGCGCCTTCGTCGCGCGTGAAGCCCACGATGGTTGGCACCTGATGAAACTGGCCAGCCTGGAGGAGCAGGCGCGGCTGATCGGGAAGCTCGAGCCCGTCGACGACCGGATTCCAATGAACACGACCTGCTGGTGTGATCACTTGCTGTGTGGACAGGGGCAGTGCGAGCAACACCTGTTGAAAGGTCCTGTTTCGCATGCACGAAGTAACCATCGCGGGGTCCCCGCACCCGAGAGCGCTGGCAAAGTCGTCGCCCTGCGGTGCACTCTCCGCATGGCTCGGCCAGCGAATCGTAGGCGTCCCGCTCTCGATGATGGCCCTGTGGAAGAGGCCTGCGCTTCCTGGCGAAACCATGTGCAGACCGACGCTGTCGGCACCGGCCGACGTTCCCGCAAGCGTGACGTTGTTGGGGTCCCCGCCGAACGCGGCGATGTTCTGGCGAACCCACTCCAGGGCCGCGCGCTGATCCAGCAGCCCATAGTTGCCAGACACCGGATGCGCCGTATCTTCCGCCGCGAACGCGTTGTGGACGAGGAATCCCAGCGGTCCCAGACGGTAGTTTGGCGCGACGACGATCGCGCCGGTTTCTTCCGCCAGGTGCCGCCCGTTGTGTGAAGCAAAGTTCGCGGATGCACTGACGAACGAACCCGTGTGGAGCCAGACAATCACCGGTGCCGGCTGGGTCGGAAACGGATCTCTGACCCAGACATTCAGTTGCAGGCAATCCTCCCTGCCGCCAGGTGTCCCGGCTGCATTCAGTGACGGGCAGCCGAACGGCGTTGTCGCCATAAGCGTGGTAGCCCACGGAACCGCCGGCTGCGGTGGCTTCCAGCGCAAGGCGCCGAGTGGGGGCACCGCGTATGGAATACCCAGGAACTCGCACGAGGCGCCGCGATCGATGCCCTCGACGTTGCCCGTGCCCGTGGTGACGGCGCATGCCGCCTGCGCCGCCCTCGCGGTCGGCATCAGGAGAGGTCCGGCGACCACCGAGACCGCAATGAAGAAAAGGAACTGTCGTCCAATATGGCGCGTCATGCCCACCATCACTGTCTCCTCCTGATGACCACGGCCCGGACGGATGAGGGAGGATGATGGCGTGGCGATCCTTGGAGCAGCAACGGGCAAAGCTGGGTAAAGACGTGCATTGAAGGGTTATCGGTGCTTGACGTAGAGTGGTAGGCCCGAAACCCCTCGAAACAGGGGTGCCTCATGGCGCAGCCGTCAACGACGAACGACCATCATGGAAAAAGGGACGCCCCGCCGCCGTCTCGACGCGTGGAAGGAAATCGCCGCATACCTGAAACGGGATGTGACGACCGTCCGGCGATGGGAGAAGCTCGAAGGCCTGCCCGTACATCGCCACCTGCACGGCAAGCTCGGCTCGGTCTTCGCGTACGCCGACGAAATTGACCAGTGGTCACAACAGCGCTCGCTGCTTGCGTCGTCTGACCGGCCGGAGTCCGGGATCGCAACCGAGGAAATAGCGGATCGGCCGAAGCCGGACCCAGAGCGCGGACCTGCGCCGTCCGGGTTTGGGAAAATCGGTCTTGCCGCAGTGACGGCGGCTGCGGTCATCGCCGGCGTCAGCAGCGCCATGTGGAGACCACAGGCGCGCCCGCGCCCGGAAGGGCTGGTGCGGGTTGGCATCGTGACTCCCGAGGTGTCGCGGGTGAACTCGCTGGCTGTCTCTGCCGACGGCGAGCACGTCGCCTTTGCTGCCCCGGACGCGTCTGGCATCGACCAGCTCTGGGTCCGGCGGATCGATTCCGGCGCCTCTCAGCGACTGCCTGGCACCGAGGGTGCGACGTTCCCTTTCTCATCGCCGGACGGCGGCGCGATCGGGTTCTTCGCAGGTGGGAGGTTGAAAACTATCGCTCTGTCCACACGTGAGGTGCGTGACCTGGCCGACGCTGCTGACGGCCGGGGAGGGACCTGGAACGACCGGGGCACAATCCTGTTCGCACCGAAGAGCGGCGGGCCGCTGTCCTCGGTGCCGGCGTCGGGCGGTCAGGCCGTGGAAGTGACGTCGATCCGTGCCTCGTTTGTCCAAGGGCATGCATGGCCGGAGTTCCTCCCGGACGGGAATCACTTTCTGTACACCGACTACTCCGGCGATTCCGAACGCTACGGCATCTACGTTGGCGACCTCGAGACCAGGCAGGCAAAACGGCTGCTGCCCGTGTATTCGAGCGCGGCATACTCAACCGACGGGTTCATCCTTTACGCACGCGACACGTTGGTTGCGCAGAGGTTCGACCTGCATCGGCTCGAACTGATCGGTGACGCAGTGCCCGTAGCCGACCGTACCATGCAGCACTACGGGCTCGGCCACAAAGTGGATGTCTCGGTGTCGCGGTCGGGGCTCCTCGCTGTCCGAACGGCCACCGACGAACAGAAGCGCCTGGTCTGGTTCGATCGGATGGGCCACGTCGTTGGCGAGGTCGGGAGTGCGGCACTCTATTCGAGTCCGGCGCTCTCGCCCGGCGGGACAGAGCTGCTCGTTACAGTGGGCGAGGGCGACAGCGGACCGGCCAATCTGTGGCTCTTTAATCTCGCCACCGGCGCCAGTTCCCGAGTCACCTTCGCGACGGGCGTCAACTTCGCCCCGGTCTGGTCCCCTGCGGCAGACACGATCATTTTTGCCTCATCGCGGGGCCGCAAGATGGAGCTCTACCAGCGCAACCTCAGGACCGGCGACGGCGACACCAAGGTGCTCGACGCGCCGATGATGCAGGTGCCCGAAGCGTGGACGTCCGATGGCAGGTATCTCACGTTTTCGACGATGCGCCCGCGCACCAAGTCGGATGTCTGGGCCTGGCGTCTCGCCAACGATCGGGCGCCCGTTGCTTTGCTCGAGAGCCCGGCCAACGAAGGCCAGAGTCAGGTTTCCCCCGACGGCCGGTTCATCGCCTACGTGTCCGATGAGTCCGGCCGCTTCGAGGTGTACGTACAGTCGTTTCCCCTGGCGCAAGCGAAGTGGCAGATCTCGTCAGCCGGTGGCTTCGATCCACGATGGCGATCGGACGGGAAGGAACTGTTTTTTGTTGGCGCAGATCGCAGGCTGATGGCGGTGGACGTGCGAACGCGCGCCACGTTCCAACATGGCGCGGCCAAGCCGCTCTTCGATACCGGTCTCCTCGATCTCTGGCAGGACACCCGGAATCACTACGAGGTCTCGCCTGACGGTCAGCGGTTCCTCGTCATCGTCCCGCGGGTCGATCCTCGATCGGTCCCATTTACGATGCTGGTCAACTGGCAACAGCAACTCGGCAAAGCTCGTTAGGCGCGTGCCAAATCGGTCAGGGTGACCGTTGCACATTGAATAAAAGCGCAGGTCGAACCCTCCAGCTTAAGCACCGCCAGCACAACGAGGCCGGCCGCTCGACATCATCCGACGGCTGCAGGCGATCACGCAGAGTGGGATGCGCGTCGTCGACTGAGCGATTGCAAATTTGACGGACGCGGACCAAATCTGCCAGCCGCCGTGCGCGACAGTCCCCCTGAACCCGCCTGTCCACACGTTTCTTCGGTCCACACTGAGCGTTCGATGCTGCCAGTGTCGGTATCGCAATTGCAGGAATGTTCGTAGAGGCCTGCACCTTGAACGCGCATCTGTCCGTTTGTGGAGTTCTGCTTCTCGCGCTGACCGCCGGCGCCACCAAGAGCGATACCTCGCCACTGCCGTCCGGGGTTGATGACGCCGCCCGCGAGAGCACGTCGACCGCCGCGCCGAAAGGCGATGGACAGTCGCCGGAACGCCGCGCTTCTTATCAGGATTACCAGGTGCCCGCGGGCACATGGCTGTTCATCGAGCTGCGCACGCCGATCACGTCCGACACGAGCCAGCGTTCGGATGCGATCCGCGGCGTGCTCAAGTCTGCGTTGACAGCCGATGGTGTTGAGCTTGTACCGTCCGGCGCGGTCCTGCTTGGCACGGTGACTGATGCCGCACCAGCCCTCAACAAGAAGGACCGCGCGCGGGTGGCCTTCCGGTTCAACGTGCTCGAGCACCCCTCCACAGGCAGCCGCGTGGCGATTCGAACCGAGACCCGCGTGCTCGAGGTCGAGGCCGGCAAAAAGAAACGTGCCGCCGAAGGTGCCGCCGCGTTCAATCAGATCCGGCTCGAGCCCGGCTCTGATGTAGCGATGCCGCTGCACGAGCCCTTCCTCGTGCGAATTCCTGACGCAAGCAAAGCCGGAAAATAAAGACGCGGCGCCGTCCCTCCAGCCCTTTGTACGCTAAAGTAGCGCGTCCTCACCCGCTTCGAGGTGTCTATGCCTCCGACGATGCGCTGTCTGGCGTTTCTCGCGATCCTGCTCGTATCCGGGGGCTACGTCTCGACACAGCCGTCACAGCCGTCGCGGCCGAACGTGTTGTTTCTGATCGCCGACGACCTGAACAACGACCTCGGCATCTACGGCGCGCCGGTCCGCTCCCCCAACATCGACAGGCTGGCGGCGCGCGGAGTGAAGTTCGAGCGCGCCTACACTCAGTTCCCCCTCTGTAGCCCCAGCCGCTCGTCGTTCCTCACGGGCCGACGGCCGAACGCCACCGGCGTCGTCGCGAATCCAACCCCGGTGAAGAACCCGAATTCGCCTCACTTCCGCGAGCGTCTGCCGGACGCAGTGACGATGCCGCAGCTCTTTCGCACCCGGGGCTGGTTCGCCGCGCGCGTCGGCAAGCTTTATCACTACGGCGTGCCGAACGACATCGGCACCTCGAGCCTCGACGACTATCGCTCGTGGGACCTGGCGATCAACCCGCGCGGACGCGATCGCGAAATCCACGACCGCATCTTCTCCCTCAGGCCTGGTCAGTTCGGGGCCACACTGAGCTGGCTCGCCGACGAAGGCGAAGATGCCGACCATACCGACGGCATTGGCGCTGCCGAAGCGGTCCGACTGCTCGAGAGATTCAAGCGAACCAGCCAGCCGTTCTTTCTGGCCGTCGGTTTCTATCGGCCCCACACACCCTACGTCGCGCCGAAACAGTATTTCGACATGTATCCCGCCGATCGGATTGATCTGCCCGCGCTCTCGGAGGCCGACCGATCCCGGACGCCGGCCGCCGCGTATCGCAGCGCGCTCACCGAGCAGGACGCCGCGACCGATCGTCAGCGCAAGGAAGCCATCCAGGCGTACCGCGCGTCGACGACGTTCATGGACGCGCAGCTGGGACAAGTGCTTGGCGCGCTCGATCGCCTTGAACTCGCCTCCAACACCATCGTCGTTTTCACGAGCGACCACGGGTACCACCTCGGCGACCACGGATTGTGGCAGAAGCAGAGCCTGTTCGAGCACAGCGCGCGGGTGCCGCTCATTATCGCCGCGCCGACGGGCACGGTGCGCGGACAGACGGCTCGCGGCGTCGTGGAACTCGTGGATCTCTATCCGACGCTGGCCGCCCTGGCCGGCCTGACGCCGGCGGCACTCGACGGGGTCAGTCTGGCGCCGATGCTCGCCAACCCCTCGGCCACGGTAAAAGATGCGGCTTTCTCCCAGACACGAAACGGCTATGCCGTCCGCACCGATCGCTGGCGATACATCGAGTGGGACGCAGGGAAAGAGGGCGCGCAACTCTACGACATGCAGAACGATCCCGCCGAGACAACCAACCTCGCGGCGGAGCCCCAGCACGCCGCGACGGTTGCCGACCTGCGGGCGCGCCTGGCGGCGTATCCGCGGTAGCAGGTAACGGAGTTTTGGCAGACCTCACCTCGTCCTTCTGGTTGCAGATCGCCCCCATTGGGGGCACAATCCACTCCGCGTGGTCTCGCGTTTTGCCGCGGTCCCGGTTTGGTTCCGCTGCCCACGCCAAGGAGTGCGAATGATGACATCCCGCCGGGTTCACCTGTCGGCGTTGCTCGTGGCGATCCTGTTCGTCGTGGCTCCGGGACCGAGGATAGCTGCGCACCAGGACTGGCGCCTGGTCTTCTTCGGAGACAGCCTGTCGGATTCCGGCAATCACTTCATTGCCTTTCACGAGATCTCGCAGCTGCCATTCGAGCCGATCCCGGACGCCCCTTACGCCGTCGGCGGGTTGCATTTCAGCAACGGCGCGACCTGGGCAGAGCAGCTCGCGGGGATGCTGCACAGCCCGAAAAGCGGATTGCCGGCGCTGCTCGCGGGAGGCGAGTTCACCAACTACGCGGTCGGCCGAGCCCGCGCCCGGCCCGGGGCACCGGTGTTCCCGGACTTCGATCTCGCCACGCAGACGGCCAGGTTCCGCGGCGACTTCCATGGCGTCGCGCCGCCGGAGGCCACGTATGCGATCTGGATCGGCGCCAACGACCTCAGCGATGCGCTGGGCGCACTTGCGATTGACCCAACGGGCGCGACGAGCCAGGCCATCCTTGGAGAGGCCGTCGGATCGGTCGCGACCAGCATCCAGTCCCTGTGGCTCTCGGGAGCGCGGACCTTCCTGATTCCGAACATTCCGAACCTGGCGCTGACTCCCGCCGTCCGAGCGGCAGGTCCCGCCGCGATAGCCGGTGCGACGTTCCTCACCAACGGCTACAACACCGGGCTCAACCAGGCGCTTGTCGGACTCGGCGGACTTCCAAACATCCGTTTCGTGCGTCTTGACGTCAACGCGTTACTGACGGCCATCGCCAACGATCCCGCGGCATTCGGGCTGACCAACGCCGAGGACGCGTGCCTGACGTTCGGCGTGGTTAGCGACCCGTTCTGCCGGACGCCAAACGGTTACTTGTTCTGGGACGGGACTCACCCGACGAAGGCCGGCCACTCCCTCGTGGCCGACGCCGCGGCTCGCGCGTTGGGTGCCAACTGAAGGCAGGATGGACGCCGCACGGTCAACGCGGGTTGACCGTGCGGGTCGGCAGCGAACACCACATCACCCCGGTGAATCTCACCACCTGCTCGGGAGAACGAAGACGAGCCACGTCACGATGGGCGCGGTGATCACCATGAGGGCGCCCCACCAGATCAAGCCGCGATAGACCAGCGCGCGCTCGTCTTCGCTGGCATTGGCCACCACGAGTGCTCCCACCGTCGAGAACGGCATCGCGTCCACGACCGTGGCCGATATGGCGAGCGCCGTGACGAGGCCGGTCGTTCCGACGGCGCCCTGCGCCAGCAGTGGCGCCGCGAGCGGCGTCATGGCGCCGAGGATCCCGGCGCTCGACGCGAAGGCCGACGTGACGGCGCCGACCGCGCAGAGAAGCAGGGCGACAACCAGTGGCGTGCCGACACCCGCGATGGCGGCGCCGGCGGCGTCCACGGTGCCGTAGCGTTGAAGCGCATTCACGTAAGTGACGATGCCGCAGACGAGCAGGACGACGCCCCAGGCGATCTGTCGTTCGGCGCCGGAACTTGACCTGCGGAATGCGAGCTGAAGCGCGGCGCCGGCGGCGAGCGCCGTGAATCCGATGTTGAGACCGAATCCGAGCGACGCGACGGCCACCGCAGCCAGGGCCAGCAGCGTGCACACC
The DNA here is from genome assembly GCA_963839705.1 of uncultured Acidobacteriota bacterium. Classification (GTDB taxonomy): domain Bacteria; phylum Acidobacteriota; class Vicinamibacteria; order Vicinamibacterales; family 2-12-FULL-66-21; genus DATBJJ01. Next base: position 57,300 of record CAWIWL010000008.1, read on the forward strand.
TGATCGATGCCCGGACGCGATCGCGGACGCGAGTCCAGTTCGACCGGGATCGGCGCGCTGCGCGACACGGTAGCCGGCTCACGCCGGCGGAGACCGAAGCCACCGAACATCAGCACGATGATCACGCCGAGTCCGACGTTGTAGGCGAGATTTCCGGCGAAGAGCGCCCACGGAGACATCTCGAGCCCGCGGCTCGTCACGGCCTGCCGCACGATGGCCCCGAGCACGTTGAGCGGTGAGAAGTTCCCTGCCGCGGCGCCGTGCACGACCATCAATCCGATCAGCCGGCGGTCGATCTCGCAGCGCTCGGCAAGACGCATCGAGATCGGCGCCAGCAGCGCCACGCCGGCCGAGCCGATCGCGCCGGCCATCGCCGGCGCCGCGGCGACGCCAAAGACGACCCACGGAATCAAGGGCCGGCGCCCGCGCGCCAGCCGGATCGATCCCTCCACGATTCGCGCCACGGTACCGTTGCGATCCGCGATAGCAAAGAGGTACGTCACGCCGGTCAGGAGCACGAACAGATCGACCGGAAACCCGCGGTACATCTCCGCCGGCGCCTCGCGCGCGACACTCGTGCCCACGAGAAACGTCATGACGAGCGCGAGCACGCCGAGGTTGATCGGCCGAAGCGTGCCGATCGCGAAGACGGCCACGAGCCCGATGATGCCGGCAAGGTGGATGCCTTGCATTGCGCGTAGACTATCTGGTCTACGGGGAAGGAGACCAGTGATGGCGCGGCTTATGGGACGAGTAGAAACACTACTGGGCGTCGTGATGGTCGCTACGGGATTCGTGCTGGCGTCGTCTGCCGCGGAAAGTCAGGACACCCGCGGCGCCGCCGCATCGCAGGGTCCGCGTCCGCCGGCACTCCTGCAGGACTACATGACGTTCAGCGTCACGGCGCCGCCGGCCGCATTGGAACTGGATCCGTTCTACAAGAAGTACGTGGACGCGCACGGCATTCCCGTTGTCTCTTCGGCGAAGGTGCCGGACGCGGCGCTGCTCATGGCGCGGGACATCGTGCAATTCATGCTCGCCAATCGGCTCGACCTCCGGCAAGAACTGATCCGCAAGAAATGGAAGCTGGCCATCATGGCCGAGACGGAGGTCACCTACGACATCCCCGAGCACCGGAAATACCGCCCGTTGCCGAAAATAGACGACGAGCGGCTGACGCCGGAGCAGCGGGAGAACTACTACAAGCCTGGCGGCGTCGGCACGTTGACCGGCGAGCAGTACCTGGAACGTGCGCGGGCGCGGGTTCGGCGGCGAGCCGAACGGCGAGAACACCACATCATGCGCCGAAGAGAACCTGCTCGGCTATCCGGGCACGCGCTATTTCGGTCAGTCGATCTGCGTCCACGAGTTCTCGCACGGGATCATGCGCGGCGGGGTCTACACGGTCGATCCGCAGTACCCGGAAGGCCGTGGAAGACGCGTACGCCGACGCAAAGAAGAAGGGGCTCTCGTCAGCGCAGGGCTACCCCGGCAACAACTTCAATGAGTACCTGGGCGACGGGCATCGAAGCATACGTCTTCGGCAGCGGACGAGGACCGGAAACGCTGCTCGAAGCAGACCCGCGGCTCTACGAGCTCGTTCGTGAAGTGATCCCCGCCACCAAAATGCCCGGCAACGTGTATATCGGACGGACGCGGGCGCGGTAACTGTGGTCCCGACCGCCACGAGATCTCACTCGATCGCCGACACATCCGTGCGTGGGATGGTGAGCTCCATCAGGTCCTCGCCCCAGATCACTCGCCCGTCGAACACCTCCCGGATCTCGTGGATGATCTGCTCGCGGATTCCCGGCCGATCTATCTGCGGAAGGACGTGCGTAAGGACAAGAGTCTTCACTCCCGCCTTGCGCGCGAGAAGAGCGTTGTCCTGGTGATTGCCGCATGCGGCCCGGTACGGAGGAGACGGCTCCGTTCCGCTGAAATGGTGATTCATGAGGATGAGGATGTCGCATCCGCGCGCCAGTTCCACGAGGTCATCACAGGCGCCACTGTCGCCCGAATAGCAAAGTGAGCCGGCCTCGCTGTCAATCCGGTAGGCCAAGCACTCGAGCTGTGGCTGCACGTGCGCCGCGTGACCGGCCGTCACCGTCCATGCATGCCCCTTGATCACAGCGCCTGCGTGGACCTCCGTCACCCGCGGAGCGGGGCGTCGGCGTGGCAGCGTTCCACCGCGAGCCTGGAAGACATCGAGGCTGCTGCGATGCTCCACTCGAGCCCGGATGTCCGGGCCATAGACGCCGTCGTCCCCGAACAGCAGCTCAGTCATGCGCGCTATAGGCGGCGGCCCGTACACCTCGAGGTCCGGCACCCGGTCCGCGCCTATGTCCCAGCGCTGCAGCACCAGCCGCGGATAGTCCATGCAGTGGTCGTAGTGCAGGTGCGTGAAGAACGCGTGGGTGACGTCGACGGCCCGGCGCCCGCTCTCGAGAAGTCGATGATGGGCGCCAGGGCCATGGTCGAAAACGAGAAGGTCGCCGGCCACTTCCACGAGATAGCCGGATCCCTGGCGCTCCCGGGAGGGCGCCGGGGTGCCTGTGCCGAGCAGAGTTATACGCATGAAATGATGTGGTTCCCTCGCCTGGCCAGGCGAGGCGTCAGTCTAACAGGAAGAAAACGGAGAGGGCGAGCGTGAGGCGCCAACGCAATTCTGCGGCTCGCTGTTGGCTGCTCGCTGCTGCTAACGCCAAGCGCGGACTGCGAGCCGCGAGCGGCCAGCTCCACGCGTCGAGACAGGGGCCGGTCGGCTGGGATCGCCTGTGTTCCAAAACCGGCGACGTGTGTCCCATTCATCACCGAATACCGCAAATACCAAGACCCTGAACGACTTCCGAGCACGAACGCCGTGCAGCGTGTGCCACCTTGTTACATGCAGCCTTTCCATTCACGCCTTCGTTCATCGATGTGAACCTCTGATCACGCAACGAGTTGCACCCACTGGCCCAGGGCAAGCCGCTGTGGTCCAGGCCTTGCCTTGACGAGAGCGCATCGTCTCCAGCAATACACGGCTCTCTTTCCAAGCGAGGAGCGACTCGATGGCGATTTTTCGGCATCCGCATCTGCTTCGGGGAATCGTCCACACTCCGCACGGCGCGTTTGCGATCGTTCGCGGGCTCGTAGATCTACCCGACGAGATCGGCGAGGCCCTGCAATGGTCACGCGAGGAGGGAGCCTCATCGTCGACCCTCCTAGTCGCCGGAGAGTCGCTCCCCAGTCCTGCGACCGCAATGGATCAACGGGATGCGAACTGAACGTAGAAACCGCCGGAACCGAATCGCTCCCGCGGAGGGGTCATCCAGAAGGAAGTCGAATGCCACACCTGCGACGGCGATTGCGCCGATCCTGCAGGCTGTGAAGAGCGTGTTGCGCGGGCAACACCGCGTTGCGTTGCCGCGTCAGGGGATTGACCTGCTATTCGAGTCAGGGGTCGTGGCGAGATGCCGAACATGTGACTTGTCGTGGACGGTGAAGCCCACGCAGTTTTCATCGATCGGTTGGTGGTCGTGCCCGAGCGGGTGTCGACCCCCAGACGCACCTCACCGTGAAGCATCCTTGCACGGACAGGACGAAGGATGAGATTCCACCCTCGTGCGAATCCCCGACGAAAGCCCCGACGAAAGCAAAGTAGGGAAGCAAGGTCTGATATCTTCTATTGCCGTCGTACCCGCGCGTCCGCTGTTCCCTCACCCTCGCAGGGTCGCTCCGTCCAGACAAAAATCTGGTAGTCCCCCGGCTCCTGATACTTGTACCAGAATTCATGAGGCAGGGTCTCCGTCATCGCTCGAGATTTCCCGTCGCCGAAATCGACTGTAAATCGGCAGGTACCCTCGCCGCGGACGGTCACGTTGATCGCCTGATCAACGACGGCGGTTCGCGGCCGAATGTCGACTTGTGAGATTCGGCCTCGGGCCTCGGCTCCAATCACGATTGTGGAGCGCTGTACCCCTCGACACGGAGGTGCGGCGGTGGCGACGATGATGTAGCGGCCTTCCGCTGGGTAGTTGTGATGAACGACATCTGGCAGCGCGGCATTGCGACCCTCGCTGTTGCCGTCGCCAAAGTCGATCGTGTAAGCACACGAACCGTCGCCCGTGACCTTGATCGAGCGTCTGCCGCGCGCACCCTGCACGCTGCTGACTGCAATGCCGATGATCTGCGGGCCGGTCGGCCTGTCGCCGACGACGAGCGTCGCGGTCTGCCGGTCGCCGCAGGATGGGATCGGTATGGCGACGATCGCGTAGCTTCCGGCAACCGCATATGTGTGCCGAACAGTCAACGGCAGCTGGCCATTGAGGTCCTGCGAATTGCCGTCGCCAAAGTCGATGCCGATGCGGCACGCACCGGATCCCTGGAGCGTAATGGTGACCGGATTCCGCGGCATCGCGGACGGAGGGGATAACTCAATCGCGGCAAACCGGGACGCAGGAGGCGGCGAAGGCGGAGGGGCAGTGATCGTGACCCGCGCCGTCGCGTGTCCATCGCAGTTGCCGTGACCCTGGGCGCGCAGCGTGAAGGTGCCCGCGCCCTGATACACATGGGCTTGTGTCACAGGGAGGGTCTCGGTGGCATAGGTGATGGCGGTGCCGTCGCCCCAATCGATGTTCACGGCGCCGCACAAGCCGGAACCGGTGGCCGTCGCGCGGACGGACGTTCCGGCCTTCGCCTCGGCGGGTGCAACCGTCAGACCGGTGATGGTGGCCGCGGCCGCCGGCGCCGCACTCGCGATCGTGAAGCTCAGCGCTAGCAGGCGGAACGACAGTCGACGGAAGAGGTGCGACATAATCCTTCCCTCCGTCGAGTGGATGCAGCATTCGTTCCGCACCGGTCGAAGAAGCCGACGGGATGTGCAGAATGGCCCGATCACAGATCGCGCACGGCCGGCCAACCCGCGACGCCGGTCGCAGCGCGGACGCCGCGCACAATCGCCTCGGCCACCACATCCGCGGCCAGCGCTCCCAGAATCGTCACGCCCAGGTCCGGTCGCTGGATTCTGCCGGTCGACACGGCAAACAGCTGATCGCCGTCGCCGGTCGTGTGGTACGGACGGATGGCCCGGCCCGCGCCGCAGTTGGCCATCATCGCGAGCTTGGTGAGCGTCGTTTTGTTGAACTCGACGTTGGTGGCGACAACGACGAGCGTCGTGCTGCGAAGCGCCGGATCCTCGAGCGCGCCGCCCGGCGCGCGCGTGACGATCGCGCGCATCGCCTCAACGCTGTCGGCGAAGCTGCCGTCGGGCCGCCGGGCACCCGCCACGATTCGACCGCTGCGCCAGTCGAGAATGTCGCCCGCCGCGTTGACCACGGCGAGCGCTCCAATGACGACGTCGCCGAGCTTGAGGCTGGCGGTACCCAGTCCACCTTTCATGCCGCTCAGGCCGCGCCCACGGTGCATCTTTCCGACCGTCGCCCCGGCGCCTGCCCCGACGTTGCCCTCCGGCACGGGCGCAGTCGTGGCGGCGGAGCACGCCTTGTAGGCGGCATCGTCGTCTGGCCGGATGCGCGGGTTGCCCACCGCGAGATCGTCGATCACCGCCGACACGACGATGGGGATTCTGAGATCGGGCGTGCCCCAGTCGAAGCCGACCTTGCGCTCGTCGAGAAAACGCAGGACGCCGCCAGCGGCCGGAAGCGCGAGCACGCCTCCTCCGGTGAGGAAGAGCGCGTGGATGCGGTCCACCGGGCTCACCGGCTGGAGCATCACGACCTGAGACTCGCCGGGCGCCGAGCCGTTGTAGTCCACCCCCGCCGCGGCAGCCGCATCAAAGAGGATGGCCGTGCAGCCCGTCGGGCGCCGCGTATCCGTGAAGTGTCCGACTCTCAGGCCAGGCACGTCGGTCAGAGAACCCGCGGTCGTGGCCGGCGCCTGCGAAGCGCGTCGCGTGCCCGTCGCGGCCAGCGCACCGGCCATCGTGTGACCGAACTCACGTCGCGTGTAATCTGTCACGCTCGCTCCCTTGCTCGGTGGTCAGTCTAACGCCGATTCCAATTGGCGGCTCGCTGCTGGCTGCTCGCTGCTGCTAACCCCATCCGCGAGCCCCCAACCGCGAGCTGCCACCGCTAGAGCGTTGTTCATTTGTCCGTAGTGTCCGCCTTTAGGCGGACACGCTGAAGTCCGGCTAAAGCCGGACACTACGCGCTACAAGGTAGTGAGAATCGCTCTAGCCGCCAACCGCGAACTGCCAACCGCGAGCCCAGCAACGAGCCGCGGACCCCCGTCATCTCATGCTAAATTGGCGTCACATGGCCCGGGAACACCAGCTCCAATGACGACGAGGCAGGACGAGCGTCGCACGTTCCTCCAGCTCTTGCTGGCGGCGTGCGTGGTGCCCCTCCGGGGCGCAGCCGCACAGGACAAGGTGGCAGCCAACCTCAGCGCTGGAGTTGAAGCAAGAGCAGACGGATACCACGTCTACCCCAAGGCTCAGATTCAGGACGCGCTCGAGGCAGCGGCGAAGGACCCCGCCAGGAAAACCGTTTTCGTCCACGCAGGCACCTACCGTCCGCGCGCCAAGGGACAGGCGCTCGTCTGGTTCAACGCGCGGCATGACGGCATCACGCTGGAGGCGGTGGGCGACGTCATCCTGACCGCTGCCAACGCCGAGGTTTCCGACACCCGGGCGCCGAGTCACCCTGCCGTCGTGAACCACGTGGTCTATTTCGGCGACGGGGTATCGCGGAAGACCGTTCTCCGCGGCTTCAAGATCACCGGCGCCAGAAATTTCACGACCGGCTCCGGCGAGAAGTCGCCGATCGAGTCGGATGACCTCAGGAAGACGGCGTTCTTCTATACCGACGGCGGCGGCATCAAGATCTACGCCCGCTCCTATCCGACGATCGAATCGGTCGAGGTCTACGAGAACTACGCGAGCCCCTGCGGTGGAGGGGTCTCGGTCGAGCACCTGGGCCAGACGCAGGACTCCGCACTCTTCAGGAACTGCGTCTTTCGCGACAACCTCACGCAGACGACGGGCGCGGCGCTCGATCTTCTGCACGGCAGCGCCGCATCGCTCGAAAATTGCCTCTTCGTTGGCAACGTGTCCAACATGGGCGTCGACTACGTCGGCCTGCTGGGTGGTGCCGAGTATCTTCCGGAGAGCGGCTCGGGCGCCATGACGGTGTTCGAAGGATCGCGTGCGACGGTGAGCCGATGCACGTTCACCGGCAACTGGAACGGCGTCGATGACAACGGAACGGGCAGCACCTACGTCGATTCGATTTTCTGGAAGAACACGCTCAAGGGCGGGATCTCATCGGGCCCCCGCTACGAGCTCGACATCACGGACGGTTCCGGCGTCCGTGGATCGTTCATTCACGGCGAGGTCAACGATCTCCGGGGGAGGATCAACAAGAATGCGAATACATTCGATCCTCCCGATCCGCGGTTCGACGCCCAGTTCGCTCCTCGTGCGTCTCAGTATGCTGCGGTGGGATATCGTCCGGTGAAGCCGTCCACGCCAAGCGTCCGTCCGTAACGCCCGTCCGCTCGGGCTGAGGAACTCCGTCATGCATATGCTCTCACGTGCCCTGCTGTCGATCGCTGCCGTAGCCCTCGCCGCCTCGACCGTCGTCGCCCAGCGCGGCCCGGCGCCGGACCCGCTGGTCAAGGAAAACGCGACGGTCAAGCTCGCGGCGCACACCTACGTGATTCCCGACGGCAACGTCGGCCTTGTCCCCAACGTCGGCATCATCGTCGGCTCGCGCGCGACGCTCGTGATCGACCCGGGACTCGGACGCCGGAACGGTGAGGCCGTCCTGCGCGAGGTCGCCAAGGTCAGCAAGGACAACGCGCTGTACATCGTGTCCACACACTTCCACGCCGAGCACACGACCGGCTACATCGCATTTCCTCCGTCGGCGAAATACATCAACTCCACCGTCCAGGAGGCCGAGTTCGAGCAGGGCGGCATGCAGATGGTGCAGACGTTCTCGAAACGATCGGAGGCGATAGCCGAGATCCTGAAGGATGCGGCACGGCGTCCGGCCGCGATCACGTTCGATAGCGCCTTCAATGTGGATCTCGGCGGCGTTCGCGTGCGCTTCATCGTTGTGGGTCCCACCCACACCAAGGGCGACACCGGCTTCTTCGTCGAGGACGACAACGTCCTCTTCGCCGGCGACGTCGTCATGAACAACTCCTTCCTGGCGGCGTCAGCCGTCTCGAGCATGAAGGCATGGCTGGCAGCGTTCGACACATTCGAGGCGTTGAACCCACAGACCGTCGTTCCGGCCCACGGAGAGGTCGGACCGGGCACGCTCATCGCCACCAATCGCAGCATCATGCTGGGCGTCCAGGCACGCGCCCGCGCGCTGAAGGCCGAGGGGCGATCGGCGGACGACACGGCCAAGGCTGTGCAGGCGGAGTTCCAGGCGCAGCATCCGGAGTGGCCGCGCGCCAACGGCCTCGCTGCCGCGGCACGGTCGGCCTACGCCGAAGCGCAGTAGCGCGGCGTGTCGCTTACTGCTCCCGCACGTCGAGGAGCGAGTTGAGCTTGAACGGACCGCGGACGATCTGTTTCTTCCCTGACGGCCACCGGACTTCGATGCTGTCGACTGCCTCGGCCGCGCCGAGCCCGAAGTACAGCGGCGACAGGCTGTGCGACAGGTACCCCGAGTTCCCGTCCATCACCTTGGTATAGGTGGATCCGCCTGCAGCCACCTGCACCACGGCGCCAAGCCCGTTGCGGTTCGACGTGGTGCCGGTGAGCGCCACCGCGAGGTAGCGCACCCTCGTCTTCTCGCTCAGGTTGCTGACCAGCACCATCGGCAGCGTCCCGAACTCGTTGGTGACGATGTCGAGGTCGCCGTCGCCGTCGACGTCGAAGATGACCGACGAGCGCGTGCCGCGAGCGCCCCAGATCCCGAGCCGTCCCGTCGCGCCGGCCGCATCCCGGTGGTCCTTGTCTTTGCCTGACGCATCGAGCAGGAACCAGGGCGTCACGATCCCGCCCTTCCGCGGCTCGATCCCGAGAACGAACTCCGCATCGACGAAACGCCGGCCGCGGTCGTTGAGCTTCAGCCCATTGACCATGTAGCGTTCCGGGTAGTTCATGCCGGAGGCGATGAACGCGTCGTCGTAGCCGTCGGCGTTGAGGTCGCCAATGCTCGGTCCCCAGGGACAGTAGTTCTCCACACCAATCGCGTCGGAGACTTCGCGGTACTTACCAGGACCTTCCTTCTGGAAGAACGAGTTGCCCCAGATGCTCGTCTTCCCGTTGCCGCGGAATGACTCGTCCCACTTCATGTTCGACTTCATGTGGTCGTGCTCGGGACCGACCATCTCGCTCATGTCCGAGTGCATGTCGGTGATGAAGATGTCCAGCAGTCCGTCGTTGTTGAAGTCGAACACCTTGATGCCCATCGAACCCCACGACGTCCGTGGAAACACGTCCCGGCTCTTCCGGACGAAGCTCTTGCCTCCGACGTTCTCGTAGTACTGATCGTCGCCTTGCATGTTCAACACGTACAGATCGAGCCAGCCGTCGTCATTGACGTCAACCGCGCTGGCGTCGCCCGACCAGGACGTGTCGACCAGGCCCGTCTCCTTCGCGACGTCGACGAAACGGTTTCCTCCCTCGTTTCGATAAAGGATGCTCGGTTCGGCCCGCTCCGGTTTGAGGTGGCCGTGAAAAGCATCCTCGTAGGCCACGTAGTACTGATAGCCAGCGCCGGCAATCGTGTCGGTCGTGTACTTGCCGACGTTGACGAGGAACAGATCCAGCCGGCCGTCGCGGTTGTAGTCGAAGAACACGGCGCCCGACGAGTGCCCGACATAGCCGAGGCCAGAGGCCGCGGAGATGTCGGTGAAGCGCCCCTTTCCGTCGTTCTGGAAGAGCACGTTGCCGCCGCGAACGGTCGTGACGTAGAGGTCCGCGTCCCCGTCGTTGTCGATGTCGGCAAACGAGGCGGACACGCCGACCTTGCCCGGCACCGCCACTCCGGCCGCGGCCGTGATGTCCTGGAACTTGCCGCCGCCGGCATTCTTCCAGAGGCCGTTGGGTCCGACCTGGTTGACGAAGTAGATGTCCTCTCGCCCGTCGCCGTCGACATCGGCAATCGCCAGGCCGTTGCCATGGTCGTAGTGCGCCGCCTTGTACGTCTTGCCGGCGTCGTCGACGACGCGGTGCCGGAACGCGATACCGCTTTCGGCGATGCGGTCGGTGAACTGGAAATCGTGGAAGGCCGCGACGGTTCCCGCAGACTTGACTTGCTCGTCGCGAAGCTTCAGGAGCCACGTCGTATCCTGCAGGTCCGGCGGCACGAGGCGGATCGCCTCAGGAGCCTGGGACTGGCCGGCGAGCGTCGCCGTGCCCGCCAGGGTTGCCACAAAGAGGACCGCCGCCATGGCCAGGCCGACGAGAGGCAGGGTAACTATGAGTCGGATGCTAGAGAATCGAACCATGTCCATTTAGTGGCCGCCCTCCCGTAGCCCGGCGTCGGCTCAAGGCAGGCTCCCGGATCGATTGGTCAGGCTGCCGCATTCATTCTAGCTGATTGGCCGGTGGCTCCGTTCGTAGTGTCCGCCTTTAGGCGGACTCGTCTTGGTCCGGCTGAAGCCGGAACACTACACTTCTTCACGGCTCTGAGCCTCGAGCCATTCCTACGGCCCAATCGGCTAATGACACGTCTAAGCGTCCATGACTGCTTCATTCACGTCACGATCGATGCTTACCCTGCTACTCGTCACGCTCCTCGTCCCGGCGGCCGCATCCGCGCAGCCATCCGGCATCACCAACGGACAAATCTTCGAAGCCATCGGCCTGCGCGATGGCGCAACCGTGTGCGAGATGGGCGCGGGAGACGGTGAGCTGACCCTCGCCGCCGCGCGGCTCGTCGGACCGGCCGGCCGCGTCTACACGAGCGAACTTGGCGACGAGCGGGTCAAGGCGCTGCGCGAGAAAGTCGCGCGCAGCAACACCTCTCAAATCACCGTCGTCGCCGGCGACTCGAACAAGACGAACTTCCCGGATGGCGGCTGCGACGCCCTATTCATGCGAAGCGTCTACCACCACTTCGCGGATCCGGCCGCGATGAACGCGTCGATTGCGGCTGCCCTCAAGCCCGGCGCGCGCCTGGCGATCGTGGACTTCACCCCGCCACCTGGCAGTGAGGCGGCGTGCCCGGCCGATCGCGGCAAGGACGGCATGCACGGCATTACCGCGGAGACGCTCTCTCGCGAATTGAAAGACGCCGGCTTCGAAGCGGTGTCGTCGATCGGCGTCCAACGGGCCATCATGGTCGTGGTGTCGAAGGCGGGGAGATAACGTCAGGCTCTCGGCTCTAGGCTCTCGGCTCTAGGCAAAGGCTTCGAGATTCTGATCCAAAGGGTTTTGCTAGAGCCGAGAGCCCAGAGCCGAGAGCCTGACGTCTCCCCGTTCGGGCTATCATCCGATGGGTAGCCCGAGACGATGACCGCTCCTCTCCAGAACCGACCGCGTCGTCAGATTCGCGTCATCCTCTCGTCGACGGCGCTGCTCTCCTTCATGTCGGTGCGGAAGGCGGCCGCGCTGGCCATCGCACAGCTCGGCGTGGCCGCATTCTTCGTCGCCGGCATCGCTCGATCGTCGCTCGGCGATTCGGCTGCCTGGTTCGTGCTCGCGGCCGCGATCGTGGGCGCGTTCGTCCGCGCCATCGACCTCGAGAGCTGGGCGCTGCTCATCCCCGGCGGCGCCGTGGCGCGGGTCCAGCAGGCGTTCGGTCCCCGTGCCGCCAAGGCCGCGGCGGCGGCGGGGCTGGTCGAACGGCTCCTCCTCGCGGCCCTTGCCTCTATCGTCATCGGCCAGTACGCCTCGACCGTGACGTTGACGGCCATCGCCGGCTGGCGCCTGACCGGCTTCCTGAGGCCGGAAGACTTCGCGAGCATCGTCGCGGTGTCGCTCGTCGGACTCCTGTGGCTCCGCGCCAGGATCGGCATGGATCTCACGTCCGATCGGATCGCGAGGGGCGTCTGGATTGCCGTGGGCATCCTGACCGTCGTGACCGTCTGGGGCGTCATCACTCTGGTGCGAGGACCGATGCCCTGGGGGCTTCTCGCCTCGCCGCCTTCCCAGGCAACGGTGACCGGCTGGCGCGTGCTCGATGCGGTGCTCGTCTACCTCTTCGGCTTCGCCCTCGCCCTCCCTACCATCGGTGGGGGCGATGCCGTCGCGCGAGCGGCGCATGAGTTGCGGCCGCCGCGCCTGCAGGCGCTGCAACGTACGAGCTTCTTCGTCTCGCTGTTCACAGGACTGGTGACAGTGTCGAGCGCGTTTCTATTCGTACTGCTCGTGCCGGCGGCCGATGAGGCCCTCTGGACGAACTCGCCGCTGGCTGGTCTCGCGCAACACCTCGCGGGACCGGCGTGGGCAAGGGATATCGTCGCCATCGCGCTCGTCGGAGCCGCGGCACTGCTCCTGGTGCCTGCCGCACACATCGCGCTCGGTGACGCCGAGCAACTGCTTCAACGATTGTCGGTCGAGGGCGCGCTGTCGGAGCGGCTCGCCTTTCTGCACTCCAAGTTCGGAACGCCGTCGCGGGCCATCGACGTCGCCGCGGCCGCAACCATCCTGGTCATGTTCGTCAGCGGCGGGCGGGTGACATGGCTCGCGCACGCTTACGCCGTCGCCATCGTCGCAACCCTGGCGCTGAAGATCGCCGCGCTCGTCCGCCTGCGGCGGCTGCGGCCGGCAGCGCGACCGTTCCAGGCGCCGCTCAACCTGCGCGTCGGCGCGCGCGAGATTCCGCTCGGGCTGCTGGCGTCCACGGTGCTGGTTGGCGCCGGCGCCTTGGCGATGGTCATCGCTCGCGACCCCCCGGCAATCGCCGTCTTCGCGCTGATGGGCAGTCTCCTCGTGCTCTTCACCGGGGTTGGACGCGAGAGCCTGCCGGCCGCGGTCGCCGAAGACCCGGACGTCTTTGACATCCTGCCCGCCGCCGAGCTGTCGCTCGATCAGATGGACGCTCGTCCGGGCGGCGTGCTGGTGCTCGTCCGCAATCCGCATTCGCTCGCCCACGTGGCCGCCGCGCTCCAAGCGCCGCGCGATCGCGACGTCGTGGTCATGACGGTACGGCTACTCGGCGTCGACGTCAGCGCTGACGGCTTCAGCGACGCAGCGCCGACGTCCGCCGAACGGCGGGTGCTCTCGGAAGTCTCGGCTCTGGCCGAACGCCACGACCGGCCGGTGCGCCTCCTCGTCGTCCCGGCCCACGATGTCTTCGCGGCCATCGTCGCGACCATCCTGCGTCTCCGATCGTCTGACGTGCACGTCGGCGAGTCGTCCACGCTGCCGGCCGACGACCAGGCACGGCTACTTGGCAACGCGTGGGAAAAGGCCGCCAGAGCCGAACCGCTCGACGTCCGGCTGGTGGTTCACCATCGCAGCGGGCGCACCGACACTTATCATCTCGGCGCACATCCGCCATCTCTTGCTCCCAGCGATCTGGATCTCATCCATCGCATCTGGCTGGACGCGACCAAGGCCATCGGCCCGCACGTCCACCATCACGATGTCGTCAGGGCAGCGCTCACGCAAATGGAACAGCAACTGAACGGACAACAACGCGACGAGGGGCTCGCCGCCATCCGCCAGACGGCCAAGCGGGCGGACGAGCTGACGCCGGTCCTTCGCGCCCGCGACTACGCACAGCTGCGCGACATGATGCGCAACCGCCACGCGAGCGACGTGGCGACGCTCCTCACCGAGCTCAGCATCGAGGATCAGGTCGTGGTGTTTCGCGTCCTGCCGCGCAAGGACGCTGCGGAGGTGTTCGAATACCTGGCCCAGGAGGTCAAGCAGACCCTGCTCAAGGCGATGGCGAAGGAAGACGTGGCGGCGCTCCTCAACAACATGGCGCCGGACGACCGGACCATGTTCCTGGAAGAGCTGCCCGCGACCGCCACGCGTGAACTGCTCACGTTGCTGACGCCGGAGGAACGCACGGTCGCGATGGCCCTGCTCGGTTATCCGGAGCGATCGGTCGGCCGTCTGATGACGCCGAGCTACGTGGCCGTAGGCGAGAACTGGACTGTGCGCGAAGTGCTCGACCACGTCCGCACCCACGGCCGCGACAGCGAAACCCTCAACGTGATCTATGTTGTCGACCAGCACGGGCTGCTGATCGACGACATCCGCATCCGCGAGTTCCTGCTCGCGCCCGTGGAGCACCTCGTCGCCGAGCTCATGGACCGGCGCTTCGTGGCCCTCAAGGCCAGCGACGATCAGGAGGCCGCCGTCGCGGTGTTCCGGCAATACGACCGCACGGCCTTGCCCGTCACCGACACCGCCGGCATGCTCATCGGCATCGTCACCATAGACGACGTCCTGGACGTGGCCGAAGCGACCGCCACGCGCGAGATCCAGCGCATCGGCGGATCGGAGGCCCTCGACGAGCCCTACATGGTCATCTCGTTCGGACGCATGATCCAGAAGCGTGCCGGCTGGCTGACGGCTCTGTTCCTGGGCGAGATGCTGACGGCGACTGCGATGGGAGCCTTCGAGGCGGAGATCTCGAAGGCAGTCGTGCTGGCGCTCTTCGTGCCGCTCATCATCTCGAGCGGAGGCAACTCCGGATCGCAGGCCGCGACGCTGGTCATTCGCGCGCTGGCCCTCGGAGAGGTCGGGCTCGTCGACTGGTGGCGTGTGATGCGCCGGGAGCTGCTGGCCGGCCTCACGCTCGGCGGCATCCTAGGCGGGATCGGTTTTCTGCGCATCGCCCTCTGGTCGGCGTTCTCGGACATGTACGGCGCACACTGGCTGCTCATTGCCATAACGGTGGCGATCTCGCTGGTTGGCGTCGTTCTCTGGGGGACCCTGACCGGCTCGCTGATGCCGCTCCTGATGCGACGATTGGGCTTCGACCCGGCCGCATCCTCGGCGCCGTTTGTCGCCACGCTCGTCGACGTGACCGGACTCGTGATCTACTTCACCGTCGCCATGGTCGTGCTGAGAGGCACGCTGTTGTAGCGAGCGCGCTTACCAGATGTCCGGCTAAAGCCGGACACTACGTTCCGTTTCAGAGTCAGATCGTCGTAGCGTCCGCCTTTAGGCGGACCGTGTTAGGTCCGGCTAAAGCCGGACACTACGTTCCGTTTCAGATCTTTCGTAGCGTCCGCCTTCAGGCGGACCTTGTTATGTCCGGCTAAAGCCGGACGCTACGTTCCGATTCAGATCGTTCGTAGCGTCCGCCTTCAGGCGGACCTTGTTACGTCCGGCTAAAGCCGGACGCTACGTTCTGGAATCATTCGTTCCTGAGCACGACCATCGGATCGACCGCGCTGGCGCGGCGCGCCGGGATGAAAGCGGCAGCCGCCGACACGGCGAGCATGATGACGCCGGCGATGCCGACGAGGCGGGCATCCCATACCGGCGCGTCTGGCAGCAGGCGCTCCGCGAGCCGCGCGAGGGCGAAGGAGGCGCCGAGGCCGATCGCCCCTCCGAGAGCCGCGAGCCGCAGCCCCTGCCCAATCACCAGTCTCAGCACCCGTCCCGCATCCGCGCCGAGCGCGACGCGGACGCCGATATCGCGCATCCGCGCCGAGACGGAATACGAGAGCATCCCATACACGCCGATCGCCGCCAGCAGGATCGCCGCGCCGGCAAACGAGCCGAGGAGCGTCGCGTTGAATCTCGGCCGCGAGACGGCGACGCCGATCCGCTCGTCGAGTGTCATCGCGTCGTGGATGGGCAGCGACGGGTCCACCGACGCGATTGCAGTCCGCATCGCAGGCAGGAGCGCCGTCGCCGCGCCGCGCGCCTTGACGATGATCATCGTGTCCGGATAAGAGAATTGCAGATACGACGTGTAGAAGTCCGCCCGGTCGGGCCGGTCCGGTTGATCGACACCCTCGTACTTCACGTCCGCCGCGACGCCGACGATCTCTACCGCACGCGACGGATCCGAAAAGGGTCCCGTCGTCGTGCCGAACCACACCCGCTTGCCGATGGGGTTCTCGCCGGGCCAGAACCGGCGCGCGCCAGATTCGTTCACGACTGCGACCGGTGGGGCGCCCGCGCGATCGGTAAGGGCAATGCCCCGTCCGGCGAGGATCGGGATGCCGAGCGTACGAAAATAGTCTGAGGAAATGTAGTGCCGCCCGACGCCCGGTGCAGTCGAAGGATCGATCGGACGGCCGGGGAGAAACAGGATCGTTCGCGAACAGCCGCTGAACGGCGTGCACCGATTGACCGCCGCCGATTCGACCCCGGGGACTGCCTGGATACGCGTCAGCAGGCGGTCGACCGTGGCCGGACCAGACGCAATCGGATACCGCGACCCGGGAGGCCGCACCCAGAACGTCAGGACGTCATCGGCCACGAAACCGCTGCGCCGGCTCTGAATGCGCGCGAAGTTCTCGATCAGCAGTCCCGAGGCGGTCACGAGCAAGCATGCGATCGCCACCTCGCTCACGACCAGGATCGACAGCGCACGGCCGCGCCGGCCGCCGCTGCGATTGTCCTCCTTGAGAGCCGTGACCAGCTCGAGTTTCGAAGCGGCCAGCGCCGGCGCGAGCGCGCATAGCAGCGTCGTGCCCACCGCGGTGGCCAGGGCGAACATCAGCACGGCAGGATCGAGCGCCGGCGCGCCGAGGCTGCCGATGGCGAGGTAGTTGTTCCGGCCGCTCGGGATCACGGCAGGCGCGGTCCGCGCGAAGACATCGACGCCCCACGCTGCCAGCACGGTCCCGCAGACGCCCGCGGCCGCGGCCATCACCAGCCCCTCGGTGAGCATCTGCTGCACCAGACGACGTCTGCCCGAACCGATTGCGAGCCGGACCGCGATCTCGCGGCGCCGGACGCGCGCGCGTGCAAGGAGCAGGCTGGCCACGTTGGCGCACGCGATGACGAGCACGCATACTGCGGCCGCGAGCAACATGAGCGCGGATTGCCGCTGCGACGGCTCAACCCGCGCGTCGCGAAGCGGCACGCCGACCGCGCCCCACACGGTGCCCGGCGCAGTTCCTTCGCCGACGAAACGCGATCCGATCGCCGCCAGCTCCGCGTTTGCCCCTGCGAGCGTCGCGCCCTCTTTCAGTCGACCGACGACGCTGATGAAGTTCTGGGGCGTCGTCAGGTAATCGGCGTAGGTGAGACGGGCCGCCATCGGCGGCGGAATCCACAGCTCGGCCTTGCCCGTGAGGCCGGTGAAACCCTCCGGCAGGATGCCGACGATCGTCAACGGCACGTCGTTGACGACGATCGTGCCGCCGATGATGGCGGGATCGCCAGCGAAAGTCCGCCGCCACAGCCGCCAGCCAATCATGGTCACCGGCTGCGCGCCACCGACCGTGTCTTCGGCGGCGTCGAAGGTCCGGCCGGCGATCGGCGACACGCGCAGCGTCCTGAAGTAGTCGGACGAGACCACCTCGCCCTCGACGTACTCCGGATCGCCCCGGCCGCTCATCGAGAGCAGCGCCCCCGTGAACGACGCGACGGTCTCGAACGAAGTCGCCGACGAGCGGAGCGCCGTGACGTTGGGCATCGACCAGCGCAGCCGCATCAGGCCATTGGTTGGAGTGACGCTGGTATTGAACAGAATGGCCAGCCGGTCGGCATCGGCGAACGGCGGCGGCCGCAGCAGCCTTGCATAGACGACGCTGAACATCGTCGTCGTCGCGCCGATGCCGAGGGCGAGCGTCAGGATGGCGACGACGGCTACCCCGCGCATCCTCAGAAGCGCCCTCACGGCGTATCGAAAGTCGCGCGCGAACGTGTCCATAAGCGCAGTGACGATCCTACAACCTATCGCAGAAACCAAGCTCAGGCTGAACGCGCCGACGGCTACTGGGTCACGATGAACACGATGACTCGATGAACACGAAGGAAAACGTTGTAGCGTGATCTCGTGACAGCATTTGTGAGACGGCTTCTACTTAAACTTCATCCTCACGACGGTGTCGAGCAATCGGTCGAGACAGGCTGCCGGATCGCCCGTCCGGCCGGTATGAACGGCCGAGGTCTGGATAATCGTGCTGCGCGGCGACACCAGCCAGCGGAAGCGCCCGCGCGTGGGCAACTCCCCGATCGGTCCGGCATCGGCCCCGCCGCGGCACACCGCCGGAATCGTTGCCAGGTTGGCGCGCGTCAGCTCCAGATCGACGTCAGGATCTAGCGCCAGCAGCCGTGATTCGTCGAGCTCGATGCGCGCATCGAGGTAGTCGAGATCCGGGCAGGACAGGATTACGCCGACGTTCATCCGCTCGCCGCGCTCGACGCGAGGCACGACGCGGACGATCGCGTAATCGTAGGTGTACTCAGCGGACACGCACCGCCTCCTCCATGAACGGCCGGGGCGCCATCAGCCGGTCCGCGAGGTGCCGGCCGTACGCCGCGCGCACCTCAGACGGTGTCAACGCCGGCGCGTCGCTGCCGAGCCACCCGTCCGGCACGACCTCGAGAAGACCCGCGATCACGTCGCTTGTCAGGGCCGCCGCCAGCGCCTCGTCAACATCCCGCAACGCGCTCGCGTGCCGGAGCAGCACGTGGTCCTTGATTGCCGGAAACACACCGCGTGCGCGCCCGGCTTCGGTCTCCCAGCCCGGGGAGTGGTGAAAGTACAACGTGGCGCCGTGATCGATCAGCCAGAGCCGGCGATGCCACATCAGCATGTTCGTGTTCCGCACGGTCCGGTCGACGTTGGTGACGAATCCGTCGAACCAGACGATACGCGAGGCCAGAGCGGCCTCAGGGCGCTGGACGACCAGCGGGTCGAAGGTCACTGCCCCAGGCAGAAAGTCGAGCGCCAGGTTGAGCCCCGCGCTGTCGTGGATGAGCGCGTGGATTTCGGGATCGGGCTCGGTGCGCGCCAGATCCGGATCGAGGTTGGCCAGCACGATTTCCGGCACCTGCAAGCCCAGTGCGCGGGCGATTTCGCCCGACACGAGCTCCGCGACGAGCGCCTTCGCGCCTTGCCCCGCCCCGCGGAACTTCAGGACGTAGAGCCCGTCATCGTCGGCTTCGACGATGGCGGGAAGCGATCCGCCCTCCCGAAGCGGGGTGACGTAGCGTGTGACGTTGATGGTGCGGATAGCGTGCACCGCGTCATTGTGGCACGGCACGGAACGGCAAGTGGCACGCCCGGCGCTGACGTCGAAGTCACGATAAAATCAGGACTGAATCTGAGGAGCAGTCATGGCCACAGCACAGGATCTATCACAGGCTCTGACGACGCTGCTGCGGGAGGTCCTCGAAGGCCCGCCCGCCTCCGGCGCGTTCGTGCTCAACCGTACGGACAAGGGTCTCCTGGCGTCTCTCGACGCGCTCTCCGCCGACGCCGCCAGTATTCGTCGCGACGGCTATTCGTCGGTCGCCGCGCACGTGGACCATCTGCGGTACGGTCTAGAGCTCCTCAACCGGTGGGCGCGAGGGGAGGATCCCTGGAGCACGGCCAACTATGCGATGAGCTGGCAGCGCGACCGCGTCACCGGAGAGCAGTGGAAGACGTTGCGCGAGGCGCTGCGGGGCGAAGCGCACGCGTGGATGACCGCCGCAGCCAGCCGTACGGAGTGGAACGAGCAAGCCATGACTGAAGTCATCGCCAGCGTCGTGCACCTCGCCTATCATCTCGGCGCGATACGGCAGATTGCCCCCGCCACGCGCGGGCCGCGTGCGAGTGACTAGTCTTTCCCGAGGGGCTTCGCCCCTCGGACTCCCCTACACGCTCTCTCGCGCGCCGCTTCGCCGGCGCGCTCCGGTCGCGTGGCTCGCTCGCCATGCTCGCTCGCAACTTGGAAAGAGTTCTCCGAGCGCGCCATCCGGTGCAGGATCCGCGAGATCGCGTCCCGCCCAGAAGATCCGCGAGGTCCGCGTCCCGTCGGAAAAGATCCGCGACACGCCCGCGCTTGCGCTCAAACCGGCGTTTGACGTTCAATGTGCCTGTGTCAAAGACAATCAACATCTCGCGCCGGACGTTCGTCAGGGACTGCGCCACCATCGCCGCTGCCACGGGCCTGCCGCTCTGGTTCGTGGAACGGGAGATGGAGGCGTCACAGCAGGCTCCGGCGGTTACCTCTCCCAACGATCGTCCCGGCCTGGCCCTCATCGGATGCGGGAGCCAAGGGCGCGGCGATACGAAGAGCGCCAGCCGGTTCGGCGACATCGTCGCGGTGTGTGACGCCGACGAGGCCCGCACGGCGGCCGCGGCGAAGGAGTTCACGAAGGGCGAGAAGGTTCCGGCGCAGTTCACCGACTTCCGGAAAGTGCTGGAGCGGAAGGACGTCAACGTTATCGTCCACGCCACACCGGATCATTGGCACACGCTCATCAACCTGGCGGCCATTTCAGCCAAGAAAGACGTCTACGCCGAGAAACCCCTCACGCTGACCATCGACGAAGGCAAGCGGATGGTGAAGGCCGTGCGAAAGCACGGCGTCGTGCTGCAGACCGGTACGCAGCAGCGTAGCCACAAGCTCTTCCGCCTGGCGTGCGAGCTCGTGCGGAACGGACGTATCGGAAAGCTCACCCAGGTCTCGGTGTACGTTCCCGCCGGCCTGCGCGAGGGCCCGTTCACGACCGTGCCGGTGCCCGACCGCTTTCACTGGGACCTCTGGCTTGGCCAGTCGCCGCAGGTGGACTACCTCAAGGAGCGCTGCCACTCGAACTTCCGCTGGTGGTTCGATTACTCCGGAGGCCCCGTCACGGACTGGGGCGCGCATCACAACGACATCGCTCGGTGGGCCATCGGGCTCGACGGGCCGTTGGCCATCCAGGCGCGCGCGCCAATCGAACCGATTCCTGGCGGGTACACCACACCGCCGCAGTTCGAGGCCACGCTGCTGTGGGGCAACGGCGTGAAGCAGGTCGTCAAGACAACGCCTGACGACAGTCCGTACGGCGCGATCATCAAGCCCGACGGACAGCGCAACGGCGTGAAGCTCGAAGGCACGAACGGATGGATCTGGGTGAACCGAAGCACCATCGAGGCGAGCGAGCAGGCGATGCTCGACACGCCGATGGAGAACCCCGCCGTCCGTCTCGAGGTCAGCGACGATCACATGGGCAACTTCTTCGCCGCCGTGCGCTCGAGAAAAGACCCCATCAGTCCCGTCGAGGCGGGTCACCAGTCGGCCGTCGTCGGCCACCTCATCGTGATTGCGCTGCGGACGGGACTGACGCTGCAATGGGATCCGGCCGCCGAGACGTTCGTGGGTCCCCACGCGGCCGAGGCGAACAAGCACCTGGCGCGGAAGATGCGCAAGCCGTACGACTACAGCTTCGCGGGCTGATCCAGCCCCGCGCTTGACGAGAAGCCGCTTCATAAACGTACAACGCTCGCGAAGATCCCAAAGCTCACGAAGCCCGCGAAGGTCTGGAGGACGATGAGCCGTCGGCCGTGTTTATGAGATGGCTTGCTAGTGGTTGCGAGGCGGGCGCGTTGACGCGAGCGGCAGCGCGTACGCCACGACCTTCGATCCGGCTTCTGATCGCAGAATGCCGCCGCCCCCAGCGGCAATCGCCACGTACTGGCGGCCGTCCTTTCCGCGGTAGGTCATCGGCGTCGCGTGAGCGCTGGCTTCGAGCATCGTTTCCCACAACATCGCGCCGGTGTCCGCGTCAAACGCGCGGAAGCGCTTGTCGATGGTGCCGCCGACGAAGATCAGCCCTTCGGTGGTCGCAATCGTGCCGCCCATGTTGGGCGTGCCGGTCTTGTCGAAGCCGCGCGCTTTCAGATCGTCGAAGACGCCGAGCGGAACGCGCCAGACGATCGCAGCCGTCTTGACGTCGATGGCGAGGAGCTCGCCGAACGGCGGCGCAGAACATGGAATCCGCGTCTCCAGATTCCAGAAGCGTCCGATGGGCCTATTCCACGGCGTTGTCCGCTCGAATGTCGCCGCGCCGGTCGCGGCGTCGGTTCGACGTTCCATCCGCGCCACCTGACCGAGGTTCATGATGTTCGTGAATATGAGGCCGCGGCTCGGGTCGTGGGACAGCCCGCTCCAGTTGCCCCCGCCGAGCGTGCTCGGAAACGTCAGCATCATGCCCTCGAGCCCTGGCGGCGTGTAGATGCCCTTCGTGTACATCTTGTTCGTGTCCCAAAGCTCCCGGCAGTAGGCGGCGTGCTCTGGCGTCAGCGAATAGAAGTCCTTCGCGGGATCGAACGTCGTCCGGGACAGCGGTGGTGGCTTGACCGGGAACGGCTGCGTCGGCCACGTCGCCTCTCCTGGCACGTCGCTCTGCGGCACGGGCCGCTCCTCGATGCCGAAAAGCGGCTCGCCGGTCTCGCGATTGAAGATGAAGAGCAGGCTCATCTTGGTGGTCTGCGCGACGGCCGGCACGCGGCGGCCGTTCTGAGTAACGTCGAGGAGCATCGGCGCAGCCGGCAGGTCCCAGTCCCAGATGTCGTGGTGTACCAGCTGCTGGAACCACTTCAGCTTGCCCGTCGTGGCATCGAGCGCGATGAGGCTGTTGCCATAGAGATTGCGGCCCTTGCGATCGGCGCCATAAAAGTCGGAGGTGGGCGACCCGGTCGGAGCGAACACGAGCCCGCGCTCGAGGTCGACGGTCATGTACGACCACGCGTTCGTGCCCGACCGGTTCTTCCAGCTCTCGCCTTCCCACGTCTCCACGCCCGCTTCGCCCGCGCGCGGCACGGTGTGGAACGACCACAACATCTTCCCGCTGCGCGCGTCCCAGCCGCGGATGTCGCCATAGAGCCCCATGCTCGGCGAGCCCTCGCCGTTGCTGCCTCCGGTGATCACGATGTCCTTGTAAATCACGGGCGGCGAGTCGAGCATGAAAGCGCCGTCTACGTCGCCGCGAATGCTGCCCTTTAGATCGATGTAGCCGCGGTCGCCGAAGTCAGGCACCACTCTGCCTGTCTTCGCATCTAGCGCCACCATCCGCCCGTCGCGCACGCCCGAGTACAGGCGGGCGGGAGTCGTCGCGTCGCCCGGCCAGTACGCGACGCCCCGCTTGCTGACCGGTCCGCTGGACTCGAACGTCCAGATCGGTTTGCCGGTCTCCGGTTCGAGCGCGAGCACCCTCGAGCCCGCCGTCAGATACATCAGGCCGTCGATTGCGAGCGGCGTGGCCTGCAGGTCGCGGCTGCCGGTATCGAACGCCCAGGTCTGCTGCAACTCAGCCACGTTCCGCCTGGTGATTTGCTTCAGTGAGGAAAACCGCTGCGCGCCCGGATCGCCGGCGAACGACTGCCAGTCGCCATCGCGGGACGACTGTGGCGCCGCGCCGGTGACCGATGCGGCCACGACGAGTGCGGGGATGACCAGCGATGGCTTCAGCATGTTCTTGGTCGGGACACTGAGCGAACCCGTCGGCGCGACAATATCGCATTGTCTCGTCGTTCGCGAATTGGTCCACCATGATCTCCTGTAAGGATTCCGCAGCTCCGTTTGTGTAGACATGCTACGCATGCGTAGAGTAGAATCTCTACACAACATATGGCCAGAACCAACGCCCGCATCGACATCCTCCAGGGGACGCTCGACCTCCTGATTCTTCGCACGCTCGTATTCGGCCCCTCGCACGGGCACGCGATCGCCAAGCAGATTCGCAGCGTCTCGGAAGACGTGCTTCACGTCGAGACCGGCTCCCTCTACCCGGCGCTCCACCGGCTCGAAGCCCAGGGGTGGATTTCGTCGGAGTGGGAGACGTCCGAAAAGGGGAAACGCGCCAAGTACTACACGCTGACGAAGTCCGGCCGGAAGCAGCTCGTCGCCGAGCAGTCGAAGTGGGAGCAGTTGTCGAACGCGATGGCCCGCGTGCTGAGACCTGCAGAATAGGACTCGACCGTGGTTTTTCGACTGCTCATTCATCGCGTCACGGCACTCTTGCGCTGGAAGCAAAAGGAAGCCGACCTCGACGAAGAGATCCGGTTTCATCTCGCGGAGGAGGCCGAAGAGCGAACAGCCGACGGTCTTTCGGCCGAGGAAGCCCGCGTCTCTGCGATGCGGGATTTCGGCAATGTCATCCTGACTCGCGAGACCACGCGGGAAGCCTGGGGCTGGAGCTCGGCTGAACGCCTCATCCAGGACGTCCGATACGGAACGCGTTCGCTCAAGGGCACGCCTGTCGTCTCAGCCGTGGCCATCCTGTCGCTTGCGCTCGGCATCGGTGCGAATACTGCGATCTTCTCCGTTCTCGACACACTTCTGCTTCGATCCCTGCCGGTCGAAGCACCCGCCCAGCTGGTGCTTCTCCGCGACGAGTCGGGGCATCGGAAGGCATGGACCAATCCCATCTGGGAACAGGTCCGGGACCGTGTCGAGCGTCTCGACGTATTCGTCGGCGCATTCGCGGTTTCGAATACGCGCTTCAATCTCGCGTCTCGAGGCGAGAGCGAGTTCGTCGACGGCCTTTGGGCGAGCGGGAAGATGTTCGACGTGCTCGGCGTGCGCGCGGTTCTCGGCCGCACGTTCGCCGACGAAGACGACCGGCCGGGTGGCGGCCCCAACGGACCCGTCGCCGTCATCAGCTACGCCTTCTGGCAGCGGCGCTTTGGCGGCGCCGCGGACGCGATCGGGCGCTCCCTGACGGTCGAGCACGTGCCATTCACGATCGTCGGCGTGGCACCACCACAGTTCTTCGGTGTCGAGGTCGGCCGGACGTTCGACGTTGCCGTGCCAATCGGCACGGCCACTCTGATTCGCGGCGCGAACGCACTCGAACAGCGCTCGAGCTGGTGGCTGCGGATCGTCATGCGGCTCGTGCCCGGTCAAGGCGCCGATACGGCAACCGCCTTGCTGCGCGCCGCACAGCCGCAGATTCGCGCCGCGACCATGCCGCTCGACTGGCATCCGGGGGAGGAAAGGCGCTACCTGAGTGATGCGTGGCGCGCCGAGCCCGCCGCCACCGGTGACTCGGCGTTACGCGAGCGCTATCGCCGGCCGATGACCACGATCATGGTGGTCGTTGGCCTCGTGCTGTTGATCGCCTGCGCGAATCTCGCCAACCTGCTGCTGGCGCGGGCCGCGGCGCGACGCCACGAGCTCACTCTGCGCATCGCGCTCGGCGCGTCGCGGCTCCGGATCGCGCGACAGCTCCTGACCGAAAGCCTGCTCCTCTCCGGCGCCGGCGCGCTGCTCGGTCTGCTGCTCGCACAGTGGGCCAGCCGGCTGCTGGTGCGTCAGTTGACGACGCCGACAAACACGGTGTTTCTCGCTTTGTCGCTGGACTGGCGCGTTCTGGGGTTCACGGCGGTCGTCACCGTCGCGACGGCCGTGCTGTTCGGAACCGCCCCCGCCATTCGCGGCACACGCCTCCAGCCGAACGACGCGCTGAAGGCCCGGGGCCGTGGCGTCATCGGCGACGGTCCCACCGGTATCGGCCACCTGCTCGTCGTCGTGCAGGTCGCCCTGTCGCTCGTCCTGCTGATGGGGGCAGGCCTCTTCCTCCGTACCTTTGCATCGCTGGCGACGCTCGACCCCGGCTTCGATCGAAAGGGTCTCCTCGTCGCCTCCGTGGAGCTGCCGAGTCAGCTGATCGAATCGGCAGCGCGGCCGGAGCTGTTCCGCCGCCTGCTGGAGACGGCGTCTGCTCTGCCGGGCGTGTCGAGCGCGGCGTTGTCGAAAGCGACGCCGGTGAGCAATGACACCTGGAACAATCTGATCGAGCTGCCGGATGGTCCACCGATGACGGTCCCCGAGCGTCTGACGTCCTTCAACGTACTGAGCGTCGGGTGGTTTCGCACGTACGGCACGCCCATGCTTGCCGGGCGCGACTTCACGAGTTCCGACAGCGCTGGCGCGCCGCCCGTAGCGATCGTCAATGAGGCATTCGCACGGCGATTCACCGGCGGCAGAAACCCAGTCGGAACGCGCGTCCGGCAACCACACAACGTGACCCGTATCATCGTCGGCTACGTCAAGGACGCTGTGCACGAGTCACTTCGGGAAACGGTCCCGCCAACGCTGTATATGCCTTACGGACAAGTGACCGGGTTGCCGCCCTCCACATCAATCAGCGTGCGTGCGGTCGCCGGATCGCCGGTTCTGCTGACCAGACCGCTCGCGGCCGCCCTCGCCCAGGTGCACCCGGAGCTCAGAGTGACGTTCAGCCCGCTGGCCGATCGCGTACAGGCCACGCTCACGCAGGAACGCCTTGTCGCGACACTGTCCGCATTCTTCGGCGCGCTGGGCCTGCTGCTGGCCGGTCTCGGCCTCTACGGCGTCACGTCGTACTCCGTCAGCCGCCGCCGAACGGAGATCGGCATCCGTCTGGCGCTCGGCGCCGCACCCGGCGCGATCGTCATGCTCGTCCTGCGCCGTGCCGCGATCCTCATCACTGCCGGAATTGCCCTGGGGGCGCTCATCAGCCTGTGGACGTCACGGTTTGTGGCGCCACTGCTGTTCGGCTTGCAGCCGCGCGACCCGCTCACAATGGTCGCCGGCATCCTGTTGTTGGCAGCCACCGGCGCTCTTGCCGCCTGGCTGCCCGCGCGCCGCTCGTCCCGCATCGATCCCGCCCAGACCATCAGAAATGCTGAATGCTGAGAGCCGCATCGCCCCCATAGCGAATCAGGCAAAGGCGATCTCCATTGTGAGATACGATTCGCCGAACTCACATGCGCGCCGTTGCAGGCATGATCGTCCTTCTGATCTTGGCGGCATGCCGCAGCGGTGGCACGGCGAGTTATCCGAACCGCAATATTACGTACCTCATCGCGTTTGATCCGGGCGGCCAGTCCGACCGCGAGGCGCGGCGCCAGCAGCCGCTCCTCCAGCAATATCTCGGGCGAACGGTCGTAATCGACTACAAGGCGGGAGGGGGTGGGGCCCTTGCCTGGTCCGAGGCTGCGCGATCCAGGCCCGACGGGTATCTCATCGTCGGGATCAATGTCCCGAACGTGATCCTGCAGCCGCTCCAGCAGGACACCGGCTACGAGACCAATCAGCTCTTCCCTGTCGTGTTCTTCCAGCGGACGCCGATCGCCCTCGCCGTATCGTTGGACAGTCCATACAAGACACTGGATGCCTTCATCCGCGCCGCGAAGGCCAGTCCCGGCACGATCTCCATCGGCAGCTCAGGAACGTTCTCGGCCGCCCATCTGGCCGCCGCGCGTCTCGATCAGCTCACCGGTGCGCGGACGAAGTACGTGCCCTTCTCGGGGGGCGCCACGGCCATCACGGCATTCCTCGGTGGGCACACGACGGCGAACTTCGCGTTCTCGGACGAGCTCACCAGGTATCGCGACCGCATGCGCATCCTGGCGATTGCCACCGAGACTCGCTTCCCCGCCCTCCCGGATGTACCGACGTTTCGCGAGCTCGGGCTCGATCTCGTGGCGACCGTGGATCGCGGAGTCGCCGTGCCAAGGGGGACACCACAGGCGGTCGTCAGCACGCTCGAATCGGTCTTCCTGCGGATCGCCAACGATCCGGCCATCCAGAATGCGCAGGTGCGCGACGGGTTCGTCCCGCTTGCGATGGGCAGCCAGGAAGCGGCGAAGTACATCGCCGAGCGGACACAGTACCTACAAACAGCTGCTGCACGAGCTCGAACGGCACTGACAGGCGACGAACGATGACGTGGCGCTCTCTTCGACTGGCGGATTCTGTCGCGGCCGGCGTTTTGTGCCTGCTCGGCCTGGCCGTCCTCATCGGTGTGAGTCAGATGCGTGTGGGACTCGCGGCGCAGTTCCAGCCCAAGCTGTTTCCTTCGCTCGTCGGTTGGCTGCTCATCGTGGCGGGCGGAGGGCTCGCCTTGACGGTCTTCCGAACACCGGCACATCTGAATGTCGAATGGCCCGACCGATATGGAGCCATCCGTGTCGCCATCATGTTGGCGAGCGTCGCGGGGTACGTGCTGACAATTGGAGTACTGGGTATGCCCATCTCGACGTTTCTGGTCGTCTCCTTCGAGGTCTGGTACCTGGGCAACTATCGCTGGCACATTCCGGTCGCAGCCGGGCTGGTCTCTGCAGCGGTGGTCTACCTGGTCTTCATGCAGGCCCTGGGCCTGACGTTCCCGGCGGGTCCCTTCGAATAGAAATCGAGAGATCGCACTGCACATGTCTGTGTCGCTCGATCTCCTCGCACACGGCTTCGCACAAGCGATCACACCCGAAAACCTGCTCTATGCGCTCGTCGGGTGTCTCGTCGGAACCCTCATCGGCGTCCTCCCGGGGATCGGTCCCACGTCTGGCATCGCGATTCTCCTGCCCCTCACCACCGTGCTCCCACCGACGTCCGCCATCATCATGATGGCCGCCGTCTACTACGGCGCGATGTACGGCGGTTCGACCACGGCAATCGTCGTCAATATTCCGGGCGAAGCCTCGTCGGTGCCTACGGCGATCGATGGATACGAGTTGGCGAAGCAAGGGAGGGCTGGGGCGGCGCTCGGGATGGCCGCAATCTCCTCGTTCGTGGCGGGAACACTCAGCCTCATCGGTCTCACCGTCTGTGCGCCGCTCCTGGCCGGCGTCGCCCTGGCCTTCGGACCGCCCGAGTATTTTGCGCTCATGGTGATGTCGCTCGTCCTGGCCGTGAGTCTGTCGGACCGGGCTCTGGTCAAAGGCGCGGTCGCGGTGGTCATCGGTGTGTTGACGGCGACGATCGGCCTCGACCCCGTCACCGGCTTGAGGCGGCTGACGTTTGGATCCGTCACGCTTATGGCCGGGATCAACTTCGTCAGCGTCGTCATCGGCCTGTTTGCCATCAGCGAGCTGCTCGTCAATGTCGAGCATTCGGCCCGGCATATCTACGACACCAGGAAACTGGGGACCTGGCTTCCCACGCGCCAGGATCTCCGAGAGAGCCTGGGAACCGTGATGCGCGCGTCCGGCATCGGTTTCGCGCTGGGCCTGTTGCCTGGGTTCAGCCCCGCCGTCACTACGTTCATCGCATACGACGTCGAGAAGCGCCTCGCAAGGGACCCGTCGCGGTTCGGCCGCGGCGCGATGCAGGGCGTGGTCGCCGCGGAAGGCGCCAACAATGCGACCTGCAGCGGCGGCTTCGTGCCCCTGTTCGCGTTCGGTGTGCCGTCCAGTCCACCACTCGCCGTCCTCATGGGAGCGCTTCTGATGTTTGGGCTTCAACCGGGCCCTCGGCTGTTCCAGGAGAATCCACAGTTCGTGTGGACGGTGATTGCCAGCATGTACGTGGGGAATGTCATCCTGCTTGCGCTCAACCTGCCGCTCGTCGGCGTGTGGGCGCGCATCGCATTGATTCCGTTTCCCATCCTGGGTCCACTCATCCTCTTGTGCTCGGTGATCGGGGCCTACAGCGTTCGCTACCTGCTGTTCGACGTCTGGATGGCGGTGCTGTTCGGGATCATCGGCTACGCGCTGAGGAAGACCGGGGTTCCCCTCGCTCCGATTGTCCTGGCGTCGGTGCTGACGCCGACGCTCGAGACTTCGCTCAAGCAGTCGCTGATCCTGTCTGATGGGTCGCCGTCAATCTTCGTGACTCGACCGCTGACCGGATCGATCCTGCTCATCACTGCCGTGCTGGCCGTCACGACGCTGCGGCGGTCGTGGAAAGCGAGGGAGGTGAGCTCGGTTCAGGATGACGATTGAGGCGACTTCGCCGATCACGGCTCCGTCCGATCAACCCGGCGTCACAGTTCACGGTACCATCGGGCTGCTCGCCGGCCAGCTTCGCGCGCGGCGCGCGTCGCGAATCGATCCTGCCTGAGTCCTCCGCGACGGATAGCGTTTCGGTCAGTCTCCGTGTTGTCCGTGTTGTCCGTGGCTCCCCTTGCGCTTCGACAGAAAGAGGGGTATCTTCTGTCGAAGCATCAGGGGAGCAGCTCATCCATGGTTGACAAGCGCATCGGACTGCCGCAGGGCACGCTCGACTTGCTCATTCTCAAAGTGCTGTCACTTGGCCCCCAGCACGGATGGGCGATATCGGAGCGGCTCGACCAGGTCTCGACTGGAGTCGTGCAGGTGCAGCAGGGGTCGCTCTACCCCGCCTTACACCGGCTCGAGCGTCGAGGCTGGATCAAAGCCGAGTGGGCGCCTTCGGACAACAACCGGAATGCCAAGTACTACGAGCTGACGCGGGCGGGCCGCAAGCAGCTCGAGACCGAAACCGCCGCCTGGCGGACGCTCTCGCTCACCATCGGCCAGATACTGGACATCGCCTGAGGAGTCACCATGCCGAGCATGTCTAGCATGTTCAGCGACCTCAAGTACCGGCTTCGAGCCATCTTCCGTCGCAAGTCGATGGAGACCGAGCTCGCCGCGGAGCTGCAGTTTCACTGCGAGCAGCAAGCGGCGAAACACGTTGCCGCGGGCGTACCGCGAGACGAGGCTCTGCGGCGCGCCCGGCTCGCGATCGGCGGCGTCGAGCAGGTCAAGGAAGAATGCCGTGAGGCTCGCGGCGTCGCCGTGCTCGAGTCGACGGCCGCCGACTTCCGCTACGGGCTGCGCCAGCTTCGCCGGAGGCCGGGCTTTGCGCTGGTCGTCGTCAGCTCGCTGGCGCTCGGCATCGGCGCCAATACCGCCATCTTCAGCCTGGTCGACGCTGTGCTGCTCCGCATGCTGCCCATCGACGATCCGGCCGGGCTTCAGCTGGTTGTCCCACGCCAGGCGAATGGCGACAGCCGCGGATTCGACAATCCGGAGTTTCGCCGGCTTCGCGACGCGAGCCCGGTGTTCGTCGACGTGGCAGCCTACGGCACGACTCGCCTCAACATCAGCATTGACGGTAGCACCGAACCGACAGCTGAGGGCCAACTCGTGTCCGGAAGCTACTTTCCTCTCCTTGGTGTCCACGCCGTCGCCGGACGGACGATTGGACCTGACGACGACGTGAACCCCAACGCCCATCCGGTTGCCGTCATCAGCCACGGTTACTGGAGGCGGCGTTTTGGACTGGACCCCTCGATCATCGGCCGAACGATCCATCTGTCCGGAACTCCGTTCACGATCATTGGTGTCGTCCCGCGCGAGTTCTTCGGACTCGAGGTCGGACGGGCCGCGGACATCTGGGTGCCGATCATGATGCAGCCCACCGTGATGCCGGCGGCTGAAAACTGGCTCGGCGAACACATGTCGCGCAACTTCTGGCTCACCGTCGTCGGACGAGTGAAACCTGAATACACACTCCCACAGGCGCAATCAATCGTAGCCGGCCTGAACGTGCTCGACCCGCTGATGACCAAACCCGCCAATCGCGGTGAACGCCCGCAGCGCATTCCGGAGCAGCTGGGACTCAGCCCGGCCGCGAAGGGAATCTCGAGCCTGCGTCAGCAGTTCTCACAGCCCTTGTTCATCCTGATGGCAGTCGTCGCGGTTGTCCTGCTGATTGCCTGTGCCAATGTCGCCAGCCTCGTACTTTCCCGCGCGGCGTCGCGATTGCCGGAGTTCTCCATGCGGCTTGCGCTTGGCGCCGGCCGCTGGCGGCTCGTCCGTCAACTGCTCGTCGAGAACGTCATCCTCGCCGCGCTTGGGGGCCTCGCGGGCTTGCTGCTGGCGCGGTGGGCAACGGGCCTCCTCGTGACCTTCATGTCGTCGGGCAGGACGCCCATCGCGCTCCATCTCGAACCAAACGTCAGGATCCTGGCCTTCACCGCGATCGTCTCGATCCTTACTGGTGTGCTGTGCGGTCTCGCGCCCGCGCTGCGGGCGTCCCGAGTCGACGTGGTATCAGGCATCAAGGGTCAGGCGCGCGGATCGATCGGTGGGAATTTCTGGCTCGGTCCGGGGAGAATCCTCGTCATCTCGCAGGTGGCACTCTGCCTGCTCCTGTTATTCGGCGCTGGAATCTTCGTGCGCAGTCTGCGGACACTCGACGGACAGGATAGCGGCTTCGATCGGGACGCTGTGCTCGTCGTCCGAATCGAACCGAGAGGCAGCGACCAGCGGGGTGTTCCCGGCACGTCACATCGGCTCGACCGAATCTACCGAGATCTCCTTCAGCGGATTGAGTCCATCCCAGGGGTGCGCGCCACCAGTCTCGCGCACTACAGTCCGACCAGCCGGGTTGGCTATTCAGGGCCCGTCCAGGTCGCCGACGGCACCCTCCAGCGCGTCCCGCAGATGATGGTTTACCCGAACTATTTTGCGACGATGGACCTCCACCTGATTGCGGGGCGCGACTTCGCGGAGCGTGATCTCGACCAGAATGCGCCTTTAGTCGGTGTGGTCAACGAGGCGTTCGTGCGGCAGATCATGAACGGCCAGAATCCGGTCGGCAGGCGAATCCCCGTCGAGCGTGGAGAGACTGCGCGGGAAATCATCGGCGTCGTGAAAGACTCCAGATACGCCAGCCTCAGGGAAGACACGCCTCCGCTCTTGTATCAGCCGTTTCTCCAGACCAACACCGGTCGTGGACAGATGACCCTCCACGTCCGCGTCTCGAACGGCGCGGCAGGAGTCGTGGCCAGAGTTCGCGAAGAAGTCCAGCGGATCGACAGAGAGATGCCGCTCTTCGCGATTCAGACACTCGCCGATCAGATGAACGGCCTCCTCAGCCGGGAACGCCTCGTCGCCACGTTGTCGACCCTCTTCGGCGTTGTGGCGCTGCTGCTCGCTTCTGTGGGTCTCTACGGCCTGATGGCATTTTCGGTCGTGCAGAGGACGGGCGAGATGGGCCTTCGCATGGCGCTCGGCGCGGACAGGCAGAGTGTCGTGCGGCTGGTGATGCGTGAGGCGATGCTCCTCGTGGGGATCGGCCTCATCGTAGGTGTGCCTTGCGCGCTGGCGACCGGCCGCGTGGCGTCGAGCCAGGTCTCGGGCCTGCTCTTCGGCCTGAGCGCTACGGACCCCTCAACGATGATCGGCGCTGTGCTCGTACTGATGGGTGTCGCGGCGATTGCCGCCTACTTGCCAGCGAGCCGCGCCGCCCGAGTCGATCCGATGGTCGCGTTGAGGAACGATTGAACCCTGAACCTTTGAACTTTTGAACCTTTGAACCGTCGTAGTCAGCGGCGACTCGCCAGGGCGCTCGATTCGAGGGTTACGGCTTCGAACGGCCAGCCCACCTCACCGCGTTGACGAGAAGCGTCTTGAACGCCTCGAGGTCATGCACGCGCTGATCGTGGCCTAGCGTGATGCAGACGATGCGCGCCGTGGGGTGGCTGGTGACCCACACCGCGGGGTGGGGCTTCATGTACTTCACGCTCGGCGATGTTTCGGCGAGCACCTCAATCGGGGAGGTGCCTTGCGGCACCTTCTCCGCTTCGGCGTTCAGGTAGTAGAGCTCGTCTTCCACGGTGAACGACGCCGGCACGCCCTTCATCACGGGATGCTCGGGCTTCACGGCGTTGACCGAGAACGCCGCGATGCGGTCGTGGCCGCGCGCGCCCCCGCCGACGATCGTGGCGTTGAGCTCCGGCCACTGCGGAAAGCCGTACCACGTCCCGGGATGCAGCATCACCAGACCCTTGCCGGCGGCGGCAAAGGCGAAGAGCGCCTTGCGATACTCGGGCGTGTCGAAGAACTGCCGGTTGACGCTGATGACGGCGACATCGGCCTTGCCGATCTCGGCCGCGGCCTGGTCGCGATCCTCGGTGTAGTTCACGCTGAATCCTGCGGCGCTGAGCGTTGCGCTGTCCGTGGCCCCGAAGAACTGGCCGAAGTTGTGCGCGCTGCCGCCGCCGATGATGAGGATCTTCGTTTTACCCGCCGCCCAGACGATCGGCTTGGTTTCGGGAAGTGGCGCGTCGCCACGGCCGCCTTCCTTCGGGCCCTGCTGCGGCGCGCCCTGCCCTGAGCCTGTCGACGCGGCCTGCCCTGAGCTTGTCGGAGGGCCTGGACCCGCTGAAGGATCCGCGCTTGCCGTAATGGCCACGGTGACCGGCACGATATCCACGTCGTAACTCTCGAGCACGATCTTCGACAGCGTTGCCTTCTTGCCGAGGTTCAGCGCGAAGTAGCGCAGCTGCCCGCGGCGCGTGAAGTCTCCGGCGTCGATGCTGAGGGGAACCGTGGCGCGGCCGAAGGTATCGGCGAACGTCTCGCCGTTCTTGAGCACGTATTCCTGGCTGGTGCCATCGGCGAGTGTGACGACAACCTTCATGGCCGGTGTGCCACGCGCGGCATCACCGCCGGTGGGCCAGGCCCATCCGCCGACGCCACCCAGAAAATGCAAGCTCGCCGCGGTCACGGTTGTCGGAATCTCGACGCGCTGGGGGAACTCGTCGGAAATGTTTCCGCGACCCGGTCCGCCCTTGAGGGCGATGAGGTTCGCCCCGCTCGACGAACGGGCGGGATCCATGACGAAGAAGGGGACGCCGGCGACCGTCACGTCGCCGAAGCGGTGCAGCGTCACGGTCTCGTCGCGCTCGTCCTCGCGGCGCAGCCCGCGCCGGCTGTCGGCGGTGTAGGCCTCGCGCAGGTCGAGGATGCGGAACTTCTGGTCGTCTGTGGCCGCTCCAGGCGCCCCGCTCGAGACGACAAAGCTGAGGATGTCGCGCAGGGCGTCGGCTCCGAGCGACTCGAAGCCCTCGGGCATCAGCGAGCGGCGCGTGTTCTCACGCGTCGAAATATCGTCCTTGGCGATGACCAGATCGCCGTTCGTGTTGCGTAGCGTGACGCTCGAGGCATTCTCGCTCGCGATCACCCCGGTGAGCGTCTCGCCCTTCTTTGTCGTCACGTTCCACTGCCAGAAGCTTGGGTCGACCTCGCGGTTCGGGTCGATGACCTGCGCCAGGAGGGCGGCGCGGCCGTGTGCGCCCATGCCGTTCAGCGGGGGCCCGACCTCGCTCTTTCCGAGCGCGCCCAGCTTGTGGCAGCTGGAGCACATTCCCGTGAAGAGATCCTTGCCCTTCGCGGCATCGCCAGGCTTCTCGATCTCGGGTGTGAGGGTGGCGATGATGTCGCTCTTCGCCCTGCCAGCCGGGCTGAGCGTGTCGAGGAGGGAGGCCGCCTGACGCGCCACCTGGCGGTTCGGATGCGTCCGCAGGCGCGCGACGTTGGCGGGGCCCAGACTGGCGGGCGTGATCTTGCCCTCTTTCATCGCGGCGAGCAGCGCGAGCGTCGCGTCGGGGCGTCTGAGGATCTGCTCGAAGATCGGCGTCGAGTTCGTTCTTGCGAGCGCGGCGATCATCACGGCGTCGACGTCGCTGCCAGTGCTCTCGCCGAGCGACGTGATGATGCGGGCCTTGAGCGAATCGGACACGGCGCTATCAGCCAGCATCGGCCCGATCGTGGCCAGCGCCTCCGACCGTCGCTGAGGCACGGCCAGCAGGCTCGCCGCGAGCTCGGCCCGGCGATCGTCGCTCGTCTTCGGATCGCCGAACTCCTGCTGGAGTGCCCGGCCATGCCGCTCGGCGCTCGCGCTGAGCGCGCCGGAGTTGTCCCACTTCGCGACGATCGGAAGCACAGCCGCCGTCGTCGCAGGATCGTCGAGCAGCTTCTGCAGGGCGGCCGTCGTGGCCGCGTCCATGTTGATGGCTCCGCCCTCCATCCGCGCAACCGCTCGCACGACAGTGGCCGTCAGCGTCGATGCCTGCGGGCCGGCACCGGCGGCCGACACGAGCAACGGGCCGGCGTTCGCGGGCAGCGCCGCTGGCGCGATCAGGGCGACAAAATCCGCCAGGGCCTGCGGACGTTCGTACGTAAAGGCGCTGGCGACGTAAAGCGAGGGCTGCCCGGTCGCCGCCGCGGCGATCGCCGACCGCGTCCAGTTGTCGGTGGCCTGCACATACGTGTCGAGCAGAGCCTTTCGCTGCAGAGCGGTTTTGGCGCCGAGCGCCCGCTCGTAGAGTGCGAGCACAGAGCTCCCCATCGGCTTCTTGATCCGCGCCAGGCGCGCGTCGGAGGAATAGTTTTCCTGTGCCAGCCGCCAGGCCGTCTGCTTGACCTGGACGTTCGGGCTCGTCTCGATCGCCCGGATGAGACCGGGGAGATCCCTGCGATTCAACACAGGCACGGTGAGCTTGGTCGCCTGCTTGTGCTGTACGCGCCAGATCCGGCCGAAGTAGTGGTCGCGATCGGGACGGACGGCAGCATTCGCGGGGCCGTGCTGCGGTCCACGCGTGTCGTTGTGGATGACGGCCTGGTTGTAGAAGTCGACGATGTAAAGGGCGCCGTCGGGGCCGACGCGCGTCTCGATCGGCCGGAACCACCAGTCGCCGCTGCGCATGAACTCGGTCTGCTCTCGACCCTTTTCCTTCTCGGTCGTGTAGCTCACACCGTCGGGCTTCACGAACTGGTGGTGCACGAGGTTGAGCGTTGGCTCACCGGTGAAGTAGCTGTAGCGCCACTTCTCCGGCCACGCGCCGCCCTCGTAGATGGCGCAGCCGGCGGCGGCCGTGAACTGGCCGACTTGATCGATCTGGACGTAGGCCTGCTCGGGCCGCGACATCCGTGGATACGTGGTCTGTCCGCTGATCATTCCCTTCCAGGAGGTCGTGCCGGCCAGCCGGCCCTTGGCGAGCACCGATTCGGGCAGGACGGTGTGGAAGAAGACGGTGCCGCTCGTCGGCTGCGTCCAGAACACCTGACCATCCCAGGTGATGTCGAGGCCCCAGGTGTTGCCGCCGCGGCTGCTGAACTGCTCGAAGGCGCTGCCGTCGGGCTTGAAGCGGACGACGCCGCTGCCGTCGCGGCCGAAGTTCTTCGTGCCGTCAGGCGACGTCACCGCGCCCACGCTGTAGCCGTGCGTGGCGTAGATCCAGCCGTCGAGGCCCCAGCGCAGGTTGTTGATGACGGCGTGCGTATCGAACGTGCCGAGGCCCGTGTAGAGCTTCGTGCGCTTGTCGGCGATCTCGTCGCCGTTCGTGTCCTCGAGGTACCAGATGTCGGGAGACGTCGAGGCGATGACCCCTGACTTGTAGAACACGAACCCGGTCACGAGCTCGAGCTTGTCGGCGAACACGTGCTTGCGGTCCATGACACCGTCGCCGTTGGTGTCCGAAAGGATGGAGATCGTGTCCTCCGGATCGCGTGCCGCAGCGGACGGCCCGGCATTCACCTTGAGCCAGCCCGTGTCTCGCCCCGGGACGGTGTTCTGCACCCGACGGCCGTTGGGATACTCGGGCGTCTCGGACACCCAGAGGCGGCCCTTCTCGTCCCAGTCGATGTTCATCGCCTTAGCGATGAGCGGCTCGGCGGCGACGAGCGTCAGATCGAACTCCGGGTGCACTTCGATCTTCGCGGCAGCCTTCGCCGGCGCGGTCGGCCCACCTTCCGGATACCGCAGCGCATCGCCCAGCTCCTCCTTCTTGACGAGCTCGTCCAGATTCGATCGCTTGCCTGCCCACGCGATGCCGCGGAGCAGGATCGCCCGGTAGTTCGGGCGGTTGAAGTTCTCGTACCAGTGTCCGGGAATCGCCACAAACGCGCGGTACGGTGCACGGCCGCCCTCGACCGTCTTCTCGTACGTCCACATCTGCGGCTGAATGTCGAAGATGCTCACCGTCTTCCCGCCACCGGTGAGCTCGTCGGCCCGCCGCTGGAAGTTGGCGTTGCGCGCGCCGGCGGCCTTCGGCGTGTACGCCGACGCCAGGATGCGGGCCTCGGGCATCATTTCCAGGTCGTAGTAGATCTCGTCGTCCATTTCCCAGTTGGACGCGCCCCTGGTGATCGGGCTGTCACGATCGGTGAAATAGAGCTGCATCGGAGCTTCCAGCCACTTCGCCGTGCCGTTGCGCCACGAGCCGCCCACGACCGTCTTGAACCAGTCCGGGTCGCGCGAGACGAGGCCCGCGTGAATGACCACCAGCCCGCCGCCGCGCGCGAGGTATTCGTTCAGGTTCTTGCGATCCGCCTCGTCGATGTTGCCCGCTTCCTGCTTGTGGAGGATGACGACATCGGTCTCGTCGAGCTGCGCTTTGGTGGGGAACGTATCGGCGCCGCTCGTCTTCGCGCCGCGCTCGTTCAGAAGCGGCACCCACTCCTTGAGGTACCGCGGATAGTCGTGCGCGCCAGGCGCGTGAGACTTCGGACCGGAGCGAATGAAGATACGCAGCGGCTGCGGACTCTGGGCGGCCGTGCCGAACGTCGTCAGCGCGGACGCGACGCCCAACAGCATGAGGGAGCTGAGGAAGAGATAGCGTTTCATGGTCACCATGTCTGGTTTTCGAGTGCGCGTGAAGCTGCCGCGGATCAGAGCGGACTATACCGAGCCGCAGCACACATCGTCAAACCGGTTCCACCCCGGTGGTTATTGGATATAGTGAGCCTCGACGTGCCCGCCGTCTTCATCTTTGCCACGCTCGACACGAAGGGCCGCGAGGCCGCCTTCGTGCGCGATCTGCTTACCTCGTGGCGCATCCCGGTCGTGCTCGTCGACGTCGGCTCCCTGGACAGCCCAACCGTTTCTGCCGACGTGCCGCGTGAAGAGATCTTCAGGCTTGCGGGAACAACGGCAGATGCGGTGCGTGCGGCCGGCGATCGCGGCTTCGCCGTGACGACTGCCGCGACGGGCGCGTCACGGCTCGCGCGGGATGCCTACGCCGATCAGCGGCTTTCGGGCATTTTGGCGCTCGGCGGATCGGCCGGCACCACGATCGGTACGGCCGCCATGCGCGCGGTTCCGATCAACGTACCGAAAGTCATGGTGAGCACCCTCGCGTCGGGGATGGTCCAGCAG
Source organism: uncultured Acidobacteriota bacterium (assembly GCA_963839705.1). GTDB lineage: Bacteria > Acidobacteriota > Vicinamibacteria > Vicinamibacterales > 2-12-FULL-66-21 > DATBJJ01. The sequence goes on from CAWIWL010000008.1 coordinate 95,730, forward strand.
TTCGTCGGCCACTCGAACATCTTCATGCTCAACTCGATCGTCGACATCGCGGGGATCAACCTCGTGAGCCGGCAGATCCTCTCCCAGGCGGCACGCGCGATGGCGGGGCTCGTCTCCCAGCCGGCGCCGGAAGCCGTTGAGACGGACAAGCCGATGGTTGCCGCCTCGATGTTCGGCGTGACGACGCCGTGCGTGGAGCGCGCGCGCGGAATTCTCGAACGTGCGGGCTATGAAGTGATCGTCTTTCACGCGACCGGCAACGGCGGCCGGGCCATGGAATCGCTGATCGAAGAACGCATGTTCGCGGGCGTCCTCGACATCACGACGACCGAGCTCGCCGACGAGCACGTTGGAGGCTTCCTGACTGCCGGGCCCGAGCGCCTCACCGCGGCCGCCAGAGCCGGCATTCCACAGGTGGTGTCCACCGGCGCGATCGACATGGTGAACTTTTACGCGCCGGAATCAGTACCTGCGCGGTTCGCCACTCGGACTTTCTACAAGCACAACGCGAACGTCACGCTGATGCGAACGACCCGTGAGGAGAACGCCGCCATTGGCGCGGACATCGCCCGGAAGCTCTCCGCGGCAACCGGTCCGCTGTCGGTCCTCCTCCCCGCGCGCGGCGTGTCGGCGATCGACAAAGATGGCCAGCCCTTCGACGATCCCGACGCCCGTCGCGCGCTCCACGACGCGATCCGCTCGGGCTTGCCGGGCCTCGACGTGGCCGAACTCGATTTCCACATCAACGATCCGGAGTTCGCGGCCGCGGCGGCACGGAGGCTGATCGAATTGATGAATCGAAATACACTGTGACCCAGACGAATCTATTCGCGATGCTCACGAAGCTCACGAAGATCGCGAAGCGCCTTCCTGGCGTTTCTTCGTGGTCCTCGCGAGTTTCGCGCTCATCGTGAACCCACTCGGCGTGGCCCAGGAGACGCATTCGTGACCGTCGACAACTCCAGGCAAGGCATTCTCAAACGATTCCGCGAACAGGTCGGGCGCGGGGAGCCGATTATCGGGGGCGGCGCCGGCACTGGGCTCTCCGCGAAGAGCGAAGAGGCGGGCGGCATCGACCTCCTCATCGTCTACAACTCGGGCCGCTACCGCATGGCCGGGAGGGGCAGCTCGGCGGGGCTGCTGGCCTACGGCAACGCCAACCAGATCGTCAAGGAGATGGCCTACGAGGTCCTTCCGGTCGTGAAGAAGACGCCGGTCCTTGCGGGTGTCAACGGGACGGATCCGTTCATCATCCCCAAGCTCTTTCTCGAGGAGCTCCGCGCGCTCGGGTTCGCGGGCATACAGAACTTCCCCACTGTCGGGCTCTTCGACGGCGACATGCGCCAGGCGTTCGAGGAGACGGGCATGAGCTACGAGCTCGAAGTCGACATCATCCGGCTCGCTCGCTCGCTCGACATGCTGACGACACCGTATGTCTTCAATCCGTCCGAAGCCGAGCGGATGGCCGACGCGGGCGCGGACCTCATCGTCGCCCACATGGGCGTGACGACCGGCGGCTCGATCGGCGCGAAGAGCTCGAAGACGCTGGACGATTGCGTCACGAAGATTCAGGAGATCGCCGATGCGGCGCGCGGGGTGAACCCCGACGCGCTCGTCATCTGTCACGGCGGGCCGATCTCGGAGCCGCCCGATGCCGAATACATCATCACACGTTGCCGCGGCGTCGACGGTTTCTACGGCGCGAGCTCGGTTGAGCGCCTCCCCGCCGAGCGAGCCATCGCGGATCAGATCAGGACGTTCAAGGGCATCCGCCTTCCTTCGACGCGGGCTGCGAAAGGAGGTGGGCGGTGATTCGGACCGCAAAAAAGGCGCTCCGCTTCGTGACCTCGAAAACGGCGCGCGTGGAACGGGCCCCCTGGGGCAAGCACTGGTGGCTGTCGGAGCCGAAGCTGACGGGGACGAAGCTGCTGACGCTCGTGCGCGTCACCATGCGGCCCGGCACGGGCCACCGCTTCCACTACCACCCCACGCGCGAAGAGATCATCTACATCGTCGATGGTGTGGCCGAGCAATGGGTCGACCGGAAGAAGCAACGGCTGAAGGTGGGAGAGTGCGCGTTCATCCCCAGGAAGGTAGTGCACGCGATCTTCAACTCGTCGAAGAAGCCGATGACCTTCCTGGCCATCCTGTCGCCGGCGAAGGCGAAGGGACCGTTTCTGATCGACTGCTACGACGACGAGCCGTGGCGGAGGCTGCGGCCTTCGGCTGGCTCCGGGCGTCCCGAGCGTCGTGAGTGACGGACGTCCTCAGGCATCAGCTGATCGCTTCTGACCGATTCGTCGGCGGCTCGCAGGGCTGCGGCGCCGACGAGCGTCAGCGGCCCGATCCAACGTCGCGCGCCGCTGCGCGCCACAGGCGTGTGATGGGCCCCCCCGAACTGGCGAGCAGTTGTCCGTCTCGCGAGAACACCAGGCCGCTCACCAGGTCCCGATGACGCTCGAACGAGACCAGCTCCTGCTGGTCCGCCATGCTCCAGAACTTCACGGTCCCGTCGTGGCCTCCCGTGGCCAGCCGCCGGCCGTCGGGGGAAAAGGCTACCGACCCGATCCAACCCTGATGGCTCTCGAGCACCGCCGACACCGTGCCGGCACGCCAATCCCACAGCCGAACCGACCCGTCGAAGCTTCCAGTCGCCATGATGAGGCCATCAGGCGAGAACCTGATCGAGCTGACGAGGGAGGTATGGGCCTTCGACCAGCCTCGTTCGCGGAGTGACGACAGCCACCAGAACCTCACGACGCCCGAGTCGGTGGCGGTCACCAGCGTGGAACCGTCAGGCGAGATAGCGGACGTGCGCCCGAGCGGCACGCCTGTGTCGGTCTCTCCCTCCACCTCCCACGTCGACGCATTCCACCGAACGATACCGCTCTGGCCGGAGATAGCGACGACGTGCAAGCCGTCTGGCGTGAACTGAGGGACCGCAATCGGGGCCGGTCCGCGAACTGATCGGAGACGCTCGCCCGTCCCGGCATCCCACACGCTCATCACGCCCGAGACATCGTCGGCAGTCACGATCGACTTGGCGTCCGGTGAGAACTGCGCGGCGTTGACAATACCTGCGTGCGGCAGGACAGCGAGCTGTTCGCCGGTGGCCGTCCGCCAGATCCGCGCCGTCCCGTCCCGACTTCCCGTAATCAGCCGGCTTTCATCCGGGGAAAAGGCCAGACAGGTTATGTGCGCGCCGTGGCCGCGCAAGGTCTTCGCTTCCTGTGTAACCTCGCCCGCTTCGACATCCCAGAACCGCACGATGCCATTGTCGCTGACGGTTGCGAGCTGGCGTCCGTTTGGCGCAAAGCTCACGGACCTGACGTGACGGCCAGCCACTGCGCGGATTCGGGAACGCTCACGACCGGTGTCGAGATCCCACAGTCTGATGGTGCCGTCGATGCCGGCAGATGCGACCGACCGGCGATCGGGGCTAATCGCAATCGACATGACGAGTGACGTGTGTCCTTCCAATTGGCGTACTAGCCGGAATGTCGCGGCGTCCCACACACTGAGAGCGGCTTCCCAGCCTGCGGTCACCACCTGGCGGCCATCAGGTGTGAACGCGGCGTCATCCACGTTGGCCGAATGCTGAAGCACGCCAATCTGGGTTTCCCGGCTGATATCCCACAGCCGTGCGGTGCCGTCCGCTCCAGCTGACACAAGCCGCTTGCCGTCGGGCGAGAACCGCACCTCGTTCACGCTGGACGTGTGGCCGTGAAGGACCGCGCGCTGACGCCGCTGCTCAACGTCCCAGATACGAATGGTCCGATCGACGCTGCCGGTCGCGAGTAGCCGACCGTCAGGCGAGAACGCCGCGCTGTGCACGCGGTTGTCATGACCGTCCAGATGGAAAAGCGCCCGGCCGGTCTCGGGGTCCCAGACCTGGACGCTCCTCTCTGCGGCTGCTGCGATCAATCGCCCGTCGGGCGAAAAGGTCACATCGTTCAAATTTGGCTGGTCGCTTGACGAGAGGCGCCTGGCGACGCGCAGAGAGGGCACGTGCCAGACGTCGACGACGCCATTCCAGCCTGTCACAGCTGCATGGAGCCCGTCTGGCGCGTATGCGATGGCGGTCGCGTTCTCGACTTTTCCCGAGACGCTGCGGGGATCGCCATGGACCAGCCACCAGAGATAGGACCACTCGAAACCTCGCAGGTCTTCCTGGCCGGGGCCGGGCACATGGCGATCGAGTAGCGTCGCCGTACGAGCTGCACTGGCCGCTTCCCACGCCTGGGCGGCGAGGTTGATCTCGGCGGCGTAGAGAAGGCGCCGGCTGTGTGCCTGCTCCACGCGCAGAAGGTTACGCTGGTGAAAGACCACGGCCGAAGCGGCGAGGACGCCGCCGAGCACCAGCACGGAAATCGAGCTCGCGCGCATGACGCCGCGCCGGAACGCAACCCGTTGTCGCCTGATTTCTGCGTCGGGCAGGTGGCGCGCGACCCACTCGCGATTGAAGACTCGTTCGTAAATGCGATTGCGCACCTTCAGGCGGCCCGACTCGCTGCTCACGACACCTGAAAGGTGAAGGGCGCTGACCAGGGGACTGATCCGTGCATCGTCGCGCGGCGCGTGGCCTCGAAGAGTGGCACCATACAGATCCAGCAGCGCCGTGCGCGTGTCGGCGTCTGTCAGCAGATGCTCGCGGACGAACACCAGGTTGTCGTCCCGATCGCGTGCCTGCGGCGAGAGAAACAGTTCATGGCAGCAGCGATCGACGTCCGTGGCGCTTCTCACCCGGGCGTCGAGCGCCACGGCCTGGCACAGGCGCTGTGTGAGATATGGGTGCGCGCCGGTCCAGAAGAGGACACGCCGAAGCATCGCAGCCGCGAGGTCCGGCGGCCGGCCGAGACCCTGGGCCAGGCGCCACGCTTCGGCCTCGGTGAAATCGGTGAGTTCGATTCGTCGCCCGATGTTGAAGGGGGTCAGGGTTGGCTCGGCAACGAGATCCGTCGGCGAGGCGACGCCGAGCAGGCAGAAGGTCAGCTGTAGTGCCGGTTCGCGGGCACGCCGGTTATAGATCTCCCGAATCGCGGCGAAAAAGTCATCGGTCCGGAATGGCAGGCTGCGGATGGCGTCGATTTCGTCGATGAAGACGACCATCGGGCGAGTGCGGCCGGGCCTGAACAGATCTCGAAGCGCGCGCAGCCAGCGTTGCGTTGGCGCGAGCTCTCCGTGGTTCTGCCATGATTCTCGCAGCTCCCCCTCCAGATCGAGCTGCTCGCCCAATTCCGTCAGGAGTCCTCGGTACCACTGTTCAGCCGTGACATTCAGCCCAATGGCGGTGAGATCGATTACGGCTGCATCGACTGCCAGGGCACGAAGTTGCGAGACCGTGCGAACCATCAGCGAGGACTTTCCCATCTGACGGGCCGTCAACACGTAACAGAACTCACCCGCCCGAAGGGCCTCGACGAGCTCCTGATCGGCGCGACGCTGAACGTAGCTGGGCGCCTCGGACGACAGCGCACCGCCGGTCACGAAGAAACTCGAGGGATCCGGCTTCACGACGATTCCGACGTCAACTGCCGATACAGTCCGCACCGGGGATGGGCGTCACTCGGGGAGGCGCCGTGGATGATGCCTGCGCTCCTCAGACGATAGAAACTGTCACGATCCGGGCAGGTGCCGTCTCGCAGCACGGCAGTCATCGCGAGCTCCAGTACCGGCTCTTTCCGCAGCACCGCGCGCAGCCTCCGCAAGTGTTCGCCGAGCGGCCCGGCCTCCCGGCTGGCATCTCTTTTGAGCGCCTCAAACGAGACGCCGCGACGCAGTTCGTCGAACGCGCATTGCAGCAGATAGGGATGCCCCCCTACAAGCGCCATGAGTCGCTGCACCGCCGCAGGGCTCTCCAGCACCGATCCGTGACGCTCGTTGAGCGCGAGGGCTTCGGCGGCGCTGAAGTCTTCGAGGCTGACACGCACGCCGACGTTGAACGGCGACTGATTCACGTCGGCAATCAACAAATGTGGCTCGGTCGCGTAGGCGATCGCCAGTGTCAGTCGACCCCAGGGCGCCGCCGGATCGAGTGCGCGGCGATTGTGCCACGACCGGAAGAGGCCGAAGACGTCGACGGCGTACTCCCGCCCGACGAGCCGGTCGACCTCGTCCAGTCCCCAGACGACGTGCTGCTGGGTACGCAGGACCGAGCGTTGCACGTAGCGTGAGAAATTCGTGTTGGGGCTATCGTTGTCGTTCCACGTGTTGAGGATAGAGGACGTCAGCCCGATCTGCTCGGCGATGCTGCGCCCGAGCGCTTGATACAAGGTCGACGACGAGCGCAAGTCGTCCAGGCCAAGGGCCTGGATGTCTGTGAACGCCACCGAGGCGCGCCGCTGCCGTGCGTCTGCCAGCGCCCGCGCGAGCAGCGAGCTCTTGCCAACCTGCCGGGCCCCTTTGACAAGCACGATCGCGGCGCGACGCGCGATCGCCTGCCGAAACTCGTCGTCAGCGGCGCGCGAGATGTAGTGCAGGGACTCGAGTGGCATCGCGCCGCCCGGTATCCCGCAGCCACCCTCGTCTATCGACGGAGTCGAGCCGACCGGGACCGACATCGCCGATGGCTCGCGACCCGCAAGCCACTTGTCCAGATCCTCGATGTAGGCGAAGACCGACCCCCCTGTGGTGTGGAGGTGTCGATGGATTGGTAGTCCTTCCTCACGTTCCCAGCGCTGAACGGTCGTCAGCCCGCGGCGCAGGTACTCGGCAATCTCCTTCCAGGAATCCAGGCGCCGGCCCGTCGCAGCCGAGGGCGTGCGAGCGACCGCATCGGGATCGATCACCATTTTGAACTCCGGCGCATTGTAGCCGGTGTCCTGACCTCCCCGGAGCACCAGCTTTGTCCGTCGCAGACTCCAAAGAACGCCATTCTGCGCCACAAGCGCCGTGGCGTGTTTCGATGCGTACTTTCCAGCTCAGGTTTTCTGTAGAGTCCCCCGCAGGAGGCCGTGATGAAATCGCGAAGCATTGCCGTACTTGTCGCCTCGGTCTGTCTGGGCTGGACGACACCCGCCAACGCGGACGTGGTCACCACCTGGAATCTGATAACCCTGAATTGTGTTGGCGGCGTTCCCCCGTCCATCCCGGCGGGCCGTGGAGGCCCGACGGGCGTGATCGACATCGCGCTAGTCCAGGCTGCCGTGCACGACGCGGTGCAGGCGGTCCAGGGGCGGTTCGAGCCGTACAAGTATGTGAACCGGGCCAGGCTGGGAATCGGGTCGCCAGAAGCGGCGGCCGCGGCCGCAGCATACAGTGTGCTGACGGGTCTCTACGGAAGCAGCCATGCCTGTCTCAACGGCGTGCCAAATCCCGCGTCCACGTACCCGGGAGACCCCGGTTTGCAGGCGGGCTACAAGGCCGCCGACGAGCTCCTGCGTTATAAGCGCCCGGCCTTCATGACGGAACGCGACCCCTTCTTGGGCGGGACTGCCCCCGGTGAATGGCGGCCGACGCCTGGGGTCACAGCTGGCGCGAACGTGTACATGAGCGAGACAGAACCGTTCACGCTGATTCATCCTCGCCAGTTCCGGCCCGAGCCGCCACCCCCGCTGGACAGCCAACACTACGCCCGCGATTACGACGAGGTAAAGAGGCTCGGGTCCCTCACGGGGAGCGAGCGCACTGCCGGGCAGACTGACCTCGCGCGGTTCTGGGGAAACTTCGGCGGACAGTGGTTTGGAACGCTCCGAAGCATTGCCGACGAACACCTGCCGGACATTGGTGACAAGGCGAGGCTGCTCGCACTGGCGGCTCTGGCGGCAGCCGATTCGCAAATCACCGTGTACGAGACGAAGTACTACTACAATTTCTGGCGGCCGTTGACGGCGATTCGGGAGGGCGACAACGACGGCAACCCGAATACTGTCGGCGACGCGGCATGGACGTCGTTCCTCGCGACTCCGCCCTATCCGGATCACAGTTCCGGCGCAAACAACATCACGGGCTCCATCTCCGCGATCCTGCAGCTGTTCTTCGGAACCGACGAATTCGACTTCTCGGTTTCTAGCACCACCGTTGGGTTGCTCACCAACCCGCGTACCTACACGCGCTTCTCAGAAGCCCAGCAGGAAGTGGTGGACGTGCGGGTGCTGCAGGGGATTCACTTCCGTTTCGCGGACGAGGACGGACGGCAACAGGGCGCCCACGTGGCGCACTGGGTGTTCCAGAAGTTTCTGCGGCCTCTCCCAGGCAGGAAATGAAGGCGACGACGGCTGGGGCAGGCTTTCACCTGCCTCAGCCAGTTCGGGCCTCGTCACTCCTCGCGCAACGCAAGCATCGGGTCGATCGAGGCGGCGCGGCGGCGGGGAGATACGACGCGGCAACGGTCGCGACGGCAAGCGTGACGAGCGCAGCCGTGACGGTTACGGGATCCTGCAGTCGGCCTGGAAGCCGAGGTGCACGGCTGATGCCCCTCGGATAAGACTCGTCACCGCCGCACTCCTCGCGCCTTCGTCATCGCTACGCGCGCGCCGTCGCAAGCGCCGCCTTGACCCTCGCCGCCGTAAACGGCACGTGGCGCAGGCGCACGCCGGTCGCATCAAACACGGCATTCCCCAGCGCGGCAGCAACGGTCACGGTCGACGCCTCGCCCGCGCCCCACAAGGGTTGCTCAGGGCGCGCGACGAGGATCACCTCGACCGAAGGCGCCTCTGGGAATCTCAGGATCGGATACGTCGCCCAGTCGATGCTCGTGACTCGTGACTCGTCGAACTGCACTTCCTCATGCAGCGCGCGGCTCAGCGTCTGCACGATCCCGCCCTCGACCTGATTCCGCAAGGCATTGGGGTTGACGACGAGGCCGCAGTCATGGGCACAGACGACTCGCCGCACCGTAATCCGGCCGCTCGCCGGATCCACGGCCACCTCCATGAACATGGCGACGTAGTTCTCCGCGTTTTTGTAGCGGGTGTAGGCGACGCCACGTCCCACGAGAAGACCGTTCGCAGGACCGGCGGGATTGGGTGACGGCCGCGGCTGCCAACCGAATGCCTTCGACGCGCGCGAGAGCACTTCCAGCGCACGGGGATCCGTCAGGCGAGCCGTACGGAACTCGAGCGGATCGACGCGCAGCGCCGCCGCGATCTCGTCGGTGAACCCTTCGACGGCGAACACGTTGGCTGGCTTCCCGGGCGCGCGAAGGTTCGACGGGTTGAGCGGCGTGTCGCGCATCCAGTGCGCGAGCACTCGGACGTAGTCGGCGGCGTAGGCTGGGTCTCCGTTCTCGAAGACGCCGGCCGCGTCCCGTCCGTTGTCCTGGGCGATGCCGGCCGACTGCGCCGCGAGCAGGATCCTCGCGCCGCGACGGTTGGTGGGAATCCACATCTGCGTGTCCCACGCCACGAGCCGGCCCGCGGCATCGAGACCCGCACGAAGGTCGAGCAGCTGCTGCGGTCCCTTGGGATCCCACCCATGCTCGTCCTGACGCGACCACTGGACGCGCACGGGCTTGCCGATGGTCTTCGAGAGAAGCAGCGCGTCGGCGGCCGCGTGATCGGCGCCGTTCGTGCCGTACGACCCCGATCCTTCGACGAAGACGACGCGCATCTTCTCGGGCACGAGTCCGAATACGCGCGCCAGGGTGGCTCGCAGGCCGTGGGTGACCTGTGACGAGGTCCAAATCGTGGCTGCGTCGACTCGGACGTCGGCCACGGCGCAGGACGGCGCCAGCGAGGCATGGCTCTGGCACGGCCAGAAGTACGTCGCGGCCATTCTTGTCTGTGCCGACGCCATTGCCGCCTCGAGCGCCGCTCCTGACGGATTGCTCTCGCCGAGCGGCCCCGACGGTCCCCGGTGCACGACCGCCTGGTCGCGCTCGACGACGCCGTCGCGCAGGTATCGCTCGAGGTTGTCGTGTCCCGGCAGCCCGCGCCACTCGGTCCACGTCGCCTTGAGCTCGCGCGCCGCCCTGACCGCCGCCCATTCGTCCGCCGCGACGACCGCGAGAAAACTCTCGACGCGGACGACGCGCACGCCGGGCAAGTGCGAGACGGACGTTTCGTCCACCGACAGCAGCGCGGCGCCGAGCGCGGGCGGGCGGACGAGGCGCCCGTGCAGCATGCCCGGAACGGTGAAGTCCTGAATGTACTGATAGCGTCCCGTGCACTTGGCGGGAACGTCGGGTCGCAACGGCGACTGCCCCACCTTCGTGTATCGCGAGGGCGAGACGAGTGTGGCTTTCGCGTCCACCGGCAACGCGAGCCGGCGCCCGCCGACCAGCGCGCCGATCCGGACGCCGCGGCCACCGGCCACGGGCCGCACTTCCCCCGCGACGATCGTCAGGTCGGCGACCGGCCGCTTCAATCGCTCGGCGGCGAGTCCGAGGAGCGCCTGCCGAGCGGTCGCCGCCGCCTGACGAACCGCCGTCCCTCCGCGCGTGAGCCCCGTGCTCCCACCCGTGCCCCCTGTGTTCGGACATTGCGCCGTGTCGCCGTCGACGACGCTGATGCGAGCCGTGTCGACGCCGAGCTCTTCGGCCGCCATCTGCGCGATGGCGACCCGCATGCCCGTCCCGACGTCCACTTTGCTCGTGTAGACCGTCACCGTGCTGTCGGCGTTGATCGAGAGAAAGCTGTCGACCTCGCGAGGGTCGAGCGGCCGTCCGTCGCTGCTCAGCGGGATCGCCGGCGCCTGATGCCCGAACAGGGACAATCCGTCGAGGCTGAAGCCCACGACGAGGCCGCCCGCCGTCTTGAGCCAGTCGCGTCGATTCATTGCGTTAGTCTTTTCCGAGGGGCTTCGCCCCTCGGACTCCCCTACTGGCTCGCTCGCGGGGACCCCGGCGCCCCGCGCCGCTCGCCAGGCTCACTCGCTGCCGCTCGTTCGCGCTGTTTGTGAGATAGCTTCTACTCACTGCTCGCGCGGCCCCCCCGCTCGCTCTCGCGCGGCGACTTCGCGCTGCGCTCGGGCCACAGGCGTCGCAATCGGCACTCGATTCGCACGGTCGCGCCGCCACGGCTTGTAGTGGTCGCCATGCGTTCAGGAATCTTACGCGAATCGCTGGCACATCCTGAAGGCAGACGTTGAACACTCACGGCTCTTGCTAATACTCTGTAGCCGCAACTTCATTCAAGACAAAACCAACATGATCAAGCATGTGATCGCCGCGATCGGCATCGTCGCCATCCTGGCCACGACGGCGAGCTGTCGCTCGACGGCGGCACCCCCCGTGCAGACGCCACAGCCCGCCGCGGCAGCCCCGGCCCTGCCCGACAGTGTTCGCTGGGTCCGCGACGGCGCCGAGTACCAAGCCGCGGTGCTCCAAACCTACCGTGCGGCCACTACTAGCGCCGAGATTGCCGCACGCAGCCGCAAGGCTGGCTCATGGGCGGTCGTGCTCGACGCCGACGAGACGGTGATCAACAACCTCCAGTACCAGATTGAACGGGCTCAGGCCGGGCTGAAGTACACGCCGGAAAGCTGGCGCGCATGGGTCGGCCGGCGCGAAGCCACGCCTCTCCCCGGGGCCGCCGCTTTCCTCGCACGCGTCCGCGATCTCGGCGGCCGCATCGCCATCGTCACGAACCGGTTGGAGTCCGAGTGCCCCGACACCGAGGCCGTCTTCCAGACGCACCGACTGGCGTACGACGTGATGCTCTGCCGCCCTGACGGCGGTCCGTCCGACAAGAACCCGCGCTTCGCGGCTGTGGCGGGCGGCACCACGAAAGCCGGCGGCCCGCGGCTCGACACCGTGATCTTTGTCGGCGACAACATCCTCGACTTCCCAACTCTCAGCCAGGCAGCAGCGAAGAAGGACGACACGGCGCTCGCCTTCTTCGGGAGCAGATACTTCATGCTGCCCAACCCGATGTACGGGAGCTGGCAATAGCGCATGCCTGTCCCGCCCATCTCGGTCTTCCCCAAGTGCTACGTCGACGAGCTCGCCGCCGGCCGGCGGGACTACGTCGAGTGGATTCACGACGCCGCCACGCTCGGCGGCGAGGGAGTCGAACACTACGACGAGTTCTTCCGCAGCTACGAGGAGCGGGACGTGGCGCCGATCATGGACGCGATGGCGGCCACCGGGCAGATCTCATCGATGATGTGCTTCTCGCCGGACTTCACGCATCCCGATCGCGAGGAGCGCGCGCGGCAGGTCGAACGGCAGAAGCGGGCGATCGACTTGACGGTCCGCACCGGCGCCAGGCACTGCCGCACGCTGAGCGGGCAGAAATATCCAGGGCTGTCGGTTGCGGAAGGCGTGGCCCGCGCTGCCGAATGCATCTCGCGCTCGATCGAGTATGCGGTCAAGCGGGATGTCGTCCTCTGCCTCGAGAACCACTACAAGGTCGGCCAGTGGCTCTACCCCGAGTTCGCGCAGCAGGAGGAGCCGTTCCTCGCCCTGCTCGACGCGGTTCCCGATTCGCCACACTTCGGGGTCCAGTACGACCCGTCGAACGCCGTCGTCGGCGGCTTCGACCCGATCGCTTTTCTCGACAAGGTCAAGCACCGCGTCGTGACGATGCACGCGTCGGATCGATATCTGGTACCGGGAACATCTCTCGACGACCTGCGGCTGCACGACGGGACCATCGGCTATCCCGATCAGATGAAGCACGGCGAGACCGGTCAGGGCAGCAACGACTACGATGCGATCTTCCGCATCCTGCGATCGGTCAACTTTACTGGCTGGATTTCCGTCGAAGACGGCATGGACGGCCTCGACGAGCTGCGCCGGTCGGTGGAGTTTCTCAAGAAGAAGCGCGCGCAGTATTTCGCCACGCCAGAACCGTCAGACCATGACCAGTACTTCGCGATCGGCATCATGTCTGGCGACGCTGCTCATCCTGACCGGCAGCGCGCTTGAGCAGCCCAGCCGCCTGGACCTCCGCGGCGGAGAACGCGCGGCAAGCCACTGCTCCTCCAGCGACCGGCTCGTGCTTCCTGCTCCACGAGGTTGGCGTGGGCGAGGTTCGTCGCGCGCCGTCCGAGGCCTGTCGCACGCGCGTCTCGCCGCAATCGACCTTCAAGGTCCCCCACGCGCTCGCAGCCCTCGACGCGGGCGTGATCTCGGGAGCCAGCTCCTCGTTCTCGTACGATGGATCGACACAGTTTTTCGAGGCGTGGCGGAGAGATCACACGCTGGCGACCGCGATGCGGTTCTCCGTGGTGTGGTGGTTCCAGCGAGTCGCCGAGCGGCTCGGCGCGGCTCGCGAGCGCGATTACCTGCGACGATTGGCCTACGGCAACGCCGATCCATCGAGCGGCCTCACCACGTTCTGGCTCGGCGGGTCCCTCACTATTTCACCGGAAGAGCAGGCGCAGTTTCTTCTCCGCTTGTACGGCGACAAGCTGCCGGTCAGCCAGCACGCCATACGCACGGTTCGCGAGGTGCTCGTCCAACCGGCCGGCATGGTCGTCAATGCAAATGGCGAACACCCATTTGGCGGAGCTTGGCCTCCTGGTACTGTTCTCAGCGCGAAGACTGGCCGCGGCACGGACAGGAGCGGCCGAGCCGTGAGGTGGCTCGTCGGGCACGTCAGCCGTGAACGGCGCTCCTGGGTGTTTGTCAGCTGCGTCATCGGCGACGATTCGACACCGCCGCTTGCCGCCGTCGAACTGGCCGCCGAGGCGCTCCGGCGCGAGGGAGTGCTGTGAATAGAGGTTTTCCTTCGTGTTCATCGGGCCATCGTGTTCATCGCGACCCATAGCCGTCGGCGCGTTCAGCCTGGTCTTGATTGTGAGATAGGTTCTAAGGAGTCACCAAAGACTCCAGGAAGACGGTCACATGCTGAGGGGGACACATGGGTAAGCTCCTGACGGGTAAAGTCGCGGTCGTGACCGGCAGCACGCAGGGACTGGGCGCGGCAATGGCGACCCTCTTTGTGAAGGAGGGCGCGAAGGTCGTCCTGACCGGCCTGTCGTCCAAGGATGGGTCCGCGCTCGCCAAGAAGCTCGGGAAAAACGCGGTCTTCGAGCAGACCAACCTGGTGCGCATCGACGACTGTCGGCGGCTGATCGATGTCGCCCTCAAGCGGTTCGGTAAAGTGGACATCCTGGTCAATAACGCCGTCGACGCCACGCGCGCGACGGTCGACGACGTGACACCCGAGATCTTCGACGGGATCTTCGCGCTCAACCTCCGTGCGCCACTCCTGCTCGCCCACCACGCCATCACGTCGCTCCGGAAACAGCGCGGCGTCATCCTCAACATCGGCAGCATCAACGCCTTCATGGGCGAGCCGTCGCTGCTGGTGTACGCAGCGTCGAAGGGCGCCTTGCAGACTGCGTCGCGCAACCTCGCCAACTACCTCAAGTTCGACAGGGTACGCGTCTATTGCGTGAACTGCGGCTGGATGGACACCGAGGGCGAGCGCGCGATGATGACGCACCTGGGACACCCCGCGGACTTCCTCGACCGGGCAGGAAAAGACTGGCCGCTCGGGCGCATCCTGAAGCCGTCCGAGATCGCCGAGATGGCGCTCTTCCTGGCGTCGGACAAGGGCGCGCCTTTCAGCGGTCAGGTGATAGAGCTCGAGCAGTTCCCGACGGGCGCCCTTGGCGCGCCGCAGAGATCTGGCCTGACTTAGTCTCATCCGGGGGACTTTGTCCCCCGGACCCCCTTACACGCTCGCTCGCGGGGACCCCGACGCCCCGCTCCGCTCGCGTGGCTCACTCGCTGCCGCTCGTTCGCGCTGTCTATGAGACAGCTTGTAGTGTCCTCCAGTCCGGACGACGTCACGACGATATCGCGGCTCGCTTCTCGCTGTTGCCTAAGGCACGATGACCGCGATGACACGATGGTCACGATGGATCGCGTGGTCATCGTGGACGAAATCGCCGAATCGAGGAATTCAGATTGCAGGCTAACTTGCTCGACGGAACGCCCAAGGTCCAGCTCTCGCTCGACCTGCAGACGATGGCCGACGCGCTGCCGACGGCCGAGATCGCGGTCCGGGCCGGCGTCGACTGGCTGGAAGTCGGGACGCCGCTCATCCTGGGCGAGGGGCTGCACGCAGTCGCCGCGCTCCACCAGAAATATCCCAGCCATCCGATCGTCGCCGACCTGAAGACGATGGATGCGGGCTACCTCGAAGCGGAGATGATGTTCAGGAACGGCGCGACGTTCGTCGTGGTGATGGGTCAGGCCCACGAGCACACGATCCGCGAGGCCGTGCGCGCGGCGAAGGACTATGGCGGCTACGTCATGGGCGACATCATGCTCTGCCCCGACAAGGTGGCGATGGCCAGGAAGATGGAATCCATGGGCGTGGACGTCGTCATCGTCCACACGGGACTCGACGAACGCCACGCCGAAGTCGGCAAGTCTCCACTCGATGACCTGAGGAGCGTCCGGGCAGCAGTCACGATACCGCTCCAGGCCGTTGGTGGACTCTCGATCGATCAGGCGGCCCAATGCCCGGCGCTGGGCGCGTCGCTCGTCGTCATCGGTGCACCGCTGGCGGTGGCCGACTACGAGCTCAAACCCGGAGCGGACGCCGACGCTCTGTTCACGATCATCAGAAGCTTCGTGGCACGCGTGAAGGCCGGCTAGCCCCTCGCGCAACAACGCTACGCGAGGAGCTGCTTCACGACCTCGCCGTGCACGTCGGTCAGCCGGAAATCGCGGCCCTGGAAGCGGTAGGTCAGCTTCGTGTGATCGATTCCCATCAGATGCAGGATCGTCGCCTGGAGGTCGAAGACCGAGACGGGATCCGACGCGACGTTGTAGCTGAAGTCGTCGGTTTCGCCGATCACTGATCCGCGTTTGGTCCCGCCGCCGGCCACCCACATGCAGAAGTTCCTCGGGTGGTGGTCGCGGCCGTAGTTCACGTCGGTCAGCTTGCCCTGGCTGAAGACCGTCCGCCCGAACTCGCCGCCCCAGATGACGAGCGTGTCGTCGAGCAGGCCGCGCTGCTTGAGGTCGGTCACGAGCGCCGCGGTCGGCTGGTCGGTGCCCCTGCACTGCAGGGCGATATCTCGCGGAAGATTGCCGTGCTGATCCCAGCCGCGGTGATAGAGCTGAATGAACCGGACGTTGCGCTCCGCGAGGCGCCGTGCCAGCAGGCAGTTCGCCGCGTAGGTGCCAGGCTTGCGCGACTCGGGGCCGTACATCTCGAAGACCGAATCGGGCTCCTTCGACAGGTCTGTCAGGTCCGGCACCGATGACTGCATCCGGTAGGCCATCTCGTACTGCGCGATGCGCGTTTCGATCTCGGGATCGCCGTACGCGTCGTGCTGCATCGTGTTGAGCCTCGCCGCGGCATCGAGCATCTGCCGCCGCGTCGTGCGGGTGATGCCCGGCGGGTCCTCGAGGAAGAGGACCGGCGCGCCGCCGGCGCGAAACCTGACGCCCTGATAGCTCGAGGGCAGGAATCCGCTCGCCCAGAGACGCGAGAAGAGCGGCTGATCCGTCGTGATCGCGTGTGCCTGCGACAGCAGCACCACGAACGCCGGCAGGTTCTGGTTCACGCTGCCCAGCCCGTAGCTGAGCCAGGCCCCCATGCTCGGGCGGCCCGGCTGCTGAAAGCCGGTCTGAATGAACGTGATCGCGGGGTCGTGATTGATCGCGTCCGTGTTCATCGTCTTGATGACGGTGATGTCGTCGACGATCTTCGCGGTGTGCGGCAGGAGCTCGCTCACCCAGGTCCCCGCCTGCCCGTAGCGGGCGAATGTGAACGCGGACTTCGCCACCGGCAAGAGCGATTGCCCCATCGTCTGGGCGACCCGCTGGCCCTGACGGATGGAGTCGGGGATCTGCGTCCCCTGGAACTTCGCCAGGCTCGGCTTGTAGTCGAACGTCTCGAGCTGCGACGGCCCGCCGGACTGGTGCAGGAAGATGACGCGCTTGGCCTTCGGCGCGAAGTGCGGCAGCGTGGTGAGACCGCCGGTCTTCGGGTCGCGCGCGTCCTGGAACGCACTCGCCGCCAGCAGTTCTGGCGACAGCAACGAGCCTAGCGCCGCCGCTCCGATGCCACGGGCCGTCAGCCCGAAGAGCTGCCGGCGTGTGAGGTGAAGGTCGATGTCACGCTCAATCGTCATGTCGGCGCCTGTTTGATTCTTTAATTGAGTGGTTGGGTCTTCATTACTCAGTGCTCTCGCGCGGCGACTTCGCGCCGCGCTCGGGCCGCAGGCGCTGCTGTCTCTGTTCTGACTGCTACTGTCTCGTCACCGTCTCATCAAGATTCAGAATCACGCTGGCAACGGTCGTCCATGCCGCGAGCTCGACAGGATTCAGCCGCCTGTCGCGAGCTGACTCTCCGACGTTGAGGAGCTTCGTCGCGGCTTGTGGGTTCTGCCCGAACGACTTCAGCTCCGACTCCAGCAGCTTGCGCAGCACGCCGGTTTCCTTGCCCGACGGCTTGCGCGCCGTGGCCAGGCGGAAGGCGAAGCTCACGCGGCTCTTCTCGTCGGTACCGCCTTCGAGGAGCGTGCGCTGGGCGAGCGCGCGCGCGGCCTCGACGTAGGTCGGATCGTTGAGGAGCACGAGCGCCTGGAGCGGCGTGTTGGTGAGCGCGCGACGGCCGGTGCACTTCTCGCGATCGGGCGCGTCGAACGTCGCGAGCGAGGCAGGCGGTGCGGTGCGCTTCCAGAACGTGTACATGCCGCGGCGATACAGGTCTTTGCCGTGGCTCTGCTCGTAGGTCTGCGCCGAGTAGCCGTCGCCGAACGCCAACTCCTCCCACAGTCCCTTCGGCTGATACGGCAGCACGCTCGGACCGCCGATCTCGTCGTTGAGGAGACCGCTGACGGCGAGCGCGGTATCGCGGATCATCTCGGCGGGCAGCCGGAACCGGGGCCCGCGCGCCAGCAGACGGTTCTCCGGGTCCTTCTCGAGGAGCGCCGGCGTGACCCTGGACGCCTGGCGATACGTGGCCGAGGTCACGATGAGGCGCTGCATGGCTCTCACGTCCCAGCCCGTGCGAACGAACTCCGTCGCAAGCCAGTCGAGCAGCTCGGGATGCACCGGCGGCTCGCCCTGCACGCCGAAATCTTCCTGCGTCTTGACGATGCCCTGGCCGAAGTACATCAGCCAGAAGCGATTCACCGCGACGCGCGAGGTGAGGGGATGCCCGGGCTGCACGAGCCATGTCGCCAGCGTGAGCCGGTTGAGCGGCGCGCCAGCCTCGAGCGGCGGCAGCATCGCCGGCACACCGGGCTGCACCTTCTCGGTGTGATTGCGATAGTCGCCCCGTGCGAGCACGAACGTCTCGCGGGGCTTCTTGAGTTCCGCCATCACCATCGCGGTCGGAATCGGCTTCTCCGCCGCTTCTTTCTGCTTCCGCAACGCCACGAGCTCGGTGTGCAAACCGCGCACTGGCTCCGGCGAGGCGTAAGTGAGGAAGTACTCGCGCAGGTATTCGCCCTGGTCCTTCGAGCGCTTGCCGTTGTTGCCCGACAGGATCGCGCGGGGCCGGTAATGCATCGCGAGGGTTTCCACTTCGCCGGGCGTCAGGACCCGATTGTAGAGCCGGAGGTCGTCGATCTGCCCGGCATACGGTGGGCCGAGCTCCTTGCGTCCCAGGGTGAGAGCGGCATCGGTAGCGATCGGACCGGCGAGTGCGTTACGCAGGACCTCGACCGCGAGCCGCTTGCCGTTGGCGTAGATCGCCAGGCCCTCGGCCTTGCCGGACCCGTCGTACGACATCACGACGTGATTCCACTCGCCTTGCTTCAGCCGCTCGCGCGTCCGCACCTGTATCGCATTAGCGGGCGCCGCAGAGGTCAGCGTAACCGTCAGGCGCGCGGCCCAGCGCTGGATGTCGTAGAGCTCCATGTCGTCGAGCCGCCACTCGAACCCGCGACGGCGCCCGGCATCATCCAGCTTCTGAAAGACGCCAATCGGCAGATTGCCCCGCGCCCGCATCCAGACCGCAAGGCTGAAGGCGTCCGCACGGTCGAAGCGCCCGACGTTGCCGAAGCTGACTTCGGTGTCGCCGTCGAACGTCACCGCGCGACCGATCTGCCCGACCTCGAACGTCGGGTCGCCGACGAGCATGCGGCCGTGCTGAAAGCGGCCGGAGATGTCCGAAAAGCTGCCGTCCAGCTCGTACTGCGCCGACAGCCCCTTGCGATCGATGTCCGGGACGTCGGGGGGTCCCTGCTCGAACTTCCCGGCCACGGATGTTTCCCACTCGCGCTGGAGAGGCGCCACGATGTCATCGTCGAGCGCTGCCTCGTGGGCCTTGATCGCGGCATCGAGGTCGTCGAGCATCTTCTGCTGCGCGGGCGAGGTCAGCAGGATCATCGGCACGGCGTTTCCGCGCCGGCCGTCGAGTCCGAGCTCGGGCACATTGTTGAAGAAGGCGAAGAATTGGTAGAACTCTTTGTGGCTGATCGGGTCGAACTTGTGCGAATGGCAGCGCGCACACCCCATCGTCAGCCCCATGAACGCCGTCGACGTGGCCTCGACGCGATCGATGACGTACTCCACCTGGTACTCGTCGGCGATCGCCCCGCCTTCGAAGTTGATCATGTGGTTGCGGTTGAACCCCGAGGCCACCCTCTGCTCGCGCGTCGCGTCGGGGAGGAGGTCTCCGGCGAGCTGCTCGATCGTGAACTGGTCGTACGGGAGATTGCGGTTGAAGGCGGCGATGACCCAATCGCGCCAGGGCCACATCCCGCGATGACTGTCGATGTGGTAGCCGTGGGTGTCGGCGTAGCGTGCGGCGTCGAGCCACGGTATGGCCATTCGCTCGCCGTAGTGCGGCGACTGCAGGAGCGCGTCGACGCGCCGTTCGTACGCGTCGGGCGAGCGGTCGGCCAGGAAGGCGTCGAGCTCGGCCGGCGTTGGCGGCAGACCCGTGAGGTCGTAAGTGACCCTGCGCAGCAGCGTCGTCTTGTCGGCCTCGGGCGACGGTTTCAGTCCCTCGCGCTCCAGGCGCGCGAGGATGAACCGGTCGATCGGGTTGCGGACCCAATTCGCCTTCTCGACCGCCGGAAGATCGGGCCGGACCGGCACCGCGTAAGCCCAGTGCGTGTCCCACTTCGCGCCTTCATCGATCCACCGGCGCAGCAACTCGATTTGCCGCGCGGTCAACGCGTGACCGGAATCGGGCGGCGGCATGTGCTTCTTCGGGTCGGGATTGGTGATGCGCTTCACCAGCATGCTGCCGGCGGCGCTCCCGGGCACGATGATGCCGTCCTCCGCGAACGCTCCTTCCTTCGTGTCGAAGTGGAACTCCGTCTCGCGCTTCGTCGCGTCGGGACCGTGGCAGGCGAAGCAGTTGTTGGACAGGATGGGCCGGATGTCGCGGTTGAAGCTGATCGGCGGCGGCGCGCCCTGCCCCGCCGCGCGCGCGGTCGTGCTCATGGCCACGGCCAGAGCCAGGCCGAGCGAACAGGCCGCTAGCGCGCACGCATGGATCCCGTGGTACCGCATGCGGTGTCAGTCTACTCCAGCTCGAGCCTCGAGTCCTCGCTCTCCCGACCTAGCCGTCTTGAGCGCCGAAAAGTCGTGATCGTGAGTCAAGTTTTCGGCGCTCAAGCGGCGAAACATCAAACAATGCCGACTAGCGAGGCGGAGCCTCTCGACGGTCTGAGGCGGAGCCTCGCTAGAATTCTGCCCTGATTGCCTCCCACCTAGCGAGTCTTTTTCGCTTCGACCGTCCTGCCCAGCTCGTCCAACAGCGCGTTGAACGTCGTCCACCGCGATTGCTCGTCTGTGACGAGACCGCTGAGGTACATCCGTTGCGACTTGAGGTCTTGGTCGGTTTTTTCGAGCAGCGCGAGCTGCGCTTTCAGCGGACGAAAGATCAGCTCGAAGCCTTCCCGCTCGTCCTCCGAGGGTTTGTGCTCTTCCTGTCCGAAAAAAGAAAGCTGGCCTGCGAGAGCGCTTCTCGCGCGTTCGTTGTCTGTCAGCTGGCGTTCGACGTCAGCGAGCTGGCGCCCGAGCGTGCTGATGCGCTGCTCCTGGACCTGCAGCCGCGCCACCAGCAGCTGCGCTCGAATGCTGGTGTCCGATGCCTGACGCATCTCGGCGCGCAGGCCGCGGACTTCGGCCACAAGCTCCTGCATGGGGTCACGCGCCGGCGCCGTAGACGAGCCGAGCTGGCCGGAGGGCGAACTGACCAGGCCGAGCGTCAGAGCACCGACGGCGACGACAGTCCGGTAATCGAGTTGCGTAAACATCAGATCAGTCCTTTCTTAGTAGCGTTTGGGGCCCCACCCCCAAACGCGCTCGCTCGGCGACTTCCGCCTTCGCCAAGGCTCCGGCGGACCGCCGTAGCTTTAGCGGAGGCTGGTCGCGCCTCGCTAGGGCCGCAGGCGCTTCTTAGAAGCGTTTGGGGCCCTACCCCCCAAGCGCGCTCAGCCCGCAGGCGCACTTTTCAACGCGACGCCCGCTGCGCGCGCCTCATCGAACGTCTTGAGGCGACACCAGCACGACGCGAGTCTTCGAGAGCAGCTCGAACGCGCGCTGGTGCTTTTCGGTAAAAAGCGCAAACAAGCAGTCAATCCAGAACACCTCCAGGAGCGCCGGCAGGTGGCGGACGACCGCCTGCCCGATGCTGATCCGCGCTCCCGACTCACGCACGGCTCGAACCCCGAGCAGGTACTTGCCGATCGTCTGCCCCCACTGCCACTCCGCGAGGACGGTGTAAACCATGAACAGCAGACTCACGGTCACGATGACGATGAGCGGCATGAAGGCGAGGATCATCTCGTGCTCGGAGTACCAAAGCAGCCACACAATGGGGGCGAATATCACGAAGCCAGCCCCGGTGAGCACCAGCACGTCGAGGATCTTCGCCGCCGCCCGGCGCCAGAAGGATGCGCCCACCAGCGGCACCGCCGACAGATAGGACTCGGCGAGCGTCGACGGATCGCCGAGCTGACGGACGATGTCGTCAAGCGACTGGCCGGTCGCCACACGTTCGGCGATATGACCGCGGAGCTCGAGAGCAATTTGCGATCGCAGCGGTGTCGCGCGAGGCATGTAGTTGAGCACGCTGTCGATATAGTCGTCCGCGGTTCTCATATGCCCTCCTTGGGAGTGGAGCTTGGCGTGAGCAGCGCCGACATCGCCTTCGCGAACGTGACCCACTCGTCGGTCAGCTGGGCGAGCTCGTCGCGACCGCTGTCGGTCAGTTGGTAGTACTTGCGCGGCACGCCCCGCTCGGGCGTCTCCCACCGCACGCTCACGAAACCCGCGCGCTCGAGCCGGTACAGCACCGGGTAGAGCGTGCCGTCAGTAACCTCGAGCGCCCCGTTGGTGGCGGCGACCAGCTTCGACACGATCTCGTATCCGTAGGCTTCTCCGGCCGCGAGCAGGTGCAGGACGATCAGCTCGAGCGACCCGCGCCTCAGTTCGCGGCCGATGCTCTTGCGGTCCTCTCCACGCCCGGCGTCTGCGGTCATGATGGTCATTGTAACGCAAGCTATCTTGTCACGCAAGATAGTATACGGAACCAGATCAAGCAAAGTTTCAAGGGGATTCTGTTACTCGGAGGGCCTTGCGTAAAAGTAGCCGCCAGCCAGCTCGACCGTAATAGGCAGGCCGAAGAGGGTGCTCAGCCGCTCGGCGGTGAGCACGTCCCGCTTGGCGCCATCAGCGACGATCCGGCCGTCCTGGAGCAGGATGACCCGATCGATCTCCGGGACGATCTCTTCGCTGTGATGCGTGATCAGGACGAGGGTCGTGCCGTTCCGGACGATGCCGCGGACCTGTTCCATGAAGGCGTGCCGGGTCCCGAGGTCCAACCCCGTGGTCGGCTCGTCGAGGACGAGGGCACGGGGCGAGGTCGCCAGCACCCGCGCGAGCATGACGCGGCGCGCTTCCCCACTCGACATCTGGTCGAGCGTGCGCCGCGCGAGGTGGGTCGCGCCGACCGCGTCGAGCGCCTCGGCGGCGCGGCTTCGCATGTCGTCGGTCACGACACCGTAGCGCAGGATGCCATGCGAGACGAGGAACGCGGAGAGCACCGCCGCCTCGCCAGTAATGCTGCCCTCGCTATTGCCGGCCACGAAGCGCTGATGGAGGTCGGCCGACACGATTCCGAGTTGCGCACGGAGTTCCGAGACGTTCCAACGGTCCTCGCCAAATACGCGCACCGCGGGCGTCCCGTCGGCAGGCACGAGCGCTCGTTCGTGATGCGTCAACAGGCTGACGAGAACAGACTTCCCGGCACCGTTCGGGCCGAGGATGGCAGTGTGCTCGCCCTCGCGGATCGTCAGCCGGAGTCCGTCGAGAACACGGCGCTCGCCTTTGACGACCGACGCGTCGCGAAGCTCGAGAATGGGTTGGAGGGACATAGCTGAAGGCTGATAGCTGATGGCTGACAGCTTAACAAAACCCCGTTGTAACCGTTTGCGGGGCGAAACGCGTATTATTGCGAGGGCCCCTTTTTCGTTGCCCTTTCGTCGAGGTGAGTCGATGCGACCGAAGACACTGCTGGCGCCAGCCGCCTTCCTCCTGCTGGCGTCTCTCGCCGTCCGGCTAGGCGCGCAGGCCGCGCCGCAGCAGGCGCCGCCGGCCGCACCGCCGGGAGCCGCCGGGCGAGGCGCCCCGCAAGGCGCCGGCGCTCCGCCGCAGGGTCGAGGGCGCGGGCAGGCGACTTTCCCCGCGCAACAGCGCCCGCCTGGTGACCCCGAGGCGATCAAGCGCGGCAACGGGCTGTACGGCGTCTATTGCCGAGCCTGCCACGGTACCGATTTGCGCGGCGGAGATCAGGGTGGCCCGAACCTCCTCCGATCGCAGGTCGTCCTGAACGATCAGGCTGGCGAGCTAATCCTTCCGGTCGTGCAACAGGGTCGACAGAACCCAGGCATGCCCGTCATGCCGCCCCTCCCCATCCCGCCAGAGGACGTCAAGGCGATCGCAACCTATATCCACAGCGTCACGGCGAGCGCACGCGGTCAGGGCGCACCGCCCGAGGGTCCGCCGGTCGAGCTCAATATCGTCGTCGGCGACGCCAAGGCTGGTCAGGCCTACTTCGCGAAGACGTGCGCGTCGTGCCACTCGGCGGCCGACATGCAAGGCATCGCGACCCGCGTCTCGGATGCGATGGCGCTCCAGAACTACTGGGTTGGCGGCGGAGGCGGCCGGGGCCGCGGCGGCGCTCCACCCTCGCAGGTGACGGCGACCGTCACCGACGCCTCGGGACAGAAGACCGACGGCCGGCTGGTCAGGCTCGACGACTTCAGCGTGGTCGTGGCGCTCGCTGACGGCACGTCACGATCGTTTCGGCGTGACGGCGACGTCCCCAAGATCGAGGTTCGCGACCCGCGGGAAGCGCACCGTAAGCTCCTCCCGCTCTACGCGGACAAGGATATTCACGACGTGACCGCTTATCTGGTGACATTGAAATGACGCTCAAAAGAGTGATCTTTACGACGTCGGTTGCCGCCGCCGCAGCCGTGATGCTGACGCCCGCGTTTCTCGCCGGCCAGGCACAAGGCGGCCTCGATCCAGCCACGATTCGCAAACCGCTCGCTGACACGTGGCCCACCTACTCTGGCGACTACACCGGCAGACGGTATAGCTCTCTGAAACAGGTCAACCAGACCACCGTCAAGAACCTCACGCTGGCGTGGACGTCCCGCCTGACCGCCGGTGATCCAGCGGCCGCCGGCGGTGGCGGCCGAGGCGGCTTTGGCGGACGCGGCGGGTTCGGCGGCGGCGTTGCGGCGCCGGTCATCGTCGGCGGCGAAGGCACCGGTGAGTTCGCGACCGGCGGCGCCGCGCAGGTCAAGGGCGCCATCCTGCAGGTGGACGGCGTCCTGTACGTGACCGCACCCGACAACGTCTGGGCGATCGACGCGCGCGATGGCCGCGAGCTGTGGCGTTACTACTGGAAGACGAAGGGCGGCACGCACATCGGCAACCGCGGTGCCGCCATCTGGCGCAACTACCTCTTCTTCGAGACGCCGGACAATTACCTCGTGTCGCTCGACGTCAAGACCGGCAAGGAGCGCTGGCACGTCGAGATCGCCGACTTCGACCAGCAGTACTTCTCGACGATGGCGCCCGTCGTCATCGACAATCACGTGCTCGTCGGAACGGGCAACGACCTCGACTCGCCCGGGTTCCTCCAGTCGTACGACCCCGAAACCGGCAAGCGCAACTGGATCTTCTACACCGTGCCGATGAAGCCCGGCGATCCCGGCCTCGACACCTGGCCCAACCTCGACACCGCCCGGCACGGCGGCGGACAGGTCTGGATTCCCGGCTCGTACGACCCAGAGACGAAGTACTACATCTTCGGCACCGGCAATCCGACGCCTGGCTATACGGGCGCGGGCCGAAAGGGCGACAACCTCTTCACGTGCACGCTCATCGCCGTGCACGTCGACACTGGCAAGATGGCTTGGTACTTCCAGACGTCCGTGCACGACACGCACGACTGGGATTCAGCGCAGACGCCGATCCTCATCGACACGACGATTGACGGGAAGCCGCGGAAGCTCGTGTCGACGGCGGCGCGCAACGGCTACTTCTACACGCTCGACCGCGTCACCGGAAAGCATCTCGTGACGAGCAAGTACGGCTCGACGACCAACTGGGCGCTCAGCCAGCGGCCGACGGGAGAAGTCGATCCCAACCCGGCCAAGGAAGCTACGGTCCCCGGCTCGCTCGTCTCGCCGGTTGAAGGCGGCGTCACCAACTGGCCGCCGCCGGCATACTCCGAGGACACGGGTCTCTTCTACGTCCAGGAGCACAACGGCTTCAACCTGCTCTACCTGACCGACCCGGATCCTCGCGGATCCATGGGACTCGGCGGAAAGGCCGTCGCGCAGCTCGGATCGCTCGGCGACTACCTCACCGCGATCGACCCCAAGACCGGCAAGGTTGCCTGGCGGCACCAGTTCTTCGGCGGAGGCGGTGGCGGACTGCTGACGACGGCCGGACGAGTCGTCTTCTCCGGCGACGGCGCCGGCAACTTCGCGGCTTTCGACGCAACCAACGGCAAGCCGCTCTGGCATACCCGCATCGGCAACATCTCGAACGCGCCGCAGACCTACAGCATCGATGGCCGCCAGCACGTGCTGGTCGCGGTCGGCGACACGCTGTACGCGTTCGCGATGTACTGACCGCGTAAACGGATACTCCGATGGACCGCCCGCGTCCGATGGATCGTGACGACGACGACACGCTGGATCTGTCGTCTGCCCAGTCGACGCTCGGACGTTACGAGCCGTTCCGCCCGCCCTCGGCGATGGTGGAGGTGGAGTTCGGCGCGGTCACGCATCCCGGCCTGCGCCGGACGACCAGCGACGATCACTTCCTCATCGTTGAACTCGGACGTCATCAAAAGACCATCGCGACGAGCCTTCCACAAGGCGCCGTGCCCGACAGGTTTGATGAGCAGGCGTACGGCATGGTCGTCGCCGATGGCATGGGCCATGACGGACCGGAGCTTGCCAGCCGGCTCGCGCTCGCGACCCTCATGCAGCTCGTGCTCCATTTCGGGAAATGGAACGTCCGCGTGACCGAAAAGACGGCCTGGGAAATCGTCCAGCGAGCGGAGCGGTTCTACCGCAAGGTCGACGAAACGGTGAGCGAGGCGTCGCACCAGCACCCAACGCTCGCCGGCATGAGCACGACGCTCACGGCGGCGTTCAACGCCGGCGACGAGCTCTTTGTCGTCCACGTCGGACACTCGCGGGCGTACCTGTATCGGGGAGGGTTGCTGACGCGTCTGACGCGGGATCAGACGCTGGCGCAGCGCCGGGCGGAGACGGGACGGATGGCCCCCATCGAGGTTGCCGCGCGCGACCTGCGGCACATGCTGACCGACGCCATCGGCGGCCGCGCCGGCGAGCCCGACATCGAGATCCAGAACTACCTGCTACTCAACGGCGACGTGGTGCTCCTCTGCACCAACGGCCTGACCGATCTCGTCGAGGACGACACGATCGCCGGCGTCCTGCGCGGCGCCGCCGGTCGGCCACCTACGGAGCAGTGCCAGGCGCTCGTCGATCTCGCGCTCGAGCGAGGGGGGCCGGACAACATCACCGCCGTCGTGGCCCGCTACCGCATGCCGTAAGCACTGTCGGAGCGCTACGTGCCGAAACCCTGGCGGTAACCGCGACGGAAGCCTTCGCGGTAGCCCGACTGATACTCGGCGCGGGAACCGATATTGGGCTGGTAGCCCGAATCCGCCTGCTCGAGTTCGCGCTGTCCTTCGAGATCCCAGCCGACGCCGTTCTGTTTGTCCTCGCGCCCCGCCTGGCGCCCTTCGACGAGCCCACGATCGTGGCCCTGACGATATGCGGCGCTGCGAGTCTCGAGCGCCGCTTCCCCGAACTCGCCGCGGCTCAACCGGCCATCGCGGTTGGAATCGCGCTCGTCGAAGCTGGCCCGCGACCAGTGCCACTCTTCTCGCGTGATGAGGTTGTCGCGATTGACGTCCACGCTCGTAAAGAGGTCGGGGGGCGGTTCATTCCCGCCGCGCATTTCCGTGCGGCTCAGCATGCCATCGCGATTGTCGTCGAGGGCCGCGAAGCGGTCGGCGGTGCCGTGCCATTCGGCGCGAGAGACGCGGCCATCATCGTTGGTGTCGAGAAAATCGAAGCGGTCGCCGCGGTCGTCGTCGGTGGACGCGTCTCCGCCGAGGAACTCCACGCGCGATAGCCAGCCATCCCGGTTGTGATCCGCGCGACGGAAGTCCTCGAGATCGAAGTGCCACTCATCGCGCGTCACGCGGCCATTCCGATCGTGATCGAGCGTCGTGAACCCGCGAGCGGTCCAGTCGGTGAATTGATAGTCGCGCTGATCGGAGTCGAATGGCTCCGGTTCCCGGGGATCGTTCGATCGGCGTGCGCCGACGCGCACCTCATCGCCCGACAGCACGCCATCGCCGTTCCAGTCGTGTGTCCGGAACGATTGGGCGCTTCCGCGCCATTCCTGACGCGTAATCACGCCGTCGCGGTTGGCGTCCATCGCCGCGAATCGGATCGCGCGCGGCGTCTGCGCGGCGGCAGCCGTCGTGGCCGCCAGGCTCAGGACCGTCACAATGCTCAGCTTCGCTCGCATCTTCGCCTCCCAGTCACGGTCCGAGAGTGCGAGATACGTACCACGTCGGCTCAGCCACTGGGGAGAGGGTCTTCCGGCAGAATGGAGGGAATGCCGCCCTCAGTTGAGGTGTCCTATTGCCCACTCGGAGCAGCACCGCGCCCAGGGCCGCGCCAGGCAGATACCGGAGTGGTCCGGTGAAGAAGGGGAGAACGAGCGCCATCGCCGCGGCCGCGATGAGCCCGGTGACCTGCGTCTTGCCGCCCATGCTGTCGCTCACCGCGGTCCGTGAGTCTGCTCCGGTGACCGCAAAGCCCTCGGACAGTCCAGCGGCGATGTTGCAGGTAGCCTTCAGAGCATCGCGAGCCCTGGCGCAATTCGCGCCAGGGCCGTTCGAGGAGCGTCGCTGTCGGGTGGTCCAATCACGTCCGAGCGCACGGTACAGGATACTATCCGCGATCACGATGGGAACACTGATCCTGGTGCTTGCGGCATGCCTGGCCGGACCACCACTCGTCGTCGGCCTCGCGGCGGTGGGCGTGCCGTGGCAGATCACGACCGCGCTGGTCGCCAGCGTCGGCATCGTGGTGCTGTGGCGGACCGTTGTTCAGGCGCGCGCGATCGGGTATCAGCGGCTGTATTGGCCCGCCGTCGTAGCCGTGCTCACGGTGCTTGGCGCCGCGACGATCTATAACGCCCGCCTGAGCACCTTCATGCTCGATGAGACCCGCGTCGACTTGTCGGTCCTGCCCAACCGGGCGTTCTTTCGCGCGCACAGCTGCTTGAGCTCGTACACAGAAGCGGCACGCCTCGCGCCGAGCGGCGTCAACATCTTCGACGTCGCGCAGTACTCGGATCCGGCGAGTTCCGGCCAAAACACGCCGCGCTTCATCGGGACCTTCGAAGTCGACCTCTACCAGTACCCGCCGGCGTTTCTGGTCTTGCCGCGGGCTGCGGTCGCCGCGGGACTGGACTTCCTCACTATCCGCCGTGTGTGGTTCGCCCTTCAGAGCATCGTGCTCTTCGTGAGCATGGTGCTGCTGGCGAGGTGGATCGGGGATCGAGCGGCCTGCTCGTGCTGCTGCTCGTCCCAGTGATGTGGTTGTCGCAGACGACGAGGCTCGGGCTTCAGATCGGCAACTTCCACCTCACGGCGTTTGCGCTCTCGGTGCTGGCGATGATCGCATTCGACCGCGGCCACGCCGTGCGTGGCGGGCTGGCATTGGGGTTTCCCACAGTCAGCAAGATCTATCCAGGTCTTCTCGGCGTGCTGCTCCTCGTCGATAGTCAGCGGCGCGCGGTCGCCTGGACGGTGGCCTGGAGCGCCGCCTTGATCGCCGCGGCCTGGTTCATGGTCGGCAGCGTGCCGTTTGTGGACTTCTTCCGGTATCAGCTGCCCCGCATCGAATCGGGGCAGGCGTTCCCGTGGATAGAAGCATCGGACGCAGCCGCCATCAACTATGGCGTGCATGGCCTTGTCATCAAGCTTCGGTTTCTGGGCCTGCCGTGGACAGGTCCCGTGGCGGCGAGCCGGGCGGCGAGTCTCTACGCGGTGCTGCTCTTACCCCTGGCGTTCATCGCCGCGTGGCGGCTGCGCGCGCTCGCGGCCGGCCCCGTGGACCCCGAGCGCCTGCGGCTCCGCAGAGCGCAGGTGTGGCTCGGTCTCCTCAGCCTGGCGTCGTTCAGGAGTCCGTTCGTCCCGGATGCCTACGCGCTCTTCAGCACGCTCTGGCTTCTGACGCTCGTCGCCGCTGAAGGACACTGGCAGACGCGTGGACGGATCCTCCTCGTCGTCGCTGGCGCGGCAGCCACGGTGGTCCTCGACGGCGGTTCGGTACCCGTGGCAGTCCCGGCGTGGTTCATGGCTGCCACGCTTGCTGGCCAGCTGGCCGCGATCGCACTCAACGTGGCGATCGTGCTCTCGCCGGGCCGGGCGCCGATCGCGGCACGATCTCGCCCGGTTCAATCACAGGCCAAGGATGGCATCACGATGCCCGCGATGACACGATGAGCTTCCTGGACAACACCCGCTCGCGCGAGCTCACCGACGAAGAAATCGCCGCCGGCGTGCACCGGGAACTCGATGGAGGACTGTGGGACGAAGTCGGCACACTGCAGTTCTACTTCCTGAGATCGGAGGGACTTCGCCCGGAGCACACGCTGGTCGACGTCGGGTGCGGCGCGCTCCGCGGCGGCGTCCACCTCGTGGCCTACCTGGACGAGGGAAATTACTGCGGCATGGATCGCAACCGGTCGCTCGTCGCCGCCGGCCGGCGGGAGCTCGAGAGCGTCACGCGGCGCAGAGCCCGGCTGCTGGTGAACGACGACTTCGAGCTGTCGCTGTTCGGCGCGGCGTTCGACTACGCCCTTGCCGTCTCGCTCTTCACACACCTGCCGCCGGACGACGTCGCGCGCTGCGTGCGCGCGGTCGGCGACGTCCTCGAACCGCATGGCCGGTTCTACGCCAGCTTCCTTCCATCGCCGCGCCAGACGCAGTTCGAGCCGGTTCGCCACGAGCCTGGCCGCAGTACCACAGGCTTCGTCGCCGATCCGTTTCGCTACTCGTGGGAGGAGATGCAGGCGCTCGGCGCAGAGGCAGGGCTTGCCGCGAGGCTCATCGGCGACTGGCGTCACCCTCGACAACACCAGATGCTGTGCTTTACGCGACCCCACTCGAGGTGACCGCCGTCAGGCGACGTTGGGCACGCCGAAATGCTGCTGGACGACGAGCGTCACCGCGCCGCGCAATCGCGGCTGCGTCGCGTGGTCGGTCGGAACGATGCGTGTCGGCGTTTCGCTCAGCGCCCGCCGCTCGAGCACCTCCGCTACGATAGGACCTACGCGATCCCAGGCGCTCGTCACCTCGCCGATGACTACGATGAGCTGCGGCGCGAGGCCGGTCACGATCGTGGCGAGTCCCGCTCCGAGGAACTGCGCCATTCGCTCGAGCGTCTCGACGGCGCGACGGTCGCCGTCATCAGCCAGCCTCAGGACATCCTCGAATCGCAGGCCCGGCTGTGTCTGCCCGCGCTTGGCCTGGCCTCCGCTCGTGTAGTAGTCGACGGCCGCAGAGTTCGACGCGTAGCGTTCCCAGCATCCGCGCTTGCCGCAGCAGCAGGGTGGACCCGTTTCGTCGAGCATCATGTGCCCGAACTCTCCTGCCATGGCGTTGGCGCCGCGCACCAGCTGACCGTTCAGGATGACGCCGACGCCGATGCCTTCCGACACGGTAACCGCAACGAGGTGCCGCAGGTGCTCGTCGTGCCGGCCGAACCAGACCTCCCCGAGGGCGCACGCGTTGGCCGCGTTCTCTACGGCGACGGGCAGCCCGGTCGCCGATTCGAGCATCTGTCGAAGGTCCACGTCGCGCCATCCGAGGTTCGGCGCGAACACGAGCCGTCCAGCCTCGTCGACTCGTCCCGGCAGGCTCACGCCGACGCCTTCGCACACCATCCGTGGATGCGCCGCCCGCAGGCTGGTGATCGTCCGCGCCACCGACCGGACGAACACCGTCGGGTCGCCTGGCGTGGGAAACGACCGCTGCGCCTCGAATCGTGCGTCTACGTTCGCCAGCCCCACAGTCGTCGTCTCCGGCCGGAGGTTCACGCCGACGATACCCGTACGTTCGACGTTGAGATGCAGAAATCGAGGCCGCCGCCCGCGTGGCAGCCGGCCGATGGCTCCCTCGGTGACCCACCCCTCATCAATCAGCTGGTCGACGATGGCCGAGACCGTGCTGCGCTGGAGCCCCGAGCGGCGCGACAAGTCCGCCCGCGACATCGGCTGGTGGTGCCGAAGGAAATTCAGCGTGATTCGCCGGTTGATCTGCCGCGCGGTCTCGCTCGTGGCGACCTGGAAATTCGTCAGATCGATCTTGCGCATGGGGTAGGTGGGAGAACTGTATCAGAGTCGGCAGTCGGCAGTCGGGAGTCGTCAGTCACCAGTCGGCAGTCCCAGTCGACAGTCCCAGTCGACAGTCCCAGTCGACAGTCCCAGTAGGTAGTTCCAGTCGGTAGTTCCGGTCGGCAGTCCCAGTCGACAGTCGCCGTCGGTAGTTCCAGTCGACTGCCGACTGACGACCCGGACTGACGACTGAGACTGCCGACTGAGACTGACGACTCCCGACTGCCGACTCCCGACTGATACCATATCTGCAGATGCTCGGATGGTTGAGAAAGCGCCGCGCGAATGGCGGCACCGACAAGCTCGACGAATGGCGGCGGCGATGGCGTGCGGCGGCGGCCGCCCCGGAGGGGGTGGCTGTGGCGTCGCTCTCGGCGGATCTCAACGATCTCGCTCTCCCGGAAGAGGAGATCGAGATCGAGCGTGAGATGCTCGACGGACTCGACCAGGCCTGGCGGCTGCACGTCGCGCTGGCGGCCGATGGGCTGCCGGTCGTGGAAACGGGACACCGGGTGGTCGGCACCGAAACCTGTCACTTCAGCGCGCCGTCGTCGATGCCCGACGATGCGGCACAACCAAGCGGCCGGCTCATCTTCACCGGCGCGCGCGCGATCTTTGCCGGTGGTGCGCGCGCAATTACGCTCCCCTGGCATACCGTCGCCGACGTCGCGCAGCAGGAACGCGACGTCATCCTCGTCAGGCACGACCGTGACACGTTCCATCGCTTCCGGTGCAACGTCTTCGCGGATGCCCTGTGCGCCGGGCTCCTGGCCCGGACGCTCGCGCGCCGCGCGCGCAGCGGACGCGCCGGCCGCTAGTGTCCCGAATCCGAAGGATCCGGGACACTAGCCGCAGGCAGGCGGCGGGCGCTACAATCTCTGCTATGCCTGCTTCCTCGCTTGTCGGCCGCCAGATCGTCACGCCCGGAATCGAGCGACTGCTCACGGTCGATCGCCGTCTGATTGCCGGCCGTCGCGTCGGGCTCGTCTGCAACCCGGCATCGGTCAATGCCACGCTGGTCCATACGGCCGACAGGCTGCACGAGGACCCCGACGTCACCCTGGCCGCGCTCTTCGGGCCTCAGCACGGGTTCCGGTCGGACCTGCAGGACAACATGATCGAAACGCCCCACGGCGAAGACCGCCGGCGGCGGGTACCGGTGTTCTCGCTCTACAGCGACACCCGCGAGCCGACGGCCGACATGCTCGAAGGCCTGGACGTGCTCGTCATCGATCTGCAGGACGTGGGGACCCGGGTCTACACCTATATCTACACGATGGCCAACTGCATGCGCGCCGCGGCGCGGCGCGGCCTGCCGGTCGTGGTCTGCGATCGGCCCAATCCGATTGGCGGCGACGACGTCGAAGGCGCGTGCCTCGATCAAACCTGGAGCTCGTTTGTCGGCCAGTTCCCGATCCCGATGCGCCACGGCATGACCATCGGCGAGCTCGCGCGCCTCTTCAACGACACCTTCGGCATCGGGGCCCGTCTCGAGGTCGTCGCGCTCGACGGTTGGCGGCGATCGATGTACTTCGACGAGACGGGTCTTCCATGGATCATCCCCTCGCCGAACATCCCGACGCTCGACAGCGCCATCGTCTACCCCGGCGCCGTCCTCATCGAAGGCACGATGCTGTCGGAGGGCCGCGGCACGACGCGGCCGTTCGAGCTCATCGGAGCGCCGTGGATCGATGGCGAGCGGCTGGCCGCGTCGATGAACGCCAGGGGACTTCCGGGCGTCCACTTCCGGCCGGTGTTCTTCGAGCCGACGTTCCAGAAGCATGCCCGCCAGTCGTGCGGCGGCTGTCAGATTCACGTGCGCGATCGCCGCGCTTTTCAACCGTTACGCGCTGCCGTCGAGCTCATCGACGAGTTCCGCCGCGAAGATCCCGCACGGTTCGCATGGAGGGAGCCGCCGTACGAGTATGAGCACGACAAGGAGCCGATCGATATCCTCTACGGCTCGGATCGCCTGCGCCGCACGTTGAGCGAAGGCGGGAGCGTGGCCGCGCTCGCCGAGTCGTGGCGGCCTGATGAGGAACGGTTCCGCCGCCAGCGCGAACAGTATCTGTTGTACGGGTAAAAGTCTGAAATCTGACGTGTGAAGTCTGGCTTCACACGTTCAGCCGCGCGTCTTCGCGATTCCCGGCGCGCGGTTCTCTTGGCGTGTCGCAGGAACCATGTGGTGCTTGATGAGGTGCGTCTTGAGCGCCTCGAAGGCCGCATCAGGGGTGTCGACACGGCACAGCAGACCGAGATCGCGCTCCTCGATTGCCCCCCATTCCACGAGCGGTTTGACGTCGAGCACCGCGTCCCAATACTCGCTTCCGTAGAGGACGACGAGCAGCTTCTTCGAGAGCTTTCTCGTCTGCGCAAGTGTCAACAACTCAAACATCTCGTCGAGTGTCCCGAATCCGCCGGGGAAGATCACGAGTGCTTTCGCCAGGTAAGCAAACCAGAACTTGCGCATGAAGAAGTAGTGGAACTCGAAATGGAGGCCCTTGGTGATGTAGCGGTTGGGCCCCTGTTCGAATGGCAGGCGAATGTTCAGGCCGATCGTCTTCCCGCCGGCCTCGTACGCCCCGCGGTTGGCGGCTTCCATGATGCCGGGGCCGCCGCCCGAGCACACGACGAAGCGACGGCGTGGCTCTTCGAGCGACAGGCTCCATTCGGTCAGCAGGTGCGCCAGCTGCCGGGCCTCCTCGTAGTAACGCGACCACTCCACGGCCTTCTTGCTCCGCTTGAGCGCGGCCGCGTGGCCGGCGCGCTTGGACGCCGTGGCGTTCGTGAGCCGCAGCAGCGCACGCTGCGCCACGCTTCGGCTGTGGACGCGAGCCGATCCGAAGAAGACGACCGTGTCCTGAATGTTCTCCTGCCGAAATCGCCGCAGCGGATCGAGATACTCCGCCAGGATGCGGATGGGACGGGCGTCTGTACTGTCGAGAAACGTTTCGTCGTGGTAGGCCAGCGGCTGTTTTGGGGGCATCGCGAAAAACTGTTCCATAGATCAGTACGCAAACGCAACACGAGATCGGGAGAGAGACGGAGGTAACGGCTTCAACACGAAGGAACGGAGCGAACGAAGACGAACGGAAAAGACGCCGAGCGTGTCTCCATGTTGAATCCGTTGTCTCCGTAAACTCCCTGGCAGAGCTCACCTGCTGGAAAACTATGATATTGGTGTGTCAGGTCCTGCGTGGAGGTTGGAGTCGACTATCGCGCGGCGACCGGGGGGAGCGTAATGATTCAACGGCTCGTGATCGTCGGGAGTGGTGTGGTTGTGGCGTGCGGTGTCGTCGTCGGGTCGTCAGGCGCGGCGGCAGTCACGATAAGTGAGGGACAGAACCCCACGGGAACCGGCTGGCAACTGCCGGCTGACGCAGAAACAAAGACGAGCCCGCTGCAGGTCGATGCGAAGGTGCTGGCCACCGGCAAGGCGGTGTTCAAGGACAAATGCGTGAAGTGCCATGGCCAGGGAGGCCTCGGAGACGGTCCGGACGCCGACCCCGAGCACCGGGAAGACATGGACCTGACCAACCCGAAGCGGGCCGACCGCAACGCCGACGGCGTGGTGTTCTACAAGGTCTCGAACGGGCGACGGAAGCCCAAGATGCCCGCGTTCAAGGACGAGCTCAGCGAGCAGCAGGTCTGGTCGGTCGTCGCTTACGTGCAGACGCTGCGAAAGAAGTAGAAGCTCACAGGAACTTGGTCACCAGTTCCCCGATCGCGTAGCCGATCGCCGCGACGCCGAAGCCGACGAGGAACATGTCGCGGCCGCTCGCCCACAGGCTGCGTCCCGTGAACAGGCTGCGCGCGGCGCCGATGGCGAAGTGGGCGAGCATGCTGATCACCAGCGACACCCACACCGCGGTCCCGAACTCCATCGTCAGGAACGGCACGATGGGGATGAATGCGCCGACGGCGGTCGCCGCGCCGGTGACCACGCCGTCCTTGAGCGGCGCCAGGTCGGCCGGATGGATATTGAGCTCCTCCCGGACCATCGCGTCGAGCGCCTGCGCCGGATCCTGCATCATCGCGTGCGCCGTCTCGCGCGCGCGCTCCGGCGTCAGCCCCTTGGCCTCGTAGATGACCGCCAGCTCGTCTTCCTCGAGATCCGGCATCAGCCGCATCTCGTGCCGCTCCATCTCGATCTGGTGCGCCTGCACCTCCGCCTCGCTCTTCGCCGCGAGGTAGCCGCTGGCGCCCATCGACAATGCGTCGGCGATGGCTCCCGCAATGCCGCTGACGATGACGACGTGCGGCGCGACGTTGGCGCCGATGATACCGGCGACCAGCCCAAAGTTCGCGGTCAGCCCGTCGTTGAATCCGTACACAACGCTGCGCAGGTAGCCGCCCGATCCACCGACATGCCACGGCTCACCTTCGCGGCCCATCGCCGCGGAGAGCTCGCGCGCGTGCATCGCCGAATCTGCCGCGATGTCGACGGCCGCTGCGTGGGTCAGCCGGTCGGTCGAGTGCCGCGCCATGCCGAGATACGCCTGCACCTCGCGTCCCTCTTCCGCCAGCATCAACGGCAGGATCAGGTTGTTCCCGAATCGCCGCGCGGCCCAGGCGAGCACGCGAGTGCGCAGCGCAGTCGTGTACGACGGCAACGGACGGCCGGCCTCCTCGAAAAGCTGCGTCCACCGCTGCACGTGCCGGTCCTCGACGCGCGCGAGGCGCTCGAAGAGCTGCCGCCGCTCACCGTTGACTTCTGACGCAGCCATCGCACGGTACAGGAACGCCGCGTCGCGCTCGTCGCGGTAGTGCTCGTCCCAGTGCGCGTCCGGCTGGGGTTTGCCGGAGGGGGCCGACGATGTTTCAGTGGCCATACGACCATTTTAGGCCATAGGCAAACACGAACACCACGAATCAGACGATGGGAATACGGACCACGGATCGCGCGAACGGTCTCACATCTTTCCCAACACTCCGAGAAGCGCCGTCGTCATCCACGGAATGTAGGTAATGAGCAGCACTCCGAGGGCCAGGACGCCGAGCATCGGCAGAGCCGCCACGGTGACTTCGAGAAGCGGCTTCTTGAAGCGATAGGATGCGAGAAACAGGTTCATGCCGACCGGGGGCGTGAGATACCCCAGTTCCAGGTTCGCGACGAAGATGATTCCCAGATGGACCGGGTGAATGCCGAAATGCTGCCCGAGCGGGACGATGAGCGGGACGACGACAAACGTCGCCGAATAGATGTCCATCAGGCAGCCGACCACCAGCAGAAACAGGTTCAACATCAGCAGGAAGACCATCGGCGAGCTGATGAAGGCCTGTGTCCACTCGAGCAGGCGGCCTGGGACGTCCGCGCCGATCAGGTAGCTCGTCAGGCCCACGGCAACGCCGAGGATCACGAGCACGCCACCGACGGTGGCCACGCACTCGGCGAACACGCGGCGCAACGTGACGAAGTTCCGGACGTCGCGGTGCACGAACACCTGGATACAGAACGCATAGAGCGCGGCCAGAGCCGCGGCTTCGACGATTGTCGCAAAGCCGCCAAAGAGCGCCACCAGAACCACGATGGGTAGCGCCACTTCCCATTTACCTTCCCACAGGGCACGCATCGCGCCGCTCATTGAGAACGGCGTGCGCCCGGTGCCGTAGACGACGCCCTCGCGCACGCCCCAGGCGGCCGTCAGCCCGAGCAGCAGGATGCCTGGCAGGATGCCACCGATGAACAAGTCCTCCACTGGGACCTGCGCCACAATCGCGTAGAGGATGAGCGGTAGCGACGGTGGGAGCAACAAGCCGAGCGAGCCGGAGGCGGTGAGCAGGCCCACAGAGAATTTTTCTCGATAGCCGTCCTTGAGGAGCGCCGGCAGCAGCAGCCCCCCGAGGGCCAGGATGGTGACGCCGGACCCGCCCGTAAAGACGGTGAAGAACGCCGAGAGCATCGCGCAGACGACGGCCGTGCCGCCGGGAAACCATCCAAACCACGCGCGAAACACGTTCAGGAGCCTCTCGGGGGCCTTGCCCTCGGCCAGCAAGAACCCGCAGAGCGTAAACAACGGAATCGACGCCAGCGTGGGCTTCACGGCCAGCTGGTAGGTCTCGATGAGGACCGCCGACGGCCCGACTCCGTCAGTCAGGAAAAGCACCATCGCGAGGCCCCCGAGCACGACGAAGATCGGAGTGCCACAAGCGGCGGCTACCAGGATCGTCGCTATCAACGGCCAGAGCATGCCCGGCGCAAACGCCGCGGGATTCCACACGAGCCACGCGCCTACGGCGAGGCCGCAGGCGGCAATCACGCGCTGGATCGCGTTGAGGCTCGGCGTCCACACCGTGCGCAGCGCGATCAGTGCAAAGGCGAACGGGAGCACCGTTTGCGCCATCCATGTGGTGATGCCGGCGGCGATAACCGTGCCGGCTTCGCGCTCGCTCAACACGAGCTCGTAGGCCCCCACCGCGAGCATCATCGACACGGCGGCCGCCACTGTGGCCGCCAGCGTCCCGGCCCATTCGCGCGCCGGACCCGGCGGCAGGAACGTGCCGGTCGCGAGCGCCAGCATCGTGCCCTCGCGCGCGGCCAGCGCTGCGCCCAGGAAGCCGACCCAGAGGACCAGATGTTGAACGAAGGGAATCGAGCCAGGAATGCCCGTGCCCGCGACGCGGCGGAGCACGATTTCG
Source organism: uncultured Acidobacteriota bacterium (assembly GCA_963839705.1). Taxonomy (GTDB): domain Bacteria; phylum Acidobacteriota; class Vicinamibacteria; order Vicinamibacterales; family 2-12-FULL-66-21; genus DATBJJ01. The sequence goes on from CAWIWL010000008.1 coordinate 134,167, forward strand.
GCGAGCGGCAACACGAACATCAAGGCGAGCGCCACGCCCGCCAGGGCATCCTCGAAGTGATGGAGGACGCGAACCGCGGGCGACCTGGCCCGCCCCGCCTCGGCTGGAATCGCGCCGCTCACTTGGCGGGCGGCCGCGTCTTCCGGTAGACCTCGCGCTCGCGCACGGCCAGCTCGAAGACGTCGCGCGGCACGAGATCGCTGCGCATGGTCTTGGTGAACCCTTCGGCGACGGTGCGGAACTCGGCGAGCGCCGCCGCGTCGGTCTTGACCACCGTCAGGCCGCTCTTCTGCATGACGGCGATTGATTCGGCATCGGTGCGCGGCACCTCGACGCGAAATCGGGCTTCCGTCTTCTGCGCCGCCGCCATCAGCTGCGCGCGGTCCGCGTCGCTGATGGCTTCCCACGTCTTCTTGTTGATGATAGTCGCCCCGACGAGCGGCGAGATGCCGACGTCGAGCATGTAGGGCGTGTACTTGTACCACTGGAACGACAGCGCCGAGAGCGGAGTGACGGGAACGGCCTCGATCATGCCGGTCGTGAGCGACGACAACATGTCGGCCGAAGAGAGCGGAACGGGCTGAAACCCATTGTCCTTGTACCACTGCACCGTCACGTCGTCTCCCGCGGAGGTGAAGAGCTTCATGCTCTTCAGGTCGCGCAGGTTCTTCGCCGGCTTTTTGCTGAAGACCTGGACCCATCCGCCGCTGCCCCAGTTGAGGAAGACGAACCCCTTGTCGGCGAGCCGCTGAGCGATGACCGGCTGGAGCTTTGCCATGACGTGGTCGAGCTCGGCGTAGTCCTGGAAGAACATCGGGATGAAGAAGACGTTGAAGGACTGGTCGATCGACATCGCGAGGCTGACCGCCGAAAGCGACGCCGCCTGCAGTTGTCCCGACGTGCGCATCTTGCGGATGATGGCGTCTTCGTCGCCCTGGGTCCCGGCCATGACTGTCAGACGCACGCGGCCACTGGTGAGGCGCGTCCATTCGGCGGCCTGCTCCTTGAGAATGTTGTTCCAGATGGTCCCGGCCGGAATCACGGTGCCAAGGCGCACGAGCGTGGGACTCTGCGCCTGAGAGTATCCAGTGGCCAGGACGCCGATCGACAGCAACAGTACCAACACTCTCATCGCAACACTCCCAATGGCCGATGTGCCAACGAACGCAGCCCGGACAATCCGACAGCAGCGGTCGGATGACTGGGCGCCTTTTCTGGCGTGAAGAGCTCATCCGCGCGGGCCAGAAGCGCGCGGGCCTTCCGTTGATAGATGACGTTCGACAACCGCAGCCGCGGCACCTGGTTGACGTCGATGGCCAAGGCCTGTCCGAGCAGCGTCTCGAACTCTTTGCGATTCTGCTCGGCGACGCTGATTCCAGCGGCAAGCGACACGTACGGGCTCGCCGACTGGCCCTTCGAGAGTTCGACCGAGCGCGCGAAATGCTGGCGCGCGTTCTTGACTGACCCGCCCATGGCCTCCGGCAACGAATCGAGCGAGATCAGCACGTCGTGGATGCCGCCGAGCTCGTACGCTTCGTCGAGTTCGAGCGCGCGCGCCATGATGGCGCGCACGATTGGCAGCTGATTGAGTAATTCGGGCTTCTCCGATCCGGCGGAAACGGTAGCTCCCCAGGTGGCGCCGGTCCAGTAGAGTACCGGCACCTCGTCTTTGGAGAACGCCTTCATGGTGCCGGACGGGTCTTTCTCGACCGCCGACCGGAATCCCTTGTGCGTCAGTTCCACTCTGCGCAAGCAGTAGCCAAGCGCGCGCTGATACATCTTGAGCGCACGCTCCCGGCCAGCGACCGACGCATCGTAGTCCTTGACCTCGATGAGCTCGGCGTCGGTCTGAACGAACGCGTACGCGTACTGGGTGAACCCGCCACAGGCCGTTAGCAGCAGCCCTTTGTGCTCGGGCACCTCGACGAGGAGCGATTCGATCGTCTTGAGCGAGAAGGGCACGGCGTCGCGGATAAGGTCGGGATCTTCATCCGACGCAAAGCTGTCGCCGCTGGCGGCTAGGGTGTCGGCCAGCCCGTTGATGGCGAGTTTCTTGATCGAGCACCCGGCGCCAACCGAGGCCGCGAGTGCCAACACGAGCAGGCGACTTGTACGTGAGGTCATGCGACCTGACATCTTATTGCGGGCCGACACCAGAATGCCACCGCAGCCCGCGACCTGTGCCCTGCCTGACGTTTAATGCGCAGAACACACAGTTGGGGCTCAGACCCTCGTCGAAGCTCGCGGCTGGCCCACGTTAGAATGACGCCGTGCCGGCCACGCCCGAAGGGTCCCCGCCCACGCAGTTCGAGCAGACGCTGCTCATCCGTTGCGCGCCGACGCGCGTGATGTCGGCGTTTTTCGAGCCCGAGGCGCTCGCCGCGTGGTGGCAGGCGGCCCGGTCGGTAACCACTGCACGGCCGCTTGGTGTCTATGCGGTCGAGTGGGAGCCGACGGCCCAGCGCGACGACTTGCTTGGACGCCTCGGCGGAGTCTTCCACGGCACCGTCATGGAGTACTTGCCGGGCCGCGAGCTCTTCGTGGCCGATGCCTGGTGGCTCCCGCCCGATGACGAGCCTATCGGGCCGATGGCGCTCGAGGTCAGCTGCATGCTCGAGGGCGCCTCGTGCCGCCTGCGCGTGCGCCAGAGCGGATTCGAGGACACAATACGCTGGCGGCGCTACTACGCGGTTATCGCCAGAGGCTGGCAGTCGTCCTTGATGTCGCTCAAGGAGTACCTCGAGCGCTGATCTGACGGACGTGGAGAAAGTTGGCGTCGACGCGGTCCTGTTCCGGGCTGACGTTGATGAAGACGACCACCGCGCCCGGCGCGAGCAGCCGGCGCTCGACGAGCTCGGCGGTCAGGCGATCGATGTCGCGCTCGGCGGCAACAAACGGCAGCACGCCCCAGAGCATCGAGAGCGAACCGGCCACGCTGCCGTCGGTGGTGGCCGCCAGGATCGGCGCCGCGGGGCGGCACGCCGAGAGCAGCCGCGCCGTCCGGCCTTCGGCCGTGACGGCGACGATGGCGTCGGCCTGACCGGTCGTCGCCAGGGTGACCGCCGCCTGCGCCAGGGCCTGGCCGTGTCGGCTGCTGGCAGCGTCGATCGCCGGCGGCGTGCTTCCCGGCGGCAGCATCGACTCGGCATCGCGGATGACGGCGTCGAGCATCTGCACCGCCTTTATCGGAAATGCGCCCGCGGCGGTCTCCCCTGCCAGCATGATCGCGTCGGCGCCCTCTTCGACGGCGTTGGCCGCGTCGCTGACCTCGGCGCGCGTCGGCCTCGGCTCCACGCGCATCGACTCGAAGACCTGCGTCGCCACGATCGCCGGACGCCCCACGGCGCGCGCGCAGCGGATGATCTGCTTCTGGACCCTGGGCACCTGCTCGAGCGGCATCTCGAGGCCGAGATCGCCGCGCGCGACCATCACGCCGTTCGCGATCTGCAGGATGGCGTCGAGGTTCTCGATTGCGGCCGGACGCTCGATCTTGGCGATGAGGGGCGTCGAGCGGCCCGCCTTGTCGATGACGTCCCGCGCCCGCGCGACGTCTTCCGCCATCTGCACGAAGCTCAGCGCCACGAAGTCAACGCCCAGGCGCAGGCCGAACCGCAGGTCTTCGACGTCCTTGTCGGTCAGCGCGGAGGGCGGCAGTGCGACGCCAGGAGCATTGATGCCTTTGTGCCCACCAAGTGGTCCGCCGTTGACCACGACGACTTCCAGACCAGCGGCCGAGCGGCTGACGACCTCGAGTTCGATCCGCCCATCGTCGAGCAGCAGACGATGTCCGGGGCGGGCCGAACGCACCAGCTCGGCGTACGGCGTGAAGATGCGGCCCGGCTCACTCGGCGCATTGCCTTCGCCGAGGACCAGCGAATCCCCGTCCTTCAGGGACAGAGGCGTATCGCCGCCGAGCGGCCCGGTGCGGATCTTCGGCCCGCTCAGATCCTGCATGATGCCCACGTGCCGTCCCGCATTCGACGCGACTTCGCGGATGCGCGCGTAGCTCTCGGCGTGGGACTCGTGCGTGCCATGCGAGAAGTTCAGCCGGAACACGTCGACGCCGGCGACGACGAGCGCATCGATAACGTCGCGGGCGGCAGAGGCGGGGCCAATGGTGGCGATGATTTTGGTATGGCGCATGATGGGTCAGCGACTACAAGGTTTCTCACAAACATCGACACTGTTACGGTCACCCTTCACGAAGAACGCGAAGACCACGATGGCCGCGAAGAAAAACGGCATAAGTGCTTCGCGATCTTCGCATCTTCGTGGTCTTCGTGAGCCCGCCGGCAGTGACCCGCGGTTTCAGGCCCACGGATCCACCAGCGCTTTCGGAATCCGCATCGCTTCGGCATCGGCGAGCGCCTCGTTCAGCGATCCGAGCGCGTAGGTCCTCGCCCCGATCGCTCGCCAGGGGACCTCGGAATGTTCGACCAGAATCGTCAGCGCTTCGAGAAAGTGACGGGACTCGCTGCCCCAGCAGCCGCGGATCTCCAGGTGCTTGCGGTTGATGTGCTGGTGGGCGTTGATGGTGCTCGGGCCCACGTCGGTGTAATGTCCGGCAATGACGTAGCGGCCGCCATCGCGGACGAGGGTCACGCCCTCTTCGACCGCGCGGGCCGAACCGGCAGCCTCGATGACGACGTCGACGCCTTCGCCGTTGGTGCGGTCGCGGACGGCCTGGAGCCGTTCCTCGGCCGTCGTCGAACCGAACTCGAACACCACGTCGGCGCCCATCTGGCGCGCCAGCGTCAAGCGCGAAGCCGGATCGCCTACGGCAAACACAGTCGATGCTCCCGCGAACCGGCACAAGGCTATCGCGCACAATCCGACGGCGCCGACACCCTGGACGAGCACGCTGTCGCCGGGACGGAGAGCGGCGCGCTCGCGGATGTGCACGGCCGTCAGCAGACCACAGCCGCCGCCGATGTAATCGTCGACGCTGACACGGTCAGGAAGCGGCGCCACGCCCACGCCTGGCTCGAGAAAGATGTGCTGCGACCAGCCACCATACAGGCCCTCGCGCGCCGAATCGGTGATGCCGTAGACACGCCTGGCCGGACAGCGAGTCGGGGTACGGTGGACGGTACACGCGCGGCATTGCCCGCACGTCCGATGCACATCGAAGAAGACGGCGCGATCGCCTTCACGGAGGAGCGAACCGTCGAGCCCCTGCAGCGGCCCGCGGATCGACTCGAGCACGCCGGCTGAGACATGGCCCGGAATGATCGGATACGGCACGCCAGCCAGCCGGCCGTGCCAGAGGTGCACATCGGTGCCGCAGACCTCGGACCGTGTGGTTCGCAGCAGCGCCGAGCCGGGAGGAAGATCGGGACGAGGAAACTCGCGAATCTCGATCGGCTGCCGCGGCGCCGGCATCACCGCGGCCATGATGGGTGTCGCCACTTTGGGATACATTGTAGAGTTGTTGGTTGCCGATTGCGCGTTCGATTGCCGATCCACGACAACAGATGACTTCCACCATTGAAGCTTGGTTGGCAGCGGCCTGCGCCGACGCCGAGCGGCGTGGGCTGCCGGAGCTGAAGCCGCTCCTCGAATCTCTCGCGCGGTCGACGGCGGCGCTCCGTGCGGCGGACCAGGCGACCGACGATCGCGGTCTTGCCGACGCCAGGGACGCAGGCGGCTCGACGCCTGACGCCTCCAACTCATGAAGCCAGATCTCCGCCCGATAGCCGACGTCGCGCCCCTGGTGCAAGCGGGGGACCTCTCGCCCGTCACGCTCGTGCGCGGCTGTCTCGCGCAGATCGACGCCCGGCCCGAGACCAACGCGTTCATCACCCGGCTCGACGTGCCGGCACTGGCGGAGGCAGAACAGTGCGAGCGGGAAATACGCGCCGGATGCTACCGGGGGCCACTGCACGGCATTCCCGTCTCGGTGAAGGATCTGATCGACGTCGCCGGCTTCAAAACGACGTCCGGCTCGGCGCAGCCCGCGACAGACGCCAAATCGGACGCGCCAGCCATCGCACGGCTCAGAGAGGCCGGCGCGGTCCTCATCGGAAAGACGAACCTCCACGAGTTCGCCTTCGGCACCACGAGCGAGGAATCGGCTTTCGGCCCCGTTCGAAATCCGCACGACCTGTCTCGGTCGGCTGGCGGATCGAGCGGCGGCGCCGCCGCCGCGCTAGCCGCAGGCATGTGCTTCGGCGCACTCGGCACCGACACGGGCGGATCGATCCGCATCCCATCGGCGGCCTGCGGCACGGTCGGGCTCAAGGCCACGAGCGGCGAGATCTCTTGCGAGGGCGTCATTCCCCTCAGCACGACCCTCGACCACCTGGGACCGATGGCCCGCAGCGTCGCGGACGTCGCGCTGCTTTTCGCCGTGCTCACCGGGCGGCCCCCAGTCGTGCTACGCGCGGCAACGACAGAGCGCTTCGTCTTCGGCGTTCCGCGCCCTTACTTCTGCGACCGCATCGACGCGGGGGTCATCCAAGCGCTCGAGCGGACCTGCCAGGCGTTGACCACCGCTGGCCACACGGTCCGGGATCTCGCGGTCGAGCACGCCTCGTGGACACCAGACGTCTACCTGCACATCGTTCTGCCCGAAGCGGCGCGCTATCACGCGCGCTATCTCGAGCGCTCCCCGTCCCTCTACTCTCCGGGCGTCCGCGTACGGCTGGAGATGGGCCGGTATCTCCTCGCGGAAGACTACGTCCGCGCCATGCACCTGAGACAGATGCTGACGGCAGAAGTCGATCGCTCGCTCGAGGCGTGCGACGTGCTGCTCCTGCCGACGCTCCCGATTGCGGCGCCCCCGCTCGGCGCCACGACGGCCGACATCAATGGCGCGACCGAGCCGATCCGCGCGGCAATGCTGCGGTTGACGCAACTCTTCAACATCACCGGGCATCCATCGCTGGCGCTGCCAGCGCCCCAGGCCGTCGATGCCCTGCCGCGGAGCGTTCAGGTCGTTGGGCGCCGCTACCAGACCGACCGCCTGGTGGCCATCGCCGGCACGGTCGAGCGGTGCCTGCAGGCTCCGCTGAGAGGAAAGGACGGACAATAGGAAGGATGAGGCGAGTGGAGTGCTGAGCGGTGTTTTTCACGCATGGGAACGGCGGCTGGCGTCGGTGTCGACGGATCGGGTCGTACGACCGTTCGAGTGGGGACTGGAATGGGTGAACGGTTCCGGCGGCACGGCGTCGCCCGCGGCACACCTCGAACGGTGGGCGGACCAGGCGGTCGCCTCGAGCGAGCAGTTCTTTGCGCTCCCTCCCTGCCCGGAGTTCACCCTCGACGGTGAGTGGCTGTCGTATCCAAGCGCCGTGGAGACGCCGCACGCCGAAAACAACGTGGTGCGCGCGCGATATTTTCCGGACCATTCGCCGGCCGGGCGCAAGCGGGCGGTGATTGTGCTGCCGCAGTGGAACGCCGACTCGGAAGGACACGTCGGCCTCTGCCGCCTCCTCAACCGCTTCAAGATCAGTGCGCTCCGGCTCAGCCTGCCTTATCACGACGGGCGGAAGCCCCCGGAGCTGCGCCGCGCCGATTACATCGTCAGCTCCAATGTCGGCCGGACCGCACAGGTGTGCCGGCAGGCGGTGCTCGACGCCAGGCGAGGCGTCGAGTGGCTCGCGTCGCAGGGGTACGAGTCCATCGGCATCCTCGGAACGAGCCTGGGCTCATGCCTCGCGATGCTCACCGCCGCCCACGAACCCCGCCTGCGGACGGCTGCCCTGAATCACATCTCCCCTTACTTTGCCGATGTCGTCTGGTCAGGACTCTCCACGAGCCATGTCAGAGAAGGACTTGACGGCCACATCGACCTGGCAAGCCTGCGTCGCATCTGGATGCCGATCTCGCCATACCCATACCTGGATCGGATGCGGGACAAGCGGCTGCTCCTCGTTTACGCCCGTTACGACCTGACTTTCCCGGTCGACCTGTCGAAGATGCTCGTGAATGAGTTCAGGAATCGCGGAATCGAGCACGAGCTCACGGTGCTGCCCTGTGGCCACTACAGCACAGGTGTGACTCCCTTCAAATGGCTCGACGGACTGACGTTGTGCCGTTTTCTCTCAAGGAATCTCTGAGGTCCGGCTAAAGCCGGACACTACGACTGAAAGGGATCCCTGAGGTCCGGCTAAAGCCGGACCGGACACTACGACTGAAGGGAATTTCTTGGGGGCTGGCTAAGCCGGGCGCTACGACTGCCTCGAAACATGACATTCGTAGTGTCCGGCTTCCAGCCGGACCTTAAAGAACGTCGGTGGACGGCGGTGTCCGGTCGGCAGGCGGCGGGGGTGCGGAGGAACTGTCCAGTAGAGTCGAGCGTCCAACCTCTGAGACTCGGAGCCAACCCTGCGATGCTGACGGTCGTCTGTTGTGTGCAGCGACCGTTGTACACTGAGCCGATCCTATGAGCTTCGCCAGAATCAGCCTCAGCCTGGTCGGAATCGCGGGCGTTGTGGCCTTGGCGCTGGCCGGAGGCATCATCTGGCTCATGATCACGCAGCCGGTCATGGTCGCCGACTCGGTGGCAAAAGGCGAGTACTCTCCGCTCGCGAAGGCGATCGCTTCAGCTCTCTACGACGCGCTGGCGGGCCTGTTGAAATACCTCTAGTCTTCACCGAGGGGCTTCGCCCCTCGGACTCCCCCACACGCTCTCTCGCGCGCCGCTTCGCCGGCGCGCTCCGGTCGCGTGGCTCGCTCGCCCATGCTCGCTCGCGACTTGGACGAGCGTCAGGTTTGTGAGATAGCTTCCTAGTCCCCCCTCCGCGTGCCAGGGGTGCGACCCGTCACCCGTTCGCATCCACCCCGATCGCCTCTCCCAGCCCCAGGTCGTCCATAGCCCCCATCTTCTCGCGGTCGCCGACGATGACGGCCAGGAAGCGTGAGGGATCGATATGCGTGGAGGCCGCGCGGGTCAGGTCCTCTGGTGTGAGCGCGAGCACCTTGGGCACGAACGTCGTGAAGTAGTCGTCCGGAAGGTCGTAGAGAGCGATCTGGGCGATGGCGCGGCCGATCTGGTCGGCGGTCTCGAACCCGCGCGGGTACCCGCGCGTCAGCGGCGCGCGACCGAGCTCCAGTTCCTCCGACGTCACCGGCCGATCACCGCGGATCGCGCGCAGCTCGAAGAGCGCCTCCCGCACGGCGTCCGCGGTGGCATCTGACTGCACGCTCGCGTGCAGTGCGAACGGCCCGCGTCCGCGCCTGAAGTCGAAGCTGGTTCGCGCGCCGTAGGTGTAGCCCTTGCGCTCGCGCAAGTTGCTGTTGATCCGGCTGACGAACTGCCCGCCGAGCACGAGATTGAGCGCGACGAGCGCGTGGTAGTCGGTCGTGTTCCTGGCAAGCGCCACATGGCCGATGCGGAGCTCCGATTGCGGCGCACCGACCCTCGACGCGATCAGGATCTCGGCGCGTCCTGGCGGAGTCGGCAGCGCCGCCGGGTCCGCGGGACTTTGACCGCTGTTGGCATCCTGCCAGCTGCCAAAAGCCGCCTCGATCGCATCAGCAAGGCCGTCGTGCGAGCCGTTCCCGACCGCAATCACCGTCACCCGCGACGGGTCATACATCTGCTGATGGAAGCCGCGCGCTTCTCCGACGCTCATCGCCCGCAGCGAGACTTCGCTCCCGATCGGCAGATGGCCGTACGGATGGGAGCCGTACAAGCGCTCGGTGAAGACACGCTCGGCGACGGCGGGCGGCATCTCCCGCATCTGGAGGAGCCGGTTGAGGCGGAGGTCGCGCACGCGGTCGAAGTCGGCGGCGTCCAGTCTCGGCCGCACGATCATCTCGGCCAGCAGCGTCAGCGACGGCGCCGCGGACCGCTCGAGCGTGGTGAGGCCGACGAGGGTCGCGTCCGCACCGACCTCCGTGTCGAGCTGCGCGCCGAGCCGCCCGAGCGCCTCGTGAAGGGCGAGCGCATCGAGGTCGCCGCACCCTTCATCGAGGAGGTCGCCGGTGATCGCCGCGAGCCCTGGGCGACCGGCTGGATCGAACGAGGCGCCCGCGCGAACGAGCACCAGAACGGACATGAGCGGCACTTCGCCGTGCACCGCCGTCCACGCGTCGAGACCGTTCGAGAGCCGCCGGCGGCGGATCTCCGGAAACGCAAAGAGAGGCTCGGGCCCCGAGGGCGGCAGGCGCGATCGATCCACGGACATCAGGACACCGAGACCGGCTTTGAGCCTTCGAGGGCGAGCGACGCTCGGCCGTGCGGCACGACGCTCAACGCCACACGCCCCGCGCCCAGCCATCGCGCCGCCGCTCGCATCAACCCCGTAGCGTCCGCCTGGCGATACCGTTCCAGGTCTTCGTCGAAGTATCCGGGTGTCCCGAGGTACACGTTGTAGGCGTTCAACTGATCGGACTTCCCGCCGAAGCCACCGACGGTCTGCAGGCGGTGCAGGAAATGCGCTTCGGCCTGTGCCAGGCACCGCTCCAGCTCCGCCGCCGTCGGCCCTTCCGCATGGAGCCGCGCCAGCTCGCGTGCGATGGCCTGTTCGAGCTCGACGAGCGTGCGGCCCGGCGCCGCGGTCGCGACAATCTGAAAGAAGCTTCCGAGCTCGCGCGAGCCCTGCGACGCCGCCACCTCGGTCGCGATGCGCTGTTCGTACACCAGGCTGCGATACAACCTCGACGTCTTGCTGCCGGCCAGCACCTCGGACACCAGATCCAGCTCCGCGTCGTCTTCGGCGAAGAGGGCTGGTGAATGCCAGGCGAGGTAGATCCGCGGGAGCTCGATGCGATCTTCGAGGACGAGTCGTGTCTCGCCGGCCAGCGTGGCCTTGGGCGTGATGACCGGCGGCGGATCGGGACCCGCGTCGAGGTCGCCGAAGTACTGGTTCGCCAGGGCCACCGCGCGATCCGCATCGATGTCGCCCGCGAGCGCCAGCGACGCGTTCCGCGGCCGGTAGTAGGTCTGAAAGAACGCGCGGACATCGTCCAGGCGCGCCGCCTTCAGGTCGTCGGCGGCGCCGATCGTCATCCAGTGGTATGGGTGCGTGGGTGGATACAGGGCCGCTACGAGGGACATCCCTGCGAACCCGTACGGGCGGTTCTCATAGTTCTGACGCCGCTCGTTGAGAACGACGCTGCGCTGGTTCTCGAACTTGGCATCGGTCAGCGCCGGGAGGAGATACCCCATGCGATCGGACTCCATCCACAACGCCAGCTCCACCGCGTTCGACGGCACGACCTCCCAGTAGTTCGTCCGATCGGCGTTGGTCGATCCGTTGAGGACGCCGCCGACCTCCTGCAGCGGCCGGAAATATCCGGCATCGTGGTGTTCAGAGCCCTCGAACATCAGGTGCTCGAAAAGGTGCGCAAATCCCGTACGGCCCGGCTGTTCATTCTTCGATCCGACGTGGTACCACACATTGACCGCGACGATCGGACAGTCGTGATCCTCGTGCACGATCACGTCGAGACCGTTGTCGAGCTTTTGATGGACAAAGGGAATGTTCATGGGGTGGCTCGTGCCTGTCCCCATCTGCGGGGCAGATGCGATGCGCCGATTAGCGGTCAGGGCTTCTTGAACTCGCCGCACGTCAGCATGGCACTGCCGTAGTACGGATTGCTGATCTTCCCGTCCTTCTGGAGCCACGAGCGCTGGACCATCGGACAATAGGCGAGCTTCACGTCGCTGAGATCCTTCCAGCCTTCCGCCTTCGCCGCCGCGATCACGGCGTCGCTCAAGCCTCCAAACGCATCGCGCGCCGCCTTGAGGTCGGGCGCATTGCCGACGGTGCGGGCCGCCTTCGCCATGCCCGCCCCCGCCTCGCCCAGCCCTTCAGCCCGCGCGGCGAGCGCGGCCGCCGGCGCCTTGATCCCATCGAACTTGTCGGTGGCCAGGCGAGCGTGGATCTCCAGATACGATCCAACGATGGCCTTCATCGCGTCAGACGCCTGAACCGTGAGACCTGACAACACGACACAGATGCCGGCAACGGCCACGGCCACGGCGAAATTCCTGCCGATCCTCATGACACAACCTCAGGATACTGAACCTTCTGAACCCTGGAACCTCTTGAATTGAATCCCGGAACCCCTTGAACCCTTTGAATCGACTCAGGACACCGGGATGAGGGGAATCGGACGCTTGTAGCTCGCAATGGACAACTGCGCGGCCAGCTGCTCGGCCGCCGAGCGAAACGCGCGCGCGGCGACGGACTGCGGCTCCCCGACCGTGATCGGGACACCCGTATCTCCGCCAACGCGAATGGGCTCGTAAATCGGAATCCTGCCGATGAACGGCAGCGACAGGTCGCGAGCAAGCGTCTCGCCGCCGCCCTTGCCGAAGATGTCGCTCTCCATCTCGCAGCCGGGACACACGAAGTGGCTCATGTTCTCGACGAGGCCGAGCATAGGAACGTTCAGCTTCTGATACATGCGCACGGCGCGCCGCGTGTCGGCCAGGGACACGGTCTGGGGCGTCGTGACAACGACCGCGCCCGAGACGGGCACGGTCTGGCTCAGGCTCAGCGCCACGTCACCCGTGCCAGGCGGCATGTCCACGATCAGGTAGTCGATGCGCTCCCAGCGGACCTCGCGGAAGAACTGCTGGATGACGCCATGCAGCATCGGGCCGCGCCAGATCACCGGTGCATCGTCGCCCGTGAGAAACCCCATCGAGACGATTTGAATCCCATACTGCTCGGCCGGGACAATCTTCTGGCCGTCGGTTGAGAGCTGCGTCTGCAGTCCCACCATGATGGGTACGTTGGGACCGTAGATGTCGCCGTCGATGATGGCGACGCGTCCGCCAGACTGGCTGAGCGCTATGGCCAGGTTGACGGCGACCGTCGTTTTTCCGACGCCGCCCTTGCCGGCGCCGACGGCGATGATGTTCTTGACCCCAGGAACGGCAGCCTTGGCGCCGTCCGGCGAGACCGCCGCGCGAACCTGCGCCGTCATCTCGATCGCGACGCTGGTCACGCCGGGAATCGCGCTGACCACCGCGCGAGCCTGGTCGCGCATCTGATCTTTGACCGGACATGCCGGCGTCGTCAGCTCGATCGAAAACGCCACCGCCCCGCCGTCGATGCGCAGGTTCTTGATGAACTTGAGCGAAACGATGTCCCGGTTGAGATCGGGATCGCGCACGCCTTTGAGCGCATCGAGAACCGAGGTTTCTGTTATGGCCACAAGGCTATCTTATCAGGACGGGTCCGGAGCCTGAGGGAGATCAGGAGCGCTCGTCGGCAATGTCGCCGACATAAGGCAGCTTGAAGCGCTCGCCCTGGTAGGCTTTGAAGAGCAGGAGCAGCCATAGCACAGCCGACAGCGGTGGGATGACGACGACTGAAAGGAACCAGCCGATGGGCGGGATCGACCAGCCCACGAACCACAGCGCGCACAGCCCGCCGAAAACAATCGTGGACTGCAGCGCATGAAACCGGACGAAGCGGTTCTCCCGTTCGCTCATCAGGAGCGCCAGCCCCGTAATCCATCCCAGCCCGTACGCCAGTGCGCCCACCACGTTTTCGTCGAGCCCGAATGAGGTCTTTTTCAGATTGTCCAGCGTCCGGCCCCCTACCTCTCGGCCTCTGTTTCCTTGAGAAACATCTTCCGCGCCTCATCATGCAGGAGGACCCAGAGCGCGTAGATGCCGAGCGCCGTGCCGAACGGCAACACGAAGAGGTTTGGAACGGCCAGCCCGAGCGCGGCCAGCCGTCCGGGCGCCTCACGGCGGCGAATGGCCGACCCGGCCCAGGCATTCCCCGCCCCTGCGGCGAGCAGCGCCGTTGCGAAGACGCCGAAGGCGACCGCGGTGACACCCGCAGGAATCTCGCGTCCCCCGGAGGTCATGCCGACGGCCACGGCGCCAACTGCCAGCATCAAGGTGGAAACGCCAAGCAGAAGACCGATCGCTCCCCAGACCATCTGCAGGATGCCGAGCAGCTTGACGTGGGCGTTCACGGCGTGTCGCGGATACTAATGAGGACGTCGACTCGCGTCAGCGGTGCCCCAGGAGGCATGACCGCGAAGCGGAACCTCGCACCGGCCCGAACGCCCGCCGGGACGCGCAACTCGACGTCGTGGAATGCCCGCAAATCGCCGCAGCCCCCGCAGACCTCGCACCATTCCTGCCAGGTCTCGCCGCGGCCGCCACAGCGAAGACAGGTCTGGCGCACCGGGATGCCCATCGGTACGGTCGTGCCTGCGAACGCTTCGAGGGGCGTGAGGACGATCTCTGCTGACAGCTCCTCGAGCGCATTCGCGCCGAAAAACGCGTGGCGCATGCGGTCCAGGACGTCGGATACCGAGGGAAAATCGATGGCGACCTCGTCGGCGAACCACTCGCCGCGACTCTCGGGGGCACTCGCGGACGCGGAACGTTCGGCATCGTACGTACGCCGTCGCCGCGGATCAGCCAGAATCTCGTAGGCCCGGGCAGCCTCGAGGAAGGCAACCGCGCGGTCGTCTCCCGAAATGTCGGGATGATACCGTCGGGCTAATTGCCGGTAGGCGCGCTTGATCTCGTCAGCGCCCGCATCCGGCGATACGCCCAGCACGTCGTAGTAATCACGCATCGCTGCTCGGAGCCATCGCCGTCGGCAATGGCCCTGTTGGCTACGATAGGGGCTCGACCAACCCAAGTCAAGGAACGGGGTCCAAGGGGGAACCGTCCGGAAACCGGCGCCCGGCCACGGCCGGCGGAGGCGCGCAGGCTGATAGAATCCCGAAAATGAAGGAGTGCCCTCTCTGCGGCGAGGCGATGCGGCTGCACGTGCGCGAAGTCCGTGACCGCCCCGGCGTGGACTCCGCGGTCAAGCGGCTGAGCGAGTGGATCTGCCCGGAATGCGACTACTTCGAGGAGGCAGAAGCGGGCGAGGGGTAGCGCGCGCTCACCGAGCGCCGAGGGTCAACAGGAGCTCGTTGCGAACGCTCTCGTCAAAATCGGAGAAATTCAGTTCTTTTTCGCACTCGTCGCAGAGCACTTCGATCACCGCCGGGCGACCTTCTTCGTTCGCCTCTACTCGGGTATCGTCGCGCACCTGCACGACATGCATCTGCAGGGTTTTGACCAGAAAATTCCGGTCGTTCCCGCAGCTCGGACAGGTCAAGGCCATCTAGTTGGGCTCCTCTTCAAACCTTCGAATTGTACGAGTAACCGTTTCCTGGACGCAATGAAGATCTTTCAATCTTGCGCAGGTTTTCTCAAGGACTGGCGAGAAGGAAGCGGTGCGCGGGCGCGAACGGCCTATTCGTCGTCTTCTTCCTCGTCGAACTCAGAGGTATCGCCGAGGCGGAGAATCTGACCGCTGGTGTGACCGGCGAGAATGCAGTGCGGGCCCTTCGCCTCGAGCGAGACGACCGCCACGTCCCACGGCCGCGCCCGGAACGCCGCCGCTACGCAGCCACACGGGAGACCCTCGAGTGCTTCGAGCTCGAAGATTGTCGGCGTCGGCTTAACGTAATTGAGCGACCCAGCAGGAACTGCCATACAGCACCCCCGTCGCCGTCGTCTTTGCAATCCTGACGCCAGCTACTTACCTTAGACAAACCGCGGTACGAATTGGTTCCTGGCCTTCGTAAGCGACTTGAAATAAGCGAGTTAGGCCATGTAACCGGCCCGGACCCGGGCAACGGCTCGGCTGACATCCAGCGGCTACACTTGACACTCTTCGTCAGCCTGCTGTGGCGGCTTGCGCGCTTAAACTACTGCGTTAGGTTGACTTATCTCCCGTTTTGCGAGATATCCGGCGGCACGACATCACCGACGAAACGCGGCATGAGTGACAACCTACGTCACCTTCATGTCGCTTCAGGATCCCGCGCCGCTCCCGTGCAGACACGCCACTCGAAGCGGGCGCCCGACGCGCTCGTCCAGCTGACGTACCCCGACGGAGCGGCGGCGGGCGCGACGGCAGCCCGGACGAAGAGCTCCCGAATCGACTGCGGGAACACTTCGCCAAGACTCCCCCGCCCAGGAGCCATGACGCCGTCCTTGAGGGCCGAAGCAAGGTAGAGCCGGTCGCGGGCGCGCGTTAGCGCGACGTACAGCAGCCGCTTCGTCTCGTGCTTCTCGCGCTGACGCTCGGCCTCGTCCATCTCCGATACGAACGGCCCGACGGTGACCGACGCCTGCTCCTCACCTTGAGCGTCTGTGTCGACAACTACCCGCATCGGACGCGGCGGGCCACTCGCCCCCTTGGCCATGTTCACGACGAAGACGATCGGAAACTCCAGCCCTTTTGACGCATGCACGGTCATCAGGTTGACCGCGTCGAGCGCTTCGAGCACCGCGTTCGACTCGTCGCCGGCGGTCAGCGAGTCGAGGTGATCGGCAATTCGCGGCATCGTCGCGTACCCGTGGTTCTGGATTCGGCGCACCAGGCTCCGCATCTTCTTCACGTTCTCCCGGGCCTGGCGCAGGCGTGGTCCCCTCAGCTCGTAGGCGTACGCGCTCTCGGCGAGAATCGTCTCAAAGAGCTCGGCCGGCGGCACGCGATCCACCTGAGCGACCCACCGCGGAACCGAGCGCCTCGCGTGCGCCAGCACTCGCCCGTCCTCCTCTCCGAGGGCGGCGATGCGCGCCTGCAGGTCTTCGTCCGCTTCCTCGTCCTTTTCATTCCGGTCGCCTGGCCTGTCCGCTTTCTCTTCTTTCTCTTCTTTCTCTTCTAGGGGGAAGAGGGCGTCGGCCAGTCGTGGCGCGAGCTTGGCCAATGCGGCATCGGAGAGACGGATGAAGCGCGATCGCAGAAAGGCTGCCGCTCGAAGGTCGGACGACGGATTGGCGAGAAATCGGATCAGCGCCATCGCGTCCTTGGTCTCGTCGGCGTCGAAGAAACCCAGCCCCTTGTAGACGTACGCGGGAATCGAGCGGCGCTCGAGCTCCCGCTCGAACTCCCGGTGGCTGGCGCGCGACCGGAACAGTACCCCGATGTCGCCAGGACTGGCGCGCCGCGGTACCCCCGTCTTTCGATCGCGAACGCTGTCCTCGCGCAGAATCCGCTGGACCTCGTCCGCGACCAGCGCGGCGCAGGCCACCGGATCGTTGGCCGCGGCGATGCCCAGCTGGAATCGATCGTCCCTCTCCGCGCGATCCGCCTGCCGTGTGTCGTCCGTATTGTCCGTGACCCGCCGATCCGTGTTGTCCGTGTTGTCCGTGGCCCGCCGATCCGTGTTGTCCGTGGCTGTGATCGGGAAACGGTCGCTCTCTGTGTAGGTAAAACGCCCCCCTCCCGGCTCCGAATCGGCCATCTCAGCGAAGAGGTCGTTGACGAACGCGAGCAGGGTGGGCAGCGCGCGGAAGCTCTTCGTGATCGAGCGGCGCGGATTGCCCGCCGGCCGGAGTGCCTGGATGTGACGCGCCGCCTCCTGCAGAACGGCCGCCTCAGCGTCCCGAAAACGATAGATCGACTGCTTCCTGTCCCCCACCACGAAGATCGACGGGCTCGTGGTCACGCCCGTGCCTTCGCCCCACGACTGGATGAGCAGGGCCACCAGCTCCCACTGGGCCCGGCTGGTGTCCTGGAACTCGTCCACGAGGACATGGTGGTAGCGTGCCTCGAGGCGAAACCGGCTCTGCGAGAACTCGTCCATCCGGCGCAGCAGGTCGAGGGCGCGATCGAGCACGTCGGCAAAGTCGAGCACCGATCGTTCGTCGAGAACCTGGCGGTATTGCGCCAGCGCGACGGCGAACATCCGCTTGACCCCGCGCGCGAGGACGACGTTGAGGTCGCGCTTGAAGGCGAACACGACGTCCGCGATGCCCTGAGAAAGCTCGAACACGGCAGACCGATGTCGTTTGGCCGCATCCTCCGAGCGATAGTGGTTCGCGCGGTAGGGGTGGATCGCTCCGCTCCGGCGCGCGCGGCCCTCCGCGGTCAGAAAATGAGCCGCGATGCGGTCGAGGACGGCGCGGAACCTTGCGTCGCCAGCCTGCGCCAGCTCGGGCACGCGCTGGATCTCGCGCACGAGCAGCTGGTAGCGCTGGTGCCTGACGGGGCCGTCTTCGAGAAAGCGGGCGAGGCCTCCAGGCGCCGCGCCCAGCACCGCGTGCAGCCGATCGGCGCACGCCTGGCAGACGCGCCCCGCGGTGAGATCGGCTGGCCCTTTCGCGAGGAATCGATCGAGCGCGGCCCACGCCACCAGGCGGCGTTCGAGCAGCGACGCCAGGCCCTCCCGCGTGCGCGCGATGCCGAGTTGCGCGAACACCAGCGCGACGTCGGGGTCGGTTCGCGACTGGCTCGTCAGGATCCGCAGCGCCTGGTCGAGCGCCGTTTCGATGAGGCGCGGCACCTCCGTCTCGTCCGCGAGGTCGAAGCCGGGGTCGAGATCGGCTTCGAGAGGAAACTCGCGCAGCAACGAAAGACAGAACGCGTCTATCGTGCTGATCGCGATGTCCCCGAGACGGTCCCGGAGCTCGATCCATCGCGCGCGATCGAGCTCGGATCGGGCCGCTGCCTCGCCGATCTCGCGCACGATCCGCTCGCGCATTTCGGCCGCGGCCTTGCGCGTGAAAGTAATCGCCAGGATGTTCGCCGGGTCGACACCGCGCTTGAGCAGGTTGACGTAGCGCGCAACCAGGACCGAGGTCTTGCCGGTGCCGGCGGAGGCCTCGAGCACGACGTTGTTGTCCGGCTCGACCGCGAAGCTTCGGGCACTCGCGTCGGGGTCGGACTCGGCCGAGGCTGCCTGGGACGCAGGGGGAGCAGGCGCGTCAGGCGCCTCGCTCGCGATGGCAGGTGTGTCGGGCGTAGCACTGGCTGCCTCCGGCTCGACCGGGGACGCGTCGAACAGCGACGGCTGAGACGAGCGAGGCGGGTTACTCGTCGCCAACGTAGTCCTTCCGGCAGACGCCCGAGTAGCCGCACCACGTGCATAGGAACGGTTCCTCAGGCCGGACGGGAAACTCCCCGCGCTCGATGCCCTCGACCGCCGCCGCAAACCGCTCCGCACCATCGCCGAGCGCCTGCTCGAGCGACGTTGATGTGCCGAGCGGCACAAACGGGTTTTTTTCTTTGAACGCGACATAGCCCGCGCTCGAGACGGTCCACATGCGTCCGTGGCGGCCCTTCAAGGATTGCTCGGCACAGATGCTGTAAACGGGAAGCTGCAGCGCACGGGCGGGTTTCGGCGCACGGCCCAGCTTGTAGTCGATGACCCGGAGCGTCCCGTCCTCGAGCAGATCGATCCGATCGGCCTTCCCCCGGACGCCGATCGTTCGAGGTCCGCCCGCCCCCTCGAATTCAAACGCGCCCTCGAGTGGCTGCTCGAGGAGGCGCTCGAGCACCGGGATCTCCTGTTCGATCTCGAAGTTGAACGCCCGCTCACCCAGACCTGGCGCGACCGCCGAGCCGAGGAGATACGTACGTTCGAGCGCGCGGTCCGCCTCGCCGAGGTGCGCGAGCGTCGACTCGGCAACTGACGTGAACAGCTCGAGCGCGTCCCCGAGCGAGTCGGCCGTAATCGCACCGCCGCCGCGCTCCTGCCATCGCGCGAAGAACGTCTGGAACACTTCGTGGAGCAGCTGTCCTCTTTCCTGCGGGCTCAAGCCGGATTCGTCTTCCCGTTCTTCGTCGAGGCGCAGCACACGCGCTGCGAAGTATTTGAACGGACACGCGAGGTAGCGCTCCACATGGCTGACCGCGTAGACCTCCGGAGCGCGTGGACCCGCGGCGCCGTGGTACGCCTCGCTGTCCTCCGGCGATCGCCCGGCGCGCAGCGCGAGCCACGCGGTGGCTTCGGTACTCCAGGACGAGGCGACAACCGGGCTGACGGCCTGCTCGGGGAGCTCCGGCTCCGCCCGTTCGATCGGCAACCCGCTCGCTTCGATCTCCTGGAGAAACGACGAACCCGACACGATCGCGTCGTCTTCGAGCGTGAACGTCGAGACCGATACGCGCCGTCGCGCAAGCCTGAGCAGGTCGTGAAACCGTCCGCGCGCCGCCGCCAGCCGATCCGTCTCGTTCGGCCAGCCGAGCTGAGAGAGCAGCGATGCCGGATAGAAGATGCTGCGGCGCACGCGTTCAGGCCAGTCCCGTTCGACGAGCCCGACGAGCCGCACCTCGTCCACGTCGGCATAAGCGGCCGCCGGCGCGTCGAGGAGCAGGACACCGTGCGGTCCCGTGCGCGGCGAAAACGTCTGACCGTCAATCCACCGGCGCACGGCGCCGGCAAGGCGATCGACCGCAAGCGGCGTATCGTCGTGCCGGGCCTGCGCATCTGCCAGCGATTCGATGGCGCCAATCACGGCGCCGCGCGCGCGCTGGTGTCGAGCCGCCCAGCCGTCCTCGTCCGCGGGCTGACGTTCGTGGCCGCGGATGAAATCGAGCAGCGCGTGGAGCTGTCCGGATGCCGTTGGCGCCTCGCGCACCGGCCTGAGCGCCTCCGCGGCTGCCAAGGCGGCCAGCAGCGCCTCTCCGGCGCCCGCGCGACGCCGGCGGCGGGTGTTCGGAGATTTCTCGTCCGTCGAGAACGCGGAATGCTCCGCGAGCGCGGTGAGGCGGTCCCAACCTCCGAAGTACTTCAGTTCGCGAAGGCGCGCATCGAGCGCGTTGACGCGCGCCCGGACCGAGACGGCCGAACCAGATAGCTCCGGGAATTGCCAGTGCGGCGAACCGAGCAGATCGACGGTTGACGCGCGGTTGGCGGCCGCGATGATGAACGCAAAGACCACGTCGAGCGCCGCGGCGAAGGGCTCGGCGGCGAGCGGGAGCGAGTCCAGCGCCTGGTACGGCTGACCGGCGTCGGCGAATACCGAACGCGCCAGGTAGAGATACGGAAGCGGGCGCTGGAACACGACGGCCGTGCGCCCGGCGACGACCGGCCCAATCGTGCGCGCGACCGCGTTGAGCTCCTCTTCCCTGTCGCGGCTGACGAACCAGCGGGTCGGAGCATCTCCTGCCGAATGAGGCGGCGTCACGAGGACCGGCACCGACGCGCCCGCGCTCAGGCGTTGCTCTTCGATGCCTGGCAGCACGTCGTGCACGCGCTGGTGGAACCCGGCGGCCAGCACGTTCTCGGTCGCGATCACGTCGAGCGAGGCGAGCCCGGGAAGCCTGGCCAGCATGTCGTAGTCGGCGGTCCAAAGCCCGCGCGGATCGGCGGCCTGATCGGCGACGCTGACCACCACGCGCCGGTACGCCCCGGCTCCGTCCTGAGCCAGTAGAGATCGGCGCAGCGCGTGCTCGTCCAGCCGTCCGCTCGACTCGACGAGCGATTCGAAGCGTGTGAAGGTCGCCGTCAGAAACTCGGTCTGGCGGAAGAGCCGCTCGGCCCCGCGGTCTATCTCGACGCTCGACTGCAAGCTGTCGATCATCAACCGATCGAAGTCCTCCACCGTGCGATCGCGCCGGCGAAGCTCGTCGTAGAACGCCAGGATCTCGACGACGAGGCCAGGCCGGAGTTTGAAGGGCGCAGGCGTGCCGCTGGAGCTGGCCGTGGAAGCCGCGCGCGTGAGCAGCACCTCCCGCTCGAAGGCAGTGAGCAGGGGCGGAGCCGAAGGCAGCCGCTCGTGCAGCCGCGCATAGAGCTCGTCACGGGTCAGGAGATCGAACCCGCCTCGCCGCACAGCGCGGTGCTCGAAGGTCTGAGAAAGCGCTTCGGCCGCCCCCGACGTCGGCACGATGATCGCCAATGGCGTCGCCGCGTCGTCGGCAACGCACTCGGCGAGCACCCGGTGCATCGCCTGCAGGTCGGGCACGCGCAGAAGGCGGGTGGTTCGAGGTGTGATCACGATCCGGGGAGTGTGGTCAGCCGTCGCAAGTCTTCCAGGGCCCGCTCGAACAGGAGCAGCGCGCCGGCGGCGGCCGCCGAGGCCTCCCACGCCGTATTCATGTCGGCGCCGGTAATCGCCAGGCGGCGTGACGAGGCGGCGCGAATCGCCAGCTGCATTGCGCTCACGAACATGTTGTGCACGGCCTCGGCTTCCGCTGGAGGCCGGATGTTCCTGGTCTCGCGCCACGCGTCGTTGACACGCACGGCGAGCGGTGTCAGCGCGTCCGGGGCGGGTCCGGAGAGCTGACGGATCTGCTCGAGGCCAGCCGACGATCGCCGCAGGCGATCAATCGAGGGGCGCATCCGCCGCTGGTAGTCGTACAACCCGTCGCGGCGCAGGGCCCAGGCATCGCGCGCCAGCCGAAGGCGCCGCGCAGCGTCGAGCCGCCCATCGAGCGTCGCGAGCAGCGCCGCCGTCGTCTGCGGCCGGCGGCGGCCGAGCTTGTCGTCCGCCTTCAGCACCACCGTGACGAGCTTCTCGATGCCATTGACGTCCGCGCGCCGGGCACGCTCGTCGGCCGACGTGACGACGCGCGAGACGAGGTCGCGGTAGCTCCGATCGGTCTTGAGCTCCTGCTGTAGCGCCGCCGAGGCCCGGGCATGCAGCAAAGTCGTCCACGCCGGCGTTGATGGCCGCCCCTCCGCCGGCTTCCCCGGCGCTGGCAGACCCGCGACAATCGCCTGGAGCAGGGACACACGCTCGGCCGGATCGTCGGCAACCGAAGCGGCCTTGAACGCCTGCTCGACGCTTTCGCGCAACGTGGGAGTAGGAAGCTCGGGCGCGACGGGAGGCAGCGGGCTCGCGGTAGCGACAAGCGTCAGGTCCAGTCGCGGAAGTCCCGCCGCAACGCGCAGGTCGCCAACCGCGTCGTCGAGAAGCGAGGTGAGCTGGGCAACGTCGGACGCCCTGTACCCATGGTGAGCCGCAGGCCAGGTGCCGAGCATGCGGCGTGCATCGGTCGCGAGCGCCAAACGACGCGCCGGGTCCTTCGTCGTCGCCACGTCGTGGAGGACGCGCGCGACCTCGGTGCTCAAGGCGTCGAAGTCGACCTCGCCCTGCGTCGCCGCGTAGTGGCGCGCCCGCGTCGCTTCCGCATATTGATCGGTGCGCTCCCAGTCGACCGACGACTCCGAAATGCTGACGAGGTGCAGCGTGGGCGACGGCTCGTCCAGCCCGCCGATCGGAATCGAAAACACGACGCGGTCGGAGACGCGAGCGAAGTCGCCGTAGCTCACGAGCGTAGAACCGTCCCGAAGAAAGATGCGGTACAACAGCGCGTCGGCGGCGGGCGCCGGCGGCGGACCGGCGGCGACACCGACCGCCAGAGCCACGGCGAGCAGGACGGCCGTTCCGGGCGCCGTTGGACGCCGGACTCGCATGGCACGGTTTCGCAGCAGCATTGAGGATCTCAGCCTAGTGGCACCCCGCAAGCCCGTCAAGCACTGCTCGCGGTCTACCGTTGTGGAAAAGCTGTGGAAGATCCGTGGATAGGCTGTGGAAGTGGCGACACGTAAAGTTTTTTTCGTGTGAGAATCCGTGCGGATCTCCGGGAGCGCCCTATGTGGGTGCGCCTTCGTCAGTTCTTTCGCTTGTCGCCTCCGTCACACCCGCTAGAATGCTCTTCGCCTTTCAGCGTCATTTCATTCCAAGTCGACTTCGACACCCGGCGGCGCAGACACGTGAACGTGCATCAGTTTGCAGAAAACATCAACGGGCGCGACTACCTCATCGAGGTATCCAGCGTCGGCGTTGACAAGTGGCGGGCGCAAATCGCCCGCGTGCCGGGCGGATCAGCAGCACTGATGCCGTTCTACGGGAAAACTCCAGTCGAGGCCGCCGGACAACTGAGCCGCTGGCTCGCACTCGCCCACGGCGTCAAACAGCGCTGAGACTGCGCTATATTGACGATCGTGCCCGCCTTCATCAGGCGTTACTCGTTCGCCTCGCTGGCTGCGCTTGCAACGTTTCTGACGCTCGGGCCAGGCCTGCGGCTCGAGGCCCGTCAGAACGCCCCGGTGGCTGCGCTGCTGCCAAAAGTCAGGCTCATCGCCACCGGCGGTACGATCTCCAACCGCTCCGGCGGACGGCTGACTTCGGACGAGCTCATCGCCTCGATGCCCGGCATCGAGCGATACGCCCGCGCCGAGTCGGAGCAATTCGCCAACACCTCGAGCGCCGCGCTGACGCTCGACCAGTGGCTGGCGCTCGCGCGGCGCATCAACACTCTCTTCGGGGAGGATCCCACGCTCGCCGGCATCGTCGTCACGAGCGGGACTGACACGCTCGAGGAGACGGCGTATTTTCTGAACCTCACTGTTCGCAGCGACCGGCCGGTCGTCGTCGTCGGGTCGATGCGCAACCCGAGCACACTCGGCTACGAGGGCGCGGCCAACTTGCTCGAAGGATTTCGCGTGGCCGCCGAACCGCAGTCCCGCGGCAAAGGCGTGCTCGTCGTCCTCAACGACGAAATCAACGCCGCCCGTGAAGTGACCAAGACCGACGCGCTGCGGCTCCAGACGTTCCAGACGCGCGGATACGGCGTGCTCGGGGTCGTCGACAGCGACAAGGTCGTCTACTACCGCAGCGTCGTCAAGCGCCATACCAGCGCGTCCGAGTTCGACGTCTCGACGATCCAGACACTCCCGCGCGTGGATGTCGTGATGGTCTACCAAGGCGCGAGCGGTAACGTCATCAAAGCGATCGTCGATCAGGGCGCGAAGGGAATCGTGATCGCCTCGGCGGGTGCGGGCGCTACGAGCGGAACGCAGGGCGAAGGGATCCGATACGCGATCGACAAAGGCGTATTCGTCGTCACGAGCACCCGGGCCGGCGGCGGCCGCATCGCTGCCCGCCGCACACCCTCGTCCGCGCCATCGCGGACCGATGGCGACGACACTGCGCAGACGCCGCAAGCGGCAGGGGGACGCAACCGCATCGCCGCCGAAGATCTCGCACCGCTCAAGGCGCGGATCCTGCTGATGCTCGCGCTGACCGCCACGAGGGATGAGGGGGAGATACAGAGGATGTTTGTCGAGTACTGACGGTGAAAGTTTGGAGTCTGACGTTTGAAGTGTGAAGTGATTAAGTTCGAAGTACGAAGCTGGAAGTGGAAGTTCGAACGGAAGCTGGAAGTCGGAAGCTGGAAGCTCGAAGTTGGAAGTCGCAAGCTCGAAGTTCGAAGTTCGAAGTTGGAAGCTCGAAGCTCGAAGCTCGAAGTTGGAAGCTCGTAGGAAGTGTCGTTAGAGTGAAGTGGCGGGGCGGCAGGACGCCCCGCCCGAGAAACCGTGCGGCGCTCAGCCTTCTACCAGCCGCACTTCACCGGCGCGAGGTCCCTTACCGGATTCCTCCGGCGTGAATTCAACGCGCTGCCCTTCCCGCAAGAGTTCGAATACAGCGCCGCGAACTGAGCTGCGGTGGAAGAAGTGCTCGATCCCGCTCTCGTCCCGGATGAACCCGAAGCCCTTGTCAATCAACAGTCGTGCGATGGTCCCGGTCGGCATAACCCGTGTCCTCCGATGAACGACACCCCGGACATTCCGGGGAGCCTGACAAGCCCAGTGCAGTGAACGTGAGCCGGAGGACGCGGCCCGCCGCGACTAGCCGGGAAGCGCCGACGACCTTCGAATCCACCCCGCCGAAACGCACCCTCTCTGGCTTCCCGGCGCACGCTGAGCTTGAAAACGCGGCCAGTGTAGGGACTTCTACTGTGGAAGTCAAGAAAACCGGGTCCCTTAGGGGTCTGGCCCGAACGCGGGTGTTTTCCTTGGCTGCACGTCGGCTTACCAACGCCAAATGGCGGCGGACCGGTACAATCCTGATGTGATTCCCGGGATCATCCTCGCCGCGGGCCAGTCGAGCCGCATGGGACGGCCAAAAGCTTTGCTCCCGGCCGGCCCAGCTGGCCCGAGCTTCGTCCGGCGGCTCTCGGACGCGCTTCTTGCGGGTGGTGTGGCGGACGTCATCGTCGTCGGGCGCCCGGATGATCGCGCGCTCGAGTCGGAAGTGGAGAGCATTGGCACCGGCGCGCGATACGTCGTCAACCCGCACGCCGAGACAGGTCAGCTCTCCTCGGTGATTGCCGGTGTGAACGCGGCGGATCGGCCGGGCGTGCACGGTGTGCTCGTGACGCCTGTCGACTCGCCGCTCGTTCTGCCAGACACGGTGCGCGCGCTCCTGACGGCGTTCGCATCACATCGCGCGGCCATCGTGCGCGCGACCTGGCACGGACGGCACGGCCACCCGGTCATCTTCGGACGCGGGGTCTTCGACGCCTTGAGGCATGCCGATCCTGCCGTGGGTGCGAAAGCCGTTGTCCACGCGCATGCGTCAGACCTCATCGATCTCGAGGTTGACGATCCCGGCGTGCTGCACGACATCGACGGGCCCGACGACTACGCCCGCGTGTTCGATCGGCCGGTGTAGCGACAGCTAACGGTGGGCCGCGGCGACGCCCGTGGGCTGAGTCGGGACGTCGTTGATTGATTCGTACTCGTAGCTCATCGAGAACGACGATGGGCCGGCAAAGAGGATGTCGGCGGTCGAACCCATCGCGACAGGGACCCGGACGCCGCCGATACGCGCGTAGTCCCTCACGATGAGGACCTTCCTCGTCCAGAACGACGGCCGCTTCACGAGCAGGCCTTCCATCCGGACGAGGTCCGCGGCCTCGTTCGTCAGCAGGATGCTGCCCTCGACGAGCAGGGAGTCCTTCCTGACCGGGTGGATGGCGACGCGCAGCATGCCATCTGGTGTGAGCTCGCCGGCTCCGAACGTGTAGTTGGCCGCCGTCAGCGCGCCATGGGCGCCCTTCTCGCGGCGCTTCGCGTCGCGCTCGGCCTCGAGCGCGCCGTGAAGGACTCTCGAGCGGAGCATCCCCGATCCGTTCTCTTCCAGGACTTCGAATTGAAAGCCATTGATCGGGTCGAGCGTAGTGCGGGCCTTGAGGGTTGCCGTCATCTTCCCGCCGCGGGCCACGACAGACAGGCGCCTTATGGCGCGATAGCTCACCAGCGATTGAAGCGATTGTTCGTATTCCGCAAGGAAGCGTCCGAGGACGCTTGCACCGACCGTCGCCGTCGCGCCGATCGACGCGCTCGGCAGGGCTGACGGCGACGAGGCTGTCTGCGCGTGGAGTGTGAACAGCCGCGAGTTGTCACTAAGGACAGCCCCAACCGCGACGAAGCAGAGCGCACCTGAGATGCAAGCCTTCATGATCCCTCCGTTGGCTCCCTTGCCTCCGGTCCGGCCCGAATCTGAGTGAACCCGCTGAACCTCGTGAACCTTCTGAACCTATCTACATGAGCGCCGGCCGCTCCGCGACGAGCCGCGGCAGCGGGACTTCGAGATCGGGCATCGGCTCAGCGACAAACAACTTGCGTGCCAACTTGGCGAGCACGCGAGCTCGACGGGCCGATCGCGCGACTCGAGCGCTGTCGGTGGCAATCCCCGTGTTGGCGTACATCTGGCGGTACAGCTTCGAAATGAGCACGAACATGACGCGGGCGCGCAACGACTTCACACACCCCTTCGACCGGTTCCAGATGAGCGGCAGGCTATAGAACGCGTCCCACGTCGCCTGCGTGCGCCGACGAATTTCGTCAGCCGACATCGCAGGATGCGCCGCGTAGATCTTCGGTCGTTCGGCGGTAGGAATCAACCAATAACGGGACAACGGCGTCGACCCGACCGTGACCGCGGCCGACTCTTCCTTTTCCCACTTCGCGAAGTCCACAGTGCCGGGAAACGGCTGGAGCATGACGAACTGAGCGAACGCGACGCCGGCCCGTTGCGCCAGATCCGCCGTCGCTGTGAACGTATCCGGCTTGTCGGTCGGCAGCCCGAAGATAAAGGACCCCAGGACGTGCACACCGTGATGACCGAACGCCTGCAGACGCGTCACGAGCGCGTCGCCAGCCATGTTGAAGTCCTTGTAGACGGCCTTTAACCCCTCGGGCGTGACCGATTCGATGCCCACGAGCGCTCCGCGGATCTTCGCCTTGCGCATGGCCTTGAGGAACTCGGGGTCCTCGGCGGCCTCCATGGTGATCTGGGTGTAGAACACGAGGTCGTCGGGCAACTGCTCGAGCCGCGCCATCAACTCGAAGCGCTCGGCGCGAATCGCCTTCAGGTTGTCGAGTTGTGCCTTGTCGGACCGGCGGCCCGCGGCTGCGAGATCCGCCAACGTGACCGGATAGAAGTTGTCGTCGGAGAGGAGAATGAATCGGAATCCGCGGCGTCTGAGGGCAACGACTTCGCGCACCACATCGTCGACGCCCCGCTGTCGCGGCTTCTGCCCGTCCGTGCGCCACACCGAGCAGAACGAGCAGTGCTTCGGGCAGCCGCGAATCGTCTGTACCGACCCCCACATGTACTTATCGGCCGGCAGCAGATCCCATCGCGCAGAAATGAATGAGCCGCCTTCGATGCGCCCGCCGTCATAGAGCGGCTGCAGATTGCCGCTCGCGTGATCGGCCAGGACGGTCGACCACACCACGTCGCCGTCACCCTTCACTACCGCGTGCGCGGCCCCGTGCTCGCGCGCTTCGTCGGGGTAGAGCGTCGAGTGAATCCCCCCGAACACCACCGTCGCGCCGCGTGCTCGCGCGACACGTCCCAGGTGATACCCACGCAGGGCATTCGCCGTGTGAATGCCGATGCCAACCACATCGCCCGACGCGACACTGTCCGGATCGAACGACTCGAGCGTCTCATCGACGATGACCGGCGTGCCGTAGTGCGCCGGTGTGGCGGCCGCGAGCACGTACAACCAACGCGGCGTGATCACGGCCGTCCCGAACGAAATGTCCGAAGGGTTGACGATGTGTATGCGCATTGATGCGGGACTCTATCAGAAGACGTCCGAGATCGACTTGCTCAATCGCGTAAAGAATCCCGCCGTGGCCACGGCGGCCTTCTGCGAGCCCTTTCCGACTGTTACCCCAGCGTCGGCGGCCGCACCCCAGATGGTCGGACCCGCGACGGCCTGTCTACCTTTTGGTGCACCCGATTCCACCGTCGTCGCAGGTCCGCCGATCGCCACAGCCATTCCGATCGCTGGTAGATCCGCACCCAGTTCGCTTTCGACCGGATGCTCCGTCGGGAGCACGATTTCCTGCCGCTGCGGATTCTGCCGCGCGGTAGAAGTCGCGCCAGTGTCGGCGCGCTCAGGGGCCCTCTGAGATCCCCTCGTATCATGCGCCGCAGTGGTCCGTCCGGCAGTTCTCTTTTGAACATCCGCCGGCCGTCGAGCACCCTCCGTGGCTGACGCGGAAAGGTCCCGTGTGACGAGCCGGCCCCGCGGAGAAGGCTCGTCAGGGTCGATACCCGGCGACCCGGCGGCCGCCACAACCGTCGAGACGGACGGAACGACGGCGCGCGGTGTCTCTGGCACATCCGAAGATGTCACGACGAGCTCCACGCTCGCGACGACGAGTGCGAGCGCGCCGAGTACGGGCGCGATGACCATCGGGGCGCCGATCGTCCGAGTCGTTGACGTGTTGCGGCGCCGATCGAGTAGCCGGACGACCCGCGTCGTCAATTCGGAAGACAACAGCGCGGCCGGCAGCAGCTGGACATCGGCTGGCCGACCCGGCAGCGCCGCGAGCTTTGTCAGACAGACCGCCAGGCCCCTGGGCGACCCCGTGGCATTCACCGCCCAGTCATCACACGCGGTTTCGCGCTCGAGATTGAGCTGCCGGTCGATCCACCAGATCGCCGGATGAAGGCCGGCGAGCGCAACGATGACTCGCTGGACGAGACGCGCGAAGTCATCGCGACGCTGCACGTGGGCCCACTCGTGGACCACGATCTGATCGAGCTCTGAATCGTCCAGCGCGTCGAGAACGCTCGGGGCCACGACGATCGATGGGGACGTCAGGCCCAGCACGGCAGCTGCCCGCACGCTGTCCGACACAGCAAGCGCGGCGCGGCGGCCGCGGGCGCGAAGCGAGAGCCACGTCTCGAGCCGGACTTCGCGCGCGACGGGAAACGGATGCGCAGTGCGCTTGGCATGCCGCAGGAAAACGAGCGCCCCGAGCATTCGCCAGAGCGAAACCGCCACCCAGGCGAGCCACAACAGCGACAACAGCCAGAGAGCCCACAGCGGGAGCGTTGGAAGCACGAAGCTTCCAGCTGCCGGCAACATGCTTCCAGCCGCAGGCTTCCAGCTGTCGGCTGCGACGTTCGGAGCACCGTCGCCTGGCTGTAGGTTCAGAGTTTCTTGCCGGAAGCCCGGAGC
The DNA here is from genome assembly GCA_963839705.1 of uncultured Acidobacteriota bacterium. GTDB lineage: Bacteria > Acidobacteriota > Vicinamibacteria > Vicinamibacterales > 2-12-FULL-66-21 > DATBJJ01. The sequence continues at coordinate 164,103 of CAWIWL010000008.1, forward strand.
TGACGACTGGGAGCTGAAAGCGGGCAGCTGGACGCTGAACAACGGCAGCACGATTACGACAGACAACGTGGCCCACCAGAGGTGATACCTCGTCGTCGCACTCAGGCGGCGCGATCCCCGGAGGATGGCCGTCGCGGCCAGCGCGACCGCACATCCCTGCCACAGCCAGTTGGCGAGTACGACCTCCAGCGGGCCCTCCACTACTTGCTCTCTCTGATCAGCTGCTTCAGCCGATTGAGCTCGCGCGGGTCAATCCGATCGTCCTCGAGGACGTTGAGGACGAGCAGGCTCGGCGAGTTGTTGAAGAGTCCGGAGACGAGGTGGCTGAGCGCCCGGCGACGCGCCTGCGTCTGGTCGACGAGCGGCCGGTAGGTGAACGCGCGTCCGGCCTTCTCGTGGGTCACGTAGCCCTTGGCCTCCAGAATGCGCAGCATCGTCTGCACCGTGCTGTAGTTCGATTTCAGCCTCGCCGCCACCTCGGCCACGGTGGCCGACTGCGCGTCCCACAGGACTCGCATGAGCCGCGCTTCCCCATCGGTCAACGTTGCGGAGCGTCGTCTTGCCATACCAAAACTTAATAAATTAAAACTAACGAGCGAACTGTAGCCGACGCCGGATCGCCTGTCAACTAAAGAATTAAAAGTTCAAGGTAACGCCGCGCCGTCCAAAAGACGCGTGACATTCGCCCGCAGATCGGTAGGATGATGCCACCATGCGCACCTTCTCTCCTGTCCTGCGTCGGCTCTCGGGCTTCCTGATCCTTGGCGCGATCGTGGCCGCCACGTATCCCGTCCGCAGCGCCGACAAACGTATCGTCCTCATCGCCGGCCGCCCGAGCCACCCGCCAGGCATGCACGAGTTCAGGGCCGGGTGCCTGCTGCTGCAGAAGGCCCTGACCGGGGTCCCCGGGATCACGGTGCAGGTCTATGACGGTGGCTGGCCGGCGAAGGAAGTGGACGGCGCGCGCGTGGACGACAGCTCCGCCCTCGACAACGCCGATGCGGTGTTGGTCTTCTCCGACGGAGGTAGAAACAACCCGGCGATCCAGGGCGATCGCGCGAAGGTCCTCGACGCGCTCGTCGCCAAGGGCGCCGGGCTCGGCTTCGCCCACTACGCCGTCGAAGTTCCCGCCGGCGTGCCTGGCGAGACGATGCAGCGGTGGATTGGCGGGTATTACGAAACGAATTACTCCGTCAACCCGATGTGGAAGCCGGCGTTCGACAAGTTCCCGAACCACCCCATCACGCGCGGCGTCGGGCCCTTTGCCACGCACGATGAGTGGTACTTCAGCATGCGGTGGACGCCCGATGCGGCAGCCAAGGCAAAGGTCACGCCCATCCTCGTGTCCACGCCGAGCGACGAGGTGCGCAAGGGCCCCTACGTCAGCCCGCGCGGCCCCTACGAGCACATCATTGCCGCGAGCGGCCAGGCCGAAACGATGATGTGGGTGTTCGAAGGTCCCGGCGGCAGCCGCGGCATGGGGTTCACCGGCGGCCACACGCACACCAACTGGGGCGACCCCAATCAGCGAAAGATCATGCTGAACGCCCTCTTGTGGCTTGCCAAGGTCGAGGTCCCAGCCAAGGGCGTCGACGACAAGATCACCGAGGCCGATCTGGCGATGAACCTCGACGACAAGCGGAAGAAGTAGACGCTAGCGTCCGCCTCTTCTTCCCCGCCCAGCCGGCGGCGGATCGCCGGGCCGCATGGCGAGATCGAACGCAGCCGCGTAGCCGCCTGCTGCTTCGGTGACAGGCAGCAGGAGCTGCGATCCGCCATTCTTGAAGATCCCGTCGGTCTCGTTCCGCGTCCGCTGCCCGGTGTGCGCGGCGTACGGGTCTCGCGTGTGCACGCGGTCGGTCAACGCCTCGTCGAAGTAGAACTGCGAGGTGAACTCGTAGGCCTGGCTCGCCGCCGGGTTCGTCCGGACCTTGAAGTGCACGTGGACGGCGCGCCCCGGATACCAGCCTGGATAGATGGTGACGAACTTCGCTGCGCCCGCCGCGTCGGTCACCTGGTGACCACGCAGGAACTTCTGTCCCGACGTGTCGAAGAGCCTGTCCTTGACGTCGGAGTACGCGCCCATGGCGTCGCACTGCCACAGATCGACCTGCGCCGCGCCGAGCGGACTGCACTTTCCGTCGGGTGTGACCTGCGAGACCTTGAGAGTCAGCGCCAGGGGAACGCCGGCCTTGACGGCTCCCGTCGCCGGATCGGAACGAATGTCCGACCGCAGCAGCTTCTCGTCGACGAAGTACGGGCCTTCCGTCTGCTGCGGCTGGACGACGCAGGCCGGCACGGTCATGCCAGAGGGCGCCGCAACCTGTCCGGAAACACGATGCGCCATCGCCGCGACTGCCGACGAGCCAAAGAGCGCCACCAGCTCGCGGCGCGTCAGTAACCGTCCGATCATGTTGTCGTCGTTGTGCATTGGTGGTCTCCAAGTCGGCGCGGGCCGATGAAAAAAGCCAAAGTGCCGGGGTTCCTGGCCTCCTAGACCGATACCCCCACCTGGAACGTGGCAGCGTAGCCGCTCGCCGTGCTGCCGGTTGGCGTAATCAACTCCGATGACAGGCTGTCGGCGAAGATCCCGTCCGAGGCATTCGACATCGGGTTCGAGCCTCGCGACGCGTACACGCCACTCGCGTGCACCGTATTGTTGATCGTTTCGGGAAACGCGATCTGGGTCACCTTGACGGATCGGCCGTTCATCGTCACCTCGAGATGGATGTGCGTCGCGCGCCCCTGGTACCAGCCCGGGTAAATCGTGGTGAACGTGACCTCGCCGTTGCTGTTGGTCGTCTGAATCCCTCGAAGATAGGTCTGCGTGGTCTGCGTGCCGTACTGCGAGTAGTTGCCGGCGGCGTCGACGTGCCAGATCTCGACGTTGGCGCCGGGGACCGCGGCGCAGCTGCTGTTCGCGTTCACGACCTTGACCGTCAGCGTGAGCAGCGTCCCGCTCTTCCCTTCGCGGATGTCGCTGCGGAAGAGATCGGTCAGCGACGGGTAGGGCCCAACGGTCTCGGTCGGGGTCACCGCGCAGGCGGAGTTGGTACCCGTGGTTGTCGTCGTGGTCGTGGTGGGCGACGTCGGGCTCGTCGGGGAGCTGCCGCACCCGAATGCGACCGCCGCGCCCGCCGCCGCGCCCATGGCGCCGATAAGCTCGCGACGGTTGATCTTCCTGCTGTGCATCTTGCCGTACCTCGTGAAGCCGTCCGTCAGAACCGTGTGCTGCTCGGCCGGCTTCGATTTCATGGTCGCTGGCAGCGACGCCACCGAGTAAACCACGACTTTGTGGCACCGCCGTGGCACTTGTGTGCGAAGTGTGTGGCGTTGAAGACAGGCTCTTGGCTTTTGGCTCCAGGCTCTAGCAAAACCTTCGACCACGTACTTGAAGATCTTGCTAGAGCCCAAAGCCTAGAGCCTGAAGCCTTCAGACCTGAGCCTTGAGCCCTGAGTCCTGAGCCCGATAGCGCCCGCCGGCTCATTGTGAAAGACTTACGCACAACTCGCCGCTCCCGCGATCGGGATGATGGCAGTTGAAGGAGCATCTCAATGTCGGTGAGCTTGGGCATCTTCGTCGGCTTCATTGGCTGGTTCGTCGTCCGGTATCTTCTGGCGGGCCTTTACACCGTCGACCAGAACGAGCGCGCGGTGAAGACCGTGCTCGGCCGAGCGCAGCGGCTCGGCGACGAAACGACGCTCGACGACCCGATCGCGCAGGGCCTGCGGCCCGACGAGCGCGAGCGCTACCGATACCCGCAGCTGCGGGTGATTCCTCCGGGCGGCCCGTATTTCAAGTGGCCGTGGGAGCGCGTGCACAAGATCTCGATTGCCACGCGCACCTTGAACATGGCCTACGACCCGGAGTCGCCGCAGGCCAACAACGGCGGCACCATTCTCGAAGCCGTCACCAAGGACCAGCTCAATACCGGCCTGACGGGCCAGATCCGGTATCAGGTGTCGGAGCGGAACCTTTATGCCTACCTCTTTGGCGTAAAGCATCCGATCGCGCACGTGATGGGCTACTTCGTCTCCATCCTGCGCGAGCGCATCGCCAACTTCGAGGCGCCGACGGCGACCAACCCGCGGGAGAGCCAGCCGACCGATGCGACGCTCGTGAGCGGCATCTCGATCAACGACCTGCGGAAGAACCTGCGCGATCTCAACGACCACATGGACCGGGAGTGCCGCTCGTCGGCGGCGCGCTACGGCGTGACGCTCGACGCGTCGCTCATCACCGAGATCGACCCGCCGCCCGAAGTCGAGTCGGCGCTGGCGGCCATCAACACCGCGCACAACCACGTGTCGTCGGAAATCAGCCTGGCCCACGCCGGCGCGGACCAGAAGATCGTGCAGTCGAAGCGCGCGGTCGAAATCGAGACGCTCAAAGCCCAGGGAGAAGTCGAGCCGCTGCTGCGCCTGGCCGAGCAGCTGAGCGATCTGAAACGCAACGGTCCGCGGGCGTTGCCGGCCTACCTGCGCAACGTCCGGCTCGGACTGTACAACCAGGCGCACGACGTGATTCTGGAGGTCGAGCGATGATCGACGCCTTGATGGAATTCCTGCCGGCCGCGCTCATCACCTTCGGCGTCATGTTCGTGCTGGTGCCGGTGCTGCTGTTCCTCGTCCGCGTCATCGGGCTCTACACCATCGTCTTCGAGCGCACCTGCCATGTGTATGTGCTCTTCGGCAAGGTGGTGGGCACGATCGACGAGCCGGGCCTGCACATCCTGCCGTTCCGGCTGGGCCCGGCGGCCTTTCTCGTCAACTGGATGGGTCAGCGGCTCGTGATCGACATGCGCCTCGATCAGGAGTACCTGCGCAGCCAGCCAGTGAACTCCGAGGAAGGCGCGCCGATGGGGATCGGTATGTGGTACGAGATGTACATCAGCGATCCGGTCGCGTTTCTCTTCAAAAACACCGACCCGCGGGGATCGCTGCGGGCGAACGTGAGCAACGCGACGGTGCGGTGCCTGAGCAACATGCGGCTCGGCGACATGCTCGAGACGCGCCATACCATGAGCCAGGCGGTGCGTGCCGAGGTCTCCGAAAAGTCTCACGACTGGGGCTACCGGCTCGGGTCGGTCTACATCAGGAAGGTGCACTTCCGCGATGGGGACATGATCCGGCAGATCGAGGAGAAGGTCGTCAACCGGCTCCGGCAGGTGACGTCCGCCATCCGGCAGGACGGCGCGAACCAGGTCAGCATCATTACCAACACGGCCGAGCGGACGGCGGCAGTCGAGTTCGCCAAGGCCGCGGCGATGCGGCCGCAGATCGTCGGCGCGGCGCTCAACCGGATCAGCGAGGATCCCGAGATCGAAGCCGCGCTCTTCGAGGTGCTCGAGAATCAGAGGCTGCTCGAGGGCGAGGCGCGCATCACCCTCGTCCCGCGGGGCAGCGACCTGCTCGCCCAGATGTTGGCAATGTCGCTCGCCGCGTCGACCAAGGGCGGTCGGCGCGATCCGCCGGCGGCGACGAGCTGACTATCGCTGTTAGAGTTTCGTTTCGCAGCCGGGCCGGCAACGGCAGGGGATCGTCTGGTCCCCTTCCGTCCGGTAGTCGTAGGTCAGCTCCTCGCCGGCGCGAATCGATCGCGACGCCCGGATCCAGATCGTCTTGTCCACGACTTCGAACCAGCAGTTCGGCTTGCAGGCGTGGTTGATGAACCGGGCGATATTGCCATTCACGGCCGCATCACGGCTCCACGTACGGTTCACGCGAAAGACCCAGATGGCTCCCTTCTTGAGGTAGCGCGCCTCGCGCACGCCGCTCCGGCTGTTACGAATCAGTTCGCCCGCGTAGTCGATGATTCGAGTGTTCTTGGTGATGGGCTCGGCCGCGAAGACCCCGAAGCCGTGCAGCTTCGATCGGCGGCGGATGATTTTGGGGAGCGTCCTACGCGTTGCCATTCAAGAAAGGTACACCGCTGGCGTCACGATTAAATCACGATGGGCACGATGACACGATGGCCACGATGATTCTCCTAGGAACGGACGTGCTCAGCCAGTTTGATTCCTAAGTCACCCGTGCCAGGCATCGTGCCATCGTGACCATCGTTGAACAACCCGTAGGAACGTTGCAGCGCGACGGCGTACGTAACCTCAACCCAACACCCTCCGCGCGAACGCAAGGTCGCGCCTCGCAGCATCGAGGGTGTGCTTGGTGCCGGCCGGCATCTGGTACTCGAGGTGAACCGAGATCGGACCGGCGAAGCGGGCGTCCGACAGCGCCTTGCCGACAAACGCCCAGTCGACCTGTCCTTCTCCGAGCGGACAGTTTTCGATCTCCCACCCCTTCGGCGACTTCACCCAGCGGCAGTCCTTGACCGCGACCATCTTCAGGCGCGGGGCCACGAGGTGCGTCGCGGCCTTCCATGCCCCGCCGCCACCCTCGGCGACGGCGTGCCGGGGATCGAAGCAGTACCCGGCCCATCGGGCATCGAGCCGATCGATGAACGGTGCGATATCCCAGAGCGCGGCACCGATGTAGGCCTGGTGATTGTGGAATCCCATCTCGATGCCGCATTCACGAGCCAGCGCGGCGAGGCCCTCGAGCGCCTTTCCCGTTTCAGCCACCTGCGCCCGGACGTCTGGCGACGACGAGTATCGCCAGTAGCCCGTCTTGAAGAACTTCACGCCGCTGCGCGCGGCGGCCTGCAGCAGCGGGCGCGCAAACGGCACGCTCGCCGAGGTGAGGTCCGTCGTGATCATGGGGACCTTGACGCCTTGTGCCGTCAGGGCCTCGATCGCGCGTGGAAGATCGTCAGCCGCGCGCTCCGGGAGCACGTGTCCGGCCGGACGGACGGTGAGATCCACACCGTCGAATCCCACATCCTTGACCGCGCCGCCAAGTTCGCTCCAGTTGAGCTCTGGCAGGTGCTTCGAGAAAAGGCAGAACACGCGCGGCGACTGGGCCGCCAATCGAGCGTCCCTGCTGACGGCCGCCAGCAGCGCGGCCTGACCGGCGCTGCGCATCAACTCACGTCGAGTGAACATATGGCTCCCAGGCATCAAGCGTGGAAACACGACTGTCTTAAAGCGCTACCGGTCAAAACACCCGAAAGGGTTCACGGTCTCATCACGATGAACACGATGGAACGATGAGCACGATGATCCCTGGGCTTCCTGTCATCGTGACCATCGTACCATCGTGGCCATCGTGACGAGGCCGTTGGCGCGTCGACGTTCTGCGGGATTGCGTGCCGCTCACCCCGCGCGCGGCGGCACGGCCCCCAGCCCCGGACCTGTGAGCTGGCCGGTCTGCATCACGCCGTCGCGGATCGTGAACAACCCGGGGAACCGCGCGTCCCACGGCGCGCTCGCGCTCGGAACGAACTGGCGCGCGTTGGCCTCGATGCCGGCATTGCCGGGCACGCGCGCGGCGATCCCGGCCGAGTGGACGAGCGACGCGCCGGGGCACGTCAGATCCTGCACGCACAGGAACATCCCGAACTTCTGCGCCGCGGCCGCCATCAGCATCGCCTGCGTTTGCCCCTTGCACGCCTTGAGTGCGACGCCGGTGTAGCCCATTTCGCGCGCGAGCAGCAGGCTCTCCAGATCGGTCAATGACTCATCGATGACAACCGGGCGCAGCCGTGCGGCTTCGTGCATGACGTTCGCGCGATCTTTCGTCAGATCCCGGGCGGTCGGCTGCTCGATATAAAGGATGCGATCGAAGCCGCTCGGCGTCGCCTCGCGAACACGCCTGAGGCAATCGAGCAGGTATCCGACGTTGGGACACCCCTCGTTGAAGTCGAGCAGATACTTCCAGTCGGCGACCCGGCGCCCGGCTTCCACGCGGTTCACGATGCGATCGATGCGCAGGATTCGCTCGACGTCCGCGTCCAGGTTGCCGCCGTTGAGCTTGATCTTGAAGCGCGTCAGCCCGTCTCGCGGGATCCACTCTTCGAAGGTCTCGGGCAACCCATCGTTGATGGGCGTCCGGACGTCGGCAGCCTCCAGCGGATCGCTCGCGCCGATCGAATGAAAGACCGGTGTCGTCGCACGCGGCGTGGACGGAACGTAGCGATCGAGGTACTCGCCCTTGAACGCGGGCACCAAGGTCGTCCGACAGGTCGTGCTTCATGAACGACGGACCGTAGGTCTCGTAGCAGCTCACGCCGAACGCCTTCCCGTAGGCGTCGTGGATGGCGGCGTCGAACGCACTGGCGACGACGAGCGTGCAGAGCTTCGGGATGGGCGACGGGAGCGCGCGTGCGGCGGACACCGTGGAAGCGGCGCGCAGATACTCGGGCTCGAGTGCCCGGAAGAGGTCGATCGGATGCCCTCGTTCGTCGCACGACGCCGTCAGCGGCTGGAGCGCGTCCGCGAGCGCCTTCATCGCACCGAGACCGATGTCGTGGGATGCGGCGGGAAACGCCCACGCGTTGCCGAGCGTCATCGATCCGAAGCCCCACGCGTCCTTCCCCGCCTCGCCTCCGCCGTGGGTGCGCACGCGGCAGTTCACGTTGAGGATGGTGACGCGATCGACCGACCGGCCGCCGAACTGGTACGGGGCGCGGTAGCGGAACTCCTCGAATTGGTGGTCGACCGAGACGATGCGGATGTCCGTCTGGCGCGAGGCCCCCACGGCCGGTGCCTGAGCTCGGCGGCAGGCGGCCAGCGTGATCGCGGGGACCGCACAGGCCGCTCCTGCCGCTCCAGCCAATTTGAGCAATGCTCGTCGCGAGATAACGGGTGAAGGCTGTCGGGGCACGCCGGTCGATTATAGAATGCGCGCATGAAATCCTGGCGGGCAGCAGCCACTTTGACAGTGCTGGCATTGGCGGGCGGGCTGATGGTCCGAGCGTCCGCGGTGCAGCAACCAGCCGTGACTCCTGCGGTCAGCCGCTGGGCCGACTGGATCGAGCCGGACTTCCCCTTCTTCTCGTCAGTGCTGGACGCAGGGCGTGCCGGACCCACCTTCCCGGCTCGAAACCTCACACCCCGCGGGCTCATCCTCAACCTCGGCCGCGGCCTCTGGGTCGGCTTCGACACGGATCTGCTGCGCGTCGCAGCCGTCTGGCGTGGCAACGCCGTGACGCCGAAGGCGCTGGCGCCCGGTTCGTATAACGAGCCCGACCGCAAGACGCAGGGTGGCCAATCGCCTCCCGAGCCCGACGGTAAGGTGTGGGCCGCGAATGGCATCTACCCGGGATGGCAGAGCGGCGCCCGCCCGTCGTTCGACGATCCACGCGAGCCGGCGCCGACCGCCGAGGAAGTCGGCCGTGGTCCGATCTCTGAGGCACTCGGACGTTTCAAGGCGGTCCGCCTCGTTGGTGCTGGCGTCGTGCTCGAGTACAGCGTTCGCGGCGCGGAAGTACGCGAGTGGATGACCGTCGCCGAGAGCGGCGGGCGGTCGGCGATCGTGCGCAATATCGAGGTCGGGCCTGCGGCCGAACCGTTGTGGCTCATGATCGGATTCAAGACGAAGGACGGTTCGATCTCCGCCTGCCGCGGCGCCGGGCCCGCGCCGGTGCTCGAGTCGATCGCAGCAAGCAGCGCATCCGGCGAGCCGGCGTGGGCAGCAAGAATCCCGCCTCACACCGAGCCCGTTCGACTCTGCATCGCGATGAGCGATGGGCCAGGGCCCGACAACGTGGCGTTCCAGGCCATTCCGAGCGCCTCGCCGGCGCGCCGATGGACACAGGCGGTCACGACGAAGGTCACCAACTCGACCGCGAAGGACGCCTACGTGGTAGACGACTTCGCGCTGCCGGTCGACAATCCCTGGCGCCGCAACGTGCGGCCCGGAGATATTCAGTTCTTGAAGGACGGGACGGGCGTCATCGTCACCATCGACGGCGATGTGTGGATGGTCCGGGGCCTTCCGTGGCTTCCGCCTTTAGGCGGAAGCACGGCTTCAGGCGGAAGCTCCTCCATCACCTGGAAGCGCTTCGCATCCGGACTGCACGAACCGATGACAGTCGCGATCAGGGATGAGCAGATCCACGTCTTCGACCGCAACGGTATCTGGCGCCTGCGCGACACCAACGGCGACGGCGAGGCCGACGTCCACGAGCTCTTCTCGAACGCGTTTGCGCAGACCGCCGACAATCGCGAATTCCCGAGCACCGTGCGCCTCGCCCCGGGCGGCGAGTTCGTGATCGCCAAGGGCGGTCAGGAAGCGACGACGATCGGCAAGCACAACGGCAGCGTGCTGCGCGTCTCGGCCGACGGCCGGACGGCTACCGTGCTTGGTTACGGGTTCCGCCAACCCCAGATCGGCGTCAACGTGCGAACCGGCCTCGTTACGGCAAGCGATCAGCAGGGCCACTACATCCCCAGCACTCCATTGCACATCGTCAAGGACCACCAGTTTTACGGTTTCCTGAGCGACAAGCTGCCGCGCGAGGTCTATCCGGCGCCGATTGCCGACCCGCTGACGTGGATTCCACACGCCGTGAACGCCTCGGCCATGTCGCAAGTGTGGTTGTTCGACGCGAAGATGGGCCCGCTCAGCGACGCGCTCGTGCAGATCGGGTTCAACAGTCCCGAGCTTTTCCGCGTGCTGATCAACAACCGCGCGTCGAAGCCACAGGCCGCCGTTGTCAGTATCACGCGCGCGTTCGAGTTTCCCCCGCTCAACGGGTCGGTGAATCCCGCGGACGGACAGCTCTACATCGCCGGCTTCCAGATTCTTGGCTGGGGCACGACGTCACTGCGACTCGCGGGTCTCGGTCGCGTGCGCTACACCGGCGCACCATCGACGTTACCGAGCGCCGTCGTCCCGATGGACAAGGGCCTGCTCCTGCGGTTCGAGAGCCCGCTCGACGCAAAGAAGGCCGCCGATCCGGCTCGCTACACCGTCACGAGCTGGCACTACGTCCGCACCTATAAATACGGTTCGCCCCAGCTCAAGGCTGACGGAACACCGGGCAGCGACGTTCTCGTGCCGAGCAGTGCCTACGTCTCGAAGGATGGACGCAGTGTGTTCATCGGCCTGCCGGGCATCAAGCCCGTGACGCAAATGCGCGTCGGCTGGACGCTCGCCACCGCCGGCGGCACGGCCTTCCAGGACAGCGCGTCGTTCACTCCCTACGAATTGACGACGTTCGATCCTGAGGCGGAAGGGTTCGGAAAGTTGACCGTCGATCTGTCGCCGAAGACCGAGGTCGCGCGCGCGTCAGGACCGGTGAGCGTGGAAGAAGGCCGCCTCGTCTACGAGCGCTATGGGTGCATCGCGTGCCATGCAAACGACTCGTCCGCCGTCTCCAAGCTCGGCCCGAACTTCAGGGGACTCTACGGCGCCGACCGCACGTTCCAGGAGGGGCTCGTCCGGGTGACCGCCAACGAGGCCTACATCCGTGAGTCGATCCTGGAGCCCACCGCGAAGGTGGTCACGGGGTTCAATCGGACCGGCATGGGCATGCCGAGCTTTGCCGGCGTCCTGAGCGAGCAACAGCTCGAGTCGATCATCCTCTATATCAAGAGTCTCAAATAGACCGACGGCCCGCCGCAAAGACGAGCGATAGGCGCGGTGCAGCGAGCGCCGGAGCGGGCCGGTCGGCTCGGGCCTCCCGCTTCGCCGCGTGGAAAAACAGCCCCTCCGCGCACGTCTTTGATGACGTCGTCGGCTCGGGTGATCCGGGCGACAGGTGAGCATCGGTTGAGCGACCGGGCCGCTCGAACGCCGGTGACGATAGCGGCGCCGACGACGCATGGTGGCGCTGCGGGGCCATTTTAGTTTCTTCGCTGTCACGCGGCTCAGAGGTCGACCCGATCCAACCGGTCCGCTCCGGCGGGAGTCCGGACGCGCGGCGCTGAATGTGAAATGACTAATTCCAGGCGTCAGTCCGCGCGCAGGGCGGTCAGCGGATCGACGAGCGTCGCCCGTCGCGCCGGCAGCAGGCACGCCGCGATCGAGACCAGCGTCAGCAGCGACGTGATCACGGCGAACGTCACCGGATCGCTCGACGTGACGCCGACCAGCATCCCCTCCATCAGCCGGCTCAACAGCACTGCACCAGCAAGACCGATCGACAGCCCGACCGCGAGCTGGACGAGCCCGAGCTTGAGGACCATCCAGCGCACCTGGCGCGCCTGGGCGCCGAGCGCCATGCGCAGGCCGATCTCCGATGTTCGTTGGGTGACCGAATACGCCATCACCGCATAGAGGCCGACCGAAGAGAGCACGAGCGCGATGACGGCGAAGACTCCAAACATCACGCCAAACACGCGGAATGGCCAGCGGTCCTGGTTGAGCATCTGATCGAGCGTCTGAATCGTGAACACCGGCTGGTCCGCGTCGACGGCCTGGACCGCCCGGCGCAGCGAATCGACGAGCGAGCCCGGCGGCAGCTGACTGCGCACGAGCACCGACGCGCCTGCCGGCGGTTCCTGCCGGGACGGAACATACACAACCGGATTCAGTTCGACCTGCCTCGTCTCGCCGTGCCGAATCGTCGGGCAGATGCCGACAATCGTGCGCCATGGAGGTGTGGGCTGATTCGGCGCAGGCTCTCGCGTTACGAATCGGATCCGGCGGCCGACCGGGTCTTCACCAGGAAAGAACTGCGACGCCATCCGCTCGTTGATGATGACCGTCTCGGACCCGGGCGCGCCGTCCGAATTCTGAAAGCCGCGGCCTCGCCGCAGGCCGACGCCGACGACTTCGAAGAATCGCGGGCTGATGGTCACCGTCGCGACTTCCATCTCCTCGTTGGCGGGCTGGCCCGTCGGCCGGCCGTCGATTTCGAACAAACGCTCGCCAGCCCGGAGCGGCGGCACGACTGTCGTGACCGCAACAGACTCCACGCCTGCGATTCCCGCGAGCCGAGGCTCGAGCCGCTCGTAGAAACCGCGGCGCGCCTCGTCGCTGGCGGTACTTTGCCGCCGGCAACTGCATCCGCATCGTCATCAGGTGATCGATGGGGAATCCGGCGTCGAGCTGCTCGAGCTTCATGAAGCTGCGGACCATCAGCCCGGCGCCAGCCAGCAGCACGATGGTGAGCGCCAGCTCGGTGACGACCATGGTCCCGCTGAGCCAGCGCGCCCGGCGGTTGCCGGTAGTGCCGCGTCCGCCTTCCTTCAGGACCTCGTTGTTGTTCGTCTTCGACACGTGGAGAGCGGGGGCAAGGCCAAAGAGGACGGCCGTCAACGCACATATCCCGGCCACGTACGCAAACACGACGTAATCGACCCGGAAGTCGATCCAGTACGGCTTCCCCGGATCACTGACCGCGGCATCGAAGGTTCGCACGCCCGCGTAGGCCAGGAGCAGCCCGAGCGTTCCGCCGACAAACGCCAGCACCAGGCTTTCAACCAGCAGCTGACGCACGACGCGCCAGCGCGTGGCGCCGAGCGCCGTGCGAACGGCGATCTCACGCGCCCTGTTCGCCGAGCGCGAGAGCAGCAGATTCGCGACGTTCGCGCAGGCGATGAGCAGCACGAAGCTCACCGCGCCCATCATGACGAGAAACATGGTCTTGGCGGCGCCACCGACGTAGCGCTCGGTGAACGTTTCCACGCGGATGCCGGCAAGGTTCTTGTACGCGTCCGGGTAGGCAGCCGCGAGCCGTTTCGCGATGCCGTCCATCTCGGTCTGCGCCTCACGACGGGACGCCGCGTCCGCCAGCCGTCCGAAGACGCCAAGCGAGCGCGCATCCCGTCTTTCCTGCGCTTCGGTCGGGATCGCCGGCGCCCACACCTCGGTGTTGTCCGGAAAGCGCATGCCCTCTGGCATGACGCCGACAATCGACGCCGGCTGTCCGTTCATCCGCACCGGCGTGCCGAGCACGTTCGGATCGGCGCCATACCGGTTCTTCCAGAAGCTGTAGCTGATGACGATGACGGGCTCGGCGGCCTTGAGCTCGTCGGCAGGCGACAAGCCGCGACCGAGGAGCGCCGGCTGCCTCAGCAGCTCGAATGAATTGCCGGTGATCCAGGTGCCGCGCGCCTGTTCCGGCAGCGCCCGCGCATCGCTGATGTTCATCGTGCCGTTGCGAAAGGCGCCCAAACCGGCAAATGTATGACTTCCCTCACGCCACTCCTGAAGCTCCACGTGCGATACCTGGCGCCGTCCGGGCCTCCCCTGCCACGTCAGCATGTAGAGCCGGTCAGCGCCGTCGAACGGCAGGCCTCGAAGGAAGGCGGCGTTAATGAGCGTGAACCCCACCGCGTTGACGCCGATCCCGAGGGCGAGCGCGACGACGGCGGCCGCCGAGAACCAGCGTTCCTTTACGATGAGCCTGATGGTGAAGCGAAGGTCGCGAAGCATGAGGAATGAGACTGCTTCGAGCGACGAAATGTTTCGTAATTAACCTCGTGAGAGTTTCAGTTGACCTGATCGCGGGTCCTGTCGCCCGGCAGCCCCACCCGTCCTCCCACCCCACCGCGCAAGCGTGCGCGGCGGGGACCCCGGCTCGGCGCCAAAAGCAGTGTCGACGGGAGAGGCGCCTGCGCGGCGGGCGGGGCGGCCCCGCCGGGCGCCACCCGCTCAGTGTGTCAACTCTTGTCTCTCAGCGTGATCGTCTGACCTGAAGGCTTGGAGTCCTTCTGTGTGACGCTGACTTCTACAACCCTCTCAACACCACCATCGGATCAACGCGGGCGGCACGAAGCGCGGGGATGTAGCACGCGAGCAGGATAACCGCGCCGAGAAGCGTCGGTACAACACAGAACGTGACGAGATCTATGGATGGCAGGGCGACGACGAACCGGGAGACGATCTGGATCACACCATAGGTGAGGACGAACCCGAGCGCGATGCCAGCGCCCGACACCGCCAGGCCCTCGCGGATGATCAGCCGTAGAACGTCGGCACGATCAGCCCCAAGTGCCATGCGCACGCCGATCTCGCGGACGCGCTGCGCGACCGAGTAAGAAATGAGGCCGTAGAGCCCCGAGCTTGCGAGCAAGAGGCCGATAGCTCCTGCCAGCCCGAGAACCATCGCGGCCACTCGTCGCGGATACAGGAGCTCATCTATGCCGTCCGTCATAAGTCGCGCGCCGGTTGCCAGGGCCTCGGGATCGGCTGCGGCCACGGCGGCCTCGAGACCCTTGATCAGCTCGCTCGCAGGACGAGTGCCGCGAGCCGCGAGCGTCGACGGGAGCACCAAGCTCCCCTGCTCGGTCGGCACGTAGTAACCCGGACTCCATGATCCATCAGTCAGCGGCAGGTGCACGTCGCCGACAACGCCGACGACCTCGAGCCATCTGGGAGGAAACGCCGAGTCCGGTGTATGCACGCCTAGATGCTGGCCGAGGGGATCCTGTGTCGGCCAGATGGTTCGCGCCAGCGTCTCGCTCACGATCGCCACTGCTGCCGAGTCGCGCCGGTCGCGGTCATCGAACTGGCGGCCTCGAAGCAGCGGGATCCGGAGCGTGTCGAAATACCCGGGTGTCACGTCCATCTGAGAGACCCAGTAGTGCCGGCCGTCGGGTCTGAACCCTTCGCGTCCCGCGACCCATCCGCTCAAGGACGGCAGTGGAACCGACGTCATCGGTGTCCTCATGGCTACAGTCGCCGCGGTCACTCCAGGCATCTCCACCGCGTGGCTGAGAAGCCGCCTTATGCGCGCCAGGCGGTCGGTCTGCGCCGCTCGTATCCGCTCCTGGTTCCTGGCCGTGCCAAGCACGACACCGGAGTTCTCGAAGCGCGTCTCGACGTCGACCAACACGACGCCGGCCGGATCGTAGCCGGGGCTGCGCATCTCGGCGCGGATCATGGTCCGCGCGAGCATCCCGGCGAGGAGCAGCAGAACGAGCGAGAGACACACTTGAGGAATGACGACCCACTTCTGCAGCGGCACCTTGACAGCCGTCGTGGTCGCAGCCGACTGGCCGGCGAGCCCTGACAAGAGATCCTCACGAAGGACGCGACGAGCCGGGACGAGCCCAACGAAGAGGCCGGTCACCAGACAACTCGCAATCGTGAACAACATCACGCGCCAGTCGAGCGGCACATCGAGGGCGACCGCCGAAATCTGCCACCGCACAAAGCGTGACGGCGTGCCGGCGACGAAAAGATCGATCAGCCAGCGGGCGATAAGGAGACCGAAGGCGCCACCGGCGACAGACAGAAGCAGGCTTTCGGTCGTGAGTTGACGCACGAGTCGACTGCGACTCGCGCCAAGAGTAAGGCGGAGCGCCAGCTCGCTTCGTCGCGCGACGCCTCTGGCAAGCAGCATGCCCGCAAGGTTCGCGGCCGCGATCAGCAGGACGACGCCGGACACGCACATGAGGGCAACGGCGAGACGGCTGGGCACGATGTCGCCGCGCGGATCGAACGGAAACCGTACGCTGCGTGCGTCATAGAGCTGCAGTGACCAGTCGCGCTCGTTGGGTTCGACCTGTTGTCGCACGCGTTCCCCGAACTCGGCCACGCGCAAGGCGGCTTGGGCCGAGGTCACGTCGCGGCGGAGCCGGACGATCGGCAGGCCTCCGTAGTCGACGGGCCTGGGAGAACGGGGATCGACGCCCCGGATCTGCCGTGACAGGTCTGCAGCATCCGCGGCATGACGCAGAAACGGCACCCAGTACTGCGTCGAGTCCCAGGGATTGGCCATCCCTTTGAAGCCGGGCGGCATGACGCCGACAATCGTGTGCGGCCGCCACGGCGAGTAGGACCCGAACCACGAGTCTCTCGACAGATCGAGTGTCCTGCCGATGATGCTCGGGTCGGAATGAAAGCCCGTCCGCCACAAGTCGTGGCTGATCACCACTACCCGTTCCGCGTTCACCGCCTCGTCTTCTTCCCAAATGAATCCGCGGCCGATAAACGGCGCAACGCCCAGGAGGTCGAAGTAGTTGCTCGAGACGCGCTCGCCCTGCACTTGTTCGATCGTCGAGCCGCCGCGGACGCGCTCGCGGATCGTGTTTACAAGCATGACGTCCGCAAAGAGGTCCCGCTGCTCCTTGAGCTCCAGGAAGTGCCGGTACGGAAGCCCGCCCACGGGGGTTCGATTCAGGTTCAGACGGCTGATGATGTACACGTAGCGAAGCTCACCAGGGGAACGCACCGGCGGCGGCCTGTAGAGCACGGCGTTGATGACGCTGAAGATGGCAGTGTTGAGCCCACTGCCGAGCGCGAGGATGAGAATGCCGCCCGCTAGGAAGCCGGGATGCTTGACCAGCGTGCGAACTGTGTAGCGGAAGTCCTGCCACATGTTCGCGCCCCTTACTCGACGCGAAGCGCTACCGCCGGATCCACTCCCATCGCGCGTCGCATCGGCAGCCAGCACGCGAAGAGCGCGACCGCCAGCAGCAGAAGTGTGACCGCGCTGAAGCTCGCAAAATCCAGCGGCCGGACTCCGAAGAGCAGGGCCTTGAGAAAGCGCGTCAGGAGTGCGGCGCCGCTCAGACCGATCGCGGTACCGACCATCAGCAGCACGGCGCTTCGCGAGAGAACCAGGCGCATGATATCGGCCGAGCCGGCACCGAGGGCCATGCGCACGCCGATTTCACGGGTCTTCCTGGTCACGAGCTGCGAGAGCACTCCAAAGATGCCCGCCGCGGTCAGCAACACCGCAACGATCCCGAACACCGACATCAGCTGCAGGACAAATCGCTCCACCGCGAAGGCCCTGGCATACAGGTCGTCGACCTGCGTGACGCGGCCAATCGGTTGATTCTTGTCGACCGCCCAGACCGCGGCCCTCATGGCCGGACCTGCCGCCGCTCCATCGGTGGCTCGGACGACCATCACTCGCGTCGCGTAGCCACGGGTGCGCGGTACGTTTCCGGTGTTGCCGGATGGCGGCGCCAGCCGGCGATAGATATAGAGCGGAGAGGCGATGCCGCCAGCCCTGCCCTCGACGTCGCCGACCACGCCGACGACCATTTCCCACTCGCCATTGGCGAACAGCTTCAGCGCCTGGCCGACGGCGTCACCGTTCGGCCAGTAGCGATTCGCGAGCGCCCGGCTGATCACGATCGCGTCGCGGCCGTCGTCAGCGGTGAAGGTTCGACCCGCGACGAGGGGGATGCGCATCGCGCGAAAGTATTCGGCGGTAACGCGATTGGATGGCACGGTGACCGTTTCCTTCGACTTGAGGGGCAGGCCGCCTTGCACTTCCGGCGTGGCGAAGTGCACGCCGCCTCCGCCAAACACCCCTGCCGCCACAGCCACGTCTGAGACACCCGGAACGCCGGCAACTCGTTCCCGCACGGCTTCAAAGAAGGCCGAGCGCGAGCCTTCGCCGACGTACCTGTCCGTCGGAAGGCTCAGTTCCATGGCGATGAGACCACCCGGCTCGAAGCCGGGATCGATCGCCTTCAAGTTGGCGAAGGTCCGCATCATCAGCGCGGCGCCAACGAGCAGGATGAGCGAAAAGGCGACTTCCGCAACGACGAGCGCTGAGGAAAAGCGGCTGAAGGGCCGCGCGCCAAATCCGCGCGCGCTTTTCAGAATCCACTCGACGTTCGGGCGCGAAGCCTGAACGGCCGGCACGAGCCCGAACAGCACACCCGTTGCCAGCGTCATCGCGGTGGCAACGGCTAGAATTCGAGTGTCGAGCTCGATTGGACTTGTAGAGCTGAACGTCAGGTTGGCAGGAGCGGCAGCGACGATTGCATCGACTCCCCAGGTAGCGACGAGTATACCCAGCGCGCCCCCGCAGACGGCAAGCACGACGCTCTCGGTCAATACCTCACGGAACAGACGCGGTCGGGACGCCCCGATCGCCGCGCGAACGGCCATCTCATGCTGACGAACGCCAATTTGCGACAGAAAGAGGTTCGCCGTGTTCGCGCACGTGATGAGGAGCACGAAGCCCACGGCGGCGAGCAGCACAAAGAGCGCGATTTCTGTCGTGTCCGCGACGGATGCAACCTTCTTTCGCGAGAGGTGAATGTCCCAAAAGGGTTCGGTGGGCAGCGGTGTTTGCCCCTGCATGCGCGCCGCGAGCGTGTCGGCAATCTGCTGTTGCGACCTCGGATCGACGCCAGGTGCGACGCGGCCGATGCCCACGAACCGTGGCGGAGCGGCGATGCCCCCACCTGACCTGACATCGATGGGCAGCCACAGATCTTCGCCCTCACCTGTGAGCCGGAAGCGCCGCGGCATGACTCCGACGATCGTGTGTTGTTCGTCGCTGAGCGCGATGCGCGTCCCCAGTATGTCCGCGCGGCCGCCAAACCTGCGCCGCCACAGTCCGTCACTGATGAGCGCGACGCGCTCGCCGCCCGCTCGGCCGTCGTCTCCCGCGAATCCGCGGCCGAATGACGGTTGCACTCCCAACATGCCGAGCAACCCGTTGGAGACGATGAGGCCCCGCACTCGTTCTGGCTCGAGCTCTTCACCGGTCAGGTCGAATTCCCGCGACGCGTACGCCTCCAGACCCTCGAACAGCGAGGGTTGCGCTTGCCAGCCCGCGATCTTTTGAGGTGTCAGCGATGTACTGCGTGCGCCGGCAGACCGGTAGAGGTCGAGAACCTCAACAAGCCGGTCGGGATGGTCGAACGGTGGCGGCCTGAGGATCGTCTGATCGACGACGCTGAAGACGGCAGTGGCGGCTCCGATGCCGACACCGAGAATGACTATCAGAAGCGCGGTATGCGCCGGCTTCAAGCGGAAACGACGAATGGCAAGTTGGAGATCTCGGACCATCGAGTGCCTCCTCGGCCCGGGCCGTCAGCTGCCCGTCCGCGGCAGGCCGAGCATACCGCCTGCCATCGCCGATCGCCTCCGAAAGCACTGACTGGTTGAAACTTCCAGCGAGCACTGGGCAGTCGCTTGTCCGCATTCGCCACTTGTCGTCCCAAAAGCGGTCAAAGGTCCGGAGGCCCTGGCAACAGACTCACCGCGCTGCCGACGTCGCCAGCCGGCCGACGAACTCAACGGGCTTGGCGTTGGCCGGCACGTTCTGCTCGGCGGTCACGAACAGCTGATCGCCGGCGAAGCGAAGCTTGTAGGACGTCACGAACGGTGTCCGGTAGCGGGCCACGGCCAGCGTGTAGGTGTCATCAGCCGCCCACGCGCCGCTCGCGGCGATCGCGTTCGGCGTGCCGCTCAGCGCGAGCGTGCCCTTCTGCCATGCGTTGTGGGTCGCGGCGATGCGTTGGTCGGTCCCGGACATGCGAATGGAGAACGACACGGCGCCGGCCGGCGAGGCCGCCTCGAGCGAAATCGATTCGATCGACTGGGGATTCTTGTCGAAGGTGTAGCGTTTCGCAACCACGGTCTGCGCCATCGCCGAAGCGGCAGTGCCCGTTGGCGTCCGCAGTTTCAACGTCGCGAGCTTCTCGGTGAGCTTCCCCTTCGCCGCCGCGTCGGCAGGCAAAGCGTCGGGCTTCAGCGCCGGGACGAGACGATCCCACACGAGGTTCATCACCGACGCCATGTCGCGCGTGCCGCTCGTGATGGCGATGACCGCGTCGTACTGCGGCAGGATCAGGCAGAACTGGCCGTGCGCGCCGTCACCGCGGTAGAAGCCGTGGCGGCTGCGCCAGAACTGATAGCCGTAGCCCTGCTCCCAGTCGCTCGTCGGCGAGCTGCCGTTGGACATCTGACGCGACGTCGCCGTCTCGACCCATGCGGCCGGCACGAGCTGCTTGCCCTGCCACTGTCCCTTCTGCAGATACAGCTGGCCGAATCGCGCGATGTCCTCAGTGCGCACGTGCAGGCCAAAGCCGCCCAGGGAGACGCCTTGCTTGCTCGCATCCCAGGTGGGGTTCTCGATGCCGAGCGGATCGAAGAGCCGCGGCTTGAGATAGTCGACGACCGCCTGCCCGGTGACCTTCTGCACGATGGCCGACAGCATGTAGCTCGCCGGCGTGTTGTAGAAGAAAAAGGTGCCGGGCTTGTGCGAGACCGGCCGCGCGAGGAAGTTCTTCACCACGCTCTCGTCGCCGGTATAGGGAAAGTCGCGAACGTCCTCATCGTGATGTCCCGTCGACATCGTCAACAGATCGCGGATGCGCATCGCCTTGAGGTTCGCGCTCGGCTCCGCCGGCGCCTCGTCGGGAAAGAAGCCGAGCACCGGGTCGTCGAGCTTCAACTTGCCGTCAGCGATCGCCAGGCCAACGGCAGTCGAGGTGAAGCTCTTGCTGAGCGAGAACATCATGTGCGGCTCGTCCGCCGCGTACGGTCCCCACCATCCCTCCGCCACCACCTGCCCGTGGCGCACGATCATGAGGCTGTGAAGGGCGTTGAGCTTCTGCTCGGCCTCGTCGACGAAGGCGAGGATGGCGGCGGACGAGATGCCCTGCGCTTCGGGAGCGCTGCGAGGGAACGTGAAGGGCGCCTCTTTGACCGCGCCGGTAACGGCGCCGAGGGCCAGGAGCATCGCCACGGTCTGAACTTGTCTCATGCTGATGACCTCAGGGTTTCCCGAACGCATACAACGCAGCGGTCGTGCGCACGTAAATGCGGCCGTCGGCGAACGCCGGCGTCGCGTAAGTATCCTCTGCGAGATCGTTGACCGCGATCGGCGCGAGGTCTCCTCCCGGCGATACGACGACGACGGCACCGGGCTCACTCGTAAAGAAGATGTGGCCGTCGGCCGCCGTCGGTGATGCGAAGTGCGGCCCCGGCGCACCGGTCAAGCGGCCCTGCTTGATCAGTGCGCCGGTGTCTGGATTGAGCGTCGTGATGATCCCGTTGTCGTTCACCATGTAGAGGACGCCGCCGTACAGAAGCGGCGACGGCAGCTGCGGCACGCTGCGCTGGTATTTCCACCGGATCGCCTTGTCGCTCATGTCGCCGGAACCACCGAGGCGGATGGCCAGCATGCCGTTCTCGGAATCGAGCGCGGCGCGGTAGTACGCCCACTCGTCCTTGGTCAGCGAGCCGTTCACGTCGAGATCCGCGACGTCGAACCAGAACGCGGCGGTGAACTTCGGAAACTCGGCCTTCGAGAGTGTTCCATTCCCGTCGGCGTCGGCCGTCTTCCAGACGTCGTCCGCGGGCGGGACGTTGACCTTCTTGCCGGGGTCGTTCACCGGAGCGCCGTAGCCGTTGACGTAGATCGTGTCGCCGCCGATGACTGGCGTCGACTTCATCTCGAACGACAGTCCGCCTACCCACCAGAGTTTCCGGCCAGTTGCCGCGTCGTAGGCCGTGAGCAGAAACGATCCGGGCACGAGGATCTGATCCTTGCCGTCCGCCCCGCGCCAGACGATCGGCGTCGAGTGACCGCTCTTGGCTTCGGGCCGATCGACCTTCCACTGCACGCGGCCGGTGCGCTTGTTCACGCCCATGATGAACGAGCCGAGGCTCTGGTCGCATGCCAGGATCACCAGGTCGCCCACGATCACCGGCGAGGCGCCCATGCCGTAGATGTTGTTGAACGGGCCGAGCGGCATCGACCAGCGCTCCTTCCCCGCGCCGTCGTAGGCGATGAGGCCGTAGTCGGGGAAGAACACGTAGATGCCGTTGTCCTCGACCGCGGGACTCGGCGATGCCGGGTTGTTGCGCTTGTCGACGATCTTCGTCTTGACCTGCGGCGCGGAACGTTCCCAGAGAATGCTGCCCTTCAGCCGGTCGATCGCGATCGTCACCAGCGTGTCGCCGCGAAAGGCTGTCAGGTAGATCCGATTGTTGTGAAGGATGGGCGACGAGTGACCGCCCGGCAGCGCCAGCCGCCAGAGGAGGTTCTTCTGCGGCCCGAACTCGATGGGAATGCCGGTCGCCGTCGAAATGCCCGAGCCGTTCGGCCCGCGGAACCTCGACCAGTCCGGCTCAGCGCGGGCACCGACCGATACGCCGATCGCCAGACAGAGGAGGACTGGGGCGAAAACTCGAACAAACACTGAACGCATCCGCGGAGTATAAACCGCCGCGAGACCCGATGGGGACACTCAACCGTGACTGTCCCCGGGACACTCAAGGTTGAGTGTCCCCGCGACCAGCCAGCAATACAGCCGGCGACGATCACTGCGCCTTGACTCCAGTCAGCCCATACCCGCCGACCGGCGTCGTAACGACGAAATCGCCGAAACCAGCAATCAGCGGCTTGCCCTTCGCGATTGCTTCCTTGACCTGGGGGAGCGACAGCGAGGCGTCGTGGCTGGCCTTGCTGTCCCACGCCTCGGTAATCCAGATCGCATTTGCATCGGCCGGATCCGTGGCAACGATGTAGCTCAGGCAGCCGGGCATGGCGCCGACGCCCGAGAGCAGAATCGCCATCAGCTCGTCCCGCTTGCCCGCGGCCGCAATCATCTTCCCGATGAGCCCATACATGTCTGCTCCGTCCTCCGCGAAGAGCCGCGGCGTAACGGTCAACCCCGTGGTTGCCGCGACTCCGGCAATGAAGTCACGCCTGCTCATGCCCATGGCTGTCATTCTAGTCGCCGTCTCCTGATACGCTAGGGACGAGTTTCCGCCCATCCTTCGAGCCAGCATAGCCGGTGCCATTGCCGAATACCGTCCGCTCGGCGGCCATCCTGGCCATCGTCGTCCTCTTCTCCGTCGTGTGGGTCGTGCATCGCCTCGCCGTCGAGGCGTCGGTCAGCGGCCTTCAGTCGATCGCGATTGCCCTCGCTATTGCCACTTCCGGTCTGCTCGGCTGGGTCCTGTGGCTCCTCGCGCACAACGGTCGGCGAGAGAAAACGGACACCGACGTACTGAGCGACCGCGTGCGGCTCGAGGATGAACTCCGCGCGAGCGAAGCGCGTTGGCGATCGGTCATCGACTCGGCTGTGGACGGCATCATCGTGATCGACGAGCACGGGCGCATCGAGGCGTTCAATCCAGCCGCCGAACGGCTGTTCGGGTACGAGGAACGTGAAGTCATCGGCCGCAACGTCAACCTGCTGATGCCGTCGCCCTATCACGAGGAGCACGACACCTACCTCGCGCGGCATCTCGCGACTGGTGTCCAGAAGATCATCGGGACTGGGCGCGAGGTCACGGGCCTGCGCCGGGATGGCACGACGCTTCCGCTCCACCTGTCGGTCGGCAAGATGACCGTCGGCGGCCAACGGCGATTCACCGGGATCCTGCACGACCTCAGCGCAAGGGTGCGCATGGAGGAGCAGCTGCGCGAGCAGACATCGCTCGCGAGGCTCGGCGAGATGGCGGCCCTCATCGCTCACGAAGTCAAGAATCCGCTGGCGGGGGTTCGCGGCGCGATTCAAGTCATCGGCGCACGTCTGCCCAGGGACGGCAATGATTCGCTGATGATCACGGAGATCGTGTCGCGCATCGACGCGCTCGACGAAATGATGAAGGATCTGCTGCTCTTCGCGCGCCCGCCGCAGCCGAAGCTCATGCTCGTCGACCTCGCGATGCTCGTTGCGAACACGGCCGAGCTCCTGCGCGGCGACCCGGCGCTCAGGGACGTTCGGGTCATAGTCGACGGCACACCTCCCCGTGTCCTGGCCGACGCCGAGCTCCTCAAGATCGTCTTCGTCAACCTCCTGATGAATGCGGGCCACGCCATGCAGGGAAAGGGCGCGGTTCGCGTTGCGCTCACCCCAATCGCCGACACGTGTCAGATCGCGTTCGCCGACGAGGGGCCAGGTATTCCGCCGGACGTGCTGGAAAAGATCTTCGACCCGTTCTTCACCACGAAAACCCGCGGATCCGGCCTGGGCCTGCCGACGGCCAAGCGTCTCGTGGAGGCTCACCGCGGCAGGATCACCATCGTCTGTCCCGCGGCTGGGGGAACGATCGTCACCGTTCAACTTCCGGCTGACAGCGACGCCGCATCGGCCTAGAGCGATTCTCATTACTTTGTAGAGCGTAGTGTCCGGCTTTAGCCGGACTTCAGCGTGTCCGCCTAAAGCTCCGCTAAAGCTACGGCGGTCGCCGAAGCCTTGGCGAAGGCGGAAGGCGGACACTACGGACAAATGAAAAACGCTCCAGGGGACCTCCCCCGCACGTATCGGCGAGCGTGCACTCATCGTCGAGCACCGGAACCTCCTTGACGGCCCCGGTGCTCGACTTCCCGTCCGCCTCAGGCGCCCAGTGACGTCCCAGTCTCGAGGAGCGTCTTCAGGTCGCTCAGGATGAACGCCCACCCGCCGCCGGCTTCCTTGATTGCGCCGGACACCTGCGCCGCCGTCCTGGGCGCACCGTCGAGTTCATGGGTCACCGTCAGCGTCGTCACGCCGCCCGGACCCGGTTCGATCTCCCACGTGAGGCGCTTGAATCCCTCCGCTACCATCGCCGGATCCCAGAGCGCGCGCCAGGTCTGCACCAGTTTGCGCGGCGGGTCCGCTTCGATCACTTCCCCGTCGACGACCACGTCAGGGCCGCCATGCGCCTTCATCTCTTTGCTCGCCAGCCCCCGGTACTTGCCGCCAGGGCGCAGGTCGTACTCGGATGGGCTGCCGTAGCCGTATTTCTGGTTCCACTCCGGGCTCGTGATCGCCGTCCAGATCGCCTCGGGCGTCGCCTTGATGAACACCCGATAGACCTGGGTCGCTTCGCTCTTCATTGTGGTGGTCACGGTTTTTTCTCCTTACGTCTCAACCTGGGTTTTTCCAGTTCGGTCTTGAGATCCGCGAGCGCCGAAACCCGGCGCTCCCTGTACTTGTCGATCCACCGGTCGTGGATGAGCCGGATCGGCACCGCGTTGAGGAAGTGCAGCTTCTCCCGGCCCGACCGGCGCACGACCACGAGCCCTGCGTCCTCGAGAATGCGCAAGTGCTTCATGACTCCGAACCGCGTCATCTCCAACTCCGACTCGAGCTCCGTGAGCGTGCGGCCGTCACGCGCGAAGAGCCGATCGAGCAGGTAGCGCCGCGTCTGGTCGGCGAGCGCCTTGAACACGCGGTCGTCATCCACGGCGGAATAATATGTGACCATATGGTCACATGTCAAGCCGAACACGGTCGACGACCCACCACGATGAGCGCGAAGACCGCAAAGCTCACGAAGGAAGACTTTCAACAGCAAAGTGGGTGGATATTGACAAGCGTGCCGATTCCTAAAAACATCAGCTGATGACCGAGGGTCTTGACGGTGTCGTGGCTGCCGCCACCCGGCTCAGCCACGTTGACGGCGAAGCTGGACGGCTGACGATCGCCGGATACGCCGTCGAGGACATCGCTCCCAATGCCACGTTCGAGGAAGTGGCGTACTTGCTTCTGCACGACCGGCTGCCCGAACCAGCCGAGCTCCGATCGTTTGCGCACGCGCTGGCCGAGAGGCGAGCGCTCCCGAAGATCGCCATGGACGTCCTTCAGGAAGCGGCGCGTGCGGAGGCCACACCGATGGACGCCTTGCGGATGGGGGCGGCCTTGTTGAGTCTCGGGCGCGCGGAAAACGCGCGAGACGACGCGATTACCGCGATCGCTTCGTTCCCGACGATCGTGGGGGTGTACTGGCGGTTGCGCAACGGCGATCGGCCAGTCCCCGTGCGCACCGATCTCAGCCACGCGGCTCACTACCTTCACCAGGTGTTCGGCGCCGAGCCGTCAGCTGAGCGCACGCGTGCGCTCGAGACGTATCTCAACACGGTCTGCGACCACGGCCTGAACGCCTCCACCTTCGCGGCGCGAGTGATTGTCTCCACACATTCGGATGTCATCTCGGCCCTCACCGGGGCCGTGGGCGCACTCAAGGGCCCGCTGCACGGCGGAGCCCCAGGTCCGGCGCTCGACATGGTGCTCGAGATTGGCGCGCCTGAGCGCGCCGAAGCCGTGATCGTCGCGAAGCTGGATCGTGGCGAACGGCTGATGGGATTCGGACACCGGATCTACCGAGTCCGCGATCCGAGAGCCGATGTTCTAGGGCGCGCGGCGGAGCGCTTCTATTCGAGCGACGGCGATCGGTCCATCTATCAGCTAGCCCGAGCGGTGGAGACGACAGCGTTGCGGCTGCTCCGTGAACGCAAACCCGACCGCCGGCTCGACACGAACGTGGAGTTCTACACGGCGCTGCTGCTGCACGGCCTGGGGTTGCCGACTGACCTCTTCACGCCGACCTTTGCCGTCGGACGCGTGCTCGGTTGGGCGGCACATTGCCTGGAACAGCTTCGTGACGGAAGGCTCGTCCGGCCGCAATCTACTTACGTCGGGCCGGCCGGTCTCCGATACGCTCGAGCCGCGGATAGGTGAGTTCACCCGCAATCCATCATCTTCGTCGGCCGGCGCCATTTGCATATTGACGCCCCTTGCGCCCGCCTACCAGTCTGAGTACCCTTTTTCACGGCGGCCGATCCGTCGCCCAACTCCCACCGGCCCACCGCACCGGGGTCATCGACGTGGAGCAAAGGGGGGCCATCCCCTCCGGATTCAAGCAAGGTTTGGTCGTCCATTCGGACCAATGGACACGTGAGGGCGGGCACGCGGCCATTGGTGTGACCGAAAGGACCGCGTCGTGACCAAACAGCGTGACTTCAAGGCGCTCGTGCGCGAGCGCATGGACAAGACCGGCGAGCGCTACACGGCCGCTCGCGCGCAACTCCTCGGCAAAGCGTCTACCCCTTCCCGGACGCAACACGCTTTTCCCGGCGTCCTCCCCGGATACGACACCTTCGGCGGCATCCAGAGCGGCACCGCCGCCCTCTGCAACACGCTCGCAACAGTTCCCATCGATGGGGCGCCCTTCACCGAATCGCTGGTCAATGGTCTGTGCGGAGGTCCGGGATTCCTCTATGCCGTTTTCGAATACAAGGGATGGCCGCCGATGCTGTCGCTGGCCCTGCGCAGTCGCTCGATGCCTGACGTCTACATCGCAGCGGGCGTCTCCCGCATCGGGATGAAGGTCACGATCAACGAAACGACGAGCGCGGCGGCAGCGCGCAAGGCGCTCGACGCGGCGCTCGCCGGAGGAAAGGCAGCCCTGTGCGTTACCGATGCGGCGTCGCTGCCGTGGACCGGGCTGCCCAAGGCCTTCGTCGGCGGCGGCCCGCATGTGGTGGCGGTGGCCGGGCGCGACGGAGACGACTTCTGGATCGACGATCGGGCCGCGCGCCCCAGGCGAATCAGCGCGGCACAGCTCTCGACGGCCCGCGCCGCCTATCGCCAGGCGAAGAACCGGCTGATGACGCTCGACGGCCCGAAGCCCGGATATGACGCCAAACGGGCGCTCCGCGACGCCATCGCTGACACCGCGAAGTGCTACGTCGAACCGGCGGTCCCAAAGTCGTTCTGGGTCAACTGCGGATTCTCCGGCCTCGACAAGTGGCGTCAGATGCTGGTGGATCCGAAGGACAAACGGGGATGGCCGACGTTCTTCGGTGAAGCCGCGCGGGCCTGCGTGGGACTGCAGCGCTTGCACGAGTCGATCGAGTCTCAATCGGCACCGCACGCAGGGCGCAGCCTCTATGCCGACTTCCTCGACGAGGCCGCGCGTACGCTCGACGCGCCTGCGCTCGCGAAGGCTGCCGTTACCTACCGCGAGGCCGGCGTGCTCTGGGCTTCGATAAGCGACATCGTCTCCAACTGCGACGACGCGGCGGTCCGCAAGGCGTGCGGGCTCGCGGACGAGCAACTCGAAGCGGAAGAGGGCGATGATGGCGGTTCTCTGGCGACACCATTGCCATGCGCGGAACGGTGGCAGGAGCTGCAGAAGATCGCGGCCGGGTGCAAGCTCTCCAAGAGCGATACAGGCGCGCTATATGCGAGCATCGCGTCGGTCGTCGGGCGCATCGCCGACGCCGAGCGCGCGGCCGTCGATCACATGAAAGCGGCCCTGAAGAAGTAGGACCAAGGAAAGGGATGGGCCGCTCTGTGGCGGCCCGTTCCGTTGCGACTTACTCCAGCCTGAGCGCCACCAGCGGATCGACGCTGGCCGCGCGGCGGGCGGGAATGTAGCAGGCGGCGAGCGCGACGAGGCCGAGCACGACGGCGACGGAAACGTATGCGATCGGATCGGCCGGCTGGACGCCGAACAGCTGGCTGCGCAGCAGCCTCGTCGAGGCGAAGCTCGCAGCCACGCCAATGACCAGCCCGACGAGGACCAGCCGCCCTCCCATCGCCAGCATCAGCCCGAGCACGTGTCTCCGGGGCGCGCCGAGCGCCATGCGCACGCCCAGCTCATGCGTGCGGCGCGTCACATGGAACGACAGGACGCTGTAGATGCCGGCTGCCGCGAGCGCGAGGCCCAGCGCGGCGAACGCTGTGAAGAGCGCCATGGTGAACCGCGGCTGAACCACCTCCTGGCCGAGGATCTCGCGGGCCGTGATTGGGCGGCCCAGGGGCTGCTCCGCGTCCATCGCAAGCACCGCGGCCCGCACCGGATTGAGGAGCAGGTTGGGATCACCGGCGGCGCTCCGCACCGCCAGCATGCGCTGGGATGAAGCGATGATCGAATACGGCAGGATGACCGCCGGCAGCGGTTCAGCCCGGAGGCCGGCATTGCGCGTGTTGGCGATGACGCCGATGATGGTGACTTCGGGCGGCTTCGTCGTATCGGCGAGGGTGCGCGCGGGCGGTCGCTCGAGGACACCCAGCCGCAGCCGGGCGCCAATTGGATTCTCGCCGGCCGGCCACAGCCGCGTAGCGGCCTCGTTGACGAGCGCGACGCGATCGCCGCGTCGGGCCTCAGACGCATCGAACATGCGGCCCCCGCGCAGGGAGATACCGTACGTCCGCAGGTGATTCGAGCCCACCAGGTGAACTGCGAGCCGCTTCGATTCGTCAGGTATGTGCCCCACGATCGTGAACGGTGATTGCGGACTACCGAACGGATGGCCCAACGTGGCCGCCTCGACGCCCGGCAGCGCGCCCACGCGGTCCAGCAGTTCCTGGCCAAACCGGTTGCGCTGCTCGAGCGTGGCGTACTTGGCCGGCGGCAGAGGAACACCCACGAGGAGCACGCGATCGGGGTCGATGCCTGCGTCCATGCGCTCGAGAACGAGGAACGTGCGAACCATCAGGCCCGCGCTGACGAGCAGCACCACCGACAACGCTACTTCGATCACCACGAGCAGGTTGCGCGTACGGCTGCCGTGCGTCCCGGCGCCCGTGCTGCGACCGGCCCTCAGCGCGTCGGTGATGTCGGGCTTCGACATCTGCAGCGCCGGCACGAGCCCGAACACTATCCCGGTCACCAACGACACGCCGAGCGAGAATGCCAGCACGGGGATGTTGATGTCGACGCGCGACTCATTCGGCACGTAGAACTCGGGCATCAGCCCGACGATGGAGCGGATGGCCAGGAAGGCGAACAGGACGCCGAGCGCCCCTCCGGCGAGCGACAGCAGCACGCTTTCGGTCAGAAGCTGACCGAGCAGGCGGCGACGCCCCGCGCCAATCGACATCCGCACGGCCATCTCGCGCGCACGAGCCGTGCCGCGGGTCAGTTGCAGGTTGGCCACATTGGCGCACGCGATGAGGAGCAGGAACGCGACCGCGCCCAGGAGCAGCCGCAGGCTTGTCCGCATCTCTCCGCTCGCGACAGTCACGTCCAGATAGTTCCGCAGCCTCGCGGTGAAGCCTTGCGCCGGAAACGCCGACGGCTTCTCCTGCGCGAGGCGCTTGACGAGCGCGCTGAACTGCTCTTCCGCAGCTTGACTCGAGACGCCCGGCGCGAGCCTCACGATCGGGTTGATCCACGGCACGTCCGTGCGCGTCGGCGAGAGCGGGAGCCAGAACCCGTCGTTGCCGTACCAGCCGAATCGCGGCGGCATGACACCGACGATGGTGTGCGGACGGCCGTTCAGCCGGAGCGTCCGCCCGAGGGCCGATGGATTCCCCTCGAACAAACGAAGCCACAGCTTGTAGCTCAACACCACGACCGGTTCGACCTGGCCATCCGGACGGACGTCGGTCGGCTGGATGGTCCGGCCGACGACGGGAGGCACGCCGAGGAAGTTGAACGCGTTGCCAGACAGGAGGACGCCGCCGAAGCTCTCGGGCGCGAACTCACCCGTCATGAGCACAGTCTCAATCGAGGTGGCCATGACGGCGGAGAACGCCGGCACCTCGGTCAGCGGCCGAAGCTCGTCCAGAGCGAACCCGTGGCCGCCGCGCCCGTCGATTGCGCGTACTTCCGGGGCCCAGATCTCTCCGGGCCTGGCATACGGATAGGGCGCGATGAGCACACCGTAGATCACGCTGAAGATCGCGGTCGTCGCGCCGATGCCGAGGGTCAGGGACAGCAGCGCGACCAGCACGAACGCCGGGCTGCGCCGGAACGATCGAATCGCGTAGCCGAGGTCCTGTGCGAGTGTCTCCAGCCAGCGTCGCATACGAGTCTCCTCAAAGGTGCCGGGACGTTAGACGGCCGCCAACGCCACTGAGTTTGCACAATCTTTTCAAAGGTGCTCGATGGACCAGCCGCGAAG
Organism: uncultured Acidobacteriota bacterium; assembly: GCA_963839705.1. GTDB lineage: Bacteria > Acidobacteriota > Vicinamibacteria > Vicinamibacterales > 2-12-FULL-66-21 > DATBJJ01. The sequence goes on from CAWIWL010000008.1 coordinate 195,229, forward strand.
AGCTCACAGGTACGCCGCGAACTGCTCCCCCTCTTCCAGGAGACGGTGCGCCACGAAGATGAGCTGGGGAGGGCCCGAGCGACGGAACAGGCTGCCCCATCGGCGGCTCAGTCGCCTGACGCGCCGGGCGCGCGCCACCGCGCGCCGAGCGTTGAGCCGTTGCGCAGGCGAGGTGGACTTTGCCGACAGCGACCGGCGGCCCGCCCGGAGGATCGCCGAAATCATGTAGTCGGGAGCGATCCAGTTCCAGAACGTGCGGACTGCGCCGGCGATCGCCTGGTGGATCCGCGGACCCCACCGGACTTCGACGATCGAGACGGCTACACCAATGCTGAGAATCGCGAGCACGGCGGCCAGGAGCCACAGATTGAAGTCCGGCCCAAGCACCTGCTGAAGCCACGAGTGCGCCAGCATCTTGACGCCTACTGTCAGGAGCACCACGGCCAGCGCATGCTTCATGTAGTGGAACGCGTGCAGCGCGCCGGCGAGCGCGAAATAGAGCGAGCGGAGGCCGAGGATCGCGAACACGTTGCTGGTGAATACGAGAAAGGGATCCGCCGTGATGGCGAAGATGGCGGGAATCGAGTCCACGGCAAACACGAGATCCGTCGTCTCGACCATCACGAGCGCTGGTGCCAGCGGCGTCACCATCCACCCGTTGCGGCGGACTTTGCCGACGGCGGTCTCGACCGTTCCGTTCTTTTCTGCTGCCGGCGAGGGGGGAGCGTCGTCTGGCCGCGCTCGCACGAAGAAGTGCTCGCCGTCGAATCGCGTCGTCAACGGGAGGAATCGCCGCATCACACGGACGAGCACGTTCTTCTCGGGATCGCCGTGCTCGATGCCCATGAACGCCATCTTCACGGCCGTCAGGATGAGCACGACGCCGAAGAGGGGCAGCACCCATGAGAATGCCTCGACGAGCCTGGCCCCGATCGCGATCATCGCGCCGCGCATCGCCAGCGCGCCGAGAATTCCCCAGAAGAGCACGCGATGCTGGTACATCCGGGGAATGGCGAAAGAGCTGAACAGCATCGCGATGACGAAGACGTTGTCGGCGCTCAACGAGAGCTCGACGACGTAGCCGGTGAGGAACTTCAGCAGGGCCGCCCGTGCATCGTTGACCTGTCCTTCCGGGTGGAGCGCGCTGCGTTCGACGGGATCTGGCTCGAGGCCCAGCCCCAGCCAGTGGTGCTCGTAGCCGAGGTAGACGAAGCCGGAAAAGGCCAGGGCCGTCATCATCCAGATGACGGTCCAGGTCAGCGCTTCGCGCACGGAGATCACGTGCGCGCGGCGATGGAACACGCCGAGATCGAGCGCGAGCAGGATCAGAATGAAGAGAAGGAAACCAATCCAGACGAGCACCACGGACCTCCTGGGACACGTGGTAGTCTCGCTCTGGTTCCTGGGACAGCCGGGAGCGAAAGCTCCGTGTTGACGACTGGACCGCCCGCAGGTGCGGGCCGCTACTCCCTACCAAGGCCAGCGTAGCGCCGGCGCACGACGGCTGTCAACGTAAACGGCACGATCGGGTTCGAGCCATATTGCGGAAGGAAGGGGCGATGAAGACAGTGGGCTGGGTAGCTGGGCTGTTCGCACTGGCCGTTGTCCTCGCGGTGCCGCGGTCCCAGGAGCCGCCGCCGCTCCGGCTCGCCATTGCCGGACTGGTGCACGGGCACGTGAGCGGATTCCTGCGCGGCGCCCAGGGGCGCAAGGACGTCGAGATTGTCGGCGTCTTCGACGCGGACGCCACGCTGCTGCGGAAGTACGGCGACACCTACAGGCTGCCCGACAGCGCGCTCTTCACCGACCTCGCCACGATGATCGAACGCACGAAACCAGAGGCCATCGCCTCGTTTTCGAACACCTTCGATCACCCGACCATCGTCGAGGCCGCCGCGGCGAGGCACGTGCACGTCATGATGGAGAAACCGCTCGCCGTGAGCAACGCGCACGCGCAGCGAATTCGCCTCGCCGCGGAAGCCGGGCAGATCCAGGTCCTCGTCAACTACGAGACGACCTGGTACCCGAGTCATGGCGCGATGTGGACACTCCTCAAGGAGCGCCGTGCCGCCGGGGACATCAGGAAGATGGTGGCTCTCGACGGGCACAGCGGCCCAAAGGCCATCAACGTGCAGCCGGAGTTTCTCGACTGGTTGTCCGACCCGGTCAGGAACGGCGGCGGCGCGCTGTTCGACTTCGGGTGCTACGGCGCCAACCTGATGACGTGGATGATGGACAATCAGCGGCCGCTCGCGGTCACCGCGGTCACTCAACACTTTCAGCCCGCCGTGTACCCGCGCGTGGATGACGAGGCGACGATCCTGCTGGAGTATCCCAAGGCGCAGGGCATCATCCAGGCCTCGTGGAACTGGCCGTTCAATCGCAAGGACTTCGAGGTTTACGGCGATCATGGGCTCGCCATCGCGACGGGAGGGAACGGCCTGCGTGTGGCACTGCCGAAAGAGCCCGAACACGCCGTCACACCCGAGCCGCGGCCGCCTGACGAGCGCGACTCGATTTCACACCTGATAGCCGTGGTGCGCGGCGCGCGGAAGCCGAATGCGCTGTCGTCGCTCGACAACAACTTGGTCGCTACGGAGATTCTGGAGGCGGCACGCGAATCGGCGCGCACGCGGCAACGGGTGACGCTTGGGGCGGCGCGGTGACGGTACGCATCACAACGCGCGGCATGCCGCACCGCTTTCTGTTCGCGCTGACGTTCGTCGTCCTGGTCGGGTTACCAGGGACGGACCTCCCGATGGCCGCCGCCGGCCAGCAGCGGAGTCGCACTTCACCCTGGTGAACGGGGCGGCGCCACGGCCGATAACCGTCGGCGTCACCGCAGGCGCCGCGCCTGGTCCCACCGCGCGAGTGGCATTCACCTACGACGCAACGACGGGCGGCCTGCAATACGAGGTGACGACCAGCGGGCTTGGCACCGATCGCGTGACCGCGTTGACACTTCAGCGCAGCATCGACGGCGGCCCTGGGCCGATCGTGGCACATCTCATGGCGGCAGGACAGGTTGGTACTACGTCCACGCTCACGATGAGAGGCCGTCAGCGTGACGATCTCGTCGCGGGACGCATGTTCGTGCACCTCTACACGCAGCGGGCGCCCCTCGGGGCGGGCCGCACGAGAGTGGCGCTGCCCTGAGGGCGCGGCTAATGTGACGTCGACTTCTTCGGCTGTTTCACGTGCGTGTCGAGCCAGTTCACCATCTCCCAGATCACGTGCCTCTGGCTTTCCTTGGCAATGTAGCCATGCGACTCCAGCGGCAGCTGGACGTAGCGGACGTTGCCGCCGTTGCCTTTGATCGCGGCGAACATCCGCTCGGACTGGACCGGGAACGTCCCCTGGTTGTTGTCGTGCGTGCCGTGAATCAGCAGGATCGGCTCTTTGATCTTGTCGGCGAAATGAAACGGCGACATCTGATCGTAGACTTCGGGCGCCTGCCAGTAGTTCCGCGGCTCGGCCTGGAAACCGAACGGCGTCAGCGTGCGGTTGTATGCCCCGCTGCGGGCGATCCCGGCGCGGAACAGGTCCGAGTGCGCCAGCAGGTTGCCGGTCATGAAGGCGCCGTAGGAATGGCCACCGACTGCCATGCGATCGCGATCGCCGACACCCATTTCTTCGAGCTTGTCGATGGCCGCCTTTGCGCTCGCGACGAGCTGCGGCACATACGCGTCATTCGGCTCCTTCCCGTCCTTCCCCACAATCGGCATCGTCGGGTCGTCGAGCACGCCGTAGCCGGCGGCGAGCAGCAGCAGGTGATCCGCGCGGCTCGGACGCCGGAATTGATACGGCGATCCCGCGACCTGCGACGCGGCATCCTGAGACATGAACTCCTGCGGATAGGCCCAGAGGAAGAACGGCAGCTTGCCGTCGCGCGCGCGATCGTATCCCGGCGGCAGATAGAGCGTGCCGGAGAGGCGGACGCCGTCCGGGCGCGTATAGGTAATCTGCTCCGCCTTGACGGTGGAGAAGAACGGCGCCGGGTCGGGAAGATTCGTCAGCCGCGCCGTGCTCTTCGAGGCGATGTCGAGGACGTAGTAGTCGGCCCGTTCGGTCGGCGATTGGCGCTGGACGATCGCTTTCGTCGCGGACGAATCCAGGAGCGCCACGACGGTCTCGTAATTGGGTGGCGCGGACTGCCAGAGCCGCTCGGTCTTGCCCGTGGCGATTTCCATCCGATCGAGATAGGGCCGGTCCCCGTCCTTGTCTTTCGACGCACCTGGACCCGTGAGGTAGTACCACCGTCCGTCCGGACTGGTGATCGGCAGCTGGCGATCGCTGGCGATGTTGTACTGATACAGCAGATTACCCGGCGCCGCGACGCGGTCCTCGATGTTGTAATCCCAGAGAGGCCGCGGCGTGCCGCCATTGGGAAGCGACGGATCGATCACCCACGTGCGCGCGCGGGTTCTCTGCGAGCTGAAATCGTTGAGCATCGCAACTTTCGGGCTCAGCCACTGGATGCCGCCAAAGCGCATCTCCGTTTCGACGAACGGCTGCGTCTCTCCCGTGAACGGCGCCTTCAGCATGGAGACGCGATCGCGCTTCGCTACCGTCCGGCGCGGGTCGCCCTCGTCGAGCGCCTCCACGAGGAGCAGTGTCGCAGGTTCGTCGGTACGCCAGAGGATGGTGCGGGTCCCGGGCGTGGTTGCGTCGCGCATGCTGGGCTGCGCGTCGATCAGCGGACGGTCGTACACGGTTCGGATGATCTCGCCGTCCGGCGTCCACACTTCGGTTTTCAGGGGGAAGTTCGCCATGCCCACCTGATACGAGTACGGACGATGCGTCATGCGCAGCAGGAGGTATTTGCCGTCCGGCGACGGCGATGGCGGCGCGTGCACCGCGGGCTTGCCGAGCGGCGTAATTCTTCCGTCCAGCGCGACGGACGCAAGCTGTGACGTCATGTAGTGATCGAACAGCGCCTCGTCGTGCCGGTCTTTCAACAGGTAGGTGTTGGTGCGCGCCGGCACCGCGCGGCCGTACGATTCCTGCACGATCGGTCCGGTCGGAGCTTCCGACGCCTTCGGCTCCGTGCCTCGACCTTGAGGAAACAGCAGACAGAGCGCAGGCGCGCGCCCGGCCGTCCACGAACAGCCGCCCGCCACATAGTTGATCGAGGGGGGTGTGAGTCGTTTCGCCGATCCCGTGACCACGTCGGCGACCCAGAGGGCCTCCCCCTCACGCGTCGTGGCGCTGAACAGGAAGTGCTTGCCGTCCCTCGACCAGCCGCCCGACGGGGCGAGGCGCCCCTGCATCTGGCCCCCGGGCACGGTGACCGCGCGGCTCGCCTTGGTCGTGACGTCGAAGATGTGAAGCGTCATTCGATCCGGCGTCATGACGAAGTACGCCAGGCGGTTCGCGTCCCGGCTCCACTGCGGTTGCGTGAGACGGGCGCCGTTCGGCACGGGAATCGTGACCTCCGCCCCGCCGTCAACCGGCTTGAGCGAAGCGGTCCGCACACCTTCGAAATCGATGCGGTGCTGCGGCAGCGTCTGGAAGCGGCGGCCGGCGAGGAACAGCGTCGGCTCGGCAACCTCCGCGATCGTCGTTTCCGGGACGTCCGCTGTCGTGATGAGCAGCCAGCGGCGATCGCTGCTCACCGACACGGCCGGCGACGCGGGAGAGTCGAGAATCTTCGTGATCGCATCGGGCGGCGTCCGATAGCCGTCCTGCCCGAAAGAGGGGTTTGCGAACAGGGCCGCGACGAGCAGCCCCAGGACTGGCGCGGCGTGCAATGCGAAGGAGTGTCATCGGCGTCTCCTTGTGTTTTTGTCTGCGCTAGCATACGACAGACCAGCCACGGGCGCACTACTGACAGAACTAACTTGGGATGCCCGGGCCCCACGATCCTCCCGTGCTCGTCAACCGCCGTCGTTCCGGCCACGACGACGAGGTTGTCCACTTGAACGGCGCGGCTATAGCCGTACTTGCGTTCCCAGGCGGTCCCAGAGGAGATCAGCTTTCTGGTCATCGTCGAGCCCTACGCGCGATCCATCTCGAGAACCGCGCCCAGCAGGACGTCCGCCCCACGACCGCAATCATCCCAATGCGTGAATTCAAGCGGCGAGTGGCTGATGCCGCGCACGCTGGGCACAAAAATCATCCCCATCGGCGAGAGCTGCGCCATCATCTGGGCATCGTGGCCGGCGCCACTGGGCATGCGTTGGGTGGCGAGACCGAGTCGTCCGGCACTCCGTTCGATCGCCCGTTGCAATTCCTCGGCGGCCATCGCGGGAGGGGTTCGACTGATGTTGGCGAACTCGATGGATGTCTTCGTATCTCTCGCGATCTCAGCGGCGCGTAAGCGAACCCGCTCCGCGAGCCGCGCGAGCTTCTCCGGCGAGAGATCACGCAATTCGATCGTCAGCCGCACGACGCCGGGAATCACATTTGGCGAGTTGGGCGTCACGTCCAGCCGACCGACGGTGCCGACCTGGCGGCCCGGTTCCGAGGTGACTATCTGTCGCACGCCAATCGTGAGGTGCGAGGCTGCCAGCAGCGCGTCCTGCCGATCCGCCATCAATGTCGTGCCCGCGTGATTGGCAAAGCCGGTTACCGTGACCTCGTAGCGATCGATCGAAACGATACCCTCTACGACACCGACAGGAATGCGCTCGCGTTCGAGAACGCCGCCCTGCTCGATGTGCAGTTCGAGATAGCAGTGGTGCGCGCCGCGCCGCCGGATGGCATCGGTGATCCGGTCGGGAGCGCCGCCGATCTTCCGGATCGCGTCGGCGCGGGTCATCCCGCTCCAGACCTTGTCCATGTCCGACGGCTTCACGTCGCCGGCGACGATCCGACTGCCGTTCAGTCCCGTAAAGGTGGCGGATTCCTCCGCAGACCAGACGACCATCTCCAGCGGATGACGCGTGCGGACGTTGGCCGCCGCGAGAGCCTCGAGTGCGCTCAACGCGGCGAGCGTTCCGAGGTCGCCGTCGAAGTTGCCGCCGTTCGGCACCGAATCGATGTGCGAACCGAAAAGGATCGGCGGCAGGGATGCGTCGGTGCCGGCGCGGCGTCCGAAGATATTGCCCGCAGGGTCCACGCGAGGGTCGAGACCCGCCGCGCGCATCAAGTCGATCGTGTACCGGCGACCGGCGACATCTGCGTCCGAGTAGGCCACACGGCTCACACCGTCAGCGAAGGTTCCGCCTGAGGGCCGGCCGAACACGCTGAGCGCCTCAATCCGCTGCCTCAATGCCATCGCATCGACACGGGCCGGGACGTTCTGCGTGAACACGCCTCGGCCCAGGACGACAGGCCCCATCGCTGCCGTTGCAAGGTTCGTCAAGAACGCGCGTCTGGACGAATGGCGCATCAGCGTACCTCACATCAATAGACCAGGGACGTGACACCAGTTGGGCCGCAGCGTTCGTACCGAATCGCCGCCACACGTCGCTGTGCTCTCGTACATTCGCCCAGCAGCGTAACGCCCGCGCACTCCACTACGACTAACGAACGTCGTCTGCCTAAATCGCGCGCACGACGAGGAGGGTCATGTCGTCGTGCTGAGGCGCGCCGGCGACGAACCGGTCGGCTGAGATCATCAACTGGCCGATGAGCGTGCCCGCGCTCCCGGCGCCGTTCGACTGGACGGCGTCGATCAACCGCTCTTCGCCCCACTCCTCGTCCGCCGCGTTCATCGCCTCGCTGATGCCGTCGGTGTAGGCGACGAGAGTGTCACCGACCGAGAGCGTTACGCTGTCCTGTTGATAGACGCAGTCTTCCATCAAGCCGACCACTGGACCACCAGTATCGAGCCGCAGCACTTCACAGCCGCCGTCGGTACGTCGAAACACCATTGGAGGATTGTGCCCGGCGTTCACGTAGGTCAGCACGCGCGATCTCACGTCGAGCTCGCCGTAGAAGAACGTCGCGTATCGATTCGCGTCAGAGCTTTCATACACCAGCTTGTTCAAGTTCCGCATCACCTCGGTCAGATCCGCATGGTGGTGCATGGTCTGGGCCCCGCGCAGGTAGGCGCGAAGTGTCGCCATCAGGAGCGAGGCAGGAATGCCCTTACCGGACACATCTCCGATGGCGATCCCCAATCGCGTCTTGGACAGCTGGATGAAATCGTAATAGTCGCCGCCGACGCCGAGGGCCGCGCGGCAGGCGCCCGCGTAGTCGAGTCCAGGTATCGGCGGGTAGTCCTGCGGAAACAGCCTCTGCTGCACGTCGCGCGCGATTTCGATGTCGCGTGTCTGCTTCGCGCGTGCCGCCACTTCGGCCGCCACGGCCGCGGTGAGCCGGCCGTTCTCGAGCGCGAGACCCGTCTGCGCCGCGACCGAATCGAGAAGCCGCAAGTCCGTTTTGGAGAATGGCTCTTCCGACTGTTTCGGACCGAGGCTCATGATGCCAAGCATCTTCTCGTTGAGCGACAAGGGCAGCAACAGTTCCGACTGCAGCTCTTCGAGCGAGCTTCGCTCCGCGCCGGTCGTCAGCTGAACCCACGAATCCGAGTCGTCGAACTGCACGAGCGCGTGTTGCTGCTTGCGCAGCCGCCTGACCGACATGCCCTCCGCCGGAATGGCCACCGACGGCGGTGCTCCAAACCCGAGTGCGTAGGCTGGCCGAAATGTGCCGCCTCGGTCGAGGAGAATCGCAATGCGCGGCACGTGCAGGGACTCGGCGATACGCGTGGTCACAGTCTCGAGCAACGGTCCCGTTTCGACCATCGTCCGCACCTTGGTGGCGAGGTCGCTCAGAATGGCGTCGGCTTCGTAGGCTTCGCGAAAGAAGCGACGATCGAGCGACGCGCGAAGGCGGTTCGCAAAGCGGCCGCCGATCGCGACGATCGCCACCATAGCCGCCACGACGAGCGCGACCCGCCCGAACCCGGCGCCGCCCGACAACAGCGAAGTCGCCGCGACGCTTACCACGACGAGCAGGACGATTTGGATCGCGCGGATCCCGCCTCGGGCCAGCACGTACTGCAGTCCCTGCCGGATGACCACACGCACGTCCATCGCCCGATGAACGACGATGACATAGGCCATGGTCAGGGGAAACGCCAGCATCATCGTGATCAGCGGCAAGAGGGACCACTCCGGAAGGATGTACTCCAGCCTCCCGGCGATGAGAATTATGAGGAGTGCCGCGACACCTGGGCCCGCACCCACAAACAGGAGCAGCAGCCTCCGTCGCGCATCGCGACTCGGGGCCGTCATCGTCTTCCACACGAGCGACCCGGCACAGACGACGAGAGCGAGAGCACTGACGCCGCCGCCGAAGTCGCCCTCGACACCGGTCAGCAGCCCAAGCGGAATCCGGCGCGCTAAGGGCAGGTGATGCAACCACAACCCGACAGCGATGGAAGCGAGGGTGGCGACCAGCAGGAGGTAACCGACCACGATCCACTTGAGCCATGGAAAGCGGCGATCGAAAGGAAGACGTTCCGGAAACGCGATGCCGAAGAGCATGAGGGCCGGCGCCGCGATTAGGTTGCAGAATGTCCCGAAGCCTGCCAAGAGCGGCTGAAGGATGTTGGCGCGTCCGAACAATCCCTCAAGCCTGCCGAAGCCGTAAGAGGCTGGAAGGCTCAGCAGCAGCACGAGCAGCAGCCAGGCGGAGCGATCGCCGATGCGTACGGCCGCCACCCAGAAGCCGAGCGCAATGCAGGCCGCGGGCAGCGCCACCGCCGTCAGCGCGGCACGCACGTAATCTGACACGCCTGCAGCCGGGTCAGAGCTGTTGCGATGCGGCCTCAGGTCGATCGACAGATCTCTAACGGGATTGCCTGGCCCCGGCGACTGCACCTGCACTCGCCATCGATCGCCCGGTTTCGCCTGACGGACCAAACTGTAGTACACGAAGAAACCGTCGATGGGGCGACCGTTCACCGCAAGCACGGCATCGCCGAACTGCATCCCTGCCGCTTCCGCTTCAGGTTGCAGGTCGATTGCGCCCCAGTTCGTGTCGCCGAGGTAGAACGGCGGACGGACATGCTCCCCCTCGTGCCGCAGGAGGTCGAGGCTGTCGTAGGCGCGCTGCCCGAACGTGCTGACGGAAAGGAGAAACAGCACGACCAGTCCGAGATAGGCCAGCGTGTGCGTTCGGATCCGGGAACTGGCGGCGGGCATCTCAATCGCAGCGCAGAGCGCTGGCGGGATTGACTCGTGCCGCCCGCCAGGCCGGAATCGCGCCGGCCAGTCCGGCCACTCCCGCCAGCATACTTGCGGCGGCCACCATCGTCGTCACATCGGTCGGGGAAAGACCGAACAGAAAAGTACCTGGCGCCGCGCATCGTCGCCGCAGCCAAGGGAAGGCCGACGAGCAATCCGACCGACAGGAGCAACAGGCTGTCGCGAAGCACGAGCATCACGATCTGCGACCGGGTGGAACCGAGCGACAACCGGATGCCGATCTCGTGTCTGCGACTCACGGTCAGATACGCGATGATGCCGTACAGGCCGATCGTCACGATGACGATCGCAACCACGCCGAACGCTCCCGCTAACCAGGCCGTGGTCCGTTCGGCAATCAGGCGATCCCTGATCTGGACCTTCAACTCGATGACCTGAACCATGAGGGCAGGATTCAACGCCTTGACCCGCCGCAGGATGGGAGGCGTAATGCCAGACACGAGCGCGCTGGATCGCACGAACACGGGCGCCCAGGGCTGCAAGCCAGGATTCTGAGCAATCGGCACGTACGCAATTGGCGGCATCTCTTCACGGAGATCCGAGTACTTCGTGTTTCCAACCACACCAACAATCTCGTAGGTTGTCTCGGGATATCCCGCCTCGGCCACGGTGCGAAGCGTGGCGCCAATCGGGCTGAGTCCTTCAAGATGGCTGCGCACGAAGCTGTCGTTCACCACCATCACGCGGCGAGCATTCGCGGTGTCCATGTCCTCGAAGTCACGGCCGGACAGGATCGGAATCCGCAGCGTCGTGAAGTAGCCGGGGCTGACATAGGTGAAACGCGATCCCTCGCGTTTGTTGCCGGCGAGGCTCGTGACGCGAAAGAAATGCCACCAACTATCGCCAGACAAGGGAATGTGCGTCGCCGCCCCCGCCGCCGCGACGCCTGGCACCGAACGAATCTCTTCGGTCAGCCGTCTCTGAAACGCAACCCGCTGCTCGATTGACAGGACGCCGGCCTGGCGATCGAACGCCCACACCGCCGCGGTGCCCTCCTGCTCGAAGCCGGTGTCGACGAGCATCAGCTTGCGAAAGCTTCGAACGAAGAGCAAAGCCGACACGACCAGGACCAGCGACACCGCGATCTGTCCCACCACCAACAAGCGTTGCAGTCGAGCGCGGCGGCGATCGACCGTCAGGCCGCGCGACGCCTGGCGCATTGCGGCGATCGGATCGACGAGCGACACGCGAAGCGCAGGGACGAGGCCGCAGAGCACCGACGTGAGGGCCGAGCTCGTGGCGATAAACGCGATCACCCTCCAGTCGGCCGCGAGATGCAACGCTACCGGATTGGTGGGCGTATCGAGGAACGCAATCAGCGCTCTTCCCGCCATCAGCGCGACCGGTACCGCCAACACCGCGCCGCCAATCGTCACCAGCAGGCTTTCGATCAGCATCTGCGAAACGACCCGCCATCGCGATGCTCCAATGGCCACCCGCACGGCGACCTCGCGTTCGCGGGCGCTTGCACGAGCCAGCGTGAGCGTCGCGAGATTCGCGCACGTCATGAGCAGGACGAGTCCGGTCAGGCCGAAGAGCAGCGACAGGGATGTTCCATGCGCGCCGCGCAGGCGGCTGACGCCACGTCCGGCAGGAATGACGCCAAACCGAAAGGCGCGATACTGGGCCATCAGGTCGGCGCTATACCCGCCGGAACCGTGGCGTCGAGCAGGCCGGGACTCAGCGCGCGGAAGTACTCATTCGCGCGGGGAATCGTCCATTCCGGCTTGAGCCGGCCCATGACCGACAGCCACCAGAAGTCCCGCCGATCGAGGCCATCGCCCCACAGCGCCGCCGAACACACAGGCAGGGCGACGTCGAACGACTGGCCGACTTCGAGGCCGGTGAACCGAGGCGGCGTCACACCGACGATGGTGAACGGCTGATCGAGAACCGTGAGCGTGGCGCCGATGACATCGTCGCGACCGCCAAGAGAGCCCTGCCAGAACGAATGACTCACGACTGCCGACCCGGCGCCGCATCCGCGGCGGTCGTCGTCAGGGGTGAACATTCGGCCCCGTTCTGGTGTGATGCCGAGGACCCGGAAGAAGTCGCCGCTCACCCAAAGCCCGCGGACTGGCCTGGCCGCCTCGCCGCGCCCGACGATGAATCGCGCGTCCCCCCAGGCAAACATCGAGGCGAACGCGGTTTGATGCGCTCGAATCTGTTCCCAGAGCGGATGGGTCACTTCCGAGTTGAAGCTGGCCGAAATGCCAAACCCGTCAACGCCATCGGCACGGACTTCGACCAGCCCCTGAGGATCAGCCACAGGCAGGTTTCGGAACCTGACGATGTCAATCAGCTGAAAAATGGCGGCGTTGGCGCCGATGCCTAAGGCAAGCGACAGGATCGCCACGGCGGCAAACACGGGCGTGCATCGAAGAACCCGCAGACCGTACCGCGCGTCGCGGATGAAGTGATCCAGAGCCTGTGTACCGAGAGGAAGCATTTGGGACCTCCCACAGCCACCGCTTACGCGCCGCAGCATAACGCGAAAAGCCTCCACTGCTGCGCCGCCGACGATTTGGCGGGAGGCCGGAAATCGCCGACGATGTTCCGGGCGTGGTCGAGCGCCTCGCCCCGCGCCCAAGACCAGCTCCGGCTGACGGGCGCGTGTCGAAGCGCTCAGACATCAGAGGTCGGACTACGGAGGTCAGTCGAGTTGGAGGGGATTCGAATCAAGATTGCCGAGCTCCAGGATCAGGGCTACTGCGTTCTCAGGCACCATCGCCGGTTGATCGCGTCGGCCGTAAAGGCCTACGCCCCGTTGACATGTGGGGCGGCGCCGAATCGGACGAGTGGGCAGATGACGCTCGCCGCACCTCCCGTACGATCTCGACGACACTGACGATGCACATGGCGACCAAGCCGATCTGGAACGCCGTGTTGATGATGGCCACCACCCGATCCAGGTTGGCCTCGCCGCCAGGCAGCGTCGCGCCGTCTCTGACCACGACCCATTCGGGCGCGCGCAACAGGAAGGCGCCCACGATCAACGTTCCGAGCTGAGTCGCCAGGCGCATTAGCGACCGCACCGGCGTCCAGTAGGGACGCGTGAAGTTGACGACGCCGTGCACGACGCCCGCCACGGCCAGTAGCACAATCGGCACGTAGACAATGCCCCAGATGGGTGCAGGTGCGAAGACCGCCGCCGCAGGACCGAAGACGAGAAACGGCGCCCACGGCACGAGGAGCACCCAGGCCGCGCAGGACGCGGCAAGGACGAGCTCGCACACGGATCGCGCGCGGGACATTCGATCTGCGTGCCGGACGACCTTCGGGAGGTTGCGCGGATCCCACGTGCGTGGGAGCTTCAGCCGTGCTTGCGCGAAATCCAGCGCCGCAAACCCCAGCGTCGTCCACGCAAACACCATCAGCGCCCGGCCAGGAAACGCAAGGAACGCCTCGACGATCTGACGGACCGGCGCGCCGGTCAGGATCGTCGTGATCGTAGTCACGATAATGGTCACGAGCAGCGCGACCCCGAGTCCAGCCTTCAGCGCGAATACGTAAATGGGAAAAAACACCGGACCGATCAACTGCTGGTGAGATCGGTAGCGTCCCGCCACGAGCATCGGATGACCATGGCGTCGAAGGATATCGGCCTGCTCGTCCTCGTTGAGCGATCGGCCGAGCTCTTCCGCCCGGTCCTCCATCTGCGAGAGGAGATTCTCCGAGAGCTCGCGGACGATGTCGTCCTGCTGGCGCCGCGGGAGAAAAAACCTAACGGCTTGTAGATATCTTTCGAGCAGGTCCATCGTGTGCCTCCGCGAGAATGCCGTCGAGCGACTCGTCGATGCTGCGCCACTCGACGAGCAGCAAGGTCAGCATCTGGACGCCGACGTTCGACAGGCGGTAGAAGCGCTTGTTCCGCTTGGCCTCTTCACGCCATTCGCTGACGAGCAGGCCCTGGGTCTCCAGCCGGCGCAGCAGCGGATAGAGCGTGCCCTCGTCGACGACGAGGCCGTGTTCCGCGAGCAACTTGCGCAGCGTGTATCCGTATTGTTCCGAACGGAGCGCCGCGAGGACGGCGACCGTCAGGCAGCCCCGCCGGACTTCGAGGCGGAGGTTGTCGAACAAGGCGGTGTCAATCTGGTTACCGTGCGTCATATACTATCTGTTGCACACTATATGTCACACAGTATATGACGTCAAGACCTTTACAAAGGTTCGGCTAAACTCGCAGTCACCTCGTCGTCGGGGCGTTATGGTCGATCAGTCCGCACATCAAGCGTTTACCGCGGCGCTCGAAAAGCTCGTCGCCCACATACAACAGGATCGGAGCGTGCTGGCCGCCCTTCTCTGCGGCAGCCTGGCCCACGATACCGTGTGGGCGAAGTCCGACATCGACCTCATCCTCGTGACGGCCGACGACGGCAAGCAGACTCCAGACTCGATTTCGCTCTACGCCGATGGCCTGAACGTGCACGCGTTCCTGCTCCCGCGCACCGAGTTCCGGCGGATGGTCGAAGGATCCGTCCAGAACTCGTTCATGCACTCGTTCCTGGCCAAGGGCCGCCTCCTCTACACCCACGACGACACCATCGCGCGCCTGTGCGACGGGCTGCGCTCGCTCGGCGCACGCGACCAGGAGATCCAGCTCCTCCGCGCCGCAAGCGGAGCGCTCCCGGCTGTTTACAAGGCGCACAAGTGGCTCATCACGCGCGGAGACCTCGACTACACGGCGCTCTGGATCCTGTACTCGGCGACGTCGCTGGCCCAGATTGAAGTCATTGGTGCCGGCATGGTCGCGGACCGTGAAGTCATTCCCCAGGCCATGAAGCTCAATCCCACTCTCTTCGAGACGATCTACCTCGGCCTGTTGAATGCGAAGAAAAGCAAGGCCAGCGTGGTGTCGGCCTTGAAAATGGTCGATGAGTACCTCGCCTCGCGCGCGCCCTCGCTCTTCGCGCCAGTCCTGTCGTACTTCCGCGAGGCCGGGGAAGCGCGCGGGTGCGAGGAGATCGAGAACCACTTCGCCCGCCACTTCGACGTCAGCCACGTGACGACGGCATGTGAGTACCTGGCCGACCTCGGACTGATCGGCAAGGTCTCGCTGCCCGCGCGGCTGACGAAGAAGAGCACCGTGATGGTCCAGGAGCTGGCGTTCGTACACCTCGAGCACTCCCCCGCCTCGCCCGACGATCCCGAATGGGCGCCGCGATGAAGACGCGAGCCTCGGTGCGCACGAGCATCGCCGTTCAGGGCGCGCGCGTGCACAACCTCAAGAACATCTCGGTTGAGATTCCGCGCGACAGCCTGGTGGTCGTCACCGGGCTCTCGGGGTCCGGCAAATCGAGCCTGGCGTTCGACACCATCTACGCCGAGGGTCAACGGCGATATATGGAGTCGCTGTCCACGTTTGCAAAACGGTTCATCGCCCAGGTCACCAAGCCCGACGTCGACTTCATCTTCGGCCTCTCGCCCGTCATCTCGATCGAGCAGAAAACGCTCGCCAACAACCCGCGGTCGACCGTGGGAACGATGACCGACATCGCGAGCTACCTGAACCTGCTCTTCGCCACCATCGCCCAGGCGCACTGTCCGCGGAGCGGCGAGCCGGCGCCGAGCCGCAGCGCGAGCCAGATCCTCGAGGCGATCCTTTCTTTGCCCGAGGGCGCCGAGGTGGAGTTGCGCGCGCCCGTCTTCAAGGTCTACGGCGAGGACCTCGACTTCGTCTTCACCGAAGTCCGCAAGAAAGGCTGCCGGCGGGTGATCGTCGACGGCAAGACCATTGACCTGTCGGAGAAGACCACGCTCGACGACTCCGACGTCAGCCACATGGAAGCGGTCGTCGATCGCTTCATCGTCGGCCGTAAACACGAGAAGGCCATCAAGGCCGGCATTGCCGCCACGCTGCTCGTGGGCGATGGGCTTCTCCAGGTACAGGTCGGCAAGGGAGCGAGCAAGGCGGAGGCGGAACGCTTCTACAAGTCGCTGTGCAGCCCGACGCATCACTTCGTCTACGGCGACATCGGTCCGGACTATTTCGTCTTCAACAACCCCGAGAGCGCGTGCCGCACGTGCGGCGGGCTCGGCGTGGACAAGCTGACGCATCCAGAATTGCTGACTCCAGATCCGAAGCGCAGCATCCTCGGCGGCTGCTTCGTGCGCGAGGCGTTCAAGTACAACCCCGACACGTGGGACGGGCGGCTGATGTTCAGCCTGTCCGTCGCCTTGGGGTTCGCGCTCGACACGCCCTGGCAGCAGCTGCCCGACAAGGTCCGCAACGCCATTCTCTACGGCATCGAGCCGCGGAAGATTCCCGTGCTGTCCCCACCCGACGCGAAGGTGAAGCCTCCCGATCAGGAGGGGCGCGAAGTCGGCTTCGGCGGCATCGCGCGGCGCATCGAGCGCTGGTACCGCCGCTACCGCCAGCGCGGCGAGGCGAACTCGAGGATGGAAGCGTGGCTCGAGAAGGTGATGGTCGAGCACACCTGCCCGGACTGCAAGGGCGCGCGGCTCCGGCCGACGCGGCTGCTTTTCACGGTCGGCGGACGGAGTCTGCACGACGTCGGGCAGCTCAACTTCGACGAGCTGCAGACGTTCCTCGCCACCGTGAAGCCGGCTGGGCGCGGGGCGGACGCCGGGCGTCAGGTGCTGTCGGAGATCCGCGGCCGGCTGAAGCTGCTGCTCGGCATCGGCCTCGACTATCTCAACTTCAACCGCCGTTCGGGAACGCTCTCGGGCGGCGAGTCGCAACGCATCCGGCTATCGACGCAGATCGGCTCCGGCCTGATGGGCATGCTCTACGTCCTCGACGAGCCGAGCATCGGGCTCCATCCGAAGGACAACACGAAGATGATCGCCACGCTCGAAAACCTGCGCGACATCGGCAACACCGTCATCGTCGTCGAGCACGACGAGGACACGATTCGCGCAGCCGACCACGTCGTCGAGATGGGACCGGGCCCGGGCGTTCACGGCGGCCGGGTCGTCGTCCAGGGAACGCTGGAGGACATCGTCAAGTGCAAGGCATCTCCGACCGGACAGTTCTTCTCGAGAAGAAGGACGATTGCGACTCCGAAACAGCGCCGCAAGGGGAATGGCAAGTCGATCGTCGTGCGGGGCGCCCGCGAAAACAACCTGAAGAGCGTCGACGTGACCGTGCCGCTCGGCAAGCTCGTGGCGATTACCGGCGCCTCGGGGTCGGGCAAGAGCACGCTGGTCAACGAGATCCTCTACAAGGCACTCTGGAAGAAGCTCGAGGATACGCGAACCTTGCCCGGCGAACATGACGGCGTGGACGGGCTCGAGCACGTGCACAAGGTCGTCAGCATCGACCAGTCCCCCATCGGCCGGAACAGCCGCTCGAACCCCGCAACCTACGTCGGCTTCTACGACACCATCCGCGACCTGTTCACGAACGCGCCGCTGGCGATCGAGCGCGACTACAAACCGGGGCGCTTCAGCTTCAACGTCAAGGGCGGCCGGTGCGAGGAGTGCCAGGGCGAAGGCGTCATCACGACGCAGCTCTACTTCATGCCCGACGTCGAGGTGACGTGCGGCGCGTGCAAGGGCGCACGCTTCAACAGCGAGACGCTCGAGGTCACCGTCCGCGGCAAGACGATTGACGACATCCTGAACATGTCTGTCGAGGAAGGCGTTACGTTCTTCGCGAGTGAGCCCGCGTTGGCGCGGAAGATCGAAGTCCTCGACGGCCTTGGACTCGGTTATCTGACGCTCGGCCAGTCGGCCACGACGCTCTCGGGCGGCGAGGCGCAGCGGATCAAGATCGCGACCGAGCTGAGCAAGCTGCAGCGCTCGAAGCACACGGTCTACATCCTCGACGAGCCGACGACTGGATTACACCTCGCCGACGTCGAGCGGCTCCTCGTGTCGCTCAACCAGCTCGTGGATGCCGGCCACACAGTCATCCTCATCGAGCACCATATGGACGTGATCAAGACCGCCGATCACGTCATCGATCTGGGCCCCGAAGGCGGACACGCCGGCGGTCGGGTCGTCGTGACGGGCACGCCGGAGGATGCGGCGCGGTGCAAGGCGTCGCACACGGGACGGTTTCTCAAACCGCACCTGAGGGCCTGAAGGCTCGACTCCTACTTCACCCCAACCGTGCCAGGATCGCGCTCTTTCCTGATGCGGTCGAGACGAGCTTGCATCGCTTTGACACGATCGCGCTGTTCCTGGGCGAGATTTCGTGTCTCGCCAGGGTCTCGCGAGAGGTTATAGAGCTGAGGCGTCGAATCGTTCCCCAGCTCGGTATTCGTGTTCGCATTCAGTTTCGGTCGGCTGCTCGGCTCGATGTATTTCCAGAGACCCATACGAAGAGCCAGTCCGCTCCCCTGCTCGACGAGCTCGGTACGACCAACCTTCGAACGGCCGAGGAACGCATCCATGGTGTCGACGCTGTCACCGCGGGCGTCTGCGGCTAGCGCCTGTCCCGTGAGGGCCGCGAACGAGGCGAGGAAATCGATGTGACATACGAGGGCGTCCGAGGTGCCGCGTCGCACGCGCGCCGGCCACCTGACCATCATCGGTACGCGCGTCCCCGCTTCGAAGTTGCTGTATTTGCCGCCGCGGAACGGGCCCCACGGCCGATGCGTCCCGAGCTTGGCCACTGCGTCATCCTTGTATCCATCGTCAACCACGGGGCCGTTGTCGCTCGTGACGATCACGATCGTGTTGTCGGCGAGCTTCAGGCGGTCGAGCGCGGCCAGGACTTCGCCGACGCTCCAGTCGAACTGGGCGATGACGTCGCCGCGGGGGCCCATAGTTGTCGCGCCGACGAAGCGTGCGTTCGGCACGCGAGGGACGTGCGGATCGTGCGGCGCGAAATAGAGGAAGAACGGCTCGGCCCTATGCTGTTCGATGAACGACACCGCCCGGCGCGTGAAGACGTCGGCCATGTCCTCGTCTATCCAGAGCGCGGCAGTGCCTCCGGTCATGTAACCGATCCGGCTGATACCGTTGACGATCGTCTGATCGTGACCGTGGCTCGGGTGCATCTTCAACAGTTCGGGATGCTCGGCGCCCGTCGGCCACACGCCGACCTTCCGGCTGTAGTCGACGCGTGATCCGATCGGACGGGTCGAGCCCCACGACGCGCCCGTTCTCGACGTACACGGTCGGCACGCGATCGCCGGTCGCCGCCATGATGAACGAGTCGTCGAACCCGACGCTGTTCGGTGACGGCGCAATCACGCCATTCCAGTCCGGGCCACCCTTCGGGCCAAGCCCGAGATGCCACTTTCCGACGACGCCGGTCGAATAGCCCGCGCGTTTCAGCATCGAGGGCAGGGTCACGCGCTGCGGGTCGATGACGAGTGCGGCGTTTCCCGGAAGGATGCCGGTGCCGGGCTTCCGCCACGCATACTCGCCGGTCAGCAGCGCGTAGCGCGACGGAGTGCAGGTTGCCGCGGGCGCGTGCGCATCGGTGAACCGGAGCCCCTCCTTCGCGACCCGATCCATGTTGGGCGTCTTCAGCGCCCGCGCACCGTAGGCAGAGACGTCGCCGTAGCCGAGATCGTCGGCGTAGATGAGGACGATGTTCGGGCGCGTCTGCGCGAGTGCCGCAGTCGCACTGCACAGGACGGTCAGGAAGAAAAACAGGAGTTTACGCATGCGGAGGGTCGCATCCTATGACTGAGGACGCACTGGTGACTGACCCGTTCGACCTCGAGGAGCTTGCGATTCACTTGCTGGCCGAGCTCCCGTAGGTGCGGCAGGTTCTCAAGACCTTTGTTGATGTAGAAATCCTTCGGATTGTTGATGGTGGTTTCGGTTCGCAGGGCATGCTGTTCTTTGAAATATTGCTTCACGTGTGAGTGCTTGTACTCGACGTGGAGGCTCGGTTGGACGCCATCGGTGATCACGCGGGTTCGGTAGCCGTACCGGGGCGGCGGTGTGGTGCGCGTGATGCGCAACGGAAAGAGGAGGCCGACGCGATTGGGACGGCCGAGATCCAGATTTTCCCGGATCACCGCTTCGAAGAAGTGGCGCCCTTGAACGGGCCGATCGAAGACCTGGGTGAGACTGAGTTCGAGCTGGCAGATCGCGACGCGGTGATCGTAGCCGGCCGCGCGGTCAACGGGCGTCATCGGCCATGGGAGCCAATGCGACCAGCGATCGAAGAATGCCTGCACGTCGGTGGGGCCGAGCGCGTCGCAGGCCGTCTGCAGCGCCGCGGGATCGGCACACGACAGAAAGCCATTGTCGAGGCTTTCGAAGCGGATGCGATCCCGGCGAAGGCGCTGCTTCACCCACTCGTGGCCGTTGAGACAGAGCTTGACCGGATACGGGAGGTAGGTGCCGATCTTCAGGAACGCCGGGCCCCAGTCGCGGTCGTGGACGTAGAAGTAGAAATGATTGACCGCGACCGCCTGTCGCGAGAAGTCGAAGGTCACCGCTTTGCCGGGGCCGCAGCGTTTGTGAGCCTTGAAGGACCGCATCTTTTCTTGCGCGACGCCTATGACCACCACGCCGTCGCGACCGCGGAAACGCGCGCGATACTTCGCGACGACGTCATCTTTGCGGACCGTGGGGTCGAAGGTGATCAATGGAATGCGATGCTGCGCTGCAAACGGACCGATGGCATTCACGAAGCGATCGTGCAACGGCCGAAACAACGCCGGCGACGGAATCGGGTCTGTCCCGGATCCGAAGTTCGTTGCCAAAGGCCCCGGCGCGGCGCCCGGATCGCGAGGCGCGACGAGCGAGCATCTGGCGTATATGTGAGCGAGGAGCAACGACGCGAGGCGGGATGCCCCGCCCGGGAATTTGGTGACGAACTTCGGATTCGGGACACTAGCACGGGCTGCGCCGATGGATGTCGTGAGGATCGAGCGGAAACGCCGTCAGTAGGCGATCGCGTAACAATCTCTCCGCGGATCGGCGGCCGCGATGCGGTTTCCCGATGCCGGGTCGATCATCACCGCCGTCGCGCACCCCGACATCCCGAACTGTCGCAGGCGGCTCACGTTGTGGCCGCGCGATTTCAGCTCGTCGTACACCGCGTCAGGCACGGCCGCTTCGACGTTCAGTTCGTTGAACCCGGCCGTATGCGGCCAGAACGATCCGTAGAAGTGGGCGGTTTGCGCCCGGGGCCGCTCGAACGCGATGTGCAGGTTGGGATACCAGTCGTCCCAGAAGTCGATCTGTACTGAGCAGCGCCTGGAGGATCGTCTGATCCTGGTTGTCCCCGCCCGGCGTGCCGATCGCCATCATCGGCGTGTCGCCCTTGAAGACCAGGCTCGGCGTCAGCGTGTAGCGCGGCCGCGCCCGCGGCCGGATCTGGTTGGCCCGCGTCACGTCCAGCCAGAACTGCTCGCCGCGCACGCTCATGCCGATGCCAGTGTCGCCAAGAATCACCGCGCCCGGCACCCAGCCGCCGCTCGGCGTGACGTCGAAGATGTTGCCGTGCTTGTCGATCACCGACATGTGCGTGGTGTCCTTCACCACGCCCGACGAGTCATCTTGCGCGTCCGGCGGCTGGCGCGACGGCGGCGGCTCGGTGACGTTGGCCTTCCAGAAGGTCCATTCCTTGACGCGCGAGTCGTACTTCAGCGGATCGCCGGCGATGTAGGTCGTCGACGCCTTCTTCGGATCGATCAGCGCCGCGCGCTCCCTGGCGTAGTCCTTGGACAGCAGCCCCTCGCCCGGAACCTGCACGAACGCCGGATCCGCGTAGTAGGTGTCGCGATCGGCGTACGCCAGCTTCATCGCCTCGACCACGGTGTGGAGGTAGTCGGCGCTGGCGTAGCCCATCGCGCGGAGATCGAAGTTCTCGAGGATGTTCAGCGTCTGAAGCAGCACCGGACCCTGGCTGCCAAAGCCGTGCTTGTAGACGGTGTAGCCGCGATACGTCGTCCGTGCCGGCTCCTCGACGCGCGCGAAGTACTCGGCGAAGTCGCTCAGGTCGAACGGCGCCTGGTGCTTCTGCAGGAAGGCCACCATCTCCCGGGCGATGTCACCCTTGTAGAAGCGATTGCGCGCGGCGACGATGCCGGCAACGCGGCCCTTGCGCTTTGCGGCGCGTTCGGCCTCGACCATCCGCTTCAGCGTCCGCGCCAGCGTCGGCAATTTGATCGTCTCGCCCGGCATGTATTCGGATCCGTCGGGCTTCAGCCAGTAGGCCTTGTTCCCTGGCCAGCCCTCGAAGAACTTCCGCTGGCTGCGAATCGCGCTAGCCGTGCGATTGCGCATCGGGAAGCCGTGTTCCGCGTAAGCGATCCCCGGCGCCGCCACCTCCGCGAAGCTCATCGTCCCCCAGCGCTCGAGTACGGTCAGCGCCGCGTGCAGCGCCCCCGGCACCACTGCGGGATCGAGGCCGGCGCCGGTCAGGTTCTTGTTGCGTGACAGGTACCAATTGACGTCCACCGCCTTCGGCGCCCAGCCCTGGCCGACGACCGAGGTCACCTTCTTCTCTTTGGTGGGATAGACCAGCACCAGCGCTTCGCCGCCGAGGCTATAGAGATCCTGCTCCAGCACGCCGCCGGCAATCAGCGCCGCGACACCCGCGTCGAAAGCGTTGCCCCCTTTCAGCAGTATCCCGAACGCCGCCGCGGTGGTCAGCGGATGGCCCGTGGAGACGCCGCCGGTGGGCCCTATCACCGCCGGCCGGAGCGGCGGGGCGGCGGGCGGGCGATCCTGGACGGGCTGTTGAGCATTGCTCACAGCGGCGAGCGCGAGCGCAACGAGGAGCGCCCAGGTCATGCGGGCTTTCATGCTGCAGAGAATGGCGTCCTCCGCGTTGAAAGTCAAAGCATCTCAGATAGGTGCCCGGCCATTCGCGCGGCTCAGACGTCTAACTCGGCGGCGAACATCGTCCGGCCGTGCGGATGCCAGCCGGATCAGCGTCGTGTCACAGTCATCTCAAGAGGAGGAGCGATGCCGAAGCCATGCTGTCAACTCGTGATGTGGATGTGTCTGCTGACTCCCGCAGCGTCATTCGGACAGACGCCGGCCGGAGAAGGCGGGGCGCAAGCGTCGCTTCGAGAACTCCGCCTGGCGACCTTCAGCCCGCAGCGCGCGTTTTCGGAGTCGGCCGAAGGAAAGGCCGGAATCGCGCGGCTGACGGCGCTTCAGACCGAGAAGGCGCGTCAAATTGACGAGAAGAACAAGGCGCTGCAGACTCGAGAGCAAACACTTCAGCAGAGCGCAAACGCGCTCAGCGACGAGGCCCGTATTCGCCGCACCCGCGAGGTCGAGCAATTCCGCATCGACGTTCAGCGATTCATTCAGGACGCGCAGGCGGAGGTCGCGGGCGTTCAGAAGGAGGTCGAGAGCTCCTTTCTCGTCAAGCTCAGGCCCGCGGTCGAGAAAATCGCCAAAGACCGTGGACTGCTGTTTGTCTTCGACCTCGACGGTGCCGGCATCGCGTGGTCTGAACCGACCCTCGACATCACCGCCGACGTCATCAAGCAGCTCGCGCTCGCTGCGACGACCAAACGGTGACGCACTACCTGCGAGAAGAGTAACCTTCGTGAGCTTTGCGGTCTTCGCGATCATCGTGAATGAGCCGTCGGTCGTGTTTATGAGATGACATGTAGCGCTCACGTCGGGCGTGTGTCGAGGGCAGCGGACGCCGGCAGTCGCGAGCGCCGCGAAGATGATAGAGTCGCGCCCGGATGGCTCTCGTATCGCGTCGGATCGTGTTGCAGGCCCTGGCCGCCCAGGCTTTGGGCGGCGGCGCCACGACCGGCCAGGCGCGAGCACACCGGAAACCGAGGCCGCTGCGAGCCGGGGCCGTGTCCGATGACTGGCGCTCGTTCCTCGGTCCAACGCACAACGCTGTCTCGGCAGAAACGCCGCTCACGCGCGTGCTTCCCCCGCCGCTGGTGTGGGAGATCCCCAAGGGGACCGGCTACACGTCTCCCGCGGTTGCGGGCCCGCATCTCGTGTTCGTCCATCGCGTCGGCGACGAAGAGATCGTCGAGTGCCTGCACCCGGAAACTGGGGCCCGGCGCTGGCAGTTTCGCTACGGCACTGAGTTCGAGGACCGCTACGGCTACAACAACGGCCCACGATCGAGTCCGGTTGTCGATGGCGAGCGGCGTGTTCACCGTCGGAGCCGAGGGCACGTTGCACTGTCTGGACCTGGCAACGGGCACGCTCGCGTGGAAACGTGATCTGCAAGCGGAATACAAGGTACGCCAGGATTTTTTCGGCACGGCTTCGACGCCCCTCGTCGAGGGCGCTGCTGCTCATCGTCAATGTCGGCGCGCCGGGCGGACCCTGCGTCGTCGGCCTCGACAAAGCCACGGGCCGCGAGCGCTGGCGTGCCGGACGCGAGTGGGGCCCGAGCTACGCATCGCCCGTCCCGGCGGTCATTCACGGCCAGCGCCGTGTGTTCGTCTTCGCGGGAGGCGAATCCAACCCGCCGGCTGGCGGGTTGATGTCGATCGACCCGTCGAGCGGCCGGGTGGACTTTGTGTTCCCCTGGCGAAGCCGCACGCACGAGTCCGTAAACGCTTCCTGCCCGGTCGTCTTCAACGACAAAGTGTTCATCTCGGCCAGCTATCGCACCGGCAGCGCACTCATCGAGGTGCGGCCGGACTTCACCCACAGGGCCATCTGGACGACGCAAGAGGTCGGGCTGCACTTCAACACGGCCGTCTATCGCGACGGCTATCTGTACGGTTTCGACGGACGCAACGAATCTGACGCGTCGCTCGCCTGCGTGGACGCAGCGACCGGCAAGGTCGTCTGGCGCCACGCTCCCGAGTGGACGGAGAGCTTCGAAACGCGAGGCGGGCGGCGCCAACAAGTGCTCGGCGCCTATCGGGGAACGCTGCTGGCTGTCGATGGAGCGTTCCTGTGCCTCGGCGAGCTGGGCCACTTGCTGTGGATGAACCTGACGCCGAAAGGCTACAAGGAAGTCGCGCGTGCGTGGCTATTCGCCGCGCGGGAATCGTGGGCCCTGCCGGTACTCAGCCGCGGCCTGTTGTACGTCGCTCAGAACACGCGCGATGCACTATCAGGCGCGCCGCCGCGGCTGCTCTGCTACGATCTGCGCGCATAGACCGGCGACATGGAGGTGGCGTTCGATGGCCAGTAAACAGGCGTCGTCAACGGCAGGGCGGTTGGCGAGCACAGCAACGGGAATAGTGATCGTGTTGCTAGCCGCTGTCACAGGGCTGTCCGTCTCCGGCCAGACCCAGCGCGAATGGCGTGACTACGCCGGCGGCCCGGACAGCTCGCGCTTCGTTGCCGCGACGCAGATCAACAAGACGAATGTCCACCAGCTGCAGGTCGCGTGGACCTACCCGGCAGGCCAGACCGACTTCAATCCGCTCGTCGTGCGCGGAGTCATCTACGGCCTGGAGGCGAACGGTTCGTTCGTGGCGCTCGATGCGTCAACGGGCAAGGAGATCTGGATCTACAAAGGCGTTCAGCGTTTCAACGGACGGGGCGTGAACTATTGGGAGAGCAAGGACGGCACGGACCGCCGCCTGATCTTCAGCACGAACAACTTCCTCCAGGAGATCGACGCGCGCACCGGAGAGAGCATTCCGTCGTTCGGCACGGACGGCCGTGTCGATCTGCGCGTGGGACTCGACCGGGATCCCGCGGCGGTCAACCAGCAGAGCCGCATACCGGGGCGCGTCTTCGAGAACCTGATCATCCTGGGATCGGCCACGAACCAGGAATACACCTCGGCGCCAGGCGATATCCGCGCGTTCGACGTGCGCACCGGCGCGAAAGTCTGGACGTTTCACACGGTGCCACGGCCCGGTGAGTTCGGCTACGAGACGTGGCCCCCGGACGCCTGGAAGACCGTCGGCGGCGCCAACAACTGGGCCGAGCAGTCAATCGACGAGAAGCGCGGCATTGTCTACATCCCGACCGGCAGCCCGAAATACAACTTCTATGGAGGCAACCGGAAGGGCGCCAATCTCTTCGGCGACTGCCTCATCGCGCTCGACGCGAGAACCGGCAAGCGACTCTGGCACTTCCAGACGGTCCACCACGACATCTGGGACCTCGACAACAATTCAGCGCCGCAGTTGACCACCATCCGGCAGAACGGCCGGAACATCGACCTCGTCGCCATGGCCAGCAAGACCGGCTACCTCTACGTCTTCGATCGCGTCACGGGAAAAGCGATCTGGCCGATCGAGGAACGTCCAGTGCCCCAGAAGACGACGGTCCCCGGCGAGGAACTGTGGCCGACGCAGCCGTTTCCGACCAGCCCGCCGCCCTTTTCACGACAGAAGTTCACGGCAGATGATTTGAATCCGCACATCCTCACGCCCGACGAACGCGAACAGTTCAAACAGCGGATCCAGAAAGCCAGGAATGAAGGGCCCTTCACGCCGATTGGGTTCGACGAGGTGATTCACATGCCTGGCAATCAGGGCGGGTCGAATTGGGGCAGTACAGCGGGGAATCCCTCGGACGGCAGCGTGTATGTCATCGGCTTCAACGTGCCGACGATCATTCGACTCCTCAAGGCGGGTGAGATGCGCTCCGGGCGCGGGGGGGCGCCTCCAGAGATGGTGACCGAGGGACGTTACGTAACGGAAGGCTTCGGGCTCTTTCCGACGATCGTCAATCCGCCGTACACCACGTTGACCGCGTACGATCTGAACAAGGGCACGATCAGGTGGCAGATTGGGCTCGGCGACGATCTGCGCCTCGTCGGGCAGGGCGTGAAAGGGACTGGCACTGCGGGAACGACCAAGGGGGGAATCATCCCGACCGCGACCGGTCTGCTCTTCGTCACCGCCGCCGATCGCAAAGTCCACGTGTACGACAGCAGCACCGGCAAGCAGTTGACGGAGCTTCAGCTGGGCGGGGCGACGAGCGGGTCGCCATCCATGTACGAGCTCGGCGGGCGGCAGTACCTGCTCGTTACGGCGGCGGGTGCCGGAGGCCGAGGCGCAGCGAACCTCCCTGCATCCTCCGGACCGACGGGCATCGTGGCCTACGCGCTGCCACGTAACTGACTGCCCCCATCATTCATGTCGAAGCGCGATCACCGGATCGACTCGTGCCACGCGGAGCGCGGGGAGCGCGGCCGCGAGCAGCGCCGCCGCCAGCAACGTTCCGAGCGGCAGTGCGAGGCTCCAGAAGTCGAGCGGGGTGACCTCGAACAGCAACGCCGTCACGAAGCGCGACAGGTATAGCGCACCCGCCAGCCCCAAGACCGTCCCAACGAGCGCGGCGCCGCCGACTTCAGCCAGCACGGTCCGGACCACTCGAAGCTGCCGCGCACCGAGCGCGACGCGGATGCCAATCTCACGCGTTCGCTGTACGACCGCGTAGCTGAGGACACCGTACAACCCAACGCCAGCCAGCACCAGACCGACGAGCGCGAAGAACCCGGAAAGCAGGGCGAGCAGCCGCTCGCGCAGGAGCGTCCGGCCGACGAGCGCGGATTGCGAGGTGATGGACGTCACACGGAATAGTGGATTCGCGGCGCGCACCTCTTCACGCAGCCTCGACGCAAGCGCCGCGGGATCCCCGGCCACACGCGCGTGAAGGGTACCGGCCGACCGCGGCCTGAGCGGAATATAGATGGTAGGCGCCGCCGGCTTGCGCAGGTCATATCTCGTGTCTGCCACCACACCTACAACTTCGTGAGCGCCCGTGTCATCCTCATTGCCGAAGCGCACGTCGAGCATCCGGCCGACCGCCTGTTCTCGACCGAAGTATCGGACGGAGAAGGCCTCGCTGACGACGATCGAAGTGGAGCCGGCGTCCATGTCGCGTTCGACCAGCGTGCGACCGGCCAGGACGGGAATGTTCATCGTGTCGAAGAATCCCTGCGTCACCGGGTTCATCGTCACTTCGATCGTCTCGTTTTGCGAGCCTGGGACGCGAACGACGTGGGTCCACGCGCGGCCGAGCACGTTGGACTCGGCGGAGCTGATGGCCTGAACGCCTGGCACTCCGCGCAGCCGATCGAGCACCTGGAAGAGGGCCGCGCGCTGTTGATTCGCGTCCACGCGCTGGACGGCCTCGAGAGACAGCAGCAGCACATCCGACGTCGCGAAACCGGGATTGACGTTCGTCAGCCGGGCGAACGACAGCACCAGCAGGCTGCCGATAAACAGCACGACGAGACCGAACGCGACCTGTACGGCCACGAACGGGCGCATCAGGCCGGCGCCGGTGACGGAGCGTCCTCCGCCGGTCTTCAGCGCGTTCATCGGCGCGACGCTCGAGGCGCGAAGGGCGG
Organism: uncultured Acidobacteriota bacterium; assembly: GCA_963839705.1. Taxonomy (GTDB): domain Bacteria; phylum Acidobacteriota; class Vicinamibacteria; order Vicinamibacterales; family 2-12-FULL-66-21; genus DATBJJ01. The sequence continues at coordinate 223,534 of CAWIWL010000008.1, forward strand.
GCGCAATGCCGAAGAGTGCCGTCGTCAGCAGGGTCAGGCCGCCGGCGAAGGCCAGGAGCCGCCAGTCGAGGCGAAGATCGAGCTGCACGGGATCGTCGGCCGACGCGAGCATGCCGACGACCGCCGGCCCGACGACGCTGGCGAAGAACAGGCCGAACGCGCACGCCGCTCCGGCCACGAGCGCGCTTTCGATGAGCATCTGCTGGATCAAACGGCCGCGGCCGGCGCCGATCGACAGTCGGAGCGCCATCTCGCGCTCGCGCGCCGCCGTCCGCGCCAGAAACAGGTTGGCGACGTTCGAGCCGGCGATGAGCAGTACCAGTAACGCGATTGAGGCCAGGATCCACAGCGAGCGCTCGAACTGGCCGCGCAGCGGCGACGGACCGTTGGCCGCCGATCGCACGTACAGCGGCGTCTCGACGAAGCGCGCGACGCTCTCAGGCGTTCGCTCCGGCCCGAACAGCCTTGGCGCGTATTCGCGCCGGAAGCCCGTGAACGCCGCATGCAGCACGCTCTGTGCCTGCTCGAGCCGGACCCCGTCCTTCATCCGCCCGAGCACACGGAACCACCCGAACTGGGCGTTCCCAAACGCTCGCGGGTTGTACATCATGTACGGCAGCCACAGATCCGTTGGCCGGCCCGGCTCCACGCCCGTGAACCGCGGCTCGGCCACGCCGACAATCTGAAGCTGCCGTTCCTCGAGCGTGAGCCACCGTCCGACGATGGTGGGATCGCCAGCGAACCGTCGCATCCAGAACGCGTGGCTGAGGACCGCCACCGGATGGGCGCCAGGACGCTCGTCGTCCTGCCCTGCAACCAGCCGCCCGAGCGCCGGTGTGACGCCGAGCCTCTCGAACGCATCACCAGAGAGGTACTGTGTTCGGATCGGTTCCTTCTCGCCCCCTGCGTCGGCAAACGCGGCCTTACGCATGACCTGGGTGCTCATCGCGAACAGTGCGACGTGCTCGCGCGAAGCCTCGCGAAGGCGCAGAAAGAGCGGATCGTTGAAGGTGTCGGCCTCGGGCCTCTCGGGGTTGTAAGTAGGAAATGTCAGGTAGACCAGCTGTTCGGGGCGGCGCACGGGCAGCGGCCTGAGGATGAGCGCGTCGACCAGGGAAAATGCCGCCGCGCACGCACCGAGGGCCAGCGAGAGGGAGACCACGGAGGCGCCCGTGACCACCGCGTTCTTCCGCAGCATGCGCGCGCCCAGCCGGACGTCGCGCACGATCGAATCGAGCCAGGGGAGGAGCTTGACGTCGCGGCTCTCTTCGCGCAACCGCAGCGAATTGCCGAACCGGCGCGCCACCTCGGTGGCTGCTGCGTCCCGCGTCATCCCTGCAGCGGTCAGCTCGCGGATGCGTTCCTCGACGTGGAACTGGAGCTCTTCGTCGAGCTCAGCCTCGACCCTGCCGGAACGGAACACGTTCGACAGACGGGACCACAACGACATGGATGTTTCCTTGCGTGCTACGCGTGTTTGAGGATCTTGCCGACCGCCGCAGTAATGGCCTTCCAGCGCACTTCTTCCGACTCGAGCTGCTTGCGTCCGCCGGCGGTGATCTCGTACACCCGAGCCCGGCGTCCGGTGTCAGTCGTCGTCCAACGCGCCTTGATCCAGCCCGACTCCTCGAGGCGATGCAGCGCCGGATAGAGCGACCCTTCCTCGACACGAAGCGTTTCGTCGGACATGCCCTCGATTTGCGTCGTCAGGCCATACCCGTGCAGCGGCCCGCGGCGCGCGAGGAGCTTGAGCACGAGCAGAGGGAGCGAACCTTGAAGAGCGTCCTGACGGGCCATGCTCAGTATTCTTACTCAGATATCTTAGCATTGCAAGCAGGAGGGTCGTCAGCCGCGCAGAGCACGCCGAGCAGGCGGCCTCAGCGTCCTCGCGCCTTCGGCAAGGTCAGGCGCCGTGATACGGACAGCAAGTCGTGCAAGGCGTCACGATCGACTCGCGACAGGCGCACCAGAACCACGCGGTGGCCTCGATAGTAGTCGGTCAGGTAGTAGGTGTCGGGCGCATCCGCGAGGAGGCACTCCCGCTCCTCGACGCCGGCTCTGACCACTAGCGTTCCTGGCTCCGCCGAATGATGGGTCGCCAGCCCTGCCATAAAGGCGCCGCCAACCCTCAGCACCGGCGATCCATCGTACTTCGTCGCGGCTTCGACGCCTGGTAGTGTGAGCCCCACCGTCCTGACCGCGTCGAAAGGATCCGGCGGTGTCTGCCCTCGCAGCCTTCGTGCCATCGCGGCATAGTATTCGCCTTCGCGCGATCCCATTCAAGCCGGCTTGGTAATGAAGACGAGACCATCGGAACCACGACTGTTGAATCCGGTCAACCCGGCACGCTACACTCGCGCTCGGTGTCCGCGGAAAGTAAGGATAAAAAGCTAAGGATAAAAAGAAGGTTCCAAGGAAGCCTCGCTATGAACCCAATCCCCGCCGAAAACCAGCGTCCGGGAACGAGATCCTGGATCAACACCAACGGCCGCATCGATGCCAACAGGCGAAGCACGGGCATCGAGGGCTATTGCAAGAACACGAGCTACCGCGCGGGAGAGACGGTCGAGATTTGCGTCAGCAGTGCGGCTCCGTTCGTCGTCGAGTTCTACCGCATGGGTTTTTACGGTGGTGACGGCGCGCGCCTCATCCACCAGATGCCCGTGAATCCCGGGGGAAAGCGCAACGACCCGCCGATCGGCGACCGTCAACTGCGCGAATGCGACTGGCCGGTCAGCGTACAGTTCACCATCCCGTCTGACGCGGTGAGCGGCGTGTACCTCGGCAAGTTGACCCAGGTGAACGTGCCGTCGCCGACCGGGAGCTACGTCATCTTCGTGGTGCGGGACAATCGGTCCTGCGATTTCCTCTTCAAGTGCAGCGAGACGACGTGGTCCGCCTACAACGCCTGGCCGGACAGTTTCTCCCTCTACGACTTTCACGGCACGCCGGCCAAGATCGGCTATTGGGGCCCCGACGTTCGCGTCAGCTTTGACCGGCCCTACGCGCTGTCCCAGCCCTGGTACGCGATCGAGGAACCGGACCGCCTGGCGTGGATGATCGGCGCCAGCCAGTTCCTGACCTTCGAGTATCCCCTGCTCTTCTGGATGGAATCGCGCGGGTTCGACGTCTCCTACATGAGCTGCATCGATCTCCACGACAGCCCGCCTGTGAGCCTGCGACAGCGCGCGAAAGCGCTGCTGGCGACGGGTCACGACGAGTACTACTCCATCCCGATGCACGACAACCTCAGCAACGCCGTGCAGGCGACGGACGGCATCCCGGAAAACGGGCTGAGCGTGGCGTTTCTCTGCAGCGGAAGCATGACCGGCGTGACCGACCTCGCACCATCGCTCGACGGCAACCGCCAGAACCGCATCATCCGTCGCATCGGCCGCTGGGGACCGATCGAGCAATGGCTGTTGAATATCCAGCCCGAACAGGCAGACTTCACAGACGGCGCCTTCGTCGATGGCGGCGATCTGATGGGTGCGCGTCTGGTGGACCCAGCGGTAGGCGTGGGCGACTGGCGGTGCGCGAACACCGGGGGCTCGCTGGCCTCGCGTCTGTACAACGGCACCGGCCTCCACGACAACGATCGGATTCGCGGTTTGATCGGCCATGAGTTCACGGGAAATCCTATAGGGCGGCCCGGGCTCGAAGTCCTTGCGGAAGAGAACCTGGTGGGCGGGGACGGACTATTCATCGCCAACAAGTGTGCCGCGACTATCTATCCGGGGCCCAAAGGCAACATGGTCTTCAACGCGTCGACTTTGTGGTGGCCCCAGTATCTGAACGTGTCGACGCCGCTGCCGTTTCCTGCGAACGGGGCGCCGCGGTTCACCTGGTCGAACGGCCCGGTCCCGCGGGAGGTGCCAGGAATGCAGGCCGTCGAGCGCATGACGCTGAACCTGTTCGAGATGTTTCTCGCCTGACCGACTCAGGGACGACGTCCTCACCCTCGCGCGAGTCTAACGTCGCGGTGGAATAGCATCGAGTCGCACGCGAGGCAGCGTCACCGCCCGGGTCCAATCTGGTAGACGGCCGCGCCCGCGGCTCGAAACGCTGCGCGTGAACCCGATGGATCGAACGACGGGCCACGATCGCCGAGAGTCACGAGGAAATCCACGCCCGCACTTCGGAGCGTCCCAAAGGCGGCGTTCGCGTCGCTGGCCGTTTCGACGCTGTGCAGCTCCGATAGCCGCTGCTCGACAACCAAACGGCGTGCCGGGCTGTTGCTAGCCTGGATGCCCGCCCTCGCGAGGTAGGCTGGCACTCCAGCCAACGCGGCCAGCCGCGTCGCATCATCATCCAACCTGCTCGTTGGGTCCGTCGGAATGAGTGCAAACGTGTCGCCCCTCGCGGCGCGCGTACGGACGAACGCCGCAGCGTCGATGAACCCGCGCTCGAGCCTGGTGTCGAAGTGGCGCATGCCCCAGGCAAAGCGGGGCCGGGCCGGATCCTCGTGCCGGCGCGCGACGGCGCTCGTCGCGATCGCAGCGACGAGCGTCGAGGAGAGGGCGAGGCGCAGACGTGCGGCCGACGTGCCAGCGACTGGCACTCCGCGCTCGAAGAACAGAATCGTCCACACGACGGCCGAGGCATAAACCAATACGAATGGCCGCTGTTGAAACTCGGTGTAGTCACCGTGGCTGGCCATTGGTGCGACGAGCACCACGCCGAGCCACGCGGCGACGCACCAGATGGGAAACGTATCGAGGGCGTGCCAGCCGGTGCGCCGTATCGCGGTGGCAAAAGCGATCGGCAGCGCGAGCGCCCACGCGCCCATCGCGGCCGGGATGAGTGCGAGCACGCCGGCCGTCGTCCCGACAATCGGCCCGTATTCTCGGTCGATGGCCGCGTAGGAGCCGTCGTAAGCCGTCGGCGACATACCGGAGTGCACCACGTCGAGAAACGGGCGAAGCGCCGAGAATCGCAGCCAGACATCTCGCGCGCCCTTCCACGTCACGAGACACACGATGAGCGCGACGGCCGTTACACCCGCTGCCACGATGACCGCGCGCGCGTGACGACGTGCGAAGGCGGTCTCGCACAGGAGAGAGGCCACCAGGGCCGGGGCCAGTATCAGGAAGATCTGCGCCCTGAACTCGAATGCGGCGGCGGCCACGACGATCCCCAGCCACAAACACGACGGCCGGCGACAAGAACGCCACGTTGCGACGAGCGTCAGCGCCGTGAACGCCGCGCTCAGACCATATGCGCTGCCGGGAGCTGTAAAGAGCAGCCAGTGAAATCCGAAGAATCCGTTACGCAGGCCGTAGGCCGAGGCGTCGGGGACGAAGAGCAGCGCCGCCGGAACGATCGTCGCTGCGGCAGCTCCGAGCCGCATCCTGGCAAACGCATAGACGGAGAGCGACATCAGCAGGATGCCGTACGGGAGCAGCAGACTTGCTGCCAGGCCCCACGGAGGAAAGTTCAAGACGCCGGCGGCGGCGGCCGGGAGCATGTACGCGGCATAGTGATAGAACACGAGCGGCTGCCCGGCGAGCAGGAACGACGACAGGCCCTGCATGCGCGGATCTCCGAACTGCGCGATCTCGGTGGCGTGAATCGAGTAGTCCGACCAGATCGGAATGATGCCGGTCGCCTCGATGGACGGCAGCGTACTCGCCGCATGGTGGCACCGGGCGGCGACGAGAATGGCAATGACCACGACCGCCAGAACGTCGAAACCATCATGACGCGTAGCTTCTGGAGCCGAGCGAAGCGTCCAGGCTCCTGCCGCGAGCACGACAGCAGTCCACGCGAGAAACACGTTCGTGGCGAGCGTTCCGGTGGTCATGCAGCCGAAGAAGAGGACGAGGCTCGTGGCGAGGCTGCCAAGCAGGATTGCCAACACATGATGCGACGGGTACGCGTCGCCGATCAGTCCATACGACGATCACCGATCCCGCAATCGAAATGATGGTGCCGCCGAAAAACAGCGAGGCAATCGCGGCAGCATCGAGCGTTGCGCCGCCGGTCGTGACCATTACGCCGGCGAAGGCCGCCACCACGAGCCCATCCAGCAATGCCGGCAGGGTCAACTGACGTGCGTTCGCGCGCAGTCGCGAGATCACCCGAGCGCCTGCTCTACGATTCGGACGATGCCGGCGACGTGGGACTGCTCCATCCCGATCCACAGGGGAAATCGAATGAGCCGGCTGCTGACGCTGTCGGTCCCAGACAGATCGCCGCTGGTTCGTCCGAACCGGCGGCCGGCCGCCGACGAGTGCAGCGGCACGTAGTGAAATACCGCGTTGACGCCGGCAGCGTTCAGTACGTCGAGCAACCGCGTTCTGGTCTCGCCATCCGGGACGATCGCGTAGAACATGTGGGCGTTGTGGCGGCAGTGTTCGGGGACGATGGGCCGCCGCAGGCGTCCCCGGCGCTCGAGCGCCTCGAATGCTGCGTAGTACCAATTCCAGATCTCCAGCCGCCGCTCGGTGATCGCACCCGCAGACTCCAGCTGAGCCCAGAGGAAGGCGGCGGCGAGCTCGCTCGGCACGAAAGACGAGCCCACGTCGATCCACGTGTACTTGTCGATCTCACCGCGGAGGAACCGGCCGCGATTCGTGCCCTTGTCGCGGATCACTTCGGCGCGCTCGGCGAGGCCGGGCGCGTTGATCAGGAGGGCGCCGCCCTCCCCCGACGTGACGTTCTTCGTTTCGTGAAAGCTCGTTGCCGCCAGATCGCCGAGCTGCCCGGCCGCCCGGCCCTTGTACGTGGCCCCCAAGAGCTTGTGCCGCATCCTCGATGACGAGCAGATCGTGAGCGCGCGCGAGGACGGCGATCTCGTCCATCTCGCAACAGACGCCGGCATAGTGCACGGGCACGATAGCTCGCGTCCGCGGCGTCAACGCCGCGGCGATCGCACGCTCGTCGAGGTTCAGCGTGTCTGGCCGGATGTCGACGAAGACCGGCACGCCGCCCCGCAGCGCAAACGCGTTTGCCGTCGACACGAACGTGAACGACGGCATGATCACTTCGTCGCCCGGCACGATGCTGCTCAGGAGAGCAGCCATTTCGAGTGCTCCTGTGCAGGAATGCGTCAGCAGTGCCTTGACGCAGCCCACCTGCTCTTCCAGCCAGGCCTGGCAACGCCTCGAGAAGATGCCGTCGCCGGCGATGTGGGCGTGGGAAATCGCCTCGCGGATGTAATCGAATTCCCGGCCCGTGGCATGGGGACGGTTGAAGGGGATCGGCATCATCGGTGTCGCTCGCGCGCCACGCTCAGGCGCTCACAGCAAGGCCGATGCCGGTCCTGCCGTAGTCGTTCCCGTTGTAGAGCATGTAGAAGCGATCTCCGCGCCGCACGACCACTGGATAAGTGGTCATCTCCGAATCCCAGCCGGTGTCGGACGGATCAACAACGCTCGTCGAGTCCCGGCGGACCCAGCCAATGCCGTCGGCCGACTCGGCGTAGCCGATGCGATAGGAAGGACCGCGAACCGAGTACCACATGCGATAGAGAGTCCCATCGCGAAGGACACACGGACGGCCGAAGGCATATTCCTCAGCCGAGCCGTAATCGAGACAGACGATGCCGGTCCGTTCCCAACGAAGCCCGTCTCGCGACTCGGCGTACTTGATGTGATAGCGATGACGCGGCCCGGAAGCCCTCGTCAGTCCAGTCCGTCCCCGAGACGTACCACATCCGCCATGTGCCGTTCTCGACGATGACCCAGGGCGACGCTGTCAGATAGGGGTCGACCGCATTCCGGTCGAGAAGCGGCGCCATTGACACGCGCTCGAACGTCCGCCCGCCATCGTCGCTGCACGCCAGGCCGGCATGCAGATAAAAAGGGACGCTCTTCCCGAGCGCCCAGCCAGTGTAGAAGCAGTACGTGCGGTCACCCTGATCGATCACGCACGAGCTCGTCACGCCAGCGTCGTCAAACGTACCCAGCCGGCCCGGCGAGAGGACGGGCTCCGGCGCGACCGCGAGCAGATCTCCGCTCTCCAGAGACAGGTCGGCGTAGCCGATGTGCGACTGGCCGGCGGCATCGCGGGAGCTGAAGTAGACGCGGTCGCAATCGTCGAGACGCCGGACAACGGGAAGAGCCGCGTGCGTGCCGATCCAGGGCGCCTGCCGTTCCGGCACGATGATGAGGCCTCGCTTGACCCAGACCATGGCTCACAGATCCACATCATCGCTGGACGTACCGGACACCGCGCCGCGGGCCCCGAGGTAGACCGATCGTGGCGCCGTGTCCTTCACCACCAGCGCACCCGCGCCGATTAGCGTGTACTCCGCGATGTCGATCGAATCACGCAGCGTCGCGTTGACGCCGATGAAGCATCCCTGCGCCACCGAGACGTGACCCGAGACGACCACATGGGAGCTGATGAAGCAATGGTCGCCGATGATCGAGTCGTGGCCGATATGGTTGCCGCTCCAGAGCGTGACGTTGCTGCCGATCCTGACAAACGGCTGCACCGTGTTGTCTTCCAGGATGAAGCAGTTATCACCGGGAGGCTGCTGGGCCAGGAAGGAGCAGCGGCTGCTGACGTAGCTGACGAGCTCGTAGCCGAGCGCCTTCATCTGGTGATACTTCGCAGCGCGGACGCGGTTCATCCGGGCGTAGCTGAGCGCGACGAACATCTTGAACGCCGCCGGCGGATAGCGCGTCGTGACCTGGTCGAGCGGCACGAGCGGAAGATCGAGAAACGTGTCCTCGCGGCAGTATTCGGCGTCGGCCGTGAAGCCGACGACCTCGTGCGCGGAATCGGTCGAGAAGTAGAAGTGCGCGAGCCGGGCGATGTCTCCGGCGCCGAAGAGGACGATCTGTGCCACAGCGCTGTCAGTCCCTCACGATGATCGTGAATTCATAGAGTGGATAGTCGTGAAGCAGGGCGACCCGCGGTGAGAACCGCTGCCGGCAGGTGTCGAACACCCGCAGCGGATCGGCGTAGAAGAGATCGTCCCTCTGCTTGTCAGCGTCAGAATAGGCCGTCAGCATGTTGAACGCGAATCCACGGCGGCAGAGCGACTGCATGACGGCCAGCGTCTGAGACACGTAGTCCCACCACGCCTCCGGCGTGTGTCCGAGCTTCACGTTGAAGATGCCGCTCGCCACGACGTAGTCGGCCGGCACGAGGTGTGACACGTCAGCGGTGAACGAGGCGTGCGCGACGCCGGCGTGCCGGGCCAGCGCCGCCTCAATCATTGCCTGGCTGATGTCAAAGCCACGGTACGCGACGCGGCGCCCATTGGCGCCGAGATAGTCGAGCAGGGCGCCATACCCGCAGCCGAAGTCGATGAGCGACGCCTCGTCGATCCCATCGAGCACCTGCAGGAGCCGCTCGAACCTCAGCTCCTGGGATGAGGCCGTGCTCCAGTCGACACCCCGGTGCGTGGCCCCGAATTGCCGCAGCTTCGCGGAATAGTAACGGTCAACCGTCTGCAGGATCTCGGGGCTCGGCCGGCTCGGCGGTTCGGTCATGGACTCTGCGGACAATGGTATAGGGCCGCTGCTTGGTCTCGATGAAGATTTTTGAAACGTAGATGCCGATGATGCCGAGACAGGACAGGATCATGCCGCCGAGGAGCCACACGGACACCATGAGCGACGGCCACCCCGGTAGCAGGACACCGAAGAACACCCTGCGGATCACCAGGTACGCCGCAGCCGTCGCGGCAAGCGCACCGATTGCCACCCCAAGATAGAAGATGAAGACCAGCGGACGGCTGCTGAAGGACGTGACCGAGTTTACCAGCACCGCAACCTTACGCCGCAGGCTGTATGTAGTCTTGGACCGCGAATGCTTCGTGACGATGAACGGCACCTGCTGAAAGCCGGTCAGCACCCACAAGCCTGCGATCACCATCTCTCGCTCACCGTGCGACAGGAGGGCCGACACGTAGCGCCTGGTCATCAGCCGCACGGTCAACAGGTTCTCAGGTATGGGGTGGTCCGACAACAGGTTGAAGAGCCTGAAGAAGATCTGGCCGCTCCAGCGCTCGAACCAATCGCCACGCCGCTCCTGCTGCAGGCCATAGACGACGTCGACGTCGCCAGCCGCGGTGTCGAGCGTGGCTGCAAACGCGGTCAGCAGTTCGGGGTCCTCCTCCAGGTCCGAATCGATCAGGAAGACGAGCTTGCCGCGAGCATGACGGAGCCCCGTCATCATCGCCCTGTGATGGCCGAAGTTCCTGGCGAGATCGACCACTCGCACGCGCGAATCGTGTTCGAACAGTTCCAGCGCGATGCGCAACGAGTCGTCCGGCGAGCCGTCGTGGACGAAGACAATCTCGAAGTCGGTGGTGATTGTCTCCGCCGCGGCGCACGCGCGACGGTAGAACTCCTCGAGGTGCGGCGCCGAATAGTAGAGCGTCGTAACGATGGAGAGGGTCACGGGTTGAAGCTCAACATGAACCTGGCGGCGCGTGGTCCCTCGTTGAAGAGCAGATCGAGGATCGACACGAAGTGATCGAACGGCGGGAACAGCTGCGCGTACTCAGGGTAGCCGTCGTAGCTGAAATAGACGAGCTCGACGCCCGCCGCCTGGAAGATCTCCGGCTTGATATAGCTTCTCGCTGCCGGTCCCGACAGGTACGTCGTCGCGCCAGCCTGCCGGCAGATTTCGACCAGCCGCTCGGTCTTGCCGTTGGCGAGCTGGTAGTCCATAGACCACGTCAGCCTGGTGCGGATCTCGAGGACGTCGCAGATGGCGGCGATCCATGCGTGGTTGATCGCGCTCAGCCGCGTCTCGCGGCAGTCCAGATAGAGCCGCTCGAACCTGTCGGCGTAGGTCCGGAAGTACGGCGCCTTCGCGTAGCTGCGCGTGAGCGTGCGCCAGTGGCGGGCGGCCCACGATTCGTCGCTGACGACGATCTGGTTGATGGGCGCGAGATAGTGGCCCTTGCTGTGCACGGGAATCGTGAGCCACGCCGGCCCGGCAGCGGTCTTGATGCGGTTGCGGTTACGCCAGTCGCGCCGCGTGAACTGGACATCGTCGAAGAGGACGAACTCATCGACGGAGTTGATCAGATCGAAGTAGCCCTTCCACGGGATGTAGCTGGATTGCAGGATCGCGATGCGCATCCTCGGAGTTGGCCGAAAGATATCACGTCTGGATTGCTGGGGCCGCCGCGGGGTAATCTCAACAGAGAGAGCATGTGGACCAGAGGAGCGTGTCGTGAGCGAGCCAGAGGAAGATTTTGCGGCGATGTTCGAGGCCTCGCTGAAGGCGAAGCGCTTCGAGAGGGGTCAGACCATCGAGGGCACGATCGTCGCGATTGGACCCGCGGTGGCCTTCGTGGACGTCGGCGGGAAGGGCGAGGCGACGATCGAAGTCGGTGAATTGAAGGACGCCGACGGCAATCTCGAGGTCGCCGCCGGCGACCGCATCCAGGCGATGGTGGTGTCGACCGTCGGCGGGCTGACCCTTTCCCGGACGCTGGCACTCGGGGCCGCAACCGCGCGGCAACTCGAAGACGCGTTCCAGGCCGGCCTGCCGGTCGAAGGTAAGGTCGAACGCGCGGTGAAGGGCGGGTACGAGGTGCGCATCGCGCGCCAGCGCGCCTTCTGCCCGATCTCTCAAATCGATGCCCGCCGGAACACGGATCCTTCGGAACACGAGGGGCGCGTCTACCGGTTCCGGATCATCGAGTACAAGGAAGGCGGCAAAAACATCGTCGTCTCGCGGCGAGCGCTGCTCGAGGACGAGGAGCGCGCGAAGGCCGTCGAGATCCGGCGATCCATTGTCGCCGGCGCGGTACTCGCCGGTCGCGTCACCTCCGTACGCGAGTTCGGCGCCTTCATCGATCTGGGCGCCGGCGTCGAGGGTCTGCTGCATGTGTCCGAGATGGGCTGGTCCCGCGTGTCGGACACCTCGCAGGTCGTCACGCCCGGCGACGAGATCACAGTCAAGGTCCTGCGGATCGACGAGGCCACGCAGAAGATTTCGCTGGGCTTGAAACAGCTCACCGACGATCCGTGGTCGAAGGTCAAGATCACCTACGAGGTGGGCCAGGTGCGCACCGGCCGTGTCACGCGTCTCGCGGAGTTCGGCGCGTTTGTCGAGCTCGAGCCGGGGGTCGAAGGGCTGGCGCACGCCTCAACGTTCGCGCCGACGGGCCAGTCGAACGGATGGACCCGGTCGGTTGCCGTAGGCACGAACGCTGCGTTCGAGATCCTGAGCATCGACCTCGAGAAGAAGCGAATCGGCGTGGCGCTCGTTCCAGAGGGCTCGGCGCGGGCCGAGGGAGGGGCATCGAGTCAGCCCGCCATCGTGCCGGGCGCCCGGCTGACCGGAAAAGTCGAACGTCACGAGAAGTTCGGCGTGTTCGTGTTCCTCGCCCCTGGCCGCACGGGTCTCATCCCATTCAGCGAAACCGGCGTTGCCAGGGACGCGGACGTCGCGAGAGCATTCCCGGTCGGCACGGACGTCGAGGTGGTCGTCCTCGATGCCGACTCATCGGGCCGCATTCGCCTCAGCCGCAAGGCGGTGCTCGACGCGCAAGAGGCCGAAGAAGTCGGCGAGTACACCGTGCGCGCGGATGCGGCGCCGACGGAGGGGTTCGGATCGCTCGCCGACAAACTGCGCGGTGCGCTCACGCCGCGGGAAAAGTGACGTCGTCTGCGCGGGCCCGCAGCTAGTCTTTTCCGAGGGGCTTCGCCCCTCGGACTCCCCTACTGGCTCGCTCGCGGGGACCCCCGGCGCCCCGCGCCGCTCGCCAGGCTCACTCGCTGCCGCTCGTTCGCCCTGTTTTGTGAGATAGCTTCTAGTGCGCCGAGGGCGGTGTCGAGTACGTGGCGAGCGCGACAGCGAGCGGCTGGCGCGGCCAGACCGCCAGGACCCAGACTCCCCCGACAGCTGCGATCATCGCGAGAATCGACAGCCACCGGTACCGCGGGTACTCCAGCCGGACCAGATAAGAGCCGCTTTCGGGAGCGCGGAAAGCCAGCTGCCGGTCGCTCGCGTACAACTCCACTTCACGTTCGCCCGCGTACGCCCGCCAGGCCGGGTAGTAGTTCGTGCGCACGATCACGGGCGAACCCGCCGTCACGTCCACGAGCTCGACATTGCCACCGAGGAAATCGAGCGCGCGCAAATGCCCGCTGCCGGTCGTCGTGACGACCTCTCGCGTGTCGACATCGTTGAGCTCGAAATGCGACCACAGCCCGCCGCGCCATCGATCGGTGAAGAACCCGCTGCGAGCGAGGTACTCACGCGACGCGTCGGTCCAGACGAACAGGTGCCTGACGCCCCACCGGCGCATCTCGGCCACGAACGCCGCGGGCGGCGTCTCCTCTATCGCCCGGCCGGCAAACGTGCCGGCGGCCACGACTTGCCCACGGAGCCTGTTCCAGATCCAGCCGTCCCACATCTGACTGTAAAAGCGCTGGCCGGCAACGCCTGGGAGCAGCCCCTCGAAGTGGACGTCGAAAGGCGTCCTCGGGCTGCGTCGTTGTGGATCGCTGTCCATGTCGCGATGCGGGCTGACCTCGACGAGAATCAGGTTGCCGTCTGACTCGGCAATCCGATCGATCAGGGGCGGGTCAAACGCCCGCAGCTCCGGCACGTGTCGCACTGGCACGAACGAAGTCGCAACAAAGAGTCCGATCAAGGCGGCGAGCGCCAGCGCCAGCCTGCGTGTGCCGCCGAAGCGCAGGACGAATCCGGCGAGCGCGGGACCCGCGAGCAGCGGAAACATGTGCTGGATGCGATCGAAGAGCGCGCCCGCCTCCGACGTGTTCAATCGGAGCAACCCCTGCGTGAGTACGGCTGCGCACGCATAGAAACTCGCGCGTGAGCGCCCAGGAGCAAACGCCATGACCACCAGCGCCGGTAGCCAGACGTTGGCGAGGCTCCGGTAGTCATTGAACCAGCGGTGTGGCAGAGCCAACATCTCGACGTTGTAGTAGATCGTCTGTACGAACAGCGGCCAGTCGAGCGGCGCGCCGGGGTTGTAGACGGTATTGTTGAAACTGACATAACTGGGATAACGGAGCGACTCCCAGTGGACGGGCAGTGACACGATGACCGCGAAGACACTGGCGGCGGCCAGTCGCAGGAACGCCCTGACGTCGCGGTAGTACGCGGCTTCGAGCAGGAGATAAAGACCCGCGTAGACGCAGAACGCCACGTGCGAATACAACCCCAGCGTGAGGCCGAGCAAGAGCACCGGGCCTCCCCAACGCCGTCCGAGACGCGCGGCGCGGCTGCCGACGAGCGCGAGGCCCGCGCAGAAGACGCCGAGGAGCGAGTTCGTGTCTCCACTGTTGCCGATCGTGGCGAAATAGCCCGCGGTGAAGAGACATGCGAAGCCGGCGGCGAGCAGGCCCGCCTCGCGATCGTCCTGACGGATGTCCCACCACACGAAGGCCGGAATCGCGAGGAACACGACGGCGTGCAGCACGTGATACCCGAGCTCATTGCCGAAGATCTGCATCGGGATGAACGCGAGCGCGCCGAAACTCTGCGCGATGTCGTTCGAGGTCGGGTAGCCGCCGAGCAGCCACCAGTTCCAGCCGACCACGCTTCCTCGTTCCATCAGCCTGACGCCGTTGACCGCTGACTGATAGAGCGGCGTGTAGTCGTCTTTGAATGGGATTTGCGTCCAGGTCGAGATCGGAAGCCGCGAAAGCAACGCCGCCACCAGCACCGCGGCGCCCGCGACGAGCAGCGACACAGATGGTGCGCGCCCAATCCGTACCGACCCGCCGATCTGCCGGCGCGTCATCACGGCCAGTACTGTGGCCGCCAGCAGCGCTGCTGCATACCATGGCTGCCGCCAGCCGTTGAGCGCGCCCGGCAGCGAGGCCCACTTTCCGGTGAGCAGGAAATTCAGCCAGGCAAGAAGCAGCGCGGCGGCGAGCGCGGCGAGCGGCGCCCATCGGGGCAGTCCTGGCAGTGACGGCTTGAACGGACTCTGGATCATGATCGATACGTCGGCGACAACTGGGCCAGTTTAGAACCTATCCATAAACCAGAAAACAGACTGAACGCGCCGACGGCTTCGGTTCACGATGAACACGGTGATTCGATGAACACGAAGAAAACGTCTTTGGGGATCCATCGTGACCATCGTCTCATCGTGCCCATCGTGTTGTTACGTGATGTCGTGACACATTCATGAGATGGCTTCTAGCGCGGCGCCGTGACCTGCAGTACCTGGAGAAAGTCGCGGCCGCTCGCGTCGCGCACCGTTGTCGTCACGGCACGCAAGCCGCGCTCACGGATCCAATCGATCGCCGTGTTGAGCTCCGGCGTTCCCGCGAACTCCACGAAAAACAGCCTGCCGTTGCCCAGCGCTTCTTGAACAGCCGGATCCGGTTCCAAGGCGAGGCCCATGCGCACTGACACGTTCGGTCGCTCGGTAGCGAGGTAGCCGATCGGCCATACGAGCCACCACTGCTGCGTGATGATCATGACGGGGTGGGGGCCCGCCGCTCTGCCGAGGATCTGTTCCAAGGCCTGCTGCTTGGGCTCGGTCGCTGCCGTGACATACGTCAGATGAGAACGCCCGCCAGTCGTTGCAAATTCCCTGAAGTAGTTGACGTAGAAACAGGTCAGTGCGCTTACTGCGGCAAGTGCGAGCGCAGCGATCGTCAACCGTCGGATCCCAGCCGTCCACTCGATCCATGCCGTCAGGCCACGCGCCAGAAACAGGGTTCCAGGCACGATGAGACAGAGTCCCCAACGTTCCGCGTGAGGACGGAGCGCCTGGGGACCGGCAAACGCATAGAAGGCCAGCCACATGGTTGCGCAGGCGACGATCAGCCCGTAGTCCAGCGGCCGCCGTCTGGCCGCGGGCGTCAGGACGAATCCCCAGATGGCGGCGACGACGACGATGACAGCGCCCAGGTCATACGGAACCGTCGCCGGTCGTGCGCCGGAGAAATAGTGATAGATCGTCACACCGTTCAACAGCCGCACATTGTTCACGGCGAACTCGAGCCACTGCCCGCCGTCGATCAGTCGCGCCGACGCCGTCGACAGCCACGGCCGACCGAGATACTCGCTCCACTGTGCCAAAACCCTGACAGCGGGCCAGGCGATCAGCAACCCGGCCATGAGCACCGCCATCACGAATGCGATCGATCGTCCAGGTGATGTCGGCAACAGCCGCCGAACCAGGGGGGCACATGGCAACAGGAGAAATGGAGCGATGAAGACATTGGTCGGATGTGTCCAGAGCGCGACCGGAAAGACCAGGAGCGCAGCGCCACAGTAGCGCCACGCCCACCTGCGTTCCTCGAAGCCGAGCAGCGAGAGGTAAATGACGATGCTCGTCCAGAATATTGATTGTGAGGGATCCTGAGCGAGGCGACTATGTGCAATCGCCGTCGGCATGATCGCCAGGGCCACTGTGTAGATCCACGCGGTGGCCGTGCCGTACAAGCGGCGGACGAACCAGAAGCCGAGCGGAAGCGCCAGAAGATTGACGAGCGCGGGAATGGCGCGCAGCACCAGGAAGGAGGGGGACGCAATCGCGTGGAGGAGAGCGACCGGAATCAGAAAGAAGAGGTCGGTGGGATTGCCGCTGGTCGTGTGCGCCTGATAGGGCCGGCCCGACAACCAGGCAGTCGCCTGAACGCCCCACCACCCTTCGTCCCCGCTGATCCCGGGCACAGAAGAAAGGTCCATCAGGCGGAACCAGGTGGCCGTTCCGAGAAGCGCAACGAACAGGACCGCGAGGAGACGGCGCTCGCGATCGTCATGCGCCGGCCGCGCCCCGTCTGAATCGTGCTGCCTCATCTCAGTCGTGCGATGAGAACGCCCGCAAGCAACGCGGCGCCAATCGCCGACAGGATTGAGCCGTACACGAAGCTTCGTGGCCAGAACCGGAGATCGACGCGGTGCACGCCGCTCTCCACCAGGCAGCCGAGAAAATCTTCTTCCACCCGCACCATCTGCACGGGAGCCCCGTCGATCGTCGCCGACCAACCGTCGTGGAATCGTTCGGTAAACGCGAGGATGCGCCGGCCCGGTGCGTCGGTCTGTGCGACAAGGTGTCCCGGTCGATCGACGGCGAGTTGCGCGCTCCCTGTCGACGCCTGTCCCTGCTCGTCGAGCAATCGCAGCCGCGGCTCCCCGCCTTCCACCGGATGTCTCACGCCGTCCTGCGTGAACACCCATCGAGTCCCCGCCAACCGCAGAGCCACCTCGCTGTCGAGCGGATGCCGCGTCGCGGGGAAAAGTGCGACGTAACCGGACGTGAGGCGGTAACCTCCCATCACGAGGAGATCGCCGTGGTACGGCCCGCGCGACGGCGCGGCGGCGTACGAACCAGCGGCATCGTCGGGCGGCGCAGGTATGGTCTGCGTCAGCGCTTCAATCGTCCGCGCCGGTTCGCGATAGATGAACCGGATGCCCCACGCGGCAAGATCCGCCGCCGTGACCACCACCAGGGCGGCGATCGCCCAGCGGGTCCGGCGCCTAGCCAGGTCAACCAGCAGGGTTACCGCCGCGACGATCGCGACGCCCGGGACCGCAGCTGCCGCGCTGGCAAACGTGTCCCTGCCGTAGTGCAGGAGTTGGGTGTTCAGCACGAGCGTCGTGGCAATGCCCAGCAGCGCCGGGATCCACAACGCGGCCATCGGACCTGCGGGCGCGGGAGTCCGCCCGTCCGCAATCGCCAGCAGGTCGTCGACCGTGATGGCGGCCAGAATCGCGAGCGCGAATTGCACCAGAACGATGTATCGAACCGGGGCGCGAAGCGATTGGAGCACCGGGAGATGCGTGAACAACACCGCAATTCCACCATAGCGCCCCAGCGCGAGGATCAGGCTCAATACGGCGAACACCGTGAGTGCCGCGATGAGAGCTCGTCGCTCGCGCAGCGCGTGACGTCGAATCCACACCCACAAGAGCGCGACCGGCAGGATGGCGCCCGAGTAGATACCGAATTCGTGGAACCACATATAGTCGCGCTCGCTGTAGGCGCCTCTCTCCCAGAAATACGGGGACCACAGCTGGAACAGATTGTACGGGTGCATCGAGAAGTCCAGCCCGAAGTCGCGGGTCAGCCCCATCCGCGTCGAGTGCGCGGCAGCGTCGGCCAGGGGCAACAGCTGGATTCCGCCCAGCAGGACGGCGAGCGCGACGGCGAGCGTGCACGGCACCAGTTGCCGCCATCGTCGTGTTTCGCCGGCGCGAAACAGGCAGAAGGCCGCCAGAGTCATCGCGTTCCACCAGACGCCCTGTGGGAATCCAAGCAGACACTCGGACGCGAGAATCACTGCCACGGCGGCGAATGCCAGCGTTCGGGCGTGCCTCCGCTCGTCCACGATTAGCACGTCTGCGGCGCCCAGCAGCCAGGGCATGTGCGCGATGACGGCCACCAGGTTGAGGTGATGGTGGTGCAGCAGGTTGAAGCCGCTGAACGCGAACAGCATGGCGCCAAAGAGCGCCGCCCCGGGGCCGATCCGAAGCCGCCGCAGGAACCAGAACATGCCCGCGAAAGCCGCCGGGTAGTTGGCGATCAGTTCAAGATTGAACGCCGTGCCGAGCGGCAGAAAACGATAGAGCAACTGATGAAAAGGGTGGAATAGGCCTATCTGACCTTCGCCTTGCAGGTAGAGCCCAGCGAAGATCGATGGCGTCCACAGCACTGTATCGCCGGCGTGCAGCGCCTGCTGATAGAGGTAGCGCATCGGCAGGTGAAACGCCGAAAGGTCGTTGAAGACGAAGACCCGGCCCGTGAGTAACGGAGCCAGGAGCGGCGCGAGAAGCGCGACACTGCAGGCCGCGATGGTGAGAACGGGAAGGGTACGGCGGCCGTTCATCGCCGGGTCAGCCGCGCGACCGATCATCGTGCGATTCTCGGAAGGCGGCGGAGCTCGGTCAGGAAGGCCGCCGGAGCTTTGACGCGTTCGAGGCGGACGGCCACGACAGAGAGTTGCAGTTCCGCTGAAGACAACGCGCCATTATACGCGTTCGATCGGCGATTCAGAACGTAGAGCCGCGCTTGTTCGCCCGCCGCGGAGTGCCGAAAAGACGCTTCTGACGATCGGCTGTCCCCCTGCAGGCGGGACGTCCGATTCGCTGCCATCTTGTCAGCGCCAGTTCAAAAATTGGACCGGATCAGTCCGATCGTTACACTTCCGCCGGAGCTCCCCCGCCCGTAATGTCAGTCGCGTGATCACCATGACCCCCATCGCCATCATCACTCCGGCAGCAGCGGGTGTCATCGCCATGAGCATCGGCGCCCGCTCACAGGACGGAATGTTTTCAGCAGGCGATGCGTACGAGCGCTTCATGGGCAGGTGGAGTCGCGAACTCGCCCCGCTCCTCGTGGAATTCGCCGGGGTGCGCAACGGAGATGAGGTGCTGGACGTCGGATCGGGAACCGGCGCGCTGACCAGGGCCGTTGCGGCGGTTGCCCCGACCAGCCGCATCATGGGCATTGATGCTGCCGCGCCGTATGTCGCGTTCGCTCAGTCGCGTCATCCGGGAGATCTCATCCGCTTCGAAGTGGGCGATGCCCAGCAGCTTCGCTTCCTCAATGGAAGCTTCGACAAGACGCTCTCGCTGCTAGTGCTCAACTTCATCCCGGACCCGGCGACAGCGCTGAGTGAGATGATTCGAGTCACGAGGCCCGGCGGCTCCGTCACAGCAGCGGTATGGGACTACGGACAGGGAATGGAGATGTTGCGCGTCTTCTGGGACGAGGCAGTCGCCCTCAATCCGTCCGCCGCGGCAGGCGACGAGCGACACATGCCACTCTGTCGTAAGGGAGAACTTGGGGCTCTCTGGCGCGCACACCGGCTGCGGGACGTGTCGGAGAAGGCGCTCACCATCCGGATGCAGTTCTCCGCGTTCGATGATTACTGGTCGCCCTTCCTGGACAGGCAGGGTCCGGCAGGCGGATACGTTGCCGCTCTCGCCGCAAAGGAGCGCGAGCAGTTGCAGCTGCGGTTACGCCGGCGACTCCTCGGCGAGGGCGCGGATCGTCCGATCGTGCTCCGGGCTCGTGCGTGGGCCGTCCACGGTATCGTCCCGTGACTTGCGCGGAATTGAGTTTGGTTCGCGGTATTCCGCAGCACACATGCAAGAGCGTTTCCCCCTGACGAGTGCGGCTGCGCCCGCTCGGCGCCTACCGCGACGCCGGGTTGACGGCGGACGTGGCCGCCGGGTACTGGGTCTGTTCGGTCAGTCGCCGCAGTTCAGCCTGCATCTGTTGAAGGGTCTCACGCGCGTCCGAACGGTCAATGATGTTCGTTGCCTCGTACGGATCCTTATCGAGATCGTAGAGCTCGTCCATCCCCTGAAGCTCGCGGTAGCTGATGTACTTGTACCGCGAGGTTCGAACCGCCACGTAGCCCATGTTCCGAATGCGCGGGAACACGGTGTCGGTGAAGTACTCGATCAGGAACGACGTGCGCCAATCCCTTGCCTGGTTCTTGAGCACCGGCACAAGTGACCGGCCCTGGATGCTGGCGCCAGGTGCGAGGCCGGCGACCTCGAGTAGAGTCGGAGCGATGTCGAGACCCAAGACCATCTCGGGCGGCGTCGAGCCCGCCGTCGTCAACGGTGGATAGCGAATGACGAGGGGCACACGGATCGTCTCTTCGTAGGCCAGCCGCCGCTCTTCATTGAGTCCGTGTTCGCCGTAGAAGTACCCGTGGTCGCTGGTAAACACGACCATCGTGTCGTTCAGCATGCCCTTGCGCTCGAGGGCGGCGAGGATCCGCCCCAAGCTATCGTCGACGGCCAGCAGCATCTCCAGACGGCCTCTGATTTCCACGTCGGATGTAGCGGTCTTCGGGCCAAGTGGAGGAAGCTGATCAATCTGGCGAAGCAGCGCGGGCTTCCCAAGCGGCGGCTTGAACGCATTCGCCCGACGAGGCATGTTGCGACCGACGTAGCGACCGCGGTGGCGCTCAGCGGCCACGAATCCTCCTTGCTGATTTGCGACTGAACCGAGACTCCCATCGTCACGCTGAACCACGTTGGGATGGAGGGCCTTGTGAGCCAGGTACACGAGGAACGGCCGATCCGAAGGACGGTCCATGAATCGCTCGACATAGTCTGTCAGCAGGTCGGTCGTGTAACCCTTCGCGTGCACCCGCCCTCCGTCGACATTCAGTGAGGGGTCGATCGCTTCGCCTTGTCCTGGCATAGCGACCCAGTGGTCGAATCCTGGCCGAGGGCTGTCGTCGTTGCCCATGTGCCACTTGCCAAAAAAGCCCGTACGGTAGCCAGCGCGCTGAAGCTCCAACGGGAACACCTGCAGGTTATGGCTTGGTCGGGCGGTGTTGTCGATGATGCCGTTGGTGTGTGCGTACTGGCCTGTAAGAAGGCTCGCCCGGCTGGGAGAACAGAGCGGGGTTGTCGCGAATGCGTTCGTGAAGCGCGCCCCCTCGCGCGCGAGCCGATCCATGTTCGGCGTGTCGACGAACGGATGGCCGGCGACCCGCATCTCATCCCAACGCATGTCGTCGACGAGCACCATGACGATGTTCGGGCGGCGCGGTTGGGCGGACGGCGGCGCAGCATTTCGAGTCGGGCCTGGCGCCGCACACGTGGCTGTGAGGACCGCGGCGACGAAGACTAATAGTGGAGCCTTCACTCGGGGGCTATAGTATTCCGGTGCCGGCTAAATCCAAAGGAAACGGCCATGCCCGTCGCCAGTAGTTCGCGATTTGTCGACACCATCTGGCACGACTTGCGCTACGCCATGCGCACGCTGACCAAGAGCTGGGGGTTCACGACGCTCGCGGTCGCGTCGCTCGGCATCGGCCTTGGCGCGAACACGGCGCTCTTCAGCCTGATCGACGCGCTACTGCTGCGGTCGCTTCCGGTGGCCGATCCGGCTCGACTGGTTCTCGTGCAGCGAACCGCGGCGAACGGCAAGGCCGTGCCGATCGATGCTGAGTTCGCTCGACGTCATCCGCGGGCTCACGTCGATCTATAGCGATGCCGCGCTGTCGACGGCGCTTCCTGCCGCGACGGTCACGATCGACAATCAGCCAGAACCGGCCCGCCAGGTGTTCAGGGTGACCGCCGGCTTCTTCTCGACGCTCGGCGTCGACGCTCAGGTCGGACGACTGCACGACGCCGAGCCTGTCGCGGTCATCAGCGATCGGTTCTGGACTGCACGCTTCCAGCGCGATCGCAACCTCGTCGGCCGGCGAATTGCCGTGAACGACGACGCCTACACGATCGCCGGCATCGCAGCACCTGGCTTCCTTGGCGTGTCGCTCGACAGTGCCGGCGATATCTGGCTCGTGCAGCCGCAGTTTCGAGGGGCGGCGGTCTCGGCAATCGCGCGACTCGCGCCAGGCGTCTCGATTGCACAAGCCGCGGCCGCGACCGCCGCGCCGCTCAGCGACGCTGATTCCGCGGCGTATCAAGGCCCGATCCAGACGTCCGTGCAGCCGGGAGGACAAGGCACGTCAAATCTTCGCGAGCGGTACCGCGTGCCATTGCTCGCGCTGATGGGCCTCGTCGTCCTCCTGCTGCTGATGACCTGCGCCAACCTCGCCAATCTGCTCGTCGTCCGCAATCGTGAATCGCGCCCACGAACTGAACGTGCGGACGGCGCTGGGCGCCGGCCGTTTCCGCCTGGTCCGGCAGTTGCTCATTGAGGGAGTGGTGCTCGCGGTCGCGGGTAGCGCAGCCGCGTGGTTGTGCGCGGGTTGGGGCGTCGACTCGCTGCTGTCGACGGTGGGGTCAGCCGACGCGGCGTCTCGCCTTGAATTCCACGGGGACCTTCCCGTTCTGGCGTTCATGTGCGGAACCACGCTGGTGACGACGCTGGGGTTCGCGCTGCTCCCTGCCTGGCGAGCGACGCGCATCGATCTGTCGTCCTCGCTCAGATCAGCGCCCTCGCAGGCCGCTCCGAGCGGCGCGCGCCGGCTAGGCCTGCTGATGGTCGGCACACAAACCGCGCTCGCCGTCGTGCTCATCGCGGGTGCAGCCCTGTTTGGGCAGACCGTCCGCAATGTCGCAACGATGCCACTGGGGTTCGACCGCCGTCATCTGGTCGAGGTCGAGCTTGCCGACCGAGTGCTGCGGCTCAGCGCCGCCGAAGTCCGGCAGACCCACGATGCGCTCCTCGAGGGACTCCGTGCGCTTCCTGGCGTCGAGCACGCCGCGTTGTCGCTGCCGCTCTTCCCGTCGTGGGCCGTTGGCATCGAGCAGCCGGCCGGCGAGGCGGGCATGCGAGTCAGCGTCGACTATTTTTCTGCCATGAGGGTGCCGTTGATCCGCGGACGCCTGCTGACATTGGACGACCTCACGCGCGCAGATCCTGCCGTCGTGGTCAACGAATGGTACGCACGGAGCACGTTCCCCGGCGAGGACGCGATCGGAAAGCGCGGCGGCTTCAACAACGGACTGATCGTCGGCATTGTTGGAAATACCAACGTCACGAACGTGCGATGGGAGGAGCCGGCGGTCTATCGCCTCGCCCGGCCAACAGAGGCGCGCCTCGCGCCCGCGTTGATCGTCAGGGCCGCATCGTCGATCGATCCCGAGTCGCTGTTCAGGCCCATCGAGCAGGTCGTGCGGCGCGTGAACGCGCGCCTGTTCGTTGCCGTGCGAACGCCAGACGACGCGCTCAGGCGATCGATGGCGCGGGAACGGATGGTGGCGGCGACGAGCGGCTTCTTCGGGCTTGCGGGACTCGTGCTCGCCGGAATCGGGCTGTTCGGCGTGGCAGCGTCAGCCGTCGCCCATCGCACGAGCGAGCTGGGCCTCCGCTTGGCGTTGGGCGCAAGCCGGTGGAACGTTGTCCGTGAAGCCCTGCGTGGGACAACGCTTGTCTTTGCCGCCGGGCTGTCAGCCGGCATCGCCACCGTCGCAATCGCGTCGCGCGCGGTCGATCACCTCGTCGCTGACTTGCTGATTGGGCTCAGGGCCACGGACGTGATGGTCGTCGGAGCGTCGGCCATCGCCATGCTGATCGTCGCCGCCCTGGCCGCGGTCCTGCCCGCCATCCGCGTCGCCCGCGTGGATCCGTTGACCGCGATCCGCAGCGAGTAAGAGGCATAACGAACTCGTGTGTGTAAAGTGTTGGTGATGACGCTGCTACTGAACGGCCTGTCGGAGGATCAGCAGCGCGAGCTGCTGGCGGCCGGAATCCCTCGGTCGCTGAAACCGCGCGACGTCCTGGGCGCCCAAGGCGAGCCGGCCGAGTCAATCTCCCTGGTGCAGGTTGGACACTTGAAGCTCGGGCAGGTCAACGCCGACGGCGCCGAGACGCTGGTCCGCTTCATCGGCCCGGGAGACTGCTACGGTGCGATCGCGCTCTCGGCTGGCAAGCGCTTTCCGGTGTCCGCGGTTGCCGTAGAGCCCTCGAGAGTTTTGGTCTAGCCGCGAATGGCCATCGTCGGTCTCGCCGAGCGCATCACCTGCCAACGCGCACTACGTAATCTGGCGAAGGTGCCGCGAAGCCCGCGGTCACCGCGTACAGCACACCGCCAAAGGACGCAAGAGTCGTCGGGACTTTCGTTGCAGGATTCGACGTGAATGGTTCCGTGATGAAACGCAAGACCTCACCGGACAGGTAATCGGCAGACAGCTCGAGGACCGCGATCCGATTTCGGAAATTCTGCACGACGTAGAGCGTCTTGCCCTCGAGCCACAGACCGTCCGCGTTGGGCAGTGTGTCTACGCCGAGATTAACGAGAACCGGCGTGTGCGTGGCGGTGTCGACCCGATACAGCTGCGCCGAGGCCGCATCGACAACCAGGAGATGCTCACCGTCCGGCGTGGCGACGATGCCGTTGGTCCTGAACGTGCCGGGCAGCGGAATCGAATCAGCATCGGCCGACGGCAGACCGGCCGGTCCGAGCTCCACCTTGTAGAGGAATGGCGCCTGGGTGTCGGTGAAGTACGCAGCCTCACGCGTAATGACGACGTCGTTGATGAACGTCGGTGCGGTGTGAAGCTGGTACGAGGTGACGACGGCCCCGGACGCCGCATCGAAGACCGTCCCCATGCCGCTGGCCGCACGCGCCACGAACAGCAGATTGCTCCGCGGATCGTGCTTCATCCCGGTCGCCGGCACACCGTCGGCCAGTACCAGCGTCGCTGTCTCACCGGTCCGCAGGTCGCCCACCAGAATCTGACCACGCGTGGATGCCGCGAGCGATCCCGCATAGAACGTCGTACCGTTCCCGACGGCGATACCTTCGGGACCGAAGTCGGCCGGCAGCGGAATGAGGTCCGGGAACGGGCGTGCGGATGTTCCGGCGTGCGCGACCAGGACGAGACTCGCAACAGCAACCAGACCGGTGTGGAAATGCTGAACGTGCTTGCGCATGTTCCCTCCAGAAGAGGTCCGTGAATCGACTCGTTCCGAACGAGATCGGCAGCGAAGGGTACACTACCGTGAATCGGACTCCGTGTGAAGTCCACGCGCAGTCGGTTGCCCGCCACGAAATCGCGCACGCGTCGTCGAGAAGCTGAACTGTTTGGCGGCGGACTCAATCAGGCTTCAACGAGCGTGGACACTACCGTGGGCAGTCCCGTCAGATCTGCAAGCTCATGTACTCGATGCACGGCAACCTCCGCCAGAATCAAGAGCGGAGGTTCGTGGGCCAAAAAAACGATGGCGTTTGGCGAGACCTATCTCGTAAGCTCTCTCGAGCTTTCTCAGCAGTTTCATGAGCCTGCAGACCGGGGACCTCATCACCACCGTCGCGGCTCCCAGCGTTCGTCACGGCCAAATGGCGTCCGTATCTCTCCACGCCGGCAACGAAGTGCGACTCGGCGCGGAGGTCTTGGACGAGCAGTGCCAGCGCCCCGAAACCTACCTGCATGCTCGGTCGGTACACGCGCTGAGGAGGTTGGAGAATGGAGATGGACTGGCTGAGGGCACTGCTCGAAACTTCGCCGATGACGGCGCTGCTGCTGACGATCGCCGTCGGATACCTGGTCGGCGAAGTGAATCTAAAAGGTTTCGCGCTTGGCTCGGGGGCAGTGCTCTTCGTCGGCCTCGCCTGCGGGGCGTTCGCGCCGAAGTCCGCGCCGCCCGGGATGCTCGGCACCCTGGGCCTCCTGCTCTTCCTCTACTGCATGGGCATCCAGTACCGGGAGAGAATGGTACGGCGGTCTCACCAGCCCCGAGGGACTGAAGGCCAATTTTGCGGCGCTGTGCGGCTTGACCGCGGCGGCCGTGGCCTCGCTGACGATTTACGCGACCGCCGCGGCCAGCCTGCCTCAGGCGCTCGGGATGTTTGCCGGCTCCACCACGAGCACCCCGACGCTGCAGGCGATTCTCGACGCGCTCGGGAACCAGGACGCGGCGGTCGGCTACAGCGTGACCTACCCGTTTGGCGTCGCCGGGCCAATCCTCTGCCTGTATCTCTACCTCGCCCTCTTCAAGCCGAAGATTGAGGCGCCCCCGGCTCGTCGCATACAACCGGTGGAGATCAGCGTCCGCAACGCTGCGTTGTTCGGCAAACCCTTCCCGGAACTCCAAAGGCAGCTCCCGAGCGGGATCCAGGTGGCCGCTATCCGCGATGCGCAGCAGAACCGCATACCTACCTCGTCCACGATTCTCGGGGCGAATGACGTGCTCCTGGTCGTCGGGATAGATCCGGTACAAATCGAAACGGCACGGAAGATCATCGGCGAAGGGACTTCGTCCCCGGCGATCGTCGCAGACAGAACCGACCTTGACTACATTCGAGCCTACGCGTCCAAGCGCAGCGTCGTGGGCATGCCGCTCGGCAGCCTGACGATTCCAGGCGGCTTCGAGTACACGTACGTGCAGGTGCGCCGGGGTGACACCGACCTGATGCCAGGCAACGATCTCGTGCTCGAGTTCGGGGACCGCGTCGGCGTGTTCTGCAACCGCACCAATTTCCCCACGGTGCGCAGCTTCTTTGGCGACTCGATCAAGGGCACGGCAGACTTCAGCTACATATCCGTCGGCGTGGGCGCGGCGGTGGGCCTGCTCGCCGGGATGATCCCGTTTCCGGTTCCTGGAGTCGGCCGGGTCACGCTCGGGCTCGCCGGTGTGCTACTCGTCGCGCTGGTGTTGGGCACGTTCCGCCGGACGGCCGACATCGTCTGGACGCTTCCCTTGTCGGCCAACCTGGTCCTGCGCAACTTCGGACTCACGTTATTTCTGGCCCAGGTCGGGATGTCGTCCGGCCCCAAGTTCGCCGCAACCATCGCCGAGAGCGGACTCGCGTTTGTGCTGCTCGGCGCCCTGATCGTTCTTCCGCTCGTGGCCGTCACCATGATCGTCGGACGGCTGCTGGGTGTCCCGACCGACGATCTGTTCGGCGTCGTGTCGGGAGTATGCGGAAACCCGGGTATCCTGGCCTACGCGAGCCGCGCTGTTCCGACCGATCGGCCCGACATCGGCTTCGCGATGATCTTTCCCTCGATGACCATCGTGAAGATTCTTTTCGTGCAGATTGTCGCTGCGATTTTCGGGGGGTGAACCTGCGCTCGGCGAGAACCCGGCGTCGCTGCGGCGATCGGTCCCTTCGAGTCGGACTTCACCGCGCGCCAGCCAGCCGATCAAACGCGCCAGCGTGCTCGAGCGTGTACTCGGAGATCGTCCGTTCGCCAGTTCCGATCTGCGCCGTCACGGTCACTCGGACGCGCGTCGGTGGGAGCTTCCGCAGATGAGCGGCAGAGAACGCGTTCAAGATCTCACGTTGGCCGGGTCGCACCGCGACGTCCGAGAGACGGCTAATCTCGTCGCCGGATGCTTGGCGCGTCACGATGGTGACTGAATCCACCTCGGCAAAGTCCGCACGAATCCGCGTCACGACGATATCGTCGTCAGCCCACACGGCGCACGGAACGATTCCCGCCCCTTCGAGCGTATACATGCGGACGCGCGCGCCATCAGCGGCGAGGCGATTGAGAATCGCGTCGGTGACGACGGACTGCAGTCGGCCCTCACGCGCCACTGCAGCGATACCACGAGCCAGCGCTTCGGCCGCGGCGAGTTCCCGCGCGCAATCGGCGCACGTGAACACGTGCTCTTCGATCCGGTCCTCCTCGGCCCGGGTCAGATCGCCCGCCCAGTAGTCGACGACGTCGGCGAATCCAATCGGCGCGGGACAACGCGTGTCGGTCATTGCTTCCCTGCCCCTTCCAAACCGACCCGTCCGCCGTAGCCTTCCCGAAGGCGGACGCATTCGCGCAAGCGCTCGAGCGCGCGATGCCGCGCGACACGAACGACCGTGCCAGTCACCCCGAGCTCGTCGGCAATCTCGCCTGAAGTCTTCTCGGCGTAGAACGTCAGGACGAGCACTCTGCGGTCGCGCTCGGAGAGCACGTGCAGGCAGCGCTCCACGACCGCAATGTCGCCAGACTCGACCACTGGCTCGGCGTAGAGTTCCGGCGCGTGGAAGAGCGCCGTCAGATGCTCGCGGCGACGCGACTTCCGCTCCGTCGAGTCCGCGAGCATCCGGCTCGTTCCGAGGATGAACGAGCCTATCTCGTCGGGATTTCGAACCTCGCCAGCCCGTAGCCGCTCGATCGTGACGAGAAGCACCTCCTGCGCAAGATCGTCAGCGGCCGCGTCGTCGCGCAGATGCTTGAGGCCGTACAGTCGCACCCGGCGCGCGAATCGGCGGTATAACTCCGACTCTTCGGCCTGCGCCGCGCCGGGCGGCGCGGAGGCGATAGCCCTGGCGAGCTCACCATCGCTCGCCGTCAAGGGACGAGTGTCCGCGCTGCCATGCACGAACGCGACGCTAACACCCGTCCCGGCGGCGGTCAAGTCGCTCGCAGTTTGCTCGCAGTTTGCGTGTCGACGCGCAGTTTGCGGAGCGATGCGGCTGACTCAGCGAGCGGGTGGCCGTTGGCCGAGGTCGCTCTTGCTTGGGGGGCCACTCACCCAGTTGATGTCCCATCCTGAATCGACCGTGATGAAGACCAGCGCGTCGTCCGAGGACCATGCCTGATGGTGCGTGCGGGCGGGAAGGTAGTTGAAGCCGCCGGGCCCGAGCTCGTGCCGCTGGCCATCGTGCTCGAATACCATCGTGCCCTTTATCATCGTGTGGGTCTCGTTCGCGCTGTGCCAGTGCATGGGGACATGCATCTGCTTTGGCATTCGAATCAGCAGCTGTGTTGCGTGTGTTTTGTCGTCGACGCGCAGAATCGATACCTGCGGTGAGTCGGCGCCCAATTCGGGGACGATCGGTTGCCACTGCAGGTCTCCGTATCCGGCGCTCAGCGCGTGCGGCGCGGGCACGCCCGCCCGGCTTGCACCCGCCGGATGGTGCTGCATCGATGACCGCGCAGGAAGGGCAAGGACTACGAGAAGGCTGACGGTCCAAGTGATCTTTTGCATGTTGTGCGCCGCTCCTTTTTGAACGCCATTAGCCGTGCGTCTGGTAGGAAGTGCCGCGACGGGCGCACCTGTTACACGTCGAATGCGCTTTTTTTCAAGCAAGTGTCACTGGTAGGGAGGAGGCACCCTCAAAAGCCGAACGCCCGGCGCCAGCGACTACGCGGCGCGAAGGGTGGCAAGCGGATTGATTCGCGTCGCGCGGCGCGCGGGCACTTAGAAGCCAGAGCGTGATCACGATGAGCAGGCCCGAGACGCCGGCGAATGTGACGAGGTCGATCGCCGGAAGGTTGATGAGCATGGACTGGAGAACGGGCGTCGCGAGGAGCGAGACGATGAGCTCGACGGCCAGGCCGAGAGCGGTCAGCAGCATGCCTTGCCTGATGATCAACGCGCGCACGTTCGTTGATGCGCGCCAGGGCGAGCGCGGATGCCGATCTCGCGCTTCCGCATGCTCACGGCGTACGAAATGACGCCGTAGAGCCCGAGGCTCGCGAGCGTCAGGGCGACGAGTCCAAGCAGCATCGCGACTTCGCCTTCAGTCGCACCGACCAGCGCGCAACGGCGTGATCGTCGCCGACTGGATCTCGGCTGATGGGCAGAACCGGATCGATCTTCTGTAACGGCGCCGCACGGCTTCGCCGAGTGCACGCAGATCATCGGCGACGAGGCCCTGACGACGAGCGTCATGGCTTTACAGGCTCCCGCTGCAGCGATGGCACATACAGGACCCTGAAGTCCTCTCCCGGTCCAGCAAAGGTTCTTGTCGTCGGCCACGCCCACGACTTCGAGCCGCGTTTGCGGTCCGTCTTCGTTGGCGCGGATGCGCTTGCCGACTGCGTTCCGAGCCGATCCGAAGAGCCGGCGCGCCACAGCCTCGCTGAGGATCGCCACCTGGCGTGGATCTGCCCGCGTCGCGCTCGTCGAAATTGCGACCCGCGGCGAGCGGAATGCCCATCGTCTGAAAGTAGCGTGGTCCGACGTGGTGAACGGACGCCCCATCTCCCTGACCGGCCGTGCCCGTTGGAGCGCCCTCCGGCACGACCGATCACCCCGGCTAACTGCCGCCCTTCAAACGGCGACGAGCTCCGAAACGAACCGGATCCGAGCCGTGGCACTTCCTTAAGGTCTGATGGCGTCGCGATAGACGGCGTCGATGCGTGGCGCCTTGTATCCGAGCACGCCAGGATCCAGTCGCATCGACAGCATCCGGTCGGCGTCGAAGCCCGGACTGAAGGCGTCGCGCGCGTTCTCGAGGCTCCGGAGGAAGAGGCCGCTGGCGACTTGCACGACCACTGATATGCGATTGACTTGGCGTCCAACAAGCGCGTTGACGCAGCGTGAACCGTTGCGCACCGTGACTGCTGCCACTCTCGCCGGGCTTGAGCGAAGGGATGAGACTCGGTTCGGACTGCCTGCCAGGCCGGCGCGCATCCGAAGGCCAGGCCCGTCGCGAACGACAGCGCGAGCGCCCACGCGAGCAGGCGAAGATCAGGCGTGAAGTCCAGCGTGATGGGGAGCTGGACGTTCGCGGGAATCGCCGCGGCGAGGAGCCCGGCCGTCAAGAACGTGAGCAGTACGGCCAGCGTTCCGGCCGTGAGTGCGAGCGACGTGCTCTCCGTGAGCAGCTGGCGGACGATGCGCCAGCGGCCTGCGCCCATCGCGAGACGAATCGCGATTTCGCGGCGACGCACGGTCGCTCGCGCCAGAAACAAATTGGCGACGTTGCCGCAGGCAATGAGCCATACGAGCGCTGATGCGCAGAGCGCCAGCGTCGCGATGCGCGCACCTGCGGCAGGTGGTTCTCGTGTCTCGCCTCCAGTTCAGCGACGACATCGATCGTCGGCGGCGGCAGGGGCTTACCGCGATCGAACTCTGGAACCATGCCGGCGGCAATCGCTGTGAGCTGCGCCGACAGCGGCTTTTGTGGTGACGTCAGCCTTCAGCCTCCCCAGCAGACGGAGGTCGCCCTGTTCGCGCGGCTGGGCTGCAGTCTCTCGCCACCGACCGTCTTCGTCATGCAGGAAATGACGATAGCCCGCGGCCGGGCCGCTTCCGGTCGGTACCAGTTCGGATCGCCACCGAGCTGACCCTGCATCATGAGCGGCGCCCAGAAATCCGTTTCGTTCGCAAAGACTGTTCCCGTGAACGACGCCGGAAGGATACCGATGATCGTGAACGGATTCCCATTCAGGTACGTGACGCGGCCGAGCGTCTGCGGGTCCGCGTTGAAGCGAGTTCGCCACAGCCGGTCGCTGATGACGATCACCGGATGCGCGTTCGGCGTGCGGTCGTCCTCCGGCATGAAGACCCGTCCGTGCGCCGCGCGAACGCCGAGCATGTCGAAGTAATTCCCGCTGGCGACCTCCCCGCGGACCACGCCAGTTTGCTGTCCCGTGGCACGCTCTGAGCTGTGTCGCTGATGGGAACCGTCACCTCCTTGATCGCGGCGAGCGCCGCGAACGAGGAGTTGTTGTCGCGCGCGCTGTGAAGATGCTTGTAGGTGTCCTTCGTCGCGCCATGCAATTCCGGCCACTGCATCGACCTGGGCGATCTGTTCCGGGTGCTCGGCCGGCAGCGGGGTGAAGAGCAGGGCGTTGACGCCGCTGAAGATCGTCGTATTGCCGAGAATGCCAATCGCCAGCGTCAGCACGGCGACGATCGCGAAGCCTGGCGCGCGGACGAGCGTCCGGACGGCGTACCGAAGGTCCTGACGCAGCGTCGAGAAGAACGTGAAGCGCCGGCGCTCGCGATGGGCTTCGATCGTCTGAGTGACTCCACCGAATCGTGCAAGCGCCGCAAGGCGCGCTTCGTCCGGTCGCCATCCCTTCCCGGACGTTGTCTTCGACGGCCTCGGCGAGATGGGACTCTATTTCGGTCTGCAGCTCGCGGTCACGGCGGGTACCGCCGAAGAGTCCGCGTAACCTCGACAGGAACATGCGCAAGCGCGCTCATCGACGTGACTCCTATTCGCACCTGAGCGTCACGATCGGATCGACCCTGGTCGCGCGACGAGCCGGCAGATAGCAAGCCATGAGCGTCGTCGCGGTCAGCAACAGTGCGGTGCCCGCAAACGTCACTGGATCCGTCGCGGGCATGCGGATGAGCAGGCGGTCGATCACCGGCGCCAGCAGATACGCACCAAGGAAGCCCATCGCGAGGCCGATCCTGGTCAGGGCCAGGCCCTGCCGCACGACGAGCGCGCGGACGTCTGTCGCCGGCGCGCCGAGCGCCATGCGAATGCCGATCTCGCGCGTGCACAGCGTGACGGCATACGCCATCACGCCGTACAGCGCCCAGCATCGCCATCGCCAGCGCTGCGAGACCGAGCGCGCTCGACATCTCGGCGGTCAGGCGCATCGCGCCGAGTCGCGGATCGTCATGATCGCCCGCCAGCCTGACGTCAAACATGGGCACCTGCGGATCGAGCTGCTGCGCGAGCGTGCGCGCGGCGTCGGCGACGGCGCGGACATCGGACGCCGATGCCGCCTGCAGGACGAGGGTCATGGCCGAGTCGGGGCCACGTTGATACGCCGGCACGGTCAGGGTGCGTGGCGGCGCTTCGTCGCCGGATCGATCCGAGGTGATGCCGACAACCTGGAGGAGTTGTGTCCCCGAGTCGCGATTGAGAACCACTCGCCTGCCGACAGCCCGTTGCTCATCGCCAAAGAGACGACGCGCTTCTGCCCGATTGATGATCGCCACTGCACCGGACGTGTTGTTGTCACTGTCTTCGAAGTCTCTGCCCGCCGCCAGCGGAATGCCCATCGTGCGGAAGTACCGCGGCCCGACGATGACGGTGTCCACTTCGACGGCGGGACTCGCGAGTCTCGGGACGGCTTTCCACGGACAGCCAGGCACTCTCGTTTCCGGCAGCTGTCGCCGACTGGCGGCGCGACGATGACGGATACCCCTGACGCGTGGGACACCCGGCCGGTGTCAGTCGCGATAGAACGTGTCGCTCGCGCAACTCCTCCAGGGAGCTTCCCGCCAATGGCTTGGAGAGCAGACGGTTGGTAAAGCCGGCCGAACGAGGCGATCTGGAGGCTGCGAGAAGAATCCGGCGGACGATCACACGACGCCCGCAGCGACAATTGCCCCACGACGAGCGCGTTGCGCAGGGTCAGACGACGGGCGCCGCTCGCGCTGCCGCTGTCGCCGGGTTTCAGCGCGGGAAGCAGATTGATGCGGGCGACTGCCACGCCGGCGCCGTGCCGAACACGAGGCCGGTAAGGAGCGACAGACCGAGCGCCCAGCCGAGCACGCGAAGATCCGGAGTGAAGTCGAGATTGATGCCGGGAATCTGGCCGAGTGGAATGGCGCGGCTGAGCGCCTGGACGCCTGAAGGGAGCCCGGTCGAGATGCAGCCGCCCACGAGCAGCGATCAGGCCGCTCTCCGTCAGCAGCTGCCGCGCGACGCGCCATCGTCACGCGCGAACGTCAGTCGGCTGACGAAGTCGCGCTTCGTGTGATCGCGCGCGTGAGGAGCAGATTGGCCACGTTGCCGCACGCGACGAGCCAGACCAGGATCGATCCGCCGAGTGCCAGGAGCGAGATCAGGCGCACTTGACTTGAATAGTCCTTGTGCCGCGATTCGACCTCGGGCTCGAGCGTGAACCGGGGCTTTTCATTGGCCCAGGAGGCCTGCGCGAGATGACCGGCAATGATGTTGAGCTGCGTTGGGCGCGCCATGGCTCACGTTCACGGGAAGGCGCCGAAGAATCCACTTGAACCCGTTCTGCGCGACCTGTCCGCCGATATCCGCCACGAGGGATCTGGAGCGTCGGCACCTCGCCGGTCGGCCGTAGGTGCCCGGGATGCGTCGACCGCGCGGGCAGTGTCGCAGACCATCACGTAGTCGCGCATTGCCCCGGTGTGCCCTGCGGACCGGGACCCACGCCGAACTGTCCGCGCATCATCCCTTGCATCATCAGCGGCACCCAGAACGCCGTCACCTCGCCGAAGTTCGTGCCGGTAAACGACGCCGGCACGATGCCGATCACAGTGAATGCGTTGCCGTTGAGCTTGACGAGCCGGCCCACGACGTTCGATCAGCGCCGAGGTGGCTCTTCCAGAACGCCTCGCCGATGACCGCGACGGGATGCGCATTCGGCGTGCGGTCGTCATCCTCGGTGACCAGGCGGCCCTGACGGGCGCGCACGCCGAGCAGCGTGAAGTAATTCCCGCTGACAACTTCACCCTGGAGCCGACCCGCATATGACCGCTCGCTCGTCTCAGACTTCGGCACATTCACCGGCTGCTTCACCGTCCAGGTCGCCAGCAATCCCTCGAACATCGTCCTGGCTTCCCGCAGGCTCTTGTAGGTGCCGTAGCTGTGTTTGGCGGAGACATGCTGGTCCGACTGCTGCCGTTGAAGATCTGAAGGACCTCGGCCGGCTTGTCGATCGCCAGCGGCCGGAACAGCACGGCGTTCACGGCGCTGAAGACGGTGGTGGTCGCGAGAATGCCGATGGTGAGCGTGAGCACGGCGTCCAGCTGAAGCCCGGGGATCTCACGCGCATCCGCGCGGCGTACGCGAGATCCTGTCCGAAGCTGCGAACGGCCGGAATCGTGGCCGATCCCGATGGGCTTCCATGGTTTGCGTCACGCCTCCGAATGGCGCGAAGGCCAGGCGACGCGCCTGGTCGACCGGAACGCCCTGACGCTCGAATTCCTCTGTGGCTTCGGCGATGTGCGCGTCGATTTCGGCACGCAGCTCGCGTTCATTTCTGGCGTGGAGGATGAAGAGGGACCGAGCTGGCGAGCGAGAAAGATTCGCAGGCGCGGTCAGGAAAGCTCGTCCTGGAGCTTGAAGATCCGCGCGACGATGGCGGTCGCGTGTTGCCAGGCCGCCTCTTCCGCCGCGAGGTGTTTCCGGCCGGTTTTGGTGAGCGCGTAGATCTTGACCGCGCGCCCGCTGTCAGATTCTCCCCACGAGGACCGAACCCAGCCTGCCTGCTCCAGTTTGAGCAGGGCTGGATACAGCGTGCCTTGATTGAGCGCCAGGTGGTCCCGCTGATCTGCTGGAGCCGCTGGCGACGCGAGACGTGAAGCGGGATGAGCACTTGCTTCGAGAGATGGCCGAGGCTGCGTTCTCCCCGTCCTCTCGGTAGCCGGTCGAGCGACGAGCTCACCGGCTCACGCCGTATTCGATCGCGGTTACTCTACAGCTTTAGCCGCTGGCGCGAACCGCCCGAGAAAACCGCCGCCCGCTCGCAGCTCGAGAGCGATCGTGTCCTTCTGCGTATTGACGCTCGACTCGACGCGCACGGTAGAACCATCCGGCGCGTCGTCGCGCACGAGCGTCGATTGATAGCGGCCGGCTGGGAGAAACGACAGCGGCACCTGGATTGTGCGCGCGCTGGGACCGTTCATCACTGCCAGGAACCACGTGTTGCCTGTGCGGCGGGCGAAGAGCACGAGCTCGCCGATCTCCGAGCCAGTCAGCACTCGCGTCTCATCCCACGTCGACGGAACACTCTTGATCACGTCCACCGCGGGACTGGCGAGGATGCTCTCGGGATTCGCAGCGATGGTGAGAAGCGGGCTGGCGAACGCGACGAGGGTCGCGATCTGGTGCGCAGCGCTCGAATCGCGGCGGCGCTCGGTGAAGAGCATCGTGGTGTAGTCGGCAGGTCCTGCGAGATAGCGGGTGAACGGCAGAATGGTTTGATGGCGTGCGCGCTCGAGCATCCCGCTGGACTCCATGCCGCGGACGCTTTCGCGGACCAGCTCGTTCGGCCAGGTGCGCTCGCGGCCGGTTGGCTTGTTCGAGCCGTGAAACACGATCAGGATGCGGTGCTCCGCCGCCTTCCGGAGGAGCGCCTCGTACAGATCGATCACCTCTTTCGCCTCGTGATCGAGGAAATCGAGCTTGGCGCCGACCACCCCGAGATCGCGCAGCATCCGGAAGAACTCCTCACGCGCCTCCGGCGTCCGCAGCTGGTTGGTGTGCTGCCAGAACCACACGCCTACGCCTTGCTGTCGTGAGAAGTCGACAACCTCACGGCGCTCTTCGATCGTCCACTTCCGCCAGATGCCTTCGATCACGTGATGTTCGAACCCGAGCTGGCCGGCCATGCGCGAGAACGCCTTCATGCCCTCCACACCCGTGGGCCCGCCATCGACGTATCGCCACACGGCGCGCCCCGGCTTCACCCACGACGTCTTGATCCCGTCGGGAAAGAGCGCCGGATCCGGCGGCGGACACAGATTGGGAAGGATCGTGCTCGTCGCCAACGTGTCGAGATCGCGCCCGATCATCACCACACGCCATGGCGTCGTGATGTCGCCGGTGATGGCGGCCGCCTTGCCGAGGCGCTTGCCTTCCTCACGACCGTAACGCAGCTCGAACGGATAGTTCAGCGGCTGCCGATGGCCGAGACCAATCACCCAGCCGCTGCGACCGTTCGACTCGAGTCCCATGCCGCTGTAGTTCACGAGGTTGGCTTCGGTGATCGACGCGTAGCCGCGGTTCTGTAGCAGCTTGAATGTCAACGGGGGTCCGGCCCACGCTCCGGGCTGCACTGCGGCGGCATCCTCCTTCACGTAGGGCGCTTCGTAGTGTCCCTCACTCATGCCCGCGTACCAAACGGTCGATCCCATTGGCAAGTTGAACGTCGACCATTCGTCCGGCACGCGCGACGCGGAGGCATCGCCTGGAATGACGTGGCGGTACGCGACGCCATCGTCGAACGCGCGAACCTCCAGCGTGTAGGCGATCGACGTCAGGTCGTTCGTGAGCGAGAGCGTCGCGCGGTTGGAGTCGCTGGTCGCGGTGCTGCGGACGCCCGACCACGGGTAGCGCTCGTGCACCTCGTCTCTCACAACGCCGTTGAGCACGACGCCGGACGACAGGTCATAGCCGTCGAGGGTCAGGACGATCGGCGATGGTTCGATCACCGTGGTGTTTCCGAGCGCAACGGTGAACGTGAGCCGCTCGGCGTTCGGGAGGAAGGTGAAGGTCACCTGTCCATTGGGACTGCGCACGTCGAGCGCTGACATCTGCACGCGCTGCGAACGGCGCGTCGCCGGCTTCTGTTGCGCCACCGGCACGGTCTGCGCCGGCGGGACTTCGGCGCAGGTAAAGGTCAGACTGATGGCGATAACGGCGTGACGCGTGGTGACCATGGTTGGAGGGTATACCTCATCATGGCCGGGACTGGCGGGTTCTTGGGGTTACCCAACGCGTAGCCCACTGAGCACGACGAGTACTCAACTGCCTGCATAAGAACCGCCTCTACGGTCGGCCAAGCGAAGCGTCACTCATCACGCAAGGCAATTAGAGGATCGATCCGCGACGCACGGCGGGCCGGTAGATAGCTGGCGAGGAGCGCCACGGCGATCAGCACGAACGACACCGCCGCATACACGGCGGGATCTGTCGGCTGGACGTTGAAGAGCAGGGTCGTCATGGACCTGCTGAGGAGCGCGGCGCCAATCAAGCCCAGGACGACGCCGATGCCTCCTTTCCACAACCCCTGTCGCAGGATCAGGCTGGCGATCTGCCCCCTCGATGCCCCGATGGCACTGCGCACGCCAATCTCGCGCGTCCGCTGTGATACGTCGTAGGCCAGCACGCCATAGATGCCGAGGGCCGAGAGGAACAGGGCCAGGACGGCAAACGCGGTCAGCAAGAACATCACGGCACGACGGTTGTCGAAAGACGAATCCACCGCTTCTTGCAGGACGCCGACGTCAAACAGTGGACTCGCGGGATCGATGGCCCGGACCTTCTCACGCAGGGCCGACACCGCGTCACCCGTCGGCCGGTTTGTCCGCAGGAACAGCGTCAACCCGCCCGGTCGTCCTCCCTGCAGGAGTTGATAGATGAAAGGGTTGCCGCTTTTCTCCTCGACCCCATTGTGCGGCACGTCCTTCACGACCCCGACGATCACAGGCCACTCTTCAGGTTTTGTCGGCCGCGGGCCGAAGGCGAACCGGCCACCAATGGCATTTCCATTCGGGAAGTACTTCCGCGCGAAACTCTGATCGACGACGAACAGGCGCCGGCCGGGGGCCAGATCCCCTTCTTCGTAGAAGCGGCCCTCCACCAGTTTCAGCCCCAGCGTCTGGGCGTACCCCGGCGTCACGATCACCCGGAACGCGCCCGGCTGCGGCGCACCCGGCGGCAGCGTGTCGTTCTCCAACGTGAACGCGTTGATCGGCAGTCCCCCCTGGAATGGCGTAGCCGAGGACAGCGCCACCGACGTCACGCCCGGAATCTCTTTCAGCCCTTGCAGCAGGCGTTCGCGAATCGAGCTGGCGGCCTCGTCGCTGGCGCGATGTTCCCGCGTCAGCGCCATGCGCGCGGTGACCACGTTCGTCGCCTCGAGTCCGGTATCCACTTTCAGGGCCTGGACGAAGCTCTGAATGAGCAGGCCGGCGCCAGTCAGCAGCATCAACGCCACCGCGACCTGGGCCACGACGAGGACACCGCTCAGCGCACGCACGCCGCGGCTCGACGACGAGCCCCGGGAGTTGCTCTGGATCACCGATGCGAGATTCGTGCGGAGGATGTGAAACACCGGGATGAGGCCGATGAGCAGGCCGACCACAGTGGTGAGCGCGACGGCGAATCCGAGCACGCGCCAGTCGAGCGACGCCGGCAGCGACTGAGGCAGCATCCTCGCGAGGTAGTAGTTCGTCATCCGCAGCGCGCCCCAGGCCACTCCCAGCCCCAACAACGTGCCGAGAGAAGTCAACAGCAGGCTTTCCATGAGGAACTGCCGGGCAATCGTCGCCCGCGCGGCTCCGAGCGCGGATCGAATGGCCAGCTCGGACTGGCGAGCGTTCGAACGTACGAGCAGGAGATTCGCCACGTTGACACAGCCGATGAGCAGCACGAACGCGACGCCGCCCTGCAGCATCAGCAGCGTCGCCCGCACCGGCTGGACGCGCTGCTCCTGCACCCCGCCGACGTTCATGGTCATGCCCGAGCGCTCCACGAAGGCCTTCAAGGGTGGCGGTCCCGCGTCGACGTAACGCTTCTCCAGGACCTTGGCCTCGGCGTCCGCCTGGCCTACCGTCACGCCCGGTTTGAGGCGTCCAAACAACTGCGTGCCGACGCCGTAGCGGCCCTGCGGATTCTCCGCGGCCGCGGGCCAGCTCAGCGGCACGACGAACTTCATGCGCGCATCGAACGCTTCCAGCTCCCGCGGCGCCACGCCGATCACCTTGTAGGCTTCATCGTCGATTCGCACCTCCTTGCCGAGGACCTCTGGACTCTCCTGATACTGCGTCTGCCAGTAGGACCGCGTGAGCACGATGACCTTGTCGGCGCCCTGCTTGTTCTGCTCCTTTGTAAAGAAGGAGCCCAGCAGCGGCTGGATCCGCAGGATGGTGAAGATTTCGGCGGTCATCCGTACGCCCGGGGTCCGGACGACAGAATCCTTGTCTCCCACCAGGCCGTAAAAGAACGTCCACAGCCCGATGTTCTCGTAGGACGTCGCGTTCGCTGAATAGTCGAGGTAGAACGGAATGTTTGCCGGCATGCGGTTCAGGCCGGCCTTCGCCGCGGACGTGTACAGCTCCACGATCCGCTCCGGCTCCTGATATGGCAGCGGCTTCAACATCAGCGAGTAGACCGACGAGAAGATCGCCGTCGTCGCGCCGATGCACAGCGCCAGCGTGACGAGCGTGGTGGCGGTGATGCGCTTCGACTTCCACAGGAGCCGGAAGGCATGACGCAAGTCCGTAAGGGAACCGGTCAAAATGCCGGCAGACGGCGGCGCTGAGGCATGGTGTGATGACATCATCGTAAAAGACGCGGATTCGATGGAAAAGTTACAACGGGATGGTAATTTGTTGCCGGGCGGCCCAGTTCAGCCAATGGGGCGACCTCAGTTCGGCGTTCCAACCTTTGAACCGGGTATAGCTGTCTAAAGACCGTCATGGAACCGCTGAAACAGTCGCCGCTGCCGCCCGCGATCGCGCCGGGCCTGTCCGTGGGATTGGGTGTATCGCGATCTCAGGCAGGACGTGCGCTACGCGGCGCGCGTCTTTTGGAAGCAACCCGCCTTTGCCGCAGCCGCGGTCCTGACGCTGGCGCTCGGCATTGGCGCCACCACCGCGATCTTCAGCGTCGTCTACGGTGTGTTGCTGAAGCCTCTGCCTTTTCACGAGCCCGAGCGGCTGGTGAGCCTGACCCAAATCGCGCCGCACGGGGCCGGCGCGAATCACGGCCCTGGCACGTATCTGACGTATCGCGAGAACCACCAGGTGTTCGAGGGGATCGGCGCCTGGGATCCGACCGAGGTGTCGATCACGGGAGGCGGCGATCCGGAACGGGTGCAGGGACTGCTGGTCAGCGCGTCGACGTTGCCTCTGTTGCGCGTGCAACCCATTCTTGGTCGCACGTTCAGCGCCGAAGATGATACGCCCGGCGCGCCGCGGCGAGTGATGCTGACCCATGGCTACTGGCAGCGCCGTTTCGGGGGCGCGGACAACATCGTCGGCCAGCAACTGGTCATCGACGGCAGGCCGACAGAAGTCATCGGCGTATTGCCCGCGTCATTCACGTTCCTTCGGACGCGCCCCGCGATCGTGCTGCCGATGCCACTGGATGTGAACGCGCCGCGCTTCATCAGCTTCGGATTTCAGGCGCTCGCGCGGATGAAACCGGGCGTCACGCTCGCCCAGGCGAACGCCGATGTCGCGCGCATGATCTCTCTCCTGCCGCCCATGTTCGCGCGATTGGAGTTGCGGCCGAACGTGCGCCCGCTCGCGACCGATGTGATCCGCAACGTCGGACAGATTCTCTGGATTCTGCTGGCAGCCGTCGGCGTCGTGCTGCTCATCGCCTGCGGCAACGTCGCGAACCTGTTCCTGGTCCGGGCGGAAGGGCGCCACCAGGAGCTCGCCGTGCGTGCCGCCCTCGGCGCCAGCCGCGGCCGGATCGCCCGCGCGCTGCTGTCGGAGAGCGTGGTGTTGGCGCTCGCGGGCGGCCTGCTCGGTGTGTTGCTCGCGCAGGCGGCCATTGGGTTGCTGCGCACGATCGCGCCTGCGGAGCTGCCACGTGTCGACGATATCGGCATCGATTGGATGGTGTTGCTGTTCACAGTGTCCGTCTCAGTGTTGAGCGGCGCGCTCTGCGGCGCCCTTGCCGTCATCCGATTCGGGAAGCCGAGACTCACGGCGCTCAAGGAGGGAGGCCGATCGGGCAGCGATGGTCCCGGCCGCCACCGCACGCGCGATGCGCTGGTCGTGGGACAAATCGCATTGGCGCTCACGCTGTTGATCGTGTCGGGGTTGATGATTCGAACGTTTATCGCGATGCGTCAGGTCGACCCGGGGTTCACGCGCCCCGAGGAGGTGCAGACGTTCGTTCTTGCGATACCGGCAAGCTTGATCGGCGATCCAGAGCAGGCGGTGCGCACATTCGAGGGCGTGGCCGAACAACTGGCGCGGGTGCCAGGCGTCACCTCCGTTGGTCTCTCGTCTTCGATCACGATGGACGGTGAAGACAACGGCAACTACGCCGCGATTGAGGAATTTCCCGACCCGGAAGGGACGATGGTCAAGCTCCGACGGTTCAAGAGCATCGGGCCCCGGTATTTCGAGACGATGGGCAACCGGCTGGTCGCAGGGCGCTCGATCACATGGAACGACATCCACGAGCAGCGGCCCGTCGTGATCATTTCCGAGCCGCTCGCGCGCGAGTACTGGGGAGAGCCGGCGAAGGCGATCGGCAAGCGCGTCCGCGGCAGTTCGCCGAAATTTCCGTGGCGCGAAATCATCGGCGTGTCCGGTAACGAGCGCGACGATGGACTGGCGCAGCCGCCGACACCGATCGTCTACTGGCCGATGCTGAATGAGAGCTATCGGTGGCGCACGATGGCGTACGCGGTGCGGTCAACGCGCGTCGGCGCACCAGGATTTATTCGCGAGCTCGAGCAAGCGGTCTGGTCGGTCAACCCGAATCTGCCGCTCGCGACCGTGCAGACACTCAGGGAAATCCAAGCGAGCTCGATGACGCAGACGTCTTTCGCGCTGGTGATGCTGGGCATCGCCGCGAGCGTCGCGCTGCTCATCGGCATGGTCGGCATCTACGGCGTGGTTGCCTACGCGGCGGCGCAGCGAACGCGCGAGATCGGCGTCCGGATGGCACTCGGCGC
Organism: uncultured Acidobacteriota bacterium; assembly: GCA_963839705.1. Taxonomy (GTDB): domain Bacteria; phylum Acidobacteriota; class Vicinamibacteria; order Vicinamibacterales; family 2-12-FULL-66-21; genus DATBJJ01. The sequence continues at coordinate 265,873 of CAWIWL010000008.1, forward strand.
CCAAATCGGGGATGTGCGGAAACTGTTTCTCCGGCATGGGCTGTGGTTGACGACCATCGGCATTGCGATCGGTATCGGCCTCGCGCTCATGCTCACGCGCGTGATGTCGGCGTTCCTGTTCGGCGTGGGCCCGATGGATCCGATCACCTATGCCGCAGTGTCCGCCGTACTCGCAGGAATGACGCTCGTGGCCACCTATCTTCCCGCGCATCGCGCCTCGCGTGTCGATCCCGTCGTCGCCCTGCGGGCGGAGGCGTAGGCGGATTTCCGATTGGCAGCTTGACGCGGAAACAGCACCGCAGCAAATGGCCCCTCGCCGTTCGTCACTCGGCCCGCTTATTCTCTTCCGAAGCTCACTAACAGTTCCCTTTTCAGCCTGACGCCACGGTCGAAGTCCCTCTCACCAAGAGCCTTCGCCCGATGCGTCGACGATGTAACAAGTCCGAATGTTTGGTATCTCCGTTGTGAGAGATAGCCTGCGCGCTCTTGCGTCGAGGTTAATCCGCGTCTGTCTACGTGTACCTGCGGCTAGACTACAAGCTGTCTCATAAACAGCGCGAACGAGCGAAAGCGAGTGAGCCACGCGAGCGGAGCGGGGCGTCGGGGTCCCCGCGAGCGAGCGTGTAAGGGGGTCCGGGGGACAAAGTCCCCCGGATAAGCTTAGGAACGACCATGCCATCCAGCCTGTTCGCCCTGCTCGACGATATCGCGACGGGGCTCGACGACGTGGCGCTGCTCACCAAGGTCGCCGCGCGGAAGACCGCCGGCGTGCTGGGCGACGACCTGGCGCTCAACGCCCAGCAGGTTGCCGGCGTCAGCGCCAACCGCGAGCTGCCGGTCGTGTGGGCGGTGGCCAAGGGATCCGCCATCAACAAGGCCATCCTGGTGCCGGCGGCGCTCACCATCAGCGCCCTGGCGCCCTGGGCAGTGACCCCGCTGCTCATGATCGGCGGCGCCTTTCTCTGCTACGAGGGCGTCGAGAAGATTGCGCACAAGCTGTTTCACAGCAAGGCGGAGGACGCGGCGCACGAAGGCGAGCTGATGCGTGCGTTCATCGACCCCGCGGCTGACCTGCTAGCGATCGAGAAGGACAAGATCAGGGGCGCCGTGCGCACCGATTTCATACTCTCGGCCGAGATCATCGTCATTACGCTGGGGACGGTAGCGAACTCCACGTTCGGAACCCGGGTGCTGGTGTTAACCGCCATCGCCGTCCTGATGACGGTGGGCGTTTACGGCCTCGTCGGGGGCATCGTCAAGCTCGACGACGGCGGGATACACCTCAGCCAGCGCAGCGGCGACACGCCGTTTGCCCGGATGCAACGCGGCCTGGGCAGCGCCATTCTTACGGGCGCGCCTTGGCTGATGAAGGGGCTGTCCCTGGCCGGCACCGCGGCCATGTTCCTTGTGGGCGGAGGCATACTCGTCCACGGCATTCCGCCGCTGCACCATGCGCTCGAGCGGCTCGCCGACGGCCTGGCGGAGTTGCCCGCAGTTGGCGACACGCTCCGGTTGCTGACGCTCGTTGCATTCGACGCGGCCACCGGCATCCTCGCGGGCACGCTGGTGCTCGGCATAGTGACCGGCGTCCGGCGCGTGTTACCTGGGCGCTCAGCCCTGCGAATTTCGTCCGGTTCCCACGATGAGTGATCAAACGTTCCCAGTCGTAGCCGTTGACGAACGACCGTCGAGCCGGCCATCGCCCTAACGTACTGAGTAGCGCGTCTGCAGCGAGTTCGGTTTCTGCGAACGATTGGAGCGGGAGGACGAGCGGCTTCTGCACGCGCTAGCCGAGAATCGTGACCTGCCTCTTGCGCTGGCCTGCCGAGCCGAAGCTGGCCGGGCGTCGGGCCGGCCGTCTACGGCCCGCACGGGCGCACGGTCACGGTGCCGAGCGGCTGTTCCCACGTGATGGTCCCGCTGGACGTGATGGACGGCTGCGACGGGGTCCCGTTGACGATCTGGAGAGACATCACCTGTGTGCAGTCGGTACTGCGCGCGCCCCTGCGTCGCTTCCGCCTCGAATCGCAAGCCACCCGTCATGCGGATGGTGGCGGTCACGCTCGACGTGCGGCCGTCCGCGCTGCGAACGAATACATGCTCGCCCGTCATCGTCAGGTACGGATCGCCGTGGATCGTCACGGTCTGCGATCGGCAATCGTTGAACTCCGTGCGCGTTGACATGGTCACCGTGCCGGACGGAGCGGTCGGCGTGGCGTTGATCGTCATCGTCATCGTCATCGACCCGCCGTCCGGACAGGTGTGAGTGATCACCCTCGACAAGCCATCTGGCGTCGCGCTGAACACCACGCTCGTGGCCTGCGCCAGCGTGGCCCCAATGATGCCCTGCGTCGCAGCGGGGTTGACGCTTGTCGGCGTCGTCACCGTCGAGGGCGCCGACGGCGAGCTTCCGCCGCATCCGGCCGCGAGGCCCGCAAGGATGAGGGGCGCGATGAACCGGGGCGCACGCATTGGGCCATTTTACCGCAAGTGTCTACCTCGCGCCGGGCTGTGGCCGCGCTACAGGCCGTCGGTGCGCCCCACATCTTTCTCGAATTCCCCGACAAGGATCACGAGTTCTGGATTCGACGCGGCGCCGCGCAGATGGAGAAAGTGTTCCTCTTCTTCAACCTGGTGTCGAAGCGGACGACTGTCCTCCCACAGAAGTAGCGATTCATCGCACACGAGCGGGGGGCACTGTGGCAGGCGACTGCACGTTAGAATTTGGCATGCAGACCCGAAGAGGCTTTCTCAGAACCGTGACGGCCGGAGCGGCCGGCGCGCTGCTGCCGGGACGCAGCCTGGCCAGGCTGGCGGCGCAATCGCGGCGCCGTGTGACCATCGGCGGGCGGCCCGTCAAGGTCATCGACGCCCACGCCCACTGCGTCATCCCGGTCACCGACATCGTCCAGGGCTCGCCGCTGGCCAAGATGGGCGGCGGCGCCGGCGCCAGCCTCCTCGGACCGCAGCGCCTGCAGGTGATGGACGAGCAGGGTGTGGACGTCCAGGCGCTGACCATCAACGGTTTCTGGTGGTACGCCGCCGCGGATCGTGACCTGGCGGATCGGATCGTGCGAGCGCAAAACGAGGGCCTCGCCAAGTGGGTGGCGCAGCACCCCGATCGGTTCGTCGCGATGGCGTCGGTGGCGCTGCAGCATCCCGAACAGGCCGCGGCGCAGCTCGAGGACGGCGTGAAGCGGCTGGGGCTGCGCGGCGCGTCGATCGGCGGCCACGTCAACGGCGAGGATCTCTCGCTGCCGAAGTACGACCCGTTCTGGGCGAAGGCGACCGAACTCGGAGTCCTCGTGGTGATGCATCCCGGCGGCGCGGAGAACATCATCAAGGACGGCGCGCTTCGCGGCCGCGGCGACCTGGGCAACATCATCGGCAACCCGCTGGAGACCACCTACTTCCTGTCGCGGCTGATCTTCGACGGCGTCTTCGACAAGTTCCCCGGCCTGCGGGTCTGCGCCGTCCATGCCGGCGGCTACCTGCCGTCCTATCTCGGCCGCAGCGAAGCGGCGTGCGTCGTGCGGAGCAACGCCAACTGCGCCAACAAGAAGAAACCGAGCGAGTACCTGAAGTCGCAGATCGTCGTCGACACGATGGTGTTCTCGCCCGAGGGGCTTCGCCATCTCGTCGCCGAGATGGGCGTGAGTCAGATCGTCTACGGGACCGACGTGCCCTTCAACTGGCCGGTCACCGTGGACCTGGTGCTGGAAGCCCCGTTCCTGAGTGATGCCGACAAGGAAACGATTCTGAGCGGCAACCTCAGACGGCTTCTTCGCATTGCCGCGTAGCAGCGAGGCGCGTCGCGGTCCTCGACGCGGCCGAGGCAAGGCCGCAGCTACCTGGCCGCGCTCACGCGGCGGCCAGCCGATAACAGGCTGGCGTCGCGCTGATCGCGGGAGGCATTCCGCCACGGGAGCAGGAAGGTGGCTTGTCAACCGTCGACCCACTCACCCCCGGCCTCAACTGCCTCAACAGTCATCGGCAAGTGACGACGCCGCAGGACGCCGTTGACGGCTATTCCGCGCGCAGCGCGGCGCACGGGTCGATCCTTGTCGCGCGGCGCGCGGGCAGCCATGCCGCCATCAGTCCCACCGCCATCAGCAGCAGCGTGACGATCGTGAACACGATCGGATCGGTCGGCGTCACCCCGAACAGGAACGTCTGCAGCACGCGAGTGACGCCGGCGGCCCCGGCGAGGCCGACGATCACGCCGGCGACGACGATGCGCAGCGCGCGCGCGAGCACGAGGCGGAGCACGTCGCGGCGTGTGGCGCCGAGCGCGATGCGCACGCCGATCTCGCGGCGGCGCTGCGTCACCGCGTAGGCCATCAATCCGTAGATGCCGCAGGTCGCGATCAGCGTCGCGGCCGTCGCGAACAGCACCACCAACACCGTCCGGAAGCGCGGCTGCGCCACCGACGCCGCCACCGCTTCGTCCATCGTCACCGTGCTCTCGATCGGCAGATCGGGCGCGGCGCGGCGAATTTCCGCGCGGATGCCTTCGGCCACGCCGGCGGGTGTGGCCGTGCGCGCGACGAACGACACGAACCGCACGAACCCGCCGCGGTCCTGCTGGAACGGCGCGTAGATCATGGGCTGCACTTCCTGATCGAGTCCCCTCTGACGGATGTCCGCGACCACCCCCACCACCGTCAGCCACTCGCTGTTTCCCCACACGCGCACGCGCCGGCCGAGCGCCTCGCGCGGACCGCCCGGGAAGTACTCGCGCACGACGCGCTCGCTGACGATCGCCACTTTCGGCGCTGCGGCCGTGTCGCTGGCGGTGAACTCGCGTCCCGCCAGCAGCGGAATCCCCATCGTCTTGAAATAGTCCGCCTCGATTTTCGGTATGCCGACATCGAGCGTCGGCTTGGGCTGACCCTCGATCTCGAAGTCGCCCTGGATGAACATCATGGCGAAGGGTACCGAGTTGATCAGGCTCGCGGACGTCACGCCCGGCAGGGACTGGATGCGATCGAGCACGCCGCGCGCGAACGCATGGATGCGCTCGGGCTCGGCGAAGAGGCGTGGGGGCAGCGTCACCCTAACGATCTGCAGGACGCCGTCGCGCCCGCTCGATTCGAAGCCGGTCGACACCGACGTGAGACGCACGAAGCTGTGAATCAGCAGGCCCGCGCCGATCAGGAGGACGAGCGTCATCGCGATCTGCGCGGTGACCAGCAGCGTCCGCAGCCGCTCGCCCTGACGGTCGGCGGTCGTGCGCCCCTCGCCGGCGTGCAGCGCGTGGCCTTCACCAAACGCGGATCCGCTGATGCGCAGCGCCGGCACGAGGCCAACCAGCACGCTCGCGACCAGCGACAGGCCGAGGCAGAAGGCCATCACGCGCGCGTCGATGACGATGCCGCCGGGCCGTGGCAGCACACCTGGGGGCACGAGCGGCAGCGCGGCGTCGACCGCGAGCCACGCGAGCAGCACGCCGAGCGACGCGCCCAGCAGCGACAACACGACAGCTTCGGTCAGCAGCTGACGCACGATCCGCCGGCGTCCCGCGCCGAGGGCCATGCGGACGGACAGTTCGCCGCGCCGCGCGGTGAGCCGCGCCATCTGCAGGTTCGCGACGTTGACGCAGGCGATCAGCAGCACGAACGTCACCGCCCCGAGCAGGATCAGCAGCAGCGTGCGCACCGACTCGGTGCCGTACTGCTGCAAGCCGATCATGCGCGCGAGCGTGCGGACGTTCGCCGCGGGCACGCCAGCGGTCCCGAGTGCGCCGGGGGCCGCGATCGACGGATCGTTGACGAGCGGCGTCAATTCCGCTTCCGCGCGTGCCTGCGTCACGCCTGACTTCATGCGGCCCAGCAGCCAGAGAAACGCGCTTCTGCCGGTGTCGCCGGGCCAGCGATTGAGCAGAAAGATGTCCGCTTCCGGCAGCGCGCCGAGCCGGGGGATCACCGGCCTGAAGCTGAAGTCGGGCGGCAGCACGCCGACGATGGTACGGGGGAGGCCGTCGACGGTGATGGACTGTCCGACGATCGCCGGATCGGCGTTGAGCGACGTGCGCCACAGCCGATCGCTGACGATCGCGGCGCCATCGTCATCTGGCGCAGCGGCGCCGGTCAGGAACGCGCGGCCGCGCGCAGGCGTGACGCCCAGCGTGGCGAAGAAATTCGGACTCACGTCGAGCGCGGGCAACTGCCGCGGCTCGCCGCGTCCGGTGAGCTGCGCGTTGATCGAGCTATAGGCCGCGAGAGAATCGAACGTGGTGAGGCGCGGGCGCAGCGCCTCGTACGTGATGGGCGCCCAGGTCGAGAACGTCCTGACGCCCCTCTCGGTCTGCTGCGCCGACGAGACGATGACGAGGCGATCGGGATTGGGATACGGCAGCGGACGCCACAGCACGCCGTAGGCGACGGAGAAAATCGCGGTGTTGAGGCCGATGCCGAGCGCGAGCGTGGCGAGGGCGGTGACGGTGAAGGCCGGATCGCGCCGTATCAATCGCAGCGCGTGACGCACGTCCTGCGCCAACGTTTCGACCGTCGCGAAGGTCCACGGATCACGCGACTGTTCGCGCAGCCGCAGCGGATTGCCAATCCGCCGCCGCGCGGCCGCCCGCGCCTCGTCGCCGCTCATGCCATCCGCGTCGGCGAGGGCGTGCGCCTTCATCTCCTCGTGAAAGCGCAGCTCGTCTTTCAGATCCCGATCGAACTGATTCCGCTGGAAGAAGAACAGCAGACGTCGGAGCACAGAACCCACGGCACTCTCCTACGAGTCAGGACACCAGTGTCCCGAATCCGACGTTCGTCACCAAATTCCCGGGCGGGGCATCCCGCCTCGCGTCGTTGCGCCTCGCTCACATATACGCCATATGCTCGCTCGTCGCGCCTCGCGATCCGGGCGCCGCGCCCGGGACTCTGGCAACGAACTTCGGATCCGGGACACTACGTCGTCTTCATCACGCGCATGATCGCGCCGAACATCTGGGAGAAGCGCGATTCCTCGACGCCGAGCTGCTTCTTCCCGGCAGTCGTGAGCGTGTAGAAGCGCGCTCGCCGGTTGTTCGCCGAAATCTTCCACTCAGCCAACACCCATCGCTTGACGAGCATCCGCTGCAGCGCCGGATACAGCGATCCCTCTTCGATCGTCAGCACCTGCGCCGACAGCATCTGGATGTGCTGCGCGATGCCGTAGCCGTGCATCGACTCGATCGACAGCGTCTTCAGAATCAACATCTCAAGCGTGCCCGGAAGCAGCTCGTTCTTGCTCTTCGTTTTGGCTTCTTTCATCAGCTTCTCTTTGCATAGACGAACTATGGAAGTGGAAAGTTTCCTCCCTTGGGGAGAGGCTGTCAACTGTTGGCGTTTGGCGTTACCCGAAGCAGATGACCTGGCCGTCGGCTATGTCGAACTCGCTCTCGCGTGACCATCCCGGCAAGGACGAAACCCATGATCACGTAGGAAGGGGAATCACCGCAGGACGGCGCCAGAAATGGCCGAGGATGAGCGGTTCGGCCACCTCGTCCGCCCGATCGCGGCGCACGTATCCTTTGCAGGAGAAGGCCCGTAGTAAAGGGTGAAAGGAGATTTCATCCATGGCACGGCAAAATAACTACGGGACGGACATTGCGAACAAGACCATCTTGATCACCGGCGCGAACCGGGGCATCGGCCGCGCGCTCGTCGACGAGGCGCTGCGAAGGGGAGTCCACAGGGTGTTCGCCGGAAGCCGCGGCCCACTCGATATTGCCGATGACCGCGTGACCGCTCTCACGCTCGACGTGACCAACGTTTCGCAGATCCAGCGAGCGGTCGAGGCGGTCGACAGCCTTGACGTCCTCATCAACAACGCCGGCGTCGCGATCTACGATGACCTGAGCAATCTGGACGTCGTCGAACAGCACCTCCAGGTCAATTTTCTGGGCATGCTCAGAGTGACGCACGCCTTCGCGCCGCTGCTGAAGCGTTCCCGAGGGGCGATCGTGAACAACCTGTCCCTGGCGGCGCTCGCGGCGCTCCCGATCATCCCGGCCTACTCCATCTCGAAGGCGGCCGCGTTCAACATGACCCAGTCGCTGAGAGCGCTCCTGGCGAGCGAAGGAGTCACGGTGCACGGCGTCGTCCTCGGTCCGGTCGACACCGACATGAACCGCGGTCTCGAGATTCCGAAGGCATCGCCTGAGTCTGCCGCGGCGGGCATCTTCGATGGGCTGGCACGAGGCGAAGAGGAGATTCTTCCTGACCCCGCGTCTCGGTCCATCGCCGAGGGCTGGCGCCTAGGCGCCGTGAAGGGGCTCGAGCGCCAATTCGCTGTCTTCGTGCCCGAGAGCATGCCGAATGTGGGATGACGTTTCGAATGTGCGACCGAAGCCAAACGGAGAGAAGACAATGACGACCAAGGGGTTCACCACTTCTTTTACGGTCGAGCAATCGCCTGAAGAAGTCTTCGATGCTATCAACAACGTTCGCGGGTGGTGGTCAGGAGACATTGACGGAAGCACCGACAAGCTCGGCGGCGAGTTCAGGTACCGCTATCAAGACGTCCATGACACCACTCAAAGAATTACTGAATGGGTGCCGGGCAAGAGGGTCGTCTGGCATGTCGTGGACAGCCACATCAACTTTGTCAAGGACAGAACCGAGTGGAACGGCACTGACATCATCTTTGAGATCAACAGGAAGCAAGGCAAGACCGAACTCCGCTTTACGCACGTCGGCCTGGTGCCTGCCTTCGAATGCTACGGTGACTGTTCAGGCGCATGGGGCTTCTATATCAACGACAGTCTGCGCAGCCTGATCACGACAGGAAAAGGGCAGCCCAACCAGACTGAAGAAGCGAATCGCGAGAAGGCTTCTCGGTGATGATGATGGAAGACGCAGGAAAGTTTGACGCTCGGTACCTGGCGTTTCTCGAAACCATCAGCCAGCTCCGGCCGCGGCTGCACCGATACTGTTCCCGGATGACCGGCTCGATCACAGACGGTGAAGATGTCGTACAAGATGCGCTGTTTCGCGCCTACCGAAGCCTCGACACCTACGATGACAGCCGCCCGCTGGGGGCGTGGCTATTCCGCATCGCCCACAACAGCTGCATCGACTTTCTCCGGCGACGGGGCGTGCGAGTGGAGGCAGAGAGCGCGGCGGCTGCGCCGGACTTCGTCGCGCCGCACGAGTTGTCCGGGGCCCGTGTCGGCCCCGCCATCGAGCATCTGGTTCTGAACCTGCCTCCGAAGGAGCGGGCCTGTGTGCTCCTCAAGGATGTCTTCGATTATTCGCTGGAGGAAATCGCGGAGCTCGTCGACTCAACGGTCGGCGGCGTGAAAGCGGCCCTCAACCGGGGCCGATCGAAATTGGCGTCTTCGAGCGAACGATCCGCAGCGCCGCGCGGGCCGACACCAGAGAATCAAGAGATCCTTCGCCTGTACGTCGAACGGTTCAACCGCCAGGACTGGGATGGACTCCGCGAACTGATCAGCGCCGACGCCCGATTGCTCGTTGCCGATCGATACGCCGGCAGCTTCGCGGATGGCGGCTACCTCGGTGTCTATTCACGCATGCGCGTGACGTGGCGGCTGGCACTGGGCGAGGTCGACGGCGAGCCTGCAGTCGTTCTCCTGCATTTCCGCGAGGGCGCGTGGGCGATCGCAGGAGTCATTCGGGTGGAAGTGGACGCAGACGGCCGAATCCAGCGAATTGCCGATTACCAGCACTGTCCGTGGCTCCTCACAGCCGGATCGATCATCGTGGGGGAATCTGCTGCGTGATCGAATCCGATGTCATGATATGACGATGACGTTTGTCACGGGAAAGAGACGGCCAGTTTTATGACGGAGGTATGTCGTGATGAAGACACTGCTCACGATCCTGACGAACGCCACACATCTCACGCTCACCGACGGTGAAGAATACCCGTCGGGTTTCTGGGCCGAGGAGTGTGCCGTCCCCTATCAGATATTCATGGAGGCCGGATACGCCGTGGACTTCGCGACGCTCGGCGGCATTGCGCCGACCGTTGACAAGTCGAGTATCGACCCGGATTTCATGAAATGGGTGCGGCCCTCGTTCACCCAGATTGACGACGCCGCGGCGGCAGCGAAGTTCCGGAAAACGATTGAGCAGGCAGGAGGCCTGCGCTCTCCGAAGGATGTCGGCCAGCTGACCAAGGATGACATCGCATCCTATGATGGGATCTACATCGCCGGTGGCCACGGTTGCATGCAGGACATGCCGGCGTCTCCTCCAATGACCAGGTTCCTGCTCGCGGTGCTGGCACTGAATAAGCCGCTCGCCTCGGTCTGTCATGGCCCCACCGCGTTCCTGTCGCCGCGCGACATGGCAGGTCAGTCCCCGTTCGCAGGGTACCGAGTTACCTGTTTCTCTCACGTCGAGGAGTTCTATACGAAAGTCAATGGACGGCTGCCGTTCGTGCTCGAGATCGAGCTGAAGCGACTCGGCCTGGAATACTCCAAGGGCCCCTACCCTTGGGCCTCCCACGTCGTCGTCGACCGCAATCTGGTGACCGGACAGAATCCATTCTCGTCGGAAGCGATGGCGAAGCAGTTCCTCCATCTACTGGAGAGAAGCCATGACAACCTCTACGATCGTCGCGCGAGTTGAGGAGTTGATTCGACGCGCAGAAGCCCTCGATCAGGGCGGCGCATCGGAACGTTCGGCGGCGCTCGTCACACGATTGCGCTCGACGGTCCTGCGACCGCTCGCCGACCTGGGCGACACGCTCGATCGGACGACAGAGCTGGAGCCGCAAACCGCAGACGTGCACGAGCTCCTGTTCGAGTTGGCGACCGACCTCACGCGCGCGTGTGCGACCGACCAGCGCGCGGCGCTGCTCGAGGCGTGCGCGGGCGCCCACTACCTCGTGACCATCGGCGGGGACGACGCTCGGGAGCGAATCACGAGGCTCGCCGAAATCGCTCGTGACGTTCCGGGCGACCCGAAGGGCGGCATGCGCGTGCGCGAAAACGGTCCCTACCTGCTGACGGGCGGCGCACTCATGTCGAACTTCCTCGGTGAGCCCACGACGGCGCCGCCGGTTGCCGCCCTGTGCCGGTGCGGCCGGTCGGAGTCGAAGCCCTGGTGCGATGGCACTCACGCGACAATCGGCTTCAACGACAGGAAGCATCCCGACCGCGTCGCCGACCGGCTCGACACCTACGCAGCACGGCAATTCACTATCCTCGACAACCGAGGAACCTGCGCGCACTCGGGACGGTGCACTGACGCGTTGCCCACTGTGTTTCGCGTCGGTACGGAACCGTTCGTTGCCGCGGCAGGCGGCAGAGCCGACGACATTCTGCGCGCGATCCAGGCGTGCCCTTCGGGGGCGCTCGGAGCGGCGATCGCCGAGCGCCGCGCCGCCGACGTGGTCGACCGGATTCGGCCGCCCGCGATTGAGGTGTCGAAAGACGGGCCGTATTACGTCACCGGTGGCGTGGATCTCCGGGACGACGCCGGCAACGAGCCGGTGCGATCGGCAGGTGCTTCGAGAGAGCATTTCGCCCTCTGTCGCTGCGGGCAGTCGAAGAACAAGCCCTTCTGCAGTGGCGCGCACTGGTACGCCGACTTCCACGATCCGGTGATCGACCCGGACCACGAGCCAACCCTCTTCGAGTGGGCGGGAGGCTATCCTGCCTTCCTGCGCGTGACGCGCCTCTTTTACGAACGCCACGTCCCTCAAGATGATCTTCTGGCGCCGCTGTTTTCGCGGATGGAGCCCGATCACCCGGAGCGCGTCGCCGCGTGGCTCTCGGAGGTGTTCGGCGGCCCCAAGTTCTATTCGCAGCGCTACGGTGGCTACACCCGTATGATCTCCCAACACCTGAACAAGCACCTGACGGAAGCGCAACGCGCCCGATGGGTGTCGCTGCTGTGCCGAAGCGCCGACGAAGCGCTGCTCGCCGCGGATCCGGAATTTCGGGCGGCGTTCGTCGCCTACCTGGAGTGGGGCACGCGGATCGCGGTGGAAAACTCGCAGAACGACTCGCGCCCGCCGGAAGGGATGCCGGTCCCACGCTGGTGGTGGGTATGCGACGCCACGCCGTCCGCGCGCCCTCCGTCGCGACCCATCGCACGCGGTCCCATCGCGGATCCCGCCCCACCCGAGACGCCCGCTCCCGGGGAAGCGCTGAGCTTCGGGCGACACATCAAAGGCTTGTTCCGTGCGCGGGATCGCGGAGCGATGCGCTTCGCCTTCGACCTGTGGTCGGCACCAGAGGTAAAGACCCACGCCCAGGCGATCCTGACACGCCTGCGAGCCGGCACTATGCCCTGCGACGGAGCCTGGCCGGCAGAGAAGGTCGCGATCTTCGAACGGTGGGTCAGCGAGGGGTGCGCGGATTGACAGCGACGAAATAGTTCCCGGACTTAGGCAGAATTCGCAACGCACGCCATGCAGGTGCTCTTCGTTCTGATCGGGTCTCTCTTCCTGTATCGTGGGCTCGGTCTCGCAGGCGTCGAACTATTCGAATCGTGGGTATCAAGCGCACGTGCGGCGCTAGCCACGATGTTTCTCGTGACGGCGACCTCCCATTTCACGCCGATGAAGAGAGACCTGGTCGCAATGGTGCCACCAGGTTTCCCACGTCCGGACCTCCTCGTCGCCATCACTGGCATCGCGGAACTGGCCGGCGCCGTCGGGTTATTGATTCCGGCGACCACGTACTGGGCTGCGTGCGGTCTGATCGTGTTGCTGCTGCTCATGTTGCCCGCAAATATCAGTGCGGCCAGACGCAACATCCCGCTTCGCGGACGACGAGCGACACCACTGTGGCTTCGCGTGCCGATGCAGGGACTCTTGATCGTGTGGACATGGATCGTCCGATGATGTCGATCGCCGGTGGGCGCGTCCTCGGCGCCGTGTCACGCGCCGAAGTGGGAACACTCAACATCTACACGTTTAGAAAACGAGCGAGTGCCGCGCGGGGTTGCTCGTCATCACGGAGGATTACATGCACCGTTTCTCGATCGTGTTGATGGCTCTGTTGATCGCCGGTTGCGTTGCACACGTTGCAACGACGGAGCAATCGTCGAACGCGCGCGTCGGCGTCGGTGCCCAGTCTCGATCGCCTTTGGCTGGCGTCTGGAAGGTCCTCGAGCTGTCGTCCAGAGCTCCTGGCGCGGACTGGACCGTCGCCACCCCGCCGTACTTGAGCCTCTATACCTTCACGCCCAAGTACTACAGTTACATGTTTGCGCCAGGAGCGGGGCCACGACGGCTATTCGCCGGTGGTCCCAATCAACCGTCGGAGGCCGAGAAAATCGCGGCCTACGATTCCATCGTCGCCGGCTCCGGGACCTACATTCTCGAGGGAACAACGCTGACGATGACCGCCATCCTTCATAAGAATCCCAACGAGATGACCGGCGAACCCCTCAGGTACAGTGTAGAGATCGAAAGCAATCGGTTGCGGATGACCATTGCCAATCCGCCATTCGCGCCAGGCGTCGAACGACGCACACTGCTCACGCGAATCGAGTGAGACATGATCTGCGCGCGTCTCCGTCCGCTCTGAATGAATAGGAGAGCGCGATGACTGTCCGGGAAGCCAAGCCGTTCGCGCTCGGAGGGTGTGCGTTGGGCTTCAAACATACCGCTGCAACCGGTATACAGCGCGGCTGCAAGGAGAGTGACCAGTGTGATCGGTCTCATTTCATGATTCCTTCAGCAACCATCGGAACACCGACTGCATGAACTCCTGGCACTGGTAATCCTGAACGCCTTCCCAGCTGGTCATGTACAACGACACCATGCCGTCGCCCATGACGACGACCTTTCCGCCCTTCTCTACCTCTTTGAATGTGCCGAATGGGTTGGCGTCAGACCTGTCATTAAAGGCGAATGGAGTGCCACCCGTGACCGTCCTCGCGCCGTGATAGGAGATCTTCAGTCGCTTGTCAGTAATCGGGCCGGGGTTGGTGTGGCCGCCCGCCTGGGAATCGGGACCTTCGGCGCCGAACTGGATGCCGAACGGACGGATCAGGTCGTTCACATTGGTCTGCTCCAGCGTCGACCACATGTCTTGATCCATCACCAGGAACAGCGAACCGCCGCTAGCGATGTATTTCGATATGGCGCCGACCTCACCGGGCGTGTACTTCACCGATGGAATGTGGATGAACAGTAGGTTGCATCCCTTCAGTTCCGGGGCGGTGACCTCTTTCTTGAGGTAGGTGAGGCTTCCGTTTACAGCGGCAGCGGTCTTGAGCATTTCTGCCGTCATGTATTTCACGCGCTCGACCCTTTTCTCGTCCATGTCCGCGGGATCGCCCCAGAATCTCTGCTGGTGCGCAACGTCGATACAGATGCGGTTTTTCGCCGCCGTGGCAGGTTGTGCATTTGCACAGAGACCTGCCGAGAGACTGAAAAGGAGCGTGAACAATGTGATCGGTTTCATGTCAGGATTCCTTCCGGGCTCATTCCTGCCGTAGTGCCGTCATCGGATCGACCGATGCGGCCCGGGACGCGGGCAGCAGGCACGCGACAAGAGCGGCGCCGATCAGAGTTGCTGCAACGACGAGAAAGGCAGTAGGGTCGCCTGGAGCAACGCCCGGCACGATGCCGCGCATGCCACGGGCGACGAAGTACGCGCCGACGGATCCGATGAGCGTGCCGACAAGCGCCGTCGTCATGCCATCGCGCAGCACCTGTCGCACGACCCGCGAGCGGCCGGCGCCGAGCGCGATGCGCAGGCCGATTTCGTGTGTTCGCTGCGCCACCGCGAACGCCATCACCCCGTAGATGCCGAGCGCCGCCAGCACCAGCGCGACGAACGCGAAGGCGCCGAACAGGATGGTCGTGAAGCGGACGCTCAACGTCGAGTTGGCGATGAGCTGGTCCATCGTCCGGACTTCGACGATCGGCAGGTCCGGATCGATCGAGCGGACGACGACCGCGATCGGCTGGTGGACGGCCAGTGGATCGCCTGCCGTCCGCACCGCAATCCAGTTCCGCGCCCACGTGCTCTGCGCGAACGGCACGTGGATCTCCGGGAGACTTTCGCTAGCCGGCCCCAGGTTGCGGAGGTCGCCGGAGACGCCGACGATCTGCCGCTCGATGCCGGGCCCGAGGTTCGTGACGCCGGGGTTGAACGACTCGATGACGATCCGCTGCGTCAACGGATCGACGTCAGGGAAATACCGCTTGACGAACGTCTCGTTCACGATGGCCACAAGTACCGCGCCAGTGCGATCGGCTTCGGTAAACGCCCGCCCGTGGGTGATGCGGACGCCCAGCGTCTCGAAGTAGGCTGGGCTCACCTGGTTGAAGCGGGCGCTGGGACGCTGCGAACGATCGCTGACCGGCCGGCCGGCAATCGCGAACGGGATGCCGGACCAGGCGCCCCCGGCCGGCAGACCGCTCGAGTAGGACACCGATGTCACCGACGGGACCGCGCTCACCCGCTCGGCGAATTGACGGTAGAACGTAACGATGGCGTCGGCGTCCTTGAGCCGATCGTCCTCCACCGGCAGATAGAAGGTGAACAGGCCCTCGGACCGGAACCCGAGATCGGTGCGGGCAATGTTGATGAGGCTCTGAATCGTCAGCCCACCGCCAGTGAGCAGCGTCAGCGCCAGGGCGAACTCGACCACGACCAGCGTGTGGCGAAGGCGATGCCGTCCGTTGCCGACCGCTCGAGCAGTCTCCTTGAGGGTCGCGTTGGCATCGGTGCGCGCGGCCTGCCACGCCGGGGCCAGGCCGAAGAGCACGCCCGAGAGGACGCAGGCCGTCAGCGTGAAGAGCAGCACCGGGACGCTCAGCCGGACGTCCACTTCCGATGGCAGAAGGCCGGGCGGCATCACCGCGAGAATCGCTCGCATTGCCGCGGCCGCCAAGCCGACGCCGAGCGCGCCTCCGACGAGCGCCAGCAGGACGCTCTCGGTCAGCAGCTGCCGGACGATGGTGGGGCGCGACGCGCCGAGCGCGCGGCGAATCGCCAGCTCGCGCTCGCGCGCCGTGCCGCGCGCAAGGAGCAGGTTGGCGACGTTGGCACAGGCAATCAGCAGCACGAACCCGACCGCGCCGAGCATCATCCAGAGCGTCGTCCTGGTGTTCGCGTTCATGAAGTTGTTGCGTAACGGCTCGACGCTCGCGCCCCAGCCGGTGTTGGATGCGGGGAACTCGCGGGCGACGCCGTCGGTGACGTTCTTCATGTCAGCATTGGCCTGGTCGATCGAGACGCCCGGCTTCAGCCGCCCCATCACCAGCAGATTGCGGAAATCGCGATTGATCTGGTCCGGCGAGAAAGCGCGCGGGATCGAGAGCCGCCACGGCAAGTGATCGCATGGCGCCTTGCCGAGCACGCCGACGACGGTGAACGACTTGCCGTCGATCCGGATCGCCTGGCCGAGCACGTTCGGATCACCGCCGAAGCGCTCCTGCCAGAGGTTGTGGCTCAGGATGGCCACCTGGTCCCTGCCCGGCGTGCCTTCCTCTTCGAGAAACAGCCGCCCCAGCGCGAGCGGGTGGCCGAGGCACATCATCCCCAGCATGCCGGGCGTCGCGGCCTGCGCTCTCATCTGTTCCGGCCGGTCGCCGCCCGCCAGATTGACCATCCGCATGCCGGTGACATTCAAGTCGGAGAACGCGCTGGAACGACGGCGCCACTCGAAGAAGTCGGCTGAGGCTGTGGCACTTCGGCCGCCCTGATTGCGCGACCAGACCATGACGAGCTGGTCCGCCTCGTGATAGGGCAGCGGTGCCAGGAACGTGGCATGGACGACGCTGAAAATCGCTATAGTCGACGCGATCCCGAGCGCCAAGGCGAGAATCGCGGTCGCGGTAAATCCCGGGCTTCTCCACAACAACCGCAGCGCGTACCGCACGTCGCGCCACGACGCCTCGACCGATGGGAACGTCTGCATGTCTCTACGGTCCTCCTGCAACAACGTGCTGTTGCCGAACTGCCGTCGCGCGGCCAGTGCGGCCTCTTCCCTGGACATGCCCTGCGCCACGAACCTGTCCGCGAGAAGCCGTACGTGTTCCCGAACTTCCGCGTCGAACTCGTCACCGTCGCGGTGGCCGCGCACAAAACCGTGCAACTTTGCCGCGAACGCCCGCATCCGAGACTCTCGACGTGCGCGCATACCTATCCTTCTTGCTGTTCGAGCCGCAGCACTCGGCCAACAACATCGGAAATGCGCTCCCAGTTTTCCGTTTCCACCTGGAGCTGTCGCCGGCCGCGCCTGGTGATGGAATAGAACTTCGCCTTGCGGTTGTTGTCAGACGTGCCCCACTCGGCCGTCACCCAGCCCTGCTGTTGCAGCCGTAGCAACGCGGTGTACACGGTGCCCTCGTTCAGCTGAAGCACGTCGCGGCTCACCTGCTCGAGGCGACGCGCTATACCGAACCCGTGCAGGGGGCCCAGCGCGTGCAGTGTCTTCAAGATCATGAGGTCCAGCGTCCCTTGCAGCACCTCCGATGTTTTCCTGTCCATCCGCTTCTCCATCCTCAGCTGTCCACCTTGACCGCACAATCGATCCTTTGGACGTTGCAAATGAGCGTAGCGTTGCTCGTATGCACTATCCAAAGGAGGCGACTCATGCTACGTCCCGGAACCGAACGGACGGCGTCCGGTATCGCACAGGCCGCGCCGCGGCTTTACCGCGATCGCCCTCGACGCCTCCTCCTTCGAATCGATTCGCGAGGGGGCAACCGAAATCGAACGCGACAACTCGCTGCAGTGGACTGACTGGCTTTGGGGAAGTCTTGTTGCGATTGGCTGGCTGTTAGGGATTGCCAGTTGGAACCACGTCCAGGAGTGGCTCAGCCGGTTGGATGCGGTCCGCCTAGTCGCTACACACGTTATCTTCGAGAGACGCAGCAGCACCTTTGGCGTGAACGCAGGGTCAGTGCGCGGGCGATGGAACCAAGCCGGATGGTTCGTCCGCTGGCGGTCTCGGCACCCGGGTGGTGCTCACCGCATTCGTATTGATCCGGGGACGCGGCACCGGCATCGCCATGGCGGCAGCCTCCGGTTCGTCGTCATCAGGTGCGGCTTGGTAGTAAGCCTCCGCGATAGCTGCGAGCCTGTCGGCCTTGGCGGTGCGACCCTTTAAGCGGTGGTACTCAGCGAGCTCTGAATAGCGGTCGTAGAAAAAGAGATGAGAGTCGAGGATTCCGCCGTTGGGATCAACCGCCCAGGTAAACAGTTGCCCGAGCACCCACACGAACACCTTCATCGACACGATGTCGAGAACGATGAGAGCGTGTGACCAGATGGACGGCATCTTCCCTGAACAAGTATCTCACCCTTCAGATCGCCCTAGCCAATTCCGCCGTGATCACAATGTTGGTGTGTATGGGAGGCTCATCTATCTTGCCCTTGTCCAAGGTGCGATGTTGGGGATCTGAAGCGCGTCATACAAAAACTTGTATAATGTATGACGTGACCAATGCGGGACAAACCGCTCATCTGGCTCGGCAGCTCGCTGCGTGACATCCGAGCGTTTCCCGCTCTCGTGCGACGGCTGGTGGGCTTCCAGTTTCGGCGCATCCAGCAGGGACTCGAACCAGACGATTGGAAATCCATGCAAACGGTCGGACCTGGCGTTCGTGAGATCCGGGTTCACATCGCCGGGGCCCACCGGGTGTTCTACCTGGCGACGCTGAGCTGACGCGATTTACGTCCTTCACGCATTCGAGAAGAAGACGCAGAAGACGAGCGCGAACGATCTGCGAACCGGCCGGGAGCAGTTTCGTGCAATAGCGAAGTTGAGGCAACAGCATGGCAAAGAGAAACGCGGTTAGAGTGACGCCCTCCACGGGAAACGTCTTCCGGGATCTCGGGTTCTCGAATGAAGAATCGGAACATCTCCTGGTCCGTGCTGACCTGCTGATTCAGCTTCAAAAGGCCATTGCTTCAAAGGGCCTCAAACAGGCGGAAGCGGCAAGGGTTCTTCGCGTGACACAGCCGAGAGTTAGCGATCTTCTCCGTGGCCGTATCGATCTGTTCAGCACCGACGCCCTGATCGACATGCTGGCGAGGCTCGGCGTGGGCGTGCGACTCGTAGTGAAGTCGGCGCGGTCCCGAGAGGTGGCATAGGACCCTGTTCAGGGTTGACCAGCGCGGTTTCCGCAGCGCCTTCCCACCATCACGAATGCACTGCACTTTCGACGTTTATTTCTGTTTCTGCACTCGGTTGCGTCGGAAGCTCGTTGCCGCTTTCAGTATTGACCCGAACAGCCCGCAGAGCCGAAGCCCACGCTTCGGCGTTAGCTCCGCGTGAGCGAAGGATGGTGGACCAGAACCTCGCCAGTTGGAACCATGTTGCCTCATGGCTCGCGCAGCTGGAGCAGCTCTGCAAGCAGCTCGTCCGTCGACATGATGTGTTTTAGCACTTGCTCCCGAAATGAGCTCTGCCCTCGTCAGGTTCGGTGGACTTCCGGCCCAGTCCATTCGAGTGAAGCGTTTCAGCGGAGAAGAGCAGAAACCTATTCAGAGCCCGCCCGATGTGATCACAACGGCTGAGATGGCACTATCTACTAGGAATGCGCCGCAGTCAGCTTACCTCTCGAGACCGCGAATGAAACGCACTGCCGAACGAAGGATGTCCTGCGCGAGATCGGGCGGGTCGGTCGGCCGTTCGGAAACGACAAAGAGCCGGTGGTCGCGCGTCGCCACCGCCGATATCCGATACCCTAATCGCGTCGTCGCGTGAACCTCGAGCGTGTCTCCGGCCAGCACTGTCGTGGGAGTGTCGGGCAACGTCCCGCGCTCGGCGCGCTCGGCGAAGAGCGACAGCGTCTGATTGTCGCCGCGGATGACGACGTGCGCGTAGTTGCGGCCCTTGTACGGGCACATGTGCGCGTCGATCACGTGGTAGACGCCGTGCGACAGACCGACGGCGTCGACAATATGCTCGAACGGTGACACGAGGTTCTGCGCCGCGCGATCCGGGTCGTACCGGGTAGCATCCGGGTAGGTGAGTGCACAGGCGAGGTGATCCTCGGCTGAGTCGTCATAGGCGGCCGCGTCGACGCTCCTGCCCGCCCAGTACGCGACGGCAACGGTGGCGACAAGCGTCGCGGCAACGGCCCCGAGACGTGCGACGCGTTTCCACGAACGCTGCTCGCGATCTACGGCGTGCGTGATGCGCGCCCTCACGCCATCGGTGTCCACGGCGAGGTCGATCGTTTCTGACAGCAACGCGCGCAGTCGCCGCCGCCGCTTCAGTTCCGCCGCGCAGTCGCGGCACTCGGCCACGTGGCGGAGGAAGCCATGGTTGGTCTCGACCGAGAGCTCCTCGGAGAGATACGAGTCCATCACCTCGCGTACGTGCTGGCAGTCCAGGTTCACGACCGCGCCCTCCGCTGTGCAGACAGGTTCATTCCGCTTCGCGCTCCGGTTGACGATGCGGGTGCATGTCGCGCCAGCTCCAGGCGCAGAACTCCACGACCGCGGCTCAGACGGGACATCACGGTGCCGACCGGGACGTTCAGCGCCTCCGCCGCTTCGCGATAGGTGAGCCCCTCAACATCCACCAGCAGCACTAGCGTCCGGAAGTTCGCCGGCAGGCGGTCGAACGCCGCCTTCACCGCCTCGGCGGTCAGGGTGTCCGGCGTTGGCGCGTCGACGAGCAACGCCATCTCGCCGGCGGCATCGAGGTCGACGAGAAACGGTTGACGCGCGCGTTTGCGGTTCTGAGCGGAATACGTGAAAAGCAGGATCTTGTAGAGCCAGGCGCGGCAGTTGGTGCCGGCTTGGAAGCGATGGAACGACCGCCACGCCTGCAGATACGTTTCCTGCAACAGGTCCTCGCCGGCGTCGGCGCTTCCGCACAGCCGCGCTGCGACGCGGAGCAGTTCAGGTATATGCACCAGCGCCGCCCGATCGAATTCTTCCCGCCGCTGATGAAGGATGCCGAACATCGCGCGTCGCGATCATAAATGTCCCGACACGGCAATCCTATTCCCTGGAATAGATCGACAGTCCGCGGATGTACAGCATCTGTCGGCTTCGGCACGGCCGGGAGAAGCCCGCTCGTTCATCGAAGCCGGGAGAGGTCTGCAATGTCCCGACTTTCCTTTGCCATGTCGATCGCCCTGCTCGCTTCAAGCTCTGCCGCAGCTGTCATCGTCGAGCAGGCCAAACCAGCCCCCACCTACGAGTCCGCGCTCGCGCGGTCGTGGGAGGACGTACACAACAAGCTCCTTGCAATGGCCAAGGACACGTCGTTTCCCGACGACAAGCTCGCTTGGAAGCCGCATCCCGACGCGCGCAGCGTGATGGAAGAACTGCGGCACGTGACCGTCGGCCTGGAAATGACGACGGCGGGAGCCAAGGGCGAGAAGTTCGATTTTGATGCGCGCGAGAAGGCCGACGCCAGCAAGCCGAAGACCCGGGCGTCAGTCGTGGCAGAAATGGAAGCGGCGATTGCCGGGTCGTATCCTCTCGTCAAATCGAAGCCGCGGCCGCAGCTGATTGGCTGGCTCGAACACCAGGGCGAACACTACGGCAAACTGGTGACTGCGTACCGCGCCAACGGCGTTGTCCCGCCTGTCAGCCGGCCGAAGTCATAAGTGCCCCGACCAGTTGCCCGCGAATCGTGTGACCGCGGCGCGACGCGAGCTGACCGTCTGTGAGACGCCGGCAGAGCGTACCGATCAAACGCTCGCACTAGGCGCAGGAACGCGCCGCATGAGCGGTATTGACGTTACGCAGTAAAGTAGTCGAGCTCACGCGCGCCGCTATGGAGGACAACCTCCGCCTGTCGGTGGCGTGAGCTCGCTGGCTTGCACGCATAGCTCGCTCACGAATGCAGGCGAGCGAAGGATGGTGGACCAGAACAGTGCCAGTTGGGAACCCACTGATGCACTGGATACGCTCCGTCGACCTTCTCCGCTGCGCCGCCTAGTTCGAGTCCAGTTTGGCGAGCCAATCTCCATTTTTCGCACTGTTAGCGAAGAGGTCGAACCGCTTAACGCAACTGGCCGTGAGACTTCCGCGATCGAAGGTGCAGTTCGAGCAGCGCTTTGACCAGCACGATCATCGTGTCTGTTCCGCGAACGCGCCCCCGACTCGCAGCGCCAGCGAGGACGTGTTCGCGTGCGCCATGTTTGACGTGACAGCGATGCCCAGGCCGCGATCGCGCCGCGTTATCAGCGACATCACCATGCCGCCGGCGAGCTCACCATTGACGCTGCCTGGGTTCGTCGCCAGCGCGAAGCGCACGAGATCGGACGGCGTGGAATAGAACGCCATCCCGTTCGCGCAACAGGCCAAGTCGCGCATGTACATCAGTCGCCGTCCGCGGCCGGGATCGTCATCGGATCTCGGGACGTAGAACGTCGCGCGATCGCCCGGCAATGGCTGCGCAGGGGCGAGACCGATCGGTCTGAAGATGACGTGGCGGATGATCGTGAAAAGCGGGAAGTCCTCTTCCGGCTCGCCGATATGCTCAGGACTCCATTCTGCCGCCGAGTCAGCGCCGGTATTGGTCAGCCCGAGCGGCGCGACGGCGGCGGTGACCGCGGACGCCGCCGTGCCGATGTTGAATCGCGTGTTCGGCGTGACGGACGCCCGCGTCACGACGTCCCTCCATCCGAACCCTTCCGCCCAGACGACGATGCCGCCGGCACCGACCGCCACGGACACCCCGGGTAGGTTTTGCTCCAATATGGCTGCGCGCACAAGGTCCCGCGCGCGCTCGACGGCCGCCGCATATTGCGGCGACGGCGCCGAGTCGATGACCGTTGGCACCTCCTGCGACTGCGGGAAGAGAGGCGCTGTCACAACGACCCCATGGGTCAGAAATGCCGCGAACCCGGCGACGACGATGCTCACGGCAAGCGCGGTGCGGACAGCCCACATCGGGAGCCGGTTGCGCGCGGCCCTCACACCGAGCACGACTCCGACCACCATCAGCAACATGCCGATGACCGCGGCGCCCGGCGCGTCGTCGGCGTTGGCCACATAGATTCCCATGGCCGCGATGGCAAGGCCGACGGCGATAAGCGTGAATGCCTTCACGGGGGTCATCGCTGCCTCCTCCGATCTGATTCGTATTGATATCGCATCGAAGCGGGCATAACTTTACAATACAAAGTTATTTGTGTAAAGCCGGATGTATGCGCCCTCCGAGCGGCACACCTTGGCATGTGGTTCGGCGTCCGCGATGCCATCGCGCTCGCGCTCGAGCACGCGGACGCTGAGCATCGCGGAGCTGTGAGGGGGCATGAATCTCGCGCCTGATCACCGATCCCTTTCGGGCCCGCCGTCTTCAGCACACCCCTACGGCAACCACGGAGCTCTGTGTGAAGGAGCCAGGAGGCAGGGCAATGTTGTACTGCGCGACGTGACGCTTCGCGAAGGCGCAGCCTGAACCGGACTTGAGATAGCGTTCGAAGGCTACCGCACGTGACTGGTCACGAAACGCGACGACGACGTGCAGACTCCATGGGCGGTGTTTCGCCGTGTGCCGGCAGTCGCCTGCGTTGTGCGCGGCCAGTCGACCGCACAAGTTGGATGTCACCACCCGTATAGAAGCGACCGGGCTCGCTCTGGCTCTGCAGCATGTAGACGAATCGCTTCGAAGGCACGCGGCTGCGATGGCAATGGACATGCCTGAAGAAACCCGAACAAAAGAAATCAGAATGAAGTGGGATGCGTGCTGAAAGGCAACTGGAGTTGCCTGCTTGATCCACGGGGATTACTTGAGCAGTCCTCCTTCGCGGCTTCGCCGCTACGGAGGACACCCTCCTTCGCCGGAGGGTGAGCTCGCGTGGCTTGCCATCCGAAGCTCGCCCGAAGGGCGAGCGAAGGATGGTGGACCAGAGTACCGAGAATTGGAACCCATTGATCAGTTGGCTCCGAAGGGTCACCGCACTCCGGAGTGCCGCTTAGTTCACCAGCACCCTTACGTTGCAGCCGTTTTTTCGATCAACGGAGTCAGCCACTTGCGTGCACATGACCGTTCCTGCTGGCTCGCCATTGCTCGTGGACGGATGACGAACCGCCCTCTCGAGATCTTGGGAAGACCAGCTATCCTCGCGAAGCGGTGAGCGATGGCAGTCAGATTCAGCACGGCCGCTGCCAACGCTCCGCCGGCTGCCAACGTCTAAGTTCGTGGCCGCTACGGAAACGGTCCGCCTTCACGAGGCTCGCGATGCGACACCTGCTGCGCGACATGCGCTTCGGCCTGCGGCTGCTGCTCAAGAACCCGGGGTTCACCGCCGTCACGGTCCTGACCCTGGCGCTCGGGATCGCGGCGACGACGGCGATCTTCAGCGTCGTCCATGCGACCTTCTTCGCGCCGCTGCCGTATCGCGACGCCGATCGGCTGGTGATGGTGTGGTCGCAGCGCGAGGGCGGAGGCCGCAACCCGAACTCGCCGGCCGACTACCTGGACTTCAAGCGAGAGACGTCGGTGTTCGAGGACCTGAACGCCTGGACCGGGCGCTTCGTCAGCCTCGGGTCGGGCGGGGCGCCGATGCAGCTCGAGGCCGGGACGCCGGCGCCCGGCTTCCTGCCGATGCTTGGGTTCGGCCACCCCCTGGCGATCGGCCGCGATTTCCTCGAGGCCGAAGGGACGCTCGGGCGGGAGCAGGTCGTCATCCTCAGCTACAGCCTCTGGCAGGAGCGCTTCGGCGGTGACCGCTCGATCCTCGGACAGGCGATTCGCGTCGACGGGAAGCCGTACGAGGTGGTCGGCGTGCTTGGCCAGGGGCCGGCCGACAATATCCAGGTACCGGCTCTGGATCCCGCTGGCCTTCCCGGAGGCGGTCGCCGCCGACCGCGGGGCGCGCTTCCTCACGGCGCTGGGGCGGCTGAAGCCGGGCGTCACGGTGGAGCAGGCCAACGCGCGACTGAAACTGGTCGCCGAGCGGCAGGCGGCGGAGTTTCCCGACTCCAACCGCGGCTGGACTCCCAGCGTCGAGCCGTTCCGCAACAATTTCCTGAGCCGGGCCACGAAGAACTCGCTGTGGCTGCTGCTCGCCGCGGTGGGCTTCTTGCTGCTCATCGCCTGCGCCAACGTCGCCAATCTGCTCCTCGCGCGCGGCACTGCGCGGCAGCGCGAGGTGACGGTGCGGACGGCGCTCGGCGCGTCGCGGGTCGAGATCGTGCGGCAGCTCCTGACCGAGAGCCTGGTGCTGGCGCTCGTCGGCGGCGCCGTCGGCATCGGGCTCGCGTTCCTGGTGATGCGGGCGGTGGTCGCGCTGATGCCGCAGTTCATGCTGCCGTCCGAGACGGTGATCGAGCTGAACATGCCGGTGCTGCTGTTCACGGTCGCGCTCTCGCTCGTCTCGGGCGTGCTCTTCGGCACTGCTCCGGCCTGGCAGGCGGCGCGCATCGACCTGAACGAGATGCTCAAGGAGTCAGGGCGCGCGGTGGCGGGCGGGCGGCACGGCTTGCGCCGAGCCCTCGTCGTCCTCGAAGTCGCGCTCGCGCTCACGCTCCTCACCGGCGGCGGCGTCGCGCTCTGGAGCTTCACGGCGATGGCGCGGGCCGAGCTCGGCTTCCGCACCGACCACCTCCTGACCTTCACGTTGCCGGTGCCGCGGGACAAGATGGTCGAACCGGACACCATCCGCGCCTTCTACGATCGGATGCTGACCGACGTCCACGCGCTGCCCGGGGTCCGCTCAGCCGCCGTGTCCACCGGCCTGCCACTCCAGGGCGCATTCGGGATGCCGTTCTCGATCCCGGGCCAGCCGCCGGTGGACGCCAAGAACCGCCCCTTCGCGCGCGTGAACGTCGTCACGCCCAGGTACCTCGGCCTGATGGGCATGCGCATCACGCGAGGCCGCGGTATCACCGCCGCCGACCGCCAGGGCGGCCAGCTCGTCGCCGTGGTCAACGAGACCTTCGTGAAGCGCGTGTTCGGTGCCACGGATCCGCTGACCCAGCGCCTCGAGCTGGGACGGATCGTTCCGGGGGCGAACCAGCCGGGTGAGCCCCAAGTCTGGCAGATCGTCGGCGTCGTCGCCGACAGCCGGAGCAACGGCGTCAAGAACGACATCGCCCGCGAAATCCACCTGCCATTCGACCAGGCGCCCTTCCCGCGGGTGCGCATGACCGTCCGCAGCGAAGGCGATCCTACGGCGCTGCAGAAGAGCCTTGCCGCGGTCATCCAGCGCCTCGACCCGGACCTGCCGATGGGCAACGTCCGGACGATGGATCAGGTCGTCGCGCAGACGCTCGTCGGCGATCGATTCACGACCGCGCTGTTCGCGGGCTTCGCCGCGGTCGCGCTGATACTGGCGGCGCTCGGGATCTACGGCGTGATGTCGTTTGCCGTGGCGCAGCGGACGCACGAGATCGGGCTGCGCATTGCGCTCGGGGCCGGCCGGGGCCGGGTGCTGTGGCAGGTGCTGCGCGAAGGGCTGCTGACGGCGCTCGCCGGCACGATCCTCGGATCGGCTGGCGCCTGGTTCGTGGTGCGCGCGCTCCGCGACATCGTCTTCGGCGTCAGCGCCTTCGCGCCGGCGGCGTTCGTCGGGGTGACGCTCGTGCTGCTCGCCGCCGCGCTGGTCGCCTGCCTCGTGCCGGCGACGCGGGCCGCGTCCGTCGATCCGATGGTCGCCCTGCGCCAGGACTGAGGCTCGACCCCAGCCGGGCCCACCGGCGCCGCCTGGAGGCGCTTGCCGAGCGCCTCCCCAGTAAGCGCGGCTCCGGCAGACGAAAGCGAATTGATGAGATTAGTGGACCAGAACAGCGGCAGTTGGAACCGATTGACGAGCTGGTTGCGCAAGGTCGAGGCGCTGAGAAGTGCCGCGTAGTTCGAGTCGAGTGAATGATGGGTTCGTACGTCGGCCAAGCTCACGAACCATTGCTCGAAATCCAGCCGGCAATTCAAGACCCGAGATTACGGCTGATAACGCCGCTATTCGTTGCGAAGCGCGACGAGCGGGTCGACCCTGGTCGCGCGGTGTGCGGGGAACAGTGCTGCCAGCGCCGCCACGATGGCGAACAGCGCAGAGACGCCAATGAAGATCGCCGGGTCGAGCGGTGTCAGACCGAACAGCAGGCCGCGGAGAGCGCGCGTCATTGCCGCGGCGACTGCCAAGCCAATCCCGATGCCCACACCGGTCAGCGTCAGGCTCTGGCCGAGCACGAGGCCCAGCACGTGCGCCCGTTGCGCGCCCAGGGCCCGGCGGATTCCGATCTCCGTGACACGGCGGTTAACCGTGTACGAGGTCACGCCGTACAATCCCAGCGCCGCAATGACCAGCGCCAGAGCGCCGAAAAATCCTGAGAGCATCGCCACGACCCGCTCCTGCCGAACTGATGCCTGCACGTGATCCTCCAGGAGGCCGAAACTGAAGGATAGGTCAGGATCAACGGCGCGTACGGCGTCGCCTACACTCCGCGCGAGCTGCATCGGCGCTCCCACTGCGGGACGCACGCCGAGGCTGATCGCGGTCCGCTCGCTCGGCCCTCCCCCTGACTGCGCCACTGGCAAGTACACAATCGGCTGGATTCCCTCCCGCTGTGACTCAAACACTGCGTCGTCGACGACGCCAACGACCGTGCGCAGGACCTCGCCGTTTCGGGAACGGGGGTGCGGGATCGTTCCGCCGACAGACGACGCGCCCGGCATGAACGCGCGCACGAACGCGTCGTTCACGATGACGACTGGCGAAGATCCGGCGGTGTCACGCGCCGTGAAGTCCCTTCCGGCCCGGAGGGATGTGCCGTACGCGGCGAACCATTCCGGCGTGACGAAGTTGAACGCAATGCGACTCTGAGAATCCCCCATCCGCATCCCTCCGTCGACCGGCGTCCAGATCGAGCCGCCGGCGTGCGCCACGCCAGGCACGACGCGCACCGCATCTAGGATCCGGTCAAATAGGCGCATCCGGCCGAACGCGTCGGTACGCACCCGCTCGGTGTCGACATTCACCACGAGCACGCGGTCGGGATCGAACCCGAGTGGCACGCTCGAGAGTCGCGCGAAGGACCCGACGAGCAAAGCCGCCGCAATGACGAGCGCCAGCGACAGCGCAACCTGGAGTATGACGAGGCTGCTGGACATGGTGGCAAGACCTCGCATCCCAGCCCCAGACGACGAGTCTGCCCGTGCCCGCATCTTGAGGACGTCCAGCGGGGCGATACGCGTGGAGCGGAACGCCGATACGGTCCCGAAGATGCTCGCCGTCACGAGTGCGACGGCCGCGGTGAACGCCCAGACCCGCCAGTCGAACGAGAGATCCAGCTCGATCTGGTGGACCGGCGTCGACAACTGAGCCACGAGTGCCTGGCTGCTCCACTGAGCGATGACGAGCCCGCCGATCGCACCGAGCACCGCGAAAATGAGGCTCTCGATGAGCAGCTGCCGCGCGAGACGGCCACGGGACGCGCCAAGCGCCAATCGAACGCCGAGCTCGTGCCGGCGCGCCGTGGCGCGTGCCAGCAGCAGGTTGGCGATGTTGACGCACGCGATCAGCAGCACGAGCAGTGCAACCATGAGGATCGTGAGCAGGGGACGTGCGTAGGACTGTCGCAGCCCGTACGGTCCACGAACGGGGAGTGACGCGCCGGTCGCGGCCGGCGCGAGCGTGAACGGCTCCGAGTTCGGCGCCGGAGGGGAGCCGAGCTCCGGCTGCAGGCCGCGGAGCGTTGCCGTCCCCGCCTCGGCCGACTGGCCGGGCTTCAGGCGCAGCATGACCAGCAACCGTGACGTTCGCAGCCGCGAGCGGCTGCGACGGATGAGCGGCTCCGTTTCGAGCGGCAACGCGACATCGAATGCACTTCCGACATCGAGGCCCCGGAACTCCGGTGCCGTCACGCCAACGATCGTGACCGTCGCGCCGTCGACGACGAGCGGTGCACCGATGACGCTGTCAGCCCCTGCGAAGCGCCGTTGCCAGAGTCCGTAGCTGATGATCGCGACCGCGCCGTCCGCCCCGCCCCCGGGCCGATCGTCCGCTGGCGTGAACGTGCGCCCTCGAATCGCCGCAACGCCGAGCGCGGCGAAGTACCCGCCGCTGGCGAAGATCCCTGCCACGGGCTGCCGCTCGCCGCGCTCCGCCAGGTCGAATCGTGCCGGCGTCCACGCGAAAGCGCCGTCGAAGAGCGACGCGTGCGGTTGGAGTTCTTCCCACATCGCAAAGCTCCAGGGGACCCCGGCCTGTCCCCGGGCGATAGCGGAGTCGGAGGAGATCGTCACGAGCCGAGAAGGGTCGGCCACGGGCAGCGGGCGCAGGAGCAGGCTGTTGATCACCCCGAAGATCGCCGCGTTCGCGCCAATGCCCAAAGCGAGCGTGAGCGCAATCGTCGCGGTGAGCCCTGGAGATCGGCTCACCATTCTCAGGGCAAGCCTGACGTCGTCCGACACGCCGTCCAGTGATCGTGCCCACATGCCGTTGTGATTCGAGTTCGACATGACGCGCTCCGGTCTGCGGTTTGCCGCACCCGCGCGATTCTCCCTGCTCATACTACTCCGGCCGAAGGTTCGGTCTGCCGCATACCAGCCAACGCGGAACCGCGTCGCCTTCCCGTATTTGGGATCGACTGAGGCAGGGGATGAGGCTTGGACCAGAACAGCCCCAGTTGGAACCAGATCGCCCGGTGGCTAAAGCGGTTCAACGCCGTGCGGCTTGCCGCATGAGCTTTTGGCTAGCTGATTCCGATGTCGTCCACGAACCGATCTTTCAGGCTGTAATCCCAGGCACCGACTTGCTCGCCAACGATCCGTCGGATTTCCGCTTGGATACGCGGTCGCGTCCAAGCCTCTCCCGCCGCGATATCCGGCTTCGGCAGCGATGCAGCAACCTGCCAAATCAGTTCGCGGACTGCCTTCGGTCCGCTACTCAGCAGGCCCGGCCATGGGATCGAGGCTGGCCACTCGGGTTGCCCGACCTCGGCGCGGATTGCCGCCCAAACTTGCGGCCATTGATCCTTGTGCAGGATCTCTTTCAGGGGCGTATCCAGGTTGAACGTCGAAGAGAGCGCCTTCAACTGAGATGATCCCCCTGACCGGAAACGCCACCAGGACAGACTCGAGTTGTGCTACAGCTGCGGGCAGATAGCTCTGGTCGATCTCGAAGTCAAACCAGTGACCTCGCGCGAGGTGGTCTGGAGTGATCTCCACACGTACGCGCAAGTGCCCGGCATCGTCGGCCACCGTGACACGGACGACGATGTTGGGCTCGTGTGATTCAAGGATCGCTTCACCAGAGAGCGTTCGGTGCGTCCGTTCGAGTTCGTCTCGGAAGCGCAGCAGACCGATTGTGTCGAGAATCGCTCCGGTCGCCCAGACGCTGGCTCCAGCCTCGCCACAATGTACCGTCACGTTGAGCCAGTTCCCGTCCCACCGGTCCTGAGCTTCGGGAAACTGCCGACTGTGGACCCAGAATTGGAACGCCTCAGGCGGAGCGACGGCGGGCCGAGCTGCTCGGGGGACGGATAGCTCATACTCCTCAGGATCGGAGTGGATCGTATCGCAAGAGCCCCCGGGCTCTCTGGTCAGGGAGAAAGGAACGGCGCGGCGTGGCCTGATACGATCCCGTCCAGCCATATGCGCAAGTCCTTCGTCGCGCCACGGACAATTCGTCGAAATCGCTGCGCGACGAGTGTTCAAGGCGCCCAGTGGCAAGCCTGTCGTCGTTACGCTTGGCGTGCCCCAGGCCGTTCCCGGTTCGGACTGGGGCTGCCCATTGCAGATTACCGGCCTGAACACGACCTGGCGCAGACCCAAATATGTGTTCGGCATTGACGGGCTTCAAGCGCTTCACCTCGCCATGAAATGTGCCGATGCGGTGCTGCAATCCGAGAAGCTGAAGCTAGAGTGGATGGGACAGACTGAGGACTTGGGTATGCCCAAGTTCCTGCCGGCGTTACCGAAGCCACACCAAGCTCGCCTCGAAGCGATGGTCGAGCGCCAAGCCACCAAGTTCTGGCGGAGTGTCGAGCGCGCTCACAAGGCCAAGGCTTCGAAGCGCCACAAGCGGGTCAGCGCCGCCAGCAAGACCTGACATGCGTCTCCTTCGATTCGTGCCTTTCCTGTGTCCAAGCGACTGATTTCTGGGGTTGAACTGATTGCGATCACGGGTCGATACGTAGTGC
This sequence comes from uncultured Acidobacteriota bacterium, assembly GCA_963839705.1. Lineage (GTDB taxonomy): Bacteria > Acidobacteriota > Vicinamibacteria > Vicinamibacterales > 2-12-FULL-66-21 > DATBJJ01. Next base: position 296,861 of record CAWIWL010000008.1, read on the forward strand.
ATGTCACGCAGGCGGACACCGAGTCGGCACTCATCGGCTGACGTAGCGGGCCGTGACGTCAGGGTCGGGGACTGGGTCCGCGTCATGAGCGTGCCGGACTCGATCAGTCGGATGCCCCGCGGCACCAAGCAGGCCTTCTCGCGTGCGGTCGGCAAGACCTTTCAAATCGAAGCGTTCGACGAACTGGGTTGCGCTGAACTCGATCTCAGCGGCAAGGTTGGTTTGGACACGATCTGGATTGAGCCCTCTTGCGTCCAACGCTTTCGACGCCCAAAGAAGCAAAGTCTCCGGTTTCGAAAGACCCTGGCGATTCGACGCAAACTCGATCGACCGCGCTGGTCGCTCCGTTACGTCGCGAAGTACCGTTCACAGGACAATCCGGATACGCTGGTGGAGCAACTGCAACAGTTCCGCTGGGTCACGGCTGGTACGCGCTTAAAGACCGAACGGAGATTCACGGAACGTTCTACGGTCAGGACAAGACGCTGAGGTCGAAGCGACGACTGGAGCAGTTGCGAAAGGAGCTCAGGGAGAACGATCCGTTCGTCTCCTTGCGCTTCGGCAGCATTCGACTGAGCACCTGAGAGGCCAGCGTCAAGGGGATCCAGCAAGAGCATGCACGGCAGTTCGACGCCGCGTTCCCGCCCATCGCTTGGGAGCGTGGCCCCTTGGCAATTTGTGCCGTCCCTGACGACGGGTTAGGAATGACCCCGTAGGAGCACTGGACTCGCAGCGCACGAAGGCGCGCATTGGGAAGTCCGGTTGCGCCTGGTCGAGCAGATGTTCGCGAGTTGGAACCGGATCGCGTCTTGGCTACGGCAGATCGACGGGCTCCAATGAACCCGGCCTTGTCACTTTCCATTCATACGCTGTTTCAACTCCTCAAACCAGTGCTCGACGAGGACCATGCTGACTGGCGTTGCGTTCGGATCGTCGGTTGCGCCGGCCTTGAGCATGAGGAACCGCTGGCCATCTGCCGACACGTCGTAATGGCGCGAGGGATTTGGCTCGGCATACTTGGTGTCGAACAGTTTCGCCGGAATGCCGATGCTAATCGTCGGTCCGGATGTACCGACCTGCACGGCGGTGAGCGTATTCGATGCGTCGAGGTAGAAGAGTTCGCGGCCGCTCCGCGCCCACACGGGGCGTGTGCCGCCCGCCGTCGAGACCTGCCAGCGGCCGTTGTCGACGCGCGGGAATGGTCGGACGTAAATCTCGCTGCGGCCCGACTCCTCCGACTGGTACGCGAGGTACCGGCCATTCGGAGAAAAGTCGGCCATGCTTCCTTTGAACCGGGTCTCCGCGAGTGGTTCCACCGGTGACTGGCTGACACCCGGCGCTGGGTTGGAACCCGGTCGCACCACGGCACGTGTCAAGGGAAGAAAGAAGACGTTGGCGACCGTCCCTAGCTCAAAACCGGAGAGCCATGTCCCGTCCGGCGAGATCGACGTCGACCACTGAGGGATTGCGCTCGTCGACAGTCGCTCGACGGTTCCGCTGCCGTCGGCAGCCTGCTTGTACACACTTGGTATGCCTGTACGGCGCGCCTCGAAGATGATCTGTCGGCTGTCTGGCGTCCAGACCGACATCCCGGCGCCCATCCCGGCGCCGCCGGGGGAATGGAAGGTCAGACGCCTGAGCGTCTCCCGCGCGAAGTCCCAGATCCAGATGTCAGCAGTCTCATCATAGATTTCAGCTGCTACGCGCGTCCCGTCGGGCGAGATGCGCGGCGTGCCATAGGCGCGCATTGGCGCTCCGGTCGGTTCCTCATGTCCCTTTCGATCGACCCAGATCAGTGCGCGCGGCGCCGTCATCTCACTCAGTCCAGCGCCGATATACGCGAGTGTGCCTTCACGCGAGACGGCGTAATTGGCTGCGCCGGTCGGCTTGATCATCACGCGGTCGACCACCGTCACCGGATCGCCGAGCACCTCGAGCCGGACAGGATCGAACCGCACAGCGCGCAACGCGCCAGCCGCTGCGAAGATCAGGTGACCGGTCTCCACGTACTGGGCGTCGCTGCCTCCCCGAATCAGCGTCTTGCGCTGTCCGGTCTTCAAGTCGAGGACAGCGACCGAGCGGTCCGCCTGGCTCGTCGTCTCAATCGTAAACAGGATGCCGCGTCCGAGCGGCAGCACCGATGGGAATGAATGGGTAGCCTCATTCTGTGCAGTGTCCGCCGTCGTCACGATCGTTGGCTCACCGCCGTCCGCCGATACCCGCCACAGACCAGAGCGCGGTGCGTTGGTGGCGAACGTAATCGTGTTGTCGTCGCCCCAGCTTGCGCCAAGCGGTATCCCGCTGAACTGGCACAGCGTGATAGCGGGACCACCGGCAATCGACACCTTCTTCAGGTCCGTGGTCTCGAAGAACCCGATCCACCGGCTATCAGGCGAAAAGAACGGCGCCAATGCATTACCGACATCGGCCACTGGCTGGGCATCGAGTCGATCGATCGCGCGCACCATCAGTGGGCTGCCGGCGGTGTTCGACCCTCCGGCGCGGTAGACGAGGTGGCGACCGTCGAGCGACAAGGCGAGGTCGCGAGCGAGGCCCGACACATTGAGCGGAAGTCCGGGCGCTGATGCGATTGCGAACCGCGCCGGCCGCACTGGAACTGTGGGCGAGGGCCTCAGCAGGATCCATGCGACAAGCGCGGCGACGACCGTGAAGCCGGCCAGAGCCGCGAGCGCCGCCGGCGTGACGCGACGAGACGGCGTCGCCACAGGCGCGAGCCTTTCGACGGCTGGAAACGCGATCGCGTCCTCGATCTCCAGTCGAGCATCGGACGCCGAATCGAGTCGTCTCTTGCGATCCTTTTCCAAACACCGCCGCAGTAATCTGCGGATCGGTACAGGCGTGTCGGACGGCAGTATCGCTTGGTCCGGCTCGTGTTCGAGAATCGCGGCGAGGGTGTCAGAGATGGTGTCGCCAGCGAACGCCGCACGGCCCGTGAGCATTTCGTAGAGCACGCAGCCGAACGACCAGATGTCCGTCCGCTTGTCCAGCGACTGGCCACGCGCCTGTTCCGGGCTCATGTACGCAGGGGTGCCCAGCACGGTCCGCTCGCCGAGATCAGTTGCGGTCAGCCTCGGTGACGCCGAGAGGTCAGGCTGTGGGGCGCCGTCCCACACCTTCGCCAGCCCGAAGTCGAGCACCTTGACCAACCCGTTGCGGGCGATCTTGATATTCGCCGGCTTGAGGTCGCGATGGATGATTCCTTTCTCGTGCGCCGCTTCCAGCGCTTCGGCAATTTGACGCGCGATGGTCAACGCCTCTTCCACCGGAATCAACCCGATCCGGTCTGCGAGCGTCGGCCCATCGATCAGCTCCAAGACCAGCGCCTGCGCGTCGTTCGACTCTTCGAGGCCGTAGATAGCGCCGACGTTCGGGTGATTGAGGGTGGCGAGCAGTTGCGCTTCGCGCGTGAACCGCGCCAGGCGGCCAGGATCGAGTGCGAAGACCTCCGGCAACACCTTCAGGGCGATGTCGCGATTCAGATTTGTGTCGCGAGCGCGGTACACCTCGCCCATGGCGCCCGCACCGAGCGGGGCGATGATTTCGTAGGGACCGACGCGAAGACCAGCGGTGAGGAAGGCCTGAGGCTGCGCGTGGTCCATCGATGCGGCTAGGGCAGCGAGAGGATCGGCGAGGACGGAGTCCCTGGCGACGGGCAGCCGATCGAGGAAGCTGACGTCGGAGGTGTCCGACGTTAACAGCGAATCGACTGCACGACGCAACGCCGCGTCGTCACCAGTCGCAGCGGCCAGAAAGGCGTCGCGCTCTTCGGTCGGCCGTTCCACCGCGGCCTGAAACAGCGCCTTCACTCGCGGCCATCTCTCGTCGGTCACGGTCGAACCTCGGAGCCGAGCTCACGATTGAGCCACGCTTTCGCGGTGCGCCAGTCGCGCTTGGCGGTCGATGGAGACACGCTGAGGACATGGGCCGCTTCCTCGATCGTGAGTCCGCCAAACGCACGGAGCTCGACGATCTTGGCCAGTTCAGCGTCGACCGTTTGCAGGCGATCGAGCGCGTGATCCAGCGCGAGGATGGGCATCTCGTTCGACGCGGCGACGTCTTTCGCTTCATCGATTGACACGCAGCGCACACCCTCGCCCCGTTTGCTCGCGCGGTGACGACGGGCGTGATCGACCAGGATGCGGCGCATGACGTTCGCGGCGACACCAAAGAAATGCGCCCGATTCTGCCAGTCGACCTGCCGTTGATCGACGAGCCGGATGAACACCTCGTGCACAAGGGCCGTCGGCTGCAGGGTGTGGTCAGCCCGCTCACTCCGAAGCTGGCGGGCCGCCACGCGCCGGAGCTCCGCATAGACGAGTGGCAGCAACTGGTTGAGCGCAGTCCGGTTGCCGCGACTCCAATCGCCGAGCAGCGCCGTGACGTCGCGAGGCGAGACCATCGGAGCAATCTTCAATCAGTTGGATCTGGCCCCACAGGATAGCACCGGGAGGATCGCAGACCTGCTTTTATCCCGTTGACCGGTTATTGACGCCCCTTGCGCGATCTCCTTATAGGCGACGCTCTCAAAGGCCTCGGTGCGTCGGGCATGGGCGGTCGCAAGAAACCGGGCGGCAACGCCGAAGGAGAGTATATGAAATCCATGGTTATTGGGTGTCTCTGTGCTGGGGCGCTGGCCGCCGTCGGGTGTGCCGACGGGCGCGGGGTTCCGACAAGTCCAAGCGCGACCTCGGCTCTGTCGGGCGTGGCCGCGACTACGTTCGGCGGTACCGCCCCGGCAGCGGCGTCTTTCCCGCGAAGCGGAGCTCTCCAGGTGACGAAGGAGTGCTCGCAGTTCAACGGCACGGATGGGACGTTCTGCACGATCACGTCCTCGAACCTAGCTGCAATCGAAGTCGGCTCGAGGGTCATCTATGCCACTGTGAACGGCTTTGGGGATCTGGACAGTGACGTGGTCCTCGACCTGCCGGGACCAGGTAACAACGCCGCGTTCGGCCACTGCACACTCACCCCCTCTGTCAGCCGTTGCACGTTCTCGGGCGGGACCGGGGAGTTCACGCACTTCCAAGCGACAGTGGCCGTCTCGTACCTGGGCGGGCCCGATTATGGCTGGGACGGGACGTACAGCTTCAGTCCGCAGGATTGAGCCGAGAACGACTTCCAGGGCTCGCCTCTATCGCTGAAACGACGGAGAGAACACGTTTCGCGCCACCCGTTCGCGGGCTGCGCGCCGCGCTGTCGACGGGGTAGGCCAGTGCGATCGATGAAAAGCTCTTGGTGCCGACCCCGACGAGGCTCATTGGGCACCACTCGTGTCTGGCTTGCGATGAGGCACCTCGCCTGGGGAACAGGGCGCTCGAAGTGGATGGCACGTTTCTAACGAGGCCCTGCCTCAGACCGTGCCCCTCTCTCTACTCAGCTCACGACATGCTCGACGGTCTGAGGCAGGGCCTCGTTAGCTATTCGACCCGTTTCGCGCGCCGGGGATCAAAGAACCCCCAGCTGAACGTCAACTGACTCGCGCGGACGGGCACGTCTTTGTCGAAGTCGAACGTGAACAATGCGTCTTCACCCTTCGAAAAGAAATCGTCATTGCCCTTCGCGAAGTCCCCTTCGGGAAAGATCTCCAATTCCGGCTCCGATGGCCGCTCGAGAAAGAAACGAGTGCCGTCGCGCCGCACGATCCAGATCTGATTGTTGGAGAACTGATAGCGGCCCGCGTACGCATCGAGCGACGCGGCAGGAACCGTGGACACCGCACGAACTCTTGGCTTCACGGCATTGCCGTTATCAACCTTCGTGTTGCGATCCAGCAGATGGAAGCCGATGTCATCGATACCCGAGCCAGTGCTGTAGTTCGATAACACGACGACGCCGACACGGGCCTTCGGATCGAAGCCCATGAATGCCCGCGAGCCGTACGTGGCGCCACCATGCCAGACGATCTCAGTGCCGTCTCGATGCTCCACGTTCCAGGCGAGCCCGATATCCGATTTGTCCCGTCCGCTGCGGCGGACCGCCAGCATGCGCGTCATGGCCGCTGCCAACGGCGTCTTCGTGTATCTAAGATTTGCCTCCAGAAACGTGAGCAGATCGTTCGCGCTGGATCGCAGCGAGCCGGCGCCGGCGAAGGCATCCGTGAACTCCCAGAGCGGCGTCGGCGCGAGCAGAAACACGGATGTGTGCGCCCCGGCCGACCGTGCCTTGAGCGCCGGCGTCAACGCGATGCCCGTGCTCGCCATCCCCAATGGACGCAACACGCGCTGCTGCAACAGGCCTTCGTAGCTCAGACCCGCGCGACGCGCCAGCGCGTGCCCGAGCAGGCCCGCGCCAAGATTCGAGTACTGGTACTCGGCGCCGATGTCGCGCCGCAACTCATGGCCGGACAAAAACTCGTAGAGCCGCTGGACCGGATAGTCCACGTATGGGTTGACTGGATTCTTCGGATTGAAATTCGACGGCATCCGCGGCAGCGCGGAACGATGCATCGACAGATCCTGCAGCGTGATCGGTTTCCCGTTGCGCGTAGGCACTTTGACGGCCGCAGGCAAGTACTTGGCAACGGGATCATCGAGCGCAACTTCGCCGCGCTCGACCATGTCGGCGAGCAGAAGCGATGTGAATGCCTTGGTGATGGAGCCGGCCTCGAAGAGCGTGTCGCCGTCGACGGGCCGCGGATCGTTCATGCCCATCGACCCAGCGGCGAAGATCTTCCGACCATCGGGGCCGATGACGCCGACGACGATACCGACGCGTTGTTCGAATCCCTCCAGGCGAGCGGCAAGGATCTGTCGGATTTCCGCGTCCGAGCTGAGCTGAGACGCGGAGGCAAACCGAGACGCAGCGACGACCGCAAGAACGACAATACGCTTCATCACGCCCTCGCCGGTGCTGGCGGCGTCCCCTCGGTACACATCCGCCAGTGAATCTGTCGCGTTCGCGCCGGCTCGAGCGTATTCCCTTTTGCCTTCTCCTCCGTGAGGCACACAACGAATCGCCGTGATCTCCGTAAAGCCAGCCGCTTCAACTCCTCGAGCCCTATTCGGGCGCCAGCGATCCACCTCACTGGGGTGCCTTGATGTCGGTCGTCGTCGACACCGAGAAGCGCTTGAAATCCGCGTACGTGAACGTCACCCGGCCGGCGACGCGCACCGCGGGAGGGGCGTTCTTCTCGCGGACCTTGTCGAAGAACGAGACGACGATGCGCTTCGGCGTCCACAGCCCGAAAGGACTGGGCTCGTACTCGGTTTCATACCGCACGACGGCGACCGGCGTCGTGATGTCGTGATCGGACACCGTGATCTCGTGTTCCCAACGGAGAAGCCGACCATCCGACGTATCGAGCCATGCGCGCCCGCGCATGGCCGAGCGGGGGGCATCGAAGTGCCGGTAGATGCCCTGCGCCCTGATAGAGCGCAGCTCCTTCAACCGGTAATCGAGGACGATCGCGTCACGCCCCGCCACGCCTTCGCGTCCGGCAATGGCGAACTCCACGCCGAGCCGCTCTTGCCACTCGAGCATGCGGAGAGGGTGAAGCGTCGCGCCCCACGTGAAGTATCGCAGCCCATGCTTAAGATTCGCCTGCTTGAGCCGCTCGGATTCCTGTGCCAGCGTCTTCGAGCCCGCCAGCTTCTGGAACTGCCTGATCGCGTCTTCCGTGGAAGTGCGGACCGGCCTGCCGTCCACCGCGCGCGCGATGCGGTACTCGCTGACGAGATCGTCGCGAAGGCCTGAGCGATAGACGAGGAAATCGGACACGACCACGCGCTCTTTCTCGACGCGTCCGTTCCGGTCGATGATCTCGGTGAGCCGTGTCTCGACGGCGATGAGGTTCTTGAAGGCTTCGACGTACTCTTGGCGGCGCGCGTCGCCGCGGCTCAGGAGATTCCCGAGATCGCTTTGCTGCGCGAGCGCGCCTAGCGCCAGCGAGCAGAAGACCGCGTTCAGGATGGCGTTCATTCCTAGTCGCCTTCCGGCTTGCACGTGATGAGCACGATCGCTGACTACGACCCCTGACGTGAGCCGCGTTACGATCGCCATGGAAGACGGACGAAGCATCGCACAATATTGCATTTCCAGGTAGCCAGCCAGGGAAGAGGCAGCCGCCGATATCCGCGCTTGACATACATCGCTGCACGATATAGCTTGTCACGACGTAGTAAAGATGACAACTTCGCGACGTATCCCTTCCGAGCTCCTCCCGCTGACGCCAGCGATGTTCTATGTCCTCGTGGCCCTCGCCGATAGGGACCAGCACGGCTACGCGATCATCAAGGCCGTGGCCCGCCACACGAGCGACAGGGTTGTCCTCAGCACCGGTACCCTTTACGGCATCATCAAGCGGCTGCTCGCCGAAGGCCTGATCGTCGAGTCGGCCAGGCGTCCGGCTGCGGCATTGGACGACGAACGGCGGCGCTACTACCGGCTCACCGATTTCGGGCGTCGTGTGGCCATTGCCGAAGCCGAGCGGCTCGAGGAGATGGTCGCCGTGGTGCGCGCGACCCGTCTCCTCGGCGAACCCGGCACTGCGTGAGCTTGATGGTTCCTGGCGTGATCCGTGCCCTGAGGTGACGAATGCGTGGGCGATCGCGCGCCGACCGTGTGTTCCGTCTCCTCCTGCGGTTGTTCCCCTCGGAGTTTCGCGGCGATTTCGGCGACGAGATGTCAGCTGTCTTTCGTGACGAGCGCGCGGATGCGACGGCGGCGGGACGGCTCGGGCTCGTGCGGCTGTGGTGGCGCACGCTCGCTGGCAGTCTCAAGACCGCTCCGCGCGAGCACCTGGCGGTGCTGGTGCGAGACGCGACGTATGGCCTGCGTCTCATGCGGAAGTATCCGCTGGCGACCGCCGCGGCTATGCTGACCATCGCGCTGGGAGTCGGCGCGAACACCGCGATGTTCACCGTCGTGAACGCCGTGCTTCTCCAACTGCCGTTCGAAGACCCCGGCCGCCTCGTGAGCGTCCTCCGCCAGGATGCCCAGGGCGGTTCGGCGTCGATTTCGTTGACGCAATTTCGAACCTGGGACGGGCGTGTCGATGCGTTCGAGTCGCTCGCGGGGTACACGATGTCGTCGCCTGTGTTGACGGGGACAGGTACCCCGGAACGGCTCAGGCTCGAGTGCTTCTCGGCCAACATGTTTTCCATGCTCGGCGCGTCGCCGGCCATCGGCCGCACATTTGCCACGCAAGACGATAGCCCCGGTGCCCCGCCGGTCATGGTTGTCAGTCATTCTTTTTGGGACAGCCGCCTCGGTCGTGACCCTGGCAGCCTCAGCCGCGCCCTCACCCTCGATGGCGTTCCAGTCACCGTGATCGGCGTCATGTCCAAAGCGTTCGACGGTCCGCGCGCGCTCAGACGGCTCGACGGATGGATCCCGCTGACGCCATGCCTGGAAAGCATCCGTTCACAGGGGCGCCCTGCGACCACCATCAATGTGTACGGCAGGTTGAAGCGTGACATCTCCCCGCGCGTCGCCGAGGCGCAAATGGACGCTGCCGTCGATCAAGCCACGCCGCTTCGAGAGGGCCTCCGCGTGCACCTCACGCCTCTGACCGAACAGATTTACGGCGATGTCAAGAAACCGCTGTTGGCACTGCTCGGCGCCGCCGGATTCGTGCTGCTCATTGCGTGTGCGAATGTCGCCAGTCTGTTGCTCAGCCGCGTGGACGCGCGCAGACGGGAACTCGCCGTGCGTGCCGCCCTCGGCTGCAGCCGGGCGCGCGTCGTCCGCCAGCTCCTGACCGAAAGCGTGGTGTTCGCGGTGTGCGGCGGTGCCGCCGGCTTGCTAATCGCGAACTGGAGCCTGGGTGTGCTCGTGTCGTTGATGCCAGGAGGTATCCGCCGCATCGACCACATCGCGCTCGACGGTTACGTCGTTGCAGCGTGCCTGGCGCTGTCAACAGGGACAGCGCTGCTGTTTGGGCTCTTGCCGGCACTCTACGCCTCCCGCCTGGATCCCAGTGCTGCACTCAAGGAATCTGCGCTCCTGACGACGCCGACGCGGCGACGTACCCGCGGCGTCCTCATCGTTTTTGAAGTGGCTCTTTCGGTGACTCTTCTCACCGGTGCCGGGCTCATGATGAAGACTTTTCTTCACCTGAGGCCCGCAGACCCGGGCTTCGAACCAGAGGGCAGGCTGATGGCGACGATTTCGCTCCCACGTCCACAGTATGCGGACGGCGCGGCCTGGACGGCCTTCATGGAGAACCTGCGGCAGCGGCTCCGACATCGATCCGGCGTGCAGGCGGTCGTCGCTACGAGCTACGTGCCGCTTTCAGGTTTCGTGACCGGCGCCGAGGTGCAGCACGTCGGAGGCGGCGATTCCAGCGTAAATGTGTGGTCGCCCCGCGTCACTCCGGATTATTTCAGCGAGATGGGCATTCCTTTGCTTCGGGGGCGGGCGTTTACGCTACGTGACGGCCCAGGAACCGGCGTCGCGATTGTGAACGAGACCATGGCGATGCGCATGTGGCCCGGGCAGGATCCGCTCGGTCGGCAACTCGTATTCAAGAGTGACTTGGGCCGCGTGTCGACCAAGACCATCGTTGGCGTCTCGCGCGACGTGCGGGATAGTGGCGGTCGGCTGACGGCGCGATCGGAGATGTACGTTCCCTTCGCGGATGACCCGGTCCCCGTGATGCGGATCGTCGTCAAGACGCCATTCAGTGCCGAGCAGATGGCGCCGGTCATTCGGGAGGAGGCCGCAGCCATCGATCCGCGGCTGCCGGTCGGCGATGTCGAACCGGTGACGACTATGGTCGCGCGATCGGTGGCGACCTGGCGTTTCGCGGCGTCGCTGCTGGCGGTATTCGCCGGCATTGCTGCAACGCTTGCCGCGGTGGGCCTCTTTGCCGTCGTGGGCGGCTGGGTCACGGAGCGCACGCCCGAGATTGGTGTGCGCATCGCTCTTGGTGCGGGGCGCGGGAAGGTGCTGCGATTCTTCCTGGCGCGCGGGGCAGCTCTGACGGTCGTGGGCGTCACGTGCGGCCTGGCGCTGGCCGCGCTCACCACTCGATTCCTGGCCGCGTGGCTCGTGGATGCCAGCCCTCTCGATCGTCCAACGTTCGCTGCGGCGGCTGCCACGATGGCGGCTGTCGGCCTGCTGTCGACGTACCTCGCCGCACGACGTGCCACGAGCATCGATCCGATATCGGCCCTCCGCTCGTAGGCGCGCTGAATCGAGGCCTCCTCACGGCGACGGCGATTACCGACCGGATAGGGGTTTTATCCTGGTCTTGTCTCGCTTCTACGGTCGTGAATGAGATCGGCACGTCCGGCGAGACTCCGCCGCCAGGTTGCCGCACGATTCCTGCGCGCGCGATGGGATGCGTGGCCGTTCGGATGACCAGGACATATTGCAGAGGATGGTGGACCAGACAAGCGACAGTTGGAACCGAATGGTGAGCTGGCTACGTTCCCTCCAAGGGCTCCTAGTGGCCGCCTAGGACCTTACGCAGAGACAGCACAACGCCTAGGGGCAGTGGACCGTTCGCCGGCGAACCGTCCTTCAAGAGACCACCCAGCCTCAAGACCTGGCCGAGCAACTGGAAGCATTGGAAGAACTCCTTAGACGCTCACGTACCTGACGCGGTGCGTGCGAGCCGCTCTTGAATGGCCACTTGGTGCGGCGTCCGGTCCTCGACCACGCGGATTCAGCCATTGGCAGCCTAGCTGACGTTCAGCGTACGGACGGACGTCCGTCCGTCGCAGATAATCCAACCCAAGGGGCGGTATCGTCGTCTCAACCGCGGAGGACTGACATGCTGCGTGCGAGCGCGCTGGTGAACGAACTGTGGCGTGAGGTGAATCACGCCGTACGAGGCCTGCTCAGGAACAAGGGGTTCGCCGCCCTCGCGATAGCAACGGTCGCGATCGGCGTCGGCGCCAGCGCGGCCATTCTCACGCTGGTCGACACGGTTGTCTTTCGGTCGCTGCCGTACGACGACCCGTCGCGACTCGTCAAAATCTGGGGCACTCAGCTGCTGCAGCCGCCTGATGACGTCGCGTGGGCCGATTTCATCGATCTCACGACGCAGCAGGACGTGTTCGAGCGCGTCGCGGCGGACGATGGTGGGGGCCTTGTTGTGCGGATGGGCAACGGTCCGCGTGAAGCGATCGGCGGCGCCATGGTCAGCCCTGAGTGGCTCGACACGCTCGGCGTCACGCCGCTCGTCGGCCGCCGTTTCCTCGCCGAGGACTTCGACGCCCGAAGCGCCCGCGTCGCCCTGCTCGGCCATGCGTGGTGGGTGCGGCGATTCGGTGCGGATCAAACAGCTGTCGGGCGCATAATCATCGTCGACGATCAGCCGGTCACGATCATCGGCGTGCTGCCGCCGAACGTGCTCCGCTTCGGCGCCGACATCGTCCGGCCGATCATCGCCGCCAACTATCCGCAATCGCGCGCGCACCAGGATCTCGATGTCGTCGCGCGCCTGAAACATGGCGTGACGCTCGCACGCGCGCAGGCCGCGCTCGACACCGTGGCGCGTCGCCTGGCACATGACCACCCCGACACCAACACTGGTCGCGGCTTTCAGGCGGTGCCGCTCGGAAAATACTACGCCTCGCTCGAACGACAGGCCGAGCCCGGCCTGTTGCTGATGCTGGGCGCCGTCGCGCTCGTCCTGCTCGTCGCGTGCACCAACGTCACGAACCTGATCCTCTCCCGCACCGTGACGCGATCGCGCGAGTGGCTCGTACGCACCGCCCTTGGCGCCAGTCGCGGTCGGCTCGTGCGGCAGCTGCTGGTCGAGACCGCCGTGCTGTTTCTCGCCGGCGGCGCGCTCGGGATCGTCGTTGCGCGCTGGTCGCTCGATGCGCTGCTGGCCTTCGCGACGGCCGGCGGCTACGTCCCCGAGCGACTCTCCGTCGCGTTGGACGCGAGAATCCTGGCCATCAGCCTCGGCGTATGCCTCACTGCCGCGCTCCTCTCGGGTCTCGGCCCGGCGCTTCAGGCCTCGCGACTCGATCTGAGCGGCGCCCTGAAGGCGTCCGGTCCGACGACGAGCGCCGGACCGAAGCGGCGACGCGCGCGGCGGCTTCTGATCGTCGCGGAGCTCGCAACGACGCTCGTGCTCCTGATTGGCGCCGGTCTGCTCGTCCGCAGTCTGCTGCACCTGCGCGGGACGCCGACCGGAATCGACGCGACGAACCTGTTGTTGACCGCGTCAGATGGCGGGGCCGACTTTCCGACTGCAGTCGCATACTGGCAACGCGCCGTGGAGCAGACGCAGACCTTGCCTGGTGTGCAGGCCGCCGCGATCACATCGAGGCCGCCGATCCACGACGCCCGCAGCCAACGCTTCCTCCTCGAGGGAGAGGATCAGGCCGCCGCCGCAGGTCGGCCTCGCGCGGACGACATCCTGATCAGCGCCGACTACTTCGGCACGACCGGTATTAGGATCCTGCAGGGACGCGCGTTCAGCGATCGGGACGGCGCCGGGGCCCCGCCGGTGGCCCTTGTTAGCCAGAGCTTCGCGGGCAGATACTTCCGTGGCGTGAGTCCGCTGGGCCGCCGCATCAGTCTCACCGAGGAGCGATCGACGGGAACGTGTTGCAGCGCGCCCGGCCCGGTGGAGGGCGTGTGGCGCGAGATCGTCGGCGTCGTCGCTGACGTGCGCCAGGCCAGCCTCGAAGACGCGCCGGCGATGACCATCTATCGACCGTTCACGCAGCTTCTCGAACACGATATGTACCTACTGGTGCGTGCACGGTCGGCGCGCGACGCCGGCAGCCTTTTCGCCCGCTTGCGATCTCACTTGGTCGCGATCGATCCTACGCACGTCTGGGCCGATGTGCGCTTCATGCAGGACGCCATCGACGCGTCCGCGGCCGTCCGCGTGCGCCGCTTCGTGCTGACGCTGCTCGCCGGGTTTGGCGGCCTGGCCCTGCTGCTCGCCGCTGCGGGCATTGCCGGCGTGATGTCGTACGTCGTGGCCGAGCGGACCCGTGAGCTAGGCATTCGCGTCGCCCTCGGCGCGAGCCGGGTCCAGGTGCTCCGCGACGTCTTCGGCGAAGCCCTGATGCTGGCTGGCGCCGCTCTCGTCGTCGGCATGCTGGCGGCGCAGCTCGCGACTCGCTTCATCGCGAGCCTCCTGTTCGGCGTCGGCGCCATGGACGTCGTCACGTACACGGGCGCAGGCCTGATTTTGGTGCTCGTGGTGCTCATCGCCACCGGGCTGCCAGCGCGTCGGGCCGCAAGTGTCGGTCCGCTCATCGCGCTGCGGCACGAGTAACCACATGCGACAGCCGCATCTACTACTTAGCCGTCTCTAGGTGCCGCAGGCGTCGGCGGGGTTGGGACCAGCATCGCGAGCGAATCCATCCGACGCATGGAAGCGACGGCGTCGCTCGTGGCACGCGTGGACGCCATTTCGCAAAGAATAGATGGGGTTGGTGGACCAGAACAGCGCCAGTTGGAACCACATCACCAACTGGCTGCGCCGAGTAGAGGCTTTGCGCGACGCAGCCTGATACGATTCCGCTCAGCCGTATGAGCAAATCCTTCTCCGCACCACGGACGATCCGGCGAATTGCGGCACGACGCGTGTTCCTGTCCGCCAACGGGAAGCCCGTCGTGCTCACGATTGGCGTGCCCCAGTCTGTTCCCGGCTCGGATTGGGGCTGCGCCGTGCAAATCACGGGGTTGAACAGCGGTTGGCGACGGCCGAGATACGTGTTCGGCATCGATGGTCTCCAGGCGCTGCACCTCACCCTGAAATGCGCCGCCGCGGTCCTAGAATCCACGAAGCCAAAACTGGCGTGGTTGGGAGAGAAAGGCGACCTGGGAATGCCCAAGTTCCTGCCCGACCTGCCGAAGGCAGAACAGGCCCGGCTCGAAGCGATCGTAGAGCGCGAGGCGATCAAGTTCTGGCGCAGTGTGGAGCGCGCTCACAAGCCGAAGACCTCGAAGAAGTCGAAGGGTCGAGAGCGGACGAAAGCCGCTGACAAGACGTGAGCACGCGTTCGGTCGAAGAGCAACCTTCAGCCGGACGACCGAGCTCGGAACTTCGACTCCCACAAGGCGGGACGCTGGCGGAAATATCGGCTGAGAAACTGGTAGAGCCTTAAGTGATCATCTCTTAGCTCGACGGGTTTCTGAAAGAATGCTTCGACGGCGCACGGAAAGAACTCCGAGGGCTGCAGAGCATACCGGTCGACGATCGACTCACATCGAACGACACGCTTCAGTTCGTGTGCCTGAATTGCCTCCCACAACTGAATCTGTGCGGGCGGTAGGCCCACTGGAACGCTGATCTGCTGTCCCCTGTCGAACATTAGCAGGTGCGCGAATTCGTGCAATCCCACATGATAGGGATCTTCGTAATAGGCGAAGCTGTGCCGGAGCGAGGGGACCGACAAGATGACAGTGCCCCAGACATGAGCCTGCCCTGCGAGCTCGGGCCGCCCGAACCTGTAGTCGCGATCGAAGTTATCCGGGTACAACAGAACCTCTGACAGCTCGCTCCACTTGTAGCCCGGCCATCCGACGCTCAACGCTGCGGCTGACGCGGCCACGAGAAACCGGAGAGGATCGTCGACCTTTGTCTCGACCCCCGTAATACGTTGTTTGGCAATGAATCGCTGGACGTCCCGTTCGAATGCCGTTTGTAACCGGCCAGGCAGGCGCCGGTAATGGGCTGAGTGGTCCCAGAGGAAGGATGCCCACTCATGGGGGAAAGGCTCCGGTAGACGGACACGCGGGCGGCGAAACCAATTGAGGATTCTTCTCATCGCGATGTGCCGTCACGTCGGCCCGCCATTTGGCGTTATCGTCAGTTCCTCAGGCGCGCGATACTCGGCCGAAGATGAAAGCCTAAAACAGGTGTCATGAGCCCGGTTTCGCTCAAGGGTTCGTGCGCGTGAGCCAGTAGAGTGGCCGGCGCTTGGCGTGGGCGACCGCCAGGACGAGCACGTGCTGCTCGTGCTTTTCGAACGCGATCACGGGGAACCGTTGGATGGTCGCCTTGCGGATCAACGAGCCTGTGGCCCGCGTGCGCGGCCATGCCGGATAGGATTCTAGGGCGTCGCTAATTCGACCCAGGGCAGCAGAAACCTCGGCGATGAACTCGTCGCCCAATCCTGGGCGTCGCTCGTCGTACCAAAGGGCGGCGCTGCGAAGCTCGGCGCGTGCCTCAGGATGCAGTTCGAGGCGCACGTCGCTGTTCGAGTTCCTTCAGGATCTCGGTCCGCGCGGTTTCCCAGCTGATCGTCTGAACGCGACCTTCCGCGATGTCTCGTGAACGGCGTTCCAGCTCGGTCGCCCATGCCGTGGCGACTTCCTCGTCCGACTCCTCCAGACTGGAAAGCAATTCCTCCGCGACACGAGCGCGGTCAACGCGAGTCAGGCGCAGGGCCTCGGCAAGCAGCTCGTCCATCGACATGATGTGATTTTAGCATTTGCTCCTGAAAATGGGCTCTGATCCGTCGGTTGCCGATCAACGGCGTTCTTTGGTCGGTCGAGCGATTCGGTTTGGTTAAGGCATCCCCGTCAGGGCCTCACGCGCCGGAGCATGTCCGCGGCGAGCAGCCCTCTGAAGCCATTCGCGAGCTCTCCGGCTGCTAGCCTTGACGCCGTCGCCATCGCGATAGCAGAGGCCGACGTTGAACTGGGCTCGGAGCACGCCCTGATTCGCAGCTCGGAGATACCAGCGAAACGCGTGGCCTCGATCTTTTCCCACTCCGTGCCCCTCATGGAGGCAGTATCCGAGATCGTTTTGGGCCTCCGGATTGCCGGCCGCTGCCGAGACTCGGAGCCACTTCACTGCCATGCGTTGCGATCGCGGAACGCCGAGGCCATCTCGATACCCCAGAGCAAGGTTGTACTGCGCGACATCGTGGTTGGCCAGGGCCGCCTGGTGATACCAGAACATCGCTCGCTTTGCATTTCGTCGGGTCCCGCTTCCGAAGTCATAACACGTACCCAGATAGAACCTGGCGCGCAGGTGCCCCTGTTCGGCCGCGGCCTTCCACATCCTGAACGCTCGTTTCAGGTTCCTACGGCGCTTGTCCTTGCAGAAGGCAAACCGATATCCCAACCGGAACTGAGCGTCCGCTTCTCCACTCGCCGCCGACTTCGACAGTGCTCTTGTCGTGACCATGATGTCGGCGCCGTTCGTTCAAGCCTTCCGAATGGGCCGCACGCCGGGGCGGCGGTGCAGCGGGCAGTGGGTCTTTGCCGCCGAGCTGACGCGCCAACCCTCGACGGCAACGGCAAATGCGCGATGGGCTCTCCTCGTCAACTTGCCCGAGGAGATCGGTCGCTTGAGGATAGTCGCCGTCTTTAGCTGCCCGAGTGAGCAGACGTTGGACTTCTCGCCGATAGCGTACGACACACCGATCCAGAAGCGCGACAGCAAGATGATACTGAGCTTCCTCGCAGCCGTACGCGGTCGTGTAGTGGGTTCTGATGGCCCTTCGGTAGGCGCGGATGGCGGCGCTCGGATCCCGGGCGAGTTCCTATCCCGTACTGGAGACAGGGGAACCACGGCGGGGAACAGGGGCAGCTGGTCGAAGGGTCGCAGCGAGTACTACGCGTACTACCACTGCCGTCCTGCCGCACGTTGATTTCAATGCAAGTGACGCTTCGCGAAGGCGCAGCCTGAACCGGACTTGAGATAGCGTTCGAAGGCTACCGCACGTGACTGGTCACGAAACGCGACGACGACGTGCAGACTCCATGGGCGGTGTTTCGCCGTGTGCCGGCAGTCGCCTGCGTTGTGCGCGGCCAGTCGACCGCACAAGTTGGATGTCACGACCCGTATAGAAGCGACCGGGCTCGCTCTGGCTCTGCAGCATGTAGACGAATCGCTTCGAAGGCACGCGGCTGCGATGGCAATGGACATGCCTGAAGAAACCCGAACAAAAGAAATCAGAATGAAGTGGGATGCGTGCTGAAAGGCAACTGGAGTTGCCTGCTTGATCCACGGGGATTACTTGAGCAGTCCTCCTTCGCGGCTTCGCCGCTACGGAGGACACCATCCTTCGCCGGAGGGTGAGCTCGCGTGGCTTGCCATCCGAAGCTCGCCCGAAGGGCGAGCGAAGGATGGTGGACCAGAACAGCGCCATTTGGAACCAGGTTGCGGTCTTGTTGAGCCGAATTGACGCGCTTCGACTTGGCGCATGAGCGAGCGCGCGCGGGTCGTAGCCGGCCCGCGCCATGATCTGCGCGCCGAGGAGGTCCGCCTGCTTCTCGTAGTCGCGGCTGTAGCGGACCAGCAGCGTGCCGAGACCGAACTGGGTGCCTTCCGCGATGTACCCGCCCAGCTCGCCGCCGACGACCGCGCCGCCGACCGCGCCGGCGATCTGGCCGAGCTGCAGCCACGGGTTCTGGGCCTTCGACGCGTTCGCCGTTCCATGCCGCAGCAGCACGCGTGACAGCTCGTGCGCCATCACGCCCGCGACTTCCGCTTCTTCGGCCGCCGCGTCGAACATGCCGCGTTGCACGAACATCGGTCCGCCCGGCAGCGCGAACGCGTTGATGTCTTTCAGGTTCACCGGCGTGAACGAGTACTCGTAGACCGATTGCTTCAGTTCCGTCGGCGCCGCGGCGACGAGGCGGTTGCCAATCTGCGTGAGGTACTTCGCGATGTGCTGGTCCTCGATGATGGGGTACTGCTTGCGGACTTCCGACGCGGCTTCCTTTCCGAGCTGCACGTCCTGCTTCGGCGTGTACTTTTTCTTCGGAAGCTTGATCACCGTCTGCGCCGACAGGCTCGCTGTAAGTTTTTGCAGGACGGGGGCAGAAATCTACCAATCGCCTCACTCGCACCGGAGCGCCACATTGGGATCGACCGCCGCGGCGCGGCGGGCGGGCAGGTAGCAGGCGAAAAACGCGGCGCCGACTAACGGAATTGGCGTCACGACCAGGATCCAGGGATCGACGATGGCGACGTCGAGCTCGAGGTACGCGCGCGCGATCGCCCGGCCGACGAGGCCGATCGACAAACCGAACAGGAGCCCGTCGAGCACGGGACGATACCCGTCCAGCAGCACCATGCGCTTGATCTGGCTGGAGGTGGCGCCGAACGACATCCGCACGCCGATCTCGCGCGTGCGATTGGCGATGACGTGCGACTGGATGCCGTAGAGACCCGCCATCGCGAGAAGGAGCGTGATCGCGCCGAGGCCGATCGCCGTGAGGCCGAACCCGCGCATGACCTGGAACGGTCCGGCGAGCACCGTGCGTCCCGTCCCGATCCTGTCGATCGCGACGTCCGGATCCGCGCGCCGGATCGCCTCGCGCATCGCGCCCACGGCGGTCGGCACCGATCCGGATGCGCGCGTGACGACCGTGACGAGCGGCTGATACGTACTGCTCGAACGGCGCGTAGGCGAGCGGCCGCGGATCCGCGAAGAGGCTGCCCACGTCCGTGTTGGCCGCGATGCCGACGATGGTGGCCGTCGCGCGCGCGGCCGGCTGGCCGGCGAGCGCGACCTGCCGTCCGACGGCGTCGGCGGTTCCAAAAATCTGCCGCGCGGTGAACTCGCTGACGATGAGGACGCGCGGCGCGCCCGGCCCATCGCGATCGTCGAAGCCGCGTCCGCGAAGGATCTCGACTCCGAGCGTCCGGAAGATCGACGGCGTCGCGGCGACCGCGGTGACCATGCGCGGCGGCGTGTCCGCCGCGCCGGCCTGTTCCGCCGGCGCCATCGAGAGACGCAGCGCGCTCGACACGCCGAAGGGCAGTCCGCCCGTGAGCGACGCCGATTCGATCGACGGATGGCCGCGCAATTCGCCGAGCAGACGATCGAGCGTCCGCCGCGCGCGCGCCTCGCTCCACTCAGGCCCGTCGAGATTGAGGACCGCGACCCCGATCCGATCCAGATCGACGCCGGAGTCGTGCCGCGCTTCCGCGATCGAGTACTTCACGAACATCGTCGCGATGATGAAGAACCCGGCCGCGATCGCGACCTGCCACCGCAGCAGGGCGCGCTGGCGCCGGCGGCGCGGCGGCCCGGGGGTCGATCCGGCGGCGAGCGCGCCGCGCACGTCGATCGTGCGCGTCAGCTGGATCGCCGGCTCGAGGCCGAAGACGACCAGCGCCACGAGGAGTGACGACACGGCGACGCCCAACGCCGTCACGTTCAGCACCGGATGAAACAACAGCGTCGTCCGTCCGCCGAACGGCATCGCGAGGCTGATTTCGGTGTCTATCGCGGCGCGCAGCAGCTCGAACACGACGTAGGACGCGATCGCCCCGCCCGCCGCGAGAATCACGCTCTCGAGGCACTGCTCCCGCACCAGCCGCCACCTCGACGCGCCGAGCGCGCGGCGCACCGCGATCTCGCGCAGCCGTGTCGTCCCTCGAGCGAGCACGAGGTTGCCGAGGTTCGTGCAGGCGACCACCAGCACCAGCCCGACGAGCGCGACGAGCGTCATCCCGAACCGGCGCACGGCCGTGTCCTCGTCCGCGATCTCGGCCATCGTCTTTGCCCGCCATGGCCGATCCGTGGCGGTGGGGCTCTTCCCCGGGTACCGCGGTGGAAACGACTGGTCGAGGCGCGCGGCGATCGTCCGCACCTCCGACGACGCCGCGGCGATCGTCACTGTTGAAGCCAGGCGGCCGAAGATCGTGAGCCGCCGGCTCTCGCGCCCCCCGTCTGATTGGGTGCCGAGCGGAATCCAGAACTGCGTGCTGGCAAGCCATCCGCGCGGACCTGTGAACGTGGGCGGCGCGACGCCGATCACCTCGTATCGCTGGCTGGAGATCGTCACGACAGTGCCGACGACGCGGGGATCGGACGCGAAGGTTCGCCGCCAGAGCGCGTCGCCCAGCATCACCACGCGCGCGGCGCCGTCATCGTCGGCCGGCTGAATCGCGCGTCCGCGCGCGGCGCTCACGCCGAGCGTCGCGAAGTACGAGCCGCTGACGGCCTCGCCCATCAGCATCTGTGTCGCGGAAGGCAGAGCCACGCGCCGAATGAGCGTCGCCGACGCGGCCATGTGGGAGAACGATGTCTGCGCCGCTCGCAGATCGTGGAAGTCCGGCGCCGACACCGTGCCTGCGAGCAGCCGTCCGCTGTAGGGCGTTGCGACGATGGCGACCCGACCGGGCTCTCGGACGCCGAGGCCGCGCAGAAGGACCGAGTCGACGATGGAATACACCGCCGTCGTGATCGCGACGCCGATCGCGAGCGAGAGGATCGCGAAGACAGTGAAGAGCGGTGTGGCCCCGAGCCGCCTCAGGGCAAGCCTGATGTCGTTGACCACGCGGGGTAGCGTAGCATCACTCGTGGCGCAGGGCCATAAGTGGATCCATTCGGACGGCCCGGCGCGCGGGCACGAATGCGGCGGCGACGCCGACGACTGCCGTAACGGCCGCGATGGCCACAAGCGCCACCGGGTCGATGTTCGGGCGATACACGTCCATGCTGCCGATCCCGATGTCCGCCGATCCGGGCGTCGCGCGCAGCGCGAGCACGATCAGGACCGTGAGGACGAGACCGATGCTGGTCGCCACGCCGATCAGCCCCGCCACCCCTCGGTTGATGCTCCAGACCACCTGCTGACTCCGGGCGCCGAGCGCCATCCGAATGCCGATCTCGCGCGACCGCCTCGCGACCGCGAACGCGACGACCGCATAGAGACCGATGCTCGCCAGCACCAGAGCGAGGCCGCCGAGGACACCGAGACACGTGGCGACCACCTTCGGCGCCGCTTGCGATCGCTCCAGATCCTGCGCCATCGTCTGCGCCGTGATCACCGGCAGCGTGACGTCCACGGCGCGCAGCTCGCGTTGCATCGCCCCGAGAAGGGCGGCCGCATCACCCTACGTCCGGGCAATGACGGTCGCCGGCACGAGGCTGCTCCAGGCCGGCGCGCCTGAACGCGCACCCAGCACAACACGAATCGTCATGCTTCGCGTTCGCAGGGAGCGGCCATGGAGTTTTTCGAACATACCGCTGACCGGCCGGAGCCGATCTCGATCGCACGCTGCCGGGAGTTGCTCGGCGAGGAGACGGAGTCGATGACCGATCACGAGATCGCGTTGATCCGCCGACACGCCGAGACGATGGCGTGCATCGTGGTCGAGATGTACCAAGAAGGCTGTCGGATTCCCGAGTAGAAGTCGTGCCTCGGAAACGCCACTTGTCGGAGCGCGCGAATGGATCTACGCTGCCAATCATGGTCGGCGCGGTGATCTACCTTCGCGTCAGTACAAAAGAGCAGACCGAGAATCTCAGCCTGCCGACCCAGCTTCGCGCGTGCGAGGAGTACTGCCGCCGCCAGGGTTACGAGATCCTCGAACGATTCCACGAGGAAGGCGAGAGCGCCAAGTCCACGGATCGTAGCCAGCTCCAGAACCTGCTCACGTACTGTCGGTTGAACAAGGGCCGCGTGCACTTCGTGGTGGTGTTCAACCTGACACGATTCGCGCGGGACAAGTACGACCACTTCGCCTTGCGCTCGCACCTGCAGTCGCTCGGCATCTCGCTGCGATCAGCGACAGAGCCGATCGACGACACCTCCACCGGCAAGTTGATGGAAGGCGTGCTCGCTGCGTTCGCGCAGTTCGACAACGACTGTCGGTCAGACCGGACCCGGGCCGGCATGAAGGCCGCACTCGAGATCGGCCGCTGGGTGTTCCTGGCGCCGATCGGCTACTTGAACGCGCCGCGCGCGATGGGCAAGAGCCTGATGCACGATCCTGAGCGGGCGCCGCTTGTGCGGCGAGCATTCGAGGAGTACGCGACCGGGCGCTTCACCAAGCAACAGCTCCTCAAGCAGTCAAGAGCCTGGGGCTTGACCAACCGGCGCGGCTCTCCGATAACATCGCAAGCGATCGGCGTGCTGCTGCGGAACCAGCTCTATGCCGGCATCTTGGACGTCAGCGAGTACGGCGTTCGCGGAAAACGCGGCGACTTCGAGCCCCTGATCTCTGAGGACCTGTTCTACCGTGTGCAAGCGGTGTTGTCCGGGCGACTTCCGAGCAGCACGCCACAGCAGCGCGCGCACCCAGACTTCCCATTGCGCGCCTTTGTGCGCTGCGAGTCCTATGGTCGAGGCCTGACCGGCAGCTGGTCGAAGGGGCGTGGCGCTTTACGGTTCGAAGTGCCGCTTGGCGAAGGCCCGGCCAGAGCCGGATTTCAGGTAGCGCTCGAAGTGGATGGCACGCTGCTCATGCGAGAACTCGATGACTACGTGAATCTGCCACGGTCGTCGGGAGACCGTGTGGGGGCAGCGCCCAGCGTTGTGGTCGGCCAGCCTCCCATTCACATCGGACGTGAGGCCGACGTAGAAGTGTGGCTCGGGATCAGCGTTCCTGAGTACGTAGACGAAGCGCTTGTCTCGGGCCATGGCCGAGCACTGGCAATCGAGATGCCTGGACCAGGGCCATTCAAAGTGGGGAGATTCTTGCCGCGAGGTGCGGGCGGTGGCAGTTTCTGCCAGGGATCGGTGCCAGCGCGTTGGTTGTTTCTGCGGCGTTCTCGCCCCTTGCGGGGACGTCGGGTTGAAGAGCCCAAGCTCGCTTCACAACAGGGTTTACCGAGCCGTAGCTCGTTCGCAGACAGGATCAGGCCCGCCTTTGCGTCGCTGCGCGACGCTACGGCGCGGCATCCTTCGCCTGCATTCATGAGCGAAGGATGGTGGCCCAGATTTGTCCCAGATGGAACCCACTGACCAGCTGGATGCGCCAAATCGAAGACTTTCAGAGAGCCGCGTAGAGCGGTTGCTAGACGGAAATCCGCCTCTCGGACATCTCTGATTTTCCTCGCAAATTCTTCCGTCTCTTTACCTTATTCGATCGGGCGACTTGCCTGACGTTGGCTCTGGAGACGCTGCTTTGGCGCGTCACAGGGAATCGTGGGACAGTTCTGGCGCACGTGGCGCGGGTGACTCGCCTGTTCAGCATCGACGAGGGCGAAAACGTCAGCTCAACTGGCGGGGTTCGGATTCGCAAACTTGACGAGGCTCGGCGCTGCGAGACGCGGCCCCGAATACCCGGTCACCTCGCCGAACCGGCGCCGCTCCTCCCAGTCGGTACGTGCGTCCGCAATCTCTTGAGGCGTG
Organism: uncultured Acidobacteriota bacterium; assembly: GCA_963839705.1. Classification (GTDB taxonomy): domain Bacteria; phylum Acidobacteriota; class Vicinamibacteria; order Vicinamibacterales; family 2-12-FULL-66-21; genus DATBJJ01. The sequence goes on from CAWIWL010000008.1 coordinate 320,852, forward strand.
CGCGCGACAAAGTTCCACCACATGAGGATCTTCTCGGGAAACGGTGGACCGCCGACCAGCAGGAGTCGGCCACCCGACTGGCTGGTGAAACACACCGCGGAACGGTTGGCGCCAAGGTAATACAGGACGCGCTCCTGCAGCGGCTGCCCTTCGAGGCTGCAGTCTCCATTCAGGACAAGCGCGGCGTACTCGTATGCCACGTCCAACGGCACATCGAGAGCGGCTCCCGGATGCACCTGGACATCGCCGCCGAAGATCCCGGAATGATGCGTGGTCGGTGAGGTCAGGGCGCTGAGGCTCCCCGCAAACACCTGAACAATCCCACCCCGTTGCTCGTCGAGAGGCACGCGCTCGACGTGCTGAAACAGTGCCGACATGTGACGGTCGCCACCCGGCAGCGCGACCCAGAGCTGCACGCCGCTCAAGCGGCCGCTGTTCTTGGTCGGGGTCCGCTCCGCGTGGGCAATGGCGGCACCCGAGGTCATGACATTGACGCCGCCGGTCGAAGCAGCGATTCGTATCCAAGGCTGTCGTAATGAACCAGCTCGCCGTCGAGGAGCCACGTCACGGTCTGCAGCCCCATGTGAGGATGCGCGCCAACGTCCATGGGCGACGGATCCGCGAACGTCAGAGGGCCGAAACGGTCGAGAAAACACCAGGGGCCAACGAGGCGCTTTCCCTTCACCGGGAGCACTCGCGTGACGGTTAACGCACCGAGCGCGATGTCGCGGCCGGGGAACGACTCGAACTGATGTTCGGTCGCCCCCAGCGCGACGCAGGTCTCCGCCCCGACAGTCAGATCCGCCATGTGGCCTCGCCCTCAGATCATCATCGCGACGCCGTCTCGTCTACCGGCATGCGCTTAGGTGGCTACGCGAGCACAGAGTCCAGCTGTTCGTGCTGCGTCACCACTTCTTGTGCCTTCGAGTAGCTCTCGATCAGCAGCTGATAGGGCGGGAACAAGGCGCTGTAGGCTTCGGCCCACTGTGCAGCGTCCGGACGGCTCCACGTCTGTTGGATCTCTGAACACACGGCGGCGGTGTCGATCGGTACCACACCGGCTTGAACGATGCGTGCGAGAGTGATTTCCTGCGCCATCTTCGAGTACGTGCCCGAGGCGTCCACCACCGCAAACACCTTGTAGCCGTCGTGCACGGCGTAGATGCACGGGAACGCCATGCACACGCTGGTGATGGTGCCGGCGATGATCAACGTTGTGCGCCCCGTGGCCTTGACGGCCGCGACAAAGTCAGGGTTGTCCCAGGCATTGATCTGTCCCCTGCGTGCGACGTACTTCGCATGCGGGGCGTACTTGTGAATCTCGGGAATCAGCGGGCCGTTTGGACCCTGGGGGACGGATGCGCTTGTGATGACGGGGATCTTGGCCAGGGTCGCGACCTTGGCGAGGGTCGTGACGTTGGCGCGCAGTACCGTCATCTCCATATCCTTGACGGTCTGGAACAAGCCGCTCTGATGATCGATCAGCAGCAACACGGCATCCCCGGGATCGATGACCGGTTTCTGCCCATTGAAATTGGCGGCGTTGTTCACGGTGTTCATGACGAAGTCCTCCTGCACAAGCTGAAGAATTCGATTCGAGATAGTCGGCTGAACAACCATTGGGCGGCACATCGGGTCGCGGACACGCGACCTGATGTGGCCCGCCTCAATCGCTCGAGTCATCGTCGTCGACTACCGCGTCGCGAGCGCCACGCCGTTCGCCGCCTTCGCGATAAGGTCCGCAACGGCCTGCGGTTGAGACACGTAGACGGCGTGACTCCCTTTAGCTTCGACGACGGTCGAACCAGCACGCTTGGACATGGCACGCTGCGCGTCGGGCGGAATCATCTTGTCGTCGGTCGAAACGAGATACCAGCTTGGCTTCGTCTTCCATGCCGGGTCCGTGACGGCGCCGTTGAGCGCGTCGAGACCCCACGGGACCTGCGAGTCCGCCATGAACGCAGCCGCGTCAGCGCTGACATCCGCGGCGAACGACTCGCGAAACTTCGTCCGATCGAGAAGCAGGAAGCCGTCTTGGGGCGGCAGGATCGGCGGTACGGGCGCACCCGGCGGTGGGTTCTTGATCAGGGCCGACACCGACTCGCCCTTGTCCGGAGCAAAGGCCGCGATGTAGACCAGTCCCGCGACCTTCGGATCGTTCCCGGCTTCGGTGATGACGACGCCGCCGTACGAATGGCCCACGAGAATCGCCGGACCGTCCTGGGCGGCCAGGGTCCGCTTCGTCACCGCCACATCATCGGCCAACGAGATCGTCGGATTCTGGACGATGGAGACGGTGTAGCCGTCTTTCTTCAGCGTGTCGTACACGCCCTGCCATCCAGAGCCGTCGACGAACCCGCCGTGCACGAGCACCACATTCTTGATACCGCCGTTTGCTATTGTCTGTGACATAGATACCTCCTGATAGCCGATTCGTGAGTGGTCGATTCAGACTCCATCGTGCCTGGCGCTCGCGGTGGTTGTGGGGATCGCCTCGAGCGAGGAACCGGTTCGCGGGCTCGCGGACTCGTGTCCGAGCAACTTCTCGATCGAAATCGGCAACGACCGAATCCGCGTGCCCGTCGCGTGAAAGACCGCATTGGCGATCGCACGCCGCCATTCCCGCAATGGCGAGCTCCCCGATGCCCTTTGTTCCAAGGGGGGTCATCGGGTCAGGGTCTCCGACGAACAGGACGTCGATATCGCGCACGTCCGCGTTGACCGCGACGACGTACTCGGCCAGCGACGTGGTCGCCAGACGGCCGGTACGGTCCGACACGGTTTCCTCCAGCAGCGCCATGCCGATTCCCATGGCGATACCTCCGATGATCTGACTGCGTGCCGTCTTCGGGTTGAGAATCCTGCCGCCATCGACGGCCGACACGACGCGAGCGACGCGCACCGTGCCGAGATCCGGGTCGACGTGGACCTCGACGAAGTGGGCGGCGTATCCACCCGCATGTGCACGGGTGCCTGTTGATGGCGCTGTGTACGGGATGAAGCGACCGGCCTGGACGATCATGGTGGCCGAGGACGTCTCGCCCGGCGGCGCACTCTCGCCCTCAATCGTCAGCTCGTCCAACCCATGCCGCGTGAGGATGTCGGCGTACGTTTCAAAGCGCACCGGATCGTCGCTGATCTGCATGCCTCCGTCGCGAACCGTGATGCCGTCCAAACGACACCCCTTGAGCGGCGACCCCTCGTCGTCATGGACAAGATCCACGAAGGCGCGGACCAGACTGACGCAGGTGGCGTGGACGGCGTTGCCGAGTGCGCCGGTCAACCCGGATCCGCCTTCCTGCGGCGCCCTCGGCATGGCGCTATCACCCAGACCGAACCGCACGCGCTCGATCGGCACGCCAAGACAATCGGCCGCGATCATCGTCATCACGGTGTAGGGGCCCGGCCCGATATCGGTCGCGCCGCTGCGAACGAAGGCCGTTCCGTCCCGCCGTATGGATGCGATGGCTTGACATGGGGGCTGGTATGCGAACAGTGCCCCTCGTGCCATGCCGAATCCGACGAGTTGCCCTTGGTTCCGCGTCGACCGCGGCTCGTGGAGTACGCGCCGACCATCCGAAGCGCTCGGCGCCCTGTCGATAGCACTCGAGCAGCGCGTTGCTCGACCAGGGCAGGCCAGAGTCCGGATGCACGTGCGCGTGATTCTTCACACGCAACTCGATGGGATCGATGCCCAGGGCGTACGAGAGCTCGTCGATGGCCGACTCCAGGGCGAACGAGCCTTCGGCTTCTCCTGGTGCACGCATCCAGCCAGGGATAGGGATGCTCTGCCGAATCTGGGTTGCGCGAGTCGATACATTGGGGCACGCGTATGAGTGGAGAGTCCCGTACGTGATCAGATTGATCAACTCGTCTGCCATGCCGATCGACGAGGTCGAGACATGTTCAATGGCGGTGAGCTGTCCGTCTCTGCTCGCCCCGATGGACAAGTGCTGGATCGTATTTGGCCGATGGCCGACCGCGGTGAACATCTGCGCCCGCGTCAGCACCAGCTTCACCGGCCGCCCCGTGATCCGCGCGGCAAGGGCCGCGAGCGTCACATGTGGCCAGGCGCGCAGCCCCGCGCCGAACGCACCACCCACGAACGGCACCAGCACGCGCACGCTGGCCGGATCGAGGCCGAACGCGGTCGCCAGCATGTCGCGCACGCCATGTGGATGTTGCGTCGTGTCGTGGACGGTGAGCACGTCGCCGTCCCAGACCGCAACCGTGGCAAACAGGCCGATCGGATTGTTCGTGTTCGCCGACGTGGTGTAGGTCTGGTTGAGCCGCACGTCGGCTGCGGCAAGGGCCCTCGGCACATCCCCCCGCACGTAGTCGGGCGTCCATGGATGGGACACCCGAGATGCTCGCGGGTCGTCAAACGACAGCACCGGCGCATGGCGCTCATACGTGACCTCGACCAACGCCGCCGCCGCGTTCGCTTCTTCCCTCGTCTCGGCGACGACCATCGCGACGTGCTGGCCGTAATGCAGCACGGCGTCGCTTTGGAACGGCGGCAAGGGCTGCGGACCGATCGGGTCTCCCATTCTCCCAGTGGCTGGCGCATGCGCTAGCCGGGGCGTATTGACGTGCGTGATGACGGCCAGCACGCCAGGTGCGCGCTCGGCGGCATCGACCGCGATGTGGAGGATTCGCCCGCTCGTCACGGTGCTCCCCACCAGAACGGCGTAGGCGACGCCGGGAGGATTCACATCGATCGGATAGGTGGCGGCACCCATCACCTTGAGCCGGCCGTCAACGCGATCCACGGGAGTGCCGACGACATCAACGATGGTTGCTGTGCTCATAGGTTCGCATCTCTCGCGGTGGCAAACGCGCGCACGATGGTGCGCTTCGCCAGCTCGATCTTGAAGTGGTTGTGTTCCCGTGCGACCGCTCCCGCTAGCGCGATCTCGGCTGCGTCGCGGAACGCGTCGTCAGTCGCCTTGCGGCCCGTCAGGATCTGCTCCGCTTCGACCGCGCGCCATGGCTTCGTGGCGACGCCGCCTAACCCCAGCCTCGCACCTCGAATCGTGTCGCCGTCGAGGTCGAGGACCACGGCCGCCGATGCGAGCGCGAACTCGTAGCTCGCCCGGTCTCTCACCTTGAGATAGTGCGAGCGCCGGGCCGCCGCCAGGTGTGGAATGACGACGTGGGTGATCAGTTCGCCGTGCGCCAGCGCCACCTCGACGTGCGGCGTGTCGCCAGGAGCCTTGTGGAACTCACCGAACGGGATCGAACGCGTGGTGCCATCGGCCCGTACCGTGTGAACCTCGGCATCGAGAACAGCCATGGCCACGCACATGTCGGATGGATGCGTGGCGATGCAATGGTCGCTGACGCCCAGCACGGCGTGGCCGCGGTTGAAGCCATCCAGCGCATCGCAGCCGGATCCCGGTTGTCGGCGGTTGCACGACGCGTGTACGTCTCGGAAATAGGAGCAGCGCGTCCGCTGCAAGATGTTGCCGGCGACCGTCGCCATGTTACGGATCTGTGTGGTGGCGCCAGAGAGTATCGCCTGCGACAGCACGGGGAAGCGGTCACGTACGGCCGGGTGCCACGCCAGCTGACTGTTGGTGACGGCCGCGCCGACGGTTATCGCACCATCCGACACGTCGATGCTCGAGAGGCCGAGAGGCCGAACGTCCACAACGGTGTCTGGTGTCAGCACGTCGACCTTCATCAGATCGACGAGCGTCGTGCCACCAGCCAGAAACATCGCGCCTGGGCGCGCAGCCACGCTGCTGGCCGCATCCGTCGGGCGAGACAACCGTTCAAAGGTGAAGGCGTTCATGAGCGCACCTCCTTCACGAGCACCTGCCTCACGGCGGCCACGATGTTCGGATAAGCGGCGCAGCGGCATAAATTCCCGCTCATCCGCTCGCGGATTTCCTCGTCGGTCAGTGTCGCGCTGTCGACCGTCTGTCGAACGTCTGGGGTGACGTGGCTGGGCACGCCCGCGTGCACTTCCTGAACCGCGCAGACGGCAGAGAGGATCTGCCCAGGCGTGCAGTAGCCGCATTGAAAGCCGTCGCAATGCAGGAAGGCAGCCTGCATCGGGTGAAGCACGTCGCCTCTGGCAGGCCTTCAATCGTCACGACGTGCTGGCCTTCGCACGACGCCGCGAGCGTGAGACAGGACAAGACACGCTGGCCGTCGATGATGACGGTACACGCGCCGCATGCGCCCTGATCGCACCCCTTCTTCGTGCCTGTCAGACCGAGCACATCGCGGAGGGCGTCGAGCAGGGTCAGGCGCGAGTCCACCGAAAGTTCGTGGGTCGTGTCGTTCACGCGAAGACGCGTTCTCACGCCGACTGTTTCCCTGACCGTAAGGACTCGCGGGCTCATGACACGGCTCCCTTTCTCGCTGCGCCGTTCCGCGCTTCGATGGCCTTCACAGTGTTTTCAAACGCCCTGCAGAAAATAGCAAGCCGCGCTGTCTGCGGATGGGTGCTGAGTGCCACGCGGTCCCTGGTTTCTTGGCTCTGCGCGCCAGCAGCCCAGGAGTATCCAGGTCAGACCAAAAGGCCGGCGAAAGGTCACCGATGTGGCCACTTGCCGCGCACAAAATCCACAGCGGCGAGGATCACCTCCGCGGTTTCTTTCGGCTTCGAGAGAAACGGTACATGGCCGGCGCGTAGGGACAGAACGCGCGCCTCGATCCGGGTGGCAATCTCGCGCTGCAACGCCGGAGCGATAATGCGGTCTTCATCGGTGACGCCGTACCACGAGGGCTTGGTGCGCCACGCGGCTGTTGTCACTCGATCGAGCAGTGCGCTGGCTCGAATGGGTGGCTGCGCGGCGGCGAGGACCCTGACCTCAGCTGCTGACAAGTCGTGCGCGAGGAACTCCCGCACGGCAGCCAGCGGCAGGTACAGAAACCCACCAGCGTCTACTTCGAATCGACTGACCACAGGCGACGAAGGACCGGATTTCTCCACATCAGTCGTCGACTCGCCGATGTCGGGCGCGCACGCGGCTATGTAGACGAGCGCGGCAACAGTCGAGTGATCTCCGGCCTGCGTAATGACGGTCCCTCCATAACCATGGCCGACGAGCACGACCGGACCTGATTGACGCTTAATCACGCGTACCACGGCATCGACATCGTCTCCGAGTGCGCTCAGGGGATTCTGCACGGCGATCACGCTCAAGCCCCTGACATGCAACAGCGCAATCACTTCGCGCCAGCTCGTCCCGTCAACCCAAGCGCCGTGGACGATCACCACTGTGGGAGCCTCGGGGTTACGCGGCATGGCCCCGCGAGCATCAGCGTGACTTCCACGCCACGTCACGTCGCGCCAACCCGCCCGGTCGGCGGTGACTCATCCGTTCGAGGATTCGTTCACCGCACGAAAATAGCAAGCGGCGTTGCGTGCGGATGGTTGCTGAGTGCCAAGCACTCCGCGGTTCTTGTCTCTGGGTGCCAGCGGGTTCCGAGAGTCCTCAGGTCAGACTCGGCCGACGAGAGGTCCCCGATATGGTGCGGCCGATCACACGACGGCTCGTCGAAGCCACGCGGATCGAAGCTCGGTTCGAAATGTTTAGTCAGCGGACGTTGACGAGTGTGCGAACGGTGTGCCGTGGCTGGCTCGGCGCATCTGCAGCGGCGTCTGACCGGTGCGGCTGCGCAGGACCTTCACGAAGTGGGACGCATCCGAGAATCCGGCGCGGCGCCCGATCTCCGCGGTGGTCACGCGATCGAACAGCGGCGATTGAAGCATGCGCACGGCGAGATCGACGCGAGCTTGGATCATCATCGCCCCGAAGGTTTCACCACACGCCGCCAGCGCTCGATGCAGGCTTCGCTTGGACATGTGGAGCGAACTCGCGACGTCGGCCGCCTGCAAGGCGGTATCAGCGCAGCGCTGCCTGATGTGATCGTACACGTGGTCACGCACCGAGCGCTCGACCGGCGTTGATACGGCGCGACGCCCGCTGAGCTCGCTCGCGGTCAAGGCCAATAACGCTCCGAGTTGATCGATCAGTACGCCCTGCGGCAACGGAGCTTGCACGACGAACTCGGGCGACATCTGGGCGACGTAACTCGCCAGGACGCGTCCCCACTGGGACTCGCCAATGCGCCCCCCACCCAGCACGATAGGATTGGGCACCCATTTCCGCACGAACTGTTCCGAGAGTTGCAAATTGATGCCGCTCCAGTGGAGCTGAAGGTCGCAGTCGAGCGGGTCGCGCGAATCGTAGAACGTGATGTCGCCAGGGCCGAGCCGGGTGCGCGTCACATTCGTGACGTGCCATGAACCGCTGAGTGCCAGAACCAGGAAGAAGTAGCGCTGAGAGGTGCGTCGGACTTCCGGGCGAGCACGAATCGCGCGTTGCGGCGAACCGCTCTGTGCCACGATGGCGATCGATGGCAGCTCCAACGCGGTCACATCCAATTCGTACTGCGACGGAGTTTCGGCGGACACCGCAGCCGGTGCGAGGGCCGAGCCCAGGATCCAACTGGCGTAGCTCAGACGCTCCGCCGGCGCAACGTCACGCGTTGACAGCCGCACGATCTGTGAGGATTCGTCGCGCATCGCGATGGCCCCTCTCTGCTGTAAAGCGATAGACTACTGCGCCCGCGTCGTGGAGGCAATCGACCCAACGGCATGGCCCGTGTCGTGTGGATTCTCGCCGGGTTGGCTTGATCCGATTCGGTGGCCTGACGCAGGTCGATCGTGGAAGCGCGGATTGTGTCAGAACTGTGCTGACCGACACCGCTGACGGCCAGCTGCTTCAGCCGGCACCGGTCAGGCGCTGACGCCTATGAACACTGTGCTGTTGGCCGGTGTCCTGCTGCTGTTTCTGCTGGCGTGCTTCGGTTCCGCCTGGTACATCGCCTTCCGCTTGCGGACTACGTTCGGGCTGCAGCAGCGGTGGCTGTTGCGTGTCCTCGTGATGGCGGCACTCGTGGGCTCGTTCATGTTGATGGCGCCCGCGACGAAGTCCGCCGACCTGGTCGCCGGCCTGTCGTACGTCCTTGCCGGATATCTTTTCGCTGGCTACGTCTTCCTGACGCTCGCGTTTGTACTCCTGCACGTCATCGAGAGGGCGTGGCACATCCCGAAAGCTCGCGCAGGTGTGGCGGCGCTGCTTCTGGCAGTCGGCGCGACGCTTGTCGGCGGCATGTGGGCCAATTCGTTCTCGGTTGTAGAGACCGAGATTGCACTCCCCGGCCTCGACCGCGACGTCGTCGCGATGCAGCTCTCGGACATCCATGTAGGCCATCACCGGGGAAGGAAGTACCTCGAGAAGATCGTCGAAGAAACTAACCAGCGCAAGCCTGACATCGTGCTGATTACCGGTGACCTCATCGACTCCGAGGCAGCATTCGTGCCCGGAGAGCTCGAGCCGCTGGCTCGATTCTCGGCGCCCGTCTACTACGTCGGAGGGAACCACGAGAAGTATGTCGATGCGGAACGCGCGTTCGCATTGGTGAAGAAGTACGGCGTGAACGTCCTCCGCAGCCAGGTGGTCGAAACCCACGGACTCCAGCTGGTGGGCCTCGACTACATGAACGCCGATGAAGACACGTTCGACCTGCATCCGTCGGACGACTCACGCACGATCAAGTCCGTGCTGGCGTCGCTCCACCTGAAGGACGGCATGCCGTCGGTGCTCTTGCACCACAGTCCGGCAGGCGCTCAGTATGCAGCCGCGAACGGAATCGATTTGATGATCGCCGGCCACACACACGGCGGGCAGTTCTTTCCAGGCACGCTCGTCGCCACGGCGATTTTTCCCTTCACTCACGGCCTGTATCACCGAGGCCCTCTGCAGGTCTTCGTGTCGCAAGGGGCCGGGACGTTCGGGTCTCGCGTTCGACTAGGCACGTCAAACGAGCTGAACCTCCTGCGATTGAGGCCGACACGATAGAGCCGAGACAACCATGAATAGGGAAGCCAATAACGAAGTAGCGGGAAAAGTCGTCGTCATCACCGGAGCGAGCACCGGACTGGGGTGATGGCCACGACTTTGTTGTTTGTTTCTGACATCGCGTTCTCCTTCAATTTTCTGACCTGAAGGAGACGATACGCTCCGCGGACCCAGCGTTGAATGCTTGGGCGTTCGCGAAATCTGCTCGATCGTTCAGGAGACGCAGTCGGAAGCAACAACTGACAAAACTGGCCGAATCCTGCAAGAAGCGCTCGACCAGTCCTCATAGGCTGGCGTCTAGGAGGATTTGTCATGAAGTACACGCATCAGACAGCACCAACGCAGCTTGTCGAAGGCAACGGGATCCGCTTTGCCTATCGCCGGTTTGGCAAGGCTAACGGCGTCCCACTCGTCTTCAACCAGCACTACCTGGGCACCATGGACTACTGGGATCCGACGGTCACGGATGGCCTGGCTCGTGACCGTGAGGTGATCTTGTTCAACAACGCCGGCGTGTCCAGCAGCTCCGGCGAAGTGCCGACGACGTTCGAGCAGATGGGCGCCAACGCGGTGGCCTTCGCCCGAGCACTTGGTCTGAACAAGGCGGACGTGCTCGGCTTCTCGATCGGCGGCATGGTCGCGCAGGAAATCGCGCTGCGGGCGCCCGATCTCGTTCGGAAGTTGATCCTCGTGGGCACCGGTCCACGCGGCGGTCAGGGAATGGAGTCGCTGACCCAGGCTGCCGGGCGCCTCTTCGGCGCCACCTACGATCCGCCCGAGTACGTCTGGCTCGCGGTCCAATTCAGTCCGTCCGAGGCGGGCCAGGCGGCGGGACGGGCGTTCTTGAAGCGCACGCATCTTCGGCAGGATGGGCGCGATCCCGAAGTGAACGACAAGGTGTCGCCCGCCCAGGTCGAAGCGATGGAAAAGTGGGGCGTTCAGCGAGAGGGGGCCTACGACTATCTAAAAACGATCAAGCAGCCAACACTCGTCGTGAACGGCAGCAACGACGTGATCATGCCCACGATCAACTCCTTCATCATGGAACAGCACATCCCGGATGCGCAGCTGATCGTCTATCCCGACTCCAATCACGGCTCGCAGCACCAGTACCCGGAGCTCTTCGTGGAACACGCGACGCTGTTCTTGAACGGGTGACGCGATTTCAGAGCAACACAGAGCAGGGTCACCGAGGTGAAGCTATGAGAGCGGACATTGTCGTTGGCGCCGTATTTCCCGATTATGAGCTGACCGATCACGCCGGCAGACGTCGCACGCTTTCGGAACTACAGGGTCCGGATCCGATGATTCTGGTGCTGAGCCGGGGAGGATACTGTCCGAAGGATCTGCGCCAGGCCGAGGGTCTGGTCCACCTGTATCGCGAGATGGAAGTCGGTTACGCCCGCCTGGTTACCATCAGCACCGACAACATGCTGACGACGAATGAGTACCGCACAGGCGTCGGCGCGCATTGGCCCTTCCTATCCGATCCGGGACGCAAGGTTCAGAAGGATCTCGACATCGCCGAGTACACGGACCCTGAGCACAATCCGATGATTCCGCATGTCATCGTTCTGGAACCTGGTCTCGTGGTGTTCAAGATCTACAACGGCTACTGGTTTTTTGGACGACCGACGCTGGAAGAACTTCGACAGGACTTGCGTGTTGTGCTCAGGAAATGCCGTCCGGATTGGGACATCATGACGCCCGAACTGAAAGCCGATTGGGAGAAGGGCGAACACGGTCGCTTTTATCCCTACGGCAAGACGTACGGGCAGGTATTTCAGGAGCAAGAGTAATCGGGGAAACGCAATGGACGCATCAGGGAAGCGCGAAAACGAGACGGCCGGCCTGAGCGGCGAATTGCTGATCGGCGACGATTTCCTCGTGGCTCGGCTCGGACTGGGTACGATGCGGCTCACCGGCAAGGGAATCTGGGGCGAACCCGCGGATCGGAGTGAGGCCATTCGCGTCGTGAGACGCGCCGTCGAACTCGGGGTCAATTTCATCGACACCGCGGATTCGTACGGTCCCGATGTCAGTGAGGAAATCATTGCCGAGGCGCTGTATCCCTATCCGGAAGGCGTCGTCGTCGCCACGAAGGGTGGCTTCGAGCGGCCGGGCCCTGACCAATGGGTTGAAAACGGAAGGCCGGAACATCTGAAGTCGGCGTGCGAAGGAAGCTTGCGGCGGCTGCGCCTCGACCGGATCGATCTCTATCAGTTGCACAGGATCGACCCACAGCTCCCGATGGAGAGACAGCTCGGCGCCTTGAAGGATTTGCAGGCGGCGGGCAAGATCAAGCACATCGGTCTATCGGAAGTGAGCGTGCGCCAGCTTCATGACGCGCGCACGATCGTGTCCATTGCGAGCGTACAGAATCGCTATAGCGTCACCGATCGCGGCGCGGAGGACGTCCTGGAATACTGTGAGCAACACGACATCGTCTTCATCCCGTGGTTTCCCTTGGCGGCTGGCCAACTGACGGGTGCGGATAGTCCTCTTCGTCGTGTGGCCGCGCAAAAGAACGTGACGCCTTCGCAGGTCGCGTTGGCATGGCTGCTCGCGCGATCCCCATTCATTCTGCCGATTCCGGGAACCTCCAAAGTCGCCCACGTTGTCGAGAACGTCGCAGCCGCAAGCGTCGTCCTGACGGAAGACGAAATCAATACCGTACAATCGCAAGCGTGGTAGCGTTCGAAAGGACCGTCAACTCGTTTGGGGGGAATGATGAGCAGCAACCTCATGCACGGTCGTGAACGGTCTGCCGGCGCGCCCACCGGTTCGGTTGATGAGACGCCGGTGAAGTACCTTCACCTGAAGGAGACTCCGCCGATCTCGTCCCTCACGCTCGGCGCCGATTCATTTACGATCACGCGGTTGGAGTCTTCGAGCGGGCTGGCGCACCCGATCACAAAGGTCACGAGCGTTCCCGCGCTGCTCGTGGCGGTGTCGATCACGCCGGTGGCGAGAGCCGACTATGACTTTTGCGTCGACGACAAGCGGGTTCCGACGCCTTACATTCAAGCGTTCCGGTCCACCGTGATCGACCTTGACGCGCGGCCCAGTTGCTGGATTAGGCGAGCGTTCGGCTACATGCTGTTTCATGTGCCTCGCAGAGGCTTGGACGAGATCGCGGCCGATCTTGGGGTCGGCCCCGTAGAGACGTACAAGGTTGCGGTGGCGGAAGAAGATCTCGTGCTGTCGCAACTGACGAGGAGCATGCTTCCCTCCGTCGGACAACCCGGTTGGCCATCCCCTCTGGCACTGGACCACCTCAATCAGATCCTCGCCGCTCATGTGCTCCAAAAGTACGGAGCACTGCGGAAATCGCCAACGGTTTCAGTCGGCGGTCTGGGGCCGTCGCAGAAACGTCGAGCGACGGAGCTACTGAGTGAGAATCTGTCTGGACGAATCCGGCTCTCTGAGTTGGCAGCGGAGTGCGATCTGTCGATCAGCCACTTCGCGAGGTCATTCAAGGCAAGCTTCGGTGTCTCTGCCCACAGATGGCTGGTGCAGCGCCGGATTGAACGTTCCCAGGAGCTCTTGATAGAGACGCATGCGTCACTGGCCGATATTGCGGACCAGGCCGGCTTCTCGGATCAAGCTGCTTTCACTCGCACGTTCCATCAGATCGTGGGCGTCAGTCCAGGTCGATGGAGGCGAGACTATCAGGGGCCCGCATGAAGTTGTTTCTGCGCTTCCCATTGGCCGTTCGTGCACAAAAGCGACGAAACGCGTGAATCCCTAGAGGCGAGCCCATCCTCGATCCTGGCACGGAACATCGGCTCGTTTCTTGGTTGGACGTTGTTTCCGACGCTGATCCGCACACACACCGCTCATCAGGCCTCTTCGCTGGTCGTCATCGACACACCGAAGCCATAACTGACAAAACCAGCGGGATCGTCCAAGAAACATTCGACCCCTTCTCGTAGGCTGAACTCTGCGAAGAGGAGGGCGCGACCCTGCCTCCAGACGAAGGATGTCGTCAACATGCCGCCGATGGTCAGAACTGCCCCTGAACCGGAACGACCAGCCGCGCGCCGTCCAACCACAGACGCGGATGTCCCTTTGTCCCGAAACATGGCGTGGGTCATCGTGTGGGTCGGACTAGGGCTTGCGCTAGGGCTGTGGATCGCTGCGACCCAGGGTAGAAGCGCCGCGACGGAATATTTCGCGGCGTACCTTCTCGAGAAGTCGCTGTCGGTCGACAACATCTTCGTCTTCGTCGTCATCTTCTCTGAGCTTCGCATTCCCACCGAGTATCAGCGTCGCGTGCTTTTGTTTGGCGTCGTAGGCGCCCTCGTGTTCAGGGCGCTGATGATCGGCGCCGGCATCACCCTCATCGAACGCTTTCAATGGATCATCTATCCATTCGCAGCTCTCCTCCTGTTCGCCGCCTGGCGGCTGCTGTTCGGTGGCGAGCGTGAACGAAAGGTCGTCACAGAGGCTTGTGATGTATGCGGCACCTGGATTGCTCGAGTCGTGCGCGTCAGTCCTGTGTTGCACGGACATGACTTCTGGCGACGCGAGGGCGGCCGGCTCGTCGCGACGCCGCTGTTTGTGGCTCTTGTCGTCATCGAGACGACCGACATCGTCTTTGCGCTCGATTCCATCCCTGCAGTGTTAGCCGTGACTCGGAATCCGCTCATCGTCTACAGCTCGAATGTCATGGCGATGCTTGGACTCCGCTCGCTGTATTTCGTGCTGTCTGACGCGGTTTATCGGTTGCGATATCTGCGCAGGGGCCTTGCGGCACTCCTCGTGTTCACCGCCGCGAAGATGCTGGCTAGTGAATGGGTGCAGGTCAGTGCGGGCGTGTCCGTGGCGATCATCGGCGTGGTGCTTCTCGCGACGATTGCCGCATCCGTGTGGCAGAAGAGCACTCCGGTCCCGGCGCAATGATTCTTCGAAAGGAAGAAAGCGTAGCCGTTATGGCCGATCTCCTTAGTTCCGTCATCGCAGCACATGGCGGCCTCGACCGCTGGCGCACCGTTCGCGCGATCGATGTGACGTTCAACTTCTCGGGTGGGCTGCTGGATCTCAAGGGTTATCCGGGTCATCGCCGGCCCTCAGCGTCTGTGGACGCGGCGACACCTCGGACCGTCTTTCAGAGGTTAGGCGATGAGTCCGATGATCGCTGGATCTTCACCCCGAATCGGGTTTGGATCGAACGCCGTGACGGTACGATCGTCGAAGAACGCTCCGATCCGCGCGCGGCGTTTGCGGGGCATGTACGCGAAACGCCCTGGGATCGCCTGCACCTGACGTATTTTCTCGGCTACGCGGTATGGAACTATCTAACAACGCCTTTCCTCTTTGCTCGCATGGGCTTCGCCACGCGAGAGCTCGAGGCGCATGTCGAAGGTCGCGAAACCTGGCGCGTCCTCGAAGTGACCTACCCGGACGACGTACCTGCGCACACGAAGGTCCAAAAGCTCTATTTCGGCGACGACTTCATGCTGAGACGGCTCGACTACGTCACCGACGTGCTGGGCGGCGTTGCCGCGCACTATTGCTATGACCACATGTCGATAGACGGACTCATCTTTCCGACGTTGCGGCGCGTTGTGCGGCGCACGCCGGAGGGCCCGCTCCTCTCAGGGCGTACGTCTTTCATTCTCGACTACACCGACCTGGTGATCCGCGAATGATTCACGAGCTGGCGCCCGTTACGTCGGGCCACTGAACAAGCCTCCTCTCATCACGCCTTCCGCTGGTCACCTGGACACAAATGCGAAGCAATAACTGACAACCCTGGCCGGATCGCGCAAGAAGCGTTCGACCCCTTCCCGTAGGCTGAAGTCTGCAAAGAGGAGGGGATGATGACGGCTCAACAACGCGATCTCGACGGCCTGAAGGCCCTCGTCACGGGAGCGACGTCCGGCCTCGGCCGCGCGATCGCCTTTCAACTCGCGCGGGATGGCGCCGACGTCACCGTGCATGGCCGCGACGCGGGGCGCGGTGTCCAGACGGTCGAAGAAATCCAGTTGCAGGGCGGTCGCGCCCACTTCGTCGCCGCTGACCTCGCCGACGCCGCGAGCATCGCCCGTTTCGCCAAGGAGGTTGGCGACATCGACATCCTGGTCAACAACGCCGGGTTCTCGGTGTGGGGACCCACGGAGACGTTCGAGATCGCGTCCTTCGATGCGATGTTCGCCGCCAACGTCAGGGCGCCGTTCTTCCTCGTCTCGGCGTTCGCGCCAGGCATGGTGGCACGTGGGACCGGGAGCATCATCAACATCAGCAGCATGGCCGGCCGCCTCGGTCTCGCCGGCGGCGCGGCGTACGGGGCCACCAAAGCGGCGCTGGCGTCATTCACCCAGGCATGGGCGGCGGAGTATAGCCCGCGAGGCATCCGGGTCAATGCGGTCGCGCCTGGCCCGATCTACACACGGCCCGAGGCGCGGGAACTCTTCGACTCGCTCGGGGCCGCCACGGCGATGAAGCGTGCAGCCGACCCTCCGGAGATCGCCGAGGTCGTGGCATTCCTGGCCTCGCCGCGTGCCAGCTATATGACCGGAGCGATCGTGGCCGTCGACGGCGGCCGAACCGCGATTTAGCAATCGGGAGGCACCTCATGAGTCAGAGCCCAGAAGCACGGAACAAGGCGATCGTCCTTGAAGCGTTCGACACCCTTTTCAACAAACGTGACTACGGCGCGGCGGCGCGCTTCTGGTCACCGAACTACGTGCAGCACAGCGCCCACATTGAGCCCGGTCGCGACGGTCTGTTCAATCTGATCAAGAGTATGCCGCCAACGTTCAAGCACGAGCACGAGCAGATTGTGGCGGACGGCGAGTTCGTGATCGTGCACAGTCGCTTTTCGGGCTTCGGCCAGGCAAAGAACTGGATCGTTGCGGACTTCGTTCGTGTGGTCGATGGAATCCTGGTCGAGCATTGGGACGTGGTTGAGGACGAAGCGTCGCAGGCCGAATCCAAGAGCGGTCGGCCGATGTTCGGCGATCGGTTTCCGGTGTAGCAGACCCAGATGGATGGATGGGTGGAAGCGGTGTGGCCCGCACGCGGGGCGGATTCAACGCGCAATAAACGAAGGAGATGGTCCAATGGCTAACGTCGTCAAGAAACACAGCATCTCTTCTGAGCTGGCACAGAAAATGGTGAATGCCGCGGTGGCGAAAGCCAGAGAACTGGGCGTTACCGAGAACGTGGCGATTCTCGATGACGGCGGCAATCTCAAGGCCTTTAGCCGGATGGATGGGGCCTCGATCCCTACCATTGAGATTGCGCAGAAGAAGGCGTACACAGCCCTGTTCGGCGTCTCCACGCAGGACTTTTTCGATTTTATCAAGGGCGACCCGTCGCTTTTGGCCGGCATCCCCACGCTTGCGCGTGTCGCCGCATGGGGTGGAGGACTTCCCATTAAGGTGAACGGAGAAGTTGTCGGCGCGATCGGGCTAAGCGGGGCGCCCACGGTGCAGAACGACATCGATTGCGCGAGAGCAGCCCTGGCGCTCGTATCCAATGAGGTGCTGACCGAATAATCTGAACCCGATCCTCCCGCGATTCCTTGACTCTGGGCGCGAGGGCTCGCGGACGTCAGCCGCGGATTGATGCAGAGGCAACGGGCAGGGCGACCGCCTTTTTCCGCGCATCGAATCGGTCGCGCCCGCTCCGGATAAGCGAGCAGTTCGACTGAAGCCAGGAGACTAGGCCGAGAACCGGTTCTGTCAGCCCTCTGCCAAGCGGGGTGAGCTCGTATTCCACGCGGGCAGCACCTCTGCGTAGACGTGGCGCGTTAGCATGCCGTCACGCTCAAGGTTGCGCACGGTGGTCCCACGCACATCAGGCTACCGCCGGCCCGCTCGACGCGTCCATCATAGAAATACGTGATATCGCACGGGCATGAAACCTCCTACGCTCATTCATGGCGAACGCATTGACGACACGCCACCACGTGAGCGAAGGAGGAATCGATCATGCCCGAGAACAACAGGTCAAGCGGTGTCTGGGATTCCAAAGAATGCGCATTGCTGTTGATCGACTATCAACCCGGCGTGATGAGCTTCATCCGGTCGCACGATCGCAAGCTTGTCGAACTCAACGCGCGCTATCTCACCAAGGCGGCGTTGGCATTCGATATCCCCATCATCCTGAGCACGGTCGGTGTCCAGATGGGGGTCAACCAGCCGACCATTGCATCGCTTCGGAGTGAAGTCCCGAACGTGCCGGAAATCGACCGGACCTCGATGGACTCCTGGGCTGACCGGGCGTTTGTCGAGGCGGTCAAGAAGACCGGGCGCAAGCGGTTGGTTATGTCCGGGATTGTGACGGAGGTGTGCCTCGCCTATCCCGTGGTGGCCGCGCTAAAGGACGGCTACGAGGTCAGCATCGTCACCGATGCCGCCGGCGGTCTGACAAGGGAATCGCACGATGTCGCTGTCTTGCGGATGATCCAGGCAGGCGCCGTGCCGAACACGACGCAAGCGATGATCACGGAATGGTTTCGCGATTGGGCTGGACCACTTGCTCCGGCCGCGCGAGAGGTCATTGTGCCGTTCCTCAAGGAGACAGCCATCCTCCAGAACATCTATCCCCCCTCGGAGATGGCCAAAGCCGCGGACGCCAAAGCGGCTGAATCCCGAGCCGCCCAGCTGACGCCCGCGGCCACCACGCGTTGAGACAAACGACAACGATGAGGGGACTTCAGGACAAGGTCGCGATCGTCGCCGGAGCGGCGCCTGGGAGCATCGGCGGCGCCACAGCCGTCCGGCTCGCCCAGGAAGGCATGAAGGTCATCGCCGCCGATCTCAACGAGGCGGCCGCGCTGGCCGTCGTTGACGACATCAAAGCGGCGGGCGGACAAGCTGCGGCCAGAGGATTCGACATCAGCGTGGAGGCTTCATACGAAGCGCTGATCAACTTCACCGCTAAGCACTTTGGTGGGCTGGACGCGTTGTTCAACGTCGCCGCCGATCTCTCAGCGCAAAACATCGGCAGGGACAGCAATGCCATGTCGGTGCCCCTCGAGGTGTGGCAGCACACGATTGACGTCACGCTTACGGGCTACATGTTCGGCATCCGTCACGCACTGCCGCTCATGATTGAACGGGGTGGCGGCGCGATTGTGAACACGTCGTCAAGCTCCGTGTGGCTGGGGGAAGCCGACCACGTGGCTTATCAGGCGGCCAAGAGCGGTCTGACCGGACTCACCCGGCACACGGCCACTGTTGGCGGCAAACATGGCGTGCGCTGCAATCTCCTGGCGCCCGGCATTGTCCTGACGAAGACCGCCCTCCGAGCGACGTCCGAAGACTTTCGCACGAAGGCGCTCGCCTCGGTGCGGTCCCCCCGCCTCGGTGCCCCGGAGGACATCGCGGCGATGGTGGCGTTCTTGTTCTCGGAAGATGGCGCGTACGTCAATGGTCAGACCATCCTTGTCGATGGCGGCGCCAACCTGACGTGAGCTTCGTCGGCGGGGCGCCGTCACGTCATGGATGAAGACTGGCGCACTCGCGAACGCCGACGAAGGCCGTCTCTGATTCGTGAAGGGGATAAATCGAGGCCTGGCACGCCTCGCAAAGATCGAGAACGACTGAATCAGGTTGGCGGTAGGCCCCAGCCGTGCCGCCAGAAATGGCAGACATCCCGACTCCGGTCGAGGGGCTCGGGCGCGCCCTCACCCACGACGAGATCGCCGAGTGAAAGGGAGACCACGATGACTTCAAACGAAGAGATTATCCGGAATCTGTACGCGGTCGCAGAAAGGGAACCCAAGAGGTTTCGGTCACTCTTCACCGAGAACGGCTACTGGTGGGACGTCCCTGCCGGCGTCACATACCGCGGCGACGAAGTCGCTCGTGCGGCCGACATCTACTCGGCTGCATTTCCGGACATGCACCGCGAACTCTCCCACCTGTACTTCGACGGTGACGTCGTCGTCGTTGAACTGTCGCTGAACGGAACCCATCAAGGTGACCTTCCCATGGGCCTGGGAACGCTTCCCGCTACCGGTAAGGAATTCCACGTCCCGTGCATCGATGTCTTCCATGTTGAGGATGGGAAGGTGAGCGCGTTCGACTGCCACTACGCCGGAACCATCATGCTCGCCCAGCTCGGTGTGCTGGGCAACCTGGAGGCGGCGCTCAAGAAGTAAAGGCGAATGGGCTCGAGGAGACACCGATCATGACGACCATCCGGAGAGCTGACGACGTCGCCGCGACACCACGGAAGGCCGCAAACATTGCGCTCTGGACGCTGCAGGTGCTGCTGGCCATGGCGTTCGTGGCCGCTGGGTCGGGAAAGCTGCTGGGAACGGCAGACATGATCGCGCTCTTCCAGGCAGTTGGCATCGGCCAGTGGTTCCGATACGTCACCGGTCTGCTCGAAGTGCTGGGCGCGGTCCTGCTCCTCGTCCCTGGCAAGGCCGCGCTCGGCGCGGTGTTGCTAGCGTCCGTGATGGCTGGTGCCGTCGTGGCTCATCTCACCGTGCTCCACACGGCGGCAACCGTACCGCTCGTGCTGTTCGCCTTGACGGGGCTCATTGCGTGGGGACGGCGCTCGCAACTGACGCGTCTCATTGGCCCGCGAACGTAAGCGATCTGAGAATGCAGACGGCAGCGACTGAACGAGGAAGTGAAGGCATGACAGCTATTTCGGTGATCATCGGAAGCACCCGACAGGGTCGGTTTTCTGAACGACCGGCTGAATGGATTCTGAAACACCTGAAGAAGCGCAGTGGCGTCGACGCGCGGCTCCTCGATCTTCGCGACTATCCGATGCCGTTCTTTGATCAGCCCGTGCCGCCGGCCACACCGGGTCGACCGCCCTACGAGCATGAGGTTGTCAAGAAGTGGACCGCCGCAATCGCGCAGTCCGACGGATTCGTCTTCGTCACGCCCGAATACAACTACGGACCGGCTGCGGTCCTGAAGAACGCCATCGATTGGGTGTATCCAGAGTGGAATCGCAAGGCAGTTGGCTTCGTGAGCTATGGCTCCGCCATGGGCGCCCGCGGCGTCCAGCAGCTCCGCGAAACAGCGATCGAGCTCCAACTCGCCCCGATTCGCTCATCGGTCCACATCCCTGTCGCCACGCTGTGGGCTCACTACAAGGGCGGGGATGTCGACGCCGGACTGGGTCAGCTGGAGGCGTCTGCCGGGGCGCTGATCGACGATCTCTTGTGGTGGACGGCAGCCTTGAAAACGGCGCGCAGTAGCGTGTCCTGACTGGGGTCCCGCGCGGGGACGATGCAATCCCGCCCGATCGCAACGCTACCCGCGGATCGCAGTCGCAGAACCGGGGCGGGCGACCGTTCTGGTCACTTGCTTTCGCGCATCAAATCGATCGCGCGCGCTCCGGATCACCGGCCAGTTCGACTGCAGCCAGGAGACAAGACCGAGCACAGGCTCCGTCAACCCTCTGCCAAGCGGCGTGAGCTCGTACTCCACGCGGGGCGGCACTTCTGCGTAGACGTGACGCGTGAGCATGCCATCACGCTCCAGGTTGCCGCACGGTGGCGGTGAGCATCCGCTGGGATATCCCCGGAATGCTGCGCTTCAGATCCGAGAACCGCGCTCGAAACGCAGGCCTGCCTTTGAGAATGAAGATCACCAACAGACTCCACTTGTCCCCCACCCGGCTCAGCATGTCTCGAAAGTCGCAGTCGTGGTGGCTGTTTTCTTCTGCGATCTTCTTCGCTCGCTGCGCCATCGCGTGGTCCTTCCGTCATGTCTGAGGCGGCCCATCGGTTTGCGCCGCCGCGTCGGTATCCGACGCATACACAGTATACGTTCGTAACCAGATGACGCGCCATTGAATTCTGGCCGCTCGGTTCCCTCGATGTAACCAACGCAGGTAAAAGTGCCGTCTTGTGCGCCCGCCAATGGTATCGGATCCTATCTGAGTATTTGATCGTAACCATCAAACAAGGAGCCGTATCATGACCACCCTCTCTTCGACATCCATCACCGCCAGTCAGACGCCCGCAATCCCGCGAGGGCGGGTCGCTCTCGTGGCGCTGTGGCTCACGCAGATTGCCCTCGCAGCGATGTTCGTGTTCGCCGGCGGACTGAAGCTGACCGGCGCGCCCGACATGGTGGGGTTGTTCGATGCGGTCGGCATCGGGCAATGGTTCCGCTACGTGACCGGCTCGATCGAGGTCGTCTCGGCCGTGGCACTCCTTGTGCCGTCCTGGGCGGCGTTCGGTGCGCTCCTGCTCATTCCCACGATGGCCGGCGCCGTCTTCACCCATCTGTTCATCGTCGGCGGGTCTGCGGTGCCCGCAACCGTGCTGCTCACCGGATCCCTCGCGATCGCGTGGGCACGTCGTGACCAACTGGCAAGCGTGTTGTCGAGGCGGAGCTGAGCGTCTTCCCTTCGTTCGGATTGGATGGTCCTTTTCTCTGAGGTACACCGATGCAAGTGGGTATTGACAGTTTTGCGGCGGCGTTCGACGAGAACAGTCGCGCGCTGAATCCAGCGGATCGTCTGCGACACCTGGTCGAGCAGATCGAACATGCCGACGCGGTCGGCCTGGACGCGTTTGGCATTGGTGAACACCACCGTCGCGAGTTCCTGGATTCGGCGCCGGCCGTCATCCTCGGCGCCGCCGCGGCACGGACGCAACGGATTCGTCTGACCAGCGCGGTCACCGTGCTGAGCGCCGAGGACCCGGTGCGCGCCTTTCAGAACTTCGCCACCCTCGATCTGCTCTCGCGCGGACGTGCGGAGATGATCGTCGGTCGTGGGTCGTCCATCGAGGCGTTTCCGCTCTTCGGATTCCGGCTGGAGGACTACGACGCCCTGTTCGAGGAGAAGCTCGAACTGCTGCTGACCATCCGCGAGCACGAGCACGTGCAGTGGACCGGAAAGTACCGCCCTCCATTGACGGGGCAAGGGATCTACCCGCGGCCGATGCAGAAGTCTCTACCGATCTGGCTTGGCGTCGGCGGCACGCCGAAATCGTTCGCGCGCGCCGGCGCGTTGGGGCTTCCGTTGATGGTGGCGATCATCGGCGGCGAGCCGCGCCGATTTCGGCCGCTGATCGATCTCTACCGAGAAACCGGCAGGCAACACGGGCATTCCGCGGATCAACTCAAGGTCGGCGTCCATATGCAGGGCTATGTCGGCCAAACCACGCAGGAGGCTGCCGACACCTTCTTCCCCGGGTACGCGAAGGCGATGACGGATATCGGCAAGGAGCGCGGGTGGCCGCCCATGACGCGTGCGAGCTTCGACGCGCAGCGAGGTCCTGACGGCGCGCTGCTGATTGGCAGCCCGGACGAAGTGGTCGACAAAATCCTTCGCCACAGTGAGGCACTTGGCGGCGTCTCGCGGATCTCCTTCCAGATGAATGCGGCGTCGTTGCCTCAGATCAAGATGATGCGCGCGATCGACGCGATTGGGGCCGCCGTGGCGCCCGCCTTACATGCCGCGGACCCCGGCTAGCACGATGCTGGAATCAGCAGCCGGGCGGCGGCGGAATGGCAGAAAATGGCGCTGTGCAGAACGAACTCACACTCCGCCAGATCGTCGACGGCATTTCCGCGCTCGTCGCGGTCCTGACACCTGATGGAGCGGTCGAGATCGTCAACCGCCAGGTTCTGGACTACTTCGGCAAGACCCTCGAAGACATGAGAGAGTGGTCGAGCTCAGACGCCGTTCACCCAGACGATCTCCCTGGCGTCATTGCCGTGTGGACGCGGTCAATCGAGAGCGGTCAGCCGTACGACGTCGAGCTCCGCCAACGGGGCGCGGATGGCGTCTACCGATGGTTCCATGCGCAAGGTCTCCCTGTGCGGGATGCGGAAGGCTGCATCCTCCGTTGGTTCGTTCTCCAAACGGATGTCGATGAGCGCAAGCGCCACGAGGCGGCGCTCACGAGTGCGTTCGAAGAGCTTGCGAAATCCGAAGCTGAACTTCGAACCATCATCGATGCCATTCCTCAGCTCATCGTCTCGCTCCGGGCTGACGGCACATTTCTGTCCGCGAATCAGGCCGTACTGGACTACACGGGCCTGACGAAAGAGGAAGTGAGGACGGAAAGCTTCGGCGACGTATTTCACCCGGAGGATACCGAGAGATTGCGCGACCAACGCGATCTGGCGATCTCGCGAGGGGTCCCATTCGAGTACGAACGACGAGTGCGCCGCAAGGACGGTCAGTATCGGTGGTTCTTAATCCAGTACAACCCGCTGCGAGACCAACGAGGAGAGGTCGTCCGATGGTATGCAGCGGGTACTGACATCGACGATCGGAAGCGGGCTGAAGATGCCCTGCGGTCGAATGAGCAGAGCCTACGGTTGACCATCGACAGCATTCCTGGCTTTGTCTCTACCGCGAATGCGGCAGGCGAGGTCGAATTTCTCAGCCGCCAGGTCTTGGAGTATTTCGGCAAGACCACTGAGGAATTGAAGAACTGGGCCATCGGCGACGCTCACCATCCCGATGATCTTCCTCGCGTGATCGACGCGTATCGGCGCGCGATCGAAACCGGGGAGCCGCTTGATGTTGAAACGCGGAACCGTCGAGCCGATGGCGTCTACCGCTGGTTCCACGTGCGAGGTCGTCCGCAGCGTGATGCCGACGGTCGCATCGTCCGTTGGTACAACTTGGTGACGGATATCGATGAGCGAAAACGCGCGGAGGAAGCGCTCCGTGAGAGCGAACGTGAGCTTCGCCAGCTGGTCGACAGTGTGCCGGGAATGATTGCGGTCGCCAACGCGGAGGGTCAGAGCGAATACCTCAATAAACGCGCGATCGACTATCTCGACACCACTCCTGAGGAATTCAGTGAGCGACCCATGGCCACCGTGTACCCGGAAGACCAAGAGTTGTTGAGGAGCGAGTGGCTGCGGTGTAACGCACTCGGACAACCGATGGACCTTGTTCATCGCGTGAGGCGCTTCGATGGCGTCTACCGATGGGTCCACGTCCGGGGCGAGCCCCTGCGCGACGATCGAGGCCAGATTGTCCGATGGTATTACGTGTTTACGGACATCGATGATCAACGGAGGGCGGAAGAAGCACTTCGAGAGAGTGAACAACACCTCCGATTGCTCGTGGAGACGATCCCTGCCCTCGTCGGGCGCACGACAGCCGAAGGCAAGCTGGCCTATGTGAACAGGCGCGTCGTCGACTATATCGGTCACGAGCCGGGCCTGATAGGGATGCGCCTCGACCATCCGGACGATCGGGTCGCTCACGCCCATCCGGACGATCGAGACGCTCGCGCACAAAAATGGAGTCACGCCTTGAAAACGCGTGAACCCTGGGAAGACACGTACCGAATCCGGAACGCCGCCGGAGAGTATCGGTGGTTCTACGAGAGATCCGAGCCCCTCCTCGATCGAGACGGCCGTGTGGTGTGCTGGTATTCAGTGAGCGTTGACGTCAACGACAACAGGGAGATGGAGGAAGCACTGCGCAGCACACGGCGCAAGCTATCCGCCGCGATGCAGATCGCCACCGTTGCCGAGATGTCCGCGTCCATTGCTCATGAAATCAACCAGCCGTTGGCGTCCGTCGTGACCAATGCGCACGCGTGCCAAACGTGGCTGTCGCACGATCCGCCGAATCTCGACAGGGCGCAGGCGACCCTTGAGCGCATCATCCGGGACGGGCATTCCGCGGCCGAAGTGGTGCGGAGAATTCGTGCCCTTTTCAAAGAAGCGCCGCCGGTCAAAGCACTCCTGGATATGAACCAGATTGTCGCTGAGGTGCTCAGCGTGCTCTCGGACGAACTTCGTGACAACAGCATCGTCGTTGAAACGGAACTGGCGGCCGATCTCCCGAGGATTGCGGGGGACCACGTCCAAATTCAGCAAACGCTCATCAACCTTGTCCATAACGCCACGGAGTCGATGGCCGGCCCGACGGATCGCCCGAAGTCGCTCGTGCTCAAGTCACGCCGCCAAGGAGAAGAACTCCTGATTGAGGTCCGCGACCACGGCGTCGGCATCAAAGACCCCGCGCTCGTCTTCGAACCATTCTTCACCACGAAGGAGTCAGGCATGGGGATGGGGCTGTCCATTTCTCGCTCGATCGTTGAGGCGCATGGCGGCCGAATCTGGGCAACCGCGAACGAGGACGCCGGGACGACATTCAGTTTTGCGCTTCCGATGGCGTCGGACGTCTCCGCGTAAGCCACGCCGTCAGCGATGCGACAATCAGGCCGCCCCCTTCGGATGTATCTCCCCGAGCGCCGTGCGGATGGCTGCCAGCAGCTGCTGACCGTCAAACGGCTTTTCAAAATAGCGATCACGTTCGATGATCGAGGAGTCCTGGGCTCGGAGCTCGGGACGCCCCGTGATGAGGATGACCGGCAACTCTGGCCGCTCCGAAAGGGCCAACCGGCGCAGCTCAAATCCACTCATGTCGGGCATGCCGATATCGGAGATCAGGCAGTCGATCTCGGACAGGCCGCCACGTGTCCAGACCATCGTCGCGGACGAGTACAGTCGAACATCGTAGCCTGCCGCCTCCAGCAAATCGGCAAGGGACTCGAGTGTCCGATGGTCGTCGTCAACGACGGCCACCACGAAGCGGGTGGATTCGGCCATGTCATTGCTGCTTCCGGCGCTCGAGCGCGATGTTCAACTGCCCGGCCATTCGAACGAGATCGGCGAACGAGTCTGCCGCCATCTTCTGCATGATCCGGCTTCGATGGATTTGGAGGGTGACCTCGCTGATACCGAGCTCCGCCGCCGCCTGTTTGTTCAGAAGTCCGCTGACGATCAATGGGAGCACCTGGCTTTCGCGCGGCGTGAGCGAAGAGTAGCGCTGCTGCAGTCGAGCACGTTCGGCTCTCTCCAGCCGTGCGTGTCGGTCGCGCGTGATGGCCGCGTCCACCGCCGCCATGAGGTCCGGCTGGCTGAATGGTTTCGCCAGAAAGTCGACGGCGCCGGCTTTGATCGCGCGAACCGACGATGGAATGTCGCCGTGTCCGGTGATGAACACGATTGGCGGGTGGTACGCGTCGCCAAGCTGTTGCTGGAAATCCAGGCCGCTGATGTCCGGCAGTTCCACGTCAAGGATGAGGCAGGCCGGCAGATCGGGCTTCTGGTACGCGACGTACTCGGCGACCGATCCGAAGGTGACGGACGTCACGCCGAGTGAGGTGAACAGCTCACGCAAGGCTTCACACATGCGAACGTCATCGTCTACGACGTAAACGGTGTGGTCTTCTGAGCCCATTGGGATCCCTGGGCGGACGGATCGGGACATTGTCGCACGCACCGGAGACACCTCGCTTCCGATCGGCCTCACCCTGAACGGCTGTCCTCGAGCTCTGGGATCCACACGCACAGGCTAAGGCCTGCGCGCTCCCCGCGTCCATCATGGAAACACGTGATATCGCCAGAGGCCGAAATTCCTTACGCTGACTTTGTGATCGAGTCCTGGATGGCAAACGACCCCGCGAGCGGAGGACGCTCCGACGCGGCAATCCCGACTGTCCGTCCTGCGGGTGAACGCCTATGAAACGTTTCGAGAATCGGACAGTGATCGTCACGGGTGGCGCCCGTGGAATGGGCGCTAGCCACGCGCGCGGCTTCATCGCCGAGGGCGCGAATGTCGTGATCGCAGACGTCGTCAAGCAAGAGGGACAGAGCCTGGCCGATGAACTCGGAGACCGCGCCATCTTCTCGAGCCTCGACGTCAGGAGCGAAGCGGACTGGGCAGCGACCGTAACGGCCGCCGAAAACGCCTTCGGCCCGGTGTCCGTGCTGGTCAACAACGCGGGCATCGTGCACTTCGCAATGATCGCCGACACCACGCCGACGGACTGGAGTCGAGTGATCGACATCAACCTGACCGGCACTTATCTGGGGATACGCGCAGTCGCGTCCTCGATGCGCAAAGCCAATGGTGGCGCGATCGTCAACATCTCCTCGGGCGCCGGGATGAGTGGTGCTTTTGGACTGGGGGCGTACGTGGCCAGCAAATGGGGTGTGCGCGGGCTCACCAAGACGGCGGCGCTGGAACTCGCGCGCGACAAGATCCGCGTCAACTCCATCCACCCAGGTGCGACCCGCACGACGATGGCGGCACAGCCGGACGTCGAGGCGGTGATGGCTGCGTCAGTTAAGAACCTGGCGATTCCGCGCATCGCCGAGCCTGAAGAGCTCACGCGGCTGGTGCTGTTCGTCGCGTCCGACGAGGCCAGCTTCTCGACTGGTTCCGAGTTCATCGCTGACGGCGGTTCATTGCTCGGCCCGGTGCCGGACGCCAATTCATAAGGAGAAAAGATGAAGGACAAGAACACACCGTCAAACAATCCGAACGAACTGACCACCGCGAACTCGGTTCTCGTGCTGATCGATCACCAGCCCTGGATTGGCTTATTGGTTCACTCGATCGATCCAGGCCTGATGATCAACAACGTCGCGGGCCTCGCCCAGGCAGCCAAAAACCTCGGCGTTCCTACGATCCTCACGACGATCGGCGCGAAGGGCAGCGTCCTCGTCGACCCGCTGTTCAAAGAGCTGACCGAGATTTTCCCGGACGTCACGCCGATCGACCGCACCTCGACCCATGCCTGGTCGCACCCGGAGGTCCGGGCCGCGATCGATGCGACGGGCCGCAAGAAGTTGATCATGGCCGGCCTCGTGACCGAGGTCTGCCTGGCCCAATCGGTGCTCGCCGCCCTGAAGGAAGGATACGAGGTCTATTTCGTCAGCAACTGTTCGGGCGGCGCCACGGTCGAGGCCCATGAGGACGCCAAGGCGCGCATGGTGCAGGCCGGCGCCAAGCCGATCGACTGGCTGGCTGTCATCTCCGAGTGGGCCCCCGACTACACATCGCCGGAACGCGCCGTGCTTGGCGATGTCTGGTCGCGCCGAGGCGGCATCATCAACCTGGCGGGCGACTATGTGCTGGCGCAGGTCACCGCCGGCCTTGTGCCGATGCCGAGCTGGGCTGCGCCCGGCCAGGCCCCGACGGGCAGGCAGACGGACGCCGACGCGATCAACCGCCTCGCGGAGGAGATGCTGTCCGCCTTCGAGACCAAGGATTCCGCAAAGGTGAACACCTATTACGCGCCGGGCGCGGTGATTGCCACGCCCGGCCGCCCGGCGGCGAAGGACGCGCGGGCATTGACCAAGGCCATCAAGGACGATATTGCGGATCCCAACCTAAAGATCACTGTCTCGAACGAGAAGACCGAGGTCTCCGGCTCGGGTGACATGGCCTACCGCCGCGGCTCGTTCAAAATCACGACGACGAATCCGCAGACCAAACAGGCGGAGCAGAGCGAGGGCACCTACTTGGCCGTCTTCAGGAAGCAGGCGGACGGCAACTGGAAGATCGCAGAGGATTTCGGCGTTTAGAGCCGCGGCCGCGGGGGGCGAATGATCACCATCAAAGCTGCCGTCGCCGAGAGCAAAGGAGCCCGCTTCGAGATCGCAGAGCTGGAGCTCGACGAACCGCGCCCCGATGAGGTGCTGGTCCGGATGGTGGCGTGCGGCATTTGCCAGACGGATTCCCACGCGTGGCATCAGCACCTTCCGGTGCCGTTGCCTGCGGTGCTCGGCCACGAAGGTGCCGGGGTAGTTGAGAGCATCGGGTCCACCGTCACGTCGGTCGCACCCGGCGACCACGTCGTGCTGTCGTACCAGGCATGCGGTCGCTGCCCGCAGTGCCTCAGCGGCCACTCTCCGTATTGCGACCGCGCGGGGGACGCGAATTTCGGCGGCGCGCGGCTCGATGGAACCAATGGCGTCCACCGTCATCGCGGCGCCGATATTGCCGGCGACGTGCACGGCCACTTCTTTGGTCAGTCGTCCTTCGCCACCTACGCGCTCACGACCGAGCGCAACACCGTCAAGGTGCCGGACGACATCCCGCTCGAAATCCTCGCGCCGCTGGGCTGCGGCCTGCAGACCGGCGCCGGAGCAGTGCTCAACACCTTCCGCATGTCACCGCGTGAATCCATCGCCGTGTTCGGCACCGGCGCCGTTGGACTGGCTGCCGTCATGGCGGCGCGAGTTGCCGCGGCTAGCGCGATCATCGCGGTCGACGTCAATGCCGAGCGGCTGGCGTTGGCCTCGGAGCTTGGCGCGACACACACGATCAATCCCCGCGACGCTGACGTAGCCAAGGAGTTGCGACGTATCACAGGACGCGGCGTGAACTACGTGTTGGAGACGAGCGGCCGCAAGGAGATGCTGCCGCACGCTGTCAATGCGCTCGCGCCTCTCGGGCAGGTCGGCCTGGTCGCATCGGCCGGCTCCGACGGCACTGTCGAAGTGGCGAACCTGATGCTGGGCAACCAGGTCCGCGGGATCATCCAAGGCGATGCCATCCCTCAGCTCTTCATCCCCCAACTGATTGAGCTCTACAAAGCCGGCCAGTTCCCGTTCGACCGGCTCATTCGCCACTTTCCGTTCGAAGAGATCAACGAAGCATTCGCCGCGGCGGCAAGTGGCGACGTGATCAAACCCGTCCTACGCATCGCGCAAAACCAGAACACAACGTAGGCAGCACGGGAGACATTGTTCGTTTCAATCTCAAAAATATGAGGACAAATAAATGACTTCTTCCCAGGCACCGACCGACGGGCAGACGCAAACGGACGCGGTCAACCGCACGGCGCAGGAGATTCTGGCCGCATTGGAGGCGAGGGATTCGGCGACGTTGGCCTCGTATTACGCACCGGACGCGGTGCTCGCCACGCCCGGGCGCCCGGCGGTCAGGGGCGGCGAGGGGGTGTCCAAGGCCATCCGCAACGATATGGCGGACCCCAACTTCAAGCTCAGTGTCTCAGACGGAAAGACCGACGTCGCCGCCTCGGGTGACCTGGCCTACCGCCGAGTCTCGCTCAAAGTCACTTATACGAACCCGCAGACCAAACAGGTGGAGAACGCCGCGGCCACCGCCTTGACCGTCTTCAGGAAGCAGGCGGACGGCAGCTGGAAGGTGGTGGAGGATTTCGAGGTTAGGGCGAGCTAGCCCTATGAGGACAACAAAATGATTGACAAGAAGAATTCAGAACTAGTTTTGCCGGTATTGGTTTTAGCGCTGATCGTATCGGGACTCACCGTTCTCGTCGGCAGTCAAAAGCCACAAACGTTAACTGCGGCGGCAGCGGCCGGAACGTATGCCATCGATCCGTTGCACACCAACGTCGGGTTTCGTGTGCGGCACATGGGTCTGGCGATAGTCGTGGGCAAGTTCACGGATTACACCGGGACTATCTCTTACTTCCCGAACGACATCACGAAATCGTCGGTGCAATTTACGGCGAAGGTGGCGAGTCTCGACACGGGCGTCAAACAGCGCGACGACCATCTTCGGAGCGCCGACTTTTTCGAGGTGGAGAAATATCCGGATCTAACCTTTCGATCGACCCGAATCGAACGCAAGAGCGATAAGACATTCATCGCTTACGGAGATCTCACGATCAAGAGCGTTACCAAACAGATTGCTCTTCCAGTGGACTTTTACGGCGCTATCAAGGATTCGTGGCCTGTCGACGTCGGTCAAACCAGATTAGGCGGTTCGGCCACTCTCAACATCAACCGGCTGGATTACGGCATCAGGTGGAGTCAGGTATTGGATAACGGCTCGTTGGTGGTCGACAACAACGTTCAGATCGAGTTGCAGTTTGAAGCGATCAAACAGGGCGCCAAGAAGTGAACTCGCGGCAGCCCTGCTGATCGCCTCGTGCGGCGTTCACGCATCGACCGCCCCGGTGATGGGGCAAGTCGCCGCGCCGGCGGTCGTGGCCGAGCGGCCGACGATCCTGCCCAACCGATGGCAGGAAAACTGGTCGGCGCTCGCCGACCCGCGGATCGAGCGAGAACGCTTCGACAACCTCAAATACATTCCGCTTTCGCACGATGATCCGGGAACGTATCTGTCGCTGGGGCTCAACGCGCGGGGACGCGTCGAGAGCAACCGCGGCGAGTTTTTCGGCACGCCGCCATCGTACGAGGGAGAGTGGCTGCTCAGCCGACTGGAGGCGCACGCCGACCTTCGGCTCGGGAAGCACATCCAGGTCTTCACGCAAGTCCAGAGTGCATATGCGCCGGGCAAGGCCGTGCGCGCGCCGATTGATCAGGACCGGCTCGATGTGGAGCAAGCCTTCGTCGGGATCACCCACGCGCTCGGTGGTGGCACGTTCACGCTGCGAGCGGGGCGCCAGCTCATTGACGTCGATCTGCAACGGTTCTTGTCGATGCGCGACGGACCCAATTTGCGTGAGCCTTTCGACGCAGCCCTGGTGGTCTACCGACGCAGTGGTTGGCAGCTGGGCGGACTCTATAGTCAGCCAGTCCAAATTCGCGACCGCCGGCCGTTCGACGACTACAGTGATCGCCGGTTGACGGCTTCCGGCATCCTGATACGGCGGCGCGTCATGGGATCCTCGGAGGTGTCCGTCTACTATCTTCACTATCGTCGGGGCGCCGCGCATTTCACGAGCGCGAGCGGGCGACGAACGCCGGGAGATTGTCGACGTTCGGCTCAGAGGTGCCGCGAATGGCTTCGACTGGGATATCGAGGCGATGAACCAGACGGGCCGAATCGGCAGCCATTCCATCGAAGCATGGGCGTTCGGTTCGGTCGTCGGCTATACCCTTGCCAATACCAAGCTGGACGCCTCATCTCGGTCTGGGCGTCGACGCGGCGTCCGGGGATCGCAACCCGCACGACGAGCGGCTCGAGACGTTTAATCCGTTGTTTCCCAACGGATATTTCCTCGCCGGCTATACCGGCTACGTGAATTTCATTCACGTCAAGCCCGCCGTGACGCTGCGGCCGGTGACGGCGTTGAATCTGATGGTGGCCCTGGCCACACAGTGGCGTGCGACCACGGCCGACGCGGTCTACACCTTCCCCAGCTTTCCTGTGGCGGGGACGGCCGGACGGCCCGGGCGCTACACCGGAACCTACGGCGAGTTTCGGGCGGACTGGAGGCTTACCGCCAACTACACGATCGGTCTGGGAGCCGTGCACTACGCGATCGGCAGCGCGGTTCGCCAGGCGGGGGGCCACGACGCCAACTACGTTGGCGTCGAACTCAGATATGCGTGGTGAGGCTCTGTCGAAGGGTGACCCCAGACGGGACAATTTTGGGGATAGTCGCAGTGGCTCGTGATCGTCCCCGCGCGGTAGTTTCAAACGGGTGTACGCGGACTCATTGACAATAGCCGCAGGCAATAGATGAACAAAGATGCTGACGTTGAACGAGCAATCGAGCTCGAGAGGCGGCGCAGGGCAGAGGTCGATGAAGCGCTATCCGAAAGAACTGCCGCGCTCAGTGAGGAACAGCGACAGATCCGTGCGGCGCTCGTCGAATACTTTTCGATTCTTCAGAAGTGGGCCCACGAAGAGAAAGCCATAGCAGCCTCACGGGGCGGTCGCTGAGCTGGCCGAAACTCTAATATCGGAGGATGCCGAACGAACGAATCGCACTCACGCGCGAGAAGTTGTACGAGCAAGTCTGGTCTGAGCCCATCGTGCACGTTGCGAGGCGGCTAGGCTTGTCCGGGCGCGGCCTCGGCAAGCTGTGCGCGCGATACGAGATTCCCGTGCCGCCACGAGGCTGGTGGGCAAAGAAACAACACGGCCACGCCGTGAGGCGACTTCCGCTGCCTCCCAGTGCTAACACCTCGACGAATATCGTCTTTCAGCCTGGCGAGGTCGAGCCTCAGTTGGATGAGCCGCACGAAGTCGAGCGCGAAAAGGATCCGGCCTGGCGGATCACCGTTCCGGAAGATCTGGTGGTTTCGCACCGGCTTGTGAAGCAGGCGGCTTCGGCAGCTCGCAAGGCTTCACGGGAAGTTAAGAAAGACGGTGTGGTGCGGTGGCAGGATCGGTATCAGGCGAAGCTGGTCAAGCCCGGCGCAGGACACCTGGACATCGCCGTGTCGAAAGCGTCGCTACCACGGGCGTCGCGGATCATGCAGGCATTGCTCGCAGCCTTCGACCGACGCGGCTTCGCCATCCGAGTCACAGAGAAGAACGAGACGTTCGTGACGGTCTTGGGTGAGGCGTTTCAGATTGCGTTGGTCGAGCGCTTGAAACAGGTGACGGTCAAGCACACCTACGGCCCCCGCGTCGAACTGGAGCCGTCTGGTCGGCTGATGCTGAGAATCGGCTCGAGCTATCACAACGCCGGAGTTTCTGACAGCCTGTCGCGACGCATTGAGGATTCACTGAATCGCTTTGTCGTCAACCTGGTTCGACGTGCGTTGGAAGTAAAACGCGCGCGTGCGCTCCATGCCGAACGACAGGAGCGCTGGGTCATTCAGGACGAGAAGAACCGTCTCGCCCAGCAGCAACGAGACGGTGAAACGTTGCGGCGCCGGCGCCTGCGGACGGCCGCTGTTCGGTGGGCGAGGCACCAGCGCAACGTAGAATTCGTGAACGCGGTGGAAGGTCGTCTGCGCGACGGATCCGTCAGTCCTGACGACAGAGAGAAGGCGGAACAGTGGCTCTCGTGGGCTTCAGAGCGACTGAAAGCGGTGGATCCCGTCGGCGAGTTGTTGAGAGACGCATGGCCCAGCGCCTCGGTGCGAGCACCGTCAGCAATGCCGTGGAATTGGGATTGAACCTGCTGACAGGCGTCGAATCGAAACTCAGTCTGCCGTCCACCATCGTGTGTCGCGATTCCCTGGTTGCATGACGCGTGCACGGGCAATGGGATCCAGACAGTCGTTGGGCGAGAGATTTCGGAGTGTCCTGATCGGCGGCCGACAACACTCCTCAGACAGCCCGTCTGCGGCGGTTCAGGAGACCGCTGCACATCGGACGCACTTCAGCAGTAACACGACATAGTCACAGCGGTTCGATCTACGGAGTGGGTGCGCGATTTCAGTCGTTTAGAATCAACGACTTGGAGATGGTGGACCAGACCGGGATCGAACCGGTGACCTCGTGAATGCCATTCACGCGCGCTCCCAGCTGCGCCACTGGCCCACTGCTGGAGTAACTCCTTATTGTAGCCGGGCGCACGCTCGTCGGTCAAAGACAGAGGCCAAAACGAGGGCTCACTGCACCTTCAGGTTGCGCACCTTTCGCTCGCCTTCGTCAAGCGCCTACCTCTGCCACACCGCCGTATCTGAACCACACCGCTCGTAGACGCCGGCGCGCCGTCCTTGACGCCAGGATGGGCCACCGCGGCGGCCGGAATTCGTACACTCCCGTCGCATAACTCGATTAATACGATTTTAGATGATTTTACTGACGTTTCAATCCGATCTACAGTCCACACGTGGAGCATCGATGACTCGAGGAAGACATCCGGCGCGTCTATGTGTGTGGGGACTGTGGCTGGCGCTCGCGCCGCGGGTCTGGGGGCAAGTGGGCACCGGTGCGCTGGTGGCCAGCGTCTCGGATCAGGCCGGCGCCGTCGTGCCGGGGGCCAACGTGACCGTCACGGCGGTTGGAACGAACCTGTCGCGAACTGCGGTCACCGGGCCGGACGGCCGCTCGGTCATGCACGGACTCGCACCCGGTCTGTATCGGCTTCGACTCGAGCTCGACGGCTTCCGGTCGGTGACTCGTGAGGGCATACAGCTCGCAACAGGAGAAACCGTCCGCCTCGATGTCCAGCTCGAGGTCGGTCAACAGACAGATGCCGTGACGGTCACGGGTGACGCCCCGCTGCTTCGGAGCGACACCTCCGCGCTGGGACACGTCATCGACAACCGGAAAATCGTCGACCTGCCGCTCAACGGGCGGAGCTTCATTACCCTTGCCGGCCTTGCTCCAGGCGTGGCGCTGCCGCCGGGGTCGTCACTGCCGCGGATCAATGGCGGACGGCCGCGCACCAACGAATACCTCTTTGACGGCATTTCGGTGCTGCAGCCCGAGCCCGGACAGGTCGCGTTCTTTCCCAACATCGATGCGATCCAGGAGTTCAAGATCGAGACTAACAGCCCGCCCGCGGAGTTCGGACGATTCAACGGCGGCGTCGTGAACCTGACCACGAAAGCCGGCAGCAACACGTTTCGGGGCAGCGCGTTCGAATTTTTCCGGAATGAGGCCCTGAACGCACGGAATTACTTCGCTTCGACCAACCCGGTCAAGCCGCGCTTCCGACGGAATCAGTTCGGTGGTGTCATCGGCGGCCCGATTCGGTCGGATCGCACGTTCTTCTTCTCCGACTATCAGGGACAGCGACAGACGATTGGACGAACGGTCATCTCGACCGTGCCCACCGCCCTCCAGCGCCAGGGCGTCTTCACGGAAGCCATCGGCGGACGCGTTCCCGCCATCTACGATCCAGCCACGACGGTTCCCGTCGGATCCGGCAGCGTCACCCGCAGTCCGTTCGCCGGCAACACGATCCCCGTCGCGCGAATGGATGCCGTCGCGCTCGAACTGTTGCAGCGATATCCCGCGCCGACCGGCGCGGGCAGGGCCAACAACTACCGCCGCGTGGACGACGAGACCGTAGATCAGGATCAATTCAGCGCGCGCCTTGACCATCGCTTCGGCACGAACAACGACCTGGTGTTCGGCCGGCTCACTCGGTTTCGCGAGTCGTTCATTCCGGTCACGCCACTGCCAGAAGGCAGCGGGGTGACGACCGGCACGCTCGGTCCGCAGGACACGACCTCATGGTCGTTCGCGTCGAGCTACCAGCGGACGATCTCTGCCACCATGTTCAACGAGCTTCGCGTCGGAGACACCAGACGCTCGGTCGGCCGCACGGCCGCCCAGTTGGGCGGCCCCGCTTCGACGAGCCTGGGACTTCCGGGCATTCCGTCGGATGCGAGCTTTCCCAATACGCTGCCGACGTTCCTCATCAGCGGCTATCAACAGCTCGGATCGCCGCCGAACACGGCGACCGACTTCGGCACCAGCGTGACGCAGATTGCCGACTCCCTGACCTGGCTCAGGGGCCGGCACACGCTGAAGATGGGCGCGGACCTCCGGTGGGAGCGCGTCAACGTCGTCCAGCCGCCCTCGCCAACAGGGTCGTTCACTTTCAGCAGCCTCTTCACCGACCTCCCTGGCACGGCGAACACGGGAACGCCGCTTGCCAGTTTTCTCCTCGGCCAGGTCCAGCAGTTCTCGATCGACCTGCAGGAGGATCAGATCCGCAATCGTGCGCACTTCCAGGAGTACTTCATCCAGGACGATTGGCGCGTGTCGGATCGATTCACGGTGAACGCCGGGCTCCGCTACACGCTGAATTTCCCCTCGACCGAGGAGCACAACCAGGCGGCCGTCTTCAACCTGGAAACGCGGCAGCTCGAGTACCTTGGGCGGGATGGCCAACCGCGGGCGGCCCGTCAGCTCCACGGACTCAACTTCGGTCCGCGGCTCGGCATCGTCGGGCGCGTGACCGACAAGACGGTCGCGAAGACGGGTTACGCGCTCGTGTGGATCGAGCAGGCGGGCATCACGACGCCCTTCACGACGCCATCCTTTCCTTTTCTTCAGACCGTCTCGCAGCGCACGCTCGACAACATCGCCCCGGCCTTCGTCCTGGCCGCGGGCCCTCAAGTGGAGGCCATTGCCTTGACGCCGACCGCTGGCATCGGACAGGGCGTATTCTCCGTCGACCGCGATCTGGGATCAGGTTACGTTCAACAGTGGAACGCATCCGTGCAGCGCGAGTTCACGACGAACATCTCGGTCGAGGCGGCGTACGTCGGCTCGAAGATCACGCATGTGGGCATCCCTGACACCAACCTGAATCAGCTGACCGTCGAACAACTCGGTCAGGGCGCACCGCTCCTGCAGCGCGTGCCAAACCCGTTTTTCGGCACGATTCCCCGGTCCTCGTCGCTCGGGGATCCGACGATTCCCGTTGCGCAACTGCTCAAACCTTACCCGCAATACACCACCGTCAGCCTTTACAGGAACAACGTCGGAACGACGCTCTACAACGGCTTTTACCTCAAGCTCGAGCAGCGCTTCGCGCACGGCCTGGCCTATCTCGTGAGTTACACGCGATCGAAGCTCGTGGACGACGCGTCGTCGGTCTTTGACGCATCGATTCTGACCGGGCCGATCGCCAACTACCCCGTCGCCGACAGCTTCAATCGCCGGCTCGAGCGCGACTACTCGACGGGCGACATTCCGCACGTGTTCGTCTCATCAGCCGTGTGGGATGTTCCCTTCGGGACGAATCGAAGGCATCAGGCCGGAGGCGTGATTGGAGCGATCGTCAACGACTGGACGCTGACCGGGGTCCTCACACTGCAGTCGGGCATTCCGATTGCCGTGACGCAGGCCACGAACAACAACGCGTTCGCCGGGTTTGGGACGCAGCGCCCGAACCTCAACGGCGATCCGACGCTTGCCGACGACGAGCGAACGGTAAGCCGGTGGTTCAACACGAGCGCATTCACGACCGCACCGCAGTTCACGATTGGCACGAGCTCGCGCAATCCCGTTCGGGGTCCCGGTTACCGCAATCTGGACGTGGCTTTGATGCGCCGTGTGCCAATCACCACGAGCCAGTCGCTGGAAATCCGCGCGGAGATCTTCAACGTGACGAACACGCCTCCACTCGGCGCTCCGAACGGGGTGTTCGGCTCGGCGGCGTTCGGAACGATCACGTCTGCCGGCGATCCTCGCGTCATCCAGTTCGCGGTGAAGTACGCATTCTGAAGTCTGTCGTCAGCAGTGACGCCGAGGGCGTCGCGTTGGACGCGCGACGAGAACGCCAGGCGTCAGGACTTGGTGGAACTTCCTGAGTGGTCGCCCTGAGCTTGTCGAACGGGGCCGCCATGTGCCTGTCCTCGAGTCGCACTCGAGGACTGCTGCTCACCCAACTCGAGATGAAAGCGATGCAGGAAGTGTTGGAGCGCCGGCGCCAGCAGCACGGCTACCATCGTCAGGAAAAACACGCCGCTGAAGAGCGCGTAGGCGATCGCGAAGAGTTTGCCTGCGGGCGTGACGACAGGGTTCACTGGCCCCATGCCGGTGAGAATCATCGTCGCATTGAGTGCCGCGTCGAGCCACGGCAAGTCGTCGAAGATGTGGTAGCCGGCAGTGCCAATGCCAACCGCCACGAACACGAGCACGAAGACGAGCGTTCCGTTCCGGGCGAGCCGCCGGACCAGAATCCGGCGCGACGCGACGTGCGGCGGAGGCGCCATGACGAGCAGTATACTGACGACTCCTGTCTCATCCGGGGGACTTTGTCCCCCGGACCCCCTGACACGCTCGCTCGCGGGGACCCCCACGCCCCGCTCCGCTCGCGTGGCTCACTCGCTTCCGCTCGTTCGCGCTGTTCATGAGACAGCTTGTAGTCTGACACTGGGTCCGACCCTGGCTCCGGCCCCAACTCCACCCCCCAGTGAGGCCACCGTTTTGAACCTTGGATCACAACCTTGAGCGGCGTCGCAAAACCTCCGCATCGTCGGATAATGCGCTTCAGGGCGTGACCACCGGACCTCCATTGCGCGTGCTCCTCGAAGTGATCGTCCAGACCGTTGCCGACGCACGCGCAGCGGCGCGTGGCGGCGCCGATCGTCTCGAAGTCGTCCGCGCCATCCACGACGGCGGGCTGACCCCTGACCTGGCGGTCGTCCGGCAGATCGCGGCCGAGGTCTCTCTGCCGCTGCGCGTCATGGTGCGGGAGAATCCCGGGTTCTCGACCAACGCGAGCGAGCGTCCCTCGCTCCGCCGCGCGGCTGCCGCGTTCGCCGAAGTCGGCGTTGACGGCCTCGTGCTCGGATTCGCGGATGCGGGCGAGCTCGAGCTGGACCCCGTCGCACAGGTGCTGGAGGCGGCGCCGCTCGTCAACGTGACGTGGCACCACGCGTTCGACCAGCTGCGCGACCCGCTCGGCGCCATCGAAACGCTTGCAGGCGTCGCGCCCATCGACCGGATCCTGACGAGCGGCGGCGAGGGAACGGTCGCCATGCGATGCGAACGCCTGCGCGCCTGCCAAGAGCGCGCCGGCGCCCGCCTCACCATCATCGCCGGCGGCGGCGTCGACTTCGAGATGCTGAGCGCCCTCGTCAAGATGGGGAGCATCCGCGAAGCGCACGTGGGCCGCGCGGCACGCGAGGATCAAGACCCCAACGGCGTAGTGTCGGCCGCGGCGGTCGGTCGCCTCCGCGAAATCATCGATAAACGCGCGTAGCGAGTCGCGGGATGCGGCCAGCGTGATATCGTACGGGGTTGGCTTGGCCCGGAGAACGGGCTCAGGCAGGAGGTCAGATGTCTCAACGAAATGGTGATAAGTCGCGATTCCAGATCAACCGGAAGCGCACGGTCCTGCGGCGGGCAAAGATTCGCGCGCTGGTCGCGGCGGGAAGCGTGGGAGCCGCCGATGGCCCTGCCAAGGCCACCAAGCGCCCCGCCCACGCAAAGCTGACGCAAAAGGCATAGCTGACAGCTAATAGCTGTTAGCTGCTCATGCGTGCACCCCGGGCGCCTCGTGGCCCGTGCGCTGCACGTACTCGACGTAGGAACCGGGATAGGCGTGAAGCTTCGCGTCCGTCCCGCTCTCCCCTCCGAGTTCCAGGACACGGTTGCTCAACCCGCGCAGGAACATGCGGTCGTGCGATACGAAGATCATCGTGCCGTCGAACTGCGAGAGCGAGTTGACGAGCATTTCTTTCGTCGCGAGATCCAGGTGGTTCGTCGGCTCGTCGAGCACCAGGAAGTTCGGCGGGTCGAGCAGCATCCGCGCCATGACCAGGCGGGTCTTCTCGCCTCCCGAGAGCGATCGGATCTTCTTCTCGACGTCCTCGCCCGAGAACTGAAACGCCCCGAGCAGGTTGCGCAGCGCGCCGATGGACTCGAGGGGAAAATCCTTTTCGATCTGCTCCCAGATCGTCAGCTCGGGGTCGAGGAGCTCGGTCGACTGCTGAGCGAAGTAGCCCATCTTCACGCTCGCGCCGATGCGCACGCCGCCCCGATCCGGGGGGAGCACTCCGGCAATCATCTTCAGCAGTGTCGTCTTGCCGGCGCCGTTCCGGCCCATGACCGACCATCGCTCGCCGCGCCGGATGGTCAGGTCGACGCCGTCGTGGATCACCCTCCGGCCGTACGCTTTCGACAGATCCTCCAGCACCGCGACTTGCTCGCCCGAGCGCGGCGGCTGTCGGAACTCGAAATCGACGACGCGACGCTTTTTGGGTAGTTCCACCTTCTCGATCTTGTCGAGCGCCTTCACCCGGCTCTGCACTTGCGCCGCCTTGGCGGCGTGGGCGGCGAACCGCTCGATGAAGCGCTGCTCCTTGGCGAGCATGGCCTGCTGACGGGCGTAGGCGGCCTCGCGATTGGCCTCGCGGATGCCACGTTCGCGCTCGTAGAAGTCGTAGTTGCCGGAGTACACAGTGATCTCGCCGCCGTCGATCTCGGCGATGCGGTTGACGATCCGGTTCATGAAGTCGCGGTCGTGGGACGTCATGAGGAGCGCCCCCGGCAGCGACTTGAGGAACGCTTCCAGCCAGATGATCGATTCGATGTCGAGGTGGTTCGTCGGCTCGTCGAGCAGGAGCACGTCGGGACGGCCGAGCAGCACGCGCGCCATGGCCACGCGCATCTTCCAGCCGCCTGAGAGCGCGCCGACGTCGCCGTCGATCCGCTCGTCGTCGAACCCGAGGCCGTGGAGCACTTCGCGAGCCTGGCTCTCGAGGGCGTAACCGCCGAGGTGCTCGTACTCTTCCTGAACTTCGCCGAACCGGGCCAGGATCCTGTCCATGTCGTCGGCGCGCGCCGGGTCGGCCATCGCCTGGTTCAGCTCTTCGAGCTCGTGGTGCAGCGCACCCACGCGTCCGCTGCCGGCGATCGCCTCGTCCAGCACGCTCCTGCCGGACATTTCCTCGACGTCCTGACGGAAGTAGCCAATCGTCATCCGCTTGGGCACCGACACGTCGCCCTCGTCGACGGTTTCCTCGCCGGTGATCATCCGGAAGAGCGTGGTCTTCCCCGCCCCGTTCGGACCGACGAGGCCGATCTTTTCTCCAGGGTTGAGCTGAAAGGACGCGTCGACGAAGAGCACCTGGCGGCCGTACTGCTTGCTGATTCGGGAGAACGCAATCATCTCCCACTATGGTACTCCGGGTTCAGTTCCCGTCGACGCGGCGTCACAGGGCACGACGGCTTCGTCGCGATGCGCACGAAGACCGCGAGGACCACGAAGAATTAGTGGTGGTTGTCCGTAAACGTGTCACACGATCGTTGATCGCGCGCTCACACCGCCAGAAGGAGCGCGGTCGCCAGAACGAGACCGAGGACGATGACCCAGGCGGTAACAAAGCCGGCGAGATCCTCGCGAAACACGCGCCAGCCGCGCCCGGCCGCGGC
This sequence comes from uncultured Acidobacteriota bacterium, assembly GCA_963839705.1. Taxonomy (GTDB): domain Bacteria; phylum Acidobacteriota; class Vicinamibacteria; order Vicinamibacterales; family 2-12-FULL-66-21; genus DATBJJ01. Next base: position 362,926 of record CAWIWL010000008.1, read on the forward strand.
CTCGCGAAGCCTCAGGAGGTTGACCAGCAGCAGCGGCTGCGCGGCCAGCGGATGCGCACCTGCCGCATCGAGAGCCTCCTGGCCACCCGCTGGGCCGTCACTTGACGTCTGCAGACGGGTGAAGAAGGAATCGATCTTCGCGGCCGGCTCCGGGCTCGTGAGCAGGCTGAAGACGACGAGGGCCACGCTACCGGCGATGAGTGCGGCGAGGAAGACGTTGGCGTCCCAATGATCGAGACGCTGGCCGGTGAGGTAATAGAGGATGAAGTTGGTTGCCAGCGCGATTAACAGGCTGGCCAGGGCGCCCCACCGGTTCGCGCGTGGCCAGAGAATCCCTCCGAGCACGCTGATGCCGACAAACGTCGCGAGCGTCTCGGTCAGAAGAAACGTGTACAGCACGCTCTCGATCAGGAACATCGCGTAGAGCACACCGGCCATGGTGATCACGAACCCGCTCACGCGGCCGACCCACAGGTAGTGGCTATCGGCCCGGCCGGGCACGAGCCGCTGGCGATACAGTCCCTCCGTAAAGAGCGCGCCGCTGTCGACGAGGAACGCCGAGCACGTCGACATGTTGGCGGCAAGGATCGAGGCAATCATCAGCCCGAGCGCACCGGGAAAGAGCAGCTGACGGCACGCGAAGCCGAATGCGTTCTCGGGATCGCCTAGCGCGGCCGCACTCACATGCCCTTGCGCGACCATCGCGGCCACGATCAAACCGACAAGGGCCCAGCCCACCGTGCACACGCGCTTGACCATGTTGCCGTAGAGCATCCCAACGCGGCACGTACGCTCGTCTTTGCCGGTTCCGACCGCCGCCAGCTGCTGCGGCTGGGCCATGATGCCGACGAGCCCGTTCACCGTCAGCATCGCGATGACCCACGGCCCAATCCCCGATGGTGTCGCGAGCGAAAAGCGGAAGGGTTCGAGAGACGCCTTCATCCCGTCGAGCCCGCCGACGACCGTCCAGCCGAGCGGGACCAACATGAACGAGAGCGCGATGATGAGAAAACCCTGGAAGAGATCCGTCCACGCCGCGGCGACCAGGCCGCCGACGAAGCTGTAGAGGATGAACATGACCGTCATCGCCACGACGATCTCGTTCACGCCGACGCCTCCGCCCGTCGCCTGACTGATCACTTTGCCGGCGCCCTTGAGCATGCTGCCGGTGTTGATGATGAAGAAACAGATCGCAAAGACGATGTAGATCGCGGCCATCCAGGGACCGTAGCGATCTTCGGTGAACTCGGCCATCGTCGTCCGGCGGATGCGCCGGAACACCGGAGCCATGAGCCAGTAAAACGGCGTGATGAAGAGGTTCTTCCACTGAAACCAGATCGCTGACGCACCGACGCTGTACACCGCCCCCGCGAGCGCCACTGGCATTTCGGCGTGCGTGCCGACGCCGAAGCTCTGTCCGATCATCAGCCACGGGCCGAACCTGCGTCCGCCGAGAAAGTAATCGCCGCTGTGGCGGACGCGATATCCGACGATGAGGCCGATCGCCGTGATGATGATCAGGTAGGCGACGAGAACCGCCCAGTCAAGGGCTGCAATGTTCATTGGAATCGGTTCAGGAGGTTCAGTAGGTTCAGGGTTCAGAGCATATGAATCAATCACTCGTGGCTTCCGCCTTTAGGCGGAAGTTGGCGCCTAAGTTGATCTTCCGCCTGAAGGCGGAAGCCACCGGGGGATTAATTCACAAGCTCTCAGGGTTCAAGGATCCGGGGTCAGTTCTTTTCATGGGTCAGATCTCGATTTTCTCGACTTGCAGCTCGAACTTCTCGGCGTCCCAGTCGGCGCTCACGGTCCCGGAGGGCGTCGTGCCCATGTACGCGGCGGGGTTCACCGACGCCATCCGAATCACCGTTTCAATCGGAAGCCCCGTAAAGCGCACCGTGTTGGCGATCGCGCAGTCGAGGGTCAGGCTGGAGCCGGCGAGGAACGGCGTGCCTGGCAGCGAAACGCGACCGTCGGGGCCGAGCTCGCACTCGACGGCGCCTATCCTGTAGCGTCCTGGAGCACATCCGGCGGCGGCGATGGCATCGGTCACCAGGATCGTCCGCTCCACACCCTTGGCACGCACCATCGCCTTCACCGTCGCTGCCGGCAGGTGATGACCGTCGGCGATCAGGCTCGCGAAGAGCCCGTCGGCGGCCAGCTGCTCCCAGATGACGTTGGGATGGCGCGGGAGCATGGAGGCACAGCCATTACCGAGATGTGTGGACAGCGTTGCCCCGGCGGTAATCGCATCGGCGATCTGCTCCGGGCTCGCCGCGGTGTGGCCAATCGCCACCTTCACACCCGCGGACGCGAGCTGCTCGATCAGTCCAAGGGCGCCAGGGACCTCCGGCGCGAGCGTCACGAGCGCGATACGGCCCCCTGCTGCCTCCTGGCGTCGCGCAAAGTCGTCCCGGCTCGCCGCTCGCACGTGCGCTCGCGGATGTGCGCCTCGCGCGCCGTCCTCGGGAGAAATGTACGGCCCTTCCATGTGGATCCCTGCGATGGCCGCATCCGTCATGCTCGAGAGGACGCGCGCGCTCGCCGCGAAATCTTCTAAAGACGAAGTGATGAGCGTCGGGAGCAGGCGCGTTACGCCAACGCCACGCATCCGTTCGAGCGCCAGGCTGACGCGATCGGCGGTGAGCTCGGGCGAGTTGAAGTCCACGCCGCCAAAGCCATTGACCTGGAGATCGAACAGCCCTGGAAACTGAATCCTCATGAGGGGATCGCCACTGAGCTCGTCGCGGCGAGTGGCCGGCTTCAGACTCGCGGCCGACGCGCGATCGAGATAGACCGTCGTGGCCGGATGCGTCTGCAAGATCGACGCGGGCGCCATCGGCGACACGTCGCCCTCGAGGCAGGCCAGGACGGCCGCTGCCTTACGCGCGTCCGGGACAATGCAGAGAATCGCGCGCGACTTCATGATCTGTCGGACCGACATCGATATCGCTTCCGTCGGCACCTCATTCAGCGACGCGAACCAGCCCTCGCCCACCTGCTGGCGGCGGCACGCCTCGTCCAGCGTGACGACGAGGTAGGGCTGCTCGGTCTCGAAATCAGCGGGCGGATCGTTGAAGGCGAGGTGGCCGTTTTCGCCGATCCCGACAAAGGCGACGTCGATCGGCGCCGACCGAATCGCACGGCCGGCCTCGCTGGCGGCCAGGCGTGCATCGCCCTCGCCGTCGAGGAGATGGTACGAAGCGATTCCCGCGGGCTCGATCAGCCGCTCCCGAAGATAGCGCCGGAAGCTCGCGGGATGCTCGATCGGCAGCCCGACATACTCGTCCAGGTGAAACATCTCCACGCGCGCCCAGTCGATCCCCGGCGCGGCCACCAGCGCTTCGAGAAACTCGATCTGCGAGGCCCCGGTCGCGGCAATGAGCCGCGCCTGACCCTGCGTGGCGATGACGTCGCGGAGAACCTGCGCCGCGTGCCGCGCCGCGGCGCCGCTCATCGTCTTCCGATCGATGTAAGTCTTTACCTGCATGGCGTTTACCCGCACCGACGGAAGTATAGGTGCCTGGCACCCTCCCCGGAAAGGGTGCCGGTCGGCTAAGAGTGCCTTACGAGTGAGTAAAAGTCATTCGTGCGCAGACCTTTAGGGCTGGAACGCTCGCATTGCGCCCGTTTTGCCGCTTCACACCCTGGCACGGTTTCTGGAGCTACGTTCGGTGGGTCCTTCTCGATCGTTATCATCTTCGGAGGCCGTTCTTGCGCAACATCGTCTGGTGTGGTTGAAGTCTCCCGGGACCGGGAACCCGCAGGGTATCGCTGCGGCAACCGGTCCTAAACCCTCCCCCGACTGGCGTAGTGTCCGGCTTTAGCCGGACTGCCTTCCAGCCAGATCTCCCCTGCAGTCGTCCAGCAATTTGATACCGGCGTGAGTTTCTGCTCTGATCGCGTGCATCTGGAGGTTCACCACCATGTACGCATTGGCGACGGGCTCGTTGTGTCTGATCATCGGTCTCGGCGGGCTGTGGCAGGGTAAGGACGAAGCCGCGATCCGCGACGTCGTCAAGGAGTACGTCTCGGCGCGTGAGCGCCGCGATCCGGCGGCGGTCGGCGCGCTCTTCACGAGCGACGCCGACCAGCTCGTGTCGTCGGGAGAATGGCGGAGAGGCCGCGACGAGCTCGTCAAAGGCACGCTCGCTTCGTCGCAGCGCACCGGCGGCAACCGCACGATTACACTCGAAACGATCCGCTTTCCGGCGCGCGACGTCGCGATCGCCGACGGGCGCTACGAGATCACCGGCGGTGCGGGCGGCGATCGCCGAATGTGGTCCACCTTCGTGATGACGCGCGAAGGGGCCGGCTGGCGGATCGCCGCCATTCGCAACATGCTCCCGGCTCCCCCCGCTCAGTGAGCCCCGCTCAGTGAACATCGTGCGGCCGCGTTCTCTTCTGCTGGTCGGACTGATTGCCGGATTCGGCGCGCTATCCGTGCCGGGATCGGTGTCAGCTCAGGACTGGCCTGAGTTCCGTGGACCCGACGGACAGGGTCACTCGACTGAGCGTGGCGTACCGCTCGAGTGGAGCGAGTCGCGAAACCTCGCGTGGAAGACGGCTGTCCCGGGTCAGGGCTGGTCGACGCCCATCGTTTCGGGCGGCCGCGTCTGGTTGACGACGGCCGTCGGGGATCGCGCGGTGTCGCTGCGCGCGCTTGCGTATGACATCGCGACGGGCCGCGAGGTCGTCAACGTCGAGGTGTTTCGTACACGCTCCGACGGCGCGATCCATCCGAAGAACAGCCGTGCCTCACCCTCGCCCATCGTCGAGGGCGACCGGGTGTACGTGCACTTCGGCGCGGAAGGCACCGCGGCGTTGACCTCGGCCGGGGAGATCGTGTGGAAAGAGCGATTCCGCTACGAGTCGCAGCACGGGGCCGGCGGTTCGCCTGTCCTCCATGGCGATCTGCTGATCCTCAACTGCGACGGCGGCGACGCCGCGTTCGTCGTGGCGCTCGACAAGCGGACTGGCAAGACACGCTGGAGGACATCGCGAAGGCAACCGTGGGCTCAGGCGTACACCACACCGCTCGTGATTCGCGTCGGCGATCGCGATCAGCTCGTGAGCGTAGGCGCGTTCCGCGCCGCGGCCTACGACCCGGAGACCGGGCAAAGAGATCTGGCGGGTCGGCTACGGGGAACGGCTTCTCGAACGTCCCGCGGCCGGTGTACGGCCAGGGGTTGGTCTACATCGTCACCGGGTTTTTCCAGCCGGCGATACTCGCCGTGCGAGCGGACGGTACAGGCGACGTGTCGAAGACGCATGTCGGGTGGACACAACGTCGCGCCGCGCCGCTGACGCCGTCGCCGCTGCTCGTGGGCGACGAGCTGTATCTGGTCACCGACGCCGGCATCGCCTCGTGCCTGGACGCGCGCAGCGGCGAGATTCTGTGGCAGCAGCGGCTCAACGGCAACTTCTCAGCGTCCCCCGTGTCCGCTGACGGGCGCGTCTACTTTCTCTCCGAAGAGGGCGTCGCGACAGTGATCGCACCCGGCCGCCAGTATCGGCACCTGGCCACGAACAGCCTCGACGGTTCGACTCTGGCCTCGATGGCAATTGCGGGCGGGTCGATCTACATTCGATCGGCGACGCACTTGTATCGGATCGGCAAGTCCTGAGCTTCGTCGGAGACACTGACGACCGACGGCCTATCACGATGATCACGAAGACCGCAAAGATCGCGAAGCAAGCCTGGCTTCGTCAGGTAAGACCTTCGCGGGCTTTGCGAGCTTCGAGATCTTCGTGAGAGGTTTACGTGGCGGACGTCAGAGATCTCTGTGATCAAGTGGTGCCACAATGAAACCGCCCATGCCTGCTCGACCCTGGCTGCTGGCGATCGTCCTGCTCACCAGTCCCGTGCCCTACGCGGCCGGGCAGGAAACCCCGGCACGAGCGAGGGAAGCGTACGAGCGAGCGATCCAGCTCGAAAGCCAAGGCAATCACGCTGCGGCCCTCTCGCTGCTGTGGGAAGCGGGGGGCCTCGCCCCGCGCGATGCGGATGTGCAGAATCGCCTGGGTGAGGCGCTCGAACGGATTGGCGCCCTCGACGCTGCGGTCGACGCCTACGGACGTGCGCTCGCGGCGCGCCCGTCGGACCGCAAGGCGTCGAACAACCTGATTCTGGCGCTGGTCAAAACCGGAAAAGGACCGGAGGCGGTCGCGCGTGCGCGCGCGCTCGTCGCCGAATCGCCCGAGGATCCGGACCGCTACTTCACGCTCGGCCTGGCGCAGTCGGAACAGGATGTCGACGGCGCAATCCAGACCTTTCGCAAAGTGCTCGAGCTCGCGCCGCGTCACACCCTGGCGCGCTACAACCTCGCGCTCGTTCTCCGGCGTGCCGATCGACTGCCAGAGGCGCTCGCCGAGCTCGAGCGCGCGCTCGCGATCGAACCGCGCCCCGAAGCGCACTACACGATGGGCGTCATCTACTGGCACCAGGGCGACCTGGATCGGGCGGCCGCGGCGCTCCGCGCGGCAATTGCGGCCGAGCCGAAGTACGCCGATGCCCACGACGCGCTCGGCAATGTTCTCAAGGCCAGACGTGACTGGAGCGGCGCCGCTGCGTCGCTGCGGCGCGGGATTGCCTTGCGGCCGCGCGCTCCGGCCGCGCACTACACGCTCGCGCTGGTGCTACAGTCGAGCGGCGACGAGCCGGGTGCGCGGGCCGAGCTCGCCGAAGCCGAACGGCTGCGCCGGACCGCCGAACTCGAACACTCAGCCCTGATGACGACGTCGGTGGGAATCCAGAAGATGGAGGGCGGCGATCTTGCCGGCGCGCTGACACAGTTCCAGCGCGCGATAGCGGCCTTCGATGCGTACGCCCCTGCCCATTACCAGATGGGCCTGGTCCTGCAGCGCCTCGGCCGGATCGACGATTCACGCTCGGCGTTCGCTCGAGCGCACGCGCTCAATTCAAGCCTGGTCCCGCCACGGGATTTGCGCTAGAGCGCATTTCAGATCTTCGTAGCGTCCGCCTTCAGGCGGACCATGTCATGTCCGGCTAAAGCCGGACACTACGTTCTACACGGAAGTGGAAAACCGCTCTAGCCGATACGGCGATAAGCCCAACAGAACAGGCCCATAAGCGGAACTGAGGTTACGGGTACAGGCTTGTCACCGGGCAAGGTCGGTAGTATAACCACCACGTTCAGGGAAGCCGGTACTGGGCAACCACACGTTTGCGTGGACGTTTTGCACCTCGATACGCGCTGGGAGGACGCCGTTTATGAAAATGAAGTATGCGTGCCTGTTAGGGGTCGCGCTGCTGCTGGCCACGGCCAGCGGTGCTGTGGCCCAGGAGTTCCGGGCCACCGTTCGAGGCCAGATACTCGACACGAGCAAGGGCGCCCTGCCGGGCGCCACGGTGACGCTGACCAACACCGCCACCAACGAAACTGCATCGGCGGTCACCAATGCCGATGGTAGCTATAGCGTCCCGTTTCTTCGCCCTGGTTCGTACACGATGACCGTCGAACTCCAGGGGTTCCAGAAGTACACGCGCGCAGGAATGGTTCTCCAGGTCAACGAAACCGCGACGATCAACGTCGAGATGGGCGTCGGCGGCGTCACGGAGCAGGTGTCGGTCACGGCCGAATCGCCGCTACTCGAAACGAGCAACGCGAGCCGCGGCACGGTCATCGACAGCGCGCGCATCGCGGAGCTGCCGCTGCAGTCGCGCAGCCCGATGGCGCTCGTCGTCCTCGTCGCCGGCGTCAACTACAACGCCCAGGCGATCTATCTCCGTCCGTTCGACAACGGCGCGCTCGCCGCCTGGTCGATGAACGGCGGCGCAGAGCAGCAACAACGAGTTCCTGCTCGACGGCGCGCCGAACAACGCCAACCAGGGCGGCAACAACATCGCCTACGTGCCGCCGGCGGCAGCCGTCCAGGAAATGAAGATCGCCACCAACTCGTACGACGCGCAGTACGGCCGGACCGCCGGCGGCGTCGTCAACGTGTCGCTGAAGTCGGGCACGAACAGCTTCCACGGCGAAGTCTACGATTTCATGCGGCGCAAGGCGCTGGCCGCCAACTCGTTCATCCTCAACACGACGAGCAGACCGAAGACCGATCAGTACATCGATCAATACGGGTTCAGCGTCGACGGTCCGATCTTCAAGAACAAGACGTTCTTCCTGTTCACCGGCGAGAAGTACCGGGAAGGCACGCCCGCCCCGCTGGTCAGCACGGTACCGACGCCGGCGATGAGGAACGGCGACTTCAGCAATGTCGTGGATGCGTCAGGGACGCCAGATCGTCATCTACGATCCGAGCGACCGGCCGGGATGTGAACGGCGTCTGGACGCGCGACCCGTTCCCGGGCAACCGGATTCCTGCCGGATCGACATCAATCCGACTGCGCGGGCGATCATGCAGTACTGGCCGGAGCCCAACGGCACGACGGCCAGCGTGGCGCCGTGGCAGCAGAACCTGCAGTGGCCCGAGCACTTCAACAAGGACCTGTTCTGGAACTGGGTCGGCAAGGTCGACCACAACTTCGGCGCCAACGACCGGGCCTTCTTCCGCTGGGGCGAGAACGAGCGGAACGAGATCGGCAATAGGGGGAACGCCATCCGCAGCGGTCCCGGCCAGGCCGGCCAGCTTCCGCTCTGGCGCGCCAACCGCGCGCTGGTCGGCGACTGGGTGCACATCTTCGGCGCCGGGACAGTGTTCAACCTGCGCGCCAGCTACACGTACTTCCTGGAGTGGAGCTATTCGGAATTCGCGAACGGTTTCGACTCGACGGAGTTCTGGCCCGCGAGCCTCGTCAGCCAGATGCCGAGCCAGGCAGATCGGCGGCATCTTCCCGGTGATCACGGGTCATCAGATTCGCGACCCTGTCGCGCGGCTCGGCCCCGAACCGGAACCGCAACTACACGGTGCAGCCGAACGTGTCGATGAACCGCGGCAATCACAACATCCGCAGCGGTCTCGACATGCGGTGGACCAACGTCTTCAACGAGAACTACAACAACTCCGGCGGCAACCTCGACGTTCAACCGTGATTTCACGCGAGAGCACGCTGAACATCAACAACCCGTTGCAAGGGCACTCCTTCGCTTCCTTCCTGCTCGGCGCGCCGGCCAGCGGGGTCGTGGACGTCAACCCGAAGCCGCACTACCAGTGGTTCTTCATGGCGCCCTGGATCCAGGACGACTGGCGCGTCAACAGCAAGCTGACGCTCAACCTCGGCTTCCGCTGGGACATCAACGGGTCCGTGACGGAAGAAAACAACATGCTGAACTACGCGTTCGACCCGACGATCGTCAATCCGGTGTCGGCACGCGTCCAGGGTCCGCCGGTGATGGGCGGGATCAGGTTCGCCGGCGTCAACGGCGCGCCGGACCGGCCGTGGAAGCTCGACAAGGACAACTGGCAGGGCCGCGTCGGCATGGCCTATTCGCTCAACGAAAAGACCGTCCTCCGCGCCGGCTACGGGAAGTACTTCCTCAACCCGACGAGTCAAGGCAACAACGCCGGGTTCAGTCTCGGTACTCAGCTGATTGAGTCGACCGACGGCGGTCGCACGCCGACCTACAGGCTCTCGAATCCCTGGCCCAACGGGATTCAGACGCCGCCGGGAAGCGCGCTCGGCCCGGAGACCTTCCTCGGCCGCGGCCCGAACTTCTCGAACCCCGACTTCGTCGTGCCGAACGTCCACCAGTTCTCCGTCGGCGTCCAGCGCGAGCTGCCGTGGCGCGTCTCGGTGGAAGCCACCTACGCGGGAAGCCGCAGCTACGACTTGGAAGGCGGCTTCGGCGCCTACAACGAGCCGTCGGCGGCGTTCCAGGCGCAGTGCGACGTCACCCAGGGCGGCAGCCGCACGCTCTGCGACCAGCAGCTGCCGAACCCGTACTTCGGCGTCGCCGGCTTCGAGGGCACGAACGCGGTTCACGGACCCGACGCTCTCACGGTTCGAACTGAATCGCCCGTTCCCCGCGTTTTCCGGCATCACCCAGAACCAGAACAACATCGGCAAGCTGACCTACGACTCGGCGCAGTTCGTCGCGAACAAGCGCTGGGCGAAGGGCGTGACCATCAACGCCAGCTATACGTATGTGCCGAGGTGGACGGAGATCGGCGGTTACGTCGATGCGGTCTCGGGACTGCTGAACGATACCGTGTATTTCTCGCACCGCCCACATCGCGTCACGGGGTCAGGCGTGTGGGAGCTGCCGTGGTACCGCGACGAGAAGAGCATCGCTGGCTACCTGCTCGGAGGCTGGTCGATCGCGCCGGCGCTCGTCTACCAGTCCGGCCAGCCGTGGGACATGCCCGGCAACGTCGATCTGGCGCCGGGCGTCAACCTCGCAGACATCGCGCTGTCGGGCAAGAAGGACGGGCAGTTCATCTACGGCGTCAAGCCGTGCATCGGCGTGTTCAACGCGAACACGCGCCAATACGATCTGGCGTCGGTCTCGACCGCGTACGGGTGCACCGAGCCGTACTTCCTGATTCGCCAGAGCGTTCCAGCGCCGCACCGCGATGAACCGCTACGACGAGTTCCGGCGGCCCGGGATGTTCATGCTCGACGTGAACTTCGCAAAGACGACGCCGATCACGAACAACGTCCGGTTGCAGATTCGTCTCGAGGCGTTCAACCTCCTCAACAGCCCGCAGTACGACGAGCGTCAGTACAACAACGACACGAACTCGGCGGACTTCGGGCGCATCAATCGCAACTCCACCGGGCAGTCCGGCTTCCAGCGGTTCATCCAGATGGGCTTCCGGGTGATCTTCTAAGCACGCACATCGGGGAACGCTGCATGGGCGGCGTTCCCCGACTCCGACACATCCAAGAGCACCGTGGCTTCCGCCTTCAGGCGGAAGCACACGATCGCTGCAGGCGATCGAAGATCTTCCGGCCTAAAGGCGGAAGCTACGGTGTTCCTGCGACTTCCGCACAATAGGGCCGTGCGCGCGTTGGTCCTCGTCGATTGCCGCGGGTTGCGGGCTCGTAGGCGCTGCGATCGTCGCCCGAGTCGCCCGCGATCCTCAGCGCACAAGACCGCGCCGGGGCGACACGAATCAGCCTGGACGGACACTCGCGCCTCTGCGCGACCCGTCTCGAAGCTCGCGGCCTGACGGCCGCCTCGTTCCCCGCCTACGTCGAGCGGCTCCGCGAGTCGCACGCCAGTCGCGTCCGGCTGGGCGACCTCGATCACCTCATCTTCTACCTGCTCCAATCGAAGGGATTTACCTCGCTGCCGTCGATCGAGCCGGCGCTGAGCGCAAAGGCGCTCGTCGAGGGACTGACCGATCAACAACGAGAGGCGTTCCTGCGCGGCGGCGAACTGAGTTCCACACGCGTGCCTGACGCCGTCCGGGCGCGCATCGAGCGGCTCATGATCGCGCTCGGCGCGCCCACGCGTGACGCGCGCCTCATCTATTTCGGCGAGCTCGTGAGAACGGCACTTCCCGGCAGCAAGGACCGTGAATCGAATCTCGTCCGCGAGTATTTGCGCGTGATGCGATTCGTCTACGAGAAGGAGTTCGTCGCTCAGCGCGCGCCTCGCCCCGCGGACGCCGTCGCCGACCTCTATCGATCGCGCGGTCTCAGCACGGACACGGCCGTCGAGGCCGGCTACGTGGTGTCGATTGGCCTCGCCATCCTGAAGTCGCTCGAGCCCGACCGGCGCATCCGGCGGGTGCTCATCGTCGGTCCCGGACTGGACCTCGCGCCCCGAACGGCGCTCCTCCAGGCCGGTCCGCCGGAGAGCTACCAGCCGTGGGCGGTCATGGACGCGCTCGTCTCGCACGGGCTCGCGCGTCTCGAAGAACTGCAGGTCGTGGCCGCCGACATCAACCCGCGAGTCGTCTCGCACCTGAGGCGCGCACACGACTCGCCGCCGACGCTGAACCTGGTGAGCGAGATTCGCGACAGCGACACCGTGACGCTGTCCTCGGAGTACCGCGACTACTTCGCAGGGCTGGGCCGGGCAATCGCCGATGCAGGCACGCCACCTGTCCCGGGCCGTCCGGTTGACGGACACCTGCACCGCACCGTGCGCGTCGGGCGCGCCGCCGCTCGTGCGCTCTCGGCTGATGCCCTCGACATCGTGACCGAACGCCTCGGTGGAGGGCCGTTCAATCTCGTCATCGCGACGAACATCCTGCCCTACTTCGACGACGGAGAAATGATGCTGGCAATGACCAACGTGGCCGCCATGCTCGCGCCGGGCGGCGTGTTCCTGCACAATGAGGGGCGCCCGCTGATGGGTGGGGTGACCGACGCGGTCGGCTTGCCGTTCGAGCAGTCGCGCCATGTCGTGATCGCAACCGTGCGCGGCGCGCCGGCGCCGCTCTTCGATAGTGTCTGGTTGCATCGAAGAGCCAAGGCCGTGCAGCGTTAGAGACAATCGACACGCCAAACGGGTCATGCACGATGGACACGATGAAACGATGGTCACGATGAGCAGCACTGGGGACACATTCATCGTGGTCATCGTGCCATCGCTCGAACATCCTGGAGTGGCCGTCGAAGCTTAGCGGAGGCCGGTCGCTTGACCGAGAACTGTGCAGCTGAGTAGTTAGGAATGGAGCGCCTATGACCGCACTCGAAGACTCGCCTGACGCTCGGCATCTCGGTCGTCCTCGCGGCGATCGGCACCGGATCCGCGGCGCTCGGGTGGTTGAGTGGCGGCGAGCAACCGGCGCGACCGACTCAGACGGGTCTGGTCATCCGGCAGGATCAGCGGGCTGGAACGCTGTCGGTCTATCGAGCCGGCCGGCGCGATGCCATCCTGACCCAGAACGCCAGGCCGGACGGACGTCCCTACCTCCACCCGATCGCCGCTCCCGACGGGCAGGGCATGGTGACCGAGTTCAGCCCGGAACATCACAAGCATCAGACCGGGCTCTACTGGGGCTTTACTCGCGTCAACGGCCGGGACTTCTTTCACAACCCGCAGGGAGACTACTGGCGGCGGGTGTCCGTGACCGTCACCGCAGCGAGCGGTGACGAGGTCCGCTGGCAGACCGTCTACGACCTCCTGGATGAGGCGAAAAACACCATCCTGACCGAAACCTTGCGCTGGTCGATGCGCGAGGACAAGGGCCGGTTCCTGCCTCGATCTCGAGTGGCGTGGAGAAGCCAAAGCCGACATCACGATCGGCAAGTACGACTACGGCGGGTTGTTCCTCCGCATGCCGTGGCGCGAGGGCATGCCGGCTGAAGTGGTGAACGCCGCGCGGCAGCGTAACGAACGCGCAGAAGGCCAGCGCGCGATGTGGATCGACGTCGGCATGCAGGTCGACGGCCGCAAGGACCTCGTTCATGTCGCGCTGCTCGATCATCCCGACAACGCTGGCTACCCTCAGGCGTGGCGGGTGGATGGACAGTTTGGCGTCGGTGCCGCACGCTCGCGCGCCGCTGACTGGACCATCAAGAAGGGCGAGACCGAGGTTATCCGCCACCGGCTGCTCGTCTACACGGGAACCCTCAACGACGTCGAACTGACGAGCGCCTTGTCCGACTACGGCGGCAACCGGTCGACCTACGCGACGCAGGCGCTGTGGGGCATCGCGCAGAGAGAGGGACGCGCGGAGAAGTTCCTCACGCCGCAGCAGTCGGCATCGGCGATGACGATGGTGCCGGGGTACGCGGTCACGGCCTGGGCGGGCGAACCGATGATCCAGCAGCCCATGGCCTTCTGCTGGGACGACCGCGGGCGGCTGTGGGTGGCTGAGAACCTGGACTACGAGACCAGAGGACGCGGCTTCTCGAAAGCGGGCACGAGCCGCATCCTGATCCTGGAAGACACCAACCGCGACGGCGTCGCCGACAGCCGGAAGGTGTTCATGGAGGGGATCGTCTTCCCGTCGGCACTTGCCGTCGGATTCGACGGCGTCTTCGTCGGCGCTCCACCCAACCTGCTGTTCGTGCCCGACCGGAACGGCGATGACAGGGCGGATATGTCGGACATCGAAGTCCGTCTGACGGGATGGGGAATCAGGGATCGCCACGAGGTCATCAACAGCCTCCATTGGGGCCCGGACGGATGGCTGTACGGATTGCAGGGATTTGCCACGCCTTCGAAGGTGAGAAAGGCGGCTGGCAAGGGACGCCTCTACAAACAAGGAGAGCCGTTCCCCGAGGACATCCTGCAGGGCGAAGGCGTCGAGATCAACGGCGGCGTCTGGCGGTACCATCCCACCAAGGATCGGTTCGAGGTCGTGGCCCACGGCTTCAGCAACCCCTGGGGCATCGACTACGACGCCAAGGGTCAGCTCGTCATGAGCGCCTGCGTCATCCCCCACCTCTGGCACGTCGTCCCCGGCGGCATCTATCAACGCCAGGGAGGTCAGCACTTCAACCCCTACGTCTACGGCGACATCCAGACCATTGCCGACCATCGGCACCGTTCGGCACATGGCGGCGCACGCGTCTACCAGTCGGATGCCTTTCCCGCCTCGCAGCTCGGACGCGTCTTCATGGCCAACATCCACGAGCATGCTGTCCTGTCCGACGTGCTCGAACGAAAGGGATCGGGTTTCACCGCGCATCACGGCGACGACTTCCTGATGGCGAACAATGCCCAATGGGTCGGTTTCAGCATCGAGATCGGGCCTGACGGCGCCCTCTACGTGCTCGACTGGCACGATGCCGACATCTGCGGCGCGGATGTGTTGCACCACGAGACCGGACGAATCTTCAGAGTCGCGCCAACCGCATCCCAGGCCGCGGACTGGCCGGGTCGATATTCCGACTTGCGTGCGATGTCGGACGCCGAGCTCGTCGCGCTGCAGACGAGCCGCAGCGACTGGCATGCCCGGCGGGCGCGGGTCATCCTGCAGGGCCGCGCGGCGAAAGGAACGCTCGGTGGACAGACTCGCGCCGAACTCCTGCGGATTTTCAAGACCGACACCAACCCAGACTGGCGTCTGCGCGCGATGTGGGCCCTACACGTCACCGGCGGCTGGACGCCGGACGCGCTCATGGAGGCGTTGACGGATCGCGACGAGTACATTCGCGCGTGGGCGATCCAGCTGCTCTGTGAAGATCAATCGCCGTCTTCAGCGGCAGTCGAGACCTTCACCCGCATGGCGCGGGAGGATCGCTCGGCCGTCGTGCGGCTCTATCTGGCCTCCGCCCTGCAGCGCCTGAGTCACGCGGGGCGCTGGAGCGTCGCGGGCGAGCTGGTGATGCACGCGGAGGACGCGGCCGATCAGAACCTGCCCAAGATGGTCTGGCTCGGCATAGAGCCCCTCGTCGCGGAGAATCCGCCGCTCGCGCTCGATCGCGCCGGCCGGGGCGGCATTCCTCTGGTCGCGCAGTATGTCGCCCGTCGCGCCGTCGATGCTGATGCCTTGGAACCTCTGGTAACGGCCATCGGCAAGACGCCAAAGATGCTGCCCGCGCTGCTCGAGGGCATGCGCGACGGGCTCGAGGGCCGGATCGATCTGGCTCCTCCCGCGAACTGGGCGCCAACCTTCGATCGCTTGAAGAAGTCGTCCGACGTCCGCGTCGCCCAGCTCACCGTCGAGGTTGCACGGCAGTTCGGCGATACCGAAGCGGCGCGGCGGAACCTGACGGCCGTGCGAACCAGGACCGTGCCCATTGGCGAGCGTCAGAAGGCGCTGCAGACCCTCGCCGCCCAACGCCGCCCCGAGCTCGTGCCCGAGCTCTCGCGGGCGATGGACGACGCGCCACTGCGCATCGATGCCATCCGGGCCATTGCTGCGTTCGACGACGAGTCGCTTGGCAAGCTGCTCATCAGCCGGTTCCAGACGTTCAACGCCGCCGAGAAGGCGGAAGCGGTTCAGACCCTGGCCTCGCGCGGCCGCTACGGACGCATGCTGACCGACGCGCTCGCCAGCGGCGCGATCGCGAAGCGTGACGTGCCGTCCTATGCTGCGCGGCAGCTTCGCCGCGTCGTGGGGGTCCGCTTTGCCGACGTGTGGGGGCCCATCGAAGACAACGCGGGCGAAGACCGGGCCTACGCCAGGTATCGCGGCATGCTGACCGAGAGCGCGATCGCCGGCGCCAACCTGCCAACAGGGCGCGCGATATTCCAGCGGACCTGCGGCGCCTGTCACAAGTTGTACGGCGAGGGCGGAACGATGGGACCGGATCTGACCGGCTCGAACCGCGCCAATCTGGAATACGTGCTGTCGAACGTCCTCAATCCGAGCGGCGAGGTCCAGGACGCCTACAAGATGGTCATCGTCACCACTCGCGACGGGCGCACGCACTCGGGAAACGTCGCGTCGGAAACCGACCATCAGCTCACGCTGCGAGTCGTTGGACGCGATCCGATAGCTATCAACAAGGCCGACATCCAGGCGCGCGAAGCGACGGCCGCCTCGATGATGCCACCGGGCCTGTTCGACCCGCTCTCCGATCGCGAGGTCATCGATCTGGTGGCGTATCTTCGCACCCTGGAACAAGTGAAGATTCCGTCACGATGATTCTTTTTCCCGGGATCTCATCGTGACCATCGTGCCATTGTGTGTCGGTCGTCGGCTCGTGACGAGCCGCCCGATTCATCGCCCTATTAGTGCTCACCTGCTGGGCGGCGAGTGGACTCGGACCAGTCACCCAGAACAGCACGTTGGGATTCTCCTTCGCCAACATCGCGCAGAAAGCGGGCCTGAGCGCCCGAACGGTCTACGGCGGCCGAGACACCAACACCTACCTCCTCGAAACCACAGGCACCGGCGTTGCCGCGCTCGACTATGACGGGGATGGGTGGATCGACATCTTCCTCGTCAACGGGACGGTGCTCGAAGGCTTTCCGGCGGGCAAGGAGCCGACCAATCACCTCTACCGGAACCGGGGCAACGGCACCTTCGAGGACGTGACGGCGCGCGCGGGCGTCGGCGCAAGTGGCTGGGGCCAGGGCGCCTGCGTCGGCGACTACGACAACGACGGGCGCGACGATCTGTTCGTGACCTACTGGGGCAAGAATCGCCTGTATCGCAACAAAGGCGACGGAACGTTCGAGGACGTCTCGCTCGGCGCGGGCGTTTCCGGAGACCGCGTCCGGTGGGGGTCCGGTTGCGCCTTCCTCGACTACGACCGCGACGGCCGGCTCGATCTGATGGCGGCCAACTACATCGACCTCGATCTTGGCGCGACACCGCTGCCCTCGTCCGGACTCTGCCGCTACAAGGGTCTGCCGGTCGCGTGCGGGCCACCCGGGCTGCCCGGCGCGAAGAACGTCCTCTACCGCAATCGTGGAGACGGCACGTTCGCCGACGTGTCCGACGCCTCGGGCATCACGCGCCGCTCGCGCCATCGAACGCATTGTGGTGCGCTGGCCGAACGGCGCGGAGGAGGCATGGACCGGGCTGACCACCGATCGCGCCCATGTCCTGACTGAGGGCGCTAGCCGCTGAGCTCGGGGACACTCAAGGTTGAGTGTCCCCGGGCGCAAGAATCGGGCCACGTTGACTATGAAGACACGGATTGCTGTTCCCGCCGACGCCGGTGCCGTCGCGGCGCTCATCTCGCTGGCGTACCGGGTCGAGGATTTTTTCAAGATCGGCGACCGCACGGATGAAAGCGATGTGATGCGTCGCATGACGAAGGGCTCGTTTGTCCTCCTCGAGGACGATGCGGGCGCGCTCGCCGGTTGCGTCTATGTCGAGGTCCGCAGCGACGTCGGCTACTTCGGCATGCTCTCGGTTGCCCCGTCGCGTCAGGGGCAGGGGCTGGGCGCGCGGCTGATCGCGGCCGCCGAGGATCAGTGTCGCGGCGCCGGATGCCGCGAGATGGAGCTCGAGGTCGTCAACCTGCGGACAGAACTGCCGCCCTTCTACCGCCGGTTCGGCTACATGGAATCTGACACCCGTCCTTTCTTCGATCAGGAGTTCGCGAAGCTCCCCTGCCATCTCATCGTCATGACGAAATCGCTGCTGCCGGGCACGTGACTTGTCTCATCCGGGGGACTTTGTCACATGCCGCGGACCACGCCCGCTTACACGCTCACTCGCTTCCGCTCGTTCGCGCTGTTCATGAGACCGCTTGTCCCAGTCAGTACTTGCTGATCGCCATGGCTTGCCCGCGTCCGACCGGACGCAATAGAGTTGTATTTGCTGCTCGGAACGAGTCTCACCGCAGTTTCGATCACAAACCGCAGGAGGATGGATGGCTGCTCGGCGTTGGATGACCGTGTGCGCGGGAATGCTGCTGGCCGGAACACACCTCCTTCCCGCGATGGTGCAGGGCCGTTCGGGACACGATCTCGAACAGGCCGCCGGGCAGACTGCCACGGGCCCGTCCTCGCCAACGTCGGGTGACGACAACAGCGTCCCATCGGATCTGCGCCAGCTGCTGGCGGCGCCAGACAGCGAGCTGCGACTGATCACCCCGCGCTACAACATCGACCGATCGACGCTGAACGGCAACTACGACGGTGGCCGGGGCCCCGGCCGCGGCGGGCGCGGTGGCGGCCAAGGCGCCGCGGGACGCGGTGCCGTGGAGGGATCAGACGGCCGCGGGGGACGCGGGATGGAAACGGCAGGCGCGGGCGTGGTGCCTCTGTCGCTCTCGCCCAATCGCATCGCTCGCCTGAAGCGTTTCGACATGAGCTGGCAGGCGGCACTCGGCAGGCTCGACGCCAGCCGGTTGTCCCCAGCCGGCAAAGCCGAGCTCGACGCGCTCAAGGCGGCCATTCAGACCAATCTGGCCGCGCTCGACGCCGACGCCGTCAAGATTGCCCAGGTGATGCCACTTGTACCCTTCGCGCCGGCTATCATCAAGTTGAACGAGGCCCGGATCCGGCTCGAAGACGTGAACTCGCAGCCGGCGGCGGGCGTCCTCACGGATCTTACGAAGGAAGTCGCACGGGTGAAGGCTCGTGTCGAGGCCGGCTTGAGCGGAGCGGCGGCCGGCGATGCGCTGAAAATCAGCAAGGACCTCGCGACGCGCGGCGCGGACTCGGTCGACGCGCTGCGCAACAGCGTCACGACCTGGTTCAACTTCTACAACACCTACGACCCGCTCTTCACGTGGTGGATGGGCATGCCCTACAAGCAGGTCGATCTAGCGCTGCAGGATTATGCCGCGTTCCTGCGCGACAAGGTCGCTCCAGCCGACTTGATCGCCGGGCCGGGTGCGACGACCGTGGCGCCGATTCCTCCGTCCCCGGCGACGAAGCTCAACGAGGTGCCCGATCTCCAGGAGCTGGTCGCGCTGCCGCAGGACGAGATGCGGAACGTCGTCGTGCGCTTTGTGGGTCCGAGCGGAGGCCGCGGAGGGCGCGGCGCCACGAACAGTCCAGGCGGTGGACGACCGCGTCAGTATTATCTCGACTGGCTAAAAGCGCTGGAGACGCTCGATTTCGACGGCCTCAGCCGGAACGCGCAAGTCGACTACCTCTTCATCAAGAAAACGTGCGAGCGTCAGATCGCGCGGATAGACTTCGTGCCCGAGGCCAATCCGCCGCGGAAGGCCGACAACTCCGGGATCCCCGGGGCCGCGCGTGGCCGGGCCGGACTCATCTTCGATCTGGCGGACGAGATGATCCCTTACACGCCGGAGCAGCTCATCGCGCTCGCCAACAAAGAGTTCGCGTGGCACGAAGAAGAAATGAAGAAGGCGTCGCGGCAGATGGGTTTCGGCGACGACTGGAAGCGCGCCGTGGAGAAGGTGAAGGGCATGTACGTCCCGCCCGGCGGCCAGCCCGCGGTCGTGCGCGACATGCTGTTCGAGGCAGTAGACTACTTGCGCGCGAAGGACCTCATCACGGTCCCCCAAATCGCGAGTGAGTCGCTGCACATGTCGATGATGACGCCCGAGGCGCAGCTCTCAGCGCCGTTCTTCCTCGGCGGATCGCAGATCCTCGTCTCGTATCCGACCAACACGATGGAGTACGACGCGCGGCTGCAGAGCATGCGCGGCAACAACATCCCTTTCTCGCACGCCGTCGCCTTTCACGAGATGATTCCCGGCCACAACCTGGTCGGCTACATGAGCTCGCGCTACAGCACCTACCGCGCGCGGATCGGTGGCAGCACGCCGTTTTTCGGCGAAGGCTGGCCCCTCTATTGGGAGCTGACGCTCTACGACATGGGCTTCCATGACACGCCAGAGGAGCGCGTGGGGGCGCTTTTCTGGCGCATGCATCGCTGCGCTCGCATCATCTTCTCGCTCAACTTCCACATGGGCATCTGGTCGCCGCAGGAGGCCATCGATTTCCTGGTCGACAAGGTCGGGCACGAACGCGACAACGCGACCGCCGAAGTGCGCCGGTCGTTCCAGGGCGGGTACGGCCCGCTCTATCAGGCGGCGTATCTGCTCGGCGGGCTGCAGCTGCGCGGGCTGCGCAAGGAGCTGGTCGAGTCGCGGCAGATGACGAACAAGCAGTTCCACGACGAGATCCTGCGTCAGGGCAGCATGCCGATCGCGCTCGTCCGCCTGGCGCTAACCAGGCAGAAGCTGACGCGCGACATGTCGATCGACTGGCGGTTCTACGGAGACTTGCCGTCGCAGTGAGGAGGACGAAGAGGAGGATGAAGAGGAGGATGAAAATGGAAGCGAATGGGGCCCGGTGGCCCTCCCGGTCTTCAAAACCGGTCGCCGCCCGCCCTTGTGGCGGGCGGGCTGGGTTCGACTCCCAGGCGCTTCCGCCAGCCTTCGCTCGCCTTCGGCGAGCTTCGGCTAGGCAGGCCATGCGAGCCGCGACGGCCGTCGCCGCCACGATCGTATCGCGATGAACGCGAAGCTCGCGAGGATCACGAAGGATACGTGGCCGTGACGATCTCCGACCGCGGTACACCTACAGCAACCGCGCGAAACTTTCGTTGTCCTCCAGCGTCTCGAAGACCACAGCAGCACCGCAGTCCCGCAACTGGTCGGCGGTAAACGTTCCGGTCGCGACGCCGACCGGCACGGCGCCGGCGGCCTGTGCGCACGCGATGTCGTGCGGCGTATCGCCAACGACGAGGACGTCTGCTGGCGCAAACGCCGGCATTCCGCACGCCGTTGCCCGCTCAAGTGCGACGGGCACGAGGGCGTTGCGGTTTGGCGAGTCGTCTCCGAAGGCGCCACAGGGAAAGTAGCGCCAGAGATCGAACCGCTCGAGCTTGATTCGCGCGCCGTCCTTGAAGTTTCCCGTCAGCAGCGCCAGGTACACGTCGTTACGCGGTTCGAGCCTGTCGAGCAGCGTCGAGACGCCCGGCAGTGTCCCGTTGAAGCCTTTGCCCGGCTGGAGGATCTCCTGGCGCAGATGCTGCACGTAGCGCGCGCGGAGGCGGCCGAGCAAATCGTCATCGGACTGGTGCCCCAGCCGCGCCAGCGCGTCCTGGACGATGCTCCAGTCGGTGCGGCCCGCGACGGGAATGCCGCTGAGCGCCTCGGTTTGCGAGTGTGCAGTCACATTGGCCGACGCGCCGACGATTTCCTCAAACGCGCGGTTCATCGCGCGCCAGCCGGCGCCGCCGGTGAGCACGAGCGTGCCGTCGATATCGAACAGAACGAGCTTAGCCACTCGGGAACCTCGCTTGACGTGGTCAATCCCCTGAATCAGAATCAGCCGCAAGGGAGCATCACATGAACCGTCGAGTCGTTTTCGCTGCTGCGCTCATCTTCGGCATCCTCGCGACTGTCGTGCTGTCACGAACCTATGTATTGAACGCAACGGCCCAGGCAAACGCGGCGTTCACGCCGCCGCAGGGCCTGCAGAACCTGCCGATCGTAACGCCGGCCGACAACGCGCTGACCGCCGGGCGCATCGCGCTCGGCAAGCAGCTCTTCTTCGATACACGGCTGTCGCGGACTCAGAAAATGTCTTGTGAAACCTGTCATGTGCCCGAAAAGGGCTGGACAGACGGGCTGGCGCTCTCGCCGAGATTCGACGGCAGCATGAATACACGGCATTCGCCCACGCTCTATGGTGCGGCGTTCTACCCCGATCTCTACTGGGACGGGAGGGCGAAGGGGCTCGAGACGCAGATCATGGCGGCGTGGCGCGGCCAGATGGGTGCCGACCCCGACGCGATCGCCAAGGAGCTCGAAGCGCTGCCGCGCTACCGTGAAGCCTTCCAGAAGGAATACGAAGGCCCGCCCACGGGCGATCGAGTGGTCAAGGCCCTGGCATCGTTCGTCCGCACGATTCACGCCGGCGACACGCCATGGGATCGCGCTCCTCAGGACGCGGCGTCCGCGCCAAAAACGGCGATCGGCCGTGGCTTCCAGGTGTTCTCCACCTCCGGCTGCGTGTTGTGCCATACGCCCGCGTTCTTCTCTGATGCGCAGTTCCACAACATCGGGGTCGGTTCGGACAAGCCGACGCCCGACATGGGACGAGGCAAGATCCTGGCCGACGCGGCAGCCAAGAACAACCAGCCGGTCACGCCGGACGTCGAGCGCCTGATGGGCGCGTTCAAGACGCCGAGCCTTCGCGGGGTGGCGCTCAGTGGTCCTTATTTCCACGATGGCAGTGCCAAAACGCTCGATGAAGCGGTGGACCTCATGCTCAAGGGCGGAGTCGACAACAAGACCAAGGACGTCCTGCTGCAGCCGCGGACACTCACGGCCGAACAGCGCAAGGACCTGATGGCGTTTCTCACTGCGCTGACGCCCGACAACAAGCCCTATCCGCGTCCACAACCGTGGTAGCCATTGGCCACTACATGCCATCTCGCCAGGGAAATCCTTCGCGAGCCTCGTGATCTTCCGCCTTCGCCAAGGCTCCGGCGGACCGCCGTAGCTTTAGCGGAGGCTGGTCGCGGCCTTCGTGAAGGCTCTCCGTTCATGAGGTAGCTTCTAGCGAAACCACCCGCGTTTGATCGGCTTGAGCGCACCGGTTGCCGGCTCCAGTCGGAGCGCCCGGTGCGCTGCTCTCCTTGCAAACTCGTCGTCGGTGGTGATGACGAGCGTGGCGATTGCGCGCGCATCGGTCACCGACGCGATGCGATCGGCGAACGCCGCGCGCGCATCCGCCGGAAGATCCGCGCCGGGGTGCTCGAGGACGAGCAGCGCCGGCGCGAGCGCCACGGCCCGCGCCAGGTGTATCCGCGCCCTGATGTGCGCCGGCGCGTCGCCCGTGACATGCTTCAGCCATCCGGGTCGATCGTTCCCAGCGCCCGCTTCCCCTTCGATCCCGCATTCCCGCGCCAGCGCCGCGACGCGAACCGCCACGTCCGGCGGCACCGGATCGATCTGCAACGTCAAGGGCATCGCCAGATTCTGCTCCACTGTCGCGGCCTCGAGCAGCACACCTCGGGGGCTGACGATGCCGAACCGGTCGAGCGAGGCGAGCCATTCGTCGCCGCCGGCAATGTCAGCGGTCAACTGGCCCAGCACGCGGACTTCCCCCTGGTCCGGCAGGCTCGCGCCAGTCACGAGGTTCACCAGAACCTCGGCGGCACCTGCGTCGAAACCGCTGACGGCGACGCGCTCACCCGGGCCAATCGTCAGCTCCTGCAGGCGCAGCGGGCGCAGGCCCTGGTAGCGCTTGTGGATGCCATTGAGCTGCAGGACGGGCGTCACGCGTGAGGGTTCGCCTTCCGGGTCTCGCCGCCCGACGGCGCCCGTGCCGGCCGGCGCGACTCGAGCGCAGCGAAATCCTCCGCCCCGAGCGCCACCGCTCCCGGCCTCCAGTCCGTCCCCTCGGCGTCGGTGCGCCCCTCTCGTGGTCCGTGGAAATCCGAGCCGCCCGACACGGCGAGACCAAGTGCCCTCGCGAGGCTCCGATACCGGTCTTCATCTGCCGGGCTGTGATCGCGATGGCGCGCTTCGATCGCCGACAACCCGAATGCCGCGTATTCGGGGATGCGCTCGTCGGCGCCGATGAGTCCCGGATGCGCGAGCGAGGCCAGGCCGCCCGCCTTCGCGATGGCCTCGACGACCGCGGCCACGCCGGGCCCGCATCGGGCGATGAAGGCGGGACGGTCGTTGCCGAGCAGACGATCGAATGCGTCGCGGCGATCGACCGCGTGCCCGGCCGCGACGAGAGCGTCGGCGACGAGCGGGCGGCCCACGCTTCGGCCGCTCGAAGCCGGCGTCGCCGCGAGCAAGGCCTCGATGTCGATAGCGCAGTTCAGCGTCTGCAGGCGGATGCCAATCTCCTTCACCCGCTCGATGCGGGTCAAGCGCTGCACCTGGAGGAATCGATCGAGGCCCTCGTCGTCGGGATCGAAGAAGTAGCCGAGGATGTGAACGTCCCGCCCGCCATCGACCGCCGTCATTTCGATGCCGTCGACGAGCCGAATCCCGTGCGCGTCCGCCGCCACGCGCGCCTCGGCCAGCCCTGCGAGGGTGTCGTGATCGGTGACGCTCATCACGCGAAGCCCAGCCTGCGCCGCTAGCGCGACGAGCGCCGCGGGACTCAACCGGCCGTCGGAAGCCGTGGTGTGAAGATGGAGGTCAATCACGGAGCATCAGGCGGTCGCGCGGTGCCGGGTCTTGCGCCTGGGCCGGGCACCCCGCTTCTGACGCTGGCGTTCCACGAGGAGGCGGTACTCGCGGATGAGGAGATCGAGGTGGGTTCGCTCCTCGTCGGCGAACTCGAGAAAAATCCGCTTGCCTTCCGAATCCTCGAACCGTTCCCCGTATCGTTTGAAGAACTTGTGCGAGCCGCGCTCGCAGCGGATGCCGATCATGAGCGCCTGACGGTCGTTGACGCCTTTGGTCAGCTGATCCGCGCCGGCGGCGAAGAGCCCGTTGGCGGCGCCCTTGAAGAAAAGAAACGTCGGCCGTGACTCGAGTTGTGGATCCTGTTGCAGAAGCTCGCGGTACCGTTTTTCGAGCGTGCCCAGATGCTCCTTCTCTTCCTCGGCCAGCTTCTGGAACACCCGTCGTCCGCGGGCATCCTTCGTGAGGTTCGACGCCCGCGTGTAGAACTCGAGGCCGCTGCGTTCGGTCGCGATGGCGATGCGCAGCGCGTCGCGGGCAAAGAGCAGCTCGGTCGTGCCGTCCTCGGCGACGACCGGCTTTCCGGTCCGGCAGGCTTCGCATGTGCCGTGAATCTGCAGGACGCTCTGCCGCGGCGTGAAGTTCCGCGCCGCCGCCACCTCCTCGATGAGCGCCTCGATGTCCGAGCTCAGGAACTCGAAGCTCCGGTTGCAGGTCTTGCAGATCAGGTGAAAGTGGCGCGGGTGGCGGTACGAATGCTCGAATCGAAAACGGCCTTCCCCGAAATCCACTTTTCGCGCGATCCCGGCCTCGACCATCCACTGCAGGGTGCGGTAGATGGTGGCGCGGCTGATGCGCTGGTCTTCGCGGTGGATCAGCTCGACCAGGTTGTCGGCCGTGAGGTGGCCTTCCTGGCGCAGGAAGACGTTGACGATGAAGTCGCGCTTGCCGGAGCGTTTGCTGCCGGGGGGACGCAGACTGTCGACAAACGCACTTGGAGTAGATTCCATCGGCGCAGGATTCATCACTCGAGGCTCGAGATCACCACAAGCCTGCGCACCAGTAGTTGGCCGACCGGGTACGTGAGCGAGCGAGCCTCGAGCCCTGAGCCCTTTCTGGACGGTCTAAGCGCTGAACGACGACCCGCAGCCGCAGGTCGACTTGGCGTTCGGATTCTTGATCGTGAAGCCGCCGCCGGTGATGTTGTCGACGAAGTCCACTTCGGCGCCGCGCAGATAGCGGGCGCTGATCGGATCGACCAGCAGCTTGACGCCGTTCGACTCGATCACCGCGTCGGTCGTCTCGTCGCCTTCGCCTTCGTCAATCATCAAACCATACTGAAAGCCCGAGCAGCCGCCCCCCTGGACGAACACTCTCAGACCTGCACTCATCTTGTTTTCTTCGACCAGCAGCTCCGTGATTTTGGTTGCGGCGGCCGGCGTGACGTTGATCATCCCTGGTGTCTCCTCGCCCAAGCGGGCAGATACAGGAATTATAGAGCCTGCTGACGTTTCCGGCAAGGCAATCGAGCCGCGGCGAGACGCGGCGTGGCGGCTACAACGTATTGCAACCATGCCACTTAGAGGGTGATAAGATGCCTTCTATGTCTCTCGCGTTTGCCCCTGCCGCGCGCCTTCTTGATCGCTTCCTGCACGAACGGCTGGTCACCAGAATCTGGGATCGCGACCCTCGCGCCTGGGGCGCGGCGTCGGGCAGTGCCGACGAGCAATCGATTCAGACGCGGCTCGGCTGGCTCGATGTGGCTACGACGATGGCCCCTGGAGTCCCACGCGCAACGAGTCTCGCCCAGCAGATCACCGCCGAACGCTTCGATGCGGTCTACCTCCTCGGCATGGGCGGCAGCAGCCTGTGCGCCGAGGTACTGCGGGCGGTCTGTGGAGTCGCCAACGGCTATCCCGAGCTCCACGTCCTCGACACGACCGACGAAAAGACAATCACGACGGCTGCCTCCCGTCTCGACCCCGCGCGCGCGCTGTTCCTTGTCGCGAGTAAGAGCGGCGGCACGGTAGAAGTCGCCTCGCTCGAGCGCTTCTTCTGGGACCGCGTGACTGGCGCGGAAGGCAGCGCCGCCGGCCGGCATTTCGTTGCCATCACGGATCCGGGCACGGCCCTGCAGGCCCTGGCCGAATCGAAGCGCTATCGCGAGGTGTTCGTGAACCCGGCCGACATCGGCGGCCGTTTCTCGGCGCTGTCGCTCTTCGGCCTCGTTCCGGCCGCCCTCATCGGTTCGGACCCTGCCGAGCTCCACGCGGCTGGCGCCGCGATGGCCGAAGGCTGCCGGCAGGAGAATCACGCCAACCCCGGGCTGGCACTCGGCGCGTTCATCGGCGCCGCCGTGCTCGAAGGACGGGACAAGCTGACGCTCGCGCTACCGCCTTCGCTTGCGTCACTGGGCCTGTGGATCGAGCAGCTCGTCGCGGAGAGCACGGGCAAGCACGGTAAAGGCGCGCTGCCGGTCGTCGACGAGCCGCTGGGCCGTCCAGACGCGTATGGGAATGACCGTGCGTTTGTGGCCATCACGACCGATCGCGACGCGCCAGACGAGGCCATGCTACAGGCGCTCGAGGCTGCCGGTCACCCGCTGCTGCGTCTGAGCACGAGGATTGACGGCCTGGGCGCAGAGTTCTTCCGGTGGGAGTTCGCAACGGCGGTTGCAGGCGCCGCGCTGGGGACGAATCCGTTCGACGAGCCCAACGTCTCGGAAGCCAAGGACAAGACCAAGGTCCTTTTGAGCGCGTACTCATCGGCCGGCCGTTTACCCGCAGCGGCAGCAGCCGCGTCTTCCGCAGGCATCAGCGCGTTTTCGCCGGTCTTCGCGGGCGGCTCGCCGTCCGCGGTCGTACGCGCGGCGCTCGACTCGCTCCGCGCGAGCGACTATGTGGCGTTTCTCTCCTACCTGCCCGGGACGAGCGAGGTCGAAGTCATCATCGGCGAGATCCGTGAGGCCATCCGCGCGAAGCATCACGTGGCCAGCACCTTCGGCGTCGGTCCCCGCTATCTGCACTCGACCGGGCAGTACCACAAGGGCGGGCCGAACACCGCGCTCGCCTTCGTGATCACGGGCGACGACGAGACGACGACGGATATTCCAGGGGCGGGATACTCCTTCGCGGTTCTCAAGCAGGCGCAGGCGCTCGGCGACGCCGAAACCCTCGCCGCGCACGGGCGGCGTGTCGTGCGCCTGCATCTCGACCGAGCGACAACGATCGGCGCGTTGGAGCGGGTGTTCGCCGAGGCGCTAAGCTAGCGTCTCGAGAACCTTGCCCGAGGCATCCTCGATATCCTTGTGCAGGCTCGAGCCATGGGCATCCATGGTGACGATGGCGGGGAAATCCACGACGTCGAGATGCCACATCGCTTCCGGCGTCCCGAACTCCATCAGCGACACGCCGTCGACGCGTCGGATGCAACGGGCGTAGAACTGCGCCGCGCCGCCGATCGCGTTGAGGTACACCGCCCCTGACGCCTTGAGTCCCGCCAGGGTCTTCGCCCCCATGCCGCCCTTGCCGATGACGACACGCACGCCGTAGCGCTTGATGATCTCCGCCTGGTAAGGCTCTTCTCGAATGCTCGTCGTCGGACCGGCCGCCGTGACTCGCCAGCCGTCGCCGTCCTGACCTGCCTCCTTCACGACAACCGGACCGCAGTGATAGAGGACGCCTCCCGTCAGGTCGACCGGCGGCGCATTCTTCATCAGGTGCGCGTGCACGGCGTCGCGGCCGGTGAACATGCGGCCCGAGATGAGGACGACGTCGCCCACCTTGAGCGATCGCACCTGCTCGTCGGAAATCGGCGCCGTGAGAGGAATCTCGCGGCCCGTGCGCGGAAAGCCGGCCGCGAGCGCTTCCGGCGAGAGGAGCGGAACCGACGGGACCGTCGCGTCGCGATACAGCCATGACGTAATCGCGCCGCTCGTGGCGTCGAGCCGGATGCCCAGTCGGCGGAAGGCCCAGCAGTCGTAGGCGACCGACACGAAGAAGCTCGCCGGCAGACGGTTCTGCACGCCGATCTTGCAGCCGATGAGCGACGTCTTACCGCCGAACCCCATCGGCCCGACGGTCAGCGTGTTGGCCTCTTCCATGATCGAATCCTCGAGCGCGGCAAGCCGCAAATCGGGATTGCGATCGTCGAGCGTGCGAAACAGTTGTTCCTTGGCGTGGGTGTAGCCCGACGTGCGGTCACCGCCGATGCACACGCCGACGGCCCCGGGACTGCATCCCTTGCCCTGGGCCTTCCACACCGCGTGAAGGATGCACTTGCGGACGCCCTCGAGCGAGCGGTCGGCGCGGCCGAGGTGGTCGAGCTCGGCCGGCAGAGAATACTGCGCGTTGGTGTTCTCGCAGCCGCCGCCCTTGAGGATCAGCTTGATCTCGATCTCGGGTTGCTCCCACTGATCGAAATGAATGATCGGCGTGCCCGGGCCGAGGTTGTTGCCGGAGTTCTCGCCGGTGATCGAGTCGACCGAGTTGGGACGGAGCTTGCCTCGTTTGGTCGCTTCGGCGACCGCCTCGCGGATCTGCCGGCGCAGCCAGATCTGATTGGCGCCGATCGGCACCTTCACCTCGAACGTCGGCATGCCGGTGTCCTGGCAGATGGGCCCGTCGCACGACGCCGCCTGGTCGATGTTCTGCGCGATGATCGTCATCGCCTGGCCGGCGCGTGTCGCCGGCGCTTCCGCAGCGACCGCCTGACTCATGGCCGCACGGACGTCGGGCGGCAAGTCGGTTGAGGTCCGAGTGATGAGGTCCACGACGCTGTCGAAGAAGGCGGGGAGCATAGGAAGAGTATGTCAGGCTCAAGGCTCAGGGCTCAAGCTCGCGGCTTGCGGCTCGCGGTTGTCCTAAGCAACAGCCAGCGGCGAGCGGTCGAGCCCGACGCTATACTCTCACCATGCCCCCGGCCTACCGCGTCGAACGCGATCCGCTAGGCGAGGTCCGCGTGCCGTCACGGGCCTATTACGGCGGGCAGACGGCTCGCGCGGTCAGCAACTTTCCGATCAGCGGCCTGACCGCTCCGCCAGCGCTCGTCACCGCGACGATCCTCATCAAGAAAGCCGCCGCCGAGGCCAATCGGACGCTCGGCCGGCTCCCGCCGGCATTGGCGCGGCCGATCGTCAAGGCCGCCGATGAGATCCTCGCCGGCCGGCTCCGCGACCAGTTCGTGGTCGATGTCTACCAGGCCGGCGCCGGCACCTCGCACAACATGAACGCCAATGAGGTGCTCGCCAATCGCGCTGCCGAGATACTCGGCGAGCGCCTTGGCTCGTACACGCGCGTCCATCCCAACGATCACGTCAACATGGGACAGTCAACCAACGACGTGTATCCGACGGCGACGCGACTGGCCATCCTCTTCGTGATGCGCGATCTGCTGGCGACGGCGCGCGCGCTGACGGGCCGTCTGGCGCAGAAGAGCCAGGAATTCTCCGCGATTCTCAAGACCGGCCGCACGCACCTGCAGGACGCGGTGCCCATGACGCTCGGACAGGAGTTCGGCGGCTATGCCGCGAATATCGCTCACGCCGCTAGCGAGCTCGAGCGGACCGCCGCGCAGCTCTACGAGCTGAACCTGGGCGCGACGGCCGTGGGCACCGGCCTGAACGCCGGTGACGACTACACGCGCGAGGCCATCGCCAACCTCGCGCGCTATACGAAACTGCCGCTTCGCGGCGCGGCCAACCGCTTCAGGGTCACGCAGAGCATGGGAGACGTGCTCGCCTATTCGGGAGCGCTGCGCCGGCTCGCGGTCGAGACGGCCAAGATCGCCTCGGACCTGCGGCTTCTCAGCATGGGGCCGCGTGCCGGCATCGCCGAGATCCAGCTCCCCGCTGTGCAGCCGGGCTCCTCGATCATGCCGGGTAAGGTCAATCCATCGGTTCCGGAGATGGTCAACCAGGTCTGCTGTCAGGTCATCGGCTGCGACGCCGCAATCCTGGCCGCGGCCGACGCCGGGCAGCTCGAGCTGAATGTCATGATGCCGGTCATCGCGTGGAACGCGCTCCACGCGACCTCAATCCTCGGACAGGCGATAGGCGTGCTCGATGCACTCTGCGTCCGCGGTATCACCGCCGACGCCGGCCGGGCCCGCGAACTGCTCGATCGGAGCACGGCCCTCGCCACCGCGCTCAGCCCGCATATCGGCTACGCTCAGACAGCGGAAATCGCCAAACTTTCGATCGCTACCGGGCGCCCGATCCGCGAGATCGTCCGCGAACGCCGTCTGATGCCGGACGCCGAGCTCGACGCGATTCTGTCCCCCGATGCGATGACGTCTCCAGGGCTTCCGGGGGACCAGGCTAAACATGGAGCGAAACGCAGGAAAGGAACGCCGAGCCGTGACTCGAATCGGTACTGGCCGCGCTGGTCGTGCTCGGAGTGCTGGCGCCGGCCGCAGGAGGCCAGCAGCGGCAGCAGCACGGCAAGTTGTTTCCCCCCGAAAACCTCCCCGAGCTCGAGGGACCGGATCGCGGCGTCTGGCAGCGCCCCGATCAAATCATGGACGAGCTCAACATCGCCGAAGGCAGCGTCGTCGGTGAGCTGGGAGCCGGGAGCGGCTGGTTCACGATCCAGCTCGCGAGGCGAGTGGGTCCCAACGGCAAGGTGTACGCGGAGGACATCCAGTCGCAGATGATCGAGGTGATCAGGCGGCGCGTGCCCCGCGAAAACCTCAGCGACAAGGTCGTCGACACGAGACTGGGTACGGCGACCGACCCGAAGCTGCCGGTGGGAGAACTCGACGCGGTGCTGATATGCGATGCGTACCACGAAATGGAACAGCCAGTGGCTCTGCTCCGCAATGCGGCGCGGGCGCTCAAGAAGAACGGGAGACTCGGCATCGTCGAGTTCACCATGGCCGGCGGCGGACCAGGACCTCCGATGGACGAGCGCGTCGATCCCGAGCGCGTCATCCGCGAAGCCAGTGAAGCAGGCCTGCGCCTGATCGCGAGGCCCAGCATGCTTCGCTACCAGTACATGCTGGTGTTTGCGAAGGCCGACGCGACTGCGGCGCGGGGCCGCGAGCCGCGGAAGAAATGAGCCCGGTCCCGGCCTTTTTTGCCGGCTACCAGACGCGTGTCGACGAGGTGCTGCGGCAGATTGTGGTGTCCGAGCGTGGCACCATTGAACGATCGATGGCCTATACGCTCTTCGCGCCGTCGAAACGCGTGCGGCCGGTGCTGACGCTGCTCTCGGCCGAGCTGTGCGGCGGACCGTCGTCGCACGCGCTCGCCGCGGCCGCGGCGGTTGAGCTCGTGCACACCTCGTCGCTCATCCTCGACGACTTGCCCGCCATGGATAACGCGTCGCTCCGGCGCGGGCGCGCCGCGAACCACTTGGAATTCGGCGAGGCGACCGCGATCCTCGCGGCGTTCGGACTGCTGAACCTCGCCCACGGAACGCTCGCGCGACGCTTCGATCCTCCGCTTTCCACTCGCCTGGCGACGCTGCTCGACGATGCGGTCGGCAACGACGGCCTCATCGCGGGGCAGGCGGCTGACCTTCTCGCCACCGAACAGGAGATCTCCTTCGAGCTGCTCGAGCGCATTCATCGCGGCAAGACCGGAGCGCTCTTCAGCGCCTCGGCGGTCGCCGGCGCGCTGACGGCAGCGGCCGACGCCGACTCGATCGCGGCGCTCTCCGCGTTTGCAAAAAACCTCGGCCTCGCGTTTCAGATCATCGACGACCTGCTGGATGTGGAAGGCGACCCATCGCAGACCGGGAAAGCCATCAGGAAAGACGCCCGCAAGACGACGTTCGTGTCGTTCAGCGGCGTTGCCGGCGCGCACCAGCTCGCCGCGGAGCTCTGTCTGACAGCCGACCGCGCGCTGGCGCCGTTCGGCCGGCGCGCCGACCGTCTGCGCGAACTATCCGCGTTTGTCGCCGCGCGTAATATCTGACAGCCATGACCACATCCCAGAGCGACGACCCTCGCGTCGACGCGCTGCGCCAGCGGCTGCGCTCGCTCGGTTATCTGGACGCGGGCGTGGATCGGTTCGTTCTCGGGCCGGCGCGGGCAACCCGCCGCCCGTCCGCGATCGCGCTGCTCGCGAGCGTGCGCGTGGGCGCAATGGCCGCGCTCCTGCTCGGCCCCGCGGCCGCCCTGGGTCTCAGCGCGCGCGTGCCCGGGCTGGTCGTCGGGCCACGCGATGCCCTCGTCGTCGCGATCTACCTGGGGGGATTCTTCGGCGCGGCCATGACCCTGGCGGCGCTCGTCGCGAGCCTCCTCGTCTCGTGGGTCGTGCGCCAGTCCGGCGGCCGGCTGGCCGGGCGCGGGCGGTGGCTGTCGCGCCTCGCAGGCGGGCTGGTGACCCTCGTCTGCCTGGTCTACCTCACGCTCTGGTGGCAGACGGTGATCGCCGGGCTCGGCTGGTCGGCGCCGATCTGGACGCTCTCCGCCCTGGCGCTGGCCGCCGCGATCAGTCTCCTGTTGGGCCACGCCGTCACCGTGGCCTCTTCTGCGGTGATCCTGGCCGCGGCCGGACCGAACGGCGACGCGGGCCGCAGGCCGGATGCTGTATCGCCAGGCCAGGCGGGGCAGTCCTGGCGTGCGACCATCGCGGCTGGCGCGGTCGCGTTTGGCGGAGCCGCGCTGCTGCTCACCTGGTCGGCCGACGCGGTGCAAGACCCTGCACCCGCGCGCGAGGCGTTGACGGTCGTGCCTGCGGGACTGCGGCTGCGCGTGATCGCGATCGATGGTTTCGACGCGCGTATTTTCGAGGAGCTCTCGACGAGCGGGCGCCTGCCCGCGTTGACGGCGACCGTTCTGGGTACGCGCGCGCGACTCGAACAGCGTGAGGGTGACGCCGGAGACCCGGCGCGTGTGTGGACGACCATCGCCACCGGTCAGCCCCCGGACGTGCATGGCGTGCAAGGGCTCGAGACGCGTCGCGTCGCTGGCATGCAGGGAAGCGTGGCGATCGCAGGGCCGTCCCCGCTTGGCCGCGCGATTCGAGGCGCGACAGATCTCGTGCGCCTGACCCGGCCGGCGATTGCCAGCGGCTCCGAGCGTCGCGCCAGGACGTTCTGGGAGGTCGCGGCCGAAGCGGGACTTCGCACGTCGGTAGTCAACTGGTGGGCCACCTGGCCCGCGCCAGCCGGCGAGGGCATCGTGCTGAGCGATCGCGCCATACTCCGCCTCGAGCGCGGCGGCCCCCTTGATGCCGAACTCGCGCCGGGCAGTCTCTACGAACCCCTGCGCCAACGATGGCCGGAAATCAAGGCCCGCGCAACCACACAAGCCGCAGGCGCACTCGACGCTTCCGGCGACGACCCGACGCAGGCTGTTCTCCGGCGTTCCGCCGAGCTCGACGCCATTCAGCTCGCGCTGCTGTCCGAGGTCACGACGCCGGGCACCGACCTCTCGGTGGTCTACCTGCCCGGCCTCGACATCGCGCAGTATTCGCTTCTCAGTGGAGACCAGGCGGGTCTCGCCGCCTCGACGCTCGCTGCGCGGCTGGAGGCGGTGAAGGCTTACTATGGCGCGCTCGATCGGCTGCTCTCGCCATTCCTGACGCCAGGCGCCGGCGAGCTCATCTTCCTCGTCACCCAGCCCGGCCGCGTGGGCGAGAACGGCGCGGCACGCCTGTCGGCTCGTGGCGCGGCCGTTCGAGCGCACGACGTCAGCGCCAGCGCCGCCACCGCCGTCGCTCCCACGGTTCTCTACGCTCTCGGCATTCCGATCGGTCGGGATCTGCCCAGTCCGCCGCTACTGGAGATCTTCGACCCGCAGTTCACGGCTCGATATCCCGTGCGCCAGGTTGCAACCTACGGCCGGCCGTCGACTGCTGCTCTTTCGCGCACCGGACAGCCGCTGGATCAGGAGATGATCGACAGGTTGAGAAGTCTGGGGTACGTGAGGTGACGGAAGAAAGTTTGAAGTCTGACGTTTGAAGTCTGAAGTGAGGAAGTTCGAAGTACGAAGTCGGAAGTGGAAGTTCGAAGTGGAAGTTCGAAGTGGAACACGGAGCGCCGTAGGAACACAGAGCGCCGTAGCTTCCGCCTTCAGGCGGAAGGATCAGCCTCGGAAGCGGTCGGTCAGCGTCCAGACCGATGGCAGCACAGTCGCCGCGAGGAGAATCTTGAGGATGTCGACGCCGATGAACGGATAGAGCGCGAGCTGCAGCGCCTTCGGCAGGCCGACGGGCGCCGGTGCCGCGAAGAACGCGAACCACGTGATGCCGAAGGCGAAGATGAGTGTCAGTCCGGCCGCCATGGCGATGACCGACGTCAGGTACCGCCGGTCGAAGCCACGCTCCGCGAGCCAACCGGCCACGAACGCCGCCAGCGGATAGGCCATGAGAAAGCCGCCGGTCGGTCCGAGCAGCCGCAGAAACCCTTGCGGGAGTACCGCGCTCGTGGCGAAGACTGGCAGGCCGGCGATGCCAGCTAGTAGATAGATGACCTGGCTGGCCATCCCGAGCCGGGCGCCGAGCGCCGCGCCGCCGACGAGCACGATCATCGGCTGCAGCGTGAACGGCACCGGGGTGAACGGCAGCGGAACGCTGACCTGTGCGGCAACCGCGGTCAGCACGGCGACAAAGAGAACGGCGGCAACGCGAATGGCGGCCGACATGTCGGTGCGAGATGAAACCGTCGTCAGGAGCGTCGTGCCGGTGCTGTAAGCCATGCGTCTTTGCAGTCTCTCGCCGTGTTTTTTTGCGCGTTGAAGGAGTCCGGCCAGGCGCATCGTCGCGACAGAGCCGTGGCCAGCGATCTTACTGTATGCATACAGCACTGACAATTGCGGGCAGCGATTCGGGCGGCGGCGCGGGAATCCAGGCCGATCTCAAGACGTTTGCCGCGCACAAGGTCTTCGGGACCTCGGCCATCACAGCGGTTACCGCCCAGAACACGCTCGGTGTCACGATGTGGCGGGCGGTGGCGACCGATCTCGTCACGGCACAGATTGAGGCGGTGGCGGGCGACATCGGCGCCGATGCCGTCAAGATAGGCATGCTCGCCAGCGCCGCCGTCGTCGAAGCGGTGGCCGCGGCAATCGCCGAGCTCGACCTCCCGCACGTTGTGGTCGATCCGGTGATGGTGGCCAAGGGTGGCGACCGGCTGCTCGAGGAGGAGGCGGTAGCAGCGATCCGGACCGAGCTGCTGCCCCGCGCGCACATCGTGACGCCAAACGTCCCCGAGGCCGAAGTCTTGTCCGGGGTCACCATCCGATCGATCGATGACATGCGTGCCGCGGGAGAGCGGATCCTCGAGCTCGGTCCGCGCGTCGGTACTGGTCAAGGGTGGTCACCTGGACGGGCCGGAGTCCGTCGATGTCGCCTGCACCGCCCACGGCACCTTCGAGCTGCGCGGACCTAGAATCGCAACCAGACACACCCACGGAACGGGCTGCACGCTCTCGTCGGCCATCGCCGCCAATCTCGCGCTCGGGCTCGACGACCACGCCGCGCTCACCCGGGCTCGCGAGTACCTCGAGGGCGCGATTCGCCATGCGCCAGGCATCGGACAAGGCCACGGACCGCTCGGCCATTTCTGGCGGCTATACTAGAAGGTGGATCCAGGGATCTGGGATCGGGGGTTAGAAATCAGGGGACACGGCTCAGGCCGAGAGCTCAAACTCGAGACGCGTAAGAGAAAGAGCTCGGTACGCAGGTCAATTGTTCCCCGGGCAGTGAGTTTGCCCTAGGCCCCCGATCCCCGATCCCTGATCTCTGAATCATGGACAGATTCCTAACGACCACCGACCCGCTGAACGCCGAGGTCATTGCGGCGGCGGTGTCCTCGCCTCGCTGCGGTGCGGTCGCCACGTTTATCGGAGTCGTACGCGACCACAATGCCGGGCGCCGCGTGGAATGGCTGGATTACGAGGCCTATCCCGCGCTGGCGGTGAAGACGTTCGAGCGGATCGGATCGGAGGCCGAGGCGCGCTGGCCGTCCGTCGCGCTCGCGATTCATCACCGCGTCGGGAGGATTGCCATCGGTGAAGCGAGCGTCGTCATCGCCGCCGCCTCACCGCACCGCGCCGACGCGTTCGCGGCGTGCCGCTACGCCATCGAGCGGGTCAAGCAAATCGCGCCGGTCTGGAAGCATGAGCATTTCGAAGGCGGGGATATCTGGATCGAAGGGGCCACGGCGGACCCTGACGATGAGGCGGCGAAGCAGGCCGCATACGAGCGCGCATGTTCGTAACAGTCCGACTCTTCGCCCGGCTGCGCGAGCTCGCGGGAACCTCCGAGCTGCAACGGGAGCTCCCCGATGGCGCGGTCGCGCGGACGGCGTGGGAGTCACTGGTGCGCGACCACGCGTCGCTCGCCGAGTACCAGCCGGTGATTTCGTGCGCCGTCAACGAAGAGTACGCACGCTTGACGACGCCGCTCAATCACGGGGATGAAGTGGCGTTCCTGCCACCCGTCTCCGGCGGGTAGCACAGCGACTGGCCGGCAGTGACTTGTGACTTGCGCCTTCACCGCGTCCCTGCTGTGGCGTCCCTGCTGTGGCTTCCGCCTTCCGCCTTCGCCAAGGCTTCGGCGGACCGCCGTAGCTTTAGCGGAGGCGGTCAGGCGGACAGTAGCAGGTCCTGCTGAAGGCAGATAGCTGAACGATAGAGGAATGCCGACAGGTTGCACATGCTGGACAAGCTGACTGCTGCGGAGTCGCGATACGAGCAATTGATGGCGGAGATGGCCGACCCGGCCGTCCAGGCCGACACGGTCAAGTTCCGTACGCACTCCAAAGAGCTCTCGGAGATGCAACCGCTCATCGAGCATTTCCGCGAGTTCAGGGACGTGGAGGTGCAGATCGCCGCGACCGAAGAGCTGATCAAGGATCCCGACATGCGCGAGCTGGCGTACGAGGAACTGAAGTCGCTCCAGGCCCGGCGCGACACGCTCCTTGCAGAACTGAAGGTCCTCCTCGTCCCCAAGGATCCCAACGATACGAAGAACGTGGTGCTCGAAATCCGCGCCGGCGCAGGCGGCGACGAAGCCGCGCTCTTCGCGTCCGATCTCTTCCGGATGTATACGCGTTATGCCGAGCGACAGGGCTGGCGGCTCGAAGTTCTGAACCTGAGCGATACCGGAGTGGGCGGGACGAAGGAAGTCACGGCGCTCATCGAAGGCAAAGGCGTCTACGGGCGGCTGAAGTACGAGAGCGGCGTGCACCGCGTGCAGCGCGTGCCGACGACGGAAGCGAGCGGGCGCATCCACACGTCGACGGCGACAGTGGCCGTGCTCCCAGAGGCCGAAGAAGTGGACGTCCAGATCGACGCCAAGGATCTGCGCATCGACACGTTCTGCTCGAGCGGACCCGGCGGCCAGAGCGTCAATACGACTTACTCCGCCGTCCGTATCACCCACCTCCCGACCGGCATCGTCGTCTCGCAGCAGGACGAGAAATCGCAGGTCAAGAACCGCGCGAAGGCGATGAAGGTCCTCCGCTCGCGACTCTACGACATGGAGATGCGGCGGCAGCAGGAAGCCATCGCCAAGGACCGGCGGACCCAAGTCGGGACGGGTGACCGCTCAGAGAAGATTCGCACCTACAACTTCAAAGAGAACCGGATCACCGACCACCGAATCGGCTACAGCATGTATCAGCTGACCGACGCGCTCGATGGCGACATCCATGAGCTGATCGACCAGGCCGTCATGCATTTTCAGTCAGAGACATCGCACTGAATGCCGAGCCTCGTAGTGTCCGGCTTCCGCCTTCGCCAAGGCTCCGGCGGACCGCCGAAGCTTCAGCGGAGGCTGGTCAGCCGGACCGGAACAGTCCGCCTAAAGGCGGACACCACTGGTGAGCGGTGAACTCCGTACACCAGCGGATCGCTGACGCGCGGCAGGCGCTCGTGCGCGCGGGCCTCACGGCCGAGAACGCGCGGCTCGACGCCGAGGTGCTGGCTCGACATGCGCTCGGCTGGGACCGGGCGCGCCTCGTGGCCGATGGGCGCGATCCGATGCCGCCCGACGTCGATCGGCGCTTCTCCGCGCTCATCGAGCGGCGCGCCACACGCGAGCCGGTAGCCTTCATCACCGGCCAGCGCGAGTTCTGGGGACTGGACTTCGAGGTCTCGCCAGACGTCCTCATCCCCCGCCCTGAAACCGAGCTCATCGTCGAGGCCGTCTGCGAGCGGCGACATCGCGGCTCAAGCATGCGGACGATAGTCGACGTGGGCACGGGCAGCGGGTGCCTCGCGATTGTTCTCGCCCGCGAATTCCCGGATGCGAGGGTTATCGCCACCGACATTTCCACCGCGGCCCTGAACGTCGCTGCCAGGAACGCGGCGCGGCATCAGGTCGAGCAACGGGTCCAGTTCGTCCGTGGCGACCTCCTCGAGCCCGTGCAAGGACCAGTCGACGTCATCGTCTCGAATCCCCCGTACGTGCCATCCGGCGTCGAGCTGGCACCCGACATCGTGCGGTTCGAACCGCCGGTCGCGCTCTACTCCGGGCGCGACGGACTGACCCTTGTGAAGCGCCTGATAGGCTGCGTGGGCTCGCGCCTCGCGGACGATGGACTCTTCGTCGTCGAGTTCGGACTCGGACAAGACGATGAGGTGCTGGTTTGTGCGCGCGAGGCCGGCTGGCGAGAGGTGAACGTCAAAGAGGACATTCAAGGCATCCCGCGCGTGGCGGTGATGATGAAGTAAGTATGGCAGCTCTCAGCTCTCAGCTGGGAGCCCCGGAGAGCACGCAGGATTTGATTGAGATCTCGCGCTTTAGCTGAAAGCTGACTGCTGAGAGCTAACAGCCTGGAGAAGTCATGCCCGACTGCCTCTTCTGCAAGATCATCGGCGGCCAAATCCCGGCCTCGATCGTCTATCAGGACGACCGCCTGGTCGCCTTCAAGGACATCAACCCTCAAGCACCGATGCATGTGCTCGTCGTGCCACGCCGGCACGTCGCGAGCCTCAACGACCTCACGTCGGAAGACGATGGGCTGGTGGGTGAGATGGTGCGCCGCGGCGCCGCACTCGCCCGCGACCACGGCCACAGCGAACGCGGCTTCCGCACGGTCTTCAACTGCAACGCCGACGCAGGTCAGACCGTGTTCCACATCCACCTGCACGTCCTCGGCGGGAGGACGCTGACCTGGCCACCTGGGTAGAACAGAGTGTCTTGCATCTAACCAGGGCTATCTCTCGCCAACAAATACTGCCCCCGTCCGGCCTCGCGCGCGAGGAAGAAGTCCACGGCGCGGTACCCGCGCGCGAAGTAGTGCTGGAAGACCTGGCGCGTCGACATCCGCCAGTCGTGGGCGAGTGGCGGATCCCGCTCCAGCATCTCTGAGAACCCGATAGGAATTTCAACAAGCACGCGTCGCGCGTCGATCGACAGATCGGCCGGCCCTGGCTGCAGCCACGGCTCCCAGGAGCGGGAAGGATTGACCACCGGTGCGCTCGCGACCGAACTGTCACGCACGACCGGCCCCCCGAGTGCCGCAGTTCGGCGCTCGACGTGCGGCTCGCGGAGGCGCCACTCGGCAACAAAGCGGTCGGTCGGCGTCCCACTGTGCAGCGGGCTGCTCGACTCGCCGTAAATGTTCTCTTCGTATTCCTCGACGACGATGCCGAGCTTGGCGAAGTTCAGATGGGCATTCGCAGCCTGGAGCGGATCGTAGGTCCACTCGATGAGGTCGATGCCCATCTCGAGCGCGGCCTGACGTTGCGCGAGCTTCAGGCGCGCGCCGAGGCCGGCGGCGCGCATCTCGGGCGTCACGCCCAGCATGTGCGACCACTGCGTCGGGCGCCCGTCCTTGATTCCAGGCATGGAATACACGAACCCACGCATGCTTCCCCCGTCGTCGAACGCGCCGAGCAGGATGCCGCCGCGCTTGATCGAGACGATGAGAACCGGCGGCGGGACGACGTCCTCGGCGTCGGTGTACCCCCAGACGGTCTTCTCGAGGGCGGCCACCTGGCGGCATTCCTCGAGCGTCGTGAGCGGGCGGATGCGCATCAGAGCAGCGCTGGCAGTTCGCGCAGCGAACGGATGACGGGCACGTCGTCGGGGCACGACTGCGCGTGACCGACGCCCGCCGACCGGGACACGAGCACCGCGCGCATGCCGAGCCCGCGGGCGCCCTCGATGTCGGCGGGCAGGCTGTCGCCGACCATCACGGCTTCGTGCGGCTCGACCGCCGCCTCGCGAAGCGCCGCCTCGAAAATGCTTCGGTGCGGTTTCATGTAGCCGTGGTCGTAGGACGAGACC
Organism: uncultured Acidobacteriota bacterium; assembly: GCA_963839705.1. Taxonomy (GTDB): domain Bacteria; phylum Acidobacteriota; class Vicinamibacteria; order Vicinamibacterales; family 2-12-FULL-66-21; genus DATBJJ01. Next base: position 403,422 of record CAWIWL010000008.1, read on the forward strand.
GCGACCGTGAAGAGACCTTCCAGCCCGAAGTGCGCCTGAAACGCCGTAAGGGAGCGCTGCGTGTTCGAGATGAGCCCGATCTTGAGGCCTGACGCATGGAGCGCGCGCAGCACGTCGGGCACGTCCTCATACATCTCGAAGTGATGGCAGGCCGACCACTCGTCGTAGATCTCACGCGCCGCGCGCTCGACACCAGATCCTGCGCCGCCCATGGCCTCGATGATGCGCATCGTGTACTGGACGAAGATCTCGGGATCGTAGACGTCGCCGCCCGTCTCGAGATGCGAGGAAGCCGAGATCACCGCCCGACCGAACGCCTCGGCGTCAACCGTGACGTCGTGCCGCGCGCAGAAGTCCCGGTAGCCGACGCCCTGGAATGTCGGACCAGGGTAGATCAGCGTGAAGTCGACGTCGAAGAAGACGGCGCGGCATGTGAAGGACAGTCCACCGCGCTCCGAACTCATTGAGGCCCCGCGATCGCCACGGCCGCGCGTTCCGGGTGCAGGAGCTCGGCGGCGGCCGCACGTACCTCGTCCAGCGTGACGGCGCGGATGTCGTCGGCCAGTCGGCGATCGTAGTCGAGCCCAAGGCCGAACTGCTCTTCCGATTGCAGGAACGACGCGATGCCGGCGTTGGTTTCGAGCGTCCGCGGAATCGAGCCGATCAGGAACTGCTGCGTCTGGGCCAGCTCTGCGTCGGTCGGGCCGTCCTGCCGCAGCGACCGCACCTCAGCATCGATTGCCTCGAGCGTGCGGGCGACGTTGCCGGGATCGACTCCCGCACGGACGATGAGCGGGCCCACGCCCACACTCGGATCGAGCGAGCTGAAGGCGTAGTACGCCATCCCCTGCCGTTCGCGGATGTTGTCCCCGAGCCGTCCGCCGAGGCCGAACTGCCCGAGGATGTTGTTCATCACGTAGTACGCGTCGTACCGCGGATCGAGACGGCGGATTGCGGTAAACCCGTAGGCGATGTCCGACTGCGCCTTGCCGGGGAGATCCATCACGCGTTGCCGACGCTCCAGAGCTGGCGGTGGTGGCGGAAACTCCGGCTCGTCGAGCAACGCGCCGGACCAGCCGTCGAGCTCGACGGTGGCGCGGGCCAGCGCGTGTTCGGCGGCCACGTGACCCACAATCGCCAGCGACAAGGCGGCGGGCCTGAACCGCTCGGCGTGGAACGCGACGAGATCGGCACGCGTGAGGCGTTCGACGCTCTCCACGGTTCCCTTCGCCCGCCGGCCGTAGGGATGGGACGTGCCGTAGAGCATCTCGAACAGCGTCTCTACCGCCCGTACCGACGTGCTGTCTTCGTCCTGGCGGATCGCCGACACACAGTCGGATTGCCGCTTCGACACTTCCTGCGCAGGGAAAACCGGGTGCCGCACGATGTCGAGGACGATCGCGAGCACGTGGTCGAAATCCTCAGACAGGCAGGTGCAGGTGATGATCGTCGCGTGTCGAGACGACGCGACGCGCAGCGCGACGCCACGATCGTCGAGCTCCTCGGCCAGCGTCTCTGCGGTCCGATGCGCCGTTCCGCGGTCGAGAACGCGCCCGACGAGCGAAGCGAGGCCCAGCCGGTCGGACGGTTCGTGAACGCCGCCGGCGCGAACCGTGGCGTTGATCGTCACGGCCGGCGTCAGCGGCGTTTCCTGCACGATCACCACCGCGCCGCTGTCGAGCGCGGTCCGGACCGGCGACAACCCGCGCGATACGGCCGTGGTCACGACTGGGGCTCCGCCTTCGCCACGGGCTGGAACCAGCCGACGGTCCGGGTCGAGGGCAGCAGCCGTCGTCGCGCAACATCGGACACTTCGGCTGCCGTGACGCGCGCAACGCGCGACTGGATCTCGTCGAAGTATCCAGGCCCCGTCACTGTGTCGAAGTAGCCCAGCTGGTGCGCGATGTTCGTCACGCTGTCGGTCTCAAACACGAAGCGGGCGCGAAGCTGGCGGCGAGCGCGCGCCGTCTCTTCCTCGCTCACGCCGTGTTCTCGAACGTTGTCAAGCGCTTCGTCGGCCGCGGACTCGAGCACGGAGAGCCCGATGCCATGCATCGCGGTCAGCGAAATCGTGTACAAGAACGGCTGCGCTGTCGGCACGAGGACCCCTGACACGTTCGAGGCCAGCGATCGGTCGACCAGGCTGGTGTATAGCCTCGCCTTACGCTGCGGCGGTGCGCCGCGGAAACTGGACCACAGATTCATGCCCTTGGCGCCCGTCAGCACGGCGTCGAGAACCAGCATCGGAAAGAAATCCTGCTCAGCTGCCGCGGGCGCAAGCCAGGCGAACTTGAGGTACGCGGTCGTCCCCGGCCGCTCGACGACGACGCGGCGCTCGCCGATCTGCGGCGGCTCGACGATCGAGATCCGCGGCGACTCCGGTGCGGAAGGAATAACGCCGAGCGTCCGCTCCACGCGCCGCAGCACGTCATCCGCGTCGACGTCGCCTGCGACGACGAGCGTCGCGTTGTTCGGAATGTAGTAGCGGCGGTAGTGGCCGTAGAGGTCGTCGCGGGTCATCGACTGGAGGTCGGGCAGCCACCCGATGGTCGGATGACGGTAGGGGTGAGCGCGAAACGCCATCGCCGTCACCTCCTGATCGAGGAGCTGGTCGGGATCGTTCTCGCCGCCCTGCAGCTCGGAGATGATGACCGTGCGCTCGGACTCGCAATCTTCGAGCTCGTAAAGCCCGTTCGCCATGCGCTCGGCTTCGATGAACAGCAGCTGATCGAGCGCGTCGCGCCCGGCTGTCTCGAGGTAGGTCGTCTGGTCAATCCACGTGTAGCCGTTCCACATCCCCCCGAAACGCTCGACGAGGCCTTTCATCTGATCGCGCGGGATGTTTCGCGTGCCCTTGAAGTTCATGTGCTCGACCCAGTGGGACACGCCGGTGAGGCCCGCCGCCTCGTCGCGGGAACCCACGCGATACCAGCACCAGACAGACACGAGCGGTGCAGTGTGAACCGGACTGACCAGAACCTTCAGTCCATTGTCCAGGCGCGCCTCCCGGACGGCGAGCATTGGAGCGTGCGCGACAGGCGAAATACCCACGGTGTCCATTATACAGGCCGGTTTTCGACTGTTTTTGCAGCTCATCCAGGTCACGCGCCGCGAAACGTCCACGATTCCGAGTGGCCTCGACCTTGCACGGACAAGGTTCGTCGGATCGACCCGGGCACGTGAGACAATGCAGCGCCCAGCGGGCTGCGGCATCGGGGCCGCGAGGCAAATCGGGCGTCAAGGAGCAGAGATCATGATCACCAAGACCGTCGTCGCGTTGTCGATTGCCGCGTGTGCAGTCGCAAGTACGGCGTCAGCTCAGGAGAATGCCACCTTTACCCTGAGGTCGGGTGAGCGGCTGTCAGGTCAGTTGATGGACCTCGGCGGCGTCGGATTCACCGTCAGGGTTAACGATCAGGAACGGCGGATACCGGCGAACGACATGGCGGTCATCGACTTCACCGGAGGCGGGACTTCTCAGTCGGACTGGGACCGGTTGAGCAGCGGGCAATTCGCCGTCCTCAAGGACGGTCAGATCGTCACCGGACAGCTGACCGATGTTGGCGGCTCGGCGCCGCTGCGGCTGTCGTTCAGCGTGAACGGCGCGAACCGCGACATCCAGTCGAACGCCGTGGCGCGCATCGTGCTCGCGCGCCCGAACGACGCGCCGACGACGTCTACACCGTCCACACCCTCCACCGATGGAGCCATCGGCACGAGCGGTGTCCTGGTTCCGGCGCGGCAGCGTTGGACGCCAACCGGCCTGACGGTCCGGCGCGGTGAGACGCTGACGGTCAGCGCCACCGGAGAAATCAAGTTCGGCGGGGGGGCGGACCACAAGGCCTCGGCGGCCGGCTCGAACGAGCGCGCTCCCGACAATCCAGTTCCGAGCTCGACGACCGGGACGCTCATCGGTCGCATCGGCAACGGCCAGCCGTTCGCCATCGGTTCGCAGACCAGCATCCAGGCGCCCGCCGCCGGTCAGCTGTTCCTCGGCGTGAACGACACGAACCTGGACGACAACGATGGGTCATACCAGGTCCGGATCCAGCGCGGCGCCGTCCGGTCGAGGTAGGGCGCGGGTTCGAGAGCGCGGATCACGGGGTCTCACGGGAGCGGATTGACGCGGATCGCGACTTGGCCGGAACGCGGATCACGCGGATTCCAAGAGAGCGAAGAGTCTTGATTCGATCGCTTGGGACAAGAAGAAGGTCCGCGCGAATCCGCGTCCCATCCATCCCGTTGATCCGCGCGATCCGCTCCCGTGAGACCCCGTGATCCACGTGATCCGCGTCCCGTCAGCTCGGTGATCCGCGACCCGCGTCCCGTCCAACCCGCGCTCCGCGCCCCCTCGCCCCTCCAATCCGCGATCCCGAACTACAATAAGGGGATACACATGGCGGACTGGAAAGACACGCTCAACCTCCCGCGCACCGACTTTCCGATGAAGGCGAACCTGCAGACCGCCGAACCGCAGGCCCTCGACCGGTGGAAGGAGATGGGCCTGTACGAGCGGATTCGCGAGGCGCGGCGCGGGCGCAAGAAGTTCGTCCTGCACGATGGCCCGCCCTACGCGAACGGCAAGATTCACATCGGCACGGCGATGAACAAGATCCTCAAGGATCTCGTGGTCAAGACGCGCACGATGGAAGGGTTCGACGCGCCTTACGTCCTCGGTTACGACTGCCACGGACTGCCCATCGAGCTGCAGGTCGATCGCGAGCTGGGGCCGAAGAAGCGCGAGTTGTCGCTGGCTGATTTCCGGAGGGCCTGCCGCGCGTATGCCTCCCGGTTCATCGGCGTCATGAGCGGCGAGTTCCAGCGGCTGTGCGTGTTCGGCGACTGGGACCACCTCTACCTGACGATGGACTTCAGGTATCAGGCGGCGATTGCGCGGGCCCTGGGCAAGTTCGTGGAACAGGGGCTCGTCTACAAGGGCAAGAAACCCGTCCACTGGTGCATCCACTGCCGCACGGCGCTCGCCGAGGCCGAAGTCGAATACGAGGACCACTCGTCGCCGTCGATCTACGTCGAGTTTCCGCTGTCGTCTGCGAGCAGCGACACCATCGGCGCGCGTGTGCCCGCGCTCGCCGGCCGACCGGTGTCGGTGCTCATCTGGACGACCACGCCGTGGACAATCCCGTCGAACCTGGCGATCGCCTTCCACCCCGACTTCGATTACGCCGCCTACGATGTCGGCGGGCGCGCCGTCATCCTCGCCGAGGCGCTCGCACCGCGCGTGGCGCAGGCGACAGGGCGGACGCTCGGCGACCCGGTCGCAAAGATGAAGGGAGCGGAGCTCGAGCACCTGCGGTTCGAGCACCCGCTCTACACCCGCGATTCGGTCGGCGTCCTCGCTGAGTACGTGACGCTCGAGCAAGGCACCGGCGCCGTCCATACCGCGCCGGGACACGGCAGCGACGACTTCGCGACGGGCGTCAAGTACGGGCTCGAGATCTACGCGCCAGTCGGAGCGGGCGGGCATTTCCTCGACACGGTCGAGCTCTTCAACGGCCAGCGCGTGTTCGACGCCAACCCGGTGATCGTCAAGGCGCTAGAGACACGCGGACGCCTCTGGCACCACGAAGCGTTCCAGCACTCGTACCCGCACTGCTGGCGCTGTCACAACCCGGTCATCTTCCTGGCCACGTCACAGTGGTTCATCAGGATGGACGGCGAGCTGGCCTCGTCTCACATGAGCCTGCGGGCCACTGCGCTCGACACGGTCCAGCACAAGGTTGAATGGCTGCCGTCCTGGGGACGCGAGCGCCTCTCGAACATGATCGCGAACCGTCCCGACTGGTGCATCTCACGGCAGCGGGCCTGGGGCGTCCCGATCCCGGCGCTCGACTGCACGAAGTGCGGCGAAGCGATCCTGACCCCGGCGCTCGTCGAGCGGGCCGCCGGAGTCTTCGACGTGCATGGCGCCGACGCATGGTACGAGCGGCCGATCGCCGAGTTCGTCCCGGACGGCCTGACGTGCCCGTCGTGCGGCGGCTCCGCGTTCGAGCGGGAACGCGACATCCTCGACGTGTGGTTCGACTCCGGTTCCAGCCACGAGGCGGTGCTTCCCTTCCGCCCCGAACTGACGTGGCCCGCCGATCTTTACCTGGAGGGCAGCGATCAGCACCGCGGCTGGTTCCAGAGCTCGCTGCTCGTCGGCCTTGGCACGCGCGGCCGCGCCCCGTTCAACCAGGTCGTCACGCACGGCTTCGTCGTCGACGAAGACGGCAAGAAGATGTCGAAGTCCCTTGGGAACACCATCCTCCCGCAGGACATCATCAAGGAGAGCGGCGCGGAGATCGTCCGTCTGTGGGTCGCGATGGTCGATTACCGGGAAGAAGTCCGGCTCGGGAAGCAGATCATCGCCCGCGTCGTCGAAGCGTACCGGAAGATCCGCAATACGCTCCGGTACCTGGCATCGAACCTCTACGACTTCGATCCGATCGATCGCGTGCCACTCGAGCGGATGGAGGAAGTCGATCGCTACGCCCTGGCGCGCTACGCCTCGGCCGCGAAGGTCGTCGTCGAGGCCTACGCGCGCTACGACTACCCGACGATCTTCCAGACGATCAACCAGTTCACGACGGTGGATCTCAGCGCCTTCTACGCGGACGTCTCGAAGGATCGGCTGTATACGTTCGGGGCCGCATCGCGCGAGCGCCGCTCGGCACAGACCGCGATGTACACCGTCGCCGACGGCCTTGTTCGGCTGCTCGCGCCGATCCTGCCGGTCACGACCGACGAGCTCTGGCGGCACCTGCCGGGCAAGCGCGAAGCGTCCGTGCACATGGCGGAATTCCCGCAAATGGCGGACCTCGACCGCTTGCGGGATGAGGCCCTGGAGTCGCGCTGGGACGTGCTCCTCGACGCGCGCTCGGCAGTCAACGCGAAGCTCGAAGTCCTGCGGGAAAAGAAGGCGATCGGAAGCTCCCTGCAGGCGGGCGTCGTCATCGACGTCAACGACCCGGCGGCCGCGGCATTGCTCAAGCGCTATGCCGCCTCGCTGCCGATGCTCTTCATCGTGTCCGATGTCACGCTCGGTCCCGGCGCGGCGGGAGCGCAACATGTGCCGGACCAGTCGCGACCAGAGGCGCCTGCTGACGGCTCGACCCGGACGTGGACGATCGACGCCTCGCCCGCGCGGGGCGAGAAGTGCCCGCGGTGCTGGCGCGTCGTGCCCGACGTCTCGTCTGCCGCGGAGAGTCTCGGGCTCTGCGAACGCTGCGTGGATGCCATGACGGCCGGCGGGGTTGCCGGATGATGCCCGATCAGAACCCCAACCAGGCGCCTGTCCCGAGCCCCGTCGAGGGACCTGTCCCGAGCTCCGTCGAGGGACCTGTCCCGAGCCATGTCGAGGGACCTGTGCCGAGCCACGTCGAGGGACGCTCGTACGCCCGGCCGACCGAGTTGGCGATCATGGCGGCCATCGTCGTGGTCGACCAGCTGACGAAGGAGATCGTGCGCCGGACGCTGCCGCTCCATGGAGAGCCGGCGCAACTCATCCCCGGGTTTCTGGACCTGACGCACGTGCAGAACACCGGCGCGGCGTTCGGCCTGCTCAACGCGGCTGATTTCCCCTACAAGGCGGCCGTGATGATCGGCATCGCGGGAATGGCGCTCATCGCCATCGCCGCCTACGCGACCCAGCTCGGCTTCCACGAACGGCTCGCGCGTCTCGGGCTCGCGCTCATCCTCGGCGGCGCCTTCGGCAATCTGATCGACCGCGCGGTCTTTGGCCACGTGGTGGATTTCGTGGACGTCTACTGGGGAGCGGCACACTTCTGGGCCTTCAACGTCGCTGACGCCGCGATCACCATCGGCGCCATCCTCGTCCTCCTCGATATGATCGGCCTTGGACGCAGCCATGCACCCCATCCTGTTTGAGATCCGCGGGTTCCCCGTCTATACGTACGGGCTGCTGTTGGCAGCTGCCTATCTGCTGGGTCTCCAGTTCGCCCTGGTCAGGGCGCGGACGCGCGGCCTCGATCCCAACCGGATCATGGACCTCGGGATTTGGATCATCGTCAGCGCGCTCGTCGGCGCGAAGCTGATGCTGCTTGTCGTCGAGCGCGACAAGTTCGGGTGGAACTGGTCGGAGCTCGTCAACCTGTTCCGCTCGGCGGGAGTTTTCTACGGCGGTCTCATCGCGGCCGTCGCGGTCGCCCTGTGGTACCTGCGGCATCACCGCATGCCGATGTGGACCGTCACCGACGTCTTCGCGCCAGGCATCGCGCTCGGCCACATCGTCGGCCGGCTCGGGTGCCTGTTTGCCGGCTGCTGCTTCGGCAGGCCGACCACGATGCCGTGGGGCATCACATTCCACAGCGAATTTGCCGCGCAGAATGTCGGCACGACGCTCGGGATACCCCTGCATCCGACGCAGCTGTACGAAGCGGGAGCGGAGCTGCTGATCCTGGCCGTGCTGCTCCTGACGGAAAAGAAGGGCCGCCCGTATCCCGGCCGCACCTTCTGGACCTACATGCTGCTCTACGGTATCTCGCGCTTCATCATCGAGTTCTATCGCGGCGACTCGCGGGGAACCATCGACCTTGTGTCGACATCGCTCTCGACGTCGCAGTTCGTCTCGGTGCTCATCGTGCCCCTGAGCCTTGTCATGCTGGCACTGCTTCGCCGGCGCAGCGGACCGGCGCCGGCCGACACCGCCTCGCGGCGCGCCCGAGCGGCTTAGGACACAAGCGGCGATGAGCACGAAGGACAACCGCACATGTGCTTGGCGAGCGTCCCTTCGCGATCTTCGTAACCCCAGAGTAGCAGCCAGACACTACAATTTGTCTCATAGACAGCGCGAACGAGCGGAAGCGAGTGAGCCACGCGAGCGGAGCGGGGCGTCGGGGTCCCCGCGAGCGAGCGTGTAAGGGGGTCCGGGGGACAAAGTCCCCCGGATGAGATTAGTGCCAACTACCCGCACCGTCGAAGTCGACCCCGAACACGATGGTACTCGGCTCGACAATTTCCTGACCGCCGTCCTACCGGAGCTGTCGCGCTCGCAGCTCCAGCGGCTGATCAAAGAGGGCCGGGTCACCGGCGCAGGTGAGGCGCTGCGGCCGAGCACGGCGGTGCACACGGGCCAGCAGTACTCCATCGATGTTCCAGAACCATCACGAGCCACGCCAGAGCCCGAGGCGCTGCCGCTGCGCATCCTCTTCGAGGATCCGGATGTCGTGGTGCTCGACAAGCCGGCCGGGATGGTCGTCCATCCAGCGGCCGGCCACGCGAGCGGAACCCTGGTCAACGCGCTGCTCCACCACATCACCGACCTGAGCGGCATCGGCGGCGAGTTGCGCCCGGGCATCGTGCACCGGCTCGACCGCGGCACGTCCGGTCTGATGGTCGTGGCCAAGCACGATCGGGCGCACCAGGAGCTCTCGCGTCAGTTTCGAGACCGCGAGGTCGAGAAGGAGTACGTCGCGCTCGTGTGGGGCGTCGTCCAGGCGGGACGACGCATCGACGCCGCCATCGGACGGGACGAGAAGGACCGGCAGAAGATGTCGACGCGGGCGCGCCGGGCGCGCAGCGCCGTGACGCGCGTCACGTGGGCCCGTCATTTCAAGGGCGTGTCGCTGCTGAAGGTCGCCATCGCCACCGGGCGGACGCATCAGATTCGCGTGCACTTGAGCGCGATCGGACATGCGATCGTGGGCGATGCCGTTTACGGCGGTGTCCATCGCCGCGTGCCTCCGGACCTGCGCGCCGTGATGCGCCTCGAGCGGCCGTTCCTCCACTCCGCGAGACTCTGTTTCACCCATCCGACCGACGGACGCCGGGTCGAGTTCGATTCCCCGCTGCCACCGGACCTCGAGTCGGTTATCGACGAAATCGCCGAAACACAGGAAGGGCCGCAGGATGAGTAACGACGTGGTGGTGCTGTCGAGCGAGCGGATGTTCGACGGCAAAGTCTTCGAGATCGATCGAGACCGCGTGCGGATGCCGAACGGCCGCGACATCACAGTGGATATCGTCCGCCACGCACGCTCGGTCGTGCTGCTGCCGGTGCCGAACCCCGGACACATCGTGCTCATCCGGCAGTACCGGTACGCGGTCAACCGCTGGCTGTGGGAAGCGCCGGCCGGGAGCGTCGACCCCGGGGAGGAACCGGAAACGGCGGCCAGACGGGAGTGTCACGAGGAAATCGGCCAGGTTCCCGAAACCGTCGTGCGCCTCGCGGCGCTGCTGCCGACGCCTGGCTACTGCAACGAAGAGATGGTGTTCTTCCGGCTGTCCGGCCTGACCGTCCCTGACGAGCCGGCCGAACCGGACGACGACGAGGATATCGAGCCGCGCACCTTCACAATCGCCGAGGCCCGCGACATGGTGCGGCGCGGCGAGATTGTCGACATGAAGACGGTCGTCGGGTTGGGGTTGCTGTAGGAGCGGGCTGAGAACACGTAGTCGTAGTGTCCGCCTTTAGGCGGACATGCTCTGGTCCGGCTGAAGCCGGACACTACGAAGCCTTTCCGCTACTGCACCGTCTGCCTGAACTGGTCGGCGAGGGGCAGCCCCGCGTGCGTCTGCGCCGACGAGGGCAGCAGCGCGAGCGCGAGGACCTCCTCGATGTGAATCACGTAGTGGATGGTGAGCTCGCGGCGCAACTCGTCGGTCAGATCCTCGTTGATGTGCTTCTCGTTCTGGCGCGGCAGGATGACTTCGGTGATCCCGTGCCGCCGCGCGGCGAGGACCTTCTCCTTGATGCCGCCAACCGGCAGCACGCGGCCCGACAGCGTGATCTCTCCCGTCATGGCAATATCACCGCGCACGGGACGGCTGGTCAGCTGCGACGCGAGTGCGGTCACCATCGTGACCCCCGCCGAGGGGCCGTCCTTGGGGATGGCGCCCGACGGGACGTGCAGGTGGATCTCGGCATCCTTGTAGAACGAGGGGTCGACGCCGTAACGGCTGGCGTGCGAGCGGAACCAGGAAAGCGCCGTCCGGCCGGACTCTTTCATCACGTCGCCGAGCTGGCCGGTCAGGGTGAGGCTGCCGCCGCCCTGCATACGTGATGCTTCGATGAAGAGGACTTCGCCGCCGGCGGGCGTCCACGCCAGGCCCACGGCCACCCCAGGGTCCTTGGTGCGATTCTCGATTTCCTCGTCGAGAAACGTGGGGGCCCCCAGCATCTCGACCACGACTTCCGGCGTGATTGCGACCTTCGTCTCGTCTCCCTCGGCCCGGCGGCGGGCAACCTTGCGACAAAGCGCGCCGATCTCACGCTCGAGGTTCCTGACGCCTGCCTCGCGGGTGTAGCCGCGAATGACCGAACGGATTGCCGCCTCGCTGAACTCCAGCTGTTCGGCCGTCAGGCCATGGTTGACGATCTGCTTGCCGATGAGGTGCTCGAGCGCGATCTTGAGCTTTTCCTCTTCGGTATAGCCCGCCAGCTCGAGCACCTCCATGCGATCGCGCAGCGCCGGCGGCACCGGGTCGAGGACGTTGGCAGTGGTCAGAAAAAGCACCTCGGAGAGATCGAACGGCACGTCGAGATAGTGATCGCGAAACGTGTTGTTCTGCTCGGGATCGAGCACTTCGAGGAGCGCCGACGCCGGATCGCCGCGGAAATCCGAGCCGAGCTTGTCGATCTCGTCGAGGATGAACACCGGGTTCTTCGATTCGGCGCGGCGCAGCCCCTGGATGACCTGACCCGGCAGCGCTCCGATGTAGGTCCGCCGATGGCCGCGGATCTCGGCTTCGTCGCGCATGCCGCCGAGCGAGACGCGCACGAACTTGCGACCGAGCGAGTTGGCGATCGACTTGGCAAGCGACGTCTTGCCCACGCCGGGAGGCCCGAGGAAGCAGAGAATCGGGCCCTTGACGTCCGGGTTCAGCTTGCGCACCGCCAGGTACTCGAGGACTCGGTCCTTGACCTTCTCGAGGCCGGAGTGGTCGGCGTCGAGCACTTCCTTGGTCCGCTTGAGATCGATCGAATCTTCGGTCCGTTTGGACCACGGCAGCGCGATCATCCAGTCGAGATAAGTGCGAGAAACGGTGTATTCCGCCGCCGCGACCGGCATCTTCGACAACCGATCGAGCTCGCGGAGCGCTTCCTTCCTGACCGCTTCGGGCAGGCCAGCGGCATCGAGCTTGTCGCGCAGCTCGTCGATCTCCTTGGCCTGCTCGTCGCCTTCGCCGAGCTCCTTCTGGATGGCCTTCATCTGCTCGCGGAGGAAGTACTCGCGCTGGTTCTTGCCCACCTCCGACTGGACCTGCGACTGGATTTTCGAGCCGAGCTCGAGGACCTCGAGCTCCTTGATGAGCAGCCGGTTGAGCGAGTCCATCCGGGCGCGAATGTCGAGCGTCTCGAGCACTTCCTGCTTGACCGGCGTACCGATGGTCGTCAGGCTCGACGCGATGAAGTCGGCAAGCTTCCCCGGCTCGGTGATGTTGCCCGCGAGCGCTTGAAGGTCGTCGGACAGCAGCGGCGACAGCGACACGACCTGCTGAAAGTTGCTCTTGATATTGCGCTGCAGCGCGTCAATCTCGAGGTGATCTTCGGGGCGCAACACTTCATCGGCAAGCGACACCGCGCCGCGCAGGTACGGGCTGGTCTGCAGCAGCTTGTCCAGCCGCACGCGCGTCAGGCCCTGGACGATGAGCCGCAGGCTGCCGTCCGGCAGCTTGAACATTTTGTGGATGTGGGTCGCCGTGCCGATCGGATAGAGATCTTCCTGCAGCGGCTCCTCAACCGTGGCCTCGCGCTGCGTGAAGACGCCGATCATCCGCCCCGACGTGCTCGCCTCGTCGATCAGCCGGACCGACGCCTCGCGCGCGACTGCCAGGGGCATGAAGGAGTTGGGAAACAGCACCGTGTCGCGAAGCGGCAGCACGGGCATGTCGTCGGGAATCGTCAGTCGTTCCGCGGTCGGCGCCTCTTCGACGACGACGGGTTCGTCACGGTCGCTCATCGGTGATCCTCCACCACCGAAGATCACTCCACGGGTGGCACTGGCGCGTCGCGAGCGACAACGCCGAAGTCGTGAATCGTCTTTGCTTGCGGTGGCTGTCTACGGAGAAGGGCGCAGGCCCTTCTCACGGGAGCCTGCGAGACTGTAGCACGGTACGGTGGCGCGACTAGGGGCTGTCGGCGCGCCCATGCAGGGCGCGCCGACACGCGAATACCTTTTATCCCTGAACGTCGAGAAAGAGCGCCGACGTGCCGCGGCGGGACTGGAGCCGCTCGCGCTGCTGAGCCAGCTCCCGCGCTTCCTCGCAGTCCTTGCAGCGAAGCGCGAAGGGCAGCGCCCGGAGACGGCGCTCGGAGATTTCCTCGGCACATTCGAAGCAGTAGCCGAAGGTCCCCTCTTCCAGCCGGCGGAGCGCCTCTTCAATCTTGTTGAGGGTTTCCGCCTTCATCTGGATGAGCGCGAACTCGATGTCGTCCTGGATGTCGGACTCCGACGATTCCGCGGCGTCGAACACCCCGTGCGACGGGCTGTTGGCGCCCTCAGTGCGGACGTCGCGAATCTTCTCGTGGACTTCGCTCATGATTTCGCGACGCCGCTCTTCGAGAATCCGCCTCAGTTCCGCGTAACGATCACGGGCCATCTGTCCGCCCGGTGTCTTGTCGACCTTCGTATGAACACCCATATGAATTCCGCTCCTTTCCCTACCTGCCTCCATAAAGTTGCAGGCCCTTATGCAAACGAATTGCCAGTATTAAAGCCCTACAGCTTACACCAGAAAGAACGCGTTGGGGGAGGATTTCGAACGGGAAGAGCTTGGAGGAGGTCGCAGCTGTTCCTCGTTCAGGTCCCCCGGCACGCCTCGACCTGCTGGGGCTTCTGCTTGATATACAAGGGTTTACACTCCACCGTGCTCCGTTTCCTGTCGGCTGGCGACCGCTAATGCCCATTTAGACGCCGGACATACCCCTCATGGTTCGTACAGAAATGCCGTGCCACAGGAAAGTCACGGATGGCCGTGGAGGTGTCGCGAAAATGCTCTGACCGACCAGAACTGGAGAATCGTCCGGTCGAGCCAAGCGGCAGCCTGTCCGGCCGTCTACTGGATGAATCGACGGCCGATGGAGTGATTGGGAAGGATGCCGCGCTCCACGAGCCGCTGGCCGTCACGCTCGCTGCCCGTGCGAAGCCACTTCTCGTAAATCCGCATGACCTCGGTCGCTGACGCGAGGCTCGTACGGTCGCTGATGTCGGCGAGCACGTCCATGAAGCCGACGAACTTGCGGGACAGCTCGGCGAAGACTTCGGCGAACGCGTCGTCTTCCGACCGGCTCAGCGACGCGTACGCGCGCTCCCCGAGGTCACGGTAGTAGTCGATGTCGACCGACCGCCGGGCGAAGCTATCGGAAAAGAAGCCGGACATGAAGAGGGAGACGTCGCCGACACCGCGCAGGCGGACGCGCTGTTCGAAGCCGCCGCTCTCGAGGGCGCGCACGAGGCGAAGCCCCAGCGGCTGGTCCTCCTCGCCGGCGTGCGGAACTGCATCGGCTCGCACGTACTGGCACAGGAGGTTGACGAGGTACCACTCGGTGAGATCTCCCGCGTGGACGTGCTGTCTCGACAGCGACGACTCGACGAGCTCCTTGAAGTACTCGGCCGGTGTCTGTTGATGGACAAGCGGATGATCCGTCATCGATCCTCCTCACGCCCCGTTACCCGGCTCCGCTGCAACTTACATACCTTCCAGCAGCCCGCCAGTGGCGGGCATTACTGCCATGAATCCTGCAGAATGTCCAGTTTTCTGCACTCCGACGGCCCCTATGCTCTTCTTCTTGAGTCCCTTCCTTCACCATCCGGCGCTCGCCATGCCGCATTCCTGGCGGAGTAAGATGGCTGTGAATTCCTGTGCACCGACAATTCTGTGAGGTGCGGGAGATTTTTGTAACCGCTGCGCGCCGAGTGACCAATGGGACAACAGAAGTGTCCGTCGTGCAGGGACCGGAAACCAAAACGGGCGTGTCCGGCTCTCGGCGCGACCATCTGTACTGTCTGCTGCGCCACGAAGCGGCAGGTCGAGATTGACTGTCCCCCGGACTGCGTCTATCTCACCTCGGCCCGTGCCCATCCGCCGGCCGTCGTGCAGCGTCGTCAGGAACGTGACGTCTCCTTCATCCTGCCGTTGGTCTCCGAGCTGACCGACACGCAGTACCGTCTTGTGCTCCTCTTCCAGTCGGCAACGGTCACGCACGCCGATGGTGCGCTGCCGAAGTTGCGCGATGAAGATGTCGCCGAAGCGGCGGCCGCGGCGGCATCGACGCTGGAGACGGCGCGCAAGGGGATTATCTACGAGCACCAGGCCGTTTCGGTGCCCGCGCAGCGGCTCACGCTGGAGTTGGGGAAAGTCGTCGCCGACCTCAGCGCACAGGCCGGCTCGCAGCAGGCCCGGCTCGAGCGCGACGCGGCGGTGGCCTTGCGGCGCCTGGAACAGGGAGCCCGGACGGCAACCAAGGCGCTCGAGGGCGATGAGCCGCCCGTCTATCTGAGTCTGCTGACGCGGATGCTGAAGGATCCGGGAGGATCGCCCGGCCAGACGACGTCTCAACCGGGCCAGGGCGGACTCATCATTACCCCGTGACCGAGGCGCCGAGGCGCCGTGCTATAATTCGATGTTTGTCCAGGCCTCTTCCGGCCGCGTCTACGAGAATCAGTATGGCTAAACGCTGTGAACTTTGCGGAAAGGGCCCGGTCGTGGGCCGCAACGTCAGTCACGCGCACAACGTGACCCCTCGCCGCTTCGAGCCCAACCTTCAGAAGGTGCGAGCGCTCGTCAACGGCGGCATCCGCCGGCTGCGCGTCTGCACCCGCTGCCTGCGCTCGAACAAGGTTGTCAAGGCAGCCTAGAGCGGTGCGGACGGCCGTTTCGACCCCCTCGGCCCCAGCGGCGATCGGTCCCTACTCGCAGGCGATCCGCGTCGGATCGCTGCTGTTCGTGTCGGGCCAGATCCCGCTCGACCCGGCGACCGGGGCGCTCGTCGAAGGCGACCTCGCCGCGCAGACGCACCGCGTCTTCCAGAACCTCGCCGCGATCCTCGAAGCCGCGGGCGCGACGTTCGATCACGTTGTGCGCACGACGGTCTACCTGGCTGACATGAACGACTTCCCCGCGATGAACGAGGTCTACGCGACCTACTTCCGCGCGCCGGCACCGGCGCGGGCTACCGTTCAGGCTGCGCGCCTGCCCAGGGACGCGCGAGTGGAGATCGATCTGATCGCTTCGCTCTAGGACGGCTCTCGGCTTTGGGCTTTAGGCTTCAGGAAAAGCCAAGAGCCTTGCCCGCTACCGCGCCGCCCGCTCGACGTCCACTACGCCGGCCACGCTCTTGAGCGACTTGATCACCTTCTGGAGGTGCTTCACGTCGCTGATCTCGACCGTCATGTCGATGCGGCCCATCTGCGAGTCGACCGTCGCCTCGACGTTCCTGATGTTGGTGTTGATGCCGGCGATTTTCGAACTGACGTCGGCCAGGATGCCCTTGCGATCCTCGACCTGAATGCTGAGGCGCACGGTGTAGGGCGCCGCGTCGGTTCCCTTGTCCCACTCGACCTCGATGCGGCGCTCGGGATCGTAGAGAAGATTCGTCACGTTCGAGCACGTCGAGGAGTGGACCGACACGCCCTTCCCGCGCGTGATGTAGCCGACGATTTTCTCGCCGCGAATCGGGTTGCAGCAGCGGGCGCGGAAGACCATCAGGTCGTCGAACCCGCGCACCTTGATTTTCTCGTCGCCGGTGCCGAGCACGCGCCGCACGACCGAGGCGATCCCGGTCTCGGGCGTCTCCTTCAGTTCCTCCTGAGGTGCGAGCTTCGCGAGGAGCGCCTTCGCCGAGAGCTTCCCGTAGCCAATTGCCGCAAAGAGCTCCTCGGGCTTGGACATCCCGAACTCGGTGGCGGCGCGGACGAACCCGTCGTTCTCGGCGAGCGCCTTCATGTTCAGCCCGAAGCGCCGCGCGTCCTTCTCGAAGAGCTTCCGTCCGAGCTCGATGCTCTTGATCTTCTCTTCGGCGTGGATGAAATGCTTGATCTTGCTGCGCGCGCGCGACGTGCCGGCGATGTTCAGCCAGTCGCGGCTCGGCTTGTGGCCCGGCGTCGTGATGATCTCGACAATGTCGCCGTTGCGAAGCCGCGTGCGCAGCGGCACCATCTTGCCGTTGACCCGCGCACCGACGCACTGATGTCCGACGTCGGTGTGGATCGAGTAGGCGAAGTCGATCGGCGTCGCGTCGCGCGGCAGCGCCTTGACTTCGCCCTTCGGCGTGAAAATGTAGACTTCCTCGGCGTAGAGCTCGATCTTGAGATTCTGCAGAAACTCCTGCGGATCGCGGACCTCCTGCTGCCACTCGAGCAGCTGGCGCAGCCAGAGGAAGTGCTGCTCGTCCCGGTCCGCGCCCACGCGGCCTTCCTTGTATTTCCAGTGCGCGGCGATGCCCTCTTCGGCGATCTTGTGCATTTCGGCGGTGCGGATCTGCACCTCGAAGGGGAAGCCGCGCTCGCTCACCACCGAAGTGTGCAGCGACTGGTAGCCGTTCGGCCGCGGCATGGCGATGAAGTCTTTGATCCGGCCCGGGACCGGCGACCACGTCTGGTGGATGATGCCAAGCGCCGCGTAGCAGTCCCTGACCGACTGGGTCACGATCCGCAGCGCGACGAGGTCGTACACCTGGTCGAGGTCGATCTTCTGTCGTTTGAGCTTCTGGTGGATGCTGAAGAGGCGCTTGATGCGCCCGTCGATCGCAATCACCGGCACCTGGGCCTCGGCGAGCTTCGCCGACACGTTCTTCTTCAGGTCATCGATCATGCCCTCGTTGGTCTTGCGCCGGCTTTCCACACGCGCGCGCAGGGCCTCGAAGGCGCGGGGCTCGAGGTGCTTGAACGCCAGTTCCTCGAGCTCGTTCTTGATCTTGCTCATCCCGAGGCGATTGGCGATCGGGCCGTAGATGTCGCGCGTCTCCTGCGCGATCTTGAGCCGCCGCTCCTCGGGCAGGTGGTGCAACGTCCGCATGTTGTGGAGCCGGTCGGCCAGCTTCACGAGGATGACGCGGATGTCGTCGACCATCGCGAGCAGCATCTTGCGGAAGTTCTCGGCCTGCCGCTCCTCGCTCGACGAGAACTGAATCGAGCCGAGCTTGGTCACGCCCTCCACCACGTGCGCCACGTCCGCGCCGAAGAGCTCCTGGATGCGCTCGATGGGCGTCTGCGTGTCTTCGACGATGTCGTGGAGGAGACCGGCGGCGATGGCGACAACGTCGAGATTCATGTCGGCGAGGAGATCGGCCACCTCGAGCGGGTGAACCAGGTAGGGCTCGCCCGAATGGCGGACCTGTCCCTTGTGCTCGAAGGCCGAGAAGACATACGCCCGCCTGAGCAGCTCGATGTCAGCCTCGGGGTTGGTGGCCCGGACCTTTTCGACGAGGTCCTCGAACCGAATCATGATCCTGGTGTCTAACCTTTCAGGGTGCGTTTGTGGCTCAGAGACCCTGCCAGGCTCTGAGAGAAGTGGTGAGTTGACGGGCCGTTTTTGGGTTCACTATACTGACCCGGTTCGGGCACCGGCAATCCTTCCGGCTTGGGCCGAGAACCCCGGATATTTGTTTAGACGCACTCGGATCCATTTTAATACCTGGGTTTTCCGCGCGATGAGGCATTGCCGTCTTTGCGCACGATTCTGAGGGGATGCATGAGGACGCGATTTCGCTCCGTTTCGCTAGGATCTGTCGCCGGCGTACTGGGACTCTCGCTCGCCGTGGCCGGGTGCGGCCAGTATTCGTTCAGCGCCCTGGCCGCCAAGAAGTCCGTTATGGAGGCGCACGAGGCCTACAAGGCGTCCCGGTGGCTGGAGGCGGCGCAGAAGTACGAGTCCGCCGTCAACGGTGACCCGACCCTCCGAGGCGCGCACTTCTTCCTGGCGAACAGCTACGATAACCTCTACAAGCCCAGCCGGGCCGGGGAACCCGAGAACGACGCCTACATGCAGAAGGCGATCGAGTGGTACAAGAAGGCCGCGAAGCAGGAGCCGGATCCGGTCTACCGCCAGCGCGCGATGCAGTACCTGGTGGCCGCGTATGGCCCGGAAAAGCTCAATAATCCCGCCGAGGCCGAGCCGATCGTCAAGCAAATGATCGACATGGACCCTAGCGAATACCTCAATTATCTGGAACTGTCGAAGATCTTCGAGAACGCCGGCCGTTACGACGAGGCGGAAGCGCAGCTCCTCAAGGCCCGCGAGATCAAGCCCAAGCAGCCGGAAGTCTACGCCGCCATTTCGGCCTTCTACAACCGACAGGGCGAGTTTGAGAAGACGGTCGATGCCCTCAACACGGCGGCTGACCTTCAGCCCGAGAACCCCCAGGGCTACCAGCTCGTGGCCGTGTTCTACTGGGAAAAAGCCTTCAAGGACAAGCGCCTGACGGTCCCACAGCAAAAAGAGTTCATCGCGAAGGGCATCGAAGGGACGGACAGGGCACTCAAGCTGAACCCGGACTACATCGACGCGCTGACCTACAAGAACATCCTCCTTCGGATGCAGGCCAACCTCGAGACAGACCTCAAGAAGCGTCAGATCCTCATTGACGAGGCCGACCAGCTCCGGAACAGGGCGACGGAGCTGAACAAGAAGAAGGCGAGCAGCTAGGTCGGTCGCGTCCGGCTGAGGCCAGACCGAGCTTCAGCAGCCCTGCGACCGGCGAGGCGCTGCCAAAGAGGTGAAAAGGCCGTCCATGGTTGCCTGTGGACGGCCTTTTTCTTTCTGGTGTCTCGGTCCCTCGCCAGAGCGGCCGCCATGGCCCGTGCGTGGCGCCCGGCTGGCCCGTGGCAGCACGCGGCAGACCTGGAGGGCACAGCTTGGCCCCAAACACAAACGGCCGCCCACGGGAACCGTAGACGGCCGTCACAGGTCTGACTCTGGGCCCGGGCTATTCGCCGCGGCGCATGCCTTCGGTCACGATGCCGACCTTCTCGACGCCCGCGCCTCGCCCGGCGTCGATGACCGCGATGATCTCACCATAGCGGAGCGTAGGGTCGCCGACGATGAACATCGTCTTCTCGCGGCGGGTTTCGAAGATGTCGCGCAGCTTCTCCTGAAGCGTGGCCATGGTGACGGGCTGCTTGTTGACGGCAATCGATCGATCGGCGTTGTATTCCACGACGATCTGCTCGGACGGGGCGACCTTCGCATCGGGCTTGTTGACCTCGAGGGGCAGGTTGACGTCCACACCCTTCTGGCTGAGGGGAAGCGCCGCCATAAAGATGATGAGGAGCACGAGCAGCACGTCGATCAGCGGCGTGACGTTCATCTCCGAGCTGGCGTGAGGGGTCTCCGCCTTCACGACCCGCTCCGCGCCGAAGTGCTTGTGCGCGTGTTTCATGGCTACTTCCCTCCCACCGGCGACGTCGGGGGCGCGTTCGGATCGACCTTCGGGTCGGTGATGAGGCCGATGTCCTCGATGCCGGCCTTCCGCAGGTCGTCCATCGCCGCCATGATCGCCCGGTACGAGGCGTCGGTATCACCCTTGATGAGCACGACGCGCTCGGTCTTCTCTTCGAGGGCGGCCTTGACGCGATCGGCCATCTCCGCGCGCGGCACCGCGATCGAGTTGACGTAGAACTTGTCCTGCGCATCGACGGCCAGCACGGTCTGCTGGTCGTTCTCCGGCTTGTCCGACGTGTTGGTCGCCAGCGGCAACTTCACGTCGACGCCCTTCTGCAGCATGGGCGCCACGAGCATCATGATGATCAGGAGAACCAGCATAACGTCGACGAGCGGCGTCACGTTGATTTGGGATTTTGGTCCGTCCTGCGAGCCGCCAGTGTCCATTGCCATGGAAAAAGCTCCGTTTTAGTCGGCAGTCGTTAATCGTGAGTCGTCTATCGCAGTCGCCCGTCTGAGTCGTCGGTCCGAATCGTCAGCGACCCTTCGACGCGCTCAGGGTCGCCCTGAGCCTTGTCGAAGGGCGACTCGCGACTGCCGATTGCCTTACGCCGTCTGCTTGATGAAGTAGTCGACCAGTTCCGACGACGAGTTGTCCATCTCGACGTTGAAGTACTCGACCTTGCCGGTCAGGTAGTTGTAGAACCACACCGCGGGGATGGCCACGACGAGGCCGAGTGCCGTTTCGACGAGCGCTTCCGAGATACCGGCCGAGACCGCGGCCAGACCCGCCGAGCCTTGCGACGAGATGCCCTGGAACGCCGTGATGATGCCGACGACCGTGCCGAGCAGACCGACGAACGGCGCCGTCGAACCAATCGTGGCGAGCGATGACAAGCCCTTCTTGAGGTCGTTGGCGGTCAGCGCCGAGGCCCGCTGAATCGCGCGGCGGACAGTGTCAACCATGTCCTCGCGGCCCAGGTTGCCACCGCTGTCTTTCTGAAACTGGTACTCCTGCAAGCCCGCGAGCACCACCTTGGCCAGGTGACTGTAGCGGTAGTTCTTGGAGGAGGAAATCGCGATCGCGTCCTTAAGACGTCCTTCCTTGAGGTGCTTGGCGACCTGCGGCGCGTAGAGCTTCGACTGCTTGCGTGCCTGCGTGAACGTGAAAATCCGTTCAATCGCCACGCCGAACGAAATCATGGACATGATGATCAGGATCACGCCGATTGCCTTCGCGACCCATCCCATCTGGTCCCACATGTGCATCAGATCCATTCGCCCATCCTCCGATATTGGAAAAAGCCAGATTCCAGA
Source organism: uncultured Acidobacteriota bacterium (assembly GCA_963839705.1). Taxonomy (GTDB): domain Bacteria; phylum Acidobacteriota; class Vicinamibacteria; order Vicinamibacterales; family 2-12-FULL-66-21; genus DATBJJ01. Next base: position 425,079 of record CAWIWL010000008.1, read on the forward strand.
ACTGTCAGCCTAAGGTTCGTCCGAGCTTACCCCGAAGCACCCGTCTACTGCAGCGTGAAGTTGACCGTGACCGTCATAATGACCGGCACGGGCACGTTGTTGAGGAGTGTCGGCGTGAACTGCCATTGTTTGACCGCGTCGAGGGCGGCCTGGTCGAGCAACGGCTGCCCGCGCAGCACTTTCGCTTCCTTGACGCGGCCGTCCGCGCCGATCGTCGCCTCGATGATCACGACGCCCTGAACCCGTGCCGACTGAGCGATTGGGGGATAAATCGGCTTGACGTCGCGGGTCTTGGTCGGGGGCTTGATGTTGCCGCCGACTCGAACGGGAGCCGTCGGGGGCGGTGGCGGGGGCGGGGGAGCTTCGGGAAGACCACCAACGACGCCGCCCATGACGCCGCCGGGAATGCCGCCTTCGACGCCGCCAGGAACGCCAGTCGCGATGCCCGGGTGCGGCGCGGCCTCCGGAACGATCTCCTTGGGGGCCTCGATCGGCGCGGCGTTCGGGTTGACCACCTCAATCGGCTTCTGCTGGACCGCCGGCGCGGGCGGCGGCGGAGGCGGTGGCGGGGGCGGCGGGGGCGCCCCGGCGAAGGCCATCATCACGGGCGGCGTTGGAAGCACGTCGGCCGCCATCAACGGGATGATTATGACAGCGCCAAAAAGGATGATGTGGGCCACGATGGAGACTGGCACCGTGTACCACGCCTGAGACCCCACCTTGACCGATGGGTTCGTTACGTCGCCGAACATGTCACGCGGCACGGCTCACCACCCTCCTGCCTCCGCGCACCCGCTCGTGCGGAGGACGCGAATTATAGTCAGACCCAAAAAGCAGTGTCAACGAAAGTAAACTCCTCGCTTCACTTAGACACCAGCAAATTCGATTTGGCCATCACAACTAGCCCTTCCGCCCGTCCGGTCCCAGCCGGCCAGTCCAGCCTCCAGCTCGACCTCTACGCGCGGCTCGTCTTGATGCGCATCGCGTAGAACGACCGCCAGACGAAAATCGCGGACCCGAGCAGGAAGGCCGCCGAAAGCACATGGCTCAGACCCGAGCCGTACTGTGCGGCCAGTTGAACCCCCAGCTCGACGGCAAGCAGCCCGAACAGGGTCGTGAACTTGATGACCGGGTTGAGCGCCACAGACGACGTGTCCTTGAAGGGATCCCCGACCGTGTCTCCGACGACCGTCGCGGCGTGGAGCGGTGTCCCCTTCTCCTTGAGCTCGACCTCGACGATCTTCTTGGCGTTGTCCCACGCGCCACCGGCGTTGGCCATGAAAATTGCCTGGAACAGCCCGAAGAGGGCGATCGACACCAGGTACCCGATAAAGAAGTACGGCTCGATGAACGCGAAGCCAAGGGTCCCGAAAAACACCGCCAGGAAGATGTTGAACATCCCCTTCTGCGCGTACTGGGTGCAGATCTCGACGACCTTCTTGCTGTCCTCGACCGATGCCGGGCCCTCACGGTCGAGCCGGATGTTCGCCTTGATGAACTCGACGGCGCGGTAGGCGCCGGTCGTGACCGCCTGCGTCGACGCGCCAGTGAACCAGTAAATCATGCAGCCGCCGGTGATCAGGCCGAGCAGGAACGGCGGGTGAAGGATGGACAGGTATTGCAGGAACTCCGGCCTGAGCCGCTCGGTCAGCACCACGACAATCGAAAAGATCATCGTGGTCGCGCCGACCACGGCCGTCCCGATCAGAACCGGCTTGGCCGTCGCCTTGAACGTATTGCCCGCGCCGTCGTTCTCCTCGAGCAGGTGTTTGGCACGCTCGAAGTTCACGTCGAAGCCGTAGTCCCTCTTGAGCTCCTGCTTGATGTTGGGAATCGACTCGATCGTCGAGAGCTCGAACACCGACTGCGCGTTGTCCGTGACCGGCCCGTAGGAGTCGACCGCGATGGTGACCGGGCCCATGCCCAGGAACCCGAACGCGACCAGCCCGAACGCAAACACCGCCGGGGCGATCATCAGGTTGCTGCCCTGCAGATCGTAGGTGCTCACGCCGTAGGCGATGGCCATCAGCGCCACGATGCTCATCCCGAGCCAATAGGCGCTGAAATTGCCCGCCACGAATCCGGAGAGGATGTTGAGCGACGGCCCGCCTTCGCGGGACGAGGTGACGACTTCCCTGACGTGGCTGGACTCGGTCGACGTGAAGACCTTGACGAGCTCGGGGATGATGGCACCGGCAAGCGTGCCGCAGGTGATGACGGTCGAGAGCTGCCACCAGAGGTTGGGATTGCCGCCCAGGCTGGGGATGAGCCAGTACCGAGGCGGCGTAGGTGAGGACGACCGACACGATCGAGGTGAGCCAGACCAGGCGGGTCAGCGGCACCTCGAAGTTCATCGTCTTGGCCTGGCCGAAGCTCGCCTTGGCCCACGCGTCGTTGAGCAGGTACGACATGCCGCTCGCGACGATCATGACGACGCGCATCACGAAGATCCAGACGAGGAGCTGCACCTGAACGGTCGGCTCCGTCACCGCGACCAGGATGAACGAGATGAGCGCGACGCCGGTGACGCCGTAGGTCTCGAAGCCGTCGGCGCTCGGGCCGACCGAGTCGCCCGCGTTGTCGCCCGTGCAGTCCGCGATGACCCCGGGATTCCGGACGTCGTCTTCCTTGATGTTGAAGACGATCTTCATCAGGTCCGACCCGATGTCGGCAATCTTGGTGAAGATGCCGCCAGCGATTCTGAGAACGGAGGCGCCGAGCGATTCGCCGATGGCGAAACCGATGAAGCACGACCCGGCGTAGTCGCCGGGAATGAAGAGCAGGATGCACAGCATCAGCAGCAGCTCGACGCTGATGAGCAACATTCCAATGCTCATCCCGGCGCTGAGCGGGATTCTGTAGATCGGAAACGGCATGCCGCGCAGGCCCGCGAACGCCGCGCGCGAGTTGGCGAAGGTATTGACGCGGATGCCGAACCACGCGACGCCGTAGCTGCCGGCGATGCCGATGAGGCTGAAGATCAAGATCACGATGACCTTCACCGCGTCCATGTGTTGGAGCACGCCGAAGTAGATCACCATGATGGCGCCGATGAACAGCTCGAGGAGCAGGATGAACTTGCCCTGCGTGATGAGATACGTCTTGCACGTCTCGTAGATAAGCTCCGAGATGTCCCGCATCGACTTGTGCACCGGCAGGTTCTTCAGCCGCGTGAAGATCACCAAGCCGAACGCCAGGCCGCCGAGACAGACGACCAGGCCCGACATCAGCAGCGTGCGGCTGTTGATGCCGTGAAAGTCAACGCTGCCGAGATCCGGCAGCACCAGATTCGCTTCACCGCCCGCATGACGCGGGGCCTCCTGCGCGGCCGGCGCGGCCTGACCTGGGGCGGCTGCTGGTTGCATCGCCGCCGGCACTGCCACCCACACAGAGAGCACCAGCACGCTGATGACCGCCGAGAGGCGGGCGTGCCGCGAGCACAACATGTCGAACATTGATCTCCTCATTAATGCGATCTTGCTTAAATGCGATCTTGCTTAAATGCGATCTTGCTTAAATGCGATCTTGCTTAAATGCGATCTTGCTTAAATGCGATCTTGCTTAAATGGGATCTTGCTTAATACGAGATTTCGCCCAATAACTGGATTCCGCTCAATCCAGCACTCTGCTCAACTCAAGACTGTGTCCGAGCGCGTTTGATTGTGAGTTCGAGCGCTCCAGGCCCATGGAATGGGGTGGATCGCGGGTCGAAAAGCACGCATCGTACCACAGAACTCCAGCGCCATTTCCAAGGCACACCGCGCGCGGCGCGCTATCTATTGTCTTGCCCCGGGCAGACTTCAGGTCGTCGGGGAAGCGCCTACGCGACCCGGGCACGCCCGCACACTTCTCAGCTTCGTCCACCTGTCGGATGCGACTCGCCTGCGGGGAACCGCAGCCTGCCGGGGAGTGCCATCCCTCCGGTCAGAAAGATGCGGATTCCCTGCTCGACCGTGATATCTGGGAACGTCACCTTGTCGCGCGGGCAGAGGATGACGTCGCCGAGATACAAATGGTTGGTCGGAACATACACGGCGAGGAATGGCTCGCTCCCGCGGCCCCGCTCGACGCTCAGCTCCTTGGTCAGGAACCCGAGCATGTATCCCTTCGCCGCATCCTCGACCAGGGCCACGCGCTTGAACCCGTACTCGTTGTCGGGCGAAAAAGCCACGACCAGTTGCTTGACAGGAGCATAGATGGCACGGAACACAGGGACCCGCGTCAGATAGCTCTCGGCCCGCTGCAGCACGCGCTTGCCGATGACGTTGGTGGCAATCGTCCCGACGAGCAGCACGACGAGCGCCGTCGTCAGGAGACCAAGCCCCGGGATGATGAGCCCCGGCAGCCACGCTTCATAGATCGGGACCACGAGCCCGTCGACCAGTCGGAAGATCCAGACGAGGGCGGCGACGCTGATCACCAGCGGAACGGTCACGAAGAAGCCGGCGATGAAATTACGCCGCACCCAGTTGAACATGATTCAGTCTTCAGTCAGCGCGGGCGCCAGTCGCCTCTCGAGACGCACCAGCATCAGCGCCTCGCGCAATTCATTGACTATCGCCACAACCACACGAAGGTCACCGCCGCCAGCGCCCAGCGATAGTACGCGAAGACATCCAGTCGATTGCCCGCCAGGAAGCGCAGGAAGTACTTGATCGTGAGGTAGCCGACGATGCCGGAGACGACCACGCCGACGATCATGAGCTGGGCGTTGGCCGCCGACACGCCCATGCGGCCAAGCTCGAGCGACTCCTTGCCGGCGGCAGCCAGCGTTGCGGGGATCGCCAGCAGGAAGGTGAACCGGGCGGCGGCGTCGCGCCGCAAGCCGAGAAACATGCCGACGCTAATCGTCGACCCCGATCGGGACACGCCAGGAATGAGCGCGCAGGCTTGCGCGCACCCGATGAGTGCAGCATCCATCCAGGTCACCGAGTCTTCCGCACGGCGGCGGCTGCCGAGCCGCTCGGCGGCAAACATCACCGCTGCCCCGAGGGCCAGCGCCCAGGCGGCCACCTGCGGCGTCCGAAGCGACTGCTCGATGAAATCGTTGAACAGCAGGCCGACCACCACGACTGGCGCAGTGCCGAGAACAATACGCTGTGCGAGCCGGGCCGACCCGTCGGCCGCCGGCGAGAGCACCGACGGAAGCGACGCGGCCATGGCGGCGATATCGCGCCGGAAGAACACCAGGATGGCAACCAAGGTGCCGATGTGCAGGGCGACGTCGAACGCGAGGCCGAAGTCGGCGGGCACGTCCCATCCGAAGAACGCGCGCGCAAGAATCAGATGCGCCGAGCTCGATACGGGCAGGAACTCCGAGAGGCCCTGCACGATTCCGAGGAGAATCGCAGCGGCGACGCTCACAGGGGCGGGCGACAGCCCTGCGGGCTACGAAGCACGACGCCGGCCCGGCTTCCGGGTTTCCGGGCTCGCCGCCACGACCTGCCCCTTGAGGGGCTTGCGCCCCTGCCACATGATGGCGATGGCCGCGGCGATGAAGACCGTCGAGTACGTGCCGCTGATGACGCCCACCAGCATCGTGAAGGCGAAGCCTTCGAGCACTTCTCCGCCGAAGAAATAGAGCGCGATGACGCTGAGGAGCGTCGCGCCGGCGGTGATGACGGTCCGGCCGAGCGTCTGGTTGACTGCGACGTTGACGATGTGCGCCAGGTTGTCCCGGCGCATCCCGCGCATGTTCTCGCGCACCCGGTCGAAGACGACGATCGTGTCGTTGACCGAGTAGCCGGTGATCGTGAGGAGACCGGCAATCACGTTGAGCGTCATGTCGTAGCGGAAAAAGGCCAGGAACGCCAGCGTGATCAGCAGGTCGTGCAACGTGGCCGCAACGGCGCCCACCGCAAAGCTGATCTGGAATCGCAGCGTGATGTAGGCCAGGATGCCGGCCAGCGCGAAGACGGTCGCCAGCGTTCCTTGGCGCTTGAGCTGCTGGCCGACGACGGGGCCGACGATCTCCCGGCCGATAACCTCGAACGACCCGATGTTTGCCTTCGTCAGCGCCGCCACGACGGCGTCCGCATCCTGACTGAGGTTGCCCGTGCTCTGCGCCGCGCTTTGCGCCACCCTCACGAGAACCATGTGCTCCGACGGATTCCCGTAGTCCTGCACGACGGCGTCGTTCCCAATCCCGTTGGGGATGGACGTCACGACCGCCCGCACGCGCTCGACCGGTGTCGCCTGCTGGAACTTGACGATGACGATGCTGCCGCCGGCGAAGTCGACGCCGAGCGAGAGCCCGCGAGTCCAGATCGTGGCGGCGCCGGCGAGGATGACCAGGAGGGACAGCGCGATGGCGTGCCAGCGCCACCGCACGAAGTCGTAGTTCGTCGATTCAAAGAGCTGCATGATGGTTAGATACTGACGGTTTGCGCATTTGCCGGCCTGCGCGACAGGACGAACTCGAACAACGTCCGTGACACGAAAATCGACGTGAAGAGGTTGCTAATCAGGCCGACGAACAACGTCGTCGCGAAGCCCCGGATCGGGCCGGTGCCGAACTGGAAGAGGAACGCCGCCGCGATGAGCGAGGTGATGTGGGTGTCGAACAGCGTCCAGAAGACGCGGTCGAAACTGGCCGCCACTGCGGCGCGCGCGCCGCGGTTCGCCTTCAGCTCTTCCTTGATGCGCTCGAAGATGAGTACGTTCGAGTCGACGCCCATGCCCATCGTGAGGATGAAGCCAGCGATGCCCGGCAGCGTCATCGTCGCGCCGAAGTAGGCCATCATCCCGAGGAGGATGATCAGGTTGACGATCATCGCGAGAATCGCGTTGATGCCCGCGAGCTTGTAGTAGACGAGCATGAAGATGACGACCAGGAGCAGCCCGGCCGTCGCTGCCGTGACGCCCGAGCGGATCGAGTCGGCCCCGAGCGTCGGACCGACGACGCGCTCTTCGAGATAGTCCATGGACGCTGGCAGCGCACCAGATCGCAGTTTCAACGCGAGGTCCGCGGCTTCCTGCTGAGTGAAGCCGCCCGAGATCCGGCCCTCGCTGGTGATTCGGCCATCGATCCGGGGGTACGACTGCACGCGATCGTCGAGCACGATCGCCAGCGCACGCCCGATGTTCGAGCCGGTGACCTGCCCGAACTTCCGGGCGCCGTCCTGCTTGAGCGAGAACATGACCGCCGGCCGGCTGCTCTCGTCGAGCCCGACGCTCGCGCTCCGCAGGTCGCTGCCGTTGACGGCCGCGACCTTGCGCACGAGGAAGAACCTCGTGCCTGCTTCACCGGTCGACGGATCGGCCGCGCCTGTCACGACTTCCATGTCCGGCGGAACCTGACCGCCGTGGGACTGGAGCAGCGACTCGCGGCTCTCGGCCGGACCGCCTTCGAGGAGCTTCAGCTCGAGGAGCGCCGTGGACTGGATGATGTCCTTGGCACGCGCGACGTCGGTGATGCCCGGCAGCTGGACGAGCAACTGGTCGCCGTTGTCGCCGTGCGTGGCAATATTGGGTTCGGTCACGCCGAGCTCATTCACACGACGGTCAATCGTGTCGTGCGCCTGCACCATCGTCTGTTCGCGGAGGGCCCTGGCGATGTTGGGGCGCATGGTGAACTCGTAGGCACCGCCCACTGCCGACGAACGATCGTAGTTGGTGGAGGTCTGCTCCTCCGCGATGCGCCGGAACTCGGCGTCTTTGTCCTGCGGGACGCCTTCGACCCGGAAGGTCGTTGGCGACGAGACGTTGATGGCGCCCACCGTCACGCCCGCGGTCGTCAGCGCCTCACGGAGCTGCTCTCCCACCGACTCGGTCGAAATGCGCAGGGCGTCGTCGCGATTCACGCGCATCACCAGATGCACGCCGCCCTTGAGGTCGAGGCCGAGCTGCAGCTGCTTGGCCATCAGCCACGACGGGGCCGGCAGGCCGAAGCGTTGCGCGAGGATCGGGTAGACCCCCACAGCGGCAAAGATGACGACGACGGCGAGGATCGTGAGAGTCTTCCAGCGAAGGTTCTTGTATGCAGCCATGGATTAAGCGTGTCCCGATTCCTGCACCACCGGCTCCTGCCCCTGATACCCGCCAACGGCCGCCCGGGCGATCTCGATCCGGACCTTGTCGGCAATCTGGAGTTGCACAGATGAGTCGTTGACGCGCGTGATGAGCCCGTAGATGCCTCCGGTCGTGACGACCTTGTCGCCGACCTTGAGACCGGACTGAAACTCCTGCACCTTCTTCCGCTGCTTCTGCATCGGCATGAGGATGAGGAAATACAAGATCGCCAGAACCATCGCAAATGGCACGAAGCTCAACCAGGCTGGCTCCTGGCCCGTACCACTCATTGCAAACACGAGCGTCTGGCTCACATCTTTCAGTTCAAGTTCAAGCATTCAGTTGTGATCGGCGGGAGAAGGTTTGATGGAACTCCGAGCGGAGCCTTTCAAACGTGCCTAACATTATAGCCTCCCTAATCGACCTCATAGTGTCAAGGTAAAAGTAGAGGTTGTGAATGGTGTTCAGCGTCGCAGCGGCCATCTCTCCAGCCACGTACAGGTGCCGTAAATAGGCCCTCGAACAGCGCCGGCAGGTATAACAGCGGCACGCGGGATCCGGCGGGCCCGTGTCTTCGGCGTACCTGGAATTCTTGATCGCGATCGGGCCGGAACGGGTGAGGAGCTGACCGTTCCTGGCGTTCCTCGTCGGCAGAACGCAATCGAATAAGTCGATGCCGCGGGCCACGCACTCGAAGAGGTCATCGGGCATCCCGCTTCCCATCAGGTACCGCGGCCGATCCTCGGGCAATTGCGGGGCGGTATGCCCGACCACGTCGTAGGTCACCTCGGGAGGCTCCCCCACGCTCAGACCGCCGATGGCGTAGGCCGCGAAACCCAGCGCGACAGTCGCCTGCACGCTCTCGGTCCGAAGTCCAGGGTGCACGCCGCCCTGGACGATGCCGAACTGGACCTGCCCGGGATTGGTCGCGACGACCTCGGGCACCGACGCCGGGTCGTCATTTATCCGCTCCCAGCGCGCCCGGGCCCGCGCGGCCCACCGAATCGACCGTTCCATCGCCACGCGCGCGACGTCGTCGGGCGCCGGTGTCGCGATGCACTCGTCGAGCACCATCGCGATGTCCGAACCGAGCTGCGCCTGAATGTCGGTGGCCCGCTCGGGCGTCAGCAGGTGCAGCGACCCGTCGAGGTGCGATCGAAACTCGGCGCCGTCGTCGGAGATGCGCCGGCGCCCGGCCAAGCTGAACACCTGATAGCCGCCGCTGTCGGTCAGGATCGGCCGGTTCCACCCGATGAAGCGGTGCAGGCCGCCCGCGCGCGCGATCAGACCGTCGCCGGGTCTCAAATAGAGGTGATAGGTATTGCCGAGGATGATCTCGGCCCCAAGGCCCTCGCCGAGGTCCTCGAGGTCGCGATGCATGACACCTTTGACCGCTCCTTGAGTGCCGACCGGCATGAACGCCGGCGTCTCGACCACGCCGTGAGGCGTTCGCATCTCCCCGCGGCGCGCCGCACCGTCACGGGCGAGGACTCGGAACTCGAACGAAGGCTGGGACACAGTCAAACAGAATACTTCGGTCTTGCTGTGTCCTTCCGCCTAAAGGCGGAACGGTGAAGGGGCTACGGTGACGAGGGCTTAGCTACGGTGACGAGGGCTTAGCTTCGGTGACGAGGGCTTAGCTTCGGTGACGAGGACCTAGCTCCTGGCTCTTCGCTCCTGTATTCTTCTCCCAATGAAGCGACTTCGGATCGGCGTGCTCTACGGTGGGCGATCGGGTGAGCACGAAGTGTCCCTTGCGTCTGCTGCGGCGGTCTTTGCCAACCTCGATCGCCATCGTTACGAGCCGGTCGCCATTCGCATCGAGAAGGACGGACGCTGGGCGCTCGCGGACAAGCCGCCGCTCGCGACCTCGGCGGCCGAAGTGATCGAGCAGTCGCGGGTCGAAGCCGCACGGCAGATTCGGACTGGCCGCGAAGTGCACCTCGTGTCGCGTCCGAGCGAGGAAACCATCCTCTCGATCAAGCGCGCTCCTGAAGCCTCGCCGGAACCAACCGAAGCATCGGTCACGGGCCTTCACCTCGACGTCATCTTTCCGGTGCTCCACGGGCCGTACGGCGAAGACGGGACCATCCAGGGCCTGCTCGAACTCGCCAACGTTCCATACGTCGGCGCGGGAGTGGCCGCGTCCGCCCTCGGCATGGACAAAGCCCTGATGAAGGTGCTCTTCTCGGCGCGCGGCCTGCCCGTTTGTGACTACCAGGTCGTGCTGCGGCGCGACTGGGAGCGTCAGGGCGTCGCCATCGCCGCCGAGCTCGAACGCCGGCTGCGCTTCCCGATGTTCGTCAAGCCGGCCAATCTGGGATCGAGCGTGGGCATTTCCAAGGCCAAGAACCCGGCCAGCCTGCGCGAGGCCATGGACCTCGCCGGATCCTTCGACCGCAAGATCATCGTCGAGGCCGCCGTGCCGAACGCGCGAGAGATCGAATGCGGAGTGCTCGGCAACGACGAGCCGCAGACGTCGGTGCCCGGCGAGGTCATCCCGTCCCGCGAGTTCTACGACTACGAAGCCAAGTACCTCGACGAGGGCTCGAAGACCGTTATTCCAGCCGACCTTCCCGCAGCGGTGGCCGACGAGATCCAGCGGTTGTCGGTGGCCGCGTTTCAGGCGATCGATTGCGCCGGGATGGCGCGCGTCGATTTTCTGCTCTCCCGCGACAGCGGCGCCATCGTCCTCAACGAAGTCAACACGATCCCCGGCTTCACCACGATCAGCATGTACTCGAAGATGTGGGAGGCGTCCGGCGTCAGCTACCCGACGCTCATCGATCGACTCGTCGAGCTGGCGCTCGAACGCCACGCCGCAAAACAGCATCTACGCACCAGCCTTCCATGATCAATGGGGGGATCAATGGGGGGACCAATGGGCGGATCCGCGCCGGGCTGCTCGCGCTGTCGGTCGCGACGCTGGCCGTGGCGCCCGCCTCTCAGACCAGGCCCACTCCGCCGGCCGCGCAGACGCTGCCCGCGGGTGCCATTCGCGGCGAAGACGGGCTGGTCCGCGCTTACGACCTCATCCTCGACGCGAGCTTCGAGGCACTCGATGCCGAGCTCCGCCGTGCGTGCGGACCGGCCCCGATCGAGGCGTGCCACGTGCTCGAGGCCACCGCGCTCTGGTGGCGCATTCTGCTCGACCCCGACAGCCGCGCGCTCGACGACGAGTTCACGAGCTCAGTCGAACGGGCAATCCAGGCGACGGAGGCGTGGACCACCCGTGCGCCCGACGATGCCGAAGCGTGGTTCTATCTTGGTAGCGCTTACGCCGCGCGAGTGCAGTGGCGGGTGCTGCGCGAGGAGCGGCTCGCGGCCGCCCGCGATGGCAAGCGGATCAAGGACGCGCTCGAACGGGCGCTCGCGCGCGATCCCGGGCTCGACGATGCCTACTTCGGGATCGGGATGTATCGCTACTACGCCGACGTCGCGCCGACAACCGCGAAGATCCTTCGGTTTCTGCTGCTGCTGCCGGGGGGTGACCGCCACGAGGGCCTGAAGCAGATGCTCAGGGCGCGGAACCACGGCAGGCTTCTGCAGGGAGAGGCGGACTACCAGCTTCAGATCATCTATCTCTGGTACGAGCACCAGACCGGCCGGGCGCTCGAGCTCCTCCGCGATCTACAGCAGGCGCACCCGCGCAATCCGATCTTCCTGACGCAGATTGCCGAGATTCAGGATGTCTATCAGCACGACGTGATGGCGAGCCTCGAGAGCTGGCGCACGCTGCTCGCGCAGGCCCGCGCCGACCGCGTCCACGCTGCCGACGTCGCCGAGGTGCGGGCCCGCCTGGGCATCGCCCGGCACCTCGACGGACTGGGGCTGACCGACGAGGCCATCGTCGAGCTCGGCCGAGTCGTGGCCCTCAAGCCCGAGGCGCCGTCCGCATCGCTCGCTCTAGCGTATCTGCGGCTCGGCGAGGCCCACGACCGCCTGAACGCCCGCGCCGATGCGTTAGCGGCCTACCGCGCCGCTTCGCAGCTCGCTCCTTCGCGACATATCTCGAGCGCAACATCGTCCGGCGACCGCATCAATATCCGGGGCGAGGCCGCCACGCGTCTCGACCGGGCTCCCAACGCGCAGCACGCCGAGGCATTCCGTCTGTCCCTCGACGGGTGGCGCGCGCTCGAGCGGAAGGATGTGTCCGCGGCGGCCGCGGCACTCGAGCGCGCGATTGCACTCAACCCCCGCGACCCGATTGCGCGTTATCGATATGGCCGCGTCCTTCAGGCCAGCCGCGACGACGCTGGAGCGCTCGACCAGTTCGCGCTGACGATCCGCGAGGCGCGGCTCGCCCCCGCGCCGCTCGTGGGCGAGACCTACCTGGAGACCGCGCGCCTCCACGAGCGCGCCGGCCGGCGTGACGAGGCCATCGCCTCGTACGAGATGGCCGCGAACCTCTTCGGCGCCGGCGCAGAGACCCATCGCACCGCCGCGCGCGCGCTGGCACGTCTCATGAAGTGATCCGTGCGAGGAGATCCGCGTCCCGCCGAGATCGGATCCGCGAGATCCGCATCCCGTAGAGATCGGATCCCGTGATCCGCGTCCCGTAGTGATTGGATCCGCGTGATCCGCGTCCCGTAGCGATTGGATCCGCGTGATCCGCGTCCCGTAGCGATTGGATCCGCGTGCTCCGCGTCCTGTGGAGATCTGATCCGCTCTATCTGCGTCCCGTTGAGATCGGATCGGCGTGATCCGCGTCCCGTGAGATCGGATCCCCTGAGATCCGCCTCTGGTGCAGATCGGGTCCGCGGGAGGAACCGAGAGCCGCGCGGCCCGCGTCCCGGCACACCGCCGCTCGTGATCACCGATGCGTGATTCGCGACTCGCGTTTGTGATCGCGCGACCTCTGTTGCGCGATCGCGCTCGTGCCGACAAGAAAAAGGCGTGCAGCTTTTTGACTTTTCGTGCACTTTATGCTTGACAGTCTATTTTTCTCATCCATAATCTACATCTTGTATGAGGGTGGACCGCTCAGCCCACCTGTTGTAACCCTGGTGATACGGTAACGAAGCTGAGCTGCCACATTCCAAGGAGGAATAATGGCGAAGAAGGCTGCGAAGGGCGGCAAGAAAAAGGGCGGAAAGAAGCGCTAGACCAGCCGCCTACCGGTCCGGGGGTGTCACGCGTGGCACCCCCTATTTTTTGGTGCACACCTTCCGCGTGACGCGGAAGTTCCTGCAAAGAGGCGACGGGGTGCTGACAGAAGCAGGCCGGCGCGCCGGATGGCCGCGGCGCTGCAATGCAGTGACAGCCCCTCGCGGACAGAATCCCACGAGTGAAAGGGGGGATAAACCACAATGGCGAAGAAAGCAGCCAAGGGCGCGAAGAAGAAGGGCGGCAAGAAGCGGTAGCCCTCGCACCCGCTAACGACGGTGCATCGTGCGCGGCACGATGCACCGTCCAAATTCCACGACCGGTTCGACCCCTCGCCCGTTTCTCTTCCACCAGCCTTCGGCACCTCGGCCCGGCTTCCTTCAGCGCGGCTCCAGCCAGCCCGACCCGTCCCACACTCGAATGCGTTGAATGACGTCGCCCGGCTTGATGCGGTCGACGACGTCCATGCCGTTGACCACGTGGCCAAACGCCGTGTAGCGCGCATCCAGATGCGGCTGCGGCGAATGCGTGATGAAGAACTGGCTGCCGCCCGTGTCGCGCCACTCGAGCGCCATGCCCACGGTGCCGCGCAAATACGGGCGCTCGTTGAGCTCATCGCGAATGGTGCGGCCCGGACCACCCTCCCCGTCCCCGCGCGGATCGCCATACTGCACGACGAAGTTCGCCACCACGCGATGGACGTCGAGGCCGTTGAAGAACCCCTTGCGGGCCAGCTCCATGAAACTGCGCGAGGTCTGGGGCGCGTCGAGCACCGCCAGTTCGAATTCGATCGTCCCGTAAGAGGTCTCGATGAAGACGTGCGGCGAGGTGACCGGTCCGATGAGGCCAGTATCGTCGTAGGGCGCGATCGGATCTCCAGGCGCCGGCGCAATGGTCCGTGACGCCTCGGTGCCCGGCGTCAGTTTCGACAACAGCTCGTCGGCGCGCACGCGCACGGCCCAGTCTTTGTCCTCGAGCGCCAGCGTCAGCGTACCAGACGCCTCGGCCCCGCCGTAGGCGGCAAGCGCTTCGAGGGCCGCCGCGCGGGCCGCATACCCGGAATCGGCCAGCGCCGTTTTGTACGCCTGGCGCAGCGCCTCGGCGCCCCCGTCCGGTTTGAGCGTGCCGAGCTCCCGCGCCGCCGTCGCACGAACGACGAAATCGGGATCGGCGAGCCGATCGAGGAGCACGCCGCGCACCTCGCTCGCCTTCAAGCGCACGAGCGAGGAAAGGACCGCGGGGATCACGCGCTTGTCTTCGTCCTGCAACATCGAGCGCACGCGGTCTGTCGCGAGCTCGGCGGGGAACGTCCCGAGCGTCTCGGCGAGCGCGGCGCGAACGCGCCAGTGGCGATCGGGCTCCATGCCGGCCAGCACCGCGACAAAGCTTTCCTGGTCGATGGCGGCGGCGGCGCGAAGCGCGGCAGCGCGCATCTCGGGCCACTCGTCAGTCCACAAGTCCTGGACCGGGGCCAACCCTTCCGCGGCCCGGAGCGTACCGAGGGCGTTCACGGCCTCGAGCCGAATGTTCGGATGCACCGACGGCGTGCTGGCGAGACGCGAGATGGGTGCCACCGCCTCGAGCGCGCCGAGCTGGGCGAGCGCCCGGATTGCGGCGACCGTCAGCTCCAGCCCGGTCTTCGCGGCCGGATCGAGAAGGGCGACGAGCGGCTTGACCGCGCTGGCCTCCTTGGCCGTGGCGAGGCCGCGCGCCGCGAACGCGCGCGTGTAGCGCCCCTTCGAGCCGAGCAAGTGCAGGAGGGACGGGCCGGCGCGCGGATCTTCGATGCGCTGCAGCGCGTAGGCGACCGGCCACCACTCCGTGACCGGCCGGCCGCCATCCAGCACCGCCGAGGCCATCGGGTCGTACACCTTGAGCCGGACGAGCGCGAACAGACCAAGCTTGAACGCCTCGGCTTCCGGCGCGGCGGGGTCGCTCTCATCGTCAGGCTGCATGGCCACAACGGAGGCGCTCTTGGCGTACTCCGCAACCATCCGGCCGATGGCCGGCGCGGCCCCTGTGGCACCGATGAGGCCGAGCGCCTCGGCGGCGCGCCCGCGCACGCGGGGAGATGCATCGGTCAGAAGCGGCTCGAGCGCCGACTCGGCCGAGCGGTCGCCGATGAGCCCCAGCGCGAACGCGGCCATCGCGCGCACGTCGGGATCCGTGTCGGGGAGAGCGGCAACGAGCGCCGGGACGCCGGCCTTCGACCTGACCCGCCCGAGGGCGAGCGCCGCGCGGCGGCGCACACGCGGGTCGCCGTCGCGAACGAGCACCGAAAGGTCGGGCGACGAGGACGGGGGCGGCGGAGTCACGACCGGAGCCGGCTTCTTTCCTTTGACGGGCGTCGGAGGCGGCGGCGGTGGAGCCGGCAGCTCGAAACGGAGCAGCCGCTGGTCCTCGAGCCTGAGGATCCAGGCCATCCTCTGCTGCAGCGGCACTTGAGGCGCGTCGGGCAGCTTGGGGGGCGGTGGGGGCACGCATGCCGTCATGACCCCAAGTGAAACCACAAACGGGGCCACGATCGCTGTCCGCATCGTTCCTCTCATGGCCCCGCCGTCACGCCGGAAAGCGTCAGTCGTCAAACGCGCAACTCCATTTTCTCCTCCGTCGCCGCGGCGACCCGATCGTTCACGATATGCACGCCGATGCCCGGCCCTTCCGGGACTGCGATAGTGCCGTCGGGCCGCACCACGATCTCGGGGTCGATGAGGTCAGGGGCGAAGTAGCGGCGACTGGCGGCGACGTCGCCCGGCAGCGAGAAGTTCGGAAGGGTCGAGAGGTGGATGTTGTGAGCCCGGCCAATGCCGCTTTCGAGCATGCCCCCGTGCCAGACTGGAATTCCGTGCGCCGCGGTCAGATCGTGGAGACGCAGCGACTCGGCATGGCCGCCCACGCGGCCCGGTTTGATGTTGATGACCCGGCAGGCGCCGAGCTCGATCGCCTCGGCCGCCGCGCGGACGGATTGGATGGACTCGTCAAGGCAGATCGGCGTCCGAAGCTCGCGCTGGAGCCGGGCGTGGTCGCAGATATCGTCGTAGTCGAGCGGCTGCTCGATCATCGTCAGGTCGAACCGGTCTAGCCGGGCGAGCCTCGGGGCGTCGGCGAGGGTGTAGGCCGCGTTCGCGTCGACCATGAGCGGCATGAGCGGGGTCTCCGCGAACTGCTCGCGGAGGCGTTCGACTGCGGCCACATCCCACCCGGGCTTGATCTTGATCTTGATCCGGCGATAGCCGGCGGCGCGCTCTATGGCGACTCGCTCGACGAGCTCCTCGAGGGAGTCCTGTATCCCGATCGACACCCCCGATTCGATGCACGTCCGGATTCCGCCGAGCAGCCTCGACAGACTCACGCCCCGCTGGCGAGCGGCGAGGTCCCAGGCCGCCATCTCGACCGCCGCTTTGGCCATCTGGTGGCCACGGACCACGGCAAGCGCACCGTAGATGTCCCTCGGGTCGTCGAACCGCCGGCCAAGGAGCAGGGGCGCGAGGAATTCACTGATGATGTGCCACGCCGTCTTCGTCGTCTCGGCGCTGTAATAGGGATTGGCATCGGCCACGCATTCACCAACACCGAGAGCACCGTCCTCCTCGACCGTAACGAGGAGAAACACGCGCTCGTGCACCCGCCCGAAGCTGGTTTCGAAGAACCGCACGAGCGGCAGGCGCAGCAGGCGCAATTCGAGGCGATCGATCCGCACCCGTCCATGCTATCGCATGCTCGCGTTCGCGCCGTCCCGGCCGCGGCGCCGCAGGTCTTTTCGGACTGCTATACTCGCTGGACCTTGGACTTCCGGTACATCGCCATCGAAGGTCCGCTGGGCGTCGGGAAGTCGGCCCTGGCCGACCAGCTCGGTGCGCGGTTCGATGCGACGGTCGGTACTCGACGAGACCGACAATCCCTTCCTTGCCGATTTCTACGCCGAGCGGCCCGGCTCGGGATTCCAGACGCAGCTCTTTTACACGCTCGGGCGGCATCGGCAGCAGATGTCGCTCCGACAGCGGGATCTCTTCAGCCAGCTCACGATCTGCGACTACCTGTTCGAGCGCGACAAAATCTACGCTTACCTGAACCTCGACGACAACGAGCTGTACATCTATCAGCGCCTCTACGACTTGCTGGCCCCCGATCTGCTGACGCCGGACCTCGTGATCTATCTCCAGGCCCCGACCGACGTGGTGCGCCGCCGCCTGCGCGAACGGCCCCGCATTGAAGGCGCCCCGCCCATCCCCGAGGACCGCTACGTCCGCGAGCTGAACGAGGCGTACAACCACTTCTTTTTTCATTACACCGCTTCGCCGCTCCTCGTCGTCGAGACGTCGCAGTTCGACCTCACGTGGGGTGAGGACGCCGTCGCCGACATCGAGCGGCAGATACGAGGGATGGGGAAGGGAACCAGATACTACGTGCCGAGGGCGTGACACAGTCGACAGTCGGCAGTCGGGAATCGGGAGTCGCAGTCGGCAGGCTCAGTCGGCATGATAATCTACCGCCCTATCCAATGGCCTGGTTCAAGAAGCAACGAAAGCCCATTGAGCCGCCCGACAAGCAAAGCCGGGTTCCCGAGGGGCTCTGGGTCAAATGCCCGTCGTGCGGACAGGTCATCTACAACAAAGACCTCGTCGCGAGCCTGAGCGTCTGCACCAAGTGCGGGCATCACTTCCGGCTGAGCGCTGCCGAGCGCTTGCGCGCGCTTTATGACGGCGAGTGGCAGGAGTACGACCACGGGCTGACGTCGACCGATCCGCTGAAGTTCACCGATACCAAGCCCTACCATAAGCGGCTCGACGCCAGCATCGCCTCCACCGGTCTCAACGACGCGGTGATCACTGCCACCGGACGGATCAATGGTATCGAGACGGTCGTCGCCGCGATGGAGTACTCGTTTATCGGCGGCAGCATGGGCGTTGTCGTCGGCGAGAAGATCACGCGGGCGATCGAACGGGCAATCGCCGGCCGTCTGCCGCTCATCATCGTGTCGTGCTCAGGCGGAGCGCGCATGATGGAGGGCGCGCTGTCGCTGATGCAGATGGCCAAGATCAGCGCCGGCCTGGCCCGGCTCGACCGCGCGAAGCTCCCCTACATTTCGGTTCTGACCGATCCCACGACCGGCGGCGTGACCGCCAGCTTCGCGATGCTCGGCGACGTCAACATCGCTGAGCCGAAGGCCCTCATCGGCTTTGCCGGCCCCCGGGTCATCGAGCAGACGATTCGCCAGACGCTCCCCGAGGGTTTTCAGCGCAGCGAGTTCCTCCTCGAGCACGGCATGCTCGACGCCGTCGTCGATCGCCGCGAGATGAAGGACATGATCACGCGCTTCCTGCGCTTCGCCCTGCCGGCGCCCGCCGCGGATCGCGAACCGGCAGGTCAGGCCGCCGCAAAGCCCTAGATCCCGAATTGACTCTGGAGTTCCTCTTCTCGCTCGAACGTCTCGGGATGAAGTTCGGTCTCGAGAACATGCGGCGGATCTGCGCGGCGCTCGGCCATCCGGAGCGCGCCTTCCAATCGATCATCGTCGCAGGCACCAACGGCAAGGGTTCGGTCACGGCGATGACCTCCGCCGCGCTCGCCGCCGCCGGCTACCGCTCGGCACGATATACGTCTCCCCACCTCGAGCGCATCGAGGAACGATTCGTCATCGGCGAACGCGAAGTGGCGACCGCCGACCTGGAGGAGACGGCTGCTGACGTCCAACGAGCCATCGAACAGCTCATTGGCGACGGCGGGCTCGAGGCCCTGCCCACTTTTTTCGAATGTGCGACAGCGATGGCCTTCGAGCTGTTCCGGCGCGCGTCGGTCGAGATAGCCGTAGTCGAGGTCGGGCTGGGCGGCCGGCTGGACGCGACCAACGTCATAACTCCGATGGCCGCCGTCATCACCTCGATCGACCTCGATCACCAGTATCTCCTGGGAGAGACTCTGGAATCGATCGCTCGCGAGAAGGCCGGCGTCATCAAGCCGGGGATACCGGTCGTGGTCGGACCGGTCGCCCCCGGCGCACGTGCGGTGATCGAAGCTGTGTGCCTGGAGCAGGGCGCGCGGCTGGTCCACGCTGCGGAACGGGTCAACATCGCCACATCGATGGCCGACACCGCTGGCGGCGAAACCACCGTCTCGCTCGAAGCCGGCGACCATCGGCTCGAGGACGTCAGGCTCGCCCTGCGTGGCCGCCACCAGGTCGATAACGCCGCAGTGGCGTTCTGCCTCATGACGGAACTTCTCGAGCTGGGCGTGCGTCTCGATGGGAGTGCCATGCGCGCGGGATTGACGAATGCGCGCTGGCCTGGCCGCCTCGAGCGGCTGCATTGGCGCGGAGCCGACGTGCTCATCGACGCGGCGCACAATCCTGCGGGCGCGCGCGCCCTGGCCGACTATCTCCGTGCCATCACGTGGACCGATGTGACCCTCGTCGTCGGCGTAATGCGCGATAAGGACGTCGCCGGCATGCTCTCGGCGCTGCTTCCCTGTTGCTCGACGCTGGTGTGTACGACACCACCGAGTCCGCGAGCACTGGCCGCCGACGCGCTCGCGGCGCTCGCGGCGGAACTACCGTCAGCGCCTTCGCGCATCGTCGCCATCGCCGACCCGGCGGCCGCGATGGCCTACGCCTGCGAGGGCCACGCCCGGGTGGTCGCGGCCGGATCAATCTTTCTCATCGGTCCGCTGCGTGGTATTCTTCGTTGATTTTCCGCCGTGTTGGACCAGAGCGCGTCCGTGCCAGCTGACGCGCCGGCCGGCCCAGCCTTTCGCATGCATCGCCGTATCCTGCTGACCGTCGTCCTCGTCATTTCCGGCATCCTCAACGGGGCCGTCGCCCGTCTGAGCGCGCAGGCGCCGCAGAGCGAGATCTCCGGTTGCCGCGTCTCCGACATGGCCGGCGCCACGCAGGACGCGCTCTCGAAAGACGTCGCGGGCCGCACCGAAAGGGTGCTGGTCCTGACGGGCAAGGGCGCGGTTCCGGTCCAGGTGAACTGCGACGACACGCAGTTCTTTGCCGACTTCGCCGAGATCTACCCCGACAGTCACCGTATCGTGGCCACCGGGAACGTCAAAGTGGGCACGCCGAACAGCTTCATCAGCGCCGAACGGATGGAGTTCGACACCAGGTCCCGCACCGGAACGTTTTACCAGGCCCACGGTATGGCGTCGCTCGGCGACCGCGTGGACAAGAGCATGTTCGGCACGCAGGAAGCCGATGCGATCTTTCGCGGCCGGGAAATCCACAAGCTCGGGCCCAAGAAGTACAGGATCGTCGACGGTGCGTTCACCACCTGCGTGCAGCCGACACCGCGCTGGCAGGTCGTGTCGGGCTCAGCGGACCTCGCTCTCGATGACTACGCCCTGCTCAAGAACTCGGTCTTCCGGGTCAAGGGCGTGCCGGTGATGTACCTGCCGATTTTCTACTACCCGATCCAGGAAGACGACCGGGCCACTGGTTTTCTCATTCCCACGTACGGCACCTCGACGCTCAGAGGACAGTCGCTCAGCAACGCGTTCTTCTGGGCGATCTCGCGCAGCCAGGACGCCACGTTCGTGCACGACTGGTTTTCCAAGGCCGGCCAGCAAATGGGTGGCGAGTATCGCTATATCCTGAGCGGCGGGTCCCAGGGAAACGCCCGCGTCTCCTACCTCGCCGAGAAAACGACCGACGCCACGACGGGCGAGTCGTCAGACGGCCGGCGCAGCTATCAGATCACCGGCGGGATGACGCAGACGCTCGGGGGCAGAGTGCGCGCGCGCGCAAATGCCGACTATGTCTCCGACATCGAGCCCGAGCAGCTCTACCAGCAGAACATCTATCGCGCGACGCGGAGCACGCGCAGCTTCGGCGGCAACGTTACTGGTAGCTGGAGTCAGATCGTCCTCAGCGGTACGCTCGACAAGACCGACGTGTTCTATCCCGACGGCTCGTACACGACCTACGGCGGGCTTCCCCGCATCAACTTCAGCCGAGCCGAGCGCCGGATCGCCAAGTCGCCGTTCTACTTCGGCGTCAGCGGAGAGTACGCCACGATGCTCCGCAGCACGGTCAACAGCGCCGGCGTTTCGACCAACGACCAGGGACTCACCCGAATCGACGTTGCCCCGATCCTGCGGATTCCCTTCACGCGCTGGCCGTTTCTCACGATCAATTCGACGGTCGGCTGGCGCGGCACCTACTGGACCGAGAGCCTCGTCGACGGCAGGCAGGCTGATGACCCGCTGGGCCGTCAGTATTTCGAATTCAGCTCGCGAGTCACCGGTCCGGTCTTCAGCCGCATATTCAACGCGGGTGCGACCGAGGGTGTGAAGCTGAAACACGTGATCGAGCCGGTCTTCACGATCAGGCGTGTCTCGGCCATCGACGTATTCGACCAGATCGTCCAACTCGAATCGGCCGACTACACCAGGGGTGACGTGTGGGAGGTAGGCTACGGCCTGAACAACCGGCTGTACGCCAAACGCACCTCGTCGCGCGAAGTCCTTAGCGTCGCGATCAGGCAGAACTACTACACGGACGCGCTCGCGGCGCTCTATGCGCAGCAATATCAGAGCAGCAGCTATGCGTCGACGCCGACGAGCAAGTACAGCGCCATGGCTCTCTCAGCTCGCACATCGCCCAACGATCACGTGCAGGGCGAATTCCGCACGGAGTGGGATCCGACGTTCCACACGCTGAAGACGCTCGCGGCGCTCGGGTCCATCAACAGCGGCCATCTGCAGGCGTCGGCCGGCTGGAGCCGGCGTCGCTACATTCCCGGACTGCCGGGATTCGACAACCCGAATTTCGCCGACCACTACATGAACGGCTCGGCGAACTGGCACACGAGAACCAACACGCTCGGCGTGACCTACTCGTTCAACTACGACCTGCGCCGCGACGCCTTCCTGCAGCAGCGCTATCTGGCCTACTACAACGCGCAGTGCTGCGGATTCGGCGTCGAGTATCAGGCCTACAACTATTCCAGCTTTACCGGGGTGACCGTCCCGCAGGACCGCCGCTTCAACGTGTCGTTCACGCTCGCGGGAATCGGCACGTTTTCGAACTTCCTCGGCGCGTTTGGCGGGCAGAGCACGCGATAGATCTGAAGCCTTCGTGATGATGGGAAGATGCTATTGGAGATATTGATGATATTGGTGATGTCGATGGATGTGCAGCGATGACGAACGTGCTGGTGACCGGCGGCGCCGGGTTTATTGGATCCAACTTCGTGCGGCATGCACTGACCGCTCACCCCGACTGGCGGGTGACGACGCTCGACAAGCTCACCTACGCCGGACGGCTGGAGAATCTGAAGGGCGTGATGGATCACCCGCGACACGAGTTCGTCAAGGGCGACATCGCCGATCCGGTCGTCGCCGGACCGCTCGTCGTCGACGCGGACGTCGTCGTGCACTTCGCGGCCGAGACCCACGTCGACCGCTCGCTCATGAACGCCGGCGAGTTCATCACGACCGACGTCTACGGCACCTTCGTGCTGCTCGAAGCGGCGCGCGAGGCGCCGAAGCTGCGGAAGTTCGTCCAGATTTCGACCGACGAGGTCTACGGCAGCATCCCGGAGGGTTCGAGCCGGGAGACTGACGAGCTGAGGCCGCGGAATCCGTACTCGGCGAGTAAAGCAGGGGCCGATCGTCTCGCCTACAGCTACTGGGCCACGTATCAGGTGCCGGTCGTCATCACCCGCGCCTCCAACAACTACGGCCCGAACCAGTTTCCCGAGAAGGTCATCCCGCTCTTCATCACCAATGCGATGGACGATCGGCAAGTGCCGCTTTACGGCGACGGCCTGAACGTGCGTGATTGGCTGCACGTCTCGGACAATTGCCGGGCGCTCGACCTGATCATTGAGGGAGGGACGCCGGGCGAGGTCTACAACGTCGGTGGCGGCAACCACGTGAAGAACGTCGACCTCACGAAGCGCATCCTGCAGCTCCTGGGCAAGCCCGAGTCGCTGATTCGTCCCGTCGCCGATCGTCCAGGGCACGACCGCCGCTACTCTGTCGACACCGCCAAGCTGCACGGGCTCGGCTGGTCGCCGCGCATCGCGTTCGAGCAGGGACTGGCCGACACGGTCGCCTGGTATCAACAGAACGAGTGGTGGTGGCGGCCGATCAAGGAAGGCGACCCGGCGTTCCAGGCGTACTACAAGACCCAGTACCGACGACCGCCGGATCTGAGATCCGGCTGTGGCTGGCCTTCCACTCGTCACGGGCGCTACCGGCTTCGCGGGCAGCCACCTCGTCGAACACCTTCTCGAACGCGAGCCGGCGGTAGCCGCGTGGGCGAATCCTCGCGGCTTGGCCATCAGCGGTGAGAATCCGAAGATCTCGTGGGACGCGGTCGACCTCCTGGATCGCGACGCGGTTCGAGACGCCGTCACGAGGCTGCGGCCGTCGCTGGTGTATCACTGCGCCGGCGCCGCCGACGTCGGCACATCGTGGGGCGATCCCGTCACGCCGCTGAAGGTCAACGCGCTCGGTACGCACCATCTGCTCGAGGCGGTGCGAAGCACAGGCTCGAACACGTCGGTCGTAGTGGTGGGATCGGCGACGGTCTATCGCGCGTCGGCCGATCCGGTGCACGAGGAATCTGCTGTCGGACCGTCGAGCCCTTACGGGGTCAGCAAGCTCGCGCAGGAAATGCTCGCCGCACGGATCGCCTCCTTTCCCGTGTTCCTGGCGCGGCCGTTCAACCACGCCGGGCCGCGGCAGTCGCCGGCGTTTGTCACCTCGAGCTTCGCGCGCCAGATCGCCGAAATCGAGGCCGGCGTCGCGCCCCCTGTGCTGAGCGTCGGCAATCTCGACGCGCGCCGGGACATCACCGACGTTCGCGACACGGTGCGCGCCTACCGGTTGCTGGCTGAACGCGGGCGGCCCGGCCGGCCCTACAACATCTGCAGCGGGCGCGCCTCCCGCATCGGCGATCTGCTGGAGATGATGCTCGGCCAGGCGCGAACGCCGATTACGGTCGCGAGCGACCCCAATCGATTGCGACCCTCAGACAATCCCGTGATCGTCGGCGACCCCTCCCGCATGACTACGGAAACGGGTTGGCGCGCGGAGATCGCGATCGAAGACACCCTGAAGGACCTTCTTGCCTACTGGCGGCATCGTCTCGCCGCTCGGGTCTGATGGCCGCGCGCCGGCACGACGAATTCAGCCGGAAGCTCCTGCACGTTGCGATGGGCGGCTTCGCCCTGTCGCTGCGGTACGTAGAGTGGTGGCACGCGGCGCTCCTCGCCATGGCGGCGCTCATCTTCAACCTGTTCATCCTCCCGCGACTCGCCGGGCATCTCTATCGCCCCGATGAGCACGCGGGCAGCGCCCGCTCCGGCATCGTCCTCTACCCGATTTCGGTGCTGCTGCTCGGTACTGGTCTTCCCCACTCGGCTCGACATCGCGGCCGCCGCCTGGGCAATCCTCGCCGTCGGCGACGGGATGGCGACGATCGCCGGCCGCCGGCTGGGCTGGGGAGCCATTCCCTGGAACCGCGAGAAGTCGTTTGCCGGCTCGTTCTCACTCTTTTTTTTCGGCGGCCTCGCCGGAGCGCTACTGGCCTTGTGGTGCAGGCCGAACGTGACGCCGGCTCCGGAGCTGTGGTTCTCGGTCGTGGCGCCCTTCGTCGCGGCGCTCGTCGCCGCGTTCGTCGAGACGATCCCGGTCAGGCTTGACGACAATATTTCGGTTCCGGCGTCGGCGGCTGCGGTCCTCTGGGCGCTGTCTCTCGTTCGCGAGGATTTCGTCGGACCGGCTCTCGCTGCTGGTGGTCACGCCGTCGTCCCAGCCGCGGTCGCGAACGTCACCGTCGCGTGGTTGGGCTATCGCGCTCGCACGGTGACCGTGGCTGGCGGCGTAACCGGCGCCGTCATCGGCACCGCGATCGCAGTTACAGCCGGTTGGCCGGGCTGGGTGTTGCTTCTCGCGACGTTCCTCGCGGCAGCGATCAGCTCGCGTCTGGGCCTGCGTCGCAAGACGCTCCTCGGCATCGCTGAGGAACGAGGCGGACGCCGCGGCGCCGGGAACGCGATCGCCAATACTGGTTTCGCGACGGCTGCCGCGCTACTTTCGGTCGTCACGCTCGAACGCGATCTGGCCGTGCTGGCCTTCGTCGCGGCGCTGGCCGCTGGCGGGAGCGACACCATCGCCAGCGAGATTGGCAAGGCGTGGGGACGACGCACCTGGCTCGTGGCGACCTTTCGGCGCGTGCCGCCCGGGACCTCAGGCGCGATGTCGCTCGAGGGCACCGTCGCCGGCATCGGCGGCGCCTGTCTTCTCGCGGGGATTGCCATCGCGGCCGGGCTCGTGCCTCGGACGGCGCTCGCCGCCGTCGTCGCCGGCGCGACGATCGGCTCGCTCGCCGAGAGCCTGCTGGGCGCAACGCTCGAAGCACCGGGTATCCTGAACAACGACATGCTCAACTTCCTCAACACGGGCATCGCCGCCGCGGCGGCGATCGTCGTCGTTCGGGTCATGGCATGACGGCCACGTCCCGCGGATCGCTCTGGTTCGAGTTCTCGCGGCCGTTCACGCTCGTCGCGCCCGCTCTCGGTTTCGCATCGGGCGCCGTCACGGCCGCGGGGGCGGCGCCGCGCGAGACGTGGAGCTTCGACCTCCTGCTTTATCCCGTCATCGGCTTGACGATGGCCGCCGTGCTCAACGCGGCGTCGAACGCCATCAACCAGATCTACGACCTCGAGATCGATCGAATCAACAAGCCGAAGCGTCCGCTACCATCGGGGCGGCTGACGATTGCCGAGGCGTGGTCGTTCACGCTCGTGACTTACGTCATCGCCCTGACGCTCGCCTGGCTCGTCGCGCCCGGCGGCCGCCACGAGTGCTTCTGGATCGTGCTCGTGGCCACCGCGATTACGGTGCTCTATTCGGTGCCGCCTTTCCGCACCAAGCGGCTGGGCATCTGGGCGAACGTGACGATCGCGATTCCACGAGGCGTGTTGTTGAAGGTTGCCGGCTGGTCGGCGGTAAAGACGGTGATGGCCGTCGAGCCGTGGTTCATCGGCGGCATCTTCGGATTGTTTCTGCTCGGCGCGTCGACCACGAAGGATTTCGCCGACATGGAAGGTGACGCACGGGGCGGTTGCCGCACGCTGCCCATCATCTACGGCGTGCATCGAGCCGCGTGGATGATCTCGCCGTCATTCGTCGTCCCGTTTCTGATGATAGCCGTCGGAGCGTTGACCGGTGTTTTGACCGGCAACTTCGTCCTGCTGCTCATGCTCTCGGCCGGGATGACGGGCTACGGCCTCTATGTCTGCTACTTGATGCTGCGTCGTCCGGAAGAGCTGGCCGTCGAGGAGAACCACGTCTCCTGGGCCCACATGTACAGAATGATGTTCGTCGCCCAGCTCGGCTTCGCTGCCGCCTACCTCTTATAAGGTCTGACCCAGGTCCGACGCGGGTTTGACTCCGGCACCCGGATAGGCGCATCATGGCGAACAAACAGCGAATATCCAATGGATGCCCCGAGACTCTTCGATTCTCCAGACCGGCCTCCGACGACGCGCGCCATCACGTTGACGGTCCTGCGCGACGGGCCGGCGGGACTCGATCAGGCCCAGCGCCGCGCCGACAACGCTCGCTACCAGGAGGTCACATGCCGCTCGGCGCTCAACCCCGTCAAGGGCATGCCCTTCCGGTGGACGCTGAATCCCTACCGCGGCTGCACGCACGCCTGTCATTACTGCTTCGCTCGGCGTTACCAGACGCAGTTCGCGCTCGGGCCGGACGACGAGTTCTCGTCGCTCATCTTCGTGAAACACAACTTTCCCGAAGTCCTGCGCCGCGAACTCGAGAAGCCGTCGTGGAAGCGCGAGTTGGTTGCCCTCGGTACCGCCACCGACCCGTATCAACCGATCGAGGGCCACTACAAGCTCACACGACGCTCGCTCGAAGCGCTGATAGCTGCACGTACGCCTGTCGGGCTCGTGACGAAGGGACCGATGGTCGTGCGCGACGCGGATCTGCTCGCTGAGCTCGGACGTCGCGCTCGCTGCACGGTACACATCAGCGTGCCGACGGTTGACGAGGAGGCGTGGGCCGCGCTCGAGCCTGGCACGGCGCATCCATTGCAGCGCCTGCGCGCGGTTCGGGCGCTACGAAAGGCGGGCATCAACGCGGGAGTGCTGATGGCGCCAATCGTCCCGGGCTTCACGACCGAGCGTCGGCGCCTCGAGGCCACAATCCGCGCCGTGGCAGAGCATGATGCCGCGTTCATGGGCGCCAACGTGCTCCACCTCAAGGACGGCACGAAGGATCATTTCATGGGGTTCCTGCGAAAGGAGTTTCCCCATCTCGTTGAAGGCTACGAGCGGCTGTATCCGGGATCGTACGCGCCTGCGGAATACGTGCAGACCGTGAGAGGGCTGGTCGACGGACTGCGCCAGCGCCACGCGGTCGGCACACGACCGTTTAGAATGGCCGAGGACGGCGAAGCCGAACGCCCCGCAGATGAGGAGCACGATGCCGAGACGCAACAGGCGTTCGTCTGGGCGCGCTAGGCGGTCGCCGCGAGCGATTGAGGCGCCACCTCGATCGCGATGCGCCCCTCATGCTCCGTCGCCGTGAACCTCTGGCCGTCGTTCCAGCGCTGGCTGATCGGAAGCTTGATGCAGGCTTCGATCGTCCTCTTCAGGAATCGCGCCCCATAGGCCAGGCTGTAGCCTTCGTTGACGAGGAGCTCCAACGCCGGTGGAGTCACGTGCAAGGTCCGCCGGCTGACGCCGAGGGACTGGTTAATCCTGTCGATCTGCTGCAGCGCGATGGCGCGCACCTCTTCCCTGCTCAGCGGCTGGAAGATCACGACCTCGTCGATGCGATTGCGGAATTCCGGTGTGAACCGGCGTTCGACCTCGCGCAGGACATCACTTTGGATCTGCTCGACGCCGCGCTGTTGCGTCAGAAACCCGAGCGGATTTGTCAGCCGCCGGAAGCACTCTGAGCCGATGTTCGACGTCATGATGACGATGGCATCGCTCAGATAGACGCGCTTGCCGCGGCCATCGGTCAGCCACCCTTCGTCGAAGGCCTGCAGGAACAGGTTGAGCATGGCCGGACTCGCCTTCTCGACCTCGTCGAGCAGCACGACCGAATACGGGTGGTCCTTCAGCTGGTTGGTCAGCACGCCGCCGCGTTCGGATCCAACGATGCCTCTCGGCATCCCGATCATCTTGTCGACGCCGAGGCCGCCATCCTGATACTCGGACATATCGACGCGAATCATCCGCTTCTCGTCCCCAAACAGGAATTGCGCGACCGACTTTGCGAGCTCGGTCTTGCCGACTCCGGTCGGACCGAGAAACAGCAGGACGCCGTCAGGACGATCGAACCCATCCTTGAGGGGCCCCTTGTTCAAGACCAACCGGCGTGCAACCGCGCTGACGGCCTGGTTCTGTCCGACGACCCTGCTGCTCAGCTGTTGCTCGACGTCGCGAAACCGGTCCGTCACGTCGCGAAAAACCATATCTTCGGGAATTCGCGACACCGCCGAGATGACGTGGACCACGTCGTTGCCGGTGACCTCCAGGCGCCGCGCGATCTCGGCCTTGACCGAGGCGGTGTCGAGCCACCCGATGACCTTGTCAGGCAGCTGCAGGTGGCGCATGTAGCGGGGAGACATCGCAAGCGCCGTCTCGATCGCTTCGTCGCGAATGCGTACCGAGTAATTGCGCTCGAGCCGCGGCCGCAGGCCGTAGAGAATGCGGCGGGTCTCGTCGACCGTCGGCTCGGCGACGCGCACGGTGCGAAACCGGCGCGCCAGCGCCTCGTCTTCCTGGATGAATTCCTTGTACTCGCTGAGAGTGGTGGCGCCGATGATGCGGACTTCACCGCGTGCGAGCACTGACTTGAAGATGTTCGCCGCGTCAGACGGCGCCCCGAGAGCCGAGCCCGCGCCGACCATCGTGTGGACTTCGTCGACGAAGAGGATCAGGTTTGGGCGTTCCTTGATCTCGCGGATGACGTTCTGAATCCGGTCCTCGAACATCCCGCGAAGCATAGTGCCCGCCACGATGTTGTTCATCTGCAGGTTGACGATCTGGCAGTCCCGCAAACGCGCCGGCACGCGACGAGGTTCGAACTCGATCAGCCTGGCCAGACCTTCGGCGATGGCGGTCTTGCCCACTCCCGGCTCCCCGACGAGCAGTACCGAGTTGGCGCGTTCGCGGTGGCAGAGGATCTCGAAGACCTCCGTCATCTCGGCATCGCGCCCGAAGAGCGGTGGCACCTTGTCCTGCCGCGCGAGGTGATTCAGATTCGTGGCGAAGTGTTTAAGGAAGGGCGGCAGCTCGAAGCGCTTCTTGAGACGCTCGTCGCGCTGCTCGTGATCGCGCAGCCGGCTCGCGAGCCGCGACACGACCATCTCGGGATCCACGCCGTAGCGCCGAATAATCGCCCCCGGCACGCCCTGAGTTTCTTCGAACACCGCCGCCAGCAGATCGGTCGATTCCACCGCATGACGACCGGAACGGCTCGCGTTGAGCATCGCGAGTCTGAAGAGGAGCCTCGTCGCCGGCGCCACCTCGAGTTCCCGCCCCGGCGCCGAGGGTACCGCGCGCATATGTTCTTCGAGCGCGTACAGGATCTCGTTCGGATTCAACGTCAGATCCCGCATGAGCTGGTCGAACATGTCCCACTCGACCTGAGCGTAGGCCAGGCACAGATGTTCGTTGGTCAGCAGCCCGTGTTCCCACCGCCTGGCCTCCTCGAGTGCTCTGGCGATGACGCGTTCGGCCGACTCAGCCAACCGGTCCTGAGGAATGTCGTGGTCTGCGTCTGTCACGGCCGCCTCCGATCGTCTGCGAGGCTTCAGTCAGGTGTTGGCAAATCCGGACCCCAACGAAGCCGGGTTGTCGAACAGACCAGCAAAAGTCGTGCTCAGGCATCGGTAGGGTCGGCGCAGGCGCACCCGATCTCAGGCGGCGGTGGCGTGGCCTGGTTTGCTCTGCGCTCGGGCGAGGGACGAACGGAACGTGTTACTGACCGCCCAACAGCGCGCGAATGCGCGCCTCGGTAGGCGGATGTGTGCTGAAGAGCGACATCAGCCCGGCGCCGGAAAACGGCTTCACGATGAACATGTGGGCCGTGGCCGGGTTGGCATCCAGGGGCACGCGCTGCGATGCGGCCTCAATCTTGCGAAGCGCGTCAGCCAGCCCGTACGGGTTGCCGGCGATCTGCGCGCCGCCAGCATCCGCGCTGAACTCGCGCGACCGGGAAATCGCGGCCTGTATGAGCATCGCGGCCATCGGCGCGAGGATCATCATGGCCAGGAGCGCGATCGGGTTGGTGCCATGGTCGCGATCGTCCTGACGGCCGCCACCGAACATCCCAGCGTACATGGCCATTCGGGCGGTCATCATGATCGCCGCGGCGAGCGTCGCCGCAATCGAGCTGATGAGGATGTCGCGATGCTTGACGTGCGCAAGCTCATGCGCGATCACGCCCTCGAGCTCGTGCTCGCTCAAGACCCGCAGGATGCCTTCGGTTGCGGCGACGGCCGCGTGCTCAGGGTTGCGGCCGGTCGCGAACGCGTTCGGCGACGGATCGGGAATGACATAGACCTTCGGCATCGGCAGGCCGCCCTGGCGCGCGAGCCGTTCGGTGACACGGTAGAGCGGATGCTCGGGACCGACCGCCTGCGCGCGATACATCCGCAGGACGATCTTGTCAGAAAACCAGTACGATCCCAGGTTCATGACAGCTGCAACGATCAGCCCGAACATGAGGCCGGTCGGACCGGCGACGACATCACCGATGGCCAGCAGCAGGCCGCTCAACCCGCCCAGCAGCAGAACCGTTTTCACTCCGTTGGACATAACCCTATTCTAATCTCCCCAGTCGGCTCAGCAGAGCGGCGACAAACGCGGCGCGCCACGCCAGATCGTCCAGTTCGACATGTTCGTGGAGGGCGTGGGCCCCGTCGCCGCGAGGGCCGAGGCCGTCTAACGTAGGAACACCGAGCGCGGCCGTGAAATTCCCGTCTGAGCCGCCGCCGGCCCCGCCTTCCAGCAAATCCTGACCGAGCTCGCGCGCGACGCCTCGCGCGAGCTCGTAGAGCTTGATGACGCCTTGGCTGCGCTCGAGCGGCGGACGGGATACGCCGCCATCAATCTCCAGCCGCGTCCGTGGCAGCCGCGGCCGCAACGCACGAAGTGATTGCTCGATCGTCACCGCATCGGCCATCGTCGGTACTCGAACGTCGATGCTGGCGCGCGCCAGGTCGGCTACGACGTTCGTGCGCGACCCGCCGGAGATGCGGCCGACGTTCAGGGTGACGCCGCGGCCCGGATCCTGGAGCGCGGTGATGGCAACGATCTGGTGAGCCAGCTCGTGGATCGCGCTCGCCCCCTTGCCTGGGTCAAGGCCGGCGTGCGCGGAGATGCCGTGGACCGTCAGCTCGAAGTCCCCACAACCCTTGCGGCTGGTCTTCGCCGCGCCTCCAGGCAGCGAGGGCTCGAGCACGAGCACCGCGTCGCTGTCGCGCGCGCATGACTCGATCGCCGCGCGCGACGTTTCGCTGCCGATCTCCTCGTCGGTCGT
The DNA here is from genome assembly GCA_963839705.1 of uncultured Acidobacteriota bacterium. Taxonomy (GTDB): domain Bacteria; phylum Acidobacteriota; class Vicinamibacteria; order Vicinamibacterales; family 2-12-FULL-66-21; genus DATBJJ01. The sequence continues at coordinate 456,726 of CAWIWL010000008.1, forward strand.
CCACAGCATCGTGACGCTCGGGGCATCCGGAACCGCGAGTTCCCGCAGCGCGCGGACCGCCATCATCGCGACGCCGATGCCGGCCTTCATATCGAAGATGCCCGGTCCTTGCAGCCGGCCAGCCTCCTCGCGGAGAGGCATGCGCTCTAGCTGGCCGACGGGCCAGACGGTGTCGAAGTGGCCAAGGAGGAGGACGCGGCGCGACGAGCCGCCGAACCCGACGCGGATGTGATCGCCCCGAGGACCGCCATCGAGACGCGTGACCGCGCCGCCCAGGGTTTCGAGCCGCCGCGCGAGCTCAGCGCCGCACCGGTCCACGGCCGCCTTGTCGGTGCTTGGAGATTCGAGCCGCACGAGCGTCTCGACGGTCTCGCGCAGCCAGCCGCGGCGGGCATCGCACCAGGCGAGAAGATCTGTGGAGGCAGTTGCCGTCACGAGAGTCTTATAATACCGGGATGCGTGATGCTGTAGTGGTGCTGCTGCTCGTGCTCGGCGTGTGCCGGCCCGCGCTGGCTCAAGGTCCCCCGCCATTTCCCAAGCCGGCGGACCCTCAGAAGCCCGCGGGCCAGACCAAAGTCGACGCGCCGCAGAAGCCGGCCACCGCCCTGCCGCCCCAGGCAGTCGTGGCTCCGACCGACGCAATGCTCGGCCTGCCGATCTTTCCCTCCGCCGAGTTCATTGCCTCGTACGACGCAGGCCGCGGGCAGCGGTACTACCTCTTCGGCACGAACAGTACCTTCACGCAAATCGTCGAGTACTACAAGACTGCGCTCAAGCAGCGCGGGGAGCTCGTCTACGACGAACCACCGATGCACATGTTCGAAGTCGGTCGCTTCCGTGAAGAGACGATGGCGTTCCCGCCTGGGGTCACCGTGAAGGACTATGCCTGGGCAGGCTCGCTCGGGTACCTGAACCCCAAGCGCGGCGCCGAACCTGCCCGGTTCAGGACGATCATCCAGATCGTGCCGTCGCCGCCAGGGGCACCGAAATGAGACGGAATGATGAACTGACGTGAATTCAGAATTCCGTCAGCATTCAGCATTTGCAAAAGCCCGTTGCCGGTGGTAGTGTCCGCCTGCTCGATCGGTCGGCAGCGACGGCGCTTCTGGTTGGATCATCTCCTCCTGATCACAGAGACCGCCGCCGCGGCTAACACGGCGACTGGTTGATCGCTGCCCGCTGACGCCTGTAGCGCCGTTCTGGCGACTTCGCTCGGCGGGCACAATGGAGGTGTGCAATGCGGAATGTACGAATCCCTGCGATGCTCGTTTTGGGAATGGCGGTCCTATGGGGAACGGCGGGCCCCGCCGAGCTCGTGGCGGAGCAGGACGGGGACACAAAAGTCGCGCTTGTGGACGATTGCGACCCGACGGACGAACTGGGCTGGGCACCCGTGGGGTGTCTGCAGGACAAGGGAGACGTAACGGCGGCCGAGTTCCAGATGTTGCTGCGATCTCCACTCTATGACAACGATGGCGATGCCGCGAGCACGCTTGGACAGTTTCTTGTCGGCCACCCATCCTGGCGGTTTGCGCCTTCTCACGCCGCGATCGAGGAGGGCAAGACGATTCATATCGAGAACGAGGGCGGGAGACCTCACACGTTCACGCCAGTCGCGGAGTTCGGCGGCGGGCGCGTACCGCCGCTTCTGGTGGGCACGCAAATAGCGCCTGAGTGCGCGTCTCGCCGCGGGAGCAGTCGATCCCTACCTGGTCGCCCCTGGCGCGCGCCTGAAGCTGCAGGTCACCACCGAGGGGCTCCAGAGGTTCCAGTGCTGCTTCCATCCGTGGATGCGCGGGACGGTCCGCGTGACGCCGGAATAACACCACGAGAAGTAAGTTGTGCAACGCTGAATGCTGAACGCTGAACGCTGAACCGAATTCAGAATTCACCTCAGCATTCAGCACTCATCATTCAGCATTGCGTTTGATGTAGATCGCGCCGCCTTTGTCCCTGAACTCGCGCGACTTCTCCGACATTCCTTCCGCCGCCATCTCCCGCACCTGTTGCGTCAGCTCCATCGAGCAGAACTTGGGCCCGCACATCGAGCAGAAGTGCGCGACCTTCGCCCCATCGGCAGGCAGCGTCTCGTCGTGATAGGCACGCGCAGTCACCGGGTCGAGCGCCAGGTTGAACTGGTCTTCCCACCGGAACTCGAACCGCGCCTTCGACAGCGCATCGTCCCACGCCTGGGCACGGGGATGGCCCTTGGCGAGATCGGCGGCGTGGGCCGCGATCTTGTAGGCGATGACGCCAGCCTTGACGTCATTGCGATCGGGCAGCCCCAGGTGCTCTTTCGGCGTGACGTAGCAGAGCATCGCCGTCCCGTACCACCCGATGACGGCCGCGCCGATCCCTGACGTGATGTGGTCGTATCCCGGCGCGATATCGGTCGTCAGCGGACCCAGCGTGTAGAACGGCGCTTCGCTGCACCACTCGAGCTGCTTTTCCATGTTCTCGCGGATGAGGTGCAGCGGTACGTGGCCAGGGCCCTCGTTCATCACCTGCACGTCATACTCCCATGCGATCTTGGTCAGCTCGCCCTGCGTCTGGAGTTCAGCGAATTGCGCCTCGTCGTTCGCGTCCGCGATCGATCCCGGTCGCAGGCCATCCCCGAGCGAGAACGAGACGTCGTAGGCGCGCATGATCTCGCAGATCTCGCGGAAGTGCGTGTAGGTAAAGTTCTCCTGGTGGTGCGCGAGGCACCACTTGGCAAGGATGGATCCGCCTCGCGAGACGATGCCGGTCATCCGGCGCGCGGTCATCGGAATGTAGCGCAGCAGCACGCCGGCGTGGACGGTAAAGTAGTCGACGCCCTGCTCAGCCTGCTCGATGAGCGTGTCGCGGTAGATGTCCCACGTCAGATCCTCCGGGCGGCCGCCGACTTTCTCGAGCGCCTGGTAGATCGGCACAGTGCCAATCGGCACCGCCGAGTTGCGCAGGATCCACTCGCGCGTTTCGTGGATGTCCTTGCCGGTCGACAGGTCCATGACCGTGTCGGCGCCCCAGAGCGTCGCCCAGCGCAGCTTGTCGACTTCTTCGTCGATCGACGAGCTCACCGCCGAATTGCCGATGTTCGCGTTGATTTTCACGGCGAAGTGGCGGCCGATGATCATCGGCTCGAGCTCGGAGTGATTGACGTTGGCCGGAATGATGGCGCGTCCGCGCGCCACTTCGGACCGCACGAACTCGGCATCGAATCCTTCGCGGACGGCGATGAACTCCATCTCGGGCGTGACGACGCCGCGGCGCGCGTGGTGCAGCTGGGTCACCGGCCCGCTGCCGCGCAGCGCGCGCGTGGCTCGCGCCGCCAGCGCCGTCGACATCGCCGGCGTTCGGGCCGGGACGATGTTCAGCGACCGCGCCTCGCTCGCGACGTCGCCTCTCGATTCGATCCAGGGCTGCCGCAAGAGCGGAAGGCCGTCGCGGATGTCGTGGCCCTGCGGGCCGCTCGTATCGTAGACCCGAAGTGGCGGTTCGCCGCCCGCAAGCGCGATCTCTCGCATCGGTACCCGCAGCTCGCCGGCCTCGACGTAGACCTTGCGGGAGTTGGGAAACGCGGAAGTAAAGTCCGACGGCTGAAGCGCTGGAAGCGTGTGACGTGTGGCCATAGGGAACCCCTGAACCCGTCCACTATAGCGCGGATGCCTCCCCGCCAATCCCAGACTGTGCGGCAATGGACGGTCATTGCCGGAACCGGACGGTCTCCGCGGCTCAGGACTATCGATCTGACTGAAGAGTCGCGACTTCCCGTCGGAGAGCCGTGGCACGCGTCTGGCTGTACGCTCTTTTGCGTATGGAGTCGCTGCTCCAGGACCTGCGTTACGCGATGCGGATGGCGGCGAAGTCGCCCGGGACAACGGCGATCGCGCTCCTGACGATCGGCGTTGCGACCGGCGCCAACGCAACGGTCTTCGGGTTCGTGAGCGCGCTGCTCCTTCGGCCGGCCGCGGGCGTGGCTGATCCGGGGTCGCTCGTGTCGGTCTATACGAGCGATTACAGCAGCGGACCATACGGAAGTTCCTCGTACCCTGACTACCTGTCGCTCAAGTCAGAGGTCCCGGCGTTCACTCAGATGGCGGCGCAGCAGGATGATTCGTCCGGCGTCGTGCAAATCAGCGGAAAGGTCGAACGGGTGCCGGTGGCGTCGGTGACGGGCGACTATTTTCCCCTTTTGGGAATCACGCCAGCCATGGGCCGGCTGCTGACGCCCGCCGATACCGAGGCCAGCGCCGCGCCGGCGGTCGTCGTCAGCCACGGTTTCTGGCGTCGGATCCTTGCCGCCGACCCAGCCATCATCGGCGCGCCGCTCACGACGAGCGGCCGGACGTACACCGTTGTCGGTGTGCTGCAGCATGGATTCGGCGGACTCGATCTCGGCCAGCCGATCGATGTCTGGCTACCCCTCGTGGCGCCGCCGACGACGGCCAATGCGCGTGGGGACCGTTCGCTGGCGATTGTGGCCCGACTCCGGGAACGCGCGTCACTCGGTGAGGCACAGACACAGTTGTCATCCCTCGCCGCGCGCCTTGCGCTGGCGTACCCCGACTCGAACCGCGGCACGCTCGCGGCGCCGAGCGAACCTCGACCGATGATTGCCCTCCGGCATTCTCGTCTGCCGCCAGAGTTCAAGCCGATGGTTGCTGCCGTTAGCGCCATCCTGATGGCGGCCGTCGGGCTCGTGCTAATCATCGCCTGTGCCAATGTGGCCGGCCTCCTGGTCGCGCGCGCGATCGCGCGGGACCGCGAGATGGCCGTGCGGCGTGCACTTGGCGCGGGTCGGGCTCGCGTCGTCCGACAGTTGCTGACCGAAAGCCTCCTGCTCGGCATCGGGGGCGGCCTCTGCGGTCTGCTGCTCGCGCTCTGGACGGCCGACGTGCTGCCGTCGTTCTTCCCCGCCGAGCAGGCGCAACTGCTCGACACGTCGGTGGACGTGCGCACGGTCGCCTTCATCGCGGCGATCTCGCTTGCGAGCAGCCTCATGTTCGGGCTTGCTCCGGCGCTCCACGCCTCCGGGGCCACCGCGTCTCTCGCGCTGCGTGCGGGCGCCGCGCGCGGCTCCGAGGGCCGCGGAAGCGCCCGGCTGCGCCGTGTTCTCGTCGGCGCACAAGTCGCCGCCGCCGTCGTCCTGCTCGTCTCGTCCGGCCTGCTCGTGAAGAGCCTCACGAACGCGCTCGAAGCAGACCTCGGGTTCGGCACGCGTGAGGGCGTTGTCGCCACGGTCGAGCCGACGGTGCTCGACGAAACGCAGGCACTCCAGGTACTACGCGAGCGTGCTCGAGCGGGTCCGGAGCATGACCGGCGTACGCGGCGCGGCGTTCGTGCGAACGCTGCCCCTCAGCCGAGCGTCCCGGCGCGGGTTTCGCATCGAGGGATATGAGGCCAAGCCTGGCGAAGACATGGAGCTCGTCGTCAACGTCGTCTCTGACGGGTATTTCGAGACCATGCAGATCCCCGTGCGCACGGGCCGAACCTTCGGTTCTCAGGATCGCCCCAGCGGCGCGCCGGTCGCGATCGTCAACGACCTGCTGGCAAACCGGTTTTTCGCCGGAAACGCACTCGGCAAGAAACTCAGAGACTCGCGCGGGCGCGTCATGGAGATCGTAGGCGTTGTTCAGTCGCACAAATACTTGACAGTCCAGGAACCACCGGTGGCGACCGTGTACTACCCGCTCGAACAAGAGTACAGCCCGAGAATGACGCTCGCGGCACGGACCGACCGCGCGCCGCGCGCCATGGTCGAGCCTATCGCTCGCGCGATCGCCGCCGTCGACACGCGCGTTCCCGTCTATCGCGCAATGCTGCTGTCGGCGCACCTGGAGGAGTCGACGGCAGCGGATCGGCTGACGACGTCACTGGTCGCACTGTGTGGTGGGATGGCGCTGCTGCTGGCCACCATCGGCGTGTACGGCGTCAACGCCTACGCGGTGGTCCGCCGATCGCGCGAGATCGGCATCAGGGTCGCGCTCGGCGCCAGCCCGCCGGACGTCGCGCGCCTGATCCTCGGCGAGGGTCTGCGGGTCATGGGATTCGGCGTGGCACTGGGCCTGGTGGCGGCGGCGCTGACTGCACGCGCCCTCGGGTCGCTGATGCCGCTCTACGGCGTCCGATCCACCGACCCACTCACCTACGCGGCCGTCCCGGCCCTGTTGCTGTTCGTGGCGCTCCTCGCCGCGCTGCCGCCCACTCGCCGAGCCCTGCGCCTCGATCCCAACGCCGTGCTGCGGCAGGAATAGGGGACGGACAACACGGATCATCTGGATGGGAGTCGATGGAAGTGATACTGAAAGTCTGAAGTCTGACGCGGGAAGTCTGAAGTTAGGAAGTGGGAAGCTTCCAACTTCCACTTCGGACTTCAGACGTCCCACTTCCTGACTTCAGACTTCAAACGTCAGACTTCAGACTTTCACCTACAGTTTCCTGAGCACGAAACACTTCAAGTAGTACGTCTCCGGCACCGTCATGAGCACCGGATGGTCGCGGCCCTGCATCCGCTTCTCGACGACCGCGACTTCGGCGTGGGCATCGACGGCCGCCGCCGCCAGAACATCAGCGAACATCGACTCGCTGACGTTGTAGGAGCAGCTGCACGTGACGAGGAAGCCGCCCGGCTGCAGGAGCTTGAGCGCCCGCAGGTTGATCTCCTTGTAGCCCGAGAGCGCCTTCGCGACCGCCGCCTTGTTCTTGGCGAAGGCGGGCGGATCGAGAACGATGGTGTCGAATCGCTCGCCACGGCGTTCGAGCTCGCGCAGCTCGTCGAATACGTTCATCGCCCGCGCGTGCACGTTGGTGATGCCATTCTGCGCCGCGTTTGCGACGATGCGCGCGACAGCGTCTTCCGAGATGTCCACGGCGATCACTTCATTGCACACCGATGCGAGCGCCAAGGCGAATCCGCCGTTATAGCTGAAGGCATCGAGTGCCCTGCCGCGGGCGTAGCCGGCCGCGGCCACGCGGTTCTCGCGCTGGTCGAGAAAGAGGCCCGTCTTCTGGCCGTGGTACGGATCGACCGCGTAGCGGACACCGCCTTCGCGAATCTCGATCGCCTCGGGCACTGTGCCGTGCAGCACCGTCACTGCCTGCTCGAGCCCCTCGAGGAGCCGCACGCGCGGGTCGTTGCGGGCGAGAATGCCTGCCGGCTGGAGCCGCTCGACGAGCAGACCGGTCAGCTCCGGGAGTAGCCGATCGACGCCCTGCGTCAGTGCCTGGAGCACCAGGTAGTCGCCGTAACGATCGACGACGAGACCCGGCAGCCGGTCCGCTTCGCCGTGCACCAGACGGTAGGCGGTGGCGTCGATTCCGAGCGACGCGCGATAGCGGATGGCGGCATCGAGCCGCGACCGCCACATGTCGAGCGTCGGAACATCGTGGCCTCGACTCAGCAAGCGCAGGGCGATTTCGGATCGATCGCTATACAACGCATATCCAAGGGCCGTCTTACGGCGGCCCCTGACCAGCACGATGTCGCCACGCCCGGCGCTGACATTCACGACATCGCTGCGATACACCCACGGGTGGCCGCTTCGGATCCGGTCCTCACCTTTAGGGGAAATCGTGACATCGGACATGGGATTCAGCTCTCAGCTGTCAGCTCTCAGCTCTGAAAGCCTGTGAAGAAACCGTACGTAGTGTCCGCCTTTAGGCGGACTTATCTTGGTCCGGCTGAAGCCGGACACTGCAATTCTTCACAGGCTCTGAGCTCTCAGCGGCCCGGGCTTGACTCCGGCCGTCTCCGAAGCTGACGGCCGAGAGCCGATAGCTGAGAGCTGACCGCTGCGCTTATAATCTCATGTCATGCGTATCGCGATCGGCGCCGACCATGCCGGCTTTGCGCTCAAGCAGCACTTGATTGAAACGCTCGCCCGCCTGGGTCACGACGTCGACGACCGCGGAACTCACAGCGAGGACCCAGTCGACTACCCGAACATCTGTGCCGACGTCGCGCGCCTGGTGGCCGAGCGGCGGGCCGACCGGGGGATCGTCGTGGGGGGAACCGGCCAGGGAGAGCAGATGGCCGCCAACAAGATCCCTGGCGTACGTGCCGCGCTCTGCAATGATCTCTACACCGCCAGCCTGTCCCGAAGTCATAACGACGCCAACGTGCTCTCGATGGGCGGCCGGATCGTCGGGTTCGGCCTCGCTGACGAGGTCGTCACGGTGTGGCTCGCTACAGCCTTCGAAGGCGGACGGCATCAGCGACGAATCGACCAGATTGCGGAAATCGAGAAAGCCGCGTGCATGACCCAGAACGCCGAACCGTGAACCCACGGTGAACCCTGAACCGTGAAACCTGAACCCTGAACCTGAACCCCAACCCGTATGCCAACTGAATCCCCCTCCCGCTGGCGATCGTTGACCGCGACCGACCCTGAAATCGCCAAGGCCATCGGCGACGAAGTGCACCGCCAGAACACCGGCCTCGAGCTGATCGCCTCGGAGAACTTCGTCAGCCAGGCCGTGCTCGACGCCGCCGGGTCGGTGCTGACCAACAAGTACGCGGAAGGTTACCCCGGCAAGCGCTACTACGGCGGGTGCGAGTTTGTCGACGTCGCCGAGTCGCTGGCGATTGCGCGCGCCAAGACGCTCTTCGGCGCCGAGCACGCCAACGTACAACCGCACTCCGGTGCGCAGGCGAACATGTCGGTGTACTTCACGCTGCTCAAGCCGGGCGACACCGTGCTCGGCATGAACCTCGCGCACGGCGGCCACCTCACGCATGGCCATCCGCTCAACTTCTCCGGCAAGCTGTACAACATCGTCCCGTACGGCGTCCGGAAAGATGACGAGCAGATTGACTACGACGAGCTCGAGCGGCTGGCGCACGAGCACAAACCGAAGATGCTCATGGTCGGCGCGAGCGCCTACCCGCGTGTCTTCGATTTCGAGCGTCTTGGCAAGGTCGCTCGCGACGTCGGCGCACCGATGGTCACCGACATGGCGCATTTCGCCGGGCTGGTGGCGGCGAAGATTCATCCCAGCCCCATCCCGCACTCCGATTTCGTCACGACGACCACCCACAAGACGCTCCGCGGCCCGCGAGGCGGCATGGTGCTCTGCCGCAGCCAGTACGCCAAGGACCTCGACCGGTCGCTCTTTCCGGGCGTGCAGGGCGGACCGCTGATGCACGTCATCGCGGCCAAGGCGGTGTGCTTCAAGGAGGCGATGGAACCGGCGTTTGTCGACTATCAGAAGCAGATCGTGGCCAACGCTCGGCGCCTCGCCGAAGGCCTGAAGGCGGCCGGCTTCCGCCTCGTCAGCGGCGGCACCGACAACCACCTCATGCTCGTCGACGTCTTCTCGAAGGGCCTGACGGGCAAGGTTGCAGAGGCGGCGCTCGGCGCCGCCGGCATCACCGTCAACAAGAACGCGATCCCCTTCGATCAGAACCCCCCAATGGTGGCCAGCGGCATCAGGATCGGGACGCCGGCGGTCACCAGCCGGGGCATGCGCGAAGCCGAAATGGATCTCATCGCCGACTTCATCGCGACCGTGCTCGCCGCCCCCGACGATGGGGCGGTTGCCGCGGCAGTGCGCGACAGGATTGAGGCTCTGTGCCGGAAGTTCCCGTTGTACCCCGAGTCGCAGAGCTGACGGACGCGGCCGTCGAGGCCTTTGCCGCCGACGGTCCGCTGGCCCAGGCGCTCGACGGATTCGAGCCGCGCGCGGGACAGGTGGAGATGGCGGAAGCCGTCGCCTCGGTCCTCGCGAGCGGCGGCGTGCTGCTGGCGGAAGCGGGAACGGGCACAGGCAAGACGCTCGCCTATCTCGTCCCGGCCATCCTGAGCCGGAAACGCGTCCTCGTATCGACGGGCACCAAGAATCTGCAGGAACAAATCTTCTTCAAGGACCTGCCGGTCCTGCGCGAGGCGCTGGGCATTCCCTTCACCGCCACCTGCATGAAGGGCCGCGGCAACTACCTCTGCCTCCACCGCTTCGAGGCGTTTCGCGAGAGCCCGGCCCTGCGCTCCTGGGACGAGACCCTCCATGTCCGCATCCTCGAACGTTGGGTGAAGGAGACCGAAACCGGCGATCGCGCCGAAGTCGAGGACCTGCCCGAGGATCTGCCCTTCTGGAACGACATCGCCGCGACGACCGAGAACTGCATCGGGGCGGACTGCCCTCGTTACAGCGACTGCTTCGTCGTCAAGATGCGCCAGCGCGCGGCCGAGTCCGACATCGTCATCGTCAACCATCACTTGCTGTGCGCCGACGCGGCCGTCAGGCAGAGCAACTTCGGTGAGGTGATTCCCCGCTGCAGCAACGCCATTGTCGACGAGGCGCACCAGCTCGAGGATGTCGCCACGCAGTACTTCGGCCTCTCGATCAGCAGCTATCGCGTCGACGATCTGACTGGCGATGTCGACCGCGCCATCGGCGCGCGGCTGGTCGCCGACGGCGAACGCCGCGACGCGATCAACGCCGACGTCGGCCGGATCCGTGACGACTCGCGGCGGTTCTTTTCGGCATTGCAGATGCTGAGATTCGACGGCCCGGCGGCGCGCGGGTCTGAGACGCGCGTGCGCGTGAAGCGATCCCACCTCGCGCCGCTCGCAGACGATGGGGCGGCGCTCAGCGCCGCGTTCGAGGCGCTCGAGGCGGACATCGCGCTGGCGAAGGACGTGCCGGAAGATGTGCTCGCGCTCGGCCGCAGGGCCGCCGAGATCAAGAACGATCTGCGGTTCCTGCTGCGCGCCGACGACAGCGCCTACGTGTACTTTCTCGAAACGCGCGGCCGGGGCGTCTTCCTCAGGGCGTCGCCCATCGACGTCTCGTCGACGATCAGGGATCTGCTGCTCGACCGCATGGATGCGACCGTGCTGACGTCAGCGACGCTCACGGTCGACGGTGAGTTCGACTATGTCAAGGGACGCCTGGGCGTCGGCCGGGCCACCGAGTTGAAGCTCGATTCGGAGTTCGACTACGGGCGCCAGTCGATCCTCTATCTGCCGCTTGGCATCCCCGATCCCCGGCAGACGGCGTTTGCGGCCGCGGCCGCGCGCGAGATCGTCAGCATCCTGAAGCTGACATCGGGACGCGCGTTCGTCCTCTTTACGAGCTACGCGAACCTGCGCGAGGTCCACCGGCTCGCGGCCACCGAGCTCGAGTATCCGATCCTCGTCCAGGGGACGGCGCCGCGCTCGGCGCTCCTGCGCGACTTCAAGGCGACGCCCCACGCGGTGCTCCTCGCGACCTCGAGCTTCTGGCAGGGCGTCGACGTCGTCGGCGAGGCACTGAGCTGCGTCATCATCGACAAACTGCCCTTTGCCTCGCCCGGCGATCCTGTGACCGCCGCGCGCGTCGAGGCCATCGGCGCGCGGGGCGGGTCGCCCTTTGGCGAGTATCAGATCCCGCTCGCCATCCTGGCGCTCAAACAAGGACTGGGACGCCTGCTGAGGCATCGCCAGGACCGCGGCGTCCTGGCCGTTCTCGACCCGCGTCTGAAAACGATGGGCTACGGACGCCGCTTTCTCGCCTCGCTGCCGGCCGCGCCGGTGACGCACGACCTGTTCGACATCGCGCGTTTCTTCGGGGCGGCCCCAGACGATGAAGCCACTGATGCCGTCGTCTAGGCAGGCGACTGAACCGGTCGCCGTGGTTCGGCCGATCCTCAAATGGGCCGGCGGCAAGCGGCAGCTCCTGCCGACACTGCGCCGCTACTATCCGGCCGGCTTCGACCGGTATGTCGAGCCGTTCCTCGGCAGCGGCGCCGTCTTCCTCGACTGCCACAATCAGGGGCTGCTCGATTCGTGCGAGGTGCAACTCTCGGATATCAACGCCGATGTGATCGGGTGCTACCGCATGGTCCGCGACGATGTGGAGGCAGTGATCGGAGCGCTCGGCGACCTCGAAGCGGGCCACCGCGTGGATGGCGCGCGGCACTTCTACGCCGTCCGCGACGAGCAGTTCAACGCGCTCCGGCGTGACGTCCACGCCTCCGCCGACCCGGCCAGGGCGTACACGCCATCGCTCGCGGCCATGCTCATTTATCTCAACCGGACTGGGTACAACGGCCTCTTCCGGCTGAACTCGCGCGGAGGCTTCAACGTCCCGGTCGGTCGATATGCAAGGGTAACCATCTGCGATGCCCCGAACCTCAGACGGCTTGCCGAAGCGCTCCGCCGGCCGCGGCTGACCGTCGAGGTCAGACGGTTCGAGGAAGCACTCGGCGAAGGCCGGCCCGGCGATTTCGTCTACCTCGACCCTCCTTATGCGCCGGTGAGCCGCACGTCGCAATTCACGTCGTACACCGCATCGAGGTTCGGCCCCGACGAGCAGGCGCGACTGCAGCAGGCGGTGGTGAGGCTCGCGCGGCTCGGCGCATCGGGTACTGCTCAGTAATTCCGTTGCCCCCGACATCCGACGGCTCTACGCGGACAACGTCGAGGCGCGGTCCGCTGGCCTTAGAGCCAGGACCGTGGAGGCACGTAGGGCAATCAACTCGCGCGCGTCCCGGCGTGGAGTCGTCCGCGAGTATCTCATCACGAACATCGTGTAAACTGAGCCATCAGATAAGTTTGCCGAGCAAGTCCCAGTTTGCGTGGGCTCCGTCGGCGGCGCCTGGTCGGGCCGGACTGGGGTTGAATGAGCGCAGGTGTTCATTCGGCAGCGCCTGCGGCCCGAGCGCGGCGCGAAGTCGCCGCGCGAGAGCGAGTGGGGGTGGGGCCCCACGAGCACTAATAAATGGAGGTTCGAATGACGAGGGCACGTATCGGGTTGACGCTCGTCGCGTTCGTGCTGGGCCTTACGGCCTTGTCAACGATCAGCTATGCGCAGACCGGCCGCCTCAAGGGCAAGGTCGTCGACGCTGAAAACAAGCCGGTTGAGGGCGCGGCGATCCTGATGGAAAGCAAGGAAATGAACCGGAAGATCTCCACGAAGACCGACAAGCGTGGTGAGTACAGCCAGTTCCTTGGCCCGGGCACCTATATGGTCACCGCCAGCAAGGGCAATCTCAACCAGACCTTCGAGGTCAGGGTCAGCATCGACGAGAAGGAGCAGAACTTCACGCTGAAGGCCGGAAGCGGCGGCGGGGCGAGTGAGGCGGACCTGAAGAAGGCGGAAGCCGAGATGGCGGCCGTCAAGGCGGCATTCGAGCAGGGCGTGGCGTTCAGCAACGAGGGGAAATTCGACGAGGCCGTGGCGAAATTCAACGAAGTCCTCGTAAAGGTTCCCAAGTGCATCGAGTGCCAGACGAACATCGCCGCCGTCTACATGCGAAAGAAGGAGTACGACACGGCCGAAGCGGCGTACAAGAAGGCGCTCGAGATCAACCCCAGCTCGGCTGAAGCCTACATGGGGCTGGCCAACGTGTACAACGCGCAGAAGAAGTTCGACCAGGCGACCGAGGCCGGTGCGCAGGCGCAGAAGCTGCTGGCCGCCTCGGGCGGGGGCGCGGCGGGAGGCGCGAACGCGTCGGCGGTCTTCAACCAGGGTGTCATCGCGTGGAACGCGGGCAAGATCCCTGACGCCCAGAAACTCTTCGAACAGGCGGTCGCGGCCAATCCCAAGATGGCCGAGGCCCACTACTGGCTCGGCATGGCCATGGTCAACCAGGGCAAGCTCCCCGAGGCCGTCAAGTCCTTCGAGGAGTACTTGAAGCTCGATGCCTCCGGCCAGTACGCCGAACAGGCGAAGGGCATGCTGAAGGCAATCAAAAAGTAGGTTCAGGGGGTTCAGGGGGTTCACGGGGTTCAGGGGGTTCAAGGAGTTCTCGAACCACGTGAACCCCATGAACCCCTGAACCTCGTGAACCATGGTCATGTCCATCGCCAATAATCTGGCCGAGGTTCGCGACCGGATAGCCGAGTCGGCCCGCAGGGCGGGGCGCCAGGCCTCCGACGTCACGCTCGTCGCGGTTTCGAAGACATTCGGTGCCGATCGCGTGCGCGAGGCGTGGCACGCCGGGCAGCGGGAGTTCGGCGAGAACAAAGTGCAGGAAGGCCTGCAGAAGATCGCCGACACGGCCGATATTCCGGCACGGTGGCATCTCATCGGCCATCTGCAGTCGAACAAGGCCAAGAAGGCGGCCGCGGCGTTCGGCTGCATCGAGTCGGTGGATTCGGTCGAGCTGCTGCAGCGCCTCGATGACGCCGCCCGCGCACGAGCCGAAGGAAGTGCCCCGCTCGAGGTGCTGGTGCAGGTCGATTTCGCGGGCGAAGCGACCAAGTTCGGCGCGCCGCCGGACGAGGCGGTGCGGGCGGTGCGCGCCGGCCTCGGCGCCAGGCACATCAGGCTGGTCGGGCTGATGCTGCTTCCGCCTTGGAGCGAAGACCCGGAGGCGACGCGACCGTGGTTTACGCGCCTGCGTGAGTTCCGCGATCAGCTGGCCGTTGAAGGCGTGCCGGCATCGGCCCTTCGTCATCTGTCGATGGGAATGAGCCACGACTACCAGGCTGCCGTCGAGGAAGGATCGACCATCGTCCGGGTCGGCACTGCCATCTTCGGCGCACGACGGGCGGCGCAACTCGTCGCAACAGATTCAGAACAGAAAGACCAGTGAAAGCGGACTGCCCTCGTAGCAAACGGCGCGAGCGATGCCAGAACTTTAGCGTGCCCCCACGACAGAATCGCCAGTGAAAACTGGCTGTGGTTGGTAGAAACCGGCGCGAGCGAAGCGAAGCGCTGGCGGGTCGTGGGGGTGGGGCCCCACGACAAACCAAGTAAAGAGAGGACCCTATGTTCGACCGCACGAACCCGCCCGCCAGCACCTCGGCCGCGAACGCCGGGTCATCACCGGCCGAGCGCGTGATGCGGATTGCGCCGCTCGACCTCAAGCAGCAGCGTTTCCGCACGCAGTTGCGCGGTTTCGACCGCACCGAAGTCGTGGCCTTCCTCACCGAGGCCGCCGACGATTACGAGCACGCGCTGCGCGAGATCGATCGGCTGCGCCAGGACCTCGTGCGGCAGGAGGCGCTGCTCGGCGAGCATCGCGATCGCGAGGCTAACCTCCGCAATACGCTGCTCACCGCTCAGAGGCTGGCTGATGAGATCAAGGAGTCGGCCCAGACCGAATCCAAGCTCATTATTCGCGAAGCACAGGGACGCGCGGATCTGCTGCTCCAGAAGGCGCAAGGGCGTCTGGAGGAGGTCGAGCGCGACATCAACGAGTTGCGCCTCCGCCGCCGTGACGTCGAAGGATCGCTCGAGGGCTCGATTCAGGCTCTCTATCGGGCGCTCGAGTTCATCCGCGAGCAGGATCGATCCGACGACAAGGTCCTGCTCCACCGTCCGCGCCAGGCCGAGGCTCCCGCGGTCGCCGCGCCAACCCAGTGGCCAGCGGAAGCGACGCGGGTCGCGGACGAACGGGGTTAAGACACACGGCACCTTGCTCGTTCTGCGCCACTGCCGCCAGCTGATCACGTGCGCCGGTCCTGCGCCGCGGCGGGGGGCCGGTCAGGCACAACTCGAGATCGTCACCGACGGCGCGCTCGCGACCGCGGACGGCCGGATTCTCTTTGCCGGGCGGTCTGCCGACCTCGAGCGTGCCAACCCGATCCCGGGTGACGCACACGTGATCGACGCCCGCGATTGGTCCATCCTCCCTGGCTTCGTCGATCCCCACACCCATGCGGTCTTCGCCGGTGACAGACGAGCGGAGCTCCGGAGACGGCTCGCTGGAGAGACCTACGCGAGCATCGCCGACTCCGGCGGCGGCATCGTGTCGACCGTGGCCGCCACGCGTGCCGCGACGGAGGACGAACTGACCGCGCAGGGGCGGGCCAGGCTCGATGCCATGCTCGCGTGCGGCACCACGACCTGCGAAATCAAGAGCGGCTACGGTCTCGACCTCGAGGCGGAGTTGAAGCTGCTCAGGGTCATTCGACGGCTCGGCGAAACGCACCCGATCGACATCGCCGCGACTTTCATGGGTGCCCATGACGTCCCGATCGAGCATCGGTCCGACCGGGCGCGCTACGTCGACCTCGTCGTCGACGAGATGATTCCCGCAACCGCCTCGGCTGGACTGGCGGAATGGTGCGACGTGTTCTGCGAGGCGCGAGTCTTTACGCCCGTCGAATCCAGGCGAATTCTCGAGGCGGGCCAGCGAGCCGGCCTGAAGTCACGCATCCACGCCGACGAGCTCGGCGCGAGCGGTGGATCGCAGGTCGCTGCTGCCGTCGGCGCTCGATCCGCGGACCACCTCATATACGTGCCGCCAGACGGGATTGCCGCGATGGCGCAGGCCGGCGTGGTCGCGACGCTCCTCCCGACGGCGGCGTTCTACCTCAAACTTGGACGATTCGCGCCGGCGCGCGCCCTCATCGATGCGACGGTGCCGGTCGCGCTCGCGACCGACGTCAACCCGGGCGGCGGATTCTCGCCGTCGATGCCCTTCGCGATGACGCTCGCGTGCTTCGCCATGGGGCTGACGTTCGAGGAAGCGTTGACCGCCGCCACGATCAACGCTGCGTGGTCGCTCGATCGGGCGAACGACGTAGGCAGCCTCGAGCCGGGCAAACTGGCCGACGCGGTCATCGTGCGCGGCGATGCCACCGACCTGCTGCACGTCGGAACCCGAGCCATTCAGGGCGTCCTCAAGGCAGGAAACGTGGTGGCGGGGGATCTGGTGACGGCATGATATTGACGCACAAGACCGTGAAGGCCCTGCTCGAAGATTTTCGATCCTCGGCGCCGACGCCGGGCGGCGGTTCGGCGGCGGCGCTGGCCGGGGCCGTTGGCGCGTCGCTGCTCGCAATGGTGGCGGGCCTGCCGAAGCCACTGGCGACTGCCGACGCCGATCTCCAGAGCCTTCGCGACGCCGGAGCGCGCTGCACGGCGCTGGCGCTCGACCTCGAGTCGCTGGTGGACCGCGACAGCGAGGCGTACGAGCTCGTGGTCAGCGCCTATCGGATGCCCAAGGCCACCGACGACGAAAAGGCCGTTCGCGCGAAGGGAATTCAGGATGCGCTCGAGGCGGCCATCGCCGCGCCGCTCGACGTCATGCGCGCGTGCCGCGCGGCCATCGCGCTCGGACCAGTGCTCGAGGCCCTTGGCAACCCGAACGCCTCGAGCGACGTGCAAGTCGGGCTGGAGCTGCTGGGCGCCGGTCTGCGCGGCGCGCGGCTGAATGTAGAGATCAACCTCGGCGGCGTGAAGGATGCGGCCTACGCCGCCGGCGTCGCCGCCGAGATCGGCCGGCTCAGTGGATCTGGTGCAGCAGGCGCTCCCAGCGCGTCTTCGTGAAGAAGTGCGTCACGACTGAAAAGATCCTGCCCACCGAGGCGCCAAACCCGCTGTCGGCGAAGTCGTCCCGCTCCGACTCGTACGACCAGTAGATCATCATTGCCTTACCCTTGATGTAGCTCCGCGGCAGAAAACCCCAGTAGCGGCTGTCCTGCGAGTTGTCCCGGTTGTCCCCCATGACGAAGTACTGACCGGCCGGAACGGTGACGGGACCGTAGCGCTCGCGCACGTCCATCGAGGTGACCTCCGACAATTCCGATGCCGGTGTCAGGAAATGAACATAGGGCTCGTCGAGCGGCTGGCCGTTGACGTGGACCTTCTTGGCGCGCAGCTCCACCGTGTCACCGGGCAGGCCGATGACACGCTTGATGAAGTCGCGCTCCGGTTCCTCGGGATACTTGAAGACGACGATGTCGCCGCGCCTGATGTCGCGGACCGGCAGGAGCGCCCGATCGAGCGTGACCGTGGGGCCGAACACGAACTTGTTCACCAGCAGGTGGTCGCCGATGAGGAGGTTGTTCTCCATCGATCCGGTCGGAATCTTGAACGCCTGCACGACCCACGTGCGCACGAAGAGCGCGAGGATCACGGCGATCACGATGGATTCGAAGTACTCCCGGATCGTGGACTTACGAAAAGTGCTGGTCATATGTAAGGCGGAGCGCCTGCGGCCCGAGCGCGGCGCGAAGTCGCCGCGCGAGAGCGAGTGGGGGTGGGGCCCCGCGAGCGCTGAAGAATGCGGACCGAACGCGGAGATCAGCCATCAGGCGATATGTTACTCCTGCCCAACTTTTAGTACCGCCAAGAAGGCTTCTTGGGGGATCTCCACTCTGCCGACGCGCTTCATGCGCTTCTTGCCTTCCTTCTGCTTCTCGAGCAGCTTGCGCTTGCGGCTGATGTCGCCGCCGTAGCACTTCGCGAGCACGTTCTTCCTCAGGGCTTTGACCGATTCGCGCGCGATGATGCGGCTGCCGACGGCGGCCTGGATGGCCACCTCGAACATCTGGCGGGGAATCAGCTCGCGCATCTTCGAGGCCAGGGCGCGGCCGCGCGTGTAGGCCGTGTCTCGGTGCACGATGGTCGACAGCGCATCCACGGGCTCCTCGTTCACCAGGATGTCGAGCTTGACGAGCGGCGACTCCCAGTAGCCCGTCACGTGGTAGTCGAGCGACGCGTAGCCGCGCGACATGGTCTTCAGTCGGTCGTAGAAATCCAGCACCACTTCGTTGAACGGCAGCTCGTAGGTGACGAGCACGCGGTCCGACGACAGGTACTCGATGCCCTTCTGCACGCCGCGCTTGTCCTGGCAGAGCGCGAGGATTCCTCCGACGTGTTCCGACGGCGTCAGAATCATCGCCGTGATGACCGGTTCCTCGAACATCACGATCCGTCCCGTATCGGGCAGCTTCGCGGGGCTGTCGATCTCCTGAACCACCCCGTCAGTCGTCGTCACGCGATAGAGGACGCCCGGCGCCGTCGTGACCAGGTCCTGGTTGAACTCGCGCTCCAGGCGTTCCTGGACGATCTCCATGTGCAGCAGGCCGAGAAAGCCGCACCGGAAACCGAAGCCGAGCGCCGCCGACGTCTCGGGCTCGAAGAAGAACGACGCGTCGTTCAGCCGCAGCTTCTCGAGCGCTTCACGCAGCTGTGCGTACTCGCTGCCCTCGACCGGATAGAGGCCGGCGAAGACCATCGGCTTGCTGACCTTGAACCCCGGGAAGGCCTCGGCCGTCGGCCGCGCCGACTCGGTGATCGTGTCGCCAATCTGCGCGTCGGTAACCGTCTTGATCGCCGCGAACACAAAGCCGACTTCGCCGACGCCCAGCTCCGTCGCCGCCGTAGGCTTGGGCGAGAACGTTCCGACCTGCTCGACTTCGTACTCCTGTCCCTTGGCCATGAGTTTGATTTTCATGCCAGGCCGGAGGACCCCGTCGAGCACGCGCGTAAGGATGATGACTCCGCGGTAGGCGTCGTACCACGAGTCGAAGATGAGGGCCTTGAGCGGCGCATCAGGAGTGCCGCTCGGCGGCGGCAACCGCGTGACGATCGCTTCGAGGATCTCGTGGACGCCGGTGCCTTCCTTTGCGCTCGCGAGGATCGCGTGGCTCGCATCGAGGCCGACGATGTCCTCGATCTGACGCTTGGCCTCGTCGGGCTGCGCACCGGGGAGGTCGATCTTGTTGATGACCGGGATGATCTCGAGGTTGTTCTCGACCGCCAGGTAGGCGTTGGCGAGCGTCTGCGCCTCGACGCCCTGTGACGCATCCACCAGCAGTAGCGCGCCCTCGCACGCGGCGAGCGAGCGCGTCACTTCGTAGGAGAAATCGACGTGCCCCGGCGTGTCGATCAGGTTGAGGACGTACACCTGCCCGTCATCGGCCTTGTAGGTCAGCCGGACCGCGTGCGCCTTGATCGTGATCCCGCGTTCACGCTCGAGGTCCATGCTGTCGAGAACCTGCGCCTCCATCTCCCGCGCCTGCAGGGCGCCCGTCATTTCGAGGAAACGGTCGGCCAGCGTCGACTTGCCATGGTCGATGTGGGCGATGACGGAGAAATTGCGGATGTTGCGCGGATCCATGTGGATGGGAACAGGTGATTATAGCGTGGGAGGGCAGATCTCAGAGAATCAGGGATCGGGGATCAGGAAACGAGCTCCTCCGGACGTCGGGACAATCCCCAATGTTGATGGGCCCGAAGCCCCTGAACCCTGATCCCTGACCCCTGGGACTCAGTCCTCTGTGCCTATCGCTGATCCAGCGCCACGAACCGCTGCGGATACGTCGGACCGATGTAGTCGGTCCTGGGCCGGATGAGGCGGTTGTTCGCGTACTGCTCCAGACAGTGGGCAGTCCAGCCCGAAATCCGGCTCACCGCGAAGATCGGCGTGAACAAGTCGATCGGGATCCCAAGCGTGTAATACGTCGACGCCGAGTAGAAATCGACGTTCGGGTAGAGCTTCTTCTCGCCGGTGACCAGCTGCTCGATGCGCCGCGACATCTCGAACCAGCGTGTATTGCCGGCGCGCTTGCCGAGCTCCTCCGACATGCGGCGAAGGTGCGTCGCGCGCGGATCTTCCGTTCGATACACGCGGTGGCCGAACCCCGGGATCTTCACCTTGCGCGCCAGCTTCCCGCGAATCGCATCATCGACTCGCTCGGCGCTCGCGTCCTGGCCGATCTCGATGAGCAGACGCATCACATCGGCATTCGCACCGCCGTGGAGCGGCCCCTTGAGCGCGCCGATGGCGCCGACGGTGGCTGAGTGGAGGTCGGTCAGGGTCGCGGCGGCGACGCGCGCGGCGAAGGTCGACGCGTTGAGCTCGTGATCGGCATGGAGCACGAGCGCGATGTCGAAGGCCCGGGTCGAGAGCGCGTTGGGACGCGTCCCGGTCAGCATGTAGAGAAAGTTCGCCGCGTGGCCGAGCGCCGGGTCCGGCTGGATCGGGCCGCCACCCGCCTGAAGCCGGCCGTAGGTCGCGACGAGGCTCGCGAGCTGCGCGGTCAGGCGCACCGCCTTGCGATAGTTCGCCTGCTGCGACTGGTCGGAGGCCTCCGGGTCGAAATGGCCAAGGATCGATGTCAGCGTGCGCAGGGCGTCCATGCCGTCGGATGACGGCAGCTGCTTCATGAATCGGAGGATCGGCTCACCGAGCTGACGCGCGGCCGCCAGTTGTGACTGCAGATCGCCGAGCTCGGCGCGATTCGGCAGCCGTCCGTGCCACAGCAGATAGCAGACCTCCTCGAACGTCGCACCTTGCGCCAAGTCGTGGATGTCGTAGCCGTAATAGGCCAGGACACCACGATCGCCGTCGAGATAGCAGATGGCCGACGTCGCGGCGACGACGTCTTCGAGACCGGCCTTGGGCTTCGCTTCGGTGGACATGGGGGGATTCTATCAAGGCTTTAGGCTCGGGGCTTTAGGCTCTGGGAAGAGCATTCAGATCCCAGTCGCGCGACTGAGATCTCAGTGCTTTCCTGAAGCCTAGAGCCTAAAGCCGAGAGCCTCGTCCTTACTTCGCGACTTCCGGCTGCTGGACCATGTCCTCGTCGGTGAACTGCTGGAGGATGGACAGGAGGCCAGTGTAGAGGAAGCCGACCTGGAAGAGCATCAGGAAGGGCAGCGTCGCGTAGATCTGGTTCGACAGGGCGTAGAAGACCGTGGCGGTGAAGTACAGGCCGAGCGCTACCTCGACGAGCGGCTGGACGCCGACCGACTGGTGATACTTCTTGCCGGCCCACTCGTCGCCGCTGCGCTCGATGCCGTACTTCGGTGTGCGCGCGAACTCGCTTTGCTTGCCGAACATCGCTTCGAGCACGGCGCGCGTGTTGTTCACGCACAGGCCGATGCCGATCGACATGAGGAACGGCAGGTACTTGAGCCGCTGCTTCCAGTCGGAGTAGAGCTCGCGCTGCGACACGATGTAGAAGTTGCCGAGCGACGCCGTCGCCGCGAGGAAGAGCGGCACGTCGATGAGTATCATCTCCGACCAACCCATGCTGTAGCGCAC
Source organism: uncultured Acidobacteriota bacterium (assembly GCA_963839705.1). Classification (GTDB taxonomy): domain Bacteria; phylum Acidobacteriota; class Vicinamibacteria; order Vicinamibacterales; family 2-12-FULL-66-21; genus DATBJJ01. The sequence continues at coordinate 478,417 of CAWIWL010000008.1, forward strand.
GACCATGGCCGGAAACATCAGCAGCGAGAGCAGCGACATCAGCGGGTAGTTGAAGTTCGCCGACAGGTGAAAGAACGCTTCCGCCTTGACCGCGAGCGGCTGCGACGAGCGCAGGATGCGGGGCAGCAGCTTGATGCAGGTCTGGATCGACCCCTTCGCCCAGCGATGCTGCTGCGACTTGAACGAGTTCATCTCGACCGGCACTTCCGCCGGCGCGACCAGATTCGGCACGAAGATGAACCGCCAACCCCTGAGCTGCGCGCGGTAGCTGAGGTCGAGATCTTCAGTCAGCGTGTCGTGCTGCCAGCCGCCGGCGTCCCCGATCGTCTCGCGGCGCCAGACTCCCGCAGTACCGTTGAAGTTGAAGAAGCAGCCGGCGCGGTTCCGGCCACCGTGCTCGAGCACGAAGTGGGCGTCGAGCAGGATCGACTGGATCCTCGTCAGCAGCGAGTAGTCGCGGTTGAGGTGACCCCAGCGCGCCTGCACCATTCCCACCTTCGGGTCGCGCTCGAAGTAGCCGAGCGTGCGCAGCAGGAAGTCCTGCGGCGGTACGAAGTCGGCGTCGAAGATGGCGATGAACTGCCCGGACGCTTGCCGGAGGCCGGCCTCGAGGGCGCCTGCCTTGTAGCCCGTCCGATCGACGCGATGGAGGTACTTGATGTCGAAACCGCGCGCCGCATGGCGCCGCACAGCCAGCTCGGCAATATCGGTCGTTTCGTCGGTCGAGTCGTCCAGGACCTGGATCTCGAGCAGGTCGCGGGGATAGTCGATCTCGCAGACAGCGTCTATCAGACGGTCCGCGACATACATCTCGTTGAAGATGGGCAGCTGGACCGTAACCCTCGGCAACACCTTCGGCGGTGGCATCGCGGGCGGCATGTTGCCCTTGTGTTTCATGTAAAGATACACAAGGTAATAGCGGTGCCAGCCGTAGATGGCGAGGATGCTCAAAACGAAGAAGTACAGGACGAGAATCAGCGTCTCAGCGTGCGTCATAGGTTAATGAATCCGCCAACCTGCACAATCCTGCATATTAATGCTGTGGTTCGCCCAAAGTCAAAGCAGTCAGGCAAATGACCCGCGCCGAGCTGCTGACAATTCTAGCCGACGTCGGTTCCGGAGCGCTCACGCCTGAGGCAGCCCAGGACCGTCTCCTTCAATATCTACGCCAGGCGCCCTTCGAGGATCTGGGCTTTGCCCGTGTCGACCATCATCGTGCGCTTCGGCAGGGCATGCCGGAAGTCGTTTTTGGCCCTGGAAAGACCGCCGATCAGATTGCGGCCATCGCCGAGCGCATTGTCGCCGCCGGCCACAGCCTGCTCGTCACCCGCACCGATCGCCGGGCGTTCGAGGCGGTTTCGGCGCGCGTCGCCACGGCAAAATTCCACGAGCTGGCCAGAACCATTACGCTCGCGCTCGGCGAGTTGCCACCCGGTCGCGGCACGCTGGTCGTGGCCGCAGCTGGAACCGCCGACCTCCCCATCGCCGAAGAGGCGGCCGTGTCGGCCGAGCTGATGGGCAACGTCGTCGATCGGTTGTACGACGTCGGGGTTGCCGGGATTCACCGCCTCCTCGCCGAGCACGCCCGCCTCGCGGCGGCGCGCGTCATCATCGCTGTTGCCGGCATGGAGGGTGCGCTGCCAAGCGTCATCGGCGGTCTCGTCAGCGTGCCGGTCATCGCGGTGCCGACGAGTGTCGGGTATGGCGCCAGTTTCGGGGGATTGACCGCATTAATGGCCATGCTCAACAGCTGCGCAAGCGGGGTGTCGGTCGTCAACATCGACAACGGCTTCGGGGCCGCGGCAGTTGCCAGCGCGATTAATCATCTGGACTAAGCTCTCTGGGATCAGGGATCTGGGGTCCAGGGATCCAAGCGCACCCCAACGTCAGGGCTTTCCCGGTGCCCTGGATCCCAGATCCCCGGGTTCCTCCCACTCCCATTGTCGTTGCGCGTCTCCCTGAGCTATACTCAGCGATTACCCTGTCGAGCCTGACGCTCACCAGTATTTTCTAAGGTCTCATGCACGCCGGTGCCCTGAGGGCGCTTGAATACGACCGGATCGTCGAGGCGGTGCGCCGCTTCGCACTGACGCCGCCTGGCGCGGCGCGTCTGGCGAAGCTCCAGCCGCTGACCGACGCGCGAGCGGTGTCAGCTGCGCTCGCGGCAACGGCGGAGACGACTCGATATCTCCGCGACGGCGAGATCGGGCTGCAGGCGCCGGAGGATCTCGACGCCCTCCTGATGTCGCTCGCCGTCGAAGGCCGCGTCCTCGAGCCCCTGTCGCTCGTCAACCTCGCCGGGTTCCTGGCGTCGGTCGAGAGCGCGTGCGGCGCCGTGCGCAAGGTCCGCACCGGGTTTCCCCTGCTCGCCGCGATCGCCGAAACGGCGGCCTCGTTCCAGCACGAAATCGCCGACATCCGCCGCAAGATTGGTCCGGCCTACGAGGTCGTCGATGATGCCAGCCCGGAGCTCGCGAACCTGCGCGATCGTCTGCGCAAGCAGCGGGCGCGCCTGCGCGGAACGCTCGAATCCTACCTGCGCGGCCGGGACACGTCGAAGTACCTCCAGCAGCAGATCGTCACCGACCGCAACGGCCGCTACGTGCTCGTCGTCCGCAGCGAGCATCGCACCTCGATTCCGGGCATCGTCCACGGCAGTTCTGGCAGCGGCGCCAGCCTCTTCCTCGAGCCACTCAGCACGGTCGAGATCAACAACGACATCGTCGCGCTCGAGCAGCAGGAGGCCGAGGAGGTTCGCCGCATCCTGCTGGCGCTTGCCGACGCCCTGCGGCGACGCGCCGGCGATGTGCACCGGACGGTTGACGCGGCCACCGAGCTCGATGTGCTCCAGGCGCGCGCACGCTTCTCGCTGCTCGTCGACGGGACCCAGCCGGCACTCGCAAGCGATGGCCGGCTCGAGCTGCGCGCCGCGCGGCATCCACTGCTCATCCCAGCGGTGCGGCGGCACCTGGGCACCGATGGCGAATCGGGGAACGGAGCTCGGACCTCGGGGCTCGCGGACGAACGCGCCTCCGGCGGAGAGACGCGACTCTCGGAGTCTGATTCCCGCGTCGTGTCTCCCGAAGCCCGAACCCCGAGGCACGAGCCCCGATCCCCGATCCCTGTGGATGTCCTGGTCATCCCACCGGTGCGCGTGCTCGTCGTGACCGGACCGAATACCGGGGGCAAGACCGTCGCGCTCAAGACGGCCGGCCTTCTCCCGTTGATGGCACAGACGGGCCTCCTCATTCCGACGGCCGACGGCACGCAAGTGCCGGTGTTCCGCTCGGTGTTCGCCGACATCGGCGACGAGCAGTCGATTGCGGCGAGCCTGAGCACGTTCTCGGGCCACATCGCGAACATCGTGGCCATGGATCGCGCGCTCACGCTGCCCGCGCTCGTCCTGCTCGACGAAGCCGGCGGCGGAACCGATCCCAATGAGGGCGGTGCGCTCGCCATGGCGATGATCGACCACTTCCGCGTGCGCGGCGCGATGGTGGTGGCGACCACGCACTACGACGCGTTGAAGTCCTACGCCGTGACGACCGAAGGCGTGACCCCGGCCGGCTTCGGTTTCGATCCGGCGACGTTCGCGCCGACATACCGGCTCAACTACGGTGCGCCGGGCAGCAGCCTGGCGCTCGAAATCGCGACGCGGCTCGGCCTGCCCGACTCGATCATCGAGAGCGCGCGGCAGCACCGCAGCGTCCGCGAGGCGCAGCTCGCCGAGCACCTCGCGAAGGTGGAGCGTGACATCCAGTCGCTCGAGCACGAGCGGCGTCTCGCGGCACGCGAGCGTGCGGGCCTCGACGAAGAAGCGACGAAGATGCAGGCGCGCGAGCAGGAGCTCCGCAACCGCGAGGAAACGTTCCGCCGCCGGCTGGAAGAACGCATCGACAATCGGCTGCGCGACGCGCGCCGCCAAATCGACGCCGTAGTCGAAGCATTGAAAGTGCGGACGGACGCGATGGCTGCCGAGGCGGAACGACGGGCCGCGCCGCGGCTCGTCATCCCCACCGGCGAGACTGGCGCCGCGCGGGCGGAGGCGCGGGCCGCCGTTGAGGCGATCGGCCAACGGCTCCGCGCCCACGACACGGAACCGGAGGCCCCGAAACCGGCGCCGGTCACCGCCCAGGAGCTACCGGGCAGGGCGCCGGCCATCGGCGACCGGGTGAAAGTCGGTACGCTGGGACTTGAAGGCATCGTGCAGGCGCTCCACGACCGCGAAGCCGAGATAGACGTCCGGGGCAAGCGCCTCCGCGCCCGCGTAGACGAGCTCAAGGTTCTCGTGCCGGCGCGCGTTGGCCCGGCTCAGCCCGCTAAGGTCCGCGTCCATGTCGAGCTCCAACCTCGGGAAGGGTCCGTGACGGAGCTGAACGTCATCGGGTGCAGTGTGGACGAGGCGCTCGCACGAGCCGAGAAGTTTCTGGATGAGGCGCTTATGGCCGAAGTGCCTGGGGTCCGGCTGATTCACGGATACGGAACCGGTCAGCTCCGCCGCGCTATCGCCGAGTTCCTGCACGACCACAAGTTCGTCGCGCATTTTGCATCAGCCCCACCCGAACAGGGCGGCGGCGGTGTCACCGTGGTCGAGTTCAAGGAATAGATGGCGCTCTTTCCTCCTAACTTCATCGAGGACCTCAAGTCGCACGCTGACATCGTGCAGGTGGTCCAGGAGCGTGTCGCGCTCCGGCGCAGCGGCGCCTCGTGGAAGGGACTCTGCCCGTTTCACGGGGAAAAGACGCCGTCCTTCCACGTCCACGGCGACAAGGGCTTTTTCCATTGCTTTGGCTGTGGCGCCAAGGGCGACGTCTTCGAGTTCGTCAAGCTGCACGACAAGATCACGTTCCCGGAAGCCGTGAGACAGGTCGCGGCGCGTGCCGGTGTGCCAGTCCCGGAGCCCGACGACGGTCAACAGGATCCCGAGAGCAAGCGCGACCGGGAGACGCTGCTTCGGGCCCACGACGTGGCGGCCGCGTGGTTTCGTGAGCAGCTGGCTGAGTCGCTGGGAGCAGCCGCGAGACGGCTGCTCGCAAGCCGAGGCGTGACGCCTGCAACGATCGAGCTCCTGGGCATGGGCTATGCACCTCCCTCTCGGGAGGCCCTCAAGACGAAGCTCCTCCGGGAGGGTTTCGCGCCGGAATCGCTCGCCCGAACAGGGCTCGTCGTGGAGCGTGAAGGCGGCGTGCTCATCGATCGGTTTCGCAACCGGCTGATGATCCCGATTGCCCGCGACAACGGGACCATCATCGCGTTCGGGGGCCGAGCCATGGATGCCGGACAGGTTCCGAAGTACCTGAACTCACCCGAGACGGCGATTTATGTCAAAGGGCGGACGCTCTATGGGCTCCACCTGAGCAAGGCCGCGATCGTCAAATCCAAGCACGCCGTCATGGTGGAAGGCTATTTCGATGTCGCGCAAGCGATCCAGGGCGGCATCCCCAACGTCGTCGCCTCGTCGGGAACCGCGCTGACGCCGGCGCAGGCCAGGCTACTGAAACGTTTCGCGTCGAAGGTCGTCCTAAGTTTTGACCCCGATGCTGCCGGAAAGGGCGCCGCGGTGCGCTCCTCCGAACTACTGGTCGCCGAGGGATTCCAGGTGAACGTGGCCATGATGCCCGCCGGCGAGGATCCCGACACCTTCATCCGGCGCGAAGGCGGCGCCGCGTACGCCGAGAAACTCCGGACTTCGCGCCAATATCTCGAGTATTTACTCGATCAGGCCGCCGCGGGACAGGATCTACAGCGGGATGAGCACCGTCGGGAGTTCCTGAGTCGCATGCTCGAAGTCGCCGCGCGGATCCCGGACGCGGCCGCTCGCGACCAATTTGCCGATCGGCTGGCCCACAAGGCCCGGATTACGGAAGAGGTAGTGAGGACGGAGATCAAGAAAGCGGCGGCGAAGCGGGAAACGGCGGTGGCCGTGCTGGATCGGCCGAAGGTCGGGCTGGATCAGGTCAAGACCGCTGAAAAGGGCCTGATTTGGGCCCTGATGCACGAGCCGGCGGCTGGAGTCGTGGCCCTCGGCGAACTCGAAGGCGAAGATCTGGTGGGACTGGCCACCGCACCCATCCTGGAGCAGGCACAGGCTCTTCAGGAATGGCCGATCGAGGCCTTACCACGAACGCTTCTCGAGCGTCTAAGTAGTATGGAGGCCCGTCTGGTCGAGGAAATTGGCCGCCAGTCCCATCCGCCAGGCCCCCCGCTCGACTGTGTGAAGGCGATCAAGCGGCTGCGTTATGGCCGCGAGCGCGCTGCTGTCCAGCGCGAAATCGACCGGCTGCAGGAAGACGGCGCGGCGACACACGAAACCGAGATCGTCGCCCTGTGGGATCGGAAGAAAACGTTACTACAGTTGATTGCGGAATCATAAGCGCATACCTTGATACGCCCGGAACGAGCACGACAGGAGGACACGCCGTTGTCGATCGAAGAAAAATACGACGAAGTAAAGCAGCTCATTTCCATCGGCAAGGAAAAGGGTTACCTGCTCTACGACGAGGTCAATGAGCTTCTGCCCGCCGACATCACGTCGTCGGACGAGCTCGACGATCTGTTCAGCACGTTCGGCAGCGCCGGAATCGAAGTCGTCGATTCCGAACAGAAATATCGCGAAGACAAGCTGCTGGACCGCACCGGTGAAGGGGCCGAGGAGCTCGAGCTCGACCTGACGCCTGGGGCACTCGACAAGACCAACGATCCGGTCCGCATGTACCTCCGCGAGATGGGCACCGTCCCTCTCCTCACCCGCGAGGGGGAAGTCGAGATCGCCAAGCGCATCGAGCGCGGCAAGCTGGCCGTGATCAAGTCGATCTCCCGCACGCCGACGGTCGCCCGCGCGATCATGACGATGGGCGATTCGCTCAAGAACGAGGAGCGGAGCATCCGCGAGCTCGTGACGTTTGTCGACGAAGAGTTGACCGACGACAAGATTGACGATCGCAAGCGTCAGGTGCTGCGCCAGATCGAGGCGGTCCGGAAGTCGTGGACTGGCCTCGAGAAATGCAAGGAGAAGCTCGAGAAGACGCCCCGCGGCACCACGACGCGCGACAAGCGGAAGTTCCGCCGCGTGCGGTGGGAGGCCTTGCGCGCGAGGGTCGAGCTGTCGCAGCTTATCCGCAAGATCGAGTTCACCGAGGCCGTCAAGCGCCGCCTGATCGACCAGATCAAGGAGTCGGTCGAGGCCGTGATGCGCGTGCGCCGCGAAATCGACCAGCTCGAGCGGCAGCTCAACCCGAAGAATAAGAAAAACAGCCGGCTGAAGGAAGAAGAGAAGAAGAACCTGCTGCGGCGTCAGAAGGAGCTCAAGGTCCAGGTCAAGGCGATGGCCGACGAGCTCGAGGAGACGCCAGACCAGCTGATGCGGACGATTGAGACGATCTCGCGGGGCGAAATCCAGGCGGAACAGGCCAAGAAGGAGCTCGTCGAGGCCAACCTGCGCCTGGTCGTCTCGATTGCCAAGAAGTACACGAACCGCGGCCTGCAGTTCCTCGACCTGATTCAGGAAGGCAACATCGGCCTGATGAAGGCCGTCGACAAGTTCGAGTACCGGCGCGGCTACAAGTTCTCGACCTACGCGACGTGGTGGATCCGGCAGGCCATCACCCGCGCGATTGCCGACCAGGCGCGGACGATCCGCATCCCGGTCCACATGATCGAGACCATCAACAAGCTCATTCGCACGTCGCGCGCGCTCGTGCAGGAGCTCGGCCGCGAGCCGACCTCGGAAGAGATCGCCAAGCGGATGGACATCCCGGTGTCGAAGGTCCGAAAGGTTCTCAAGATCGCGCAGGAGCCGATCTCGCTCGAGACGCCAATCGGGGAGGAGGAAGATTCGCATCTTGGCGACTTCATCGAAGATCGCCAGGTCGTCTCTCCGTCCGACGCCGTGATCAACCTGAACCTCAAGGAACAGACCGACTCGGTCCTCAAGACACTGACGCCGCGCGAAGAGAAGGTGATCAAGATGCGGTTCGGCGTCGGCGACGGCAGCGAGCACACGCTCGAAGAGGTGGGCCAGAGCTTCGCGGTCACCCGCGAGCGCATCCGGCAAATCGAGGCCAAGGCGCTCCGCAAGTTGCGCCACCCCTCGCGCAGCCGGAAACTGCGGGCGTTTCTCGAGGGTCGAACCTAGGAAGGACAAGGGAGAAGGCACGAAGCCTTCTCCCTTTTTGTTTTCGCTTCTTTGTTTTCGCTTCTGCCGGTGAGCGTTTGCCCTTAGGCTATTGAGTGGGCCCATAGCTCAGCGGTCAGAGCCGCCGGCTCATAACCGGCCCGTCCCAGGTTCGAATCCTGGTGGGCCCACTTTGGATTGCTGAATTCTGAATGCTGAATGCTGAAGTAAAGGGGGAAGGATCAAGGGGGAAGGGATTCCCCTTTTATCTGTCGTGATGGCTTCGAGTCCGTCCCCGCGTTCGTCGCCGCCGTCCTCGCCTCCTTCGTCTTTGCTTCCTTCGACCGGGTCACCTTCGTCCTTGTCTTCGTTTTCAGCATTCAATTCACCATTCAGCATTCAGCATTCAGCATTTCCCGATGCTTCCTGACCTCAAGTTACTCATTCAGCTCCAAGAGCTCGACTCGACCGGCGAGCGGCTCCGCCGTCGGATGGCTGACATCCCTGGTGCGCAGGCGGCGCTCGATTCGCGGCTGGCGGACCTGACGGGGGCAGTGGCGGGCGTGAAGGAACGAATCGCCGCCTCGCAGGCCACGCGGCGCGAGATCGAAAAGGATCTGGCGGCCGTGCAAACCCGGCTGAGCAAGTACAAAGATCAGCTGATGGAGGTCAAGACGAACAAGGAATACCACGCGATGCAGACCGAGATCACCGCGGCCGAGGCCGTGGTGCGTCGCGAGGAGGACCGGTTGCTCGAGCAGATGGAAGAGGCCGAGACGCTGGCCGCGCAGATGAAGGCGGCCGAGGCGGCGCTCAAAACTGGACAGACGGACCTGACGCGCAGCCGCCAGCAGATGGAGACGGACCGGGCGACGACCGAGCAGGATTTGGAGAAGACCAACGCCGAGCGCGTGCAGGTCGCCGGGAGCGTGTCACCCGATGCCCTCGCGCTCTTCGAGCGCGTGTCGAAACACCGCAAGGGTCTCGCGATGTCCGAGGCCAGGGACGGCCTGTGCACGCAGTGCCACGTCCGGCTGCGCCCACAGGTCTACAACGAGCTCCGCCGCAACGAGAGCGTCATGCAGTGCGAGAGCTGCTCGCGGATCCTCTACTTCGTCGCGCCGGTCACCTCGTCACCCGCGCTGTCGCCGGAGCCAGAGTCGGCGCCTGCAGAGCCCGGCAACTGACCAGAACGGCGAACTGCCAACCGCGAGCCGCCAGCCGCGAACCGCCAGCCGCGAGCCGCGAGCCGCCAACTTAGAATCACTCAATGATCCGCGCCTACATCGATGGCGGTGCCCGGGGCAACCCGGGGCCAGCCGGCTACGGCGTCCGCGTCGAAGACGCGGACGGCAACTTGATCGAGGAGCTGTACGGCCCACTCGGCATTGCCACCAATAACGTCGCCGAGTACAGCGGCCTGCTGGCCGCCCTGAAGTGGGCCGTCGACCACGGTCAACGCGACATACACATCCGTGCCGACTCGGAGTTGCTGGTCAAGCAGATGCGGGGCGAGTACAAGATCAAGAATCCGGGCCTGCAGCCCCTGGCCGCGCGCGCGCGCCTGCTAATGATGGAGCTCGGCAAAGTCACCTTCGAGCACGTCCGGCGGGAATTCAACAAGGAAGCCGACAGGCTGTCGAACCTCGCGATGGACGAGGCGGAGGGGAAATAGCTCTCAGCTTCCAGCTCTCAGCTTCCAGCTCCCAGCTTCCAGCTTCCCAATCGACATCCCGTGGCTTCCGGCTTCAGAGCGATTCTCATTACTTTGTAGCGCGTAGTGTCGGGCTTTAGCCGGACTTCAGCGTGTCCGCCTAAAGGCGGACACTACGGACAATTAAAAACGCTCTAGCCGGAAGATCAACGCTATCTAAGTTCTGCGACCGCTGACCCCAACCGATCGGCGGCGTAGTCATATACGACGGCTTTGACGTAGCGCGCCGGCGCGGTCAGGTCGATCGTCGCAGTGAACGACACGCCGTCCTGTCGCAGCCGGGCGTAGCTCTCCGGCAGGAGATTCAGGTCGACTCGCTTCCGGATCTCCCCAACCTGCCGCTGGTTTTGTCCACCAACGAATACCGCGATGTCGATGGACGCTACATGCCGGCCGTCGGCCTCGGCAAACGCGATCGACGCCGGATCGACCATCACCTTCACGCTCGCCTGCCACGGGTTCTGCCGCTTCTCGACGGCCGATGCCGACAACGTCACGCCCACGTCGGAGACGGGAAGCCGGAAGGCCCCGGCCGACGCGATGCGTGAATGCGTCAGGAACTCGCGCCGATCGTAGGGCACGAGGTCTTCGCGTGCATAGTAGGAGTGGCGGTGAAGCACGGTCACGCCGGGCCGGCGCACTGTCACCTTGATCCGCCGGTCACTGCCGTCCCACGTCGCGTTCGCTGGGTAATAGCCCAGCACGTAGTGAAAGCGCGTGGCACGGTCGAGACGGTCGAACGCGCGCGACGCGTATTTGTAGATGGAGACCTGGCCGCCCGTCGCGCTGGCGATCGAGCGCAAGTCGGCGTTTGCCCACCGTTGTTCCCACGACGGCCCCATGAGCGTCCCCGTGCCTGGACGCGACGGCGAGACCGTGCGCGGAGTGCAACGAGGGTCGCCACTCCAGGAGAGCGACACACCGGCTGTGTGAATCGGCGAGATCGTCACGCGGGCGTCGGAAGCCGCCGCCGCCAGCCGATCCCACTGGTCCCGCCCCAGATATATCCCCTCCTCGGTGACGAAGACGAAGTGCTTCTCGCCCTCCAGATAACGCAGATACACGACGGCGCCGTGCAGCCTCTCCAAGTCTTCGCGTGCCGTATGGCTGAAGATGTAACCGGCTCCGGGGTCGCGGTCGTCCCGATCGAATGCATCGAGGATGCGAAGGCGATCGCGCTCGAACTCGCCGACGTCTGGCGGCTCGAGCGCAGCCACGTGCCGCACGGCGGGCAGGCCGGGCGCCGAAAACAGCGCGTCGATTGCCGGCTTCATGTACGGTGGGTGATCCGTACCGGTAGAGCCACGCCAGGCCACAGGGATCGAAGTACTGGTCGAGCAGCGCCTCGATAGACGTGTGTCGCTCCCGATATCGCTCGAGCAGTCGAACGATCGAATCCCGATCGGTTGTGAGATCCGTCGCGCGGCCGTAGGCGAGCACCGCGACACGATCCTGTGGCAGCAGATCCGTCCGAACGAACTCGATGACCGCGTCGAGCCCCTTCGACGGCCCCTGCAGCCGCCCGCGGCCGAGCAGGATCACGAACGTCCGGTGTGTGAGCGGCGTCGCCTCGAGCCCGGGCCCGCGCCGGAGCGCGGGGGCGCTCAGAGCCACCGGCGCCTGCGGCGTATAGGTCTGCGTCGAAAAATGCGCGATGGTCTGCGCGACGCCGTTTTCCTCGATCGTGAAGTCTGACTGTCGAAGGTCGGTGACCGGGGTGCCGCCGCGGTCGATTACACGCACGTCCACCGGCACGAGCACGACACGGCTGCGAATCGCACCGGGAACCTGAGTCTGCGGCGGCTCCTGCACGAGAATCACAGGCGCAAACAGAAGGGCGACAAGACCAGCGGACCGCATGACGCTCGGCTCCTCCTGAACCCTGAACCTTGAACCCTGAACCTTGAACCCTGAACCTTGAACCTGACGAACCCCCTGAACCCCGTGAACCCTTGAACCCTGAACCAGCTATCCCCGTGCCCCAATAATCCCAACCATCCGCCCCGCCTCTGTTCCCCTGACCCGGTACGAGTGGAACATGTCGGCGTGCGTCTTAGTGCAGAGTTCGGCGATGTGGATGTTGTCCGGCATCACGCCCGCACCCTCGAGCTGGTCGCGCGTCGCACGCCACAAGTCGAGGTGAAACTTCCCTGACGGGCGCGGCTCGAACCAGCGTTCGAGCACCGTGGGGTGGTGTCCGGCCTGGCGGAACGTCTGATAGGTGTTCTCCGACACTTCGTAGCAGCACGGACCGATGGACGGACCGACGGCGGCGATGATGCGCTCCGGCCGGACTCCATAGGAGGTCTGCAGCGCGGTCACGCAGGCGATTGTCGCCCGGCTGGCGACGCCGCGCCACCCTGCGTGGATGGCCGCAACCGCCCGGCCGGTCTCTTCCGCGAGCAGGACTGGGACGCAGTCGGCCACTCGAATCGCGATCGCGGCCGTCGAGTCGTTGCTGACGATGGCATCCGCGTTGGGCCGGGGCCAGGGCCGCGGGCGATCATGGGACGCGACGGCGACCGTTGCCTCGTGCACCTGTCTCACCAGCAGCACATCGTCAGGCGTCACTCCCATCGCCCCAGCGACCATTTCCCACTCGCCGGCGTCATCCCGGAGCGTCAGGTTGTTCGCGGTGAAGAAGTGATTGGCGCAGGCCGCGAGGGGAACGCACCGGAGGACGCTGCCCCACGCGGCTTGCGTCCACTCGAAGGCGCGGGTAGGCTGTGGATCGGTCATGAACATTCTCGGCATCGGGCTGGACGCCACGGATATCCCTCGCCTTGCGGACGTACTTGAACGCTACGGCGATCGCTTCCTGCAACGCGTGTTTACCGCTGGAGAGATTGCCTATTGTACCCAGCGGCGCAACCCGGCGCCGCACCTGGCCGGCCGCTTCGCTGCCAAGGAAGCCGCTATGAAAGCACTCGGCACGGGCCACTCGCGCGGCGTGCTCTGGAAGGACATCGAAGTCATTCGCGGCGGCGGTCCGCCGCGCCTGCAACTGCACGGCGGGGCCGCCCGCCGCGCCGAGGGCATGCAGGTGCGCCGCTCCCTGCTTACGATCACCCATTCCGACACGCTCGCCATGGCGCAGGTGATGCTCATCGGCGACTGACTTGGTCAACCCGGGTTGTCGGATTCTCCCGCGCTCGCCGAAGGCTCGACACGCGAGCGTTCTCACCATCGACGGAACCCCTTTCCACGCTGACACTTCGATGGACAGTGGCGACTGGCCTGTCTGGCGGCGCACGTCTTGCCTTTCTCTGGTGCAGAAACCGCCTGCCACCTTCTTCACAGGAGCGACGCCGTGACCGTCAAGATCGTACCCAACGACAAAGCCAACCCGCCCGGCAAGCTCGCGGACGCCGAGGTGCACTTCGTCTCCGGACCCCTCGCGGGGCTGAAGCTCATGGGCTTCGCTGTGTGGGAGCGCAAAACCGGCAACGGCCGCAACGTCACGTTCCCGGCGCGCACGTATTCAGTCAACGGCGAGCGTCGCAGCTTCGCCCTCCTGCGCCCGGTCGGCGACACAACGGCGCAGAACCGCATCCGGGATCTGATTCTGGAAGCGTACGGGGAGTTCGAGACCGAATCGGCCCTCGCCTCGGCTGGCTAGAGCGACACGACGCGAAGAGTCTTCTGGACGACTTCGTGTGTGGCGCGCTGCCGCCGCACTGGTCCGTGTGATCCGTGTAATCCGTGGCCTGGAAAACAGTGTCCGCCGTGGCCCCTGTCGCTCCGTGGCTCAACAAGCTGTCTCATAAACAGCGCGAACGAGCGGAAGCGAGCGAGCGTGTGAGGGGGTCCGGGGGACAAAGTCCCCCGGATGAGACTAGAAGCGCTATCTCACAAACCGGACGCTCGTCCAAGTTGCGAGCGAGCATGGGCGAGCGAGCCACGCGACCGGCCCGCCTTCGCGCCGTAGGCGCTTCGGCGAGGTCTCGCCGTAGCTTTAGCGGAGGCGGAAGCGCGCCGGCGAAGCGGCGCGCGAGGGCGCGTGTAGGGGAGTCCGAGGGGCGAAGCCCCTCGGGTAACGTCTAGTCGAGCACCGGCAGCAGCTTGAGGTTCTCTTTCTGCCGCTTCGGCGGGAGTGTCCACTCCTCGCGGAGTGACTTGCGGAACTCGGACTGGAAGAACGACGTCTTCATGCCGCCGTCGATGATGTCCCACGGCAGCACGGCGTCGTTCGAACGGTCGCGGAAGATGTAGAAGTCCGCGTCGAGGCCGGCCTCGGCGACGGCGGCGCGCCAGTGTCCGCCGTTGCGTTCCGCGGCCTCGATCGTATCGGCCACGCGCCGATCGCCGAGCGACAGCAGCGCCTGATAGTAGGAATGCCGCTCGGACTTGATGTTGAAGTAGACGTTGTCGATATCGGAGAGCAGATGCCGCAACCGCTTGCCCTTCCGGTCCGTGATCGCCGGATCCTCCATCGGGATCCACTGGTACGCCGTCCCGGGCTTGGGAATCAACGGATTCACGCTGCCGACGATTCGCCCGACGTGACCGCGCGGGCGCGCGTGCTTCATCATGATGCCGCGCATGCTGACGGTCAGATCGCGAATCGCCTCGAGATCCTCGTCGGTCTCCGTCGGCAGCCCAATCATGTAGTACAGCTTCAGGTTGTCGATACCGTTGGCGAAAATGAGCTCGGTCGCGGCGAGGATCTCGTCGTTGGTCACGGTTTTGTTGATCACGCGGCGCAGCCGGTCCGACCCGGTTTCCGGTGCGATGGTGATCGACTTCTCACCGCTCTGGCGCAACCGCCGGACAATGCTGTCGGTCAGGTCGTCGAGACGGAGCGAGGCCGGGCTGATGGAGTAGCCGAGCGCGAGCAGGCCATCGAGTATCCGGTCGATCTCGGGGTGGTCGCAGAGCGCGATCGACACCAGGCCGGCACGGCTCGAGTGCTGTCGTGCGGCGGCAGCCAGCTCGAGGATGCGGTCGGCCGGGAACGCGCGCACCGGCAAGTAGTTGTACCCGGCCCAGCAGAAGCGGCACAGGTTCGCGCACCCGCGCACGACTTCGACGAGGAATCGCGAGCCAAACTCCGTGTCCGGAGTGAAGATCGAGGTGGCCGGCGGGTCCAGTCGATCCGCGCTCTTCACCGCGGCCTTCTTGACCACCGCCGGAGCGCCGCTGCCGGCGCGAGGCTCGAAGCCTGCTATCGTCCCGTCGCCGTTGTAATGGACTTCGTAAAGCGACGGCACGTAGAAGCCCCTGAACGACGACAGGCGTGCCGACTGCTCCTCGCGGCTGAGGCCTTCGCGAAGCACGGCGACGAGGTCGGGCACGAGCATCTCGCCCTCGCCGGCGGCGATCACATCGGCAAAAGGCGCCAGCGGCTCCGGATTCACGAACGTCACCGCGCCACCGATCACGACGAGCGGATCCCGCGCCCGCCGCGCGCTTGCCCTCGGCGCCAGCCCGGCCAGCCGCAGCATCGTGACGACGTTGGTGTAATCCCACTCGAAGGAGACCGAGAACGCCAGGACGTCGAAATCCGACACCGGCGTCTGCGTTTCGAGCGTGAGCAGTGGCGTGCCGCTCTCGAGCTGCGCGCGCAATTCCTGCTTCGGCGGCAGGAACACGCGTTCGCAGACCACATCGTCGAGGTCGTTGAACAGCCGGTAGACCGTCTGGAACCCCAGGCTGGACATACCGACCCAGTACGTGTTTGGAAACGCGAGCGCGACGCGGAGGCGGCCACCGTGCGGCTTCAGCACGTAGCCCGTTTCACGGGCGAGAACCTGCCGCGCGCGCTCGCGGTACTCCCACTGCTTCATGTGTTGGTGCGCCGGCCGCCTTTCGCGGCGTAAGTCGATGCGCGGTGTGAACGCGGGCCGCGTCGCGGCCCGGCCGGAAACGGACGGAACGGAACCACCGGTCCGGTCCCGAGACGAGGACGCCCCCAGCACCGGCACCGTCGTCGTCAGGTGCCTGTGCCTGAAGAGACGACGGTCCCGTGTGCCGTGGATTTATGCAGTGTACCACGCACGGCTCGCCCCCGGCCCGGCGGGCGCCGAGCCTGTGGGAATAGCCGAGCCGCGCGCCAGCCGCAGCCAGAACCTAGAACCCGTGAACCTTGAACCCTGAACCTTGAACCCTGTTATGCCTCGCTCTGCCTCCTGAGGAACGCAGGCACATCGAGTGGGGAAACTGGCTCGAACTCCGCGCCCGGGCCGCCGTTGGCTTCCGCCTCGACGGACGAAGACATCAGCGGCAGATCGAGCGCCGGCCGGCGGGTAATGGAGATTCGTGAGCCTCCCCCCCCAGCCGCAGCGATTTTCTCGACGGACTCCTGACGCCAGGACGTGTAGTTCTGAAGATCGACCGGTGTCTGCACAGACGACGGACTGAGGGCCTGGGCGGCCGACGGCCGGTCGAAGCCGGTTGCGATGACGGTGATCTTCACCCTGCCTTCCATCTTCGGATCCACCACGGCGCCGAAAATGATGTTGCAGTCCTCATGCGCGGCTTCCTGGATCACGATCGATGCTTCGCTGACCTCGACGAGCGAAAGGTCCGGCCCGCCGGTGACGTTGATGATCACGCCGCGCGCGCCCTTGACCGACGCGTCTTCGAGCAGCGGGCTCGAAATCGCGGCGTTGGCGGCGGCCATCGCCCGATTGGGGCCTTCCGACACGCCCGTACCCATGATCGCGAATCCCATCCCGGACATGATGGTCTTCACGTCGGCGAAGTCCAGGTTGATCATCCCCGGCACGAGGATGAGGTCCGAGATCCCCTGAATCGCCTGGCGCAGCACGTCGTCCGCCGACGTGAACGCCTCGCCGAGCGACGTGTTGCGCGCGATCGTGGCGAGCAACCGCTCGTTCGGAATGGTGATCACGGTGTCGACGCATTCACGCAGCTCGTCGAGTCCGCGGGCCGCCTGCATCTGGCGCTTGTTCCCCTCGAACCGGAACGGCTTGGTGACGACGGCAATCGTGAGCGCGCCGAGCTCGCTCGCGAGGCTGGCGATGACCGGCGCCGCGCCGGTGCCAGTGCCGCCGCCGAGGCCGGTCGTCACGAACACCATGTCGGCGCCGTCGAGCGCTTCGATCAGCTTCTCGGTATCCTCGAGCGCGGCCTGCCGGCCGACGTTCGGGTCGGCGCCTGCGCCGAGTCCCTTGGTCAGCTTGGCGCCGATCTGGAGCTTGACCGGCGCCTGATTGAGCTGCAGGGCCTGCAGGTCGGTATTGGCGACGATGAACTCGACGCCGTCGAGCCCGGCCTGCACCATGCGATTGACGGCATTGCTGCCGCCGCCACCGACACCGACGACCTTGATGCGGGCGCCGGTCCGTGCTTCCTCCGCCAGCTTCAGGCGCAGCGTTGCCTGCTCGGTGTCGCCCATTTTCCTGTGTCGTACATCACCCATGGTTCCGACCTCCTGTTGCTTCGTCCGAAAAAAAATCAGAAGAACTCTTTGAACAACGTGCGCAGCCGCACGGCCACCCGGCCGAACGCTCCTGCGCCTACCGGCCGCGCGGGCTCTCCCGCCTGATTCCGATGCGCGTACATCACCAGCCCGACGGCCGTGGAAAAGGCCGGGCTATTGACGTGATCCGCCAGCCCGCCCAGCCCGGCCGGTGCGCCGCGCCGGATGGGTAGATCGAAGATCTGCTCGGCGACCTCGCCGACACCCTCGAGCATGGCGCCGCCGCCCGTCAGGACGATGCCCGAATTGAGCGCCTTCTCGAAACCGGCGCGCCGGAACTCGTCCCAGAGCAGATGGAAGATCTCTTCGGCGCGCGGCTGTAGGATCTCGGAGAGGATCCGGCGCGACATCACCCGCGGCTTGCGGCCGCCGACGCTCGCCACTTCCATCGTCTCGTCTTCGTCCACCATCGCCGACAGCGCGCATCCTGATCGCCGCTTGATCTTTTCCGCATCGGGAATCGGCGTACGCAAGCCGACCGCGATGTCGTTGGTGAAATGGTCGCCGCCGATGGCCACGACGCCCGTGTGCCAGAGGCTGCCGCGCTCGAAGATGGCGAAGTCAGTGGTGCCACCGCCGATGTCGACGAGCGCTACGCCCAGCTCCTTCTCGTCGTTGGTCAGCACCGCCTCGCTCGCGGCGAGCTGTTCGAGCACGGTGTCGAGCACTGCGACGCCCGACCGATTTACGCACGCCACGATGTTCTGCGTCGACGAGGCGCTCCCGGTCACGACGTGGACGTTCACCTCGAGCCGCGCGCCGGTCATGCCAACCGGAGCGCCGATGCCGTCCTGCTCGTCGACGACGAAGTCCTGAGGCAGCACGTGCAGGATCTCCCGGCCGTTCGGCAGGGCGACGGCCTTGGCGGCGTCGATCGCGCGCCGCACGTCTTCGCGGGTAATCTCGCGATTCTTGCCGGCGACGGCGACGACGCCCCGGCTGTTGAACGCCTTGACGTGGGCGGCCGACAGACCCAGGTGCACAGAGTCGATCTCGACCCCGGCGGTCAGCTCGGCTTCCTCGATCGCCTTCTTGATGGACTCGACCGCGGCCTCGAGGTTGACCACGACGCCGCGCTTGATTCCGCGCGAGTCGGCCAGGCCCATCCCGATGATGTCCAGACCGCCATCGTCGGTGGCCTCGCCGACGATCGCCGTGACCTTTGATGTGCCGACATCCAGACCGACGAGATACCGTTCCCTGCGTGCCACGTCTCCCCCTCAGAAAGTCTTGCCAGCGGCTGGCAGTTGCATCGCCGTGCGTTCGGCACGGCCTCGCGGCTTCACGTACACGCGTTGCCCGAAGCGAAGATCCACGTAGTCGATGGCCGGGATTTGCGCCCGGAGCGTCTCGGCAATCTCCAGATACGACTGAAGCCTCTCGCGAAAGTGCTCGTCGCCGAGATGCAGCAGCGCCGGATCGTTGTCGAGGAGTACCACGGCGTCGTGCGCGTCGGTCACGTCAATCTGCGAGACGCGCTTGATGAGCGACTGGCTCTCCTGGATCGAGTCGACCACACTCGAGGCCAGCGCGACGCGCGCACGGTCGGCCTTGGGGGCAGGCGATGCCACCAGCCGCGACGAACGCGACACGCGCGATGTCTGGCGCGGAAAGAGGCCGTCGATGATGGGGAGGTCGAACTCACTGTACTTGGGGCCGAATTCGTCCATGAGCGTACCGTCACGGGCCACGAGGTAGAGCTGACTTCCCTGGCGAGACAGCCCGAACGGCCGGCGCTCGGACACGTAGACGTCGATGGTCGACGGCAGCTCGCGGCGCAGCGCGGCCTCGGCGAGCCAGGGCGATTCGAGTAGCTCGGCGCGCGCCCGGGCCAGGTTCACGGTCAGGATGTGGGCGCCCTGGAGATCGCCGACGATGGCCTGGACTTCTCCGTTCGAGATGCGGACGTTCCCGTGCACACGAACCCGGCTGATCCGGAACAGGCTCGAGTGATAGACGAGACTCAGTGCCCGGTACCCCGCGAGCGCGATGAGCGCGAGCACGAGCAGTCCGCGGATCACGCGCCAGCTGAAGAGGGCATGCAGCCATCGGCGGCGCGCCGGCCGGGCGCGGGTGCGGGTACGCCGGAAGTTCTTCTCGGCGGCTGCCCTGACCCTCATCTCGCCCCCCCAGCGCCTGCAGGCTGCGCGCGCCGATGGCGGATCGCCTCGAGGATGCGCTCGCCGACGCCACCGATCGAACCGGCGCCGAGCGTGATGACCAGATCGCCCGGCCGAGCCATCGTCGCGACGGCGGCCGGCAGATCCTCGAGGGCGGCGACGACGCGCACGCCGCCGCGGGCCGCAGCACGAACGACCGTGGCCAGCGCCTCGAGCGTCACGCCGGGAATCGGCGGCTCTCCGGCCGCGTAGATGTCGGTCAGCACGACCTCGTCGGCGGCGCTCAAAGCCGAGCCGAACTCGCGCAGCAGCTGGCTGGTCCGCGAATAACGATGCGGCTGGAAGACGACGATCACGCGCCGGTCGATCCCGGCACGCGCCGCGGCGATGACGGCGGCAATCTCGGTCGGGTGGTGACCGTAGTCGTCCACGACCATGATGCCGTCCTCTTCTCCGAGCCGCTGAAACCGTCGTTCAGCGCCCTGGAATTCGCCCAGCGCAGCCGCGATCGTGTCGAACGGAACGCCCACCTCGAGGCCGGCGGCGACCGCCGCCAGCGCGTTCAAAAGATTGTGGCGACCCGGCACTTGCAGCCGCAGCTCGCCGAGCTCCACGTCGCCGGCAAAGCTGCCGCCTTCGGAGCTCTCCGGCGTCCAGTAGCGGACGATCGCCCGCGATCCGAACGCCTCGAGCGTCATCCCATGCGCCGTCACGCTCGCCGACGCCTGGCCATCCGCGGTCGCCAGACCGTAGGTGATGAGGCGGCGCGTGATACGCGGGAGCACGTTACGAACCGGCTCATCGTCGGCGCATGCGATGACAGCGCCGTAGAACGGCACCTTGTTTGCGAATTCGACGAAGGCCTGCTGGAGGTCGGCCCAGCTCCCGTAGCTTTCCATGTGCTCGTGATCGATGTTGGTGATGACGGCGATCGCCGGCGACAGCTTCAGGAACGAGCGGTCGCTCTCGTCGGCCTCCACCACCATGTAGTCGCCGCGCCCGAGCCGGGCGTTGCTGCCAAACGCGCTCAGCCGTCCGCCGATTACCGCCGTCGGATCGAGCCCGGCTCGCTCGAGCACCAGGGCCACCATCGACGTCGTCGAGGTCTTGCCGTGGGCACCCGCGATGGCGATGCCGTAACGCAACCGCATGAGCTCGGCTAGCATCTCCGCCCGCGGGATGACCGGAATCTGACGCCGCACGGCTTCGATCGTCTCCGGGTTGCCCGATTTGATCGCCGAGGTCATCACCACGACGTCCGCCCGTCCGACGTGCGCCGCGTCGTGCCCAATCGAGACGCGGACCCCCAACCGCTCGAGGCGATCGGTCACCGTCAATCGCCGCGCGTCCGAGCCGCTCACCTCGTAGCCGAGGTTGGCCAGCAGCTCGGCGATGCCGCTCATGCCGATTCCCCCGATGCCGACGAAGTGAATCCGTCGCGTGCGTCCGAGCATTACGGCTGCTCCCGCCCGGCGAGGAGCTCGAACGCGCAATCGACGATGGCCTTGGCGGCGTCGGGCTTCGCGAGCCGCCGCGCCGCGCCGGACATCGCGTGGCGGCGCGATGGGTCCGCGGCGAGGCCGATGATGCGATTCGCCAGCGCGTCCCCCGTCATCTCCGACTGCTCGAGGAGGTCGGCCGCGCCGGCCGCCGCGAGCACTTCGGCGTTCCGTCGCTGATGGTCGTCGGCCGCCGTCGGCAGCGGGACGAGCAACGACGGCTTGCCGGCGGCTGTCAGCTCGGCGAGCGTGGTCGCCCCGGCCCGGCAGATCACGACGTCCGCGGCCTTCATCTCACGGTCCATGGCGAAGAGGAACGGCTCGACCCTGGCTTCGAGGCCGGCACGGCGATACCCGTCCCGGACGAACTCCACGTCGCGCTCTCCTGTCTGATGCGTGACCGCCAGCCCGCCGGGATGGGCTGCCAGCCTCGGCGCCGCCTCCACCATGGCCACGTTGACCGCGTGCGCGCCCTGGGAGCCCCCAAAGATCAGAATCCTCGGCGGGCCTGCAAGTGGCGCCGCGGGACCATGCTCAAAGAACTCGGGACGAACCGGATTGCCTGTGACAAAGCCCCTCCTCCCGAAGTACGACAGCGTCGACTCGAATGTGACAGCCGCGCTGCTGACAAACGGCGCCAGGCGGCGATTGGTGAAGCCGGGCACGGCGTTCTGCTCGAGCAGAAGTGTCGGAATCCGTCGCAGCGCGGCCACCAGCACGACGGGGCCCGAGCTGTAGCCGCCAACGCCAATCACGAGCTGCGGCCGCCGCCGCGACACGATGTTCCAGGCGTCCAGCCCGCTCAGCGGCAGGAGCGACAGGCCGCGCGCCAGCGACGCCAGCGACATCCCTTTCAAGCCGGCGCTGCGCAGCAGATCCAGATCGAAACCCTCGCGCGGCACGACCCGGCTCTCGATGCCCCGCGCGGTCCCGGCAAAGCTGACCGCCATCTCCGGCACGCGGCGCTTCAGCTCGCGCGCGACGGCGATCCCGGGAAAGAGGTGCCCCCCGGTTCCGCCCCCGGCGATGACGACGCGCTGCGGACTCATGCATCAGGCTTCGCCATGGCCACGGTCACGACGTGAGGCGGGGACGCGTGCTGCGATACGTTGAGCAGGATCGCCATCCCCAAGAGGTTGATCAGCAGCGACGAACCACCGGCGCTGACGAAGGGCAGCGGAATGCCCTTGGTCGGCGCCAGCCCGATGACGACGCTGATGTTCAGGAGCGCCTGAAAAGCAATCATGGCTGTGAGCCCGACCGCGAGGAAGGCTCCGAACCGATCGGGCGCGCGCGCCGCCGTCCGCAGCCCACGCCAGGCGATCACGCAGAAACAGATGAGCACCGTCGTGGCGCCGATGAGGCCGAGCTCCTCGGCGATGACAGCGTAGATGAAGTCGTTGTGCGGCTCGGGCAGGTAGTAGAGCTTCTGCATGCCGCCCATCAGTCCGCGGCCGAAGAACCCGCCTGTGCCGACGGCGATCATCGACTGGATGGCCTGGTAGCCGGCGCCCTGCGGATCGGCCCACGGATCGAGGAACGCCATTATTCGCTGCGCGCGGTACGGCGAGAACATCACCACCAGGTACAGCGCCGGCACGAAGAGGATCGCGAGGCTCACGACATACCGGTAACCGATCCCGGCGGCGAACACCATCGCGAGCGCGATGACCAGCACCGACACCGCGGTGCCCAGATCCGGCTCGACGAGGATCAGGCCGACGATGGCGCCGGTGACGATACCGATTGGGAGCAGGGAGTGCGCAGGCTCGTCGAGCCGATCCATGCGGCGCTCAAGGATCGCGGCTGTGAATATGATGACGACGATCTTCGCGAGCTCGGAGGGCTGGACGCCGAGAGGGCCGACATGCAGCCAGCGTCTTGCACCGTTCACGGGCGCCGAGAAGAGGACAATCAGCAGGCCGGCCACCGTGATGCCCAGACCGGCCCAGATGACGAGCGGCTGGCGGTAGCACCGGTAGTCGATGCGCATGACGATCGGCACGAGTGACAGGCCGATGAGGATCCAGGCGGCCTGCTTGAACAGCAGGAGATAGGGCGACTGCCGCTCGGTCATGATGACCGCCGACGCGCTGTAGACCATCACGATGCTGGTGCACACCAGCAGCAGCATGGCGGTAAAGAGCAACTTGTCCGATTTGAGCTTTCGCGCCATACTCCGCTGCCTAAAGGTCCCGGGGACTGGTACCGACAAATAGCCTGTGCCTGGCGGGGGCTTCCCCGCGCTGGTGCAGGCCGCGCGAACAATCAGCAGTCACCAGCCGGTCGCGGGCAAAGACACCACCCTCGCAGACCGGGGCAGCCTGCGTTCCCAGCGGACGGTTCTTTACCGTGTCGACCGGCTGATGACTGCTCATTGTTCGCGCGTCACGCGTTCCGAATTGCTCACTTCTGCTCTCGCTGGTCGTGCTCCACTCCGCATGAACTGGCGTCGTGAAACACTTCTTACTGCTCTCTGGTCGTGCTCCACTCCGCATTGACTGGCGTCGTGCAGCACGCCTACTGTTCCCTGGTCGTGCTCCACTCGGCATAACTGGCGTCGTGAAGCACGCCTACTGTTCCCTGGTCGTGCTCCACTCCGCATTAACTGGCGTCGTGAAGCACGCCTACTGTTCCCTGGTCGTGCTCCACTCCTCCTGTAGCTTCCTCACCTCCTGCTTGAACACTCGGCCGCGCTCCGCGTAGTCGCGGAACATGTCGAAGCTCGAGCACGCCGGCGCCAGGACGACCGTCTGCCCGGGCGACGCCGACGCAAACGCCCGCCGCACTGCCGACGACATGTCGTCGGCCTCATAGAGCGCGACCGCCGAGCCAAACGCTTCGCGGATGAGAGGCCTCGATTCGCCGATGGACACGACCGTGGCGTGCCGCTCGACGAGGGGCGGCAGCAGGTCGCGAAAGTCGCCGCCCTTGAAGCGGCCGCCGAGCACTACCACTACGCCGTCGCCGAAACTCTCCACGGCGCGGCGTGACGCCTCGATATTGGTCGCCTTCGAGTCGTTGACGAACCGCACTCCGCCGATCTCCGCGACCGGCTCGAGCGCGTGCTCGAGGCCGGCGAAGCCCTCGACGGCCTTGGTCATCGCCGCCGCATCGACGCCGACGATCGACGCCACGGCCGAGGCCGCGAGCACGTCGGCTAGCAGGTGACGGCCGAGGAGCTTCACTGCGGCGAGCGGCACGAGTGATTCCTCGCCGTTCGCGCTCCGCCGGACGATGGCATCGTGGGTGAGGCCGACGCCCTCCGGCGCCGCGCCGCCCATCGAAAAGAGCAGGCGATGGGCGCGCGTGTGGGCCGCCAGCTCCAGCGTGCCCGGGTCGTCGGCATTGAGCACGGCCCAGTCGGTCGGCTGCTGCCTGGCAAAGATGCGCGCCTTCGCGGCGGCATACTCACCGACGTTCGCGTGCCGGTCGAGGTGGTCGGGCGAGAAGTTGAGCAGGACCGCGATCCACGGCTTGAACGTCTGCGCACTCTCGAGCTGAAAGCTGCTCGCCTCGATCACGTGAATCGTTTCTTCGGTGGACGCCTCGACCTGCGCGCTGAGCGCGAGACCGATATTGCCGCCGACAAGAACCCGGTAGCCGCCGGCCTCGAGCATGCGGCCGGTCAGCGTCGTGGTCGTCGACTTGCCCTTCGTTCCTGTGATGGCGACGATCCGCCCGCGCAGCCAGCGCGACGCGAGCTCGAGCTCGCCCGTGACCGGAATCCCCGCGCGCCGCGCGGCCTCGATGGCGGGCAGATGCGACGGCACTCCCGGGCTGAGCACCACGAGATCGGCGCTCGTGAGCGTCGACGCATGGTGGCCGCCGAGCTCGAGCGCGACGCCCGCCGCGCGCAGCCGCTCTTCGTCCTCGATCTGCTCGCGGATGTCGGTCAGCGTGACGCTCGCCCCCCGCCGCACGAGCAGCTCGGCGGCGGCGACACCGCTCCTCGCCGCCCCGACGACGACGACCCGCTTGCCGCGAACGGAGAAAGGTGTGTCGCTCATCGGAGTTTCAACGTGGTGAGACTGAAGAGGGCGAAGATGATCGCGAGAATCAGGAATCTCGTGATGACCTTCGGCTCGCTCCAGCCGATGAGCTCGAAGTGGTGGTGAATCGGCGCCATCCGGAAGACGCGCTTACCGGTGGTCTTGAACGAGGCGACCTGGATGATGACCGACATCGCCTCCATCACGAACACGCCGCCGACGATGGCGAGAAGCGCCTCCTGCTTGATGAGGAGCGCGACGGTGCCGAGCGCGCCGCCGAGCCCGAGCGAACCGACGTCGCCCATGAAGATCTCGGCGGGGTACGAGTTGTACCAGAGGAACGCGAGGCTCGCGCCGACGAGGGCGCCGCAGAAGATGGTCAGCTCCGATGCCGCCGGCGGCACCGGAGTCAACTGCAAGTAGCTGGCGAACACGGCATGCGTCGAGACGTAGGCGAGCGCGGTGAACGTCGCCGCCGCGACGGCGAAGACGCTGATTGCCAGACCATCGAGGCCGTCAGTCAGATTGACCGCATTGGTCGAGAAGGTCAGCACCAGCGCCGCGAACGGGATGTAGGCCAGGCCGAGCGCGGGAACCAGGCGCTTGAAGAACGGAAAGATCAGCTGCGAGTTGAAGAGCGGCGGGTGCTGCATCGCGAGCACCATCAGCGCCGCCCCGACGCTCAGCCCGACGACGAACTGCCAGAACAGCTTGTAGCGCGGCAGGAGTCCATGATGCGAGTGTCGAACGATCTTCAGATAGTCGTCAGCGAAGCCGATCCCGCCAAACGCTATCGTCGCCAGGACTGCGATCCAGATGAACGGGTTGGCCAGATCGGCCCAGAGGAGCGTCGGCACGAGCGTCGCGGTCAGAATCAGGAGCCCGCCCATGGTCGGCGTGCCGGCCTTCGTCCGGTGCGTCGCCGGTCCTTCGTGCCGGATGATCTGCCCGATCTGGAACTCTCGGAGCTTTCGAATCATCCACGGACCGAGGACAAGCCCGAGCGCGAGCGCCGTCATGCTGGCCACCGCGGTGCGGAACGTGATGTATCGCGTCACGTTCAACACGGAGAGCCACGGAGTCAACGGCGGCAGCAGGTGGTAGAGCATCAGGCGAACTCCGCCTTCAGTCGCGCGACGACGAGATCGGTCCCGATGCCGCGCGAGCCCTTGACCAGCGCGAGGTCGCCGGGACGGATGCGTGCGAGCGCGACGTCAGCGGCTTCCTCGCGGGTCGCCACATGGATGACCGCGTCGGCGCGCATGCCAGCCGCGCGCGCCGCCTCGGCGAGCGCGCGCGCGCCCTCGCCCCCGACGGCGATGAGCAAATCGAGCCCGGCCACGGCGGCCGTACGGCCCGACTCACGGTGAAGCGCATCGGCGTGGGCGCCGAGCTCGAGCATCTCGCCGAGCACGGCGACTTTCCGCGCGCATCCCGTGGACGCGGTCACGGTGTCGAGCGCCTGGCGCAAGGCCGCCGGACTGGAGTTGTACGAGTCGTCGATGAGCGTGACGCCCCCCGGGAGTCGCAGAAGCTCGCCGCGATGCGTCGCCGGCTGCAGTCGTGACGCCGTCTCTACGATCTGAGACACCGGAATGTCGAATTGGATCGCCACGGCCGTCGCCGCCAGCACGTTCGACAGGTTGCCGAGGCCGAGGAGCGGCGTGACCAGGGTCGCGCTGCCGGCGGGCGTCCTGAGCTCGGCCGACGTGCCCGCGAGACCGCGGTGCTCGACGCTCGCCGCGGTAACGTCGGCGTCGGTATCGATCCCGAAGGTCACCACGCGGCCAAGGAACCACTCCGCACGGCGCATGATTCTCGCATCGTTGGCGTTGGCGACCAGAACGTCATCCGCGCCGGCTCCATCGAGGATCTCGGCCTTGGCGTCGGCAATGGCGTCGGCCGATTCGAAGAATCCGAGGTGCGCATCGCCGACATTGGTCCACACGCGGACATCGGGTTCCGCGATGCCGACCAGTGTGCGTATCTCTCCCGGATGATTCATGCCCAGTTCGACGACTGCGATCTCCGGCCTGGCGCGCAGCTCAAGTAACGAGAGCGGCAGTCCGATATGGTTGTTGAGATTCCCCTTGTTCCTGAAGACGCGATGGCGCGACGACAGAAACTCCGCGGCGACTTCCTTGGTCGTCGTCTTGCCCGCACTTCCCGTGATCGCCACAACGCGGGCGCCCGACCGTAGCCGTACCTCGTGCGCGACGTCCTGGAGCGCCTCCGTCGTGTCGTCGACTCGAATCACGACCGCACCGGCCGGCAGCGGCCCTTCCGGCAGGTCGCGCGACACCACCACCCCGCCCGCTCCCCGCGCCAACACGTCGGCGACGAAGTCGTGGCCGTCGAACCGCTCGCCCGCAATGGCTACGAAGCAGTCACCCGCCTCGAGCGTTCGCGAATCGATCACGATTCGCCCGATCACGGCCGTCCGATCCCCGTGGACAACGTCTCCGCCGGCGGAGGCGGCGACATCGGCCGCGGTCAGCGCGAGCGGTTCCACGCGCTATGACACCCGTGACCGTGCGCGACGGCGCGCCAGGGCGCCCGTCGCCACGTCCACGTCATCGAACGGCAGCACGCGACCACCGATTTCCTGGTACTTCTCGTGGCCCTTGCCGGCAATCAGCACCAGGTCGCCCGGGCGCGCGTCCTGCACGGCGCGCTCGATCGCCGCCTGACGGTCGACGATCGCGAGGTACGGCTTACTCTTCGGCACGGGCTGATTCTTCGGTCCGACCCGGTCGGGCGGCATCACGATGCCCCGCATGATCTCCTCGATGATCTGCGCGGGATCCTCCGAGCGCGGGTTGTCAGACGTGATGATGACCAGATCGCTCAAGCGCGAGGCCACCGCGCCCATGAGCGAACGCTTGGTGCGATCGCGATCGCCGCCGCACCCGAACACCGTGATCACCCGTCCCGTCGCCAGCGGGCGCGCGGTCTCGAGCAGGTTCTTCAACGCATCGTCGGTATGCGCGTAATCGACGACCACGCGCACGTCGTCTCCCGCGCTGGAAACGAGCTGGAAGCGGCCCGGCACCTGCGTGAGGTTTGCGATGCCCTTCTGAATGGCGTTGAAGGGCACATCGAGCGCAACCGCGGCGGCCACGGCGCCCAGGATGTTGTAGGCGTTGGGGCGGCCCACCAGAGACGACCGCAGGGCGAGCGTCCCGCGAGGCGTGCGTACGTCGAATGCGAGCCCGTCGAGCGAGAACGCCAGCGGGCCGGGACGGATGTCGGCGGGCGTGTCGATCGCGTAGGTGACCGGGCGGGGCGCAGCCGCGGCGAAGGACGCCCCGCGCCGATCGTCAAGATTCGTGACGCCAACAGCTCCCTGGGGCAGCAGTTCGAAGAGGCGGCGCTTCGCGAGGAAGTAATCCTCCATGTCGCGGTGGAAGTCGAGGTGGTCGCGCGTCAGGTTGGTGAAGATGGCCGCGCTGAAGTGCAGGTAGTCGACCCGCCGCAGCGCCAACGCGTGCGACGATGCTTCCATGACGCAGGCGCCGCAACCGGCTGTCACCATCTCTCGCAGCATGCGGTGCAGCTCGGGCGCTTCCGGCGTGGTGCGTGTCGCCGCGACCTCGCGGTTCGCGACTTGATAGCCTACGGTGCCGATGCGGCCGCACGGCATGCCGGCGGCTTCGAAGATTGACGCAAGCAGGTACGACGTGGTGGTCTTGCCGTTGGTCCCGGTGATGCCGACGAGTACGAGGTCGCTGCTGGGATTGCCGAAGAAGGCTGCCGAGAGTGCCGCAAGCGCGAGTCGCGCGTCGGCCACCTGCAGCCACGGAACCGTCGTGCCTTCTGGCGGAGCGGCCTCCGCGACCACGGCGAGGGCACCGCGCGCAACAGCCTCGCGGGCAAACGCGGCGCCGTCGGTCTTGAGGCCGCGCAGAGCGACAAACAGGGAGCCGCGCGCAACCTCCCGCGAATCGCTCGTCACCGATACGACCGGGGCGTCGGCGCGATCGACCTGCGGCACGCTGGCGAGCGCGTCGAACGGCGCTCGACCGGCGGTGGCTCTGAGGAGATCGCCGAGCGTCATTGCGGCGCCCCGGAACGAAGCGGCGGCTGGCGGCCGAGCGTCAGCACGCACTCGGTGCCAGGAAGCAGCACGCCGCCAGCGGCCGGCGTCTGCTCGAGGACGAAACCGTCGCCATTGAGTCGCCCGGTCAGGCCGACGCGCGTCAGGGCACGGGTAGCGTCGCGGGCGCTCATGCCGCGCAGATCCGGCATCAGACCGTCGCGAGCGAGCACGCGTTTCTGTTCGAAATCGACCGGGACCACCTCAGGCGACTCTCGTGGCTCTTGGTCATGACCGCGCGCCGCCACGAGCACGGGCGGCGCCGGGTTCACGGTCGGCGCAATGCCGAGGTGACGCAGCGAGGCTTCGGCAACCCGCTTGAAGATCGGCGCCGCCACCGCGCCGCCCATGTAGCCCTTGCCGTGCGGCGAATCGATCACCACGATGATGGTCAACGCCGGCTTGCGCGAGGGCAGGAAGCCGACAAACGACGCGTTGTATTCCGACGGGGAGTACGCGCCGTTGATGACCTTGTGGGCGGTGCCGGTCTTTCCGGCGATGGTGTAGCCGTCGATCTGTGCCGCCTTGGCCGTGCCCCGCTCGACGACCGCTTCCATGATCGCGGTCAGCTGCGCGGCCGTGCGCTCCGACACCGTTCGCCGCAGCACCTTGTGCGGCACCGCCGCGCGCTGGCCGTCCGTGATCGTCGCGCGCACCACGCGCGGCTCGTAGAGCATGCCGCCATTGGCGATCGAGCTGACCGCCGCGGCCATCTGCACCGGCGTCACGCCGACCTGATAGCCCATCGAGACCGACGCCACCGCGCCGGAGTCGAGCCGCGAGGGATTCCAGACGATCCCGGCGTTCTCGCCGCGGAAGTCCGGAACGAGCGTCTGACCGAACCCAAACCGGCTGACGTAACGCCCGAGCCGCTCCGGACCGAGCTTGAGGCCAACCTTGATTGCGCCGACGTTGCTCGACTTGACGATCACGTCGGTGAACGACAGCACGCCGTAGCGGTGCACGTCATCGATCTGGCGCGAGCCGAATCGAATGAGTCCCGCGCTCACATCGATCGGATCGTCGGGGGTGATGAGCCCTTCTTCGAGCGCCGCCGAAGCGGTGACAATCTTGAACGTCGATCCTGGCTCGTAGAGATCCTGGATGGCTCTATTGCGGCGATTGCCCTCGGGCGCACGCGAGAAGCTGTTGGGGTTGAACGTGGGGGCGTTGGCCAGGGCGAGAATCTCTCCGGTCGCCGGGTCCATGACCACGACGGAGCCGCCCGCCGCGCCGTACTCCTCGACGCCGGCCTGCAGTTCCCGTTCGGCGATGTTCTGCAGATATTGATCGATCGTCAGCTCGAGGGCAGCGCCGACCGTGGACTCACGTTCGACGTGGCTCGTCAGTGCGCGGCGCTTGGCGTCGAGCTGGATCAGCAGCCGGCCGGCGCGGCCCCGGACGAGTGAGTCGTACGCCGACTCGAGACCCGCGAGGCCGGCGTTGTCGAGGCCGACGCCGCCAAGCACGTGCGACAGCAGCTCGCGCTTCGGGTAGAAGCGGCGGCTCTCCTTGACGAAGCCGATGCCCTCGATCTCGAGCGCCCGCACGCGCCGCTCTTCGTCGGGCGACACCTTGCGCGCCACCCACGCGAACTGTCCCTTGCGGCGCATGCTCTTGGCGATCGCAACCCGCTCGGACGCATCGCAGCGATCGAGAGCGCGGCAGATCTTCGCGGCGACGCCGTCGACATCGTCAATCTCGGTGGGGTCGGCAAAAATGGAGTCGGCGTCGACGGTGTAGGCGAGCAAGTCGCCGTTGCGGTCGACGATATCGCCGCGCCGTCCCGGGGGCTCGATGGTGTTCTCCTGCTGTCTCGCCGCGAGCGCGACCATGCCGGCATGCTGGAACACCTGGAGGTACAGCAGCCGCGCCTCGATCGCGCCGGTCCACAGCGCGCAGATCACCGCGCCGACGACGAGCCGCGATCGCAGGGTGTCACGCCAGTCGGGAGTGGGCGAAGGTTCGGTGCGCCGGGCCCGGGACGCCGTGCGTCCCCACCACGGAAATCGGAATCCTCTGCCTGCCTGTTGGTCCGCCATCGGTCCTCCTCAGGTGCCGAATGGGCTACCGGGCCGCGACGATGGACTTCGCGGGTGGCGCAGGTGTCGCCACTCGCTCGACGATGACGACGTCGGCCGGCGCCGGATTCACCATGCGCAGCTGCCGGGTCGCCATGTCCTCGATGCGTCGTGGCGCACGGAGCACCGCGATCTCCAGCTTCAATTGCCGGTTGATTTCTTCCTCCGCCGCCCGTTCCTGCTGCAGCCGCTCCATGAAGTAGCCGTGCTGCACCAGCTCGAAGTGCTGCCACGCCGAGAAGAGCAGGACCGCGACGAGCAGCGCGCCAATCCCTACGGCCCGCAGGAGCTGCCGCTGGCGCGCCTCGTCCACCTCGCGAACGATCGGGTTGTTGCGGACGTCTTTCTTGATGGCGTACTCGAAGTCGGTCGCGTTCATGCGAGCCTCTCAATCGCGCGCAGCTTGGCGCTGCGTGCCCGGGGATTGCCTGCTACTTCGTCCTCGCCAGCCTCGATCGGCCGTTTGGTCAGGATGCGGAGGGCCGTCTCCGCGTGCACGAGCGCGCGAAACGTGTGCTTCACGATGCGGTCCTCGAGAGAATGGAACGCGATCACGGCAAGCCGGCCGCCGGCGATAAGCCGGCGCGCGGCCACGCCGAGAAAGGTGTCGAGGCCCTCGAGCTCGCGATTGACGCGGATCCGCAACGCCTGGAAGGTGCGCGTGGCTGGGTCGATGCGCTGGTGACCCCGCACGGGAATCGCCCGCCGGACGATGCGCGCCAGCTGGCCGGTCGTGGCCACCGGCGACGCCTGCCGGGCCTGCACGATCGCCCGCGCGATGCGGCGCGAGTAGCGCTCCTCGCCGTACTGGAAGATCACGTTCGCCAGCTCCTCTTCGTCGGTATCGGCGAGCAGGTCCGCGGCCGTCGGCGGACGCGACCGGTCCATCCGCATGTCGAGCGGTTCGTCGCGCTGAAAACTGAACCCGCGGCCCTCGGTGCCGAGCTGCATCGAGGACACGCCGAGATCGGCCAGCGCGCCGGCGATGCCCTCGATCCCGCGCGCGTCGAGGACGCGGTCGAGATCGCGGTAGTCGGCATGCACGAGCTCGACGCGGTCGCCAAACGGCGCCAGCGCCCCGGCCGCCAGGCCGAGCGCGTCCAGGTCGCGGTCGAGGCCGAGCACGCGGGACGCCCCCGCCTCGAGCAACGCCCGGCTGTGGCCGCCGAGGCCAACCGTGCAGTCGACAAACAGCCCGCCCCGCGACGGGTCGAGGAGCGTCAGCGTTTCTGACACGAGCACGGGTGCGTGGAGCGCGGCCATGAGTCAGATCCCGAGGTCGGCGAGCGATTGCGCGTCGGCGTCGTCGAAAGCATCGCGCTGCATGCGGGCGACAAACCGCTCGTGGTTCCAGACGTCCAGGGTGTCAATCTGACCGAAGACGGCGACTTCGCCGCTCATGCCCGCCAACTCGCGCAGCCGCGGGTGGATCACGACGCGCCCCTGCACATCGATCTGCGCGGTCTGGCCGTAGTAATTGACACGATCGAGGTATTTGCGCCTGGCCGGATGCGTCGTCGCGATACGGGAGAGCTTCTCCTCATGGGCCAGCCACACGGGCATCGGGTAGAGCCGGACGTACTCCCCCGTCAGGCTCGTCACGAACAGCTCCGTGCCATGCTGCTTCTCGATGAGGGCACGAAAGGCGTTCGGGATTTTGAGCCGGCCTTTGTCATCAATTTTGGCTGGGTGGTTGCCCCGAAGCACGTCTGGTTACTCCACTTTGCTCCACAAAAGTCCACCGGGATACTAGAGGTCCGGGCGGCATTCTGTCAACCGCAAAATCATGAACCGTCAGATCTTACGCTTAATTTTCGCCAGGCGAAACAACAACGAACGTCGGCGGCGGCGTGTTACGATGTGCAGATTTGGCTCAACGGGAGACGCGCCCTGCGGCGTCCCGCTCCCCTGAGGTGCCGGTTCCGGCGCCTGCGGCGACGCGAGGCGCGCGGCCGCCGAGCGAATGCGAGCGGGGGTGGGGCCCCGCGAGCGTTGAAAATGAGATCGCCCTTCACATGCTCAGAGCAGGCCTGTTTGGATTCCCGTCGTCGGGCAAGACGGCGCTGTTTCAGTTGCTGACGAGCGCGCGCGAGGCGCCGCGCCAGGGCGGCAAGGCGGAAGCGAACGTAGGTGTCGCACGCGTCCCCGACGAGCGGCTCGACCGGCTCAGCGCGATGTTCAATCCGCGCAAGCACGTGCCTGCCACCGTGGAGTTCGCCGACGTCGCGGGCGCCGGCGGCGCCCAGACAGGGGCGCAGGCACTCCTCGATCTCGCGCCGTTCCGGAACGCCGACGCGCTGCTGCACGTCGTGCGGATGTTCCGCGATCCGTCGGTGCCGCACCCATCGGGCGCGATCGATCCCGCGCGCGACGTCCGCATGATGGAAGACGAGATCATCCTGGCCGACCTCGGCGTCGTTGAGCGCCGTCTGGAGCGGTTGGAGCGCGATCTCAAGAAAGGCAACACGCCGGAGTTGGGCAAAGAGCGCGAGATCCTGGTGCGCTGCAAGACCGCGCTTGAAGCGGGACAGCCGCTCCGGGCGCTCGGCCTGTCGGCCGACGAGGCCAAGCGGCTGCGCGGTTTCCAGCTGCTGTCCGCCAAGCCGCTGCTCCTCGTGCTGAACCTCGACGAAGCCGACCTTCCGAAGGCCGACGAGGCGGTGCGGATTGCCGGGCTCGAGTCGTTCATGGCGGGCGCGGCCACGCGTGCGGTGCCGATCTGCGCCAAGATTGAGCTCGAGATTGCTCAGCTCGACCCGGCCGACGCCGCGGCTTTCATGACCGATCTGGGCCTGCGCGAGTCAGGCCTCGATCGCGTCATACGCGCCAGTTACGACCTGCTCGGGTACATCTCGTTCTTCACCGTCGGGGAGGACGAATGCCGCGCCTGGTCGATTCCCAGACACACCTCCGCGGTGCTGGCGGCCGGCGAGATTCACAGCGACATCTCGCGCGGATTCATCCGCGCCGAAGTCGTCGGCTACGATCAGCTGACCGCGCGCGGGACGCTCGCCGCCTGCCGGGACCACGGCGAGCTCCGGCTCGAGGGCAAGGAATACGTGGTCACCGACGGCGACGTGATCAACTTCCGCCACGCCACGTAAATCAAACCAGGAATCACAGCCATCGTGAAGACGATCCTCGTCTGCGAAGCCCAGGTGCCCTTCGTGCACGGTGGCGCGGAAGTGCACGTCCGCGAGCTTGTCCGCGAGCTGAGGGCGCGCGGCCACCTGACCGAGCTCGTGAGTCTGCCGTTCAAGTGGTATCCGAAAGAGGAGATCCTCCCGCACGCCGCGGCGTGGCGCCTGATCGACTTGAGCGAGAGCAACGGACGGCCGGTGGATCTCGTCATCGCCTCCAAGTTTCCGACTTACTTCGTGAGGCACCCGAACAAGGTCGCCTGGCTGATCCACCAGTACCGCGCCGCGTACGAGCTCTGCGGAACGCCGTACAGCGATTTCGGACACACGGAATCCGACGTCGGCCTGCGCGACACTCTCATCCGCCTGGACACCGAGATGCTCGGCGAGTGCCGTGCGATCTACTCGAATGCGAAGAACACCGCGGCCCGCCTGGCGAAATTCAACGGCTTGTCGGCCACCGCTCTGTACCACCCTCCGCGGCTCGCGCCGCGGCTGACCCCGGGACCGTACGGCGACTACGTTCTGTCGGTCGGCCGCATCGAATCGGTGAAGCGCGTCGACCTCATCGTGCAGGCGCTGGCGCTCACGGATCCCGCGCTCCGGTTGATCGTCGCCGGCGACGGCACGCAGCGCGAGAACGTCGAGCGCGGCGCGCACGCGGCCGGAGTCGCGGACCGCATCACTTTTCTCGGCAGCGTCGAAGACGAGACGCTCGTCGAGCTCTACGCCGGCGCGCTGGCCGTGATCTACCCGCCCTACGACGAGGACTTCGGCTACGTCACGCTCGAGGCGTTTCTCGCCCGCAAGCCCGTCGTGACCTGCACCGATTCGGGCGGGCCCAACGAGTTCGTGGTCGACGGCGAGAACGGCTACGTGTGCCAGCCGGAGCCCCAGGCGGTGGCGGACGCGATGCGCCGCCTGTCAGTCGATCGGCGCCTCGCCGCCTCGTTTGGCGACGCCGGTCACGACGTCGCGCGGCGCATCACCTGGGACGGCGCCATCGAGATGCTGACGCGCTGATTGCCAAAACGGCCAGAATAGCCATAATTGCGAAGGTTTCGGTGAAACTCATCATCCAGATCCCGTGCCTCAACGAGGCGGAGACGCTCCCGGCGACGCTGGCGGAGCTTCCGAGATCGATCCCGGGCATCGAAGTCATCGAAGTCCTCGTGGTCGACGACGGATCGCGAGACGGCACGGCGGACGTCGCGATCGCGGCGGGCGTCGACCATATTGTTCGCCTGCGCCGCAACAAAGGGCTCGCGGCCGCGTTTGCCGCCGGCATCGACGCCTCGCTCAAGCGCGGCGCCGACTTCATCGTCAACACCGATGCCGACAATCAGTATCCAGGCCAGCAGATTGCCGCCCTGCTCGAACCGCTGCTGAAAGGCGAGGCCGACATCGTCATCGGCGATCGCAACATCGCGTCCGTCCAGCACATGTCGTGGCGCAAACGCCAGCTGCAGCGGCTCGGGAGCTGGGTCGTGCGCCAGGTCTCCAACACCTCTGTGCCGGACACGACGAGCGGCTTCCGCGCCTACACCCGCGACGCCGCGCTCCGGATGACGATCGTCTCGGAGTTCTCCTACACGCTCGAATCGATCATTCAGGCAGGCAAGAAGCGGATGGCCATTGCCCACGTGACGATCGAGACCAACCCGCGCACACGAAAGTCGCGGCTGTTCGACAGCATCTTTTCGTACATCAAGCGATCGGCGGCGACCATCGTCCGCATCTACGCGATGTACGAGCCGCTCAAGATCTTCACCTATATCGGCCTGGCCATCATCGCGGTGGGCCTGCTCATCTCGTCGCGGTTCGTCTATACCGCTTGGACCGAGCGGTTGACCTGGGCGCGGCATATCCAGTCGTTGCAGGTTGCTGGCGTCGTCGTGATCATCGGCGTGCAGGTGCTCCTCATCGGCCTGCTCGCCGACCTCATCTCCGCCAACCGTAAGCTGCTCGAGGACCTCCTGTATCGCGTGCGCTCGCTCGAGCTGCCCAGCCGCGCCGAGGATTCGGCCCCTGGCGACGACGACCGGCCTCACGAGCTGTCGAGGACTGGCGTCACGCGACGCTTGGACCGCTGAACGGGCATGGCGGATCCCGCAGCAGTCTCCGTCGTCATCCCGGCCTACAACGAAGGTACGGTGATCGCGCAGGTGGTTTCGGCGCTCGCCGACGCGGGCCCCTGGCACGAGATCATCGTGGTCGACGACGGGTCGACGGATGACACCTGCGCCCGCGCAACCGCGGCCGGGGCTATCGTCGTCCGACATCCCTACAACAAGGGCAACGGCGCAGCCGTCAAGAGCGGCATCAGGCGCGCGACGGGCGAACACGTGCTCATCCTCGACGGCGACGGCCAGCATAGTCCCGACGACGCGCGGCGGCTGGTGTCGAGGCTGGGCGAGTACGATCTCGTCATCGGCGCACGGGCGACCTCGACTCAAGCCACGCACGCGCGACGATTCGGCAACACCGCGCTCAATCGACTCGCGAGCTACCTCACCGGCCGCGAGATTCCGGATCTCACCTCGGGCTTCCGCGGCGCACGCCGCGAGTGCCTGCGCGAGTTCCTGCACCTTCTGCCGAACGGCTTCTCGACGCCGACCACGACGACGCTGGCGTTCATCAAGGCGGGCTACAACGTGGCGTTCGAGCCAGTCGAAGCGCGCCAGCGCGTCGGGCAGTCGAACATCCGCTTCGCCCGCGACGGCGTGAAGTTCTTCGTCATCATCCTCAAGATCGTGACGCTCTTCAGCCCGCTGCGCGTCTTCCTCCCCATGAGTCTGGCCTCGTTCGCGGTCGGGGCGACGTACGCGGCGTGGACCATCGCGACGCAGAGTCACGTGACTAACTCGTCGGTCCTGCTCATCATGCTGGCCGTCATCGTGTTCCTCGTCGGTCTGGTCTCGGAACAGATCTCGGCGATGCGCTTCGAGAGCCGTCAATAGCGCGATGACCCTCGACAATACGCGAGCGCGCCGCTTGATCCTTGCGGCGGCGGCCGCCGCACTCGCCCTGCGCCTCGCCTTCGGGTTTCTCTACTGGGTCGACAAGCCGCTGACGCACGACGAACACGAGTATCTCGCGCTCGCGCGCGGCGTCGCGTCGGGCCTGGGGTTTGTCTACGATGACGCCCACGAGAGCGGAACGGCACAGCGGTTCGGCCGCGCGCCAGGATACCCGTTGTTCCTGGCCGCGCTCGACGCCGGACGGCCCGTGCCAGACGCCACCCCCGCACGCGTCAAGGTCGCGCAGTCGCTCGTCGGTGCGCTCACGGTTTGGCTCATTGGCCTCATGGCGCTCTATGGCGCCGGACCTCGCGCGGGCGTGTGGGCGGCTGGGCTCGCCGCGGCATACCCGCCGCTCGTCTCGATGCCGTCGTATGCGTTGAGCGAGACGTTCTACAGCGCCGTCGCGCTCGCGACGGCGTTCGTGCTCCAGTTGGCCGTCGATCGCTCGCGCGACGACCAGATCACGGGGGCCGGGCGCGGCCAAGCTACGGGGTTGACGCTCCTCGCCGGTGCCCTCGCCGGCGCAGCCGCGCTCATCCGGCCGGCCATGCTGCTCTACATGCCGCTCGCGGCCGGCTGGCTTCTGTTCCGCCGTCGCCCCGCGCTGGCCGTGGCGCTGACGATCGCCGCAGCCGCCGTCATCACACCGTGGACGCTTCGCAACATGCGAGTCCACGAGCGGGTCGTGCTCATCGCATCGGAGGGCGGCGTGACGTTCTGGACCGGCAACCACCCGCTCGCCCGCGGTGAAGGCGACCTCGCGGCGAATCCCGACCTCAAAAAGGCCGAACTGGCGTTCAGACGCGCGCACCCCGGCCTTTCGCCGGAAGCACTCGAGCCGATCTACTATCGCGAGGCCTTCGGCTGGATTGCTGCCCATCCGCTCGACTGGGCCGCGCTCATGGCGCGCAAGGCGTTCTACAGCGTCGTTCCGGCCGGGCCCTCGTATGCGGTACACTCCGTCAGATACCGTGTGGCATCGGTCGCGCCGTATCTGCTCGTCCTTCCGTTCGCGTTGGCCGGCGCGCGCCGGCTGTGGTACAGCCCACGCCGGCCCGTGTCGCTGCTGCTCCTCGCGGCGTCATCGATTCTTGTGGGCCTCGTCTTCTTTCCACAGGAGCGGTTCCGCATGCCTGTCATCGACCCCGTGCTGATCGTTTCAGCCGCCGCACTGGCCGGCCGACCACACTCGTGACCACGCCACCGACCGTCCTCGTCGTCGTCCCGACCTACAACGAGCGCGACAACCTGCCCGTGCTCGCCCGAGGGGTCCTCGCGCACCAGGGCTTTCGGATGCTGGTCGTCGACGACGGATCGCCGGACGGCACCGGCGCGGTCGCCGATGCGCTCGCGGTCGAGTTTCCGGGCCGCGTCGAGGTGATGCATCGCACCGGGCCGCGTGGACTCGGGCGGTCGTACGTCGATGGACTGCAGAAGGCCATCGCGCAGCCTGACGTCGATCTCGTGTGTCAGATGGACGCCGACTTGTCGCACAATCCCGAATACCTTCCCGCGCTCGTCGGCGCCACCGCGGATCACGACGTCGTCATCGGATCGCGGTACCTGAATGGCGTCAGCGTCGTGAACTGGCCGCTGCACCGAATCTTCCTGAGCGCGTTCGCCAACCGGTACATCCGCATGGTGACAAGCCTCACGCCGCGTGACTGTACGAGCGGCTACCGGTGCTGGCGGCGCGAATCGTTGGCGCGCCTGCCGATCCGAGACATGGTGTCCGACGGCTACGCGTTTCTCGTCGAGATGCTCTTCGAAGCCAGCAGACGCGGCTGCCGGATCGGCGAGGTCCCGATCATCTTCGTCGAGCGGCGCCAAGGGCAGTCGAAGGTGTCGGGCTCGGTGCTGCTCGAATCCCTGATCACTCCCTGGCGGCTGCTCTTCCGCAAGACACCGTGACACGCCACGTCGTCGTGATGGTGACGAGCTCCTACCCGAGGTTCCACGGGGACAGCGTCGGCACGTTCATGGAGCCGATCGCGACCTCGATCGCCGCTCGCGGCCATGAAGTTCACGTCGTGGCGCCCTGGCACCCGCTCGTGACGCGAGGCGAGGAAGAGAATGGCATCCACTTCCACTTCTACAAGTACGCACCCGACCCGCGGCTCAACGTGTTCGGGTACGCGGCGGCGCTGCGTGCGGACGTCAGCCTGAAGGCGGCGGCATATGTCGCCGCGCCGCTGGCGCTCGCGGCAGGCTGGCGGACGGCGCGGACGGTCGCCCGGACGTGTCGCGCGACGATCATGCACGGGCACTGGGTGGTGCCCGGGGGTGTCGTCGCCGCGGCCGCGGCGCCCGGACTCCCGTTGGTCGTCAGTCTTCACGGGTCGGACGTGTACGTCGCCGAAACACTCTGGCCGGCGCGCCGTGCCGCCCGCATGGTCTTCGCGCGTGCGGGCGCCGTGACCGCCTGCAGCGCGGATCTGCGCCAGCGGGCCATCGCGCTCGGCGCGGACGCGGAACGCGTCGACGTCGTGCCGTACGGCGTGGATCCGAATCGCTTCCGTCCGGACCCGTACGCGCGCGCGCGGCACCGCGCGAGCCTCGGCATCGCCACGCACACGTCGCTGCTGTTCGCGGCGGGGCGTCTCGTCCGCAAGAAAGGATTCGAGTACCTGATTGACGCGCTGGCGGCGATACCGCAGGAGATGGACGTGCAAGCCGCCATTGCCGGGGCGGGCGATCTGGAGGCCGAGCTGCGGCGGCGCGTGGAGAACGCGCGCATCGGTTATCGCGTGCGCTTCCTGGGCAACCTCTCGCAGGACGACATTGCCGCCTGGCTGACCACCGCCGACATGGTCGCCATTCCCTCGGTTCGAGACGACAGCGGGAACGTCGATGGCCTGCCGAACATCGTGCTGGAGGCCCTGGCGTCCGGGACACCGATCATCACGACATCGGCCGGGGGCATCAGGTCGGCGGTCGATCCCTGGCGCACCGGCGTCATCGTGCCGGAACGCGACGTCGCCTCGCTGACCGAAGCGATCCTCACGCTCGCCCGCGATCCCGAACTGCGCGTGCGCCTGGGAGAGGCCGCGCGCGCGTCGGTCATGGCGCGGTTCGGATGGGAATTCGTCGCCGGTCGCTTCGAGGCGGCCTACGATCGGGCGCTTGCCATGACGAAGAGCCGCCGATAACATGCTTGGCCTGTCCATGCCGCAGCCCGCCTTGCGGCCGGCCCAGCACACATGACAACCGGTTACCTCTCGTTCTATCGCGGGCGTCGCGTGATGGTCACCGGCGGGCTCGGCTTCATCGGGAGCAATCTGGCGCGCCAGCTCGTGGAAGCCGGCGCCGACGTGCTGATCGTCGACTCGCTCCATCCCGACTACGGCGGCAATCGCTTCAACATTCAGGGCATCGAGGACCGCGTGCGGCTCAACGTGTCCGACGTCCGGGATCAAACATCGATGGGCGCGCTCGTGCGGGACCGCGAGATCATCTTCAACCTGGCCGGGCAGGTCAGCCACATCGACAGCATGCGGGATCCCTATACCGATCTCGAGATCAACTGCCGCGCGCAGCTGTCGATGCTCGAGGCCTGCCGCGCCTACAATCCAGGCGTCCGGGTCGTGTACGCGGGCACGCGACAGGTCTACGGCCGGCCCGACCGCCTGCCGGTTGACGAGACCCATCTCGTCCGGCCCGCCGATATCAATGGGGTCAACAAGGCCGCCGGCGAGTACTACCACCTCCTCTACAACAACGTCTTCGGCGTCCAGGCATGCTCGCTGCGGCTGACCAACGTCTACGGCCCGCGCCAGTTGATCCGGCACAACCGTCAAGGCTTCATCGGCTGGTTCATCCGTCTCGCCATCGAGGGCGGCGACATTCAGGTGTTTGGCGACGGCTCGCAGCTGCGCGATTTCGTGTACGTTGATGATGCTGCGGCCGCGTTCCTGCGTGCGGGCGCCACCGACGCGTGCAATGGCGACGTCTTCAACGTCGGCGGCGACGAGCCAATCAGCCACCGTGAGCTCGTCTCGATCCTGCTCGACGTCGCCGGATCCGGGTCGGTGCGGTTCGTCGAGTGGCCCCCGGAAAAGAAGCGAATCGATATCGGCAGCTTCTACTCGGACTCGACGAAGTTCCGGCAGACTGTGGGCTGGATGCCGCAAGTCGGCCTCCGCGAGGGCCTCGGGCGCACGATCGCCTTCTATCGCCAGCACATGAGTCACTACCTCGACCAGCCGAGACCGGCAGTGGAGACCCGGCCGTGATCAGGTTCCTGCAGCTGACGCCGGGCGAGGACGGGGCCGCCGTGCAGGACGCCATCGCGCGAGTGGTCGCGCGCGGCTGGTTCATCCTCGGACCGGAGCTCGAGGCGTTCGAACAGGAGTTCGCGTCAGCCAGTGGCGCGCCGCACGCCGCCGGCGTCGGCACCGGAACCGACGCGCTGGCCATCGCCATCCGGGCGCTCGGAATCGGGCCCGGCGATGAAGTGATCACGTCGCCTCTCTCAGCTGCCTACTCGGCGCTGGCGATCATGATGGCGGGCGCGCGGCCGGTGTTCGCCGACATCGATCCGGATCGCCTCACGCTCGATCCACGCGCCGCTGCCGCGGCTATCACCCCACGGACCGCGGCCATCATGCCGGTGCACCTTTACGGCCAGCCAGCCGACATGCGCGCGATCGCCGACGTCGCGCGCCGCCACAATCTCGCCATCGTCGAAGACTGCTGCCAGGCGCACCTGGCGACCTGCGAGGGACGTCCAGTCGGCCGCGACGGCGCAGCCGCGGCCTACAGCTTCTATCCAACGAAGAACCTTGGGGCCCTCGGGGACGGTGGCGCGCTGACGACCAGCGACCCCGCGCTCCTGGCCCGGGTGAAGCGCCTTCGCAACGGCGGCCAGACGGACAAGTACCGCCACGACGAGTTCGGGGTCAACTCGCGCCTCGATGAATTACAAGCCGCGGTGCTGCGGGCGCGCCTGCCGCTGCTGCGCGGATGGACCGATCGGCGGCGCCTACTCGCCCGCCGCTACCGGGAGGCTCTGCGCGAAATTGACACCATTGTCGTACCTCCCGAGCTCGACAGTGGACACGTGTATCACCTCTTCCCCGTACGCAGCGCCGCGCGCGATGCGATGCAGACCCACCTGCGAGCAGCCGGCATCGAGACCCTCGTGCACTATCCGATTCCGATTCCGCACCAGCCGGCGCTCGCGACTGAACGTCCCGACGAGTGCCCGATCGCGACCCGCGTGTGCAGCGAGATCCTTTCGCTTCCGCTCTACCCATCGCTCGGTGACGACGCCGTCCTCCAGGTCGCGGCGGCACTCATGAGCGGTCCGAGAACGGCAAACGGAGAACCCGGCGCCGCGGACGTGGAACGACGAGCCTCGAACGACGCGCCACGAACGAGGTGATGAGCATTCGTCTCTTGCTGTCTTTCGTGCTGATCGCTGCCGCGCAGTCGGTGCTCTTCGAAGCCGGGCTGCGCACGTGGGGAAGCTCGGAGGCAGCGCCTTCGTTCCAGGGACTGTTCGAGACGGATCCTGCCATCGGGTACCGGTTGAAGCCTCATGCCCGGATGCACTTCGTGACGAGTGAGTTCGCCGCGGACATCGCGATCAACGGCGCGGGGTTCCGCGACGACCAGGAAGTCGGACCAAAGGCGGCCAACGAGCGGCGAATCGTGCTCTTGGGAGACTCGCTCGTCCTTTCGGTGCAGGTGCCTTTCCGGCAAACGTTCGGAGAACTTCTGGAAGAGCGCCTGAACCAGCGGCAGTCGGCGTATCGCTACCGGGTCATCAACGCTGGCGTGCAAGGCTACGGGCCGGTCGAAGAGCAGCTCTTCTTTCGCTCCATCGCAAGCAGCGTCCAAGCGGACCTGGTCCTGCCGGTCGTCTTCGTCGGCAACGACGCCGAGGAGGCCGTGAGCTCGCGGCCCAAGCTCGACGACACCCGCCGCGCGACCCAGGTGGTGGCGGACTCTCTCTTGACGCGGCTGCGTCGCCTCGTCCGACGCAGCATGGTCCTCCAGATTCTTCGTCTGCGCGTCGTCGCAGTGACCGACCGCCTGTCGCCGTCGCTGGCTCCTCCGGAGCCGCCGCTTCAGAGCTACGCTGCGCATCCGGCGCCGCGCATCGGGAACGGCCTCGACATCGCGCGCTCGTCAATCGAGGACATTGCACGGACGGCCACGGCCGCCGGCGCGGCCACCGCCATCGTTCTGATGCCGGCGCGTTTTCAGGTCGACGATGGCGATTACGGCCGATTGAAGGACATCGTGTCGGCAACGGGCGGGACGCTCGTGCGTGACGCGGCAACCGAGCGGTTCGATCAGGCTCTGGCGCCGCTCGGGATCCCACGACTCGACGTGCTGCCGGCGCTGCGCGCTGCACTCCCCGGACCTGACCTCTTCTACCAGGAGACTGTGCACCTGACGCCGCGGGGCCACGCCGTCGTCGCTGAGGCGCTCGACCGATTCATCGAGGACCGCCGGCTGCTTCCGCGCTGAGCGTTCACGACCGAGCCGCATGGTCTTCAACTCTCTTCATTTCGTCTGGTTTTTCATCGTCGTGTATGGCGCCTACCGCGTGCTGCCGCACCGTGCGCAGAACTGGCTCCTGCTCGGCGCGAGCTACTACTTCTACGCGGCGTGGGACTGGCGATTCCTCGGCCTGCTCCTCGCGTCGACGCTCGTGGACTTCAGCTGTGCGCGAGCGTTGTCGCGAACGTCCACGCCGGGCGCGCGGCGTGCGCTGCTCGTCGTCAGCCTCGGGTTCAACCTGACGCTGCTCGGGTTTTTCAAGTATTTCAACTTCTTCGCCGACAGCTTGCACGGGGTCTTCGCCGCACTCGGCTGGAACGTCGACTTCGTCACGCTGCGGATCCTGCTGCCGGTCGGCATCTCGTTTTACACGTTCGTGACGATGAGCTACGTCATCGACGTCTACCGGCGCGAGATTCCTGCGACGCGCGACCTGCTCGACTTCGCGGTGTTCGTCGCGTTCTTTCCGCACCTGGTGGCAGGGCCAATCCTGCGCGCCTCGAGCCTCCTCTCGCAGATCGATGCCCCGCGGCGCATCTCGCGCGAGCAGATGCGCGATGGCGCCTGGCTCATCGCCTGGGGGTACTTCCAGAAAGTCTTCGTCGCGGACAACCTCGCCGGCTTGGCCAACGCCGCCTTCGATCCGTCGGCGCCGCACACCGGCGTCAACGTCCTGCTCGGCGTTTACGCCTTCGCGTTTCAGATCTACGGTGACTTTGCCGGCTACTCGAACATCGCACGGGGAACATCGAAGCTGATG
This sequence comes from uncultured Acidobacteriota bacterium, assembly GCA_963839705.1. Taxonomy (GTDB): domain Bacteria; phylum Acidobacteriota; class Vicinamibacteria; order Vicinamibacterales; family 2-12-FULL-66-21; genus DATBJJ01. The sequence goes on from CAWIWL010000008.1 coordinate 522,909, forward strand.
GGCATCGAGCTCATCGAGAACTTCCGCTTTCCATACCTCGTGCGAACGCCGCAGGCGTTCTGGCGCAACTGGCACATCAGCCTGTCGACCTGGCTGCGGGACTATCTCTATATCCCGCTCGGCGGGAGCCGCGGATCCGAGTGGCAGACGCGGCGGAACCTGTTCATCACGATGGCTCTCGGCGGGCTCTGGCACGGCGCAGCCTGGACATTCGTGTTCTGGGGCATCTATCACGGCGTGCTGCTCATCGCGTATCGCGCCGGAGAGCGATGGGACGGGTTCCGCCGCCTGGTCGCAGGGCCACAGCTCCTGGCGCGCGCCGCTTCCTGGGCCGTCATGTTCCACATCACCTGTTACGGCTGGCTGATTTTTCGATCGCGATCGGCCGGTCAGATGCGGGACTTGACCGCGAGCCTGATCGGCAACTTCGCCCCGGCGACAGTCAATGTCCACGGGTTGCTCGTGCCGCTCCTCCTCTACACGACGCCGCTTCTGCTCGTGCATGCGTGCGAGGCCTGGTTCGACGATGGGCTCGTTGTGCCGCGGCTGCCGGTCGGCGTGCGATACTCCATCTACGTGGCCACCGGTTATCTCACGCTGCTCTTTGGGAACTTCGGCGGGGCGGAGTTCATCTACTTTCAGTTCTAATCCGCGGACAGCACAGAGGTCTGTGCCACGGACAACACGGACAACACGGACCATGGCTTGTAGTCCGGCCTTCGTATCCGATTGACGCTCATCAAACTACTCATCATCGGCTGGCTGCCCGGAGCGGTGATCTTCCGCCTGCCGATCGCCGATCGCGACCAGCGCGCGGGGCTCGACGCCGAAGAGCGGCTCTTCTGGGCGGTCATCATCAGTGCCATCGTGTCGCTCTCGATTGTGCTCGGACTGGCCGTCGCGCACAGCTACAGCTTCGAACGATTGCTCCTCGCCGATCTGGGCCTTGCGTTCGCGGCGGCCTCGGCCGGCCGGTTCCGGCTGCGCCTGGGGGCAAAAGCGATCGGGCCCGGCCTCGCCGCGCTGCTGCCGCTGTCGCTGGTTCTCCTCGGGCTCTGGCGTTTTTTCCCGCCCTCGGAATACATCATCGGCGGCAAGGACCCTGGCGTGTACATGAACGAAGGGATTCAGATCGCGCAGCGAGGCGCCCTCGCCGTACGGGACCCGGTCGTGTCGTCGGTGCCGCCGTTCGCGCGCGACCTGTTTTTTCCGTCCTACCAGCGGTCCGATTACTACAGCCTGCGGTTCATGGGGTTCTATCTCAAGGACCCGGACACCGGGGAGGTTGTCGGGCAGTTTCCTCACGTGTTTCCGGCATCCATCGCGATTGGCTACGGCCTCGACGGCCTCACGGGCGCGAGGCGCGCGGTCGGCGTGTGGGCGATCCTCGGGGTGCTGGCGGTGTACTTCGCCGGCCGTCGGCTGGCTGGAGCGCCAACCGCTTGGGTAGCAGCGGCACTCCTGACGCTGCATGTCGTGCAGGTCTGGTTCGCGCGGTATCCGAATGCGGAAATGGTGATGCAGGCGCTGCTCTTTGCGGCGCTACTCGCCCACGCGCGCGCTCACGTCGATGGCGACCGCTTCTTCGCGCCTGTCGCAGGCGTGCTGCTGGGCCTGTTGCTGTTCCTGCGTTTCGACGCCGTGCTCGGCATCGCGGGTGTGCTGGCAGCGCTCGCTCTCGGCGTACTCGCCGGTCGCGCGCGGTTGCGCGTCTCCTTCTTCGTTTCGTTTGCCTTGACCGCGGCGCTCGCGGCCGCCTATCTGATTGGGCCGATGCGGCCCTACGCCGACTTGCCGATCGTGTTTCTCAGCCACCTCGCCTGGTGGCAGTATGCACTCCTCGCGACGGGTGCAGCCTGCGGCGTGATGGCGCTGGTCCTCGGGGCGCGACTGCCGGCGCTCGGCGCCAAGGTCATGACGCTGGCGCCGACGATGCTGGCGTTCGGGATGGTCGGCGCCGCGGTGTACGCGCTCCTCCTGCGCGAGCCCGTACACGGCACGTTGGCGGCGCGAGACGCCTACGCGCTGCGGACGTTCGCGACCTATTACCTGACGCTTCCAGGTCTTCTCGCGGCCCTCCTGGGCTTCGCGCTGCTCGCGCGCCGGATCTTCTGGCGGGCACCGGAGCTGTTCACCACGGTGGCTCTTTTCTCCTTCTTCTTCTTCTACAAGGTCCGCATTGCCTCGGATCATTTCTGGATGGCGCGGCGATTCCTGCCGGTGATTCTGCCCGGCGCGCTGCTCTTTGCCGCGGCGGCCGCGCTCAGCGGCACGCGCGGCGCCTGGGCGCCGACGAAGATACTGCGCTGGACGATTGGCGTGGCATTCATCCTGCTGCTCGCGACGCAGTACACGCGGGCAGCAAGGCCGATCCTGCAGCACGTCGAGTACGCCGGAGTGATCGCCAGGCTCGAAGCGCTGTCGGTCACGCTGGGCGATCGTGACCTGCTCGTGGTCGAGTCGCGGAACGCCGGGTCCGACACGCACGTCCTCGCGCTGCCGCTCGCCTACATCTACGCGCGCAATGTGCTGGTCCTCAACTCGCCGAGGCCCGACAAAACCGCGTTTGCCGGGTTTCTCGACTGGGCGCGCACCCGGTACGACCGCGTGCTGTTCATGGGCGGCGGCGGAACCGACCTGTTGTCGCCGGCCTGGGCCGCTCAGCCGGTCGCGAGCGAGCGCTTCCAGATTCCTGAGTACGACGCTCCCGCAGACGCCTACCCGCGATTCGCCGAGCGGAAGGAGTTCGATTACAGCCTCTACGAGTTGACGCGGCCCGATCCCTCGAGCGCGGCCCGCTTCTTCGATCTCGATGTGGGCGTCAACGACGACCTGCACGTCGTCCGGTTCTACGCCAAGGAGCAGACCGAGGGCCGCTCGTTCCGCTGGTCCCGCGGACGGTCGCTCCTGTCGGTCACCAACGTCGGTCCCGACAGCCGTGAGATCGTCCTCTGGATGAGCGACGGTGGCAGGCCCCCGGCCGTGGATCGAGCGGACGTCACCGTCGCGCTCGACAACGAGGTCCTGGGCACCGTTCGTGTGGACACCGGCTTCAAACCGTACGCGCTGCCCATCCCGACGGCCCTCGCGGAACGGCTCAGCCGCGCAGGCCGGACGATCGAGCTGACGATTACCACGTCGGCATGGAAGCCCGAAGCCGTGCTCGGAACGTCGGACGATCGCGAGCTCGGCGTCATGGTGGACCGGGTCACGGTAAAGTAGAGCCACGGACAAGAACCACGGACAACACGGGAAACACAGAAAACACGGACCGCAACTCTGAGACGGCCCGTGGGCTGTGCGTGGTCACCGCGGACGCAGTGACGGGGACATAGTGCTGCAGATTCCTGACCCTGGTGAGCGCGCCCTCGTGCGAACGGCGGATGCCGCCTTATCGGTGGCAACGACCCTCGTGAAGCCGTTCACACGTCGGGTGGCCGCCGCGGAACCGCAACGAATCCTCCTCCTCCGTCTGGAGCGCATCGGCGATCTGGTGATGGCGCTCGAAGCTATTCGCGACGTCCGGTCACTCGCCCCGAGCGCCCGGATCGATCTCGTTGTCGGCAGCTGGAACGCGGAACTCGGGCAGGCGGTAGCGAGCGTCGACCGGGTCGAAACGCTCGACCCGTACTGGCTGGCGCGCGAGAGCGAGGGCGTCGGAATGAGCGCCCTGATGCGCACGGCGTGGGGCTGGCGCGGTCGCCGGTACGATTTGGCGATCAACTTCGAGCCCGACGTGCGAAGCAATCTCGTCGCGGCGGCCGCAGGCGCGGCGAAGACGGCGGGCTGGGCGAGCGGCGGCGGCGCACCCGTACTCGACGTGGCGTTGGACTACGATCCCTCGGCGCACACGACCGCCAACGCGCGGCGGCTCGTGCAGCACGTCTTCGGCCGGACCGCGCCCGAGTCGACGCGTCCCCTCCTCGTCGTTTCCGATCAGGCGAGCGCGGCAGCGGCGGCCCTCCTTCGGCCCGGGGTTGGACGGGCGCTCGTCGGCGTGCACGTCAGCGGCGGCCGGGCGATCAAGCAGTGGCCTCCCGAACGGTTCGCTCAAGTGGCGGCGCGACTAGCCGACGAACGCGGCGCTGCGATCGTCGCCACCGGCGCCCCGGGCGACCGGACGCTCGTATCCGGCCTGCAAGCCGCCCTCGCGCCGCGCCTCGTGATCGACGCCTCGGCGGCCGGGGGACTGCTCGTCTCGGCAGCCCTCCTCGCCAGGCTCGACGTGCTGGTTACGGGAGATACCGGCCCGATGCACCTGGCGTCAGCGGTCGGGACACCGGTCGTCGCCGTCTTCGGGCCATCGGACCCGGCGCGCTACGCGACGTGCGGGCCCCTGGACCGCGTCGTTCGCATCGACCTTCCGTGCAGCCCGTGCAACCGCATCCGCCGTCCCCCCGCGCGGTGCGTCGGTCACACTCCGGACTGCCTCGCCGGCATCTCGTCGGACGCGGTATTCGACGCGGCGAGCAGCGTGCTCGACCTCTTGGCCGCCCGCCCGGCCCGTGCGACGGCGCATGATTGACGCGGTCTTCGCCATCGAGCGCGAGGCCGGACGCCGCGAGGTTCACCTCGACGCGTACCTGGACGCCGCATCCGAGGAGCGGGCGACCATCGACGCGATTGCCTGGATCAAGAGCCTTCGTGACGCCCGCGTCGAGGGGCAGCGGCTCAGGCAGCGCTTCACGTTCCGCGGCGATTCGCTCTGGTGGTTCGCCGAGTTGTACTTGCACAAGCAGCAGGTGATCACGACGCTCTTTCGGGCAGTGACCGCGCTCGAAACGCTCGTCGATCGCGAGCGGCCGGCCGCTCTGCACTTCGTCAGGGGCGGGGCCATCGTACAGGGGCTCGTCGCGCAGCTCGCCGCGGCGCGAGGGATTGCCTATCACGGCCCACGAGGATTCCGGGGCTCGTCACCGCTCAGGCTGGCGGCGATGGAGGCTCGGGCCGCGGGCCTCAACGCGGCGGCGCTCGCCTCCCGCCTCCGCGGCCGCAGCGTCTCTCGTAAACGGTCACCAAAGACTCCGACGACGGCGCTCGCGTTCGTCCATCGCGCCTTCTGGCGCGCGGACGCAGGCGACGGCAGTGCCGAGGCGTACATCGGACCGGTGCTGACGTCTCTCGAGCACAAGCTCGGCGAAGCGGCGCTCACGTATGTGAGCGTGGGACCAGCGTCCAACTTTCGCGCCCGCCGCTGGTGGCATCCCTTGCGTGGCGATCCCTCCCCGAAGACCGTGCCACCCGTCGAGTCGTACGCGCCCTTCGCCAAGCTGGCCGGATCGCGAGGCGTGTGGCGGGAGCGTCATCGGATGCGACGAGCGCTCTGGCAGAGCGAAGATCTGTCAGCGCGATCGGTGATTCGTGGCGTCGACTGCTGGCCGATCGTCCGCGAGGAGCTCGCCGGCATCGCGTTGCTGCAGTGGCCCTGGTCGGCACGCGCGATGGACGAAGCTGCCGCAGCCCTCGACGCGTGCCGGCCGCGCGTCGTCTTCACCTACGCCGAGGCGGGCGGGTGGGGCCGGGCGATCGTGCTCGAGAGCCGCAGGCGGGGCATCCCATCGGTCGGCCTGCAGCATGGATTCATCTACCGCCACTGGCTGAACTACCTCCACGAACCAGACGAGATGACGACCGACCTCGATCAGAGTGAGGATCGCGGCTTTCCGAGTCCGACGCTCACGCTGGTCTTCGACCAGTACGCAGCGCGCCACCTTGCCGACAACGGACGTTTTCGCACCGATTCGCTCGCCGTTTCCGGCAGCCCGCGTCTCGACGCGCTCGCGAGCGAGGTCGCCAGCCTGACGCCCGAGTCGATCGAACGGGCCCGCAGCGCGGCCGGCGCCGGGCCTCGAACGCTCGTGCTAGTTACTACGAAACACCGCGAGGCCCGCCACCTGCTGGGGACACTGCTCGGCGCGGCCGCAACGCTCCCGGACCTGCACGTCGCAATCAAGGCACATCCCGCGGAGACACCGGAAGTGTACGCGGACCTCGCGGCCGCGCATCCGCGCGTCGTCGTCCTACCGGCGTCGGCACCGCTCGCGCCCCTCCTCCGTGCGAGCCGGGTGGTCGTGACCGTCAACTCGACCGTCGCGCTCGACGCCGCCGTGCTGGGCATCCCGGCGCTAGTCATCGGGCTTCCGAACAACCTGAGTCCCTTCGTGGAAGCGGGTATCATGGCTGGTGTGGCCGGTACCGACACCGCAGAGACCGCCCGTGCCCTCACCCAAATCCTGTATGATGAGGAGTTTCGCCAGGCATTGGCGCGCGCGCAGCAGGCGTTCCTGACGCGATACGACATTCGCGCCGACGGCCTGGCCGCGGAGCGGGCCGCGGAGGCGATCGTCAAGCTGGCGCGCTGAACTTCACACTCTTGCTTCACACTCTGACTTCATACTTCTACTTTCTACTTCAGACTTCAAACTTGAACACTTCAGACTTCAAACGTCAGACTTCAAACTTTCCATGCGCGTCCTGATAACCGGCGGCGCCGGGTTTGTCGGTTCACACCTGGCCGAGGCCCTTCTCGCGCGCGGCGACGAGGTCTATGCGCTCGACAATCTGTCGACGGGGTCGATCGACAACATCGCCCATCTCAAAGAGCATCCGAAGTTCCATTACACGATCGACAGCGTTACGAACGAACCAGTGCTCGCCGAGCTCGTGGACCGATCGGATGTCGTCGTGCACCTCGCGGCGGCGGTCGGCGTCAAGCTGATCGTCGAAGCTCCCGTCCATACGATCGAGACCAACGTGCACGGGACCGAAGTCGTTCTCAAGCTGGCCAACAAGAAGAAGAAGCTGGTCCTCATCGCTTCGACCTCCGAGGTGTACGGGAAGAGCACCGACGTGCCGTTTCACGAGGAGGCCGACCTGGTGCTCGGCCCGAGCCACAAGCATCGCTGGGCCTACGCCTGCAGCAAGCTCATCGACGAGTTCCTCGCGCTTGCGTACTGGAAAGAGCGCAAGCTGCCGGTCATCATCGTGCGCTTGTTCAACACCGTTGGCCCGCGGCAGACCGGCCAGTACGGGATGGTGATTCCGAACTTCGTCCGGCAGGCGCTCGCCGGTCAGCCGATCACCGTCTTCGGCGACGGCCTGCAGTCGCGCAGCTTCACCTACGTCGGGGACGTCGTGCGGGCTGTGGTAGCCTTGATCGACGAGCCCCGGGCGGTCGGACAGGTCTTCAACATCGGCAACGGCCACGAAATCACCATCGGCGATCTGGCCGAGCGGATTCGAACCCTCGCGGGCAGCCAGTCGGAGATCGTGCGAATCCCGTACGATCAGGCGTACGAAGCCGGCTTCGAGGACATGCCGCGTCGCGTGCCGGACATTGCCAAAATCAAGGCCCTCGTCGGCTACGCGCCGACCGTCGAGCTCGACGAGATCCTGACGCGCGTGATCGAGCACTTCCGCCAGCAGTAGCCCAGGATGCCTTCTCGCCCCAACGTTCAGACTCGCGCTCGCCAGGCGGCCGAATCGATCCTGCGCAGTCAGGCCAAACCGGTTCGCCGCCTGCTGCTCGCCACCGGCCGCGATCGTGCGCCGAGGCTGCCCGAGATCGTCCAGATCGAAAGCACCAACATCTGCAACGCCAAGTGCGTGTTCTGCCCGCGCGACGAGATGCACCGGCGCCAGGGGATCATGACGTTCGATTTGTTTCGCAAGGTCGTCGACGAGTGCGCCGCGCTCGGCATCACTCACGTGCGGGTGCACAACTACGGGGAGCCATTCGTCGACCGTCAGCTTGTCGAGAAAGTGCGTTACGCCAAGCAGAAGGGCATCCAGGAAGTCGGGATGATCAGCAACGGCTCGCTCATCACCGAGGATGTCGCCCGAGGGATGATCGAGGCGGGCCTCGACGCGATTAACATCAGCGTCGACGCGTCGGGCAAAGAGGTTTTTGAATCAACGCGCCTGGGCCTCAAATACGACAAGGTCATCGCCAACATCGAACGGCTGGTTCGGATCCGGGGCGAACTGGGAAAGCGGCGGCCCAAGCTGATTCTGTCGTTCGTGCGGCAGAACAATTCGCTCGACGAGCAGGCGTTCATCGAGCACTGGCGCGGAATCGCCGACAAGATCCACATCACCGACCTCCACAACTGGGCGGGAACGCTCAACGCCGAGTCGGACGTCAACTACCCGTGCTACCGCCCGTGGCTGACGTTCACCGTGCTGTGGGACGGCCGCGTCTCGCTGTGCTGCGCGGATTTCGATGGTCGGACGGTTCTAGGGGATCTCAACACCTCTACGATTCAGGAAGTCTGGAACGCCGAGCCCTACCGCAATGCGCGGCGCCAGCACCTCGAGAGCGGCGGCCCGGACATCTGCCGATCGTGCGATCTCCCGAAGAAGGACTCGCCGCTCTGGGTCACGAAACTCCTGTAGACACAGCGCTTTAGAGACGGGCCGCGAAACTGCCTCGAGTCGTGCGGACCGCCCGCACCTCTGCCGCCAAATCCAACCGTGGCGGTGCCTCGCGCGTCCAATCAGGCGTATACTGAATCTGTAACCCTCAGGATGTACATCATGCACAAGCTTGGATTCGTCGTGGTCTCAGCGCTGTTGTTCGTGCCGGCGGCGACGGCGGCTGCAGGCGATTTGCGGCTGTCCATCGCGAACGGACGCGTGACGATCGTCGCGCAGGACGTCTCCATTCGGCAGATCCTCGACGAGTGGGCACGGGTCGGCGAGACGAAGATCGTCGGCGCGGAGCGATTGACAGGTCCGGCGGTGACGCTCGAGTTGACCGATGTCCCCGAGGGTCGCGCGCTCGAAGCGGTGCTTCGCTCGGCCAGCGGCTACATCGCCAAGCCTCGCTCGGGCACGGTCGGTGCCTCGTCCTACGACCGCATCCTGATCATGCCGGCGAGCCGGGCGCCCGCCATGTCCGCGGCGGCGCCGACGTTCAACAACCCGAGACCGCAGCCTCAAGTCGTGATGCCCAACGTCGTTATCGACGATGACGGGGAGCCGAACGGGATCATGCCGCCGGGCGCGCAGCCTCAGCCGCAGCAGTTCCCTGGTCAGCCCCCGATGCAGCCGGGCCAGCAGCCGATGCCGACATTGTCGCGTCCGGGCATGCTGCCGCCTCCGGCGCCAACCATCCCCGGCAATCCGTACCAGACCAATCCGCAGCAGCAGCAGCAGCCGGTCGTACGTCCGCCGGGAGTACCGGGTCCAGGCGGATCCGGCGGTGGCGCGCGGTAGTCAGCCGCGTGCGGACATCCGCCGCGGATCGATTCCTCAAAAAGCCCGAGCGTTCCTCGGGCTTTTTTAATGGACTAGAATCACTCACATCATGAGCTCCAGCCCGCCGGTGGTGCGCGGGGGCGAATACGCCGCGCGAGGCGATTACCATCGGGAGCTGGACCCGTCGTGGGACTACTATCCGACCTACCTCGCCAAGTTGGCGGCCGTCCGCGCCTGGCTCGACACGCTCCCTCGATCGATGCGCGTGCTCGACGCCGGCTGCGGCGAGGGAGTGCTCGTCAGCGAGTATGCCGGCCGGCTCGCCATCGAAGGCGTCGACGCGCACTACTTGTCTGAGCGGGTGCACGCCGGATCGGTGACCGCACTGCCCTATGGTCCCGGCATATTCGACCGCGCGCTGTGCCTCGACGTGCTCGAGCACCTAACGTTCGAGGAACAGCCGATAGCGCTCGCCGAGCTGCAGCGCGTGCTTCGACCCGGTGGCGAGCTGCTCGTCTCGGTTCCCAACCTCGCGCACCTGCAATCCCGTGTGCACTTCCTGCTGCAGGGACGGCTCATCCGCACGGCCTCGGAGCTCAAGCACCCCGGCGATCGCCCGGTGGCGGAGTATATCCAGCTCGCGGAGCGCACAGGGCTCGTTCTCATCGCGCGACGCGGGATCTTTCCGACGGTCCCCGTGCTGACGCGCTTCATCCGCCGACACCCGCGCGCGCTGCTGCCGCTGCACCGGTGGCTCACGCGGCTCATCCCCGTCCCCGGCTGGTGCTTCCTGAACCTGCTCACGTTCCGGAAACCCTGAGCCCCCTTTTGCTTCAGAAAATCCGCGAGCTGTCGAAAAACCTGGCGATCTACGGCCTTGGCGACGTCTCCATCCAGGTCGTCAACTTCGCGCTGCTCCGTGTCTACGTCCAGTACCTGTCGCAGGAGGACTACGGGATCCTGGCACTCCTCGGCACGGTCGAAGCGATCACGAAGCTCTTCTTCCGCTGGGGCGTGGACGGATCGTTCATGCGGTTCTGGTACGACTGCCCGGACGACCGAGCGCGCCAGCGCCTGGCGAGCACGCTCTTCTTCTTCTTGCTCGCGACCAACGGACTGCTTCTCGTCTCTTCGGTTGCCATCTCGCCGTGGCTCTCGACGTGGCTCGGTGCGCCAGGCTACACCATGGCCCTCCAGCTCGTGCTGCTGAACACGTTCGCGATCGGATTCACGTTCATTCCGTTTCACGTCCTGCGCATGCAGCAGCGCGCACGCGAGTTCAGCCTGCTCGCCTTCGCCAGATCGGCCGCGACGCTCGTGCTTCGACTCGTGCTGGTCGTCGGCCTCGGCTACGGCGTGATGGGCGTCGTCGTCGCGGACCTGGTGGTGACGGCCGTGCTGCTGGTGGTAATGGTGCCGTGGTTTGCGCCATTGATTCGGCCGGTGTTTTCGGCAGCAGTGCTGCGGGAGTCGCTGGCGTTCGGCCTCCCGAGAGTGCCGCACGGGTTCGCTCAGCAGGTCATCGCGGTGGGCGACAAGATCATCCTGACGTTTTTTGTGCCGCTGCCGCAGATCGGTCTCTATGCGATGGGCGTCAGCGTAGGGCTGATCCAGAAAGTGTTCCTGGCGGCGTTTGAATATGCGTGGGCGCCCTTCTACTATGCGACGGTCAGGGAGCCGGGCGCCGAGCGGGTGTTCAGCACCGTCACCACTTACGGTGTCGCGCTTCTGGCGCTGATGACCGCGGGCCTCTCGGCCATCGCCGCCGATCTGCTGCACGTCGTAACGCACGGCCAGTACACCGCGGCCGCCGGTGTCGTCGCCTGGACCTCACTCGGGGTGTTCTTTCAGGGCGTCTACCTGATGACGTCGATCGGGCTGAACATCACGCGGCGAACCGAGTACTATCCGGTCGCGACGGCGATTTCGGCCGCCGTGAATATCGGTCTGAATGTGCTCCTCATCCCACGATACGGCATCATGGGCGCGGCCTACGCCAACGGCGTCGCGTATGCAGCGCAGGCCGCGCTGGCCTATCAGTTTTCTCAGCGCTTCTACCCCGTCCGCTACGAAACCGGCCGGCTGGCACGCGTCGTCGGGGCAGCAATCGCCGCTTACATCGCGGGCCGGGCGCTGCCGCCAATGGACCCGGCGCTCGGCGTGCTGGTTCGGGGGACGACTGTAGTCGCGGTTATGGCCGCGGGGCTGTGGCTGGGCGGGTTCTTCCGCCCTGAAGAGCTGCGCGTGCTCGAAAAGATCCGCTGGTCGCGCGCGCCGCGTGGCAACCCGGTGACATCGACAGCCGAGACGACCGAGTTCGCCGGCGAAATCGTGGCGACCGATCTGCCGGAGGAAGCCGTCGCACCGCCGATCGCGGAGCGCAACAAGTGACGGCATCCTCTCGAGCGTGGCTGGCGCTGAGCGCCGTCTGCCTGCTCGCGTTCGGCTTGCGCGTCCTGGGCCTGCAGTACGGGCTTCCTGCGGTGTACAACCCTGACGAAGTAGCAATCATGGCCCGGGCGCTGAGCTTCGCTCGAGGCACGCTCAATCCCCACAACTTCCTCTATCCGACGTTCTACTTCTACGTGCTGTTCGCCTGGGTCGGCGTGTATCTGGCGTGGGTCTGGCTGAGCGGCCGCGTCGCGTCCATCCATGCGCTCCAGCAGCTCTACTTCACCGACCCGACGGGCATTTATACAGCCGGCCGGACGCTCGGCGTCGCGGCGGGCACGGCGACGATTGCCGTGCTCTATCGCCTTGCCGCGAGGCTGACCGATCATCGGACCGCCATCGCCGCGGCAGTCTTTCTGGCCGTCGCGCCTCTGCACGTCCGCGACTCGCACTACGTCAAGCACGACGTGCCGGCGACGCTCGCGGTCGTCCTCGCCTACCTCGCGATGACGCGGGTATGGCCCTGCGCGCGCGCGGACGGCCCGCGAGAGCGCGACACGCTCATGGCCGGGGCGGCGTGCGGCGTCGCCTTCTCGACCCACTACTACTGCGTCTTTCTGACTCTCCCGCTCCTGATCGTCATCGTCCAGGGCTGGAGGGGGCACGGCTGGGCGGCCAGTGTTCGCCAACTCCTCTATGGCGCAGCGGCGAGCCTCGTCGTCTTTTTGGCGCTCTCGCCGTTTCTGCTTGCCGAACCGATGACAGCCTGGCGCGACATCACCGCGAACCGTCAGATCGTCATCGACCGTGCCGTCACGACTGGCGCGTTTGCGCCCGCGCTGCGGTACCTCGAGATGTTATGGGGCGAGTCAGTGGGACAGCCTGTGGCGCTGCTCGCCCTCATCGGCGTCGTGTGGATGCTGGCCTCGGCCCCCGCGCGTGCCACGCTGCTGCTGGCGTTCCCGCTTCCCTTCCTGATCTTCATCGCCAACACCGCGCCCGCGAGCCGGTACCTGAACCCGGTGCTGCCGTTCCTGGCGATTTTCGCGGCCTGGGCACTCTCCAGCCTGACGCGGGCACAGCGTCCGGCCATCTTCTGGGGTCTCGTGGCTCTTGCCGCGGCTCCGGGCGCCTACGCCGCCATCAGGTCAGATCTCTTCCTGCGCCAGGACGACACACGAACGCTGGCCGAGCGCTTCATTGAGGCCAATGTGCCTTCGGGAACGACGATTCTGACTCAGCCCTACTCCGCCGTGCTGACACCCTCCCGTGAGGGGCTGACTGAGGCGCTGACCCGCAACCTCGGGAGCGCCGAGGCGGCCTCCACCAAGTTCCAGCTGCAGCTCTCCCTAACCCCCTATCCGTCTCCAGCGTATCGCCTGATCTATCTGGGCCGCGGAGGGCTTGATGCCGAGAAGATCTACGTCGATCCGTCGGAGCTTGCCGGACGTGCCGGTCTGGAGCCGCTGAGGCGGCTGGGAGTGACGTATGTCCTCGTCACGCGTTACAATAGGCCGGATCCAGAGTCGTTGCGGTTCCTCACTGCGCTCTCTCGTGAAGGACGGCGGATCGTCGCGTTCTCGCCGTACCGGCCCGGAGTCAGCGAGGCCGAGCGGGCGCGGATCGATCCATTCCTGCACAACACCGATGCCCGGATCGACGCCGCGCTCGAGCGGCCCGGTCCACCACTGGAGATCTGGCAACTGAATGCCCCTGGCACGTAAGGCCGCCGCTACGGTCGCCAAACTTCGCGAGTCGATCGCGACGCGCGCGCGCGCTGTCCCGCTGGCCAGGCACGCCTGGGCGCGCTACCGGCGCCATCGCTACGAGCACCGCATCGAGCGGTTCCTGCGCGACAAGGACGGCCGAGCCGATCGACTGCCGATCGGAGCGGTCTACGAAGCCACGATGCGGTGCAATCTGCACTGTGAGTTCTGCTACGTCATCGACTTCCTCAACATCGAGGGCGAATGGCGTGAGGAGATGACGGTCGATCGTCTGCGCCAGGCCTTCCCCGATCAGCCTGGCTTTCAGGTCAGCCTCACCGGCGGCGAGATTTTCATGCGCAAGGACATCATGTCCGTGCTGGACCTCTTCCGGGAGAAGGGCTACTCTTGCGGCTACCTGACGACCAACGGCACGATCATCAACGAGGAACGGGCGGACGCGCTGGCTGACCTGGCGGCGGCCGGCTTCCTGAAGCACATCAGCGTGTCGGTCGACGGGCCCGGAGAGCTGCACGATCGCGCGCGCGGGTTGAAAGGCACATTCGAACGGACGTGCGCGGGTCTTCGCCGCCTCCAGGACGCGGCACGGCGCAAGCACGCGCCGCTCCGCGTCAGCATCAACACGACGGTCGCTCACGAGAGTCTCGAGGCTCTCGACGCGATGGTCGACGTCGCCGGCGAGTTGGGCGTCGACGCCATCGGCCTCAACCACCTCATGTACAGCACACCGGAAGAGGTCGCGGACACTGTCAAGATGATCGGTGCCGACGACGCATCGGTGATCGCGACGTTCATCACGCCGGACCCGGGCCTGGATATCGCGCGCGTGAAGCACCAGGTGACGGCGCTCGCCGAGAAGTGCCGGCAGCGCAACGTGCTGTTCGACTACCGGCCCAAGGTTCATTCGCAGCTGATGGAGAACTACTACACGCCGGGCGCGAAGCTGGAGGGACGGTGCCTGTACCCGTTCCTGCACGCCAGGGTAGGATTCTCGGGCAAGGTCTACTTCTGCCCGTTCATCCGCGTCGAGGTCGGCGACCTCGCGACGTCGTCTCTCGAAGAAATCTGGAACGGACCGATATACGTCGAGATGAGACGACGGCTGCTCGACCATGGCATCTTTCCGGTCTGCCGGCGCTGCTGCAAGGTCGAGCTATCGCCGGAACCCGTGGCCCAACCCTTCCCAGACGGCGTCGCTCCGCGGCGCGCGATCCCTTTGACGGTCGTTCAATGACGGCAGACATCCTCGGACGCCAGACGCTTCTCATCAACCCGCCGCTCATCAACGGCGTCGCATTTACCCGTCAGGGCCGATGCCAGGAACGCGAGGACGTGCTCGGCACGACCAAGCCGCCCTATACACTCGCGCTGATGGGCGCGCTGCTCCGCAACGCCGCGTGCCAGGTGCGGCTCATCGACGCCACGGCGGAGCGTCTGTCGACGAGCGACGTCATCGCCCGCCTCGAAGGCGAAGGGTTCCGGCCGACGCTCATCGTGTTTCCCAGCACAACGCCCACCCTTGACGCGGACGTCTACGAGCTCGCGAAGCTGAAGAAGCATTTCGGCGCGCCGATGTTCTGCTTCGGCCCGCACGCTTCGACGACGCCCGCCGAGTCGATGCAGCGCGCGCCAGACGTCGACGGTATGTTCGTTGGCGAGCCGGAAGAAGCGCTGACCGCGCTCGCCGCGCTCGATTCGCTCGAGCGTATGCAGGAAGTACCGAGCGTGACCTTCCGCCGCAACGGCAGCGTGACGCCGCATCGCGCCCACGGCCAGTTCACGGCGTTTCAGCAGACGCCGAGCCCGGCGTGGGATCTCCTCGCCCTCGAGCACTATTCGCTCCCGATGGTGAACAAGCCGTATGTGCTCGTCGAAACGAGCCGCGGCTGCCCCTACACGTGCGACTTCTGTGTCGCGCCGATCCATCAGGGGCACAAGTTCCGCGAGCGCAGCGCGAAAATCCTGGTCGACGAAATCGAGAAGGCCCACCGCGAGCTCGGCGTGGACTTCTTCTACCTCTGGGGCGACACGGTCACGTTGAACGTCAAGTCGTTCACGGCGTTCTGCGACGAGCTCATCGCGCGCAACCTGCCCATCCAGTGGTTCGGGAACGCGCGTGCCGACAACCTCACCGACCCGGCCTTCGTCCACCGCCTCAAGAAAGCCGGATGCTGGATGCTGGCGCTTGGAATCGAGTCCGAGTCGGAAGAGGTTCGCAAGGACATGACCAAGCGCCTCGAACGCCAGAAGATCCAGGCGGCGTTCAAGAACATGCGCGATGCCGGCATCAAGTCGTTCGCGTTTTTTATCTTCGGCTATCCGGGCGAGACGGTCGAAACGATGGCGTCGACGACACGCTATGCCGTCGAGCTCGATCCTGACTTTGCCAACTTCTACCCTGCGGTCCCGTACCCGGGCACCGCACTCTACGAGAAATGCGTCCGCGAGGGCTGGCTCAAGCCGGAGCAGGCCGACTGGACGAAGATGGAGTACCTGGTACTACATGCTCCACGGCAATGGCCTCGACGAGCGAATCGTCATGGAGGCTATCAACCGCGCCAAGCGGCGCTTTTTCCTGCGTCCGTCCTACATCTCACGCCATCTGGGGGATGTCGCGCGGCTCGCGCTGACCAAGCAGGCGATCGTCTGGCAGGTGCTGTCCCGGACAGTGTTTGGATCGACCGTGGTTCCCACGAGCCTGCGCGAGCCGGCCAGTGGTGGTCATGGGGAATCGCGGTCGCCCAGCTAGTCAGCGCTCGCGGCGGTAGTGAAGCCGGTCCGCTAACAACCCTTCCCTGAGCTTCCGCGAAACAAACGCGCCCCCCACACGATGGCGTGAGAGGGGCGCGCCCGAACGTCTCTTAGTCGTCTCCGCCGCCGCCGGCGAGCGGATGATCGGGAGGCACCCAGCCACCGATGGCCGTGCAGACCCAACCAGGGGCCGGCGCGCTCCCGACACAAGATCCACCTGGCGCCGTCGGCGAGTTGGGCGGCACCCAGCCGCCGTTTACGCAGTACCACGTCGGTCCCGGTTGAGGTGTCGTGCAGCTCGAGGGAGCCGGCGCAGGCGCTGGAGCCGGAGCGCCAACGGCCAACGGATGATCAGGCGGCAGCCAGCCACCGTTCACGCAGACCCAGCCCGCGACGGGCGCGGCGCCAAGGCACCCGGAGGGCGCGGGGGCCGGAGCCGGCGCAGGGGCCGGAGCTGGAGCGCCGATAGCCAGCGGATGGTCCGGCGGCAACCAGCCGCCATTCACACAGACCCAGCCCGCGACGGGCGCGGCGCCAAGGCACCCGGAAGGCGCGGGCGCGGGCGCAGGAGCCGGAGCGGGCGCGGGTGGCGGAGCGGAGCCGACGGCCAAGGGATGGTCAGGCGGCAGCCAACCGCCGTTCACGCACACCCAGCCGGCAACGGGCGGCGCACCCGGACACGCGGACGGTGCAGGCGCGGGGGCCGGCCCGGGAGCAGGCGCCGGGGCAGGCGGCGCGTTGTAGGTTCCCGGGGCTCCGCCACTGACCGCAAACGACCTGGCGATCAGGCTGCCGATCGACCCGAATCCGACGCTATAGGTGGAATTGAAGTACGGCGCGCCCAGATGGGAAGTCACTCTCGTATACCGAGCGGGGCGGAACTGCGGAACTCTGGGAACGGCACTCAGCGTGTTCTCGCTGTTGAAGGGATACCCATGAGCGTTCAGTTCCAGCCCGAGGACATTGTCGTTGCGCCGATCGAGGCCAACCAGGGCGAACGTTCCCGTCGCAGGATTGAAGGCGATTGAGAGCGCGTCGTACAGACCCGAGAATGCCGGATGCGATACCCGACGCAACGACGTTGCCGGCCCCATCGATCTCGGCAATCCTCGCATAGATCGCGCCCGTGTTTTCGTTCCACGTCATCACGTAGCGCCCGGAGTATCGATTGAAATCGACGTCAGTAATCGTGATCAGTCCGCCCGGAATGCTGTTGAACGTGGTGCGAGTGAATGCGGCCGGATTGTGGGCCGGCACGACAGCAAAAGCCGAGAAGCCCGTGGTGCCGTTCGGCCCCGTTTCGCCACTGAACGAGACGCCGAACGTGTCGTTCCAGGAATTCCACGCCACGCCGGGGTCCCTTCCGAATCCTGCGGAGAGATCGACGATGGGACCGAATTGGGCGCCATTCAGGTCGACCATTGTGCCCTTCACGCGTGAATCAGGGGGAAATGCTTTCCATGCCACAAAAAAACGCTGACTGACCGGCGAGTACACAATGGCCGGACCGCTCTCGAGCCAGGCCGTATTGGGGCCAGAAATCACCTGTTCCGGCCCCACCGCGCCCGAACAATTCACCGTACGTGAATGAATCTGAGAGGGGGCGCCCACTTCTTCCCCCCAAACGACGAGGAAGCCGGAGGCGCCATACCTGACTCGGGGAAAGGCGCCATAGAAGTCACTGTTGATGAGAATCGCGCCGCTGACGGGCGTTCCCCCTTGGTTGATGCAGATGCCGTAGAGGTTCCCTGCGCCGCCGACGACCAGATAGGTCCCGGTGTTGGGATCGTACGCAGAGTCGACACCGCGGGCGAAAATCCCGAGGATCTCGCTGGTTACGCCTGCCTGAATCTGTTGCGCGGAGGCGGTTCCGCTCAGCCCGGCGACGGTGAAGAACACAGCCAGAAGGCGCGCCAGGGCGCGGACGGCCAGAATTCGCATGTCAATGACCCTCATGATGGTTCTCCCCGACCGGAATCGGCCGTAAATCCCGAGAACGAACGCAGCCCTGCGGCAGGCAAACGGCCTTGAGGCGGCTGTTGCTGCCTTCTATCGGTTGGTTCGGTCCGGCACTTTACGATCGATCAATCTGTCTGGGGAGTCTCAGCGAGACTGTAGAATCCGGTGCAGTATAGGGCACCCGCAAGAAGGTTGCCAAGCGAAAAGTCCCTCTTGAAGGACCTGCCCGGAGCCTGTCGACGGGCCCGCTTCAACGGGCCTCACCGGAGGGAAAGGGCCATTAAACGGGCCGCGGCGCGGACCCCAATTAGCCGATCACCGCTCTTCATGAGCCGCCGAAGCGTCGGAAAATCGCTTGGCTGGACGTCCCCAAGAGCGTCCGTCGCCATCTCCCGAATGGCAGGATTTGGATCACTCATTACACCTTCGAGCACTTTTCGCGCGCCCTCCGGGTCGTGCGGGCCAAGCAGACGAGCGGCCTGGACTCTGACCTCCGGTTCGGCGGCAGACGCCAGGCGCCGCACCTGCTCCACCCAGACCGCGTCCGGCCGGGAAGCCATCGCCTGCAGGGCGATGAGCCGGCTCGCAGACGGCTCCGCCTGCATGAGGCCCTGCAGAATCTGGAAGCCGCTCATGTCGTTGAGACCGTAGAGGGCTCCGGCGGCCTTCACCCGCACGTACGACGTCTGGTCCGCAAGCAGCGGCTTGATGCGCGTGATGAGATCGTAGGAATCGAGCGATCTGCCGAGCCTTCCCAACCCCTCTACCGCGGCGCCGCGGACTTCCGGCGAGGGATTCTTGAGACGTTCGGTCAAAGGGGCAATCGCCGACTTGCTGCCGCTCTGGGCCAGCGCCTCGATAATCGACACGGGGTTGCCGGTCCCGTCGTTCAAGTCGGCGATGAGCGCGCCGATCGCTCGTTCGTTACCGGTCGACGCCAGCAGCCGGCGCTCGGCCGTTCCACCAGAGTTGGCCGCAGCCGTCAACGCCTCGGCGGCGAAGGCGTCTCCCTCGGCGGCAAGCGCTCGAAGCGCCTCGAGACGGGCAGTGGTGTGTCCCCACTGCGTGGCCGCCTCCTTCAGCAGCGCCACAGCGATTCGCCGCATCAGCGCCGGCTCTTCCAACGTCCGCTTGCCAAGCCACCGTTCGTACTGAGTCAGTCCAGCCAGCGCCCCCCCGCGGGTGACCGCGACTTCGACCGCCAGGCCGAGGGCGGCAGGATTCCGCGGAGAAGCTTCGAGCGCTTTCGCCGCCCGCGCCGCTGCGTCGTCGAGCAACCCTTGCGCGAGCAACGCCCACCCTTGTGCGATCGTCGTCCTCTCCTCGATGCTCAACGCGCCCGGGGTCGTCGGGACCGGCGCCGACTGCCGCGGCGCCTGCTGAGCTGACGCCGCTGCTGCGACCAATAGCACGGCGAACACGATTCCGGAACCAATTGACCTCAATGCCATAGACATACTGACGCCGGCGAGCGGAGTCGGGTCTTGAGCCGAGCCCGCTTTGACCCCTCTGGCACTTCGCAGACTGTGCCGGAACGTGAAGATTATACGTTCACGGTCGGACCGCAGGATTCAGACACCGCCGCGCTGCGGCGGACTACCGGGCGGCCGCGAGGCGCCGGAACGGTACGGCGAGCAAGGCGTACAGCGCCGCAGCGATGAGCAGGTTGAAATGGATGCCCAACCACATCGATCCCATGACGGCGAGAATCGACGCCATGACGCCACAGGCGCCGTTGACTCCCCACATCCACGCGCTGACGCGATCGGAATGACGGCCGACCAGCCGCAGTCCGAGCGGAAAGCAGCAGCCCAGCGCGCAGGCAAGCGGTGCAACGAAAGCGGTCACCACGAGGATCCGGCCGGCCAGACCCCAGCCGACTGTCACATCGACGACCGGCTGCATGAGCATCGTTTCGATGAAGACGGCGGCAGCAATGCCGACCGGCAGCCAGACGATCTGCTGGTGCTTCTCGAGGTCAATCCGCTCGGAGGCAAGACTCCCCAAGCCAGCCGAAAGAATCATCAGGAACAGGATGATCGAGAACGTGTAAGTGGGGTGGCCCAGGTACACCGAAAAGCGCTGGAGAAACGCAATCTGAATCAGCATGAACGCCAGGCCGATGATGGCGAAGTAGGCGAAGGCGGCCCAGAACACGCTCGGCGGCAGGGACGGGCGGCCGGTGGCAAGAAGCGGCCACCCGATGATCGCCAGGACAAGCACGGCCGCGACGACGGCGAGCGACAGCAGCGTCCTCGTGGCGCGGAGATTGCCGCTCAGGGCGCCCACGCCCGACGAGGCGTGATACTGGAAGAATCCGCGCGGCTTGAGCATGTTGAAGAAGAACGGCCGCCGATCGGTCGGGGCCGCGAAATCGAGATACGGATCGCGGGTCGCGCGCTCGAGATCCGCGGCGGACGCGGCATTCGCGATCGCCCGTAGCTGACCGTCGGCCGCGTCAACCCACGGGGCGACTCGCACCACGAAGCCGTGCTCGTCGGCGATGCGGCGCAGCGTGGCGCCGTCCTCGTCCGAGAAGGGCGTCGGCGACACCATCAGGGTAGCAATCCGTTCGCGGGTCACGAGGATCAGGTGGCCCCGGGGCGATGCCACGCCGAAATCCATGAGCGACGCGACCCCGAGCGAGAGCAACCGCGTTGTCTCCGACGCGGCATCAGGATCGAACCATCTCGACACGCTGAAGACGCCCCTCGGCGTCAGCGCGCGCAGGAATACCTGCCATCCGTCGCGCGTATAGAGGCCGTTCTCGGACAGCGTGAAGGCACCCGCGCCGGTCGCGGCCCAGGTATCGATGAGCGACATCTGGAGAACGTCGTATTTTCCGGGCGTCCGCGTCAGAAACGATCGGGCTTCGTCATGGATGAGCGTGACGCCTGGATGATTGGCGATTCCGGCAAACTCGCGATACCGGCCGCGCAGGGCACCGACGAGGACCTTGTTGATCTCGATGCCGGTGATGCGGGTATTGCCCGACCAGATGGCCGTCAGAATGTCGCGTCCGCCGCCGACGCCGATCACGGCGACCTCGCCGCTCCGGATGCGGTATGGCAAGGACGTGACGTCGTACTGGACCCAGCCGAGCGATGCCGGGTTGCCGTCCCACTTCGTGATCACGGTCCCTGCGTCCCCGTCGATGGCGGCCAGGGCCATGGTGACCTTCGTCTCCGGAGCATCTGCCCCCGGACCCCACAGAAAAGGCGTACCGTCGGAAGGAGTACGAACGGTTACGTTGGAGTGGGCATTCCACGCCGAATAGTCGATGACGCGCTCGTCCAGCCACAGGCTGCGGCTCTTGGGATAGATGACCCCCAGCGGACGATCGGCCGTCGCATTGATCGCCGACGCGCCAAACAGCACGACCGCCAGCACCAGCGCCGACCAGCCGCGGCTACCGGCGTACCGCGCAAAGCACGCGGCCCCGATCGCGGCGGCGCCGCCGCTCGCGAGCGCCGTGGACGTGATGTCGGTCAGCTCGAGCAGCCAGATGATCGCGAGACAGCCGGCCGCGGCACCAAGGAGATCGACACCGTAGAGGAGGCCGATCGGGGCGCGCGTCCTGGTCAGCGCGAGAGTAACGACGAGGCCGGACAGGATGAATGGGATGGTGAGGACGAGCGTGGCCACCGCCAGGGCGGCGAGCTCCGCGGCGGAGCCACCGCGAACCGCTGGGAAGGGTATGACGAGGTTGGCGACGTGCGACACCGGCAAAGCCAGCGCAAACGCCGCACCCGCGACCGGCAGCACGCGCACCGCGCGTTCGGGCGCGAAGAGCTCACCCCCGACGAACACCAGCACGGCGCCGGCCGCCATGCCGAGCATGGCAACCGACACCGCCAGAAAGGACAAGTGATACCAGGTCAGCACCGAGAGCAGGCGCGTGTCGAGCACCTCCAGCATCAGGGTGGCCAGCGTGGCGAAAAAAAGTCCGGAGGTGAGCCAGGGAACCCGCGCAGTGGCGGAACGATCTGGAGACAAGCTCGATGAGTCTATCATTCGTCGCCAACGGCCTCAGCGCAGCGCGCTGAATGCGCTGCCCGATTTCATCAACGACTCGACTCCACCAACCGTGAGCTGCCGATACGTGCGGGGCCGCCGCGCGCGGCCCGTCCACCGCGACCAGTAGAGGTCTCTCAGCTGCACCAGATACCCGGCGGCCTCCCGAAGGCTCATCTTGCTTTCGCCGAGCTCACGATCGTCGAACTGATACGGCAGCTCAACCAGCCGCTGGGGCCACGCGCGAACGAGAAGCTCGAGGCAGATCTTGAACCCACCGGCCTGAATTTGCACGCCCCGGACAATCTCCCGGCGGATGAGGAAGAAGCCCGAGGCCGCGTCGCGAATCGGCGTGAGCGGCCGGGCCAGGAGACACGCTGCCCGCGACAGCAGACGGCGGCGAAAGGGCCAGTTCGGTGTGCTGCCCCCTGGCACATACCGGCTGGCGACGACGACGTCGGCTTCGGTCGCCGTCAGGGTGGCGAGCATCCGCGGCACCAGCGCCGGAGGATGGCTGAAATCCGCATCCATGACGCCGACGATTTCCGCCGTTGCCGCGGCGAACCCCGCTACCACCGCCGTGCCGAGTCCCAGCTTCCCCGAACGATGGATGACGCGGACGCTGTACTCTCGTGCAAGGTCGTCGGCGATCGCGCCCGTGCCGTCCGGCGAATTGTCGTCGACGATCACCAGCTCGAGCTGGAGACCGTGTTCGGCACACGCCGCGAACAGGGCGCGCGTCAGCTCTGAAATACCGTCACGCTCGTTGTAGGTGGGCACCACCATCGTCAGATGGGGTGGGGTGCGCCCAGCGGCGGGCGAAAGATTCACCCCGGTACTATAATTCGAGCGACTGCCGATGCAAATGCCCGACCTCACGCCTGGCCGCTTCGGCGTCGCACTCGCCCTCATCTTGATCCTGGCCGCTCTGCTGCGCGGCATCTTCCCTTATGCCGATCCGCCCTGGCGGGCGACTGTCGGGATCGTCTGGCACGACGAGGGCGCGTGGGTGCACAACGCGCGCAACATGGCGATGTTCGGCGCATGGGTGCAGGACCGCTGGAACCCGATGTACATCGCGCCGGTCTTCACCGGCCTCGAGTACGTGTCGTTCGCGCTCTTCGGCGTCGGCCTGTGGCAGGCCCGCCTTGTCTCGGAATTGACTGGGCTGGCGTCGGTCGTGCTCCTCGCGTGCGGCGTGCGCCGGCTGGCCGGCCGCGAGGCCGGACTCATTGCGGGCGCGCTCGTCGCGACCAACTACGTCTACGTGATGTGGAACCGGGCGGCGCTCATGGAAGCATCGATGGTCGCGTTCATGGTGGCCGCGTGGTACTGCTACGTCCGCGCGCAGACGCAGCCACTCTGGGGCGTGCTCGCAGCCGCGTGTGCGCTCCTTGCCTACTTCACCAAGGCCGCCGCGATCTTTTTCGTCGCCGCGCTCGGCGTCGAAGCACTGCTCCTCTTGGTCCGCCCGCCCTCCGCCGCGCCGCAGTCTGGCCGCAGGGCAGCCGTCGCGACGCTCGCCGGCCTTGCCGTCTGCGGCATCATCGCGCTCGCAGTGTTCGTTGTCCCCAACTGGACCGACTATCGTTTTTACAACTGGCAGATATCGGTCACCCGAAAACCGAGCTACGACCTGCGCTCGGTGCTGAACCGAGTGACGTGGTTCCCCATCGTCCACGACATCTTCACGCGCATGTGGTTCATGGTAGTTGTCGGCGTCCTGGGACTCTTCTCGGTGCTCGGGCGCTGGCGCGTGGTGCCGCCTGCCGAGCGTCTCCTCGCCCTCTGGATTGGCCTCGGGACGCTCGAGCTCCTCCTCCACGACGTCGGGAACGAACGACGGTTCGTCTTCTTCATCCCAGCGCTCGTAGCGCTGACTGCGATCGTTCTCGGACGCGATCGCCGCCTCGTTCCCGAGGAAGTCGCGCGGATCCCGCGACGCGCAGCGATCGTCGCCATTCCGGTCGTCTTCTACGGTTTCTATGTCGTGGCAGGCGCATTGGCCCGCCTGACGGCGCTCTACGAGCCCCGGCCTGGCGTCCGTCTCGGCGCCGCAGTTGCGCTGCTCCTCACCGGTGCGGTTTACGCCACCTGGCCGCGGCTTCCACGAGTTCTGGGAGCAGCTCAATGGAGTCCGGCGGCGGCCCTGCTCGTCGCGGCGCTGGTGTCCGCGGGTCAGCTGGCCCAATTCGTTCAGTGGGCATGGGGTCGCACCTACAAGAACTACCTCGCGTCGGTCGAGCTCGGCACGATCCTCCCGCCGGACACGCTCGTCCACGGCAAGCTCGCCACGGGGCTCGCGCTCGAGAACCGCATCAGGCCGATCTTCGTTGGACGCGGGTTCGGTAACTATGAGGACAGGAAGCAGCGCGACGATGTGCGGTATATTTTGACTTACGTTGCTCCATACGTCGGGTACGAAGGACCAGTCATTGAAGACGTGCTAGAGGCCTACCCGAATCGCACCATCATCAGAACGTTCGACGTCGCGGAATCGACCACCGGCCACGACCGGGCCGCGCTCATCGATAAATTCGGGGATAAGTTTGAGGACAAATCCGGCTCGGCCGGTCGCGCGACAGCCCCGGCCCGTCCAGGATCCACGAGTCGTGCGCAGCATTGACGAACGCGCCATCAAGGCGCACGCCGACCTGAGGTTCCGGTCGGAGTACGACTACGCGCTATTCGAGTACTACCGGAGTGCGAAGGTGATCGCGTTTCTGGAGCGCGCCGGCGTCAAGATCCGCGGGCGCGTGCTCGACGCGGGCTGCGGCGGCGGCGGCATGCCGCTGTCGCTCGCGGAAGAGGCGGACTTCGTCGTCGGGATCGATCCCGCAGATCGGTTCCAGGACGCCGGCGTCAGGCTCGGGCAGGAGAGGAACCAGGGCAACCTGACCTTCGCCCTGGCCGACGGGATGTACCTGCCCTTTCGCGATCGCACGTTCGATATGGTGCTGTCGCACGCCGTGATCGAGCACGTGGCGGACGCGCCGCTGTATCTGCGCGAATGCGCGCGCGTGCTGGCGCCAGGCGGACACGTGTTCCTGTCGACGGCGCCCTACTTGTCGTTCGCCGGGGCTCACCTGCCGCGCCTCAAGGTACAGGTGCCGCTGCACCTGATGATCGGACGGCGCGCCGCGTTTGGCACGTTCCGCTTCCTCGCCCGGCACGCCGCTTGGACGCTCAAGGAGCCGGCGCACGAAAACTCGTTCATCAAGGCCGCACAGCGGGGCGAGGTCAAGCATGACGATCTGCTCGAGAAGGTCCGGGTCTCGAGGCTCAGGCGGCAAATCGCTGACGCCGGGCTGCGAGTCGTCCGCGAAGAGCTGCACGTCACGGCGACCGTCCGGCGGCTGCCCGCGGCCCTGGGTCGGTGGCTGCGCGATAGCGCCCTGACGCAGGACGCGCTGATCAGTAACATGGAGTACGTCCTGGCTCGTGAGCCAGGTCACCAGTAATGGCCGACATCGATCGCTACCGGGCCGAAGATCGGCGCATCGTCGACGCCCTGTATCGACGTGTGTTCGGTCACGATGCGGCCGAGGCCAGCCGGCTGCGCTGGGATTGGCAGTACCTGCGCAACCCGAACAACCCCCGCGGCGAACCGGAGATCTGGATTGCCCGCGAGGGCCCGGCCATCGTTGGCCAGTACGCGACGATGCCCGTGCAGGTGACGGTCAGTGGCCGGCAGGTGCGCGGCTCGTGGGGCATGGACGTCATGGTTGCGCCGGAGCGCCAGCGGCAGGGCCTTGGCGAGGTGCTCTTCCGGACGTGGGATCGCAACGTCGGCGCCTCGCTCGGCCTGGGCCTGTCCGAGTCGTCATACCGACTGTTCAACAAACTCCGCTGGCCGGACGTCGGACCCTTGCCGTGCCTCGTCAAGCCTTTGACGCGGCGGGCGCTCCGCATTCCGACGTGGCCGGTTGGCGTAAACCGCCTGGTGTCGGCGGTGACGCTTCCGATCGTGAAGATCGTGGCGCGCACGAGGCCGCTCGGGGCCGAGGTGCGCCTGATCCAGCGTTTCGACGACAGCTTTACCGAACTCTGGAACTCGCTGGCGCCGAAGTTCGACTTCGCGGTCAGGCGGGACGCCGCATACCTGAACTGGAAGTTTGTGTCGGCGCCACACATCCGCTACGTGATCGCCGCGCTGAGGCGCGACGACCGGAACGTTGGCTACGCCGTCTACCGGCATTTCGGCGAGCCGCGCGGACGGGTGACCGTGCTGGTGGATTTTCTCGCCGATCCCGATGACACCGCGGGCCTCGGCACTCTGCTCGGCTGGATCGACCGAGAGGCGCGTCAGGCCGATTCCGACAAGATCCGCACGTTTGCCATGCATGCCGGGTTCCGGCGCGTGCTCAAAAGGGCGGGCTACTTCCAGGTCAAGTCAACGGTGCAGTTCGTCGCGAAGGTCAACGGCATCGATGTCGCGCCGTCGTTCTACGAGGATACCGACCGCTGGCATGTCACGCTCGGTGACTCGGATCAGGATCGGTAGTGCATCTTCTTGTCGGAATCGACACGGAAGGCGATAACCAGTGGGACGCGGCCGCTCGAGCCAACCAGACGTTCGAGAACATCTACGCGCTTCCGCGGCTCCACGCGCTCTTCGCCCGGCACGGCGTCCGTCCTACCTACGTCATCACGCATCCGGTCGCGACCGATCCCCGGTCCGCCGAAGTCCTGCGGCGCCTCGTCGCCGGCGGCGACTGCGAAATCGGCGCGCACCACCACGTGTGGGAGACGCCGCCGTTCTCGCCCGATGACCTGCGGCGGCACGCGTATGCCTCGACTCTTCCCAGGCATCAGTTCGAAGATCAGCTCGCCGCATTGACGGACGCGATCGCCGGGGCCGTGGGAACGCGGCCCGTGTCGTACCGGTCGGGGCGTTTCGGCTTCTCCTCCGATCATGTCTCGGCGCTCGAACGCCTGGGCTACCTGGTCGAGTCGAGCGTCGCCCCGCTCTTCTACGAGGCCCACAAGGGCGGGCCCGAGTTTGTCGAAGCACCGCTGACCCCCTACTTCCTGGCCTACGACAACGCCACGCGGGCCGGCACCAGCAATCTCCTCGAAGTGCCCGTCAGCGCCGCACTGAATCGGTGGTTGCCCAAGCGCGTGCAGTACGCGTACGCGCGGGCGCCGCGGCCGTACACGACCAAGCGCCTGCTCCGCGTACTGGGCCTGCTGCGACTGCGGTGGCTGCGGCCGTCCTACTCGTCTCTGGAAGACATGATGGGGCTGGCCCGCGACCTCGCGCGTGCGGGCGAGCCGGTGCTCAACCTCCTCTTCCACTCGAGCGAGGCCATCGTCGGCGGCAGTCCTTACAATCGAACCGAAGGCGAGCTCGACGCGTTCTGCGAGCGGCTGGAGAAGTTTCTGGCGTTCGCGACGAAAGACCTCGGCGCCGAGCCGGCCACGTTCGCGGAATTCCGCGGGCGTTACTGCGCGTGAGGGTCGCGGATGCTGGTGCGTGGATCACGAGACGCGGATCTCGCGGATCGATGAACTGGACGGTGATCTCGCGGATTGCCGATCTTCGAAGACCGGGATGGCATGCGGCAAACACGACTGCACACTATGATCGAACCGTGTCATCCACGTTCAGTAACCGCGATGAATCGCGAGACCCGCGATCCGTGAGATTTGCGTGATCCGAGACCCGTGATCCGTGAGATCCGTGTTCCGTGTTTTCGTGATTGGTGATCCGCGTCCTGAGTCCACGTTACCTGACGCACCGTCGAAGGTGAATCTGAGTTGCACATCGTTCACGTCACACCGCACCTGCCGCCGGATCAGGCCGCCAACGCGCTGCTTCCGTGGCAGCTCGGGTTGTGGGCGGCGGAAGCCGGGGACACGGTCGAGTACGTAGCGCATCCGCCCCGGGCCGGCCAGCCGGCGACGCTGCCGGGCGCGTCGGTCTGGATCCCTCGCCGTACTGACGGCTCCTTCGCGCGGATGCTACGCCTCGGAGCGCTGCGCGCCTCCCGGCGCATCCAGCAAGCGCTCGAGCCCGCGATCGACCGCGCGGACGTCGTCCACGTGCACAGCAACGGCCTGCTCGCCGAGCTTGCGGTCCTGCTGTCGCGGCGACGCGGCAAACCGGTCGTGCTGACGCTCTACGGAACGGAAATCTGGCACTACGCGCCGAAGCGGTTCGGACCGGACCTCTTCACCCGGGCGTATCACGCGGCTTCGGCCGTCACCTTCTACAGCGAGCGCCTGCTCGGGCGCGCCGGCGAGCTCGGCCTGACGCGGCGGCACATGCAGACGATCTATCCGGCGGTCGGCCCGCAGTTCTCGTGGCACGACGATGGTGCTCAGGCCGACGCGCGCGAGTCGCTCGGCATCACCAACCGTCACCTGCTGGTGAACGTCAAGCGGCTGCATCCGCTCGCCGGTCAGCGGTTCCTGATCGAAGCCATGAACGAGGTCATCCGCACGCATCCGGACACCCGGCTGGTCATCTGCGGAACCGGCGCGCTCCTCGACGAGCTCCAGGCAGCGGCGCGATCCGCCGGCGTCGAACGTCACGTCACGTTTGCCGGACTCGTAGATAATGCGGTCGTGGCTCGCTACTGCGCCGCCGCCGATCTCTTCGTGCTGCCGTCGATCCTCGAGGCCCTGCCGACGGTCGCCGTCGAGGCGCTCGCCTGCGGCACGCCGGTCGTCTCCGCCGACAATCCTGGCGGGCTCGAGCTCAACGACGTCTTCGGCCGCGATGTGTCGATCGTCGCGAAGGAGCAGCCGCTGCCGCTGGCGCGGGCCATCATCGCGTTCCTGCTCGAGAAACGCCGCACCGGTCAGGAGACGCGCGACGTGATCGCACGCGAGTTTCGTCCGACCGTCGTCGCGGCGAAGTATCGGGCGCTCTACGGCGACGTGGCGTCGAGGGCCGACGCATGATGCGCAGCTTCGGCCGCGCCCTCGCGGCCGCACTCCTGGCTGCCTTCGGCGGGGCAATTGCTCTCACGCTCGTTTACGGTCGATCACCGACGCTGCGCGTCGATTTCGACGTCACGCCGCCGCGCGGCATCGTCGACGGCGTCTATCCGTCCGAGATCGACACGAACACCGGACGAACGTTTGCGTGGACCGGGGAAACACTGACGATTGATCTGAGCGATATCGATCGCCAGGTCGACTGGCTGCTCCGCGTGCGGGCTCGTGGCGCACGCGCCGGCGGGGCACCCAACCCTGACCTGCTCTTCTTTGTCGATGGCGTCCTCGTTCTCACCCATCCGTCGAAGGTCGACTACGAGGACGTACAGGTGCCAATCCCGAAACGGCCCGCCAAGCAGGGGCTGGCGATCTCCATGCGCGCCTCGTCGACCTTCGTCCCTGGACCGTCCGACCCTCGGGCGCTTGGCGTGATGCTGGACTCGCTCACGCTGACCCCGAACGGGATCGTCATCCCGCCGCGCTCGGCGCTCACGGGCGTCGCGCTCGCGTCGGCGGCAGTCGGCGCGGCCGTGGCGCTGCTTGGTGTCACGCCGGCTTCGGCTGTAGGCACCGCACTCCTGTTGAGCGTCGCGCTGGCCGCGCTCATCGCGCGCGGGTTCGGACCGTACACCGACTTCGCCGACGTCGTGGCCCGAACGACGATCTGGACCGGTAGCGTGACCGCTCTTCTTGCCGGGATCGTGCGATGGCGACGCGGCGAACCCTTCCGAAACACGGCGAAGTTCGCGATTGCCTTCACCGCCGCCGCGTTCCTCCTCGAACTGCTCGTCCTCCTCCATCCAAACATGCCGATTGGCGACGCGCTGTTCCAGGCGCATCGTTTTCAAGACGTGCTCGCCGGGCGCTACTACTTCACGTCGATCGCGCCCGGCAACTATCAGTTCCCTTACGCGCCAGGCCTCTACGTGTTCGCCGTGCCCTTTGCCGGCCTCGTGCGGCGCGGCATCGCCGACATGACGGTGCTGCGAACCATCGTCTGTGCGGCGAATGCGCTGGCCGGCCTTCTCTTGTACGGGATGGCAGTTGGTGTGCGCGGTGACCGCCTGGCAGGCGCGCTCGCCGTCGCGATGTACCACCTGATTCCGCTTGGCTTCCAAGTCATCGCGGTCGGCAACCTGACCAATGCGTTCGCGCAGTCGCTATCGGTGGGTGCGCTCGCGCTGATGGCTTCCGCCGCGGTGCGGCTCGAGCATCGCGCTGCTGTCGCAGGCCTCACGGCCGCGCTCGCCGCCACGTTCCTCTCGCACACCGGATCGTTTGCGATCGGCTCCGTGGCGGCGTGCGTCATCGCGTTCCTCTTCTGGTGGCGCGGAGGGCCTGCGCTTCGGTCGCCGGCGACGGCGGTCCTGATCGCAGTCGTCAGCGCGGTCATCATCGCCGTGGTCGTCTACTACGCGCACTTCGTCGAGACCTACCGGACCGAACTGGCGCGAATCAGCGGCGAAACGGCAGCGGCCGCGCCTGACGCCGGCGGGCGCGGCATCGGCGACCGGCTGACCTCCGTCCCGCGCTACCTGTGGCTCTACTTCGGTGTCCCGGCGCTGGCGTTGTCGGCGTGGGGAGCTGCGCTCCTGTGGACGCGTGGCGCGCGCGATCGAGCGAGTCTTGCCAATGCCGGATGGATCCTGACCTGCGGGCTCTTCCTCGTTCTCGGCATCCTCACGCCGGTCGACATGCGGTACTACCTGGCCGCCATTCCGGCGCTGGCCCTCTTCGCCGCCGTCGCCGGCAGCATCGCCTGGACGTCGGGAGGCCCTCCACGCATCATCGCAGTGACCCTGCTCGCCGGAGCCGTTTTCGTCGCGCTCGACGCCTGGTGGAGTAGGCTTGGATAGAAGATCGGCTCAGGGCTCAAGGAAGAGCATTCAGATCTTAGTCGCGCGATTAGGATCTGAAAGCTCTTGCCTGAGCCTTGAGCCTTGAGCCCTGAGCCAACTCGGATATCACCTATGACTTTCATCGATCGAATCAGTCAGGACATCGCCAACGCCATGCGCGCGAAGGAGCCCGTGCGCCTAGGCGCGCTGCGGATGGCGAAGGCCGCCTTGATGAACCAGGAAGTGCAGAAAGGCCGTCCGCTCGACGAGGCAGAGTCGCAGCAGGTGATGACGTCACTCATCAAGCAGCGGCGCGATTCGATCGAGCAGTTTCGCAAGGGCGGGCGAGATGACCTGGCGGACAAGGAAGCTGCTGAGATCACGACGCTCGAGGCCTACCTGCCGGCGCCGATCGATGCCGCCGGGCTCGAGCGCATCGTCGACGAAGTTGTTACCGAGCTCGGCGCGAGCGGTCCGAAAGATCTGGGCCGCGTCATGAAAGGCGTGATGCCGAGGCTGGCCGGACAGGCAGTGGACGGTAAAGCGGTCACGGAGCTCGTCAAGCGCCGGCTGGGATGAAAATGCACCAAACTTTTCCCGTTGTCACC
The DNA here is from genome assembly GCA_963839705.1 of uncultured Acidobacteriota bacterium. Classification (GTDB taxonomy): domain Bacteria; phylum Acidobacteriota; class Vicinamibacteria; order Vicinamibacterales; family 2-12-FULL-66-21; genus DATBJJ01. The sequence continues at coordinate 554,340 of CAWIWL010000008.1, forward strand.
CGTCTAAACAGTTTGAAAGGCACGCACAAGCCTCTCATCCATCCTCCATCAGGCTTCTGCCGCAAGGCAGAAGCCTTTTTTTGTACTCCCCGTTTCACTTCTGACACGCAGCCCGTCCAGATCGTCCGCATCCGAACGGCTGTGATGTACGCTGGGCAGCTCATGCGGGCTTTGTCGTGCCGGTTGCCGGCAGCTGTGCTGAACCCCCTGCTACAACGATGAGCTTCCGCCTGGCCCGCTCGGCAGGCCTCATCGGCATCGCCACGATGGCGAGCCGCCTGCTGGGCGTGGCCCGCGAGATCGTCCTGGCCGCACTGTTCGGCGCCTCGGCAACCCCGGCCATGGACGCATTCAACGTCGCGTTCCGTGTGCCAAATCTCGTCCGTGACCTCTTCGCCGAGGGGGCCATGACGGCGGCGTTCGTACCGACGTTCACACGGACCCTTCAGTCGCAGGGCCGCGAAGCGGCCTGGCGGCTGGGAAACCTCGTCATCAACGCCCTGCTCGTCGTCACCGGGGTGATTGTCGTGGTGGGAATCGTGTTCGCCGCGCCCATCACCCGGGTCATCGCCTCCGGTGTCGAATTCACGTCCGTGCCGGGAAAGCTCGAGCTCACGACGCAGCTGACCCGCCTGATGATGCCTTTCCTCACGACCGTCGCCGTGGCGGTCGCGGTGATGGGCATGCTGAACGCGCTCCACCGATTCTTCCTCCCCGCGCTCTCGCCGGCGATGTTCAACGTCGCGACCATCCTGTGCGCGTTCTTGCTGGTCCCCTTGATGCCGGCGCTCGGTCTTCCCGAGATTGCGGGCATCGCGTTCGCGACCGTCCTCGGAGGCATCGGCCAGATCGCGGTGCAGTGGCCAGCCCTTCGGAAGGAGGGCTTTCGCTACCGGCCCATTCTCAGTTTTCGCGATCCAGGCGTGCGAGAGATTCTGCGCCTCATGGGGCCCGGCACGCTCGGCCTCGCCGCGGTCCAGATCAACGTACTCGTCAACACGTCGCTCGCGACGACCGAGCCGCAGGGCGCCATCTCGTGGCTGCAGTATGCGTTTCGGCTGATGTACTTGCCGATCGGGCTGTTCGGCGTCTCGATCGCGACTGCCGCGCTGCCGGATCTGTCGAAGCAAGCGGCCGCCGACGATCGCGACGGCATGCGCCAGACCATCTCGAGCGGCCTGCGGATGATGCTGATGCTGAACGTGCCGGCCACGATTGGACTGATCGTGCTGGCCCATCCGATCGTAGAGTTGCTGCTCGAACGCAACATGTTCACGCCCCACGACACGGCCGCTACCGCGGCGGCGCTCATCTTCTACTCTCCCGGGCTTCTGGGCTACTCCGCGGTCAAGATCGCGTCACCGAGCTTCTACTCGCTGGGCGACAGCCGCACGCCGGCCGCCGTCAGCGTGCTGAGCATTGCCGTCAATCTCGCCCTCAACCTCATGCTCGTCAGGGTCATGGGATATCGAGGTCTTGCGCTCGGCACGGCGATCGCCGCGATCTTCAACGCGAGCGCCCTGGTGTACCTCTTGGGCCGGCGGCTCGACGGTCTCGACGGCAGGCGCATTGCGGTGTCGCTCGGGAAGATACTCGTTGCGTCACTCCTCATGGGTGCCGCGTCGTATTTCGCCGCCGCGTGGCTTGCCGACGTCCAGCCGTCCGGAAGCTGGCACTGGAAAGCCGTGCGCGTGTCAGGCGCCATCGGCGCCGGCATCCTCGTGCTCATGGGGTCTGCCCGGCTGCTGGCGATCGCCGAATTCAACGACGCCCTGAGCAGCGTCACACGCCGTCTTGGCCGCCGCTGACGTGACCCGCTTCAAACTCCACCCGACAATCCTGCTGATGGCCAGCGCCCACATCATGGTCGATGGCTACGGGAACATCTACGCCCCGCTGCTGCCGCTCCTCAAGCCGAAGCTCGGCCTCTCGCTCTTCGCGGCGGGACTTCTGACGATGTCCTTTCAAATTGCCGCCTCGGTCGCCCAGATCGGCTTCGGCCGGCTCGCCGACCGGTGGCGTCCGCGGCTCCTCGTCATGATCGGTCCGATCGTTTCGGTGACCGTGCTGAGCTTCATCGGCGTCGCCACGTCGCCCGCGATGCTGGCGATCATTCTCATCGCCGGCGGCCTCGGTGCGGCGGCGTTCCATCCGCCGGCGGCGGCCCTCGCCCACCGCCTCGGCGGGGAACGGCCGGGACTGGCGATGTCGGTCTACATCACTGGCGGTACGCTCGGTTTTTCGTTCGGCCCGCTGATGTTCGCGCCGTTCGCCGAACGCTTCGGACTGACGTGGACGCCGCTCCTCGCGCTTCCCGGTCTCGTCGTCGTCGCCTTCTTTCTCACCCGCGTGCCGCCGATGCCGCTCCACCCGTCGTCGAGCGGCGGGCTTCGCACGCTTCGGCCGTATGCGAAGCCGCTTGGACTCCTCTACATCATCGTCGTCCTGCGCACGATGACGGCGATCTCCTTCGCGACCTACATGCCGTTGATGCTCACCGGGCGGGGGCTGAGCGTCAGCCAGGCTGGAACGGCAGTGGCGATCTACCTGTTCGCCAGCGGTCTCGGCGGATTCTTCGGCGGCCCGATGGCCGATCATTTCGGCGCCAGGAAAGTGATCGCCCTCTCGCTGGTCCTGGCCGCTCCCTTCCTTGTCGTCGCACCATTCCTGTCGGGATGGCCCTTCGTCGCAATGGTGGCGCTCGGCGGCTTCTTCCTGCAGTCGACGCTGCCGGTGAACGTCACGTTCGCCCAGGCATTGGCGCCAGTGAGCGCCGCGACCGTCTCGTCGATCATGATGGGCTTCGGGTGGGGCACCGGCGGCCTGAGCGTGCCGCTCGTCGGCATGATCGCCGATCGCATCGGCATCGAGCCGACCCTGTCCGGCCTTGCCCTCGTGCCGCTGGTGGCGGCCGCCTTCGCGCTGCCGCTGCCCTCTCACGCGCGAGTGGAAACACCGGTCAGGCCAGCCGATCTGGCGGTTGCCGAGGTCGACCACTGAAGGCCGTGTGGTACGATAGCGCTCGGAACGCCGGCTGATGTCCCGTTACGCCCCCTCTTCGATCAGCTACTCCTTCGGTCCGGGACCGATTACCTTCGCCGTCAAGTGGATCATCATCGTCAACGTGGCGGTGTTCGTGGTTACGAGCACTGCGTGGCCGGCAGCGTTTGAGTATTTCGGCCTGATCCCGCAGCGCGTGATCGAGCGTGGGTGGATCTGGCAGCTCATCACCTACATGTTCCTGCATGGCGGGGCGCTGCACATCCTCTTCAACATGCTCGGCGTCTGGATGTTCGGCGTCGAGCTCGAGCGCCGGTGGGGCACGCGGTTCTTCGTCCAGTTCTACGCGGTCAGCGGCATCGGCGGCGGGCTCACGTTCCTTCTCGTTTCGCTGCTCCCGTTTCAGGCCACTGCCATCACCTACGTGACGCCGGCCGTTGGCGCCTCGGGTGCGCTCTTCGGCTTGCTCCTCGCGTTTGCAATCTATTACCCGGAGCGCCCGATCATGCTGCTGCTGGTCTTCGTGCCGGCACGGGTGTTCGTGATGATTTACGGCGGCTTCTCCCTTCTCAACACATTCCAGCCCAGCCGCGGCGTGGCTGACGCGGCCCACCTCGGCGGCATGATTTTCGGCTACTTGTATCTGAAGGGCGGCGGCGGCCTCGCCGCCGAGATCAAGTACCGCTATCTCAAGTGGAAGATGAACCGCCTGCGCCGAAAGTTCGACGTCTACTCCGGCGGGCGATCAGATTCGAAGGGCAGAATCCATTAGCCGTCAAAAGGGTTCACGGCAACCGCGAAGACCGTGAAGCTCACGACGCTCGCGAAGGACTCTTTCCTGAATGATTCTTCGCGAGCCTCGTGGTCTTCGTGTTCATCGCGAATGACTCGTGCATCGTTTGGGTTGGTTTGCGTTCCAGGGGCCGCTCACGCTACTTGTGAAAGTACGTATCGGTGTGATCGAGCCAGTCCTGGCGGATGGGGCTGAAGACGTCGAGCTCGAATGTGTCGTCGAGCGCTTCGGCCTGGTGTTCCACCCACGACGGGATGTGGAGCACTTCCCCTTCGCGCAGTGTAATCTCCTCGCCTCCCACGAGAAACTTCATCGCCCCCTGGAGCACGTACGTCATCTGCTCGCTCTCGTGCGAGTGCATCGGCACGAGCGCGCCCTTCTTGAGGTAAATCTGCGCCACCATCTCGCGGTCTCCGGTGACGATTTTCCGCGAAATCATTTCCGTTACCTTCTCGAGGGCGATCTCGTCCCAGCGGTGCAGTCGGACGGTCGGCGTCGGCGTGCTCAATCTGGAGTCCTTCCGGGAAAAGCGCGGCGATTATAGCACCCGGAATCGATCGCCACCCGCCCGAGACACCCCTGTTTCCGGAACGAATCTCCGGTCTGGACGGGAGAGCCCAACAGGGGCGGCAAGGGCAATCCGGATGCTATAATCTGGCGTTCGGCCGGCGAAGAAACTGAGGGGAAGGGGGACGCTCCAGGCATGAAAGGTTCGGCCGTCTCGAACGGCAGGAGCACAGAGCTACAGCGTGACGCGGCCGGCCCACTCGACACCCACGGGCTCAGCCGCGAGGACCTACTCCGAGCCTATCGGACAATGGTCCTCTCCCGTCGGATTGACGACAAGGAAATCCAGCTCAAGAATCAGAGCCTGATCTTCTTTCAAATCAGCGGCGCCGGGCACGAGGCGGTGCTCGTCGCCGCCGGCATGCAGTTCAAACCCGCGCACGACTGGTTCTACCCCTACTATCGCGACCGCGCCTTCTGCCTGGCTGTCGGCATGACGCCCTACGAGATGCTGCTCGCCGCGGTCGGCTCAAAAGACGACCCCGCATCGGGCGGCCGCCAGATGCCGTCGCACTGGGGCCACAAGCAGCTCAACATCGTGTCGCAGTCAAGTCCGACCGGCACCCAGTGCCTGCAGGCCATCGGTTGCGCAGAGGCCTCGCTCATCTACGAACGCGTCACCGCGATCGAGGGACGGGAGTCACGTTTCCACCGCGACGAAGTCACCTACGTCTCGGTCGGCGACGGCTCGACGAGCGAGGGTGAGTTCTGGGAGTCGCTCAACTCAGCGTGCCTCGGCCACCTGCCCGTCGTCTATCTCGTCGAAGACAACGGATACGCGATCTCGGTTCCCGTCGAAGTGCAGACGGCCGGCGGTGACATCTCCCGCCTCGTCTCGTCCTTTCCCGGTCTCTCGGTGCAGAGCATCGATGGGACGGACTTCCTGGCGAGCTATCGCGCGCTGTCTGATGCGATTGCCTACGCGCGAGCCCGCAGGGGTCCGGCGCTTGTCCACGCCAAGGTGATTCGGCCGTACTCGCATTCGCTCTCCGACGACGAGAAGCTCTACAAGACGCCGGTCGAGCGCGCCGCGGAGTCGACGCGCGATCCGATCGTCAAGCTGGCCGAGCTGCTCAAGGCCGAGCAGCTCGCGACCGAAGACGAGCTCGCCGCGATTCGCCAGGACGTCGACCGCGAGGTCAACGACGCGGCCGAACGAGCGGTGCACGCGCCCAAGCCGACACCCGATACCGTCTCGCACTACGTCTTCTCGCCGGACGTCGATCCGACGTCGGACGCGTTCGCCACTCCCGCTGCGTCCGAGGGCCGTTCCGATACCATGGTCGTGGCGATCAACCGCACCCTCAAGGACGAAATGGCCCGCGACCCGCGGATCGTCGTCTTTGGTGAGGACGTGGCCGACTGCAGCCGTTCGGAGGCGCTGTCAACGGTCTCAGGCAAGGGCGGCGTCTTCAAGGTCACGCACGGCCTGCAGCGGACGTTCGGCAGCGATCGAGTCTTCAATTCCCCGCTCGCCGAGGCCAACATCATCGGCCGTGCCACCGGCATGGCCACGCGCGGCCTCAAGCCCGTCGTGGAAATTCAGTTCTTCGACTACATCTGGCCGGCGATGATGCAGATCCGCGATGAGCTGACCATGTTGCGGTACCGGTCGAATAACGCCTTCTCGTGTCCGATCGTGATTCGCGTGCCCATTGGCGGCTACCTGCGCGGCGGCGCGCCGTACCACAGTCAGTCCGGCGAGAGCATCTTCGCGCACTGCCCCGGCATCAGGATCGTGTTCCCCTCGAACGCGCAGGACGCTGCCGGGCTCCTCCGGACGTCGATCCGATGCGACGACCCGGTGCTCTTCCTCGAACACAAGCACCTCTACCGCCAGACCTACAACAAGGGGGAGTACCCGGGCGCCAACTACATGGTGCCGTTCGGGAAATCCGCTGTCCGCCGCGAGGGCGAGGACGTGGTCGTCATCACCTGGGGCGCTCTCGTGCAGCGGTCGCTGCTCGCGGCGCAGCAGGCAGAGAAAGACGGCATCAGCGTCATGGTGATCGACCTGCGGACGATCATGCCGTTCGACTGGCAGACGATCGCTGCGGCGGTCGCGTCGACCAACCGCGTGGTCATTGCCCACGAGGATCAACTGACCTGCGGCTTCGGCGCCGAGCTGGCGGCACGTATCGCCGGCGACCTCTTCCCGCACCTCGATGCGCCCGTGCGGCGCGTCGCCGCGCTGGATACCCCGGTCGCATATTTCCCGGACCTCGAAGAAGCGATCCTGCCGCAATCGGCCGACATCCTCAAAGCCATCAAGGAAACCGCCGCCTATTAATGCTGAATGATGAGTGCTGAATGCTGAAGTAAATGCTGATTCCCACTTCACTTCAGCATTCAGCATTCAGCATTCTGCATTGCATGGTGGTGGCGATCGCCGTGACGAATGCAGCGGCGACCACAACCACTCTTCAATCAGTCGGCGGCCTTCCCGCGCACATCGCCGGACGCTTCGCCGAGCTGACGCTCTGCCGCCAGAGGGCCGACGGCACGTTTATCGTGTTCGACCGGCGGTCGCATACTGTCTTCAGCATCGCGCCTGGCGCCGACGAGCCGCGCGAGATCGTTCAGATCGGCGCCGAGCCGGGACGCATTCTGCGGCCGTACGCGTTCGACCTGGCGGCCGACGGTTCCTTTGTCGTCGCGGACGCACCCGGAGGGCGCGGGCGCGTCCAGTTCTTCGTGGCGTCGGGCTCCCGGCTCGGAGGATTCGCGCTGCCCGGCCGCGAAGTCCCGCTCGTCACCTTTGACGGACTGGTGCTGAGCGGCCTGGGATCGCTCGTCTACAACGGCCGTTCGATCTTCGTGAGCCGCCCAGAGAGCGGGTCGCTCGTTACCGAGCTTGGCGTCGACGCCGTGTCGGCGCGAACGTTCGGCGAGCTACGCACGACGGGACACGAACAAGAGCGCGATCTCCACCTGGCGCTCAACAGCGGGCTCGTCGTGATCAATCCTGAGGGCGGCTTCTACTTTGTCTTCGTCGCAGGCGTCCCGACGTTCCGCAAGTACGACGCTGCCGGGGTACTGATGTTCGAGCGGCACATCGAGGGCACCGAGCTCGACGAGTACATGCGGAACCGCCCGACGACGTGGCCGAGGCGAAAGACGGCGGACGGCGAGATGCCGGCCGTGCGGCCAATTGTCCGTGCCGCGGCGGCCGACGCGAATGGCAACCTGTGGGTATCTCTGGACGTGCCCTATACCTACGTCTACGACCGCACGGGAGAAAAGCAGCGCGTCGTGCAGTTCAAAGCCGCCGGCCTGCTGGCCCCGACCAACCTGTCGTTCACACAGACGGGTCGCCTGCTCGCGACACCCGGGTGCTTTCTCTTCGACCCGCGCGGCGCGACGGACCGCAGAAATCCCTGAGCCACGGGTAGCGCGACACATCGAACGGCCGCCGTCGATCGCGATTGCCGGCGTCCTCGAGGACATCGTGCCCGGCAATCGTGTCCACCGGCTATTGGGCGGGTTTTGTGCCTTCCGGCAGGCGCGCGGCATGCGAATCGGAACCCCTGGCCGAGAGCACCCTTTGCAGTTCGGCGACGAGCGCGTCGGGCAGGCACGGCTTGGTGACAAACGCGTCGCAACCGGCCTGGCGCGCGCCCTCGGCATGTCCCGCCAGCGCATGTCCGGTCAGCGCCACGATGGGGATGCGGCGGGTGCGCTCGTCGGCCTTCAACCGCCGAGTCGCTTCCCAGCCGTCCATCTTCGGTAGCGCCAGGTCCATCAGGATGATGTCGGGCATCAGCTCCCGTGTCTTCTCGATCGCCTCGAGGCCGTTGGCGGCCTCGGCTACACGAAAACCAGAGAACTGCAGGTACGCCACGTACATTTCACGCGCATCCTGGTAGTCCTCGACGACAAGCACGAGTGGATTCGGGACGTCCGGCATCGGGTGCATCAGCGACGGGGAGCGCGAACCTTGAACCGCGGCGTGAATCTAGTCCGACACTCTACCGCAAGCAGGAATCGCTGCAAGGTCACGGCCAGCCTGAAAACCTCAGCTTTCCGGCGATCGTGCGCTCGAATCGGCCCCGCGGGTGAATGAAGGCAATGCACGTGGGTGTCAGCCGGCGGGCGGTCGTTCCTGAAGAGGGTGTCATCTGGCGGACACAAGGTGCCCAAGCGAGCGCTCGAAAGCGGCGTCGCGCGCGCGGATGCGTAGCTCCTCCGTGATGAGGGCGGTGAGTGTCTGGTCCCTGAGCGACACCAGCCGGGACGCACTGCGGTGGCCCTCCACTGAGACCTCGGTCTCGAGACACGTCCCGTTCGCGGCAAGACGGATGACGAGCTCCTGGTGGTGGTCGCCCAGCCGGATCTCGTCGATCGGCGAACCGGGCGAACCGTCAGCCAGCTCCACGCTGAAACCCTCCTGGAACTGGATGGAAGATCTGAGCCAAGCTGCGAACAACCGTGCAGACATGCGATCCGATGCGGCGATGGTGAGGCGCGAGAAATCAGCAGTGGCGGCCAGAACCTCCGGGATATCGAAGAAGTGCGCCATCATGGCCCGCCACTGAGTCAGGCGAGCCCAGCGCAGGTCGCTGAAGGCGGTGTCCTCGAAGAGGGTCACGGCGCGTGCCCAGATCGGCTCCGGTGCATCGTCGTCGAGCACGATGCGTTCGGCGAGGTCCGCCAGACCGTCGAGAGTGTCGGGGCGACCGCCGCGCCACCAGACGAGCGTCGGCAGACTCGACAGGCGGAGCGCCGCGACCGCGTTGTTGAAGAACGCGGGCGTCAGGCCGTGGAGCGCCACGGTGTTTCCGGCGACGCGAGCCGGCGGCGCCGCGTTGTCGCCTTCCGAGATCAGAATCCCGCGCACCGTGCCGGCGTCGCCAAGCGTCTGCAGCGCCGACGCCGCTTCGCCGAGCCGATCGATGGGGCCGACGGCCACGACGGTGGCGACGAGAGCGCGCATGGGCGTGGCGCCGCTTGCCTGGCACGTGCCGAGGGCCATCGCCTCGCCAATCTCGTTGAACGACACGTCGGCGCCGGCCGGCAGGAGTTCCGAGGGCGATGAGCTCACGCGATCCTCCGCATCATCTGCAACCTTCTGGACCACCTCGTCAAGAGCCGCCTACAGACTACGCCAGCGCCGGCCATCGCGCGCTATGAGGTCGTCGGCTTCGGTCGGTCCCCACTCCCCCGCCTCGTAGGTTGGGATGTTGCCAGGCTGCGCGCGCCAGGCGTCGAGCACGGGCCCGATGAGCGACCAGGACGTCTCCACGAAGTCGTGACGGGCGAAGAGCGTCGGGTCACCGAGCATCGCGTCGAGCAGCAGCGTTTCGTACGCTTCGGGCACCTCGCCGCCAAACGTCGTCCCGTACCTGAAGTTCATCATCACCGGCGCGATCTGCATGCGCGTGCCCGGAAGCTTGGTCTCGAACCGCAATGAGATCCCCTCGTCTGGCTGAACGTTGACGATGAGCAGGTTGGGAGCGACCGAGACCTGACTCGCACGCCTGAAGATCTCGAGCGGCGGGCGGCGGAACTGGATGGCGATCTCCGTCGTGCGTTTCGGCAACCGCTTTCCGGTTCGGAGGTAGAAGGGCACGCCCGCCCAGCGCCAGTTGTCGAGATTCAAGCGCACGGCGGCGTAGGTCTCCGTCGCCGATGCGGGATTGACGCCCTTCTCGGTGCGGTACGCCGGCGCCTCGGCGCCGCTCACCCATCCGGCACGATATTGCGCCCGGACTACGTAGCCGCCGGAAGGCGCCGGGTCGGCGCCGTTCGCGACGAGCGGCTGCACGGCCAGCAGCGCGTCCATCTTTCGATTGCGGACGCTCTCGGCGTTGAAGGCGATCGGCGGCTCCATCGCGACGAGCGACAACACCTGCATCAGGTGGTTCTGCACCATGTCGCGCAGCGCGCCGGCGCTCTCGTAGTACGCGGCGCGGTGCTCGACACCGACGGTCTCTGCGGCGGTGATCTGGACGTGATCGATATAGCGGCGATTCCACACCGGTTCGAACATGCCGTTGCCAAACCGGAACACCAGCAGGTTCTGGACGGTCTCCTTCCCAAGATAGTGATCGATGCGATAGACCTGATCTTCGTCGAAATGCTGGTGCGCGAGGCGATTGAGCGCGCGCGCGCTGTCGAGATCCGTGCCGAACGGTTTCTCGACGATGATGCGGCGCCAGCCCCGCGGCGGCGCGTCGGCGAGACCCGACACGCCCAGCTGTTCGATCGCGGTTGCGTAGACCGTCGGCGGCACCGCCAGATAAAAGAGCACGCCTTCCGTGCCATTGATTTCGGTGAGGCGCGCCTGCAGCCGCTGGTACAACCCGGCATCGTCGGTTTCGCCGGCAACGTAGTACATGCGGCTGGCCAATGACTCCGCGATCTCGTCGCGACCGCTGCCGGACCCGGCGAACTCCTTCAGGCAGTCGCGGAACTGGGTTCTGAACGCCTCGTCGCCCATCGGCGTGCGCGAGATGCCAATGACGGCGAACTGGGCGGGAAGCCGGCCGCGCCGAGCGAGCCGATAGATCGCCGGCAGGAGCTTGCGGCGTGTGAGATCTCCCGACGCGCCAAAGATGACGAACGTTGTCGACCCTGGAGTTGGTTCGATCCGAAGCCCATCGTGGAGGGGGTTACCAACCATCTCCTTGATCATATGACGGTTGGGTTCGCCACGTAGTCGCTGTCCAAGAGCTTCTCACCGCAGCGCACACCGGCGCAGAGTCATGGATCGGGTGTCCACTTTCAAGCAAATCGAATCTCAACGTGCTCAGCAGTGAAGGGCTTTGGGCGGAACCGTATTCCAACTTAGATTTCACTTCCGCGTCGCCAGGTACCCCGCGATGGCGTCGAGTTGCGCCGGCGAGAGCCGATTGCCGAACTTCGGCATGTCTGCCATCGGGTCGATCGCCTCGGGATCTTCGATCCACGTGCGCAGTGTTGCCGCATCCTGCGGCTTGCCATCCTTGACCGCAGCATGCGTCAGATCCGGCCCGTCCTTGCCGCCGTCGGCGCCGATCTTGTGGCAACCCACGCAGTAGCGCGCCCAGACGGTCGCCGCTACTTCTATGTTCGCCGGGTAGCCGGGATATGGCTGGCGCGAGACGCGCCGGACGTAGGCGAGTATCGCGGCTACCTCGCGCTCGCTGCGCGCGGCAGGAGGCTTGCGCAGTCCCGGGGCGATCATCTCGGGATCCGTCACGTGTGCTGACACCCATTCGGCCCCGCGCGAGAGTGCCATCGACTCGAGCGGATCGGCCAGACCGATGTCGGCGTGGCACTTCGCGCAACCGCTGTAGCCGGCGATTGAACGGCCGCCGATCTCCCGAAGTGTCCACTCGTCAGCGGACTCGGATATCGGGCGATCACGCCATCCGAGCGTCGTCAAGCCGACGACCGCCAGCAATCCTGCCGTCACGATCGCCATGATCAGCGGCCGACGGCGCGGATCGCGTTCGGGCCCGCGATCGATCCATGGCAGCAAGGCGAGAAACGCCGCCACCACACTCGGAAGGACAATTGCGCCGATCACTTCCCACTTGCCTGGGAAGTACTTCAGCAACTGGAAGAGCCCGAGGAAATACCACTCTGGCCGCGGGATGTAGTTGGCGTCGGTGGGATCGGCAGGACCCTCGAGGGGCGGCATGCCGCGCAAGGCCATCGCCACGACCGCGAGGAGCACGGCAGAGACCACGACCGTGTCCCGGAACGCCTGGTACGGATAGAACGGAAACGGTGCACCGCGTTTTGGGTGCACGGGACCGGAACTGCCCTGAAGGCGCATCAGCACGAGATGCGCGACCACCAGCCCGACCAGCAGCGCAGGCAGGAAGATCACGTGCGCGGAGTACCACCGCGTCAACGTCAGCGCGCCGATCGTCGAGCCGCCCTGGAGCACGGCAGCCATCGCATCACCGGCAATCGGCGCCAGCCGCGAAATGTTGATCGTCACGACCGTGGCCCAATAGGCGCGCTGGTCCCAGGGCAGCAGGTATCCGGTCAGCGCGAACGCGAGCACGAGCCCCATGAGCGCGAGGCCCGAGAGCCATGTGATCTCCCGCGGCGGCTTGTACGAGCCGAGGATGACGACACGCAGCAGATGAAGGACCAGGAACACGACGAGAAAGCTCGCGCCGAAATGGTGGAGTCCACGGACGAGGCGTCCGGACGTCGTGCTGCTGATGAATCGCACGCTTTCGTATGCGTGGTCGGGCGTGGGTGCGTAGTAGAGCGTGAGAAACGCGCCGGTGAGCAACTGGATCGAGATCAGGCCGAGGAGCACGCTGCCGAGTGTGAACGCCCACCCGGTACCGGCGGGTATCTCCTCATCGAGCAGCGTATGGCGCGCTGCGCGGAAACCCGTCCGCGCGTCGAGCCACTGCAGAAGCCGGGACGTTACGCCGCCGCGCATCACACTCGCACCAGTACGGTCTCGTCAGTCCCCTCGACACGCGCGTCGATCGTCGTCAGCGGGCGCGGCGGCGGTCCGTCGAGCACCTGGCCGCTGACGTCATACACGCCGCCATGGCAGGGACACTTGAACTTCTTCGCCTCGCCATCCCACAGCACCTGGCAGCCGAGGTGCGTGCACGTCGCCGAGAACACTTTGACCTGCTTCGCGCCATCCCACACGAGGAACACCGTCTCGCGCGCGCGAGCACGATACCAGCCGTCGGCTCGCGGCACTGACAGCACGCGAGGTACCGGCACGTTGGGAGTCAGGTCGTCAAGCGTCCCGGCACGAATCCAGCGCTCGGTCGTGGCGCCTCTGGCGGGACGCACGGCGAACACGCCGAGCAATGTCGAGAATGCAGCGCCGATGAGGGCAACGGTCGCGTTGACGAGAAGGGCGAGTGTCTTGCGGCGGCCCGGTTCAGGAGGGGAAACGGCAGATGTCGACATGGTCTCCGAAAGAGAGTTGCGAACCCGAGGCCATCAACGCAAACGCGCTAACCACCGTCGCGGCTTGAGGTTAGGTCCTCCTTCCTCGTGCCGGTGGTTCCGGGATTCGTAAAACGCTTTCGGATGTTACCGCTTTTCGCTGACCTTCTGAAGATACTCCTTCGCTTTCGGCGTGCCGAGGAGCCGCAGCCGTTCGAGCGCTTCGTTCCTGAGCTCGGGATCGGACTCCGACTCGCAAATGCGAATCAGCTCGCCGTCAGCCCGCGCCGTGAAGAGGCCGACGATGATCGGGCGTTTGCCCTTCAGGCTGGAGGACTTATACATCCGAGCAAGCGGCGCCACGCCGCCTGCCTGGCCAAGCCCGGCAATCGCGCTGAATCGCAGCGTCCCATCCTTCTCGGACTCCACGATGCGAAGCAACCCGGGTGTATCCGCGCGTTCTCCGAGCGACTTCACAATCTGCAACTTCACCGGTTCGTTGGCAGTTGTGTAGAGGGTGAGCAACTCCTTCGAAACTTCAGGCCCGCCGAATCGGCCGAGGTCGCGCACAGCTGCCACGCGTACGGGCTCACGCGCCGTCATCGCGACCCGGATGACGGTTTCGCGCGCGGTTGGGAGCGAAGACTGCGCCAGCATGAACACCGCGCGAATCGCCGGGCCGGGGTTCTCGCTCTCGAAGGCGATCTGACCGAGAATCGGCACGACTTTCTCGGCATCGGTCTTCATCAGGCCGGCGAGCGCCTGAATCCGCAGGTCTGCATCGGGGTCGTAGTCGAACTTGTCCGTGTACCAGAATCGCTGGCGCCTTGGGCGCCGGCGACTTCGGTGCGTGCCCGGAAGCCGGCGGTTTGACCGCGACCGGAGCTCGTGGCGCCGAAGGCGGCAGCGCCGTCCACCACAGCACGTCGCTGCGGTTCAGCCGCACGGCGATCTCAATCCGCAGCGATCGCGCGGGCTTGACCCAGATGCTCGAGGGAAAATCGCGCTCGAGCCTGCCGATCGTCTCGACCGACGAGGCCTGGTCGCCGGACTGATTCAAGCTGTGCGCGAGCCAGTAGAGGGCCTCGTCTTTTCTCGGCTCCTTCGGGTCGGCCATCGCCGCGCGCAGCTCGTCGATCGCCCGCGGCCACTGCTCGTCGGCGATGTAGTCCTTCGCCCGCCCGAGCCGCTTCGACTCCGGCCCCACCCCTTCGGTGCCAGTGTAGGAAACGTCTGCTTCGGCACGCGAGTGCGCCGCGAGCGCCTGAACACCCGGCGCGCACCCGAGCGAGAGCGCCATCAAGAGGACGAACCGTACCGTGTGTAGCCGCTGCATGTGTTTCCCCTGAACCCAAATGAACCTCACGAAACCCCTGAACGCTTCATGAACCTCATGAACCTCATGGACCCATGCCCAACGTCACGAACCCGTCGTCGCCGTCACGTCCATCTTGGTCACGAGATCGCGCTTGTGAATCAGGCGCTGGATCTGCTCGAGCACATCGGCATCGGGTGTGTCGGCCAGCGACGTCTGGAGCAGCACGAGCTCGAGATCGCCCATGACGCGGGCGAGCGTTTTCATCCCGCGGTCCTCAGCAGCGATCCGATAGAGTCGTGTGTCGCTCAACAGGTTGGTGGCAAGCCCGCGCTCGTACGCCCAGTCGGCTTCCCTCGCCTGATGCGCGTCCTTGCTGGCGAGGCCCAGTACGACGAGCTTCGAACGTTCGAAGTGCTGCTCGCTAAGCGCCGCGAACGCGGCGTCGGTAGGCCGTTCCGGCACGGCTGGCACGAGCGCAGTAGGCGCGCCCGGCTCAGGCGCGGACGCCGGCGCCGATGCGGACGAGGGAGCCAGACGAGGCGCTGAGCGCGAAACGAAAACAAGGCCGGACGTCACAAGCGTCAGGAGCGCGGCCGTGGCCAGATACGGCGCATATCTCGCGCTTCGGTTTACACGGACGGCCGGAACGGCCCGGGGGGGCCACCCGCTTCCACGGGCTGTCTCGTCGAGGTGCCGATCGACCTTGACCGCTGCGTCCAGACGACGCATGAACCCTGTCCAATCGCCGCTGGGCGGCGCGTCGACGCGAGGCCTGGCCGCCAACGCCGAGCGAATTGTCGACAGCTCGTCGAACGCACGGCGGCACTCGGCGCACGTGCGCAGATGCCTCTCGACACCCGAACGCTCCGCTGGCCCCAGCTCGCCGTAGAAGTACAACTCGATGTCGCCCGCCTGCTGGCGATCGCACCCCGTCATACACGTCCTCCCGCCGTTACATGCGCGTGCGCCAGGGCGCCTCGCAGCCGGTGCACGGCGGCGTGCAGTTGGCGCTTGACCGTCCCTTCCGCCAGGCCCAGCGCCTCGGCAATCTCCGAGAGCTTGAGCCCCTGATGATGCCTCATGACGAACACGATGCGCTGGCCCTGCGGCAGCCGGGCAATCTCCCCCTCGAGCACCTGCCCGAGCTCTCCCGCATACGCGCGGTCCTCGGGGCCCGGCCGTTCTTCCGGCGTATTCAGTAGCCGCCGCTCGGCCTCTTCTCCGAAGGGCGCGGCTGCGGCCGGGGATTGTCGGCGACGATGATCGATGCAGGCATTCATGACGATACGGTAGAGCCAGGAAGTGAGCTGGGCGTCCTGACGAAAGCGGTCCAGCGACCGGTAGACCTTGAGGAAGACCTCCTGAGCGATGTCTTCGGCGTCGTAGTGGTTTCCGGCAAACTGATAGGCCACACGATAGACCATGGACCGATGCCGCTCGACGAGCGTCTGGAAGGCGGTCGGGTCGCCGCCCGCCGCGCGGGAAACCAGGTCCGAGTCAGCCATTCATTGCGCCGTGTCACGGTATATGACGGGGAGAAGGGGAAGACGGTTGATCCGAAAGTTTGAAGTCTGACGTTTGAAGTCTGAAGTGAGGAAGTTTGAAGTTAGAAGGGCGAAGTGGAAGCTTGAAGTAAGTAAGAAGTAGGAAGGCTGAAGCCGTGGCTTGCCTCCAACTTCAACCTTGCGTGGGACTTCGAGCTTCTGAGTTACTTCAAGCGTCCACTTCTCCTTCGAACTTCAGGCTTTAACACTTCAGACTTCAAACGTCAGACTTCAGACTTTCTGGCTGTATACTGTCTAGATGCTCTCGCTCCAAAAATCCGCTCCTTCTGTGGCCAATGCTCTGCGGCGCAACGTCGCCATCATCGCCCACGTCGACCACGGGAAGACCACCCTCGTCGACGCGATGCTCAACCAGAGCGGGCTCTTCCGCGCCAACGAGCGGGTGGCCGAGCGAATGATGGACAACACCGACCTCGAGCGGGAACGGGGCATTACCGATCCTCGCCAAGAACACGGCTGTCCACTACCACGACATCCTCATCAACATCGTCGACACGCCGGGCCACGCGGACTTCGGCGGCGAGGTCGAGCGGACGCTGGCGATGGTCGACGGGGTGTTGCTTCTGGTGGATGCGTCCGAGGGGCCGCTGCCCCAGACGCGGTTCGTGCTGCGGAAGGCGCTCGAGCGGCGGCTGACACCCCTGGTGGTCATCAACAAGATCGACCGGCCTGACGCGCGGCCGCAGGAGGTCCTCAACGAGGTGTATGACCTCTTCATCGACCTCGACGCCGACGAAGAGCAGGTCGAGTTTCCCGTGATCTATGCCAGCGCCCGCGCGGGCACGTCGAGCATGACCATCGGCGAACCCGGCGAGGACCTGCGGCCGCTCTTCGACGCCATCGTCAACAGCGTGCCGCCGCCACGGGGAGACGCGGACGCCCCGCTCCAGATGCTCGTCGCCAACCTCGACTCCAGCGACTATCTCGGCCGCATCGCCATCGGACGCGTGTTCAACGGGCGGGTGAAGGTCGGTGACCCGATCGCCGTGTGCAAGCTGGACGGACGGATCCAGGAAACCCGCGTCACGAAGCTGTTCGCGTTCGAGGGTCTGCGCCGCGTCGACATCACCGACGCGGCAGCCGGCGACATCGTCTGCCTCGCCGGCATCGAGGACATCACCATCGGCGAAACCATCGCCGACGTCGAGCATCGCCTCGCGCTGACGCCCATCGCCGTCGACGAGCCGACGGTGTCGATGATCTTCAGCGTCAACACCTCGCCGATGGCCGGGCGCGAGGGTCAATACGTCACCTCGCGGCAGATCAAGGATCGCCTCGATCGCGAGCTGCTCGGCAACGTCTCGATTCGGGTCGAACCCACCGACACGCCCGAGCAGATGAAGGTGCTGGGACGCGGCGAGCTGCAGCTCTCGATCCTCATCGAAATGATGCGCCGCGAAGGCTTCGAGCTTCAGGTGTCACGGCCCGACATCGTCACCAAAGAGCTGAACGGCCAGATCATGGAGCCGGTCGAGGAGCTGGTGGTCGACGTCGCCGAGGACTTTCAGGGCGTGGTAATCGCGCAGGTCGGGATGCGGCGCGGGACCATGACCAAGATGGTCAACCACGGGAGTGGGCGGGTGCGGATGGAGTTCCGCATTCCGGCGCGCGGCCTCATTGGATTCCGGTCGCAGTTCCTGACCGAAACCAAGGGCACCGGCATCATGAACCACCTGTTCTCCAGCTGGGAACCCTGGCACGGCGCGATCGGAACGCGGCAGGCGGGCGCGCTGGTGGCGGACCGGACAGGGCCGGCGACGGCGTATGCCATCTTCAACCTGCAGGAGCGCGGCGAAATCTTCATCGATCCGGCGGTGATCGTCTACGAAGGCATGATCATCGGCGAGAACGCGCGCGCGAGCGACATGGACGTCAACGTCACCAAGGAAAAGAAGCAGACGAACATGCGCGCGTCATCGGCCGACGAAGCCATCCGCCTGATCCCGCCGCGCAAGCTCGGCCTCGAACAGGCCATCGAGTTCATCAACGACGACGAGCTCGTCGAGGTGACGCCGACGAGCATCCGTCTGCGCAAGCGCATACTGGCGGCGAACCAGCGGCCAAAACAAAAGAGCGCCGAGTAGCCATCGCCTGTCGATGGCCGTCGGCGCTCGTCTCTCTTTCCCGCTCGTCGTTCCCAATCGCCCATCGCCCTCCCGGGCGATGGCTCAGTTCGGGCGCGTCGTCTGAATTTCCCGCAGGGTCTCGGCGATCAACCGCTCGTTGTCTTCCTTCGATAGGTTTCGCTGGATGATCTTGGAGGCGATGGCGACCGAAAGGTCAACCGCTTCCTGACGGACCTTCTGCAGCGCTCGTGACGTTTCGAGCCCGATCTCGCGCTCGGCGTGACGGACGATGTTCTCGGCGTCGGCGCGCGCCTTCTGCTTCAGCTCCTCGCCGGCGCGAGTGGCGTCGGCCCTGGTGCGCGAGATGATCGCGTCGGCCTCGGCACGCGCCGCGGCGAGCAGGCGCGAGGATTCCTCGTTCAACCGGCCCATCTCCTGCCTGGCCAGTTTCGCCTCGTCGAGCGATTTGCGGATCGCTTCCTGGCGCCGATCGAGCGCGTCGAGAAGCGGCCGCCACGCGAACTTCGCGAGCAGCGTCACGAGGATCAGAAACGTCGCGATGGTCCAGATGTAGAGCCCCGGATCGGGCTGGACCAGCGGGTTATTCATTGCGCCATATCCTTTCGCAAGGGCTCAGGCACCCTTTTCGCCCGGGCTCTGGCCACTCTTGGGGAGAGGCTCGAGCCCACGCTTTCGGAGTGTCTGCAAACCCGAGACTACTTGAGCACCACGATCAGCAGCGCGAATACCTCGGCGAGGATGGCGACGCCTTCGAGCAGGAACAGCGGGAGGTTCACCGCGGCGGTGATCTGCGCCGCCGCGCTCGGCTGGCGACCAATCGCCTCCGCCGCTCCGGCCGCGAGCTTCCCGATGCCCAGCCCCGCGCCGACCACAATGAGCCCGAGCCCGACTCCGGCGCCCATGAATGCAATGGCATTACCTTCCATTCGTCTTTTCCTCCGTCAGATGGCTCAGTGATGAGCGTGTATCGCCATGCCGATGAACACGGCGGTCAGTAGAGTGAACACGTACGCCTGCACGAGGACCACGATGATCTCGAGTCCAGAGATGCCTACCGCGAGCGGCAGCGAGAGCACGATGCCGACGCCAATCCCCGCGCCGGCGCGGGCGAAGAGCTCGGCGAAGATGAAGACGAACGACAGGATCGCCACAATCGCGATGTGCCCGCCGGTCATGTTGGCCGCAAGCCGCATCGTCAGCGCAAAGGGGCGGACGAACATGCCCATGATCTCGATGGGGATGAGCAACAGGTAAATCGGCCACGGCAGCCCGTGCGGCACCATGTTCATCCAGTGCTTGACGAACCCGTGCGCGCGGACGCCGGCGATGATGATCGCGAAGAACGTGACCGTGGCCAGTCCCGCGGTGACGTTGAAGTTGCCCGTCGCGGTCGTGCTGCCGTGCGTCAGCATCGTGAGGAATGAATCCTCAGGCAGGTGCAGCACCGCGTGATTGAACAGCGCAAAGCCATCGAACAGAGGAAACAGCCCTACCAGGTTGCCAGCGAGGATGAACAGGAAGAGCGTGAGCAGCAGCGGCGTCCACGTGCGGACCCACTTCTGGCCGACGTTGGGCTGCGCGATGGAGTCGCGGATGAACTCGACGACCGCCTCGAGGGCATTCATAAACCCCTGCGGCACCGGCTGATCGCGTTCCCGGCTGATGTAGCGCCGGACGATCCACGTCACCGACACAAAAAGGAACGCGGCGA
Organism: uncultured Acidobacteriota bacterium; assembly: GCA_963839705.1. Classification (GTDB taxonomy): domain Bacteria; phylum Acidobacteriota; class Vicinamibacteria; order Vicinamibacterales; family 2-12-FULL-66-21; genus DATBJJ01. Next base: position 574,240 of record CAWIWL010000008.1, read on the forward strand.
CGAGCCACACCATGAACACGTGCTTGGTAACGGAAAAGTCGATGCCCATCACCTTCGGCAGGTGAATCAGCGGGTGATCCAGGCTGGTATTCGCGACGTGCGAGATGATGGTTTCGCCGGCGTTGAATCCTTCGCGGGCGGCCTCGGTCGCGGCGTGCTGTGTTTCGTGCGGTTGAAACATCGTAGTCATCTGCAAAGACGCGGAACCTTCACCTACCGCGCCGCGAAAACTGGCCTGCTCCCGACTAGCGGGGTCCGTCCCCGGCCAGCAGTCGTCTCAGGAACAGCGCTTCGACGACATGCAGCCCAACATAATAACCCGTGAAGCTCAAGATGAACGGCTTCGGCCGAATTCCGAGCGCCAAAAGCGCGACGACGACGTAGACGGCAAAGAGCAGGACCTTGACGCCGAATGCCGTAATCATGACGTTCGTGAGCCGCTCGGGCGCCAGCGACTGCGTCCGTTCCAGCACCTGCCAGGTCAGGACGGCGCTCGTGAGCGGGCCCGCCATGCCGAGCAGCAGCTCCGGCATCAGGCTGGAGCCGGTCGCCGCGATCAGCGCCAGCCAAGACACGACGCTCGCGCCGATCATCCACGCCACTGGCCTCGGCACCTTCAGGGACGTCATGTCGGCCAGATCGTCTTCATCAGCTCGTAAAACCCGACTACGATTCCAAGCAGGAGCCCGATGAAGAGCCCCCACGGCGCCGTCCCCTGCCAGGCGTCGACGCCGTACCCGATGCCGCCGAGCAAGATAATCGCGCCGATGAGTGTATAGCTGGCCGACGCGGCAGGCCCCGCCCGCGTCACGTTTTCTTGCAGGGATTTGGCCGACCTGGCGAACGAAAACGGCCGGTTTTGCTTTGCCATATCGTCTCGACCGAAGCGTACGCCACATTATACCTGGCTTTGTGAAAAACTTCACGAAGTGTCACAAATCACCGGATTCCGGCGCTTCTACCCCACCCGAACCCACTTCACGACGTTTCCACGCGTCGCCAGAAATCGTTCCAGATCGGCCCCGCTGATCGCGACGCTGGCGGTGTTGATGTTGGGGTGGAAGATCAGACGATCCGCGCCGCGCAGGTCGGCGTCGATGATCACGCGCACGCTACCGGTGGAGTCGTGGATCAACCCGAACGGCGACACCGAGCCGGGCGTGAGGCCGAGCGTCGCCATCAGCCGCTCCGCAGAACCAAAGCTCAGGCGATCGTCGCCGACGATCTTCACGAGCTGGCGCAGATCCGCCTGCTTCGACACCTCCAGGATCACCAGGTAGTGACGGTCGCCCTTCTTGTTTCTCAGGAAGAGATTCTTGACCTTCGTGCCGTCAATGCCCGCCCAATGCGCCGCGACGTCCGCACTGTTGAAAACGGGCGGATGCGCGTACTTGTCGTAGGTGATGCCGAGTGCGTCCAGAGTGGCATACACTGGCACGGCGGGATCGGATGGCAAGGGGTTCAACGGTTCAGGGTTCAGGGTTCAAGGTTCTATCGGCTTTCGGGAAATTCCGCAAGACTCCACTTCGATCGCCCATGACGAAGCTCACCAGCAGGTTCGACGACGCTTTCAAGTACGCGCACGAAGTCCATCGCGCGCAGACCCGCAAGGGCACCGGCGCGCCCTACGTCGGGCATCTGATGGGCGTCGTGTCGATCGTGCTCGATGACGGGGGAAGTGAAGACGAGGCGATCGGTGCGCTGCTGCACGACGCGGCCGAGGATCATGGCGGGCGCGAACGCCTCGACGACATCCGGTCACGTTTCGGCGACATCGTCGCCCGCATCGTCGAGGACTGCACCGACTCGTGGTCTCAGCCCAAGGAGCCGTGGCTCGAACGCAAGCAGGCCTACATTCAGCACGCCCGTCGGCTGTCCGGTCCCAGCCTGCGCGTGTCGGCCGCCGACAAGGTCCACAACTCGTACGCCATCCTGCGCGACTTGCGCAACAGCGGCGAGCGCGTCTGGGAACGCTTCAAGGCAACGCCCGACGATGTGCTGGCGTATTACGAGTCGCTGGTCCGCGCCTATCGCGAGGCGGGCGGCGGGTTGCTCGTCGACGAGCTCGACCGGATCGTACGGGGCATCCAGCGTGAAATGGGGTACTGAGGTATAACGTAAGACCGCACTGCGAGACAGAGAGGAGAATCGAATGCTCAGGCGAGTTCGATCTACAGCGAATGCGATCCTGCTGGTCGTCGCTGCCGTGGCCGTGGCAACGCCCGCGATGGCGCAGACCGCTCCGGCCTTGAGGGAACCGGACGTCATCTTCGTGCCCACGCCGCCGGAAGTCGTCGACACCATGCTCAAGCTGGCGGGCGTGACGGCCAAGGACGTGGTCTACGACCTTGGCTGCGGCGACGGGATGATCGTGACGGCTGCCGCCAAAGACTTTGGCGCGACGGCCGTGGGAATCGACATCAACCCGGTCCGGGTCAAGGAAGCCAACGAGCGTGTCGCGAAGGCCGGCGTCACGGCCAAGGTGAAGATCCTCAACGAAGATCTCTTCACCGCCAACATCAGCCAGGCGAGCGTGGTGACGCTGTACTTGCTGCAGTCGCTCAACGAAAAGCTCATCCCGAAGCTCAACAAGGAGCTGAAGCCGGGGACGCGGATCGTGTCGCAGACCTTCTCGATGGGCGACAAGTATCCACCGGAGAAGACCATGGAATCCGCGGGACGGACGGTCTACCTGTGGACGGTGCCGATGAAAGAGAAGAAATGAAAGTCTGACGTCTGAAGCTGGACGCGCGAGTTCAAGCGCGAAACGGGAAGTCTAAGTAACTTTGAAGTAGGAAGTCGGAGGGCTGGGGACCACGGGTCTTCAGCCCTCTGTCTTTTCCGACGCCAGCTTCGTCAAGGCGCGGTCGATCATCGCGAATCCCTCTCGCAGCTGTGCTTCGGTCACGCACAACGGCGGATTCGTGAAGAACGTGTGCCATCGGACGAACGTATAGAGGCCTTCCTCCCGCAACAGCCTGGTCAGTCGTCTGGTCGCCGGTGAGGTTTGACCGAACGGGGCCAGCGGCTCTTTCGTCCGGGGATCCTTCACGAGCTCGACCATACCGAACAGGCCGATCGAGCGGTGCGCGCCGACCGACGCGTGCTTCTGCGCCAACTCGTCCAGCAACTGTGCCATGACCGGACCCAGGCGCCGGGCGTTGCCGATGAGATCGTCTTCTTCGTAGACCCGCAGGGTGGCTAGCGCAGCGGCGCAGCCGAGCGGGTGACTGTTGTAGGTCAGGCCTCCCTGGAACACCTTGTCGCGAAAGTGATCGGCGATGGGCTGCCTCACGCCGACGGCGCCCATCGCTACGTACGCGCTCGTCAGCCCCTTGGCCAGGGTCATGATGTCGGGCACAACGTCCCAGTGGTTGACGGCGAACCACTCCCCCGTTCGTCCGAATCCGGCCATCACTTCGTCGCAGACCATCAGGATCCCGTGCTTCGCGCAGAGTGAGCGCACGCCTTGGAGATAGCCGTCGGGTGGAATCAGGACGCCGTTGGTGCCGGTGACGGTCTCGAGGAAGAACGCGGCGATCGACTGCGGGCCCTCGAGCTGGATGATCTCTTCGAGCATCGCGAGCGATTCGGCCGCGGTATCCCATCCGCGCGCCATGCCGTGGTACGGATCGAGAACGTGCACGACGCCGGACATGCCGGGCTCGGTGCTCCAGCGCCGCGGATCGCCGGTCAGTGCCATCGCGCCGTGCGTGCCGCCGTGGTACGAGCGGTAGCGCGCGAGGATCTTGTGCCGGCCGGTGTACGCGCGCGCGATCTTGATCGCGTTCTCGTTGGCGTCGGCGCCGCCGTTGGTGAAGAAGAAGACGTCGATATCGCCGGGCGCGAGCTCGGCGAGCTTCGCGCCCAGCCTCCCGCGCACCTCGGTCGCCATGAACGGGTTCGCATACGCCATCGTCGCGGCCTGTTCCTGGATCGCCGCGATGATGCGTTCGTCACCGTGCCCGGCGTTGACGCACATCAGCTGACTGTTGAAGTCGAGGTAGCGCTTGCCGTCAGGGGTCCAGAAATAGACGCCCTTCGCGCGCGCCATCGCAACGGGGTCGACCGATCCCTGGGCCGACCATTCGAACATCGTGTGCTTGCGGCAGAGGTCGATGACCTCGGCGTCCGACAACGTGGGGTTGGTCGTGATCGTCATGAGGTCGGATCCCTTTCAGGAAGCGCAAGCCCTCTCGCCATTCATCGGGAGTGGGGAGTCGGCGCGGTCGCGGGCCGGGTCTCGCCCGGCGCAGGACGGCTCCAGTCGGTGTGGGGCGCGCGATTCTCGACGAGCCAGCCGTAAACCAGGCGCCCGTAGGTCATCCATCGCATCTGCTTCTGCTCGAAGAACGGCGTCAGCGCTCGCTGGAGCGCCGGCAGTCGATAGAAGGGCACGCCCGGAAAGTAGTGGTGCTCGAGATGGTAGTTCGAGTTCAGGTAGGCAAAGTCCCAGAACCAATGGCCCTTCATCAAGGTGCCCCACTTTGCCGGATCGCCGGGATCGATGTCGTAGTGCTGTCCGAGACGGTTCAATGTGAACGCGATTGGAAAGATGAAGAAGACCGGGATGATGCTCGTGCGCAGCGCAGCGTAGAAGCCGAACAGATACCAGAGCGCGGCGATCGCCAGGAGGTGCGCGGCGATCGATACCTTTCGTTCCGCGGCAATCGTCCGTTGCAGCTCGACGGGATAGGTCGCCATCTCCCGCCGCGCGGCCCGGAAGTAGATGGGGAAGAGCGCCGGCGTCGCATAGAGCAGTTTGTACCAGCGAGCGTTCACCTTCGGCGACAGGTGATGGCGCTTGGGATCGTGTTCATCGGAGCCGAGCTCGGCATGGTGGTCGAGATGCCACCGCGTGAACTGTGTCGCCGAGATCCCGCTCGGCGTCGCGTAGAGAAGCCCCAGTACACGGGTCGCCGTCGGCCTCGTACGCTCGAAGACGTTGTGGTGCAGGACTTCGTGCAAGAGGATAGTGAAGTTGAAGATGGTGAAGCCCTGGACGAACGCCAGCGGAAGCCAAATGAGCGGGTGTTCGAAGGTGATGAGTCCCCAACTCGCCAGCCCTAGAATCCCAAACTGCCGGATCGCGACGATGAAGTGCCGGAGGGCCGACTTTTGATGAAACGCACGCAACGCGTCGCGCGGAATCGCCTGGCTGAGCTCAGCCTTCAGCGCCACCGCATGTTCCGCATAGTAGTGGGACACTTTCTGCGATCTTAGCAGGAACGAGGATAGCGTTTCAGGGATCGGGGATCGGGGATCAGGGATCAGGGGTCCAGGGGTCCCGGGCTCTTCCGCGACGACGGGGCAATCCCGGCTCTCTGGACCCTGAACCCTGATCCATGAAACGCCTACGGCTCACACGGCTCGGCCGGCGCCGCCTGTGGAGCCGTTCGCGTCAGCGCCACTCCGACGAGCACTGCCGTCGCGCCGAGAACGTTCGTCAGACGTAGTGGCTCGTCCAGAAAGATCACGGCGGTGGCCATCGCCACAATCGGAATGACGTTCGAATAGACCGAGGTCCGCGCGCTGCCGATCTGGCGGACGCCCGCGTACCAGATAGTGTAGGCAACGCCTAGCGCGAAGATTGAGGAGTACACGATTGAGACCCACATGCGCCACGTGATTTCGTCCCAGGCGACGGCCCGAACGTGCGACCACATCACCGGCACGTACACCAGCGTGCCGATCAACATCGACAATCCGGTCACTCCGACTGGCGAGTGACGCGAGATCAATCGGCGCGAGCCGAGAGTATAGACGGCCCAGCAGATCACTGCCGCCACCATCATCAGGTCGCCGGTCAGACCGCGGCCGCCGAGATCCACTCCGCGGCCGACAACAACGTAGATGCCTAGAAGGGAGAGGGCCGCGCCAGCCCAGTGTCGCGTGCCGATCCGCTCCTGACCGAACACGGCGCTGAGGAGCGCTATCACGACGGGCGTCGCTGCAAGCATCAGCGAGCTGTTGGCGACGGTCGTCAGGGCCAGTCCGCCGATGAAGAAATACTGATAGAGAAAGTGGCCGACGAGGCCGAGCCCGGCGAGCTCGAGCGCGTCGCGAGGGGTCAGACGCGTGGGCGTCCGGAAGATACTCGCAAGGTCTGGCGGAGCAGGCGCGGCGCCGGCCGCCGATGCAGGTCGGAGTCGCATGGCGCCGATGACGGCCAGGAACACCGCCGACGCGATCGCCATACGCGCCGCGTTGAACGCCTGCGGATCGAGCTCCTGAAACGCGAACTTCACGATCGAATAGTTCGTGCCCCAGATAACTGCCATCAGGACGAGAAGCAGGTCGATCATGCCGGCGCGTCCGTCAACGCTTCGGCCCCGGATCCTGATGTGACGGCGACGGGCTGCTGGCGCCGTCCGCACACGGGGCGGCCAGCACCATTCCGGGGAGCAGGCCGTTGGCGGGTGGCGGCACCGGCTGCGACAGGCAGTCTGACACCTCCGACGCGAACTGCGGACTCACCCTCAGGACGATGCGCGCGACCGACGTTTCGACGCGTGCCAGCAGCGGCGCCGGCCGGAGGCCAACCCAGACGGCGAGGAGCACGAGCGGCACGAACACCACGGCTTCGCGAAGCCGCAGGTCCTTCAGCTGACCACCGGTCGGGCTCCTCAACTCGCCGAGCATCGTCCGTGAGAACAGCCACAACAACGCCACGCCGCTGAGGGCCATGCCCGTCAACGCGACAGCCGACCCGACCCGGTTGACAGGCCAGATGCCCTCGACGATCAGTCTGGTGCCGACAAAGCCGTTCAGCTTCGGAACGCCTACGAGCGACAGCGTCATCAGCAGCCACAGGGCAGCGATGAGGGGCATGGCGTTCAGCAGGCCGCCATACTTGGAGAGGTCGGCCGCCTGCCCTCGTTCGGCAACGAGGCCGGCGACGAGAAACAACGCGGCGATCGAAATCCCGTGGTTAATCTGGTGGACGGCGCTCCCGGTCAGCCCGTCAGGAGTCAGCGCGAACGCCCCAAGCATGACCAGGCAGATGTGGCTCAGGCTGGCGAACGCGAGGACGCGGGTCCAGTTGGTTTGCGCGAAAGCCGCAACCGCGCCGAAGATGATGCCGACAGCCGAGAGCCAGACGACCGCAGTCGCGAAGGCGCGTGACGCGTCGGGCAGGAGCGGCAGACTCAACCGCAGGAACCCGTAGGTTCCGATTTTCAGGAAGACCGCGGCGAGCAGGAGCGGCACCGCCACCATCCGTCCATTGGCGGCGACGGCAAGCCACCAGCGGAACACGGCGAGCAGCCCGCCTACGAACCCTGCAAAGAACGCCAGGAATATCCAACGCTGCACGGCCAGGGGTATCGAGAGGTGCTGAAACGACCGCAGGTCGAAAGTGGCAGCGCCGGTCAGCACTCGACCCTGCACGTGCAGCGCAAGGACGCCCAGGAGAATCACAAGGCCTGGCACGATGGCGATGGCGCAGACACGAAGCGCGACGCGCCTGCGCCCGCCAACGGCGCCAATCAGCAGGCACATCGAGGCAGCAGCCAGCACCCAGCAGAGGCAGAAAAGCAGAAGGTCGAGCGCCATGTAGACGCCGAGCATGCCGGCTTCGAGGAGGAGGACGGCGATGTCGTACTCCTTCGCCCGGGAATCGGCCGTCGCGGTCGTAGCCCACGAGGCCAGGACGGCGATGAAAGTCAGGAAGGCCGTCAACAGGATGAGCAGCAGGCTCAAGCCGTCGATACCGACCGCGTAGCTCGCGCCGATCGACGGCAGCACGCTGAACCGCTCGGTAAACTGCCACTCGGCGCCCCGCACCTCGAAGGCAAACCAGAGCCGCGACGCGACCCCGAGCACCAATGCCGTAGTCACGCTTGCGATCGCTCTCTGGAGGCGCCCCCGATCGCGCCTGACCAGGAGCAACACCAGCGCGCCGGCCAGGGGCCCCATCGCGATGATCGAGAGAAGGTGACGTGTCACGCTGATTTGAATCCTATTCTGACCCGACACGGGACCGGACGAGCAATGCCAGGTTCTGTGGCCAGAACTCCCTTATTTCACAATAGTTTTGCACGCTGCCGTTTTCTTGACGCTCTGTCAAAGCGCGGCCTATACTGCGGTATGGCGCACCTCCTCGCCGCGCTCACCCTGCCGACTGTCCTGGCGATCTCGATCCTGCAGGCCGGTCAACAGACACCAACTCGGCCGAGCGAACGTCGCACGCGCGAGGTCTACGTCAGCGTCCTCGACAAAAGTGGCAAGCCGGTCACAGGGCTTACCGCCGCTGACTTCGTGGTGCGCGAAGAGAACGTCGCGCGGGAGGTGCTCAACGCGGGCCCCGCCATCGAGCCGCTGACGATCGCGCTCACGGTCGACGACAGCCAGTCGGCCACCCACGCGATGCAGTTCATTCGCGACGGGCTCAACGGCTTCTTCAAGAAGCTCGACGGCAAGGCACAGATTGCGCTGTCGACTTATGGCGAGCGTCCGACGCCGCTCGTGGAGTACACCGACAGCACCGTGCTGCTGCAGAAAGGGGTCGGGCGGCTGTTTGCCCGCTCCGGCGCCGGGGCCTACCTGCTCGAGGCGCTGGTCGAGCTGTCGCGCGGCATCGGCAAGCGCGAGGCGAAGCGGCCGGTCATCGTGGTCGTGGCGGTCGAGAGCGAGACCGAGTTCAGCAATCTCTACTACACGAAGGTGCTCGAGGAGCTGAAGCAAAGTCGCGCGACGCTGCATTTTCTCGGAATCGGTTCGCCAGCCTCGTCGCTGACCGATGAGATGCGCAACCGCAACATCGCCATCGCCGAGGGGACCTCGTTGACCGGGGGACGGCGCGATCAGGTGCTGGCCGAGAGCGGGCTCGCCGACCGCCTCGCGCAGCTGGCCGACGAGCTGACGAATCAGTATGTCGTCACCTACTCGCGGCCTGAAACGCTGATTCCGCCCGAAAAAATCGAGGTGTCGGTCAACAAGCCGGGGCTTACCGTGCGAGCGCCCAAGCGATTGCCCGCGCGCTGAATTCGCCGATCATGTCCAGCTTCCGCCGCGTGCACACTATCGTTGCCAGCACACTCCTGGCGGGCGTCTGCCTCGCCGGGTCGGCGCAGGACGCGGTGCCGCCCGCCATTCCTCCCCTCCCGACGACGCCAGGCGCCAAGCCGTCGGTCACGCCCCCACAGGAGGCGAAGCCGCCCGCCGCAGCTCCTGTTCCGCAGGAGGCTAAGCCGCCGGCAACGCCAGAGACGAAGCAGCCGCAGACCCGGCTGCGCAGCGGCGTCGACCTCGTCTCACTGAGCGTGACCGTCATGGAGAGCGGCCGCTACGTCAGCGACCTGGACGAGGCGGACTTCGAGATCTACGAGGATGGGGCGAAGCAGGCGATCACGTTCTTCTCTCGGGTCCAGCAGCCCATCGCGCTCGCGATCCTGCTCGACACGAGCGCCAGCATGAACGAGCGACTGGGAACGGCACAGGAAGCCGCAATCGGCTTCGCCCGGAGGATGCGGCGGGAGGACGTCATCGAGGTGATCGACTTCGACAGCCAGGCGCGCATCCTGCAGACGTTTACCAACGACGTCGCGGCGCTCGAGAAGGCGATTCGGTCCACGGACGTCAACGGATCGACCTCGTTGTACAACGCGATCTACGTCTCGCTGAAGGAGCTCAAGCGCGCCAAGGCGAACTCGGCGGAAGAGATCCGCCGCCAGGCCATCGTCGTCCTCTCCGACGGAGACGATACTTCGAGCCTCGTGCCCTACGAAGAAGTGCTCGATCTGGCCAAGCGATCGGAGACGGCGATCTACGCCATCGGGCTGCGTCCGAGCGGCTCGTACCGGACCGAGTTCAAGGAAGCGGAGTTCGTGCTCAAGCAGCTCTCGCAGGAAACGGGCGGGCGCGCGTACTTCGTCCTCACGGCGGCAGAGCTGCCGAAGATCTACGAGCAGATTTCCGAAGAGCTGGCCAATCAGTACAGCCTCGCGTATTCCTCCAAGAACCCGATGCGCAACGGCGCCTGGCGCAGGGTCGTCGTGCGAGTAAGCAAGCCGGGGCTGACCGCCCGCACGCGCCTGGGCTACTACGGGCCGGAACAGGGCCGGTAGGGTGTCATGCACCTCGTCCCGCTCGTCTTCTACGCTGCGGCGGCTGCCGCCTATCTGACCCACTTCGCCTGGCGCGATCCGCGCGTTGGGCGGCTGGCGACGGCGATCCTGGGCGGCGGTGTGCTCGCCCACACGTTTCTCATCGGCATGCAGACGGTGCATGTCGGCCACGCGCCGCTCGTCGGCACGACCGCAGCGCTCTCAGCTTTCGTCTGGCTGCTCGGCCTCTCGTATCTCTACATCGAGCTGACGACCGACGAACGGGCGATGGGCGTATTCGTGGCGCCGCTCATGGTCGCGCTCGATCTGATTCCGGCGCTCGACCCCGTGGCGAGCCCACGTCCGCCGCTCCTCCAGAGCCCGCTCTTCACGCTGCACGTCGTCTCGATGCTCTTCGCCTACGCCAGCTTCGCGCTGGCCTGCGTGCTGGGCGTCACCTATGTCCTGCTCTTCAAGGAAATCAAGGCGCGGCATCTCGGCTTCTTCTACACGCGCCTGCCGTCGCTGCAGGTCCTCGACGCGATGAACGGCCGCGTGGTCTCGATCGGCTGGCTGTTCCTGACGCTCGGAATCGCCGTCGGCGGCCTGTGGGCGACGCAGATCCAGACGTCGTCCGACCCGCGGGCGCAGGCCATGTCGATCGCGGATCCGAAAATCCTCGTGGCGATCATCTGCTGGGCCGTGTACTCGTTCGCGCTTTTCGCGCGGCGCGCGATCGGCTGGAGCGGACGTCGTGCGGCCTGGCTATCGGCGCTGGCTTTCGTGATCGTCCTGTTGAACCTCGTGCCGATCGGCTATTTCCTGACGAAGAGTCACAATTTCTAGAGAGTGATGCGCCTTCTCGCAGTTGGCCTCAGCCATCGCACGGCGCCCGTGGAGTTGCGCGAATCCGTCGACTTCGGGCGCGCGGGACTCGACACGGCGCTTCACGCGCTCGCCGCGCGCGGCGTCAGCCCCGAGACGGTCGTGCTGTCGACGTGCAACCGTGCCGAAATCTACGCGGTCGGCGATTCGGACGCGGCCGCCGACGGGCTCACCCGCTTCTTCTGCGACTATCACAGCCTCGACCAGGCGCGACTGGCCGACCACCTCTACTGCCATCGCGGCGTCGAGGCGGCGCGCCATCTTTTTCGCGTCGCCGCCGGCCTCGATTCGCTCGTCGTCGGAGAGCCGCAGATCCTCGGCCAGGTCAAGACCGCCTATTTCACGGCAAACGATCTCCACTTCACGGGCACCGTAACCCATCGACTCTTCCACGCCGCGTTCGCCGTCGGAAAGCGCGTGCGCCATGAAACGGGCCTCGCCGAGGGCGCGGTGTCGGTCAGCTACGCCGCCATCGAGCTCGCCAAGAAGATTTTTGGTGACCTGTCGGGTCTGACCGTCCTCATCCTCGGCGCCGGCGAAATGGCCAAGCTCACCGGCATCCACCTGCGGGCGCAGCATGTCAGGCAGATCACGATCGCAAGCCGGACCCTGGCGTCAGCGGAAGCCCTCGCGCGACAGCTCGAGGGACGCGCCGTCGCGTGGCAGGACCTGCGCAGCGCGCTCGCCGCCGCCGACATCGTCGTCACCGCGACAGGCGCGACGGAGCCTGTGCTCACGAGGGCCACGGTCGAGGAGACGATGCGGTCGCGGCGCGATCGACCGCTGTTTGTCATCGACATCGCGCTGCCGCGCGATGTCGAGACGTCCGTGGGTGACCTCGACCAAGTCTTCCTTTATCGCATGGACGACCTGCAGTCCATCGTCAGCGAGAACCTCGCGCGTCGCTCGAGCGAGCTCGCGAGCGCCGAAGCGATTGTCGACCAGGAGGTCGCGCGCTTTTCCGCCTGGCTTCAGTCACGCGAGATCGTGCCGACGATCGTGGCCCTGCGGCAGCGCTTCGAGAACATCAGGCAGGCCGAGCTCCGCCGGCTCGAGCCCAAGCTGGGCAGCTTGACCCCGGAAGCGCGCGCCAGAGTCGAGGAGGTGACGCGCCTGCTCGTCGAGAAGCTGCTGCTGACGCCGACCGAGCACCTGAAGACGGTCGGCGATGAAACCCTCGTCGTCGCCCGCGCTGAAGCGCTGCACCGGTTGTTTGACCTGACGCCGGAAGGCAAGAACGACGGCGATACACCCGCGGATCGAGACGAGCCGATCGTGCCCGGAGCACGGCGCCGTTGACGACGCCCCGCGTGTTCAGAATCGCCACGCGCGGCAGCCGCCTCGCCCTGTGGCAAGCGCACACCGTGGCGGATCGCCTGCGCGCGGCCGGAGCTGACAGCGAGATTGTCGTCGTCACGACGACCGGCGATCGTTCGCAGCACACCCCCGTGGCCGGTGACGACAGCAAGCGGCAATTCGTGAAGGAGCTCGAGGATGCGCTCTTGCGCGGCGATGCCGACCTTGCCGTGCACAGCGCGAAAGACCTGCCCGTGGTGCTGCCAGAGGGCCTGGGCATCGCGGCATGCCTACCGAGAGAAGATGCGCGTGATGCTCTCGTGCTGCCCGGCGGGCAGGAGCCCCGGGCTCTCTCCAGCCTGTTCGCCGAGCTCGGCCGGGCCGCCGTCATCGGCACAGGCAGCGTGCGGCGCGCGGCGCAACTGGGGCCTCTTTTTGACGGGGCGAGGTTCGCACCCATTCGGGGCAACGTCGACACGCGGCTGGCTAAGCTCGACGCAGGCGGGTTCGACGCGCTGGTGCTGGCCTGCGCCGGTCTCCGCCGGCTGGGGTTCGGCGAACGCATCTCGGTCCCGATTCCAGTCGCACAGTGCGTTCCAGCCCCGGGTCAGGGTATCGTTGCCACTGAGATCCGGATGGACGACGAGGGGACCGGGGCCGTACTTCGGGAGATCCACGACGAGGCGGCCGGCCGGGCGCTCGCCGCCGAACGCGCCCTCGTCGCCGCGCTCGACGGCGGGTGCCAGCTGCCACTGGGCGCCATCGCCAGCGAACGGGATGGAGCGCTCGAGATGCTGGCGATGGTGGCGTCGCTCGACGGCACGCGCTCGGTGCGCCGTTCGATGAGCGGTCCCTTGTCCGATCCGGAGGATCTCGGCCGGCGTCTGGCCGCCGCGCTCGCAGCCGAGGGTGCGCGGGCGCTGCTCGACGAGGTCCGGTAGGCGCGATTTGTCAGTGCCCGGAGGGAACATTCGTAGTGTCCGGCTTTAGCCGGACCTGACAGGAACCATGAATACTCCGTGTGTCTATATCGTCGGCGCCGGGCCCGGTGATCCGTCGCTCGTCAGCGTGCGCGGCCAGCGTTGCCTCCAGGCGGCGGACGTCGTTGTCTACGACCATCGCGTGCACCGACGGCTGTTGCGGCTGGCGCGATCCGGCGCGGAGTTGATCGACGTCGGCCCCGCGGCGCCGAAGTCGCTGGACCAGGACGCGATCTGTTTTCTGTTGGCCGAAAAGGCGCGTGAGGGCCGAACGGTCGTACGACTGAAATGGGGCGACCCGTTCGTGTTCGACAGCGGCGGGAAAGAGGCGTTGTTCCTGCACGAGCAGCGCGTCCCCTTCGAGGTCGTCCCCGGCATCCCGGCCGCGATCGGGTGCCTCGCGTATGCCGGCGTCCCAGTCACGTATCCCGGGGCGGGCGACGCGCTGACCTTCGTGAGGGGTCACGAGGGCGAAGTGGACGCGCCGCCCGACGTCGACTGGTCTCGACTCGCCGGCCTCGCCGGCACCCTGGTCTGTTTTGCCGGGTCACGTCAGATAGGCGCCATCACCCACGCCCTCCTTTCTCATGGCCGTCCTGCCGAAGAGAGTGCGGCGCTCATCTACGATGGCACGCTCCCGTCGCAGGAGACCATCCAGGGCACGCTCGGTGACATCGCGTCCCGTGCGCGCGACGGCGAAGCGGCGATGCTGGTGGTCGGCGCCGTGGCGGGCCTGCGCGAACATCTGCGCTGGTTCGACGAGCGGCCGCTCTTCGGCAAGCGGATCGTCGTCACCCGGTCGATCGAACAGGCGGGCGAGCTCATCGAGATGCTCGAGGAACGGGGCGCAGAGGCGATTCCGGCGCCGACGATTCAGATTGCGCCGCCGGAAGATGCCGACGCGCTCGGCCGCGCCTGCGACGAGGCGTCCACCTTCGACTGGATCGTGTTCACGAGCGGCAACGGCGTCGAGTATTTCATGGAGCGCCTGCTCGCCACGAGCGACGTGCGCGAGCTGAAGGGCGTGCGCATCTGCACGATCGGTCCGTCGACCGCCTCCCGCGTCGCCAGGTATGGCATCCGGGTGGACCTGACCCCGGCCGAGTTCCGGGCCGAGGCCGTCGTCGAAGCGCTCGCAGCCACGGGGGACCTCAGCGGTAAGCGCTTCCTCCTGCCTCGCGCGGACATCGCCAGGGATCTGCTCGCCGACGCGCTGCGCGACGCGGGCGCGTACGTCCTGGACGTCGCCGCGTATCGGACGACGCCGGCGCGAGCCGACAGGGACGGCGGGCCGGACATTTACCGCATGCTGCTCGATCGGCAGATCGATGCCGTCACGTTCACGAGCGCGTCGACGGTCAGGAATTTCGTCGCCATGCTCGGCCTCGATCAGGCGGTCGACCTCCTCGCCTCGACCGTCGTTGCCTCGATCGGCCCGGTGACCGCCGAGGCGGCGCAGCAGCTCGACATCGCTACCACCGTCATGCCGCGCCGATACACGATTCCAGATTTGGTCGACGCGCTCGTCGAGCATTTTGCGACCGCGGCCGCGGATCCGAAGCACTGAGAACACCGACCGACGGGCTGACGAGACACGGACAAACGGACAACACCGATAGCTTTCGAGGGAAGAACCTCCAGTGTCCAATCGATTGACGACACCTCTCAGACCGCCAGACGCTTCGACTCGCGCCCAGCTCGACCTCCCGCGGCGCCTGCGGCGGCTGCGCCGCTCGCCCGCCCTCCGCGCGATGGTTCGCGAGACGCGGCTCAGCCCGGACATGTTTCTCTACCCGCTGTTCGTGTGTACGGGGAAGGGGCGGCGGCACGAGGTCGCGCCGATGCCGGGCGTCTTTCAACTGTCGGTCGATGAGGTGGTGAAGGAGGCGGCAGCCGCCAAGGCCGATGGGGTCCTCGGCGTACTGTTGTTCGGCCTGCCGGACGGCAAAGACGATACCGGCTCAGCGGCCTGGGATGCCGGCGCGCCGGTGCAATCAGCGATTCGTGCGCTCAAGCAGGAATTGCCTGATCTGCTCGTCGTCACCGATGTCTGCCTGTGCGAGTACACGTCGCACGGTCACTGCGGGCTGCTCCTGGACGGCGAGGTCGCCAACGACGCGACCGTCGAGCTCCTCGCGCGCTCTGCCCTGTCCCACGCCGAGGCCGGCGCCGACATCGTCGCGCCGTCGGACATGATGGACGGCCGAGTGGGGCGCATCCGCCGCGCCCTGGACGACGGAGGCTTCTCGCAGGTCGCGATCATGTCGTACGCGGCGAAGTACTGTTCGGCGTTCTACGGCCCGTTCCGCGACGCCGCGGACTCGGCGCCCGCCTTCGGCGACCGCCGCTCACACCAGATGGATCCCGCCAACGTCGAGGAGGCGCTGCGCGAGGTCGCGCTCGATATCGAGGAAGGGGCCGACATCGTGATGGTGAAGCCGGCGATGACCTATCTGGACGTCATCGCGCGCGTGAAGGCCGAGTTCGGCATGCCGACCGCGGCGTATCACGTCAGCGGCGAGTACGCGATGCTCAAGGCCGCGGCACGGAACGGCTGGATCGACGAGCCGCGGGCGATGATGGAGACCCTGACCGCGATCCGCCGCGCCGGCGCGGATATCATCATCACCTACTACGCGCGCGAGGCGGCCCGGCTGCTGAGGGCACCCGACTGAGTCGTGCCGCGCGTTAGGCCTTACCGCGCGTTACGCCTTACAATGAGCTACTTACAGCCGAGGTAGCCCATGCACACCCGTGACGCCGCCGTGCCGCGGTCGATTCGGACCTTCGGGCGCTGCGCCCGCCTCTTTGCGCTGATCGGCGTCATTGCCAGCGGGCTGACGCTCGCCGCGCAGGCGCCGCTCCTCGACCTCACCGAGCGGGCGCGCGCCAAGGTTATGCTGGCCGAGATCAAGAGCGCCACCAAGGACAAGTACTACGACCCGGCGTTCCACGGCCTCGACATCAACGCCCACTTCAAGGCGGCAGAGACCAAGCTCGACACGGCAACCTCGCTCGGGCATGCGTACGCCATCATCGCGCAAGCACTCATCGACTTCGGCGACTCGCACACCTTCTTCATCCCGCCGCAACGGGCGGCGACGTACGAGTACGGCTGGGACATGCAGATGGTCGGCGACGAGTGTCTCATCGTCGCGGTCAAGCCGGGGGCCGACGCCGACGTCAAGGGCCTGAAGCCGGGCGATCGGGTCCTCCGCTTCGAGGCGTTCACGCCGAGCCGCACCGATCTGTGGAAGGCGCGTTACCTCTATCAGCTCCTCAGTCCACGCAGCGCCATCACGCTCGTCGTGCAGAGTCCAGGCGCGCAGCCGCGCAGCCTGCAGGTCGCGGCGAAGGTCACGAAGGGCCAGCGCGTCGTCGAAGTCAATCTCGACAACATCCTCGACGGCTCCGGGTTCGGCCCGGGCGCTGGCGAGCGGATCTTGCGCAGCCGCGTGGCACGGGCCGGTGACGTCGCGGTCTGGAGGCTGTCGGGATTCGACTTCGCTCCAGAAGACGTCGACCGCGTGTTCGACGACATCGTCAAGGGTGCGACGTCGCTCATCGTCGATCTGCGCGGCAACGGCGGGGGGCTCGTGAAGACGCTCGAGCAGCTCACCTCGCGGTTCTTCGACCGCGAAGTGAAAGTCGGCGATGTGAAGGGCCGGCGGTCGGCGAAGGCCTCGGTCGCGAAGAAGCGGAAACAGCCGTTCGCGGGCAAGGTTGTCGTGCTGGTGGATGCCGAATCAGGATCGGCTGCGGAGATTTTCGCGCGCGTCATGCAGATCGAGAAGCGCGCGCCGGTTGTCGGCGATCGTTCGTCGGGTGCGGTCATGCAGTCGGTGCGGTGGATGGGAATGCTCGAAGGGACGGACGGCCTGATCCCGTATGCCGTGAGCGTCACCGAGGCCGACTTCCTCATGTCCGACGGCAAGAGCCTCGAGCGCGTCGGCGTCGTGCCCGACGAGGTGTTGTTGCCGACGCAAGCCGACCTGGCCGCCGGTCGCGACCCGGTGCTCGTCCGTGCCGCCGCCCTCCTTGGTGCCACCATCGATCCGGCGGCCGCGGGAAAGCTGTTTCCGGTTGAATGGAAGTGAGCGTCTCCGAACCGCCCGAGCACGAAACCCGTGGACGCCGTTGGTGTGAAGACGTCAGTTACGCCGGTTCCGTGCGGGTACCGGGACGGCGCTGCCGCGCACCCATACGAATAAGTCGTCGTCGTTCCGCGAATCGTCGCTGCCGGTCGGCTGCCGCGACGCGAACACCAGCACGCGGCCGGCCCCATCAATCGACGGCGCGTGACTCGTTTCCATCCAGTCGTCCACTTCTTCCTCGCTGGCCCGGACCATGACGCAGGACGCGCGGTTGTACACGAACACATCCAGCAGCATGTTGATGTCCCGCTCGTTCCGTGAGCAGTCTTTCGCACAGATCAAATCGGACGCAAACGACTGGAAGGCGACGGTCTGTCCGTCGCCGGAGATCGCGGGAAGGCCGCTCGCCCCATTGGCAAACTTGCCGTCCGGGCGACGACTCACGAGCTCGGTCGCACCAGTCGACGTGTCGTGAAGGAAGACGTCCGCCCGCCCGTTCCCGTCACCCTGAACCAGGTTGGTCGCCTCCGACACGAACGCCACGACGCGGCCGTCGCCGCTCAGCGCCGGCCACGAGCTCGGGCCATTGGCGTTCTTCCCATTCGAGTTTCGACTGACCCGCGACGTCACATTGAGGGTTGTATCTCGCAGATAGATCTCCGGCAGCCGCTTGCGTCCAGCAGCGTGCGCGGCACACGTGGCAACGTCACCGCACTCAAGGTTGGCTGTTGACATGAACGCGACGAACCGTCCATCCGCACTCACCGCAGGGGTCACGCTGTGGCCGGCAACTGGCTGAGATCCGTCGCTCGCGACGTTCACTCGCGTCATGCCACCGTCGGATAGCCGGACTATCAAGATGTCGGCGACGCTGCCGTTGGCGTCCCCGGACTCGATCAGATTGGTCGCCGACGACTCGAACACAACTGTGGTCCCGTCCGCGCTGATAGAGGCCTGCGTGCAGTGCCCATTCGCGAGTCGGCCCTGCGCGTCTACGCTGACGACACGCGCGGTCCGGTCGCGCCGATCGAGCACAACGACCTGCCAGGGGAACGACGACGGGCCATCTTCAGCCACTGCCTGAAAGACGATGAAGCGCCCGTCGCCTCCGATTCGAGGATAGAGAATCGGACGGTAGCGACTGGCCCATCCCGGCTTCGATGACTCCAGCGTCGTCTTGCCGGTCTGGACATCGAGGACGTACAAGTCCAGGTCGTCGTCTTCGTCAGCAGACGCCAGCCGTGCCGCGGAAGTGAACGCGATGAATCGTCCGTCGGCGCTGACGCTCGCTGACGGCGGAGCCAGTGATCCTCCCGGCTGCTCGCGTTGCGGAAGGTTCATGACGACGCGACCCCTGGTTTCCCGGACCTCTCGAGCGACCACGCGTCCGACTTCGACTGCCCGGCCGGTCTCGAAGGCGGCGCCCGCCTCGCGGGTCGTACGCGTCGATCCGCTGCCATTGAACGTGATGCCGTCCAGTTGCTCGATGATGTGCTCGATCTCGTGCGCGATCAGCTCGACCGTGTCCACAGGCGAGAAGATGACGACGCGCGCGTGCGTCACCAAGCCGTCTTTGCGCGACATCTCCGTCGTGGCCCGCACGGACGACTGCCGTTGCGGCGGATGGGCGTACAGCTTCACGACAAGTCCGCGTTCAGCGGACAGTCGTTGGCACTGCCGCCTGAACCTCGGGGAGTCCCGCCACATCGCCTGAACGACGTGCCGGAACACACCGGCGTCGAGGTTGGCGGGTGGACCGGCTGAGCTTACATCGCTCTCGTGGTAGGGCTGGAGATCGGCCGTGTCCTGGGGTGGGGCCATGGTGTTCCCGAACACTTCGGCCGTCGAAGCCAGTGCGTAACCGAGTACAGCAGCAGCAATCGCACTCAGATTGAGGAGCCGCAGTCGAAGATCCATTTCACGTCTCCTGAGTGGCCCTTACGACAGGACCAAGGGCCAAGCCGCATTATTTCGGCTTCATGCCTTCGAGTCCTGACCGTAAGCTTCGCGGTTTCTGAATTGAATGGCAGAGGTACGCTCGTCAGCGGAACCGAGCACGGCACGGCGGGGCGGCCTACCTCAACGACAGGAAGGTCAAAACGATCGCAATGGGATGCAACACACTAAGTCGCTGACGTGGACTAAGTCGGAAGTTTCAGAGGCGCCGCAGAAACTCGCGGACCGCCCCAACGACCTGTGCCCCCGCGGCCAGCACCTCATCGTTGTGATCCGCGCCGTCGACGATCACCAGCTGTTTCCGTTCCGACGCGGCCTCGAACAAGCGCCGGCTCTGGGACGCGGGGACAATGGAGTCGGCGGAGCCGGCGATCACGAGCAGCGGACAGCCGATCTTCGCAATGCGATCGATCGACGGATACCGGTCCCGCAGGATCCAGCCGACGGGCAGGATCGGATAGTGAAGCCGCCCCATTTCGACGAACGACGTGAACGGCGATCGAAGAATCACGGCGTGCGGCGGATGCTCGACCGCCAGCCTCACGGCGACGGCTGACCCCAGCGACTCGCCGAAGTACACCAGGCGGCGCGCATCAACATCGTCCCGCGAGAGGACGTATCGCCGAGCCGCGCGGGCGTCGAGCGCGAGTCCCTCTTCTGTGGGCGAGCCCCGGTTCTCTCCGTAACCGCGATAGTCGAACAGCAGGACGGACAGGCCGCTCGCGGCGAGCTGTGCGGCCAGGTCCGATCGGTAGGCGCGATTCCCGGCATTGCCGTTGAAAACGATCACGGTGCCTGTGCTCGCGCCTTCACCCGGCACGAACCATCCGTTCAACGTCAACCCATCGTCAGTCGCAAACGTCACGGTCTCCGCCTTCGAGAGACCAACCTGCGCGGGCGGCGGGACATCGCCGGAGGGAAAGTACATCATCCGGCGCTGCGTCAGCCAGAAGAGCGCCAGCAACGCGGCCAATACAGCGCCGGTGAGTGCGAGCAAACGCGCCACGGTCATGAACATAACCGAGCCTTCCTGATCGCGCTTCGAGATTACAAATCCGTGCGTCGATGGCCCGCGGATCTCTGAAGGCCAACGCGCGACGCCTGGGGTCTAATCCCCTCAGGTCGCCATTGTCCCACCACGCTCGACCGGTGCCTCGTCTCGTCTTGTTGTCCACAGCCAT
Organism: uncultured Acidobacteriota bacterium; assembly: GCA_963839705.1. Lineage (GTDB taxonomy): Bacteria > Acidobacteriota > Vicinamibacteria > Vicinamibacterales > 2-12-FULL-66-21 > DATBJJ01. Next base: position 594,678 of record CAWIWL010000008.1, read on the forward strand.
CGCGCTGCTCGGCATCACGCACGCGACTGGGCAGACCAGAGAAACGCCAGGATTCGCCCGGCCAGTCGACCCGCACGCCGCCATGGTCAGACTGCTGCAGTCAACCGATCCCCGGGAGCAGGCGTGGGGCGCCTGGTACGCCGGACGCGACTACCTCCCGCAGTTTACGCCGCTCATCCAACAACTGATTGCGCAGCACGTTTCGGGCGCGTCGATCAACGAGATCGCTGCTGTCGATGTGGCCCTCGACGCGCTCATCCAGATGAAGCAGGGCCTGCCATCGAGCACGCTCGCGAGCGTGTCCGAACGCCGGCCCGAGCAGGCGCTGATTCTGGCTGGCTTCGCGGCCAGGGACGATCGCGAGGTGGATCCGTTCCTCTTCGAGATGCTTCGCACCAACGACTACTATCGATGGTTCGCCGCCGCCAACCTGTTGCTCGAGCGCAGAACATTCGGCCTTGCCAGCGCCATCATCGGTTCGCTCCGGCTGTCGGTGCATGTATCTGTGACCAGCGGCGACGGCTCCTCAGAAGGCGGCTTCGGCTCGGGGGGACGCATCGGTATCGGCTGCGGCGGGGGTGGGGGGGCGCCGGGCCTGCCACCCTGGGCATACTACCGGCTCGGAACTGCAGCCTCGCCTGGGCTGGTCGTCTTGTCTACTGGACCGACGACGGTGTACTACCAACGCATCGTCGCGCCCGCGGGTTCGACGCCAGCCCAGAGCTCAGTCCAACGCGCCGGCCCCTCCGCGGATGATCGGCTGCAGTATCTCGCGTCGCTCGCCGGACACGTTCCGGACAGCCTTCCTGTTCGCGGCACCGAATTTCGAGAGGTGCGGCTGGAGGCCGGCGCCCCCTTGGACCGCGCGCTCGAGAGTGTTCGCGCGGATATCTTCTCCCGCTGGGCGGTCCTCGCGCAGGCGCTGGTTCGTGTTGAAGCTCTCAGTCAGGAAAGCGCCGCCACGGACTTGCCGACCGTGGACCTGGTCGTCCACGATTCGCGTCAACCTGCCGCTCCTCTGGTGACGGTAACGCGCTAGCTCCGCTTCAGCCCGCGCCCGCGGCAGATTCGAGCCGTATGCTATCTTCGTCGGTCTATGTTGCGGAGAAAACGGTCCAGGTACGCGCGCTCGCAAAAACTCTTTGCGGCCGCGTCGGCGGTGCTTCCGGGTGGCGTCGACAGCCCCGTACGTGCGTTCAAGGCCGTCGGGGGCACGCCGATCTTCGTCGCGAAGGCACACGGGGCGCGGCTCGTCGATGTCGACGGCAATACCTACATCGATTACGTGATGTCCTGGGGTCCGCTCATCCACGGCCACGCGCCGAAGGGCCTGCGCAAGGCTCTCGCCGCGGCCGCCGCCAACGGGACCAGCTTCGGCGCACCCACTGAGCTCGAGACCCGGTTGGCCGAGCGCGTCGTGAAGCTGATGCCCTCGATGGAACGAGTCCGATTCGTCAGTTCGGGCACCGAAGCGACGATGAGCGCGGTGCGCGTCGCTCGGGCGTCGACGGGGTGCGATCGCATCATCAAGTTCGAAGGCTGCTACCACGGGCACGCCGACGCGTTCCTCGTGCAGGCCGGGTCCGGGGCGATGACGCTCGGCGTGCCGACCAGCCCCGGCGTGCCGTCAGGAGCGGCTCGCGACACGCTCCTCGCGAGCTACAACGACCTGGCCTCGGTCGAGTCCATCTTCGCGCAGAACCGCCGGCAGATCGCCGCGGTCGTCGTCGAACCGATTGCGGGAAACATGGGGGTCGTCCCGCCCCGACCAGGCTTTCTCGAGGGTCTGCGCACGCTCTGCGATCGCGAGCACGCGCTCCTCGTCTTCGACGAGGTGATTTCAGGATTCCGCGCGTCGAGGGGCGGCGCGCAGCAGATCGCCGGCGTCCGCCCGGACCTGACCTGCCTCGGAAAGATCATCGGCGGAGGGCTGCCCGTAGGCGCCTACGGCGGCCGGGCCGAGGTCATGGATCTGGTGGCGCCGGCTGGCCCGGTGTATCAGGCCGGCACGCTGTCGGGAAACCCGCTCGCGATGACCGCCGGCCTGTGGTCGCTCGAGGCACTGTCGCCAAAGCTGTATCGACATCTCGCCCAGCTGGGAACGATGCTCGCCGCGGGCCTCGCGGAGGCGGCGAGAAACGCGGGCGTGCCGCTTCAGGTGAACGCGTTCGGGTCGGTGCTGACGCCGTTCTTCACGACGGAGGCTGTGACCGACTACCAGTCAGCGCTCAAGGCCGACACCCGAGCCTACGGCCGGTTCTTCCACGCGATGCTCGATCGCGGAGTCTACCCGCCGCCCTCGCAGTTCGAGGCCTGGTTCCTCTCGTCAGCCCACACTGAGCGAGACATCGCTACGACCGTCAAGGCCGCGAACGAAGCGATGCGGGCCGCGGCCTAGGCCAGGCTCACCAGATCTCGGGCGGCGTGTCCATTCGCACCCGAAGGATCGTGCCCGCTGGCAAGGTCACGTCCTTGCCTTCGGTGGCCACCATCGTGCCGCCGCCTCCGATCAGGACGCCAAGCAGCGCGCCCTTCGCGCCGCCGATGATGCCGCCGATAATGGCACCCACGGCAGACCCCGCGCCGATGCGGCCGATCTCGCCTTTGATGCCGGAGCTCTCAATGGCCTCGGTGACTGTCCCGCGCATGGGATAGTTACGGCCACCGACGGTAATCTGGTTGAACGCGACTGTGAGACTACCCTTGCGATCGGTGCGCGAGGCGCGATTCACCGACGTGACCAGACCACGCATCACCGAACCCGCGGGGATGAGCACGCGATCGCCCTGGTACAAATCGACGAGGGTCGTCGCTTCGAACCGATCCTCGACCTGGGCGTTGTCGGACGTCAGCTCGGTCTGAATCCGCACGTCGATTTCCTGCCCGACGGGAATCCCCCGCTGGCTTTGCCTCGTGGTGGCGGGCGGTCGGGAACGATCGTCGTAGATCGGCGCCGATTCAACCGGCGGGGCGCCAGTTGTCGGACTGCTACTGCTCGCCCGCGGCGTCGACGCACGCGTCTCCCCGCGAGCGCGCGAGCGCAGGTCCTGAAGCTGGTCGCGAAGCTGGGTGTACTCGGTCCGGCTCACGGAGCTTTCCTTGCGAAGCTTCACCTTGAGATAGATGACGTCCTCGCGCAGCAAATCGAGCTCGTCCTGCAACCGTCCTGCCTGGAGCGCATCGGATGTCCTCAACCGTGACACGTCGTTGCTGGCCTGGTACACCTCGTCCTGCAGCCTTTGGATGTCGGCAGTCGTGACGGCGGTCTGAGGCATCGCGGACGCCGAAACGCCAAGCGCCAATGTCAGCGTCAGTGCGGCGATCAATCCACCAATTGGTCTCTGTACGGTCATCGAATCCTCACCTGGCTTCGTCAGGGACATATTTCAATAGACGAAGGAGCCGCCTCCGCAGCCTGCGTCAGCAGTCGCTCCAAACCTCAACTTCGTCAAAACCCTGCAAAAGTAGCGCCGGTCCGGTAGGAGTGCTGAGAGCCAACCCGACCGGGCCTCCAGAACTTGCTATGATCAATGGGTTATCGACATGGCAGTCCTCAAACTTCATAGAACGGTCGGGGTCCGCGTCGGACCCGTGCAGGTCGGCGGCGGCGCGCCGGTCGTCGTCCAGTCGATGACGATGACGGACACGGCCGATGCGGAGAGCACGGCTCGGCAGTGCATCGAGCTTGCGGAGGCCGGCTCGGAGATGGTCCGCGTGACCGTCAACCTTCCAGAAGCCGCGGCCGCGGTGCCTGAGATCAAACGCCGCATGCTCGATGCCGGCGTGACGGCCCCGCTCATCGGGGACTTCCACTACAACGGTCACCTGCTCCTGACCCGCTATCCCGACTGCGCCCGGTCGCTCGACAAGTACCGCATCAATCCCGGCAACGTCGGCACTGGCCGCCGCCGCGACGAGCAGTTCTCGACCATCTGCAGCGTCGCCCGCGACAACGGCAAGCCGGTCCGCATCGGCGTCAACGGCGGCTCGCTCAACCAGGAGCTCGTGCTGGCGAAGATGCAGGAGAACACCGACCGCGATCTCGGCCGGTCCTCAGAAGAGATCATCAACGAATGCATGGTGCTCTCCGCCGTGCAATCGACGGAGCTGGCGATCGAGTCGGGCCTCCGGAAAGACCAGATCATCATCTCGTGCAAGACATCCCGCCCGCGCGATCTGATTGCCGTCTATCGCGATCTCGCAGGAAAGACGGACCAACCGCTGCACCTCGGCCTGACCGAAGCGGGCATGGGGATAAAGGGCCTCATCTGGTCGGCATCGGCGATGGGCGTCCTCCTGAACGAAGGGATCGGCGACACGATCCGCGTCTCGCTCACGCCGCGGCCGGGCGGCGATCGACGGGACGAGGTCTACGCTGCTTGCGAGCTCCTGCAGTCGCTCGGGTTGCGCACGTTTGCGCCGAGCGTGACCGCCTGCCCCGGCTGCGGACGCACCACGAGTTCGACGTTCCAGGAGCTGGCTGAACGAACGCAGGATTACATCCGCGAACGCATGCCGCATTGGAAGACCCAGCACGAAGGCGTCGAGGCCATGACCCTCGCCGTGATGGGCTGCGTCGTCAACGGCCCCGGCGAGTCGAAGGCCGCGAGCATCGGCATCAGCCTGCCCGGCACGGGCGAGGCGCCGAACTGCCCCGTCTACATAGACGGCCAGCACCACACGACGCTCCGCGGCACCTACGAGGAGCTCGCCACGGCGTTTCGCGAGCTCGTCGATCACTATGTAGAGACGAGATACCCGCGGAAGAAAGTTTGAAGTCTGACGTTTGAAGTTTGAAGTGAGGAAGCTCGAAGTACGGAAGTTTGAAGTGGAAGCTTGAAGGAAGTTCGAAGCGGCGAAGTCTGAAGGGGCGAAGTGTGAAGTGGCGAAGTGCGAAGTTCGAAGCGTGAAGTGAAGTTTGAAGTGTGAAGTTTGAAGTCGCGACGTTTTCACGTCGAAAACGAGGTTGCTCGGCGGAATCTGAAACGGCGAGATGCGAGGGACGGCCGTGCACGTCGACGGTGCCTGTAGGTACTGAGCAGTTCTCACTTCCTACATCCACTTCGGACTTCCCACTTCCCGCTTCCGCTCAAACTTCAAACGTCAGACTTCAAACTTTCTTCCACCTTTCTCCTCCTCGTCTCCCGCGTCCACACGACGAGTAGCGCGACGCCGCAGATGATGAGTCCCATCGAGAGCCCCCACCAGAGTCCGATCACCCCGTGTCCCATCACGAAGCAGAGCGCGTAGCCACTCGGCAGGCCGATGAACCAGTGGCCCACCAGATTCCAGAGCATCGGCGTGCGCGTGTCGCCGAGACCTCGCAGGATGCCGGTAGCCACACCCTGGATGCCGTCGAACAGCTGAAATATCGCCGCCACGGCGAGTAGCGAGACGCCTAACTGCAGGACGCCCTCGTTGCGCGTGAACGCGCCCATCAATACGCGCGGGATGAGGATGAACGCGGCGGCCGTACAGGCCATGAAGCCCGCGCCGAGGATGAGCGCGGTCCAGCCGGCTCGTGCGGCCGCAGCGGGATCGCGGCGCCCGACGGCGTGCCCGACGCGCACGGCTCCGGCCGACGACACGCCGAGCGGCACCATGAACGACAGCGCGGCGATGTGGATGGCAATCTGGTGCGCGGCGAGCGCGATCGGCGCCAGCCGCCCGGCAAGCGCGGTCGAGGCGGCGAAGACGCCAACTTCCAACGTAATCTGCGACGCCGCCGGCACACCGAGCGTCAGCAGCCGGCGCATCCACGGCCATTCGATGGCCAGCGGCGTTTCGAACAACCCGGGGCGTCGGCCGCGTTCCCGTAGGACGATGACCACGAAGAGGTACGCCGCCATCGCTACCCGCGACAGGACTGTCGCCCACGCCGCGCCGCGAACGCCCATGGCCGGCGCGCCGAACTTGCCGAAGATGAGCACCCAGTTGACGATCACGTTGGTGACGTTGGCTGTCACGAGCGCGATCATGACCGGTCGCACGACGCCCATGCCCTGCAGATAGCGGCGAAACGTCGCGTAGAACAGCAGCGGCAGGACACTCCACAAGACGACGTCGAGATAGGGCCGCGTCAGGACCAGCACCGTCGGATCGAGCCCCCACCCGCCGAGCAGTCCGGACAGGCCGACGAGGAGCAACGTCACGGGAAGCGCGACGACCAGGCTCAGCACGGTGCCGTGCACGAGCCACCGGTGGCACTCTTCGAGCCGTCCTGCTCCGTAGGCGTGCGACACCAGCGTATCGAGCCCCAGCAGGACGCCCATGGCGAAGATGACGACGCCCATGAAGACCGCGCTGCCGATGCCCACCGCGCCGATGGCTTCCGGCCCGAGGGGGCCGACCATCAGCGTGTCGACCAGCCCCATCGCCACCCATCCGATCTCGGCCACGACGACTGGCGTCGCCAGCGTGACCATGGGCCGGAATTCCTGCTTGAGATCGCGAAGCGAAGGGAGCATGAGGAGGAGATCGAATCATGTCACAGCTGGTCGGGCGGGGTGACGTGCGTGCCCGGCTTCCAATTCGGCATCCGGATTGAGTATCCTCTGCCGCATGCTGAGGATGAGCGTGCTTAATCGTCGGCGACTCGTCGCGTTTGTGATTCCTGTCCTGCTCGTGGCCGGACTGCGATCCGGCCCTCGGGCACAATCGCCGGCCGGGGGCGACCCCGTTTCGGTCAGCTTCGTGACCCTCGGACGCGACGGGCGGCCGATCGTCGATCTGAAGGCGGAGGAAGTTCAGCTCCGCGTCGACGGCCGGCAGCGAACCCTCAAGTCTTTCGAGCGGATCGATGCGTCGACCCCTTCCTCAGGCGACGGCGCGAAGCCGTCCGGGCCTCCCCTTCCCGCGCCGTTCGGCACCAACGTGGCAGGCGCGAACAGTGGCGGCGGACGCACGACCTTCCTCGTGATAGACGACGGGTCGTTCCGGCCCGGTAACGATCGGCTGATGAAACAGTCCATCGACTCCTTCCTGAACACGATCCCGCCGGCCGATCGCGTTGCGCTCCTCACGGCACCGCTCAGTTCGGTCCGCACCGATCCGACGACGCCCGCGGAAGTGCGGCAGGCGCTGGCGAAGGTGGCCGGCCACGGTGCGGCGATCCCGACCGATGATGCGGGCCTGCAGCGGTACCAGAACGACGTCGCCTGCCGCACGCGTGAAACGCTCGAGGCCCTCAGGGGCCTGCTCTCGAGCCTCAGCGGAGCGAGCATTCCCCCGACGATGATCTTCTTTTCGGCCGGCATCTCGGCCACGACCCGAACCACCGGGAATCTGGGCACGTCCAACTGCGACCTGTCGACCGACGCCTTCCAGAACGTCGGCGCGGCTGCCGCCGGGGCGCGCGCGCACGTGTACGTCGTGCAGGCCGACCTCACACCGGCGCAGCGGAGCGAAGGACTCGAGAACCTGGCGGGCGTGACCGGCGCGCAGGTCATGGTGCTAGCCACGACCGGCGAGAATGCCCTCAACCGCATCGCGATCGAGACGTCCGCGTCCTATCTCGCCGCCTTCGACCCGGAACCCTCGGAACGAAACGGACAACCCCATCGCCTCGAGGTGCGCGTGACGCGGCCGGACACCACCGTGCGCGCCGGGACGCAGATCGCGATCGCTCGAGCCGACGGCAAGAACGCGCGAAAAGGCGCGGTGAGCCCGCGCGACATGCTGCGCGAGGCGACGGTGTTCCGCGACTTGCCGCTTCGCGTGGCGGCGTTCCCGTCGCGCGAGGCCCCCGACAAGCTGAAGCTCGTCGCGCTTGGCGAGCTCGTGGACCCGTCGGCGAAGCTGACCGGTGCCGTGATCGGGGTCTACGACACCAAAGGCAAACTGGTGGCGCAGTCGACGGCGCCGCCCGAGTCCCTCACGACGATGCCGCTGATGTTTGCGGCCGTCGTTCCGCCAGGGACGTACCGGGTCCGCCTCGCGGCGACGGACGCCTCGGGCCGCAGCGGAACCGCGGATTTCGAGATCATGGCCGACCTCACATCGGCAGGCGCCCTCAAGCTGAGCTCCCTGCTTCTCGGTTCGGATACCGGAGGGTTCAAGCCCCTGCTGCAGTTCAAGGACGAACCGTCGGCGATGGCGACGTTCGAGCTGTATGGCAAGCCGCCCGGGCAGCTCCCGCTCAAGCTGGAGCTGGCGGCGACAGCCGACGGTCCGGCGCTTTTGCAAGCGCCGCCCGCAGGTTCGGGCACCAAGGATCCAGACCGCTTCATCATCAGCGGGGTGTTTCCGATCGCGTCGCTGGCGCCTGGTGATTACGTGGTGAGAGCGACAGTGGGCACGCCAGAATCAGGCGAGGCCCGCCTGACGCGGACGCTGAGGAAGACGAAATAGAGCCACAGACAACACGGACAACACTGGTCAGCGGGTTCGAAGTCGTCTAGCGGGGACCGAACCGCTTCGCGTGGATTTCGACGAGCCGGCGAAGCTCCTTGAGCGGCTCGGGGCTGTCGTCGACTTGCAGGCGAAGGACGACGTCGTTGTGGAGCCACACGCCGCCGTTCTTCTTGACGATCAGCATCGCTGCCGACTGCATGCCTCGCGTATCGCCGCCACCGGCCTGTCCGCCGTCTAGCGCGGCCATCAGCCTCAGAGACAGCGGCCCTGACGTCTTCTCGAACGCCTCAACCATGTTGGCAACGACAGCCTCGCCCGCCAGGATGTTCCCCTGCGCCGTGCAGAACTTGCCGCCCTTGTTCCCCGCCCATGGCGTGGCCTTCGGGCCGGTGAACGCCGCGTAGTTTCCCTTGGCGTCCATGACCGCGAACTGCCGGCCGGCCTTCGGCCAGGGATTCTTGCCGAGCCCGGGGTCGGGATCGCCGTCCCAGATCGTCTTGACGATGTCGGCCGGCGCGACACCTTTCTTGAGGAGCTGCAGCCCCTGCGGGCCATAGCTGACGTCGACGATTGCCTGTGTCGCGACCATGCCGACTTCGGCCTCCCCCCAGAGGACGCCATTGCCGGCCGAGAAGACGCGCGATTGCACGGCGCCGCCAACCTCGCCGGTCTCGGGGTCATAGCCGAGGATCGAGAACGTCGCGACCGGATCCGGGGGGCGCTCCTGCTCGTGCGCGAGTGGTGTGCACACGACTGCGCCCGCGATGAGCGCGAGGAGAGCGAGAAAGCCACGGCGCGTCGCCACGATGTTTCTCCGCTGAAAGCTGAGAACTATCTCCAGGGTATGAAGCGTTCGATCCACTGGATGCGCATGAGGTCGTTGTAGATCACCGTCACCATGAGCATCAGGAGGAGCACGAACCCCGCGAGCAGCATCTTTTCCTTGACCTTCATGCTGAAGTCGCGCCGCGACACGCTTTCGAGCGCAAGGATCGCGATGTGTCCCCCGTCGAGCACCGGAATCGGCATGAGGTTGAGCAGCCCGAGATTGAGACTGATCATCGCCATCAGCGTGAAGAGCGGAATCCAGCTGCTCTGCTGCGCGGCTTCACCAGACAGGCCCGCGATCGCGACCGGCCCCATCAACTGCTTGACCGAGGTCTGTCGCGTGAAGAGCCCGCCCAGGGTCTCGAAGATCTGGGTGGTCCATTCCCAGTTCTGATCGAGGCTCAGCTTGAGGGCTTCGACTGGACCCGGCTCGACGGTCTTGAACTCGAGAGGCGTAATCTGGGCGCCGATGCGCCCCACCCCTTCGGTCTTGCGCGGCGTGACAGTGATGGTGAGCCGCTCTTTTCCGCGCAGCACTTCGAGCGTAAGGGAACGCCCTTCATGCGCCTGAATCGCTTCGATGAGTCGTGTGCGCGCGCGGTCAGCCGCGAGGACGGCGAAGCTGCTGTCGGGCATGGTGCTCGAGAGTCTCACCAGATCCTCCGGCGCGACGCGCAGGCTGTCGGGCCCGCCGGCGGCGAGGATGAAATCGCCCTTCTGCAGGCCGCCTTCCTCACCCGGCTGCCCTTTTTGGAGCGAGTCGATCTGCGGGTACATCACCGGCAGCACGCCCACGGCTCCCGTTTCGTAGCGGTCGATCGGAACGGGCACGAGCTGACGCTCGATGCGCTTGCCGTCGCGCTCGACTACGATCGGCACGGTACGGTTCGCGCGCGTGGCCGTCGCCATGTAGAACTGCTTCCACGTCGAGGTGTCCTTGTCGTCGGCGCTGACGATGCGATCACCGGGCTGGAGACCCGCAGCCTCGGCGGGCGATCCGGGCGCCATGCCGCCGACGATCACCTCGTAGTCGTCGAACGCCGGAAGCTTGGCGCCCTGGAGCAGAACGATGGCCATCACGATGATGGCGAGCGCGAGGTTCATCACCGGTCCCATCACCAGGACCTGGAATCGCTGCCACTTCGTTTTGGACAGGAACTCGTCGGACGCGCCGGTGCGGGCGTCTTCCGGCGTTTCGCCTGCCATCTTGACGTAGCCGCCGAGCGGAATCGCGCTGACGCAGTATTCCGTGTCGCCACGCCGGAACGAGAGGATCTTCGGCCCGAACCCCAGCGAGAACGTGAGGACGCGCACGCCAATGCGCCGCGCCATCATGAAATGGCCGAGCTCATGAACGAAAATTAGTACGCCGAGTACAAAAAGGAAAGCGAGAATGCTCGTCACGCGCTTGATTTTACCTTACCGGCCAGCTTGGCCGCGACGTTCGGCCCCGGCTCAGGTCGCCCTGAGCGAGCCGCAGGGCGAACTCCCTCGCCCATTGATCGACCATTCGCACGTCATCCAGGCCGGAAATCGCGGCCGGACCGCTCCGTTCGTAGGCCTCCATCGACTGCCCGATAACCTCGGAAATCGATGCGAAGCCCAGCCGAGATTGCAGAAACTCTGCCACCGCCACTTCGTTGGCGGCGTTCAAGACAATCGGCAGCCCCGCATTGCCCTCGAGCGCCCGAAAGGCGAGCGCGAGACAGGGAAACCGTTCCGTATCAGGAGGTTCGAACTCCAGCCGGCCCGCCCGCGTCAGGTCGAGCCGCTCGAGGGGCCCGCTCCAGCGCTCCGGATACGAAAACGCATACTGGATTGGTAAGCGCATGTCGGTCACGCCGAGCTGCGCGATGATCGACCCGTCGATGAGCTCGACCATCGAGTGAACGATCGATTGAGGATGCACGACCACGTCGATCTGCCGTGGCCCGACCGCGAACAGCCAGTGCGCCTCAATGACCTCGAGCCCCTTGTTCATCAGTGTCGCAGAGTCGATCGTGATCTTCGGCCCCATCCTCCACGTCGGGTGCCGGAGCGCGTCTTCGGGCGACACATCCCGCAGCCTGGCGGCTGGCAGCTCCCGGAACGGGCCGCCCGACGCCGTCAGGATGAGTCTGCGAATGTCGCGCGGCTCACGGCCGTGCAGGCACTGGTGGATTGCGTTGTGCTCGCTGTCCACCGGAAGCACGGCGACGCCGCGGCGGCGAGCACGCTCCATGACGATCGCGCCGGCCATCACGAGGATCTCTTTGTTGGCAAGCGCGATGGTCTTGCCGCAGTCGATGGCGGCGAGGACCGCGTCGAGCGCCGTGGTCCCCGAAGATGCGAAGAGCACGACGTCCGCGTCGGAGTGCGTCGCGACGGCAATCAATCCTTCAGCCCCGCACGCCATCGTCGCCGGAAGTGGAGCGGCAAGACTTCGCAGCCCGGCCTGCACCTCGGCGAGTCCAGCCGGCGACGCCATCGCGACGGCGCCGGGTGCGTACTGCGCGACTTGTTCGACGAACCGCGGAACGTTTTCTCCCGCCGAGAGCGCCACGACGCGGAGGCGATCGGGATGCGCCGACACGACGGCGAGCGCACTCTGCCCGATGGAACCAGTCGATCCGAGGATGGCGACACGCTTCATTGCTCTATTTTGGGGCTCTATTTGGGGCTCTATTTGGGGCTCTATTTGGGGCTCTAATGCGCTCTATTGGCTTCACTGCGCCTGCAAGTACTTCGTGAAGAAATAGAAGACAGGTGCCGCAAACAACCAGCTGTCGATGCGGTCCAGTATGCCGCCATGACCTGGAATCAGCGTCGAGGAATCCTTCACGCCGGCGCTGCGCTTCAGGAGCGACTCGAACAGATCCCCTGCCATCCCGAGCACCACGACGGCGACCGACGTGCCTATGAGCAGCCAGAGGTTGACGTCTCTGAAGACTTCGAGTCCTCCATATGTCATGGCGGCCGTGCCGAACACCAGCCCGCCGACGGCGCCCTCGATGGTCTTACTCGGGCTGATCTTCGGCGCCAGTTTGTGACGGCCGAGCGCCCGCCCGGTGTAGTACTGAGCCGAGTCGCTCACGACGATCGTCGCCATGAGCAGCAGGGTCGCGTCGCGCCCGCCGATCGACCTGACGGCGGCGAGCGCGCCGAGCGGGACGCCGATGTAGAGCAGCGGGAAGAGCGACGCCGACGCGTCGCGGAGCGCTTCGGGTCCCGGCTGACCACGGGCGATGGTAAGGACGCCAATCCAGATCAGGGCGGCGAGACAGACGAGCTCGAGCGGCGGTTCGCCGCCGCCGACGGCGACGCACGCCGCGGCGACAGCGGCGCCGCTCGGGATAGTCGGAATCCGCGTGTCGAGCGCAGCGGCAAGATCGGCGTATTCGGCGAACGCCACGGCCGAGGCCAGCACGGCGAGCAACAGCGTCGCCTCGGGCGGGAGAAACCACACGACGCCAACGACGAGCGCCGCAAGAGCCAGCGCGCTCAGGACGCGTGCCATCAGCGGCCGGCGACCACAGGCTTGTTGATGCCGCCGTAACGGCGGTCGCGCTTCTGGTAGGCGAGCACGGCTTCGAGCAGATCGCGCTTCCGGAAATCCGGCCACAGGGTGTCGGTGACCCAGATCTCGGCGTAAGCAATCTGCCAGAGCAGGAAGTTGCTGACACGCATCTCGCCGCTCGTGCGAATCAGCAGATCGGGATCGGGCTGTCCGGCCGTGTAGAGAAACCCGGCGAAGCGCTGCTCGTCGAGCTCTTCAGGGCGAATCTGTGCCGCGAGCAGCCGCTTGGCGGCTTCGACAATCTCGGCGCGCCCGCCGTAGTTGAGCGCGATGTTGAAGAGCATGCCGGTATTCGCCGCTGTCTTGGCTTCCGCCGCCTTCAACTCGTCGCGAATGTCCCTGGCCAGCTCCCCTTCGCGGCCGATGACACGAAAGCGGATGTTGTTGCGGAGGAGCGTGTTCAATTCGAGGCGGAGGTAGCGTTTGAGGAGCGACATGAGCGTCGACACCTCCATCGCCGGACGCTTCCAGTTCTCGACCGAGAACGCATAGAGCGTGAGCACCTCGATGCCGAGGCGGGCCGAGCCTTCGACGACGTCGCGGACCGAGTCGATGCCGGCGCGATGTCCCTCGACGCGCGGCAGGTGCCGTTGTGCGGCCCAGCGGCCGTTGCCGTCCATGATGACGGCGACATGGCGTGGCAGGCGGTCGAAGTCGACCTGGCGGGCGAGCGCCTCGTCAGGTGAGCCGGACGTCAGAGCGGACAGGAAGTCTTCGAGCGCCATCGTGTCAGCGTGGCAAGTAAACCCCGATGATACAAAGTCTTACGGGGGCATTCAAGGCGCGACGATTGTGCTTTGTATTATAAAGCAAAACGGAGTTCAGGGATCCGGGATAAGGGGTCAGGGATCAGGCGGGAGTCCGCGAATGATGGTCAGAGGTGTTTCCGATCCCGATCCCTGATCCCCGTAGTCGACACCGACGAGAAAGAGACCCGATGCCGGCGCGGCTCGTCCCGCACGCGAGCGATCGCGCCCCTCGATGATCCCGGCAACGTGACTCGACGGCCAGCGCCCCAGGCCGACGTCGACGAGCGTGCCGGCGATCGTCCGGACCATGTGCCGCAGGAATCCGTCGCCCGTCACGCGAATGACCAGCGGGGTCAGACGCTGGTCTGACCCCGGTTTGACCCCGGTCTGACCCCGGTCTGCCCCCACGGAGATCGACAGGATTGTGCGCTCCGTTGTGTGCACCTCGCCGCCGGTCGACTGAAACGCGGCGAAGTCGTGACGGCCGAGGAGCGACTGGGCCCCGACGCGCATCGCCTCGACGTCGAGCGTACCGGGCACGTGCCAGACGTAGCGATGCTCGAAGGCGGAGACGAACGGGCCGTTGGCGATTCGATACTCGTAGGTCTTCGAGATCGCATCGAAGCGCGCGTGGAAGCCTGGCTGCGCATCCTCGACGGATACGATGCGGACGTCGGCGGGGAGGACCGAGTTCAGCGCGCGCTGCAGCGTGGCGGCGTGGTGTTCGGTGCGGGTCTGGACGCTGGCAACCTGCCCGAGCGCGTGGACTCCCGCATCGGTCCGGCCGGCCCCGTGCACGGTGAGCGACCCGCCTTCGAACGGTCCCAGCGCCTCTTCGAGCAGCCCCTGGATCGAGACGCCTTCGGCCTGACGCTGCCAGCCAACGTAGTTCGTCCCGTCGGTACTGGACGGTCAGCTTCAGCGTGCGCTGGGCCACGGCATCATCGGCGCCGGCCGCTACGAGGCCCTCGAGCCGGGCTTGACGACCGGAATCCCCTTGGCGCAGAGCGGACAGGCCTCGGGTGCGTAGGACGGCACCTCGAGGCGCACGAGCGACTGCGTCGGCAGGTTGAGCCGCGACGGGTCGGAGCCTCGATCGATGATCGCGGCGGCGCCCGTCACTTGCGCGCCGAACGACTGTGCGGCGGCAATCGTCTCGCGCGTGGACCCGCCAGTCGTAATCACGTCTTCGACGACGAGCACGCGATCCAACGCGTCGAGGCTGAACCCGCGACGGAGCACGAGCGTTCCCTCCTGGCGCTCCGCGAAAATCGCCCGGACACAAAGCGCGCGCCCGACTTCCTGGCCGATGACGATGCCGCCGAGCGCCGGTGACAGGACGACCGTCGGCTGCATGTGGCGCGTCCGATCGGCCAGCGCGTGTCCAAGCGCCCCGGCGAACTCCGGGTACTGCAGCACCAGCGCGCTCTGCAGGTAGCGATCGCTGTGCAGGCCCGACGACAGCCGGAAATGCCCCTCGAGGAGCGCACCGGACTTCCGGAACAGATCGAGCACGCTATCCTGCTCCACTAGGGGGCCGCCTTCCCGCTCCGGGTCCGGAGGTTGTCGTCGAACAGCTTGAGAATGCGCTTGTACTCGTCGGCCCAGCTCG
Organism: uncultured Acidobacteriota bacterium; assembly: GCA_963839705.1. Taxonomy (GTDB): domain Bacteria; phylum Acidobacteriota; class Vicinamibacteria; order Vicinamibacterales; family 2-12-FULL-66-21; genus DATBJJ01. The sequence goes on from CAWIWL010000008.1 coordinate 609,775, forward strand.
TTTCCTCGGTGAAGCCGTGGTTCTCTACCGGGTAGGCCGCGAGCTCCCAGTTCTCCTTGCGCAGTTCGATGAGCCGCTGGACCAGCCGCACCGAATCCTGGAAATGGACGTTGGTGTCGACCATGCCGTGGCAGATGAGCAGCGCGCCCTTCAACCCTTCGGCGAAATAGATCGGCGAGCTCTTGCGATACGCCTCGGCGTCTTTCTGCGGATTGTTGAGGATGTTCGACGTGTAGCCATGGTTGTAATGCGCCCAGTCGGTCACGGGCCTCAGCGCCGCACCCGCCGCGAAGACGTCCGGCGTCGTGAACATTCCCATGAGCGTGATGAACCCGCCGTAGCTTCCGCCGTAGACGCCGATGCGCTTCGGATCCACCTTCTCGGCGGCCGTCAGGTACTTGGCTCCGTCGACGATGTCCTCGAGGTCCTTGCCACCCATGAACCGGTAGATCGACGTGCGCCAGTCGCGTCCGTACCCCGAGCTCGCCCGATAGTCGACGTCCAGCACGACGTAGCCGCGTGCGGCGAGCAGGTTGTGGAACATGTACTCGCGGAAGTAGGTGGACCAGTACTTGTGCGCATTCTGGAGGTAGCCCGCGCCGTGCACGAAGACCACGCCCGGTCGCGTCGGGTCGCGCCGCGCACCGATCATCTCCGGCGTGAAGAGCCGCGCATGGACGTCTACGCCGTCTCGCGCTTTGAACGTGATGACCTTCGGGTCGATCCACTTGAACGACCGCCAGGCCTCCGTCGGAGTCGTCGTGACTTGAGTTGCCTGCGCGCCCACCGCGTTCGGCATCACGTACACCTCGGGCGGCTTGTTGCTATAGGAGAACACCAGGCCGAGCGTCGACTCGTCCGGCGAGACTTCGGCCTGATTGGAACCGGCCATCGACGTGACCTTCGTGCGCGCGCCGCCATCGATCGGGAGCGTGTAGAGGTGCCGCTCGCCCGGGTGAACCTCGCTCGTCGTCAAGTAGAACTTCCGGCCGGCGCGCGCCACTTCCGCCGACACTACCTCCCACTTCCCAGACGTCAACTGCACCGGCTTCGCGCTCTCGGCTGATACGTCGAGCGTGTAGAGGTGCATCCAACCGTCGCGTTCGGAGAGAAACCAGATCCGCTTGTTATCGGGCAGGAACTCGACGGACGGACCGCCGAAGCCTCCGCCCGCTTCCCGCACCCATGCGTCGTCGTGCAGCAAATCGATCACGCGGGCCTTGCCCGATTCCGGGTCGAGCACCACGTGCCAGCGATCCTTGTTATCCGCCGCGCGGGCCGATGCGACAACGTACTTGCCGTCGTCGGACACCGCGGGCATCGACCACCGCAGGTCTCGTTCCGCGCGACGCGCGGGCCGCGCGTCAGCGGGCGTCCCGGCGGCGGGTTTGTCGGCCGGGCTGTCGGCGGAATCGGCGGGCGGGGACGGCGCGAAGCTGCCGTCAGCCCAGACGGTCTTGCCCGTTTTGAGGTTCAGCACGCCGAGCAGCCGGCGATCCTGCGTGTCGCCGACATTCGATCGGCCCGGGATGTCCTCGGTGTATCCGGTTTCGGTCACGTAGTTCGGCACGATCGTCGGCTTCACGCCGGCCGCACGCTCGGCGATGACGACGAAGACGTGCGTATCGTCGGGCGAAAGCATCAGATCCGCAGCCGTCTGGCGGTCCTGCAGCTCGAAGGTGGGAAGCTTGCTCTTCTTCTGTTCGTCCTCGGCTTTCTTCTTCTCGGCCTTCTGCTTCTCGACGAAGTCGATGAGCTTCTCCTCTTCGTCGCGGAGGAACCGCTGGCTGTCGGTCAGTCGCGGCTCCGGCCGGCGCGGAGCGATGTCGGTCAGCTGCGTCAAGACCGGCGATCCACCAGCGTCGATCGGGGCGATGAAGAGGTTTCCCTCACGCATCCAGGTGACGTGCGTCTCGTTGCGCGCCCAGCGCGGGCTCGACTCAGCGCCGGCGGTCTTCGTAAGCAGACGTCGGCTACCCGAAACGGTGTCAACCATGACGACGTCGCCGCCGTCTACAAAGAGGACGCGGCGTCGGGCCTTGTCCCAGCGGCCGCCGGCCGGCGGCGGAATGTTCTTCGCCTCGTCTTCGGACAGCTTGCGGGGCGTTCCGCCCGCGCGGCCGACGACGTAGGTCGAGGCCTTGTCTTCTTTGGGCTTCCGCCAGTCGAAGTAGAGCTTCTGGGAGTCGGCGGCCCACCTGAGGCCGGTCGGCGGATACCCGACGAGGTCTGACCCGCGCATGATGCTGTCGACCGTCAGCTCGAACCGCCCGTTGACGGCTTCAGCCGGCCCGTTCTTCAGGGCAGGCGCGGGCGCCGCGCTCCGTTGAGCCTGGAGGACCGGCGCGGCCACCAGTAGGAGGGCTGCCGCGAAACCAACACTATTTGCGCGCATCAACGTCTAATCCTTGGAATCAGGTGCCAGTCGGGGAGCTCGGGCCGGCCCAGGCCGCTCGATCCAGCAGTATACACTCGGGAAATCGCCCAATTCGCGAGCGCGCCCGGTTCTTGCAGCTTCCCCACCCGGTCTATACCGTCACTTATTTTGGAGAGAATGTAATGCGTGTGAAAGCCCAAATATCTGCCTCTGTTCGCGTCGTGGGCGCCGTCGTCATGGCGATATCGCTGTTCGCTTCCGGGCCCGCACTGTCCGCTTCCGGACAGGCCCAGGCGCCACCTTCAGCCTCACAGCCGGCGAGGCCGCTCGATGCCTCGGCCGCCCCCACAGTCCTGAAGATCACGCCAGATGAGGCCGTCCGGATGGCCCTCGAGAACAACCTGGGTGTGAAAGCCGATCGGCTGGGTCCCCAGATTCAGACCTACGCGGTAGCCGAAGCCCGGGCCGCGTACGCGCTGAACCTGACCGCTCAGACGTTTACGCGGAGCGCGACGGCGCCTCCAACGGACTTCCTCACGACCGGCGCGGACAACAGCATCCTGTCCAGCGACAACTTCACCACCGGCGCCGGCATTCAGCAGTTCGTGCCATGGGGTGGCGGACGGTATACCCTCGGCATCGACGCATCGCGGCTGAAAACGAACAACCCCACGAACCCGTTCAATCCACAAGTCGATTCGAGCCTGACCGCCTCCTATACGCAGCCCCTGTTGAGGAACTTCTCAATCGACGGCGCGCGGCAGAACTTGCTGCAAAGCCAGAAGAGTCAGGAGATCGCCGACGTGCAACTTCGGCAGACGCTGACGCAGACCTCGAGGGCCGTTCGCAACTCCTACTTCAACCTGGTGAATGCCATCGGCCAGCTGCAGGTGGCGCAGAAGTCGCTCGAACTGGCGCAGACCTCACTCAAGAACAACGAGAAGAAGGTCGAGCTCGGCACGATTGCGCCGATCGATATCGTTCAGGCCCAGGCCGAAGTCGCGCGCACCGAGGAGCAAGTGATCGTGGCCGAAGGCCAGATTCAGTCGGCGGAGGACGCCCTCCGAGTGCTCGTCATGAACCCATCGCAGCCGGACTTCTGGACGACGAAGCTGGTCCCTGGCGAACAGCCGACGCTTGCGCCGCAGCCGCTCAACGTCGAGGCCGCCATCGCCAATGCGCTGGCCAACCGCACCGATCTCACCCAGTCGCGGAAGCAGACGGAACAGACCGACATCAGCATGAAGTACCTGCGCAACCAGCAACTCCCGTCGATCGACGTCACGGGCAACTACAACGTCCAGGGCGTTGCCGGCACGCAGTTCCAGTTCGATCGGAATTCGGCGGCGTTCCCTCCGCCGATTCTCAGCCAGTCGCAGCGCAGCTTCGGGGATGCGCTGCAGGACGTGTTCGGCAACGATTTCAAGACGTGGAGCCTGACGGTCAATGTGAGCTACCCCCTCGGGACGAGCGCCGCGGAAGCAGGCCTGGCCCAGGCTCGGCTGCAGCGCGAGCAGCAGACGACCAATCAGCGCGATCTCGAGACCATCGTCGTCGCGCAGGTCCGGGACGCCGCCAGACAGGTAACGACGGCGCTGAAACGGGTGGAAACGACGCAGAAAGCCCGCGAGCTCGCCGAGCAGAACCTGCAGGCGTATGAGAAGCGTCTCGCCGTCGGCCTGTCCGACACGTTCCTCGTGATCCAGGCGCAGCGCGATCTCACGACCCAGCTGAACAACGAACTGTCCGCGATCATTTCCTACAACCGCGCGCTGATTAACTTCGAAGCCGTCCAGGTCGTTCCCCCCGGCGGAGGTTTCTAGCCGCCACCGTGGCTTCCGCCTTCAGGCGGAGGGCCGCCCGACCGGGCTGCTGCGCTTCCGCCTGAAGGCGGAAGCCACGGTGTTGTACTGCTGTACCGGTGCTACACTCCCCGTGTGAGGCTGACCGTGACGGTCATCACGCGGAACGAGGCGGCCAACATCGAGGGCGCGCTCGAATCGGTCAAGTGGGCCGACGAAATCGTCGTCGTCGATTCCCATAGCGCCGACGAAACCGTGGCGCTCGCCGGGCGCTACGCCGCGCGGATCGTCGTCCACGACTGGGCGGGATACAGCGCCCAGCGCAACTACGCGGCCGAGATCGCGTCGCACGACTGGATTCTCGCGATCGACGCCGACGAACGTGTGCCGCCGCAGCTCGCATCCGAGATCCAGCGCATCATGCGCGACGGGTCGGATGTGGGCGGCTACCGCATGCCGCGCGTCTGGTCCTACCTCGGACGCTGGATCCGCGGCACTGACTGGTATCCCGACTATCAGCTGCGGCTCTACGATCGGCGTGTGGGCTGCTTCAACGGCAAGCGCGTACACGAGTCGGTCGAGCTGAAGCAGGGCCGGCCGGGCACTCTCGAGCACGACCTCCAGCACTACCCCTACCGCGACATCTCGGATCACGTCACGAGCATCGATCACTACACGACGCTCGCCGCCGAGGAGTGGTTCTCCGAGGGCCGGCGGACCAATCCGGTCGAGGCCGCGGTGCACCCGCCGGCGGCATTCCTGCGCAACTACATCGTCCGCGGCGGTTTTCGGGACGGCACCGCCGGTTTCCTGATTTCCATCCTCAACTCGTACTACGTGTTCCTCAAAATCCTCAAGCTCTGGGAGCTGCAGCGCGGCTTCCGAACGCCGGGCCCCGGCGAAGCGCCCGGCGCGAGCAGCGCCCGCCGCCGCCCGAAATTTGCCCGAACGCCCAACGTCGAAGGCCGGGCCGCGTCGGCAGCGGCAGCGGCCGGCGATCCTCTCTCCTCGGCTTCCAAGGCCACGCTCAGCGCTCCGCCCTCCTCGCCCGTCTCACCGCCTCCGGCACTCCGCCACCCGCAGTAGATGTTCTCGCTCCACATCGACACGGCGCGAACGTGGCGTGGTGGTCAGAATCAAGTGCTCGTCACGGTCCTGGGGCTGCGCGGCCTCGGCCATCGAACGATGCTCGTGGCGCACCCGGACGGTGAGCTTCGACAGCGCGCGAAGGAGGGACTGGACCTGATTCCGCTCGCGCCCAAGACCGAGATGGACCTCGGCGCGGCCTGGCGTCTGTCGCGCCTGCTCAAGCAGCTCAAACCCGACATCGTCCATGCCCATGACCCGCACGGCGTGGCGATGGCCGGCCTGGCGCTGTCGATGAGCACGCAGCTGGCCAAGCCGCCGCTCGTCGTCTCGCGCCGCGTCGACTTTCACCTGCGCAACGCGGCGCTGTCACGGTGGAAGTACCGTCAGGTGGACTGCTTCATCTGCGCGTCGGAAGCGATTCGCCAGATGATCGTCGCCGACGGCGTGCCCGACGCGCGGACGGTCACCGTGCACGAGGGCATCGATCTCGAGCGCATGAACAGCGCCCCACGCGCCAGCCTGCACGAGGAGCTCTTCCTGCCTCATCAGGCGCCGATCGTCGGCAACGTCGCGGCGCTCGTGCCGCACAAAGGCCAGCGGCACCTCATCGAGGCGGCGGCGCTCGTCGTCCGCAAGGTTCCGGATGCCCGCTTCGTGATCGCCGGAGAGGGCGAGCTGAGGCCGGCGCTCGAACGTCAGATCAAGGAACACCGCCTGGAGAAGCACGTCCTCCTCGCCGGGTTTCGCCCCGACGTGCTCTCGCTTCACAAGGCGTTCGACGTTTTCGTGATGAGCTCAATCACCGAAGGCCTCGGGACGTCGCTCCTCGACGCCATGGCTGCGGCCAAACCGATCGTGGCCACCGCGACGGGCGGGATTCCTGAAGTCGTGGTCGACGGCCTCACCGGAATCCTCGTGCCCCCGCGCGACGACGCGTTGATGGCCGCCGCCATCGTGCAGCTGCTCAAAGACGCCGCGCTCCGGCAGCAAATGGGGTACGCGGGCCTGGCGCGCGCGAGAGACCTGTTCAGCTCCGAGCGGATGCTGAAGGAGACACTCAAAGTGTATAAGCGGGTCGCGCTGCGGCCACATGTGGAGGACGACCAGGAGTCGGGAGTCAGGAGATAGAAGGGTATCTGAGCGCCTAATCGAAAGGCTGGGCGAGCTCCGTCACTATGTCCCCATTTCTCAATGCTCGCGGGGCCCCACCCCCGCTCGCTCTCGCGCGGCGACTTCGCGCCGCGCTCGGGCCGCAGGCGCTGCTGGTCTGTGTCTACTGTGGCACGCCGACCACTCCCGCGCGACACCCCGAATGCGTGCGCGGGCAGTCGTCGAAGGTCGCGGCGCGGCCGTTCTCCGAAAAAGTGATGCCGCGCGCCATGCGGGTCTGGAGGGCTTCAGCCGTCAGGAGCCTGACGGTCCCGGCCAGCTTGGCGCTCTGCGCGTCGTAGATCGTGATCTCCGATCCGTCGATCAGGAAGGCCACGCGTTTCCCGTCGGGCGTCCACACGATTTCCGAGCAGGTTCGGTTCGTGAGAACGGCCACCGTGTTGGTCGAGTCCTCCGACGCACCCAGTCGCAATTCCTGGCACGTGCCTTCGGGGCAGCGAACCTCTATCGCCACGGCGGCCCGGGACTTGTCCGGGGAGACCGCCTGCGCAGTCACGCGGCGCCGCGAGGCGTCGGTCGTCCGAGCGGTGACGAGGAGCGCGCCAGACGCACCGAGCGCGATGCCGACCACCAGCGCGGCGATCAGCCGGCCGGGCGAGCGCGGCGCAGCCGCGGGTGACAGAGCCCTTTCAGCGGACATTGCGAGTCTCCCTGCTTCCGGCCGAAGCCGCAGGCGTTCATCATGCCGACGTGGCAGATGGAGAAATCGAAGCGCACGGGATCGGCAGCGTCGAGGTCGCGTAGAGACGCCGTGACGTCGGCCGCCATCTTCCAGCCCGGGCTGACGTACCGGGTCAGGCGCAGGCAGCGGCCCAGGCGGATGACATGCGTGTCGAGCGGCACGATGAGCCGCGCCGGCGAGAGCCCGGTCCAGACGCCCAGGTCGACTTCGTCGTGCCGCACCATCCACCGGAGGAACAGGTTCAAGCGCTTGCAGGCGCTGCCTGCCGACGGTCGCGGAAAGAAATAGCACACACCGGGACGTTTTGGCACGCGGCCGTATGCGCGCCGGATGTCGAGCGCGAGCGCCCGGGTCGAGAAACTGTCGAGCGCCGCGCTCACGTCCGGCGCGGCCGTGGCATCGCTCTCAAGCCCGGCGGAATCGCCTTCAAGAAAGAATGCCTCGATCGAGCCGGATTGCTCGAGCATCTGCCGCAGCATCCAGAGCAAGGCCAGGATATCCTCGCCGCGGATCCAGCGGTGCACCATCCCCCGAAGGTCAGTGTGCTTTGCACCCGGGTCGAGCTGTCGAACGTACTCCGACGGACGCGGCCCCATGATACGGAAGAGCGTGTCGATCGAGTTCAGCACGCTGGCGACGCGGCCGAACGCCAGTGCCGCGGCGCAGAAGCCGGCGACTTCGCGATCGCGCGGATCGGCGAAGGGCCGCACCCTGTGGACGGGATCACTCGCCGATTCCTCGCGGTTGTAGTCGCTGTAGAGGCGGTCGAGGGAGGCGCCGAGCGCGCGCGAGCCGCGGCCAGCGGCTCGCGGCTGGCGGTTGACTCGCCGTTCGGCACTGGTAGCCAGCGGATTCATGGGTTCGGTCAGTGGCTTGTTCAATTGAAGCTGTGCGCTTTTGAAACCGCGAGCAGCGAGGCGCGAGCCGCCGCCTAGAACGCCGTCACCGGCTCCCCTGCCGCGCACATCGGGCACTCGGCCACGGGGAAGTTCTGCGGCGCGCGGTACTCCACGAGCGCGTAGTTGGGCACGCCCAGGTCGACGATTGCCTCCAAGCGATCGTAAATCTCGACCGTCGCGAGCACGGTTCCTCCCGCCTCGGTCACGAGGTCGGCACACCGCTGAAACGTCTTCCCGGTATTGCGAATGTCGTCGGCGAGCAGTACACGCTTGCCCCGAATCAGCCTCGCGTAGAAGCTGCGCAGCGTGCACTTGCCCTCACCGGGTGTGAAGGGGGCGAAGCTGCAGGACGGGTGGGTCAACGCGCGCCGGCCGTCGAGCAGGCCGGCGATGGTGTGCGCGAGGAGCGCGCCGCCGGTCGCCGGTCCCGCCACGATGTCGGCCTGTTCGAGCAGCTGCGGGGGCAGCACGTCGAGCAGATCCTGCGCCAGGCGCCAGATGGTCGATGGATACCGGAACAGCTGATGGGGATTCAGGTAGACGCGGCCGTGGAACCCGTTGTGATAGTCGAAGTGCCCATCGCGCATGAGTACTTCGAAGGTCTGCAATTGCTTGAGCGCCAGCTCACGCGCCTCCTCGAGACGAGTCACCGTGTTGGACCTCTCTCCCCTCAGCATGACGGGTTGCGGTAGACGACGCGGCCGCCGACGATTGTGGCCGCTACGCCGCCGCGCAGCTCCCAGCCGTCGAACGGCGTGTTCTTCGACTTCGACTTGAGCGCCGCCGCGCTGATCTTCACGCGCGCGTCCGGGGCGATCACCGTGATGTCGGCTGGCGCGCCTTCAGCCAGCGACCCGCCGGGCAGGTGAAAGACCCGGGCGGGATTGACCGACAGCAGCTCCACGAACCGGCTCCAGGAAATCTTCCCGGCATGCAGCAGGCGATCGCAGACGATGGGCACGGCCGTCTCGAGGCCGACGATCCCGAAGGGTGCGCGATCGAACTCGAGCATCTTCTCGTCAGCGTGGTGCGGCGCGTGGTCGGTGGCAATCACGTCGACGCTGCCGTCGGCGATGCCATCGAGCATCGCATCGCGGTCCGCCGCCTCGCGCAGCGGCGGATTCATCTTGAGGTTGGTGTCGTATTTCGGCGGTCCCTCGAGCGCTGCGTCGGTCAGCGTGAAGTGATGCGGCGCGACTTCGCAGGTGACGTTCACCCCGCGCTCCTTGCCTGCGCGCACGGCGCGGAGCGACTGGCGCGCGCTCATGTGCGCGATGTGGACGTGGCCACCGGTCAGCTCGGCCAGTGACACGTCGCGTTCGACCATCAGCGATTCGGCGACGCCGGGTATGCCGCGAAGGCCGAGCGCAGAGGCGTGGTACCCCTCGTGCGCAACGCCGTCGCCCTTGAGCGAGGGGTCCTCACAGTGATTGACGATCGGCACACCGAGCATGCCGGCGTACTCGAGCGCGCGGCGCATGAGCAGAGCCGTGGCAACGGGACGGCCGTCGTCGGTGAACGCCACGCAGCCGGCCGCTTTCTGTTCGCCCAGCTCGGCGAGCTGGTCGCCTTTCGAGCCGAGCGAGACGGCGCCGATGGGATAGACGCGCGCCAGCCCCGCTTCGGCCGCCTTCTTGAGGATGAACTGCGTGATGCCGGCGTGGTCGTTGACCGGGTCCGTGTTCGGCATGCACGCGATCGCCGTGAATCCACCCGCCACGGCCGATGCGGCGCCGGTCGCGACGGTCTCCTTATGTTCCTGCCCCGGCTCCCGCAGGTGCACGTGGATGTCGATGAGGCCCGGAGTGACCACCCATCCGCGCGCGATCTCGAAGACCTCGGCGCTCCCGGCCGGCAGGTTCCTGCCGACGCGTTTGATGACGCCGTCCTCAATCAACACATCGAATTCGCCGTCGCGGCCGCTCGCGGGATCGACGACCCGCCCGTTCTTCAGCAATACGTTCATCGCAGACTACCGACCCTCCACGAGCGACTCATCGTCGCGTCCTTCCCGCCCCGACAGCAGATAGAGTACGGCCATCCGCACGGCGACTCCGTTGGAGACCTGTTCGAGAATCACTGAGTAGGGGCCGTCGGCAACGTCGGAGTCGATTTCGACGCCGCGATTCATCGGTCCCGGGTGCATCACGATGACGTCCTCGCGCGCGCGGCGCACCCGGTCGGGCGTCATGCCGAACAGGGCGAAGTATTCGCGCAACGATGGGATGAAATGGCCCTGCATCCGTTCGTGCTGGATGCGCAGCAGCATCACGACGTCGGCGTCCTCGACCGCCGCGTCGACCGAGGTCGTGGGCCGCGCCCCGAGCCGATCGAGCCCCGGCGGGATCAGCGTTGACGGACCGCACGCCCAGACTTCGGCGCCCATCGTCTTGAGCAGGAGGACGTTCGAGCGCAGCACGCGGCTGTGCAACAGGTCGCCCACGATCGCGACCTTGAGCCCCGCGAGACGGCCTTTGTGCGAGCGGATGGTGAACGCGTCGAGCAGGGCCTGCGTCGGATGCTCGTGCATCCCGTCGCCGGCGTTGATGATGGCCGAGCGGCAGATCCGCGCGAGCAGGTCCGGTGCGCCGGACGAGGCGTGCCGCATCACGATCATGTCGGGCGACATGGCCTCGAGGTTGCGCACGGTGTCGACGAGCGTCTCACCCTTGGTGACGCTCGAGGTCGCCGTCGCGATGCTGAGCGTGTCGGCGCTGAGACGTTTCTCCGCGATCTCGAACGAGGTGCGCGTGCGCGTGCTCGGCTCGAAGAAGAGATTGACGACGGTGCGGCCGCGCAGCGTCGGCACTTTCTTGATGGCCCGGCCGCCAATCTCTTTCATCGCCTCGGCGGTATCGAGGATGAGCGTGATCTCATCGGCGCCAAGACCCGCGATGCCCAACAGGTGGCGCGACTTCAGTGACGCAGCCGCGGGTGCGGGAGCGGGCGGAGCGGCAGGCAGGCGCTCGGCGCTGTCCGGTCTATCGGCGGTTCGCGTAGTCATGGCTCACCCTCGATGACGATCTCGTCGGTCCCGTCAATCTCCTGGAGCCGGACCTGGACGCTCTGCTTGAGCGACGTCGGCAGGTTCTTCCCCACGTAGTCGGCCTTGATGGGCAGTTCGCGGTGCCCGCGGTCAACGAGCGCGATCAGTTGGATGACGCGCGGGCGGCCGAAGTCGATCAGGGCGTCGAGCGCCGCGCGGATCGTGCGGCCGGTGTAGAGCACGTCGTCGACGAGCATGATCTTGCGGTCGTCGATCGAGAAGGGGATCTCGGTGCGCCGTACCGAGCGGCTGTGGACCCACGGGATGGCGCATCAGGTCGTCGCGATAGAGCGTGATGTCGAGCGCCCCGGTCGGCACGTCGTCCCCGTTGATCTCTTTGAGGGCCCGGGCGAGCCGCCGCGCCAGTGGCACGCCGCGGGTGCGGATGCCGACCAGCGCCAGCTCATCGAGCCCGCGGTTCCGCTCGAGAATCTCGTGCGCGATGCGCGTCAGCGCGCGCGACATCCGATCGGCGTCCATCACCTGAGGCATACAGACCTCCGGATCGAGAAACGCCTTTCCAGAATAGGTTGAGGGATTGAGCGCGGACAGAGATTCGTCGGGACGGCCGTCATCTGGTACCTCTTGGCGACCTCTCAGGGCCGCGTTAAAGAGCTCGGTCAGTGTATCACAGAGCCGCGGCCGATGACCGCGCTTGAGTTTTTACACGAAGGTCACAATGACACGATGAACGATGGCCACGATGAACGTACACGCAGGCGAATTCATCGTGTGCATCGTGCCACCTGGGCTCATCGTGATTGCCGAAGGCTCGTTGTCGGTAGGGCTCGTAGAACCTTACGTTCACCGATTGTGCGTCGGCACAAAGGCTATCGGTCGTCCCGTGGTGAACGCGCTCTTGAACAAGTCCGCTCGCGCGTAGCCATCCATGTCGCGGCCGACGGGGAGACCGAGGAAGTACAACACCGTTGGCGTGAGGTCGACGATCGATCCGCGCGGGTGGCCGCCGGGTTCGACGGCCGTGCCGTAAGCGAGGAGGAAGCCATCCGGCGCCCGCTCGTGCGTGCCGCTCATGGGGTCGCCGAGCACCCTGGCGATCGCGCGCTTGAGCGGGGGCGGCGAATCCATGCCGAATCCCGACACAACGAGCAGCAAGTCGCCGGGGAGGAGGTCGGCGAGGGCCTCGCCGATCTCGCCATCGATGTAGCCGTAGTACCCATCGACTATCTGGAGTCGCCGCCGGCGCTCGTCTTCGCTCGCCCCGGCTACGTCCCGCGGTTGCGTGTATCGGAAGTTGTAGTGGCCGACGGTGTCGAGTCCCTGGTAGCGGACCGCCGAGAGCTGCACCGGCCGTTCGGCCCGGAGGTTGCGCATCGCGCGGATATAGAACCGGTCGCGCAATCCGGCGGACCCTTCCGGCGACGTCGGCGAGATGTCGATGCGAAGCGCCGATGGCACCTCGGGGCCCTCTCCTGATTCCGCAAACGCGCTCCTGGCGAGGGGCAGCACTTCCTTGGGGTATCCGGCGCTCTCGTCGAGCTCGAGAAACGAGCCGATGAGCTGATGGAAACGGTCGCTCAGTACGAAACCGTGGACCTGCTGGGCGGGGAACGTTAGCGGCCACCGGACCACGCCCGAGGTGACCCCGGCGGCGGCAAGAATGCTCCAGAGCGGGCGCGCGCGCAACGAGGCAGAGGAGTTCGGCTCGCGGCGGAGCAAGCCAAGATGGACGAGCACGTGCGAAAAACAGTGGTCCGGCAGGAGGGCAAACGGCCGCGTATCGCCGCGCACGTAGTACTCGGACGGCGACCGCACGCCGTTCTTCGCCGGGTACATGCCCGTCGCCGCCGCGGCCCACACGGGATCGGGGCTGGTCGGCCGCAGCGTGGCGAGATTCATCTGCGCACCGCCCTCGAGAAGCCGCGTAAAGTTCGGCAGCCGGCCGCCGGCGGCACGCGGCCACACGTAGTCGAGCGACGCGCCGTCGAGCAGCAGCATCACGACGCGCGGGCCCGAGACCGGGAGCGCGTGCGCGGCGAGCGCGGGCGGCAGCGATACCGCCGCGATCTCTACGCCTGGTCCGCGGGCCGCAACCGGAAGGGCCAGCGAGCCGAACACGGCGATCGCCAGCAGCGCGGCGCCGACGCGGCTGCCGCGGCGGCCGAAGGAATAGTGTGCCGCCGCCAGCCCCAGCAGGACGACGGCCGTCGCCGTCGTCGCGGCCGCGCCGGCCGTCATGCGCCGGACCGCTGTGTCGCCGAGCGCGAACGAAAACCCGTCGACGTTGAGCCACATCAACACCGAGGCCACTGCCGCCGTCGATGCCGTGAGCCACGCAAGGACGCGGACGCTCACCCACCCGGGCGACAAGGGGTCGAGACCGATGAACTCGCGCCCGACCATCAGCAGATAGAACAGCACTGCGAGGTGGACGCCGTAGAAAAGCCCCAGTGCGACGAAGAGACGCCACGTCGTGTCGGAAAGCAGCGGCACGCTCGGGTTGAGCTGCAGCACGATGATGGTGAGGAACGCCGCACCAAGCGCTCCGGCCAGGAGCGAGTTGGTCAGCATCCGGAGGAACCGCATCACTCGAAGTGTATACTTCGGGTTGTGCCTTGCGACATCGACGCCGCCGTCAGGTTCAACACTCGGCTCTCCGACGAGTACAGCGTACTCGCACTCGACGCGCCGGAGATCGCCGGGCTCGCGCGGCCGGGCCAGTTCGTCATGGTCAAGCCGTCGCGAAGCAGCGACCCGTTGCTCAGGCGGCCGTTCTCGATCTTCGAAATCCTGCGCGACGCAAACGATCAGCCGACAGGCATCTCGATCCTCAACAAGCGGATCGGCGTCGGCACACGGCTCATCTACGACGCCGAGCCAGGCTCACACATCGCCTGCCTCGGGCCCCTGGGCCGGCCGTTCGAACCGGTCGAGGCCCCGACACAAGCCTGGATGGTTGCGGGCGGCGTCGGGCTCGCGCCGTTCCTGAGCCTCGCCGAGGCGCTCGCGGCCCGCGGCACCCCGGCGACGCTCTTCTACGGCGCGCGCCGGGCGCGCGACCTCTACTACACGGATGTGTTCGAACGTCTCGGCGTGCGGATCGTCGCCTCGACCGAAGATGGCAGCCTTGGCGCCAAGGGATTCATCAGCGGACCGCTCAACGATGCGCTCGCTGCGCTCCGTCCCGGCGCGGCCGTCAAGCTCTACGTCTGCGGACCGACGCCGATGATGCGCGCAGTCGCGACCATCGCCGACTTCCACGGCCAGCCCTGCGACGTCTCGCTCGAGCAGGTCATGGGCTGCGGTCTCGGCGGCTGCTACAGCTGCGTCGTCCTCACCCGGCAGGTGGGCGCCCCGCCGCACTTCGTGCGCTCCTGCCTCGAAGGCCCGGTCTTCGACGCCGGCCGCATTGTCTGGGAAGCGTTGGCCCATTGACCATGGACCTGTCGGTTGCCATCGGATCGCTCCGCCTCCCGAATCCGCTCATCGCGGCGAGCGGGTGCTTCGGCTACGGCGTCGAGTACAGCGACATCGTCGATCTCTCGACCCTTGGCGGCGTGGCGGTCAAGGGACTGTTCCTCGCGGAACGCCAGGGACATCCGCCGCCGCGCATCATCGAGACGCCGTCGGGCATGCTGAACGCGATCGGCCTCCAGGGCATCGGCGTGCACCGTTTCGTGCGCGAGAAGCTGCCCGAGCTGCGCGACCGCCGGGCGATCGTCTTCGTCAACATCTGCGGGACGACGATCGACGAGTACGTCGAGCTGGCGCGCATCCTGAGCGACGCCGAGGGCGTGGCCGCCCTCGAGCTCAACATCTCGTGCCCGAACATCAAGGAAGGCGGCATCACATTCGGCTGCAGCCTCACCGGCACGCACGCGGTGGTCAGCGCAGTCCGCAAGGTCACGACGCTGCCGGTCATTCCCAAGCTGACGCCGAACGTGACCGACGTCGCGTCGTTCGCGCGCGCCGCTGAGGAGGCGGGCGCCGATGCCGTCTCGCTCGTGAACACCTTTCTCGCCATGGCCATCGACGTTGACACGCGTCGCCCCAAGCTATCGAACATTGTCGGCGGGCTCAGCGGACCGGCGATCCGTCCGATCGCCGTGCGCATGGTCTACGAATGCCGGCGGGCCGTGAAGCTCCCGATCATCGGTATGGGCGGCATCAGCACCGCTGCCGACGTGCTCGAGTTCATGATTGCAGGCGCCACGGCCGTGCAGGTCGGCACGGCCAACTTCGTCGATCCGTTTCTGTGGCGCACGCTTATCGAGGGGCTGCGCGCCTACATGGACCGCCACGGTATCACTCGCCTGGCGGAGCTCACGGGCAGCCTCGACACGACACGGCGGGAACAGGCGTGGATCAGCTCCTAGTTGCACTGGATGTCGACAACGGTCCGGCGGCGCTCGCGCTTGCCGACATGCTTCGCGACATCGTCGGCGGCTTCAAGGTTGGCAGCCGCCTCTTCACGACCGAAGGCCCCGATATCGTCCGCACGTTGTCCCGCAGTGGCGGCCGCGTCTTCCTCGATCTGAAGTTTCACGACATCCCCAACACGGTTGCCACGGCGGTGGCGGCGGCCACCTCGCTCGGCGTCTGGATGGTGAACGTGCATGCGTCGGGCGGCACCCGGATGATGCAAGCCGCGCGAGACGCGGCGCGGGAGACGGCGGACCGCGAACGCCGGACGCCGCCGCTGGTCATCGCCGTCACTGTGCTCACGAGCATGAACGCCACGATGCTCGACGAGACCGGCGTTCACTCGCCGGTCCTCGATCAGGTGCTGCGGCTGGCAGAACTCGCGCAGGCCGCCGGACTGGATGGCGTCGTGGCTTCGCCACAGGAGACCGCGCTCATCCGGAAGCGGTGCGGCCCGGATTTCAGGATTGTGACGCCCGGCATTCGTGGTGGGGCGACTACGGAGAAGCGCGACGGCGCGGCGGCGCCGAGCGTAAAGAGCGAGGGCGCGAACGCGCTGAGCGTCAAGAGCGAGGGCGCGAACGCGCTGAGCGTCAAGAGCGAGGGCGCGAACGCGCTGAGCGTCAAGAACGACGACCAGGAGAGGACGCTCGGACCGGCCGAAGCGATCGCTGCCGGCGCCAGCTACCTGGTCGTCGGCCGGCCAATCATCGCCGCCGCCAATGCCCGGAAGGCGGCCGAAGAGATAGCCCGGGCCCTCAAGCCCGGGCCATGAACCCTACTTGGCTGTGAAGACGAAGTAGCCGACGCGGTTCTGCTGCCAGCAGGCCTCCGTCTCTTCCTTGCAGAACGGCTGCTCTTCCCCTTTAGCTACAGTGCTCACTCGATCCGCAGTCACTCCGAGGCTGAGGAGGTAGGCTTTCACCGCGGCGGCGCGGCGGTCAGTGAGCGCGAGGTTGTACTCGTTGGTCCCGCGCGAGTCGGCGTGCCCCTCGACCATCACCTTCGTGCTCGGACGCTTTTTCAAGTACTCGACATTCTTCTGCAGAATGCCACGCCCCGCCTCAGTGATGACGATCGAGTCGTAAGCGAAATAGACCGGCTTGAGCACTCCGCTCTTCGTGAGCTCGTCCGGTGTCGCCTTCGCGAAGATCTCGTCCTCGGTTGGCGGCCGCTCGGGCGTAGCCGCCGGCGACGGCGGTGGTGTCGGAGGAGGCGGTGGCGGGGGCGTAGTGGGCTTCTCAATGTTCGGAGGCGGCGGAGCCGGCGCCGCCGCAGGGGGCTTCTTGCCGCACGCTCCCGCCGCGAGCGCACACACGAGCAACGCCACAGCACTTGATCGAAAGCTCAAAATCATCACCATCGTCTCCTCGGAGTAAGATGTCGATTGCCGTCCCAACGGCAATCACCGTTCATTTGCTCGCCAACACACGTTCATGGACAGATTGCTCGAAGCCACGGCCCGCGCCGAACGGGACCATTTCTGGTTTCACGGATTCCGTCGCTTCGTCACGCCGCTGCTCGAGCGCGCCACCGCCGGCCGCCGCGATCCGCTGATCCTCGATTGCGGCTGCGGCACCGGCAACAACCTGACGATGCTGCGCCGCTACGGCCGCGCCTGCGGTATCGACATCACGTGGAGTGGACTCGCCTACGCACGCGGCCGCGGCGAAAAACGCGTGGCACGTGCCTCCGCAACTCGACTGCCGTTCCCGGCCGGCCAATTCGACCTGGTCACCTCGTTCGACGTTCTCTACGCCTTCGACGACGAGATGGAGCGGGACGCGCTCAATGAGATGTATCGGGTGTTGCGGCCAGGAGGACAGATCATCATCAACGTTGCCGCACTAAAAGTTTTGACCGGGAACCATTCCGTCCTCGGCGGAGAGGTCCGGCGCTATCAGCGCACCGAGCTCCGGGACCATCTGACCAGGACGGGCTTCACGGTTCTGCGCATCACTTACACAAATTTCACACTCCTGCCCATCGTCGCCGGCGTCCGCTTCGCCCAGCGCATCGCCGGACACCAGGAGTCGACCTCGGAGCTGACGGTTCCCTCCAGGCCCGTCAACCTGGCGCTCACGGGCCTCCTGGCGCTCGAGTCCGCCGCGCTGAAGGTCGCCAACATGCCGCTCGGGAGCTCGTTACTGGCGCTGGCGAGGAAACCGGACTGACTATTTTGCTTCCACCCTAAGCGAATACACCCGCACGGCCAGCTTGCGCCGGTCGGCGGTACCCTCTTTTTCGCCGGCCACGAAGCTGCGATCCGAGGTGAGGACGATGCGGCCATCGGCGGCGGTGAGCGCCTCGGCGGGAATGGGGACCTCGGTCGTGAAGTCGGCGCTAGGCGCGATCTCCGACAGCACGCGGTCGCCTACGCTGACGCGCACCCGTGCCGGCTGGTCGAAGTAGCGAAGCGGTGACTCGCCCCTCAGCTGCATCACAACCGCCCTGCCGGCGTGGTGGACACGGACGACCGCGCGCTCGCTCATCCAGCGCCACGATTGCGCCGTTCGAGGGTTGTATTCGGGCTCGTACCAGCCCTCGTCGAAGCCGAACTGGACACGGTCCGGCGGCTGCAGGTTGAACTGCTCGATCGCGACGGGTGGCCCGGAGACGTCTCGAAGTGGTTGGCCAGTGCCGCCACCGGGCCTCAGAGTGCGGACCGTAAGCTTCGCGTAGAGTCCCTCCCCCGCCAGGGCGGCCGCGGGCACGGGCACGAAATTCAGAAAGAATCCCGGGGCCACCACCATCGTGGTGAGCGGGCGATCGTCGAGGCTGACGACGAGACTGACCGGCGGATCGCCGCCGAGGTGGCGGCCGCCAATCATCATAATCACGTCCGTCGCACGGCGTCGAACCCAGCCAATGCTCGGCTTGAGGTGCGGTCCATAACCGTCCCGTCCAGCGATGCCAGCGGTCTCTGGCGTCAGCGCCCAGCCCTGCTCGAGAAACCACCCCGGCTCGCTCAGGACGTGCCAGTCCATTTCATCCGGCCTTGCGCCGCCAACGTAGACGGCGCCGTTGAACGGCCAGCGATACGGGCGCGCACGCGCATGCGCCTGATCGATCAGAGCCAGGTCGGTCCGTCGTGGGTCGGCGACGAACCATGTTTCACCGTCGTGGCCCTCCCGCCAGGCGCGCGTCATCTCCAGCCACTCGTAGTCACGCGGAGTCGGCAGCACCTTCCCCGGCACGTCGCCGTCATAGACCCGCGCACGTCTGGACTCGGTGAATACGCGCCGGTGCATGCCGACGACCGGCCGGGCGCCGCGAGCCTGGAGCATGCGCATTTCCGAGAGAAGTTCGAAAGTGGGGCTCGGGGTCCGGCCATAGGCCCTCACGGCGGGCACGACCAGAACAAGGCTGACGCCGGCGAGCGCAACAGCTGCGATCCCGCCCGCACGTACGTCGGCTTCGGTCAGCACCACGGCCGTGAGATACGCCAGCAGCGGCACGAGCGGCAGCGCGTAGCGAATCGTGTGAGTCTCCTGGAAGAGGAGGTGAAAGACCGCGTAGGGTCCGAAAACCAGAGCGAGGATGACCAGCGCGCGCGGCGAGCGCAAGAGCAGGACGGCGGCCCCGGCCGCTGCGAAGACCAGCATGACGCCAGCCAGGATTGGCGAGTCCCAGGGTCGAACGAAGGTCTGCAGGATGGCAGCCACTGCGTCCCGCGGCGTCGGGTGCGTCCAGAGCATCGCGACCCCGGAGAAATCCTCGCCGGCCTGGCTGCCGAGCGCCTCGAGGTATCGCCGTGGCCCGCCGCTGAACCAGATGAGCGGCAGCGCCCAAGCGGCGACACCCGCGGCAGCCGACGCTATCGCCTGGACGCGGACGCGCGACACCATGACGATGACCCACAGGAGCAGGGGCATCGTGAGGATCGCCATCTGCGACCGGAACCCGATCGACAGGCCGGCTAGAAAGGCGCCGGCCATGACCCACCGTGGAGTAAGGTCCCGGCTTTCTGAAGGCGTCAAAAAATCGAGATCTGCGCCGCGGGCTAGTGCTGCCAGTGCCGCCCATGCTGCGGTCAGGCCGGCCAGATCCGAAAGGGGGCGTGCGGCAGTGAACCAGAAGAGCGGGCAGCAGACGGTCAAGAGCGTTGCAATCGCAGCGCGGCGCTCGCCACCCTCTCCGCTCAGCCGGCGGAAGAAGGCGAAGAGTAGCAGCGGCAGGACGCCTGCGGTGAGCGCGCTCCAGATCGCCAGTCCGCGCACTTCGGGCGCCGTGACGCCCGCACGTGCGAGCACGAACGTGCCCAGCTTTCCGAGCGCGATGTAGATCGGGTAGCCTGGCGGATGGGGCTGATGATGGGCGACGTCGAATTGCCGCACGCCCAGCGCGAAGTTGACCGAGTCGAGGTCCTCGAGCGTCGGTGGCAGCACGGCCAGATGCGCCGCAAGCGATACGACCGCGAGCAGGCCGACGAAGGTGCGCGCCAAATCAGATCGGACGTAGGCGGAGCGCGTCGTTGAGGCTGCCGAGGCGATAGCCGCGCAGGTCAAGCGTCACGTGCCGGTAACCGAGCGCGCGCAGCGCGACGTCAATGGCATCCGCCACGTCCGGCTCGAGCGCCCGCGCCATCTCGTCACGACCGATCTCGAGCCGCGCCATGGGATCGGTGTCCCCATGATGCCGAACGCGACACACCCGAAACCCGTGGTCACGCAGGATCGCTTCCGCTTGCTCGATCATCCGCAGCTTGTCGTCGGTGACTTCGCTGAAATACGGGATGCGGGACGACAAGCACGCCGACGCGGGCTCGTCCCACGTGGGCAATCCGGCCCGGTGCGACAACTCGCGAATCTCCGCCTTGGTCAGGCCGACCGCGTCGAGCGGACTGACGACGCCGAATTCCTTCGCGGCCTGGCGTCCGGGACGGTAGTCCCCGCGGTCATCGGCGTTGCTTCCGTCGGCGATCGTGGGAATTCCGCGCGCGCGGGCGATCGCGGAGAGATGCGTGTAGAGCTCGTGCTTGCAGAAATAACACCGGTTGGCGGGATTGGCGCGGTACTCGCGGCCGCTCCATCTCGTTGGTGTGGATGATCTCGTGCTCGAAGCGGAACTCGGAGGCGATCTGCCGCGCGAAGGACCGATGGCGCTCGGGATAGCTGGGGCTGTCGGCGGTGATGCAGAGCGCCTGCCGTCCCAGAACGCGCGTGGCGGCCCAGGCGAGGTAGGCGCTGTCGACGCCGCCGCTGTAGGCGACGATCAGAGCCGGCCAGGCCGCCAGGGTGGCGAACAGCGCCTGCTCTTTGAGGTCTTCCCTCCCGAGGTCGGGTACCGCTGCTTCAATCACAGGTCTTCGATCACAGGCCTCGGGAGCTCAGGCCCTGGAAAGCTCGGGCCCCCTGGTCACTCTTCCCAATCCTCCCCGTTCGCATCGTCGTCCACGTCGTCTTCGTCGTCTAGTTCGGCATCGTCATCGTCGTCTTTCACGTCGTCGTCGTCATCGTCATCGTCGTCGTCATCATCGTCTTCGTCGACCGCTTCGAGCTCGACGGGAGAAGTCGTGGTCACTTCGAGATTGGATCCGCACTCGGGGCAGCTAATCAGATCGCCCTTGTCGACGTCGAACTCGTCGATCTCGATTTCGGCATCACATTCGGGACAGGTGGCCATACAAACTCCTCAGACTCCTCAAGCTCACGTTCGGACTCAAACGCTCCGATTCCATTTCAACGTACCGACTGGCTCGACGCCAAGCGATCCCCGCAAGGTTTCGAATTATAGCGAGAACCTGATAGATTCTGCAACGAGCCTAACGCCCGGAAACGCGATAACCGATACCTCCGAGCGTGACGGCTACCGCTGTGACGACCAACAAGACCGTCATCGTCGCCGACGACACCGCGTTCGTGCGCGACCGCTTCGCTACGGCGCTGCTCGGCGCGGGCCACACAGCGCTCACCGTCAAGAGCGCCGTCGAACTGCTGGCTCGCGTGCGGTCCGATCTCGCCCGCATCGATCTCATTGTCCTCGATCTTCGGCTGCCGCACGCCGGCGGAGTGGACCTGGTCCGCTCGATTCGAAAGCTCGACGGGGGAAAACTGCCGATCCTGGTCTTCAGCGGCACGATTGCGACCGCTGAAGAGGTGCGCGACCTCGCGGCGCTCGGCGTCTCGGGCTACGTGAACGAGTACAGCGCCGTGCAGCACATCCTGCCGTCGCTCGCGCCGCACCTCTTCCCGGACAACTTCAACCGCCGCGGCAGCCCCCGCGTCGTCCTCGGCATCCCGATCAATTATCGCTTCGGCAACACGATCGCCGCCGCGCTGACGCTCAACATCAGCAAGGGCGGCCTCGCCATCCGCACCATGAGCCCGCTGCAGCAGGACACCAAGCTTCGCGCCCGCTTCCGTCTGCCTGGGTCGAAGCGCGACATCGAAGCCGAATCCCGTGTCGCGTGGAGCGACCGCCGCGTCGGCATGGGATTGCAGTTCGAGAAAGTCGATCCCGCCGATCAGGCCAAAGTCGACGAGTTCGTCGACCAGCACTTCTTTTCGAATAGGAAAGCGTAGTTCGCGTCGAATAGAAAAGCGTAGTTCGCTGCTCGCAGTCCGGTGACTTGTTGGACACCGGGCCCCGATTTATCAACAGCGAGCCGCGAGCTGCGAGACGCTGAGGCCTACTCCCGCAACAGCCTCAAAGCATTCCCAATAACGATGAGCGACGCGCCCATGTCGGCGAGGACGGCCATCCAGAGCGTGGCGTGGCCGGTGACGGCGAGGATCAGGAAAGCGGCTTTGAGGGCGAGCGAGAAGCCGACGTTCATGCGGATGTTCCGGACGGTCGCGCGGCTGAGGCGCAGGGCGTAGGGGATCTTCGCCAGCTCGTCGGCCATCAACGCGACGTCGGCGGTCTCGAGCGCCGCGTCGGTGCCGGCGGCGCCCATCGCGATGCCGACGTCAGCGGCGGCGAGCGCCGGCGCGTCGTTCACGCCATCCCCCACCATCGCGAGTGCGCCGTAGCGGGCCCGCAGCGACTCGACGGCCGCGAGCTTCTGGTCGGGCAATAGCCCTGCTCGGTAGTCCGAGATCCCCACGCGCGCGGCGAGCGCGCGCGCCGCGAGCTCGTGATCGCCGGTGAGCAGCACGACGTGCTCGATCCCGTGTCGGCCGAGGATCTCTACCGTGTCCTCGGCGCCTTCGCGCGCCTCGTCGGCCACGCCGATCACACCAATGGCCTGGCCGCCGGCCGCCACCACGACCGTGCTTTGTCCGCGCGCGGCCAGCTCCGTCGTCGCGCGCTCCACTTCCGGTCCGGACAAGCCGCGTTGCTCGATCAGGCGGTAGCTTCCGACCACGACCACGCGCGCGGCGAGTTGCCCCTGCGCGCCGAGCCCGGGGAGCGCTTCTACGCCATCGACTCGCGTCAGCGTGACGCCGTCGGCCGCCGCGCGCTCGACGATGGCACGGCCGATTGGATGTTCGGAGTGGCTTTCGAGCGATGCCGCGAGCGCGAGGATTTCGGCCGGCTGCGCGCCATTGAGCGGCACGATGTCGGTCACCCTCAGACGGCCCCTGGTCAGCGTGCCGGTCTTGTCGAACGCCACACAGCGCACGGCGGCGAGGCGCTCGAGCCGCGCGCCGCCCTTGATGAGCACGCCCTTCCGCGCCGCGGCGGCGAGCGCCGACACGATGGACACCGGCGTCGATATGACGAGCGCGCACGGGCACGAGATGACGAGCAGCACGAGCGAGCGGTAGATCCAGGCACTCCACGCGCCGCCGAGAAGGAGCGGCGGGACGACGGCGATCGCCACGGCCAGCACGAGTACGATGGGGGTGTAGACGCGCGCGAAGCGGTCGACGAATGTCTGGCTCGGCGCGCGCTGCGCCTGCGCGCGCTCCACGAGGTGGATGATCCGCGCCAGCGTCGAGTCCCGACGCAGCCGCGTCACCTGCACATCGAGAACGCCGCGACCGTTTATCGCGCCGCCGAAGACCTCGGCGCCAGACGACTTGTACACCGGCACGGACTCCCCGGTGATCGGCGCCTGGTTGACGTGACTCTCGCCGGCGTGGACCTGCCCATCGAGGGGAATCTTCTCTCCCGGCCGGACCACCACGATGTCGCCGACGGTCACCGAATCAATCGGGATGGTGCGCTCGGATCCATCCCGCCGGACCAGCGCTTCGGCCGGCGCAAGATCCATCAGCGCCCGAATCGCGCCGCGCGCCCGCTCCATCGCGCGTGATTCGAGCACCTGGGCGAGCGCGAACAGGAACACCACCGAAGCGCCCTCGGCCCAGTCGCCCAACGCGATGGCGCCGGCGACCGCGACCATCATCAGCACGTGGATGTCGAGACGGCGGGCAACAAGCGATGTCCAGGCGCGGCGGGCCGTCTGCGTGCCGGCCAGAACCACCGACGCGGCATACAGCATCAACCAGAAAAGCGGAGCCGCACCGCGCAATTGAAGAACAAGACCGAGCCCGAGGAACACGCCAGAAAGGAGGACCAGCCGCTCGCGCCAAACTGACGACGAAGCTGGCCGCGGCTCCTCGTGTTCGAGCCACGCGCGCATGCCCGTCTGAGCGACGGCCTCGGCGATACGCGAGGTGGTCAGCTTCGCGGCGTCGTACTGGATCCGAAGGCGCTGGCCAACCACGTCGGCATCAAACGCCTCGAGCCCCGTCAGCGTCTTCAGGCGGTGCTCGAGAATCGCGACTTCCTCGTGGCAGTCCATCCCCTCGATCTTGAAGACAGACTCGGCATGCAGTTCGCAAACAGGACACTCAGCCATGCCCCGACCTACTCCTCAACGTGCGTCAGTGCCTGCTTCAGCAGCTCGATGATGTGGTGATCGTCGAGGGCGTAGAAGACCAACCGTCCCGACCGGCGCGGGCGCACGAGACGCATCCCGCGGAGCAGGCGCAACTGGTGGGATACGGCTGATTCGCTGATGCCGGCAAGCGAGGCGATGTCGCAGACGCACAGCTCGCCGCCCGACAACGCGTCGAGGATCCGCACGCGCGTCGGATCGCCAAGCACGCGAAACGTCTCGGCCAGGGCCTCGACGGCGTGTGGGGACATCAGCTGCCGCCGACGCGCCTCACTGGGGGCGAGATGCGGGGCGCTGCAGGCGTCGTCGCCGATGGCGGCGGAACCAGGGGCAACCGAAACTGCCGCGGTTGCGCCTGATCCGGACGCAGGAAATGGTTTTTTGAGGGCTTGCATCATATGAATGTATGAGCAGATGTTCAGGTATAGTATAGCGCACTCCTTGACACGTTTTTCCGCGTCTCGGTAGGATTCCAAGGATCGGTCTGTAATCGGCTTTTCTGACTACATGTTACGCAACGTGACCCGGGCGCCGGCCCCAAGGCCCGCGTCCCGCTACAGCTGGAGTGGTTTGTGATCGAGGTTCAGCACGTCTCGAAGAGGTACGGTCGGGTGACCGCCGTCGACGATGTCAGTTTTCGCGTGGAACGGGGTGAGATTCTGGGGTTTCTGGGCCCCAACGGCGCTGGCAAGACCACGACAATGCGCATCCTGACCGGCTACATGCCGGCCTCGGAGGGAAAGGCGCTGGTCGCCGGCTTCGACGTGTTCGCGAATCCGCTCGATGCCAAGCGGCGCACCGGTTACCTCCCGGAAGCGCCTCCGCTCTACCCGGACATGACCGTACGCGAGTACCTCGACTTTGTCGCACGCATCAAGGGCGTGCCCCCGGGCGACCGCAAGTCGCGCGTGACGGGCGTGATGCAGAAGACGCACGTCGCCGACATGGCCGACCGCCACTGCTCGAAACTGTCCAAGGGCTACAAGCAGCGCGTCGGGCTCGCGCAAGCGCTGATTCACAACCCCGAGGTCCTGATCCTCGACGAGCCGACGGCTGGGCTCGACCCGAAGCAGATCATCGAGACGCGGCAGCTCATACGCAGCCTCGGCGGCAGCCACACAATCGTCCTCAGCACGCACATCCTTCCCGAAGTCGCTCAGACCTGCCAGCGCGTCGTCATCATCAACAAGGGCCGGGTCGTGGCTGTCGATACGCCGGAGAATCTCACGGCCCGGCTGACGGGCGCGGAGACGATGTTCGTGCAGATCGATGCGCCGGGTACCGACATCGGCACCGAAGCGGGACGCGTGCTGGCAACGATCCCCGGCGTCACGCGCGTCCTCGCCTCGGACGGCGGCGGATTCGAGGTGGAGAGCGAGCGTGGCGTCGACGTCCGTCGGGAACTGGCGAAGACGGTCGTCACCCAGGGTTGGGGGCTGCTCGAGCTGCGGCCGATGCGCATGAGCCTCGAGGAGGTCTTCCTCCAGGTCACGACCGATGAGAGCGCGCCGGTCCCGGCCGCTCCGGTTACCGACGACACGATGCAGGAGGCGACTCGTGAGTAGCGTTCGTAACACCCTTGCGATTGCGGGCAAGGAGCTCCGCGGGTACTTCGCGTCGCCGATGGGCTACATCCTGATTGGACTCTTCGCCCTGCTCTTCGGCGCCTTCTTCCGCGTCTACCTTACCGGATTCGCCGAGCAGAGCCAGCGCATGGCGATGGGCGGCGGCGGCAACATCAACGTCAACGAGTACCTGATCCGCGGGGTGCTCCACAACGTCGCGATCATCATCCTCTTCGTGATGCCGCTCGTGACGATGCGGACCTACGCCGAGGAGAAGCGATCGGGCACGATGGAGCTGCTGCTGACATCTCCGATCACCGACCTGCAGATCATCGTCGGCAAGTTCATCGGCGCGATGGGACTCTTCGGGGCGATGCTGCTCGTGACGGCCATCGACATCGCGATCCTCTTCAGGCTGGGCAACCCGGAGCTCAAACCGGTCCTGGCCGGCTACCTGGGGCTGCTCCTGCTCGGCGGATGCTTCATGTCGGTCGGCCTCTTCCTCTCGAGCCTGACCAAGAACCAGATCGTGGCCGGCGTCATGACGTTCGCGGTGTTCCTGATGCTGTGGATCATCAACTGGTTCGCCGATTCGGTCGGACCGACTGGGCGTGTGATTGTCGGCTTTCTGTCGATCACCGAACATCTGGACGACTTCACCAAGGGCATCATCGACACGAAGCATCTCGTCTATTACCTGAGCTTCATCACGTTCGGCCTGTTCCTGACCGCCAAGTCGGTGGACTCCGAACGCTGGCGCGGATAGACGACCGACTTAACGGAACTGACGACATATGTTGAAACGACTCCTCGGACTCCTGGGCTGGCTTGGCGTCGCACTCGTCTTCGCCTCGGTCGCGATTCGGAACCTGCGGCCGGAATGGGGATGGTGGTACGGGCTGGCCATCGCCGGCCTCGTCTGCGTCCTGCTGTACGTGCTCAGCCAGTGGCGCGAAATCGCGCGGGACTTCTCGGGCCGCCAGGCCCGCTACGGGACGCTCGCGGGCGCGAGCGTCCTCATCGTCCTGGCCATCCTGGCGGCCATCAACTATCTCGCAGAGCGTCACAACAAGCGGTGGGACCTGACGGCGGCGAGCCAGGTACTCGCTGTCGGATCAGACCAAGAAGGTGCTCCAGAGCCTGACCAAGCCGGTCCAGGCCACCGTCTTTGCCCGCACTGAGGACTTCGACCGCTTTCGTTCGCGCCTCGAGGAATACCAGTATGTGAGCAAGCAATTGCAGGTCGAGTACGTCGACCCGGAAAAGCGCCCGTCACTCGCCGAGCGGCTGAAGGAAAACGCGCTCGGGACAGTCGTCCTCGAGTACGACGGCCGCGTGCAGCGCGTCACGTCCGACGCCGAGCAAGACCTCACCAACGGGCTGATCAAGGTCGTGCAGGGCAAACAACCGAAGGTCTACTTCATTACCGGACACGGCGAGCGCGACCTCGGCGGGTCGGACGGCGCTGGCTACTCGGGCATCGCGGAACAGCTGAAGTCGGACAACTTCCTCACCGAAGCGCTCGTTCTGCTGCAGCAGGACATTCCGGCCGACGCGGCCGTGCTGGTCGACGCGGGACCGAAGTCCGATCTGCTCGAGCCCGAAATCGGCAAGCTCAAGGCCTACCTCGCCAAGGGCGGAAAAGTCATGGTCCTCATCGACCCGCCGGCAAACCCGGACGCGCCGCCCCTCGCCAACCTCATCACGCTCCTGAAGGACTGGTCGGTGGAGGTCGGCACCGACGCGATCCTCGACCCGATGAGCCAGCTGCGAGGCACTCAGGCCGACGTGCCGGTCGCCGCGCAGTACCCGTTTCACCAGATCACGAACACGTTCCGCTTGCTGACGGCCTATCCCTTCAGCCGATCGATCAAGGCGATCGCGGGAGCACCGGGCGGACGGACGGCGACCTCGTTCGTCATGACCGGCCGGAACAGTTGGGCCGAGAGCGACCTGAAGCGCTTGACGACGAAGGGCGAGGCCGAGCCCGAGTTCGACAAGGGCGATGTTCAGGGACCGATTTCGCTGGCCGTTGCCGTCAGCGCGCCCGTCGAAGGCGCGACGCCGCCGCCACCAGCCGAGGGGCAAGACGCGAACCCGAACAAGCCGGAGACGCGTCTCGTGGTCGTCGGCGACTCCGACTTTGCCGCCAACTCCGTCGCCGGGATTCCCGGCAACCAGGACATGTTCCTGAACATGGTCAACTGGCTGGCGCAGCAGGAGAATCTGATCTCGGTGCGCCCGCGCAGCCCCGAAGACCGCCGGATCACCCTCACGGCCGGCCAGGATCGGATGATTGCCTGGTTCACGATGGTGATTCTGCCGGGTTTGGTGTTCCTCGCGGGCATTCAGACCTGGTGGCGGAGGCGGTAGCCATGCGCGGGCTCCGATCGTTTCTGGTCCTGGTCGTCATCGGCGCAGGCCTCGGCGCGTACCTCTACTTCGTCGAGTCGAAGCGCGATCCGTCCGATGCCGACAAGAAGGAAAAAGTCTTCACCGTCGAGTCGGAGAAGATCGACGAGCTGAACGTCAAGTCAGAATCCGGAGAGCGCACGACGCTCAAGAAGACCGACAAAGAGTGGCAGATCGTTGCACCAGTTGCGGCGCAGCCTGACAGCGCCGCGGTCTCCGGGTTGACGAGCAACCTTTCGTCGCTCGAGCTCCAACGCGTCATCGACGACAACCCGCAGGACCTCGCCGAGTACGGCCTGGCCCAGCCGCGCCTCGAAGTCGCCTTCAAGGCCGGCGGTCAGGAACACCGGCTCCTGGTTGGACGCAAGACGCCAGCCGCGACCGACCTCTACGCGAAGCTCGGCGAAGAGAAGCGTGTCTTCCTCATTCCCGGTTTCGTCGATACCACGTTCAACAAGACGACCTTCGACCTCCGCGACAAGACGGTCCTCAAGGTCGAGCGCGACAAGATCGAGACGGCGTCGATCGCCTCGCCGAAGCGCACGCTGCAGTTTGCCAAGGCCGGCGGCGAATGGACGCTGACGGCTCCGGTGAAGGCGCGCGGCGACTTCACCACAATCGATGGGCTCGTGAGTCGGCTCATCACGCTCCAGATGAAATCGCTTGTCGCGCCCGAGGCCGCCTCCCTCGCCGAGTACGGACTCGACAAGCCCGATGCGACCATCCAGCTGGGATCGGGGTCCTCGCAGGCAACGCTGCTCCTCGGGAAGACGGCGGGCGATGGCGTCATCTACGCGAAAGATCAGTCGCGGCCTGCCATCGTCACCGTCGACGAGACGCTGCTGCCCGATGTGTCCAAAGAGATCGGCGAATACCGCCAGAAGGACCTCTTCGACGGCCGCGCGTTCAACGCGACCCGCCTCGAGGTCACGCGCAGCGGGCAGTCATCGGTGTTCGAGAAGACCAAGACGAAGAACAAGGACGGACAGGACGAAGAGAAGTGGAAGCAGTCCGCGCCGACTCCTCGCGACGTCGAGCAGTCGACGGTCGACAATCTGATCTCGGCGGTTACCGCGTCGCGCGCCACGAGCTTCGTCGACAGCGCGCCGAAGGCTGGCCTCGACAAGCCTGAGCTCGTCATCGCGCTCACCTCGGACGAAGGGAAGCGCGTGGAGAAGGTCTCCTTCTCGCGGAGCGGCGCCGAGGGCTACGGCGCCAGGGATGGCGAGCCAGGCGTCGCGAAAGTCGACGTCGCCACGATCGACAACATCGTCAAGTCGCTCGAGGCCATCAAGTAAAGCCACGGGCGACACGGACTTCACGGAGATCTTCACGGAGCCACGGACAACACGGACAACACGGATCGGCACCGCCACGGCCGCGTGGATGGCCCTCACCTTGTCGGCCGGCTGTGCCGGAGCGCCGCCCGCGTCCCTTCCCGGCGCTGCACCTCCCGTTTCCTCGAGCCAGCCACGCAGAACTTCGCCGGCGGTCGCGCAACTGCGTCAGGAGCTGTCGCGCGTTTTTTCCGCGCCGATCATGGCGCGCGGCGTCTGGGGCGTCGACATCCGTTCGCTCGACACGGGTGAGCACCTGTTCGATCTCAACGCCGGGCGGCTGATGATGCCGGCGTCCAACATGAAAATCGTCACGCTCGCCGCGGCGGCGGACGTCCTCGGCTGGGATCACCGGTTCACCACGACACTCGAAACGTCGGCGCCAGTTGAGGCCGGCATCCTGAAGGGCGACCTCATCGTTCGCGGGAGCGGCGATCCGACGATCAACACGCGCGACACCCGCGCGACGGCGGTACTCGGCGAGTGGGCGGCGGCGCTCACGGCCGCAGGCATTCGCGGGATCGACGGCCGCGTCGTCGGCGACGACCAGCGCTTCGATGACGAGGGCATCGGCCCGGGGTGGGCGTGGGACTACCTGCAGTACGGCTACGCCGCGCCGGTTGGCGCGCTCCAGTTCAACGAGAATCTGGCGACGCTGACCGTCGGTCCGGCGGCGCAGGCCGGTGACCCGGCGCAGGTGACGCTGACGGCCGGAGCCGGGCTGAGCATCCTGACCCGCGTTGCCACGGTCGCTGCCGGCTCGCCTACGACGGTCGACTACCGGCGGCGGCTGGATCAGCCGGTGCTCGAGGTCAGCGGAAGCGTCGCTGCCGGCGCCACCCCCCTCGAACGCACGGTGGCGGTCGTCAACCCAACGATATTCTTCGCGCAGTCGCTCAAGGATGGACTGATCGCGCGCGGCATCGCGGTCACCGGTGCTGCGGCCGACCTCGACGACGTTGCCGCCGAGCTGGCGGGATCGGTGTCAGAACGCCGCACGATCGTGGAGACGACGTCGCCGCCGCTACGCGAGATCGCGACAGTGCTGATGAAGGTCAGCCAGAACCTGTATGCGGAGACACTCCTCAAGGCGACCGGCGCGGCTCGCGGCGGACTCGGAACCTTCGAAGGAGGTCTGGCTGCCGTGCGCGCCGCCCTAGCGTCATGGGGCGTGCCAGATGATGCCTATGTGAACGCGGACGGATCCGGACTCTCGCGCTATAACTACCTCACCGCTTCTGCCGTGACCGCCGTGCTCGAACGCGAATACAAGGACGAGCGGCACAGGCAGGCCTTCATGGCCACGCTGCCGGTCGCCGGCAAGGCGGGCGAGGGCACGATGTCGGCACGCATGCGACGGACCCGGGCGGAAGCGAACGCGGCCGCCAAGACGGGATCGATTTCGAACGTCCGAGCACTCTCAGGCTACGTCCGGAGCCGGGATGGCGAGATGCTCGTCTTCTCGATTCTCGCGAACGACTTTGTGATTCCCCCGGCGACGGTGAACTGGATCACGGATCTCGCAGTCGAGCACCTCGCCAACTTCACGCGGAAGTAGATCCCGGACGGATCTCAGAGTCGTCTCAACGCGACGCGGATCACGCGGATTCATCACGGGACGCGGATCACGCGGATCTCTGAGGGGACTCAATCAAGGCCCGCGCCGCGGCGAGCATCGCGTTCACGTCGCCCTGCAGCCCTCCGCCCTGCGCGAGCTCCGGGCGGCCCCCGCCTTTCCCACCGAATGCCGCCGTCAGTTGCTTGAGGATCGACGAGCTGTCGAAGGCTACGTCCGGCGCGCGGGCCACGACGATCGCTGAGGGTGCGGGAGCGCTGACAAGGAGGGCCAGGTATCCAGGCCGGGCGGCGATGGCCGCCGCGATCGTTTTGAGACCATTGGCGTCCCAGCCCTCGAGCGCGGCTACGACGACGCGCGTCGAGCCGGCGGAAACGGCGCCGTCGGCAAGCGCCGCGGCCTCGTGTCCCGCCAGGCGCGTCTGTAGATCCTTGACCTGACGTCGCAAGTCTCGCGCCTCGGTCTGGTGCCGCTCGATCGCGGCTGGAAGCTCCGCCGGAAGGACGGAGAGCAGCCGCACGCTTGCCGCCACGCTGTCCCCAAGCGCGTGAAAGCCCGCGAGCGCCCGTCCCCCGCAGAGGAACTCGAGACGCGTGCCCCCCTTGAACTTCTCAGAGCCCGCCACCGCGATGATCCCGATCGCTCCCGTCCGCGCCACATGCGTGCCACCGCAAGCCGAGACGTCGAACTCCTCCACTTCAACCAGCCTCAGGACGCCTTCGCGCTTCGACTCCTTGCGAAGCGGCATCGCCGCAGCTTCTCCGGCGTCGGCGAATCGAATCGTGACCGCACGGTTTTCCCAGACGATTCGGTTGGCCTCCTGCTCGACGCGCGCGATCTCGCCCACTGTGACTTCCCGTGCGAGGTCGATCGTGGACGAGGCCGTGCCGAGATGGAAGCTCACCGTTCGGACTTTCAGCAGGCGGTCGAACGCGGCTGACAGCACGTGCTGGCCTGTGTGCTGCTGCATGTGCTCGAAGCGGCGGGACCAGTCGATCCTCCCGCGCACCGCACCCGGCTCTATCTCTCCCTCAACCAGATGGACGATGCGGCCGTCGTCTTCGTCGACGACCTCGACGACGCGTCCGGCGCCGAGCGTGCCGGTATCGAACGGCTGGCCCCCCGAGGTCGGATAGAAGGCCGTGCGGTTGAGCACGACGGCGTGCCGTCGGTCGCCGGGGATCGGCTCGACGTTCACGACGGTTGCCTCGAACTCGGTCGCGTAGGGGTCGGTGTAGTAGATGCGTTCGGTCACTGGCGTCAGAGGATGATACCTTGTGTGCCGTCGCGGACTGGAGCACACCGCGATCGTCAAACCGTGTCAGGCGGCAGCGCCTGCTATCTCGATCGCCGACAAGTGAGCGAAGGCTGACGCGCGGAGGCTAAGGTAAATCGGACTCATGCTCGAATTCGTTCTGAGCGCGCTCTGGGAGATTGTGCTCCAGCTTGTCGGCGAACTGCTGCTCGAGCTCGGCTTCTCTTCCTTCGGCGAGCCCTTTCGCGAACGCAAACGGGCGCATCCTGTGCTCGCCGGGGCTGGTCTACTCTTGCTGGGCGCGGTACTGGGAGCGGCTACGCGATTGGTCTGGCCCGGACGCATCTTTCCACAAGGCCCTGTGCCGGGCCTCAGCTTGGTGCTGTCTCCCGTAGCGACCGGGTGGATCATGCATAGTTACGGCGAGTGGTGTGAACGTCGGTGTAGTCCGCGATCGTTTGTTGAAACGTTCTGGGGTGGTGCGCTCTTCGCGTTTGGCATGGCACTGGCGCGATTTCTCTGGGTCGCAAGATAGTGGGTTCGTTACGAGGACACAAATGCTGTGGGTGACTTCGGCCTGTTTGAGACGCGCGTCGTGAGATTAGCGGCGGTGAAGCCCTAGAGATTGAGGACCGGATCCGTCGCGCCCGCCTCTTCGAAACCCTTCGCTCTCAGGCGGCAGCTGTCGCAACGGCCGCACGGCGCCCCTGACGGGCCCGGATCGTAGCAGCTGTGAGTCACGCCGTAGTCCAGCCCGAGCGCGAGGCCGCGGCGGACGATGTCGGCCTTTGAGAGGCGCAGCAGCGGTGCGAGAATTCGCAGCGGCCGTCCCTCCACACCAGCCTTGGTGGCGAGCGAGGCCATGCGCTCGAAGGCTTCGAGGTACGCCGGCCGGCAGTCGGGGTAGCCCGAGTAGTCGAGCGCGTTCACGCCGATGACGATGGCGGTGGCCCCGACGACTTCGGCCCAGGCGAGCGCGAGGGAGAGGAACACGGTGTTGCGCGCGGGCACGTAAGTGGACGGGATGCTGTGGTCGCTCTCGAGCGCGCGGTCCTTGGGGATGGCGCCGTCGCCGACGAGCGCCGAGCCGCCGAAGGTGGCAAGGTCGACGGCAAGTTCGAGGTGGCGTGCGACACCAAGAGCACGGGCGGCAGCGCGAGCCGCTTCGATCTCGCGCGCGTGGATTTGGCCGTAGCGGATGCTGAGGGCGTAGAGCTCGTAGCCGTCCGCCTTGGTCATCGCCGCGGCGGTGAACGAATCGAGGCCGCCGCTGAGCAACACGATCGCCCTGCGAACGCCGGCGGTCTTGTCGCTCTGGCCCGTGGCCTCAAACTCCCCGGGCATCCGCGCTCCAGATGTACTTGTGCGCCTGCAGCTGCAGCCGCACCGGCAGACGATCCGCAAGGATCCACGCGGCCAGGTCCTTCCCCGGCAGGACGCCGTGCACGGGCGAGATCAGTATCGCGGCGCATCGCCCTTCGAGCGCGTGCCGCGTGATGACATCCTTCGCGAACTCGTAATCGCGCCGATCCTGGACGACGAACTTGACCTCGTCTGTTGGGGTCAGCAGATCCAGGTTCGACCAGTCGTTCTTTGCCGACTCGCCGCTCGCGGGACACTTCACGTCGATGATACGGATGACGCCCGGCGGCACGTCAGAGACGCTGCGATGGCCGCCCGTCTCGAGCAGGACCGTGTGGCCGCGGTCGAGGAGCTCGCGCATCAGCGGATAGACGTCGGGTTGAAGCAGGGGCTCGCCCCCCGTGATCTCGACGACAGGACACTCGAACGCGGCGACAGCCGAAACCACCTCTTCGATGCTCATCTTGCGGCCCTCGTGGAACGCGTACGGCGTGTCGCACCACGAGCAGCGCAGGTCGCAAGCGGTCAGACGAACGAACACGCACGGCCGGCCGGTGTGGGTCGACTCCCCCTGAATCGAGTGGAAAATCTCGTTGATCGTCAACATCGAGGCTGTCTTCAATTGTACCGCGTCCGAGACATACAATACGGCCATGCCCAAGCCAATCCTCTACCTCAAGCCCACGTGAACGACCTGCCGCAACGCCAGAAGTTTTCTGGAGCAGCAGAAGATCGACGTCGAAGAACGTGACATCAACAGGGACCCCCCGGATCGAGCGTTTCTCGAGAAGCACATCGACGCCGACCGCTTCCTCGAGTTCGTGAGCACGCGCAGCCCCGTGTTCAAAACGCGCGCGCTACCGAAGTCAAAGAAGGAGGCGATCGACCTGATGATGGAGCAGCCCAACCTCATCAAGCGACCAATCCTGATACGCGGTTCGAAGGTGACGTTCGGGTTCAATAAGGATGCGTACGCGTGAACAGTTGTTCGTGCTGAGATGAGTTGGACGAGGGTTTGGTGTCCTATCAGCAGCGCCCGCGGCTGCGGCCGCGCGCGAATGCGCGTGGCCGCGCGAGTGGGGGTGGGGCCCCGCGAGCAGTGATAAAAGATGACAGATGCGGCATCAGCAGCGCCTGCGGCTGTCGCCGAGCGCGAGTGCGCGAGGCGACGCGAGCGGGGGTGGGCCGCCTTCGCCAAGGCTCCGGCGAGCTTCGCCGAAGCGTTGCGGAGGCGAGGCCCCACCAGCACTGATCAAAGATGACAGCGTCGCTATCAGCAGCTACCGGGCCCACGCCCCGCGAACAATGATTCGAATTGGCACGTCCGGCTGGAGCTACCCTTCCGGCCAGGGAACCTGGAACGGCATCTTCTATCCGTCGCAGCCGCGTGGCCGCGGGCGGGGCAGGTTCGACGAGCTCGCCTTCTACGCCGAGCATTTCGACACCGTCGAGATCAACTCGACCTTCTACGGCGTGCCCGACCCAAAGACGACGAAACGATGGGCGGAACGCACGCCCGCCGGCTTCGAATTCTCGCTGAAGCTTTTTCAGAAGTTCACGCACCCGGAGATGTTCCACAAGGCCTCTGGCCAGGATGCGCTGGACCTGGGAATGAAGGACGTGGACGAGTTCCGGCGCGCGATCGACCCGCTCGCGTCCGCAGGCAAGCTGGGCGCGCTCCTGGCGCAGTTCCCTGCCAGCTTCACGAACGAACCAGACACGCGCGGATACCTGGAGTGGCTGCTCGAGCGATTCAGCGCCTACGACGTGGCGGTCGAGCTGCGCCATCGCAGCTGGAGCGACAATCCGCTACCCACCTTCGCACTGCTCGAGGCGTTCGGCGCGGCCTGGACGCAGATCGATGAGCCCAAGTTCAAGACCTCGATCAGGCAGGACTTCCGGCCCAATGTCCCCTCGTTCTACTACCTGCGCCTGCACGGACGTAATGCCGCGCAGTGGTGGACGCACGAGAAGTCCGAGGACCGCTACAACTACCTCTATTCGGCCGACGAGCTGCAGCCCTTCGCCGAAGCCGCGGGCGAAGCATCGCGCGAGGTGAAGAAGGCCTACCTCTACGCCAACAACCACTTCTCGGCCAAGTCCGTGGCCAACGCCGCGATCCTCAAGCACCAGCTCGGGCAGCCGCTGCCGGGCGAGTACCTCGAAGAGTTCGTCGAGCGTTATCCCGACCTGAACGGGCTCGTGAAGATTCTGCCGCCGTCGCTCATTCCCTCACCGAAGCCTTCTTGAGCACGTCGGTCTTCTGAATCTTGGCCGCCACATCAAGCCCCTTGATGACCTGACCGAAGATGGCGTACTTGCCGTCAAGACTCGGCGACGGCTTCAGCATGATGTAGAACTGGCTCGCGGCGTCCTTCGCCGATCCGCTGTGCGCCATGCCCACCGCGCCGGGTAGGTGTCGTCGCTTCTTTGTAATCTCGGCGACGCCGATCGGCGACCCGCTATTTCCCGTTCCCCACGACGCCTGCTTCGTCATGTCGCGCGTCTGCGGATCGCCGATCTGAATCACGAAGCCCGGCTCGGCGCGATGGAACCGCAGTCCGTTGTAGAAGCCCTTCTTGACGAGCGCCAGCATGTGAGCGACAGTCTTCGGCGCCTCATCCGGGTAGGTCTCGATCTCGATGACGCCCTTGGCCGTCTCGAGCACGATCACCGGCCCGGCCCCCGGCGACGTCTGACCGGAGCCGACACTCGCCGGAATCAGCAGCAGAGCAGCCACCACACACGTGAAGAGCTTCATAGGTCCTCGCACATTAGTCTCATCCGGGGGACTTTGTCCCCCGGACCCCCTTACACGCTTCCGCCTTCGCTAAGGCTACGGCGAGACCTCGCCGGAGCGCCTACGGCGCGAAGGCGGGCGCTCGCGGGGACCCCGACGCCCCGCTCCGCTCGCGTGGCTCACTCGCTGCCGCTCGTTCGCGACAGCTTGTAGGGTTCAGGAGCCTTCCCCATCCTCGTCACGCCGATTCTGGGGCACAGATCGGCAATCGCGCAACTCGAACACAGTGGATAGACCGGCCGGCAGACGTTCTGACCCCACGTCACCAGATACAGGTTGACGACCGGCCACCAGCGCCGCGCGACGACGGCATATAGCGCGTGCTCGGTTTCCTCGGGCGTCCGGGTCTTCACCCACCCCAGGCGGTTCGAGATGCGGTGCACGTGCGTGTCGACGCAGATATTGTCGGCGCTCCGGTGCGCGAGGATCAGCACCAGGTTCGCTGTCTTGCGGCCGACGCCGGGAAGCGTCAGCAGGTCCTCCATCGTGCGCGGCACCACGCCGCCGAAGCGCCGCACGATCTGGCTGCAGGTCTCGACCACGTGCACTGCCTTGTTGCGATAGAAGCTGACCGGATAGATGAGCGCCTGAATTTCGGCGGGCGACAGCTTCGCCATCGTGCGCGGCGTGCGCGCCACTCTGAACAACCGACGGGACGCCGTGGCCGTCACCGCATCGCGCGTCTGCGCCGACAGCATCGTCGCGATGAGGACCTGGAACGGGTCCTCCTGCTGCTCCTCGGCGATCTTCTCGACGGCCGGCTCGTCCAGCCCGGTGATCGCTTTCGCGAGCCGTCGCATGACGGCGGAGATCCGGCCTCGAGGGACTCGGGGCTGGGGTGGCAGGGGCACAGGCTGCTACTTCGGGCTGACCGGGGTGAGCGCGGGACGGCCCTGAAGGACGGCGAGGACATTCGAGACGGCGAGGTCGGCCATCGCGGTACGCGTCTCGCGCGTCGCGCTCCCAAGGTGCGGCGCGAGCACGACGTTTTCGAGATCGAGCAGGCCCGCGAAGACTTCCGGCTCGCGCTCGTAGACGTCCAGCGCGGCGCCCGAGATCAGGTGCTCCTTGAGCGCCCAGGCCAGCGCTTCCTCGTCGACGACCGGCCCGCGCGCGGTGTTGACGAGATACGCCGATCGTTTCATCCGGGCAAGGGCGCGGCGATCGATCAGATGCTGCGTCGACGGCGTGAGCGGCGTATGAATCGAGATGACATCCGAGCTGACGAGGAGCTCGTCGAGCGATAGCTCCGGCAGATCGGGAGTAGAACGCCCATCGCGCGCCGCGAACACGGCCTTCATGCCGAACGCCGGCGCCCGCGCGGCGACGGCCCGACCGATCCGGCCTCGGCCGATGATGCCGAGCTGCTTGCCGCTTAACTCCATGCCCAGCATGAAGTCCAGCGCCCAGCCCTTCCATCCGCCGCGCCGCACCAGCCGCTCGCCTTCCGACAGCCGTCGCGTCACCGCCAGAATCAGCGCCCACGTGAACTCCGCGGTCGACTGAGTAAGCACGTCCGGTGTATTCGTGACGACGATGCCGCGCGACTGCGCGGCGCCGACATCGATATTGTCGTAGCCCACGGCGATGTTCGCGACGACCTTGAGGCTGGCCGCGGCGTTTAGCACATCTGCCGTGACCGGATCGGTCAGGACGCACACCAGGCCCTGCTTCCCTTGCAAGCGGCGCACGAGCTCGTCGGTCGTCAGCGGCGTCGGCCCGTCATACAGCTCGACGCTGCTGCCGGCCTCGAGCTTCGAGTGGACAGACGCAGGGATCCGGCGGGTCAGCAGAACGCGAGGGCGAGAATCAGTGCCCGTGGGATTCGCAGTAACCACAGTGGTTGCACTGAACGGCCGGTTCGATGAGGCACGGCCCGTCGGACTTGGGAAGAACGTACCGGATGTGGCTGACGTGGGCGGCGACGTTCACGGGGCGCTCGACGGACACAACCGGTGGGCCGCCCTGGAGGCGCCTGGCGACCGCCTCGCGCACCATCGCGCGCAATGCTTCTTCGTCCATGTCAGCCTCAACTCACCAGATCGGGCCGGCACGTGACCGTGTCGACGATGCCGATGATCGCGGCGTCGACGGCAGCGGCCTTCCTGCCGAGGGCATCGCCGGCGGCCTTGCCCTCGATCACCACTAGCACCTTCTCGCCGACGCCGGCGCCAACCGAGTCGATGGCAATCAGTGAGACTCCCCGTGGCTCGTCATCGATCGAGAGCGGCTGCACGAGCAGCAGCTTGGCCCCTTCGAGCTTGCGGTTCTTCTGGGTGGAAACGACCGTGCCTACAACGCGGGCGATTTGCATCGGCCTAAGCGGTCTCGGTGTGCCAGTAGTCCACGATCCCCACGATTGCTGCGTCGGTGGGCGGCTCGGCCGGATAGAACGGAAAGGCGGCCTCGCGGCCGCGTACGAAAAAGACGTTCTCGCCCACCCCCGCGCCGACCGAATCGAGCGCAACCAGCGTTCGCCCGGCCGGTTCGCCCGAGGCAGCGAGCGGCTGCAACACGAGCAGCTTTGACCCGTGCAGGTTCGCGTCCTTCATCGTCGCGACGACTTCGCCGATGACGCGTGCGAGCTGCACTGGTGCCTGGCTCCCCTAGTCCTTGATCTCGATGGCGTCGACGATGCCGACGACGGCGGCATCAACCGGACAGTCTTTCAGGCCCGACGCCATGCGCGCCGAGCTGCCACTGACGATGAGCACGGTCTCGCCCACGCCCGCGTCAACCGTGTCGACCGCGACCAGGTAGCTGCCCTCGGGCTTGCCTCGTGGATCCATGGGGCGAGCAACGAGCAGCTTGCTGCTGAGCAGCCGGTCGTCCTTCCGCGTGGCGACCACGGTGCCCACGATCTTAGCGAGGATCATTTGGCGTTCGCGGTCGCCTTTCCGATCGGCAGCGCATCCTCCAGGTTGGCATGCGGCCGCGGGATGACGTGCACCGAGACGAGCTCTCCGACGCGCCGCGCGGCTGCCGCGCCGGCATCGGTTGCCGCCTTGACTGCGGCAACATCGCCGCGCACGATCGCCGTGACGTAACCCGCGCCGATCTTTTCCCAGCCGACGAGCGTGACCTTGGCGGCCTTGACCATCGCGTCAGCGGCCTCGATCATCGCGACGAGACCCTTGGTCTCGACCATCCCGAGCGCCTCACCCATTTGCGGCCTCCAAAAAGCTGTCAGCTCTCAGCTCACAGCTCTCAGTACTGGACGTTTCCGGCTCCAAGCTGACAGCTGACGGCTGAGAGCTGTGAGCTACTTGAGACTTTTGACGGCATCTTCGATGAGCGCCGTCAGTTCGCTGTATGTTAGCCGAATTTCCTCATCCGGACCTACGCCAGATCCGGACCGCATCCACGGCCTGCCACCGCGGCTCTCTCCCTCTGCGACCAGCCGTTCCCCGGACGGGGAGACGGGCGACTGCACGACCTGGCAGTCGGCCGGGTCCGCCGCCGACGGCTCGGGACAAATTGGCGCGGGCGCCGCGATGCCGTACGAACCGCGCAGTTTCTCGAGACGCGTGACCTCCTCGCGAGAGAGCAGCCGCTCGCCGCCGAGCATCCGCGCCACCAGGCTGATCTTGGCGAAGTGCTCGATCGTCTCCATCTTGTAGTAGGCGGCAAACACGTCGGCGCCGAGCGTCAGCGCGCCGTGGTTGGCGAGCAGCATCCCGTCGTGCACTTTGACGTACTTGCGCACGGCCTCGGGCAGCTCCTTCGTCGACGGCGTCGCATACTCGGCGATCGGCACGCTCCCGAGCGTGGTGACGACCTCGGCCAGCACCGCGCGATCGAGCGGAATGCCGGCGACCGCGAAGCCGGTCGCAATCGGCGGATGCGCGTGGACGACGGCCTGCACCTCGGGACGCTGGCGGTAGACCTCGAGGTGCATCTGCATCTCGGAGGACGGATTGCGATCGCCGGCAATCTTCTTCCCGTCGAGATCGGTAATGCACATCATGTCGACGGTCATGAAACCCTTGCAGACGCTCGTCGGCGTCATCAGCAGCCGCGACGCGTCCAGCCGCAGGCTGATGTTGCCGTCGTTCGAGGCCGTATAGCCGCGCGCGTACAGCCGCCGCCCCACTTCGACGATGTCGGCGCGGAGCTGCTGTTCCGAACGCTCAGCCATGAATGGAGACCATTGCCTCGAAGCGCATCACCGGCGTTCCCACTCACGCCGGCACTTCTCCGAGCAGAAGTACAGAGTCTCGCCCCCCATCCGGAGCACCGGAGCCTTCGCCGGCGAGACATAGGTCCCGCAGACGGGATCACGCACCAGCTTGACGCCGACGTTCGCGGCGCTGCGAGGCCCATCGACACGCTGGTAGCCCGCGCCCTCGAGCACACCCTTACCCAGACGCCACACTGCGCGGACGACAGCGAGGATCAACAGGAGCTGGAGCAGGCGAAGTATCACCGGTGATGTTCCCTGTTGGCGACAGCCTCTACCCGGGAGGTTTGGCGGCTGTACCCGATCCGCCCGGCACGTTGGGATGCGCGTTGCGCAGGCTCTCGAGCGCCTGTTTGGCACGCTTTCCTTCCGCTGAATCTGGCGCGTACTCGACGACGCGCTGCCAGGCCTGCGCAGCGCCGTCGAGATCGTCCTTCCCGAACGCCCGCACGATGCCGAGATTGAGGAGCGTCTTGGTGTGTCGCGGATCGATGGCGAGCGAGCGATCGAACTGCTGAAGCGCCCGGTCCGGCTGGTTCATGTAGTAGTACGCGATCCCGAGGTCGGTGTTCGCGTTCACGTTGCGCGGCTCGATCGAGAGCGCCTGCTCGTACCAGCGCGCGGCGTCCGGGAAGCGCTCGGCGTCGAAGTAGAGATTGCCGAGGTCCAGGCGCACGTTCGCGTCGCGCGGATTGCTCTCGGCCGCCTGCGCGAGCGTCGCGGCGCGCGACTCGTCGAGGGGGGTCGCCGCAGGCGACGCCTGGCCGGACGTCGGCGCGGCGGTCGCAACCGGAGTGGCGGGCCGCGGAGTCCCGCCCTGCTGGCTGCCGATGATCCAGCCGACGAGGATGCCGAAAAACACGCCGGCGATGCCGAAGATGATCGAGTCTCGTGACACTAGAACATGCTCTTGGACGGTGAACGGGGTTCGATCATAGCAGCGTTCGTCTGAACCACTCCAGCAGGCGGCGGCCGAGATCGGTTTCGCCGGCCAGCATACCCGTGCCGTGACCGGCACGGGCAAGAACGAGGACCTCGCGGACACCGCCGCCAGCTTTCGCCAGATCCCTGACCGTTCGTACCGCGTACCCGTCGTCGTCGCCCGCCACGAGCAGAGCCGGGCGCGCGCCATACTTCTTGATCGCCTGATCCAGGCGTAGCCCGCGGTACTCGAGCGAGGGCGACAAGAGCGCAAGGCTGACGATCGCCGGATCGTCGGCCGCGGCCTGCGCCGCCAGCGTGGCGCCGATCGATGCCCCCGCGATTCCGATGCGCGACGGGATCACCTCCGCGTGCGACGCGAGGAAGCGCCGCGCCGCCCGGACGTCCTGGACCATGCCGGAATAGTCCTGGGGGCTGCCAGGCGAATCGCCGTGACCGCGCAGATCGATCGCCAACCCGCCGATGCCTTCGGCGGCCATCTGCGTGGCCACCTGATCCCAGTCGCGCCGGGATTTCTGCAGCATGTGGACGAAGATGACCGCGGGCGCCGGGCGCGATGAAGCTTCGTACCAAGTGGCCGTGAGCGTCAGCCCGTCGTCGGTCCGGAACGTCACGCGCTGAGAGGCGGCGCCGGCCGGCGACACCTGCAGCATTTGGAGGAGGACCGCCAGGATCAGCGGGGCCGCCGGCACCGAGCGTCGGGCCGGCGCGTGTCCAGCGCCGAGGTTCGCGTGGGGCTCCGGGGTCAAGGATCTCAGTATACAGGCCGGCATCTTTGATATAGTCCCTCCAGACATGCTCGACGACATCACCCAGGCGGTGTTGGCGCGGGAAGACGTAGGGCGCTACCTGCGGGGCGGGCACGGGCAGTCGGAATTGCAAGCGCGGGAGCGGATCCACGCGTACCTCGACGAGTTGCGGACGACGCAGCGCTACCCCATCTACCGCGCCCTCAAGCACCCGCTTTACCCGATTCTGCGCAAGATCGAGCGGATCGAGGAGCACGTCCGCATCGCGCAGGACGCCACGCGGCGGGGCCGAACGATCTACATTTCCAACCACAAGAGCCATCTCGACTACCTGGTCGAGCCGCTGGTGATCGATGACAACGGCATCCGTCCGCCGGTGATTGCCGCCGGAATCAACCTCTTCGGCGGCCCGCTCGGCCTGATTCACCGGCACGTCACCGGGGCCATTCCGATCCGCCGCAACGCAAAGGACCCCGCGTACCTCGTCACGCTGAAGGCGTATGTCGCGGAGCTGCTCCAACGCCACGACCTCCTCTTCTATATCGAAGGCGGCCGAAGCTACACGGGCGAGATGAAATCGCCGAAGACCGGCCTGCTGCACGCCGCCGTGCAGGCGGAACGCGCGGATTCCTCAATCATTCCTCTCGCCGTTTCGTACGACCTCGTGCTCGAGGACCACATCCTCGCCCATCAAGGATCGAAGCGCCGGCAGCGGCCGTTCGCGCGCGAGGTCGCCGAAATGGTTCGGTTCGCCGTCGGCTATCAGTCCCGTGCTTTCGTGACGTTCGGCGCTCCGATTCCACTCGACGGCTACGACCCCGAATCGAGGCGCGATGTGATGACCCTGGCGCATCAGATTCGAGACTCGATCGGCCGGCTCTACAAGGTCCTGCCCACGGCGGTCGTGGCTGCAGCGATGCGGCCGTCGATCACCAGGCGCGAGCTCGAGGCGCGGGCGGATGAACTCATCGAAACGCTGCAGGCTGCCGGCGCCAACATGGGCGTCGAGGACGGGCGCCAGGCCGTCGAGCAAGGCACGGCGCCCCTCGAGTCCCGGAACATCATCTTTGTTGAACGGGGCGGCCGTTTCCGCGTTCGTGAGCGGACGGTGCTGCGCTACTACGCGCGGACGCTTCAGCACCTGCTGACGGGCCCAAAACGCGCCCCTCGGACACACTAAGGCTCTGTCCTGCAGAGCTTAAAAGTTCCGCTTTCCTCAGACAAATAGCTCGCTTCGGGACGCACATAGTCGTGCTCTCGAGGACTTGGTAATCCCAGTGTGCCTCATGGGTTGCGGCCTTCACCGCCTGTCCAAGCGGCCGCCTTGACGGAATCTGTATTCCCCGTCACACAACAACAGTTAAGTTGTTTAGCAACAATAGATACGGTCGGAATACTCGTCCGTGGCATGCGTATTGAAGAGTAAAGGTTTGCCCAGACGAATGAAACGGCACGGGTCGAGCCGGAGTCATACAACTGAGGGCAACGGGAGGCTTAGGGAGACGCCCATGGTTACGAATTATCCCCAGCAACTCACGGCGGCAACAGATGTTACGAACAAGGCAACCGCAGAAGCCAGTCTGATGGCCAGGATGGCGACTCGGCTCGGGCAGGTGGTGTGCGGTCTTCGCGGCCACGACTCGGTGCTACATTTTGAGGCCAGCCGCGTCATGATGCGGTGCACGTCCTGCGGGCGCGACACCCCGGGATGGGAAATCAGCGGTAAGGGTCCCCGTCTGCGGTATGCGGGCGACGCCCATCGGCACACTCTGAAACCGCGGCTGGTACTCCGGAAGAGCGCCTAGTCGACGCACCCGTCGCTTCGGCACGTGGCTTAGAACCACGCTCAGCACCAGTCTTCGATGAGACGGCTGAGCGCATCGCGACACGTCACGACATCGATTGTCGTGACGTACTCCTCGCGGCTATGCAGCCCGGCCCCGCCGGGCCCGAAGAGGACCGACGGAATTCCGGCGCCGCCCAACACTGCCGCGTCGGTCCAGAAGCTCATCCCCACTTTTGAGGTGGGAGTGCCTTGCGACTCGATCGCCTTGACCAGCAGTTGCGGCAGCCGGTGATCCGGCGCCAACTCGTAGGGAGGGCGCGCGAACGTCAGGGTCGCGGACGCTTCGAACTCCCC
The DNA here is from genome assembly GCA_963839705.1 of uncultured Acidobacteriota bacterium. Lineage (GTDB taxonomy): Bacteria > Acidobacteriota > Vicinamibacteria > Vicinamibacterales > 2-12-FULL-66-21 > DATBJJ01. The sequence goes on from CAWIWL010000008.1 coordinate 654,332, forward strand.
ATCCTCGCGCGACAGGTCGTCGAGGATTGCGGTGATCTCGCGCAGGGCGCCATCACCGCTCTCGCCGGCGATCGTCCGGCGCTCCATCTGCAGCCGGCAACGGTCGGGATATGAGCTGAGCTCGCGGCCGCCAGTCACGATCGACGCGTGCAGCGAACCCGGTCCCATGAGGTGGTGTGGCGGGCGCGCCTGCAGCTCGCGATCGAGCCTCTCCAGCCGGTGCAGGACACGGCCCATGCGGATGATGGCGTCCCTCCCGTCGCGCGGTCTGCTGCCGTGCGCCGCCCGGCCGCGCGTCTCGACGTCGATCCAGGCAAACCCCTTGTGGCCGATGGCGACCTGGAGATCGGTCGGCTCGGTGACGACGGCGCCGTCAGCCCTCCAGTCTTTGACGAGCGCGTCGGCCCCGATGCTGGCGTACTCTTCGTCGACAACCGCGGCCACAATCAGCCGTCCTCTGGCGAGCCCCCGCTCGGCGGCCACCCGAGCCGCATCGATCATGGCGGCGACGCCGCCCTTCATGTCCTGGGATCCGCGGCCGTAGAGCCGGCCCGATCGAATCTCTGGAGTGAACGGCGCGTCCATCCCCTCCACGCCGACCGTGTCCATGTGTCCGCAGAACATCAGCGATCGGCCTGGGGCGCGACCGTCGAGTACACCAATCACGTTGGGCCGCCCCGGCGCCGCCTCCTGCAGGTGCACGTCCAGCCCGATGCGACGCATGTGGGCGGCGATCGCCGACGCAATCTGTGCCTCGCCGGCGGCGCCGGGCACGAGCGACGGATTGACAGAATCAATGGCGACGAGATCGCGGAGAAGTTCGATGGCGGGATCCACGGCAGTCGTCAGTCGGCAGTCGGGAGTCGTCGGTCAACAGTCGACAGTCTCAGTCGAGAGTCGACAGTCGGAGTCGTCAGTCGCAGTCGTCATCAGTCACAGTCGTCAATCACAGTCGTCAGTCGTCAGTGACAGTGTCGGTCGTCAATCACGGTCGTCAATCGCCGTTGGTGCCGACCGTCGACTCAGCCTGTCGACTCAGCCTGTCGACTTGGCCTGCCGACTTGGACTGTCGACTTGGACTGTCGACTCCGGCTGCCGACTGTGACTGTCGATGGTTGACTGACGACTCCCGACTGCCGACTGACGACTACAGTATCATGCGCCATGGACCTGAAAGGGACGATCGCCGCGATTACCGGAGCGTCCTCAGGGATCGGGTTGGCTGTTGCCGAGCACCTCGCGCGTGAAGGCGTGGCGGTCGTGCTCGGCGCGCGACGCATCGATCGGCTCGAGGAGGCGGTCACGCGCATACGGACTTCCGGCGGCCGCGCCGAATCGCTGGCCACGGACGTGACGCGGGAAGCCGACGTCGTGCAGCTCGTCACGCGCGCGCAGCAGGCGTTCGGCGGGCTCCACATCATGGTCTGCAACGCCGGGTTCGGGTACTACGGAACGGTCGAGGAGATGGATCCCGGCGTCATGCGGCGGATGATGGACGTCAACTTCATGGGAACGTTCTACGGCACTCGCGCCGTCCTTCCGGTATTCCGCCGGCAGGGGCGTGGCCATCTGATCTTCGTGTCGTCGATCGTCGGCAAGCGGGGGATCCCGCTGATGAGCGGCTACAGCGCGACGAAAGCGGCGCAGGCGGTGTTCGCCGAGTCGCTCCGCTCGGAGTTGATCGGGACGGATATTCACGTGAGCGCGGTGTTCCCCGTGTCGACGACGACGGAATTCCGCGACGCCATGGAGCGCGACTTCGGCCATCACGTGTCGGGACTCGGCCCCAAGCAGCCAGTCGACCACGTCGCTCGCGCGATCGTGCGGTGCATCCGCAGGCCGTCGGCGGAGGTCTATCCGCATCGCACCTCGCGCGGACTCTCGATCCTCAACGCGGTTGCGCCGGCATTCACAGACGGACTGATGCGCAAGTACGGCAGGCGTCGCGTCGTCACGCCTGCGGCGGATCCTACGCGATAGCGCGCGCGATGAGCATCGAGACGGCCACGGCGATCGCGCACGTCGTCCGCGAGCACGGCGGACGCGCCCTGGTGGTGGGCGGCTGGGTCCGCGATCGCCTGCTCGGCCGGCCCGGAAAAGATGTCGATCTCGAGGTCTACGGCCTCCCCGCACCACGACTCAAGCCGCTGCTCGACAGCCTCGGGTCGGTGAACACCGTCGGCGAGAGCTTCACCGTCTACAAAGTCCTCGACGTCGACGTGTCGCTCCCGCGCAGGGAATCGAAGATCGGCCGCGGGCATCGGGCGTTCGAAGTGAGCGGCGATCCGGACATGGTGCCCGAGGACGCGGCGCGGCGCAGGGACTTTACCGTCAACGCGATCGCCTGGGATCCGTTGAGCGACGCGTATCTCGACCCGTTCGACGGCCGGCGCGATCTGCTCGAACGCCGCCTGTTGCGCGCCGTCGATTCGCGGACCTTCGGCGACGACAGCCTCCGCGTGCTCCGAGGAATCCAGTTCGCCGCGCGCTTCGACCTGCAGATGGATCCGGGCACGAAAGAGATCTGCCGCCGCATCCCGCTCGACGATCTCCCCGCCGAGCGCATCTGGGGCGAAATGGAGAAGCTGCTGCTCCTCGCGCACCGGCCGTCAGCCGGCTTCGCGCTCGCGCTGGATCTCGGCGTGATCGATCGGCTCTTTCCGGAGCTGAAGGCGCTCGTCGGCTGCCCGCAGGAACCGGAGTGGCACCCGGAGGGAGACGTCTGGGTGCACACGCTGCTCGTCATCGACGAGGCGCGGCGCAGGATCGATGACCTCGACCGGCCGCGGCAGCTGACCGTCATGCTCGGCGCCGTGTGCCACGACCTCGGCAAGCCGCCGACGACCGCGTTTGTCGATGGCCGCATTCGATCCATCGATCACGAGCAGGCCGGCGTCGCGCCAACCGCGGCGCTGCTCGGCCGCCTGAATGTTCAGACGATCGCCGGTTACGATGTCGCACGGCAGGTCGCTGGCATCGTCGCGCACCACTTGAAGCCGCACGCCTTCTCCAAGTCGGCGACGCCGGTAGGCGACGGCGCGTATCGGCGGCTGGCAGAGAAGGTGGACCTCGAGCTGCTGGTGCGAGTCGCGATGTCGGACTGCCACGGGAGGACGGGCACGTTCGACTGCTCGGCCATCGACCGCTTTCTCGAGCGCGCGCGCGCACTCGGTGTCGAGCATCGCCCGCCGGAGCCAATCGTCAAGGGCCGGCATCTCTTGGAGCTCGGCGTCGAACCGGGCCCGCGCATGGGGACGATCCTCCGACGCCTGTACGAACAGCAACTGGACGGGCACGTGGAAACACTCGACGAAGGACTGGCGCGCGCCAGGATCATCGTCGCTGAAACGCAGGAACAGCTCTAACCGGGCAGGAACTGCTCAACGGGAAAGGTTCAACTCGAGATGAATCGCGTGGGGTCCACAACACTCGCCGTCTTCGCTGTGGCAATCACCTTGGTGATCGCCGCTCCCGGAGCGTACGGACAAGAGCCCGAGAAGGAACCGATCGGCAGGTTCGCCGCGGATGTTCGCGTGGCGCTTCCCCGCTTTCCCGACGATGCCGCGACTGCCACGGCTCTCGGCGTGACGGCGGAGAATCTCCCGAGCCGCGGGCTTGGTGTGGCGGCGGGTGCCACCGTTTATCCGGTGCGCTTCGGGAAGGTGTCGCTCGGCCTCGGAGGCGAATGGCTGATCTTCAGCCGCGGAAGCAAGACGCTCGATCCCGAAACAGAGGGTGGACCGAGCGGGCCGACGGTCACGACACGCTTCTCCGTGCTCTCACCGCAGGTCTCGCTCAACTTCGGTGGGCGCAACGGATGGAGCTACATAAGCGGCGGCCTCGGATGGGCGGCGTTCTCGACCGAGCTCGAGGCCACGCCGGTCGCGGACGCCGACGGAAGCACGCGCGCGATGAACTACGGCGGCGGGGCGCGATGGTTCGCGAAGGAACACCTCGCCTTCACCTTCGACTTGCGCTTCTACAAGATCGATGCGCAGGACGCCGCGCCCGGCCGGCCTGCCTACGAGGGCCGGCGGATGATGGTTTTCAGTGCAGGGATGAGCGTGAAATGAGGACGGATGACGTCGAGAAAACTCTCACGTGACACGGTTGGTCGCGATGAGCACGAAGACCACAAAGGCCGCGAAGTAACGTCAGGCCAATGTCCTTCGCGAACTTCGTGAGCTTCGCGATCATCGCGAGTGACTCGTGGACGCTGCCGCTTTCACGCCGCCTCACGCCCCCGGCGCCATTCCTCGAACAACCTCGCGGCGTTGCGGGAGACGGCGTGGAGCGATGGGGTCCAGCCGAGCGCGCGGGCTCGCGGGCAGCGCACGATCTGGTCGAGGGCCAGCGCGTCGGCGTAGGCGCCCATCTTCTTCCGCGCTTCGGGCAGCGGAACTTTTCTGATGCTCGGGCGGATCGACACGTGCCCGGCGATGGCCGCCACGATGTCGTTCACTTGTTCGTCGCACTCGTCGTTGGCGTGGTAAACGCCCGACGCGGTCGCGCTGGCTGTCAGGAGCAGATACAGCTCGCCGAGATCCCGGTCGTACACGAGCGGCCAATGATTCTCGCCCGAACCCACCACTCGCACGAGGCCGTTGGCGGCCGCCTTGAACAGGTCGCCGACGATGCCGCGACTGCCGCCGTAGACGATGCCCGGCCGAACGACCGCGGTGCGAAGGCCCGGACCGGCCGCCGCGAGCACACGTTCTTCATGCGGCGCCCGCCAGGCCGACTTCTCGATGGGATTGAGGGGAGCGGCCTCGTCGACGGGCTCCGGCGCCGGACCGAGCACCCAGACGCCCGACGTGTAGATAAAGAAGCGGCCCGGCCGCTGAGGCGACGCCAGGCCAGGGCGCGGAGGCGCCGAAAGGAAGGTGTCGAGCGCCAGCGCATCGAGGGCCTGGCCGCGGGACGAGTCGTCCATGGCCGTGTGGATCGAGCCGTCCGCCGCCGCCGCTACCGCCGCCCAGCTGTCGGGCTGCGCGAGAATCGCCGATGACCGGGTGCGCTCCACGCAGCTGCACATCGGCCGCCTTCTCGCGATTCCGAACCAGCGCTTCCACGTGGTGCCCCGCCCGAAGCAGCGAATCGAGCACCGCCAATCCGATGTACCCACTGCCGCCCGTCAGAAAGACACGCATAGGTTCGCAGCCCCCGTCTCTTTGCTGAGTACTGAAGGCTGAATCTTACCCTGACTGACGACCGACCGGGGACTGTCAAATGTCCCAGATCTTCTCCTGCCGGTCGTAGAACGTGATGAGCCCGTCCTCGCTGACCTTGAGGACTGCGGCGTAGCGCCCGGCGGCCATGGCCGCCGTTGTGCGGGCGCCCTCGACGGCAAGCGTCGAGTGCGGCTCGAGCGGTTCGGTGTGCATCAGGATGGCGCCCACGGCAAGCAGGCGTCCCGCTCCGTCCATGACCGTCGCGCCGTCGGTCTTGGCGAGACCGGCCAGAACCGCTGGGTCGAGATTTACCGCGCTTCGCCCGCGGAGCATGTGGAGCAGCTGGACCCGGTCGGGCGCGTCACCGGGCTTCCTGCGCGGCGCGTCCAGGCGGTCGCCCGGAGCCACGAGCATCGGAAGCGACGAGGCGGCGTCGCGCAGGACGACAAACAGCGCCCCGTGCCGGTTGTCGGACAGATCCAGCGCGGTCTGGAAGAGGCGGCTGGCGAGCGCGACGTTCTGGACGGCGCGCTCCCACATCTCGTACTTCGCCTGCACGTCGAGGAGGTGCCAGCGCGCGTTACGGAAGCTGAAGACCTCGACGCCCTGCGCGAACACCTTGATCTCGTGCGACGGGCTGAGCACGAGGCAGATGTTGCGGTTGTTGCCCGTCGCCGTCGCGTGGGCGCGGTAGGCGGTCGGGCACGCGACGTCGAGAATCACCGGGCTCACCCGGCTCGCCGACGTCACGTACCGCGCCACTTCGACGATGTCGAGCACAGTGCCGTCGCGGTTGACGAGAAACAGCGTCTCGAGCCCGTCGCTGAGGCGGTAGAAGCTCTTGATGGCGGTGAGCGCCGGCGAGTATTTGTACGCCTGACCCGCCGGACTCACCGCCGCAATCGGCTCACGGCCATCATCGTCGACGAGCAGTACGCCCGAGGAAATCGCCTTGTTCTCGTAGCTCGAGAGCGCCGCGACGCGGAGGATTTCGAGCGCCGTGGCGACGAGGTCGGCGCGCGCGTGCGCGGTGTCGTTCTGCTCTTGCGCGTTGAGGAACGCGCTGATGTAGCGATCCTCGATCGCGCCGCGGAAGAGGTCGCCGCGCTCGAGCATCTGCTTGGGGTCGAAGATCGCCCTGTAGCGCAGCGCGAGGACGCTGCCGATCGCTTTCGCCAGCCGGACTTCGTGCGGAGTGAACGGGCGGCGCGCGGGCACGTGCAGTACGTGACGCGACCCGAACCAGCGGATCGAGAGCACCGACGGGTCGTGGGTCGGCTCGATCGCCAGGCGCCCGTCCGACGAGAGCGACGGGATCGGCTCGGTCTCGAACGTGGCGCGCCCGAAGAACTGCCGCAGCGCGGACTGCAGGAGGTTATCGTAGAGCGCGCTGGCCGCAAAGACGGGCGGAAGCGCCATGAGGATTTAGATCATAATTCATCTGGCATGACCCGGCGCACGCTCATCGACTTCTTCGACGATCTCGCGGCCCTCGACGGCGAGTTCCTCGTTTATGACGATGGCTATCGCACGTGGTCGCTGACCTACGCCGACACGGCCGCCGCCGCCCGCGCGTTTGCCGCACGCTTGCGCGAGGCGGGCATCGCCAAGGGGCAGTCGGTCGCCGTCTGGAGCGAGAACCGGCCCGAATGGATCGTGGCGCTCTGGGGCTGCCTGCTCGAGGGCGTGATTCTCGTCCCGATCGACTATCGCGCGTCGGCAGCGTTTCTGGCGCGCGTCGCCGAGATCGTCAGCGCCCGCGCCATCCTCGCCGGCGAGGTAGTCGACACCGCCGCGCTGACCGATCCCACCTGCCCGGTGTGGCCGCTGTCCGAGGTCAGATCCCAGTTTCTGCGTGCCCCCAATGCACAGGTGGCTGGCACCTCCTCGGAGAAGGCGTCAGACGCCTGTACAAATCTGACGGCGGACGATACGGCGGAGATCATCTTTACGTCGGGCGCTACCGCGGATCCCAAGGGCGTTGTCATCACCCACCGCAACATCCTCGCCAACATCGTGCCGATCGAGCGGGAGATCGCGAAGTACCGTCAGTGGGCCAAACCGTTTCTGCCGATTCGCTTCCTCAATCTGCTGCCGCTCAGCCACATGTTCGGACAGGCGATGGGGACCTTCGTGCCGCCTATGCTGCCGGGCCTCGTGCTCTTCACGCGCAGCTACTCGCCCGACGACATCATCCGGCAGATTCACGACCGGCGCGTGTCGGTCCTCGTGTGCGTGCCCAAGATCCTCGAGGTGCTCAAGGAGCACCTCGTGCGGGTCGCGCCGGAAACGGCGGAGCCACCCGCGCAAGAGATGCACTGGATGACGCGGTGGTGGAAGTACCGCGCCGTGCATCGCAGGTTCGGGTTCAAGTTCTGGGCGATTGTCGTCGGCGCGGCACCGCTCGACCCCGAGCTCGAGGCCTTCTGGGGACGGCTGGGTTTTGTCGTCGTCCAGGGCTACGGCCTCACCGAAACGGCACCGATCGTTACGCTGAATCATCCGTTCCACGCCACCAAAGGCGCGGTCGGCAAGCCGATCGCCGGCGTCGAGATCAAGATCGCCGACGACGGCGAGATCCTCGTGCGCGGCGAGAACGTGACGCGTGGCTACTTCAATGCGCCGGAAGAGACGCGCGTCGCTTTCCGTGACGGCTGGTTTCACACGGGCGACGTCGGCGAGATCGACAGCACGGGACAGCTGCGCATCAAAGGCCGCAAGAAGGAGATGATCGTCACGCCGGAGGGACTGAACGTCTTTCCGGAAGACGTGGAACAGGCGTTGAACGCCCAGCCCGGTGTCCGCGAATCCGCGGTCGTCGGCGCCTCGACCGCCGGCTCCACTGCCGAGCGCGTACACGCGGTGCTGGTGATCGAGCCGGGCGCCGACGTCGACGAGATCGTGCGACGCGCCAACCTCGCGCTCGGCGATCATCAGAAGGTGCGCGTGGCGGCGGTCTGGCCCGGGAACGAGCTGCCGCGTACCGAAGGCACCAGGAAACTCAAACGCCGCGAGCTCAAGTCCTGGCTCGCCGGCGAGCATGACCGCCAGATGCCGGCAAGCGTCGTGGGAGAGCGCACGGTCGCCTCGGTGCTCGCGCGCTTTGCCCCCGGACGGACGCTGACCGCCGAGACCACGCTCGACGCTCTCGGACTGAGCTCGCTCGAGCGCGTCGAACTGATGATGGCGCTCGAAGAGGCCTTCCAGGTCACCGTCGACGAATCACGCTTCAGTGCGGCCAGGACCGTCGGCGACCTCGAGGCCTTGACCAGGCCGCTTGCTGTCGATGCGGGGGCTGCAGGACCGGCAACGGTCGCGCACGCCGATGCCATCGACTTCCCCTCCTGGAACCGAACGCTGCCGGCCCGGGCGCTCCGTCGCGCCAGCCTGCCGACATGGATCCTGCCGCTCGGCCGGATCTTCGCGAGCGTCGACGTGCGCGGGCTGGATCACCTGGCGGGCGTGCAGGGACCCGTGATCTTTGCCGCCAACCACCAGAGCCACCTCGATACGCCCGTGATTCTCGACGCCCTCCCGCCGCGGTGGCGTTACCGCGTGGCGCCGGCGATGGCCAAGGAGTTCTTCAAGGCGCATTTCTACCCGGAACAATTCAGCCGAAAGTCATACGTCCAGAACAGCGCGAACTACTACCTGGCGTCGCTCTTCTTCAATGCTTTCCCCCTGCCGCAGCGCGAGAGCGGTACGCGGCAGACTCTTCGCTACATCGGCGAGCTCATTAGTCAGGGTTACTCCATCCTCATCTATCCGGAGGGGCGGCGGACCCAGCAGGGTGAGATCGGCGGGTTCCTGCCGGGTACCGCGATGATCGCCGCCCGGCTCGGGGTCCCAGTCGTTCCGGTGCGCCTCGAGGGCCTCGACCGCATCCTCCACCAGTCCTGGAAGTTCCCGAAGCGGGGCCGCGCGCGCGTCACGTTCGGAGCACCTATGTCGTTGAAAGGAAACGACTACACCGAGATGGCCGGGCGTGTAGAAGCCGCGGTCAAGGGCTTGGATGAGTGACCCGAGAGGCAGCTCAGACTCTGAAAACCCCAGTTATTCGTGTTATGTGTGTGGCTGTGGCGAATTCCGGTGGCCTATCGCTGGTGAAGGATGACTGGCTGTGGATGTTGTTTGCGGAACGGCTTCAAGATGTGGCACAATCTTTGATTGAAAGGATTCCATAATAGTTGAGCAAGGACGATCTCATCGATGTTCAGGGTACCGTCGTGGCGGTCCACAGCGGCGGGCTTTACCGCGTGCAGTGCGACCAGGGTCATGAGGTACTGGCACAGCTGAGTGGCCGTATGCGCCGGTTCCGCATCAAAGTGGTGCCCGGCGACCGCGTGACCGTCGGCGTTTCACCCTACGATCCAGTGCGGGGCATCATTACCTTCCGCGCCCGCTAGAAAAACACTGTTTTGAGTTCCCATACAAGTCAACCGAACAGCTCGCATGGACGACGCAGACGACGGCCAGGCGGCCGCGGCGGTGCGCCGCGTCCGGCCGGATCGCGCGGTCACCAGGCGCTGCACACCACCTCCGCCCACGCGGCTCCGGCGCCCACACGTCCGCAGGCCCAGTACGATCCGCGGCCGGTCGCGTTCGACACGCTCGGTCTCGAGGCGTCGCTCATCGAAGGCGTCCGGGTTCGCGGATTCACCAGCACGACGCCGATTCAGAGCGCGGTCATTCCCATCGTGATGGACGGCAGCGACCTCATTGGCTGCGCCGACACCGGCACCGGGAAGACGGCGGCCTTTCTCCTCCCCATCCTGAACCGGATGCTCAGGGCCCGTGCGACCGCCCCCGACGAGCGCGGCTTCACCCGCGTCCTCATCCTGGCCCCTACGCGCGAGCTGTGCAGCCAGATCGAAGACGACGTACAGGGCTTCACGTATCACACGGACCTGACGAGCATCGCCGTCTACGGCGGCGTGCCGATGGATCCGCAAGAGCGCGCGCTGAAGTCAGGCGTGGATATCGTCGCGGCGACGCCGGGACGACTGATGGATCACATGCGCAACGGCGCGGTGAAGTTCGACAAACTCGACACGCTCGTCCTCGACGAGGCGGACCGCATGATGGACATGGGGTTCTGGCCCGACGTGCGGCGAATCGTGGCGGCGCTGCCCGACACGGCGGCACGGCAGACACTGCTCTTCTCGGCGACGATGCCGGAAGAGGTGATGAAGCTCGCCGACGAAGTTGTGTGCGACGCGCAGTTCGTGCAGGTCGGATCGGCCGGCGGCCCTGCGAAGAGCATCACGCACACGATCGAGAACGTGCCCGCGGCGCACAAGGCGGAATGGCTCGCGAAGTTCCTCCGGCGTGCCGATGGACCGGTGCTCGTCTTTGTCCGGACCAAGTCGGGCGCCGAACGGCTCGCGCGACGGCTGGCGGCAGGCGGGCTCAAGGCTGCGGCCCTGCACGCCGATCGGACCCAGGCGCAGCGAACACAAGCGGTGGAAGGATTCCGCAGCGGCCGCTTCCGCGTGCTCGTCGCCACCGACGTCGCCGCGCGCGGGCTGGACATCGACGGCATCACGCACGTCGTCAACTTCGAGGTGCCCTCGAATCGCGAGACCTACGTGCACCGCGTCGGCCGGACCGGACGCGCCGAGGCTACCGGCACGGCGCTCACGCTCGTCGCCCCCGAGGAGCTGCGAGCGCTACAGGCGCTGCAACGCTCGTTCGGGATGGAACTGCAGGGCTGACGCCCGGCGCTTTTGGCTCAGGAAACAGTGCTTTCCCTTAAGAAATGATGGACGACAAGAAGTTTGGGCCCGGATACGGACAAGGGCACGGTTCCGGTTTCGCGCCGGGCTACGTTCCGGCGTCGGGGCCTGGGACATCGCTCCCCGAGCCGCCGATCGACGACATGACCGGCCCGTCGGGCGACGACGTGTCGGCAGCGCCGGTCGCAGACGAGCCGGGTGTCGACCCGTCGGTCGAAAAATTCCGCTCATGCCGCTGGCGCGCGACTCCCGACAACGGCGACTTCTGCACGCATCGCGACGTGCTGCCGTTTGCAGGCAAGGAGGGCTTCAAGCCCGAGTCCTGGTGCCCGGAGTGTGCCTTCTACAAGCTGCGACGTACCCCCAAGAAGCGGGATCGCAACGATTACATGTATTGAGAATCAGGGATCAGGGATCAGGGGCCCGGGCAACCCCGACCTCTGATCCCTGATCCCTGATCCCCGAATCGGTCCTACTCGCCTACTCGCTGAACTCCCTCGCCAGATCCGCCCATTCGCCGTTCGGCGCGAGATCCTGATACGCCTTCCAGTGTGGCTTGGCCTCTGGTGAGTGCCCGGTCTTCTCGAGCGTGACCGCCAGGTAGAAGTGCGCGTCGGGGTAAGCGGTATTGAGCCGGACGGCGCCGCGATAGCAGCGGAGCGCGTCCTCGTATCGGCTCAGATCGTGATGGATGTTCCCGAGGTTGAAATACGCCTCGAAGCAGTCGGGGTCGAGCCCAATTGCCCGCTCGTAGAGAGCCTGGGCTTCGATCATCTCGTCGCGCGCGTAGTGGATGTTGGCGAGGTTGACGATCGCCGGCACCAGATCGGGATCGATCACGAGCGCCTTCCGGTATGCCGCGGCCGCTCCCTCCATGGTCCGATCTTCGCCGTCGTCTAGGCGCGAGCCCTCGATGAAGTACTTCGCCGCGAGTGCGGTCTGCGGATCGGTGAAGGGGAACGACTGGTAGGCGTTGTCGCGGACCATCGACGCGTCGGCGGGCAGCGGCGTCGCGCTGGTGACGCCGATGGCCACGGTGCGCCGTCCCTGGAGCGCCACGACCTTGGCCCGAGGCGTGTCGGCCGCGGCGTGAAAGTCCAGTTCGAGTTGTCCCTGCCGTTCGGCGAGCAGCCCGCGGAGGATGACCTTGAGCGGTGTCCCCTTGTCGAGTTCGTTCGCGACGTGCTTGATCGTGAGCAGGTCCGTGAACGAGTACTCCCGCTCGGCCCGCGGGCGGCCGCTCTGCCGAAGCAGTCCCCACTTCTCGAGATACCGCAGATGATTCTCGCTGACCGTAGGGTAGAGGCTGCGGATGTCCCGGAGGCCGTAGGGCCCGCCGGGAACGCTGAGGCCCCTCGGGGATGTTGGCGACAACGCCATCGTTTCCCGGAAGATGCGCGAGATGGCGGTGAAAGTCAAGCGTGATTCGTGCAGCGGGTCGGTTTCCTCGCTAAAATACAGCGCCATGTTACTGGCCAGCGACATCGGCGGCACCAAGACACTGCTCGGGCTGTTCTCGCCCGACCCCGAGCGCCCTGCCGCGATCGAGGTCGGGGAGTTCCAGACTCTCGACTACGACGGGCTCGAGCCGATGGTGCGCGAGTTTCTCGGCGCGTGGAAGGTGGACCCGCGGTCGATCACGGCGGCATGCATCGGCGTGGCGGGTGCGGTCACCGAACAGGTCGCACGGCTCACCAACGTGCCGTGGCTCGTCGACGGCGAAGCTGTGGGCACCTCGCTCGGCTTGAAGCGTGCCGAGGTGATCAACGATCTGGAGGCGCTCGCCTACGCCGTGCCGGTCCTCGAGCCGAGCGAGCTCGCGGTGCTGCAACAGGGGATCGCCGTGCCCGGCGGCAATGCGGCGGTGATCGCGGCAGGCACCGGTATGGGCATCGCGATGCTGCACAACGTCGACGGGCGGTTCGTGCCGTTCGCGTCCGAGGGCGGCCACGCCGACTTCGCCGCGCGCACGCCGCGCGAGCTCGAGCTGGTCGCCGATCTCACACGCATCTTCGGCCGCGTCGGCGTCGAGCTCGTCATCTCCGGGCCCGGACTGGTCAACATCTATCAGTTCACTCATCAGACATTCGGCACGGGACCGACCATGACTCCGAACAGTCTGGCACCGGCGCAGCTCTGTGCCGGCGTGGGGACGAGCCGGAACTACTCCGAGCTGCCGAGCCGCATCTACGAGTCGGCGCGCGACGGACGCTGCCCGCACTGCGAAGAAGCCTTCGACATGTTCGTCTCGGCCTATGGGTCGGAAGCGGGAAACCTGGCGCTGCGCGCGCTTGCGACCGCCGGCGTGTATATCGGCGGCGGCATCGCGCCGAAGATCATGCCGGCGCTCGAGTCAGGGCTCTTTCTCGAAGCGTTCCGCGCCAAGGAACCGATGGCGGACCTCGTCGCCACCGTTCCCGTCTCGGTCATTCTCAATCCCGATTCCGGCCTGCTCGGCGCCGCTGTACGGGCGATGGCGCTCACCGCGCGGCGGTAGTGTTGCGGGGCTCAAGGCTCAGGCAAGATCTTGGAGTGAGTGTTCTGAGGGTTTTGCCTGAGCCCTGAGCCATGAGCCCTGAGCCGTTCATGGAGCCAGGTTCAGCGCAGTGCCGAATTCCTGGGCCGTCGCGAAGCGATCGGTGGGCGTGGGGCGCAGCGCACGGAGAAGCGCGGCGCTCGCCGAGGCGGGCATCGAAGGCTGCAGGGTCCTCGGAGCGGCCGGCTCTCCGCGCAGCATCTTACCCAGAAGGTCGGGCATCGACGCGCCGTCGTAGGGAAGCGTCGCCGTCGCCATCTCGTAGGCCAGAACCCCCATGGTGAACACGTCGGAGCGCACGTCGGCATTCCGCCCCGTCAAGAGCTCGGGCGCCGTGTAGCGCAGCTCGGCGTCGGCAAGCGCTACGCCTCGCAGCGTGTCGTCCTGGAGCGTCGCGAGGAGATCCTGCGCCTGCCAGACGCCGGCGCTCGAAATCAACAGCCGTTCGCCGTCATCATCGGTCGTTACACGCATGATGTCGGGACTCACCCCGCAGAGGAGCCCCTTTCGCCGGTGCAGCATGCGCGTCGCTTCGACGAGCTGCGCGAGCAGCCGCGACAAGCGCGGCCAGGGGATCGGGCCGGCAGCGGTCATCACTTCACGCAGGCTCTGACCCTCGATGAAATCGGTGACGAGATAGACGAAGTCCGACTCCTCTCCGTAGTCGCGCACCTGGATGATCGACGGATGCGCCACCTGCAGCGCCTGCGCCTCGCGCATGAACCGCGCACGCGCGCCTTCCCAGTTGCGCTGCGCGTCACGCCTGAGCAGGCGGATGGCCACGGGGTGTCCGAGTGCTCGATGGGTGCCTTTGTAGACGACGCTGTCAAGGCGTCCGCGGCCGATGCGTTCGCCGAGATCGTAGGTCGACAGCAGACCAACCTTCGCGGGCGCCGAGCGACTCATGGTCGCCAATCCGCCGTCCCCCGCGAGAAGGGCATGGCCAAAGTCGGCGATCGTCGCCCATCGATCGGCCGCATCCTTCGCGAGGGCGCGGCTGACGGCGATATCGACCCACGCCGGAACATCGGCAACCGTCTCCGAGACCCTGGGGACCGGGCCGCTGATGTGGGCCGTCAGCATCGCCATCGCGTCAGGCCCGCCAAACGGCAGTCGCCCAGTCAACATCTCGTAGACGACGGCGCCCATGCTGTAGACGTCGGACCGCGAATCGATCACGGCGCCAGTGAGCTGCTCGGGCGACGCGTAGGCAATCGTCCCGAGGAACTCGTGCGGTCCCGTCAGCCGCGTCTCCTCCGTGTCACGGAGGTTGGCCAGGCCGAAATCGACGATCTTGTAGACACGCTGCCCTGGCGAGAATTCGTGGGCGACGATGTTGGCCGGCTTCAGGTCGCGATGGACGATGCCGAGATCGTGCGCGAACTGGAGCGCCGTACAGAGCGCGGGCACGATCGCCTGGACCTCGGCGAGCGTCATCCGGCCTTTCGAGGCAACTTCGTCTTTCAGTGAGGGGCCGTTGAGGAACTCCATCACCAGAAAGGGATGGTTCTCATCGTCGACGTTGAAGTCGAGAATCGAGACGATGTAGGGATGGCGCAGGCGGGCGCTGGCGCGGCTCTCGCGGAAAAACCGGTCGCGCGGACCCGTGCCGCCGTGATCGCCGCGAACGATCTTGATCGCCACCTCGTCGCCGAGGAGCGTCCGGCGCGCTCGATACACGGCGCCCATCCCACCTTCGGCCAGCAGCGCCAGAATCTCGTAGCGATCGTCCAGGACCTGACCGGGGGAGAGCACGGGACAATTAGACCATTGTTTCGCGACTCGGGGCTCGCGGCTCGGGGTCACGGCCGGCGGTTGGCGGCTCGCTGGTAGCGGCAATTGACCGGGGCTCGCTTCGCATGGCTGGGACCGTGGGATCCGGCGTCGATCGTCGAAGGCCAAATCGCGGGCTGCCGGAAGCGAGCCGCGAACCATCAGCCGTGCTACTGTAGCAACCCATGATAGCTCTGCTTCTAGCCCTCTTCGTCGTCGCTCTCCCCCAGGCACAACCGAAGCCCGTCGTCTGCGCCAACGTCTGGCAGAACAAGACGTCGGAGCTCGAGGAATATCTGCGGACGGCCAAGGTCGTCAAGATCGCGGACATCCCCATCGGGGTGACTCGACCGCGGCGGGCGTATCTGACGCCGGGAGGACCGATCTCTTCGTTTGCCTGGAAACCGATCAAGCCGGGACTTCAGAGCGGCTACTTCGAGAGCTACAAATCAGAGGTCGCCGCGTACGAGCTCGACAAGCTGCTCGGTCTGAACATGGTCCCGGTCATCGTCGAACGTCGCGTCGACAACGATCTCGGCGCCGCGGTGATGTGGGTCGAGGGTGTCCGTTCGTGGGAAAGCGTGCTCCCGCTTCCCAAACCTGCAACGTGGGGCTTCCAGCTGGCGCGGATGAAGATGTTGGATGACCTCATCGGCAACAGCGATCGCAACAAGGGCAACCTGCTCGTCGACGACGACTGGCACATCTTCCTCATCGATCATTCGCGCGCGTTCGTGACCGATCTGAAACTCCCGCAGGAACTGCAGAACGTCGACCGCCAGCTGTGGGATCGCATGCTGGCCCTCGACGAGGCGGGTCTGAAGACGACAATGGGAGCCTGGCTCGACAGCCGTCAGATTCAGTCCCTCATCCGCCGGCGGGATGCGATGAAAAAGAAGATCGACGCGCTCGTGGCCAAGAACGGCAACACTGTGTTTTTCTGACTCAGCTGGTCCCGCAAGACCGTCACCATTATTGTTCAATGCTCGCGGGGCCTCGCCTTCGCGCAGCTTCGGCGCAGCTCGCCGTAGCCTTGGCGGAGGCGGCCCACCCCCGCTCGCTCTCGCGCGGCGACGTCGCGCCGCGCTCGGGCCGCAGGCGCTCTGCAAACCTAACACCTCCGGTTCTCGTCTAAGCCTTCGGTTTATGAAGAAGGCTATTCTTGTCTGTCTGCTCCTTGTCTGCTCGCTGACCGCGCGTCCGCTCCTCGCGCGAAGCGACGACCCCACGGCGCCCAAGGTTCGGCCCGTCGAGTCCACCGCCGCGTGGGTCGACGCGGTGGCGGTCAGGGAAGCGACGGCGCTCAAGCTCGACGGTGAGTTGACCGACGAAGTGTGGTCGCGAGCGCCGAAGATCGAGGGTTTCGTGCAGCGGGATCCGAAGGAAGGCGCGGCGCCGACCTACCCGACCGAAGCGCGCGTGGCCTACGACGCGCAGCACCTCTACGTCGCGGTCCTGGCGCACGACCCGGAACCAGACAAGATCACTGGATTCCTGACCCGCCGCGATACCTACTCGCCGTCGGACTGGGTGGCCGTGCTGATCGACTCGTACCACGACAAGCGGACGGCATACGAGTTCTCGGTGAACCCGGCAGGCGTGAAGCAGGACAAGTACTACTTCAACGACGGCGACGAGGACCAGGGCTGGGACGCGGTGTGGGACGTGGTCGTTGCGAAGCGTGCCGACGGGTGGAGCGCTGAGTTCCGCATCCCGCTTTCGCAGCTTCGCTTCCCGGCATCAGAGAAGCCGACGTTCGGATTCGCGCTCTCGCGGCAGATTGCCCGTCTGAACGAGACGTCGACGTGGCCGCTCGTCGCCAAGAGCACGAACGGCATCGTGTCGCAGTTTGGAGAGCTCCGCGGCCTGGAGCTCTCCAAGTCGCCGAAGCGCCTCGAGCTCGTGCCGTACACGGTCGGCGACCTGTCAACCAAGCCCGACAGCGGCAACCCGCTCGTCAAGAGCGTGGACCCTGGCGCGTCGGTCGGCCTCGACATGAAGTACGCGATCACGCCGGCGCTGACGCTGACCGCGACGGTGAATCCCGATTTCGGCCAGGTCGAAGCGGATCCCGCCGTGGTCAACCTCAGCGCGTTCGAGACGTTCTTTCCGGAGCGCCGGCCGTTCTTCGTCGAAGGCTCCGGCGTGTTTCGTTTCGACATGGACTGCAACGACGGCAGTTGCACGGGCCTCTTCTACACGCGCCGCATCGGTCGTCAGCCGCAGCTCACGGCCGAAGTCCCTGACGATGGCTTCGTCGCGTCGCCGGCCAATACGACGATCATCGGTGCGACGAAAGTCACCGGCCGGATTGGCGGCTTCTCAGTCGGCATCCTCAACGCGCTCACCGCGGAAGAAGAAGCCCGGGTCGCGTTCGGTTCACGGGAATCAACGTCACCGATCGAGCCGTTCGCCAGCTACACCGTCGGCCGCGCCCGGCGCGAGTTCTCCAATCAGTCGGCGGTCGGCCTCATGATGACGGCGACCAATCGCAACGTCGGTGACGAGCGCAGCCCGATGCGCGTGCTCGCCAACTCCGCCTATTCGGGCGGCATCGACTGGGACCTGCGGCTGATGCGCAAGCGGTACGCCGTAGCGGGCTACTTCGCCGGCACCACCATCAACGGCACCGAAGCGGCGATCGCCCGGCTCCAGGAAAACAACGTCCACAGCTTTCAGCGGCCGGATGCCACACACGTCGAGTTCGATCCCACGCGGACGACGCTCAGCGGCCAATCGGGTTTTCTGGCGTTCCGCAAGATCTCCGGCGCGCGCGTGCGCTTCGAGTCGAACATCGGCTACAAATCACCGGGCTTCGACAGCAACGACCTTGGATTCATCCGCCGGGCCGATCAGATCTCGCAAAACAACTGGCTGCAGTGGCGGCACGATAAGCCCGGCAAGTTCCTCCGCAGCTTCCGGTTCAACATCAACCAGTGGGGCAGCCAGAATTTCGACGGCGACCGGCTGGCTCTCGGCGGCAACGTCAATGCCCACTGGTCGTTCAAAAACAACTGGGGCACCGGGTTCGGCATCAACCGCGAGCGCGGGAGCTTCGACGACCGCGCCACGCGCGGCGGGCCGGGGGCCAACTACGACGCCGTCGGGAGCTTCTGGAGCTACGTCAACACCGACGACCGCAAGCCGGTCGCGTTCGATACCTTCATCGGCGGCGGCTACTCGGAGTTCGGGCCCCATTTCTTCAACGTCAACCCGGGGCTGACGTTCCGGCCGCTCCCGTCGCTGTCGATAAGCGGCGGATTCCGCTTCAACAAATTCGATCACGACGCGCAGTGGGTGACCAACGAAGAGAGCGTAGGCGCCCCGACGCACTACGTGTTCGCCCGGCTCGACCAGCGGACGGTCGCGCTCACGACGCGGGTCAACTACACGATGTCCCCGACGCTGTCGCTGCAGATCTACGCGGAGCCATTCGTCTCCTCCGGCGCCTACACGAACTACAAGGAGCTCGTTGACGGCCGCGCGGACGACTGGCAGTCGCGCTACGCGCCGTACGCGTATGCCGGCAACGCCGACTTCAACTATCGGTCCTTCAGGACCACGAACGTCCTGCGATGGGAATACCGCCCGGGCTCGAGCCTCTTCGTCGTCTGGCAGCAGGGCCGGGAGGAGAATGCGCCGCACGGTGACTTCCGCTTCGGCCGCGACTTCGGCGGCGTCTTCAGCGTCCCCGCCAACAACGTGTTCCTGGTGAAGTTCTGGTACTGGCTGAATTACTAGCAGGCTCTAGGCTTCAGGCTCCAGGCTTTAGGAAGACCATCTGCCCCGTAAGAGAGGCTCTTTCTAGAGCCAAGAGCCTAGGGCCAAGAGCCTAGGGCCTAAAGCCTTAGGCCGGAACGCCTGCCGTCTTGCGCATTCGTGCCAGGAAGTATGCCGCTGCGACCCACAACAATGCGACCGTGATCCACGCAACGAGAGAAGTGCTGAGGGCGAACGGATTCGTTGCACCGGGGACGGTCGAAGGCACGATGTCCTTGGTGTTGTTGACCGCCGCGTGCAGCAGCATCACGAGGAGCAGGCTTCCGCCAGTGCGCCAGTAGAGCCACGCACCAGCCACCGATAGCGCGGTCACCTGCAGCAAGTACAACGGGAACGATTGTCCGAAGGTGTCGGCGGCCGGAACCAGGAACAATGGCAGGTGCCAGCTGGCCCAGATGACTCCCAGGATGACGCTCGCGGGCGCGAGGCCGACGCCGGCTGATAGTCGCGGCAGGGCGTAACCGCGCCAGCCGATTTCCTCCCCCGCCTGCACCCAGGTCGAGAACACGATCGAGATCGCCATGATGTACCAAGCCTCGTCGCCAAAACGAGGCCAGCCGCCAGTGACGATGCGGTGCACGAGCGCCGCCGAGAGCTTGATTGCCGGTATGTAGCCAACCGCAAACACATACCATCGCGCGCCGACGTCCCACCGGAACACGCGATTTAGCAGCGCCCGCGTGGCGGCGCGGCCATCGGCCCGCTCCGTCAATGACAGCGCAACCAGTGACGGAACAACGGTACCGAGAAGGAAGAGGGCGCTCGCGAGCGCCGGACGGACAGAATCCTCAGGCGTGCTGGCGTGGGCGATCGCCGCCGCCGCGGTCCAGCAGGTCCACGTGGCGACGCAGGTGAGCGAGAAGAACGCGAGTAGAGGACGCGTCATCCTGCCCCCGTTATCTGTCAGACGCTCGCGTGAAGCTGGCCGTTGGACGCACCGTGAGGTCGAAACGGGCGCTGCCGCTATCCATTCGCGACGGGCGGTCGCTGCTTCCCGTGCTGCGTCGCCTCTTCGAACGCGTGCGCCAGCTGGAGCACGCTCCACTCGTCACGATGACGACCCACGATCTGCACGCCCACGGGCAGTCCACTGGCCGAGAAGCCACCGGGCACCGAGATCGCCGGATTCGACATGAGCGTGACGTACCAGCACGAACGCATCCAGTCGACGTAGGAGGCCATCGGGGCGCCGGCTATCTGAGTCGGATACGGCACCGTCACGTCGAACGGTTCCACTTGCGTCACGGGCAGGATGAAGTACTCGTATTTTTCGAAGAACTGCCGGCTCTGCTCGTACATGCGGGCCTGCCGGGCCAGCGCGCGCCCGATATCGGCGCCGGTGAGCCGTTCCGCCTGGGCGACCTCGAACTTGATCGTGTCCTTGACCCACTCGGGCTTTTCGGCGACCAACGGTGCGTACCGCGGGTGGTTGGCGGCGTAGCGCAGAGCAGCGAATGCCTGGTCCACGCCGGCGAAGTCCGGCTCAGCCTCTTCGACCACGCAGCCAAGGTCCTCGAACCGGCGGCGGTTCGCGTCGACCACACGGCGGATCTCGGGCTCGAACGGGATTCCGCCGAGGCCGCGCCACCAGGCAACCCGCACGCCCTTGAAACTGCGAGCCAGCGGCGCGCGGAAGCGGGCGCCATCCTCCTGAATGGACAACGGGCCGTTCGCGTCGGGGCCGGCAATCGCGCTCAGGAAGAGCGCGACGTCGCCGACTGTGCGCGCCATCGGGCCGGACACCGAGAGCGGCTGCCAGGATCCGGATGCGCCCGGCACGCGGCCCGGCGACGGCCGCAGGCCAACTACGTTGCAGAAGGCCGCAGGGTTGCGCAACGAGCCGCCGGTGTCGCTGCCGTCGGCAATCGGCAGCATCCCGCAGGCGAGCGCCACGGCGGCGCCGCCGCTGCTCCCGCCACACGTCTTGCCGAGATCGTACGGATTGCGTGTCGCCCCGAACACGGTGTTGAAGGTCTGCGAACCGGCACCGAACTCGGGAGTGTTGGTCTTGCCGACGGTTACTGCGCCGGCGGCGCGAATACGGATCACGATAAGCGCATCGGCCGTGGGCACGTGCTCACGGTAGAAGGGTGAGCCGCGCGTCGTACGGATGCCCGCAGTATCCACGAGGTCCTTGTGCGCGACCGGGAGCCCGTGGAGCGGCCCGAGCGGGCCACCGCGCGCCAGAAGCTCGTCTGCCCGCGCCGCATCGGCCATCGCGCGCTCACCGACGAGCGTGACGATGGCGTTCACTCTCGGGTTGACGGACTCGATTTGCGCGAGGTGGGCGGCCATGACTTCACGAGCGGAGACCTGCTTGCGCTTGATTCGCGACGCCAACTCGACGGCGCTGAGAAACACGAGTTCAGCATCTCGGCCCTTCGCCGGCTGCTCCGGCGGGATGGTCCCGGCGAGGACCGTCTGCAGCGTACCGCCCACGGCGACGGCGCCGATCGCCTGGCCAAACATGCGGCGGCTCATGGGGGCGTTGGGAGTGGAGCCATCGTGCGGGCTCCGTGGAATGTCGGACATTGGGCAGCTCCTACTTGATGGACGTTGTAACGCGGTGCCTTCGAGAATCTCGCGAGGATTCTGCCATCTCGCTCGAGACCGTCACCGCGGCACGATAGGACGCGAGTCGACTTCGGGGGGCCTTGCCTCCGACTCGTCGTCTGTCAGGAAGCTTCTCCTCTGAGCGTGCGGCTCTGCGAGTACCCCCAGCCTGTCCGCCAGCAGGAACACGCCACACCCGGAGGCCCCGGCGAGAAACAGGGTGAGCTGCCAGTTAAAGATGCCGAAAAAGCGCATCTCCGCGTATGCGGCGGCCAGCCCGGTCGCGATTACTACGGGCATCGCGACGACGCCGACGACAACTCGATTGATTCGCACGGTCAGGACCTCTGGTGACAATGCATGGCCCTACTTCTCCGAGACACGCGTTCGAACACTTCCCTTCCAACCGCGCGCCATTCCCACACCCAGAAGCAAGCCAGCACCCGCAAGCCCACAGATCATAACGGGGATGACCGGAGTCCGAAGATTGGTCGCGGCGATCGGCGCGGCGACGGCGAATCCGGCGATTCCCCCAAGCAGCGCTCCACGACGATCAGCCGGCGGGAGCCACTGCACTTTGATCAGTGCCGCCACGGCAACCCACACGCCGGCGACGCCTCCGACGAGGGCGCCAATGAAAAGCCCCGGCTTGCCTGCGGCGTTGCCAAGGATGGACCCGATGATCGCGCCAAGGCCTGCCAGACCCCAAGAGGTAAGGAACGTAAGTATTGGCTTCACGAGAGTTCCACAGTCGCCTCGTCCCTACCGGAAGATCCCCCGAATGCGCTTCCCCAGCCCCGACAACACTCCCTCGATCGCGCGGCGGACCTGCTGCTTGATGCTGCCGCGGTGGATCGTGCACAAGCCGCTCGGCACTTTGTCGTCGGGCTTCAGGAATTCGGTGTAGGTCGGGCACCCTTCGACGGGACGCTGGTACGACACCCTGCAGAGCGGCACTTCCTTCAGGCCGGCTGGCGCATCGAACGCGTCGGGCTGACGCGTACGCGTGGCGCGGCGCATGAACTCGGCCCAGATCGGCGCGGCGTACCGAGAACCGTAGGCCTCGCGGCCGATCGACTTTGGCTGGTCGAAGCCGACCCAGACGCCGACCACCAGGTTGGACGAGAACCCGACGAACCAGGCATCCTTGAAATCGTTGGTCGTTCCGGTCTTCCCTGCCGCGGGAAACGTGATTCCGGCGCGCCGTATGACCTGGCCCGTTCCGCGGTCGATGACGTCAGCGAGCATCGAGACCATCTGATACGCGGTCTGCACCGACACGACCCGCTCGCTCTGAATCGGGTTGTCGAGCGCCACGTCTCCATCGGCATCGAGCACGCGCACGATCGCGCGCGGCGCGACGGCAAGGCCGCCGTTGGGAAACGTCGCGTAAGCCGCCGTCAGTTCGAGCGGCGTGACGAGGCCCGTTCCGAGCGACAGAGACGGCACGTCGGGCATGTCATGAAGCCCCACATGCGAGGCGAGCCGCAGCACCGGGCGCGACCCGACGCGCTGTTGCAGCGCGGTCGCCGCGCGATTGTTCGACTCGAGGAGCGCCGCCCGCAGCGTCAGCACGTCCGGCATGTCGCCACTAGCGTTCCTCGGCGCCCACTCGTCGGGGCCCTGCGGCTCGATCGTCGTCAGCCCATCGATGAGGGACACTGGCGAGTAGCCGTTCTCGAGCGCGGCCGCGTAGAGCAGCGGCTTGAAGGCCGAACCCGGCTGACGCCGGCTGCGGCTTGCGCGGTTGAACTGCGACTGCGCGAAATCCCGGCCGCCCACGAGCGCCAGGATGTTGCCCGTGCGCGGATCGATCGCGACGAGCGCTGCCTGGAGCTCCGGATCGTTGAACCGGGCCAGCCCGCTGCGCACAACCTGCTCGGCGGCATCCTGGAGCGCGGGGACAAACGTCGTGCGGACCTCCCAGTCGGGCGGATGGTCGCCGCCGAACCGCTCCCGGAACAGCTGGCGCAGGAATTCCTTCGCATAGCCGGCCCGTGGATCGCTGGCGCCAGGATACGGCCGGATGCGAATGCTCGTCCGCCGCGCTTCCCGCTCCTCGGACTCGGTGATGAATCCTTCCTCGCGCATCCTGGTCAGGACGACGTGGCTGCGCGCGATCGCGCCGTCGAGGTTGGACCAGGGCGACAGCGTCGACGGCGCGCGCGCCAGCCCGGCGATGAGCGCGCACTCCGCGAGGTTCAACTGCTTCGCCGGACGCCCGAAGAGATGCCGCGACATCGTCTCGACGCCGTAGACGCCTGCGCTCAGATAGATGCGATTGAGGTAGAGCTCGAGCACCTCATCCTTGCTGAGCTGCCCGTCGATCATCAGCGCGAGCGCCGCCTCGCGAATCTTCCGGCCGTAGGTCTTCTTGTTCGAGAGAAAGAGCGTTCGCGCGAGCTGCTGCGTCAGCGTGCTCCCGCCCTGGACCGTGCCGGACTCGCGGAAGTTGCTGACGACGGCGCGCCCGAGCGCGATGGGATCGACGCCCGGATGCGCGTAGAACCGGTGGTCCTCGATCGCGATGAATGCGTGCCGCAGGTGCTCGGGAATCTCGCCGAGCGGCACGTCGCGGCGGTGCTCGTCCATCCGGAACCAGCGCCGGCCGTCAGCCGCGAGAAACCAGGTGTCGCCAACGCCGCGGGTCAGGCGATGCACGGCGTAGCCCTGGCGCACGAGCCACGTGACCGCGAACGCTGACGCGACGACCAGCCCGGCGAAGAACACCGCCGCGATCCGGTCACGGAGCGATTTCGGCGGCTTTGTCACGGGCGCAGCCGGACCGGCCGGCGGGCGTGAAGCACGAAGGAAAGGACGGTGTAGTAGACCGGGAACACGAACGACGCGGCGAAGAGCACCGTCGGGACTCGAGGGAGCGCCAGGATCATCGCCACGACGACTATTGTCCAACAAATGGCCAGCCCGATCGTCAGCCCGCGAAGAGTCGGCGTCCGTGACGGATAGACGTAGCCGATCCGCCAGAAGACCAGGGCGCTCAGCACCACGAGGATCATGGCGTTCCACACCGGCGCGAGCGCGGCGATGTGCAGGTAGAGCGCCACGATGTTCCAGTACCGACGGGAAGCCGGTAAAGAAGTGATCATTCGTCTTGGCGTCTTCCCAGGCAAAACCATAGGCACTGCTGAGGAGCACGACCGACGCGATGGTTCCGCCCCAGCCATCCGGCAGCGCACCCGACTCGTAGAGAAAGAGCACCGGCAGAAACACGAACGTGAGGTAGTCGACTACATCGTCGAGGCGCGCGCCGTCGAACGCGGGGAGCCGTTCCTTGACCCGAACCTTCCTCGCCAGCAACCCGTCGGTCGCGTCCACGACCGTCGCGGCCGCCATCCACAGCAGTGCCTGCCGGTAGTCGCCGGCAAAAACGGCGAGCGTGCCGAAAAACGCGGCGAGCGCGCCGGAGGCAGTGTAGAGGTGGACGAGCCACGCCGAGAAAAGGTTCATGCGCCTTGCCGGTGTCAGCTAGCTCGTGTATGATGAGAGAAGCATTCCAATCCCCAGCGGAGTGTCCTCTACCTCAAACTAGTTCAGTAGCACAGTCAGCGAGCGAGGTTTGGTGCCTCCGCGCGCGGGGCTGTTTTTTGCGAAACGGACATTCTGTTGGAGCTCTCGCGTTTTCGGAGACCCCGCACCGTGCTCGTCGCCGCCGCACTCCTCTTGAGCGTGGTTGGCGGCCTCTACTTCGCCACTCGGACCGCCGCTCCACCGGCACTGGCTTTCTCGGAGTTTCTCAAGGCCGTCGACGCCGGCAAGGTTACCGACGTCACGTTCGCGGACCCGATCATCAAGGTCGTCCTGCGCGACGGCAGCGTGGCGCAAACAGTCGCTCCTCCTGAGTTTCTCGCCGCCAACGGGTCATTCGTCAACGATCTGTACCGCCGGGACATTCGCGTCGACGTGATTCCCGCGCCTGAACCGGGCACGCTCAGCTGGGGCGCGACGGCCACCGTCGCGGCGTTCCTCGCGCTGCTCGGCTTCACCGTCTATCGGACCACGGCCGGGCGCATTCCGTCCATCTCGGGCCGCGCCCGCGTCGCCGAACAGGGCGAGCACGTGATCACGTTCAAGGACGTGGCGGGCGTCGACGAAGCCAAGGACGAAGTCCAGGAAATCGTCGATTTCCTCAAGGAACCCGGCCGCTTTGCGGCCATCGGCGGGCGTATTCCGAAGGGTATCCTGCTCGTGGGCCCTCCTGGGACGGGCAAGACGCTCCTCGCGCGGTCGATCGCGGGCGAAGCGGGCGTGCCGTTTCTATTCGCCAGCGGCTCGGATTTCGTTGAGATGTACGCCGGCGTCGGCGCGTCGCGCGTCCGGCGTCTCTTCCGGGATGCCCGCCGTCACCCGTCCTGCATCATCTTCATCGACGAGCTCGACGCCGTCGGCCGGAGCCGTGGCGGCAGTTCGCTCAGCCATGAAGAGCGCGAGCAGACGCTCAACCAGCTGCTCGTCGAAATGGATGGCTTCGAGACGCACCTCGGCATCGTGGTGATTGCCGCCACCAATCGTCCGGACATCCTCGATCCGGCGCTCCTCCGCCCGGGCCGGTTCGATCGCCAGGTCACGGTCGGCAATCCCGATCTGAAGGGACGCGAGGCCATCCTCCGCGTCCACACGCGCAAGATTCCGGTCGATCCCGCGGCCGATCTTCGCATCATCGCGCGCGGCACGCCTGGCTTCTCGGGCGCCGACCTCGCGAACCTCGTCAACGAGGCGGCGCTGCTGGCGGGACGCGCGGGAAGAACCACGGTCACCGACGTCGATCTGAACGCGGCCCGCGACAAGGTGCTGATGGGCGT
Source organism: uncultured Acidobacteriota bacterium (assembly GCA_963839705.1). GTDB lineage: Bacteria > Acidobacteriota > Vicinamibacteria > Vicinamibacterales > 2-12-FULL-66-21 > DATBJJ01. The sequence goes on from CAWIWL010000008.1 coordinate 680,700, forward strand.
CGAACGGCGCTCCATCGTCTTGAGCGACATGGATCGTGTCAACTGCGCCTATCACGAGGCCGGCCACGCGATTGTTGCCGCGCTCCTGCCCGACGCCGACCCGCTGCACAAGGTCACCATCATCCCGCGCGGCCGCGCGATGGGCGTGACGATGCAGCTGCCGGAGGCGGATCGGCACACCTACACAAAAGGCTTCCTGGAGACGCAGGTGGCCGTGCTGATGGGCGGCCGGGTCGCCGAAGAGCTCTTCATGAACCATATGACGAGCGGCGCGTCGAACGACATCGAGCGCGCCACCGACATCGCCCAGCACATGGTGTGCGAGTGGGGCATGTCGGAGCTCGGACCTCTCGCCTATCGCAAGCCGGGCAACGCCTTTGAAGGCGACCGCGCGCACGGGATCAGCGAAGCCACGGCACAGCGCGTGGACGAGGAAATCCGCCGCGTGATCATGAACGGCTACGACCGGGCCCGCAATCTCATCGAAGGCAACCGCGACGCCGTGCGTCTTCTGGCCGAGCAGCTCCTGCAGGTCGAATCGCTCGAGGCGGACGAGATCCGCGTCATCCTCGGCAAGGCCGCGTCGCTCCCCTCCGTCAGCGGCGGCGCGGTCTCGCCGTAGCCTCGACGAAGCCCGAAGGGCGGAATCGGGGCGAAGGCGGACCACCTCGCCGACATCCTGAACGGGCCATAATACGGGGGCGCATGGCCGCCCCCGAACCAGTACGGCTCGAACGACTCCCGCGCTTTGCGTGGGCCGTCATCGTCGTCGTCGGCCTCTCGGTCCTTTCCACGCTCATCCAGGTAGTGCTCGTCCGCCCATATCTGTGGCCGGCGGGAACTGGCGCGACGCTCGCTGGTGATCCCACCGTCCACTTGCCGATCAAGGCGCGTCCGCCTGACGTCCAGACGGCATTCGCGGGACCGCCGGAAATCACGCGCGTGGCGGCCGGAAGCCCGGCGGCGGCGAAAGGTATCGCCGAGGGCGACCGCGTGCTCGCGGTCAACAAGATCAACAGCGACCCGGTGCTGTTCCAGCTCGAGCCACTCAACGAACCAGACCCTCGACCTGAGCCTGAGGCGCAGCGCCTGGCATCGTGGCGCGCCCTTTATCAGATGGGCGTCAGGAACCCCGTCGAGTGGCACGTCCAGCAGTCAAAAGGGCCAGCCCGTGTCACGACGCTGGACAGACCGGCAGTGTGGGAATCGAACGCCGACGGCTGGGCGCGGCGGCACCTCGGAATGATCGTCCAGATGTCGGTTTTCACGGGCGCGGCATTGCTGCTCCTGCTGATGCGAAGCTACGATCTAACGGCGGGACTCTGCGTCCTCGCGCTCGCCTTCAGCGGCGTCGGCGGCGGCGGGCCGCTCCTCGGAGAAGAGCGGGTCCTTCCCATCGGCTCCAGCGTTTTGACCGTCTTCGCATGGATCGCCAGCCCCCTCGCCTTCCCGAGCATCGCTCTGGCGATTCTCTACTTCCCGACGCGCTCGCGGCTGCTCGATCGCATGCCGTGGCTGCATGCGGTTCCAATAGTGGCGGCACTGCCACTCTTTGTGCCAGCGCTGGGCACCGCGTTCTTTCTCGCCGGCGTGGACGCGGCACGCGGAGTTGCTGTCTGGGACGCGACGCATCCGGGCGTCTACTACGCGGCGTTTGCGTGCGCGCTGGCCATCAACGTGCTCGCCGTGCTCGAGGGCGCCTATCGCTACCGCTTCAACCACAACGCCAACGAGCGCCGCCGCATCCGCATGGCGCTCTACACCGCGGTTCCGGGCATCCTCGCGTATGCCGTCCGCGACGGCATCCCGATTGTTGCCGAGCTGTTCAACCTGGCTGTCCCCGAGTATCGCGGCGCGACGAGGGTCATTCTCGATGGTCTGGTGCTGCTGCCGGCGTTCGGCCTGGTCTACGCCGTCGGCGTCGCGCACGTGCTCGGGCCGCGCGTCGTGCTGCGGCGCAGCCTCCAGTACACGCTCGCCAACCGCTCCCTGACGGTGCTGATCTTCCTGCCTGCGATCGCCCTGGTGTTCTCGCTCATCCAGGAACGCAACCGCACGCTCACCGAGATCGCGACGAGCAGCTCGGCGCTTTACGCGCTCCTCATCATCGGGTCGGCGGTGACGTTCATGAATCGCGAGCGCGCGCGGCAGTGGCTCGACCAGCGCTTCTTCCGCGAAGAGTACGACGCGCGGAAAATCCTGCTGTCGCTCGCGAGCCGGGTGCGCTTCGAGACCGACCCGGCGGACCTCGCGACGATGGTCGTCAATCAGCTCGACGAGGCACTGCACCCGCTGATGACCGCGATCCTGGTGAGTGGAATCGACGAAGGCCGCCTGTCGCCGGTCACCGTGCTGCACGGCAGCGCCGAGCCGCTGCCGCTCGAGGGCGGGCTCGTGTCGATGCTCCGCTGGTCCGACGAACCGCTCGAGATCGTGCTGAGCGACGCGCGGTCGCCGGCACGCCGCCTGCCTCCCGAGGAGCGGGAGTGGCTCGAGTGCACGGGCGCCGTCCTGCTCGTGCCGGTCGTCGGCCAGGATCGGTCGCTCATCGCGGTGATCGCACTCGGTGAGCGCCGGTCCGAAGAGGCCTACACCGCCGAGGATCGCGAGTTGCTCGCCAGCATCGCGGCGCAGATGTCGCTCGGGTTCGACGTCGTGCGGCTACGGCGGCGCGTCGGCCGCGACATCGAGAACGACAGCGATCGCACGCGCATCCTCACGGCCGTGGCGCCGCCGGTCGAACCGATGATGGAATGCCCGAGGTGCGGGCGCTGCGAGGAAGCCGGCGTGGCGCAGTGTCCGTCGGATGGGACGACGCTCAGGCCCGTGCCTTCCGTTCCGCGTACGGTGGACAACAAGTACCGGATCGAACAGCTCCTCGGGCGTGGAGGGATGGGCGCCGTCTACCGCGCGCGTGACGTGCGGCTCGATCGTCTGGTGGCGCTGAAGGTCGTGCGCGCCGAGCTCCTCAACGACCCCGAGGCGCGGCACCGGTTCCGCCGTGAGGCGCAGATCGTGGCGCGGCTGCAGCATCCATCGATCGTCGCGGTCTACGATTACGGCACATTCCCCGATGGGGGCGCGTATCTCGTCATGGAGCTCATCCGCGGCGAGGACCTCCGCCACGTCCTCCAGCGCGAGGGCCGCCTGGACACGGAAGAATCGATGACCATTCTGACCGCGGTGTGTGCCGCGATCGGGGCCGCGCACCGCGAGGGCGTGCTACACCGCGATCTCAAACCAGAGAACATCCTCCTGCCGGGGGGCGGCGCTCCGGCCAAGGTGCTCGACTTCGGGGTGGCCAAGCTCGTGACCGAACCGGCCCCGAAGGAGGGAGAGCAAGACGGAACCGAGGCGCAGACGGCCCTGACGGCCGCGGGCATGATCATCGGCACGCCAGCCTACATGGCGCCCGAACAGTTCCATGCCGTCGAAGCAGACGCTCGGACCGACGTCTTCAGCCTGGGCGTGGTGGCTTACGAGATGCTGTCGGGTGAGCTGCCGTTCGGGCGGGGCACGCTGGCCGATGTCGTCCTGGCGCAGGCCCGCGGCGTGCCGGCGATGCCGCCCGACCTCGTCCCCGCGGCCGCCGAGCGCGCCATCCGGGCTGCGCTCGACGCCGACCCCGATCGCCGCCCCCCGACGCCACAGGCGTTCGCCACCATGTTGTCGGCGGCGCTCGAAACGGATCGCTGATCGGCTAGGGCTTCGGGCGACGCAGCCCGGCGGCCCAGTTGACGACGGCCGTAAACGGCGAGGATCGGTCGTCGACGACGGGCGACATGAACAGGAGCCGCTGACCGTCGCGGCTCACGTCGTAGTGGTTGCGGGCCGCGGCCCAGCGGGGCCGCATTCCGGTGTCGAAGAGGGGCGTGGCGGCGCCGTGTTCGAACGTGTCTCCGCTCCTGACGGCTACAGCCATGAGCCTGCGATCCTCACCGATGTAGTAGAGCTCTCCGCCGTCAGCCCGCCACCGCGCGTCGCCTCCGCCACTCGTCGAGACCTGCCACTTGCCCTCGAGCGACGGAAAGCTCCGCACGTAGACCTCGAATTGCCCCGATTCGTCCGACGTGTATGCCATCCAGCGTCCGTCAGGCGAAATGGTCGCCTGATCCTCGTTGAACTGGGTCCGCAACAAAGGTACGGGCGTGCGATCGCCAGATGTACTCATCGGCAGCCGCCAGAGGTCCTTTCGCGTGTCTGGATCGGCCGCAGCGAACACAAGGTCCCGACCGTCCGGGGACCAGGCTACCGCATGCTTCCATCCGGGTGTCACGAGCAGCGGCTCTTCGCCACCGGATCCGTCGACCTTCTTTTGATAAAGCCCTGCGTCACCAGCCCGATTCAACGAGAACACAATGCTGGTCCCGTCTGGCGACCACAACGGGGCGAAATCCGCCGCCGGGCTGAACGTGAATCGAGACCCGGTGCCGGTCGCAGCATCGATCGTCCAGATATCTGATGTGACCTTCGTACTACCGATACCGAACTGGGGCGACGGGCGCGGCTCGAACAGCGCCAGTGCGACCCGCCTCTGATCGGGGGACAGCGTGGGCTCCGTGTAGTGAGCCGGCGGGTCGACAAGCGTGGACTGAGCGCGTACGCGATCGCGCCACACGAGTCGCGTGTCCAGGCCACGGATGCCCCGAAACATCAGGATGCCGTTCTGAGATACCGAGACGTCGGTCTTGTGATCGACGCTCCACGGCTGCAGCACTTCGGCGGCGATCGGCACGGGTTCCCCCACGAACTCGAGGCGCTCCGCGTCGAAGGGCCGCGCCAGGAGCTTGCCGTCAATGGCAGCGAACAACAGGTAGCCTTCGGGTGCGTAGATTGCGTTTGATACGACGTGGAACAGGAGTTTGCGCTGAGGCGCGGCGAGTCGGTCGACGAACAGGTTGTGGTGGTCGGCCTCAATGCTGTCCGCCAGATAAAGGAAGGTATTCCCGTCGGGAAGAAACACGGGCCACAAGTGGCCGGTCTCGTTCGGGCGGTCGACGGTTGTGACCGGCGTCGGCGATCCGCCGCTGTCCGGCACTCGAGAGAGAGCGCTCTCTCGGCTGGGCGAGAACAGGATCGTCCCGTTGGCACTCCACGCGCCGCCGCGCCCGGCCGCCGCATCACAGATGATCTGAGGCGTCCCGCCAGCAGCGCTCGTCTTCTTGAGGCTGCCCTGCGCAAAGAATCCGATCCATTGCCCATCTGGTGACCAGAATGGAAACGAGGCGTCCTCGGTCCCAGGCAGGGTGACGGCCGTGATCGACTGCAATGCCCGCACCCAAAGCATCGTTTTGCCATCAGCCCCAGTCGCCGTGAACGCCAGGTGACTACCGTCCGGCGACAGGGCGACGGTTCCGAAGATGGTTCCAGCCGGAGGGATCTCCAGAAAGCGCAGTTGCGGAGCGACGCGGGAAACATTCCGGAGGTCACGCACGACGAAACCGGCACCAAGGGCAAGCGTCGTTCCAAGGGCCACGGCTGCCAGGGCCCACGCAAGCCGCTTGGGGCGGCGGGCGTCGACCAACGGCTCACCCTGGGCTTCAGTCGCCGTCCTGTCCGCGAGGTGGTTGCGACGTTCGTCCCACCAACGGTCGACTTCGTGACGGTAGGCGTACACCGATTCGCGACGATCGTGGAGATGGCGGTGCACGGGCAGGCCTTCACGCTTCTCCCATCGGCGCACCGTCGTTACGTCGCGCTTCAGGTACGCGCCGATTTCCTTCCAGGAATCCAGCCGATCGTTCGCGACGGGGGCTCGGGCGGGCTCCGACCAGCGCACGTGTTCAGTCACGGGATCGTCTCCGGGTTTCGGCAGTCTAGCCGCTTTCGAGTGGCGGGCGTTAGCGGGCACATGCGGGTGCCCGCTGTTGCCTCTTGCCTCAGACCGTCCCGGCTGCGCATCGTGGTCGTCCGATCTCAGCGGAGGTAGTCATGAAACGACGTTGCGGGACCGCAGCTCTCATCACGATCTGCGTGTGCTGGGCAATCCCGTCGGGTGCGATCCGAACCACCAACGCGCAGGCGGTGTCCTGCCTGGTGACCACGCCGAGTGGTGACGTCCAAGGAGTTGACCAGGGCGCCTCGTGCGCGTTTCTCGGCATCCCCTTCGCGGCGCCCCCGATCGACGGCCTGCGCTGGCGACCACCTCAGCCCGCTGCCCCGTGGGCGCCAACGACGCTGACTGCCAACGTCATTCGGCAATGCCCGCAGTTCAGCCTGGCCGGTGCGCCGGTCGGCAACGAGGATTGCCTGGTATTGAACATCTGGGCGCCTCACATGCCGGCGAGCGGCCTTCTAACCGGACAGCCTGGGTTCGCACCCACGAACGGACGGCCGGTGCTCGTCTGGATTCACCCCGGCGCGTTCCAGGCGGCATCCATCAACGTGGCCGACAGCAACGGCCGGAGGTTCGCTGAGCAGACCGGAGCCATCGTCGTCGCCGCCAACTATCGTCACGGACCGTTCGGGTTCCTCGGCCACCCTGCACTCAGGGCTGAAGATCCCTCGTATCCCTCGTCTGGCAACTACGGGTTCCTCGATCAGCGCGCGGCGCTCGCGTGGGTCCGTGCTCACATCGAGGCCTTCGGCGGCGATCCGGACAACGTCACGATCTTCGGCCAGTCGGCCGGCGCGCACAGCGTGAGCCTGCACCTCGTGTCCCCTGGAAGTGCCGGGTACTTCCATCGCGCCATCATGCAGAGCGGGACGGCGACGACGCGCTGGCCGACGCGGCAGGACGCGGAATCGGTGGGGACGAGCTTCGCCGCGAGAGTCGGCTGTACGGATCCTTCGCAGGTTCTGGCCTGCATGCGCGCGAAAACGCGGAACGAGGTGCTCCTCGCCCTTCCCAACGGATCGCAGGAGTATGCGGAATCCGGCCGGACGGTGTGGGGGCCCGTCGTCGACGGCCTCGTCATCCCCGATCAACCCCGCACGCTATACGAGGACGGCGCGTTCAACCACGTGCCCCTCGTCGTTGGAAGCACGCGAGACGAAGGTTGGATCTATGTGGACCGCAGCTTTCCGGCCGGTCTCACTGTCGAGGAATACGAGTCCGCCGTCGCCAGAGAGTTCGGCGCCGCCGACGCGCCGGCAATCCTCACGCAGTACCCTGCGACAGATTTCGACTCGCCGAAGCTGGCACTCTCGCGATTGGTCAGCGATGTCGAGGTCGTGTGTGAGGCCCGCAGGGTCGCGCGCCTGGTCGAACGAACTGGAACCCCCGTCTATTTGTATTCGTTCGAGCGCGAAGTGGACGCCGTCGTGCCCGACCTCGTGATTCACGGCCTCGACAGGAACTTCGCCTTCGGTAACAACTTCGGCCCGCCGTCAAACTACGCGCTCAACGCCGATGATCTCTCGCTCTTTGAGGCGATCGCCGGCTACTGGACGCGCTTCGCGGCCACAGGCACACCGAATCTGCACACGGGTGAGGAGCTGCGCTGGCCCGCCTACAGGCACCCGGCCGGGCACGGAAGCGGAGCCGACAAGTATCTGGTCCTCGACTGGCCAGTTCGTGAGGACAAGAGGCTGCGCGAAGAACAGTGCGATTTCTGGGACCCATTCTTTCTGAGATCGATCGCCAGCGGACCCATCCCGGCCTCGCATCCGGCAAGTGACTTGTGCGGTGTCACTATCATCGAGAATCTGAAGCTGGATCACGATCTGGCCTGCACCGGCAACGGACTCATCGTCGGCGCAGACGGCCTCACGCTGGACCTGAACGGCCGGACCATCGCCGGCTCTGGCACCGGCGTGGGGATCAACGTCACAGGGCGAACCGGCGTCTCAATCCTCGGCGGCACTATCCGAAGCTTCGGCGCCGGCGTACTCACCAATACGTCGAGCGACGTCGTCATCAAGCACAATCAGTTCGAAGCAAACGTCGACGGCGTCGATCTTCAGGCCGGCAGCCAGGGCGCCACGATCACGCACAACAGCTTCCAGAGCAGCTCGAGCAGGGGCATCATGATCAGAGGCGCGTCAACCGGTCACGTCATCCGGGAAAATACGTTTGCCGGGAACCGCGTCGGCATCCTTGTGTTCGGCGGGATCGAGGTCACGGTCAGGGACAACTTCGTGTCCACGAGCACGCTGGCGGGGATCCGCATCAACACCCCTGCGACCGGCAATCTCATCGAAAAGAATCAGATTGCGTCGAATCCCGCGGGAATCGAGTTTCTCCTGACGGGAACCCAGTCGGCCGCTGGAAACACGGTGGTCAAGAACACGCTCGAGCAGAATACCTGCGGAGTGAAAGGGCCCGTCATCGGCAACATCGTCGAGAAAAACGACTTTGCCGGAAACGGATCGGACAGCTGTCAGTGATGGCGTCTCCGGCTTGACAGTCAGCTCCGCTGATATATGATGTGCCCACATATGGGCATACATGGTCTGGCACGGGAGCTGAAGCGCGGAAGCACAGAGCTGCTGATCCTCGCGCTCCTCGAGGAGCGCGACCGGCATGGCTACGAGCTCGCCCGGCTGATCGACGAGCGGTCGCTGGGCGAGATTTCGTTTCATGCCGCCTCGCTCTACCCCACCTTGTATCGCCTGGAAGAAAAGGCGCTCATCGAAGGGCGATGGGTCGAGAAGGCCGGTCAACGGCGCCGCCGCTACTACAAGGTGACGAAGGCTGGCAGGGAGACGCTCGCCAGCCAGAGGAGCGTCTGGGACGGCTTTTTTGACGCCCTGAACCGCGTCGCCCGCATCAGGCACGTATAAGCCATGGACTGGACGACACGCGTCCGAGACGCATTCCGGGACACCTCGAACCATCCCGACGAGGGCGTCATCGAGGAGCTGGCTCAGCATGTCAACGCGTTGTACTCCGCGTCACGGGCCGACGGCTGCACTGCTGAGGAAGCAGCGCATCGGGTAACCGAATACCTCGAGCGCTGGCGCCTCGACGCCGGGGCGTTGCGGCACCGGTCGCATCGGGCGCCAGTCGTGGTGCCGCCGCCGGCCGCATCGGCCACGCGCCTGGCCGGCATCGCGCAGGACATCCGCTACGCCGCGCGCCTGCTGCGCCGCGAGCCGCGACATGCCCTGCTCACAATCACGACAGTGGCGTTGGGCATCGGCGCGACGACCGTGCTCTTCAGCGTGGCTTACGCAGTGCTGATGAAACCGTTGCCCTGGCCGAACGCCGATCGGATCGTCGTGCTGAAAGAGACGCGGGGCGGCAGCTTGCCCCGCTTCGGCGATTTCACCAACACCGCGTATCACGCGTGGCGCGAGGATACGGCAACGCTGGAGAACATCGGCGCGTGGTCGCTGCGCTCCGTGACGCTCTCCGGGACGGACGCGCCCGAGCGTATCCCGATCGCCGCGACCACCGCCAGCCTGTTCCGGGTGCTCGGAGCTCGGCCGCTCATCGGGACGTTTTTCGAGGCGAGAGACGAGATGTTGCCGGTCGTCGTGCTATCGGAGCGGCTCTGGCGGCAGCGCTTCGCCGCCGATCCGGCCGTGCTCGGCAAGGCGGTACAACTCGATGGTGAGTCCTACACCGTTGTCGGCGTGCTGCCGGACAGCATGGCCTATCCGGATCGACGGACCCTCGCCTTCGTTCCCTACACCGTCCCACCGGCGACCGCTAACCGCCTGTCGATGTTCAGTGCGATCGCTTCATTGCGCCCGGGCGTGACGGCCGCACAGGCCGCCGCAGAGGGCACGGCGCGGGGCCACGCCGTCGCCGACACCGGCATGACCACGACGGCAATCTTCGGGACGAACGGCCCACTCGCTGTCACGGCGCAGCCGCTTCGCGAAGCTTTGACCGCCGACGTCCGTCAGCCGCTGCTCGTCTTGCTGGCTGCCGTCGGTCTGCTGCTCGCGACCGCCACCGCGAACGTCGCGAGCCTGCAGCTCGCTCGCTCGACGTCGAGGACGCGTGAAATGGCTATTCGCGCGGCCCTTGGCGCCGGCAGCGCGCGGGTGACGCGACAGCTCCTGGTCGAGAGCCTCCTGCTGGGCCTCGCAGGCGGTTCAGTCGGTTTCGCCCTCACACTTCTGCTCCACGCCTCGTTGCCGAACCTCCTGCCGGCCGACTTTCCGCGCCTCGATGGTCTCGGCATCGACGCCTGGGTCCTGGCGTTTGCCCTCATCGTCTCGGTGATAACGAGCGTCGCCTTCGGACTCCTCCCCGCGAAGCGCGCGCGTGCCCTTAACCTCGTCGGCGCGCTGACAGACGACGGGACGGCGCCGGTCGGCGCTGGACTGAGCTCGCGGACGGCGCGCACGCGGGCGCTCATCATGGCAGGACAGGTGATGATCGCCTGCGTCCTGCTCGTCGGTGCATCGCTCCTCGGGCGCAGCTTCATGGCGCTGCTCAAGGCGGACCGCGGCTACGATCTGGCTGACGTGCTCTCCGCTCGCGTGTCGATGCCGGTGACGATGTACCGCACGCCGGAACAGCGGTTTGCCGTCGTGGCACAGCTCATCGACCGCCTCGCGGCGCTCCCCGGCATCAGCGAGGCGGCGTTCACGTCCGAGTCGCCGCTGACGGCCGGAGGGTCGACGAGCGCCTTCAACCTGAAGTCGGCCACGGCCGACGGGGGTATTGTCGCCGTCCAGGCATCGCCGCGGCTCGTGAGCCCGAAGTACTTCGCCGCGCTGCGGATCGCAGTGATCGCCGGACGCACATTCTCCGAGCTCGACAGCGAGATCTCCGAGCCGGTCGTCGTGGTCAACCAGGCGTTCGCACGTCGATACCTGGGCGACTCACCTCTTGGCGCAAAGCTGCCCGCAGGAGCGTATGGTGAACAGCGCGAGTGGACGGTCATCGGCGTCGTGAACGACGCGCGCTATGTCAAAACAGCTGTCAACACGCAACCGGAGCTGTTCTACTCTTTCCGCCAACTGAAAGGCCGCCTCCCGGTTCAGACGGTCACGCTGCTGTTGCGCACGTCTGGCGATCCCGCAGCAGCCGCGGCCGGTCTCCGAGGGGCGATGCACGCGGTCGACGAGCGGTTGGCGGTAGACGTGGCTGTGCCCCTCGATCAGCGGCTGCTGACAACGCTCGCACGGCCGCGTCTGTACGCCCTGCTGCTCGGCGCCTTCGCCACCTTCGCACTCGTGATCGCGACGGTGGGCCTGTTTGGCCTCTTGTCGTACTCCATCTCGCTGCGGTCGCGCGAGCTGGCGATCCGAGCAGCCCTGGGGGCACGCCGGGCGGATCTCATGGCGCTTGTACTGCGGCAGGGACTGAGCGTAACGCTCGCTGGCATCGGCGCAGGCATGTTGGCGTCAGCGTGGCTGACGCGCGTGCTCTCGACGCAGCTTTACGCCGTCACCCCGCACGACACTCTGACGTTTATCGTGGCTCCGCTGGTGCTCTTCGCCGCGGGAGCGCTCGCCTGCCTGATGCCGGCGCGCCGCGCGTCGAATCTCGACCCGCTACGGATATTGCGGGGAGGCTGAAAGTTGCCCCCGTTACACTTCAGGACATAGCTCCGCACCGCTCGATTGGTGGGTTGATCCAACGTGCCGTCGAGAACTCGCGAGAGGAGTCGACCCGTCAACGAACGGAGCCAGCGTGCCGTGACTCAGCTGGCCGCGAGGCGCTTGTCGATTTCGGCGAGGGCCGCCTGAATCTGCTGCTTCCGCACCGGATGCGTCGTCGCCGTCGACTGGCGCTCGAGCTCGGCACGGGCCAGCCTTAGCGATTCGATTGCCCGGGTCCGGTCGGGGTCCGGCGCCGGCTGAGAGTTGGCGCGACGCCGCCGTTCGGCTTCCCGCTCCTCCATCTGCTCCTGGATGCGCGCATCTGCGTCGACCAGGCCTTCTCCAGAGTCACCCATAGTGAAGAAAATGCTGAATGCTGAGTGCCGAATACTGATGTAACAGTGACGAACGATCAATTCTGCATGAATCGAGGGCGCGCGGCAATCAACTTTGTGGTCCGTGTTGCTGATAGCTCTAAAATGAGGCGTGGCTCCCCCGACTGACGGGCTCGACCTGTTCCATTCGGCCGTGGCGGAATGGTTCCGCCAATCGTTTGCCGCGCCCACGCCACCTCAGTCGCTCGGATGGCCGGCAATTGCCCAGGGACAATCGACCCTTATCCTGGCGCCGACCGGCAGCGGCAAGACGCTCACCGCGTTCCTCTGGTGCATCAACCGGCTCATGTTCGAGGGCCTGCCCGAACGGAATCGGCGGTGCCGCGTGCTCTACGTGTCCCCACTCAAGGCGCTGGCGGTCGACATCGAGCGGAACCTGCGCGCGCCGCTTGCCGGCATCGCCAACTGCGCAGTCGCTCGCGGCGAGGCCCATCACGTGCCGGCCATTTCGGTCCGGACCGGCGACACGGCCGCGATCGAGCGCGCACGGTTCCAGCGGGATCCGTCTGACATCCTGATCACGACGCCCGAGTCGCTGTACCTCCTCCTGACGTCGAACGCCCGCGACGCGCTCCGATCCGTCGATACGGTCATCATCGACGAGATCCACGCGCTCGTTCCGACCAAGCGCGGCGCTCACCTCTCGCTCTCGCTCGAGCGACTCGAAGCGATCCGCCCGGCGGACGCCGCACCGCTCCAGCGCATCGGCCTCTCCGCCACGCAGCGCCCGCTCGACGAGGTGGCTCGATTCCTGGGCGGATCGCCTGCGAGCCGCGGAGAGGCATCGCCCGGGGGTGACCGTTCCGTCACCATCGTCGACACCTCGCAGAAGAAACGGCTCGACCTGACCATCGAAGTGCCGGTCGAGGACATGGCCCGCATCGGCCAGATCGAGGACATCCCCAGCGGGCCCGCGGCGCAGGGTCCAGTGCGGACGACGATCTGGACGGCCATACACCCGCGTCTGCTCGAGCTCATCACGGCGCATCGCTCGACGCTGATATTCGTCAACAGCCGGCGCATCGCCGAGCGTCTGGCGAGCGCGCTCAACGAGCTCGCCGGCGAGACGCTGGTGCGCGCACATCATGGGTCGGTCGCGAGGCCGCAACGGATCGAGGTCGAAGACCGCCTCAAGGCCGGACTCATCCGCGGACTGGTCGCCACCTCGTCGCTCGAGCTCGGCATCGACATGGGCGCAATCGACCTCGTCATCCAGATTGAGGCGCCGCCCTCGGTCGCGAGCGGGATGCAGCGCATCGGGCGATCCGGGCACACGATCGGCGAGGCGAGCCGCGGCGTCATCGTGCCCAAGTTTCGGGGCGACCTCGTCGCCTGCGCGGCCGTCACGCGCGCGATGCACGACGCGAAGGTCGAGAGCACCAGGTATCCGCGGAATCCCCTGGACGTCCTCGCGCAGCAGATCGTCGCGATGGTCTCGATGGACCAGTGGACAGTCGACGCACTCTTCGATGCCGTGCGTCGCGCCGCGTCCTTTGCCGAGCTCGGTCGCGGCACCTTCGAAGGCGTGCTCGACATGCTCTCGGGCCGCTATCCATCGGACGACTTCGCCGATCTTCGGCCCCGCCTGACGTGGGACCGGCTCGAGAACGTGGTGACCGCGCGGGAAGGCGCTCGGCGGATCGCTGTGACCAACGGCGGCACGATTCCGGACCGCGGGCTCTACGGCGTCTTCCTCGCCGGCCAGCATGGTCCGGGCGCCCGCGTCGGCGAGCTCGACGAAGAGATGGTGTTCGAAAGCCGCGTCGGCGAGACGTTCCTGCTCGGCGCATCCACCTGGCGCATCGAACAGATCACTCACGATCGGGTGCTCGTATCACCGGCGCCGGGAGAGCCCGGCAAGATGCCGTTCTGGAAGGCCGATACGATCGGCAGGCCGCTGGAGCTCGGGCGCGCCGTCGGCGAGCTCGTGCGCTCGCTCGTCGCCATGCCGCCGACGGCGGCGGTGCAGCGGCTCGTCCGGCATCACGATCTCGACGCGCAGGCGGCGGAGAACCTCCTGCGCTATCTCGCCGATCAGGTTGCGGCCGCCGGCGTCGTGCCCGACGACCGCACGGTCCTCATCGAGCGCAGCCGCGACGAGCTGGGCGACTGGCGCGTCTGTGTGCTCTCGCCGTTCGGCAGCCGCATCCACGCTCCTTGGGCGATGGCCGTCGTCGAGCGCGCACGGATGGAAACGGGGCTGGACGTCGAGACGATGTGGACCGACGACGGGTTCGTGGTGCGATTCCCCGAGACCGACCAGCCGCCGGATGTCCGGCTGCTGCTGCCTGCGTCCGACGAGGTCGAGGCGCTCGTGTTGAGCCAGCTCGGCGGAACGGCGATGTTCGCGGCCAAGTTCCGCGAAGCCGCGGGCCGTGCGCTCCTTCTGCCCAAGCGCCGGCCGGGCGGCCGGAGCCCGCTCTGGCAACTGCGGAAGCGCTCGGCCGATTTGCTCGCCGTCGCGTCACGCTTCGGATCCTTTCCGATTGTCCTCGAAGCGTACCGCGAGTGTCTGCGCGACGTCTTCGACATGCCGGCGCTGGTCGAGACGCTCGGCCTGATGGAACGGCGCGAGATCCGCGTGGCGACCGTGGACTCCACCGTGCCGTCGCCCTTTGCCGCGGCGCTGCTGTTTGGCTATGTCGCCAACTACCTCTACGACGGCGATGCCCCGCTCGCCGAACGCCGGGCTCAGGCACTGTCGATCGATCAGGCGCAGCTGCGCGAGCTGCTCGGCGAGATCGAGCTGCGCGATCTGCTCGACGCGGATGCGATTGCCGATGTCGAGGCCGAGCTCCAGCACCTGCACAATCAACAGACGGATCGACGCACACGGACCGTCGACGGCGTGCATGACATGCTGCTTCGGCTCGGCGATCTCTCCGTGGAAGAGATCGACGCCCGCGCCCAAATCGACGGGCGGTGGGCAGCAACGGAGCTGACGAGAGCCCGGCGGGCGATTGCCGTCACGCTGGCCGGCCAGGCGCGCATCATCCCGGTCGAGTACCGCAAGCCGCTACCGCGACGGTCTCGGGGTGCTGCTGCCACAGGGGCTGCCCGAGACGCTTCTCGAACACGCGCCACATGCCGGGCTGGACCTCGCGCGACGCTTCGCACGAACGCATGGTCCGTTTACGGCGGCCGAGCTCGCCGACCGTTATGGTCTTGGACGCTCGACCGCCGAGGCGCTCCTCAAGGAGCTCGCCGCCGGCGGACGCCTGCTCGAAGGCGATTTCCGGCCGGGCGGCACCGGGCGCGAATGGTGCGACGCGGACGTGTTGCAGACGATTCGACGCCGATCGCTGGCCAAACTTCGGCGTCAAGTGGAACCGGTCGAGCCAGCCATCCTCGGACGGCTCATCACGCACTGGCAGGGCGTCGTCCGCCGCCGCGCCGGCCTGGACGCGCTGCTCGATGCCATCGAGGGCCTGCAGGGCGCGCCGCTCATCGCGTCGATTCTCGAGACCGAGATCCTGCCCGCGCGGGTCGAAGGCTATCAGCCGTCCGATCTCGACGCGCTGACGACGGCGGGCGAGGTCGTGTGGGGAGGACTCGAGCCGCTTGGCGAACACGACGGACGTCTGGCGCTCTACCTGAGCGACCACGTTGCCAGCCTGAGACCGGAGCGCACCGTGCACGAGCTTCCCGAACGGGAGCGCGCGATTGTCGAACATCTCGAGCGCAACGGGGCGTCCTTCTTCGCGGCCGTGCACGAGGCCGCCGGCGGTGGCTATCCAGGCGACACCGTTGATGCCATCTGGACGCTCGTCTGGGCTGGAACTCTCACGAACGACAGCCTGCACGCCGTGCGCGCATTCACCCAGCCAAAGCGAGCGCCCGCGGCCCGCGCGAGGCGCGCAGCCGCCGAGCGCGCGCGAGCGACAGCCCTGAGCCGCCGTGAGCGCGAAGCGCGAGCGGCAAGCGCTCGGGGGTGGGGCCCCGAGCGCAGTGATCAAGGTGGGGCCCCGGCGAGCATTGAAGAAAGCAGACGTGGAGCTGGACCCGCCCGGTTGCACAAGAGCTTCAGGAGCCGGCGCCTGGCGCCGCCGACCGCCGAGGGCCGCTGGTCGCTGATGACCGCGCGCTCCACCGTGAGGGTTTCCGCAACCGAGTCCGCCACCGCGCTCGCGCAGCAGCTCCTCGCTCGCTACGGCGTTCTGACCCGCGAGGTCGCGACCGCGGAGAACATCTCTGGCGGCTTCAGCGCCGTCTACGATGTCCTCAAGGCGCTCGAAGACGCAGGCCGCATTCGCCGCGGCTACTTCGCGAGCGACGTCGGCGCGACGCAATTCGCGCTTCCAGCGGCACTCGACCTGATGCGATCGCTCAGAGAACTGCCCGACGAGCCGGAAGTCGTCGTGCTGGCTGCCACAGATCCCGCCAACCCTTACGGAACGATCCTGCGCTGGCCTGATGCGGGCCCGGCTGAGGACCGCGGGCGCGCGCCCACGCGTTCGGCTGGTTCGCTCGTCGTCATCGTCAACGGCGCGCTCGCGGCCTACATCAGCCGCGGTGCGAGGCAGCTCCTCGCCTTCCTGCCAGAGGACGATCCGTCGCGGTCGACCACCGCGCGGGCGGTGGCGGCGACGCTGGCGCGCCTCGGCCTCCTCGTTGTCGAGATCAACGGTCTCCCCGCGGCGGAGCACCCGTTGGCGACGTACCTCGTCGAAGCCGGCTTCAGTCCGTCTGCCATGGGCTTCCAGATCCGCCACGGCGGTTTCGGACGCGGGGCGTAGCGTGGCTCAGCGGACACGACCCACGGAACCCTTCACGAAGAGTGCGAAGAGGCGATGATCACGAAGAGCCCAACGCACAAGTTCTTCGCGGTCTTCGAAGCTTCGCGATCTCTGAACCGCGCCCTCGCCGGCCGGAGCTGATCTACTGGTGTCCGGCATGTCAGACGTCCTCATCTGGATCGCGCTCGCCGGAGGCACGGCTGCCGCGGCCGCGGCGCTCTACGGTCATTACTACGTGCTGCCGGGCTGGCTGACTGGACCGGAAATCTGCCGGCTCGAAGACGGTGGGTGTGCAGTGCTCTTCCGCAGCCCGCGCTCGGCTCTGCTGGGTATCCCCAACGCGACGCTGGGCCTCGCGCTCTATGCGCTGCTGGCCACCGGCCTCATCATCCACGCGCAGCCCCTCGTACTCCTGACGATGACGCTGCCCGCCGTGGCGATGAGCGCTTTTCTCGGCTACAGCCTGATCGTCAACGGCCATCAGTGCCGCATCTGCTGGGCGGGACACATCTCGAATGGGGTGCTGTTCGTTCTGCTGCTGGTCAGAACACTCGGGCGCTGAGGGGATCTTCCACCTGAACGCGGAAGCTACAGGAGCGGAAGCGCAGAAACGGAAACATTGTGGCTTCCGCCTTCAGGCGGAAGGACTACTAACTGACCAGCCGCTCGCCGTGCGTGTAGACGTTGAATCCCCCTTCACGGGCGAAGCCAAGAAGAGTGATACCCGCCTCTGCGGCAAGGTCGATCGCCAGGCTCGACGGTGCGGACACGGCGCACACGAGGCCGATGCCGGCCAACCAGGCCTTCTGAATGATCTCGAACGATGTGCGTCCGCTCACCGCCAGCGCGTGCGCGGCGATCGGCAGCCGATCCTCGAGCACCATCGAGCCAATCACCTTGTCCACGGCGTTGTGACGGCCGACGTCTTCCGCCGACGCCGCACAGGTGCCGTCCGGCGTGAAGAGCCCAGCGGCATGCAGCCCGCCCGTGCCGTCGAACACGCGCTGACGTTCGCGCAGGCGGTCTGGCAGTCCGGCGGCCACGCTGTTCGTCATGGTCCACGTCACTGGCAGCGCCGACGCGCGCGTCTTGAGGGAGTCGATGGTGAGGCGGCCGCACAGCCCGCACGATGAGTTCGTCAACACCTTGCGCCGGTCGGCCAGCATCGCGTCGAGCGAGGCTCTGGCGTCGCCGAGCAGATAGACGTCGACGACGTTATGACCGTCGGGACGCTGGGGGTGCCGACAGTGTTCGACGGCGCCGATGTCGTCCGCGGTTCGCACCACGCCTTCCGATAGCAGGAACCCGGCCGCGAGAGCGCGATCCTCGCCAGGGGTCCGCATGATCACGGCGAACGGCTTGCCGTGCAGCCGGACTTCGAGCGGTTCTTCAACGGCGGCGAGGTCGTGCGTCGCGCCAGCGGTCCCGCGTCCGGCGCGTCCTACGAACGTGACGGGCACGGAGAGGTGCTGCCGGCGCTGCGGATGAGGACGGTCGTCAGACATTTTTCAAAGCTCGGCGGCTTCCGCCTTCGCCAAGGCTCCGGCGGACCGCCTTAGCTTTAGCAGAGGCTGGTCGCGCCTCGCTCGGGCCGCGGGCGCTGTTGCGAAGCATCAGCTCCCGTGGGTGGGGCTCGAGGTAGGTCTGCCCGGCAAGATAGTCGACGGCGTGGAGGCGGACGTAGTGGCGCAGGAGCGTCAACGGCACGACGAGAGGCACGAGGCCGGTGCGATATGCCTCGATCGACTGCAGCAGCTCGCGCTTCGACCCTGCGTCGAGTAGCTTCTTCAGGTGGCCCATGATGTGGGTCAGCACGTTGGCGTGGCGGCGAGGCGTGGCCACGATCCGGAGGGTGGACATGAACGCCGCCTCGTACTCGGCGCGCAGCTCGCCCTTCCTCATCTCGCGACCCCTTGCCACGAGTCGGCCCAGCTCATTGTAGCCCGTCGTCGAATGCGCGAGGAGCGCCATCTTGTGGACGGTGTGAAACCTGACGAGCGCGGCAAGCGACCACCTGGGTTGAAAGAGATCCTTCAGCCGGCGATACGCGAAGACGCGCTCGATGAAGTTCTCGCGCAGCCGCGCGTCCTTCAGGCGCCCTTCCTCTTCGACAGGCAGCGTGGGAAAGCGGTTCATGAGGGCTGTCGCATAGAGCCCGCGGCCGTTGCGCTCGGGCATGCCGTTGTCGCTGTACGTCTTGACGCGCTCCATCCCGCAGCTCGGCGAATCCTTCTTCAGCACGTAGCCGCAGAGATCCGGTTCGTCCCGTGCGAGTTCCTCGAGACGCCGGGCAGCCCATCGGTTCATCCCGTCGGTGTGATCGATCGCCGTCCTGGTCGTGACCATCCGGGGAGAACCAGCGGAGCCGGGCGACCGCACGAGCCTGAGCGTCTCGCGAGGTGTCCCGAGCCCCATTTCGACCTCCGGGCACACCGGCACCCACTCGACCTGTTGTCCGAGCGTGTCAGTCAGAAACGGATCGCGCTTGTGCCCGCCGTCGAAGCGCACTTCCTGGCCCAGAAGACAGGCGGAAATGCCGATGCGGATCGGTTTCGGAGCGCACATTTCCGCCTTCTTCCCGTGGCTTCCGCCTTCAGGCGGAAGCTCCGGCTAATTCCACCTCAACCCGCGGAGCTGATCCAGGTTCACATTGCCCCCGCTCAGCACGCACACGACGTTCGTTCCCGCCGGCGCCTCGACCAGTCGCTCGAGCAGCGCACCCACGGGCGCCGCCGCGGCCCCTTCGACGACCAGCTTCGCGTGATGCATGACCCACAGCATCGCGTCGAAGATCCGCTCGTCCGGGAGCGTGACGATCTCGTCGACCATGCGGCGAACGACCTCGAACGTGGTTTCGCCGACCCGCTTGACGCGCAGGCCGTCGATGACGCAATCCACACGGTCGAGCGTCACGACCGCGCCGGCACGTACGCTGTCGCGCATGCCTGGCGCCCCCGACGACTCGACGCCTATGACCTTGATCGACGGCTTGATTGCCTTGGCGGCCATGGCCACACCGGAAATCAGGCCGCCGCCGCCGATGGGCACGACGATGACGTCGACATCTGGCCAATCGCGGACAACCTCCAGGCCGAGCGTGCCCTGCCCGGCGATGAGCTCGAGGTCGTCGAACGGGTGCACGTAGGTCAGCCCGCGGTCCCGGACGAGCTCCTTCGCTTTCTCGTTCGCATCGTCCCAGATCGTACCGTGCAGCACGACTTCGGCACCATATCCGCGGGTCGCCTCGACCTTCGACGGCGTCGCGTTCTCGGCCATGACGACGACGGCGTGGATGCCGTGGATGCGCGCGGCGAGCGCCACGCCCTGCGCGTGATTGCCGGCCGAGGAGCAGACGACGCCGCGGCGGCGCTCCTCCTCCGAGAGCGACATGAACTTGTTCAGCGGCCCCCGGATCTTGTACGAGCCGGTGCGCTGGAACATCTCGGCCTTGAGCCGGACATTGAACCCCGAGCGCTCGCTGAGCATCCGCGACGAGAGGAGCGGCGTGCGGTGGATGTGCGACGCGACGTGGTGATAGGCCGCTTCGAACACATCGAGTCCGAGCGGAATAGTCGCAACAGTCATTTGCCCGGGCACCTCGCGCTGACCATGATCTCGACCAGCCCGTCGGCCGCCACGAGTCCCGTCTGGACCGTCGCGCGCGCGGGAAAGTCGCGCTCGAAGAACGGACGATAGACATCGTTCATCGCGCTGAAGGTCTTCGCGTCGGTCAGGTACACGACTGCATCGTAGACATCGGCCGGTGAACAGCCCGCGGCGCCCAGCGCTGTCTTGATGCGCGCCAGTGTTTCCCTCGTCTGCGCCCCGACATCACCCTTGGTCTCGGCTGTGTTCCCCAGCATGCCGGAAAGGTAGACGCGATCCCCGGCCCGGATGGCGGCGCTGAGGTTGGGGTTCGCGGGACGGCCGTCATCGATCACGCGCTTGGGTGCGGACGAAGCGACGAGCGTGATCTCGACGACGTATTGATTGCCGGCCAGTCCGGCGACGACCGTCGCGCGCGCCGGAGGAGCCGCGGCGAAGTACTTCCGGTAGATCGCGTTCATCGCCTGGAACGACGCCCCGTCGGGCAGGTACACGCGCGAGCTGACGACGTTGTCGAACGTCATGCCCGCGGCCTTCAACAACTCGGCCGCGTTGTCGAGGACGACCGTGGTTTGCGCGTTGATATCGCCCGGCACGACCGCATTGTCGCGGCCATTGCGCGAGACAAGCCCCGAAAGAAAGAGCGTGTCGCCGGTGCGAATCGCATAGCTGTAGGGGCTCGGCGACTTGATCCAGCCCGCCGGGTGAATGACCACTCGCTCGGCGCCGGTGGGCACGGCGACCATCGAGATCTCGACGAGCGCGTCGGGCACGACGAAGTCGGCGACGACGGTCGTGCGAGTGGGCGGGTCTTTCGTCCAGAACCCGCTGTACGCCTCGTTCATCGCGGCAAAGTCGCTGGCAGACTTCAAGTAGACGGTGACCGCCACCACCTGCTCGAGCGACGATCCGGCTGCGGCCAAGAGCGCACGCATGCGCTCGATGACGCGCGTCGTCTGGCCCTTGACGTCGCCCTTCGGCGTGACGCCGCCCGAGGGGTCTTGCGACACCGCGCCGGCGAGGTAAATCAGGCCGCCGGACTTGATCGCCTGGCTGTAGGGATGGATGGGCGGCGTGCCCACCGTGACGATCGTCTTGTTGGCTGATTGTGTGGACATGACAAGGCTGCTCACGAGCAGGAGAACTAGCGTGCGCATCTGCGCATTCTACCGTTTCGCCTGCACTTCAGCATTCAGCGCTTCAGCGGAGGCTGGTCAGCCGGACCTCGACAAGTCCGGCTAAAGGCCGGACACTACGACGATTTTCACGGGCCTCGATCTATATGCTCCTTCCCTGAGCCTGAGCCTGAGCAATCGGCATTTCCCCGTGTAAAATTGATGTGCACCCCAGACGGAGGCACTCGAAAATGAAGTCGTCGAACACATCCTGGTCGCAGGTGTTCTGGTCCTGCGCGATCGCCTGTTCCCTCCTCGGCCTGTCCGCCGCCCCGGCCCTCGCCGACGTCAAGACCCGCGACAAGGGGCAGGTGAAATTCGAAGGCATGCTCGGCACGATGATGCGGATGTTCGGCGGGAAGGCCCTGAGTGAAGGGATCGTCTCGACCAACGCCGTCAAAGGCAACCGGAAGGCCACGCTCAACGATCTGACGGGCCGGATCGTGGACCTCGGCGAGCAGAAGGTCTACGACCTCGACATGAAGAAGAAGACCTACACGGTCACCACGTTCGACCAGCTGCGCCAGAAGCTGCGCGAGGCGCAGGAGCGCGCCGCCAAGGAAGCCAAGGACGCACCCAAGGAGGCCGGCGAGCCTGCTCAGCCCTCCGGCAACGAGAAACAGTACGAGTTCGACTTCGACGTCAAGGAAACCGGTCAGACGCGATCGATCGCCGGTTACGACGCGAAGCAGGTCGTCATGACCGTCACGGTGCGCGAGAAGGGCAAGACGCTCGACGAAAGCGGCGGCGTGGTGCTGACCGCCGACTCGTGGCTGGGACCGGATATCCCGGCCATGAAGGAGCTCGCCGAGTTCGAGATGAAGTACTGGAAGGCTATCGCCCCCGAGACAGCGCTCGTGTCGGCCGAGCAGATGGCCACCGTCGCCGCCATGTATCCTCTGATCAAACCGGCGATGGATCGCATCAACCAGGAGAAGGTCAGCCTCAAGGGCACGCCGCTCGCCACCACGATGACGTTCGAAGGCGTGAAGAGCAAGGCGCAGATCCAAGAACAGAGCAAGAGCACCGGTGGCGGAGGCCTGAGCGGCATGCTAGCCAGGAAGATCGCGAAGACGGACGACAAACCCCGCGCGACGATCTTTACGATGAATACCGAAACGCTCGAAATCGCGACAACGTTGGGCGCGACCGACGTCGACATCCCCGCGGGGTTCAAGCTGAAAGACTAGAAGTGTCCCAAGAAATCTGGCAGGAGACCAGGAGTTCAGGAGTTCGTTTGCGTTTTGAGATTCGACTCCTGATCTCCTAATCTCCTGCTAACGCTCTGAGTGCTGGCTTCAGCTGGCCGCTCACGGCAATCGGTTGGGGAGGAGCAGGCATGAAGGATCTGCGTAAGGACGGTGTTCGCCGCCGACGTTTCCTCAAGGCTCTGCCGGCCGCGGTCGCTGGCGGCCTGGCTCTGCCGGCGCTGGCGCAGCAAGCGCAGGAGCAGACCCAGCGCATCGGCAAGGACACGCTGGAGTGCGGCGAGAAGATCTTCGGCGTCGACTTCTCCGATGCCGAAGAGACGCAGGCGCTCGGCGGCGTCAACCGCAACCTCGACGCCTTCGAGCAGTTGCGCGCGATCGACGTGCCGCTCGACACGGAGCCGGCCGTCACCTTCCGTCCGTACCTCCCGGGCCGGAAGCCCAAGCCTGGCGCGACACCGGGCGCGAAGATCAAAGTGACCCTCCAGGCGTCCGCCGCGCCGCGATCCTCGCTCGACGATCTCGCCTTTCTACCGGTCACAGCGCTCGCTCCACTCATCCAGCGTCGAGAGGTCTCCTCCACCGACCTCACGAAGATGTATCTCGATCGGCTGAAGAAGTACGGGCCGAAGCTCAACTGCGTCGTCACGCTCACCGAGGAGCTGGCGCTCGCCCAGGCAGCGCAGGCCGACAAGGAGATCCGCTCGGGCAAGTACAAGGGACCGCTGCACGGAATCCCCTGGGGAGGAAAAGACCTCTTCGCGACCAAGGGAATCCTGACGACGTGGGGCGCGGGTCCCTTTCAGAATCAGGTATTCGATTACGACGCGACGATCGTCGAGCGACTGCGCGAAGCCGGCGCTGTGCTCGTTGCGAAGCTGTCGATGGGCGCACTCGCGCAAGGCGACCGGTGGTTCCGCGGACAGACCAGGACACCCTGGAATCCGGAGAATGGATCGAGCGGATCGTCGGCGGGCCCCGGATCGGCTACGGCGGCGGGCCTGGTCGGCTTCTCGATCGGCACCGAGACGAGGGGCTCCATCATTTCCCCGTCCGCGGTGAACGGCGTCACAGGACTTCGCCCCACCTACGGCCGCGTCAGCCGTCATGGCGCGATGGCCCTCAGCTGGACGATGGACAAGATCGGCCCGATGTGTCGATCGATCGAGGACTGCGCGCTCGTCTTCAACGCGATCTACGGCCCCGACGGCCGCGACGACACCGTCGTGGACGCGCCGTTTGCATGGAACCCGGATCTCCCGCTCGCAAAACTAAAGATCGGCTACATCAAGACGGAGTTCGAACCGCCCGCTGCCGACGGCCGGGGTGCTCGCGGCGAGGGCGGGGCCGGGGCCCGGGGTGAAGGAAGGGGCGAGGGAAGGGGCGAGGGAAGAGGTGAAGGACGCGGCCGCGGTGGCCTGACGCCCGAAGAACAGCGGCGCCGGGCCGAGGAGCGGCTGAAGCTTCTGAACGGCGCCCTCGAGGTCTATCGAAAGGCCGGCGCCACACTGCACCCGATCGAGCTGCCCGAAACGCTGACGCGGTATTCGAGCGCCATCAGCTTCGTGCTCAGCACCGAGGCGGCCGCGGCGTTCGACGACCTGACGCGCAGCCCTGGCATCAAGGACGAGAGCCTCAACACGTGGCCGAACTCCTTCAGGACGCACCGTTTCGTGCCGGCCGTCGAGTACATCCGGGCCCAGCGCATTCGCACGCTGCTGATGCGCGAGATGGACAAGCTGATGTCGAATTACGATGCGTTCCTGTCGCCGACCAACAGCTCGACCCTCGGCCTGACGAACCTGACCGGCCACCCCGCCGTGGCGGTCCGGGCCGGATTCGTGGCCAACGCGCCGCTGATGCTGATGGTGACTGGTCGCCTGTATGACGAGGCGACGACGTTGCGTGTCGCGCTCACCCATGAGCGCGGGACGAGCTGGAACGCGAAGAACCCGACGTTGACGGTATAGACAGGCTCTAGGCTCCAGGCTTTCGGCTCTAGGAAGAGCTTCAAGTCCTTGTCGTGGGGCTGAGCTCTCAATGCTCTTCCTAAAGCCCAGAGCCTAAAGCCTAGAGCCTACTGTCGCCGCTCACTCTTCACGAGCGCGCTCAGCGCACGGCTCTCGTCGTAGTTACCGAGGCGCGCCGCTGTGGTGATGTACAAATCGCGCGCCTCGCCCGAAATGGGATAGGTCCCGGCGATACTCAGGAGCACCTGCGACGCCTCGTGGCCACTGTCCATGGTCTGCGTGGATCGCAGCACGGCCACAACGGTCTCGGGAGACAGATTCCCGCGCTTCACTACTGCCTGCAGCACCCGGCCCCGCTCGAACGATGACGCGATCGTATCGACGCCCTTGAAAAACGGCGCCCGGAGCGGCCCGTCGATCGGCTGCGACTTGGCCACGTCGATCAGGAAGGACGCCTGCTCGAAGTCCGAATCGATCGCGAGCGATGGGTCGAGCATCGTCGCGAGTGTGTCGGGGGTCGGGTCGGCTCGCACGACGGCGCTCACGACCCTGCGGCATTCGTAGTCGCTCTCGACAGTTGCCAGAGCCTTCAGGAACGGCGCGCGCGTGCGGGCGTCGAGCGGCTGGAGCCGCGCGATCTGCACGAGGAGCTCTGCCTCCTCGTAGTCGGACCCGATGCCGGTGCTGGCATCGAGCACGCCGGCGAGCACCTCGGGAGACACTGGTCCGCGCTTGAGCGCGGAGGCGTAGGTGCGGCGCATCTCGTAGTCCGACTCGATGCTTCTGGCGGCGTCGAAGTAGGCGCGTCGCGTGGCTTCGTCCACGAGCAGACCGTCGGACGAGATCAACAGGCTGGCCAGTTCGTAGTCGGATTCAATCTGACGGCCGGCCTGTTCGAGCGCCTGGCGCACTGTGGCAGCGTCGAGCCCCGGTGATTTCAGCAACTCGGTGAAGTAGATTCGCTTCGCCCAGCTGCCTTCGATGAGCGTGATCTCGGCGAGGACACCGGCCGCGCCCTTCGACTTGAGGATGCGCGCGACGCGTCCGGGAGCGCCGAAGGCCGTCTGGCGAATGATGCGCGGCAGCGCCTGCGACAGCCAGGCCTTGCCGTCCGGCACGAACGGCTTCTCCGACATGCCTTCGCGGTAGCGCCGCTGGATCGTCCCCGAGTTATCAGCCTCGAACTCCACTGTACGACTGCTGATCCATCCGCCCTCGCGGATCCGCAGGTAGCCGCCGGGCGACAGGCTCTTCACATCGCTATCGTCGTCTGTGAACTCGACCGTTCCGTTGTACCTCACCTCGAGCTTCTGCTTGCCGTCCGACCACGTGAAGTTGCCGCGGCTCTGCTCGAGCCCGCCAAATGACGCGGGCGGCGTCGGTGGCGTCGGTGGTGTGGGTGGCGTCGGTGGTGTGGGCGGCGTCGGTGGTGTGGGCGGAGTCGGTGGTGCAGGTGGCGTCGGCTGAGTCGGTGGCGTTGGTGGCGTTGGGGGCGTCGGCGGGGTCGGCGGCGTCGGCGGAGTCGGTGGAGTCGGTGGAACAGGGGCACCGGGTACGACCAAGTGAACTGCTCCAGGACCTCCGCGACGAACGAGGCGACGGCTTCGCCGACCGACGCTGCGAGAACAGGAGCGGCCGGAGTCCCGCGTTCAGCGGGCCGAGGCTCCGTAACCGCCGCCACTTTGGGAACGCTCGCGACCGGCCGGACGCGTTCCGGCGCAGGCGCAACGACGGGTGATGTGGCGATTGCCGGCGCCGATGCCTCGCTCACCTGCGGTGCGGGAGCTATCGCCGGGGCCGCCTCGACTTGTTGCTCAGACTCGAGCGCATTCTTTCCAACAGCTCCCGCCGCTATGCCGGCGATGAGCACGACCGCCGTGCTGCCGGCAAGCCACCCCGGACCGGGGCCGGCGTGCGACGGCGTGCCGATCAGCCGGCGGACACGATAGAGCAGCGAGCCGCCCGTCGCCGCCAGGACGAGGGGACTGGAATCGGCGCGCAGTTCCTCGAGGTCGGCAAGCGCCTTTGCGTAGGCGTATGGGTCACCACAGAGGCTCACGGCAAGGTCGTCGCAGCAGTTCTCCCGTTCGATGCGGATGCGCCGCGACAGCCACCAGACAGCGGGGTGGTAGAAGAGCAGCGTTTCGACGAGCGTCTGCATGAGGTTCACGAGGTAGTCGTGACGCCGGATGTGAGCCAACTCATGCGCGAGAATCGCCTCGAGCTGCTGGGTTCCCATCCCGGCCATCGCGCTCACGGGCATGAGGACGACTGGGCGCAGCCATCCGATCACCGTGGGCACCTCTACCAGCGCGGATTGGAGGATTCGAACAGGCCGCGCAATGTGCAGGCGCTTCGAGAGCCGCGCGGTAATCTGTTCCCAGGCCGCGGGCGCGGACGCAGTACGATGCGAGCGCAGGCGCTGTACCCACGCCCAGCCGGCCAGCAGGCGGAGCGTCAGGAGAGCCACGCCAGAAAGCCAGGCGAGAAGCACCACGCGCACCCACGTCTCATCCCGGCCGACGGACGGTCGGCCCGCATCGGCAAGGGGCTCGGCCACGGGCGTCGCCGCGGTCTGGGCCGGTGGCGCAACCGTCACGCCCCGACCGCTCGACGGCACCGGCATCGCCAAGGTCGACGTGGAACCGTCCTGGGCGATGGTCTCCGTCATCGAGCCCCACGCCTGAAGTGCTGTGACCACCGGCATCGTGAGCATCAGCGACAGACCGATGGCAGCCACGACGTAGCGGACGTCAGCGGCGCTGCGCCGCAGCGCAAAAAGAGCGGCTGCCGAGAGCAGGCCGACGAGTGCCCCCTGCCAGACGAACTGGAGCAGCGCCCACCCAATCGCCTGCGCCGCCGGTTGCTGAAGCAGGTGCTCAATCGCGATCATCACGCACCTCCCGATCACTGTCCTTTTCCGTTTCCTTTGCGCTCTCCGTGCCGCCCTCGAGCATCAAGCGAATCTCCGCCAGCTCGTCAGACGAGGCGCGCTTGCTGGCGAGCGCCTGAAGGACGAGCTTCGATGAAGAACCGCCGAAGGCGCGGTCCATCAAGTCGCGGATGAGCTGGCGCTGCGTCTGCTCCTGGGTGAGACGCGGGTGGTAGACGTGCGTACGATCGGCCTCGTCGCGACGGACCAGCCCTTTCTCGGTCATGATCTGCATCAACTTGAGCGCGGTGGTGTAGGCGGTCGGCCGCTCGCGCATCAAGACGTCGTGCACCTGCCGAACGGTGCTGGGGCCGAGCTGCCAGAGCACACGCAGAATCGCGAGCTCGGCGTCTGTGGGTCGAGGAGTCTTGGACATAGGTTCGAACGGGACGTCCGGCTGCCCAGCCTCTGCTAAAAACTACGGCGGTCCGCCGAAGCCTTGGCGGAGGCGGAAGCTCGGACACTACGCACGTCTCAAGTCTACGAACATCTTCGTAAATGTCAACGAAGATCTTCGTAGTGACGCCGCCAAAGAGGGGCCTGCCTCACGGAACTGGCGAAAGGACGGGCGAAAATCACCCAGCCGGGAACAGGGAGAAGGGATATCCCCGGTGCGAGCGAGTCCACCCGCCCTCCCGCAATCCCGGGAGGATCAGGCCCTGCACCTTAGACGACGAGTAGGCGCTTTTTGTTGGCTATAATTCTTCGCTGTACGTGCGGCCAAGCGAAGGAGCTTATGGAGCCAGGAATCTACGCCAAATTCGACACGACCGAAGGGTCGTTCACCATCCGCCTGTTCGACAAGGAAGCGCCGACGACCGTCGCCAACTTCGTGGGGCTCGCCGAGGGCACCAAGGAATGGAAGCACCCCGGGACGGGAGAGAAGAAGAAGGCGCCCTACTACGACGGCATCATCTTCCACCGGGTGATCCAGGGCTTCATGATCCAGGGCGGTGACCCCCTCGGACAGGGCACCGGCGGGCCCGGCTACAACTTCGGCGACGAGTTCCATCCCTCTCGGCGCCACGACAAGGCGGGTATCCTCTCGATGGCCAACGCCGGCCCGGGCACCAACGGCAGCCAGTTCTTCATCACGCTCGGCCCGACGCCCCACCTCGACAACCGGCACTCGGTGTTCGGCGAGGTCGTTTCCGGGCTCGACATCGTGAAAAAGATTGGGTCGGTCCCCACCGGCCGTCAGGACCGTCCCGTCACGCCAGTCGTCATGAACAAGGTGACGATCGAGCGGGTGGCCTGATTTGTCCGACGACCGGCAGTCGCTCGACTCGCTGCTGCCGGTCGTTTATCAGGAACTGCGCCGCCTCGCAGCCAACTACCTCCGCCGCGAGCGCCCCGGGCAAACGCTGCAACCGACCGGTCTCGTCCACGAGGCGTACCTGCGCCTCATGAAGGACCGGCCGGACCGCTGGCAGAATCGCGCGCACTTCTGCGCCATTGCCGCCCACTCGATGCGCCAGATCCTCATCGAGCGTGCCCGCGCGCGCGGGGCGCTCAAGCGCGGCGGCGTTCAGGCACGCGTCACGCTCGACGAGGCGCTCGTCGCCGGCGGCGAGCAATCGTTCGACATCCTCGCGCTCGACACCGCGCTCGAAAAGCTCGCGGCGCTAGACGCCGAGCAAGCTCGGCTGGTAGAGTTGCGTTTCTTTGGAGGGCTCACAGTCGAAGAGACCGCCGAGGCCATGTCCATCTCGCCAGCCACCGTGAAACGGCACTGGGCCATTGCACGGGCCTGGCTCGCCCGCGAGCTGGAGGGCAACTCGTCCGCGTGAATGCCGACCGCTGGCAGGCCGTCAACGCGCTCTTTCACGCTGTGCTCGATGCCGACGGCGCGGAGCGCGAGGCGCTTCTCCGCACCAGGGCTGAGGCCGACCCCGAACTCGTCGAGGAAGTACGGTCGCTGCTCGCGCGCCATCAGCCGGGCGCGCAGTTCCTCGAGGCCCCGGCGTGGGCCGTCGCGGCCAGCCTGATGGCCGACGATGCGCCGTCGCTCGTGGGTAAGAAGATTGGTTCCTACCAGATCCTCGAAGAAATCGGCCGCGGCGGCATGGGCGTCGTCTATGCTGCGCGTGACGAGCGCCTCGGGAGAACGGTCGCGCTCAAGGCGTTGCCGCCGGAGTACACGCGCGATCGGCGTCACCGCGAGCGGCTCGCGCGCGAAGCCCGCGCCGCCGCCGCGTTCACGCACGAATCGATCGCGACGGTCTTCGCGCTCGAGGAAATCGACGGCGAGCTCTACATCGCGTCCGAGCTGGTGGAAGGAGACACGCTGCGCGCGGAGCTCGCGCGTGGACCTGTCGCTTCCGACCGGCTGATCGCGACGCTCGTCGATATCGCCTCCGGCCTCTCGGCCGCCCATGCCCGCAACATCATCCACCGTGATTTGAAGCCGGAGAACTTCATCCGCCGGACAGACGGCCACATCAAGATTCTCGACTTCGGCCTGGCGCGCATCACCGATCCGGACAATCGCACCGTGACCCGGCTGACTGAGGAGGGCACCGCACCAGGAACACCCGGCTACATGGCGCCCGAGCAGCTGAGCGGTGGCGACGTCGACGGCCGCACCGATCTCTTCGCGTTCGGCGTCGTCGCTTGGGAGCTGGCAACCGGCGAGCACCCTTTTGGATCCAATCCCGCGGCCATGCTCGCGCGCATGATGGAGGGCCGCCCAGCCACCTTGCCCCGCCAGCTGTCGGTCCCGGCGCTCGACCCGATCGTCCGGCGCTGCCTGCGCGTATCACCCGCCGACCGCTACGCGTCGGCCGACGAACTGCTCGCCGATCTCAAGAAGCTGACGACGCCGTCAGGCACGCTACTGGCGATGTTCGGCGCCGGCGACAGATGGCACGGGGTTGTGGTGGTGGCAGTTTCACCAGGGCACCATGACCGTCGTCGACGCGGTCACGCCGATCCTTGCGTGGCTCGCACGTCCGGCGCCCGGCCAGTCGTTCCGGACTCAGTTTTTCCTGGCCGTGCTCGCGCTCGCGACGGCCGGCGTCACACTGCGGCTGAACCTGCTCTTCACCTCGCGCGTCCACCCGACGATGCTGCAGGCCCATCGATCGAGGCTGTTCCGCTGGATCGCCGGCGCCGAAACCGGCATTGCCGCACTACTGCTTGGTTCGGCGGCGATGGTTGCCGAAACCCGTCCCGCGATTGCGGCGGTGCTCGTCAGCCTCGCGATCGTCATGCTCGCTTCCCTTGCGGTGATCGAGCCCGCGACCGCAGGCGGCGCACATCTCGAGCGGTAACCGCGCGTCGCTCCGGACAGCCACGGCAACCGGTCACAAAGATGCGCGACGCTCGCAAAGACCGCGAAGAAACGCGCAAGACTCTTCACGATCTTCGTGAGCCTTGCGATTTTCGCGGTTGAATCCGTGACCGTGTGAGCACGCCGATGCGCACCATTTCTCGGGAGACCAGGCGAAAAGGCCTGTAGAATGTGTAGAGATGCTGCGCTTTTCCACGGTTGTTGCGATGGTGCTTTTTTCGTGGACTGGCGCGGCACGGGCGCAGGACCTTCCGGCGGCATCCCCCCGGCAATTCAACGAGTGGCTCGCAGAGCTCCGGGCCGAGGCCTTGACCCGCGGCATCCGCCCCGAAGTGCTCGACGCCGCGTTCGCCGAAATCCAGCCGGTCGAGCAGATTCTGGAGCGCGATCGCACGCAGGCCGAGTTCGCGCTCGACCTCACGGCGTATCTCAAGCGACGGCTGACGCGCCGCGCGCTCCAGACCGCTCAGCAGATGCACACCCAGCATCACGACCTCCTGCGCGCGGTCGGCGAGAAGTACGGGGTGCAGCCACGGGTCATCACCGCCGTGTGGGGACTGGAATCGAACTTCGGACGCTTCGCCGGCGTGCGTCCGACGATCCCGGCGCTCGCCACGCTCGCCTACGATCCGCGGCGCGCGACGCTCTTCCGCAAGGAGCTCTTCAGCGCCCTCGAGATCGTCAACCGCGGCGACATCGAGCTCGAACGGCTGAAGGGATCGTGGGCCGGCGCCCTCGGCCAGCCGCAGTTCATGCCCTCAACGTATCTCGAGTTCGCGCAGGATTTCGACGGCGACGGCCGGCGCGATATCTGGACGTCGCAGGGTGACGTGTTCGCCTCGGTCGCTCACTACTTGAAGGAGCATGGGTGGTCCGACAAGGCGACGTGGGGCCGCGAGGTCAAGGTTCCAAAGGCGGCCAAGGCCAAGGTCGCTGCCCTGCCCCACCGGCCCGAAGGTTGCCGCGCCGAGCGGGCGCTCACCAAGCCGCTGCCTCTCAAGGAGTGGAACAAGCTCGGCGTGCGCACGACCGCCGGAACCGCGCTGCCCGCCGGCGCGATCGACGCGTCGATGGTCACCGACGGCGCGCGATACTTCCTCGTCTACAAGAACTACGAAGCGCTGCTCGCCTACAACTGCGCCACGAGTTACGCGATCAGCATCGGGATGTTGTCGGACAGGCTGAAGTAAGAGGTTATCCTGGTCCGGCTGAAGCCGGACACTACGATCGCTTCTGGCCGAGGGGACTCTCAGGTTTCTGCGGTCGTACTGTCCGCCTTCTGGGCGGACTCTTTTCGTAGTGTCCGGCTTCAGCCGGACTCTTCATTCTGGAGTAGCGACGATGAACAAGACGACGATGAGCCTGCTGTTCGTGGCATCCGTGTGCGCGGCGACGGGAGTCGCTCAGACGCCGGCGCCGGCGCCGCCGGCAACCCTGGACATCGCCGGATCGCTCAAGGTGCAGCATCAGAACATACGACGCAACCTGGCGGCCTCGGCCGACAAGATGCCCGAGGCTGACTATCAGTTCAGGCCCCAGGGCGCCCCGGCGGAGGTCAGAACATTCGGCCAGATGATCGCCCACCTGGTGGCCGCCAACTACAACCTCTGCGCCTCGGCGAAGCCCGAGACCGCGCCCAAGCACTCGGCCAACGACAAGGAAGTGCAGCCGAAGGCCGACCTGGTGAAGATGCTCAACGACGCGCTGGCGTATTGCGATGCGCTCTACGACAGTCAGACCAGCGCCTCGATCAACGAGATGCTGAAACGACCGGGACCGAACAACACGACGCTCGAACGGGCGCGGGGCAACACTCTCATCAGCAACATCGCCCACAACAACGAGCACTACGGCAACCTCGTGACCTACATGCGCGCCAAGGGCATCGTGCCGCCCTCGAGCGAAGCGCGGTAGTCGCGGCTGGCGGCTCGTGGCTCGCAGCTGCTGACTCGCACCCCGATCCCCGACCCAGCAACCGCCAGCCGCGAGAAGCCAGTAGCCAGACGCTAGGAACCAGCCGCCAGCGGCGAGCCGCGAGCAGCGAGCCGCGAGCTGCGAGCTGGTAGCTGAACGCCGAAAGTGGGATAGAGTGTCGCGCCATGATCCTCGCCCCGCTCGACTGGGTGATTGTTGCGGTCACGCTGCTCGTCTGCTTCGTGCCGGCGCTGTTCTTCGCGAGGCGGGCGGGGCGCAGCACATCCGAGTTCTTTGCGTCGGGCCGCGCCGTCCCCTGGTGGCTGGCCGGGCTCTCCATGGTCGCCACCACCTTCAGCAGCGACACGCCCAACCTCGTCACTGACATCGTCCGGCGCAACGGCGTTGCCGGCAACTGGGTGTGGTGGGCGTTCGTGCTCACCGGCGTGTCGACGGTGTTCTTCTACGCGAGGCTGTGGCGCCGCTCGGGCGTGCTCACCGATCTCGAGTTCTACGAGATCCGCTATTCGGGGAACGCGGCGAGCGTCGTCCGCGGGTTCCGCGCGGTGTATCTCGGACTCCTCTTCAACTGCATGATCATGGCGACGGTCAACCTGGCCGCCTGCAAGATCGCCGGCATCCTCTTCGGCCTCGAACGCTGGCAGACGCTCCTCGGCGTGGGCATCCTCAACGTGGTGTTCGCCGCGCACTCCGGCCTGTGGGGCGTACTCGTCATCGACATGATTCAGTTCTTCGTCAAGATGACCGCCGTCGTCGCGGCCGCGTGGTTCGCGCTGAAAGCGCCACAGGTCGGAGGTTTGACCGGGCTCATCGACAAGCTGTCGGTCACGCGCGGGCCCGGAGGCATCGACTATCTGGCGGTGCTCCCGGACATGTCCAACCACTGGGATATGGCCGTCGCGGTCTTCATCATGCCGATCGCGGTTCAGTGGTGGGCGGTCTGGTATCCGGGCGCGGAGCCCGGCGGCGGCAGCTACATCGCGCAGCGGATGCTGGCGTCGAAGTCAGAGAAGGATGCGCTCGGCGCGGTGCTGTTCTTCAACGTCGCGCACTACGTGCTGCGACCGTGGCCGTGGATCCTCGTCGCGCTCTGCTCGATCCTCGTCTACCCGGAACTGTCGGACATCCAACGCGCGTTCCCGAACCTCGACCCGCGCCTGCTCGGCCACGACATCGCCTACCCGGCGATGCTGAAGTTCCTGCCGGCGGGCTTCGTGGGCCTGATGGTCGGCGGCCTCATCGCCGCCAACTCGTCCACCATCCTGACGCACTTGAACTGGGGCGCGTCGTACCTCGTCCACGACTTCTACCGCCGCTTCATCCGGCGGGACGCCGAAGAAAAGCACTACGTGATGGCTGGCAGGCTGGTCACGATCGGCTTGTTCCTCTGCTCATCCGCAGTCGTGTATCTCCTCGACACCGCGAAGGACACGTTCGACATCATCCTCCAGATTGGCGCGGGCACCGGCCTTCTCTATCTCGTGCGGTGGTTCTGGTGGCGCGTGAACGCCTGGTGCGAAGTCGTCGCGATGATCAGTTCCTTTGTCGTATCGGTGCTGCTGCTGGTGCTGGCGAAGAACGGCCTCGCGGGCGTAACAATGAGCACGCATCGTGCGCTCCTCATCACGATTGGCGTGACCACGGTGTGCTGGGTGGCAACAGCCTGGCTCGGACCGGAAACGGATCGCGCGGTGCTGGTTGAGTTCTACCGGAAGGTCCGGCCGTCGGGTCCCGGGTGGGAGCCCATACGTCAGGCCGCCGGAATGCCAAAGGGGACGGCCTCGGCCGACAACATCCCACTCGCGATGCTCGGCTGGACAGCCGGCTGCGCCGCGATTTGGTCGGCGCTCTTCACCGTCGGCAACGTTCTGTACATGCGGCCACTTGCCGCTGCGGTTCTGTTTGGGGTGTTCCTGCTAAGTACCCTCGTCCTGGCCAGCGTCACGCGCACGCTGTGGGGGCGGGGGGAGGACTAGGCTTTAGGCGCAGGGCGTGAAGAGATGTAGTGTCCGGCTTCAGCCGGACCAAGATAAGTCCGCCTATAGGCGGACACTACGTACGATTTCTTCACAGGCTCTGAGCCTTGAGCCCCGCCCTACTTTGGCGTGAACGTCCGGTTGAAGACCTGCCCGTCGCGCCCGAGCACTCCCAGATCCTTCCCGTCCACGACCAGACGAATCGCGCCGGCGTCGCCGGCCCGGATCACGATGGCGCGATCGGCGGCGAACGGAATGCGCTGGTCGGCCGCGAACTCGCGCTCCATCGCACGCCGGCCGTCGACGGTGATGCGCGCCCACACGGGACGGACCGTGACGAACTCGATGTTGAGCGCGCGCGGCGGACCTGCCGGCACGGTCGGCGCGGGTGCGGGCGCAACCGGGGCGGGGGCCGCTGCCGCCGTCGTGGGCTGAGGAGCGGCTCGAGGATCCGGTTGCGCGGCGGGACCGACGGGGACCCCGGCGGACCTCCACAACAGCACCGCCACCACAATCACGGCAAGGGCGGCGACGGCAACGCCAACGTAAGCGGCCCGCGGTCTGCCCGGTCGATCGATGGAGACATGAGCAACCGGCTCGCGAGGCGCGGCTACGGCCCACGGGTTGCTCTCCGGGACATCGGCCGTCGCCGCGACCGGTGCCGCCACCGGTGACGCGCCTAATGGCGAGACCGGCGCTACGCCACCGGCGGCGTGCGTGGCCGCGTTCGAGGCCGCTGCGCGATCTTCCGCGCGGCGCTCGCGGTCGGTGGCGGCTATCGAGGCGGCGTAGCGGTCATGACGGATGGTCCGCACGAACGAATCGAACTCGGCAACCTTCTGTTCGCGCTGGCGTCTGGACAGCTGGATCTTGTCGGCCAGTTGCTCGAGCTCCTCGAGCGCCGACCGCTCATCGAACGGCTGAGACAATGGCTGGGCTTGCGGAGAGTCTGTCACCGTGAGTAGTTGACTCGGTTCACGCCGCGCGGTCAAGAGGGATCCCACGAGAGGGAGTGGTAAAGTTGCACGGCTTCAGACACCGGGAGCCTCACACTCCGGTTTTCCGGCCTTCTTTCATGACTCTCAAGTAGGTCCCTCTCTTGCAACGCGCTTGAGCTTGGGGTTCACCAGAGAGCCAACAGCCTCAGCGCAGGAAGCACTTCGATGGAGGGACCGTGTTCCAGCTCAGCCTGGTCAATCATATCCGCTTGAGTTTCGGGAGCGTCGCCACGAGCTACCGCGCGCACGCGCGGGCGGCTGAACGCCTGGCCGCGCGCGCCTGGCAGTCCCGCGTGCTTCTCGCCACGCTCCTGGGCCTGTCGACAGGTGCCTGCTTCGTGGCGCTCACGGGCGCTCGGCCGTTCCAGATCGCCGCCGCGGCGCTGGCAACGACGGCGCTCGTAGGCCTGTCGATTGTGCACTCGCTCGACTTCGAGGCCCGCGCCTTCGCCCATCGCGCGTGCGCGGCGCAGCTCTGGCTGCTCTGCGAGAAGTACCGCGCGCTCCTCGCCGACGTGCACGATGGCCTGATTGACCTGCCCGAAACGACCGCCCGCCGAGACGCCCTCATGCGCGAAGTCCAGAATGTCTACGAGCACGCGCTTCCCGCCGATCGCGAGGCCTATCAGATCGCGCGAGAGGCGCTCGGCGCCGGCACCGGCACGCCGTCCGACCCGGACATCGATCGGCTTCTGCCGGCCTCCCTTCGCCAGACAGCCCGCGTCTCCACTACTTGAGAGGAATTCGGGGCTGAGACCTGCACGTCATCTCCCGGCGGCTCATTCACGATGGTCGCGAAGACCGCAAAGCTCACGAAGGACGGCTTCTACCGACATTAATGTCGGTCGTGTCATGACTGGGCCGGTATCGACGTACTATGTGTGGGACGGGTCCGTTCCGGCTGCGACGGAAGGCGACCCTGACGTTTCGTCCAAGATCATACGCATCGGAGGAGGCGCAGTGGTCGAACGGGAGCCATCCAGGGCACTCGAGGAGTGCCTTCGCCGAATCCGGCAGCTCGAGGAGGAGAACGGGCACCTGCGCGAAGCCGCCAGGACGTTCGGCGATCTGGCCGAGCGGCTGAAGCGCGCCCTGCACGACGAGTTGAGCCTGACTGACCGGGAGGCCCTCGAGCAAGATCTCCCGACCGTCGACGCCTGACCCGCCGGACTGGCTAAAATGACCCTCCGGCTGCTACTCTAGAAAGACCGGGCACCTCCTGGCAGGCCGCTTTCTGGAGGGAATCTGACCGATATGCGTTTTCCTGTGGCACTCGGGCTCGCGATCGCTATGGCCAGCTTCGCGGGCCGCGCGAGCACCGCTGAGCCCTCGACCCGTTCGCCCGGCCCGCTGGCTTTCGCCGGCGCACGCTCGCTCAACGAGACGGTGCTCCGGCTCGCGCTGAACGCCGCCGCCTGCGCCCGAAATGTCGGCGCTGTCGGCAACGAGCGGCTTCTCACGGTCATCGACTATTCCAAAGCCTCGACCGAACCGCGTCTTTGGGTGCTCGACCTCGAACGCGAGCAGGTACTCTTCGAGGAGCTCGTCGCACACGGCCGCGGGAGCGGGGAGAACTTCGCGACGAGATTCTCGAACGCCGACGACAGCCACCAGACGAGCCTCGGGCTCTTCCGGACCGCCGACACCTACGTCGGCACCAATGGCTACTCGCTGCGCCTCGACGGCCTCGAAGCGGGCGTCAACGACCGCGCGCGCGAGCGCGCCATCGTCATGCACGGCGCTTCTTACGTGAGCGAGTTCAACCTGCGCACCGTGGGCCGGCTGGGCCGCAGTCATGGCTGCCCGGCGCTTCGCCCCGCGATCGCGCGCACGGTGATCGACACCATCAAGGATGGCTCGCTCTTGTTCGCGTACTACCCCGACAAGCGCTGGCTGCGAGGCTCTCGCTTCCTCAACGGCTGTTCCTGAACCACCCGCACCAACTCGTCCCACCATTGCCGGGTCTGCCAGGTCGCTCAACGCGCTAGAATGCGATCAATGCCGTGCCGGACAAACGCGCAGCGCCTGCGGCCCGAGCGCGGCGCGAAGTCGCCGCGCGAGAGCGAGCGGGGGTGGGGCCCCGCGAGCGCTGAGAGATGACCGATATGCGCCGCAGCTACGCTCGCGTGCTCATCGTCTGGGCCGTCACCCTGCTCGCGCTCTACGCCTTTCAGGAGTACTTCTCCTGATGCCTGCCGGACTCTGAATGCACCCGCTGGACTGGGCCGTCGTCGTGGGCTTTACCGCCTGGATCGTCTACGACGGCCTCAAGCGCACGAAAGACAGCCACCAGATCGAAGGATATTTCCTCGCCAACCGCTCCATTCCGTGGTGGGCGGCCGGAATTTCCGTCATGGCGACGCAGCTCAGCGCCATCACCATGATCGGCACGACCGGGCAGGGCTATACGGACGGTCTTCGCTTCATCCAGTTCTACTTCGCGCTGCCGCTGGCGATGGTGATTCTCTCGCTCACCTTGGTGCCGTTCTTCTACAACTCGGGCGTCTATACGGCGTACCAGTACCTGGAACGGCGCTTCGACTCCAAAACGCGGGCGTTGACAAGCGCGCTCTTTCAAGTGTCGCGCGCGATGTCGTGTGGCGCCGTGATTTCCGCGCCAGCCGTCGTCCTGTCGTTGGTCCTCGGGTGGGACGTGACGGCCACGGCACTCGCGATTGCGTTACCGGCCGTGGTCTACACGATGTTTGGCGGCGTGCAGGCCGTCACGTGGACCGACGTGAAGATCATGGTCCTCGTCGTCTTTGGGCTCTTCGCGGTGATTGCGACCGCCCTCATCGGCCTGCCGGCCGGCGTCGGGATCGTCGATGGCCTGAGCATCGCCGCCGCGACCGGCCGGCTGAAGACGATCGACTTCTCGTTCGACCTGACCAACCAATACACGTTCTGGTCGGGAATGATCGCCGCGCTCTTCCTTTTCTGCTCGTACTTCGGCACCGATCAGAGTCAGGTGCAGCGATACCTCACGGCGCGCTCGGTCGACGAAGCACGGCACTCGCTGCTGATGAGCGCCTACTGGAAGATCCCGTTGCAGCTCCTCGTGCTACTCCTGGGCGTGCTCGTATTCGTCTTCTACGTGTTCACGCCGCCCCCGCTCATTTTCAGCGCGGCCCAATCCGAACGCCTCAGAGCCGGAAGCGCCGCGCCGGCGTACGCGGCTCTCGAAGCCGAGTTCAAAACCGCGTTCGATGTCAGGAGAGCGGCGGCGGCCGAATTGGTGGCAGCCCGCGACGCGGGCGAGGCGTCTCGGATCGAGGCCGGCAGGGAAATGGTGCGCCAGGGTGACGCCGCCGTGAACAGTGTCCGCTCCCGCGCCGCCGCGCTCGTTCGCGAGCGGAACGACCGCGCCTTTTCGGACGTGAACTACGTCATCCCGAACTTCATTCTCACGAAGCTACCGATCGGCCTGGTGGGGTTGCTGATCCTTGCGATCATCATGGCCGCAACCGACACCATCGCGGGCGAGTTGAATTCACTGTCGACCGCGACCGTGATCGACTTTTACAAGCGGCACTTCCGGCCGGCCGGGAGCGACGCGCACTACCTCAAGGTGTCGAAGGTCGTGACTGGTCTCTGGGGACTCTTTGCGGTCGGCGTGGCGGTCTGGGCGGTCGAGCTCGGGTCACTCATCGAAGTCGTCAACCGTTTCGGGTCGTTCTTCTATGGTTCGATCCTGGGGGTGTTCATCCTCGCCGTGGCGGTACCGATGGCGACGGGCACGGGCGCGTTCGTCGGCCTCACCGCCGGCATGGCCTCCGTCGCCTACGTGGCGTCATTCACCAGCGTGGCCTTCCTCTGGCACAACGTCGTCGGCGCCGTCGTCGTGGTCGCGGTGGGAGTCGTGGTAAGTGCAATCGAGCGCTCGGTCAGCAGATCGACGGCGGCCTGATCGAGTTTTCTCGTCCGGCTAAAGCCGGACACTACGACCTGAGACACCCACGCCGATGCAAGCGTCAGAACCAGCAGCGTGCGAACTCGCTTTGACCCAGCGTTCATGGTCGGTCTCCATCAATCCTTCTCGGCCATCAGCACTTTCCTGGCTTCGAGCAGCTCCTGCTTCTTCTCTTTGGTGAGGGTCGGGTACTTGAGGTTGAGATCGGCGAGGGTCTGATACGCGATGGCTGCGACGGCCAGGCGCATGAACCACTTGTTGTCCGCCGGGATGATGTACCAGGGCGCGGCTTTGGTGCTCGTGTGCGTGAACACGTCCTCGTACGCGTGCATGTAGTCCTTCCAGAACGTGCGCTCCTTGGCATCGTTCACAGAGAACTTCCAGTTCTTGTCGTCCTCGTCGATGCGCTCGAGGAAACGCCGCTTCTGCTCCTTCTTCGACACGTGCAGAAAGAACTTGAGCACCACCGTGCCGTTGTCGACGAGGTATCGCTCGAAGTTGTTGATCTGCTCGAAGCGGTTCTTCCAGACGCCGCTCTTCTTGCAGTCCGCCGGCAGCTGCTGCGACGCGAGGATCTCGGGATGCACGCGCGCCACGAGCACTTCTTCGTAGTAGGAACGGTTGTGGATGCCGATCCGCCCGCGCTCCGGCAGCGCCTTCTGACTCCGCCACAAATAGTCGTGATCGCGCTCCTCCGCCGAGGGTGCCTTGAAGCTGAACACCTGGCAGCCCTGCGGGTTGACGCCGGACATCACGTGCCTGATTGTGCCGTCCTTGCCGGCGGCGTCCATCGCCTGGAAGACCATCAGCAGCGAATAGGTATCCTGCGCATAGAGCTTGTCCTGGTGCTTTGCGAGCAGCTTGACGCCGTTGTCGAGTAGGGTAATGGCCTCTTTCTTGTCATTGATG
Source organism: uncultured Acidobacteriota bacterium (assembly GCA_963839705.1). Lineage (GTDB taxonomy): Bacteria > Acidobacteriota > Vicinamibacteria > Vicinamibacterales > 2-12-FULL-66-21 > DATBJJ01. The sequence goes on from CAWIWL010000008.1 coordinate 721,187, forward strand.
TTGCCCGTCCATTCCGGGTCGTACTTCTTGAGCGAGATCTTCTTCCCCGGCGTGGCAACGAGCCGGTCCATCAGCTTTCTGATTCTCTTCATCGATACCTCATAACGTCGGTGGCAGACCGTCGACGCCTGCGTGATGCTGAAAGTTCTTTGCGTGGCCCCATCTGGTCGCGGTTCCTAGCTCTGGCCCGCCGCAGCGCGCAAGGATGACACGACCCCGGCGGGCACCGCAACGGAGCGCATGGAGCCGTCCTCCTGGCGCGTGGCGCAGGCCGTTGTCAGCCACCCGGTGCCCACGGCTGTGTCGCCCCGCGTGAAGACGAACGAGTACTTGATCGTGCGCGTGGTCACCGCATGCACGCGCGCGATGACGGTCAGTTCGTCTTCGAAGAAGAGCGGGTTCTTGTAGTCGAAGGTCGCCGATACGCGCGGATAGCCGAGGTCGGCGCCGGCGCGATCGACCGTGAGCCCAGCGGCACGCCAGAGCGCGTGCTCGGCCTCTTCCATGTAGCGGAAATAGCAGCTGAAATGGACCACGCCGGCAAGGTCAGTCTCGTAGAAGAAGACTTTGCGCGTGTAGCGGAACCCTGGTTCAGCGGGGTCGATCCTCTCAATGGCCCTATCCGTCATGCAGGGACATTGTAGCCGGTTGCGAGGGGACGTTCAGGGCTTGGCTTTGGGCTCTAGGCTTTCGGCTCTAGGCAAATCCTTCGACCACCTGCTCGAAGATGTTGCTAGAGCCTAGAGCCGAGAGCCTAAAGCCTAGAGCCTACTCAGCGCGCAGCGCAATGACCGGATCGACCCGCGCGGCCCGTCGGGCCGGCACAAACGAGGCGAGAGCAGACGTGGCGAGAACGATGGCGACCGTAACGGCGCCGACGATGGGGTCGAGCGGCTGGACGCCGTAGAGCAGGTGCGCGAACGACTTCGTCGCCGCGTACGCCAGCGGCAACCCCAGCCCCAGGCCGACGCCGGCGACGAGCAGGCAGCGCGCCACGACCAGCGCGCGCAGCGATCGGGGACGGGCGCCGAGCGCGAGCCGAATCCCGATCTCCCGGCGGCTGCGAATGACGGCGGCCGCCATCGTCGCGTAGAGACCGATGACCAGCAACACCAGCGCCGCGGCGCCAAGAAGCGAGCCGATGGTGGCCAACACCCGCTCCTCACTGAGCGCGCCGTTGGCCTCCTCGTCGAACGTCAGGATTCTGTCGACGAAGAGACCGGGATCGACCTGGAGCGCGTGCTGCAGGAGCCGATCTCTCGTCATGCGCTCGCCTTTTCGCGCGCGCAGGATGAGCGTCAGATCGATCGGTTCGGTCCCGCCTGTTTGGGTCTTGCTTTCGCTTTCGGCACGAGGGATCTGCGCGACTGGAAAAAAGATGCCGTCAGGTGCGGCCTCGCGGAGATGCTCGGAGCGAAGGTCCCGGACGACCCCGACGATCTGGGTATCGAATACCCCAGGCTGGCCGAACGACACGCGGCGACCGATCGGGCTGGACTGCCCGAAGGCTCGAGCGGCAAGCGTTTCATTGACAATGGCTGCCCGCGGCGCCCGCGCACCATCTTCGGCGGTAAAGTCCCGGCCCTCGCGCATCGGCAGCGCGAGCGCCGCAAAGTAACCGGGCGTGACGTAGTTCTGGCTCACGATCCACAGCTTGTCGAGGTCGAGCGGGACGGCTCCGCGCGGCGGCGGCGGAGGCGGCGGGCCCCACGGCATCGGCTTGCTGTCAGGGACCTTCGTCATGCCCTCGACATACAGTGGACCGCGTCGAACAGACGCGAGGGGTCGGCCGGAGCTCAGCCCGGCCGCCTCAACGCCCGGCATGGACTGAAGTTGGAGACGAAGTCGGTCCTGCAAGTCCAAGAGTCCGGTCGCGGGTCGGTGTAAATCGTCGAAGGATACGTCGGCAAACCAGACCCGCTCGGGCGCGGATGCCTGGATGCCGAGCTTGAGCTGCTGCACCGTCTTCACCAGCAGCCCGGCAGATGCGAGGAGAACGGTTCCGAGCGCGACTTGCCAGGGAATCAGCCACCAAAGGCCAGTCGAACGGAAGAGACGCGTGAGGCCTGCGGTCTGGCCCTGCAGCGCCGGAAGCGTGTTGACGTTCGACCACCTGAGCGCTGGCATGACGCCGATGGCCGCGGCGGCGACGAGTGACAAGCCGCACGTGAAGAGCACGACATTCAGATCGGCCGACACGTCCAGGTCGATGGGTGCGAACCCGCTCGCCATGAGGGGTGCCAGCCCACGGGCCATCAACGACCCGAGGACTCCTCCCGCCACTCCCCCGATCGCCGCCAGCATCAGATGTTCGGCAAGCAACTGCCGCAACAGCCGCAAGCGGCCCGCGCCAAGCGACGATCGAATGGCGAGCTCTTTCTGTCGCGCCTGGATGGTCGTGCCGAGCAGCGTCGATACATTGAGGCAACCGATTACGAGAATGAGCACCGAAAAGAGGCCGATCAAGCGCAGGCGGCTCTCTGGAGCGCGTCTGTACCACTGGTGGCCGCGAGGAATGGGCTGCACAACGGCAACGTCATCTCGACGCTCCGCCTTCCATCGACTGTCGAGGGCCGCTGATACCGTTGCCAGCGAACCGGGACTGTCGAGCACCCCGGCCAGCCCCAGCCACGCCGATGCCGGTCCGAGCATCGCGGTGTTGCCGTCGATGAGAGGAGCCTGTGTCAGCGGAACCCAGATGTCCGGGCTGTAGCCGATTTGCGTGCCCGTGAAACCCGCCGGGGCAACGCCGACGATGGTGAAGAGCGCGCGATGGAGACGAATCGTCCGCCCGATGGCGGAGAGATCTGCGCCGAAGCGTTTTCGCCAGGCCATGTCGCTGAGAACCACCACCGGCGGGCGTCCCGGCTCGCCGTCCGCTTCCGTGAACAGGCGGCCTCGCGTGCCGGCGCTGACGCCGAGGGCGTCAAAGTAGTTGGCCGTCACCATGTCGATCACCACGCGCTGACGGGATCCCCCGTCGTCGACCGGTGCGCCGAGTGTTGTCGACGTTCGCCCGCCAGCGATGAGCGCGTGCAGCCCTGGCAGGTCGCGCAGCGAGAGATACTCGGGATAGGTGAAGGACCCTCCCTCTTTCGCGTCGATCGACACGAAGCGATCGGCGTTCGCGATCGGCAGCTTCTTGAGATAAGTGGCGTTCAGCACGGAAAAGACCGCTGCGTTGACGCCGATGCCAGCGGCGAGCGTGAGCACGACCGTCAGTGACAGGAGTGGATGCCGCCAGCAGAACCGCGTGGCAGCCCGAAGGTCCGTTCCGAGACCGCGCCGATCCTGCATGAGCGTCGTCCGAAATGAAATCCGTTCCGCAGGCTCCAGCTCAGACGCGGCAGGCTCCCGGATGCATGCCACGATCGACGCTATCGCCTGCCGCCAGTACCATCGTCGTGCGGCGCGCGCGCCGAGTCGTGGCACGACGAAGCACGAGAACTCCTCGTCGAGGTCGCCGACGATCGCGGAACGCGCGGGGCCATCGAGCGCGCGGCGCAGCAGCCAGCGCGCGAGCCGGGGAGGTGGGAGAAGAGGTGCGACAGTTCGATCGTCGGTCATGAGCGTTTTGGCGCGCGTCCGAGATCCTGCGATAGGCCGGTCAATGCGGCTTCGGCCTTGGTGAGCGCCTTCTTCCCCGCAGCCAGCACGCGATAGTGGCGCTTCGCTTTGCCGCCACGCTCGGCCGTCGGCTGCCCGAGCCAGGACTGCACGAGCCCGCGCCGCTCGAGCCGCGCGAGCGCCGTGTAGATCGCCCCGACCGCGATATCGCGGCCGGTATGCTCCGCCAGCTCACGCCGGATGGTCATGCCGTACGCGTCGTCACCCAACCGGACGACGGCGAGGAGAAGGAAGTGCTCGAATCTGCCGAGGTGTTCGCCGCTCATTGCTACTTCTTTGTAGTAAATATCTTGATCCTTGTCAAGGCTCTCGGCTTTAGGCTTTAGGCTTTAGCAAAACCCTTCGAGCAAAATCATCAATTCTGGCCAGAGCCGAGAGCCTAAAGCCGAGAGCCTTACCCTACGGCCGTCGGCCGTCGGGCAGCACGAGTTCGTTGGCCTTGTTCCCGGCCTCTTCGGGAGTCGATCCAGCGTGCCAGGGTGGGATGACCTTGTGCTCGGGCCCGTAGAGCGACTCCATGGGACCCCAGACCTTGTCGACGCGCGTCGCGAAGAGGTCTCCGATGAGGAGGTCCGTCACCGTGCCGCGCAACTCGGGATGCTTCCGCACGAACGCACCGAAGCTGAAGCCGTTGTAGTACTCGCAGACGAGCCGGCGCATGCGATCCACGCCTTCGTTGAAGCCGGCGCCCCACTGTCCCAGTTGCGCCGCGCTTACGTCGCCTTTCTTCAGGCCGTCGGCAATGGCATCGGCGGCCATCTCGCCCGACCGCAGGGCCAGGAGCACGCCCGACGAATACAGTGGATCGAGAAAGCCGAAGGCGTCGCCGACGAGGACCCATCCATCGCCGGCGACTTCCTTCGAGCGATACGAGTAGTCGCGCGTCGCGAAGTACCCGGTGACGCGCGTGGCTTTCGACACGCGGTCCTTCACCGCCGGGCATCGTTCCACCTCTTCGTGGTAGGTCTGCTCGTGCCCGTTGCGGCCCTTGAAGAGATAATCGAAGGGCGCGACGACGCCGACGCTGACGATGTCGTCGTGCAGCGGGATGTACCAGAACCAGCCGTTCTTGTTGACGGTCTGGAGCACCATCGTGGCGCCCTCGTCGCGGCCGGTATCCCGATACGCCCCCTGCCAGTAGGTCCAGACCGCGCCCTTGTTCAGCATCGGGTCCCACAGCCGCAGCTTGAACCGGTTCTGCAGCATCGCTGCCTGGCCGCTTGCGTCGACGACGACCTGGGCGCGCACCTCGCGCCGCCCGTCCTTGTCGTGCACGCGGACGCCGCAGGCGCGATCGCCCTCGAACAGGACATCGGTGACATGCACGCCGTCAAAGGCGTCGACGCCATGCTCGCGGGCGTTGTCGAGCATCATCTGGTCGAACTCGCTGCGCACCACCTGCCACGTCTGCGAGCACTCGTGCGGCTTGTTGTCCCAGAAATAGAACGGCGCCGACAGCTTGCCGCTCGCGTTGACGAACTGCACGCTGTACTTCTTGACGAAGTGGCTGCGCTGCATCTTCGGCAGCATGTTCAGCCGCTTGAGGACCCAGTAGGTCTCGGGGATGAGCGACTCGCCGATGTGGAACCGGGGGAACGTCTCGCGCTCGAAAAGTCCGACCTTGAGGCCGTGCTGGGCCAGCAGCGTCGACGTGGTCGACCCCGCCGGGCCACCGCCGATGACAACGACGTCGTAACTCATAGACATGGACATGGACACCGAAACGATTCAGGGATCTGGGATCAGGGATCAGGAGAGCTTCGAGATCTCATTCGAAGCTTTGTCGTTGACCAGGCGTTCGGCTGTGCCGCAGCCCCCTGGACCCCTGATCCCCGATCCCTGGAACACTACGTATAACGAATTCCCGTGTGCTCGGGGAGGAAGAACCGCGGCAGGAGCGTGTCGACGCGCAGCAGCGCCTCACGCGTGATCGCGATCACATCGTCGCCGGCAGGCGCCAGAAAGCCGCTCTTCTCGAGCGAGGTCAACTGCTCGCGGAAACGCTCTCGCACCTTGACGCCGTACTTGTCAGCGAAATACGCCGGACGCACGGATCCGCGCTTGAGCTGCAGCACGAATTCCCGGATCATCCGCTCCTCGGGCGTGGGCCGATAGGCGCGGCCGAGGGGAATCTCGCCCCTGGTGATCGCAGCGCTATAGGCCTCCCACGTGTCGACGTTCTGCACGTGCACGCCGTTGATGTGGCCGAAGGAGGCCACGCCGAGCCCGACCATGTCGGCGCCCTGCCACAACCGGTCACGGTAGAGAAAGCGCGTCTTGGCCGGATCCTTCACCGCCGTGTAAGCGCTGCCGATGGTGTAGCCGGCGCGCTCGAGCGCCTCGAAGGCCTCTGCCACCCAGCGCCGCTTCACGGACCACTGCGCCACCGGCTCATCGAACTGGCCGCCGTGCGTCAGCAGGTCGCGGCTGATGGTCGTGTTGTAAGGCAGCTCCATCTGATAGATCGTCACGCTGTCAGGGGCCAGATCGACCGTGCGCCTGACGCACTCCGACCAGTTCTCGTCGGTCTCGCCGAGCATGCCGGCGATGAGATCGATGTTGATTTGGGGAAAGCCCAGGTCGCGCGCTTCTTTGTAGACCCGCGTGATCTCCGGCGAGCGGTGCGCGCGGCCGTTCAGCTCCAGGATGCGATCGCTGAAATTCTCGACGCCGAGGCTCAGCCGGGTGACGCCGATGCCACGAATCGCTGCCAGCTTGGCACGGGTGATGGTACCGGGCTCGCACTCGAAGGTGATCTCTTCGGCCGTCTCCCACGACCGGCTCGCGGTGACGCGCTTGACGAGCGTCTCCAGCTGACGGGTCGACAGAAACGACGGGGTTCCGCCGCCGAAATACACGAAGTTGAAGGGCCGCCCGGCCAACGCGGGCTGACCCGCGTAGAGCTCCCACTCGCGCCCCAGCAGGTCGAGGTACTCCTCGACTTCCTTGGAGTTCTTATCGGTGTACACCCGGAAGTAACAGAAATGACAGCGCTTACGGCAAAAAGGGATGTGGAGGTACACCCCCAGCGGTATCTCCGGCGGGGCCGGCGAAGCGAGAGCCGCCTTGGCGTCCGTGGCGACAGCGTCAGGCGTCCAGACCGAAAACGGCGGGTAATTCGCAACAAAGTAGCTGCCGACCTCGGTCTGCTCGAGGTCGGCGACCTGCGACGTATCAGGCATCCCTGTACTATACCGACTGGCTCGGCTGAGTGCTTACTGGGCCGGCTCAGGGGTCAGGGATCAGGGGTCCAGGGATCCGGGATTACTCGAACAATATCTCGCTGGCCGGGGACTGAGCCCCGATTCTGGACTGAACCCCAATCGTGGACTGAGCCCCGATCCCTGGACCCCTGATCCCGCTGATCCCTGATCTACCGTCCCCCGAACATCTTCCCCACAAAGCCCATCACATCGTCAGCCACCGAGCCGTCCTGGTTGACGTCGAGGAAGCTGGCGAGCGATCCGATGTTGTCAGTCATCTGGGCGCGGCCGACCTGACCGGGCTGGGAGGCAGCCTGCTTGGCCAGCGCGCCCATCGCGAGCGTGGCTACGACCGGCAGCATCTTTTTGAGCACGTCGGGACCGATGCCGGTCGCCGACGCCGCGTTGGTAGCGACGGCACGGCTGACGTCCCGAGAGCCGAGGATGTGACCGAGGATGGCGTTCCCGTCGTTGACGGTGTTAGGCGATCCGAGCATGCTGGCTTCGTCCAGATAGCGGCCGTGCTGGCCGCTGGTCAGGGCTGACATGAGTTGCTCGACGCCTCCCTGGCTGGACACGTTGCGCTGAAGGCCGCCGGCGAGCGCCGGAAGCAGCGCGCCGAGCGCCGAGACGGTTTGATCCTGCGACAACCCGAACTGCTGAGAGAGCGCGCCGACGGCCTGACCGTCCTGCGCGCCGAGGATGGCATTCATGATGTTCATTGAGGTCCTCCTTTGACAGTGAGCGTCGCGTGGCGAGAGGAACCTGCTTCAACGTCCGTGCCGATGGCGGAATAGCGTGGGGCGTGGTGTTTGGCTCCGTGGGGCTCGGAGCTCCGCGACATGTCGTGACAGGTCGCGGCTCGCTGCTCGCGGCTCGCGCTCAGGGCAGGCTTTGGGCTTTAGGCTTTAGGCTCTTGGAAGAGCCTTTTAGCTCTCAGCCGCACGATTAGGATCTGAAAGCTCTTCCCAAAAGCCAAAAGCCCAGAGCCTAGAGCCTGCTATTCCCCCGCCAGCTCGTACAACGCCGCCTCGGTGTCGGTACGGACGAGCAGGAAGCGGCCGGCGGCGGCAGGCGGGTTCCAGGTCTTCTGCGCGAATGCCGTGAAGCGCGCAATTTCGCGATGTGCCTGGGGATTCGGATCGACGAGCACGATGTCGCCGTCTTCTGTCTGCACGAGCAGACGATGGCCGACGAGGACGGTCTGGCCGTGGCCGTATCGGCCGCCCTTCCATCGGCGTTCGCCGTTCGTGGGATCCAGGCACACCAGCACGCCATCGTCGAGGCCGTAAACAAAACCGTCGTAGAGGACGGGATTGGAGAACTTGGCCTTGAGGCGTGTGCTCTCCCAGACGAGGCTCTCCGTGACGGCGTCGCCATCGCGCGAGATCTGCAGGAGCCGGCTTCCGACGCCGTACCCCGCCGAGAGAAGGACGCGATTCTCCGAGAGGACGAGCGGAATCGCGACGGTTGGCGCCGTGCGCGGCCAGGAGTGATTCCAGAGCACGCGGCCCGTCGCCGGATCGTGGCCGGCGGCGCTCCCCTGGTTGAGGACGACAATCTGCCGCACGCCGTCGAGCGTCGCGAGCACTGGCGAGCTGTAGCTGGGCACGTCGTCGCCAGCGTGCCACGCCGGCTCTCCCGTGTCGCGACGATACGCCACGAGCGATCGCCCGGACGACCCACCGGCGCTGATGACGACGAAATCGTCGACGACGAGGGGCGAGCTGCTCCGGCCAAAGTCGGGCTGAGGTGACTGGTGGTCGGCGGCGATGTCTCTGCGCCAAATCACTTTGCCCGTTTCGAGATCGAGGCAGTTGAGCAGACCCGTCGAACCGAGCGTGAAGACGCGCCCGTTGGAGATCGTCGGCGTTGCGCGCGGGCCGTCACCTGCAATCGTGGACTCGAAGTGAGCCTCGTCAGCATGCGACCACTTCGGCGCGCCGTCGCTGAGGTTGTACGCAACCACCATCTCCCTGCTGCCGCGCTGCTCCTGAGTGACGGCAAGCCCGCGAGCCACCGCGAATCCGGACCATCCCGCCCCGATGGCGTGGCGCCAAACAAGCCGCGGAGGTTTCTTCGCCCAATCGTCGGCCAGGCGCACGCCCTTGACCGTGCCGTCGCGATCGGCGCCGAGGAACTGCGGATAGTCGGCGGCGGTGGACACGGCTGCGGACGCCGCGACAGGAGCGGGAATTGGCAACGCCGGCGTCGGGGCTGGCGCCTCGGCCTTTGACGTGCTCGAGGGCGCGGCTACGGGCGAAGCTGCCGTCTCTGCGGGCGGTTCCAGGTTCAAGGCCGGCGCCGCGCGCGACGTCCAGCGGAATTCGAGGATCGGTACGAGGTCGCCGGTCACGCCTCGGATGCGCAACGTTGCCACCGCGACGGCGAGCGCAGCGAACGCGACGCCAATCGCCCGGCGGCGGCGGCTCCAGGGCAGCCTGGAGAAGAACACCAGCCAGACCGCGAGGAGCAACAGCGTCGCAAACGCGATTGGGAAGGTGAGCATGACCCGCTCCTGCCCGTCGCGGTCGCCGATGAACCACACCCAGCCGATGGCGAACGCGCTCGCAAGCGCGACGAGTGCCGCGGGCCACCAGCGGATTCCCGGGCCGGCGGTCATCGAGGCACCCGCCCGCCGCGCACCCAGGCAGACTCGAGCGTGCGCGTGTTGCGAATCCCGTCGAGCGGGTTGGCACCCAGGACGAGAAAATCTGCTTCGAGCCCGGACCGCAGCGTGCCGATGCGGTCGCTGACGTTCATGCAGCGGGCAGCGTCGCCGGTCGCCGACACGATCGCTTGCATCGGCGTCAGGCCCGCCGCGACCATGTGCTCGAGCTCCAGGTGTTCGAAGTAGCCCTGAAAACGGCCGGCCGGCCCGCTGTCTGTCCCCATGGCGATGCGAACGCCGCCATCCTTCAGCGTCTTGAGATTGGTCTTGGCGATCTCGAGGGCGGCCTTGTATCGGGTGGCGGACGGCGTGCGGTTCGATGCCTGATACTGCGGCGTCTGCAGGCCGGACATCGTATCGAGATCGGCTTCGCGCCGGAAGAAGGCATCATCGAAAAAGGCCGGGCGCGACTCGTACACGAACGTCGAAACATCGCGCATCAGGGTCGGGCACAGACAGGCGTCCCGCGACTGGAGCTGCTTGACGAACGCCGAATCGACCGGCACGTCACGTACGCTGTGAGCAATGAAGTCGCCGCCTGCGGCGAGCACGTCCTTGGCGTCCTGCAAATAGAAGATGTGCGCCGCGACCTTCAGGCCAAGCTTGTGCGCCTGGTCGATGGCGGCGCGAAACGCGTCGGCGGGCATCTTCGTTCCCGCGCCCAGGTTGTCGTCGACGCGAATCTTCACGAGATCGGCAGTCATTGACTTGACCGCATCCACCGCGGTGCGCGCTGCCGCGGGATCCGAAGTCGCGATGACGGACCCGGCAACGAAGAGGCGCGCGACACCGACAGGCTTCTCGTCTCGAACCTGCACGCCGATGGGACCGTCGCCGCCCAGGCTGAACACCGTGGTGACGCCGTAGCGCGCGTAGACGGCGAGCTGATGTCTGACGTGCTCGGGCGTATAGAACTCGGGACTCGCCTTGAGTCCCCGCACGTTGCCGACGTGCCCGTGCGCGTTGATCATCCCCGGCATGATCGTCTTGCCCGAAACGTTGACGCGGGTCGCGCCGGGAGGAATCTTGACGCTGGCGGCGGGACCGATGGCGGTGATCTTGCCGTCCAGGATGACCATCACGCCATCGCCGATCGGGGCGGCGCCCGTGCCGTCGATGATGCGCGCGCCCACGAACGCGAGGTGGGTTGCCGGCGGGGCGTCCTGAGCGCCAATGGGAGCGAACGGGCCCGTCGTGGTCAACAGGCCGACTAGAAGGCAGAACGTCACGCGCATGCTGAGTCTCCGCATGGGAGTGTATCAGCAGCGCAATCAGCGGCCGCCTGACGCCCCCGCTATGTCCTTCTCCCAGGCGTCGAGCATCGCCTTGAGCCGGCGCACGCGATCCGGGTAGCGCGCGGCAAGATCCTCGCGCTCGCCCGGGTCACGAGTCACGTCGAAGAGCAGCTGCTTCAATCCCTCCTGGATAAATTTCCAGTCGCCGTTCCGCACCGCGCGCGGCTGCCCCGCCGCCGGGCCCACGCGCCAGAAGAGCGTCCGCTCGACGGCCGGCGCCGCCCCGCGGAGGATCGGCAGCAGATCGATGCCCTCGAATTGGTTCTCGGCGATCGAACCGCCGGCGAGCGCGACGAACGTCGCCGAGAGATCCATGGTGATGGCCACCTGGTCGATCGTCCGACCGGCCGGCAACGCAGCCGGCCAGCGGACGATCGCCGGCACGCGAATGCCGCCCTCCCACACCGTGTCCTTCCGGTGAAAGAACGGCGCGTTGCGCGAGAGCCACTCGCCGCCGTTGTCGCTCACGAACACGACGAGCGTCCTCTCGGCCAGGCCACGAGCCGATAGTGCATCGAGAATCCGGCCAACGCCCGCATCCAGTTCTTCGACGATCTCCGCGTAGTCCTTGCGGCTCGGCGGATCGGCGTCCGCCGGCTGCTGCAGCATCGAACCATTCTTCCGCGCCGCCGTCGACGGACGACGCGGAGACTGGAAGGGCCAGTGCGGCGCGCCGTACGAGACTTCAAGAAAGAACGGACCGCTGGCGTGCTCGGAAACGAACTTTACGGCGCGGTTCGTCAGCTCGTGATCGAGATAGCCGTCGTACCGGGCTGGCGTGGCGTTCTCCCACAGGTCCGGCTGACCGTCGCCGCGCACGTGTGCGTACCAGTCGACATAGCCGGCCAGATAGCCCCAGAAATAGTCGAAACCGTGGCGATTGGGGTGAAACTCGGGCTTGAAGCCGAGGTGCCATTTGCCGATGAGCCCGGTGGCATACCCCGCGTTCTTCAGGAGCTGCGGCAAGGAGCGGCCCGTCGCCGGAAGGCCGATGTCGAGTCCGGTGCCTGGAGTCGCGGCGTTGGTCTCGAGGGGACGTTCGAGCCGCACGCGCTGCTGATACCGGCCAGACAGCAGCGCCGCCCGCGTCGGTGTGCACACTGGTGCGTTCGCGTAAAACTGGGTCAGCCGGACCCCTTCGCGGGCGAGCCGATCGAGGTTCGGGGTCCTGATATCCGGCGCGCCATAGCTGCTCAGATCGCCGTAGCCCAGGTCGTCGGCGACGATGAGCACGATGTTCGGCCGCGTCTGCGCGGCCGCGCCGCTCGGGATCGCCGCGACAACGACAAGGAGGCTCGCCGCGAGCCGGATTCGAAAAGGCACCATCGCTATCGTTTCACAACGGTAACGGTAACTTTCGAGGGTACTGCTTCGAATGGTGAATGACGTTGTGCGCGACGACGCCCTTCACTTCGTCGTAGTTGTTGCCGCCGGTATTGAGGTTACGGTCGAACCGGGGAAAATTACTGCTCGACACCTCGATGCGGAGGCTGTGGCCCGGCGCAAAATAGTTGCTCGTCGTCAGCGGCTGCAGCGTGACTTTGACGATTTTCCCTGCTTCCATCCAGGCGAGAGGCTTGTCGTATCCGTCGCGGTATCGCAGGCGCTGGATTGACTCGTCCAGGTTGTAGGCGCGGCCATCCGGATAGACATCGATCACTTTGACCGTGACGTCGGTGTCCTTCGCGTCCGACGACACGTAGAGCGTCGGCTCGATTGGCCCGCTGAGCTCGACGCCTTCCTTGAAGGGCGCCGACGTGTAGACCAGAATGTCCGGCCGCGCCTCCATCTTGCGTTGATCGAAGGACCCGGCAGTGATGGCCGTTCCGGTGCAGCACACGTTGCCGCCGTATGAGGGCACCGGGTTCATCGGATCGTACGTGAACGAATCCGGCTTGTTGTCTGCCGGAGGCGCCGAGATGAGAACGCCGTCTCCATCGAGTGTGTTCGCCTTGCCGCCGCTCGCAAGGTAGAAGGTCATCGGCTGGGCACCCTTCGGCGGCCAGGTGTCCGATGATTGCCACTTGTTCGAGCCCATCGTGAAGTAGCTGACCCTGGGCTGCGCGTCCAGCCGCGCACTCTTCTCCCCTTTGAGCAGGCGATCGAAGAAGCCGTAGGTCAGCTCGGCGTAGTCGAGGCGCGCATCGCCCATGCTGCGCTCGCCCACTACCGTGTTCTCTGTCGCGCGCGTGTAGGCGCAGTGTGCGACGGGAGCAATGACCGCCCATTGCTGATTGGCCACCTCTGGCGGCGCGGTCTTGCGAACGTGGTTGAAGAGCGCCAGGTTGGGGCCGACCGAGACGTCGTACCACGACATGAACCACAGTCCTGGAACGTTCAGCGGCATGTTGTCGTGATAGAGCCCGCCCTTGTACCACGCCGGATCGTTCGGCGCGCGCTGGACCATGCGGCCGCCGGTATCGACAGGCATGGCGTCAGCGAAGATCCCGCGCGGGCCGTCGACCGCCTTGAGGATGTCCTGCACCGGCAGATGCCACAGCGCCTTCGACCAGTCCACCGGCGGCAGTTGCTGCGCCAGGTCGAACGCCTTGGAGGCGCGAACGAGATCTTCCTGCGGCGTGTCGCGCGGAAACATCGGCCGCACCTGGTTCTGCTGGCCGTAGATCCAGGTGATGAACAGCATCTGGACGGCCCCACCGCGGTACCAGTTGCCCTGCTCGAAGTACGGCGCCACGCGCCCGACGCCGGCGCCAAAACCCTGCACGTTCATCGCCGCGTACGCCGGATGCCCCAGCGCCGCCACGCCCATCTGATACTCAGCCGTCGACGAACATCCCGTCGTCCCTACCTTGCCGTTCGACCACGGCTGCTTCGACAGCCAGGCCAGCGCATCGTATCCATCCGCCGGCGAGCCGAGGATGTCGTAGTTGCCCTCGGAGAAGAAATGGCCGCGCTCGTTCTGCACGACGTACGCATAACCGCGCTTCACCGCCGTGAGAGCGGCCGTCATGTCGCTCGGCACGCCGTTCCTGACATCCCAGTAGTTGAAGTTGTATGGCGTGCGCACCCAGATGATCGGAACCTTCGCGCCGGCGTCCTTCGGACGATAAATGTCCGTGGCCAGCCGCACGCCGTCGCGCATCGGCATCATCACCTTGCGCTCGACAACGGCAATCGACTGCAGTTCCTTCTCGGTCTCCCAGCGCCGCGCCGCCGCGTCGGGCGCTAGACCAGCCCCGCGCTGGGCCAGGCCAATTGCTGTGGCGCCGGCAATCGCAGCGACAGTGGCACATACGATCAGAGAAACTGGCTTCTTCATCTCAATCACTCGCTCTCAGTTCGTCAGTAGTATCCGGCTTCACCCGGACCGGTGTTCTTTCATTCGTAGTGTCCGGCTTTAGCCGGACCCGTGTTCTTTCATTCGTAGTGTCCGGCTTTAGCCGGACCCGTGTCCTTTTGGTCGTAGTGTCCGGCTTCAGCCGAACCAGGCTCCAATCGCACCCCCGTGAGGTCTGGCTGAAGCCAGACACTACGACCGCATCGTCACTCTGTCCTCAACGACACAATCGGATCGACTTGCGCTGCGCGGCGAGCCGGCAGGTAGCAAGCGACGAGTGCAACCAGCGTCAATGTCGCGGCGATCGCAAGAAACGTCATCGGATCGCTCGCGTGCACACCAAAAAGCAGCGCCCGCATGAAGCGCGTCAACGCGAACGCGCCGGCCAGGCCCAGCACCATGCCCGTCGCGGCAACCGTCATCCCCTGCCGCACGACGAGCAGCAGCAGATCTCGAGGCGCGGCACCAAGCGCCAGACGAATCCCCAGCTCGCGCGTGCCCTGGCTGACGAGATACGCCATCACACCGTAGATCCCGATCGCCGCGAGCCCGAGCGCGAGCCCGGCAAACAGGGTCAGCAGCAACATCGAGAACCGTCGTTCCGACAGCGACGCCTCGACGCGCTCGCCCATCGTCCGCATCTTGTAGATCGGGAGGTCGGGATCGAGCGCTCGAATCTGGCCGGTGACGGCCGCGGCCAGACTGGATGGATCGCTGCGGCTCCGCACGACGACGTTCATGGCGCGCGAGGGCGACTGCCCCTGGAAGCGGTAGTAGGCGATGCGCGAGTCCGCGTCGAGCGCGTCCTGTTTGACGCCGCCCACGACGCCGACGATGGTCATCCACGGCGTATCGGGCGTCACATCGAAGCCGCCCGTTCGGATGCGTCTGCCGAGTGGATCCTCCCCAGGCCAGAACTGATTGGCCAGTCGCTCGTCGATGACCACGACCCGCGGCGAGGTGCGTGTATCGAGCTCGGGCGAGAAGACCCGGCCCTTCAGAAGCGGAATGTCCATCGCGCGGAAGTAGTCGCCCCCGACAGTGCGGATATCGGCGTTGATGAACTTCTCCCCTTCCGGCGCCGTTCGCCCTTCGACCGTGATCGGTCCCCACGCCATCATCTGGCTCAAGGGCAGTGCCGTAACTCCACCGGCCGCCGTCACTCCGGGCAGCGCTGAGAGCCGTTCCCAGAGCTGCTTGTAGGCCTGGAGCACCGCGTCGGCGTCGTTGTACTTGCGGCCCGTCATCGTCAGCTCGAGGGTGAGGACGTTGGCGGGATTGAATCCGGGCGAGACCTGCTGGAGTTGCGAGAAGCTCCGTATCAGGAGCCCGGCACCGATGAGGAGCATGACCGAAAGCGCCAGCTCGGCGACGACGAGCAGGTGGCGAAGGTTCTGCCCGCGCCCCCACACGGCGCTCGTGCCCGCCGATCCACGGCTGGCGTCCTTGAGGTGACCATGCAGATCGGGGCTCGACAGGCGGAGCGCGGGCGCCAGTCCGAAGATGACCCCGGCAACTATCGAGACAGACAGGGCGAACAGCTGGACGCGCCAGTTGATAGCGATCTCGTGGAGCCGAGGCACGCTGGCCTCGCCGAGGGTCCGGATACCCTGCAGGCAGACGTAAGACAACAGCAGGCCGACGACACCACCGGCGACCGCGAGCACCATGCTCTCCGTCAGGAGCTGGCGTACGATACGCCAGCGGCTGGCGCCGAGCGCCGCCCGCACGGCAACCTCCCGCTGCCGCGCCAGCGCCCTGGACAAGAGAAGATTCGCGACGTTCGCACACGCGATGAGCAGGACGAATGCCACCGAGGCCACGAGTACCAGGAGCGCCAGTCGCACGCGCCCGACCGCCTGCTCCTGGAGCGGCAGCACGCGGAACGTCAGCCCGCCATTCGGCGGATAGAAGGCCGGGTGCTCGCGCCGCAGCCGCGCCGTCAGCGCATCGAGCTCGGCGCGCGCACGCTCGATCGTGGCGCCCGGTTTCAGCGTCGCGATGATGTTGTAGTCCTCGCGATTCCTGACCTCCGCGGCGTTGGCCGCAAGGGGCAGCGGCAGCACCACTTCCGCATCGTCGACAACGCCGAGCGTCGGCATGACTTCGCGCGGCAGCGAGAACGACGCCGGAAGAACACCCACGACTTCGTACGGCTGCCCGTTGAGCGTCAGCGACCGGCCGATCACGTTGCGATCTCCACCGTAGCGGCGCATCCACGTGCCGAAGCCGAGCAGGGCCTTCCCCGTCTTTCCGGGACGATCGTCGTCGGGGCCGAACAGATCACCGAGGAGCGGACGCACGCCGAGCATCGGCAGGAGATTTGACGAGACGCGGATAGTCCCGACCCGTTCGGGCTCGCCGTCTCCAGTCAGATTCGAGTTGGCCCCGATCGCGATCGCTACATCCTCGAAGCTCTGCGTGCCGTTCTTGATATCGAAGTACTGCGCTGTCGAGAACCAGTCCTCCGTAATCCCGAGACCGGGAGACGTGTTCCAGAGAATGACTTGCCGGTCGGCGTTCTGGTACGGCAGCGGTCGCAGCAGGAGCGCGCTTGCGACGCTGAAGATCGCCGTGTTCGCGCCAATGCCAATGGCGAGCGACAGGACGGCGACGATGGAGAATCCGGGGTTGGCGAAAAGGGCGCGAATCGCGTAGCGGAGGTCCTGAGAGAACGCGCGCATGCCGGATAGCTTACTTCACGGTCCGGGATTCGGCGCGCGACAGGCGTGAACGCAGCAACGGCGGGCGCCGCGAGCCCTTCGGAACTCGCTACTCCGCGCGCAGGGCCGCGGCCGGATCGATGCGCGCGGCGCTCCGCGCCGGCAGATAGGCGGCCAACAGAGACACGACGCCAAGCAGCAGCGCCACGCCGCCGAACGTCAGGGTGTCGTCCGGTGCAACGCCAAACAGCATCGACTCAACCGACCGTCTCAGTATCCAAGCGGCGAGCACGCCGATGGCGAGTCCAGCCAGCGCAACCCAAGCGCCTTCGCTCGCAACGAGCACGACGACGTCGCGGGTCTGCGCGCCGAGCGCGACTCGGACGCCAATCTCACGTGTGCGTTGCGTCACGGCGAAGGCCACCAGCGTGGCAATTCCCACCGCGGCGAACGTCAAGGCGATCGCCGCGAACGCGGAAACGACGATGCTGCTGAACCGCCAGGGCGCGAACGCCCGGCCGACGACCTCGTCCATCGTCGAGATTCCGTCGACCCTCGCCTCGGGATCCAGCGAGGCGACGGCGGTCTTCAAGGCGGGGACTGCCGCGAGCGGATCGCCCAAAAAGCGCACCATGAAATGCTGGACGTGATTCGGCGCCTGGCGATACGGCAGATACAGGTCGAACCGCGGCGTCTCGACTTCACGATACCTGGCATCTTCGACCACGCCGACGACCGTCTGCCATACAGGCTGTTTCCCTTTTTCTGGGTCGGGTGCACCGTGTGCCAGCATGCGCCGCCCGATCGGATCCCGGCCCGGCCACAGCCGGGCGGCCAGCGACTGCCCGACGATGACCACCAGCGGCGACTTTACGGTGTCGCGCTCGTTGAAGAGCCTGCCCTGCAGCAGTCGAATGTCCATGGCGCGGAAATAATCCGGCGTGGCAACTTCCCAGTTGAGTATCGGGTTACGGCTCGCACTCTCGGAGGCGAGCGGCTGCCCTTCGATGATGACGTTGGTGTCCATGCCGATCGCGCCATGCGCAAAGGGCCGCTGAAACACAGCACCGGCGGCAACCGCTCCCGGCAGCCGCCGTGCGCTGTCGACCACGGCGTCGACCAGCGCCCACTGCTTCTCTTTCGTATCGTGCTTCTCTTCCGAGAATCCGAGGTTGAACGTCAGCACGCCCTGCGGATCGAAGCCGAGATCGAGTCGGAGGAGCGCGTTGAAGCTGCGGATGAACAGTCCGGCAGCCGTCAGCAGCACCACCACCGCCGCGAGTTGCGCCGCCACCAGGAGCTTGCGTGCGCGCGCGGAAGAGGACGCCGCGGTCGCCGACCGCGAACGCTCGAGAAGTCCGGCGACGGGCGCGGCGCCGCTGTGCCGCCAAGCGGGGAAGAGCCCGACCATGACCGCGGTCCCCAGGCACAGGACCAGCGCAAAAACCAAAGCGCGGACGTCGATCGCTGCCTCGTCGAGACGAGGCACCTCGATCGGAGCGAGTGACACGATCGCACCGAAGCTCACGTACGCGAGACCGACACCCAGGACGCTTGCGATCAGCGACAGCACGATCGATTCGCAGAACAGCTGCCGAACGATCTGCAGCCGGCGCGCTCCGAGGGCGAATCTCACGGCGACCTCGCGCCTCCTCCCTGCGCCGTGGACCAGGATCAGTGCTGCCGCGTTGGCGCACGCAATCAGGAGCAGCGCGCCCGAGGCGCCGGCGATCGCGAGCAGCGCCGGACGAGCGGGACCGAGCAAGTGCGTCATCATGGGGGTCGCCACCACTGCCATCGACGTGTTCGTCATCCCGTTCTTCAGCTCCTCGTTGCGCGCGATGGTCGAGAGCTCGGCGACGGCGTTCTCGACGGTTGCGCCGGGCGCCAGGCGGCCGAGCGCATACATCGCCCGCACGTTGTCGGCTCCCGCCAGCTCCGGACCAAGTGCCGTCCAGACCTGCGCGCCGGCAGGAATCTGGAAGTCCTCTGGCATAACGCCGATCACCTCGAAGGCCGCTGCCTTCTTGCCCGTGCCGACGGTGAGCAGACGCCCGACGACGGCGGAATCGGACGAGAATTGCTGCCGCCAGACGGCCTCGCTCAACACCACCGTGGGGCGAGCGCCTTGACGGTCGTCACCAGCACGGAACGTTCGGCCGATTAAGGGCCGCGCTCCGAGCAGGTCGAAGAATCCCGACGACACAGCGTTATGCACGGCGCGGAACGGCTGTCCCGGGCCCGTGACGTGGAGTTCCCCCCAGTTAACCGATCCGAAGAGCTCGATCGCCAGGAAGCTCTTCTGGCCGGCCAGCCACGCGCGCTGATCTAGCAGCGACACCTCCACGACCTGTTGCGAACGGGCCCCGTCGCGGCCCCACAAGAGCATGACGCGATCGGGCTCGACGACCGGCAGCGGCCTGATCAGGACGGCGTGCGCGATGCTGAAGATCGCAGTGACGGCTCCGATCGCCACGGCGAGGATCAGCACGACGGTCGCCGACAACCAGCCGCCGCGCCGCAGGTTCCTGGACGCCGACCTGAAATCTGTCGCAAGTGTCATTCGGAGCACCTCTGCGCGAACAATGGTGAGATGCGACTGAGCGGACCGTCTCGATCTTCAGTATCGGGAGGCCCACGGCCGGGCGCTCTTCGGTCAGCGGGAAGGCGTCCTCATGGTTTTGGATCGCGTCTCTCGTCTGTCTGAACGGCGCCGCCGAGATCGAGCGGGGCCCTCAGGCGCCACGCCCGTCGGCATGCTCGGCCGGCTGCAGTATACTGACGCGCCATGCAGCCGACAAAAGCACTGACGTGGCGGACGTGGACTCTGATCGTGGCAGCGGCCGCGCTCATCGTCATGGCTGGCGTGCCGATCATCGGTCAGCCGAATCCCTACACCACGATTGAAAAATGGGGGCAACTGCCGGACGGCAGACCGTGGGGCTCGACGAGCGCCGTCGACGTCGCTCCGAATGGCCACATCTGGGTCGCCGAGCGCTGCGGCGCCAACACCTGCGCCGGCTCGAACGTGCCGCCCATCCTCGAGTTCGACGCCTCCGGCAAGCTCCTCAAGACCTTTGGTGCGGGACTGATGGTCTTCCCCCATGGGTTCCATGTCGACAAGGACGGCAACGTCTGGGTGACGGACGCTCAGGGCAGGGACGGCAAGGGGCACCAGGTCTTCAAGTTCAGCCCCGAGGGCAAACTCCTGCTGACGCTCGGCAAGGCCGGTGTCGCCGGAGCGGGGCTCGACGAGTTCAATCAGCCGTCCGACGTCGTGGTCGGACCTAGCGGCGACATCTTCGTGGCCGACGGGCACGATACCGGCTCGAACATGCGCATCGTCAAGTTCACGAAGGACGGAAAGTTCATCAAGACCTGGGGCAAGCCCGGTGCGGCGCCGGGCGAATTCAACGTCCCGCACGGCATCGCGTTCGATTCAAAGGGCCGGCTGTTTGTCGCCGACCGCGCGAACAACCGCCTGCAGATCTTCGACCAGGAGGGAACGTTCCTCGAGGAGTGGAAGCAGTTCAGCCGGCTGAGCGGCATCTACATCGACAGGAACGACATCCTCTACGGCGCCGATTCCGAGTCGAATACCAAGCGCAACCCAGGATGGAAGCGCGGGCATTCGCGTCGGCAGCGTGCGCGACGGCAAGGTCATCGCCTTCATCCCCGACCCTGAGGAAAAGCCAGACGCGTCGGCGACGAGCGGCGCCGAAGGCGTGGCCGCCGATGCGCAAGGGAACATCTTCGGGGCCGAAGTCGGCCCGAAGATGATCAAGAAGTACGTGAAGCAGTAGCCGCGGCGCCCTACCGCTTCTTCTTCGCGGACTTCTTCAGCCGCGAGACATCGGGCACGTCCTCGCCGAGGGCCGTCGCCAGATCGATCTGGTGCTCCTGTTCCTGGCGCAGGATCTCCCGGATATCCTCGGCGATCGCGTACTCCTGCAGCGCTTCGCACTGCTTCAGGCGCTCGCGGTAGTTCCTGACTGTGTCGTTCTCGTTCTCGAGGTCGGCCCGCAGCATGACCTCCGCCTCCTCGCTGAGCACGACGGGCTTCGCGCTCGCAGTCGGCATCCCACCCAGGTAGTCGATATGGCGCGCAATGGTGATCGCGTGCTGAAGCTCTTCGCCGGCGTGCACTTCCAGCTCTGCGGCAATGTTCATGTACGCGGCGCCCTTGAGCGCCTGCGAGTAGACGACGTAGGCGATGATCGCCTGGTATTCGCGGGCCAGGTCCTCGTTCAGGCGATCGATCAGTTCTTCCCGTGTGATGACCTCATCTGCCATGAGTGATGCTCCTTTTTCCCCAGAAGAGTCGTCCCAAATGCCGTCCACTAGCTCAGCCGCAGTGGTCCATCGAGTAAAGTAAGCAGCGTCCGGCGACCGATCAGATTTCATGCAAAGGCGTGTCCTCATCTACGCGATCGTCATCGCGGCGTCCGTAGCCGCGATTGGCGGGCTGCTGCAGCTTGGCGAGACCTGGTTCCCGTCCTCGGTCTCGAGCGTCACCGGCACAGCGAGTCCGGCGCCACTCGCCGCGGCCGACGCTCTTCGACGCCCGCTGGCCCTCCTGATTATCCAGCTGCTCATCATCGTCCTTGCGACCCAGGCGGTGGGCAGCATCGCAACCTTTTTGGGGCAACCAGCGGTCATCGGAGAGATCGCCGCGGGGCTGCTGCTGGGCCCGTCGCTCCTCGGCCAGCTCTGGCCGGCCGGCTTCGCCTTTCTCTTTCCCGAGACATCGCTCGATATCCTGCGGCTGCTGAGCCAGGTCGGCGTCATCCTCTTCATGTTCAGCGTCGGGCTCGACGTCGATGTGGCGCACCTTCGTCAGCGCGCGCCGATCGCCATCGCCGTCAGCCACTTCAGCATCGTCGTTCCCTTTGTGCTCGGCGTCGTCGCCGCGCTGGCGCTCTTCCGGCAATATGCCCCGTCGGGGGTTCCCTTTCACTCCTTCGCGCTCTTCATGGGCATCGCGCTCAGCATCACGGCTTTTCCCGTGCTGGCCCGCGTCATCGAGGAGCGCGGACTCTCGAAAACGCCGCTCGGCACGACGGCGCTGGCCTGCGCGGCCGTAGACGATGTGACGGCGTGGTCGCTGCTGGCGATGGTCGTGACGCTGGTGACCGCAGGCGGCGTCGGGGGAACGCTGGCCTTCATGGTGGCCGCGCTCGCCATCTTCATGGCCGTGATGGTCTGGGTGGTAAGGCCGTGGCTCGGGCGATGGTTCGAAGATTCACACGGGCCCCTGTCGCGCGGACGGACGGCGCACGTGCTCGTCGTGCTGCTGGGCGCGGCGCTCGTGACCGAAGTCATCGGCATCCACGCGCTCTTCGGGTCGTTTCTCGCTGGCGCCATCATGCCGCAAAGCCAGGATCTTCGGCAGCAGCTGCGCGAGCGCCTCGAAAGCCTCAGCTCCGTCTTCCTGCTACCGATCTTCTTCGCCTACACGGGCTTGAGGACCGAGATCGGCCTGCTCAACGACGCGGCGAGCTGGGCCGTGTGCCTGAGCATCATCCTGACAGCGATCGCAGGCAAGCTCGTCGGCAGCATGCTGGCCGCGCGCTGGTCCGGGTCGACATGGCACGACGCGTTCGTGCTCGGCGCGTTGATGAACACGCGCGGCCTGATGGAGCTCGTGGCCCTCAACGTCGGCTACGATCTCGGCATCCTGTCGCCGCGGATGTTCACCATGCTGGTCGTGATGGCGATGGTGACGACCGCGATGACCGGGCCGCTGGTCGACCTCGCCTCCTCGCCTGACGCGCGACGCGCGGGCAGCGGAGCGAGGAGGTGAGGGCAGAAAGTTTGAAGTCTGACGTTTGAAGTCTGAAGTGGGGAAGTGTGAAGCTGGAAGGTTGAAGTAGAAGTGTGAAGTGAAGTTTGAAGTGAAAAGTGGGAAGCGGAAGGTGGGAAGTTTGAAGCGGAAGTTTGAGGTGAATGGGAAGTGTGAAGTAAGAATAGAAGTAAGAAGTGGAACGCTGGAAGTGGGCGGCTAGGACGAGCCCAGAAGTTCGCCGCCACGGAGACAATAGGCTCCGGGCGAATCGACGAAAACGCGAGAATCACTCAATGAAACAGACATTTTACCGACCCCGCGTGGCTGCGTTCTTGCGTCAGGCGTAACCATGTCAGTCGATCTCCTGATCGGTCGCGGCCTGGCGTTCTGCGTTCATCCCACAGCGGCGTGGCGGGTGCTTTCCGCACGGGGACGCGCGTTTGTCGTCGCGGCCTACGCGGGCGCGGCGTATGTGGCCGTACTCGGCGTGCTGTTGCTCGTCTAAGCTGGCGCGCGGAGCAGTGCCTGGACGGCAGCGATCTCGTCGCTGTTGACCGTGTGGCCCATTCCCCGATAGATCCGCTCGTCCACCTCCGACTTCATCGTCCGCAACACGGCTGTCGATTCGCGCACGCGGTCCACGGGAATGTGTGCATCGACGTCGCTGCAGCCCAGAAACGCCGGCGTCCCGCCGAGCGAGCCCGTATAGACGCGCGGAGTGCCCGGCGGACCAATCAGTCCGCCGCTCAAGCCAATCACCGCGGCATATCGCCGCGGGTTGCGCGCGGCGAACTCGAGTGTGAGGCACGCTCCCTGTGAGAAACCCAGAATCGCCACACGCTCCGAGGCCACACCCTCGTCGGCGAGCGACTGGACGAGCCCGCCGACGATGCGGAGCGCCGACGTCAACCACGGTTCGTTCTGGGGGATCGGCGAGAGAAACGAGTACGGATACCAGGTGCTGCCTGCGGCCTGCGGCGCCAGGTAGGCCACATCAGTCGTGGCGAACTCGCGCGCCAGCGAAAGGATGTCTTCGGCCGAGGCGCCTCGGCCATGAATCAGGATCGCGGACAGGCGCGCGTCCTGATGTCTCGGACCGAGGCGCAACACCGGCTGCCCGGCATGAGGGTCTGCAACAGGCGTGGTCATGACTATGAGGATACCCGGGATAGCAGCTGGCAGTTCGCAGCTCGCAGCTGCGAGCAGCCAGCAGCGAGCTGCTACCGAAATCAACCGTGCGTCGATCCGCGATTAGCCCTTCAGCGCCGCCACTGTCTCAGTGGCCTTGTCCAACAGGAATCCGAGATCACTGTTGCAGCTGAAGAGTCGCAGGCCTCGACCCGTCCATCGCTTGGCGAGCTCGAGCGACCGCATGTGGATCCCCGGCGCGATGCCCGCGCGGTCGCAGCGCTCGCGAATGGTCTCGACGGCGGCGACAAACAGCGGGTGGTCGAACTGCCCGGGAACCCCCAGCGAGATTGACAGATCGCCAGGACCGACGAGCACCGCGTCGATGTTCGGCACGGCCAGGAGCTCGTCAATCCGCTCGAGCGCCGTGCGCGTTTCGATCTGCAGCACCACGAGCACGTTCGCGTTGACGTGCGCGATCGCGTCCGGGATGGACACCGGCTCGTAGTCGAGATGCGGTGCGGCCAGGCCGAAGCCGCGAGTGCCCATGGGCGGAAACCGCGTCCAGCCGACGGCCTTCGCGAGGAGCTCTGGCGACTCGACGCGCGGGAGCAGCACACCCTCGGCGCCGCAGTCGAGCGCCCTGGCGATCAGCGCGTAATCCAGGTCGGCCACGCGCACGATCGGACAGAGTCCGACGCCGGTAGCGACGCGCATCAGGTCCTGCAGCGTCTCGAAGCCGTAGGCCCCATGTTCGCCGTCGAAGAAGACCCAATCGAGCCCGGCGGCCGCCAGCGCCCGCACGGCATCGGGCGACCGGAGTTGAAAACAACTGCAGCCGAGCTGTACTCGGCCCTCTCTGAGGGCCTGCTTCACCGTGTTGGCTCGCATTGGGTCGGAATCATACACGTGTTGGTCGTTCGTCTTCCGAGCCACAGCTCATTCACGATGACCCGGCTGCCCGTTCTGGACAGCGGGACACAGGTGCCACTGCTTGGATAAGATATCGGACATGAAACCTTTCACACATCTCGTCCTCGGAACGGCGGTCGGGGTCTGCCTGGTGGGCGCGGCTTCGGTTGCGGCGGACTGGCCGAACTGGCGGGGGCCGAACGCCAACGGCGTGGCTCCTGACGGGACACTGCCGATCAAGTGGAGCGCAACCGAGAACATCGCGTGGAAAGTACCGATCGCCGGCGCCGGGGTCTCGACGCCCATCCTGAGTGGCGATCGCGTGTATGTCACCTCGCAGATCGGCGCCAGCATCAGGCGCGAGGGCAACCATCCCCGCCTCGTGCAGGGCGCCGACGCCGCGGCCCAGGGCGAGAAGGCGCTCAACGTCGCGGCGGCGGGCGCCGATCCCTCGAAGACGTACTTCGTCGTCGAGGCGTTCGGCCGCTCCGACGGCAAACGCGTGTGGGAACGGCGAATCGAGGCGACTGGCGACCTGACGCCGGTGCACGACAAGCACAACCTCGCGACACCGAGCCCGGTCACCGACGGGGCGCTGGTGTTTGCCTGGTTTGGGACTGGACAGATCGTCGCGCTCGATCGCACCGGCGCCGTGGTTTGGCAGCGTCACCTGGCAAAGGAGAACGGCGCGTTCGACATTCAGTGGGGACACGGCAGCTCGCCTGTGCTCTACGGCGATCTGCTGATCCTCCTCTGCGACCAGCCGGCCCGTTCGTACCTCGTCGCCCTCGACAAGAAGACGGGCAAGGATCGGTGGAAGGCCGACCGCGGCCAGGGGCGCTCGTCCTACAGCACGCCGCTCGTCGTCGAGGGTGCGTTCGGCGCCGAGGTCATCGTCAACTCGACCGAGCGCATCGATTCCTACGACGCGAAGACGGGAGCGTTCCTCTGGCACACCGGCGAAAG
The DNA here is from genome assembly GCA_963839705.1 of uncultured Acidobacteriota bacterium. Taxonomy (GTDB): domain Bacteria; phylum Acidobacteriota; class Vicinamibacteria; order Vicinamibacterales; family 2-12-FULL-66-21; genus DATBJJ01. The sequence goes on from CAWIWL010000008.1 coordinate 746,735, forward strand.
CAGCCGCTTTGCGGTGCCGACACCGGTCTTTCACCAGGGCGTGATCTACGCCAGCCGGGGATATCGCAGCGGGCCCTACATGGCGATCAAACCAGGTGGGCGCGGCGACGTCAGCTCGACGCAGACGGTCTGGCGTATCGCCACGGGAGCGCCGTATTGCTCGTCACTGCTGTACTACGACCGCGTCGTGTACATGGCGAACGACGTTGGCGTGCTGACGGCCGTCGATTCGGCCACAGGCGAGCGAGTCTGGCAGGAACGCGTGGACGGCGTCTTCTCGGCCTCGCCGGTCGGCGGCGGCGGCCACGTGTACTTCGTCAGCGAGAACGGCGAGACCGTAGTGCTGAAGGCCGGCCGCGCACCGCAGGTGGTGGCCAGAAACGCGCTCGGCGAGCGCGCCGTAGCCTCGCCCGCAATCTCGAACGGGCAAATCTTCATCCGAACCGACGGGCACGTTTTTGCGATAGGAACCAGGCGGTGAGGAGGAGAAGCCAGTCTTCTGAAAGTTTGAAGTCTGACGTTTGAAGTTTGAAGTGTTTAAGTCTGAAGCGGGAAGTGCGAAGTGGAAGTAGGAAGTGAAGTGGGAAGTTGTAAGTGCGAAGCGGAAAGTGGAAGTAGGACGTAGGAAGTAGGAAGTGGCACTTCAGCCTTCGTGCTTCCCCCTTCTCACTTCACACTTACTTCTTACTTCCACTTCCAACTTCCCGGTTCGCACTTCCCCACTTCAAACTTCAAGCGTCAGACTTCAAACTTTCAGAGACACGTTCCACCTTCACCCTATGACGCCTCCGCCTTACGGCGTCGTCGCGGCTCGGCCTGCCGTTCCGAGGTGCCCGCGATCGCCGCCAGATCGCGTCCGAACGTGCTGTTGCCGTCGCTCTCGAGCACAGCCGCGATGCGGTCATCGAACAGCGTCGCCGCCGCCGAGCCCTCGAGCGACGCGCGCTGGGCGTAGAGCTGGCGGGCGCACTCGATCGTGTCCTTCAGTCTCGACCGGCGCTCCTCGTCGCTCTTTCCCGCCTCGGTGTCGGCGCTGTACATCTCCTGCGCTTCCTGGAGGAGCATGACGGCGTAGTCGCGCAGCTCGTTGAGCATCTTGAGCTCCTGCGACAGCCGCATGAGGAGCACACCGGCGGTACGCACCATCAGCTTGGCGAAGCCGATGCTCGCGTCGTGGCCGGCCGGTCCTCGGTCCGAGACGGGCTGGTCGGAATCGGCGTAGACGACGGCCAGGGTTTCTCCCTGGAAGGCGATGGGCATCGCCAGGGCGACGGTGGGGGTGCCGCCGAATGGCGCGCGGCTGCTGTCAGCCAGCTCGTCGCCCATCAACTGCTCGAAGCTGCCGGAGCTGGCCGCGCGCGTGATGAGCGAGTCCACGTTCAGGGGCAGGACGAGCTTGGTGACGTCCGTCGTCTCGTCGAAGCCGATTTGATCTTCGCCCTCCAAGCGGTTGGCCTTCACCCGGAAGAGTGCGACGCGCGAGAACTCGCTCGCCAGGTGGCGCACGAGCGCCGCAAAGAGGTCGGTAACCGTCGTCTTTTCGGCGAGCTCGTCGACGGCCTCGGCGGACGTGTCGAGCAGCGATCCCATCCGCGCCACATCGTCGCGAAGCGCACTGGCGTCGCCGAGCGCCTCGCCAGAATCGTGGAGTGAGGGCCGCGAACCCGACTCCGCGCGCAGCGCCTGGGCCGCGTCGTTGGCTTCGCCGAGCGAGCGTTCGAGCTGCCGGACCTGGTCTTCCTTCACGGCCAGATTGCGCTCCAGAGTCTGGATGCGCGCGCGGCTGGCGTCGACCTGCGCGGTGATGGCCTCGCGCTGCGTGCGCGCAGCGGCGAGCTCGGCTTGCGCGGCGCTCACGTCGGCCGCGAGCGTCCCGTTCTCGGCGGCGGTGGCGTCGAGCTGCATGCCGAGACGCGCGGCCTCGTCGACCGACGCGTCGAGAAGCGTGCGAACCTCGGCCAGATTCTTTTCGGCCGCCGCGACAGCCGTCGCCTGGCGGCGGCACTCGGCTTCGGCTTCCATGCGCGCCGCGTCGACGTTGGCGTGGGCCTCGATGGCGGCATCGAGATCGCGGTCGACGGCGTCGGCGCGCTCGGTCTCCCGGCGGAGGTCGGCGCGCAGCCCTTCGGCCTGGGCCCGGGCGTCGGTGAGCTCGGCCCGGAGCCCGTCGGTCTGCCCGAGTGCGTCGGCCAGCTCGCCGCGGAGCCTATCGGCTTGCGCGTGCGCGTCGGTGAGCTCGCCTCGAAGCGTATCGATTTGGCCATGGGCGTTGGTCAGTTCGCCGCGGAGGGCCTGGATCTGTTCGTGGGCTTCCGCGAGGGACGTGCGCTGCCCCTCGGCCTGCGTCTCGGCCTCGGCGAGATCCGTGAGCAGGACGTCGGCCTGTGCCTGGACTTCCGCCAGGGACGCCGCCAGCCGCTCGCCACGCTCGCGTTCGCCGCGCAGCTCCTCGTGTGCGGCCTCGAGCGCGGCCTGCGCGTCGCTGCGCATCTGCTCGGCGGCGGTGTGGGCCGCATTCAAGCGCTCGTTGAGATCGGCGGCTTCGTGACGTGAGGCGTCGAGCTCGCCCGACAGCCGTGCCGCGTCGGCGACCGTGGCGTCGAGCAGCCCGCGGATGTCGGCGAGATCCCTTTCCGCGGCCGTGCGGGCGGTTGTCTGCTTCCGGAGTTCGGCCTCCGCCCCCAGGCGAGCCGCGTCGACGTGGGCGTGGGCCTCGATGGCCGCGTCGAGATCGCGGTCGACGGCCTCGGCTCGCTCGGTCTCTTTCAGGAGCTGTTCCCGGAGCGTCTCGGCATGCGCCTGCAGCTCATTGAGCGCCCCCGACAGGCGCTCGTTGTCGGCGCGCTGGCGGCCGAGCTCTTCCTGCACCCCTTCGAGGACGGCCTGCGCTTCCTTCTGGACTTTCTGGGCCGCGACCTTCGCCGCCGTACCGGATGCGGTATTGAGACGGCGAATCAGCTCCTGCACATCCTCATTGGCTTCGGCCGTAGCCGAACCCCCGTCTTCAATCCCTCGCGATGCGGCATCGAGGGCGTCACGAAGACTGCGGAGATGCTGGACGGATGCCTCTGCCTGGCTGGCCAGCAGCCGGCTGAAGAGGGCGGCCGTTTCCTTTGCGGCGTAGTCGCGGAATTCCATCGGGTACGGTTGATTGGAGTGGACCTGCAGGCTTTGCAACCGTGGGACCGGGCCAGAATGGCTAAAAAACTGATAATTCCGCGGATCGGCAGAAAAGACCCGTGACAATTCGGTGATGCCCGGCGACCGTTTTGTAACCGGGTTTACGGCGCCAGACGAATTCTCGCGACAACCGGGAAGTGGTCTGAAGGATACCGGTCGTTCCGGCTCGTCCGCACGATGTCGGCGGCAAGCACCTCCGTTCCGGGCTGGACGAGCACGTAGTCGATCTTGTCGCCCCCCGTCGCACCGAACTTGAACGCCGTAAACGTACCGACCGTGGTGTCGTCAGGATGCCGCACGCGGAAGGTGTCGACAAACGCGGCCGTGGCATCGCCAGGGCCCTGCCCGACGAGCACCGGCAGCGCCGGGTTGCGCTCGCCGACGTTGAAGTCTCCGGTGACGATGACGGGGTCCGTCATGACCGCCCGTGCCTCGATGCGCTGCTGCAGCAGCGCCGTGCTGCGCTCGCGCGACGGTTGCGATTCGTGGTCGAGATGCAGGTTGAAGTGATAGAAACCGCGGCCGTCGCGGTCGACGAACCGCGCCCACGTGCAGATGCGCGTGATGTTGTTGCCCCACGACTTCGATGCCGGGACCGACGGCGTGTCGGAAAACCAGAAGGTTCCCGCCTCCGCGACGCGCAGCCGATCTTTCCGGAAGAGAATCGCCGAGAACTCTCCCGTCCGCGCCGCATCGTCGCGTCCCACACCGACCACGGCGTAGATCGGAACGGAGGCAACAATCTCGTCGATCTGAGAAGCGAGCGCCTCCTGCACCCCGACTAGGTCTGCATCCTGCTCGCGGACAACATCGAAAAGCATCTCGCGCCGCGCCGTCCAGTGATTCTCGCCGTCCTTCGCGGTGCCATAGCGGATGTTGAAGGACATCACGGTGAGCGGCTCGCGCGGAGTGGACTGCGCGACACTGGGACCGAGCGGCAGCGCCGCCGCCAGCAGGCCGCCGAAAACGAACGCATGGACGACACTGGAAGTCAGAAGTCGACGTATCATCTGCGCATTATAGAGACGCGGAGTAGCCAGAGGCCTGTCGCGTGAGACCGAACTGGTAAAGGCGAGGACGTGCGCAGTGACTGAGAGTCAGAATGCGGCAACTCCGGTAACGCTCCACCTGTTCCTCGGAATCGGACTGGTGACCGTCTCCCTGGCATTCTTCGTTCTCAGGTATCTCGGCTTCCAGCTGATGCACGACACCGTCCCCCCGATAGTGGCGTACGTTTTGTCCGGGCTCAGCGTCGTGCTGACGGCGCTAGCGCTCGTCATCTTCAAGCCGCGCGTGCCCGACCGCTCGCCGGGCCAGTCGGTCGACGAGTACTGGTCCACGCCCGAAGTGGTGGCCAGAATCATGACGGTCTGGTTTCTCCTGGAAGGCGCCGGCACGATAGCGGCCGTAGGATACTTCCTCACCGGCGAGCCGGTGTCTGCGATCGCCACGGGTGCGGCAATCGTCGCCTTCTGGTTGTGCGGACCGAACGTCTTCGCGAAGGCCTGAAGGACCCGAGCCAGTGATAGTAGTACAATTTGCAGTCCCGAGCGCCTGACCATGGCTGACCGAGTCAATTCCCCACGTGTCCTCAACATCGCCGACCTCCGCCTGCTGGCCAAGCGCCGCCTCCCGAGGGTCGCGTTCGACTACATCGACGGCGGCGCCGACGGCGAAGTCACGCTGCGGGAAAACTGCCGCATCTTCGACGACGTGCTGTTCCGCCCGCGATGTGCCGTGTCGGCGCCAGCGGACTTGCGGACGCGAGTGCTCGGCCACGATCTTGCGCTCCCCTTCGCGCTCGCGCCGGTCGGCAGCAGCCGGATGTTTTATCCGCGCGGCGAAGTCGTCGCCGCGGGCGCCGCGGGCGAGGCCGGTACGGCCTACACCTTGTCGACCCTCTCGGGCTGCCGTGTCGACGAGGTCGGCGCCGGAACGAAGGGGCCGCTCTGGTATCAGCTCTATCTCGTCGGCGGACGCGACGTGGCAACGGCTGGCCTCGAGCGCGCCATGAAAGCGGGCGCCTCCGCGCTCTTCGTCACGATCGACACGGCCGTCGCCGGACTGCGCGAGCGGGACTTCAGGAACGGCACCAAGGAACTCCTGACACGCAACCCGTGGACGATGCTCCCCTTCGTGCATCAGTTTCTCCTCCGCCCGCGGTGGCTCGCCGGCTTCATCGGCGACGGCGGGCTGATGAACTTCCCGAACGTCGTGCTGAAGGATGGGCCGATGTCGTACGCGGACGTGGGCGCCGCGCTCGAGCAGTCGACGGTCTGCTGGGCCGATCTCCGCTGGATTCGCGAAGTCTGGAAGGGACCGATCGTAATGAAGGGCCTGATGATCGGCGACGATGCCCGTCGCGCCGTGGACGAAGGCGCCCAGGGCGTCGTCGTGTCCAATCACGGGGGACGTCAGCTCGACTGCGTCTACCCGACGCTGCGCGCGTTGCCCGAGGTTGTCGCGGCCGTGAACGGCCAGTGCGAAGTGCTGTTCGACGGCGGGATCCGCCGCGGCACTGACATCGCGAAGGCGTTGTGCATGGGCGCGCGGGCCGTGCTCATCGGCCGCGCGTATGCTTACGGGCTTGGCGCAGGCGGCGGCGCGGGCGTGTCCCGCGCCATCCAGATTCTCCGCGCGGACTTGATTCGTGCGCTCAAGCTGCTCGGCTGCCCGTCAGTCGGAGAGCTCGACGAGTCCTATGTGACCTACCCTGCCGAGTGGCGCAGCCATGCGCCGCAGACCCGGGCCTACGCGAGCGTCAAGTAGGAGAGCTTTCTCTGATAGAAGAGGCTTCTCTGACTTCCGCCTGAAGGCGGAAGCCACCAGACGAAACACTCGTACCACCGACGAAAGCAGCGTAGTTCTGCCTTTGGGCGGAAGAAACCAGCGTACGCGTAGCTTCCGCCTTTAGGCGGAAGCTACGGCATTCACTTGAAGAACGGTCCCAGCGAGATATAGAAGCGGCCACCGCCCTGGAACCCGACGCTGCCGCCGAGGAATACCGGGCCGAGCAGCGTCTCGAGGATCGCTCCGCCGGTAATGTCGCTCTTCCAGTCCTGAATGTCCCAGTCGTTGAAGACGGACCCGGCTTCGATCCAGGCGCCGAGGAAGATGCTGCCGCCCAGAACGTCCGGCATCCGGCCGATCCCCCGAAGGTACCCGCCGCCGAACAACATGTAGTTGTCTCCGCGCAGCTGATCGTTGTTGAACGAGCCGAGGCGCAGCGGACCACCGAGCGAGAAGTCGTTGACGAGCGGATCCTCGCCGAATGAAGTCCCGCCTTCGCCGATCACGAACACGCGATCGCCGCGGTCTCGGACGCGCTTGAACCAGGACGTCCGCACTTCGCCGGACGTGAACGACTGCGGGCTGTCGAGAACACCGTCGTCAATAGAAGCGCTCGCGGTCGGCGCCGAAAAATACTGGCGAAGGGTCGAGCGGAGGCGGAACCCGCGCGTCGGCACGAGTGGACTGGTCTGGGTGTCCATGGCGAAGTCCAGGTGCGCATATTTTTCGGCGCCGTCTACGTCGGGCAGGTCTGGCGAGCCGACGCGCCGTCGCCCGGTATAGTCCGCGATGTCGTAGCCCAGCCGCAACTCGGCGTCGCGTCCGAAATCGGTCCCGAGATCGAGGCCGGCGCCGAACTTCTTGATCCGGTACTCGGCCACGAAGACGTCATCCACGTACAAGTTCCGCCCGCGCCGATCGAAGTAGGCCCGCGGCGCCACAAAAATCGGTGACGACCCGATGGGCTTGACCACTTCGGCCGCCACGCGCTGGTTGGTGCCGACGACGAAGTCCATCCTCAGTTCGGATCCGGCGCCGATCAGGCCGTAGTGCAGCACGCGCCCCGCCATGTTGACGGCGAAGTTCGACGAATCGATGTTGTTGAGGTCGAGCCCGAGCATCAGAAACGGCGGCCCGTAGGTCTTCTCGCGTACGCCGATCTGGAGCGACGTCGGCGTGGGCTGTTCGTTGACCTCGTAGCTCAGGTACTCGTAGAGATCGTTTCCCGTGAACTCGAGGATGTGCCGCGCGAGAGCGTCGGGCTCCACCGGCTTGTTCAGCATCGGAGAGAGCGCGTGACGAATCTCAGCCTCGACGCGCGGCGAGACTGGCGAGCCTAACGCCTGGATCGTGATCTGGGTCGGAACGGCCGCCTCGCGGCGGCGCTTCGACTGTCGGGCTGCCAGAAAAGCCGCGTGCGCGTCCGGCGCGATCCCATAACCCTGGAGCTTGCCTTCGAGCGCGCTCGCCGCCTTGTAGCCTCGGTCGGCCAGGTCGTCACTCAGTCGCCACGACGTCGAGGTCAGGCCTTTCAGGTCGGGGTCGATGATGAGGTCCGCGGACGCGAGCGACCGGCGCGTGCTCGTCGTCATCATCGTGTCGATGGTCTTGCCGAGCAGCGCGAGCAGCGAGGCCGTCTGCTCCTTCTCGTCGCCGACGTCCGCGCCGACGTCGACGGCAATCACGATGTCGGCGCCGAGCTGACGGACGACGTCGGCGGGAACGTTGTTGAGGACGCCGCCGTCGACAAGCAGCCAGTCGTCCCAGTTCACGGGCGCGAACACGCCGGGAATCGACATCGTCGCACGCATCGCGCGCGAGAGCGGCGGCCTGCCGAGCACGACCACGCCACCCTTGCGCAAGTCGGTCGCGACCGCCCGGTACGGCGTCGGCAGATCGTCGAAGGACTTGAGGTCGCCGTACGGCAACGCGATGCGATCGAGCATCAGCGCGACCTGCTGCCCGGGGTTGAGCGCGCCCGGCAGCGTCACACCGTGCTTGAGCCCGAACTCGAGCTGCGACGGAAAATCGCGCTTGTCCTGTTTGCGCCGGAAGGTCTTGTACTTGTAGGGCGAATCCGACAGGAACATCAGATCCCAGTCGGCCGTCTTCATCAGCTCCCTGATCTCGGCCGGCGTCATGCCCGACGCGTAGGCGCCGGCCACCAATCCGCCCATGCTGGTGCCGACGATGAAGTCGATCGGGATGTGGTGCTCCTCGAACCACTCGAGCACGCCAACATGGGCGATCCCGCGGGCACTGCCACCGCCGAGCGCCAGTCCGATCCGCGGCCGCGGCTGCGCTTGCGGGCCGCCCGACTGGGCATGCGCGGAGGGCGCGCCGGACAACACGAACACCGTCAGTACGACAATCCGGCTGAACACAGTCTGCATGAACATCTTTACTCGGCGCGCAACGCGATGATGGGATCGATGCGGCTGGCGCGGCGCGCCGGCAGCCACACCGCGAAGAAGGCGACCGCGCTCAGGACGAGCGGAACCGCGACAAAGACCATCGGGTCCCTCGCCTGGACACCGAACAGAAAGCTGGCGACGAATCGCGATAGGAGAAACGCCGAGCCGAGGCCGAGCGCGACGCCGGCGAGCGTCAGCGCCATGCCCTGGCGGACGACCATGTTCTGCACCTGGCGGGCCGGTGCACCAAGGGCGAGCCGGATGCCGATTTCCTGTGTGCGCTGCTCCACCGAATACGCCATCAGCCCGTAGATGCCAATCGCCGCCAGAAGGAGCGCGCAGGCGCCGAAGACTGTCATCAGCCACATGTTGAATTGCTGGCGGGACGTCGACCTCGAGACGACCTCGGTCATCGTCCGCACGTTCGACACCGGGAGGCCGCTCGCCTGGCGCAGCTGTTCCTGGATGGCATTGCTCACCGATCTCGGCTCGACCTGGGTGCGCACGACCCAGGAGATCGGCGTCAGACCGACGTTGAGAGCGTTGGCGGCGTCGGGCACCTGCGCCTGCGGGACGTACATCATCGGCCCGGGATCGTTGTCGAGGCCGCCATTGCGGACGTCGCCGACGACTCCGATAATCTGACGTTCGGGCTCACTGGCGAACTCGCGCATGACACTGCGGCCGATCACCAGCCGGTCGTTCATGGGATCGCCTTTTTCCCAAAACCGTTTTGCCATCGTCTCGTTGATGATGACCACGCCTGGTGAATTCTGCGTATCGCGGTCGGTGAAGGCTCGGCCGCGCTTCACCGGGATCTTGAACACGTCGAAGTAGCCGGGCGAAATCGTGACCCAGCTCCCGCCACCGTGGAACGGCCCGTCCGGCGGCAGTGGCCGGCCGACGACGGCGAACGGCAGCCCGTAGCCTCCCTGGAGCGGCACACAGCATGTCGCGCTGGCGGCGACCACACCGGGAATCGACGTGAGGCGCTCGACGCCGTCGTGCACCATCTGCTCGACGCCCTCGGACTTCAGGAACCGCGGGCCGGTCAGCGACATCCGCATCGTCAGCACGTTGCGCGGGTCGAAGCCCGGGTCGACGCCACCGAGCGCTACCGCGGTGCGGATGAGGAGCGCAGACCCAACGAGCAGGATGAGCGCGAGTGCCACCTCGAGGACGACAAGCACCGATCGCGCCTTGTTCTGGCGGAATCCAGTTCCTGAACGGCCCGCGCTCTCCTTGAGCGTCGAACTGAGGTCGGCCCGGGATCCCTGAATCGCCGGGATCAGGCCGAAGAGAATCCCTGTGCCGAGCGATACGCCGACCGTGTACAGGAGCACTCTCCAGTCCATGCCGACGAGGCCGCCCTCTTGTCCGATTCGAGGAAGACCAGCGGTGTTGACCGCCAGGAGCGCGCGAATACCGATGATCCCGAGGATCGTCCCCAGCACGCCGCCTGCCATCGAAAGCACCACACTTTCGGTGAGCAGCTGCCGCATGATGCGGCCGCGACCGGCGCCGATCGCGGAGCGGACGGCGATCTCCCGGCGCCGGCCGGTGGCGCGGACGAGCAGCAGGTTGGCAACGTTCGCGCAGGCGATCAGCAGCACGAAGCTCACGGCGCCGACCAGAACCATCGGTAGTGCATGAACTTCGCCGGCGATCCGCCGCCGTTGATGCCCTGCGGCGACGTCGTCTGCAGCAGGACAAGGCGGTCCGGGTCCGGAAACGGCACAGGCTTGAGCAGCACCGCGTTGACGACCGAAAAGATGGCCGTGTTCGCGCCGATGCCGAGCGCCAGCGCCGCCACGGCCGCGGCGGTGAACCCGCGGCTCTGCCAGAACATCCGCAGCGACTGGCGCAAATCCTTGAAGAAGCTTTCGAGCATGACGGCCTTCAATTATGTGTCGGTTTTCAGATGTGTTTTCAGCCGATGCTTACGAGCGGGCATGCCTTGCGGTTGCAGGACGCGCATGGATGAGCTTAACCGCTAACGGCTATAATCCCGCGACACTCTTCTTGGAGGCCAAGCGACTATGAAGCGAGTGATGGTGCTGGGATCTCTGCTTGCGGCGGGCTCGGTATCGGTGGCGCTCTCGGCGTATCAACAGGCGGCAGCCGGGCAGCCGGCACCCAAGGTGCTCGAGGTCGAAAAGCTCAAAGACAACCTGTTCGTGTTGAAGGCGACGGGGTCGGGCGGAAACACGGCGGTGTTCGTGACCACTGCCGGCGTCGTGGTCGTGGACACGAAGAATCCGGGGTGGGGTCAACCGATCCTCGACAAGATTCGCGAGCTCACCGACAAGCCGGTCACGACGATCATCAACACGCACACCCACGGCGATCACGTGAGCGGAAACGTCGAGTTCCCCGCCACGGTCGACATCGTCACCCAGGAGAACGCCAAGGTCAGCATGGCGAAGATGATTCCGCCTGGCGGCCCGCCGGCGACGCCGACGCCGACGATCTTCGAGACCAACGGCGGCCGAGGCCTGCCGAAACGGACGTTCAAGGACAAGATGACCATCGGCAAAGGCAACGACCGGGTCGATCTGCGGTACTTCGGGCGCGGCCACACGAACGGCGACGCCTGGGTCATCTTCCCGGCGCTCAAGATCATGCACGCGGGGGATATCTTCGCGCGGAAGAACATCCCTCTTCTCGACGGCTACAACGGCGGGAGCGGCGTTGAGATATCGAAGACCCTGTCGAAGGCAGCCCAATACGCGAAAAAGGAGAAGATCGAGTCGATCATCACAGGCCATAGCACCCAGATGACCGTTGCCGACCTCCAGGAGTACTCGACCTTCAACGGGGACTTCCTGGATGCAGTCAAAGAAGCGAAGAAGGTAGGCGCCTCGGCCGACGCCCTCGCGGCCTCCTGGAAAGTGCCGCCGAAGTACGTCGGCTATGAGACGCCTGATGCCGCGCGACTGAAAAGCAATATCGAAGTGGTGCTGAAGGAGCTGAAGTGAGACAGTGAGTCACGACCTAAGCACGATGACCACGATGATTCGATGAACACGACGTGAGGAAACCTGATGCTCTCATCGTGTCCATCGTTCCATCGTGGTCATCGTGCCAAATCCGTGGCGCTCTGGTCCGGCTAAAGCCGGACACTACGCCAGTCGAGCAGAAGCCGGACACTACGAATGAGGGAAAGCAGTCGTAGTGTCCGGCTTTAGACGGACCAACCTATCTGAATCCACGCTGGAGCTTCTCCAGTTCCGCGCTCCCCGGGCACAGCTGGTCGTAGGGAACGTGCGCGAGCGGCGTCCCGACGGTGTTGTTCTGCTCGTGGACGTCGCTCGAATCGCGGGAGAGGTAGAGCAGCCCGGTGACGACCTCGCCTTCGTTCTGCCGCTCGCGGATGTAGGTGAACGACCGATCGCGATCGGTGGGATCGTAGTCCTCCGAGACCTTCCTCAAGCGCACCCAGCTGCCGTCGTGCATCATGACCGAGCTGACCGTGCCGGGATCGTAGGCGGTCGTAATCGCCGCCGTCGGCAGCACGAAATCGGCCTGCACCACCTCGACGTTCTTCTCGCGCGTATAGGCGTAACTCTTGGTCGACCCCTCGTGGTCGTTGAAGGTCACGCACGGCGAGATGACGTCGACAAACGCGAAGCCCTGGTGCGCCAGACCGGCCTTGAGGATCGGCACGAGCTGACCCTTGTCGCCCGAGAAGCTGCGCGCGACGAAGGTCGCGCCGAGCGTGAGCGCCAGCAGGCACCCATCGATGGCGCCCATGGTGTTGGCTTCGCCCTTCTTGCTCAGCGAGCCGGGATCGGCCGAGGCCGAAAACTGCCCTTTCGTCAGACCGTAGACGCCGTTGTTCTCGAGCACGTAGAGGACGTTGACGTTGCGGCGAATCGCGTGGCACAGCTGGCCGAGGCCGATGGACAGCGAATCGCCGTCGCCGGAGATGCCGATGTAGATGAGGTCGCGGTTCGCCGCGTTCGCGCCGGTGACGAGCGCAGGCATGCGCCCGTGCACGCCGTTCAGGCCGTGCGCCTCGCGCAGGAAATACGCGGGCGTCTTCGACGAGCAGCCGATGCCCGAGAGCTTCGCCACCTTGTACGGCGAGATCGACATCTCCCAGAACGCCTGTGTGATGGCGGCGGTGATCGAATCGTGACCGCACCCGGCGCAGAGCGTCGTGATCGCTCCCTCGTAGTCGCGCCTGGTCAGGCCGAGCGCGTTTTTCTGCAGCGCCGGATGGCGCGGGGCGGGCTTCGTGATGTAACTCATGCGGCTTTCTCCAACCTGGCCTTTACCCCGGTAATGACGTGGTGCGCGCTCATCGGGAACCCACCGTAGTAGCGCACCGATTCCAGCTTCGCCGAGTCGATGCCCGTCTCGAGCATCAGCAGGCTGCGCAGCTGCGCGTCACGATTCTGCTCGACGATGAAGGTGACGTCGTGCGCGTCGAGGAACGCCCGCACCTCCTCGGCGAAGGGGAATCCCCGCACGCGCATGTAGTCCACCGCAATCCCCTCGCGCGCCAGGATGTCGAGCGCCTCGGTGCAGGCGGCGTGGCACCCGCCGATCGTGAGCAGCCCGAGCTTCGTTCCTGGAGTCGTCCGCACGATCGGTGCCGGGACGAACCGCGCAGCGCGCTGGATTTTGCGATCGATCCGATCCAGCACGTCGACGTATTCGTCGGCGTCCTCGGTGTAGGCGCCGTAGCGATTGTGCCCGGATCCGCGCGTGAAGTACGCGCCCTTGGGGTGCACACCCGGCAGCGTCCGGTACGGAATTCCATCGCCATCGACGTCGAGATACCTGGAGAAGCCCTTCGCCTGCTCGAGCTCCTCGGCCGAGAGCACCTTGCCGCGATCGGGCCGGTAGCTGTCGTCCCAGGTGAGCTTCGGGACCATCCAGTCGTTCATGCCGATGTCGAGGTCGCTCAGCACGAAGACCGGCGTCTGGAACCGCTCGGCGAGATCGAAGGCGGCGACAGAGGTCTCGAACGCTTCGCGAGGATCGGCCGGATAGAGGCAGATGTGACGTGTGTCGCCGTGCGAGGCGTAGGCGCAGAGCATGAGGTCGCCCTGCTGCGTGCGCGTCGGCATCCCCGTCGACGGCCCGGCACGCTGGACGTCGAAGATGACCGCCGGTACCTCGGCGTAATAGGCCAGGCCGATGAACTCGTTCATCAGCGAGATGCCCGGACCCGCCGTCGACGTGAAGGCGCGCGCGCCTGCCCAGCTGGCGCCGATCACCATACCCACGGCCGCGATCTCGTCCTCGGCCTGCAGGATCGCGAACTTGTTTTTCTTCGTCTCAGGGTCGCGGCGGTACTTGCGGCAGAAACTGGTGAACGCTTCCATCAGCGACGTCGCCGGCGTGATCGGATACCAGGCGCCGACCGTCGCGCCGGCGTAGACGCACCCAAGTCCCGACGCCGTGTTGCCGTCGATCAGAATGGAATCCTTCGTCCTGTCCATCGCCTCGAGTCTGATCGGCAGCGGGCAGGCGAAGTGTTCGCGCGCGTAGTTGAAACCGAGGTCGACCGCTTGCCGGTTGGAGTCCATGAGCGCCGGCTTGCGCGAATACTTCTCGGTCAGGAGCGCCCGGATGATCTCGGTGTCCATGCCGAGGAGCGCCGCGAGCGCGCCGGCATACGCGATGTTCTTCATCAGGATGCGCTCGCGCGGGCCCGTGAACTCGGTATTGCACAGCTCGGCGAGTGGAATCCCGAGATACGTGACGTCGGGCCGCGTCAGCCGCTGGTCGAGCGGCCACGTCGAGTCGTAGAGCAGCCACCCCCCGGACCGGACCTCCTGAATATCCTTCTGGTAGGTCGCGGGGTTGAGCGCAACCATCAGGTCGAAGTCCGGCGTCCGGGCCGTGTAGCCGTGCTTGTCGACCCGGATCTCGTACCACGTCGGCAGGCCCTGGATGTTCGAGGGGAAGACGTTCTTCCCGGTCACCGGGATACCCATGCGGAAGATGGCCTGCATGATCAGGCCGTTGGCCGACGCCGATCCAGTGCCGTTGGCGGTGGCGATTTTGAATGCGAATTCGTTGGTTCGGGGCATAAAGTCTCGGTCTATCGTTCGAGCGCGGCCTTCTGCCGATCCTGCGCGCGGGCTAACGGCCCGTCACGATGGTCACGATGACACGATGGACACGATGAATTCCCCAGGAAGCATCGTGCTCATCGTACCATCGTGTTCATCGTGAGAATGCCGTAGGTTCGTCCACGACGTTGGCTAGACTGACGTCAATGGAATAACCGTCGCGCCTGCATACGGAATCTGCAGCATGAACTTCCGCATGTCCCACGCGTAGGTCGGGCACCGCTCGGCGCACAGGCCGCAGTGCAGGCAGACGTTCTCGTCCTTGATCATCACGCGCCCGGTCTGCTTCAACTGGCCGGAGACAAAGAGCGGCTGATCGAGATTCTCGGCCGGCGCGGCAAACCGCGTGCGCAGATCGGGCTCCTCGGCGTTCGGCGTGATCGTCAGGCAGTCGACCGGGCAGATGTCGATGCACGCATCGCACTCGATGCACAGCGCGTCGATGAAATGCGTCTCCATGTCGCAGTTCAGGCACCGCTCGACCTCGGCGCGCGTCTGCTCGGCGGTGAACCCCTTCTCCACCTCGGTCGACATGCTCGCGAACCGGACCGGCAGGTCCACGTGCATCATCTTCTGGCGCTGGGCGGAGTTGTAGTTGTTGCTGTAGGCCCACTCGTGCAGGCCCATCTTGGTGCTCGCGAGCGTCATGCCGGCAGCCGGACGGTCGGTCAACGGCAGGCCCTGGCAGTAGTTGTGGATGGAAATCGCCGCCTGGTGCCCGTGCTCCACCGCCCAGATGATGTTCGCGGGCCCGAACGCCGCGTCACCACCGAAAAACACGCCCGGACGCGTGGACATGAACGTCGTCTTGTCGACGACCGGCATGTCCCACTTGCCGAACTCGAGCCCGATCTCGCGTTCGATGAAGGGGAACGCATTGTCCTGCCCGATCGCCAGCACCACCGAGTCGCACGGAAGAATCTCCCGCCCGATGATCTCCTGCTGCAGCCCCTTCGCCGTTTCGACCGACCGGAACTTGTCGAACTCCATCCCGGTCAGCACGCCGTTCTCGATGATGAAGCGCACCGGCTGTAGGTTCTCGATGATCTCGACGCCTTCTTCCTCGGCGTCCTCGAGCTCCCACGGCGAGGCCTTGAAGTACTTCCGCGTCTTGCGGGCGATGACCTTGACGTCGGTCGCGCCGAGCCGCTTCGACGACCGGCAGCAGTCCATTGCCGTGTTGCCGACGCCGATGATGAGCACGCGCTTGCCGACCGACTCCACGTGGCCGAAATGAATCGACTCCAGCCACTCGATGCCGATGAAGATCTGATCGGTATCGTGCCGTCCCGGAATGTCGAGCTCCTTGCCCTTCGGCGCGCCGCTCCCGACAAACACCGCATCGAACTCGCTGCTGTCGAGGAGCGCCTTGAGGCTGTTCACCGGCGAGTTGTAGCGGACCTCGACGCCCATGTCGACGATGTAGCCGATTTCTTCGTCGAGGACCTGCTCCGGCAGCCGGAACGCCGGGATGTTGATCCGCATCAGGCCGCCCGGCCGCGGCAGCTTCTCGAGAATCGTCACCTGGTAGCCGAGCGGCGTGAGGTCGTTGGCCACCGTCAGCGACGCCGGACCGGCGCCGATGAGCCCGATCTTCTTGCCGTTCTTGACCGCCGGCGCTGTCGGCAGCAGGTGCTTGACCTCGTCGCGATTGTCCGCCGCGACGCGCTTCAGCCGGCAGATGGCCACGGGCTTTCCGTCGACTCTCGTGCGCCGGCAGGCCGGTTCGCACGGCCGGTCGCACGTTCGCCCGAGGATGCCCGGAAACACGTTGGACTCGCGATTGAGCAGGTAGGCCTCGGTGAACTTTCCCTGCGCGATGAGGCGGATGTATTCCGGCACGTTGGTGTGCGCGGGACACGCCCACTGACAGTCCACCACGCGGTGGTAATAGCTCGGGTCGCCGACGTTGGTGGGCTTCATCTGGGCGTAATTATAGGGCAATCTGCGAAACGCCCTAAGTACGGATGATTCATGAGGTTATTCAGGAAAGGCGGGCGCTCCGATCGGGGGGCGCTGAAACGCGGTGACTAGCGGCTTGCGGCCGGCAGCTCGCGGCTCGCGGCTCGCGGTTGCTGATTCGCAGGTTGGGGTATTTAGCAACAGCTAGCAGCCAGCAGCCAGCCGCTAGCCCCGTCGCCTCGTGCGCGCCGCCACCGGCTCTGACGCCGGCGCCCGCTGATCGATCCACTTCTCGGCCCACTCGGCGATGGCGTCCATGGCCGTCGCGAGCGCGCGGCCCTTCCTGGTCAGCGAGTACTCGACGCGGACGGGTGTCTCCGGCACGACCGTGCGTTCGACGATCCCTTCATGCTCGAGTTCCTGGAGCCGCTCGCTGAGCATGCGATCGGTGATCTCCGGAATCGCGTCGCGGAGCGTGGCGAACCGGCACCGCGACTTCAGCAGCACGAAGATGATGGCGCCCGTCCAGCGGCGGCCGATGAGCTCGCTCGCCCGGTGAAAGCGCCCGCAGAGAGACGGCGTATCGGCTGGAGCTCTGGACATGATTCGATGAACCATCATACCCCCTCAACGGCTGAGTTTCAAGTTACTACTTGATTTCTAGTCGCTATATTTTGTATAGTCACTACACGCGAGGCGATGGGTAACAGCAATCTCGAGCGCCAAGGCTACGGCGAGCTGCGCCGAAGCGCCGCGAAGGCGAGGCCCCGCGAGCATTGATTAAGGGAGTGACGACAATGGATGCAGGCTTGGTTCTCGTTCGGCTCGTGGTTGGCCCGCTGATGGCCGCGCACGGCGCGCAGAAACTGTTCGGATGGTTTGGCGGCTACGGACTGGCAGGCACGGGCGGGTTCTTCGAGGGCCTGGGCTTCCGGCCCGGCCGGACCTTCGCCGCCGCCGCAGGCGCCACCGAGGTTGCGAGCGGCATACTCGTGGCGCTTGGGCTGCTCGGACCGGTCGGCCCGGCGCTGATGCTGTCGGTGATGGTCGTGGCCGCGATCAGCGTCCACTGGCCGAACGTGTTCGCGCAATCGAACGGCATCGAGGTGCCCCTCCTCTACGGGGTCACTGCCGCCGCGCTAGCGCTGACCGGCTTCGGCGCCTACTCGCTCGACGCCGTCCTTGGCCTCACGTCGCTCTGGACCCCGGCGCTCAACTGGGGCGTCCTGGCCCTCGGCGTTGTTGGAGGACTGGCGAATCTGGGCCTGAGGCGTCCCGCGGCGCAGGCTCCGGCGCACGCCTGAGGTCGGGCTTTAGGCTTTAGGCTTTAGGCTCTAGCAAAAAAAATCGACACGTACTCGAAGATCTTGCCAGAGCCAAAAGCCTAGAGCCTAGAGCCTGCTCCCCGTCAGCACCAGGTATACAATCCGGCGCATGCCGCACACGCTCTCTCGCCGCGGTTTCCTTCAAGCTACCAGTGCTGGAGCCTTTGCTTCGCTTGGCGCACCGACAGAGATGTTGACGGGCTCGCCGGCGTCCTCGCAGGCGACGGTCGCGAGTGCCGACGGCCTCTCGGGCTGGTTCGATCGCCCGATGCGATGGGTGCAACTCACGCTCGTCGAAAACGACCCGGGCCGGTTCGACCCGCAGTTCTGGCTGGACTACTTCCGGCGGCTCCACGCCGACGCCGCCACGCTCAGCGCTGGTGGCATCGTCGCCTACTACCCAACGGCGGTCCCGCTCCACCATCGCAGCTCCTGGCTGGGTCAGTCGGATCCCTTCGGCACGCTCGTCGCCGGTTGCCGCGCCCTCGGCATGCGGGTCGTGGCGCGCACGGATCCGCACGCCGTCCGTGAGGAGGTGCGGGAGGCGCATCCCGACTGGATTGCCGTAAACAGGACCGGCGCGCCGCGGCGGCACTGGGCAAACCCCGACCTCTGGGTCACGTGCGCGCTCGGCCCGTATAACTTCGAGTTCATGGACCGCGTCCACCGCGAGATCGTCACCATGTACAAGGTGGACGGTATCTTCGCCAACCGGTGGGCGCCGCAGGGGGGCGACTGTTTCTGCGTCCACTGCGTGCAGAACTACAAGGACGCGACGGGGACGGCGCTTCCGCGCACGGTCGATCCGAGAGATCCGATGCGGCGCCAGTTCCTCGAGTGGCGGAAGGCGCGGCTCACCGCGCTCTGGAAACAGTGGGACGCGACGGTCCGGGCGGTCAACGCCGAGGCGCATTTCATCCCCAACGGCCCTCCGGATCTCAAGACGGCGGGCGAACTGGCGGCCATCCAATTCACCGACAACCAGGCGCGCCGCGGCCTGACACCGCCCTGGGCCAACGGCCGCCGCGCCAAGGAATACCGCTCGGTGATGGGCAGGAAGCCGATCGGCGGAATCTTCAGCGTCGGCCTCGAAGAGCCGTATCGCTGGAAGGACTCGGTGCAAAGCGAGCCCGAGATCCGTCTCTGGGTGGCCGAGGGGACGGCCAACGGCATGCGGCCGTGGGTCACGAAGTTTTCCGGCGTCCTCTACGACCGTCGCTGGCTGCCGGTCGTCGAGCGGATCTATCAATGGCACTTCGACAACGAACGCTACCTTCGGAACGAGGTCCCGCTGGCGCGCGTCGCGGTGCTGCACTCCGAGCAGACCGAGACGTACCACGCCGGCGCCGCGCCAGGCGACCGCGCGGAGGATCACGCGCTCGGCATGTATCACGCGCTCATCGAAGCGCGCGTCCCGTTCGAGCTCGTACACGAAGCGTTCCTGACCCCGGATCGCCTCGATCAATTCCGGCTGCTCATCCTCGCCGATGCCGCCGCGCTCTCCGACGCCCAGGGCGACGCGATCCGAGGCTACGTGAAGCGAGGCGGGAGTGTTCTCGCCACCTTCGCGAGCTCGCTCTTCGACGAGCTCGGCCGGCAACGAGACGACTTCGGCCTGGCCGATATCTTCGGTGTGTCATTCGACGGCCGCATCGAGGGCCCGATGCAGAACTCGTATCTGACGCTCGAAACCGATCCGGCGACGGGCCGGCGGCATGCCGTCCTGGACGGACTCGAGAACACGCCGCGGATCATCAACGGGGTGTTTCGCGTCGGCGTGCGGCCGACAGAGGTCTTCCCGTCACCATTGACGCTCGTCCCTTCCTATCCGGACCTGCCGATGGAAGACGTCTACCCGCGCGTCCCTCACACCGACGTGCGCGAGCTCTATCTCCGCACGGTGGGCGGCAGCCGCGTCGCGTACATCCCGTGGGACATCGATCGCACGTTCTGGGACGTCCTCTGCGTCGACCACGGACGGCTGTTGAAGAACGTGATCCGTTGGGCAACCAACGAGTCACCGCCGGTCGAAGTCGAAGGGCCTGGCGTGATCGACGTGACCGTGTGGCGCCAGCGGGAGTCGATGACGGTGCACCTCGTCAACCTGACGAACCCGATGATGATGAAAGGACCGCTGCGCGAGATCATCCCCATCGGGCCTTTGTCCGTGCGCATCCGCCTGCCCCCGTCGGCTCGCACCCGCAGAGTTCAGCTGCTGACCGCAAGAACCACCCCCCGCACCGCGTTTGCCCCTGGCGACAACGGCGTGCTCATCGTCACCGTGCCGTCGGTCGAGGTGCATGAAGTGATCGCGATTGACCTGTAGGGACGGAAAGCGCGGCTCGCAGCTGGCCGCTCGCGGCTGGCGGTTGGCGGTTGCCAAGTCGCAGCTTGGTGCTCGCATGAACAACAGCCTGCCGCGAGCTGCCAGCCGCGAGCAGCGAGCCTGATCTATGATCGTGACATGACCCGAACGAAACAAGCCACGTGTGTCGCCGCCGTCCTGCTGACGGTCGGCGTCTCCGCTTCGCTTCACGCCCAGAAGCCAGCGCCGCCGAAGCCCGCTCTGAAACCGGCCCCGGTGGCGGCCAAGGTGTACCTGACGCCGACCTGCGGCTGCTGTAGCAAGTGGGTGGACCACATGAAGGCTGCCGGCTTCGACACGGCCAGCAGCGTCATGGTGCAGGCGGAATTGGACAAGGTCGCGCCCCGCCAGAAGGTGCCGGAGAGCCTGCGCTCGTGCCACACGGCGGTCGTGGGCAAGTATGTGATCGAAGGGCACGTCCCCGCCGACGTGGTGCGCCAGTTACTCAAGGAGGCGCCGGCGACCGTCGTGGGGCTCTCGGCGCCGAACATGCCCGTCGGCTCGCCAGGCATGGAAGGTCCCAACGCCAGGCCCTACTCGATCATGGCGTTCAAGGCTGACGGTTCCTCGTACGAGTACGCGAAGCGGTGACGATCAGGGCTCTAGGCTTTAGGCTTTGGGCTTTAGCTAGAGCTTGGACCGAGAGATCTCGAACGCTCTGGCTAGAGCCGAGAGACAAAAGCCAAGAGCCTGTCTAGCGATTGACCGCGCGCATCCCGCCCTCGGTATACCGTTGACCGGCCACGGTCGGCGCAAGCGCGTCGAGGGATCGAATGTCGTCGGCTGAGAGGTTGACGTTCGTCGCGCCGGCATTTTCCCTGACGCGCTCGATTCGCGTCGACCCCGGAATCGGAATGATGTCCTCGCCGCGAGACAAGAGCCAGGCCAGCGCGAGCTGAGCCGGCGTGCTCCCCTTTTCTTTCGCAAGCTGCTCGACCCTGCCGACGAGATTGAGGTTCTTCTGGAAGTTCTCGCCCTGGAAGCGCGGGTTGTTGCGCCGCCAGTCATCCGGCGCCAGGTCGTCGATCGAACGATAGCGCCCCGTCAGGAAGCCGCGGCCGAGCGGACTATAGGCGACGAAGGCAATCCCGAGCTCTCGACACGTGTCGAGCAGCTCGCCTTCCGGATCGCGGCTCCAGAGCGAGTACTCGGTCTGCAGCGCGGCGATCGGGTGCACGGCGTGCGCGCGCCGAACGGTCTCGGGTGCAGCCTCGGATAAGCCGAGATAGCGAACCTTGCCGGCCTGGACCAGCCCGGCCATGGCCCCCACGGTTTCTTCAATCGGCGTTTCGGGATCGACGCGATGCTGATAGTAGAGGTCGATCTCGGTCACGCCGAGCCGCGCGAGCGACGCGTCGCACGCCTGCCGAACGTAGTCCGGACGGCCGTTGATTCCGAGGAACTTCCCGTCGGCCGCCCGTACGTTGCCGAACTTGGTTGCGAGTACGACCCGGCCGCGGCGATCGCGGATGGCGCGCCCGACGAGCGCCTCGTTCGTGAAAGGCCCGTAGATATCGGCGGTGTCGAAGAAATCCACGCCGAGATCGAGGGCGCGGTGCATCGTCTCGATTGATGTCGCTTCGTCCGCGGCTCCGTAGAAGTCGGACATGCCCATGCAGCCCAGGCCGATGGCCGACACCGACACGCCGCTCCGGCCGAGCGGACGCCTCGGCATTTCGTTGCTCATGTGCGCATCTCTCTTCGAAAGTCCTGTTTCTTCATTCGACTACACCGCCGGCGACGAGGGTTCCTCGACCGAGCATTCGACGGTCACCGCATGGCATTGCCTCTCGGGGCCTCTCGAGCTGGCGGTCTACAATGGCGCGCGTGTCACCACTCTACGACCTGCAGATGCTCGGCACGGCGGTGTTCGCGGTAACAGGCGTCCTCGCCGTGAACCGCCGCGGGCTCGATGTGTTCGGGGGCGTCGTGCTCGGTACGGTGACGTCGCTCGGCGGCGGCACGGTCCGCGATCTCATCATCGGCGCGCCGGTCTTCTGGCTCCTCGACACAAACTATGTGGTGGCCGCGATCGTCGCGGCGCTGGTCGCGTTCTTCGCCAGCCGCTCTATTCGCAGTACTTACACGCTTCTGCTCTACCTCGACGCGCTGGGCGCAGCGCTTTTCGGGATCCAGGCCACGGAGAAGGTGTTCGGGCTCCAGCACGGAGCGGTCATCGCCGTCTCGATGGGCGTCCTGACGAGCATCGGCGGAGGCCTCCTCCGCGACGTCCTGGCGAGCCGGCCGACGCTGCTGATGTCGCGCGAGATCTACGCGACGCCAATCCTCTTCGGCTGCGTCCTCTACGCCGTGCTGCGCAACGGCCCGTTCGGCCGCGCGACGACGCTCATCGTCGCCGTGGCGGTCATCTTCAGCATCCGCGCGGCCGCGATCCGGTGGCACGTCGAGATGCCGGGCTGGCTCACCAGCCGGCACGATCCCGGGTAGCGCGGCCGCCCGCTATCGCTTGTTCGCCTGCCCGTACTCGATCGCGAACGTCCTGAGCGTTTCGTTGGTCTGACCGAGTGCTGCCGCTTCCTTGACGGCGCGATCGACTTCCCAATGATCGACGGCCAGTCGCTTGATCAGCCACATCGTCGCCGCACGATTGCCGCCGGCGCAATGGATGAAGGCCGGTTCGGCGCCCTTGGTGGTGATCGCGTCGAGGAACGCGCCGGCAGCCTTGCGATCGGGCTTGCCGTCGAAGGGCACGTGGTAGTACCTGAGTCCGGCGACCTTCGCCGCCGCCTCCTCCTTCTCGACCTCGGCTCCGGCCTCGCTGGCGAGCCGCAGGTTCACGATCGACACGAATCCCATCTTCTTGATGTCGGCGACCGCTTCGGGCGTAATCGCGCCGGCACACGCCACCGTTGTCTGGATCCTCGCGAGGTTGCGGATGCCGGGGACGGTTTCCTTCGTCACCTCCTGCGCAACCGCCAGTCCGGCGCTCGCGCCGAGAATCAGTGCCAGACCGGGAAGAATTGAACTCTACGCGCATCGGCTGCTCCTTGTTACCTTGACGGCTTTGATGGGTGAGGCGAACTCCGCACCCCTTGTCTCAGATCATCGATCTTATCCGTGTTGCCCGTGTTATCCGTGGCTTGGTTTCGGGTCTGTGGCTGGGTTTTGGTCTGTGGCAGGTTCCGGACCTTCGCGGTCTTCGGTCCGTGACACCGGTGGCGCGCATTACAAACCTCGTCACTTGGATCCGAGTCCTGCAATCAGATTCACCGGCTGAGGTGGTAGAGGTGCGAATTCCCTGTTGATTTGCGAGGTCGCGTGGCACAGGTCTTGACCTTGTGGCAGGGCCGGTACCCTGCGGACCTGGTGCCACTCATGATGATTCTCCTCGTGCTTCTCGTTCTCGGCGGGTACGCGCTCCATACGTTGAAGCCGGACGAACGGACGCGCCTGAAGGAGCGCCTGGTGGCGACGGCCTCGCGCGCCCGGAAAGAGGCGGCGCGCCGTCATGCACAGCCTGAACCGTTCCGTGACGCGCTGCGCGAGCGAACCCCCTGGCCTCTCGTGATGCCGGCGCTCCTGGCCGTAAACGTCCTCGTCTTCCTGATGATGGGCTGGGGCAGCACCGAGCAGGAGACGCTCGTCGGCTGGGGCGCGAGCTTCGGCCCGCGCACCACCAACGGGGAATGGTGGCGGCTCGTCGCGTCGATGTTCGTGCACACCGGCATGTTCCAGCTCCTGGTGAACTGCGCGGCCCTCGTGCAGCTCGGGCTGATCCTCGAGCGGCTCGTCGGACACATCACCTTTGGCGCCGTTTACGTCGCCGCGGGAGTGCTCGCGAGCCTCGTGAGCCTGTCCGACTATCCACTGGCCGTCAGCGTCGGTGCCTCGGGGGCCATCTTCGGCCTCTACGGTCTTCTCCTGGCGTCCGCGGCCTGGACCGCGATCAATCGGCCGTCGGTCCCGGCCGCCGAGCCAGAGACAGCCTCGGGCAGCACCTTCGGATTCAGCGACATCCCCCGGACAGAGCGGGCTGACGCGGCGGAGACGAGTGAGGGGGAACGATCATCGAGCGCGGCAGTGAACACGGGCGTGACCATCACCCTGACGGCGGCGCGGCAGCTCGCACCGATAGCAGCCATCTTCTTTCTCTACAACCTCGCGAGCGGCGCCCTTGGCAGCGGAGCGGAGGTGGCCGGGTTCGCCGCCGGCTTCATCTGCGGTGTCGTGCTGACGCGGGGAGTCAGCGCCAGCACGCCGCCGGTTCCTCGCATCGCCATCACGATGGCCGTCACCCTGGTGGTGGCCGTGGCCTCTGCCGTGCCGCTGCGCGGCATGGCCGACGTGCGGACAGAAATCTCGCACATCCTCGCCGTCGAAGCGAGCACCGCGAGCGTGTACCAGGGCGCCGTCGCGCAATTCAAGCTCGGCGCGGTGAGCTCCGAAGCCCTGGCGCAGGTTATCGAACGGAAAATCACGCCGGAGCTCCACGCAGTGCAGGCACGTCTGAAGACACTGGGGCGCGTTCCTCCCGAGCATCAGCCACTGGTCGCCAGCGCCGAGGAATACCTGAAGCTCCGCGACGAGAGCTGGCGCCTCCGCGCCGCGGCGCTGCACAAATCCAGCATGCTCGCGCTGCGCAAGGCCGAGGCCGCCGAGCGCGCCTCGCTCGGAGCGCTCGAACGGATCAAGCCAACCGAGCCTGCCGATCCGAAATAGTTCACGTGCTCGCCGGCGCCGGCCGGGACGTGGCGGGAACGGGGTGCCGAGGATAGACTGATGGGCACACCGTGAACGCCTTCTTAGTCGCCACGCTAACCTTCGGCTGCGCCTTCGGCGGCGCGCTCCTTGGGTCCTACATTCGCTCGCTCCTGCCCGCCAGTCACCTGAGCAAGGAATCTCAGGACGTGATGCGTCTCGGCATGGGCCTGGTGGCAACGATGACCGCGCTGCTGCTTGGGCTGGTGACCGCTTCGGCACGCAGCTCGTTCGACAGCCAGGACGCCGCGATGCGAACGAACGCAGCGAGTATCCTCACGCTCGATCGTCTGCTCGCTCGATACGGTCCGGAGACGCGGCCGACGAGAGACCTGATCCGCACGTTCGTCGCCTTCCGGATCGAAAGCACCTGGCCCGCCGATGGATCGGAAGGCGCGGGACTCACGCGAACTCCAACGCTGCAGGACATCGAGCAAGTCGAGAACCAGATCCACCAGTTGTCGCCCGCGACCGACGCACAGCGGTGGTTCAAGGGCGAGGCGCTGAAGCTGAGCGAAGAAGTCTCGAAGTCGCGCTGGCGCATCCTGAACAGCCAGGGTGGAGCGGTTCCGCTCGTATTCCTCGTCGTCGTGATCTCCTGGCTGGCGGTCACGTTTACGAGCTTCGGCCTTTACGCCCAGTCCAACGCTTCGGTCCTGGCGGTACTGTTCGTCGCTGCGGTATCGGTCGCGGCTGCGGTGTTCCTGATTCTCGAGCTCGACGGCCCGTTCGATGGAGTCATCAAGATTTCGAGCTTCCCAATGCGTTTTACGCTCTCCCAGCTCGGTCAGTAACCAGACCGGGCGGTTTCGTTACATAATCAGAAGCAGTGCCTTCGCCTTGCCGTTCGTTCTGCCTGGAGCTGGTGTGATTCTGTTTCGATTGTTGAAATCCCAGTTGGAGTCGACGCTGGGTTGTGCGCGGATACTCCTGCCACTGCTGGTGCTCGCCGGGGGCGTCGCCAGTTGCAGCGACTCGCCGACCTCGCCCTCGAACTACGCGCCGTTCAGCCAGACGGACCTCACGGTAGGAACCGGCGGGGATGCCGTGAGCGGCCGGGAGCTGACCGTGAATTACACCGGCTGGTTCTATGGCGAATCGCGGCCCGAGAAGAAAGGCCCGGTCTTCGACACATCGGCCGGTAGCGATCCCTTCATTTTCACGCTCGGAGCCGGCCAGGTCATTGCCGGATGGGATCAGGGTCTGCAGGGCATGAGGGTCGGGGGCGTCCGCCGGCTCGTCGTCCCGCCGTCGCTCGCCTACGGAGCGTTCCGCAACGGCCCGATCCCCCCGAACGCGACGTTGGTCTTCGAAGTCGAACTGCTCGACGTGCAGTGAGCCACGCCGAAGCTCCGCACAGCGGAGCGAAGGCGGGCGCCGAAATCAAAAGGCGGGCGAAGCCGCGCCGAAGCCGAAGGCGAAGGCGGGTGAAGCCGCGCCGAAGCGGAAGGCGAAGGCGGGGGGAGTGACTACCCTCCGATGCGGATCCTGCCGCCGAAGAGCACGTAGGTGAGCCGGTCGTCGACCGACCCGTCAGCGCCGTCTTCCGCGGAACCCTTCAGCGCGGCGCTGCCGAATTCGCCATAGAGCCCGAACACCGAGGAAAACCACATCTCGACGCCGCCTCCGAAGACGAATCCCCAACCACTCGTGCGAAGCTGATAACTGAGCGTGTTCGGCGTCGGCTGCTGGGTCATCGTCTGGTTCGTCGTGAACTTGGCCCGGTGGTAACTTGCCCCGGCCTGACCGTACGGCCGTATCGGGCCGAACGGATAGCCGACTTTCCCCACGATCGTCAGGACCTGCGGCTCGAAAACGCTCGTGAATTGGTACGTGTCGGTGGTGCCCGTCGCCGTTGCGTCCACGGGCTGGATGTAGGTCCCTTCCGCAGCCAGAAACGGCGTCACCCAGTAGGCCGCTCCAAACGAGTAGCCGAGGCCTGCCTCGTCACCCGAACACTGCGTGAGGCTGCCGCAGGCGACCGCGGTCACATCCCCGACCTTGGAGAACGTCCCTCCTCCAAACAGCACCAGTCCTGTCGGCGCCGGCTTCCACACCCGCGGCGGGTCCAGGCTGACCTTCCCCTGCCTGAGTAGCAGCGTCGGGCTCGACCCGCCCACGTCGATGACGAGCGAGCTGATCTCCTTCACAACGAAGTAGCCACCCATGTCACGGCGGGTGCAGCCAGCCTCCGCCAACGGAACTTGTACCGCGCGCTCGACGATGAGCACCCGGCGCACCGTGGGACAGTTATCGACAAAAATCTGCGCGTCGGTTTCGGTCTTCATGGCGTGTTCGGACAGCCCAACGGGGACAAGCGCGTCGCCTTTGTCGTTGGTCTTGCCCGTTCCGACCGCGGCATCGTTGAGGAAGACTTCGATCGGTGAGTCCGGGGGCGCATTCCGGACGATCACCGTCTGCGCCCTTGCGGCGCCGATACACACAGTCAGATTGAGTGCGGCTGCAAGGGCCAGCAGCCGCCGGGGTTCCATCATGCTCGCCTCGTAGATTAGAGAAGACAGGGCTTCAGGATTATCGTTCAGAACGCCGCTGGTTATGAAGCCGGTGGCACTCTTTCCGGGGACGCACCGGGGACCGGACGGCTCGGGCTCTTGGAATTGCTGGGCAGTCGGCGGGCCCGGGCCAGCCCAGCGGAGTCGTTTCAGGTCACTTGTAGCCGCGGCCCAGGAGGTGCCTGGCGCCGGCATCGAACGAGGCCGGCGGGCCCACTTCGAACTCGAACGTGTCGGCGAGGCGTGTAATCACGTTGAAGGCAAAGCCGACGTTCAACGCATCCTCGATCTGCGCCCGCGTCACGCCCAACTCAAGCAGGCTGCGCACGTCGTCAGGGGTGACGGCCTGGTGCTCCCGAGTCACCTTGCGCAGGAATGCGAGCGTCGCCCGCAAAGGCTCCGCAATCGGCGCATGCTCGAGATCGTCGAGCACCGCCTGGACCGTCCTGTCGCCGAGAATCTTCGACGCGACCGCGCCGTGGGCTCTCGTTCAAAAGTCGCAGGCGTTGATCCTCGAAACATACGCCGCCATCAGCTCGCGGTCGGCGACCGACCATGCCGACGGGCCGCGCATGACCTCCTGGAAGAGATCGCGCATGGGCGTCCCGAAAAACTCCGGGCGGTACCTGAGCGTCTTCACGACGTCGGGGGCGCGATAGCGGGACATCAGATGGATGAAGGCGAAGAGGGCCTTCGTCGTGATGGGATGACCGTTGTCGAGCACGTCGAGTCTCATCGGGTAACTCCCTCGCTGGTTTGCGGGCTCTTGGCCACGGTGGCCGATGTCGTCGCGGCGTCCAGCGCCGCAAGCGCGTCGTCGAGCTGCCTGGTCGCCTGGCCGAGCGCCGCGCAGACGGTGAGCTCGAAGATCTCGTCCTCGGACGCGCCCGCCGATTTCGCGGCGGCCACATCGGCGTCGGTTACAGTCCACGCGGCCCTGGCGACCTTCGCCACAAGAGCGCGCGCCGGCTCGGGCACGCCTTGACTATCGAATGCCGCGCGGCGTGCGGCCGCGCTGGCAGTGCCCGGGCCCTGCAGCGCGCGGCGGACGACGGCCTCGCGGTAACGTGTCGCTGGCTCGCTCATATGCCTACCTCACCGGCGGGGACACTCAAACGGGACAGTCACGGTTGAGTGTCCCCGGCTTGCGCCTGACCCGCGCTTGTGTCCTCGTCCAGGACAGTACACGACCATTTGGTCACGGCCGATCTGACCACAGGCCACTCAATTGCAAATTCTGCAGACTTAGTACGCGGAATCTTCGTCATTTAGAGGCGTTGACTGTCCCCCGTGACTGTCCCCTTTGACTGTCCCGGTTGAGTGTCCCCACTCCCGATGCGCTTCGGCTGCGCCTTCTGCCACTCCTCGCGTGAGACGGTCTTTTTCTGGTGCAGGTGCACGAAGGTCCCGCGCTTGTTACCGACGACGACGTCGGGCAGGCCGTCGCCGTTGATGTCGCCGGCCACGACCTGCGTGCCGACGCCTGACTCGTTGTCGATCAGGTAGGGAACGAAATCGACGCTCCTGTCGCCGTTCCGCGCGAGCTTGAACCAGTAGACCACGGCCGCATCGTTGCGGTCCGGGTCGCCAGTGCGGCCGTGCGACCAGAAACGCTTGCCCGTGACGAGGTCCTTCAGGCCGTCGCCGTCCATGTCGACGAGAGCGATGGCGTGGATCTCGGAGAACTTCACGCCATAGGCGTTGTCCTTCGGATCCTTGTTCATGAAGATGTGCTCGCGGAATTTGATCTCGCTTCCCTCGCGATACTGTTCGTACCACGCCAGACCGAACGCGTGCGCGGTGAGCGCGGTGATGATGTCATTGAGGCCGTCGCCGTTGACGTCATACGCGAACATCTGCGAGCCGCCCGTGCCCATCGGCTGGGGATGAAAACGCCAGACCGGATCGCCCGCGCGCGACGCCGGCTGCTCCCACCATCCGTCCTTTTCCAGCAGATCCAGCCGCTTGTCGCCGTTGACGTCGCCGAGACCCATGCCGTGCGTGAAGTTGCCGTATTTGTTGTTCGGCGAGATCGCGTGAAAGGTCCACGGCTTCGCCGGATCGCTCCAATCCGGCTCGGCGTATCCGTATTGCCCCTTGGTGATGCACACGAGCTCCGGCTTCCCGTCGCCGGTCAGGTCGGCAAACGTCGGCGACTCGTTGTCGGTCTGATCGAAGACCTTGTGGCGCGCCCAATGACCATCCTTGCCCTTCGGATTCTCGAACCACGACGTGTCCTGGCCGGGAAAACCGATGATGAGGATATCGTTCCACTTGTCGTTGTTGAAGTCGTAGGTCCAGACGAAGAAGTTGTTCGAATACTTGTTCTCCTTGCCGAGCGTCCCCTCGAATCCGGGCACGGTCACGCTGGTCATCGGACCGAGCTTCAACTGGAAGGTCGTCGTTGCCGGGTAGTACTCGTGCCGTGTCTTGAACTCCGGTCCTTCCCACCACCACGGACCGGAAATGATGTCGTTCGCGCCATCGTTGTTCAGGTCCCCGAAGCCGGCCCCCTCGCTCCAGAACTGGTCGCTTAGCTGGACGCGTGTGAACGTATGAACGTCCTGAGCGGCAGCCAGGCTGGTCGCGGATAACGCGGCCAGAATGAGGAGTGCCGACGCTCGCGCCTGTCTCATGGAGTGGTCCCTTTGTGAAGCCGTCGTCGCGGACAGGCTAATCCACTTCGCCGTCCAACGCCAAGAAAGTCCTTGCCCTGCGCTTTGGAGGTGCACGGATGTGTAAAACGTGTTCAGCAATGTGAATCGGTATCAGGCACTGACCCGCCGTCGGTTTCTTCTAAAATGCTGATGGCCAGCTCATTACATATCTGTTCACCCTCGGAACATCCCTTGCGTAGCTTTCCCGCGTGCCTGAACCGAGCCCGAGGAGACGAACCATGACGATGCCAACCCGATCGCTTCTCGCTTCGCTCTGCCTTTGCCTCCTCTGGATGGCAGCGTGTGGAGGCGGCACAGGCGCACCCACGGCTCCCTCGTCGACCGGGGGTGGGGCGATGATCGCGGGAACAGTGAGCGGCGCCGCGCCGGCCGGGATGACGGTCGCGGTCACCGGAACCAGCCTGTCGGCGGCGGTCGAATCGACCGGCAGCTTTCAGATGGCCGGTGTTCCATCGGGCAACGTGCAACTGCAGTTCAGGAGCACGTCGGTGAACGCCACCGCGCAGATCGCAAACGTCGCCAACGACGAGCTCGTGCAGATTCAAGTGCAGTTGAACGGTTCAACAGCCAGCATCGTCAGCGAAGTCCGCTCCGCCGGAAAGGTGCTGCTGTGCCACCGGTACCTGAGAGCGGCACGTATCAGTCGATCGACGTCAGCGTCAGCGCGGAACCGGCGCATCGCGCGCACGGCGATGCGAAAATTGGCGAGGCCGTTCCCGGCGACCCGACCAAGGTCTTCGATGAGAACTGCCGGCCAACAGGGGCTTCCGTCAGCATCAGGAAGTTCACCAACGGCCAGGACGCCAACGACGCGCCTGGGCCGAGCATCAACGTAGGCGCCACGGTCACCTGGACGTATCAGGTCACCAACACTGGTACCGTGACGCTCGGCAGCATTTCGGTTGTCGACGACCGCGGCGTACCTGTTCTCTGCGTCAACCAGCCTCTGACCGCAGGTCAGTCGATGACCTGCAGCGGATCAGGTGTCGCGACGCTCGGCCAATACAGAAACGTGGGAACAGTCACGGCAACTTGGACAGGCGGGACGGTCACCGCCTCCGACCCCAGCCACTACCTCGGCGTGGACCCTGACGATGAGGCCGGACCGAAGGTCCAGCTGTGTCACAAGACGGGCAACGGTTCGTACCACTTGATCGAGGTCAGCATCAACGCGGAGCCCGCGCACCGGGCGCACGGCGACGGCAAGATCGGTGAAGCCGTTCCGGGGAACGCCGGAAAGGTATTCGGCGCCGCCTGCAGCGTCAACTAGAAGCTGTCTCAAAAACAACGCGAACGAGCGGCAGCGAGTGAGCCTGGCGAGCGGAGCGGGGCGTCGGGCCCCCGCGAGCGAGCCAGTAGGGGGGCTCCGGGGGGCGAAGCCCCCGGATGAGACTAGCGCTCACTCGCCTTTCAACGCGATGACCGGGTCCGTGCCGAGTGCGCGCCGGGCCGGCAGCCACGACGCCACGAGCACCGTGCCTGTCATGATGACGATGATCAAGCCGACGACGGCGGGATCCCCAAGGTGGACGCCGTAGAGGAGCGAGCTGGCAACAGCGGCAGCGGGAATCGTCAGCAGGGTGCCCGCGATCAGGCCCGCGGTTACGAGAACCGACACACGTCCGAGAACCGTGCGCAGAACATCGGAGACCCGGGCGCCGAGGGCCAGGCGGATCCCGATCTCACGCCGGCGGCTGGCGGCCGTGTAGGACACGACCCCGTAGAGCCCGACGGCAGCCACGACGATCGCGACGACCCCGAAGAATCCCGACAAGCCGGCCATGAGCCGTTCGCTCTGCGCTGCCCCGGCCACAACATCGTCGAGGGTGGCAAAGCGGACGCTCGCCGATGGCGACGAGTCGGCGACGACGTGCCGGACGCCCGACATGGCCGCAGGTGCAGAGATCGCTGGACGGATCACAAAGCGCATCGTCGTGCCTGGCTGCGCAATCTGGGAGGCCGCCGAGTAGGCAATCGGTCGAAACGCCTCCCGCAAGCCGTACTGCTTGGAGTCACGGACGATCCCGACGATCTCGTAGCTCTTGTCGGCGTCGATGAACTGCTGGCCGATCGCGGCTCCCCCGCCGAAGAACCTGGCGGCGAACGTCTCGTTGATCACGGCGACTTTCTGCGACAAGGGCGTGTCCGAATCCGTGAATTCACGCCCCCTCAGGATCGGCATCTGCATGACGGCAAAATAACCCGCGCTGACTTCGTTGCGTTCTGCTTCTGCCTTGATGATGCCGTCGGCGGATGGAACGCTGACAACGGTGCCCCACATTGAGCCGCCGAGCGGCGGCGTTGCCGCGTACGCAGCCCCGGCGATCCCGGGAATGCCTGCAAAGCGCGAGAGCAGTTCGCGGCGGAATTGCGCCCTCGTCTCTGGCGCATGGTCGGCGTCGGTCAGGAAGACGTGGGCGAAGAGCAGATCTCTCGCACCGAAGCCACGGTCCGCCGCCAGCAGATTTCGGGCCGTCAGGGTGAAGAGGAGCGCACCCGAAACGAGCACGACCGACATCGCCACCTGCACAGCCACGAGGACCTCGCGCGCCACGACACGCGCGCGACGCGGCGTGGAGCGCGCTCCACCGGCGACTTGTGCGCGGCGGCTGATCTGCACCGCTGGCGCGAGCGCCAGCGCGATCGTGGCCGTCCCGAGGAGGAGCATTGTGAATCCGAGGACGCGCCAGTCAGGACTGAGGTCGAGGACGACAGGGTCCGTGCTGGTGCTGAGCAGGGTCAGGATCCCGCGCTGAGCGACATACGCAAGCAGAACGCCTGCGGCGGCTCCACCCAAGGCGATCAACGCGCCTTCGACGACGAGTTGGCGTACGAGACGCAGCGTCGAAGCGCCGAGGGCGCGGCGGAGCGCGAACTCCGCCTCGCGCATCGTGGTGCGAACCAGCGAGAGGCTGGCTACGTTCGCACAGGCTGCGACGAGCACGAGGCCGGCGATCGCCCACAGAAGCGTCAGCGGTTCCTGATACTGCTCGCGAAGCGGCGAGATACCAGCGCGCGCCGGGTGCACGGAGAACTTGAGCGTGACGAACTGCTTCGCCTGCTCGGCCTCGTAGTTGGCGGGCACGGCGGCCTGCAGAAGGCGCGGACCGATCGCCGACAGCTGCGCGTCAGCTTGCGCGACCGTCGATCCAGGCTTCAGGCGACCCATCACGGCAAGCCACCAGTGGTCGGCACGGCCGAATCCCGATGCGCACAGCGGCAGTGCAACCTCGACGCGGCGGCCGATCTCCAGGCCCAGGAACTGCGGCGGCATCACGCCGGCGATCGGGTGCTCTGACGTGCGGAGCCGAATCGTCCGCGTCAGCACGTCGGGACCACCGCCGAACTCGCTCTGCCACAACGCGTGGCTGATGACGGCAGGAGCGTTCGCACATCCCGGACGATCGTCGTCTCTGGTGAGCGGGCGGCCGAGAGCCGGAACCACGCCCAGGACCGGAAAGAAATCGCCGGACACATAGAGTCCCTCGACGTAGCGCACTTCGCCGCGGGGCGCGAGGTTGAACCTTGTGTCGGCAAACGCGAAGAGCCCCGAAAACGCCTGCTGGTGCTGTTCGATTTCGCGCCACAGCGGGACCGAGACCTGGCGATTGCGGCCGGTGTGACGGCAGCAGCGTGGTCCCTTCAGGCGGATGGCGGCGAACTCCTCGGGATGCGGGACCGGCAGATCCCTCAGCTGAACCGCGTTCACCAGCCCGAATATCGCGCTGTTGGCGCCGATACCGAGCGCCACCGACACGGTGGCGGCACACGCGAACGCAGGAGCTCGGCCAAGAACGCGCACTCCGTACCTCACGTCGTACCAGAGCGACTGAAGCCCCGCGCCGGCCTTCACTTCGCGGACGCGCTCCTTTACCTGCTCCAGGCCGCCGAGCTGGAGCCGCGCGGCACGGGCGGCCGCGTCAGGGCTCAAGCCACGCGCGCGGTGTTCGTCCGACAGGAGGTCGGCATATCCGCGCAGCTCATCGTCGAGATCCTTCTCGACCGTTCTGCCGTGGGCGAGATTTCGCCAGAAGCTCCGGACGCGCGACCTCAGCGACACATGACACCTCCAGTGAGGCCTCAGGCTTCGAGCGCCTTGGCGATGGCGATGGCAATCCGGTTCCACTGCGCCGTTTCTTCGCCAAGTTGCCGGCGTCCGGCCTTGGTGAGGCGGTAGTACTTGGCGCGCCGATTGTTCTCCGACGGCTGCCAGGTCGAGGTGAGCCACCCCGACTCTTCCAGCCGGTGCAGGGCTGGAAAGAGCGATCCGGGCTGCACCACGAACGTGCCGTCGGTGATCTGCTCGAGGCGTCGCGACACGCCGAGCCCGTGGAGCTCGCCCGCGTTGAGCGCTTTGAGAATCAGGAGGTCGAGCGTTCCCTGCAGCAGCGTGGCTCGGCGATCGGACATGGGCACCTCAGCGTCTCTATCGACGTTCTATACGAGCAAACCACCGTTCGTATCGAATGTCAATAGGAGCGTGGAGAGGAGTGAGGCCGCTCCCTCAGAACGCCACGACGAGGCCGATGGTGAATTCGGCCTGCAGCACGATGTCGGCCTCGAAGGCGGCGAGGCAGATGCCGGGCGAGCACGCAATCGCGCGCCCCTCGGCCTCGACGAATGTCGCGAACACCCGGCCGTCGAGCCGGATCCCAAAGCGCGGCACGGGCAGGAGCTTCACGCCACCGCCGGCGGCGGCGGTGAACCGGATCTCGTTGTCCCCGTCGGCCGCGTAGCGGGTCAGCCCGAGGAGCCCGGTGAGAAAGGGTCGGGTACGGCGGCGGTCGAAGAACTCCTGCAGACCGCCGGCCTGGTAGTGGTCGACGGTGATGCGCCAGCGGGTGGCGGGCCCGAAGACACTCTGAGGAACGGTGACGTGAGCCTCCTGATGCGTGACGAGCGCCTCGACGAAGAGTCCATCGTGAAGAAACACGTTCACGGCCACGCCGACAGACGGCGCCCCGTCGAGGTCCACCTCCTGCTGCGTCACCCGCTCGAAGAAGCCACCCCCGAACCGGTAGCCGCCTACAGGCGAGATCTCCACGGTCTGCGCCCGGGCGATTGCCGGAAAGCAGGCGATCCACACGACCACAAGCCATCTTGAGCAGCCCATTTATATGAGACTCCTACTTGAGCTTGAGCGTGTTGTAGACGATTGCGACGAAGTCGTTCGGAGACAGGAACCCCTTGCCCCACGTCGCATCGAGATCGGCGGTCGGCTTGGCCGCAGTCACATCCGCCAGGCTCCTGCCGCTCGTCTTCAGCTTCCGCACGCGGTCTCTGACCGTGACGAGCATGTCGCGATAAGCGGTCAGCGCAGCCTTGTCGGCGACGGGACCGTGCCCGGGCACGATCTTCGTCGCGTTATCCGACAGCTTGAGCCCGAGCGTGGCCCCGGCGATCTGCCCGTTGATGCTGCCGCCCGTGCTCGCATCGATGAACGGGTAGACGCCGTTGAAGAAAACATCGCCCATGTGGAGCGCATTGGCGCGCGCGAAGTGCACGTACGCGTCCGTATCGGTATGCGCGGGAGGGATGCGTCCGGCTTCGACGCGCTCGCCATTCATCTGCAGCTTGTGCAGGTCGACGAACGTCTGCGTGGGAAGCGCGGCCGCGGGCGACGGCGTGAAATGCATGCCGAGCAGGTCGTGCGTCTGCGACATCCTCTTCTTGGTGTTGACCTGGGCCAGGATCGCCGCGCCCGCCTGGCGAAATTGCTGGTTGTTGTCGGTGTGGTCGAAATGCCAGTGGGTGTCGATCAGCAGCTTGACCGGCGGCTTCCCCAGGCTATCCAGCAGCTGCTTGAGCGCCGGCCATGCCGGCTGCACGAACGAATCGACGACGAGCTTGCCATCGGATCCGTTGAGCACGATGACGTTGCCGCCCGGTCCGGAGAGCATGGAGAGGTTGTCGGCCAGCTTCGTCGAGACGATTGGCGCGGCGCCAATCGCAGTCCGACGTTCGGCAAGCGGATCCGCGGCTTGTTGCCATCCGGCCGCAATCAGATCGGCAAGGCCGCCTGGAGCAAAGGGAAGGAGCGTCGCCGATCCGGCAGCGGATCGGAGGAGTTGGCGGCGCGTGATCGTTGGCATCGTTATCATTCCTGGGCTCAGCAACCGTTTGACGTGTCGCGGGCTGGTGTGGATCCGGTCAGCGTCCTAATTCATTAACGACGGAGGAAGAACCTTGATGGCGACATCGCGCCCGAGCGTCGAGTCATGGGCTCGATAGACCTCGCCCATTCCGCCCTTGCCGAGCAGCGACAGCAACCGATATCCGCCTACGTCCCGTCCGGAGAGGTCCGTCATCAATGCCGTGGGTCAAAGTATATGGCCAGCTGCCGCGCCGGTCCGGGCCCGGGGTAGATAGTGGTCGCCCCGCGGCTGCGAAGTGCTTCCAGCTTCGTGCGACTGCTGGCGAGGTGCTATGGTTCAACGCGGAGGATCAAGCCGTGCGCCAGCTAGTCATCTGTTCGATCGCCCTGACCCTCGCGAGCGGCGCGGCCCGTGGACAGACGACCGCGGCATCGACGCTCGCTGACCTCGTCCAGGGCCTGACGCGCGACACGGCCTGGAACCTCGTCGAGACCGTCCCGATGAAGTTCACGACCTACCATCCGCAGGGCATGGTGAAGATCGGCGACACGCTCTTCGTGTCGTCCGTGGAGGTCAAGGTTCGAACGCGTCGGTTCCCGCAGCCGATCGACGGTTACGACCGTGACGTGGGAGAGGGCGTCGGCCACCTGTTCAAGACCGATCTGAAAGGCAACCTTCTTACCGAGATCACGCTGGGTGAGGGTGCCATGTATCATCCCGGCGGAATCGACTACGACGGCCGTCACATCTGGGTGCCCGTCACCGAGTACCGGCCGAACAGCCGATCGATCATCTACCGGGTCGATCCGCTCACCATGAAGGCCGAGGAGATGTTTCGCTTCGGCGATTCCATCGGCGCCATGATTCACGACACCGACGACCGGTCCCTTCACGGCGTCAGCTGGGGCTCACGACGCTTCTATCGCTGGACGTTGGATTCGAGCGGCAGAGTCACCAACGCTCGGGTGCCACCGGAAACGCTGCGCAGGCTGAACCCGTCGCACTATGTCGACTATCAGGATTGCAAGTACGCCGGACGCCATCGCATGATCTGCACCGGCGTGACGGAGATGCGACAGCGGCCCGACGCGCCAGCGTTCCGGCTCGGCGGGATCGACCTCGTGGATCTCCGTGATGGCCGTCCGCTGCACCAGGTGCCGGTGCTCCTCTGGACGCCCGGTGGACTGGACATGACGCACAACCCGGTCTGGCTGGAGAGCACGAAGAACCGGCTGCGCGGCTACTTCATGCCCGAGGACGACACGTCGACGGTCTATGTGTATGAGGCCGAGGTGAAATAGGCCGGCACGATCGCGTGCGGTCCTTTACTGCTCCTCGGTCGAAAAGAACCGGGCAATGATGCCCGTCGTCCGCTGCCACTCGCGGGCCTCTTTCTCGAGCTGCTTGCGGCCCGCCCGCGTGAGCGAGTAGAACTTGGCCTTCCGGTTGTTGTCCGAGACACCCCACTCAGCGGAGATGTAGCCTTCCTGCTCGAGCTTCAAGAGCGCTGGATATAGCGTCCCGTAGTTCACCGACAACAGATCGTTGCTGGTCTGCTCAATCCGCCGCGCGATGCCGTAGCCGTGCTGCGACCCCATCGTGTCGAGCGTCTTGAGCACCATCATGGCGAGCGTGCCCTGCCAGACGTCGGTCTTAGAGTCCTTCATATCGGATACCAATAGCACGGCTCGTATTGGATTGCAATAGGACCAGGACGGTCGACGTGTACGATAATCGGCGACACGATGTTCGCCTTCCTCGAGCGCGATCGTCCGGCCGCCGGCCGTGTGCTCTATCCGGGCGCCCTGCCGCCTCCGCTCGACAAGCTCGAGGCACTCGGCGCGCCGGTTACCTTTACCCGGAAGACTCCCGCGCCGGAGCACGTCTGGGAAATCGAGGCCGTGCACCCGAAATGGGGAACGGTCGATGTGGCCTGTCATCGCCAGGGCTTCCCACTGCCCGACGTGATCATCGATCACACGCTGGCGCTCTCGGACGCGGAAAAGTCCCGGGCGCGCCTCGGACAAGCCACGATCGCGGTTCACCTGCACACACGCGCCGGGCAGGTTCTTGCCGACCGCAAGCGTCTGCTGTACTGGCTGAAGGCGCTCATGCAGGGCGACGGCGTGGTCGGCGTCGACACGGAGTCGCGGCTGCTGTGGTCGCCAGCCATGCTCGATGACGAGCTCGCGCACGACGCCGATCTCGACATCGAGGCGCTCTATACCATTCACGCCGTCCGCGATGCGCAAGACAAGAGCCGAGTAGCGTGGCTTCACACCCATGGTCTCGACGCGCTGGGGGCGTTTGACATCGATGTCCTCGAGCCATCGCCGCTCTTCGTCTCGAATTGCGGCGATCCCCTTCGCGCGACCGCCTTTGCCGCGCTCGAAGGGACGATTGCGCCAGACACTTCCCGCTTCGAGCTTGCGCATCCCGGCGGCGCGGTTCGACTCGTGCCCGTCGACGAGTTCCACGCCCGCGCCCAGCCGGAGCACCAACGGCTTCGGACGCTCGATCACGGGCACGGAGCGCCCCGTGCCGTCCTCTGCGAACCGGTCGGCGGCCTCTTCGGGCGCTGGCGGACGAAACCCGTGCCGTCGCGCTTCCTCTCAACGGTAAGCGACGATCGTTTCGTCACGCCGTTCTCCACCGCGGCCACGGCGCTCATGGCCGAACGGTCCCGGCAAACGCTCGGCGTCTTTCGCCGATTGCGAGAGGAGTTCGCCAGCCTCGAACTGCCGGCGGTCGCCAAACTCGGTTACGAGGTCGAAGGTGGCAACGCCGACGACCGCGAGCATCTGTGGTTCGAGGTGCACAACTGCGCTGGCGACACGATCGACGCGACGCTGATGAACGAGCCGTTTCGCGTGCCAGGGCTGACCGTCGGCGAGCGGCGCGAGCACGACCTCGCACGCCTCACGGACTGGACCATCATGTCGCCCGAAGGCCAGATGACGCCGCGAAATCTTGGTGCGGCCCGCCGGCTTCGCGAAACCCGGTCGATGTGGCAGACGCGCATCGACGAGGCGAAGTCACGACCGACGTAGCGCGGCTTCACGAGCAGTCGCGATAGCCTCCCATAGGCGGACAGCGACGGGACAGGCATCAGGCGGAGGTTCTGAGCTGACGATGCGGGTCCCGCCCACGGCCTGAAGCAGCACTGACCAGCACAGACTCCGGTAGCCATCGAACAGCCGTCGTGCGGAGCAGCTTCACGAGCGGGTTTCTCGTTGTTGTGATGCGCGCGATCCGCGGCCCGAGCTTCACCAGCTGGCGCGTCCGCCGGGATCGCACCTGCTCGTATCGTCGCAGCGCCGGCTCCACGCCGCCGGCAGGCCCCAGCACGAGACCGAGCGCCACCGCGTCCTCGAGAGCCTGCGCGGCGCCTTGCCCGGTGTGTGGAAGCATCGGGTGCGCGGCGTCACCGAGCAGCGTGATCCGGCCGGTGCCCCACTCGGACAGCGGATCACGCAGCAGGAGCTCGTCGAATCGCATGTCATCGGGCAGCGACGCCGAGGTGATCGCTCGAAAGCGCGGGTCGAACGCGGCCGTTTGCCGTTCCAGGATCACTCGCGGAATCGGGTTTTCGTCCGCCACGTCGGCGGCGAGCAGAGACACATACCAGTAGACGGCGTCCTGGCTGGCGCGCGCG
Source organism: uncultured Acidobacteriota bacterium (assembly GCA_963839705.1). Taxonomy (GTDB): domain Bacteria; phylum Acidobacteriota; class Vicinamibacteria; order Vicinamibacterales; family 2-12-FULL-66-21; genus DATBJJ01. The sequence continues at coordinate 786,460 of CAWIWL010000008.1, forward strand.
GTCGCCGCTTCGATCCCGTCTCCGAGATAACCCACCGCGGCGAGATCCCCGAGGTGACCGCCCACGCCATAGGCGACGCCTCGGAGCGCGCAGAAGCCGCTCGGGCGGAACGGCGGTTCGTGGGGATGAAGATGCCGCCGCACGACAGAACCTGAGCCGTCAGCTCCGATGAGGACGTCCCCCTCTGCCGTTCGACCATCTTTCAACGCGAGCGACACACCCGAGGCAGTGCCGGCGACGCTGATGACCTCGCTGTCGAGCACGAGCGCGTCGCGGCCGACGGCGTTCATCAGCGCGCCGTGCAGCGCCTGACGCAGGGCAATGACCATCCGGCCGCCGACATGAGCCGCGAACGCCCTGATCAAGCGGCCGTCGGTCCGACGAACCTCGGCTTTTGTCGTGGCCACGCCCTCCGCGATCATGGTCTCGGCCAGTCCGAGCTCGGCGAGCGCCGCCATCGCGTTCGGCGCCAGCCCAAGTGCGAAGCCCAGATCGCGCGGGTTCGCGGCACGCTCGTGGATCCGAACCTCCCAGCCAGCCCGGCGAAGCGCCAGCCCGGCGGCGAGTCCCCCAATCCCTGCGCCGACGATCAACGCGACACGTGGAGCTGACCTGGTCGTCATCCGGTTGTTCTGGTTTCCATCGGGGCCTCTCGGGGTTCACCGGCGCGCGCACGCTGCGCTCTTTCACAAGTTCTGAGTGTTTCTTCACGACTCGACATTACTTGCCGGCGTATCGTCCGGTGCATGCGAACCCTCGCGTGCTTTCTCGCCGTGCTGCTCACGACTGCGAGCGCCCACGCGCAGGACGAGCCTTCGGACTCGGCTGGTCGTCCTCGCGAGGGCATCTCACTCGGCGCTGTCGCCATACCAGCCCTGGAGGGAGGAGGACCGTGGTTCATGCCAGCCATTCGCGTGAGCGCGCCGCTCGGCGCGAAGGTTGGCGTGGACATCGACGCTGGGCGAGTCTTCGGTGCGTCCAGCAAGTACTCCGACATTCGCAGCTTCTACGCTGGGCAAATCCGATTTCTCCGGACGCGCCGGCGGCCCGACGACGTTGCGAGGTATTGGCTGACTGGCCTGACGTATCTGAACAGCACCAAGCTGGACGGTCGCGGTGGCGCGGTCAACCACAAGCCTCACACGGCGCTGTCGATTGGCCATGGCTGGAGCTACGTCTCCAACAACGGCATGAGAGCGGTGAACGAAATCGGTTTCAGCGGAGGAGACGGCTTCATGGTGTACGCGAGCGTCGGCGTGCAATGGGGACCACCTCGAAGGCGCGGCGGGTGACAACGCGCATCATCTCGTTGCCGCCCTTCTGGAACTCGGTACGGAACGTCCTGAATGGAGACGTCGTGGCCCGCGCGTCGCAGGCCGTCCGCAACCGCGTCGACGTACGGCGACCGCTCCCCTCCCAGCGCCAGGAGGGGAAACACTCGGACCTCGCGAGCGACGCGGCACATGTCCAGGATGGACAAACGGTGAAAGGCCTCGCTCAAGTGGCTGCTGTAGAGAAAGAGGAAGTGCGAGCTGACCGCCAGATCGAACGAATCGTCTGCAAACGGCAGCGTGGGAAGCTCCGCAGCGACGTACCGCCCGCGCGTGCGTCCGGAACCGTAGTCATCGAGAAACGCCCGCATCGCCGCCATGCGGACGGCGCCGAGGTCCTCGACGGATCGAATCGAGTCCCAGACAAACTCGTGAGCGTTCTGCCGCGTTTGATCGATGATCTGCTGGTAGGTCGCGTCTATGCGCTCGCGTAGCCGCTGTGCGTCCCACCGATAGATCGGATCGCACGAGATCACGCTGACGCCGCGCCGAGTGGCCTCGGCGTTGAAGCTCGCCGGGCCGTCTCCGCAGCCCAGGATGCTCAGACGGAGGTCGGTCTCCGTCAGCGCGAACATGCGGCAGTATTCGTCGAACGACCGGCCCCACGGGACCACCTGCTCGAGCGTGAACATTCGCGTCAGGCTACAAGCTGTCTCATAAACAGCGCGAACGAGCGGAAGCGAGTGAGCCACGCGAGCGGAGCGGGGCGTCGGGGTCCCCGCGAGCGAGCGTGTAAGGGGGTCCGGGGGACAAAGTCCCCCGGATGAGATCTGTCCCGCACGCAGACGCGAGCGGTCGCGACGCAACAGGGGTGTTATCGCGGGCACCCGCCGGGCGCAGGGGCGGCCGACGCATACGCGAACGACACGTTGCGCTGGATCGTGACGGCTTCGGCAGGCGTGCTCGTGGCAACGATCCGCGAGAGGATGGGCTTCAAGAATCGCCCGTACTTGGCAATCGGCGCTCGATCTCTGGCGAGCACACCGGCCTTGACCTCGGCGACGATCGCCGGCGTGATGATCTCGATGCGTCCGACGAAGACGCGCGCCGTGTTGGCGGGCGCCGGCGTGATCTCGAGCGGCAGCACCTCGTCGATCGAACTGCGCGGCACGATGTAGAGGAGACGGAGCCCATCCTCGAACCACGAATCGCGCCATGTCTCGACCATGGCGGCAGCCTCTCGGCGTACAGTCCATGCGCTACAAGCGTACGCTCGAGCGCCGCGCGCACGCTCTCTTGCGCCGCCCCAACTGTCGGCCGTTCGATCGCGATTTGCGCGCCGGCGCTGCGAGCGGTTCGGTATCCAGCCGACCCGTTCCGGCTCTCGAACAGCATCAGATCGCCCAGAGACACTCCCGGCGCGGCGTTGACGAGGACACGGCCATCCGCGGCCATCATCGCGCCGAGCGGCAGCGCGAAGTTGCCTATCCCTCGATAGAAGAGAAACTTTTCCCGCTGGTCTCCAGCCTGGAGAGGCGCCGCGTCCGTCTTGCGCGCCGCGTAGTAGTGATTCGCGCCGCTTTCGACGGGATACTCGTCGGCCGAACGCGGCATGACCTTCACCTGATTCCAGGCGATGGTTCCCTCGAGCGCGGGATTCTTCAGCGCCTGCACATAGATGCCGCCGGGCGTCACGCTCGCGCGCGGATACCACTCCGTGATCAGCCCCCGGCGGAACCGTACCCGCACGTCGACGGTCTTTTCCTCGGGCGAGTAGAAGTAGATGACCGGCGTTTCCATCCGAACGGTGGCCGGCATCCAGCCCTTGATGTTGGACGGCAGGCGATCAACGAAGCATGGCAGGTCGCGCGGACCCTGTGGAGGCACCCATTCTTCGGCAAAGCCGTCCTGACCGGCCACTGACGTGAAGGTGCCCCATTCGTGAGCGACGAGGCCCGTGGGGTCGGTGATGAGGGCGGCGCTGAGACGCGTTGGAGCGTCGGCCGAAACGAAGAGGCTGGCCGCCAGGAGGATGACAACCGAGAAAGAGCGTCGCATCGGGTCCTCCGCATTCTTGGTCAGGGTGGCGCGTTCAGTGATTCTAGCGCACTTCGCCCTCAGGAACCCTGACACATGAGAGCCTGTGACGAAATGCAGGGTCCGGCTTTTTTTGGGCCGGACCAAAATGTAGTGTCCGGCGTCAGCCGGACCAGGACGAGTCCGCCTAAAGGCGGACACTACGTACGATTACTTCACGGGAGAGCCTGTGACGACTTGTAGTGTCCGGCTTCAGCCGGACCAAGACCAGTCCGCCTAGCGGCGAACACTACGGTCGGTTTCTTCACAGGCTCCAAGTGCTTGACACGACCAGCACATTTTCCCTACAGTGTGAGCAAGTTGGAAAACGAGGCCGCTTCATGGGTGAATCCGTCGGCGAGTTCGAGCAACTGATCCTCTTCGCCGTGGTCCGGCTCGACGCGGACGCGACGGCGGTCACGATTCGTGAGGAGATCGAGACGCGCACCAGCCGGACGATCTCGTCCGGCGCGCTCTACACGGCGCTCGATCGACTCGAAGCGCGCGGCTTCGTGCAGTCGCGTCTCGGCGAGCCGACCGCCGCCCGCGGCGGCAAGCGCAAGCGGCATTACACCATCGAGCCCGCTGGCGCCCGGGCGCTGACGCGCTCGTACGACGCCCTGCAGAAGATGGCCAGCGGCATGACCGCCCGCCTGCAGGCCAAGTTGCCCTGACGGTCTCGCGATGATCGCCGATCCCCCGCGTCTTGCCGTCTGGTTGCTGCGGCTCCTGCTGCCGCCCGACCGCTACGAGACGATCGCCGGCGACCTCGAAGAAAAGTTCAGGCTCGACGTGCAGCCGCTCGCTGGCGCCCGTATCGCGCGGCGGTGGTACTGGCGTCAGTCCCTCAGCATCGCGGTCGCGCGCCTGCTCGCGCGTTCGGTCCTTCCCTCGCCCACTCCTCCTCAGACAGGTGCTCCCATGCAGGGCATACGACAGGACGTCCAGTACGCCGCTCGCACGCTCGTCAAGGCGCCGATCTTCACGCTGATTGCCGTCGCGACGCTCGCATTGGGTATCGGGGCGAACACGGCCATCTTCACGCTCGTCAACGGGCTGCTGCTGAAGCCATTGCCGTTCGCAAATCCCGACGAGCTGATGATGGTCCACCTGCTGATGCCCGATCGCAACGGCGGCCCTGGTGTGTTTCGCGAGATGGTCTGGTCGTATCCCAAGTACGAGGTGTTCCGCGACGAGCAGCAGATCTTTTCTGAGCACGCGCTCTTCACCGGCGGCCAGTGGAGCCTGACTGGCATCGGCGACCCCGAACGCTTGCGCGGCGAGATCATCGGCGCGCGCTACCTGACCACCCTCGGCGTGACGCCGCTCGTCGGCAGGGACTTCACCGTCGAAGAAGATCGCACGCCGGGGATGGACCGCATCGTCATCCTGGGCCACGCGCTGTGGCAGCGGCACTTCGGCGGCAATCCGAACGTGCTCGGCGAAGTCGTGCGGCTGAGTGGCGTGCCGCATACCGTCGTGGGGGTGCTGCCGCCGGGCTTTCGCGGGCTGACCGGCGAGGCCGAGGCCTGGGTGCCGCTGATGACGACGCCTGCCGAGGAGCTGAACCAGAAGTGGTCCCACTCCTACTACGCGGTCGCGCGCCGGAAGCCGGGAGTCTCCGCCGACCAGGCGCGCAGCGCCATGACCGTGGTCGGTCAACGCGTCGACTCGGCTATCCCCGATCCGCGCGGCGTCTCGAAATACGGAGCGATGGCGCTGTCGCTGCACGAGTCGCGCGTCGATCCCCTCATCCGCCGTTCCGCGATCGTGCTCCTCGGGGCCGTCGGCTTCGTTCTGCTGATCGGCTGCGTCAACCTCGCGAACCTGATGCTCGCGCGTGCCGCGACGCGGCGGCGCGAGGTCGCCATCCGTCTCGCGATGGGCGCGACTCGTGGACGGCTCGTGCGGCAGTTCCTGACCGAAAGCCTGCTCCTGGCTGGCGCCGGCGCAATGGCCGGTCTCGGCGTTGCCTACGGCGGGCTGCGCCTCGCGGCGGCGCTCATGCCCGATGCGGGGATCGTCCTGCGCAGTCAGAGCTTCGGCCTCACGCGCGTCGGCATGAGCCTCATCGGCCTCGATCTGACCACACTGTTCTTTACGCTCGGCATCACCGTCGTCACGGCAGTCCTGTTCGGGCTGCTGCCGGCGTGGCACGCGTCGCGCTCGGACATCGTCAATACGATGAAGGCGACCGGCGCCGGATCCGTAGCGCAGGGCGTGCGCGGCCTCAGCGTGCGCAACCTGCTCATCGTCGGCGAGACCGCGCTCGCGCTGGTCCTGCTCGTGGCCGCGGGGCTCATGCTCCAGAGCGTGAACAACCTGCAGCGCACGTCGCTTGGCTTCGAACCCGAAGGACTGATGACCTTCCCGCTGTCGCTGCCGCGCACGAACTACGACGAAGCGCGCTCGACGCGATTCTTCCTCGATCTGATCGAACGCGTGCGCGCGCTCCCCGGCGTGCAGTCCGCTGCATACGGCTTCTGCGCGCCGGTCTCCGGCGGCTGCAATGGCACGCGGGTGACGTTCCCCGACAAGCCGCCCGTCGCGCCCGGTCAGGAGCCGAGCACCGGAATCCACTGGGCATCGCCCGATCTCTTCAAGACGATGGGGATTCAGCTGGTGAGGGGACGGACGTTCACCGACCGCGACCGTGAGGGCCAGCCGAAAGTCGTCGTGATCAACGAGACGGCGGCGCGGACAATCTTCGGCAGCGAGGATCCGATCGGACAGAAGGTCGGACTCGGGCAGGGAGGCTTCAACAACGGTGCGGAAGTCATTGGCATCGTCCGGGATGTGCGGTATCGCGCCGTCGAGCAGCCAGCGGCCGCGGACATGTACGTCCCGCTGCTGCAGTCGTGGCGCGGCAACGGCATCCTCTTCGTGCGGTCGAGCCTCGACCCGGCGGCGCTCATTCCGGCCGTGCGCCGGGAGATACAACTGCTCGACCGCGATCTGCCCGTGACCAACGTGAAGACGATGGGGACGCGGTTCGCGGACGCGACGTGGCGGACGCGGCTTAGTGCCGATCTACTCACGCTCTTCGCGGCGCTGGCGCTGCTGCTCGCAGCAATCGGTTTGTACGGCGTGATGGCCCAGGCCGTCGAGCAGCGCACGCGCGAAATCGGCGTGCGCATGGCGCTCGGCGCCGAACGTCGGAACATCTTCACCCTGGTTATCGGGCGAGCGCTGGTGATCGCCGGCATCGGCGTCGCAGTCGGCGCCGGACTATCGCTGCTGTCGATGAGATTTCTCGATGGGCTGCTCTATCAGGTGAGGCCCAACGATCCCGTCACACTCGGCGTGCTGGCGGCTGGCCTGCTTGGGATCTCGCTGCTGGCGAGCTACGTGCCGGCGCGGCGCGCAACGCGTGTCGACCCGTGGACCAGCCTGAGAGCTGACTGACCCACTTGACGAGGCACGCGAGCGCTGCCTGACGCTCTACCCGTTTGCCTTCATGTGGTTCACCGACTCGGCGATGAGCTCTTCGAGCACCGCCATGTCGACGTCGGCCAGCCGCTTGATGTAGAGGCAGGACTTCCCGGTCTTGAATTTCCCGAGCCTGGACAGGTGCGCATCGTGGCGGTCGATGCCCGACATGAGGTAGATCGTCAGGTCCTGCTTCCGAGGCGAGAAGCCCGCGAGAAACCAGTCGTTCTCGCGGCCGGTGGCGTACTTGTAGTGATAGTGGCCGAACCCGACGATGCTGGAACCCCACATCTTGGGAGCGGCGCCAACAGCGGCCTTCATGATGCGGACGAGCGTCTGACAGTCCTTCCGCCGGGCGTCGTCGGCAATCCCCTTGAGGAACGCACTGACGCTGGCCTTGGTCTTCTGAGTCTTGAGCTTCTCCATGGGCGGCTGGTGACCTCCGAGCTGGTTCAGTTGCGCACTGTACTATTGATGCGCTTCAGGCCCTCAGCCAAATCCTGCTCTTCGAGGATCGCGAACCCGCCGGTCCGTTCGGAAATCGCGCGAAGGCTCTTCCTGGTAGTCGCCCAGTAGTTCTGCCACCACAATCGGTCCGTGGTCTCATCGGGCAGCGCCGAGTTCCCGAGCCGGCGCGTGTCGATGGCAAAGACTTTGACGTTCGAGCGTGTCGCCTCGGCCATCAGCCTGAAGAGAGCATCACGAACGCTTGCCATGCTGATGTTCTTGGAAGTGAACCGGGGCAAAGCTGCCCCGACGCCGGACTCCGTCGGCTTGCCGTCCGGTGGCAGGTCGACATAGTAGCCGCTGCTGACGTAAATGAATGCCTTGCGCAGATTCTTCACCTGTCCGAGCCGCTCGACGACGTCGAAGGCCGTGGAAACCGATACCGCGATGCGGTACGGAAACTCGTTGGGTTGCCCCGAAACCGACTGAGACGAACGGAAGATGTCCGGCGGCGTCAGCCCTGAGCCAGTTGCTTTCCCAATTCCCTTCAGGATCGGCTGGCGATCGTAGGTGGGGTCAACCGCAATGGAGGATGGCCCTGTCGAAACAAGCGCGACCATGTCTCCGTCCTGAACGAGATCAGTACAGATCGTCCTGAGCAGCGTTCGCAGGTAGCCGGTGCTCCTGAAGTCTACGTGCAGGTCGTCAAGGAAGATGACCCAGAGCGTGCCGGATTGAGCCGTGGGGGAGGTCGATGCTGGCGACGCCACTGAAGTCGTCGCGGCGATCAACGCGACCGCCGCGCCCACCGTCAGCACTCGGGTCATTCGCCCTCCAGTGTCATCTTAGACGAACGACGGTGGGAGGCGGCCGGGGCGGGGACACTCAACCGGGACACTCAAGGGTGACAGTCACGGGGGACAGTCAAGACCGGAAGAATGTGGAGATTCTGCGTACTAGATTGTGCAGAATCTGCCGAAGGGGGTGATTGGCAGCGGGACATCGTTCCAGACACCGCGGACTGTCTTGAAATGGAGCGTCAACAGCTCCCAGCAGTGGCCGGGGACACTCAAGGTTGACTGTCCCGATTGAGTGTCCCCGCCCGTCCTACTTCACGTACCAGTGGCCGGAAATCGAAAAGCCCATGCCGCCAAGGTCGAACCCCGGGAACGGTTCTTTTGACCAGTGATAGCCGACGTCGGCGCTGACGGCGAACCGCGGCATGCTCGGAATGGTCACTTCGGCGCCGCCGAAGGCGCGGAATCCCAGGCTGCTGTCCGACACTGACGCGCTGACCTCCGGCGTGCCGCTGCTCAGTTTCGAGCTGGTGAACGCAGCGCCGCCGCCGAAGTACGGCCGCAGCCAGACGTTGTCGCTGACGTAGTCATGCACCGAAAAGATGACGCTCGGCGCGAACTGGGTCGAGCGCACGCGCTCGGGCGACGCGCTGGTCGTCTCGGTCGAGCGCGACAGGTCGAGCTGCACGCCGAAACGGCTGCGCGACCAGATGCGGGACGTGAACCCGAAGCCGGGCGTCGCGCCGCTAATCTGCCCGCCCAGGCCGACGATGTGCGTCGGCGGAGGAACATAGATCGTACGCGTGGAATTCGCATCGATCGCAGATTGGGGGGCCTCCGGTATCGCGACCGGTTCGGGCGGCGGCAGCGACGCGAACGCCGTTGCGAGCCGCTCCTCGCGCGTCGCGCGCTGCGAGAGCTTCCCCATGCTCAGATGGACGTATCCGATGCCGTCCGGCGCCTCCGACCACGCAACCTTGACCCACGCGCCGATGTCGCGCGTGACTTCGAGCACCGCGCCGCGTGGCGCCTGACCGACGAGCGGGCTGCCAGGTACTCGGAGCCTTGCGCACGTCCGCCGACTGGACGCTGACCGTGAACTCCGAGCTCTGCGCGATCTCCGAACTCTGTGCGGACGCCTGCGACGGCGCCAGGCAGACGGCGATGGCGATAACGAGGGCTTGACGAATCACTTGCTTGCCTCCTGCATAAGTGCGTTCTCGTGCGTCCGCCCGACCAGCCTCCTATGAAGCCAGGGCGGCCACGAACCTGTGACCGCGATCACGATTCCGTCAGCCAGGGTTCGCGAAACGACGGAATCTGGCCGGAATCCGGACCGGTCAGTAACCAAAGCAATTGGCGTGCTTCGGACAGCTATGGGTGGCCGCAGGGCCGGGCGGGCGCCGCCGCGAGGGGGGGGCGCGTCTTACGGGGGAATCAGTCCTTCAGTACCGCTCGCGCATGTAGTTGGCGCCAACGGTGAGGGTCTCGCGCCATGCGCTCTCGATTTCCGGGCTGAATTCCGGATCGTGGGCACGCGCAGTATCGACGAGACAGTCGATCCACAGGTCGTACAGCTCGGGCCGGATGTCGAGGTCACGCCGGCTGTGGCGTTCTGCCAGCCAGGGCAGCGCGCCTCTGGCCGGGCTCCCCTCTTCCCCCTGAACGGCGACGGCGACGACGTACAGCGAGTCTTCGAGCATTCGGACTTGCCGCTTCAGGTCGACCCCATGGAACTTCTCGCGCACGTCCTCCGAGGATCCAGCGAAGCGGTCGTAGAAACCTTCGAGAAACGCGGGCACGGCGAGGCACCGCGTCAGACTGTGGAGAAAGCGGTCCGTCGTTTCGCTCGGCATGCCCCGATGATAGTGCAGTTGCGCCATTCCAGCGGAGGCAAGCGCCGGCCTCAGTCAGCGCGCCGGTGCCCGCCGGATGACGCGGATCGCGCCCTCGATGCGGCGCGCTCTCGTCTCGGCTTTCTTGGCCCCTTCAATCGCCTCCACATGCTCACGCTGATGGCTGTAGCTGAGCGCCTGCCATCGTTCCCACGCTGGAGGCGCCGCCTTGAGAGCCTTGACGAAGTCTGCGGGCGGCTCGACCACGCGCTTTTCTGTGTCGAGGGTGAGGCGAACCTCGATCGTCTCTCCGCCCTCGAGGCCCGCGGCCTCCCGGTTGCTGCGCCGCAGGGGTACGCACGGCGGACCTCCCATCGCGGCAATGGTGCTCCGATACGTGTAACCGTTCAGCGTGACCTTGACCGGCGCCCGCACCTTCCCGAACACGTCTTTCGGATCGAAGGTAAGCGGGATGAAACACATCGAACCCTCTCGGACGATGGTCGCCCTGAATGTCTTCGAGGGCGCCTGACTCGCGACCGTGCTCATCATCCCGCCAGCTCCGCGATCCGAGCCTTCACCAGCTTCTTCACGAGAGATACGGGCAGCGGTTTCGACGGCTGAAAGCGGATCGTGCCCTTGCTCGTCTGGTAACCCTCGAGCTCGTCCTTGTGCGCGGCCACTGTTGATCCACTCATCGGATAGAAGGCGCAGTGGCTCGCAGTTGCGCCAAACGCGACGAGCGGCCGTCCGTCGAGACGGAATGCGGCCAGCTGGTAACTGATGCACTCCTCGGCCTTCGGCGCCGCGGACCTGATCGCCTTGCGAATTTTCTCGAGAACCACTCGCTGCTCATCCGTCACTGCCGCAAGGTACTCGTCGACGGTCTTGGGTTTCGCTGCCATGGCCAGTCATCCTCTGAAATTCAACTTCTGCTGTCGCGCCCATGTTATCCGAGGAGCGCCTTGCCGTGGGTGATGCCTCGAGCGAGACAGGCGCTCATTCGATAGTCGACAGAATCGCCGCTGACATCAGTCGCGTAGTACTCTTCGACAAGCGCGGCCGACTAGGTAGGGCCCGTCTCATAAACTACAACCAGGCTGAACGCGCCGACGGCCGCGGTTCACGATGAACACGATGATCCGATGAACACGAAGAGAACTCCAAGGATCCATCGTGAGCATCGTGTCATCGTGGCCATCGTGTTGAAAGCGTGGTATGAGGCGGCTTCTAGTGTGACAACGCAGAAGGGTCAGTAACAACGATGAAACGGATCGGCATCCTCACGGCGGGAGGCGACACCCCGGCGCTCAACGCGGCTATCCACGGCGCGGTCGTACGGGCCAATCAGTTGAAGATCGAGGTCTACGGTCTCATCAAGGGCTTCAACTGCCTGTTCAACGCCAGGGTGCCGCACGTGCACCTGAATCCTCTCTTCCAGGAAATCCCTGAGCTCGACCCGACCAAGGGCGGCACGCTCATCGGCTCCTCGCGAGACTACGTCGATCCGGACCGGCAGAAAGAACTCGACCTCATCGAGTCGCGGCTGAAGAAGCTCGGCATCGAAGGATTGATTGCGGTCGGTGGCGATGGCACGCTCAACGGGCTGCAGCCGCTGACCGAGCGCCTGCCCACCGTTCTCGCGCCAAAGACGATCGACAACGATCTCGGGCTGAACTACCCGAGCGAGCCGGATGAGTGGGCGCGAACGAAGGATTCGGCCACCGGCGACTATCGCTACTCGCGCAGCGCCTCGAGCGCGGTCTTCGACCTCAATCACATCGTCAACTACGTGACGCCTGGCTATGCCACGGCGGTCCTGGTCACCGCTCAGGGCGTCGAACGCATCCGCACGACCGCGGAGAGTCACCGCCGCATCGCCATCATCGAGGTCATGGGACGGCACTCTGGCTATATCGCGCTCGGCACGGCGTACGGGCAGCCGGACATCATCCTGCTGCCGGAGAATCCCCTCGACATCGAGCTGCTCGTGGAGCGCGTCCGCCACCTCTACGACCTTCAGAAGAACGTCGTCATCGTCTGCGGCGAAGGCATAGTCGACGCGCAGGGCGTCGAACTTGGCGCGGAGTCGACGTCCACCGACCCGGCCGGCAACATCGCCCTGAGCGGAGCGGCCGAGGCGCTGCGCGCGAAGATGATCCAGACGCTCGGCGACGGCTACTTTCAGCGTTACCGGCGCGGCAGTTCGGCCCGGGAAGCGATCTTCACCAGAAAGGTCGGTCACACGCAGCGTGGCGGCCGGCCGATCCTCTTCGACCGGTTCTACGCGGCCCTCCTCGGCTCAGAGGCAGTCGATCTCCTGGCCGAGGGACGGAACAACGCCGTGTCGGTGCTCCAATACACTGCCGACAAAGGCTTTTACGTGGAAGGCTACGACGCGAACCGGTTTCGTGACCGCTGGGGCCTGATTCACGCCCGCAAGATGCATCCGTCGCTCTACGACGCCCGGCTCATGAAACCGTCCAGGATGGGCATCGACTACCTGCTGCCGATCTTCACTGGTGCCATCGGCTACGACGATGCCGAGCACATGCGGCAGACGCTCTTCGACCCTGGCAACCTGTCGCAGCCGTACCATTCGATCAATACCGACGTCCACAAGCGCATCCGCTACCTCGAGACGGGCGGCGCCTGACGGTTCGAGCGGCAGGCGTTTGCGCTTCGCGCGTGGAACTAAAGGCATCGCTCGGGATCCGCACCCGGTGCTGACAGCTTCGCCGACCGTCGTGTTCGGCGGATCGGCACGCTCCCCTTCCTGGTCGCGCGCTTCGGCGCCTCCCGGCTGTTGTCGGTCTCGCGCGATGGCCGTTGGGCGCTCGTCAGCCACATCGACAACTGGCCGCGCGACATCGTCGTTGCCGACAACGTCCGTTGACTCAACCACCTTAGAAGCTCCTCACAAACAGCGCGAACGAGCGGCAGCGCCCCTCCCCCTAGCCTCCGCTCCCTATACGAAGGCGGAAGTGAGCCTGGCGAGCGGCGCGGGGCGCCGGGGTCCCCGCGAGCGCAGCCAGTAGGGGAGTCCGAGGGGGCGAAGCCTCGGAAAGTCTGAATCCGGATAAACCACCGTAAAGACCTGCCGCCGCGCACCCTGACGCGGTCATCGTCCGCCCAGCACTTCGGAGGGACTGGAGGATTGATGTCCACCGCGATTCAGAGCATCTTCCCTGCGCTGCTGGCGCTTGGTCTGCCAGGGACGCTGGCGGGGCCGGCACCAGCCATCGCTGGTGCAGCGACCGTTCAGCTGCGGGTCTTTCCCCATGCCTCGGTCGACGCCCCAACTCTGCAGTTGGCGAGGACCACCGCGAGCAAGCTCCTCGCATCCGGACGGATCAGCGCGGAGTGGCGGGAATGCGGAACTCCTGAACGCAACTGCAGCGAGTCGAGCGAGCCGGTAGCCGTCATCGTGCTGCTCCTGCCGGTGGCAAAAACGACCGACGAGGATGTGTCAGGAGAGGTTGTTCAGGACCAGTCCACACGCGCGCCGACGGTGATCGTGTATCTACCGAACCTGGCCGACCGTCTCCGAACCATCGTCCAGAGCGCGCCCGGCCGTTCCAATCCCGCGCTGGCGACACTTGAGCTGGGACATCTCATCGGCCTCGCGATCGCGCACGAGGTCGGACACATATTTGGCCTGCCACACACCCCGGCCGGTGTCATGAAGGCGCGACTCGCGACAGACGATCTCATCGCGCTGCAGGCCGCACGGCTGGCCTTCACCCCGAGGGACACGGCTGCGATGGAACTGGCGCTGGAGTCACGGGCGCGCCGGTGGGCCCAAAGTCGATGATCGAGTGTTCGCTTCACGCGCCAGGGACGTTCTTCTATCATGGGGCTCGCGGCTCACATGGGGGAAGACATGTCTACTTGCCGGCGATATTGGCGCTTGTCGATCATTCTGGGAGCAACCCTGGCCTGTGCATGCGGCGGCTCATCGAAGGACAGCCGCGAGTCCACGCCGCAGACCGCAGCGTCGGCGGGCGGACTCGTCCAGCCGTTGCAGGACGACTCGAGCGACCAGATCGTGTCCTGGGTCGACGGGCAGACCGTCACCGACTGGCCGTCGGAGATCGCAAAGCGCCAGCGGGCGATCGACGGATACCTGGACGACGAGGACCCCGTCCGCGCCGGCAAGTACGGGTTCCGCAGCGGGCAGAATCCCCGGCTCGCGTGGAGCTGGTTCCGGAACAACCCGGTCGGTTTCAACGGCGTCCCCTTCGTGCTGTTCAAGACGATCCTGGACCTCGATCCGAATCATGAGAATCCTTCGCTCCGCGCCATCGCTAGAATCTGGAAACGCGAGGCGACCGTGCCGGCAGGTCCAGGATCGGCCGCCACGGCTTGGACTCTGGACCATCTCGGCATCGGATCCGACCCGTCGGGCCAGTCGCCGCTCCCCTACGGGCTCGCCTTCGAGAATCCGCGGACGTTCGAACCGTTGTCCTCCGCCGAAACGACCGCCGCGGATACCCGGCTGCTGGCGAAGCGCGCCTTTCAGAACACCAGCCTGCTGATTGCCAAGCTCCACACGACGGACAAGGAAGAGAAGTGGGAGCGCGACCGTCCCGGTTTCGGGAGCCCCGGTGCGATGGATCGGGTGTTCTTCTCCTGCGCCGCCTGCCACGTAGGCCGGGTGATGGTCTCCGGGAAGATGAAGCTGCTGCCCGGGATGCCCAATACCGAGCTCGAGGGCCAGTATTACTCGAAGCTGCTGATGCTCACGGGCGCGGCGCTCGTCCAGTCCGGTTTCGACCCCTCGTCGACGACACCGGTGAACCCTGCGAACATCAAGCCCAACACGGGCGCGGTCCGCGCCCTGTACACCGAGATGTTGAACAAGGCGCGGCTGCGGCCCGAAACGCTCTACGGTCCGTCCGAGGCGCAGATCGCGCGCGGCAAGATTCAGACGCTGGCGATTGCCGACGAGTTCCCGAGCGTCGTGCAGGACCTCATCGCCGTGGCCGTGAAGACACACTTCATCTATCACGTGGTGGCGAAGAACAACGCCTACAAGCAGCCGTTGCCGGACGTCTTCGAGAACCGTCCCGGCCAGATGGATGCGTTCGGTATCGCTTCTGGCCTCGTCGCCATCCACACTCGCCGCCAGGACAACAGCTTTCTGGACTCCATCCGGCAGGACAATCCGGAAAGTCCGTTCTATGCGGGCTTCTCGAAGGCGAACGGGCTGCCCGCCGACGTCCCGGGCATGACCGATCGCGTCACGGATCCCAAGGTGGCGGGCGAACGGATCTTCAAGAACATCGCGGCGTGGGCGCCGCCGGTCCCGGCGCCGATCGACATCAAGAGCGTCACGTGGGCGAGCGAGCGTTACCACGCCAACTGGGACGGCAATCAGGGCGCCTCGTCGCGCACGCTGGCGTCCGGCGCGTCGGCCACCGGCGACCCGCGCATGGTCAACGTGCGAATCCACGAGCCGCTCAATCCGTTCATCGACAACCTGCCGCCGACTCCGTACCCCTTTCCCAGCGTCGATCTGGCGCGGGCGCGCGAAGGCAAGGCGATCTTCAAGGCGACGTGCGCGGGATGTCACTCGCCGCGCAACGAGACGATCTACCCGGTGTCGAAGCTCGGCGTGGATCCGAATCGCACGATGGTCAACACCAGCGTGTCGCGCTATGGGCTGGCCGCGCTGGTCGTCGAGGCGTGCGGCATCTACGGCTCGAACCACAAGGGACAGCCGGGCGCCGAGTGGTGTGTTCCGAAGGGTGACTGGCAGGAACGGCTCGACGAGTACTTCCGCGACACGCCTCGGCGCGTGGCCGAAGGCAAGAACGGCTACAAGGCCGACACGCTGCGCGGCATCTGGGCGCAGGCGCCGTACCTGCACAACGGATCGGTGCCGACGCTCGGACAGCTGATGTGCCCGTCAACCCGTCCAACACGGTTCCTCCGCGGCAACCTGCACTACGACGAAGCGCTGGTCGGCTTCGAGTGGCTGGAGAAGCCGGGGACACGCTACGCGCCGAACGAAACGATCCTGGTCAAGGAATACGACACGACGGTCCCGGGCAGGGCCAACACCGGGCACCTCTTCGCCGCTGACCTCTGCCCCGATACGACCGGGCTCGATCCGATCGCCGATCGAAGGGAGATCGAGAAGCGCCTCCTTGGTTCCCGGATCGGGGCGCTGCTGGCATACCTGAAAACACTCTAACGTGATACGTAGTGTCCGGCTTGAGCCGGACCTGGTCCGCCTGAAGGCGGACACTACGTGGGTTTGTGAGATGGCCTCTAGTTCGCGAGGAGTCCGTGGAGCAACGCCTGTCAGACGTCGATCTCACCGCGCTCACCGCCGGCCGCACGTACTTCGCGTCTCCCGCCGCGTGGGAAGACGAGGTGCTCTATTTCCTGATGCTCGACCGCTTCTCGGACGGACGCGAGAACGGCTGCCGCGACAATACGGGCGCCGTTGTCACGACCGGCACGACGCCGGCCTTCCAGCCCTCCGATCGAGGGAACGCAACGGCCACCGCGAGCGATCGGATTAGGTGGTTCGATGCCGGCGGGAAGTTCGTCGGCGGCACTTTACGCGGTCTCGAGTCGAAGATCGGCTACCTCGAGCGATTGGGCGTCACCGCGATCTGGATCAGCCCTGTCTTCAAGCAGGTGCCGTCGCAGGAGTCGTACCACGGGTACGGCATTCAGAACTTCCTGGACGTGGATCCCCATTTCGGCACGCGAGATGACCTGGTGTCGGTCGTCCGGACTGCTCACACGCACGGCATTCGCGTCATCCTCGACGTGATTCTGAATCACGTGGGAGATGTGTTCGCCTACGCGCCGCAGCAATTGCGCTGCGACGTCTTCGACCGCAACGGGACACTTGTTGGCAAGGAAGCATGCTGGCAGTCCGACGGCACGGTGTACGGCGTCGCGGGATTTCGCGACGCCGCCGGCAATCCGACGCTGCCCTTCGGACCAGTCGCGGCAAGCCACTTCCCGGACGGCGCGATCTGGCCGGCCGAGCTGCAGGCAGCAGAGACCTTCACGCGCAAGGGCAAGATTCGCAACTGGGATCACGAGCCGGAGTTCCGCGAAGGCGACTTCGAGAGCCTGAAGGATGTCCATCAGGGCGCGGGTCCCGTCGACGACTACCGCGCGTCGGCGGCCTTCCTCGGCCTGTGCAAGTCGTTTCAGTTCTGGATCGCGCTGGCCGACATCGACGGCTTTCGCGTCGACACGGTCAAGCACATGGACGATGGCGCGAGCCGGCTGTTCACGTCGTCTATCCACGAATTCGCCCAGAGCATCGGCAAGGAGAACTTCTATCTGATCGCCGAAATCACCGGCGGCCGCGAGCGCGCCTTCAACACGCTGGAGATCACCGGCATGAACGCGGCCCTCGGCATCGATGACGTGCAGGACAAGATCGAATACCTGCTCAAGGGATTCCGCGAGCCGCGGGACTATTTCGACCTGTTTCGCAATTCGCTGCTCGTCCGCAAGGAGTCTCACGCCTGGTTCCGGAACAAGGTCGTGACGACCTTCGACGACCATGACCAGGTGCGCAAGGGCCAGCAGAAGTCACGGTTTACGCACGACGAGGGTCCGGGCCAGCACGAGACCAGGCGCGCCTCGGTTGCCGCGCTCGGCTTCCTGGTCACGACCATGGGCATTCCGTGCATGTACTACGGGACGGAGCAGCAGTTCGACGGGCACGGCGACAACGATCGGTTCATTCGCGAGGCGATGTTCGGCGGCGAGTTCGGCGCCTTCGAGACCCGCAACCGTCATTTCTTCGATGAGTCACATCCTGTCTATCGCGAGGTGAGCAGGATTCTGGCCATCCGCCGGCAGGATCTCACCGTGCGCCGCGGACGGCAGTACCTGCGGCAGATTTCCGGCGACGGGATCCATTTCGGCCTGCCGCAGATGATGGGGGGCGTGATCCGCTCGGTGGTGCCGTGGTCGAGGATATTCAACGACCGGGAAGTGTTGCTCGCCGTGAACACCGACCTCGATGCGCCGCGCACGGCCTGGATCACGATCGACGCCGGGCTTCACGACGCGGGCAGCCGCCTGACGTGCCTGTACTCGACCGATGGCACCCAGATTGGCACCCGGCCACTGGTCGAGGCTCGGAACGGGAAGGCCGCCGAGCTGACGGTTCCTCCGGCCGGCTTCGTCATCTACTCGTAGACACGCCTCCCAACCGTACAGTAGTGTCCGCCTTTAGGCGGACTTCTTTTGGGTCCGGCTGAAGCCGGACACTACATTCACCGCGCGCCGCCGATCGTGTATTCGAAGTCGTAGGAGTGCTTGCTGCCTTCGATGACGATCGTCATCTTGCCTTCGAGCCCGGTCAGCTGGTCCGTGCCCGAGTCCGGAACCACGGTCACGATCATCGTCGGATCGCCTTTCTTCATCGTGCCGGCATGCTGGAGAATGAAGCTGCCGCGACGGCCGCCGAGCGTGCCGGTGACGACTTCCAGGGCGACGTAGGCCGCCGAACCTTCGACCGCCGTGCCGGCGGCGAGCATCTGCCCTTTGCTGCTGGCATCGAGGTCACCGTGAAACTGCTTGTCGAGAAACAGCCTGCTGAAGGGTCCGCCCGCGGGATCGTCCGCTGCCTGGGGGATGACCTTGACGTCGAACGTTCCCTTTGCGTGATTGCACGACAGCCTCTTTCTGAGCCTGAAGGTGAGCGATCAGGCTCAGCCCGATCGCGAGGAGAGCCACGTTCTTTCTCATGGTTGGTGCGAACTCCTGATTTCCTCAGGGATCAGGGATCAGACAAAAGCTTGGAGTAACTAGTCAGAGGTTTTTCTGATCCCTGAGCCCTCCCTGTAAGGCTTTCAGGCATCATAGTGTTCCCTTGGCCCCGGGTATTGAAAGAACGCGACAGCAGAGAAGCTATCTCATGAATGTGACGCTCGTTCCAGGTCGCGAGCGAGCTTGGCGAGCGAGCCACGCGAACGGAGCGCGCCGGCGAAGCGGCGCGCGAGAGCGCGTGTAGGGGAGTCCGAGGGGCGAAGCCCCTCGGAAAAGACTAGATGAACCGCCGAAAGACCGAACCGCCGCGAGGCGTGTTGAAGACGCCAGTGGCAGAGCCGCAGCGTTACAAGCACGCCCGCTTTCATCCGTCCCCTGACCTCGAACCCTACGTCGAGCACTATTGGGCCGTGCAGTGGGACCTGCGCGGCCTGACCCCGGAGCGCGTCGAGACGCTGCCGCATCCCAGCGTGCACATGATCTTCGAGCGCAATGCGGGAGGCCGGATCTCCGGCGTGGCGCGCGGCAAGTTCGCGAGGGTCCTCGAGGGCGAGGGCGGGGTCATCGCGGCGAAGTTCAGACCTGGTGGCTTCTACCCCTTCGTGAAGGTTTCCATCTCGACCTTGACCGGCACCACGCGGAGCGTGCGCGACGTGTTTGGCGCGGCCGGCGCCGCAGTGGAACGTGCAGTCCTGCAAGAACGCACCGATGCGTCCCGAATCGCGGTTATCGAGGACTTCCTTCGCGGCCTGCGCCCGAAACCGGACGAGCACGCCGCCCGGGTCGCGGAGATCGTGTACGCCGTCGCCGGCAACCGCGACTTCGCCAAAGTTGAAGATCTCGTCGACCGCTACGGCCTGAACAAGCGCACGCTGCAGCGGCTGTTTGCCAGGTATGTCGGCGTCAGCCCCAAGTGGGTCATTCAGCGCTACCGCCTGCACGAGGCCGCCGAGCAGCTGGCGTCGAGCGAGTCAGTCAATCAGTCGGCGCTGGCACTGAACCTCGGTTACAGCGATCAGGCTCACTTCGACCGCGATTTCAAGGCGGTGGTGGGCACATCACCGGCGGCGTACGCGCGGAAGGCGCGACGGGGACAGTAGCCGTCCCATTAATGCTGTCACGACACCACGTTACAACACGATGGCCACGATGACACGATGTTCACGATGGATCGTTGGAATCCTCATCGTTTCGTGCTCATCGTGAAGCGATGGCCGTCGGCGCGTTCAGCATGGTCTTGGTCTGCGACCGCTTCTTTGTCGATCGAGCGTTCGCCAATCTCCCGCGCTCAATTCGTGGGAAACGGATTCCGCTCGGCGAACCCGCGCTGGTGCCAGTACGGATAGATCGGTGTCACGGCACTCGCGGCGTCGAGCCTGGCTACCTGCTCCGCCGTGAGGCTCCAGCCCACCGCGCCGAGATTTTGCCGGAGCTGATCCTCGTTTCGCGCGCCGATGACGAGCGTGGAGACGGTCGGCCTCTGGAGCAGCCAGTTCAGGGCCACTTGCGGAACCGTCTTGGCTGACTCCGCGGCAACCGCGTCGAGCACGTCCACGACACCGAACAGGTAGTCGTCGGATACTTGTGGACCCATTTCCACGTTTCGCTTGTCCTGAAGACGCGAGACGTCCGGGCGAGGATGGCCCCGCCGGATCTTGCCGGTGAGCCGTGCCCAGCCGAGCGGGCTCCAGACTACCGCGCCGACCTTCTGATCCAGGCCGAGCGGCATCAGCTCCCATTCGTATTCGCGCCCGATGAGCGAGTAGTACGCCTGGTGCGCGACGTAACGCGCGAGACCGTACCTGTCAGACACCGCCAGCGACTTCATGAGGTGCCAGCCGGAGAAGTTCGACGCGCCGATGTAGCGAATCTTTCCCGCGCGCACGAGGTCGTCGAGGGTGCCGACGACTTCCTCGACCGGGGTCAGCGCGTCGAAGCCGTGCAGCTGAAAGAGATCGATGTAGTCGGTGTCCAACCGCCGCAGGGCGGCATCGACGGCGCGTATGAGATGAAAGCGCGACGAGCCGACGTCGTTCGGCGCCTTGCCGTGGCGAAAGCTGGCCTTGGTGGAGATGAGCACGCGGTCGCGTCGTCCGGCGATCGCTTTGCCGAGGATCTCTTCCGCGAGGCCATCGGAATACACGTCCGCGCTGTCGAACATGGTCAGCCCGGCGTCCACGCAGATATCGACGAGCCGCGTGGCTTCGGCGACGCCGGCCGCACCCCAGTGCTTGAAGAACTCATTGCCGCCGCCGAATGTCCCTGTGCCGAGTGTGAGGACGGGCACGAACAAGCCCGAGCCGCCGAGCTGTCTATTCTCCACGTGGTTCCTTCTGTGAGCTGGAGGGAGGATCAGACCGTTGCACTGTCACCATTATAGAAAATGACGCCCGAAGCGCCCGCGAGGGTCCAGGACGCATACGGCCCTGTATGATGGCGGCTCCATCGAGGAGGACACGTGACCACACCGTTCGCGCTCCTAGGTTCATGCACGCGTTTCTGCGCGACCCTCGCCGCGCTCGTCATGGCCACTGCTGCCGCGGCGCAGCCCGCGCCGATCAGAGTCATCCTCGATACCGATATCGGCACTGACATCGACGATGCATGGGCCCTGGGCTTCGCGATGTCCTCGCCGGAGTTCGAGCTTTTGGCTGTGACGATCAGCGACGGCAATACGCCGGCGCGCTCGCGCGTCGCCTGCAAGCTGCTGCACACGGCGAATCGCAATGACGTGCCAGTCGCGGTGGGCCGTCAGACACCTCCACCGGAGGGCGTCGACTACCAGTTCACCTGGGCCGACGACTTCACGGCCAAGCGGCCTGTCACTCAGCCGGCGGCGCAGCTCATCGTCGACCTGGCCAGACGGTCGCCGAACGAGGTGACGCTCATCGCCGTCGGCCCGCTGCAGAATGTCGCCGATGCGCTGCGGCTCGAGCCGCGGCTGCCAAAGCTCCTCAAACGCGTCGTGCTGATGAGTGGCTCGATCCGATCCTCGTCCTGGAGCCCGGCACCAGTGCCCGAGTGGAATGTCGTCCGTTCGATTGCAGATGCTCAGCTCGTCTACGCGGCCGGCTTTCGGCTGACGATCGTGCCACTCGACTCGACGTCCTACGTGCAGCTGAAGGAGGAGGAGCGGGAGCGCCTGCGGACTCGGGCCAGTCCGCTCACCAGTGCACTCGAGGCGCTCTACCGACTATGGCTGGATAATCCGTCGCGCCGCATGACGTTACACGACCAGCTCGCCGTGGCCGAGACCGCCAGGCCGGCCGAGTTCTTCGGCCGGTGCGACACGCTAAAACTTCGAGTGGACGACCAGGGTTTCACCCGCATCGACGACACGCAGGGCCGCGACACGACAGTCTGCTTCGAGCCGAAGCGGGACGCGTTCATGAAGTACTACATCGAGGGGTTGATCAGGTAGGCGCCGAATTCCAGAGCAGGCGCCAGGCCCAGGCGGCCATGCCTGCCGCTGCGAGCGTCAGGACGACCCAGAGGGGTTCGGTCAAGAGGTGCGGACCCTCCTCGATGATGCGCAGGATATGCGCTATCGTGATCAGCCCAAACACCGAACCGGTGGTCAAGATGTAGGCCTTCATGCTCGTTGCCCTCCATCGACAGACGACGCTAGAACCTATCCTGTAAACCAAAACAGGCCGAAGCGCCGACGGCCACTTGTCACGATGAATACGATGATTCGATGAACACGATATCCATCGGCGTCTTCTCAGAATCCCTGCGGGCGCTCGTCGGCCACAGCGGAAGCCCGCTCGAGCGCGAGCCCGGCGCGCGCCACGGTGCCCTCGTCGAACAAGCGGCCGAGGAGCGTCACCCCATGGGGCACACGGCGCGGCGGGGAGAACTTCGGCAACGGGTTGTTCGGATCGGGAGCCCAGTCGCTGCGCGCTTCGGAAACGTTCACGAAACCGGTACGGAGCGTCAGCGACGGGTGGCCGGTAAAGTTCGACACGGTGAGCATTTCGTCGCGCAGCGAGGGCACGAGGAGCACATCCACCTGCGAGAAGATGCGCGCCATCTCCAGGGCCACGCGGCGCCGGAATCGATCGGCCTGGACGAAGTCGACAGCCGACAGAAACCGCGCCTGGCGGAAAAGATTCGGCCAGGCGTCGGGCACCTGCGCCTTCAGCGTGGCGAGGCTGCCGTTGAGCGTGATCTCCTCGAACGACGCCGCCGCCTCGCTGAAGAGCACGGGCATCAGTGAACCGTAGGGCCAGTTGGGCAAGCTGACTTCGGTCGTCGCCATGCCCAGCTTCCTGACGGTCTCGAGTGCGGCGCGGTCGACGTCGGTTGCCGGACTCTCCTTCATCCACGCGGGGAAGTATCCGACGCGCAGACCCTTCGCGGATGCCGTCGCATCGAATTCGAGTCGACTTGGGACGCTCGACAGATCGCCCGCGTCGGGTCCGGTAATCGCCTGCAGCACGAGCATCGCGTCTTCGACGCTGCGGGTCATCGGCCCGAGCTTGTCGAGCGACCAGCAGAGCGTCATCGCGCCGGTGCGCGGCACGCGTCCGAATGTCGGTCGAAGTCCGGTCACGCCGCAGCGCATCGCGGGGGCGATGATGCTGCCTCCCGTTTCGCTGCCGATGGAAAACCCGACGAGCCCGGCTGCCGTGGCAGCGCCAGGACCCGCGCTCGAGCCCGACGCGCCTTCTTCGAGCAGCCACGGGTTCATCGTCTGGCCGCCGAACCAGATGTCGTTCAGGGCGAGCGCGCCGAGGCTCAGCTTGGCGATGAGGACGGCGCCGGCCTCGTTCAGCCGCCGCACGACGGCGGAATCAGCCGACGGGACGCGGTTTTTGAACGGTTCCGCGCCGTAGGTCGTCGCGATGCCCGCGGTGTCGAGCAGATCCTTCACCCCGTAGGGAATGCCGTGGAGCGGGCCCCGATACTTACCGGCCGCGATTTCCGTGTCGGCCTGTTTCGCCCGCGCGAGCGCGACATCCTTCGTCAGCGTGATGACTGACCGGAGCCTCGGATCGAACTGCTCGATCCGGCGCAAGTAGATGTTCGTCAGGCGCTCGGAGGTGAGAGCCTTCTGCTCGATCCAACCCGACAACCTGGTCACCGGCGCAAACGCGATATCCGCGTCGCTCGCGGGCAACGGCACGGTAGCGCTCGAGCTGCGCACGAATCTATCGACTGCCGGGCCTGAGCGGTCGCCCGCGAACACCGGGTTCCAGATCGTCGCTGGAGCTGTCTCAGCGTCGATGGCGACCTTGCGCGGCCCCACGCGCCGCTCGAGCAGTGGCGCCATCGATCGTCGCCAGCTCTCCGCCGCCATCTCGCGTTCGGCCGCGCTCATCGTGACCTGGGCGAGCTTCTCCGCCTCGGCGAAAGTGGCCGGCGACACGGCCGGCCCTGACGCCGGCGCCGTCGCGAACGTCGGCGGCGCGCCCGGCGTCGACTGTGGCGTCGCGCCGCTCGAGGCGGGCTGCTCGCCGCGACATGCAGCCGCCGCGCCGAGCATGCCCAGCGGCGCGGTGATCAGGAACTGTCTACGCGTGTTCATGCCGATTCCTCACTCACGATTCAGGTGAATCGTAGTGCGGAAATGCTCCCGGGAGTAACCGGAGGGGACGGAGTCAACGAAGCAGGCTCACCACAGAGTCAGCAGAGTTAGCGGAGACGACGGATTCACCACGGAGAAACGGAGCTGAATTCAGTGGGAGACGCACGGAGGCCGTCGCGGTGCGTCGACCAGCAGACCGGCTCCGTTCGTCTTCGTTCCTTCGTGTTGAACCCGTTGCCTTCGTCCCCTTCGAGAGCACGCTCAGCAACTGCTGCGCATGCTCTCTTCGAGGGCCGAGGTGTGGTGGGCCTGTCGTTGACTCAGAACGACACGCGCGCGCCGAGCTGAATCCGGCGCATGTCGCGCGCGGAACGGATCTTTCCAAAGGCCGTCGGCGCGTTGAGGGCCGTGCCCGGATTCGTGAGGTTGACGATGTTCAGCACGTTCGTTGCCTCGAGGCGGAACTGGACCTGCGTCCGGCCACCCAGGCGGATGTCGCGGAACACTCCAAGGTCGACGTTGCGATAGCCGGGACCCTCCACGATGTTGCGGCCGGCCGTCCCATCCAGGCCGATCGCCGGCTGGGCGAACGCCGTCGTGTTGAACCACTGCTCGATCAACTCCTCGCGCGGCCGGCCGCTATCGAGCTCGGGATCGCCGACGATGTCGGCGCGATCGTTGGTGAGCCCGTCGAAGTTCCGGTCCAGGCCGGATGAAATCGTCATCGGCGTTCCGGTCTGCAGCACGACGATGGCCGAGATCGTCCAGTCGCGGGCCAACGCCTTCACGAGTCCCTTCGAGTCGTCGAAGTAATCGAGGTGCCAGACGCTCGAGAGGATGAAGCTCTGCGTGCGATCGGCGGACGTGCGCGCGCGCTCGAGATCGATCCGGTTCGAGTTCTGCACCGCCGGCAGGCCGCCGCCCTGGTAGTCGACGTCCTCGAGCGCCTTGCCGAACGTGTAGTAGGCCTTGGCCGCGAACCGTCCGCCGCGGCGCTCGGCGCTGAGCTGCAGGCCGTGGTAGTCGCTCTTGAAGATCGACTCGAGGACGCGCGCCTGGCCGATGGTCCCCGGCATGTAGGGACGCCGGGCGTTGACGTTGGCGGTCGTCGCGCTCGGCCCGTAAACCGGGTAGTTCCGGTCGATGCTCGCGGGCAGGTTGCGTCCGAGCGCTCCAACGTAGGACGCCGTCACTGCGAACCTGCTGAAGAGCTCCTTCTCGAGCGTGAGGTTCATCTGGTACGCGAACGGCCAGATGAAATCGAGCGACGGCCCGAAGACCTGCGCCGGCAGCGTGAAGCGCGGGTTGGCCGGATCGTAGAGGAACGGAAAGGGGCCGACGCCGCCGGGCAGGTTGCCATATGGATCGGCAAGCGTCTTCACAGTCGGGAACGGCTGCCGCACCGTGAACGGCTGATTATCCGCGGTCGTGTTCCATTCGTTGCCGGTGATGCTGCCGTAGAAGACCCCGGCGGCCGCCCGCACGGACATTCGCCCGTCGCCCCTCGGGTCCCAGGCGATCCCCAGTCGAGGCGCGAGGTTGTTGATGTCGGTGTCGACGATGCCGCGGCTGATGCCGGGGTCGCCAGGGAACAGCAGGCCGACGGGAGCCGTGGGCGACACCTGCGACTGCACGCCGGGCACGAACGCGAGCTTGCGGTTCTGCGGATCCGTGAACGGGAACTGCAGGTCGTAGCGCAAGCCCAGGTTCAGCGTCAGCCGCGGGTGGATACGGTAGTCATCCTGCGCGAACAGGCTGATGTAGGCGCCGTTGTCTGTCTTCCGCACCGGCGCGTCCTGGGTCATGGTCGATGGCAGCCCGAGCAGGAAGTCGGCGTAGGCGTTGAGGGTCTTGCTGCCGTTGAAGGTGAAGACGCCGTAGTTGTCGAGCAGCGTGTCGTGAACGATCTTCTCGTAGGACACCTCGCCGCCAAACTTGAGCGAGTGGTTGCCGCGGCTCATGGTCAGGCTGTCCTTGACCGCGAAGTAGTCGCTGCCGGCGTCGGGGCCGGCGATGGCGACCGAGCCCGTGAAGTAGCCGGACACGGTCAGTCGCGGGAGCGTCGGGTCACCCTGGATCGTGAACTTCGAGTTGAGATCGCCGAGCGAAGTTGCGGGACTGTTCACGCGGCCGCCGAACTGCCGCATGTAGCTGACGCGGAGCTGGTTGATGACGGTCGGACTGAGCGTCCACGTGTCGGCGACGTTGAGGTTGTGCTGGTTCCATTTGAAGTCGCGATCGACCCAGGGGATGTTCCCCGATCCCGACAGCGGTTGCGTGTCCGTGCCCGTCAGGTAGAAGTAGCTCGCGGCGATGCTGTGCGTCTGGGAGAGATGATGGTCCAGCTTGAACGTCATTTCATCGGTATTCAGAGGATCCGGCGTGCGCACCTCGTAGAAGTTGTTGGGCAGGTTCGACTGCGGCACGTACTTGTCCTGGATGGTCAGCGCCGCAGCGTCCATGCGGCCAGCGGGAATGAGGTCGTTGAGAAAGGGCGCGTTCGTCACCGGATCTCTGGGCTTGATCGCGGACTGCGAGAAGTCTCCGGCCCGCTCCCGCGCCGTGGGCACGATGGCGGTGTTCCGGTAGTAGGTCTCTTCCTGGCGCAGCCCGGAGTAGCTGGCGAAGAAAAACGTCTTGTCCTGCCGGAGCGGTCCGCCAAACGCGCCGCCGTACTGGTTCCGATCGAGAGGATCCTTGGTGGACGGTGTCCCCGGAGGCGCCCATCGCTTCGCGTTCAGACTCTCGTTGCGGAAGAACTCGAAGGCTGCGCCCTGGAACCGGTTGGTTCCCGACTTGGTCACGACGTCGACGACGCCGGCCGGGTAGCGCCCGTACTCCGCCGAAGAGCCGTTCGTGATCACGCGGAATTCCTGAACCGCTTCGGGGTTGGGCGCGGGGTTGCCGGTGCCACGCAGGCCCGCCGTGTTGTTGCCCCCATCCAGCTGAAAGTTGACGGTGCCGATCTGGGCGTTTTGAGAACCGTTGATCGTCGTGTTCTGCTCGGGACCGCCCAGGGAATTCGAGCTCTGGTTGCTCGTCACACCGCCGGTGATCGACAGGAGCGAATAGAGGTCGCGGTTGACGAGCGGCAGATTCAGGACCTCGTTCTGACCGACCGACCGCGACAGCGCCGACGAACTGGTCTCGACGAGAGAAGCGTCGGCGATGACCGACACGACTTCCTGCAGGTTGCCGGGTTCGATCGTGGCGTCGATACGCGCGTTGCGGCCGACTTCGAGGAGGATGCCGGTCTGAGAGAAGTTCTTGAAGCCCGACAGGATGACTTCGACCTTGTAGCTGCCAACGGGCAGTAACGTCACCGCATACTGGCCGTCGACGTCGGTCGTCACGGTCCGCGAGGCCTGTGTGCCAAGGTTGGTGGCCGTGACCTGCGCGCCAGGAACGGGTGCCCCCGAGTTGTCCTTGACGTTGCCCAGAATGGTTCCCGTCGCCACCTGACCATGTAGCGGGACCGTCAGGGCCAGCAGAGCCGCACACGCGGCGGCCACAAGCCAGACCTCAGGTCGGCTACGCGCGGTTCTTCTTCCGATCACGATCGGTCTCCTTGTTTGTGCCTGAGCGTCCACGGTGCGGTGGCAGCGACACGCGTCATCGCCGAGCTGGCAGGCTTTTCGTGGATTATGGCGGAACGTGCCACGATGCTGAAGGCCCGCTCCGTTACGTGCCGTTACCGTTTGCCGGGGTGAGCGCCTGAAACTGGGATGTCAGACGCGCTTGCATCACGGTGCCGTCTCTGCACTGTTCAGGCCACGCATTCGAAATCACCTGTTGAAACCTCGAGGTTGGGGATCGGCGTCATAAGTAGGACGTGTCTCTTGCTCGTACTCCGTTAGGAGACTCACCGAAGCTCGTTCGGCTGGTGACGAACAGAATGACAGGGACACCGGGGAGAATCGTGGAAATGAAGCTGATCTCGCTGAACACTGGACTGCCGCGCGACGTGTTGTGGCACGGAAGGACGGTCACCACGGCTATTTTCAAACAGCCGGTCGAGGGACGGATCGCGCTCACGACGCTCAACCTGGCCGGCGACCGTCAGGCAGATCTCACTGTGCACGGGGGCCCGGACAAGGCTGTCTACTGTTATCCGATCGAGCACTACGAGTACTGGAGAGCGGAGCTGCCCGGCCGAGATCTGCCGCTGGCCGTGTTTGGCGAGAACTTCACCACCTCCGGCATGACCGAAGACTCGGTCCACATCGGCGACCGATTCGCGATCGGCTCCGCGGAAGTCGTCGTCACGCAGCCTCGCCTCCCCTGCTACAAGCTCGGCGTGC
The DNA here is from genome assembly GCA_963839705.1 of uncultured Acidobacteriota bacterium. Classification (GTDB taxonomy): domain Bacteria; phylum Acidobacteriota; class Vicinamibacteria; order Vicinamibacterales; family 2-12-FULL-66-21; genus DATBJJ01. The sequence continues at coordinate 814,903 of CAWIWL010000008.1, forward strand.
GGTTCGAATCCGACCTCATGGTGAAGCGCTTCCTCGCCAGTGGACGGTCCGGCTTCTACGTGGCCGTGAGGCGCGAAGGACAGGTCGGCGCCGGTGACGACATCAGCGTGATTTCGCGCGATGCCAACGCGGTGCCCGTCTCGGAAATCACTCGGTTATACGTCGCGAAGCGATACGCCGCCGAAGACATCGCCTCGGCGCGGCAGGCCGTGCAGGTGACTGCCCTGCCGGAGAGTTGGAAGGACTACTTCCGTGAGCGCCTGCAGAAGGCACAGGCGTAGTCACGATCACGCATCCTCTTCTTCGTTGCCGTCTTTGGGACTGAAGAGGTGCTTGAAAAACCTGTCGGGGGCATTGAGGAAATCCCTCGTCAGGAGGAAGTGCTTCGTCTCGCGATAGGCGACCTCCTGGATGGTATCGCCGTCGAGGTCGTAGAGGACTGCTCCCGGGTAGCTCAGAATGATCGGCGAGTGCGTCGCGATGAGAAACTGCGCATGGCCCGGCGTCGCGAGGTCGTGGATGACCTTGAGGAATGAGAGTTGTCGTTGCGGCGACAGCGCTGCCTCGGGCTCGTCGAGGATATAGATGCCCTGCTCGAAGCGATTGGCGAAGAGGGCCATGAACGATTCACCGTGTGATTGCTCGTGCAGCGATTTGCCGCCGTACGCAAGCATGGTCGAGACCTCCTCGATGTAGCTGGCAAAGTTGTAGAAACTCTCCGCGCGCATGAAGAACCCTTCGGTCACCTTCGGCAGCCACGACAAGCGAAGGGCCTGGGCCAGCGCCGAGCGATCGGCGAACGTGGCACGGTGATGATCGCGGCTGCCGCCCTCGGGATTGAACCCGCAGCACTCAGCGAGCGCTTCGAGAAGCGTGGATTTGCCGCTGCCGTTCTCGCCGACGAAAAAGGTGACCTTGCTGCGAAACGTCAGGTCAATGCCCTGAGAGAAGGCGCGGATGTCGAAGGGAAACCCGGCTTGGTCCATCTTCTCCGGCAGGCTAACGACTCTGTGGAGAAACGGCGCCCCTGAGGTCCGTGTCGACCTTGGGCTCCTCCGCCTCGACTTCATCGCCACAATATATGAGACCGCGGACCGAGGTCAGCGGCGCTTGCGCGCTGTCCGGCTTCTGGACTTCGACTTCCGAGACTTCCGAGCCGAGGTCTTCGGTGCCCGCTTCGCTTTCGTCTTGCGCTTCGGCTTCGCCGTGCGCTTCGGGTGGAGACGCTCCGGTAGTTCGGCACTTCCGGCGGCGCGATTCCACTCCTCGTACGTCTCCGGCGTAATTTTGCCCTCGACGAGCAGCTCGGCAAACTTTCTGCGCTGTGCTTTGCTTTTGATAGGCATCGAAGTCCAGCCGTCCGGGACGTGTCCCCTCACCCGAGCGTCCGGATCACCGTAGCCAGGAAATCATCACCGTGGCGCAGGTGCCCAGCGCCAGGCCGTTGACGATGGCCCAGCCCCACGCCGGACGTTGCTCTTTGCGCGAGTCCATCAGCACGCTCACCGCTGCGCCCGAGCCGATGCCGATGCCAACCGCGATCGCCAGGCTCACTCCCTGGACGGACAAGATGATCACGATTGCCAGGTTAACCGCCAGCGAAATCAACAGTCGCCTCGTCATTGACACTCCCATGATCTCCGCAGGCGATCATCCGTGCGACGAACGCTCAGACACCGGGACCTCCGTTCGAGCGATCGAACGCGCCATGTGGGCTCTGCCCCACGTCCTTTGACAGTTGCGCCCACTGAGTCAGCTGTCCACGGACAACACGGGCCCACCGGGGGCACGACGATCCGCTCCGTGTTGTCCATGTTGTCCGCGGCTCACTCGTCTGTGTCGTCCGTGGACTACTTCGGCAGGATATTAACATTCTGCCTGAAGAAGTTCCCGGCGTCGTACTTCGCCTTGATCTCTCTCAGCCGCGGCAGATTCGGTCCATACGCGACCGCGGCCGGATCGGTCGCATCGTCTTCCAGGTAGTTGACGTAGCGCGTGGTCGCCAAGTACGGGGTCAGCGAGGCAAACGTGTCCCGCGCCCACTTGACACCCCGCTCGGTCTCGGCCGCATCCATCCACTGCGAGGCGATGACCACGTTGAAGCCGGTCACGCGCATGGTGCACGCCGTGGCCGCGACTGGAACACGACTCGCCGCGCCGTGAAAGTGCTCGAGGATGATCGCGCTCATCGGCGACGGGCACGTCTCGAAGCCGGCGACCAGCGCTCGAATTGCATCGTCGCTCAGCTCGGTCAGGAACTGCGCCTTCCAGTAGTTGAGCGCGCCCTTCGGGAAGGCGCCATCGATCATCCCGTTGAGCGTGGCGTACGGGATCGGGCCCAGGGCATCCAGCACCGGCGGACCGAACGCCTTGACGGACCGGAAGGCCGCCTCGCCCTGCTCGAGCGTCCCGCAGTGGCTACCGACAATCGCCGCGACTCTGGCTCCATCCGGGGCGGTTTGCATGGCGGCGACCAGCATCGCTTCGTCGGGCAGCGACGCGCAGGCGTCCCGGAAGAACCGCAGCGTGTCGAACGCGCGCGGGAAGGCATGGACCACGACGCCGCCGGTGATCATGGGGCCGACCGGATGCAGCGTGTATTCGAGCGACGTAGCGATGCCGAAATTGCCGCCGCCGCCGCGAATCGCCCAGAAGAGATCCGGGTTCTCGTCGGCGCTTGCCCGCGCCGCCGTGCCGTCGGCCATCACCAGGTCGGCGGCCCGCAGGTTGTCGAGCGCCAGGCCGTACTTCGGCATCAGCCAGCCAAGACCGCCGCCGAGGGTCAGGCCGGCGATGCCCGTGCTCCCGACGACCCCGCCGGTCGTCGCAAGCCCGTGGACCTGTGTCTCGCGATTGAGCTCCTTCCACAGGACGCCGCCTTGTGCACGCACCGTGCGCCCGCGCGCATCCACGTGGATTCCCTTCATCGGCGATAAATCGATCATCACGCCCTTGTCGATCGTCGCCCGGCCGCCGACGTTGTGGCCGCCGCCGCGCACCGATACCTCGAGGCCGATCGAGCGTGCCAGCTGCACGGCGTCCACGACGTCGGCGACGCCATGGCAGCAGGCAATGGCGGCCGGACGCTTGTCGATGAGCCCGTTGTGCACGCGACGGCGGTCGTTGTAGGCGTGGTCGGCCGGCTGCAGCAGTTGACCGGTGAACGAGGGAGAGACGCGGGTAATGGCCTCGGCGATTGATGACATGAATGACCTCTGTTTCTAATGAAACTAGCATGGCGCGCGGTTCCCGGTCCCCGCGTCGACCTCTTCAAGTACCCTATGTCAAGACCGGACGTCAGAGCCTTGCCGGGCGTCCGAGTTCCTTAGCCGGCCCTCCGCAACCGACCTTCCCGAAGGCCGACGATACGGTCCCCAGGGGCTCTCAGCGTTCGCCCCCGACACATTCGCGATGGTTCTTCGCGCAGAAGGGACACAAAGTGTTCATAATATGTCGCAGCCCCTGCGGGCAGAGGACCTCCCATCGAGCGTCCTTCACAAGGAGACGACATGGCAAAGAAAGCAGCGAGCAAGCGGAAACCGAGTGCGGCCTTCATGAAGCCGGTGCAGCCGAGCGCAGCGCTCTCGGCGGTCGTGGGCTCGAAGGCGATTCCGCGGACCGAGGTCACCAAGAAACTGTGGGCCTACATCAAGAAGAACGGGCTGCAGGATAAGAAGAACAAGCGGATGATCAAGGCCGACGATGCACTCAAGCCGGTGTTCGCCGGCAAGGCGACCGTCAACATGTTCGAGATGACCAAGCTCGTGAGCAAGCACCTGAAGTAACACGCGCGCTGCCGTGGCTGATGATGGCTCAGGTTGCTCCGCGAGGTCGCAAGCTGTTCATCGTCAGCCGCGCTGACGCCAATCTCGGCGGGCTGCCGACAAGGAGATCTTATGAAAGCGTTCCTCATCGCAGGCCTCCTGAGCGCGATTCTCTTCCCCTCTCACGTCTCCCCCCCGCAGCCGTCGAGTCCTGACGCGGAAGGATTCATCCGCAACTGGCTGGTCCTCGCTCCGATCGCCATCAACGGGGAGTCTGGCGCCTCGGAAATCGACACGGATTACCTGAAGGGTGAGGCGGCGATCACGCCCAAGGCCGGTGACAGCGCGACCGTGGGCGGCAAGGCGCTGACGTGGACGGCGCACCAGACCTCGGATTACTTCATCGACTTTCTGCAGGCGTTCGGCAAGGAGCGGGGCGAGTATGTCGCTGCTTACGCCGTGGCCTACGTCGTCGCCGACGCCGAGATGAAAGTGACGCTGGCCCTCAGCACGAACGATCAGGGCAAGGCGTGGATCAACGGCAAGCAGGTCTTCAAGTTCGCCGATACTCGCACGCTCGAGAAGGACACGGACCGCATCGAGGTCACGCTCACGAAAGGCCCGAACGTTCTCGTGCTCAAGGTCATCAACGAGGTGAACAACTGGCAGGGCTGCGCCCGCTTCCTGAAGGACGGCGTGCCGGTGAAGAACCTCAAGATCGCCGCGGCGCCCCAGTAGCTCGCGGGATCGCTGGTATGTCTCTTGCCAGACATCTAAGTAGCATCTGGCCCAAGAGTCATGTCCAACATTCTCAGGCGGCGGATCTGCCGACACGCCGTGCGACTGTGCGTATTGTCCTGTTCGCTGGGGATTACACTTTTCGCCGCGAGTCACGTTTTCGCCCAGCCGGCCGTTCCCCCGCCGCTCGATCCGCGCGTGGTGGCGAGCGTCGATCGCCTGTATCCAGGATTCACTGAAATACTCGCAAGTCGCGATCCGGGAGCCCTTGGCAGGTTGTCGCGCACGCTTGCGGCAAACCCCAGCCCGGAATCCCTATCCGTGCTTCTCTGGATGCTTCAATACTGCCCGTCGTGGTCTGGCGATGCGCAGCAAATCAGCAGCGTCGCCCGGGCCGTAAAAAACTTGCCGGTCGTACCGCTGACAGGAGCGTTGCTGAACGCCAATACAGAACATCGCGCTACGGCGGCCATCGTTATCAGCGGGGGTCTGGATCTGATCCCGCCAGGCGACAGAGGAGCGTTACAGAAGGCGCTGATCGCAGCGCTGTCGGATCCAAGCCTTCAGGTGCGTGAGTGGATCGCCCAGCCCTTGCGGGCTCTCGGCTCTGCGGAAGGGCAAGCCGCGTTGGCCGAGGCGCTGACCGGCCCTAACGTGACGGACATGTTCTTCGGGCGGGCAACCGGCAGAGGGCGACCGCGTCCGGTGCGCGCACCGAATGCCTCCACTTTCCCGGCGGCGACAGTTGCTGCGACCAGCGCGATCGCACCGGGTTTCCTGGACACCTTGACTACGCTCGAAGAGCCCGCCGTACGCCAGCTGCTGGCGGCGATTGAACGAAGCAGGGATCCCGACACGACGCCTGTTCTCGTGTGGCTTCTCACCAATGGCGACATGCGAGCCTACGGCGGACTGATCCTCAATCGGCTGAGCGAACCATTACACGTCGCACGCATCCCGTTGCGCGATCTCACAGCGCCGCTCGCCGCAAGCGATCCGGACCATCGGCTGGCCGTCACCGAGCTCTTCGCGCGGCTTCTGCGGGCGCCAGGGACGAGGCTGACCTTCAGCGACCGTGACCTGATGATTGCCGCACTGGTCCAACGGCTGAACGATCCGAGCAGAGATGTCCGGACCATGGCGGCCGAAGCTCTGGGACGTGCGGGAGCGGCGACTGCCGTGCGCGCGCTCATCGCATCACTGGGCGGAAGAGATGTGGATGACCGCTCCGTCGGCGCCGCAATCCAGGCGCTCGCGTCGATTGGCAGCCCGGAGGCCCTCCCGACCCTCGAGCGGTGGGCTCGTTCGGCCGCGCCGCCGCACGTTCGCGAAAGCGCCGTTCGCGCATACCTCGCTCTCGCGAAGCCTTCCGATCCCGCCGGCGAAATCAGGCGACTCCTGTGGGAACAGCCCGACACCGCGCTCGAGCGTGCCGTACTGGCCAGCGGAGTCACCGCCCTGCCGCCCGCGTGGCAGGCGTTGGCAAGCGGCACGACCACCGAACGTCGCGCCGCGGCTGCGCTCCTCGGATGGTTTCCCGATCGACGCTCGATTCGGCCGATCCTTGCGGCGCTGACCCAGTCGCCGGGCGCGCTCACGAGCGAGCAACTGCTGTTCGATCTGAACATGATTCTTCTTGCGGGCGGCTCCCCGCCCGATGGCGAGCAACGCAATGCGCTGGCTGCCGCCCACCTGCGGTGGCTATACGACCAGCTTGCCAATCAGCCGATTGACTCGGACATCCGCGCTGCCGTACTGGGCAAGAAGACGATCGCCGTGTTTCCGGACCGCGTCGTCGCGCCTTTCTCAGTTGAGCTTTCGACGGTCGCGACCGCCAAGGACCCCGGCCAACCTGGCGGTCAATTGTCTGCGACGGCCATCCGGGCCGAGTCGCCGCAGGCATTTCTCGACTCGGTTGCGAAAGAGGCGTGCGGCGTCTCATTTCATGCGATCACCGTCGCCGAAGGCGTGGCTCGAGTGGCGACGACGTTGTACCTGCCTCGCGGCAGGATCGCCAATCAGGTCTGGATCAGCCTGTATCGCAGCGAAGGCGACCGGTGGATCCCGCTTGGCGTCCCACCTCACCCCGTTCTTCACCGGATGCTGAACGAACCCAACCTGCTGCCGACCATCAACCGCAACTACGGCGCCGATGAGCCCCTGAAGATTCTTCGCCTGGATCTGACGATGGAACGTATTCGCGTCGACCTGAAGGCCAGTCACTATCTGAGGAACGAACGCGTCGTGCAGCCAGAGCACGTGGGCGAGCTCGACGCATCCTATGTCCGGCTCCTCGATCGGTACAGGAGCTCAGATTCCTTAAACGTCAGATACACGGCCGAGTTCGAAGCGGTCAAGTTGACGGGACGGCCGGATTTTCAACTCTGGATAGATGCGCTTGCGCACCATCCAGGCAGTCCGTTCCAGGGAATGGCGCAGGAAGTACTCGCGAAATACGCTGTGCGTCAGGTCGAAGGAGAAGGCAAGGACCTCGCCGGGCCCGAGAGGGACCAGCTCGTTTCCTCCGCACTCAATCCCGAACCGGTCGATCGCCGCCTCGTGCGACAGCCGGCGCCTCAAACGGAGAATATCCGTCAGGTGCGACGGGCGGGCAGGTTTGGTCTCGTGGCCGTGGCATTCGGTTCGGGGCCCAGGGCCGGAAGCGGATACTCGATGCTGTTCGATCGCCGCGGCGACCGGTGGATCTTTCTGTGTACCGTGAAGGGATGGATTTCGTAGGTCAGTTCATCCGCCGACAATCCCGACCGTCGACATCTGCATCACTCTCCTTCCGCGATATCGTACCCCGCCGCCCGAAGTGCACGAACCGCTCGACCCAGGTCGTCTTCGCGCACCAGCAGGTAGTCGGTGTCGTAGGTCGAGATCGCGAAGATGCTGATGCCGGCAGCCGCCAAAGGTGCCGTCAGGCAGGCCAGGACACCGGTCATGTTCAAGTCCAGCGGGCCTCGAACCGCGAGCACCGACCACGGGCCATCCGCCTTGACGCCCGGGGGAACAGCAGCGACGTCGCATACTGCTGACAGTTCTGCTGGAGTGCGCGTGACGGAGAAGAACGTCCCCTCCATGACCCAGCGTGGGAGCGACTCGCCGGACGGCCAACGGCAGATCGCAAACGAGCCGGGTACGAGGTCAAGCGTCAGGCTGCGGATATCGTTCGTCACTATGTCATCCCCGACAGCGCACGGCTGCGCATCGAGCGGCTCGGTCGACGTCGCTGCGCTTCGGGCCACTGCGACCAGGCACTCCCCATCAGACAACCGCCGCGTCTCACAGCGCACGACTTCCCCGCTCGTCGTTTGGGAGCGACGTAGCACTAATGTGCTACTCTACCCACATGACCAAAGAAGTAACGCTCCGGCAAGCCGGCGGTTCACTCAGCGCCACTCTGCCAAAAGACATGGCCGATCGCCTGCGGTTGGAGGCGGGCGACCGGGTCCTCGCGGTCGAGACCGATCGCGGGATTCTGCTGACACCCTACGATCCGGCCACGGAACAGGCGCTCACGATCGCCGCCAAGGCCGCCAAGAAATATCGCAACGCGCTGCGCGAGTTAGCGAAGTAGATGGCGGCAAGACGCGCGTCGAAGCCGCACTGGCTGACCCGCGTCGTCGTCGACGCTATTCAGCACGACCAGCTTCGCGAGCACGGCGGCTTGCCAGGCATCCGCGACGAGAACGCCCTGGAATCCGCGCTGGCCAGACCCCAGCAAAAGTGGCACCACGCTGATAAGCCCGACCTCGCGGCTCTGGCAGCGGCCTACGGCTTTGGGCTGGTGCGAAACCATCCGTACCGGGACGGAAACAAACGCATTGGCTTCCTCGCCATCGTTACGTTCCTGGGCATGAATGGTCGCGATCTGGTGGCCACCGATGCCGAGGTCGTCACCGAGATACTGGCGCTCGCCGATGGGCGTGTCACGGAGGACGAGCTCGCCGGCTGGATACGACAGCACAGCGCCAAGGGACGCTGACCGTCCGAGTCGAGCGACGCCAGGCCGCAGCGGCCCATAATCGCACCGGCCGTCGCCGGCTGCAAACGGCGCCAGACGGCCCGCTCAGCCTAGATGACGAATGGCGTGCTAGCATCAGCCGTTCGGCTAATCAGAGCGAGGGCACATGGCGAAAAAGAAGGCCGCACGCAAGAAAGTCAGAAACGTCGCCACCAAGAAGACGCGCAAACCTGTTCGGCGCCAACCAAAAAAGATCGATGCGCTCCTCGCCGCGGTGAAAGGCGCCGAGCGCCGGGAAATCGGAGGCGTCCGGCTCGAAGTTGGAAGGGCCGGAGGGGCACGCGTCAAGCGGATGGTGTATCCGGCCGGATTCCGCTGGTCGGTTCACATGAAACCGATCGTCGGGACTGACCTCTGTATGCACGCCCACGTCGGCTTTCTGGCGCGCGGCGAGATCCACATCGAGTACGCCGATGGTTGCGTCGTCGAACACAAGGCTCCCCAGATCGTGGCGATCGAGCCGGGGCACGACGGGTGGGTTGTGGGCAAGGAGCCCGTGGTGCTGATCGAATTCGACTTCGAAGGTGACACGATCAGCCGGCTCGGCATGCCGGAGGCCCATCGTCACTCGTAAGGTGTGGTTCGACGGGCCCGCCGCGTCACCTGGTTCATGAACAGACGACGCGTCGACAGACCTAACCTGCCTGCCGCTCGCCGAACCAGTAGCACAACCCGTCGGGCGCGACGACATAGAACACCTTCCAGGGGACGCCGTCGCGTTGCTCGGTGTCGAACTCGGACAGTTCTTTCTGGAGTCCGTTGCCTTTGAACTCCGCGAACAACGACTCGAGGTCCTTCACGTGGAAGGCACAGCCATCCTGCGTCGGATCGCCGCCGTTTTCCGCGAGTCCGATCTCGACTTCGTCACGGCCGAGCACAGCCGAGTGGTGCGGTGTGTCGCTCCGCGACAGAACCCGGAAGCCGAGCACGGTTTCGTAGAAGGGCAAGGCCGCGGCAAGGTCCGGCACGGGAAGGCGCATCTTGTCGCCCTGGTAACCCCACCCCTTCTGGAGTGTTCCCTTCACGACGGCCTCCTATCCTCTGAGCAGCGGACGCGCGGGCTACTGACTTTCGTTAACGTCCGGCAACTACACCAAGGCGCCTGGCCTCAGAGCAGCATCGGTCGCTTTTCCCAGCCGTGACAACAGCGGCGGTAACGCTTCGATATCCCCCAGCGACGTGTGGAAGTTCACGATGCATGCCCGCAGCAGGTATCTGCCGCCGACGATCGCATTGGACAAGAACGCCTCGCCGCTCTTCTCTACGGCCGTCAGCAGATTCTGATTCAGCTGGTTGAGATACTCCTCTACCTTCGCGGATCCGATCTGGCCCTTCAGCTCCTCCGGCACATAGCGAAACGTCGTGATGCTGAGATGCTGGGTGATTGCCTCGAACTCCGGATGGCGCGCGACGAGCTGATGGAGGTGCTTCGCGAGCAGGATGTCGTCGCCGATCATCTTCAGATACCCGGCGCGGCCGACCTGCCGCAGCGCCAGCCACACCTTCAGCGCCCGGAAACCCCGCGAATTCTGCGGGCCGTAGTCGAAGTAGTTCACGACCTGATCGTCGAAGTGATAGTAGGCCGGGTGATACGAGAAGGCATTGCGCAGTTTCTGGGCGTCGCGCACGAGCACGCAGCCGGCTTCGAGCGGCGCGTAGAGCCACTTGTGGGGATCGACCGCGACCGAGTCGGCCTCGGCGAGCGCGCGCAGGCTGTCGGGCGATCCCGGCGCCAGCGCCGCGAGCGCGCCATAGGCGCCGTCCACATGGAACCACAACTCATGTTCCCGGCAGATGCCGGCGATCTCCGACAGGGGATCGACCACGCCCGTGCTGACCGACCCTGCGGTGCCGACGACGAGAAACGGCTGATGGCCGAGCCGCCGATCGTCCTCGATCTGACGACGGAGGGCGGTCGAGTCCATCCGCTGCTCATCGTCGGTGGCAATCCAGCGGATCGCGTCGGTGCCAAGCCCGAAGAGATCGGCAGCCTTCTGGATCCAGGTGTGGGTTTCGGTCGACGCGTATACCAGCAGCCGCCGCCCTTCGCGCGACAGCCCTTCCTTGCGCACGTCCCAGGGAGCTTTTGCCGCCCGGGCCGCGACGAAGCAGACGAAGTTGGCCATGTTGCCGCCGCTGACCAGCAGCCCGCCGCAGCCGGACGGGAATCCGATCAGCTCGGCAATCCACCGGATGGCCTGCCCTTCGACCTCGGTCGCGAGCGGCGCCAGCCGCGCTGCTCCCACGTTCTGGTTCAGAGCGGACGCCAGAAAATCGCCGAACATTCCGATCGGCGCGGGGCTGGCGGTGATATAGCCGAAAAAGCGCGGATGAGCGTTGAAGAGCGCATGGTCGAAGAGCAGGCCGGTCGCTTCGCTCACCAGCCGCGCGGCGTCGGCGCCGGCCGGCGGAAGCGTCTGCTCCGCCCCGAGCGCCCGTCGGAGATCCGCCGGCGACTCGTCACGCATGACCGGTCCATCCGGCAGCTTCGCCAGGCGATCGGCGATTTCGTCGACGAGGCGATGACCGATCTCGCGGAATTCGTCAGGCGGCATCTCGAGTGGCGCCCTCCGCTGCCTCAGCGCCTCGATCTCCGGCACATTAATCATCGCAAGCCCTCGAACAGATCCGACTCCTGCGCGCGACCGCCATTGACGATGCTGAAGGCGCGGTAGAACTCCTGCGTGCCAAAGAGCGACCGCTGGTGCTCCTCCGGCAACTCCTCGAGTTTGCTGTAAATGGTCATCTGGGTCTTGTGACACCTTACGGCCCGCCACACAGCGGGCCAGACACGGTTTGTATCGACAACGGTAGTGATCGCCCAGTCAGTCCATGGCACCGCCTGCCGCTCTCCACCATCCACTTTGAAGACGAGCTTGCGCAGCGCGGCTTGATACGCGGCCCACTTTCCCGTGCTCCACGCGATGAAATACAGCTTGGCGACGCGGTGCGGCTCTCCAAGCGCCGATGGGAGACCGAACTGTGGATCCGCGGCGCATACAATCGCGGCCGTCGTCAGCTGGCTGATGGCGATGTGATCGGGATGGCCATAGGCGCCGTCCGGACCGAACGTGATCACGACGTGCGGTTTGACCCGGCGCAGGTGACCGGCGATTCTTCCGATCGCCTCGGCCGTGTCGACTTTGTCGAGCGCGCCATCGGGATAGTCGAGGAACTTGACTTCTCTGAGGCCGAGTTCTTCGGCGGCCGCCAGCAACTCGGCCTCGCGCGTTCTCCCGACGATTTCCGGTCCCGGCGATTCCTTGCCATCTCCGAAACGGCCGCGTTCCCCTCTGGTCGCCGTCACCAGATGCGTCGCCACTCCCTCGGCGGCGTATTTTGCCAGCGCCCCTCCCGTTCCCAGCGACTCATCGTCGGGATGCGCTAGCACGGCCATGAGCCGGAGTTCCGAGG
>CAWIWL010000009.1:0-190977 GCA_963839705.1 uncultured Acidobacteriota bacterium
GGGTACGTGGATCAGCTATTTGGAACGGCCATCATGACAATGGACGCTCGTCGATCCAGTCCACGTACAACCGTCGTTCCGAAAAGAGCCACGCCCCGTCGATCTTCACGAACGTGTCGTGGTAGCGGAGCGACGCGATCATCAAGCGTCGCTTGACGCCCTCGACCGTGACGTGATGCGCGAGACAATACGCCTCAACCGTGGCTCGATCGTCGGTCAGCGTGAAGATCGTGCTCTGTCCGACGAAGTGCGTCGTGGCGTCGTACTTGATTTCAGTGGCAGAGATGGCTGATGTCGGTCGGCGTTTGTAAGGGTGTTACGTGGTTCGAAAGGAATGGCGGCGCGCTGCCGCGACTATCTACGCACGCTGGCGATCTGTGACCCACGCTGCGCGTCCTGCAATGCGAGGAGAGCGCGACACAGCTGCCGGGCACACGCCTTGCTGCGTGCAACGCTGACCCGGCACCGAACGCAACGGCCCCAGCTGTCGCGAGGCCACGCCAGCCGGACGCGGCGCTCTTCCACAGGCCGAAGCGCCGCACGTGGCGATCTTTGCCCTCACCGATCGCTGTCCACGGGTCACACGACCACACCGCAGAGAAGAGAAGAGAGGAGATCTTACCGATGAGCACGTCAAAGAGAAATACGATCGCGTGCGTAGCCGCCGGCTCCTGCGTGCTGGCGTGGCTCTCCCTCGGTTCGTGGCCGGGCGCTTCTGCGCAGGCCACGTTTCCAGATCCCAACGCCAACTGCCCGCCGGCGGAGTGCGGTCAGGTATCTCCCCTTATCCCGATGCAAAGCGTCGAAGCGGTGCATATGGGTCTGGTCTGGAAGACGGGCTCGCAGAATCCCAAGATTCTGTATCACTCGAGGTTCCCGCAGTTCACGGTCAACGACATGGCCGACCCCGAGCTGGTGGACCTGGCGATCCAACGCGGAGCGCTGACGACCGCGGGCAACCACTTCAACACGTCGTTGAGGGACGTCATGCACGGCTTTGATTCGCCTGCTGCGGCGTTCCTCGGTCTCCGGCCGACTAACTGCACAGCAGGGGACCCCCGCCCCAATTGCGCACCGGACGACTCGTTCCAGCGGCTCACCTACGGTGGCTACACGATGCGGCAGGGTCTGAGCCAGAGCGTACCGACGCGCATCGTCGCCAACCGCACGATGGAACGGCAGCTGCTGTTCGACATCGGTCATCCGACCGCGTTTCTGAACCACAGCAAGTACCACACGGCGCTTCTCGACGAGAAGGACTTCGCGCTGAATCGCGCCGCCTTCCAGGAGAACGGCTATTCGAAGGGCATGTTCTACAACACCTACTGCAACGCCCGCGTCACGCTGTCCGACGGACGCGTGTACGTGTTCGGCGGGCACGACATGCAGAGCAACAACGGGTTGTACAAGGTGAATGTCTTCGACCCAAACACCGAAAACTGGGCCAGGCGGTCGGAGCCGTGCGACCTCTCGAACTGGCGCACCGATCCGTTCGGCAGGCAATTGTTTGCCGGGAACCCGAACGCCCCGTTCTTTCCGAACTGCGATCCGCGGAACCAGCAGAGCACGCAACCGTCCGACCCGTCCGATCAGGAGTACGCGCGCTGGTATCCGTCGGCGGCTCCGCTGCCGAACGACCTGGTGCTGGTCCTCGGCGGATTCGACCAGGACGGCACCATAGCGCCGGATCCGGACCGGGCGGCGAAAGGCAGAATCAATCAGACCCAGAGCGACACCGCGTTCACGGCGAGCCGTGTGAACATCGTGGTTCCGGAAGTCTACGACCCGAAGACCGATCGGAACATCTCGCTCGAGAACGCCCGGATGGCCTTTCCACTCTATCCACAGATGGAGGTCGTCCAGACGGGACCGGGGAAGGACGATTGGAAGGTTTGTACGTTCAACGGCGAGATCAACTACGGTTCAATTGAGAACGAAGACGCTGAGGGGACTCCGGCATATCGGAACGCGCAAGGCCAGCGACAAAAGGGTGGCGCCAGGTTCGGCGTCGGGGGCGGCACACCTCGTTTCACCGACGGGAATACCTGGTGCCTGGATGTCCTGGGAGCGTTGAAGGATCCGAACCGGGACGTTCCCGCGAAGAACCACTGGACGTTCGTGGACAAGGCGCTCGAGGTCCGGCCTTACTGCTGCCCGAGCGCAAGCCTGATTGAGCTGGACGCCAGCGGCAACACGGTCTCGCACGAGTGGTTCATGATCTCCGGGACCGACGCGAGCGGCGATCAGACCGGGACGGTCGAGAAGATCGATTTCACTGACCCTGTCCCGAAATGGCAGAAGGTTGGCGACATCCTGCAGCCACTCTCGACGACCAAGGCGGTGTTCCTGCCGGACGGCAAGGTGTTGATCGGGCAGGGAGTGAACCGGTCGGCGGGATGCACTGTTGACGGACGGCCATGCACCTTCGAAGAAAGAGAAGGGCATCACTTTCAGATGTTCGACCCCGCCACCGGCTCGGTGACCAAGCTGGCCAAGACGACGGTTTCGCGAGGTCTGCACGGAACAGCGACGCTGTTGCCGGATGCGACGGTGTTCTTTGCCGGGGAGAATCGCGAGGCCCTGGTGCGGCCCGACGACCCGTCGTTTCCGCTGGCGTCCTCATATGCCGGCATCCTCCCGCGGGGCGATCCCGACCTGGGCGTCCCCGTCGGTCAGGTCTTCTCGCCCGCGTACCTGTTTCAGAAGGGCGGCGGCCGTTCCTCACGGCCGCAGATCGTCCACGCGCCTGGGGAGATCGGCTACCAGGGGCATTTCGACCTCAGGATTGCCGGCCGCGCGGATGAAGTCGGGTCCGTGGTCCTCCTTCGCAGCGATCACAATACCCACAGCCTGACAACGGGCGATCGGTACGTGAAGCTGGGTTTCATGCCGACGGGTCCGGCTGGCAACGTTCGGGTGACGACGCCGAAGTTCCAGGGGCAGGCCGTCCCTGGAGTGTATTTGCTCTTCGTCGTGGACAAGCAGGGCGTGCCGAGCGTTGGCTACCGCGTTGATTTGAAGCCGTAGGACAATCCTCGAATTCGCACTGAAGAGGTCGTCGGATTCCCGACGACCTCTTTGTTTGTACGGTCGCCCACCGCATAGCAACTCCAGCCTTCATTGAACGTTCGCGTTCACGCTCGCGTTTCCGTTCAGGGTGAACGTGCACGTTGGCCGAAATTCTCGCTCCAGAGTTCTCGCCCAATCAGGCGTAGACTGGATCGCAGACGCTGGGGATGAATGGCGGCTGGCTTGGTGCAAGTGAGATCATGAGGACCCCGTGAACACGTCCGCGCTCGAGCTCGACGGCGAAGCCGTCACCAAGATGACGAGCTTCGTCGTCCGAGTCTCTCTTCGACATTTGCTCTGCCCGCCGTCCTGTCGAACGACGCCGCGTTAATGTGATCTGGACCCGTGCACTCGGCACGCCGGCCGCAAAAACCGAAACGGACCAGCGATGCGAAACAACGTCTAAATCACCCGGAACGAGTTGAGGCAATGGACGAGGCACTCGCCCTCTGGCGTCCTGTCGAAGGGCAAGAAGCTGGTGATTGATGTCAGTTCCACACCGTTTGAAGTGCGCCGAGACATGGGCCAGTAACCAGGAGACCTCCAGCGTCGCTGATTTGCCGGGCTTGAGGGTTTGGGTGCACTCCACGCCGTTCGGGCCTGGTGAGGCCGGGGGCGACGTGCACTACGTCTCCGTTTGTCCCAGCTGCATCGTCTCTCGCATCGCCCTTGCTGATGTGAGTGGCCACGGACGCGCCGTCGTGTCGCTGAGTGCCAAACTTCGGGAATTGATGCAAAAGTATCTCACGGCCCTCCAGCAGACAAATCTCATGCGGGATCTCAATGAGGCAGTAATAGCGGAACTCGATGGGGTCCACTACGCCACTCTGGTGGCCGCCGGCTTCCACCGCCGCAGGGGGCTCCTCGTGATGACAAATGCCGGCCATCCTCCTGCGTTCTGGTATCGGGCAAATCGTGATGAATGGGCCTGGTTCGAACCGCATCGTGCAGAGGAGGGCGTGGGCGTCAGGGGCACTCCACTCGGCCTGCTGCCGAACGTCTCCTATGACCGGATGATCGTCAAACCGGAACCCGGCGACCTCATCGTGCTGTATTCCGACGGGGTGTCCGAAGCCACCAACCCTGCGGGCAAAGAGCTGGGTCGAGACGATCTCATAACGCTGGCCCGAGCGCTGGACCCAATTTCGGCGGCAACGTTCGGCATGCAGCTCGTTGAGGCCGTCAGTCAGTTTCGTGGAGGAAGCGTGCCAGAGGACGATGAGACCATCATCGTGTTGGAAAGGCTTCCAGATCAATCGGGCTGATTGATGATCGCCGGCGGTGACGCCTTGCGATTCTGCCATCGGGTTCTTCGCTATGAGTACGTCTTCTCACGGGACGCGGATCACGGAGATTCAACGGGACGCGGATCTCGGATCACGTGGCTCAACGGGACGCGGATCACGGAGATTCGACGGGACGCGGATCTCGCGGATCACGGGGCTCAACGAGAGGCGCTTGACAGGCTTCGGCGTTAGAGCAATCCGCGTGATCCGCGTCCCGTGAGAACACCTGATCGGCGTTGGAGTAGCATGCGAACAGAGGGACTTCATGAAGACCGTCGGACTCATCGGCGCCGGGCACATCGGCAGTCAGGTTGCGCGGCTGGCGCTCGCGCACGGCTATCACGTCGTGATCAGCAACTCGCGCGGCCCGGAGACGCTGGCGGCGCTCGTCGCCGAGCTCGGGCCCCGTGCCCGCGCAGCCACGCCCGTCGAGGCGGCCACTGCCGGCGATCTCGTCGTCGTCACCGTGCCGCTCAAGAATTACCGCGACGTTCCAGTGGCACCGCTCGCAGGAAAGATCGTCATCGACACGAACAACTACTATCCCCAGCGGGACGGTCATATCGCCGAACTCGATAACGAATCAACCACGACAGCCGAGCTCTTGCAGGCGCATCTCCCCACGTCGAAGGTTGTAAAAGCGTTCAACCACATATACGCGGCGGAGCTCACCACACACGGCCAGCCGGCCGGCTCGAAGAACCGGCGGGCGCTCGTGATCGCGGGCGATGACAAGGCGGCGAAGGCAACGGTCACACAACTGCTCGACCAGTTCGGGTTCGATACGGTTGATGCGGGACCTTTGAAGGAGGGATGGCGCATTCAGCGGGATACGCCGGGCTACGGTCCGCGCCGCACGGCCGATGAGCTGCGGCGGGATCTCGCGGCCGCCAGGCGATACGCGGACATGTAGCTGACAGGTCGTGTCGCGGAGTCCCGACCGTCAAGGCTCTACGAGAACTGCGCGCGCATGAAGCGCACGTTCTCGACATAACTCTCGAGCATCGGCTTGCCCTTGGGGACCGCTCCTTCGATCTGGATCCAGCCCGCGTATCCGATGTCGTCCATGGCCTTTCGCACCGACGCGAAGTCGATCCGGCCCTGGCCGAGGAGGAAGCCGTTTTCCTTGGCGTGGAACTCGCAGATGCGTTCCCGTCCCAACTGACGGATCTCCGCGGCGATGTCGTAGCCCCTCTCGGTCGAATTCGCCACGTCGTAGTACACCTGCACGTTTGGCGAGCCGACGGCGTCGAGGATGCGGCGGAGGTCGGAGGCGTCGAGCCACGATTCGATACCGAGAATCACGCCGCGTTCCTCCGCCTTGCGGGCTGCGCGTCTGAGCCGGCGGATCACCTCGGCCTGTCCTTCATCGTCTTTCCGCAGGTCGCCTCGCTCGAAGAACGCGAGCAGGACGACGCGGACGTCGAGCGCGCGGGCGCAGTCGATGCTGTCGCTGACCCATTGCTCGGTGCGGGGATCCGACTTGTACGGAACCTGGTTCAGCACGTCGAGGGCGATCCCGCCGATGCGCACGCCGTTCGCTGCCGCCGCCTCGCGGTATGCGCGTTGCATTTCTGGCTGGCGCAGGTGCAGGTCGGTCTCGACGCTTCCCATCGATACCTGCACGCCGTCGAGGCCGAGCTCCCGCGCCAGCGCGACCGCGCCAGTCTTGCCGCGCATGCCAATCGACCAGTCGCACGCGCCGATATTGAATCGGCCAGCGGCCCTGATCGCCACGTTCCGAACAGCGCCGCCAGCGAGTCCCGCGCTGACGAGCGCCGCCGCGCTCCTCAGGACGTCCCGACGGGATGGAAGTGCGCGTCTCATGATTCGAGAGTTATGACTTACCGGCTCACCGGCTTCATCAGAAAGGCAGCAATATCCGCGATGTCCTGCTCGGTCAGCGCCAGGGCCAGCGGGTCTGGCATCAAGCTCGACTTGAGCGGCACGCGAGCAGCGATATCGTCGCGTGCGAACGACAGGACACGGCCATATCCGTCGCGTATCGAAACCGTCTGGCCGTCTGCCTGCAGAAAGCCGATGTGCGGTTCGTTGCGGCGCGTGACGAAGAGCTCGGCGCCATAGCCGAAAGCAATCGCGGCGTTCGGGTTCACGATCGACTCGACGAGGCCCTGCCGGTCGAACTTCCTGGAGATATCGGTGAGCTCCGGACCGATGTCGAGACCTGCGGTTCCCACACGATGGCACGTCGAGCAGCTCGCGGCGAACCGCGCCTGGCCACGCGTGGCGTCGCCGACGTGACTCGTGACATCGGCAACGCTCATCCGTGATTGTCCACCCGGCCGTGGGAAGAGTCCGGCAGCGACAGAACGGACGCTGCGGTCAGGATTGGTGAAGATCACCGCGCCCGCGGCTTCTCGCAGGGTCGAGGCAAGCCGGTTCTCAGCGGCGAGCTGCACGAGCAGCTGTCCGCCGTCCGCGTCCCTGGCCATCGCCAGCGCCGAGTCGATGCGGCGGTCGATAGGCGCGTCGGCATCGAGCACGAGCGCACGGTGGGTCAGGATCTCGTCGAGCGCTGCCGGCTTTGCTTCCTCCACACCGGCGACCCATCCGTCCACCGGATAGCCGCGCCAGTCGTTCGTCTTTCGGTACGTCATCCACCAGGCCGCTTGTGCGGCGACATCGGGAAGCCCGCTGAGCGTCAGTTCGGCCATGGCCTGCGCGGCGCGGCGATCGTTGACGAACGCGAGCGCGACCATCGCCTGCCGCCGTTGGTCGGCAGTCAACCGGGCTGACGCCGCGCGTGCCTTGAAGCTGTCGATCGCCGAGGCCGGATGCAGGCGCCAGGCGATGCCCGAGAACCGCGCGTCCCATCGCGTGGGATCAGAATCCCCGAGCGATGCCAGCAGCGCCGCGTAGAGCGGCGCTTCGATACCTGCCGCCGCGGTCCCGAGCGCTTCCAGATACCAGCGATCGACGCCATCGTATCGAGCAGCCAGCGCAAGGAGGATGTCGCGGCCTTTGTCGAAAGGGATGCCGCGCAGTGACAGTGCAACCTCACGGCGGACCGCGGGCGACGGGTCTTCCGCCAGACGACGCGCTTCGGGAAGTACGGACGCCTTCACCTGCCGCAGCGCACGGAACGCCGTGATGCGGATCTGTGGATCGGAGTCGGCGAGTGCCAGCTCGACTTCCTGCACGCCGGCAGGACCAAGCCTGGCGAGCAGCCAGATCGCACGCGCGCGGTGGTACGGGTTGGGATCGGTAAGGACGCGCTTCACGGCCGGCACCGCCGCGGCGCCCTGCGCCTCGAGCCGCTCGAAGCCACTGCTGCGCACGTTGACGGCCGGGCTGAGCAGGGCCTGGACCTGGCCAGCCGGTCGTGCGGAGATCGATCGGCGGCGTCGTGAGCGTCCGGCCCTTCGGCGTGATGCGGTAGATGCGGCCGTATCCTTTGCCGTCCTGCATCTGATGCCCGCCGACGATCGGATCGTACCAGTCGGCGACATAGATTGCGCCGTCCGCGCCGACGGCCACGTCACTCGGCCGGAACCACTTGCGCGGATCCTGGTCGACTCGATTCCAGACGTAGTTCTCGTTCGGCGTGCCAAGGCTCGACACGAACTCCGATCGCTCGAGCGAAAAGCCCGCGCCCTGCGCCTTCGCGAGAAAACCGAAGATGACGTTGCGGCCGGCATCCGCGCTTAGCAGCATTCCGCGGAACCGGGCACCGAGCTGGTCCCCCTCGTAGCGGACGACGCCAGCGGGCGCGCCGGCGCCCGTGTTGTCGCCGGCCGGCAGCACGCCAGGATCGTCCTGGTGCCAGTGCGCCGTGAAGGTATCCTGCCCGGGCCGCCGATCGGCCTGCCAGTACCTGGAACCGTCGGCGCTGAAGTAGCCGGCGCTCGCGCCTTCCATCAGCCAGGTCATCCGGCACGTCATGACTTGATCGTCGTTGTCGTTCTGCCAGAGGTCGCCGAACGAGTCGACCGCGAGCTCGTAGGCGTTGCGGAAATTGTGGGCCAGCACCGTCAGTCGCGTGCCGTCGGGCTCCATCCTCAGACCCAGGCCCCCCGTCCAGACGCGCCCGTCGCCGCTTACCATTCCGCCCTGGTTCTTCAGGTTGTAGGGCGTGCCGCCGGTGTACAGGCTTCCCGCGCGGAGCGTCCAACCCGATCGATCCGTGACGACATGCGGGCCCGCGTTGCCGGTGTTGAAGTACCAACGCCCGTCGGGTCCCGAGACGACGGCGTGCAGGCCGTGGTCGTGGTCGAACCCACCGAAACCGGTGAGCAGGATCTCCTTCTTGTCGGGGATGTCGTCCCCGTTCTCGTCGGTGTAGACGATCAGGTGCGGCGATGCCGACACGACCACGCGGTTGCCGATTACGGCCAGGCCAAGGGGCGCCCGCAGATCCTTGTCCTGCACGAACAGCTTTGCCTGATCCGCCCGTCCGTCGCCGTCGCTGTCGCTGAGGATGACAATCCGGTCGCCCGATTGATGGGTGAGTGGTGACTGCCTGGCGGTGTTGAAGTCGCGATAGTTCACCGCCTCCGCCACCCAGACGCGCCCGCGCGCGTCCACGTCGATGTTGGTCGGATTGAAGAACATCGGGGACTCTGCCCAGAGGGCAATCTCCAGATCGCCGGGCAGGACGAACTGGTCGGCGATCGCGCGCGGCCTCGAGCCAGAAACGGTCGAGGCAAGCGCGAGCAGCAGCACGGTGAGACGCAGGTGGCTCGCCACGCGGCGGCAGCATATCCTTTAACGCAGACGATCGCCAGAATTGCTCAGGTTTTTGGCATGGTTGACATATTCCCATATGGGTATATTATGCGGGTGTGCCTCGCGCCTCGACCACATCCGACGCCTTCAACGCGGTCGCCGAGCCTCGCCGCCGTGACATCCTGATCTTCCTGGCGTCGGGCGAGCGTTCGGTCAGCGACATCGTCGACTCGCTCGAGTTAGGCCAGCCGTCGGTCTCGAAGCACCTCAAGGTGCTCCGCGATGTCGGGCTTGTGGAGGCGAGGCGGGAGGGGAAGCAGGTGTTCTATCGCACCAACTTCGAGGCGATCCGACCCCTCAACGACTGGACGCACAGCCTCGAGCGTCTGTGGCGCCATCAGCTGACGCGGGTCAAGGCGCGGGCCGAACGCGTGAGCAATCCCGATCAAGAGAAATGACGATTACCAGCAAGAAGGAGATGCCGTGACTACTACAACTACTACTGCACCGACGCTCGAGAACCTGATTCTGAATCTGTCGCAGGAGATCACTGTCCGGGCGTCACTCGACGTCACGTTCGATTCGCTTCTGGAGCAAATGGGACCCGGCAACGAGACCCCCGACGGCACGCTGCTGCCCATGGTCATCGAGGCATGGCCCGGGGGGCGATGGTTCCGCGACCTGGGCCAGGGCAACGGGCATTTCTGGGGCAGCGTGCAGGCCATCAAGCGCCCGACGCTGCTCGAGATCACGGGGCCGCTGTTCATGTCGTTCGCGGTCGCCTCGAACCTGCAATACCGCTTGAAGGAGGTCGACGGTGGGACGCTCATCTCATTCCGGCACTCCGCGCTGGGATTCATACCGGACGACTATCGCGAGAACATGATGCGCGGCTGGACGCCGCTCTTCGAACGCGTGCGGCGGTTTGCCGAAGGGAATCGGAAGAGTCACTGAAACGCTACGGCTACGGCTGCGGCTACGGCTACGGCTACGGTTGCGGCTGCGGCTGGCGGCTCGCTGTTCGCGGTTGGCTGTTGCCAATTCGAACGCTGGTTGTTGTTTATGCAACCGCGAGCCGCGAGCCGCCAACAATTAGAAAGCGAAGGAGAAAACCCATGTCCATAATCCAAGCGTTGCTGCAGGAACTCGAACAGGAAGCACAAACCACACGACGCGTGCTGGAGCGTGTGCCGTCCGATCGGCTGGCGTGGAAGCCGCATGACCGATCGATGTCGCTCGGCCAGCTGGCTTTGCACGTGGCGACAGTCCCAGGGTTCGTCGCCGAGATGTCGCAACAGTCGCCGTTTCAGATGCCCCGGTTCACTCAACCGAGCGCCACGAGCACTTCTGAGCTCATTCCGGCGCTCGACGACAGCGTGGCGCGAGCTCGGACGGTTCTCCGCGGGATGGACGATTCGGCGTTGGCGGGCACGTGGCGCGTCGTCGATGGCGACAAGGAAGTCATGGCGATGCCCGTTGGTGCTGTTCTCCGTACCATCATGCTGAACCATTGGTACCACCACCGCGGGCAGCTGGCCGTGTACCTGCGCCAGGTGGGCGCGAAGGTGCCATCGATCTACGGCCCGAGCGCCGACGAGAACCCGTTCGCGGCGCGAGAGGCATCGGTGGCATCGGCGTAACTCCGTTCGAGACGGGGGCTCTAGTAACTAGGCCCGTCGTTTTTGTCGACGCTCGGTGGACCGGGTAGACTCGCTGCATGCTCCCGGCCCACGCGAGCGCGCGACGTCTGAGGGCCGCCGGCTGTCTGTTCGTGTTCTGCCTGGCGTTCATCACCAACGCTCTGCTCTGGCTGGGGGATCGATCGCGATGATGCCGCGCGCCGGGCAGCGCTCGCGCCTCACCGCAGTCGACGCGCTGCGCGGCGCCATCATGGTGATCATGGCGCTCGACCACACCCGCGACTTCTTCCACGCGGGGGCGATGGTCTTCTCGCCGGAGGATCTCTCTCGGACGACGCCGATCCTGTTCTTTACCCGGTGGATCACGCACATCTGCGCGCCGGTGTTTCTCTTCACCGCTGGCATTGGCGCGTTTCTCCGGCTGCAGCGGCCAGGCGCGACCAAGGGCCAGCTCTCGCGCTTTCTCTGGACGCGCGGGCTCTGGCTGATCGTCATCGAGCTCACGGTGATGCGGCTGGCGATGAACTTCTCGCTCGACGCGCGCTACCCCGTGCTGTTGCTCGTCTTGTGGTCGCTGGGCATGTCGATGATCGCCCTTGCCGCACTCATTCACCTGCCCCGCCGTGTGCTCGTCATCGTCAGCCTCGCGGTACTTGCGCTCCACAACAGCCTCGACGGGGTGCAGGCACAGCAGTTCGGTGCTCTCTCGTGGCTTTGGCAGATGCTCCACCAGCAGGGTGTCTTCATCGTCTTTGGCGTCCCGTTTGTCGTGGCGTATCCGGTACTGCCGTGCATCGCCTTGATGGCGGCTGGCTTCGCCACCGGCCCCATCTTCCTGCTCGAGCCTCAGGAGCGGCGCAAAGTGCTCGTCAGATGGGGAACGGCCCTGATCGCCGGCTTCGTGATACTGCGGGCGCTCAATGTCTATGGCGACCCTTCGCCCTGGTCGGTGCAGCCAACGGCGACCTTCACAATCATCTCGTTTTTCCGCGCGACGAAGTATCCGCTGTCCCTCGACTTCGTGCTGATGACGATTGGTCCGGCGCTTCTGGCGCTGATCTATCTGGAGCGTCGTTCGCTGCCCGCCATCCACCCGCTGGTGATCATCGGCCGCGTGCCATTCTTCTACTACGTCGCGCACTTTTGGATCTTGCACGCGCTCGCGTCAGCGCTGGCCTACCTGCGATACGGCAGCGCGTCCCTCGCGTTCCTCTTCAACCCGCTTCCGTCCATGGGCGGACCGCGGGAGTTGTTTCCAGCGGACTTCGGCTACCCGTTGTGGGTGACCTACGCGGTGTGGGTCTTTGTCGTCCTGCTCCTCTATCCCGCGTGTCGTTGGTTTGCCGAACTGAAGGCCAGGCGCCAGAGCTGGTGGCTGAGTTATTTGTAGAGCTGGAGCCAACAGGCATACAACATGCACCGCTAGTGTCCCGGATCCGACGTTCGTTGCCAAAGTCCCGGGCGCGGCGCCCGGATCGCGAGGCGCGACGAGCGAGCATATGGCGTATATGTAAGCGAGGAGCAACGACGCGAGGCGGGATGCCCCGCCCGGGAATTTGGTGACGAACGTCGGATTCGGGACACTAGGGCCCTGTCGATCTGAGGCACTCCCGTTCGACGTGTAGGTAGAAGCGGGATCCGACGGTCGGATCGCCCCGAACCGGGGAATTGAACTGCAAACGAATCAAGGAGATAGAACGATGCGATTCATGGTGCTGGTCAAGGCTGACAAGGACTCGGAAGCTGGAGCGCTGCCGGATGAGAAGCTCCTGACCGAGATGGGAAAGTACAACGAAGAGTTGGCAAAGGCAGGGGTGCTCCTGGCGGCTGAAGGGCTGCTCCCGAGCTCCAAGGGTGCGCGCGTCCGCTTCTCCGGAGACAAGCGCACCGTGACCGACGGTCCGTTCACCGAGACCAAAGAGCTCATTGCTGGCTATTGGATTATGCAGGTGAAGTCGAAGCAGGAGGTGATCGACTGGGTCAAGCGCTGCCCGAATCCGATGCCCGGCACGGAAACCGAGATCGAGATCCGCCAGGTTGGCGAATTGGAGGACTTCGGTCCCGCCTTGACGCCAGAAGTCAGGGAGTACGAAGAGCGCGTCGTTCAACAGATGGCGGCAAACGCGAAGCGATAGCGAGTTGCGGTGGGCGAGGGGCTGTCACATTCTTTTCAAGACAGTCGGGCGGTTGGCTATGAGATGCTACCGCTGATTGGGAACGATGATGTGTCGCCCCAGAGCCCCTTTCACGGCCATCTTTCTGGCCCTGGTCATTGCGGGATTGTGCCGGGCGGTCGCAACCGGAGTCGCGCAGCCGGCGAGCCGGGCGCTGCCAGAAGGAGTCCGGCATCCGGCCACCAACCCTTCCGACGCCCGCAAGGTGGAGCTCGGACGCTTGCTGTTCTGGGACCCGATTCTGTCGGGCAGGAAAGACGTCGCCTGCGCCACTTGCCACCATCCGGAGTTCGGGTACGCCGAGAACCTCGACGTCTCCATCGGCGTCAACGGCCGGGGCCTTGGCAGCCAGCGGCGGTTCGATGTCCCCAATAACATTCCATTCGCCAAGCGGAACAGCCAGACAATCCTGAACGTCGCGTTCAACGGCATCGATGCGTCGGGCCGGTACAATCCCGCCACGGCGCCGATGTTCTGGGACCTCCGCGTAGTGAGCCTGGAGGCTCAGGCCCTCGAGCCCATCGAGTCGTTCGAAGAGATGCGTGGCGACGCCTACAGCGAGGCCGAGGCGCTCGACGCGGTGACGGCCAGGCTGGCCGGCATCGCCGAGTATCGAACGCTCTTCAGCCGTGCTTTCGGCGGCCCTCGGCCTGTGACGGCTGAGAACGTGGGAAAGGCGCTGGCCGCATTCGAGAGGACGCTGAACGCCAACAACTCTCCCTTCGATCGCTACGTGCGCGGCGATCTCACGGCGATGACGAGCGAGCAGATCAGAGGAATGGAGCAGTTCGATCGGGCGGGGTGCGGGAATTGTCACACCGGGCCGATGTTCTCGGATTTCAAGCCGCACGTGCTCGGCGTGCCCGACAATTCCAGGCTGCCGGCCTCCGACGCCGGCATCGCAAGCTCGTACGCGTTTCGCACGCCGAGCCTTCGGAACCTTCGGGCCACCGCTCCCTACATGCACAACGGCGCATTCCAGACGCTGCCGGAAGTGCTGCGTTTCTACAGGACCGGCCGGCGCAGGCCGCTGAATCCCAACGTTCAGCGCGACGCGCTCGATCCGTTGCTCGCTCAGGTGAACGTGGGCCGGGGTCGGCCAGAGATCCTTGAGTTCCTGAACGCCCTCAACGACGACGGGTTCGACAAGCAGATCCCCACGCGCGTCCCGAGCGGGTTGCGGCCAGGCGGGAACATCCAGCAGCCGTAGCGGTGTGCTCCGAATCGATTCACTTCTGGAATTGCAGCGCCGGCAGCCGGCCGCGTAAGGCCGGGGACACTCAAGGTTGAGTGTCCCCGAGCTCAGCCGTAGCGCCCTGCGTCGTCCCGGCTACCGCCGCTGCGCCCGCGCGCTCTTCGGGCACGCGCACGATGCCGCTCGTGACCACGAATGCCGTGCCGTCGTCGGCGGTCAGCGGCCGATCCTGGACGTCGCGCATCTGGGCGCTCGCGGGCGACGCGACGAGCGCGGCGAACGCGGCCAGTGCCGCGCTGGCGATCAGTGTTGTCCGGCTCATCGCGCGCTCCGGCCGAGCTCGCGCTCCAGCACGTCGCGACGGCTGACAAGCCTGCCGAACGCGCGATGGGCGCGCACGAGCACTACGATCGCCAGTCCGAGCATGAGGACGCCCACGGCCGCTGCCTTGTAGGCTTCGGGCCGTCCGGTCGCGTAGCCGACGGCGAGCGAGCCGAGCATGAAGACTGATGTGAACGTCACGGCCATGCGCCCGGCGACGATCTGGTGACGCGCGAGCAGGATGCGCCGGTGCGTCAGCACCCAGAGCGCGAAGACGACCCACGACGAGCCGATCGCGACCATCACCCCGAATGCGACATGCGCGCGCAGCGGCAGCGAGGGCTCTGTCGCCCACAGGGTTCCGACCACGCCCGTCATCGTCAGTGCGGCCAGCAGGAGTGCGACGTAGCCCAGCCGCGACGGCATGGACAGCTCGGCGTCGACGAGTTGCTTGAGTGCCGCGGCGGAGGCTGGCGGCATGGTCGACGAGGACGCGTCGTATGGTGTTGTCATCAGTCACCTACAGATCCGGGTGTGCGTTCGATCTCGTTACGCAGAAGCTTCCGGGCACGAAAAAGCCGTGACTTGACCGTCCCGACCGGCACGCCGAGCACCTCCGCGACGTCGCCGAGCGAGAGCTCCTGCAGGTAGAAAAGTGTCAGAACTTCGCGTTCCACCAGCGGCAGAAGCGCGAGCTCGCGCTCGACCGTCGCGAGGTCCGCTTCGACGTCGTCTGGCGCGTCATCCGCGGCCGGAAGCTCGATCTCGTCGATGTCGGTCACTTTCGGGGCCGCGTACTGCTCGCGCAGACGATCCATCAAGGTGCGGCGCGCGATGCCAAAGAGCCACGCGCGCAGCTTCGCCCCGTCACGAAGCTTGTGGATTCCCCGCAGGACCCGAAGCCAGACGTTCTGAACGACGTCATCCGCCGCGTCGTCGGAGCCCGTCAGCCGGCGCACGTACTTCCAGACCGGCCCGCTCCATTGCTCGATCAGCTCGTCGAACGCCTGGCGCTCGCCGAGCTGGCAGCGAACGACCAGCCATTCGTCTTCTCTCATCTGTTACCTTCGGTCATGTAGTCGGGGATCCCGTCAAAAGGTTCACCGGGGGACCAACCGGGGCCGGATACGCTACCATGGCCCGGCGCCATGATGCCGGCCTGAACGCGCTACGACTGGCAATCGTCATGGACTTCGCGGATACGCTCTGGACCTCGCGAAAGTAGGCGAGTGAGGCGCATGCAGGCCGCGCCTTCTGCCGCCGATACGTCGACTGTGACGTCCGCGAATGACTCGCCACCTGCGAACGATGTCGTCGGACCGATCACCCGCACGGTGGAGGTCGTCTGCCTCGTTGCCGCCGCTCTTCTGCTGCTGGTCCACGGGTTCCGGCTGGTAATCCGGCTGGAGCTGACCTGGTGGTTGCCGGCCGTCATCGTGGCAGCAGGCGCGCTCGCCGATCTCGTGTCCGGCCTCGTGCACTGGACTGCCGACACATGGGGCCGCGAGAGTCTGCCGGTCGTCGGGCGGCGATTCCTGCGACCCTTCCGCGTCCACCACATCAACCCGCACGACTTCCTGGGGCGCGACTTCATCGACTGCAACGGCGATGTCGCGATGTTGGTGCTGCCGATGCTGGCCGCGGCGCTGCTGATTCCACTGGACACGAACGTGGAATGATGTCGCCGCCGTGTTCCTTGTCTCCCTCGCCGCGTGGACGCTTCCGACAAACCAGGTGCACCAGTGGGCGCACATGCCGGACCCTCCCCGCCTCGTGGCGTGGCTGCAGCGGCACGGGGTGATTCTCAGTCGCGAAGCCCACCGCGAACACCACGCGTCGCCCTACGTCGTCAACTACTGCATCGCCACGGGCTGGTGCAATGCGTGGCTGACGAAACGGCACGTCTTCGCGCGGCTCGAGCGGACGATCTTCCGCGTCACCGGTATGCTCCCGCGCGCCGACGAGGAGGCGTTTGCCGCTGACGCTCGCACGACGGCTACCGATAGCTGCCGCTGAGGCGTCCGCATGAGAGCATTTCGACTCAGCCTGCGCTCATTCGAGCCGAAGCATTTCGGCACTGGCTGGATGAGCGGCGTGGCGTCCGCCGCGCTCGGTCTCCTTGGTCTCGGCACCGTTGCCTGCTTCCACTATCCGTCGCTTCTCACGGTGCCGGAGTTGCGTAGCGTGTACCCGCTGCCGTACGTCCGTGCGTTGCTGCACCTGGTGCTGGTCGGGGCCTTCACGCTCGGCGTCGTCAGCATTTCCCTGCGTCAGAACAAGGCGCTGGGAGCGGCAGGGATCCTGGCGACGCTCGTGGCGGCGATTCTCGGCGGCTCACAAGTTCCCGTCGGGGACGGAGTCGCTGAAGGACCGAACGCCCCGTACATGGGCCTCGACTGGTTCCTGCTGAACATGATTGTGTATTCGGCAGTCTTCATCCCGCTCGAGCGTCTCTTCGCTCAGCGGCCAGAGCAATCGACATTTCGTGCCGCGTGGCGCACCGATCTCGCGTATTTCTTCGTGTCCGCGCTCTTCGTCCAGGTCACGACGCTCCTGACGATGAAGCCGGCGATGGTGCTCTTTCAGTGGGCTGCCCATCCGGGAATGCAGGAGTGGGTGCGGAGCCAGCCGTTCATCGCTCAGTTCGTCGCCATCCTCGTCTTGACCGATCTTGTTCAGTACTGGATCCACCGCGCGTTTCACGCGGCGCCGGTGCTCTGGCGCTTTCACCAGATTCATCACTCGGCGGAGTCGATGGATTGGCTGGCGGGATCGCGGCTGCACCTCGTCGACGTCGCCGTCACGCGGGGCCTGACGTACGTGCCGATCTATCTCCTCGGCTTCAGCGAGGCGCCTCTGTTTGCGTACGTCGCGTTCGTCAGCATTCAGGCGACGTTCATTCACGCCAACGTCCGCTTTCGCTTCGGTCCGCTGGCGTGGATAGTGGCAACACCCCAGTTCCATCACTGGCACCACGGGGCTGAGCACGAAGCCGTCGACAAGAACTTCGCCGTGCATCTGCCGGTCATCGACTGGCTGTTCGGGACCTTCCACCTGCCGAAAGATCGCTGGCCGGCTTCGTACGGCCTCTCTCAGGGCGCGAAGGTCCCCGATGGGTATGTCCGCCAGTTCGCGTATCCTTTCCAAGACTCTGAAAAGCGGGAGCCAGCCCATGACCGATCGCGCACCCGATAGGAGAATCGGCCGGAGAGACTTTGCCCAAATCGCGCTTGGCACCCTGGGAGCCGCTGCCATTGCCGGTCGTCACGGCGCGGCAGCCGAACGGTGGCCGCCTGGCATCAAGCTGTGCGTGCAGTCGGGGGCGAATCCCTCCGACGAGCAGCTGCTATTCCTCAAGCAGCTCGGCGCCTCATACGTGAGCGTCGGCTCGCCCCCGGACATGCGAACCGCCGAAGGGTTCATGCAGATCAAGAAGCGCTACGCCGACGCCGGGATCACGGTGTGGAACATCGGCAACACGAGCGTTCACAACATGCCGGAGGTCACGCTCAATCTGCCCGGCCGGGATCAGAAGATCGAGGAGTACAAGCAGTACTTGCGCAATCTTGGCAAGGCGGGTATTGGCTACTCGACCTACGCGCACATGGGCAACGGCATCTGGACGAGCGGCCGGACGATGGTCCGTGGCGCATCTGCCCGGGAATTCAATCAGAACAGTCCTGAGGCGCGCGGCAACTGGGACGGCAAGGTCTATACCGGGCCGCTCTCTCACGGACGCGAGTTCACCAGGGAAGAGATCTGGGAGAACTACACCTACTTCATCAAGCAGGTGGCCCCGGTGGCCGAAGAGGCAGGCGTGCGCGTCGGCATTCATCCCGACGATCCGCCCGTGCCGGTGCTGGCCGGCGTGCCCCGGATCTTCAGCAACTTCGCCGGCTACGAACGCGCGATGAAGATCGCGAACAGCGCGAACGTCGGGATCTGCCTGTGCTGCGGCACCTGGCTCGAGGGTGGCAAGGCGATCACCGGCAAGGATCCCGAGGAAATGATCCGCTCTTTTGGCGCGAAGAAGATCTGGAAGATCCACTTCCGCAACGTCAGTGCGCCGCTCCCGCATTTCGTCGAGACCTTCATGGACGACGGCTACTACGACATGTGGAAGATCATGAAGGCCCTTCGCGACGTCGACTTCGACGGCATCGTAATCCTGGACCACAGCCCGACAATGGTCGGAGGCAACTACACGCAGACCGCCTATGGCTTCGCGTACATGAAGGCGCTGATGAACCGCGCGAATGCGGAAGCCCGGCGCTGATGATCAGGTGCTACCGTCGACTGCCCGGCGCTGGATAGTTCTTTGACTCGTCGTCCAGGACGAGAATCCAATCGAGCATCTCGCCTCTGTCGGGCGGTGTGAACTCGCGCTGCCCGGTGTTGGCGAAGCTGCCGATCGCTGTAGCTGCGCCCGTGCGCGGATTGAACCACCAGGCCTTGACTCGCGCTCCGGTGATCGCGTTCATGTGGACGCTGAACGGCCGGCCCACGGGCGCATAGACCATTGCGTAGCTGCCGCTCGCGTCGCGAGTGGACGTGAACTGATAGCGTCCCGCCCCGGGCACGCTCGTCGCAACTCGGTCGGTCACGATGATCCCCTGATCTGGGATCCGGGTGAGGAACGGCCGCGATTCCATCAACGCGCGGCCGTGCTGCATCTGGGCCGCACCTGGCTGATCGATCGCCTCGTTCCACGGCAGGAGGGGATTGTTGATTGGCTGCCGCGCCGTCGTCCACATCTGCCATACCGAGTGGTGGCCGTAGGTGTGCCCAAACGCGCCGGTGAAGAGGTCCCAGTAGAGGGGCCGCCTGACGTCGCTCGAAATCGAATGGCCAAGCTTCTTTGCGTCGAACGAGACAGGGTGGTCCTCGTAGATCGGCTCACCGTCGAGTACGGGCTTGATCGGCGTGCGGTCGTAGTCGACGCGTGTCTGGTCGTAGCGGCCGGTGAACTCCACGGCGTGTCCGTTCTGGCGCATGTTGAAGTCCAGCCACGCCTCGTCGTGGAGCCACGTCGATGAGCTGTTGGCGCCGGGAGGGTGGAAGGTCATCAGGTGCGCGCCGCCGTCGCCGGCGCGAAGGCCGCGCGCCATCGCCCGGATGATCTCCTTGTGCACATCGGTGTCAATCGGGCGGTCGCCGCCGAGGATCCAGACGATGTTCGGCGTGTTCTTGTAGCGGCGGCCGAGCCAGGCGCCGTAGATCTCGGCGTTCTGCGGCGTGAAGATCTCCGGCCCCACCCCTCGCTTGATGTTCCACTTGTCGCCCCACGTCGGCAGAAACCCGATGTACATCCCGAGAGAGCCAGCCTGGCTCACCACGAAGTCCACGTGATCCCAGTAATCGTTGTCGGGGCCGTCCTTGACGTCGGGCGTCGCCGGATCGCTGTTCAGGAGCGGCCTGTGGCCGTAGGCGTTCGGCTCGTTCAGTCCATCGAACTCCGCCAGCGCGACCGACTGGATCACCGTGAAGCGTTGCTCCGCGCGCTTGCGCAAGTAGCGGAGTGCGTCCTCACGCGTCGGCCGGTGGAAGAGCTCCCACGCCGTGTCGCCCAACCAGAAGAAGGGCCGGCCGTCGGCGGTGATGAGAAACCGCTTGTTCTCCGATACCTTGAGCAGTGCCGGCTGAGCGGCGAGCGGCGTGACCAGCAGTGTTGCGGACAGGACCGTCAGGCTAAGCGTTCGGAAGCGTCGGGCTGCCATGGGCGCGATTGTACGGCGAGAGGCCTTCGAACGGCGGCGGAATACCAAAGAGACATGTGGCTTCCGCCTTCAGGCGGAAGACCAAGCCAGTAGCGCAGAGCGCGAACGTCAGACCAACCCCAAGTGATCGCGAGCGTAGACGATCGACCGCTCGACGAGCTCCAGTTCGAGCACGTACCGCTCCGCTGGCGTGAGGCCGGAAATCCGGGGCAGCGGCGCCCGCGGCTTGTGGGCCCGGATGCGCGTGAGCAGCCGCGCCAGCTGGACACCGTTCACCACTTCGAACGTCGCCCAGTACTTGTCGGTCAGACACGGAACCTCGAGCGGGTCGCGCGTGATCATCTCGAGCGAAAAAAAGACGTCCGGCCTTGCGCGTCTGATCGTGTCGACCATCCGCTTGATGTCGAGCATGCCCTCGCCGAGCGGGACCTCCGACAAGAGATACCCTCGCTCGCACTCCTCGGCCGCCATGTCCTTGAGGTGGACGTTGAAGGTGTAGGGCGCCAGCTTCTCGACCACCTCGTCTGGATCGTCGAGCACGGTCAGGTTGTTGCCGGTATCGAGCGACACGCCCAGGTATTCGCTGTCGTACTGCCGCAGCAACGCGACCTGCTCGTCGACGCGCCAGTCCTTGTGGTTCTCGATGCCGAGCGGCATCTTGTACTTCTCCACGATAGGCAGCGCCGCGGCGATCTGTTTGTGGAATCCGGCGACGGCCGTCTTCCACCCCTCGAGCGTGTCGAACATCTCGTAGCGGCGGCCGAGCAGGCACACCACCCTCAGGCTGGTCGCGCCGGCTTCCTTGGCGACATGGACCGCATGCTCGAACACCGCCGGGTCCTCGCGCGGCAGAAATGTCTGGACCTCGACGTACATGTCGAGCTCTTCCTTCATCCGCCGCGTGCGACGCGCCCACTCCAGATCGATTTGCGTCATGCCGCCGTGGGCACCGGCGGCGCCGACGTCGGCCGCAAGCGTCATGAGCCGGTCCACTTCGAGAAGCCGCTGCGGTGAGCTGAAGCGGATCGATTGGAACGAATCAGCTGACAGTCCCATCGTCGTTCGTCTCTGTGGCCGTGCCGTCATTCGTCAGGTCCCTTCGCGTGGTTGTGTCACAACCTTCGAGAGCAAACTCCAAGATCGTGCCCGAGCCCTGAGAGCTTATGAAGCGATCTCACTGTGGCTTCCGCCTTTAGGCGGAAGATCAACACAAACGCGCAACTTCCGCCTAAAGGCGGAAGCCACGGGAGATTGCTTCACAGGCTCAGGACCTGGGCCTAGTCGGCGTCCCGTCTCTCTAAAGCAGGGAGCCGCAGCATGAGAACGAGGACCGCCTCGATCACCAACGCGGCGGCCAGCGCCAGGAGCCCGCCCGTGTAGCCGCCCGTCCTGTCGTGCAGCGCGCCGATGACGGTCGGGCCGACGAACCCGCCCAGATTGCCGATCGAGTTGATGAGCGCGATGCCGGCCGCAGCCGCGGTGCCGCCCAGAAACAGCGGCGGCATCGCCCAGAACACGCCAACCAGGGATCGCAGCGCCATCTGCGAGATCGTGAAGCTCAAGACGAACAGCCAGATATTGCCTTGCGAGGCGATCGCCAGCAACAGTCCGGCGGCTGAGATGATGGCGCACGCCGCGACGTGCCATCTCCGCTCGCCCTTCCGATCCGAGTGGCGGCCGACCAGGAACATCGCCAGCAGTGCGGCGACGAAAGGCAGCGACGTGATCGTGCTCAGCGTGAAACCCTTCGCACCCGAGACGTCCTGCATCAGCTTGGGCAACCAGAGAAAGACCCCGTAGTTGACCACCGTGTGCATGAAGAAGACGCCGCATAGGAGCCAGAGGCTGCCGCTCGCGAAACTGCGGCGGAGCGAGGTGTGGCCCACGGCTTGCCGACGCGCCAGCTCCTCGGCCATCGTCTTCGCCAGCCAGTTGCGATCCTCGGCCGGAAGCCACGTCGCCACCTGCGGGCGGTCGGTCAGGACCCTGAGCGCCAGAAGTCCCAAAACGACCGCCGGAAAGCCTTCGATCAGGAACAG
Organism: uncultured Acidobacteriota bacterium; assembly: GCA_963839705.1. Classification (GTDB taxonomy): domain Bacteria; phylum Acidobacteriota; class Vicinamibacteria; order Vicinamibacterales; family 2-12-FULL-66-21; genus DATBJJ01. Next base: position 22,128 of record CAWIWL010000009.1, read on the forward strand.
CCACTGCCATCCGCGGAGGCCGAGCATTCCGTCGAGCGTCAGCAGCGCCTGCGACACCGGCGCGCCGACGATCACCGCCACGGGAGCCGCCATCATGAAGAGCGCACCTGTTCGCGCGCGGTCGGTCGCCGGGATCCAGTAGGTCAGATACAGCACCATTCCTGGGAAGAAGCCGGCTTCCGCAATTCCGAGCAGTACGCGCGCAAGCATGAACGTCGGGACATCGGTGATGAACATCGTTCCCATCGACACCAGACCCCAGCCGATCATGATGCGCGCGATCCAGCGCCGTGCGCCGACCCGCTCCAGGATCAAGTTGCTCGGCACTTCGAAGAGGCAGTAGCTGAGAAAGAAGAGGCCGGCCCCGAACCCATACTGGGTCGCGCTCAGTCCGAGATCCCGCTGGAGCTCGTTGGCCGCAAAGCCGATGTTGACGCGGTCGATGTAGGCGACGACGTAGCAGATGAACGCAAAGGGAATGAGCCGGCGCCTGACGCGCCGAAGAATGTTCCGGCCGTCAGCCTCGGAGTCTTCGCGCGTGCGTGGGTTGCCGTGTCGGATCCTCGGAGAGATGCGGGAGTATGTCACGCCGGAGCGTCCGGCGCGGAGACAGAGTTGCCGTTTTCTTCACGATGGGCACGATGGCACGATGAAAACAGTTCCGGTTTGTCCCGTCGGCCCGTTTCACAACCTTACACAAACTGACCGAAAGACTTGACTTCGCCCCGACCGGGTGGCAGGCTCCGTCGCGTACGGGCCATGAGTCTCGTCCGTGCTGATGAGTCGCCTTCAACGAAAAATGCAGAAAGGATCACCGATGACGAAGATAGCGATCCTCGCGCTGCCTCTTGCCGCTGTCATTGCCCTTAGCGGCACGTCGGCCGCCCTCGCCCAAGTCACCACGGGGACGATCGTCGGCACGGTCAGCGATGCTGGCGGCGTCGTGCCCGGCGCGACGGTCACGGTCCGTGAAGTCAACAAGGGCACGACCAACAGCTTCGTCACGGACGCGACCGGCAGCTACACGGCCTCCTTCCTGGTGCCGGGCACGTATGCGGTCGAAGTCAACGTGCAGGGTTTCAAGAAGTCGATCCGCGAGGGCATCATCCTCCAGGTCAACCAGCGGGCTCGAATCGACGTCACCCTCGAGGTGGGCCGCCTCGAGGAGACGATGACCGTCGTGTCCTCGGCGCCGCTCGTGCGCACGGACTCGTCGGAGGTCGGCACGGTGATCGAGGAGCGGGCGATCAGCCAGCTGCCGCTCAACGGCCGCAATTTCGCGACGCTCGTCTATCTGACCCCGGGCGTCACACCCGGACAGGCCGGCGAGAACCTGTCGGGTGCGAGCACGTTCAACCCGCGCGGCGCGTCGAATTTCAACGCGCTCGGACATCAGGCCAACGCCAATGGCTGGCTCATCGACGGTATCGACAACAACGAGTACCTCGTTCAACACCGTCATCATCTCGCCGTCGGTGGAGCAGGTGCGGGAGTTCAAAGTCCTGACCGGCGTCTTCTCCGCCGAGTTCGGCCGTGGCGCCGGCGTCGTCTCGGTGTCGACCAAGTCAGGTACGAACTCGTTCCATGGCACGGCGTTCGAGTACCTGCGCGACGACGCGTTCGACGCGCGCAACTTCTTCGTCCGCAAGACCGTCGTCGGCGACGCCCTCGTCGTCGATCCCAAGCCGCCGCTCAATCGCAACCAGTACGGCGCGGCCGTTGGCGGTCCAATAATCAAGAGCCGAACCTTCTTTTTCGCCGACTACGCCGGTCTGCAGGAGAAGCGCGGTCAGGTGTTCGTCAACACGGTGCCGACCGCGCGCACGCGAGTTGGCGACTTCAGTGATTTCAGGGACACGAACGGGAACCTGATCCTCATCTACGATCCGCTGACCACGCGGGCCAACCCGGCGTTCAATTCGGCGCTCCCGGTCAGCGCGACGAACCCGCAGTTTCTGCGTGATCCATACCCCGGCAACATCATCCCGCTCGACAAAACCAACGGCGTCGGCCGCAATGTCGCGAGCATCTACCCGCTCCCGAACGGCACCGGTAACTTCAACAACTACACCTCGACCGTCGACCGCGACACGACCGACAATGTCTACTCGGGCCGCGTAGACCACCGCTTCTCCGACAACGATTCGTTCTTCGCCCGCTTCAACTACGGCAAGTTCAGTCTCGACGCGCCGCAGGGCCAGGCAGCCTGCTGTCTGCCGACGCCTGCGGATGCCGCCTCGCGCTTCGACCTCGGTCCGTTCGTCGCCGGCATCCAGAACACGCGGCTCACGACGCATGGGGCCGCCTTCAACTATTCGAAGGTCGTCACGCCGCGCATCGTCAACGAGTTTCGCGCCGGCTACGCCCGAACGTTTCCATCGACCTTCCAGTCGGACTACGGCATTAACGCTGCCGAATCCCTCGGCATCCGCGGCATCAACGTCAACCAGATCACGACCGGCCTGCCGAACATCAACATTGCCGACCTGACGGGCATTTCGGGCGGCCCGGCGTTTCTGCCCGTCAATCCGAAGCAGTTCCACTGGCAACTCGAAGACACGGTTGTATGGCTGCAGGGCCGTCACAGCCTGAAGTTCGGCTATCGCCTCGTCGATCGCTACGCTTCTCCGTTCACCCACACCGATACCCGCGGCAGCATCAACTTCGGCCGCAACTACACCAACAACCCGGTGACGAACGCCGGCGGCTCGGGACTCGCCTCACTGCTGACCGGCTACATCAACAGCGCCGCCCGCGGCTTCCTGCTCGAGCCCTACAATCTGCGGACACAGGAGCACGGCCTGTTCATCCAGGACGACTTCAAGGTCAGCTCACGCTTCACGGTCAACGCCGGTCTGCGCTACGAGATCTTCAAGGCGGAGACGGACGAGGACAACAAGATCGTCAACTTCGACCCGGTGAACCTGCGGCTCATCTATGCGGGCGAGGACGGCGCCAGCAGCTCCGTGAACAAGAAGACGCGGTATGGAAACTTCGCCCCGAGGCTCGGCCTGACCTACGACCTCTTCGGCGACTCCTCCACGATCCTGAGAACGGGCTTCGCGATCACCTACTATCCCGAACAGCCGTCCGCATCGAACATGATCGGGCAGCAGGTGCCGTACACGATCTCGCAGAACGTCAGCTTTCCCACCAACCCCACCGATTTCTCGACCGTGCGCACCATCAACGATCCGTTCCCCCCGATCGCGCAGGTCAAGCCGCTGACGACGGCCGAGCTGCAGGCCGCCAATCCCCGCGTGCTGGGTCACTCGTTCGATAACGAAACGCCTTACGCGGAGCAATGGCACCTCGGCATCGATCGGCGGCTCTTCACTGCCATGGCCGTCGAGCTCACCTACGCTGGAAGCGCGGGCAAGCACCTGATCTATTGCTACAACCCGAACGAACTGCAGCCGGGCCCTGGCTCGCAGGAATCGCGCCGCTTGATTCAACCCCTCAACCGCCTGAACAACATGTTGCAATGCGATCCACGGAATCGATCGACGTACCACAGCGGGCAGCTGAAGATCACGCAGCGGTTCAACAACGGACTGCAGTTTCTGGGCAGCTATACCTACGCCAAGTCTCTCGACTACGGCGGTTCGGCCGCGAGCGGCGGCGGCGCGGTCGGCAACCCGCAGACGGTCACGAATCTCGCGGCGGGTCACGGACCTTCGGGATTCGACGTCCGCCATCGTGCGGTCATCAGTTGGGTTTACGAGCTGCCGTTCGGTCCGGGCCGTCAGTGGCTGGCGAATGGCGGCGTGGCCGGCGCGATCGCGGGCGGCTGGCAGATCGCCGGCATCGCGACGATGACTACCGGCCGTCCGTTCACGGTGTTCATGCAGACCGGCGTCAACAACGGCGCGCCCAGCTGGCCGAACCGGATCGCCTCGGGCAAACTCGACAATCCGACGGTGGATCTCTGGTACGACCCCACTGCATTCGCCGCGCCACCGGCGAATACGTATGGCGACAGCGGCCGCGGCATTCTCTATGGGCCGGGCCACGTGAACTTCGACACGTCGCTGTCGAAGCGGTTCACCATCTCGGGCCAGAGCAACATCGAGTTCCGGTGGGATGCGTTCAACCTCTTCAACCATCCGGGATTTGGCTTTCCGAACCAGAACTTCGACTCGCCCACCGCGGGGCGAATCACCTCCACGTCAGTCGACAACCGGTCGATGCAGTTTTCGTTGAAGTTCAATTTCTAGTGCCTGTCTCACAAATGCTTGATGTGACCACGAAACCATCACGAAGATGAGTGAAGATCGCGATGACCACGAAGAAGCTCCCAGGGATAACGCTCGCGGTCTTCGCCACTTCGCGGTCTTCGTGATGAGGATCGTGACTGTTTTGTGTTAATGAGACAGTTTTCATCACGACTTCCGCACGAAGGACACGATCGCACGATGAACACGATGAAGGCGGTTCGCGCCGAGCTCATCGTGCCCATCGTGTCATCGTGTGTGTCGCGCCGGCCCGTTCACACCTGAAGGAGCATCCGCCGATGAGCTTCAATAGTCTCCGCGGTTCTGCAACAACGTGCCGGTGGGCCGCCACGTTAGTGCTCGTGGCCTTGATGGGTGGCTCCACCGCCCATGCGCAGCAGGCTGCGGCGCCCACTCCCAAGCCCGTTCAGGTTAACCGCGCCGCGCGCGACGCGTGGTCGCCGGTCATGGACGTCCTCAAGTCGTCGCGCGCGGCCACAGTGACCGAGGCGCAGCTGCAGCGCCTGCGCGACCTTCCGCTCGAAGCCGTCTGGGGCGCGCTGCAGAATCGCAAGCACGTCCGCTCGTTCGAAGGTGGATTTCAGCTGACCGTTCCGAATCCCAAGCTCGTCGGCCGGGCCGTGACGATGCGGTACCTGCCGGTGCGGCCGGACGTGATGGACGCCGTGCAGACGCTCGCGAAGGAGGGCGATTGGGACTATCAGTACAACGTCAGGGCGGGTGAAGACCTCAAGCCGGGAGATGTCGTCGTCGTGGAACTCGGAGGGATGGTCGATCGCGCTACGTTCCTCGGCGACGTCACGGGCCTCGGCATGAAGTCCGCCGGCGCACTGGGAGTGATCGTGGATGGCGGCATCCGCGATCTGAGCGAGTTCATGGTGATGAAGGACCTGCCGATCTTTTATCGCGGCGCGCACGCGTCGGCGATGGCGGACCAGGTCGGCGTCGAGTGGAACGGGCCGATCCGGCTCGGCGGGATCACCGTGCTTCCCGGCGACATCATCGTCGCCGACGCGGAAGGTGTGCTGGCCGTGCCGCCGCAGATGGTGGCCGATGTCATCAAGGATGCGGAGAACACGGTCTACACCGAGAACTTCAAGCGCGAGATGATGCGGAGCCGGAAGTACCGTGCCCGTGACATCTACCCACGCTTGAGCCCGGAACTCGAGAAACTGTTCGAGGAGTGGAAGAAGACCCACCCGCTCGCCGGCGTGAAACCCAACGTCGGAGGTGTCGACTAGCCGCCGCAGAAAAGGATCAGCGGTCGCCGAGGCGAACTTCTTCACGATGGGCACCATGGCACGATGACCACGATGAAAGCCTGTTTCGGGCGTGTTCATCGTGTATGTGCCGTCGCCGTGTCCTTCAGTGGCTTAGATCGACTTCAGGAACTCGACCAGGTCGGCCTTCTGCGCCTCTGACAGATTCAGCGAGAACAGCCGGTTGTAGTGATTGACCACAGCAGGGAGATCGGGCGCGCTGCCGTCGTGAAAATACGGTGGATGCTGCCAGAGTCCCCGCAGCGGGGTCGTCCGGTACTTGCCGGTGGCGCTGCGTGCCGCGTACGCCGGATCGGTGCCGACCTCGTCCGGATCGTGTAGGAAAGGGACCCCGTGACTGGGGCCGCTGCGCACATCCGTGAAGTGCGGTCCCTTATGGCAGGTGGCGCATCCCGCCTCGTTGCGGAATAGCCGCTGGCCGCGGCTGGCCGCGGCGCTGTCGAAGCTGCCTTTGGGAGGAGCCGGCGTCTCGAGGCTCAGCTGGTAGTCGAGCAGGGCCGGCAGCTTCGGAGTGACGAGATCAGGCGTCTGCCTGATGACGAGGCCGATCCGCGGATCGCGGAACGAGCCCTGTCCGCCCATCTGTCCGACGCCGACGTAGCTGTTCCAGTACCAGATGGGGCCATCCGCGGTGAAGGTTTCGAAACCGACGCCCTTCAGTCCATAGATCGACGGGATGTCGATTGGCACCGACGGGCTGTTCAGCGGAATGATATTGGTGCCGTCGAACGCATGGTGGCGCGGATCGTATTTGCCTGGACCCCAGGCGTTGAACTCTGCCTTGGTCGCCGCATCGAGCGCGGGTGACAGCGCCACGATCGCGCCCACGTTCAAATCGATATTCGCCCATCCGTCCAGGCGACGGCCGATGCTGGCCGTAAACGAGTTGTCGACCGTCGAGTGACAGAGGGCGCAGGTGATGCCGACGCTGGTGAGCTGCCCCATGCCGTCGACCTTGCCGCGGACACCAACGACCGCATTCAGCCGCAGCAGTTCGACGGTCACGGCCGGGTCGGTCAGGTCGACCTCGTCGGCCTTCAGCGCCGCGATGACGTCCCGTGGCAGAGCCTCGACGTCGACCTTGAGGCCAACCAGCAACGCCGTCTCCGGTGAGACAGTGGCGAGCACCTCGTGCATCCGCAGCACGTCGGTCCATAACTGTTCGTCGCCGAAAGTGTCGTGGCGGAAGATGCGCTGCCCGAGTCGATGTCTGCGGTCGCCGTCGTCGCGGTGACTCTTCGCGTCGTCGATCGAGTCTCCGACAGCTGACGATTGTGCGGTCTGCGAAGGGCCCGACGCCGAGACGGCGAACGTCAGCGCGAGGGCGAATACGATTGAGGCTGCACCGATGAGTCGCATGGCCGATCACTCCTTCGCGCCCGCGAATGGAATTCGGACGTGCGAATTGGATGCACGACGCTCTCGCTTTGTTCCCGACCGGCCGGACGACGGCACTTAGGCAGCCGGGCTGCTCACGCCGCGACAGCGCGGCCGTTCTACTTGGTACGTCACCTGCTTCACCACGTGATGTTCACTCCTCTGGTTGTGAAGCGAACCATCGGGAGAGCAGACAGCAACTCAGGAAGGGTAGGAGCCAACCAAAGGATGTAACGCAATCGCCCGTCGGTCTGCAGAGCCGGCCGCCGCGGCAGAACGCTGCCGCGCTCACCTGCATCAAGGTCGTGATGGAGCCCGCCGACGGGTCGCGTCGCCATCGTCGATGCCAATGCTGGTAGGACTGGAGAATGAGCATGTCTCGTCAACCCGAATCGGGATCCGTTCGCTACGCCGTCATCGGTCTCGGGCACATCGCGCAGGTGGCAGTGCTGCCCGCGTTTGCCCATGCCTCGGAGAACTCGCAGTTGATGGCTCTCGTCAGCGACGATCGCGAGAAGCTGTCGGCACTTCAGCGTCGCTATGGCGTCGAACATGGGTTCAACTATCAGGATCTGGACGACTGCCTCGAGCTCGTCGACGCGGTCTATATCGCCTTGCCGAACTCGATGCATGCCGAGTTCGCGGTTCGGGCGGCAGAGGCGGGCGTACACGTCCTCTGTGAGAAGCCGATGGCGCTGACGTCGGAGGAGTGCGAGCGCATGATCACCGTGGCCCGTGAGCACGACGTGCGGCTGATGATTGCGTACCGCCTCCATTTCGAGCACGTCAACCTCAAGGCCATCGACCTCCTCGGGGATGGTGCCATCGGCGAGCCCAAGCTGTTCAACTCGACATTTTCCATGCGCGTCAAGCCTGGGAACATCAGGACCCACCGCGCGATGGGAGGCGGCACGCTCTGGGACATCGGCGTCTACTGCATCAACGCCGCGCGATATCTGTTCAAGGCGGAGCCGACCGAGGTCCTGGCCTGTTCGGTCAATGGCGATCCGGACCGCCTGCCCGAGATTGATGAAACGACTGCCGCGATCCTCCGCTTCGAGGGCGAGCGGATCGCGAGCTTCGTCACCAGCTTCAACGTTGCCGACGCGGGGTGGTACAGAGTACTCGGCACGAAGGGTCGGCTCAAGGTCGAGCCGGCGTATGAGTATGCCGAGGGCCTGGCGTACGAAATTACTGCAGACGGACGCACCACCAGACGTCAGTCCGCAAAGCGCGACCAGTTCGCGGCCGAGCTCATCTACTTCTCGCGCTGCATCCTCGACGGCATCGACCCGGAGCCATCCGGCGAAGAAGGCCTCCAGGATGTGAGAATCGTGACCGCTCTCTATGAATCGGCGGAGATAGGCAGGGCGGTCCAGTTGCCACCGTACGAGCCGGCGCGACGGCCCGATGCGAAACAGGAGATTTACCGTCCACCTGTCGACAAACCGGAAACGGTAAAAGCACCCGCGCCGCACTCTGAATCGCCTGAATCGCCGCCGCCGAGCTGGCCGTACCTCAGGCGCTCGGCGGCAGTGCCCGCCGCTTGGTGGCACACGCCCTGCAGGTCCGACCGCGCAGGACTCAGAAATGAAGTGCTACCCTGTCGTCGCTGCCGTTCTGATCCTCTCGGCATCCAGGCCTGCAGCCGAGCCTTTCCGTTCGACGTGCATTGAAACTCCCGGCTATGCCGTCCCGCAGCGTCCTTATGTGGCTATGCGGCGTCTCGAGGCCGAAAACAGCAAATCTGGCAAGGAAGCCTGGATGGAGGCGCGCACTGCGCTGGGCGCCGACGGCCGCCTGGCCGTGGAGATTCTCGACGAAGGCGGGTCCGAGCAGATTCGCAATCGCGTATTTCGCGCAGCGCTCGAGCGCGAACAGGAGCTCATGGCGAACCGGGCGAGTGGAGCGCCGTCGTCGCTCGACACCTACGAGTGTGCCGAACCCGAGCTCCTCGCGTCGGGGCTGCTCCGAGTGCCGCTGCGGCCACGGCGGAACGACGTCAACCTCGTGTTCGGTGATCTCTTCATGCAGCCGTCCACGGGCGATGTCGTGCGCGTTGCCGGCCGTCTCGCCAAGAGCCCGTCGTTCTGGGTCTCTCAGGTGGACGTCGAGTGGCGCTACGCGAGAGTCCACAACGACATCGTGCTGCCGGTCTCCCTGTATTCGAACGCGAAGGTCAAGATCTTCGGACCCTCGACGTTCCGCATGACCTACGACTACGTGAGCGTCGACGGCCAGCCGGTTGCGGCTGGTACACGCGCCGCACGCTAGAGTCGAGAACTCCCTCGCAACACCTCACGCCGGGCTGCGTTTCAGCAAGAGGACGACGCCTGCGATCAGGATCACGCCACCGGCGATGGGCGAGATTGGCAGGCTTTCCCTTTTCTCGGTCGTAATCTCGATCGGGCCCGCGTCGAGCACTTTGTCTCTGCGCGTCCACGAGATGCCTCCATAAAGGAGTGCGACAAGGCCAACCACCACGAGTATGCCTCCCAGAATCTTCATGCTGATCTCCTCCAGATGGGCTTCACGTCAGCAGGGACTGCACGGCACGTGCCGAAGTCAGGGCGCAGTCGAGCTTGGGCTTACAGCGATCAGGGATCAGGGATCAGGGATCCAGGGTGCCGGGATGGCCCGGACGGTTGGGGTTATTCCGGAACCCCTGACCCCTGATCCCTGGGCTCGATTGCCGACGCCGGCGCCAGAGGATCTGTAGTCGGCTACCCTCCGGGAGGCAGCGCGATGCTGTCCGTGCGCACGAGCGCGCGCAGGACTTCGGCGACACTCCAGGCCTGTGCGACGCAGCCGCGAGGCGCGAACGGCTTCTCGGCGTCGAAGATTTCGCTGATCGAGCCGATGCACGCGTCGTTCAAGTGGTCCGCCAGCGGCTCCAGCAGACGTCGAGCGCCACCGACGTCCTCTGGATGGACCGCCAGCCACGCGTCCACGAAGGGCCCGACGAGCCATGTCCAGACCGTGCCCTGGTGATAGGCGGCATCCCGGGCCCGCAGGTCGCCGAAATATCGCGGCTTGTAGTCCGGGTGATCCGGCGCGAGCGACCGCAACCCGACAGGCGTCAGGAGCCGGGTCGCGACCGCGTCCAGGACCGGCTCCCACCTCGCGCGACTGAGCACCGGGTGCGGCAGCGAAAGAGCCACGATCTGGTTCGGCCGGCAGGCGTCGTCATCGCCGCGCTCGCCGTCGACGACGTCGAAGAGGCAGCCGGCGGACCCGTTCCAGAACCGTGCGTTGAACGAGTCGTAGGCGGCCGTGGCGTGCCGTGCGATGTCGCCGGCGCGGCCGTCGTCTCGACTCTCGCGCAGCCACCCCTCGAGAACACGCAGCGCGTTATACCAGAGTGCGTTGATCTCGACCGCCTTGCCCCGCCGCGGCGTCACGACCCAGCCATCGACCTTGGCGTCCATCCACGTGAGCTGATAGCCCTCGGCTCCCTGCGTGAGCAGCCCGTCGCTGTCGACTCGAATGCCGAAGCGGGTACCGGCGAGATGGCGCTGCGCGATCTCGACGAGCGTGGGAAGCAGTTCCCTCACGAGCGTTCGATCGCCGGTGTGCCGCTCGTAGCGATCGATCGCGTGAAAGAACCACAACGTGGCGTCCGCAGTGTGGTACAGGCCTTCGCGCTCTCCTTCGGGAAACATGTTGGGGATGAGCCCGTCGCGGACGTGAAAGGCAAAAGTCCTGAGGATGTCACGCGCCTCGGCATGCCGGCCCGTGAGCAGCGCGAGCCCTTCGAGGCTGATCATCGTGTCACGGCCCCAGTCGGTGAACCAGTGATAGCCGGCGATTATCGTGCGTGCTTCGCCTCCGCCCGCCCGCGCGCGCGCCTCGTCGTCTGTCCGCGATGAGGGCCTGATAATGAACTGATCGGCCGCGAGCACGAGCTCGGCGGCAACGCCCGAGCGCGCAGCAGGGTGAGCGGCGGCCACGAGGCGGGTGCGGCGATCGCGCTCCGTCGCGAGCGCGTCGACGGGATTGATCGCCGCGATGACTTCCCAGGATTCCGTCGAGGCGATCAACGTGACGTCGCGGCCAGGGGCGAGCTGGGCGCGAAAGTAGCCCGGGCTCCACAGCGGCCCCGACGGTTCGTAGCCGCGATGCTCTTCGAGGAGGTATCGCACGTCCGAGATCGCATAGTCATCAACGGTGAAGGCGCCCGCAGCTGCATGGAGCGCGAGCCGAAGCGGCGGATAGGACTGGTCACCCTGAACCTCGATGCGGCGATCGCGGGCGGTGAGCGTGTAGCCCAGCACCGGTGCGCGATCGACCGGAGCGTCGTGCGGCCGGAATCCCAGCAGGGGCCTCAGCGCCAGCCGTATCGACTGCCGTCCTTCGAGCAGCCGGTACGTGACGTGGACGCTGTTCTGCCCGTACGGCATCAGGAGCGTCCGCTCCACTACGACGTCCCGCAGCTGGTAGCGCCAGATGGGAAGTCCAGCCTCCAGACGGAACTCGACGAGATGCTGCGCCCCGTCGGCCTGCGCCAGCCGCCCGTCGTTGCCGTATGCGCCCAGCCACTCCGTCGAATAATCCTCGAAGCGGAGCCTCTCGGAGATATGGCTGAGGAGCATCACGCGTCCGAGCGGGGCGGGAAGGGCGGCAACGAGCAGTCCGTGGTACCGGCGCGTGATGGCGCCGACGATCGTGCCCGATGCGTAGCCACCGAGCCCGTTCGTGACCAGCCACTCGCGCCGGACGAGATCGTCGGTCTCGTGCTCGCGACCCTTCTCCCAGTGGAGCCGCCGAATCAGCGATGCGGGTGCCGCGGCGTCTGCTCGATCAACGCTGGTCATCTTCCGGGGGACGCGACGCCGGGCCGAGGAGGAGCGCGGCGTGGCCGGGGACCGGCCAGCAATCGGGCTGCCAGGGAGGTGTGCCGCCGCCACCGTAGGCCACCGCCTCGCTCGACCACAACACCGTCCATGCTGCGCCGGCGGGCCGAACCGGCGGGGCAACGAGCGGTTCGGCGACGGTGGCGAGATCGATGTCGGCGCCGAGGTTGATGACGAGCAGGCGGTCGTCACCGCCTGGGGCCCCCTCTGAGGAAAAGAAGCGCAGCATCAGGGCGCGCTCGTCGAGAGTCGCGCCGGCCAGTCCGCCGGCTCCCTGGAGCGCGATCGTCGTGTCGGTGCGCCGCAGCCGCAGCAGGTCGGCGTGCAGGCGAAAGAACCGCTGCGCCTGCTCGGTGGGCTCGTGCCGCAATCGGCATGCCTCGAACGTCGATCGCGCCGTGGGATCGAGCGCACGCGCCGTGCTGCCCGTCGCCTCGAGTCGCGTGAACTGGCCCAGGAACTCGAGCCGGCCGCGTCGCACGCTGGCACCGAGGTCGCCTTCATGGTGCGCGAAGTACACAAACGTCGCCGTCGAGCCGGATTCCTGACCCTGGAAGAGCAGGGGAGTGCCAGGTCCGAGCAGCAGCATCGCCGTCAGCGCCCGCAGTTGTCCGTGCGCCGAGAGCTCGCACATCCGCTGTCCCGTAGTCGAATTGGCGACCTGGTCATGATTTTCGAGAAAACAGACGAACTGGCGCGGCGGCAGATCGAGGGCCGGCGTCCCACGGTTTTTGCCCTGCCATCGAAAACGCTGCCCCTGGAAGAGGAATCCGCGTACCACTGCCGACAACAGCTCCTGACTCGTGCCGCGATAGTCGGAGTAGTAACCCTCCCGAATGCCGGTCAGGGCCACACGGGCCGAGTGATGGAAGTCGTCGTTGTACAGGGCATCGACCCCGTAGCCGCCCCTCGCCGCGGGGCGCGCCAGCCGGGCGTCCTGCGCCTCGTTCTCGGCAATGATGACGATGCGGCGGTCTCCGGCGGCGTGGCGGGCACGCCGGACGAGCGCCGCGAGCACATGATCGTCGGACGCATCGAAGATCTGCTGGGTCGCGTCGAGCCTGAACCCGTCGAGGTGATACTCGCGAATCCAGTGTTCGACGTTCGCGAGCACCAGCTCGCGCGCGCCGATCGCGCGCGGTCCGTCGAAGTTGATCGCCTCGCTCCATTCGTTGGGGTACCGCTCGGTGAAGTAGTCACGTCCGAAGCGCGACAGGTAGTTGCCGTCCGGCCCGAGATGGTTGTAGACCGCATCGAGGATGACTCCCAAGCCATGCTGATGTGCGGCATCGATGAAGGCGCGAAGGTCGTCCGGCCGACCGTACAACCTGGTGGGGGCGAACCAGTTGACGCCGTCATATCCCCAGCCGAACTCACCGGGAAAGTCGGCCACCGGCATCATCTGAATCGTCGTGATCCCGAGCGCGTGGAGCTGTTCGAGATGAGGTATCGCGGTGGCCCAGGTCCCTTCCGGTGTGAACGTGCCGACGTGCAGCTCGTAGAGGACCTGGCCCTGCAGCGAAATGCCCGGCCAGCGCGCGTCCTGCCAGGCATAGCTCGACGGATCGACGATCTCCGACAAGCCGTGCGGTCCGTCTGGCTGGGACCTCGAGGCCGGATCGGGATAGAGCCGCGCGTCATCGTCGAGCCTGAACCCGTAGCGGCTGCCCGTGTGCCCCTTGGCCAGCCCGCGAAAATAGCCGTCGTTGGTTCCACCGGGGTTTCCATCAGGATTTCCACCGGGGTTTCCATCGGGGTCCGGATCGAGCATCGTTTCATGGTCGTCCATGACGACCGTCACGCGCTTGCGATCCGGCGCCCAGACGCGGACGCTGACGAGGCCGTCGCCTGCCAGCTCGGCGCCGACGACGTACTGACGCCGGTGGGCATTCAGGGTTCCGGTCATCTCGTAAGGGCGCGTCTTTCTATTGTCGCCGTCCATCGATCTTTGCTCACGCTATTGCTGCGCCGACGTGAGAATGCCCACCGGGACATCGGCGAAGACCTGTCCGGCAAAGATCCACTCGTCGCCGCCTGCCGCGGTGGGCAGGACTTCGGCCCCGGTTATCTGATGTTGGAACCTGCGGCCGTGCAGCTCCGGCGGCAGGATGATTCGTGCCGTTTTCCAGGCGTCCCCGCCGAGCGGAACGACGCCAGTGCTGGCCACAAGCGGCGCCGTCAGGCGCGGCGCGACGAAGAGCGCTGCGCGCCCCTCGAGAATCCTGGCGAAGGCGACCAGCCCGGCGGGCACCGTGACGTCGGTCACCAGCGGAAGGTAACGTCCGGAGCCGAATACGTCAGGCCACTCACGCCTGAGACGCAGGCCAACCGTCGTGACGAGCATTTTGATCCGGCCGTCTTCCCAACTGGTCGTCAGTTCGGCAACCGCCGCCGCGCGCTCGGGCTGGCCGAGAGCAAGGAGGATGTCGAGTGAGTCGAGGAAACGGCGGCGGCGCTCGAAGTCCACGGGCCGACGGTTGTCCGGATCGACCAGGCTGAGATCCCAGAGCTCGGAGCCCTGATAAAAGTCGGGCACGCCGGGCGACCCGATCTTCAGCGTGACTTGCGCCAGGCCGTTGATCATTCCGGTGCGTGCGACGCGGCGTGCCAGCGGCGCGACCGCGGGCAGAAACCTCGCACCGCCGGGACCAGTCAGCACGCGGTCGACGAATCGAGTCACGGCCTGCTCGTACTCCTCGTTCGTCGTCAGCCAGCTCGTGTGGCGTTTGGCTTCCTTGACGGCTTTCAGCATGTAGGCGCGGATCCGTTCGAGGATGTCCCCGAGATCGGGCTGCGTGCCGACATGGTCGCTGGCGTGAACGACTTGGCCGGCGGAAACGAGCGGCGGCCAGATACCGACCAGTGCCTGATAGAAGCGGTACTCGTCGTTTCGGTCCGGTGCCGGCTCGCCGTTGATGAGCGTGCGGTGCACGCGGTTCATCCGCATCCAGCGCGTCACCTCACGCGACCACTCGTCGGGAATCTCCGAGAGCACGTTGATTCGCGCCCGGGTGTCTTCGCCAAGCTTGGTGTCGTGCGTCGACGTGGCCAGCATCTCGAACGGCCGCTGCCGCAGCCGCGCGGCGTTCGACTCGTGAAACTCGTCGACCCCTCGGCCATATCGCTCGAGGTCGCCTCCGACCTCGCTGAGCGACAGCAGGAGGTTGTAGCGAAAGAACGCTGTATCCTCGAGCCCCTTGGCCTGGACCGGCCCGGTGAATTGCTGGAACTTCATCGCGAAGTGCAAGCGGGCGCCGGCCTCGACCGCGTCGGCCGGGGGGTAGCCGGCGCGGCGATCGATCGCTCGCGCCTCCTGTCCCGGCGCGCCGGCGGCCGCGTCCTCCGGGCTGCGCGGCATCATGACCTCGCGGAAGAAGTCGAAGAGCGACGCTTCCATCGCCGGATTCCGGCGCCGCGCCCGCACGATCGCCTGCTTGACCACTGCGCGATCGCCAGGTGTCCAGCCCTCTTCGTCGACGTAGGTTCGATACACCGGAAAGCAAGCGATCACCTCGGTCAGCGTGTCTCGCAGGCTGTCGAGAGTGAAGTCGCGCGACCGCCTGTTGCCTTCGGCGATCCGGCTGAGGGCGTGCGCGAGCACGTTCAGCTCGCTGGCCATGGCCGTCACCATGATCAGGCGCTTGCTCTCGTACCGGACTTCGTCGAACGAATCGGTGTAGCCCGTGAGCTTCGCATAGGTGCGGCGCATCCGCTTGACCTCGCCGGCATGGATGAAGATTCCGTTGAGGTCGTTGAGGTAGTCGTAGCCCGTCGTTCCCGCCACCTGCCAGCTCGCCGGCAGCGTCTCGTGACTCGACAGGATCTTCTCGGCGACCACGTAAAGATCGCCGCCGCCGAGCTCCTGGAGCATGGCAAAGTACCGCGCGGGATCGAAGAGGCCATCGGGGTGATCGATGCGGAGGGCCTGTACGCGGCCGTTCTTCAGCAGCTGTCCCAGCAGTTCGTGTGTCGCGGCGAAGACCTCCGGATCCTCCACCCGTAAGCCCGCGAGCTCGTTGACGTCGAAGAATCGGCGGTAATTGATCTCGTGGGACGCCGTTCGCCAGTACGACAGCCGATACGCTTGCGCCTCGAGCAGTTCGTGGAGCGCGTTGAAGGATTCCGGCCGGCCGACTTCACCGTTGACCTCGCGCACTGCGCCATCGACGAGCGTCGCGACTACCGGACAGTCGGCGACGAGTCTCGACAGCCGCGCCCGGGCCACTTCCTTCTCCCTCTGACGCTCGTCCACCGCGGTCGCGCCGGCCGGCTGCTCCCCATCGGTCAGGTCCGGGAGGTTCTGCAGCGATGCGAGGATGCTCAGGAACTCGTGGAGCTGCGGGCTGTCGGCGCCGAGCTCCGTGGTCAGCGGCGCGACCGCCCGTCGTAGCACCTGCGGAGCGAGCTTCGGATTGACCGGCAACTCGTAGTCGAAGTACTTCACGACGAGCTGGCCCCCGGTGAATTCGAGGCGCAGCTCGCCACGTTCGAGCACTCGACCGTACTGATCACCAAGGATGGGCAGGAGCACCTTGGACTTGAGCGCGGTCTTCATCGGCGCCCAGTCGACGTCGAAGAACCGCGCCCCGGGTGACCCCGGACCGTTCTCGAGGACGTCGCGCCACCACAGGTTCGTGACCGTGCCGATGCCCATGTGATTGGGCACGAAATCCACCATGTGTCCCAGGCCGAGCGCCGCGAGCCCGTCGACGAACCGCGCGTGGGCCTCCGGCCCGCCCAGCTCGGGGTTAATCGCGTTGTGATTGCAGACGTCGTAGCCGTGCGTGCTGCCGGGATTTGCCGCGAAGTACGGAGACGTGTAGCACGCGCCGACGCCGAGCTGCGCGAGATACGGCGCCAGCGCCGCTGCGGCGTCGAACGCGAAGCCACCGTGCAGCTGAAGGCGGTAGGTGCTCAGAGGTGTGTACATGACCGTCTACCGGAGCCCGAGAAGGCGCACCAGCCCGCTGAGGGGAACGCCCACCCATTCAAGCCGATTGTGCAGCTCACCGTCGAGCTCCCGGAGCGCGCGATCGACCATGAAAAAGTGCAGGAGCGCGTCCCGCGTGTTCGTGTCCCGGGGCAGCACTGGCGACGCAGCCGCGGTCGCATAGTACGACCGCAGGAACGAGAGGGACGCCCAGGTCTCCCACACCTGCGCCCAGCGGCCGAGGTGTGCCAGTTGATCGGGCGACGCGGTCGTGCGCGTGAGGAGCGCCGCATGCGCGGCATAGCTGAAGGATCGCAGCAACCCGGCGACGTCTCTCAGCGCCGACAGCTTTTCACGATGTGCCGCCGCCGGCCACGCCGGATGGCCCTCGACGTTCTGAATGCTGATGTCGCCCTCGGAGAGCAGGATCTGGCCCAGGCGATAGTCGCCGTGAATCCGGATTCTCGTCGCGGTCGTGTCCAGTGCGTCCACCGAGCGGATGCTCTTGAGGAGACGGCTTCGCCCGTCGAGTATCGTTCGCCCGAGTACAGCCGCGTCGGACGGCACGCGAAGGGGAACTGCTGCGATCGCGGCTTCGAGGCTGCCGAGCGTTCGCTCCGCGTGCGCCAGGGCGCGTAGCCCGGCGTAAGCGAGATCCTCCGGGCCGAGCGGCTCGGGCGCGAATCTCGGGTCGGTGGAATCGCTCGCCAGCGCGAGATGCAACTCAGCGGTGCGGCGGCCGACCATCGCAGAAAGGTCCAGATACGAGCTCATCAGATCGCCGGCTGGCGCAGGCGGGCCGTCGGCGGGAGTCGGGCCCACTTGAACGGCCGGTGGATCGAGCGCCGCCACCTGGTCGAACAGCCGGCTCAACCCCTCCATCGTGTACGTCCAGAGGTCCGCCTGGCTTTCCACCGGCTGCCGCGGCAGCGTGAACATGCCGATTGAGCTCGAGGCGCCGCCCGTGTGCGTGTAGCTGACAACCGCCGCGACCATCGGCACGCGCGTGAACCCGACGTCGGTCAGGTGCGCGGTGATCTCGACTTCCGGGTGCACGCCTGGTTCGACGCGGCGGAACAGCTTGAGCGTCACGGGCTTCTCTGACGCGCTCCCGCCACCGCCCGCAAGCGTCGCCGGCGGCGCGTCGAGCATGCCGGAGCCGCCGTGCCCGGCCTCGAGCGCCATGCGCGGTTCCAGGTGAATGTGCCCCAACCTCGTGGTGATTGCCTTCTCAGTCCGCGCGGCTTCGAGCAGCCGCGCTGCGAAGCGGCTGTCGTGCCACGCGTCGTAGATGACGCCTTTCCGCGCGCCGGTCACGCGCGCGACGACGGCGTGCGGAAACCGCTCCTGGATTCCTGTCGCGTGCTCGGCCGAGGCGAGCGCCAGCGGCACGAAGTACTGCCGCGACACCGTGCCACGGTCGTCGGACACATCCTCGAGCTCGGCCTCGACGATCGTGAGGAAGAGCGGTTCGGGGCCGCGGCGGAGCAGCCCCCAGTCCTTGAAGCGCGCCGAGCGCGGGCGCGTGCCTTGGAACCACGGCTGGCGGTGGAGAAAGCCACCGAGCAGGTCGCGCTCGATGAGCGTTCGGATGGCGCCGTCGAGCAGCGTGTCCCACACCGACCCCACAAAGAGAGCGGGAAGCTCCGGCACGGCCGCCATCTCCGGCGTCGTCCGCTCGGCTGTCGACGGCGGGGCCGGCTGAAGGCGGAACCAGTTGAAGCCGTACGCCCCCAGGCTCAGGAAGTACGGCTGCTCGCCGATGCGCGGGAACTCGGTCTGGCCGAGCATTTCGACCGGGATCATGCCGCGGAAGGGCGACAAGTCGAGCTCGACCGGCTGCACGCTGCGCGACAGGTTCGCGATGCAGAGGATCGTATCGGACTCGTCGCGGCGCACGTATGCCAGCACCTTGCGGTTCGGCGACGGCACGAACTCCAGCGCGCCGCTTCCCAACACGGGGTGCAGCTTGCGAAGGCCGATCAGCCGTTTCATCCAGTTGAGCAGCGAGAAGGGGGCACGTTCCTGGGCCTCCACGTTGACAGCGGCAAACCCGTAGACAGGATCCGTGATGAGCGGCGCATAGAGCCTCGCGGCATCGGCCCGCGAGAATCCACCGTTGCGATCGCCGGTCCACTGCATCGGCGTGCGCACGCTGTTGCGGTCGCCGAGGTAGATGTTGTCGCCCATGCCGATCTCGTCGCCGTAGTAGATGACCGGCGTTCCGGGCAGCGAGAACAGCAGGCTGTTCATCAGCTCGATCCGCCGGCGGCTGTTCTCCATGAGGGGCGCCAGCCGCCGCCGGATGCCGCCGTTGATCCGCGTCTGCGGGTCGCTGGCGTAGGTCTGATACATGTAGTCGCGCTCTTCGTCGGTGACCATTTCGAGCGTGAGCTCGTCGTGGTTGCGCAGGAAGAGGCCCCATTGACAGGTGTCCGGGATGTCGGGCGTCTGCCGCAGGATCTCGACGATCGGGTGACGATCCTCCTGGCGCACGGCCATGAACATCCGCGGCATGAGCGGAAAGTGGAACGCCATGTGGCATTCGTCGCCGTCTCCGAAGTACGGCCTCACTTCCGCCGGCCACTGGTTCGCCTCGGCGAGCAGCAACCGGTCGGGATGGCGTGCGTCCATCGCGGCGCGGATGCACTTGAGAACGGCATGCGTCTCGTCGAGGTTTGCGCACCCCGTGCCTTCACGTTCGATGAGGTACGGCACGGCGTCGAGCCGCATGCCATCGACGCCGCGATCGAGCCAGAACCGCATGACGCGCAGCACCGCGTCGAGGACCGCCGGATTGTCGAAGTTCAGGTCTGGCTGATGGTGAAAGAAGCGATGCCAGTAGTAGGCGCCGGCGGTCTCGTCCCAGGTCCAGTTCGACTTTTCGGTGTCGGAGAAGATGATGGGGACGCCCTGGTACTTCAGGTTCGTGTCGCTCCAGACGTAGAAGTCCCGGGCCGGAGATTCCGCCGGCGCGCGCCGAGCCGCCTGGAACCACGGATGCTGGTCCGACGTGTGGTTGATGACGAGCTCGGTGACGACGCGGATCTGCCGGCGGTGCGCCTCGGCGATGAACTCGTCGAAGTCCGCGAGCGTGCCGTACGCGGGATGGATGTTCTCGTAGTCCGCGATGTCGTAGCCGTCGTCTTTGAGCGGCGAGGGATAGAAGGGCAGCAGCCACAGCGTGTCGATGCCGAGGTCGCCCAGGTAGTCGAGCCGGCTCGTCAGCCCACGAAAGTCGCCGACGCCGTCCGACGTGGAGTCGAGAAACGCGCGCACGTGCGCCTGATAAATGACGGCTTGCTTGTACCAGCGGGGGCGCGAGCGAGTGGCTTCTGACGGCGTCATGCTACGCCTGCTGCTGCGTCCACCCCGCTCACGCGAGCGGCCGGCCCGTGCGACCGGTGAGGCTGGCCACCATCGCCACGAGCTCGGATGGATCGACGGGCTTGGCCAGGTGGGTCTGGTAGCCGGCCATCAGCGCACGTTTGCGATCCTCCACGCGCGCCAGCGCCGTCAGCGCGGCCGCCGGCACTTCGGAGATGTCGCCGGACATGCTCCTCACACGCCGCATGAAATCGTAACCGTCCTGGTCCGGCATGCCGATATCGCTCAAGATGATGTCCGGCGCCAGGCCCTCGTCGATGATCGTCAGTGCTTCGCCCGCAGTCTCCGCAGTTTTCACGTTCGCGCCAGCTTCCTCGAGAAGTCGCTGGACCACGTCTCGGGCATCCTCTTCATCATCGACCACGAGGACTTGCAGGCCATCCAGCAGCTCCGAAAGCGGGCCCTGAAACAGATCTGGCGTATCGGCCCGCGATTCGGGCACGGAGGTGGCCATCGCCAACGGCAGGCGTACCGTGAAGACGCTGCCGTGGCCCTCCCCCTCGCTCGACGCTTCTGCCGAACCGCCGTGCATCTCGACGAGATTCTTCACGATGGCGAGGCCGAGGCCCAAGCCGCCGTGATGTCTCGTCACTGAGCCGTCGCCCTGCCGGAAACGCTGAAAGACATGGGGGAGCACGTCGGCGCGGATGCCCTGTCCCGAGTCGCTCACCTGAATGTGGATGTGACTGTCGACCTTGCGCAGCGTGACCTGGACCATGCCCCCTCGCGGCGTGAACTTGATCGCGTTGCTCACCAGGTTCCACACGATCTGCTGCAGACGCCCCGGATCCCCCTGGACGATGGCGGCCGAGCCGAGCAGCTTGACCAGCCTGACGCCCTTGGCGTCGGCGGCCGGCTGGGCTGAGGCGAGCGCTTCCTCAATCACCGAAGCCGCATCGAGTCGCTGGACATCGAGGCGGAGTTTGCCCGACATGATGCGGCTCATGTCCAGCAGGTCGTCGACCATCTGCGATTGCCGGCGCGAATTGCGATCGATGACGTCAATCGCCTTGGCCAGCGTTTCGGGCGACTGCTGCTGCTTGAGCACGCCGATCCAGCCGAGGATGGCATTGAGCGGCGTCCGCAGCTCGTGTGACAGAGTGCTGACGAAGTCGTCTTTCATGCGTGCGGCGCGCTCGGCCTCGGATCGAGCGGTCCGCTCGCTGGCCAGGAGCAGCGCGCGTTCCTGCTCGGCGCGCTTCTGCTCGGAAATATCGCGCGACACGGTCACCAGTTGCTGGACGCTGCCGGCATCGTCACGGATGGGTGTCACGATGACGTCCCACCACTTGGGGGTACCCTTCACGGTCGGACGAAATGCGTGGAAGCGTCCCTCTCCCCTGGCCGTCGCATCGTCGATGGCTTGCTGCGCCAGGCCTGCGTCGTCGTTCCAAAGTGTCGTCCACTGTTGGCCCTGCACACTATCGGGGTCCTCGATTTCGAGCAGCGCCATGCCCGGAACATTCATCAGCACCACGTGGCCGTCGGGTCCGAGTACCTGGATGCAGTCGCCGGAGTTGTCGAGGATGTTGCGATTGAAGCTCTCGATCTGCAGAAGGTCCGCGGCCGCTTCCTCCGCCTGGCGCTGCGCCTCCACTCGTGCGGCCATCTCCTGCAGGAAGGCCGCGCGCCGGCGCGCGAGTTGACGGTCCACCGAGACCGCGACGAAGGCCACGGCGACGGCGACGAGCAGGCTCGCGACGGCGAAGGTGAGGGCGGCCCGTCGAGCCAGCCGGGCTTGATCCGACCGCTGCGTCAGCAGCGAGCTTTCGGCCCTGGCCATTTCAGCCGCCGCGGCCCGAACGCCGTCCATGATCCGTTTTCCCTCGCCGTCAGTGACAGCCGCCACCGCGCCCGACGTATCGCCGGTGTCGTTCATTGCGATGACGCGCGCCATCTCGCTCAGCTTCGCCTCGGCGAGGGCTGCCAGCCTACGGGCTCGTCCCTGCTGATCAGGGCTGTCCGCAACGAGCTCGTCGACGCGCGCGAGGAGCGCACGCGCCTGGTTGTCGACGCCCTCGTACGGCTGCAGGAAGGGCCGGCTCCTCGTGAGCAAGTAGCCCCGGTAGGCGGTCTCCGCGTCGGCAAGTCGCCCAACGACCCGATCGATGGAGTCGAGGACCTCGTAGGTGCGTTCGATTTTGCTGGAGGCCTCGGCAAACCGGGCTTCCTGCAGCACGGCGAGGCCTCCGCACAGCAGGAGCACCGCGATGGCGACGAAGAACGGCCAACGCCAACTATCCGAGACGTGAACTTCGGTGCCGTCGAGGATCGGATTCATGCCAGGACCAGCTCAGCTGGAATGTGTGGAAAGTTCATCCATTCAAACTCAGAGCAAGACGCTCGCCACAGCACTACAAACCTATCATCCCAATGCCCGCGGAGAGTACACTCGACGGACCCGCGGACCGCCACAAGATGCCCGTGCCAAATTTCGGCGCTACACTTGAGCATTTCGCCTCCCGGCTGGCAGCGGACCATACCGCTCTGGCCAGGCTCTGGCTCGAACGGCTCGACCAGCTGCTCGACGTCGAGAAGCGTGATGTTTTCCCGAGCCATCAGCTCCTCGACCACATTCCCGAGCTGCTCAACGAGATTGCCAGCTACCTGCGTACGCCGGCGGAGCAGGAGATCGCCGCGAATACGGGAGTGATGGCGAAAGCCGCTGAGCTTGGGCTCCTGCGTTTCGATCAGCGGGCGTCAGTCCATCAGCTGCTTCGTGAATACCAGATCCTCAGTGAGATTCTCGAGGCCTTTTTCGCTCGCGAGGCTGCCGTGCTCGGCGAACGGGGCGACGCCACCGCCGCGGTTCTCGCGCTCAGCCGGGCGCAGCAAGCGGTGCGCGTTCTGCAGCAGAAAACCGTCGATGCGTTCGTCACGCGCTACACCGAAACGATCGATCGCCAGACCGCGCAGCTTCGTAACTTCAGCCGGCTGGTCAGTCACGAGATTCGACAGCCGCTCGGTGTGCTGCAGGTGCTGACGCGGGTTCTCCAGCTGCGCGAGGCCGATCCCGAGACGACGCGCCTTGTCGAGACCATGGAGCGCAATGTCGTGCGGTTGGGGGAGGTGGCGAGCAAGCTCGAGCGCCTCGTCCGCCTCACGCGGCGACAGGAGGATGCGCCGAACGAACAGCACGTGGACCTGGCGGCCGTGGTCAAGGATGTCGCCGAACAGCTGCGCGACATGGCCGACGCCCGCGGCGTGGTGTTCGAGCTCCACCCGCACTTGCCGACGATTGCAGCCGACGCTGGACGCATCGAGCTCGTGGTCATGAACCTGCTCGCCAATGCAGTCAAGTACAGCGATCCCGCCAAGGCCTCACGCACCGTGTCGGTCGAGCTCGATGGGAGCGGATGCCCCAGGGTGAAGATCCGTGACAATGGCATCGGGATACCCAAAGCGAAGCTCGACACGATCTTCGACCAGTTCGTGCGAGTGCATCCGCACCTCGACGACGAGCTCGGCGCGCAGGGCCTCGGCCTCGGACTGTCCATCGTCCAGGAGAGCATGCAAGCGATGGGCGGTAGCGTGACGGTCGAATCAGTCGAGGGAAAGGGCACGACGTTCATGCTGGAATGGCCAAGCGTCACGGTGCGGAAGAAACCGGTAACGGCTTGAGAACTCCGGCTCGACCGCGGCCATCGAGCTGCGCACACTGGCATACCCCTTGAAGCCAGTTCATTAGTGTCCCCACCTCATCCATGACTGGCGCGCGAACCGTTCTCATCGTTGACGACTATCCCGATGCTCTCGATGTATGGGAAATGTATCTCAGCGCCGAGGGCTTCCGGGTGCTGACCGCAGCCACCGGTCGGCAGGCGCTCGCCACCGCGAGTGCCGGCAATCCCGATTTGATCGTCCTTGATCTCGACCTCCCGGACCTCTCGGGATTCGATGTCGCTCGCGAGCTCCGAGCCCAGCCCGCTACGCGGCACATTCCGCTGATTGCCGCGACCGGCCACTCTCATGTCGTCCTGCAGGACAGGGCCATGCAGTCGGGCTTCGACTCGATCATCGTCAAGCCCTGCGATCCCGACGCGCTCGTTGTTGAGATTGAGCGACTGCTGTCTGCCCACGATGCCCCTCCGTCTTCCCCGACTGAGCACTGAGATACCACCTTGCGGCGGGCGGCGTTCTTGCTTGATCTCGCCGCATGACGAGCGATCGGAAGGGCTGAGCGGGACACAAACCATGGCGAAACCATCACCGGCTCCGTATTGGGACGAAGTCTCCTTACCGAGATTTCCCGCGCTGCAGCGATCGTTCGACGCCGACGTCGTGGTTATCGGCGCCGGCCTGACCGGCATCACGACGACGCTTTTGCTCCGGGATGCGGGCTGCCGCGTCGCGCTCGTGGAGAGAGGCCGGGTTGGTGGCGTCGATACTGGCTGCACGTCTGCGCACCTGACGCCGGTCATCGACGCGCGCCTCGACACGCTGGCGTCGTCGCTCGGCCGCGACCACGCGCAGGCCGTCTGGGACGCCGGCTGGGCCGCCATTCACCAGATCGACGATCTCGCCTCTCGACTCGACATCGACTGCGACCTTCGCTGGGTGCCCGGATTTCTCCATGTGGCGATTGATGCGGAGGCGAACGAGCTGGCACGAGAGGGCGAGCGTCTCCGCGATGAGGCGGAGCTGGCGCAGGCATTCGATTTCGACGCGAGCTTCCTCGAGGAGGCGCCGCTTGTCCGAACGCCCGCCATGCGCATCGAACATCAGGCCAAGTTTCACCCGCGCAAATACCTGCGGGGCCTGCTGAACGCTCTGCGGGACGATCGCGTCCAGGTGTTCGAGGATTCCGGTGCGGAGGTCGTCGAGCATGGCGTCAGGGTCGGGTCCCATTCGATCCGCGCGCCCTGGGTTGTCATCGCTACGCACAATCCGCTGCAGGGGCGTCAGGGTTTTCTCGGGGCATCGACACTCCAGACGCGGCTCGCGCTCTACACGAGCTACGTCGTTCGCGCCGAACTTCCGGAGGCGCACGACGAGGCGCTGCTCTGGGATACCAGCAGCCCCTATCGCTATCTGCGCATCGACGAGGTCGAAGGAAAGACCTTTGCGATTGCTGGCGGAGCAGACCACAAGACCGGCCAGGCCGACGATCCGGAACGGTGCTACGCCGAGGTGGAATCGTGGCTCACGCGCATCTCGCCGCACGCGAAGGTGACCGAGCGGTGGTCGGGACAGGTGCTCGAGACGCCGGACTTCCTCCCGATCATCGGGACAGTGGCCGAACGCCAGTTCGTCGCGACGGGATTTGCCGGCAACGGCATGACCTTTGGCACCCTGGCCGCGATGATGGCTCGCGACCTTATCACCGGCGTTGCGAATCCCTGGCACCACCTCTTCGATGCCGACCGTTCGGTCGTCGCTCGAGGTCCGTGGAAGTACCTCACCGAGAACATCGACTATCCGTACTACCTCGTCCGCGATCGCTTCGCGGGCGCCAGCGGTCGATCGCTCCGCACGGTCCGCCGCAACACGGGCGTCGTCGTCGAGGTCGAGGGGCAGGCCGTGGCCGCCTACCGGAATGAGAAGGGAAAGCTCATCACGCTCTCGCCGGTCTGCACGCACCTCGGATGCCGAGTCCATTGGAACGGCACTGACCACACATGGGAATGTCCGTGTCATGGTTCGCGCTTTCAGCCCACGGGTGAGGTGATAGCTGGACCGGCCGAACGTCCGTTGGAGCAGCTCGATCTGCAGTCACAGCCTGCCGCGTCGTCCAGCCGCAGATAGCGTGCGGGGCCTCGCCTCGACTGTTATGCGTGGCACCTCGCTTGCTCTTTCACGCTGTGTGTCATCACGAAAAGAAGACGTGGCATGCGATGAAAGCCGCCGCAGCGTCTGCGGCGTGTGGAGACCTACTGGAGGCAAACCATGGCGAATCTGACTACGCGAAACGACTGGCTGACCGAGGAATGGTCCTGGCAGGAGAACTTCAAGCGCAGGCCGTACGTCGAGTCGGGCCGCGACTTCGACTTCTATCGTCCGGCATATCGCTTCGGATACGAGGCGCGCGATCGCTATGAGGGCGAGGACTGGGACGACATCGAGCCAGACCTGCGTAGCGACTGGGACAGTTACGACGATCGCGGCCAATCGACATGGGAGCAGATCAAGAGCGCGGTCAGGGATGCATGGGATCGGGTGACCGGAAACCGGCCGTAAGCTCACTGACCATCGAGGCCTCGTAACCTCGCGAGCGGCGTTCAACAATGTTGAACGCCGCTCGATCGTTGCCGCTCCTCCCAACCACGTACGAAGGAGTTGACACGATGGCAAAGTACGGCAAAGCGGCGTCAAGGACCGTGAAGTCGGCCATGCATCGTCGCAAGAAGGGCACATTGAAGAGTAGTTCCGGCCGGAAAGTCACCAGCCGGAAACAGGCCATCGCGATTGGACTGAGCGAGGCCAGACAGAAGGGGGCGAAGGTGCCAGCCCCGAAGGCATCTTGATCGAGAAAGAGGTCCGCGCAGCTCGCTGTTTCGATCCCCCTCTGTTCGAGCCCGGCGCCCACGCCTGATTGGTCCTCCCCCCTCGGCTTCCCCGCCAGCTGACCGCCTCTCCGGTCTCTGGCTCGGCAATTGCTGGCTCGGCAATTGCTTTCCCAGCCGTTCGCTTGGCTTTCTGCCAGTTTTGAACACCTCGGCGGGCCCTGATTAACGCTAGCTGTTCAGAATCTGACGCGGACTGTATTCGGGGCGGACACGGCAGCCCCCTGTCGCGCCTCGGGTCGTCGGGAGACCCCTGTATGGACACTCCGGTTACGTCGCCGCCCGTACGTCGGTCCGCCGGCCTTGGCGTTCCGTCGAACGCAGGGCCCGGTGAGCTCGATCAGTTCGCCCACGCGCTACTCTCCGCCATGCTGTCGTTCAAACAGGGCGATTTTTCCGTCCGCCTGCCGTCGGCACTGACCGGCGTGGACGGCAAGATCGCCGACGCCTTCAACGACATCGTGCTCCTGAGCGAACGACGCGCGCGGGAAACCTCGCTGGTGACCCATGCGGTCGGCAGGGAGGGCAAGCTCAAACAGCGGATGAACGTCGCGGGGGTGATGGGAGGCTGGGCGGACGAAGTCGCGGCCATCAACACGCTCATCGACGATCTCGTCTGGCCGACGACCGAGGTCACCCGCGCGGTGGGGGCCGTCGCCAAGGGCGATCTCGGGCAGTCCATGGCGCTCGAAGTCGACGGCCGGCCCCTCGAGGGCGAGTTTCTCCGTTCGGCGCGGCTGGTCAACAACATGATCGACCAGCTGTCGGTGTTCACATCCGAGGTGACCCGCGTCGCGCGCGAAGTCGGCACCGAGGGCAAACTGGGCGGGCAGGCGCAGGTGCGCGGAGTCTCCGGTGTCTGGAAGGAGCTGACCGAGTCGGTAAACCAGATGGCCGGCAACCTGACCGCCCAGGTCCGCAACATCGCCGACGTCACGATTGCTGTCGCCAACGGCGACCTCTCCAAGAAGATCACGGTCGACGTCCGCGGCGAGATCCTCCAGCTCAAGGAAGCTATCAACACGATGGTCGACCAGCTCCGCGGCTTCGCCGCGGAGGTGACGCGCGTCGCGCGTGAGGTCGGCACCGACGGCAAGCTCGGAGGGCAGGCGGTCGTGCCGGGCGTGGCCGGCACCTGGAAGGATCTGACCGACTCGGTCAACGCGATGGCGTCGAACCTGACGGCGCAGGTCCGCAACATCGCCGGCGTGACGACGGCCGTCGCGCGCGGCGACCTGTCGCGCAAGATCACCGTCGACGTCAAGGGCGAGATTCTCGAGCTCAAGGACACCGTCAACACGATGGTCGACCAGCTGAACGCGTTCGCCTCCGAGGTGAGCCGCGTCGCGCGCGAGGTCGGCACCGAAGGCAAGCTCGGAGGGCGCGCCGAGGTGCCCGACGTCGCCGGCACGTGGAAGGACCTGACCGACTCGGTCAACGCGATGGGCGCCAACCTGACCGCGCAGGTGCGCAACATCGCCGAGGTCACCACCGCCGTCGCGCGCGGGGACCTGTCGCGCAAGATCACCGTCGACGTCAAGGGCGAGATTCTCGAGCTCAAGGACACCATCAACACGATGGTCGATCAGCTGAACGGCTTTGCCTCCGAAGTCACGCGCGTCGCGCGCGAGGTCGGCACCGAGGGCAAGCTGGGCGGACAGGCCGCGGTGCCCGGCGTCGCCGGGACGTGGAAGAACCTCACCGACTCGGTCAACTCGATGGCCAGCAACCTCACCGGCCAGGTGCGCAACATCGCCTACGTCGCCACCTCGATCGCGCGCGGCGACTTGTCGAGCAAGATCACGGTCGACGTCAAGGGCGAGATTCTCGAGCTCAAGGACACCATCAATACGATGGTCGATCAGCTGAACGCCTTCGCGTCGGAAGTCAGCCGCGTCGCGCGCGAAGTCGGCACCGAGGGCAAGCTGGGCGGGCAGGCAGCGGTCCCCGGCGTCGCCGGCACGTGGAAGGACCTCACCGACAACGTGAATTCGATGGCCTCGAACCTGACCGGCCAGGTGCGCAACATCGCCGACGTCGCCACCGCCATTGCCAAGGGGGATCTCTCGCGCAAGATCACGGTCGACGTCAAGGGCGAGATCCTGCAACTGAAGAACACCATCAACACGATGGTCGACCAATTGAACGCCTTTGCCTCGGAAGTGAGCCGCGTCGCCCGAGAGGTCGGCACCGAAGGCAAACTCGGTGGCCAGGCTGAGGTGCCAGACGTCGCCGGCACGTGGAAGGACCTCACCGATAACGTGAACTGGATGGCCTCGAACCTGACCGGACAGGTGCGCAACATCGCCGACGTGGCGACGGCGATCGCCAACGGGGATCTCTCGCGCAAGATCACGGTCGACGTCAAGGGCGAGATCCTCGAGCTGAAGAACACCATCAACACGATGGTCGACCAGCTCAACGCATTCGCGTCGGAAGTCACGCGCGTGGCGCGCGAGGTCGGCACCGAGGGACGGCTCGGCGTCGAAGCCGACGTGCCAGGCGTCGCCGGCACGTGGAAGGACCTGACCGACTCCGTGAACGTCATGGGCGCGAACCTCACCGCCCAGGTGCGCAACATCGCCGAGGTCACCACGGCGGTCGCCCGAGGCGACCTGTCGCGCAAGATCACGGTCGACGTCAAGGGCGAGATCCTCGAGCTGAAGAACACGATCAACACGATGGTCGATCAGCTGCGCGCGTTCGCGGCCGAAGTCACCCGCGTCGCGCGCGAGGTCGGCACCGAGGGCCGACTGGGCGGCCAGGCCGAAGTCCTCGGCGTCGCCGGCACGTGGAAGGACCTGACCGACTCGGTGAACGTCATGGCCGCGAACCTCACCGACCAGGTGCGGGGCATCGTCAAGGTCGTCACCGCCGTCGCAGACGGCAACCTGCGCCAGAAGCTGACGGTCGAGGCCAAGGGCGAAGTCGCCGCCCTCGCCGAAACGATCAACAACGTCACCGACACGCTCGCCACCTTCGCCGAGCAGGTCACGAACGTGGCTCGCGAGGTCGGCGTCGAGGGCCGCCTCGGAGGACAGGCCAACGTGCCCGGCGCCGCCGGCACGTGGAAGGATCTCACCGGCAACGTCAACCTGCTGGCAGCCAACCTCACCAACCAGGTTCGTGCCATCGCCGAGGTCGCCACCGCCGTCACCAAAGGCGACCTCACCAGATCCATTCAGGTCGAGGCGCGTGGTGAAGTCGCCGAGCTCAAGGACAACATCAACACGATGATCGACAACCTGCGGGCGACGACCGACCGCAACCAGGAGCAGGACTGGCTCAAGACCAACCTCGCCAAGTTCACCCGCATGCTGCAGGGGCAGCGCGATCTGGTCACCGTCGGCAAGCTGCTGCTGTCTGAGCTCGCTCCCCTGGTCAACGCCCGGCAGGGCACCGTCTATCAGATGCTGAGCGACGCGCCCGACAGTTCCCCCGCCCTGTCGCTGCTCGCGGGCTACGCCGTCGGCGACGACCAGTCGAAGCGCATCCAGGTCGGCCAGGGGCTCGTCGGGCAGTGCGCGCTCGACAAGCAGCGCATCCTGCTCACCAAGGTGCCGCCGGGTTATACGCGAGTCCACTCCAGCCTCGGCTCGGCGAGGCCCAAGAACATTGTCGTCCTGCCCGTGCTCTTCGAGGGCGAGACCAAGGCGGTCATCGAGCTCTCCGCGCTCCAGCCGTTCACCGCGACGCATCTCACCTTCCTGGAGCAGCTGACGCAGTCGATCGGCGTCGTGCTGAACACGATCGAGGCGACAATGCGCACGGAGAACCTGTTGCAGCAGTCGCAGGAGCTCACGATCGAGCTGCAGACGCGGCAGACCGAGCTGCAGCAGACCAACGAGCAGCTGGCGCTCAAGGCGCAGGAGCTCGCCGAGCAGAACGTCGAGGTGGAGCGCAAGAACAAGGAAGTCGAGCAGGCGCGGCGCGCCCTCGAGGAGAAAGCCGCGGAGCTGGCGCTCACGTCGAAGTACAAGTCCGAGTTTCTCGCCAACATGTCGCACGAGCTGCGCACGCCGCTCAACTCGATTCTGATCCTCGGTCAACAGCTGGCCGAGAATCCCATGGGTAACCTGGCGTCCAAGCAGGTCGACTTCGCCCGCAACATCCATTCGGCCGGCACCGACTTGCTCACGCTCATCAACGACATCCTCGATCTTTCCAAGATCGAATCGGGCACCGTGACCGTTGAGCCCGAGCCCATCACCTTCAGGGCGCTCAAGGATACCGTCGAGCGGACCTTCCATCACCTGGCCGAAGCGAAGAACCTGGCGTTTTACGTCGAAATCGACAGCGCCCTGCCGCTGTCCTTCACCAGCGACTCGAAGCGGCTGCAGCAGATCCTGAAGAACCTGCTGTCGAACGCGTTCAAATTCACGGCGCACGGCCATATCACGATGCGCGTCGAGCAAGTGGCGAGCGGGTGGTCGGCCGAGCATCCGGTGCTGCGCTTCGAGCAGGCGGCGATTGCCATCGATGTGTCGGACACCGGGATCGGTATCGCCCTGGAAAAGCAGCGCCTGATCTTCGAGGCGTTCCAGCAGGCCGATGCCGGCACGAGTCGCAAGTACGGCGGCACCGGCCTCGGCCTGGCGATCAGCCGCGAGCTGGCGACGCTTCTGGGCGGCGAAATTCGGCTGGTCAGCGTGCCCGGCAAGGGCAGCACGTTCACCTTATACCTGCCGCTCATGTACACGGGTCCGGCGCGATCGGTCACCGCGCCGGCGCGCGGCCCCGTGGTCACCGAAGGTCTGGCCAGACCGATTTCCTCGCTGCCCGTCCTCGCGGTCGCGCAGGCGGAGATCGTCCTCGACGACCGCGATACGATCGTCGAGGGCGACAACATCCTGCTGATTGTCGACGACGATCCACATTACGCCAGGGTCTTGCTCGGCCTGGCACGCGACCGAGGCTTTAAGGGAATTGTCGCGCATCGCGGCACGACCGCGCTGACCCTGGCCCGTCAGTACCTGCCGGCGGCGATTACGCTGGACGTGTTCCTGCCCGACATGCTCGGCTGGACGTTGCTGAACAGTCTGAAGCTCGACCCCGCCACTCGACACATTCCCGTGCAGATCCTCTCGGTTGAGGAAGAGCGCCAGCATGGCCTCGCCCACGGTGCATTCTCCTACCTCGTGAAGCCGGGCACGACCGAGGACCTCGAGAGCGCGTTCGACCGCATCACCTCGTACGTCGCTCCCCACAAGAGACGGCTGCTCGTCGTCGAGGACAACGATATCGAGCGGGCCGGCATCGTCGACCTTCTCATGCACGATGACATCAAAGTGGCGGCCGTCGCGACCGGTGCCGAGGCATTCGAGGTGCTCCGCACGATGGACGACGGGCCTGTCGATTGCTGCGTCATCGATCTGCGGCTGCCGGACATGACCGGCTTCGAGCTTCTCGAGCAAATGCAGGACGACCCCATGCTGCGCGACACTCCGGTGGTCGTCTTCACCGGCAAGGAGCTCAGTGCCGAGGAGGAGGCAAAGCTCAGGACGCTCGCCAAGAGCGTTGTCCTCAAGGATGTGCGCTCGCCCGAGCGGCTCTTCGACGAGACGGCGCTCTTCCTCCACCGTGTCGTCGCGCAGCTGCCGGAGGCGAAGCGACAGATGCTCGAGCATCTCCACGGCTCGAACGCCGTCCTGCGCGGAAAGCGCGTGCTCGTAGTCGACGACGACGCACGCAACATCTTCGCGCTCACGAGCGTGCTCGAGAATCAGGACATGGAGGTGCTGACGGCGACCAACGGCCGCCACGCGATTGACCTGATCAATCAGACGCCTGATCTGAGCGTGGTGCTGATGGACATCATGCTGCCCGAGATGGACGGTTACGAGACGATGCGCGAGATTCGCAACAATCCGTCGTTCCGGACGCTGCCGATCCTGGCGCTGACGGCCAAGGCCATGAAGGGCGACCGCGAGAAGTGCCTGCAGGCCGGCGCCTCGGACTACATCGCCAAGCCGGTGAACACCGACCAACTGCTGTCGCTCCTGCGGGTCTGGCTATACCGCTGAGCCGAGGACTGGGATGAACGAGGACATCAAGGTTCTCATCGTCGACGACGAGGCGCGGAATCTGGACGCGCTCGAGGTGATGCTCGCCTCGAGCGGGTGCTCCCTGGTGCGCGCGCAGTCCGCCGACGATGCGCTGCTGGCCATGTTGCGCCACGAGTTCGCCGCGATGATCTTCGACATCAGGATGCCGCAGATGGGCGGCATCGAGCTCGCCAACCTCGTCAAGCAACGTCGGCGTACCCAGGACGTGCCCATTATTTTTCTCACGGCCCATACGTTGGAGGACGAAGATGTCCTCCGCGCCTATGGCGTCGGCGCGGTCGACTACCTGAGCAAGCCGGTCAATGCGGGCATCCTCTGCTCGAAGGTGTCGGTCTTCGTCGATCTGTATCGGAAGACGCGGGCCCTGGCGATCCTCAACCGTGAGCTTCAACACGAGGTCTCCGCCCGGCAGAAGGCGCAGGAGGCACTGCTGCAGGTGAATCAGGAGCTCGAGTTGCGGGTTGCCGAACGCACGGCCGCGTTGACCATCGCGCACCGAGGAGTGAAGGAGAACGAAGAGCGGCTCAGGATGGCGATGGATGTCGCGGCGATCGCCGCCTGGGAGTGGGACGTCGCGGGCGGTCACATGACGTGGTCGAGCGAGCCTGAAGCGCTGTTCGGATTCCCGGCCGGTTCGCTTGGCGAGGACCGACGGATGGACGCCGTGCTGCATCCCGACGACCGCGACCGCCGTCAGCTGGCGATCGAGGTGGCGACGCGGTCGGGTTCGACCTACGAGTGCGAGTACCGTGTCGTTCGTCCCGATGGCGGGACCGTCTGGATCACCGAACGGGGACGGGTGCTGCACGGGGAAGGCGGCCGCGTGGACAAGCTCATCGGCGTGAGCCGCGACATCAGCGGGCAGCGTCGGGCGGAGCAGGCGCGGGAGCAGGCGC
This sequence comes from uncultured Acidobacteriota bacterium, assembly GCA_963839705.1. Taxonomy (GTDB): domain Bacteria; phylum Acidobacteriota; class Vicinamibacteria; order Vicinamibacterales; family 2-12-FULL-66-21; genus DATBJJ01. The sequence continues at coordinate 55,654 of CAWIWL010000009.1, forward strand.
TCGTCAGCGAGCGCCAGGCGCGCGACGAAGCCGAGCGTCAGAGTCGCATCAAGGACGAGTTCCTGGCGACGTTGAGCCACGAGCTGCGGACGCCGATGAACGCCATCCTCGGCTGGCTGAGCGTGCTGGCCAAAGGGAACGCCGTGAAGGATCCGGAGCAGGCGATGGCCGTCATCCAGCGCAACGCGCAGGCGCAGGCGAAGTTGATCGAAGACCTGCTCGAGATGAACAAGCTCGCCTCGGGGACCGTGCGGCTGGAAAGCGCGCCGCTCGACGTCGGCGCTGCCATCGAAGCCACGGTGGAGTCGCTCAAGCCGACCGCCGATGCGAAGGGCGTTCACCTCGACGTTTCGCGGGACCCCACGCTGCCCAGCATCCACGCCGACGGCCGGCGGGTCCAGCAGATCCTCTGGAACCTGCTGCACAACGCCGTAAAGTTCACGCGCGCCGGCGGCCGGGTCGACCTCGCCACGACCGCCGCGGAGGGATGCGTCCGCATCGTCGTCAACGACACCGGGCAGGGCATCGCGCCCGATTTCCTGCCCTACGTGTTCGACCGCTTCCGTCAGGCTGATCCGTCAACGACGAGAGGAAGCTGGGGCCTCGGCCTCGGGCTGTCGATCGCCAAGCACCTGGTCGAGCTGCACGGCGGATCCATCGTCGCGTCGAGCCCCGGATTGGATGCTGGCGCCACCTTCACCGTCGAGCTTCCCGTGCGACAGATCGGTTCGGCCGTTGGCCGCGCGCCCTCCGACGACGGTGGACGGTCCGCGGCGCTACTTGTCTCCTGAGAAGATCAGGGGCAGCCCCGTCTTCGTGTTGCCGACGACCACCACCTTCGCGTTCGAGCTGCGCGCCAGCTCGATTGTCGCCTCGATGCCCTTCCACTCGAGCAACTTGTCGCTGATGCCCTGAGTCACGATGTTCTGGAAGTCCTTGATGCCCTGCGCCTCGACGCGCTTGCGCTCGGACTCCTGCTGCTCGCGCAGGAGCACGTACTCCATGCGCTGCGCCTCCTGCTGCGCCTGCTGTTTGGCTTCGATGGCGTGCTTGAGTGTCTCCGGCAGCTGGAGGTCCCGCAGCAGGACGTTCTCGATGACCACCCCGCGCGGTTGCACCTGCGCCTGAAGGTCGGCGAGAATCTGCCGGGCCATGCCTTCGCGTCCGTCTGAGTACAGTGAGCTTGCCGTGTTCGCGGCCGTCACCGTGCGCATGGCCGAGCGAAAGTTCGGGACGAGGAGCACGTCGGCGTAGTTGGGACCGATCTTCTGAAAGACTTCCGCTGCCCGATCCGGGTGCAGGTGATAGAGCACCGAGGCTTCGAGGCCCATCATCAGGCCTTCCTTGCTCGGCACCGACGCGCGTTCCTTGATCTCGCGTGTCTTGATATCGAGCTCGGTCACGCGCGAGACGGGGTTGACCAGGTGGATGCCTTCGGCCATTGTCCGGCCGGTGACTCGCCCGAAGAGCGTGACCACACCGACGTGCCCGGTTCGGACGCACGACGTCGAGCTCGCCGCGACAATCGCGAGCACGATGAGCACCAGCAGACCAAACCCGGCGCGCCTGAGTCCGCCCGTTCGCCCCTCTCCGTCGAGGACAATCGCACTGCGCATGTCAGCCTCCCTTGACCGCGTGTCGCGGCTCAGGGACAGCGTAGCGGTTTGTTGTTTCGGCCAGGTTATCAGTGAGATACGAGGACGCGGGGGGGGCGCGCCCCGACGGACGCTGAGGCGGCGAGCCAACCATTTGCGCCCGGCGACCGTCTGATGCTAACAGTGTAGGCATGAGACCGAGAGACCTGCCTCCGCTCGGCGACTTCGAGCTCCTCGTGCTGCTGGCGATCCTGCGCGCGGACGGGGACGCCTACGGCAGTACCATCCTCAGCGAGCTGCACGACCGATCGGGCCGGGCGGTCTCCCGAGGGGCGATGTACGTGACGCTCGATCGGCTCGAATCCAAAGGCTATGTGTCGTCCCGCACGGGCGACCCCACGCCCGCCCGTGGCGGTAGGCCGCGGCGCTATTACGCCGTTCGTCCCACCGGCCTCGCCCTCCTCCGCGAATCGCTGGACGCTCTGAAGCGCATGAGCGAAGGGCTCGCGCTCAAGCTCAGGCACCCATGAACGCCCATCCTCCGCGACCCGCGTTGTGGCTCCTGAGCCGAACAATCCCGCCCGATTGCCGAGACGCGGTCCTCGGGGATCTCGAGGAGGAGTTCGCCGAGCAGGTCCTTCCACGGCAGGGAGTGAGGCGAGCGCGCTTCTGGTTCTGGCTGCAAACCCTCTCGCTCGTGCACGCCTACGTGCTGACGCGGCGCAACAGTTCCGCTGCCCGAGTTCATACTCAGAGGTCCGATACCATGCGACACGACCTTCGCGATGCCGTGCGCTCGCTGACGCGCGCGCCAGCCTATACGTTGACGGCGATTGCAGTCCTCGCGCTGGGGATTGGCGCCACCACATCGATCTTCAGCTTCGTCGACGGCGTGCTTCTGCGTCCCCTGCCGTACCCGAATCCGGAGCAGATCGTCTTCGTGTTCGAAAAGCCACCTGGCGGCTTGCGCAATGGCGTCGCGACCGCGAACTTCCTGGACTGGCGGGACCAGAACGACGTCTTCGAGGCGATGGCCGCCACGACCTCCTCGACGATGACGCTGGCTGGAACGAGCCAGACGGCGCGCCTTCGCGTCGGACGCGTATCGACGGGCTACTTCGGGGTGTTCGGCATCAGCCCCGTGCTCGGGCGGACGCTCCTGCCGGAAGACGAGCAGCCGGGACGCGATCAGGTCGTAGTCCTGTCGAATCGGACCTGGCAGTCTTTGTTCGGTGCCGATCGCGGCATCGTCGGGCGCGCGATCGTCCTCGACGGCCTGACGTTCACTGTCGTCGGCGTGCTGCCCGCCGAGAGCTCATTCGATCGCGGCCGGACCGAGGTCTGGCGTCCCCTTGCCTTCGGGCCAGGTGAGCGCGCCCGCAACTATCACTGGCTGCAGGTCGTCGCACGGATGAAGCCGGGAGTGACGCTCGAACAGGCGCGAGCCCGGATGGAGCCCATCGCCGCGCGGATTGCGCACGACTACCCGGACATCAAGAAGGACTGGGGCATCACGATCGATCGTTTCTCGGATCTCGTCGTCAACACTGGCCTGCGGCAGTCGCTCAACATGCTGATGGCGGCGGTGGGCATGCTCCTGCTCGTCGGCTGCGCGAACCTGGCCAACATCGCCATGGCGCGCGGGACGGCCCGCGAGCGTGAGGTGGTGGTACGCGCCGCGCTCGGCGCGAGCCGGTCGAGGATCACCAGGCAGTTCCTGACCGAGAGTCTTCTCCTGTCGCTGACCGGCGGCGCGCTCGGCATCGCCGCCGGCTACGGCATGACCCGTGGGCTTCAGCTGCTGATGCCTCCCTACTATCTGCCGCGCGAGGCTCTCATTACGATCGACTGGCGCGTCATGCTGTTCGTGCTGGCCATCTCGATCGCGACCGCGCTCATCTTCGGAACCGCGCCAGCGTTCCACGCCGGACGAGTCGACCTCGCCGGTTCGATGCGCGCCTCATCTCGCGCCGTCACCGTCGACCGCGGCCGTCGCCGGATGCGCGATGGGTTGATCGTCGTGGAAGTGGCGCTGGCCTGCATGCTGCTCGTCGGCGCGGGCCTCCTCATGCGGAGCTTCATGCGCCTTCAGCAGGTCGAAGCGGCCAGAGATCCGGCGACGCTGGTCACCGCGACGCTCACCGTGCCCGCCGCGCGGTTCACAAACTCAGAACAGGCCCTGGCCTATCAGCGGCTGCTCGTCGAGCGCCTGAGCGGTGTACCCGGCGTGACCAGAGTTGCCCTTACGTCGGCGCTGCCGATGCAGGGATGGACCGACGGCATGCCGCTGCGGATTCCGAGCACCAAGCCCGGAGCGGCTCCCGCCGAGGGTGGCGGCGGATTCAAAATGGTGTCGCCTTCGTACCTGGCGACGATTGGCCTTCCCATCCTCCGCGGTCGCGGACTCGAGGACAGCGACACCGCATCCTCTACGCCTGTCGTGGTCATCAACCAGGCGTTTGCCAACCGGTACTTCGAAGGTGTCGATCCCATCGGGCGGCACCTCCTCATCGAGCGGATCCTTCCGGGGCGCCGGGAACTGGGTGAGGCGGTGCCGTGGGAGATCGTCGGCATCGCCGCCAATGAGCGCACCGGATCGCTCGGATCGGTCGACAGCCGCGGCATGTATGCCACGCTCGATCAGTCTCCGCAGCTCGCGCCGAGCGTGATTGTGCGGACGTCGGGCGCCGCGGCGAGCGTGATGGCGGGGCTCAAGGCGGCCGCCATCGAGGTCGACCCGAATCAGCCGCTGACCGAGATGCGGACCGTCGAGGACATCAGGAACGAGTCGCTCGGCGCCGACCGCCTGCGCACGTGGCTGGTCGCGGCGTTCAGCGGCCTGGCGCTGCTCCTCGCCGGCATCGGCATCTTTGGCGTGATTGCCTATTCGGTGGCGCAGCGGACGCACGAGATCGGTGTGCGCGCCGCGCTCGGCGCGAGCCGGCGCCGGGTGATGGCGCTCGTCATTCGCCATGCGCTCCTGCTTACGGCGGCAGGCCTCGCGCTCGGGATCGCAGGCGCGGTGGCCGGCACGAGGTTCATGTCGAGCCTGCTCTTCGGCGTGCAGCCGAACGATCTGGTCAGCATGGCCGTCGCCGTTCTGGCCCTCGGCATCGTCGGCCTGCTTGCGGCGTGGATTCCCGCCCGCCGAGCCGCGGCGGTCGATCCGCTCATCGCGCTGCGGATGGAGTGACCCCTTGAACCCTCGTCACCTATCCCACGGCAATTGAACCGTCGGCCGGTTGACGTAGCGGCGAGTCGCTAGTGTCAGCTTCGCGCCGGCACCAGGGGCGAGCTGTACGGTGATATGTTGGGCGCCAAGGCGTACAGTGCGTCCGTTCCACTCGACGGATTCGAACTCGTGCTCGGCGTAGCCGCCGGCTTGGACGATGACCGCACGCGAATCGGTTGCGCTCAGATTGACCAGCGTCACTACTGTCCGGCGATCGCCCAGTTCGGAAACGAGCGCCGCCACGTCCTCCGGCACTCCGGCGCGCCGGCGTGCGGGATCGAAGTAGCGCAGGCGCGCGTTGAGGAGGCCGCCCTCCCGGCCGGGTACGAGCGCGCCCCACATCAGCCGCACCAGCGCGTCGGTCGCGGCGGGGTTGGAGTCGAGCATGTTGTCGGCCAGGCGCTTGTCCGGCGGCGTACGATCCGCGCGGATGGTCGCGAGCCTGGCCGGGATGCTGTCGATATCGCCTCGCAGAGCGGTCTCGGAGTAGCCGGCATTCTTCCCGTCGAGAAAGTCGAGCCAGGCATTTGCGCCCACGCTCGCGCGATCTGCCGGGCGCATCGACCAGTAAAACACCTCGAGCGCGCCGACCCTCCACGGGTCGCGCTGCCAGCCGTACCAGCCGTCGGCGCCTGCCATCGTTGGATACTCCGTGCGCCCCTCGACGATTCGCGAGTGAGCGTTGACGGCGGCGATCATCGCGCGCCACGCATCGACATACTTCTGATCGCCGGTGACGAGCAGCGCATTGCTGAAGCCGACGAGCGCGCGCGGAATACGGTTGCGGTTCTCGCGCCTGCCTGTCACTGGATTGATCGGGCTGAATCCCCAGCCGTAGGCGTTGCCCCACCACCGGCGCGCGGGTCCGCCGATCGTGCCGTCGACGTCGACGAAGCTCGGGATGATGCCGTCGTTCTGCTTCATCCGCGCGAGCCACGCGTCCATGTAGTCGACGATCCAGCGCCGATACTTGGCCTCGCCGGTCAACAGAAAGGCATTGGTTGGAAGGGTCGTGGCCACGAGGTTCAGGAAGTGGTCGCCGGCGACGTCGGTGTACTCGCGATAGTGATCGAGGAATTGTGCGTAGGTGCTCTCGCCGTGCAGCGCGACGAAACCCGTGGTATCAAATGGGTCGCCCACCCAGTCGAGCGCCGTGGCCGGACGGAGCATCGGACCGATGCTGCCGTTGATCATCGAGCGAATCAGCTTCTTCTCCGGGTCGTAGTTCGGCGCCGCCGGATCGTCGCCCATGTACATCGCCGCGAAGCGCCTCGCGCGATCGCCGTACGCCGGCAGGCGGGGCACCGAGAGCGCCATGCGGTTGAAGAGCTGCAGACCCTCGCCGTGGTGCATCCAGTCCGACTGGGCGGAGAAATCCCTCACGTACATGCCCGACCGTCCGGCCGGGACGTCGGTCGTTCTCGCCTCGGAGTACTGGCGGATCATCCCGTCCCAGGCGGTGAGATACGTCTTCAGAATCTCGTCGTCTGCCCCGAGCGCGTGCAGCTCCGGCCAGCGATTGAAGTTCTCGAATGCGTCGTCGGGCCCGTCGTTGGCTCCCCAACGCAGGAAGGCCTGGAGATAACCGCGTGCGTCGTAGTACTTCGCGAAGAACTCGCGGCATGCGGCGACGTTGTCGGCAAGAAGCTGGCGCTCGAGCCGCGCCCAGCCTGGCGCCGGCATCGGCGTATCGATGACGACCGTGGCAGGCGCTGCAGAGAGCAGCGGCACGCCGACAAGCAGCGCGGCGAGAGTCCAGCGCGTCATGAGCGGACAGCCTCCCGACGTTACGAGGTGTGTTCGATGCGACCCACAGAGTAGCAGATGACCATTAGGTCTCAGCCGTTCGCCGCGATTCGCTAGCCTGCGAGCTGCCGGGCCGAAAAAGGGAACGCCCAGCTCGGGGCCTTTGGCCGCGAGTCTGGGCGCTCAGTTGCGTGGATCACACGCATTCTGGCAGGAGCCAGAATAAATTGTGTTCTACCCGTTTGAGCCTTTGCGCATCATCGATTGACAACCCGTGACGTTCATAACAATCAGTCAATCACGGGCGACGAATAGATGAGGCGCGTTCTGAGCCCGGCGGTTCGTCCATCTGAACCTCCACGTCTCAAAAGGAACGTGTCTAGAGTAGAAGTACGCGCCCGCGGTGCGCTTGTCAAGTTAACTCTCCGACCTCCCGAAGTCCTGTTGAGGTCTTACCGTCCGGGCCGTGGCAGCGGCTGTCCGGGCACCTTCTTGCCCAGCTCGAAATCCGACGCGCGCAGTCCCTTGCGGAATCCGTCGAAGCCGTAGAACGACGGGATGTATTCGTCGACGTATGTCACGTCCGACTTGGCGGGCACGTCCATCCCGAGGCCCCAGTACACGCCGTTGACGACGAGGCGCCGCAGCCCTTCGTTCTCCAGGTCGGTCGCCGAGCCCATCGTCGTCGTCAGGATCTTGTTCGTGGTGCCGTTGTCGTTCTTGTTCAGGCGCGTCCACACGACCGGCATCGGCGGATCGTTGACGCCTTGCTGCTGTTTGTCGGTCGCGCGCGTCTTCTGGTAGTCCGCCGGCGCGGAGTCCGGCGCCAGCGTCTGCAGGACCAGGCCCCGGACCAGGATGGTTGCGTCTGCCGGAGGATAGGCTTCGTAGACATCGGTGTCGCCGAAGAGATCCGTGATGCCGCGCAGGAGCGCGTGTCCGCGCTGGCCGGGCTCAATCGCGCCGCGCGTGGCTTCCACCTTGTGCCGGCCCCAATGGGTGAGCCATGTCTCGCCGAGCACGCGCTTCCCGAATCCGCCCTGGTTGTTGTAGTTCCACGTCTCCCACGGGCCGCCCTTGGGTAGCCCGTTGAATGCGTGCGTGCTGGTGCGAAGCGCGACGATGGGCGTTCCGGCTCGCAGCAGCTTGTCGAAGCGCGCCATGTCCTCGTCGGGCCAGGCGCGGAAGCGCAGCAGCATCACGATGGCATCTGCAGTATCGAGCGCGGCGGGATTCGACAGGGATTTCGACGCCTTCGGATTGATCGTGCCATCGGGATCGACCGAGAAGAGCACCGTGCACTTGAAGCCGTGACGCTGGCTGAGAATCTTGGCCAGCATGGGCAGGCCTTCTTCGCCTCGATACTCCTCGTCGCCGCTCAAAAAGACGACGTGTTTCCCCTGCCCGGCGCCCGGTTTGGCCGCGTAAGTCACGCTCGTCGCGCTCTCTGCGGTCGCGGGGACTTGGGGCGGTCGCGACGCGGATAGCGAGCACAGCGCCAGTACCAACAACAGTCGGACAATCATGATTGACTCCAGCGCCGATTATCGCTGCGGAGATCGAGCTGTTCAAGCATCCCGACGAGCGCCGGCCAGGAGAACCGCACCGGTCACATTTTGCAGGGCCGACTGACAAGTTTCGTACTTGCCGCTGACAACGCGGTTCTTGACTCGCTCGGAAGAGACTGACAAGACGGCGGTTCGCCGGCGGCACGACCATTGCGAGCAAGGCACCTGGCCATGGCGTGGTTCAAGGTTTCCGGCGGGCGCCTCTGCTTTCGCGGCCGCATCACTAGGCAGCTGGTCAGCGAATGGCTGACCTCAGAAGACGGCACGGCCGCGGTTGAAGCCGCCGCGAGCGAGATCAGATTCGCGCTCTTCGGACGGATTCGCGCCGCGCGGCGGCGGATGCGCCGGGAGCTGTGGCAGGCGATCGACGCACCGGCCGTGCGCGCCAGCATCACCGCCGAATGCGCTCCCTACCTTGCCGCCTGGGCGCAGCTCGCGTACGCCCCATCGTTGCCTCGCGTCACCATTGCCCTCCATCGGCTCGTCGTCGTCCCCCGCACGATGATTCTGGCGCGCACGTTGTCTCGCGTGACGAGCCGCCTCGCCGCATGTCCGGCGATCGCGGATCTTCCCGATCCCTTCAAGGCGTTCTTCGCGCGACGGGTCCTCTGCGAGATGGATGACGCAATCCGACGCGCGGCGCCTTCTCCCAAGCGTCCGGTCCACGTTCACGAGTCGTGGGCGTGCGTGGCCCTCGACAGCGATTTCACCTGGATCGACCCGATGTGGTCCGGGCCCGAATGGCGCGGCCACGTCATGCTGTTCGAAATGCCGTCGACACCCGTTCAGCGGCGCCACCGCCGCGAGCTGGAGGTGGCGATCGCACGGTTCGCGCAGACCCTGCCCACTCTCTCGCGCGAGCAGCGCGACGGGACGGTGCAGGTGGCGATGGACGGGATGAGGCTGCTCAGGGTCTGACGCCGGGCGATGGCGCCGGGCGTTCCGCTCGCCACGGAGTGATCTCCCGCAGAAAGCCACCGACTCCACGCGGAACGGGAATCATATCCGTACGCCACCGAGGGACGGCAGGCGCCCCTAAGGCCGCTTCAGTCTCGCGCGCCAGCGTGGGTAATCCGTCGCGAGCAGCGAGGCCGGCCAGGTACCGTAGTAGGCGTAGCCACCGCGGCGCTCCTGCTCGATCTCGCTGAACGCGGATCGGATCACTTGGTCGCGGCCGGTGAAGATCGGCCGGTTCGTGCCGAGCTCGTAGAACCGAGCCCACAGAGGCGGCGCGCCAGGATCGGCGACGACCCGCCGGTCGCGCGACCCGTCGGCGGTGGTCACCTCTTCGAGGCGCAGGCCTCCTATCGCCACAGATTTCAGCCAGGCAACGGCACCTTCGATAGCGGCGGCGATCTCGGGCGTGGGCCGATCGATCTCCATCAGGAAGCGGACGATGCCGACGCTCTCGCTACCGGAGAGCGAGGGCGGCTCATAGTTGCGGGCCCATGCGGGCTGGAGTGTGCGTTCGTCGGTACTGAGCGCACCACGCCGTGAGCGTGCCGCCCTGTTTCAGCTGGGTGCGCAGGACAATGTCGATGCCGCGCGCTACGGCGGCGCCGGCCTTGGTGCGCCGCCCGTCATCGACGAACGTATAGGGTGGCCTGCCAGCGGCAACATCGCGCAGGACGGTCAGGACGCGGACCATGGCATTGTCGTTGTAGGTGATTCGCGAGTAGTAGCCGTCGCGCAGGGGAAAGAATTGCGGCCAGCCGCCGTTGGGATACTGGGCGGCGAGCAGATAGTCGACGCCGCGCTCGAAAGCCGTGCGGTATCTCGCGTCGCTGGTGGCGAGCACCATGCGGGCCAGAAACTCCATCGGCAGCGTCGTGCCGTCATTGTCGATGGTGTTTCCGTTGGGATCGGCAGCCGCTTCCGCGGCAGAGACCGCTGCGCCTCGGGGCCGTGCCAGATCCGTGTTCTTGGGCCACGCGCCCACTGGCGACTGGTAGAGGAGGACGCTGTCGGCAATCGCTCGTGCCTGCGGCGAGGCATACCACTCCTGCGTTTGCTGCAGTACCGCCGGTCCCCAGCTGACTTGCGGTGCCCTGATCGACGCGACGGGGGGCTGCACCGTGACGATCATCCGCTGGTAGCGGGTGAGTGGCGGCGTGCCCGAGTCGGTCACGGCCAGGATGATGTGAAGTGTTTCGGGCCGTGTCACCATGGGTGCGGTAAACGACGCCTTGATGCTCTTCGCGTCCTCGATGCGAAGCGGAGCGCCGGTGCGGCCGCTCGACAGCAGAAGCGTGCCCGGCTCGCCGTAGTGGAACCAGTCGTACGCGAGCGTGTGGCCGTCGGGATCGGTCGAGCCTTCGGCGCTGAGTTCGACGCGTTCACCGGACTTCGCCGTGCGTTGGTTGGGGTGCTGGAGCCTCGCCACCGGCGGGTGGTTGGCCTGTGCGTACGGCTTGATCGTCCAGTCCATGCGCGCGGCGAAGTCGTTCTGGTAGGCCGCACGCCAACGCCAGATCGTTGCCTTGTTGCTGGTGTGCCACTTGCCGTCGACGCCGAGCACCTCGTCTTCCGTGTCGCTCCAGAACGGGCGCGTTTCCGCTTCGTAGAACCACTTCCGCGTTCGTGGCGTGTAGAGCTCGTAGCGCCCGCCCCAGCTGCCCCAGTCGGGGTGCTCTGGATCGCCGAGACCGTTGTTGATGAGATAGAGAAAGCTGGGTGTGTCTCCCTCCATCAGGAACGTCGTGCGCGGATGTTGCGCGCCGAGCGGCCCCTTGCTGCGGATGTTCAGGTCGAGCCACGGGTTGTCGACGATGCTGAAATCGGCGCCGACGAAGCGTCCGTGAAAGTTGTCGCCGCTGATCCCGCTCCAGGTGGCGTAGTGATAGGCGCCGCCGGCGTGCATTCCCGGGCTGGCGATGTAGAAGAGCGTGGGGAACGTCTTTCGAAGCCAGGGCCCGGTGTCGTCCTGGTCCGAGATCGTGTAGACGCGTAGTTTGGCCACGAACTTCTCGAGGGCCTCGGGCGAGCGCGTGGCGCGGACTTTCCAGAGCGCTTGCGCGAGGCAATTGGGCCCGCCCCACACCGGTACCCAGACCGGGCGCGGATCATCGCGGTCGACGACCTCGATGATCCTGTCAGATCCAGGCGAGTCCATTCCCGCCCCGACGGCCGCCATGCCGTACGCCGGCCGTCCCTCGCGAATAACAGAAAGCAGATAGTCTGCCGTCGGATAGCCGGGCTCGTGTGTCTCGAGGTTGTCCCTGACCTTGCGATAGGCCTCGACGATTTCGCGAATGCGCCAGGCGGCGGTCTTGTCTCTCTGATGCACGGACGTGGTCGCGATCAGCCCTTCCACATCCCATTGGTTGGCGTAGGTCAGCAGCCGCACCATCGACATCGCATCGTCTGGCTCATTCTCGATGTCGGTGAGCACGACGACGCGCAGCTTCTGAGCGGTCGCGAGGCCGGGAAGGGAGAGATGGAGGGCGAGCACGAAGGCCACGAGCACGAGCCGGATCAGGTGGTGATTCATGACATGGTCGCCCAGTCAAAATTTAGAGCGGTGTTCATCTGTCCGTAGTGTCCGCCTTTTGACGGACCCGTCGTAGTGTCCGCCTTTAGTCCGGCTAAAGCCGGACGCTACATGCTACAAGGTGCTACATGCTACAAGGTACTGATGGTGCTTTAACGGTTGGGGCGCGGTGAGGGCGCCCTGCACCTTGCCATCCGTGCCGCGAAGTCCCGCAGGAATGATTCGCGCCACCGGTTCACATGCCTGGCACCAGGATGAACGCCTTCGGCAGCAGCCGGATCCGGATCGTCGATCCACCAGTTGGCGTGTGCCGCCGACGTACGGCTGGTTCGCTCGACAGGCGGCGGGACTGCGGTGAACGAACCCGATTGGCCGTCCAGGCCTGGAAAGTCGCTGCGAATCACGTACGGCCACACTTTGGCGTCCCGCGGCGAGAAACGAAATCGCAGCACGCCGCCCTCGCGCGTTCCGAGAGCCGGGATTCGACCGTCGAAGATCATCCGGGCGGACTGCGCGTTGGTCATGCCAGGAGGCGCCGGGAGATTGATCTCGACGACGCCGAACACTTCGGCCTTGTCGGCTTCGGTCGTCAGGCGATCGAAGATCGTCCTTCGGCCATCCCAGATGCGAACGAACTTCCCGCCCCAGCCCGGCTGCGAGGGATCAGCCGGCGTTCCGTGCAGCAAGTAGCCGACAGACGGGCTGTCGCCCATCTTGATCGTGCCCTTGAGCTGTGTGGCGAAGTAATCGCCGAGTGCGCCGCGGCCGGCGACGTGCGCCGCGACGAATGCCGTATTGTCCCACTCGCCAGTCTGGTTGCCGCCGGTGAACCAGCCGCGATAGGTCGCGTTGGCCTCGATCATCCAGAGCGTCGGATGGTGCTGCTCGATGTAGTTGTAGGCGTCGACGCTCCACATCTTGTTCGGCCCGCCGATGAAATAGACGCGGAGCTTCGGCAGGATGTCTGGCGCGTCGTGCAGCGCCTGGGCGAGATCGTCGATTCCGCCCCACACGAGGACCCAGAGCGGTCGCGGGTCGTCCCGCCGCGCGGCGCGGACGATCCAGTCCGAGCCTTCCGTCGGGCGCCCAACGCCAGGGCCCGTTGCCGGATCGAGCGCTCCTTCCTTTGTGAGGCGACGCAGCTCGTCGGGAGGCGGATAGCGGTCGGAGTAGGTCTTCAGATTCGCGTAGTCGGTCGCGTACCGGTCGACCACTTGAAGAATGTGCTCGCGGCGGCCCGGACCGTACGGGGACGAGACGAGTCCCTCCACGTCGAACATGTCGGCGTAGACGAGGAAGTGCACCATCGACTGGAAGTCGTCCGGGTCGGTGCCGCCGATGTCCGTGGACACGAGGACGCGGGGGCGCAGCCCGGCTTGGGCGTTGACTGGCTGCGCCAGACGCACGGGTCCGCCAGTGACCAGCAGGGCGAGGAACGAAGCGAGGATCAGTCGGATGCACGTCATTGACAAGCCTCCGTGTGACCGGTAGGGCGGTGGTGGAAGTGCCTGAGCGGCAGAAGCTGATGCAGGTCATTTGCCGGCGCGGCTTCGAGCACCACGCCGCGATGAACGCGACACGATCGGCAGGCGTGCTCGCCGAAGCGATGGAAAACTATCTGGGCTGGGAGGTCTACGTGCATGGAGAGGGCGGGACCTAGGCCCGGACGTCTCGGCTCGCGTAAGCGATTCGCCACCCTGCTCAGGCAGAGGGTGCCAGCGGCCGGCTCCCTGACCGCTGGATCCCATGCTTGGGCATCCGGCTGCGCAGCGGCCGGCCACGGCCACTACCGCTGCAAGTACTTCTTCACGTAAGCCATGCCGTCCGCGGCGCTCTGCATCGCGTTGACCGCGAAGTTGCCGCCCTGCTCGACGAAGAAGTGCCGCATGCCCGACAGGCTGGTGTCGGGCCAGATGCGCGTGTAGTCGATGGTGCCGTTGCCGAGCTCGGTGTAGTCGCGGCTGACCTTGTGCATGTCCTTCACGTGCCACATCACGAAGCGCCCCTTGGCGCGCGTGAACAGGGCGTGCGGCGGATCGCTCGTGTCGTGGGCGTGCCAGTAGAGATCGATCTGCAGCTTGACGAGGGCCGGGTCGGTCTCGCGGAGAATGATGTCATAGGGCAGCTGGCCGTTCTGGGCGATGAACTCTCCGCCGCCGTTGTGATACGCGACCTGGAGCCCGCTCTTGGCCAGCCGCGTGCCGATGGTGTTCAACAAGCCGGCGATGCGCTTGTAGGTGTCGAGTGTGCGGACCTTCGGCTCGAGGTAGGGCCAGACGATGTAGCGCTGTCCGAGGATGCGCGCACCTTCGGCGCACTGATCGACATAGCGGTTCAGGTCGTCGGCGCTTCGGTCCAGGAACTGTTGCAGGTCGTAGTGTCCGCTCGGCGTCGGCAGGTTGTGATCCTGCAGCCGCTGCGCGAAGTCCTTCGCCGGGAGGCGATAGTAGGTCAGCGCCGCGGGATCGAGGCCGTAGGTCTCGACCTCTTCATACCCCATCTGCTTCACGCGCTCGAGTGAGGCGATCGGGTCGCGGTTCATGTCCCGGTTGACCGTGAAGAGCTGCAGGCCGATCTTGTAGCGTGCCGGCGTCGTCTGCATCGAGGGAAGAACCAGCGCGGCCGAGGCCAGCGAACCGGCCCGTTTGAGGAACGATCGACGATCGACCATGAAGCCTCCTGCGGTAAGCCTATCAGACAGGGCGCGGCATGGCGCACGCAATGGCTGGGCGCCGCGGCGAGGACGTCGACGATGACGTACGCGCCGGCTGCCTCGGGACAGGGCCGCCGGGTTGTGACGGCGCAGGTAAGATAGTGTCGCTGGCTCGCGCCCGCGACGTGGCCGGCGCGGTTTGCCGCATCAACCACGAAGACACGACCAGATGAGCATCATGGCTATGAAGAACAAAGGTCTTGTTGTCACCGCAGCAATCCTGCTGCTCGCTGCCGCAGCCGGAGCTAGCCCGGGGGAGACCCAGGGACCTCCGCCCGGACAGGGCCGGGGGAACATGGGCCGGCCCATCGTCCTTGGGCCCGACGACGTGCGGGTGTTCCCTGACGCGCCTGCGGGCTTCACCACGCGGCGTGAAGGCGTTTCGGCCGGCCGCATCGAAGCCTTCGAGTACGAATCGTCGGTCACGGCCACTCGACGCAAGGCCAACGTCTACCTGCCGTCCGACTACTCGAGCGACAAAAAGTACCCGGTGCTCTATCTGTTGCACGGCATCGGCGGCGACGAGACGGAATGGATCCGCTTCGCCACGCCCGACGCGCTCTTCGACAACCTGATCGCCGACAAGAAGGCCGAGCCGATGATCGTCGTGATCCCTAACGGCCGCGCGCTCGCCGACGACAGCGCTTCGGGCAACGCGTTCGCACCCGAGAAGGTGGCCGGCTTCGCCAGGTTCGAGCAGGACCTGCTGGAAAAGCTGATTCCGGCGATCGAGAAGAAGTACTCGGCGCGTACTGATCGCGAGCATCGCGCCCTCGCCGGGCTCTCGATGGGCGGCGGCCAGACCCTCAACTTCGGGTTCGCGCACCTCGACACGTTCGCGTGGCTCGGCGCGTTCTCCTCGGCCCCGAACACCAAGCCGCCCGCCGAGCTCGTTCCGGATCCGGCGGTGGCGAAGGCCAGGTTGAAGCTGATCTATCTTTCGTGCGGGAACAAGGACGGGCTGATCAACATATCTCAGGGCGTCCACGCCTACCTCAAGCAGCACAACGTCCCGCACATCTGGAACGTCGACGACGAAGGGCACACGGCCAAGACCTGGGCGAGCAACCTCTATCATTTCGCGCAGCGAGTCTTCCGCTGACGCAATGGCTGACCCGTTCGATTTTCATCGGAACGGGCGAACGAAACCCGACCGACGTCGTGATCCGCGTGTGGAAGGTCGAATAGAGCCACGGATGCCACGGACGCCGGAGCCACGGACAACACGGGCAACACGGAGGGAACGCGCCCCACGATTTTTGTTTGTCGGCGTCTGTCGATTCCGCGTGTCCACATTCGACGTGTAAGTAGAGCGGGCCGCTGCCCGGAGTGTCGGTCCGGTTTCAGACAGCCAGCGATCAGCACAAGACCCACAACGGGAGACAAACCATGCGATTCATGATCATCCGCAGGGCCGACAAGAACACCGAGGCGGGCGTCCTGCCGAGCCAGGAACTGCTCGCCGCCATGATGAAATACAACGAAGAGCTGGTGAAAGCCGGCGTCATGCTGCAGGGAGAAGGGCTCCAGCCGAGCTCGAAGGGCACACGCGTCAGGCCCAACGGCGGCAAGCCGGTCGTCGTCGACGGCCCGTTCACCGAAACGAAGGAGCTCATCGCGGGCTTCACCATGATTCAGGTGCGGTCGAAGGAAGAGGCCATCGAGTGGGTCAAGCGCTGGCCGATCGAAGACGGAGACGTGGAGCTCGAGATTCGGCAAGTGTTCGAGGCGGAGGATTTCGGCGAGGAGTTCACCCCCGAGTTGCGTCAGCAGGAGAAGCGGCTGCGCGCGCAGGCCGCCAAGCGGTAACGGGTCGATCCGGAAGCGCTTGACGCTGCGGAGGGCATATGAAGAAAGTGATTTCGAAGGACGGGACCCCCATCGCGTTCGATCGCGTGGGCAGCGGGCCGCCCCTGATCCTCGTGGACGGCGCGCTCTGCTATCGCGGATCTGGGCCGATGGCGCCACTGGCGGCGCTTCTGGCGCCCCACTTCACCGTTTTCACCTACGACCGCCGCGGGCGTGGCGACAGCGGCGACACGGCGCCATACGCCGTGGAGCGGGAGGTCGAGGATATCGACGCCTTGATCAAAGAGGCTGGCGGATCCGCGTTCGTGTACGGGATTTCCTCGGGCGCCGGCCTGGCCCTCGAGGCGGCAAATCGAGGACTCGTCGTGCGGAAGCTGGCGTTGTACGAGGCCCCGTTCATCGTCGACGACACTCGTGCTCCCGTTCCCGCCGACGTCGTGCAGCAGCTCGAGCGCCTCGTCGCCGCCGATCGCCGGAGTGACGCGGTCAGGCTGTTCATGAAGTTGGTCGGTGTTCCGGCCGTCTTCGTCGCCCTGATGCGCTTCATGCCGGCGTGGTCGAAGCTCAAAGGCGTGGCGCACACGCTTCCGTACGACCTGACGATCGTTTCTGACAACCAGAGAGGCAGGCCGCTGCCATCGACACGCTGGACGGCTGCGACTGTGCCCACACTGGTCGTGGCCGGCGGCAAGAGCCCGGCTTGGATGCGCAACGCGATGCAGGCGCTTGCGCGCGTTTTGCCGAGCGCGAAGCACTACACCCTCGAGGGACAGACGCACATGGTCAGCGCGAAGGCCCTGGCCCCGGTGCTGGCGGAGTTCTTTGGCGGTTGACACGACGAGAAACGGCATGGACGTGACGATGATGCCGATTGGGGCGATGCGAACACCGTTCGCCGAGACCGGCGAGATCCCGAAGGGGCCCGACGCGAAGCACGACGCCGAGGGCGTCATCGAGATCGAGCCGTTGTTCGAGGCCGGCCTCCAGGACATCGAGGGTTTCTCGCATCTGTACGTCCTGTGGCACTTTCACCGCGCTGGCGGGTACGACCTCGTCGCGTACCCGCCGAGCGACGATCGGCCGCACGGCGTCTTCGCGACGCGGTCTCCCCAGCGTCCGAGCCCGATCGGCTTGACGGTCGTGCAGCTGCTGCGCAGGGACGGTCGGCGGCTCCACGTGCGCGGCGTCGACATGCTCGACGGCACGCCCGTGTTGGACATCAAGCCCTATCTTTCGAGTGTTCCCGCCGGCGACATCAAGCGTGGATGGCTCGCGGCCGCCGAAGAACGCCGCCGCTCAACGACCTGAAGGGGCCGCAGCCGTCGCGGCCTATGACGGCCGTCATAGGCCCGAAGCGGGGATTCTCCGGCCTTCTCGAATTAGTTCGCACTCTCCCGGCCGTGCGTGATCGCTGGCCCTCCATCTCGATCTCGAATGTCGCGTTCGTCCCTATCCGTTCCGTCGCCATCGGCCCCGTTCCCTGAGGCTTGTCTGGCCACCCCGGCAGCCGGCGCCGTCGCCCGGCGTCGGGTTCCCGAAAATAATTTTGCCGGTCGTGTCGATCTGGCGGGTCCTGATTCGACTTACAGGTAGAGGCGAAAATTGAGTAACCTGACAATCGATTAACCTCCAGACCAACGTGTAACAGAGTGTTTATGAGCTTCCTCACAGATATCCGTTTTGCCGTCCGTTCGCTCGCCAGGGTCAAAGGCCTGGCCCTTACGGTTGTGGTCACCCTCGCGCTCGGCATCGGCGCCAACGCCGCCATATTCAGCGTCGTCCGCGGCGTGCTTCTCCGGCCGCTCGTCAACCGTGACGAGGATCGCCTCATCTACCTACGCCAGAGCGCCCCCGGCATCAGTGTCGAGAATGCCGTCTTCTCGGTGCCGGAGATTAACGACCTTCGCGCGCGGGTCCGGACGCTCAATGCCTTCGGCGATTTCTCCACGATCGAGTTCACCATGATCGGGCTCGGCGAGCCTCGCGTGGTGCGCGCCGGCGTCGTCGGCGGTTCCTACTTCGACGTGATGGGCCTCAAGCCCGTGCGTGGCCGACTCCTCGGGCCATCGGACGATGGGCCGAAGGCCGCGGGTGCGGCGGTGCTGACCTATCGCTTCTGGAGCGGGGCGCTCCAGAGCGACGCCTCGGCGATCGGAAAGACGGTCAGGCTGGGCGACCGGACCGCGACCATCGTCGGCATCCTCGAGCCGTCGGTCCCGTATCCGTCGGAGACCGAGATCATCGCCAACATGGTCACGAGCCCGCATCATCTTTCCGCGACGATGCAGGATGGCCGCGTCCATCGGATGACCGAGCTCTTCGGCCGCCTAGCGCCGGGGGTCGGACTCGACGCGGCGAAAGCAGAGCTGCGCGCGGTCCACGGCGCCATCGTCAAGGAGCATCCCGAAGCCTATCCGGCGTCGGCGGACTTCCGGATCGACGCCGTCGGGCTGCGCGATCAGATTGTCTCGCCGGCGCGGACCGTCCTGCTGGTGCTGCTCGCGGCGTCAGCGCTCGTCTTCGTCATCGCCTGTTCGAACGTGGCGAACCTGATCCTCGCGCGCTCGGTGCGCCGCGAGGGTGAGCTGGCGATTCGTGCGGCGCTCGGCGCCAGCGCCGGCGCGCTGCGCCGTACGCTCCTCGCCGAGAGCCTGCTCTTGTGCGGCGCGGGCGCGATTCTTGGCGTCGCGATCGCGCGGCCGATGGTGGGCGTTCTCGGCCGGTATGCCGCGCGCTTCTCGGTGCGCGCGCTCGACCTCACGGTTGATGCCAGCCTGCTGTGGGTCGGTGTGGGCCTGGCCCTGGCCGCGGCGGTTGTCCTCGCGTTCGTGCCGCGCCTGCCGTCCGCGGACGCGTCGAGCGGGTTCGGCCTGTCGACCGGCAACGTGCGCATCACGACGGGCACGAACCGCCGCCTGCGCCTGTTTGCCGTTACGCAGATTGCGGCGTCGTTTGTGCTCCTGGCTGGCGCCGGGATGCTGTTGACGGCCCTGGTCGCGCTGCAGTCGGCGCCGACGGGCTTCAAGACGCGCAACGTGCTGGCGTTGAACGTGCCCGTGATCTCCTACACGCGTCCTCCCGATCAGGTCGCCTCCTTCTATAAGGAAGCGCTGCGGCGCATTTCGGTGCTGCCTGGCGTCGAGCAGGCCGCCGTCGGAACGATCGTGCCGTGGCGCGACGCCGGGGTCTTCGGTCCCGGCTTCCAGTTCTCGGTGGAGGGCTACGCGAAGGCCAACGGCGAGGAAGATCCCCGCGCCCGGTTCCGCACCGTGTCGCCTGGGTTCTTCGCCTCGCTCGGCGTGCCGATCATCGCCGGCCGTGATTTCACCGAGGCAGACCGCCGCGACGCCGAACCGGTGGTCATCGTCAGCCAGAGCGTGGCGCAGCGGATGTTCCCGTCGCGGGACGCGCTGAACCGCGGCCTGATGTGGACCGATCCGGTGATGAAGTTCATCGACGTGAAGACCACGCCGCGGCGGATCATCGGCATTGCTGCCGACGTAGATGACGAGAACGTGGTGGCTGGGCCGGCGCTGAGCGTCTATCATCCGTTCGAGCAGGAGATTGGCGGCGGCCGGATTTTCGTTCACGCGAGTTCCGATCCCTACGCGCTCGTGCCGACGATCACGCGCATCATCCGCGAGCTCTCGCCCGATCAGCCGGTCGAGCAGCCGGCTACTCTCGACGACATCCGCGCCGAGGTCCTGGCGCCGAATCGGCTGAATGCGCTCGTCTTCGGCGGGTTCGCAGCCGTCGCGCTGACGATCGCCGTCGTCGGCGTCGCCGGCGTGCTGGCGTTCTCGGTGAGCGCCAGGACACGTGAGTTCGGCATCCGCCTCGCGATCGGGTCGGCGCCGCGTCACCTCCTGACGCGCGTGCTGCGAGAAGGTGCAGTCATCGCAGGCGCTGGCATCGTGGTGGGCGCGGTCGGAGGCCTCATGCTGGCGCGCGCCGTCGGCAGCTACATCCCGGATGTCCGCATCCCCGGCGCCATGCCCATCGCCGGCGCCGCCGTAGTCCTCGTCGCGGCCGCGATCCTGGCGTCGCTCATGCCCGCCGCGCGCGCGTCGCGCGTCGACGTCATCAAGGCGCTGCGGGCGGACTAGACTTATCCGAGGGGCTTCGCCCCTCGGACTCCCCTACACGCTCTCTCGCGCGCCGCTTCGCCGGCGCGCTCCGGTCGCGTGGCTCGCTCGCACGGCTCGCTCGCTTGGAACGAGCGTCAGGTTTACGAGATGGCTGCCACTAGAGCTCGGGGTCGTCTCGACGCTGTTTCAGCCAACGGCCTTTCACCGCCGAAGGGCGCAGAGCACGACCGACTCGATGACGGTCAAGCACTGCTGACGGTGCGTGCCCGCGCCAGCAAGAGCTCTCGCTCCCGCGCGTTGCGAGTGAGCTCAGCGGCGCGCTCGAACTCCGCGCGCGCCTCGGCGGCGCGGCCCAGTTTGGCGAGCAGATCCCCGCGCACGCTCGGCAGGAGGTGATAGCTCTGGAGCGACCGCTCCGCCGCAAGCGCATCGGCGATGGCGAGGCCCGCCGCCGGGCCAAACGCCATGCCGACCGCGACGGCCCTGTTCAGCTCGATGACCGGTGACGGCGTGAGCTGCTGCAGCAGCTCGTAGAGCTCCGCGATGCGCGGCCAGTCCGTTTCTTCCGGCGTGCGCGCGCGCGCGTGGCACGCGGCGATTGCCGCTTGCAGCGCGTGCGAACCCTGTGCGCCGCCGAGCGCCCGGGCGCGCTCGAGCGCCGCGAGGCCGCGGCGGATGAGCAGTTGATCCCACAGCGCCCGATTCTGCTCGAAGAGTACCGATGGGCTCGCCCGACGGACCAACGCGCGCTCTCGCGCGCGACGCCTGGATCTCCATCAGCGCCACCAGCCCGTGGACCTCGGGTTCCTGCGGGACGAGCTCGGCGAGGACCCGTCCCAGACGCAGCGCGTCTTCACAGAGTGCAGGCCGCATCCAGTCACCGCCAGCCGTTGCCGTGTAGCCTTCATTGAAGATCAGGTAGATGACGCCGAGCACCGACGAGAGGCGTTCGGCGCGCTCCTCTCCACGGGGAACCTCGAACGGCACGCGCTTGTCGGCGAGCGTGCGTTTGGCGCGGACGATGCGCTGGGCGACGGTGGGCTCGGAGACGAGGAACGCGCGCGCGATCTCCTCGGTTGTGAGGCCGCCGAGCAGCCGGAGGGTGAGCGCCACCCGCGCCTCGATGGCCAGCACGGGATGGCAGGCCGTGAAGACGAGGCGCAGGAGGTCGTCGCCGACGTCGTCTGCCCGCTCATCGATGGCCGCCTCGAGATTCGGCACCGCCGCTTCCTGTTCGGCCTCGAGCTCGTAACCGAGCTGCTCGTGCTTCCGATCGAGCCGCTTCTTGCGGCGCCAGAGATCGATCGCCCGGTGCTTGGCGGTCGCCATCAGCCACGCGCCAGGGTTGCGGGGAACGCCAGACTCGGGCCACTGCTCGAGCGCGGCGAGGAGGGCGTCCTGCGCCAGGTCCTCGGCCAGGCCGACATCGCCTACGATGCGCGCCAGGCCGGCGATGAGCCGGGGCGATTCAATCCTCCAGACCGCGTCGATGGCGCGGTGCGTTTCGGTGGCCGTCACGGCTATCGATCAGACCATCTTCGATCGGTTCCCGCAAGACGCCCTCACTGCACCTCGCCAGCCGCTGACCAACCATGGCAAAGCGCTCGCGTCCCCGATATAGTCATTTGATACGGCAAGACTCCTGGCGTGCCGGGGCGCCTCGCTGCACCGGCATATTGCTCCGCAGATTCATGGCCAAGCTGAGAATGAAGAGAGAGAAGCCGCGGGAGGTCCCGTGAGCCTTCCGCTTGGGACCGAGCTCGGGCCTTACAAGATCGACCGCCTCCTGGGCAAGGGCGGCATGGGCGAGGTGTACTACGCCCAGGATGCCCGTCTCGGGCGTGTGGTCGCGATCAAGGTCATTCCGGCGATATTCGTCACCGATCGCGAGCATCTGCGCCGCTTCGAGCAAGAAGCTCGGGCGGCAGCCGCACTCAATCACCCTGGCGTGCTGGCCGTGTATGACATCGGCGAGCACGACGGTGCGCCGTATCTCGTCACCGAGCTTCTCGAAGGCGTGTCGTTACGCGCCAAGCTGGAAGCCGAGCGTCTCTCGACGCAGAAGGCCATCGACTATGGCGGCCAGATCGCGCACGCGCTTGCAGCAGCGCACGACAAAGGGATCGTGCACCGCGATATCAAGCCGGACAACCTCTTCGTTACGACAGATGACCGGATCAAGATCCTCGACTTCGGTCTTGCCAAGCTGACCGCGCCCGTCGAAGCAGACCAGACGATCGCGCAACAGACGCGTGTAGGTGGCGTGGTCGGCACGATCGGATATATGGCGCCCGAGCAGGCGCGCGGACAGGACGCCGATCACCGCGCGGACATCTTCGCTTTCGGTTGCGTGCTCTTCGAGATGCTGCAGGGTCGCCGCGCGTTCGAGCGCGACACGCCGGCCGACACGCTCAGCGCCATCCTCTCGGATCCACCGCCAGTGCTGACGAGCTCGGACGAACAGCCCCTGCCGCCAGCCCTTCACGACATCGTGAGGCACTGCCTGGAAAAGGACCCGGCGTCGCGGTTCCATTCGACGAGCGACCTCGCGTTCGCGCTGGCGACCCTGACCGGTCCGACTCCGGCAGCGAGCGCGGCACAGGTCCCCGCACGGTCAGTTCCCGCCGACGGCACACAGACACGCCTCGCGCGTGTGAAGTGGCCACTCGGCATTGCCGTCGCGCTGGTGCTCGCCGGACTCGGTGGGATTGCGATCGGCCGCGCATGGAGGCCGGCTCCGGACCCGGTCATCACCGAGTTCCTGATCCCGCCGCCCGCCGCGGACGTGGCATTCGCCTCGATGCCTCTGCCCGGGCTGGCGCCGACTGCTCCGCAGGCGGGACTATCGCCGGACGGCCGGCTGCTGGCCTTTGTCGGCATCGGCCCAGGCAGTGTCCGACGGTTGTGGATCCGGTCGCTGGACGCTGGACTGCCTCGCGCGATCGATCGGAGCGAGGGAGCTACATCATGGCCCTTCTGGTCGCCGGATAGCCGCGTCGTCGTTTTTGCCGCGAACGGCTTTCTGATGAAGCTCGATGTCGGCGCAGGTACCGTCGAGCGTTTCATCCGGCTGCCAGAGGAGTCACCTCCCGTCCCATTCGTCACCGGATCCTGGAGCAGTGACGGCACAATCCTGTTTTCGATTGGTGGACCGACGGGTCTCTATCGGGTGCCGGCTTCGGGTGGCAGCGCGACGCTCCTCACAAAACTGGATGGCGGGCGGGGTGACCAGTATCACAGCTGGCCGCAACTGCTCGACGGTGGACGCTTCCTGTTCTTCGTCCGCACGAGCGATCCGGCGACGAATGGCGTGTACGCGGGAAGCCTGACCGATTCCGACACGAAGCTCGTGATGGCGAGCTCCGGCGCGCGGCGTGTATGCGGCGGGCACGTTGCTGTGGGCCATCGAAGAACGACTCGTCGCGCAGCCGTTCGATGCCGCAGGCGGCCGTCTCAGCGGCGAGAGTGTAACCCTCGTCCCTGCGATCTATCAGGGTGCGGGTAGGACCCCTGCGTTCTGGGCGTCGGAGACGGCGTTGGTCTATGCCGTTGGCGGCAGCGGCCAGCGTCAGTTCCGCTGGTTCGATCGCGGTGGCGCGCCGCTCCAGACAGTGGGCCCCCCGGGGCTGTACGGCGGCTTCGACTTGTCCGCCGACGCCTCGCGACTTGCCATCGAAGTCTTCAAAGACGGTCCGACAGTACGCTCGACCATCTCGACGCTCGATACTGTGAGCGGTGTGATGGCGCCGCTCACGAGCGGTGACCTCAACGACAACGATCCTCGATTCAACGCCGCGGGCGACATCGCGTTCGCCCGCAACACCGGGCAGGCGCCTGGCATCGTGCGTGTCGACAGGACCGGCGCGAATCCGACCGTGCTCCTGCCGCGAGACAAGGTGCCTGTCATCTGGCTGGAAGACCTTGCCGCTGACGGACGGTCCCTCGTCTTCCGATCGAGCGCAGATCGAGATGCCTGGGAACTGAATGCGGGGACTCAGAACACGAAGCGGCTGACCGCCGCGAAAGAACCGGTTGAACAAGTTCAGCTGTCGTCCGATTTACGCTGGATTGCCTACAACTCCGCCGAGTCGGGGCGCTCAGAGGTGTATGTCTCCTCTGTTTCGACGGCTGGCCGCCGCTGGCAGGTATCCATCGACGGTGGTGTTCAGCCTCTCTGGCGGGGAGACGGTCGCGAGCTGTATTACCTCGGGCTCGATGCGGGTCTCTATGTGGTCGAGGTTCGAGTGGACGGGGATGAGCTCAAAGCAGGCCGGCCGCAACTGCTCTTCCGGACACCCCTCCCGGTCATCAGCGCTGTCGTCGAACAGTATCGCGTCAATGCCGAGGGGGTGCGCTTTCTGTTCTGTACTCCACTAGCGTCGCCACAGCGTGAGCCTCTACGGATGCTTCTGAACTGGCCCGTCAAGGTCGCTCGCGGGCGGTGAGCGATGGTAGAGTTGGTGTCGTGTCTCGTCTGTCGAGGTCCGTTCAGTGATGACTGAGGTCTCCCCTGACGCGACGCTCGTCACGCTGAGGAGGCTCCTCCTCGCGATACTCCTCTTCGGACTCATCGGCACCGCGACCGAATTGACCCTCATGGGGCATGATGAGGACGGGTGGCAGATGATCCCGCTGGTCGTGCTTACCATGGCAATCGTCGCCAGTGTCGTGATGCTCCGGACGCACAGCCCGGCCTCGGTGGTCCCGTTGTTCCGAGGCGCCATGCTGCTCTTGATGCTGAGCGGCGCGACGGGCGCCGTGCTGCACTACCGCGCCAACATGGAGTTCAAGCTCGAGATGGATCCCTCGCTGGGCGGCGCGGCATTGTTCTGGAGCGTGATCCGGGCCAAGGCTCCGCCGGCGCTTGCGCCCGGCAACATGGCCCTGCTCGGCCTGCTCGGACTCGCGTGCGTGTATCGGCTCGATCGCTCGGGCACGACACGGAATCGATAACTACAACAGGAGCGTTTATATGACTCGGTACTCTTCGCATGCGGATTGCTGCCACGGCCATGGTGCTCGCCTTCACCATTGGCTCTCCTCTCAACGGACAGGTGGGGAAGGGCGCCATCATCGACGCCAACACCGCGGCCGAGAAGGACCTGCTCGGTCTGCCGAACATGACGCCCGCGATCGTCAAGGGATTGCTCGAGAAGCGTCCGTTCGGGAGCGTCGTCGAGCTGAACACGTTCCTGACGAGCCAGTCGCTGACGCCCGCCCAGGCGACCGAGTTCTACGGCAAGGCATTCGTCCACGTGAACCTCAACACCGGAACGCCGGAGGAGATCCTCCTCATTCCGGGCGCGGGCAAGCGCATGGTTCGTGAGTTTGCGGAGTACCGTCCGTGGAAGACGTGGGCGCAGTTCGACAAGGAAATCAGCAAGTACGTCGGGCAGCCGGAGACCGATCGCCTGAAACAATACGTCTTCATCCCGGTCAACCTGAACACGGCCACCGACGAAGACATCCTCAGTATTCCGGGCGCCGGCGCGCGGATGGTACGCGAGTTCAAGGAATACCGTCCGTGGAAGACGAAAGCGCAATTCGACAAGGAGATTGGCAAGTACGTCGACGCCAAGGAGACGACTCGCCTCTGGCGCTATGTCGTGATTCAGTAGCCCCGCCATTTTCTGCTCCCTCGACGCCGGTCCAGCAACCGGCGTCGAGGTCGGGCCTGTGCCAATTTCCGGCACACCGAGTGACGTTAATTGTCTGTCGTCGTCGGACATCCCCCGGCGATCGCGCGAATCTTCTAGCAAAACCGCAGGCACGACGACCGATCGGCATTGGCAGGGCCCTTGCCATTTCGCCCGTGGGCTCCGCTTGTGAACGCCCCCGGGAGGTATCGTGCGCTGCGACGAATGTAAGTCGGAACCGCTTACCCCAGGCCATTACTGCGAGTGCTGCGGCCGCAAGTTGTCGCTTCAGGAGAGGAAGGCTCTCGACGAGAGGGACGATCTTCAGGCTTCGTCTCAACCGGCTTCTCAGTCCTCTTCCCAACCCTCTTCCCAAACCTCATGGGGCGAGCCCGCACCGGTGCTGCGCAAGGCTCCGAAGGGCGATCGTCTCGTCGGCGTTCACTTCGATCCGGAGCCGGAGCCGTACGTTGACGAAGTTTTCGAGGCTCCATCAGCGCCGTACGTCGATCCTCTGATCGACGCGCGTTTCGCGTCTCTCGAGGCCGCTCAACATACGCCTCCGGCTCCCGTTGTTCCGCACGCGGGCATCGATCCGATTCTCGAAGCGCCTTTTGCCGGGCACGCACCGGTCGATGCCGCGCCGAATTCACCCCTCGCCGTGCCAGTGCCCGTTGCTCCGGTCCCCGCACCTCACGTTGCTGAGACGCACGCAGCTTTGACGCTCTCGGTTGATGCACCGCCGGCTGACGTACCGGCCGCGCATCTCGACAGCGACGCTCCGGCGGCTTGCTGCGAGAGTTGCGGTGGACCGGCAGACGACGGCAGTCTCTGTTCGGCGTGTCAGCACGCGTTCCATTCCCTGCTCGACAACACGCTCGCTACGCCGGGTCCGGCCGTCGCGGCTGCGTCCGAAATACCGGTTCCGCCGCCCGCACCTGTCGCGGCGGCAGAGACCGCGCCGCAGGCTCAGGCGGGACCGGTCATCGAGATGAAAGCGGCGACGCCGGCGCCTGAACCACCGGCACCTGCACCCGCGCCGCGCGCGGAACCGGCGCCCGCCAGGGCGCAAGCGCCGAAGCCCGTGGTCGCCAGTGCCAGCGTCAGCGCGTCGCCGTCGGGGCTCGCGGGTTACGCGCGCACGATCGGCGGAACGATCGCAGTGGTCGTCGTCTTGGCCGCGATCGGTTTCCCGCTGGGGAAGCTGTGGCTCGGCCAGGAGACGTCGCCGATCATTCGTGAAACGACGCCGGTGCCTGCCGTCCAACAGGCAGCGGCGGAACCCGAGCGTGCGGCAACGCCACCGAGCGACGTCGCGGCGCCATCGCCCGCGACGCCTGCCCGGGATGAGAGCACGGTCGAGGCATCGCCCAGGGTCGTGCCGGCCATGGCGACTCTGCCGAAACGGGCCGCGCCGACGACCACTGCCAGCCGCGTCTCGTGCCGCCGCCGCGCGCGTTCCGCCGAGAGGGTCTCGACCCATGGCGCCCGTGCGCCCGGCCACGACGGCACCCGTGCCGAGTCCTGTGGTGGCCGCGCCTGCTCCAGAGGTCGCGGCGCCGGCTCCAGTGGTTGCAGTCGCGCCCAAACCCGAGCCGCCCGCCGAGCCCGTCGGTCCGTTCTTCGAGCTGAGAGACGTCAACGAGACACCGCGCGTCGTGACCCGCGTCGAACCGCAAGTTCCCGACGATCTGCGCGACCGTCAGCTGAACGAGGTCGTCATCGTGCGCGTCCTCGTCACCCAGTCGGGCCATCCGTCCCTCGTCAATCTGCTGCGCCGATCCAAGGCCGGTCCAGCGCTCGACGAAGCCATCGTTGCGGCCGTGAAGCAGTGGACGTTCGTGCCAGCGAAGAAGCGTGGGGCGTCCGTGAGCTGCTGGTTTCACGTCGGCGTGCCGGTCAGCAGGGCTAACTAGCGCCGCGGACAGCACGCGCCAAAAACACACGCGCCACGGAGAACACGGACTACACGGGCCGGGAATGGCTTCACCGGCGCACATTAAAGAAAAGGAGTCAGTCAATGAGACGCAAAGCAGTGTGGGGCTTCTCGCCCTCTTGATTCTCGGGCTCAAAATGCCGGGCGACATCTACGGGATCATCGGATAGCGCGCCACGGATAAATACGAGCAACACGGATAACAACTGACACGGGCCGCTATATCATCGGTTCCGCCTTTCTCGAGGATCGGAGCCGTATGAAGCCGCGCCCCGTCTTGTCTGCCATCTGCGTATCCCTGTTCATTTGTACCGCCGCCCTCCTCGGTGAGGCCGTTTCAGGTCAGCCGGCTCGCCAGGGAGAGAAGTGGGCGGCGTCGTGGGCCGCCTCTCCCCACGGACCGTACCCCTCAGGAAATCCTTCCGCTCAGCCCGACCTCTCGACGGCATTCGAAAGCGCCGACGGCGGCGCGGTCGATCAGACGTTTCGGCTGATCGTCAAGCCGGATCTCTGGGGAAAGACCGCGCGCCTGCGGCTGACGAATGTCTTTGGCACGCGTCCCGTCACCTTCGACGATGTGTTCGTGGGGTTGCAGAGCAGCGGCGGCAACGTCACGTCGGGAACGAATCGGCGGGTGCTTTTCGAACGCGGCCGGACCAGCCTCACGATTCCGGCCGGCGGCGCGGTGATGAGCGACCCTGTCGATCTGAGCTTCGTGACGAGCGCAGCCGATCCGCTTCTGATCGGGCGGAAGCTTGTCGTGAGTTTCCATGCCGTCGGGTCGACCGGACCGATGACGTGGCATGCCAAGGCGCTCACCACCTCGTATCTTTCGGCGCCGCGCTCGGGCAGTCACGGCGCAGAGGAGAACGACGCCGCATTTGCGTTCACGACCACGTCCTGGTATTTCCTTGATGCCGTCGACGTCCTGGCGCCGGCCGCTACCGTCGTCGTCGCGTGCTTTGGTGACTCGATTACCGACGGCACGGCGTCGACGCTCAATGGCGACGATCGCTGGCCCGACGTCCTCTCACGCCGGCTGCACGCGGTGCACGGCGCGCGCGTGTCGGTGGTCAACGCCGGCATTGGCGGAAATCGCGTCGTGTCACCGCCTGCATATGCGGTCGCGAGCCCAGTCGCCGGCGGTCCGTCGGCCCTCGAACGGTTCGATCGGGATGTCGCCGGACTGTCGGGCGTGTCGGCGGTGATCTGGCTCGAGGGGATCAATGACCTGTCTGGCGGTACGAAGGCGGACGCCGTCATTGCGGGCCTGCGCGAGATTGTCCGGCGGAGCCGCGCGCGCGGACTCGGGATCTTCGGCGCGACGATTGTCCCGAGCCTCGGCAGCGCGACGGCTCACGGAACGCCGGAGGTCGATGCCGAGCGTCAGGCGATCAACGCGTTCATCCGATCCGCCGGGGCCTTCGACGGCGTCGTCGACTTCGACCTCGCGACCCGCGATCCCGATACAGGCGGATTGCGCGCGGCCTATCAGCCCAACAGCACGACTGGTGGCCCTGGCGATCGGCTGCATCCGAACCGGGCGGGTTATCAAGCGATGGGGAACGCCGTCGACCTC
This sequence comes from uncultured Acidobacteriota bacterium, assembly GCA_963839705.1. Taxonomy (GTDB): domain Bacteria; phylum Acidobacteriota; class Vicinamibacteria; order Vicinamibacterales; family 2-12-FULL-66-21; genus DATBJJ01. Next base: position 85,046 of record CAWIWL010000009.1, read on the forward strand.
CGACTATTCGCGCCGCTCTTCGGCAAGCCCTGATACGGAGGCGCTCGGCCTCGGCGCGTGCGCCGGCGTTCGTGTCACTCCTCGTAGTACGATCGGCGGATGATCCCGCTGTCGGAATTCCGTCCTCAGGGCGTTGTGTTCGATCTCGATGGCACCCTGACCGACAACATGGCATGCCACGCCGAAGCCTTTGGCCTGTTTCTCCGGCGCCACGGCCTGCCGGCGATGACGATGGCGATGCGGCAGCGGGTGGATGGGAAGCGCAACTCGGAGATTTTTCCAATCCTCTTCGAGCGCGAGCTGACGCTTGATGAGCTGCGCGCGTTCGCGGAAGAGAAGGAGAGCGCGTATCGCGAGCTGTCGCGCGAGCGGCTGCAGCCGCTTCCCGGAGCGCTCACGCTGTTGGAGCGCCTGGCCGCGCGCGGCATCGGCGTGGCTGTGGCAACGTCGGCGCCGGAGAAAAACGTCGCCCACACGCTCTCGGCCATCGGCCTGGCGGATCGTATCGGCGTCATCACACGCAGCGACACGGTGCCGCGGGGCAAACCGTTCCCCGATGTGTTCCTGCGTGCGGCGCACGAGCTGGGTGTGGCGCCGGAGACGTGCCTGGCCTTCGAGGACGCGCCGGCCGGCGTTGCCGCGGCGCGCGGCGCGGGCATGCGGTGCGTCGCGATAACGTCGACGTTCTCGGCCGAGACGCTCGCGGCGTCAGATCCGCCGCCGGACGCGGCCTATCGCGACTTCGAGGCGTATCTGGGGAGCGACGGGCTGTGGCTGATGAATTGACTGTCCGGGGCCCGAACCCGGAAACGTGCCCGGTCCCTGCCCCCGACACCTGATCCCTGCGATAAGGACATCCCCACGCATGTCCCTCTGATGCGCTGAGCGGCCATCACAAAAAACGCGAGACGGCAAAAGCGGCAATGCCAATCGCCAGGCAGTCCTCGGCGACTGCCACATGCAGGGCGGACGCCTTGAGGTTGAGGGTGAGATGCCGCCTTGCGTGGTACCCGCCATACGCGCCGGCCACTCCACCAACTGCGCCCGCGACTGCACCGATGCCGATCGACTGATGTGTCGCCGCACACGCGGTGGCCGAGCACAGGGCGGCCATGAGGATCCGTGCGCCGAGCGGAATTGCTCCGAGACGGCTTGGCGTCGAGGGCAGCTTGTCGAGCACGAGCTCGACGCCGGCAAAGAGCGTGAAGATCCAGGCCGTGATCGGCGATGCCATGAAGGCCATGCTGGTCTGGCGAAGATCCGGCCAGCCAAGCTGTGCGGCCCACGCGACGATGGCGCCGGGACTCATCGACCGCAGGCCGGCGGATACCCCGAGCGCGAATCCAAAGACGAAAATCATGGCTGAGTATAGATCTGCTGCGGGGCCGGCGGGGACACTCAACCGGGACACTCAACCGTGACAGTCACGGGGGACAGTCAAAAGGGACGGTCAGGCAGGGAACGAGGCAGTTTCTGCGTACAATCGTCGCAGAAGCAGGCAAATCGCCGATCATTTGATGACACCCCAACCCTTGAACCTCCCGCTCTGCTCTTGGCTGATGCCGGAGGTGCCGCGAAACTGCCCCGGGGACACTCAACCGTGACTGTCCCGTTTGAGTGTCCCCGGAACGCCCGATGACGACATTCGCGATTCCGCCGCCGGTTGAACCGATGCTGGCGAGGGTGGCCGATGCGCTCCCGTCGGGCGACGGGTTTCATTACGAGCCGAAGTGGGACGGCTTTCGCGCGATTGTGTTCAGCAGCGCGGCGGACGTCTACATCCAGAGCCGCGATCTGCGGCCGCTCGACCGGTACTTTCCCGACCTGCACGCGATCTTTCGCTCCCGGCTGCCAGCCGGGTGCGTCATCGACGGGGAGATTGTGATTGCCACGGCGAAGGGGCTCGACTTCGACGCGCTCCAGCTGCGGCTCCACCCGGCGGCGTCGCGCGTCGCGAAGCTGGCCGAGGCGACGCCGGCGGCGTTTGTCGGCTTCGACTTGCTCGCGGCCGACGGCGTGGATCTGCGGACCAGGCCCCAGAGCGAGCGACGATCGCGGCTCGAGGCGCTCCTCGGCGCGAGCGCGCCCCCCATCTATCTGACCCCGATGACGCGCGACCGCGCGCTCGCGGCCGAATGGCTCGAACACTTCGAGGGCGCGGGGCTCGACGGCGTCATCGCCAAGCCGGTGCGCGGCATCTATGAGCCGGGCAAGCGCGCCATGATCAAGATCAAGCACGCGCGTACCGCCGACTGCGTCGTCGCCGGCTTCCGCTGGCACAAGACCGGCGAGGGCATCGTCGGATCGCTGCTGCTCGGGTTGTACGACGCGAAAGGGACACTGCACCACGTCGGCGTGACGTCGGCGTTCACGATGGCGGTGCGCAAGCAGCTTGCGTCGCTCCTGGCGCCGCTGCGGGAACTGGCACTCGAGGGGCATCCGTGGCGCGAGTGGGCCGATGCCAGCGGCAGGGGGATGGGGCGGATGCCCGGCGCGCAGAGCCGCTGGAGCGCCGGCAAAGATCTCTCGTGGGAGCCGGTGCGGATCGAGCGCGTGTGCGAAGTCAAGTACGACCACTTGCAGGGCGATCGGTTCCGACACGCCGCGGTCTTCGTGCGATGGCGACCCGACCGCCAGCCGGCTGACTGCCGCTACGACCAGCTCGAGGTCACGGCGCCTTACGAGCTCGAGAAGGTCTTCGGCGCGTCCAGCCATCGGGGCTGACGCCTTCCCACTCATTAGGAGCGGCATCGGGATCGAGCGGCTCCTGCGGGGGCCGCAGCTCGACCGGCACGTGCTGCAGGTTCACCCGAATCCTGGTCCAGGTGCGAAACCGGCCTCGCATCGCGTCGACGAGCACGTCGGCGGGCGAGAGGTGTGCCGCCGCCTCGGGATGGCGCGCGCGCCATCGGTCCAGTCCGGCCAGCGCCTCCTCCTTGAGCGCGGCGCGACCGATCTCGACCAGAGGACGGTTCGGCACCCGGCGGCGGGACGGCTGCACCCGCGGCGGTTCCCCCTCCTGCTTCTTGTATTGCGGCGGCCAGGGCGCGTCCCCCCGACCCTCGCGCTCGTGCCGTGCGGAGAGCTCGAGCAAGCTGACGAGCGAGCAACGGTGCGCGTCGATGCCATCGTGGCGGTCGCCGACGGCGGCGAACCGCGCCGGCATCGTGACGAGCGTGAAGTCCCCGGGCTCGCACGCATCGATCTCGTCCCAGGCGAGCGGAGCGGAGACGCGCGCGTCAGGCGTCGGCCGGACCGAATACGCGCCGGCAATCGTGCGGTCCTTCGCGTTCTGGTTGTAGTCGAGAAAGACCCCGTGGCGCTCCTCCTTCCACCACTTGCTCGTCGCCAGCTCTGGCGCGCGCCGCTCGACCTCGCGCGCGAACGCGAGCGCGGCGCGGCGCACTTCGTTGAAGGTCCACGACTGTTCGATGCGCACGTAGACGTGCATGCCGCGCGATCCGGAGGTCTTCGGCCAACCGACGAGCCCGAAGTCGGCGAGCGTGGCTTGCACGACGCGCGCGACCTTGCGCACGTCGTCCCACGCGACGCCGGGCACAGGGTCCAGGTCGACGCGCAGCTCGTCGGGATGATCGAGATCTTCCGCTCGAACCGGATGCGGGTGCAGCTCGAGGCACGCCAGGTTGGCCATCCACGCCAGCGCGGCCGCGTCACGCGGCACGACCTCTTCGGCAGTGCGGCCGGACGGGAACTTCAGCGACACGACTTCCACCCACGGCGGCCGTGACTCGGGCGCTCGCTTCTGGAAGAAGAACTCGCCCGCGGTCCCGTTCGGGTAGCGGACGAGCACGTTCGGCCGCCCACCCGCGCCGCGGAGCGCGCCGTCGGCGACCGCCAGGTAATAGCGCACGAGATCCAGCTTGGTGTGGCCCGCCTGCGGAAACAGGACCTTGCGCGGGTTCGACACCGCGATTTCCCGGCCCGAAACGACGAGTGGTTCGTGTTCGCTCATGCCCACGCGACAGAATACCCCGCCCGCGGGGACGGCTCACGCCGCGCCTGTCTCCGAGAGCATCGTTTGTCGGATCGCTCGCCCTTCGCATAAGTTGATGATGTGCAGGGCCAGCCCATTCTCCAGATTCTTACCGAACGCGCGCAGGCCGAGCCCTTCAACGCGATTGCGACCGGGATCTTCGTGCTGGCCATCCTGCACACGTTCGCGGCCGCGCGCTTCACGTCGCTGTCGCACGCGATTCAGCGTCGTCGGGACGAGCGCGCGCGTGCCGAGGGCCGGCGCCAGACGCCGAGCGTGACGGCCGAACTGCTGCACTTCCTCGGCGAAGTGGAAGTCGTCTTTGGGCTCTGGGCGGTCGTGCTCTTCGCGGCGATGATCGGCTACTCCGGATGGGAGAAGGCGAAGCACTACTTCAACGACGAGGTCAACTACACCGAAGCGGTCTTCGTCGTCGTCATCATGGCGCTCGCCGCCACGCGTCCGATCATCGGATTCGCTGAAGCCGCCCTTCGCCGTGTGGCCAATGCCGGCGGCGGAACGCCAGCAGCGTGGTGGGTCACCATCCTGATCATCGGTCCCATCTTCGGCTCGTTCATTACCGAGCCGGGGGCGATGACCATCTGCGCGCTGCTGCTTGGCCGGCAGTTCTACGATCTCCACCCAAGCGAGCGGCTGAAGTACGCCACGCTGGGGCTGCTCTTCGTCAACGTATCGATTGGCGGCACGCTCACGCATTTCGCGGCGCCGCCCGTGCTGATGGTGGCGCGGCACTGGGACTGGTCGACCGGGTTCATGCTCGGGCACTTCGGCTGGAGGGCAGTCTTGGCGATCCTCGTCTCGACGCTGGCCTACTTCCTGGTCTTCCGTGGCGAGTTCGCCGACCTGGCCCGCCGGCCTGCGCTGCCCGACGTGGAGCAACCCGAGAACGATGACCTCGCCGGATCGGCTCTGCTGCCGGTTCCTGCGTGGCTTACTGCGACCCACATGGCCTTCATGGCCTGGACCGTTCTGACGTCGCACTACCCGGCGCTTTTTGTCGGAGGCTTTCTCATCTTCCTGGGACTCGCGCGCGCCACGTCCGCCTACCAGAGCCGCATCGAGCTCAAGGCGCCGTTGCTCGTCGGGTTCTTCCTTGCCGGGCTCGTCATCCACGGTGGGCTGCAGGCATGGTGGATCACGCCGGTGCTCGCCAGCCTGTCGGCGACGCCGCTCTTCCTGAGCTCGACAGTGCTCACGGCTTTCAACGACAACGCGCTCATCACTTACCTCGCGACGCTCGTGCCGAACCTCGACGAGCAGCTGAAGATCGCCGTCGTGGAAGGCGCGGTCACGGGCGGAGGCCTGACCGTCATCGCCAACGCGCCCAACCCGGCCGGCCAGGCCCTGCTCGGCCGCTTCTTCAACGGCGCCATCCTGCCGATTTGGCTCCTGCTCGGCGCGCTCCCGGCGACGCTGATCGTGATCGCAGCGTTCAGGCTGCTGTGAGCTTCGTGTGAGATCCGTGTGATCCGCGTCCCGTGATAAACCCGCGTGATCCGCGGCCCCGTGATTCGTGTGAAATCCGCGTGATCCGCGTCCCAGAGGGGGGATCCGCGATGCTGGGGAACGTCTGGCGCGCCGGATGCATCCAATACAGGGACGATTGATATGTCTCGCTCCCCAGCCTCAACCGTGCCCGCCGGGAGTCCGAACAGCGACGCCGACCTCGTGGTGCGCATCGCGCATCACGACCAGACGGCATTCGAGGCGCTCATGCGCCGCTACAACGGCAAGCTGTTCCGCGTCGCGCGCGCGATCCTCAAGGACGATTCCGAAGCGGAAGACGCACTGCAGGATGGGTATCTCGATGCCTACCGCCGGATGGCCGACTTCCGTGGCGAGTCGCAGCTTTCCACGTGGCTGACGCGCATCGTGATCAACCAGGCGCTGATGCGGTTGCGCCGGCAGAAGCGCGACCGGGTCGTCGTGCCGTTCGGCGCCAGGCGTGGACCGGACCACGAACTGGCGGAAGCCAACATGGCCGACGACAAGGCTGAGTCTCCCACCGACGCGACGATGCGCGGCGAGGTGCGGCGCATCCTCGAACGCCGGATCGACGAGCTGCCGATCGCCTTTCGCACGGTGTTCGTGATGCGCGAAGTCGAGGACATGACCGTCGAGGAAACCGCGGCGTGTCTGGCCATTCCCTCGGCGACCGTGCGCTCCCGCCTCTTCCGAGCCCGCGCGCTCCTGCGCGAGGCGCTCGCACGAGACATGGACTCGGCCACGGTCGAGGTCTTCGGTTTCCTGGGCGAGCGATGCGACCGAATCGTCGCCGCCGTCCTCGCACGCGTCAGCGCCGCGCTACCTCCTGCCTGAAGGGTTGTCTCCGAGCTCGACCGGAGGGAACGCCGCCGTTTGCTCCCGCATCCAATGAGCAATCCGTTTCGCCTGGTCAGGCGTAGACGGGACAGACGCCGGCACTTCCGCCTGACCAGCCTCCGCTAAAGCTACGGCGGTCCGCCGAAGCCTTGGCGAAGGCGGAAGGCGGAAGCCACAGGACGTCAGGTTGGCCGAGAGCACCAGGTAACTTCCGCCTTTAGGTGGAAGAAGACAGAACCGCGTAGCTTCCGCCTTTAGGCGGAAGGAGACAGAAACACGTAGCTTCCGCCTTTAGGCGGAAGAAGACAGAAACACGTAGCTTCCGCCTTTAGGCGGAAGAAGACCGAGACACGTAGCTTCCGCCTTTAGGCGGAAGAAACCCACTGCAGAGGAGTGAACCAATGAAAGTATCCGCTATCGTCATTGCAGGATTGTTGCTCGTGCCGGGCGCCGGCGCGTATGCGCAGGGCGTCACCGATCCTCAGATTGCCTCCATCGTCGTGACCGCCAATCAGGTCGACATCGACGCCGGGAAGCTCGCCAAGTCCATGGCGAGCAGCGCTGACGTCAAGAAGTTTGCCGACCAGATGATCACGGATCACACCGGCGTCAACAAGTCGGCGGTCGACCTCGTGACCAAGCTCAAGGTGACGCCAGAAGACAACCCGACGAGCCAGAGCCTCAAGAAGGGAGGCGACGACAACGTTGCCAATCTGAAGACCCTGAAGGGCGCGGCATTCGACAAGGCCTATATCGATCACGAGGTCGCGTATCACCAGGCGGTTCTCGAAGCCGTCGACAAGACGCTCGATCCCGAGCGCCACGAATGCGGAACTGAAGGCGCTGCTGGTGAAGGTCCGCCCGGCGTTCGTCGCGCACCTCGAGCACGCGAAGCACGTCCAGTCGTCCCTTGGGAAGTGAGCGGAAGTCGTCCGTGCCGATCATGACTGCCAGGCGCGTGTCGTGTCGAGGTCTTCTGTGGGTAGCCGCAGCCGTGGGCCTGCTCGTGACGGGCCGGATTGTCCGTCGAGGTTCCGGCCGCGGCGGCCGGCGCGCCCAGGGTCAAGACACACACCGTGGTGATCGAGGCCACGAGCTTCCAACCGGCCCGGCTGACGATCGCCGCCGGCGACACCGTGGTCTGGATCAACAAGGACCCTTTTCCCCATACCGCGACGTCGACATCCGGCGCCTTCGATTCCGGCAGCATCGCGCCGGAGAAGTCCTGGAAGTTCAAGTTTGTGAAGAACGCTGATCTCGAGTACATCTGCACCCTGCATCCCACGATGAAGGCGCGGGTGACGGTGAAATAAGCCGTCATCCGCGTCTCGGCATACGATGGTGGGATGGATCGCACTCGGGCATGCGCCGCATTAGCGCTGATCTTGGTGGCGGTTGGCGTCTCGACCGCTGACGCCGCCAAAACAGACATCGTGGTGCTCACCAACGGCGACCGCATCACGTGTGAGATCAAACAACAAGGCTCAGGGCTCAGGCTCAGGGCTCAAGGCTCAAGGCTCAGGGCTCAGGCAGAATCTTGGAGTCGTAGTGTCCGCCTTAGGCGGACTCGTCTGGTCCGGCTAAAGCCGGACACTACAAAGATGGTTTCTTCACACGCTCTGAGGGCTCAAGGCTCAAGCAAGATCTTGGAGTCGTAGTGTCCGCCTTTAGGCGGACTTGTCTGGTCCGGCTGAAGCCGGACACTACAAGTCGCGGTTTCTTGAGCCAAAATCGAGCCGCCCGTCAGCCCGCCGACTCGTCCCCGAGGTGACGGCCGGGCACCAGGTACCTGGTGACGTAGTCGCGTACGGCGTCGGCGAGGGGCGTGATCGGGCGGCGGAATCCGGCCTCCCGCAGCCGGTCGATCGAGGCCTCGGTCGAGTACTGATACTTTGCGCGCAGTTCGGTCGGCATGTCGATGAACTCGATCTCTGCCGGCCGGCCGAGTGCGCTGAAGACGGCGCCGACGAGCTCGCGCCAGGTGTGCGACTCGCCGGACCCGATGTTGAAGAGGCCGCAGGCGCCTGGCTCGTCGACCAGGTGCAGCGTCATGTCGACCGCATCCTTGACATAGAGGAAGTCCCGCCGCTGCTCGCCGTCGGCGAACTCGGGCCGGTGGCTCTTGAACAGGTGCACGCGGCCGGTCTCGAGGATCTGCCGGAAGGCCTTGTTCACGACGCTCCGCATGTCGCCCTTGTGGTCCTCGTTCGGCCCGAACACATTGAAGTACTTCAGGCCGACGATGCGGTCGAGGTAACCGTGGGTCGACGCGTGGAGATCGAAGAGCTGCTTCGAGTAGCCGTACATATTCAGCGGCCGCAGCCCCTTGATGTCGATCCCGTCGGACACCCGCCCCTCGAGCGCGCCGTAGGTCGCCGCCGACGAGGCGTACGCGAACCGGATGCCGCGCTGCAGCGTCCACTCCGCGAGCATCTTCGTGTAGTTGAAGTTGTTCTCGATGAGATACCGGCCGTCGGTCTCGGTCGTGGAGGAACACGCGCCGAGATGGATCACCGAGCGGACGTCGTCGAGCAGCCCCAGCTTGATCTTGTCGCTGAGCGCGTCGGCTTCGACGTAGTCGTCGAAGCGCAGCGGCACGAGGTTGCGCCACTTGTCGCTGCGGTCCAGCCGATCGACAGCGATGATGCGCTCGTGCCCGCGTTGATTGAGGGCCCAGACGACGGCGCTCCCGATGAGGCCGGCGGCGCCGGTGACGAGGACGGTCCCGCGTTCCATCACGGATGGTTCTTCTTGTTGGTTGGGATTTGTGCCATGTCGCGGATCTTTTTCACGGGACGCGGATTACGCGGATCTCATCACGCGCAATCTGCCGGGCTAAGCACCGACAGCGTGGAACTCTATCATCGCCCGGGGCCGTTCGTCTCGTCACGAACGTGTCAACGAAATTCAAATCCGGCTAGTTCCGCTTCCCGCGAGCCCTCCGAGCCGTATGTTCGGCATCCGTTTGGTGAGATCCGCGTAATCCGCGTCCCGTTGAACTTGTGATCCGCGTAATCCGCGTCCCGTTGAACCTGTGATCCGCGTAATCCGCGTCCCGTGTCTCCGTGATCGGTAATCAGTGATGCACGGTGTATCGTATTCAGTGGTGCTGCGGCGTTTCGCCACTGTCCATTGGTCAACTGATACCCAGGATGAACGCGTGATGAGAACGACAGGTGTTTCCGGCAGGCTCGTCAGGCTCGCCGCCGTCATGGTTCTGATGTCCGGTCTGCTGGTGTTCGCGCAGGCCCCCGCGCCGGCGCCGCAGGCGGGCGCGCCTCCTGCGCAGGCGGGTCAACCGCCGCAGGGCCGGGGCGCGTGGCGGGGGCGGGGGAACCCTCTCGTCGACGACCAACGCCGGCGCGGACTTTTCGCCCAAACCTCCGATCACGGCGCGGACGCCGCAAGACGAGGCCAAGGCGTTCATCCTGCCGCCGGGCTATCGCATGGAGCTCGTCCTCGCGGAGCCCGATGTCGTCAGCCCGGCACAGATCCGGTTCGACGGCAACGGCCGCATGTACGTGACCGAGTTCGTGACCTACATGCGCGACGCGGATGGCAACAATCAGCACACGCCCGAGAGCCGCATCACACGCTTCGAGAGCACCAAGGGCGACGGCGTCTACGACAAGCGGACGGTCTTCGTCGACAAGCTGGTCCTGCCTCGGACAGTCGTTCCGCTCGACGGCAACAGCATCCTGACCAACGAGACCGCGTCAGACGACGTGATCAAGTACACCGATACCAACAACGACGGCATCGCCGACAAACGCGAGCACTTCTACTCGGGTATCGGCATCGGCCGCGACGGGAACCTCGAGCACGAGCAGGCCGGCTTCAACTGGGGTCTCGACAACTGGATCTACACGACCTATAACGCCTTCCGCATCCGGTGGACGCCGAACGGCATCCTCAAGGAACCGACCGGGCCGAACGGCGGGCAGTGGGGCGTGACAATGGACGACGACGGGAAGATGTGGTTCATGGACGCGGGCGGTGAGCGCGGCCCGGTGAACTTCCAGGTGCCGATCCATTACGGGGCCTTCGCGGTTCCCGAGCAGTACGAGCCCGGATTCGAGATCGTCTGGCCGGAATCGGGCCTGTCCGACACGCAGGGCGGCATGATCCGCGTGCGGATGCCGGTCGGGCGGCTGAACCACTTCACCGCGGCATCGGGCGCCGACGTCGTGCGCGCGCACCGCGTCCCCGCCGATCTGCGCGGCGACCTCCTCGTGACCGAACCCGTCGGCCGGCTCATACGCCGCGCGCGGATCGTGAAGAACGAGGGGCTGACGCAGCTCCGCAACGTGTATCCCGGGTCTGAGTTCGTGCTCAGCACGGACCCGCTCTTCCGGCCCATCAACATCACGACGGCGCCGGACGGGTCTCTCTACATCGCGGACATGTATCACGGCATCATCCAGGAATCGAACTGGACGCGGCCTGGCTCGTACCTCCGTCGCAAGATCGACCAGTATCAGCTCGACAAGGTCATCGGGCACGGGCGCATCTGGCGCCTGCGGTTCGACGGGCTGCCGGGCGTGCCCGCGACGCCGGCGGGTCCGGCCGCGCAGGCGACGCCGGAGATTCCCGCGCAGCCCGCCATCGCGCTCGATCTCACGCGTCCGCGCATGCTCGGGGAGACGCCGGCGCAGCTCGTGGCGCACCTGAGCCATCAGAACGGCTGGTGGCGTGATACCGCGCAACAACTCCTCGTGCAACGGCAGAACAAGTCCGTCGTGCCCGCGCTCCAGAGCATCGCCCGCACCTCCGACAACCTGGTGGCGCGCTTTCACGCGCTGTGGACGCTCGAAGGACTCAATGCCCTCGACCTCGCTCTCGTGCGCGAGCTGATGAAGGACAGCAACCCGCGCATACGGGTGCAAGCGATTCGCGCGAGCGAGACGCTCTACAAAGCATCCGTGCGGGGGTTGGCGGACGACTATCGCGCGATGGCCAAGGACGCCGATCCCGACGTCGCGATCCAGGCCCTCCTCTCCGCCAATCTCTTCAAGCTTCCGAACGTGGAGACCCTCATCAAGGAGACGATGGAGGCGAACAAGGCGAAGGGCGTGCAGGAGATCGGCCAGCGGGTGCTGCAGCGCATTGCTACGGCGGCCGCGACGTCGGCCGCCGGCTTCTCGCCCGAGCAGCAGGAGCAGATGAAGGAGGGCGAGACGATCTATCGGAGCCTGTGCCAGACCTGTCACGGCGAGGATGCGCGCGGCGTCGCCGTCGCAGGCGCGGCCGACGGGTCGATGATGGGCCCGCCGCTCTCGGGATCTCCGCGCGTGCAGGGTCATCGCGAGTACGTGATCAAGACGCTGCTCCATGGCATGACCGGGCCGCTCGCCGGCCAGACCTACACGCAGGTGATGCTGCCGATGGGCGCGCAGAACGACCAGTGGATTGCCAACGTGTCGTCTTATATCCGCAACGAGTTTGGCAACACCGCGGCGTTCATCTCGCCGGCCGAGGTGGCGCGCGTGCGGGCGGCGACGGCGAGCCGCAAGACCATGTGGACGTATCCCGAGCTCGAGGTCACGCTGCCGCGTCTCCTGCCGGTCGATCCGACCTGGAAGGCGACGGCGAGCCACAACGTCGAGCGCGCGGCGAGCGGGCTGACGCTGGGCGCGTGGACGACCGCGGTGCCGCAGGCGCCGGACATGTGGTTCCAGGTCGAGTTGCCGCAGGCGGCGATGATCACCGAGGTGCAGTTCGACGCCGGCGCGCCAGGCGGCGGTGGACGCGGCCGCGGAGGCCGAGGGGCACCTCCGGCGGCGCCGGCCGGTCGGGGCGCGCCAGGCGCGCCTGCTGGAGCGGCCGCCGCGCCCGCGGGCCCGCCAGCCGGCCCTGGCGCCGCGCCAGCCACGCCGCAGCGCGGGGCGGCGCCGGGTGGAGGCCGCGGGGGTTCGCCGTTTGGCAGTTTCCCGATCGGCTACAAGATCCAGCTCTCGATCGACGGCAAGACCTGGGGCGCACCCGTCGCGCAGGGCGCTGGCTCGCCGGCGACGACGATCGCGACCTTCCGGCCGGTGCAGGCCAAGTTCGTGAGGGTCACGCAGACGGGTACGGCGGAAGATGCGCCTGCCTGGTCGGTGCTGAACTTCCGCGTCTACGCGGCGGGCGAGCCCGCCAGCGCGCTGAATATTGGCTGCTCGCTGCTCAGCGGCTGAGCTGCTACGCGCCTCGACGGACTGCTAAGGCCGAGCGTGGGGTTGGCAACATCGATCCGCTAGTCTTCGGCTGCTGCTCGCGCTGCTACCCGAGCGTTGGGGTTGCAACAGCGAGCCGCGAGTCCGTCATCTCCAATCGCTCCACCCTGGCTGACTGAGAACGCAAATGCCGACCAACTCCTACGACGCGATAGTGATCGGAACGGGCCAGGCCGGCCCGTTTGTGGCGAGCAGGTTCGCCAAGGCGGGCATGAAGGTAGCCATCGTCGAGCGTGGCTTGTTTGGCGGCACCTGCGTCAACACCGGCTGCATCCCGACCAAGACGTTGGTGGCCAGCGCCTACGCCGCGCACATGGCTCGTCGCGCGGGTGAATTTGGCGTCGGCGTCGGCGGCGCCGTGACGATCGACATGGCTCGCGTGAAGGCGCGAAAGGACGCCATCTCCGGCCAGTCGCGCACCGGCGTCGAGGCAGGGACTCCGCAAGGCGGAGAACTGCACGGTCTACCAGGGCCACGCGCGCTTTGAATCACCGTCGGTCGTGAGCGTCGGGCCCGATCGACTGACCGCCCCTAAGATCTTCATCAACGTCGGCGGGCGCGCGCTGATTCCGTCGATGCCCGGACTCGATCGGTGTTCCTTTCCTTACCAACAGCTCGATGATGCATGTCGATTTCATCCCCGAGCATCTCATCATCGTCGGCGGCAGCTACATCGGCCTCGAGTTCGGGCAGATGTTCCGCCGCTTCGGCAGCGAGGTCACCATCATCGAGATGGGCGATCGCTTGATTCGCCGCGAGGACGAGGACGTGTCGGCCGCCATCCTCGAGATTCTCGAGGGGGAAGGCATCCACGTTCGTCTGAACGCGAAGTGCATCAGCGTGTCGGGTCACGGGACGAACATCGCCGCCGGCGTCGATTGCACGTCTGGAGCTCCAGAAGTCAGCGGCACGCATCTCCTGCTGGCCGTCGGGCGCCGGCCGAACACCGACGACCTCGGCCTCGACGCAGCCGGAATCGCTCGAGACAAGGGCGGTTACATCCAGGTGGACGACGAGCTGCGGACGAGCGTGCCGGGCGTCTGGGCGCTCGGCGACTGCAACGGCCGGGGCGCGTTCACCCACACGTCGTTCAACGACGCCGAGATCGTCGTTGCGAACCTGCTCGAGAACGATAACCGTCGCGTCAGCGACCGCATCCCTGTCTACGGTCTGTTCGTGGACCCGCCGCTCGGCCGAGCGGGAATGACGGAAGCCGAAGTTCGGGCGACGGGTCGTCCGGCGCTCGTCGGCAAGCGGGCCATGAAAGACGTGAAGCGCGCCGTGGAGAAGGGAGAGACCCACGGGTTCATGAAGGTCGTCGTCGACGCCGAGACGAACCGGATCCTCGGCGCCGCGATTCTCGGCACGGGCGGCGACGAAGTCGTGCACTCGATCCTGGACGTGATGTACGCCAAGGCACCCTACACGCTCATCAAGCGCGCGGTGCACATCCATCCCACCGTGTCCGAGCTCGTCCCGACGACGCTTTGGTCGCTGAAGCCGCTCTGATCCGTATCGCCGTCAGCGTTGCTCGAGGCTCGTCTTCGTCGACGCCAGGATCTTTCGCAGCGCGTCGCGGCTGCGGTTCTGCACGGTCGAGCGGACGAACGAGCGGAGCATGCCGCTCAGCGAGCGCGTGCGGGCCCGGCTGACCGAGATCATGTAGAAGGCTGGCTTCCCTCCGTCCTCGGGCGCGTCGATCGTCATGGTCAGCGTAAGGCCGGCATCGAGATAATGATCCGCGTAGATCTGGTTGGTGGCGATCAGAATGGCTCGCGGTGTTCCTGAGGTTCGGTAGATCGTCTGGTGCGAGAGACGCAGCACTGGCCGCACACCGAAGTCCTCCTTGCTCCAATACATCACTTCGTCGAGCGCCTTCTGGACCGCCGGGGCCGAACTCGCGCATGATAGGCAAGAAAGCCGGGAGCAAAGGCGTTGAGGAACGCGAACCGATCGACGAGGAGCGACAGCTCGGCCGGCACGCTCAACGGGTCTCGCTTGTTGGCAAGGGTGGGGAGGGCGCGCCGCCCCTCGCGGCTGTAGGCCGCCGCGTATCCAGCCAGGACCTCGCGCCAGACCGTTTTCGAGCGCTCGCGCCAGTCTGCCGCACGCCAGTCCACGTCGCGATGGAAGCGCGCGATCGCCTGCTCGCCCAGCCGCACGCGGCATTCGCCCGGGTGGCATTCCCTCAGGTCCAGGCTGTAGTCCTCGAGCGGAACCGACGCGAAATCGGCCGCACGCGGCGGCTTGCCGATACGCCCCAGGTCGAGCACGATGGCGCTGCGCTTCAGGTTCTCGACCTCGCGGTAGCGGTCGACGAGCCGCTCGCTCGACGCGGCAATCCGGATCGCTCCCGCCACCGCGATTTCGCGCGCGATCGGAGCCGATGACCTTGGCGAACGGCTCGCCGCGCGTGACCGCCGTCCAGTCCGCGTCGCTCGCCTGGGCGACATCACGGAGCAGGTCGTGTACCGTGCCCTGCTCGATACCCTCCGCCGAGAGGACCGCCAACGCTCCGATGACGCCAGCGAGCCGCCGAGCAATGAAAACGCGGCATAGACCAGGCTACGACCCACGACGCTGTGCCTCGTTGTTGGTGCCTAGTTTACCCGGTGTCCATGTTGTCCGTGGTTGCCTGACGGAACCAGGGGAGTTGCTCGAGTTACAAGTTGGAACGTGCAAGGGAGGAGACGAAGATAACGGATTCACCACGAAGGAACGAAGCGAACGGAGACGCACGGAGGCTGTCACGCTGCGGACTGCTTGCACGCCGGCCTAGGCCGGCGCAGGGCTGAATCGAGCGATCGGATCACGAGCACTGATCGAATCCAGTTCAGTGCTCCGTTATCTTCGATCTCTCGATTGAACCCTTACCGCGCGTATTGCTCGGTACAAGCAGTCCCAAGGCGTCCCTGGCGCTAACCTGGACCGTCCACGCCCTGATGACGGACACACCTCCAGGCCTGACATCCTCCGGCTGGCGCCGTTGCTCCTGCCTCCGATACGTCGAACGTATTACTGGTCGTCGGCCTCGGTATCGGGCGTCGCGCTCCGCGATTGGTCGTTCGTATCCGTGGACTGGCCGTTCAGTCAGCCCTCAGCGCCACCACCGGCGCGACCTTCATCGCCCGCCTGGCGGGCACCCAGGTGGCCGCGAGGACCGCGGTCAGCGTCACCGCGATGACGCTCGCGAACGCGATGGGATCGGTCGCCGTCACGCCGAAGAGCATGCCGTCGAGCAGCCGCGTCAGCAGGAGCGCGGCGACGCCGCCGATCGCCACGCCGATCACGGCCAGCCGCACGCCGCGCCCGACGACGAGCGCGACGACGTCGGTCGATTCCGCGCCGAGCGCCAGCCGGATCCCGATCTCGCGCGTGCGCTGCGAGACGAGGTAGGCCATCAATCCGTAGACGCCGAGCGTGGCCAGCACCAGCGCGCACGCGCTGAAGACGCCGATGAGCAGCAGGCTGAACCGTCGCCCTGCGAGCGCGCGATCGAAGGCGTCCTCGACCGTGCGGACTTGGAGCGGCACCTCCGGATCGACCGACCGTACGATTTGTCGCGCCGCGGTGGTCAGCGCCGGTCGGGGTCGAGGTCTTGACGACCATGCTGACGCGAGACGTGGGCCGCTGCTGGTAGTAGCCGTAGAAGATCGGACCGGGCAGCGTTTCCGGAGAAATCTCGCGCACGTCGCCGACGATGCCGACGATGCGGAAGCCGCGGAGGTCGCCGTCCATGTTGCCGAACTGGACGAAGCGGCCGATGGCGTCCTGCCCGGGCCACTTGGTTTTCGCGAGCGACTCGCTGATGACCGCGACGTGCGGAGCGTCTGGGCCCGTCGCTCGACCTCGAAGAGTCGCCCGCGGATGAGCGGGATGTCCATGGCGGCGAAGTAATCCTCGCTCGCGACACGATACCCGGCGTCCGCGGACCGGGCCTTGGCCGTGTCGCGGAGCTTCGTCGCGAAGTCGTCCAGGCTGGCAATCTCGTCCGGCCGCGTCATCTCGATGAAGCGGCCGTTGGGGAAGGAGCCGCTGCCGAGCGGAAACGAGCTGATGAGGCCGACGCGTTCGACGCCCGGCAGCCGGCCGAGCTCGGTGAGCATGGTTCGCTCGCTGTCCACGCGGCGCTGGCGCACCTCGGGATCGCGGGCGAACGTCCACATGAGATCGAGGACCACCGCGTTGGCCGTGCTGTAGCCGGGGTTGACGGCCAGCACCTGCATGAAGCTCCGCGCCAGCAGCCCCGCCCCGACGAGCAGCACCATCGTCAGCGCCACTTGCGCGACGACGAGTCCCTGCCGCGCGCGCTCGCCGCGGCCGCCGCCCATCGTGCGCTGTCCTTCCCCGAGCGACTCGCGCAACGTTGTGGGCGATGTACGGAGCGACGTGAGGATGCCGAGGAGCGCCGCGGTGCCGACGGCGACGAGCAGCGCGAAGCCGAGGACGCCCGCGTCGACGCGCACGTCGGCGATGCGGGGGACGTTGGCTGGCTGCAAGGCGGCAAGCGCCCTGACGCCGGCAAAAGCGATAGCCACGCCGACGACGCTCGCCGAAACCGCGAGCACGAGCGCCTCGGCGAGGAGCTGTCGCGTCAGCCGGCCGCCGGTCTGCGCCGACCGCCAGCCGGAGGGCCAGCTCGCGCTGCCTCGTCGAGGCCCTCGCCAGGTGCAGGTTCGACACGTTGAGGCAGGCGATGGCGAGGAGCAGGATCGCGGCGCCGAAGAGCAGCAGCAGGACCGGACGGGAGGTGGCGGTGAGCGACTCGCGAAGAGGCACGGCGGCAGCGTCGAACATCCACGTGCCCTCGCCATAACGCTGCTTCAGCGCCCGCGAGAGGACGCTGATCTCGCTGTGGGCTGCGCTGACGGCCATGCCGCTCGCCACTCGCGCGATGACCTGGAAATTGTGAGCGGTCCGTGACCTCTGCGCCGGTTGACGCTCGCGGGCCATCCAGAAATCGCTGTCGCCAGGGTAGTTGAAGCCCGGCGGCATGACGCCGATGACGGAGTGCACCGTCGATCGATGCGCAGCGTGAGCGTGTCGAGCGGCCCGCCGCCGAGCCGCGTGCGCCACAGGCGATCGCTGATGATCGCGGCCGGCGCGCCGCCGACGCGCTGTTCCTCGGGCAGGAAGCCCCGCCCGACGAGCGGACGCACGCCCATCACGTCGAAGAACTCCCGCGAGACGGTAGCGCCGGGAGTCATCGTCGCTTCGCCGCCGATGGTAACGGGCGTCTGGCCGCCCGACATTTCTGCCATCGCGCTGAAGCTGCGCGTGCCGGATTTCCAGTCCTCGAAGTTCGGTTCCGACACCGTATTGTTGCGACGCCCGTTGCCGTCCACCTGATGGAGCCGGACGATCCGATCGGGATCGGGGTAGGGCAGCGGACGGAGCAGCACGCCGTCGACGACGCTGAAGACCGCCGTTGCGGCGCCGATGCCGAGACCGAGCGTCAGGATCGCAACAATGGCGAAGGCCTTGGTCCGGAAGAGCAGGCGCACGCCGTAACGCACATCGCGAAGAAAGTCCTCGAAGAACGCCGGCCGATATTCGTCTCGCGTGCGTTCCTTGAGATACTCGACGCCGCCGAACCTGACAAACGCCTGCCGCCGCGCTTCGTCCGCGGTCATTCCGGCGCGCCGGTTCTTCTCGGTCTGCTGATCGATGTGAAAGCGGATCTCCTCGTCGAGTCCACGCTCGCGTTGCCGGACGTGCCTCAGCCGGCGCCACAGTTCGCGCATGTGTTCCCCCCGATCGCCCTACGTTGCGTCCAGAATCAGGTTGATGGCGCGTGACAGCCGTCGCCAGTGGGCCAGCTCGTCGGCCAAGTAGCGGCGGCCCTCCTTCGTCAGCGCGTAGTACCGGGCCCTGCGGTTGTTGGATGTCACTTTCCAGTCGGATCGGATCAGTCCCTGGCGCTCGAGACGATAGAGTGCCGGATAGAGCGTGCCCTGCCCGAGCTGGAACACCTGTTCCGACCATTGCTCGATCCGTTCGGTGATGCCCCAGCCGTGCATCGGCTCGAGCTGGAGCGCCTTGAGGACGAGCATGTCCAGCGTGCCCTGAAAGGTGTCGCGTTTCTGTCCAACCATGCCTGCTTCCTTTCGATAGACGAAAGGAAGAGAGAATAAGGTTGCTTCCCTGTCATGACCGGCCCGACAATTTCTGCACCGGTCAGCACCCGGTCGAAAACGGTCACAATGTTGACCGCCCCGACCACCGATCAGCCGGGGTCAATGAGGAGATGGAACATGCGATTTACTCGTACCCAAGCTTGCCCTGGCGGCTCTCGCGATATCAGCAGCGCTCGGCGCGCCTGCATCCGGCGTTTCGGCGCAGAGCGTGAACGAGACGTTCACGGCCTTTGCCATCAACATGAACAGCGGTCCCAAGACCGCCACCGTCGACATCAGGATCGAGCGCTGGTCGACCGATGCCGAGCGTCAGACGCTTCTGAGCATCCTCACGGAGGAGAAGGACAAGTACAGGGCGAACCAGGCGCTGCTCAAGGCGCTCCAGAAGATGCCGAAGGCAGGCTACATCCGCACGCCGAACACGCTCGCGTGGGACCTCCGTTACGCGCGGCAGAACCCAATGGAGGACGGCAGCCGTCAGATTGTCGTCGGCACCGATCGTCCGGTCGGCTTCGCGGAGGCGCGCAACCAGCCGCGGACCATGGACTATCCGTTCACCGTCATCGAGATGCGCCTGAACAAGGAAGACAAGGGCGAGGGCAAGATGCTCGCGGGCACCCAGCTCTACATCGACCCGAAGACCAAGAACCTCGTCCTCGAGAACTACGGGCAGCAGCCCGTGCGCCTCAACGAGATCAAAAGGCTCAAATAGTCACCCGACCGACGACAGCAGCTGCCGAACGCGGCCGCGGAGCGTAGTGAGCGACGAGCGATGGCTGTCCCATCGCTCGCGTTCCGCGCGCACGAACCTCGTGTAGGGACCCATCGCGTCGGCGAAACGTTGCGCGCTGCGATCCTGGGCGCGCGCGAATTCGGCGCCGAGCGCCCCGCGAAGGTCGCTGATGAGCGTCGACACCTTCGCGCGGATCTCGGCCCTCGCCTTTCGTCGCTTCGCCGGGATAATCAGAAAACCCAGAACGGCGACCACCCCTGCCATGACGAACCCCGTGATGTCGGCGGCGGCCGTGGTGGCGGCCAGGGAGACCAGCGCGCCGAGCCCCAGCGCACTGGCGCCGGCGGCAGCGGTCGCGGCGACCGCGGTGCGCGCACCGTTGGCGATCGCCTCGGACTCCCGCCGGCGGTCGTAGGTCTCCACGACGCGCTGCGCTTCGCGGCCAACCGAGTCGAGCAGCCGCGAACGGTCTTCGTGGAAGCTGCCGATGTCGGCGCCGCCGAGGATGCGGTCGCCGTGCTCCCGCTGACGGGCCGCGAGCCGAGTGGAGACGGCCTGCCACTGCCGGTAGTCCTGATCGACCAGCCAGTCGATGATCTCCGAGACGCGCCGTTCGATCTGCTGCGGCGCGTCGCCGACGACCTTCTGCTCGAACTCCCGCTGCACGCGCGATCGGTTCATCAGGTCCAGCACGCGGCCGATGCGCAGCGTGTCGTCGAGGTACTGGTGTCCGCGCGTCTCCATCTCGAGCAGCACCTTCTCGACCGCGCTCATTCGTAGCTCGAACCCGCGGGCGAGGTCGGCCCGATACTGCGCCAGCTGGCGCTCGACGTCGTCGAGCGTCGAGGTGTCGTTCGCGAGGAGCGACAGACGTTCCTCGGACACGTCGAGATACCGGCGCGCCAGGACGTCGCCCACGCCGAGCGGGCTCGACAGCTTCAGCCGGAAGCGGCTCTCTTCGTCGAGCGAGTCATGGAGGAAGCGCTCCAGCGCCTCGAACCGGCTGGCGGACCACAGCGCCGGCTCGCCCTGCTTGGCGCGGCCTGCCAGCCGCGCGCTGACCGGGAAGATCGGCGGCCTCGTGCCGAGCACGCGCTCGGCCGCGTCGCCCACGAACGTCAGCACTTGCTCGAGCTCACCCGGCCGCTCGAAGATGTCGATCTTGTTGAGGACCACAACGACCTTCTTGCCCCAGGCCCGGATCGCCTCGACGAACGCCCGCTCTGTCTCCGTGAAGGGCCGGTCCGCTGACGTCACGAACAACACGAAGTCCGCACGCGGCACAAACTCCGTCGTCAGGCGCTCGTGCTCGCGGATGATCGCGTTGGTGCCCGGCGTGTCGACGATGTGGATGTCCCTGAGGAAGTCGACCGGCGCGGCGACGACGCGGATGCCCGAACCCAGGATCTCGGTCGACGTCGTCGCGCCGTGGCGGATGAGATGCAGCTGCGCCGTCGTCGGGGTCACCCCTTCGTCGAGGACCGCGCGGCCGAGGAGCGCGTTGATGAACGCGCTCTTGCCGGCGTTGAACTCGCCGACGACGACGAGGAGGAAGAGCTCGTCGAGCTGGCGGACGGATTCGGCGAGCGTCGCCGCGTCAGCGGCGGTCGCGGGCACGGACGCCAGTTCGACCTGCAGGTCGGCCAGCAGGCGGCGTGCCGCCGTCAATTGTTGGTCGGTCTGCTCGCTCAGCACCCGATCGGGCAACGCGCACCTCATCATCTGGGGGTTCGCAGTCACCGCGACTGCGCGTCCATTGTAGGTGCGTTCGCGCGCCGGGTGATCAGCGGCGGCGCGCGCCGGGTACCGTGAGCTGCCGCATCCAGGCGTCCGCTCGCGGTTTCCTGCTGGTCCCGTGAGTTCGCCGGCCGTCTTCGAACCAGATCAACGACTGGCTCGCTCGCCTTCGCAATGGTCTTCGCTTTCGCGAGTCCACCGACAGACCGCAGCTCACCGATCTGTCCGACGGGATGGTGCTCTGGTCACGCTGCGCGCCCCGCCCTCGCCGGAGGAATCGGTCGTGACCACAGGCCTCAAATGGCTTCGCTGCGGACGGGCGTGACCACGATCACGAAGTGCTCGCGGCCGCCTTCGCGGTGACCGCCCAGTTCGTGTCCAGTCGCGCAGGCAGCCGGTGCACCTTCGACGGCGCTGAGTGGATTGTCCGGCTGGTGGTCTGGCAACGGGAACAGCCGGTAGGACTTGCCGCGTCGTCGCGCATTGAGGACATAGACGTAGACATCAGTCGACGCTTCGATCCGCATCGATAGCTTGGTCGCCGCGGACGAGCCTGGTGCTCGGCCGTCGAGCGGAACTTCGACGTCGTTGCGCGTGCGATACAGTCCCGCCTTGACGGTGTATGGTCGGATTGACTGCGGCTGCCGCCGTGGCGGGTGCGCGCTCCACGGCCGCTGCCGACGATGGATTGGTGTTGTCCGGTCCTTTGGTCTGCGTTCGCCACGAACCACGCAACCGGCACGGCGACGAGCACGATTGCGGCGGCGACAGCCGCCGCGCGCTGCCACCAGCTCCATAGCGGTTCCACCGGAGGCCTCTTGCCAATGAGGGCCGCCTCGAGCTCGCCAGCCGTCTGCGGTCGCGCCGATGGATCAGGCGACAGCGCGCGCTCGACGGTCTGGATGAACCCGCTCGGGAGGTCCGGCCGCACGTCGCGCAGCCGCTTGACCCGCCCTTCGCGATGCGCGCGTTCGATCTGCGACCGATCTTCGCCGTCGACCGGGAACCCGTCCGTCACCATCCTGTAGAGCAGGACGCCGAGACTGTAGACGTCCGACGCTCGCGTGGCCGGTCGCCCGTCGAAGAGCTCTGGCGCGAGATAGACCGGCGTGCCGGCCGTGTCGTACGGCCTTTGCAAGCCGGTCGAGAGCTCGGTGCCGGCGCCGAAGTCCATGAGGACCGTGCGTCCGCCCGCCTCGCGCATCACGTTCTGCGCCTTGATGTCGCGATGGACGAGGCCGCGCCCGTGCACGGCGGCGAGCGCCTGGCAGAGGTCCACGCCGATGGGTGTGGCTTCCTCGGCGCTGAGCGGACCACGTGCACGCAATTCGTCTTCCATCGTGCGGCCGTGGATGAACTCCATCCACATGCCGACGAAACCGCTCGAGCGCTCGACGCCGTGGACGACGACGACGTTGCGGTGGTTGATCTTGGCGAGGAGCGAGCCCTCGCGGAGCACGCGACCCGAGAGCGCGGTGGCGTTTTCGGGGGTGACGGGGAAGAGCTTCACCGCCACATCGCGGCCGAGCGGATCGCGCGCGCGGTAGACCTTCGCGAATCCTCCCCGGCCGACCTGTTCGAACACCTCGAGCGATCCCCACGTGGCGGGCGGCAGCGCGTGTTCGACGAGCTCCTGCGCCTCAGTCTGGAGGGGGGCCTCGAGCCCGACCGCGTCTGGGTCGCGATAGACCCGCGTGAGAGCGGCCAGGACGCGCAGCTCGGCGAGCACGGCTCGCTCGTCGTCGCCTCTTGCGACGCCTTCCTCGCTGTCCCAGTCGATCGGCTGGTCCTCGTCGATCATCGACGCCAGCTCGAGCAGCGCTATGTCGTCTTGACGGTCCTGGCCGTCCTGACGGTCGTCATGAATGTCATCTTCCACCGGCCATCTCCTTCGCCAATCGCACGAGCGCGCGGTGAATCGCGACGCGCGCTGCATTCGCCGTCGGCTTTCCGATCGCCTGTGCCACTTCCTCGTGGCTCATGCCCCATTCGCAGCGCGCGACGATGGCGCGCTGATCCTCGGGCCTCAGTTTCTGGAGCGCCGCCTCGTAGCGCTCCACGCCCTCGCGGCCGATCGCGATCTCGAGGGGCGACGGCCCGGACGAGGGCCAGGCGCTGTCGAGCGGCGAGGGCGCGGGGTGCGCGTTGATCTTCCGGGCTTCGTCGCGGAAGCGGTTGGTCAGCGCCTGGCGCAGGTAGCCCTGAAAGGCGCCTTCGTCGCGCGGCTCGAAGACCTTGAGCCGCCTGATGACGCTGATGAGCACTTCCTGGACGACGTCGTTGGTGTCCATCGCGCCGCGGGCGCCGCGGGGCAGCCGGCCGCGGGCCCAGCGATGGAGCCTGGGGAGGTAGCGGGCGCAAAGCAACTCCACCGCGTCCGGATCACCAGTACGCGCCCGCAGCAGGAGCTGAAACGATGCCTCTTTGTCGTTCACGCGCCGGGACAGGTCGACGAGGGGCTGCCCTCGCACCGCCCCCGTGCCGGGGACGGTCGCGGGCAGGCCTGCACCCGTAAGTGTGCCTATCATACGCTCCTGGTTTCCCACCGATCCCTGGTTTTCGGGCGTCTCCCGCCGCCCCGGGGGTGTGGGGCCTCCTTCTATGAGAGAACGGGCCCGGGACGAAAGTGTTACGGTGCCCGGAGCAGGCCTCTGCTGTACGCTCTTGGCGTCTGCGTCGTTAGGGTAGTCAGCCGCACCTCTGCAGTCGATTGGACCGTGGCTGAGTTGGCCGAGACGACGGTGGGACGGAGCGGGCTTCAGGAGAGATCCGCCACATGGCTAAGAGACTAGCGGCCGCAAAACCCAACCGATCCCAAGGTCAGCGCGAATCGGGAGCCAGACGGCAAGGAATGGACGGTGATGGTCTACATGGCTGCGGTTAGGGACGACCTGGAGACCGAACAGGCCGCGATTCGTGATCTCCGAGAGCTACAGCGCGTTGGTTCGACCGAAGCCGTCAAGGTGGTTGTCCAACTAGATCGAAACTGGCCGGGGACGCCGGAGCGCTATATCGTGAGGAAAGGGATCAGCGAGCGTGCTCCGGAGTCTGCCACGAGGCACGGATCCGCGAACCAGCGGCGGACGCGCCGGAGAGGCGATCGGACGAGTAGCGGTGACAGGGAAGCCCTGTCCTCATTCCTGGAATGGAGCCTGAAAGAACATCGTGCGAAGCGGTACCTGCTTGTCTTGTGGGGACACTCTTACGGGCTTGGCTTCGGTCGAGACCACGGTGATGCTCTGACATTGCAGGAGCTGCGGGAGGCGCTCGGGATCTTCGGTGCGGATGGCGGCCAGCTGGATCTGCTCGGGGCCAACGCGTGCGCCATGAGTTACGCGGAAGCCGCCTACGAGCTTCGCGATGGCGCCAAGTATCTTGTGGCGTCCGAGATCACGATGCCCTTCAGCGGTTGGCCATACTCCGCAATCTTGCAGCGCATGAACGAGCGCTTGGGTCAGGGCTCGGATCTGTCTCCAGAAGACCTGGGCGGACTCATCGTCGATGAATTCATGCGTTCGTTTCGGCACAATGGCGTTGCGCTGTCGCTGCTGAATCTTCACAAAACGGATCTCCTGCCGACCCGGGTTCGTGCCCTCGCACAGGCGCTGAAGCCGGCCATGACAACTCCCGACCTGAGCGACCGAGTGGCTGATGCATTTCTCGATTCGGCACACGGCAACGTTCGGCCGCTCATAGATCTGCGCGACTTATGCACGCACCTCGCCACAACCGGGGATCCGTTCATCGTCGATGCGGCAACTCGGCTTGGCACTGAGCTCGAACCTGGACACAATCGGTTGATTGTGCGGCATGAGGCAGATCCCGATTTTGAGGGTCTACACGGCCTGGGCATCTTCGCTACCGCCGTCACGAGTGCTTCGGATCTCGTACGGCTGGAGATCGACAGATCCCAATACGAGGCTCTCGAGCTTATGCGTCAGACGGACAAAGTCTGGACCGAGATAGTTTACGACGACCTCGCCGACGTCCTGGAGCCTATGAACGCGGAGATCGAAGAGTACGTCAGTGGCAGCCGGTGCCAGCTCGCGCGCTGACCGCGAAGGCGTCGGGCAGCTGCTGCTCAGTGCGAAGCGCACGTTTGACAGGCTCGATCTCACGGTCAGGAACGCCAAGGAAGGTCTCCTGCCGACGTTGCGTGGTCCTTCAGAACGCGGATCGGAAGACCGCCTTGGTCCGTCGGCCACGCAGCCGCTGTTTCTCAGGTTGTTGGTGGAGGAACCAACGGAGGAGCGGCTGCGACATGTTCCGATGGTCCTGCCGGGTGCGCTCCGAGAGCAGTTGACCGCGTCATTGCGTGAAATCGAGATCGCTTTGTCCTCTACGGAACGCACGCTCCGTCGAGTGCTGACGAATGGAAGTCTCGGCCTGGGTGTGGACAGTGGCATCAAGCCGGGGTTTGGCCAGAGCGACAAGCAAGGCCTCGGGGAGATCAAGCCGGGACTGGGCGAGATCAAGCCGGGATTGGGCGAGATCAAGCCGGGATTTGGCGAGATCAAGCCGGGATTGGGCGATGCGGACGGAGAGATCAAACCTGGCCTCGGGATCCGGATAACGAGCGATGGGGCAGTCCTGACGGGAGAAATGCTGGCCGTCACCGATCTCGTCAGCGCCGTCGCGGCGTCGCTCGGTGGTCTCGAGGAATCGCTCGGCGGACTTGAGCGGGTCGTGCTCGCGCCGTTTTCAGGAGCCGGCGTGAGCTTCGATGAAGCGCGCCAGCGCACTGTGGAGCAGGCCGAACGCGCGTTCAGAGATCTCGAAGATCGGCTCATTGTGGCACGACAGACCTGTTTCTGGGTGATGCGGCATCCGCTCTATGGACTCGGTCCGGTTGGTGGAGGGTCGAGTTCAATGACCCGTAGACACATCGCCTCGGTTGGTGGGTTGGGTCCACGTTTCTTACAATTGCTCTAGCGACGAGCTCGTCAAGGATGCATGTAGATGCGGTTCGCACGTTCAACGGTGAATGCTGTCGTCTGTGTCGTGGCCCCTACGTTATGTCTCGCGTTGGGCCACGCATTCGTGCTGGCTGCTTCAACCAGACCGCAGTCCCACGCCCGGTACGACGCAGTCCGGGCTCTGCTCGAATCCGGCGAATATGCGCGCGCCGAATCTGAAGCGGCTGGGCTCAGAGCGGATACTTCCGTACCGCTTCATCTGCGGCCGGAGTACAGCGTGCGACTGATCTCCTCGTGGAGGCGCTTTGCCGCAACGGCAGGGGCGCTGAGCAAGCGACTCGAATGCTGGCTGAGCGGGCCGTGCAGAGCCGAATCCAAGCGAATGGTGCGGACGACCTGGCGCTGTCCGGCAGTCTGCGCAACCTCGGCGATGTTCTCGTCGAGGCCGGTCAGTACCAAGCCGCCGTTGAACCATTGACGAGAGCTCTCGTCATCCGCCAGGCTGCGCTCGGTTCCGAACACAGCGACATCGCTGAGGACCTCGACCACGTGGCGCGGGCACTCGTCGCGGCTGACCACTTGGACGAGGCCTTGCGCGCAGCGACTCGGGCGACGCAAATCAGAGAGAAAACACTCGAGCCAACCGATGCACGCATTGCGCGGTCGCTGGAGATTCAAGCAGTCGTTCTGCAGCGGAACGGCGACCATACCAATGCCCGACTCGCGTTCGAACGCGCAGTTGCGCTCCGAGAGGTTGCCCAGTCGTCGTCGCCGGAGCTGGCGGAGAGCTTAAGCCTCCTTGGCGAGCAGCTCTGGTTTGAGGGTGAGGTCGTCAGGGCAAAGGAGTATTGCATCAGGGCCCTGTCGCTGGCCGAGGAGTCACTGAGACCAGGACATCCAGGACTCGCATTGCATCTGCGGCGCTTGGCACTCGCGCTCAACGACTTAGGCGAGGTCGTTCCCGCGCGCGAGCTCCGTCAGCGCGCTCTTGCAATCGCGGAGACCGCGCTGGGATCCGCTCATCCGGTGACGGCGCTCCAGATGAATGATCTCGCGAATAGCCTGTACTCACAAGGAGACTACCCGCAGGCGCTGCCCATCTTCGAGCGAGCCCTCAAGGCCTATGGTTTGCTTGGCCCTGACAGTGCGGGTGCCATAGCCGCTTCGTACAACATGGGCATCGTCACCGCCGACCTGGGCGATTATGCGGAGGCGGAGCAGTTCTATCTTCACGCGATCGCTGCTTGGACACGCCTGCACGGGACGGGACATCCTTTTGTCGCCTACGGTCTGGTCGGGCTAGGCGACGTGCGACAGGTGATGGGACGGTATGAGGAGGCAAGGCAGCTCTACGAGCAAGCGCTCGCCATTAGAGAGGCAAAGCTGGGACCAAACGCGCTCGACGTGGCGCGACTACTAACCACCCTTGCCAAGACTCTGCTCGATTCCGATCAAGCGGCCTTGGCCTTCGAACGGTCCTCTCGTGCGGTTGACATTTGGACACGCTCCAATGCGCAGGACAATCCAGACTACGCCGAAGCGCTGAGCCTTCGAGCCGCGATCCAGGCACGCATGGGCGATCTCGCATCAGCTCGCGCTTCGTACAAGGGGCCCTGAGGACCCTCGCCCGACTGTACGGGCCAGCGCATCCTGGCCTGGCGGAAATGAAGGGGTCCCTGGCAATCTTGCTCGCGGCCAGCGGCGAATCGGCACTGTCGATACGAACCGCTTTAGAGGCAGAAGAAATCGCCCGGGACCACGTTACTCTCACCGTGCGGTACCTGACCGAACGACGGGCCATTGGCTACGCCGCCCAG
Source organism: uncultured Acidobacteriota bacterium (assembly GCA_963839705.1). Lineage (GTDB taxonomy): Bacteria > Acidobacteriota > Vicinamibacteria > Vicinamibacterales > 2-12-FULL-66-21 > DATBJJ01. The sequence goes on from CAWIWL010000009.1 coordinate 112,938, forward strand.
CTTCACCAAGCCATGAGTGTTGCGCTGTCGCTGGCAGATGGGCAATCCGGAAATGAACGTGAACTGTTCGATCGGGTAATCAAGGCGCGTTCATTGATGCTCGACGAGATGGCGAGTCGACATCAGACGGCAGCCGACGCCGCAGTGCCTGGCGTTGCTGTTCTACGCTTGAATCTAATTGCGACTCGTCAGCGCCTTGCCAACCTGGTGGTCCGGGGGCCAGGTCGTCAGCGTGCCGGTGAATACCTGACGCTGGTGGAAACCGCCAGGCGCGACAAGGATGCCGCCGAGCGGGCCCTTGCGGAAAAGAGTAGTGTCTTCCGATCCGAGATCGCTCGCAACGAGTTGGGCGAGCGTGCCGTCCGAGACGCGCTGCCAACCGGCACGGTCCTTCTTTCTTTTTACCGCTATGATCGGGTTAGGCATCGCCCCCTCCCAGTCCACGCCCGCCAATACCGCCGTCTCGGTTGTCAATCCACCACTGGTGCAGTTGGCGCCCTCCTATGCAGCATTTGTCCTCCGATCGGGTGCGCGGGATCCAACTATCGTTTCCCTTGGTGACGCGGAGGTAATCGACGGCCTCGTAGCGCAGTGGCGTGCGGCGTTAACTGCTGGCCTGAGTGTAGAGAATCCTTCAAACGCGGACCGACACCTTCGCGAGGCCGGCGCGTTGCTGAGGCGAACGGTATGGGATCCGATTGTGCCCTACCTGGGCGGCGCACACCAGGTGTTCGTGGTTCCGGATGGCTTGCTAAACCTTGTTTCGCTGGCGGCCCTTCCGATTGATCGGTCGGCCTATCTTCTCGAACGTGGTCCGACGCTCCATTATCTGTCGAGTGAGCGAGATCTCGTGCGCCTGGAGGGCGCGACGTCGGTCGGCAAAGGACTGCTGGCTCTGGGTTCCCCGTCTTTTGAGGATTCCTCACCATTAGCGACGTTCAAAGTGCCCGCTCTTTCAGACGGCGACCCTCGAGGCGGCGCATTCCGCGGCTCGAGATCCGAGTGTGCGAGTTTCCAGTCTATGACTTTCGACTTCCTTCCGGCTTCCGGTAGGGAAGCAAATGCAGTAGCCAGTCTCTGGAAAGCGTTCACTCCGGCCAGTGCGGCCAACCACCCCAAAGTCTTACTCGGACGCGCCGCAGACGAGCGTAGCTTCAAGCAGCTGAGCCCTGGCCATCGGGTGCTCCATCTAGCGACGCACGGGTTCTTTCTCGGCGGCGAATGCAATTCAGCGCTTGACGGCACCCGTTCGGTTGGCGGGCTGGTCACTTGCAAGAAACCCAAGCCGGAGAACGCGAAGGCGCCTGTCGCAAAAGCCGCGACGGCGCCGCAAGCCATCGGAACCGGCGAAAACCCGCTCCTCCTGTCCGGACTGGCGCTCGCCGGCGCCAACCGGCGCGCGGCCGCGACGGCGACCGAGGATGACGGCATCCTCACGGCCGAAGAGGTTGCATCGCTCAATCTTTCGGGCGTCGAATGGGCCGTCCTTTCAGCATGCGATACGGGCCTGGGCGAGATCAAAGCCGGCGAGGGTGTGTTCGGCCTGCGACGTGCCTTCCAGATCGCGGGAGCGCATACGGTCATCATGAGTCTCTGGTCGGTCGAGGATCGGGCAGCGATGACATGGATGCGCGCACTATACGAAGGCCGGCTCGGCAGAAACCTCGATACTGCGACCGCCGTGCGAGAGGCGAGCACGACCGTCCTCCGCGAGCGCCGCGCCCGCGGCCAGAGCACGCATCCTTTCTATTGGGCCGGATTCGTCGCTTCCGGCGATTGGCGCTAGACGAGATCCGCGTCATCGCGTCCATGACTTGGTCGGAGATTCGCGTGATCCGCGTCCCGTGAATGTCGTGATCCGCGCCAATCCGCGTCCCCTGACCAGATCCCACCCAACCCGCGCCCCTCAGTGATCTGCGGCCGGGCTTGCGTCCCCGCCACTCCCTCTTTAAGCTGAGCCAATGGGCATCCTCCAATGGGCAGCCGCCTTCGACACGGTGAGCACACTGGCCAAAATGGCGCGGCGGGCGGGGCAGGGCGCCGTCGACGGCCTCGCCGGCAACCCGCCCGGCACCCCCGGACCGATTGAAGCCGGCCTCGCCGGCGTGCTCGTGGCGGCGCTGAAAGAAGCGTTCGACCGCGATAGCGTCCGCATGGAGATGGAACGCTCCCAGCTGGACGCCGAACGCCGGCGCGCCGAGGAGCTCCTCCGCGCCGAGCTTCGGCGCCAGGCAGCCGACCGCATCCTCGCGCAGCTCAAACTGGTCGCCGTCATTGCGGTCGGCACCTGGGCTCTCTCGGCGGTGCTCGGCGTCCTCATGCCGGGCATGCGCGAAGGGCTCCCCAGGGTGCTCCTCGGCGCCGGGTGGGTCTTCGCGCTCGCGGCGCTCGGATCGGCGTTTGCCGCCTGGCAGCACGTGTCCTTGCACTCGGCCGACCCGGCGAGCGGAGGAGCCGCCGTGCTCGATCATGCCGCGGCGATGTATGCTCCATGGCTGCTCATCACCGCGCTGGCCCTGACCGGCGCGGGTCTGCTGACGGCCTTATGATTGCGCTGCGGCCCGAGCGCGGCGCGAAGTCGCCGCGCGAGAGCGAGCGGGGGTGGGGCCCCGCGAGCAACAAAATGAATGTCCTCGACGCCATCGCCGGCGCCTTCCACGCCGATCCGTTCTCCGTACTCGGTCCACACATCGAGCGCGGCCGGCTGGTCATCCGCGCCTGCCTCCCCGCGGCCGAAGCCGTCAGCGTCGTCCGCAACGACATGGCCCCGGTCGCCGTGGTGGCAATGACGCGAAGCCATCCGGTGGGCGTCTACGAAGCGACGTTCCCCGAAACGCCCGACGCCGGCGTGGACATCGCCTATCGCCTGAAGGTCAGCTATCCCGGCGGCTACGTCGCCGAGATCGACGACCCGTATCGCTACGGCCGCGTCATCACCGACTACGACCTCTACCTCTTCGGCGAGGGCAACCACACACGCATCCACGACAAGCTCGGCGCCCACCCGATGACCGTCGGTTCGACCGAAGGCGTCCACTTCGCCGTCTGGGCCCCCAACGTCACCCGCGCCAGCGTCGTCGGCGACTTCAACGACTGGGACGGCCGCGTCCACCCGATGCGGCTGCTCGGCGTGAGCGGAGTGTGGGAGATTTTCATCCCGTCCGGCCGGCTCGGCCATCGCTACAAGTTCGAGCTGCGGTCGAGGGCGGGGGAGATCATGATCAAGGCGGATCCCTTCGGGTTCCAGTTCGAGGTGCCGCCGCTCTCGGCGTCGATCGTCTGCCAGGCCGGGCACCAGTGGGGCGACGCCGACTGGATGGACCGTCGCGCCGACGCCGGGTCGTGGTTCGAACGCCCGATGGCGATCTACGAGGTTCACCTCGGCTCGTGGGCACGCGTCCCGAAGGACGACGTAGAAGGCGAACGCTACCTGACCTACCGCGAGCTCGGCGAGCGGCTCATCCCCTACGTCAAGGAGATGGGCTACACGCACATCGAGCTGCTGCCGGTGATGGAGCACCCGTACTCCGCGTCGTGGGGCTATCAGGTCACGGGCTTCTTCGCGCCCACCAGCCGCCACGGCACACCGTCGGACTTCAAGGCGTTCGTCGATGCCTGCCATCAGCACGACATCGGCGTCATCCTCGACTGGGTTCCGGGTCACTTCCCGAAAGACGCCCACGGGCTGGCGCGGTTCGACGGCACGGCGCTCTTCGAGCACGCCGATCCGCGGCAGGGCGAGCATCGCGACTGGGGCACGCTCATCTTCAACTACGGGCGCACCGAAGTCCGGAGCTTCCTGCTCGCCAACGCGCTCTTCTGGCTGCAGGAGTACCACGCCGACGGCCTGCGCGTGGACGCGGTCGCCTCGATGCTCTATCTGGACTACTCGCGCAACCACGGCGAGTGGATCCCGAATCGGTTCGGCGGACGCGAGAACCTCGAGGCGATCGAGTTCATCCGCAACCTCAACACGCAGACGCACGCGGAAGCGCCGGGCTCGATCACGATCGCGGAAGAATCGACGGCCTGGCCCTCGGTCAGCCGGCCGACGTGGATCGGCGGGCTGGGCTTCACCTACAAGTGGAACATGGGCTGGATGAACGACATCCTGCAGTACGTCAGGACCGATCCCGTCTACCGCAAGTGGGACCATCGCCACCTGACGTTCTCGATGCTCTACGCGTTCAACGAGAACTTCATCCTGCCCTTCTCGCACGACGAAGTCGTGCACGGCAAGGGATCGATGTTCGGCAAGGTCCCCGGAGACGCCTGGCAGAAGGCGGCGACGTTACGCGCCCTCTACGGCTTCATGTATGCGCACCCGGGCAAGAAGCTGATGTTCATGGGCGACGAGTTCGGCCAGGCGCGCGAGTGGGATCACGATCGGGGGCTCGACTGGGGCCTGGTCAACGAACCGCTGCACGCCGGGCTGCAGCGCTTCGTGCGCGACCTGAACCGGATCTACGCCGCCGAGCCGGCGCTGCACGAAGTCGACTTCGACTTCTCCGGCTTCCAGTGGATTGACTGCAACGACAGCGAAAACAGCGTCGTCTCGCTCATCCGGCGCGCGAAGGGGACTCGAGATTTTCTGGTCGCGGTGCTGAACTTCACGCCCGTGCCGCGGGAGTCGTATCGCGTCGGCGTGCCGGAGCCCGGCGTGTATACCGAGCTCGTCAACAGCGACGCGGGCTTCTACGGCGGCGGCAACGTGGGCAATGGCGGCGCCGTCAGCACCGAACCGGTCGCCGCGCATGGCCACAATCAGTCGATCGTGCTGCGCATCCCGCCGCTAGGGTTCCTGTTGTTCAAGCCGGCGCGGTGACCGCTTGCAGCAACCGTCCGTAGTGTCCGCCTTTAGGCGGACCGTCTTGGTCCGGCTAAAGCCGGACACTACGAATGTCTCAGCCTACAAGTGGTCTTCCGCCTGAAGGCGGAAGCTACGGGATCCAGGTTAGGGGATCTAGGCCCCCATCTTCTCGATCCGCGCCCACTCCTCGTCGCTCACCGGCATCACCGACAGCCTCGAGAGCCGCACGAGCGCGAACGTCGCGAAAGCCTTGTCGGCTTTGATCGACGCCAGCGTGACGGGCTGCGCCAGCTTCCGGACGGGAACCACATCGACCGCGTAGAGCTTGCCGCTCTTGTCCGCCGGATCCGGATATGCCGGCCCCGCCGCCTTCATGATGCCCACGACGGACTTCTCGGAGCCGGTGTGATAGAAGAAGATGCGGTCGCCCTTGGCAACCGAGCGCAGGTGTTTCTGCGCGAGCGGATTCCGCACGCCAGTCCACGTGGTCTTCCCATCACGCACGAGCGCGTCGTAGCTGTAGTTGGTCGGTTCCTCTTTGAAGAGCCAGGTCATGGTGATCCTTGCAATGTCGAATGCTGAATGTTGAATGCTGAAGCGAATGAGGAAGTCAAAGGCAAAGTCTCGAACACCCGCACGTTCGAATATACGGCACAAGGGCCCCCGGGCTGAAACGGCGCCGGCTGCCGCGTGGGCGTCGCTGCGGCTGCGCGATCGCATTGCGCCGGGGATGCGCGTGCTCTTCGTCGGCATCAATCCGGGCGTTCGCTCGGCGACTGTCGGTCATCATTTCGCTGGACCCTCGAACCGGTTCTGGAAGCTCTTGTTCGAGTCTGGCCTCGTCACTGAGCGGATAGGCTACCGTGACGACGACAGGCTGGGTGAGTGGGGCTACGGGATCACGAACCTCGTGCCACGGGCGACGCCGGGGATTGGCGACCTTCGCCCCGTGGAATACACGGCCGGATGGCGGGCGCTCGAGCGGAAGATTCGGGGGCTACAAGCCCGCGGTCGTGGCGCTCGTGGGCGTGACGCTGTATCGCGCGATACTGCCGCTGGTCGTCTCGCCCGCGACCGCTGCCGGCGGTCGGAGAGATCCGCGGGTGCGTCTGGGCGAGCAGCGCGTCACCATACACGGCGCCACTGTGTTCGTTCTGCCCAACCCGAGCGGGCGCAACGCGAACTTCAGCTACGGGGAAATGCTCGCGGCATTCCGGAAGCTCGCCCGTTACTTGAGGGCGGACGTTAGCGATGCCTAGTGATCCGGGACACTACAACCTACTCTCACAAGACCAGGCTGAACGCGCCGACGGCTATGGTTCACGATGGACACGATGGCCCGATGAAAACACGAAGGAAAAACCTCTGGGATCATCGTGAACATCGTTTCATCGTGCTGATCGTTTGAGCGTCGTCTCGTGACAAGCATTGTCGACGCTTCTATTTCTATCGTTTCGCGCGGAACGGATAGGCGAGCTGTCCGAGCAGCCCATCGGGCACATCGCTGTTCAGGATTCCGAAGCGCTGCGGTTGACGATCGGCGGGCATATAGAAGGTCCCGAATGCGGCGTCGATGAATGGGAAGAGACCGCTGAAGTTCTTGTCCAGCCCTTCTTCTTCCGACGTGTGGTGCCAACGGTGAAATGCAGGGCTGGCGAAAAGATATCGGAACGGGCCGTAGGTCCAGCTGACGTTGGCGTGCAGCAGCAGTGCATAGAGCGTCAGGAACGGCACGAACGCCGCGAGCACCGTGCCGTTGAATCCCATCCAGTAGAGCGGCAGCACCTGCACGATGCGTGAGATGACGTCGTTGACCGGGTGCAGCCGGACGGACGACAGCCAGTCGACCGTTTTCGACGAATGATGAATCGCATGAAACGGCCAGAGCCACCGGGCGTGGAACAGCCGGTGCGACCAGTAGGCCAGGAGATCGGCGATGAGGAGGATCAGCGGAATCTGCACCCACGCCGGGAGCGAGGATGCCCAGGTGTGGCGGGTCGTGACTGTCTGCCGGAAGTCGTCAAAGCTCACACCCTGCCCGAGCGCGAGCAGTACGAAGACCAGCCCAACCGAGACGCGTGTGACGAACCGTGTGACGAGCGGCGTGAAGAACCAGTACGCCAGATCCGTCAGCGTCTGCGATCGATCCCTGCGCTGGCCGGCGATGGAGGGCCGCCAGCGCTCGAGCAGCCAGAACGCCCCCGATAAGATGAGCAGACCCGCGACGAGCGAAACAAGCGTAGGGGTGCGCATATGATGCTTCCGGGGTCAGACCGGGGTCAGACCGGGGTCAAACCGGGGTCAGACCCCGAGATCCTAATTCTTACCGTTAGACTTGTTACGGCAGGAAAAGACAAACTCGGTGGTCGTGCTTTCGCTGGAGGGTGAGTGTCGCTGCTGAAGTGGTTCGGCCTGGCCGAGGAAGCCGAGACGACGGTCGACAGCGTCGGCGAAATCGAGCGGGCGCTGACCGAGCTCGATCCCCGGGAGGCCCGCTATCTGGCCTGTTTTGCCTACATTCTCCACCGGGTCGCGCGCGCCGACCACGAGATCAGCGAAGAGGAGTCGCTGCTCATCGAGCAAATGGTCCGCGGTCGCCTGGGCTACGGCGAGACGCGCGACGGCCTCGCCTCCGACCGCGCCGCCCTCGTCGTCCGCATCGCACGGAGCCAGAATCTCCGTCATGGCGGCACCGAAGACTTCATCGTGACGCGCGAATTCGAGAAGGTCGCCACACGCGATCAGAAGATGGCGCTCCTCGACTGCCTGTTCGCCGTCTCGGCGATCGACCAGTCGATCCGCACCGTCGAAGACAACGAGATCCGCCGGGTCGCGTCCGAGATCAAGCTCGACCACGCGGACTACATCGCCGCCCGCGCCGCCCACGCCGCCCACCTCGCGTCCCGGAAGTGATCCTGTTGCCCAACGCGGGCCCTGGCTAAACCTCGAACCTCCCGTTCTCGTCTAAGAGTCGTCAAACTTCTTAGAACACCGCGGCTTCCGCCTTCAGGCGGAAGGGAGGGCTTCATGAAGAAGGTGCTGGCGGCCTCGCTTGCGTTGATCTGGCTGACCGCGGCCGCATCCGCAGCGGTTCTGCCGCGCTTCGTTCATGGCCGGGGACGTGTCGGTCACGGTCACCTACACCGGCAAGGGCAAGGTCGACGACACGCACGAGATCCTGGTCTTCCTGTTCGACCACCCGACGCCGACGGTCGGCAGTATTCCGCTGGAGGTCCAGGTGACGACCAGGAGCGGCGGAACGGTCACATTCAAGAGCGTCGCTCCGACTCCCGTTTACATCACGGTCGCCTACGACGAGGCGGCCAACTACGACGGGATGGCACCGCCGCCCACCGGTACACCGATTGGCGCGTATCGGAAAGACGGGAAGTCGATTCCGGTGACGCCAGGTCCCGCGGCCAAGATCAAGCTGACGTTCGATGACAGCGTTCGATGGAAATAGACTACAAGCCATCTCACAAACACGGTCGACGACCCATCACGATGATCGCGAAGACCACAAAGCGCACGAAGGAAGACTTTCAGGAGTGAACCGTCGCCGTCGGCGCGCTCGGCCTGTTTCTGGTTCATGAGATAGGTTCTAGCGCCCGGCCAGCGACGGCAGATATCCGCACGCGCGGCCTCCAAGCGGCTCGCAGAACGCGGCGCGGCCGTCGCCGTCGTTCCACAGGACCTTGGGGTGTTGCCACGCGTAGGCGCTGATCGCGACCTGCAGCGTCACGACTGCGACGACGAGTGCTCTTGGCGCGGCGCGCAGACCTGCGAACACCACCAGGCCGAGCAGCGGCGTGATCGGCGTCAGGAACCTCGCGGCGGGGTTCCAGCCGCCGGTCCAGCCATGTACGTTGGTCAGCGGGCAGACGATGAGCGCGACGTAGAGGCCCGCGGTCAGGAACACTGACAGCGCCACATCCCGTCTCGTCTGCATGAGGGCCCTCGCGCCCCATAGCGCCGCCACATACACAGGCGCGTAGATCAGCAATCCGAACTCTTGATCGGCGAGGAGACCAATCGCGCGAGTCGCTGTCTCGCCGACGAGCGCTGCCCATCCAGGCCAGTCGGCGAACCGCGCGTGCGGGTTCGACACCAGCGTGCCCCAGAACGCGTAGTTGATCCCGGTCCTGACCGCGACGAGCGCGCACAGTCCTAATGCGAACGCGCCCGCTTCGCGTCGATGTTCAGGATCCCGAAGCTTGTGCAGCGCGAGCACGGTCAGCGGAATCGTGAGGCCGATGTTGCGAGCGTGCAGCAGGAACAGCAATCCAGTCGCGCAGCCGAGCCACCACCACTGCGCGGCACCGCGAGTATCGCGCAGGCGAATCTTGTAGAAGACGAGGAAACACAGGAGCGCGGAAACGAGCTCGGTGAAGAAGAGCACCGAGAAGATGAGGAGCGGTGGCGAGAGCATCAGGAGCGCCGCGGTTCCCGAGGCGGCCCGCGTCGACGCGCCGAGCGCGACCAGGGCGTCGAACATCAGCCCGGCGAGGACCGCGGCGAGCGCGATCATCGCGAGGCTGACGAGCTGCCGATACAACACCGGCGGGTTCAGCCGGGCGCGCCGCATCGTCGACTCAGGAACGACTCGAGTCAGCGCGTTCGTGAGGGGCACTGCAAGGCGAACAACCGGCGCGAAGACGAGCGGCAGCCCGACGTCGTGCACCGGCCGGGCCACGCCGTCCACGCCCGGCCGCACGTGCGCTTCGGGTTGCAGCACGCCGCCGCCGACGAACGGCTCGTTCGCCCCGTAGTTGTTCGCGAGGTCGAGGTCCCCGTCGAACGCGATCGAGTGGGCGATCGCCAGATAGTGTGGCTCGTCGCCCGTCCCGGCGAACGTCCCGTGGGTGATGAGCCCCCAGAGCACGAGTACCGACGATGGCCCGAAGCGCGCGCCGTGACATCCCCGGGAAGTCTATCGGAAGGCGGGGACACTCAACCGGGACACTCAACCGGGACAGTCACGGGGGACAGTCACTCTTGAGTGTCCCCGGCGAATCGAATCAGAATCTGCACCTCGGAACTGACCGCGAGTGTGCAGAATTCTTGATTCTGTGCCGTCGGTCCAGCTTCACGGGCCCGAACATAGCGGTCTTCGTGCAAGCCGGACGCGTCGGCCAGGCGCACTTGACGGTCGGGGACACTCAAGAGTGACTGTCCCGTTTGAGTGTCCCCGGCTGTGCCCCTGCGCGTCAGGGCTGACGTCCGACAACTTTCAGCAGATAGCGCAGCTCATCGTCGACCTCTTCGTCGCGCTCCACGGTCTCGGCGATCGCGTCCCGGAGCGTTTTCTTGTAGTCCTTGCGCAGACGATGGACCGCCACGCGCAGCGAGCCCTCGCTGACCTCGAGCGCATCGGCGAGCTCGTGATAGGACGCCGGTTCGTCGCCGACGAGGTACGGCTTCAGTCGACCGAACAGTTCTCCGCGGCCGGCGTCGTCGTACTTGACGAACAGGCGCGCCATCGCCTTGTCCAGCACCGCGAGCGTCCAGCGGCGTTCGTAGACGCGCTCGGGCGTCAGCTCGTCGGCCGGGTCCAGTTGATAGCGTTCCTCGCCCGTGCCGAAGTCGAGCGAGATGTGCGGCTGCCGGCCGCCTCGCTTGAGCGTCATCCGCCAATCGCGCTCGTTCGACAGGAAGTGCCGGACCGATGCCAGCAGGAACGATCGGAACCGGCCGCGATCGGGTCGCGCGTCCTTCAGATAGTGTTTTTCGAGCACACACATGAAGAACGCCTGCGTGAGATCGCTGGCATCGTCAACCGAATGGCCGGAGCGCCGCACGAACGCGTAGATCGGATACCAGTAGGCTTCGCACAGCTCTGCGAGCGCGACGTCGGCCGTCGGCGAAACGCCTGCGGCCGCAATCACCTGACTCCAGCGGGTTGTCGCGAAGCGGTGGCGACTGCGGTCCGCGGTCATTCGGTTCGGAAGCGTGTGCATCATCGTCGGGTATCCAACCAGCGTCAAGCGATCCTCGCGGATACGTCTTCGTCGACCTACTGAAGGAACCACGGTGAAACGTTACAGATGCGCCAGCAGGGCGGCCAGGGCCTCCGCGGAACTGGCTGCGGTCGTGTCGAGGCCCGGCGAATCACCGAGCAGCGGGACCAATACGGCCCGCAGCCCCTGCAGGTCTCGCATTTTGCCCGCTGCAACGTCATCCGCCAGCCCTGGGCCGGCCGGGGCAGCTCGGGACTGGTCGATGGCAGGCAGGATCCCGACGTCGAGCAGCGTGGGTAAAGCGCCGGCAGACGATGGCGCGACGATGATGTTGGGCGGCTTGATGGAGCCGTGGACGATCCCGTGGTGATGGAGATGTGCGACGAGCGAGCACAGACGACCGGCGACAGCCGCGCGCTCGGACGGTGGGCAGCGCCGGTTGGAGAGGTAGCTCTCGATTGAGGAGCCTGCGACGTACGGCGCAACCACGTAGATTCGACCGTCGGCGGTCACGCCTGGCTCGAGGAATGCCGGAAGGCCGGCGCGCGGGATGGATTCCAGCCGCTCGGCGAGCTGGCTGACGCGCTCGCAAAACCTGCCCGGATCGATCGAGTGCTCATTCTCCGCGCTGAGGAGCTTGACCGTGACGAAGGCCGGATCGGCATGCGGTCGATAGGCGAGGAACACAGTGCCATGCGGGCCACTGCCGACAGGTCCGAGCAGCTGCAGTGGCTCCGGCTCTGAATCACCAGCCTCGGCCTGAGGTGTCCGGCTCGAGCGCAAGTCGGATCAGGCACGCCGGACACACGGGAGTGCCGCCGGCCTGCCCGGGAACCTCAGCTCCACATGCGCACGCGGTCATCAGGAGGTGCCTGCAAGACGGTTTCGAGCTGCCGAAAGAGTGTCTCGGCATCCCGCGGCCGCGGTGCGGGATCGATCGACAGGGCTCTGTTGAAGAAGTCGACGCACGTGGGGAACGTGTCTGCGAGGACGTTCCCCGGCTCCCATGGCCCGAGAGTGGTCATGAGTGTCGATGCTGGGGGCCGGCCGCTTAGCATCTCGAGTGCAATCACCGACAGGCTCCAGATATCCCACGCGGTCGAAGGGGACTCGCCTCGACGCTGCTCCGGCGACATATATTCGAGCGTGCCGATCAGGATGCGGGCATCCGTTTCGCGGCGGCCGTTCACCGTCGTCGTGACAGACAGCGGCCTGGCAATCCCGAAGTCGAGAACCTTGGGCACCGTGCCCTGACCAGTCTCCGCGAGATAGATGTTCTCGGGCTTGAGGTCGCGATGGATCAGCCCGCGACGATGGGCAGCAGAGACGGCGGAGCAGACATCTCCCAGCATCGTGAGCGCACGGACAGGTGTGATGTGGCCGTTACCTTCGAGGACGCGGCGCAGGGTAGTCCCCGTGAGCAGCTCCATGATCATGAACGGCTGAATCTTGTCGATGCTGCCGAAGTCGTGGACCATCACCACATGGGGATGTCCGCGCAATCTGGCGGCGAGCTTGGCCTCCTCCATGAAGCGCTGCAAGGCGCCGTCGCTGGTCGATAGATGCTCGCGGACGACTTTGGCCGCGACGTTCTGCTCGAGCGCGATGTCGCGCGCCTCGTACACCGTGCCCATGCCGCCTTCGGCCAGACGCCGGTCCAGGCGATATCGCCCGCCAAGCGTGCGAGGCATTGCGCGTGACGCCAGCCGCCGATCGTGGCTCCCGCAGATACCGGTTCCGCCATCGAAGCACGCGCCGCACTCCGGGCACTCTTCGAGCCGTGGCGCCTCCGGTCGCGGGGCTGCCTGTGCTACGAGGAGCGCCAGGTTGTCGGCGATCGTGACGAGCACGCCGTAGTCTTCGCGGCGAGTAGGGCTCCTGCGGACCGCTTCGGTCCCAGCACGAGCATGGCGTGGAGCTGATCGTCGTGCGTGATCACCGGAATGAGCGTATCTATCCGAGCCCGCCGGACGTACTCGAGATCGGCCGGCGGAAGATGCCTCAGCACGGAGTCGTTGCCGTCTTCGGACGTGTCGAGCGGTCCTTCCACGACGCGCGCCAGCGCGGCCAGCTTGCTGTTCTCGAGAAGATCGGCTGGCGCGTCCGCCGACGGTGCGGCCGTGATGGTTCTGAACGTCCGCGCCGATGAGTCGCGGACGAGCAGCGCAGCGAACTCGGGCAGCATCGTCGCCTCAATCTTGGCGACAACGACGGGGGCCACCTGATCGAGGCTTCCCGCGCGGCGGACCTGCTCTGCGACTTTTTGCAGGATCTCATACGCGGAGTACCGCTCGCGAAAAAAATGCCGGTCAATGGCCTTGAGCAACGGACGCCGGTATCGGAAGACGACCAGAGCCGCTGCGGCCAGCGTCACGAACAGGAAGCCGCGACGTCTGAGCACTTCGTTGACCGTCAGATCACGCAGCCGCAGCGTTTCGAGAATCATGAAGAACGAGATCGCCGACGGCAGGAACACGACGATCTTTCGCGCCAGCTGGTATTGCAGTCCAATCCTGATGATGAAGCTGACGTCGAACAGGCGATGGCGAAGGACGGCGTAAGTGATCGATAGCGGCGCGGCAAGTAGCGCGATGGCAGCGAGTGCCATGCCCGGCGACTGAAAGATCGACGCGGCCTGATTGGTGTGCTTCGGGAGCCAGAAGTAGACAATCGCCGAGAACCCTGGGAGCACGCCGATGGCAATCCCGCCCACGACGACGCGCAGACGACGGCGCTCGTTCAGATCCGTGGTCTGGCGATACTGCAACACGTTGATCACAACCGACGCCACGAGCGACAGCGTGACCACCGTCAGCAGAGGGAGGCTTCTGGGGCCGACGGTTCTCAGCTCTGCACCGCTGTACACCAACTGCGCGGCGTGATACAGGGGTAGGGCTGCGGCCGCTGCCGCGACGGTCCACGTGCCCGCCAGCACGAAGCGGGCATGCGGGAGACGACGCGGAAACATCGTCACGAACGTGAGCAGGATCGGGCCGATTGTCAGGCTGCTGGCGTACGGGACCCAGAGCAGTTCGCGGATCACGTACGGCAGCCCTCGCCAGACGATCGCAATCCGAGGTGGCAGAGCGATCACGAAGACGACACAGGTAAGTAGGAACAACGCCGCCGCGAGTGCCGACGGGTCACGCGGCCGTCGCCAGACGATGAAGAGTCCCGCGAGCAGGGTCATGAGCTGCGCCAGTCGACACCCGATCAGGGTGGCTCCGGTCCGCGTGAGCCAGTAGCGCGGCGAGACCGGCGGCAGAAGCATGCTGAGGTGCAGGCGTTCGCCGTTGCGCGAGACGACGACGGGCATCGGCACGCCGATCTGGTAATTCGCGCCCAGCGCGCCCCAGCCATCGCTGTCGATGATGGTTAAACCGTTGATGGCAATCAGATGGTCGCCGACCGCGATGCCCGCTCGAGAGGCCGGCGTCGCCGGTTCGACCCTGGTGACGACGACCGCGCCTGTATGGGACGGGTCCGCCTCGAATCCCGGGTTCACCGGCCGGAACACATCGCAGTAGACGAGGAGGGCGAAGTAGACGCAGAACGAACCGGCAACTATCAGGATCCAAATGGGGGGACGTACTGCCGATCCGCCTAACCGGGCTGCGCCAACGCGTCGCAAGTCCGCCACGCTCACCTCAGTTCAGAAACGAGGAGCCTTGCGCGTCCGGCCAGAAGGAGCGGGGATTATAGCTCAGCTTGGTCCTGTGCTCCTGTGTGAAGCGCCGGGCGGCCGTTCCTGCAACGAAACAAACCGCCCGCTTCCCTTCTTAAGGCAAGTGAACCGCCACCGTGGCTCCCTCCGACCCCGGAGTGCCGGCGGCAACCTTCACAAGGAGATTGACGATGAAGCGCGTGTCGATTCTGATTCTCGCGTTCTGGGCCGTCACCGGCAACGTCTCGACACTGGCGCAGTCGCGGCCGGAGTCGATCACGGTGATGACCCGCAACCAGTACCTCGGGGCCAGCCTCGACCCGGTGCTGACCGCCACCAATCCCGCTCAGTTCGTTGCCGCGGTTCAGACCGTTCTCGCCCAGATGACGGCGACGGACTTCCCCCAGCGCGTCGAGGCGCTTGCCGACGAGATCGTAGCGAAGCGCCCACATCTCGTCGGGTTGCAGGAGGTGTTCCGGCTGACGCTGAACGGTACGACGAGCGCGCCGCCGTTCCGCGACCAGCTCGACGATCTGCTCGGCGCGCTGACAGCGCGCGGAGCACAGGTACTACGTCGCTGCCCAGGTTCGCAATCTCAACGTCACGATCCCGTTGCCCGGGTTGGGGACCCTGCAGGCCGTTGACCGCGATGTGATCTTGGCCAGGGGAGACGTCGAGACATGGCCGGTCCAGGTTCCCGGATGTCGCGCGTCGCTTGACGGCTGCAACTACCGCGCGTTTGTGCCCCTCGCGTCTCCCATCGGCACGATCAACATCGAGCGCGGGTTCGTCGCCGTCGATGCGCAGACGCCGAACGCGATGGTCCGCTTCGTCAACACGCACCTCGAGATTCCCGAGCTGCCGGTGATTATCCAGGCGGCCCAGGCGTCCGAGCTGATTGCCACGCTGGGCGCGTTGCCGAACGATCTGCACCTGCCCGTCATCGTCGTTGGCGATATCAACTCGGCGCCCACCGACGAGGCAGTGCTGGTCAACGGTCAGCATATCGTTCCACCCTACCGACAGCTCGCCGGAGCGGGCTATGTGGACGTGTGGGACCTGACGCCCGGCGATGCACCAGGGCTGACGTGCTGCCAGGCTGCCGATCTCCTCAATGCGGAGTCCTTGCTCCTCAAGCGCGTCGACATCATCTGGAGCAGCGTCCGGCCGCAGACTGTCCGGGCGAACCGCGTCGGAGCAGATCCGGAAGACCGCCTGCCTTCCGGCCTCTGGCCATCGGACCACGCGGGCGTCGTGGCACGACTTGGATTCGGTTGGTAGTCGGCCCGGTCACGCAGGACGTATTGATGCGCTGAGGGCAACGGCACATGCTTGAGTGCCGAGCCAGGTGCCGGAGTCCTCAGCCTTTCACCCCGTCCGCTTTCTCAGTCTCCTCCGTCTCTTCCAAAGTGAATCCCCGCGGTCAAATCTGCTGGCATACCTCGTGCTCCCGAGCAGACACGCCCATGTTGCGGCCTGTCTTCCTCATTGATTTGCCGGAGCGCTGCCACGTCTCCTTTCCACGACCCGCGAGATGCCGTGGCTTCGAGGGATCGCGGCAGAGTCCGGTATCCACTGAGCGCCCTTCAGCGGCTCGACCAGAATTACTCATCAAGCCTCGCCAGGTTCCAAGGAGTAAGCAATGGCAACTGCAGAGAAGCTCGACACCACATCCACCGAAGCCCGCGCTATCGCGAAGGACGCTTACATCTACGGCTTCCCGTTGGTGGACAACTACCGCATCCAGTACTCATACTTCGCTGACCGCAACAGCCCTGAGTTCAAGACGTCCTGGAACCAGATCTACAACAACGCGCGCGTCTATACGCCCGACGACAAAGCCATTCAGACGCCCAACTCCGACACGCCCTACTCGTATGTCGGCGCCGATCTGCGGGCCGAACCGATCGTGCTCACCGTACCGCCGATTGAGAAGGGCCGGTACTTCTCGCTGCAGTTCATCGATCAATACACGTTCAATTTCGCTTACGTCGGCAGTCGCGCCACCGGGACCGAGGGCGGCTCGTACCTGTTGGCCGGGCCGCGATGGAAGGGCGTCAAACCAGACGGCATCACGTCGGTCATTCAGTCGGAAACGGATTTCGTCTTCGTGCTCTTCAGAACCCAGCTGTTCGATCCCTCCGATATCGACAAGGTGAAGGCAATCCAAGCCGGGTACAGGGTGCAGAGCCTGTCGGCGTTTCTGGGGCAGTCGGTCCCTGCCGCCGTGCCGGTAAATTTTGCCAAGCCTGTCAGCGCCGAGGAGGAGAAGACGTCGCTGTCGTTCTTCAACCTCTTGAACTTCGTCCTGCAGTTCTGCCCGACCCATCCCTCCGAAGCGGAGCTGATGACGCGCTTTGCGAGAATCGGAATCGGTGCTGGCCTGACGTTCGACAGCCAGGCGCTGCCACCGGATGTGCGGACCGCGATCGAAGGCGGCATGGCCGACGCGTGGAAGGCCTTCAAGGATTTCAAGGAAACGCAGCTCGACACCGGAAAGAGGACGAGCGGCGACGGATTCGGCACGCGCGCGCACTTGAACGGCAGCTACATCGACCGCATGGCTTCAGCGGTGCTCGGCATCTACGGCAACTCGAAGGAAGAGGCGATCTACCCCGTCTACTTCGTGGACGCAGACGGTCGGCCAACCAACGCCGCGTCCGACCGCTACGTGCTGCGCTTTCCTCCAAACCAACTGCCGCCGGTCAACGCGTTCTGGTCGCTGACGTTGTATGAGCTGCCGGCGAGCCTGCTGTCTGCCAACCCGCTGAACCGCTACTTGATCAACTCGCCGATGCTGCCGACGCTCAAGCGAGACGCAGACGGCAGTGTCGCGCTGTACGTGCAGCACGAGTCGCCGGGCCAGGACAAGGAATCCAACTGGCTTCCCGCACCGAAGGGCCCCTTTTTCACCGTCTTGCGCTTGTACTGGCCAAAGGCCGAGGCCCTGGACCGACGATGGACCGCTCCACCCATGATGCGGCTGTGACGACGTCACACGCGCAGGCTGAGTATTTCTCACGTTGGAGGCACAAGCATGGCCACGCAATCATCGACACTGAAATCGACAGCAGGGACCGACCACGGATGGTTCGGCAGCGAGACGGTCAAGACACGGCTCGGGGACTTCGCGTTCAAGAACAGTTATCCAACCAGGGACGCCGCGAAACAACTGCGCGACGCGCTGGTCTTCAATCGCGCCGTCGAGGCCTACCTCGTGCAGATGCACGGCGTCTCGTGGTATCGCGTCTGGAAGGGCATCGCGGAAGCCGGCGCGGAAACGCCGAATCAGGTCGTGCTGTGGGAGAACCTGATGGACGGCGCGACGCTCTTGCTCACCGGCAACACCGAGACCGTCTACGGGCTGTGCGCGATCGACCTGAAGCGCGACGGCCCGGTGGTGATCGAGGCGCCGCCCAATTTGCTCGGCGGCCTGTCCGACTTGTGGCAGCTCGAGATCATGGGCATCGGCCCCACCGGTCGCGACAAGGGCAAGGGTGGCAAATTCCTGCTGCTGCCGCCGGATCACGCCGGCGCCGTGCCCGATGGTTATATGGCTGAGAAATCGCAAACCTATGGCGTGGTCTTTGGCGTGCGCGGCTTTCAATCGGCCGACGGGACCGCGCAACCGGTCTCCTTGATGAAGACGACGAAGATCTATCCATTGTCTCAGGCGGCCAAGCCGCCCGCGAACGTCTTCGTCAACGGCTCGCGCAAGGAGATCGACACGATCTTCGCCGACTCCGGGCAGTACTTTGCCGACCTGGCCTGGATGATCGAGCGCGAGCCGCACGACAAGATTCCGTCGCACGAGCGCTTCCAGTTAGCGGCAATCGGTATCGAGAAGGGCAAGCCATTCGCGCCCGACGCCGCGCGCAAGGCACTCCTCGACGATGCGGCACGGTTTGCGTCGGCGATCGCGCGCACGAACAGCTTCGACTCTGACGACCCGGCCCGTCTCGTGTATCCGGATCGCGCGTGGGAGACAGCGTTCATCGGCGGGTCTGCCGACTGGGACTCGCAGGGCTACGTCAACACCGACCGCCGCTCCAGCTTCGCCTACATCGCGATCGGCATGTCGCCGGCGATGGTCGAGAAGCATGTGGGCACCGGCTCGCAGTATCTGTGGACGCCGCGCGACGCGAGCGGCGCTTTCCTCGACGGCGGCAAGCGCTATCGGTTGCACATCCCTCGGAACATCCCGGTGAAGAATTTCTGGTCGGTCGTGGCCTACGATGCCGACAGCCGGTCGATCCTGCGCAGCGGTCAGCCGTTTCCCTCGGTGAGCACGTATACCGGGCCCGGCGCGAATGCCGATGGCTCCATCGACATCGACTTTGGCCCCGAAGCGCCCAGCGGTGCGGAACAGAACCCCAGAAACTGGATCCAGACAACGCCCGGTAAAGGCTGGTTCATGCTCTTCCGCTTCTACGGTCCGCTCGAGCCGTTCTTCGACCAGACCTGGAAGCCTGACGACATCGTGGAGACCAAGTAGCGCCGTCGTGCGCCGGTAGGATTCGACCTCAGCAGTCGTCGTGCGGCTTACTTGGTGCGCGGTGGATCGGTCAGCGCCTGGTAGACCAGCGCCGGGATCAGCTGACCGAGATCGGTGCGGTTCGGGATCTGCTGAATCATGTACACCAGCACGAGCCTCGCATCGGGATCGACGAGATAGTTGGATCCGTACGCCCCTCCCCATCGGTAGGCGCCGACCGAGGCCAACCCGAGCGCACCATATCGGTCCACGGTCTCGAACCCGAAGCCAAATCCGAGACCGGTGGTCGTGTGGAGCGTGCCACTCTGGTTCGTCGTCATGAGCGCGACGCTGCGCGGCGAGAGAATCCGCACGCCATCGAGCGCGCCGCCGTTGCGCGTCATCTCGAGGAATCTGGCGTAGTCGCGCGCCGTGGACACTAAGCCGGCGCCGCCGGCGAAGTTCTTTCGCGGCCCGTCGACGTAGTGACCCTGACCTCGCGGGCCTTCCGGCGCGCGAACGATCGTGTCATCAGGCCCGATCGAATACACCGTCGCCAGGCGGTCCCGCTCGGCGGCCGGCAGGAAGAAGTGCGTGTCCTTCATCCCGAGCGGCTTGGTGATCCGCTCCGCGATGAACTTATCCAGCGGCATCCCGGACGCGCGTTCGACGACGCAGCCGAGGATGTCGGTGTTGTAGCCGTAGACGTACGATTCGCCTGGCTGGGCCACGAACGGCACCGTGGCCAGCCGCTCCATCGTGACGCAGGTGTCTTCGTCCTTGTCCGCCGTGTACCAGCCGAAGCCGGCCGCCGGCCCCAGTCCCTTCGCTTCGTAGTCGGACGCGACGAGGCTGTCGGTGCCGTAGGAGATGCCGGCCGTGTGCGTGAGCAGATCGGCGATCGTGATCGCGCGGCGCGCGGGCACGGGTGACGCACCGGTGGCGCCCTTCACGGCCACGGTCGTCTTCGCGAACGCGGGAATGAACCGGCTCACGGGCATGTTGGGTGTGAGGCGCCCCTCTTCCATCAGGGCAAGGATGGCCGCGCTCGTGAGCGCCTTGGTCTGCGAGGCAATGCGGAAGATCGAATCGACCCTCATGGGGCGGTTCGCTTCCTTGTCGCTCCACCCGAGTGCCCGTTCGTAAATCGGCTTGCCATCCCGCAGCACCAGGGCAACGATGCCGGCGATGCGTTTTTGATCGACGTGCTCCTGCAGGACGGCATCCAGGCGTTTGAAGCGCTCCAGCGAGACGCCTCCAAGCGCCGCAGCGGCTGGTTTCGACGCCGCTCGCTGAGCGACGGAAACAGGCGCCGAAAGAATGACCGGGCCGGTGGAAGCGGCGGCCGACACAATAAGAATGAGAAGCGCGACGGTTCCGAATCGAGGCATCTCGGTGCTCCTCCAAGCCCAGGCCACAGTAAGGTGACGGCGCAAGTCTATCGCGGTACGCCGGGCGGTTACGTCAGTGTTCAATCTCACGGCGCGGCCACTCGCCTCATGAAGATGGCGAGGTCGATCGCGTCGTCAAGCGGACGTCACGAGGTGGATCGTGGGGCGCTGTCGTGCGGCGCGCGCCCTTCTTCGGGCACGGGCTGAGGAGCGGCTCGCTCGAAACCGGAGTAAGCCGGCCGTTCGATAGGTTCACCTTCATGTCGATCGAGTCGGTGCGTCAGCGCGCGCCAGCACGCCCAGCAAGTCTGGTGCACCGACCGCAGGGCCTGGATCCCTGAGCTGTCGAGCAGGTCCGCAGCTGCGTCCTGTTCGGCGTTTGCCAGGAGTTCGTCGGCGTCGCGGACGAGGCTCCGTGCCTCGGCAAGAGTAGAACACTCCTCGATTCGCCGGCGCAGATCTTGAAGCGTTGCGAGCTCGGATCCGAGCAGCCGTCGGCGGCTGCGAACTCGTTCGCTGCGGCGAAAGCGCACGAAGAACTGCATCGCCGCGGCGAGTGCCGCAATACCGGACGCGACAAACGACACCCGTCCCAGGCGATCGGAGGTCAGAAGGTCGTTGCGATGGTAGTAGATCTCCGCCGCAGGGTGGAGAGGCAGGCCTCCGACGCTGCGGCCCGCGCTTTCGGTCATGTCTGGTACTGGACGTCACGGGCGAAGCGCGGATCGTAGATGACGCCGAGGATGTCGCGGACGACTCGTCCGGGAAGATCCGTGCGAGCGACCAGCAGTTGCGTGACGACGATGGTGGGGACCGGCGCCGGGGGGATCCTTCGACCCGGACCATACAGGCCCGGGGGAAGGAATCCTGGTCGGGCGCCAGGAATCGATCGGGCCAGCGCTTCGTGATCGCGGATCTCGACCACACGATAGCGGCCGTTCCTGAAGATCCCCTCGATCAGATCCGAGTGAAGGGACTGCGTGCGCGTCGCAGCGGTCATGTGACCGGCCTCGAAGTCCGCGACGTTTCCTTGTCGAGTGGGCCGGACCACGGTCACACGGGCGCTCAAACCGGCCGGCGCTGACGGTGAGGCGATGAGCCCGTAGTACTCCAGCACGCGTTCACCGAGCGTGGCCGGCTGCCCCGGTTCCCGGGTCCCCGGATTGACCGCACCGGCAAGGTCGCGGACCTCGTGCACGGTGCTCTCGCTCGGAACGACGACGAAAAAGTCCTGCAGTTCCAGCGCGGCGAGGCCGGACACTCCCTCTTCCTTCGCCGCGTCATCGTCCGAACTGTTGATGATGGCGAGATCGATGTGCTGCCCCGGATCGAGCATCGCGCCGACATTTCCCGACGCGGCGGTGCCGACCAGTTCGAGCTCGTAGCCCGACCTGGCGTGCAGGTACTTGTTCAGGACCGTTCCGACCCGATAGCTCGAACCCGCCGTCGAACCGGTGGCGATGCGGAGTGTACGGCCACGGTTGCCAGAGAGCCACTCGGCCGCGCCGTCCTTCAATTGGTAGGACAGGTCCGGAGCAAGGAATTCGAGCAGCGCCGTGATGCCGATCGCGCTTGCGAGCGATACAGCTGCCGCGGCTCCCACCGCTCGCCAGCCACGCATGATGCCAAGATAGTAGCTCGGCTTGCCGAAAACGAAGCGGCCGGGGTCATCCGCGCGCTCACCATGATGCCCGCAGTACGATCGCGACCCAGCCCGCGCGCGACTTCGCGCGCACGCGCCGCATTCCCAGGCGGCAGTATGCCTGGTCGACCTCGCGTTCGGCCGACGAAGGAATGCCCGAGAGCACGGCTTGGCCGTGATGGCCGACGCGCCGCACCAGCACCGGCGCCATTTCGATGAGCGGGGCCGGCAGCACGTTGGCCAGGACCAGCGGCCAAGTTCCCGTCACCGCTTCCGGCCCGCCGCGTATCAACTGCAGCCGTTCGTCGATCGCGTTGAGCCGCGCGTTATCCGTGGCAACGCGCAACGCCTCGTCGTCTATGTCGATGGCTAGTGCTCGGGGCACACCCAACATCAGCGCCGCGAGCGCCAGTACGCCCGACCCTGTCCCCACGTCGAGCACGGCGTCCGGAGTCGCGATCTGCACTTCTTCGTCGAGCACCTCGAGACACAGCGCCGTCGTCGGGTGCAACCCGGTGCCGAACGCCGCGGCGTCGACCAATCTGAGGGTGCCCGGCTCGGCTTCGGTGTGGGCCGGAACGATCGTGAGGCGTCCGATGCGAATCGGGCGTGGGCTGAGAACCCAAACGGATCCTTCGTCGCGCCCCGTGGCCGGGGACACGGAGATACCGTCGACGTCAACGCCGAGCGCGCCCGCGACTTGTTCCGGCGCGACGCTGTCGGGCATCAGGGCCGAGATTACGCCCTGGCTCGAGCACTCGGCATCAATCGCGCCGAGTTCGACGAGCCGATCGAGCGCATCGTCGGCAACTAGGTGCAGGTCTACGCGATACGGCACGTCCCAGCGTAACGTGTGACTCCGTCGATTACTTGGCCTTTTCCTTCTTGGTGGCGGTGCCGGTCATGGTGTACGCGCCGCCCGCGAAGTCAATCTGCGCGGCCATTTTCCCGTCGGTCCCCGGCGTCAGCGAGATGGTGGCGTCGATGGTCATGGCCTCGTAGGGGAAGGTATAGCTCAGGGCGAGACCCTTTGCCGTTTTCGAGACGCTGGCGATCTTCTGCGTCGGAGTGGCATCGTTGCTGACCTCCCCGACAACCTTGTCGCTCTCGACTTTCAGCGACAGGTTGAACGTACCCGGACCATTTGGCCCCTGCATGTCCAGCGTCCAGTCACCCAGGAACGGCGCCGCATCGGCGGCTGTGGCCTGCGCGGGTGGGGTGTAACCGGGCGCGGCGGCACGCGCCGCGGCTGGCGCGAGCAGTGTTGCGGCCAGCGCGGCGGAAACAAGGGCGATTCGCATCACGTTACCCTCCTGCAGGGGTGAGATATGGTCAGGCCGATACGATGATCCATCGGTCCTCGCGCCATCGGAACTCGCGGTCACCGCAACAGCCAAGTCTATTGCGCGACGCTGCTCATGAACGCAAGGTTTTGTAGCTGGGCCATCTGGTAAGCCCACTCGCGCCCTGCTACAATGACCGTCTGCTCGTCGAATCCAGGAGACAACAACTGAGCCACTCATTCCGCGGCTTCTTGCGTCGCGCTGTGTGCACGATTGCGCTCGCGGTGGGCGCGGGCGCCGCGGCTTGTTCCCGGCCGTCACCGGCCGCTGCTCCGGTTGACGCGCCAGCCTTGTTCGCGCAGGCGTGCGCGAAGTGCCATGCCGCAGATGGCACTGGCGGCCTGCCGATGGCTGAAAACGGACCACGTCCGATCGATCTCACCACTCCCGAATGGCACCGTTCGCGCTCCGACGCGGAGCTCGTCGCGTCAATTCGTAGCGGCCGCGGGGCGATGCCGCCGTTCGAAGGCGTGCTGAGCGCCGACGAGATCAGCGCGCTCGGTTCGTACGTCAGGACACTGAAGCGCCCGTAACCGATTCCATCGACCGTTCCGTTACTGAACCGCACAATGCTGAAGAAGGTCTTCATCGCTCTTGTTCTGCTCGTCCTCGCAGCGGTTGCCGGAGTGCCGGCATATCTGTACGGCCGGTATCCGAAGATGCGGACTGCGGCCCAGCTGACGGCGCCGACCACGCCCGAAGCCATCGAACGGGGACGCTACCTGGCGGAGGCGATGACCGGCTGCGTGGCGTGTCACTCACCGATTGACGAATCACGACCCGGGGACTTCGCGCAGGCCGGGCTGGAGTATGCGGGCCGCGTCTGGCCGCCGGGATCGGGTTTCCCTGGAAAGATCGTGGCGCCGAACATCACGCCCGATCCGGACACGGGCATTGGCCGGTGGACGGACGGGGAGGTTGCTCGCGCGATTCGGGAGGGTGTCAGCCGTGACGGCCGGCCACTGTTCCCGCTGATGAATTACCCCGGTTATCGCGACCTCTCCGACGATGATGTGCTGTCGATCGTCGCGTACTTGCGCACTCGCACGCCGATCAGGCGAGACAACGGCCAAACCGACCTGGACTTCCCGGTGGGCATGATGATCCGCACCGTTCCAGAGCCACTCGAGGGCCCACCGTCAGGGTTGCCGGCGGCTGGCGTCGAGCGCGGCCGCGCGATGTTGAAGATCTTGCTCTGCGGGGAGTGCCACACGCCTCGCGATGGCCGCGGGAACCCGATTGCCGGTAAGGACCTGGCCGGCGGCACCGAGTTCAAAGGCCCCTGGGGCATCGTCTACGCCGCCAACATCACCGCACATCCCGCGTCCGGCATCGGTGCGTTTAGCAACGATGACCTGAAGCGCGTGTTCCGGGAAGGGAGCAACCGCGCCGGTCGCCCGCTTTGGGTGATGCCCTGGAGCGTCACGAAGAACCTGACCGATGCAGACCTCGACGCGATGATTGCCGCGCTGCGCGAGGTGCCCGCCTCTCCCAGCCTGGTACCGGCCGCTCAATTGAGCGTTGCGGGCAGGAGTGCGCCCGCTACTCGACCCGCAGCGCAACCATAGGATCCACGCTCGCGGCCTGTCGTGCGGGAATCGCAGTCGCCGCCAGCCCCGCGAGGAAACATGGGGTCGAATTGACGGAATCGTGAAAATCCAAATCGACCAGGTTTCGTGAGCGTCGCCGCAGGTCCCTGATGACACTGGCCTCTCCAGCCGATAAGCGTAACGGCTGATACCAGCCGGCTTCCTTCTCATGAGTACCTACATCACGGCGCTGGGCACCTTCCTTCCCGGGGAGCCCATCGACAACGCGTCGATGGAAGAGTACCTGGGGAGAATCAACGGGAAGGCGTCACGAGCCCGGGCCCGGATCCTCAAGCAAAACGGCATCGAGACCCGCTACTACGCGATCGACAAGCAACAGCAGACGTTGTTTTCGAACGCCGACATGGCCGCGAGAGCGGTCAGGTGCGCAGTCGAGCGAGCCGGCCTGCAGCTGACAGACGTCGATTTTCTGGCCGCCGCGACGGCTCAGTCGGATCATCCGCTGCCCGGCTTCGCGAGCATGGTCCACGCGGAGATGGGGTCCCCGCCCTGCGAAATCGCGACCCTGCACGGCGTGTGCGCGAGCGGCGTGATGGCGTTGAAAACCGCCTCGCTCCATGTCGGCGATGGCAAGCAGGCAGCCGTGGCCTGCGCCAGCGAGTTCGCCAGCCGCCTGTTCAAGGCCAGCCGGTTCGAGGCCCAGCGGCACGTCGGGGACGGGTCCCTGGGATTCGACGTGGAGTTTCTCCGCTGGATGCTCTCGGACGGCTCGGGGGCCGCAGTGCTGCGAAACGCCCCGGATATGGACGGGCTCGGCTTCGCCATTGACTGGATTGAGCTCAAGTCCTGGGCGAACCGCTTCGAGCCGTGCATGTACGTCGGTCCAGCCAAGAACGGCGGCCCGCTGTCATCGTGGCTCGATTATCCGAGCTATCACGAGGCCGCCGACGCCGGCGCGATCAATCTCCGGCAGGACGTCCGGATGCTCGGCGACGTGCTCCGCCACTGCGTCCAGGGGGCGGTGGAACTGGCCGAGGGTGGAAAACTGAATCCCGGACGGCTCGACTGGCTCGTCGTGCACTACTCCTCGCAGGTCTTTCTCGACGAAGCGTACGAGCTTGCCTGCAGGAGTGGATTCGAGCTTCCGCGAGAGCGGTGGTTCAGCAATCTACGCTCGAAGGGCAACGTCGGGTCCGCTTCGATCTTCGTGCTGCTCGAGGAGCTGCTGTACTCGGGCCAGCTCGAACCCGGGCAGAAGATCTTCTGCCTGGTGCCGGAGAGCGGCCGGTTTCTCTTTGGCTACATGTTGCTGACCGTCGTCGAAGGCGCCCGGAAAGCCGCATCGCCCGTTCGACGGGCATCGCTGCCGCGGACCGAGCCACCGGCACTCGAGACGCTGGGCAATCCGCTCGCCCAGAAGCTGGTGCGGCAGCTGGCGCAAGTGTGGTTCGATTTCGAGGACCAGCTGCGCCGGGTTCCGATCGTCGCGAGATTGTACGACGGCCGATTCACCCTCGATGACTACCGCGCGCTGCTGTTCAACCTCCGGCAGCAGGTGATCGACGGATCGCGTTGGATCGCGCGCGCGGCGTCAAGCATCACGCCGGAGTACTTTCCCATCCGCGCCGCATTCATCGCGCACACCAGCGACGAGCACCGGGATTTCGAGATGCTGGAGCGCAACTATGCGGAAGTGGGCGGCAGCCTCGACGAGATTCGGGCCGGGCGGAAGAACATTGGCAGCGAGGCGTTGTCATCGTACGTCCTGCACCGCGCGAGCCAGGAGAATCCGTTCGAGCTCGTCGGTACCATGTTCATCGTGGAAGGTCTCGGCCAGCGGATCGCGCGTCAGTGGGGCGAGCGGATCAAGGAGCAGCTGGCGTTGCCGGACGCGGC
Source organism: uncultured Acidobacteriota bacterium (assembly GCA_963839705.1). Lineage (GTDB taxonomy): Bacteria > Acidobacteriota > Vicinamibacteria > Vicinamibacterales > 2-12-FULL-66-21 > DATBJJ01. The sequence goes on from CAWIWL010000009.1 coordinate 139,665, forward strand.
GGTCTCCTTCTTCCTGTATCACTCGGAGAGCGACGTGCAGCACTTCCGCCGCCTGGACCAGGCGATCGCCGCCGGGATCCTGACCGAGCAGGTGGTCGCCGATATCGTGCGCTGCGCGAAGGTGACGGCGCGCTTGTACGCCCTCCAGCTCGAAGAGATCGGGAATTGTTAGATGCTGTCGTTCGCCACGTTCGCGCTGATCTACTACGTGGTTGCCGGCCTGGGCGTCAATCTGGCGTACCACCGCGTGTTGTCGCACCGTTCGCTGCGGCTGCCGAAGTGGTTCGAGCGGACGCTCGTCACGATCGGACTGCCCGCCGGGACGCCCGTCCAATGGGCCGGCAATCATCGCTTCCATCACGCGACGACCGACACCCCGCTCGATCCCCATTCGCCCCTGCAGCGCGGGTTCCTCTACGCGCACGTCGGCTGGTACTTCCGATCGACGAACCCGGTCCTGTGCATCGCTTACGCGCTGGGAGGGCCGGCCCGGATGCTGGTGGACGCATGGATGCGCCCCCGCACCAATCAAGAGCACAACGGGCTGGCGGAGGATGTTTCTGCGGACCGCTGGTACCGGTTCATCAGCCGGCCCTGGCCATACGCGATTGCCATGCACGTGCACGCGGCGATTCCTCTCGCGCTCGCCTATCGATGGTGGGGCTGGGCAGGTGTGACGGGACTCTGGTTCATGCTCGTGGCGTTCTACAATCTTGCCGACGCGATTGACAGCGTCGCGCACGTGTTTGGACACAAGCTGGAGAACCAGCGCGACGAATCACGGAACGTCGCGTGGATGGGCATTGTGGTGCTGGGTGAAGGCTGGCACGCGAATCATCACCGCTTTCCATACAGCGCCAGGCACGGCTTGTTGCCCGGACAATTCGACTGGACGTGGCAGATCATCCGCGCGCTTCGCGCGCTGGGCCTCGCAACCGACGTGCGCCTCCCCCGAAGGCACGACCTTCAGGCGGAGGAGCTGATCAGGGAGTGATATCGACGTGCAAGTCACCGATCTCTACGAAAAGGCCCCGTACGACCCGAACGATCCGAATCCGTGGCTGGCGCTCTATCTCGACATGAGCCTGCCGCTCAGCGATGAAGTCAAGGCAGGGCTGCTGACCAACGCCGGATCGAAGTCGCGTCAGTTCCTGCTGCCGCTCGTCAGGCCGACGGCGAAGATCTCGATGATGCTCATCCAGGTCCTGAAGATCTTCATCCCCAACCGGTTCACGTCGTCGAAGGTCCTGCACCGGACGATCTACTGGGGCCTGCGGACGTTCGTGCGTCCCGACGCGAACTACCTGATCCTGCGGCACTTTCACATCGGTTCGGAGATCCTGCAGTTTGTCGCGACCAACGTGCCGGGCATCTCGATCCCGCTCAATCCGCTGCGGCCCCGCGACCTGCGGGCGACTCATCGACGACGTCTTCCTGAAGCACGACCTGAACATCTACAACTTCCTGATCCGGCTGAATCGGGAAATGAAGGCCAAAGGCATCGCGTTGGCGAAGCAGGATCTCCTGAATTTCGACTGCATCACCGACGGGCCGTTCGACATCGACGCCGACAACCTTCCGGCTGGACGACTGAACCTGCTCGACCTCGAGACGGCGATCGAGATCTACACGCCGCTCTATCAGCTGTTTCTCACCGACAGCGATTTCTGGCGGGCCTGCAACTCGCTGCAGCTGGACGAGACAGTGGCCATCTACACCTCCAGGCTGATGGGCGATCCGTCCTACGTGAGCCTGGTCAACAACAAGCACCCGCTGGTCCCGATGTCCACGCTGCAGGCCGGATACCGGCTCCTGCTGCACGGTCTGGCCGCCGAATGCCTGCACGCGACCCTCGTGCAATTCAAGCGGCGACAGCAGGGCGCCGCCGAAGTCCGTCATTGATTCGCCGAAGAGGCTCGACGCCGAACTCGGCCGGTGCGCTACACCGAGGCGGAGCCTCTATCCGCAGCGGGACACACCGATGTTCGGGTGCGCGAAGGCGTCGATTGACGTGATCCTCGCTCAGCTGGCGAACGTGGATTGAAGGCGCGACCTCGACGGCAGGCGCTCGCTTCACGCCGCGAGGGGTTGCACAGACGCTGGGCTCAGTGTAGAGTCGACCCAATTCCACGATTGGGCGTGGCGAATTTTCGGCGGCGGCGGCGCGGCGGCGACGGAGACCAGGTCTTGCCTTAAACGACAAACAAGGAGCCGAGCATGCGCGGAATAGTGTACGGGTGGCGACTGGCGGCTGTGCTGGTCGCTGTAACGGTCTGGCCGGGCGTCGCCATTGCCGCCTCGACCATCACCGGAACCGTCACCTTCGACGGGAAACCTCCCACTCTCTCGGCGCTCACCATGGACGCCGACCCCGCGTGCGCCAAGAAGCACACGGCACCCGTGCCGAACGAGATGCTCGTACTCGGCAGCGGCAACACCATGGGGAACATCATGGTCTGGGTTTCGAAGGGGCTTCCGGCAGGGAAGACCTGGCCCGTTCCCAAGACGCCGGTGACCCTCGACCAGGTGGGCTGTCAGTACAAGCCGCACGTGATGGGGATCATGGTCGGGCAGGCCTACAAGATCCTCAACTCCGACGGCATCATGCACAATATCCACACGCTTCCCAAGGTCAACCCGACCTTCAACCAGGCGTTCCCGGCGACGCGCAAGGAAGCGACCACGACGTTCAACAAGGAAGAAGCGGTCTTCCACATCAAGTGCGACGTCCACCCGTGGATGAGCGCCTACCTCGGCGTCTTCACCCATCCGTTCTTCTCGGTGACGAGCACGGATGGGAAGTTCACCATCTCGGGCCTTGACCCGGGGACCTACGAGATCACCGCCTGGCACGAGAAACTGGGGACACAGACGGCCTCGATCACGGTCGGCGCCAACGAGACGAAGACCCAGAGCTTCAAGTTCGCCGTCCCCGCCAAGAAGTAAGCGGAGAACAGGCGCATGAGCGATTCAGCAGCCGTCGCCGCAGGCAAGGCGCACGCCGCGCACGAAGTCCATCACGAAGAGCTGGGCTTCTGGCGCAAGTACGTCTTTTCCGTCGACCACAAGGTCATCGGTATCCAGTACGCCATTACCGGCCTCCTGTTCCTCCTCTTCGGTTTTGGGCTGATGATGCTCATGCGCTGGCAGCTCGCCTATCCGGGCGCCGCGCTGCCGCTGCTTGGCGGCCTCCTCGGCGAGGCGCGCATGCCGGGCGGGTCGATGCTCCCTGAGTTCTACAACGAGCTCGGGGCGATGCACGGCACCATCATGGTCTTCCTCGGCGTGGTCCCCCTCGCCGTCGGCGGATTCGGGAACTTCGTGGTCCCGCTCCAGATTGGAGCCCCGGACATGGCGTTCCCGAGGCTGAACATGGCCAGCTACTGGTTCTTCTTCCTCGGCGGCGTCACCATGCTGGTGAGCTTTTTCGTCCCCGGGGGAGCGGCACAGTCCGGGTGGACCTCCTACACGCCGCTCGCCGTCCTTGCAGGCACGGGTCAGACGATGTGGCTCATCGGGATGATCTTCCTGATCACCTCGTCGTTGCTCGGCGCGATCAACTTCATCACGACCATCATCCAGCTTCGCGTGAAGGGGCTGACCTTCATGCGATTCCCCTTCTTCGTGTGGACGCAGTTCGTCACGGCCTTCCTCCTGCTCCTGGCCTTCCCGCCGCTCGAGGCCGCGGGGGTCATGCAGCTGATGGATCGGGTCGCCGGCACCAGCTTCTTCCTCCCGAGCGGCCTCGTCGTCAGCGGCGAAGTCCTCACCAGGGCCGGCGGCGGCAACCCGCTCCTCTGGCAGCACCTGTTCTGGTTCCTGGCGCACCCGGAAGTCTACGTCCTCGATCCTTCCCGCGATGGGCATCGTGGCCGAGATCATCGCCAACAACACGCGGAAGCCGCTGTGGGGCTACCGTTCGATGGTCTACTCGCTCTGCTTCCTCGGCTTCATGTCGTTCATCGTCTGGGCGCACCACATGTTCATGACCGGCATGGGGACGGCGATGGCGGCGTTCTTCCAGACGACCACGATGATCATCTCGATCCCATCGGTCGTCATCCTCACGGCGCTCATCATCTCGCTCTGGGGCGGATCGATTCGCTATAACACACCGATGCTCTTCGCAACCGGTTTTCTCCCGATGTTCGGCATCGGCGGGCTCACGGGGCTCCCGCTCGCCTTCAACATCGCGGACATCCCGTTGCACGACACCTACTACGTCATCGGCCACTTCCACTACGTCGTCGCGCCGGGGACGATCTTCGCTCTCTTCGCGGGGGTCTACTACTGGTATCCGAAGGCAACGGGGCGGAAGATGAACGAGACGCTGGGCAAGATCCACTTCTGGGGCTCGTTCGTCTGCATGAACGTCGTCTTCATGCCGATGTTCTTCATGGGCCTGGCCGGCGTCTCGCGACGACTGTTCGACGGCGGGGCGAGTTACGACTTTGCGCAGCCGGTCCTCCACATGAACGTCGTGTCCTCATGGGGCGCGTGGATCATGGCGCTCTTCCAGATTCCCTTCATCTTCAATTTCTTCTGGAGCATGCGGAACGGAGCGAAGACCGACGCGAACCCGTGGCAGGCCACGACGATCGAGTGGGCGGCGCCCTCGCCGCCGCCACACGGCAATTTCCTCGTGGCGCCTGAAGCGCACCGCGGCCCCTACGAGTACAGCGTTCCTGGCGCGGCCAAGGACTTCACGCCGCAGCACGAGGCCTGAGCGAGTGAGCGGAGCGAACGAGCCACGCGAGCGGAGTGGGGCATTGGGGCCCCGCGAGCGCCCGCCTTCGCGGTCGCGGAGAGTTGCGACGCGACCGGCTCCGGCGAGGTCCGCCGCAGCCTTGGCGAAGGCGGAAGCGTGGCAAAGAGTCCGGGGGACGAAGTCCCCCGGTGAAAGAGGCTGATGGACATTCCCTACACCGTAGCGGTGCGCCGGGACACCGGGCTCACCAACGGCAAGATCGGCATCTGGCTCTTCCTCGCGTCCGAGGTCATGTTGTTCGGGGCCCTGTTTGCGAGCTACATCCTGATCCGGACGGGAGCGCCGAGCTGGCCGCGCGGAGACTCGATTCTGAATGTCCCGCTCGCCACGTTCAACACGATCGTCCTGATCCTGTCCTCCGTCACGATGGTCATGGCCTGGGCGTCGCTGATGCGCCGCCGCTTCGGGACCTATCGGATCTACATGGGGGCGACGATCCTGCTCGGGTTCGTCTTCCTCGTGGTCAAATACTTCGAATACAGCGCCAAGTTCGAGCACCATCTCTATCCCAGCACCAACAACTTCCTCGCCATCTACTTCACGCTGACCGGCCTGCACATGCTCCACGTGGCCGGCGGCATGGCGGTGAACGCCTATTTCTGGGGCCCTGGCGCGAAGCAGTGGAAGACCAACCCCGAGTGGTTCACCAACCGGGTCGAGCACTCGGGCCTCTTCTGGCATTTCGTGGATCTGGTCTGGATCTTCCTGTTCCCGACCCTCTATCTTCTGTAGGTGGCGTGCATTCATGACAAGCATGACAAGCATGACGAGCGACCACGCAGCTGACATCGACAGGCACGTCAGGATCTACATCACCGTCTTCGTCGTGCTCATGGTCCTGACGATTGTCACGGTGGCGGTCTCCTACCTCCACCTTCCGGTGGCACTTGCCGTGACGGTGGCGCTCCTCGTCGCGACCATCAAGGGGTCGCTCGTGGCGTGCTACTTCATGCACCTGATCTCCGAGAAGAAGCTGATCTACGCGGTCCTCGTGCTGACTGTTGCGTTCTTCGTCGCGTTGCTGGCCCTCCCCGTCCTGACCCACAGCAACGGCTACTGGATTCCCGAACCACCGAGCGAGGTGCAGAGCGCACCAGCCACGAGTCCACATCAATGAACCTCAGGTGGGTCCACGCGGTCCTGATCCTGCTCTCCGCGGCCCTCGCGGTGGTGTTCGGCGTGTGGTGCCTGGGCCAGTACGGGCGGGACAACGGGGTGGCAAGCCTTGTTGCGGCCGTCGCGGCATTTGCCGCGTCGGTCGGTTTGATCGTTTACGACTCGTGGTTCCTGCGCAAGACGAGGACGCTGCGGTGAATACGATAACCACACGGACATGGGGGATCCGACGGGCCTGCCTGGCCGCAGCCGCCCAGCTCGGATGGCGCGCAGTCACGACGGCGGCGCTGGTGGTGATCGGCGGCGGCGCGAAGCGTCCTGGCCTGCCCGGTGTGCTTCGGGGCGGAGGAGACCTCGATGGTCGACGGGGCGAAGCTCGGCGTCCTGGTGATGCTGGCCATCACGCTCGTGGTGCAAGGCGGGTTCGTGGGCTTCTTTCTCTATCTCCGCAAGCGCGCGAAGCGCATCGCGGACGTCGAGCTCGACACCGAATGGTCGGAGCTCCAAAGGTCGCCAAAAACATCATGACTGAGTGGCTTGGACTTCCGGCGCTCGCCGCGACTCACGGCGGGCAGATCGACAACATGATCGGCTGGACGCACGTGTTCATGCTCTTCCTGTTCGTCGGGTGGGGAGGGTTCTTCCTCTACTGCCTGGTCCGTTTCCGGAAATCGCGGCATCCGGTGGCGAACTACGCAGGAGTCAAGTCGCACAATTCGACCTATCTCGAGGTCGGCGTGGCCGTGGTCGAAGCGGTTCTCCTGTTCGGATTCGCCATCCCGTTGTGGGCCGCGAGGGTCGATCGCAGGCCCCCGGACAACGAAGCGCTGGTCGTTCAGGTCACCGCCGAGCAGTTCGCGTGGAACATCCACTATACCGGCCCAGACGGGGTATTCGGGCGCACCGACATCAAACTGCTCGACCTCCAATCGAACCCTGTGGGACTCGATCGCTCCGATCCTGCCGCGAAAGACGACGTCACGACGCTCAATCAGATGTATCTCCCCGTGAACAAGCCGATCATCGTGAGGCTCAGGAGCAAGGACGCCATCCACAGCTTCGGCGTGCCCGAGTTTCGCGTGAAGCAGGACGCCATCCCCGGCCTCACGATTCCCATCTGGTTCGTCCCCAACGTCACCACCGCCGAGATGCGGACGCGACTCGGGAAGCCCGAGTTCCAGTACCAGATTGCCTGCGCGCAGCTCTGCGGCCTGGGCCATTACCGGATGCGGGGATTTGTCACCGTCCAGACCGCCGAGGAGTTCCAGAAGTGGCTGGAGGCGAAGATCAAGGAGCAGAGCGAGGCGGCAGCGGACCCGTTCAAGTGAGCTCTCAGCTCTCAGCTGTCAGCTGTCAGCTCTCAGCGCTCCGCGCTCAGCGCTGCCGAAAACCAGTGCCTCCAGTCTGATAGCTGTTAGCTGACAGCTGATAGCTACCCTCCGAACATCTTCGGCTCGGCTTGCCGCGGAGCGCGCCAGTTCCTCGGCCGTGACACGGCTGATACCCCGCGGTCAGCGCCGCGCCCCCCGCGCCTCGTCTATACCAGGCTTCGTGTAGCGAACGCCGCCCACATCAGGTCCGATATCGCTGTGGCCGCGCGGCTTGAACCAGGTGAACCACGTGTGGCCCTGCGCCTTACCACGGCGTATTTCAAACACGAGGTACGGCGCGAGGATCAACAGAAACAAGCCGATTCCCAGCAGCAAGCCCATCGTAAGGTCCATGGTAAGCACCTCCGCTGGATTCTAGTGCAATGCGAAAGCCAGACCGGCCGCGCTGTTGACCTTGGACCTACTCGAAGAGTTTCGGTGTCGCATCCCCGCGCGAATCCGCTCGAGCTCTTCTTTAGAGACCGGGGGGCTTCGTCCCGCCGGACCCCCCATCGCCGTCGCTCGCGGGGCCCAATCGCCCCGCTCCGCTCCGGCGGTGCGCGCCTGCGGCGCGCCCACGCCGAATACTTTCGGCGTCGGCATCCGCGCGCGGATGCGCTCCAGCTCCTCTTTAGAGACCGGGGGGCTTCGCCCCGCCGGACCCCCCATCGCCGTCGCTCGCGGGGCCCCAATCGCCCCGCTCCGCTCCGGCGGTGCGCGCCTGCGGCGCGCCCACGCCGAATACTTTTGGCGTTGGCATCCGCGCGCGGATGCGCTCCAGCTCCTCGACGGTGACGCGGCTGATGCCGTTCCTGCGGCAGGAATCTTCCACTGCCCGCACCACCATTCCCCGGACGAACGCCGGGATCTTCTTCATCCGCTCAGCTGCCGCATCGTCCCACGCGATCGTCGTCGGCGATTCAGGCCGTACTGGATCCCGGAGCCCAGGGCGCGCCGGCGTTTGCGATAGAGCCTGCCTCGCCGAAGCCCCGAAGGGGCGAAGGCGGGGCGAGCAGGGGAGAGCCGGCGAACTTTCCTGGAGTGTGCGTGCAGAGGGGGTCCTCGGCCATCAGATCGCCCGTCATCCCATAGGCTCGGGCGCGGCACCCCCCGCAGTGGCCGTTCATCTCGCACGCCCCGCAGCGCCCGCCGAGCGAGGTGCGGCGGCGAATGTCGGTGAAGAGCTCCGACGACGTCCAGAGGTCCGAGAGACTCGCGCTGCGAAGGGTCCCTGCGAAGACGGGGAGGTAGGGGCAAGGGGTGACATCCCCGTTCGGCCGTATCCCCATGTAGTGCGTCCCTGCCGGGCACCCACCGGCCCCTCCGGAGTAGGTCCTGATCTTGGACAGCCCGGACCACAGGGTCGAGTTCCCCGATTCGCCATCCTTTGGGCTCGGATCGGCCTGCGCGTTCTCATTCTCCAGAACGGTCTTGATGTAGTGCGGAGCGCACTTCGCGTTCACGAGCATGCGGCCGTCGTACTTCCGCTGGATCCGGTAGAGCGAAGCGAGCACCTCGTCGTACTGCGCGGGCGTGATGTCCGACACGAACTGCCCGCGCCCTGTCGGCACCAGGAAGTAGAGGTTCCAGACCTTGGCGGCGAGCCGATCGTGCGCGAAGTCGGCGATCGCTTCGAGCTCGCCGAGATTGTGCGAGCCCGCGGTCGTCTGGACGATGAAGGGGAGCCCGGTCCTGCCGAGGATCTCCGCTCCCTCTACCGTGTTTCGCCAGGCGCCCCGCACCTTCCTGAAGTGGTCGTGGCGATCGGGATCGAGCGCATCGAGGGACAGGGACAGTCCCCGCGCGCCGGCCTCCGCCAGGCGCCGTGCCAGGTTCTCGGTGATGCGCACGCCGTTGGTGCCGACGACGACCCAGAGTCCACGCTCCGCCGCGCGCTGGACAATCTCGAGGATGTCGCGGCGTAAGAGCGGCTCGCCGCCCGTCAGGATCGTCACGCACTCAGGCGCGAATGCGGCGATCTCGTCGATGACCCTGAAGCACTCGTCGGTGCCGAGCTCGCTCCGGTCCGCGAAGTTCTCCGTGCCGACCTGAGGCGTGCCGCCGGCGTCGAGATAGCAGTGCTCGCAGGCGAGGTTGCAGCGGTAGGTCAGGTTCCAGGAGACGACGTAGGGTCTTGCGAACTCGCTCGTGTTCGGAAGCGGCATGCTCATGTTTGGGGCGTCCGTTCTACATGCCGAAGAACTCGCGGGCCGCGTCGAGGACCTTCTCATCCACTTCCTGGACCCCTCGCTCCCGGGCGAATCTCTCGATGCCGGTCCGCGCCATGGGGCGGACGAACTCGGGAATGTTCGCGAGCCGCGCTTCGGCTTCGGACGTCCACCGGACCGGCCTGCCCTGAGCGCCCTCGAAGGGGAGGTGCGGTCCTTCCATGGCGGGCATCATCGCGGGGAACGGGCACTTGGAACTCGCGCCGCCCGCCTCCGCTAAAGCTTCGGCGTGGCTCGCCGAGCCCGCCTCCGCGGAGGCTTCCGAGGGGCCGATCCGCACGCCGAGTGACTGGACGACCTGCGTCTCGTAGGGATTAGTCAGCATCGCCATCTCGTAGCCGCACTCAGGGCACGAGTAGACGACCGACAGCGAGCCGCGATCGGGCGGACCGACGGCCTGGAGCTTCATCGGGCTGTCGCAGGGGACGCAGAGGAACTTCATCGGTACTTCCTTGTCAAGGACGTCCATGAGCCGTTGCGCGATTTGGTCCAGAGCAAGGACCACGGGGGTTTCGCGCGATGCCTCGAGCGGGATGCCCAGATCGCAGTGGCGGGCAAGATCCGGATCGAACGGAACGGTCCCGAGGCAGGGGATGCCCAGGCCTGTCCTGAGCGAAGTCGAAGCGTCCGAGGACCCGCTGGGTGAGTCAAAGAGCGGCTTGATCGCGTTGCAGTCGCGGCAATAGTAGCCGCTCATGTTCTCGACGTAGCCGAGCAGTCGATGGGGTCTGCCCTGAGCCCCGTCGAAGGGTCCCTTCGAGAGAGCGGCCACCGAGCGCGAAACGACGCCACGGGATACCTCGGACGGGATCGTCACGAGGAGGAACGAGACCCGGGGCCCGCGCCTGAGCCTCGTCGAAGGACCCGAGAAAATCGGCGTACTGAACGGTCCGCTCGGCTCCCGGCGGCAGATCGAACATCAGCAGATCGAGCGCTCCCCACTCGACTGACCCGAGGATCTCGCCGAGGAGAGCGAACTCCCTGGTGGCGCGCCACGTGTGGGACTCTCCCTGCGCCACGCTCTCGAACTCGAGCGCCTCCGACTCCGGGATCATGGAGCCCATCGAAAAGACGCCGATCCCGTTGCTGGTCCGCGGGAGCGCGACCTTGTGGCTGCCCGGAACGAACAGGCCCGACTGAACACCTGCCATGCGCGCCTGTGAGGGACCGTTGAAGTCCGCGTCCAGGATGGCAATCCGGAGCCCCTTGGCGCGCAGAGCGCCCGCGAGATGCAGCGTCAGGGTGCTCTTGCCAACTCCCCCCTTGCCGGAGCCCACGGCCACGAGATGACGCACCCCGGCGAGCCCGTCGGTAATGCGGGTGCGCTGCTCGGCAACCTGCTCGAGGATTCGGGACCCTCCGTCGCCGACGATGTCGTGGTAGCTCTTCATCATTAATCGGGGGGCTTCGCCCCGCCGGCCCCCCCTACGTCGTCGCTCGCGGGGGCCCCGATCACCCCGCTCCGCTCCGCCGGGCGCGCCTGCGGCGCGCTCTCATGTCCCGGGGGGCTTCGCCCCGCCGGCCCCCCATGTCGTCGCTTGCGGGGACCCACGGGCCCCGCGCCCCTCGCGGGGCTCACTCGCTGCGCTTGTTCGAGAACAGGACCCGACGCGAATCACGCGGTCGGGAGACTAGCCTACACTGTCCCGCACCCACCGCGCGAGGGTGATGTCCAGCGACGGGCGAGGGCCAGGCAGGCGACGTGTCCGTGCTGCACAAGAGCTATCTGTAGAAGTGAGCGTGGCGCTCATGGGAGCCGCAGTAGCTGAACTGAGCACGACCGTTCGAAGGAGCCTGCAGATCGACACTGACGCGCCGCGCGAGCAACCAGGTTCAATCGACGCGCAGCGTTGTGCCCGGATCGAGCTTCGTGGCGCGCCAGACCGGGTGTGCACAGCCGGCGAGGCAGACCAGCGCGAACGTGAGTGGAACGATCGTCAAAGTGAGGGGATCCGTGGGCGCTGTCTCGAAGAGCCAGCCGCGCATGATGCGAGCGGCCGCGATTGCGCCGACGAGACCGACGCCGATGCCGGTGGCAACGAGCAGGGCACATTCGCCCATCACCAGGGCCATCACCTGGCGCGGAAGCGCGCCGAGCGCCAGCCGCAGCGAGAGTTCCTGCCGCCGCGCGCTGATCACATACGCCATCACGCTGGCGAGGCCGAACGCGCCGAGGGCGAGCGTGAGAACGGCGAAGGATCCGATGAGCCACAAATAGGCGCGCCGATCGGCGCTGCCCTGACGAACGACGTCGCTGAGCAGGCGGACGTCTGTCACCGGCTGCTCGGGATCGATATCGCGGACTATCCGTCGAAGCGCCGGGGCCAGCGCGAGCGGCTCGCCTGCCGGAGCCATGCGCACCGCGAGGTCACGCGGCTCGGCAAACACGAACGGACTGCCCTGCGCCTGGAGCGCATAGACTTCGAGCGGCGGCGCCGTATCGAGCCGCGACTGCCGTACCGAGCCGGCGATTCCGACAACCGTGAGCCAGCGGTCCGGTGTCCCGGTCGGCGAGCCGAACATCATCACTCGCTGCCCGAGCGCCCGCGTGAAGTCATCCTTCCAGAGCGCGCGCGCCAGCGCTTCGTTGACGATGGCCACTTTGGTGGACGCCGCCGTGTCGGTGTCGCTAAACCAACGTCCCGCGCGTAACTGCACGCGCAGGGCCTGCAGGTATTCGTGCGTGACCATGCGGTATCGCGCGCTGACAGGAAAGGTGGAATCCGGCACGGGCCGGCTCTCGATGGCCACGCCTCCGCCGAGCCCTTCGAACGTCAACGGCAGGAACGTGGTGAAGCCTGCGGACTCGACTCCGGGCAGCTGCTTCACCCGATCGACGACGGCGTCGTAGAAGCCGCGCCGCGCTTCGGCGCTCGCGTACGCTTGGGGAGACAGGACCGTGCGGAGCGTGACAACGCCGTGTGGATCGAAGCCGGGATCGGTGGCCTGCAGCCGCATCACGCTCCGAAGCAGCAGGCCGGCGGCCACGAGCAGGACGACGGCGATCGCCATCTGCGAGATAACGAGGAGCTTGCGCGTCCGCGCCCGCACGCCAGTGGTGGTGCGCATCTGGCGCAGGACGTCGTACGCGGACACGTCAGACGCCTGATGCGCCGGAATCGATCCGAACAACAGGCCAGTCGCGAGCGTCGTCACGGTGGCAAACGCGAGCACTCGCCAGTCAAGGGCCACGGCGACGGCGTTGCCGGTGAACGCCCACCCGGTTCCGCTCCCGGCAAACGCTGCGAGCGATCCCGGCAGCAGACGATTGACGAGCGCCACACCCCAGACGCTCACGAGGAGCCCCAGCGCGCCGGCAGCGGCGGCGACGAGCACGCTTTCGGTCAGCACGAGTCCGCGCAGCCGCCCGCGATCGGCCCCGATCGCCATTCGGATCGCCATCTCCCGCCGCCGCACGGACGCGCGTGCGAGCAACAGGTTCGCGGCGTTCGCGCAGGCCATCAACAGCACGAACGACACGGCCCCGAAGAGCAGCGCCAGCGTCCGCTTGTACGTCCCGCTGAGCTGCTGGCGCAAGGCCACGACCGTCGTGCGGAGGTTCGGCTCGGCTCCAGGCAGCTCGCGTTCGAGGCCGATCAGAATGCGATCGAGGTCCGCTCGGGCGGCATCAGCGGTCACGCCGGACCGGAGCCGCGCCACGGCGCTGACGAAGTGTCCAGTCCGATTGCCGCGCATGCCGTCATCGAACCGCATCGGCAGCCAGACGTCGGCCTCGCTGCCGGGCGGTGCGAACCCGGCCGGCGCCACACCGACGATTGTCGTGCTGCGATCGTCCAGCCGCACGCTCTTCCCGATGATCGCCGGGTCGCCCTGGAAGCGCCGCGCCCAGAGTTGCGCGCTCAAAACGGCCACGGGCGCGCGCCCAATCTCTTCGTCGTCGCGCTCGAGGCTGCGCCCGAGAGCTGGACTCACGCCCAGCACCTGGAAGTAGTTCCAGGTGACCGTTTGTCCGCGAAGCCGCTCCGGCTCGCCGATGCCGGTCAGGTTCACGCTGCCGTCGCTGATACCGGCAATCCCCTCGAGCGAGCGGCTCCGCTCGCGCAGATCGAGGTAGTTCGCGGGCGACAGCTCCTCGAACGGGTCGTCGCGCGTGAGGTGATGTTCCCAGACCGCGACCAGCCTGTCCGCCTCGCCGTACGGCAGCGGCGCGAGCAGAACGGCGTTGAGGACGCTGAACATGACCGTCGCGAGGGCGATGCCGCCGCCCAGCGTGCCGACGAGGCTCGCGGTCAGGCCCGGACGCGCGACAATCGCGCGCAGCGCGTGGCGAACGTCGACCGCAGAAACAGACATCGAGAAGTCCTTCCTTGCCGCGTGGAGCGTTGGGCCGACACGCTCAGCCACCGGCAAGCCATGGCGTTGCAAGCGACGGCCGCGGTGATGCGCCCAGACCAACGCGAGAGTTTGCCGCCACAGCCAGACGCGCGTGCGATCGCCTACCGCCCACAGCTCCTCGAGATCGCCGGCCACGAACTCGCGTGCGTTCGGGTCGAGGCACGCTGCCAGCAGCCGCCGCACGCCGGACGGCAGCCGCCGCCGCTCCATCGTCATCGCGACGCCCCGGCACGTGAGGCCAGCCGGCGTTCGATGCCCTCAGCCAGCGCCTTGACGACGCGTAGGGCGGACGTGACCGCTTCGGCGCCGACCGGCTCGAGGCGATAGAACTTCTTGCGCCGGCCGCCCCGCTCCGGCGTCGGCTCACCGATCCACGACCGCACGAGACCCTTGCGCTCGAGGCGATCGAGCGTCGTGTAGACCGCGCTCAGCAGAACCGGCCGGCGCGTGCGGGTCTCGATCTCGCGCTGAATCGACGCGCCGTAGGCATCCGGCTCGAGCCTGAGGAGCGCCAGCAGCGTGATCTGTTCGAACTCGCCGAGCGGGAGCGGTGTGTCGGGCCGCTTCATCAATCCAACACAATGTATGACATATGATGGGCCGCGGTGGCAAATGGTTGGAATTCGATCAGAATCGAAACACGAGCCCCGCTTGGGCGTTGACGATGACCGGCTCGAAGCGGACGGGATCGAGTCCCTCGAGCAGGTCTTCGACGACGGGCGGAGCGTCCGCGACGTTGAAGCGCAGCTCGTATTCGCGGAAGTAGAAGACGCGCACTTCGCCCATGAACGCAATCCGGCCGCCGCCGATGCGGAGCCCGGCGCCGCCGTTGAGGCCAAATCGATGTTCCGATTCTCCCGGCGCAACCTCCAGGCGCAAACGCGGCACGAGGCCACTGATGATCGGGAACCCCGCTACTTCCGCCGACAACGGAACTGCACCTGTGATGGTGACGTTGGGCAGGTAGCTCACACCTCCAGACGCGACGAGACCTAGAGGCCCCGGAGTTCGCAGCCGTGCATTGGCCGACAGGAGCTGAAACCGATTGGCGTCGAAGTGCCCGTCGCCAATGGTGACCGATCCCGTCAGGCCCTCGAGCGGGCCGGACGATGCGCGCACGTCGTATCGAGCGCCGGTCAGATCGAATCCCACCGCCGTCGAATCGATGCGCCCCTCGATGGCAAACACGCCGGCCTCGAACGCCAGCGCGCCGCCGACGACCAGGCCTCCCGTGGCGGTGATGGACGGACTGCCCGAGACAGTCACGTCGGCGCCCGGCAACGACGGCACCGACGGCCGGAGGGTGAGCCGCTCGTCGTACAACGGGTACGCCGCGCCGACGAAGATCGTCAGGTCGACCTGGGCAGAGGCTCGCCCCGCGGTCGACAGAAACACGAGAGAAACAAGGAGAAGGTTGCCCGCCGTTCGTCGCTCCACACTCGTTGACCTCCTCGGTGAGCATAACAGCTCGAGCGCGACTTCCGAGAGGTGAGCGGGGGAGTCTGCCAGGATAGTCGGTAAGTCGTCGGCACCTGCTTTGCGAGCTGCTGATGCGCGATTGCGTCCCGCAGATCGAGCAACGGGGTTACACTTTCAGCTCACTGACGTTGCGCGAAAGGAGTCTCCTCATGACGAGCCTGTCGACGACCACGCGCCGGGAGTTCCTGCTCGAAGCGAGCCTGTCTGGAGTCGCGGTCAGCGCGCTCGCGGGCGAAGTGTTCGCCAGTCAGCAATCGGCCACGGCCACAGGTCTGCCGACGCGTGTTCTGGGCCGGACTCCCGAGCGCGTCTCGATTCTCTGTCTTGGCGGCTGGCACATCGGATCGGTGAAGGATCCATCCGAAGCAATCCGAATCATGCACACCGCGGTTGATGAGGGTCTCACCTTCTTCGATAACTGCTGGGACTATCACGACGGCGGCTCGGAGGAGATCATGGGCCGCGCGCTTGCCGGGAGTCGCCGGGACAAGGTGTTCCTGATGACCAAGAACTGCGAGCGCGATTACACGGGCTCGATGAAATGCCTTGATGACAGTCTGCGGCGCCTCCAGACGGATCGGATCGACCTCTGGCAGTTCCACGAAATCATCTACGACAACGATCCCGACTGGGTGTTCGAAAAGGGTGGTCTGAAGGCGGCCATCGAGGCGCGGAAGGCGGGCAAGATCCGCTACATCGGGTTCACCGGCCACAAGGATCCGCGGATCCATTTGTCCATGCTCGGCAAGCCGTTCGAGTGGGATACGTGTCAGTTTCCCGTCAATGCGCTCGACCTGCACTACCGAAGCTTCCAGAAGCAGGTCCTGCCTGTTTGCCTCAAGCGCAAGATCGGCGCAATCGGTATGAAAGGGTTAGGCGGTGGCAACGGCATCGCGCAACAGGCAGGTCTCACGCCTGAAGCAGCTTACAGGTACGCCCTGAGCCAACCGGTCGCCTCACAGGTGGTGGGCATGACCACACTCGACCAACTCCAGCAGAACATCACGCTGGCCCGCACATTCAAGCCGTTCTCTGAAGCGGAGCAGTCAGCACTCGCCGAGAAAGTGAAGCCATTCGCTACCGATGGACGCTTCGAGCAGTTCAAGTCCACACAGGTCTTTGACGGCCCGGTGCACCGCCGCCAGCACGGGTTTACGGCGTAGTTCGGTGGTCGTGCGCTGCTGGCGGCGCTGACCTTGATGACGCCGGAATCAAGCGGCCGCGATGGCCAGTCAGGGAGGCGGTGACGCGTTATGAACGGACGACAAAGAATCCTCTTGTTCTCGTTGACCTCATCCCTGTTGATGTCCGGGCAGGCGGCGGCGCAGCAGCCCGCTGAAACGTCGATTCCCGACAAGGTCAGGCTGTTCATCCCCTTCAAGGACTACTCGCCGGAAGACAACACGCGCATTCTCGCTGAATACAAGTATCTTCGCGTCGCCGATGTCTCAGACGGGATGGACGTCGTGGGCTTGCAGGATGTCGGCCTCGTGGATCCCGAGATTCACGCGCTCTGGAAGGATACGGACAAATTCACGCATCGCGTCGTCGGCATCGCGGTCACCGCGCGCTATGTGCCCACGAACAGACGCGAGCCCAGGATGGACCAGAAGACCATCAACCGCTGGTACAGCACCGTCACCTCCGAGGCGTTCATGCAGGTGCTCACGCCTGGCTCCATCCTCGTGATCGACGCCATGGATGACGGCGAGTCCCGAAGCATCGGCTCATCGAATATCCTGAGCTGGAAGAAGCTCGGTATGGTCGGCCTGGTGACGGGCGGCGGCTTGGCGGACACCGACGAGATCATTCATCACAAGGTCCCCACCTATTTCCGGAGGTTGGCGCGCGGCATCCGACCCGGCCGGAACGAGCTCGAATCCGTAAACCGGCCGGTCACGATCGGCGGTGTACTGGTCCGGCCCGGCGACGTCGTCATGGCCGACGGCGACGGCGTCGTCGTGGTTCCGCGCGAGCGAGCCGAGGAAGTGGCGCAGGCGGCGCTGACGTTCCTGGACAATGTCGGGCGCGAGCGCTACATCAAGGAGACCGGAAAGAACCCCTGGGCTAAGAAGCCGGGTTCATAGACAAGGTCCGTGCGGACGCTCCGTGATGATACAGATATCAAGCGGGGTGTTCGGCGTTTAGCCTGACCGCGCCCTGCTGGGTTGAGTAGCTGCCCGTCGGCGGGGTGGAAACCGAGCGTCTCCAGGCACTCTTTGATCAGCTGGCGCCACTGCCTTGATACGGACTATCCTCGATCGATTGATGATGAGGCGCGTTGCGGCCCTGATCTTCCTGATGTGCGGCGCGGCCGCATCAGCCTTTGCCGCCGGACAGCAGGCATCCCCCCATGGAGCGGTCCCGGTCGTGCAGACGATCCGCGCAACCTCGCCAATCGTCGTCGACGGCCGCCTGGACGACGAGGTCTGGGTCCGAGCTCCCGCCGCTACAGAGTTCATCCAGCGCGAGCCAGACGAGGGGAAGCCGGCGACGGAAGCGACCGAGCTGCGCGTCGCGTACGACGAGAACGCGTTGTACGTCGGGGTCCGCCTCAAGGACCGCGAACCCCGGCGAATTGCGAGGCAGCTCGCGCGCCGCGATCAGGACGCGGAAGCCGACAGCTTCACGATCATGTTCGATCCGCATCACGATCATCTGACCGGGGCGTACTTCGCCGTCTCGGCCGCCGGCGTGCAGAAGGACTCGACGATCTTCAACGACACCTCGACGGACCAGTCGTGGGACGCGGTCTGGGAGTCCGTTGTCACCGTCGACGAGTCCGGCTGGTCGCTCGAGATGCGCATCCCGTACTCACAGCTTCGCTTCCCCTCGGCCGATCGCCTGACGTTCGGGATCAACGCCATGCGCTACATCCAGCGCAAGAAGGAACAGGCGTGGCTCGTGCACGTCCCGAAGAACGAGAACGGCGTGGCGTCGCGCATGGGACATCTCGAGGGATTGAACGGTGTGTCGCCGCACCGGACGGTCGAGTTCCTGCCGTACGCGTTGAGCCGCGCGTCGTTCATCGAGCGCTCGTCCCCGACGGATCCGTTCAATGACGGCGCCAGCGGCTTTGCCGGGGCGGGCGTCGACCTGAAGTACCGCATGAGCAGCAACCTGTCGCTCGACGGGACGATCAACCCCGACTTCGGTCAGGTCGAAGTCGATCCCGCGGTCGTGAACCTCACGGCCTTCGAGACCTTCTTCGACGAGAAGCGCCCGTTCTTCATCGAAGGCGCGAACATCTTCAACAACTTCGGGCAGACCGGCGCCAACAACCAATGGGGCTTCAACCGCGCCGAGCCGCTCATCTTCTATTCGCGCCGGATCGGCCGATCCCCCCAAGGCTCGGCGGAGGGCGACTTTGTCGACGCGCCCACGTCCACGACGATTCTCGGCGCGGCGAAGCTGACCGGCAAGACGCGCAGCGGGTGGAATCTCGGGCTGCTCGATGCGGTCACGGGCCGCGAGGATGCGAAGACGGTCACCGGCGATGTGAGCTCGACGACGGAGGTCGAGCCGCTGTCCAACTATCTCGTCGTCCGCGCGCAGCGCGAGGTCACGAGGCGCGTGGGCATCGGCGTGCTCGCGACGGCGGTGAATCGCGATCTCTCGGCGCCCGCGCTACGCGACGAGCTTCCAGGGCAGGCCTACGTCGCGGGCGTCGACGGCCATTACTACCTCGACGCCAAGCGGGACTGGGTGCTTCACGGCCGGTTCTCCGGCAGTTACCTGCGCGGCAGCACCGGAGCGATCTCGAGGCTGCAGCAGGCGCCGCAGCGCTACTTCGGACGTCCCGACGCGACGCACCTCGAGTTCGATCCCGCGGCGACCTCGCTCGGCGGATGGACGGGCAGCGTGAACCTGAACCGCCAGAGCGGCGTGCACGTCGTGAACGCCGCGCTCTGGGCGGTCAGCCCCGGCTTCGATTCGAGCGACGCCGGGTTCACGTTCATGGCGGATCGCGGCGGCGCGCACGGGGTCTACCAGTGGAGGAAGACGACGGTCGGCCGCTTCTTCCGCGAGCGATACATCTCCCTCGCGAAGTTCTACACGTGGAACTACGGCGGCGACGTGCAGGGTGACGGCGCGTTCACGTTCATCAACGCGCAGCTCAAGAACTACTGGTCGCTCTTCGGCAACGCGCTCTACTTCCGCGGGACGCAGGACGACCGGGCGACCCGCGGCGGTCCGTCGATGGCGTCACCGTCGGCGCGCGGAGGCTCTGCCGGCTTCGAGAGCGACAGCCGCAAACGTTTGAGGTTGTCCGTGAGCAGCGGCTACGACAGCAACGACGCGGGCGGGTGGAGCTGGAACGGCAACGTCAACCTGCGCTTCATTCCCACCGCCTCGCTCGAGATCTCGAGCGGGCCTTCCTTCTCGCGGAACCACGGCCTGGCCCAGTACGTCGATACCGTCGTCGATCCCGTCGCGGAGGCGACCTACGGCTCGCGATACGTGTTCGGCACGCTGAACCAGAAGGAGTTCAGCCTGCAGACGCGCGTCAACTACATTCTTTCGCCGAAGATGTCTCTGCAGACCTATATCCAGCCGCTGATGTCGGTTGGCGACTATCTCGAGTTCAAGGAGTTCGCGCAGCCGCGGACGTTCGATTTCACGCGCTACGGGATCGATCGCGGCGCGTTGAGCTACCACCCCGTGGCGAGGATCTACACCGTCGACCCCGGCGACGGCGGGGCGCCCTTCACCTTCAGCGACCCTGATTTCAACTTCAAGTCGCTCCGCCTGAACGTCATCTTCCGCTGGGAGTGGAAGCCCGGATCCACGATGTACGTCGGTGTGGACCGAGCAGCGCCAGGACCTGTCCAGCCCCGGGCAATTCGCGTTCAGCCGCGACGTCGGCGCGGCGTTTAAGGCGCCCGCCGACGACGTGCTGATGTTCAAGATCGCATACTGGTTTCAACGCTAGGGCGACTCTCATTACTTTGTAGCGCGTAGTGTCCGGCTTTAGCCGGACTTCACCGTGTCCGCCTGAAGGCGGACACTACGGACAAATGAAACACTTTGTAGCGCGTAGTGTCCGGCTTTAGCCGGACTTCGGCGTGTCCGCCTAAAGGCGGAAACTACGGACAAATGAAAAACTTTGTGGCGCGTAGTGTCCGGCTTTAGCCGGACTTCAGCGTGTCCGCCTAAAGGCGGACACTACGGACAAATAAATCGAAGCGACGCTTCAGTTCTGCGCCGATTCACCGGATGCAGCGCCGAAACGTGCCACGAGCCAGTCGCGCCATCGCGGTTCGCTGGCCGTCGCACGGGCGTCAGCCTCGTCACCGTAGAAGTAGATGGTCATGCTGGCGGTGACCTGCGGACCGGCGCCATAGGTGCCGGCGAGCACGATCCCAGGAGCCGGAGCGTCCAGACGCATCACGATGTAGCGCTGCTGTCGATCCTGGTCGACGCGCTCGATGACGCCGGACAACGCCTCAGGTTGCGGTGGTGTCACACGCGGTTCGCCTGCATCCGTACCTCCGAGATTGAGTTCATGCATGAGGCGTCTCCAGATCGCGAGATGATCGCCTTCGGCGCCGGCCATGGCCACGAAGGACGCTCCGCGCTGTCCGGGGAAGTGGGTCTGGTAGAGGCGCAGGACTTCGAAGAAGGCCGGCCATCCCTTCTCGAAGCCTTCCATCTGGTCGTCCCAATCGTCCGATGTCGAGAACAGCGAGTGGATCATGCGTACGACACAGCGATCGCCGGAGCGCGCCGTGATCGTGATCTCGGTCGCCACCGGCGGCGCCCCTTCGCTCCAGTCCCGCTCGACATAGCCGAACCGGTGCGGCGGGTTCCAGGTCGTTACTTCACCCGCTTGCGTACCGCTAGGACCGAAGTCGAACTGGATCTTGCCGCCGACGTGTTCATCGACGGTGGTCCTGGTGAACCACGCCGTATTGCCCGGTCCCGTGGCCATAGCCTGCCAGACCTGCTCGGGTGTGCCCGGGACGATGAACTCCATCTCGATCCAGCGTTTTCCGGTGCCGTCCTTCTTGATCGGCATGACGATCTCCTCTCAGGCCTTGCGCTCCTCCGGCGCGGGATAGGACGCGACGATGAGTCGGTGCGGGCGCCCCCGCGGCGCTCGTTCATCGTGGTACCGGGCGGCGAGCGTCGTGATCGCGCGCGCCAGGTCGTCGGTGAACGCCGCGCGGTCGGCAGGCGACGTGAATCGGATGACCGTGTCAATGGAGAGCGTCGCCAGGCGCTTGTCGCTCCGCCTCGCACCGCGCCACAGCGCGCCGACTTCACGTACGATTCGCGCGGCCAGGGCGATGAGGTAGGAAGCGGACAGTCGGTCGTTGTTGCGCGCCGGATCCGCCCCGATAGGTCCGAGTGCCGCCGGTGATACGACGTACGAGGCCGCCGACGCGATCATCAGGCGCTCGGTGAGGCCGCCCCATTGGCGCTCCTCCGCCGGCTCGACCAGCTTCAGTGCCTCGAGCCCCCGCAGGTGGTAGTTGACCTTTTGCCTCGCCAGCCCCACGCGCGCGGCGAGGCAGGCGGCCGACGCGGGTTGCGACAGCTCGGCCAGAAGCCTGGCCTTGATGGGGTCCAGCGCGGCGATGGCAGTGGCCCAGTCATCGATGACGGCGACATCCAGCATTGCAGGTCACGATAGCCTTGACAGATTTTTTTGTCAACAACACCGCGAGCGCTCTGTCGAGATTTCGGCCGGGTGGACCTTAGGGAGCCGGAAGGTCCCCAAGGAGGCAGGCCTCGATTCGCTCGTCAGAGGCGACGGCAAGGCCGCCGATGTCCTCCTTCCTGGCCGTGAGCGTCTCGATCGAGCGCTCCCAGCACGCCCTGCGCCGCCGTTCGACTGCGGCCACACACCGCAGTGCGAAGCGACTTCGAGTATGGTGGTCGCTATGCGCCAGCGGCTGCTTCTCCTCCTCCTTCTTCCCCTGAGTGTGGCACTCGGTGCGGTTCAGTCCGCGCAGAGCACGGCTCCCTTCAACGACTCGATCCGGGTCGCCGACCTCAAGGCCGACCTGTTTTTCCTGGCGGGCGATGGCTTCAAGGGCCGGCTCGTCGGCACGCCCGAGAACGCGTTGGCGGCCGAGTTCGTGCGATCGCGCTTCGAGCGCGCCGGTTTGAAACCGGGCGCGCCCAACGGCTCGTTCATCCAGGCCACCAACCTGATGATCGCCACGCTTGGCACTAAGAACCTGCTCGAGCTCGCCTCGGCGGACGGTACGCGACTCGAATTGAAGCCGGAGCAGAACTTCTACCCGCAGCGCTTCAGCGCCAGCGGCTCGGTGCGCGCGCCGCTGGTCTACGCAGGATTCGGTATCCACTCGCCGAGCCTCGGCCACGACGACTACGGTGACCGCGCGAAGGGACGCATCGCCCTCATCCTCGAGCACGAGCCAGGCGAGCGTGACTCGAACAGCCCGTTTGACGGCGTCGTTACGGCCGAAGCTGCCGTGCCAATCAAGAAGGTGCTGGCGGCTCAGGAGAAGGGCGTGGTCGGCGTGCTCTTCGTGACCGACGTCCACAATCATCCCGACCCGGTGAATTTCGAAGCCGCGGCCCGCGCATTCTGGCCAGCGCAGCCGCCGCGCATCGATCGCTTCACGCTGGCGAGCTGGGCCGACCGCGTGCGCATTCCCGTCGGGCAGGTGTCACCAGCCTCGCAGAAATCCTGGTCCGCGGGACTGGCCGCCGGCTTGCGGACTTGTCGAAAGCCGCGGAAACGGCGCGCGGCTTCCAATCCATCTCGCTCGACGGCGTCGAGGTCACGTTGAGCACGGACGTCGATCGTCACATCGTGGCCGACCGCAACGTCCTCGGGTACATCGAGGGAGTCGATCCGAAGCTGAAGGATGAGGTCGTCATCGTCTCAGCGCACTACGACCATGAAGGCGCCGATGGCAGCACCATCTTCAATGGCGCTGACGATAACGGGTCTGGCACAGTGGCGCTACTGGAGATTGCGGACGCCTATGCATTGGCCGTGGCGGCCAACACGCGGCCGCGACGCTCAGTGTTGTTCGCCTGCTGGGGATCGGAGGAGCGCGGGCCGCTCCTGGGCGCATGGGCGTACACGGAAGCACCTACCTTCCCGCTCGACCGCACGGTCGCCGTGCTCAACATGGACATGGTGGGGCGCAACGAGGAGGTGCCGGTCGGTGGCGGGCCGCGCTTCAACGGCCTCGAGGTACAAACGGCGGAATCGAACCGCAACGCGACGAACATTCTCGGCTACAGCCGGCATCCTGAGCTCAGCGCCGTCGTCGAACGCGTAAACGCTGGCTATGGGCTCGAGTTGAAGATGCGCTACGACAACAGCAGGTCCAATCTGCTGCGACGCAGCGATCAGTGGCCGTTTCTTCAGAACGGTGTGCCTGCGTTGTGGTTCCACACCGGCCTTCACCCCGACTACCACACGCAATACGACCGGCCCGAGCGGATCAACTACGAGAAGATGGAGAAGATCGCGCGCCTGGTGCATCACGTCAGCTGGGTGCTGGCGAACCAGGACACGCGGCCCAGGTAGCCCGGCCGGCGGCTACTGTTTCAGGCCGACCTTTCCGAGCAGGGCGGTGAAGCGCGGGTGGCCAGCCAGGTCGGCCCAGCGAGGCTCCACGGTCAGAAACGTCAGGAGCAGGTCGCGCGCGTCGACGGCCTCTTCGAGCCGGTTGAGCGCCTCCTCCTGCTCGCCCAGGCCGAGATGGACGAGCGCGAGGTTCGACGGCGGTACGTACGCCTGCGCGGCGCGGGCCTTCAACTGGTTGAGAATCGCGCGGGCCTCGTCGCGCCTGCCGCTGGCCGCCAGCGTATACCCCGCGGCGGCTCTCACCACCAGGGATCCGCCCAGCTCCGTTGCCCTGTCGAACGCCAGCAGCGCCTCGCGATACATCGCTTTCCGGCCGTAGATCCGGCCCATCATGTTATGGGTCAGCCACAGTGCCGGATCGAGATCGAGCGTCTTGCGAAGGTGCGCGAGCGACTCGTCGTCGCGGCCCTGGTAGTACATGCATTGGGCGAACAGGGCGTTCGCCAGCGCGGAGTGGGGTTCGTAGTCGAGCGCGCGTCTCATCTCCTGTAGTGCGCCGGTGTGATCGCCGAGGTTGGAGAGCAGGTGTCCATAGAAGGTGTGCGCGGCCGGGTCCGGCCGTTCGGCGGCAATCGCGCGCTTGAACTCTGCCTCGGCGCCGCTCCAGTCCCAGTCGAACCAGAACTTGATGATGCCCATCGACACCCGCGCTTCCGAGAGTCCCGGATCGATGGCGAGTGCGCGCTCTGCAGCCGTTCTGGCGTGCGGGAACGACTCCTTCGGCGCCACGTCGCTCGTCATGGCCAGCAGAATGTACGCGTCCGCCAGCTTTGCGTGCGCGCGTCCGTAGCGGGGATCCAGCGCCACGGCCTCGCGAAGATACTCGAGGCCCTTCCTGAGGTCATCGGGCGTGCGTCTCAGCACGTGGTATCGCCCTTTGGCGTACACCTGGTAGGCGGCAGGATCCGTGGTCTCGTCGCTGCTGGCCATTAGGGGCCGCGGCGAAATACCGAGCGCATCCACGAGCTCGCGGGCAATCTCGGTCTGCAGGGTCAGGACGTCGTCGATCGGTCTGACGAACTGCCGTTTCCACAACCCGGCGCCATCGGCGCTGCGCACGAGTTCCAGCCGGACGATGACGGTGTCTGCACGGCGATCGAGCGCTCCGGTGAGGACGGCGGCCACCCGCATCTCACGGCCGGCCTGCGCCGGCGAGACGCCGAGCCGCTCGTAGCGGGCCGACTCGCTCGCGGCCGCCTGCCGGATGGAGGAGACCTGTGCCAGCCCGCTGCGCAGCGAGGCGGCGATGCCGTCCGCCAGGTACTCGCCGTCGCGAATGTCGCCCGCGTTGTCGAGCGGCATGATACCGATCGACGTGATGATGGCCGCTTCGCGGCTGCGTCCCGCCAACGCCACGAGATATGCCGTGGCGGTGACGAGAATGAGTACTGCGGCGCCGAACCGCGACAATGTGCGCACGCCTCCCGCGCGACGGCGTCCGCCGTGCGACCTGACCTCGGCGCCATCTGCGGATGGATCTTCGAGTGCGCGACGCAGCACACGCAGCTCGCGGGCCAGTTCTCTGGCCGTCGCGTAGCGATCCGCGCGCTCACGCGACAGAGCGCGACTGACGATCCGCGCGAGCGCCGGCGGAAGGTCCGCGAGCTCCTCGAGCGCGGGCGTGCTCTGGGTTCGAGCGCTCCCTTCTGATACGCCTGTGCGACCGCGGACGGCAGCCGGCCGGTTGCCATCTCGTAGATGACGATGCCGAGACTCCACACGTCGGTGCGGGCATCGAGCGCGAGGCCCTGGCGCTGCTCGGGAGACATGTAACCCGTCGTGCCGATCACCGCGCCTGCGGGTGCCGTGGATCCGGCGGGAGCGGGCGGAAGGTCGGAGCCTGTCCTCGTGGCGATGCCGAAGTCGAGGATCTTCACCAGGCCGTCGGCGCGCAGCATCACGTTCTCGGGCTTGATGTCGCGGTGCACCACGCCGGCCTCGTGCGCCGCCGCCAAGCCCTCGGCGATCTGGAGCGCGATGTCGACCAGCTCGGGTGCGGGGATCGGTCCCTGCTTCAACCGCTCGCGCAGCGTGACGCCGTCGACGTACTCGGCTGCGATGAACCTCGTGCCCTCGTGCTCGCCTATCTCGTAGATCGTCAGGATGTTGGGGTGATTGAGGGCCGACGCCGCGAGTGCTTCCAGGCGGAAGGCGGCGATCCAGTCAGGGTCTGCAAGGTCCGGTCGAAGCACCTTCAGTGCGACGTTGCGCGCGAGCCTGCGGTCGTGCGCGAGGTACACGTCCCCCATGCCGCCGGCGCCCAAATGCACCCATGATCTCGTACGAGCCGATCGTGCCGGAATACGCGTCTGCTTCGCATCGATCTGGCTGCGCGGCCAGAGCGCGGGCCGCCAGTTCCATGGCGGAGTGCTGCATGAAGGCGGCCGGTCGCTCGTCGTAGGTGAGCAGCGCCTCGACCTCCGCGACCATCTCGACATCTCCCTCGGCTTCCCTCCGGACGAACGCGGCACGATCGCACGCCGGCTGCTCCAGCGCCGCGTGGTAGATCCGCTCGATGCGAGTCCAGCGGTCGTCGGTCATCTTGTCTCGTGTTCGGTGAGCCATCGCAGCAGCCACGCCTTGGCGAGCCGGCAGTCCCGCTTCACCGTTTCCGGCGAAACGTCGAGGACGAGCGCGGCCTCTGCGATCGAGAGGCCGCCGAAGAACCGCAGCTCGATCGCCCGGCTCTTGCGCGGGTCAACGTCCGCCAGCGCGTTCAGCGCGTCGTCCAGCGCGACGAGATCCTGATCCGGCGCGTCGGCAACGAGCAGCGCCTCGTCCAGCGGCACGCGGCGATCTCCGCCACCGCGCTTCCGGTATCCCCGTTCGCGGGCGAAGTCGACCAGCACCCGTCGCATCACCCGCGCCGAAATGCCAAAGAAGTGCGCGCGGTTCTGCCAGTTGACGCCTTGCGCGTCGACGAGACGGATATAGGCCTCGTGGATCAGGGCGGTGGTCTGGAGCGTGTGCCCGGCACGCTCCCGACGCATGTACCGCCTGGCGAGGCGCCGCAACTCGGCGTGGACGAGCGGGACGAGCCGATCGAGGGCGGTGCGATCGCCTGCGCTCCAGGCTTGGAGCAACGCCGTTACTCGGGGTGCCGTTGGGGGCTGCACCATGGGGCCCGATCTTTTACGGCTGATTATAGCCACCGCACGTGGGATTACCCGTTTGACGAGGAATTCCCGCATTCACTCCGTGCGGGCTGCCGGCGCGATCGAGCGGCCGGCACGGCGGGCCCTCGTCACCTTCCTCAGGAGGCAACATGCGAGGCATTACGGAATCGTCGAAGACCAGCACGTTAAGGATCGTGGTGCGCGCTCGGTTAGCCGCAGCTGTTGCGGCGTGTACTCTCGTCGCCGCGTGCAGCCAGACGCCGACAAGGCCCAGCGCGGCGACGGCCGCGACAGCGGCCGCTTCCAGCGCGCAAGGCACCAGCCAGAGCTGGGAGGACTTCAAGGCGCACGGGTGGAACTGCCGGACGCCGGCGCCCGGTGTCGTCGTGTGTAGTCCGCCTGGGCAGCCGCTCCCGGTCCCGGCTTTCCCGCCCGCAGTGCCGCCCGCCGATCGGCCCGAGACGGTGGTGCTGAAGCGCTGGAGGAATGGCGTGTTCGACGCCAACGTGCTGCTCATCCGTCCTGAGATCTACAACGGCCAGCCCTGCGGGTCCACGGGCGCAGCCTTACACCTACGTCGGCGTCCTCGGCTACTACGAGTGCGCCCACTCAGCAGTGAACTGACGTCGACTGAGTAGGAAGCGGAAAACCGCAGCGTGCGCGAGTTGCGCCGGCCAATCGTTTCTCGTCATCGGTCAGCGCGCTCGCGCATCGCGGCCATCTGCGCGCCCTCGAGCGCATCGGCGCCGGCGCACGCGGAATGCCTGCACGCGCTGCTGGGCGCCGCCGGGATCTCTCCGCTTCGGTGAAGTTCAGAGCGGAACGATGGACAGCCGTCACCCGCGGCGTCCGCGACGGTGCGCGAGGTGTTCGAGACCAACACCTTCGGCGTGATGGCGATGACCCAGGCGGTGGTGCCTCAGCTTCGCGCGCGGAGGTCTGGTGTGGTGCTTGTTACCGCCGCCAGGTGGCCTGTCTGTCGCTATAGCTTGAACGCGCGGGAGCCGCCGCCTCGGGGATCAACTGCCGCTCGTGGCCGCCGTCGCTGATGAAGATTCGCTGGCCGGGACCGACCAGGCCCCCGATGGGGACATGGTGAATATCAGACGTCCATCGGGTGTCCAGTCCGGGAATATGGCCGGACCAGCCACGCGCGTCAGCCGGCCGGCCCCATCAGCGTTCACGACACCTATGCCCGAGTGCGACACGTACGCGATTTCCGAGCCATCCGGCGACCACGCGGGTGTCTGTCCATCGTCGGGGCCGATGTGACGCGGTTTGGAGCCGTCCGCGTTCATCATCCAGAGTCCCGGCCCCAAGTCGACGAACGTCGCCACACTAAACACGATCCGGCCTCCGTCCGGCGACCAGGCCGGCGAGAATGAGCCCAAGCCGTACTCGTCGTCATAGAGGGTTCGGTGATTCGAACCATCTACGTCGAAGACCTCGATTGAGAACGATTCGCCACGAAACACAATCATGCGGCCGTCGGGCGACCAGGCCGGATCCCACCCGCGTGCGACCCGCCTGAGGCCCGAGCCGTCGACGTTGATCACGTAGATCTCCCGTGCGTTGTAGAAGGCGAGTCTCTGTCCGTCTCTCGACCATGCCGGCTGGCTGCCAGCGGTGAGCCGTGTGACCGCCGAGCCATCGTCGTTGGCCAGGTAGATCTGCTCTGTTCCGTCGCGGTCGCTGACGAAGACGATGGGCCCGGTCGACGTCGGGCCCGGCGCTAGTGGGGGGCTGGGCCCAGTGGGGGGCGTGCGGTCACATCCAGTCGCCAAGACTAGAAGGCCGAGGACGAACAGCAGTCTGGACGGAAGCATTTCCACCCTCCCTTTGGTCTCAATTGCTATAACGTCGCGCCGGAGGAGTCTGGACAAACCGCGGTAACATGCGGGCCAGAATTTCACGGTCGGATCGCTATGTCTGAAGACCAACGGGATTCCAGGGACGCCGCGAGCCCTCAGGGGTCGGGTCGCACCGATCCAGAGTCAACCTTTCGTCTGCTCGACCGCGCGCGATCAGGCGACCAGGAGGCACTGGAGCAGTTATTCGGTCGCTATCTGAAGCCGCTCCAGCGCTGGGCCAGAGGACGACTGCCCGGATGGGCGCGCGATCTGGCCGACACCGACGACCTTGTCCAGGAGACCCTCGTCCAGACGTTTAAGAAGATCGACGGCTTCGAGCCGCGCCGCGTCGGAGCGCTTCAGGCGTATCTGCGGCAGGCGGTCCTCAATCGCATTCGTGACGAGCTCCGCCGCAAACGACGACAGCCTGCGATGAGCGAACTGGATGGGTTGGAGGTCGATCGCGCGGCGTCGCCAGTCGAGGAGGCGATTGGCCGTGAAGCAGTGGATCGCTATGAGAACGCGCTGACCCGGCTGCGACCGGAGGAGCGGGAGGCCATCATCGCGCGCGTCGAGATGGGATACACCTACGAGGAGCTGGCCGAGGCGCTTGGGAAGCCGTCCCCGGATGCGGCGCGCAAGGCGGCGGAGCGGGCGCTCGTCCGGTTGGCGGAGGAAATGAAACGTGGCGCTGAGTGAAGGCGTCGTTCCCGATCTCGCTGCGCGGTGCTCGATGGCAGGCCGATCGACTGGGCCGCAGCCGAGTCGAGCGCGGACCACTCCAGCCGGCCAGTGCTCGCGGAGCTCAAAAGTACCTCGCCACCCTAACCGACGTTCACCGCCGTCTCCAGCAGCCCGGCAATTCCGTTACAACCAGCCATCCCGGCGACACGCTGACGCACTGGGGACATCTGCGAGCCCTCGAGCAAATCAGCCGTGGCGCCTTCGGAGAGGTCTATCGCGCCTGGGACACGCGCCTCGATCGCGAGGTAGCGCTCAAACTGATCGATGCGGCTCCGCCCGAGAGCGATGCGCCCCCGCCGTCCATCATCCAGGAAGGCGCGCCCGAGACAACGACCCGTTCCTCCGTCGCCAGATCGAGCACCTCATCGACCGTGACCGTCTCGCCCAGATTCACCCGAACACCGTCGCGGGTTCGCGTCCTGAACCCTGGCCGCGAGAACACCAGGGTGACGTCGCCGGGCGGCAGGGCCGGCACTTCGAAGGACCCGCGGGCGTCGGTCACTGCGGTGCGCGGTCCCATAACCGCCTCACCCGATCCGATCACGACGACGTCAGGCAGCAACGCGCCTGTCCGATCGGTGACCCGGCCGTTCAGGGCTCCCGTGGTCGCGCCGAGCGTCTGGGCGATTGAGGAGGCTCCCGGCGTGAGCAGGACACAGACGAGCGTTGTGACCAGAGGTCTCCGGTGCGCCATAGGAATGGCCCAGGAACGCACCTATAGTAAGACACCTGCATCGCACCCGCGTGGCACCCGTAGTGTCCGCCTTCAGGCGGACCTTGTTCTCTTATCGCACCTGCGGCAGTAGGTGAATGACGTCTTTCGGATCCGGCAGTCGTCCGCGACTCGGCGCCGGGCGGATGCGGTCGGTCGCGACGTAGCCCAGCGCAGCGAGACGCTCCCTGACGTCGCGAGGCGTGGACGACGCGGCCGGGCCGGCCTGGCTCCTGATCGCCGCGACACGCGCGATCATCGCGTCCGCCAGCACCCGCCGGTCTGCATAGATGTTCGTTTCTTCGAAGGGGTCCCGCGCCAGGTCGTACAGCTCGGGCCGCGGCGCGTCGATCACCTTGAACCGGCCGGCGCGCAGCGCCCCGAGTGCGCTCCAGCCGAACCGCTCCTGCTGCACCGATTCCGCGAACGACTCGAGGTCGAGATTCGCGGCCCGTCCGGACATCAGCGGCACCAGACTGATGCCGTCCAGATCTGCCGCGGGGGCCGGCACGTCCAGGAGATTGAGGATCGTCGGCATGACGTCCGTCAGTCGGACGACGTCGCCAACGCGGCCTGGCGCCAGGCCGGGCGCGCGCATCATCAGGGGCACGCGCAGGACATTCTCGTAGATGAAGATGCCGTGATCGCGCTCGCCGCGCTCGCCGAGCGACTCGCCATGGTCGCCCGCCACGACCACCACGGATCGATCGAGGACCTTCTGCCGCTCGAGGCCCTCGATCAGCCGTCCGACCTGCGAATCCGCGAAGGCAATCTCGCCGACGTACAAGTTGTGCGCGTACGTCGTCGCATACGGTTCTGGCGGATCGTAGGGCCGATGTGCGTCGTAGAGGTGCACCCAGAGGAAGTACGGCCTGTCGCCGATGTGCTCGATCCATTCGAGCGCGTCATCCACGACGGCATCGCCGCGACGCTGGCGGCGCCGCTCGCCGGGCTTCGGGTCCGCTGTGACACCGGCGTATGTCTGGAATCCCTGCGCGAGGCCGCGATCGGGATCGAGGACGGTCGAACTGACGAAGCCAGCTGTCCGGAAACCGCGGGCGGTGAGCGACTCGGCGAGTGTGGTGAAGCGCTCGGCCAGCGGCGAGTCGGCGTTGTCCCGGACGCCGTGGCGCGGAGGCAGCAGGCCGGTGAAAAGACTCGTGTGCGCGGGCAGCGTGATCGGCGCGACCGATGTCGCCGCGTCGAACACCACGCCCTCGCGGGTGAGCCGCTCGAGCGCGGGCAGCGACACGTTCATGAAGCCGTACGGCGACAGCCGATCGGCGCGCGTCGTGTCGAGCGTGATGACGACGACGCCTGTCGGTGGCGCGGTGGCGGCGCAGCCACCCACCCAGGCTCCCGCGAGGAGCAGGACGACTAGCCGCGATCGAGCTCGGCGGGTCATCGGCGTGTCAGCGTGATCCTTGGCCCCGAACAGCCGCCGAGAAAAATCCCCCTCACGAAGCGCGGCGACGCCGACCATCTTCTGAGCATGCTTGCTGTACCTGATAGCCGATCTGGCGTGCCGGTCAGCCTCGCCTTGCCGGAGACCTCGAGCACGGTGCCGTCCGCGAGGAGTTCTGCGACATCGGGTTGCTGCGGATAGGACGGGTAGTACGGGAAGAAGTACGGGTCGTAGAAACTGCGTAGCTGCATGTCGGCGCCCGATGGAGTGGCAAGGCCCGAGAAACCGTCCGAGCCCGGGTCAAACGACGCGTCGGAGAGCCGGACCGTCAATTGCGCGCCGGACTGTCTGATGGTGGCGGTGTACGTGCGCAGACGGTATTGCGGATCGACAGGAGTGTTGCCAAACCCCGTACAGTTGCTGGCGTCCACGGTCATCGTGTAGGTGCCCTCGACCAATGCGACGTTCCCGTCGAACCGAAGCTTGAAGTTCCGAGTCGTGTGGCTCCCAACCTGGATGCGCTCCGTCACCGGCGTGTAACTGGGTCGCCGAATGTGCAGGTACGACTCGGCGGGCACGCCGTACAGGCGGTACCGGCCGGTGTCATCGGTGCTGGCGCCGGCCACGGGCCGCGACGAGAGATCCTCGGTGAGGCGGACTTCAAGAATGGCGTCGCGGACGCCTTGCCCAGGGCTGTCGTCTTCCGTGACGCTGCCGACCATTCGGAAGGTGCCGTCGGGCAGGACGAGGATCTCCCGGGAGCCGCGGGTCGGACCGGTCAGGCCGGTGCCGGCGCCGGCGAGCGACACCTCGACGTTGACGGTCGTCTCGCCCCAGATGTCGGAGCGCGTGCTTGCCGCGCCCGTGTTGGTGTCGATGGACAACACCAGCGGGAGCGAGCTGGACCACCGCGCGTCTGTGCCGGCCCTTTCCGTTCCGTCGCTCAACCGCAGCATCGCGGTGAACTGCGCCGAGTTGCCCGGATGGACTGATGCCGCCCCCGCGATCGTCACAGCCGTCACCCGCGGGGGTTGGTCCACCGGCGGCGACGGGCCGGTGGGGGAATCGCCGCACGCTGCGAAGGCTCCGGCAATCATGAGCGCCACCGACAGGGCCCCAAGCCGTGACTTCCAGCACATGTCGCATGTCCTCCACAATTTCGGGATGAGCATCAACGGACTGCCGACGTGGGCGGGACGCTTCCACCCTCCGCGTCTGGTCTCAATTCCAATAAACGTCTCGCCACAGGTATCTGGACAAACGCGCTAAGATGCGGGCAGAATCCGCGGTCGAATCGCTATGTCTGAAAACTTCCGGGATTCCGGGGAGGCCGCGAGCCCTCAGGGGTTGGGCACCGATCCCGAGTCGACCTTTCGTCTCCTCGACCGCGCCCGGTCGGGCGACCAGGAGGCACTGGAGCAGTTATTCGGTCGCTATCTGAAGCCGCTCCAGCGCTGGGCCAGAGGACGACTGCCCAGATGGGCGCGCGATCTGGCCGACACCGACGACCTTGTCCAGGACACCCTCGTCCAGACGTTTAAGAAGATCGACGGCTTCGAGCCGCGCCGCGTCGGAGCGCTTCAGGCGTATCTGCGGCAGGCGGTCCTCAATCGCATTCGCGACGAGCTCCGCCGCAAGCGCCGACGGCCCGATGTCTCGGAGCTGGACGGTCTGGAGCTCGATCGCGGGGAGTCGCCGCTCGAGCAGGCGATCGGCCGCGAAGCAGTGGAGCGCTATGAAAGCGCGCTGACGCGGCTGCGACCCGACGAGCGGGAGGCCATCATCGCCCGCGTCGAGATGGGCTACAGCTACGAGGAGCTCGCCGACGCACTTGGCAAGCCGACACCGGACGCGGCGCGCAAAGCGGCGGAGCGGGCGCTCGTCCGGCTGGCAGAGGAAATGAAACGTGGCGCTGAGTGAAGACGTCGTTCCCGATCTCGCTGGCGCGGTGCTCGATGGCAGGCCGATCGACTGGGCCGCAGCCGAGTCGAGCGCGGACGACTCCAGCCGGCCAGTGCTCGCGGAGCTCAGGGTCCTCGCCACCCTAACCGACGTTCACCGCCGTCTCCAGCAGCCCGGCAATTCCGTTACAACCAGCCATCCCGTCGACACGCTGACGCACTGGGGACATCTGCGAGCCCTCGAGCGAATCGGCCGTGGCGCCTTCGGAGAGGTCTATCGCGCCTGGGACACGCGCCTCGATCGCGAGGTAGCGCTCAAACTGATCGATGCGGCTCCAGCCCGAGAGCGATGCGCTCCCGCCGTCCATCATCCAGGAAGGTCGGCTGCTCGCCCGCGTCCATCATCCAAACGTCGTCACGATCTACGGCGCCGAGCAGATCGGCGCGCGCATCGGCCTCTGGATGGAATTCGTCCGGGGCCGCACGCTCAAACAGATCGTCGACGCTGGCAAAGTGTTCAGTGGGGCGGAAGCCGTCCAGATCGGCGTTGATGTAGCTCACGCCATGGCGGCGGTTCACAGCGCGGGCGTGCTGCATCGGGATATCAAGGCACAGAACGTGATGCTGGCGGACGATGGCCGAGCCGTGCTGATGGACTTTGGCACCGGCCGAGACCTTGCGGACAACAGCTCTGATGTCGCCGGGACGCCCCTTTATCTCGCGCCAGAAATCTTTGTCGGGGGCGACGCCACCGTCCAGAGTGACATCTACAGTCTGGGTGTCCTTCTCTATTACCTGGTGACCGGCTCGTACCCGGTCCGCGCGGATACCGTCAGGGATCTCCGCCTGGCCCACGAGCGCCACGGACGAATCGGCATCCGAACGGCGCGAGGCGGATCGGATCTGTCACCGAAGCTCGTGCGGATCATCGAGCGCGCGATCGATCCTCGGCCGGACAATCGGTATGCACGCGCCGACGCGTTGGCCGCCGATCTGGCGACCCTTCAGCCGCGCCCGACGCTTGCCCGGCTGCCGTCTGCGATCGCCGCGGCGGCAGTCCTGCTGCTGATTGCGGGGCTGGGATGGGAGGCCGTTGGCCGGCACGTGGGATCGTCGCGAACGCCAGGCGCACTGCTCGCTGGCCTTGCTGGACGCAACGCCGCCGCCTGGCCTGTCATTCCGTCGCAGCCGATCATTGTCGTGCTTCCGTTCGAGAATCTGAGCACCGAGGCCGAGAGCGACGACTTCGTGGACGGGCTGACCGACGAAATCATTCGCAATCTCGCCATCATTCAAGGGCTGCAGGTGCGGTCGCGCACATCGTCGTACGCCTTCAAGGACAAGCCGCGTAATCTGCCCGACGTCGCCCAGCAGCTCGGCGTCAACCTCGTCGTCGAAGGATCGGTGTTGCGATCGGGCAACAGACTGCGCGTCAACGCGCAACTGATTCAAGCCGCAGGAGACGTCTCTCTCTGGTCGGAGGGATTCGATCGTGAGCTCAAGGACGTCTTCGCCATTCAGGATGACATCTCGCGGGCCATCGCCAGACAGCTCCAACTGGCACTTGGCAGGGGGCAGCGACGATACGACGACACCAATGTGGAGGCGTACGAGCTGTACCTCAAGGGCATCGCGCTGGTACATGGTCGAGGTACGTTCAAACCTCGAGGCGGCCGCGGACCTGTTCCGACAGGCCACGGTGAAGGACGCTGCGTACGCACCTGCTCATGCTCGCCTGGCGATCGCGTATGCGATCATGTCGGTGCCAAGCGGCAGCCCCATTCCATTCGTGGTGGCCCAGTCGATCATCCGGACCGCCGCCGTCAGAGCGCACGAGCTCGATTCGGAGCTGCCTGACGCCCATGAAGCGATGGGTTGGGTGCATGCGCGCGATCTCGACTGGTCGAGCGCCGAGAAGGCCTTCCAACGGGCCATCGGCCTGAACCCAAGCCTCAGCCAGACATACATTAGCTATTCGACCTCGACGCTGCGGCCATTGGGCAAGCGGGACGAGGCGCTGCGGCTCCTGCGCGTGGCGTTGCAATACGATCCGCTATCTTTGGATGTGCGGCAAGAGATCGGTTTTGTGCTGATGGAGAACGGGCAGTACGAAGAAGCCGTCAGTACCTTCGAGCACGTGCGCGCGATCGAGCCCGGCTTTCCGTTCACAACCGAGTTCCTCGCGCGAGCGCTCGTGTTCGCCGGGAGACCGGCGGACGCGTTACCGGTGTTCGAAAGAATAACGAAGCCAAATCGGCCGCGAAGACCGCACCAGAGGCCGCGAAGACCCCCCGGATGGTCCTGGCCTATGTAGGGTTGGGGATGCGCGCGGAGGCGGAAGCGCTGGCTGCAGAGCATGTCGGCGACGCCCCACCGTCCATGCTGGCGGTGATCTACACCGCTCTTGGGGACAAAGACCGTGCGTTCGAGGCGTTGGAGCGGACGGCGTTTGTCGAGCCGCAGCGTCTGCCGATCCTGCTCGCGTATCCGGAGATGGCGGCACTGCGTGGCGACCCTCGACTCGTCGCCTTGCGTCAGAGATTCCGCCTGCCGCCGCAGTAGCTCACCACGCCGCCTTCATTCCCACGCGCGCGATGCGCGGCGGCACGATCGCACTCGGGTTCCCAAACGTGCTCCCCGACGACCAGTTCACAGTCAGTTCCGGGTTGGCGTTGAGCAAGT
This sequence comes from uncultured Acidobacteriota bacterium, assembly GCA_963839705.1. GTDB lineage: Bacteria > Acidobacteriota > Vicinamibacteria > Vicinamibacterales > 2-12-FULL-66-21 > DATBJJ01. The sequence continues at coordinate 175,970 of CAWIWL010000009.1, forward strand.
TGAACACGTCGACGAACATGGAGATTCGGCGGTCCCTGTCGATGGGGAACGCCTTCTCGACGCGCAGATCGACGAGCGTGATGTTGTCCATCCTCCGCGTGCCGATCGGCTCGGCGAGCACGCGAAGCGATCCCAGGTTCAAGAGGCCGGTCCTGACCAGAAACGTCCGGCCATAGGGCTGGCCGGATTGATGCCGAAGAAACGGCGTGATGCGCAGTCCCCACGGTCCCTCCCACGTCCCGGAGGCCCGAGCTGACCACACGCGGAACTCGTGCCGTCCTTCGTCGTCAGTGTTGATCAGGTCGTTCGGCGTCAGCGGGAACGGGTTGGCGCGCACTGCCTGACCAGAGTATCCACTCGCTTGATCGCGCGTCCAGGTGTGCGAGAACCCCGCCACGAGCGACCAGCGCCCGCGCAATCGCCGATCTGCCGTCACTTCCCAGGTCACGTGGTCGCTCGGAGCGTTGGGCACGTTAGCGACTAGGTAGGACGGTGACACGCGCGCTTCAGGCAAGTCGTGGACGACAATGGCCGGTCCGTCATCCGCGGTGCCGGGCAGCCCGTCGACGCCTGGATCGAGCACTGGGACGGCACGGCTGAACGCGCTGAACGGGTAAGACTCGTCCTGCCGAAGGAACGGCTGCCGATGTCCGCGCCAGACCACGCTGCTCGCGACGCGCGTGTTCGCGCCGATCTCGCGCTCGAGCCGCGCGGTCACCTCATGCATGAAATCGAGCTTCAGACCGTCGTCGAGCGATTCGTCCTTCCCGCCCCTTTGCTCGATCAGTCGAGTTTCCTCGCCGGGATCCCAGAAGCCGTCGGCATCTGAATCATTCCACTGCCGCTGCTCCCACCACGCTCTCGAGTTCGGGTTCGCATTGAACAGAAGGTCGGGGCCCGGCGGCAGCCAATATCGACCGTACGTCGCCTTCAGCAGCGTGCGGCCGTCGCCCGTAAGGTCCTGGCTGACGCCAACCCTCGGCGCGACGACGTTCCAGCCGATCAGGTTGCTCCTGGCGGCGAACACCTGCCGGGGCCAGGACCGATTGCTCGACTGGCCGGCTGGATGTTCCTGCGCTGGAAGAAACGCGCGATACCGATCGAACCGGAGACCGAGATTGACCGTCAGGCGGTCCGTCGCCCGCCACGAATCGTTCACGTAGGCTGAATACCACTGGAGACCGCCCTCCGACTTCGAAGGCGTCTGGAACAGGAACACTTCGGCGGGCGTTGAGTTGACTCTGACGTGCAGAACGTCGTCCGGGTAGCCCCGGTACCAGCGCTCCCTGAACAGCGCGCGCTCGACGCTGCCGCCAAGCTTGAAGTGGTGCCGTCGCATGGGGCCGCCGATCACGGAACCGGCGACCTGATCGATTCGACGCGACTCAGCCCAATCGCGGTTGCCTCCGAAGACGGGCAGCGAGGCGTTCGTGTCTTCGAACCGGGGTGACGTGCCGTTCGGCCGTTCGTGGCGGCCGGCGATGAACTGACCCGCGAGCAGCTCGAAATAGAGCTTCTGGCGCGCGGTCGAGTTCCATTCGGCCTTCCATACTCCTCCCTGCGCGTCCCCTCTCGTTGTCGAGTCTTCGGAGTCGTTGACGTTGACGGTTGGCGCGAGACGGAGGAATCCGCCGAGGCGATACGGCTGCTGATTCCAGGCCACCTGGCTGAACACGACGAATCGATTGTTCCCTCGAGCCTGCGCAGTCGCTTTTCCTCCGACATTTACGATGTTGGTTCGCAGGGGCTTGACGGGAAAACTGACCTGCTTCGCGGACGTCTCCTGTGCGCGAAGCGACAGGTACCACCACAGGCGGTCTTTCCGGAGAGGACCGCCGGCTCCGACGTTGGCGTCGTGATATGCCCACAGCCGGTTGGTCTCCCGTGCAGGAAGGCCGATGCCACTAGGCGCGCGGAGAGCCTGATCGTCGTTGATGTTGAATGACTGGAAGCGCCGGTTTTCGTAGTCCAGATACAGCGAACCATGGTGGCGGTTGCCACCGGACTTGGTGATGACCCGCATCTGCACGCCGGGCCACGGCGATTCGGGCCCGTACGCTCCCACGCCGACCGCCACGTGCTCGAACGAGCCGTAGTCCAGCGTGAAAAACTGAAGAGGGCCCTGGATCGAGACGCCCTCAATCGACGAATGACCCGGCGCAATCACGCCGTAGGCGCTCCAGGGACCCGGCTCGACCGCCGCGTTGCCCCCGACGTCGAATCGCGTGAGCTGCACGCCGGGCGTCACGGCGAGAATCGCATTGATCCCGCGCGAGCCCAGAAGATCCGCGAGCTCCTGGGCATCGAGGCTGACCGCGATCGCCGTTCCCGATCGATCGATGACGGGCGATCTACCCGACACGACGACCGATTCACCCGTGGCTGCCAGATCGAGCGCCACATCGACCGTGGCCGTCTCTCCCAGATTCACCCGAACGCCTTCCCGGGTCAGCGTCCGGAACCCTGAGAGCGAGAACACCAGGGTGACCGCGCCGGGCGGCAGGGCCGGCACTTCGAACGTCCCGCGGGCGTCGGTCACGGTCGGACGCGTTCCCATCACCGCGTCACCCGACGCCACCACGACGACGCCAGGCAGAAACGCGCCGGTCGGATCGGTGACCCGGCCGTTCACGGCGCCCGTTGTCGCGCCGATTGTCTGGGCCGTGGCGGAGGCTCCCGCGCTGAGCAGGACACCGACAAGCGTTGTGACCAGAGTGCTCCGGTGCGCCATGGGAATGGTCGAAGAGCGCAGCTATTGTAGAACAAGTGAGTACCTGGGGTTAATTAAGGTTAGGCGGAGCGCGCCCTCGCGGCGTAGAGTCGATACCCGCCAGCGGGGCGGCAACCGAACGTCTCCAGATGCTCCTGTGAGATCTCCCCCGGGTGGACTTTCGAAAACCGGAAGGTCGTCATGCCTTGCGCGCGGAGTCGAGAGAGCAGTTGCTTCAGACGAGCCCCCCCGTCGTCGACAAAGGAGCGGAACGACAGGACCTCGCCACCCTCTATATAAAGGATGTAGGCCTCGATTTGCTCGTCGGAGGCGACGGCAAGGCCGGCGATGTCCCCCTTCCTGGCCGTGAGCGTCTCGACCGAGCGCTCCCAGCACACCTGCGGATGAGCGTTTTCAAGGAGACCATTGGCGGCGAGATCGTCAACCGTGATTGGGATCACGAATGAACCTTCGTCATCGCCTGCCCTGAGCGAGCGCGCGACCTCTGCGCGAGTCGAAAGGTCCTCTTCACGCTCCAGGACGTAGTCTGTCAGGAGCGCTTCCTGAACATATCCGCCGGCGCCGAACAGCCCGCAGGCATCGGCGAGCCCTTCGGGGACCTCGGCGACGATTCGAGGTGGGCCCAGAATCGCGAGCTTCGAGCTGAGCGACGTCAGCAGGTGACGGCCGTGACCCTGTCGCCGGTGATCGGGATGGACCGCGATCTTGTGGATGAGCGTCCCGGAAGGCCGCTTGGCGCCGATCAGGACGCCGATCGGATCGGAACCCGAGAAGGCGATCATGCAGCTGCTGCACCAGACCTGAAGGTCGCGGATCGACCGCTTGAACGCCTCCGTCGTCATGGGAGGCTCATCGCGAAAGTACGGCGCCCAGCAATGATTCAGCGCATCGACGAGAAGCGCGATGTCGTCAGAGCGGCAGAAGCGGTATGCTGACATCCGCCTACGTTCGCAACGCGTTGGACCGCGAACCTCGGCGAGATCAGACCTCGCGATGGTCGCCGGACCCACTCGGAACGGTCAGCGGGCTCACCTCGTTGAGGTAGCCCTTCCCGTTGCCGGCCGGGACGACGGTTCGAGCCGGGCCGGGGGCTTCCGCTGGCGCGGCCAAGCCCGCGGCAGACGGGGCGGCAGGAGCCGTCGCGGCCGTCGCATGGCTCTTCCCAGGTGCCTGGTAATTCGCGATCATCTCGGCCATCATCTTCTTGCCGATCTCGATCCCATCTTCGACGAGCGCCAGATCGATCGCCACCGCGGCGCGCTCCCGCGCAAGCTCTTCGACCCGCTCCTGTGTCTGGTTCCGCATGAATCCGGCCGGGACCCGGAAGATCCGCTGCGTCGCATCCTCAGTCCAGTCGAACGTCGAGATCAACGGGTTCTTCTTGTCGTCCCGGGCGACCAGGCGCGCGTCATTTCCTAGACTGGGGGGCTTCGCCCCGCCAGACCCCCCATCGCCGTCGCTCGCGGGGACCCCTTCGCCCCGCTCCGCTCCGGCGGCTCGCGTCGCTGCGCTCGCTCGCGTCATGTCGGCCGAAGGAGCTTGAATTTCCAGCGGCGCGCCAGTCTCCTCCTCGATCACCTGGCGGGCGAATTCGAGCGTGATCGCGTCGAGCTTCTTCATGCGCGCCCTCTTTTCGACCCGCGCCTTGACGCGGCGGCGCTGGTAGGCGTTCTTCATGGTCCAGAGGCCCTTCCGGGCATCTTCGGACCAGCGCAGCTTACGCCCGTCGTAGGTCGTCTCCTCCTGGAGACCTCCTTCCACCGCCGCGATCTTCTCGATCATCTCCCGCGAGATCACCTCGAAGTCCGTGGCGCCGCAGACGGTGCACTTGACCGCGCCGCTCTGCGTGGCCGTCACGCCGCACGCCCGGCACATCGACACGGGGCCGGACTTCGCCCGCTCGAGCGCCACGGCCTCGGCCAGCGCCTTGGTCGCGGCCGAGGCGCTCTTCGGCATGAACCGATCCATCGCTTCGTCGATCACCGCGTTCGTGATCACCGAATGTCCTTTCTCGATCGCCAGGCGCAGGACGCCGGTACGGGCGATCCCCTTGACCTGCTCGGGCACGTGTTGCATCCGCGCTTCGGCTTCGGGCGTCCATCGGACGGTTTCCTCGGCTCGCACGTCGAGGCGCGGGACCTCGAGGCGCGTGGAGAGGAGGACATCGCAGGGGGCGGCGCGGAGGATGTTCTCCGTGTTGCTCCCCAGGTTCGTCTCGTCCTTCGGGCTATGCACGCCGATCCGCCCCAGCACGATGAGCCAGGGACTGGTCTTGCGCGCGTGGTCGATGATCTTCTGGAAGGGCTTGCCGTCGAGGAGCGTCTTCTTGATCGCGACGCCCGCTTCGCTCCCCATCCGCTCGCTGATCTCGAGATGCGACTGATAGATCTGCGCCAGCCCGGTGTCGATGATCTCTTCGTGGAGCTGATTCTGCTCCTCGAAGCGGAAGACCTTCGCCGCCTGCTCGGTGAGGACGTTGACGATGCCGTTGAAGACGGAGTAGTGCAGATACGGGTCGTAGACGGCGATCGCTTCGACCTTCTTGCCGAACGTGTGCGCCAGGTCGATGGCGGTCATGAGCGCGCCGAAGGACTGCGGGCTGCCGTCGACGCCGACCAGGATCGTATCCCGGTCCGCCTCTCCAGGCTCCGGCACGTGCTTGACCACCCAAACATCGCGGTCGGATTGGCGTGCGACGCGTTCGCAGACCGAGCCGATCACGCTGTCCCGCGCGCGCCCGATTCCCAGGGCGCCGATCACGACCAGGTCGTGATGTGAGCCGACGATATCCTTGAGGATCTCGATGTGATGCTTCCCGTCCATCATCCGCGACTCGAACTCGAGGCCCGACTCGCCACAGAGGCGTGACATGCCGTCGAGATAGCTGTCGGAGATGAGCTTGAGGCCCATCGTGATGAGGCTGTCGTGGATCTTCCGCTGGCGCTCCAGCTCTACCTCGTCGATGTACTCCTCGGGCAGCGTGTACTCCATCTGTCTGAAGCGATAGTCGTGCAGTTTGGCCGCGTAGACATGGCAGCCGACCAGCTTCGCCGAGTACGCCTTGCCCAGGCCGAGGGCGCACGTGACGGCACGGTTGGAGTGGTCCGAGTTGTCGACGGGAACGTAGATGCTCTTGTACATGGGATCTCTTTACATCGAGGGACTTCGTCCCTTGAACTCCCTTACACGCTCGCTCGCGGGGGCCCCAAGGCCCCGCTCCGCTCGCGTGTTTTTTTTTTTTTGCTCGCTCGCTGAGAAAATCGACTCGATTCACAAGATCTCATACGCTCGTTGCCGCCGGCTGTCGCCCCCTGCCCGTGGCGCGTTTGGCGTGACGCCACCGCACCCAACCGATGAGGGCCAGCTCGATGACGAGAATGACGAGCGCCGTCCTCACCATCGGGCCGATGGCCGAGGGGACGGTTTCTGGCTCGACGTAGATGGAGTACCAGAGCGTGAGACCTCGCTTGTTGCCACGCTCGCGCGAGAACCCGTCCCAGACCGAGAAGGCGACCGGCAGGAACGTTCCAGGCGAGAACGCGGCGGCCGAGTCCGGTCGAAGGGACCGCTTGAAGATGACCGACCATTCTCCCTGGTCGTAGCTCGCCACACCGGTGAGATCGCCCAGGTCGCCGGGAGTGACGTCCCCGCTTCCCTTGCCGGTGAACCGAAGGGGATTGGGGCCGGCCAGATCGAAGAACCAGAGGTCCACTGAGTTCTCGCCGTCGCCGAAGATGAAGTAGGGCTTGCGGGCGTCCGCCGGTACCTGCGAAGGAATCTGGACCGCAACCGCGTCGGAGAACTCGGATGGCTTGTCGCCCGCCGCCGGTTCCTCGGCAAAGGGGTCCTGCGCCTTCCCGGCCGGAGCCGGCGCGACTTCCGCGTCGCCAAATACGCCGCCCTTCGCGGCCGCGCCCTCGCCAGCGGCTGCCCCAGCCGCTGGCTCCTCCTCCTCCTCCGGGGGCACAGGGAGCGACGGCCCGTTCTTCCCTGTTTTCTGCGCGCTCATGTCGTGCCATCGAACGAGGAGGGCGATGGAGTCGGCGTCGTAGATTGCCTGAACGGTGACGCTCGTCGCGGGCGGATGGAACGCGCGTCCCGGCTCCATGATCTGCCCGATGATGGGGAAGCGGGCCACGGGAGCGGAGGCGAAGCTCGCGGCCCCCTTCGCCAGATCGATCCGCTCCTGGACGTGCTTGGCGACGACGAGGTTGGTATAGCCGGGTCCGCTGCTGCCCGAGAGCGAGTCGATGAAGTCGGCGATCGCCCAGCGTTGCTCGGGCGTCAGGGCCTCGAGAAACGACGGCATGGGCGTGCCGTTCAACCCCGTGCTCATCGTCCTGAAGATGTCCTCGCGGGACGACCCTCCCCGGAAGGTCCAACTCTGAGTGAGGTCTGCCGCGCGTATTGGATAGCCCCAGTCGTCCTTCAAGGTTGGCGCCGAAGGTCCGTCGGCCCGACCGAGCGTGCCGTGGCACTTCAGGCAACCGTTCTCCTCTAGAGCTTCTTCCCGAGTGCGATTGACTCAGCCGTGGCTCTCGGCGCGCTCGGGAGCGGAACCGGCTTGGCAGCATTCTCGGGGTTGGAGAAGTCGGGGGAGAAGGTCGTAATGAAGTACGTGAGATTCGACACTTCCTCGTCGGAGAGGTCGGGCCAGGCCGGCATCGACGTGTAGGGCATGCCGCGTCGGATGATGTTGACCAGATCCTGGTGGCTCGGAAGCGCTCCGCTGGGAGTCGTCCGGATCTTGAACTTGCCCGTGGTGAAGGCGCGGGGCCTCGGGCTTAGATGGGTGCTGGCGTAGCCCTCGCCGTCCCCTTTCTCGCCGTGGCACTGCGAGCAGTACTTGACGATAGAGCCTCTTGCCAGACTCCCGCTGCGCCTCGGTCCCGACGTCGGGACTCTGCGCGCGCACCCATCCCATCCTCGTGGCACCCAAGACGAGGATCAGCACCGCGACACACCCGAGCGACTTGCCCGCCGTAGCGCGACGCGCGAAGGTGGGAATCAGGCGCGAGGTCATTTGTGCTCGCCCTCCTCCCTCGCCCGAGGCTTCTGGCCCGTGAAATCGTAGAGAAAGAGGATCGCATCCCAAATCTCGTCTTCCTTCAGCATCTTTTCCCAGGCCGGCATCGCCGTGTCCCAGGGACCGCCTTCCTCGGGGAGCCCCGGGCCGCCCTTGGAAATCCGCCAGAACAGAAACGTCTCCTGAAGCATCGCGATCGTGCCCGCGTCGGCGAAGTCGGTCGGAATTGGATCCAGCGCGTGCGCGAACATGCCGTTGCCGGCCAGGTTATCGCCGTGGCAGAAGACGCAGTTGCGATAGTAGACCTGGCGTCCGTTTTCGACATGCTTGCGGAACTCTTCCGGATTCGACGTCTCGAGGTGCCGGAAGGGGTTCGCTCCCGCGTCGAGATCGATCTTCTTGTTGTGAACCGTAATCTCGGAAGGGGACGCAGGATGCACGGTTCGCGAAAAGAGCGGAGGCTGGAGGGGCACGTTCATCTGGACGTAGACGTTCGCGGCCGCAAGCGCCGGGATGGCGACGACCGTTGCGCCGAGAAGCGCCGTGTACCGCTTATCCGTCATGAAGCGGAAGAGCGGGCCGGAGACTTCTTCGCGGCGCTCCTCGCTGGAGGAGACGTACGCGATGACCGCGATCGAGATGATTCCCATGTAGAGCGAGACGACGGAGGAGGGAATCGGGGCTGTGAATCCAAATCGGAGGAGGACGTAGCTCCCCACCCACCAGGCGACCGCCCACATCAGCAGATTGGCCCGACGGAAGCGAAGGAGCCCGAAGACGGCGAGTACGGCGATGAGGACGGGGATATTCATGGCTGCGTACCCTTCATTACTTAGCCGGCTTACCCGGCGCCGGCGCAGCCGCGGGCGCCCCGCCCGGTGCAGCCGTGCCGCTGTTCCAGCGGTGTTTCGTCTCCATTGTGACGGTCGGCGTGCCGCCAAGCGTCTGGAGGGACGCGATCACGCAGAGGATCTCCTGATCGGTGAGGCTGAACGGAGCCTGATTCATGGGGGGCATCGCCGGGGGGAATCCTTCGACGACGAAGGCGGTCGGCTCGTACAACGATTGGGCCAGGTAGTCGACATCGCTCATGCCCGGGACGCGGGTCGCCGCGCGGGCCCCGATTCCCGCGAGGTCGGGGAAGCGGAGCGCCCCCGTCTTGCCAATCGTGTGGCAGGTCAAGCAGAGGCCCTTGCCCTCCATGATCCCGCGGCCGACCTTGACCATGTCGGCCGTGCTCACGTTGCCTCCCAGAGACGTCTCCTGAGGAGGCTGCACTTCCTTCTGGGTACCAGCTGGCCGACATAGGCATAGAACCCGGTCGTCGCGAGGACGAGCGCGCCGATCCGGATGGTGTGGGGAATCCTCATTTCTCATCGGGGGACTTCGTCCCCCGAACCCCCTTACACGCTTCCGCCTTCGCTAAAGCTACGGCGAGACCTCGCCGAAGCCTCGGCGAAGGCGGGCGCTCGCGGGGACCCCAAAGCCCCGCTCCGCTCGCGTGGCTCGCTTGCTGCGCTCGCTCGCGGCAGAACTTATTCACAACGTCTCCGCCTTCGCGGCATGCGCTGTGCCGAGGCCTTCGCGGCGTCGCTTGGGATCGCGCTCGAAATCGGGCCGGTCGTGCAGGCTCGAGATCCAGAACACAAGGCCGATCAAGGCGAAGAACAGGAGCACGGTCACCGAGACGACTTGGGTCGCGAAGCCAAGGGTGGGCGTGAACCCGTCGACCGAAGTGTCCCGAATGATTCCGTAGACATGCCAGTGCTGGCGGAGCCCGGAGCGAACGTAGCCCATGAGCCCCATGAGCCAGGTAAAGGTGACCGCGATGAAGATCAGCACGTACTGCGAGACCGCCGGGATTCTGCCCCAGCGCACCTCGCCTGTTTTTCGTGGGGCGCGGTAGAGGAAGACGTCGATGGCGGTGATCGCCACCATCGCGAAGAGGACCGAGAGAACCTGGGGCACGGAGAGCCCGATCCGGACCGTCGCCTCGACGAAGTACCCGTAGACGCCGAGGAAGATGACGAAGACCGCGACGGCCGCGAAGATCGTCAACTGGACCGCATGGCCCGTCTTCGCCCACGCCACCGTCGCGACCTTCCCCGTCCGTTGGTAGAGGAGGAAGCTCATGAAGGTCGTGAGGATCAGGATGTTCACGGCGGTGTTCTTCGCCGACATGACCCCGAGGAAGCCCAGCACCGGGTGCGCCGATCCTCCCATCGCCCGGATCTCGGAGACCGTCGCGATGATCGACCGGGGCGTCGCCCAGACCATGAAGCAGAGCACGATGACGGCGAGCAGATACTTGACGAACCTCTGGAACGGCTGCGCCCCCTCGACCCGCCCCATGCCGAGCCAGAGGTAGTAGTTGGCACCGAGGAAGAGGTTCCCGATGAGGACCGCCTGAATAATGAAGAGCCACGAGAAGGCCCCGCCCATCATCGTCAGCCCGAGCGTCTGCGAGTAGGCGTAGATCTCTTTCGCCAGCCAGTAGCCGGCGAACGGAAGCGGGAGGAACGCGCAGATCGCGACCATGTTGCCGATGTATCCCATCCAGTCGTAGTGCGCGCGCTCCTCGTCGGTTGTCGCGTGGAGGAACTTGAACGCCGCGTAGGCGGCGGCGACCGATCCGCCGAAGGCAACGTTGGCGATGACTCGATGGACGTTGATCGGCATCCAGGTGTAGTTGTAGATCGCGTCCGTCAGGGACAGAAGCGCCCCGCTGGTCGAGACCCCGTTCGGAGACATCATGAACGTGAGCCAGGAATTGGCGATCAGCATGATGCCCGTGCCGACTACGTTGAGGCCGAGCCCCAGACCAAGATGCACCAGCGGATGGAATTTCCCCCAACCGTAGTAGTAGGTGTAGAGGAAGAAAGCCTCGAAGAAGAAGAGCAGGACGTACGGGAGAAACGTGGGGGAGAACACGCTCATCATGTAGTTCGTGAACTTTGGATACAGGATGATGAGCATGAACGTCAGAGCCGCTCCGAACGTCGCGGTGAGCGAGAAGGAAACGGAGAGCAGCTTCGTGAACTCGTGCGCGAGCCGGTCGTATCGCAGATCTCCGGTCTTGTAGCCGATCACCTCGACAATCAACGCGAAGATTGGGACGGCAAGGACGAATGCCGCGAACAGCAGGTGCAGCTGCGCGACTGCCCAGATGGCCACGCGGCTTCCGACGACAGGGAACGTTCGGTAGGTGGCCTCTTCGTAGGGTTTTTCCTTGGCCTTTTTCTCCGCGGCCGCCTTCTCGGCGGCCTGCGCCTCCGCGCTGACGGCCGGGGCCTGGGCCGGCTCCTGGTGCTCACGGCTCCTCGACGCCATCGTCACGGCCCCCGCGAACATTAGGAGGCCGGCGACTGGTCCGAGAAGGACCAGCAGTGTGCGCTTCGTCACGGCGCCTCCATCAATGGCTGACCGTGGCCGCAACCGCAGCGCCTAGGGTTTTGTCGTGCTGGAAAGAGGCGGGGACGTTGCCTCGCTGGAAACGGATGGCCTCGCCGTCGCCACGAGCGTCGTGGTCCGGCTGGCGACAGAACGAGGGCGGACGAAGGATCTGGCCCATGGGCAAATCTCCAAGGCACCTGAGGACACCTGCCCAGGCCGCGAGTCCGCGATGGAACTGTGTCGCCACATCCTCCCCTCGAATCATTTCATCACAGAGGGACAATCGAAAACCCGAGGATTGAGGCCGCGATATTACCTACGAACTCGGACGAGGGTCAAGGGCGTTGCGCACGGTCTGTCGCCATCGTGCCCGGCAGTCGAAGCCCTTGACAGCGGCAGTCACCGGGCGTATGAAGATACCCGCACCGATTGAACACGATCGGTCCTCTCGCGTGCGGCTGAACGTCACGATGTCCCACGGCGCCGTTGAGCGTACGAACCGTTGAACAGGGTGGCCAATGAAAACAGCGAGCAGTGAACGTACGGACTTCATCTCGTATCCGACGAATCGCGTGGTCGGGACCGTCGGCGACGACGACAAGGCGCGCGCGGCCATCGACGCGTTACTCCGGGCCGGATTCGTTCGGGAGGACATCGACATCCTGCACGATGAGCAGGATCTCAAACGTCTCGATCCGACAGGGACCGAGCACGGATTCCTCGCGCAGTTTCAGCGGACCTTGATTCGCGCCCTCGATCTCAAGGAGTTCAAGCACCTAACGCATCACGTCGAGGATGTTCTCGCCGGTCGATTCGTAATCATGGTGCTGACGAAGCGCCGGGTCCAACGCACCGTGGCCGCCGACATCCTGCACCAGTACGGGGCGGAGTTCGTGGAGTTCTACGGCCGATGGCGTGCGAGAACTTCCCGCAACCGCCAGAAATCGCCTGAGATATCCCGGCAGCGTTCGTCCGGGCGTGGAACGACCGTAACGCCGACGCGCTCGCGGCGCTGTTCGATGCGGATGCCTCATTCGTGAACGTCGCCGGCCTGCACTGGCACGACCGCGAGTCCATACGAAAAGCGCACGCGGACGGGCTGGAGCGCATCTCCACACCTCGCAGCTGGCGATCGACGAGATCAAGGTCAAGCTGCTGTCGCCGGACATCGCCGTGGTGCACACGCGCATGACGTTTTCCGGCCAGGCGCCGTCAGGAACTGGCAGACAGCCCGGACCGCGCACGACGATCGTCTCGTTCGTCGTGCATCGGATCGTCGATCGCTGGCAGTGCGCATCGGCCCACCACACCGACGTATTCCCGAATGCGGAGACGAACGCCATCGCATGAAGAGGGAGAGGCCCCGGGAACCTCCGGAGCCTCCCCTGGACGTCAGCTTCCCGCCACCGCCTCCTGCAACTTGTCAACGGCCTGCTCGGCCGTGAACGTATTGGGCTTTTGGATCTTCGGGAAATCCACGAACGTCTGGTTGAACTTCGTCAGGACGCGATCCCCCATAAATGATGTTAACGTGGTGGATGTACCAGTCCCAGTAGGAGTTCGACGTCACCTCGGCGAATTCGTAGGGATCGGTCCGAAGGTGAATATCTTCGCGATCCCAGCGGCGTAAACGGCTCCGCCCAGACTGCCAGCTTCCCCTCGCACCGCTGTTCCATGAACGCGACCTTCCAGTTGTCGTATCGAAGGCCCAAGGTGTCCCCGTCGTCTGAGATATAGACGAACCCCTTTCGCGGCGACTTATCCACTTTGCCGGTGAGGTAGTCCACCAGGCTGTAGCCGTCAATGTGGTTCTTGTAGGTGCGGCCGATCGCCTTGACGCCCTTCTTGAGGTCGTCGACGACGGTCTTGTTGCCGGCGAGCTCCAGGAACGTCGGCAGCCAGTCGTGATGCTGGACGATCTCGTTCGAGACCGAGCCGGGCTTGATCTTTCCGGGGTAGCGCACGACGAGCGGAATGCGGAACGCGCCTTCCCAGTTGGTGTTTTTCTCGCTGCGGAACGGGGTCATGCCGCCGTCGGGCCATGAGTTTCGATGCGGGCCGTTATCGGTCGAGTACATGACGAAGGTGTTCTCCGCGATGCCCAGCTTGTCGAGATAGTCGAGCACCGAGCCTACGTCTTGTCGTGATCGATGATCGTGTCGTGGTACGGGGACTGCCAGCGCCGGCCTGTCCCAGGCTCTCCTTCTTGGCGTGCGTGAACAGGTGCATGTGCGTGAAGTTCAACCACACGAAGAACGGCTTGTTGGCGTCAACGGCTTTCTTGATGAATCCCTGTGCCCTCTCTGCAAACTCGTCGTCGCACGTCAGCATCGCTTTTTATCGAGCGGCCCGGTGTCCTCGATCTTCTGCTTGCCGACCTTGCCCCATCGTGGGTGTACGGTAGGGTCGTCGACGTCGGTCGCGAAACGATGGATGACCCCGCGAGGCCTGACCGTCTCGATGAAGTTGCCGAATTCCTCCTTGGGGAAATAGTCGTACATCTCGGGCTCTTCTTCCGCGTTGAGGTGGTAGAGGTTGCCGTAGAACTCGTCGAACCCGTGGTTGGTCGGCAGCATGTGATTGAGGTCGCCGAGGTGGTTCTTGCCGAACTGACCGGTGGTGTAGCCTTCGTTTTTCATGAGCGCCGCAATCGTCACGATCTTCTCGTTCATACCGACCGGCGCTGCGGAGATTCCGACCTTGGACAGCCCCGTTCGCAGGACGCTCTGGCCGGTGATGAACGACGATCGTCCAGCGGTACAGACTGTTCGCCATAGGAGTCGGTGAAGAGCATCCCTTCCTTCGCCAGGCGATCGATATTCGGCGTCTTGTAGCCCATGAGGCCCTGGGAATAGCAACTCAGGTTGGAAATGCCGATGTCATCACCCCAGATGACGAGAATGTCGGTTTGGTGGCCATTTGTCTCTTTGCTCCTTTTCGTACCTATCTCAGCGATCTCGTCTCTCCGCTCCATGTCGACACATCGCTGCGCCACGGCATGTCGTGGTTCGCGGCGACACACAGTCCCGCTCCGCACTAACCTTCAGGAAATCAGGGCCAGAACGCAGACCTGACCCGACTTGAGCACACCGCGTGCCCGTTCGTTTTGAAGGAGGCTATGTATCGGGGTCCGACGTGGGGCCGAGTCAGGCAGGCGTGACCGGGCCTAGATGGCGATCCAGCCAGTCGAGGATCTCGCGGATGATGTCCTGCAGGCGCGGGATGTGTCCGCCATCGATCAATGCCAGTCGCTTCTGGTCGGGGGGCGGACCAGCAGGTCGAAGACCGGTCGCTGCAGCGTCTCGACCGGTCTCTCGAAGTCCTGCTTGCCAGCCACCATCAGCGTCGGCAGCGCACGCGCGGCGCGAAATTGATCGGTTCGACTTCTGGAGGCCACGGAGTGCCGCCAGCGCCGCCACCGACAGGATACTCGCCTTGAACCGCGGCTCGAGCGCGGTGAAGATCGGACCCATGACGGCCCCCGTGCTGAAACCGTAATACGCGATCCGGGCGCGGTCGATGTCGCGTCGCGTCTCGAGATAGTCGATCGAGCGTCCGATCTCCTTCGACCACATAATGCGGAGATCACGAACGGCTGTGGGTCCTGTTTGAGTCAACGCGACTCGTTCGTACATTCCCTGATAGATCGGGTATGGCACCGCCCGGCCGCTGCGGATCATGAAATCCACGTCCCGGAGCCCCAGCTTCCCGGCTCGACTTAGCCTCTGGGTCCCCCGGGCGGGAAATAGATGACGGTCTGAAACGGCGGCGCAGCGTTCTTCGGCAGGTACAGGTCCGCACGCATGCGCTCGTTGGCGTACCCGGCGTCGTACAGCAGGCTTTCCTTGCGCCACTGGC
>CAWIWL010000010.1:0-538821 GCA_963839705.1 uncultured Acidobacteriota bacterium
TCTATCGCCTGCGACAGGCTGGCCGCGTCCAGCTCGTCGACGGCGACGATCGGGAAATCGTTCCGGGCGTGCGCGTCTACACCGGCGGCAAGATACGTTCGCGTCCCAGTACGTCCGCGTCGAGACCCGCTCGGGCCCGATGATTCTCTCGTCTGACAACGCCTATCTCTACGAGAATCTCGAGAAGCATCTCACCATCGCGCAGACGCTCGACGCCGCCTCGAACCTGGCTGCTCAGGAGCGCATGGTCGCGCTCGCGGGCGCGCCCAAGCGCGTCATCCCCGGTCACGATCCGCTCGTGTTCGAACGGTTCCCGTCCACTCGGTCCGGGGTGGTCCGGATCGACTGATCGCGCAGCAGATACCGTTACCGAGGCGACATCACAG
Organism: uncultured Acidobacteriota bacterium; assembly: GCA_963839705.1. Classification (GTDB taxonomy): domain Bacteria; phylum Acidobacteriota; class Vicinamibacteria; order Vicinamibacterales; family 2-12-FULL-66-21; genus DATBJJ01. The sequence goes on from CAWIWL010000010.1 coordinate 387, forward strand.
GAGAATCGGCATGGATCGACGAATGTTCCTGCTCGGGTCCGCAGCCGCGGCTGTCAGTGCTTCCCGGTTGTCGGCGTGGCGGGCCGAAGTCGAGCTCGCATCGATCGATGGCAGCGTCGGCGGCAATCAATTCACGCCGGCGCAGTTTCTCGACTACCTGGGCTCGATCAAGCTCACGTGGGCAATGATTTCTCTTCCGGCCGCCATCGTCGGCGACGAGGCAGCGATCCGCCAGATCCGCGAGCACGCCGACCGTCTGGGCATCAAGCTTCAGCTGGCCCATGGCTCGCTCTGTCCGAGCTCGAGGTCGTTCAATGCCAAGCTGGGCACGGTCGAAGAGCAGGTGACCCGCGCGCTAAAGGCCTCGCAGATTTTCGGGGCGACCTGCATGCGCTGCGTCCTCGGCGGCGATTCGGAGCGGCCGCAGATCGAGATGCACATCGACAACATGGTCAAGGCCGTCCGCCCGATGCGCTCACGCATCCTCGAGTCGGGCGTCAAGCTGGCGGTGGAGAACCACGGCGGCGATTTGCAGGCGCGCGAGATGAAGATGATGGTCGAGGCGATCGGCCCCGATGTCTGCGGCGTGTGCCTCGACTCGGGCAACCCGGTGTGGATGCTCGAGGACCCGCACCTGACGCTCGAGATCCTGATTCCCTACGCCGAGACCTGCCACGTCCGCGACAGCGCGGTGTGGAAGGTGCCCGAGGGCGTCGCGGTGCGCTGGGTGAACATGGGCGACGGCAACGTCGACATCGACGGCTGGATCGGAAAGTTCATCAAGGCCAAGCCGGGTCTTCCGATCATCTTCGAGAATCTGGTGTCCGCCAATCCGCGGATCCACAAGATCTACGACCCGCAGTTCTGGAACAACTGGCGCCAGATGCCGGCCTGGGAGCTCGGCCGGTTCCTGGCCGTCGCCGAGAAGGGGCACCAAGCCCGCCGTCCCGCGTCCGGAAGGGAAGACGGCCGGGCAGCAGCGGATCGAGGATCTGGAAACGTGCGTGCGCTACACGCGCGCGCTGCTGCAGCGAATGTGATCTGTTCCTACCTGACGACGCGAATCGCCGTGACGATTCGCTGCGACTTCGCGGTCCCGACAACTTCGAGTTCGACAGCGTAGTCGCCGCCGCTCAGTGCGGCCAGGGCCACGTCAGCGGTGATCCACCGCTGGCCTGTCGCCTCGTCCAGCCGCTCGGCGACGATGACCGGGACCTGGAGCGGCTGGCCCGTCCTGTCGAGGAGGCGTCCGCTCCCGGGCTTGGCGTCAGCCTCGACCGGCAACTCGAGCCGGAGACGCTCGGTCCTGCTGAACTGCAGATTCGCCGCCGGCAGCATGCGGTTGCCGGTCGTGACGCCGCGGCGGAAGAGCAGCGGCTGCAGGCCGGACGAGGCAGTTTCGATGCGCAACACGTCCGACAGGGGAAGGGAGCTCGCTTCGGTCGAGACGAGTCGTGCGCGGATGTTGAGCTCACCTGCGGATCCGGCGGGCAGCGGCATTGAGGCTAGGAATGTGCGCTCTCCCGGTTTCAAGGGCACCTTCACCGACGTGGACGACGAGCCCGCGGTGGCTTCGATCTCGGCCGTTCCGCCCAGCGCGAACTCGTCTGGCCGTCCCGCCGTGCCCTGCAGTTCTCCCGTGACCCACAGCGTCGGCTTGCTGCCGGCGCTGCTCACGGCATTGATTCGGAACCGCACGTCCGATCGCACGCGGCTCAGCCGCTCGAGCGCCTGGTTGACCGCGCGCGCGGCTTCCGGGATCGGCGCGTCAGCCGCGCGGCGCGCGCTGTAGACTTCCGCCTCGGTAGCCGCCCTGTAGCCCCGTCGGGCGCGGACATCGATCCCCGGCTGCTTGACCCTCACCTTGAGGCTGCGGAACCTGCCATCCAGCTTCGAATTCGTCGAGAGGTATCCGAGGAGGTAGTAGGACGTCAGATCGTCCGAGATGCGCTGGAGCCCCTTGTCGAGATCGTTGCTGTCAGTCACCGCGATGCCATCGGTGTTGCCGGCGAGTGTCTTCAAGGTATCGAGACGCCTTCTGAGCAAGGCCATGTCGACGACAATCGATGGCTGCGGTCCGGGCCCCATAGGCGTGTCGAACACCGCGAGGCCGCGCGGGTCGACGGGGTAGAAGCTCGCGTTGGCGGCATTCGCCTCATTCATCAGATCGATGAAGAACTGCTTGTCGTCCATCATCGCGAGCCGCATGCGATCGCCGTCGCACTCGCTCCGATTGAGCGAGCCGCGTGAGACGTCGCGAGGATCCTTGGTCGTCAGCTTGCCGTTCGGTCCAACGGTGATCGGATCCAGGCCGGCAATCTTGCCGTCCTGGGGCGGCCCGTCGATGAGCGCGCGGTTCTCGCCAAAGAGCAGCCAGCCTTCGGAAATCGTGAGAATGGCCTTGCGTTCCTCGCGGATCGTTCGCAGGTAGCGGACGAGATCTTCGAGGGCGTCGAAGGTGGCGCGTTCCTGCTTGCGCGCAATCATCTCCTTCGCCACGGCCGATTCGGCGCCTTCGCCTGGCCCCGGGGGATAACACACGTTGTAGGCTGTTTCCCGCTCGTCCCTGAGGAGTGTGCCCCGCGTGCCCCACACCCAGTTCTTTCGCAAGCTATCTTCGATCACCTGCGTCTTCCGGCCAGCACCACCTGCGACGCGGCCATCTCGGGCGTCATGATCCCAACGAGATCGTCTGGGCCGAGGATGCGGTTCATCAGTCGAATCAACGGCTCGGTGATGGCGTTCCTGCTCGCGAACTGGATATGCGGCGTATCGATGAAAATCACGAACACGCGATTCCTGGGATTCGCGGCGGCCTGCTGTGATTCACGCTGCGAGCTGACCTCGACGCGGCCGTCCTGCGGGCCCGCCGGACGCACGACCACGTGCTCGAAGCTCTCGATTTTCTGCGCGACTCCGTCCTCGAAGACTTCGAAATCCTCGGCCTTCAGGTCGAGCACCGGCTTCCCGTCCCTGAGCGGATAGGCGTCGACCCTGACGAAGTTCGCCTCGACCCGGAACTTCGGGGGTTGCTCGGCGGGGTCCTGGGGTTTTTCCGGCGGTGTCTGCGCCTGCGCGCCGAGAAGCACGACGACCGCGCCCGCGAGCAGGCCGCTCAGGGCGAGGGGACGGAATGAGCGGTGGCACGCTCGGGACTCCTGTCGGGGCAGAGGCTGGCCCTCAGAGTCTACACGAAACGCGCGAAACTGGCGGTCCCGCAGGCCTTGACGGGACCACCACGCCGCTACCGATAGATGTAGCTGAAGCTGAACCCGTAGGTCGTTTCTGCCGGCCTGTTGAAGTCGAGCCGAGGACCGAATCCGAACTCATCGTCCGTGAACCCGTTGGGGTAGATGCGGATCTTCAGCGGGCGATGACCCTCTTGTAGGACACTTCGACCGGAACAATCGAGTAGCCGAACTTGTCGAACCGGCGGAAGTTGTCGCCAAACAGGAGACCCCAGGTCACGCCCGTGCCGTGGCCGACTCGCAGCTCGCTCGAAGGCGACACCTTGCTGAACACGATTACTCCCGGCTCGAACACGACCATGTTCGCATCGAACCAGCCGTATTGCTGTGTGTCTGAATCCTTGCTCGTCGACACAAGGCCCGACCCACCAGTACAGGAACGGACCGTGAAGGTTGACATCTGGGCCCCCCGCACCTCTAAAGAACACACCCCCGAGCCGGCACTCCACCTTCTGCAGCCCGAAGGTATAGAGGCATGAGGCGCCAGAGCCAATCATCTGGGGACCGCTCATCTCCCAAATCAATTCGAGGAGCCCGGCGTCGCTGGGGCGTGGCACGCCCAGCAGCGCGAACGTCATCAACCCCAGAACCACAAGTCGTCGCAACATCGTCAGCCCTCCGGGCCTGGCGGACTGTCCGCAGACCACGGACAAGCATTACCGGTCGACCAGTGCGCGAGTCGCTACGTCGCGAACCAGACCGGGGACGTCCAAGCGTACCCGCAGTCGATCCGTGTCAACCTTGTCGGTCGCATACAGGAGCAACACGTCGCCTTTCGAACCTATAACGAACGAGGGCCGGTTTTTGTACATCACGACCTCGAATTGATCGTGGGCGATGCGCCGCGGCGCAACCGCGCACGCGACGACGAGGAGGGCAAGGGCAACAGTCGCCCATTTCATCCGCCGTACCGCCGAGACGTCGTCCGCCCGAAGCTCGAGCCGCGGCCACCAGCGGTGGACGGCGAAGACAAGAAAGAAACAGAGACAGGCCGCCAGGCTGCAGTGACGGACGAGGGCGGCCTTGAACCCCGGCCCAAGGATGGAAATGTCCGGAGCATTGTCCGCTGTCGCGCCATGGAGGGCGAATATGGCCGCGAAAAGCGATCCGTCGAGACAATGATTCCGGCCCAACACACCGCGCCGCTGACCAGAATCAGTGCAGCCAGGGTAGTCGGCGCCACCGACTCGAACCGCGTGGTGAGCGGTGTGACGAAACGCGAGAACTTCGCGCCCAGCACGACCCGCACGCCGGCCAGCACGGCAAAGAAGGCAGAACCCGCCAGCCAAAAGAACGTGAACGGCAGCAACGCCTCTCTGCCTATCCTGAAGTACTCGGCGGGGCCCGTGCCGAATCCTTGATCGACGTGAAATACGGCCTCGAACGTCCGCGCCGCGACGAATCCAAAAACCTCAATCAGGACCACGCGGCAACGACCGCGAGGAACACGTACCCCAGGCGCTGTTGCAACTGAGACTGCGGCCGGGGAGAGATGAGAGGCAGAGAAAGGACCGGTGGTTGCGCGACCGTGTCGGGCCCGCGTCTGGGCGTCTCGCGCTCTTCGAGCGCCGCGTGCAGATCGCCGGCCGAGTGAAATCGCCGGGACGGATCCGGATCGGTGGCCCGCTCGACGACCCCGACAAACGCGTCCGGCAGGTCCGGGCGCGCATCCCTGAGGTGGCGGCGGGCGTGCTGGGCGTGAGCCAGCGCGAGATCGGTGAACGACTTGCCCTCGACGGGAAATCGTCCCGTGACGAGGTAGTACCGCAGGCCTCCGAGCGCGTAGATGTCGGTCTGAACCGTGGCCGCCGCACCCGTGAACAACTCCGGCGCGAGGTAAAGCGGCGTGCCCTGGTCGTCCCGCGCTCGGCGCGCTTCGAAACTCGCCGGCGCCGAAGTCCATCAGGATAATCCGGCCGCCGTCCGACGCCCGCATCACGTTCTGGGCCTTGACATCGCGGTGCAGCAGGTCGGCCTGGTGCACCGCGGCGAGCGCGCGGCACAGCTCCTTGCCGACGTAGATGGCTTCGCCCGCGCTGAGGCGGCCGTCGCGGACTCGCTGCTCGAGCGTGTGCCCCTCGATGAAATCCATCCAGAAGCCGACACGTCCGTCGTGGCTGTCTGCGCCGTGGACCATCACCACGTTGGGATGCCGCACTCGTACCAGCTTGCGGGCTTCGTGCAGAATCTGCGGGGCCGAGGCGCGGTTGGCAGTTGCGGGCTTGAGGAGCTTCAGCGCGCGCGGGTAATCGAGCCAGGTGTCGAGCGCCTCGTAGACTTCGCCGTAGGCGCCTTCGCCAATCTTGCGAATCAGGAGTAGATGGCCCCAGCGCTTCGGCGGCTGCGGGTCGGGAGGAGTGGAGGAGAGGTCCTGGGGGATTTCGACCGTTTGAGTGACGGCTTCATCGACCTGCGAGCGATGGACTTCCGCGACGCTGGCGACGATACGCAGATGATCGATGAGGCGTCGGATGTCATCGTCGCCGGAGACGAGCGCGCAGACTGCGTCCCAGTCGATCGGCTCACCATCAGCGATCGATGCGCTCAGCTTGCTGAGAGGGTCGATCTCGCCACTCATACCCCGGTGCCATGCCAGGCACCTCGTACCTCGTGGGAGGTCGCATCGATTCGCTCATTCCGAACGCATCGAGCGGCGGTCGGACGACACCATCGGGCTGCGCCCTGACTCCCGCGCAATCATACCCGAGGTCCGGCTGCCGTCGCGGCGCATTACATCGGTTTACCCCCGTCTTTCCCTTCCTTACCTGCCTCCTTTTCGGCGGCATCATCGGCCATCGTCTTCACCAGGTTCTTGACGGCGCGCGCGACGGCGACTCGTGCCGCATTGGCGTTCGGCTTCTGGAGCGCTATGGCGACTTCCTCGTAGCTCTGTTGCAGTTCGACCCGGGCGACAATGGCCTCCCGGTCAATGGGCCGGAGCTTCGCCAGCGCGGCCTCGTAGCGTTCGATGGCCTCTCGCCCGATGGCCCGTTCGAGGGGCGAGGGGCTCTGATCGACGTGAGCGTCGGACATGGCGGCAGACGGTCGGGTTGCGACCTTGCGGATTTCGTCGCGGATGTGGTTGGCCACGGCCTGCCGGAGATATGCCTGCAGGGCCCCGGCGTGGTGCGGTTCGAACTGCTTGAGGTGAGGCAGCGCCCGAATCAACGCGGTCTGGACCAGATCCTGGGTCTCCACGAGGCTGCGCGCCCAGGAGGGGAGCCGGCCCCGCGCCCATCGCTGCAGCGGCGGAATCGAGCGTTCCACCAGAAGATCGACAGCCTGCTGGTCACCGAGCTTGAAGCGCTCGAGCAGGTCGAGCGTGCTCGCCAGGTCGTCGCCCTGGCGCGGACGTTCCCCGCCAGGGGAACCGTCGCCCATGCTGCCTGACATGTCGCTAATCATAAGTCCCACCGGAGCGCCGACCAACATCTGTCTTTGGGTAGTCTTTCAACTGATATAACGGGCGACCCCCGGAAACCGAACTCAGTCGGTTCCCGGACCGGAGTGCGATCGGGTGCGAACCTGGGCTGGTGGGGTCAGGTGAGTGCCAAGCGGAAGCTCGACATCCGGCTGGTCCCTCAGTTCGGCCCTGGCGCCGTTGGACCGTGGCGGGCGGGGACTACTTTGGCGGGCGCGGCGGCCCGATGACCGCATCCCCTGCGATCAGCCATCGCCCGTTCATGCGGACGAGCGTCTGGAGGTAGCGCCAGCGCGTCGGAACATCGGACGGCGGCATGCCGCCGGCAATTTGATACGTACCTTCCGTCACGTACACGTCCTGCCCGGCCCGAGTGGCCTGGCCGGCGGTAACGCCGAGCTTCGTTCCGCGGTACGGACCGGTGAGCGCCTCGAGCATGGCCTGCTGGATGGCGGCGCGTCCGACGGCGACTTTGCCGTCGGCGCCAATGCGGATCGCTTCGGTCGCGTGCAGGATCGCCAGCGCTTTAGCGTCACCCTTGTTCCAGGCCTGCGCGTACGCGTCACCGAGGCGCCTCAGTTCACCATCGGTCGGCGCCTGCGCGTGCAACCCGATCCCCGACTGCAGGGCGATCAGGAGTGCGGCGCCAGCGATACCAGCGACTCTCCGCCTCATCCGTTGCTCCTCCATACGGTCTCGTTTCCTCAACGATCATCGGCCACGAGTCCCCTGTATATCACGCCATCCTTGCTCAAGTATGGGCTCAAGTATGGGGCTCAAGTACGGGCTCGAATACGGGGTTCGTCATGCTCGATCGAAAGCTATAATTCGCACCATCTGCTGCCCCGAGCCGGGACGGGCGCACGCGATCGGAAAGGATGTGTACGACCATGGCCAAGAGCCGACGCACCACGCACCGGAGTTCCGCCGGCAAGAAGCTGTACGCCGTCCGCGACGCTTCCGGGCAGTTCAAGGACATCCAGACTTACGAGCGCGCGCACCGCCAGGATTTGAAGACGACGAGCTCCGGTGAGCAATCGTCCGCCGCGAAGAAGAGCAAGGCCACCAAGCGCAAGTCGACGAAGAAGAAATAGCATCCGCGCAAGGGCGTGCGGCGTCCCCTCTTGACAAGGGATGCCTCGATTATCGACAATTCGCATACCTAGACTATCGACACTTGTCGGGAGCCTCTGATGTGGTCGAGTCGAGTCCTTTTGTGGAGCAGCGTGATCGCCGCCGCCCTCGCGGTCGGAGCGGCGGCGCGCGCCACGTCGGTACAGATCCTCGACGTCGATGGTCGTTTGCTGAAGCCGTTCGATCCGTCCGGCGCGGCGAGCCTCGTCTTCTTTGTCTCGACTGACTGTCCCGTTTCCAACTCCTACGCCCCCGAAATCCAACGCATCTGCCGCGAGTACGGGCCCAGAGGCGTCGAGTGTTCCCTGATGTATGAGGACCTGCCTCCGCTCTCCGAGCTTCGGCGAGGTCTCGCCGGAGCCAAGGCGGACCTCGAGACGGCCGGCACGCGTCTCGACGATGCGGTTCGGAAGCATATGCGTGAGTACGGATATAGCGGGATCCCCGCTGCAGTTGACCGTTCACGAGTAATCGCGAAGCGCGCGAACGCGTCGGTGACGCCACAGGCGGTCGTCATCGACCGTGGCGGCGAGATTCGATACCGAGGCCGGATCGACAACTTCTACGCCGCGTTCGGCAAGCCGCGGCAACAGGTCACCGAACACGATCTCCGCAACGCCATCGACGCCGTCCTTGCGGGACGGGCGGCGCCGAAGCGGGAGACGGACGCCGTCGGCTGCTACATCGTCGATCCAGCCGTGTTGCGGAAGCAGGTGGAAAAGCCGGGCAGAGGAAGCAGGCAGAGGAATTAACGATGCGCAAACATCTGTTCGTTGGAGTCTGGGTCGCGGTGCTGCTCGGCGGCGTGATCGGTCATTCGCAGGACCGCGGCGGCGGCCGTGGGCCGCAGGCTCGCGCGGCGGCCACTCCAGTGACGTTTACCGAAACGATTGCGCCGATCCTGTACGCCAACTGCGTCACGTGTCATCGGCCCGGCGAAGTCGCGCCCTTCTCGCTGATGTCCTACGAGGACGTCGTCAAGCGCGGCAAGCTGATTGCCCGTGTGACTGGCGAGAAGTACATGCCGCCGTGGCATGCGGCGCCCGGGTACGGCGAGTTCGTCGGCGAGCGCCGGTTGACCGACGCGCAGATCGCGGCGTTTGGCAACTGGGTCACGGCCGGGATGCCGCGCGGTGACGAGGCGAAGATGCCGAAAGCGCCGGTGTTTCCCGCCGACGGCTGGCGCCTCGGCCAGCCCGATCTCATCCTCGAAATGCCGGCGGCGTTCACTCTGCCGGCGAGCGGGCCGGACGTGTTCCGCAACTTCATCATCCCGACCGGGCTGACCGAGGACAAGTGGGTGCGCGGCATCGAGTTCCGCCCGAGCGCTCGAAAAGTCGTTCATCACGCGATCTTCGCCCAGGTGCCTGGCGGACGGTTGTCGGCCCGGGACGGCGCGGATGGACGGCCGGGCTTTGGCGGGATGGAAGCCGTCGGCGTCGTCAACAATCGCGGTGACTCCCGAGGTCTTGGCGGATGGGCCGTAGGCGGGACGCCGCGGATGTTCCCCGAGGGGATCGCGACCAGGCTTCCGAAGGGCTCGGATTTTCTCCTCCAGATGCACTTCCATTTGAGCGGCAAGCCCGAGACCGAGAAGTCCCTCGTCGGGATCTACTTTGCGGACCGCGCGCCGGACAAGGATCTGTTCTCGGTCGAGTTGCCGGCGCTCTTCGGCGTCGGGGCCGGTATCGACATTGCGCCCGGCGACAAGAGCTTTACCATCCAGGACTCGTTCACGTTGCCGGGTGACGTGCGGGTTTACTCGGCGATGGCGCACGCGCACTATCTGGCCAGGGAAATGAAGGCGACCGCCGCCTTGCCAGACGGGTCAACGCGGCCGCTGCTTTGGATCCACGACTGGGACTTCAACTGGCAGGACACCTATGTCTACAAGGAGCCGTTCACGCTCCCGAAGGGCACTCGCATCGATGTGACTCTGCGGTACGACAACTCCGCCGATAATCCTCGCAATCCGATCGACCCGCCCCGGCGGGCTCTGTGGGGCGAGCAGTCCTTCGATGAAATGGGAACCGTGGGATTCACCTACGAGGTCCTGCAGAAGACCGATGTGGCAGCATTCCAATCGTCGCTCGGGGAGCGCAACAAGGCGGCCATTGCGGCGGCCGGGCAGAATGGCACGCTCGGACGCTTTCTGGCCCGTCAACAGCGACAGAACCGCGGACTCCAACAGCTGACGGTCTTCGACCGGCAGGGGACGGTGGTGAGCCGCGTCGGTGAGCCGGGGGCGTATGCGCAGGCGACGTTCTCGCCCGATGGCTCGCGGCTCGCGGTGATCAAGATCGATCCCGACAGCGACACGCAGGATGTCTGGGCGTTCGACGTTGCGACGGGGAAGGGCACGTCCATTACGTCGGATTCGGCGCCGGATGCGGCGCCGATCTGGTCGCCCGATGGACGTCAGATCGCTTACGTGTCAGTCCGCGACAACACCCACGGCGTGTACCGGCGTTCGTCCTCCGGCAAGGGCGTCGAAGAGATGCTGTACCAACACCCGACCGGCGCATCCATCGTGCTGACGGACTGGTCGGCCGATGGCCGCTTCCTCTGTTTCTGGTCGGGCGACACGATGTTCATCCTGCCGGTGACCGGCGACAGCGGGCAGCGCAAGGCGATCGAGCTCGGACGCGACGCGTTCCTCGGCCGCGGCGGGCGCCTCTCGCCCGACGGGCGCTTTCTGGCCTTCAACTCGAACCGGTCGGGTCGCTTTCAGATCTACGTCAGTCCCCTCGACCCATTGGCGGCCGCCGGAGCCGCGCCGGCTCAGTCGCAAGTCTCGAGCGACGGCGGCATCGGCGGCATCATGTGGCGCAAGGACGGAAAGGAGTTGTTCTATCTGTCGCAGCCACCCCGCCAGACGGTGATGGCCGTCGATGTGGCGACGGGCGCCGCGATTCAGGCTGGGACGCCGCAGCGACTCTTCGAGCTGCCGACCCCGGTTGGAGCGCCAGCGCAGCTCAGCAACGTCAGCAGCCCCGACGGCCAGCGGTTCGTATTCGCGGTGAACGTGTCGAAAGCCGGGGCCGCACCGAAGTAGGACAGGCCGCCCGAATGATCTCAACAACCAGAAAACAGGCTGATCGCGCCGACGGCCTCGCTTCACGATGAACGCGATGATCCGATGAACACGAAGAACCCTCTTTAAGGATCCATCGTGACCATCGTCTCATCGTGTCCATCGTGTTGTGACGTGATCTCGTGACGCATACATGAGACGGCTTCTACTTTAGCTTGAACGTCATCTCTACTTCGACCCGGACGGCGACCGCCTTGCCGTCCTTCGTTCCCGCTTCGAAGCGCCACTGACGGATAGCCTTTACGGCCTCGTCGTCGAGCCCGTAGACCGTGTCGAGTGACTGGGTCACCTCGACGTCACCCACTTCGCCCGTGGTGAGAACGACGGCCTCGAGTCGCACGCTTCCCTGAATGCGAGCTTGCATGGCCTCCGGCGTGTATTGCGGTTTGACCTCACTGACCAGCCGTGGGGGTTTGACGTCCCCGCCCGGCCGATACACCTGGGGCGCGTCCTGTCCCGACTGCGGCGCCGTGGCGGCCACCGGCGTGCCGGGCACTGGTCCGTTGTTGGGATTCGCGATGTTCAGGACGAACTGCAGCGTTTTCCCGCCCGCTGTGCCGGTGATCTGCCAACAGCCCGCAGTGGAGAAGGTCAAGCCGCTTGCCTGATACGTCCACTGGTAGCCGCTCGGAACCGACACGTCGACCGGCCCGGCGTCGCCGTCGAGCCGGCGGGCGCTGATCGTTAATTCCGAACCGACGGGGCGGACCCACAGCACCTTGGTGCGAAGCGTTCCGGGGACCGGCCCGCCGCCCGACGCCCAGATCGTTCGATCCGCGTTGGCGTACCAATCGCCGAGGAACGGGGATGCGTGCGGATCGTTTGGTGGCCGTTCCGCGACCGGCATCGTCGCTTCGCAGGCTACTGTCGCGGAGGCACCGCTCGTCATTGAGCCACGCGCGCCAAGTGCCCCGGCGGCGATGGGCGTTCCAGCGGTAACGGCCACGATGGCGGCGAGGAGCAGCCGCGTCGACACCGACAGGGTCGCTGGCCTCGGACGCGTGAGAATCCACTCGATTCGCTCCGTCAGCCGAGGTCCCCCGACGCCGGCCACAAAGGCCACGGGAGATCGAAGGCCAAAGTTGCATACTTTGAGGATGCCTTCGGCGTAGCTGCGATTGTCCGCTCCCATGTGCAGTACCTCCTCGTCGCACGCGCGTTCACGTTCGGTCACGAGCCGGGATCCCACCCACCACACCGCCGGATGAAACCAGAACAGGGTCTCGACCACTACGTGCAGCAAGGCGCTGAGATTGTCCAGGCGTCCGACGTGACACACCTCGTGCGCCAGGATCGACTCGAGCTCCGCGTCGGTGAGTCGATCGGAGAGGCCGTCCGGCCAGAGCAGCCTCGGGCGCAGCACTCCAAGCACGCCAGGTTCGACACTGGCGCCGCACCGAAGCATCACGATGCGGGGAGGGCGTGCTGCCATTGCGGTCACGCCGCGGAGGGCGTCGGCTTCGCGACCCTGCTCGAGACGAGGCAGGGCACGAGCCAGCGCCGAGACGTCGCGCCACTGTTTCCAGCGCCAGATCGTCAGTCCCACGACACCGGATGCCCACACGATGACGAGTGCGAGAGGAAGCAGACGATCCACGGTCATCGGAAAACCGGCGACGGCCGCGGCCGCTTCGTCGAGGCCCCAGAATGACAGGGACTGGTCGAGCCATCGAACGACGACGGACACACTCGGCGTCGTCAGTGCTGAAGCTCGGGCGCTGAAGTAGGCGCCTGCTGCGGTGAATAGCGAAAACGGCACCAGGAACTTCACCGACGCGAAGAGCCAGATGGCGTGCCGTGTCCGCGCCGGCGCGCGCCTGAGGGCGAACGCGAGCAGCGCCGCGATGCCGACGCACACGGTAGACTGCAGGAGATGCGTTGCGATGGTCACTTCGAGCGCTCCTTTGGTGCCAGGCGCCGCAATGTCTTCTCCGCCTCGCGGAGGTCGTCGAGCGTCAGTTTCCCCGCTTCGATGAGGTGCGCCATGACCGGCTGGGTGCGACCGCCGAATACGCTCAGCAGCTCGTCGATGATCCGGCGATGCGCGGCGCCGCGCGATATGACCGCCTCGAAAATGTGGGCGTTGCTGATTTTCTTGACCCGCCGTATCGCGCGTTTGGACTCGAGGCGATACATCGTGGTCTGGATCGTGGTGTAGGCCGGTCGTTCGCCTTCGGGAAAGGTCTCCTGGACCTCCCTGACCGACGCGGGCCCGCGCGACCACAGGGCGTCCATGATGCGGAGCTCCAGCTTGCTCAGTCTTCGTCCGGTCATCTCCGAGCGTCTCCTACGTCTGTATCTGAATCTACTATAGGTGTAGTAGGAATGCAAGAGGCAGAGCCTGTGAAGAAATCGTACGTAGCGTCCGCCTTTAGGCGGACTTACCTTGGTCCGGCTGAAGCCGGACACTACATTTCTTCACAGGCCCTCAGCCCAGAGCCTAAAAAATCACTTTCAAGCCAAACTGCCAGAGCCGCGGCGCGGCGGCCGAGAAGATCCGTCCGAAGTTCACCGAGTTCAGATCGGCTACGGGAAGCCCGAAGTTGGGGTGGTTGGCGACGTTGAACACCTCGGCGCGGAACTGCAGGCGCACGTCGCCTGAGATCTGAAAGTCGCGCACGAGCGACATGTCGACGTTGGTGTATAACGGCCCGCGCGCGATGTTCCGGCCGGCGTTTCCGAACTGACCGGCCTCGGTCTGAATGTTGAGGCGGCGAAACGCAGAACGGCTGATCCACTCGTCAACCTTGCGCGGGCCGCTGTTCGGATCGCCGACGAGGTCCGGGCGGCTGGCGGGGAAGCCCGAGATGGGCGGGCTGTTGGCCTGGAGCGCGACGTTGGCAGAGTCCGAGACCGTGAAGGGCGTTCCCGAGTTGTGCGTCGCGATCCCGTTCAGCTGCCATCCGCCGAAGATCGCCCGCACCGCGGCCGGCGCGCGTTCGGAGATCGTGGGCCGCCAACTCGCGCTGGCGACGAAGCGGTGTCGCGCGTCGAAGAGCGACGGACCGTACTCCGCGTCCAAATCGAACGGGTTCTGCGCCAGATCGTTTTCGCCGGCGAGCGGCTTGGCGGCGGCCCCCGAGAGATTCATCGCCGATAGATAATCGTAGGTTCTCGAATACCAATACGACACGTTGAAGGCGATGCCATCGCTGAAGCGGCGCGAGATGCTCGCCTGGCCCGCTTGATAGGACGACTTCGTGATGTTGCGCAGCATCGCGACTGTCGAGAAATCACAAGTGCCCCCGTCGGCCGGGCAGTTGGCATACAGCCGCCGCCGGTCGGCGTTCTGCGCCGTCGCGCCCGGACCATACACCGCAGGGTTGGCCTCGACGTTGCGCGGGAGGTTCTTTCCCGCCGCGCCCACATAGCGGACCTCGACGAGGAACTTCTCGAGAATCGAGCGCTGGACGCTCACGTTCCAGTTCTGCACCGATGGGGGACGTGCCTCCGCGTCGAGGGCGAAGACCGTCGACGGCCGGACGAACGTGTTGGGCGCCGGCACCGGGCGTCCGAGGTACGGATTCTGAAAGTTGAGACCGGCGCCGCTGAACTGATTGAACTGGGCCCACGGCGTTGCGCTGATCGCCACCTGAGACGCGGTGCCCGAACCGTTCTGGAACTGGTCGTAGAAGAGGCCGTAGCTCGCCCGTACGGACCAGACGCCCCGGCCCGTCGGATCCCACGCGAACCCGGCGCGCGGCATGAGAGCGTTGGCGCTCCGCGCGATGCCGCGAGCGATGCCGGGATCGCCAGGAAAGACAAGTCCGACCGGCGCATCGGGTCTGACCGTCGACTTCATGCCCGGGATGAAGCCGTTCAGGCGGTCCTCGGCTTCCGTGAAAGGGTTGATCCGCTCGTAACGCAGGCCGTAGTTCAACGTGACACGCGGACCGAGGCGCCATTCGTCCTGCGCATAGGCGGCGAGCCCCCAGACGCTGACCTGCCGACCGAAGTCGCCGAGGCCTTGGTAGAACGTGACCGGGGCCCCCAGGAGCAGGTTCGCCATCGCGTTGTTCGTCGGGAACGTCCCGGCGAAGACGTAGAACGCATTGGGTGCGATCGACTGAAACATGTCGATGCCGGTCCGCCGGATCTCGCCGCCCATCTTGATCAGGTGCGACGACTTCGTCCACGTCAGGCCGTCCTGTACTTCGAAGGTGTTCTGGGTCGTGTTTCGCGGTCCGGTGATCGCGCCGCCGATCGGCGTATAGCCGCTGATGTTGAAGAACGGCGGCCCCTGACCCACCTCGTTCGACGAGGTGTAACCGAAGCCGAGCGCGCTCGGCGGCGTCCGATTGAGGCGCTGGTCGAAGAAGAACACATGCTGCAGGAACGTCCCGCGCGCCAGGTTGGTCAGCGACGGCGAGAAGATGTGCGTGCTCGACAGCATCGCCGCGTGCGTCGAGAGATCGTCGCGCGTCGGAAAGCCCGGCACGTCCGTTCCCCGCACGGAGATCGGGTTGATGTTGTGGCCGCCCGAGTACGAATAGCGTCCGAAGATTTGGTCGTTCGGCGAGACGTTGAAGTCGAGTCGTCCGCCGGCCGAATCGAGGACGTTGTTACCGACGAGCGTCGCTCGGTAGATGGAAGGGGACACGTTGCCCAGGGGATAGAGATTAACGACGTTACGGGAGACCGGGTTGATCGCCGCGGCGGGAATCTGGTTGCCCGGGATCGGCACGCCTCCGGCGGCAAAGTTGATGAGCGGCGTTCCCATGCCGGAGAAATCACCCTGCCGCTCCTGTGCGGTTGGCACCGTGGCCGTGGTCGTCGTGCCCTGCTCGTTGCGAAAGCCCTCGTAGTAGGCGAAGAAGAGCAGCCTGTCTTTCTTGATCGGGCCGCCGACCGTGCCGCCGAACTGGTTCTGCTTCAGCGGTTCGACTTCCTCGGAGAAGAAGTTGCGCGCGTCGAACTGGTCGTTGCGCAGGAACTCATACAGGTTGCCGTGAAACTGATTGCCGCCCGACCGTGTCACCACGCTCGTTGTCGCGCCGCCCGTGCCGCCGTACTCTGGAGGCGCGCTCTGCGTGAGTATCCGGAACTCGGCGATCGCCTCGACGGGAAGCTTGAGCGCGTAGCCGCCGTCCATCCGGTTGACGTTCTGTGCGCCATCGACCAGATACATGTTCTGTTCCGGTCGCATGCCATTGACCGCGTAGGTCTGGCCTTGACGCAGGCTTCCACCAGCCGTGACGACGCCGGCCGTCAGCGGGGCCACGCCGGTCTGGAGCAGCCCGAGCTGCGTGAAGTTGCGCCCGTTGAGCGGAAGGTCGACGAGCTCCCGCCCCGAGACGATACGGCCCAGCGCGTTGGTCGACGTGTCGACGAGCTGCGCGCCGCCCGTGACGGTCACCGTTTCGGCGAGCGACCGCAGCTCGAGTTGCGCATTGAGGCGGACCGTCTGGCTCACGTTGACCTGGATTGGACCACGCACCAGCGTCGCGAACTGCGGCGCGCTGACGCTGACTGTGTATTGCCCGATCGGCAGCAGCAGGAGCCGGTAGAATCCATCCGCCACGGCCGTGGCCTCTTTGGTGAATCCCGTCTCCATGTTCCGGACGACGACGTGTGCGCCAGCGACGGCACTCGCCGTCTTGTCGGTGACTGTTCCTTCGATTGTGCCGGTCGTGTCCTGGGCAAGCGCCACCGTCGTCACGAGCAGGCACAGGGACAGAATCGCGAGGGGCTTCACGCTACGACCTGGGACGGACATAGCCTTCCTTCGCCATTCGCTGGCCCATCTCGTCGTAAGCCTGCGGGTCGGTGGGTGTGACGGTTGCGAGGCCGTCGACGTAGCGGTTGAACATGCAGAACGCGGCGGCGATGAGGACCGTGTCGTGGATTTCTCTGTCGGTCGCGCCCTCGGCGCGGGCGCGCTCGACATCTGCGCTCGTGACCTGTTTGCCGTCCTGCTGCACCTTCCCCGCGATTGCCAGCAGGGCCTTCAGCTTGGAAGATATGGGCGCCGTCTCAGGATCCGCCGTCACGGCATCCACGGCCGCATAGTCCCCGGCAAGATGATGCGCGGCCGCTGCCCGGTGGCTCGAGTGACAGAACGCGCAGTCGTTTCGGGATGAGACGAAGGCCGCGATGGTTTCCCGTTCGCCGCTCGTCAGCGTGTTCGGTCCCCGAAGCAGCACTTCGGCCAGCTCGCGCATCGGCCGGGCTGTTTCGGGCCGAAAGGCGAAAGCGCTGGTGATGCCCGGCAGTCCATCCGGTAGGGCGATGTGTGGCACGGCGCTCTCGAGGTTGAAAACTGAAGGTGGGAGTGTAGGCTGCGTGGAGCCGGCGCTCAATACTGCGAACGAACTAGGCTGGAGGCGCGGCGGGCGGTGATAAGCAATTCTCATTGGACCATCGCGGCCGTGTCCGTCTGCGCGTTCGGCCTGGTCTGGTTTGTGAGATCGGTTGTAGTATGGCGACACATCAGCCGCGGTCCAGTTGATTCTGGGGGCCATCCCATGGGTAGCATGAGCAATCGTCGTACCTTCCTCAAGCTGTTGACTGTCAGTCTGGGCGCCGCAAGCCGACCAGGTGACCTTCAGGCGCGTTCTGGTCCGCAGAACGGCCAGGTCTCCGCACCGGCCCCACTCGGTGCGATCAGGAAATCGACGCTCATTTCCATGCTGCCCAAGGAAGGGACCTACGCTGAACGATTTGCCATCGCGCGCGAAGCGGGCTTCGAAGCGATCGAGATGCGGACCGTGACCCGGGACGAAGAGGCGGCCGAGATTCGCGAGGCCTCTCAGAAGACGGGTCTCCGCGTGCATTCCGTCATGAACGAGGAGCATTGGCGGTCCCCGCTCTCGAGCAGCGACGCGGAAGTGGTCAATCGGAGCGTCCGAGGCATGGAGACGTCGATTCGCAACGCCAAGCTGTGGGGCGCCGACACCGTCCTGCTCGTACCTGCAGTCGTGGACGCCGCGACGTCGTACCGGGACGCTTGGACTCGTTCACAGCGTGTGATTCGCGAGCGGCTCATACCAGTGGCGCGCGATGCGAAAGTGATCATCGCCGTCGAAGAAGTGTGGAACAAGTTCCTGCTGAGTCCGCTCGAGTTCGTCCGCTATGTCGACGAGTTCGAATCGCCGCTGGTGCGGGCGTATTTCGATGTCGGCAACGTCGTCATCTACGCGTTCCCGCAGGACTGGATTCGGACCCTCGGCCCGCGCATCGTGAAGATTCACCTCAAGGACTTCAATATCGATCGGCAGAACGGCCGCTTCGCCTGGAAGAACCTCGGTGAAGGCGACATCGACTGGCCCGAGGTGCGGCGCGCGCTGCAGGACATCGGCTACGCAGGCTATGTCACGACCGAGCTCGCCGCGGGCGATGCGGCCTACTTGAAGGATGTATCGGTCCGCGTCGACCGCTTCCTCGCCGGGCAGAAGCCGGTAGGCTAGAGCGATTCTCATTACTTTGTAGCGCGTAGTGTCCGGCTTTAGCCGGACTTCAGAGTGTCCGCCTAAAGGCGGACACTACGGACAGATGAACAACGCTCTAGCCACGCGAACTCACCGCGTCAGCGCAGCCTGCAGCATCGCCCTCGCGTATCCGACGTTGTAGATCTCGCCTGAGAACCCGCCGCCGCCCGGATACTGTCCGCGCATCGGGCCGAGCGCTCGGTCGACGTCGATCGCGCGCGGGTGCTCGGGGTAGATCGTCCGCTGGTACTTCTGCCGCACCAGCTCCCTCATGACTCCGAACATGTCCACCTGTCCATCGTCGAGAAACACTTCGGTGTAATCCACGTATGGCGTGCGGACGACGACGTTGCGGAAGTGGACGTGGTTGATGCAGTCGCGCTCGGCGAGGTACCGGCAGACGGCGACCGGGTCCTCGCCCATCTCCCGCGTGACGCCGCAATCGAACGTCATGCCGTTGAACGGGCTCTTGACCAGGTTCAGATACTGCTTCCAGTGCTCGAACGTGGCCATGATCTGTTCTGACCCGCGGCTGATCGGCACCGGTGGATCGTTGGGGTGGAGGGCCAGGCGGACGTTCGCCTTTTCGGCTTCGGGCACGATCGCCTTGAGAAAGTGTTCCGCGCGCTTCAGCTGGTCCGCGCGCGTGTGCGTGCCGACGCCGTCCTTTGGCGGGAGGTCCTTCGAGAGCGTGTAGTCGTAGGCGGTGTAGCCCGCGCCGGCCCGGCCGATCTCCTCCTTGTAGCCCTCCATCAGCCGGTTCGCGTAGAAGTTGTATTCGATGACCGGCAGCCCGGCTTTCCCGGCCGCGCGAATCGACGTAATGACGTCGGCAATCTGCGCATCAGCGTTGGGCCGGCCCCAGATGACGTCGTCGAAGCCCGAGATCATCATGTTGTAGAGGGTGAGGCCGCCGGCCTTGAAGCGGTCGATCCGGGCACGGATGTCGGCCTCGTCCCAGGGGATGCGAGGACCGCCCGTGAGCACGTGGTCGACGCCGATCTGCTTCACCCGCCGCATGTTGGCCTCGTCGACCGTTGCCCAGAAGCCGAGGCAGATCTTCGGCGTGTCTTTGGCCTCGGACGGCATGCGGGAAAACGTCGGCCGCGTCTGCGCGGCCGCGGTTCTCGTGGACGATGCGAGGGCGGCGGTGCCGACGGCTTGCAGCAGTTTCCGCCGGGAGACGCGAACGCTCATAGTGGGCCTCCATTTTCAACGCAGCGCTTCTCGCGTGAGTGCCCCATCCTACATCCACACGCCTCTTGTTTCGCAGCACGCGATGGAAGCAAAGTCACTCCATCAGCATGACTGCGCCAGAACATGTATTCGTCTCGAACGACGCACCGCGGTCCGGATTGGAGGTCGCGAAGGCGGTCAAGGCCCGACTCGCGGGCAATCCACTGACACGGTTCGCCCCGGCGCCGACCGGGACCCTGCACCTTGGACACGTGGTGAACGCAGTCTACGTGTGGGGCCTGGCGCGAGCGTTGGGCGGGCGCGTGCTGTTGCGCATCGAGGACCACGACCGTCAACGCGCGCGAGGCGAGGCGGAGCGCCTCATGTTGGACGATCTGGACTGGCTCGGCTTTACAGCCGATGTCCATCCTTCGGCGGACTATCGACGCGGTCCGTGCGACGGCAGGCAGAGCGAGCGCGCTGCTGTTTATCACGAGGAGCTGGAGCCCCTGGTTGCTGCCGGGCTCGTCTACGGTTGCACATGTTCGCGTGCGACTCAGGCGCCGGCTCCAGGCATGCCGTCAGGTCCCGGCGATCAGACAGAACGACGCTATGCCGGCACGTGCCGCAACGCGGGTATTCCTCTTGGAGACGGCATCGGCTGGCGGCTGCGGTTGGAGCCTGGAATCGAAGCGTTCGACGACGCGCTTCTCGGGCCGCAAGAGCAGGATCCGTCAGCTCAATGCGGCGATGTGCTCGTCCGCGATCGACTTGGCAACTGGACCTATCAGTGCGTAGCGGCAATCGACGACGCGGTGCAGGGGGTAACACTGGTGGTGCGCGGGCAGGATCTGCTGTCGTCGACAGGGCGTCAGATCCGTTTGGCGAGGCTCGTCGGCCGGCAGACGCCAGCAGTGTTCGTTCATCATCCGCTCCTAATGAAGTCCGCGACGCAGAAGATGAGTAAGTCCGATGGAGACAGCGGAGTGCGCGACTTGAGAGCGGCGGGTTGGAGTGCGGCGGACGTGATCGGGCGCGCGGCGTCGCTGGCGCGGCTGACTTCGGAGCCACGCGCGCTGACGGTTGGAGATTTGCCCGGCCTGTTCGGGGAAGGGAGCTGAAAAAACTCGTCAGGGAGAAGACGGAGTCAACGGATTCAACACGGAGGAACGGTGCGAACGGAGACGCACGGAGGCCGTCACTCTGCAGCCGGCTTGCACGCCGGCCGTAGGCAGCCGTAGGCCGGCGTAGAGGTCGATTCGAGGAACCGGACTCGCAAACACCCACGGAAGTGCGAAGGGTGCTTGCGAGTCCGGTTCCTCGAATCGACCCCACCGCGCTTCGCGCGGTGCAAGCCGTCTCAAACGAAACCACGCTCGCCGTCTTCTCCGTTCGTCTTCGTTGGCTCCGTTCCTTCGTGTTGAACCCGTTACCTTCGTCCCCTCCGTCGCTCGTTGCTACTTCCGCAGATTCTGATTGAAGAAGTCCACCGTCCGCTGCCAGGCGAGCTTCGCTGCGGCTTCGTCGTATCGCGGCGTCGTGTCATTGTTGAACCCGTGCTGCGTGCCCGGGTAGATGTGGGCCGTGGTACTTGACGTTGTTCGCCTTGAGCGCGGCCTCGTAGTCGGGCCAGCCGGCGTTGACGCCCTGGTCGTTCTCGGCGTACTGGATCAGGAGCGGCGCCTTGATCTTCGGAACGTCGGCCGCGGCGGGCTGGCGGCCGTAGAAGGGCACGCCGGCCCCGAGATCGGGCACTCGCGTCGCCAGCATGTTGACGATGCCGCCGCCATAACAGAAGCCCACGGCGCCGATGCGCCCCGTGCACTCGGGTCGGGCCTTGAGAAACGCCACGGCGGCCACAAAATCCTCACGCGTCTTGGTCTGATCGAGCTTGGGGAACAGGTCCCGGGCCTTCTCTTCATCGCCGGGGTAGCCGCCGAGCGGAGTCAGCGCGTCGGGCGCGAACGCCACGAAGTTGTCGAGCGCCAGTCGACGGGCGATGTCTTCGATGTGGGGATTCAGGCCGCGATTCTCGTGCACCACCAGCACGCCCGGCAGCTTGCCTTTGGCGGTGGCCGGCGTTACGAAATAGCCCTTCATCTTCCCGGTGCCCTGCGGCGAGTCGTACTCGAGCGTCTCGGTCTTGATGCGCTTGTCGTCCTTCGGAACCTGTTGAGCTTCGGCGAACCTCGGGTTGAGCTGATCGAGAAGCATCGCGGCGGTGACGCCGCCGACGGCATACTTCTTGGCCTTGTCCAGGAACCCGCGCCGATCGATGGCGCCGTGCACGTACGCGTCGAAAAGAATGAGCAGATCCTGATCGAACTCGCTGGCGGTCTTGCGTTCCATTGTCGTCCCTCCCACAAGTGGCAGAAAGCATAGCCCCGAAGGGGAGCGCTGGCAACGAGCACAGCGGCGGCGAAACACGTTAATGTGTAGACGCCAACTTGGGAGGTGTCATGGACGGAATCCTCGGGCGCTTCGCCCCTCACATCTACGCGCTCCTTCGCATCGTCGCAGGACTGCTCTTTGCCCAGCACGGCGCGCAGAAGCTGCTGGGAGTGCTCGGCGGTAACCAGGTCGCCATCGCCTCGCAATTCGGCCTGGCCGGCATCATCGAGCTCGTGGGCGGGCTGATGATCGCTGCTGGGCGCGTACGCCAGCGTGCTCGGCTTCATCGCCAGCGGGGAGATGGCGGTCGCCTACTTTCAGAACCACGCGCCGCGCGGATTCTGGCCGGTGCAGAACGGCGGCGAGCTCGCGGTACTCTACTGCTTCGTGTTCCTGTATGTCGCCGCTCGGGGCAACGGAGCCTGGAGCCTGCAGGGCGGAAAGAGAAGGTAGCGATGGAGATGATGACGAACAGACGCAGGATCGGGGCTCTCGCCGTGCTGCTGACGATCTCTCTGAGCGGCTCAGGCATGATCGGTTCAGGACTCGCCGGCGCTTCAACCACTCAGGCGCCGGCGGCGGGCGCTGCCGAGGTGCGGACGTGGTACTTCTACACGGTCAAGTGGGGCTCCCAGGACGAGTTCCTGGATCTCTTTCAACGGAATCACTATCCGGTGCTGAAGGCGCGCTTGGAAGCCGGCCACTACTCGTCGGTCCGAACCTACACACCGCGCTACCACGGCGATGGCCGTGCCGACTGGACGTTCGCCGTCGAACTCGTCGAGCGCCCGGGGTCCACGGGGCTGCCGACCGAAGCCGAGATCGTGAAGAAGCTCTATCCCGATCAGGCCAAGTTCCGCCGGGAAGAGCAACGCCGCTTCGAGCTGCTCGAAGCGCACTGGGACACGCCCCTCACCGCGGTGGATTTCGAGAAGCGGGCGGCGAGTCGTTAGACGGCTCTAGGCTCTAGGCTTTTGGCTTAAGTAAGAGCATCGAGAACTTACTCGGTGGTTTTGCCAGAGCCTGAAGCCTAAAGCCTAAAGGCAGAGCCTTCACCAATTCAGTCTCCACACAATCTGCCCGATCCTTCCCCCCGGATCGAACGTCGTGTTGATGTCGGTGTACCCGCTCGTGATCTGGAACGCCGTGGTGTTGGCCGCCGGCGTCACGTCGAACGTCGGGTTGAAGTTGACATTGTCGAAGGCGTTCAGGAGGTCGAGCTGCAGGTCGAAGCTCGCGCCGCCGCCGAACGGGAAGCGCTTCTTGAAACTGAAGTCGAACCTCGTGAAGAGCGGCCCGCGCACGTAGATATTGTGCGGGGTGCTGCAGTCGCCCTGGAAGACGGCGACGCACCCAGGGCTGCTCGCCGGCGCGATGTAGCGGCCGGTCGGCACGCCGTCGGCCGAGTAGCCGGTTGGCGACGTCGGATCGGTGTTCCACGCCCGGCGCGTGTTGTCGATGATGTCCTGCGGCAGGCTCCAGACGACGATCGAACCGGAGGCATCTCGAATCTTTTCCACCTTGAACGCGTTCCTCAGCTCGCTCTCGGTCATGCCGACGAGCCGCGACGCGTCGTCGATCCGGAAGTCCCGGACCTGGAGCCGTCCCGTGCCCGAGAACTCCCAGTTGCCGATCAGGCCGTTCAGCCACGCGTTGATATTCGAGCCGAATCGCTGCCCGCGTCCCACCGGCACTTCGTAGTACCACGTCGTCTTGAACGCGTGCGGCACGCCGTCGTCGGCCAGAATGACGGCGCGGTCGCGGCGCAGCGTGTCGAGATCGGTCTCGTAGGTCTTGGCGTAGGTGTAGTTGACGGAGGCCGAAAGTCCGCGCGACAGGCGGCGGCGGAAGTCGATCTGGAGCGCGTCGTACTTCGTTGTGGCCGCGTCGCGGGTGATGTTGGCCTGGTCCACGTCGGGGTTCAACACGAAGAAGTTGGCGGCCAGGCCTGCGGCAATCGCGTTGGCCCGAAGCGTCGCGTTGGCGTGCAGATCGTTGCCGGCGTCGACGGGATCCGGCTCGTACTCACCGAGGTGCCCCGTCCACGCGCTGTTGGTGAACTGCGTGACCCCGGAATACGCGGAGACATCGCCGGCTCGCGAGGCGGGAATCCTGCGCGAAGTAGGCCAGGTAGGTCGGCAAGGGAGACGTGCCGGTTCCGGGGCCGCGATAGGCGAAAGAGCAGGCGGGACTGCCGCTCGTGCCACAGCCGGCCGCGACGTGCGCGCGAAGGTTCGCCTGCGCGAGCTTGAACTCGTCCAGGAATCCGTTCTCGAACACGTTGATCTCGTTCCAGTTCTCGGTGGTCCAGCCGTTGACGAGGCGCGTGCCGACGTATCGGATGTCGATCGCCATGTCATTCGAGATCGCGCGCTGCAGGCCGATGCTCCATGAGCGAGTGTTCGGGACCTTGATGGCCGGGTCGAAGATGTTGATGTCGTCGCCGTTGACGAGCGACGGCGTCAGCGGATACGAGGGGCTGTCCGGGAACGAGGGGGGCCCGAGGCGGTTCTGCTGGCTGAGCGTGATCGGCCAGCTCTCGCCCGGGAGCACGAGGTTGCCCTGGTTTCCGGTGCGGTTGGCGTTGATCGCGGCGCCGGGATTCGCGCTGTAGAGATTTGTGAACCGATCCATCCGCTCGCGCGTGAAGGCGACCGCGTACCCGGCGCGGATCGTCGCCTGGTCAGGATCGCCGAGCAGCGCGCGCAGCCAGCCATCCTGCACGTTAGGACGCCACGCGGCGCCGACGTTCGGCGCGAAGTTGTTCCAGTCGGTGTCGTACCCGGGATTGCCGCTATCGGTACTGGACGTACTGGGGTGTGCTGCCGGTCAGCGTACCGGGCTGGAAGATGTTGCAACCGCGACTGCCTGGACCAGACCCCGTGCCAGATCGGCCGCAGAGGTCGGAGAAGCCCGACATCGAGAACGAGTCGTTGAGCGGCTCCATCGGCAGCTGGAGTTCCCACCGCACGCCGTAGTTGAGCGTCAGCGTCGGTGTGAACCGCCACGAGTCCTGGGCGAAGAGCCCCATCTCGTTCAGGCGCACTCGTTCGGTGCGCGGACCGAGATACTCGTAGCGATTAGACGCCTCGCCCAGCCGCGCCGTGCCATTTATCAGCGGTAAGCCTGCCCGTGAGGAGTCCGTAAAGCGCGCGGGCGTCGGTAATATTCTGGGTCGAGGCGCCTGGAAGGTTCGCCGTCGAGAACATGGCGTTCGCCGGATCGAAGTTCGCGTCGGTGCCAAACGTGATCTGCGGCACCGCGCTCCAGACGGTTCGCGCGTGGTTGACCTGCATGAACGAGCCGCCGAAGGTGAGGCTGTGCGTACCGCGCAGCCAGCTGAGCGTGTTGTCGATGTTCCAGTTCGTCGTGTTGCGATCCTCGAGTCCCGTCAGGTTACCTGGCGAGGTCAGGCCGAACATGTTGGCGGCGGTGAAGCTCCAGCCGAAGCCGCCCTGCTGGTCGAACATGTCCGGCGTGACGTTGGTAGAGAATTCGAGCGGCGACCACTGCCAGCCGCCGCGGAGGTCGTTCACCAGGTTCGACGAGAGCGTGGAGCGCAGGCTTGTCGAGCCGACCGTTCGGTACGAGGGCGATCTCCCAAAGTTAGGGAAGCCCGGAAACGGCGAATCGTTGTTGTTGAGGATGTCGGGCTCGGTAACCAGCCGGCCCCAGGAGTACGACCCGCTGAGACGGTGGTTCTGCGACACATTGATGTCGACGCGCCCGGTCGGCGCGTGCTGTCTGTTCGTGCCGGCGCTCTGATAGAAGTACTGCTGCGTGTTCGGGTTGGTCAGCTCCGTGATGGTGCCCGCGGTTCCGGCGGCCGCGCGGATATTCGCGAGCAGACCGCCCGTGATCGGGTCGAGCGTCGCCAGCTGGGTGTTCTGCTGCGCGAGCGTCAAGAGGTTGATCTCCCGCACCTGCTGGACCCCTCCGACGGTGACGTTGTAGCGGAACCAGCCCTCCTGCGCGCGCGGGTGCAGAATCGTCCTCGTGCGCGACGCTTCGGTCGGCTGATAGAACTCCTCCATGTTGAAGAAGAAGAACGCCTTGTTGCGGCCGTCGAAAAGCCCTGGAATGACGATGGGGCCGCCGACGCGGCCGCCGTACTGATGGACGACGACGTCGTTGCGCTCGAGGCCGCGGATCTTGTTGAAGTAGTAGTTCGAGTTCAGATCGGGATGCCGGAAGTAGTGGTAGAGACTCCCGTCGAAGTTGTTGGTGCCCGAGCGCGTGACAAACGAGACCTGGACCGCCCCGAGCGCCGCCTGATCCGCGGTCGGCGTCGCCCCGGTGACCGTTACCTCCTCAACCGCATCGAGCCGCGGCGTCACCATCGAGAAGAAGCCGTCGGTCGACTGAAAGTTGTTGTTCACGTTGACGCCGTCGTAGGTCACGCTGATCGCGTTCTGCGGCAGGCCGCTGATCGTCGAGCCGCGCGGCCCGGCCGACGTTTCGACGCCCGGGAGGAACACGACGAAATTGAGCGCGTTTCGGGAGACGAGCGGAAGGTTGGTGATCTGTTCGGTCGTGATCGTCGAGGAGACCGTCGATGATTGCGTCTGGACGAGGTCGGTGCCCCCCTTGACCTCCACGGTCTCCTCGAGCCCGCCGACCTCGAGTGTCGCCCGAAGGCTGCCGGGCGTCGCCGCCAACAGGCGGACGTCGTTGATGACCACCGTCTTGAATCCGCTGAGCGTGACGGTGACGGTGTAAGTGCCTGGATCGAGGACTGGTATAGAAAAGGCGCCGGCCGTGTTGCTGACGGTCTCGAAAGTGTCGGCCGTGGCGTTGTTCTTGACGGTGACGGTGACGCCGGGCACGACGCCGCCGGCGGTGTCGACGACCACACCCGCCAGGGACGAGTTGGCGCTGCCTTGAGCCAGCGCGAGGCTGGCCGAGCACAGTACAAGGGCCACGGATAAAACGAGACGTAACGCTTTCATTGATTCTCCTGCGCAAACAGCCCTTCGGTCGACTTGTTGACGTTGTCGTTGTTGTTGATGGCACCGTGGGTGTTGCTGACGGCTTCGAAAGCAGGCCGGTGCCGTTGTTCGACGCCGACGGTTGCGTCAGGAAAGACGCTGGCCGAGTCGACCACGACGCCAGACGGGGATGACGTTGCGCCGCCTTGTGCCTGGGCGCCTGGGCTCGCCGTCATCGCGAACACACACGCCAGCATCAAGCACGTGAGGCTGCGGATCATGAAGTGCTTCTCCCATTCACTTCCCGTTGCGGTGAAACCGATGTGGTCTGCCTAGATTCACTCTAGAAAGACGCGCGAAGGGGAGCAATACAAATGGGCTGAAATCAGTGACGAATGGCAGCGATCTCGATGGTGTTCGTGGCGCGGCGGAGGCTTTCTGTCAGATGCAGATGACTGCTCGTCACTGTGGATTGGAGAGTCGTCACTTTTTTCGACCGGGGGACTGTCAGTCGGCAATCGGTAGTCGGCAATCGGTAGTCGGCAGTCGGGAGTCGGGAGTCTCAGTCGAGAGTCTCGGTCGGCAGTCGCAGTCGAGAGTCGCAGTCGGCACCACGAGTCGCCCGTCGCGCGCCGCCCCGTCACAGCCGCCTGGCACTGCCGCCTGAATTGCTGCCGGCTGGGAGTGTCGACTGGGAGTGTCGACTGGGACCGGCGACCGGGACTGTCGACTGAGACTCTCGACTGCGACTCCCGACTCCCGACTGCCGATTGTCGACTGTCCTACAAATTTGTCTGACCGTCCCGAATCGCTTGACAACGTTGGCCCAAGGGTCTAATTTGTCCTGACTTTAGGCAAATGTGACGCCTGCGAATGGCGAACACACTGCACTGATCCGTTACTGAAATGCCTGTTGCTGGTCTGTCGCGACAATTAGTCCAGATCTAAGACTAAATGCGAAAGATCGATCCTGTCCGCTTTCAGGTGGCCACTCAGGGCACCTCGCGCGAGATCAACCGGCAGATCGTGCTGAACCTCGTTCGCGCGAATCAGCCGATCTCGCGCGCCGACCTCGCCCGCACCATGGGTGTTCGGCGCGGCAGCGTCAGCCTCCTCGTCAGCGACCTTCTGCAGAGCGGCCTCATCGTCGAAGGCGCCACCGGCAAGACCGTGCGCGGACGGAAGCCCACGTTTCTCTACATCGACTCCCGCCGCCGCACCGTGGTGGCGGTGGATGTGCGCGCGAGCCAGACCTATTTGATGCCGGCTGACCTGCTGGGCAAGCCGCTTAGCGGCGTCGTCGGCTTTCCTACCGAGCGCGATCCCAAGGCGCTTGCCGCCTCGCTCGGCGTGAGGATTCGCGCGCTGCTTGCCGATCACGGCGGAATCGTGGCGTGCGAAGGCGTGGGTGTGGCCATCCCCGGCATGATCGAGCATTCGACGATGCGGGTGCTCCATGCCCCGACGCTCGGATGGCGCAACGTCGACGTACGCGATCTCCTGGCATCGGCGATCGGCCTGCCGGTGCAGATCGAGAACTCCGGACGGGCGTGCGCGCTCGCGCAGTTGTGGGCGATGCACGGAGGCACGTCCACGTCGGCCGGCGATTTCGTGTTCGTGAGCGTCTCGGACGGGCTCGGCCTCGGGGTCATCGTGCGTGGCGAGCTGCTCCGCGGCCGGCACAACGTGGCAGGAGAGTTCGGACACGTGCCGCTGACCATGGACGGCCCGCGGTGTTCCTGCGGTGCAACGGGGTGCTGGGAAGCGTACGTGTCGAACCGGGCCACGCTGGCCCGCTATTTCGGACGGTCGGCCGAGTCCGACGAGCCCGTGCCGGCCGACGAGCGGACGTTTACCGTGGAAGACCTGATCTCGCGCGCACGGCGAGGCGACGCGAAGGCGCGCGCGGCCATTCGCGCGACGGGCCGCTACCTCGGCGCCGGGCTGGTGTCGGTGGTCAACGTCTTCGACCCGACGCGTGTCTACGTCGGTGGCGAGATCACCACGGCGTGGGACCTCATCGAAAAAGACGTGCGGATAGCGTTTGCCGAGCGCGCGTTGACGCCGGCGGCGGCCGCGACGGAGATCCGGCCGGTTGCCGCGTCTGAGTATCCGCGCCTGCAGGGCGCTGCCGCGCTGGTGACGGCGCCGGCCTTTGCGGCGCCTGTCGTCGCGTAGCGCCGGGCTGGTGACGACTGGCGCGGGCAAGAGGGCTGAGATGAATCGGAAGCAGACGGATGTCGGGAGCGTACAAAGTCACGGGAGCACGGGTCCTCGACAGGGGACCCAAGTGGGGGAGCAACTCATGAATGCCGTACACACCGTTGATGACGTCGAGAAACGCGCGGCGATGGAGCAGGTGCTCCAGAGTGCGACCTTCCTTCGTGCCAGCCAGGTCCGCAACTTCCTCCGCTACATCTGCGAGATGGAGCTGGCGGGGCGGGCCGCGGCGCTGCACGAGTATCTGATTGCGGTCGAAGCAATGGGGCTGCCGAGCTCGTACTCGACCGACGACGACTCGAGCGTCCGCCGGCGCGCGTATGCCCTGCGGCAGAAGCTCGAACGGGTGTACGCCGACGAGCTGACCGAGGCCAAAGTGCGAATCGAAGTGCCCAAGGGGAGCTACGTGCCGCGCTTTGTTCCCGTCGAAGCGGCGTAGCCGCCGCGCCGGGGAAGGCCGTCACGGCGTCCGACCGTTGAGGCGGGCTGCCCAATCGGTCCAGACACTCTTCCGTTCGGCGTCAGAATGGTGTGTGATGGATGTCGCGCCTGACACGGGAGGAGCGTCTTGATCACTCGCCCTGCCTGGACCGTGGCGACCATCGCGTCAATGCTCGCGGCGGTCAGTCTCATTGCTGCCGTCGCCCGCAGCCAGAATGGGCCTCCGACTGCGACCGGGCCCTATCATCCCGATCCACAACACCTGTGGAACCGGCTCCATCGGCACCTGCAGGTTCGGACCGCGGTTGACGGCCGCGAGTTCGGACTGGATGAAGTCGATCCGCTCCTCTGGAGAGAAACCAGGCATCTGCTGAGCGGGCCCTCACACGCGCAGGCTATTCGTCTCCTCGACGAGTTCCTGCTCACCGACGGCGATCGCCTGATCTCCGATCCGCTCAAGCGAGCAGTCCTGCAGCACGATCTCTGGGCCCTGTTCGACTGGGCGGCTGCGCCACGGTTCGATGGCCGCGATGAACGCGCGCAAACAGCACTGATGACGAGCCTCGCGAGAGTCATTCGTCGTCTCGCCCTGACCGGCGCGCAGATTAAACAGCTTCCCAATACTTACGCCGAGGCCGCCCGGTCGGATGCGTCGCTGCCAGGCGACCTGGTCAGTGCGGAGGGGAAGTGGGTGCCGATCGTCGGACTGCAACCGATTGCCAGTCAACACGCGTCTGGCTTGAGCCGGTCAGCCTTTTCGGTCATGTGGAGTGTCCCCGGAGGAGCGGGCGCAACGACTGCGTACTGGCAGCAACTTTGGGAGTTTCCGACACCGTACGTGCTCGACTCGAGTGTCGAGGGTGAGCTCCGCGTCGAGTTGAACAGCGCGCTGCCTTCGGTACCGGGCGGCACACGGCTCGCGCTTCTCCGCACGATGCTGCTGATCGATCAGGCCGGCGTGATCGTTCCAACGACTCTCGTCGAGAGCGTTCAGTTCCACACTATCGATCGCGTCCACACATTCGCCGAGGTACAGGATGCGGCGCGCGAAGCTGTTCGCTGGGCAGGCCGGCGGTCTGCACGCGGTCGGGCCTGCCGATCGCAGCTTTATCACGTTTTCCTCCAAAGGAGAGGACGTCTTCGAACAAGGGCGTCCTCCGGACAGCGAGGTGACGTTGAGCGGCTGCGACAACTGTCACGGTACTCGCGTCAGGCCCGGTGTGGGCTCGATCCTGAGCATTCGCGCGCTTCTGAAGCCCGAGTCCTTGATTGACGCGAGCCATCCCCGCTGGGTGAAGTGGTACCCGCAATCGTCTGCCGCCGCGAGGGCGAAGAGCGAGCGCGTGGAGTGGGGGCTGCTGCGTGGCATCTGGCAGTCGATGTCCCGGTAGCTCAGAGCACCGATCGCGCTCCACGCGACGCGAACCTGGCGAGTGGCCGTTCAGTATCTACTTGAACCGCCGCGCGTCGATGGCGTAGCGGCGGACCTTGTAGTTGAAGATCCGCTCGGTCGTGTCGAGCAGACGCGCGGCATGGGCTCGGTTGCCGCGGGTGGTTTTGAGCGCGTCCTGCAGCAGATCGCGCTCGAACGCCGCGACGCTATCGGTCAGGGACTGGCGCTGCACCGTGTCGGAGGCCTCCGCCGTTTGCAGCGTCGGCGGGAGGTGGTGGCCGTGGATGACGCCGCCGTCGCAGACGAGCACGGATCGCTCGATCGTGTTCTCGAGCTCGCGGACGTTTCCCGGCCAGTGATACGACGTCAGCATGTCGATCGCCGGCGTCGATACGCGGCGAATGCGCTTCCCGTGCTCGCGGGCGTACTTCTCGACGAAGTGGTCGGCGAGGAGCATGATGTCGGGCTTTCGCTCCCGGAGCGGCGGCGCGAAGATGGTGAAGACGGCCAGCCGGTAGTACAGGTCGGCGCGAAACCGGCCTTCCTCCATGAGCGTTTCGAGCGGCTGATGCGTGGCGGCGATGAGCCGGACGTTGATCTTGATCGACGTCGTGCCGCCGAGGCGCTCGATCTCGCGCTCCTGCAGCACCCGCAGCAGCTTGACCTGCGTCGAGGGATTCAGGTCGCCGATTTCATCGAGAAAGAGCGTCCCGCTCTCGGCCAGTTCGAACCGGCCCTTTTTTGTCGCCTGCGCCCCGGTAAACGCACCGCGTTCGTAGCCGAAGAGCTCTGACTCAATCAGCGACTCGGGCAGCGCCGCCGCGCTGACCTTGACGAACGGCTTCTTGGCGCGCGGCGAGTTGTAGTGGATCGCGTGCGCGATCATCTCCTTGCCCGTCCCCGACTCGCCGCGGATGAGCACCGTCGTGTTCGTCCGCGCCACCTGTGCGACCTGCTCGTAGACCTGCTGGATCGGCGCGCTGTTGCCGATGATGTTGCGGAACGCGTAGCGCTCGCGCAGCTCGTCGCGCAGGTGCTCGTTCTCCTCGGCCAGCTTGTGGCGGTCGGCCTCGACCATGCGGCTGACCTTGATCGCCTGCGCAATCATCGACGCTACGACACGGTAGAACTCCAGCGATCGCTGGTAGTCGCGGTCGGACTTGAAGGGCAGCACGACCTCGAGTGTGCCGGTCGGGCGCCGCCCGAGGATGACGGGCACGGCGACGAACGACAGCTCACGCTGGTCGCCGCGCGATCGCTCCGTCGGCGGTGGCGCCAGGTTCGGCTCCTGGCTGACCCGCGGCACGACGACGGCCTTGGCGGAGTCCAGCACGCGCTCGGTGACGGCACTCCCTTCGCCGCGGTTGCGTCCGCGTTGCCCCGGCAGCTTGATGCCGCCCGCGGCCTCGACATGGACGTCCTTGCTGTCGCGCTCGACGAGCATCACCGCGCCGCCCGCCACCTGGTGGCGCCGTTCGAGGATGTCGAGCACGGAATGGAGCGCTGCCTTGAGGTTCAGCACGCCCGAGAGCGCCTGGCTGATCTCGAGCAGCGTCGCTAGCCGTCGGGTTTCGTTGGTGTGATCTTTCGCCTGACTGACACTCGCGTGGGGCATGAGCCGACAATCTTACAGGATTGTAGGACCGTTCGTCAGCTGGGATTGAAACGAGGCGGTCACTATTTCGCAGTGCGAAACTTCGGCGCACCCTAGCCGCGGGTTGTTCTCGCCGCGACCAGCGCGGCCGGCAGGCCGACGCCGAACATGTGAATCAGAAGGCCGTTGACGCGCACGATGACCGGTGTCGGCCCGGACCCGAGCGCCGCGTTCGACAGTGGAACGACGACGAAGTTCATCACGGCATAGACGGCCAGGCCGTACAGGAGCCCGTAAATAATTCGCCGCCGGTTGAGCGCGGGGATGACGCGCGTCGCCACGAGGTAGGTCGCGGTCACGCCAAACGCGATGAAGAAGTGGAGCAGCAGGCCAAGGAGCGCTGTCGCCATCCCGCCCTGATATGCGGGACGTCCCAGCACGCCCGACGCGATGCTCTGCAGGATGCCGATCGGTTTTGCGCCGCGCAGACCGAAGAAGACGAACGCATCGAGAATGTCGAGCGTGCCGATGATGAGCGTGCCAGCGATCAGGGCGCCGGCGACTGACAGGGGTTTCGCCACGCTCTAGTGCTGCCCCTTCTGAGGCCACACGCCATCGGCCATCGGCACTGACGTCAGCCTGGCGGGATCGATGACCACGTGCCGGACGCGTTGCCGCTTCCACGTGTAGGTGACGTGCACCGTTCCATCGGCCGCCTGGATGACCGCCGGGTAGGAATACTCGCCGGGTTCGCTCTCGAGCACGAGCGCCGCTTCCCACGTGGCGCCATCGCGGGAGAGCGCGATGTTGAGCGGGGATCGTCCCTTCGGCGTGTGGTTGTAGACGATGAGCTGCCGTCCATCTCGCATCGTGACCGCGTCGGTCCCCGCGCTCGGGTTGGGCAGGGGCGTCAGCGCCAGCGGCGTCCACGTCTTTCCGCCATCCGTGGACCACGTCTGAAACACTCGTTGGGATCGCGTTCGGCCGACCGCCTGCAGCCTGCCATCGGGATACACGAGGATGCTCGGCTGGATGGCGTGGAGCTCGGGTCCGCCGGGCACGACACCCGGCCGCACGATCGTCCACGTGCGTCCGGCGTCCGCCGACCGTTCGAAGTGGATGCGCCAGAGGCTCGGCTTGTCGTTCGACTCTGTGCTGCTCGGGCTGATGATCGTGCCGTCAGCGAGACGGACTGGCTTGTTCTTGACAGGACCCAGGATCCCTTCCGGCAGTCGGCGCGCGTCGCCCCACGTCTGTCCGCCGTCGGCTGACATGCGCACCATGCCCCACCAGTTCCGCGGATCGGGTCCGACCTTGTAAAAGAGCGCGAGCGAGCGGTCCGGCATCTCGAACAGCACCGGGTTCCAGCATGGGAGCCGGGTCCCATCCGGCTGCACGCCGGTCGCGACTTCGACCGGCGCCGTCCACGCACCCTTCACGTGACGCGAGACCCAGATGCCGACGTCCGGCGCGCTTTCGCGAGTCCCCCCGAAGAAGGCGATGACCAACCCCGCGCGAGTGTCGACAATGGTCGAGGCGTGCACGCTCGGAAACGGCGCAGTTTCGTAGACGAACTCTGACTGAACGATCGCCGCTGGCTGGGCCGAGGTCTGCGCCGCGACCGGCTGCGGCGCCGTGGTTCGGCTCGAGATCGTCAGGATAGTGGCGGCCGTGGCGACCGTGATGTATTTCATGAGTGCTTTACCTACTTCGCCTGCTGTTCATAGTTGATCAGAATGACAAGGTCTTCATCCCCCGCCTGCTTCAGTCCATGCGAGCTCCCCGGACGCGTCAGCACGGCAGTCCCGGGCGTGACGTCGAAGCTCTTGCCGTCGATGGTCATCACGCCGCGGCCGCTGAGGACGTAATAGATCTCGTCCTCCTTCTGCTCGTGGTAGCCGATGCCAGAGCCCGGCTTGAGCGCGCGCTTGCGGAAGACCATCTTCAGGCCGGGGGCCTTGGCGAAGAACGAGTAGCCGATCGTTTCGCCGCCGCCCTTGTGCGTGCCCGGCTCAGTCTTCGCGACCTCGGCGTCGCGCTCGAGGATGTAGCCGCCAGGCTTGGTCTGCGGCACGGCTGACGCCGGCGACCAGGAGGCGGCAAGAACCGCCATCACCAACACGGCCGAACGACTCTTGTTCATGCAACACCTCGTGCGTTGTCGTCAGTCCAGACCGGCCCGTCCGGGAATCGGGTACTGGACACGTGATTCCTTCTTGATCTCGCTGCTGTAGCCGGGACGTTCGGGCGCCACGTACCGTGCCTTCTTGATCGCGACCGGGTCGACGAAATGCTCGTGCAGATGATCGACGAACTCGGTGACGCGATTGTCCATCGTCGCGGTGACGGCGATGTAATCAAACATCGACAGGTGCTGGACGAGCTCGCAGAGGCCGACGCCGCCGGCGTGCGGACAGACCGGGACGCCGAACTTCGCGGCCATCAGCATGACGGCGAGGTTCTCGTTCACGCCGCCGAGGCGACAGCTGTCGATTTGGCAGAAGCTGATCGCCTCGGCCTGGAGGAGCTGCTTGAATATCACCCGGTTGGCGCAGTGCTCGCCGGTCGCGACACCGATGGGGCGGACTGCCCGCGCGATCGCGGCATGCCCGAGCACATCGTCGGGACTGGTCGGCTCCTCGATCCACAGCGGGTTGAACCGCGCCAGGTCCTGCATGCGCGCGATCGCTTCGCCCACATCCCACCGCTGGTTGGCATCGACCATCAGGGTCCGCCCTGAGCCGATGGCCTCCCGCACGAGGCCGACCCGTCGCGCATCATCCGCGGGATCGGCGCCGACCTTGACCTTGAAATGCGTCCAGCCGTCCGCGATGGCCTCGCGACACGCCGCGCGCACCTTGTCGTCGGAGTAACCCATCCAGCCGACCGACGTCGTATACGCCGGGTAACCCGTACGCAGCAGCTCCGCCTCGCGTTCGCCTTTTGTCCGCGCGAGACGGTCGAGCATCTC
Organism: uncultured Acidobacteriota bacterium; assembly: GCA_963839705.1. Taxonomy (GTDB): domain Bacteria; phylum Acidobacteriota; class Vicinamibacteria; order Vicinamibacterales; family 2-12-FULL-66-21; genus DATBJJ01. Next base: position 35,825 of record CAWIWL010000010.1, read on the forward strand.
GAAGGCTTCCTCTGGCGTGAGCGCGTCGGTGATGTAGCGGAAGTCGATGCACGAGACCAGCTGCTTCGGCGTCATGTCCGCCAGCAGCTTCCAGACCGGTTTGCGCTCGACCTTGCCGTAGAGGTCCCACACGGCGTTGACGATCGCGGCGAGCGCCAGATGGACGACGCCCTTCTCGGGCCCCAGCCAGCGAAGCTGCGAGTCGCTCGAGAGCCGCCGCCAGAAGCCGCCGAAGTCCTCGGTGATCTCATTGAGCGACAGTCCCACAACGTGATGCCGGAACGCCTCGATCGCCGCCGCGCAAATGTCGTTACCACGCCCGATGGTGAACGCGAATCCATGGCCTTCGTAACCGCCGTCGGTCCTCAGGATGACGTACGCCGCCGAGTAGTCCGGATCGGTGTGCATCGCGTCGGTGCCGTCTTGCGTACGCGACGTGGGGAAGCGGAGGTCGAGGGTTTCGAGTGAGGTGATTCTCATGCTGTCAGGCTCTTGGCTTTAGGCTCTAGGCTTTGGGTACGCGATCCCGGTTCGGCGGGCGTCTTGGCAGGCTTCTTGATGGTGCGTGCGCCGAGCCGACCATGAGCCGCGACCATCGAAAGCTCCGGGTGTTCACGTTGGCCGATCGCCTAGTAGTCGAGATTTATCGAGCATCTTCGGGTTTTCCCGCGTCCGAACGGTACGGACTGCAGGGCCAACTCCGTAAGGCCGCGGTGTCCTCGGCGGTGAATATTGTTGAAGGATCTGCGCGCCGTACCGATGGCGAGTATTTGCATTTTCTCAACATCTCACTCGGATCCGCTGCTGAGACCCGTTACCTCTGCGGCCTGACCGAGCGTTTGAACTATCTTACGGCCGCAGACTGGCAGAGTCTCGACGCTGGTTACGCACATCTTTGCGCCGGCCTGACGGCGTTGATTAATTCGTTGGAACCATCCAGCTCGAAGCGCAAAGCCCAGTCGGAGAAGGCCGCTCCAGGAGCCTAGAGCCGAAAGCCTAGAGCCTAGAGTCGAGCGCCCCTGTCACCCCTTCTGTCTCCACCGATCCAGCGCGACGGCCAGCACGATGATCGCGCCGGTGACGATCTGCTGGACCCAGTTCGGCAAACCTCGCTGCGCGCAGCCGATCTGAATGACGGCCATCGTGGCGGCGCCGAGTATCGTACCCGGCACGGTGCCGCGGCCGCCGGCGAGGCTGCCGCCGCCGATGATGACGGCGGCAATCACGTCCAGCTCGAGACCGTCGGCGACGGTCGGGTCGCCGACCGACAGCCGCGAGAATTGCAGGACGCCCGCCACACCGGTGAGCGCCGCGGCCAGGGTGTAGACCGCGACCTTCGTGCGGTCGACGGCGACGCCGCAGAGTCTTGCGGTCCGCTCGTTCGAACCAATGGAGAAAAGATGCCTGCCGAACCGCGTGTATTGCAGCGTGATCGCGACGGCGAGCGCGAGGATGGCGACGAGCCAGATGCCTCCCGGCATGAGGAACCCGCGGCCGGGCTCGAGCGTCCGGAGCAGGTCGTTCAACCAGGTGGCGGGTGCCTCGAGCCGGCGCTCGCCGGACAAGCCCTTGGCCGTGCCGCGCACGAGCAGCATCATCCCCAGCGTGACGATGAAGGGAACGACGCGGAGGCGGGTGATGAGGAGCCCGCTGATGAGTCCGCAGATCGCGCCGGCGCCGATTCCGGCGGCGGCGGCAGCCACCGGGCCGTACTCGGCTCTGAGCACCAGTGCGACGACGACCGTGGTCAGCGCGACGATCGAGCCCACGGACAGGTCGATTCCGCCGGCTACGATCACCATCGTCATACCGAACGCCGCCGTGCAGACGATGGCGGTCTGCCTGGCGATGAGCTCGAGGTTGTAGCCGCGAAAGAACTGGGGGCCGACGAGAAAGCCGAAGATGATCGCGACAAAGGCCAGGCCGATGAGCGGTCCCGCCGATTCGAGGAGCGCGCGCGGCTTCACCTACGCATCTCCCGCTCCGGTGGCCTCGAGCATCAGTCCGTGCTCGGTCAGTTCGGCGGCCGGTCGGGGTTCGCCCAGCCGGCCACGGCACATGACGGCGACGCGATCGCATAGCCCGAGGAGCTCCGGGATGTAGCTGCTGATCATCAGCACGGCGCGGGGTTTGCTGTCGGCCATGCGTTCGGAGTCGCCGGACGCCCGGCGCTCTGCGTCGCCGGACGCCCGGCGCTCGGAAACGAGCTCGTCGATGAGCTCGTAGATCTGCGCTTTGCTCGCCACGTCGATGCCGCGGGTTGGCTCGTCGAGGAGCAGCACGTCGACGTCGTGGTGGAGGAGCCTTGCGATCGCCACCTTCTGCTGGTTGCCGCCCGAGAGCTCGGCGACCGCCTGCCGTGGACTGCGCGACTTGATATGGAGGCGTTCCATCCAGCGTGCGGCGGCGCGACCCTGAGAACGCGGGAAGACCAGTGGTCCCGGCCCGAGGCCCTCGAGCCGCGAGAGCGTCATGTTGTCTGCGATCGACAGCGCGGCGGCCAGTCCCTCTGCTTTGCGATCCTCGCTCAGCATCCCGCACCCCATCTGCCATCGCGCGTGTGGTTCAGCCGTTCCCGACCACGTGCCGAGGCGCACGCGCCCGGTGCGAACAGGCTCGAGGCCGAAGAGCCCGCGAAGCAGACGTGTGCGCCCTGCGCCGACCAGCCCGGCAATCCCGAGGATCTCGCCGCGGTGCAGTGTGAACGTCGCGCCGGATGTGCCGAAGTCCGAGACCTCGAGGATTGGGGCCCCGCGCCGGCGGGGCGAGCGCGGATAGAGCGCGTCAACCGGCCGGCCAACCATCAACCGGACGATCTCGGTGGGTGAGAGAGCGGCCGTCATGCCTTCGCCCGCGACCTTGCCGTCGCGGAGGACGACGATGCGGTCTGCCACTTCCTTCACTTCCTCGATGAAGTGGGAGATGTAGACGATAGCGTGGCCGCTCCGCTTCAGTTCGGCGATGAGCGTGAACAGCGTCCGCGTGTCCGACTGGGTCAGGCTGCTCGTCGGCTCGTCGAGCACGAGGACGCGGCACCCGACGGCGAGGGCGCGACCGATCTCGACGAGCTGCTGGGCGGCAGGGGAGAGCGTCGCTACCGGCGCGTCGACGGAAATGTCGGGATGTCCCAGACGCTGCAAGACGTCCTTCGCCGTTTGCCGCATTTCAGCGCGACGAACCAGTCCGAAACGGGCCGGCTCCATGCCGAGGAGGATGTTCTCGGCGACCGTCAGATGCGGCGCGAGTGAGAGCTCCTGGTAAATCATCGCCACGCCGGCTCGACGGGCGTCGAGCGGGTGAGCGGGCTGGTACGGCGCGCCGTCGAGCGACATGCGTCCCGAATCGGGCTTCAGGGCGCCCGAGAGGATGGCCATCAACGTGCTCTTCCCGGCGCCGTTCTGGCCCACGATGGCGCAGATCTCACCCGGCGCGACCGAGATATCGACACCGTCGACGGCGACCGTCGCACCGAAGGCTTTCCGGATGCCGCGCATCTCGAAGCGGGGCGTGCCCGTGATGATTGCACTCATCGTCGTGATGGCGCCGCCGGCGTCCGGAGCCCGTCGGATCCTTCCGTGTTGTCTGTGTTGTCCGTGGCCCTGTTAACCGTGGCCATGAATCCGCGGTCTATTTGTTGCTTAAGCCAACGCTCTATTTGTTCTTAAGCCAACGATCGAGATCGGGTTTCAGCAGCGCCTTCGCCTCGGGCGTCTCCATGTCGGCGCGCGAGACGACGCGGACGCCGGTGTCGACGCGCCGCTCGACGCGCTCGCCCTTGATGAACGCGACGACGGCCTTGACCCCGAGGTACCCCATGTTCACCGGGTCCTGCACCACGAGTCCGTCGATGAGGCCGTCGGCGAGCGACTTGACAAGATTGGCGGACGCGTCGAAGCCGACGAACTTCACCTTGCCCGCCCAGCCGTTGTCCTGGAGCACGCGCAGCATGCCGAAGGTGCTGCTCTCGTTGGCGCAGAAGATGCCGTCGATCGCCAGGCTCCCGTCCGCGCGTTTGTGCTGGCTGAGAAGCGCTTCACCCTTCTTGTAGGCGCCCTCCACGTCCGCGCCCGCGTATTGATTCGAGCTCACGATCTCGATCCCGGGGTTCGCGCGCATGGCAGCCAGGAATCCCTCCTCGCGCTTGGTCGTGCTGTCGCTGCCTTCGGCATACCTCAGCAGGATCACGCGGCCCTTTCCGCCGAGCAGCGCCGCCAGCTTTTCGCCGCCCAGCCGGCCGCCGACCTCGTTATCGGTGGCGACGAAGCTGACGTAGTCGTCGCCCTTGAGCCCCGAGTCGATGATCACGACCGGGATCTTCTGGCGCATCGCCGCGCTCACCGGCGCCACCATGGCCGCGTCGTCGAGCGGGGCCAGCACGATGCCCGAGGCGCCGCGGCCGACGGCGTTCTCGATTTCGGCGACCTGGGCGTCGCGGTCGTCCTCGCGCAACGGTCCGCGCCATGCGATGTCGACGTTGAGCTCAGAGGCCGCTTTCAGCGCGCCGGCATGTATGCTCTGCCAGAAGGCGTGCGATGTGCCCTTCGGAATTACCGCGATCGACAGTCGGCCCGGTGCGCTGCCGCCCGAGCAGGCGGCGACGGCGATGGCCGATACAGTCGCGAGCAACCAGGAACGCTTCGTCATTTCTGGGGTCCCTTCTTGGTCATCGTTGTTCTTCCGCCTAAAGGCGGAAGCTACGGTGGTCAAGCTTTACAGACTACTTCCGCCTTCAGGCGGAAGCTACGGTGGCACGGACGGCCCTGTGGCTTCGCCTTCAGGCGGAAGCTACAGTGGCACAGACGGTCGTGTGGCTTCCGCCTTCAGGCGGAAGGTGCAGATCCTTGATTACAATAGGTCAGTTATCACCCTCGCGACGGACTCCACATGATATTCGAGCTCAAAGGGAAGAGTGCGTTAGTGACTGGCGCCGGTTCCGGCATCGGCGCGGCCATTGCCGAGACTTTCGCACGCGCGGGCGCGCACGTGTTCGTCACCGACGTAAAGCTTGCCACGGCCAGCGAGACGGCGGGTCGCATCACGTCAGCCGGGGGCACGGCGACGCCGCTCGAATTGGACGTTCGCGACGAAGCTGCCTGCGCTGAGATCGCGCGTCAGACCGGGCCCCTGGACGTCCTGGTGAACAACGCCGGCATCGGCCACGTGGGCACGGCGCTGACGACCACGGGCGCCGATCTGGACCGCCTGTACGCCGTCAACGTCCGCGGCATGTTGAACGTCACCAAGGTGTACCTGCCAGAGATGGTAACGAAGCACAAGGGCGCGATCGTCAACATGGCGTCAGTTGCCGGCCTCGTCGGGATTCAGGACCGTCTCGCCTACGCGACGACGAAGTTCGCGGTCGTCGGACTCACCAAATGCATGGCGCTCGATCACGCGGCCGACGGCGTGCGGATCAACTGCATCTGTCCCGGCCGCGTCGAGACGCCCTGGGTGTCCGCCCGAGTCCGCGAATACCCGGATCCTGAAAAGGCCTATCGCGAAATGGCGGCCACTCAGGCCATGGGCCGCATGGGGAAGCCGGAAGAGATTGCCGCTGCGGCGCTCTATCTGGCGAGCGACGAGGCGTCGTTCGTCACCGGATCGGCATTCGCGATCGACGGAGGCTGGAAGGGTTAGTGTTTCGACGCCGTCGTCGACGGCTGGGGTATTTTCGGCAACTTGCGGCGCAACCGAGCCGTATATCGATAAGTGCTCCTCCAGGACATTCGCTACGCAGTCCGCAGCCTCTGGAACAGCAAGGGATTCGCGACAGTCGCGATTCTGTGCCTGGGCTTCGGTATCGGCCTGAACGCAACCATCTTCAGCGTTATCGACGGCGTCCTGCTCAAGCCATACCCATACACCGATCCCGACAGGATTCTCGTCGTCGGCGCGCAGAATCAGCGCACCGACAGCCAATCCGGCCTGTCCTATCTGGACATGCGGGACTGGAACGAGGCCAATTCGGTCTTCACGTCGATTGCCGCCGTCACCGGGCGGAGCCTGACGATCTCGGACCGCGGCGGCGAGCCGGAGCGCTACCTCGGCGCCGGCGTCTCGTGGGATCTCTTCCCACTGCTGGGAACGTCGCCAATTCTCGGTCGTGGCTTCAGCGCCGAAGACGATCGGCCCGGCGCCGGCCCGGTGGTACTGCTCGGATACGATCTGTGGACGCGCCGCTACCGCGGGGATTCCCAGATCATCGGCGAATCGATTTCGATCAACGGCAAGCCGCACGTCGTGGTCGGTGTGATGCCGGCCGGCTTTGCCTTTCCCAACAATCAACGGCTCTGGATTCCGCTCACGCCCATCGTCTCTCAGGATCCGCGCGGCGCGCGCGGGCTGTTCGCGTTTGGCCGGATGAAGCCGGGCGTGACCATCCAACGCGTGCGCGAGGATCTCGATAGCATCGCCGGTCGTCTCGCGACTCAGTATCCCCAGACGAACGAAGGCTGGAGCTCGCACCTGCGCACACTGCGCGAAGCATTCTTGCCTGAGGAGGTGCCGCTCGTCCTCTATCTGATGATGGCCGGCGTCACCCTGGTCCTCTTTATTGCCTGCTCGAACGTCGCCAATCTCCTTCTGGCGAGGGCCGCGGGCCGGCGCCGCGAGATCGCCGTGCGCACGGCGCTCGGTGCAGGCCGCGGCCGCATCGTTCGGCAGTTGCTAACCGAAAGTGTCGTCCTCGGCTTGATCAGCGTACCCCTGGGCATCGCGCTGGCCGCAGTTGGCACGCGGCTGATTGCCGCCGGCATGCCGCCAGACCAGGTGCCGTACTACGTGCGGTGGGAGCTGGACTGGCGGTCGGTCGCCTACACCGTGGCCGTCGCCGCGACGACGGCGCTCGCGTTTGGGCTGTTTCCGGCGTTGCAGGCCTCGCGGGGTAATCTGCATGAGACATTGAAGGAGGGCACGCGCGGCAACAGCGTCGCGCGGTCGCCGCTGCGAAGTACGCTGGTTGTGGTGCAGGTGGCGTTTGCGCTCGTGTCGCTCGTCGGCGCACTCCTGTTCGTCCGGACGTTCATGAATCTCGGCGCATCCGATCTCGGGTTCGACACGAGACCGCTCATGAGCATGCGGTTTTTCATGGCAGGTCCGGTGTACGAGCCCGAGGATGCCAAGCTCCGGCGAGTCGAGGATGTGGTGAGAAGGGTCGAGGCGCTCCCGGGCGTGCGCGCCGCGTTCGCTTCGAATCTTGTCCCGCTCAGCAATGGCGGAGGAGGCGGCACTGTAGTCGTGGACGGGCGGCCCGCAGTACCGAACGAACGCGCCGGCATTGCCTTCATCGGTGTCACGCCGCACTTCAACGCTACGCTCGGGCTCGTGACGACGCGCGGGCGCGACTTCACGGAGGCCGAAGGCTGGTCGCACACGCCTGTCGCGGTGATCAATCAGACCATGGCGACCCGGTTCTGGTCCGATCGCGATCCGGTGGGCGGGCGGTTCCGGCTCGCCGAAGACCAGAAGTCGGAGTGGTTCACCGTCGTCGGAGTGACGCCCGACGCCAACGTCTTCGGCATCGACCCGTCCGACGAGCAGCCGCCAGCGGTGGCCTATGTGCCGTACGCCTATCAGCAGTTGCTCAACACTGGTCTCACGGTTCGCGTGGACGGCGAGCCAACGACCATTACCTCGGCGGTGCGCTCCGCGCTTCGCGCCGCCGACCCGAACCTGCCGATGTTCCAGGCGCGAACGATCAGCGAGGCGCGGCGCTTGAGCTACTGGCAGTACGGGCTCTACGGCTGGATTTTCGGAACGATCGGGATCATGGGCCTGCTGCTGGCGGCGATTGGCGTGTACGGCGTCCTCTCGTACTCCGTCTCGCAGCGGACGCAGGAGATCGGCGTGCGCGTGGCGCTCGGTGCGAGCCACGGCAATATTCTCCGCCTCGTCGTCGGTCACGGCCTGCTGCTGGCCGGCATCGGCATTGGCGCCGGGCTGGCGCTCTCGGCCGCAGGTATGCCGCTCGCGCGATCGCTGCTCTACAAAGTGAGTCCGTTCGACCCGGTCACGTTCAGCGCCGTGGCGGCGTTCCTCGTGCTGGTCGCGTTTCTGGCGAGCTACGTCCCGGCGCGTCGCGCGACCAGAGTCCATCCGGTTGGGGCGTTAAGAGGAGAGTGACGGCTCCACGCCGAACGCTGTAGGCTTCCCGGCCCCGGCTAGAAAACCGTACGGGCGACTACTCCGACACATACCATAGCGGCCTCGGTTTTCGCCGCGACTGGAGGTGCTCGGTGGACGCTGGAGTCTTGGTCCCCCTTGGGGTCTTCGCCATGCTCGTGGCGGGCTGGTACATCCAGTCTCGCATGGCCATCGCTCAGCTGCAGGCACTCGCCCAGGAGCGTGTAGCGGCGATAGAGAAGGGCGTCCCGCTTCCACCGCGTGAGACGGAGCCCCCCGAACCACCTGTACGCGCCGGACATCCCCTCAAGCCCACTCTTTCGGTCCTTGCCGTTGGGATTGCCCTCTGGGTTGGGCTCTCGGCGGACCACCGTGTCTGGGGTATGGTGGTGGCCGCTTTCGGGATCGCAGGGCTCTGCCACTGGCTCGTCGCAGGCAGCGACGACTGGAAGCGCCAGAGGGTCATGGAGGAGGAGATGCACCAAGCCTATATAGAGTATTTGAAGGCACTGGCCTCTGCCTCAGCTTCGGCCGATGGCCCCAAGGCGTGACCGTCCCACGGCTCGAAGCCCGGCCCGAAGCAATGAGGAGGACCTGGAACTGGCACGGCGGTGCGGAAGCGGTGAACCCGCAGCCCAGCGTGCGTTCGTCGACCGCTTCGCCGTCCTCGTCCACTCCATCTGCGCGCGCAGCGGCATCGTTGGGCCGGACCGAGAGGACGTCGCTCAGCAGGTCCTGGTCGACGCCTTCCGGGCACTCCCGCGGTATCGTGGGACCTCCCGCCTCTCGACGTGGATTTATTCGCTGGCGCTGCGGCGCGTGGCGGACCACTTCCGCTCTCCGCAGCGGCGCGAAGTGCCTTCTGGCTGGCCGGGAGACGATTCGTTCCCGCCTCCCCAGTCGACTGCCGGCGTCCTCGCTCCAGACGAGCAGGCAGTCCGGCGCGACGAGGATCAGCGCGTGAACCGCGCATTGGCCCGTGTGGCGGAGCCCGAGCGGGCCGTCCTCCTGGCCTATTATCTGGGGGAGATGTCAGTGGCGGAGATTTCGCGCACGCTGGAGATCCCGGAGGGGACCGTCAAGACGCGCCTCCATCGGGGACGTCAGATGCTGCGCAAGGAACTGGGCACGTGGTGACCTGCGAAGCATTTCTCGATCGCTTGTACGACGACGACGCTCGCGCGGCGCAGCGCAGTCGAGGCCCGGTACCGGCCGACATGGCCGGGCACATGCTCGTGTGTGAGGGGTGCCGGGTGGCCTTTGACGCCGCGGTAGCGGACGAAGCGCTGTTGTCAACGGCGCTTCTAGACCCACCGTCCCCAGCCTGGCGTGCGGAGGTCCTGCGACAGATCGCGCGCGCGGCTCGTCCGTCGTGGACGCAACGGATCGCAACCGTGAACGAGGTTGTCAGCTGGGGGATTCTGGGCGTGGCCACCGCACACGTCCTGTTGGGGGGAGTGACTACTGCCGCCTACGTGATGGCATTCTGCACAGGGGGAACCGCCGCCCTCGTGCATCCCAGTCTAGAAAAGCAATGGATGCTTCTCTTCCGTCGCCCGTTTCGCTGGGTGTAGATCGCGTGCGAGGTTCTCTGCTAATTCGGGATCGAACCTGGCGCAAAGGCGATCGGCTACTGGGGACGTTCCCCGTACAAGTGACCGTCGCCTGCGCCCACGATATTGACACGACGCCGCGGGATCACAGCTGGAATACGAAAAAGGCGCCGCGGAGGTCTGCGTTGCTCGCAGGTTTCGTCATGATCGGCGCGTGAGAGAAGGCCTCCACAAAGTTCGGGTTGGCGACGAAACAGGCCGCGCGCCAGCCGCGGAAGCGCGCAAGAACGCGGCCCATGTCGGAGTAGAGCGCGAGCAGCTGCTCGTCGCCGTGCTCCGCACCGATGCGCACCCCGTACGGCGGGTTGAAGCAGAAGACACCGGGCTTCATGTCGCCCACGGCGGGAAGCAGGCGCCCGATGCAATCCGGCGTCAGTCCTCGAACGTCCTGTTGGGCCATGACGATCGAATTCTTGTACGCGGGACCGGTCAGCCCGGCGGCGCGCAGGTTGCCGACCATCGCCGGGATGCGATCTGGATCGACGTCGAGCGCGACGATCTGCGGCACAGTCCCGGGGAACAGGTCGGGCGCCTCGTGCGGCAGATCCTTGAACGCGGCGAGATGACCGAGCGGGAGATCCGCCGGCCTGCGAATGGCGGCACCTACCGCGAGGCCGGCCGCCTCGATCGGAATCGTGGCGCCTCCAGCCATGGGATCGACCAGGGGCTCAGTACGCGCGTCCCAGCGCGACAGCATTATCAGCTGCGCCGCCATGGTCTCGCGCATCGGCGCAGGCCCCGCGGCCACCCGCGCGCCACGGCGATGGCGGGCTCCGCCGCCGATGTCGATGCCAACTACCGTACGCCGCGCGTCTGGCGTTCCTGCGCGGCGCACGACGAACACGACATCAGCCGAGTCGGCATCGACGTCGGACGCGACGCTTCGTGACGCCAACGCCTCGACGACTGCGTTCTTGACGACGCCGCGGAGCTGGAGCGGAGACGCCTCGAAGTCGGACGATGGACCGACCTCGACCGAGAGGCGCAGATGCGTGCCGCCGGGGAGCCTGTCGTCCGACGAGAGCGCGGGCAGGAGGTCGTCGAAGAGCGGCTCGAGGCGCACGGCAGCGCTTGAGCAGAGATCCCAGGAGATTCGCGACGACGTGCGGTGATGGCACGCCGCCACCCATGCGACGCGGGCGTCGAAGGGAAAGAGCAGCGTTGCTTCCCCCTCCCGCTTCGGTTTCTCGAGGCGCACGTCGAACGGCGAGCGCATCACGAGCCGCTTGAGCTCCGCCTCCATGACGCGGTTCGCGCCGCCGGAACCGGTCAGGCGCAGCTCGTTGCAGCGTTGCGCGCGCATGCGTCACCCTCGCGTTTCATCTCGAGCACGGCTACGCGAGACGAGATCGCGGCCGCGATCCTCTTTCTCGCGTAGCCTCCGGCGTCGTTCAAATACAGGTGTTGCGCGTCCGGTCGAAGGGGGAGCGAACCGGCGCTATTGGCGCGGCTGCGGACGTTCCTCGTACCACGCGTCGTGGTCGGACCACACGCCGCACCTGGTGCACTGGGTGCTCGGCCACCGCCGCTGGCATCCCGGGCATTCGCCGTGCGTTTGGAATGTGTTCCAGACTTCGCCGCAGCCTGGCGCGCACGCCCACGTATCCTCGCGTGTCGGCCGCCACTTGCACGACGGGCATCGGATGCCCGAGAAGTCCTTGTCGATGTCGTCTTCGAGAATACTCGGAACGAACCGGTCCTTGCCGCGCACGAAACCAATGATGAGCGGAAGCGACCCAACGATAAGCGGAAGTGCGAGAAGATCAATCACGTCGAAAACCCTGCCCACTCGATTGTAACCGGTCCTTTCGCCTGCGCCGAGGCATAAATCGCATCGATCACGACGACGCTGCGTCGGCCTTCCGGCCCGTCGCACGCCGGCCGGCCTGAGGTGGTGATCGCGTGCAGGAAGTTCTCGATGATGCGCCGGTGCGGTGTGGCGTCCGAGACGGTCGGCGACGAAGCGTTGACCGCCGCGCCCTCAGCCGGGCCTATTGGCTCGGACGAGAAGAGCGGGTCGGGCACCTTGAGGTCGACGGCGACGAGGCTGTCGTGCTCGAGCGTGAGCGTGCCGTTGGAGCCCGTCAGCTCGACGCGTCGCCCGTAGCCGGGGAAGACCGCCGTCGAGGCTTCGAACACCCCGAGCGCGCCGTTGGCAAACTGCAGCGTGGCCACGACCGTATCCTCGACTTCGATCGCGTGGAGCTGCGTGCCGGCCCGTGCGTCGACGCTGACGATCGGTCCCCACAGATACATCATCAGGTCGAGCGTATGTATCGCCTGGTTGATGAGGGCGCCGCCGCCGTCGAGCTTGAACGTGCCGCGCCACCTGGAGCCGCCGTAGTATTCCGGCGGGCGGTACCACTTCACCCGGCCCGAGGCGAGGATCGGCCGCCCGGCCACGCCGGCGTCGAGCATCGCCTTCAGCTTGACGACGTCGGGCTTGAGACGATCCTGGAAGAACACCCCCAGCTTGACGCCCGCGCGATCGGTGGCTGCGATGAGCGCGTCGGCCCTGGCCGCGTTGATGTCGAGGGGCTTTTCGACGAGCACGTGCAGCCCCCGCTCGGCTGCCGCGATCCCCTGCTCAGCGTGAAGCGCGGACGGGCTGCCGATCGCGACGAGATCCATCGGCCGGTGATCGAGGAAGCGCTCGAGGCTGTCGAACGCCACGCCCCCATAGAGCTCGGCGAGACGACGTGCCTTCTCGACGTTGCGGCCGTAGACCGCGGCGATCTCGACCCCGGGAATCGACCGGGCCGCGCGCGCGTGCGTATCGCTGATGCTTCCGGCACCGATGATGCCGATTTGGATGGACATAGAGTTGGCTCTAGGCTTCAGGCTCTCGGCTTCAGGCAGGATCTTCGAGAGCGTGGTCGAACGCTCTCGCGAAAGCCCAAAGCCTAAAGCCGAGAGCCTGTCAAACGACCGCCTTCCACGCCGGCACGCTCGCGCGCAGCGATTCGACTTCCTCCGGGCGCAGGTTGGCGAGCGGCGGGCGCACGGGTCCGCCGGCCATTCCGAGCAGGTCCATCAGCGACTTCATCACGGACACCTCGTAGCCGCGGCGCTTCGCGCGCAGCACGTAGACCGGCACGACGTAGGTGGACATCAGCGTCTGCAGCGCGGCCGCGTCGCCGCGCGAGGCGGTGTCGTGAAGCTGCCACGCGACCTGCGATGAGACGTTGGCGACGCTCGACGTGAAGGCGCGGATGCCGATGCCGTAGTAGGCCGGCACCAAGTCATCGCCCGCGCCGCCGACCCAGTGCAGGCGGTCGCCGACGTGCGCCCGCAGGATCTGCAGGCGCCGGATGTCGCCCTGACCATCTTTCCAGGCAACCAGGTTGGGAATGCTCGTCAACCGTTCGACGAGGAGCGCCGACGGGTGAAACCAGTCGCGGCTATAGACGATCAGGCCGAGCCCAGAGGCGCTGCCGATGCTCTGGTAGTACCTGGAGCAGCCCCTCGTCTTCGCCGCCGGGGTAATAGGGCGGGAACGCGAGAATGCCGCTTGCGCCCGCGTCGGCGGCCTGTTTTGCGAGACCGGCGCCGATCCCGCCGTTGAACCCTGCGCCGGCGATGATCGGTACCTTGCCGGCCGCTTCCTCCACTGCCGCGCGGACGACGGCGAGGTGCTCGGCGGGGGAGAGCGAATAGAGCTCGCCCGTGCCGCCCGCGGCGACGATGGCCGCCGGCGGGTGCCGGAGCATCGCGCGGAGATTCCGGCGCAGACCCTCGAGGTCCAGCGACATGTCGGCGTTGAACGGCGTCACGGGGAAGCCGACCACGCCTTGCAGCTTCGCCCGTCAGCTCATTTGGTGACATCGTCATGCTCCTATGTTAGGTTGACCAGCCTGCTCGAGACCAGAACCTATCTCAATGACACGGCCGACGGCTTATCGCGATGCTCACGAAGACCACGATGATCGCGAAGAGGACTTTCTAGTGACACGATGACCGACATTGACACCATCCAGGGCCGCGAGACGGTCGCCCGCGTCGTCCGCCGACTCGTGCCGTTCATGTTCCTCTGTTACGTCATCGCCTACATCGATCGGGTCAACATCGGGTTCGCGCAGACCGAGCTTCAGCGCGACCTCGGACTGAGCAACTGGGCCTACGGGTTTGGCGGCGGCTTGTTTTTTCTCGGCTACTGCCTCTTCGAAATCCCGAGCAATCTCGTTCTGGAACGTGTCGGGGCGCGCATGTGGATCGCGAGAATCATGATTGTCTGGGGGCTCGTGTCCATGGCGATGATGTTCGTCGTCGGGCAATGGAGCTTCTACGCGATGCGCGTCCTGCTCGGCATCGCGGAGGCGGGGTTCTTTCCGGGAATGGTGCTGTACCTGACCTATTGGATTCCGGCGGTCGAGCGCGCGAAGACCGGCGCCCTGTTCATGACCGCCGCGCCGGTTGCCGTGCTGATCGGTGCGCCGGTGTCCGAGGCGCTGCTCGCCCTCGACGGGCGGATGGGCCTCTCCGGATGGCAGTGGCTGTTCCTGGTCGAGGGGCTTCCAGCGATTGTTCTCGGGGTCATGGCGTTGTCGTTCCTGACCGATCGCCCGGAGCAAGCGCAGTGGCTTCCAGCTGCGGAGCGAGAGTGGCTGAGCGGAGTCATGGCGCGCGAGCGGGCCGAGCGCGAGGCACGTCACCAGGGGTCGCACCTGAAGACGCTCCTGAACGGCCGCGTCCTGCTCATCTGCTTCATTTACTTCCTCAACACGCTCGTTACCTACGGCGTCTTTCTGTGGCTCCCGCGCATCCTGCGCGACGCGTCGGGCTATCGAGGGTGGCGGCTGAGCGTGGTGACGGCGTTCCCGTTCGCGGTCGCCCTCGTCGGCATGGTGCTCGTCGGCAGGCACTCGGATCGGACGGGCGAGCGAAAGGGGCATGTCGCGGCGTGCGCCCTGACCGGCGCGCTGGGTCTCGTGCTCGCGGCGGGGTTTCACGACAGCGTGCCGCTCATCGTGTTCAGCTTCGCCCTCTCGCAGCTTGGCCAGCGGTCGGTGCAGGGCGTCTTCTGGGCCATCCCGCCGATCTTCCTCGGCGGCACGGCGGCGGCGGCCGGCATCGCGCTCATCAATTCGGTCGGCAATCTGGGAGGCTTCTTCGGCCCGACGGTGATGGGCTGGCTGCGCGAAGTAAGCGGGTCCTATTCTGCCGGACTGTTGGTCCTCGCTGCGGCGCTGGTGTTCGAGGCGGTGCTGGTCATGACGCTGAAGCTGCCGATCGAGCCCGGACGCGGACGCGAGCGCGCGAGGTCCGCTTGACTTCCCGCGGAGCGTTTGCCACGCTTCCTGCGGGGCGCATGCACATATGGCGGTGAGTCTCGCCGACGAGGCCTACCTCGCAGTTCGAGACGAAATCCTTCGCGGCCAGCTTCGGCCAGGCACGCCGCTGTCGCGGCGTCGGCTCGCCGTGCAGCTCGGCATGAGCGTGCTGCCGGTCAGCGACGCCCTGAAACGTCTGGAAGAGGACGGCCTGGTCGAGACGCGGGCGCGCGCCGGCACACGCGTCAAGGTCCCCACCCGGGCCGACGTGCGGGAATTGTACGAGCTCCGCGAGGCGCTCGAATCGCAGGCGGCGCGGCTCTTCGCCGAGCGCGCGACGGCCGTGCACCGCCGCGAGCTGCGGCGCCTGGCCGAAAACGTCGACGCGCTCTTCGCGCGGCTGGCGGGCGGCGGCGAAGACGACGGGTTCCGCTTTGCCGTGCACAGCCAGCACCTGCAGTTTCATATGTGGATCGCGGAGCACGCCAACAGTCAGCTGCTCAAGCAGATGATCGAGCGCAAGCACGTGTTGATCCTGAACTGGATCTTCGACATCACGGGCCGGCGCACGCCGCTGCCGCCGGGATTTCACTCGCGCCTCGCCGAGGGACTCATCTCGGGTGACCCCGAGAAGGCGGACGCGCTCATGCGCGAGCACGTCCGCTACGGATTCGGCGAGATTTCGACGCACATCGGTGCGCTCGGCGCCTCGGAATGGCGCGAGCGGCGGGCGGCACCGGCAACCAGCAAGATCAGCCACGCCCGAGGGCTTCCGTGAAAACGCCAACGCTCCTGCTCGCGCTCGTGCTCTCCACGCTGCCGCTCTCTTTCTCGACGTTGCGGCTTGATGCCCAGTGGCCTCAGTTCCGCGGTCCTGACGGCACGGGAAGCTCCTCGAACGCCGATCTGCCGCTGACGTGGGCGGAGGACAAGAACGTCCGGTGGAAGACCGCGGTACACGGTCGCGCCTGGTCGTCGCCGGTCATCCTGGGCAACCAGGTGTGGCTGACCACAGCCACCCAGGATGGCCGCCAGTTGTTTGCGGTCGCCGTCGATCGCGACAGCGGGAAAATCATTCACAACATCAGGGTGTTTCAAGTCAACGGGCCGCAGTACATTGATCCCTTCAACACCTACGCCTCCCCGACGCCAGTCATCGAGCCCGGACGGGTCTATGTCACGTTCGGCTCGGCCGGAACCGCGGCTATCGATACCCAGACCGGCAAGGTTCTCTGGCAGCGTCGCGACCTCGAGTGCAACCACTATCGTGGCGCCGGTTCGTCACCCATTCTGTTCGGGGACCTGCTGCTGATGCATTTCGATGGCAGCGATCATCAGTACGTCGTGGCGCTCGATAAGAACACGGGAAAAACCGTGTGGCGGACGCCGCGGTCGATTGATTTCCAGGATCTCGGTCCGGATGGAAAGCCAGTCGCGGAGGGGGATTTTCGGAAGGGGTTTGCGACGCCGCACATCGTGACGGTCGGCGACAAGCCAGTGATGGTGAGCAGCGGATCGAAGGCCATTTACGGATACGACCCGTACACCGGCCAGGAGCTTTGGAAGGTCATCGAACGTCGCAGTCACTCCCCCGCCACGCGGCCAGTGTCCGGCCATGGTCTCGTGTTCATGGCGACGGGGTGGGATGCTACGCAGTTGCTGGCGGTGCGGCCCGACGGAAAAGGGGATGTCACGAGCTCGCACGTGGTGTGGAGAGTCACCAGAGGTGTGCCACAAAAACCGTCGGTGCTGCTGGTCGGCGATCTGATCTTCATGGTCAACGACACCGGGATCGTCAGCTGTCTCGAGGCAAAAGACGGGAAGGAGGTGTGGAGAGGACGACTCGCAGACACCTATTCCGCCTCTCCCATCGCGTCCGGCGGGCGGATCTACGCCTTCAGCGAAGATGGGAAAACGACCGTCTTCGAGGCGGGCCGTGAGTTCAAGGTGCTGGCTGAGAACTTTCTCGAGGACGGCTTCATGGCCTCGCCGGCGATTGACGGCCGGGCGCTCTATCTGCGCACTCGCACGCACATGTATCGAATAGAAGAGCCCGCTATTCGCCCTTGAGAGCCACCACCGGATCCAGCCGCATGGCTCGGCGCGCCGGAAAGTAACACGCGGCAATCCCGACCAGAGTCATCAGCGCCACGACGCTGACGATCGTCAATGGATCGAGCGGCGAAACATTCCACAACTGGTTGGCGATGAGTTTGGTCGACGCGACGCTCAAGAGGACGCCGATTACCGCGCCGATCGCGACAAGCTTCAATCCCATGAGCGCCACCATCTGAAGCACGCTCGCGCGGGGCGCACCGAGCGCCATGCGGATGCCGATCTCGTGGGTCTGGCGCGACACGGTGTAAGCGATCACGCTGTAGACGCCGGTCGCTACCAGCACCAGGCCGACCGACGCGAAGACGCCAAGCAGCACCAGGAAGAAGCGCGGTCCGGCGTACGAGAATTGCTGCAAGTAGCCCGTCAGCGAGCCCGTCAGAGTCAACGCCACGTTGCGATCCACGGCCCAGATCTCACGCCGCACGCTGTTGATGAGCAACTCGGGATCTCCGTGCGTGCGCACGAGGATGCCGCGCTCGAACGCGCCCGTGAGGGTGAAGGGCACGAACACCTCGGGCATCGGTGGCTCCTGGATGCCCTGATTCTTGGCATCCCTGACGACGCCGATGATCTCGAAGACAGGATCCGCGACCGGGCCTTCCTTAAACGTTTCGAGCATCGTCAGCTTGATGCGCTGTCCGATGGGATCGTCCTGTCCGAAGTACCGGTTGACGAGCGTCTGGTTGACGACCGCCAGCTTCCGGGCACCGTCCACCTCCACTGCTGTGAATGCCCGTCCCCTGGTCAATCGAATCCCCAACGTCTGGAAATAGCCCTCGCTGCACAGCTGGAAAATCGCCCTCCATTTCTCAGTGTGTGTTTTGCCCGGAATCTCGATGTCGGTGCCAATGCCTCCGTAGGGTGGCAGCGTCGTGGTCTCGGTTGCGACCACGACTCCGGGGAGCGCGTGGATCCGATCGAGGAGCGTCCGGAAGAAGCGCTGTTTCTCGGCTGCGGTCGTGTACTGACCTCTCGGCAACGGAACCCGCGCCACCAGGATGTTGTCGGGGTCCAGACCAAGGTCGACTGTCTGCAGCGCGACGAAGCTGCGCATGAGCAGGCCGGCCCCCACGAGCAATACCAGCGACAGCGCCACTTCGACGACGACGAGCACGCCGCGGAGCCTGCCGCGGCGGAAGCCGCCGCTGACCCCCTTGCCGGCATCCTTGAGCGGTTCCACCATGTCGCGTCTCGCCGTCTGCAGTGCCGGCACCAACCCGAAGAGCAGCGTCGTCACCATCGCGATCAGCAGGCTGAAAGCGAGCACCGGGACGTTCAGCCGGATGACCGCCTCACGCGGGATCATGCCTTCGGGGATGAGCGCGGCGATGGCTTTTGTCCCGCCGTAAGCAAACAGGCAGCCTAGCGCGGCGCCGGCTGCCGCCAGCAGCGCGCTTTCGATCAGCAGTTGCCGGATGACGCGCCACCGGCTGGCGCCGAGGGCGACGCGAATCGCCATCTCTCGCTCACGCGCAGTCGCGCGCGTCAGCAGCATGTTGGCAACGTTGCTGCACGCGATGAGGAGGAGCAGTCCGACCGCCGCCGCCAGCGTGAACAGCGTGGTCTTGAACTGGCCGACGATGCTGTCGACCCAGCTGATGGCGTTCACGGTGAACTGCTTTGGATAGTTGTCCGGATAGATCCCGGCCAGGCGGTGAGCGATGACGTCCATGTCCGCGGCAGCCTGCGCGAGCGTCACGCCAGGCTTGAGCCGCGCCTGGAACATGAAATAGCGGCGGCTGATGTCGGGATCGCTTCGATCCAGCCTGACGGGCCTCCAGAGGTCCGCCGCCAGCTTGGTGAACCGCTTCGGCATGATGCCGATGAGCGTGGCTGGAGCGCCGTTGAGGATGAACGTCTGGCCGAGTATTTTGGGATCGCGGTTGTACTGCTTCAGCCACATCTTGTCGGCCATCACGAAGACGGGTGGCGCGCTGGGCGCGGCATCGGCTGGCGTGAACGTGCGACCGAGGACTGCCGGAACGCCGAGAAACGTGAACATGTTGGCCGTCACGACGCCGCCTTGGTAGAGCTCGGTGCCCTCGCCGGTCGACAGCAGCACGTCCTCGCCCGTGCCGCCGATGACCTCTTCGAACACCTGGTTCTGCTCCTGATACTCGAGGAACTCGGGAACCTGAAAGGCGCCCCTGCCTCCTTGTTGAGCCGAGGTCACGTCGTGGATCTGAATGGCGGCGACGCGGTGGGCGTCCGTGTACGGGAACGGATCGAGCAGGATGTTCTGAATCGCGCTGAAGATCGTTGTAGTGGCCCCCATCCCCAGCGCCAGTGTCAGGATTGCCAAAAACGCGAATCCTGGACGGTTCACGATCCCTCGCACGCCGTAACGCAGGTCCTGCCAGAGCGTCTGCATAATGCTGTTAGACGCCAGCAATGTCCCGGATGTTTGCTTGCCATTGTTCACGTTTTCAACACGATGGACACGATGACACGATGCTCACGATGGGTCCTGAGTTCTCTTCGTGTTCATCGGGTCACCGTGCTCATCGTGAGCCATGGCCGTCGGCGCGTTCAGCTTGCTCTGGGTTATGAGACAGGTTGGAGTGGTCGACGCGGACTCCGCCTCGGCGGGCAGTGACGGTGGTCAGACCACCGGCCTCGAGACGCGGGTCGGGACCGCAACGGTGGGCATCGATTTCAGGCCATGCAATCGATTGCATGACGAGAACATCACGAGAACATCTCGTGGCGTGCCTTCGAGGCGTAGTGGTCATACCTCTCGGGTAACATCCCCCCCGTTTACTTGCCCGAGTTGGGCGTAGTATCACCTTGCCACTTGGAGGGCTGGTTGCGGCTCATCCGCCGCAGGTTCGGCCTCATTTGAAGCTTCAAGGGCATTGCAGTCTTAGGGGGGAGGAATCATGCGACGGTCTGTGAGTCTCGCTGCGCTTGCACTCGCAATCTTCATGTGCGCGTCAGTGGCTGATGCGCAGGACTTCCGTGGCGGCATCACCGGCCGCATCACCGATGCGCAGGGCGGACGGCTGCCGGGGGTGACGGTGACTGCCACGCACCTGGCGACGAATGTCGTCTCCACGGCTACGACCGACACCGACGGAGGGTTTTCGATTCCCTACCTCGCCCCCGGCGCCTACAAGGTGACGGCCGAGCTCTCGGGCTTCAAGAAGGCCGCGCGTGAGGGCATCGAGGTCAGGATCGGCGACCGCATCGAGCTGGCGCTCAGCCTCGAGGTCGGCAGCTTCGAGGAGACCGTGTCGGTTGCGGCCGACGTGCCACTGCTCGAGACGCGCAGCGGCTCGGCCGGCCAGGTGATCGACGAAAAGCGTATCGCGTTGATGCCGCTGTCGGACGGCAACCCGTTCGTGCTGGCGCGTCTCGCGCCTGGCGTGGCATACCACGGCGATCTGAAGTTCTCGCGCCCGTTCGACAACGGCGGCACGTCGGACTTCACCGCCGACGGTGGTCCCGGCCGCAACGAGTTCACGCTCGACGGGTCACCCAACATGGCCAATGGCCGCCGCGTCGCATTCGTTCCCCCCGCGGGCGCGGTGCAGGAGTTCAAGGTCGAGACGGCGACCTTCGACGCGCAGCAGGGCCATACCGCGGGCGCCACGGTCAACGTGACGCTCAAGAGCGGCACCAATCAGCTGCGGGGCGACGGTTACTACCACTACCGCGACGAAGTGCTGTCCGCGAACGATTTCTTCCTTCGAGCGAGCGGGCCGCCCGAAGGACGACACTGGTTACAAACGCTATGGCTTCACCGCCGGCGGCCCGGCGATGCTCGGCAAGCTGTACGACGGCCGCAACAAGACGTTCTTCTTCACGGCGTTCGAATGGCTCTACGACACTTTTCCCGAGCCCGGTCAGTTCACCGTGCCGACCGCCGCGCAACGTACCGGCGACTTCTCGGCGCTGCTCGCACAGGGCATCACGATCTACGACCCACTGACCGCCGTGCTACGCGCCGATGGCCGCGTCGAGCGTCAGCCCTTCCCCGGAAACATCATCCTGCCGCAGCGATTCAGCCAGATTGGGCGCAACTACATGAGTTTTTACCCGATGCCCAACCAGGCGGGAGACGCCCAGGGACGCAACAACTACATCAGCACCAACTCGCGCGGCGACGACTTCTACTCGATGAACTACCGTGTCGACCACAACCTGACGAACAAGCAGCGCTTCTTCGTCCGCTACTCCCGAAACAACCGCGTGGAGAATCGCGGCAACTGGACGGGGGAGCTCGAGGGCATCAAGCCGACCGGCAATTTCCTGTTCCGCATCAACGACGCGCTCAACGTCGATCACGTCTGGACGATGTCGAATTCGTCGCTGCTGAATGTCCGGGCGAGCTGGTCGCGCTTCCAGGAGCCGAGCATTCGCCAGAACCAGGGGATTTTCGATCCAACCAGCCTCGGCTTCCCGCCAGCGGCTTCGCAGTACTTCGGCAGCAACCTCTACTTCCCGCGCTTCGAGATGGCGGACGGGACATCATTCAGCGATCTCGGCGATTCGTTCTCAGGCGGCACGAACGTGAATATCTACTCGTTCCAGCCGACATGGACCCTGTTTCGCGGCAAGCATAGCTTTCGCTCGGGCGCGGACTTCCGCGTCTACCGCGAAGAGAGCTTCCCGAGTCCCCACTCCGCCGGGCGCTACGACTTCACCCCCAACGCCGTCTTGACGCGGCAGTTCAACAACTCCGCGGCGGCGGCCATCGGGCAGGATCTCGCGGCGATGCTGCTCGGCATCCCGAGCGGCGGCATCATCGACCGCAGCGCCGATCGGTTCAACCAGGTGATGTACGGTGGGCTCTTCTTTCAGGACGATTGGAAGGTGAGCTCTGCTCTGACGGTCAATCTGGGACTCCGCTGGGAATATGAGGGCGCCCCGACCGAACGGTTCAATCGTAATGTCCGCGGATTCGATCCGGACGCGGCGTTGACAATCACGAACGCAGCGCAGGCCGCCTACGCGGCCAACCCGATTCCCGAGGTGCCGCCGTCGGCGTTCCGCGTTCGCGGCGGTCTGATGTTTGCGAGCGATACCGATCGCAACACCCAGATTGCCGACATCAACAACTTCCAGCCGCGTGTGGGTTTTGCGTATCAGCTGGATTCGAAGACCGTGCTGCGCGGCGGCTGGGCCATCTATGCCGTACCAGCGCTCTTCGACATCAGCGGCATCTATCAGCCCGGATTCTCGCAGGCCACGAACATCGTGCCCTCGCTCGATACGGGCCTGACTGTTCGCGCGACGCTCGCCAATCCATTCCCTGACGGCGTCGCCGAGCCCCCAGGGGCCAGCCTCGGGCCCAACACGTTCCTGGGGCGGGGCATCGGGCGCTTCAACAACGACCTGGACTACCTCAACGGCCAGTCGATGCGGTGGTCGATCGGCCTGCAGCGCGAACTGCCTGGCCAGTGGGTCGTCGAGGGCGCCTACGTCGCCAGCCGGAGCTACGACTTGACCACTGACTTCAACATGAATCCCGTGCCCCGGCAGTACTTGTCGACGAGCAACGTGCGGGATACGGCGACCAACAATTTCCTCACCGCGATCGTTCCGAACCCCTTCCGCGGCCTGCTGCCAGGCGAGACGCTCAACGGCGACGCTCAGCGACAGCAGTTGCTTCGGCCGTTTCCGCAGTTCGGGAACATCGACACTCGCCGTTACGACGGATCGAGCAGCTTCGACTCGGCGCAGTTCCGCGTGACCAAGCGCTTCAGGGGCGGCTACATGGCGGACGCGGCCTACACCTGGTCCGACTTCAAGGAGCGCGTGACGCGCCTCAACGACACCGATCCCGACTACGAAGAGCGCTTCAACGACACGCACCTCCCGCACCGTCTCGTCGCCAGTGGCATCTGGGAGCTTCCTTTCGGGCGCGGACGGCGCTGGGGAAGCGATTCGAACGCCGTCGTCAACGGCCTCATCGGGAACTGGAGCATCTCGTTTATCTACAACTGGCAGTCAGGACGGCCCAACATGACGATGGGCAACGTCTATTACAACGGCGACATCACGCAGCTCAAGACCCGGTACACGAGCGATCCGACGCAGCCTGTGTTCGACACGAGCGGCTTCTATTTCCACGACGCCGCCGTCCAGACCAACGGCGTCGACGACCCGGCGAAGCAGCGCGCCGACCAGCGGATCCAACTCGTGAGCAACATCCGCACACAGCCGACACGCTGGGATGGCTTGCGAGGTCAGGAGTATGTCAACTGGGACATGTCGTTCGTGAAGGGCCTCGAGTTCGGCCGGGTCCGCGCCCAGTTCAACATCGAGCTCTACAACGCTTTCAACAGCGTGTTCTACAACACACCGAACCTGACCCCGTCGAGCGCGGACTTCGGCAAGGTGTCGAGCCAGAACAACCTGCCGAGGAATATTCAGATTGGGATGAAGATGATTTTCTAGGGTTCAAGAGGGCTCAGAAGGGCTCAGGGATCAGGGATCAGGCGGTGCGGGTCAGGGAAGCGGTTCACGCGGTTGCACGGCTTTCTGGCGCCAGATCCCTGATCTCCTGATCTGGGCTATTCCTGGCGAGCTCAGGAGAGCCCCTCGAGATCCGAAGGGTTGATCCTGAATCTGTGACTCCTGACCCCTGAACCTCCTGAACCCGTGATCCCTGACCGCCGATCCCACCCGATGCCCCTCCAGCCCCTGGTCGTCCGCGATCTTCCTGACCCGCCCCGCAATCTCTGGCGCATCGTCGGTCCCGGCATCGTTGCCGCCGGCGTCGGGCTGTCGTCGGGTGAGTTCATCCTCTGGCCCTACATCGCCTCGCAGGTCGGCCTGATTTTTCTCTGGGGCGCGGTACTGGGCGTCGTCACGCAATTCTTCCTGAATATGGAGATCGAGCGCTACACGCTCGCCACGGGCGAGACAGCGCTCACGGGGTTCAACCGGTTCTGGAAGCACTGGGGGCTGGTGCTGGCCACGATGGTGTACTTCGCGAACCTCTGGCCAGGCTGGGTCCTCAGCGCCGCCACGCTGGCGAGCTATATCTTCGGCGGCAACCCGCGATACATCGCCGTGTGCGCGCTGATTGTCATCGGTACGGGGCTGACGCTCGCGCCGGTCGTCTACGTGGCGCTCGAACGACTGATCTTCGTCAAGGTCGCGGCGGTAGGCGTCGTCGCCGCGCTCGGCGTCGCGTTCGCGATTTCCGCCGATACGTGGAAGGCCCTGCCCGGCGGGTTGGTGGGCGTCGGCAACGTCCCGCTCGAGCTCGGCTTCGCGCTCGTGCTCGGTGCGGTCGCATTTGCGGGCGCCGGTGGCGGACAGAACCTCTGCCAGAGCAACTGGATTCGCGACAAGGGCTTCGGCATGGGGCAGTTCGTCCCTCGGCTCGTGAGTGCCGTCACGGGGGGGCAGGCGGCGGCCCCCGCCGCTTCGGCATTCATCTTCGAGCCGACGCCCGCCAACATGGCGCGCTGGCGGCGGTGGTGGTGGTTCGCCAATGTCGAACAGTTCCTGACGTTCGTGCTCGTCACCGTCCTGACAATCTGCCTGACGTCGATGCTGGCGCACTCGACGCTCTTCGGCACGCCAGGCCTGCCGCAGACGGTGGCGTTTCTTCAGATCGAGGGCCGCCGCCTGAAGGAGATCGTCGGTCCGTGGTATGGCGTTCTCTTCTGGGGGGTCGGATCGTTCTCGCTCTTTGCCTCGGCGATGGGGATCGCCGACTACACGAGCCGGCTCATGGCCGACATCCTGAAGTCCACGTACTTGCGATCGTCGACGGTGGCCGAAAGCCGGCTCTACTTCTGGCTGGTGTGGGGTCTGGTGGGCCTGGGGTCGCTCATCCTGCTCTTCGGCATGGATCAGCCGCTCGTGCTTCTCGTGATCTCAGCCTCGGTCGGCGGCACGATGATGTGTCTCTATTCGATGCTGCTGTTCGTACTGAATAGCCGCGGCCTGCCCGATGCGATCAAAGTGCGATCGTACCGGGCAGCCGCGCTGATCTGGTCAACCGGCTTCTTCGGCGTGCTCGCCGCGCTGACGATCTGGCAGCAGCTGCACCGGTTGCTGGGGTAGCTCCCTCGGGCCTCGGGCCTCGGGGCTCGGCACT
Source organism: uncultured Acidobacteriota bacterium (assembly GCA_963839705.1). Lineage (GTDB taxonomy): Bacteria > Acidobacteriota > Vicinamibacteria > Vicinamibacterales > 2-12-FULL-66-21 > DATBJJ01. Next base: position 61,006 of record CAWIWL010000010.1, read on the forward strand.
CGCGAACCCCGAACCCCGAACCTCGAACCTCGAACCCCGAACCTACTTGGCCATCGGCACCATCTCCGGCAGATCGCTGCTCCAGATGGTGGACTCGATGCTCCAGACGCCGTTCAGACTTCTCCAGATGAACAGGTACTTGCCCCGGTCGCGCATGGCAGCGCCGTTCGCGGGTTTGCGATGGAGGGAATACGCGCCGGCTTCGTACGCCAGCGTTCCATGTCCCCTCACGTCCTTCGTGTCCATTTCGAGGTCGGTTCCGCCCTGCGCGTAGAGATCGACGTAGAACTTCTGGATGTCCTCACGGCCGCGGATGGTGGGCGCGTTTGGCGGCATCAGGACGCTCTCGCCCGGATGGAACGCCGCCACCTTGGCCGGGTCCTTGGAGTTGAATGCCGCCTCGTATTCCTGCGTCCGCTGCCGAATGTGGGTCGCCTCGGCCTGCGTGAACTGCACCTCCTTTGGCCCGGAACAGGCGGCGACAACCGCCAGGGGCAGTAACCAGGCCAACTTGACGCACTTCACGCTCATCACACCGTTCATGCTCGTCATTTGCTCGCAGCTTTCCAGGGAAGAAGTTGATGGGTATCGGGTGGCCGACCGTCCTCCGGTGCCACTGCAGAATATAATGCTGCCTTCCGGTGACGAAAGGAATACTTGAGATGAAGAACGCTCGATCGACTGGAGGGCTGGCCCTCGGCATGCTCGCAATCGGGGCGGCGATGGCGCTCGCCCCACGGGCCGGGCTCGTGTCCGGCACCGCTGCCGCGCAGGGCTCGTCAGCCATCAAGATCCCCTTCGAGAGCTACACGCTTGCCAATGGCCTGACGGTCATCACGTCGATCGATCGGACGACGCCGACCGTCGCCGTGAACATGTGGTACCACGTGGGATCCAAGAATGAAGTGAAGGGGCGCACGGGGTTTGCGCATCTCTTCGAACACGTGATGTTCACCGGATCGGGGCACGTGCCGTACGGCCTCCACGACAAGCTCACCGAGGGCGTCGGCGGCTCGAACAACGGCACGACGTCCAACGATCGGACGACCTACTTCGAGACCGTGCCGTCGAACTACGTGGAATCGGCGCTCTGGCTCGAATCCGATCGGATGGGTTTCCTGCTCGACTCGCTCGATCTTGCCAAGCTGAACGCCCAGCGCGACATCGTCAAGAACGAACGCCGGCAGAGTGTCGACAACCAGCCGTATGGCCGGGCGTTCGAGATTCTTGCCCAAGCGACCTACCCGGCGTCGCACCCTTACTCGTGGGACGTCATCGGCAGCATGGAGGACCTTTCGGCCGCGACCGAAGAGGACGTCAAGAACTTCTTCCGGCTCTACTACGCGCCGAACAACGCCTTTCTCTCCATCGTCGGGGACTTCGATGCGGTGCAAACCAAGGCGTGGGTCCAGAAATACTTCGGGGACATTCCGCGCGGAAAGCCCATCACGCGGCCGACCGTCGCGGCGGTCACGCTGGATGCGGAGCGCCGGCTCGTCTTCGAGGACAAGGTGCAGGTGCCGCGACTCTATGTGTCGTGGCCCACGGTCGGGGAGCACCACGACGATCGCTTCGCGCTCGATGTCCTCGGGGCCGTCCTGTCCGGCCCGCGCACCGCGCGGCTCACCAAGGCGCTCGTCTACGACAAGCAGACGGCGGCATCGGTCTCGGCCGGCCAGGGCACTAACGAAGACGTCGGTGATTTCGTGATGACGATCACGCCGCGGCCCGGCAACAGCCTGACCGACCTGGAGCAGGCGGCCGACGCGGTGATCGACAAGCTGAAGGCCGAAGGGCCGACGGCCGAGGAAATTCAGAAGGCGACGGCAGGCGAGGAGCTCGCGTTCGTCCGGGGGCTCGAGTCGAACCTCGGCAAGGCCATGCGGCTCGCCGATGGCGCCGGCTTTCATGGCGATCCCGGGTATTTCCGCACGGAGTACGCCAAGGGACAGTCGGTCACGGCTGCCGACGTCAAGCGCGTCGCCAACAAGTACCTGACGAAGGGCCGTGTCGTACTGAGCGTCGTCCCGACAGGGAAGCTCGATCAGGCGGCCAAGCCGGGCGAAAGCAAGAAGGTCACCGATGATGCCCCGGCGGCGTCAGGGGCGGAGACACCATGGAAATAATGCCGAGAACACTGGCGCGTCGAACCATCGTGACTGTCGCGGGACTGCTCGTGGTGGCGCTGTCGTTTGATGTCAGCGCCCGTCAGGCGCTCGACCGCACGAAAACGCCACCTCCTGGGCGGACGCCGGACCTGCGCGTGCCGACCTGGACGAAGACGACGCTGGCCAACGGGGCCGACCTCGTCGTCTCGGAGAAACACGATCTGCCGATCGTCTCGTTCAGCCTCACGTTCCTCGGCGGTTCGAATCAGTTCGAGTCGGCCGAGCGGACGGGGCTCGCCAGCATTACCGCGGCGATGATGAGCGAGGGCACGAAGACACGGGACGGCGAGGCTCTCTCGAACGCGCTGCAGCTGCTCGGCACGTCGGTGTCGACATCGGTCAGCGGCGAGAGCGGCTCGATGAGTTTCGTTTCCACAACCGGCAAGTTCGACCAGACCATCGGCATCCTGGCCGACATGCTGCTCAATTCCACGTTTCCGACCGACGCCCTCGAGCGGCTGCGCGCGCAGCGGCTGGTCGCGTTGACGCAAGCCCGGGCGCAGCCGGGCGCGATCGCCGGCCGCGTGTTTCCGAAGGTGCTCTACGGCCCGGGGCATCCCTACGGGCGCGTAGTCACGGAAGACTCGATCAAGGCCGTGACGCGCGACGACATCGTGGCCTTCCACTCGCAGTATTTTCAGCCGGGACGAGCGCTCATCACGGTCGTCGGCGATGTGACGGCGGCGGGAGTGAAGCCGATCGTCGAAAAGGCACTGTCGGCCTGGCCGAAGGCAGGAACACGGCCGCCATTCTCGTATCCCGCGCTGCCCGAGCGTCAGAAGACGACGATCTTCCTCGTGGACCGGCCTGGCGCGGCGCAGTCGACCGTCGCGATTGGCCATCCGGGGCCGCCGCGCAGCACGCCCGACTACTACGCGCTGCAGGTCATGAATACGATGCTCGGCGGCATGTTTCAGTCGCGCCTGAATGCCAACATCCGCGAAGAGAAGGGCTACAGCTACGGTGTGAGCTCCAGCTTCGCGTACGGCAAAGGCCCGGGCGCCTTTCGCACGGGCGGCGACATCGTCGGAGACAAGACCGATGCCGCGCTCGTCGAGTTCATGAAGGAGCTGCGCGGCATTCTCGGCGCGCGCCCGGTGACCGACGAGGAACTGGCGACGGCGAAAGACTCGCTGATCCAGCGTCTGCCTGGCACCTTCGCCTCGGTGAGCGCCATCAACGGCGCGCTGACGACGCTCTGGATTCAGGGGCTGCCAGACGACTACTACCAGCAGTACACGAAGGCCGTCGCGGCAGTGACGAAGGCGGACGTCCTGCGTGTGGCGAAGCAGTACATCGACATCGATCGACTCGCGATCGTGGTCGTCGGCGATCGTGCATCGATCGAAGCGCCGCTCAAGGCGACCAACATCGCGCCGATCGCCTACCTCGATATCGAGGGCGCGCCGAAGACACAATAACAACCACGGACAACACGGAGAACACTGAGAAATTGGTGTGACCATGAGTGCGCCCGTTTCCGAGCTCTCAGCGGCCGTGACGTCGGGGGATGCCGGCGCCGTGCGCGCGATTCTTGAACGTCATCCGGATGTGAAGGCGACGCTCGACGAGCCGATGCCTGGCGGATCGTTCGACCAGCAGGCGCTGCTCATCGCGGCAGGGCGCGGGAGCCGCGACGTGGTCGACGCGCTCCTGGACGCCGGCGCGGACATCAACGTTCGCAGCCGCTGGTGGGCCGGCGGCTTTGGTGTGCTCGACGCCGCGGATCCGGTCCTCGTTCCCCATCTGATCGAGCGTGGGGCCGAGGTCGACGCGAACGCGGCCGCGAAGCTGGGCATGCTCGAGGCGCTCGACCGGCTCCTCGCAGAACGCCCAGCGGCGGTTCACGCCCGCGGCGGCGACGGACAGACGCCGCTGCACGTCGCCTCGACCGTCGCGATTGCCCAATTGCTTCTCGACCGCGGCGCCGATATCGATGCGCGCGACGTCGATCACGAGTCGACACCTGCACAATACCTGGTCCGCGACCACCAGGACGTCACGCGCTATCTCATCACGCGCGGCTGCCAGACCGACATCCTGATGGCCGCCGCCGTCGGTGACCTGCCGCTGGTACGTCGGCACCTGGATGCAGATCCGGAACGTGGTCCGCATGAGTGTGTCGCCGGCGTTCTTTCCCAAGAAGAATCCCCGAAGCGGCGGGACCATCTACACGTGGACGCTCGGCGCCGACAAGACCGCTCACGCCGTGGCCCGCGAGTTCGGTCACCTGGATGTCCTGGCCGAGCTCATGGCGCGCAGCCCGGCGACGCTACAGCTTGCCGCCGCGGGAGCGGCTGGCGATGAGTCCGCCGTCAGGGATCTGCTCGCGAGCCATCCAGGGCTCTTGTCGAGCCTCTCAGAGCGGGAGCGCGCGGTCCTAGCGGACGCCGCACGGGACAACGACCTGCGCGCGGTCAAGGCAATGCTCGCAGCTGGCTGGCCGGTCGACGTTCGCGGCCAGCACCGGGCGACACCGCTCCATTGGGCCGCCTGGAACGGAAACAGCGACATGATCCGGGAGCTGCTGCGTCATCGCGCACCCGTTGACGTCAAGGGCGACGAATTCGACGGCACGCCTCTTTTTTGGGCGGTCTACGGCTCGGTGCACGGCTGGCGCTGTAAGACAGGTGATTACGCGGGAGCGGTGGAGACGCTGATTGCCGCGGGCGCACAGGTGCTGAAGCTCACGCCGGAGCTCAGCGCCAGCGATGCGGTGCGCGCCGTGCTTGCTCGGCATGCTGGCTGATTGGGACCTACAGGTCCGGCTAAAGCCGGACACTACGACGGGTCCCGGGTAAAGCCGGACAACTACGACGGGTCCCGGCTAAAGCCGGACGCTACGACAGGTCTGGCTGCAGCCATCATTCGTAGTGTCCGGCTTTAGTCGGACCGTGTTCAGCGGTAGCGTCCGGCCTTAGTCGGACCGTGTGTAGTGTCCGGCTTTAGCCGGACCGTGATCAGCAGTAGCGTCCGGCTTTAGCCGGACCGTGATCAGCTGTAGTGTCCGGCTTTAGCCGGACCGTGATCAGCAGTAGCGTCCGGCTTTAGCCGGACCGTGTTCAGCTGTAGTGTCCGGCTTTAGCCGGACCGGTGATCAGCGGTAGCGTCCGGCTTTAGCCGGACCCACTGACGAAGCCAAACGCCGCCAGCATCCACAGCCAGAATCGTTCGGTCGCGCTGTGACCGATCGGATGAGTCACCCTCGCTCCCTCCCGCCCCGGGTCCCAGGGACGATCCTTCGTCAGCGCCGGAGGCATTTGCGCTCCACAGCAGATTACTTTACAATGCAAAGTCATGTCGCCCGGACATCCGCTCCGAGTCAAGTTCATCCTGCCGGCGCTGACCGAAGCCACGAGCCCCTTCTGGCGGCCGGTCAAATACTCGCTTTTCCCGCCCCTCGGCCTCGCCACGCTGGCTGCCTATCTGGAGCCCGACGATGCGGCGGTGATCGAAGACGAGCACGTCACCCCGTTGTCGCAGGATCGCGACCCGCCGGACCTCGTCGTGATCCAGGTCTACATCACCAACGCGTACCGCGCCTACCGGCTGGCGGATGCCTATCGCGCCCGTGGAAGCTTCGTGGCCCTCGGCGGCCTGCACGTCACGTCGCTGCCGGCCGAAGCCGCTCCTCACGCCGACGCGATCTTCCTCGGCCCGGGTGAGCAGACGTTCCCGCAGTTCCTCGAGGATTTCCGCGCCGGACGCCCGGCGCAGCGGTACGAATCCACGTCCGGACGGACGCTCGACCGGCTCCCGCCCATACGACGCGACCTCATCTCGCGGCGCAGCTATCTCGTGCCGAACTCGATCGTCGTGACGCGCGGGTGTCCCCAGCATTGTGACTTCTGCTACAAGGACGCGTTTTTTACCGGCGGCCGCTCGTTCTACACGCAGCGCGTGGACGACGCGCTGGCCGAGATTGCGCGGCTGCCCGGACGTCATCTCTACTTCCTGGACGACCATCTCCTTGGCGACCGCCGGTTCGGCCGCGCGCTCTTCGAGGGAATGCGGGGCATGAACCGGCTGTTCCAGGGTGCGGCGACGGTGGACTCCATCCTGCGCGACGATTTGATCGAGCGGGCGGCTGCCGCCGGGCTCCGCAGCCTCTTCGTCGGTTTCGAGACGCTGACCCCCGCGAATCTCGCCAGCAGCAACAAGCGCCAGAACCTCGGCCGCGACTACACGGCCGTGACCAGACGCCTGCACGATCTGGGCATCATGATCAATGGCAGCTTCGTCTTCGGGATGGACGATGATGACGAAGACGTCTTTCGCCGAACCGTCGACTGGGCGGTCGAGCAGGGCATCACGACCGCGACCTTCCACATCCAGACGCCGTATCCGGGAACGCGGCTCTACGCGCAGATGGAGCAGCAAGGTCGAATCACGACGCGTGACTGGGACCTCTACGACACGCGCCACGTCGTCTATCGGCCGGCGCGTTTGACGCCGGAAGCGCTCGAGGCCGGCTATCACTGGGCGTATCGGGAGTTCTACCGCTGGTCCTCGATTACCCGCGCAGCGCTGTCACACGAATCGTGGAAGCATCAGGCCAAACACTTCGCCTACTCGGCGGGTTGGAAGAAGTTCGAGCGCGCGTGGAACCTGGTGATCCGGCTGCGGCAGCTTCGACAGATGACGCCTGTGCTCGAAGCCGTCCTCTCGAAAGTGACGCGCGTTGACCAGGAAGCGGGTCACGCGGGCGCGGAGCTAGCTGGGGCCGGGGGGCTGCCACGGCCGCAGGCGGGGAAGGAGCCGGCCCACGTGCTGCCGATACTCCCGGTATGACGCGCCGAATCGCCGCTCGAGCTGCGGCTCCTCGACGAGCGGGATGTGCACGAGGTTGATGGTGAGAAAAAGCAGTGCCCACTGACCGTGCGGCCAGGACCGCAACGTCAGCGCCTCACCAAAAAGCAGGAAAACCACTCCGGAAATCATCGGGTTCCGCACGTATCGGTAGGGACCCTGCACGACGAGGTGCTGTGGCGGGTCCCACGGCGCCAGCGTGCCCCTTCCACGAACCGCGAACTGCCGCAGCGACGCGGCGAAGAGCGCGACCCCGACGCAGAGGCTCGCTACTCCCACGAGCTGAACGGCCAGGTCCGTTGTGGTCGTCCCGATCGACAAGCTGACTTGATTGCGGCGCGCGAGCCAGAGCGGGATGACGACCGTGACGGTAAACGGCAGGATGGCGATGGAGAAGAGATGGCGGAGGATCACGGTCAGCCTTCCAAAAGCCTCTCACCGCGACACGATGTTCACGATGGTTCCCAGGAGGCTTCTCTTCGTGTTCATCTGGTCATCGTGCGCATCGTGAAGCATGGCCGTCGGCGCGTTCAGCTTGGTCTCTCTAAGTTTATGAGATAGGTTCTCGCGATGGCGCGTGGGAATGACGTGCATGGTAACATGCGCGCCGCAGCCTCGAGATTCTGAGGAACAGGACCTATGAGCGCATACGAAAACACTGTCAGTGGAGTGTCGCGGCGAAGCCTGCTGAAGACGCTTGGCGTCGCGGCGGGCGCGGCCATTGCCGTTCCGCGCGTCGCCTCGGCGCAGGTAGTACAGCCTCCGATCGGCCCTCCGAGCACGGTCACCAATCCGCCCCGCGACTTCGGCCCGAACGCGCCGCCCACGACCTACTTCACCGATCCCGACATCCTGGTCGTCGATCCCGCCTTCGGCGGTCTCATCCAGGTCAACTCGTCAATCAAGCGGTTGTGGACGGGCGCGCTGTGGGCGGAAGGGCCGGCGTGGAGTGGACTGGGCCGCTATCTTGTCTGGAGCGACATCCCGAACAACCTGCAGCTGCGCTGGCTCGAGGACGATGGCCGGGTGACGGTGTTCCGGAACCCCTCGAACAACAGCAACGGCAATACGTTCGATTTTCAGGGGCGCCAGTTGTCGTGCGAGCACCTGACCCGCCGCGTCGTGCGATACGAGCACGATGGCGCGATCACGGTGATCGCCGAGTCCTTCGAAGGCAAGCGCCTCAATTCCCCGAACGACGTGGTCGCCCATCCTGATGGCAGCTACTGGTTCACCGATCCGCCGTACGGCGGTCAGTTGTACGAGGGTCAGCCGGACGCGGCCGGCGGGCCGACGAATGCCGCTGGCCGATTGAATCCCCGCCTGGGCCAGGCAGCCGAGTCTGGCGCGATGAAGCGCGAGCTGCCGACGAGCGTGTACCGCGTCGATCCGAAAGGCCGCGTCACGCGCGTGGCGACCGAAGAGCAGGTGCCCGATCCGAACGGTCTCGCGTTCTCGCACGATTACAAGCGGCTCTACGTCGCGAGCACGGGCCGGGGTCCTGGCGACGCCGGGCCGGGCGGGAAGGGCGACATGCACGTGTTCGACGTCGGCGACGGGACGCTGTCGGGTGGCAGGCGGTTCTCGGACTTCATGATCGACGGCGTGAGGTGCGCACCCGACGGTGTGCGTTGCGATGTCTACGGCAACGTCTGGTGCTCGAGCAACGCGGGGCGCGCGGTCGGCTATAACGGCGTCACCGTCTGGAATCCCGAGGGCAAGCTAATCGGCCGCATCCGGCTGCCCGAGGTGTGCGGCAACGTCTGCTTCGGCGGGCCGAAGCGCAACCGCCTCTTCATGGCGGCCAGCCAGTCGCTCTACGCCGTCTATGTCAACACGCAGGGGGCGGGGCCGGGGTAGGTCACTCAGGGCTCAAGGCTCAAGGCTCAAGGCTCAAGGCTCAAGGCAAAACCTTGGACTATGCTCTCGAAGATCTTGCTTGAGCCCTGGGCCCTGAGCCCTGAGCCAGTTTGCTGATTGGACAATGACGTGGTCAGGTGGGGACTGATTGGCGCAGGGGATATTGCCAGGAAGCGCGTCGCGGCGGCGTTGCGGGATGCGCCGCGCAGCTCGTTGGCGGCGGTCTGCCGGGCGCGCGCGGATTTGGTAGAAGCGTTTGCCAAGACGGCCCGCGCCGAGCGCTGGCATGCGCGGTGGGACGATCTCGTTCGCGACCCGGGAATCGACGCGGTCTACGTCGCCACACCCGTACACGTGCACGCCGCGCAGGCGATTGCGGCGGCCGAAGCAGGCAAGCATGTCCTCTGCGAGAAGCCGATGGCGATGGATGTCGCCGAGTGCGATCGCATGATTGCCGCGTGCCGTGCCAATCACGTCAGGCTGGGCGTGGCGTACTATCGTCATTTCTATCCGGCCGTCGTGCGCCTGCGCGCGATCCTCGCGGCCGGAGAGATCGGCGACCCGGTCCTCGCCCAGATTGACGCATTCGAACGGTTCAATCCCCAGCCCGACGAGGAGCGGCACTGGTTCGTCAAGCGCGCGGTGTCCGGCGGCGGCCCGATGTTCGACTTCGGCTGCCACAGGCTCGAGATTCTCCTCTCGCTGTTCGGACCGGTAAGGCAAACCGTTGGACTCACGGCCAATGTGATCTTCGATCGCGAGGTGGAAGACACCGCCGTTGCCACGCTCAGGTTCGCGAGCGGGCCGTGCGCGACGGTGACGGTCACGCACGCCGCGATCGAGCCCCGGGACACGCTCCGCATCTTCGGGACGTCAGGCTCCATCCACGTGCCGGTGCTCAACGCGGGACAACTCGTCGTCTCACGTGACGGCCAGGAGCGGCAGGAGTCGCACCCGCCGGCGCCGAATCTTCATCAGCCGCTCGTCGAGGATTTCGTCGACGCTCTCGATTCGGATCGTGCGCCTGCCGTCGACGGTACGGTGGGCCGGGCCGTGGCTGAAATCGAGGCGCGGATCTATCGGGGTACGGAGGCGGCGGAGCGAACGGAGAAATCCTCACCACAGAGTCAGCAGAGTTAGCGGGGCTCACTTCAGACTTCGAACTTCTCACTTCACACTTCACACTTCAAACTTCAGACTTCAGACTTTCACCGCACGCGGCCGCCACCAACACGCGGCCGCCATCAATTTCTATTATGGGGTGATATTGGCAAGCGCCGGTATGATGCTCGCTCGTCACCTCACCTCAGCGAGACTCCACCATATGAAGCGAACCCTGGGAATCACTCTCGTCCTCGCGCTTGTTACGGCGGGCCTTGTCTACTTGAGTGCGCGGCCTCGCACGGCGCGCACCGCGACTGTCGTCGGCGGCTCGCCGGGACACCGGGTCGCGCCGCCCGAAGCGCAGGACGGCGAGGACGAGGAGGAAGCGCGCCAGCAGCCAGCACCCGCTCCGATCGTCCCACCGGTGATCACGGCGCCGCCTGGTTCGGCGACTGTCGAACAGACGACTCATGGCGCCAAGCCAGGAGCGGTCCTCGTCGAGAGCTTCGACGGGCTCGGCGTCGGCTTCGCGGGCCCCCAGGGCACGGCCAATCTTCGCAACCCCTCGGACAACACGCTTGCCGTCGGTCCCGATCACGTCGTGCAGATCGTGAACAGCCAGACCGCGATCTTCACCAAGAAGGGCAGGAAATTCGACACGACCGGGCGCGCGTTGTACGGTCCCGTGCCCACGGCGAATTTCTTCAAGGGCTTCGGCGGCCAGTGCGAGGCAACCAACAACGGAGACGCGGTCGTGCGCTACGACCAGATCGCCAATCGCTGGCTCGTCGTAATGCCCCTCTTCCGGCGTGGCCCGGTCCGGCCCGATCAGCCCGAGGTCTGGACCGCGAGCGAGAAGGCGTATGTGAGTCCGGTTGGCATGCCCGGGCAGCCGGGAAAGCCCGCGCCGCTCTTCCAGCCCCCGCCGCCTCCGCCCGAGCCACCCGCCGCTCCGGGACAGCGCGGCCGCGGCCAGGCCGGCCGCGGACAAGGCCCGCAGGGACCGTATTCGATGTGCTACGCCATCAGCACGAGCGACGACCCGATGGGCTCGTACTACCGCTACGAGTTCCTGCGCTCGCTCTTTCCCGACTATCCGCGCCCCGCGATCTGGCGCGACGGCTACTACGTGCCCACGAGCACGAGCGACGATTTCATCCAGAAACACGCCTGCGTGGTCGAGCGCGAGAAGATGCTCAAGGGTGAGCCGGCGACCGAGCAGTGCATCGTCATCGACGGCGTGGGCTTCCTGAACAACGCTGACGTCGACGGCAAGGCGATGCCGCCGTCAGGCGCACCGAACGTCATGATGACGGCGGGCGGCTCGCAGCTCAAGAACGACCTCGAGGACGACGGTGTGTATGTCTGGAAGTTTGCTGTCGATTGGAAGAACGCGGCGAATACCAGAGTGACGGGACCGGAGAAGATTGCCGTGGCGCCGTACCACTATCTGTGCGACGGCCAGCTCAAGAACTGCGTGCCCCAGCCCGGCACCGACCGCCGGCTTGATTCACAGGGCGACAAGATCATGTCGCGCCTCGTCTATCGCAGAATCGGCGATCGCGAGTCCATCGTTGCTGTCCACTCGGTGAATACGACGGTCGGCGGCGGCGGGGTCCGGTGGTACGAGTTCCGTGTGGACAAGAACCGCACGGTGACGCTCCATCAGCAGGGGACGTACGCGCCTGAAGGGCTCTTCCGCTGGATGGCCAGCCCCGCGATCGACCGGCTCGGCAACATCGGCATCGGCTACTCGTTCGGCGGCTCGCCGCACTTCGCCGGCCAGCGCTTCGCCGGGCGCCTTGCCAACGATCCCCCTGGCACGTTGACACTGCGGGAGACGGTGCTGGTGGAGGGTGAGGACATTCAAACGGTGATGCGGTGGCAGGACTACACGCAGACCGCCGTCGATCCCGTGGACGACTGCACGATCTGGTATGTCGGCGACTACATCAAGAAGGGCGCAGCCAGCTATTCGAGCAAGATCGGCGCGTTTCGTCTGCCGGGGTGCCGTTAGGGTTGTTCACGGTGTGAGCTAGCCCGGAAGTTGACGGAGGCAACGGATTTCAACACGGAGAAACGGGGGGAACGGGGACGCGCGGAGGGGATCACGCTGCCGACCACACCGCGGTCCGCGCGGTGCAAGCAGTCTCTGAATGCTGAAAATGTGGTCGCGTTTTCTCCGTGCGTCTCCGTTTGCTCCGTTCCTCCGTGTTGAACCCGTTAGCTCCGCCGGCTCCGTCCTCGGAGCGGTGCCTCTAAGCAAGCCGCAGCGCAGTGATCTTCGTCTGCTCGCCGGCGGCAATCCGAATCTCGTGCTGCGGAGTGTTGCCCAGCCGTGCATTCAGCCGCGAGAGCATCTCGGCGGCGCTCAGGCCGGAGGCGCAGACAATGAAGATGTACCCGAACTTCCGTTCGTACGCGCGGTTGCCTTCCGCGAGCGCGTTGAGAACGGCATCCGGGGCGCCATCTACACCTGCCTGTTCGTTCGCAGAAAGCGTGTGAGTTGCGGGGAGCCGCTCAGGTAGCGCTTCGCGGTCGCCAATCTTCGGATGGTGCGTGAACGCTTCGCGCCAGTCGCGGTCGTCGAGAGCGTCCCACTCGGCGCGAGCGGCCGAGAGCAGGGCCTCGCGGCTGCCGAACGGCCGGCAGCCGAGCATCCGCTCGACCCATCGAGACGAGCCGCAGGCACGCGTGAGCAAGCGCCGCGCCTCTTCAGGCGCCGCGCCATCAATCGACTGCCACGTGTCCATGGACGCGCAGCCGGCTGATGCCGCCATCGGGAAAGATATTGAGCCGGACGTGCGACACCGGGCTTGTCTTCGCTAGCTCGCGGGAGTAATAGTGCCGGTGGTGGGGCTTGAGGGACGTGCGTGGCAGGATCTCAGTCCAGGAGGCCGAGCCGAGGTCTTGGAGCGACGACGACGGCACGCGGCAGCCCTCGACCGACGCGCTTTCCGGATAGTTGCCCTTGAAGTGGTTCGTGTCGATCTCGACCTTCGACACGTGGGCGGTCGTGCCCAGCCGCACGATCGCCCAGTCATATCCCGGACCCCGTCTCCGCCGCGTCTCCCATCCATCGCCCATGTTCGTCGCGCGCCCGGGCATGATCATGTTGTCCTTGGCGCCGAAGTGCATGTCGCTCGCGCCGATGACCAGGCCGCCGTTCGTGATGGACGCGAGATCGACGGCGCGGCGTGTGCGGGCGACACGCGGCCAGTCTACTGCCACGTCGCCGTAAACGCGCAGGCGCGCCACGCCGCCGTCCGGAAAGATGTTGAGCCTGAGGTGCGTCCAGGGACGTTCGTCGACGACGGGCAGAAAGTTGTCGCTGTTGCCCCGGAGCGGCGACTTTCCCATCAGCGTGACCCATGGCGCTCCTTCGGTCGCGCATACAGCTGGCGTCGGCGTCCGGGCGTTGTCGATCCCTTCGATCGAGCAGTGCGACGGGTAGTTGCCGGTAAAGTGGCGCGTGTCGACGTTGACGCCCCGGACAACGCCGCGCATGCCGAGGGCGATGACGCACCAGTCGTATCCCGGAGTCCGCCGCCGCCGCGTCTCCCAGCCGTCCATCCACTTGCCGCGCGCGGTGAACTTGCCAGGAATGAAAACCGCGGGCGCGGGATTGACGAGGTGCGACTTCGGCGCGAAGAACTCGTCGTTGGCGGCGATGGCGCGGCCGCCGACTCGCGCCGAGGCGAGGTCGGCCAGGGCCGTGAACGAAGGGGTCAACGCTGCGGTGTTATGATCGGCGCCCACTGATGTCCTTTTCATTGTGACGCGAGGGTCGTGACCCATGCTTGCTGAGACGGCCTACGGAAAATCGAGCGTCAGACTCGTCAAGGTATCGCGCCACGGCGATCGCCACGACCTCAAGGATCTCACGATCGCCATCCGCTTTGAAGGCGAGTACGACCAATCCTACACGGACGGCGACAATAGCGACGTCCTGCCCACCGACACGATGAAGAACACCGTGTACGCGCTCGCCGCGGGGCATCCGGTCGACGAGCCCGAGGCGTTCGGCCGCCTGCTCGCCGAGCATTTTCTCGAGCGGAATCCACGATTACGCCGCGTCCGCATCGACCTGACGGAGCAGCCGTGGGGGAGGATTAGCGTCGGGGCCCGGGAGCACGGTCAGGCCTTCCTTCGTCAGGGCGCCGAGACGCGTACGGCCACGGTGCAGGGTGAGGGCGACCAGATCACGATTGGCGCCGGGGTTCGCGATCTCGTCATCCTGAAGTCGTCTCGCTCGGGGTTCTCCGGGTTTCTCAGGGACGCCTACACCACGCTCCCGGATGTCGCCGATCGCATCCTGGCGACGGCGATGACTGCGACGTGGCGGTACCGAACGGCGGACCTCGACTTCAACCTCACGTGGCGCGCTGTGCGCAGCACGATGCTCGAGACCTTCGCCGAACACGACAGCCAGTCGGTTCAGCACACGCTTCACGCCATGGGCCAGGCAGTCCTCGACAACGTCAGACGCCGTCACCGCGGTTCGGCTCGTCATGCCGAACAAGCACCACTTGCCGGTGGACATGGCCCGCCTGGGCCTCGACAACCGCAACGAGATCTTCGTGCCGACCGATGAGCCCTACGGGCTGATCGAGGCGTCGCTGATACGCTGACGACGCGCACGGCAAACGCGAATGGCCCTTATCGTCCGCAGTCAGCGAGTCGTCCTGCCCACTGGCGTCCGTCCGGCGGCGATCCACACACGCTCAGGCCGCATCGTCGCCATCGGCGAGTACGACGACAGGCCTGCGGGCGTGCCGGAACTGGATGTCGGCGCGCACGTCGTCTTCCCTGGACTGGTTGATACGCACGTCCACATCAACGATCCCGGCCGGGCCGAGTGGGAAGGCTTCGAGCACGCGACGCGCGCGGCCGCGGCCGGTGGCGTGACGACGCTCGTGGACATGCCGCTCAACAGCATTCCTTCGACGACGAGCGTCGCAGCACTGGAGGAGAAGCGTGCCGCGGCCCGAGGCCATTGCCACGTCGACGTGGCGTTCTGGGGCGGCGTCGTTCCCGGCAATGCCGGCGACCTGGCGTCGCTCGCCGCGGCCGGCGTGCCCGGCTTCAAGTGTTTCATGTGCCCGTCGGGCGTCGACGAGTTCGGGCACGTCGGAGAAGCGGATCTGCGGGCCGCCCTCCCAATCCTTGCCGCACTCAACCTTCCGCTGCTGGCGCACGCGGAGCTGCCGGCGCTGCTGCGAGACCCGATGGCGTCGACTCACGGAGTGCCTGGCGATCCGCGACGCTACGCTACTTGGCTCGAGAGCCGCCCCGACGCCAGCGAGCAGGCCGCCATCGAGATGCTCGTGCGGCTCTCGGGCGAGTACGGTGCCCGCGTCCACGTCGTCCATCTTGCGTCCGCTGTCGCGCTGCCGGCCATCCGGGCAGCCCGCGCGGCTGGTGTTTCGCTGACTGTGGAAACGTGTCCACACTACCTGACGTTTGCCGCGGAAGACATCGGCGACGGCGCGACCGCCTTCAAGTGCGCTCCGCCGATCCGATCCCGGGCCAATCGGGAGCGGCTGTGGGAGGCGCTGGCCGCCGGCGACATCGACCTCGTGGCGAGCGACCACTCGCCTGCGCCGCCGGCGTTGAAGCACCTCGACGATGGCGATTTCCTGAGTGCGTGGGGAGGCGTGGCGTCGCTGCAGCTCGGACTGTCAGTCGTGTGGACCGGCGCCGCCGAGCGTGGAATTCCGCTGGAACGACTCGCGGGATGGATGGCCACCAAGCCGGCTGAGCTCGCCGGCCTCGGCGCGAAAGGCGCGATTGCCATCGGACGCGATGCCGACCTCGTCGTGTGGGATCCCGATGCCGAGTGGACGATCGACGCCAGGACACTCCACCACCGCCACCCGGTCACCCCGTATGACGGCCGCCGCGTGCGAGGCCGCGTGCTGACGACAATTCTCGGGGGAGCAGTTGTGTTTGACGGTGGCGACTTCGCCACGGTCCCGACCGGTACGATCCGACGGCCGCGAGTAGCGAGCCGCGAACCCGAACCGCCTGAACCCTGAACCCCGAACCCCGAACCCCGAACCAACAAGATACAATCCCCCCGTGAGCGCCATCACCACTCATGTGCTGGACACGTCGATAGGTCGCCCAGCCGCCGGCGTCAGGGTCGTGCTCGAGCGGGGCGGCAAGGCGAGCGAATGGCAAGTCGTGGGACACGGCGAGACTGATGCGGATGGACGATTGCGCACGTTGATGCCGGAAGGGGCGCCGCCCGACGCGGGCCTGTACCGCCTGATATTCGACACCAGGCGGTATTTCGACACGCGCGGGATCCGCGCATTCTATCCGTCGGTCATCATCACTTTCGAAGTGCTCGAAGACGGGGGGCGGAATGCGGCGCACTACCACGTTCCGTTGCTCGTCAGTCCGTTCGGTTACACGACGTATCGAGGTTCGTAATCCTGCCCGGGGCTGTCATGTCACCCACACGACGACGACTGTCGGACACTCCATCGCTCGACCCGCGCGCGCTGAAACCCATTCTGACGGGGCTCCACAGTGCCAACCTCGCCGCAAGCCGCGCCTATCCTGGCGAGAGCGGCGAACGACAGCCCGTGCACAGCGTCTACGGCGGCGCGCATCTCTTCAAAGCCGACTCGGCGGCGAGGATTGGCGCTGTCGCGTTGTCGGTGCTCGAGGATTTCGCGCCGGGCGCGCACACGTTTGCCGCGGCAATTGGCCTGCCGTCCGATCAGGCCGATATTGCCGAGACCATTCGCAGCCGCGTTGTCGACAAGCTCAAGCGCGAGCCGGTCGAAGACTTCCGGATCGACTTCGAAGACGGGTACGGCATCAGGCCTGACGCCGAGGAGGACGGTCACGCGCGCTCGGTTGCCGAGGAAGTCGCCGCGGGATTGGCGGCGGGCACTCTGCCGCCATTCATCGGCATCCGTATCAAGCCGATGTCGAAGGAACTGCACGCGCGCAGCTTGCGGACGCTCGACTTGTTCGTGACGACGCTGTCGCGCGCGGCGGGCCGGCTCCCGCCGAACTTTGTCGTGACCGTTCCGAAGCTCATGGGGCAGGGGCATGTCTCCGCCGTCGCGCGAGCGTGCACGACGCTCGAGCGGACGCTGAAGCTCCGGCCCGGAACGATCGCGCTCGAGCTGATGATCGAAACCCCACAGTCGATTTTCGCGCCAGATGGATCATCAGCGCTCCGCGCGCTCGTTGCCGCGGGTGGCGGCCGCGTGAGAGGCGCGCATTTCGGCACCTACGACTACACCGCGCTATGCGGCATCACGGCGTCGTGGCAGCACATGCGCCACCAGGCCTGTGATTTTGCCAAGCACATGATGCAGGTGGCGCTTGCGCAGTCCGGAGTCTGGCTGTCGGACGGCGCGACCAACATCATGCCCGTCGCGCCGCATCGCGCGCTCCCTGGCGGCTCGTTGACCGCCGACCAGCGCCGCGAGAATCGCGACGTCGTCCATCGCGCATGGAAACTGCACTTCGACGACACGCGGCATTCGCTGGTGAACGGCTTCTACCAGGGATGGGACGTCCATCCGGCTCAGCTGCCGACGCGTTATGCGGCTCTCTATTCGTTCTTCCTGTCCGCGCGCCCGGCAGCCACGACGAGGCTGCGCAACTTCGTCGAGAAGGCCGCGCAGGCCACGCTCGTCGGCGACGTGTTCGACGATGCGGCGACAGGGCAGGGGTTGCTCAACTTCTTCGTGCGCGGCCTGAGCTCGGGCGCGCTGACGCTCGACGAGGCTCGCGAGACGGGTCTGACTGAGGAGGAGCTGCAAGGCCGGTCGTTCCTCAGGATTCTCGAGGCGCGGCGAGGCCGATGATGGCCGACGTGAAAGCGGCCGAGCTGCTGAAGCAGTTGGCTCAGAATCCGCCGCTCGTCCTCGACGTGCGATCCGCCGGCGAGTTCGCCGCCGGCCACATTCCCGGCTCGATCAACATTCCGTTCTGGGCCATTCCCTGGCGTGCGGGCGAGCTCCGTTCCCGCCCGGCGGATCCGATCGTCGTCTATTGCGGCCACGGCCCGCGGGCCCAGCTCGCCAAAGCCGGGTTGCGCGTCCGAGGTTTCACCAGCATCGTCTGCCTGGCCGGGCATTGGTCGAAATGGCGAGAGGCGGGGTTTCCGGAAGAGCGGTGACGGACTCTACAGGCTCTTGGCTCTAGGCTTTAGGCTTTAGGTTAAGACCTTGGAATAGTGTTTGAAGGTTTTGCTAGAGCCTAGAGCCCAAAGCCTAAAGCCCAACGCCCTGACCCGCGTCAGTGAATCTCCGGCTCCGCGATCGTCGCCGTCCCTTCCAGGAAGTCGAAATCGCATCCGCGGTTGGCCTGGGTCACATGACGGGCGTACATGTGACCGAAGCCGCGCGGATACGCGACCTGGCGCGGCTGCCACCCGGCACGCCGGCGCGCCAGCTCGTCGTCTGGGACGCGCAGCGTGAGCCGCCGTCCGGCCACGTCGAGCTCGATCGAGTCGCCGTCGCGCACGAAGGCGAGCGGTCCGCCGGCGAATGATTCCGGCGCAACGTGCAGCACGCAGGCGCCGTACGCCGTCCCGCTCATCCGAGCGTCGGAGATCCGGACCATGTCGCGCACGCCCTGCGCGAGCAGCTTCTTGGGAATGGGCAGCATGCCCCACTCGGGCATGCCCGGTGCGCCCAGGGGCCCGGCATCCTGCAGCACGAGCACCGAGTCGGCGGTGACCGGCAGCGCCGGATCGTCGATCCGGGCCTCGAGGTCGTTGTAGTTGCGAAAGACGACGGCCGGACCCGTGTGTTGAAGCAGCCGGCGCTCGGCGGCCGTGTGCTTGATGACCGCGCCATCCGGCGCGAGGTTACCTCGCAGCACAGCGACGCCGCCCTCGGGGCCAATCGGTCGCTCGCGCAGCGCGATGACCTCGTCGTTCGACACGAACGCGCCGTCGAGATTCTTTCCGAGCGGCTGACCGTTGACCGTCAGGCAGTCGACGTGCAGCAGGTCGCGCAGCCGATCGAGCACGCCCCGCAGGCCGCCGGCGTAGAAGAAGTCCTCCATCAGGAACGCGCCCGACGGCCGGATGTTGGCGAGGAAGGGCGTGCGGCGCGACAACGCGTCGAATCGATCGAGATCGAGCTCGGCGCCCGCGCGTCCAGCCATCGCAATCAGGTGAATGATCGCGTTGGTGGATCCGCCGAGCGCCATCGCCGCCGTGACCGCGTTCTCGAAGGCGGCAGTGGTGAGGATGTCGCGCGGCCGCTCGTCTTCCCACACCATCTCGACGACGCGGCGGCCGGCGGCCGATGCCATGCGCGCATGCGACGGAGTCGGCCGCGGGAATAGACGAGGCGCCCGGCAGCGTGAGCCCGAGGGCGTCGACCGCCGCCGCCATCGTCGAGGCCGTGCCCATCGTCATGCACGTGCCGTAGGAACGGGCGATCCCTTCCTCCATCTCGCGCCAGGTGCACTCGTCGATCGTGCCGGCCCGCCGTTCCGCCCAGTACTTCCAGACGTCGGTCCCCGAGCCGAGCGCCTGGCCGCGCCAGTTGCCGCGGAACATCGGGCCCGCCGGCACGAAGATGAAGGGAAGGTTGGCGCTCGTCGCGCCCATGACCATCGCGGGCACGGTCTTGTCGCATCCCCCGAGCAGGATGGCGCCGTCGGCCGGATACGAGCGCAGCGCCTCTTCGGCCTCCATCGCCAGCAGGTTGCGATAGAGCATCGTCGTCGGCTTCATGAAGGTCTCGCCGAGCGTGAGCAGCGGGATCTCCATGGGGAAGCCGCCGGCCTGCCAGACGCCGCGCTTGACGTCCTCGGCGCGCAGCCGGAAGTGCGCGTGGCACGGGTTGGCATCGCTCCACGTATTGAGGATGGCGATGACGGGCTTGCCGGCCATGTCATCGGCCGTGTAGCCCTGCTGTCGCGCGCGCGAGCGGTGGCCGGACGATCGCAGATCGTCTCTGCCGAACCAGCGGTAGCTGCGGAGGTCGGTAGGCGTCTTGCGTGGACGCATCACGCGTCGCGCTCCCGCAGGCCGCGCGCGACAGGTGCGAGCTCGGCCAACTGCTGATCGCTCAGCGGCGAGACGTAGGGAGGGATTGGGCCAGCCGGCGCGATGCCGGAAAGCTCCGTGGCGTGGTGCAGCACGCGCGCCGGGCCCCATGCATCTCGAACGTCCTCGAGCGGCATGAACTCGGCGCGCAGGCTCTCTGCCGTGGTCCAGTTCCTGTCGGCGCACGCCATCAGGAATGCGCTGCACAGGGACGGCGCGATGCATCCGGAGCCGGTGGTCATGCCGCCGAGCGAATAGTCGCGAAGGTGGACGACCGCCGGGCGCTCGCCCATGCCGCTGATGACGCGGCGGCGATCGACGCGCTTGAGGAGCCCGTCGAGCATGGCGTCCTTCCTGGGGTCATCACGCACGATCGCGTACTTGATCGCGATGGCCACGCCATCGTCGACGAGCCGGCCGATCGCGTCGAGCGAGTCCTCCTTGTCGGAGCCGAACCCGTCCTCGGATTTCAGGTAGATGATGAGCGGCATGCCCGCCGCGTCGGCGATCTCGCGCATGCCGGTTTCGGTTCCACGCGGGTCGCGCGGATCTCCGCACGGCAGGACCATCGCGGTCGGGAACGACTGGCGGCGGAGAAGACAGGCCTGGTCGATGGCGCGTCCGAACGAGGGACCGAGGCTGGGAATCGGCCACCGCGGCGCGGGAAAGTCAGCCAGCCAGTCGAGCAGGGCTTCGTAGTCGGCGAGCGAGATGTGATAGAGAAACGCGTTCCCGCCGTAGAGGAAGCGTGTGATGCCGCCTTCGGCGATGTGTCTGGCGACCCTTTCGGCCGCATCAAGGTCGAGACTGCGCCGGCCGTCGGCCTTGCGCGGCAGCGGCGGGACTGAATAGACCCCCCACAGATCTTCGAGAGCAAGAGTGTCGCGAATCACGCTGGTACCTTTCCGATGACGAATCCGTGTTGTTCGTAGCTTGGGACTACCGCCGTAGCTTGAGGATAGCGCAGCCCCGGCGTGGCGCGCGGCCACCCAAACGTTACTCATGTTTGCCGTCACCGCGCCACTACGTTCACATTGGGTGTCGGTGTCGTGGGTTCGCTCAGCACATTGGCGTCGACCAGGTAGGTCACCGCGCGTCGGTCGATTCGGAGTCGACGGGGACGAAGAAGCCCTTGGTCGGGCAGTCGAGCAGCCAGTCGACGGCGCCGTCGTTCGGCCTGAACGCGAGTCGCACGATCCGGTATTCGCCGGGCCCGATACGCTCGACGTCGAACTCCTGGCCGGGCGCAATCCGGTCCTGCTGCCGGAATTCCGTAGGTAGGACGAGTTGCCCTTTCGAGGAAATGGTCGTTCTCACTCTAAGTAAGATATCGCCTTACCAGCCGGGTTCGTCAAGCAGCCTCGGCGGTGTGCGGGACATAGAACGGCTCCAGCTCGTACTTGTCTGATCGCCCTCTCCGGGAAGGTCGTGGGTCGGCACCGTAATGCCGTTCAGCCGCGAGCGGACCCCGAGCTTACATGACCAGGATCAGCTCGCCGCTCGTCGGCTCAGCGGCCGGTTAGCAAGCCCAAATTGGTTGCTCGGCCTTCACGGTGTGGATGCCCATCGCTCCAGGGATTCCTCCACCAGCGATGCGACTTCGCGCCGAGCATCGCACCGCTCCATGCCTTCGCACAAGAGCCGATCGTATGGCGTATGCGCATGCCGGACATGAGCCCGTACAGCGAGCTCCACTGCGTGTGCGTCCATGTCCTTCGCCGCGGCCGAACGCCCAACGCGACCCGAGGTACTTCTGGCAGGCGTGCTCAGCGATCGCTCGTTGCGCCTCACGCGGACAGCCGGGGAAGAGCTCGCCCACCCGTCGCCCGAACGCTTCAACGAATGCCGCGTCGAGTTCGAGGCGCCGGGCGACCGCCCGTTCGCTTGCAGACTTCCTGGCCTCGGCATCCGACCAGCACTGCTGTTCCGCCTTCGCCAAAGCCTGTTCCTCGACCAACACACCTTGACGTTCGTAGCGTTTGCGGGCTCGACTGAATCGCACAACCACAGCGTGCAGCGTAGAGTATCGCGTCGCGCGCCGCGTCAGGGCCGCGTCCCCACGTTCCAGGAACACCAAATGAGCGAGGTCCGCGCAACTCAAACAGAGCGGCCGTTCTGATTCCAAACGAAGAAACCGGCCCTTCCCGAGCGCCTCTCCGCAGTCAGCGCACACGGAATCCCGGACAATCCAGAACACGACGATGTCCTTGGATTTCGTCGAGCTGCCGCGCTTGGGCGTTCCCATTGCCGCTATCCGTTTTGGATTCATCGTTATACGAATTCATCGCGGTGAGCCAGAAGACCGCGATGACCACGAAGAAATGTCTCTTACGACCTTCGCGAGCTTCGCGATCTTCGAGATCATCGCGATGAATTCTTGATAGCCGGCGCCCCCTGAGCTATCTCTGGATGCGTGCCGAGCCGCCTTTGGCAAACGCGCGCACCTGATCGAGCGTGGCCATGGTCGTGTCACCCGGGAACGTCGTGATGAGCGCGCCGTGCGCCCACCCGAGCTTCACGCATTCCTCGGGCGTCTCGCCGCTCATCAGGCCGTAGAAGACGCCGGCGGCAAAGCCGTCGCCGCCGCCGACGCGGTCGTGCACGTCGAGCTCGCACATCGGCGAGAGGTAGGCCTTCCCGTTGATCCACGCAACGGCGCCCCAGGTGTGGCGGTTGGTGGAGTGCACTTCACGCAGCGTCGTCGCCACGACCTTGATCTGCGGGTATTTCTCGACGACCTTGTCGATCATCCCGACAAAGACGCTCGGATCGAGCTTCGACGTTGCCGCGACCTCTGGTCCGGGGATGCCGAGGCCCTTCTGCAGATCCTCCTCGTTGCCGACGAGCACGTCGACGAGCTTGATGATTCGTCCCAGCACTGACGGGGCGCGCTCGGGGCTGCCCGACACGGTCCAGAGCTTCTCGCGATAGTTGAGGTCGAAGGACACCACCGCGCCGTGCGCCTTCGCCGCCTGCATGGCCTCGATGATCAGCTCCGACGTGGTATCGGAGAGTGCCGCGAAAATCCCTCCGCAGTGGAACCAGCGGACGCCAGCGCCGAAGATCTCCGCCCAGTTGAAATCTCCAGGCTTGAGTTGCGCGGCGGCCTCGTTGGCGCGGTTGTAAAAGACCATTGGGCCGCGCACGCCGTAGCCCTGATCGCTGTAGACGGTGGCCATGTTGGGGCCGCGCGCGCCGTCGTGCTTGAAGCGCTTGTAGAAGGGCTTTACGCCCATGGCGCGGACGCGCTCGGCGATGAGGTCGCCGATCGGGTAGTCGACCATCGCGCTCGCGATGCCGGTGCGCATGCCGAAGCAGTCGGCGAGGTTGGCGGCGGTATTGAACTCGCCGCCGCTGACGTGAATGGCGCATGTGTGCGCCTTGCGAAACGGCACGACGCCGGGGTCGAGACGATGAACGAGTGCGCCGAGCGAGAGGAAGTCGAGCGCGCCGTCGGGTCGAATCTGCAACGCCTTGGTCATGGGGGGTTGGTTAGCTGTCGGGGGTCCAGTCGGTGTGGAAGACACCCTCGCGGTCGGTCCGCCGGTAGGTGTGCGCACCGAAGAAATCGCGCTGCGCCTGGGTGAGATTCGCGGGGAGCCGTGCGCTCCGGTACGCATCGTAGTAGGCGAGCGAGGCGCCGAGGCCCGCCACCGGGATCCCGAGGCCGACGGCGGTCTGGATGACGAACCGCCAGCCGCTCTGGACGGCGGGCTGTCCGATGGTGCTGCGAAACGCATCATCGATGAGCAGGTTGCCGAGGTTCGGGTTCCGCTTGAAGGCCTCGCGGATGTCGGAGAGCAGGGCCGCGCGGATGATGCAGCCCGCACGCCAGATCTTGGCGACTTCGCCCGGATCGATGTCGTATTTGTACTCTGCCGACGCCATCCGCAGGAGAGACATGCCCTGCGCGTAGGACGTGATCTTGCTCGCGTAGAGTGCGTGGCGCGCGGCGTCGATAAGCGCTGTGCGATCGACGTGGCTTCCGCCTTTAGGCGGAAGTGCGGGACCTTCGAGTACGCGGCTCGCCGCCACGCGCTCGGCCTTGAGCGCGGAAATCTGACGCGCCTCCACGGCGGCGTTGATAGTCGGGATCGGCGCACCGAGATCGAACGAGTTCTGGCTCGTCCACTTGCCGGTGCCCTTCTGCTGTGCCTCGTCGAGAATGACGTCGACGAGCGGTTGGCCAGTGTCCTTGTCGATGTGTCGCAGGGCCTGTGCGGTGATCTCGATCAGGTACGAGCGGAGCTCGGCCTCGTTCCACTGCGAGAAGATGTCGGCGATCTCCGCCGCGGACAGGCCACCGCCACGACTCAGCAGGTCGTAGATCTCGGCGATGAGCTGCATGTCGCCGTACTCGATCCCGTTGTGCACCATCTTGACGTAGTGCCCGGCCCCGCGCGGGCCCATGTAGGCCACGCACGGCTCGCCGTCGTCGGCCTTTGCCGCGATGGCGCGAAGGATGGGAGAGAGCGCGTCCCACGCCGCGCGCGGGCCGCCCGGCATGATCGCTGGTCCGTGAAGCGCGCCTTCCTCGCCACCAGACACGCCGGCGCCCACGAAGTGGAAGCCGCCGGAGGCGAGCTCGTCCGAGCGCCGATCGGTGTCGACGAAGAAGGAATTGCCGCCGTCAATCAGGATGTCGCCCGCTTCGAGATGCGGCTTGAGGTGCGCGATCACGCTGTCGACGGGCTTGCCGGCAGGGACCATGACCAGAATCCGCCGCGGGCGCTCCAGCATGACCATCAGGTTGGCAGGGCTGTCGGCGGCGGCGACGGCCTTGCCCTTCGCCGGACCGTTCACGAACGCCTGCGCCTTGGCGGCGTCGAGATCGTAGCCGACGACCGGAAACCCGCGACTCTCGATGTTGCGAGCGAGATTCGCACCCATCACCCCGAGCCCGACCACACCCATGGAGTACTTCACGTCGTTACCTCGGCGTCCGGAGGTTTCCCGACGCGGAACAACAATTCACCGGCACGCGGCACTTTGTAGGCGCCGCTGTTCATGTCGGTCGACCAGTCGGCCTGATCGACATCGGCCGGGTCTCGATAATCGAGGCTGAGATGCTCGCACTGCTCGCGGGGGATGCTCGTCGCCAGCGTGACCTTGATGCGCGGGGCCTCGACGCGGCGGCCGGCGTCATAGGTCCCCGGTCCCTTCACGTGCGTCGAGTGCGCGAGGATTCCCAGGGGATACCCGCCGAATCGATCCCACTGGGCGAGGAAATAGTCCCGGCAGTGATACCCGATCTGATCGATCACATGGCCATGCACGTGGCTGGCCTCGCGCACGTGCGGCGCGTAGACGACGACCTCGCCGCCGTCGGCGATGGCAGGCTCGGTCTTGTAGACGCCTTTCGCGGCCGTCCACAAGTCCTGATACATCGCCGGCATCACCGTCAGCACGCGGTCGAATGGCTTGTCGAGCCAGACGACGTGACGCCTGGCCGAAAGTGCTGCGGCCTGCCGCCACGCGTCGTGGTTGCCGGTGGCTTCGCCGCAGAACACGCCCGCGACGCCCTCGTAGGTGACGACGAGCGCGAGGAGCGACAGCGGCGTATCGAGCAGGGCTGCGGCACGATTGATCACCGCGCGGATCGGCGTGTCGATCGTGCCGAGCACGTCCGAGCTCGTGATCAAGGCCCCCAGCCAATGCGTGAAGTGGATGATCTCTGACGCCGCAATGCCCGGGAAGAGGTACTTCGTGCCGCCCGAGAAGCCGACGACCTCGTGCGGAAACACCGGGCCGCAGATGAGGACGTGGTCGTATTCGACCACCAGCCGATTGAGCGCGACCGGCACGTCCTGCTTCAGGCGTCCGAAGCTGAGCTCGTCGATGACCGCCGCCGGGATTGTCCCCAGCGTGGCGAACGTAGCGGGGTCATCCCACCGATGGTTGAAGATCCGGCGATCCCCGGCGCGGCCGTCAACGACAGTCCGGCCGATCAGGCGAGTGAGCTGCTCGTCGCTCATCGGCGTGTGCGTGCCGAGGGCGACGAGAAAGTCGAGCGCCGCTACGCGCGGGCCGAGCTCGCGCTCGAGGATCTCGAACATCAGCGCCATCGGCATCGTCCGCGTCCCGTCGGGGATAAGAACGATGACGCGCTTACCGTCGAGCGGCAGGTGTTCCAGTCCCTGCCGTGCGAGATCCGACACTTCCTCCGGCGTGAGGTGTCCTTCGACGACGCCCCGGCCAATAACCCTCATAAGAGTCCTGATACCAGCTGCGCTCCTCGGTCGCGCCGAACACAGGCCGACGGCCAATCCCACGATGGGCACGATGGCACGATGGCCACGATGAATCCTTGGGTATCCGTCATCGTGAACATCGTGTCATCGTGGTCATCGTGAGGATGTTCGTGCGCGCCGGGAAAGATCATCTCGAAGACGACGTTGCCGCCGCGAACGTCGTGAACTCGCGCTCGATCGATTCCGGCGTCGCGGGCGTGCCGAGAATCAGCACGCGGTGGCGGAACGTCACCGACTTTCCGGGCTCGAGCGTCAGCGTCAACTCTTCCTGCTTGGGATCGAAGACCTTGCGGCCGAAGACGTTGGCCGAAAAGAGCCCGTACCCGCGCGCGTGCCAGTAGGTGGGCGAGTTCGGGTTCGATGGATGGTCGAGGATGGCGATGGTCACTGGCTCCGCACCGATCTTGCCGGCGAGCATGCACCAGCGCCCGCGCGTGCCCCAGACCGCATCACCCTCGAGTCCTTCGCTGCTCGTGTAGAGGCCCGTGACTCCCGTATTGTCCAGCACCGCGACCTTCGTCGCCTTTCCGCTCCCGTCGGTGAAGAGCTCTGGCTTCTCGGACGGCTGCTCGAGCTCGCGCGTCACGCGCAGGCCAAGCGAACCTTCCTTGTTGTCACGGAAGACGACCGGACGGCCGAGCGCGGTGAGCGTCGTGATGCGGTCGATACTGCGCGCATCGCCGGCGCCGCGGAAGATGAAGCGCGTCGTTTCGCGCAGGAGCGCGACATCGTCGGCCGTGTTCCACTCCATCTCGACCGCCAGCTCGCCGCTGTCCGCGCCGCCCTTGGCCTCGATGACGCGCTTGTGATGGATGGTTCCCATCTTCGGCGCCCGATCTGCCGGGATGTCGTAGGAGTTATTCCAGAAGTCGAGGCCGTTCACGTCGCCGTGGTTGAACCAGAGGCCGACGTGGTGCGGGTGATCGAAGCGCTCGCGGGGCCGCGGGTCGAGAGGGAAGCCGCGCGTGACGAGCGTGCCGGCGGCCGTGCGGATCGGGTAGAGCACCGGCTTCTTCAGGGTGTCCGGGTAGATGTACGAGGTGAACGGCTTGCCGTCGATCGTGATGTCGACGCGCTTGCCGCTCTCGTTGGCGACGACCTGGAAGCCTTTCGCAGGTGCCTGCGCGTCAGTTCCTGCCGTAGCGGGGACCCGCAGGATCTTGATGTTGCGGTACCAGACGCGGTCGCCATGATCCTGCAGCAGGATGAAGCCGTTCTGCAGCGTGCCGAAGCGCGCGACGTCCTTGAACTTGCTCTTGGCGATCGCCGCTCGAAGCTCTGGCGAATTCAGTTCGTACTCAAGCACGCGAACATCGTTCAGGTAGTGATAGACGCGCGTCCCGCCTGGCACGATGCGGCTCGGAGCAACGCGGA
Source organism: uncultured Acidobacteriota bacterium (assembly GCA_963839705.1). GTDB lineage: Bacteria > Acidobacteriota > Vicinamibacteria > Vicinamibacterales > 2-12-FULL-66-21 > DATBJJ01. The sequence goes on from CAWIWL010000010.1 coordinate 88,608, forward strand.
TCCGGCTGACGTTCCACTCCCCGGCGGGTTTCAGCGGACGAGGAATCGAGGCGGGGAGCACGTCATAGAGCGCAGCGGTCTGGCGATGCGGACCGATCTTGGCGTCCGCGTGCCGCTCATCGTCGATGATCTGATACTCGTGACCGATGGCCGAATCCATGTCCTCGAGCACGAAGTACTTCAGCCCGCTGTTGCCACCCTCGGCGACGCGCCATTCCCAGGTCAGTTCGAAGCGGTCGTACTGGGCCGTCGTGATGATGTCTCGCTGGCCGCGGGTGTCTTTCCCCGTGCCAGGATCGACCGTCAGCAAGCCGTCCTCGACCTTCCAGCGGCTGTCGGAGGCGTCGGTCTTCTTGTACCCACGCCAGCCGTTGAGCGACTTGCCGTCGAAGAGCAGCGTCCACCCGGCTTGCTTCTCCTGAGCGGTCAGTTGATTGACGGGCTCAGCCGCAGGTTTCTGCGCGATGGTCGCCGACGCGAGCGAGGCCGCCGTCGCGACCGCTGCGATGGCCGGCGTGATGTAGTAACTCAAGTTCGCCATGGTTTCATCCCATCTTCAATTGACGCCATCTAGAACTTCCGCCTGAAGGCGGAAGCCACAGCACAACCAGCCTGCCTACCAGCTATGGACTGTCCCGTCCTCGAGCCGCGCGACCGGCAGATAGGCGCGCTGGTAAGGGTACGACGCCGCGAGAGTTTCGTCGAGGTCTACGCCAAGGCCCGGCTTGTCGCCCGGGTACATCGCGCCGTCCCTGAACGTATAGGCGTGCGGGAATACACGATCGGTCTCCGGGGTGTGGCCCATGTGCTCCTGTATCCCGAAATTGTGGACGCTCAAATCGAAATGCAACGCCGCCGCCATCGTCACCGGGCTCAGGTCGCTCGCGCCGTGGCAACCGGTCCGCACGTGATGCAGCTCCGCAAACGTCGCAATCTTGCGGAGGTGGGTGAGGCCCCCTGCGTGCACCACGCTCGAGCGGATGTAGTCGATGAGCTGCGCCTGGATCAGATGGTAGCTGTCATAGATGCTGTCGAACACCTCACCGACGGCGATCGGCGTCGTCGTGTGCTGGCGGATCGTCCGGAATCCCTCCTGGAGCTCGGCCGGCACGGGGTCTTCCATCCAGAACAGGTGGAACGGTTCGAGGCTCTTGCCGAGCCGGGCGGCCTCGATAGGCCGGAGCCGATGGTGCACGTCGTGGAGGAGCTGAATCTCTGACCCGAGCTCTCGCCTGAGCCGGTCGAACAGCATCGGCGCGAACTGGAGATAGGGCTCCGTGCTCCATGTGCTCTCCGATGGCAACCCGCCGCGCTCGGCCGGCTCGTAGTGATGGCCGGTCTTGCTGACGCCGTAGCTGTGGGCATGTCCCGGAACCGCGCACTGCGCGCGAATCGCCCGATATCCTGCCTTCGCGTGTTCGGCCACGGCCGTCACCGTCTGCTCGATCGTCGCGCCGTTGGCGTGGCTGTAGACGAGCACGTCCTCGCGCGACGCGCCACCGAACAACTGGTACACGGGCTTGTTTGCGGCCTTGCCCGCGATGTCCCACAGTGCCATGTCGACGGCGGCGATGGCCGTCATCGTGACGGCGCCCTTTCGCCAGTACACGCCCTTATAGAGGTAGTGCCACGTGTCCTCGATCCGCCTGGCATCCCGGCCGACGAGCAGCGGAACAACGTGCTCGGAGAGGTAGGTGGCCACGGCGAGCTCGCGGCCGTTGAGCGTCGCATCGCCGAGCCCCGTCAGGCCATCTTCGGTCACGATCTTGAGCGTGACGAAGTTGCGACCCGGGCTGCAGACGATGACCTTGGCGTCGGTAATCTTCATTCCGGCGTTCGTATTATGTGCCAGGCCGGGGTGTGTGGCCCGCTGTCCGGACGTAGGTGCGACGTTACTTCGGAGGGAAGGCTCTCGGCTCTAGGCTCTAGGCTCTGGCAAAACCTTCGACGACTTCACTCGAGGATCTAGCCAAAGCCCAAAGCCTAGAGCCTAGAGCCCTTATCCTCCCCGGTCCTCATGCCGATATTCGCTGAGCGAGGTATTGATGATCTGGTTCTTCACGAGGGGGCAGGCCCAGATTGATGTGGAAGTGCACCGGGGAAGTGAGCCGGGCGCCTATACGCTGGCGGTCACGTACCCGGACGGCGCCGAGCGTATCGAGCAGTTCGACACCGCAACTCGCCTGGTCACCCGGGCCCTGACCATTCAGCAGCGGCTCATCGACGAAGGATGGATGCCGGCCAGTCCCGCGACGGGGAAGACCATGATCCCTCGGCGCGTGCGCCGCCGCCGCGTCCGCTTTGCCGCAGCCACCGCCAGGCGGGCTCTGGCGACGGTCCGGCAGACGATCGGCAGGCGGCTCGCGGCAACATTCGGTCTCTAGCTCAAAGGTTTGTTCAAAAGGTTCAAAAGGTTCAATCACCTGAACCTCCTGAACTTGCCCCGACCCGTGTGCTACGATCGCCTGCCCCCTGTGGAGACATCTATGTCGTTGGATCTCCGCCCGCTGACGCTCGGCGAGCTGCTCGACCGATCCTTTCAGCCTCTACCGCCGCCATTTCTGGCTCTTCGTCGGCATCATGGCGCTTCCTTCGCTCTTGGCGCTGGCGTTCGGGTTGCTCGTCGCGCTCTTCAATCCGCAGCCGGCGGGCCCGGGCTCGGTCGCGGCCCAGCCCAATCCCGCCGAGATCCTCGGCGCACTGTTGTGGTTCGGCGCCGCGATGATCGGCATGTTGATCGTCTACTGCATCACTTATGCGGTGGCGCTCGGTGCGACGACGGTCGCGGTGTCGCAGCTCTACATGGGCCGTCCAACATCGATTCGCGAGGCGTACGCGCCGCTGCGCGGCCGGGTGGGCCGGCTGGCGCTGCTGCTGGTGCTGGTCTCAATCCGGTTGTTCGGAGTCCTGCTGCTGATGTTCGTCCTCATGGGGATGGGAGGGGCCTTGGGCGCGGGCGGATTCCCGGTGCTCGCGGGGCTCATGGTCCTGGCCGGCGGGCTCCTCGCGCTCCTCTTGTGGCTCTGGGTCGCGCTTCGCTACGCGGTTTCGATCCCGGCAGCGGTGCTCGAGGATCAGACGGCGACCGACGCCATCGTCCGCAGCATCAACCTGACCAGGGGCAGCCTGCTCCGCGTGTTCGTCCTTCTGGTTTTCACGATGGTCATCACCTATGCCGTGCTGGCGGTGTTCCAGGGGCCGTTTATCTTTGTCGCCGCCATGGCCGGTCCTGAATCGTCCACGTTTTTCTGGATGAACCTGCTTGGGACGATCGCGGGCTCGGTCGGGGGAGCCTTCACCGCCCCTCTGATGATCGTGGCATTCGCGGTTCTGTACCTACGATCTCCGCGTCCGAAACGAAGGACTCGACCTTCAATTGATGCTGGCTGGCCTCGAGCCGGCGGGCGGCAGCTCTACGCCCGTATCGCCTGCGCTGCTGCCCGGCGAGGGCCAGTAGAATCGCGCTCGCTTGTCCTGCTGCCTTTCTCTGCGCCTGCGTTGTGGTCTCTCCCTGGCGGCCGCGATCCTCGCGGTTGCGGTCGCGTCCCTGCGCCTGGCAGCGCAGGCTGTTGATGCGACGCAGGTCGCGGACGTGGCCCGCAGCCAGTTTCCTTCTCACCTCGAGACGCTCGGCGCGCAGATCGCGGCGATCGGTCGCGCGGCCGATGCGCCGGCGCTCGCTGCCAGGATCCCTGAATCGTGGCGCGTGGTCGAGGGTGACGAGCGCGTCGACGTCAGCGCCCGCTGGCTCACCGCCGCGCTTGTCGCGGCGCCCGCGAAGCCTGAAGTCTGGCCTGCGACCCGCGCCGCGCTGCTTCGACGCCTGGAAGGCATCGCCGACGAGGTCGAATCGGCCGATGACGCCAGCCGCGCCCGATCGCGCGCTCAGGCGAGGACCGAGGTCGAGGCGATCCTCGCCGGGAGCGAGTTCCAGCAGAGTGCAGCGAGTCGGTGGCGCGAGCAGCTCCAGGAACGCGTCGGGAAGTGGTTCGAGGATCTCCTGGGGCGGTTCGGCGCCGGGCGTGGCGCAGCGCGCGGCACGGCGCTCGTCTTCGCGTGGGCGGCCGCGATTGCCGCGCTGATCGGACTGGGGTACTGGTTGGCGCGGACGATTGCCGAATATCCGCGCGGTGCGGCGCTCGACCTTGGCTCCGGCGCCGTCGCGCGTCCGCGCGCGCGCGACCTCGCCCTTCGCGCGCTCGCAGCTGCGCGGCTGGGGCAGACGCGCGATGCCGTCCGGTGCGCCTATGGCGCCGCGCTCGTGCGCCTCGAAGAGCAGGGCGTCTGGCGCATCGACGATGCGCGAACGCCGAGAGAGTACCTGCCGATGCTTCCCGCGGCAGACAGCCGCCACCCGGTGATGCTCGACCTGACCCGCCGGTTCGAGCAGATCTGGTACGGCAACCGTGCGGCCGTGGACGATGACGCGCGCCGCGTGACGGATCACCTGGAGACCCTTGGATGCCTGCGTCCTGGCGAACGCGCGATCTGACGGTCCTCGCCGTCGCGGGAGCGGGCACGATGCTGCTGACCGCCGCGTCATTTCTGGTGGCCCCTCCCGACGCGCTGCCGCGCAACGACGGGTCGAGCTACGCCTCGCATCCGGACGGCGCCAGGGCTGCCTATCTTCTTCTGAAAGAACTCGGCTATCGTGTCGACCGATCGTTCGAGCCGGTGACCGGCATCAGGTACCAGCCGGAGCAGACGACCCTCGTCCTCGCGAGCCCGTCGGCGGTTCCCTCCGAGCAGGACATGCGCGCGCTGCGAACGTTCATCGAGCGCGGAGGCCTTGTGCTTGCGACGGGTCCGGCTGCTGCGGCCTTTCTCCCGGACTTCCCGCGCGGCACTGAGAAGGCTGGTGCCGCGGCAGGCGCGCGGGTCGCGCGGGCGCGACGACAGGACAGATCGCTGCCTGGTGCGATCACCGAGGGCGTGGAGTCGATCGAGATGCCGGCTGCCACCGCGCCGCTGCCGATCGACTCGCCCTACGTCGTGATGTATGGAAGCGAACAGGCGCCGGCAGTCTTGACGACGCGCCTCGGGATGGGGCGGGCAGTATGGTGGGCGGGGTCGGCCCCGCTCGCCAATGGCGGGATCGGGCGCCCGAGTCATGTCGAGTTTTTCGTGAACACTCTCGGTCCCGCCGGCACGCGGACGGTGCTCTGGGACGAGTTTTATCACGGGCACACTCGATCGTTCTGGTCGTACCTGGCCGACACGCCATTCTTCTTCGCCATTCTGCAGCTCGCGGCCATCGTCGGGGTCGCGCTCTTCACCTACGCTCGCCGCCGGCGTCCGATTCGCGAGCGCGTCCTCGAACCGCGCACGTCGCCGCTCGAGTTTATCGATACGATGGGCGGTCTCTACGAACGCGCGCGCGCGTTCGGGGCTGCCGTTTCCACGGTGCGCGCTCACGTCCGCCGCCGCCTGCTGGCGGCGCTCGGGCTGCCGATGGCGTCCGACGACGAACGGCTCGTCGCTGCCGCGGCGGCGCGTCTGGCGTTCGATAGCGCGGAGCTTTCTGCGGCATTGTCGAACGCGCGCGCGGCCGCGGGCGATCCGAACCTCACCGCGGCCAAGGCCGTGCCGATTGTGGCTGAACTGCAGGCATTCGCTGCGCGTGCCGGCGTCGTCGAGAAGGGGCAAAGAAGGACATGAGCACACTCGAACAGATCACAGGCCAGGCCCGTCGCGAGCTGGCCAGGGTCATTGTCGGACAGGCCGAGATGGTCGATCTGCTGCTGCTGACGATCGTCTGCGGCGGGCATGCGCTGCTCGAAGGTGTTCCCGGCCTGGCGAAGACGCTGGCGGTGCGGGCGCTGGCCAACATCATGCGCCTGCAGTTCCAGCGCGTGCAGTGCACTCCCGACCTCATGCCCGCCGACATCGTCGGGGCCAACGTCTTCAACATGGCGACGAGCGCCTTCACCCTCCATCAGGGCCCGGTCTTCACCGATCTGCTGCTCGTCGATGAGATCAACCGGATGCCGCCACGGACGCAGGCTGCGCTGCTCGAGGCGATGGAAGAGCGCCAGGTCACGATCGATGGCACGAGCCATCGGCTCTCTGCGGCGTTCACCGCCTTCGCGACGCAGAACCCGGTGGAGTTCGAGGGGACGTATCCGCTTCCCGAAGCCGAGCTCGATCGTTTTCTGGTCAAGATTCGCCTTGGATATCCCGATCGCGCGGCCGGCGAGGAAGAGGCCATCCTCGAGCGGCACCACCGCGGATTCGACGCCCGCGCGATTGATGACCTCACCCTCCAGCCGCTCGATCTCGACGAGCTCGCGGCGGCGAAGAGGGAAGTGCAGTCGGTGGCGGTCGAGGCGCCCCTCTTTACCTACATCGCCGCGATCGCCAGGCGGACCCGGGAGTGGCCCTCGCTGACGCTCGGCGTCAGCCCGCGCGGGGCGATCCACCTGATGCAGCTCGCCAAGGCCATGGCCGCGATGGATGGGCGCGCCTTTCTCCTTCCAGACGACGTGAAGCGCGCGGCGCCGCCTGTGTTCCGGCATCGATTGATTCTCAAACCCGAGGCGGATCTCGAGGGCCTCACGTCGGACCAGATCACGGCCGACATCCTCGCCGCCGTCGAAGTTCCGAAGTGACGACAGCCCGCCTGGCCCCGACGTCGACCGTGGCCGCGGCGCGCGCGGTCCGCCGTGCGGCCTTCGGGCTCACGGGGCGCGCACTCTGGCTGCTTGCGGCTGCGTTTCTCCTGATCGGCCCGGCGTGGATCGATCGCCGAGCGCTGGGCCTGATCCTGTTGTGGGACGCCATCGTCATCGTCCTCGTGTTCCTCGACCTCAGACGGTTGCCCTCACCGTCGCAGCTGACCGTAACGCGCAGCTGGGGAGGGCCATTGACGCTCGGATCGCCGGCGACCGTGGTCGTCGACGTGCACAACCGCGGCGCCGTCGCCATCGACGTCCGCCTGTCCGACTACGTCAGCGGCGCGCTTCGAACGGAACTGCCCGAGATGGCGATCGACGTTCCGGCGAACGGCCACGGCCGAGCGGAATACGCGGTTACGCCGCGCGAGCGGGGAGACGCGCAGATGGGCAGCGTCGTCGTGCAATGGCGGGGCGCGTGGCGTCTCGTCGAGCGATGGGGTCTCGTTCCGCTGGAGCAGACAGTCAGGGTCTATCCGGATCTTCACGAGGGCCGGCGGGAGACCCTGTACCTGATTCGCAGCCGTCAGATCGCGCTCGAGAAGCGCCGCGCGAAACGAGCCGGCACGGGCCGGGAGTTCGACAACCTGCGGGACTATCGTCCCGGCGATGAGTGGCGCGACGTGTGCTGGAGCGCGTCGGCGAAGCGTGGAAAGCTCGTGACCAAGGTTTACCAGCCCGAGCGGAGCCAGGCGGTGTGGCTGCTCGTCGACGCCGGCCGTCTCCTCCGCGCGCGTGTCGGCGCCGAGACGATGCTGGATCGAACCGTGACGGCCGCACTGACGCTCGCGCAGGTGGCGCTCGCGTCCGGCGACCGGGTCGGGCTGCTCGCCTACGGGCGCCGGCTGCAGCAGCGCGTCGCGCCGGCGCGCGGGTCGACGCATCTCCGCAGCCTGGTGGAGGCGCTTGCGGTCGTGCGCTCGGACGGCGCCGAGGCCGACCACGCCGCCGCCGCGGCGGCGGTCATGGCCGCGCAAAAACGGCGCGCGCTCGTCGTCTGGCTCACCGACGTTGCGGATACGGCAGGCGTTCCCGACGTCATCGAGCAGGCCCTGCGGATGGCGCCCGCGCACGTGGTGATGTTCGGGGTCATGCGCCAGCCGGAGGTGGCATCTCTCTCCGCCGCGCTGCCAGGATCGCCGGCGGAGATGTTCCGGGTGATGGCCGCGCAGGAGACCCTCGACCGCCGGGAATCGCTGCTGCACGGTCTGCGCCAGCACGGCGCGCTCGTACTCGAGGTCTCGCCCGCCGAGCTCTCGAGCGGTCTCGTCGACCGCTATCTCGAAGTCAAGGAACGGGGACTGTTGTAGCGGTCCGTCCCGCGCGGGTCAGGTAGAGAATCAACAACACCAGCATCGCGGCGCCGATGACGAATTTCGGCGCCGGCGGCAGCGTGACGGGAGAAATAAAGCCCTCGATGACGCCCGCTACGATCAGCAGTGGGACCACACCGAGCAGCAGGCGGATGGCGAGCCGTCCGCTCTCCGCGAGGGCTTCGCGGCGCGGAAGCGCGCCCGGGTCGAGCAGGCCGCGGCCGAGTATCAGGCCCGCCCCGCCGGCGATGAAGATCGCCGGGAGCTCGAGCGATCCGTGCGGCGCGACGAAGCTCCAGAGCGACAGGCTCAACCCGGCGCGGAAGCACGCCGTGCCGACGACGCCGATGAGCAGGCCGTTGAGGACCATCATCCACGCCGTGCCAACGCCCGCGGTGACGCCCATGGCAAACGCCGCGAACGCGACGCTCAGGTTGTTGGTCAGAATGGCGCTCGAGGCCAGCGGCTTGATCGTGACGATGCCGTGGGTCCACATCTCGCGCCGCTCGATCGTGTCCATCATGGGACCGCCGAGCATGAAGCGCTGGAAGCCCGGATCCGCCAGCGAGACGCCGCCGCCGACGATGGCGCCAATCAGGAATAGCACCGTGGCAGCCAGCGAATACCGCCACGTCGCCCGAAAGGTCTGCGGAAAGGTCCGTGTGTAGAAACCGACGAGGCCGCGCGGCTGCGGCGGCTTTCCGGAGTAGATGAGATTGTGCGCGCGGCCGAGCAGCTGATTCAGGTGCCGCGCGAGTTGAGCGTCGGCGCGGTATTCGCGGGCCGTCGACAGGTCGGCGGCGGTCTGACGATACAATAACGCCAGCTCGCGCAGCTCGTCGTGCGTGAGCCGTGACACGCCGCGCTGGCCGAGCGCCAGCAGCGCCTCGAGCCGGGTCCAGTGGGCCCTGCGCTTCTCAATCCAGTGCGAGGAGAGTGCCGGTGCGGCCACCGGAAAAGCTTACCATCGACACCCCCGAGCAGGTCGCGCTCGAGTTCCCGCTTGCCGGCGCCGGCAGCCGATTTCTTGCGCTGGCGATCGATACGTTCGTGCAGGTGACGATCCTTCTCGTGCTCGCGCTGGTGGCGTTCCTCGCGTTCTGGTTCCGTTCGCGCGGCTTCCAGTCAGCCTCGACCTGGGTCTTCGCACTGCTCGTCCTGCTCGGCTTCGTTCTTTACTACGGATACTTCGCCGCGTTCGAGTCGCTGTGGGGAGGCCAGACGCCCGGCAAGCGCGCCGTCGGCCTTCGCGTGATCTCGGTCACCGGCCAGCCGATCACGACGTTCGATGCGCTGCTGCGCAATCTCCTCCGCATCGTCGACCAGATGCCGGGGATCTATGCGGTGGGCGTCCTGACCATTTTCTTCACGGCCCGCAACCAGAGGCTCGGCGATCTCGTCGCCGGCACGGTCGTCGTGCAGGAGCACGGCCTGCCACAGGCGCAGCACGACGTGCAGTTCAAGGAGATGCCCGGTGCGCGCCTGGGCGCCGCGCGGCTCACGATCGAGGAAGTCGAGGTCATCCAGACGTTCCTGACCAGGCGCGGCGATCTGCCGGACTACCTGCGCGGCCGCACCGCCAGCCAACTCGCCGACCGCATCCGCACGCGGCTCGAGCTTCCCGCGGGAAGCCACCGAGACGATGAGGCGCTCATAGAGAGTGTCGCGGTTGAATACAGGCGGAGATGAGACAGTCGACTGTCTGATCTCATCCGGGGGACTTCGTCCCCCGGACCCCCTTACACGCTCGCTTGCGGGGGCCCCGACGCCCCGCTCCGCTCGCGTGGCTCACTCGCTACGCTCGTTCGCCCTGTTTATGAGACGGCTTTTAGTCTTTCCGAGGGGCTTCGCCCCTCGGACTCCCCTGCACGCTCCTCGGGCCTCGCCAGAGCTCACTCGCGACTTGGAACGAGCGTCACGTTTATGAGATAGCTTCTAGTCTCCCAGCGCCGCCGCCAGGATCATGAGGAACAGTAGCGCGGCGCCGACACCAACACCGACGCCGATGGCCACGGCGCGGCCGGTCCCGCTCGACGGGTCTTCCTGTTCGAGTGCCACCAGGTTGGCAAACGCCACTTCGACCGGCGGTTCGGCGATGCGGGCGCGAGGTTCGATCACGATCGCCAGGTCGGTCCGCTTGAGCAGCGTGCCACGGATGACATGATTGCCAGAGACGGTCGCCTTGATGCGCGAACCGATGGGAATCTGACGCGCGAAATCGCCGATTACGCCGGGGTCGGCTGCGCTGACCGGGACGCTCGGGACCGTCTGTACTCGCGCCGTGCCAGCCGTGCAGCCCGGAGCCGCAAGCAGCACGCACAGCAGCGATGCAATGAAGCGCTTCATGATGTGTCTCCGTTTCAGCTCTGACGCCTCGGGTCCGTTCGTCCCGCTAGAAATCCACGCCCAGACCAAATCGGAGGAGCGCCTCGTTCACGCCGTTGTCGAAGGCGAGCCTCATGTCCGTCCGAAAGAATGCCCGCGGCGTGAAGTACACCTTGAAGCCGAGCGTGGCAAAGGGCCTGACGAGGAGATCGGTCTCGGTGGGGAAGGGCTTGGTTACGGACAGGCACCACCGAATAAACTCGTCGGTGCGGCTGGCGCGTTCCCAGGTCAGGTCGAGGCCCGCGCCGACGAACGGGTGGAACCAGACGTTTCGATAGAACTGATACTGCTGGCCGATGCCGAATCGGCTGGTGCTGAACGTGTAGGTGGAGTAGATCGTCGATGGGCGTCCGTCGATGAACGCGGGGGTGTAGACCCTGAGATCAGCGGCCGAGCTGACGCCGGCTTCGATCTCGGTCTTCAGGTGATCGGTCCAGTACCACCCGAAGCTACGCCGCCGTAGGCGCTCCGGTTGTACCAGTCGTTCCCGTCCCGGTCCGGCGTAATGTTCGTCTTGTCGGCGTTGAGCCACCCGAACGAGCCGGACGCGTCAGCCCTCGAGACCGGCGCCGCCGACTCCTTGAGCCCGGGCGGCCGTGGCGCCCCCCAGCAGCACTACCGCCACTATCGTCGCGCATGTGCCTCTCATGCCCAGTAAGGCGCAGGCCGCCGCCCGACCGGCTCACGAGCTCGAGGCAGCGGAGCTCTGAGCTCAATACGAGTTAGCGGAGATCAGGTGCACCACAGAGGCAGCGGAGTGAGCGGGGAGGGTGGGATGGGCGACGGGCTGGACGGCGACCGACGACTATTTCATCTTGTGCGCCCTGAGCTCCCGCCGGATCTCCTCGATGAGGACCTCCGGATCGAGGAGGTCGTCGGCCAGGAGCACGATGGGGAGATCGGCGGCGGTCGCCTGACGGAGGGTGGCCGCGTCCGTGAGCCGGGCCACGATGATGTCGGGGCGCAGTGCATCCATCACGCGGCTGGCCTCCTCGACACTCCGGGTCGGCGCAACGGCAAAGTGCAGCCGGGCCAGGATGGCCTCGCATCGCGAGGTGCTGTCTTCGTTGTCGTCAACGAGCAGGACGAGCGGAGCGTAGCCCTTCCGATCACCGTCGCGCCGACCACCGCGCCGTGTCGTGCGCCGGTCCGGGCCGCGCCGCTGCTCGTTTGCGTCGTTCATTCGCCGAAAGGCAATAACGTTGCCCATGCTGGGGATTGTTTGAGGGCCTGTGCCGGGACCATTCTTGCCGCGGGGCCAACGAAGGTCAAGCGCCAAAAACGGCTGACCGAGGATAGTTGGCCCATTCCTGCCTGAGCGTTCGTAGCCGGATTGAGGCGCGGGATGCGCAGTGCCGGGGTGATGCTCGCGGGTCGTCACGGCGAATTGGACGTCGCCGGACCCTCGCAGTTTACGGTTCGGACCTGATTTTCTTGATTTTGGCGTCGCGATCCGATGCGAACCGTTCGAGGTCCCGCCGCAGTTCCGTTTCACGTTCGGCGAGCTCCGCCGGATCGAATACCGAAAGTACCGCCGATTGGTGCAGGATCCGGCGCTCGGCTACCCGGGCGTCGTAGACGTTCTTCGCCTCCGCAATCGCCCCGCGCTGGGCCTCGGTCAGGACCTGCGCTTCGACGCCGGCCTCGACGTCCTTCTTTTTGAGCTTTTCCATCGCGAGCTCGAACGCGCTTTTGGGGCCGTCGGACATGGGTGTCTCCACCGGGTACATGTTAGTCCTTCCCGGTCGGTAAGGGGGCGGAAACGAGGACAGAGGAAGGCACCTGAAATCCTTCGCGAGCCTCGTGATCTTCGAGGCCTCGTGCGGGTCTTCGTCATGCGTCAGTGACAGAGCGCCGCCAGCTTTCTCTGGAGAAAGCGCCTTTCGGGCTCGCTGCAGGGCCGATCGAGCGCCTGCCGGTAGCATTCGATTGCGCGCCCGGGATCGCCGAGCTCGGCGAACAGCCGTGCCATGACGGAGGGCAGCAGATAGTAGTTGGCAAGAGCGGGCTCGCTCTCGAGCGGTCGCAGCGCCGCCAGCGCCGCGGCAGGACCGGCGACGCGCGATAGCGCCACCGCGCGATTGAGCCGAATTACCGGAGACGGGTTGAGCACCAACAGATCGTCATAGAGCGAGAGGATGCGGTCCCACGCGGTGAGCTCGGCGCGCTCGGCTCCGGCATGCACCGCGGCAATCGCGGCCTGCGCATGGTAGGCCGTCAGCAGCGGTCCCTCGGCGCTGCGCTCGAAGTGCGCGAATCCGAGTGCGACCAGGCCGTGGTCCCAGCGCGATCGATCCTGGTCCTCGAGGAGGACCATCTCGCCGTTGCCGTCCACGCGCGCCGGCAGGCGCGCGGCCTGAAAGGCCATCAACGCGACGAGCGCGTGCGCGGCGGGTCCGGCAGGGGGGGCGCCTCGGGCCACGCTACGGCGACTGCGCGACCAGTCGTCCGAGCCGCAGCGCTTCCCCGCACAGGTCCTGCCGGATCAGGTCTTCGCCCGCGTGCGCGTTGTAGCCTTCGTTGAAGAGGAGATAAATGACTTCGAGGACCGAGTCGGTCCTGGCGCCGAGATCCGAGCCTTCCGGCAGGTCGAGTCCGATGCGCTGCTCGCGGAGTGCGCGCTTGGCGCGGACGAGGCGCTGCGCGATCGTCGGCTCGGAGGTGAGGAACGCGCGGGCGATTTCCGCGACGCTGAAGCCGCCGACGGTCTTCAGGCTGAGCGCCACGCGCGCATCCGGCGCGAGCGACGGATGGCAGCACATGAACACCATCCGCAGCTCGTCGTCTTCGATCGCCGCCTCGTCCAGGGCCAGTTCGCTGCCTGCCGTACGCTCCAGCTCGAAGGCGATCTCGTGGGCCCGCGCCGCGAACGCGGCATGGCGCCGCAGCACATCGAGCGCCCCGTTTCTCGCAACACGGAGGAGCCACCCGCTGGGGTTCTGCGGGACGCCTGTGTAGGGCCACTGCTGCAGCGCCTTGAGCAGCGCGTCCTGTACGACTTCTTCCGCCAGCTCCAGGTGCGCGGGACCGAAGATGCGGGTGAGCCAGGCGACCAGCTGTCCCGCGCGGCTGCGGAACAGGTGGTCGACCAGCTGATGCGAAGACATCGCTCAGATCATAGCCGCGCGTTGGAGGTCGCGGAGTGGACGGAGACAACGAAGGAGACGGAGGGCACTTCCGTTCGCGTCTCACATCACATCACGTCGACCTGCCGGACCTCGATCGTGCCGCCGTACTCGAGCTGCGGACAGTCGCGCGCGAGTTCGATGGCCTTGTCATAGCTGGCGGCCTCAATCATGTAGTAGCCGCCCAGCACTTCCTTCGATTCGCTGTAGGGTCCGTCGGTCACTCGGACCTGACCGTCCGTGCGGCGCATCACCCTCCCGGGTTCGTCCGTCAGCTTGTCACCTGCCTTCATCACGCCGGCTTCGCGCAGCTTCTTGCCCCACGCGATGTATTTCTCGACCACTTTCTGCATCTGGTCCGGGCTGATGTTGGCGAACGCCGCGGTGTTGTCGTGCAGCAACAGCATGTACTTGGGCATCGATTCTCCTACTCTTGTGGTGTGAGTCTCATTGCGGTCAACGCTTTCGTTTTCAACCGACCTGAATCACTTTCCGACCCTCGTGAACGTTTCGGTCTCCGTCATCGTCTTTTTGCCGTCCTGAAAGAACTCCCAGGATGTCGTGAAATGATTCGCATCCGCGAGGCGGTAGAGAGCGCGGCGCATGTGGCCGGTGTTCTCGCTCGCCATGTTCGTGCCCCGCAGGAACTCGAACTGGATCTCGCCGGCCTTTGCGTCGAAGCGATCGGCCCTGAGCGTTGGCTGGTTCTTCGCGATGCAATAGTGCGTGAGGATGAGCGCCGCGCCGTCGAGATGATAGGCGGTCACCATGTGCCCGCCGCCGGGCAGGGCAGGGTTGCTGTAGCGCTCGACAAGCACGGTGCCGCCGGCGGTCAGCTCGAACGACGTCGTCGACTTGGCGCCGTTGACGGCGGCGGCCTCCCAGGTTCCCTCGAGGGCTTTCAGCCTCTCGAGCGCCGCCACCGCGTCGACATCGGCCGCGCGTCCGGCAGCTAGCGGTCCCGTCAGGTACAGCCGCCAGCGCCGTGACGGCGAACCTCGCCCTGAACGTGAACGTCCTCATCGTGATTCCTCCTCCTGTCGCCGGCGCGACTACTGCGCCAGCGTATTTGATCTACAGACGAACGGGCTTGGACGAAATCGACGGAGGGTCGTGGCCGGGGCCACGATCCTCCGTGGGCCGGCGCGATGAGCTAGGATTAGCCCTGCAGGAAACCGTATGCCGATGAGAGTGTGGATACTGACTGTTGCGCTCGCAGGGCAGGCGGCGGCCCCGGCCCCGCCACCCGATACCGAAGTCTTCCTCGCGACCCTTTCGACCCGTGATGGCAAGGTGGAGATCGGTAAGCCCATCAACATCTCGAACAGCGCGGGCTACGACAATCAGCCGTCGTTTACGCCCGACGGCGCGGCGATCCTCTTCACGTCGGTCCGCGGCGAACGCAAACCCGATCCGGCCAACAGCGCCGCCACTGGCAGCGACATCTATCGGTACGACATCGCCAGCGGGCGGCTCAGTCGGGTAACCAATACACCCGAGGCTGAATACTCGCCGACGGTGACGCCCGACGGACGTCACATTTCCGTAATCCGGGTGGAGGCCGATGGCACTCAGCGGCTCTGGCGCTTCACGATGGAAGGCCAGGAGCCGGATCTCGTGCTGCGCGACGTCAAGCCGGTGGGCTATCACGCTTGGGCGAGCTCCAACGCGCTCGCGGTGTTCGTCCTCGGGCAGCAGGGGCGACCCGCGACGCTGCAGCTGGCGGACGCGGGAACCGGTGAGGCGCAGGTCGTGGCCACTGGTATCGGCCGGTCGATTCAGCGAATCCCCGGTGCCGGGATCAGCTTCGTGCAGCGCGCTGTCGAAGGCGAGGCGCCAGTGCTGACCATCAGCGAGCTCGATCCCGCCACACGGCAGACGCGGGCGCTTGTTCGTGCGCCAGCCGGCGCGACCGAAGCTGATACTGCCTGGACGCCGGATGGTCTCTTGCTGGTGTCGGTACGGGGGAAGCTGTACGCATGGCGGCGCGGCGAGCCGGAAATGCGTCCGGTCGGAGACCTGGCGCCGCCGGGATTGCAGTCCGTGACACGATTGGCCATCAGCCCGAAGGGCGACCGTATCGCCCTCGTGGCTCAGGCGCCGTGAGCCCGCCAGTGCGATTTGAGCTCGGATGCCGGTATATGACTTGCAAAGCTTCCACACCGCACGGAGGTGCTTTATGGGTTTGCGCGACAAATACGCCTATGCCATCCAGACTGCCAAGGGTAAGTTTGACGGCAGCGCACAGGAAAAAGACGGCAAGCTGTACTTTGCCGGATCGGTGAAATCGGACGCGGAGGCCAACGAAATCTGGAACGCCATCAAAACGATTCCCGACTGGCGCGATGATATCGTTGCCGACATCAAGGTCGTCGCGCCGGCCGCGGGCGCCGGGGCGGCAGCCAAAACCTATACGGTGAAGGCTGGTGATACGCTGAGTGCGATCGCCAAGGCGCAGCTCGGGGATGCTGGCGCCTATATGAAGATCTTCGACGTGAACAAGGATCAGCTGAGCGATCCGAACAAGATCAAACCGGGTCAGGTGTTGAAGCTCCCGTAGGGCTCTGAATTTGACGGGTCCTTCCGCTTGACAGGGTCTTCCGCCTACAGGCGGAAGCTACAGCGAACGAGCTAGAACAACGTTGGCTTCCGCCTTCAGGCGGAAGGGCTTTGTTAGGCGGAAGTAGGACCTCACGCGTCGTTCTCACTAAGGGGAGTCAACGCCGGATGGCAACCGTCAACGCACGGCCTCTTCTCCTCATCGTCGAGGACTATGCAGACACGCGTGAGATGTACGCGGAGTTTCTGAGCGCGTCATTCGACGTCGTGTTGGCGTCGAGCGGCAGCGAAGCGCTCACGCTTCTCGAGACCCGTGTGCCGGCGCTCGTGATCACGGACTTTGCCCTGCCGGGCATCGACGGCTTCGAGCTCATACGCCAGATGCGCGGGAATGATTCCACCAGGGAGGTGCCGGTCATCTGCTTGAGCGGGCACGGCGGACGAGCGCACGAGCAGCGTGCGCGCGAGGTCGGATGCACGCGTGTGCTCGAGAAGCCGTGCTTGCCGGAGGCGCTCGCGCGAACCGCGCGCGAACTCGTGCAGCCGCCTACGTCCTGACCGCGCGATAGTAGCGCGAGGGCAGGCGATGTCCGATCCGCGACTCCACGAACGCGGATGATGTCACGAGCGCGTCCAGATTCACGCCGGTCTCGATTCCGAGACCATCCAGCATGTAGATCAGATCTTCGGTCGCCAGGTTGCCGGTCGCTCCTGGCGCATACGGGCAGCCGCCCAGACCGCCGGCCGACGCGTCGAACGTCGTCACGCCCAGATCGAGCGCGGTGAGGACGTTGGCGAGAGCGGTGCCGCGCGTGTCGTGAAAGTGCAGGGCGATCTTCGTCAACGGCACCCGCGCCGCCACCGCACCGACGACAACCGGTACCTGGCCGGGATGCGCGACGCCGATCGTGTCGCTCACCGACACTTCGAACGCGCCCATCTCGATGAGCGCGTGAGACACCGCTGCCACGCGGTCGGGCGCGACGGGGCCTTCGAACGGACATCCGAACGCGGTCGACACGTACGCGCGTACCCGGACCCCCAGACTCGAGGCTTTCTCACACACCTGGCGGTAGCCGACGAGCGACGCGTCGATCGTCTGGTTGATGTTCCTGCGGCTGAATGTCTCCGAGGCCGCCGCAAAGATTGCGACCTCAGTGACGCCCGCCGCGTGAGCGCGATCGAGGCCCGCGAGGTTCGGCACCAGCGCTGTGTAACGGACGCCCGGCCGCCTGGTGATGCCGGCGAAGACCTCGCCCGCGTCGGCCATCGCCGGAAGCCACTTCGGGCTGACAAACGCCGACACTTCGATCACCGGAAGTCCAGCGGCCGACAGGAGGTCGACGAATGCGATCTTGTCGGCCGTCGGCACCATGGTGGGCTCGTTCTGCAGGCCATCTCGGGGACCGACCTCGACGATCGTGACGCGCATCAGTCCTCGTCGATCTCGATGAGCGCGACGCCCGGTTGAACGAGCTCGCCCTCGCGGCAGTGCACCGCGCGAACGAGGCCCGGCGTGTCGGCACGGACGGGCAGTTCCATCTTCATGGCTTCGAGGATGACGAGCGAATCTCCGTGCTTCACGGTATCGCCGGCGCGGACCAGCACGCGCCTGACGGTGGCCGGCATCGGCGCCATCAGCGATCCATGGTGGCGGCTGCGAGCGCGCGTGAGCGGTCGCGGCTCGGCGAGCTCGAAGACCCGGCCGTCGACGAAGACCCATCGCACGTCTCCTACGGCCACGCTCCAGGCGGTCGTCGTCCGATTCGTTTCCTCGGACGTGATACGCAGGGAGCCGTCGCCGTCACGCGCCACCGAGTAGGCGCGCTGCTCGACTCGCACCGTCAGCGCGGCTCCAGCCCGGCCTCCATCGCCGGCGTCGACCACTTCGACGGCATGCGTGCGGTCGTCGTCTGCCTGAATGAGCGTGACGGTTCGGCTCGGCATGTCGTTACCGTCCCCACCGGCCGAGTGTCGACCAGGGATCGTTGTCGGCCTCCGCTGCCCCGTTGCGTCCGGTGCCAGCCAATGGAGCGGCCGCCAGCGCGGCGGCGACCAGCGCCTCGGCAGGCACTTCATCCGGCGCGGCGAGTTCGGCCATGTGAGGCATGTGCTCGTCAATCATGCCGGTGTGCAGGCTGCCGGCGCGGAACGCCGGGAGCTCGAGCAAGCTGAGGAGAAACGGGATGTTGGTTCGCGTGCCGAGCACTGGATAGTTCCGCAAGGCCGCCACGGCGCGCATTCGCGCAGCCTCGCGCGTTTCGGCATGCACGATGAGCTTGGCGAGGAGCGGATCGTAGTTGACGCCGACGACATCGCCCTCGGTGACACCGGAATCGACTCTGACGCCCGGACCGGAGGGTTCGCGATAGAGGCGAAGCGGCCCGGCCTGCGGCAGAAACCCGTGGGCGGGATCCTCGGCATAGACTCGGCATTCAATGGCATGGCCGCGCTGCGCGAGCGTGTCCTGCGTCCATGGCAGCCGCCCGCCATCGGCGACGACGAATTGCGCGCGTACGAGATCGACTCCCGCCACGGCTTCGGTCACCGGGTGCTCGACCTGGAGTCGTGTATTCATCTCGAGAAAGTAGAACTGAGCGTGCTCGCCCTCGCCCTCGACGAGGAACTCAATCGTGCCGGCGTTACGATATCCAGCGGCACGCGCCGCGGCGACGGCTGCGTCTCCCATGCGCCGGCGAACGTCCGCGGTAATCGCCGGCGAGGGACTTTCCTCGATGATTTTCTGGTGCCGCCGCTGCACCGAGCACTCACGCTCGAAGAGGTGGACGACATGGCCATGGGCGTCTGCGAAGATCTGAATTTCGACATGCCGCGGCCGTTCGATCAGCCGTTCGACATAGAGCGTGCCGTCACCGAACGCCGCGGCCGCCTCTCGCCGCGCCGCCGCGATCGCCTCCAGGGCCTCGCCGTGGTGCCGGACGATGCGCATGCCCTTGCCGCCGCCCCCCGCCGAAGCCTTCACGAGCACCGGATAGCCGAGGCCCCGCGCGGCGGCGAGGACGCCCTCGTCGGATTGATCGCGCGGCGTATCGCCGGGCACGATCGGGACGCCCGCGGCCTGCATGCGCGCGCGCGCGCCGATCTTCGAGCCCATCATTTCCATCACCTCTGCCGGTGGACCGACGAAGATGATGCCGGCCTTTTCGCACGCCCGCGGCAGGTCGGGGCGCTCGGAAAGGAATCCGTAACCGGGATGGATTGCGTCGGCCTGCGTGAGGGCGGCTGCTTCCATGACCGCCTGCACCGAGAGATAGCTCTCCACAGGCGCAGCGGGCCCAATGCGCACCGACCGATCTGCCACGCGCACGTGAAGCGCGCCGGCGTCCGCGTCGGAGTACACCGCCACGCTCTCGAGCCCCGCCTCGCGGCAGGCGCGGGCGATGCGGACCGCGATTTCGCCGCGATTGGCGACGAGGACGCGGCGGATCACCGGACCCACTTCGGCTTTCGCTTCTCGAGAAACGCGCGCATCCCTTCCTGTCCCTCCACCGATACGCGCTGTTCCGCGATGCGCAGCGTCGTCACCCCGATGACTTCCGCGGGCCGGCTGCCCTGTATTTCTTTGATCAACTCCTTGGCCGCGGCGAGCGCCGAGGGCGCCGAGGTCAGGATCTCGCGAACGTAGCCGTCCACGACCTCGTCCAGCGAGGCTGCGGGCGCGATGCGGTGGACGAGTCCGAGCTCGCGCGCTCGCGCCGCGTCGAATCGCGCGCCGGTGAGAAACAACTCCCGCGCCGCGGATGCGCCGATCTTGGCGAGCACGTACGGCGAGATGACAGCCGGCAGGATTCCCAGCTTGGCTTCGCTGAACGCGAACACGGCATCATCGCTCGCGACGACGATGTCGCAGACGGCGACGAGTCCGGCGCCGCCGCCGAGCGCGGCGCCGTGGACGCGTCCGATGAGCGGCACCGGCAGCGAGTCGAGGAGCTCGAGCATGCGGGCGAGGTCCTCGGCGTCCCTGAGGTTGTCCTGACGAGTGTAGGCGACCGCCTTCATCATCCAGCCCAGGTCGGCGCCGGCGCAGAACACGGGGCCTTCGCCCGAGAGGACGATCGCCCGCAGCGTCGGATCCCGGGGGACGTCCCTGGCCAGTGCCGTCAGCGCGGCGATGACCTCTTCGTCAAAGGCGTTCCTGACCTCGGGACGATTGAGGCTGACGCGGAGCACACTCTGATTGTCCGGTGGACCCTCGCGGCGGGTAGTGGTGAGGACGGGCATGAGACCGTCGACCTACATGCGGAACACGCCGAACCTGGGCTCGGGAAGCGGGGCATTGCACGCCGCCGAAAGCCCGAGCGCGAGCGCCTGACGCGTGCCCGCGGGATCGAGGATGCCATCGTCCCAGAGCCTGGCCGTCGAGTAGTAGGGCGAGCCTTCGCGCTCGTACTTCTCGAGAATCGGCTGCCGGATGGCCTGCTCGTCGGCGGCGGAGAGCGTCTGTCCGTCGCGCGCGAGCTGATTCTTTTTCACCGTCGCGAGCACGCCGGCAGCCTGCTCGCCTCCCATCACCGAGATGCGTGCGTTGGGCCACATCCAGAGCAAGCGCGGCTCGTACGCCCGCCCGCACATGCCGTAGTTGCCGGCGCCGAACGAGCCGCCGATGACCACCGTGAGTTTCGGCACGACCGAATTGGCGACCGCATGGACCATCTTCGCGCCGTCCTTGGCGATCCCCGCGCGCTCGTATTGACGTCCGACAATGAAGCCGGTGATGTTCTGCAGGAAGAGGAGCGGGATGCCGCGGAGGTTGCAGAGCTCGATGAAGTGCGTCGCCTTCAGCGCCGATTCCGAAAAGAGGACGCCGTTGTTGGCGATGATGCCGACGAGCAGCCCGTGGAGGCGGGCGAAGCCGGTGACCAGCGTCGCGCCGTAGCGCTCCTTGAACTCGTCGAAGCGCGAGCCGTCGACAAGCCGCGCGAGGATCTCCCGGACTTCGTAGGGCTGCCTCGTATCGGCGTTGACGATGCCGTAGATCTCGCGCGGGTCGTAGCGGGGCTCTTCGGGCGTCGTGATGTCGGCCGGCATCCGCTTGACGGTATTGAGCGTGCTCACGATCGTCCGCGCCAGGTGCAGGGCGTGGGCGTCGTCTTCCGCGAAGTAGTCTGCGACGCCGGAGAGTCGCGTGTGGACGTCGGCGCCGCCCAGGTCCTCGGCGGACACTTCCTCGCCCGTCGCGGCTTTCACGAGGGGCGGCCCGCCGAGAAAGATAGTGCCCGTGCCCTTGACGATGATTGTCTCGTCGGACATCGCGGGCACGTAGGCGCCGCCTGCCGTACACGATCCCATGACCACTGCGATCTGGGGGATACGCTCGGCGGACATGCGCGCCTGGTTATAGAAGATGCGGCCGAAATGCTCGCGGTCGGGAAATACCTCGGCCTGGAGCGGCAGGAACGCGCCTCCCGAGTCGACGAGATAGATGCACGGCAGTCGGTTGTCGAGCGCGATCTGCTGCGCCCGGACGTGCTTCTTGACGGTGAGGGGGTAGTAGGTGCCGCCCTTCACCGTCGCGTCGTTGGCGACGATCAGGACTTCGCGCCCGGAGACCCGCCCGATACCTGTGACGAGTCCGGCGGCCGGGGCTTCGTTTTCGTAGACATCCCACGCGGCGAGCGGCGAGAGCTCGAGAAACGGCGAATCGGGATCGAGGAGCTTGTCGATGCGTTCGCGCACGGGCATCTTGCCCTGCGCGCGATGACGCTCGAGGTACTTTGGCCCGCCGCCCTCGCGCACGACGCGCTGACGCTCGACGAGCTCGCTCACGAGCCCCTCCATCCGCGCGCTGTTGGCACGGAAGGTCTCGGAGGTCGTGTCGATGTTAGAGGAGAGAGTGTCCATGCAATGCTGAGTGCTGAATGCTGAATGCTGAAGTAAATGCTGAATTCGAGATTTCCTTCAGCATTCAGCACTCAGCATTCAGCATTGCAACTACCAACCACAGCAGTCAGTCTTGAACCGGCATGCGGGGCATCGCCACACTGCGTGCATCCGGAACATCTCGGCGCCGCAGCGCTCGCACAAGACCTTCTCGTCTCCCGTGTAGGCACAGACAGGCGGCATGGCTTGCAGGTTCGATCGGATGGGCTGCGCGCGCTGGTTTTGCGGAACAGGTTTGCTGGGTTCCGGCATCGGGAGGGATTATAAGCTGAAGTCGATGGATCTTTCCGAAGCGCGCGAGCGGATGGTGGCAGCGCAAATCGCCGCCCGAGGCGTGACCGACTCGCGCGTGCTCGCGGCGATGCGCGAGGTGCCGCGCCACCTGTTCGTGCCCGAGGCAGTCGCGCGCGACGCCTACGACGACCGGCCGCTGCCGATCGGCGAGGGCCAGACGATCTCCCAACCCTACATGGTGGCGGCGATGAGCGCCGCGCTCGCGCCGACGCCCACCGATCGCGTGCTCGAGGTCGGCACCGGATCGGGCTATCAAGCAGCCATCCTGGCCAGGCTGGCCTTATCGGTCGTGACGATCGAGCGGCACCCGTCGCTCGCCGCGCGCGCGGAGACGGCGCTGTCAGCGCTGGGGATCCTGAACGTTCGCGTCGTGCTTGGAGACGGCTCGAATGGCTACCCGGCCGACGCTCCGTACGACCGGATCCTTGTAACCGCTGCAGCGCCCGCTGTCCCCGAACCGCTGAAGTCGCAGCTCGCCGACGGAGGCCGGCTCGTCATGCCCGTCGGTCCGGAAACGCTTCAGCGGCTCATGCTCATCGACCGTCAGGGTGACCACTACACCGAACTCGAGGGGGAAGGGTGCGTCTTCGTTCCGCTCATCGGTAAGCACGGCTGGCCTTGAGGGCAGCTGACCTCTGTAAGTGTATGAATGCACGACGAATGTCAGTCAGTGGACGTTTTGGCAGTAAAGTGTATACTTTCCAAATTACGACCGTAGCCCTACCGTATCCTTGGACGTCACTGCGAAGTCGGGAGACGAGATGAGCCTCAGCAAGAAAAAGAGTCGCGTCCTCGCCATAGACGACGAGCCGTCGATGATCGAATGGCTGAGGATCCTGCTCGAGCACGAGGGGTACGAGGTCCGGACGGCAATGATCGGGACCCGCGGCGAGGAGATCTTCCGGACGTGGAAGCCTGACGTCGTCGTTACCGACATGATGCTGCCCGACGCCGATGGACTGGAGCTGCTGCGCAAGTTCAAGCAGACACATCCGGCCACCGAGGTCATCGTGGTCACGGGGCACGCGAGCGTGCCCAAGGCGGTTGAGGCGATGAAGTTGGGCGCGCACAGCTTCGTCGAGAAGCCGATCGAGCCTGACACGCTGTTGACGATGCTCGAGAGGGCAATCGAGCGGCGCGAACTGGTGGGGGAGAACCAGCTGCTCAAGCAGAAGCTCGAGGGGCTGCGGTTCGGCAACATCATCGGCAAGAGCAAGAAGATGCACGAGGTGCTCGAGCTCGTGGAGAGCGTCGCGGGCAGCGATGCGAACATCCTCGTCCAGGGCGAGAACGGCACCGGCAAGGAGCTCATTGCCAACGCGCTGCACCACTACAGCAAGCGCGCAAAGGGGCCGTTCATCAAGATCAACTGTGCCGCCCTGCCCAAGGATCTGATCGAGTCCGAACTCTTCGGCTACAAGAAGGGCGCGTTCACCGGCGCGCAGAACGACAAGGAAGGCCTGCTCGAGATGGCCGAAGGCGGATCGCTTCTCCTCGACGAGGTTGGCGAGATGCCGCCCTACCTGCAGACCAAGCTTCTGCGGGTCCTGCAAGAGCGCGAATACCGGCCGATCGGCAGCGACCGGATCGTGCGTGTGGACTTCCGTCTGATCTGCGCGACCAACGTCGACCTCGACACCGCACTTCGGGATGGCAAGCTGCGCGAGGACCTCTATTTCCGGATCAACACCATTACCCTGCGGGTGCCGCCGCTGCGTGAGAAGACCGAGGATATTCCTCTGCTCTGCGAGCACTTCCTCGAGAAATACCGCGAGCGTCACCAGCGGCACGTCAAGGCCATCGCGCCGGCGGCGTATCACCTGCTCATCCGGCACCGATGGCCGGGGAACGTTCGCGAGCTCGAGAACGTCATTGAGCGTGGGGTCCTCGTCGCGAAAGGGGCGGAGATTGCAGTGAACGACCTGCCCGAGTCGCTGCGAACCGAGACGACCAGGCCGGCGGACTTCGTGGTGCCGCCGCACCGGACGCTGGCCGAGATCGAGCGCATGGCCATCCTGCAGACGCTGCAGCGCACGAACTGGAACAAGCAGGAAGCCGCGCAGATTCTTGGCCTTTACCGGCCGACGCTCTACAGCAAGATGAAGAAGCACGACATTCAGGACGGCGGAAAGCTCGCCAGGCGAGAAGCGCAGGCATAGTCGAGCTCCAAGCTCGAGCGTGCATGTGGCACGGTGTTTGAAGTTGTCAGCTGCGGATGGCTGAGGAGGCGGACGTGGACGAACGCTCACGTGTATTGATGGCGGCGTGTCTCGGGGCAGTCGCCGGCGGCGTGTGGGGGTATCTCTACCTCACCGAGAGCGGACGGAATCTCCGCGATCAGATCGAACCCAGGCTCGACGACCTCATTGGAGAGATGACGCGCGTGCGCGGCACGGTCGAGAAGGCGCGAACGGCCGCCAACGAAGGCTGGCGTTCCCTCAGCGACATCACGAGCGGACAAGGCGGAGGACGGTGGTCGGCGTGAGACGTCGCGATGTGGACATGAGGGAACACACATGTTGAATCTCGAGACGACGAACTGGATTCTTGGTGTCATGGCGGTGGCGAGCGTCATCCAGACCCTTCTGCTCGTGGGCATGGCCGTCGCCGGCTCTCGGCTGTATCGCCAGGTGAGTCTCACCGTCGAGGATCTGGAGTCCCGGCACGTGGCGCCGCTGCGACGGCAGGTGGACGGCGTGCTGACACAAGTCGATGACGTGCTTGGCGAAGTGCATGCGATTGCCGCGCGCGTGAGTCAGCAGACCGCCCGGGTCGATCACGCGATCAACGGAACCATCGAGCGCGTGGACGAGACCGCAGAGCAACTCAGGCACCGCGTGCGCGACAAAGTGTCGAAGGCGACGGGCGTGGTGCGAGGAATTCGCGCAGTCATCGCGTCGATCCTCACGACCGAGCCTGGATCGAAGCCGCCGGCACATGCCGGCGGTACTGACTTAGAAACGGAAGCCGGTTACCCAGGAGGGTTCATGGCGTACGAATACGACCGCGTGGAACGGGAAGATGGCGGAGGATCGTTCTTGATGGGGCTGCTGGCGGGCACGGTGCTCGGCGCGGGCCTGGGCATGCTGTTCGCGCCGAAGGCCGGTGCCGAGGTGCGGAAGCAGTTGTCCGAGCAGGCGACGCGTTTCCGGTCGACGGCCACCGATACAATTCACCAGGCGTCGGAGAAACTGAGCCAGGCGTCGCACACGGCGTCGGAGAAGCTCGGACAGGCGTCGGAGAAACTGAGCCAGGCGTCGCACACGGCGTCGGAGAAGCTCGGACAGGCATCGGAGAAAGTCAGCCAGATCGTGGATCGCGGGCGCGATGCCTACGATCGGGCCAAGGCGCAAGGCACGACTCCGGTGGTATGACCGAGCAGACGGCGACAAGAATCGCCAACGTGGCGCTGGGCGCGGCGGCGCTCGGCGCGGCGTATTTCATCGTGCGTACGCCGCGGCTGCGGCGGATGGCGATTGGTCTCGCGATGACGGCGCTGACGGGCGGCATCCCCACGTGGCTGGCGCGGGAGGCGCAGCATGCGTGGGTCCAGAGCGCGCGCCGCGGGATATGATGACCGCGTGAGTGCGGTGGCCCCTCGGCGCGTGCCGCGAGGGCGGCGGGCGCTGGCCCGCGCGCGCGTCGAAATCCGGCTGACGGCGCTGGCGATCTGGCGGGGGATCACCGGCGTCTACAGCAGCGACGACCTGACATTCGCCTCCTCGATCGCCTATTACGCCCTCCTGTCGCTCTTTCCCTTCTTCCTGCTGGCGCTGTCGATTGTCGCCCTGTTCACCGACAGCCAGGCGGATCGCGACGCGGTCCTCGGGTTCGTCTTCCGCTACTTTCCGCGTCAGTTCGACTTTGTCACGGTGCAGCTCGAGGCGCTGCAGCGGGCCCAGGTCCGCCTCAGTGTCGCCGGGAGCGTGCTCCTGGTCTGGGCGGCGATGGGTGTCTTTGGCGCCGTGACCTCGGCGGTCAACCACGCGTGGGGCGTCGAGAAGCAGCCCAGTTACCTCAAGCACAAGCTGATTTCGTTTGCCATGCTCGTCGTGGCGGGCGTGCTGCTGATGCTGGCGCTGCTCACGGTCAGCGCCATCAACGTTGCGGAAGCACGCTGGTTCGCGGGCGTCATCGAGGCGACGCCTCGCCTTCTCGTCCTGCAGGGCCTCGCTCTGCGGTGGGTCACCACTGTCCTCTTCATCATGGTCGTCGGACTCGTCTTCTACTTCGTGCCGAACGCCAAGGTCCGGTTCCGTGATGTCTGGGTCGGCGCCGTTCTGACCGGGCTCCTTTGGCGCGGGGCCCTGGCGCTCTTCTCGAACTACGTGCGGGATCTGTCGCGCTTCAACATGCTGCACGGACAAATCGCTGCGGTGGTCGTCTTCCTGCTGTGGGTCTACATATCGGCCGTCATCCTGCTCTACGGCGTGGAGGTGACCGCCGCGTACGCGCGGCTCCGCCGCCATCGGGCCGAATCGCTGCCGGCCGCTCCGACGCCGAGAGAATGATGCGTCTACATGGAAGTATTTCTTCCGCCTAAAGGCGGAAGCCACGGGTGTTTCTTCAGGCGGAAGGCCGCTCGAACATGGCAGCGCAGGGAGGGTGTCTGATGACCCCCCTGCGCCTTATGGCGGGAAGATGCGGCGAGGCAGTGTGCCCGGCTGGAACGCCAGGGCGGTGGCCGGATACGCTTCAGCGTCCCGGCGTCACCCTAAAAAGCAACGGGCGTGCCACGCAGATTCCATTGAAAACATCGAGTAATCGCGGTCGAGCTAAGGAAGCCTGTGTCAAACTTCCCATCACCGCTTCCGACTTCAATACGTCACTTCAGACTTCCGCCATCAGACTTCCCAGGTTCATACGTTCCGCCACCGCGGCTCATCAGCAGCGAGTTGACGAAGAATCCGGCCCCGACCAGGGCGAAGCCGCCGCCGATGCCGATGCCCACGCCGGGTTCGCCTGCCGCGAAGGAAATCATGAACATGAAGGCGAGCCCAATCGCGATCATGATGACGCCGCCGCTCCTGGCGCGAACGGCGGCGGGTGATTCCGGGGCGCGCGAGGCGCCCGCGAAAATCCGCTCGAATGCGGCCGGATCGACCTCTGGCGCCGGTAGCAGGCCGCGCTCGATCATCGCCAGCCGCTCGCGATGTTCCATTTCCCGGATCTGACGCCGGCTCTGCATCGCCATCCAGATGACGGCAACCCCGGACAGGATTACGAGCGAACCCATGATGACGACGATTGATTCCTCACCACCGTCCACGTTAACCTCCCGGCCTTTTCATACGTGGTTTAGACTGACCGGTGATGGGGATTGTTTCAGGTCCAAAGTCAAACAAGACGTGAAACAAAACGGGGCGAAGGGGGTTCTAACGAAGGTGTTCGTGGAGTGGAAAGGTGCGGGGTGAGTGCCGGCGGAACACGACGAACACGACGAACACGCGCTCATCGACCGCTGCCGATCCGGCGACGACTCGGCGTTTGGCGAGCTGGTGGATCTCCACAAGAACCTCGTGTACGGACTGGTTTACCGGATGGTGTCGGATCGGTCGCGTGTCGATGACCTGGCCCAGGATGTCTTCCTGAAGGTTCATCGCGGGCTGCCGTACTTTCGCGGCGAGGCGCGGCTCTCGACCTGGATCTATCGCATCGTGCAGAACGTCTGTGCCGAGGCGCGATCCCGCCGCGCGCCCGACGTGTCGCTCGATCAGGACGAAACCGGCCGCCGCTTCGACCGCGGCGCCGCGGACGGGGCCTTCGGCGATCTGGAACTGCGCGACCGGCTCGAGAAGGCGATCGCCCAGCTGCCCGAGACTCAGCGCCTGCTCATTGCGGCCCACTATCTCGATGGCGTGCAGTACGAGGCGCTGGCCGAATCGATGAACATCCCGCTCGGCACGGTCAAGACGCATCTGTACCGCGCGAAGAGACGCTTGAGGGAGTTACTCGACACGTGACCTGCACCGATGCGCTGCACCTGGTCGAGGCGATCGCCGCCGGAGATCTCGAGGTCGACGAGACCGTTCGGGCGCATTTCGAGACCTGTCCACGGTGCGCCTCCGCGCTCGCGTCCGCCCGGCGGCTCGAAGCGGCGCTCCAGGCGCGGCCCTCACCGCAGGCGCCGGCGCGCTTCACGCAGACCGTTCTCGGCAGGATTCGACAGGAGCGCTGGCGCTCGGAGGAGCGTATCGATCGTGTGTTCAACGTGGCCATTGTGGTCGCCGTGCTCCTCGTAGTCGGAAGCGTCGCGGCGTTGACCAACGTCGACGCCGTGCTCGGCGGCGCCCGCTCGCTCTGGGGATTGATGGCCGCCATCGGTGGACACGCCCTCCAGACGGCGGTCCCCATGCTCCTCACGTATGTCGCCGCGGCGGGATTGCTGATGTCCGCACTGGCCATGTGGTGGTGGGCGGATCGGAGACTATCGCTGTAAGTTCAGGCTCAGGGCTCAAGGCTCAGGGCTCAGGCAAAATCTTCGAGCAAATACTCCAAGATCTTGCCTGGGGCCTGAGCCCTGAGCCTTGGGCCACTCAGGACGCCACAATTCCCAGATTCTCCCTCCGCTTATCGAAGATCACCGCGACACCGCTGAAGAGTGCCCGGCTGCTGAGCAGGGCGATGCCACACCAGAGCAGCATCGCGACTGGCGTCAGTGTCGGAAAGTGCGTGAGGCCGGTGAGCACAACGACGAGCGCGCTCGGAACACCGGCGGCGATGAACATGATCAGGCCCAGGAGATTGGCGAAGCCGTGCGCGTTGCTGCCGCGTCCGATGCTGTTGAGGTCGACGGTCCGGGGGAAGAGGGCCGAGAGCACCGCGGCGCCGGGTGCGACGAGCGCGTAGGTGGCGACGAGCGCCAGCGGCAGGCTCAGCCAGAGCGCCGGGGATCCGCCGGGAAACAGGACGAACGCCACGACCGCTGACAGGATGGCCGGGCCCGCGGCGATGAGCCCGTTGCCGACGGCCTTGCCGGCGAGCAGTTCGCGCGTGTCGAGCGGAGAGAGCAGCACGACGGTCAAGCCCGAACGATCGATGGCGAATTGATTCATGGCAAACGGCAGAATCGACAGAAGACACACGGCTCCGCCGAATGCCGCGAGGCTCAGGCCGTCGGTGAGGTTGATGTACCCGAACTCGAGCTGACCCTGACGATAGACAACGATCGCGAGCATCGAGAAGGGGACCAGCGGCCCCAGCAGAATGGCTCGGCCGCGCGGCGTCCGCATCGCCAGACGGACCTGCGCGTGGGCCACGGCGGCACTGCCCCTCGAGAGGAACGGCAACTGCAGGTTGAATGGCTCGGCCGTGCTGGTCGATCGTCGTCGTTGTCCAGCTGTTGGAGAATCGAGCAATCGCCCGAAGGTGAGGACGCCGAGCGCGTGGAGCAGCGTGCCCGACGTCAGCAGCACGACGAGCGGAACGATCGCGGCACCTGGCTCGTGCGAAGCCGGCGATCGGGTCGCGCGCGCGAAGAGCTCCGAAGGCACAACCGCGTACGCGGCCCCGGCGCCTTGCGCCACCCAGGCGGGCATCGGCGGACGTCCTCGCTTGCCGTGACCGGTGCGTTCGTCTGGCTCACTCGCCAGGAGCCCGGGGAGCATGGCCATACCTGGAAGCAGCACGATCAACAGCAGCGCCAGAAGCTCGCCGCGACGGCGATCGCGGACGACGAGGTGGAGGAGCAGCGTCGAGAGCGTCGAGAGGCCGATGAGGCAGAGGATGAGCAGGAGCCCGGCCGCAAGCGAAAGCGCGGCTGCCAGCCACGCACCTGCGAGTGCAAGCCCGATAGGTACCGCCAGCGCAACAGGCAGCGAAATGAGGACCCACGGCTCGCTCAGCGCGCCGGCGGCCTGCGCCGCATACAGGGTCCCGCGCGGAATCGGCAACAAGAGCAGGCGCACGACGGCTGTCGGTTCCATCGACGGCATGAGCATCGGACCGACGATCGCAAATCCGCACGCGGCCAGCAGCAGGATTCGCAAGGCTTCGAAGATCATCACCGGCTGGCCGGCGGCGAGCCAGTAGCCGGCGTAACCGCCGAGGCCTGCGAGACCAATGGCCGAGGGGACGAGGAGGACGAGCGCGATGATCGGCCCGATCTGCTCGACGGCCAGCGACAGCCGCTCGAGCGTGTCGCGCGCGCCGGTGCGTTCGAGCGAGTTCAGCAGCACGCGCCATCGCATCCAGGCGAACGCCCGCAAAGTTCTGAACACGATCAGATCCAGTCGAGCGCGACCGGCGCGCGCTCGTCGCCGCCGACCAGGCTGATGAAGAGCTCTTCGAGCGTGAGAGCGGCGCCAGCGCTGCGGGACTCCGTGGGCCGAGATCCGGTCCCGGCGCGGAGCTCCGCAATCGGCGCCTGGGCGACGAGTCGGCCCTTGGCGATGACACCGATGTGCGTCGACAGCCGCTCGACGATTTCCAGAATGTGTGAGGTCAGGAAGATCGTTCCGCCGCGGGTCACGAACGACTGGAGGAGATCCTTGATCTGGCGCGACGCGACGGCGTCAATCCCCTCGAACGGCTCGTCGAGGAACAGCAGCTTCGGAGCGGGCAGCAACGCGGCCGCGAGCGACAGTTTCTTGCGCATGCCGTGGGAGAAGTCGGCGACGAGCGATGAGCCCGCGGATTTCAGGTCCATCAGCTCGAGAAGGTCGCCGGCCCGATCCCGGGCCGTCCTGGCATCCAGCCCGTGAACCTCGGCGACAAACGTGAGCGTCTCTGGCGCCGTCAGGCGCTCGAAGAGGGCCAGGTCCTCGGGCACGACGCCAATCCGCCGCTTGACGGCGACAGGATCCGCCAGCGGGTCCATTCCCAGGATGCGCATGGTGCCGGCGGTCGGCCTCAGCAAACCCGTCAGGCACTTGATCGTGGTCGACTTGCCAGCGCCGTTCGGTCCCAGGAACCCAAAAAAGCTGCCCGCGGGCACGGCGAGGTCGATGCCGTCGACCGCGCGCAGCGATCCGAAGTCGCGTGTGAGCCCGTGAGTTTCGACTGCCAATTCCACGCGCCGAATTGTACTCCGGCGCGTTCCCGGTTTTTGCTTCTCGGCTGGTGTGGACTCCACATACGATGAGATTGCGTATGAATCGTCTCGCACAGGAACGCAGCCCCTATCTCCTCCAGCACGCCTCCAACCCCGTCGACTGGCATCCGTGGGGTGGCGACGCTTTCGACCGCGCGCGCCGCGAGGACAAGCCCATCTTTCTCTCGATCGGCTACTCGACGTGCCACTGGTGCCACGTCATGGAGCACGAATCGTTCGAGAACGCCGATATCGCGAAGCTCCTGAACGCTGATTTCGTGTCGATCAAGGTAGACCGCGAGGAGCGGCCAGACGTCGACCGTGTCTATATGTCGTTCGTGCAGTCGACGACCGGGTCGGGCGGCTGGCCGATGACCGTGTTTCTGACTCCCGAGCTCAAGCCGTTTTTCGGTGGGACGTATTTCCCGCCCGCCTCGCGATGGGGCCGGCCGGGGTTTTCCGAACTGCTGGGTGAGCTGGCACGCGTCTGGAAAAACGATCGGCCGCGCGTCGAAGAGGCCGCGAGGGAGCTGCTCGAGCGGCTGAAGATGGTCACGGGCGCGGGCGCCCATGGCCGCGCCGAGTCGACGCTCGCGGGGCCCGAGGCGCTCGACGCAGCGGTCGAGAGCTACCAGAACGCATTCGACGAGCGGCATGGCGGCTTCGGCGACGCGCCGAAGTTTCCGCGTCCGTCCGAGCTGCTGCTGCTCTTGAGGGAGTACGCCCGTCGCACGGCCGTCGGCGACGTGGGCCAGACGCCGCTGCGGATGGCAACCGACACCCTGCGCGCGATGGCCATGGGCGGCATGCGCGACCTCGTCGGCGGCGGGTTTCATCGATACTCGGTCGACGCCGAATGGCGCGTCCCGCACTTCGAGAAGATGCTCTACGACCAGGCACAGCTCACGCTGGCGTATCTCGAAGCCGCTCAGGCGACGGGAGACGACTTCTATGCGACCGTCGCGGAAGACACGCTGGCCTACGTCATGCGCGATCTCACCGATCGCGAGGGGGCTTTCTACTCGGCCGAGGACGCGGACAGCGTGCCGCCAGAACAGGCTGGCGATCCGTCGGCGCACAAATCCGAAGGCGCGTTCTACATCTGGACCGATGCCGAGATTGGCGAAGTCACGGGCGACGATGCAGCGATTGTGCGCCGGCGATTTGGCAT
The DNA here is from genome assembly GCA_963839705.1 of uncultured Acidobacteriota bacterium. GTDB lineage: Bacteria > Acidobacteriota > Vicinamibacteria > Vicinamibacterales > 2-12-FULL-66-21 > DATBJJ01. The sequence continues at coordinate 121,058 of CAWIWL010000010.1, forward strand.
CGAGCCAGACGGCAACGCGCCGCAGGATCCGCAAGGGGAGTTCACAGGCCGCAACCTTCTCTACGTCGCCCAGCCGATTGAAGACATCGCCGTTCGCGACCAGCCAGACACCTGAAGCCGTCGTCGATGCTCTCGGGCGCGCGCGGACGAGCCTCTTCGCCGTGCGCGAGCGCCGGCCGCGGCCGCACCTCGACGACAAGGTCCTCACGGCGTGGAACGGCCTGATGATCGCCGCGTTCGCGCGCGCGGCCCGCGTGCTCGCCGGAAGCGCCCCGGCGCCGCGCTATCTGGCTGCCGCGCGTCGCGCCGCCGGGTTCATCAAGCAGACGTTGTGGGTCGAGTCCGGCCAGCGCTTGTTGCGCCGGTACCGCGACGGCGAGGCCGCCATCGATGGCTACGCCGAGGACTACGCTTATCTGATCCATGGCCTCCTCGAGCTCTTTCAGGCCGACGGCGATCCGGCGTGGCTCGAGTGGGCGACGACGCTCCAGTCCGTGCAGGATCGTCTGTTCTGGGATGACGCCGATGCCGGGTGGTTCAGCACCACCGGCAACGATCCGAGCGTCCTCCTCCGGCTCAAGGAGGACTACGACGGCGCCGAGCCCGCCGCGGGATCCGTCTCGGTCCTCAACCTGCTGACGCTCGAGTCGCTCGTCGGTGGAGGGGCATGGATCAAGAAAGCCGAGCGCACGCTGGCGCGCTTCGGTCCCAAAGTCGGCGCCGCAGGGCGGGTGGTGCCGATGTTGCTCGCGGGGCTCTCGGCCTGGCACGCCGACCACACACAGGTCGTGATCGTCGGGCCACCCGATCGGGAAGACACGGTCGCGTTGCAGCGGGAGGTCGCCAGGCGATATCGTCCGTTTGCCGCCGTCGTTCCGGTGCGGCCGGGCCCGACGCAGGAGGCGCTCTCGACGCTGATGCCGTTCGTGGGTCCGATGCAGATGCGGGACGGCCGCGCGACTGCCTACGTCTGCCGCGCCTTCACCTGCCGGGAGCCCGTGACCGACTCGTCCGCGCTCGCGTCGCAGCTGTGACGCGAGCGGCGATCTCCCGGCACGGGATACACTGGTGGGACAAGTTCCCACGTGGATCGACTGATTGAAGAGGCCAATGCTATACACCGTCGAAATCGTCCTGCGCGAGCGTGATTACGCAGTCACCGAGGAAGTGCACCATCAAGGCAATCCGCCCGGGGACTGGACCGACATGGACGTCGAAGGCGTGCTCAAGTCGATGCTGCTCGCGATCGACCGTGCGAAGAATCCTGGAGAGGATCGCCAGGAGGTCCACCTGCGCGGTTTCAGCTGGATCGTCGAGCCCACCGAGGGCGGCGTGGTCATCGCCATGGAGATCCCGAGTGGCGCCGCCGTGGCGGGACCTTTTGACATTCCTCAGCCACGGCTCGACGGCATGATCACGCGCGTGCTCAACGCGGCGCGCCAGACCAAGACCGTCGTCCATTGAGCCGAGACCAAGACCTTGGTCAATTGAGCCGAGACCAAGACCTTGGTCAATTGAGCATGGTGCGCTAGAGAGTTAGCCGGGCGCGCCGTTCTGTAACCTCGCACCACGCGACCAATAATGGCAATTCCGTTACGAAACTGCTAACCGGGGTCTTGCGAAAACCGGCATTTTGCTAAGGTTTTAGCCCGGAAGGCATCGGCATTACCCTTGCCCGTCCACTCAATACACTCGAGGTTTATGAATAGACGGGATCATGAAGTTACATTACCGCGTGCTGGTGCTCGAAGACGATGAAAACGCACTCGCGGGCATCGTCGAACTGCTGTCTGAACACGGCTATGACGTGACGGGTTCGTCTGCGTACGAAGAAGCGAAGCGCATCCTCTCGGAGACCGCCTACGACCTCTTCGTGACCGACATCCGCCTGCGCAGCTTCAACGGCATCCATCTGGTCAAGAAGGTCCGTGCAGAATCGCCGGAGACCGCCGTCATCATCATGACGGGGTATGACGAGCCGCTGATGCAGCTCGAGGCGAGCCGGTACAGCGCCGGGTTCCTTAAGAAGCCGATCAAATCGCAGGAGCTCCTCGACGCCGTGCGTCGGAGCGTCTCGATGGTGCGGCGTGAGCGGCGCTGGCCTCGCAAGCGCGTCCTCGGCGGCTTCCGGGTCACGGCGGCGGGCCGGCCGGCCGCGGTCGTCGACGTCAGCTATGGGGGGCTCTGCCTCGAGATTCCCGCGGCCGAAGCAGTGCCGACCCTCTTCGACGTCGAAGTGTCGGGGCTCAACCTCCACCTGATGGTCGAGCCCGTCTGGTCGTCCGCGCGCATCCCGGGCGGGCTCGTCTGCGGCGCAGCGCTCGCCTCCCAATCCACGCCCGCGGCCCGCACCTGGCGCGAGATCGTGGATCGCCTGTCCGCGTAGGCACCCCAACAGATCATGCTCTTGAGATCTTCCGCCTAAAGGCGGAAGCCACGGTGTTCCAATCCGTATGTCCAATCGAGAGTTCCGTAGCTTCCGCCTTTAGAGGCGGAAGATCACCCCGCTGGCTCGTGTTAGTCTCTGCCGCATGAGCAGCAGGGTCGCCTTGTTTCTGGGTTGGGTCTTGTCTGTGTGGTCGGTGGGACCGGCCGGGCAGGCGCAGCCTCCGGCATTTCCACTCGATGAGGCGACCGTCGAACAGCTTCAACAGTGGATGCAGGCGGGCCGGTACACTTCCAGGCAACTCGTCGATCTTTACCTCGGGCGGATCGAGCAGGTCGATCGCTCCGGCCCGGCGCTGCGCTCGGTCATCGAAGTCAATCCCGAGGCGCGAACGATCGCCGACGCGCTCGACGCCGAACGGAAGACGCGCGGACTGCGCGGGCCGCTTCACGGCATCCCGGTTCTCATCAAGGACAACATCGACACGGCCGATCGCATGATGACAACGGCGGGCTCGCTCGCGCTCGAAGGATCGATCGCGGCGCGGGACGCCTTCGTCGTCGAGCGGCTGCGTGCCGCCGGCGCGGTCATCCTCGGCAAGACGAACCTCAGCGAGTGGGCCAATTTCCGATCCACGAAGTCATCGAGCGGGTGGAGCGGTCGCGGCGGCCAGACGAAGAACCCCTATGCGCTCGACCGCAATCCCTGCGGTTCGAGCTCGGGTACCGGCGCGGCCATCGCCGCCAACCTGGCGGCGCTCGGCGTGGGCACCGAAACCGACGGCTCCATCGTCTGCCCGTCATCGGTCAACGGGCTGGTGGGCATCAAGCCGACGGTGGGACTGGTCAGCCGGTCGGGGATTATCCCCATCTCGCACTCGCAGGACACTGCGGGCCCGATGACGCGGACCGTTGCGGACGCAGCCGTGCTCCTTTCGGCGATGACGGGCGTCGACGCGCGCGACGCGGCCACGAAGGCGTCTGCCGGGAAGGCAGCCGACTACGCAAAGGGCCTGGACGCCGGCGCGCTCAAGGGCGCGCGGATTGGCGTCGCCCGCAAGCGCTACTTCGGCTACAGCCGTGCCGCCGACAAGGTGATCGACGTGGCCATTGCCGAGATGAAAGCGCGCGGCGCGGTCATCGTCGATCCCGCCGACATTCCGACTGCGGCGACGATCGATGACTGCGAGCTCGAGATTCTCTTGTATGAGTTCAAGGCCGATCTGAACGCCTATCTGCGTGGCCTGGGGCCATCAGCGAAGGTGCACTCCCTCGCCGATGTGATCGCGTTCAACGAGCGTGAAAAGGCCCGTGAGATGCTGTACTTCGGGCAGGAGCTCTTCGTGAGGGCGGAGAAGAAGGGCCCGCTGACGTCGCCCGCGTATCGCCGGGCGCTGACGACGTGCCAGTCGCGTGCGCGATCGCTCGGCATCGACGCGGTGATGACGCGCCTCCGCCTCGATGCGATCGTGGCGCCGACCGGCAGTCCCGCGTGGCCGACCGATCTCGTGAACGGCGATCACTTTCTCGGCGCGAGCTCGTCGCCGGCGGCCGTCGCCGGGTACCCCAGCATCACCGTGCCGGCCGGCGACGTCCACGGCTTGCCCGTCGGCCTGGCGTTCATGGGCCGCGCCTGGAGCGAGCGGAAGCTCATCGCCCTCGCTTACGCATTCGAGCAGGCCACGAAGCACCGGCGGCCGCCGAAGTTTCTGGCGACGGTGGGTTACTGAGATGGGACGGCTTTAGGCTCTTGGCTTTAGGCTCCAGGCAAGATCTTCGAGTAATGAATCGAGGGTTAGCTAGAGCCTAGAGCCGAAAGCCTAGAGGCGTCTATGGCACGAATTTCAGACTCGCCAGGAACTCATCGAAGCTCTTGTTCCAGGTTTCGACGACCGCCGCCGGGCCGACGAGCTTGAGATAGTACGGGCCGCGCGGCGTTTCGACGACGGCCGTGCGCATGCGGAAGCCGGGGCTGTTGTGCTTTTCGGTGGCTCCTGGGCGCATTTCAGCGACGTAGGTCCCTGAGACATCGAGCAGCGAGACCTTCAGGCCGTTGATGGTCTTCGCCTCCTTCGTGGCGACATCGCTCGTCGCGCGGCCGTCCGGTTGCTGCATCTGGCCAAGCCAGCGCTGGATGTTGGCGTCGACGCTGCCTCCGCCGCCACCGAAGTAGTAGATCACGAGCTCTGCGCTCCCGGCCGCGGCGTCGCGTCCGGGAAGCACGAACTCGGCGACGCGCATCGCGGACGACGCGGTGCGCGTCTGCCATCCGGTAGGCGCCGTGAATTTCAAAGAGCCTGGCGCGGCCGGCGCCTGGACGGCGGATACGAGTAAGACGAGGGACAGGGCCAATGACTGTAGGAGCATGCGCAAATCCTAGCATTGACATACCCTGTTGGGGCGGTTTCCGCACGAGTCTCATCCGAGGGGCTTCGCCCCTCGGACTCCCCTACACGCGGCCTCGCGCGCCGCTTCGCCGGCGCGCTCCGGTCGCGTGGCTCGCTCGCACGGCTCGCTCGCTCCTTGGAACGAGCGTCAGGTTTATGAAATGGCTTCTAGTTTGAGCCAACTGAGGTGATGCATGCGTGTCCTGTCCGGAGTCTTCGTCCTCGTCCTGCTGTGCGCGTCGCAGGCGCTCGGCCAAGAGGTCAGTTGGGGCGTAAAGGGTGGCGTCAATTGGGCGACGCTCAGCTCCGATCAGGACCCCGGCCCGGAGTTCAAGTACCGGATCGGCGTCATCGCCGGCGGCTTCTTCACATTGCCGATCGGCGCGCGCCTCGACGTTCAGCCTGAAGTGCTTTTCAGCCAGCAGGGCGCGTCGTTCGATGACACCGGTCTCGATTCGGTCGTCATCAAGCTCGATTACGTCCTCACGCCGATCCTGGTGCGCTACAAACTGAGCTCGACCGGCCGGGGACTGGTGATCTTCGGCGGGCCGTCGCTCGGCTTCAAGGTGACCTCGAAGGTGACCGCGAAGTCGAGCGGCCAGTCGACGAGTGAAGATATTGGTGACGACATCGAGAGCGTCGACTACGGCGTGGTATTCGGCGCTGGCTGGGAAGCGGGCCGGCTCACGATCGACGGCCGCTACACGTGGGGTCTGAGCAACATCGGCAAGGACGAGACTGACCCGGAGAAGATCACGCACCGCGTCATCACGGTGATGGCGGGCATCCGGTTCTAGTCTTTTCCGAGGGGCTTCGCCCCTCGGACTCCCCCACACGCTCTCTCGCGCGCCGCTTCGCCGGCGCGCTTCCGCCTCCGCTAAAGCTGCGGCGAGACCTCGCCGAAGCGCCTACGGCGCGAAGGCGGGCCGTTCGCGTGGCTCGCTTCCGCCTTCGCTGAAAGCTCCGGCGAGACCTCGCCGTAGCGCCTCCGGCGCGGAGGCGGGCGCCAAGCTCGCTCGCGACTTAGACGAGCGTCAGGTTTGTGAGATAGCTTCTAGTCGACGCGGAGCGCTACCATCGGGTCCGCTCTCGTCGCGCGGAAGGCCGGCAAGAGACACGCAAGAACCGCGACGGCTGCCTGAAGAGAGGCACTGGCGGCGTAGGTTGACGGATCCGCCGCGTTGACGCCGACGAGTGCGCTCGACAACAGCCGGCCCGCGATAGCCGCGCCCGCCAATCCCAGCGCGACTCCCGGCAGCGTCAGCCAGATCCCTTCGCGCAGCACCTGCCTCATCACCCGCCGCGGGGTCGCGCCGAGCGCAGCACGAATGCCAAACTCGCGCGTGCGCTGACTGACGGTCAGGTAAGTCAGGCCGAAGAGTCCGACGGTGGCGAGGATCAGGGCGAGCGATCCGCAAATCCCGAGGAACCCGGCCGCGGTCCGCGCCGGCCACAGCGGCATCTCCATCCGCTGTTCCATCGTCTTGACCGACCCAGGCGGCAGGCTGGCGTCGAGCGCGCGGACCTGATCCTGAACGGCCGAGAGGAACGTGCCCGGATCACCCGCCGTTCTGACGATGAGCGTGATCGTGTCGCCGTACTCGCTCGCCAGCAACGGTCGATAGAGGTATTCCCGCGGGATTTCGCCGAGCATGTGGTGCTTGACGTCGGCGGCTACGCCGATGACCCGGAGTTGCCGGCCGCTTCGTCCCTCGCGGATCCATTCGCCGACCGCGGCGCGGCCAGGCCACAGGCGGGCGGCCAGCTTCTGGCTGACGATGACGCTGTCGCCCGCCGTGATCTCCTGCGCGGTGAACTCCTGGCCCGACACCACCGGCACGCCAAGCGCGGACATGTAGCCTGGGCCGATGCCGTAGACGTAGACATCCCTGCACTCCAGCGTGGCGCAGTCGGTTCCGTCGGCCGAGACTTTCGTCGTCTTGGGGAAGCCGACGTAGAACGGGATGCGATCGCCGAGCGCCACACGCTCGACGCCTGGAAGGGCGCGCACGCGCTCGACGAGGTTGTCGAAGAGGATCCGTGATCGCGCCGCGTCGTAGTTGAAGTCCGAGGGCTTGAGTTCGAGGACCAGGAGATGAGCGGTCTCGAACCCCGGGTTGGTGCTGGCCTGCGTCCAGAAGCTGCGCACGAAGAGCAGAGCGGTCGTCAGGAAAAGCGTCGACCCGGCAATCTGCGCGACCATGAAGACGTTGCGCAACCGAGACCGGCGCGGCCCGAGCGCGCTCTCCATTCGCATCGATGCCACGAGGTTGACCCGTGTCGCCTGCAGCGCCGGCAGGAGCGCCGGCACGACGCCGGCGAACGCGACGAGCATCACCGTAAAACCGATCAGGCGGCGATCGACGCCGATGTGGAGGCGCTGGGGAATGGGCGAGGGGAGGCTGAAGGCCGAGAGCAGATCGGCGCTCCATCCCGCGACCACGACGGCCGCCGCGCCGCTGACGACGGCAAGTATCAGTCCTTCGACCGCGAACTGACGGACGATCCGCGAGCGGCTGGCGCCGAGCGCCGTGCGCACGCCGATCTCGCGCTGCCTGTCCGTGGCCCTGGCGAGCAGGAGCGCCGCCACGTTGAAGCAGGCAATGAGCAGCACCAGGCCGACGATGGCGAGCCCGATCCACGCGAATGGCGCGAGCGTCCGGACCTCCGGGTTGCCATCGATCATCGGTGTGTAGACGAGCGTGCGCTGCTTCTCCGTGGCTGCGCCGGTGCTCTGGCGATCGGCAGCGAGCCCCGCCGCCACGCTCTGCAATTCCGCACCGGCCTGCGCCGCAGAGACGCCCGCCGTCACACGGCCGACGACCGTCAGCCACGGCTGGCTCCGTTCGGACAGCCTCGTGGCCATGTTGAGCGTCTGCATGCGATCGATGGGAATCCAGACGTCGGGCTCGTAGAGCCCGCCCGGGCCCTGAAAGCCGTCGGGAAGCACGCCCACGACCGATACGAGGCGGCCGTTCAACGTCAGCGTGCGCCCGGCGACGCTATCGCCGCCGCCGAGCTCGCTCGACCAGAACCGCGCGCTCACCATGGCGGGCACTTCTGACGAGGAAGCGCTGTCGGCGTCGGTGAAGACGCGGCCAATCTCCGGCGTGGCGCGAAGCGTCGAGAAGTAGTTGCCCGAGACGAGCAGCGCCCAGATCTGCCGAGTCCGCTTACCGTCGTGCAGGCTGAGCGGCATGCGGCCCTCGGCCGCGATCGACTGGAAATTGCGAGCCGTCCTCGCGAGATCCTGGTAGTCGGGCCACGAGGTCTGCGAGTACGGGTTTCCAGACGAGCGCGTCTGGATCCACCCGAGCGTCTCCACGCCGGGGAATCGCAGCGGCTTGTAGAGCAGCGCGTTGACGGCGCTGAAGGCGACGGCATTGACGCCGATGCCGATGGCGAGCGTGAGGACGGCGAGGGCCGAAAAGCCCGGCCGCGCCAGGAGCGCCCGAACGGCAAATCGCAGGTCGCTCAGCACGCTATCCATCTGGCGTGTAGACGTGTGGCGGAGAAGGGCAGTTCCGTCTCAAGGCTCAAGGCTCAAGGCTCGAGAGCGTCCAGGGCCGCTCCCAGCTGCGCCAGCCCCGCGCGCACGACCTCGCTCGGTCCGCCGAATCCCAGCCGGAAGTGAGACGGCGCCTCGAAGAACCTTCCAGGCACGATCGCCGTGCCACGCTCGGCGAGCAGGCGCTCGGCAAACGTGCTCGTATCGTGGACGCCACGAATGCGGGGAAAGACGACCGTGCTCGAGTGGGGCAGGAGCACTTCGATCTCGGCGCGGCCGCGCAGGAACTCGTGGACGAGTGGAAGATTGATCGCGAGGAGCGCCGCGCCTCGGGCCTCGAGCCGGTCCAGTTGCGCGAAGGCGAGCGTCGCCAGCCGCTCGGCGGCAATCGCTCCCGAACCGTCGATGACGTCGCGCGCGCGGCGGATGCGTTCGGCAACGGCAGGTGAGGACAGCGACCACCCGCAACGCAGGCTCGAGAGGCCGTAGGACTTCGTAAGGCTGCTGGTGGAGATGAACGGCTCACCGAGTAGCGCCGCCGGCCGCAGTGTGGGGCCGGCGGCGTCGAGGTAGACCTCGTCGACGAGCACGTGCGCACCGTTCTTGCGCGCGAGGTGGCCGATGGTGTCGAGCGCGGCGCGATCGGCCAGCGCGCCCGTCGGGTTGTGCGGAGAGGTGACGACGACGAGGCGCGTGCGCGGCGTCAGTGCCCGTGCGACCTCGGCTGGATTAAGCGCGAAGCCGTCGTCGAAGCGCCGCTCGAACCGCACGACGTTGGCGCCGAGCAGGCGCGCGGCGCCAACCAGCGGATCGTACCCGGGGCGCTCCAGGAGCACGTCATCTCCCGGTTCGAGCACCGCGGCGAAAGCCTGGAAGTTCGCGCCTGCGGCGCCGTTGGCTGTGGCAACCTGGCCGGCGCCAACGCCGTATCGCCGCGCGATGGCTTCGACGAGCGGCTCGTAGCCGTCGTCGTTGCCCCCCGACAATTCCAACGCTTCGCGCGCGCCCGCGAGGTCGTCAATCGTGCAGCTCGAGACGTTGCTGCCGGCCAGGTCGAATCGTGCCGACGGCCGCTTCTTCGCCCATTCCAGGTAGGGCGCGTGACATCGCATAGACTCTCCGCGTGGGTTTCCGCCGCGCGCTGGGGCCATTCGACGCGACGATGGTGGTCATCGGCGGCATCATCGGCTCCGGCATTTTCATCAATCCCTATATTGTCGCTCAACGCCTCGACACCAGCGCGCTCGTGCTCGGCGCCTGGGTCGCCGGCGGCGTCATCGCGCTGGCCGGTGCGTACGCCTACGCGGAGCTTGGCGCCATCTTTCCGAAGGCTGGCGGCCAGTACGTTTACCTCAGAGACGGCTGGCACCCTCTCGTCGGCTTCATGTACGGCTGGGCGCTCCTGCTGCTCATCGAGAGCGGGGCCATCGCCGCCGTGGCCATCACCTTCGCCAGTTACGCGCTGCGCCTCGCGGGCCGGCCCGACGCGGCCCCGGTGCCGCTGGCCATCGCGGCCATCGCTGCGTTGTCGGTCGTGAACTACTTCGGGGTCAAACCGGGTAGCCGCGTATTGAACGTGCTCGTCGTGCTCAAGGTGGGGGCACTGGCCGTACTTATCGTCGCCGGTGCGCTTGCGCCATCGTCGGCCGGCTGGTGGTCCGAGGCGCGCGCGAATCCGGCGCCGGTCTCGGCGCTCGTCGCGTTTGGCGCCGCGCTGGTGCCGATCCTCTTCGCCTACGGCGGGTGGCAGAACGCCAACTACATCGCCGAGGAAATCGACAACCCGCGCCGCAATCTTCCACTGAGCCTGCTTGTAGGCACAATGACAGTCGTGCTGATCTACGTGACCGTCAACGTGGTGTACCTGCGAGCGCTCGGGCTCGAGGGGCTCGCAGCGACGACCACGCCGGCATCGAAGGCGGCGGCGTTCATGTTCGGGGCGCTCGGCGATCGCTTCGTGACCGCGGCGATCGCGATCTCGACGTTCGGATTCCTCGACCTGGCCATACTGGCGCCGACGCGCGTTTACTATGCGATGGCCGCCGACCGCGTGTTCCTGCCGGCGCTCTCCCGGTTGCACCCGACGTATCAGACGCCGTGGATCGCGATCCTCATCCAGTCGACGTGGTCGTGCGTGCTGGCGCTCACCGGGCGATACGAGCAGCTGCTCAACTACGTCGTGTTCGCCGATTGGATTTTCTTCGGCCTGACCGTCGCGACGCTGCTGGTCTTCCGAAGGAGCCATCCGCTATCAGCGCGCCCGCCGGGGACCTTCCGCGCACCCGGGTACCCCTACGTGCAGATCGGGTTCGTCGTCGTCGCCGCCGCCGTCGTGCTGAGCGTCGTGCGAGCCGACCCGTCGAGCGCCTGGCGCGGAGCGCTGCTCCTGGCCGCTGGGATTCCGGTGTTCTACTGGTTCACGCGGCGGGGTTGAGTCGATGGATCCTGCTGTCCAAAAGCCTTTCACCGCAGAGAACGCCGAGTCCGCAGAGCAAGAAATGGCTTTTCTTACTCCGCGTGCTCTGCGAACTCTGCGGTGAAAGGCTTTGAGGCGCCTGACAAGCGCTGGGGTTATGGATAGAGTCTCTGAACATTCCACTTCGCACCCTCGCGCACATAGAGGATCCGGTCGTGCAACCTGTCCGTTCGGCCGTACCAGAACTCGATGCGTGAGGGATCGATGAGGAATCCGCCCCAGAACGGCGGGCGCGGAACCGTCTGGCCCGCGAAGCGCGCTTCGGTGGCGGTGTACTCCTGGTCGAACTTTTCGCGCGACTCGAGGATTTCGCTTTGCGCCGAGGTCCACGCCCCGAGCTGGCTTCCGCGAGGGCGGCCGGCGAAGTAGGCGTCCGACTCGTCATCGGGGAGGCGCCCGACCGATCCCTCGACGCGAATCTGTTCCTCGAGCGTCGGCCAGTGAAAACACAACGAGGCAAACGGGTTGGCGTCGAGCTCGCGCGCCTTGCGGCTCTTGTAGTTCGTGTGGAAGACGAATCCCCGCTCGTCCACGCCGCGAAGGAGCACCATCCGGACCGATGGCCGGCCGTTCGCGTCCGCGGTCGCGAGAGCGACCAGGGTCGTGTCGATGCCTTGCGCTTCGGCTCGTTCGATCGCCGTTTGGAACTCGGTGATGGGATTGGCGTGGGGCGCTTCGGAGCTCACGGTGTCCTTTCGAAGGATCACCGCGATTATATCGTCCGGCCACGTGCGCACACGGGCCAGAGGTACAATGGCCCTCGATGATCAAGGGCATTATCCTCGCTGGTGGCTCCGGCACCCGCCTGCACCCGTTGACGCGGAGCATCAGCAAACAGCTGCTGCCGGTCTACAACAAGCCGATGATCTACTATCCGCTGTCCTCGCTGATGCTGGCGGGGATCCGCGACGTGCTGATCATCACGACGCCGCAGGATCAGGAAAGCTTCGCGCGGCTGCTCGAGGACGGTCGAGATTTTGGCGTCTCGGTGTCCTACGCCGTCCAGCCGAGCCCGGATGGCCTCGCACAGGCGTTCATCATCGGACGTGAGTTCGTGGGCGCGGGCTCCGTCGCCCTGGCGCTTGGCGACAACATCTTCTACGGCGCGGGTTTTTCCGAGGCGCTCCAGAGCGCCGCGGCTCAGGCACACGGGGCCACTGTCTTCGGGTATCAGGTCCGGGATCCGCAGCGCTACGGCGTCGTCGAGTTCGACGCCGGGGGACGCGCGATCGGGCTCGAGGAGAAACCGGCGCACCCCAAGTCGTCTTTTGCCGTCACCGGGCTGTATTTCTACGACAACCAGGTGATCGAGATCGCCCGGGATCTCAAACCGTCCGCGCGCGGCGAGCTCGAGATCACCGACGTCAACCTCGAGTACCTGAAGCGGGGACAGCTGCGCGTGCAGCGACTCGGCCGCGGGATTGCCTGGCTGGACACCGGCACGCACGAGTCGCTGGTGCAAGCGTCGAATTTCATCCAGGCGGTCGAAGAGCGCCAGGGGCTGATGGTCGGGTGCCTGGAGGAGATCGCCTATCGGATGGACTACATCACCGCAGGGGACTTGGAGCGGCTCGCGCGCGCCATGCGCGGGAGCACCTACGGTCAGTATCTGCTTCACCTGCTCGACGAGGATCGCTGAGACTGCCCCGCATGCCATCTACCTTCGAATCGACTTCTCTCGCCGGCGTCGTCATCATCGCTCCGAAGGTCTTCGGCGACGCCCGCGGGTTTCTGATGGAAACCTACAAGCGCTCGGAGTTCGAGGCGGCGGGACTGCCGATCGCGCTCGTGCAGGAGAACCACTCGCGTTCGAGCGCGGGGACACTACGCGGGCTGCACTATCAGCGCGAGCCGAAAGCGCAGGGGAAACTCGTGCGGGTCGTGCTCGGCGAAGTGTTCGACGTCGCGGTCGACATCCGGAAGGGTTCGCCGACGTTTGGGCGGTGGGTAGGCGTGACGCTCTCGGGGGACAACCGCAAGTCGCTTTACATCCCGCCGGGCTTCGCGCACGGCTTTTGCGTGACGAGTCCCGACGCCGAGCTGATTTACAAGACGACCGAGGAGTACGCGCCCGACCACGAATTCGGAATTCCGTGGGACGATCCCTCCCTCGGCATCGATTGGCCGATCGCCGCGCCGACCTTGTCCGAGCGCGACCGGCATTGGCCGCCGTTCTCGCAGATCTGAGCCGCCGCCGCACGCACGGCCGTGAAATCTCGTGCAGGGGCCTCGATCGGCCCGGTTCCCGGCGATCTTCCCGCTCGAGAGAACGCCGTTTTCGGTTAAACTATCCACCCCAGCCTTTTTCTCCCGGAGGTAAAGCGTGCGTGCATTGGTCCGTACTCTAGCGCTCTGTCTCGCAGCAGTGGCAATGGTGGCGGCCGCGGGCGGGCCGACGGCCGCTCAGAGCAAGCGTCCGACGATTGCCGTCCTCGCGTTCGACTATGGGACCGTCCAGCATTGGTGGAGCGGCACCTGGGACATCGGCGAGGGCATTTCAGACATGATCGTTGACGAGCTCGTCAACGACGGCAGCTTCCGGGTTATCGAGCGGAAGCGGCTCGACGCGATTCTGGCCGAGCAGAACTTCTCGAACAGCGAGCGTGCCGACCCGAGCGCCAAGACAATGGCGCAGCTCGGCAAGGTGCTCGGCGTCCAATACCTCGTCGTCGGGTCAGTGACGAAGTTCGGCACCGAGCAGAGCAACAAGGGCATCAGCGCGGGCGGTTACGGCAGTGCGTTCGGCCTGGGCTCGGTGGGCACGTCGAAGGGTAAAGCGAACGTAGCGATTACGGCCAGGATCATCCACATTACCACCGCGGAGATCATGGCGAGCGCCAAAGGCGACGGCACCTCGAAGCGCAGCGGCCTGCTGCTCGGCGGGGCCGGCGGTGGCGGCGGCGGTGGCGGCTTCGGCGGCGTCTCGTTCGGCTCGTCCGACTTTCGCGACACGATCCTCGGCGAGGCGACGGAGATGGCGGTCAAGGCTACGACCGTCAAGCTCGTGGCGGCCAAGGGCCGGTTGGAGTAGCACCAGTCCGATCTGCACGGGCAGGGGATCCGCTGGCTCGAGCGGATTCCCTGCGCCGTTTCCTTCCGCTTCACATCACCAATCAGACTTCGCCGATCCGATTGCGCGTTTGCGCGCGGGCCGTGGGCCGTTCGCGCCAGCCACTAGGCCTGTAGAGGAGGTCGCAGCCGTCTCAAGGGCCAATCCACTTACGAACCGGGGACTCCGCCGTCACGTGGCGTAGAATCGGACTCGGCGCCGGGGTGGCGGAACTGGCAGACGCTCGGGACTTAAAATCCCGTGACCGTAAGGTCGTCCGGGTTCGATTCCCGGCCCCGGCACCACATTTCCTTAGCAAACCGGCCGATTCAGCACCATGCCTTCGTCGGCGCGACGGCGATTCTCAGGTCGACTTTAACCTTTCTTTAACACTTGGCCAGGAGTCGAGTTGCCGTCTGGGCCCTGTTCCGGTGAACGACCAGACCCCGGCGACGAGAGCCGGTCCCAGCGCGCTCACTGCAAGCGGGACGGAAATTCAATGAGCAGCGAGACGAGCAGCGTTTTGCGGTGATCGTCATCGCGGTCCTGTGTCACCCAGAGAGGCGCTCATCCTCGCCGGCGCACCGGCATACGCTCCATCCGTGCCTCGTACTCCTCTGAGACGAAGTCGATCGCTTCGGGAGACTCGCGTCTCTCTTTCAGCGTGGCGAGCAGATCGCTGAGCGCGTGCGCCTCGCCCGCACCGTGCCCGGAGGCAACGATGTTCAGCGGGGCTTTGCCGCCATCGAACAGGCTGACGTGCGTCGCCGCGTCGGGCAGTGAGGGATGATCCCATTCGATTGCAAATCGCTGATGCTCCATGTGCGCACCTTCCTGAGACCCACTTTGGGCTGACGGGAGGTGCCGCGTCTACAGTCGAGATAGCGCGACTTCCTCCTCGTCTGATTATCGCGACATCGCGCCTTTGGAACTACTGAGGTTGCGGACGCGCACCAACAAGTGCAGACGAATTCTCAGCGAGCGGCTTCAGTGCGGTTCAGAATGCACGAGCTGCGCGAGAATGCGGCTCGCGATTGCTGGAGGCGGGCGCTGGCCTGCATGAAGTGCGCGAGTGGTTGGGCCTCTCGTGAACGGCAAAAGCTGACATCCCGTCCGCTCGGTGACGCGCGCAGCGAACCCGCCAGACGGCGCCGGCAGGGAAGTGCAGGATCTGCGCGTACTCAGGCACGCCGCGCCGTGTCCAGCTTGCGGTGAATCAGTGAAGCCATCGTGAGGATGTCCAGCGCGTCCTGCTCGCTCATGTCCCACTCGTCCTTGGGGTCACGGGCCAGCGGATTCTTGATCGTCCCGAACAGCCCCGTCAGCAGATTGGCGAATCCCTGCTGCTCTCCCTTGTCCGTATCTGTCGCCAGCGCGTTGATCGCCAGAACCGGCCCACCGTTCAATGCAAACGCTTGCTGCACGAGCTCGGCACCAGCTTCCATGAGACCCGACATCGTGCGAATTCTGGACGTGATGCCTTTCATGGCCTCGAGCACCGCGTGGAAGTAGTGGTCCCGTAGGAGTTCAGGGCGACAGACCGTCAACACTTCGGCATGCGCTGCCCGTCCCACGAGCGCCGCGTGGAGACGGCTCGCCATCGTCAACGCTTCGTCGAGACCCTTCGCCGGCTGGACTGGGCGCATCTTGCCGTCACTGCCCAACTCCATGCCGGCAAACGAGAGCACCACGTTGAGCTTCTGTCGACGGTCGATAAACATGCCCAGGTTGTCATTGTCCTGAGCAGGGTCCATGGCACGTGTGATGAACATCACGACGTGGTTGCCATACTGCCACGTGATCTGGCTGTTGACGAACGCATTGAAGAGCCGCTGCCAGTTCGCGACATCCGGGCTGACGTCGTCCATTCCCGAGCGTTCTACGAGATGGCCAATCTGCGGACCGGTGAGGCCGTTCGCCGGATCCGCGAGAATCTGGGCGATAGCCGTGAGCTGCTGTGCGCTGAAGAGGGCGATTCGATGTGTCGGCGGTCTTCTCATCGTTCAATACTCCGAGTTCAATACTGCGAAGCTGTTGGACCAATCATGGCAAGGATGCTGCTCGAATCGACAGCCCGGTTGGGCGACACCAGGTCACGCCGCCACCATGGGTTTTCCATCGGATAAGAAACCGGGCGACTCGCATCAATGCCTCTAACAAGAACAACAGCGGACAGACGGAAACGTAATGACAGCACGGCTTCCGGCCAAGATCGCGTGATCCGTCGCAAACAACGCGCCGTGCGAAGTTCTTCGCACCGCCCGAATCCCCGTCTCCCCTGAACCGATAATCCTCCCCCTAATCAGATCGCACGTGTGCGGCTCCGGACTTCTACGCTTTTCTTTCGATGCGGTTTTCGTCATACTCGGCCGCGGGGCCTGCGGGGGACATTCGACTGGACGCAGAACTGCGTCGACTTCGAGGCGGACACGCCGCGCGTGGAGGCGGCCTGTTGTCTCGGGTTCTACGCAAGCACCAACTCGGGTAACATGTGGTGCGATGACGTCACGCTGGAGCACGTGCGAAGCGCGTTTCCATCTGGGGATGGGCGATAGCGCGATCTCAAGCCCGCCAAAGTCACGCGAACGGCACTGTCGACTGGGACTGTGAATTCTCGGCCGTCGACTCGAACCGGACTACCGACGGCGACTCACAACCGAGGACTGTCGACTACCGACTGAGTTTCTGGCTAAAGTGGACATTCGACATGACCACAAGAACCTACCAGACTCGCGGTCGAGTATTTGCCGTCACACTGGCCGGAACACCGATCGCCAACGACGCCGTCGTCTGGACGGCTCACTCCGTCACCGAGAGCGGCGATGGCGTCGCGATCGCTCTCGATGGCATCGCCAGCTCTTCTCAGGATATCGCGTACGCTCAGGCGTGCGAGCGGATCGAGAAGCTGGCCCGGTGCGAGGAGTTTTGTGGCAGCTTCCTGACGTACTGGACGTGCTATCAGGGATTCGCGAACGGGCAGCGAGCGGACCACTTCAATAAGCTCCGGGACAGGCATGCAGCCTGGGCGTTGCTGACAACCGACGACAACGAGACCAGGCAACTCGGTAGCTGGCTGAATGACGTCGCCGCGTACAGAATCGCTCACCCCAACAGCCCACACGTCAGCCAGGCCAAGCTGGAGGAACCCCGGAGACACTTTCAGCTTCTGGCCCAGATCGTGAGCGCCCGCGGACGGGAGTTCCCCGCCCGCTTCCGGAACCTGGTGCGGTCGTGCGGCGGTGTGACGCCACCGGGACTGGATGTCCCGGTGGATTCATAGGATCTCAGGGTGAACTCGCCGAGCAACGCGGCTTTCCGATCTGGTCAACCTGCTGATCGACGCGGAGTCGATAGAGCGTCGTAACCGCACGCTGCCATCCTACGCCTCGACGGCCACGAGGGTAGTGGGTCAGTTTGCGATCTAGCGAAATCCACCCGCAAAGAAAAATATGATGACGGCCGTAATGACGAGCACGGCCCAAAAGAGCAGCGACTTCCAGATGGCTTCTTTGGTCATCTATGGGTTGAACGCCAAACGGTCGTTAAGAATAGCCGATTATGGTTCAGCTGAAGTAATGAAAGGAGAGAAGACGTCCAGGCACTTATGAAACGAAAGAGTTAGACTCCTCGGGTAGTGTCGCGGGATCGGGCCAGTCGGCTTCGGTGGAGGCGACTCATGAGTGAGCATCGAGTGGGGCAGTACTCACGTCGTGACTTCGGGAAACTCGCGCTCGCGACCGTGCCGGTCGCAAGCCTGTTCGGAGGGGGCGGGCTGGCCTTCGCCCTGCAGTCGAAGCCCAACTCCGTCTGGGGCGGCGTGCCGTTCGGCATCTTCGCGCCGTACCGTTGGGGACCCGAGGCATCCGATCTCGAGGGCGTGCTCAAGGGGCTCGTCAGGTTCGGCGTGAGCCAGACCGAGCTGGGCAATGCCGTCGTGGAGCGCTACGTCGGCGCGCCGCAGGCTCCTGCCCGTGGCGGCGGTCCGGGCACCGGCAGTCCCGCCACCACAGGGCCCGCCACCCCCGTCGCTGCGAGCTCTCCCTCACCCGGCGCCGCTCCGTGCAGGGACGGCAAACCGGTTGGTGCTCCCCCTGCCGCAGGAGGCCGGGGTGGACGAGGGGCGCAGACGCCCGAACAGGCCGCGGCTGCGAGCGCGCAGGCTGACGCGCTGCTGAAATGGCGCACGTCCGTGCCCATGAGCAAATTCGCCGACGTCCGAAAGAAGTTCGCGGACGCCGGCGTCACGATCTACGCGTTTCGCCTGACACTGACGGCCGACATGTCCGATGCCGAGTACGACTACACGTTCAACGCCGCCAAGGCGCTGGGCGCCGGTCAGATCACAATGGAGAAGCCGCGCGATCTGGCCCTCTCGAAGCGCATCGGCGACGCCGCAGCCAAACATGAAGTGAACGTGGGCTACCACCTGCACACTACGGCGTCGATGACCGCCTGGGACGATGTCATCGCGCAGTCGCCTCGTAACGGCCTGCAGCTCGACATCGGCCACTACGTCGCGGGTACGGGACTCAGCCCGGTGCCGCTCATCGAGAAGCATCACGCCCGCATCTTCAGCATGCACCTCAAGGACCGCAAGAAGCTCTGTCACGACAGCTCCGAGAACATGCCGTGGGGCCAGGGGGACACGCCGATCAGGGAAGTGCTGCAAACGCTGAAGAAGAACAAGTGGGCGATTCCGGTCGGGATCGAGTTTGAGTACAGCGTGCCGCCAGACTCGACCTGGGACGCCGAGATCGCGAAGTGCGTTGCGTACGGCAAGGCCGCGTTGCTCGGCTAGCACGTGACACTCCCGCACGTTCCTTCGCGCGATGAGACGATGACTCCTCGAGACGCGCTGCCGGTTGCCTGTTCCTTGACGCCAGACGCGATTCGAGCGCGAAGGGCGGAGCTACTGCCTGGGCTGTTCCGCAGGGCAGTGGCGAAGGAGCGGCTACCGAATGGCGTCCGGCTGCAGTTCAGTCCGACCACGGAAGTCCTGGAAGCCATCGCCTCAACGATCGAGGCGGAGCGGCAGTGCTGCCGGTTTCTCCGCTTCGAATTGACCGTCGAACCCGACGCGGGGCCAATCTGGCTGCTGCTGACCGGGCCGGATGGAACTGCAGAATTCCTGTCGGCGCTCGCAGAGGAGTAGGGTTTTTCTCGAGCCTTGGCGAACTTCGCGCGTGCCGTCGAAAACACTGAAGAGCTTGGCAACTCATCCGGCACCCGGCACAGACTCTGCACGTATATACGAACGAGCTGGAGGTGTGTATGTTCAGGGCCCTGTTCAGGCTGGTTATCCTGCTGATCGTTCTCGCTGCCGTCGGTGGGTACGTGCTCGGCTGGTGGGGCACAGGCGCGCCGTTGCCTGACCGCGATGCGGTCGCGACGGCGGGTCGGGCCGGCGCAGAGGTCGCGAAGCGCGCCGGCGAGCAGATCTCGCAGAAGACCGCCGAGGCCGCCAAGACCGCCGAAGAGGCTTTGTCGGATGGCGCGCTGACCGCCAAGATCAAGGCGAAGATGGCACTCGACGACACCGTGAAGGCGCGCGATCTCAGCGTCCATACAGTCGATGGCGTCGTGACGGTGACCGGAACCGTTCGGTCCAGCGCCGAACGCGATCGCGGCCTGGCGCTCGCCCGCGAAACGAACGGCGTCCGCCGGGTCGAGGACCGCATCACGGTCGCGCGTTAGGGGTCACGGAACAGGGCTCTCGGCTCTCGGCTCTCGGCTTTAGGCAAAACCTTCGACACTTACTCGAAGATCTTGCCTGAGCCTTGAGCCCCTGAGCCTTGATCCCCGACCCTGATCCCTGATTGACGCCCGACTCGATGCTCGTTGGCATCAAATTGGCGAGTGCGTGCTTATCGATGGGGTCGGGCGGAGAAACTCCGGATCGCCTGCGCCTCGTCCTCGAATGTCTCGAAGACCGTCAGGATTTTCAACATGCCGAACAGGCGCTGCCCGCGGGTCGTCACGTGGAGCAGCCGGATGTCGCCGCCCTTCTCGCGAACGCTCTTGAGCTTGCCGACCAGCATTCCCACGCCGGAACTGTCCATGTAGGTCAGGCCGCCGAGGTCGAGCGACAATCTTGACGTGCCCGCGGTCAACGAGGTCGCGAATCTTCCGCCCGAACGCCAGGTCGCCGTCGTCGAGGAGCATCTGTCCGGTCAGGGCCAGCACCGTCACGTCGTCTATTTGGCGTTCCACGAGAGTCAGCGCCGAGTCTGTCATGGGCTTGGTCAACCGTCAGCGGGCCTGGTCGCGTGCGCCGGGCGAGACTCCGACCGCGACTGGGCATTCTGACCGGAAAGTCATGTTTGAACAAGGCCTATTGCCACGCCTTTTTCTTTGTGTCGGGTAGCCATCGAGGTCATAATCATGACGTTACTGGTCGAACGTCATTCCCTGATGAACTGCCCGAGCTGCGGCGGGCCTGCCACGGTCTCCAACGGACGTTGTACGGCGTGCGGCGCCGCGAGGAGCACCGCCGGGCGACCCGACGTGTGGAGGGCCGCGAACCCTCGATGCGGCAGCCGGATTCGCTCCGCCGTCGTTGAAGGAATAACGCGCATCCCGAGGCGGTCACCGGCCCAGGTTTTCATGCGAGCGCTCTCACCGGCGCTGGCCTCCCCGCTGACGGCGAGGTGACCGAGCCCGCCCTGGAGATGGACCCGGATGCGACGCGTCTGGGGATCCGCCGCCACAGCTGCCCCGCGCGACGACTTGCTCTCGGGTCCATTGTCCCCGGGGCAGCCATTTCGGCCCTCGCTACCACATCGTTCGTCTGCTGGGCATCGGCGGCATGGGGGCCGTCTACCAGGCGTGGGACGGCGAGCTTGGCGTGGTCGTGGCGGTGAAGGTGATTCGGCCGGAAGTTGCCGCCGACCCCGCGGCGGCCGCGATGCTGGAGCGCCGCTTCAAGCAGGAGCTCCTGCTGGCGCGTAAGGTGACCCACAGGAACGTCGTTCGCATCTACGACCTCGGCGAGATCGACGGCATCAAGTTCATTACCATGCCGTTCATCGAAGGCGAGGAGCTGGCCTCGATCATCCGGCGCCAGGCCGAACTGCCCATCGAGCGCGTGATGAAGATCGCGCGCAGCATCGCGACGGGCCTCGAGGCCGCGCACGCTGCGGGCGTGGTGCACCGCGACCTGAAGCCGGCCAACATCATGGTGGATAAGGGCGACGAAGCCATGATCATGGACTTCGGCATCGCCCGGTCCACAGGCGGCCCGGCACCCATTGCCGTCGAGATCGGCGGGGGCTTCCGGCCTATGGCCTGGGAGACCGGTCAAACGATGGCCGGTGCAGTTGTTGGAACGGTCCAGTACATGGCGCCCGAACAAGCTCGGGCGGAGGCGGTCGATCAGCGTGCCGATATCTACGCGTTCGGATTGATCGTCTATGACATGCTGCTCCACAAGCAGCGGGCGCGTGGCGCCGACACCGCCATCGCGGAGCTCACGAGCCGCATGCAGTCAGCGCCGCCTGCGGCACGTTCGATCGACCCCGGCATTCCCGAGCCCCTGGATCGGATCGTCGCGCAGTGCATCGAGCCCGACCCGGCCAAGCGGTTCCAGACCACGCCGCAGCTGGTCGCGGCGCTGAATCGGCTGGACAACCGCGGCAAGCTGCTGCCAGTCGTGCGACGCTTGACGAGACGACTTGTCGCCGCAGTCCTCGCTGCGTTCGTCACGGTGCTCGGCCTGACGTGGTGGTTCGCCCAAGGTCCCGCAGTGCCCGTCGTGCACGAGCCCGTCTCCGTCTTGATTGCCGATTTTGAGAACAGCACCGGCGATCCGGCGTTCGATCATACGTTGGAGAACACGTTCAGGCGTGCGTTGGAAGGGGCTGGCTTCATCTCGGCTTTCGACCGGGGCAGAATCCGAGCCACGTTGGGCATGTCGCCACCCGAGAAACTTGACGAGGCGGCGGCTCGGCAACTCGCGGTCAACCAGGGCCTTCGTGTCGTTCTCTCCGGTTCGATTGGCCGCCGGGGAAACGGCTACGAACTTTCGGTCAAGGTAAGCCAGGCGCTTGCCGGAACGGAGATTGCTGCCGCCAACGGTCGAGCGTCGAACAGAGAACAGGTGCTTGAAACGGTAACCGAACTGGCGAGCACGGTGCGAACAGCACTTGGCGACGAAACTTCGGATGCAGGCAACTTGCTTGCGATGAAGAGTATTTCAACCACGTCTCTGGAAGTGGCGAGTCTCTACGCTGGGGGGATCGACGCGCAATCCAGAAGCAAGTTCGAGGAGGCCCGCCAGAGCTTTTTGAAGGCCGTGGATCTGGATCCCAAGTTTGGTCTCGGCTATCAGGGGCTGGCAGCGATGTCTCGGAATGTCGGCCGTCTACAGGATGCCGAGAAGTATGCCCGCGAGGCTCTCAATCACGTTGCCCGGATGACAGATCGCGAACGGGTCGTCGCCCGCGGCAATTACTACAGCCTGGTTGGTGACTATCAGCAATGCGTGAAGGCATATGGCGAGGTGCTGGCCCAGTTCCCTGCGGACACGACGGCACACAACCAGCGCGCCGTCTGTTTCGCGAGATTGCGAAACATGCGCGAGGCCATGCGTGAAATGCGGGAGGCTGTTCGCATCCTGCCCAAGCGAGTGGTTCTCCGCTCCAATCTCGCGCTGTTCGCGGCTTACGCAGGCGAGTACGCAACGGCGGAGCAAGAGGTAAAAGAACTGCAGGAGCCGGATGACCAAGCCATCGCCGCCCTGGCCCTCAGTCAATTGGGGCGTGGGCTCCTGCCGGAGGCGGCAGAAACGTACCAGAGGCTTGGAACGATGGGTGACTGGGGTGCCTCCTATTCCGTATCCGGTCTCGCCGACCTGGCGCTGTATGAAGGTCGTTTCTCGGACGCCGTACGGACTTTGGAGCGGGCTGTAGCTGCGGATCTGGCTGCCAAGAATGCCGACGGCGCAGCCATGAAGGGTACCTTGCTGGCGTACGCACACCTGATGCGGGGGCAGCAGGGCCCTGCCGTCGCTGCCGCCAGAAAGGCCGTGACGAACAGCAACGCCGTCCCGATCCAATTCCTTGCCGCTCGGGTCATGGTCGAGGCGGGCGCAATCGCCGACGCCCAGAAGTTGGCGACGCCCATGGCTGCCGAGGTGGCCGCAGAACGCCAGGCCTTCGGCAAGATTATCGAAGGTGAAATTGCGCTCAAGAGCGGAAACGCGCGCGAAGCGATCAAGATTCTGACCGATGCGAACAGCATTCTCGATACGTGGCTGGGGCACTTCGATCTTGGCCGTGCCTATCTGGCGCTCGGTGCGTTTCCGCAAGCCGACGGCGAGTTCGACAACTGCATCAAACGCCGCGGCGAGGCGCTGTCGTTGTTGGACGAGGAGCCCACGTTCGGCTATTTTCCCCCGGTGTACTACTACCAGGGCCGGGCTCGGGAAGGGATGAAAGCCGCAGGCTTTGCCGACTCGTACGGCGAGTACCCTCAAGATCCGTGGCGCGTCGACCGAAGATCCCCTTCTGACAGAAGTCCGCCGCCGCGCCGGCGGCTGAAGTCGAAAGTCCGACCCGCCAAAATTAAGTCCGACCCGACAAAAGAAGAGCAGGGCGAGTTGCTCGCCCTGCTCTTTCTGCTCATTACTTGGGCGGCGGAGTAACCGTGATCGTGACCCTCACAACACTCGAATCGGGACTCATTGGCACGGCCGGAAGGTCGAGAGTATACAAGCCGGACGTCACCTTGTAGTCAAAGAACACTGTTCCGGTGAAGCCATTCTTGGGTATGTAAGTGAATGAGCCATCGGGGTTCAGGGTCAGCGTGTGGCCCGACGGCAGCGCAATACCCAGGGGAGGGAGAACACGCACGGCCGTTCGCGATGTCGTCGGACTATCGACGTCCGTATCATTCCCAAGCACACCTGGTGCGGGCACGTTCAGCGTAGTGCTTCGCACGGTCGTGTAGAAGGGGGCGGGGTCGGCGGCCGCGACTGGCGCATCGTTGACGGCAGTAACGTACGGATTGCCGTTTGGTGCAATCGCGTTGTTCGAGGCGAAGCTGGTCGCCCCGTCGTCAAACACTGCCTTCACGTAATACACGAAATCGATGTCGTCCGGAAGATGCGTGGTGTCCACGTAGTTGAGGGCCGTAACGGGAGCGGTCGGCGGCGTCAACTGAATGATGAAACTACTGGGTGTGATCGCTTGGCCTCGTGCGCGAAAGACGTGGTACCCGACGAGGGTCCCGCCGCCGGCGACGTTACTCGCCGTGGGCTTCTTCCACTCGAGATAGGTCCGATGCAACGGCGCCGAAGGGGCCAAGGGCCCGCAATTTGCCCCTATCACGCACCCTGTCAGTTCCCGCGGCGGAGAGTGCCCTATATCGGCGAAGTGTTCAGTCGTGTGCTCCTGAATGCCCTCGTCCAGCTTGATGCTGCCATCGGCCAGCAGTCGAGAGCCATCGGCCAGCTGTCTGGAGCCATCGGCCAGCTGTCTGGAGCCATCGGCCAGGAGTCTCGAGCCATCCGCCAGCTGTCGAGAGCCATCAGCCAGCTGTCTGGAGCCATCGGCCAGCTGTCTGGAACCATCGGCCAGGAGTCTGGAGCCATCGGCCAGGAGTCTGGAGCCATCGGCCAGGAGTCTGGAGCCATCGGCCAGGAGTCTGGAGCCGTCGGCGAGCTGCCTGGAGCCATCTGGCAACAGGATGTAGCCTGTACCCAAGCGCAGGGAGGCTTGTGACAAGCCCGCTGCACCTTCACCGCTACCGATTAGGTCAAGACGGAGGCTATTCCAGTCATTGAACCCGTGAAGCGAATTGTCCCCACCACTCAGGACGCCGTCGAAGTTGACGTCCTGCGAGAATCCCAAATCCGTCACATCGAAGTCGCCGTTCCAGTCGATTATGTTCGCCGTGTTTTGTATTTCAACGCGGGCCATATCCACCCAGTCGGTCGGCAGATCAACCGGGAATGCCTCACCGCTGCAGAATCGCTTCGACTTGGTGGCTCCGAGGGCGACGGCGAGCGCCGAGTCGAGACGTGTAAACCAGGCGGTCCGGTAGGGTAGCGGGCTGGGCACCCCATCGGCAAGGGAGGGCTCAGAGATCGCAGCGACGGGACCGGGCACTGTGGCATTTATGTCGCGTGAATAGTCGAAGTGCGCCTTACCGTTGTTATCGCGCACCCCGTCGATGACGAACGAATAATTCATGACGCTCAAGTAGTTCGGTTTGCAGTTCGGTTCATAGTAGAGGCTCGTGGCAGTCTGGACAGGCGGCGGGCCGCCATGTTGGAGATGCAGGTTGTGCCCGAGCTCGTGAAGTGTGACCGAACCTTGGAGTTCGTCCCCTCCCACGAAGTTGACTTTGTCCCAGAAACCGAGCGAGACCATGGCCTTTCCGCCCGGATTTTGCGCCACGCCCGATTGGCTCCAGGGCACGTAGAAGTCAGGGTTATCGACGGCGCAATTTACCTCCGGGTCAGTGGGGGGAACCAGGCACGGGTTGAGAGACTTCGGGAACCCTCGTGCGTGCACATAGAACACCTGGTGAACGATACCCTCGCGGGTCCGATCAAAAAACGAGCTGGTCAGACCCAAGAAGCCATCCAGCCAGCCAACCGTGCCGGGGAACGCTGCGAATTGACACTGGGGCGCGCTTGGGGGCTCGCTTGGGGGCTCGCTACATGCTTGTTCCGGAACAATGTTGCCGCCCCTGGCTTGTCCCGGTGGAAAGAAGTACGGCGAGTAAGCTTCGCCGAGAGCGGCAATGTAGCTTGTGGGGTCGCCCACATCGATATGCGGAAAGATCCCCGTGGTGCCATCGGCAAGCGTCCAGCCACTGTTGACGACTGGTGCATTCTTGTAGGCGTCGATCACAATCTTCACAGCGCCTGGCGTCGGCATGTGATTGTGGCCGACGGTGTCTATCACGGTGCATTCGGTCATGTCTCCGGGGATGCACTTCTTGGAATTGTACGGAGCGGTGTCTGACCCATATGGCGTGTTGGGGGCAGCCTCCATCGCATCCATTTGGACGATGATGTCTTTGTGCGAGGAATGTACGCTGGCTGGAAGGTCGGGCAGGGGCGTGCCGTCCGCGTCTAGCGTAGCGATGCCGTCCTCCACTCCATCGGGAATCCCGTCACGGTCGAGGTCCTTGACCGCAACACTGAAGATAATGGCTCCCCACGAGGCACAATCGTAGGGCGTAACGCTGGTGTGATCCACAGTCGTCGTAACCGTTTCGCCGTACTGCGTTGGCGTGCTTGCCGGGATCATCAGGCTGCTCACGTCATAGCTAACACTCGTCCAACTTCGGTCCGAGGCAGCCGACGTCCCCGACCACGGCTGGCCCGCGAGCTGCGTCGTGTTGAAGAACTGCCGGTCCGTTGAATTCGGCGCGCCGCTTCCGCCGATGTTCGTCAGCCTGGCAGATTTTGTCGCAGACGACTGGTAGAACCCTCGGATGGGCTGCTCCAGCTTCGCGCCGGCGACGTTTTCGAGGATGGCGATGCCCTCGTAGAATAGGATCTTCCTCAGTGGCTGCAACTCATCCCACCAGACGACGACCAGCGTCGCGCCTGCGCTCTGCGCCACCTGATTACCGCTTCCCGCTTCGGGCAGCGTCACCGTGTGCAGTGGATAACCGTTAGCCGTGAGCTCCTGGTCGGTGACGATGACCCGTCCGGTCGAATCGACGGGCAACAACCGTTTCACGTCGGCCCGCATCTGGTTCATGGTGTACTGCGCCCCTGGTCCGCCGCCGGAACTCCAGCAGTTCGCTGTGCCCCCCGTCAGCGACGACGAAGCGACGTTCACCACATCGACCCCGAGACCGCGGAATTTGACGCCGGTGAGCTGCTGCTGAGCTAGATTAGGATCCTGCGATGTGATCGTTTCCCAGTACAGGAACGCGGCGAGAATATGTTTACCGCTCGGTACCTCGTTCTGGGTGATGTTGATCGTGCCTGTCACGAAGCCAGACCCGCCGTTGGACCCGTTCGGCAAATCGACGGTGCCCAGCCCGTAATTCCCAGTGACGAGGAAGCCGTTGGCGTAGGGCAAGGAAAGTGGGGTAGGGGTTGGTTGCGCCTGTCCACGTGGCTGCGCAAAGAACAGTCCGAGGGCGGCCAGGCCCAGCGCAGCCGCTCGTCTCGACCAACCGGCTCCAGGTGTGGTACTCATCTTGACCTGTGACATGTGTCTCCTGCTTTTGCGTCTTCACGCCTTTGTTGCTTCACTTCACTCGTCCAGTCGGGGCAGAGGTGTGCGTCAGCCATCGTTCGTTGGCGACGGCCCCTCGATGGGAGCCGTACACGCTCCGCCTCGCGAAACGATGGCGACGAGTATTCAATTGGTCTAAACACAGAGCCGAGGGATTGGCTCTGCCGCAGCGTTCCCGGGAATGGACGAGTTAAACTCCGGGTCGACAATACCACTGGTACAGTCGCTTCCGCAAGCGCTGTCTTCCGCAAAACTGCACTCCCTCCCGTCGGAACCCGTTCTGACGTGGCAGTTCTCACTCGTGCAAACGATCGTCAGGCGTTTTTCGTACACCCGACCGTCAGGGAACGCTTGGTGGCACCCTTGCCGACAAAGTCTGCGATTCCGAGGTCGTTTCAGAGCCGGAGAAGTATCGGTCGAGTGCGAGCCTCGGTAGCTGGCTGCTGATTCACGTATGCTTGGGTGTGACCCGTGGCGGGCCCTGGCCGCGCGCGAGATGGAGGTCGTCGAGTGAGTCCATCGAGCAAGGTTGAGAGTCGCCGGGTACACCGATGGCTGATGGCGGTGTCGGCTCATCGTTGCCGTGATGCGCGCCGTTCGCGCTGTCTCCGGCGCACGCACAGACGGCACCGCACCTTCAAGGACGTCGTCTACGCGACGGTCGACGGCAAGGATCTCGGCGCTCGATCTCTACATGCCGCCCGGTGTGACAAAGCCGGCGCTGCTCGTCTGGGTGCACGGCGGCGCATGGAGGTCCGGCACGAAGGCGAACCCGCCGATGGCGTTTGTCGAGAACGGCTTCGCGATGGCAAGCCTCGACTTTCGCCAGTCCGGCGAGGCGCGGTTTCCGGCGAACGTCCATGACATCAAGGCCGCGATTCGCTTCCTCCGCGCGAAGGCCGGTGAATACGGTTATCGCGACCGATCGCATCGCGATTGCCGGCTCCTCGTCGGGCGGCCATCTCGCCGCGCTCGTCGGCGTCACCAACGGCCACAAGGAGCTCGAAGGGACGGTGGGTCGCCACCTGGACCAGTCATCTGACGTGGCCGGCGATCCTCGACTACTACGGTGCCTCGAACCTCACGACGATCCTGGCCCAGTCGACGCCGTTCGGCGTCAACATGCGCCGGCCGGCGCTCGAGCTGCTGCTCGGCGCGACTCGCCCGACCAGGTCCCGACGGCTCGCCGAGCTTGCGAGTCCCGTGGCCACGTCGACCGCGCGATCCGCCGCTGCTTGATCTTTCACGGCGATCAGGATCCGCAGATGCCGATCAATCAGTCGCACGAGTTGCAGGGCGCGTACGAGAAGATGGGCCTCGACGTGTATTTCGACGTCGTGCACGGTGCGGCGCACGGCGGCAACAAGTTCTTCGCGGCGGACCGCGTCGCGCGAGCGGTGGCGTTCTTACGGCGGACGATAGGACAGTAAGGCTCTCGGCTCTGGGCTTTTGGAAGAGCATCCGAATCTCAATCGACTATTTTGCTAGAGCCTGAAGCCTAAAGCCGAGAGCCTGAAAGGGACCAACAATGAATCGACGCGAATTCGTGCGCCTTACCGGAAGTGGCATGGCGATCGGTGCGATCGCCGAGCAGGCGGTCGCGGCACAAGTCGCGACGCAACCGATTACGAAGCCGACGTTGCCACGGAAGGCACGCATGAAGGCTGGCACGCAGCACGGCGACTCGGATCCGATCCTTCGCGCCATGGCCGGCTTCGGCGTCAACAACATCTGCAGCCGCCTGCCGTCAGCCAAGCTCGACGCCGCATGGTCCGTGGAGTCGCTGGCGCGCCTGAGGGAGCGCGTCGAGTCGTTCGGCCTGACCCTCGACATGGTGCCCTTGCCGCTCAGCTCGAATGAGATCTCGCGGAGCGAGAACCCCGAGATCATGCTCGGCAAGGCCCCGGAGCGCGATCGCCAGATCGACGACATGTGTCAGATGCTGCGCAACACCGCCAAGGCCGGGATTCCCTCGGCCAAATACAACCTGACGTTCCTGGGCGTTCCGCGGACGGAGTCGACGCTCGGTCGCGGCCAGGCGCGCTACAGCACGTTCGTCTATGCCAACGCGAAGCAGGAGCCTCCGCTGACCGCTGCCGGTCCAGTCGATGCGGATCTCTACTGGGAACGCATCACCTATTTCCTCAAACGCGTGGTTCCAGTCGCCGAGGAATACAAAGTCCGGCTCGCGTGCCACCCGCAGGATCCGGGCATGCCAAAGGGGAAGGGCTACCGAGGTATCGAGACAGTCCTTGGTTCCGTCGATGGACTGAAGCGCTTCATCACGATCGCCGAGAGCCCGTACCACGGCCTCAACTTCTGCCAGGGCACGGTTTCAGAGATGCTCGAAAAACCCGGGGAGCAGATCTTCGACGTCATCCGCTACTTCGGCAGCCGTGGAAAGATCTTCAACGTGCACTTCCGCAACATCGCCGGCGGATTCCTCAACTTCCGCGAAACGTTCATCGACGACGGCGACGTGGACATGCTCAAGGCGATGCGGGTCTACAAAGAGATCGGGTACGACGGGATGATGATGCCGGACCACGTGCCGTCGATCGAGGGAGACACGAATAACTTTCAGGGGTTCGCCTTCGCCATCGGCTACATCAAGGCGCTCATCGCGGCCGTGGCCGCCGAAGCGTAGCGGCGCTCAGCCCGGCGGCTGCCGGATCCGCGAGTAGCCGACCATGCCGAGGGTCAGCATCAGGAGACCGCCGAAGAGTGGTAACGCCTGAATCGTCCCGGTGCGCACGATGGTGAACACCAGGACCGAAAAGTTCACTGCCGCCAACACGAACGCCAGCAGCACGGTCAGTTTCTGCGCCAGCGTCGGGGGCGTCGCCACGCCCGCCAGACTAGCACGGCCGTCCCGGCACTAGGCTCCAGGCTTTAGGCTCTCTAGGCTCTAAGTAAGAGCATCGAGTGCAGAATTCGAAGCTTTCTGTTGTCCTGGCCCTGAAGCCCTGAAGCCCTGAAGCTGAAGCCTGGAGCCTGGAGCTCGACGATTCAGCCGTGGCGGGCGAGTTCCTGGCCGACCGGGCCGGACCAGCCGGTCAGCCGGAGTTGTTGCTCGAGGGCGAGCCAGAGGCGGTGGGCGTTGTTCGAGCCTTTGACGTAGTGCGTACGGATCCGGCCATCGGGCTCGGTCAGCACGATGGCGAAGGTATCGGGGACTTCAGTGTTGCGCACTTCACACTGGAGCAGGGCTTCCTGTTTCTCGTAAAAGTAGAGCACGGTCGATCTGTCGGCACCTTCGCCGGCTGGCTGTAGTTGAGGTCGTTCTCAGTTTGTCGTGGGCCCGCGCCCGCGACCGGGCGGCGCGCGTCGCTCGCCGCTGCCCTCGCCATCCACTGCTGGTCTGTCCGTCATCCGCCGATATCACACGGATAGGATGCCGAACTATCTGATCGTGGTTCCGCGAGGCAATACCGAGCTTCTCGATCTCCTGTCGGTCGCGTTCCGGGGGCACACGGGCTTCAACGTCGTGATCGACCGGCGCGGGACAGGTTCCGGCCCAGCCGTGATCCCGTCCACCGGCGATGCCTCGACCCGGTCGAGCCTCGAAGCGGACCGCCGGGGCGGACGGGTGTGGCTCGGTCCCGACGAGATCGTTGTCGCCGAGCGGGCCGAACGGACCGACCGCCCGGCGCCCGGCGAGCCGTCCCGCGCCTTCCAGCACATTCCTGTCAGACGGCGTCGCGCTCGTCGGCCGTCACCTGGCGCCAGCGGCAGGTCGCGGCATGCTCAGGGTGGCTCCGGCGCAGCTACCGCTTGTTGATCTTGTAGCCCGCCGGGACTTCGAACATCGCCGCCGCGATTGGCGCGGTCGAAATCGAGGTGACTTCCGTCGAGATGGTCGTGGCCATTTTCTTCATCATCTCGGCCATCGGACCCTCGGCTTCCATGCTCATCTTCATCTCGGTCGCGAATGGCACACCGAGCTCTGACATCTTGCGGTACATGTCGGTCATCGCCTTCGCCATCGCGGGGCGAGTCTTGGCCTGCGTGGCGTCGAGGAAGCCGCCGTTCTCGGAGGCGGCGCGATAGAAGGCCAGAAACTCGGCCTGACCCGGTCCGTTCTTGACGAGACACTGCGGCCCGCTCATGACCATCGTCATCGGTGCCTTTCCCATCTGCATCGGCACCGAGACTTTGAGGTCGTGGACGGTGCAGGTCTGCCCGGCGATCTGCCTGGTCTGAGTCGTTGGCGTGATGGTGGCCGTGATGTCGGTCGCGCCGGCCTTGCCGAGCGATTCCGACAGGGTGCTCATGTCGATGACGTCGGCTTCCTTCGTGTCGTGGTTGAGCGAGATCATCTGCTTTGCCGCGATGTCGATGAGCGTCGACGTCTGCTTGCCGGCGCCGCTGGTCTGATCGATGCGAGTCTTGAGACCTTTGACGTATTGCGTCATGTCTCCGGTCGTGGCTCCGACCATGCCCGTGCCGCTTCCCTTGCTTTTCAGCGTGACGTCGGCGAGCGCAGGCGAGGCGGTCGCGCAGCAAAGCAGAGCTATCCCGAAGAGTCGAGTGGGTGTCATGTGCGTGCAGCTCCAGTGGCCAGAGATGCGGGGGAGGGCGACCTCCATTGTAGCGCGAGTGCGCCCAGGACGGTTTCACGAGATTGCATGCCGGTGCACGATAGGATCCTGACATGGCTTGGACGCTGTTGATGGTGGCCGCGGCCCTCGAAGTGGGGTGGGCGATCGGCCTGAAGTACACGCACGGCTTCACGAGATTCTGGCCGAGCTTCTGGACGCTACTGGCGATGGCCCTCAGCATGAGCTTGCTGGCCTGGTCGGCGCGAACCCTGCCGATTGGCACGGCCTACGCCGTGTGGACTGGGATTGGCGCCGCGGGAACGGCTGTGCTCGGCGTGTACCTCTTCGGAGAGGAGGTGAGCGCCATCCGGGTCGCTGGCGTCGGCCTGATCATCGTCGGGGTCGCGCTGCTCAAGAGAGCGGGGTAGTTCGATAAGTTAATCTGAAAAGGCATTGGCGGCGCCTTGAAGGAGTCACACGTGAAGCTGAAGAGTGTCGTGTTCGGGTTGATGTTGGTGAGTTCGGTGGCGGCGGACGGAGCGGCCGCGGCGCAGCAGACCGAGAAGGAGACCGAGCGGCTGCAGAACGCAGCGACGGTGTTGAAGGAGATCTTCGGGATGCCCGACGCGATCCCGCAGGACCTGCTCGACAAGGCCGAGTGCGTGATGGTGTTTCCCTCGGTCAAGAAGGTTGCGTTCGGCGTCGGCGGGAGCTACGGCCGCGGTGTCATTTCGTGCCGGGGCGGAAGGTACCTTCGATCGCCACTGGGGCCCGCCGGCGATGTTCGCCCTCGAGGGTGCCAGCATCGGCTTTCAGCTCGGCGCGCAGGCGACCGACTTCATCCTGCTGGTGATGAACGACCGCGGCGCGAATTCGGTGATGAGCAGCAAGGTCAAGCTCGGCGCCGACGCGTCAGCGGCGGCGGGACCGAAGGGGCGGACGGCCGGCGCAGCGACCGACATCGTCATGCAGGCCGAGATCCTGACTTACTCGCGCGCGCGCGGCCTGTTCGCCGGCGTGTCGCTCGAAGGATCGACGCTCAGGTCGGACGGCGACGCCAACGAGCGTCTCTACGGCCGTAAAATCGAGGCTCGGGAGATCGCGCGAGGCCAGAACATTGCCATGCCGAGCGAGGCGCTGCCGCTCTTGGATCTGCTCAACGCACGATCGCCGAGGAACCTGTCGAACCGGCCCAAATAGCGGCCGGCACGAGCGTTCGTGCTACCTTGATGCATGCATCCTTGGCACGACTGCTACGTGGACGATGCGCTGGTCGAAGCAGCGTTTCCCGTCGTCATCGAGGTCCCGAAAGGCAGCACGAACAAGTACGAGCTGGACAAAGAGACGGGTCTGCTGCGCCTCGATCGCGTGCTCTACAGCGCCGTCTACTATCCGGCCGACTACGGCTTCATTCCTCGCACCTTTTGCGACGACGGCGATCCGCTCGACGCGCTCGTGCTGTCGCAGGAGCCCGTGCATCCATTGACCATCGTCGAAGCGCGCGCCATCGGCGTCATGCGCATGCGCGACGAAAAGGGCATCGACGACAAGATCGTCGCGGTCAGCGTGCGGGATCCGGCATTCGCGCACTACGTCGACAAGGGACAGCTGCCGCCGCACATGTTTCTCCAGATTCGGCGATTCTTCGAGGACTACAAGGTGCTCGAGCACAAGCAGGTGGTGGTCGAGGACCTGCTCGGCATGCCCGACGCGGTTCGCATCATCCGGGAGGCGCTCGACTTGTACCGACAGCTGCGCCGCGGCGAGCTCGCGAAGCCCCAGCAGCGTGCCGTAAACCAAAGCTGATTGCGACATACTCGAAGATCTTGCTTGAGCCCTGAGCCCTGAGAGCCTGTGAAAAAATCGTACGTAGCGTCCGCCTTTAGGCGGACTTGTCTTGGTCCGGCTGAAGCCGGACACTACAGTTTTTCACAGGCC
This sequence comes from uncultured Acidobacteriota bacterium, assembly GCA_963839705.1. Lineage (GTDB taxonomy): Bacteria > Acidobacteriota > Vicinamibacteria > Vicinamibacterales > 2-12-FULL-66-21 > DATBJJ01. The sequence goes on from CAWIWL010000010.1 coordinate 154,544, forward strand.
CTGAGCCCTGAGCCCTGAGCCTGATACTATTCCCCCCGTGTCTGACACCGACGACATCGAGCGCCTCATCCTCGAGCTGCATTCGACGGCTCAGTCAGGGCCGTCGCCGGCGATGGGGGACAGCAGCCGGCTCGAACAGTGGCTGGGCCTTCTCGCGTCAAGGAACGGGAGCGACCTCCTGCTGGTGGCGGGTGCGCCGCCGTCGATCCGCGTCGACAGCAAGGTCATCCCGCTCGCCGAGGGGCCGCTCGACGGCCTCGACATCGAAGAGGCCGTGCTTCCTGCACTCGCTCCCCACGCGCGGCGGCAGTATCGTGACGCGCGCATCACCGACGCGTCGTTCCGCATTGCCGGCATCGGCCGCTTCCGCGTCAACCTGCACAGGGAGCGGGGCCGCGCCGCGGCGGCGGTCCGGCTGCTGCCGAGCAAAGTGCCGCGACTGTCGACCCTCGGGTTGCCTCCGACGGTGGAGCTTCTCGCACAGCTCCCGCGCGGGTTAGTGCTCATCGGCGGTCCGACGGGATCGGGCAAGACGACGACGCTCGCGGCCCTCGTCGAGGAAATCAACCGGCGCGATGCCAGGCACATCGTGACGATCGAGGATCCGATCGAGTACGAGCACCAGCACAACGGCAGCCTGATCGAACAGGTGGAAGTCGGCGTCGACGCGCCTGACTTTCCGACGGCGTTGCGCGCCGCGGTCCGCCAGGCGCCGGATGTCATCGTCGTGGGCGAGATGCGCGATCCCGAAACGATGCGCATCGCGCTCGGAGCGGCCGAGACCGGCCACCTGGTCCTCTCGACGATTCACACGACCGACGTGGCGTCCACGGTCTCTCGCATCGCAGACTCGTTCCCGCCCGAGCGCCAGAACACGATTCGTCAGGAGCTGGCGATGGCTCTTGCGGCGGTCCTGACGCAAACGCTGCTACCGCGCCACGGTGGCGGACTTGCGGCCGCGGCCGAGCTCCTGATGGTCGGGTACGGCGCACGGCAGCACATCCGCAAGAACGCACTGCAGCACCTGCACCAGGAGATCACGATCACCCGGCGCCACGGATCGTTCGCGCTCGAGGAGTCGTTGGCGCGGCTGGTCAAAGACGGGATCGTCGAGTGGCGAGATGCCCACGCGCGCGCCGCGCACGTGGAAGACTTCGAGCAGTTGTGTCCGGCGCCCAAGACCTAGGCTCTAGGCTTTCGGCTCTAGGCTTTAGGGTTCGCAAGAGCGTTGGGCCGTTTACTCGAAGATCTTGGCGAGAGCCTAAAGCCTAAAGCCGAGAGCCCTACAAGGATCTGCCCAGCCGCTCCTGTAGCTTGTCGCGGTAGCTGCGGCTGAGCGTCAGGCGCGTGCCATTCTTCAGGAACACCACGTACTCGCCGTTGAACCAGGGCTGGAGCTCCTTGACGCGCTCGATGTTGACGATGTGGGAGCGGTGGATGCGGAAGAACGTCTCCGAATCGAGCTGCGCCTCAATCGCGTTCATGGTGTCGCGGAAAAGATGCGCGTCGGTGCCGACGTGCAGCTTGACGTAGTTGCCGGCAGCCTCGATCCAGTCGATCTCGTCTGCTCTGACGAAAAACACGCGGCCGCCCGACTTGATGACGAACCGCTCGAGACGCTGAGCCGTTGGCTTGAGGTCCTGAACGAGCTCGAGGAGTCGCCGCTCGAGGTCGCCGTTCGACGGGCGCTCGAGCTGCTGGCGGGCGCGCACGAGCGCCTCCTGGAAACGCTGGCGGTCGAATGGCTTGAGCAGGTAGTCGAGCGCGTGCACATCGAAGGCGCGCAGCGCGTAATGGTCGAAGGCGGTCACGAAGACGACGAGCGGCATGCGGGCGGGGCCGATGGCTTCGATGACTTCGAATCCGCTGGCGCCGGGCATCTGCACGTCGAGAAAGACCAGGTCCGGTTCCAGGCGCCCGATGGCGTCGATCGCCTCGGTGCCGGTGGGGCACTCGGCCACCAGTTCCAGCCAGTCTACGGGCGCGAGAAGCGTACGCAACCGCTCGCGGGCCAGCGGCTCGTCGTCGGCGACGAGGACACGCACTTTGCCGTTCGTCATGCGACCTGGAACGAGGCTTCACCCGGCGGTGCGGGCGCGTGACGGAAGGGGAACTCCAGCCTGACCGCCAGACCCTTGGTCTCGTCCGAGAACTCGATCCGATGCGCGGCGCCGTACAGGCACTCGAGTCGATCGCGCGTGTTCGAGAGTCCCACTCCGCTGCGCAGGCGCGCGCGCGCGCCGTCGCTCAGCCCGACGCCATTGTCGCTGACCTCGATCCAGAGGTTCTCGCCCCTTCTCCGCGTCGAAATCTGCACCAGTCCCGCACCGGGTTTGGGCGACACGCCGTGCTTGATCGCATTCTCGACGAGCGGCTGCAGAATGAGGCGCGGCACTTCCGCGTCGAGCGTGTCAGGATCGATCTCGAACTGGACGGATAGGCGATCGTGAAAGCGCGTCTGCTCGATCTCGAGGTACTTCTGCAGGAATTCCAGCTCCTCCTGCAGGGACACGCGAGCCGCACCGGATCGGTCGAAGGTGAGGCGGAGCAGATCGCTCAGCCGGCTGATCATGCGATCGGCGCCGTCGGGATTCGTGTGCACGAGTGACGAGATGGCGTGCAGCGTGTTGAAGAGGAAGTGTGGCTGCAACTCGGCTTCGAGCGTGCGCAGCCGCGCCTGGACCAGGCTGGTTTCGAGCTGCGCTTCCTTGACCGCGCGTGCCTGCGACTCCTTCATGTAGTGCAGGGCATAGCTGAGTCCCAGCACCGTCGTGTAGGTCATCAGCGTGAAATCGAGATTCTCGAGGTACCGGCGCTGGAGGTACAACGTCCAGGCCACAGTCGGTGCCTTGCCGCCAGAGTCCCACAACACGAACCGCATGCCGACCATGCAGGCGCAATGAATGACGGAGTAGCTGACGGCGGCGAGGGCGTGGACGCCCAACGAGCGAATCCAGTACGCAGAATCGAGCCGGAAGCGATGTCCGAGCCGGAAAATGACTGACGCCAGCGACGCGGGGATGTACCAGTAGACCAGGTTGAGGAGGAGCAGCTTGCCCACCTCGATGTCCATCGGGTAGCGCAGGTTGATTGTGCTGAGACGATAGGCCTGGAGTGTCGAGAAGAGGCCGAGAACCGTGGCCGCGGCGAACACCCACCGAAGCGGAGGTGTCCAGGTACTTTGCATTTGTTAACAACTATCAGAGCTGTTACGTGTTTCGTCAAGGGATGAGTTACAACGCTCGAATGGACTCCGACACATTTCGAAAGGACCTCCGACGTTCGTCACCTTGATGAGGTATTTCGTACCAGAAATATGACGTTTCGTCACTCGTCCCGTCGGATCGTGAATTTATTCGGCCGCCATGACGATGAGCGTCGCATCGTCCTGAAAGCGGCCATCCGAGAACGCGTCGACGGCGGTGGCCAGCCGGGCCTGGAGCGCAGGAGCGCTGCACGCTCGATTGGCCACCGCCAGGTCGACCAGCCGGCCGTCGCCGAATTCCTCGTCGGCAGCGTTGCAGACGTCGGTGATGCCGTCGGTGTAGAGGACGATGCGATCGCCGTTGCGGAGCGCAACGGAGCCCTGCTCGTAGCCGCCTTCAGGGAAGACACCCAGCACTGGGCCTCCGACGGCTAACCGCTCGACCGAGCCGTCCGCGCGAATCAGGATCGGAGGGTAGTGGCCCGCGTTCGCGAACCTCAACGTCGACTCGTCGCTGTCGATGATGCAATAAAAGAACGAGATGAAGCGTCCCTCGGCGATGTGGCCGCAGAGGATGCGGTTGACCTGCTGACAGAGCTCGGCCGGCTCGGTCGTATCGGTGGCAAAGGCGCGAACGGCTGCCTGCAGGTTCGACATCAGCAGCGCCGCGGGAATGCCCTTGCCCACGACGTCGGCAATCGACAGGCCGACTCGCCCCGGACCGAAGGCAATGGCGTCGAAGCAGTCGCCGCCGACACCCGAGGCCGGCTGCCACGACACTGAGACCTCCCAGCCCTCGATCGGCGGCATGGTCGAGGGCAGCAGCTTGCGCTGGATGCGCCGCGCTTCGTCGAGATCGCGACGCTCGATCGCGACCTGCTGGCGCCGCGTACGGCCGGCCTCGACTTCCGTCCGGAGAATCTCGACCAGCTGCGCGTTGTCCCAGGGCTTCTGCACGAAATTGCGCACGCCTCGCCGCATCGCTTCGACCGCGATGTCGACCGACCCCCAACCGGTCATGACGACGATCGGGAGCTCGCGATCGATGGCCTGGACGCGCGACAGCAGGTCGATTCCCTCGCGTCCGGACGTCGTGTCGCCGGTGTAGTTCAGGTCCATCAGCAGGAGATCGAACGATCCCTCGGTGATGGCCGAGACGGCCGCCTCGGGGGAGCTGACGGAGTCGACGTGGATGGCTTCCGGCTTGAGCAGGAGGCGAAGCGCATCAATCAGATCCGGCTGATCGTCGGCGACAAGGATGCGCGGTTGGGCGGCGCAGATCGAGTTCATGTCTGCGGGCGATGGTCCAAAGTGCGTGCCACGAACGAACTCGGGCGGAAACGCCGCCGAAAGGGTGGAAAAGCGCGCTGAAGACCGGTCAGCACGGTGCGACCGGAGTGGTCGATTTCGAACATCGGCGTCCCAGAAATGCTGACGCCGCGCTCCGAAATCCACGGTGCAACTGATCCGGGACACTACAAGCGGTCTCAGAAACAGCGCGAACGAGCGGCAGCGAGTGAGCCACGCGAGCGGAGCGGGGCGTCGGGGTCCCCGCGAGCGAGCGTGTGAGGGGTCCGGGGGACAAAGTCCCCCGGATGAGACTAGTTCTGCTTGTTCTTGCCCCTGTCGCTTCGCGGGGCCGGGCTCGTGCCGGGACGACGCAAGCGAATCGTACCGCCGAAGCTCTCGAGCTCGACTTCGACGCCGCCGCTCCCGAGTATGTAGGTCGTCCGACGTCCGCGGCGCACCTCGCCGACGACCTTCGTGGGCAGGTTGCTGCTGAAGTCCCCGCTGTAGGTCCTCACCGTGAACGTCGCGTTCGTGGTCTCGGGCAGGACCATCGTGATGTCTCCGTTGTGCGTGGAGAAGCGGTACTGGCCGCCGGAGCCAATCGTGCCTTCGTAGCGGACATCGCCGTTGACAGAGGTCACTTCCAGGCTCTTGGCGTCGACCTTGGTCAGCATGATGTCACCGTTGGTCGAATCTGCCGTGACCTCGCCGATCGCGCCGGTGATCCGGATGCCTTCGTTGACGGAGCTCACGTTGATGCGCCCCTTGGCATCCTCAACGATGACCTCACCATCAATCGACTTTGCGGTCACGAACCCCGATCCGCCCTTGACGACGATGTCGCCACGGACGGTTTCAGCGGACACTTCGTTCTGCGCGCCTTCGATGCCGATGTAGAGGAATTGCCCGCTCACCTTCACCGGCAGCCATGCCGGCGCCGTGATCTCGTAGTCGACGCCTCCCGCTGGGCCTCCCGACGCGCGCGACCGCACGGTCATAACGGTGCCGGTCGTCTGGATGTCGACGGTCACGTGCGCGGAGTGCGACGCCTGGACGCGAAGGGAATCACGATCCCAGGTCCGCAGAACGACTTCGCCCGCGTCGTTGCTGACGCTCAGGCGCGTGCCCTTCGCCACGGTGACGGTCCGATCGGTCTGCGGCGTGCGCTTTCCGCGCTCCTGCGCCGAGACGGTGGAGACGGCAATCGCCAGCGCTCCGGCGATCGCTGCCGCAACTCTCACTGCGTGTCTGATCATCTGTCTAGCTGCCTCCGGCGGAATCCTGAGCCATCGCCAGCGCGCTTGCGCGACGCAGCAGCGCGAGCTTGCGGTTGCGCGACGCGGCGAAGTGGTTGTTGAGGTACACGCTGGCCGGGTCGGCCCGCAACGCCTTGCGCGACTGCTCGATGGCCTGGTCGATCGTCCGCAGGTTGTCTTCGATAATCTGGACCGTCTGCGGGTCGAGCCGGCCGCGGTTGGCCGCGAGCATCTTTTCGAGATCGGCGACCGCCTGATCGTAGTTGGGATCGGCAAACGACACGCGCGAGAGCGGCTCCGGCGCTGCCTCAGGCTCCGGGCGCTCGCCCAGCGCGATTGCCGACGGCAGGCTCGCGCGTGGGTCGCCGAGTCGAGCCACCCATACGAGGCCGCCCGACATCACCATGAGCGCGAGCCCCGCAGCCACAAGCTGTGGCAGCGTGAACGAAAAGCGGCGGTGCCGCGGCCGCGCAAACGGCAGTACGGTAACCGTCGGCGTGAGGCGCGCCGCCACCCCCGCCCACAGATCGGCCGCCGGAGCGGCATCGGTCAGCGACGCGGCGCGGGCGGCAACCGCCTCGAGCTCGGCCAGCGTCGTCCGGCACGCGCCGCACGTGGCGAGGTGCGCCTCGATGGCGGCGCGCTCGGTTGCGCTCAGCTCTTCGCCGTCGAGGTAGTCGGAGAGACGATCGGTGAACAGGTCTTCGGTAGCCATGATGTTGTCGTGTTGATGTTTTCTTACTCGCTACTCAACGCTCGCGGGGCCTCACCCCCGCTCGCTCTCGCTCGGCGACTGCGCGCCTCGCTCGGGCCGCAGGCGCTACTCAACGCTCGCTCTTCAAGTACTTTCGCAGCATCATCCGCGCGCGATGGAGTTGCGCCTTCGACGTCCCGCTCGAAATGTCGAGGAGCGTTCCGATCTCGCGGTGCTTGTAGCCCTCCACGTCGTGGAGCACGAAGATCTCGCGGGCGCCATCGGGCAACGAGAGCAGCGCCGCCTCGAAGTCCATCGAGAAGTCCCGCGACCGCACGGGTGTCGAGAGCGTCTCGAAGATTTCCTCGCCTTCGTGCATTCGCTGGCGCCGCGTCGCGTCCTGACGGAATCGCTCGATGACCACGTTGACGGCGAGGCGATGGAGCCAGGTGGCGAAGGCGGAGTCGCCGCGAAAGCTGCCGAGCTTCTGCCAGACGCGCACGAAGACGTCCTGAGTGAGCTCGTCGGCGTCGCGGCCGCCGGTCATCCGACGCACGAGGCTGTGCACGCGGGGCAGATGCGTGTGGTACAGATGCTCGAACGCCGACACGTCCCCTGCCGCGGCGCTTGCCACGTAGTCGGTTCCCGTGCTGACCGCCTGATCGGACCCCTCAGACCGCAGTGGAGACACTCTCCTGCAGGCTGGGGGTGCCTCGGTCAGTGGCAGCAGCACCGCCGCCTGCGTAACCGTCATTACATCCAGGGCTCCCAAGCTCCTCTCCTGCATAAGCTTGGACGGGTAGTTGCGCCGGAAAGGTTGGAAGCCTCCAGATGGGGGTGTTGGCGCTCACCGGAAGACGTCGTACGGGTCAATCGGCGTCCCCTCCCACCAGTGCCTGGCTTCAGTAAGTCGAAAAATGGCAAAGTGCAGATGAGGCGTCGTTTTTGGGGCATTGCCCGAAGTGCCCACGTAGCCGATTATCTGCCCCCTGCGAACGGCCTCGCCCTCCCGGAGGCCCTCGGCGTAGCGCTCGAGGTGTGCGTAGTAGTAGCAGAAATTCGACGTCGGGTCGAACTGGTAGACGGTGATGCCGCCGGCCTTGCTGTAGAAGAGACGGGCGATTGTCCCGTCCTCGACCGCCCTCACGGGGGTGTGTCGCGGGGCGGGAATGTCGATCGCTTCGTGCCTCCTCGAGCCCCCTCGCTCGTCGCTGAACTGCCTGGTGAGCTCACCAGGTTGGACGCCCTCTACCGGGATTAGAAGGTGACGGTCCTCGAGTTGAGTGGGGCTCGAGGGCGGTGGACCCACGACGGCGCCAGGTGCCGAGGCGGGGAACGCGGGCCGGCCGGTTGTCGCGGCAGGCCGTTCGGTCGACTCGATTCCCCTCGACCCGGGATCGCCAGTCTCGAGGACCTGCGCATGCCGGCCCGCCCAAGGCGGGACGATCCAGTGATATTGCCAGAGCAGGGTCGCCACCAGCATTGTTCCCGCCAGGAAGCCGCAGCCCGCGCCGGCCGAAAACGTGCGCAGGTCGCGCCGCCAGTCGCGCGCTCGAAGCAGCGGCTTTCTCATTCGGTGAACACCACCCGCGTACCCGGCTTGACGAGCGCCGCCACGCGCAGCGCATCCCAGTTCGTCAGCCGGACGCACCCGTGCGATTCGGTACGGCCGATCTGCGACGGCTCCGGCGATCCGTGTAGCCCGTAATGCTCCCTGGAGATGTCGATCCAGACAACGCCGACGGGTCCGTTCGGACCAGGGGGAACCGTGGCCTTCGTGTGGCCTGGGTCGGCGTCCCAGAAGAGATCGGGGTTGTACTTGAAACTGGGGTTGTACTGCACTCCATTGACCTTCCATTCGCCGATTGGAAGCGGGTCGCGCTCACTGCCGGTGGTGACCGGTGCGAAGAGCAGGATCTTGCCGCCGGCGCCGGTCACGGTGAGCGACTTTGCCGAACGGCTGACGCGAACGATTACGTCCGGCTTGACGTCCTGCTGAGAAACAGCGGGAGCGGCAGCACCACCGCTCGTGCCCATTGCTCGTGCTCCGGGAGTTTCATTCTGGGCCGTTGGTACAGCCGCTGGAATCATCAGAGGCTCGACACCCGGGACATGAATCGTGCTGTCGGCGGCAAACGTCGCCGACGGATTCAGCGACTGCAGCAATTCGGGCGTGGTGTGAAAGCGCTCAGCGAGCGCCTCGACGACCGACCGGTAGCCCAGCGCGGGCAGGTTCGATTGCTCCATCAGGTCGGACGGAATCTTGTCGACGAACGGGCCCGCCACGTCTTCAGACGTGATGCGGTACTCCGCAACGGGTCGGTCAGCGGCAACCGGGTCTCTGCCGTTCTGCTGACGATACGCCTCGGCCGCTCGTTTCGTATTGTCGCCGATGCGTCCATCGATCACGCCCGAGGAGAATCCCGCGCGGTCGAGCGCTACTTGAATCCCGACTGCCTCGAGCGCAGCTTGAGGTAGCGCAGGCGCAGGTTGCGCGGATTGGGCGGCGACGGCGAACAGAGCCAGTGTGAGAAAGCAGGTCATGGGGCTGGTGGGAGCAAGACACGTGCCCTGACCGCTGTGCTTGAAATGCCGCTTGTCGCCCGCTATTTAGGGTCTTTTAGAGGCGTTCAGTCCCCCAGTTGAGCCAATTGCTCATCAATGGTGGCAATCGCCTGCTCGAGCATCCTGCGGTGATTTGGGGCGGTGGCGCGGTCGAGGTCCGCCAGCGTCCGCGCCCGGGCCAGCTCGAGAGTGGCGCGTCGCCCGACGATCGTGCGCTGCTCGGCGGTCAGCTGTGGCTTGTTGACACGTGCGCGCGACGCCTCGTCTTGCTGCGCCTCGACCGATTTGGATTCCCAGCCTCTAGCCATGACTCGGCGGCTGCTCGAATGCAGGAAACTATTTGATCAGGTAGAACTGCGTCTGACGTCCGTCAATCCAGTCCCATCCGTTCGCCGTGAGCAGGGCATCCTCTTCGAGGGCAAACATGACGTTCTGATTGCCCCATTCCGGCACCGGGTGCCGGACGTTCAACTCGATCGAGTGCCACGTGTCGGGCCGGAAGACGTACTCGCCGCGCACCGGAACGCCGTTCTGATAGTCCGTCATCCCGATGGGCGGACCGGCCGCATGCCCATGATAGCCGACGGGGTGACAGTAGATGGACGGCGTGAGTCCCTCGGCCCGAGCCTCGGCGAGCGCGGCGGCCAGCGCCGCATTGCCTGTCGATCCCACGGTCGCGAACTTCATCGTCAGATCTTGAAGCCGATTGGCCGCGCGGAGTCCCGCCTTCAAGCCGGCCGGCGCATCGGTTTCGCCGGGCAGCAGGACATACGCGTTGTGCTGCGTGTCAGTGGAGAAGCCCAGGTAGACGAGACCGAAGTCGGTGTGGAGCATGTCGCCACGCTGGATGACGCGCGCTTCAGGCGCGGTACCCGGTGCGATCCCGCCCTTGCGGTGGATGGTGATCGACGGGTGAAACCAATGGCCGAGACCCATGTTGGCGACCCGTTGGCGCATCCACCATGCGAGGTCCTCGCTCGTGGTCACGCCAGGCTGAACGACCTTGTTCGAAAACGCTTCGGCGATGACCCGGTGCGCCACCGTCATCACGTGCCGGTAGGCCGCGGTTTCTTCGGGAATCTTCGCCTCGAGCCACCCGACCGCGAGCATCTCGGCCGACTTCACGCGCGCCGAGTACTTGGGCCCGAGCGCCTTCAACAGCAGCTCCTTCTCGTTGGCCGTCAGTCCGTCAGCGTGGTTCCACGCCTCCGACGTATTGACGCCGATGACCTGGGGGTCGCGCTCCTCCACGAGCTTGCGCAGGCCGGCCCACTGCTCATCGTTGCCAGTTGGGACGACTTTGTACAGCCCGTCGTAGTCGAAGCGCCCGATCGAGAGGCGATCGACGGAGCCGCCCCGTTCGCTGAAGGCGAGTATGGTGCGCCGGCGCGACGAGTAGGTCGTCAAGGGCGCCATAGAGCGAAACACCGGGTCGTCGTTGTATTCGCGCGACACGATAATCCACATGTCGATCTTCTCGCGCCGCATCAAGGCGGGGAGCACGGTGTCGAAGCGATTCTGGATCCAGCCCCGGACGAGCGCCGCCTGTTCGCGGTGCGACAGCACGCGATCGGTGGGGTAAGCCGGCGTCTGTCCGAGAACGGCGCTGGCGGTCACGACCGCCGCGAGCAGAGTCAGTGAGATGTGCGTGCGAGTCATAGTCAGGTTCTGGTCCGGCTGAAGCCGGACACTACGACTGCCTGCGCCGCCAACGACGTCCAGGTCGTCGCGTCCGTCGTAGTGTCCGGCTCTAGCCGGACCTCTTGTCGTAGTGTCCGGCTTTAGCCAGGCTTTAGCCGGACCTCTTGTCGTAGTGTCCGGCTCTAGCCGGACCTCTTGTCGTAGTGTCCGGCTTTAGCCGGACGTCTTGTCGTAGTGTCCGGCTTTAGCCGGACCTCTTGGTTCGATCGACGCGCTCCGGGAACCGCGGGCCCGCGCCATCGGTCTATATAATAGCCATACACGATGCCGCGCCTGAGACTCTCGCCGCTCGCCGTGCTCACTGCCTGTCTTCTGGCTAGCTCCTGCAGCACGGGGGGATGCGGGTTCATCTTCAGCGCCGGTTCTGAGCCGGCGACGACGGCCGCTCGCGCGACGGCATCCGCCGATCCGACAGCGCCCGTCGTCCGGCCGAAGATCGTCGCCCTCGGCGACAGCCTTACCGTTGGCCTCGGGCTCCTCGAAGTAGAGTCGTTTCCGTCGCTGCTTCAGAACAAGCTCGACGAGGAGGGCTACCCGTTCGAGATGGTGAACTCCGGCGTATCCGGAGACACCTCGGCCGGCGGACTGCGCCGTCTCGACTGGGCGCTCGATGGCGACGTTCGTATCCTCATCCTGGCGCTCGGCGCGAACGACGGCCTGCGCGGGTTGTCGATCGGCGAGATGAAGCAGAACCTCACCACCATTATCAACCGCGCGCGCGAGAAGAACATCGTCGTAATCCTTGCCGGCATGGAAGCGCCGCCCAATTACGGCGCCGAGTACGTCCAGTCGTTCCGCTCGGCGTTTCGCGAGGTCGCGGGCAAGGAGCGCGTGCTCCTGATTCCGTTTCTTCTCGACAAGGTCGCCGGCCAGCCGTCGTTGAACCAGCCCGATGGCATTCACCCCAACGCCGAAGGTACGCGCATCGTCGCCGATACGGTGTGGCCTGTTCTCCGGTCGGTGCTGGACCAGATGGGCACCGCTCAGTGATCGAGCTGCGAGGCGTCTCCCGGACCGTGCCGAGCGGCACCGGGATGCTGACGATCCTGCATCCCCTCGATCTCGTGATTCCCGGTGGGCGCGTGGTCGCGATCACCGGCGCGTCCGGGAGCGGCAAGTCCACGCTTCTCGGGCTCATCGCAGGCCTCGACGCCCCATCGACCGGGAAGATCCTCATCGACGACGTCGACATCACGGCGCTCAGCGAAGACGGCCTCGCGCGGCTGCGCGGCACACGCATCGGGTTCGTGTTCCAGTTCTTTCATCTGCTCCCGTCGCTGACCGCGTTCGAGAACGTGCTCGTCCCGATCGAGATTGCCGGCGGCGCCGACCCGGCGGGGCGGGCCAGGGCCCTGCTCGCAGAGGTAGGCCTCTCGGACCGCGGCCATCACTACCCATCGCAGCTCTCTGGCGGCGAACAGCAGCGGGTCGCCATCGCCCGCGCCCTCGCGAACAACCCGCCTATCCTGCTGGCGGATGAGCCGACCGGAAACCTCGACAGCACCACGGGCCGGCACGTCATCGACCTGCTGCTGCAGATTCACCGGTCCCGAAAGTCGACGCTCGTCCTCGTGACTCATGATCCCGAGATCGCCGCGATCGCTGAGATGACCATCTCGCTGCGCGACGGCCGAGTCGTGCAGGTCGGCGACAAGGCAGTAGAACTTCCGCCTAAAGGCGGAAGCCACGCGTTAGCGTAAGGACTGTCGACTAACATGCTCTTCATCGTCCGCATGTCCCTTCGCGAGTTCCGCGCTTCGTGGCGGCGGCTCGTGTTCTTCTTCCTGTGCGTCGCCATCGGCGTCGGCGCAATCGTGGCGCTCCGTTCCATCATCCAGAGCCTCCGACAGGGCCTGACGCGTGAGGCGCGGACGATGATCGCGTCGGACGTCATCGTGCAGACCAACCGGCCCTGGACGCCAGAGGTTCGTGCCAAGGTCGACGCGATCATGACCGAGGCGCCAATCCTCGCCCAGACCGAATCGATCGAGACCCCGACAATGGTCCGCGCTGAGCAGGGCACGGCCGTGGCGCGGATGGTCGAACTGAGGGCCGTGGAAGCCGCCTTTCCCTTCTACGGAACGCTTTCGCTCGCCGACGGACGCGCGTACTCGCACGATCTGCTGTCGGGTCGTGGCGCCCTCGTCGGGCCTGAACTTCTCGTCACGCTGCGGATGCGGGTCGGGGACCGGCTGATGATCGGCGGCCAGCCGTTTACGATTCGCGGCGTGATCGCCCAGGAACCGGGGCGCCGGATCGGCGCATTCAGCTTCGGCGCGCGCGTGATCATCGATCTCGGCGATCTCCGTCAGTCGGGGCTCCTCGGGTTCGGGAGCCGCGCGAGCTACCAGCGGCTGCTGAAGGTGCGTGAGGACGGCGTGAAGCGGCTGACGAGCCGGCTGCGTGAGGAGCTGCGCGGCAACTTCGTGTCGGCCCGCTCCTACGTGTCGCTCGAGGACAACATCGGCGACGACCTCGTCCGCGCCGAGAACTACCTCAGCCTCGTCGGATTCGTCATCGTCGTGCTGGGCGGCATCGGCGTGTGGAGCGTAACCCGCGTCTTCGTGCGCCAGAAAATCAAGAGCGTCGCCATCCTCAAGTGCCTTGGCGCCACCACTGCGCAGGTCCTCGCGACCTACGTCGCGCAGGTGGCGCTGCTCGGTTTGGCCGGCGGACTGACCGGCGTGCTTCTCGCCGCGTTGGCGATCCGCATGATTCCCGCGTCGCTTTCGGCGTCCTTCGGCGGCGTCACGTACGGAGTGACGATGTCGGCGGTTGTCCAGGGCGTGGCCGTAGGGCTGCTCGTCTCGCTGCTCTTCGCGCTCGTGCCGCTCCTCGAGGTGAGACGGGTCAAGCCGATGCTGCTCCTTCGCGGCGGCGATGCCGGGCCGCCTCAGGGGACCAGGCTGGAGCGCCCTGGCATTCGGGCTCGCATAGCCAGGATCGATTGGGTGCAGGTGGGGACGGCGATTCTCGTGACCGCCGGGCTTGCTGCGATCGCCTCATGGCAGGCGGGGTCGGTTCGTGCCGGTCTCCTTGTGTCGGCCGGGTTCACCGTGGTCGCCCTGGTGCTCTATGGCGCCGCCTGGCTGCTCGTCCGCGCCGCTCGCCCTCTCGCGAGCGCTCGCTGGTTTCCGCTCCGGCACGCCGTCCTGAGCCTCGGGCGGCCCGGCAATCAGACGCGCGTCATCCTGCTGTCGGTGGGGTTGGGTTGCTTCTTCGTGCTCGGCGTCAGGACCCTTCAGCAAAACCTCATTGCCGAATCGGTCGTCGGCGTGCGGCAGGACGGCGCGGACCTCTTTCTCATCGATATTCAGCGGGATCAGGCCGAGCCCATCCGTGCGATGTTGGACGCGCGCCAGGAGGGCACGACACCGGCCCGACTCGTCCCGACGCTGCGGGCGAGGGTCACGGGTGTGCGCGGGCGCGACATCAACCTCGAAGGCTATGCAGACGTGCGCGGCCGCGGCTCGCTCGCTCGCGAGTACACGGTGACGTACCGGCCAGCCCTCGAAGCGAACGAGGCCATCACGAGCGGCCAGTTCTGGCCCGCACAGCCGGCCGTGATCTCGGGCGCCGACGAGGAAGTTTCGATCGAGCAAAGCATCCACGAGCGTTTTGCCATCAACATCGGCGACCAGATGCGGTTCGACGTGGCGGGACGCACCTTCGAAGCCAGGGTGACGAGCGTCCGTCGCGTGCGATGGGAAGACTCGCGGAGCGGCGGCTTCATGTTCGTCTTTCGCCCAGGCGCGCTCGCGCAGGCTCCGCACACGTTCGTCGGTTTTGTGCGTGGCCCGGCGGCGGCCGACGCGCGGGCACGCCTCCAGTACGACCTCGTCTCGAAGTATCCGAACGTGAGCGCAATCGACGCCCGCGACGTCATCGCCCGCATCCAGGCGGTCGTCGACAACGTCGTCCTGGCCATCTCCATCGTTGGGGGTATCGCGCTCGCGAGCGGGGTCCTCATCCTGGTCGGCGCCGTGGCCATGACGAAGTTCCAGCGCGTCTACGAGGCGGCGATTCTGCGGACGCTCGGCGCCAGCACGCGGCTCCTCACGACGATGGTGGCGCTCGAGTATTCGGCGCTGGGCCTCCTTGCGGGACTGATTGGGGCGGTCGGGGCCCTGGGCCTCAGTTGGGCAGTCACGCGCTACCTGCTCCACATCGCGTGGAAGCCAGAGCCGATGCTGCTCGTCGCCGGCGCTGCATTGACGACCGTTCTGGTCGCCTTCGTTGGCGTACTGGCCAGCGTCGAAGTTCTGCGACAGAAGCCCCTCGGGGCACTGCGCGCGGAGTAGGGCCCTTGTCCATGTCCCCCGGACGAGGGAAGAAATCTGCTAATATTAAGTTTTGCCGGGAGAGGCAAAAAGGTGCCTGCGGAGAGGAAGCATGGAGTTCCCGTATAAGGATGCGCTTCTCAGGAAACGTGGCGAGCTCCTGGCGCAGGGCGGCGGCGTCAAGCCGCTCACCACGTCAGCCGAAACCAATTCCCGCCAGGGCGATCTGGCGGATCAGGCGAGCGGCAACAACGAAGTCCACATCCAGCTCAAACTGAAGCAGACCGACGCCAAGATTCTTCAGGCGATCGAGGAAGCGCTCTATCGCATCGAAAAGGGCACGTTTGGCGTCTGCCGCGACTGCGGTGAGCCGATCGCCCCGGCCCGTCTCAACGCCATTCCCTGGACGCGTGTCTGCATCACCTGCAAGGAAAAGCAAAGCACGTGAAGGCCACAGAGCTGCTAGAGTTCCTGCGCGAGTTTTACCGAGACAAGCTGGCCATGCTCCGGCGACACGAGGCCGCGGCCCGGCACGTCGGCCACTACGACTTCAACAACACCTACCAGTACGTCATCGCACGCGAGGAGATGCACGTCAGCTGGGTGCGAGACGCCATTCTCGACGCAAGCGGGCAGACCAACCAGGCCGCCGCCGGACTGGCCGACGATGCGGCGGAGCCCGTGATTCATCTCTCGGGCAAGGGCGCGGAAGCGCAGGCCGCCCTGATGGCTCAGGACCGCGATGCGGCGCAGGCGTTCGCCGATAAGTGGCGGCCGCGAGTCGCCACGCTCAACCACGCGCGTCACCAGACGATGCTCAATGTGATCGTCGGCGAGACCCTCGAGCACAAGCGCTTCTTCGAACAGGCCGCGGCAGGACGCACGGACCTTCTCGGCCGCCGCATGGAAGGCGCCGGAACCGGTGGAGGAGTGCTGCCGGTCCGGTGGATCGAGCAGTAGCGCCATCCGACCGGCCGGTCGCCATCGCGCTCGGCAGCAACCTCGGAGACAGGCGGGCCGCCATGGCCTTTGCGCTGGATCGCCTGTCCCGCATCCTTCTCAATCCCCGCGTCTCGGATATCGTCGAAACCGACCCGGAGGGTCCGTCAGGGGAAGTCCTCGTCGGCGAGCCGCTGTTCCTCAATGCCGTCGTCACCGGCACGACTACGCTCGACGGGCGCGCGCTGCTCGACGAGTTGCTGGCCATCGAGAGGGAATTCGGCCGCGAGCGCCCGTACGCTGGCGCCGCGCGCACGATCGACCTCGACCTCATCCTGCTCGGAGATGAAATCATCGACGAGCCGGGTCTTCAGGTACCGCATCCACGTTTCCGCACCCGATTCTTTGTGCTCGGCCCGCTTGCAGAAATTGCTCCTGACCTGCGCGATCCCGTGACGGGACTCAGGGTGGGTGAGTTGCTCAGGCGCCTGCTAAGGGATCAAGCCCGATAAAAAAAGGCCCGGGAGTCTATCTCCCGGGCCTTTCTGCTGTATGGGCTGCTCGCTGCTGGCTGCTAGCGATTGCCTGCTGCCAACTGCGAGCCGCGAGCTGCCGATTCCTACGTGGTCTTCTTGTAGGTCTGCTTCGAGGGACCGCGGCCCCCGGTGCTGTCGATCGTCAGGACACCACCCGCGACCGACCAGGTCGCCGTGCTCTCCACCATCGCGCCATCCTGTCCCGGACGCTTGCTGGTGATGACGAGCTTCGAACCATCCCACTTCGCGACCGACTTGATTTCCACTGAGTTGCCGCCGCGACCCGTCTGAGTGTTCGTTGACTCGGTGCCGTCCAGCTTGTAGGTCTGGACAATCTTGTTCTCGCCAGCCGTGCGCTCGACCGTCAGCGTGTCGGCGGTCTGCTTGACCGTCATCGGTCCCATCATGCCGCCGCCGCGCCCGCCACCGCCGCCGCCGGCTGGAGGTGCCGCTGCCGGATCGACCTCGGGCGCCCAAGTGCCCGAGAAGTCGGCCTTCTGCGCGAAGGCCATGGTCGCCACTGCAAGCACGGCAGTTGCGATGATTCCGATTCTTGCCCGCTTCATCATGAAACTCCTTTGAAGAATGAACTGAACCACCCCGAGCCACTTCCCATCCGTATGCAAGAAAGCTGTCAGCTTTCGGCTCAGCTTTCAGCTCCTAAACCTCACCCGATCGCGGCCGTGTTTCAGACAAGCTCAACTGATAGCGAGAGCTGATAGCTGAGAGCTTCATTCAAATCTCAACGCCTCGATGGGGTCTAGCCGCGCAGCCTTCCGCGCCGGATAGAACCCGAAGAACACTCCAGTTGCTGCGGCGACGCCGAACGCAACGCCAATCCAGTCGGCCGGAATCGACGTCGGCCACGACGCGAACCGTTCGATTCCCATCGAGAGCGCGAATCCGAGGGCGATACCGATGAGTCCGCCGAAGAGGCTGATGACAATCGCCTCGACGAGGAACTGAAGGAGGACGTCGCTGCCTCGAGCGCCGATGGCCATGCGGAGCCCGATCTCCCGTGTCCGCTCCGTGACAGAGACGAGCATGATGTTCATGATCCCGATGCCGCCGACGACGAGCGAGACGCCCGCGATCGCGGCGAGGAGCACGGTCAGCGTCCTCGTCGTCTCGGTGCGGAGGTTGGCGATCTCCTCCTGCGTCCGCACCGAGAAGTCGTCAGGGTCGCCGGCCGCGAGCTTGTGGCGGAGCCGGAGCGTTCGGTAATCGCGGCCGCAACCGGCGCCGTGTCGGGCGATTCGGAGGCGACCGTAATGTTGTTGATGTGCTGCTGCCCCTGGAGCTTCTTCTGGACCGTCGTGTACGGCGCAAAGACCGTGTCGTCCTGATCCTGGCCGAACGCGCTCTGGCCTTTCGGCGACATGACGCCGATGACCCTGAATGGCTGGTTGCGGATGCGGATTATCTCGCCGGTCGGATCGACGTCAGGTCCAAAGAGCGTCTCGGCCACGACCTTGCCCAGGACCGCGACTTTCGCCGCGGCGGCAACATCCTGTGGGGTGAAGAACGCGCCATACGCCGTCGGCCAGCTGCGAATCTGCTGGAAGTCGATATCGACGCCCTGAACCTGGCTGGACCAGTTCTGGTTGCCGGCGATGATTTGCCCGCGCGAGTTCACGCCGGCCGACACGTACTGGACTCCAGGGACCTGTCGCAGAGCCGTGGCGTCTTCCGCCGTGAGCGAGCTCGACATGCCTTGGCCCTGGCGGACGCCGCCCTGCGTGAAGTTACCGGCGTTGATCATGATCGACGTTGGTGCCGGCCGATTTGACTTGTTCCTCGATGGTCGCCTGTGCGCCGCGGCCGAGCGCGACCATCGTGATCACCGCGCCGACGCCGATGATCATGCCCAGCATGGTCAGCACGGTGCGCATCTTGTTGCGGTTGAGCGCCTTGAGCGCAATCCGCAGCGTCATGATTATGGACATGCTGATCTCCTAGGCCACGCCGCCGTGCTCGGTCGGTGCGGGATCGGCCGGGATGTGGGCCTCGTCGATGTCTTCCGGCGGCGGCAGCGCCGCCAGTTCCTCGCCGGCATTGCGCCGCTTGGCGATCTTCTGATCGATCTGGATCTTGCCGTCCCGGAACCGAACGAGCCGCGTGCCGTGCTCGGCGATATCCATCTCGTGCGTGATGAGGATAATCGTGATGCCGCGCTCGCGGTTGAGCTTCTGGAAGATGTCCATGACCTCGATGCTCGTGCGCGTATCGAGGTTGCCCGTCGGCTCGTCTGCCAGGATGATCGACGGCTCGTTGATGAGCGACCGCGCGATAGCCACGCGCTGCTGCTGACCGCCCGACAACTGGTTCGGGAGATGGTGATAACGGTTGCCCAGCCCGACGATCGTGAGCGCGTCCATGGCGCGGCGGTGACGCTCAGCCGACTTCATCTTCGACCCGCCGTTGTAAAGCAGGGGCAGCTCGACGTTGTCGAGCGCCGTGGTCCGCGACAGCAGGTTGAAGCCCTGGAACACGAACCCGATCTTCCTGTTGCGGACCATGGCCAGTTCGTCCTTCGACATGCGGGAGACGTCCTTGCCGTCGAGGAAGTAGTTGCCGCTGGTGGGGCGGTCGAGGCACCCGAGGATGTGCATCAGGGTCGACTTGCCCGACCCCGATGGTCCCGTGACGGCCACGAACTCCCCGGCTTCGACGTCCATGTCGGCGCCGCGCAGCGCGCGGACGATCACTTCGCCGACCGTGTAGGTCTTGACCAGGTTGCGAACAGAAATAACAGGCATTTGTTAGCTACCAGCTACCAGCTACCAGCTTCCAGTTTCCAGTTGCCCGACAGTCGCCTTCAGAATCGAGTCATCCGACCGAGGTCTGAAGGCTCTAGCTGGCAGCTGGAAGCTGGCAGCCGGAAGCGGACCTAGAACCCTCGGCCGCCGCCACCGCCACGGTTGCCGCCGCCGCCACCGCCGGGGCCGCCGCGCTGGGGACCCATGAGCGGATTTCCGGAGGCCGGCTGGCCTGGCCGAACGACTGGCTCGAGGCCGGTCAGCATGTTGACGACGACTTCCTGGCCTTCCTTGAGGTCACCGTCGATGACCTCGCTATACGTGCCGTCGCTCACGCCAAGCCGGAGCTGGATGGACTTGAGCTGCTTGCCTTCGTACAGCCAGGCGCGGCCCCGCGTCTCGGTGGTCTGGAGCGGTCCAAACAGGGAATCGATGGTCGTACGAGTGCCGGAAATCGCGCCGATCGTCGGTGCGTTGGCGGGAGAGCCGGGCGCAGTCCGGCCAGCCGGCCCGTTGGTCGCGTTCGCGTTACGGCCGCCCTGTCCCCCGCGTCCGCCGAAGCCTTGCTGCCCGCCGGCGCCTTGCTGGCCGCCACCGGGGCCGCCGCGACCGCCACCCTGAGCTTCGCGCTCCTTCATCCGCGCCTCGAAGCGCGCGCGCTCCTCGGGCGTCATGCTCGCCATGCGTTCTTCCATGCGCTTGCGGCGCTCTTCCGGGGTCATGTTCGGATCGAAGCCGCGCCCACCGCCGGATCCGCGTCCGCCACCTTCGCCGCCACCTGGGGCGCCGCCGGGATTGCCGGCCATGCGATCGCCGCCGCCTCTGGCTTCGGGAGAGTCCGGACGTCCGCCGCCCGCCGTGGGCTGGGCCGCGGCTTGCGGTGCCCGAGCCTGTGGTGCCGGCGCGGCGGTCGCACCTGATGGCGGCGCTGCTTGCGGCGCGCCTTGAGGGGGCGCGCCGGCTCCGGCGCCTGGTCCACCCGGACCGCCAGCGCCATCACGACCGCGCCCACCGCCCTCGCGCCCACGGCCGCCCGCGAACCCGCCTGCGCCGCGCTGCACTTCAGGAGGAACTGGCTGGTTCAGGACCTGGAACATCGCTTCCGTCGGGCGGAAGCGCACCGCCGCGGTTGGCACACGCAAGGCGTTATTGCGGCGTGCGATCTCAATGCCGACAGTGGCCGTCATGCCCGGCTTCAACTTGTACCTGGGGATTGGGTACGGCGATCACGGTCGAGTACACCACGACGTTCTGCACCACGGCGGGCTGCAGGCGGACCTGCTGGACCGCGCCGAGGAAATTGTCAGTGGGGAATGCATCGACGCGGAACGAGACGACCTGTCCGGGACGCATCTTGCCGACGTCGGACTCATCGATGTTGGCGACGACCTGCATCTTGGTCAAGTCCGCGGCGATGACGAAGAGCGTCGGCGCATTCATGCTCGAGGCGACGGTCTGACCCGGATCGACGTTGCGCGAGATCACGATGCCGTCGATAGGTGAGGTGATGACGGTATAGCCCAGATTGACCGTCGCCTGGTTCAGGCTGGCCCGGGTCTGCGTCAAGCTCGCCTCCGACGATTTGATCTGCGCGTCGGCGCTCTTGACGGCGATCTCCGCCGCCTCGAGATCGGTCTTGGGCACGAGCTCCTTCTTGAACATCGCCTGCGCGCGATCGAGCTTCTGCTTCGCGTCCTCGAGCGTCACTTTCAGACGCTCCAGGTCCGCTTCAGCCCTGATCACGTTAGCTTTTTGCGACTCGATCTGCACCTGCAGAATCGATGGGTCGAGCCGCGCGATGACCTGTCCCTTTTTGACGATGTCGTTGAAGTCGGCCAGGAGCTCCTGCACGACGCCCGACACCTGCGTGCCGACGTCGACGGTCGTCACCGCTTCGAGCGTGCCGGTGGCCTGCACCCGCTCGATGACGTCTCCGCGGCTCACTGGCACGGTGGACACCGTCGGCTCAGGCCTGGTGCGGTTCTGGTAGTAGGCCCAGCCGCCCGTGCCGGCTGCCGCGAGGAGAACCAAGAACACGATGAACTTTTTCATGATGTCGAATCCAACCTTCGCTCGCCTGCCGCGTGCACGAGCTTCCCCTTGGCAAGCCAAGCGAAGTACCCGACACGCGAAGGTTTGTCCGCCGTAGCGCCCGGCGCGAAGGCGGACGATCCCAAATTACCGACTACGAATGCTGCGGCTCGTGACCCGAGCGCAGTCCCTTCCAACCCTCTTCGAAAATCGTGTACACCGTCGGTACGAACACCAGCGTGATGAGCGTCGACGCCAGCAGGCCGCCGATGACCACGCGCGCGAGCGGCGCTTGCAGCTCAGCGCCCTCGCCGATCCCCATCGCCATCGGCACGAGTCCGAGCATCGTGGCAAGCGAGGTCATGAGGATTGGCCGCAGCCGGGTCCGTCCCGCCGTCTCGACGGCCTGTCGCAGCGGCATGTGGTCGCGGCGGCGCAGGATGTTGGTGTAGTCGACGAGGAGAATAGCGTTACTCACGACGATGCCCGCCAGCATGATTACACCGATATAAGCCTGCAGGCTGAACGTGGTGCCCGTGAGCTTGAGCGCGAGCACGACGCCGATGGCGGCGAGCGGCACCGAGAACATGATGATGAACGGATCGCGCAGCGACTCGTACTGCGATGCCATCACCGCGTAGACCAGCAGCACGGCGAGGATCAGCATCATCTGCAGCTGCGCGAACGCCCGCGCCTGTTCTTCGGCTTCGGCGCCGAAGCTGACGCGCATGTCCTGTGGCACGGCCACCTCGGACAGGCGCGAGTTGACCGCGGCTAGCGCGCTGCTCAGCGTGGTCTGCGGCTCGGCCGTCACCCGGATGATGCGCTCCTGATTCTTGCGCTGGATCTCGGTCGGTCCCGCCTGGTTGCGGACGGTCATGAGGTTCTTTGCCTCGATGACCTGCCCCTGCGACGTGCTCAACAGGATATTGCTGATGTCTTCGATACGACCGCGGTCCTCTTCACGGAGCCGGACGATGATCGGGTACTCGTTGCCGTCCTCGCGGAAGAACGCGGCCTGGGTGCCGCCGACGCTGGTGCGGATCGAGTTGGCCACGCCGGTGACCGACAGTCCGAGCAACGCGGCCTTGGGCCGATCGACCTGAATCGCCAGCTCGGGCCGTCCGTCGTCGCGGCCGACGCGGGCGTTGCGGATCTCGGGGATGCGGTCCATGACGGCCTTGGCGCCCTGCGCGACACGCTGCGAGACCTGCAGGTCGTCGCCCTGAATCTCCAGCGAGATACGCGAATCACCACCGCCGAAGAGGCGGTTCTGCTGCTGGTTGCCGCCCGATGCGCGCGTCGTGATGATGACGCCGGGGATGATGCCGGGCAGCTGCCGGTTGAGGTCGCGTGCGATCTGCTCGCTCGAGCGGGTCCGCTTGTCCTTGGTGACGAGCCGGATCGTCATGTTCACGCGGCTCGCGCCGCCGCCGCCGCCGCCCCCGCCCCCGAACCCGCCGCCGCCGCCGGCCTGGGTGATGATGTCCTCAGCCTCCGCCACGTACTCCTTGCCAAGCCCTTCGAGGCGGATAGCCACCTCTTCGGATCGCTCCGCACGCGTGCCTACGGGAACCTCGGCGGTCACCTGCACTTCACCCTCGTCGGTCTGCGGCATCAGCTCGAAGCCGATAGTCGGCAGGATCATCACCGCGGCCACGACGCACGCGGTGCCGACGCCGAGCACCGTCGGGCGATGCTTGAGCGCGACGTGGATGATGCGGCTGTACTTTTCGTCCATGCCGTCGAGGAAGCGTTCGCTCCATGAGTAGAGCCGGCCCGACAGGCCGCGACGCTCCGCGACGGGCGGCGGCAGCTTGAGCAGCCGCGAGCAGAGGACCGGCACGATCGTCACGGCGACAAAGAGCGACATGGTCAGCGAGAACATGACGACGACCGACAGCTGCTTGAACATGATGCTCGACACGCCGGTGAGGAAGAGCAGCGGCACGAAGACGGCGATGTGCGTCAGCGTCGAGGCCAGGATGGCCGACCAGACTTCTTCGCTCGCCTCGATCGAGGCCGTCATCCGGTCCTTGCCGTGCTCCATGTGCCGGAAGGTGTTCTCGAGGACGACGATCGAGGCGTCGACGATCATGCCGATGCCGAGCGCCAGGCCGCCGAAGGTCATCGTGTTGAGCGTGTAGCCGTTGAAGTAGAGCAGGGCGAACGTGCCGACGACCGAGATCGGAATCGAGGTGAAGACGATGAAGGTGGCGCGCAGGTTGCGCAGGAACAGGAAGATGATCAGCATGACCAGGCAGCCGCCGACGAGGGCGTGTTCCTGGACGGCGTGGATCGATCGGCTGATGAACACCGAGCTGTCGTCGAGGACGGTCATCGTGACGCTCGGCATCTCACGGTTGATCTTCGCGACCTCGAGGCGTACGGCGTCGGCGATGTCGACGGTGTTGGTACCCGACTGCTTGGTCACGCGCAGCCGCACGCCCGGCTTGCCGTTGATCCGCGTGAAGGACCGGAAGTCCTCGGTCGAGTCCTTGATCTCGGCGATGTCGCGCATGTAGACGGGGACGCCGGTCCGCGTCATCACCACGAGGTCCCGGATTTCGTTGAGGTTCTCGAACTGGCCCTGGCTGCGGACGAGGAAGGTGCGGTCGCCTTCGTCGATCTCGCCGAGCGGGATGTTCTGGTTCTCGGTGCGCAGCAGGTTCACGACGCGGTCGACCGGCAGGTCCAGCGCGCGGATCTTCTCCTTGGAGAGCTCGACGTGGATCTGGCGGCGCAGGCCGCCTTCGACCGTCACGGCCGCGACGCCGGGCACGCGCTCGAGCCGCTGGGAGAGGTCGTGCTCGGCGATCTCGCGCAGCTTGACGCGGTCGTAGTCGCCTTCGAGGCCGACGCCCATGATCGGCGCCGCGCTCGCGTCGAACTTGAACATGACCGGTGCGTCGGCTTCTTCAGGGAGCCGGCCGCGGACACGATCGAGCCGGTTGCGGATGTCGTCGGCCGCCTCGTTGAGGTCGGTGCCCCACGCAAGGTTCAGCGTGACGCGCGCCGACCCTTCCTGCGAGGTGGACTCGAGACGCTCGAGGCCGGCCACGGCGCTGAGCGCCTGCTCGATGGGGCGCGTGACGAGCTCCTCCATCTCGAGCGGCCCGACGCCGCCGTAGCTTACGCGGACCGTGATGCTCGGAAACGAGACGTCGGGCATCAGGTCGACCGGCAGGCGCGCCAGGGACAACCCGCCTATCAGCATCACGACGGCCGACAGCATGAACATCGTGATCGGACGCTCGATTGCCAGACGCGGAATGCTCATCGGCCGCTCCCCTGAGGTTGTGTCGCCTGTCCTGAGCCTGTCGAAGGACTTTGTCCACGTCCCTCGCGTCCACGGCCGCCGCCGGCGTTCGCGGCCACGATCCGGTCGCCATCCTTGAGCGCGCTGGCGCCGGTCGTGATGACCTGCCCGCCGCTGTCGAGCCCCTTGGCGATCTCGATGACCTCGCCGTCGCGGATGCCGACTTCGACGGGAATGAACTTCGCGGTCATCACATTCTGGACGTTCTGGACGGGGCCACCGCCGCGTGTGCCCTCAGCCTTCTCGGCGGGCGCGGCGATAAAGACGCCGCTCTTGCCTCCGAGGTCGACGAGCGCGTTGCGCGGGACGGTAATCGCGTCGCTCCGCGTGCTGATCGTGAGCTCCACGCGCGAATACATGCCCGGCTTGAGGCGGTAACCGACGTTCGGCACTTCGATTTCGATCTCCGCTGTGCGAGTGGCCGGATCGAAGACCGGCGCGACGCGGCTGACGCGGCCCTTGAACGTCTCGCCGGGATACGCGTCGACTTCGACGTTGGCCGCCGTGCCCACCGGCACGCGTCGCATGTCCCGCTCGACCAGGTTCGCCACCATCCGCACCGTGCGGATATCCACCACCGAGGCCACCGGCGCGTTCGTGCTCGCGAACGCCCCGGGGTCGAGGTAACGCTTGCCGATGAAGCCGTCGACCGGCGAGACGATCTGCGTGTTGGTCAGGGTGATTTTCAATTCGTCGAGCCGGGCTTTGGTCTGCTCGAACTGCGCCCGTGCGAGGTCGAGCTGCGCTACCGCCGCCTGATGCCGCGCGTCGACGTCGTCGAAGGTCTGCTGCGGCAGCAGTTGCCGCTCGTAGAGACTGCGCGAGCGCTCGAGGTTGTTCTGCGCCAGCTTGAGATCCGCTTCGCGCTGGCGAATTGAGGCCTGCGACACCTGATAGGACGCCTCCGCGCCGCGGACCTGCTCGCGGACCTCACTGTCCTCGACGCGGGCGATGACCTGCCCCTGCCGGACCGGATCGCCGAGCTTGACGTCCACGACCTGCAGCCGGCCGTTGGCGCGGGGCACGACCTCGACCGTGGCGGCGCCGATCAGGTTGCCGACGACCAGGATCTCTTCGGCGACCGGCGCCCGCTTGACGGTGGCGAACTCGACCGGCATCGGTGGCCTCGACGCGCGCCCTCCGCCGGCCGCCGCGCCGGTGCCACTGGGCGGGTCTCCGCCCCGGTTGTAGACCAGGACGCCTGCCAGGCCGACGATGGCCACGATGACGACCGCGATGGTTCTGCGCATGGTGAAATTTGCAATTCTGAGTGCTGAATGCTGAGTGCTGAAGTGAATGAAGAATTCAGCCTTACTTCAGCATTCAGCACTCAGCATTCAGCATTATCTCAGGGCTAATCTGCGTGCGCTGGAAGTCGACGAGCGCGCGGCGATAGTTCAGGTGCTCGCGGAGCTCGCGGTTGCGAGCGTCGGCCAGGTCGCGCTGCGCCTGGACCACTTCGAAATTGGTCGCCATGCCGACGTCGAGCTTGCTCTGCGCAGCTTCAGCCCGCTTGACCGACAGCTCGCGTGCGGCGGTCGCTGCCTGAATCGCCTCGAGCGAGCTCCGGATGGCGATGGCCGCCGCGGTGACTTCCGTCGCGATCTGCAGCTCGGTGGCCTTGACGGAGGCCTGATTCTGACGAATCAAGATTTCCTGGCGCGCCTTGTTGGCCTCGGCCTGGCTGGTGCCGAGCGGATAGGCGAAGTCGAGTCGCATCGTCCAGGTGGGGGCCTCGAAGTTTCCGACGCCGCCGAGCGCGTCCCACCAGTTTGAGGGTGGGATTGTCGTATCGCTTGGCTTCCCACCACGTCCGTCCAACCGGTATGTGCCGACCATGTTCAACGTCGGCAACGTCTGGTTGCGAAGGCTGCGCAGGGTGATGTTGGCCGAGTCGATGGTCTTTTTCTGCGTCAGGAGGTCGGTCCGGTTGGCCAGCGCGTTGCGCACGGCGCCCTCGAGGTCGACCGCCTCGGCGCTCGGAGAGGGACGATCGGTAGCGTTGAGCGTCGCCGTCCACAACGGGTCATCGGTACCGCTCACGATGAGTCGCTTGAGCGCCAGCTCGGTGTTCTGCAGCGTCGCTTCCGCATTGACCAGCGCCTGGCGGCGGGTCGCCTCTTCGGCCTGTGCCTGAACGATGTCGATCGGTGCCATCGTGCCGATCTCGACGCGGGCGCGGTTGTCCTGGACGAGCTTCGACGACAGGTCCAGCGACGCCCGCTGGTTCTCCAGGTTCAGGATCCCGAAGACGAGCTCCCAATATGCGTTCCGCACCTGCGCAACCGTGCTCGCAGTCGTGGCCTGCAGATCCAGCTCGGCCTGGTCCTGCTGGATGGCCGTCGTCAAGAGCGTCGTCCGGGTGTTGTCAATCTTGAAGTTCGCCAGCAGGGGTTGGGTGTATTGCGCCTGGAAGCCAGTCGTGTAGGCCGTCAGGAACTGCGCCGTCGTCTGCGTCGTCACCTGACGGTTGTTCGTCCAGTTCACCTGATAGCTACCGCCGAACTTCGACACGTTCTGCGTGACGCCGGCGTTCCAGCCCGCAGTGTCCTGATTCGTCTTCAAGCCACCGTCAGTCGTGAGGCGCCCGAGCTGGGTCGTGGAGTTGTTGCTGACCTGAGACGTCACGTTCGGACGGTAGAATGCGCGCGACGCCGCAAGGGAGTAATCGAACGTCTGTGGCGTCAGCCGCTGCGACGCCAGCGTCAGGTTGCGCTCGAGCGCGCGAGCCACGGCTTCGTCGGCGGTCATGTCGACCCTGGCTCCCGCCGTCGCCGCCTGCCCTTGCGCGCCGTCGGTCGGCGTCGTGTTGAGCCTCACCATCGCCTGCTCGATGAGGGCCTTGACGTGGTCGGTATCCGGGGCTGCCTGCTTCTGCGCGCCCGCGGGAGCGGCGACCGCGAGGGTCAGCGCTGCCGTAATGAATAGCAATGATGGGGTCTTCCTCACGAACTGCCTCCAGATGAAACGTGCTGCGGTCGAAATCGCGGCGCGGACGACGGCGATCTCGTGATGTCCAATGTCAGAATCAGCGCTTGTCGCCGCGTCCCTGGCGCTTGCGCTCGTCTTCTTGCTTCTTTCGGTCGGCGTCCATCCGGGCTCGCATCTCGTCGACCTTGACGCGCTGCTCGGGTGTCAGCAGGAGGTGCATGCGGTAGATCATCACCGTGCGCGTGGCGTTGTTCTCGGCGCGCAGCTTCTCGACCTTCTCGACCTGTTGCGCGACGATGATGACGTCGGCGGTGTACGCCTTGATGGTTGCGGCGAGGGCGTCTTCCAGCTTCTCCAGCTCGTGCCATTTCTCACGCAGCTTGGGCGCTGTCGACTCCCAGACCTCGTTGATCTTCTTGCTTTGCTGTTCGCTGAGGCGGAGCTCCTTCCGCGTCTCGGAGTGGAGCCACCACTTCCAGCGGGGCGGGCCCTCGTCTTGAGTCCCAGCCGCCTCGGGCTTCTTGGCGTCCCCACGCTGCTGCTCGCAGAGACCCGCCGCGCCGGCGTCAGCCGAGCCAAGAAACGCTACCAGAAATAGCCACGCAAAATGCCTGGACATGCGATCGTACTCTCCAGAAAACTACGCAGTCGTATACGACCCCCTTCTACCCCTCGTTTACTGTTGAGGGGCCCGCGACGGCAGGCGGTCCCGGCTCAGCGAACCTCTGTAAGCTGCTGAGAATACACCAGAAAATCGATGGCAACCAGATTGCTTTACGGATTTCCAGGCGGGGGGTTTCGAGACAAAAGTGTGACAGCTACAAGGACGCGTAGCTGCCCAGCCGTTCGATGACCTCGCCGACGATGTTGTTGGGCGTCGAGGCACCCGCGGTGAGGCCGACGGTAAGGGAAGGAGAGGGCGGAAGCCACCCGTGCGTCACGTGCTCGGGACTGACGGTGGTTGACGGCGCACCGACCGGCCGATGCCGGATCTCGTCGGCCGAGACGAGGCAGTCGGGGTCGGCAATATGGAACGTCGTTACGCGCTCGGCACAGATTCGGGCCAGGTTACACGTATTACTGCTGTTGTAGCCCCCGACGACGATCATCAGGTCGAGTGGTTGGCTGTCGAGCAGTGCCAGGACCGCGTCCTGACGTTCCTGGGTCGCGCTGCAGATAGTGTCGAAGGCGCGGAAGTGGTGGGGAAGCGCCGCCTCCCCGTAGCGGTCAGTCATCGCCGCCCGCAGCATTTCACCGATTTCTAGCGACTCGGACATGAGCATGGTGGTCTGGTTGGCGCAGCCGATCCGTTCGAGGTCGCGATCGGGATCGAACCCCGGCGAGACCGCGTCTCCGAACCGGGCCAGGAAACCCGCCGCGTTTCCACCCGACCGGACCAAGTCGCAGACCACTTGCGCTTCTCCGCGATCGAGCACGACCAGAAAACGGCCCTGTGGATACTTCAACGCCTGGGACGCCGTCGCCCGGGTCTCCTCGTGTTTGATCTTGCCGTGAATGACCGCCGTATAGCCGTCCTGCGCGTATCGCACGACGTTCTTCCAGACGTTGAGGACGGACCCGCACGTCGTGTCGACGAGGGTGCAGCCCTGGTCCGCAAGACGCGCCATGTCACCCACCGTGACGCCAAAGGCCGGCAGGATCACGACGTCCTTCGGTCCGAGCGACTCCCACGGTTCGGGAGACTCGCTGAGGAACCGGATGCCGGCGGCCCGCAGCCGAGCGTTGACGTGAGGGTTGTGGATGATCTCGCCGGTCAGATAGACGTTCTGTTCGGGGAATCGCCGCCGCGCCTGGTAGGCGTAGTCGACGGCGCGGTCGACGCCGTAGCAGAACCCGAACTCGCGGGCGAGGTGCACGGTGAGCCGCCCGACCTGATGCTGGAAGTCGTGTGCCCGGACCTCCTCGACGATACCGCTGTGGTAGGCCGCGGCCAGTTCTCCGGCCACCGCCTCTTTCATGTCGAGGCCCTTGCGGAAGATGAGGGGCTTGGTCTGAGGCGTCGTAGCCAAACGTGCTACCGCGGCCGTTCGAGGTCGCGCGCGCGGGGCGTGATGTCGTCGATCGACCGGAGCATCGACAGCCGCTCACTCGGATCCGCGCCAAAGAACAGCGCCTCGTCGGACACCGACGAACTGGACACGGGAACGATCGATGGACCGCCCGCCGCCGGCTGTGACGGCGTGAGACGCGCAGTCTGCGTGGCGGCCGGCGACCTCATCGGAGTGAACGCGCGCCGGATATCGAAGAACTGGCCTGCTGCGAGACCGATCATGAGACCGGCTGCGGCCGCTGCGGCCACCCACCGTTGCATGTGGCCCTGGGTCGAGGTGACTGGTCTGGCAAAGCGCGGGAACGCGATGACGCGAGCCGGCCGTTCGAGTGCCTCGAGACGGCGCATGACCTGCGCCTGCTGGGCGGCGAGACGCTCCGGTGGAAACGCCTCTTCCGCGTCCGTCCGCGCATCGTCGTGGATTCTCTCCAGCCAGTCGGTAAATTCGGCGTACCGCGACTGACACTGCGAGCAGGAGGCCAGGTGCGGGTCGGCGACCGGCTCTCCGTCGGCGACGGCAGCGCTCCAGATATCCGCGAACTTGTCGTCACCGAGATGACGGTTCGCCCTGTGTCTGCTAAGAATTGACACGGCGCTTTTCTCCCACCACTCCGATGCTCGCCGCATCCTCGGCGAGCAATGTACGCAACCGTCGAATCGCCCTGAACAGATGCACGCGCACAGTCGACTCGTTGAGCCCCGTCAGGCCGCTGACCTCGCGCGACGTGCACCCCTCGTAGTGGCTCAGCATGAATACCGATCGCTGACGTTCCGGCAGCCGTGCGAGCGCAGCCGCCAGCTTCTTCCGCCTCTCGCGGCCGAGGACCTGATCCTCGGGCGAGGGACCACTGCTCGCGACGCGATCCGTAAAATCGCGCTGCCCGTGCGGCGATTCCGGCATCGGCACCAGCCACCGCTCGCGCCGCGTCCGCGCCTTGATGCGATCCAGGCACCCGTTGATCAGGATGCGCGTGAACCACACTTCGAACGGCAGCTCCTCCCGGAACGACGACAGATGCGAATACGCCTTCACCAGCGCGTCCTGCACTGCCTCGTCCGACTCGGCCGAATCGCGCAGATAGTGAAACGCAATCCGGGCCGCGCGCCGCTGATGGCGAGCCACGAGCTCGGCATAGCGCTCGCGCGCCTCAGCGTGACGGCCTTCAGCCTGCAGTGCTTTCACCGCAGAGGCTGCCGCGCTGTCGGCTTCGCGGGTGGGGAGGCCCGCCGCCTGAGCTCCTGTCATCTGATTACGTTTCCCGACAGCCACCGTTTACCGGGTACCCAACGTGGTGTCCATTATACGTGACATTTATCAATGCCGGCGGGGCCCCACCCCCGCCGGCATTCGCGCGGCGACTTCGCGCCGCGCTCAGGCCGCAGGCGCTGCCGACTCCGTCCTCCGGGAAAGTCCACCGACAGTCCGGCACGGCCAAACGGGCAGTAGACAAGCAGAAAGGGCCCGCCTGAGAAACAGAGCGGAGAGGGAGCAGAAGGAGATGCGGGCGGGTGGTGACAACGGCTCGTGCCGGGCTGTCGCTGGGATTTTGCGCCGCAGATCTATCGGCAGCGCCTGCGGCTCGAGCGCGGCGCGAAGTCGCCGCGCGAGGCGAGCGGGGGTGGGGCCCCGCGAGCTTTGATTAATGCAGACCGACATCTCCGAGATAACTCGATGCTGTTTAGAATGGATGCACGACGCCCTCGGCCCCCAGGGGCGCCCGCGGGCCTCCGAATTCGTGTTCGCGCGGCTCAGGTACGAGTCGGGGGATTGGGACTACAACCCCAAGGTCGCCGCCAACATCCTGAACTCTGTCGTGGAATACACGACGATCCCGGTCTATCCGGAGGAGGTCGTCATCGCCGCGTCCTCGGACGAGCTGATGTCGTTCCCCTTTCTCTTCATGACCGGTCACAAACTCGTCCGCTTCAGCCGTGACGAGCGCGAGCGACTACGGCGCTACGTCGAACACGGCGGGCTGCTGTTCTCGGACGACTGCAACCACGACGTGAATGGCCTGTACGCGCGGAGCTTCGAAGAGGAGATGAAGGCGACGTTCCCCGACGCCGCGATGCCGAAGCTTCCAAAACGACATCCGGTCTATCGCAGCTTCTTTACCTTCGAAGACGGCCCTCCGACGACGTCGCACGAGCTCAATGGCTGGGGCGACGAGATCGTGCACGACTATCTGCGCGGCATCGAGCACGCGCGCCGGCTTGGGGTGCTCTACAGCAACAAGGACTATGGTTGCGAATGGGATTACGACTGGCGCAACAAGCGATTCCAGCGCGAGGACAACACCAAGTTCGGCGTCAACGTGGTCGTGTATGCGATGACAAGCTGAGAGGCAGGGATCGGGGATCAGGGATCAGGGATCAGGGATCAGGGATCAGGGATCGAGGATCAGGGATCAGAGTCGGCCTCGAAACTACCCGAGCCCCCTGGACCCCTGATCCCCGATCCCCGGATCCGAGCCCGCGACTGAGCACTGTCCCTGGATAGTAGTACCGCACGACATCGGCTGGCGTGGCGCCGGCGTGTAGCCGGGCGAAGGCGCCGGCCTGGCACAGGCCGACGCCGTGGCCGTACCCGGTTCCCGAGAACGTGAACATCGCGCCGTTCCGGCGGACGTCGAATCTCGGTACTGCGAAGGGCTCGTGGGCCGAATGCGCGGGTCAACTGCTGTCGAAATTCGTCGCCGCGGATGACCACGCTCGCGCTCGCGGCGCGGGCCTCCTTTCCTGCAACACTCTGGACCGCGATTCGCTCAGCCCGTCCGGCATCGTCGCGGCTCATCACGGCGATCGTGTCGAGCCGGCCTTTGAGGCCGAGCGCGGCGGTCAGGTCGGTCAGCGAAACCTCGTACTGCCACGACAGATGCGCGTCCCTTGCGACGCCCTCGTCGGGCCGCGCGGCGAGGTAGGGGCGGTCGATGCCGCCCCACACGGAAGACGACGTGCTCGTGTAGCCTCCGCAATCCGCGTGGAACAGCGCCTGAGCGGGCTGACGATCAAAGGTCAGGATGGCGCCGGCCGTACGGCTGACGGCTTCGGCAGATGCGGCAGCCCACCTCGACGACCGAAGCCGCCGCGGATCGAAGAGCTGACAGTGTGTCGTGGCGCAGAGGTCGAAACCTTCACGCGCGTGTCGCCCGAGATGCGAGACGGCGTAGGTGCGGCTGATGATCGTCTGCACCTCGAGCATTCGCTCGACTGCGTCGGCCTCACCGGTGGCAGGCGCCACTTCGCTGAGCGCCGTGGCCTGGACGTACTCCTCGAGCGGCACATCCTCGACGCGCGCGCCGGTGGTGCCCTGCTCGGCAAATCGCACGCGAACAAAGCGGGGGAGGCCGGGATCCGCTGACGGGACCGCGGGGGCGACCGGGCCCGAGACGCATGCGGCGCTCGACCAGACGATGAGCGTGCCGAGGACGAAACGCTTCACCTTCATCCTATCGGCTTGGCCCGATGGTAAAGTTAGCGGTTCATGGCGCGAATCCTCCTCATAGATGACGATCCCGGCGTGCGGGAGAGCACCGGCCGCATGCTGCGTGCCGCGGGCTATACCGTGCAGGAGGTGGCGACCGGCGAGGACGGCTTCGAGCTGGCGAAAAACGGCGGCTTCGACGTCGTCCTGTCAGACATGCGGATGCCGGGCCTCTCGGGAATCGATGTCCTGCGCAAGCTCCGCGAGGTTCGCGTCGACGCGTCGTTCATCGTGATGACCGGTTTCGGGACGGTCGACACCGCGGTCGAAGCCATGAAGCTCGGCGCCGTCGATTTCGTGCAGAAGCCGTTTTTTCGCGATGAGCTGCTGATGCGGGTGCGATCCGCCGCCGAGCGCCGGCAACTCTCGCGTCAGGTCGTGCTGCTGCAGCGCCATATTCAGCCCGATGCGTCGCTCGACGCGCTCGTGGGCGCGAGTCGCGCGATGACCAAGGTCAGGGACTTGATCCGGCGCGCGGCGGCCGCGCCCGGAACCGTTCTCATCACCGGCGAGACCGGCACCGGGAAAGAACTGGCCGCGCGCGCGATTCATGCCAGCGGGCCTCGCGCGGCGCGCGCGTTCGTGGCGGTGAATTGCGCGGCGTTGACCGAGTCGCTGCTCGAAGCGGAGCTTTTCGGCCACGCGAAAGGCGCGTTTACCGGCGCGTCCGGCGCCCGCGAAGGGCTGATCGAGCACGCAGAGGGCGGCACGCTTTTCCTCGACGAAATCGGGACGCTGTCGAAGGGCCTGCAGGCCAAACTGCTGCGCGCGCTCGAGTCGGGAGAGGTGCGCCGCGTCGGCGAGAACGACAGCCGCTCGGTGGATGCCCGCTTCGTCGCCGCGACGAACATCGATCTCAAGGCCGCGACGGCGACCGGGGAGTTCCGCAGCGACCTCTACTATCGCCTCGACGTCCATCACGTCCACATGCCGGCCCTGCGCGAGAGGAGCGATGACATCCCGCCGCTCGTCGAGCACTTCCTGGCACGATACGGAGGCAGCGCAGGCGTCACCAGGTGCTCGTCGCCCGCGATGGAAGTTCTGAACGCCTATTCATATCCCGGCAACGTCCGTCAGCTCGAGCACCTCTTGCAGCGGGCCGTCGCCAGCGCGCGCTCGGCCGAGCTGACACTGGACGACCTGCCGGAGGAACTTCTGGCCGAGCCATCCACACCGGCGGCGCCGGAAGGGACGGTCGCCGCCGCACGCGAAAAGGCGGAGCGTGAGATGGTGGTGGCGACCCTCGCCAAGCACAGTGGCGAGATAGGCGCCGCTGCCCGTGAGCTACAAGTGAGCCGCACCACGATGTGGCGGCTGATGAAGAAGCACGGCATAGAGGGGTAGAGCCAACGGGGGGTTCACCACAGAGACAGCGGAGTTAACGGAGGCCTCGATGGGCGCGTCGGAACTTTTGTGTCTCCGCTTACCCTGTGTCCTCTGTGGTGAAATCCTTCGTTCCCTCCATCGCCATCAAACCTGCTGTTTCACCTCTGAAACACCAACGCTTTTCATCCTTGAAACATCTCCCCTCAGGCCGCGCTTCTGGCGGCGGTCAGTTCCAACGCTAACTCGCTGACTCTCCACGGTTCCGCACACCAGCGCCCGGTCGTGTGCGGTTACGGCGCGGGTCTTGCGACTCCAGCCCACGTCAGGCGCCCGCCGCGCTGCCGTGCCGTATGCCTCAAACACCTGCTTCGCTCCTCGTCGATCGGATGACGGTGCACAACCGTCGTCTGCTGTGGGAGCTTCAGACGATCAACGAGATCGCCGAGGGCATCAGCCAGTCGCTGGAGCTCGACGACGTGTTGACGGGGGCCCTGCAGCGGATCGTGCGGGCGTTCGACGCGGTCGGCGCGTCGATCCGGCTGAGAGACGAGCGCACCGGCCGCTACGAGATGACGGCGTCGGTGGGGCCGTCGCGAGTACAGCGATTCTGGAACGGACCGGCCTCGTGGCCGAGCGAGCAGGTGATTGCCACCCGCACGGCGGTGGTGGTCGAAGATCTTGCGCCGGGACTTTCGGCCGCGACCCGCTCGGAGTTCATGATGCGCAGCGGCATCAGCCTGCCGCTGCTGGCCGCAGACGAACTGCTCGGCGTGCTGAGCGTCGGCGCCTCGAGCCCATCCCGCTTCGATCTGGCTGACGAGCGGCTGCTCGCCATCATCGCCGGGCAAATCGTGGTCGCCGTTCAGAACGCGCGGCTCCACGACTCGGTTCGCCGCGGCAAGCAGGAGTGGGAGCGGACATTCGACGCGATCAGCGATCCGATCGCGGTCTTCGATCGCCACGGCCGGCTGCTGCGCGGAAACACGGCGCTCGCGGCGCTCCTCAACCGGCCGGTGACCGAGATTCGCGGCGTGACGTGCGGCGAAGTGGGGCTGTGCGGGGGCGGGTGCCCGTCGTGCGCGATCGGGCGTGCCTTGTCGCACGACGGACCGCAGCGCGCGGACGCCGACAGCGCCGGAACGGAAGTCACGCTCGCGCGCGCCGAGCGCGCCGAAATCACACTCGCCGATCAGCAGATCCTGAGCGTCACGACCTTTCCGGCCGTCGACCCCGGCGCGCCGGGCGCGTCGGTCGTGCAGGTCGCGAAAAACGTCACCGAAGAGATTCGCTCGGCGCGGCGGCTGCGGCACATGAGCGACGAGCTGGGGAAGACCAACGCCCAGTTGACCGCGACGGTGGACCGCCTCAAGTCGACGCAGGCTCAGCTGCTCCAGGCCGAGAAGCTTTCGGCCATCGGTCAGCTCGTCGCCGGCGTTGCCCACGAGCTGAACAACCCGCTCACCAGCGTCATCGGCTTCGCCCAGCTGCTCGAAAGCGAGCTGCGATCGGGTGACGCGGCGCGTCCATCGGAGGAAGTCCGCCAGGATCTTCGCCGGATCGCCGAGGAGTCGGGGCGCGCGGCGAGCATCGTCCGCAACCTGCTCGCGTTCGCGCGCCGCCAGACCGCCGCGCGGGCGCCGCAGGACGTGACGGAACTGCTGCAGCGCGTGCTCGATCTCCGGACCTACGAGTTTCGGCTGAGCAGCATCGAGCTCGTGACCGAGTTCGAAACCTGGCTCCCGCCGGTCGTCGCCGACGGCAGCCAGCTGCAGCAGGCGCTCCTCAACCTCATTCTGAATGCCGAGCGCGCGATGCGCGGCCGCGCGACGCGCCGCCTCACCGTCGGCGCGCGTCTCGATCCCCGGGCTGCCGCGGTCGAGCTCTTCGTGACCGACACGGGGCATGGGATCGATCACGAGAATCTGAGCCGCATCTTCGACCCGTTCTTCACTACCCGTGAGGTTGGCGAAGGCACGGGCCTCGGCCTGAGTATCTGCTACGGCATCGTGCGCGATCACGGCGGGCAGATTTCCGTGTCGAGCAAGGTGCAGATCGGCACCACGTTCTCGATTCTGCTTCCGGCGCGGATCGACCCGCCGCCGGACAGCGACGGCGGCATCCTCGTCGCGCACGTCGACCAGACGGATCGCGACTTCATCTCGGCCGCGCTGACCGCCTGGGGCTACAACGTCAGCTCGACCGACCGCGCGGACGATGCGCTGGCCCGGTATCGACGTGGCGGCCTGCGCGTCGCCTTCGTCGACCGCCGGATCCTCGCGGCCAACCTCGAGGCGTGGCGGGGCGCGCATGCGCCGGACGCGACTCCGGTGCCGATAGTTGTCATGTCGACGGCCGGCGACGACGGGGAGGCCGGGCAATTCGGGCACGAACAGGCGAGCGCGCTGCTCGTACCGCCGTTCCAGCTGCCGGCGTTGAGGACGGCGCTAGCAGCCGTGATCCTGGACAGTGTGGGGGGAGCATGACGAATCCACGACCATTGCTGGTGATCGTCGATGATGAACAGGGCATCCTCGACGTTGTATCGCGCTTTGCCGAGCGCGCCGGTTTCGACGTGATGGCCTGCGCCGACGGGCGCGCCGCCATCACGCTGATCAAGACGCGACGGCCCGACCTCGTGATGGTCGATCTGCGGATGCCAGAGGTCGGCGGCCTCGACATCCTGCGCGCCATCCGCGACGTCGACGCACACTGCCAGGCGGTGCTCATGACCGGCTACGCGTCGGTCGACACCGCCGTCGAGGCGGTGAAGCTCGGCGCGATGGACTATCTGAGCAAGCCGCTCGACTTCGGCCGGCTCGATCAATTGCTGGCCGGCGTGCGCGAGGAGATCGACCGCCGGCGCAGCGTCCTTTCGATGGAAGGGGACCTGGCGCGGCGGCTCGAGTTCTACGGGATGATCGGCCGCGGCCCGCGCATGCAGGATCTGTTCGGGATGGTTCGGCGCCTCGCCCCGCACGTGCGTCTGGCGCTCGTGACCGGCGAGACCGGGACCGGCAAGGAGCTCGTGGCGCGCGCGCTCCACGCCATCGGCCCGCGGCGCGATCAACGGTTCATCGCCGTCAATTGTTCCGCGGTCAACGACACGCTGTTCGAGAGCGAGCTCTTCGGGCACATGCGCGGCGGGTTCCTCGGCGCGACGGACAACAAGCCTGGCTTGTTCGAGCTGGCGGACGGGGGCACGCTCTTCCTCGACGAGATCGGCGGACTGCCGCCGACCGCGCAGGCCAAGCTGCTGCGCGTGCTCGAGCTCGGCGAGGTCAGCCGCGTTGGCGCTCTCGACCCGCGTCGCGTCGACGTCCACGTGATTGCTGCGACCAACCGCGATCTCCGCGCGGAAGTTGCCGCCGGCCGCTTCCGGGGCGACCTGTTCTACCGCCTCAATGTCGTCGAGGTGAAGCTGCCGCCGCTCAGGGACCGGCGCGAAGACATCCCGTACCTCACCGCCGCCTTCGTCCGCGAAATCGGCGAGCGGCTGCAGAAACCGCTGCAGGGCCTTACGCCCGGGGCGGAGGCGAGGCTGACCGAGTCGACGTGGGACGGCAACGTGCGCGAGCTGCGGAATGTCGTCGAGCGCGCCTGCATCCTCGCCGATGGTGAGTTCGTGACGGAGCGCGAGCTGGCCGTGTGCCTGCCCCCGCCAGAAGCGACGGTCGCGGCGCCGACGGCCGTGGCCGCAGTGACCACGCCAGACAAACCCACGACCGATCTGCTGGTCAACGTCGAACGGGATCACATCCAGCGCGCGCTGGTGCGGACCGGCGGCAACAAGAAGGCCGCGGCGCAGATGCTCGGCCTCAGTCGACGCGCGCTCTATCGCCGGCTCGAGCGGCTCGAGCTCTCGGGGACCATCTCCCGCCGACGGCAGTCGGCAATGCTCGAGGCGTAACGTGG
This sequence comes from uncultured Acidobacteriota bacterium, assembly GCA_963839705.1. Lineage (GTDB taxonomy): Bacteria > Acidobacteriota > Vicinamibacteria > Vicinamibacterales > 2-12-FULL-66-21 > DATBJJ01. The sequence goes on from CAWIWL010000010.1 coordinate 192,843, forward strand.
CTGAATTGCGCGCTGCTTCTGTACGAGCCGGAATTGCCACGTCGCCGCTGCCCGCCGCGGAGGCGAAGCGTTCGGTGCTCATCGTCGACGACGAACCCGGCGTCCGGCACCTCATGCGGCGGTGGCTGGAGTCCCGCGGCTACGTCGTCGCTGTCGCGGCTGGCGCCGACAAGGCGCTCGAGCTGCTGTCGGTCGCGCCGACGGCGGTGGCCCTCTGTGACCTGCGCATGCCGGGTCATGACGGGCTGTGGCTGGCGGATCAGCTGCGCCGCGAACATCCCGACACCGCGGTCATCATCGCCACCGGCCTCAACGACGTGAGCGCGGCCATCGAGAGCCTGCGCCGGGGCGTCGTCGAGTACCCTGACCAAGCCGTTCGAGAGAGACCGCCTGTGTGAAGCCGTATCGCGAGCGGTGGAGTGGCACCGGACCGCCTGCGATTCCCGGCGCTGGCGAGAGCAGCTCGAAGACGAGGTGCTCGCGCGACGGTCGCACCTCGAGGACATCATCGCCTCACAGTTCGTCGATTCCGACGACGATCTCGACGTGCTCCTCGCGACGCTGACGGCGACCAATCCCGACGCCTACGCCCACGCCTACCGGGTTGCCGCGCTGTCGGTCGCCGTCGCGCGCGCACTCGAGGTGCCCCAGCCCGACGTGGCGACGCTCGAGCGCGCCGCGCTGATGCACGATCTCGGAAAGCTGGCCATGCCTCACGCGGTCCTGCGCAAGCCCGCGCCGCTCACCGTCGAAGAGCAGCGGCTCATACGCCTGCATCCCCGCATCGGCTGCGAGCTCATCGAGAACGTTCCCTACCTCGGGTTGGCCGCGGCCGTCGTTCGCGACGCGCACGAGCGCGTCGATGGCCTGGGCTATCCCGTTGGCAAAAGGAAAGATGAGTTGAGCCTCTCGGCGCGGATCGTAGCCGTGGCCGACGCCTACGACACGATGACGCGCGCCCGGGTGTTCCGGGATGCGATGACCCCGACGGCGGCGCTGGCCGAGCTCGAACGCTGCAGCGGGACGCAGTTCGACCCACAGATCGTCAGCGCTTTCACGTCGGTCGTCGATCGCGATTGAGCGCGGCCGGGCGTCTCGGGCGATTGACTTCCCACCTCCGCTCTCGGGTACGATCGATCCCTTCAGTCAGCCGCAAAGCACCCAATTGGTGTGGTTTATGGGCTCATACCCGGCGCCCGAGCGGAACGGGTCCGGGTAATCAGAGGAGAGCATGTCACAGGCGCACCAGGCGACTGGGCTCGAACTGCACGGCATCACCAACGTCGCGCGCGTCTACTGGAACCTCAGTGTGCCGTCGCTCTATGAGGAGGCGGTGAGGCGGCGGGAGGCGATCATCTCGGCGGACGGTCCGCTGGTGTGCCGGACGGGGCAGCACACCGGGCGTTCCCCCAACGACAAGTTCATCGTCCAGGAACCGTCGAGCAGGGACCGCGTCTGGTGGAGCAAGGCGAATCGGCCGATCGCCGCCCGGCACTTCGACTCGCTGCACCAGCGCCTGCTCAACTACGTCGAAGGCCGCGAGCTCTTCGTCCAGGACTGCCACGCCGGCGCGGATCCCCGCTACCGACTCGCGGTCCGGATCATCACCGAGCAAGCCTGGCACAGCCTGTTCGCCCGTCACATGTTCATCGACATCCCGGAGACGATTGGCATGCCGGCGCATACGCCGGAGTTCACCGTCATCGACGTGCCGGGGCTGTACGCCGAGCCGTCTCACCATGGCACCAATTCAGAAGTCTTCATCATTCTGAACTTCGAGAAGAAGCTCGTCCTCATTGGTGGGACGAGCTACGCAGGCGAGATCAAGAAATCGATCTTCACGGTGATGAACTACCTGCTGCCGTTGCGCAATGTCCTCTCCATGCATTGCTCGGCCAATGTGGGGAAGGACGGCGACGTCGCCCTGTTCTTCGGCCTGTCCGGCACGGGGAAGACGACGCTGTCGAGCGATCCCGAACGGAACCTGATTGGCGACGACGAACACGCGTGGAGCGAGGACGGGGTGTTCAACATCGAGGGCGGGTGCTACGCCAAGTTAATCCGTCTGTCGGCCGAGGCGGAGCCCCAGATCTACTCGACGACCCGCAGGTTCGGTACGGTGCTCGAGAACGTGAAGATGGATACCACGACGCGCATCCTCGATCTCGATGACGACACGCTGACCGAGAACACGCGGGGCGCGTACCCGCTCGAGTTCATCGACAACTGGGTGCCGTCCGGGCAGGCCGGCCATCCGCGCAATATCGTCATGTTGACGGCCGACGCTTTCGGCGTCCTGCCACCCATCGCGCGTCTGTCGCCGGCCGGGGCGATGTATCACTTCCTGTCAGGGTATACGGCGAAGGTGGCCGGCACCGAGAAGGGCGTGACCGAGCCGAGGGCGACGTTCAGCACGTGCTTCGGCGCGCCGTTCATGGTGCTGCATCCGATGGTGTACGCTCGGTTCCTGGGCGAGAGAATCGCCCGCCATAACGTCAACGTCTGGCTGGTGAACACCGGGTGGACGGGTGGACCCTGCGGCACCGGATCGCGCATGAAGATCGGCCATACCCGGGCCATGATTCGCGCGGCGCTCGCCGGTCAGCTCGACGAGGTCGCCTACGAGACCGACTCGGTGTTCAATCTGTCGGTTCCGGTGTCCTGCCCCGGCGTTCCGACAGAAGTATTCAAGCCCAGGAATACATGGAAGGACCCCGTCGCCTACGACGAGCAGGCCCGGAAACTCGCGGCCATGTTTGCCGACAACTTCAGGTCCTTCGAAGCCGACGCCGCCGCGGATGTGAGGGCGGCTGGGCCTCGCTGAGCCGCCCGCGTAATGCTGAATGCCGAATGCTGAATGTCGAAGTGAATGCTGAATTCATCCTTGCCCGCTTCGTCGTTCCGTTCTAAATTCAACCTTCAACCTTGACTTCAGCATTCAGCAATCAGCATTCAACATTGTTCGAGCCCGTGATCGGTCTCGAGATTCACGCCCAGCTGCTGACCGAAACGAAGATCTTCTGCGGCTGCAGCACCCGGTTCGGGTCGCCGCCGAACACGAACGTCTGCACCGTTTGTCTCGGGCTTCCGGGGGCGCTGCCGGTGCTGAATCGCCGGGCCGTGGAACTGGCTATCCGGGTCGCGCATGCGCTGAACTGCCGTGTGAATCCGGTCTCCATCTTCGCGCGGAAGAACTACTTCTATCCGGACCTCCCAAAGGGTTACCAGATCTCGCAGTACGAGCGGCCCATTGCGACCGGCGGCAGCGTCGAGTATCAAGTGGCCGGCACGCCTCGGCGCGTCGGGATTACCCGAGCGCACCTCGAAGAGGACGCCGGGAAATCGCTGCACGAGGGTTTTGCCGATTCGGATCGCCGCACCTACCTGGACTTCAATCGCAGCGGCGTGCCCCTCCTCGAGATCGTCACCGAGCCGGACCTGCGGTCGGCTGCCGACGCAAGTGAGTTCTTCAGCCGGCTGCGCGAGATCCTCGTCGCCATTGGTGTCAACGATGGCAACATGGAGGAGGGGAGCCTCCGCTGCGATGCGAACGTTTCGGTCCGGCCGGCCGGCACGGTGCCGTTCGGCACCAAGGCCGAGGTCAAGAACCTGAATTCCTTCAAGCACGTTCAGAAGGCGCTCGAGTACGAGATCGAGCGTCAGACCGAGGTCGTGGCTGGCGGGGGACGCGTCGAGCAGGAGACGCGTCTCTGGGACGTCGCGGCCGGCCGCACCGTGTCCATGCGGAGCAAGGAGGAGGCGCACGACTACCGGTATTTTCCGGAGCCGGACCTTCCGCCGCTCGAAGTCGATCCGGCCTGGGTCGAGGAGATTCGCCTGTCGCTGGCCGAGCTTCCCGATGCACGGCGCCACCGGTTCGTCAGCCAGTACCGGCCTGCCCGAGTACGACGCCGGCGTCCTCACGCAGTCTCCGGCGCTCGCGGATTATTTCGAGGCGACCGCGGCGCTCGTCGACAGCGTCAAGTCAGCCAGCAACTGGGTGATGGGCGAACTGACCCGGAAGATGAACGAGCTCGGGATCGAGGTCGGAGCCGTCGCGCTGACGCCCGCCGCACTTGCGGGCTTGATTCGGCTCGTCGACTCGGGCACTATCAGCGGGCCGATCGCCAAGGACGTGTTCGAGAAGATGTACGCGTCGGGCCGCGCCGCTGACGAGATCGTCGCGGCCGAGGGGCTGGCGCGAATCGACGATGCGGGCGCGCTCATGGTCCACATCGGCGATGTGATTCGCGCCAACGAGAAGGCCGTGAACCAGTACCGCGAGGGGAAACACCAGACCTTCGGGTTCCTCGTGGGGCAAGTAATCAAGGCGACGGGCGGCAAGGCCAATCCGGCGCTGGTGAAAGATCTTCTGAAAAAGACACTCGACCAATCGTGATTGAGGCGATCAACCTCTCGAAACTCTACGGCCGTGGTGTCTACGCGCTGCGCGATCTGTCGATGCGCGTGGACAAAGGCGAGTTCGTCTTCCTCACCGGGCCGAGCGGCGCCGGGAAATCCACGCTCCTGCGGCTGCTGTTGCGCCGCGACGTGCCCACCGACGGGCAGCTTGTCGTCAACGGCCGGGATCTGGCGACGCTGACCACCACCGAGGTGCAGGCCTATCGCCGCTCCCTCGGATTCGTGTTCCAGGATTTCAAGCTGCTGCCGACCAAGACCGTGCTCGAGAACGTCGCCTTCGTGCCCCACGTCCTCGGCATGGCCGTGACGCAGCAGCAGCGCCGGACGTTTCAGGTGCTCAAGTGGGTCGGCCTTCAGCACCGCATGAACGCGTTTCCGATGGAGCTCTCAGGCGGTGAGCAGCAGCGCATCGCCATCGCGCGGGCCTTGGTCAACGATCCGACTCTCATCCTGGCCGACGAGCCCACCGGCAACCTCGACCCCGACCTTTCGCTGGAAATCATGAACCTCTTTCGCGAGATCAACGCTCGCGGCACCACGGTTGTGGTGGCGACCCACGATCGGGAGCTCATCAGGCGCGTCGGCCGCCGGGCGCTCACGCTCGATCACGGACACATCGTTGAGATCAACTGAGGCCACGGAAGACTGGCACAACGCGGTACCAACGCGGCCAGGGACAACGCGCGAGCCACGGGAGAACATGGACAACGCGGAACTGCACAGCCACGGCCAACACGGGTACCAACGAGCCACGGAAAACACGGACAACACGGAACTACACGAGTCACGGACTACACGGAAGACGGCGACGATGATTGACAGCGAGGCCGCATGCGCGCGCTCAAGTACTTTCTGAACGAGGCAGCCGAGAGCCTGCTGCGCAGCTGGCGGTCGGCGGCGCTGGCCATCCTCACCATCACTGCGGGACTCTTCGTCCTGGGGTTCTTCCTGATGGTGAACAACAACCTCCAGCGTGTCGTTGGCCGCTGGAGCGAAGCGGCCGAGATGTCGGTCTACCTCAAGGACGACGCGACGAAGGAGCAGGTGCAAGCGCTCCAGGCGATCGTCGACCAGAGCGGCCTCTCCGACCAGAGGCAGTACCTGTCGAAGGCTGACGCGCTGGCGCGATTCCGCGAGGACTTTCCCGATCTGGCGGGCGCAACCGAACGCCTCGAACGCAATCCCCTTCCGGCCTCGCTCGAAGTGCGGCTCGGGCCGAAGGCGCGAACCGCGACGGCTGCGGTCGACGATCTTGCGGCTCGTCTCGGGTCAGAGCCGGGTGTCGCCGACGTGCGGTACGACCGCCGGTGGTTGAGCCGTCTCGGTTCGGCGGTCCGGGTCGTCCGCACTGTCGGTCTGGTGATCGTGGCGCTCCTCGCCGTCGCCGCGGCCCTGACGGTCGCAAACGTGGTCCGCCTCGCGGCGTACGCCCGCCGTGACGAAATTGAAATTATGCAGCTCGTTGGGGCGCCGTTCGCGTTCATCCGCGGGCCGTTCGTCGCCGAGGGGATCCTGCAGGGCGGGGCTGGGGCAGTGCTCGCAATCGTGCTGCTCTGGGCCATTTTTCTTACGGGAAAGGCCTGGTACGGGCAGCTGGCGCTCGAGGGCCTCGGGTTGACGACGCTGACGTTTCTGCCATTCGGTGTCCTGCTGACCCTCGTGGCAGGCGGGATGTTGCTTGGGTGTGTCGGTGGTCTCATCGTCGCGCGGACCGTCCGGTAAGTTCGGGGGAGCTCTCGGAAGGACGCGGCCGAGGTCGGTCCAGTGTTGACACCGCTTCAGACCCGCGCTTACACTCGTTTTACCCCTCATATGTCCCAGGCAAGGAGTCGCATGGCACGCGTCGTCAGCCAGGCCAGGGTTTTGAGCGCTCCGTTCGGCACACACGCCGATTTCTATCGAGCCGAGTTCACCAGACATCGCCAATGCCTCGCCGCGCAGCGTGAGTATTTCTCCGAGCGCGCGATCACTGATGCCGACGAGGCGCTTGCGCGTGTCATCAACCAGCTCGAACAACTCTGCGCGCAAGCCGACGCCGAGCAGGTGATAGCCGGGTTGCTGCGCAAGTTCAACGCGGTCACCGGCCTCTCCGGCTGGTCAGACCCGACGCAGTTGCACTGACCTCCACGCTTTCCGATTTACGCGATCACGCCGGCCGCATCTTGCGAGCCGCGGTTGACGCCGTCGATCCCACACGACTGCTCCAAAGCGCGTATCAACGCTCGGCGCTTCCGCGCCGGACGCGATCCGCAATATCGCGCGATCTCTTCGTTGTGTCCGCAGGCAAGGCGGCATGGCCAATGGCGCGCGCGTTTGCCGGGCTCGAGGGCGACGCCATCCGCTGCGGCGTCGTCGCGGGACCTATTGACGACGCTCGAACGCAGTCTCCGCTCCCTCTCGGCTTTGAATCCTTCGCCGCCAGCCATCCGTTTCCAAACGCGGCCAGTGTCGCGGCGGGCCTCCGCGCGCTCGACCTGGCGCGGGAATCCGCCGACGGCGGCTGGCTGGTGGTTCTGCTCTCGGGAGGTGCGTCGGCGCTGCTGGCCGCCCCGGTGCCAGACGTTACGCTCGAGGACAAGATGGCAACCGGTCGTGCGCTCATGCGCGCCGGCGTGGCCATCGATGGCCTCAACTGCGTGCGCAAGCACCTGTCGCAGATCAAGGGTGGCCGGCTCGCTGCGGCGGCAGCGCGGACGATCACGCTGGCGATCTCGGACGTCCACGGACCGGTCGCCGACGATCCGTCGGTCATCGGATCAGGGCCGACCGTCGGCGACCCGACGACGTTCGCCCAGGCGCTTGCGATCGTCCAGCGTGTGAGCGAAGTGCCGCCGGCCGTGCGCAGCTACCTCGAACGGGGTGCTCACGGCGAGCGGCCGGAGACGGTCAAGCCGGATGACGTCAGGTTGTCGCGCGGCGCGTACGAGATCATCGGCAATCGCCAGACCGCAGTCGACGGCGCGGCCGCGTCCGCTCGGGCGCTTGGCTACGACGTCCACGTGTTGTCGGAGCCGATCGATGGCGAGGCAAAGGACGCATCAGCTGCCTTCCTGCGCGAAGCCCGGAGGGCGATTGCGGATTCAGGCGCCACGGCCGGTGCAAGGCACTGCGTACTCGGCGCTGGCGAGACGACGGTGACGGTCACGGGCAACGGTCTTGGCGGCCGCAACCAGGAATTCGCCTTGGCCGCAGCGGCTGGGATCGCCTCGTTCGGCACGCCGGCCGTCCTTGCGAGCGCGGGCACGGACGGCATCGACGGTCCGACGGACGCGGCCGGCGCGCTCGTCGATTCGACGACGCTCGAGCGGGCCCGGGTGGCGGGCGTCAACTGGGAGTCGACGCTGGCCGGCCACGACGCGTATCATTTCTTCGAGCCGCTGGGCGATCTGTTCGTCTGGGGGCCGACCGGCACGAACGTCGGTGATGTGCAAATCCTGTTGGTGGGCTGAAGCGCCCGCGGCCCGAGCGCGGCGCGTAGTCGCCGCGTGAGACCGAGCGGGGGTGGGGCCCCGCGAGCATTGACAATATGACTCCGACCAAATGGGTACTTGCGGGATTCGCGGCGCTCGTGGTCGCGTTGGGCGTCGGCTACGCCATGGGCGGCTCAGGGCGCTTCACGCTGCAGAACGCGCTCGACGATGCCCGCGGCCGGCTCGACCTGGCCGACGCCCGCGTCCAGCTCCTCGAAGCGCGCGTGAGCCTCTACAACGTGAACTTCGGAGACGCCAGCCGGCATTTCGAAGAAGCCAAGGCGCCGTTGCGCCGGGTGCGGGAGCGGTATCAGAACATCGGCAAGAACGCCGCCGCCGGCAGTATTGCGGCAGCGCTCGAGCACATCGAAGAAGGGCAGCGGCTGGCCGGCAAGCTCGATCAGGCCGCCAACACCAAGGCCAACGATGCGCTCGAGGCGATCCGCGTCGCGTCGTCGCAGTAGCGCTATTTCAGGACGGTCGCCGTCAGCTCCACCGAAATCCTGCGCTCGGAGGTCGGGTCCGACGCCTGCGAGACGATGAGGGCTTTGCCCGATTCGACGAGCAGAGACAGCCGCTCGTTGAGCGAGCCTCGGCCTTCACCGCTCGACGCATTCTCGGAGCCTGGCTTCGGGACGTACTCCAGAGTCACGTCGAGCCGCATGAGGCCGTCCTTGATGATGACCGGCATCGCGTCGACGTTGAGGGAGACAGGGAATCGTCCGCCCCCACCCGGGGTGATGACCTGTCCGGAGCTGCGGATGCTTCCGTTCTTCCTGTCCGCGACGATCATGCTCACGGTCCGCTTGGTGGCTTCCCCGGGGCCGGCCTGATCGGTGATCGTCAGCTCCAGCTTGATGTTGTGCGGCAACCCTTCTGGCACCGGAGGCTTCGGCGCGGGTTTCTCCTGCTTGGCCGCGGCTGCGGGCGGAGCCTGCTGCGCGTAGGCGGTGCCCACCATCAGTGTTGCGGCCAGGGCGGTTGCAAATACTCGTCTCACCATGTGCTCTCCTCGTGTTCTGCTCGGGGGCCCGCTCAACGTTGTGGCGTCAGCGGCGTGATTTCAATGCGTGCGATCGTGATTGGCTTGATGCTGATGTCCAGCTCCGCCGGCACCTCGAGCCGTGCGATGCGGATCGGGTCTATGAGCGCGAGAGGCTCGACGGCCGTCATCGGTTCGATGGCAATCGGTTCGTTCGCGGCGATGGACGCGGCCTGAACAAGCCGATCCTCCACGACTGGTCTTTGCGTGGCCGCCTGGGCCCGAGGTCCATCGACGTGCACCGGGGGTGCTGCGCCCGGCGGCTTGGCCGTCTCGCTGGTATTTCCCGGCGCCACGGCCGGGGGCGTCGCGCCAGCTATCGTCCGGTCAACCGGCTGTTCGGGCGGGCGATTGATCATCAGCAGAACCACGACGACAACGGCGACCGCGGCGGATCCGAGGGCGAGCCGTGGCCACCACGCCGCACGGGCCGGCTCGCCGGTGAGCTCGGCCAGCACGCGCTCGCGCAGACCCGCGCGCGGCTCGACGCCCATCAGGTCGCGCACGGCGCGGTCGATCGCCGCATCGAGATGCGAGTCGTCGCGGCGGTTATCCGTCATAGGCGTGCCCCAGGGCCGTCATCTTGTCCTTGAGTACCCGGCGCGCTTCCGAGACGCGCCATTTCACCGTGCCCACCGGTACGCCGAGGATGAAGCCAATCTGCGTGTAGGTGTACTCACCGGACCCGGCGAGCAGCAGCGCGTCACGCAGCTTGCGCGGAAGCGTCTTGATCAGTCGCTTGATCGTCCGCTGCAGCTCGGTCGCGGCGAGGTGGTCTTCCTGCGAACGTTGGTCAGCGGGCATCTGCTCGATCCAGTTCGTCCGGTCCGTGTCCGAATCGTCGGGCGTCACGGTCAGCCGCAGCCATCGGCCTACGCTCTTGCGCCTATCGAGGGCCTTGCGCCAGGTGATCGCCAGCAGCCAGGTGCGGAAGGCCGCGTCCCCGCGGAAGCTGCCGATCTTCCGGTAAGCCAGGACGAACGCGTCCTGCGCCACATCATCAGCATCGGTCGTCGAACCCAGCGCGGCGACGGCGGCACGGAAGACCGCCCTCCGGTTCCGCTCGACCAGCTCGCCGAACGCGTCGGTATCTCCCGCCTGGGCCCGGCGCACCAGGTTCCAGTCGGGATCGGAGGCGGCCTCCCCCGGCTCCCGCGGCTCGGTTGCGGTCACACAGTCAGTAGACTCAGTCACGGGAAGAGCGGTTGGAGAATCTTGAGGAAGAATTTACACTGCGGGGACACTCAACCGGGACACTCAACCTTGAGTGTCCCCGACGGCAGATCTCGCTCGTCGGCGACCTGTATCTCCAGGCGATTCTGGAAGGACTGGGCTTGTCTCAATCCCAGAATGTCACTTGGGACGAGGAAAAGCGAGCCTTCGGCCCCAGATTGGGCGGGGACATTCAACCTTGAGTGTCCCCCGTGACTGTCCCGGTTGAGTGTCCCGGTTGAGTGTCCCCGAACCGGATAGGATGGAGAGATGTTGAATCACGAACAGCTGCTCAAGCTGATTCGCGAAAAGGTCGAGCACCCGGCCACGCCGCGCGAGCTCCTGCAGCGGTTGAAGATACCGCGAGAAGAGCGCCCGACGCTCAAACGGCTGCTCAAGGATCTCGTCAGCCAGGGCGAGCTCGTCGAGACGCGGGGCAACCGCTACGGACTGCCCGATCGCATGAACCTCATCGTCGGCCGGATCACGACCCACCCGCGGGGCTTCGGATTCGTCGTGCCCGACCGTCCGGTGGACGGCGTCAGCGGAGACATCTACGTCGCCGGCAGCAACCTGAATCAGGCGATGCATGGGGACCGCGTCGTCGCGCGCGTCGAGCGCGTGACGGACAAAGGCGCGGAAGGCCGCATCCTGCGCATCCTCGAGCGGGGCGCGGCGACGATCGTCGGTCGCTTCGAGGCGGACGGCTCGGGCGCCGGCTTCGTCGTCCCCTTCGACCGCCGGCTGATCATGGACGTCCAGATCCCTCCCGGCGATCAGGGCGAAGCCAAGTCGAACGACATGGTCTCGGCCGCGATCACCAGGTGGCCGACCGCGGCTCGTGGGCCGGTCGGGAAGGTCATCGACGTCATCGGCGACATCGACGCACCTGGCGTCGATACCGAGATCATCATCCGCAAGCACGGCATCCCCGACGAACATGGCGAAGAGGCCATTGAGGAGGCGCGACGGCTGGGCGCCGAGATTCGCGACAAGGACTTCGCCGGGCGGACCGATTTCCGGCCACAGGTGACGGTCACCATCGACGGCGAGCACGCCCGCGACTTCGACGATGCGATCACCATCGAGCGCCTGGAGAACGGCAATTACTGGCTGGGCGTCCACATCGCCGATGTGGCACACTACGTTCCCGAGGGCGGCGCGCTCGACGAGGAGGCCTACGAGCGCGCCACGTCGGTGTATTTTCCCGACCGCGCCGTTCACATGTTCCCCTCGGATCTGTCGACGGGCCTCTGCAGCCTCAATCCCGACGTCGATCGGCTCGTCCAGTCCTGCCTGATGGAGGTCGATCGCAAGGGCGCCGTCGTGCGCTACGAGATCCACGACGGCGTCATCCACAGCAACGCGCGCATGACGTATACCGACGTCAACGCGATCCTCACCGACCACGACGAGGCCGTCAGCGCGCGCTATCGCGAGCTCATCCCGCAGTTCGAGATGATGCGCGAACTCTTCGAGATCCTGAACCGCCGCCGTCACCGCCGCGGGTCGATTGACTTCGACCTCAAGGAGCCGGAGATCGTGCTCGACGACGAGGGGATGGTCGAGGAGATCATCGCCGCCGAGCGCAACATCGCGCACCGTTTGATCGAAGAGTTCATGCTGCTCGCCAACGAGACCGTCGCCGCGCATCTCGATGCACACGACGTTCCGACCCTCTATCGCGTCCACGAGGAGCCCGATCCGCTCAAGGTCGAGGAGTTCGAGGAGTTCATCTCGACGCTCGGCTACAGTCTGGGCAAGGTCTCTTCGAAGGTCACGCCGCGCGACTTCCAGAAGCTCGTCGAGCGGATGCGCGGCACGCCGGAAGAGAAGCCGATCGCGTTCCTGATGCTCCGCACGATGCAGAAGGCGCGCTACGATCCGTCCAACCTCGGCCACTTCGGGCTGGCGGCCGAGAGCTACACGCACTTCACGTCGCCTATCCGTCGCTATCCCGACCTGGTGGTCCATCGGACGCTGCGCGAGTCGCGCCACGGCGGCATGAACGAGGAGCGCAAGGCGGAGCTCACCGAGGAGCTTCCCGAAGTCGCGCGTCACACCTCCGAGCGCGAGCGTCGCGCCGACGATGCCGAGCGCGAGCTGGTGCAGTGGAAGAAGGTCCGCTTCATGGCGGACAAGGTCGGCGATGAGTTTGCGGGGTACGTCACGGGCGTGACGGCGTTCGGGCTCTACATCGAGCTCGTCGAGCACTTCGTCGAGGGCCTGGTGCACGTGTCCACGATGGCCGACGACTACTATCGGTTCGTCGATCGTTCGCACATGCTGCGAGGGGAGAACAAGGGGAAGGTCTACCGCCTCGGCGATCGCGTGGCAGTTCAGGTGGTCAAGGTCGACATGGAGCGCAGGCAGGTCGATCTGGGCCTTGTCGAGATCCTCGAAGCCGTGCGGCAGTCTGAGGAGAACCGGGGGCCCCGCCGGAGCAAGGCCCAGCCGAGGCAGGAGCGCGCCAAGCCGGGGCGCGCCCAGCGGAACCCGAAGGGCAAGCAGCGGCCCGGCAAGAAGGAACGCGCCGCGCGCAAGCGGCGCTGACCATCCGTGCGCTCAATCGTCATCGGCACGGCGGGTCACATCGATCACGGCAAGAGCGCTCTTGTCCGGGCGCTGACCGGGACCGACCCGGATCGCCTGAAGGAAGAGCAGGAGCGCGGCATTACGATCGACCTCGGCTTCGCCCACCTGCAGGTCGGACGGGCCGCCGACACCGTCAACGCAGGGAGTGAGTCAACCCTCGCGTTCGTGGACGTGCCCGGCCACGAACGCTTCGTGAAGAACATGCTCGCCGGAGTCGGCGGCATGGACCTCGTGATGCTCGTCGTCGCGGCCGACGAGTCGGTCATGCCGCAGACGCGTGAGCACTTTGACATCTGCCGGCTGCTGCACGTCCCCCGAGGTCTGATCGTTCTCACCAAGAGCGACCTGAGCGACCGCGAGACCCTGGAGCTCGCCCGCCTCGAAGTGCGCGAGCTCGTCTCGGGATCGTTTCTCGCCGATGCTCCCGTTGTCGCGGTGTCGTCGCGCACGGGGGACGGGCTGGAGCTTCTGAAAGACACGCTGGTGTCCCTGGCGGCCTCGGTGCCGGTGCGCCGGGCGGACGGGCCCGCGAGGCTGCCGATCGATCGCGTGTTCTCCATGAAGGGCTTCGGCACAGTCGTCACGGGGACCCTGGTCTCGGGACGCGTGGAGGTCGAGCAGGCGTTGGCCGTCCTGCCCCAGCAGCGCGACGTCAAAGTCCGCGGCCTGCAGGTGCACGGCCGATCGCAGGTGTCGGCCGAGGCCGGTCGCCGGGTGGCGGTGAATCTGGGCGGCGTCGAGGTGTCGGACCTTACGCGCGGACAGACTCTGGTCGATCGCGACGCATTCGAGCCGACGCGGCGGCTGGATGCCCGGCTCGACTTGCTGGACGCGTCGCGACCGCTGCGCCCGAACGCGCGTGTGCGTTTCCACTGTGGTACGGCGGAGCTCCTCGGTCGCGTCGCGCTCACCGGGCGGCCGGTGTCCGGGAATCCCGAGGGGGACACGGAGGGCACCGCGCCGCGCGAGATTCTACGCACGCATCCATCTCGAGGCACCAGCGGTCGTGACGTGGGGCGATCGGTTCATCCTCCGTGCCTATTCGCCGCTCGCCACCATTGGCGGCGGCGTGGTGCTCGACCCCCGCCCGCCGCGCGTCTCGATTCGCAGCGCGAAGGGCCTCGAGCGTTTTCGCCGGCTGGACGTGCACAATGCCGAGCGAGATCGGGCGCTCGCGGTGTTCGTGAACGAAGCGGAGGGAGCCGGGCTTCCGCGGGGGGCGCTCGTCAGCCGCGCCGGGTTGTCGTTCGTAGAGGCCGCGCAGGCGGTCGAGCGCCTGACGCGCGGCGGTGTCGCCACCCTGGTCGGGGATCTCCTGGTGTCTCCGCGTGTGTTGTCCGAGCTCGGCGCCAGGTTGATCGCCGCGCTAGAGGCACACCACGAGGCGCAGCCGCTCTCCGGAGGCATGCCCCGCGAGGAAGCGCGCGAGCGGCTGTTCCGGCGGGTTGCACCGCAAGTTTTCGACGCGGTCGTCGACACCCTGGTCTCAGCGCGCCGGCTGGTGGCGCGCGACCGCCTCGCGCTCGAGGGACGTCAGGTTTCGTTGTCGCCTGATGAAGCCCGGGTCCAGTCCGCCCTCGAGCGTGTCTACCGGGAGGCGAAGCTGACGCCGCCGGACGTCGCGACCGCGGCCGCGGCCGCCGCGACCGTGCTGCCCGTGGCCGAACGGATCGTTGCGCTGCTCGTTCGCACCCGCACGCTGACGAAGATCGACACGCTGGTCTTCCATTCGGCCGCGCTCGACGAACTGAAGGCCGACGTCCGGCGTCTGAAACACGAGGGCGCGGTCGCCGGCGCCGTCAGAGTCGACGTCGCGACGTTCAAGGCGCGCTATGGCGTGACGCGGAAATTCGCGATTCCACTGCTGGAATATCTCGACCGGGAGCGGGTGACGCGGCGGTTGGGGGAGAGCCGGATCGTGCTGTAGCACGACCGATGGGGCGGTGGGACAGGCAGTCGAAGGCGGGAACTAGCGGTCGTCGCGCCCCTCTTTCGTGGCTTCCTTGAAATTACGGATGCCCTTGCCGATGCCGCGGCCGATCTCCGGCAGACGGCTGGCGCCGAAGATCAGGATGACCAGGAAGAGGATGACGATTAGTTCGGGAATCCCGAGACCCATGTTGGCTCCTTCGCCTTCGTGAGGATGAGGATGATGCTGATTCTACCACCTCGACCTGGCCTCGAAGGCTTCGATCGGCGAAAGTCGAGGTGCGATGATCGAAACGGACTGACTGCGGCGCTCGTAGAACAGAGTGTCCGACTTGGGGGACAACCGAAGCAGATGGATAGTGGTTGACAACGTTCCAACGGCCTTTCCCATAGGCCTTTATCTTGCAACTTGCGGATCCGGACGTCGTCAGCCACAATGGCTGTAGGTCCCACTCGTAACTAAAAGTGATGTCAGAGGTTTATCAGGGCTCCAGCCCAAACGCGCGCCTGCTGGCCGGTTCCATCGACACCGGGCAGAGCAATTCGGTGCGCGTTGGCAACGCGTTCAGCGTGTCGCTCGCCACGCACATCGGGATTCTCCTCCTGTTCCTGTTCGTCATCTCGCTCCCCGTCGTACAGACGCCAGACAGCCAGAACGCGCTCTCGCTCAAGGACATCGTCTGGATTGCCTCTCCGGGGCCTGGTGGCGGTGGCGGTGGCGGCGGCAACAAGACGCCCGACCCGCCGAGGAAGGCCGAACTTCCCGACAAGCAGAAGATTACTGTTCCCGTGGCCAAGGCGCCGAAGCTCGAGGCGCCCGAGCCGCCCAAACAGGAGCAGCAGCTCACGATTCCGGCCCAACCGGTCGCTTCGGGCGTCGAGCAGTTGCCGGGCGCGATTACCCAGATGATCACCCCGACGCTTTCGCAGGGAAGCGGGGTTGGTGGCGGCGCCGGAACCGGACGCGGGACGGGCGCCGGCCCGGGCGACGGTTCGGGCCTCGGACCTGGCTACGGCGGAGGGTTCGGCGGCGGGGCCTACCGGCCTGGCAACGGCGTCACGAATCCGAAGCTCATCCGCGAGGTCAAGCCCAATTACACGGCCGACGCCATGCGCGCCAAGATTCAGGGTGTGGTGTGGCTCGAAGCGGTCGTCATGGAAAACGGTTCGGTCGGCCAGGTCCGCGTCACGCGATCGCTCGACCCCACGTTCGGCCTCGACCAGGAAGCGGAGCGCACCGTCAAGAAGTGGGTCTTCGCCCCTGGAACACGCCTCGGTCAGCCGGTGCCGGTGCTGATCGAAATCGAGATGTCCTTCACGCTGCGGTAGCCACCCTTCCCGACGCGCAACGACAAGTACCCGGAGCGCGGAGTACCCGTAGCGCGCAACTTTAGTTGCGCGTCAAGGCTGCTGGTACTTTTCGTGACGCGCAACTAAAGTTACGCGCTCCGGGTGTTCTTATTTCTGCCTCCTGATCGCGTAATCCACCCAGCACGATTCGGGATCAATCGACACGTCAAACGCTTCATCCGCGAAAGCCGCGCGGGCTGCCGCTGCCGCAGACTCCTGCACGGTGGGGTCGAGCGCGCGCTCGATCTGCGTGCGCACGTCATCGATGTGCAACCGCGTTTCCCGGTCCGTCGTTCGGGCCACGGCGGTGCGGAGGTCGGCGTCGAGCGCTTTCAGCTCGCCGCGGAAGAAGGCGCGTGAATCATCCACCGCAGCCAGACGTCCGTTGATGCGATCGGCCAGCGTTTCGACGTACGCGCGCTGCAGGTTGCGGCGGTAGGCGTCCACCTTGACCGCCGTCCCGTTGTAGAACTCGCTCCACACGCCCTTTCTGACGTCTCCCAGAAACTCCAGCGGGCGGTAGGCGGTCGGTCCGTCGAGCGCCTCCTGTTCGACGAGACGGCCGATGCGCGCGCTGCTCAGCAGCGCGTTGAGCACGCGCAGCTGACCCGTGCGAACACGGTCGAGCACGCCGACCGGCTCGATGCGCCTCAGGATTTCGGGATTGATCGCCCAGAGAGGCGTCTGGAACGCGTTGTCGTTGAGGAAGCGGACTGCCAACGCCTGCCGGTCCTTGGGAATAGGCTTGAAGAGCACGCCCTGCTGCCCGACGTTCTTCTGCTGCGAGCTGAACCCGCCCACGATGGCGGCGACATGGTTCATCTCGGTAGCCCACTGCCCGAGCATCCGCGCATAGACCTCGTCGAGGTCGTCGTACGGCTCGCCGGTCCTGGTCGTCGTCGCCGTCAACAGCATGTCGGCGACGCGCTTCAGGTTCTTGAGGCCGAGCGTCGTCGAGGCGACGGCATCCTCGTCGCCGACCGCTTCGGTCAGCTCTCCAGGATCCGAGCCCGCGGATCCGGTGGTGGAGAAGCGCAGATACGGCGTTTGATCCTGCTGTCGCGCCCACTCGTCGAGCGTTTTCTTCTCGTCGTCGGGCGTGCGGGCGCCGGGGATCGGTTTGTAGCCCCACATGGTGGCCCACTTGTCGTAGGGACCGATGCCAGGCACGAGATCGGCCACATCGATATTGTCCTCGGGCTGCGCGACGTAGTTGAAGCGTGAGTAGTCCATCAGGGTCGGGGTGTGTCCCATCGTCTTGACCCACTCGCGATCTCTGACCTTGGCCGCCGAATACATCGAGCTGGCCTTCATGTTGTGCTGGAACCCGAGCGTGTGTCCCACCTCGTGCGCGGCGACGTACTCGATCAGGCGGCCCATGAGGTCGTCGGGAAGCGGGAGCGTCTTCGCACGCGGATCGAGCGGGCCGACCTGCACGAAGTACCAGTTCCTCGCCAGGTTCATCACGTTGTGATGGAACTGGATGTCGCTCTCGATGATCTCTCCGCTGCGCGGGTCACTGATGTGCGGCCCGGAGGCGTTTTCGGTCGTGGAGGGGAGCCACCGGATGACGGAATAGCGCGCGTCCTCTGGGCTCCAGTCGGGATCCTGTTCGGGCGTCGGCGCTTCTTTCGCGACGATCCCGTTCTTGAACCCCGCGGCCTCGAACGCGGTCTGCCAGCTCTCGATGCCCTTCTTCATGTAGGGCACCCACTTGGCGGGTGTCGCCGGATCGATCCAGTAGACGATCGGCTTCACGGGCTCTGACACGGCGGCGTTCGGGTCTTTCTTCTCGAGCCGCCAGCGGGTGATGAACCGGCGCTCGGGCGAGCGATGGTCGCTGCGGGCGTAGTCCAGTTGACGCACGGAGAAGTAGCCGACGCGGTCGTCGAAGAGCCGCGGCATCATGGGTTTTTCGGGCAGCAGCACCATGCTGTAGTGCATCAGCACGCTGTGCGTTCCGGACCGGAGCGTGGCGGCGCCGCGGCCTCCACCCGGCGCGGGCGCGCCGCGGCCGCCGGCGGCGGCCGGCTCGGGCGGGTTGTTGTAGGTGTGCGTGGCTTCGATTTCGACGTTTTCGGGGAATGACACCGTTCGTTCGACAAACGACCGGCTCGCGTCGAACGCACGCGCACCGACGCGAGTGCGGCCGCTGAACTCGGGCACGTCCGTCGTGAACAGCCGCGTCACCTCGATCACCGCCGAATCGTCCTTGCCGAGCGCCTCGATGTTGAAGGCCATGACGATCGGGCTGTAGTTCGAGGCATCGACGGCCCTGGCGATCGGGGCGGCCGCATCCGCCACCACGTCGTAGGAAATGGCGCGGAGCAGAATCCGATCGCCCCGCCGTTCCCACCGCACGACGCGGTTACCGGCCGACTGGCCGCCGTAGCCCGCCCCAAGGGTCGTGCGCGCAATCTGGCTGACCCAGAGGAACTCGCGTCCGAGCTGAGCCTTCGGGATCTCGTAGTAGAGGCGGTCCTTGATCCGGTGGACCGTGAACACGCCATCATCCGACTTCGCGTCTTTCGTGATGACGCGGTCATACGGCCTGATCTCCGGCTCCGCGGCGCGCCCGCCCCTGCCACCGCCCGCCTGCGGCGGTTCCTGCGTGGCCGGGTCCTGCGCCAGGGCCAGGCCCGGAACCGCACTCAGGATCACGGCAATCGCCAAACGTCTCATCTGCATCTCGTCCCTCCCCGGAGTGCTTATATCACCGGAAAGATGACGATGAGCCCAAAAAAAGAGCCCGCCAGAACCGAAGTTCCGGCGGGCTGACTGTCGACCTGGACTTGTCGACTTGACTGACTCGACTGCCGACTAACGACTGCCGACTGCCGACTGATTAATACATTCCGCCCATGCCACCGCCGCCGTGGCCGCCGCCCATCGGAGCTTCCTTCTTGTCCTCAGGAATCTCCGAGACCAGCGCTTCGGTCGTCAGCAGGAGCGACGCGATCGAGGACGCGTTCTGGAGCGCGGTGCGGACGACCTTCACCGGGTCGATGACGCCAGCCGACACCAGGTTCTCGTACTTGTCGGACGAGGCGTTGTAGCCTTCCTCACCCTTGCCGTCCTTCACCTTCTGGACGACGATCGAGCCTTCCTGGCCCGCGTTGGACGCGATCCAGCGCAGCGGCTCTTCGATCGCCTTGCGGATGATCTCGGCGCCGACGCGCTGATCGCCCTCGAGCTTCAGGCCCTCGAGCGCCTTGCCGGCGCGGATGAGCGCCACGCCGCCGCCGGCGACGATGCCCTCTTCGACCGCCGCCTTGGTGGCGTGCATCGCATCTTCGACGCGCGCCTTCTTCTCCTTCATCTCGGTCTCGGTTGCCGCGCCGACCTTGATGACCGCCACGCCGCCGACGAGCTTCGCGAGGCGCTCCTGGAGCTTCTCGCGGTCGTAGTCGGAGGTGGTCTCCTCGACCTGGGTGCGGATCTGCTTCACGCGACCTTCGATCGCGCCCGACGCGCCATCGCCCTCGACGATCGTCGTGTTGTCCTTGTCGATCGTGACCTTCTTGGCCTTGCCCAGATCCTCGATCTTGATGTTCTCGAGCTTGATCCCGAGGTCCTCGGTGATCGCTTTGCCGCCGGTCAGGATCGCGATGTCCTCGAGCATGTTCTTGCGGCGATCGCCGAAGCCTGGAGCTTTCACGGCCGCTGCCTGCAACGTGCCACGAAGCTTGTTGACCACGAGCGTGGCCAGCGCCTCACCGTCGACGTCCTCGGCGATGATGAGGAGCGGTCGGCCGGCGCGCGCCACCTGCTCGAGGAGGGGCAGCAGGTCCTTCATCGAGCTGATCTTCTTCTCGTGGATCAGGATGACCGGGTTCTCGATCACGACTTCCATGCGTTCCGGGTCGGTCACGAAATACGCCGAGAGGTAGCCGCGGTCGAACTGCATGCCTTCGACGACCTCGAGCGAGGTCTCCATGCTCTTGGCTTCCTCGACCGTGATGACGCCGTCCTTGCCGACCTTTTCCATGGCCTCGGCGATGATCTTGCCGATCGTCTCGTCGCTGTTGGCCGAGATGGTGCCGACCTGCGCGATGGCCTGGCCGCTCACCGGCCGGGCCTGCTTCTTCAGGTCGGCGACGATCACTTCGACGGCCTTCTCGATGCCGCGCTTGAGCTCCATCGGGTTCGCGCCGGCGACAACGTTCTTCGCGCCTTCGCGGAAGATGGCCTGGGCGAGCACGGTCGCGGTGGTGGTGCCGTCACCGGCGATGTCCGACGTCTTGCTGGCGACCTCGCGGACCATCTGCGCGCCCATGTTCTCGAGCGGATCCTTCAGGTCGATTTCCTTCGCGACGGTGACGCCGTCCTTGGTGATGGTGGGCGAGCCGAATTTCTTGTCGATGACGACGTTGCGGCCCTTCGGGCCGAGCGTCACCTTGACCGCGTTGGCGAGCTGGTTGACGCCACGCAGGATGGCCTGTCGCGACTCCTCGCCGTAAATAATCTGCTTTGCCATGATTTCTTGATCTCCATGGTCCGGCTCGAGCCGGACGCTACATTCGTCTTGTCTCGTTCTCGTGGTGTCCGGCGTTGGCCGGACGCTCTGTCGTGGTGTCATTGTGTCCGGCGTTGGCCGGACGCTCTGTCGTAGTGTCCGGCTTTAGCCGGACGCTCTGTCGTAGTGTCCGGCTTTAGCCGGACCGCATTTAGCTGGCGATGACGCCGAGGATCTCTTCCTCGCGCATGATGAGGTACTCCTCACCATCGAGCTTGATCTCCTGGCCGGAGTACTTGCCGAAGAGAATCGTGTCGCCTTCCTTGACGTCGAGCGGCGTGACCTTGCCGTCCTTCTCGACCTTGCCCTTGCCGACGGCGATGACCTTGCCCTGCTGGGGCTTTTCCTTGGCGGTGTCGGGGATGATGATCCCGCCGACCTTCTGTTCGCCTTCTTCGAGGCGGAGCACGATCACGCGGTCGTGCAGGGGACGGATCCGAACCTTCGTCTGTGTAGCCATATCGATCTAGCTCCCGGATGGTGGTTGAGATGGTTGGTGAAGGGTAAACACGGTGTAAATCAAGCTTTGGAGCCCAGGCGGCTTAGCAATCCACCCTGGCGACTGCTAATTCTACAGGAGAGTGTCCGGGGCGGTCAAGCACTCGCAGGGGGAGACTGCTAACGGTTCCACGCGGACCAAACCCGGGAGAGAGCCACCCTGAGAACTCGGTCTTGGCGGGGGTCAGGTCCTATGGTGCACAGGTCCGGCTCGCCGAGGAGCGATCCCTGAGAATCGAGTACCGACCGACCCCGGCCGCGGCCAAGATCGACGTCGAGCTGAAAGACGTTGGGAAGCGCTGCCGCCCAGGCCGACTCCGGCGGAAGCGGGGGCAGCAGCACGAGGTACTCGGCCGGCGAGGTCAGGAGCCGCGAGACCCACGCCTCGCACGACACCGGCGGAAACCGTGCGGCCCCGAGTCGATAGTCGAAGGTCTCGCCATCAAGACTGATGGGGACATACAAGAGCCGGTTTTGCTGATGGCGCCCCGTGAGGGGGAAGAGCCACCAGTTGTGCCCGAATCCATCCCACCCTGCTGACACGGCGATCGTCGTTGGATGGGGCCGGTCGAATCGTTGCCAGAGCGGCCAGTTGCGGGCCCAGCGGGCGTCGAGTGGATGCACGTCGTACGCTTGACGGAAGGCCGCGGCTGCATAGTATGACGCGCGATACCGATCGCGCACGACCATCAACGCCATCAATCCGAGGAGCGCGGCGACAGACGCGAGCACAAGCGGCTTTGGGATGACCCGTGAGCCGAAGCGACAGCCGACGCCGATCAGCAGGAACGCCGTCAGCACGATTGCTCCCGCCTGGAGGTCGAGAACGGTGAGTCCCCCCGGCCAGCTCGACGCCAGACTCACGGCGGCGGAGACGGCGAGCAGGCCCGCGGCAAGGCGGTGGGGCCAGATTGCGGCGAGCACGGCGGCGGCCCCCACCGCGATCGTGATCAGCCGGCCAAGTACCGGCCACCACCAGAGCCGCAGCGCGACGCCGTCCTTGCCCGCAACGGCGGCGACCGTGAGCAGCGCGGCCACGAGATAGAAGACGACGATGAGGCGCTTCTCCCTGACGGACCGAAGCGTCCAGAGGCCGCCGGCTGCCGCAACAATCAACAACGCGACGCCGAGCCCCAGATTCATGAAATCGCCGTCGAGTCGCACCCACGGCAGGAACAGGCGCTCGAGGAACTTCGCGCGACTCGTCGCGGCCAGCCCGGGGTTTATCCATTCGCCTCGCAATAGCCAATCGAGCTCGGCGTTGCCGGCGAGCACTACGCGGCCTCCGAGGCGAAGCGTCAACGGATAGATCGGTGATCCGGTCGCGCGCCACGCGAGGAGCGGTGGAACGGCGGCGGGCGCCGCGGCGGCGAGGACGCACAGCGCCGCGGGCAGATTCCGGCGCATCGTCGCCAGTGCGCCGATCACGCCGACCACGCAGATGGGCATCGCGCTGCTTTTCACGCCCGCGAGAATCCCGAACGCCGCGGCGGCGAGCACGGCGTCGCTCGCGCGCTGATGTTCGAGGGCACGTCCGAGGAAGAGCGCGCCCGCGCAGAAGAGCGCGAGAACCAGGTTGTCGACATGCGCCGAGGCGACAAAGTCGAGGACCGCCGGAGTGAAGCCGAGCGCGAACGCCGCGAGCGTCGCGCGCGGAACGGGTGCACCGACGTCGCGGGCCGCGGCGTAGCAAGCGACTAGGGCCATCAGCCAGGTACCGGTCGCTGCGACGGCGATGATGGTGTCGCCTCTTGCGGCGAGCAGCCACCACGCCCAGATCACGTCGCCGTAGGGCGGAAACCACTGGTAGTAGGCGGCCGCGTCCGGCCCCGTCGTTGACGCGAGGCCCTGCGCCTGAATCCAGACCGCGGGCTTGTAGAGGTGATACGTCATGGCGTCCCAGGTCAGCGGGGGCGCCAAGAGCCCGTGACCGAGACGCATCGCGACGAGCACGCCGCCGGCGCCGGCGATGACCTTGAGCCGGGTGTCCAGGGCGAGCCACCACTCGCGCACTGCCGCGACGTCTTCGTAGCCCTGGCGACGGATGCCGGTGTTCCCGAGAGTGGCAACTGCGCCACACGCGCACCAGAAGAGAACGCCAATCGGTCGCGTAAACAGCCTCGGCACGCTCAAGAGGAGGAAGACGACGGTCAGCAGCCAGACCAGAATGACGGCGGCGCCAGTGATGCGGGTGCTCCACGACTCGCGGGGGAGGCTTCTACAGGCCAGCGCGTACCCGCACGACACGGCCGACACGCTGAACACGAGGGCGGTTGCGGCGTCTAGGAGGAGCATCGGAACGATCGTCGCTTCCCGCGCACGATGAAACTTCCTTCAAGGCCGGGGGGCGCGCAGGTGACGAGGACGTGCCGCCGCATCGAGGGCGCGCTCGTCACCGTGTACGGCGTACGCACCTCAAAGGTCGTCGCGGGCATGTCGCCGCCGCCGGCTACCTCGAGTCGCGACCACCCGGGAAAGACATCCAGATACGCAGGGGGATGGGCGTCGAGGTAGGCTTGCGCGTTTTTGCCGAGCAACTCCGGCGTGTTGAGCCCGATCATGTCCACCACGAACGCACGGCCGAAGAAGCGGGAGGCACCGGCATCGACCACCCAGACAACGTCAGTCGGCTCGGCCGTCGCGAGCGTTCTTCCGAGCGCGACCTGCACATCGTCGATGTTCTGTGCGTCGTTTGAGAAGTGACGGGAGCGCGACGGCGTGGCGACGAGAAGTGGGACTGCGAGGGCCGCGATGGCGATCACACCGACAAGCCACTCGGCTCTAGGTGCAACACCACGGACAAGCGCGAGGACCAGTAGAGGCATCGCCGCAATCATCGCGGTGACGCCCGGCAACGCATAACGCTGGTGGTAGAACGCGGGTGGATCGACCGGCGGGATCAGGGCGAAGGACAGGGCGCAAAAGAGAGCGCCTGAGAGATAGAGCGTGGCGCTGGCGCGGTTCCAGGCGCTCTCGGATCGAAACCACAACAGAAAAACCGAGCCCGCGAGCCCGGCGACAAGCGCCGGCACCGAGTTGACCAGTGGCAGGTGCCCCAACAACGCGATGAAGCCATTCTCTTGCAGGGCGAGATTGAGCGGCGATTCGGTGTTTGCCTTGGCGTAGAACGTCGCGGGCAGGAAGAGGCCCGACGCGAGCTGGTTGCGGATGCCGAGCAACACGAGCGCGGCAACGCTCCCCGCGACCGATGCTGCCGAGAGCGTCAGGGAGCGGCGGACCGATACCCGTATCCAGAAGAGTGCCGGAATGAGCGCCGCCATCGCGGCCACTTCCGGCCTCGCGCCGATGGCCACAGCTCCCATCGCCATGACCCACGGTGTCGAACCGGACACGCTGGCCGCCAGCACGCCGCCGATGACCAGGGCTGCGAGCGAGACCTCCATTCCGCTGAGGCTTGCGGCGAGGAGATCTGGATGAATCGCCATGATCGCCGCTCCCGCAAGCGTCAACAATCGGCGCTCCGGATCGAGCCTGGCGATCGTCAGGCCGGTGATCGTGCAGGCGGCCGCATGGAGCGCAAAGCCGAAGAGCTTCGTGGCCAGCACGACGGAGGCGACATCGCCCGCGAGCCGGTGAATGGGGGCGAGAAGAAGCGGCCAGAGGGGTGCCGTGTCGCCGGTGGCCGGAACGCCGGGGTTGTACGCCAGGAGGCCACTTAGGGCCAGCTCGCGTGCGTACACCGCATGAATCCACGCATCGTCGAGGGGGAATCCCTGATGGAGGAGATAGCGGGGAGCGAACCAGCACAGCAGTCCAAGGCCGAACATGGCGGCCAGCGGCGGCAGCAGCCATGACAGACGCTCGGCCGGCACACTCACGGCTGGAGTATCGGATGAACTGGGACCAATGTTTACCGAGGTCGGCGACCGGCCCTTCGATGTCGACCTCGGTCTACGCCTTCCGTTTGATCCGGTACTCGGTCATCTTTCTTGCGACGGTGTTCCGGTGCAGGCCCAGCAGCTCGGCGGCGTCGCCGACGCTGCCCTTGGACCGCTGCAGGGCGCGGGTGATGAAGACCTTCTCGAACTCCTGGCGGGCGTCCTCGTAGATCACGCCCCGGTCGAGCATTTCCTGGACGAGCGCCTCGAGCTGGTCGCGCACGGGGTTACTGCAGCTCGCGGCCCGACAGGAGCCGGTAGGCCTCGACGTACTTGTCGCGCGTCCGGCGCACGACCTCGTCTGGCAGTGATGGCACCGGCGGCTGTTTGTTCCACCGGATCTCTTCCAGGTAGTCGCGCACGAACTGTTTGTCGAAGCTCGGCTGCCCGTGGCCGGGCTCGTACTGGGTCATCGGCCAGAACCGCGACGAATCGGGCGTCAGGACTTCGTCGATGAGCACGACATCAGTCGCCGGGTCTCCCGCGCCCACCAGGCCGAACTCGAACTTCGTATCGGCGACGATGATGCCCTTCGATTCGGCGTGAACGGCGCCGCGCCGGTAGATTTCGAGCGTGAGGGCTTTCAAGCGGGCGATGAGCGGGGCGCCGACCAGCCGCGCCGCTTCGGCCTCGCCGATGTTGATGTCATGGCCGCTGTCGGCCTTGGTCGCGGGCGTGAAGATCGGCTCTGGCAGCCGGTCGGATTCGCGCAGCCCTTTGGGCAGCTGAACGCCGCACACGCTGCCGGTCTGTTGATATTCCTTCCATCCCGATCCCGAGAGGTATCCGCGCGCGACGCATTCGACGGGCACGGGCTCGGTCCTGCGCACCAGCATCGACCGGCCCTCGAGCACTGCCGCGTGGCCGCGGAGGGCCTCCGGGAAGCGCGCGACGTCGGTGGCGAGCAGATGATGGGGCACGAGATCGCCCATGCGCTCGAACCAGAACGCGGACAACTGCGTCAGGACCTTGCCCTTGTCAGGGATGCCCGACCCGAGGACATAGTCGAACGCTGAGATTCGGTCGGTCGTGACGATGAGCAGGTCGTTGCCGACCTCGTAGACGTCGCGCACTTTGCCGCGACGATGCAGCGTCAGACCAGCCAGGGAGGTTTCGAGAAGTGGAGGAGCGGATAGCACAGGGGCACGTTACAACAGAAAGTCTGAAGTTTGAAGTCTGAAGTCTGAAGTGTTGAAAGTTCGGAAGTCTGAAGCGTGAAGTTCTCGAAGTTTGAAGCGAGAAGTTACAAAGTTGGAAGTGGGAAGCGGGAAGTGAGAAGTGCGAAGTAGGAAGCTCGAAGTAGGAAGCTCGAAATAGAAAGCTCGAAATAGAAAGCTCGAAGTCCGAAGTCGCTTCGGAGCTATCGCTCGGACGGTTTCCTTTTGATTGTGATGTTTCCGCGCTTCGCGCGTAGCGTCAGCGTGGGACCGCCGCCTCCGATGACGGCCGATGCGCGTTGCTCGTTCTCGGCTGTCTTCACGTCGGCCAGCCCTTCGGGCACGGTCAGCCGGCCGTCGGTGGCGAGCGCGTCGAGCTGGAAGCCGCCGGCGGGCAGCGTCACGTCCATGGGTTCTTCGGCATCGTTGTAAATCGCGACCGGGGCCGGCTGGTCGATCGTGACGACGATGCGGGTGTCGCGGCCGTCGATACGCGTGTCGGTTCGCAGCCCCGTCATGGTGACACTCCCGCTCAAGGCGTTGACCCGGATGGGCCGCCGAGTGCTGGTCAGATCTTCGAGGGTGATGCGCGTTCCGTTCGATTCGATCTCGACGGGCCCCGCGAGCGACTGGCCGCGGAGCTCGCCGGCTTGCACCTGCATCACGGCCTCGCCCTTGATGTCCTTCAGGACCACCGTGCTGCCGCGCGTGTTGAGCTTCAACTCCGAGGCGGCTTCAATCGCGAGTTGCCCCCCCCGATGGGTTGCCGTGACGCGGCCTGAGACCCCCCTGACCACGGCCTCGCCGCGGGCCTCGACGAGCTCGACGGAGGCGACGTCGTGAATATCGAGCTTGCCCCGGCTCGGCTGGATCCTGACCGCCATCGATTTCGGCATTCGGAGGATGAGGGTCGCGCGCTGCGTCGCGGGCTCGGGATATTTGATCCCGACGACCAGGCTGACGCCGGCTTCGGTCGTCCTGATGGCCGTTTCCGTGGCGTACTTCTTCGCTTCGGTTTCGTCGAAGCCGCTCGACCACGCCTGGAGCTCACAGAGGAGGTCGGCGCGGTCCTCGCCGGTGATCGTGAGGGGGGCGTTTCCCGTTTCGAACCGCACTTCGGTGATGCCGGGTCTGAGGGGAACGGTGGTCGTGGTGGTGACCTCGGCCGAGGAGCGGTTTCCGCGGATCTCGCGCCTCAGGCCGTCGACGATTTTGGCGATCGAGTAGCCCTGCTGGCCGGGGGCCGCTTCGGGGGCGGTCGCGTAGTAGACGACCGAGCCGACCGCCGCGAACGCGAAGATCAGCAGTAACTCACGTTTTCCCATAGACTTGGAGCTATCCTTGTGGTACCCTTGCCGAGATCGGGCAACCTGGACAATCCACCGATTCTAATCCGACCCACCATAAAACCCGGCGCATGCAGCCACGAGTTCGCAACGCCCTCATCCTTCTGCTGACCCTCGGGTTGCTGGTTGTATTCCTCCGTAGCGTGAACGTGGCCGAAGTCTGGGGCGAAACCCGGCGGGCCAACCCATGGTTCCTGCTGCTGGCCCTGGCGTCCACCGGCGCAACTTATGTCGTGCGCGCGCTCCGCTGGCAGTACCTGCTCGCCCCCATCGGTCCGACGCATTTCAGCACGGCGTTCCGGACCACGGTTATCGGCTTTGCCGCCACGTCTCTGTTGCCTGCTCGTGCGGGCGAGGTGCTGCGTCCGTATCTCCTGGCGCGCCGTGAGGGCCTCAACGCGACGGCGGCGTTCGCGACGATTATTCTCGAGCGCCTCCTCGATCTCATCACGGTGCTGCTGCTCTTTGCGTGGTTCGTCCTGGTCGCCGCGCCCGGCGACGTGACCGGCGATCCGGCGCAGTTCGCCCGTATCAAGCTGTTCGGTCTCGCCGCGGCCGGGGCGGCGCTGGCCGGGTCGGCGGTGTTCTTCGTTCTGGCAGGGCACCCCGAACGTATGGGCCGGCTGGCCCTCAGCATCGAGCGTGTGCTCCCGGCCCGGCTTGCCCAGATCGTCGCGAGGTTCGTCGAGACGTTCTCGCAAGGGCTGGCAGTGATGCGGCAGCCACGCCGGATGCTCATCGCGCTGATGCTCTCGGTGCCCCTCTGGCTCGCGATCGCGTCCGGTATCTGGCTGACCTCGCAGGCATTTCATATTACGTTCCCCTTCCGGGCTTCGTTCCTGGTGACCACGGTCCTCGTGGTTGGCGTGGCGGTGCCGACGCCTGGTGCCGTAGGCGGGTTCCACCTCGCGTATCAGTTTGCAGCCGTGGTACTTTTCGGCGTGCCGGCCGATCGGGCCGCAGGCGCGGCGATCGTGCTCCACGCCATTTCGTTTGCCCCGGTGACTCTGCTGGGGATTTACTTCATGGCCCGCGATGGCGTGACGCTTGCGGGGGCGCGGCGCATGGCCGCGGAGCGGCCCAAAGATGTAGAGCGGCCCAAAGATTCGGAGGGGGCCAGCGAGGCGGAACGGCACACGGAGGCGACGCGTCCGAAGGGAGCGCAACTCCGGGCAGAGCCGGACGCCAGCACGCCGCCGGTAGGTCGACAGGCAGAAGGCCGCGCCCGATGAAGTGCCCGGTACTGCGGCCACCTGGGCGACAAGGTGGTCGACTCGCGCGAGAGCCGCGAGGGGGACGTCATCCGGCGGCGCCGACAGTGCCTCGGCTGTGCCAAGCGCTTTACGAGTCGTGAACGCATCGAGGAAATCGAGTATCGTGTCGTAAAGAAGGACGGGAACCGCGAGCCGTTTCAGCGGCAGAAGCTCATCGCGGGCCTCCTTCGCGCGTGCGAGAAACGGCCGGTCAGCGTGCAGGAGCTGGAAGCCATTGCCGATAGGATCGAGGTAGATCTGCAGGACCGACCGGACCGCGAGCTGACGACCGGAGAGATCGGCGCCCGGCTGATGCAGGAGCTCAAGCAGCTCGACCAGGTGGCCTACGTGCGGTTCGCCTCGGTCTACCGTCAGTTCCGCGACGTCGGCCAGTTCAAGCGGGAAGTGGACGAGCTGCAAAAAATCGAGCCAAAGGTCAAAGCGAAGTGAGCGTGCTCAAGAGATACCTGACGATCGTGTTCGTCGTGGCGGCAGTCGCGGTCGGCCAGGCGCAGAGCGTGCAGATCACGCCGCTGCCCAAGGATGGGCGCATCCTCGTCACGCTGCGCATGAGCGACGTGTTCACCGAGGAGGTGCGCGCCGCGATGCACAGCGGCCTGCGCATCACCTTCGTCTACGATATCGAGCTCAAGCGCGGGACGGCGTTGTGGGTGGACCGCACGATCGCCGCCGCGACGGTCACGGCCACGGTCGAGTACGACATCCTCACCCAGCGCTACCTGGCGACCCGGCGCGAGGACGGGCGCATGGTGGCGTCAGAGACGATCGAACGCGAAGACGCAGCGCGCGCCTGGCTCACCGCGTTCGAGAAGCTGCCGCTCTTCAGCAGCGCGGGGCTCGAGGGCAACTCCGAGTACTACCTGCGCGTCCGAGCCCATACGACGCCGCGCAACGCCTCCTTCGTCTGGCCGTGGGAAGGTGGCATCGCCGGGCTCGCCAAGTTCACGTTTCTCCGGTAGGTCGGGCGCCGGCGCCGTGCCTTCAGCGCCACGAGCCACATGAGCACCACCCGCGAGGCGACTCGCCCGACGCTGCCCGCCCGGCCCGCGGACCCGCGCGCCGAGCGGCGGCCGTTCCGCGACAATCCGCGCCTGATTCTCTTCGGCATCGTGCTGCTCATCGCTGCACTCGTGGCGATGGTCCGCTTCGCCGACAGCTCGACCGAGCTCAACCCGGATTTCCTGACCGAGGTCGTTCTCTACGCGCTCTCCGCGGCGGACCTGACGATGCTCGTGGCCCTCGTCTTCGTCCTCGCGCGCAACATCGTCAAGCTCGTGGTGGAGCGTCGCCGGGGGCTGCCGTTTTCGCGGTTCCGGGCCAAGCTCGTGCTCGCGCTCCTCGGGCTCACGCTCGTGCCATGCGTCCTCGTCCTCATCGTGGGCAGCGAGCTGATTCGCAGCAGCACCGAGAAGTGGTTCAGCCAGCCAATCGACGATGTGCTTGGGGCGGCCACGAAAATCGCGCAGAACTACTACCGGGACCGGCAGATCAGTGTCGCCGGCCACGCCGCGCGAATCGCGCGCGAGATTCCTGCGGGCGCCGTCGAGGCGGGCGACCTCGCCGTTGTGCGCGGCGCGATCGATGCCGAGGTCGCGCAGGGCCGCGTCGGGCTGGTCGAAGTGTACAGGTCGCGGTCGAAGGCCGGGCAGCGGGCCGACGTCGTGCCGCTCGTCGCCGTCGAGTCATCGGGCCTTCCGCCTGGCGTCCGCGCCTCCGCTGATCACTTCGCGTCGGCCGTCGCGAGCGGCAGCAGCGAGTCGTACGCTCCTGAGCCACTCGAAGGCGGAGGCGAGCTCGTGCGCGGCGGGGCGGCGGTGCGCGACGCGTCGGGCCGCGTCGTCGGCGTCGTGCTGGCGAGCGACTACCTGTCGGGCGAGTCCGCGACCCACGCTCGGCAGGTCATCGAGGCGTTCCAGCACCGGAGCCAGCTGGCCGCGATGCGGCGTCCGATCAGGGGCGTGTACCTGACCCTGTTCGTCATGATGACGCTGATGATCATGGTCAGCGCGACCTGGACCGGCCTGTATCTGGCCAAACGCATCACGCGTCCGGTGCAGCGGCTGGCGGCGGGCGCCCGTGAGATCGGGGCCGGCCACCTCGACCACCGGATCGAGCCGGAGACACGCGACGAGTTCGGGGCGCTGGTCGAGGCGTTCAATACGATGGCCGGGGAGCTCGCAGCGAGCCAGCGCAAGCTCGAACACTCGAGGCTCGACCTCGAGCGCAAGAACCAGCAGCTCGACGAGCGGCGCCAGTACATCGAAACGGTGCTGGAGCGCATCGCGACCGGCGTCGTCTCGCTCGGGCCCGATGGGCAGATCGAAACGATCAACGGCGCCGCGCTCCGGTTGCTCGAGGTGAACCGGTCGGTCATCGGCGCGCGGGCCGATGACGTCTGCCGCCGCGAGGATCTCAAGCCGCTCGAGACGCTGCTCGCGCAAACGAGATCGGGGGGGCCGGCCCCGGCCGTGCAGGAAATCGCGCTCCTCCGCGAGGGACGCGAGCTGCATCTCGCCGCGGCGGCGACGCAGCTTTTGCGGGACGATGGCACGGCCGGCGGCGCGGTTCTCGTCTTCGACGATGTGACGCCGCTCATCCGGACGCAGCGCGTGGCGGCGTGGCGCGACGTGGCGCGGCGGCTGGCCCACGAGATCAAGAATCCGCTGACGCCGATTCAGCTCTGCGCCGAGCGCATGCGCCGCCAGTTCAGCACGGCTCCTGCTCCGGCGCGTGCGCTTGTCGAGGAGTGCACGTCGACCATCGTGGGAGAGGTCGAGTCACTGAAGGCCCTCGTCGACGAGTTCGCGCAGTTTGCGAGGATGCCGGCGCCGCGCGCCGCGCCAGCCGATTTGAACGCGGCCCTTGCCGAGACCCTGGCGCTCTACAACGGCCTCTTCCGCGAGATCCGGATCGACCAACGCTTCGTGGCCGAGCTGCCGCCGGTCCGCGTCGACCTCGAGCAGATGCGACGGGTAGTGATCAACCTCGTCGACAACGCCGTCGAGGCGCTTGGCGGCAGCGCCGCCGGAACCCGTCCGAACGGCGACGTACCGGCGATCGTCGTCGAAACGCGCCACGATGCAGGCAATGGCGTCGCGCGGATTCTCGTGTCGGACAACGGCCCAGGTATCTCGGCCGCCGATCGGGACAAGCTGTTCATGCCCTACTACTCGACGAAGCGGCGGGGCAGCGGACTCGGGCTCGCGATCGTGCGTCGAATCATCGTCGAGCATGGCGGCAGCATCGAGGTGGCGGACAATGTTCCCAACGGTACAGTGTTCACGATCGAGCTTCCGACCTGAAGGGAAAGCCGTCACGACGGATCACAACGCCCGCGACGACCGCGACGTCCACGAAGGACACGATGTTGAGCCCTTTGCGATCCTCGTGAGCTTCGCCTCTTTGCGAGCGAATCCGTGGACAGTGACAAGCGAGAGTTGACGTAGCGCTCATGAAGACGACGGTTCTCATCGTTGACGACGAAGCCGGCGTGCGCAGCGCGCTGAGCGGCGTGCTCCGCGACGAAGGCTATGTCGTCGACGCCGTGGAGAGCGGCGAGGCCTGCCTCGACCGGGTCGCGCGTGCTCCATATGACGTCATCGTGCTCGACATTTGGCTGCCCGGCATGGACGGCCTGGCGACGCTGGCACGGTTGCGCGAGCGCCGCGTCGATGCGCCGGTGGTCATGATCTCCGGCCACGGCAACATCGAGTCGGCGGTGAAAGCCATCAAGCTCGGCGCGTTCGACTTCGTCGAGAAACCGCTCTCGCTCGAGAAGACCGTCCTCGTGATCGGCAACGCCATCCGCCAGAGCCGGCTCGAGGCGGAGAACCGCGCATTGCGCGCCCACGTGGACCGGCGACTCACGATGGTGGGAGAGAGCTACGTGATGGCCCAGCTCCGCGAGCAGGTGGCCATGGCTGCCCCGACCAACGGACGCGTGCTCATCTACGGCGAGAACGGTACCGGCAAGGAGCTCGTCGCGCGCTCGATTCACGCCCTCAGCCGGCGCCGCGGCGGGCCGTTCGTCGAGGTCAACTGCGCGGCGATTCCGGAAGAGTTGATCGAGAGCGAGTTGTTCGGCCACGTCAGGGGTGCGTTCACCGGCGCGATGCTGGATCGGCGGGGCAAATTCGAGCTCGCCGACGGCGGGACGCTCTTCCTCGACGAAATCGGCGACATGAGTCTGAAGACGCAGGCCAAGGTGCTGCGCGCGCTGCAGGAGCAGGTCGTCGAACCGGTCGGCGGCGCGGCCGGGGTGCGCGTCGATGTGCGCGTGCTCGCCGCGACGAACAAGGATCTTCCGACCGAGATCCGCGCGTCGCGCTTTCGCGAAGATCTCTACTTCCGGCTCAACGTCATCCCCATCTTCGTCCCCCCGCTACGCGACCGCGCCGACGACGTGCCACGCCTGGCCGAGTACTTCATGTCGGACCTCGCGCGGGAGTACGGCCGGCGGCGCAAGACTTTCGACTCGCAGGCGATGAACACGCTTCAGCGCTACCGCTGGCCGGGCAACGTACGGGAGATGCGCAACGTGCTCGAGCGGCTGATGATCATGGTGCCGGGCGATACCATCGCCAACTCCGACTTGTCGTTTCTCGACGGCGCCACGAGCATGGAGCCGCCGGAAGGCGCCGTGTCCGCTCCGCTGCACGAGGCCCGCGACGCCTTCGAGCGCGACTATATTCTCAGGGCACTCGCCGGACAGCAGGGCAACATCTCGCGCACCGCCGACGCGCTGGGCGTCGAGCGCAGCAATCTATATCGCAAGATGAAGTCCTTCGGCATCGCGCCGGCCCGGCGCGTTGACGAGGAAGAGGAACCGGCGTAGGCGTCATCGAGTGTAGACGGAAGGCAACGGGTGAATCCGTTGCCTTGTTCTTCTTTCGTTAACGGTCCCGCAGCTTCTTTTCCAGAATCTGATCGTCCGTAAACCGCTCGAGCTGCAGGTAGAACTCGGCGGAGCGGACGAGGGCCGCCGATGGGATCAGTCCGACGACCTCGCTCTCGAGAATCGATACGCCGTAGCGGGCGGCCTCGCGCTTGACCATCTCGAAGACGCGAAACACCGGCGTCTTCTCGTAGTTGGTCAGGTTCATCGAGACCTGGGCCATGTTCCGATCGTCGATCCGGATGCCCATGGCCTTCACGTAGCGCAGTCCGCCGCTGCTGTGACGGATCGCGGCGGCAATTTTCTTCGCGACATCCAGGCGGTCGGTGTTGAGGTTGATGTTGTAGGCGATGAGCGGCATGCGCGCGCCGACCACGGACGCGCCGGCGGTCTCGTGCGGCGTCGCTGGGCCGAAGTCGGGCGCCCAGCCCGGCGACGCCATCTTCGCCGCCAGACCCTCGAATTCACCGCGGCGGATATCCTCGAGGTTTTTCCGCGAGGGATTCGTCGAGGCCTCCTCGTAGAGATACACCGGTAGGCGAAAGCGCTCGGCAACGGCGGCGCCGACGTCCCGGGCGAGCGCGGCGCAGTCGGCCATCGTGACGTCCTCGATCGGAACGAACGGCACGACATCGACGGCGCCGAGCCGTGGATGTTCGCCGCTGTGCTTGCGCAGATCGATGGTCTCGAGGGCCACGTCGAAGAGCGCCAGCGTGGCCGCCTTGACGGCAGCCGCGTCGCCGGCGAGCGTGAAGACCGACCGGTTGTGCGACGCGTCGGCGGAATGGTCGAGCAGGCGCACTCCTGGCGTGGCCCGAATGGCTTTCGCCAGCCGCTCGATGACGTCTGGCCGGCGGCCCTCGCTGACGTTGGGGATG
Organism: uncultured Acidobacteriota bacterium; assembly: GCA_963839705.1. Lineage (GTDB taxonomy): Bacteria > Acidobacteriota > Vicinamibacteria > Vicinamibacterales > 2-12-FULL-66-21 > DATBJJ01. The sequence goes on from CAWIWL010000010.1 coordinate 227,325, forward strand.
GATTCGATGATCGGCATGCGCCTCTGTTGTAGCACAGGCGTTCGCCCAGGCGCGGGTCCACGGCTTTTTGTTTGACGCGGCCCTGCCCGCGGTCCCATAATCGTCCGGAACTTCTTTTCTTTCACCACTTGCGATGACCGACCCGCTGCGGACCGACCACGCTCCCGAAGCGGGAGAAGTGCCCGAGCGCGAGCGCGACGCGCGCGTGGAAGACCTCCTCCTCACCGGTCTCGATCAGTATTTTGCCGGACAGCACGAGTTGGCCATCAGCGTATGGACGCGCGTGCTCTTCCTCGATCGGGGCCATGCCCGGGCCAAGGCGTACATCGACCGCGCGCGCAGTGCCATCGCGGAGCGTCAGCGGGAAGGCGACGAGCTCCTGTACACGGGAGCGGCAGCGTTCGATCGCGGCGATGCGGGCGCGGCCCGTACGCTGCTGACCTCTGCCGTCGAGCGCGGAGCCCACAGCGAAGAAGCCCTCGTCCTGCTGGAGCGGCTCAACCGCTTCGAGCCGACGCGAGTCAGGCCCGCACGATCCGCGGCGCTGCCGCTCGCCGACGTATTGACCGACTCTGGCGCCGCGGACAAGAGTGGGGCTTCGCGTGCCGCGTGGATTGCGACCGGTGTGCTGGCGGGCCTCGCCACGGCGGGCGTCGTCGCGTGGGTCGCGTTGACGCGGCCGGACTGGCTACCCCTTGGGCCGGCGGCCATTGCGCCACGGATTGCAGTAGCGGAAGAGCCTCTCCCGATCCCGTCGCCGTCGGAGGCGTGGGTCGCGAGGGCGCGAGGACTCTACGACGACGGCCGCCTGCGCGATGCCCTCGGCGTTCTTGACGCCGTCGGCGAGTCGGATCCGGCCAGACGTGACGCCGACGAACTGCGCGCGGCCATTCAACGCAAGCTGCTCGAAGCCGCTCGACTGCCTCCCGCGCCGGGCGCCGCGAACCCAGCCCCCCGGCCGCCGCAGCCGCCGAAACCGGGACCGCCATCACTCCAGACACCATGACCCACCGCTGATCAACATGAGGTGTCCGAAGTGCCACTACATCAGTTTCGGCAGCGTCGAACGCTGTCGCAACTGCGGCTACGAGTTCCGGCTCGCGGTCGAGACGCCGCCGCCGGTTGATCTGCCGATCCAGAGCGCCGACGAGCGCGCGGGTCCGCTCGCCGATTTCGTCCTGGCCGAGCGCGCCCCTGCGCCGCTACCGACTTCGGTGGTCTCTGAACTAACCAGCCCATCGTCTCCGAGTGCTGGTCCGAGCCCAGGACTGGCAGCGAGCGCGGGCCTGGCCGCAAAGCGTACGTCGACCGCGTCGCAGCGTCTCGATCTCCCCCTGTTCGGCGGTGCAGCGGGTGACGACGCGCCGCTCGTCACTCCGCCCGCGATTCCGCGAACGCCGTTGTCGGTGCGGCGGGGTCAGCCGGCGGGTGCCCGGCCGCGCGCCGATCGCGCGCTGCCATCCGCTGAGCCGGAGCCGGGATCGCCTCGCATCGTGCGAGTCCGGGATCGCCGTTCGACGGAGGCGGAGTTTCCGCGCGACGTGTCGTTCGAGGCGTCGAAGCCCGACGTCCTCGAGCCGGCGTCAGTCGCTGCCCGCCTGCTCGCCGGTTTTCTCGACCTCGTCGTCCTCGCGACGATCGACGCCGCGGTCCTCTATTTCACGCTGCTGGTCGCGGAACTGCCGCTCGAGGAGGTTCGGTCGCTCCCAGGTGTGCCGCTCGGTGTGTTTCTGCTGCTGCTCAACGGCGGTTACCTCGCCCTCTTCACGATCGCTGGAGGCCAGACGATCGGAAAGATGCTCACTGGAATCAAGGTCGTGGCCGACCGTCCAGCCGCGGATCCCGACGGCGACGTCCGAGGGCTTGGCGTGAGCGCCGGAGCCGCGGTCCTCCGCGCCACGGCCAGTCTCGTCTCGATGCTGCCCGCAGGGTTGGGCTTCGCCGCGATCCTCTTCGACTCGGACCGACGCGCGCTGCACGACCGCCTCGCCGAGACGCGTGTCGTGAAGGCGTGACCCGTCTCGCGGTCTTCCTCGCGACAGCCGGCTACTCCGGCTACTTTCCCATTGCGCCGGGGACTCTGGGATCTGCCGTGGGTCTCCTCTTGTACGCCGCGCTCCGATGGGTTCAGTCGCCGGTCCAGCCCGTCTCGGAAGTGTTGCTCATTCTGGCGCTCTTCGCCGCGGGCGTGTGGGCCGGGACGGCCGCCGAGCGCTATTTCGGCGGCATCGATCCCGGACCGATCGTGCTCGACGAGGTCGTCGGCATGTTGATGACGCTGGCGTTCATCCCCGTGGGGCTGAGCGGTGCGCTCGCCGGCTTCGTCCTCTTCCGCGTGTTCGACGTCATCAAGCCATTTCCGGCGCGTCGGTTCGAGGCGCTGCACGGAGGCCTTGGCGTGATGGCTGATGACGCGATGGCGGCCATCTACGCGAACGTCTCGCTGCGCCTGCTGATGGCGCTCTTTCCCACCTGGATAGCATGAACGGCGCCGCGCGGCCGCTGCAGACGGCCGAGATCATCGCGATCGGGAGCGAGCTGCTCGGGTCGACCCGGCTCGATACGAACTCGCTCGTGCTCGCGGAGCGGCTGGGCTCGCTCGGCATCGAGCTGCGCTCGAAGACCGTGGTCGGCGACAACCGCCGTGAGGTCGCCGAGCACCTGCGGCGCGCTCTCGATCGCGTCGACCTCGTCATCTTGACGGGCGGCCTCGGACCGACCGATGACGACGTGACGCGCGACGCGCTGGCGGACGTGGTCGGCCTTCCCCTCGTCGAGCATCCCGAGATTGTCGCGCGACTGACGCAGCGGTTTGCGCGCCGTGGGCTGAAGATGCCCGATGTGAATCGACGGCAGGGCCTGGTGATACAGGGCGGCGTCGTCCTCGAGAATCCGAATGGCACGGCGCCCGGCCAGATGGTTGACGCCGGCGACCGGCTCGTCATCCTCTTGCCGGGACCGCCGCGGGAACTGCGGCCGATGATGGATGCCCTTGTCGCCGGGCCGCTCGCGGCGCGGGTCGGTCCGGAACGCATGTTCCGCTCGACCCTCTTCACCGTCGGAAGAGGAGAGTCGCACGTCGAGGAGCTGGCGCAGCCAGTCTATTCGAGGTGGCTGCAGGCTGCGCCGCCGATCGAAACGACCATTCTCGCCGCGCCTGGTCAGATCGAACTGCACTTCGTCACGCGATCGGCCGACCAGGCCGCCGCCAGCCGTGCACTCGCCGCGGCCCGGGCCGAGATCCTGGCCGTACTCGGGCCCGACGTCTTCAGGTACTGACGGGCGTTCGATGGAAGAGATCGTCGGGCAACTCCTCCTCGACCGGAAGCTCACGATCTCGGCAGCCGAATCGTGCACGGGCGGACTCCTGTTGTCACGACTGACCGACATCGCGGGAAGCTCGGCTTACGTACTAGGCGGCGTCGTCGCGTATAGCAATTCGCTCAAGGTCGAGCTCGCGAATGTTCCGCCGGAGCTGATCGAAGCGCACGGGGCCGTGAGCGAGCCGGTCGCGGCGGCGCTCGCCGAGGGCGTCCGGTCGCGCACGGGATCGACGTTTGGCGTCGGAATCACCGGCATCGCCGGGCCGTCGGGCGGATCGCCTCAGAAGCCCGTAGGCACCGTGGCCGTCGCCGTGGCGTTCGAGGCCGGATCGACGCGCACGCGCACTTTTTCGCTCTTCGGATCGCGCACGATGATCAAGTTCCAGGCTTCTCAGATGGGGCTCGATATGGTGCGCCGGATTCTGCTGGAGACCTCCACGAACTCATAGCCGTAAGGCGTCTTCCCCGGGCCTGACCCCCTCCAGGTCCGTTACGAGTACCATTGACCTGATGGCCAGCTTGAGCATCCTGGTCGGCTATCTGGCCGGGTCGGTGCCCTTCGCGTTCCTGCTCGCGCGCCGCGCGGGAATCGACGTGCGGCGAGTCGGCAGCCGCAACGTTGGCGCAGCCAACGTGTTGCGCAGTACCGGAGTTGGGCGGGCGCTTCTGGTCATGGTGCTCGATGTGGCGAAGGGCGCCGCGGCCGTCGGTCTCGCCTTTGCGTCGACAGGCGGCAGCGGTGTCGCGGCACTGACCGGAGCCGCAGCGGTTGTCGGGCACATCTATCCGGTGTGGCTGCGCTTTCACGGCGGAAAAGGCGTCGCGGTCGCGGCAGGAGTGTTCGCCATCCTGACGCCCCTCGCGACGGCGATCGCCATGACGCTCTTTCTCGTCATCGTGTCGGCGACGCGGTACGTGTCGCTCGGGTCGGTTGCGGCGACGCTGGCGCTGCCGCCGGCTGCCTGGCTGACCGGCGCGCCGGCCGCCGTCGTCGGCGCCGCCGCCGGAACGGCGGTGCTCATACTGTTCCGTCACCGGGCGAACCTGCGGCGGTTGACGGAGGGGACGGAGCGGAAGATCTAGGGGCGAATGCTCGGGGCTCGGGGCCTGTGAAGAAATGTAGTGTCCGGCTTCAGCCGGACCAAGACAAGTCCGCCTAAAGGCGGACACTACGTCCGATTTCTTCATAGGCTCTCAGGGTTCAAGGTTCAGGGTTCAGCTCGGGGGTGATCGATAAGCGATGGGCGAAACGATTGCGGTACTAGGGGCGGGCAGCTGGGGGACTGCACTAGCGATTCATCTGGCGCGGGTGGGGCATGACGTCCGCTTATGGGCGCGAGATCCGGAGCTTGTCGCCGAGATGGCGGCGACTCGAGCCAATCCGCGGTATCTCGCGGAATTTCGTCTGCCCGATGGGGTGACGCCAGTGGCGCGGCCGCAGGCGGCGTTGCAGGACGCGAAGCTGGTCGTCTTCGCGGTGCCTTCACACGGGCTGCGTGCGGTGGCGCGCGCGGTGGCGCCGTCGCTTCCAGCCGATGCCGTGCTCGTTAGCGCAACCAAGGGGCTCGAAACCGACTCCCTGCAGCGCATGTCGCTCGTCCTCGGCGAGGAAGCGACTGCCGGCCAGCCGGTCGTGGTCCTCTCCGGCCCCAGCTTCGCGGCGGAGGTGGCGCGCGGGCTGCCGACGGCCGTGCTCGCGGCATCGCGCGATGCATCTGCGGCGACCTACGTCCAGGACCGCTTCCGAGGTCCCGCGCTCCGGCTCTACGTCAGCGATGACGTAGCGGGCGTGGAGATTGGCGGCGCGATGAAGAACGTCATCGCGATTGCGGCGGGCGTTGTCGAAGGTCTGGGCCTCGGGCGTAACGCCATGGCCGCGCTCATCACGCGCGGGCTGGCCGAGATCTCGCGGCTCGCGGACGCCGAAGGCGGCCGACGCGAGACGCTGGCAGGTTTGAGCGGTCTAGGCGACCTGGCGCTGACCTCGACCGGAGATCTCAGCCGGAATCGTCACGTCGGTCTCGAGCTCGGACGTGGCCGTCCGCTCCAGGAGATTCTCGACCGCATGCGCATGATCGCGGAGGGCGTGCGGACGACAGGGGCCGGACTCGCGCTCGGCGCCCGGCACGGAATCGAACTGCCGATCACCGCCGAGATGGCCGCCGTGCTCGACGGCCGCCGGTCGCCGGCCGAAGCCGTCGATGTCCTGATGGGACGCAAACAGAGGGCGGAGGCCGACAGATAAGCGAATGGGTTTTTTCGATCGCATCAAGCAGTCTCTCTCACGGACCAAGCAGCAGTTCGTCGAGAAGTTCGAGGACGTGGTCCGTCGCGCGGATACGCCCGAGCAGCGAAGCCGACCTGTCGACGTCGAGACGATCGACGCACTCGAGGAGGCGCTGATCTCGGCTGACGTCGGCGTCGCCGCGACAGAGCGCATCGTCGACGCCGTCCGCTCCAGGGATCGCCGGAACTCGTCGCTGCGCGATCTCGTCAAGGCCGAGATCCTCGAGATCCTTCGCGCCGCCGATGTGCCCGCCGCCGACGGCCATCGGCCACACGTCGTGATGATCGTCGGCGTCAACGGCACGGGCAAGACGACGACCGTCGGCAAGCTGGCGCGCCTCATCAAGGACGGCGGGCGGACGCCCCTCATCTGCGCCGCCGATACGTTCCGCGCGGCTGCCGTGGAGCAGCTCGAGATCTGGGCGACGCGCGCGGGGGTGGATTTCATCCGGGCGCGCGCGGGCGCCGACCCGGCGGCCGTCGTCTTCGACGCCATCGCGGCGGGCAAGGCGCGCAACCGCGACGTCCTGCTCGTCGACACGGCCGGCCGCCTCCACACCCGGGTCAACCTCATGACCGAGCTGGACAAGATCCGCCGCATCGCGGCGCGCGAGGTCGAGGGCGCTCCGCACGAGGTTCTGCTCGGTACTCGACGCCACGGTCGGCCAGAACGGCCTCGCGCAGGCGCGCGAGTTCATGGCGGTCGCCGGCGTGAACGGCATCGTCCTCACCAAGCTCGATGGCACCGCCAAGGGCGGCATCGCCGTGGCGATTGCCAACGACCTCAAGCTGCCGATCCGCTATGTCGGAGTCGGCGAGGGCATTGACGATCTGATTCCGTTCGCGCCGCAGGAGTACGTGGACGCGCTCTTCGAGGAGAAGTGGTGATCGACGACGCCGCGCACATGGCGCGCGCGCTGCTGCTGGCCGAACGCGGACGGGGCCGCACCAGCCCCAACCCGATGGTCGGCGCGCTGGTGGTGGATGCCGAGGGCGTAGTCGTCGGCCGCGGGTCTCACGAACGGGCCGGTGAGGCGCACGCCGAGGTCCACGCGCTTGCCGACGCCGGCGATCGGGCACGCGGCGCGACGCTCTATTGCACGCTCGAACCATGCGCCCACAGCGGTCGCACGGGGCCCTGCGCGCCCCGCGTCGTTACCGCAGGCATCCGGCGAGCCGTCATCGCGGTCGAAGATCCGAACCCGCGGGTTCGCGGCCGAGGCCTGCAGTACCTGCGCGACCATGGCGTCGACGTGCAGGTCGGAGTGATGGCGGATGAGGCCGCGCGGCTGAATCGACCATTCTTCACCTACATCGCGCGTGGGCGGCCGTTTGTGACGCTCAAGGCGGCGGTCAGCCTGGATGGCATGGCCGCCGCGCGGCGCGGTGAGCGAACCGCGTTGACCGGGCCGGAGGCCAATGCGCTCGTGCACCACGAGCGCGCCGAAGTCGACGCGATTGCCATCGGGTCGGAGACGCTCCTCGTCGACGATCCGCTCCTGACCGCGCGCGGCGTGTATCGGGATCGGCCGCTCGTGCGCGTGGTCTTCGATCGGCGACTGCGTACGCCGCCGACGGCTCGGCTTTTCTCGACGCTGAACGCCGGGCCGGTGATCGTGATGAGCGCCGCGGCGTCGCGTCGGGGCGGACCGGAGCGTGTGGATGCGCTCATCTCAGTTGGCGCGCACGTCGAGCAGGTCGAGCAAGTTGGAGCGGATGGCAGCGGGGAAGCCGCCTCCGCGGCGTTTCTCCGCGGCGCGATGGCGCGGCTCGCCCGCCGAGAGATCATGTCGCTCGTCGTCGAGGGCGGCCCGGCGCTTCACGGTGCGTTCTGGCGCGCGGGACTCGTCGATCGCCTCGAGCTCTTCATCACGCCCGGCGCCGTTGGCGCGGACGGCGTCGAGTGGGCGCCGCTGCCGGACGGCGCCATCGCGTCGCTCGCCGAGCTGACTGCCAGACCGGTCGGGGAGGATGTGCGGATTGAGGGGTTTGTTCTAGAGGGTTCAAGGGGTTCAGGCGGTTCACGAGGTTCAGAGGGTTCAGAAGGTTCGGAGGGACATGTTCACGGGGCTCGTTGAGTCGCTGGGCAGGATTGTCTTGGTCACGGCAGGGCCGGCCGGGCGGCGCGTTGTTGTCGATGCGGACATCGCTTCCGAGGCGGTGCTGGGCGAGAGCGTCGCCGTCAACGGCGTGTGCCTGACCGTCGTCGAGGCGGGCCCTCAGGGAATCCAGTTCGACGTGTCGCCGGAGACTCTCCGAGTCACGACGCTTGGTGCGCTAAGCGCCGGAACTCTCGTCAATCTCGAACGGTCGCTCAGGGCGGACGCTCGAGTTGGAGGGCACTTCGTTCAGGGCCACGTCGATGTCACGGGAACGATCGAGGATGTGCGGCAGGAGGGTGATTCCTATCGGCTCACGGTCGCCGTTCCGGGTGGGCTCATGCCTCTCATCGTGCAGAAGGGGTCGATTGCGGTCGACGGGGTCAGCCTCACGGTAGCGTCTATCGACGACGATCGCGGCCGTTTCGACGTCCAGATTATTCCCTTCACGTGGCAGCACACGCGGTTCAACGCCGCCCGCCAGGGCGACGCCGTCAACGTCGAGTGCGATATTCTTGGGAAGTACGTCGTGCGCGCGCTCGAACGTCGGGGCGCTCGGGCCGGACACGAGTAAGGGAAATGACCATGACCGCAAAGAAGCGAGGCGGCGGAAGCCGCAAGTCCGTCTTCGCTTCGATCGACGAGGCGATCGAAGCCATTCGCGACGGCAAGATGATTATCGTCGTCGACGACGAGGACCGCGAGAACGAGGGCGACCTCACGATCGCCGCCGAGAAGATCACCCCGGACGCCATCAACTTCATGGCGAAGTACGGCCGCGGCCTCATCTGCATGCCGATGACCGAGGATCGGCTGGAGGAACTCGACCTGCCGCAGATGGTGCAGCAGAACACTGCGCGCTTCGACACCGCTTTCTGCGTATCGATCGAAGCCAAGGGTGTGACGAGCACCGGCATATCAGCGAGCGACCGCGCCGTCACCGTGCTGACGGCGATTGATCCGGCGACCCGGCCCGCTGATCTGGCACGGCCCGGACACATGTTTCCGCTGAAGGCGCGCACCGGCGGCGTGCTCGTCCGCGCCGGCCAGACGGAGGCCGCAGTCGATCTGGCTCGTATCGCCGGCCTGTACCCGGCTGGCGTCATCTGCGAAATCATGAACGACGACGGGACGATGGCGCGAGTGCCGGAGTTGGCGAAGTTCGCCAGGCGGCACAAGGTGCTGATGGTCACGATCTCGGATCTGATCCAGTACCGCATGCGCACGGAAGCGTTCGTGCGACGCGTCGCGGCGGCCAGCTTGCCAACGGAGTACGGACAGTTCAAGGTGGTCGCCTTCGAGAGCGTCATCGATCGCGAGACGCACGTCGCGATGGTGAAGGGCGACATCGGCGACGGGGAGCAGGTTCTCGTGCGCGTGCACTCGCGCTGTCTGACCGGTGATGTCTTCCATTCCGCCCGGTGCGATTGCGGGCCCCAGCTCGAAGCCGCTCTTGGGAAGATCGCAGCCGAGGGCCGGGGAATCCTTCTCTATCTGAACCAGGAGGGCCGGGGCATCGGTCTCTCGAACAAAATTCGCGCCTACGAGCTACAGGACCAGGGCCTGGATACGGTCGAAGCCAACGAGCGGCTCGGGTTCAAAGCCGACCAGCGCGACTATGGCATCGGCGTCCAGATCCTCAAAGACCTCGGGGTCAAGTCAATGCGGCTGCTCTCGAACAACCCGCGCAAGCTCGTCGGCATCGAGGGTTACAAGCTTTCTGTCACCGAGTGGATTCCGCTCGAAATCCCGCCCTCGGAGCACTCCCGGGGCTATTTGCGCACGAAAAAGGAAAAACTCGGGCACAAACTGAACGACGTCTGACCTCCGCCCGGAGCCCAAGGGTTGTCAAGATCGGCCGGCTCTGTTACGATAAACGTTTGCGTCTGAGACGGTTAGGACGTTCCTAGGGCCCCTGACGCCGCTTTTGCGGCAGGCCGCTTTGAGGATCGGCCGTCGCGGTCGAACCGCCGAAGCACATGTTCGATTCACTCAGTGACCGCCTCCAGGGTGTTTTCCGGTCGCTGCGCGGTGAGGGTCGCCTTACCGAGCAGACGGTCGAGGCGGCGCTCCGTGAAATCCGGATGGCGCTGCTCGAAGCAGACGTCAACTTCAAGGTCGTCAAGGCGTTCATCGATCGCGTTCGGGACAAGGCGGTCGACCAGTCCGTTCTCAAGAGCCTGACGCCAGCGCAGCAGGTCGTGCGAATCGTGCGCGACGAGATGCTCGCGCTCTTTGGCGATAGCGCCGGGGGGCTGCCGCCGTCGCAGGCGCGCCCGCGGGTCATCCTCCTGCTCGGCCTTCAGGGTTCGGGCAAGACGACGACGTCGGGGAAGCTGGGAATGTGGCTGTCGAAGCAGGGGAAGCACCCGATTCTGGTGTCGACCGACGTCCGGCGGCCAGCGGCCATCGAACAGCTCACGGTCGTCGCGAAGCAGGCCGGTGTTCGCGTGCACGATCCCTCGGGGGATCTGGATCCGGTGCGTCGCGCGACGGGCGCGCTCGCCGAGGCGCGCAACAGCGGCTTCGACGTGGTCATCGTCGACACCGCGGGCCGGCTGCATATCGACGACGAGCTGATGGTCGAACTGCAGGCGATCAAGGACGCGACGCAGCCAACCGACTTGCTGTATGTCGCCGACGCGATGACCGGGCAGGACGCCATCAAGAGCGCGGGCGAGTTCAACCGCCGGATGGGCGTGACCGGCGTCGTGCTGACGAAGATGGACGGCGACGCGCGCGGCGGTGCGGCGCTGTCGGTGGTCGGCGTCGTCGGTGTGCCGATCGCGTTTGCCGGCAGCGGCGAGCGACTGCAGGATCTCGAGCCGTTCCACCCCGACCGCGTCGTGTCGCGCGTGCTCGGCATGGGCGACGTGCTGTCGCTCATCGAGAAGGCCGAAGCGGCGGTGTCGATCGAGGACGCCGAGAGCCTCGAGGCGAAGATCCGCAAGAACGAGTTCACGCTCGAGGATTTTCGCGAACAGCTCCGGACCATCAAGAAGATGGGGCCGCTCGAGCAGATCCTGGGGATGCTGCCCGGCATGGGCGGGCTCAAGCAGGCCATGGCCGGCCGCGAGGGCCTCGACGAGGGGCAGCTCGCGCGCATCGAGGCGATGATCAGCTCGATGACGCCCAAGGAACGGGCGAACCATCAGATCATCAACGGCAGCCGCCGCAAGCGCATCGCCAAGGGCAGCGGCACGTCTGTCGAAGAGATCAACCGGCTGCTCAAGCAGTTCGTGCAGATGAAGCAGATGCTCAAGCAGATCGGCGGCATGGCGGGAATGGGTAAAGGGATGGGTAAGAAGCGCGGCGGATTCGGGATGCCGAAGTCGTTCAGGTAGCGCTCAGCTATCAGCTCTCAGCTTTCAGCTGGGAGTTGCTGATAGCTGACGGCTGATAGCTGAAAGCTGAGAGGGATTTGATGTTAGCCATTCGTTTGCGTCGGACGGGATCGAAGAAGCGGTCGTATTTTCGTGTGGTCGTGACCGACTCGCGCGCGGCGCGCGACAGCAGCTTCGTCGAGGTGCTGGGGCACTACAACCCGCGCACCACGCCGGAGAAGCTCGTGCTCAACCGCGATCGGCTGGAGCACTGGGTCAAGGTCGGGGCGCAGCCGTCCGACTCGGTCAGGACGCTCGTGGCACGCATGCCGGCAGCGCCGCCGGCAGCCGCAGCTGAACAACCCGCGTCGTGAGCCGCGCACGAGACGTCGTCGAGGTCGTCGCGAAGACGCTCGCCGACCATCCCGGGGCGGTGCGGGTGACCGAGCGCGAGCACAAGGGGCAGACGCTCGTCGAGCTCTTCATGGCGCCGGGCGATCTCGGGCGCGTGATTGGCCGGCAAGGTCGGACCGCGCAGGCGATGCGGACGCTGGTCAGCGCGACGGCCGAGCTCGAAGGGCTGAAGGCCACGCTCGAGTTCCGCGACGAGCAGTAGCGGGTTGGGCTCGCATCTGGCGATAGACGCGCGCCAACCGACAGCCGCGAGACAAGGCCCGGCATGACGTCCGATGACTCGTCCGGTGAGCTGCTCCTGGTCGGCCGTGTGGCTCGTGCCCATGGCAACCGCGGGCAGGTCATCGTGAATCCCGAGACCGACTTCGCCGAGGCGCGGTTCGTTGTCGGGCAGGTGATTCTGGTTGGGCCGGCCGATCGCCCGTCGCCGCGGCGCATCACTGCGGCACGGTTTCATCAGGGCCGTCCGGTCGTGGCGCTCGAAGGCGTGGCCACGATGAACGATGCGGAGGATCTCGCGGGCGCCGAGCTGTGGATGCCTGCTTCGGCGATACCGCCGCTGCCGGCGGGGACGTTCTACCGGCACGACCTCGTCGGCTGCGAGGTGCGAGACCTCAGCGGCGCGGTCGTTGGCCGGGTGAAAGACGTGCACGGGCCGATCGACCGCAGCCACCTGGTGGTCGACGGGCCGAGGGGCGACGTGTTGATCCCGCTCGTTGACCATATCTGTGTCAGGGTCGACCCGGCGGGCCGGATAATCGTGATCGATCCGCCAGAAGGTCTGCTCGAAGCGAACGAACGGTGAGGTCGGGCGGCAAAGCTGGTGGTCCGGCGAGACCGATTGAGCGAACGGAACGGAGCGGCGCTTTTGGCCGCGGAGTGAAGTGAGCCAGGCGGGGTGCAGGGGACCCCGCCGATCAAGTAATGAACGGAACGGAGCGGCGCTTTTGGCCGCGGAGTGAAGTGAGCCAGGCGGGGTGCAGGGGACCCCGCCGATACGTAATGAAGATCGATGTTGTCAGCATCTTCCCGGCGATGGTCAAAGCGCCTCTCGGGGAGGGCGTCGTGGGGCGGGCGATCGGGCGCGGGCTGATCGACATCGGCGTGCACGACCTGCGAGACTTCACGACCGACCGGCACCGAGTTGTCGACGACATGCCGTTTGGCGGCGGACCCGGGATGGTGATGAAGCCGGAGCCGTTCTTCGCGGCGGTCGATTACATCCGTCGCGAGCGGGGCACACCCGACGCGATCGTGCTGACGAGTCCCGACGGCGCGCGCTTCACGCATCGGGACGCCGAACGCCTGAGCGGGCTCGGGCACGTCGTGATGTTGTGCGGCAGGTACGAAGGGGTGGACGAGCGCGTGCGGCAGCATCTCGCCACCGAGTCGCTGTCGATCGGCGATTACGTGCTCTCGGGTGGCGAGCTGCCCGCGCTGGTCATGCTCGATGCCGTCGCGCGCCTGGTGCCGGGCGTCGTCGGAGACGAAGAATCCGTGGCGCGCGACTCGTTTGTCGGCGGGCTGCTGGACTACCCGCAGTACACGCGGCCGCCGCTCTTTGAGGGGCACGAGGTGCCGGCGGTGCTGTTGTCGGGCCACCACGCCGCGATCGCGCACTGGCGCCGGCGCGAGGCTCTGGCGAGGACGCTGGCCCGGCGGCCGGACCTGCTGGAGACGGCCGCACTCGATGACGACGATCGAAAGATGTTGCGGGAGATTGAGCGGGGGGAGTAGGTTCTCGGTTCGTGAAATTGTGGCGAAGTAGTTACGATTGAGCGAACGGAACGGAGCGGCGCTTTTGGCCGCGCAGTGACGTGAGCCAGGCGGGGCGCAGGGGACCCCGCCGATCAAGAAAGCGAACGGAACGGAGCGGCGCTGGTGGCCGCGCAGTGACGTGAGCCAGGCGGGGCGCAGGGGACCCCGCCGATCAAGAAAGCGAACGGAACGGAGCGGCGCTGGTGGCCGCGCAGTGACGTGAGCCAGGCGGGGTGCAGGGGACCCCGCCGATCAAAAAAGAGGAGTTTGTGATGACTGCGGTAGAGACCGTCGAGCGCGGCCAGATGGTGGAGCGCCCGGCGATGAAGCCGGGGGATACGGTCCGCGTGCACGTCAAGGTGCGCGAGGGCGACAAGGAACGCATTCAGGTGTTCGAGGGCATGGTCATCGGCATGCACCGGGGAGGCGCCCGGGCCACGTTCACGGTGCGGAAGGTGTCCTTCGGACAGGGTGTGGAGCGCATCTTTCCGCTGCACTCGCCGATCATCGACCGCATCGAAGTGACCCGGTCGGCGCGTGTGCGCCGCGCCAAGCTCTACTTCCTCCGCGACCTGAAGGGCAAGGCGGCGAGGATGAAGGAGCAGAAGAAGGCCTGAGTCAGACGCCGCGGTTCAGCCATGGTCAAAGTTCGCGCGTTTCGCACGCTCGAGAACTCCATCCGGCGGTTGGGGTTCAACGCGGTTGCAGGCGTGGACGAGGTCGGGTGCGGATGTCTGGCGGGTCCGGTCGTGGCGGCGGCGGTCGTGCTCGACCCGGAGCGCTACGTCGCCCGGATCTGCGACTCAAAGACCGTGACCGCGCTCGAGCGCGAGCGGCTCTACGACAAGATCACGCGGACCGCCGTGTCGTGGGCGGTCGCCTCCGCCGATCGAGAGGAAATCGATCGCATCAACATCCGGCAGGCATCGCTGCGGGCCATGCAGCGCGCGGTGCTTGGACTGGCGCCGTACCCTGACTTCGTGATCGTCGATGCCTTCCGCATCCCGGACCTCCCGATGGCGCAGCGAGCGATTGAGCAGGGCGACACTCGATGCACGGCCATTGCCGCGGCGTCGATCGTCGCGAAGGTCACGCGGGACCGGATGATGCTCGAACTGCACGCGCTCGACCCGCGCTACGGGTTCGATCGGCACAAGGGCTACGCCACGCGCGAGCATCTGGACGCCGTTTTGCGTTTCGGCTATTCCGACGTGCATCGTCGGACGTTCCGCCCGCCTTCGCTGTTTGATAGGATGGCCTGACCCGTTGCTGAACATGTCTCGCGGCCTCCTTGCGTCTCCGGCCCGTGGAGAATCCCGTTGGCCATCGACCGTGACGCTACGCTGAAGAAGGCGGAAAAGCTCCTCCGCCAGGGTCGCCTCGAACCGGCGATCGCGGAATACCTCTCCGTGGTCGAAGAGTTCCCTCGCGACTGGAGCACGGCCAACACGCTTGGCGAGCTCTACGCGCGGGCCGGGCAGCCGCAGCAGGCCGTTGGACAATACGTCCGGATCGCACAGCACTTCGTTGACGAGGGCTTCTATCCCAAGGCCGCCGCGCTCTATAAGAAGATCCTCAAGCTCCAGCCTCAGGACGAGACGACCCAGATACAGCTCGCCGATATCTCGGCGCGGCAGGGCTTGCTCGCCGACGCCAAGTCCCATCTGAACGCCATTGCCGCGCGACGCCGCGCGAAGGGCGATCGCCGTGGCGCCGCGGAAATCGTCGTCCGTTTGGGCACGATCGACCCGGCAGACTTCGAAGCGAGGCTGGCCGCCGCCCGCATCCTCGAGGAGATGGGCGAGGAAGAGGAGGCCGGGAAGCGTTTCAAGGCGCTGCACGACGATCTGGTCGAGAA
Source organism: uncultured Acidobacteriota bacterium (assembly GCA_963839705.1). Classification (GTDB taxonomy): domain Bacteria; phylum Acidobacteriota; class Vicinamibacteria; order Vicinamibacterales; family 2-12-FULL-66-21; genus DATBJJ01. The sequence continues at coordinate 242,386 of CAWIWL010000010.1, forward strand.
AGGCAGGGCCTCGGAGGCCATCGACGCGCTCAAGGAATTCGTCCGCATCAACCCGCTCGAACGCGAGGCGCGATCGATTCTGGCGAAGGCCGCGCTCGGGCAAGGCGATCTCGCCGGCGCCCGCGAGTTCCTCGACGAGGACAGCGCGGGCGAGGATCCGACGCTGCTACTGCCGCTCGCGGAGATCGAGCTGCGCTCGGGCGAAATATCCCGCGCGAGAGTGCTGCTCGGCCGGCTCCTCGCCGCCGACCCGTCGCGGCGGGGCGAAGTGTCGACGCTCGGGTGGTCGTTTGCCGAGTCGAATGCTGAGGCGACCTTCGCGTGCATCGAGGCCGCCGTCGACGGAGCGGCGGCGACGGCCGAGTTCCAGGAAGCCGCCACCAGCCTGCAGGATTTCGTGTCGCGGGTGCCGGGGCAGATTCCCGCGCTGCTCAAGCTCGTCGAGGTCTGCGTCGACGGCGGCCTCGAACAGCCGATGTACGACGCCCAGGAGCAGCTCACCGACGCGTACCTGGCCGCGAACCAGGCCGCCGAGGCTCGCGTCATCGCCGAGGATCTCGTCGCTCGCGAGCCTTGGGAGCCGGCGCACATCGATCGTTTCCGGCGCGCTCTCATCATGTTGCGCGTCTCGGATCCGGATACGCTCATTGCCGAACGGCTGAGCGGTCAGGCGCCGTTCATGGCGCACGATCCCTTTTTCGACGGTCCGGATCCCACACCACCCGCGGTCGAAGCGCCCGCGCCGTCTGATGACGCCCAGGAACCCACGGCGGAGATCGAGACCTCTCCGGCTGATGAGACGCCGGTCTCGATCGAGCCCGACGATGCTGCTCCGGTTGCCGCGATCAAGCCACCGAGCTCCGCGAGCGACGAAATCGACCTGACTGGCGAGCTCGATGCGCCTACCGGACCGCCGGACGAATCGGCGGGAAAACTCGATCGAGCCTTCGCCCGAATCCGCACCGATGCCGAGACGGACGGCGATTTTTCGACGCAGCATATGACGCTCGCCCGCACCTATCTCGAGATTGGGATGATGGACGAGGCGATCGCCTCGCTGGAGACAGCGGTTCGCTCTCCTCGGCAGCGTTTCGAGGCGGCGGCAGCGCTCGGCCGCGCCTACGTGCAGCGCGGCGATCCCGCACTGGCGATCGAGTGGCTCGAACGGGCGGCAGAGGCGCCTCCCCCCACGGCTGACGACGGACGGCAGTTACTGTACGACTTGGGCGTGTTACTCGACGGCGCCGGGGAGACGTCGAGGGCGCTGGCGGTATTCCTCGAACTGCAGGCCGATGCCGGAGACTACCGTGACGTGCCCGCCCGCATCGATCGCCTCGCACGCGTGCAGACCGGAGGCTGACATCTCGTTCCTCACGCGGATCCTCTTCGCCGCATATTTTCTCGAAGCGGGACTCATTCTGGTTGTCGCTCCCTGGTCGGGCTTCTGGGATCGGAACCTGTTCCTTTACACGGTTCCCGCGCTCCAGCAGGTGCTCGCGAGTCCGTTCGCCCGCGGTGCGGTCTCTGGTGTCGGCGCGATAACCGTGGTTGCCGGCCTGGCGGAGCTGTCTGGCGTCCTGTCCCGCCGCAACCGCTCGAGCCATGGGCCTCCCAGCCAGCCGTAGCGGCAGCGGGCGAGGCAGCGAATTGCCGCGCCCGCTCCTTGCGATGGTGACGGATCGACGCCTGTATGCCGGAACCCCAACGTGCGCGGACTCCGACGGGCGCACGGCGCTCGTCGGCGCGGCGGCAGCTGCAGCCAGGGCGGGCGTAGATCTCGTGCAGGTCCGGGAGCGCGGACTCGACGACGGTTCGCTGCTGGCCCTCGCCGAAGGCATTCGGGACGCCCTCGTTGGGACGGAGTCGCGGGTCCTCGTCAACGATCGCGTCGATGTCGCTCTCGCTGCGGCGGCCGATGGTGTGCATCTGCCCGGTTCAGCGGTGGCGTGCAGCAGGATCCGCGCGATGGTCCCCGACAGGTTTCTCGTGGGACGGTCCATTCACAGCGTCGGCGAGGCTCTGGCCGCAGCGGCCGATGGGGGCTGCGATTACCTGGTGTTCGGCACGGTCTTCGAATCGCGAAGCAAGCCCGCGGGCCACCCGGCCGCCGGGCTCGATGCGCTCGCCGAGGTGTGCGCCGCTGTCTCCCTGCCGGTCCTGGCGATCGGCGGTATGACCGCTGAACGGGTGCCGGACATCGTTCGGGCCGGCGCTGGCGGCCTGGCTGCGATAGGATTATTTGCGGCTGGCGGGGAACAGGCGCTTCGAAACACCATCAGCCAGATTCGGTTGGCATTCGCCGCCGGCTAGAGCCCACATCGCATGGATCCTGGCTACCGTTCGCCGCTCGTCGAGTTGTTTCTCCGGGGTGAGGCCGCGCGGGACGTCCGCCTCCTCGCCGCCCGCGGCCTGCTGGCTCGTCCCGCGCAGGAGCAGATCGCCCTGCTCGTCGTGCTCTGCGATGACCCGGATTCGGAGATTGCGGCGCAGGCGAATGCCACCATCGCCCTCCTGCCTCGTGAAGCGCTCGATGATTTCCTCTCCAGCCACGTTCCGGGTGACCTGCGAGCGTCTTTCGAGGTCCACCGGGCACAACCACGTGTCGAGTCGGGGCAGGAGACCGCGACTCCGGTCCCGGCCGCGGCGGGTGCAACGCCAGACAACGGCAACGCAGGCGGGACTGAGCCCGAGGACGAGGACGCCGGGGATCCGCGGCTCGTGTCGGCGCTCCCGATCGCCGCGCGGCTCAAGCTCGCGAGCAAGGGAACGCGCGAGCAGCGGGCGCAGCTCATTCGCGATTCCAATCGGATCGTCGCCACGGCGGTCCTGCACAGCCCGAAGCTGACCGAGTCCGAAGTCGAAGCGTTCGCGAAGATGGGGAACGTGTCCGAAGACGTCCTGCGGATCATCGGCACGAATCGGACGTGGCTCAAGAACTACGGCATCATCCTCGCCGTGACGCGCAACCCGAAAACACCGCCGGCCATCTCGATGCAGCTCATGCACCGTCTCGGCGAGAAGGACATCAAGATGCTCACGACCGATCGCAACGTCCCCGAAGCGTTGCGGCTCGCGGCCCGGCGGACGCTCGCCAAGTCGAAGCACGGATAGGCGGATTCGAAACTCTGGCTGCATTTCTCAATGCTCGCGGGGCCCCACATTTCTCAGTGCGCCTGGGGCCCCACCCCCAAGCGCTTGCCGGTCGCGCTTCGCGCTCGCAGCGGCTCAGGGCTGTCGCTCGCTCGGCGAAGCTCGCCGTAGCCTTGGCGGAGGCGAGGCCGCAGGCGCTGCCGCCTCTGTCAGGACCGTTTTCGGGTGAACTCCTTTCGCATTTCTGCCAAACCCTCCATGTAGACCGTGGCGCGCTCGCGTTCGGCCTCGGTCGCGAGCGACTTGAGCAGGTCGATGGCGCGATCGAAGTCTCTGAGGATGGTGCCGGGCCTGGTCTCGAAGTAGAGACGGCGGATTTCGGCGAGAGGGTCAACCTTGGGTGGGGTCATCGCTTGCGCGCGCGCGTGCGCTTGCCCTTGTTGCGGCGCAGCGACTGCCGGAAGGCGTCGACTGGCAGCGTGTTGAGAACGTCGCCCGGCTCGAGCCAGGCGCGCCTGGCCACGGTTATCCCCCAGCGGAGCAGTCCCAGCGCGGCAGGCGAGTGAGCGTCCGAATCGATGATCAATTTCACCCCGCGATCGCGCGCCAGCCGCGCGTGATGTTCGTCGACATCGAGCCGTTCGATCTGGCAGTTGATCTCGACCGCAACGCCAGCGGCGGCCGCCGCTTCTGTCAGCCGATCGAAGTTTACGCGATAGCCCTCGCGCTTGAGAATCCGCCGCCCAGTCGGATGTCCCAGCACGTCGACGTAGGGGCATTCGATGGCCCGCAGGATCCGATCCGTCATCTGGCTTTCGTCCTGCGAGAACGCCGAGTGTACCGAGGCGATGACGATGTCGAGCTCGGCGAGGCAGTCGTCGGCGAGATCCATGGTGCCGTCGGACCGGATGTCGCATTCGATGCCGGCGAGGACCGTGATGCCCTCGAGCCGGGCATTCAGCTCCCGGATGCGGCGGGCGTGCTCGAGCGCGCGCCGTTCGTCGAGCCCGTTCGCCATCGCGAGCGCCTGGCTGTGATCGGTGATGGCGATGTAGGACAGGCCGGCGGCGCGCGCGGCGAGGGCCATGGTCTCGGCGTCGGCGCGGCCGTCGGTCGCCGTCGTATGCATATGGAGGTCGCCGCGCAGGTCGGCGAGCGTCAGGAGGTGCGGCAAGGCCCCGCGCTCCGCGGCTTCGATCTCGCCGCGGTTCTCGCGCAGCTCGGGCGGAATGTAGGCCAGGTCGAGAGCGCGGTAGATGTCCTCTTCCGACGCGCCCGCCATGGGCTGCCCGTCGTCGTTCCTGAACAGCCCGTATTCGTTGAGCTTCAGACCGCGCTTGATCGCACGGTCGCGCAACGCGATGTTGTGCGGCTTCGATCCCGTGAAGTACTGGAGGGCGGCGCCCAGACTGTCGCGCGGCACGAGGCGCAGGTCGGCTTGGAATCCGCCCCAGAGCAGGACGCTCGACTTAGTGTCGCCGTGGGCCAGCGTCCGCTCGACCATCTTGTAGCCGGTGAACGCGTCCATCAGCGTCTGCGGGGCGCCGGCGGCGAGGATGTCGAGATCGCCGCACGTCTCGCACCCGCGCCTGAGGCTGCCGACCGGCGAGATGTCGGCGTTGGGCGCATGCTCGCGGAGCGCGGAGAGTAGGGCGGCCGCCGTCTCGTGCGATTCGGCCATCAATCGGCGGCCCGTCGAGCGGGCGCGTTCCTCGAGGGACTTGAGGATGAACGCCTCCTTCTTGGCGCCCATGCCCTTGAGGCCGCGCAGGCGTCCCTCGCGCGCCGCGCGTTCCAGGTCGTCCAGCGTGCCGATCTTGAGATCGCGGTAGAGCATCGCGACGGTCTTGGGCCCGACGCCTTGAAGGCGCAGGAGATCGAGGATGGTGGGCGGGAACTCCTGGAGAAGGCCCTGATGGTACGCGATGGTGCCGGTCTCGACGAGCTCGCTGATCTTGGCGTTGAGGTCTTTGCCGATCCCCTGGATCGCGAGCCTCTCCGTGGCCGAGAGGTCCGCGATCCGCTCGACGGCGTGCGCGATGGTTTCCGAGGCGTTGCGGTAGGCGCGGATCTTGAACGGGTTCTCGCTCTTGATCTCGAGGAGGTCGCCGATTTCGGCAAGCACACGCGCGATAGCCAGGTTGTCGAGGCTCATGGGTGTTCGGCTCTAGGCTCTAGGCTTCAGGCTCAAGATCTTGGAGTCAGATCTCAATGGTATTCCTGGAGTCAAAAGCCCAGAGCCAAGAGCCAACGACTAGGCCGTGACCCGCGTGTCGACGCGGAGGCCTTCGGATTCGATCGTGAAGTCCAGGAGCCTGCCGCCCTTTGCGGCGACCGCTTCGCGGATGGCGGGGATGCGCTCGGGCTCGCCGATGCAGAAGAGGCAGCCGCCGCCGCCCGCGCCGCACACTTTGCCGCCGTAGGCACCCGCGACACGTGCCGCGGCGAGTATCGCGTCGATCTCCGGCGTTGTCACGCCCGGCGCCAGGCCCTTTCGGTTCTCCCACTCCTCGGCAATCTGCCGGCCGACCTCGGCCCACGCGCCGCGTTCGAGCGCGTCCCGCATCGCCCCTGCGATGTCGCGGATGCGAGCGAATCGCTGCTGCACGTCGCGGTCGCCGTCGATGTGGCGCTTGGTCACGTCCCAGTTGTTGATACCGGAATTCCTCGTCGCGCCGGTGTATGCGAGCACCAGCCGTCGCTCCAGCTCCTGCGCCGCGACGGGCAACGCCACCCGGCGCACGCCGTCGACGCCGAGCTCAACCGCGGAGATGCCGCCGTAAAGCGCCGGTCGATAGTCCTGCACCCCAGTCGGCACGTCGATGGCCTGGGCTTCGACGTTCATCGCAATCTGCATGATGTCGTCGTCGGTGCGAGGCTTGCCTGACCAGGCCATCAACGCGCCGCACACTGCGATATTGAGCGCCGACGATCCGGCGATGCCGGCGCCTAAGGGCGATTCGGAGCGCGTGTGGAGCTCGAGGCCTTCCGCTTGAAAGTAGTGGAGCAATCGGCCGAGCAGGCGCAGTTCGTGATTGTCGCGGAGCTCGCCCCAGTGCGCCAGGTCCACGCGCAGCCCGGTGTCTCCCGAGATGATCGTGAGGCCGCGGCCGTCGCGCGGCCGAATCGAACACCGCGCGCGTAAGCTGATGGCCGCGTTGATCGTCTGCGCGCGTTCGTGGAAAAGGTAGAGCGGCCAGATGTCGAGCGTCCCGCCCGCCAAATCAATCCGCGTTGGCGCGGAGGACTCGATATGCACAGCGGAATTATAGCCACGAATTGTGCGGGTTCGGGCTGATATCGGCCACGGATGAACGGGGGCGTCGACCACCAGAGACCACACGGGCCACGGACCACACCAGCCACGGACAACACCGACAACACAGATCGGCAGCGGGCTAGGCCCACGGGGCTTGCTCTTGCCGCATAATGGCGCCACCCGGTCCGTCAGGGCAGTGTGCCGGGTGACGGAGGTGTTGTGGCAGCGAGCACGGAGATAGTCATTGGCGACCTGGGCGGTCAGCACGTGGTGATCCGGCCCGTCGGGCGGAGCAGTCCCGGACTCTTCGACTACTGGGACGGCAACTGGATTGTCTGCGAAGTCGAGATCGCGGCCGGTGGTTTTCGTGGACGGTTCAATGCGGACATGCGGTCGGAGGAGTTCCACGCGTTCATGGATCAAGTATCGGAGCTCGACAGAACCGTCGAGGGAGCGGCCACGTTTACGACGATGGAAGGACAGCTTGCACTCTCGCTCACCGGCGGCGTGACCGGGCGTGTCAAGGTCGTTGGTGAAGCGCTCGACCCTGCAGGAAGCGAGAACCGGCTGGCGTTCAGTTTCGATGTGGACCAGACCTATCTCAGGGCTCTGGCCCGTTCTCTCGAGTTGCTCCTGGCTGCATTTCCAGTGATCGGCGCGCCGGATGCCTGACAACCCCACGACTCCGAGCGGATTGATGATCCTCGTCGCCGGCCCGTATCGCTCAGGAACGGGCGACGATCCGGACAAGATGGCAGCCAACGTTCGGGCGATGGAAGCGTACGCACTGCCGCTGTTCCGTGCTGGCCACATTCCGGTCGTGGGGGAGTGGTTGGCCCTTCCGCTCGTGGCTCTCGCCGGCTCAACGCGTGTCGGCGACGCGGCGTTCGAAGAGATCTTTCACCCCATCGCAGAGCGACTGCTCGAACGATGCGATGCCGTGATTCGTGTGGGAGGGCCATCACAGGGTGCGGACTTGATGGTGGGAGTCGCGGAGGAGCGAGGTCTCCGCGTCTTCCGGCGCTTGACGGATGTTCCTGGCTGCGCCTCTGCAGCCGAGCCATACGCCTGAGGTTTGTCTATAATCATCACTACATGTCCCTTCGCGACATTCGTCGTCACATCGGTCAGCTCGCGATTGCCGGCTTCGCCGGCGAGGCCATTCCTTCAGATCTCAAGCTGCTCGCGCGCGAGTTCGACCTGGGCGGGATCATTCTCTTCGCACGCAACGTCGTGGCGCCCGACCAGGTCGCCGAGATCGCGCGCGAGGCGCAGGCGCTCGCGCAGGAGCTCCCGCTCTGGGTGAGCGTCGATCAGGAGGGCGGCCGGGTGGCGCGGCTCAAGGCGCCGTTCACCGTGTGGCCGCCGATGCTGACGCTCGGGCGGAGCGGCGACGAGGTGCTGGCCGAGCGGTTCGCCCGTGCGCTGGCTTCAGAGCTCAAGGCCGTGGGGATTTCGCTCGACTACACGCCGGTGCTCGACATCCTGACCAACCCGAAGAACCCGGTCATCGGCGACCGCGCGCTGGCCGAGCGGGCAGAGGATGTGGCGCGGCTCGGCAGACGGATCATCACGACCTTGCAGCAGGCGGGGATTGCGGCCTGCGGGAAGCACTTCCCCGGACATGGCGACACCGCCACCGACTCGCACCACGAGCTGCCGCTCGTCGAGCATGCGCCCGACCGGATCGAAGCCGTCGAGCTCGCGCCGTTCCGCGCGGCGATCGAGGCGGATGTCGCGTCGATCATGACCGCGCACATCCTGATTCCCGCCTACGACAGCGAGCGGCCCGCGACGCTGTCGCCGGCCATCGTCGATGGCCTGCTGAAGACGCGGCTGGGATACGGCGGCCTCGTGCTGAGCGACGATCTCGAGATGAAGGCGATCAGCGCCCGCTACGGCGTGCCTGAGGCCACCGTCGGCGCCATTGCGGCGGGCTGTGACGCCGTGCTGATGTGCGGCACGTCGCAGGAGCCGCAATTTGCCGCGCTCGAGGCGGTGATTCGTGCGGTCGAGGATCGGACGCTGCCGCTCAAGCGGGTCGAGGATGCGCTCGCGCGTCACCGCCGCGTAAAGGAGCGGTTCCTCGCGCCGGCACGGCCCACGCCGCTCGGTGGCTCGGCGCTGCGCGCGGCGCTCGGCGGCGACGAGCATCAGGCGATCGCGGCCGAGATGGCGAGGTTCGCCTAACCGATGCGCAAGCCCCGTGCGCTGCGGCCCGGCGACCGGGTCGCCGTGGTAGCGCCCGCCAGCCCGTTCAAGCGTGAGGAATTCGACGCCGGGATCGCCGAGATCCGGGCGCTCGGTTTCGAGCCCGTCTACGAGGACAGCGTTTTTGCGCGCCAGGGTTATGTCGCCGGCGCTCCGGACGTGCGAGCCGCCGCGTTTCTCCGGGCGTGGGAGGATCCGGCCGTCGCCGCCCTCGTCGCCGCCAGGGGCGGATACGGCAGCGTCCAGGTGCTGCCGCTGCTCGACCGGGCTACTATTGGCCGCCACGCCAAGGCGTTCATCGGCTACAGCGACAACACCTCGATTCTGAGCTGGCTCACACTCCAATGCGGCATCGTCTCGTTCCATGGTCCGATGATCGAGGGACGCCTGGCGTGCGGGGAAGCCGGATACGACCGCGACACGTTCGAGCGTTGTCTCTGCAGGGCGGACGCGCCCGGCGAGATTACCCATCCTCGCCTCGAAGTGATTGCACCGGGCGAGGCGAGCGGGATGCTCCTCGGCGGTACGCTGTCGCAGCTCACGGCGTCGCTCGGCACTCCCTACGCCTTCGATCCTCCGTCCGGATTCGTGCTGTTCGTCGATGAAGTTGCCGAGCGGCCGTTTCGCATCGACCGCATGCTGACGCAGCTTCGCCTGAGCGGCATCCTCGGCCGCGCCTCGGCCGTCGTTTTCGGAGAGCTCCCGAAGTGTGACGAGCCAGACGGCGGCCCCTCGGCACGCTCCACGATCGCCAACGTCATGGCGGGTTTTCGAGGACCAGTGCTGTTCGGCCTGCCGTCCGGCCACACGACCGGGCCGGCGCTGACGCTGCCGTTCGGAGTCAGGGCGACGGCGATCGCGGACCGTCAGCCGCGGCTGGTGGTGGAGGAGGCGGCGGTTTCATGACTCGCGTTCACTTGATTGGCGTGTGCGGTACCGCGATGGCGACGCTCGCCGCGCTCCTGAAGAGCAAGGGCTACGACGTCCGCGGTTCCGACCAGAACGTCTACCCGCCGATGAGCGATTTCCTCGTGCAGCAGGGCATCACGCTCCTTCAGGGCTATCGGCCCGAGCACATCACCGCCGAGCTGGATCTCGTCGTGGTCGGAAACGCCATCTCGCGCGGCAACCCGGAGCTCGAGGAAGTGCTCGACCGGAAGATTCGCTACTGCTCGCTGCCCGAAGCCGTCCGCGATCATTTTCTCTGGGCCGCGCGGTCGGTTGTCGTGACCGGCACTCACGGCAAGACCACGACGACTGCGTTGGCCGGATGGCTCCTGGCTGACGGCGGCGTCGATCCCAGCATGCTCGTCGGCGGTATCGCCGAAAACTTCGATGGCAGCTACCGAATTGGCGGCGGGCGCGAGTTCGTCATCGAGGGGGACGAGTACGACAGCGCGTTCTTCGACAAGACCGCGAAGTTCCTGAAGTACCTGCCGGACATTGCCGTGGTGGGCAACATCGAATTCGACCACGCCGACATCTATTCGGACTTGAACGCCATCCGCCTGACGTTTCAGCGGTTCGTGAATCTCATCCCGCGCCGAGGGCTGCTGCTGCTCGGCGCCGACAACCCCGACGCGCTGGCTCTCCGATCGCGCGCGCATTGCCGGGTCGAGACCTTCGGACTCACGGACGGGTCGGACTGGCAGGCGCACGACCTCTCGGTGAAGGAAACCTCGACCTCGTTCGGTGTCCGCCGGGCCGGCGCCACTGTCGGCACGTTCGAAGTGCCACTCCTCGGCGCCTACAACGTCCGCAACGCGCTTGCCGCCATCGCCGTCGGGGCGGCCGTTGGGTTGAGCACGGATACCATGGCCGCGTCGTTGAAGCGATTCAAGGGCGTACGCCGGCGCATGCAGCACAGGGGGACCGTGCGCGGCACCGCGGTGTACGACGACTTTGCGCACCATCCGACCGCCATCGGCGAGACCCTCGCCGGTGTCCGCTCCGCCTATCCGAACCGGCGCATCTGGGCGATCTTCGAGCCGCGATCGGCGACGTCGTGCCGCCGGGTCTTCCAAGCGGACTTCGCGAAAGCGCTGTCGAGAGCCGATTGCGTCATCCTGCCGGCTGTGTTCCGGTCCACGCTGCCCGAAGCCGAACGACTCTCCGCCGAGCAGTTGGTGACCGACCTCGCGGCGGCAGGCGTTGACGCGCGTTACATCCCTAACACCGACGACATCGTCTCGGCCGTATCGCGCGAGGCCCGCGAGGGCGACCTCGTGGTCATCATGTCGAACGGCGGCTTCGACGACATCCATCGGAAGCTCCTGTCCGCACTAGAGCGGCAGGGCTGAGGCGCATGCCTTCGTTCAGGATTGTCGCGGCAGGTGAAGCGGCGCTGGTCGTGGAGCTGCCCGAGCGCCTAGATCCCGAGCTCAACGCCTGGTGTGTCGCCTTGTCGCGTTCGCTCGTGTCTCGTCTCGGGACCATCGTCCGCGACGTCGTCGTCGGCTACTGCTCGGTCACGGTGTACTTCGATCCGTTACGAGTCGACGCGGCGTGGCTCGAGGGTGAAGTTCAAGCGAGCGCCGAGACTCTCGATGTCGAGACTGCCGCCGAGGGCGCGCTCATCGACGTGCCGGTGTGCTACGGCGGAGATATGGGGCCCGATCTCGCCGACGTCGCCGCGTTCGCAGCGTGTTCGGAGGCCGAAGCGATCGACCTTCACGCCGGCCGCGTGTATCGCGTTTACATGGTGGGCTTCGTTCCCGGCTTTGCCTACATGGCCGAGGTCGAACCGCGGATCGCCGCCCCGCGGCGGGCGTCGCCGCGAACCGCCGTGCCGGCGGGGTCGGTCGCGATCGCCGGCGGACAGACCGGCATCTACCCGGCCGTCACACCCGGCGGCTGGAACATCATCGGCCGAACGCCGCTCCGGCCCTACGATCCGGACCGCCCGGAGCCGTTTTTGTTCAGATCCGGTGACCGCGTCCGGTTTCGTCCTGTCTCAGAGCAAGAGCTCCGGCAGTCGTGACTCAAGCCCTCACCGTCATCCGGCCGGGCATGTTGACGACGGTGCAGGACCTTGGACGCTGGGGATTTCAAGCGAACGGCGTGCCTGTTGCCGGGCCGATGGATGAGTACTCGCACGTGCTCGCCAACCGAATTGCCGGGAACCTCCCGTCGGCCGCGGCGCTCGAAGTCACGCTGATCGGGCCGGAGCTCCAGGCGGAGGCAGAGGTGACCTGCGCGGTTGCGGGCGCGACCTTCGCGCTGACGGTCGGAGCGTCGACCGTTCCGATGCACGCACCGTTCACGCTTCGCCCCGGCGACCGGCTGAAGTTTGGCGCGCGGTCGGCCGGCGCGCGCGCGACCCTCGCGGTACGGGGCGGGCTCGACGTGCCGGTCGCCTTCGCGAGTCGCGCGACGAGCCTCATCAGCCGCATGGGACCGTTCGGCGGCCGTGCACTGCAAGCGGGAGATGTGCTGCCGGTCGCGCCGGTTACGACGCTCCTTACAGAGCCCACCAGCGAGCGCCCCATGATTCCGCTGCCGCTGCCCGCCGGCGGCGCGAGGCTCCGCGTCGTCGCTGGACCGCAGGAGCAATTGTTCACGAAGCAGGCGTACGACACGCTTTTCGGGTCACGATACGTCATTACGCCGGCGTCGAATCGGATGGGCTACCGGCTCGCGGGGCCGCCGCTGGCGCATGCTGGGCGCGCGGACATCCTGTCGGATGCGACGCCCCTCGGGTTGCTGCAGGTGCCCGGCTCAGGTCAGCCGATCCTGCTGATGGCCGACCGACAGACGACGGGGGGTTACCCGAAAATTGGCGTCGTTATCGGCGCCGATCTCCCGCTCGCCGGTCAGCTCGCGCCAGGCGATTGGGTTGAATTCCTTCCGTGCACGCGGGAAGCTGCTGTGGACGCGTTGAAGCTCCGGCGCCGGTCGCTGGTGGGTGGTGCGCGGTGATCGGCGCCATCGGCGATAGCCTCCGCGACGCACTCGGCGAGGCCCGTGTCCAGCAGGATGCGTCGCTGGCGCCCGTCACGACATTCAAAGTCGGCGGTCGTGCCGATTGGCTGGTGCAGGCCCGCAGCCGGGAGGACATCAGCCGCGCGCTGGAGATCGCCCGCGCGTTCGGCCTGCCGGTGACCGTTCTCGGCGGCGGCTCGAACGTGCTCATCGCCGACGCCGGGTTGAGAGGTCTCGTGATCCGGATGCACGGGGGAGAGGTCGCGCAGCTGGACTCGAGTCACATTCGAGCGGACGGCGGCGTGACGATCAACGGCCTCGTACGCTGGACCATCAGTCACGGCGTCGCGGGTCTCGAGGCGTGGGCCGGCACCCCGGGAACAGTCGGCGGAGCGATTCACGGCAACGCGCATTTTCGCGGCCGCCTCATCAGCGAGCTCATCGCGCGCGTCACGCTTGCGACGCTCGATGGACGCATCATGGACGTTCCGGTTGCGGAGATGGAGTTCGGTTACGACTACAGTCGCCTGCACCGGACGCACGAAGTGGTGATCTCGGCGGACTTTCGCGTCACCGACGGCGTCCCGGACGACCTGCGCGCAACCGCTCGCGAGTCGCTCGGCTTTCGCAAGCGCACCCAGCCGCTCGAGTCGGCCAGCGCCGGCTGCGTATTCCAGAACCCGGATCCCGCCCGCGACGTCGTGCCCGAGGGCATTCCGTGGTCGGCCGGCGCGCTCGTCGATCGCGCGGGTCTCAAGGCCGCGCGCGCCGGGCGCGCACGCGTGTCCACGACCCACGCGAACTTCATCGTCAACGAAGGCGGCGCGAGCGCGGGAGACATACGGGATCTCGTCGAGCGGTGCAAACGCGACGTACGATCGCTCTTCGGCGTCGGGTTGCGCGAAGAGATCGTCTATCTGGGTTTCGAGCGTGATTCCGGGGACGAGCGTCAGGGGAGTTGAATGGCCACACTCAGGATCGAAGGCGGGCGACGGCTGGAGGGCCGCGTCGCGGTTGAAGGGAACAAGAATGCGGCGCTGCCGCTCCTGGCGGCGTGCCTGCTGACCGATCAGGAGTGCGTGCTGACGAACGTTCCGCGCATTCGCGATGTGGAGGTGTTGGTCGACCTGCTGGTCGGCCTCGGCGCGACCGTCGAAGGGCGGGGGACGTCGACGCTCCGCATCCGGTGCGCCACGGTGACGAGCGATCGTCCCGACCCCGTGCTGGTCGGCCGCCTCCGTGGGTCCGTGTTGTTGCTCGGCCCGTTGCTCGCGCGCCGCGGTTCGGCGCGCCTCGCGCCGCCTGGCGGCGACTTTCCGGCCCGACGTACCATTTCAACCCACCTGCAGGCGCTCGCGGCGATGGGTGCCGTGCTGCTCGATGAGCCGGGCCACGCGCTCGACGCCCCGTGGGGATTGAGCGGCGCATCGTTCTACCTCGACGAAGCCTCCGTGACCGGCACCGAGACGGCGCTCCTCGCGGCCGCGGGGGCAAAGGGCCAGACAGAGATCCGGCACGCCGCCATGGAGCCCCACGTCGCCGAGCTTTGCCGGTTTCTGCGGACCATGGGCGTGTCGATCGAAGGCGAGGGAACGTCCACGATTCGCGTCGAGGCCCCGGCCCGCTTCACGGGCGCCTCGCACCGGCTCGACGGCGACTACATCGAGGCCGGAAGTTGGGGTGTCGTCGCCGCGATCACCGGGGGCAGCATCGAAGTGACCGGCGCGCGCTGGACCGACCTCGAAGTCGTCGGCGCGCCGTTCAAGAAGATGGGCCTCAGGTGCACATGGGATGACGAGCGCTTCGTCGTGGAGCCTTCATCGGGCTTGACCGCGGCGCGGCGTATCACGACCGGGCTGTGGCCGGGATTCCCGAGCGACATGGTGAGCCTCGTGACCGTGCTCGCCACGCAGGCTGAGGGCGAGACGCTGGTCCACGACTGGATGTACGAACTGCGCCTCTTCGCGCTCGAGCAGCTGAGCGCGATGCGTGCCGATCTGTTTCTCTGCGATCCGCACCGCATCATCGTCAGCGGCGTGACGAAGCTCAACGGCCGTCACCTGGACAGCCGGGACATCCGGTCGGGGATGGCGCTCATCGCCGCGGCGCTCGCCGCGGAAGGGGAGAGTACAGGTGAGACCGCTCGAGACGGTCGAGCGCGGCTACGGTGCGCTGGTCGAACGGCTCACGTCGCTCGGCGCGCAGGTCGAGCGAGTGGCCTGAGGCGGCGCAGGCTCACGGCTCAGGGCTCAAGGAAGAACATTCAGATTTCAGCTGCTCGACTAGGATCTGAATGCTCTTTCCTGAGCCCTGAGCCCTGAGCCCTGAGCCCTGAGCCCTGAGCCTTGGGCCTTGGGCCCGTTACATCAGAGCGGCGATCCGCCGCCGGGCTTCTTTGGTGGGGTCACGGGCACGGTCACGCCGGGCAGCGTCGGTTGCAGGGGTTGCGGGAACATGGGCACCGCGGGCGTTTGGGTCGTCGGCAGACCGGGGTCGCGCGGCGGTTGCTGGGTGCCGGGGCGTTCGACTGGGGTGACGGCACCGGTGCCGCCGCTCCGGCCCAGTCGAAACGGCCGCAGGTCGATCTCGTTCACGTCGAGCGTGCGGACGATGTGCGGCGTCAGCGTCAGGATGATGTCGGTCTGGAGCGACTCTTTCTTGTTGCGCGCGAACAGGCGGCCGATGAGCGGGAGGTCGATCAGTCCTGCCGCGCCGGCGAGCACCGTGCGCTCTTCATCACGGATGAGGCCGGCGAGCATGTTCGTCTGGCCGTCTTTCAGCCTGATCGTCGACGTGATCTGGCGAGACGCGAACGTGGGCAGGCCGGCGGTCACGCCGGTTCCTGTACCGGAAATGCTGCTCAGCTCAATTTTCAGCGTCAGCGATACCTCGTCGTCATGGTGAGTTCGCGGTGTGATGTCGATATTGACGCCGATGTTGCGGTATTGAAACGAGGTGATGGGCTGCTGGTTGACGCCGCCGGCCGCGATCGGCGCAAAGACGGTGAGTGGCACCGGCACCTCCTCGCCGAACTTCGCTTGCGCGGCGAGTCCCTCCGACGTCCGAAGCTGAGGGTTGGCGAGGATGCGAGTGTTGCTGTCGTTCTTGATCAGCCGGTAATAAACCCCGGGAACGCCGGTCACGAAGACGTCCGCCCGCGTCAGGTTCGACAGATCCTGAAGCGTCAGGCCGTCTCTGTTCACATCCAGGGCGCCGGAGATCCCGTCGGATCCGGGAGAGGCCACCTGCAAGCCGGTACTCGCGCATGCGGGTCCGGTCGACTTCGAGCAGCTCGACATCGATGATGACCTCGGGCCGGGCCTTGTCGATTGCCGCAATCAGGCGCGCCGCCGCGGCGATGTGCTCGGGCGTGTCCTGGAGCGAGATGGCGTTGATGGCGGTCATCCCTGTGATTTGCCGAACGTCGACGACGATGCGGAGGAGGTCGATGACTTCCTTGAGATCGGCGTTGCTCAGGTAGAGCGTCTGGACCACTGTTTCTTCGTACTCGCGGCGCTTGGCCTGAGTGTCGGGGATGATGGTGATGGTGCGCTGCGCGCTGACGCGGTAGAACGTCCGCGTGCTCGCTGTGACCGACGTCAGCGCGTCGACGAGCGTCATCTTCCGCAGGTCGGCGTTGATGGTCTCGTCGCGGAACGCGGGATCGAAGACGACGTTGAGCCCCGCGAATTGCGCGATCGATCGAAAAACGTTGCGGCTGCTCGCCGAGCTGAACACGAGCGAGTCAGGCAGCTTGGCGTCCGTCGGCAGATCGAGCCCTGGCGGCGGGAGATCCCGCGACCGCTCGATCAGCGATTCGAGCTCGGTCTTCCCGTTGCGCGTGACCGCGATCTTCGTGCGCAGTTTCTGGCGCGTATCGCGCAGGGCTTCGCTCACCATGGCGTCGCTCGGGTTCAGTTCCGAGGCCATCTGATACTCGCCGAGCGCCTCTTCGTAACGCTCCGCGCTGGCCAGCGTCCGGGCCCGAAACGCGTGTTCCTGCGCGGCGCGCAGCTTCGCGCGTTCGAGCGCCAGCCGCGCGTTGTCGTCCGCGGGGTTGGCGCGGAGGGCCTTGGTGTACTCGACGACCGCGAGGTCGTAGTTCTTGACGGTTTCGGCCCGCTCACCAGCGCGAAGGCCGGTGCCGGCTCCAGTGGCGCATCCGGCCGCGAGGGCCAGGCAGAGGCCCGCCGCGGACATCCACGCTCGTCGTTCAGCGCTTGACCGGTCCGGCATTGGTGACCTCCGCCCCGCGGGGAATAGAGAACGCGAATGTCTTATCGGCTATTCCCGGGTTTTCCTTGAAGTTCGTGAAGACGAAGGTCGAGCGGCTGCCTTGCTTATCGGCCACGGTCAGCGACTGCAGCAGGAACGTGTCGCGGGCGGCGCTGATCTCGAGCCAGTCGTATTCGGCCTCAGGCCGTTTGGGTTCGAGCCGGAGCGTCCAGGCGCTGGCGGTGCCGCCCTGACCGAAGCTGACGTTGAAGTCGCGAGTGAGACTCCCGCGGCCGGCGAGGAAGAGGACCGCCGCCTGGTCGTCTTCCGGAACGGCACTGACCAGAGCGCGATTTTCCTCAGGAAAATACTGGGTCAGGCGGGCGCCGTCGGAGACAAACACCTTTTCATCCGGCGCCCTGTAGTTCCAGCGCATTTTGCCGGGCTTCTTGACCAACAGCGTGCCTCGCTCCTCCCGCTTGCGCTTGAGCACGCCGCCCTCGTGGGTGTGAACAAAATCGGTCGAGAAGTCGCGGATCGTGTCGTACTTCCGCTGGACTGAGGTCGCCACCTCTTGGGCCGACGGGGCAGTCTGTCCGGAGGCAACCCCGCCGAAGGCGAAGGCCAGGACCGCAGCCGCGAGCGGGAGTGGGCCGCCTTCGCTAAAGCTGCGGCGAGCTCCGCCGAAGCGTTGCGGAGGCGAGGCCCCGCGAGCATTGAAAAATGCTGACACAGACATTCACTTCCATTCAGCAAGGCGCATGAGCCATGTTACCACCCGGCCTACGCGGCCGGGGAGGGGTGGCCGCCACGCCGTTTGGCGGCGATGAACTCCCGCACCTCGGCCACTCCGCGCGTATTGAGGACGTGGCGCGGCTCGACCCACCCACGGCGGGCGGTGCCGACGCCAAAACGCATCTGGCGCGCGAGCGCCGGGGCGCGATGGCAGTCGCTGTCGATGGTGAGCGTTGCCCCCGCGGCCGCTGCCGCGCGCGCGCGGTCGCCGTCCAAATCCATGTGGCTCGGCGCGCCGTCGATTTCGAGCGCCGTCCCGGCCTCCGCGGCGGCGGCGTAGAGCGCGGCGAAATCGAGCGCGTACCCGCCCGAGTGGCCGACGAGCTGGTTTGCCGGGTGGCACAGGACGTTCACCAGCGGATGCCGGATTGCCGCGATGCTGCGACGGGTCAGTTGCCCGCCGTCCTGTCCCGCGCGTTCGTGGAGCGAGGCCAGCACGATGTCGAAACGCTCGAGGATGGCGTCCTCGAAATCGAGACGGCCGTCGGGCAGGATGTCGACCTCGACGCCGTGGAGGATCGTCATTCCCGGAAAGCGATCCCGCAGGGCGTCGATCTCCTCGCGCTGGCGGGAGATGTCGCCGCGCGCGAGCGTCCGCGACGCGGCCGCGCCAGACGAGTGGTCTGTGATGGCGATGTACTCGTACCCCAGCGCATGACAGCCTCCGATCATCGCCACGATGTCGTCACGGCCATCGCTGTAGGTCGTGTGCATGTGCAGGTCGCCGCGGATGTGCGGCGTGTCGATGAGTTGCGGAAGATCGCCAGCCGCCGCAGCGCCGGTCTCGCCACGCCCGTGCCGGAGCTCGGGAGGGATGAACGCCAGCCCGAGGCTCGAGTAGAGTGCCTGCTCGCTTGCGTGCAGGCGATCGCGCCATCCCCGGCGTTCCATCTCAGTCAGGTGGGCAGCCGAGCCGGTGGCCTGGAAGAGAGCGGAGCCGTGCTCCTCCGGTGCCGCGATGAGGATCTCGATCGGTGTGTGTCGGAACGTGCAGACGATCTGGCGCCCGCTCGGTGCGCTGACGGGCGCGAGGACGCGAGCGGCCGACAGGATTTCGATCGCGGCCGCGGGGTCATCGGCCGAAGCCACGAGTACGATTGAGGAGACGAGCGCCTCCACCCGTCGGATATCGCCGGCGGGCTCGACGGACTTGAGTTCGGGGCAGGCAGTTGCGATGGAGGGGACGCACGCGTCGACAAGGTCCCAGGCGCGTCCGAGCGTAATTGGCTTGACCGCGGTCACGGGGCGGTCCGGCGCCCGGTCAGCTGCAGCCGCACGGCGCGGCGTTCGAGGCGATCGGTCTCAGGATTCCGGCGGGAGACGGGCGATGGAGACACTCGGGCATTGTCGCCAGCCTCCTCGCGCGCTGTCAACGCGTCGGCTCAGGCGCTGTGCGTGTGCGACGGCTTGGCCGAGACTTCCCATCCTTGGGACCGGCGTTCGCAGACGATGCACTTGAGAAACATCGAACCGCGCTCGCACGACACGCAGTAATCATGGCCAGTCACGTAGCAGCGAATCCAGTTCCACATATCACACCTTGCTTTTTGAAGATCGATTGACATCGCGCTCACGGGCAAGGAAGGTGCCACAGTGGAACACGCGGTAGCCTTACGAAAACGACGCCGAAACCGGAACAATTCACGCTAAAGGCTTGCGCGTGCGGTGCATCGGGCACCGGCCCGAACTCATCCGTTGGTTACGAAAATAACGCGCGGATAACGGTCTTGGACCCGTCATTTCGAGAAGTCGACGACGACGGGGGCGTTGCCGCTGGCCTTGATTGTCGCGCTGACTTTCTTCTCGCCGAACTGCGGATTCTTGAACACGAACTCGCGCAAGCCGAGCGGAACCGACGTCCCGGCCAGCGGCGTATCGCCGAGCTTCGCGCCATCGAGCCAAACCTCCGCCCACGGGATGGCGTTGAGATTCACTACGCCGCGCGGGTCGACGTTGATCGTCTTGACCTCGCCCGGTTCGATCTCGACCTGCTGGGTGGAGGTGTAGCCCAGCTCCCTGTTGGTGAATGTGATTTGATGCCTGCCCGGCGGCAGCATCAGGCGGCTCTCCTCGGTCGACCCGATGCTCTTGCCGTCGGCCGCGACAGAGAGGACGATCGGCGCGAAGGCGGCAATCCAACCCGAGAACACCGGGATGTCGAGCGTCTCGGTCTTGCCCGCGACGACGCGTATGCTCCGGATGACCTCACCACCCGAAGTGACGAAGGTCAGCATCCGGCGGCCTGCCGGCACGTCGATTCGCAGTGGCGTCTCTCCCACGGGCCTGCGATCGAGGAGGACCTTGATACCGGCCGGCTGAGTCGTGACGACCAAGCGTCCGCGCCCCGCAGGAATCGGCCCGTCGTCGCTCGCGACTGAGGGCGGCGTCGGCGCCGGCGCCGTCGTGGTCGGCGCATCGACCTGCGCGCCAAGTTCACCCGACACCGCTGTGCGACCGGGTAGATACGAGCGGCCGGCGAAGATCGCGATGATGGCGACGCCGACGGCGATGGCCGCCAGCTTCCAGGGGAAAGCCCGCGGTTGGTCATCGACTGGCCCGTCGCCGCGTCCGAGACCGAGCGTGCCGAACCGGTCGGGCGGAACGTGAATGGGCGCAGGCTCCGGCGAACGGCGCGCTGTGAAGCCTGAGGGCGGTTCGGGCCTGACTTTGACCTGCACACCAGACTGTGGCGCCAGCTGAACCGGTTTGGGCATGAGCGGTCCCGGTGCCGCGGGCTGTGGCGCCGACGGCTTTCCGTAGGCAGACGCCTGGGCGCTCGACGGATACACAGGCTGGGGCATTGCACCCACCGGCGTCGGCACGAACGAAGGCATCGATGGCATCGGCACCGGTGCGGGCCGCATCGGCGGTGGTTGCGGGACCGGCTGTGGAACAGGTACGGGAGGCTCGAACTGCGCCGCGCGTTGAGGAGATACGAGCCACCCGGTGGGGTTCGTGGGTCGTGGCGGCTCCGGCACAGGGGGCGGCGGCGGCGGGGCCGGCTTCTGCCCGGAGGTTGTCGAACGAAGCTTGTCTTTCCGCGCGCGCGCGGACTTCTGCTGCTGCCGCTTGCGTCGACGGGACGAGGCCGAGTCCTTTTCTGGCTCGGGCTCCACGGCTGATTCGGTCTGCGCCGGCCCCGCCTCGACGTCCTCCACCTCCGCCATCGCCGAGAGGGGCTCTTCAATCGGTTCAGGCGCCGGCTCGGGGACAGAAAGCACCGCGGCAACCGGTTCGAAGCGTTCCCCGCTTATAGCCGGAGGCTCGGGTTCTGGCTCGGGCTCGCGTATCGGCTCCGGCTCTGGCTCTGGCGGTGAAACACGCTCGACGATTTCCTCGACCTCGTAGTCCGTCGCGGCCTCGATCGGGAACTCGTCCGTGACGGCCGGCGCGGTCTCCTCCTGATCCGGAATTGCGTAGGGCTCGCGATACGTCGGCGCCGCCGTTGCCTGCTGCGACACCATGTTTGCTTCCGCCATGTCTTCGTCGAGCGGCGGAAGGTCGTAGATCTCTTCGGTGTCGCGCGACGGCGCGACCCGCGAGTCCGACTCCAGATCGTCCAGAGAGAGCTCGGTCTCGTCCGAGTCGTCGCCTCTGGCCTCGGCCGCCGCGTTGGTCTCCGGCGTCAAGGCCGACGACGTATCCGCAATTGGCTCGTCGAACTGGTCGAAGCGGTCGAGGAACGCGTCGAGCTCCGGCACCCGCGGACTGTTCGAGCCCGCGCTTCGCCGCGCAGGCTGCTCGCTGCCATGGCTGGGGCCGTGCGCGGCGGCCAGGTCGTCGGCCCCCTCCGCCCTTGAGAACGCATCGTCCATCTGCGCCGCGAAATCGATGACCGCCTGCCGGCAGACGTCGACGCCGATGTCGCGACGCACGAGCTGTCGCACGTCCCCGATGGCTTCGTCCGCGGTAGCGTAGGGACGGCGCCCGGGGATCGGCAGCGACCGCTGCAGGAAGCGCTGGAGTTCCGTGGCAAATCCCGCGCTGCCGCGAATCTGCGCGACCTCGATCACTTCCATCAGGAGCGAAGGCAGCGCGTCGGGGTATTCGTCTGGCCGGAGGTTGCGGCCGAGCACGAGCGCGACGGCGCCGAGCGACACCTGGGCGATGTCCGCGGCGGCATCGAGGTGGACCGAGCCGTCGCCGGCGGGAGAGGCCACGCCGAACCGCGCCCAGAGACGCTGCCGCGACAGGTTGAGCCGTTCAACTGACGATCCGAAGACCGGATCGAGGATTACGACTTGACCATCTGGCGTGAGGACGGTGCGGGACGCATCGATGAGGCCGTGGGTGATGCCCGCGATGGTGTGCAGCAGCGCGAGCGCCGGCAGGCCCTCGAGCAGATAACCCAGTGCTACATCAACACCCGGGACAATCGACGCGTCGGCGGTTGCTTCGAGAAGATCCGAGAGCCGGCTGCCCGTGATGAACTCGGAGAGGACCGTCAGCTCACCCGTGGCAGGATCGCGCTCGACGCGGATGGGCTGGGCGAAGCGCTCGTCTTCGAACGTCGAGAGCCGCGTGACGCGGTCACGGATCAGGGACTCGAACGCCGCCAGCTCCGGCTGGACGTGAACGCGCTCGAGCATCTCGCCGGTTTCGCGGTCGAAGGACAGGGACCTCCGCCCCAGGCCATCAATGTGGCCCGAAGACGAGATCGACGAGGACGAAAGATCGGACGCTGATGCCGACATTGCAGGAACCCGCACAACTCTGCAACCCGCACACCACCAGCCAGCTTCTATGCCAGCCACCGAGCCGCGGTTTTTCCCGAGTGTTTCAAAGGGGTGATATCGCTCACCTCGGGAGGTGAGCGACGTGAAGTGACCAGAACGTAACCATCGATCCAAATCCTGTAATCGAGCGACAATCACGTGCGCGGCGTTCCGTGACCGGACCATTGTTGGCCGCCTCGTGACGATTTGTGCAGGTCCCTCGCTTCGCTGGTACGCAGACGCACGTCTCCGCGAGAGGTCGCTCGCTCCGATTCTGTCGTCGACCGTGTTACAATCTTGGATTGTATGCAGCCAGCAGACGCTCTTCGTCTGGCTGCATATCAATCAGAGTGGGCGGCTAGCTCAGCTGGGAGAGCGCCGCGTTCGCAATGCGGAGGTCGCGAGTTCGATCCTCGCGCCGTCCACCAACCTTTTCCTAACAAATCTCGCAAGTCGGTCAGATCGTCGGAGGGCGCCTCCGGCGATTGTGACCGGCTTGTGTACACGCGCGGCAGGTTGAAGGTCCCCAGGGCCTCGATCTTCCGGGCCTCCGTCGGGTGCGTGTAACGCTCGAGCATTCGCGTCGAGCTGTGCCCCGAGACGGCCATGACGGTGTAATCGTCGATGCCGCCGGCCACCATCTGGCTCAGCGCCGTGTGCCTGAGGGTGTGGAGGGTGACGTCCTTCGTGCTGATGCCGGCCCGCTCGACGGCGCGCTTGAAGACGTGCGCCGCTCCGCTGACCGTGTAGCGATCGAGCGTGACGCTGTTCGTGAAGACGTGCCGATGCTGCCGCGGCAGGGACTTCAAGACGGCCACCGCGGCAGGGGAGAGGGGAATGCGCCGTGGCTTCCCGTTCTTCGTCTCCAGGAACGTCAGGGCCTCGTCTGTGACCTGCTCCCAGCGCAAGCCGAGCAGCTCGCCGGCCCTGGCGCCGGTGATGAGCGCCAGCGCGATCAACGCGCGCATCTTCTTCGGCGCGGCCTCGAGGATCGCTCGCTGCTCGTCGGGCGTCAGGATCCGCGTCCGCCGGTTGTCGACTTTCAACCGCTTCACGCCGCGAGCGGGGAGTCGAGGAGCTTCTTCCACTCGACCGCCTCCGAAAGAATCGCCTTGAGGCAGTCGAGCTCGCGGTTCACGGTCGAGGGCTTGAGGCGCTCGCTAACGTCATTGTTCCGATCTCGCACAGCCGCCGATGATGGCAACATGATCAATGCGACGAGGCCGCATAGCAGTGGCCACGCAACGCCGAAGGGTCGCAGTGGTGCCCACCACGAACCAATTACGCCGCCGCTTAGGAAGCCGAACGAGAAGCAAAGAAGATAACGAAAGAAGTCGGTTCGGGTTAGCGACACTTAGGCCTCGCCTTCGCCGCAGGTGGCGCAACGTGCGCAGCACGCAGGATTTACCGCGTCCACCCGAGCTCGCTTTTCTCAAAGTCGAATTTGACGCGCCGACAGCCGAGGGCCAGCACACCGAGCACGCCGTCGATGCTCGGTGGATATCCATGCGGCTCTCGATCGAGCGCCCAAGCTGTCAACTTGTCCCAGACATGCGTTCCGAGGCCAACCTGGCGCAGTTCGAGGCGGCGCAAGCGCGCGGCGCCGGACACATACTGCACCGTCTTGTCACCTTTCCATGGCATATCGGCGAGAGCAGCCGGCAGCCGCGACTTGAACAACACCAGATCGCTGCTGCCCGTGTCGACCAGCAACCGGACGTCCTGTCCGGCGACCGTCATCCCCACCGTCAGAAATGGCCAGGCCAGCTGCAGCGGTGCGACTGCGTCCTCTCGACCCGCCGGCGCAAATCTCAGCACATGGTCCCGATAATCGATGCTGAAGCTCCTGCGTGCCAGCACATCGAGGCCGACGATGGCATCGATGCGGACGCGTCCGAAGTACGAGAGATCGCTGACGCCGGCGGGCACGCGGCCCGACTGCAATGGGCCGATGCTGAATCCATCCAGGACCGCGCTCTGTATGGGCACCTGTTGGCCGAACGAGATGAGCGTGGATGGCTCAGCCTGCAACTGCAGCTTCCGAGCGATTCTGGCGTCCACAATGCTGGGAATCGTGCCCGTGTCGATCAGAAGGTTGAGACCGTTCAGGTGCCCGATGGAACCGTTTGTGACCACGAGGTGTTGCTGATACAGGTCGAACGGTACCTCCGCGACCGAGTTGGCGGACGGTGGCGTCGAGCCGGACACGAGCACCGTGGCGATCATCGCGAGCGAACAGGTCGTTCGATGGGCCATGACTCCTCCTGCGCGCACGCACGCGCGAAGACAGAGTCAGGTCGCGTTGGAGAGGATGTCCTGAGGGGCCGCGGCTTTGCGGTAATTTGACCGAGGTTGTTCCGAGGGCAGACGGCGCGATTCAAGACAACCACGCTGAGCGGGACCTTCGCATGTGACACCTCTCGCGAGCTGGCCCGCAGAACGCGCAAGCTCAGCCGTCACTTGTCTAAACGCGCGGCCTCGGAAAGACGTACAGCACTGAGCGTTACTCAACCCGAAATAGATCGTTGGGGTCAGACACCCTCGCCAATTGCTCTTGTCGACTGGTGAACGCCGCCCGGCGACAGGACGGCCGGCAGAAGCGTTGATGCGGCCGCGTCGGCTCGAAGGGGTCGCCACAACGGCGGCACGGACGCGTAAGAACGCGTTCAGAACGCGTATCTCCTCGACTGGCGGTCATGGGGCCTCGGCCAGTTCGGCGACGAGCCGGGCGCGAATCTCCCGGAGCGCCCGGGCGCGCTCGGTCCGCTGGTGCTCCTCGTGAAAGTCCCACAGATCCTCGACCATGTCCGGCGGGGCGTGATTCGTGATCAAGGAGTCCTCGAATCGCTGGCGCAGGACTTCGAGGCGATGGTCGAGGGCGACCGTTTCGAGGGCGAGCGCCTTGTCCAGGGTCATGCATGCCCCCGCTTGACGATCAAACGCCAGCCGCTGGCACTGTGGCCCGCACAGTTGTGGGGGGAAGGGCGCGCGATGCGTGTCTTTCTCACCAGCGAATCGGACGAGTTCACGGAGCCAGGCTGGACGTTCTCCGCGCGGCCGGTTCGCGCCTCGGGTCCGGCGTCTCTGGAGTGCACAGGATCGCGATGCGGATCTGACGACCGGTCCTGGCGGTCCGGTGAAACTCGGCGACGCGCTTGGGGTTGTGATGTACGGATACCGCCCGGCGCGGTAAGTATCACTCGACCGGTCGGTCGACTGTCTGTGCGAGTACGTCGAGGTACTTGAGGGCGCCGCCAGTGTTGAAGATCACGACCGAGTCATCGCGCTTGATGACGCTGGCGTCGCGTAGCTGCTTGACTGCCTGAAGCGCGGCGCCGCCTTCCGGAGCCGCGCTGATGCCTTCGAGCCGCCCAAGATCACGCATGCCCACGACCATGTCGGCATCACGCACGGCGAGTGCGGTGCCGCCGCTCTCACGGACGGCGCGCAGCACGAGGAAATCCCCAACCGCTTTGGGCACCCGCAGCCCGTCGGCGACCGTGCGGGCACCCTGCCACATTTCCGATCGCTCGGCGCCCTCGTCGAAGGCGCGGACGATGGGGGCGCAGTGTTCGGCTTGCACCGACACCATCTTCGGCCGCTTGCCCCGTTCGATCCAGCCGATGCGCTCCATCTCCTCGAAGGCCTTCCACATGCCGACCATGCCGGTGCCGCCGCCGGTTGGATAGATGATCCAGTCGGGCAGCGTCCAGCCCATCTGCTCGGCGACCTCATAGCCCATCGTCTTCTTGCCTTCGATCCGGTAAGGCTCCTTGAGCGTCGACATGTCGTACCAGCCGAGCGGCCGGCCCATTTCTGCGGCGATCCGCCCGGCGTCGGTGATCAGGCCGTCGACGAGGGTGACGTCAGCACCGTACAGCTCGCATTCGCGGATGAACGGGACTCTGACATCCTTCGGCATGAAGACTTTGGCCGGGATGCCAGCGGCCGCGCCGTAGGCGGCGACTGCATTGGCGGCATTGCCGGCCGATGGCACGGAGAGCGTCTTGGCGCCTAGGTACGACGCGCGCGTCACCGCGGCCGAGAGGCCTCGGGCCTTGAAGGAGTTGGTCGGGTTGAGCGACTCGTCCTTCACGTAGACGCGATCCATCCCGAGGTCGCGCCCGAGCCACTTCGCGTGGATGAGCGGCGTCCAGCCCTCGCCGAGCGTCACGGGCGTTTCACCGTCGAAGAGCGGCATCAGCTCTCGGTACCGCCACATCGTCGGTTCGCGGGCGGCGAGCGATTCCCGGCGCCAGGTCCGCGCTGCATCGAGGTCGTAGCGGGCCAGCAAGGGAGCGCCGCACGTACAAAGATGATGCTCTGCCCGCGGATCGAAGGGCGCCGCGCCGCAGGGCCCGGAGCATTCGAGGTGGGAGAAGTAGCTCATGAAAGAAAGTTTGAAGTCTGACGTTTGAAGTCCGAAGTGGGGAAGTTCGAAGCGGGAAGTGCGAAGTGGAAGGAGGAAGTAAGTGGGAAGTGCGGAAGTAGGAAGTGCGGAAGTAGGAAGTGCGGAAGTAGGAAGTGCGAAAGTCTGAAGTGGGAAAGAGTGCGTATGCAGAATCCCGCTTCGGACTTCCTACTTCCCACTTTCGACTTCCACCTTCCTTCCCACTTCTACTTCCCACTTCCTACTTCAACCTTCCGCACTTCAGACTTCAAACGTCAGACTTCAACCTTTCCCCAGCAGCTCCGTGTCCTTCTTCTTCTGCAGATCGTCGATCTGCGCGATGTGCTGATCGGTGACCTTCTGGACGTCTTCGAGGCCGCGCCGCTCGTCATCCTCGGAAATCTTGTGATCCTTGAGCAGCTTCTTGAGCCGGTCGTTGGCGTCGCGCCGGGCCTGCCTGACGCCGTTGCGGCCCTCTTCGGCGTACTTGTGGACGAGCTTCGACAACTCCTTGCGGCGTTCCTCGGTCAGGGCCGGGAGCGGGATCCGGATGGCTTTTCCGTCGGTCGTGGGGTTCAGCCCGAGGTTGGCGCTGCGGATCGCCTTTTCGATCGTCGCGGTGAGCGACGGGTCGAACGGCTGCGCGACGATCATGGTCGGCTCGGGTATCGAGAGTGACGCGACCTGATTGAGGGGCACCTGGGACCCGTAGGCTTCGACGTGCACGGTGTCGAGGATGGTCACCGACGCCCGGCCGGTCCTCACGCCGCCGAACTCGCGGCGCACGTGATCGATCTGTCCATCCATCCGCTTCTTCAGTTCGGCAAACAACCCTTTGATGTCTGTAGCGTCCATACGTTCTCCCGGGGCCGGCGTCGGCAGGTGGCCGGCCAGTCTGCTTGGTTCGTCAGACTCTGACAGTCGTCCCGATCGGCTCGCCCATGATGACGCGCTTCAGATTGCCGGCGGTGCGCAGGTTGAAGACGACGATGGGGAGGCGGTTATCCATGCAGAGTGAGATCGCCGTGGCGTCCATGACCTTCAGGCCCTGCTCGAGGACCTTGAGGTACGAGATCTCCCAGGTACTTGGTCGCGGTCTTGTCGAGCATCGGGTCGGCCGTGTAAATGCCGTCGACCTTGGTGCCCTTGAGGATCACGTCCGCCTTCATCTCCATGGCGCGGAGTGCGGCGGCGGTGTCGGTGGTGAAATACGGATTGCCGGTGCCGGCGGCGAAGACGACGACGCGGCCCTTCTCGAGGTGACGGACGGCGCGGCGTCGGATGAACGGCTCGGCGACCGCGCGCATCTCGATCGCGGTGGCGACGCGCGTGACGACGTTGTGCTTCTCGAGCGCGTCCTGCAGGGCCAGCCCGTTGATGACCGTCGCCAGCATGCCCATATAGTCCGCTGTGGCGCGGTCCATGCCTTTGGCGCTCGCCGCCAGTCCGCGGAACAGGTTTCCGCCGCCAATCACCACCGCGGTCTGCACGCCCAGCTGCTGGATTTCACCGATGTCGGTGGCGATGCGGCTGGCGACCGCGGGATCGATCCCGAATTGCTGCTCGCCCATGAGCGCTTCGCCAGACAGCTTGAGGAGGACGCGGTGATACACAGGAACGGACATGGCGGGGGAATTATATCTGACGCTGTCGACCTTACTACGCCCCTTCGCCGAGCTTGAACCGGACGAACCTCGGCACGGCGATGTTCTCCCCGAGCTTCGCGATCGCCGACTGCACGAGCTGTCCGATCGTGACCTTGGGGTCGCGGATCGACGGCTGATCCATCAAGCAGACCTGCTCGTAGAAGCTGTTCAACTTGCCTTCGACGATCTTCTCGATTACCTGCGCCGGCTTGTTCTGGTCCTTCATCTGCGCGCGGTAGATCTCTTTCTCGTGTTCGAGGACGTCGGCCGGCACTTCCTCGCGCCGCACGTAGGTCGGGCTCGCCGCAGCGACGTGCATCGCGATCTCGCGGGCCAGGCCCTGGAAGTCCTCGGTGCGCGCGACGAAATCCGACTCGCAGTTGATCTCGACGAGCACGCCGATCTTGCCGCCCATGTGGATGTAGCTGCCAATCAGCCCCTCGTTGGTGGAGCGGCCGGCCTTCTTCGTCGCCTGCGCGAGGCCGCGCTTGCGGAGGATCGTCGTCGCCTCCTCCAGGTTGCCCTTGGCCTCGGTAAGTGCCGCCTTGCACTCCATCATTCCCGCGCCGGTCAGTTCGCGGAGCTTCTTGACTTGTGCTGCTGTAATCTCCATCACGTCTCCTGCATTCCTAGCTTCCAGCTTCCAGCTCCCAGCTTCCAGAATTTCACTTTCCAAGTTCCAGCGATCGTCCGTCTGGTGTTGCTCGATGGAAGCTGGAAGCTGGGAGCTGGACGCTGTACGTAAAAACGCCGGCGCGGACAAGCCCGGCCGGCGCAAATATTCGAAACGCGCGTGCCGCCTTCAGACGGTGGCCGTCGACGTGGCCTGTTCGGGGCGGGCCGGGCGGACGGCGGCGCCGGGGGAGCCGGGGCGCGGGCCGCGTCGGCCGCGCTCGTCGGCATCGGACTCGTCGTCGGCCTGCGCCGACTCGCGAATGCCGCGGCCGCCGATGACCGCGTCGGCAATCCGCGACGCGAACAACCGGATCGCGCGCAGCGCGTCGTCGTTGCCGGGAATGACGAAGTCGACTTCGTCGGGATCGCAGTTCGTGTCGACGACGCCGATGACCGGAATCTTCAGCTTCCGCGCTTCGTCGACCGCGATCTTTTCCTTGCGGGTGTCGACCACGAAGAGGGCGTCGGGCAGCCGCGACATGTTGCGGATGCCTTCGAGGTTCTTCTGCAGCTTCTTCTTTTCCTTCTCGATCTGCGCGATCTCTTTCTTCGAGAGGGTGTCGTAGCGGCCGTCGGTCTCCATCGCTTCGAGGTCGCGCAGCCGCGACAGGCTGCGCTGGATGGTCGTGAAGTTGGTCAGCAGCCCTCCCAGCCAACGCTGGTTCACGAAGAACATGTCGCACCGCCGCGCTTCCTCCGCCACCGCGTCCTGCGCCTGCCGCTTGGTGCCCACAAACAGGATCGTCCGTCCTTCGGCCGCCAGATTCATCGTGAACTGCTCGGCGTCCCGGAACAGCTTGGCCGTCTTGGCCAGATCGATGATGTAGATCCCGTTCCGCTCGCCGAAGATATAGGCCTTCATCTTCGGGTTCCAGCGTTTCGTCTGGTGACCGAAATGGACTCCCGCTTCGAGCAAATCCTTCAACGCGATGCCGGTCAAGCTTCCTCCCAAATAAACAGTTATCTCTTGCTGAACTGGAAGCGCTTGCGCGCGCCCTTCTGTCCGTACTTCTTCCGTTCCTTGATGCGCGCGTCGCGCGTCAGGAAGCCGGCCTTCTTCAGTCGCTGCCGCAGCTCGATGTTGTATTCGACGAGCGCGCGCGCGATGCCGAGGCGCAGCGCTCCAGCCTGCCCGGCGATGCCGCCTCCGGCGATTGTCGCCAGTACGTCGAACTTGTCCGACGTCTCGGTCACCGCCATCGGCTGCTTGATCTGCGTGCGCAACGCTTCGGTGGGGAAGGCTTGCTCGATCGGCTTGCGGTTGATGACGATGCCCCCGGTGCCGGGGCGAAGGAACACGCGGGCGGTCGATGTCTTGCGGCGGCCCGTGCCGTAGTACCTGAATCCCTGCTGCCACGTTAGGCGACCTCTCGCTTGCTCAACTTGTCCTTGTCCTTTTTCGTTTTCTTCCCGGGCCCGCTCGCAACGGCGAGGCTACGCGGCTGCTGCGCCTGGTGCGGATGCTGGGCATCGGGGTAGACCTTGAGTTTCCGCCACATCGCTTCGCCCAGCGTGGTCTTGGGGAGCATGCCGCGGACGGCTTCCTCCACCAGGCGAATGGGACTCTTCTTGCGGACGTCCTTTGCGCGTTCCTGGCGCAGTCCGCCTTCGTACCCGCTGTGGTACCGATACAACTTCTGCTCTTCCTTGCGCCCGGTCATGACCACGCGCGCGGCATTGACGATGACGACGTGATCGCCAGTGTCGATGTGGGGGGTGTAGACCGGCTTGTGCTTACCCTGCAAAAGGCGCGCTGCTTCGGTGGCCACCCGGCCCAGAACCTGACCGCCAGCGTCAATCACGAACCACTGCCGGACGATGGTGCCGGCGGTGGGGACAAACGAACCCATGAAATCCCTTTCGACCTTCCGCCAAGGCCCAGGCTCCGGCGGTCGCTACAGCTTTCGACCGACTCACCGAAGCGTAGCGCTGGCGGTCGGCCTCATTCAAAGGACGGCAAACCAAGAGGATACCGGCGAATCCGGGGGTTGTCAAGGCAAGGGCAGCGGTATCCGAGCTGGCTTTCGGCTCGGCGTCCTGGCTCGGGGATCGCAGTTTCTGCGATTACAAAACCGTTAGCGTATTGCAATTTTGTCGATCCGAAGGCGGTCCCCGAAAGCCTCATGCGTTCAAAAGTGCGCAAAACTGCCGGTTTTGGTAGGAGGCACCCCCGTGGTACCCAACTTGCCCCCGCTTCTGCCGATAAAGAACTCAGCAGCGGTTGCAGGTGTGCCCGCGCGGGCCCAACTCTCTCAGGACAGGACAACCCGGTGTTTGGTAGATCGAAATCCCTCGTCGGCCTGGATATTGGCTCGAGCGCGATCAAAGCCATCGAGCTCAAGCCGGCGGGCAAGGCCTATAGAGTCATCGCGTTCGGCAGCCAGGCCCTTCCGCCCGACAGCATCGTCGACGGCGCGATTATCGACGGTACCGCTGTCGTCGATGCCATCCGACGTCTGTTCGACGGGTTGAAAGCCTCGACGAAGGATGTGGCGGCGTCGCTCTCCGGCAACGCGGTGATCGTGAAGAAGATCGCGCTGCCGTCGATGACCGAGGCGGAGCTCGCCGAGTCGATCTACTGGGAAGCCGAACAGTACATTCCCTTCGATATCCAGGACGTGAACCTGGACTACCAGATTCTCGATCGTGGCGACGTGGGCGGCAAGAGCACGATGGAAGTCCTGCTCGTGGCGGCCAAGAAAGAGAAGATCGCCGACTACACGGGCGTCATCGGCCAGGCGGGCCGCGTGGCGGTGGTCATCGACGTGGACGCGTTCGCCCTTCAGAACGCCTACGAGGTCAACTACGGCACCGAAGCGGACGCCGTCGTCGTGCTCCTGAACGCCGGTGCGAGCGCGACCAACATCAACATCCTGCACGGCGACCAGTCGGTATTCACTCGCGATATCTCGACGGGCGGCAACGCCTACACCGAGGCGCTGCAGAAGGAGCTCAACCTGCCGTTCGAGCAGGCGGACGAGCTCAAGCGCGGCGGCGGCGTCGACGGCGTGAGCTTCGACGATGCGCGGCCGGTGCTGCGTGCAGTCACCGAGAACGTGATGCTCGAAGTGCAGAAGACGTTCGACTTCTTCAAGGCGTCGGCCGCCTCCGACAAGATCACCCGCATCGTGGTGAGCGGCGGCGCGTCGCGGGCGGAGGGCTTCACCGAGATGCTGACGGAGCGGTTTCAAGCGCCGGTCGAGCTCTTCGATCCCTTCAAGCGAGTGTCCTTCGACGCCGCGAAATTTGGCGTGAGCGGCCCCGACGCGGCGCCGACCGCTGCGGTCGCGGTTGGCCTCGCGCTGCGCAAGGCGGGTGATCGGTGATTCGGATCAACCTCCTTGCCGTCGAACGCCCCCGAGCGAAGAAGAAGAGCGGGGTCATCATCACCCCGGCGCACCGCGTCACGCTCGGTGCGAGCCTCATTCTCATCGCGACCATCCTCGGCATCGGCTGGTGGTTCCTCTCGCTTCGCCAGCGGTCGGCCCAGATCGATCGGGACATCGCCAAAGCCGAGGCGGAAACGGTTCAGCTGCGCTCGGTCCTGGCGCAGGTGCAGAAGTTCGAGGCGCGCAAAGCGCAGCTCACCCAGCGCGTCACGCTCATCGAGCAGCTGCGCCGCGGCCAGTCGGCGCCCGTGCACGTGCTCGACGAGATTAGCAAGAGCCTGCCGGAGCGGCTGTGGCTGACCGAGGTCAGGCAGGTGGGGACCGATTTCACCCTCAACGGCTTCGCGGCGTCGCTGCCGTCGCTGTCGGACTTTGTCGCCAGCCTCGAAGCCACGAAGTGGTTCAAGCGTCCGGTGGAGATCCTGGACAGTCAGGTGCAGAGCGACGTCAAGTCCGGCGATCTCGTCAAGTTTTCGATCAGGGGTGCGCTGAACGATCCAGAAGCGCCGCCACCCGCACCACCGACCCCGCCGGCTGGGCGTGGGCGAAGAGGCGGCAAACCCTGAGCCAGGATAGTGAGTCGGCCGAAGGGCCGTAAGTGTTGCAGTGCAACGACGTGTGGCTTGCCGACTCGTTAAAGGCAGAGTTGGACGCCACCGATAGGCAAACAGGGTATCCATGGAACTGTCGCTCAGCAAACTTCCCTGGTGGGGCCAGATCGGCGCCTTTGTCGTGGTGTGTGCCGGGGCGGCGTACGGATTCTGGCACTTCTATGTGGCCGACATGTCGGCCGACGTCAACCTCCGGCAGACGCGGTTGACGTCGCTTCGCGCGGACATCTCCAGGGGTGTCGCGACCGCGCGGCGGCTCCCGGAATTCGAGTCGCAGGTGGCCCAGCTCGAGCTGCGGCTCGAGAACCTCAATCAGGTGTTGCCGGAGGAAAAGGACGTCGCCGACATCCTGCGCCGCATCCAGGGGCTGGCGACGCAGTCGAACTTGTCGATTCAGCGATTCACGCCGCTGACCCCCGTCCAGCAGGCGTTGTACGCCGAGATTCCGTACCGTCTCCAGGCCGAGGGCACGTACCACAACCTCGGGCTGTTCTTCGATCGCATCAGCAAGTTCCCGCGAATCATCAGCGTCAGCGACATCACGATTCGCGCGAAGACGCCGCCCGAGCCGAACGCCACGATCATGGCCGAGTGTGTGGCCACGACGTTCGTGCTCCAGGAGGCGGCCGCGGGTGCGACCAAGAAGGGCGCGAGGGTCGTGCCGAAGCAGCCGTCGGCGAGGAAGTGAGCGGCGTATGACGTCCAGACGATTCATCCAAATCGCGTGGCTTGCCGCCGCGCTGGCCATCTCGGCGGAAGCCGTGCCCGCGGCACGACAGGCCAAGCCCGCTGCGCCGGCGAAGGGCGCCGCCAAGCCCGAGGCGCCTGCGACGCCGCCGGCCCAGCCGCTTCCGACAGTGGATCCGGCGTACGTGTACGAGCCGGCGGGCCGCAGGGATCCGTTCATGAGCCTGCTTGGACGCGGGGAAGATCGTCCGATGGCGATGCGGCCAGCCGGCCTCTCGGGGCTGCTCATCGGCGAGGTCACGGTCAAGGGAGTGGTGAAGGATCGCACCGGGTTCCTGGCGATGCTGCGAGCGCCGGACAACAAGACCTACACCGCCCGTGTCGGCGACAAGCTGTTCGACGGCACAGTGAAATCGATCAGCCAGGAGAAGGTCATCTTCTCGCAGGACGTGAACGACCCGCTGTCGCTCGTCAAGCAGCGGGAAGTGCCCAAGCCGGTGCGTCAGACCGAAGGACGGGGTTAATGACTGAGTCGAGTAAACGATGATCGCGAACAGCGAAGACAGAGGGACGCTCGCGCGGGCGATGGGCAGGCTGACGATCGGTATCGGTCTGGCCGCCACCGCGGGAATCATCCTGACCGCCACCGCGCCGGTTCGACTGGTCGGAGTGACCAGCCAGGGCGAGACGGTGCTCATCGAGGCGACCGAGCCAGTGGCTTATTCGGTCAGCAGGCCCGATGCGCTGTCGCTCGTCGTCGACCTGCGGAACGTGAGCGTGTCGGACGCGCGGGCGGACGTCGAGCGCCAGGGAGCGATTGCCGGCGTGCGGCTGGAACAGGCGTCGGCGGCGGATGGACGAGCGCTGGCACGCGTGCACGTCGCGCTCGCCAAGCCATCGGAGTACGTCGTCCGCAGCGCGCGCAATACCATCCGCGTCGAGTTGAAACAGGCCTCGCCTGGCGCCTCAGCCGCTCCTATGCGGTCGGCTCCGGTCGCCGCGTCGCGACAGGCGCCGGCTCCGGTCGCGCCGGTTCTGGTTCCGGTCGCTGCGGTGCAACCGCAGACACCAGCCCCCGGCAAGACGCCGCTCGAGAGCATCGAGAAGAGCGGCAAGCCAGAGGGCCCGCAGTCCGCGACGATCATCGAGCGCGTCAAGTCCAGCAGGACGCCAAGCGCCACGACGGTTACGCTCGTCGGCAACGGGCACCTGGCGCCCGCGGGCGTGACGGAAAGCAAAGACCGCCCGCGGCGGCTCGTGCTCGACTTTCCGAACGTGTCGTCGAAGGCGCCGACGCAGACAGCCATCGACAGCCCGTTCGTGACGCGCGTGCGCGTCGCGGTCAACAGCCATCAGCCGCTCGTCACGCGCGTGGTCATGGAGATCGCCGGCACGGCCAGCTATCACGTCGAGCGCGGCGGTGACGGCGGCCGCGACCTCGCGGTCGTGTTCGAGCAGGCCAGGGCCACCAACACCGTGACCTTGACGCCGGAAGAAGTCGCGGGCAAGCCGATTGAGCCCGAGCCGCCGATCACGATGCAGCAGGCGCTCGCCAACGCCGCCGCGATCACGCGGCCCGAGCCGGCGGGCGAGCTCCTCGATCCGATGCTGGCGCTGCGGGCCGCCGCGGTGACGCCGCCGACTGTGGAGCGCGCCGCGCCGACAGCGGCTCGTTCGTCGGCGCCGCCGGCCGCGCGTCAGACCACGCCGCCTGCAGCCGCTGTTCCGCAGCCGGCACCAACGGCAACCGCGCAGGCGACCGCTGCGACGACGCCGGCTGCTGCGCCGCCCTCGCAAGCGCGTCAAGTTCCCGGACTCCAGGCCCGCGCGCAAGCCGCGCAGGCCGCGCCGGCCGCGCAGCCGCTCGCGCCGGCGCCCCAGGGTGGAACCAATGCGCTCCAGGGTGGAACCAATACACGCGGCGGTCAGCAGCCGCGGCAGTACACCGGCGATCCGCTGAGCCTCGATCTCGACGGCGTCGATCTGCGGGCGGTACTTCGCACGCTCGCCGACGTCAGTGGGCTCAACGTGATCATCGACCCCGATGTCCAAGGCACGGTCGATATCAAGCTGACCGACGTGCCCTGGGACCAGGCGCTCGACGTCATCCTCAAGGGTAATCAGCTCGACTATTCAGTCGACGGGACCATCGTCCGAATCTCGAGAATCAAGACGCTCGAAGACGAGAACAGGGCGCGACAGTCCGCGGCGCAGGCCGCCGCCGAACGGCAGGCGCAGGGAGGTCTCTCGTTCGAAACCTTCCCGCTGAGCTACGCCAGGGCCGAGGAGCTCGTGCCCCTGCTGAAAGGCTCGCTGCGACTGTCGAAATTCGGCCAGGTGCAGTTTGACAAGCGCACCAACACGCTCATCATCGCAGACCTGCCCGAGCAGTTTCCTGCGATCCGAGATCTGCTGACGTCGCTCGACAAGGCCGAGCCGCAGGTGGAGATCGAGGCGCGAATCATTACCACCACCCGTGATTTCGCGAAGGCCATCGGCGTCCAGTGGGGACTGAACGGACGGATGACGCCCGAGATTGGCAACACGACCAATCTCGCGTTCCCCAACTCGGGCACGGTCGGTGGCCGGGCCGGCGGCCAAGGCGCGGCCGGTCCGGTGGTCAACCTGCCGGTACCGGCGACCTCCGCGATCGGCGTCGCTCTCGGCTCCGTGAACGGCGCCTTCAATCTGGACGTCGCGTTGTCTGCGCTCGAGCGGTCCGGCAAGGGCCGCGTCCTCTCGACGCCGCGCGTCACGACGCAGAACAACATCGAGGCGGAGATCATGCAGGGCGTGCAGATTCCCCTCGTCACCCCGCCGACCGCCAACACGCCGGAGACTGTCACCTACAAGGACGCAGCGCTGACGCTCCGGGTGACGCCGCAGATCACCGCTGCGGGAACGGTCATCATGCAGATCATGGTGGAAAACGCGAGTCCCGGCGAGGTGCGCGGCAACAACGTTCAGATCGACACGCAACGCGCCACCACACGCGTTCAGGTTACCGATGGCGCGACGACGGTGATGGGCGGCGTCTTCATCTCGCGTGAGACGTCGGCCCAGGACCGCACGCCGGGACTCTATCGCGTCCCCCTCCTCGGCTGGCTGTTCAAGCGCGATACCCAGGCGGACGACAGTCGGGAACTGCTGATTTTCATCACACCACGCATTCTGAAGGGCTCAGTATGAATCGCCGATCATTT
The DNA here is from genome assembly GCA_963839705.1 of uncultured Acidobacteriota bacterium. Taxonomy (GTDB): domain Bacteria; phylum Acidobacteriota; class Vicinamibacteria; order Vicinamibacterales; family 2-12-FULL-66-21; genus DATBJJ01. The sequence continues at coordinate 279,193 of CAWIWL010000010.1, forward strand.
GTCGCTGCGCGTGTAAGCCGGAAGGCCGTCTGGGGTGGCGAAGTCAGACGTTTGGCGAGCCTGGCAGCGGTCTTGTCGCTCACCGTGCTCATCGCCGCGTGCGGTGACCTCACGCGGCAGGGAACGGCGTCGTCCTACCTGATTATCAACTCGCTCCAGGCTTCCTCTGGCGCCACTGGAAGTCCCAGCACCACTCTGCAGTCAGACGTGCGGTCTGACGACGGCACGGTATTTTCCGACTCCGGGGTGGTGGCGCTGACGCTGGCGATGAAGGATCCGACATCAGGCACCGGGCCGACCACCGCCAACTTCATCACGATCAACCGTTACCGCGTACGCTTTACCCGTGCGGACGGCCGCAACACGCCCGGCGTCGACGTGCCCCACGGTTTCGACGGTGCGGTCACGGCGACCGTGAGCGGCTCGACCACGATCCCATTCGAACTGGTCAGGCACGTCGCGAAACTCGAGGCTCCGCTCGAGGCACTGGCGCGGAATTTCGTCATCATCTCGACCATCGCCGAGATCACGTTCTACGGAAACGACCAGACGGGGCGCGAAGTCTCGGTGACTGGCCAAATGCTCGTGTCCTTCGGCAATTTCGCAGGGTAGGGCGGCTGACGAGACTGACTGAAATCCAGCCGCGAGTAACGCGGGCGAGACGATCGATAAAACGCGTGCCGCGCGCGGCACGACTAGCGGATCCGAGGCTCCCCCTCAGGACTATATGACTCGAGCACTCATCGCACGAATGGCAACGGTAGCAGGCGTTCTGACACTTGCGAGCGCCTGCACGATGCAGGATCAGGATGCGCCGCCACTGACCGGGCCCTCCGAGTTCGCCCAGTCAATCGACATTACCGTGTCGCCAGACGTGCTGCCTCAGGATGGCGCGTCCCAAAGCTTTATTACCGTCACGGCCCTCAATCCGAGCGCACAGCCCATTCGGAGCCTGACGCTGCGCACAGAGACGCGCGTCGGCGGCGTACCCGTTGACTTCGGCACCCTGTCGGCGCGCAGCGTCGTCACGGGGAACGACGGCAAGGCGACATTGATTTACACCGCTCCGCCGGCAGTTGCCAGCAGTGCTTCGCTCGTCGTGGACATCGTTGTCACGCCGGTCGGTACCAACTTCAACAACTCCTCCGTTCGCAGCGCGGCGATTCGGTTGGTTGCTCAGGGACCAGTCACGCCTCCGACAACAGGTTTGACTCCGAACTTCACAGTCTCGGCACCTTTGATTGCCGGCCAGCCGGTGCTCTTCACGGCGTGCGGTAGTCCGTGTACTTCATCCACGTCCAATCCGATCGTGTCGTATAACTGGAACTTTGGCGACGGCGATTCGGACTCAGGCCGCACCGTCGACCATGACTTTGCGGAACCCGGAACATACAGCGTCAGGCTTACGGTGACCGACAGTATCGGGCGGTCGGAGTCGACTTCGCAGACGGTGACAGTCACACCGAGCGCTCTGCCCACCGCCGATTTCATCTTCTCGCCGACAAGTGTGAGAGTCGGGCAGACCGTCAACTTCAATGCGTCGGCCTCGCGTCCGCCGGCAGGCGGCACAATCGCCAAATACACCTGGGACTTTGGCGATGGCTCGCCGCGCGTGGACACGGGCAGCCCGGTCATCGGAAAGAGCTATGCCACAGCGAACACGTTCAACGTGACGCTGATCGTCACCGACAACGCGGGTAGGACTTCTCTCACGAAGACTAGCCCGGTTACGATTCAGCCGTGACGCCAGAGGTCATGAGCGCAACGCCTCGACTCGAGGAACTGAAGCGCCGGGTCCAACGGGACCCGGCGTCGATTTCCTTCGCGGCACTCGCCGAAGAGTACCGCCGACTCGGCATGTTTCTCGAGGCGATCGAGACCTGCCGGGCCGGGCTGCAGCGCCACCCTTCGTACATTTCTGCTCGCGTGACACTCGGGCGCGCACTCGTTGAAGTCGGTGACTACGACGACGCGTCGGCCGAGCTCGAGCAGGTGCTCCGCAGTGCCCCCGAGAATCTGGCGGCCATCCGCGCCCTCGCCGACATTCACCGCCGTCGCGGCGAGGTGTCCGACGCCGACCACTACGATGCCTCGCTGAGGGATATCGCGCCGGCGGCCGTCGAGCCGCCTTCCGCGCCGGTCCGCATTGCGGTACAGTCTGCTGACGTGGTCAACAAACCCGAACCGCCAGCACTCGTCGAGCTCGAATCGTTTCTGGCCGCCATCGGGCGCGCCAGACGCGATGTGACCGTCCAGGCCGGCCGCTGACGCGGCCGCGGGTATTCGAAGCTGATGAACGGTCTCGTGTCCCAGGTCGTCCCTCGTCTCGGTCGTGCCCGGCAGCGAATGCGTGATGCCGCAGTCGACGCGCTCGTCGTGTCGCACCTTCCCAACATCAGATACCTCACCGGGTTTGTCGGCACCGCTGGCCTGGCTGTACTCACGCCCGAGACGTGCCTGCTGATTGTTGATTTCCGGTATCAGACGGTGGCGCGCAGTCTCGTCAGATCGAGTCCCGACCTCGCCGACCACATCACCGTCGTCGTGCCGCCGCGGAGCTACGACGAGGCCCTCGCCGATGTCCTGCGCGAGAGCGGTGCGCGGCGAATCGGCATAGAGGCCACGTCGATGCCGGTGAGCCGGTTCAATCGCCTGTCGGCGGCGCTTGCGGGTTCGGCACCGACACCCCTTCGGAGCCCTGACGGGTGTCCCGCGCTTGTTCCGACGGAGCGAATCGTCGAGAGCGAGCGAGTGGTGAAAGACGAGGCCGAGATTGCCACGCTGAAGGAGGCCGGACGACGACTCGGCTGCGCGACTGCCGAGGCCGCCTCGCTGGCCAGGGTGGGGCGATCCGAGATTGACGTGGCTGGAGACCTCGACGCGCTGCTGCGACGGTGGGGGTTCGAGCGTCCGGCATTCGAGACCATCGTGGCCTCGGGACCGAACAGCGCGCTGCCGCACGCCCGTCCGGGCCGCCGTGTACTCTCCGAGGGGGATGGCGTGGTGCTGGACTTTGGCGGGGTCTACGACGGATACTGCGTGGATCTTACGCGGACGGTTGAGCTTGGCGATGTGGGTGCCGACTTTCGCCGTTTGTTCGTAGCCGTCGCGGAGGCTCACCAGGCTGCCATTTCGGCCGTTCGGCCTGGGGTAAAGGCGAGCTCGGTCGATGACGCAGCCCGCGCCGCGCTCGGCCGATATGGATTAGAAGGTGCGTTCGGGCACGGCACCGGGCACGGACTCGGGCTCGAGGTGCACGAGGAGCCGAGGATCGGGAGGCCGCTGGCGGGCCAGCCGGATCTCGAGCTTCAGCCCGGGATGGTGTTCACGATCGAGCCAGGCGTTTACGTCGAGGGCGTCGGCGGCGTGCGGATCGAGGACGATGTCCTCGTGACCGACTCGGGCTGCGTGGTTCTGACGGCCAACGGAGGGTGATTGGAGTTCGACGACATCGAGCGGATTCTTGAGCTGATGCGACAGCACGACCTGTCCGAGTTCGAGATGGAGCGGGAAGGGTTGAAGCTCAGGGTGCGCAAGACGGATACGGGCTATGTGCCGCTGGCCCCTTCGGCTCCGATGATTCTGCCGCCGGCCGGGCCCACGGGCCCGCCGGCGAGCGCGTCAGCACCACTGGCGCCGCCGGCCCCGGCGCCGATCGACGAGCCGGTTCTCGATCTGGCGGTGGTGAAGTCCCCGATCGTCGGGACGTTCTACCGGTCGCCGGAGCCCGGAGCGCCGTCGTTTGTCGAAGTGGGGGACCGGGTGAAGAAAGATCAGGTCCTCTGCATCATCGAGGCGATGAAGCTGATGAACGAGATCACCTCCGAGTATGACGGTGAGCTCACGAGCGCCTACGTCGAGAACGGCAAGCCGGTCCAGTACGGGGAACGGTTGTTTGCCATCAAGACCAGCTGACCCTCACTCATGTTCAAGAAAATTCTCATAGCCAACCGCGGAGAGATTGCGCTACGGGTGATTTGCGCCTGCCGCGAGCTGGGCATCAAGACGGTGGCCGTGTACTCCGAAGCCGACGAGAATTCGCTCCACGTCCGCTTCGCCGACGAGGACGTCTGCATCGGTCCGGCGCGGAGCGCCGACAGCTATCTCAATGTCCCGGCCGTGCTCAGCGCGGCCGAGATCACCGGCGCCGACGCGATCCATCCCGGGTATGGCTTCCTCTCAGAGAGTGCGTACCTCGCCGAGGTCTGTGAGGCGTGTCACATCAAGTTCATCGGCCCGGCGCCGAATGTGATCCGGCTGCTCGGGGACAAGGCCCGCGCGCGCCGCGCGATGAAGAAGGCGGGCATTCCGATCCTGCCCGGCAGCGACGGCCCCGTTGATGGAGAGGAGAAGGCCCTCAAGATTGCCCAGGGCCTCGGCTATCCGGTGATCATCAAAGCGGTCGCCGGCGGCGGCGGCCGCGGCATGCGCGTCATCCGCGCCCCGTCGGAGTTGAGCAAGGCTCTCAAGACCGCGCAGCGAGAAGCCGAGGCGGCCTTCGGCGTCGGTGACGTCTACATCGAGAAGTATGTCGAGCGCCCCCGCCATATCGAGTTCCAGGTCCTCGGCGATCACCATGGCGCCGTCGTCCATCTCGGCGAGCGCGAGTGCTCGATCCAGCGGCGTCACCAGAAGCTGCTCGAGGAAGGCCCCTCGGTCGCGGTCACCGAGAAGATGCGGCGGAAGCTGGGCGGCGCCGTCGTCGATGCCGCGCGCGCGGTGCAGTACACCAACGCCGGCACGTTCGAGTTCCTGCTCGACGACAGGGGCAACTTCTTTTTCCTCGAGGTGAACACGCGGGTCCAGGTGGAGCACCCGGTGACCGAGTCGATCACCGGCATCGACATCGTCAAAGAACAGATTCGGATCGCGGCGGGCGAGCGCTTGTCGTTCAAGCAGGGCGACGTGACGTTCACCGGGCACGCGATCGAGTGCCGCATCAACGCCGAGGATCCGGACACGTTCGCGCCATCACCCGGCACGATTCAGGCGTACAGCGTTCCCGGCGGACCGGGCGTTCGCGTCGACACCTTCGTCCATTCAGACTGCACGATTCCCCCTTACTACGATTCGATGATTGCCAAGATCATCGCGCACGGCCGCGATCGCCAGGAAGCCATCGCGCGCATGCGACGCACGCTCGAAATGACCGTCATCGACGGTATCAAGACGTCGATTCCGCTCCACCTTCGAATTTTGAGCGAGCCGGACTTCGTCGCCGGCCGGCTCAATACCGCGTTCATGGAACGTTACATCGTCGAAAAAAAAGTTGAGGGCGGCCGGCTGGCTGAAGCGGTGTAGCTCGGAGCTCGTGGCTTCCGCCTTCAGGCGGAAGATCGCTTGCCGGACATGCTGATGCCTTCCGCCTGAAGGCGGAAGCCACCGTGTTCATGTGCTTGAGCCATGGATCTCCCCATCATTTACCCCATCATCGACACCGCGCTCTGCCGGGAGCGGGGGTTTGACCCCGTCGCAGTGGCCGAGGCATGCGTCAGGGGTGGCGCACGCCTGCTGCAGCTTCGCGGCCGGAAGGACGAGGCGAGCGCGGAGTTGACGACGCTGGCTGAGCAGGTTACCGGCGTGGCGCACGCCGCCGGGGCGCGGGTCATCATCAACGATCGCGCGGACATCGCCCGGCTGGCACACGCCGACGGCGTCCACGTCGGTCAGACAGACCTGCCCGTCGCGGCCGCGCGGGCCATCGTCGGGGACGACGCGATTGTCGGCATTTCGACTCACGATCGCGATCAGATCGACGCGGCGCTCTCCGGCGTGGCCAGCTACGTCGCGGTCGGGCCCGTCTTTCTCACCGCGACGAAGGATACCGGGTATTCCCCGCGTGGCCTGGATCTCGTGCGCTACGCGGCCGGCCGCGGCAAGCCCATTGTCGCGATCGGGGGCATCACGCTCGACCGGGCGGCCGAGGTCGTTGCGGCGGGCGCTTCGGCGCTCGCCGTGATCTCGGACATTCTTGTAGACGACGATCCCGAGAGTCGTGTGCGGGCCTTCGTCAAGCGCCTGCCGGCACAGCCGTTCAAGGTATACTGACGCGGTTTTCACGCCGATGCCGGGCGCTGACCGAAGGTTTGCGGAAGCCTTTCTGGAGGGTGAATGGATTCGAATCTCCTGAAGACCAAGTCGATCGAGCAGCTGGTCGGAGACGCCGAACACGGCGCCAAAGCGCTCAAGCGAACGCTGACCGCGATGGACCTGACCCTGCTCGGGATCGGCGCGATCATCGGGACCGGCATCTTCGTCCTGACGGGCACGGCGGCCGCGAACCAGGCGGGGCCAGCGATCGTGCTGTCCTACGTGCTCGCCGGCCTGGCCTGCGCCTTCGCGGCGCTGTGCTACGCGGAGTTCGCGGCGATGATTCCGATTTCCGGCAGCGCGTATACCTACGCCTACGCCACGCTCGGCGAGATCTTCGCGTGGATGATCGGCTGGGATCTCATCCTCGAGTACGCCGTCGGGTCGATGACCGTCGCGGTCGGCTGGAGCGGCTACTTCCAGCGCATCCTGGCCGGTTTCGGCGTCCACCTGCCGGTCTGGATGTCGGCGGCGCCGGCCGCCGGCGTCGAGGGCGCCATCGTCAATCTCCCGGCGATCCTCATCGTGCTCGCCATTTCGTGCCTGCTGGTTATCGGCGTGCGCGAGAGCGCGCGCTTCAACGCGGTCATCGTGGCCGTCAAGCTCGTGGCGATTCTCTTCTTCATCGTCGTGGGCGTGGGCTTCGTGAAGCCCGAGAACTGGTCGCCGTTCATGCCCTACGGGTGGGCCGGCATATCGGCCGCGGCCGCGGTCGTGTTCTTCGCCTACATCGGGTTCGACGCTGTGTCGACGACTGCCGAGGAAGCCAAGAACCCGAGCCGGGACCTGCCGATCGGCATCATCGCGTCGCTGGTCATCTGCACCGTGCTGTATCTCACGGTGGCCGGGATCCTGAGCGGGATCATCCCCGTGGTCGCCTTCAAGGACGACGCGCAGTTCCTCAATGCCCCGGTCGGGTATGCGCTGTCGGTGATTGACATGGACTGGGCGGCCGGTCTCGTCTCGGCCGGCGCGGTCGCCGGGATCACCAGCGTGCTGCTCGTCATGCTTCTCAGCCAGCCTCGCATCTTCTTCGCCATGAGCCGCGACCAGCTGCTGCCGCCGGGCGTCAGCAAGGTGCACCCCAAGTACCGCACTCCCTACATCACGACGATGATCACGGGCGTGGTCGTGGCCATCGTCGCCGGGCTCACGCCGATTCAGATTCTCGGCGAGATGACGAGCATCGGCACGCTCTTCGCCTTCGTCGTCGTATCGCTCGCCGTGATCATCCTGCGGCTGAAGCGGCCGGACGCGCGGCGGCCTTTCCGCGTGCCTGGCGGGCACATCATTCCGGTCCTCGGCGTCGTGTCGTGCGCCTACCTGATGATTGCGCTCACGGTCATGACGTGGGTGCGCTTTCTCGTGTGGCTGGACCTCGGCATGGTCATCTACTGGTTCTACGGCCGCACCCACAGCCAGCTCGCCAGCAAGGCGGAAGCGGCCGCGCGGTCGGGCCTCGAGAGCCTGTCGAACTTCCTGAAGATGGCCGGCTACATGCTCGCCTTCAACGGGTTCTCCATCACGCTGCTCGGGAAGATGACGGAGTGGGGCGTGACGACGGAGGAGCTCGCCAAGTGGCACGAGCTCGACGCCGTGCTGGATTGGTGGTTCGGACTCCACATCAACCCGGAGATTGCCGATACCTTCGGCCTGGCGATTCTGGCCGTCGGTGCCTTCGCGGCCGTCCTCGGCTTCGTGCTCGGGCGATTGTCGAAGAAGTCCTAGCTCGGGCGTCCTGACCCCGGTGTGACACGTCCATGAGTGCTCGTCTGCTCGATGGCCCCTCGGTCGCCTCTGCCATTCGTGAGTCGGTTCTTCCCGACGTCACGGCGTTCACGGCGGCGGCCGGCCGGCCCCCCGGTCTTGGAATCGTTCTCGTCGGAGAGGACCCGTCTTCGGAAATCTACGTCCGGAACAAGGTCAAGGCCGGCGCCGGGACCGGCTTATGGGTCGACCTCCAGCGCCTGCCGTCGACCGCGAGCCTCGACGAGCTCCTGGGCCTCGTCGCGCGGCTGAACGCCAGCGACCTCCACGACGGCATCCTGGTTCAAGCGCCGCTTCCGGCGGCGATGGGGAAACATGCCGCGCAGTGCGTGTTCGACGCCATCGATCCGGCGAAGGACGTGGACGGCTTCCATCCGACCAATGTCGGACGGCTCGTGCAGGGGCGGCCGCACCTCGTACCGTGCACGCCGTCAGGCGTGATGGTGATGCTCGATCACTACGGCATCCCGATTGCGCGGTCGCGCGCGGTCGTCATCGGCCGCAGCGAGATTGTCGGCAAGCCGATGGCGCTGCTGCTGCTGCAGCGCGACGCCACCGTCACGATTTGCCACTCGAAGACACCAGATCTGCCTTCGGTGGCGCGCGAGGCGGACATCCTCGTGGCGGCCATCGGCCGCGCCGGCTTCGTGACCCCTTCCTTCGTCAAGCCTGGGGCGACGGTGATCGACGTGGGCATCAATCGCGTCACCGACCTCTCGACGGTCCGCGACCTCTTCGAGCCGGGCTCGACCCGTCTCGCCGACTTCGATCGACGGGGCGCGGTGGTCGTCGGCGATGTACATCCAAAGGTCGCCGACATGGCCGGGGCGCTGACGCCCGTGCCTGGCGGCGTTGGTCCGCTGACGATCGCCGTCCTTCTGAGGAACACCGTGAAGGCGGCAGTGACGAGGCGCGGCGCCGCCTGACCATGCGGCGCGCGGCTCTGACCGGCGGCATCGCGACGGGAAAGTCGTACTGCCTGGCCCGGTTTGCCGCGCTGGGCGCCGCCGTCATCGACGCCGACCGCCTGGCGCGCGACGCGGTCGCCCCGGGCAGCGACGGGCTGGCGCACGTCGTCGAACGTTTTGGCCAGGGGTTTCTTCTCCCCGACGGCAGCCTCGATCGGCCCGCGCTCGGCCGTCTCGTTTTCGCCGACCGCGCCGCGCGCGCCGACCTCGAGGCGATCGTCCATCCCGAGGTCTATCGCCGGATTGACCAGTGGTTCGCGAATCTCCCGCTCGGCACGCGCGTCGCCATCGCCGACATCCCCCTTCTCTTCGAGACCGGCCAGCAGCATGATTTCGAGGTGGTCATCGTGTGCGCCTGCGCGCCGGCGGAACAGCTGCGCCGCCTCATGGCGCGCGACGCGCTGACCGAAGAGGCCGCCCGCGCCCGTCTCGACGCACAATGGCCGATCGAGGAGAAGGTCGCGCGGGCGCACATCGTGATTCGAACGGACGGGGGGTTCGGGGAGACGGACAGGGGGGTGGGGAGGGCCTATGAAAGTTTGAAGTCTGACGTTTGAAGTTTGAAGTGGGGAAGTGTGAAGTGGGAAGTGGAAAGTAGAAGTTTGAAGTAAGTGGGAAGCGGGAAGTGGGAAGTGGGAAGTTGGAAGTGGGAAGTGGGAAGTTTGAAGTGTGAAGTGCGATGTTCGAAGTGCGAAGTGGAAAGCGAAGTTCGAAGTGCGAAGTTCGAAGTGCGAAGTTCGAAGTGCGAAGTTCCAACCCTGATGCGAGTGCCATCATGCGAATGAGCGAGCGAGCGTCGCGCAATCCTACGTTTCTGGCTTCCTGCCTCGCTTCTGCTTCCGCCTTTTCTTAGCCTCGAGGTTAGCCTTTGCCGTCTTGTGCGCGGCCGTGAAGATCGCGACCAGCTCGTTGGCCTCCTGGCGCAACTCCTCTACGTCACTTGGGCTCACAAGCCCTGTAGCTGCCAGATGTTCCAGCCAGTACATCGACTCGTCGGCCTCTTCGATAACTGAGCCCATCTTTGCGATGAAGTCCACGTCGGAGCGCCCCCGCCTCGCAGCTCGATAGTTGCTCGCTACACCTCTGGCCGCCCGGCGAAGTTGCGATGCCACCTCCTGGGCCTCGGTCCGCGTCGGAAGCGTTTCGCAGAACCGGCAGGTTTCCTCGGCGAACCGCGCTGTGCGCTCGAAGAGATCCCACGGCTTGTCCACGCTCTACGCAAAGCAGGCCGCGTGCCGAGCTGATGCGCTATGAAATGGCGGGAAATCTAAGGGGGGTGTGAAGAATCTGCCGATCGCGCTCATGTCGGAAGCGTTTATTTCTGCGTACCTCGTCGAGCTTCCCGGCCGCACTTCCCACTTCCAGCTTCGCACTTCGAACTTCCCACTTCGCACTTCTCACTTCGTGCTTCCCACTTCGCACTTCCCACTTCGCACTTACTTCGAACTTCTACTTTCCACTTCTCACTTCACACTTCCGCACTTCAAACTTCAAACGTCAGACTTCAAACTTTCTTTGGCAGGTGCAATTCTCTCCTCTATAAACGTGTTCCACTCGTGGCACTGCGGGCATTGCCAGAGCAGTTCCGTGCTGCGATAGCGGCAGCGGATGCAGATGTGCGGGTCCAGGTAGAACACAGCGTCACGCGTGAGGTCGACGTAACGAGTCACGAGCGCCGGCGGCAGCTGGAGTGTCGAGAGCGTGTGCCAGATGGCCTGATGGAGCGCCAGCGCGTGTGGATTGTGTACGAGCGCTTCGAAGAGGATCTCGAGGGCTTCGGTTGTGGCGTCGTGCGAGGACAGGTACCGCGCGAGCGCGAGCCTGGCTCGCCAGTCCTGGGGATTGGCGTCGATCAGGCGACGGCAGAGCGCGGGGAAGCGACCGGAGTCGTGCGCCTTTGGATACGCGCCTTCGAGGCGGGCGAATACCAGGTACGCGCGCTCGGGCGATGTTTCGATCACGCGCTCCCAGGTGGTGATGGCGGCGGTGGCGTCGCCTTGGTAGAACCGCACGTCGCCAAGGTTCAGGTACGCGGGGACGGTATGGTCGTCGAGCTCGATTGCCGCCGCGAAGCGCCGCGCCGCTTCCGGATAGTCCATCCGCTTCAGCGCGTCCAGGCCGAGCTCGTTCTCGAGGAAGGCCAGGATCTCCTGATGCCGGGCGTGTGACGTGCCGCCATCGCGCTTGGCGAGCTTGTGGCGCGTCGCGTACGCTTCGGCCCACTGGTGCTGCTCTTCGTAGAGCTTCTCGAGATTCGACAGGGCGTACTGATTGTCGGGGTCGAGGCGGAGCACCTCCGTGAACGCTTCGAGCGCGCGGTCGACGAACCCGCCGCGCTTGTAGTCGAGGCCCAGGCACAGCAGGACGTTGGCGTGTTCGAGCTTGCGCAGGTCCGGTCGCTGGAGCAGCTTCTGGTGCTCCTGGATGGCCCGTCCGACCTGGCCCTTTTCCCGGTACAGGTTCCCGAGGATCAAGTGGATCTCGAGCGGATCGCCGGCGGCAGCCGCCGCCCGCGTCAGCTCGTCGATCGCCGGCTCGGTCTGGTTCGTGACCAGGAAGTTGAGGCCGAGCATGTAGTGTGGAGATTCGCGCGCGCGGCGGCGATCGATCCACTGGCCGTCGCGCAGCTTGTAGCGTTCCCAGGCTTTGCCGATCGCGATGCCCGCGAGCAACGCAACGAGCGCACTGAGGAGTACGACGTAGCCGTCCATTACGCCTGAGGCAGGTGCTGACGCAGCACGTCATCCCACCGCTGCTGCGCCCGGAGTACCAGTTCGACGAGTTCGCGCACGGCGCCACGGCCGCCGCCGGCCGTGCTGACCCAATCGACGCGCTCACGCACTTCCGGGGCGGCGTCGGCAGGAGCGGCCGACAAGCCGACGCGCGCGAGGACCTGCAGGTCGAGCAGGTCATCACCCATGTAGGCGACGTCGGCGTCCTCGACGCGCGCGTCGCGGACGATCTGCTCGTAGGCGGCGATCTTGCTTTTAACGCCCTGCGCCACGATGCGCACGGCGAGCTGGGCGGCGCGGTGCGCCGTCGCCCCCGACGAGCGGGCCGAGAGCAAGCCGACGGTGAGCCCCGCCCGCTGCGCCCACACAATGGCGGCGCCGTCGCGGATGTGGAAGCCCTTGGATTCGGAGCCGTCGGCGTGCATGACGACTTCGCCGGTCGTGAGGACGCCGTCGACATCGAAGAGCAGGAGCCGGATGCGGGACGCTTTGGCCTGAAGCGACATGTCAGAACATCTGCAGCCGCCAGAGATCGTGGAGATGTACCACGCCCTCGACGGTACCGCGGCTGTCGATGACGATCACCGACGTAATCTTGTGCGTTTCCATCACCCTCAACGCCTCGACGGCCAGCAGTCCGCGGCCAATGGTGATGGGATTGGGGGTCATCGCTTCGCCCGCGGTGAGGGCCAGGACGTTGGCCGACCGGCTCATGAGCCGTCGCAGGTCGCCGTCGGTGAAGACGCCGACGAGCCGTCCTTCCGCGTCGGTGACGGCGGTCATGCCGAGCCGCTTGCTCGACATCTCGTGAAACACGTCCGGCATCGACGTCGTCGTCTGCACGATCGGCGCGGCGGCGCCGCTGACCATGACGTTTTCGACCTGCATCAGCCGTCGGCCGAGCTTTCCGGCCGGATGCAGCGACGCGAACTGATCTTCGCGGAAGCCCTTGCGCACGAGGAGCGTCATCGCGATCGCGTCGCCCATCGCGAGAGCGGCCGTTGTGCTGGCCGTCGGCACGAGGTTCATCGGACAGGCTTCCGCGGCGATGGAGCAGTCGAGCGTGACGTCGGCGGCCCGGGCCAGCGTCGATGCGGGGTCGCCGGTAATGGCGATCAGCCTGGCGCCCAGCCGGCGGATCGATTCGAGCAGCCGCACCAGCTCCTCGGTCTCGCCGCTGTGCGAGAGCGCGATGACCACATCGTCGTCGCGAATGGCGCCGAGATCGCCGTGCGTGGCTTCGGCCGGGTGCAGGAACCAGGCCGCCGTGCCCGTGCTCGAGAGGGTCGCCGCGATCTTCCGGCAGATGATGCCCGACTTGCCCATGCCGGTGACGATCACCCGGCCGCGACAGTCGAAGAGCAGCTGCACCGCGCGCTCGAAGGTGCCGTCGACGCGGTCGACCAGCCCGAGGATCGCGGCCGCTTCGATCCGGAGCACTTTCCTGGCGAGATCCAGCGCGGAAGCCGTATCGGTGCTCATGTGTCGCCGTTGGTCCGGCTAAAGCCGGACACTACGTCCGTAGACTTCCGCGTCAGCCGGATTGCATCGCCTGTAGTGTCCGGCTTTAGTCGGACCGCATCGCCCGTAGTGTCCGGCTTTAGCCGGACCGCATCGTTCGTAGTGTCCGGCTTCAGCCGGACCGCAGGGGCGATCGCATGAATGCGAACCAGCCGCTCGAGCAGGGGCTCCAGCAAGTCGAGCCGCAGCGCGTTCTGCGCGTCGCTCTTGGCCCTCGCGGGCTGCTCGTGCACTTCGAGGAAAACGCCGTCGACGCCGGCGGCCACGCCCGCCGATGCCAGCGGCTCGATGAACTCGGCCTGGCCGGCGGTGACGCCGTCGCCGGCGCCCGGCAGCTGCAGGCTGTGCGTGACGTCATACACGACCGGATAGCCGAACGCGCGCATGATCGGGAAGGCTCGCATGTCGACCACCAGGTTGTGATACCCGAAGGTGAACCCGCGCTCGGTGACGATGACCTGTTCGTTTCCTGCCGCGGTGATCTTCCCGATCGCGTGGCGGACGTCGGTCGGCGCCAGAAACTGACCCTTCTTCAGGTTGACGACCCGGTTGGTCCGCGCCGCGGCCTCGAGCAGGTCGGTCTGGCGCGACAGGAACGCAGGAATCTGCAGTACGTCGGCGACTTCAGCGACGGGCGCGGCGTGAGCCGCTTCGTGGATGTCGGTCAAGATGGGGACACCGGCCCGTTCGCGGACGCGCGAGAGGATCCGCAGCCCCGCCTCGAGGCCGGGGCCCCGGAAGGACCGTCCAGACGTACGGTTGGCCTTGTCGTACGAGGCCTTGAAGACGTAGGACACGCCGACGCGGCGTGCGATGTCCCTGATCGCGATCGCAAGGTCGGAGGCGTGTGACTCGCTCTCGATGACGCAGGGACCCGCGATGAGCAGCAGCGAACCGCCGCCCACCGTGAGCCCGGCAAACTGAATCGGCTGCACGCGCCCTAACCTACCACGGACGCAGTCGGCTGCGCCCGCGCCGCGCGAGCGTGGGCCTGGCTGGCTTCGACGAACCCGGCGAACAGGGGATGCGGCTTGAGCGGCTTCGATTTGAACTCGGGGTGGAACTGCACCGCGACGTACCACGGGTGGGTCGGGAGCTCGACAATCTCGACGAACTTGCCGTCGAGCGACCGGCCAGCGATCTCGAGTCCCTTCTCGGTCAGCGCCTTCTCGTAGAGGCAGTTGAACTCGTAGCGATGGCGGTGCCGCTCCTGAATCACATCCTCGCCGTAGAGCTCGCGTGACCTCGAGCCGGCTTTGAGCGCGCAGGGATAAGTTCCCAGCCGCATCGTACCGCCGAGGTCGTCGACGCCCAGCAAGTCGCGGAGCTTGTAGATCAGCTTGATCGGCGTGTCTGGACTGCACTCGGTGGAGTCCGCCTCCGCCAATCCAGCCACGTGACGGGCGTACTCGACCGCGGCCCACTGGAATCCGTAGCAGATGCCGAAGTACGGGATGTTGCGCTCCCTGGCGATCTCGGCCGCCCGCATCATGCCGCGCGTGCCGCGGTCGCCGAAGCCGCCGGGCACGAGGATGCCGTGGGCGCCGTCGAGCAGTTGCTCGCCGCCCGTCTGTTCGAGCGCCTCGGCCTCGACCCAGCGGATGTTGACCCGCAGCCGGTGCTTGAAGCCGCCGTGATAGAGCGCCTCATTGAGGCTCTTGTAGGAGTCCTCGTAGCCGACGTACTTGCCGACGACGTGAATCGTCACTTCATCCGTAGGGTGGCGGATGCGATCGACGAGATCGCTCCAGGCGTCCATGCGCGCTTCGGTCTGCGGCAGGTGCAGCCGGTCGAGCACGATGCGGTCGAGGCCTTCGGCGGCGAGGACCAGCGGCACCTCGTAGATGCTCGCGACGTCCTTGGCCGTGATCACGGCCTCCTCGTCGACGTCGCAGAAGAGGGCGATCTTCCGCTTGATGTCCTGATCGAGGAAGCGATCGGTCCGGCACAGAAGGATGTCGGGCTGGATGCCGATGGCACGCAGGTCGCGGACGCTGTGCTGGGTCGGCTTGGTCTTGAGCTCGCCGGCGGCGCCGATGAACGGGACGAGCGTCAGGTGGACGTAGAGCGTGTTCTCGCGTCCCACATCCTGACGCAGCTGGCGGATGGCTTCGAGGAACGGCTGGCTCTCGATGTCGCCGACCGTGCCGCCGATTTCGACGAGCACGATGTCGACGTTTTTGGCGATGGCCCGGATGCTGTCCTTGATCTCGTTGGTGATGTGGGGAATGACCTGGACGGTGCGCCCCAGATAGTCGCCGCGGCGCTCCTTCTGGATGACCGAGAGGTAGATCTTCCCGGTGGTCCAGTTGTTGTTCCGGCTCGTGACCTGATTGGTGAACCGCTCGTAGTGTCCCAGGTCGAGGTCGGTTTCGGCGCCATCGTCGGTAACGTAGACCTCGCCGTGCTGGTACGGACTCATCGTCCCGGGGTCGACGTTGATGTAGGGGTCGAATTTCTGCAGGGCCACCTTGTAGCCGTGTCCCTCGAGCAGCGCGCCGATCGATGCGGCGGCGAGCCCCTTGCCGAGCGACGACACGACGCCGCCGGTCACGAGGATGTACTTCACGGGCCTGGCGGGCCGGGATTCCGGGTTCACGATGACGTCGCCCATGTGAGTCTGCGAGCTCCTTGTTGTCCTGCGAAGAGGTTTCGGACGCGTTCGAGGTCGTCCGGCGTATCGACACCGATCGAGTCGTAGCGGGTTTCGATGGCTTTGATTCGGATGCCGTGCTCGAGGGCCCGCAGCTGTTCGAGAGCCTCGGACTGTTCGAGTGCGGTCGGCGCAAGCCGTGCCAGCATCAGCAGGCACTCCCGCCGATAGACGTACAACCCGACGTGGCGCCAGGCTGGCGCGGCTGGGCTGTCCTCGCGGACGTACGGAATCGGCGCGCGCGAAAAATACAGAGCGTAGCCGTCGCCGTCGACGACCACTTTGGTGACGTTCGGGTTCCGGTAGTCCGCGGGGTCTTCGATGAGCCGCCGCAGCGTGCTCATGTGCAAGTCGGGCTCGGTGTCGAACGGGGCGACAGCCTCGTCGATCATCGCCGGCTCGATGAGCGGCTCGTCGCCCTGGACGTTCACCACCAGATCGCACTCCATCGTGGCAGCGACCTCGGCGAGCCGATCCGTTCCGCTCCGGTGGCTGGCCGACGTCAGGCGCACCTCGCCGCCGAACGCACGAACGGCGTCGGCGATGCGCGAGTCATCGGTTGCCACGATCACGGCCGCGACCGAGCGCGCATCGCTCGCGCGACGGTAGACGTGCTCGATCATCGGACGGCCGCAGATGTCCGCGAGCGCCTTTCCAGGGAGCCTGGTCGACTGGTAACGCGCGGGGATGACGACGACAGTGGTGCGAAGGCTTGGAGAAGAGGGCCCGGGGGACGAAACAGGGGGCACGGCGAATATTACCACAAGTGCACATTTTTCCAGCGCTCGGCGGCTCCCGCCCTCGCTGAAGCTTCGGCGGACCGCCGTAGCCTTGGCGGAGGCTGGTCGCGCCTCGCTCGGGCCGCAGGCGCTTGCTCGCAGTATCTCGCGAAGAACAAGAGTACCGCCCAGACCTAGCCTGCGACAAGCAGGCTGTCGCCATTAGCCACCGGCGCGAGCGAGCGAGCGCTGGCAGGTCGCGGGGGTGGGGCCCCGCGACAAACTGAGTAATGCTGACACCACGCTCGAGTCACATCAGGAGGTCGCCTGTGGTACATCCCTAAGTCACCCTGAAGATGCCATGAGTGCCAAACGGGCTGCGGGCTATTCCGGCGCCGCGTTACTGCTGGCGGCGTGGCTGTCATCTGCAGGCGGGTTGATGCGTCAGACGCCGGACGCGCCCGAGCCGGCCACACCGGTCGAAACAAGCGGCACGACTTCGCTCGCCAATGACGTTCAGGCGCAGACGCTGCGGCTGAAGAACCGGTTAGCTGTGGCTCCATCGCCGCAGGAGCCCTTCCGCAATCCGTTCACGTTCGCCCCTCGCGCGGTTCCCGATCGTCGAGAGACGGTGGCTCGCGACGACGCCGAGCCTTCCGCACTCAGCGCCCCACCACTCGAGCCGGCCATCGAGCTCATAGGCGTGGCGGAGAGTGCCTCCCCGAAAGGTCCGGTGCGCACCGCCATCATCTCGGCACTCAGCGGGGAGCTGTTCCTCGTGAAGGAAGGGGAAACCATCGCCGCGCGTTATCGCGTCGGTGCGGTTTCGGCCGACGCGGTCGAGCTCAACGACTTGCTGACGGGAGCCGTTCGCCGCCTCGCATTGCAGGACTGACCCGCCTCAGGAAACTTTCGCCACTCGAGCTTCCTTCACCGCCGCCGTGGCGCGGATCTCCGGGAGCGCGCCGGCCAGCCCGGCATCGTCGGGCGTCGCATCGAGTTTGACGACGCCAACGGCGCCGGCTTCGTCGCGCCCGAGCGCGAAGTTCGCGATGTTGACGGAATGCCGGCCAAGGATCGATCCGATCTGGCCGATGACGCCAGGCTTGTCGGCATTCTTGATGATGAGCAGCGTGCCCTCGAGCGGGGCTTCCACCTCGATGCCATCGAGCAGGGTGAGACGCGGACGGGCCGGTTCGAAGACCGTGCCTTCAAGCCACCGCTCGCCTTCGCTCGTGTGGACCTTGACCGAGATGATGTTGGCGAAGTTCCTGGCCCGCGAGCTGTGCGACTCGACAATTTCGATGCCGCGTTCTCCGGCGACGTCGCGGGCATTGACGATGGTGACCGCCGAGGACAGCAAGGGGCGGAGCAGGCCGGTCACGGCCGCGCTGACGATGAGGCTGCTGTTGGAGCCGACGAGCGGTCCATACAGACGCACGCTGATCCCCTTGGTGCGGCCCTCGGCGAGCTGCACGACCAGCGCGCCCAGCTGCTCGGCCAGCGTGAGATAGGGCTGGAGGCGAAGCATCTCTTCCGCCGCTATCGCCGGGAAGTTGACGGCGTTCCGGATGACGCCCTGCGTCAGATAGTCCCGGACGGCCGCTGCGGTTTCAAGGCCAACCAGCTCCTGCGCTTCGGCCGTCGACGCCGCGATGTGGGGAGTGGCCACGACTTGCGCCAGCTGCGCCAGACGCCAGTCTTTCGGCGGCTCGAGTTCGAAGACGTCGAGCGCCGCGCCCGCGACGTGGCCCGATTCGATGGCGTCGGCGAGTGCGGTCTCGTCGATCAACTCGCCGCGCGCGGTGTTGACGATCCGCAGCCCGCGCTTGCACTTCGCCAGGCGCGCCGCGCCGAAGAGGTGCCGGGTTTCCGTCGTCGCGGGAAGGTGGAGGCTGATGTAGTCGGCGACCTCGCACATGCCGTCGAGGCTGAGGAGGTGGATGCCGAGCGATCCTGCCACCGTTTCCGAAATGAACGGGTCGTGCGCGACAATTTCCATGCCGAACGCGCGTGCCCGGGCGGCGACTTCCTGGCCGATTCTTCCCAGCCCGCAAAGGCCGAGCGTCTTGCCTCTCAGCTCCGCGCCGGTCAGCTTCTTCTTGTCCCAGACGCCGCGCTTCATCGTGGCGTCGGCGGTCGGCACCGACCGCGCCAGCGACAGCATCAGCGCGAGCGCGTGCTCGGCGACGCTGACGCTGTTGCCGCCCGGCGCATTCATGACCAGAATCCCCCGCGCGCTGGCCGCCGCGAGATCGACGTTGTCGATTCCGGTACCGGCGCGGGCAATTACCCGAAGTTTGGGAGCGGCGGCGAGCAGCCGCTCGTCAACCTTGGTCGCGCTGCGAACGACAAGCGCGTCGGCCTGAACGAGATCGGGGGCCAGCGCGTCCGCCGACCGTCCGGCGCGCGCGTCGACGGTCCAACCGGGCACCGATGACAGGAGTTCGACTGCAGAAGATGGCAATTGATCGGCGATGACGATGTGCATGAGGGGAGGAAATGAAGCCTTCAGATATAATGTGCCGTTCCGATTCGCGCGCGAAAGAGCTCTTCCGCACTACGATGGTGCAAACCGCTGGATCGTGCGGATTCAATGGGCGATTTCGAATGGATCGAGGAAGTTTTCAACAACGTTTTCCACAGTTTCTGTGAAGATCCTGTAACGTCGCGATGGTGATGTGACCTAATCCGACCATGCCTACTTTTTCGATTCTCAAACCGCCCGCCGCCGGGACCGCCATCACGAAGAAGGACGGCCGTCTCATCGTTCCTGACGATCCTATCATCCCGTTCATCGAAGGCGATGGCACCGGGCCAGATATTTGGCGTGCCAGCGTTCGAGTGCTCGACGCCGCGGTGGCGAAGGCTTACGGCGGCACGAAAAAGATCGCCTGGTTCGAGGTCTACGCCGGCGAGAAGAGCTTCAAGAAGTTCAACACGTGGCTGCCCGACGAGACCGTCGAGGCCTTTCGTCACTATCTCGTCGGCATCAAGGGACCGCTGACCACGCCAGTGGGCGGCGGCATCCGCTCGTTGAACGTTGCGTTGCGCCAGATGCTCGATCTCTTCGTCTGTCTCCGCCCCGTCCGCTGGTACAAGGGCGTGCCTTCGCCGGTGAAACATCCGGAGAAGGTGGACATGGTGATCTTTCGCGAGAACACGGAAGACATCTACGCCGGCATCGAGTACGCGCCCGGCAGCCCGGAAGCGCAAAAAGTGCTCGACTTCTTCGCCAAGGAGTTTCCGAAGGAGTTCAAGAAAGTCCGCTTCGGCACCGCGCAGGCCGCGCAGGAGTGGCAGACCCTGCTCGCAGGCATAGGCGCCCCCGCCCGCGAGGTGGGCGTGCAGGTCGGCGTGGGCCTCAAGCCGATCAGCTACCTGGGCAGCGAGCGCCTGATTCACAGCGCCATCAGCTACGCCATCGTCAACCAGCGCAAGAGCGTCACGCTGGTGCACAAGGGGAACATCATGAAGTTCACCGAGGGCGCCTTCCGCGACTGGGGCTACGACGTTGCGAAGAGATTCTTTGGCGCGGAGGAGATCGACGGCGGCCCGTGGTGCCGGATTCCCGCGGGCAAGCCCGGCGCGGGCATCGTCATCAAGGATGCCATCGCCGATATCACGCTCCAGCAGGTGCTGACCCGGCCCGACGAGTTCGACGTCATCGCGACGCCGAATCTCAACGGTGACTATCTGTCCGACGCGCTTGCCGCCCAGGTCGGCGGCATCGGGATTGCCCCGGGCGGCAACATCAACTACGTGACCGGCCACGCCGTCTTCGAGGCGACGCACGGCACGGCGCCGAAATACGCCGACCTGGACAAGGTCAACCCCGGCTCGGTCATCCTGTCGGGCGAGATGATGCTGCGATACCTTGGATGGACCGAGGCCGCCGATCTTGTCGTGAAGGGCATGGACGGCGCCATTGCCGCCAAGCACGTCACCTACGACTTCGCCCGGCTCATGACCGGCGCGACCGAGCTCAAGACATCAGAGTTCGCGGACGAGATGATCAAAAACATTTAACAATTCTGAATGCCGAGATTATGCGTGCCGGGCGGGATTCCGAAACCTTCGCATTCGTTTCGACATTCAGCTCTCCACATTCAGCATTGCAGAGTGTTCCTCAGAGGCTAGGTAGATGAATAGAAAAGTCACTGTAGTGGGCGGCGCCGGCGCCGTCGGGGCGACCGTCGCCCGTGCGGTTGCGGACAAGGAGCTTGCCGACGTCGTCATCATCGACGTGGCCGACCAGAAGGCGGCGGGCGTCGGGCTCGACATGCTCGAAGCCTGTCCGATCGAAGGGTCCGACTCACGCATCGTCGGCTACGGCGCCAACGACGAGGGCTGGAAGGCGACGGCCGACTCGGACGTCGTGGTCATCACCTCCGGCATGCCCCGCAAGCCCGGGATGAGCCGCGACGACCTGCTGAACACCAATTACAAGATCATGCAGGCGGTGACTGAGCAGATCGTCAAGTATTCGCCGAAGACGATCATCGTGCCGGTGGCGAACCCGCTCGACGCGATGGCGCAGGCCGTCTACCGGTTGAGCAAGTTCCCGCGCGAGCGCGTGATCGGCATGGCCGGCGTGCTCGACTCGGCGCGCATGCGCACGTTCATCGCCATGGAGCTCAACGTCTCGGTCGAGAGCGTCCATGCCTTCGTGCTCGGCGGCCACGGGGATACGATGGTCCCGCTGCCGCGGTATTCGACTGTCGCTGGCATTCCCATCACCGATCTCCTGTCGAAGGACCGGATCGACGCCATTTGCAAGCGAACGGCGGACGGCGGCGCCGAGATCACCAAGCTGGTCGGCACGAGTGCGTGGTATGCGCCCGGTTCGGCAGCGGCGGAGATGGTCGAGGTGATCCTCAAGGACAAGAAGAAGATCCTGCCGTGCTCGGTCTTCCTCCAGGGCGAATACGGGGTCCGCGATCTGTTCGTGGGCGTGCCCGTGAAGCTCGGGGCCCGCGGCGTCGAGCAAATCGTCGAGATCAAGCTCACGCCGGAAGAAGATGCCGCGCTCAAGAAGTCAGCCGCGGCGGTCAAGGAACTGGTCGACGTCATCAAGGTGTGAGCCCGTTCTTTCGACGCATTGTGAGCCGGCTGCGGCCGGTGCTGCAGTCTGATACCCGGTTCATCGAAGAAGCGTATCGAGAAGTCCTGGGCCGTCCGGCGGACCAGGACGGTCTCGACCACTACCGGCGCGTGCTGCGTGACGGACTCGGGCGATCCGCGGTTCTGCTCTCGTTGATGCGGTCGGAAGAGTTCGTCAATACGCTCCGGCCGTCCGCATCCGCGCTCGCCAACCTGCGAGCCCTCCGTCCCGACCGATACACGCAGACCACCGATCGCTCGAACGGCCAGACGATTGCCGTCTTCGACGCGGCGGAAGCATCCGACTTCGACTGGCTCGAGCGGATGATTCTCGAACAGAAATACTACGAGCACCCCGGCGTCTGGGCCTTTGGCGTCGACTTCGACAAGCGGACGATGGCCGAGATACTGGCCTCGTTCGCGCCGGAGCGGCTGCTCGAGCTCGGGTGCGCTGCGGGCGCGGTGCTCGCGTGCCTGGATGACCTGGGCGTGCCGGCTGAAGGCGTCGAGATCAGCAGCCTGGCGATCGGCCTTGCCCCCGACCGCGTGCGATCCCGCATCCATCACGGCGATCTCCTGACGCTCGATTTGCCGGCGGTCTACGATGTCGTCTTCGGGCTCGACGTGTTCGAGCACCTCAATCCGAATCGGCTCGGCGCCTACATACAACGTCTGTGGGAGATCTCCCGGCCTGGGGCGTATCTCTTCTGCAACATCCCGGCGTTCGGCGCGGACCCCGCATTCGGCACGGTGTTCCCGCTCTATATAGAAACCTGGGCGGCAGATGCGGCTGCCGGCCGCGCCTTTTCACGTCTCCACGTCGACGAGCTCGGATACCCGATTCACGGACATCTCGTTTGGGCGGATTGCCACTGGTGGGTGAAGCAGTTCGAGGCGCAGGGCTTTCGGCGCGAACCACAGATCGAGGACGCCGTGCACCTAAAATGGGACGGCTACTTCGAGAGGCGGTCGCCGGCGCGGAGGGCTCTGTTCGTGTTTTCGAAACAGGGCGCGGCGGACCGGAACGAGGTTGTGCTCGAGCGGATCCGCGCGCGAGCGCTGCCGGCAAGCTAGCGCCGCGCGCCAGCCATCCTAGCGCGCCAACACGGCGCGCACGTACTCGCGATTCATCCGGGCGATGTTCGCAATCGAGATCTCCTTCGGGCAGACCGCCTCGCACTCGCCCTCGTTCGAACAGCTGCCAAATCCTTCGGCGTCGTGCCGGTCGACCATCGCGATAGCTCGCCGGCCGCGCTCGACCTGGCCCTGCGGCAGAAGCGCGAGGTGGCTCACCTTGGCTGAAGTAAAGAGCGCCGCCGATGCATTCTTGCACGACGCCACGCAGGCGCCGCAGCCGATGCAGGCCGCCGAATCCATCGCCTGTTCGACCACATTACCGGGGATGAGGATCGCGTTGCCATCGGGCGCGCCGCCGACGTTGACCGACGTGTAGCCGCCGGCCTGGATGATCCGATCGAACGCGCTGCGATCGACGACGAGATCCTTGACGAGCGGGAACGCCTTCGCGCGCCAGGGCTCGAGGACCAGCCGGTCGTTGTCCTTGAAGCGCCGCATGTGCAGCTGACAGACGGTCGTACCAGGATCGGGGCCATGGGCGACGCCGTCGATCAGAAACCCGCACGCCCCGCAGATGCCTTCGCGGCAGTCCGAGTCGAAGGCGATGGGATCGGTGCCGGCGGCAATCAGCCCTTCGTTGACCACGTCGAGCATCTCCAGAAAGGACATGTCCGGAGAGACGTTCTCGGCGACGTAGTCCACGAGCTCGCCCTCCGACCGGGGACCGGGTTGACGCCACACTTTCAGAAAAATGCGCATGCAAGAACCCTTTGTGAAAGTTTGAAGTCTGACGTTTGAAGTTTGAAGTGCGGAAGTGGGAAGTGAGAAGTTGGAAGTGGAAGTTCGAAGGAAGTTTGAAGTTTGAAGTGAGAAGTCGGAAGTGGGAAGTGGGAAGTCGGAAGTCGGAAGTCGGAGGTTGGAAGTCGGAAGTTGGAGGTTGGAAGTGGGAAGCTCAGTTCCTCTTCGAACCGTCTTCCCGCTTCCCGACTCAGAGCTTCATATCTCAGTCTTCGCCCTTCTTTACTTCCGGCCTTTCCACTTCGCACTGCGGCTTCGCACTGCGACTTCGCACTGCCGACTTCGCACTTCCGACTTCGCACTTCCGACTTCGCACTTCCTTACTTCAAACTTCCTACTTCACACTTCCCTTCGAACTTCCACTTCGAACTTCCCACTTCCGACTTCCGCACTTCAGACTTCAAACGTCAGACTTCAAACTTTCTACTTGTAGCTCCGTTGCGTCGGCCGCACATACTCGAACGCCAGCGCCTCCTTGTGCAGCGCTGGCTCCTTGCCGACCCCGTGGAATTCCCACGCCGCGACATACGAGAAATGGTCGTCGTCGCGCAACGCCTCGCCGTCGGGTGTCTGGCTTTCCTCGCGAAAATGGCCCCCGCACGACTCGGTGCGCTCCAGGGCGTCGAGCGTGAGGACTTCGGCAAACTCCAGGTAGTCGGCGACGCGGCCGGCGTACTCGAGGTTCTTGTTCAGATTGGTGGCCGGGCCCGGCACCGAGACGTTCTGCCAGAACTCGTCGCGCAGCTCCGGTATGCGCTTGAGCGCTCGCCGGAGGCCGGCGTCGTTCCTCGCCATGCCGACTTCGTCCCAGAGGAGCGCGCCGAGGTCGCGGTGCAGCTGCCGCGGTGTTTTCGTGCCCTTGACGGCGAGCAGCTGGTCCAGGCGCGCCTGGACCGTGTCGGCCGCCTCGTTGAACGCGTCATGTTCGGTCGTGACGGGCGGAAACGAGGCGCTGCTCAGATAGTGCGCCAGCGTACTGGGGATGACGAAGTAGCCGTCCGCCAGCCCCTGCATCAGCGCGCTCGCGCCGAGCCGGTTGGCGCCGTGGTCCGAGAAGTTCGCCTCGCCGAGCACGTGGAGTCCGGGGATCGTGCTCATCAGGTTGTAGTCCACCCAGAGCCCGCCCATGGTGTAGTGGATCGCCGGGTAGATGCGCATCGGCACCGAGAAAGGATCTTCGTCGGTGATCTTCCGGTACATGTCGAACAGATTGCCGTATCGGGCGCGGATCACGTCGGCGCCCAGGCGGTGGATGGCGTCGCCGAAATCCAGATAGACGGCAAGACCGCTTTCGCCCACCCCGCGGCCCTCGTCGCACACGGACTTGGCGTTGCGCGACGCCACGTCGCGGGGCACCAGGTTGCCGAAGCTCGGGTAGCGGCGCTCGAGGTAGTAGTCGCGCTCCGCCTCCGGGATGTCGGCGGGGGAGCGTCGATCGCCCTGGCGCTTGGGCACCCAGACGCGGCCGTCGTTGCGCAGGCTCTCGCTCATCAGCGTCAGCTTCGACTGATGGGTGCCGGAGACCGGAATGCACGTCGGATGAATCTGCGTGTAGCACGGATTGGCGAGGAACGCCCCGCGCTTGTGCGCGCGCCACGCGGCCGTCACGTTGGAGTTCACCGCGTTGGTCGAAAGGTAGTACGCCGTGCCGTAGCCGCCGGTGCAGAGCAGTACGGCGTGTCCGGCGTAGCGCTCGATCGCCCCGGTGGACAAGTTGCGGCAGACGATGCCGCGGGCCTGGCCGTTGACGACGACCACGTCGAGCAATTCCCGGTTGGCGAACGTCCTGACCGTTCCGCGTTCGACCTGGCGCATCATCGACTGGTAAGCGCCGATGAGAAGCTGCTGGCCGGTCTGACCCCTCGCGTAGAACGTCCTGGAGACCTGCGCTCCGCCGAACGACCGGTTGTCGAGCAGCCCGCCGTACTCGCGCGCGAAAGGCACGCCCTGCGCCACGCACTGGTCGATGATGTTCACGCTCAGCTGTGCGAGCCGGTAGACGTTGGCCTCGCGCGAGCGGTAGTCGCCGCCTTTGACCGTGTCGTAGAAGAGGCGCTGGATGCTGTCGCCGTCGTTCTGGTAGTTCTTCGCGGCGTTGATGCCGCCCTGCGCCGCGATGCTGTGGGCGCGGCGCGGGCTGTCCTGAATGCAGAAGCTCAGAACGTTGTATCCCAGCTCGCCGAGCGACGACGCCGCCGACGCGCCGGCCAGACCGGTGCCGACGATGATGACCGTGTACTTCCGGCGGTTGGCCGGATTCACCAGCTTCGAATCGAAGCGGTGCCGGTCCCACTTCTCAGCCAGTGGCCCGCCCGGAACTTTCGCATCAAGTGACATAGAACCCCGAACTTCGAACTCCGGACTGACGACCTTCGAGCCGCCAGCCGCAAACCGCAGCCGCGAATCAGTAGTGCGTCAAGATCGCCCAGATCGGAATCAGGGCCAGCCCGCCGCCGACGACCACCGACACGGCGATTCCGATCGCCACGATCCGCCGCGTGTAGCGAGGATGGTCCAGGCCGAGCGACTGAAACGCGCTCGATACGCCGTGGCGCATGTGCAGGCCGACGAGCAGCGTCGCAATCACGTAGAAGCCGACCCACAGCGGATTGCGGAAGACCTCGATTTCCGTGCGGTAGAGGTCCCTCACCGTGGCGCTGCCCGACTCGAGGTAGAACGTGCCGAACTTGAACTGCTTCACGTGAATCACGATGAAGACCATGAGGATGAGCCCCGAGGCGATCATGGTCGACGAGGCGAGGCTCTTGCGGCTCGTATGCCCGGCGAGCTCTTTCTTCTGGTAGCCAACGGGGCGCGCCGCCTTGTTCCGCATCCACATCGTCACGGCCTTGTAGATGTGTGCGAGCAGCACCAGCAGGAGGCCGATCTCGATCGGCACGATGAGCGGGTTCGACACGAGCTTGTGCGAATACTCGTTGAAAATATCCCGCCCGAAGAAGATGAGCGCGTTCCCCACCAGGTGCAGGATCATGTAGGCCACCAGCAACAGGCCGGTCGCGCCGACGACAAACTTCGTCCCGACTGAGGAGGAGAGAACCCGGAGGAGATTCTGCGGCATGAGGGACTCCGGGAATTCTACCGCGAGCGCCCGCGGTGAAGAACGTCGCGTCGTGAGATATGATTGAAAGGTTGCGCGCATTGAGGTGCGTGACGCCGGTCAGACCTGTAGAGCCTCATGAAAATCCACGAATATCAGGCCAAGGCGATCCTCGCGGCACACGGCGTGCCTGTGCCCCAGGGCGAAGTCGTGTTCGATGCAGCCGACGCGAAGGCGGTAGCCGTCCGTCTCGGCGGCGGAACGGTGGTCGTCAAGGCGCAGATCCACGCCGGCGGCCGCGGCAAGGGTGGCGGGGTCAAGGTCGTGAAGGGCCCGGACGCCGCCGCGACGGCCACGACCGCCATGATCGGGATGCGCCTGGTCACCCACCAGACCGGCCCGGAGGGCCAGGTGGTCGAGCGTGTCCTCGTGGAGCAGGGCCTCGGCATTACGCGCGAGCTCTATCTGGGCATTGTTCTCGACCGCGCGACCGAGAAGCCAGTGCTGATGGCCAGCCAGGACGGCGGCGTCGACATCGAGAAAGTCGCGCACGAGACGCCCGAGCGCATCTTCAAGGAATACATTCACCCGGGCGCCGGTCTTGCTCCGTTTCAAACGCGCAAGCTCGCGTTCGCGCTCGGCCTCAAGGGCCCCCAGGTCGCGCAGGCCGCCAAGTTCATGAACGCCGTCTACGACACGTTCAAGGCAACCGACGCCACCCTCATCGAGATCAATCCGCTCATCGTGACCGATGACGGCAGTCTCCTGGCGCTCGACGCCAAGATGAACTTCGACGACAACGCGCTCTATCGCCATGCCGAGATCAAGGCGCTGCGCGACATGGCTGAGGAGGCGCCGCTCGAGGTCGAGGCGTCGAAGTTCTCGCTGAACTACATCAAGCTCGATGGCACCGTCGGGTGCATGGTCAACGGCGCGGGCCTCGCCATGGCGACGATGGACATCATCAAGCTGGCGGGCGGGGAGCCGGCAAACTTTCTGGACGTAGGCGGCGGCGCCAACGCCGAGCAGATCCGCAACGCGTTCAAGATCCTGATGTCGGACAAGAGCGTGAAGGCGGTGCTCATCAACATCTTCGGTGGCATCCTGCGCTGCGACGTCCTCGCCGAGGGGGTGATCGCGGCGGTCCGGGAGCTCGGCGTGCCTGTGCCAATCGTGATCCGCATGGAAGGCACGAACGTCGAGCTCGGGAAGCAGATGCTCAAGGACAGCGGTCTGAACTTCACGACCGCCGATACGATGGACGAAGCGGCGACGAAGGTGGTTCAATTGGGGGAAGTCGAGCTCTGTCCGGCTTCAGTCGGATGCATGGTCCGCCTGACGCGGACATTACGACTACGAGAATATCAGCGTCACAAGCGATCGACCTATGGCAGTACTCATCGACAAAAACACCCGCCTCATCGTCCAGGGGATTACCGGACGCGAAGGCACGTTTCACGCGAAGCAGGCTGCGGCGTATGGCACGCAGGTCGTCGGCGGGGTGACGCCCGGCAAGGGCGGCACGACGCACGAAGGCTGGCCGGTGTTCGACACCGTCGCCGACGCGGTTCGGGAGACGGGCGCCAACGCGACGGTGATCTTCGTGCCGCCGCCGTTTGCCGCCGACGCCATCCTCGAAGCCACCGACGCGGCGCTGCCGCTGGCCGTGTGCATCACCGAGGGTATTCCGACGCTCGACATGATGCGCGCCCTTCTCGTCGTCAGAGGATCGAAGACCCGGCTGATCGGCCCGAATTGTCCCGGCCTCATCACCGCCGGCCAGGCCAAGGCCGGGATCATCCCGGGCCACATCTGCAAAGAGGGACGCGTCGGCATCGTGTCGAAGAGCGGCACGCTGACCTACGAGGCGATCCATCAGCTCACACGCCTTGGCCTCGGCCAGACGACGTGCATCGGCATCGGGGGCGATCCGCTGATCGGGACATCCTTTATTGATGCCCTCGGCCTTTTTGCCGCCGATCCGGCGACCGAGGCCGTGGTGCTGATTGGCGAGATTGGCGGCACGGCCGAAGAAGAGGCCGCGGCCTACATCCAGAAAAGCTTCCGGAAACCGGTAGTCGGGTTTATCGCGGGGCAGACGGCCCCTCCGGGGCGGCGAATGGGCCATGCGGGCGCCATCATCGCCGGCGGGAAGGGGACGGCGGCGGAGAAGATGGCCGCGCTCACGGCGGCCGGGGTGCGGGTGGTCAAGAGCCCGGCCGACATCGGCGCCGCCGTCAAGGAGTCGTTGCACGCGTAAGGCTATACGGTGCTATAATTTCCGATATCATATATTATCTGGATCGCCCCATAGTACAGCCGCCTCGCCTCGAAGGAGTTCCATGTCCTTGAGTGATGTCGCGGTCCCTGAAACCGCCCCGCACTCTGTCGCCACGCGCATCGTCAACGACTTCAGCATCCAGGTGGCGACGGTCAACGGGTCCGGCAGTCAGACCGCCAACCTCGTCCTGTTACGTTCTCTGTTCCAGATGGGCGTGCCCGTGTCGGGCAAGAACATGTTCCCGTCGAACATCGCGGGTCTTCCCACCTGGTACACCATCCGCGCCAATAAGGATGGATATGTCGCCCGCAAGAAAGAAGTCGATTTCCTGGTTGCGATGAACCAGGAGACCGCGCGGGAAGACGTCCTCTCGCTGGGACCCGGAAGCGCCGTGCTCTACGACGAGCCCTTGAAGCTCAGCGCCCTCCGCGACGACCTCGTGTTCTACCCGGTGCCCTTCGACAAAATCGTCGCAGAGGTGTGCAAGGACGCCAAGCTGCGCCGGCTCGTCAAGAACATGATTTACGACGGCGTGCTGTCGAAGCTCCTGAACATCGATCTGGCGCAGATGGAGCACGCGCTCAAGCGGCAGATGGGCAAGAAGCAGAAAGCGATCGAGCTGAACATGGCCGCGCTGGAGGCCGGGGCGGCCTACACCGAACAGCACCTGGTCAAGCGCGATCCGTACTGGGCCGAGGCGATAGACAAGACGGCCGGGATGATCCTGGTCGAGGGGAATGCCGCGGCAGCGCTTGGCTGCATGATGGCGGGCGTGACTGTCGTCGCGTGGTACCCGATTACTCCCTCGTCGTCTCTGCCAGAAACGCTCATCAGCTACCTCAAGAAGTACCGCAAGGATCCAGAAACCGGAAAGGCAACCTACGCGGTCGTGCAGGCGGAGGACGAGATCGCCTCCATCGGGATGGTGATCGGCGCGGGGTGGGCGGGAGCGCGGGCGATGACGTCCACGTCCGGCCCCGGAATCTCGCTGATGGGGGAGTTCGCCGGACTGGCGTACTACGCCGAGGTGCCTGGCGTGGTGTTCGACATCCAGCGCGTGGGCCCTTCGACGGGACTTCCGACACGCACGGCGCAGGGAGACCTGCTGTCGACCGCCGTGCTCTCCCACGGTGACACCAAGCAGATCATGCTCATCCCGGCCTCCGTCGAGGAGTGCTACACGATGGCCATGGAGGCGTTCGACCTGGCCGAGCGCTTCCAGGTGATGGTGTTCGTGATGAGCGATCTGGACCTCGGGATGAATACCTGGATGTCCGAGACGTTCACGTATCCCGACCAGCCGCTCGACCGCGGCAAGCGCCTGAATGCCGAGACGCTCGCGCGGATCGGCGAATGGGGCCGCTACCGGGACGTCGACGGCGATGGCATCCCGTATCGGTCGGTTCCCGGCGAGAAGATGCCCGCGTACTTCACGCGCGGCTCCGGCCATAACGAGAAGGCGCAGTACAGTGAGCGTCCGGACGACTACGTTCGCAACATGGAGCGGCTCGCGCGCAAGTTCGAGACGGCGCGGCAGTACGTGCCGAAGCCGGTGGTTCAGGACGTCGACGGCGCGGACATCGGCATCATCGGGTTTGGCACGAGCCACTGGGCGATCGAAGAGTGCCGCGATCAGCTCGCGCGGGAGCACGGCATCAAGACGGCTTATCTCCGCTTGCGGGCCTATCCGTTCACCGAAGAGCTGACCACGTTTCTCGACCGCTACGAACGGATCTACGTCGTCGAGCAGAATCGCGACGCGCAGATGCTCGCGCTGATGCGGCTGGACATCACCGCCGATCACCACGCCAAGGTCCGGAGCGTGCTGCACTACAGCGGCTTGCCGATCGACGCGCGTTCGGTGAGCGACGATATCCTTCAGCAGGAAGGTATCCATCCTGCCGGCGCGCCGCACCACGAGCCGCTCGCTGCCGGGATTGCCGGCCGCGGAGAATAGGCCGGCTGAAGCCGGCCACGACGTCAGTAGCAGTGTCCGCCTTTAGGCGGACCGGGACTCAACCATGTCGACTCCAACACCAGAAGCGCCGAAGAAACTCAATCGCATCGGCCTCGAGCTGCAGCCGTACCGTGGGGGCAAGACCACGCTCTGCGCAGGCTGCGGCCACAACGCCATCTCCGAGCGCATCATCGAAGCGTTCTACGAGATGGGCATCCACCCGGAGCAGGTGATCAAGCTCTCAGGGATCGGCTGCTCCAGCAAGAGCCCCGCGTACTTCCTTGGCGCCTCGCACGGCTTCAACACCGTGCACGGCCGGATGCCGTCGGTCGGCACGGGCGCGATGCTCGCGAACCGCAAGCTCCTGGCCATCGGCGTCAGCGGCGACGGCGACACCGGCGCCATCGGCATCGGTCAGTTCGTGCACCTGATGCGCCGCAATCTGCCGATCGTCTACATCATCGAAGACAACGGCTGCTACGGCCTGACGAAGGGGCAGTTCTCGCCGACCGCCGATCTGGGATCCAAGGCCAAGAACGGCGTGGCCAACGATCTGCCGCCGATCGATACCTGCCGCCTCGCTATCGAGCTCGGGGCGTCGTTTGTGGCGCGGTCGTTTTCCGGAGACAAGAAGCAGCTCCTCTCGATCCTCAAAGCCGCGCTCGCGCATCAGGGGACGGCCATGATCGACGTGCTCTCGCCGTGCGTCACCTTCAACGACCATGAGGGTTCGACGAAGAGCTACGCTTACGCCAAAGATCACGACGAGGTGATGGGGGAGGTCAGCTTCGTCCCGTTCTTCGAGGACATCAGCGTCGACTACGATCCGGGGACAACGACCGCCGTCAGCATGCACGACGGCTCGAAGCTGTACCTCAAGAAGGTGGCCGAGGACTACAACCCGACCGACAAGCTGACGGCCCTGCGGCTCCTGCACGAAACCGAGCGCCGCGGCGAGTTCGCGACCGGCGTCCTTTATGTCGAGCCCGACAAGGAAGACTTCATCTCGTTGCTCGGGCTCGTCGACGAGCCGCTGGCGAGTCTTCCACTCGAGCGCGTGCGGCCACCCAAGGCCGTGCTCGACGAGGTGATGGACTCGCTGCGCTGACGTTCGTTCGCGGGTCCCTCGACCGGCCGTGCGAGTTCAGCCGCGCTTCTTCGCCAGGAAATACAGCGTTGTAAACTCCGTCCCTTCCTCTTCCAGCGTGAGCCCGTGCTCCTGCAGCATGGCGCGCCATGGTTCCGGATTCTGCGACGGGTGGTGCGCGAGGAGTGGGGAGACCAGCCAGGTCCTCCAGTCGACCTGGATGATCATCAGCAGGAACTCGCCGCCCGGCTTGAGGACCCGCGCGACTTCGGCGATCGCCTTCGGACGCTCGGCTCGCCGCAGATGGTCGATCGCGTAGGAGCTGACCACCGCGTCGAATTCGCCGTCGCCGAACGGCAGCTCCCGCATGTCGCCGACGCGGGCCGCGGCGCGCTCGGCGACGCCGGCAATTCGCGCGTTCCGCATGAACCGTTCGGGCGTGTTCTCGTCGATGCCCCAGTAGCCGCTGTAGATGTCCACGCCCGTCGCCGTGGCGCGAGGCCGTGCGAGCAGCACGCCGATCGCCGCGCGCCCCGATCCCGCGCCGACGTCGAGCACACGTCCCGACGCGGATGTCAGGAACCGCTCGGTCGGGAGCCGCATGGGGCTGTTGAGCATCGCGTTGAGGAACACGACGTCCGCTGCGGCCCACAGGGCCACCAGGATCGTCGGGATAATCACCCAGCGCGACCAGGACCGCCACACCGCAAACGCTGCGAGGCCGCCCGCGAGGACGAGCGGCGCGAGCATCCCGTAACGGATCGACAAGCTATACCCGAAGTCGTAGCTCAGGAAGTTGGGCATGCGCACACCATAGGCATTGCCAGCTGAACCCCGCCTGAACGGCCGGTTCAGGACCACGACAGCGTCGCTACGCAGTCTCGACTGCGTCCGCGCGCTTCAAACCGAGCTCTTCGATGGATACCTCCCGCATCCTGAACTTCTGAATCTTTCCGGTGACGGTGGTCGGGAACTCCGTGGTGAAGCGGATGTAGCGCGGGATCTTGCAGGTGGCGATCTGGCCGCGGCAGTATTCCCGCAGCTCGTCTTCGGTGGCGTCCTGGCCGTCGCGGAGACGCACCCAGGCGCAGACTTCTTCCCCGTACTTCAGATCCGGCACCCCAATCACCTGGACCTCGCCGATCTTCGGGTGTGAGTACAGAAACTCTTCAATCTCGCGCGGATAGATGTTCTCGCCGCCCCGGATGATCATGTCCTTGATGCGACCAGAAATGTTGACATATCCATCGTCGCGCATCACTGCCAGGTCGCCGGAGTGCATCCACCGGGCGGCATCGATCGCGGCCGACGTCGCCTGGGCGTTCTCCCAGTAGCCGAGCATCACGGAGTAGCCCCTGGTACAGAGCTCGCCCTGCATGCCCCGTCGCACGATTGCGCCGGTCGCAGGCTCGATGATTTTGCACTCCAGGTGCGGGTGAATCCGGCCGACCGTCGACACGCGCGCCTCGATCGAGTCATCGACCGTGGACTGAAACGAGACGGGCGACGTTTCGGTCATTCCGTAGCAGATGGTGATGTCCCGAACGTGCATCCGGTCCATCACCTGTTTCATCACTTCGATCGGGCATGGCGCGCCGGCCATGATCCCGGTGCGCAGTGAGTCCAGGCAATAGTCTCCGAAGGACGCGTGCTCGAGCTGTGCGATGAACATCGTCGGCACGCCGTAGATCGACGTGCAGCGCTGCCTGTCGATCGCGCGGAGCGTCGCTTCCGCATCGAACGATTCGGCGGGCAGGACGATCGCGGCGCCGTGCGTAACGGCCGCGAGGTTGGCCATCACGCAGCCGAAACAGTGATAGAAGGGCACCGGCACGCAGATCCGGTCCGACTCGGTGTATTTCAGCACTTCTCCGACGAAGAACCCGTTGTTCAGGATGTTGTGGTGCGACAGCGTCGCGCCCTTCGGCGATCCGGTCGTGCCGGAGGTGTACTGAATGTTGACGGCGTCGTCGAACTGCAGGGCCTCCTCGCGGGCGCGAAGCGCGGAGGCATCGACCCCGTCGCCCTGTTTCATGAACTCGGTCCACGCGATCCCGCCAGGTGTCGATTCTGCTCCGAGGTAGATCACGTGGCGAAGCGCGGCGAACCGCGCCGACTGGATCGAGGCCTGGCGCTGCGCGTTCAGCTCGGGCACGAGCGCCGTCAACATCTCGACATAGTCGGTCTTTCGAAAACCTCGCGAAGCGACGAGGACCTTGATGCCTGATTGCCTGAGGGCGTATTCGAGCTCGCGCAGCCGGTAGGACGGGTTGATGTTGACGAGAATCGCCCCGGTCTTGGCAGCCGCGAACTGCGTGATCAGCCACTCAGCACTGTTGGGACCCCACATCGCCACGCAATCACCGCGCTCGACGCCCAGCCCGAGGAGAGCACGCGCGGCACGGTTCACTTCGTGGAGGAGTTCGTCGTAGGTGTACCGGACATCCTGATGGCACGAGACGAGCGCGTCGCGATCCCCAAACTGGGCGGCGGCCCGATTCAACGATTCGCCAACCGTATGGCCGAGCAGGGGAGTGGTGTCGGTTCCGTGAACGTACGACAGCATGTTTAGTCCCTCCGTTGGCGACGGCGACGTCAAGACCTTATTATGCGGGCGACTAAGCGATCAATCGTTGGCGGCGCTCGACGCGTATCGGTGCCGCGCCGCAGGCGGGCTCGAAGCTCAGAGCCGGTGAAAGTATCGACTATTCGTAGGGTCCGGCTTCAGCCGGACCACCGATAGGTCCGCCTGAAGGCGGACACTACGACGACGACTTCGAGCGCGAAGATCTTGGGCCCCTGGGCCCTGAGCCCTGCGTCCTGAGCCTCGGATATAATCGTTCGGATATGCAGACTACGTTCGCCATCATCAAGCCAGACGCCGTCAAGGCTGGCCATACCGGGAAGATTATTCAGCGCATCGAGGAAGCGGGCTTCCGGATTCGTGCCATGCAGCTGCGGCACCTGTCCAAGGGGGACGCCGAAGGCTTCTATGCCGTTCATCGAGAGCGGCCATTTTTCGCGAGCCTGACGACCTTCATGTCGTCGGGGCCGGCGGTTGTGATGGCCCTCGAAGCGCCAGACGCCATCAAGAAATGGCGGACGCTGATGGGTGCGACTGACCCTGGCAAGGCCGATGCGGGCACGCTGCGCAAGGAGTTCGGCATGTCGATCGAGTACAACGCGACGCACGGTTCCGACGCTCCGGAGACGGCGGCGTTCGAGCTGGGCTACTTCTTTGCCGGGATAGACCTGAACCGGTAGCAAGGTGACGCGGTGGGGAAGCTACTGGTCGTCGTCGGGCTGCTCATCGCCTTCGCTGGGCTACTGGTGATGCTCGGCGTGCCAATCGGCCGGCTGCCTGGCGACATCACTTATCGCCGCGGCAACACGACGTTCTACTTCCCGATCGTTACCTCGATAGTGGTCAGCGTGCTCCTCACGCTGCTGCTGGCGTTTTTGCGGCGATAACGGAGAGCTCATTGGCGATCAAAGCCGACCGGTGGATCAAGAAGATGGCGCTCGAGCACGGGATGATCGAGCCGTTCGAGGATCGGCAGGTGCGTGCCGGCGTTGTCTCGTATGGCCTGTCGTCGTACGGCTACGACATCCGTGTCGCCGACGAGTTCAAGATCTTCACCAACATCAACAACACGGTGATCGATCCCAAGCAGTTCGACCCGCGGTCGTTTGTCGACGTCAAGACCGACGTCTGCATCGTCCCGCCGAACTCATTCGCGCTGGCGCGGACGATCGAATACTTCCGCATCCCACGCGACGTGCTCACGGTCTGTCTCGGCAAGTCGACTTACGCACGATGCGGGATCATCGTCAACGTGACGCCGTTCGAGCCTGAGTGGGAAGGGACGGTGACGCTCGAGATCTCCAACACGACGCCGCTGCCGGCCAAGATCTATGCGAACGAGGGGATTGCCCAGGTGCTCTTCTTCCAGAGCGACGAGCCCTGCGAGATCTCCTACGCCGACAAGAAGGGGAAGTACCTCAAGCAGCGCGAAGTCACGCTGCCGCGGATCTGACATATGGCTCTAGGCTCTGGGCTTCAGGCTTTAGCAAACCTTCGAGCAGCCTCGAACAAATTGATCAAGGCCTGCCGGAAGCCTAAAGCCTAGAGCCAAGAGCCGAGGTCCTGGCCCACACGACGGCTCCGACCGCGATCAATCCGACAAGCCGGGCCGGGCCGTGCGCGAAGACGATCCCGCCGTTGACGAACATGAAGAGGAAGATCGCGAGCAGAAGCGTGCGGCTTCGGTCCGAGCGGCGCGCGTACGCATCAGGATTGGCCCACCAGGCCGCGGCGTCCCACAGCCAGAGGGCGATGAACGCGTAGTTGACGTAGAGGCCACCGCCCCAGTGCAGGCCCGTCAGCGCGGCAGTCTGGCGCGCGGTGTGGTCGAGCGCGGCGTCCTGGCTCCAGTGATGAACGTACTGAAAGACGGCCAGAGCGTGAACGAGGAGCAGGACGGCGCCGGCGGTCCAGATTGCCCGCGCGTGTGTCATCCGAGCGGCGTGACGCGAACGGAGCCATTCGGCTGCGGCCCACGACAGCGTCGCGGCAGCGATGGACCCTCGAACCGCGAGGTCCGCCCACATCGATCACTCTGATTTCAGACGCTGTTGCGCCTGGGCGACGCGTGAGTCGAGCGTCGGCGAGCTGCCCTTCACGGGGAGCCGCCGGACGCTGTCGAGCGCCTCGCCGTACCACTTCCGCCACGCCGCGAGGACGTCAGCTTCAGTCGCCTCGGCCTTCGAGCGGTCCGGCGCGCTCGCGACAATCGCCGCGCCTTGTTTCTGCTCGAGCGCGAGCCGCGCGCTGGCGGAGGCTGCCAGCAGGTCGGCCACGGCCATCGCATCACGCTCGTCGGCCGAGGCGAGGAACCACGCGCTCGTGGCCACGGCCACACCGACGTTCACCATCTCGAGCGCGCTCGTCTTGTCCGGGCGGTCGAGGTTCGTGTGGTAATAGCGATCGGTGAAGTGCCAGTTGAGGAGCGACGGGATGCCCGCGTCGGCAAACGCCGTGTGGTCGCTTCCGCCTTCGTACGGGTTCGTCCTGACGACCCACTTGGTGTCCTTGGCGCGGCGCAGGCTGACGGCGAGATGGACGTCGTTCAACAGGCTTCCTTTGAGGGACTCGGCCTTGACCTCATCACCGCCGCCCCACTCGCTGTGGGGGTCAGACGGGCGCGTCCACACCGCGGACGGGTCGGCTTGCTTCTCGATGAGGAACGTTCCGCCGGTCTTCGTCGTGTCCTCGCCGGTCATGTCGAGCGAGAACATGTACTGCACACCTTTGGCCCGTTCGGGATCGGACGTGAGCCACTGGTGGCTTCCGCGGATTTCGTCAACCCACAGGAACGTCAGGGTGCGGCCGGGAGGCTGAAGTCCGCGACCCATGGCGGTCTGGCCAAGCGCGGCCGCCACGGCCAGCAGCGTCCCGCACCCGCTTCCATCGTCGTTCGCGCCAGGTTCCTGAACGTGCGCCGCGAGCACGATGCGCTCGTCGGGCTTCACCGACCCGGGGATTTCGGCGATGAGCGATCGATTCGGGCCGTCGTAGAACGTCGACTCGATATCGACTTTGACCTGGACCGGGCCTTTCTTCAGCCGCTCGCGCATCCGCGAGGCCGCGCGCCAGCTCGCCTTGAAGCCGAAGGCCTTCGCGTCGGCGTCGTACGGCACCGAACCCCACTGAAAAACGTCGTGCTGGTCGGGCGAGGTGAAGAGCGCGGGGTCCGACGGACGAATGTAGGGGGCGACCCGAGTGGAGATCACTCCGAGCGCGCCGCGGGCCTTGACCGCATTCTGCCAGAGGCGGCCGGCGTCTGCGTCGCCAAGGACCACGGCTCCTTTCACGTCGATGTTCTCATAGTGGGCGGGCTGGCTCCCGTCCCCGACATCGACCAGGCGGGCGGTGAGGCCGCCTTTGGGAGTGGAGAAGGAATTGATGCAGAGCGACACGCGGTCGCGCAGTCGCGACAGCACCACCTCGCCATCGTCGGCAAACGCGATCGTGCCGATTTGATAGTCCCAGCCGCGCGTTTGACCCCATTCCTCGACACGGACATGGGGCCGGCCTTTGCCGGGTGAATCGGCGAAACCTGACGCCAGGAGTCTCGCCCTGATGTGGTCGATCGAGGCGTTGAACCCGGGGTTGCCGGCGAGCCGCCAGAACTGATCCATGTAGCGGACGGTTTCGAGCGCTCCCAGTCCATCCACACGCGCTGACAGTGCTCGATAGGCACGCTCGGCTGACGGCGGAAGGGCGAGGGCCGGCGGCTGATAGCGCTCGGGCTCCTGGGCCGCAGGTTGTGTGGAAGCCGGGGAGACAAGAGTTGCGAAGGCCACCACGCCGGCCGCGAAAGCACGCGACAGGAATCGCGTTCTCAGCCTGAACAACGCCATGTCGCTATTCTACCGGCTCAAGGTCATGTCGAGGCTCGTTCCCGAGATGCTGCTCGAAGCGAACGTGTGTGTCCAGGAGCGGCTTGTGCTGAAGGAGGTAACCTGGGAAAGAGGGCTGCGGCGGTCGGCCGCAGCCCGACGGGCGCCTACTTCAAGTTCTTCGCAAAGAACTGGACCGCCAGAGGCCAGGATGCCTGCGCCGCTTTCAGGTTCGCGCCGCCGGCACCAGCCTGATTCCCCATGAACCCGTGCCCCGCGCCCTCGAAGGTGTGGATCTCGTAGCTCTTGCCCGCCTTCTTCATCGCCGCTTCCGTCGGCGGAACCGTCGCTCCGATGCGCGCGTCGTTCCCGGCGTAGAGGCCGAGCACCGGCGCCTTGACGTTGGCGAGCTGCGCGTCGATGGTTCCGTCTGACGCTCCGGGTGCGTCGCCGTAGTACACGACCGCGGCGTTCAGGCCGGGTTGAGACGCAGCAAAACCGAAGCTCCGCGCGCCGCCCCAGCAGAACCCGACGACGCCCGTCTTGCCGTTCGACGCGGGCAGCTTCTTGCCGTATTCCATGGCCGCGTCCAGACGTGCCTTGACGTCGGCCGGCGTCAACGCCTGAATCGCCTGGCCGACACCGGTAGCGAGCGAGGCCGTGCCACCGCCGTCCGGGCCCTTGCCCGAGAGAAAGTCCGGCACGATGGCGATGAATCCGTCCTGGGCCAGCTGATCGCCGACCGCGCGCGTGATGTCGGCCATGCCCCGAATGTCGTGAATCACGAGAACGACGCCGGTCTTGGTGGCTTTCTCTGGATAGACGACCCAGGACTTCAGGGCCGTACCATCCGCCATCTTGATGTCCACCCACTCGCCGTGACGGGGCGATTCCTTGAGCGCCCGGGCAGCGTGTTCAGCCGTTCCGGCCGGGATGGCGTCGTTCCAGGGAACCTCGATGGGCGGTGTTTGCGGGCCTCCGCCGCGCTGCGCAGCGGGCGGGGGGCCCTGATCGTGAACATGCTGGGCACGGACCGGCGCGGCGATGGCCAGCGCGATGACGAACAGCGTAACGAGCTTCATGCATCCTCCAGTTGAAGCGAGATCGTCGATGAAAACGAGCTCGCAGTCGAGACGACGTACCGGTGAGACGACATGATTACTCCGTCACATCGAACGCCGTTTACCCGAAGCAGCATGAATTCAGCGGAGCTTCTCGAGGAAGCGATACGGCACGAAGGGTGTCCGAAGCCGGATCCTGCGGCCTCAGGCCGCCGGTGCCACGGTCGGCTCACCAGCGCCAAGTTTCGCGCCGCGCCGCATCGGCTGCGGCGTGCCGTAGGTCAGCGTACGCCACAGCCACTCCAGCGGTCCGAACCGGTACTTCGCGAGCCAGATCGGGCTGATGATCAGCTGGACGAGCCAGATGGCGAACACGACGTAGTAAAGCTGGTGCCGCTGCAGATGTCCGTACAGGCCGAACCCGATGCCGTAGAAGGTGAGCGCGCAGACCACGGAGTGGGTCACGTAGTTGCTGAGCGCCATCTGTCCGACCGCCGCCAGCCGCCGCTGCAGTCCGGGGAGTATCCCCGAATTGCAGAAGAGCATCAGCAGTCCGACGTGGCCGGTCGTCATCGCCAGCCGCCCGAGATCGTAGGTCACCTCGACGTCCATGCGCGCAAGCACGTCGAAGTTGGCGTCGAGCAGGTGCCGCACCTCGAAATAGTTCACCGTCAGGCCGACCCCGTATCCGACCGCTACCATCCAGACGTACACGCTTCGCGCGGGGCCAAGCTGCAGCAGTCGGAGCTTGAAGAGCGCCATGCCGATCAGCTGCCAGGAGGCTCATGTCAGGGCTGGGCGGCGCAGCGGCTGCCATCGGCCGTACGTGAGCGATCTCCACAGCCACTCAGCGGGCCCGAAGCGGAAGTGTCTGAGCCACGCGGTGCTGAAGGCGACTTCCACCGCGAAGCATGCGAGCGCCGATCCAACTCCCAGCACCGGTCGAATCGTGTGGAGGCCCAGCGCATAGCCCGAGAACATGAGATCGAGAGCGGCTATCTGGATCACGTAATTGGTGAGTGCCATCCGACCTGCATTCGCAATCGGGCGCAGCCTCCGCACGAGGCCGGGCCTCTTCGCCATGAGAAGCAGCGCGCCGCTGACGTACGCGAACATCAGCCACTGATCGCGCAGGAGGCCGAAAGACCAACGCGAAATGACCCAGTTGTCAGCAACCCAGGAAGTGAGACCGAAGACCGCCATAGCGCCAAGCAGTCGGCGATGAGCAAGAGGGCGCTCGAACAGGCCATGGCGGACCATCAGGAGCCCTGAGATGAACAGTGCGAGCGTCGCGCCGGGCATGAAGAAGAACGGCTGCGTATAGAACCAGGCCATGTGCCTCAATCGCGCGGCGAGAAGCACGCTGTAACTGTTTTGATCGGCCGCTGCCGACAGGGCGCCGTTCACACTGACGGCCAGCGCTTGCCGTGCGGCGGCGGCCACGGTGACGGCGTCCGGTCCGGCGCTGACCGCCAGAACCCAGTTGGCGGCTTGGTGATACAGCGCGACGGAAACTGCCGAGAAGAGTGCGGCTAGGATTAGGGCGCTGGTCGTCCACTTTCGAATCGCCAGCAGCGGGACTCCCCACACGGCGTATCCGAGCAGCACGTTGTATCCCAGGAAAGCGTGCGCGGCGAAGCCAAAGAGCGCCAATGCGGCGAGGCGGCGGAGGTACACACCGGTGAAGGGCGTGCCGCGCGCTTCGAGGCGCCGCAGCTGAATCGCGAATCCGGCGCCGAAGAGCAGCGCGAACGTGCCGTGCGATTTGCTCTCGACGAGCCGCCACACGATCGTGCGGACGAGATCGTCGATCCCGCCCGGTTCGGTCGACCGTACGTGAAAATGGACCACGAACATCCCGAGCAGCGCGAAGCCGCGGAGGATGTCGAGGGACTGGATTCGCTCGGCCGTGTCGGTGTGGGGCTCGAGCGATCGCAGGCTCAACTCGCTCATTTCGGCGGTGGCAGCAGCGCAGCGAGATCGAGCAGACCCGGCTTCCCCCGCTTGCGCTGCGGCTCAGTACGACCGCGAATTGGCGGACATGGCCGTGCAGAGCGACGTCGCGCTGCAGATCGCACGCGCGCTGCAACTAAGGGCATACGCGAGGGATTATGGCACGGCGGTCGGCTGCTCCAAGGGCGGCCGGGCGCCCCACAGAACATTCTGACCATTCCTGAATTCGGCTCCGCGGGAGGCACGACATACGACGTCATCGAGCTGCTCGACGGCCCGCCTTCGTGGTTCTCGGTCTCATGGAACCTGACTTTCGGCGGATTCAGTCGGCTTGCAGCCGGTCCGGCAAGACAAACGTCCGGCGGGCGCGCTCCGACTTCAGCGTATCCGAGTGGTAGTAGCGGTCGAGCACCGACGGTTTCCACAACAGCAAGTCCGGATTGCGTCCGGCAAATGCCTCCCACGTAAGGGTGCGCGCCGAGCCATCCAGCCGTTCGTTGATCAGGAGGACGTAGGCCGTGGTGATGGTCTCGTGATAGAGGTCGGGCTTTCCGTTGGCGGCCGCGAAGCGCCGGAGGCCGTCGCTGAAACTGGCCAGGCCTTTGGTCAACCCATGGTGGCGGATGTACCACCACGCAACCCGGACGTGCTCGCGGTGATGGAATCCATCCGGTGGTGCTTCTCCTGATTCGAACGACCTGACGAGCGCTTCATCCTCCACGGGCTCCACGGGACCTCCTTCGATTCCGATGGCGTACAAAGACGAAGGGGCTGCGGCAGACTGCCGCAGCCCCTTCCGAATCGTCGTGCGGTCCGTTTGCGACGGTCGCAATCGGCCCGTTCGCTTCAGTCTACCGGATGGGGAGGCGATGGACAAGATCGAGCATTGCCCGGACCCACGTCGAGCAGATCAGTAAGGCGCCGCATCGGCAGAACGAGAAGGGTCGCCAGCAGGTGTCCGCAGACAGGGGGATCGTATACTCTGACCATCCGCATGAGACACTCATCCCTCGTCGCCGCCGCGGCGGCCCTCGCCCTGGCCACCACGGGCTGCTCGAAGCCGGACACCTCAGCCCAGGCTCGCAGCCGGGAAAGCGCCGCCAAGTCGGTCCAGGTCGAAGTCGTCCGCCAGGATTCGGTCCGCAGGGCCGTCGACGTCGTTGGCACCCTCGTCGCCGTTGACCAGGTCACGATCTCGTCCGAGGCCGACGGAAAGGTCAGCAGAATCCTGGCCGACCTGGGCGACCGCGTGACGGCGGGGCAGGTGCTCATCCAGCTCGACCGCGAGAAGCAGCAATACACCTACGAGCAGCAGCAAGCCGTGCTCGCCCGGACGCTCGCGCAGTACGGCGCGTCAGACCCGGATCACCTGCCGGACATCGAGAAAACCCCTGACGTGCAGAAGGCCAACGCGGACCTCGTCCAGGCCACGCAAGCGTTCGACCGCGCAAGCGAACTCTTCAAGCGCACTCTCATCTCACAGCAGACGCTCGACGATGCAAAGGCGGCGCTCCAGTCGAAGCAGGCGAGCTACGACTCGGCTTTGCAGAACGCCAAGAACCTGCGGGCCAGTATTCAGGCGTCGGAAGCGACGATGAAGCTGGCGGGCCGCCAGCTCCGCGACACCGATATCCGGGCGCCGTTTGACGGCTACGTCGAGAGGCGGCTCGTGAATCTCGGCGAGCTCGTCAAGTCCCAGATGCCGGTCATGGCTGTCGTGCGCCTCAATCCGCTCAAGGTGACCGCCGAGATTCCCGAGAAGATGGCGCCGTGGATCAAGGACGGCCAGCCGGTGACCCTGCAGGTCGACGCCTATCGGGACAAGACGTTCGAAGGTAAGGTCTCGCGGATTAGCCCTGGCGTGAACGCGGCGACCCGTGCGTTCCCGTTCGAGGCGCTCGTGCCCAACAACGATACGACGCTCAAGCCCGGCACCTTCGCGCGCGTGCACATCGAAAGCGGCAAAGTGGATGACGTGCTGACGCTGCCGTACTCGGCGCTCCAGTACCGGTACGGCGTCAACCGCGTCTTCGTCGTCAACGGCGACAAGCTGGCGATGCGCGAGCTGGCGGTTGGCGAGCGCATGGGCGAGCGCATCGAGATCGTGAAGGGCGTCAAGGCGGGCGAGCGGGTTGCGGTGACCGACGTCGAGACGCTCTCCGAGGGCGCCCTGGTGGCCGTGAGCAAGTAGCCGAAACCGAAAGAGGAGCACAGGCGTGCTGTCTGAACTCTGCGTCCGCCGTCCGGTGTTCGCCACGATGCTGGTCATGTCGCTCGTGGTGCTCGGGACGTTTTCGTTCCGCGGACTTGGCGTGGATCTGTTTCCGAAAGCCGACCCGGCGACGGTGAGCGTCGGGCTGTCGTTGCCCGGGGCGAGCCCGGACGAGATGTCCACGTCGGTCGTCGAGCCGATGGAACAGGCGATCAGCGGCGTTTCGGGAATCGACGAGATTCAGGCGCGTATTGCCGAGGGGCGTGCCCAGATTACCGTCCGGTTCGTCCTCGAGCGCGACCTCAACGACGCGTCCAACGACGTGCGCGAGAAAGTGGCGAGCGCCGTCAGGAACATGCCGCCGGCATTGCTCCCGCCGGTCATTACCAAGGTCGACCCGGACGCCGATCCCGTGATGTCGCTCATCGTCTCCTCCGACGCGATGAGCCTGCGGACCCTCACCGAGCTGACCGACAAACAGATCGCGCGGGTCATTCAGACCGTCAACGGCGTCGGCGAGGTGAGCCTTGCCGGTGGCCGTGCCCGAGAGGTCCACATCGTCGTCGACATCGAGAAGCTGAACTCGTACGGGCTCTCGATGACCCAGGTGCGTGACGCCATCGTCGCCGAGAACGTGGAGATTCCCGGCGGGACGGTGGAGCAGGGCAAGGGGCAGCTGCTGCTGCGCACGCTCGGCCGCGTCGACGCCGCGAGAGACTTCAACGAGATTGTCGTAGCGACGAGGGACGGCACGCCGATTCGGATCTCGGACATCGGCGGAGCCGAAGACACGTTCCAGCGGCCGACGAGCGCGGTCTGGTTGGGGAAGACTCCCGCCGTCATGCTCGACATCCGGCGGGCGATGGGGGAGAACACGGTCGCGGTCATCGAGGGCGTGCGCGCCAAGCTGGCGACGATCGAGCGGTCCCTGCCGCCGGCGGTCAAGATCACGATGATCCGCGACGACTCGCGCTTCATCTACGCGTCGATTGCGTCGCTCGAGGAGCACCTGATCTTCGGCGCGCTCTTCGCCACGATCGTCGTGATGTTCTTCATCCGGAACCTGCGCGCCGTGCTCATCTCGGCGGTGGCCATTCCCGCTTCGATCATTGCGTCGTTCACGCTGATGCGCATCATGGGGTTCACGCTGAACAACATGACTCTCCTCGGGATCACGCTCGCGGTCGGCATCGTCATTGACGATGCGATCGTGGTGCTCGAGAACATCTTCAGATACATCGAAGAGAAAGGCTGCTCGCCCTTTGAGGCGGCGATCGAGGGCACGCGCGAGGTCGCGCTGGCCGTCATGGCGACGACGCTGTCGCTCGTCGTGATCTTCCTGCCGATTGCGTTC
The DNA here is from genome assembly GCA_963839705.1 of uncultured Acidobacteriota bacterium. Lineage (GTDB taxonomy): Bacteria > Acidobacteriota > Vicinamibacteria > Vicinamibacterales > 2-12-FULL-66-21 > DATBJJ01. The sequence continues at coordinate 323,986 of CAWIWL010000010.1, forward strand.
ATGAGCGGGTACGCCAAGCGGTTCATCAACCCGTTCGGCTGGACGATTGCGTTCGCGATCATGGTGTCGATGCTGGTCAGCTTCACCCTGACGCCGATGCTCAGCTCGCGATTCCTGAAGCTGTCCGACGCGGATCGCGATCGCAAGACGAAGGAGCGCGGATTCTTCCACTGGCTCGACGAGTGGTACACCCGGCAGGTGAACTGGGCACTCGACCATCCAATGGCCATCATCTCGATCTCGGTCGTCACCGCCCTGCTGACGGTGCCGCTCAACCGGCTTGTCGGCCGCGAGTTCGTGCCCAACGAGGACATGGGTGAATGGACCGTTCATCATGGACGCGCCCGAAGGCACGTCGCTCGAGGGGACAACCGAAATCGCCTTCAAGATACTGGAGGAGCTGGAAGGGATCGAGGGTGTGGCACAGATCGAGCCGTCGGTTGCTGTGTCCGGGATGGCCGGCAGCTCGCCGACACACATCCACTTCCTCTGCCAGGCACTGCCGATCGAGGAACGGAAGAACACGCAGGCGCAGATCATCACCGAGATGCGTCGCCGGCTCGCGGCGCATCCGGGCAACCGTCCGAGTATCAGCTCGCGAACCGCGCTCGGGTCGGGCGAGGGCACTGGCGGATTCGCGATCTCGGCAAACATCCTCGGGCCCGATCTGGCGCAGATCGCGGAGTACTCGAAAAAGGCTCTCGTCGCGGCGCAGAGCGTGCCCAGCATTACCGAGGTCAAGATTGGGCTGAACATCTCGAATCCCGAGGTCCACGTGGCCGTCGATCGCAAACGCGCCGCCGACCTGGGCGTGCGGATGGCGACCATCGGCAACACGCTGCGCCTCGCGGTCTCGGGCGACGATCAGATCTCGTTCTTCAAGGAAGGGCAGGAGCAGTACCCGGTCAAGATTCGCGTCCTCGAGAGCCAGCGCCGCGACATCGAGGAGATTGGCAGGCTGACCGTTCCGTCCGCGAACGGACCGGTGCGGATTGACAACATCGCCCGGCTCGAGCGCGGTCTCGGGCCGACGACGCTGCAGCGATCGGACCGTCAGTTCACGGTCAACCTCATCGCGGACGTGGCCCCAGGCCATGCGCTCGACGAGGCATCGAGCGACGTCCGGAAGATGCTGGCCGGCCTCAACATGCCGTCAACGATGTCCTTCAGGCTGCAGGGCCAGTCGAAGATCCTCGACGAGACGACGGCGAACATGATCATGGCCATCGGCCTGGCGATGATCTTCGTCTACATGGTGCTGGCGTCGCAGTTCGAGAGCTTCCTCCAGCCCGTCGTCATCATGCTGGTGCTGCCGATTGCCGTGCCGTTCGCGCTCTTCACGCTCTGGGTGACCGGCCGCACGCTGAACCTCTGGAGCGCCCTCGGCATGCTGCTGCTCCTCGGCATCGTCAAGAAGAACTCGATCCTGCAGGTGGACTACGCGAACGTCCTGCGGGCCAGGGGCGTGCCGCTGCGCGAGGCGATCGTCGAGTCGTGCCGGACGCGGCTGCGGCCGATCCTGATGACGACCACGGCAATCATCGCGGGACTGATTCCGACGTCGCTGGGAATCGGGATCGGCGGAACCGGCCGCGCGGCGATCGCCGTGACGATCATCGGCGGCCAGTCGCTCTGCCTGTTCCTGACGCTGCTGCTGGTGCCTGTTGCCTACGTCCAGTTCGACGCCCTCGAGCGGGCGCTCGTCGGCGAGCGCGGCAAGGCTTGGCTCGCTCGCGTGTCAGCGGCCACCATCGGCCGTCTGCGGCCGGCCGCCGAATCGCGGCACGGCTGAGGTAAGGGAACGACGACAGGTCAGCACAGAGGGTTCACCACAGAGCTAACGGAGTTAGCGGAGGATCCCAAGCATGTGGCTCATAGTCGTGCCATCTTGCTTAAGCCTCCGCTATCTCCGCTAACTCTGTAGTGAGCCTACTCCGGTATCTCGGTAGTGAACCGTCTCCGCTACCCTCAACGCTGCAGCCGTTGCGGCTCCATCAGCGGCTCGACCGGCCTGAGCGACGACTTCGACGAGCGCCGTGCCAGCCGTTCCTGAATGCGTTCCATGTAGATGTAGAACACTGGCGTGACGTAGAGCGTCAGCGTCTGCGAGACGAGGAGACCGCCGACGACTGCCAGCCCCAGCGGACGCCGTGCCTCGGCGCCCGCACCCCACCCGAGGGCGATCGGCAGTGTCCCCATCAGCGCCGCCATCGTCGTCATCATGATCGGCCGGAAGCGGACCATGCACGCTTCGTAGATCGCGTCGGCGGCGCTCACGTTGCGCTCGCGGCGCGCCTCGATGGCGAAGTCGATCATCATGATGCCGTTCTTCTTCACCAGGCCGACGAGCATGATGACCCCGACAAACGCGTAAATGTTCAGGTCCTGCTTGAAGATGAGCAGCGTCAGCAGCGCGCCGAAGCCGGCGGAGGGGAGTCCGGTGAGAATCGTGATCGGGTGAATGAAGCTCTCGTACAGGATGCCGAGCACCACGTAGATGACGAAGATCGCCAGCAACAGGACCCAGCCAAGGCCGCGCATTGAATCCTGGAACGCCTGCGCGGTGCCCTGGAAGCTTCCCGACACCGTGCTCGGGAGCGTCTCGCGCGCGAGCTGCTCGACGCGCGCGACCGCGTCGCCGAGCGCCACGCCCGGCGCGATGTTGAACGAGAGCGTGACCGACGGCAGCTGGCCGATGTGGTTGACCGACTGCGGGCCCACGCTCTGGCGGGCCGTCACGACGGCAGAGAGCGGGACGAGCTTGTTGCCAGGCGCCTGCACGTAGAGCATCGAGAGCGCCGCGGGGTCCTGCTGGTACTGGGGCGCGACCTGCATGATCACCTGGTACTCGTCGTCGGGCGCGAAGATCTGCGAGATCTGGCGCGAACCATACGCTGACGACAGCGCCAGCTCGACTTGATCGACCGTCAGGCCAAGCGCCGCGATCTGTTCGCGGTCGAGCGTCACGGCCAGCTCCGGGTTCTTGATCTGGAGGTCGGAATTGACGTCGAGGAGCCCGGGCACGTTGCGGAGCGCGGTCTCGAACCCCGGCGCGACACGGTACAACTCCTCGGTGTCCGGGTCCTGCAGCGAGAACTGATACTGGGCGCGCGACATCATCCCGCCGATCCGGATCGCGGGCGGGTTCGACAGCACGACCCGCACGCCCGGCACGCGCGCGAACTTCGGCCGCAGCTCCTCGATCACCTGGTCGGCCGACAGCTTGCGGTCCTTGCGCGGCTTCAGTTCGACGTTGAGCCGTCCGCCGCCGAAACCGCCAACGTTGGAAGTGAACGACGCCACGTTTTCGTCGTTTTCGAGGATGGCCATCACCGCCCGTTGGTGCGCCACCATGGCCTCGAAACCGATGCCCTGCATCGCCTCGATCTGCCCGTTGAGCTGACCGGTATCGACGCTCGGGATAAAGCCGGTCGGCACGATTCGAAACAGGTAGACCGTGCCGACGAGCAGCAGCGCGGACACCACCATCGTGGCCGCCTTGAAGCGAATCGACTGCTTCAGCGTCCAGCCGTACGCCTTGAGCCAACGGTCGAACACACCCTCGATCGCGTTGTAGAGCCGGCCGTGGCGGAGCGAGTGCGGCGGCTTCAGGAAGCGGCTGCAGAGCATCGGCGTCAGCGTCAGCGAGACGAGACCGGAAACCAGGATGGCCGCCGCGATCGTGACGGCGAACTCGTGCATCAGGCGGCCGACGATGCCGCCCATGAAGAGGATGGGAATGAAGACGGCGGCCAGCGAGAGCGTCATCGATACGATCGTGAACGCGATCTCCTTCGATCCGTCGAGCGCTGCCTGAAGACGCGGCTTGCCCATCTCCATGTGGCGCACGATGTTCTCGAGCATCACGATCGCGTCGTCGACGACGAAGCCGACTGACAGCGTCAACGCCATCAGCGACAGGTTGTCGATGCTGTAGCCGAACGCCCACATGACGGCGAACGTGCCGACGATGGAGAAGGGCAGGGCGAGCGAGGGAATGATGGTCGCTGAGATGTTCCTGAGGAACAGGAAGATGACCATCACGACGAGGAATACCGTCAGGAGCAGCGTGAACTTGACGTCTTCGACCGACTCGCGGATGGACACCGATCGGTCGCTGCGAATGCCGAGCTCGAGCGCCGCCGGAAGCTGTTTCTGCAGCTCGGGCAGCAGCGCCTTGATGGCGTCGACGACCTGAACCGTGTTCGTGCCAGGCTGCCGGGAGATGGCCAGGTAGATGGTCGGCGTCCCGTTGTACCAGCTGGCGTTCCTCGGGTTCTCGACGCCGTCGTACACGTTGGCGACTTCACTCAGGCGCACGGGGCTGCCGTTGCGATAGGCCACCGGAATCGGGCGGTAATCCTCGGCGGCCATCAGCTGGCCGCTCGTCTGGACGACGAAGTTGCGCTTCGGTCCATAGAGCGTGCCGGTCGGGCGGTTGACGTTCGCGCCCGAGACGGCCTGCGCGACCTGGTCGATGCCGATCTGCCGCGCCGCCAGCTGCGTCGGGTCGACGTCGATGCGGACGGAGAACTTCTGCGCGCCGAACACGTTGACCCCGGCGACGCCGCTGACCATCGAGAGCCGCTGCGATAGCACGGACTCTGCGTAATGGTCCACGAGCGACATCGGCATCGTGGACGAGCTCAGCGTCAGGAAGAGGATCGGCTGGTCCGCCGGGTTCACCTTCTGGTACGACGGCGGCGACGGCATGCCTGGCGGGAGCGACCGCGCCGCCCGCGCGATCATCGACTGCACGTCCTGCGCCGCCGAATCGATGTCGCGGCTCAGGTCGAACTGCAGCGTGATGTTGGTGTTGCCCAGCCCGTTCGTAGAGCTGATCGATGTGACGCCAGCGATCGTCGAAAACTGTTTCTCGAGCGGCGTCGCGACCGACGCTGCCATCGTCGATGGGCTGGCGCCGGGAAGGTTGGCCTGGACCTGGATCGTGGGGTAATCGATGGTCGGGAGATCGCTCACCGGCAGCAGGCGATAGCCGAGCACGCCGAAGATGAAGATGCTCGTGACGAGGAGCGTGGTCGCGACCGGACGCCGGATGAATGTCTCAGCGAAATTCATGACTGATTCCCCCGATTCGCGCCGCGGCGTCCGCCGCCACGCCGTCCCTCCGCGTCTTCCCGGCCCTGCCCCTCTCGGCCTTCGCCATCGCCGGCGCGGCCGGACCCTTCGCCGCGGGTGCCAGTCGTGATGCGGGCTCCGGCGGTCAGGCGCAATTGCCCGTCGGTGACGACTTCTTCACCGGGCTTCAGGCCCTGCTCGACAACAATCTCGTCGCCCTGTTGACGTTCGACGGTGATGTTGCGGACTTCGACCGAACGATCCGCCTTGACCACGAACACGAACTGTCCCGCCTGCGACGCCTGAACCGCTGCGGCCGGCACGACGATGGCGTTTGGGTCGGTGCGGAGGATGAGGGTGACCTGCACGAAGAGGCCCGGCCAGAGCGCGTGGTCTTCGTTCGCGAACGTGCCCTTCATCCTGATCGTGCCCGTCGTCGGATCGACGCTGTTGTCAATGAAGGAGACCGTTCCGGCTTCCGTCGTCGCGGCGCTTGCAGTGGTGGGCGCGGTCGCCGGCGAGCCGTCAGGTGACATGCTGCCAGGGGCTGGCGGCGCCGCCTGTTGCGCTCCGGGTGTGCCTCCCGGCTGGATCCGCGCGTCGATTCGAAGAGGACGCTGCGACTGGTATCGCCGGATCTCGGGCAGGTAGCGGCCGGGGACCGAAAACGTCACGTAGATCGGCGCGACTTGATTGATCACGACGAGCGGGGTCGTATCGTTCGCCCGCACGAGATCCCCCTGATGGACGTTCAGCGCGCCCGTGCGGCCAGAGATCGGCGCAACAATGCGGGTGAACTGAAGGCTCAGGCGGGCGTTTTCAATCTGCGCCTGATCGGCCGCCAGTGTCGACTCGAGCGCCAGCGAGGTGGCTAACTGCGTCTCGTACTGGTCTCGGGCGATGAGCCCGCGGTTGAAGAGGTCCTCGTACCGGGCGCGCTGCGCCTGGGCGTTCTTCGCCTGGGCCGTGTCCCTGGCTAGCACGGCCTGCGCCTGCTGGAGCGCGGCCTCGAAGGGGCGCGCGTCGAGCGTGAAGAGCGGGGCGCCGGCGCGGACGTCCTGGCCCTCCGCGAAATGAATCGCGCTCAGCTGCCCGGTGACCTGCGACCGTATCTGGACCGTGGCCAGCGGCTCGGCCGTGCCGACCGCGGGGATCGTGACCGGGACGGCCTTCGACACGACGTGAGCGGTCACGACCGGAACGGGGCCGCCGCCCCGTCCGCCGCCGCGGCCTCCCGCCCTTCCCGAGGCGTCCGCCGCCGGTTGCTGTGAACCGGTCCCGCCCTCTCTGGAGCAGGCTGAGCCCGTCACTGCGGCAACGATGAGGCAGACGAGCCCGAAGCGGTGAACGTGAGGTGAAAGAAGGGAGGAGCGAACGATTATGAGCATGCCGATACTAGAGACATTGTCTACTCTACAGGGAAAACGCCACTTACCCGGGTCCTGTTTACGGGGGCAGCTGGAAGCTGGGCTTCGCCCCTGTTTGAAAAACGCTATCATGGGTCATGGCCTTCGACGAACGCGCCTTTTTCAACGACAAACCGGAGACTCGACAGGGCAGGTACCAGTGCCCGAAGTGCCGGCGGACGGGGGATTACAGCATTCGTTGGGTGCGCCGCTCGAAGAAGGACAGGCCGCCGGCGGGCGCGGACGAGGCCGACCGCGCCAAGTTCGCAAAGCTGCGCGACTATCTGTTGCGTCTGGACGACGAGGTCACGTGCAAGACCTGCGGCAAGAAGTTCGAGATTCCGTCGCAGCAATCGCTCTTGTTCGTCGATCAGTTCGCCGGTCTCCCCAACGACGAAGACCTCGAGCGGGAAATCGCCGCCGCGTCTGGAGACCCGGAACCCACACCCGAGGCCAAGCCCGCATTACCCGCGCGCTTCACCCGCAAATCGAGCGGCTGGAAGTAAGCCGGACTCACTCGTAGTGTCCGGCCTTCTAGCCGGACCGAGTCGTAGGTCCGGCTTTAGCCGGACCCACTCGGTCGCCGGCTTCCTCAGCGGACCGCGTCGCGCTCCCCGCTACCTAGTAGCGCATCGCGAAGCAGCTGATCCGCCGACTGCACGAAGCGGCGAACAGGCGGGAGGCGCAGCGTCAGTGCCGCGGACGGCAGGACCTGACGGAGCAGTCCAACGAGGCCACGTGTTGCGCGCTGTGCCGGACTCTTGTCGAGAAGCCACCACAAGATGACCGCGAGGTGCAGCAGGTAGAGCAGGCTGCCGACGGCCTCGGCGAGCCGTGGCCCCGGCGCGTCGGTCGCGTCGAGGGCGGCACTCTGAAAGACGGCCTGCACCCGCCGGCGAGAGAAGGCGGTGCTCTGCGCGAACACGCCTTCCTCGACGTCTCCCACCATCACCGGAGCGAGCGCTCGCAGCGTGACCCTGTGCGGTCCGAGCACGCGGAGGCTCGTCTCGAGCGCGGAGGCGAACCGGTCGCGCCACTTGCCCGGCGGCAGGCCCGCGGCCTCCCGCGCGAAGCTGTCGGACAGGTCGTCGTAGAGCGCGAGCACAATCGACCGCTTGCTCGGAAAGTAGCGGTAGAGGAGGCCGACGCTGACCCCGGCGCGGCTTGCCACGTCGCGCAAGGTCGTCGCTTCGAATCCACGCTCCCCGATCAGGCCGATAGCCGTCTCGTACAGCCGGCGCCGGGTCGCGTCGCCCTCGGCCGTCCGGCCCGGCGGGCGGCCTCTGGGTCTCGGCTTGCTATTTTGAGTAAACATGTTTATCGTTATTAAAGCACGCCCCGGGCCGGCGTGCAACGCCACTCCCGGGGAGAAGGGTGCCGCGATGAAAACGCTGAAGGTTGTGATTCCCGGCGGATCGGGCCAGGTCGGAACGGTGCTCGCACGCGCGCTCCATCACGAAGGGCACGACGTGGTCGTGCTCAGCCGGCGGCCTCAGGCGCGCCCGTGGCGCGTTGTGGCGTGGGATGGCGCGACCCGCGGCGGCTGGTCGAGGGAATTGGACGGGTGCGACGCCGTGATCAACCTGGCGGGCCGCAGCGTGAACTGCCGCTATACGCCGGCGAACCGCAAGGACATCCTGGACTCGCGGGTGCTGTCGACGCGGGTTGTCGGGGAGGCGATCGCGGAGGCCGCGCATCCCCCGCGCGTCTGGCTGCAGGCGAGCACCGCCACTATCTATGCGCACCGTTATGACGCGCCGAACGACGAGGCGACGGGTCTGGTTGGCGGTGTTGAACCCGGCGCGCCCAGCGCCTGGAAGTTCAGCATCGACGTCGCGCGTGCCTGGGAGGCGGCCTTCAACGATGCAATTGTCCCCGGCACGCGGAAAGTGGCCATGCGCTCCGCGCTCACGTTGAGCCCCGATCCCGGAGGCATCTTCGATACCCTGCTCGGCCTCGTGACCTGGGGATTCGGCGGAAGTGCGGGCGGCGGCCGTCAGTACGTCTCCTGGATTCACGACGAGGATTTCATCGCGGCTGTGCGCTGGCTGCTCGCGCGCGAGGAAATCGACGGCGTGGTGAACGTGGCGTCGCCGAATCCCTTGCCGCACGAGGAGTTCATGCGAGTGCTGCGGCACGCTGCCGGCAGACCGTTCGGGTTGCCGGCCACCCGGCTGATGCTCGAGGCTGGCGCGTTGTTCATGCGCACTGAGACGGAGTTGATTCTGAAGAGCCGTCGCGTCGTCCCCGGCCGGTTGCTCGAACACGGCTTTGTCTTCCGGTATCCCGAGTGGCGCGGCGCGGCCGCCGATCTGTGCCGCAGGTGGACGCTGGCCCGGCGGAGTGGCGCGAGAGTCGCGTGACACGCAGGTGATCCATGTTCTTCGCAAAGAGGCCATCGAAGCAGGCCATCGACCGTTTCATCAAGGACTCCCAGCGCCTGCCTCTCTCTTACCAACAGGTCGGACTCGCCCAAGGCTCGCCCGTGGGTTATGACATCGACGAGACGCTCGTGACCATCGGTCGTGGCGAGGCGGCCTTCGAACGAGCGAAAGCGGCGCTCGCCGCGTGGAGACACTACGAGTTCAACTGGGTCGAGGTGTCGCCGCCGGGCGCATCTATCGATCCGGGCAGCGTCGTCGCGGTGCTCGTGCGTCACCTCGGGTTCTGGTCGCTCAACGGTTGCCGTGTCTTGTATACCGTGGGCGATCGAACAGCCGGGCCGAACTTCGGCTTCGCGTACGGGACGCTCGTCGACCACGCGGAAGACGGCGAGGAGATATTTGAAGTCTCTCTGCGTCCTGAGACGCACGAGGTGATCTACCGCATTCGTGCGGCGTCGCGGCCGCGCGCGATCTTGGCGCGACTGGGGTATCCGATCGCGCGCGTTCTCCAAGCCCGATTCCGGAAGGATTCGGCGCAGGCGATGCGCAAGGCGCTCGATGAGAGCGGTTTCTGAGGCCTTTCGCTACAACTTAATCTCATAAACCAAGACCAGGCTGAACGCCGACGGCCATGGGTCACGATGAACACGATGACCCGATGAACACGAAGGAAAAGCATCTAGGGATCATCAAGGCACCGCGTTGCTCTACGGTTTGCTCGAGGAGAACAAGAACCCGATCGAGCGCTGGATCGGGTTGTAGAACTTCCCGTAGTCGGGCGAGCTGAGGTTGGCCTGCACGTCGCGCTCGTCCCCGGAATCGAAGGTGTTGTAGATCTTGATGCCGGCGATGAAGCGATACTTCTTGAAGCGCCATGGACGTGCCAGCGTGAAGTCGAGCGACGAGACCGTCGGGAGTCGCCCCGTCCGGTTCCGCTCGCCAACGAAGTCCTGAAACTCGTTCACGGCCGACCACGGGAAACCGCTGCGCCACTCGTAAATCGGGTTGAACACCCACTTGCCCGGCAGGCCAATCGTGCCCCGGACAATCATTCGATTGGGCACGTCGGTCGGGCTGAGCGAGTTCTCGTTGGGCCTGATGATCGGATTCCTGAAGTTGCCGAAAAACTGATCGTAGTCATTCAAATCGCGAATGCTGTGCGACCGCACGTAGGAAACGGTCAGGTCGCGGTGTTCGCTGGCGAGATATCGACCCGTGGTCTCGAACTCCCAGTATCGCTGTGCACCGGTGGATGAGAGCGTCACCACGCCGCGGCTCGCATCCGGATCGATGATGTAAGCGTGCGAGCCGTGGCGGTTGAGGTAGGCCGCCTTGAAGAAGAAGCGCCGGCCGAAGCGCTGGTCCCAGGCGGTGGTCAGCACGATGCTCTCCGGGGTCTTCAGCTCGCCGTCGATGACATGCACGAACGTCACCGGGGCGCCAAGCGGGAGGCCGTCAGCGGCGAAGCGGCTGCTCGTCTTCACCTCGGTACTGCTGGAACGAGCCGACGGTGAGCGGCGTCCGCTCCGAGAATTTCCCGAACCCGGCCCGAAGGATCCCGCGCCCCTCTGGGAGGAGGCTGATCGACATTCCCGCGCGAGGCGAATAGTTCACCTTTTCCACGACGTCATCGCGATCGGCACGGAAGCCCAGCTCGAACATCACGCGATCGTTGACGCGCCAGCGGTCCTGCGCGAAGACGGCGAACTCGGTGCCGCTTACGCCGGGGTGGGTTAGAGGCGGAGCGTAGGTGTTGCGCTCGGCCAGCGAGCCGTCGAGGCGCCGCACGTCGACCTGCTGGCTGTAGCTCTCGCCGTCGAAGCTCGAGTACTGGAGGTCCATGCCGAACTTGAACATGTGCTGTCCGGCCCATCCATCCTTCGACACTGTCAGCGCCTCGACGAATTGCAGGCTGTGAACGTTCCGATCCTGACGGTTGAAGAAGTTGCCGCTCTGTCCTTGCGGCGCGTAGACCATGGTCTCCGTGCCCTGGGTCTTCTGATCGACCTCGAACGTGCGCGCGGCGATGGTCGATTCGAGGATCGCGTGCTCGGACAGAATCAGCCGATCGACGAGGCCGGTCGAAAAGCCCTCCTGAGTGAACTTCGGCGTGGTTTCTGGAGGCCGAAACGTGGAGAGCGTGGCGTTGGTGATCTTGCGCGGGAAATAGATGACGCCCCCAGTCAGGGCATGCCGCGACGACAACGTTGCGTCGAGCCGCGTGAAGGAGTCGAAGCTGTCCAGCCCGAGCTGGGGCTCATCGGGCAGGCTCTTGACCGGCGTGCGCGCGAACCGGTACTGCAGGTACTGGCCGAACAGTAGCTTGTCGCGTTTGATCGGGCCCGAAATCGAGAAGCGTGGCTCGAACTTGTTGACGAACGCAAAGCCTTTGCCGAACCCGGGGACGAGGTTGTCGGGTTTGAAGATCCACTCATTGGTCCCGCGCTTCGTGCGCACTTGCGTGACGCTCGTCGAGAACCGGCCGTACTCCGCGGCGAAAGGGTTCGAGAGGACCTCGACGGATTCCACGGCGCCGCTGGGCAGCTCGAGATCGAAATCGCCGGTCGATGGGTCGTTGAGGCTGGCGCTGCTCAGTTGCAACGCGCCGGTCGTCGGCGCGCCGCCCTTGATCCGCAGGCGGCCCTCAGGACCGCGGATGATGCTCGGCAGCACCGTCAGGAGCGACTGGAAATCGTCGCCCGCGAGCGGCTGGATATCCATCTTCGTACCACTCAGCACGTCGCTGACGGCGACCGGCTGGAGGCTCTCTGTGGGGGAGTTGGCGGGCACGACGACCTCCACGGTTTCGCGGACGAACGTCAGTCGCATCTCCAGAAGAACCTGCTCGGTTACGTCGCCACGAACCGTAAATGGCGACGACTCCGCATCCGCGAAGCCGTCACGAACCGCCTTGACAACATAGCGGCCGGCGGGCACGTCGGGAAACGTGACCTGACCGACCGGGTCGGTTACCGTCTGCCCCACCGCGATGTTGCCGTCGACATTGCGTAACTCGACTCGCACGCCGGGAACTCGCAGCCCTTCGACCGAGGCGGTCACCACGACGCGCCCGGCCGCCGAGGACTGCGGCTGCGGTGCCGCCGGCTGCTGAGCGCCGGCCGCGCGAGCCGTGCAGAGAGACAGGATGAGGACGCCAATCACACGCGACATAGTCACCATAGATGTCAAACCGAGACAAACAAAGAGTCTAACCGACGGCACGGCGGTACAGGCTATCGAGTTCTGCTGATTGTGCTTTTGGGGCCGCAACATGAAGCGTTCATGAAGGGTTAATCTTCACTGCATCACGCCACGGATCCGTTGACGTTCGCGGGTGTCTCGCTGTTGCTCACCACGGTCGCTGCCGCGGCCTGCTATTGCCCCGCACGGTGGGCGATGAAGGTCGAGCCCATCGTGGCCTTGCGGCAGAACTGACGGGGACCGCAGTCAGTTCTGTACAGCGAAGAAGCGGCTCCCCACCCCTTGAAAGGCGCCGGCATCGTCGCGCACGAGCCAGGCGATCGTGTGCAGCCCGTTCGTCAGGCCGGTCGAGTCGAACTGGTAGACGCCGATTGCGCCGTTCGAGTTCGCATACCCTGGGAACAGCCCCGCGATGTCGGGCCGGAAATGGTTGTATGACGGATGGCCGACCATCACGCCGTCGATGTAGACGTCGATTGTCGAGCCGTCGATCGGAATCACTTTCGGCTGCGGCGTGAGCGCCCAGCCGAAGTTGGTGACGGTGCCAGAGACGATGGCACCCTGACCGGGAGTGTCGATGGTCCCGAAGGGTACGGTGCTGCCGGCATTGGCGGCCTCGATGACGCGCGTGCCGATCGTCTGGGTCTCGCCACTCTGAGATCTCGCCACGGCGTGTAACGTGAATGTTCCGTTACCGGCATTCGGCAGCATGTTGGTCAGAATCATGAATCCCCAGCCGGCGCGCGACACGCCGGGGTACTGCGGGAACGCCGCAACGATGTCGGGCCTCGCCCCCTCGATCATTGCCGCCGTGCCAAGGAAAATGAGACCGCTCGGATCGGTGGCTTCGCCGGCGGCCGGCGACCGATAGATGCGGACGTCGGCGATGCCGCTGTCGTCCACCGCCCATCCCGTGAACGCCACTTCACCAGCGACCGTCGCCGACGGCGGCGGTGTGTCGATCATCCCAATCGGGACGGTGGCAACCACGGGCGCTGCGATTCGGGTTGCGATGGCGTGCTGACAGACTCGACAGAAGGGCACGCTCAACGCCCGCATCTTGCAGTCGTATTCCGGCCGGTACGCGCCGCAGTGGTAGTAGTGCGCGCCTTCGAAGAGGCCGACCGTCCCAGCTGGAACCGGGCTGGGCCGGCTGTCGACCGATGCACAATCCGGATTGCTCATGGTGGGCAGCGCGGTCGCCGGATCGACCGCCCAGCTCCACTTCAGCGAGGGACGGTCGGTGTTCGTCGTGACGTTCGGCTCCGACGGGTCCGTCGGCGGGTGGTGATCGTGGTCGGGCTCGACGCCGCCGGCGTAGTAGGCATATTCGTCGGCCAGCCCAAAGGCTGTGTGGCCCATCTCGTGAAGGGCGATTTCGGTTGCTCCTGGAGCGAGCGAGAATACGCCGACCGGCCCGCCGCTCCCCCCGTAGATCTGCGAGTTGACGACGACGAGCACAACCGAGAATTCGGGCACCTGGGGCAAGGCGACCTGAAGGGCGATTGTGTCGTCGCAGACCAGCAGACGGCGGAGGCCGTTGGCTCCGAACCGCGCGTCGAAATAGGTGTGGGGTGTCGCGCCCGTGCCGCCCGTGGCGACCGGATCGTCGGCGCCGGACTCGGTTGACGCAACGTTGACGCGGAAGACATTGAGCGCGTGAGCCACCTGGCCAAACGGGTCGGTCCCGGTGAGCGCGGTCACGAACGCCGAACACGCAGAGTTGAAGTCGTTCTGCTGCGGGTTGGTGAAGCCCTCCGCCAGGAGCACGACGTTGAAGGCCTGATTCCTCGCCGCGGTGCCAAAGATCTGTATCGTGCCGAGCACGACGCCGTCACCGGCGCTCATCGTGGGCTCAGCGGAAAGCTCGCGACGTCGATGGCGCGCGGCTGGACCCTGTCGAGGCCGGCCCCGCGTTCGGCGCCCGGGACGATTCGTACGACGGTCACGTGATCGGCTTGTTCAAGCGCCGGCAGCGTCACGGTGAATGCCCCTCGGTGCCGCGGTGCGTCAATCCTGGCGATCGGTTCCTCGTGACGCTCGGGAAACACTTCCGCGCTCTGGCTGAACGCACCGCGCGCGGGGACGCGAGCGAGCGTGCGCTCTCCGGAGTCGCGAGCGTCGAGGTAGTACCCGGGCGTGTCGGCGCCGCCGGGGCTTGGCTCGGCTACGACCATTTCCACGGTCTGCTGAGTCACGAGCCGCAGCTGGTCGCCTTCGTACTCGAAGATGAAGCGGACGGCGCGCCTCGGCTGGAAGGGCGTTCCCTCATTGCTCATCGTTGTCCCCCGCGCAATGATACCTTCTACGCTCCGGCCGGCATGTCCCACCGACAGGCGGCGCGGCGGTTCATTCGCATGATGCAGTCACGCCGAGCGGCTATCCTCGTCGGCATTGGCGCGGTGCTGGGGACGGTCGCGCTGCTGTTCTATCTCGGTTCTGACCGCCCAGCCGGTCGTGTCCTCGAGATTCAGTTGCGGACCACCGCCGGAGAGTTCGCTCGGCTGTCGTGGGAGGCGGATTCGGGGAGCCGAGCGGAGCAGCAGCCCCTCACGCGCACGCCGGACGGTTTCCAATCGCTCCGCTTCACCCTGCCGAGCGAAACGCTCCAGTCTGTGCGGCTGGCGCCGCTCGATCGTCCCGGCGAGGTGGTGGTCGAGCATCTGAGGGTTCTCGAGGCAGATGGCACGCTCGTTCGTGAGCTCAACCCCCGCAGCCTCCTTCCGGAGTCTCAGATTGCCTCCGTGAAGAGGGAAGGCCGGCTGGTCCGAATCGTCACCGACCCCGACGCCACCGCTCCCAGTCTCAAGTTGACACCGGCCTGCCTCGACGAGCGGAGCGCCTGGTACGCGCTGTCATCGGTGACGCCGTTGTCGCTGGTACTCGCGGCCGGTGCCTTCCTGGCTTTGATCGTCGCGGCGATCGCGATCCTCGCAGCCGAGACCCCTGTGCGCGCGGCCGGCGCGACGGTCACGCGCTGGAGCCCCGTCATGTGGCTGGGCGTGTTGTTTCTGCTCGTCGTGTCGGCGAAGCTCCTCCTGCTGCACGTGTACCCGGCCCGCGTTCCCTATCTGGACCAGTGGGACGCGGAAGCGGCCGGCGTCTACATTCCGTTCGACGAGGGCTGTCTCTCGTGGCGGCAGATGGTCAGCTTCCACAACGAGCACCGCATCTTCTTCACGCGGCTCCTGGCGCTCGGCCTGCTCATGGCGAACGGCCAGTGGGATCCGCAGCTTCAGCAGATCGTCAACGCCGGATTGCACGCGATGACGGCGCTCGCGGTCGCGATCGTGTTCTGGCGCGCCTCCGACGGGCGCCGGCTCAATCTCGTGGTCGTCTTCTGCGCGGTACTCTTCACCCTGCCATTCGGGTGGGAGAACACCCTCGCGGGATTTCAGTCGTCGTTCTACCTGCTGCTTCTCTTTTCCGTGCTGTCGCTGGCGTTGACCGTCAAGCGCGTGCGATCGGGCGCATGGTTCCTGGGCTGGCTCTTCGCGGTGTTCACCCTCGTCACGACAGCAGGTGGACTGTTCACGCCCGTCGCCACCGGCATCGCCGCCGTCCTGCGACTCGTCACCGGGCGGTGCACGCGGCGGGAGGCCGTAGTCAACCTCGGGATGAGCGGCGCGGTCTTCGCCCTCGGTCTCAGCCTCGTCAGCCCGGCGATTCGGCAGTCTGGGGTCTACGTGCCCCAGTCGCTTGGCGAGTTCACGACGGCGTTCGCCAGCAATCTCGCGTGGCCGTGGGTCGACGTGCCGTGGATGTCCGTCATTGCCTGGTTGCCGTTGTTCGCCCTGGTCGTGGTCATGGTTCGGCGACGCAGCGCGACCAACCAGGAGGTGCTCATGGCATCTCTTGGCGCCTGGGTCGCAATCCAGGCGGCTGGTCTGGCGTTCGCGCGTGGCGCTGGCGGCGTCGCGCCGGCTTCACGCTACATGGACATCCTGAGCCTCGGCGTTGTCGCCAATGCCATGGCCCTCATCGCGTTGGCCGACCGGCTTTACGCGTATCGCCCGGCCTGGCGGCTTGCGACTGCCGTTCTGATGGCGTGGTCGGCAGGCGCAATCGTGGGATCGGCAAGAATCGGCGACGTAGGGCTGCAGGGCGCCGCTGAGAGGCGAGCGTGGATGACCACCTACGAGCAGTCGCTGCGATCGTTTCTCAAAGATGACGACATCGGTGCCTTCGCGTTGAAGGGGTTCCCTGAGATGGTTCCTCACTGGAGCGCCAGCATGCTGGGAAACGCGTGGCTTCGGCATCCGTACATCCGAGAGGTCCTGCCACCAGCTGTTCGAGAGCCGTTGTCGCTCGACCCACGGCCAGGCGCAGCTCCGGTGTTCGTCGACAACGGCGTCTATCCGACAACGCCGTCGGATGTGGCGCGGCATGCTCGTGGCTCGTATACGAGCGTTGGCAATCCAACACAGGGGCAGTTCGAGAGTCTGCCCGTGCGCTGTCAGTCGGGGGCTTACCTCAGGTTCGAGATCGCAGGTTATCTGGGAGCGCGTGGACTGTCGCTCGGCGTGCGCAGCGCATCCGCGACTGAGGCCCCGGTGCCGCCTGGTGAAGTCGCGAGGGAGCGATGGATCGCCTCGCTCGTTCGATGTCCCGCCGATCGGTTTACGATCGTGGCGGCCGACTCCAGGCCGGATCTGTGGTTCGCGTTTGCCGACCCCATCGAGGTGCCGTGGGGTTCCCACATCGCGCAGTCCCTCATCGATCGCGCGTGGGGGTGCCTGTGGGCCGCGCTCGGGCTGATGCTGCTGGCCGCGCTCTTCGACCCGGCGCCGCTCACCGGGTAAACTCAGGCGACGGGTACCGAGGCGTTCGAGAGCGGGGAGAGACGTGACGTGTATCGAGACGGCCGGATGCGTGTCTGTGGGGTCAACATGTTGGGGGCTTTGATGACCTGTTCAGCGTCCCGAGCGATGCGGGCGATAGCCGTGGCGGTCGTACTGACGACTACCTCGTCAGACGTGAAGGCGCAGGGCGTCTCCGACGAGTTTGTCATCACGCTCGAGCGAACCTCCTGCTTTGGCGAGTGCCCCGTGTACACGGTCAGCATCGACGCCGGTGGCAACGTCGTGTATGAGGGGAAGAAGTTCGTGCGAGTCGAAGGCCGGCAGACGGATCGCATTCCAGCTTCCCGCGCTGCCAGGCTGCTCGCGACCGCCGAACGCATTGGCTTCTTCGAGCTTCGCGATCGCTACCGCACCATCCGTAACCCGGACGGGTCGGAAACGATGGTGACGGATCTGCCGACCACCTTTGTGACCATCACACGCGGAGGGCGGACCAAACGGGTGGAGGATTACATCGGCGCGCCAGAGGGGCTGAAGGAGCTCGAACAGGAAGTCGACGATCTCGCTCGCGCGACGCGGTGGATTCGCATAGACGAGCCTACGGTGCGGCAGTTGGTCCGTGATGGGTGGACGCCATCAGCCAAGGAGCTTGCCGACACTTCTTGGGAAGGCTCTTCAGTACGACGAGGTCCCTGTCGTGAAAGCGCTTCTGGAGATCGGCGCCGATCCCAACGGCGACAGTTCGGACAAGGGCGCGCCACCATTGATGATGGTTCGGTCGGCGGCCGCCGCGCGGGCACTCATCGAGGCGGGCGCCGGCCCCTTTGCATGGCCCGACGGTGGTGGAACCTCCATGCGCATGGCCGTCTATTTGGCGCCGGAGGTCACCGAGGTCCTGCTGAAAGCCGGCGTCCCGGCCGATCTGACCGATTCGGACGGTCGAACGGCTCTATGGTACGCCGCCTGCAACGGCAACGCTGGCGTCGTCAGGCTGCTGCTCAACGCCGGAGCGGATCCCAACTCGCGTCCGAGCGGTGTGTCAGCACTGCAATGCGCGCGAGAAGCTGCGGAGCACGCTCGATCCCAGAGGCCGGTCTCGTTCGGTGGCAAGCCGCCATTCGTCCGGGATTTCGACGGCGTGATCGCTGCTCTGGAGCAGGCGCTCGCCAAACGCAAGCAGCGATGAAACATCAGTGGAACATTTTCGAGTGGAACATTTTCTGCGCTTACTATGTAGAATACTGTCTAGGAGGTTCGACACGCATGCTCACAATCCAGGGACGGAACCTGATGCGGGTTATTTCAATCACCGCGCTCGCGCTGACGTGTGCCATCGGGGCTCATGCCCAGGCCACGCTGACGGGGAAGTGGCAGGGAGAAACCAACAACGGCGCCGCCATCGTGCTGGACCTCACGGTGAAAGACACGGCCCTGACCGGGACGTTGACCCGCAACGGCGTCAGCACGCCGCTGTCCGAAGGAAACGTGTCGAAGAACACCTTCACCTTCAAGGCGAAGCCCGGAGAAGTGGAAGAAGCGTTCTCGGGCGAGCTGGCTGACGACCAGATCAAAGTCTGGCTCGATCGACAGGGCGCCTCGACTGCGATCGTCCTGAAGCGCGTAAAGAGCGCGTAGAAGGGCGGCAGATGGGCAAAGGATTCCTCACCTTCGCGACGGCGACCATCCTCAACGCCGTGTCGAATGGCTACTCATACGGCTTCGACATCGTCGACATCACCGGCATGCCGGGCGGCACCGTGTACCCGGCGCTGAGACGACTCGAAGAGGCCGGCTACCTGGTGTCGACATGGGAGAAGGAGCAAGTGGCGCATGCCGACGCCCGGCCGCGCCGGAGGTACTACGAGCCGACGCGGGATGGACGGGACGCCCTGGCCGACGCGATGAAGCGCTACCGGCTCCTGGCGCAGACGCAGCTCATCAAACCTCGAGAGCCGAAGCCGTCGCGCGGGTGAGGGTTCACGTGTCTCTCCTCTCCAGCTGCAAAGCGTTCTTCTCGAAGCCCCACCTTCGGCTGATTGCGATCATCGGCGTGATGGTGCCTCGCCGCCTGCGCATGGACTGGCGGGAGGAGTGGGAATCAGAGCTGCGGTCCCGCGAACGTTTGTTGGCGGATTGGAACCGCCTCGATTGGCATCACAGACGTGAACTGCTGCGGCGCAGCTCGAGCGCCTTCTGGGATGCCTTGTGGTTGCAGCGACAACGGCGAGAGGACGAGATGGTCCAGGACCTTCGGTTTGGCGTGCGAATGCTGGTCAAGACTCCGGCATTCACTCTGGTGGCCGTTCTCACGCTGGCGCTCGGCATTGGCGCCAACACGGCTGTTTTCAGCTTTGTCAACGCGCTGCTGCTGCGGCCCCTTGGCGGCGTCGCCCAACCCGGCGGGCTGGTCCAGGTAGGCCGGCAATACTTGAACAGGAGCAATCCGAGCGATTCATCGTACCCGGATTATCTCGACTATCGCGCTCAGAACACGGTGATGTCCGGTCTCGCCGTCGTTACCCCGACGGCCTTCCACCTGAGCGCCCAGCGCGATACCGAGCGTGTGGAAGGGGAGCTGGTTTCCAGCAACTATTTTGATGTGCTCGGCGTCGCTGCAGCACAGGGCCGCCTGATCTCGCCGGCCGACGATCGAGCAAACGGCGCCGATCGCGTGGCCGTGGTGAGCTTCCGCCTCTGGCAGCGTCGTTTCGCCGGCGATGCCCGCGTCATCGGAACCACAGTCAAGCTGGATGGGCGCGACTTCGTCCTCATCGGCGTGGCGAGCGAGCAGTTCTCGGGCGCCAGGATCGGCACGCCCCGCGACATCTGGATTCCGATTCTGACGCTGCGTGAAACCAGCCCGAAGGTCGCGGCGCGATTCGATCAGCGCCGCGCCTCATGGCTCCAGATGTTCGGCCGCCTCGCGCCTGGCGCCACGATCGAACAGGCGCGGACGGAGTTCGCGACGATTGCCTCCCGCCTGGAGGGAGCCTATCCGGACACCAATGCCAAGGCGGGCGTCCGCCTGGATCCTGGCCTGGGGCGCGATGTCGAAGTGCAGGCCGGGCTGCGCCGTTTCGCCTTCCTGCCATTTGCCGCGGTCGGCATCGTCCTGTTGATTGCCTGCGCCAACGTCGCCGGGTTGCTCCTGGCGCGGGCCGCGGCGCGGCAAAAGGAGATTGCGATCCGCCTCGCGCTCGGCGCCGGACGCATTCGCGTTATCCGTCAGCTGCTCACGGAGAGCGTGACGCTCGCGCTGGCGGGCGCCGCGGCTGGATTGCTCGTCGGCAGCTGGCTCACTCACTGGCTCCGGAGCCTGCTGCCGGATAGATACCTGTTCCTCTCGTTCGATCTCGACTTCGGCATGGACTGGCGCGTGTTCAGCTTCATGCTCGCGATCGCCACGGCGGCAAGCGTGCTATTCGGTCTCGTTCCTGCGCTCCTGGCGTCAGGTCCAAACGTCGCGCCGACATTGAAAGACTCGACGTCCCCGAGCCAGCGGGGGCAGGGGCTGGGTCTGCGCGGGACGCTGGTCGTCACGCAAGTCGCCCTCTCGCTGTTGCTGCTCGTCGCCGCCGGACTCTGCGTCAGGACGTTGCAGAGCGCCGCGGCCATTGACACCGGCTATCGGCCAAGGCAGGTGCTGACGGCCCGAATCGACCTCGGCAAGCAGGACTACAGTCAGGCGCAGGGCCGCATTTTCCAGGAGCAACTCATTGAGCGGCTGGAGGCCGCGCCTGGCGTCGACGCGGCGGGCTTCGCCGTCACGCTGCCGCTCAACGACGGCCGATGGGAAGACGCGATTTACCGGGTTGGGGATCCCGCGCGCGTGCAGACCTTTCAGAACATCGTGTCGCCGCGCTACTTCGACGCGATGAACATCCCGCTGCTCGCCGGCCGACACTTTTCCGGTCGCGACGACGAACTGGCACCGAGAGTGGCGATCCTGAACCAGGGCCTCGCACGAATCATGTGGCCGAACGCGAGCGCGCTGGGGCAGCGATTGAGCTCCAAGGGCCAGACACTGGAAGTCATCGGGGTCGTGCGGGACATCAAAGGCAGGAACCTGTTTGAAGCGCCCAGTCCGATGCTCTACTTGCCGCTGTCGCAGTACTACGAACCCGGCATGGTGCTGCACCTCCGGAGCCATGTTCCGCCGGGGCAACTCGTCGGGGTCCTTCGCAGCAGCGTCCAGGCGCTCGACGAGGATGTGCCGGTCTATGGCATCAAAACACTCGACGAGCACGTGACCGCCACGCTGACGCCACAGCGATTGCTTGCGCACGTCATCAGCGGTTTCGGCGGGCTTGCGCTGGCGCTCGCCGGCATTGGCTTGTATGGCCTCCTGGCGCACACCGTAGTCGAACGTACGCCGGAGATCGGCATCCGGATGGCGCTCGGCGCAAGGAAGACGGACGTCATGCGCATGTTCGTCACGCGAGGCATGAAGCTGTCGATGGCAGGTGTCGGTCTCGGGTTGGCCGCGGCGGCGGCGCTCACGCATCTGATGAAGAGCGTGCTGTTCGGTGTGAGCCCGCTCGATCCACTGACCCTGACCGTTGCGCCGGCCGTGCTGATTCTCGTGGCGCTGATGGCCAGCTACCTGCCTGCCTACCGTGCAGCGCAGGCGGACCCCAAAATCGCGCTGCGCTACGAGTGAGGCTGAACGGTCACAGGCCGGGCGCGGGCTCGTTGATGCGCGTTGTTCAGCCGAGATCGGCCTGAGAGGCCGCTGCGTCTGCGCCATTTCTTCGGGCGTCTCGATGATTCCGGAGCTACTCCGCGCCGTGTACGTGTCGACGGGCCACACGGGCGGCGCGGCAAAGCCAGCGCACTGCAGCCCTGATCACGGTGACTAACGCCGACGTAACACCGCGCGGAGCTCCTGGAGAAACGTTTCGGTTGGCAATCCGACATAGCGCGAAAGTTCTGAGGGCGCCTGCAGGATGCGGCCGTTCTGGATGAGCAGTGCCATTGCCGGGTATCTGTCGCCAGTGGTCACCAGGCCCGGCTCGTCGTTCGTGATGTAGAACGCGTCCGGACCGGATGACTTCAAGAACACAACCAGTTCCTGTCCAACGTCAAACAAAGGAGCCGCGCTACTTCGCTGGTTCTGCCGAATCAAGACCCCATCAGAGGCCTGGCCGACAGGCCGCTTCACCGCAGCGATCACCGTACCGCGATGCGGGTAGTAGCCATCTGCCTCGGAGCCGTCCGGTTCGTCATCCGAGATTCGAACGTGGAACACTGCATCCGCATAGTCCACGTGCTGGGCCAGCGTTCGGGTGACTCGAACACATTCGCACATAGGACTGATGCGCATGGTGAAATCAAGGCGCGTGACAGTGGAAGTCGCGACCATCACCTTGTTGCGGGTGACGTTGCTGAACCCTGCGAGGCTCGCGGTCACCCGGTACAATCCCGCGGGCAGGTCCTTCAGTTCGTAGCATCCCGAGCCCCCAGCTTCAGTCGTCCGCTGTACACCGCCTCCCTTGACCGTGACAGTCGTGGCTGGAAGGCGCTGGCTGATGATGTCGGACAAGCACCCGGCGATCGAACCGGTCGCCACGGGTTCCTGAACCCCGATCGTCAGGCTCGCCGCCAACGCGATTGCCAGTATCTCCATACTCAATTCGATGTTACACGAGCCCACCAGTTCCACTCTCCAGTTGCTTTCCCAAATGAGCTGTGCCACCATTCATTTGGGTTTCCCAAATGACTATGCGTGACCACGACGAGAACAAGGACGACCGGACCGGCGTCTGGCAGGGCACTCTCGCGCTGATGGTGCTGACGACGCTGGCGTCGTTCGGCCCGCAGCACGGATTCGGCATCGCGCGGCGCATCGAGCAGACGAGCGGCGACCGTCTGTCCGTCAACCCCGGAACGCTGTATCCCACGCTGCTGAAGCTCGAACAAGAGGGGTTCATCACGTCCAAGTGGGGGGTGTCAGACAACAGCCGCCGCGCACGGTTTTACCAACTGACACGCGCGGGCCGGACGCAGCTCGAACGCGAGACCCGTCAATGGCAGACGACGAGCGACATCATCGCCCGGTTTCTCGACGCCGCGAGGGTGCGATGAAGGCGCTTCGTGCGGCGCTACTGCGATTGGCCGGCGCCCTGCGCCTGACACGCGGCAACGCGGAGATCGACGAAGAGCTCCGCTCGCATCTGGACATGCTCGCCCAGGACCACCAGCGCCGCGGTCTGTCCGAGCGCGAGGCGCGCCGGGCGGCGGCGGCGGAATTCGGGAGCTTCACCTCAGTTGCCGAGGCCTATCGCGATCGACGCGGTCTTCCGGCTTTCGAGCATTGGATTCGAGACTGCCGCTACGCCGCGCGCTCGCTGGCGCAGACGCGAGTCCTGAGCGCCTCGATGATTGTCGTGCTGGCGCTCGGCATCGGACTGACCACGACGCTCGCGACGCTGCTTCACGCGGTGATGTTTCGCGCGCTGCCGCTCCCCGAACCCGAGCGCGTGGTGAAGCTGGCGCTGCGGTTGGACGGCGAAGTCAACCGCCGGGTCAATGGACACGTCTCCCAGTTTTCGTACCCGGAGTTGGAGCTCTACCAGAGCGCGACGCGGGCCCTCTCCGGGGTTGCCGGTGTCCGGAGTGAGAACGCCAGCTGGATGCGCAACGGCGAGCGCCGCGCGCTTGCCGTCGCGCTGGTGACCGCCAACTATTTCAACGTGCTCCAGGTCCGGGCATCGTCGGGCCGGTTGCTGACCGACACCGATGGAATGCAGCCCGTCGCGGTGATCAGTCACCGTCTCTGGACTGACATGTTCGGGCAGAATCCCGCGGCGCTCGGCGCGTCCGTGCTGATCGACCGCGTAGACTACACCGTCGTCGGCGTGGCGGAACGGTCCTTCGCAGGCACCGAAATCGATGGGGTCGATGCCTGGATTCCGCTCGATTTCGCGGCGCCAGTCCGCGGCCACGGTGCGCGGGTCGCCGACGCCAGCCTGAGCTGGCTCCAGGTAGTTGGCCGTCTGACGCCAGGTGCGACGTTGACATCGGCGGCGGCTGAGGCGAGGGTGATTGCGGCGCGCTACGACGCCATGCATCCTGGCCAGCGAACGACCGTCTTTGTCACGGAGGCGGCGGCCTTGGATGCCGGCGTGGAAACCGGCGACAAGGGTCAAGTGATTGCCGTCGCCGTCGTCGTCACGTTGCTCGGAGCCGTCGTGTTGCTGATATGCACGTCGAATGCGGCGGGGTTGCTTCTCGCTAGAGGCGCCGCGCGTCAGCGGGAACTCGCGCTTCGCATGGCGCTCGGCGCGGGTCGCTGGCGAATCGTCCACCAACTGCTGACCGAGAGCCTCTTGATTGGCCTGAGCGCCGCTGCGTTGGGCCTAGGGCTGTGCACCATCGTGCTTCGTGTGACGGCTCACACCCTGCCGATGCCCGACTACTTCGCGCGTTTCGTGCCAGATGTCGCCGTGGTCTCGTTCGCGCTGCTCTCGGCGCTGGCCGCTGTACTGCTCTTCGGAGTCGTGCCGGCGGTCCAGGCGACTCGCATCAATCCCTTGCCGGTCCTCAAGCAGGACGCCGTCGGCCTCGGCGTGCGATTGCCTGCGACACGGCTTCGCCATTGGCTTGTCGCCGGACAGGTCGCGGTCTCTCTCGTCCTGCTCGTCGTGTCGGCACTGCTCGGGCGCGGCGTCGAGCGCGCGCTCCGCGTCGACAGCGGGTTCCCAGTGTCTGGTCTGTACGCGATTGTCGTGGACGTGCCAGTGGGCGAGTCCTCGGCAACGGATCGCGCCAATCTGATTCGACGGTTGTCGCTCGCGCTGCGATCCTCCCCTGGCCTCGAGGTGGGGCTGGCCGTCGTCGGCCCCTTCGTAGGGAGTGGATTCACCAGCGCCCGGACTACGGGCATGTCTGCCGCGGTTCCCGTCCGGTTCAACGGGATCGATCCTGGATACTTCCGAACCCTCGGCGTTTCGAACGTAGTGGGACGTTCGTTCGAGCCGGGGGACGACCGCGCGAGCGTGATCGTCAACGCTCGCCTTGCGCGAACGATGTGGGGGAACGAGCGCGCGGCGATCGGCCAGACACTCGTCATCCCGGAAGACCGACCATCGGCGTCTGGGGCAGCAGCGTTGGTCGTCCCCGGAACGGGCTCCGAGTTTCGCAGCGTAACCGTCGTGGGCGTGGTGCCCACACTCCAGTCGACCGATGTCGGTATTCCAGACGGCCCGACCTTCTATGTCCCCATCGCCGACGACACTCTGGGAGGCGCGTCCTTCCTCGTGCGATCGTCTGCGCGCCAGCCTCTTCAACGACTGGTCGAGGAGGCGACGCGGGGCAGCGACACCGTGGCGGCCGTGGCATCAATCGAGGAGCGTCTGGTCTCCCAAACCGGTCCGATGCGGATCGCGGCCGCAGCTACAGTTCTTGTCGGCTTGCTCACGCTGCTGGTGGCCGGCGCCGGTATCTACGGGATCGTCGCGCATTCCGTTGCATCGCGAACGCACGAGATCGGTGTGCATGTGGCGCTGGGCGCACCGCGCGCGCGTGTCCTGCGCCTGGTGCTTGGCTCGAGCCTGCGCGCGATAGCCAACGGCGCCGCGGCAGGGACCGTGCTCATGCTGGTCGGCGCAGCCGTCGCATCGAAGACACTCGAGCCGATCCTCTTCGGCATTCGCGCGCTCGATCCACTCGCGCTACTGGGGGCCGCTATCTTTCTCGCCACCGCCACGGGCCTGGCCGCATACCTGCCGGCCCGGCGCGCGCTGGACGTGCGCCCGATTGACGCACTGAGACGCATCTGACCGTGACGGACAGAGGCGCGGGCTCCTGCCCGGCAGCGAGACGCAGGCCCGAGCTGAGAAATCAACACCCACCGAACAGGTGTCACCACGACACCGACATTACGGCGCCGCGGCAGCCGTGGCAGCGCCGGGGTAACAGTCACACGCACGTCTACTCCCATTGTGATGGCGACGCGCCCAGGCTGTCCGCCCTAGCATGCGCACGTCGGGCGAGTGTATCGCCAGCAAGTGATCAGGTGTTTGTAGAGTCCCCTCATTCTGTGGTGGGATGTCGATCGGGGAGTGTCCCGTTCGTCGTGTCTGTAGAGGAGGGAAGGGGAATCATGAACATCATGCTATGGGTCGTGCAGGTGCTGCTCGCGGTCGCGTTCTTCGCCCACGGCTTGCTCTTTCTAACGCCCCCGCCAGAGATCGCCGTGCAGATAAACGAGTCGCTGCCACGGTGGTTCCAGCTCTTCCTCGGCGTTGCGGAAGTGGCGGCTGCGGTGGGACTGACCCTTCCGGGACTGACGCGGATCCTGCCGTGGTTGGTCACCTGGGCGGCAGGCGGGGTCGTGTTCGTGATGGTGTCGGCAACGGTCTTCCATCTGGTGCGCAGCGAGTTCAGCTCGGCGGCGATCACGCTGCTGCTGCTCGCCATGGCGACGTGGGTCGCATACATGCGGCATCGCGTGATGCCGATTGGCGTCCGGCGCGTCGCGTAGGCAACGGAGTATTGGCCGGTCCGGAGATTGTGAGAGATGAGACGTCGCCATCGCTGCTGCATTCGATCGAGGCCGCGATGGACGAGTGGCGCCGGCCCAGCGCCGGTTGAGGCTCCGATCAGACTGCGTGCCGCTGGCCAGAACCTGAGGCTCCCGACGTCGGCGCCAGCATATGCTCGCGTTCCCGTACGAAGCGCGCCATCGGACTCCACATGAACCACCGCGGAAGCAGCTTCGCCAACACGGGACTTCCTTCCACAACCACACCGCCGCACCGAATCGCGGCGTCGTATTCGATGTGTCCCAACCAGAGACGGTAGAAGAACGCGAGATCCGCACGGACGATAAGGTCGGAATCAAAACCCGGGGGCGTGACGCAGACCGAAACTTCCCGACGCTCGAGCAACAGCCACACGCGCCGCCCGCGAGGACCGGTGAAGTCGAACTCAACGACCGTGCGCCTTTCCGGCAAGAGCTCGCGATTGATACGCTGGTGGATTCTCCAGATCAATAAGCCCCGCGTCCAATTCCTCGGGCTTCGGCTCACCGAAGGCCCACCGGACGCCCCACGCGCCAAGCGTCTCGATGACCGTCTTGAGATCTCGTCCAGCGTCTGACAGGTGATACGCCGTCGCCTTCGGTTGCGCACCGGGCAGCCGCTCGACGACGCCCGCGTCTTCGAGATCCCGCAGGCGCGACGCGAGTAGCGAGCGGGAGATTCCGGGCAGCCCGCGCTCGATCTCGTTGAAGCGATGGCTGCCAAGGATGAGCTCCCTCACGATGAGCGGAGTCCATCGATCGGCAAGGATCTCCGACGCCCGGGCGACGGGACAGTACTGCCGGTATTTCTGCATGCGGCATGGTGGCACGCAGACACGGTGTGTGCCAGTCCAAAAAATGAACCGAATGAGTCCGATCGTTGCACTTCCGTCAGAGTTCTCCCGCCGGTAGTTTGAGTTGGCGAATAGCAAACACGGTCTATGGAAGGGAGTCTCTAATGAAGAGCTATCAGCGACTCGAGCACGCCGCGATGTCGGCGGGTTGCCCGGTTGGCGGACACAGTGAGCTACCTTTCTCGAGAGACATCCGTTCGGCGACAGAGGGCGACGCGATCGGCAACCGCGGATGGCGCATTGGCACAGCCGCGCTGCTCATGGGGCTGCTGCTCACACCAATCCAGGCACGCGCGGACGACGCCGTGATGGAGTGGAACCAGATCGCGCTCGCCGCAACGGCGACCGCGGGGCAGGGGCCCGTTCCCCAGATTCGGACCATGGCCATCGTCCATGTCTCGGTGCACGACGCAGTGAACGCGATCACCTGCGAGTCCCGGACCTACCTCTCAATTCGCTGCGGGCCGTGGGGCTCGCCGGAAGCGGCGGCGATCGCGGCGGCCCAGCGCGCCCTCGTCGGCCTCTTGCCCGCACAGGCGGCGGCGTTGAGCGCGGCGCGCGCCGTCTCGCTCGCCGCACACGGATTGACGGAAAGCGATCCGGGAGTCGCATTCGGCGATGCCGTCGCAGAAGTGATCCTCGCAGTGCGTTCGGCCGACGGTTCTGCGCAGGCGCAGTTTCCGTATACCGCTCCCGGGGCAGGCAATCCCGGCGTGTGGGTGTCGGTGGGACCCTCTCCTCCGGTGCTGCCCGGCTGGATGAACGTCACTCCGTGGGTTCTGCAGAACCTCTCGCAATTCCAACCGGATGGTCCGCCGCCGCTTCACAGCCGGCGCTATGCGCGCGACTACAACGAGGTCAAGGAGCTTGGGTCACTGACCAGCGTGACGCGGACGGGCGAGCAGACCGAGATCGCACGCTTCTGGCTGGCACCACCGGCCCCCATCTGGAACGGCGTCGCTCGCCAGATGATACAGGCGCACGGGCTCGACTTGTCGGCGGCGGCGCGCGTGCTGGCTCTCATGTACCTCGCGTCCGCCGATGCGAGCATCGCCTGCTGGGACGCGAAGTACACATTCAATTTCTGGCGACCCATCACGGCAATCCAGAACGGCGACGCGGACGACAACGTCCGCACTGAGGCCGATCCCGTATGGGCGCCTCTCTTTCCCACGCCGCAGCATCCGGAGTACCTGTCCGGGCACTCGACCAACAGCAGCGCGATGGCGACAGTCCTGAAGCTGCTCTTTGGCGACGAGCCAGGCGCGCCGATCGTCGCCGTCAGTTCGACGAATCCCGGCTTCGAGCGTCACTGGGAGAGGCTGAGCGAGGGGGTGGAAGAGGTGATCGAAGCGCGTATCTATGCGGGCATTCACTATCGGACGTCCGATGAGGACGGGGCTGCGGTGGGTCGCAAGGTTGCGCGGTTCGTTGTGAATCATGCGTTGGGTGTTCGACGCTCGTTGAAGGACTGACCGGAGGGACGATCCCGACGTCTGCGGCGGGGCGTGCCGACCCGAGGGCACGCCCCCAAGAACGTCGCTTGACGGCCACCAGCGTTGGTGACGGGCCGGCTACGCTGACCTACGTAAGACGATAAGCCTCATGATCAACATCCCCCCGAGGTCCGGGCAGCGCTCAGCCTCCAGCCAGCGGAAGCCATCCAGATTGTCGTAAGGTTTTGCCAGCGCGGGCGACTAATGATGTGTAGCTGGTCGCCTGAGCGAGCAGAGGCTGGATGGACAAGACCCGTCTGGACGGCGACTTCCTGGCGCTGCTGAACACGCACCGCGGAGCCATCGAACGCGTCTCCCGGACCTACACGTCAACCGCCGCCGAGCGCGAGGACCTCGTCCAGGAAATCGTCTATCAGTTGTGGCGGGCCCTTCCGTCGTACCGGAGGGAGTCGGCCGTGGTCACGTGGGTCTACAGAATCGCCATCAACACAGCGATCACGAGGCTCCGGTGGCGGACGCGGCAGCCGGTCCACGTGCCACTCGACGCAGCGGCCGGCATCGCGTCATCGCCGGCGCCGTCGGATAGCGATCCGCGGACGGAGCAGCTCTATCGCGCGATCCGGCGGCTCGAGGCCATCGATCGCGCCTTGATCATGTGCTACCTCGACGACCTGAGCTACAGGGAGATCGGTGACGTGTTCGGCCTCTCGGAGACCAACGTCGGCGCGAGGCTGAGCCGGACGAAAGCCAAGCTGCAACACCTCGTCAGGACCCTGGAGTAGTGCGATGGACCTCGACTCGATCAAGCAGTGCTGGCGCCAGGATGCCCAGTCCCTACCGCCCGTGCTCGAGGAGGAAACCGTGATGCGAATGCTCGCGGACAGAACGACTGACCTTCGACGGCAGGTGAGGCGCCGCTTGCGGCGCGAAGCCGGGTACTACCTGCCACTCATGGCGGTGATGGCGACGAGCCTCGCGGGAGGATTCACGCTCAACCGAGTGCTGGCGGTCTGCGCGGTCGTGATCATGATCGGCGGAATCATGGTGACGCTCAGGTGGGCCGAGCGCCGCCTCGAGGATACGCCGCTCGATCGGAGCCTGCGCGACGCGCTGACCGATATCGGGTCAAAGGTGGACGCGGCGTGCCGCGCGTACATCGCGGCGTACGTAGTCTTCTTCGTTGTGTCGTCGCTCATCCTCCTTGGGTTGATCTGGTGGCAAAACGGCGCCGGATCGCTGTTCGTGGGATCCCTGATCATCGCTGCCCTGGCCGTAGTGTGGTCGTACCACAGCGGACGCGGATACGTCGAGCGGATGTTTCGACGCTATCGGGTAGACCTGTCGGAGTGCCTCCGTCAACTCGACGAACAGACCTAGAGCGTGGTCGTGCACGCCGTGCCGGCGCGTCAGCACCGATTGATCGGTTGTGAGGCGACGCGTCCGGCGGATAACATGTCCAGCAAAGGAGACTAACGCCAGGCGACGTGACAAGGGTATGCCGATCAGCGACGCCCAGATTGAACCCCTGACGCTGAGCGATCACGACGGCGCACTCGCGCTGAGCACGGCGATCGGCTGGAATCAGCGCGCGGAGGACTGGCGCATGCTGCTGCGCATCGCGCCCTCGGGAAGCTTCGCCGCGGTGGCTAACGGCCGTGTGGTTGGCACCGCGATCGGCATCGACTATGGGCGGTTCGGCTGGATCGCGATGATGCTCGTCGATCCGGCGTATCGAGGTCGAGGGCTCGGTGCGCGTCTGCTGGAACGAGCGATGACCGCGCTTCCACCCACGCTTCCAATCCGGCTTGATGCGACTCCGCTCGGTCGTCCCCTCTATCGGCGGTTTGGCTTCGAGGACGATGTGGTGTTGAGCCGCCACGTCGCCGATGCGCCAGCCGGTGGGTACCTCGCCGAGCCGCTGGCGACGGGGGCGCCCATCTGTCCCCTGACCGCCGCGGAGCTTCCGTCGGTGACCGAATTGGACACGCACGTCTTCGGCGGCGACCGGCGCAGAGTCATCGAGTGGATGATGGATGGCTCCCCGCACTATGCATGGGTTGCACACGACAGCCTGGGGCGGCCACGGTCCTGCCTCGGCCGAGCCGGCCTCGAATTCGATCAGATCGGCCCGGTCGTGGCCCAGGATCCATCCGTCGCGCAGGCGCTGGTTGGAGCCGCTCTTCGGCACGCGGCAAGGCCCGTCGTGGTCGACGCGTTTGATGTACGCGAGACGTTTACCGCGTGGCTTCGCAGTGCCGGTTTTCGGGCCCAGCGTCCGCTCTATCGGATGTGCCGTCCGATGG
Source organism: uncultured Acidobacteriota bacterium (assembly GCA_963839705.1). Lineage (GTDB taxonomy): Bacteria > Acidobacteriota > Vicinamibacteria > Vicinamibacterales > 2-12-FULL-66-21 > DATBJJ01. The sequence continues at coordinate 354,995 of CAWIWL010000010.1, forward strand.
GCGCCCCAGTCAGGGAGGAGGGGTACGCCGGCAGTGACCTGATCGAGTTCGCGATATTGGGGCCGGAATTCGCGTAGGCGTTTTGATGCGCCTGAAGCGGAAGGATAGCGGAGCAGGGGCAGGGCGAGCCGCCGCTCTCAACGAAGTGAGGTCTACAAGCTGTCTCATAAACAGCGCGAACGAGCGGAAGTGAGTGAGCCACGCGAGCGGAGCGGGGCGTCGGGGTCCCCGCGAGCGAGCGTGTAAGGGGGTCCGGGGGACAAAAGTCCCCCGGATGAGACTAGATGACTGGGTCCGGCATCCTCGGCCTATCTGCTGTCGCGATCACCTTGGTGATGACGGCCTCGGCGCCGCCCGTGCCGCAGACGCAGGCACGGTCGGTCGTGCTCGAGAACGTGCGGATCGTCGACGGCACCGGCGCTGCACCGATCGAGAACGGCCGCGTCGTCATCGACGGCGATCGCATCACCCGGGTCGGGCCCGCGGCAGCGGTGCCGGCGCCGCCGGGCGCGGAACGCATCGATCTTGCCGGTCGTACTGCGATCCCCGGACTGATCGATCTGCACTTCCACATCGAGAACGATCCCAGGCTGGCGCTGCGCCAATTGAGCCACGGCGTTACTGCGTTCCGCGATCCGGGGCAGTGGAACGACAAGTTCGACGAACTGCGACGGATAATCGCGACCGACGGTTTGCCAGGGCCTCGCATTTTCACGACCGGGCCACACATCGACGGAGAGCGCCCCGCCTATCCCGCCGACTCCGTCGTCGCCCGGGACCCTGCGGAAGCGCGCCGGCAGGCCGAGATCTCGCTGGCGCAGGGCGCGTCGGCGCTCAAGATCTACTTCCGCCTTCCCTTCGGGAGCGCGAAGGCGGTTATCGACGTGTGTCAGTCACGGAAGATCCCCTGCACGGCGCATCTCGAGCTTCTGGATGCTGGCGAGTTGATAGCGGCCGGCCTGCACGGCATCGAGCACATCACGTCGTTCGGTGTCAGCGTGCTGCCCCGGCGTGAGGGCGAAGCCTATCGCCAGGCCGTGCTGAGCGACAACGACGCGAGGCGCGAGGGGCGCTACCGGATCTTTGCCGCGGCGAATCTCGATGGCCCGGAGGCACGCGCGCTCTACGCCGTTCTGCGCGAGCGGAAACCCTGGGTCGATCCCACGCTCGCAGTCTTCGAGCGTCGAGCCGATCGCCGTCCCGCAGGCGTCAGCGCGGATGTCCTTCCGGTGATGGTCTCGGGCTTCCTGAAAATGAAGCAGCTGACGAGACGCGTCGCACAGGAAGGAGCCCGCATCGTCGTCGGAGGACATACCAGCGTGCCATTTGCGAGTCGCGGCGAGGCGCCCTGGCGCGAGCTGGAGCTACTCGTCGAAAGCGGCCTCACCCCTCACGAGGCCATCGTAGCCGGTACGGGCACGGCAGCAGACTTTCTCTACCGCGGCGACGACTTTGGCAGGCTGCGTCCCGGGCTCAAGGCCGATATCGTCGTCCTCCGAGGGGATCCATTACGCGACATTGCGGCTGTGCGGTCGGTCGACCGCGTCATGGTCGACGGACGCTGGGTCGACCTCGTCCGATATCGTCAGTACCTGATGAGCATTCAGCTCATCCAGGAAAACGGCCCTGGGTTCCACATATCGTTTGACATCCTGCTTTGACAACTACTACAAAGACCACCGACGAACACGTACGGCTGCACTTTATCTCGGGGAGGAACGAATGCCATCGATCCTCAATGCCTACCCGCTGCGAAGTCGGCACGCGCACTGGCGCGTGTTATTCAGCGTCATCGCGGTTCTCCTGCTGACGATGCTCGCCGCCGACCGCAGCGCCGCCCAGACGACTTCCGGAACGATTCGTGGGACGGTGTACGACCCTCAACAGAAAATCGTGCCCGGCGCCACCGTGGTGGTGACCGACGAGGAGACCAACATCACGCGCGAGGCGCCCACCGACCTTCAGGGGTTCTTCGAAATCACCAACCTCCGGCCGGGGACGTATACGGTGTCGGCAGCGCTGAGCGGGTTCAAGAAGTACAGCGGACGGGAGTGGTTTTGCGGGCCGCGTCGGTCGTTCGCACGGACCTGAACCTCGAAGTCGGCGGACTCGAGGATCTGGTGACGGTCACGGCGGAAGGCCAGAACAACATCACGATCGAGAGCCAGGCGATCACTCGCGGGCTCGACGAGCAGCAGCTCCGCGATTTGCCGCGCAACAGCCGCGATGTCCAGGACTTCCTCACGCTCAACCCGAACATCGTCGGAGGCTTCGACGGCATCCAGTTTTTGGGCGGCCGTACCTATGGCGCCTCGTACATCCAGGACGGCCAGCCGTCGAGCGCGGGGATCTTCGGCGAGTTGTCGAATGCGGCGCCCGGGCTCGATGCGATCGCCGAGGTGCAGGTGCTGTCGAATTCGTACAACGCGGAGTACGGAGGGCTTGCCGGCGTCATCGTGTCGACCAAGCGCGGCGCCAATAAATTTCATGGCGCGTCGTTCTATGACTACAACTCGGACGAGCTGAACGCTTTGACGTACGCGCAAACGCTCACCGGTGTGTCGAGGGGCGACCCGAACGCCGATACCCACGATTATCGCTACGGCGCCAGCCTCGGCGGACCGATCGTGACGAACCGGACGTTCTTCTTCGGCAACTACGAAGGCAGCAGGCTGAAAGCGCTCGGTGGCGGCGCGCAGGGCGTCGTGCCGACCGCGGCCATGCGGAGCGGCGATTTTTCAGGCACGAGCATCCTCGTCCGTGATCCCGTGACCGGCGCGCAGTTCTCCGGGAACCGCATTCCCGCCGAGCGCATCGATCCTGCCGCGCGCCGCATCATGGACGTGTTTTTTCCTCTGCCGAACCAGTCGCAGACGTCGAACGGCGGGTTCGGCACGTATCGGCAGATCCTTGCGCTCTCGAGAACACGAGACCGCGCCGACGCGCGCGTCGATCACGAGCTGAGCAAGAGTAACTCGCTGTTTGCCAGATTCAGCTGGCAGAACCGCGACCCTGACGCGTTCACGTTCGAAAGTACTGGAGGGAATGGCGGCGGCGGGCTCACCAACCTCGGGCTTCTGGATCGCGCGTCGAAAGCGATGACCTTCGCCGTCGGCTGGACCCGCATCTGGTCGGATCACATCGTCAACGAATTCCGCGGCGGATTCAGTTCGGACGTGCGGGATCGGCGCAGCACGTTCGTTGCCGGTGACGTCGGATCCGCCGTCGGTATCGAGGTGCCCGCGCTGGCCGCCCAGTCGCCGGGGTTCCCGACGTTCCTGTTCTCCGCACCGAACCGCCCCTCGGACGTCCGCGATCAGCGGCAGAACACGTTCCGCGATCTGGACCAGTCATCCTTTTCGCTGAGCAGCAGCACCACGTGGCTCAAGGGGCCGCACTCGATCAAGTTCGGCGGCATCTATACACGCAACTTCGCCAAGGACGGCTATTCGACCGGCGCAAACGAGTCGAAGGGCGCTTACGCCTTCACCGGCTGGGCGACCGGCAACTCCTTCGCCGACTTCCTCCTTGGGCTTCCGAACCAGGTTCGCGAGCAGAGGAACACACGCGGCAACGTTCCGATGGACACGTTCTCGAACGACTGGGCGCTCTTCGTCCAGGACGATTGGAGGCTGAATTCGAGGCTGACTCTCTTTGTCGGTCTTCGCTACGAGGTGGTCGGTGTCTTCGTCGACAAGAACGACATCTACGCGAATTTCGTTCCGATCGACGGCGGTCATCATGTCGTGCCAAACGGGCAAATCGCCGAGCTCCTGCCGCCGGGTGCGCGGCAGCTCGGACGCACGCTGTTGGCGGATGAATTCGCGGTGGGGCGAGGCCTGATTGACACCGACCGCAACAACCTGAGCCCGCGCGTCGGCTTCGCGCAGCGCCTCGACGAGAGCAGCAAGACGGTACTGCGCGGTGGCTTCGGGATTTTCCATCCGACCGGTGCGGCGCAAGGCGCGCGGGACATCATGTCCCGCAATCCGTTCCGCTACACCATCACGAATCGGCGGCCGACGCTTCAGCACGGATTCTCGACGGGAACAGTGAGCGAGTCCCTCGGCTTCGGGAATCAGGGCATCCAGCCGGATCTCCAACTGCCGGACATCTACCAGTACAATCTGACCCTCGAGCGCGAGCTGCCCTGGAATCTCGGCGCGCGCGTCAGCTACATCGGTTCGACGATGAGGAAGCTGCTCGTCCATCGGGACTACAACACGGTCCAGGCGAGCGCTGTGCCCTTGAACAACGTCGATGAAGATCCCGCGTCGAGAGCACGACTGCCGTTCCCGCTCTACGGCACGTTCATGGACATTACCCAGAACTCGGGAGAAGGTCAGTTCAACGCACTGCAGGTCGAGATCCAGCGACGATTCAGGAACGGGTTTGGGGTGAACGCCGCCTATACTCTGGCGGGGTCAGACAGCAATGCGCCCGACAGCGGCAACAGCACGATTGGCGTCGTCCAATACGACCCGTATGACATCGAGAAGGACCGGGGGCCCGATCCCAACGTGGTGCAGAACCGCGTTGTGATGAATGGCACATGGGACATCCCCGTCGGTCGGCAACGCAAGTTCGGCAAAGACGTTCCGTTGTGGCTGGACGCGATCGTCGGCGGCTGGACGGTGTCGACGATCTTTCAGGCGCGTTCCGGGCCGAACCTGACGCCGTATTTCGTCTATGGTACGGATCCGATCTACCCGGCCAATACGGGACGCAGCCTGGATGGCGTAGGGCAGTTCGGCGAAGCGTGGCGCCCCGACGTCAGCGGCGATCCGAATATCGGCGGTACGCGTGATCGTTTCTTCGACGTCACGAAGTTCACGATTCCGGCGCCAGGGACGCTGGGCAACGCGAAGAAGGGGAGCGTCAAAGGACCGGGCACGTGGATCGTCAACTTCGCCCTCTACAAGGACGTCGTTCGCACAGGGGGCCTTACCGCGCAGCTGATGGCGACCATCGACAACGCGTTCAACCACCCGCAGTTCAGCGTCGGGCTGGGCACCGGTGGGTTCATGGACCTGACGGACTACCTGCTCGGCGGGGAAATCGACAACGGCACGACAGCCGTGCTCGACGCCGACACCGTCGGCAGCACGGAAGGGTTCTCGGTGGGGCGGGTCATCCGACTGGGGCTGAGGCTCCGCTTCTAAGAAGCCAGATCACAAATGCTATCCGTGTCATCCCTCTAATCCGTGGTTCCCGATCGCGTCCGTTCCGAGTCAGCGCTCGAAGACCTCCTGGCCGAGCCGTCGGAGGCTGATATCGCGTGCGCCTCCCGTCTGGATGGAGACGTGCTCATCCTGGGCGCCGGCGGCAAGATGGGACCGTCGCTCGCGCGCCGCGTGCACCGGGCAATCGAGCGCGCTGGCGGTCGCATACGGGTGATCGCCGCGTCGCGCTTCTCGTCTGCTTCCGTACGGACCTGGCTCGAAGCCGAAGGCATTCGGACCGTTGCCTGCGACCTGCTCGATTCGGCGTCGATACATGCGCTGCCCGACTCATTAAACGTGCTGTTTCTCGCCGGCAGAAAATTCGGCACGCTCGATCGCACCGACATCACCTGGACGACCAATACCATCATGCCGGCACGCGTTGCGGAGCGGTTCAGCCAGTCACGCATGATTGTGTTTTCTACTGGCAACGTGTATCCGCTCGTTGCGGTGAACGGACCCGCGCCGACGGAAGACGACCCACCGGCGCCGTTAGGCGAGTACGCGCAGTCGTGTCTCGGTCGGGAGCGCGTGATGGAATTCGTGTCGCGCGAGAAGGGCATGCGTGCCCTGATCTACCGCCTCAACTACGCTGTCGATCTCCGCTACGGCACGCTGGTCGATATCGCGCGGCGTGTTTTCGATGGCGAGCCGGTCGATCTCTCCATGGGGTTCTTCAACGCGATCTGGCAGGGCGATGCGAACAGCTATGCGCTGCGCAGCCTGGAGCTGTGCTCGTCGCCGCCCGCGGTCCTGAACGTGACGGGTCCCGAACGCATCGGTGTTCGTGAGACGGCGGAATGGTTCGGTTCGGTGTTCGGCCGGGCGGCTCGATTCGTCAACAGCGAGGGGCCGGTTGCGCTCCTCAGCGACTCGAGTCGCTGCCGCGAACTGCTTGGGGAGCCAGAGGTCCCGCTGACCGTTTTGCGGCACTGGGTAGCGCACTGGGTTCAGTCCGGTGGGGCATCCCTCAACAAGCCCACGCATTTCGAGGTCGCCGATGGCAGGTTCTGAGAGCGGCCGCCTCTCCGAGGTGCGGCGTACCCTTCTCGGTGGCGTCGTGATTCCGGCACATCCGCTCGCCCTCACCGAGTCGCGTCAGCTCGATGAGCGGCGTCAGGTCGCGCTGACGCGCTATTACTGCGACGCGGGCGCCGGCGGGCTCGCTGTCGGCGTGCACACCACGCAATTCGAGATTCGGGCCCCGTCAATCCAGTTGCTGAAGCCGGTCCTCAGCCTGGCCGCGCGGGCGGTGGCGGAGTGGTGCGGCCACGACGAGCGGCCGATCATGATTGCCGGCGTCTGCGGGCCAACACCTCAAGCACTCGATGAGGCGGAGCTCGCGCTCTCGCTCGGCTACGACGCCGCGCTTGTCAGCCTGGCCGCGTTCCGCGACGTCGACAATGACGTCGTGCTCGAGCACTGCCGCCGCGTTGCCGCCGTGATACCGCTCGTCGGCTTCTATCTCCAGCCGGCCGTGGGCGGGCGCAACCTCGATCAAGAGTTCTGGCGCGGCCTGCTCGACATCGAGCGCGTCGTAGCCATCAAGGTCGCTCCATTCGATCGATACCGGACGCTCGACGTCGTCACGGCGCTCGCGCGGAGCGGACGGCGAGATGTGGCGCTCTATACCGGAAACGACGATGCGATCGTGGCCGATCTGCTGACGCCATTTCCCGGAACTGACGATGGGCCGGTGCACTTCTCGGGCGGGTTGCTCGGGCAATGGGCCGTGTGGACGAAAAGCGCCGTCGATCTTCTGCGACAGTGTCATGCGGCCACCAGACTGTCTGAGGCAGGGGAGAGGGGCCGAGACCCACTGCAACTGCTCGCGCTCGGCGCGCAACTGACCGACGTCAACGCCGCGCTGTTCGACCCGCGACATCAGTTCGCCGGGTGCATTCCAGGCATCCACGAGGTTCTCCGCCGCCAAGGCCTCTTCGCTGGACGATGGTGCCTGAATCCGCAGGAAGAGTTGAGCCCGGGGCAGATGGACGAGATCGATCGCGTGCTGACCTGCTACCCGCATCTGTCCGACGATGAGTTCGTGAAGGAGCATCTGGATCGATGGCTATCCTGAAGCGCGTCACCGTCGCGATGCTCCTGGTGTGGGCGCTGCCGGTCGGCTTTGCGCGGAGCAGGTCTGAGCTTGACGCCGCCCGCTCCACACAGGCTGGTGTGTCGCCGGCGGATCTGGTGCTCCTCGACGGCAGAATCTTCACCGTCGACGAGCGATTCAGCACCGCGTCGGCGCTGGCCGTCCGCAACGGACGATTCGTCGCCGTCGGCTCGGACGATGGGATTCGCGGCTACATCGGCTCAGGGACGCGCGTGATTCAGGGTCGCGGCCGCACGGTCCTGCCGGGCATCATCGACACTCACGTCCACGCCCTCGATGTCGCCGCGGGCGAGGCCGTGCAGCCGTTCCGGAACCTTTCATCGATTGCGGAACTGCAGGACTGGATTCGCGAAGAGGCGGCTCGCCGGCCGCGGGACACGTGGATCTGGACGCCCCGTACGTATCCGACGCGCCTGCGCGAGCATCGCTTCCCGACGCGCAGCGAACTGGATGCGGCTGCCACCACTCATCCCGTCGTAGTGGACTGCGCGTATGCGTTCTCGCTGAATTCCGCGGCGCTCGCGGCAGCTGGCATCACGCGCGACACGCCCCAGCCGCCTGGCGGCTCGATTGTCAAAGACGCGTCGGGCGAGCCAACCGGCGTGCTGAGAAATGCTGGCAGCCTGCTCGCCCGGTTCGGTTACAAGACTGAGGCTCCTCCCCTGGACGCGCTCGAGCAGGTTCATCGACAGTACCTTGCGGCTGGGATCACGAGCGTCATCGAGCGGGGCGCTACGCTCGAGGGCTATCAGACATACAAGGCTCTCCAGGCCGCCCGCCGTCTGCTCGTGAGGTCGACCGTCACCATGCGTGTTCCCGGCGCGGGCGAGTCCGCCGCCGTCGAGCGCTTCATTGATCAGCTGGATGAGCTGCCGGTCGCATTCGGCGAAGGCGACGAGTGGCTCAAGGCAGGGCCGCTCAAACTCGTTGCCGACGGCGGGATCCTGATCGGCACGTCGTTCATGCGGGCGCCGTACGGTCGTGGCGCGCGGGAGCTCTATGCGGTGGACGACCCTGAGGACAGAGGGTTCCTGACGCTCAGTCCAGACCAGATCAGGAATGCGGTGCGCATCATTCATCGCCGTGGCTGGCAGATGGTGGCCCACGTCACCGGTGACGCGGGAGTGGATGCCGTGCTCGATGCGATCGAAGCCGCAGAGAAAGAGTCCCCGGCGTCCGATCGGCGGCATACGCTCATTCACGCCTACTTCGTCCACCCCGAGACGGCGGCACGCGCGGCCCGGCTCGGCGTGCTCGTCGATACTCAGCCTGCCTGGTATTACAAGGATGCCGACGCGCTCGCAATTGGGCTCGGCCGCGACCGCCTCGCCCATTTCATCGGACTGCAGACGTGGCGCAAGGCGGGAGTCGGTGTCGCGATAAACACTGACCACATGCTCGGCCTCGATCGAAACCAGTCGTTGAACCCGTTCAATCCGTTTCTGACGATGTATGTGGCCACCACCCGCAAAACGGCGTCCGGCCAGGTGGTCAGCGGCGACGAGGCTGTGTCGCGGGAAGAGGCCCTCCGGATGATGACCAGCGCTGCAGCGCGGTTCAGCTTCGATGAGAAGGACAGAGGTTCGATCGAAACCGGCAAGCTCGGCGACTTCGTGATCCTCGACGATCACCTGATGACGGTGTCCGCCGAACGATTGCGGGCTCTCCAGCCGGTCATGACCGTCATCGGCGGTCGGGTCGTGTTCGAGCGCGCGGCCGCGCGCTGACGGTTGCCGCCCGGCAGCCGCGATTGACGTCGGGACTCCCCGCCAAGATCCTTTGTATACTACTGAGCTGTTGCCCGGTTAGAAGTGGACCGTGTCGTTCCGATCGAAACGTGCACGTTGTTCCACATGCGCAGGCCCCTGTTCGCGTTCGTTTGGAGGACCCGTGCGATCTGCCGCAATCTCTTCGTTCCTCTTGGCGCTCGTCACACTGGCGGCGGCATGCAGCGAAGACGCTCCCAAGCCTCCAACATCGCCAACGCCGACGTGCACCTTCTCGATCTCGATCGACGCGACATCGTTCGGGCCGGGAGGCGGCACCGCTACGGCCACCGTCGGGACGTCGGCAGGGTGCGCCTGGTCCGCGGCTGTCGAGGCGGACTGGGTCACTATCGAGGGCGCGTCGAATCGGACTGGCGAGGGCACCCTTCCCGTGACCATCAAGGTGTTTGACGGCTCGAGCGACCGCGCAGCGACGCTCATCATCGCCCAGCAGTCGTTCAGGCTGACGCAGAACGGTTGCCTCATCCGCTTGAGTGAGTCGGAGCTCTCGTTTACCGGCGAGGCAGACGCACGCGACGTGCGCGTCGAAACCGATGCAGGCTGCCGCTGGGCGGTCGAAGGCGATCTGTCCTGGTCTTCTCTCGAGCCCGCGTCGGGTACCGGCGCCGCCGTTACGCGTGTCCGCGCGAACCGCAATCAGTCCACCGCGCCGCGGACAGCCGAGCTTCGCCTCGGCGGCCAATCGCTGACCCTGCGTCAAGCCGGGGGTGAGGAACCGCCGACACCGCCGCAACCGCCGCGCGGAGCAGTCTGCTCGTACAGCGTCACGCCAGTCGAAGCCTACGTGCCGTCACGTGGCGGGACCGGCACGGTTACAGTCTCGGCGCCGCCTGAGTGCACATGGACGGCTACGAGCGCGCTGCCTCACGCCCGCATCCGTCGCGGCGCGAGCGGCAGCGGCCCCGGTGTGATCGAGTACCAAGTCGACTCGAACCCTGTCGTGTATGTGGTCGATTTTCGCAAGGTGGCGATTGAGGTCCGTTGGCCGACGCCAACAGCCGGGCAGAACGTCTGGGTGTCGCAGTTCGGCGACTGCGGCGGTGCCGGTAGCGTCCAGAACTACACCGTACCTGCCGACGGCGGACGGATCGACCAGAACGTGCTCGTGGAGTCGCCCTTCAACTGTCCGTGGCGGGTGGAGGGGGGCGCAAACTGGCTGACATCTGTGTTCCCTCAGGCGGATCGCATCAACCGCGGCGACGGCAACCTGCACATCGTCGTCGGGCCGAATACGACTGGCCAGCCGCGTTCGACGACACTGCTCGTCGCCGAGCGGATTTACGTGATCACGCAGCTCGGGCGATGATTGTCGTTTCGGGCGAGACGCCCGCGACGCTTACGAGGCGCGCACGAGTTCGTTCGCCATCTGACCTGCAGTGACGTAGTCGATCTTGCCGGTGCCGAGAATTGGCACCTTTGGCACGGGCACGATCGTGCGCGGCACGAAGATCTCAGGAAGTCCGGCCTCGCGCGCCGCAGCGGCAAGGCCTGCGCGATTGGCATCGGCGCGTTCGGTGACGAGCACCAGCTGCTCGCCGCGCTTGGGGTCGGGCAACGTCACCACCGCATGCTGCTCCTCTGGCCAGAGCTTGGCGACGAAATCTTCGACCGCGCCAAGCGGCACCATCTCACCCGCAACCTTGGCGAAGCGTTTCGCCCGCCCCTTGATCGTCACAAAGCCCTCGGCATCGAAGTCGACAATGTCGCCAGTGTCGTACCAGCCGTCAGCCGGAGGCTCGAGCACGCCTGGTTTTTCGGCGCGCAGGTATCCGAGCATCACGTTCGGGCCGTGGACGAAGAGCCGGCCGCCCACGTCGATGCCCTGGACGCGCTCGAGCCGGTGTTGAATGCCCGGCAGCAGTCGGCCCACCGTGCCCGCCTTGAAGTGCATCGGAGTGTTCACCGCCAGCGCCGGCGATGTCTCGGTCGCGCCGTAGCCTTCGAGGATCCGGATGCCGAATTTCTCAAACCACACGCGCCGCGTCTCTGCCTTCACACGCTCGGCGCCGGCGAAGATGTACCGCACAGAGTAGAAGTCGTAGTTGTCGGCCACACGGGCGTAGCCCGAGAGAAACGTGTCGGTGCCGAAGAGGATCGTGGCGTTCACCCCGTAGACGAACTCGGGAACCGTCCGGTAATGAAGCGGCGAAGGGTAGAGGAAGGTGCGGGCGCCGGCGAGCAGCGGCATCAGCAGGCCGCCCGTGAGCCCGAAGCTGTGAAACACCGGCAGCGCATTGAAGACGATGTCCTTCGGGCTGATGTCGACGACCGATGAGAGCTGATACCGGTTCGCGAGGAGGTTGCGATGACTCAGGACGACGCCCTTCGGCGTGCCCTCTGAGCCCGACGTGAACAGCACAACCGCAGGATCGTTGGCGCGGGCCGCGCGGTGATTCGGCTTGGCGCGCATCGACCGCGTCAGCGCGACGAGCCGCGCCAGGACACCTATCTCTTTCTTGACGTCTTCGAGGTAAAGAATGGTGGCGTGCGGCTCGAGCGCCGCCACGAGCGGCTGGAGCTTCGCCTTCTCGATGAACGTGCGCGCCGTGACGATGAGCGCGATCTCGGCGCCGCGGCATGCGGCGATCGCCGACGCCGCACCCGTCGAGAAGTTGAGCATCGCCGGCACGCGCTGCTCGGCCTGCAGCGCGAAGAAAGTGACGAGCGATGCGCGCGACGTGGGCAGCAGCACGCCGACGCGTTCGCCCGCACGCGTCCGCCGCGCCAGGACACTGCCAAGCGCATAACTGGCCGTGATGAGGCCTCGGTAGCTCAGCGGACGCATCTCGAGATCGTCGGCCACGAGGTGGCTGCCGCCGTGCTGGTGACTCGCGTCGACCAGCGCGTCAAAGAGCGTCGTATCGATGCGAGCGGCCGCGAACATCGATTGCACCATCTCGTCGCCGAGCGCGCGGCGCAACGCGACGCGGCGTGCGCGGCCGGTCACACCCTCGGGCGCGGTCAGCAGGCGCGGCGGCAGGATGCGGAGGTGAATCCGTGGAAACCAGCGTCGACGGACCTTGCCCGCCAGCCGAGAGAATGGCGTGAACTCCGCACCCTCGATGCGCACGGGCAGAAGCGCGGCCTTGGTACGCTCGGCAATGACGGCCGGCCCTTCGTACACTTTCATCAAGGATCCGGTCGTCGTGATGCGGCCTTCTGGAAAAATGACACAGGCCGAACCGGCTTCCACCGCTCGGATCATCGAGCGGATGGAGAGCGGGTTCGTCGGATCGACAGGCAGCGCGTTGACGAACACGAGGAATGGCTTTGCCCACCACTGCTTCGAGATCAGTGTGTCGACGGCGAAGATCGGGTCGCCAGGCAGGAATGCCCCAAGCAACAGTCCATCGAGAAACGACGCGTGATTGGCGGCAATCACCGCCTTCGGGAACGCCGCCCGCGCGTGCTCGAGCCCCTCCACCCTTACCCGGTAGAGGATCCTGAGGATCAATCGCAGGAGGCTCTTCGCCACTGCTCGCCTCAGGATCCACGACGCGACGAGTGCGACCGGGACCGTCAGCAGCCCGCATAGCGCGAACAGTTCGCTCATCGTCCACCCGCGCGCGAGGAACAGAGCGGCCCCAACCGCGGCGATCGACATCGCGAGGGCGTTGATGATGTTGTTGGCCGCGATCACGCGCGCGCGATGCGCCGGCTCGCTCTCGTGCTGCAGGATCGCGTAGAGCGGCACCGTGAAGAGACCGCCCGCCATCGCGACGCCGACCAGGTCCACGATGATGCGCCAGCTTCCGTCTGAGCGCAGGAAGACCGCTACCGTCGCAAGTGCTGCGGCCGGCGTGCGACCGGTGCTGGCCGCGTGCAGATCCCAGGCGAAGAACGCCATCGCGGCGGCAGCGACCGGCACGAAGCGCGCGCTCACCTCGCCGTGCAGCAGGCGCTCGGCGACAATCGAGCCGACGCCGACACCGACAGCGAAGAGCGCCAGCATCATCGTCACCACCTGCTCGTTCGCGAAGAGCACGTCTTTGGCAAAGGCCGGCAGGCCCGATACCACGGTAGCGCCAAACAGCCAGAACCAGGACACCGCGAGGATTGGCAGCAGCAAGGCCGGACGCGACGTCACGTGACCGACGACGGCGAACGTGTCGCGCACCAGCCGCGGGCGAGGCGCATCGGCAGCCGAGGATGGCGCCGGCGGGATCTGACGGGCGGCAAGCCAACCCAGGACCGCACTGACAACGCCGCAGCCGCCCACGATGAGGGCGCCTTTGGCGAGCAGGACCACACTGCCACCAAGGATCGTGCCCAGCAGGATCGCGAGGAACGTGCCCGCCTCGATGAGGGCGTTCCCGGCCACCAGCTCGTCCTCGCGCAGGTGCTGCGGAAGCAGGGCGTACTTGATCGGGCCGAAGACAGTCGAGTGTGTGCCAAGGCAGAAGAGCGCCGCGAAGAGGAGCGGCACGCTTTCCAGCCAGAGGCCCACCGCGCCAAGAGTCATGATGGCGATCTCGACGACCTTCACGATGCGAGCGATGTAGGACTTGTCGACGCGATCGGCCAGTGTGCCGGAGGCGCCCGAGAAGAGGAAGAACGGTGCAATGAAGACCGCGCCGGCCAGCATAACGAGCGATGCGGAGCCCAGGCCCGCCTGCTCGGCCAGCCGGAACGTTACGACGATGCCCATCGCGCTCTTCAGCAGGTTGTCGTTGAAGGCGCCGAGGAACTGCGTGACAAACAACGGTGCAAACCGACGGACCGTCAAGAGCTGGACGAGAGGCGATCGCATGACAAATCTCCTTAGACGGATTTCACTGCGGCCCAGGCCGCGGTGACGAGACGGTCGCTCATCGAACCCATGCGGGAGGGGAGCCGGCCGTAGGCCGCAAAGGTGACTGCCTGCAGCACGATGCCGAAGACGAAGGCCGTGGCGATATCCGGAGGTTGGTCGGGAATCTCTTTCGACGCGATGCCGCGCTCGATCACCATCCGCACGGCGTCGACCGGCGTCGGGGTTTCCGGCGCGAGCCTGCTCAGTTGTCCGTGCTGCACGAAGAGCAGGAACCGGAAGAGCATCGGGTCTTCATCGTGCGCCTGACAGAAACCGCGAATCATCGCGGCCAACTTTCCGTGCGCCGTTGTCTCAGCCTGTGCGAGGGCATCGAGCCGGCCCGTGAACGCCACGTAGTGGCGTTCGAAGACGGCCCAGACGAGCTCGTCCTTGCTGACGAAATGGCGATAGAGGGCACCTTCAGATATACCGACCGCCCGGGCGATATCCCGCACGCTGGTTTCGGCCACGCCTTTCTCGACGAACAGGCGGATGGCGGCCTTTTCGATGCGGTCGCGCGTGTCGGTGAATCGATGTCGTGGCAATGCCCAGTCCCCAAGTCTCAGTCCCACCGGATGGGTTTGTGTGAGTAAACGATTACTCATATTGTCGTCACCAAACCCAGCCTTGTCAAGTTGAGTAGTTTTTCTAAGGATTTCTGGGACGTGGCCGCAACGGCGTATAGGAGCCGATAGTGGGATCGATGCGCCGACTCCTCAAGACGACCATCGCCGTTGCTTCGCTAGCCTGTGTTCCCGGATGCGCGGCTGCTCTCAATTACGACGACCCGGCCGGCCCGGTCCTCGTCGTCCAGCAGCCTTCCTCGCGTCTGGCCTCTGGCGAGATCAGGCTCGTGACCTTCAACGTGAAGTGGGGCGAGCACGTGGATCGGGCGGCAAACCTGCTGACACGGCCGGGTCCGTTGAAAGACGCCGACGTGCTGTTCCTCCAGGAGATGGACGGGCCCGGCACGGAGAAGCTAGCGCGCGCCCTCGGCATGAACTCCATCTACGTCCCCTCGGCCCGGCATCCATCGTCGGACCGCGACTTCGGCGTCGCTGTTCTCTCGCCCTGGCCGCTGGACGATGGGCGCAAGGTGCCACTCCCGCACCAACATCGTTTTCGAAAGCTTCGGCGTGCGGCGGTGGCGGCGACGGTGCGTACGCCTGCCGGTAACGTGCGAGCGTACTCGGTTCACTTCGAGACCGTGTATGGGCTCTGGAGCGAAGGGCACCGGCGCGATCAGGCGCGCGCCGTACTGGCCGATGCGGCCACATGGCCGGGGCCGGTCGTGATCGCCGGTGATCTCAACGGTCGTGGGCCTGCAGACGAGGTCGCCAAGGCCGGTTTCTTCTGGTTGACTCGCACGCTCGACGACCGTGGCATTTTCTTCGACTTCGATCACGTGCTCGTTCGCGGGCTGTGTGCGGCGGGACCTCGCTCAGCGGCGCACGCGCCCGACGTCACCGGTGCGAGCGACCACCGGCCGGTCTGGGCCATCGTGCGGCCGTGCGCGACTTCGTAAGTGTGGGTGCGGGACTGGGCATGCCAGAAGCAGCCCCTGGCCGATGCGCTCAGGCAGCCTATCTAATGACGACCGCAGCCCCAATCGACCATCGGTTGCCGATTACATCTGGCCATCAACGACTGCGAGACACGCGAGAGAGCGTTTCGCTGGCGAGGCGTTGCAGCAGCCGACCGGCAGCCGCCGCGAGGTCGCCGGGCAGTGTTGACGAGACTGGCTCCGCTGCGCGGACGACGTCCGTGCGAACCGAATGATCGGGCGATGTCACCTGCACCTCGACTGCACCGATGAGCTGATTCCCGGCGCCCGCGGACTCGAGGTGCCACGCCAGCAGCGTCACGCCAACCGTCGAGGCGTCCACCGAGTCCACGAGACGCACGCCGGCATTCGCCGCCAGTTCGACGCGCAGCGCCGTGTCCAGGTACCGGTCCGGGGCGGAGGACCACTGCCACACCGGATCCTGGGTGAGCTCGCCCCCCGCCTCCCGGTGCAGCACGCGCCGGCCGATATGTCCCCGCGCCTGCGTCTCCACCAGCCGCACCGCGATGGCGTCAGCGGTGCGCCCGGGTCGTGCCGCCGGTTCCACCAGCTCTGGCTCGATCATCCGGCCGGGGACCACATCTGGCCGCTTGAGCGTGAGCTGGCAGCCGGCGATTGACAGGATGGCGAGCGTGGCGAGCGCGCCGTGAAGCACGCTCCTCATCGCTTCTTCCCCGTGGCCGGTGGTCGCGGTCCGTACATCACCGATTCGGGCTGTTCCTGGATCTGCCGCGCGAGGTCGCGCAGCTCGTCGAGCGACTGGCGGATCGCCGGCAGCGATCGGCGGAGATCGTCGGCGGCGAGGCTGGCGCGCTCCATCGCCTCGCGCGACGAGCGCGTGGCGGCGGGAAGGTCCGCCTCCCGCATCGCCGTCCGCGCCTCTTCGACGAACGTCACGACCGGTCCTTCGGTGCCGACCAATCCTTGGAGCTCGTTCGTCATCCGTTCCATCTGTGCGGTCGTCGTCGAGAAGAACTTGCGCGAGTCGGTGCTCAACGCTTGGAGATCGCTCTCGCGAAAGATCCGCTCGATGTTGGTGAAGAACCGATCGCTCCGATCGAGGCTGCCAGGGACGCGCGCTACGATGTCGCGCAGCGTCTGCAGTGTCTCTTGCGCTGTGTCCAGGACCTCCGGGAGGCGATCCTGCACCTGGCCGATCACCGACGGCACCGACGCCACGTACAGGCCGATCGGGCGTGAAGCCAAGCGCGAGCGGTGGCGGCGGATTCTTTGGCGCGTCGAGCAGCAGGTAGGCCTCGCCGGTGATGGGGTTTCCCACTACCTGCGCCCGCAGGTTCGGAAGCATGCCGCCGAGATCGGTGAACTGGCGGATCCGTTTGACGTTCACGCCAATCGTGTTGAGGCGATCCAGAAACACGTCGAAATCCACTTCGACAATAGCAGTGCCGCCTCGCGGGTCGACCCGCACTTCGGTCACCTGGCCCACCGCCACTCCCCGGTACCGGACCGGGCTCGACACATCCAAGCCGCTGACGTTGTCGGTGGTGTAGGTCACCATCCCGATCACCGCCTGGCTCCTCACGCGCTGGACGAAGAAGACCGCCGTGGCGAGAGCGGTCAGGGCGACGACCACGACGAACAGGCCCAGCCGCGCGTAGCTTTTCTCGACAGCCATCGGTTACGCTCCGTGATTTGCTGGCACATCAGGTGAGGTTCGGGTGAAGAAGCTGTGCACGAACGGCACCGTCGACTCGTCGCGCAGCCGACGCGGATCCCCGCGCGCGACGATACCCTTCGCCGACTTATCCAGCACGATGCAGTTGTTGGCGACGAGAAAGATGCTCGGCAGCTCGTGGGTGACGATCACGATCGTGATGCCGAGGTCGCGGCTGAGGGTGATGATGAGTTGATCGAGCTCGACGGCCGTGATCGGATCGAGTCCGGCGGACGGTTCGTCGAAGAAGAGGAGATCGGGCTCGAGCATGAGCGCGCGGGCAATGCCCGCGCGCTTCCTCATGCCGCCGGAGAGCTCACCAGGCAGGTGATCGTCGAAGCCACCGAGACCGACGATGTCGAGCTTCGCCCGGCACAACGCGCGCTTGGTCTCACCGCGAATCGACGTCCACATCGCCACCGGCAGCGCCAGGTTCTCCGCCAGTGTCAGCGAGCTAAAGAGCGCGCCGGACTGGAAGAGCACGCCGAACGGCGGCGTCCCTTCGTAGAGGTGCGGTTCACCGACGCCATCGATGTCGATCCGTCCAGACTGCGGACGGCCAAGCCCGATGAGGTGGCGGAGCAGGCTGCTCTTGCCGCACCCCGAGCCACCGAGGATCGCGAACGTCGATCCGCGGGCGACGTCGAAGCTGACATGCTCCATCAGGACTCGCGAGCCCCAGCCGATGCGGAGGTCGTCGACGATGATGTGCGGCCTGGTGTGCGGCGCGGTCATATGCCTAGCAACACGTAGAAGAGCGTGAAGAGCGAGCTGATCACGATCATGGCGAAGATGGCCAGGACGACCGCGCTCGTCGTCCGCGCGCCGACCGCGGCGGCGCCTCCCTGCGCGGCCAGCCCCTGACCGCAGGCGATGAGGCCGATCGCCATGCCGAGGAACGGGCTCTTGACGAGTCCTGCCAGCAAGTGGCCGACAGTGATTGTGTCGGCCGTCGCCAGCACGTACGCCCGCGGCGTCATGTGCGTAATCACCGTCGTGGCCGCCAGGCCACCGACGAGTGCCAGGCCGTCGCCGATCCAGGTGAGGAGGGGAAGGACGATGGCGAGCGCGAGGCAGCGCGGCACGACCAGCCAGCGCACGGGATCGAAGCCCATGGCACGCAGGGCATCGATTTCCTCCGACACCTGCATCGTGGCGAGCTCCGAGGCCAGGCCAGCGCCGGATCGACCGGCGACGACAATCGCGGTCACGAGCGGACCGAGCTCGCGGAAGTGCGCGACCACCACGAGCTCGGGGACGAATGCCACGGCGCCGAAGCGACCGAGCTGCGAGACGCCGAGGAAGCCGATGATGACGCCGATGAGCAGGTTGGCCGCGCTCGTGACCAGCAGCGCATCGGCGCCAATCTCCTGGAGCAGCCTCGGGAGCGAGCGCCAGTCGACCGACCGGGGCGCGGCGATGGCCTTCGGGAAGGCGACGGCCGATCGGCCGAGGAAGTCGAACACCGCGACGATCGAATCGGGGACTGCAGCCGCAGCCGCGCCAACGCGCCCGAGCGCCGAGGGGCCCGCCGCGGCCAGCGTGTCCCGCGCCGCGTGCCCCCGATAGAGCGCGACCAGCCGTGCTGCTTCAGGATTGCCGCCCTCGACGACGCGCGTCCGGTCGCCCTCGGGGTCGAGCCAATCGAGGAGTTTCGCCAAGAGGGCGGCCCCCGAGCCGTCGATGCGATCGAGCCCCGAGAGGTCGACGTCGATCGCCTGACACCCCTCGAGCCGCGTCTGCACATCGGCCACGGCCGCGGCGACGGTGCTGGCGTGCGCCAGGTCGAAGGCGCCGGCCGGCACGAGCCGTGCCCGATTTCCCGTTCGATCCGCCCGCAGGGTGACCGTCATCGTTCGCTTTTCGCGCGGCCCCCTGGCCGTGCGCGACTTCCTTAAGTGTGCGTGCGGGGACTGGGCCTGCCAGAAGCCGTCACTCGCCGACGGTCAGGCCGGCTATCGAATGACCACCGCAGCCCCAATCGACCATCGGTTGCCGATTACATCGTCGATCAGCCCCTGGCTGGCCTGCAGGTCCCCCAGGGCGAGTGCGTGCTGCGTGCCGAACACCTGCAAGCCGAGGCGCGCAGTCGGCTGGAAGGCCCATCCGGCGCCAATGATCACGGACAGGGCCTTGTCGTTAAACGAGTCCGGACCGAGGACGTCCACCCAATTCCGGACGAATGCCATTCCGGCACCGCCTTTCAGGAAGAACCCCTGCGAGGCCCAGGGCCTGAACTGAGCTACGGCATCGATGTGCGTCGTGCGGATGGTTCCCTGCGAGGTGTCGATCGGCATCCAGTACACTTCGGCGCCGACGTCCATGCGAGGATTCACACGATATCCGACATCAACCAGCACGGCACCCGCGTGGCGGTACGGAAAATCCTCCTCGCAGGTCTGACAATCGCCGCGCAGCGTCGCGAACGCGCCGCCGGCTACGAACCACAGCCTCGAGGCGCCGCCGGCCGGGGCCGGCTGGCTCGACGGGGCTGGCGGGGCTGTCTGGGCGCACACCAGCGTCGGGGCAAGCGCGAGCAGGCAAAGGACGCGCGCCCACGTGCGCATCGAGAGGTTCACGACAGCCTCCACGTGAAGTAGGTGCGCACTTGCGGGTAGTGGTAGCGTGCGCGCGTGCGGGCCTGGTCCTGGTAGAACGTCCGTCGATCGAAGTACTCGCCTGTGACCCCAACGCCGAACGCGCCTCGCAGTGGCAGCAGGACGTCGATGCGTCCGCGCTGCAGAAAGTGGTTCGCGCGCACGCCGTCGAGGGAGAAGAGGTGACGGCCCTCGTAGAAGAGCACGGCGAACGGGCGATCGTTCCGCGAGAAGATGGTGGTCGCGCCGAAGTCCGATCCAGGGCCGTAGTCGTAGTAACGCGGCCCCTCGGAAACGCCCTGACCCGCATCTCCGCCGGCCTCCGGTTCCTCCGGGCGTTCGGTCAGGCCGATTGGGAGCGAATCGATGGCGCCGAGGACGGTCAGGCCGCCCCAGCCGAGCACCCAGAACTTGGTCGTGGAGGATAGCTTCTGTGTGAACCCGAATGCGCCCTCGAAGGATTGGGATCCCGTGGCGTAGGCGTCGTTTTTCTGGAAGTCATAGCTCTGCACGACCCCGAACTGGAACCTGTCGTCCTTGAACGGCTGTCCGAGCAGCCTCCCGTGCACACGGGCTTCGCTCAAGGCCGATCCCCCGCCGAAGCGCAGCCTCATCGTGAACGCGTCGTAGGCTGTTCGGCTGTGTCCCTTGTCGGGATCCCCGTAGACCGCGTCCACCTCCAGGAATGGCTGCGCGGATGCCGTGAACACGTTGTCCTGCGTGCCGCGCCACAACACGCCGGCTGCGCCAAACGCGGTGAGGTTCGAAGGCACCATGTCCGCGGGCTTGTCGACGACGCGCGAGGCCTCCCCTCGAATGAATCGGTTCAGCCCGGTGATCGGATCGAGCGCCGTGGCGCCGATTTCGCGCCACAAGCGCCCGCGGCCGGTGGCGCCGGTGTCCCGCACGAGCCAGGCTGTACGGTGAAACATCTCTCCAAGCGCGATGCCGCCGAGCGTTGTGTTAATGAAGTCGTTCAGGGACGCGTGGTTCGTCTCGCCGAAATACTCCCAGGTGCCGCTGCCGAAGGCCGTCACGGCCGCCGACTCGTAGAAGCTCAAACCGTTGGCCCGGCCGGTAGTGAAGTAGTTGTTGCCCTGATAC
The DNA here is from genome assembly GCA_963839705.1 of uncultured Acidobacteriota bacterium. Classification (GTDB taxonomy): domain Bacteria; phylum Acidobacteriota; class Vicinamibacteria; order Vicinamibacterales; family 2-12-FULL-66-21; genus DATBJJ01. The sequence continues at coordinate 375,855 of CAWIWL010000010.1, forward strand.
GGGTGGCCGATCTGGTTGACGACGAAGTCGTCCAGGTCCCAGACCCACCCTTGCTCCATGTTGTCCCACCAGGTCTTGGGCGTGACGCGCGCCGTCACCTGCCCGCGAACGAGGTTTGCCAGTCCGTACATCACATTGACGGCGGTGGTCTGAAACAGGGCCCTGCCGACACTGCGCGGTGGACAGCCCTCGCACGCGCGCCGCTCGACGATCCAGGAGGGTGGGCCTGGTGTCTGCGGGAGGGAAGTCTCAGCGAAACGGGTCACCTGGTCGGCCAGCGTCGTTGGAGGACCGTTCGAGTCTGGGGGCGGCGCTTCCTGCATGGCCTGCGCGACGCACAGGGAGACGCCCCAAAGCATGCTCCCCAACATCACCACAGCAACACGCCGGATTTTGGGAGGTTCGAACTCGATTCTAAGCATTTGCTTGTGAATGTTACGGAATCGATTGGCGTCAGCCATGTTGTGCAATTTCCATGACAGGATGGCATCATGCGGGCAGCAGAAGTTGCGAGCGCCAGCGCGCTCACGACCTGCGGGGCCAGTCCGGTCCCTCAGACGTCAGCGCAAGCCAGATAGCGATGGTTGCGGGGTTGCCGGCCCCGCAGCCATCTGAATTTTGCAGTTCTGCTGGGCTGCAGCTTAGGGCAGAATCGGAGTCCGGGATTTGTGGTTCCGACGCGGTACGTCCGACCTGGCGGAGGGCGTCCGGAATACCGTAGCTGGGAGGCAAGCCGTAGTTTTGCCATCCGCCCGGTAAAGCGGAGAAATCGACCGTCCGCCCGACCATTGAGGCCGAAACAATCCTGCGCGCGCCGAAGCGCACCGGCACGGACGTTGCTGGGCTGGATTTCGGCGTATTTCGCACAAGAGAGGAAGTCCACCATCGTGTCGCTGCTCCGGTTCAGGCGAACGTTTGGGATCACTGGCAGCCTGCTTCTCGGCATGCTGAGCGTCGAAATCCTCATTTCCCAGCAGCAGCCCCCGCAACGCTTCGGCGGGGCGTACTCGGAACTCGACGCACGTCGTCAGCAACTCGTCGGCGACTGGGTGGCGCGGTTCACCAAGGTGACCGGCCAGAGCATGGATGCCCGTTCGTTCTACGACGAGGTCCTCAGGTTCTCCACAAAGACGACCTTCGACGCAGTGACGCATGCGTTGCTGACGACTACGCTGACCGACGCGTCGGGGCAAAAGTTCGGCGACGGCTTGTCGCTCATCGAGCGGGTTGACACGGTCAAAGGCGAAGTCTCGGGAGCATCCGGCGATCGCCAGTTTCGGATGTACGTCCGATTGACCCCGAACGCGCGCGAAATGCTGAACCGCTCGCGCGAGTTCAAGCGCGGTGTCGACAACACCGTCTATCACAAGGGCTATCCGATCAACTACCGCGAACAGCAGGGGACGCCGTCGATTCAGATTTCAATTGCGACGGACGGTCGTCTGGCAGATGTCGACGTCGACTATCGAGCGTCGTTCTTTCCCGTCTCGTTGTTCAACGGACACCTGAGCGCGGCGAACTCGGACGTCCGCGCCGGCAACAACGCCGAGAAGCACGCCGGGCGGTGGACGGGGTATCAGAACTGGTGGCGAAGCTTTTTCGGTGCGGACGTCGGGCGGGCCCCTGCCGACAAGGACGCGATGCCCGCGTATACTCTGCCGAAGGTACCGCGTGCGGGCAAGATGAATGTCAGCGAGATGGTGCCTGACTTCCTCAAGGCGTGGCTGGTGGAAGGCAACGTGGTGGCGGCGATGGGCTATGTGTCGGAACGGTCCTACGCGTGCCTGGCGCAAGATGCGCCCGATCCGCCTGCGTTTGACCGCGGACTCGCGCCGATTCAGATCATGGTCAATCTGAAGGCCGCCCACGACGCCCTCAGCAAGCACGACTCGCTCGAGGGAGTCGCGATTGGGGTGCCGCTTCCGATCCCTGGGCTTCGCGCGGTGCCCCAGCCTCATCAAGGCCAGTTCGTTCTTTACGATGTGCCCGACAAAATGGCGGCCGGGTTCGACTGCGCGAGCCGGTTGACACCGGGCGCGCCGACAAAGGCATCGCGCGCGTCCGGCCAGCACTATGCGGCGAGCTTCCGCGTCGCCGGGCCAGTGAAGGACACCTCCGTCGCGTTACTGTGGGCCAGAGAGGACGGGTACTGGAAGATCGTGTCCTGGCACGTAGCACCGAAGCCCGATGAGACGCCGGTTGCGCCGGCGCCGCCCGAGTCGAAGGTCGTGCGGATCAAGGCCGACCTGACGCTCGTTCAGGCGGCGAAGAACTTCGTGGACGCCTGGTTGATTCGCAAGGACTACGATGCGGCGTTTCGATACCTGTCGACGAAAAGCTACGCGTGCTACGACCTCGTGCGCGGTCCTGAGGCGCCGCCGGCAGCATCCCCCGACGACGCGGGACGCAAGATCCGCACGGGTTTCGAACGGATCGGCCAATGGGTGGGCAAGGCGGCCAATCTGGAGGCGATCATCGAGGGCGCCGAGCCGCGCCACTCGTCGATTCGCGTGATGGACCAGCCGTACTCGCGCGCCTTCAGCCTCACCAGTTTCCCTAGTGCACTTGGCGACGCTGTCGAGTGCGAGGCCCGCGCCCGTGGCGCCGTGCCGCCCGATCCCCTGCCGCTCGAATACGGTCAAGCCTTCGGCATGATCTTTCGGCTTCGCACGCAGGACGGCGACGCGCCCGTCCTGCGCCTGCTATGGCGGAAGGAAGACAACACCTGGCGAGTCACCTCGTACGACATCGAAATGCCATAGCGGTCAGCGCGAGACCACCGCCAACCGGAATCAGAAGTGACTGAGGAACGCGTGCGTCCGGAAACTGATGGTCGTCAAAAGGCGAGGACCGTCTGGACCATCGGCACCCACCCTGTCATCCCTGCGGTATACGGAGTAAAGGCCCCGCTATAAGGAGCTTTGTCGACCCGGAAGAGCTCCGCGTTCATCCAGAGTCGCTCGGTCGGCAGGTAGTGCCACTTAACCCCGCCACCATACTCGTAAGAGTCGCCGAATTCGCCGTTCACCCACGATCCACGGCCATACAGCATCCACTTCTTCGGATCGACAAAAAAACTCGCCGAGAGCTCGGCGCCGTGATCGAATGTAGATGCGAGCGGAAGCGGTCCGTCGGCTTCGAAATCATTTATCCGACGGATGAAGTATTGCGCGTTGACCGCAAGCCCGTTCCACTTGATGCCGGCGTCGGCCGCCCACATCCTATACGTCGCCTTGTCGACCGTAAGACCCGGTGCAAACGCTCCGGTCGAGAAAAACAGCACGCCGTCGGAATTGTACAGTGACGTGTTCTCGGGACTTGATTGGTCGAGATTTGAAAAACGGTCCTCCCGGGATCGTGTGAACGCTGTACCAATTCGAATGCGCACGTTGTCGGAGGCGAAATAATCATCGTACATGTTGCGTGATTTGCCGGGTTCCCCGTAGGCTCCCAGCGGTTCCCACCAGACGCTGCCGGAAAGCAGCAGATGCGTATCGATCTTGTTGGCCGAGATACTCAGCGTATTGAGACCGTTGCCGACGAAGGCCAAATAATTCAACCCCTTCGCAGGTTCCCCGTTCGCCCAGACTCCCTGAGTGAACCCGGGCCGGAAGAAGTTGTCAGCCATGCTCCTGTCGGTTGCCGTAAAAAATGGGAACGTGGCCACCAGCGATCGGCTGCCTGGAACGCCAGTGTAACCTCCGGTGATCGCGAGGCCCTTGTTGAATCGCCAGCCAATGTTGCTGGCGACAATGATCGAAGCGGCCCCGGCGGATGTCCAGACGGTGAAGCTGTATAGCGCCCTTGGGTCGAAAATGTAGCCGCCCAGGATGAACATGGCGCGATTGACCGTGATGTCGTTGCGCGTATGAACATCGCGGACAACGCCCAGGTGGTCGGTGTAGGTCGGGTCGCTATCCTGGGTGTTGAGATATCGGATCTGGGTATTGACGTTGAACTTCAGCAGGAAAGGCACCTGAGCGTCTGCAGGTGTTTCCCAGATGATGATTCCATCTCTATAACGATCGTTGCTTGTCTGTGGTGGGGGAGCAGAGGCCGGCTGTACGGCAGGTACTTGCTGCATCTGCCCCCGCCGTCTTGGGTTCCGAAGCGGCGACCGTGTTGTTTGGCTGGGCTGCGGGAGACTGTCCGAAGGCAGGAGTCGTAAAGAACGTAGCTGACGTCAACGCCAATGCGACTGAAGCCTTGATGAATGCGCGGGGTATCGACACGTGAAGTCCCCTCCGGAAGCCATCCCGAAATGATTGAAATGGTGGGATTGCGACGCTCACCAAGCCACGGATCATGCCCGTGACTTGGCGAGCCATCGCCGGAAGCAAAGGAGGCTCCTCGTCGAACTCTCCCCAAGCCGAGTTCGAGCGAGGAGCCCTCTTCGATCAGCAGAGCGTTACAGAGAGGGCGAGGCCAGCCTCGCTTGTTTCCTTGTACTTGCTGTTCATCTCTTTGGCGGTCTGAGCCAGGGCGATCACGGTTTCGTCGAAATTGACGCGGTGCCTGGACGCGATCTCGTTGCTGGCGATCGCGTAAGCGGTCCAGGCCTTGACTGCCCCGAACGCGCACCGCTCGATGCACGGAACCTGCACGTAGCCGGCGACCGGGTCGCAGGTCATGCCCAGGTGATGCTCCAGCGCCGATTCGGCCGCATTCTCGACCACCAGCGACGGTGCGTCGTACGCCGTAGCGACCAATGCTGCAGCCATCGACGACGCCACGCCGATCTCTGCCTGGCAGCCGCCCTCGGCCGCCGACAGCGTCGCATGGTGCTTGCAGAGGTAGCCGACCGCCGCAGCCGCGAGCATGCCTTCACGGATCTTCTGGTTGTCGACCTTCCGGACCTCGACGAGCGCATAGACCAGCGCCGGCATCACGCCGGCGGAACCGCCGGTCGGAGCCGTGATCACGAGGTGGCCGCGACCGTTTTCTTCGGATGCCGCCAGCGCAAATGCCGACAGCGTGCCGATACCGCGGTCTCCTTGAAACTTGTCGTCCTGCGCGCGCTTATAAACGGTTGCGGCCTTGCTGTGCAGTTTGATCGGGCCGGGCAGCACGTCATCCTCCGGCATCGACAGCCCCGACTTCACCGTCGCGACCATGGCGTTGATGATCTTGTCGACGAAGGCATACACGTCCGCTTCCGACTTGCCCGAGATCGACATCTCGTTGGCCAGCATGATCTTGGCGATCGTGGTCTTGTTGGTGTCGGCGTGGGTCCGCAGTTCTTTCATCGTCCTGTACACGTGTACTTCGGCGGGTTCTTCTTCGGGGGCGTATACCCTTTCCACTCGATGAATCCGCCGCCCACTGAGTAGTACTCCTGCTCGAGCAGCACCTCCTTGCCGGCGAGGAGCTTGCACGTCATCGTGTTCGGGTGTTTGAAGTCGCCCTTGGGGGCATCGTAGACGATGTCCTTGAGGCTCACGTCGATTGACTTGTCGCCGAGCTTCACCGGGAACACCTGGTCAGGCTTGTCTCGCAAGCCGTCGAGGAATTTCGGGTCGACCGTTGCCGGTTCTTTCCCGACGAGCCCTGCGAGCGCGGCTCGCTCCGTGCCGTGTCCCTTGCCCGTGGCGCTGAGGCTTCCGAACAAGTTCACCTGAAGCTTCGTCGCCTTGGCGAGTGTGGCGGCCGGCAGTTTGGCAGCTCGCTGGTAGAAATCGTAGGTGATGCGCATCGGACCGATCGTGTGCGAGCTGGAAGGGCCCGGGCCTACCTTGTAGAACTCGTCCACGGTCGTCAACACCGGCCCCTGCCCCTTCTTCACGACATTCAAGTCGGCAGCGAGCGGCGGCGGCGTTCCCTTAGCCTGCGCCGGCTTAGCCTGCGGCATGGTGGCGATGGCCATCGCTGTTCTCTCTTCGGCCGAGATATAGCGCCCCGTCATCACAGCGGCGGCACCGCCTACAGCGCTCCGTATCAGGAAATTGCGGCGATCCACGCCGGGCGGAACCTCCGGTGAGATCAATCCGGTCGTATCCGCTAGCGGATCCTCCTGAAAGACGTCACCGGGTTTCTCTATAGAGCCAAGTTTGCCATCAGGTGTCTCATTGTCTTGGTTTGACATGGTGCGAGCTCCTTTTTCGTTGAGATTCAGCCCGCTGCGACCGGTGTAGACGGCTGACCTGCTCCCAGTCTACACGTGCGTGGGCCGTGCTGCGCGCCGGATCGACCGGCGTGGCCAATACTGAAGCGGTCCCCCCCAGGGAGTACCGCGCTCAGCGCCTCGCCACCGGCATGAGGAGTCAATGACGAACGGGACGTCCGGACACCGGAGGTTCCTCGACCGACTCCTCGAGAACCGCCTTGTAGACGAAGCCGGCGATTGCGGCGCCGATCACCGGAGCAATCCAGAACAGCCAGAGCTGCTGAAGGGCCCAACCCCCGACGAACACTGCGGTTGCGGTGCTGCGTGCGGGATTGACCGAGGTGTTCGTCACCGGGATGCTGATGAGATGGATCAGTGTCAGGGCGAGGCCGATGGCGAGACCTGCGAATCCTACCGGGGCGCGTTTGTGCGTGGTGCACAGAATGACGATCAGGAACATGAACGTCATCACGACTTCGCAGACGAGCCCGGCCGCAAGAGAATATCCGCCAGGTGAGTGCACGCCGTAGCCGTTGGAAGCAAACCCGCCAGCGAGGCTGAAATCCGCGCGCCCGCTGGCGATGAGGAAGAGCACGGCGGCGCCGGCGAAGCCACCGAGGATTTGCGCCACGCTGTAAGGCAGCAGCGACGCTGCGGGAAAACGCCCCCCCGCCCACAGTCCAACGGAGACAGCGGGGTTGAAGTGGCCGCCCGAGATCGGGCCGAGCGCGTACGCCCCGGTTAGCACCGTGAGACCGAAAGCCAGTGACACCCCGAGGAGTCCGATGCCGACATCGGGAAAGGCGGCCGCGAGGACAGCGCTGCCGCAACCTCCGAGCACGAGCCAGAACGTGCCGATAAACTCCGCAGAGAGCTTTGAGAACACGGCGCACTCCTTTGGCGAGAACGTCGAATTGTCGTCGGACGATCCGACATCAACAAAGGTGCCGGGGCGATCACCGCGGACCGCCCCGGCCGTGACCCAAGTCCCTACTTGCGATCGACCGACACCAGCACCGCCTCTGTCCAGACGATGTCAACCTTGTCGCCGACCTTCACTTTGGCGAGAGCCGCCGTGTCCTGCACTTTGGACGAGTACTTCCAGCCGTTCGGCCCGGTGAAGGTGATCGCCGGCGTGGCCTGGTCGATGGCCGTAATCGTGGCCGTGATCGTCAGCTGCTTGGCTTTCGTGCCTCCAGGCAGGACCTGTTCGGAACCAGTCGTGCCCTTGGCGCTGCTCACCACGTCCGGTTCGCCGGGCGCCTTCACCCGGACGACCACGTTCTCGTAATACCGGGCGTTGACTGTGTCGCCGATCTTGAGCTCAGCGAACCGCTTGATGTCCGGCCCTGCGATCGTTGTCACGAAGGTCCCGTCCGCTTTCTTGATCGTGAGCGTGCGGCTCGCGGCTTCGATCGCCTCGATGGTGCCCGTCTCCGTTCTCATCTCTGACCTGATGGTCTTGGATTGGGCCGTGGCTGTGCGAGCCATCGACACCAGAGCAGCCGCTGCCATGAGTCCTACGACAAACCTTTTCATACGTCCTCCTAGTCCCGGATTACAGATAGGCGGGCCGCACGAGCGCGGCCCGCGTAACAGCATATGGCCTAGCGGGCGAAGCGGCACCCGATCGTCGCGGCGGCCGGACTTCTCCGCGACAGAGGCACCCTCGCCGATCGGACGGTCGACGGCACATGCAGCCGATCACCCCAGCGGGCACCCCCCCGGCTCTGCAGACCGCGTGCCGTGCGCGGAGAGCCTGTTAATGGGCCGATTCATTGAAGGTTTCGGTAGCTACCGCCGGTTTTTACTCGAACCTCCGCCGCGGCTCCCTCCAGCCTGACGGAGGGCGCCCGGAATACCGGGGGCGTCAAGTCAGGCTAGTTGGGCGTGATCTTGGTGATGCCTTCTATTCCGACACCCGACGTACGTGGCACGTTCACCCGCATCGCCGCCACGAGGTCTTTCGACCCTGAGCCCCAGCGAGAGATGGAGCTGATGGCCTGGGTAAAAGGGATGTCGAGGATGTGAACGCGTTCTGGTCGGAGGACGTACACGGCCCCGGCGAGCGGAGTAGGCACCGACGGGACGAAGACCGTGAATCTGCCGTCGTCAAGTTCTTCGATAATGAATGCCGGAACGAGCGCGTCCTCGATGTCCGCCAGGGCCGGCTTCCATGTGTGCTCCTCATTGTCTCCCGCCAATCGCTGTGTCAAACTGCGCAGCAGGCCGTACCCAGGAAGCCTCTCGAAGAACAGCATCTCTATGCGCTCGCGAACCGCGCGCCCCGTTGGTGTGCGCACGACGACACCGACGAGGAAACACAGTGCCAGTACCAGAAGCAAAGACAACAGGCCCTCAGCCGGGAGCCAGTCAGGGATCAACGCAGCGATTGGCCGCACCAGGCCGCCGACCGACTTCATGCCTTTCAGCAACAGCAGTATCGCCAGGTAGACGGGCACGACGATGAACAGCCCGCCGACGACTGTGCTGGTGATGAATTCGCGAGCGTATTTCATGGCGATGGGCTGAGCGGGTTGCACTCGCGAAGACCTCCGGGGACCATCCTTCGCGGTGAGCGACATTACCGCCGCGAGGTATCGGCAAGCGCGTCATGTGCCAGAGCCGGTGGTCCAGAATCATGCCTGTTTTCGTCTGCCCGGTTCCGCGGTGGCTTCGCATCTCCGGTCCGACGGAGCCGCTCCGAAATCCCGGGCGCTCATCGAACCGAGCGTGCCTACCGATCCAGGGACCGGCCGGACTCGTCGGCCGGCGCCGCGGCCGACGGCAGGTAGTCGTCGATGGCGCCGACGAGGAGCACCTCCGCGCCCTCGGTCGTGGTGATCTTGCCGTGCTGAGAGTCCTCGTCAGCGTGATGGAAATCCCCGGCGCGCAGCATCCGGCCGTCGATCGTCACGGACCCGCTGATGACCAAGCCGTGGCGGGTTTCGGCGGTCCTCGAAGCCATCGAGCTCGGCTGGAGCGGCGGTTGCGTTGCTGCGAAAGCGCTCGGCGCTTACGGGAGCCGCGCGGGCAGGTTGAACGCCAGCGCCACCGTCTGTAAGCCAGTATCGACCGAAGCCCATGCGGTCTGCGCCGCGGGCGATAGGGCTCGCCCTGACGAGGCCGCGGCCCCGCGTATCCTGGCTGCGCGATCGAGCACCGCCTTGGCCTCTCCCGCCGCCGGCCGCCCATCGTCGAGTGTCGAGGCCAGCTTTTCCGCATCCTGCTTCAGGCTGTTGACTTCCTGGACGGCGGCGTCTTTGGTCGGCTGGTCGATGGTCGTGTCGGTCTTGAGTGCGGACTCCAGATCCTTCTTGAACCGTTCTGCACTCTTCGCGAGATCGGAGGCGACCTTCTCGACTTCGCGATCGTTTAATCGCCGCGCCTGCTGGCCCTCGGGAAGCGGGAACGTGGTTCCGTAGACCTTCGCCAACTCTTCAAGGCTCGACGCCAGCCGGGTCCATTCGCTCGCGCCGTCGAAGGCCGGTGGCTGCTTGGACATGAAGCGCTGGATGTCCGTGCCCTGACGGAGCACCGTCGTCGCCTCGGCGCTCGCCGAATAGTCTGATTTGAACCGATCCTTGAGCCGGCCCACGTTCTCCTGCAGATCGTCGAGGAAACGCTCGACGTGCACCTCACCACTCGCGCCGCGGAGGATGCTGCTCTTGATCTTTCCGTCGAGCTGGTCCTCGAAGCGATCGCGTTCGTTGTTGATTCGCTCGAGCAGGGCCTTGACGTCCTTGTCGGGCAGTCGGTCGGCTGAGACGGCGGGCACCGCCACCAGCGCCGCGATGATGACCGCGCCTGCCGCCGTCATGACCCGGAGGCTCGAACTACGTCGCAATCGCGTTACGCGCGAGGTGATCGTGTCTGTGCTGGCAGTCATGAAAATCTCCTCCGACGGCCCACTCTGCCGTCTTGCACCCGTCGCTTAGGTGATCACGCCACAGTGGGTCATACCGCCGCAAAGACACGGCCAGGAACGAATCGCTCGGCGCACAGCCGTTGGCAAGCCGCTAATCTGCTCTGATGGTTTGCCTTGACTCGTTCGCCGCAATCGCCGCGCGGCCCATGGGTCGGCTGCCGAGCACCGTCGGTAGTGGGGGATCCACGAAATGCCATGGCGGCAGGACGGGTGAGGATGCGCGCTCAGTCGTCGACGACGGCATCGCGCGGGCCAGCTGAACCGGCGTCGATCGGGTCAGGCCGACGGCTCAGCTGTCGCACTCATGCGACCGCCTTCCAGCGTAGGCGGATGAGGCATGCGGCAATCAGTACGGCACCAACGCTGGACGCAGACAACTCCACGAGGCTGATGTAGAGCGTGCGCCGCAGCAGGTCGAAAACCATGAAACTCGTGAGCAAGAAGCCCGTCAGCGCGACCGCGCGCCAGCCCGTCGACAAATCGCGCCATCGATCGACGAGACACATGTACCCGGGCAGCCCGAGCAAGAGCACGTAGTCCCATCCTTGCGGCGACAGAAGCGGAATCAGAACACAAAAGTACGCCGCCTCCAGATAGTACGGTTCGGCCACCTGTCGGCGCCTCAGCATGACGGCGCCGCCTGCCGCGACAGCGATCACCGCCGAACCGATCGCAAGGGCGCCGGCCAGAGGGCCCGGCCCCATCCACTTTGCCCACATCGAGGCGAACGAGATGTTGTCGTGACCGAGAAGATTGGGTCCCGTGGTGTCGGTGACGGTGCGATACCAGTCGTGCAGCAACGTCAAGTTGCCATCCCAGCCGTAGCTGACGGCCGGCAGGATGAGGCCGGCCGCCATGACCAGCGTGAACGGGACGAACGGCCGCCATCCAAACGTTCGGGCCAGCCACGGCACCAGCACGAGGGCATACGGCTTGACGAACACGCCGGCGGCGATGGCGGTTCCAGCCGTGAGCCCTCGGCCGTGCTGCGCGGCGATCACCGCGCCAAGCAGCAGCAACCCGACCGGCAAATTGAATTGTCCGAACGCCAGCTCCTTGACGAAGAACTTGCCGGTGAGGAGCACTGTGAGCCACACGAGCACCTGCGCTGACAGTCGCCGATCGGGCAGGGCGAAGAGCGACAACCGCACGAACGCGAAGGCCATGACGGCCGTCAGCGTGAACCAGGCGGCCTGTCCGACTTCCTTGGATACCCATGTGAAGGGCACCATGAGCAGCGCGAACGCCGGGAAGTACTTGTACTGGTAGTGACCATCATCCGGCCTGTACAGAGGCTCATGGGCAAGGATTCGCACGGCCGCGGTGCGTGGCACGGCGAAGTCGACGAGCTCTGCTCGCTTGAAGCGTACGAGGCCGTAAGCACCGGCGACCACGAGCACCACCGCCGCCGCACGGACGATCGACCACTGACGTGTTGGCACGCAGCAAGCGTATCTCACTCCTTCTGCATCGGGCGACGATTTGCCGATTCGTCGCGTACTGGGCAGAATGGTGCGCGAGCGCGACTGTGACTCCAAACCTCATGCGGGCCATTGATTTCTGGGTCGGGATTCCCCTGACCTTTTGCTTCACTGTGATCTGGCGGGTCCAGCGCTTCCTGGGGCTCGCCGCTTCACCTGTCGGCGCACCGCGCAACATCCTGTTCATTCAACTCGCTGAAATGGGGACGATGGTCGTCGCCTACCCCGCACTGAGGAAAGCGCGCGAGCTCTTTCCGGATGCCACGTTCCACTTCCTGTGCTTCACCGAGATTCGGTCGAGCGTTGAGATGCTCGAGATTGTTCCTTCAGAGAACATCCTCGCCATCGACGCGCACTCACTCTTGTCATTCGCGCGCGATTCGCTTCTCTTTCCGTGGCGTGCTCGCCGCCGCCGAATCGACACCGTCATCAACACGGAGGCATTCGTCCGGTACAGCAGTGTGTTGAGCTACCTGTCTGGCGCGCGCCGGCGAGTCGGCTTCCACCGGTTCAACCAGGAGGGAATGTACACAGGCGATTTGTTGACACACAAGGTGCTCTACAACGGGCAAATCCACGCCGCGCATACCTTTCTCGACCTCGTCCACGCGCTTGAAGCCCCGGCCGACCAGGTGCCGCGCGTCAAACGACCGAAGGCGATGGACTGCCTCGACGTTCCGAAGATCGGGACCGATGCAGACGCGACCGCGGCGATCTGGCGAAAGCTTCGCGCCATGGCTCCCGACATCGGTCCCACCAAGAAGCTCGTGGTGGTCAATCCGAATGCGAGCGCCAAATTTCCGATGCGCCGGATGCCCCTTGAATCGTTCACCGAGCTCGCCCGTCAGCTGCTCGAGGATCCCGAGGTCTTCGTTCTGATCCCAGGCGTCGCGAGCGAGAAGCCCGACGCTCAGTACATCTGCTCGCGGGTCGCATCGCCGCGTGCGCTGGACCTCACCGGCCAAACGACGATGAAAGAGCTCCTGCGCCTGTTCGATCTGGCACACGTGCTGGTCACGAACGACTCCGGACCAGCACACTTCGCAGCGTTGACGCGGATTCACGTCGTCGTGGTCTTCGGGCCCGAGATCCCCGAGCGCTACCGGCCGCTGACGACGAGCTCGGACGTCGTCCACACCGGATACTCGTGCAGCCCTTGCATCGGTCCGTTCAATCAGCGGCTGTCGCCCTGTAACGACAACCTGTGCCTGAAAAGCATCAACGTCCGGGAGATTGCCGCGCTCGTTCGGTCGCGCCTCGAGGCGGCTCGGCCTGCGACAACGGCGTCTCCCCCGAACGTGTCATGACCACTCGCGAAGGCACGACCTATGGTTTGGGTTGCGGCACGACACGGATATACGGTTTGGGCGCCTTCCAGCCTTGCGGATACGTGGTCTTTGCCTCTTCGTCAGACACGGATCCGGCGATGATCACATCGTCACCCTGCTTCCAGTTGACCGGCGTCGCGACCTTGTACTTCGCCGTCAATTGCAAGGAGTCAATCACGCGCAGCACCTCATCGAAGTTGCGCCCGGTGGTCATCGGATAGACGATGAGGAGTTTGATTTTCTTATCCGGACCGATGACGAAGACGTTTCGCACCGTCTGATTGTCTGCCGCCGTTCTGCCGTCGCACGAGCCCTCGAGGTTCGCGGGCAGCATGCCCCACGCCTTGGATACCTTCAGGTCGGTATCGCCGATCATCGGATAGTTCGGCGCATGGCCCTGGGTTTCCTGGATGTCGTTCGACCACCGCTTGTGGTTGTCGACAGGGTCGACGCTGAGCCCGATGATCTTCGTATTCCGCTTGTCGAACTCGGGTTTGAGCTTCGCCATGTAACCGAGTTCCGTTGTGCAAACAGGAGTGAAGTCCTTCGGATGCGAGAACAATACGGCCCAGGAGTTGCCCAGCCACTCATGGAAGCGAATTCGACCCTCGGTTGTGTCGGCCTCGAAATCTGGAGCGAGATCGCCAATCTGAAGCGCCATTGCCTACCTCCTCGTTACATCTGCCTATCGATTTAATCACACCATACCGTCGAGTGCCGGAGGGGTCTTACGAATACGCACGCTGCTACGTATCTGCTCTGAGCGCCTCGACCGCCTGAATCCGGAGGGCGCGCCGCGCCGGGCCGAGGGTCGCAAGCAGTCCCACAACCAGCATGACGTTCAGCGAAGGTTGGCACTCTCCTAAGCTGTCAAGGAGGGACGAGACCAGGGAGGGCAATGTTCCTCGATCTTGCGTCGCGACCGCAAGTCTAAGGCGGATAGGCGCTGCCCGCGGCCGCCAGGGACAGCATGCTGGGGGCCACCGTAGCGCCTTCGCACGCCCTCGTGGGAGTCTTCGATTTTCGAACTGCTGACGTCGCCAGGCGAGGAGCCCCAAGTCGATGTGATAAGTTTTCGCCACATCTGAAGGCTGTTCAGCGTGTGTCGCTGGGCTCAAGAACAGGCCTTACGGTATGGTTTCGGCAGGAAAGGAAACGGTACGGAACTGATCGATGCTCAGCGTGAACAGGTGCCGAATCGCGAGCTTACGGCTCGAGTAAGCACCGGACCACAGGAACGCTCCGCCGGGGCTTTGTTCCGCACGGTGTGGTACGTCCTGGCGAGCGCCGTCTGCTATTACGCCGCCACGCAGATCGCCTGGGTGCTGACTTTCCCCGATAGCAAAGTCTCGCTCTTTTTCCCTCCGCAGGCGGTTCTGCTTTGCATCTTGCTGCTCGTCCCCACTCGGCACTGGTGGGCCTACGTACTCGCCGCCGCCAGCGCTCATTTTCTGGCGACCCAGCAGGCGGGCTGGCCGCCGTTGTATGCGTTGACCGCCGAGGCCTTCGACGCTGTGAAATGCGTTTCGGCAGCGGCGGGGATTCGCATTCTGATTAAGTCTCCCCTCAAGGCGATCACGCTTCGTGACGCGATTCGCTTTGTCCTTGTCGCGGTGGTGCTCGTCCCTTTTGGGACCGCCTTCTGGGGTGCTTCCTTTACGGTCTCCTACGGTTTCAGCACTCAGTATTGGATCGAATGGCTCAACCTGGGCATCTCGAACGCGGTAACGACCGTCGTCCTGGTGCCGGCATTTCTGCTGGGTGCGCACCATCTGTTCGTCAGACGCCCCAGAGTCCTATCGCCCCAACGCATGCTGGAAGCGGCTCTCGTCGGCGCGTGTACGGTGGCGCTAGGGATCTTCGTATTCGATAGAACCCCCGCGGGTCCCAGCACGTCGCCCGCTCTCTTATATACGCCGATCCCTCTGCTCGTCTGGGCGGCGCTCCGCTTCGGCCTTGGTGGAATCAGCGTGTCGATGTTGATCATTACGTTCCAGGCGATCTGGGGAACTATGCGCGGACACGGCCCGTTCCTGGCCCAAACCCCCGCCGAGAATGCGCTCCAACTCCAGCTGTTCCTTCTGGTGACAGCCACTCCGCTGATGCTGCTCGCTGTTGTGATCGAAGAGGAAAGGCGCTCGAAAGAGGCGTTGCGTGAGAGCGCGAACCTGATGGGTCTCGCCGCGGAAGCAGGAAACCTGGCGATGTGGGTGTGGGATGTTTCCGGCAACGCTGTGTGGATGACCGAGCGGGGGCGATCGCTCTTCGGCCTCAAACCAGACGCGCGTCTCGATTTTGCGGCAACTTTCGATCGCGTGCATCCCGAGGATCGCGCCGCCCGTGAAGCGGCGATCAAGCAGGCGCTCCAGACGCGAGGCGAATACGAAGTGGAGTATCGGTTGCAGCCAGCGGATGGCATGGCGCGCTGGATTCATGGACGGGGTCGTTGTGTGGGGCCTGACGATGGCACTGACCCAAAGCTTTTCGGCGTTTCGATGGATGTAACCGCTCGCAAACAGGCGGAAGCGTCAGCCGCGCAAAAGCGTGAAGAACTGGAGCACGTCGCACGCGTTGCCACACTCGGCGAACTCACCACGACGCTGACGCACGAACTAAGGCAGCCACTCGCCGCGATCCTCACCAACTCCTACGTCGTCGGGCGTTTGCTCGACGCACCCGAGCCCGATCTCCAGGAGGTGCGCAGCACGATGGCCGACATCTGCGGGATCACCGAGCGCGCCGGCGAAGTCATTGGCGGGCTGCGCGCCATGCTCCAGCGCGACAGCACGGCGGCGCGCTTGACCAACGTCGATGTGAACAATGTGATCCGCATCGTCGAGCGCATCGTGCACGGCGACGCGAATCTGCACAAGGTCAGGGTGCACCTCGACCTGTCGTCCGACGTCCGCCCGGTCAAGGGTGACAGCGTCCAGCTTCAGCAGGTCATCTTGAACCTGATGCTCAATGCCTTCAGCGCCATGAGCGGAACCGGACTCGACGGCGCGCGCCGCCTGGTCGTGCGCACGAATTCGATTGATGAATCGAACGTCCTGGTCGAAGTTCAGGACAGCGGCCCTGGAATCGCCGCGGAAAAGCTCGAGTCGGTCTTCGATCCCTTCATCACCAGCAAGCCGGAAGGACTGGGAATGGGCCTGTCGATCTGTCGCTCCATCATCGAACGCCACGGCGGTAAGATATCGGCTGCGAACAATCCCGACCGCGGCGCGAAGTTCTCGATCGTGCTGCCGGTCACCCGCGAGTGAATCTGACCGTGCGGCATTTCCGGCGCGCCGGGCGTTTTCAGGGGAGGAGCCGACGATAAACGGCAACGATGTGGTGCTGATAGTCGACGATCACGCGCCCCTCGCCCGTTCGTTGGTGTCGCTGTTCAGCGCGTCGGGCTTTGACGCGCAGGCCGTCCACAGCGGGGCAGAGGCTCTGGCGTTCATCCGCAGCCACGCGGCAGTGGCGCTGATTCTGCTCGACATGTCCCTGCCGGATATATCCGGAGTTGAAGTGCTGCGGGCTATACGTGTCTCCGGAGGCGGGCACTCCCATTCGCTGCCCGTGGTGATGTTCTCGGCGGACGACGATCAGTCGACCCGCGACGAGCTCATCCAACTCGGCGCGACCGACTTCGTTTCCAAGACCAACCCGGGCGGGCTGCTGCGCGTCGTCTCGGCATATCTCCGCCCGACCACACCCCGACGCGCGTAAACACTCCAGCACCAACCACCAGGGGATCGCGTGGTGAAGTCATCGATAAAAGCGGGGAAGAGCGCAGTGCCAACTTCTCGAGGCAGGTTGATCCAGCGGCGAGAACGACCGGCCCGTGGTCAACGGCGCGGTGATGGAAAGCGGTCAGGCGGAGCCGAGTGGCCGGAACGTCGCGAGGTCGGGCTGATCGGGCGGAAACACAGCAAGGCCTTCGTCGCCCGGCTCCCACGCGGCGACGCCAACTTCGTTGGCCGCTTTGTGCGTGGCACCCTTGGAATCGAGGTAGGCGAACCTGATCCGCCAGGTGGGCTCGTCGCCCGTTCTCAGGGGCTCGATCGCTGTCACCACCGCCGGCGCCGCCAAGTACCGGGGCTGGCGTCGCTTCAGTTGGCCCGACACCGCGCCCGCGGCCAGAAGCAGCGCCGCGGCAATCGTCAGGTCCGCAGAATTGGACCGTCAGGGAGAGGCTGCGGCTCGCGATCTGAACGTGCTACCGTCGGCGCGATCCGTCAAACACGACTTGATCGTGCCACCAGAGCCGATCAAACAGAGCGCGGCAGACAGCGTGCGGCTCGTCGCCAGCGATCTCACCGATGCTGCGCTCCCCGTCGATGGCGTCGACCAGGTGTTTCTCGCGCGCGTCGATCGGCACGTCGACATTCGGGGATTGGCGTCATACCTCGAGCAAGTCCTTGCCGACGATCACTGTCCCGCGGAAGTGCACGCGCGCGGCGTCCATCCACATCTGGTCGGTGACTTCCGGATCGTCCGGCGGAACGAAGTGCGACAGGACGAGCGTCTTGACGGCGGCGGCCTGTGCGAAGCGGCCGGCGTCTTCCGCTGAGGTCTGATGCGCGATGATACTGGCTTTGAGAGCGATCGCGTTGGGCACTCGAGCGACCAGGCGATCGACGGCCGGTACGTAGAGTATCGAGTGGACGAGCACGTCGGCGCCTCGCGCGAGCTTGACGAGATTCTCCGACGGCGCGGTGTCGCCCGAGATGACAATCGATCGGTCGGCCGCGTCGAAGCGATAGGCGAATGACGGTACGACAGGCGGGTGATCGACGAGCGTCGACGAAACCGTGAGATTGTCGTCGCGCATGACCTGCCCGCCCTCGTGCCGCTCGTGAACGTGAACCAGGGGGACGAGCGGCACGCGGCCCTCGTTGGCGATTCGTGTGTTGATGTCGTAGGCGTTCATCTCGAAGAACAGCCTCGTCATGTTCTCGATGGGCGGCGGCCCCCACGTGTCGACACGTGTCCCGAGGCCCGCCGCCCAGGCGAGCCAGATCAGATTCCCGTAGTCGGCGTTGTGATCCGAATGCTGATGCGTCAGGAAGACGTGGCGCACCGTTGGCAGCGGCACGCCGGCGAGGACGAGTTGCCGTGCCACGCCGTCGCCGCAGTCGATGACGTACGCCGCGTTGTTGCGGATGATGACCTGAGCGGACCCCGAGTTCGCCTTCCGCGGCCGCGGCCCGCCCCCCGTTCCAAGAAGGATCAGCCTCGTCCTCGTCGTCTGGGTCTCTGCCCTCAGAGCGAATGCCGTCAGAGCAGCCGCTCCTCCGAGAAACGCACGTCTGGTCAGGTTCGGCAACGGGCTCGCTCCTGCCGTGATTCTAATCGAGCAGCTGTTGGCCCAGATTCTCGACTAGCGAGAAGAGGGGGAAGAGCGCGTCGCGGCAAACTTTCAGCTGGACTGATGACTGTGTCATGGCCTGAGGATGATGGTATCGTTTGCGCACAGCATTCGTTCGTGACGAGTTCGAAGGCCAATTGGAGATGCTGTTCCAGGAGGTCAACATGCGTTCCTCTCGGGCTCGCGGTGTTGCGGCGGCCATCATCGCGTTGGCCGGCGTGGCGGCCATAGCCCAGACCAGCACCCCACCTGCGCCGCAGCTGATCAGCGCAAACGGCACCGAGATTTCGTACGTCTCGCAGGGCTCTGGCGCGCCTGTCGTATTCGTGCACGGCGCGGTGGTCGATCTCCGCTACTGGGAGCCGCAACGGGCGGCGTTTGCCAAGCAGTACCGATTCATCTCGTACAGCCAGCGGTACCACGGGGCAGGTGGCTGGCCTGACGAGGGCAAACAGTATTCGGTGGAGACCCACGTGGCCGATCTCGCGGGGTTCATCAAGGCGCTCAAGTTGAGCCCCGTGCACCTTGTCGGCCTGTCGTACGGCGGCGCAGTGGCTGCGCTGCTCGCTACGAAGGAGCCCCAGTTGCTGCGAACGCTGACCCTCGCGGAGCCAGGGCTGTTTGCGCTGCTCGCCGAATCGCCAGAAGGGAAGGTGGCCCTCGAGGAGTGGACCCAGGGTGCCGTGCCGATGATGACGGCCCTGAAGGCCGGTGACAACGTTGGCGCCACGAAACAGCTCGCCGCTTTGGTCCTTGGGGATTCCGTCGAGAACTTCGACAAGCTCCCGCCAGGCCTGCGTCAGGGTTTGTTGGACAACGCTCGGACGCTGCCGCTCTTGTTCGCTGCCCCCCAGCCGACGATCACGTGTGACACTTTGCGCGGGATCAAGGTTCCGACACTGGTCATTCGAGGCGAACGCACGCCACGGTTTTTCACCGCCACCAATGCAGCCGTCAGCAAGTGCATTGCCGGCAGTAAGGCGGTAACGATCACGAACGCTTCCCATGCCATGTCGTTCGACAATCCGGTGGAGTTCAATCGAGCCGTCATGGGGTTCATTGGGCAGCACGCGACGCAGAAGCCGTGATGTTTCGTCACCCGTGTGGTGGAGATCCGAGATTCGGCCGCGTCCTTCTGCGGCATGTTCCGTGTCGTTCACCGGTCGAGCAACGTCCGCCAGTCCATGACGGCGACCATCTGCGGATCCGGACCGACCTTCAGAAGAAAGCGCTGACCGTACTTGTCGACTGCGTACGGTCGGTGGTCGCCGACCCTGATCTGTGTGGCGAACAACGGTTGAGGCACGCCCTGGGACACGCCGTTTGTCGGGTCAAAGCCAGCGGCCATCATCGTCCCGGCGGGCGACACGAAGAACAGCTCCTTGCCGTCTCCTCGCCAGCGCGGATACCTCCCGCCATCACGTGAAATCGTTCGCGCGGGGTCCTTGTTCGGGAACGGTCGGACGACGATTTCGTAACGGCCCGACGCGTTGGACTGGTAGGCGACCCATCGGCCGTCGGGCGAGAAGGTGCCATTGAGTTCGCTCTGTTTCGAGCTCACAAAGACGCTGCGTGTCCGGTCTCCGGACATGGAGAGTGTCCACAGATCCATATCTCCGTTCTTGTTGAGGACGTTGAAGATCAGGACGCCGGCGCGCGACCAGGAGGCGACCGTGAATCGGTTGGACTCAGACTTCTCAAACTTCGCAAGAGGCACGTCAACCCCACTACCATCGGAGGCGCGCAAAAACAGACTCGAGCCTCCCAGCCGGCTCGAGTTGAAGACGATCGATTTTCCGTCTGGCGACCACGTGGGGTCGAAGTCACCCGCGTGGTCATCGGTCAGAGGCGTCGCTCTTCCCGTCGCCAATTCGATCAGCCAGATATCGTTTTGCTGTTCTGCCGTGTTGCCAAGCTTGGAAAAAGCCAGCTGCTGACCGTCCGGGCTCAGATCGAGATTGCCGCCAGAAAATCCTGGGGCGCCAACGATTCCCACAGATCGCCCGCTGCGGTCCACCCAGGTCAGCTGCGGTTCCGTTTTCGGCGCGCGCAGAAACACGAGTCGGCCGTTCGTGGAGACCGAGAACCCGCGATTCCCCGGCATGTCAGTTCTGAGTTGTGCTCGAAGGGGTATGGGATCGCCTTCCAGACGGAGCGTTTCCTCATTAAAGGACTGCGCCATCACGTTCCCGCCACGCGTGAAGAACACGTGTCCCGCGGCGTAGGCGACGGGTGATTCGAACGTTCCAATCACAACCGTGTCCGCCGTCGTCAGCGATCCCACTCGCAGCTCGTTTTTCGTCCCAAGACCGGCGACGTACAGGAAACGTTGCCCGTCCGGAAGGAACGAGGGCCGTCGATGCAGGGACGTCTGACGCGTCGTGACCGGCGGCGTGACCGGCGTCGCCATTCCGCTTCGCTTCAGGTCGATTTGATACAGGTTGCCGTCGTTGGACGGCCCGAAGACGACGATGTCCTGGCTGTTCCAAGTCCCGGCTGGGGCCATCCCCAAACTCTCCCAGTTCTCGGGCATAGACACGGACCATGTCAACGGCACGACCGCTGCCTCCCCGCTCGCCTTCACCGTTTTCAACTGATTGCCCGCAAAGAAACCTATCGACTGGCTGTCCGGGCTCCAGAATGGATTGCGCGCGCCATCCGTGCCACGAATCGGCCGTGCATCGACCGCGGCCAACGATCGCACGCAAAGCGACGACCCGGCTTTCGAATTCGCGATGAACGCGACGTATCGTCCGTCGGGAGACACGTTGAAATCGACCGCCAAGTTGGTGAGGCTCGAGCCCTCCGGAGGGAGAATTGGAAACTCGACGAGCTCGGGCGCCGCCGGCGCCACGCCACGACGGTTGAGCAGCATCGTTCCACCCAACGTCAGCGCGAGAACTGCGGCAACCATCCAGCCCAGGCGCGGCAGTCGAGCGGTCACCAGGCTGCGCGCCGGTGTCTTCGGGACGGACGCCGCGGCGGGTGTCCGAGCGATGTGTGCCAGTGCCCGCTCCAGGTCGGCGGCCGATTGAAAACGCGCGGCCGGCGCCTTTTCAAGCAGACGCATCACGATGGCGGTGAGGTCGGGCGACACTCCGGCCGCTTGCATGAGATCGGGTGGGTCATCGTGCAGGATGGCATGGAGCGTGTCGATGGTGTGCTCGCGCGCGAACGCGCGCTGGCCTGTCGACATCTCGAACAGCATCGATCCCAGCGCGAAGAGATCCGTCCGGCCGTCGACGGCGTCTCCGCGGATCTGTTCCGGCGCCAGGTAGCCGGCCGTACCGAGCAGAACGCCCGTCAACGTCGCGAGGCCGTCGGCCACGGCAGGGCCGTCCGCCAGCTTGGCGATCCCGAAATCAAGAATCTTGGTCACGCCCGTTCGCGTCAGAAAGACGTTGTCCGGTTTCAAATCGCGGTGGACCAGGCCGGCCGCATGCGCGACAACAAGACCGGCGGCCACGTCGCCGGCGATCCGTGTCGCCTCCTCCGCCGCGAGCGGGCCGCGCCCGAGTCGTACACGCAGGGTCTCGCCGTCGAGGAGCTCGGCGACCAGGTACGGCCGTCCATCGAGCACGCCGACGTCGAAGACCTTGACGATGTTCGCGTGGTCGAGCGCGGCGGTGACGCGTGCCTCCTGCAGGAACCGTTCGATGCGTTGCGTGTCGTCCGTGCCGGCGTGGGCCAGAAGCTTCAGAGCGACGTCCCGTTGCAGGCGCACGTCCGTCGCGCGGTAGACGTCGCCCATGCCCCCGCGGGCCATCAAGCCGACAATTCGATACGGTCCGACAAGCGTATCGGCGTCCAGCAGCGGGTCGTCCTGGGCGAGATCGCGGGCCGCGAGCGCGAGTGCAGGTGTTTCGAGGAAGCCGCGCAGCCCCGCGCTAGCCGACGCCAGCGCGTTGGCTTGCGCGGCTAGCTCCGGATGGCCTTCGACGAATTGACGCCGCAGGCTGTCGCGTTCGTCGGCACTGGCGACGAGCCAGGCATTGTGCCATTCGGACAGCAGCTGCCATCGGTCGGTGCTCATCCGGCACCTCGAGCTGTGAGCTCGTGGCGGAGCCAGGCGCGCGCAGTGTTCCAATCATTGATCACGGTGCGGACTGACACGCCGAGTGCCTCGGCTGTCTCTTCGACGCTGAAACCGCCGAAGAAGCGCAGCTCAACTACCTGGCTGGGCCTGGGGTCCACTGTCGCGAGCGCCGTCAACGCATCTTCGAGCGCGAGGACGTCCACGAGTAGTTCCGGTGCCGCGACGTCCACGCCCTCGAGCGACGCGGCGTCCACGCCACCGCCACGTTTGACGGCGTGTCGCGCACGCGCGGCGTCCACCAGTACCCGCCGCATCATCCTTGCCGTGGTCGCGAAGAAGTGGGCCCGGTTCTGCCAGCGGACGACGCGCCAGTCGAGGAGCCGAACGTAGGACTCCTGCACGAGGTCTGTCGGCTGCCACCCATCGGCCTGACGCTCACGTGACAGCATCCGCCTTGCCACGCCGCGAAGTTCGAGGTGCACGAGCGGGGCGAGTTGTTCCAGAGCCTCCGCGTCTCCGCGGCTCCAGGCTTGCAACAAGCCGGTCAGGTCCGCGACATCCTTGGCCACTACCGACAAGTCTACCGGTTCAAGAGAGGGGTGGCTTGCACTTTGTTCCTTCGGATTCCGCCTGTGTAGGGGAGCGCACCACTGAGCCAGAAGGCTCACAAATCGAACGGAGTGCACCAATGCCTGCCATCGGCTTCAAAATTGTACGCGCGTCGGCCTTCGCGTTTTTGCTAGTTTTCACAAATCTGACAGCCGCCGGTCTCGAGGGCTGGCACGTGACCGAGGTTGCGGCGGCGTCGAACACGGAAATTGCCGCGCCTGATCAACCGGGCCCGTTCAATGTCGGTGTCATGATGTTTTCCGCGACCATGAGCGGCGGAAGGACGACGCGTGTTCAGGTGTTCTATCCGACTGCGGACCCCGTCGATTGCGCGATGCGGTACCGAATCGATTACCTCGCCGGGTTCTATGAACTTCAATCACCCCTGTGCGCACACCCGAATGCCCTGGCCTTGCCGGGATTGTTTCCATTGGTTGTTCACGATCATGGCGGCCCCGGGCCCGGAGCGGACTTCCAACGAGTCGCGCAGATTCCCTTGCACGAAACCATGGCCAGCCATGGTTTCGTGACAGCCGTCGCATTGCACTCGGCAGATCCAGTCGTGCGCGTCCGCGATTTGACGCTCGTCATTGACGCGCTGCTCGGCCGCAACGCAGCCAGCGGCGATCCGCTTGCCGGTAGCATCGATCCCGCTCGCATCGGCATCTCGGGCATCTCGGCTGGTGCCGCCGCCGCAATTGGAGCCGCCGGAGGGATTGAGGCCTCCGGCGTCCCCGCGGACCCACGAATCAAGGCGATGGTCGTGTATGAGCCGGGTCTGGAGTATCCGCTCGACGGCGCCAGCAGGATCGCGATCCCGTATCTGATTATGGGTGGGTCACAATCGCGATATGGTCTGGCAATTCCAGCATTGTTCGCAGAAACCGTTCTGGCGCTGCCTCGAATCTACGTCCTGAATCCCAGCGCGACGCACCTTAGTTATGTGACCGGGATGTGCGCGGAGATTGACCAAACGCGGGAAGCCGCGCTATTGGCCGATCCGGCGCTCCCCGAACCGTTGACCAATCGAATTGCGACCAATCCACCGGCGGCGCGAGCGTACGACTTGTGGAATATGGGGCAGATCCTCTTCGCGCTTTTCGGCCCCGGCGGAGGCAGCGGACGCAACTTTTGCAACCGAGTCGGCGTGAATTCAATCCGTTCACTCGACGCGATTCCACAGGACGGGTTCACCGATTCTCCGCCGTTCCTGCCGACCGATGCATTCACGCTAAATCCGGTGATCCCGGAAGAGATTCTGGTTCCCCAGATCAAGCTGCATACCGTTGCCTTCTGGAAGACATTCCTGGAAGGCGACCATCGCTACATGCGGTATCTCACGGCTGGCTACGCTCGAAGCCACCATCTGCAGGCAGTGGTCTTCAAGATCGATTGACGGCCTGTGACGTTCCAACTCGGCAGGACCCCGGCGGTCCGCTGCGCCCGAACCTGGAGTCACTCCGGGCGGCTCCATTTACAGTCGGTCGGCTTCGAAGGAGGGCATATGAGACGCATGGCTTGGGTAGCGGCAGCGGTCGCCACGGTGGCGGTCGGAATAGGCGGCGCGCGCGTCATCGGCGCCGATGGTCAAGACGACGAGCGTGGGCGCTCGAAACCGTGCAGCGAGGCCACGGTGCGCGGCGACTACGGCATTCAGATTCAAGGCACCAGGCCCGCGCCTGGAGGACTGACCGAGGCGGTCATCGGTATCGTCTTTCGCACCTACGACGGCGAGGGGCACTTCAGCCAGGTCTCCAACCTGAAGGGCTCGATCACCGGAACCAACCCTGATTCGCAGAGTGTCGGCACGTATGAAGTGAACCCAGACTGCACGGGCATCATTCGGGCCCAGCCACTTCCGGGTGTTCTGATCGAAGAGCGGTTGGTGGTCGTCGACAACGGCCGTGAAATCCGGGCGGCAGTCATGGCGCCGACGGCGGTGGTGATCACCAGTGTTCACCAACGGATCCACCGGCGCTAACCCGCCACACACTGGGCCGGCGCGACATCGATGATGGAGCGTCGGTCTTCGCCAGCAGGCTCCCGGCCTCGCGCGCTCTTCTGACACAGCCTCGACCCGCCATCCCGCAACGGGTAGCGTAGGCCCACTGCGGTATAGTTCGGAACGTCAGCCCAGTGGCGGAAGAGATTACGATTGGCCGAGATGATCGAGCCCACTGTGTTCAGGCCGAATTCGCACACCCTCGCCTCCACTGCAGTCATTACAGGCGCCGCAAGTGGCATCGGCCGCGCGCTGTTCGCGGCATTTGGCCGCGCAGGCTATCGAGCCATCGGCCTCGACTGCGCACCGGCAGACGGCGTGGAAATGTTGGACGTGACCGACACTGCAGCGGTCACGGCATTTGCCGCGAACCTTGATGCGCTAAGCGTGCTGGTCAACGCCGCCGGCATTCTCCGACTGCGTCAGGAGTACGACCCGACGGAGTTCGCGCGCGTTGTCGATGTCAACCTGACCGGGACCATGCGGATGTCAGTCGGCTGTCGCGCGGCTCTGGCCAACGGCAAGGGCGCCATCGTCAACATCGCCTCGATGCATGCCATCTTTGGCGCGCCGCTGTCGCCGGCGTATGCGGCATCAAAGGCGGGCGTCGTGCAGTTGACGAAGTCGCTGGCCGTGGCGTGGGCGGAGGACGGCATCCGGGTCAACGCGATCGCGCCGGGCTGGATCGAAACGCCGATGACCGCGCCCGCTCGCGCCGACGCCGCGCGCAACCGCGCGATTCTCGAACGTACGCCGCTCGGCCGCTGGGGCACGCCGGACGACATTGTCGGACCGGCATTGTTCCTGGCGAGCGAGGCCGCCCGCTTCATCACGGGCGCGGTACTCGCCGTCGACGGCGGCTATTCCGCGAAATGAAGGAGAGAGCGAATCATGCCTGTCCGTGATGCCGACGGCGATTCACGGGTCGCCTACCGCAAGCCGCAGCCCGCCGAGATGGCACCCGACCTTCTGGTGTGGCCGGTACTGCCCTCCGACGAACGAATCTGGGTACCTCAGGCGCCGAACGTCTGGTTCCGGCCGCTCTGTCTGTCGGCAACACAGGGCTACTGGGTCAATCTCTTGAAGGTCACGCGCGCAGGCGTACTGTCCCGCCATCGTCACACGAATCCTGTGCACGGTTACGTACTGAAAGGCCGTTGGCACTACCTGGAGCACGACTGGGTGGCGGAACAGGGAGGGTATGTGTACGAACCGCCGGGGGAGACGCACACGCTCGTGGTGCCGGACGACGTAGAAGAGATGATCACGTTATTCCAGGTCAACGGCATCATGCTCTACGTCGATCCCGACGGGAACGCGCTGGGCTACGAGGACGTGTTCAGCAAGATCGCCATGTGTCGCGCGCACTACGAGGCGTGCGGTCTCGGAGGCGACTACGTGGAGCGCTTCATTCGGTGATGCCGCGTGTCGCGCTTGATCTATCCGGTCGCGTTGAGGAGCGCGGCTTCGTCCGGTGCTCAAATACAAGGGCGCATAACGGGCGATCGGGTTCGTGATGCATCGGACGTCTTTACCTCGCCGCTTTCGCCGCTGCTGCTCCAATCCGGAAATCCTGCGTCGTCGTCTTGCCGTCCTGCAGTGTGACCTTGGCTGAGGACCCCGCCAACTGCTCGAGTAGCGTCGGGTCGTTCCACTCACCGGTCTCCAGGTCCGTGAGCGCGGCGAGGAAGTATTCGCCCGGCGGGAGACCCTTGACGCTGAACACGCCATCGGTGGCCGGCCGAGTCATGCGGACGCGACGCGAGCCGGGCGTCCAGTATTTGCGGTCGGATGAGAAGACGAGAATGTAGTAGTCGGTCGCCGCGCGGCCGCTGCTGTCCTGGAAGACGCCGGTCAGGCCGGTCGGCTTGTCCGTGTATGTGACTGTCCAGTCGACCGCTTCGTTCGGGTTCACGCGAAGCGGCGCCTCGAATGCCTCGCGGCCGTTCGCGGTGGACGCTTTGATCGACCACTTGTCGCGCGCGGCTGGGGCGTTCCACGTCGTCACGAAGTAATACGTGTCGGGCGTGACGCCCGCGAACGTGAAGCGTCCTTCCGCATCCACGCGGCCGCCGCCGCTCGACTGAACCTGGCCGCCCGATCCGGGTGGCACGAGCCCGAACGACAGCGCCTGGAGCTCGGCGGCCGTGGGCCGCGAGCCCTCGAAGACGACGCGCCCGTTGACGGCGACGCCGGGCTGAAGCGTCAGCGGGACGTCGAGATCCTGGCCGTTCACGATGACCTCGGCTGCGGCCCACTGCGTCGGCGCATTGGGCGTAGCGCCGCGGCCGCTTCCAATGCTCGCCTTGACCGTGTACGCTCCCGGCGCCACGCCGTTGAACACATACCTGCCATCGGGGCGCGGCGGAGTGGACAGGCCGCGCAGGCCAGCGCCGGCGAGCATCTCCGTTTGCGGGCCGGCCGGTACGAGCCGCACCGAGAGCAACTGGGGAAGGGCGCCCGACGGCGAGCGGATCGTCCCGGAGATTGTCGCCGTCGGCACGAGCTGAATCATCACGTCCACGCCGGCGCGCTCCTCGCTCACGCCGAGGGCGACCGGCGCCGCCGCGCCGATGTCGGTCGCGCCGGGATGAAAGATCGGTGCGTAGTTGACGCGCACCGCCGGCGTCTCCCGCCGACTGACAGATGACGGCGGGTTTGACGGCTGGCCCGGCTTGGCCGCGGTGGCAGGGGCGCCAGCGCGAGCCGCCTGTAACGCCTGCCGCACCTCGGCCGCCGTCAGCGGCCGGATATCGTCGTTGCCCCGCCCCGACGAGACGGGTGGCGCGACGACCACGAGATAACCGCCCGGGGGAAGACCGTAGGCGCGGGTACTCGCCGCGATCGTCGGTGAGGTTCACGCTGCCGGTGCTCGGCGCGCCGAGCGTGCGCTCGCCGGTCACCGCGTTGTAGCCAAGCCTCAGCACGCGCACGTTCACGCCAGGCACAGGCCGGCCGCCAAGGTCGCGCACCACGCCGGTGATGACGCCGCCGCGGACGACCGTCATCGCGAGATTCGTCACCGACTCGCCGTCTTTCACGACCACGGGCGTGCCCGCACGGTCCGGCCGCGACGCGCCGTAGCTGGCTCTGAGATAGGCGTTCTTGAACGCCTGCAGCTCGTACCGACCGGCCGGCAGGCCGCGAAAGGTGAATGCGCCGCCGTCGTCGGTGGTCGTGGTCTGACCAGGCGAGGTCCGAGCGACGTTCGTGAGCGTCACGCGGACGCGGCGCGCCGGCTGCTTCGGCTCGCCGGCGATGAAGACCGTGCCGGAGATCGACGCCGTCCCGCCAGGAAGGCGCGCGTTGTCGCGCACCGGCGGCTGAGCCGCTGCTGCGCCGCAGGCGATCGCAAGGACCAGGACGATGCGCGACTGGCCGATCATCGGATGGCTTTCACGCGAAGATCGAGGGTCTTCGGCGCATCACCCTCGGCGACGGTCAGCCTCGTCGCCTGGCCCGCGAGTGTCTCGAGCGTGGCCGGATCCCTCCAGCCGTCGATGTCGGAGTCCGCAAGCGCGATCGCGTAGTAGTCGCCGGGCGGCAGGTGGTTGACCGTGTAGACGCCGCTTCGCGCCGTCAACGCGCTTTTCAACGTGCGCGGAGTCGCGCCGTACCCTGACCACCGCTGCGGATCGGCGGGAAACACCAGCACGACCGCGGTCGGGCTTGCGGCACCGCGGTCGTCAGTCACGGTGCCGGACAGCTTCGACGGCCGATCCGTGAAGGTCACGACCAGGGACGTCGCGTCCGCCTGCAAATCGAATACGCGGTCGGTGATGACCTTGCCGCCCAGTGTGACGGAGTGCACGAACCAGCCACTCATTTCATAGGGCCGGACGATGTACTGGCCGCCCGCGGCGACGGTGGCAAACGAAAGCGACGCGCCCTTCGTGGGCTGCGAAAAGAACTGCCCCGGCTCGCCGAACGGCGTTTCGAACGCGATCCCGGCCATCGCCGGCTGGGCCGTGCTCTCCCCGCGGAACTCGATCCGGCCTTCGACGCGAAGCGCGGGTCGAAGCGCGACGGTGAGGTCCGAGAGATCGTCGGCGCCGACGGTGACGCGCTCGGAGAACCAGTACGCGGGCAGGCCTTGTTGAATCGCCCTCGAGAGGATCGAGTTGCCCTGCGTGAGGACATAATCGCCCGACGGCACGCCAAGCAAGGAGAACCGGCCACTCGAATCGGTCATGCCCGTGACGGTCTCGAAGCCGACGTGGTCCGGGCCGGCAATCAGACCTCTGGTAATGACGTCGTTCATCGCGGCGCTGGTCAGCCGGATAGCGGTGGGCGGCGGCGCCGATCCGTCGGGTGCCACGAGGCGGCCGGAAACGCGCACCGCCGGCATCGGACGCAGCGCGATCGTGAGGTCCGATCGCTCTTCGCCGGCTGCGAGCGTGATCTGTGTCGCGGCACCAGCCGTCGCAGCGGCGGGAAAGTACGTCGTCGGGTACACGGCCATGCGGCCTGCCGGCGACAGGGGAGGAGGCACCAGCACGCGATTCGACGTCATGAGGGCGCCAGTCGTCCACCTGTTGCGTGCGAGGTTGCCCGAGCAGCGACACCTCGGGGACGCCCGCGAAAAAGAGCTCGTTCCGCACCGTGGAGTCCGTCCTTTCCAGGAATGCGGCCGGCACGGTGGTCTGCGTGGAGGGCACGAGGACCACGTAGGTCCCGGGCGCCAACTGCGAGAGCCGGAACATGCCGCGATCGTCGGTCGTCGCGGTCGGCACGAGCTCGGGACTGACCTCCATGTTGCCGTAGCGCGTGCGTCCGGCGACGACGTCTTTGATGAGCGCCCGCACCGCGACGCCGACGACCGGTTCGCCGGCTTCGTCCAAGACCGTGCCGCCGATGACACCGTGCTTCCACATCTTGAGCACGACGTCGGTGAGCCGCTCGCCCTCGGCGAGAGACAGGAGCTGGCTCTGGCCCCAGGCTCGGCGCTGGCCATAGATCCCGGGGGAATAGCCGTCCTTTGTGCCGTTCAGCCAGTACTCGCCCGGATGCAGATCCGTGAAGAAGAAGCGGCCTTCGCCGTCCGCCATCACGCGACCCTTCGGCGTCGTCGGATCCTCGGAATACTTGGGCATCGTCAGCCTGACGATGGCCTCGCCCACTGGCGCGCCAGTGACGGCGTCCACGACCTGGCCGATGATCGTCCCCGTGCGCGGGCCAGACGGGGCGCCAGCTGTGGGGATGACCTGCGCGGCGCCCAGAGTCGTCAAGGACAACATGACCACGAGAAGCTCGATCCGACGTGCCTGAGCGAGCTTGGTCATGACAGTGCAGAGTATTAACCGAGGAAGCGTTCTGTTGTCCAGTTGTTCCGACGCGGGTTCGGTCGGCCAACCGCCGGTCGAGAAGCGGTTCAAGAAACTACCTGTTAACCTCCAGCGCGCGTGATCATCTGGAGGGCGAACGTCGTCGCAATCAGCGGATCGTCCTCCTTGACGCGGCCGTTGGCGTTGCGAAAACTGCCATCGTCTGCCTGCTCAGGCAGTCGAACGCGCTGGTGAGGCCGCGCGCGTGCGATCGCGGCGGCGTAGTAGAAGCGCAGTCCTGCGCTCCACGAAGCCTGCGGACTCTCATCCCCGTCGAAGCCCGGCACACGGTCGGACTGGTGATTCCTGTCGAGCCATGCGATCGCTCTGGCAATTCGGTCGTCGCTGTCCGGAACTCCAGACGCCCTGAGTGCCAGCACTCCATCGGCCGTGGCCGTACCGTAGCTGACGAACCCTTCGGCGCTCTGGCCCGCCTTATTGAGCGCTGGCATCACGGGCGAGAAGAAGAATCCGCCGTCGTGATTCTGTGACCGCTCGAGAAATACACGCGCTCGAGTCATCGCCGGATCCGAGCCATCAACACCGGAGGCGCGCAGCGCCTCGAGCACGAACCGCGTCATCGACAGGTCCACATGGCCGGCGTCGGGCGGACGACGAATCGCGCCTCCCATTCCCCAACCGCCGTAGGCCGTGTGTTCCGGTGTCCAGCCGTTGGCCTCGCTGAACTGCTGCGCTCGCAGTTGCGCGACCATCGGCGCGATATCCGCCGTCCACGAACGGCGCCGCGCCGCCACCAGGGCATCGACGGCGAGCGCCGTGGCGTAGTTTGGATAGTCCGCATCGCTGCCTGTGACGCCCACGGCCCCGTCGACGCTCGTATGCTTTCTGATGAACGCAATTGCACGATCGACGGCGCCGGCGGGGGTGGGCACTGTGGCATCGGGAACGCGCAGCAACGCACCGAGCACGAATGGCGTCAACGACTGGCCGGAACGAAGCAGTCCGTACGTGGCGCTGTGGAAGCCTCCGTCGGCTGCCTGCTGTGCCCAGAGATATTGCGCGGCCCGCGCCAGCGAGCTGCGCTCACGTGTCCACGAGCACGCGGCGGCGGCCGCCGCCGTCAACAAGAAAGCGCGACGGTCAACGCGCACGATCGACCGTGAGGTTCAGAATCGCCGCACTGGTCATCGCGACCCTGCCAGTGATGCAGTGGTGACCGGCCCACGTGCCATCGCTGTTCTGCAGGCCGAGAATCTTCTGCGTGATGTCCGCATGCCATTTCGACCAGCCGTCGCCGCCGACGCGCTTCATGCTGTCGCTGATGTTGAGATAGGAGAAGAACTCCTCGCCGCCCATCGACCCGAATCCACCGACGAAGGCGGCATCTGGCGAGCTGACCCTGAATCGCGCTGATCTGCTTGGCGTTCTGCGCTCTGTCCGCCTTGGTGCGGCTCAACTGCTCCAGCGCCTGCGCACTCTGATACAGCGCGACGCCGGCGGCTTCGGCGGGCGCGGCGACGGGGCAGCGACGGGTCTGCCAGCGGGCAGCCCACCGGCCACGGCTGCAG
The DNA here is from genome assembly GCA_963839705.1 of uncultured Acidobacteriota bacterium. Taxonomy (GTDB): domain Bacteria; phylum Acidobacteriota; class Vicinamibacteria; order Vicinamibacterales; family 2-12-FULL-66-21; genus DATBJJ01. Next base: position 407,554 of record CAWIWL010000010.1, read on the forward strand.
CCACGGGCGGCGGGGGGGCGCTGATGGCGCTCACGGTGTAGTTCTCGGCACGCGCCATGACGGCGGCATCCACCGCGACACCTCTGTTTTTGGCCTCGAAGAGGCTGCGCGACGCCATCGACGTACCGAGCACCGGCGCCCAGCCGCCCGCAGTGTTCCAGCTTCCGTCCGACTGCTGATGCTTCTCGATCTTCGCGACCGTTTTCTGCAGCGCCTTGCGGACCCGAGCGTTCAGCGCCGGCGTCGACGCGCGCCCGTCAATCTGCGACATCAGCATCGACGAGAGAAACGTGTCGATGTACGGGCCCAGCTTTCGCTGGATCTGCGTGCCCTGGCGATCGGTGATTGCCAGGCCGTCGGCTGGACTCGCCTCGATCCGCTGCAGGACAAATGCGAGTGCGCGCTCCACCTGCGGCGCGTACTGCCGGCCGGCCTGCAGGAGCGCAAGGGCCGCGACCGCCGTGTTGGCGACGTCGTTGCCGCTCGATTCCAGCCGCTCTCCCGGCCGTGCGGAGGACGCCTCGCCTCCGTCCTGGCCCCATCCGCCGTCGGCGCCCTGCACGGACGCCAGCCACCGGGCCCCTTTGTCGACCGCCGTCGACACCGGCGCCGGCGCCGACAGCAGTTTTCGGCTGGGGCGTGGTGCGGTGGGTCTGCGCCCAGACTGTCGCGCCCGCCACCACCGCCACTGACATGACAACGGCCTGCAGTCTCATACGGTCTCCTTTCGCCGATTCCTGTGCTTCCTTTTGGACGATGCTTTCGCGTCAGTGGCTGTCACGGGGCTCGAGACGCCGAGCCGCTGCGAACTCCTCCCCTGGCGTCACACGGTAAAGTGCGACGCCGATGGGTCCCGACGCGTAAAGACACCGCGGCAGGGACGATGTTCCGGCCACCTGCGCCTTGTAACAGTCAGAACGAATGGACTCGGGAATCTTGCACGCCGCCGGAAGCCGTCGCAATTCAAAGCGTCATGGGCCCAAGCTCGTGCTTCGGACGAGTCCGTACCAACTGTCCAAGGGCTTCGGTGGCTGTCCGGCCACTCGATCCCGAGGCCCCGAGGAATTCGATGGCCGGCGAGGACACGCTTGAAATCGTGCTATTCAGTGGGGCGACGAACTGGCGCCGGTTGTGCAGGTCAAGGCCGGCGATAGGCGCGGGACAGTCGGTTGGCGCCCTGGGTGAGACCAACCGTCGCTCGCGCGAGAAACAGGGCGAGCGAAGGTTGGTGACGAGTGAGCGGATGCCCTTGCCGATCGTTACCGACGAGGGAAGCGCACAGAGACAAATCGGAGTGTTCGGGTCGTCCGAACGGCGAACGACCCGAACGATCCGAACGTTACAACGCGCCCGTGTGCCAAGGTCCCGTGATCGCGAAGGTGATTCCCGGAGACTGCACGTTGACGAACAGCCAGTTGCCGTCGGGACTATAGCAAGCGCCCGCGAATTCCGATCCACGGAAGTCGCCGGTGATCCCGTTGCGCTGCCCGTTGAGCACCACGTTGTTTTTCGCGAACTGGAAGATCTCGCCGTCGACCGTCAGGCCGTGCACGAACTCTTCGCCGCTGCCGTCTTCGCAGAGCACCAGGCCGCCGCGCGGGCTGACGGTGATGTTGTCGGGCGCGTTCAGCACCGCCGCGGACGGTGACTCAAAGAGCAGCGCGATGGTCTCGCGGTGCGGATCGTAGACCCAGATCTGCCCCTGGCCGACAGCGCCACCGCTCGTCGAGACGATGTAGATCTTCCGGTCGTTGCCGTACCAGCAGCCTTCGAGGCGCCCGAACGTGGCCGCCCCCTGCGCGCGTCCCTGCGACCACACGAAGTTGCCGGGTGAGTTCGCGGCGGGATTATCGGGGGTCTCGATCGGCACCCATTCCACGTCGAAGCTGGTGCCATTCGCGTAACCGAGATTGAGGGCTGCGCGATCGACGCCGACCACCTTCAGCATGTACAGTCTGCCACCTTCGGCCGGCTGGTTCCGCTTGTGCGGAAGGTAGCGATAGAAGCCCGAACTGGTTCCCGCGTCCTCAGTCTCGTAGATGTAGCCCGTCACCAGATCGACGGCGAGCGCCTCATGCGAGAACCGCCCCATGTCGCGAATCGGCGCCGGATCGGCCATGCCGTCGGCGGGCACGTCGAAGACGTAGCCGTGCGGGACGGTCGTGAAGTCGTTGGTTTCTTCACAGGTCATCCAACTGTTCCAGGGAGTGGGGCCGCCGGCGCAGTTGCGAATCGTGCCGCTGATGCTGCCCCACGATTCGAGGATCTCGCCGCGATGGGAGTCGAACACCAATGTGGTCGTCCCGCCGGCCGCCGCGAGGTCGTACGCCGCACCGCTGAACGGCGTGCCGCGGCCCTGTTCGTGATTTCTGACGAGCACGGCCAGGTGTCCACGATGCTGACCATCGGCCTGCTGTCCATCGTGGGCGAGTTCGGACGCGTTGCCGCTCCACCCGAGATGGCGCCCCCCGGCGGCAAATGCCGCCATGCCGTCGTGAGCGCCTGGGGTCAGGGTGCCGCTGGACATCGGGTCGCCGGTCCAGCCGAGGCTGAGATACCTGAAGCCGGCGGGCAGCATCAGCAGCGGCAGTCCGGTCGTTTCGTCAGCGACCGCTGCCAGCGGCCCATACGTCGCGTCGTCAGCTCGTCGGGGTGGTCCCGACTGCGCCTCCACTCGTGAGAGAAAAGCGCCGAACGGGATCGCGGCCGTCGCGGTAGCCGCTGACTTCAGAAATGCGCGTCGTTCCATGACACCTCCTGAGTTAGTGGCCTAAAGTCTCCGGCGCGAAGGTGTCGATGACGCCACGGTGCCGTAAACAACCTGAGACTCAGCTGCTCGTAACGGTCTCGTCGCTTGGCAGCGGGCACAACGATCGCTGCGTCTACACGACGCCGGACGTGCTGCCCGTCATCTTCCCGAACTAGCCCCTGCGTGGGGTGAATACGTGGCCAATCCCCAGCGCGAGGATCTGATTCGGAAGGAGCACACGTGTCGGTATCCCTTCAGATGCGGCGCGTTGGTGAGGTCGTCATCATCGCGTGCAATGGAAACATTGTCGGCGGTGCTGAGGCGGAAGAGTTGCAGCGGGTGATTGGGGACCTACTGCCGCTCGAACCCAACGTTGTGTTGAATGTCGCGCAGGTGACGCCGCTCGACAGCGCCGGGGTTGGCGTCCTCGTCCGGTTCTTGCACCGGCTGCGCGATGCCTCTGGCGACCTCAAGCTTTGTTGCGTGCCGCCGCGAATCCCAGAAGTACTGCGAATCACGAGGCTGGCCGGTATCTTCGACGTGCAGACCGGTGAGGACGAGGCAATCGGCGCGTTTTATACGCAATCCAGACCTGCGGACGCCCGAACGCTGCTCGGCTACGACGTGCTCTGCGTCGACGATTCTGTCGATGTGCTCGCGTACGTCTGCGAAGTACTGCGAGAGGCTGGTTACCGTGTCATGCCCTGCGGCAATAGGCCGACGCCGCCGTACTCCTTAGAGTCTCCCGTCCGCGAGTACTCGTCGTCGGCGCCAGCGCACGCGCGCGTCTGGACTGCGTGCGGGTAGGCGCTTCCAACGAGGCGGCATGCTCTCGCGATACTCGAGCTGCCGGTCGCTTTCGCGAGTCGCGATCCGGCGGAGTCGAGCCGTGAACTCGTCTCCCGGATGCGCGATCTGATAGCTGAACCGGACTGACACAAAACCGGGCACAGAACGCTCATCTGCGACGCGTGGAACCGAGTCAGGCGTTGCGCCAATCCACGTGATTCTGCCTCGTCGTCTTTCCTCGGGCGTCTTCGTTATCTCCAGTAGAACGCACAACGCCAAATCAGTCTGCCGACGTTTTCGCGCGTGCCCGGAGATCGCATACCGACCTACGCCTGGCGCTTCTTCGCACCGCAGGCCACGCTGTTCGACGATGCCGGTGAGCAGGTCGCTACGCATTTCCTCAGTCCGAACCCCATCGACCCCGTCGAGAACGGCACGCCGCGGGCGACGTGGCAGGACTCCCGTGATACCAGTGGCGTGTGGGCAGGGCCGATCAACGCCTACTTCGAGGGGGACTACGTCGAGCCCGGCGCCATTCCGTGGCTGCTGCTCCGGGTTGCCGGGCGCCAGCTCGGATACGGCGGAAGCGATACGTTGACGGTGACGACGTTCCTGCACCGCGTCAACACCGTCGGCGGCGCCGCACCGAAGAACGGATGCTCGAGCGCGAACCACGTAGGTAGGTACGGCCCTCGTGCCCTACACGGCCGACTACGTCTACTACAGACGACCGTAGCGTCAGCATACGTCGCGGTACCTTGACGATAGCGAGGCGTCTCCATGCGCCTCGCTATCGCGCTTTCACGATATCCCCCCACTCGCCGCCCAAGCCAGCCAACGCACCGCGTTGTCGCCTTCCACCACGCGCTTTCGTTTCTTCGGATGCAAGGAGGCAATCGCATCATGTTTAACCGATCGTTCACTCGCATCATCACTCTGATTCTGGCCGCCGCCGCCGCCGCCGTGCCCGTGCCCGCGCACGCGCAGCGACCGGCGACCTGGGTCGTGCCGGATGTCGTCGGACAGTTCAACGCCTTGGCGGAGCGGGCCGATCCGTTGGGATTCCACATCGGGGATTCACCGGACCCGAGCCAGTGCAAGCACTATCAGGGCCTGACGCGCATCGAGGGGCCCGATGGCACGCCCTATCTGATCGTCACGCGCAGCGGCAACACGCCCTTTCCGCCCGGGCCGCCCGGCTGCGACGATTCACCCGGCGAGACGGGGGACGGCAGCCTCCTCGTCGTCGCCATGGGATCGCGCGACAACCACGGCGAGCGGTTCCGCAGCAATCGCCAGACGAAGGGCGCGACCTTCGATGTGACGCCGCCGGACCCTCGCGACCGAGTCGCCACCTGGTTCCGTTTCCAGGGCGGGGCCGGCTTTCCCCATTACGGCCATGCGGGCGGCATGCAGGCGGTCGGCCACATGCTCGCCATCGCGGTGGAGCATCCCAATTCGTCCGGGCTGTCGAACACGGTCGTACTCTTCGTCGACATGACCGATCCCATCAATCCGGCGATTAGGAGCCGGTTCTCCGTGGACAGCGAGCTCGGTGACAAGGCCGGCCTGGTGGCGCTGACGCAGCTCCCCGACGGCCACTACATGATGATGGTGACGGGCGGCGAAAACGAGAACCTCGCGTTCTACCGCAGCACGATCACTGACCTGGCGAGCGAGGATCTCCTGTGGGTTCATCTCGACACGTGGTTCGCCGATCCGTACAGGCAAACAGACCTTACGGATCCGAACTACCAGTGTCAGGGCGGCTCGGTCAAGGTGCCTCCCGTGTGCCTGTCGCCGGACGAGGTGCATCTGAGGATCAACTGGCCGTCGTCATCGTCAGGTTCCCACCAGACCCTTCAGTTCCTACGCGAAGGGAGCAGCAACGGGCCGTTGTTCCTCGCCGGCGCCCGCAGCGGGATCTTCGTCGACGATTTCATCGACCTGTTCCGGGTCGAGTGCGACACGCCGCTGTGCCAGCCCGGCGAGCAGGTGCGGATGACCCACGCCTCGACGCGCCATCTGAACTCGCGCCCCAACGCGGGTGGCGAGTCACTCGCTGACTTCGCCGCGGCGTCGACGTTCTATGTCAGCCCGAGCGGCGAGCTGCTGTTCTACGCGACCGAGCACGAGAACGATGGAGAAGGTGGAACGGTGAGAGCCGCGGAGTGGCGCCACCGTGACATGGTCCGCGACGGGAGCCCGACGCTGTTGCCGACGTTGACGGCCAACGGTCCATTCGACATCGACGAAGGCAGCTCCGGGCCGGTGAGCGCGACGGCGAAGCAGCCGGTGACCAAAGCGTGGATGCAGCTGTTCACCGAACCGCATTATGGTGGTCATTACGTGGTGGTCGACTACGACGAGTACGTTCGCGACGATTACAACAACCTCGTGGCGTTCCAGCGGACGGTGCCGAATCCGTTCGGCTACTACCGGGTGACACAGTCCTGGCGGTGGTTCGCGCCGCTGTTCTGCAACGCGTCGGCAATCGGCGACGATATCTTCGACGAGGACGACGTGCCGTTCGTGCGAACGCTGGCCGGTATCGGCGGCCCGATCGGCAATCCCGACCTCACGCTGATCATGGACGATACCGGCGCCGTCAACATGGATCAACGCACGAGCGGCGTCGACTTCCTCGACAACTGCGACACCTATTACCACACGCCGTTCGAGATCCGGTGGGATCGCGATGCCGATGGCACCTTCGAAACGGTAGGCGGATCGTTCGACTTCGACGCCGCGACGATCGACGGTCCGTCGACGTTTCAGATCCCGGTGCGCTCGGCGCACCCCATCGGTGGCATCCCGATGAACGCGACCGCGACGGTGACCGTTCGGAACGTCGCACCCGCCATCGCCGGCTTCCGCGTCACCAACAGCGCCGGCCAGCGCATTGGCATCGACGTGCCGTTCGCGCTGGTTCGCACGCCGGTCACAGTGAGCGCGACGTTCACCGATCCGGGTGTCGCCGATCACCAGTTCGCGCGCGTGAACTGGGGCGATGGCGCCGACGAAGCCCAGACCTCATTCACGACGTTCACGGATGCGTTCGGCGGGGCGACCGGCAACCTCGCACACACGCACCGTTACACCGTGAGCGGCGATCATCCGCTTCAGTTGACGGTCTTCGACGACGACCCGAACGGGAGCGACCAGGAGTCCATCACCGTCCGCGTCCTCACACCCGAGCAGGCGTTGGCGGAGATCCTCGTGGCCCTGGATCAGGCGATTGCCAACAACTCGAATCCCACCATCGCCGCGTCGTTCGGAAAGGCGCGCCTCGCGCTGGTGGGGCACGAGCGGGGAGAAGACGGCGCGCTTCGGATGCTGGCAATGGACCAGCCAGACGCCGCGGCCGCATTCGTTCTGCAGGCGATCGACTGGCTCGAGCGCGCGCGGGCTCTCGGCGCCGACGTGAACACGATGATCACGCTGCTGCAGCAGGTCTACGATAGCCTCGTCGCTGCCTGATCAAGAGGACGCTGACTGCCGTCGCAGCCAGCGTCCTTATTCATCACTCAGTCTCCGTTTGGTTGAGGCATTTGTGATGCGCCGGGTGTACGATTCGGCGCATCCGACATGCCCGAGCTGGATCCCGACAGGTGGCGTGCGGCCAGCCAGCGTCTCGACGAGGCGCTCGAGCTGCCGGATGACGAGCGCGCGCGGTGGATGGCGGCGCTTCGCGAGCAGGATCCCGTCCTGGCCGACGACGTGCGCCTCCTGCTCGAGGAGTACGATGTCATTCAGCGAGAACGGTTTCTCGAAGAGGATTACGCGTTTCGTCCCGGCGATCCGGTCGATGAGAGCGCGGCTCCAGTAACCGCTCCGTCGGCGTTGGCGGGCCGCGTCGTCGGTGCCTATAGGCTGGTGTCGCCCATCGGCCAGGGAGGCATGGGCGTCGTCTGGCTCGCCGAGCGCTGCGACGGCCAGTTCGAAGGCCGCGCGGCGGTCAAGCTGCTGGAGATGCGTTTCGGACACTCCGAGGCGCGATTCCGCCGCGAGGCCAACATTCTCGCCCGCGTCACCCATCCCAACATCGCGCACCTGATCGACGCGGGGGTCACCTCCGATGGCCAGCCGTACCTCGTGCTCGAGCTGGTCGATGGAGAGCCCATCGATCGGTATGGTGACAACCGCAGCCTCAGCGTCCCGTCGCGCATCGAGCTCTTCCTCGACGTGTTGGGCGCGGTGTCGCACGCGCACACCCATCGAATCGTTCATCGCGACATCAAGCCGCCCAACGTGCTCGTGAGCACCGAGGGCCACGTCAAGCTGCTGGATTTCGGCATTGCGAAGCTGCTCGGACGTGACGGTCAAGCAAGTATGTCCTCTACGGTCACCCTTGAGCACGGCGCGGCACTGACGCCAGCCTATGCCGCACCGGAGCAGATCGGGGGCGGAGAGGTGACGACCGCAACGGACGTCTACGCCCTGGGCGTGCTGCTCTACGTCCTGCTCACGGGACAGCACCCGTGCGGCGACGTCACATCGGCGGCCGATCTCGTAAAAGCGATCGTCGACCGTGACACGCCCGCGCCGTCTGCCGTGGTCGTGTCCGCCAAACTGCCCGAAACCGAGCGTGCCCTCCTCGCGGCCCGACGTTCGACCACGCCAAACCGCCTGCGCCGGATGCTCAAGGGCGACCTCGACACGATCGTCGCGAAAGCGCTGAGAAAGACTCCGGCGGAACGTTACGCGTCCGTGGCAGATTTCGCCGACGACCTGCGGCGGCACCTTGCCGCCGAACCCATCCAGGCTCGTCCCGATTCGCTCGGCCGTCGGACGTCGCGGTTCGTGCGCCGACATGCGGCGCTCGCCGGCGCGGCAACAGTCGGCGCGCTCGCGCTCGCAGGCGTGGCGGTTTATTACGCGATCGGGCCGTCCGCGGAGCGTGACCGCCCCACCGCCCCCGACCCATTGTCGCCGGCGCCGGTCACGAGCGAGCTCGGCGACGAGTCGTGGCCGCACCTCTCGCCCGACGGGACCCGCATCGTGTTCTCGTGGGCCGCACCCAATACGTCGAACTCCCGCATTGCGATCAAAACGCGGGGGTCGGATGCCGTGGTGACATTGACGGATCGTGCCGTCGATGCCGTCAACCCGGTGTGGTCTCCGGATGGCCAGCAGATCGCCTTCAGTCGAGTGTTCCGCGAGCCTGGGCAGCGAAGAGAGATCTGCGTGATGCCGGCGACCGGGGGGTCGCCACGCGTGCTGCACAGCGGAGAGTTCAGCATGCCCGGCCTGGCCTGGTGGCAACCGGAGAACGCGCTGGTGTTCTCGGCATATTCCCCACCGGGAGGGACGTTTCGACTCGCGGCGGTGAATCTGACTACGCTCGAAATGCGGTTCCTCACGAATCCGCCGGCAGCGCCGCAGTTCGGGGTGCAGGGTGATTTCCTGCCGGCGCTGGCACCGGATGGGGGGACCCTCGCTTTCGTCCGGGAGACGCCCGAGGGCCGCGATGTGTTCCTGCTGAATCTTGCAACGCGGGTCGAGAGCCGGCTGACGCGCGATCGCCACCGGCTCTCGGGGCTCACCTGGGCGTCCGACGGCAAGGCGGTCATCGTGTCTTCTCCACGCGCCGGCGGTGGCGACGCGCTGTATCGTGTCTCGCTTGTGGACGGGGCGATGGCGCGGGTCCCGAACACCGCGGATGGTGCGGCGCATCCGATGGCAGGTCCAGGCGGTCTCGTTTACAGCCAATGGCACGGTGATTCGAACATCTACCGGGTCGACCTGCGCGGCACGCGCGTGGATGGTCCTCCGCGTCCCATCCTGGCATCGTCGCGCCATGATGGTGCTCCCGACATTTCACCCGACGGACGGAGCATCGCGTTCGTGTCGATGCGCGGCGGCGGGCCGGACATCTGGGCGGCATCCGCTGATGGTTCGAACCCACGGCGAGTGACAACGGGGCTCTCGATCGCGAGCGGGCCGCGATGGTCACCCGACGGCCGGTCGATCGCATTCGGCGCGCTGGCGCCGGGGCTGGCAAGGCCTGCTATCTGGCTCGTGGATGCGAGCGGTGGTACGCCGCGACGGCTCACCGAGGGTCCCTCCTACGAGACGCTGCTGGCCTTCGCGGCCGACGGCGAGTCGGTGTATTTCAGGTCCGATCGCGCCGGCACCTTCGAAGTCTGGAACGCGCCGATCGCGGGAGGGACGCCAACGCGGGTGACCCAGGGCGGAGGCCTGCGTGCCGAGGAGTCTCGCGACGGGAACTTCCTCTTTTATGCGAACGACGTGCCCCAGGTGTGGCGGCGCGCACTTCGAGGTCCGCCGGCGGAAGTGTTGATGACTACGTTTCCGAAAGCCATGCACTGGGGTGGGGATTGGACCGTGGGTGCGCGCGGACTCTACTACCTGAACGATTTGGTGCCGGGTACGGTCGGCATCGACTTCCTGGCGTTCGGGGCCATCGCCATGCGCCCGATTCGGGTGACGTCCCTTTCCGCCCCGCCGTCACGCGGCGTCTCGGTGTTCGACGTGGCCCCGGACGAGTCGTGGCTGGCGTGGGCGCAGGACGACTACCGCAACAGCGACATCATGATGATTGCGCAGCGTCGATAGACGCTGTGTTCTGGATCGGAACACCTCGGGTCGACGTGTCGCCTTTTTGGCGCGGTTCCCGATCTTTGACCCATAGAGGGCGACTCGTTACGGGCCGGGACGAAATGCCCGGCTTCGGAAGGTTGCGGACGATGCGTCGCCGTTGGCATACATTGATGGGACGCGATCCTGAGGTACAGACGTGACAGACGCAACAGCCTTGAGAGACAGCCCTGCCTCGGATGAAGGTGTTGTCGCCGGTCGATTGTTCGTCAACTTGTATTCCGAGCTCCATCGGCTGGCTCGCCGCCAACTAAATCGACAGCCAGGGTTTGCCGGCCTCGGGGTGACGACGGTGTTGCACGAGGCCTACCTGAAGATTTCCGACCGCGAACGCCCGGTTTTCGTCGATCGCGGACAGTTCATGGCGTACGCCGCCCGCGTCATGCGAGGGTTGATCATCGACGATATGAGGCGTCGGCGATCGCAGAAGCGCGGCGGGCAGTTCCATATTACGGCGCTGGCCACGGACCACGCCGAGGGCGTGGCCGATTCAGGCACGTTGGTACGCATCAGCGACGCCCTCGATGAACTCGCGGACGTCAAACCAGAGCTCGCCGAGATAATCGAGTTGAAGTTTTTTTGCGGCTTTTCTTTCTCGGAAATCGCCGCAATGCGCGGCGTCTCGGAACGAACCATTCAGCGCAACTGGGACAAGGGCCGGTTGTACCTGCATCTCGCGATCTGCAACGACCGACCGGTCCGATGAGCTCCGTACCGCCTTTCGACCCTGATCGCTGGCGAGCGCTCAGTTCGTTCCTCGACGAGGCGCTCGAGATGACGCGTGAGCACCGGGGGCGCGTGGCTGGCCGACGTCTGCGCACGTGATCCTGCCCTCGGTGCCGATCAGGAAGAGGCAGACGAAGCATTGCCCGCACGTCTTGTCGATGTGGGCGGACTGAGAGATGGAGTGAGGACTTGACCGCGGCGGTCGCCGCCGGACCGTACCGCAGCGTGTAGCCTTCGTCCGTTGTTGGGCCGGCGGAGGTCATCGCCGATGCGAACTCAGGCGGCGACGACGCTGATCCGACCCGCCTTCCGCGACCGGGGCTTTCGTCGGATAACGATCTCCACGTCCTGGTCGAGCGCCGTCAACAGGTTCATCAGGCGTTCGACGGAAAAACCCGCCAGCTTGTAGTGACGGAGCGCGGAGACCTTCGGCTGCGTCACTCCCAGCACCTTGGCCGCTTCTGCCTGCGAAAACTTGCGCCCGTCCAGCACCTGATTGAGCGCATAAGCCAGGCGCAGTTTGGCCTGACGCTCGGCGGAATCGGGAAACCCGAGATCCGCGAACAGGTTTCCGGTCCCACGGGTTACTGGCTCTCTCCGTTCAGCGCTTTTGCTTGCCATAGTGCTCCTCGTGATCCCTCTCCGCTGCTTTCAAACGCTCACCGACGAGGTCGACATCCCGCTTGGCGGTCCGGATACCGGACGGCGACTTCTTCGGGAACGCGTGGAGGACGTACACCGCCTTCTCGAACCGAACCGTATACACGGCTCGATACGCGTTGCCGTCATGCGACTCGACTATCTCCAACACGCCAGGACCGAGACCCTTCCACGGCTTCGCGGTAGGCGCGGTTCCGCCGAACTGTGCGATGCCGAGGGCGTTGCCCATGTCCTCCTTGACCGCGGCAGGAAAGCTCAGGAAATCGCGCTTGGAGGACCCGACCCAATGCAACGGTTTCTCGTCGGCAGACAGAATACGACGCACTCTACGATTATCCCAGTTTTGGTATAATCTCACAAGTGCGGGTTTGTCAAGGGTCTGCTCTCCTGGAAGCCGTTTGAGAGCCTCCGCCCAACCGTGAATTCATCCGGAATACCTGCGGCGAAGGCGCCGAGTTGGTGTTTTGGCTGATACTGGACTTCGAAGCGACACTCACATGCTCCTGACTATTCGAACGACTCACCGGCCGTCCACCGACCTAGGGTTTCTGCTCCACAAGCACCCGGAACATGTGCACACACGGGAGTTCCCGTTTGGCAACGCGACGGTCTTCTACCCGGAGGCGACGGACGAGGCCTGCACGGCGGCCGTGCTGCTGGACGTCGATCCGGTCGGAATGGTCCGTGGTCGCGGCGGCAAGGGCGGTGCGGAGGACCAGTACGTCAACGACCGGCCGTACGTCGCCTCGTCGCTGCTCTCGGTTGTGCTTTCGCGCTGGTTCAACTCCGCCCTGGGCGGTCGATGTGAGCGGAAGCCCGACCTCGTGTCGACCGAGTTGCCGCTCGAGGCCCGTCTCGCGGCTGTCCCCTGCCGCGGCGGCGAAGGATTCCTCCGAGCGCTGTTCGAGCCTCTCGGCTACGCGGTGGAGGCGACACGCCACGAACTCGACGAAAGCATGCCGGCGCTCGGCCCAAGCAGGTTGTTTACGGTCACCCTCCGTACGACGCGCCGGTTGAGCGACCTCCTGACGCACCTGTACGTCCTGATTCCGGTGCTCGATGATCAGAAGCATTACTGGGTTGGGGACGACGAGATCGAGAAGCTGCTTCGTCACGGAGAGGGCTGGCTCGATCGCCATCCGTCGCGCGATGCCATCGTCTCGCGCTATCTCGTGCATCAGCGAGGGCTCGTTCGTGACGCCATCGCCCGGCTGACGACGGAGGAACAGCCCGAAGAGGAGGCCGCCGCAGCCCAAAAGGACGAGCAGGAAGCGTCGATCGAGCGGACGATCAGCCTGAACGAACGCCGGCTCGACGCGGTGTTCGAGGTGTTAAAGACTTCTGGCGCTTCGCGCGTCCTTGATCTCGGTTGCGGCGAGGGCAAGCTCCTGCGTCGCCTGCTGGCCGATCATCAGTTCGCGGAGATCGTCGGCATGGACGTGTCCGGACGAGTACTCGATCTGGCGGAATCTCGCCTCAAGCTTGATCGGCTGGCGCCGAAGCAACGCGAACGCATTCGCCTGATGCACGGTTCGCTGATGTATCGCGACAGCCGACTCAGCGGATTCGACGCGGCGTCGGTAGTCGAAGTCGTCGAACATCTCGACCAGCCTCGTCTGCGCGCATTCGAGCGCGTGCTCTTCGAGTCAGCGCGTCCGGTAACCATCGCTCTGACGACGCCGAACGCCGAGTACAACGTGACGTGGCCGTCGCTGCCTGCGGGACAGTTCCGACATCAGGATCACCGTTTCGAGTGGACGCGTCCGCAATTCCAGACCTGGGCGAATGACGTGGCCTCGCGTTTCGGCTATGCGGTCACCTATCGGCCCGTAGGGGATGAGGACAGCCAGGTTGGCCCTCCGACGCAGATGGCGGTGTTCGTCCGATGACCTTTACTATCCCTGAGCTGTCCCTCGTCGTCCTGATCGGACCATCTGGGTGCGGCAAGTCGACGTTTGCCCGCAAACACTTCAAACCGACCGAGGTGATGTCGTCGGATGCTTTCCGCGCGCTCGTTTCGGACGACGAGAATGATCAGTCGTCGACGGACGACGCGTTTGCGGCGCTGCATTTCGTGGCGGCCCGGCGGCTGGCGCGGGCAAAGCTGACGGTCGTCGACGCGACAAACGTCCAGCCGGAGGCGCGCAAGCCGCTCGTTGCGCTTGCGCGGGAGTACCACGTACTACCCGTCGCCATCGTCCTGGATCTACCGGAGCGCGTCTGCCACGATCGGAATCGATCACGGCCTGACCGCGATTTCGGTCCTCACGTCATCCGCAATCAGAAGAGCCAGCTGCATCGCTCGCTGCGAGGCCTTGGACGTGAAGGCTTCCGACACGTACACGTCCTCAAGTCCCAGGAGGAGGTTGATGCCGCCGTCATCGAGCGGCAACCACTCTGGAACAACCGGAAACAGGACCGCGGACCGTTCGACATCATCGGCGACGTACACGGCTGCTGCAACGAGCTCGAAAGTCTGCTCCAGCAGCTCGGGTACACGCGGAATGGGTCGGAATCCTGGGGGCACCCATCAGGCCGCAAGGCGATATTCGTCGGCGATCTCGTCGACCGCGGTCCTCGCATCGTGGATACGCTGAAAACGGTGATGGCGATGTCGCTGGCGGGATCGGCGTTGTGCGTGCCTGGGAATCACGACATCAAATTGAAGCGGAAGCTGGACGGCCGCGACGTCACGGTCAGCCACGGCCTCGATCGAACCTTGGCGGAGCTGGATCTGGAGTCTCCAGAGTTCCGCACGGAGGTGCAGAAATTCCTCGATGGCCTCGTCAGCCACTACGTGTTCGACGATGGGCATCTCGTGGTGGCGCACGCTGGCATGAAGCAGGAAATGCAGGGTCGCGGGTCGGCCAAAGTGAGGGATTTCGCCCTGTTCGGTGAGACAACCGGAGAGACGGACGAGTTCGGCTTGCCCGTTCGCTACAACTGGGCGTCTGAGTACCGAGGCCGTGCGAGCGTCGTCTACGGACACAGCCCCGTTCCGGAGCCTGAGTGGCTCAACCGCACGATCAACATCGATACCGGTTGCGTCTTCGGCGGCCGGTTGACCGCCCTGCGTTGGCCTGAGAAGGAACTGGTGTCGGTTGCCGCCCTCGAGACCTACGCCGATCCTGTCCGGCCGTTCTTGCCCACTGTCGCAACACCGGGGCTGAGCGCGCAGCAAGCCAATGATGATCTCCTCGACATAGACGATGTGCGAGGCAAACGGCTCATCACGACCCGGCTGCACCGGAGCGTCACAATTCGAGAGGAGAATGCCGCCGCTGCCCTTGAGGTGATGAGCCGCTTCGCGGCAAATCCGAAGTGGCTGATTTACCTGCCGCCGACAATGTCGCCCAGCGAGACGACGAAGAGGGAGGGCCTGCTCGAGCATCCGGCTGAAGCGTTCTCGTACTTCCGGGTGAGCGGCGTACCCACGGTCGTCGTCGAGCAGAAGCACATGGGGTCTCGCGCCATCCTCATTGTGTGCAGGAGCAAGGATGTGGCACGCGAGCGATTTGGAATCCTCGAAGACGAGGAAGGTGTCTGCTACACGCGGACGGGCCGTCGGTTTTTCGAGGACCTGGCGTTGGAACGCGAGCTCCTCGCAACCGTTCAAGGTGCTCTGGAGCGGGGTGGGTTCTGGGATCAATTCAAGACGAACTGGGTGTGCCTCGACTGCGAGCTCATGCCCTGGTCGGCGAAGGCACTCGAGTTGGTGCGCCAGCAATACGCGTCGGTTGGGACGGCAGCGCGGGTTGGCTTGGGGGAGGCTGTCGCCGCGCTCCAGCATGCAGTGGCGCGAGGCGTAGATATCGGGGCGTTGCTGGAGCAACACAAGGTCCGGCAGGATCTTGCCCAGCGGTTCGCTCAGGCCTATCGGCACTACTGTTGGCCGGTCGAATCGCTTCGCGATATCCGCATCGCCCCGTTTCATGTGATGGCGACCGAGGGCGCCGTGCACACGGACAAGGATCATGTGTGGCACATGAATACGATCAGCAGCTTCGTTGATCCCGAGGGTGGTCTGTTGATGACCACCCCGTATCAGATCGTCGACCTGGCCGATCCCGCGAGCGAGGTGGCTGCAACGGGGTGGTGGACCGCGTTGACTGAAAGCGGCGGCGAGGGCGCGGTCGTCAAGCCGTTGTCGTTCATCGCGACCGGCTCACGTGGCCTACTGCAACCGGCGGTCAAATGCCGCGGGCGCGAGTATCTGCGGATCATCTACGGGCCTGAGTACACCCTGCCCGAGCACCTCGAGAGACTGCGGGAGCGGGGTCTGTCGGGTAAACGATCGCTGGCCTTGCGTGAGTTCGCGCTGGGGATCGAAGGCCTTGAACGCTTCGTCCAGGGAGAACCTCTCAGGCGCGTTCACGAGTGCGTATTCGGCGTTCTCGCCCTGGAGAGCGAGCCCGTCGATCCTCGGCTATAGACGCGCCGTCGTCGTCGCCGCGTCCGGAGTTGCCGGCGCCATTCGCCGCCGCAGCGACCGTTGCAAGGGGGGAACAGGAGGGGGAACAGGGCCCCGCGCGAGGTGTTCCCCCCTCCCGAGGATTGAGGAGCACAAACGCTGGATGCCTGGATTGATCCTGGATGGCTCTAACGAAAATGGCCTCCAGAATTACTGGAAGGCCTTCTTAATATTTTGGTTGCGGGGGCCCGCAACCAGCGGTACTTGCAGCTCTGGTCCAGACGCTGACCGCAGCGGTGGCGACACCGGCCACGCCCTTGCCCGCGCCCCGGGTCACGAAGAAGCCGCGCGAGAACGAACCCCGGTTTGAGATCCGCGCGCACTAGCTGATTCGCCGGCGAGCCTTCAGGACCCACCCGCCACACTGGTTAGCCGACAAGGATTGGGTCGTTGGCGTGGCCGGACCATTCCTGGCGAGCGACCAGCCGACATTCGAGAGTCTCGGCGCCACCTTCAGTCAGTTCGAGAGCTTGTCCGTTAGACCGCTCGAGGAGCATGTGGAGACGCTGCTCAGATCCGTCGAAGGCATTTCCGGATCGGGAAGTTGACGCTGGGATCGTTCGCAGCCGGCGCCCTGGGAGCGTCGATGCGAGCGCCGGAAATACACCTATGCGCTCCCGAACGCCGCTTAAGCTGAGGCCGCGAGCGACTCCAGCCTCTTGAGCGTGTCGGGGTATTTCCGCACTAGCCAGATCAACGCGGCAGCCTGCTCGTTCGGCTTGCTACGTCCCTGTTCCCACCGCTCGAGGGTGCGGGGGTTCACACCAATCTTGAACGCGAACACCTGGCGCGACATCTTGAGCGCCTCGCGTGTCTCGCGGACGACGTCCGCATCAATCGGCGGAACGGTGATCGGCTGCACCTCCCTTGTCTTCAGAGTGAGCCGTCCTTCGCGGTGATCCCGTATAGCTTCCACGCCCGACATCAGCTCTCGGAAGAGGCTGCGCTTCCTTCGGGTAACCGGTCGCTTTTTCGCTGCCATAGTTCACTTCCTGCGTAGCCGGCGGCGCGCGGCACGCCGTGCAAGTTCGGCCTCGAGAGCCGCCTTCAAAGCCCGCTTCTCAGCGGCGCTCAGGTCGGCCATTTCGTCTTTGTCGTAGAGCGTCATCAGCCAGATCTGAGCATCAGCCGAGAGGTAGTAATAGATCACCCTGAGGCCACCACGCTTGCCCTTGCCTCGGCGCCGATCCGCCCATCGCAGCTTTCGAAAGCCACCGGTGCCAGGCATGACATCGCCCGCTTCCGGCTCACCGGCCAGGAACAGCTGCAACGATCGAAACTCATCGTCCTCCAAGTAGTCCGCGACGTTCGCTGTAAACGCGGGGGCCTCGATGAACTCCACTCCATCTAGTATACGCAACTTGCGTATGAATGTCCTCGACGAGGCGGAACACAGACTTGGGAGCAGTGTTCCCCCTCCCTGGCGAGCTGTTCGTTGCCAACTGCCCCTACGCGTCAACGCGGTCGCGAGGCGTCTTGATACGGCGATGTTCTTTGCGGTGTGCCCCCAGCACGCGCTCTGCCCCGGAGAGATTGACATGGTAGGGCCGGTACCCACTGGTGTTGATCGTTGGACGATGTCGGTGCGATGTTCCTGCGGTGGGGACGAATCCCCACTCGGCGCGCTCTCCGGCTACGTCACGGAACTATCGCGCTCGCTCGGGTTCCAACCTCAGACAAGTTGCTGGTACGGCAAAGTGAAACGTCTGCGGATGAGACTGTTGCTCGCGGCGTGGCTGCTTGGGCTCGTTGCCATGGCCGGTGGCGTCTGGGCCACGTATGCAACGTGCCCGGGCTGCATTGACCGCAGTCGGGTGAACACAGCATGCGAGTGGACGGGTGACTCGGCGTTCCCGATCGAGCCGCAGCACGCGGATCATCAGAAGCATCTGGCCGGTGATGCGCATCTGGCGGAGGAACTAGCCATCCGCCACGCCGATGCCGAACACGGACGGCGATTCGGAGTCGAGCATCATGGCGGCCTGCTCGACGGTGGTCGTTTCAGGGCCGAATGCCTGTCACGGATGCTCCACGCCATAGAGAACAACCACGGCGTTACGTCCGCACAGGTTCACCTCGCCCGCGGTCAACGGAATTGGACCTTTGACGTCGCGGTGAGCCTGCTGTTCCTGCCGCTCTACTTGCTCGGAGGGATCGCGGCAAGCCGGTGGTTGTCGCGCCGTCTTTCAACTCACGACCGATTCGTTCGATTGGTCGCTACGGGCATGGCTTCCGTGGCGGTCAGTTTTCTCGGACTGCAGTGCCTTCGGTTTTGGGGGGCGGTGTGGGAGGTAATTCGGGTTGGAAACGGTCACATGACCAGCATCCGAGCGGCATCGCAGAACAGATGGATGCATCATGTCGATGGCCAGCTGATGGGAGGCATTCTGCTGTTCTGGCTCGTCGCACTCTGTTGCTCCCGCGTAGGGTCGGTCGAGCACCCAAGTGAGGACCGCCATCCTGGCGCTCTTCTCCGCTGACACGACACGATCCGTGTCATGCCGTCCGTGGGGGCTCGTCTTGCAGTGCGCTCAAGCGGGGATAGTTCCTTCGGGCGAGTGATTCCACCCGACGCGTATAGCTGCTCGGGGGTTTTCAGGCGGCGGACCGCAGGGGTCCGGCGACAGGGCGCGCCGCCGGTCCATTCGAGACCAATCCCGTTGGGGACGCCATACCGATGGTGACACTCCCGGCCCGCTGCCGTTGCCTTGTCCACCGTCAGAGTGAGTCGCGCGCGTCCGGTCGGAGGCGCGTCGTTTCGGATCAATGGGCATGCTTCGCAGTTGTTAGATGGCTGTTAGATGACAGCAAAAAGGGGTTCCGGCAAACTGCCGAAACCCCTCAAAACATTAGCGATTGTGGTTGCGGGGGCCCGCAACCCGCTGAATTTGGAGTTCTCCTGGTCAGCGGCATAGCCGCAACTCGCCCGTCGTATGCACGTTGACTCAATCGGCTGTCTCAATCGCCCGCCCGCACACCGCATCGAGCGTGAGCGGTTCTCCTAGCCACCTGCATCGAGCCGCGCTCGGTGCTCCGAGCCACCGACGCAGTCACCCTCGCCCCGGTCGGAAACAGCGTCAGCGCCTTTTCTCGTTCGCAGTACGAATGGATTACCCGGGTTGACGGGCGTGGAAAAACACGCCTGAATGCTATCCTGTCGGGGCTTTCATAAGGGGAGCAGCCTGGATGGTGCCATGGAAGGCCGAGCGGTTTCGCACTATCGCATTGTCGAGAAGCTCGGTGGCGGTGGCATGGGGATCGTCTACAAAGCCGAGGACCTTCGGCTCAAGCGGATGGTTGCCCTCAAGTTTCTGCCGCCCGAGCGCACGGGTGATGCCGAAGCCAAGCAGCGCCTGATGCAGGAAGCGCAGGCCGCCTCGGCGCTCGACCACCCCAACATCTGCACCGTCCATGAGATCGACGAGACGCCGGACGGCCAGCTGTTCCTGGCGATGGCCTACTACGCCGGCGAGACGCTCAAGAATCGGATCGACCGCGGCCCGCTCGAGATCGACGAGGCGATCGACATCGGCATCCAGGTCGCCCAGGGGCTCGCGCGGGCGCACGAAGCGGGCATCGTCCACCGCGACATCAAGCCGGCCAATATCATGCTCGCCATTCGTGGCGAGGTGAAGATCGTGGACTTCGGCCTGGCGAAGCTGATGGGCCAGACCGGGCTGACGCAGACGGGCACTACGCTCGGCACCATCGCGTACATGTCTCCCGAACAGACACGCGGCGCCGACGCGGACGCGCGCTCGGATGTCTGGGCCCTCGGGGTGATGCTGTACGAAGCGCTGACGGGACGGCTGCCATTCCAGGGGGAACAGCAGTTGCTCGTGATGAACGCTATTCAACACGAGCGGCCGAAGCCGATTGGCGACTTACGACCAGGTACTCCAGACGAGCTCCAGCGAATCGTCGCGCGTGCTCTCGAGAAGACGCGGGAAGCGCGTTACCCATCGGCACGAGAGGTCGCGGCCGACCTCCTCGCATGCCGGGCGGCGCTGACTCCCACTATCGTCTCGCCCGCGCCGCGGCCTCGCGGGTTGAGCAACATGACTCTCGTTGGAGTGGTCGTGTCCGCCGCAGTGGTGCTTGCCATCGGTTTGACCGTGCTTCTGCGTGCCCGGGCCGAAAGCCGTCGCCTTTGGACCGTGCAACAGCTCGCGGAAACGGAGCGGCTCGCGGACGCAGGAGAGTTCGCAGCAGCATTTGCTCTGGCCCGCGAGCTGGAGCGCGTGATTCCCGCCGACGCGACGCTCGCCGGCCTCTGGAAGAAATTTGCAGTTGCGGTGCCGATCCGATCGGACCCGCCGGGCGCCCGTGTCTACCGCGCGCCGATCGGCGCCGCCGCGCAAGAGTGGGAGCTCCTCGGAGTCACGCCTCTCGACGGCGTGCGCTTCGTCAGAGGCGCCGGCTATTACCTGCGCCTGGAGGCTGATGGCCACCGGACGGTGGAGCTGCTGCAGTCGGCGTTGCAAAGGCATCCTACGGTGCCGCCGCCGATCGATCCTGTGAAGCTCGATCCTGAGTCCCGCCTGCCGGCAACCATGGTGCGGATCCCCGGATTCACGCTCAATGGGGTCAACTACGCCGACTACTTCATGGACCGGTACGAGGTCACGAATCGCGAATACAAGGCATTCGTGGACGCCGGCGGCTACGGCAACCGCACGTATTGGACCCACCCTTTCCTGAAGGGCGGGACTGAGATCGCCTGGGACGCAGCGATGGCCTTGTCCAAGGACGAAACCGGTCGCCCGGGGCCGCGTACGTGGCGTGTCGGCACGTATCCCGACGGGCAGGCCGATCATCCGGTCGGCGGCGTCAGCTGGTACGAGGCAGCCGCTTATGCCCGGTTCGCCGGGAAGGAGCTTCCGACGACATCACACTGGGGGTGGGCACAGCGCTACTATCGGGAGGACAGCTGGATTATCACGCCGCGCAGCAACTTCGGAGGCTCCGGTCCGAGGCCGGTAGGCAAAGCAGGCGCCCTGAACGCGCTCGGGCTCTACGACATCGTCGGAAACGTCCGCGAGTGGTGCTTCAACGAAGTCGGCCCCGACCGCGCCACGCGCGGCGGGGCGTGGACGGACGACACATTCCATGCTGGATGGATTATCCGGAAGGATCCATTCGATCGCGACGCCACGCATGGATTCCGGCTGGTGCGGACGTTCGACGATGCCGCCACGCTCGGACGGTTGCGTCAGCCGGCCCCGGCGACCGAGCTGCGGGACTATCGCAAGGAAAAGCCCGTCGCGGACTCCGAGTTCGCCATTTTCCGGCGGAACTACGGATACGAGAAATCCGCCGCGAACGCCGTGGTGGAGGCGACCGATGACTTCGAACACTGGGTTCGTGTAAAGGTCGGCTTCGATCTTCCGTACGGCGGCGAGCGAGGCGGCGCGTACCTGTTTCTTCCCAGGAATGCGCAACGGCCCCTCCAGACCGTGATCTACTGGCCGCATGGCGGCTTCACCCTGCTCAAGTCGATCGACGATGAGTTCCTGACGACTTTGGATTTTCTGGTGAGAAGCGGGCGGGCCGTCGCCGTGCCGATCTTCAAAGGCACCTTGCATCGCAACCCACAGGGCGCCGTGACGGGGTCGACGACAGCCGGCATCGGTATCGGGGAGCTTGCCTTCAAGGACCTCCAGATCGCGTGGGTGAAAGACCTGTCGCGGACGATCGACTACTTGCAGACGCGCGACGATCTCAATGGCGAAAAGATCGCGTTTTACGGACAGAGTTGGGGGAGTTTGGCCGCGCCGATCGCACTTGCGGTGGAGCCTCGGATCAAAGCCGCGGTCTTGAACGTGGGAGGATTCTGGAACGCGCGGTATCTGCCGGAGGCCGACCCGTTCAACTTCGCGCCCCGCGTGCGGGTGCCCGTGCTGATGATCAACGGCGAACACGACATCGTGTTTCCGCTCGAAACGGCGCAGAAGCCGCTGTTCGATCTGCTCGGCACGGCCCCGGCGCACAAGCGCCACTACACCTACCCCGCGTCCCATGTCGTGCCCCGCAACGAGCTGATCAAGGAGACGCTCGACTGGCTGGATCGCTATCTGGGACCAGTGCGCTGACCTGTCGCCGTTACCGCTCCACACATGCGCTTCTTCTCGGAGGGACCGCTATGAGTCGCACAGGCGCCCTTGACGCTATTCGTGCGTTGGTCGAAACGATCCTGCTCGAACCCGATGGCGACCAGCTGAAAATCACGCTGAAGGGCGACCTGGCCGGAATGCTGAGCGCGGCCAGAGACAGCAAGAGGTCGCCAGATACCGGCGACCTCTTGGTCCAAATAAAGTTGGTTGCGGGGGCGGGATTTGAACCCGCGACCTTTGGGTTATGAGCCCAACGAGCTACCGGACTGCTCCACCCCGCGTCAGGGAAACCCAATCGTAACACTTCGACGCAGGAATGCGCAACCGTGCGCCAACTACTTCGACGCCGGTTTCACGTCCTTCACCACCACCAGAACCTCGCCAGGGCGGACGAGGCCGAGCTTCTCGCGCGCCACCGACTCGATCGTCGTCGGGTCGTTGTTCAGGCGGTCGGCCAGCTCGCGCAGCTGTGCGTTCTCTTCGCGCACTCGCGCCACGCTCGAGCCGAGCTCATCCGCCTGCCGCCGCGCCCGCGTCGTCGCCACCAGCCCGCGCTCGCCGACCAGCGCGTCCACGAGCACCACCACGGTCGCAAACACCAGCAGGTAATTGAGTGCCCGGCGCCAAAGGGGCGCCTGGGGACGGAGAGGTGCCATACTCTTGCGCCGGAGTGGTTCGGCCCTGTCGACAGGCCGGACGCGCGGACGAGGTGTTTCGGGAGGCAGAGACATCGATTCGGAACAGTCCTTTGTACAATACTTTCGTCCCGAGAACCGGCCGATAGTAGGGTGGCACAGACCGGTCGCAGCAGATTGTGGGTGGAGTCGATGAGTGTTGAATATGTTGTGGTGATGACCACGCTGCCCGCTGATGCGGACGGCTCCGCGTTCGGTCGCGCCCTCCTGGAAGAACGCCTCGCGGCCTGCGTCAACCTGCTCGCGCCGATGGACTCGGTCTACCGATGGGAAGGCCGCGTCGAGGAGGAAACCGAGCGCCAGGTCATCATCAAGACCACCCGCGACCGCCTCAACGCCCTCTGGGACCGCGTCCGCGAGCTTCACCCCTACGAAGTCCCCGAGTTCATCGTCCTCGCCATCGCCGACGGCAACGAGGCGTACCTCAAGTGGGTGGGGGAGTCGACTCGGGTTTAGGGTTCAGCAGGTTCAGGAGGTTCAGAAGGTTCAGAGGGTTCAGAAGTTCACGGTTCCAGCGCCTGCTTCAAGTCATCAATAAGGTCCTGCGGATCCTCGACGCCGGTCGAGATGCGGACGAGGCTGTCAGTGAGGCCGATGGCTGCGCGGCGCTCGGGGGGAACCGAGGCGTGCGTCATCGACGCGGGATGGCAGATGAGCGTCTCGACGCCGCCGAGGCTTTCGGCGAGCGACATCAGCTTGACGCGATTGCAGACGCGCCGCGCGTTCTCGAGGCTCCCGGCGTCGAATGACAGCATCCCGCCGAATCCCCGCATCTGGCGCTTCGCCAGCTCGTGCTGGGGATGATTCGATAGTCCCGGATAGAGCACACTCTTCACGGCAGGATGCTTCGCCAGGTACTCCGCAAGTGCGAGCCCGTTGGCGTTGTGCTGCGCCATGCGCAGCGCCAGCGTCTTGGTGCCCCGCAGCACCAGGAACGAGTCGAACGGGCTCAGGATGGCGCCCTCGGCGTTCTGAATGAACTTCAGCCACTCCAGATCGTCGTCGTGCACGCCGACGACGATGCCGCCGACGCTGTCGCTGTGCCCGTTGAGGTACTTCGTCGTGCTGTGAACGACCAGGTCGGCGCCGAATTCGATCGGCCGCTGCACGCACGGGCTCGCGAACGTGTTGTCGACGACGACCTTCGCGCCGCGCGCGTGGACGAGCTGCGCGGCAGCCGCGAGATCGGTGAGGCGCATGACCGGGTTGGTCGGGGTCTCGATGAACACCATTCGCGTCTCGGGCCGCATCGCCTCCGCCAGGAGCGGGAGCGACGACGTGTCGACGTAGCTGAACGTCAGGCCGTAGCGCGTGAGCACCTTGTCGAAGAGCCGAAACGTGCCGCCGTAGGTGTTGTCGGTCACGACGACGTGGTCGCCGGACTTGAGCATCGTGGCGAGGGCGCCGATCGCCGCCATGCCCGAGGCGAAGGCAAAGGCCCCGCGGCCTCCTTCGATCGCGGCGATGTTGAGCTCGAGGGCGAGGCGCGTCGGGTTCTGCGTGCGCGCGTACTCGTAGCCCTTGTGGCGGCCGAGCTCTTCCTGCACGTAGGTCGAGGTCTGGAAGATCGGCGTGATGATGGCGCCGGTGGACGGATCCGGCTCCTGTCCGGCATGGACACACACGGTCGAGAAGCGGGCGTTTGCAGGGAGTTTCACCAGGGACACCTGTCGGTCAGAGGCGCGGGATCTCGCGGGAACAGTGGCGTGAGTCGGGCATTACGATAGTCTGTTATCATTCGGTTTTCAATTGGCATGGCCAGCAGGCGACTCGCGGATACGCCCACACCGGCCCGGCGCCGGCAGGCGCCGCCGAGTCTCCCGATGCCGCCAGACGACTCGGGTCGGACGGCGCGCGACCTCCTGCTGACTTCCTGGCCCGGGCGGCTGTTCATCATCGCCGCCGCTCTCAAAGTCATCGTCGCGCTCGTCCGGCTCGTCGGCGAGGTGCCGGCGTTTCTCCTCGTGACGAGCACGGCGGCCACGGTCGCCCTCGCTTTCTCGGTTCTGTTCTTCCTGACGCGTCTCGTCTTTCTCGTGCAGCGGCGGCTGCTCTGGCGCGTCCGCCGGAAGCTGATCCTCTCCTACATTTTCATCGGCGTCGTGCCGGCGTTGCTCATCCTCGGCTTCTTCCTGCTCAGTACGGGGTTTGTTGCCGGAACTGTCGGCGCCTATCTCTTTCGCGACGGCTACGACGACGTGACCCGCCAGGCTCAGCTGCTGGCAGAAGCTGCGGCGGCGGAGATCGGCCGAACGCCGCGCACGACGGAAGAAACAATCGAGCGCGTACGACGTAACGGGTCGGCGTCGCTCAGCTACCCGACGCTCTCCATAGTGTTCATTCCGGCGTCGAGCAGCGGTCCGCCCCTCGTGTCGCGTGGCCCGTGGGAGCATCTGGGCGGGACGTCGGTATCGTCCGATCTGGCGCCCCCCTGGGTCCGGAACAAGCCAGAGGGCTTCACCGGTACGACGTCGGTGACCTTGCCCGACGCTGCGAACGAACCCGAGCTGGTCATCCGCGCGGTCAGACCTGCCGGACGCCCAGCGGCCCCGGTCGGATGGGTCGTTGTCGACCTCCCCCTCGACAGCGCGATGCTGAACCGCCTCTACGAGCGGACTGGCGTGAAGGCCGGTGCAGTGACGTTGAGCAGGAGCAACGTGTCCGGGACGGCATCGGCCACCGGCGTGACCCCGTCACCGAACACGAGACGATACTCCTTCTTCAGCAACACCGTGAGCTTGTTTGACTCGTACGACTGGACGACGGGTGAGACACTCCGCGCGACGGTAGCACTCTCTTTCAGAATGGGCGAGCTCTTCCAGCGGCTCTCGGACGCGCAGTCCATCGAGCTCGCCAACTACGGCTCAACCTTCGGGAATGCGTTCAGGATACTGCTCGTCGTCGTCGGAGTCCTCTTCCTCATCATCGAGCTCGTCGCGCTCGTCATGGGACTGGCCCTCGCCCGGTCGATCACGAGCTCCATCCACGAGCTCTTCATGGGCACCGAGCGCGTCCGGCAGGGTGACTTCACGCACCGGATCAACATCAGCACCAAGGACCAGCTGGGGGAGCTCGCCGGGTCGTTCAACCAGATGACCGGTAGCATCGAGAACCTGCTCCAGACGGCCGCCGAGAAGAAGCGGCTCGAAGAAGAGCTGCGCATCGCGCGGCAGATCCAGATGTCGCTGCTGCCGCGGGGTCAGCTCGACATGCCGGGCCTGGGCGTGACGGCTCTCTGCGTTCCGGCGCGAGAGGTTGGCGGGGACTACTACGACTTCTTTCCGCTCGGCCCCGGCCGCCTCGGCGTGCTCATCGCCGACGTGGCCGGGAAGGGCACGTCGGCGGCGCTCTACATGGCGGAGCTGAAGGGCCTGATCATGGCCCTCAGCCAGACGTATCAGAGCCCGCGCCAACTCCTGATCGAGGCCAACAGGATCTTGTCGGACAACCTGGACAGCCGCAGTTTCATCACGATGACATACGCGGTCATCGACCTCGTCAACGCGGTGATGACCTACGCGCGCGCGGGGCACTGTCCGCTCATCTACCTGCCCGGTCCGGCCGCGGCGATACAGGGCGCACAGGTCCTCGTCCCAAGCGGGATGGTTCTCGGCCTGCGCATCGATGGGGCGGTGGAGAAATTCAACGACCTCCTCGAGGAAAAGCAGATCTCTCTGCACACCGGAGATATCCTCGTCTTCTACACCGACGGCATCACCGAGGCGATGAACAACGACAGCGATCTTTTCGGCGATTCTCGACTCAGCAGGATCGTCGAAGAGCACGGACACCTCGACTCGGGCGAGCTGCGCGAGCGGATTCTCCGGGAGATCGAGGCGTTTGTCGGCACCGCCGACCAGCACGACGACATGACGATGATTCTCATCAAGGTGACGCAGGTCGTGGCCGAAGAGGTCGCAGTGTGAACGCCGACCTGGTCATCGTCAACGCGGACATTCACTCGATCGACGACGCCCGGCCTCGGGCCCGGGCGGTCGCCATTCGTGGGGAGACCATCGTTGCGATCGGGTCGGACGATGAAGCGCGGCGTGCCGTGGGGCCTGCGACGCAGATCATCGACGCCGGCGGCCGAGTGATCGTTCCGGGCTTCAACGACGCGCACGTGCACCTCATCATGGGCGCCGAGGAGCTGGTCGGCGCCGACCTCCGGCCGTCGCGGGACGAGGGCGATCTCACGCGGCGCGTCGAACGCTACGCGACGTCCCGGCCGGCGGGCGAGTGGATTACCGGCGGCTACTGGGACCACGAGGCGTGGCCCGGCGGGCGCCTTCCGACTCGCGATCTGATCGATGCGGTGACGCCGGACCACCCGGTCTTCATCAAGCGGCTGGACGGTCACATGGCGCTGGCGAATTCGCTCGCCGTGCGGCTTGCGGGGATTCCCGACGACGTGTCGAGTCCGCCTGGCGGCGCGGTCGTGCGCGATGGGCATGGCCGGCTCACTGGGATGTTCAAGGACGCCGCCATGGACCTCGTGACGCGCGCCATGCCGTCGCCGACGGTCGACACGATCCTCGCGAGGGCGCGCGCCGCGCTGAAGCACGCGGCCGCGCTTGGCGTCACCACGATCCAGGACATGACGGCGAGCGCTGCGGAGCTCGAGGCGTACGAGACCCTTCGGGCGGCGGGCGAGCTGACGGCGCGGATCTCGTCGATCCAGAACTACGACGCGGATGGCCTCGCGGCGGCGTCTCGCGCCACCGGGCACGGCGACGACTGGCTGAGAATCGGCGGGCGAAAGTTTTTCAGCGATGGATCGATGGGGGCCAGCACCGCCGCGTTCTTCGAGCCTTATGCCGACGACCCCGCCACGAGCGGGCTCCTCATCCACGACCCCGATCGGCTCGAGCAATTGATTGCCGGTGCCCACGCCGATGGTTTTCAACCGGTCGTGCACGCGATCGGCGACCG
Source organism: uncultured Acidobacteriota bacterium (assembly GCA_963839705.1). Classification (GTDB taxonomy): domain Bacteria; phylum Acidobacteriota; class Vicinamibacteria; order Vicinamibacterales; family 2-12-FULL-66-21; genus DATBJJ01. Next base: position 435,310 of record CAWIWL010000010.1, read on the forward strand.
CGCGAACACGCTCGTGCTCGATATCTTCGAGCGGCTGCGCGCATCTACCGGCGATCGGCGGCGGTGGCGGCCTCGGCTCGAGCATGCGCAGGTCGTCAGGCCGGAAGACCTGCCGCGCTTCAGAGCGCTCGACGTGATCGCGTCACTTCAGCCCAGCCATTGCATCGACGACATGCGGTGGGCGGAAGCGCGCATCGGCCGCGCGCGTTGCGCGGAGGCTTACAACGTCCGGTCGTTCGTCGACGCGGGCGCGCACGTCGCCTTCGGGACCGACTGGTTCGTCGCGCCACTGGATCCGATGATCGGTCTGTACGCGGCCGTCAGCCGCCAGTTCCCCGATGGGACGCCGGCCGACGGCTGGTTCCCGGAGCAGCGCATCACGCTGTCGCAGGCGGTCGACTGTTACACGCGCGGCTCTGCCTACGCCGAGCTCGCCGAGGATCGAAAAGGCATGCTCAGGCCGGGCTACCTCGCGGACCTCGTCGTGCTCTCGCGCGACATCTTCGCGGTTCCGCCGCGCGAGATTCTCGACACGCGGCCGGTGCTGACCGTGGTGGGCGGGCGCGTGGTGTTCGATGGAGGACAACTGGACCGCCTGTCCTCGACGCGTGAGCGCGCATGCACGACTTGACCCTCATCCTCCGCACGCCGTCGCAGATCGAAGCCGACGTGATTAAGGGCCTGCTCGAAACGCACGGCATCGAAGTGCTCGTGACGTCCGACCTCTCGCGCACGGCGTTTCCGTTCTCATCGAACGAGCTGCGCCTGTCGGTGACCGAAGACGAGGCCGAGCGCGCGCTGCAGATCATCGACAGCCACCGCGACGTGACCGGCTCGGGCCGAGTGGTGCCGTTTGGCAGCGAGCTCGAGCCCCTGGAGCGCATCATCGGCTATCGCTTCCGGGATCGCGGGCTGCTCGAACACGCGCTGACCCACCGGTCGCGCGTCCACGAGGACGCGAGCGGCGGGGTCATCGACAACGAATCGCTGGAGTTCCTCGGCGATTCCATCCTCGGCTTCGTCATCGCCGACATGCTCTTCCGCGAGTTTCCTCAACACAACGAAGGCCAGAAGTCGAAGCTGAAGGCATCGATCGTGTCGGCCACGTCGCTCGGCCGGCTCGGCGAGGCCATCGGGCTTGGCGAGTATCTAATCCTTGGCCGCGGCGAAGAGAAGACCGGCGGGCGCCAGAAGCTGGCGCTGATCGCCGACGGGTACGAGGCGCTCATCGCGGCGATCTACCTCGACGGCGGCATCGACCCGGTACGGGCGTTCATCGAGCGTCAGTTCGACGCCCTCATCGAGGAAGCGAGACGCACCGGCGCGCATGCGACCTTCACCGAGGACTACAAGTCGGCGCTGCAGGAATGGCTGCAGTCGCACGACCGTGGGCTTCCGGTGTATCGCCTGGCCGCGGAAGTGGGGCCGGCGCATCGCCGAAGGTTCGAAGTCGAAGTGCTGGTCAAAGGCGAGCCGGTGGCGCGGGCCGAAGGCAAGAGCAAGAAAGAAGCGGCGCAGACTGCCGCCAAGGCGGCGCTCTCAATTCTGAATGTCTGAATGCTGAAGTGAAGTCGGAATTGACGGAAGACAAAGGCAAATACAAGGACGAAGGTCGCAAGGATCGAGGTTGCAAGAAGACAGGGGGCGTCACAAACGGGCTCGCGCCGTTTTCTGTGACTGGGTGAAAATTGCGATCAGCTCGCCTGCTTCGACTCTTAGCGGCCCTGCGGCATCCGCCTGCAGTATCGACGCCCGGACTGTCAGGTCCAGCCAGAAATCGGCCTCATCGGCTTCCTCGATGACCGTTCCAAGTTTTGCGATGAAGTCGGCTCGCGACTTGCCGCGGCAGGCGGCACGATAGTTCGACGCGACTCCAGTTCCTGACCGAAGCAGCTGGCCGCGGACGTGTCGGCTTTCGGGCGTCTCGGGCATCGACCGACAGAATCGAAGCACCGCCAGGGCGAACTCCATCGTCCGCTCCCGCAGGTCGCGCTCTTTGCCCATGCGAGTGCGCAATGCAGTCGCCTTGCCGCCGAGCGATGAGCGTGTTTATTGAGCTTTCCGAACGGGAGGGAGACTTACGACGCAGATTCTGCGAGCTGCGAGGGCGACGGCAATTGCAGATTCTTCACTCGCATTGCCCACGTCGTCCCTCTCTTCAGAGTTCCAGATTCTGAATTCCATTCAGCATTCAGCACTCAGCATTCAGCATTAGTCGATCTCAATGATTCCCCAGTTCTTGTCGCGTTCCGCCGCAGGCTCGACAGTGCCGGCGAGCGCGAGCGCGTGCGCCGGCTCGGCCCCGGGCAGGCGACTCATCACGTACTTGTGCACCTCGCGCACCACGTCGTCGTCGGAGGGCGGCGCCGGGCGGCAGTGGAGGCGGACCCACAGGCGCGTCATGGGGTCCGCGAAGCTGTAACGCTTCTGGTGCGAGACGATGAGGTCGACGTCTTCGAGCCAGGAGAGGTAGTCCTTCGTCGAGCCTGGCGTGCGGCGCAGGCGCAGGGAGATCTCGGTAAGGGTCAGCGGCTCTTCCTCCGCCAGGACCTCGAGGATGGCCTTGAGCGCGCCGTATCCGCGGGCGCGGTGGAGGCGGAGCTCGTAGCAGTACCTGGCAATGGAGGGCGAGGGCGCCCCCAGGCGCCAGGAGCGCCGCGAGCGCGCTGACGGGATCGACGGCGCCACGCGTGGCCATGGCCGCCGCGGTGTCGACGAGCATGCGCGCGTAGGCGGGCCGTCCTTCGGAGAGCGCCTGGACCAGTCGGGCGAGCTCGTCGCGCGCGCGGTCGTCCTCAGCCTCTGAAAGGCCGGTTGCGGCGCGGTCGACTTCTGATCCTGCGGGGAGCGTCGCGCGAATCTCGGCGGCGCTGAGCGGCGCGACGTGGATGATCTCGAACTGCTGGGGCGCGTCGCGCAGCACGCGAAGCGCTCGCGCCGAGTAGCGGGACGTCAGGACGAAACGGTTGCCGTTGGCTGCGAGCGAGGCGATGAGGTCGCGCAGCACCGAGCGCAGGCCGGGAAAACTCTCGAAGGTTCGTAGTTCCAGAAACTCGTCGAGTAGAAACGTAGCGGGCGCGTCGCCGGGTGCGCGCGCGGCGCCGAGCCACGCGAGCGTGGAGTCGAACGCCATGCGGGCGGTCGCCTCCGCGCGCGCCGACGCGGGACCGGCCTGGAACGCGAACGGCGATACGTCGCGGATGGCCTGGAACAACCGCTCGGGTGTGGTGGCGATGCGTTCGACGTCGATGTATTGGCAGGCGCTGCGGCCGAGTAGATCGCGGACGCGCAGAAGTAATGATGTGCGCCCGGTGCCACAGCCCCCGAGGACGACGGGAATTCGGGGGACGCCGCTGACAGTGGCTTCGAGCGCGGTCAGCACGCGCCGCTCGAGGGACGGACGCTCCGGAATCATCATTGTGCCGTTCCTCCAGCCGAAGGCATATCGATGCCGTTGCGGCGCGCCGTGTCGATTGCGTCGGGGTAGCCGGCGTCCGCGTGGCGGACCACCCCGAGTCCGGGATCGCAGGTCAGGACGCGCTGCAGCTTCTCGTCGGCTTCGCGGGATCCGTCGGCCACGACGACCATCCCGGCGTGCAGAGAGTAACCGATCCCGACGCCGCCTCCATGATGCACCGAAACCCAGGTCGCGCCAGACGCCGTGCTCAGCAGTGCGTTCAAGACCGGCCAGTCGGCGATGGCGTCGCTTCCGTCCCGCATCGCTTCGGTCTCGCGATTCGGCGAGGCGACCGAGCCCGCGTCGAGGTGATCGCGGCCGATGACGATCGGCGCCTTGACCACTCCCCGGCGAACCAGATCATTGATGGCGAGGCCGAACCGCGCGCGATCGCCGTAGCCGAGCCAGAAGATCCTGGCCGGCAGTCCCTGAAAGGCCACGCGCTCGCGCGCGAGTCGGATCCACCGACAGAGCGCCTGGTCGGCGCTGAACATCTCGAGCGCCAGCTGGTCGGTCGCCTCGATGTCGGCGGGATCGCCCGAGAGCGCCGCCCACCGGAACGGTCCCTTGCCCTGGCAGAAGAGCGGGCGGATGTACTCGGGTACGAAGCCGGGAATGTCGAACGCCTCGGCGACGCCGCCTTGCTGCGCCTGCGCGCGAATGTTGTTGCCGTAGTCGAAGACGATCGAGCCGTTGCGCTGGAACCTGAGCATCGCGCGGACGTGTTCGGCCATGGCCGCGATCGAGCGCCGCGTGTACTCGCCAGGGTCGGCGCGCCGCAGCGCTTCGGCTTCGCGGAGGGTCAGGCCGTTGGGGACGTAGCCGTTGAGCGCGTCGTGCGCCGAGGTCTGGTCGGTCACGACATCCGGTGTCACGCCACGGCGCGCGAGCGCCGGCAGCACATCGGCGGCGTTGCCCTCGAGGGCAATGGATCGCGCGGTTCCCGATTGCTGCCATTGCTCGATGCGATCGAGCGCGTCGTCCAGGTCGGCGGTGCGCTCGTCGACGTAGCGGGTCGCCAGGCGGCGTTCGATCCGGGCGGCATCGACTTCGACCACGAGCGCGATCCCGCCGTTCATGGTCACCGCCAGCGGCTGGGCGCCGCCCATGCCGCCGAGGCCGGCGGTCACGACGAGCCGGCCAGCCAGGCTGCCGCCGAAGTGTCGGCGCGCCAGCTCGGCGAGCGTTTCGTAGGTGCCCTGCAGGATGCCCTGGGTGCCGATGTAGATCCAGCTGCCGGCCGTCATCTGTCCGTACATCGTGAGGCCGCGATCCTCGAGATCGCGGAAACGCTCCCAGGTGGCCCAGGCGGGCACCAGGAGCGCGTTGGCGATGAGCACCCGCGGAGCCCACGGGTGGGTGCGGAAGACCGCGACCGGCTTTCCCGACTGCACGACGAGCGTCTCGTCGTGCTCCAGGCGATGCAGGGTGTCGACGATGGCGTCGAAGGCGGCCCAGCTGCGAGCCGCGCGTCCCGATCCGCCGTAGACGACGAGATCGTCGGGACGTTCGGCGACGTCGGGGTCGAGGTTGTTCATCAGCATGCGGAGCGCAGCTTCCTGAGGCCATCCCTTACACGTGATCGTCGCGCCTCGCGGCGCGCTGACATGGCGGCTGAGGGTGCTCATCGTGCTGATGTGTGAGTAAGCGTTCCGGCGCGACGCCTATCGACATTTTCCATGTCGATCGCAACCGGCGCGCGCTGAAGGAAGCAATCTAAGAACGTACGCGCGCGTTGTCAATTTGAAATTGAAAAATTTCTTACTTGACTTCTGTGGCGATTGAGGCAAACAGCGATCCGTCGGCGATGAGCTTGGCGATCGCATCGATGTCCGGCGCCGGCGGCCGATCGACGGTGAGCGCGGGGACGACCGATCGGATGCGTTCGTGGACGCGCGCGAGCGCGGGCGCGGTGGTGAGCGGGGCGAGGAGATCGATCGCCTGGCACGCGCAGAGAATCTCCACGGCGACCACCCGTGTCGCCAGGTCGAGCGCCTGCGCGGCCTTGAGCGCGGCGCCCATACTCATGCTGACGTGGTCCTCGCGGTTGGCCGACGTCGGGATGGTGTCGACGCTGGCGGGATGCGCGAGCGTCTTGACCTCCGAAGTGAGCGCCGCGGCGGTGACCTGCGCCATCATGTAGCCCGACTGCAGCCCGCTATCGGCGGTGAGGAAGGCCGGAAGGTCGCTCAGGACCGGATTGACGAGTCGATCGGAGCGCCGCTCGCTGATCGTCGCGAGCTGCGCGAGGGCGATGGCGGTGATGTCGGCCGCGATCGCGACCGGCGCGCCGTGGAAGTTGCCCCCCGACACGATTTCGTCCGCGGCATCGCCCTCGCCGGTGAAGACCATCGGGTTGTCGGTGGCGGCGTTGGCCTCGGTCATCAGCAGGCTACGCGCGAACGTCAGGGCTTCGCGCGCGGCGCCATGCACCTGGGCGGCGCAGCGCAGGGAGTAAGCGTCCTGCACGCGCCCGCAGTGCTCGTGCGACCTGTTGATGGCGCTGTCGGCGAGCAGCCAGCGGATGTTGCTGGCCGATGTCATCTGTCCGGGGTACGGCCGCGCCGCATGGATGCGGGCATCGAAGGGGTGCACGGACCCGCGAAGGCCGTCGATCGAGAGTGCCGCCGCCACGTCGGCGGCGCGGGCGAGCCGATCGGCCCCGGCGACGGCCAGCGCGGCGACCGCCGTCGACGGCTGCGTGCCGTTGATGAGCGCGAGCCCCTCCTTTGGTCCGAGCGCAATCGGCGACAGCCCCGCGGCCGCGAGCGCGTCGCGTCCGCCGCGCACTGCCGGATCGTCACCCACCGAGGCCTGGCCCTCGCCGATGAGCACCAGTGAAAGGTGCGCGAGCGGGGCGAGGTCGCCGCTCGCGCCGACCGACCCGCGGCTCGGCACCCGCGGGTGGACGCGATGGTTCAGGAGGTCGAGCAGCCGCTCGAGCGTCGATCGCCGGATTCCGGAAAAGCCCTTGGCAAGGACGTTGGCGCGGAGCGCCATCGACGCGCGCACGGCCCGGACAGGCAGCGGATCGCCGACGCCGGCGGCGTGGCTGCGCAGCAGGTTGATCTGCAGCGCGCCGAGCGCGTCCCGCGGGATGGCCGTCTCGGCCAGCGCGCCGAAGCCGGTATTGATGCCGTAGACCGGCGTGTCGCCGAGCGCCTGACGGTCGACAACCGCCCGCGCCGCGTCCACGCGCGCCACGGCGTCGGGCGCGAGGCCGACGACGGCGTAGTCGTCGGCGATGGCGAGGAGCTCGTCGAGGGTCAGGCTGGCGCCGGTCAGAAGGATCATCGACACGTTGAATGCCAACCACGGAAGCCGCTTCGCGGTGATTGAAGGTAGAATACAGCAGCCATGAACCTAGCAGGTACTTGGAGCGCAGTGGGGCGACGAAGGAAAGGGCAAGATCGTCGATCTGCTGACGCCGAATTTTTCGATCGTCGCCCGCTATCAGGGCGGGCACAACGCCGGGCACACCGTCTACGCCAACGGACGCAAGTTCGTGCTGCGGCTCCTGCCGTCGGGCATCCTGCATCCGGGCATCACGTGCGTCATCGGCAACGGCGTGGTCATCGATCCGACGGCGCTCTTCGCGGAGATCGACGAGCTGGCGCAGGCTGGCATCGACATCGGCGATCGGCTGGTCGTCAGCGACAAGGCGCACCTCATCCTGCCGTACCACCGCGAGCTCGACTTGCTGAGCGAGGCGCGGCGCGGTGAACGCCGCATCGGCACGACTTCGCGGGGCATCGGGCCGGCGTACGAAGACAAGATCGCGCGGCGCGGCATCAGGGTCGGCGACCTGGCGAACCCGCCGGCCCTCGCCGAGGCCGTGAAGCACAACGTCGCCGCGCGCAACCGCCTCATTGCCGAGTCGACGATGGACTGGCAGCAGGTGCTCGACGATCTGGGGCGCGCCTGGCAGCGGATGGCGCCGTGGGTCAAGGACGTCTCGCTGTTCCTGACTGACGCGCGCGACGGCCGGCCGCGCGATCATGTTCGAAGGCGCGCAAGGGCACATTGCTCGACATCGATCACGGCACCTATCCCTTCGTGACCTCGTCGAACGCCACCATCGGCGGCGTCTGCACGGGGCTCGGCGTCGGGCCGCGCGCGATCGATACCGTGCTCGGCGTGGCCAAGGCGTACACGACCCGCGTCGGCGAAGGTCCGCTGCCCACTGAGCTGACCGGCGCCATCGGCGATCGGCTGCGGGAGACCGGAAAGGAATTCGGCGCCGTGACCGGGCGACCGCGCCGATGCGGCTGGTACGACGCGGTCGCCGTCCGCTACGCCGTGCGCGTCAATGGGCTCAATGCGCTGGCGCTGACCAAGCTCGACGTGCTCGACGGGCTGCCGGAACTGCAGGTGTGCACCGCCTACAGGTGTCAACGGGCAGACGCTGAAGGAAATGCCGGGCGACACGGCGCAGCTCGCCGCGTGCGAGCCCGTGTACGAGACGCTGCCCGGGTGGAGCGCGCCGACGCAGGGCCGTCAGAGCTACGACGATCTCCCGCGCGAGGCGCGCGCCTACGTCGCGCGGCTCGAAGAGATCACCGGCGTGCCGGCGGCCATCGTCTCGACCGGATCGGGACGACGAGGAGACGATCCTGCGCGAGGGAGTGCTGAGCCCGGGGTTGGCGATTCGCTGATCGTTGATAGAGATGACGGGGGAGAGCGGCCGCGGTCGAACCCTACAACTTGAATTTGGAACAGGTACTCGTCCATGGCGGCGGCGTCGGCGTCGGCGAATTCCACGCCGGCGCGATAGCGCGGCGGCTCGGTCGGCTTGGGCAGCTCGAACTTCGCCCACGCGACGGCGCCCCGGAACCGCATCACGAAGTCGTCGCTCGGCACGCTGATGCGCACGCGCTGGTTCGGCCGCAGGATAGTGGCGGAGATGACCTGCGCGCCCATCACCGACAAGTCGACGAGGCTCGCCGGGTTGCCATCCAGCTGAATCTCAACACCCTGGCGAATCCGGAACCGCGCTGCGCGTCGGGTGCCGTGCCAATCGAGCTGACGCGGCGTGTCGTCGAGGGCGAGCGGCGGCTCCGATTCGTACTCGCGCTCCCGTGACTCGGTCCCGCCGGCGTACGCGGGCGCGGGCGCAGCCACAGCTGGTTCGGCGACCGCGCCGCGCGACACGACGCGCGTGTAGTCTCCGGTATGCGACATCACTCGGATCTCGGCCTGCGACACCTGGGGGTCGGTCTTGATCCGGTTGATGAGCGCGGCGCCGCGCGGCGTGGCCGCGAACAGGCGCTCGAGGACGATCAGGCGCGGGCGCTGCTCGAGGATCGTCTGGAGCGCCTGGATCGGTTCGGTATCGGCGAACGTGAGAAGCTCTCCCTCGTCGGCCAGACGCTCGCTGAGCGAGGGCGTCAGGTTGAGGGCTGCGATGATCACCGCTGGCGCAGACATCATGTCAGTTTACCATGCAGCCGAGACCCGCCGTTTCTATAATGAGAATGTGCAGCCACGACGCGCCCCGCGGGCCGTGCTGTTCGATCTCGACGACACGCTGTTCGATCACGAACAGGCCGCGCGGGTCGCGCTGACGCGTGTGCACGAGGCGCACGAGCGCCTTCACAGAATGGCGCTTCGATGCGTTCGAGCAGGCGCACTCGCGGGTTCTCGAGGAGCTCCACATCCAGGTGCTCGCCGGTGAGCGCACCGTGGACGACGCCAGAGAGGAACGGTTCCGGCGGCTGTTCGCCGCGTCCGATGCGCCGGACGACGACGAGCGGGTGCGCAGCGACAGCGGCCGCGTATCGCGAAGCGTACCTCGCGGCGAGACGTCCCGTCGACGGCGCGCTCGAAGTCCTCGCCGCGCTCAAGCCCCGCGTTCGGATCGGCATCGTCTCCAACAATCTGCTCGAGGAGCAGCAAGGCAAGATCAGGCTCTGCGGGTTCGACCCGTACGTCGACGCGCTCGTCGTATCGGAAGCGGTGGGTGTCGCCAAACCCGATCCGGCGATCTTCGCGCACGCGCTCGAGGAGCTCGAGTGCGCGCCCGAGGACGCGGTGATGGTCGGCGACTCGTGGCCGGCCGACATCGTGGGCGCGCGCGCCGCAGGGATTCGTCCAATCTGGTTCAACCGCGCGCGCCGTCAGGCGCCAGGCGCGTCACCCGGCGTGTGCGAGATCTTCACGCTGGCGCCGATGGACGAGTTGATGGCTGCCGTCTTTCAAGCTGACCGACCGTCGGATCTCGGGACCGACATCCGTTGCGCATCGGCATAGATCTCGGCGGAACGAAGATTGAAGGCATCGCCCTCGACGCCGGCGGGCGCGAGCGGTTTCGTCATCGCGTGCCGACGCCGCGAGGCGACTACGGCGGCGACGGTCGAGGCCGTGGCGTCGCTCGTCGCGCAAGCCGAGGCGGTCGTCGGGACTCTCGACAGTCGGCGTCGGCATGCCCGGCGTCGTCTCGCCGGCGACCGGCCTGGTGAAGAATGCCAACTCGACGTGGTTGAACGGCCGCCCGCTGTCCGAGGACCTTGCGGCGAGGCTCGATCGTCCCGTCCGGCTCGCGAACGATGCGAACTGCTTCGCGCTATCAGAAGCGACCGACGGCGCCGCCGCGGGGCTGCCGGTCGTCTTCGGGGTCATCCTCGGGACCGGCGTTGGTGGCGGCCTGGTCGTCAACGGTCACGTCGTCACCGGCGCGAACGCGATTGCGGGGGAGTGGGGGCACAATCCGCTGCCTTGGCCCGAGGCTGGCGAGTGGCCCGGCCCGCCGTGCTATTGCGGGCGCACCGGTTGCCTCGAGACGTTTCTCTCGGGGCCGGGCCTGTCGCGCGATCATCAGGCCATGGCCGGCCGCGCGGTCGAGCCGGCGGGCATCGTGGCCGGCGCCGCTGGCCGGTGACGCCGACGCGCAGAGTCCGTCTCCCGCTACGAGCGCCGCCTCGCCCGCGGTCTCGCGTCGGTCATCAACGTGTTCGATCCGGACGCGATCGTGCTCGGCGGCGGCCTGTCGAATATCGCCCGGCTGTACGAGCGCGTCCCGAGGCTTTGGATCGAGTTCGTCTTCTCTGATGCCGTCGTGACAAAGCTCGTCCGGGCGGTTCACGGCGACTCGAGCGGCGTGCGCGGCGCCGCCTGGCTGTGGGACTAACGCCGTGCAGAGCGGGCTCTAGGCTTTAGGCTCTTGGCTCTAGTTAAGAGCTTTCAGAGCTTAGTCGTGCGACTAGGATCTCGATGCTCTTCCTAAAGCCAAGAGCCAAAAGCCGTCTATTGGAACCTTCGGAATTGCCTTGTTGACGCGATGTTACGAGGGCGAATAGTCTGGGACTCGAGATGACCACCGATCACCGTTTGAACGCGAAGACGCACGTCGATGCCTTGATCGCGATGCTCCGTTCGGACTCCGGGCGTGACCAGCTGCAACCGGTCGTCGACGAGTGCGAAGCCTTGTCGCGCGCGATCGCGCCTTTCATATCGAAGGGCATCCGCTTCCGGATGTTCAACGTCGACCGCTTGTTGACCCGCGGCGGCCTTCCCGTGCCGGCGGCCGCCGCCCCGATGTTCGCCGACGTTCGCCGCGAGCTCGAGGCTGCCGGATTCCACACCAGATCGCACCAGGCTCCGCCCACGACGTCAGCATGAGCTGGACGAAACCGTCCTCACCAGCGGCGCAGAAAGGCAGAGCGCGGCTCGAGCCACCCGACCTCAGCGAGCGAGGCGGGCTCAAGAACGGTGCGCCTCAGCGCTCCGACGATCGCCTCTTCATGCAGCTGCTGGCATTCGGCGGCTGCCGCGATGTCCAGGCGGTGGCACGGCATCTCGAGACCGCGCCGATCTCCTGCGTGCTGTACGAGGATCTGAACGATCCGCGAGGCATTGCGGTGCTGGCCGTCGCCGAGGATCCGAATCAGCTTCGTCGATGTGATGCGCCCGCTTCTCGCGAGCGGACCGTTCGACTCGGTGGTGGCGAAGCCCGATTACACGATGTTCGGCCGCACCTACGCGCTCGGCTACGAACCCGACCTGCGAGAGACGCTGATCGATCGGCCGCGAGGGACGGTGCTCAATCCCGCGTGGCGCTGGGCGACCTGGTATCCCGTTGCGGCGAAGCGGGCGCTTCTCCCAGCTGACGCCGGAAGAGCAGCGCACAATCCTCGCCGAGCACGGCGCTATCGGCATGACCTTCGGCTCGGCCGACCTTGTGCACGACGTCCGGCTGGCCTGTCATGGACTCGACCGCGACGACAACGACTTCGTCATCGGCCTCATCGGCAAGGAGCTCTTCCCGCTGTCGGCGATCGTGCAGACGATGCGCAAGACCCAGCAGACGTCGCTCTATCTGGATCGCCTCGGCCCGTTTTTCGTCGGCCGCGCCGTGTGGCAGTCGGCAAGGTAGCGGCGAGTCGCCCCGCGCGGGCGAATGTGCAATACTTCACGACGAGATGCTGAAAGGCTTTCGAGGCGCCTGGCTGCGGGGGACGAGAGGATCCTCTGCGCGCGGCCCTCGGTCCACTCGAACGTGCGGTCATGGACGCGATGTGGCGGGGCGGACACCTGTCGGTCCGCGAAGTCCAGGCGCAGCTCGGTAGTCCGGCGGCGTACACGACGGTCATGACCACGCTCGACCGGCTCTTCAAGAAGGGGCTGGTCCACCGCACGCGCGACGGTCGCGCCTTCCTGTACACCGCAGCCCTCGACCGCCACGAGCTCGAGGCGACGATGACGACTGGTCTGGTCAATGGGATGCTGTCGGGCGGAGCCGGAGCGACCCGTCCGTTCCTCTCGAACCTCGTCGACGCGGTCGGGGACAGCGACAACGCGCTCCTCGACGAGCTCGAGCGCCTCGTCCGCGAGAAGCGCGAGCGCCTCGAAAGATCAACACGGGGATCTAACGGGATCAACACGGGGATCAGAACCGGGCTCAAAACAAGGTCCGGCCCAGGACGCCGAAGGCGCAGGCGGAGGAGCGATGAGGCTGGTCCTGTCGAGCGTGCTGCTGGGCCTGGTATGGTTCGTGGTCGTCAATGCCGTGGCGACACTCGCGGCGTGGATGCTCGGACGCTTCGTCACTCGCCGGCCTGGTCCCGTCGGCGCGAGCCGTTTGCTGCCCGACGGCGCGAGCCGTTTTCTCATCGTGCGGCTGCTCCCCGCCGCCGTCTCGTCGTTCTTCGTGCTGGCGGTGTTCCTGCCCGCGCACTGGCGTTTCGAGCCCGTCGATTCGGACGAGTCCTTTGGCGTCGTGCTCGCCACGGCGGCCGCGCTGGGCCTCTGGCTGGTGCTCGGCGCCGCTTTGCGTGCCCTTCGCGCGGGCCTTGCGGGGTATCGCTTCGCCACCCTCGTGCGGCGGGCGGCGAGACGCGAAGCCGAGGCCTTCGTGCTCAGCGGCCTGCCAGGCGTGTCGCTGGCGGGGATCTGGCGGCCGAGGATTCTGATCGGTTCGGAGGCACGGGCAGCGTTGACGCCCTCCGAGCTGGACCTGGCGATCTCCCACGAGATCGCGCACCGCCGTTCGAAGGACAACCTGAAGCGCTTTCTCATGTTCTCGTCGCCTGATCTTCTTTCGCTGGACGCGGGTGGCACGGCAGCTCGAAGAGCGCTGGCAGGCCGAGGCCGAGTGCGAGGCTGACGCCCACGCGGTCCGGGGTGACGGCCATCGCGCGGTCGTGCTCGCAGCGGCGCTCGTGAAGGTGGCCCGCCTCGGCGGCGTGACCGCCGTTCCCCCGATCATCCCGGCGTGGACGTCAAGCGCGTTTCACGTGCCGACGCTTCTCGAGATGCGCGTACGTCGCCTGGTGTCGGGCAGCGCGCCGCGCCCTGCCGCAGCGGGGACAGCGGCGGTGGTCCGGCACAGCCATCAGCGCGGGCATCGCGGCCGGCGCATGGCTCGTTGGATTCTCGGACGCGCTCCATCTGATCACTGAGACCATGGTGACCCGCCTGCCTTAGCCAGGCGCCAGACCCTCGCTGACATGCCGGACCAAATCGGGCACTACCGCATCGTCCGGGTGATCGGGCGGGGCGGCATGGGAATCGTGTACGAGGCGATCGACGAGCGCCTGCAGCGTCCGGTCGCCATCAAGGCCATCCTCCCGGCCTCGGACCCGCTCATGCGCGACCGTCTGCTGCGCGAGGCGCGGACCGCGGCCGCGGTGAGTCACCCGCACATCTGTCAGCTTTTCGAGATCGGCGAGCACGAGGGGGAGCCGTTCCTCGCGATGGAGCTGCTCGACGGGCAATCGCTGGCCGACCGCCTGGCGGAGGGTCCGCTGCCGCCGGCTGAAGCGATCGCGACGGCGATCGCCGTGCTGTCCGCGCTCGACGCGTTGCACCGCCGGTGGATCGTGCACCGCGATCTCAAGCCGTCGAACGTCTTTCTCTCCACACACGGCGTCAAGCTGCTCGACTTCGGCCTCGCGCGGCCCGTCGACGCCGATCTCCTCGACACGACCGTCTTGACGCTGCCTGGCATGCTGCTCGGTACGCCGCGGTACATGGCACCCGAGCAGGCACGCGGCCTCGACGTGGACGCGCGCACCGATCTCTTTGCGATCGGCGCGCTCCTCTTCGAGATGCTGAGCGGCCGGCCGGCGTTCAACGGTCCCTCAGCCATCGAAGCGCTCCACGCCGTCCTGCACGATCAGCCGCCGGCGCTGGTGGGCTCGCTCGCGGTCATCGATACCGATCGAGTGATCCAGCGGGCGCTGATGAAAGACCCCGCCGAGCGGTATCAAACAGCGGAGGAGATGGCGCAGGCGCTCGGCGCGTGCCTCGCGCGAGGAGACGTGTCGGGCACCGTGACCGCCCGGGCCGCGACGCGGTTGATGGTCCTGCCATTCCGGCTCCTGCGGCCGGACCCGGCGATCGACTTTCTGGCGTTCAGCCTGCCCGATGCGATTACGGTGTCGCTGTCCGGCCTCGAATCGCTCATCGTGCGGTCGAGCCTGGCAGCGGCAGGGTATTCGGCGGACCAGCCTGACTTGCGCGCGCTTGCGAGCGGCGCCGGTGTGGATGCCGTCGTGACGGGCTCGCTTCTCCAGTCCGCCGGGCTGGTGCGCGTCAGCGTGCAACTGGTCGAAGTGCCGTCGGGAACGGTACTGTGGTCGCACGCGGCTCAAGTCCCGCTCGACGACATGTTCCAGATCCAGGACACCGTCTGCACGGCGATCGTCGAGGCGCTCGCGCTGCCGCTCTCCAGCCGCGAGCAGCGGCTCCTCCGGCGCGACGTGCCCGCAAGCTCGGAGGCGTACGCGCACTACCTGCGCGCGAACCGGCAGAGCGCGACGTCTTCGCAGTGGCTGGCCGCGCAGGAGTCGTATCAGCGCGCCGTCGAGGCCGATCCGTCGTACGCGCCCGCCTGGGCGCGTCTCGGCCGATGTCTTCGCATCATAAGCAAGTACGGAGCAGGGCCGGAGCAGGCCGGGTTGCACGATCGGGCGGAAGAAGCGATGCAGCGGGCATTCCGCATCAATCCCGATCTGTCGCTGGCGCACCATTTCTACACCCACTTCGAGGTTGAAGCCGGCCAATCGCTCGAGGCGATGGTGCGGCTGCTCGGCCGCGTTCGAGGGTGCAGCAGCGACCCGGAACTGTATGCGGGCCTGGTGCACGCCTGTCGGTACGTCGGACTTCTCGACGCGTCGATGGCCGCCTACCGGCGCGCGACGCGACTCGACCCGGCGATTCGCACGAGCATCGCCCATTCGTTTTTCATGAACGGCGACTTCGAACGCGTGATCGAGCTCGACGTCGATGACCCTGCTTACCTCACCATCCTGTCGCTTCACGCACTGGGACGATCGGATGAGGCGATGAGCCTGTGCCGTGGGGCGCGTGAACAGGATTCGGTCAGCGAAACCCTCATGCTTCTCATAGACGGCCTCACGGCATTGCTTGGGGTGAACCGCGAAGCCGGTGTGGCGGCGATGGCGCGGCTCGCCTCTCACAGGACCTTCTCGGATCCCGAGGGCCTGTTCTACTGGGGGCAGGTTTCGGCTGGTCTCGGCGAACACAGCAGCGCCCTCGATCTGCTGTCTCGCGCCGTCGACAATGGTCTCTACTGCGTCCGCGGATTCGAAGTCAGTCCGCTCCTCTCCGAGCTCCGGCCGCTGCCGGCGTTCGACGCGATCCTCGAACGAGCCCGTCTCCGCCAGTCGGCCGCGGCGAAAGCATTTGCCGATGCCGACGGCCCGAGGCTCCTCGGCCTGCCCCTCGACGCGTACTGAATCTCGCAAGCTCAGCAGCCTTCGAGATTTAACAAAAGTGCGTGCGGCAACACAAAGGTGCTGTGCGGGCGTGAGCGCCCACGGACGGCGCTGATGCCGTAGCGTTAGTCAGGTCAACAGCTTGCGGTCACGCGACTCAGCGGCCTGAATCCTGCACTTGGCCGGCGCGGCTCCCACCATGATTGCTCCCCGCCCAACGTCCAGTCCGAGGATCCCTCATGATCGGAGACCGCTTCCTTCGCGTGGCGCACTGCGCGTTTGTCACTGTTCTGGTAGTGGCGTCGGCGACCACGCTGTCGGCCCAGACGGTCGTGGATCCACAATTTGTGGAATTCGCGCCCTCTGCTGATCACAGCACCCTCGCACCTGACGGAACTCCGATCGTTCAGCGGTACTCCCTCACGTTCCATCCTGCCGGATCGTCGGTCGTGTTCGACACCATGGATCTCGGCAAGCCCACACCGAGCGGCGGGATCATCCGCGTCGACTTTCTGCCGCTCCGGCACGTCGTCCCGACCCCCGGCGCCATCTACGAAGCACGCGTAACGGCGATAGGTCCCGGAGGCTCGACCGCCAGTACCTTGTCGAACAACTTCACGTTCCAAGGCGGGTGTGTGCCGACGCTCAGTTCGACGGGACAGTCCGTCGGCGCAGGAACCGCGACGGGAAGCGTCGGCGTGACAGCGGCCACGGGATGCGCGTGGACGGCTGTCAGCAACAACACATCCTGGCTGACGGTCACGGGCGGCGCGAGCGGCAGCGGCAATGGCACCGTCACATTCAGCGCTTCGTCCAATCCGAACACGAGTTCGCGCACCGGCACGATCACCATTGCGGGCCAGACGTTCACGGTGACGCAGGCGGCGGCGGCTTGCACCTACGCGCTGTTGCCGGCGAGCCAATCGGTCGTCGCTAGTGGCGGCACGGGGACCATCACGGTGTCGACACTGGCCGGATGTGCGTGGACGGCCGTCAGCAACAACACATCGTGGTTGACGGTCACGAGTGGGGCGAGCGGCACCGGCACCGGCACGGTTGGGTTCAGCGCCGCGGCGAATCCGAACACCAGTCCGCGCACCGGCACCCTCACTATCGGTGGCCAGACGTTTACGGTCACGCAGGCGGCGGCGTCGTGCACCTACGCGCTCGCGCCGACGAGCCAATCGGTCGTCGCTGCTGGCGGTACCGGCTCGACAGCCGTGACGACGCAAACTGGGTGTGCGTGGACCGGTGTGAGCAACAACACATCGTGGTTGACGGTGACGAGCGGGGCGACGGGCAGTGGGAATGGCTCCGTCGCGTTCAGTGCCGCGGCCAACGCCAGCACGAGCCCGCGCACCGGAACGCTCACCATCGGGGGGCGGACGTTCACCGTTGCCCAGGCGGCGGCGGCCTGCACCTACGCGATCGCGCCGACGAGTCAATCGGTCGTCGCGGGTGGCGGTACGGGTTCCACCACGGTGACGACACTGGCCGGATGTGGGTGGACGGGCGTCAGCTTCGACACCGCCTGGCTGACAGTCACCAGCGGGGCGAGCGGCACCGGGACCGGCACCGTGGCCTTCAGCGCCGCGGCGAATACGAACACCAGTTCGCGCGTCGGCACCCTCAACATCGCTGGCCAGATGTTCACGGTGACGCAGCCGCCGTGCACGTATTCGCTCGCGCCGACGAGTCAATCGGTTGTCGCTGCTGGCGGGACCGGCTCGACGGCTGTGACGGCGCTGGCTGGGTGTCCATGGACCGGTGTGAGCAACAACACGTCGTGGTTGACGGTGACGAGTGGGGCGAGCGGCACCGGGAATGGCTCCGTGGCGTTCAGCGCCGCGGTGAATCCGAACCCCAGTCCGCGCACCGGCACCCTCAGTATCGCTGGACAGATATTTAGCGTGACGCAGGCGGCCGCGTCGTGCACCTACGCGCTCGCGCCGACGAGTCAGTCGGTCGTCGCTGCTGGCGGTACCGGCTCGACGGCCGTGACGGCACCGGCTGGGTGCACGTGGACCGGTGTGAGCAACGACACATCCTGGTTGACGGTGACGAGTGGGGCGACGGGCAGCGGGAATGGCTCCGTGGCCTTCAGCGCATCGTCCAACCCGAACACGAGTCCGCGCACGGGGACGCTCACCATCGGCGGCCAGACGTTCTCCGTCACGCAGGCGGCGGCGTCGTGCACCTACGCGCTGGTGCCGACGAGCCAATCGGTCGTCGCTGGTGGCGGCACGGGGTCCACCACGGTGACGACACTGGCCGGTTGTGCGTGGACGGGCGTGAGCAACGACACGGCCTGGCTGACAGTCACGAGCGGCGCCAGCGGCACCGGCACCGGCACGGTTGGGTTCAGCGCCGCGGCGAATCCGAACACCAGCTCGCGCACCGGCACGCTCACCATCGCTGGCCAGACGTTCACCGTTTCCCAGGCGGCGTCGTCGTGCACCTACGCGCTCGCGCCGACGAGTCAATCGGTTGTCGCCGGGGGCGGGACCGGCTCGACGGCTGTGACGGCACCGGCCGGGTGTGCGTGGACGGGCGTGAGCAACAACACGTCGTGGTTGACAGTGACGAGCGGGGCGAGCGGCACCGGGAATGGCTCCGTGGCGTTCAGCGCGACGTCCAACCCGAACACGAGCCCGCGCACGGGGACGCTCACCATCGGCGGCCAGACATTCTCCGTGACACAGGCGGCCGCGTCGTGCACCTACGCGCTGGTGCCGACGAGCCAATTGGTCGTCGCTAGTGGTGGCACGGGGTCCACGACTGTGACGACACTGGCCGGCTGTGCGTGGACGGGCGTCAGCAACAACACCTCGTGGTTGACGGTGACGAGCGGGGCGACGGGCAGCGGGAATGGCTCCGTGGCGTTCAGCGCGTCGTCCAATCCGAACACGAGCGCGCGCACCGGCACGCTCACGATCGGCGGGCAGACGTTTACGGTTACGCAGGCGGCGGCGTCGTGCACCTATTCGCTTGCACCCACGAGTCAATCGGTCGTCGCTAGTGGTGGCACGGGGTCAACGACGGTGACGACACTGGCCGGCTGTGCGTGGACCGGCGTCAGCAACAACACGTCGTGGCTAACGGTGACGAGCGGGGCGACGGGCAGCGGCAATGGCACGGTCGCCTTCAGCGCGTCGTCCAATCCGAACACGAGCCCGCGCACGGGGACACTCACGATCGGCGGCCAGACGTTCTCCGTCACGCAGGCGGCCGCGTCGTGCACCTATTCGCTTGCGCCGGTGAGTCAGTCGGTCGTCGCCGGGGGCGGGACCGGCTCGACGGCCGTGACGGCACCGGCCGGGTGTGCGTGGACCGGCGTCAGCAACAACACTTCCTGGTTGACGGTGACGAGCGGGGCGAGCGGCAGCGGCAATGGCACCGTGGCGTTCAGCGCTGCGGCGAATCCAAACACGAGCTCGCGCACCGGCACGCTCACGATCGGCGGGCAGACGTTTACGGTCACGCAGGCGGCGGCGTCGTGCACCTACGCGCTCGCGCCGACGAGTCAGTCGGTCGTCGCGGGAGGTGGGACCGGCTCGACGGCCGTGACCGCACCAGCTGGGTGTGCGTGGACTGGCAGGAGCAACGACAGGCCGTGGTTGACCGTGACGAGCGGGGCAAGTGGCAGCGGCAACGGGACCGTTTCGTTCAGTGCGACGGCCAACGCGAGCTCGAGTCCGCGCACCGGTACGCTCACGATCGGCGAGCAGACGTTTACGGTCACGCAGGCCGCGGCGTCGTGCACCTACGCGCTGTTACCGACGAGCCAGTCGGTCGTCGCGGGTGGCGGCACGGGGTCAACGACAGTGACGGCAGCGGCTGGGTGTGCGTGGACCGGCGTCAGTAACGATACGTCCTGGTTGACGGTGACGAGTGGGGCGACGGGCAGCGGGAATGGCTCCGTGGCGTTCAGCGCGACGGCGAATCCGAACACCAGTTCGCGCACCGGCACACTCACGGTCGCGGGCCAGACGTTTACGGTCACGCAGGCGGCGGCGTCGTGCACCTACGCGCTCGCGCCGACGAGCCAGTCGGTCGTCGCGGGTGGCGGGACCGGCTCGACGGCCGTGACGGCACCGGCCGGGTGTGCGTGGACCGGCATCAGCAACAACACATCGTGGTTGACGGTAACGAGCGGGGCAAGTGGCAGCGGGAATGGCACCGTCGCCTTCAGCGCATCGTCCAATCCGAACACGAGCCCGCGCACGGGGACGCTCACCATCGGCGGCCAGACGTTCTCCGTCACGCAGGCGGCGGCGTCGTGCACCTATGCGCTGGTGCCGACGAGCCAATCGGTCGTCGCTAGTGGTGGCACGGGGTCCACGACGGTGACGACACTGGCCGGCTGCGCATGGACGGGCGTCAGCAACGACACCTCCTGGCTGACGGTGACGAGCGGGGCGACGGGCAGCGGGGGTGGCACGGTCGCGTTCAGTGCGGCCGCGAATCCGAACACGACGCCGCGCAACGGCACGCTCACGGTCGCGGGCCAGACGTTTACGGTCACGCAGGCGGCGGCGTCGTGCACCTACGCGCTCGCGCCGACGAGCCAGTCGGTCGTCGCGGGTGGCGGCACGGGCTCGACGGCGGTGACGGCACCGGCCGGGTGTGCGTGGACCGGCGTCAGCAACAACACGTCCTGGCTGACGGTGACGAGCGGGGCGACGGGCAGCGGGAATGGCACGGTCGCCTTCAGCGCATCGTCCAATCCGAACACGAGCCCGCGCACGGGGACGCTCACCATCGGCGGCCAGACGTTCTCCGTCACGCAGGCGGCGGCGTCGTGCACCTATGCGCTGGTGCCGACGAGCCAATCGGTCGTCGCTGGTGGTGGCACGGGGTCGACGACGGTGACGACACTGGCCGGCTGTGCGTGGACCGGCGTCAGCAACGACACGTCCTGGCTGACGGTAACGAGCGGGGCGAGTGGCAGCGGGAATGGCACGGTCGCGTTCAGTGCGGCGGCCAACGCGAACACGAGCCCGCGCACGGGGACACTCACCATCGGCGGCCAGACGTTCTCCGTCACGCAGGCGGCGGCGTCGTGCACCTACGCGCTCGCGCCGACGAGCCAATCGGTCGTCGCTAGTGGTGGCACGGGGTCAACGACGGTGACGACACTGGCCGGCTGTGCGTGGACGGGCGTCAGCAACGACACCTCCTGGCTGACGGTAACGAGCGGAGCGAGTGGCAGCGGGAATGGCACGGTCGGGTTCAGTGCGGCGGCGAATCCAAACACGAGCCCGCGCTCGGGGACACTCACCATCGGCGGCCAGACGTTCTCCGTCACGCAGGCGGCCGCGTCGTGCACCTACGCGCTCGCGCCAACAAGCCAATCGGTCGTTGCCGATGGTGGGGCCGGCTCGACGGCCGTGACGGCACCGGCTGGGTGCGCGTGGACCGGCGTCAGCAACGACACGTCCTGGCTGACGGTAACGAGCGGAGCGAGTGGCAGCGGGAATGGCACGGTCGGGTTCAGTGCGACCGCCAACGCGAGCGCGACGCCGCGCAGCGGGACGCTCACGGTCGGAGGGCAGACGTTCACGGTTACGCAGGGTCCCGCGGGATGCGCATTCTCGATCTCGCCTTCGAGCCAGTCTGTTTCGGCCGCCGGCGAGAGCGGCTCGGCAACGGTCACGACGACGGCCGGCTGCACCTGGACGGCGGTGAGCAACGCGACGTGGATCACTGTGACCGGCGCGACCGGTTCGGGCGGTGGCACGGCGAGCTTCACCGTCGCACCAAATACGATCGCCGCGGTGCGCACAGGCACGCTCACAATCGCGGGAAACACGTTCAACGTCTCGCAGGCCGCCAACACCTGCAACTACGTGCTGACGCCGCCAAGCACAACGTTGACGTCGACCGGCGGGTCGGGAAACATTGGGGTGGCGACGGCCAGCGGATGCACCTGGGTCGCGTCGACGACGCAGCCCTGGATCAGCGTCAGTGGCACAGCAACGGAGTCTGGAACGGCGACCTACACCGTGCAGCCAAATACCGGAGCTTCCCGGGTCGGTGCGGTGAGCATCGGCACGCAGGTCTTCACGGTCATTCAGAACGGCGTGACCACCGGGTGCACGTATTCGATCTCGCCGGCGAGTCAGTCGGTCGCCGCTGTTGGCGGCTCGGGTCTGACGACGGTGACAACACAGGCCGGCTGCCCGTGGACGGGCGTCAGCAACGACGCGGGATGGCTGACGCTCACGAGCGGCGCGACGGGTTCGGGCGGCGGCTCAGCGAGCTTCAGCGCGGCCGCCAATACGGCCACGAGCCCACGCACCGGGACGCTCACGATCGCCGGCCAGACGTTCACCGTCACCCAGGCGGCAGCCCCCTGCTCGTTCGCGATTTCTCCCTCGAGCCAGTCCGTGCCGGCCGCGGGCGGCAACGCGTCGACAACGGTCACCACGACGACAGGCTGCACCTGGACGACGGTGAGCAACGTGTCCTGGATCACCGTCACTGGCGGCGCGTCGGGTTCGGGCAGCGGCTCGGCGAGCTTCACCGTCGCGCCAAGTACGACCAGCTCGGTGCGCACGGGCACCCTCACGATCGCGGGACGCACGTTCACGGTCACGCAGGCTGCCAACACGTGCAGCTACACGCTGTCGCCCGCAAGCATTTCGTTGGGAGCGACCGGGGGGTCTGGCAACATCGGCGTTACCACGGGTAGCGCATGCACGTGGCTTGCGTCGACCACGCAGACGTGGATCACCGTCAGCGGGACGGGAACCACGTCGGGTACTGCGACCTATACCGTGCAGCCGAATACCGGAGGCTCCCGCGTCGGTGCGGTGAGCATCGGCACGCAGGTCTTCACAGTCATTCAAGCTGCCTCCACGACCGCGCCACTCGTGCCAGCCGGGCCACCCGCTCCCCGTTCACTGCGGATCGTCGTCGGCGGGGCAAAGTAGGTTCAAAATTCGGGGCGATAGGCCCGGCCGATCTCCTATCGTCCTGAATCGGGGCATCCGAGATCGGCGCAGACACGGTCGAGGAGCAGCGTCGCGCCGGCGGCGGCCGACGCGGCGTTGCGCAGCGTCCCGGGATCGGAAGTTCGAAAAGCCTCCAGACGCAGCCGCGTTGCCATCAATGCCAGCGTCGTCGACTGAATTAGCATGTCGTGGTGGGAACGCACGCTGTCGGGCGGCTTCGTCCCAGCCAACTCCACTCTGAGTCGCTCGAATTCCTCTACAGCCAACTGCACGCGGTCCATGGTCTGACTCTCGGCGTTACCGAGCGACGTCAGGAGCGGTTCCTGCAAACGGAGTCGATCGAGCGCAGGCGCGATCTGTCGCCGGTACCGTTCCACGTCCTTCGCCGGCGGCCGAGGCAGACTCGGCGGCGGTGACGACGCCCGCGGAGGCGCAGACGTGGGGGACGACGATCGGGCCGGTGGACGTTCCGGTATGGGCGCGGCACGAGTGACTGCCGGTTCAGATACTGGGGCCGCGGAGACTGGCGTCGTGGGCGGCCCGATCGCAGGCGGCGTGGGCTCGCGAACGGCAGGAGACGGCGTCACAACGCGCTCGCGCGTTGGGGGAGGTGGTTCGGGCAGCGACGGAACCGGCGGAATCCCTTCCGAGAATTGGCCCGCGGCGCCGCCGACAATCACCCGGACCCCGGCGGGTCCGTGCTCGAGGCTATACGGCTGAAGCGCGACGAGGTCGAGCACGACGCGTGTCACCAGGGGCTTGACGCTGTGGACGCCCGCTCGCACGCGCAGTACGCGAGGGTCGCTGCTCGCCGTCACCCTCCGCGCCTTCAGCGCGACCCCAGGAAAATCAAAATAGATCCGCGGCGGTCCTTCCACCACGCCCGACGATGGGACCGGCAGCTTGCCCGTTGCTTCGATCGTGACGACAAGCGCCGGCTGGCCTGGCGTCATCGTTATCGCGCGGATGGCGATCGAGGGCGCCGCCTGACTTTCGGCCCGCACTGCTCCCGCGCTCAGCATCACTCCAAGAGCCGCAAATCCAGACATCAAGAAGCATACGAGTATGCGGACGACGTGTATCGGCGGGCAGCCTGGCTCTCGAAGACGCATTCTGCTGCAGCTGGTCTGTTCGTGTTATCTGAATGGGCGGCTGAGCTTGAGCCGAGCCGCCGCTCTTGTCGTAAGACAAGGCTATCGGAGCCGAGGGGGCCGAGTCCACAGAACTCATCGTCATGCGTGTCAAACCGTGAACGCCTTTTAGTCACCCCTGAAGTTAACTCTTGTCTCTGACGAAGTCGTGATCTCTGCAAAATGCTGAGCAATTCGCGTGAGATTTTTGTAATTCGCGCGAGGCAGGCTCGTTGCTAATGTCACAGCGCGGAGGTTCTCGATGAGACTGGGTGTGGGGCGACTCCTGCTCGCCATTGCTTCGGTCGCGGTCCGATTGAGCGGCGATCACTACACGGCGGATCTCCTCGCCTTTGCCTTTCTCGGTGCTGCGACCCTCACGCTCTACCGCACGCCAGACCTCCGCGCGGCGGTCCGAGTCGTGCGTTCCTGAGCCGCCTTCGGCGGTTGAACCTGCCATAATGTCGGGCGCACCATGCCCGATGTCTTCAGCATTCCCGTGGCGGAAGCTCGCGACGAGGGCGGTCCGACCGGCGTCATCAACTGCGCCGCGTACTCCGGCGGCCAGCGTGTGGCCGACCTGCCCATCTGCGACATCCATGAAGTGCTCGCGCACGGCGACCGGTTTGTCTGGATCGGCCTGAACGAGCCCCGCGAGGAAATCCTGCGCGAGGTGCAACGCGAGTTCAAGCTGCACGACCTGGCGATCGAAGACGCCCTCAGCGCGCATCAACGTCCCAAGCTCGAGCTCTACGAAGGGTCGCTCTTCGTCGTCCTGCGAACCGCGCAGCTCCTTCCCGGCGGCATCGGCCTCGAGTTCGGCGAGACGCACGTCTTTGTCGGCGAACGCTACATCATTTCGGTTCGACACGGGTCCCTCAAGTCGCACGTCGGCTTGCGGGCGCGCTGCGAAGCGGCGCCGCACCTCCTCAGCAAGGGCCCGGGCTTCGTCCTCTACGCGCTCATGGATTTCATCGTCGATCAGTACCTGCCGATCGTCGAGGCACTCGAAGAGCAGCTTGAAACGCTCGAAGAGGAGATCTTCGGCGAGCGGTTCGATCGTCAGACGACCAGCCGCATCTATCGGCTCAAGCGCGACCTGCTCGCACTGAAGCGCGCCGTGTCGCCACTCGTCGACGTTTGCAACCGCCTGATGCGCTATGACATCAGCCTGATCCCGGAAGACACGCGGCCGTACTTTCGCGATGTCTACGATCACGTCGTCCGGATGAACGAAATGATCGACAACCTGCGCGAGCTCCTGACGACGGCGCTCGAGGCCAACCTGTCCCTGATTTCGGTGTCGCAGACCGAGCACACCAAACGGCTCGCCGCGTGGGCGGCGATTATCGCCGTGCCGACGATGATCGCCGGCGTCTACGGCATGAACTTCGACGCCATGCCGGAGCTGCACTGGCGGTACGGGTATCCGGTGATCATGGCGACGATGCTGGGCGCCTGCGCGGTGCTCTTTTTTGGTTTCAGGCGGTCGGGATGGCTGTGAGGGAGCAGGCAGAAAGTTTGAAGTCTGACGTTTGAAGTCTGAAGTGGGGAAGTTTGAAGTTTGAAGGGGGAAGTGGAAGTCAGAAGGAAGTGGGAAGTTAGAAGTAGGAAGTGGGAAGTAGGAAGTGCGAAGCTGGAAGCGGGAAGCGGGAAGCTGGAAGCTGGAAGCGGGAAGCGATGCCCTCCTCACTTCCAACGTCGGCTGTCAGAGCTCCAACTTCCCCGTGATAGTCTGTGCCGCAGGAGGGCTCCATGGCCGCTGAGCTTCTCTCCATCGTCCGCAATGTCGCGCGCCTCTCAGCGCTGCAGCGACTCGGCCTCCTCGACACCCCGCCCGAAGCCGCCTTCGATCGCCTGACGCGCCTCGCCTGCCGCGTGCTCCGCACGCCTGTCGGTCTCGTCTCGCTCGTCGACCGCGACCGGCAATTCTTCAAGAGCTGCGTCGGCCTGCCGGAGCCGTTCGCGTCGGCGCGCGAAACGCCTGTGTCGCACTCCTTCTGTCAGCACGTCGTCGCTACCGGCAAGCCCCTGATTGTTGAGAATGCGCGCACGAATCCGCTCGTGCAGCTGAACCCCGCGGTCGAAGAGCTGGGCATCGTCGCGTATGCGGGCATTCCGCTGGTCACGAGCGAGGGGTTCACGGTCGGCAGCTTCTGCGTGATCGACAGCCGGCCCCGGTCGTGGACCTTCGACGATGTGGAGACGCTCCAGGAATTGGCTGGGTGCGTCATGCACGAAGTCGAGGGCCGCCGCTTGCTCCAGGCCACCGAGTCGCGCTGCCGCGAGCTCGAAGCCCGGCTCCGCGACGCCGAGCCGTCCGGCGCCAGCCACTGACGGCCGGCCGACTCTCCACTGGCCGAACCCGCACCGACCTGCTAAAGTCACCCTCCGGTCAGCGCCGGTAGCTGTTGGCTTCCGCCTGAAGGCGCAAGCTACGGAGATTATTAGGGGCCACGGAGATCATTGTGGCTCTCGACACGTGGCTTCCGCCTTCAGGCGGAAGAGAAAACGCGTTCGACAAGGTTCAGCCTCGATTTGGAGGGATGGATGGAGTCAGTATTCGCAGAAGCGATAGGCACGATGCTGCTCGTGCTGCTGGGCGACGGAGTCGTCGCCAACGTCCTGCTCGCCAGATCGAAGGGGCAGAACTCGGGCTGGATCGTCATCACCATCGGGTGGGGTGTGGCTGTTGCCATTGCCGTGTACGCGGTTGCGCGGATTAGCGGCGCTCACCTCAATCCTGCCGTGACGGTCGGGCTTGCCACCCTCGGAAGGTTCCCCTGGGCTGAGGTCCCCGGCTACTTGGCCGCGCAGACAGTCGGTGCCGTCATCGGCGCCGTCCTCGTGTGGCTCGCGTACTTGCCGCACTGGGCCGTTACGACCGACAAGGACGCCAAGTTGGGGGTCTTCTGCACGGCGCCGGCGATCAGACGTCCCGGAGCGAACGTGGTCACCGAGATCATCGGTACCGCCGTGCTCGTGTTCGGCATCCTGGCCATCGCTGGCAACGCGCTGGGCGGGGTGGATGCCGACGCGGACGAAAAGCTCTTCAATCTCGTCTTCAGCGGCGGGCTGCAACCGCTGCTCGTGGGCATCCTCGTCCTGGGCATTGGCGTCTCGCTCGGCGGCTCGACAGGCTACGCGATCAATCCCGCGCGGGACTTCGGTCCACGGCTCGCGCACGCGCTCCTCCCGATACCCGGCAAGCGCGATTCGGATTGGGGCTACGCGTGGATTCCCATCGTCGGGCCAATTGTCGGGGGCATCGTTGGAGCGGTCCTGGCCAGAGCGGTCGGGTTTTAGACCCGCGGCGGAAACGACTTGATCTTCCGCCTAAAGGCGGAAGCTACATGAATGCGTGAAAACGAGGGCACGCGTGGCTTCCGCCTTCAGGCGGAAGATCACAGTCGTTTGATCAGCGCCGCGGCCTTCCTGAACCACGGCCGCTCACGGCGGCGCAGGTAGCTGGGCATCGTCAGCTTCTTGCGCAGCACCTTGTCGGCCCACTCGCGCGCCTCGGCTTTCCGTCCTTGATCGGCGAGCAGCGCCGCGTAGTTGCATTGCGTCTCGGAGAGCGTCGAGAGTTCCAGCGTCTCCGCGAAGAGGGCGAGCGCCCGTTCCGGCTGGCCGGTCTTCCCGAGCGCGTGAGCGAGGAGTCCGGCGGCGCGTTGGTAGTCGTACTTTGGATCGCGTTCGATGACCTGCTCGAGATCGGCGACGGCGGCCTTCGAGTCATCGAGCGCGAGCTCGGCCAGGGCACGCCGGTAGAACGGGTCGGGTGACTGCGGCCGCGAGGCAATCACTTTGTCGAAGCACTCCCGGGCCTGCGCGTACTTGCCGTCCTCGAGGTACAGGTCGCCGAGCTCCTCGTAATTCCCGATCGAGGGGTTGTCGATGATGGCGGCCTGCAGCTGCTTGATGTGCCGGCGGCGGGGAAAGACCTGAAACGAGCTGCGCAGCAGCCCCGCGTCGGGAATGACTTCGAGGAGGATGTAGGCGGCGGCGCCGAGGCCGCCGCCGATGATGATGATCCACAGCCAGTACGTGTCGGGCCGCCGGCGAGCGAAGTGGACAATCGCAATCGCCTGCAGCAGGATGCCGTACGGAAAGAAGAGGCCGATCATGCCGTGACGCGCTACAGCTCTTTGATCGAGATATTGCGGAACTGTACGAGGCTCGGCGGACTGACCCACACGCCGCCCTTCTTCGCGCCGTGATGCTGCAGCGCGATCCGGCCGCGCGGGGCGACCCCCGGCAACTGCGCGTTGCTGATCACTTCCTCACCGTTGAGCACGACCGTCAGCCGATCGCCGCGCATGGTGATCTCGAACGTGTTCCACGACCCGATGTCACGGTCGGCGTTGCGCTTCGGCGTCACCCCGGCGCGCACGGCGGGCGGCATCTTGTCGTCCATGCGATAGCCGTACACCTCGCCAGAACCGATGGGCCAGCCCCAGATATTCACCTGTGCTTTGCCGTCCCCGCGCAGGTAGATCCCGGAATCGGAATCCGGGACGCTCATCCGGATTTCCTTGCCGTCGGCGTCCTTCTTGTGGAGGCCGCTCGGCAGGATGATGGGCACATTTGGATTGATGTACGGCGTGCTCTTGATGCGCCAATCGACCTTCAGCACGAAGTCGCCGTACTCGCGTTCGCTCCACAGCGCCTTGTCGTTGCCGGGAGCCTCGCTTTCGGCGTCGTAGTCGATGACGCCGTCAAGCACCTTCCAGTGCCCGTTGTCGCCCGCGGGAATCTTCCAACCCGCGAGGTCCTTGCCGTTGAAGAGCACCGTGAAGCCAGCCTGGGCGGCGGCGACGGAGCCGGCGAGCAGGGCCATGACGATGACGAGAGGCTTTGCGCTCATAGCGGGACTAGTCTAGGCTAAGCCGGTGCCGACTCGTGATGGAAAACTTGGCGTGGGGGTGTCGGGTATCGGCTGGTGTGCGGCTCAACACATCAGCGCCTTCCAGAAAAACCCCAATGCCAGGGTTACCTGGCTGCACGGCCGGGATGCTGAGCGGGTCAAGGCGACCCTGCAGAAGAACGACCTGTCGCTGCCGGACGCCCGCGTGACGACCAGGTACGAGGATCTCCTCGAGGCCCCGGACGTCGACATCATTTCGATCGCCACTCCGAACGATCTCCACGCGGCGCAGGCCGTGGCGGCCGCTCGCGCCGGCAAGCATCTCGTCCTCGAGAAGCCGACCGGGCTCGACGAGGCTGAGCTGATGCGCATCCGCGACGCCGTCCGCGCCGCGGGCGTGCGCACGATCGTGTCGTTCGAGTTGCGCTACAACCCGTATCTCGTGTTCGCGCGATGGCTGCGGGTGTCCGGATGGCTTGGCGAGGTGCGGTTTGCCCGGACGCAGTATCTGTCGCGGGTGACCGACTGGTATTCGGGCTGGAACTGGGTGCGCACGCGGGCGGCCGGCCGGAGTCACCTGCTCGCGGCCGGCTGCCACGCCGTCGATGCGCTCCGGTGGTGCTCGGGGCGGGAAGTGGTTGCCGTCAGCGCCTTTCATACTCACTTCACGGAGGGGTATGAGTTTCCGACGTCGATTCTGGTCAACGCCAGGCTCGACGGAGGCGCACTCGGCCACGTGACGAGCTCGACCGACTTCATGCTGCCCTACAACTTTCTCGTCGAGTTGATGGGCGACCGCGCGACGCTGCGGCAGGATCTCCTCCAATCGCTCGAAGGCGCGATCGATATCGAGGCGCTGCGAGCCGCCAATCCGTTTCCCGAGGTGACGCTTGTCACAGCGGTGGACGGGCTGGGCCGGCCGGCGGTCAGGATTGACTGCCCGATGCCGGGGTCCGCCGACGTGAGCCATCATCCGTTCCAGGCGGAGATGGACGAGCTCGTCACGTGCGTGCTCGAAGGACGCGACACGTCGCTCGACGTGTTCGACGCCCAGAAAACGATGGAAGTTTGCCTTGCCGCCGATCGCTCGGCGGAGCGCGGCGGCGAGCCCGTCGCCTTGCCGCTTATATCTGCGTAGCCGAATACATGAGTAATCGCTCCAGAACTCGCATGATCACTCCTCAGAAAATTGCAGTTGTCACCGGCGCAGGCAGCGGCATCGGCAAGGCCGTGGCTCTAGCGCTCGCCGCTGAGGGCTATGCGGTCGTGCTCGCGGGCCGCCGCGCCGAGGTGCTCGATCAGACCGTCCGTGACGCGCCGCATGGGTCGCGGATGCTGGCAGTCCCGACCGACGTCACCAATCCCGCGTCGGTGCGCGCCCTCTTCGACAGGACGAGCGAGGCCTTCGGCCGCATCGACGTCCTCTTCAACAACGCCGGCGTGGGCGCCCCGGGTGTGCCGCTCGACGAGCTGACGGTGGAGCAGTGGCGGACGGTCGTCGACACGAATCTGACCGGGCCGTTTCTGTGCACGCAGCAGGCCTTCAGGATGATGAAGGCCCAGACGCCGAAGGGCGGGCGGATCATCAACAACGGGTCGATTTCTGCCGCGGTGCCTCGGCCGTATTCGGCGCCGTACACGGCCACCAAGCACGCCATCACCGGACTGACCAGATCCACATCGCTCGACGGCCGCCAGCACGACATCGCCTGCGGTCAGATCGACATCGGAAACGCCGCGACCGAACTGGCGGCGAAGATGGCCAAGGGCGTGCCGCAGGCCAACGGGGAGATCGCCGTCGAGCCGCTGATGGACGTCCGGCACGTGGCCCAGGCGGTCGTCTATATGGCTGGCCTCCCGCTCGATGCCAACGTGCAGTTCATGACGGTCATGGCGACCAAGATGCCGTTCATTGGGCGGGGATAAAACGGAAGGGCTCAAGGCCTTGAGCCCGTTTCCGCGTCAAACGAGGCCAGACGCGAAAGACCAAGCTCGGGTTAAAATCGTCCCAGAGGTTCGTCATGCAAAGTCGCGAGACAGGGAGTCCGCTCCTGCCCAAGCCTGTTGAGCAATTCCGGGATTACGCGCACGCGCGGCCGCGTGTGGAAGAGTTCTACAGACTCAATCACAGCCACCAGACGCTTGGCTTCGTCCTCGACAAGAAGCGCGAGTATCTGGCGCTCAATCGCAAGACGCTCACGGTCTGGGAGGCGCTCGACTTCCTCAACACGCTCGTGGACGACAGCGATCCGGACATCGATTTCACGCAGATCGAGCACGCGATGCAGACGGCGGAGGCCATCCGGGCGGCGAACCAGCCGCGCTGGTTCATCGTGACCGGGCTCGTGCACGACCTCGGCAAGATCCTGTGCCTCTTCGGCGAGCCGCAGTGGGCTGTCGTCGGCGACACGTTCCCCGTCGGGTGCCGCTGGTCGCCGAAGATCGTGTACAGCAACCTCTTCGACGCCAACCCGGATCGGCTGGTGCCGGACTACCAGACCGAGAATGGTATTTACGAGCCGGGCTGCGGCCTCGACCGTGTGCACATGTCGTGGGGACACGACGAGTACGTCTACCACGTGGTCAAGGACCACCTGCCGGAAGAGGCCCTCTACATGCTGCGGTACCACTCCTTCTATCCGTGGCACAAGGAGAACGAGTACACGCACCTGTCCAACGACACCGACCGCAGCATGCTGAAGTGGGTTCGCGCCTTCAACCGGTACGATCTCTACTCCAAGGGATCGCCAAGGCCGGATGTGCCCTCCCTGATGCCGTACTACCAGGAGCTGGTCGAAGAGTTCTTCCCGGAACCGCTGCGCTGGTAGAGACCGTGCGCAATGGGGTGCAGGCGGCTACCAATTCTGTAATCGCCTGACAGAATTGGAATCGGCACAGCGCGACATTAGCGCCCGTGCCGAGGAAAAGCATCGACCGGCGCGCGGGAACGGCCCTTGCCTGAACTGCGCGGCGTTGGGCGAAAGCATCCGTCGTATCCGTGTCCTCTGGAGGCGAGCATGAGCAACGGGCAGTCGATCGTTATCAAGGGCGATATCTCGGGCAGTGAAGATCTGGTCATCGCGGGTCGGGTGGAGGGGAGCATCACGCTCAACGGCAAGGTGCTGACACTTGCGGCCGGATCGCACGTGGTCGGAGAGGTCGAGGCCGGAACGGTCGTCGTGTCCGGGAAGATCGACGGCACCATCGAGGCCACGGAACGGCTCGACATCAAGAGCACCGCGGTCGTCGACGGGAAGCTCAGCTCCGCGCGGCTCATCGTCGCCGACGGCTCGCAGGTCACCGCGAAGGTGGAAATGCCGGCGCGCGACGCGCAGAGACCGCGACTGGCCGTCGCCGGATAGCCGGGC
The DNA here is from genome assembly GCA_963839705.1 of uncultured Acidobacteriota bacterium. GTDB lineage: Bacteria > Acidobacteriota > Vicinamibacteria > Vicinamibacterales > 2-12-FULL-66-21 > DATBJJ01. The sequence continues at coordinate 467,264 of CAWIWL010000010.1, forward strand.
GTCCGCGTTTTCGACATCCTCTCGCACGTCATTCGTGTTGCAGTTCAGCGCCCGCTGATCTAACGTGGCCCTCAGACCTCTCCCAAGCGAGGGCAGCGTGGCGAATGTCGATCCTGAGCAGGACGTGGCGCAGCCGGTGACGTTTTCCCGCCGCGCGGCGGTGAAGGCGATCGGCGCGATCGCGGTCTGGCCCTACGTTTCCGATCGGGCGGCTGAGGCGTTCGCCAGCATTCAGACGAGCCAGGCGCCGCCTCAACTGGCGTTCCTGACGGCCGCGCAATACACCACGCTCGACGCGCTCACCGAGACGATCATCCCCGCCGACGAGCATTCGCCGGGGGCGCGTGACGCCCGCGTCGCCGACTACATCGATCTTCTTCTTGCCGAGTCGGACGACTCGACCCAGAGGGCGTGGACCGCAGGCCTGGCCTTGCTCGACGCCGAAAGCCGCCGGCGATTCAGGGTCCCCTACGCGCAGCTGACACCGCCTCAGGCCGCGGAACTGCTCTCGCCGCTCGCCCGGAACGAAGAGCGTCCGACGGCGCCGCTCGAGCAGTTCTTCAAGGCCACGAAGGATGCGACCATCCGCGGCTACTACACATCGGAGATCGGGATCCAGAAGGAGCTCGAATACAAGGGGAACCGGATTCTCGGCCAGTTCGTCGGCTGCACGCACCCCGAACACGGCTACGAGCCCGGCAAGTAGAACCTCGATCACGACCGCGAGCGAACTCTCCATGCAGCAGCCACCCGATCGCGAGCAGCAGGTCGTCGCCGAACAGATGGAGGCTTCCCGCAAGGCCGCGGCGTCAATCACGCCTGGTTCGGCGCAGTACGACGTCATCATCGTCGGGTCCGGCGCGGCCGGCGGCATGGCCGCGTTCCAGCTCGCAACTGCGGGGATCAAGGTGCTCCTGCTCGAGGCGGGGCGGATGCTCGATCCCGCGCGCGAGTACCGGACGATGGAGTGGCCGTATGCGAGCCTGCGACGAGGCCGGATCCCGGCCGATGAGTTCGCGCTCGGCGCGGCCGAATACAACATGCTCGACCGGCCGTACGGCACGGCGGGGAAGTTCGAAAAATATCGCAAGCTGCTCTCGTACTCGGGCAACACGTTCACGCACAACTGGATGGTCGACGAGAGGCAGAACCCGACGACCGGCACGCGCTATGCGTGGGTGCGGGCCCGCGTCCTCGGCGGGAAGACCAACCTCTGGGGCCGCGTGGCGCTCCGGCTCTCCGACTACGACTTCAAGGCTGCCAGCCGCGACGGCTTCGGAGACGACTGGCCGATTTCGTACGCGGACATCTCGCCCTACTACGACAGGGTCGACACGCTGCTCGGCATCTCCGGCACGCGCGAGAACCTGCCGCAGCTTCCCGACAGCATCTTTCAGCGCGGCGTGAAGCTGAACTGCGGTGAGCAGATTCTCCGGAGGGCGATCGCGAAGATGGGCCGCCACTTGATTCCGGGGCGGGCAGGCGTGACGACCGACGGCGTCGCGAACAAGTATCGCAACCGATGCATGGGCCGCGGCCGCTGCGGGCGCGGCTGCGACCTCAACGCGTCGATGCACTCGCCGACGGCCCTCATCTTTCCGGCACGCGATACCGGCAACCTCACGTTGCGGCCGAATTCGACGGTCTCGGAAGTCCTGATGGATGCCCGCACCAACCGCGCCTCCGGCGTTCGGGTCATCGACAGCCAGACGAAGGACGTCTTCGACTTCAACGCACGGGTGGTCGTGCTCGCCGCCTCGACGCTCGAGTCGACGCGACTGCTCCTGCTCTCGAAGTCCGCGAGCCGCCCCAACGGGCTCGCGAACTCGTCGGGCGCGGTCGGCCGCTACTTCTGCGAGCACGTCATGGGGCCTGGCGCCAGCGGCATGATGCCGGCACTGCGGGGCAAGGCCATCACCAACGACGACGGTCGTCCGCAGAGCTCTTACGTGGTACGGTTCCGCAACATCGCCGACAAGCATCCTGATTTCATCCGCGGGTATGGCCTGCAGGGAGGCAGCGGCAGCGTCGAGTATCCGTCGCACGCGCACACGACGCCCGGGTTCGGCCCGGCGTTCAAGAAGAAGGTGCGCGAGGACCATCCGGCGCCGATCAACTTCACCGCGTTCGGGGAAGTGCTGGCCCGCAGGGAGAATCAGGTCGAGCTCGACCCGGCGGTGAAGGACGGGTGGGGCATTCCGGTCCTGCGATTCAATTACCGGTTCGGCGACAACGAGATGAAGATGGCGAAGGACATGGCCGATACTGCAGAGGAGATGCTGAAGGCCGCCGGCGCCGAGGACATCCGGGTCCGCAGGGACGTCCTGACCGAAGGCTGGTCGATCCACGAGCTCGGCACGGCCCGCATGGGGAACGACCCGAAGACGTCGGTGACCAATTCATTCGGCCAGACCCACGACGTCAGGAATCTCTTTGTCGTCGACGGCAGCATCTTCGTATCTGCGTCGTGTCAGAACCCGACGTGGACGATCCTCGCCCTCTGCTGGCGCGCGATGGACTACCTCAAAGAGGAACTGCGGACGGGCAATCTGGCCTGATACGGCGGCGAAAGCGTTTTAGAGGTGGACATGACTGATGACGGGAAGCTGGACTACTACGAGATTCTCCAGGTGAGCGCGAACGCGGAGCCCGACACCATCCACCGGATCTACCGCCTGCTGGCGCAGCGTTTTCATCCCGATAATCAGGAAACTGGCAACTCGGACCGCTTCCATCAGATCCACGAGGCCTACACCGTGCTGAGCGACGCCGAGCGGCGCGCCAAGTACGACATCGCTTACCATCAGCTGCGCCAGGATCGCTGGCGTCTCGTCGCGAGCGGTGCGCAAGCGGAAAACGACTTCGAGATCGAACAGATCGGACGCTTGACGCTCCTCGAGGCCTTGTACACCAAGCGCCGCATGGAGCCGACCGCGCCCTCGCTCATGATGAGTGACCTCGAGACGCTCCTCGGCCGGCCGCGCGAGCACCTGGACTTCACCGTCTGGTATCTGGCGCAGAAGAAGTTCGTCACCCGCGACGACCAGGCGCGCCTGCAGATCACGGCCGACGGCGTCGAGTATCTCGAGGCGAACTACCGCGGCAACCTGCAGCGACGGCGCCTGCAGGCACCGGTCGAAAGCTAACCACGGACGTACGAGCCGCGGACAACACGGATCTGCAGACAAAAAAACGGGGCGACGTTAATCGTCGCCCCGTTCGTACGTCTGGACGTTGACGCGTCCTAGGAGAACGACTTCGGGATTTCGAAGCCCTTGCGATACTCGCGCGTCAGGAGCGCGTCCGCCTTCTTGTCGTCGACGAACCGCTCGGACTTGCCGTCGAACACGAGACCGTGTCCGACGCGGTACGAGATGTTCGCGAGGTGGGGAAGGGTCGACGAGAGGTGCCCTTCCATGATGTCGCAGGTCAGCTTCTTCGGGTCGTTCGCGCGGATGGCGTCGATGAAGTTCTGATAGTGCGGGAACTCCGTCGTCGTCAGGCCGACCGGTTCGGCGCCAGCCTCCGGCGGCGTGTCGGCGCCAGGGCCCTTCTCGTTCTTCGCGCCGAGCGGGCCCATGTACGACTGCCACCGGCGTCCGGTTTCATCGATCCACAGCCAGCCCTTGGTGCCGTAGAACAGATTGCCGATCCGCTGGCCGCCCTCATCGTTGGTGTGCTCGCCGCGCGTCCCGAACTCGAGGATCGTGCCGTCGGCGTATTCGTAGAGGGCGGTCTGCATGTCCGGCGTGTCCTGCTGCGACTCGCCGCCGAAATAGCCGCCCATCGAGCTGACCTTGACCGGATGTTCCTGCTTGCCGAGACCCCAGCGCGCGATGTCGAACTGGTGCGGACCCTGGTTGCCGGTGTCGCCGTTGCCATACTCCCACTGCCAGTGCCAGTTGTAGTGGAACCGGTTGCGGTTGAACGGCCGCTTCGATGCCGGGCCGAGCCAGAGGTCGTAGTCGACCTTGGACAGATACTGCGCGTCGTAGGGAGGCAGGTAGTCGGTCGAGCCGACGGTGAGCGCGAACTTCTCGCCGGGCGCCATCGGGCCGTCGGGATACTTGCCGATCGAGGGACGCGGCTTGAAGCACAGGCCGCGCGCCATGTAAACCTTGCCGATGCCGCCGTCCTGGATGAACTTGATCGCCGCGCGCACCGCCGGCCGGCTGCGGTTCATCGTGCCGACCTGGACGATCTTGGCGAAGCGCGTCTGCGCCTCGACCATCTTGCGCCCCTCCCACACCGTGTGGGACGCGGGCTTCTCGACGTAGACGTGTTTGCCGGCCTGAAGGGCCCAGATCGTGGCGAGCGCGTGCCAGTGGTTCGGCGTCGCTACGATGACGGCGTCGACTTCCTTGTCTTCGAATACGCGGCGCATGTCCTGAACGAATCCCGGCTTGTAGTCAGGAACGCTGGTGAGGCGCGCGTCGTTGATGCGTTCGGGCGCCAGGTTGGCGTCGATGTCGCACAGCGTCTTGACCGTGACGTTCGGCAGCTGCGCGAACCCGCGCTTGACGGAGTTGCCCTGGCCGCGGATGCCGATGCTGGCTACGACGACGCGGTCGTTGGCGCCAAAGACGCGACCCTGGGAGGCTGCACTGAGGCCCGGCCGGAGGAGATCGCTGCCGATCGCCAGGCCGGCGGTTGCGGCCCCGAGCCGCGCTGTAAAGTCACGCCGCGAGATGCCGTTCTGTTCATGCCCGTCGTTGGCCACGTTGACCTCCTGTTTACTCTCTGACGTTCGAAGGCCCTCTCGGAAAAGGCCGCAGCATCGTAACACGCCGGCGCGATCCCGACCCCGCCCGGGCGAGTTTTTCGGGCCAGATTTGGCGTTACCCCGGCTCGTCGGCGCTCGCTACGCACGAGCTGCCGGGCCGATCCGTCCGACCGGCCGCGGGCTGGGTGGCACCAGATCTGTAATCCGTCCGACGAGATTTGGAGGCGTCGACCGGCTCCCGGGCTCGTTCGTTGAGCCCGGGGACTTGGCCCGAGCGGCACCGTTGTTGATCCTCATCTCAAGCGGATCGAGCCGGAGAACATGTCCACTTCACCGAGGTCGTCAGCGGCGCGCCCGGACAGCGATGTCCAGGAGCTTGTGGAGGCCTACAAGGTTCTCGGTCTCGAGCTCAATGCCTCGACGGACGCGATCGAACACTGGTATCGCGAGCTGTCGCTCCTCAACCAGCCGGACCGACACCCCTCGGGGTCAGCCGACCAGCGAAGGGCGGCGGGGAAGCGGCGACAGATCGACGCGGCGTATGGGCTGATTCACAACGCACCGCTGCAGAATCATCCGCTGGCGAAGGAGGCCGCCGCGCGCGAGGAGGAGCGCGTGCCCGATCCCGGTCTCATGATCGATCGTCCGGTCAGCGCGGCAACTGAGGTCATCGCGCGATTTGTCTTGGGCGTTGTGATGGGTCTTTGGCCCGCGTTCGTGCTGTACAAGAGCGAAGCTCCGGGTGTCGAGATCCTGGTCTGGGCTATTCCGCCCGCAGTCGGCCTCCTCGTCATGTTCTCCGACCGGCCGCTTCTTGGGAGACGGCAGGACTTCTGAAGACCGAAAGTCATCAGGTCAGAGCGCCACGGGCTTTACTCCCGCGTCGGTCAGCGCGCGGCGCATGAACTCGGCATAGTGCGGGAACGCCACCTCGGGCTCCTCGATTTCCGGATGCCACGCCTTCTCCCACTCGAAGCCGTAGTAGCCGCGGTAGCCGCCCTTTGCGAGGACCGCGACGGTTTCGCGCACGGGAACGGTCCCGCTTCCGGTCAGCACGTATCGGATGCCCGTTCCTTCCGGGCGTGAGTCTTTCAGGTGTGTGTGGCGAACGTATGTTCCGATGAGTTTGTAGGTCGCCGCAGGGTCTTCCTTGCCGGCGACGCACGTGTGATGGGCGTCCCAGAGGAGCGCGACGTTCGGCATCGCCGCGCCCTTGAGGATTTCGAGGAGCGACGGCCCGTCGGTGAAGTCACCGTGCGATTCCATGATCACCGCCACGCCGCTGCCTTTCGCGTGCTCGCCGAGCGTGCGCAGCCCCTCAACTACCCGCGCGATCACTGCGGGCTTCGCCTCGCCGGGGGGAACCTTGTCGGGGAACACGCGTACGTAGGCGACTCCGAGACGGTGCGCGAGATCGATGAAGCGCCGGCCCTCATCGAGCTGGGCCTCGCGCACCTTCGGATCGGCCTCGTGCATTCGCGACGACGCACCGAGATCGGAGACTTTGAGGTTGAGCGCGGCCAGGTCCTTCAGGCTCTGGTCCAGGCGCGCGCCGATGAACTCCGGCCGCTTCGTCAGATCCATTTCGCCTTCGATGCCGCGCAGCTCGACGGCGGCGTATCCGAGCGCCGACGCCTGTTCCAGGATGCGCGTCCACGGCCACTTCGGACAGCCGAGCGTCGAGAAGCTGATGGGGAACTGCGGCGTGCGCTGCCTGGCGCGGAGGATGGCCGGCGCCGCAGCGGCGGCCGCGACGCCGTGCAGGAAGCCTCGACGGGAGATGAGAGACACCTGAGCCTCCGCTTCGAAACGCGCTGCGCCCGGAGATGCTGGGCTGCGCTTCAGTGGGTCACTGGCTTGTGGAACGGGCTTGAATGCTCCGGGCCGAAGATGTGCGTGTGGTGGCCGCAGATGTCCTGAAGCTGCGCCACGTGCTGGAAGAAGTTGCCCATCGCATATCCGCAGAGGAGCGCCAGGCCAAACCGCGTGGCGATCGAGTTCCACAGGACTTCGAGACGGATCGCCGCGTCGGTCTGACCCTGCTGCCACAGGATGTCCACCATCCCGCCGTAGGCCCGCAGAATCGACCCGGGCCGTCCCTGTAGCACCTGCTCGATGACGCGGCCGATGTTCATGTCGAAAAGTTCGGGATCGGGAACACCGTCGACCATGAAGAGCGCCAGCATCTCGTGGGCGTCAAGCATCAGAAGGTCGCCGCGCTTGCGCGCGAGATCGACGTGAATGAGCCGCGCGTGGAGCTGTCCGAGTACGCCGTCGCGGTGCGGTGCCGACGCGATGATCATGGCCGGTTCGCCGATGATGAGCCCTTCGGCGAGGAACGTGGCGGCCGTCGAGAAGAGACGCTCCTCGCAGCTGTAGAACTGGACGGCGTGATGCTGGCCACTTGCGGCCCGATGCGCCATTGGCTCAAGGATAGCATCAGGGAGTACGATAGCGGCATGGTTGCCTGCGCACGACTGCTGCTCGTTATTGCCGGGGTTCTTGTTGCGCTCCTCCCCTCGCCGGCCGTCATGGCTGAGCCGGCAAAGGTCGATGGCAAGTGGAACGTCCTCCTCCAGCTCGAATCGATTACCGGGCATCCTGTCCTCACCTTGAAGCAGAATGGCGAGAAGCTCACCGGCACCTACGAGGGCCGATACGGTCCGTCGGCGCTCGAGGGTGAGGTCAAGGAGAGCAAGATCGCGTTCATCGTCACGTTCAACGCCGAGGGCACGAGGACGACCGGTGTCTTCCAGGGCACTGTCGATGGCGCGACGATGGGCGGGAGTGTGGAGTTCGAGGGCGCCGGGAGCGGTACCTGGTCCGCCGTTCGAGCCAAAGCCGAGCCCAAGTAGAACGACCGCGGTCCGCCACACTTCGCGCGGCCTTCCCCCCCGTTTTCCGGTTGTCCTGCCTAGGAGGACACGCCTCGCCTGCACACTTTTGCACTCTGTCGCCTATCCAGCCCGACGGGCATAGTTCTTGATAGTCCCCGGGTCATGAAGATGCTTGCAAGGCGAAGTCACCATTCGATTTCCTTGGGGGTGCTGGCGCTTCTCGTGTGGCTGGCGCCCGCAGTCGCGTCGGCGCAGGTGACGGCCGGCGTGCGGGCCGGCGTCAGCATCGATCCCGATCAGTTCTATGTCGGCGGGCATATCGAAACCGATCCGCTGGTGGAACGGCTCGTCTTCAAGCCGAACGTCGAAGTGGGGTTCGGAGACGACGTGACGCTCGCCGCATTCAACTTCGAGTTCGTGTGGAAGTTCGCCCGGCGCCGCAGTGAGTGGGGCTTCTACGCGGGCGGCGGTCCCGCGATCAACCTCTATCAGCGGGACGGTTCCGGCGATGACGCGGAGGCGGGCTTCAATATCCTCGCCGGACTCGAGAACCGTCGCGGCTTGTTCTTCGAGTTCAAGCTCGGCGTCGCCGACAGTCCAGACTTCAAGTTCGGCGTCGGGTTTACGTTCCGCTGAAGACGACTGTTCCGCGGCTCGCTTCTCGCGGCTCGCGGTTGCTTAGTCGACCGGCTGGGCAACAGCCAACAGCGAGCAGCCAGCCGCGCGAAGCGAGCCGCGAGAAGCGAGCAGCCAGCAGCCAGCGAGGGAACCGTGTTCGACCGCCGGGGTCTAAGCCTGCGGGAGGAGAACATGGCCGGCAAGCGTCCCTCGAATGGAACCACGCGCCTCTCGGCGGAGCTGAACGTCACGCCGCTCATCGACGTCCTGCTCGTCCTGCTGATCATCTTCCTCGCGTCGCTGCCGCTGTCGCAGAAGGGGCTCGACGTGGGCCTCCCGGCGACCGACGCGCCGCAGGCGCGCGGGCAGCCGCCCAACCAGATCCTGCTCGAGTACAGCGCCGACCATCGCGTCACGATCAACACGCAGCCGGTGGAGCTCGCCGCCGTCGAGGCACGGCTGCGTGACATCTTCTCCACGCGCCACGATCGCACGCTGTGGGTCCGCGGCGACGGCAGCCTCCGCTACGGCGACATCGTCAAGGTCATCGACGCCGCGCGCGGCGCGGGCGTCACGCGTGTTGGCGTCGTCACCCCAGGTGCTCTGGCGGGCAGGTGAGCCGAAGACCGCGCCGTCGGGGTAGTATGCAGGCGGACGGCAGGGGTTCATGCGCCGACGGATGACGTGGCTGGCGGTCGTGTTGGCGATTCTGAGCGTGGCACAGATCCGCCTGTCCCGAGGCGACCACGGTCCGACCGAGCCGCAGCCACCCGCACTTTGGGAGAACGCATACCCACCCGGTAGCCCGGCCCCGGAACCCATCGCGACGCGTTCGGCGCGCGGTCTCCAGTTCGCGTACGCGAGTCCCTCGACGAACTGCGTCGCACTCATCTCGACCGATCCGGACAGTTCATTCGCGCTGACGTCTGCCGAGGAGGGCGTGCTGTTCGACATCGACGCCGACGGCGATCGCGATCGGGTCGCGTGGACCGATCCGTCGGCGGACGTGTCGTTCCTCGCGCTCGACCGTGATGGCGACGGCCGTATCACCAGCGGCCGGGAGCTCATCGGCGATCACACCATGCCCGGCATCACGAATGGTCCGAATGCCCTCAGACAGCTCGCGACGTACCCGGTACGTGGGGGTCGGTGGACAGCGAGAATCCGTTGTTCGCGGCGCTGCGGCTCTGGACGGACGCCAATCACGACGGAAGGAGCGAGAGGGCGGAGCTGCGCCCGGTCGACAGCGGCCTGGCGGCGATCGGCCTCGGCTATGAACGGCACCGGCGAATGGACAGCCACGGCAACCAGTCGCGCTATCGCGGATTCGTCCACGTTCGCACCGCCGCGGGGACGAACCGCCCGATGACTGCGGAGGACGACCGGGCCCGTCGCCGGTTCATGTACGAGGTGTGTCTGGTGACACGGTAGAACGCTGTCCGCCCGCTCCCTACTGAAACCGCGGCGCGAGCGCGGCGTGGAGATCGCGAACGAGCGTCTCGGTCGTCGGCCAGTCGATGCAGGCGTCAGTGATCGAGACGCCGTACTGCAGACTGTCCTTGGGCTGCGGGAACGCCTGAGTGCCGGCGTGAAGATTGCTCTCGATCATGGCCCCGATGATCGAGCGGTTGCCGGCCGCAATCTGCGCCAGAAGCTCCCGCATCACGTCCGGTTGCCGCTCCGGCTGCTTGGCGGAGTTGTCGTGGGAGCAGTCGACCAGCACTGACGGGATGAGTCCTGCCGCGACGAGCAGCTGTTCGGTGCGCGCGATATCCGCGGCGGAATAGTTGGGGCCCGAGGAGCCGCCGCGGAGCACGACGTGGCAGTCTGGGTTACCTCGTGTCACGACGGCCGACGCCAACCCATCGAGGTTGATACCGAGAAACGTCTGGGGCTGGGCCGCCGCCCTGATCGCGTTGATCGCCTTGCCAATCGAGCCGTCCGTTCCGTTCTTGAAGCCGAGCGGCATCGAGAGGCCGGAGGCCATCTGCCGATGCGTTTGCGACTCCGCCGTGCGCGCGCCGATAGCCGACCAGCAAATCAGATCGGCGATGTACTGCGGGGTGATGGGGTCGAGCAGTTCGCACGCCGTCGGCAGGCCGAGGTCGAGGACCTCGCGGAGAAACGTGCGCGCCAGCCGGAGACCGGTGGCGATGTTATGGGATCCGTCCAGATTGGGATCCATGATCAGCCCTTTCCAGCCACCCGTCGTGCGGGGTTTCTCGAAATAGACGCGCATCACGACCATCACCCGGTCGCCGACTTCGCGGGCGAGCGCCGCGAGCCGGCTGGCGTAGTCGCGCCCGGCGGCGAGATCGTGAATCGAACACGGCCCGACGATGAGGAGAAAACGCTGATCGGTCGAGAAGATGACCCGATGGATCTCGCGGCGGAATCGCGCCACGAGCTCCGATTGCGCTTCGCTCTTGGGTAATTCCGCCAGCAGAGTAGACGGGGCGGGAAGCGCCCTCGTCTCGACGACGTTGATATCCGACGTTTTGTACATTGGTGTCCATGCTGGCGCGGTCCGCGCCTGCGAATCAAGAAAACTTTTCGCGTGCGTCGCGCGCCAGGCTAGCGGGTCAGGGCATAGTAGACGACGTAGAACCACGAGCAGACGCCGTGGATCATCGCCCAGAGGATCGAGTGCCACTTCGAGAATGAGATGGTGATCGCGAGCGCGCTCCCGAAGCTGATTCCCGACTTCACGCCTTCGTGCATACAATCCTCCTTGCGTCCGGCAATACTAATCTTAGCCGAGGGGCTTTGCCCCTCGGACTCCCCGACACGCGCTCTCGCGCGCCGCTGGCGACGGCGCGCTTCCGCCTCCGTTAAAGCTACGGCGAGACCTCGCCGAAGCGCCTACGGCGCGAAGGCGGGCCGATCGCGCTGGCTCACTCGCTTCGCTCGTTCGCGCCATCAATGAGATGGCTTCTAACCTGCGAATAACGTCCCCGTTTGGGCCGACACTGGTTCTGTGATCTGGTTGTGGGCCAACTGACACGCCTTGCGTTCAACCAGACCGCGACCGCATAAGATCGGGCGGTGATGGTCACCTACCCCTCCGGCGAGATAGTCCAGAAGGGCGACCGCATCCGCTACGCGGGTGGAAGCGGCGTCGTCGAATTCGTGGCAGATCCCGAGGTCTCCGATCCCGACGCGGCGTACTTCGTCGACGAGTTTGGCGGCGGCTGCATGATCCTGACCGAGCGGTTCGGCAACATCTTTCTCGAAGCGCCGCAAGACGACGGAGACCTGGAGTTTGTATCGCGCGTGAAACCGTGAAAGTCCTGAAATTGCGGACTCGATGATTGCGCCCGCGGCGCAACTTGCGAGCAGTGCCGCCAGGCCGAAACAACAGCACGGTGGAGGTAGGCCCGGTTCCTGGAACACCTCATCAGTCCCGTTGATGTTGCGTCGGAGACGTCAGCTTGTGCCACAATGCTGGCCCGAGATCCGAGAATCACCTAAAGGAGCAGAGTTATGGCCAATCCAACGGACCCGAATTCCAACTGGCCCGATCCTGACCGAGAGCGCGCGCAGCCGGGGGATGTCCTGGGGATCGAGCGCGGCGGTGAGACGACGTCCCTCGGCGATACCGAGGAGGAAGAAGATCGCCGGCGCCAGGATGCCGAAAAGGAAGCTGCAGAGAACACGGAGTAGGCCGGGGCGTCCCCGGTACCCACCAGAGCGCGCGGCACGCCGTCGAGCCGGCCAACGCCGCGCGCTTGTTATCCGCCGTCGCCCCGTCCGAGCGTAGTTCCCTCGAATGCGTCCACTTCGAACGCCCTTGGAATCGACGCGGTGAACCGGATCCCCGCCGGCGCCGTCAAGCGAGTAGTTGATGCATGAATCGGCCAGCCGGCACTTCGGGACACTCGTGACGCTCGACGCCAGCCTCGAGCGTGAATTCGAGGAGCGCTTGCGGGAGTCCTCGGACCTGGCCGTCCGCGTCGCCTATGGCGTCGTCCGCCACCACCAGGACGCCGAAGAAGTCGCGCAGGAGGCCTTTGCGAGGGCCTATCGCAGGTTTTCCCAATTGCGCGATCGAACCAGGTTTCGGGCCTGGCTGGTCCGCATGACGTGGCGGCTGGCGATCGATCGGTGGCGTTCGGACAGACGCCGCCAGGTACGAGAGGATGCGGCGTTCGTACCGCCGCCCGGAGCCACGGCCGAAGACGTGGTGGCCGGCAACGAGCGCGCGGCCCGTCTCTGGCAGGCCATCGATTCGCTGCCCGAGAAGCTCCGCATCGTCATCGTCCTGGCCGCCATCGAGGGGCACGACGTGCGCGAAGTAGCCCGATTGCTCGGCCTGCCCGAAGGCACGGTGAAGTCCCGGTTGTTTCTGGCCCGAAAGGGTCTCGCGCAGAGGCTCCAATGTCTTGTGACCGACACATCGACGCGATAGTGGATCACGCCTGCGGCGCCGGGATCGCGGCTGACGCCGCTCGCCATCTGGCGGATTGCCCGGCGTGCGGCGCGAGATTCGCGGAGCAGCGCCGCATGCTGGAGGGACTCGACGATGAGCTTCGGCAAGCGTTGGCGGTCGTTCCATCGGCCAGCTTCGTGCGGCGCGTGCAATCGCATATTGAACAATCGCCGCGGCGGTCTGCTCGAGCACTGTGGTGGAGCGCGTGGAGCGCGTGCGGCGTCGCGGCGGCGATCCTGCTGATCATCGGGACTGGCGCGTTGCGTTCGACCGAGGGCGTGCGGCCACCTCCTTCAGACACCGCACTGGCCCCGACAACGGCTGCGACGAGCGTGCCGACGAGTCCCGTCGTTCCGCCTGCGGCTGACGTACCGCAGTCGGACCAAGGTCCGCAGCGGCCAGTCGGGCAGCGCGTCCGGCGCGCACCGGCTCGCGAACGTCAGGACGAGGCCTTGCCCGCCGCGGAAGTTCTCGTTCCGCCGGACCAACAGCGGGCAGTGGCGCACCTGCTGAGGCTCGTGCGTAATGGCACGTTCGACGGCTCCAGTCTTCCGGTCAGCCGAGGGGCGGAGTCAGTGACGCCAGCCGAGCTCGTGGTTCCGCCGCTGACGATCGAACCGATTGCCGTGCCGAATGTCGAGATTCCGACCAGTCCGGTCCCGTCCGGACGCAACTCGCAGTAAAGGAGTGGATTTCATGAGCAAGCGATGGATTCTCGCGGCAGTCTTCGTGGCCGGTGCATTGACCGCTGTCGGCGCGCAGGAGAAACCGGTACCGGCGCAGACACCGGCGCCAACAGCGTCCAACCCGGGCGTCGGCCGTCCGCAGACGGGGCTCAGGGTGCAAATCGTACTCGCGCGATATCAGGGAGAGAAGAGAATCAGCAACCTGCCGTACGTGCTCGGTGTGGTGTCGAACGGCACGAAGACCAGCCTGCGGGTGGGATCACAACTGCCAATCGCGCAATCGGTCAAGGGAGACGCGGTTGCCGTGACGTCCTACAACTATCGCGACTTAGGCACGAACATCGATTGCCAGGCGCAGGATACTCCCGGCGGCATGTACAACCTCGCGATCACGATTTCGGACTCTTCGGTTCAGCTCGATGCTCAGGAGGGTTCAGCCACCAAGAAAGCGACAGTAGCGGATGTGCCGGCGTTCCGCGCGTTCAACGCGACCTTCAGCATGCTGCTGAGGGACGGTCAAACGGTGCAGTACGCGTCGGCCACGGATTCTGTCAGCGGGGAAGTGGTCAAGATCGACGTCACGCTGAACGTACTGAAGTAAGCAGGCGAAGACGCTTACGGTCCGACTGCCACGGGACGGACAGACCGTGCACCTCCATGAGGCCTCCTGGACTACACTCCGGGGCAAAAGGAGGACTGCGTATGCGGACTGTCATTTCTCGCGTCGTTCTGTTGGCAGGCGCAGCGGCTTTCGGCGGACTCACTGCCGTGATGGCGGCCCAGGGGAACCGGCTTCAGCAGAACGAGGACGTCCTTCCCCAGTTGCTGACGGAAGTTCGCGGCCTTCGGGCCGCGATCGAGCAGATGGCCTCGGCCGGGCCGCACGTTCAGCTCTTGCTCGGCAGAGTGCAGCTGCAGGAGCAGCGGATTGGGAACCAGGTTCGAAGGCTCGATACGCTCAGAGCAAGTCTTATTGCCGCGCAGAAGGAGCTCGAGCCGTTGGAACGACAGGCCAGGCAGCTGCAGGCGACCATCCGCGACTTTCCAAACTCCGAGGGACGCCGCGATGCCGAATACGAACTGACGCAAGTCAAGCCGCAACTGGCCCGAGTGCACGCCGAAGTGCAGCGAATGACCGCCGAAGAGACGCTCCTGACGCAGGACATCGCCGCCGAGCAGAGTCGCTGGACCGAGTTCAACCAGCGGCTCGAGGAACTCGAACGCGGGTTGGGTCGGCGCTAGGCCCCTCTACGCCTTCGGCGCGACGTAGTTCTTTTTCGCCCGCGTCTTCAGGCCGCCTTGTGTGACGCGAACGCTGACCTCGTGGAGCTTGCCATCGCGTTTGGGCGGCGTGAAGGCGAGCAGGTACTGCGTGTGCAGTTCGTCGGCGATTCCGGCGAACGCGGCGCCCAGATCCTGTCCGAACCGGATCTCGATATAGCCGCCGCCCGTCTCATCCGCGACGCGCGCGATGCCGGGGTCGGGCAGGTCGGCGACGAGCATGGCCTGCAGTCCGCCTGGTCCCAGGCCCCCAGGACCCATCGGTGGGTTGCGGCTGCGGCTGCGCATGCCGATCGCGTAAATCATCACGTCCTCGCGCCGCGCGCGGTCGATGACATCGGCCTGGCTCGATGGCCGCTGCTTAAAGCTCGTCGGCCCGCTGTCCTTGCCATCGCTCAGTACGAGGATGACCTTGCGGCGGTCGTCCTCCTCGCCAAACGCTCCCATTGCCTGATCGACCGCGCGCCAGAGCGGCGTTGGCGCGTCGGGGGCGATCGTCGCCGGCAGCGCGGCGTTGAGCTCGCGCGCATCGTTGGTAAACGACGGGCTGATCGTGACGTCGTGCCCGAAGCTGCCGATGCGCGCCACGTCGTCTTTCAGCAGACGTCCGATGAGCTGTGAGCCGGCCGCGCGCAGCAGGGGAGCGTTGCCCTCCATGCTGCCGGACACGTCGAGCATCACGATGAGGCGTATGGGTTGCGGAGTATTGTCGAACTGCGTAATCGGCTGCGGCTTGCCCTCGTCGCGAACTTCGAAATCCTCCTGCTTGAGATTCGTGGCGAGCCGGCCGTCACGATCCGTCACCGTTGCGAACACGCGTACCGTGTCGCGGCTGCCGCGGAAGACCGGTTGCTGTTCCGGTTGCTGGGTTGCGCTGACGACGCTCAGGGCACCGGCGATTAGTGCCACAGACGCGAGACATCGTTTCATGGAAGTGGTCCCTTGGTTTGCAGGCCTGGCGGACTCCCACCAGTCATAGCACGGAAGGGCGCCCGTTCGGTAGGCGTTCGCGACAACAGCCCAAGAACCTGCTCCCCAGGGTCAGTCGTGGGTTCCCGCGACCGATTGCGGTAGGACCGAGAAGTCGAGTGCGCGGGCAACGGTGGTGCGCCCCAGCGTGCTTTCCACCGTGACGCGATAAGTGCCGGCGCTGAGTGCTTGCGGAAGCGCTACGCGATAAACCTTGCCGCCGGCGCTGGCGTAGTCGCGACCGGCGGCCTGGGTGCGATTGAGTGGCAGCGTTGTTCCATCGGCACGTACGAGCGTGGCGGTGATCGTCAGCGACCGGGACGCGGCCTTCGACGAGACCCTGATCGGGAGTTGTGCTGCGAATGCGGTCCCAAGGGCGACCTCATTCGTCGCCAGAGGTATCAACGGCAGCACACCTCGAAGCCGGTCAGCTTCCGTCACGGCGACTGAACTAGGAGCGCCAAGCGACAACCCTCCGACACCGAGCTCCGCATCGAACTTCGGCACGGACACGTCCACGAACACGCTGCCTTGCGAATTGTCGCCGCCGGCGGCGGCGACGCGAATCTGATACTGTCCTGGCGGGACGTCGATCCGTGTGCCGGTGCGGGTCCAGGGCGATGACGTCTTGTCTGAGGCGGCGAAATTCGTCGTGAATCGGACGCGAGCGCGTGTTTTTCCTTCCTGATCTATCGCGCTGACCGCGAACGCGATCCGCCCGGCACGCGTGGCGACGGCGGTGGGCAGCTCAATGCCAACGATCACTGCCGCCGAAGGCGCCGCCGACAGGGGCGCCGGAATCGCGACGACGCGCATCGTCAGGCCGGACGTCTGAATGGCGGAGCGAGTCAGGACGTCGAGCGGAGTCGCGGCGAGCGCTTTGACGGCTTTCGCAGGTGAATCGTACCCCTCACGGCCACGGATCTCGACATCCGCAACTCGGGTTCGCACCTGGATGCGATGATGCTTGCCGTCGTTCGGCGGAGCCGGCGAATAGTAGCCAACGAGGTAGTAGGTGCCGTTCTCGGCAAGCATCCTATCGACGGCAGGCTCTGGCCGATTGCTGTTGGTCACGGCGAACCCGCCTGTGAGCTCCGCCATCGTACGCAGATTCTGCCGGGATTCCCTGGTGCACATCGCATCGACCTCCAGTCCACACGGGTCGACCGTATACACGGCCACATTGCTTCGCTGCGCGGTCAACATGAACTCGCGGATTGACTCGTAGGCAGCACCGAGTCTTGGATTCCGAATGATTTCTTCGAGCGCGGCGGGGAAGCCCTGACTGATCAGGAGCACCCCCTTCCGCCGGTGTGGAATCGTCGCCAGAGCCCGTGCCGCCGTACTCAGTCCGGCCATTGCTGACTGCGTTCTCCGTTCGGCAAGGAGGTTCGCCCGTGCGTTGACGTCGGACACCGATGGCGGC
This sequence comes from uncultured Acidobacteriota bacterium, assembly GCA_963839705.1. Lineage (GTDB taxonomy): Bacteria > Acidobacteriota > Vicinamibacteria > Vicinamibacterales > 2-12-FULL-66-21 > DATBJJ01. The sequence continues at coordinate 484,233 of CAWIWL010000010.1, forward strand.
GCGCTTGCGATTTCGGGAAGGTCGTGCTGTCCCCGAGGCACGAACCGTTCGATCGCCTCCAGTAGTACCGACCTGTTAGTCGTGAACTCGGCCTGACCGCCAAGCCAGCCGCTTGTGGTCATGACGCCTGCCACATCGGCGGGACCGAGTCTTTCGACGGCATGGCGCGCGACCGACTTCACCGTCGCCATCCGGCCGGCAGTGAAGCTAATCTGGATGTCGTCGAGAACGATCAGAATCAGCCGTCCGTCGTCGGGCCGATCGTTCGACGCAAAGGCAGACCCGGACCGATCTGGTGGCGGTATGACGGACTGACGTGGCGCCTCGGGCACGTCGACGGCCAAAAACGTGGCGATCTCGACCGGACTGCCGTCCTCCGAGATCTCGAAGTCGTCTTTCCGGAGCCCGCGAACCGGCCGCCCCGACCTGTCGGTCGCGACGACGTCGACTTCGACGATGGTGACGCCAGATTTGAACGCGGGCTTCGGGGGCGGCGCCTGCTGCGACGCCAGCAGCAGCAGAACCGCAGCCAGGAAGGTCTTTCCCACTATGACCAGATCGCCGGATTATAGACCGGGACCAAGCGACGTCGACGAGAGTGAGCGCAGGATCGAAGGAGCACTGCGGCCGTATCGGACCCGACGAATGTGGAACGCGCACGTCACGTCGGAGGTCCTCCGGTATTCCGGAGGCAGTCGTCGTGACGCAGTGTTCCCATCCCCTCGAACGCCAAACGCTCACGGCCGGGCATGGCACGTGCATCCGCAAATGCGTTCGTCACTTTGCAAACTGTTCACGGTGTTCGTCACTATTCTCGAATCGAGCTAGGGAAATGTGAGCTATTCTTTTTGTCGCAGAGGATAGATCACCTGAGTCTTTGCAGGGAGCCGACGTGAATCGGAACAAGCTCCTCTTCGGATTCGCCCTCATCGTTTGGTTCGGCGTGACCGCGGGCCGCTTCGTCGATGCGAGGCAGGCAGCTGTGCAGCAGCCACCCGCGCAAACCCCGCCGGCGCAAAAACCGCCCCCTCAAACGCCTCCCGCCCAAACACCGGCCGCTCAAACGCCGCCGGCCGCGTTGCCTCCCGGCTACGCCGGCACGGACACCTGCGTCGTGTGTCATGAACCTCAGGAGAAGAGCGTGACGCACTCGCGGCACGGGCAGGTCAAGGACCCTCGCTCGCCGGCCGCCACGCTCGGCTGCGAGAGCTGCCATGGTCCGGGCCAGGCGCACGTGGACGACGACGCCAAGGGCAAGATCAAGAAATTCAAAGAACTGAAGCCCCCCGAGGTGACCGAGACCTGTCTCACCTGTCACAACCGTGGTACTCACGCGGGCTGGGAAGCGAGTGCCCACGCGGCGCGCAATCTCACGTGCACGACGTGCCACAGCGTGCACACGCCGAAGTCGGGGACGAACCAGCTCGTGAAGCCGACCGAGACTCAGGTCTGCGCCACCTGCCATCGCGTGCAGGTCGTGAAGACCGAGCGAGCGGTGGCGCACATGCCGGTTCGGGAAGGCAAGATGTCGTGCTCCTCGTGCCACAACCCGCACGGGTCGATCAGCAACGTGAAAAACCTCAAGGTCGGCAGTTCGGTCAATGAAACCTGCACCTCCTGTCACGCGGAGATGCGCGGACCGATGTTGTGGGAACACACGCCGGTGCGCGAGAACTGCACGACCTGTCACGATCCGCACGGTTCGTCGAACGATCGCATGCTGAACGTGCGCATGCCGATGCTCTGTCAGCGTTGCCACGTGGCGGCCAGCCACCCGGCGACGGTGTACGACAACACACGGATCACCACGAACAAGAGCAATCGCATGTTCGGGCGGTCGTGCGTGAACTGCCACTCGAACGTCCATGGTTCGAATCACCCATCGGGCCAGTTCTTCATGCGGTAGGGGCGACGCGAATGCGACTGTTTCTCTCGCGTGTATGTGGCCTGCTGGCCGTGGCCGTCCTGGCGCTGCCGGTGCCGGCCGTGGCGCAGGCTGGAGCGGCCGCGACGTCGACAACCACTCAGGCGCCGCCGTCATCGCAGACCAAGCCTCCGCCATCGGATCCGGCCGCTCAGCCGGCGGCGACGCCCGATCCGGTAGCCGAAGATACGAGGAGTCTGTTCGAGCCCAGGTGGAACATGTTCCAGCTCTCCGGTCGTGCGAGCAGCATCTCGGGCGACCCGGCGCGCTGGCAGCGATACCAGGACCTTGGCGACGGGCTGCTGTTCACGCAGGGTCGCGTGCTGCATGAAACGCCCGAGTGGAACGGCAGCTTCAGCGCCGACAACGTCGCCTGGCGTGACCAGCGTTACAGCGGCAGCTACGAACGGATCGGCTTCCTGAAAATTAGCGGACTCTTCGACGAGATCCCGCAGTTCTACAGCGTCGATACACGCACGGCGTTCGTCGAGAGCGGAGACGGGGTCCTTGTGCTGGACGACAACGCACAACGCGCGGCGAACCTCAACGCGTACCCACCGATCTCGCCGCAATTCGACCTGCGCGAGAGCCGCAAGATCGGCACGTTTCGCGTCACCGCAACCCCGACGACGCAGCTCGACGTCACTGGCGGCTTCACGACGACCAAGCACTCGGGGGAGTTGCCGTGGGGGGCGAGCTTCGGATTCAGCAACGACAACGAGGTCGCGCTGCCCTACAGGTCGCGCACGAACGACATGGACGTGGGCCTGCAGTGGACGAACAACAAGGCGATGTTCCGCGCCGCGTACAACGGTTCCTGGTTCAACAACCAGGCCGACACGTTGCTGTGGGACAACCCGCTGGTGCTGAACGATTCCACGTCGGCCCCGGGCCATGGCCGGATGGCCTTGTGGCCGTCCAACTCGCTGCAGACGTTGAGTGCCGCGGGCTACACGAAGCTGGCGCGGCGCACGCAGCTCACTGGCTCGATCGCCTTCGGCTGGGCGAACAACGACGAGGCACTGCAGCCGTTCACGGTCAACAGCGCGCTGACGCAGTTCGCGCTGCCGCGTGCGACGGCCGACGCCTCCGCAACGACAGTCGCCACGAATATCAGCCTGGTGTCGCGCCCGATCGACAACTGGCGGTTCAGCACCAGGTTCCGCCGCTACGACTACAGCAACGGCATGCCGGACACGGCAATCAGCAACTACGTCAGCTACGACACGTCGCCCGGCGTCAGCTCGACCGGCGGGCCGCTGCAGTATGCGCATGCCCGTAACACGTTCGATGCCGACGCCACGTGGACCGGCTTCCAGCTCGTGGCGCTCACCGCTGCCTACACCAACAACCACAACACCTACGACTTTCGCATCTTCGAGTCGACCAACGAGAACGTGCTGCAGCTCAAGGCCGACTCGGCCAGCGTCGGGTTCATGACGTTCCGCGCCCGCTACGAGTACGGCGACCGCGGCGGTTCGGACCTGGACGAAGCCTCGCTCATACAGATCGGCGAGCAGCCGGCAATGCGGCACTACGACGTTGCCGATCGCACGCGCAACAGGTTCGTCGGGCAGGTGGACCTCGCGCCGAGCGAGGCGGTAACGCTCAGCCTGAGCGGAGGGTTCGGCAAAGACGAGTTCAACGACAGCTACTTCGGGCTGCAGGACGCCGGCTTCCGCAACGTGACGCTCAGTGCCGATTATTCGTCGCCGAACGGCTTCGGCGTCGGCGGCAGCTACGACTACGAAAGGTACTCGGGACTGGCCCGGTCACGGTCTGCGAGCTCGAACGTGGCCGAAAAGAATGATCCCAACCGCGACTGGACCGTGGATTCGAAGGAAAACGTCCACTACTTTTCGATCTACGCGTACCCGCCGCGGATCGGCGCCAACACTGAGATGCGTGTCGCCTACGAATACGCGCATGCCCGCGGGAACTTTTTCTACGAAGTCGGCCCCGCGCTGCCGCCGCCGGCGCAGTTGCCGGAGACGTTCAACAAGCTCCAGGATTTCCGGCTCGACGTCCGCCATCGCATAAATCGGCGGTTGGTCGGCACGCTCTCGTACGTTTACGAGCCGTCCAAGATCTTCGACTTCGCGTTCGATCCCAGCGTGATCGACAGCATCGTGCAGCCGAGCTCGCTCGTCCTCGGCTATACATACCGTCCATACACGATCCACTCGTTCGTGTTCGGCATCCTGTATTATTGGTGAGTTTTCGCGGACGCAGGAAGGGGAGACATGATGCAGAGAGTGTCGATTAGCGGTGGTCTACTCATGGCGGCACTCACCGCCGCGCTCGTCATGGGTACGCCTCGAATGGCGCGATCCCAGGATGCGGAACTGGTCAAGAAAGGCCAGGGCGTCTACGACGCTCAGAAGTGCTCGGTGTGTCATTCCGTCGCCGGCAAGGGCAGCAAGACGAACCCGCTCGATGGCGTCGGATCGAAGCTCTCGGCCGACGAGATCCGCAACTGGATCGTCGATCCGGTGGCGGCCGCCAAGAAGGCGAACTCCACCAAGAAGCCGCCGATGCCGGCCAAGTACAAGCTTCCACCCGCCGAGCTCGACGCGCTCGTCGCCTACATGCAGAGCCTGAAGAAATAGGATATCTGCGTGCCGATCCGTGATCTGGCCCGCCACCCAGTCTCACTGGCGGGCGTCGTGTTGGCCACGGCGAGCGGGGTGGGTTTTGTCGCCCTGCTCGTCGCCCTCCTCTTTGGCCTCTTCAACAATCCGTACGCCGCGCTCGTCGTGTTCGTCGCGCTGCCGGCGCTCTTCGTGCTCGGCCTGCTGCTCATTCCATTCGGCATGTGGCTCGAGCACCGCAGGCGGGTGCGGCACCCCGAGGCGGCGCGCGAGTGGTTCGTCATCGACTTCAGGTCGCCGGCGACACGCCGACGAGCCGTGATGCTCATCGCGCTGACGGCCGTCAATGCCGTGATCGTGCTGGTCGCGGGATACGGCGCGATCCACTCGATGGAATCGCCGTCGTTCTGCGGCCAGACGTGCCACGAGCCGATGCACCCCCAGTTCACGGCCTGGCAGAACGCCCCGCACTCCGAGGTCGCATGCGTGGACTGTCACATCGGTGAAGGAGGCCGCGCATTCGTCAAGTACAAGATGAACGGCCTGCGGCAGCTCTATCACGTCGTCACGAGGCAAATCCCTCGACCGATCCCCGGAGTCGCCGATCTGCGTCCCGCGCTGGAGGTCTGCGGGACGTGTCATTGGCCGGGCAAGGGATTCGGCGACGTCGTCCGCGTCAAGCGGGAATACGCCGAGGACGAGACGAACACCGAGACGTCGACGTTTCTGCAGATGTTCGTCGGCGGGCCGGGCGCGCCGGCACGCGGCGGCCGCGCCATCCATTGGCACGCCGATCCACGCGTGCGAATCGACTTCATCTACACGGACGAAGAGCGCCAGACTATTCCGTTCGTCAAATACACGGATGCGCAGGGCACGGTGCGCGAGTACGCCGCTGCGGGCACAACGCCCGAGCAACTCGCGAAGGGCACCTGGCGGACGATGGACTGCGTCGACTGCCATAACGTCGTGGCGCATCGAGTCGCGGCGTCGCCGGAGCAGGCGGTGGATGCGGCGCTCGCAGCCGGGCGAATAGACCGCGGGCTTCCCTTCGTTCGCCGCGAAGGCGTGCGCCTGATGAAATCGACGTATCAGACCAGTGACGAGGCCGCGCGCGTCATCGACGAGGAGCTGCGGAAGTTCTATACGTCACGCGGCCGCGCCGTCGACGCCCCGGTGACGGGTGCAGTGATCGAGCTGCAGACGATCTATCGGCGAAACGTGTTTCCGGTCATGAAGGTGACCTTCGGCACCTATCCAAACAACCTCGGCCACACGACGTCGTCCGGGTGTTTTCGCTGCCACGACGGCAGCCTCGCGGCGAAGGACGGCACGACGATCAACGCCGACTGCGAGTACTGCCACAAGCAGCTTGACGACTCCAATCGATGATCTCGGGAACTTAGTGCGCAGGTGAGCCGACAGGGAGCCGAAGGAGCGGGGCAGGCTGAGGTTGCCGGCGCGGGAAGCGGTGAACCGCTGACGAACGTCGTCAGCGGCCCACTGCAATCCGCTTCTAACTTCCAACTTCCAACTTCCTCTTACTTCCTACTTCCTACTTCCTACTTCCTACTTCCCGCTTCCTACTTCCCACTTCGCACTTACTTCGCACTTCCACTTTCCACTTCAGACTTCCTACTTCCTCACTTCAGACTTCAAACGTCAGACTTCAAACTTTCAGGATTCTATCCTGGCTGTCCTACTGATTGCCGTGATGCCCGTGGTCGTCGCTGTCGTCATCGCCGTTATCGATCTGGCTTCGGATCTCGCCCGGAGGGAACTTGCTGCTGTGCACGTTCGCGTAGGTCTTGCCGGCACGGATTAAGCCGAGGACCTCCGACCACTCGGCCGGACCGGCGATGCCATTTGCCGTCTGCGCCTGAACGTCGGCCGCCGTCAGCGTCCCGGTGACTCGTCCGGCCCGGAGATTCAACGGATCGTCCTGGGTACACTCGGGGGTCGTGGCGCTCGGCGAGGGGTTCAAGGCGGAATCGCACAGCCAGAGGACGATGCCCCCTGCCTGCTGTGGATGGCCGATGTGAATGTGCGCCTGTCTGACATCTCCCTCGAGGTTCTCGAACGTCAGGACGTACTCGATCTCTGTGTCGTCCTTGTTGATGGTCGCGTGGAAGGTACCGGTGCCAGTCGTGGAGACGGGCGCGACGGCTTCCTTAAAGCCATTGAGGAATTCCCTGAACGGGGGGCCCACCTGCTGGTTGAACGCGAGACCCGTTGCCGTCACGGCAAGGACCACGGCCACCGCGATCGTGATGCGCTTCATTCCTGACCTCCGATTTTTTGAGTGAATCGAAAACCAGCCCGAACTCGTGACCTCGGTGCCGACACGCCCGCTGGCTGAACTGTTCGTATGGCGTTGCGAAGGCACGTGTTGCTGTGAACCGCGGGCGGGGTGCAATAGAGATGCCGCGCAGTCGACGGAAGGTTTCTCTCCGATTTCAGCGAGGGGATGGCGGCCGCCATACCTCTTGCGAAAGTGATTTACTCCGAACGTAAATCGGAAGCTACACATCTCGCTGCTACGTCGGTCTCGCGGCTCGCGGCTAGCGGTTGCTCAGTCGCAGGCCTGTGTAACGGACAGATCGACCGCCTTAGCTCGACTCTGGACTGAACAACCGCCCGCCGCCAGCCGCAGCAGCGCGATTGGTGACCTGGGAGCCGAGCACTTGTGGACGCGGGAAATCTCAGGGTAGTGAAGGCGGCCTGAACAGGAAGAAAACTGTTGGGTTTGCAGCGTTGTTACAGGACGGGCGCCGACTCATCCTTCTGACCGCAGAACAGGCAGCGTCCGAATCGCGGCGACATCATCGCATCGCACTTCGGGCACTTCTTCGGTTTCGGTGTCATCCTGCCGTCGGCCTGGCCGTCGCGCAAATCGATTTCGGCAACTTTCGCGCGCAGCTTCTCCTCGGATACGCCGGTGGTCTCCTGCATCAACTCGAACAACGCCCGGGTGATGAGCGCCAGCCCCTCGACTCTATCCACCAGGTGCTTGTTCGCGTCCCGCGCGATGCTCTCCTGGGACGAGGCGCCCTGCAGGCGATCGAGCTTGGCGTCGAGTTGACCGATCTGGTAGTGCTGGAATAGATCCCAGAGCATGCCCGGCAGGACTCAAAATCAGTGCCAGCACGGGCAGCACGATCAGACGAGGAAATCGTCCGTAAGACGTCCAGACGGCCGCAATTCTGTGAGCGATGGGACAATCCTGAAAACCACTTCTGATTCCCGACGACGCGGGTTTGCTTCGTTGTCACTTGATCAGGTCGCTCAGCACGTACCGCTGCAGCGACACTTCGATCAGGGCGCGTTCGGGAATCGTCACTCGCGTCGCGTTGCGAGCGAGTTTCTCCAGGATCGCGGGGTTGCGCGTGGCGTGGTACTCGATGTCGTCCACGGCAATCAGATAGTAGTCACCTGATGGGAGTCCGATGAAGCGGAGCGACCGGCCCGGTTCGCCGCCGGTTCCACTCGGATCGGGCGTCCCCAGGAAGCTGGGCGGCAGCGGCGCCGCCGCTCTGATGTACCGCTCCGGACTGCGCCAGCGATCGGGTTGCACGGGAAACACAACCGCCGCGTACTCGCCGGTGGGCGTGCCGTTCGCCTCGCTGACCCGAACGCGTGCCTGGGAGCGCCGATCGGTCATCACGATTCGCACGTCTTCATAGTGCCGGCCGGGCTCGAACCATACCTTCTCGTCGAGCATCTCCCGGCCGTCGAGGATCACAGACTTGACGAACCAGCGCGCTGTCAGTGGTGGAGGAGGAGCGGCGCGGCATGTGCCTGCCAGACCATCGATGCTGAAGCTCCAGTCGGGTGCGATGGCGGGAGAACCGTAGCGGCAGGTCTGTCCGTCAGATCCGACCATAGGCAGGCGACCGTCGGCCTTTGCCGGTGGCGGTGCACCGTCCCCCTCGAAGAGGACTCGCCCTGACGCCGTGGCGTTCCTGCCGACAACCACCGTGGCGGTCTCTCGTGCGCCCGCAGCCAGCTGCACGCGTGCCATGCCGATCAAGTCGTAGGCGATTTGGTTTGCGCCCGTCATCAACCCGCTCGGCGCCCGCGCTTCCAGCGTGTACTCGCCAGGAGGAAGTTCCACCCGGACGATGCCGTTCCGTGGGCCGCGCCCGATTGGCATCGGCGGTTCTGCCATGCTCGAAACACTGACCATCGCCGAACCCACCGGCCGGCCATCGGTGTGCGTGACGGTCACGTCGAGAAGCGAGAGCGTTCCGCTGACGAGCCGGAGATTCGCCTCGGTCACCTCACCATTGCGCCCGACGACGAGCTCCTGAGCTTCACCACGTTGAAGGGTTCCCGGATAGTAGGTGGGCAGAGGCCCGTGCAGGGGCGTGTCCCCGGGGGCGCCCGATCCCGCTCGCAGTTGCGCGCGAAGCACGTAGCGACCGGCAGGCAGGTCCGGCACGCGGTAGTCTCCGAGATCGTTGGTGGTCCCGATCCGGGGGTAGGTCGGCGGCCACAGGCCCAGGAGTGACACTTGTGCGCCGCTGACGGGCTCTCCCGTCACCGTCGTCACTTTTCCGGCAACGACGCCGCCGCGCTCGATGGCCAGCGTCACGTTCTCTACGTTGTCAGTCGCGGCGAGCCTGATGGGGTCCTCGCGCCGCCGAATCCACCGGGAAGAGTCTGGCCACGAAGTCGAGAGGTACCCGTTTCGCTCGACGACGAAGGAATAGGTTCCCGCGGGCAGCCCATTGAACCCGAACGCACCAGCGGCGTCGGTGAGGACCGGCCCGCGTTGAGACGAGCCGGTCAACCGGACGCGCGCATCGGCAAGGGGCGCCTTCGTTGCCGCATCGACGACACGCCCCTTGATGGTTGCGCCACCCAGTACCGCGACGCCTGAAACGGGAGGCGGAATCACCTGGAGGCCGAAGGCGGCCAGCGCGACGAGAACAAGACTCCAGAACGGCATAAATGGCCCGCGTTTTCCGAGTCTACACCTTTGTACCCAGACCACCGGGAAGCCGACGAACGAAGGCACCCACGAACGGAAGAACGGCGAAGGCCGCTGCCGCGCCGCTCCTACTCAACTGGCCCGATGCCGCGACGGCGGAACACGCGAAGAAGCGCCGCCTCGTTCGCGCCGCGGTGGAGATTGCGGTCGGCGTCGAGGATGGCTCGCGCGCCGCGGGCGAACGTCGTGAAGCCGTCCAGTTGGAAATGGCTGTCGATGATGATCCTGTCCGCCTTCTTCCGCCCGAGCGCGTCGCGCACCTGCCACAGCGCCGCCGACCAGATTTCTCCGTTCTCATGTTCGTGATCGCCGCGGGAGTGGTCGAAGGTCTCGTACGTCTGTAGAGAGTCGAGCCGGCGAACCGACGGCGGGTCGCCTTCGTAGAAAAGCCCGTCCCAGGACATCACCGAGAGCCGGTAGCGTTCGGGCTTCGCGCGCTCGAAGAAGATCCGGCGAAGTAATCGCCGAAGCCCTCGCCCATCGCGGCAGCCTCGGGAGACTGACCGAAGTCGGGGCAGATGGCGTCCTGCAGCGCGTGACCGAACTCATGCAGCACGGTCTCGCCGTCCTCGGCGTCGTCCACGTCGCCCAGGCCGAAGGTGAGCGTCCGTTCGCCAGGGCTGTACCACGAATTGTCCTCGGGTGTGCCACGCGCGTCGATTTCGAGGGGCGCGTCGAAGATTCGGCGGGCGCCCTTGTAGCCGAGGCTTTCGAGGTAGGCGATCGCGCGGTCCACGTGATAGTAGGCGGACACCTCCTCGAAGCCCACTCGATTCGAGTCTACGCGGAAGTCGTGGTCGCGTTTCTTCAGACGGTGCCCCGTGAGCCACGTCGTCACGCGCGTGCCATCGAGCACCTGGTTTCCCTTCAAGCCGGTCACCCGCACGTCGAGGTAGGCCCTTGGCGTGGGGCGTCGAACGTCGTCGTCCTCGTCCACCGGCTCGAAGGCGCGATCGCGCGCCATCGGGTTCGGCATGAAGACGCGGCCGCGCCCGGTGAGCGCCGCCAGGTTGTTGTACGCACTGATGACCGTACCCGTCTCGGCGTTGACGTACACGATGTACTCGGCGCGGGGCTTCGTGCGCTGGACGCGCACGCGCCAGGCAGGCTTGAGCAACTTTTTGGCCGGGTACCACAGCAGCTCGGGCGGGCCCACCACTCGCTTCTGGCCACCTACACGTGCGAGTGCGATGCGGATCGCGCGTGCTTCGACGATGCGGGCGTCTGGAGCAGACTGGAGCACGTCCTGCGGCGCCGCGCGGCTCTTCACGAGGTAGACGCGCCGGTCCTTCGCGCCGATGTGGACGGTCACGTACGCGCGGTGGACGCGACGGCGCTTCCACCGCTGCTGGAAGATGACGTGGTCAGCCCCGAGCCCATGGACGATGCGGGGTTTCTTTTGCAAGAGCTGATCGAGGTCGATGCCGAGGATGTCGGTCTGCGCCTCGAGGAACGCGCGCGCAATTCGGGCCGGCGGTCCGTCGCCGCGTTCGCTTCGAAAGCCCCAGAGCTCCTTCGGTGTCTCGTAGAAGCGCCCCGGCACGACCTTGTACGATCGACTCCTGAGCGTTCTCATGTCCGCCTCCAGTGCTCTCTCTGTCGTGAAGCGAAGACGTGCCTATCATATCGATCTGGCGAAGTTCCAGGCCGCCGGCCATTGACGCCGTAGAGCTTTGCGTTCTCAGCCGATCCGGATTCACGTGTGCTCTGCTACTCTGGACGGCCGGAGGCAGATGACTTTTCTCGAAGCGGCGGCGGCGGTCGACGGGTTCCTGTTACGGGTGAACCGACCGGTCCAGTACACGGTGATCGCCGCGACGGTCCTGCACATGATCGCCGTGGCGATTCCGAACGTCCCGCGGCCGTACGTGGACTACGCCCGTTTCCCGCTGCTCAGCGGCGTTCATCAGTACGACACCTACGGCACGGACACGATCGGCAATTCGTACGTCGCCAAGGTCGTGTTGAACGACCCGCTCGACATGTACACCAAGGCGCGCCTCGAACAGACACCGCTCGAGAAGGCGACCTGGACCAGGGAGGCATCAGCTCCCTATCCGCCGGCGGCCTTGCTCACGGCGGCGGGGCTGTATGCGATAGGGGAGGCGACGGGAATCGAGTTCTACGGCATGGTCATATTGCTCGCCGCGCTGTTCGTCGCGCTGTCCCTCTGGTATTTCCTGAATACGCGGTGGTACCTCTTCCCCCTCCTGTACCTGAACTTCGCGTATTTCGGTCATCGGTTCGTCTACGTGCAAGACGACTCGTACCTCGCCATGCTCGTCGTGGTCATGATCGCGCTCGTCATTGCTCGCGGGGCTCGCAGGGCCCACTCGAGGCCCGACGCCAGTCACATTCTGATGGCGCTCGCCATCACGATGAAGCTCTCGCCGGTGGCGTACGCGTGGCAGATCCCGACCATGCGGCGTGGCATGGCGACGGTCTTTCTCGCCATCCTGTTCGCCGGTTTCGTGGTGCCGTACTTCATCTGGGACAACTACCTCACCATCTTCACGTTCCACGACCAGGTCAAAGGCAACATCTACGACACGGTCGCGGCAGTCGCGCTGGTCGCGCCCTTCACGATTGTGTTGTGGTACGTCGAGAAGCGACTGGGGTTCGACATGGAGGATCGGATCGGGTGGTCGCTCGTTCCGTTCGCGATGTTCGTCGGCATCAAGATGCGTGTCGCCCGCCACCTGCTGATCGTGCTCCTGGTGCCGGACAAGCGGGGACCGCGCAACATCGCGGCATCCATCGGCCTGGCGCTCTTCGCGGCGGCTCCGGATGTGTTCCGACTCGGGTCGGTGCTTTACATCACAACCGTTCTGCTCTTCGCAGTCCTGGCGCTTTATCTGCGGAGAATCGGCTGGGCCACGGTGTGCGACGACGCGCGGCATCCGCTGCGCACTGTCAGGCTGCTGCTGTCGGAGCCTCGACCGGTTTCCATGGCGGCATAGTCGCGGTGTCGATCACGCGGGGCAGCGCACGCTGCCACCAAGAACAGGGGCGTTCGTCGGCAGCAAATGCCGCTTAGGTCGCCTGCGCGAATGATTTCAGCTGACCGCACGTCGGGCAACGAAAGGTCACAACCGGTAGCCGCTCCTTGTCGCCTAACTTCAGCCCTTTCCAAAAACTCGGCTCTGCTGTGCCCTTGACCCACGAAGACTGTTCGCTCGCTTGATTTCCATAGGTGAAATCGACGATGAAACCGGAATCCATTGCCACCTTGCAGTCAGGGCATACGGGCGATGGCTGCTGCGACACGGTTCCTCCTTTGCTTCACTTCGGCCCTGCGACCAACACGAAATCGCTCCAATCGCGACTCTCATAGACGGCAGCCGCGAATTTCTCGTCGGTGAGAGCCGACCCCGCGACCAGATACGTCAGCAGTTCCTTCGTCAGCGCCCTGACGGGCTCGAACGCGACGCGCAAATCATCGGAGTCCGATCCGCCTGGCCAGTACTTGTCGCGTGATTCGCGGGTCAGCGCAAAGATCGTGATGTAGCTGCCGGCCTGCGGTCCGCTGACTGCCTTGTAGTAGAGCAGCCGCAGGTCCGGCCGCAGGTTGGCGACGCGAGGGTGCAACGTGCTGGCGACGAACGTCTCGAATGCCGCACGTCGATCGGGCAGCACCTTGATGTAGTGAATGCCCAGCACGTCGACATCGGGTAACGGTCCAGCCGTGGAAGGGCTCACGAGACGGTAATCGGACGAGCTCGTTCTGGTTCGGGGACGTGGATCCTTCGGGCCGCCGGTCCACACATGCAGATGGAGTCCTTTGCGGCTGCCGCGATCCGCCAGAAACAAATACTCGAGCGTGCTGCCTCCTTCCGCCGTCTTTGAAGGTGTGAGCAGGAGGACTTCGCCGAGCGTCATCCGAGATGCCTGTCCTGAGAGTGCGAGTGCACTGCAGACGGCGATTGCCACGCAGGTCGCAGCTATGGTCCGCATGTCGGCGTAGTATACAGTCCGTCGGCTGATCCCCCGCCTTGGCGACCCTGGGATTCCGGCCCGCTACGTCCGGCCCGCGTCGGTCGTTGCGACACAGTTCTTCAGAGAATGTTCAGCGATCTCTCACGACTGGGCTTCGAAGGCCGAGTACGTTGCGATCGGAGGGGTTTCAATGCACTCAGCGATCGCAGCGGCATGCGTGGTTGCAGGGATCACGCTTCAAGTGCCAGCACCTGAATCCGGCACCGGCATGAAGGATCGAGTCCAGGATGCGTACCCGAAGTGGACGGAGCTGGCGCAGGCCCGAGGCCTGACGGTGTCGGTGGAAGACATGGCAGGGGGCAGAACGGTCGGCACGATGCTCCGGCTCGAAGGAGCATCGCTGGTTCTTCGCGTCAAGACGACCGAGCAGCGCATCGATCGCGATGCGATCCGCCGGGTGACGTCGAAGCGCAAGGACTCCGTCAAGAATGGATACCTGGCAGGCGCGCTCGTCGGCGCCGGCATGGCCGCCATGTCGAGCTGCGAGAGCAACGGTCGCAAGTGCGGCACGGCCGGGAGGGCCGCGTTCGTGGCATTCGGCGCAGGGCTGTGGGCGCTGATTGGCGGGGCCATCGACAACAGTATCGACAAACGCGTAACGCTGTACGAGGCCCGACTGAAGTAGGCCGCGCGCCATTGCCGCGTCCGGCTCTACAAAGCGAGTGCTATCGGCCTTCAGGGTAATCGTGCCGGGTTCGTTCGATTCCTACTATCGAAGCGTGAACGACACCCTGACTTCGACGAGCACCGGCACGACGACGCCGTCCTTCGTCCCCGGGGCAAAGTAGTTGGGTGCCACTGGCTTGACAACGCGGGGGGACACGAACCCCCGACGTGAGGCGTGAAGCCTTCGATGAAAATTGGGCAGAACCAATCCTTCTTCTCGTCAAATGGAATGTGCGAAAGCAATTGATGTGCGCTCTACGGGATGGAAAGGGGAGACGATGAGAGTCAGGGACGGTTTCGTCTTGGTGTCGTTCGTCGTAGCCGCGGGTAGCGTGGGTGGATGCGGCATGGCCCCGAAACCTCTGGTCGTGGCATGCACGATGGAAAAGGGTCAGATCGATGTGGTGCGCCTCGACCTGGCCCGGGGTCAAGCCACACTGCTGTCCGTCTCGCCAGCTCTCGCAGGTACCGCGCACGCCTCACCCACCGAGTACGAGGTCCTGTTTCAGCCCGGACCGGATGGCGCCTCGCGACTGCTGATCAAGATCAACCGCTACTCATTTCGCGCGACGCGCGAGCTGGGACCAAAGGCGGGCGAGGCGGCCGCGACTGCCGGTCAACGGTCGGCTGGAACCTGCGAACGCCACAAGGGGAAGCCGTTGTGATGATCGCGTCACCGGGTGCACGCGAGGCGCCGTGGTCTGGTTTCTCGGATTGTATGAACCCGGCGGAACGACGCGCGGCGTCATCCTTTAGCCCTATCGCAGCCGATTCGAGCTCACTGACCCTTAGAGTGGGCGGGCCAACAGCCAGTCGGTTTGCGCGTCGGAGCCGAGCACAAATGTGTGCTCCCCGACGTGGCTGAAGTCGTACTTGCCATAGAACGCCACTGCCCGATGGTTCCGTTCCCACACACCGAGCCAGAGGGTCTTCGCTCCACGGGCGCGCGCGGCGTCCAGGGCAGCGCCCATGAGCGCCTGGGCGACGCCCTTCCCATGCCACGAGCGGGTCACATAGAGGCGCTTGAGTTCCATCGGCGCGAGACCTTGGACTGCGGGAGGCGCGAGACCTGACACCAGGTGCGCGTAGCCGACCAGTTTCTCCGCTTCGGGCGCGTCTGGGCGCTCCGCAAGCAGCACGACACCGAAGGCGTCGCTGATCTCGGCCGCCTGCCGGTCCGGTGTGAAGGCCTCCGCTAAGTAGCTCGCCATGTCGTCGGGCGTGTTCTCGCCCTCGAAGGTCTCTCGGAAGGTGTTCGCCCCGAGTTGGCTGAGGCGCGGGGCATCGGCGATGGTCGCCGGTCGAACAAGGGTCGTCATGTCAGCACGAGCCCGTCGGCCGCGGTCCGGAGAACCTTCGGCGGCGAGTGCTCGAGAATCGCGGCGCTACTTCTCGCGAACAGATATGTAGACGGTGGAGGCGGTGTTGTACCAGGTCGCGGTCTGCGCAACCCGTGGCTGAAATACGTCAGGTTTGCCCGGATCACATCGGACGAATGGCACCACGGACTTCCGCCACCGTGCATTCTTGTGTCCGGTCGGTGTACGAGAACTGAAGCCGCTGGCCGAGTTGGTAAAGCGAGGCTTCGGTCTGCGCCTCGACCGGCCGGATTACAGTGCTGGCGGCAACACCAACGAGCAGACCGACGACGAACAGCGAAGGCGCCACTACGGTCTTCTTCATAACTCCTCCTGCAGATCCTCCGGGCGAGAGTCTACTGCGCTGAACCATAGCACGACGGAATGACAGCCGGGTCAGGTCAAGGTTCTTCAGCAGAACTGACGTAGATCGTTCAGAATCATGGAGTCTGAATCGCGAGCTGGACTCTGAAGGCGATTAAAGAGAAGGGCTGGAGGCAATGACGTCTAACCACGGGTCACGAAGGATGTTCCTGGTCTATGGAGACCCGGATGCCGCCAAGTCGTACCTTGCGAAAAAGCTGGAGGAGAACTATTCGTGTCACCGGCTGTCGCTGGATGAGGCATATGTTCAGTTCATCAAGGCCGAGTGCCCCATCATTTATTTCGACGCGCTCGACCGGTATATTGGTCCCCATTACGACGCCATTCTCCGAGAGGATACGTACTCCCTCGCCCAGTTTGGGAGAAGTTTCCTTGCCGAATGGCTGCTGCATCTGCGGCGCCGAGTCCGGGCGCTGACTATGTTCCACGCGAGTGTTGTTGTCGAGGGGTATGTGCTCGACGATGACTGTCGTGGCGCGCTGCAACAGGACCTTGCGGATCCTGTGGAAGTCATTCCGATTGAAGTTGTGGACCACACCTATTTCTACAAGGGCGAGCCGGTAACGCTTGAACAGGCCGCAGCACTCGGTACACTCGGGAGCGAACAATGAGCCGCCGGAGATAAACGAACTCCGTCAGCGTGCAGCGGACTGCAGCTTGGCTTCAATGTCGGCTGGGGACGGAACTCCGCCCGGATAGAGGCGTCACGTCGGCGTCGGGTACGGCGGGCGCGGTTCAGGCATCCCGAACAGATCGCGGCCCGCATAGAGCACCGTGGGCGAGGGGTAAGCGCGGCGCGCATCGGTCTCCGACAAGCGTCGTCAAGTCAACTACCACGTAGTCGGGCGGTCGGCCCATTCTCTCGAGTGCTTCATCCAGCCGGGCCCGCATGACGGCCGCGTTCGGGCAGTCCTGGCTTGTCAAGAATGCGAAATCTCTTTGAGGCTGCGTTTCAGGGTACGACTCGCCGCAGGCGCTCACGAGGATTGTGAGCGCCAGAAACGACCTGCCCGGAAGAGGACGCATGGCCTTAATCGTAACCCGTTGCCACTAGGAAGGACGCCGTACCTCGGCGATTTCGACGGTATTGGGTGCCAGACCGGGCAGGGTAAAACCACACGCGTAGAGCCTCGGCGGTTAGGCTGATTCCCGAACAGCCGGGCCTCCGCGCCGGCCCGCCGCCGAGTGCACTCGCACGCGGAGCAGCCTAATGGCCTCTCGACGGTGGACCGCCCTCGAGCCCTTCTGAACCACGCGTTCGTAGTCGGTCATGCTCGAGGTCGCAACATGCGCCGGAGCGCGACGCGATCGAGGAAATCGCCCGCGAGTTCTCGCGCTGAGTGAAACAATCCCCGCCGGCCGCCAGTCTAATCCGCAAATGAGCGCCGACATCCGCTATGCCATTCGTCTGCTCGCCCGCAGCCCGATCTTCACGCTGACGTCGGTGCTGTCACTGGCTATGGGCATCGCGGCCAGCGCCGCGATCTTCAGCCTGGCCGACGCATTCCTGCTGCGCACGCGCATCGGCGTCGCCGACCCGGCCACGCTGGTCGACATCGGCCGCTCGGCTCCGGACGGTCAGGGGTTCGACAATTTTGGCTACCCGCTCTTCAAGGAGATGCGCGAGCGCAACACGCACTTCGTCGCCCTCGCCGCGCATAAGTTCGGCCCCGAGGTGATGAGCCTCGGCACCGCGCAGGCGTCCGAGCGCGCGTTCGCCGGGCTGGTGTCCGGCAACTTCTTCGAGGTCGTCGGCACGCGTCCCGCCGCCGGACGCTTCTTCCTGCCCGACGAGGACAGCACTCCCGACACCCATCCCGTCGTCGTCCTGAGACACGAGTTCTGGCGCCGGCGCTTCGCCGCCAGCCCGGACGTGCTCGGCCAGTCCATCCGCCTCAACAACCGACCCTACACGGTGGTCGGCGTCGCCGAGGCCGGCTTCACCGGCACCACCATCATCAGCCCCGATTTCTGGGTCCCGATGGCGATGGAAATGCACGTGCACTCGCGCGACCGCTCGGCGCTGACGATGCACAACTCGGTGTGGATGACGGCGATCGGCCGGCTCAAGCCCGGCGCCACGGCGCGGCAGGCGCGCGACGAGTTGCAGAGCATCATGCACGCCTACCTGACGGCGCAGGGTGACGACCGCGTGTCGCGCTGGGGCGTCAACGTCGCCTACTCGGAGCGCGTGCCGCCGCCGGCGGTCCTGCCGCTCATCGGCTTCATCGCCATGCTCGGGATCCTCACCGGCCTCGTCCTCCTGATCGCGTGCAGCAACGTCGCCGGCATCCTGCTGGCGCGGGCGATCGAGCGTCGGCGCGAGATCGCGACGCGCCTCGCGCTCGGCGCGACGCGCGCGCGGATCCTGCAGCAGCTGCTGATCGAAGGATTGATCCTCGCGCTCGCCGCCGGCCTCGCCAGCCTGCCGCTCGGGTGGGCGCTCGTCGGTCTGCTCGCGTCGTTTCAGCCGAGCCTGCCCGTACCGATTCCGCTCGATCTCGAGCTCGACCCGCGCGTGGTCGCCTTCGCGATGCTGCTCTCGGCGCTCTGCGCCATCCTCTTCGCGCTCCTGCCCGCGCTGCGCGCCTCGCGCGTATCGCTCGCGCCGGCGCTTCACGGCACGCATGCCACGGCCGACCGCAAGCGCAGCTGGCTGCGCCAGGGGCTCGTTGCCGCCCAGGTGGCGATGGCGCTGCTGCTGCTCGTCTCCGCCGGCCTCTTCATCCGCTCTCTGCAGAAGGCGGCGTCGATCGACTCCGGCTTCAACGTCCGCAACGTCGACACGCTGCAGATCGACACGCACCTCGGCGGCTACCGCGCCGACGCCGAGGGGCTGGGCGCCGTCGACGCGCTGCTCGAGCGCTTCCGGAGCATGCCGGGCGTCACGGCCGTCGCCGCGTCGCGCATCGTGCCGCTGCAGGGCGGCGGCATGGGCCTCGGGCCGCTGCACGTGCCCGGCCGCGTCGGGCAGAACGGCAGCGACAACATCGACGCCGACTGGGACGTCGTCTCGCCGGGCTACTTCTCGACGATGGAACTGCGAATCGTGCAGGGGCGGGCGTTCACCGGCCAGGATCGCTCCAGCGCGCCGCGCGTCGCGATCGTCAACGAACGGATGGCGGCCGACGCCTGGCCGGGACAGGACCCGATCGGCCAGCGCCTGAAGCACGGCGACGGCAACGACGCGCAGATGCTCGAGATCGTCGGCGTGGCGAGGAACGCGAAGTACCGCGCCATCAACGAAGCGCCGCGCAACTTCATCTACGTTCCGATGGCGCAGCAGTTCAGGTCCGAGGTCACCTTCTACGTCCGCCGCGCCGGACCGGAGTCGCGGATCAACGAGATGCGGCAGGTGGTGGTCGGCTTCAACCCGATGCTGCCGGTCATCCACACGCAGACGCTCGAGGTCGCGACGACGTTGAGCCTGCTGCCGCAGACCATCGCCGCCTGGGTGGCGGGCTCGGTCGGCACGATCGGGCTGCTGCTGGCGGCGTTCGGCCTCTACGGGATGACCGCGTTCTCGGTGGCGCAGCGGACGCGCGAGATCGCGATCCGCATCGCGCTCGGGTCGTCGAGCGAAGGCGTGGTGTGGCTCATCCTGCGCCAGGCGGCACGCCTGGGGATCATCGGTGGGACGATCGGCTTCGCCCTCGCGGTCGTCTGCAGCAGGCTGCTCGAGAGCCTGCTGATCGATCTCCCGGCAGTCGACCCGCTGGCTTTCGGCGCCGCCGTGGTCGTCTTGGCCGCGGTCATGCTCACCGCGGCGGCGGTACCGGCGCGCCGCGCGACGCGCATGGATCCGATGCGCGCGCTTCGCTCGGAATAAATCGCGAGGACCGCCTGTTTGTCCCGCAGCACGGCGGCGCCGAGCAGCATCGCCGGTGTTAAGTCGACGGACCTCCAGTCATCATCGAGCCCTGCGATAAGGATGACCCTTCCCGGTAGAGGCGGCGCTGAGCGCGTGCGGACGCGGCCGGTGGCGTGAGCCGTTTTGCGCCTCTTCCGCGCAATCCTCGATGGAGGTACCGATGAAGCCAAGGCACAACGCTATGATCGCGCTCCTGGTCGCCGGACAACTGATCTGCTCAACCGGCGCCCTGGCGGGCCAGCAAGGTCAGGACGAGCGAGCCAACCATCGATCGCTCGTCGACGCACCGCCCGCCACGAACGCCGCAGCTCAGCGATCGCCGATGGTGCCCCCTTCGCAATCCGGAGGCACGATCCTCAAGAGCACGTTGATTGGCGCGGCAATCGGCGCGACGCTGACGACCACGCTGGCGTACACCCTGCGGCACTGCGGCAACTGCAGCTGGGGCGCCGGCAAAGCCATGCTGAGCGGCGCCATGTACGGCGGGCTCATCGGCGTCGCGATCGGGGCCAACCTGCAGCGCCGGCCATCGCCGAACCACCGCGCGATCGTCCACTCGACATTCACACCGCGCGTGAAGGCGGTCTCGGTGCAGTTTCGCTTCTAGGGTGCCGCCGACCGCCTCCTGATCCGCTGCTTTGATCGACAGCACTCGCGATCCCGAGTCTTCGGCCGGGACGAACAGGCCGCCCGGACGGCGACGATGGTCTGGACACGCGGCAAGGCCGCGCGGAATCAAGATCACGTGTGCTGAGTCTGTCTCGGGACGTGACCTACTTCCGTTCCGCCAACTCCAGCGCTTCCAGCAGCAACCGATCCAGCGCCGGTCGGTCCAGAAGCTTGCCGGCGAGTACCACCGCGCGGATGCGGCGTGCGTTGCGGATGTCGGTCAACGGATTCGCGTCGAGCAGCACGAGGTCGGCGCGCCTGCCGGCAGCGATGCTCCCCGTCTCGAGCTTCGGGAACACCGCGGCAGGATTCGACGTCGCGGCGCGCAGCGCTGCCGCCGGCGGCAGTCCGGCAGCGACAAGCAATTCGAGCTCGTCGTGCAGGCTGAAGCCCGGCGCATTGATGAAGCTGACATCGGTACCCGCGAGCACCTTGACACCGGCGTCGTGCATCATCCGCGTCACCGCCAGCATCTCACGCAGATCCGCGCCGTGGATGCGTGGTTGCGGTGCCGCATCGTAGCGAACGGGGAAGAACTTGTCCGCTTCTGCCCGGGCCGAAGCTGCCGTATACCGCCAATCGGGATCGGGCAGGCCGATCTCACCTCGGATGGACAGACGTTCGAGGGGGACGAGGGTCGGATCGACGAACGTCCCGTTCCGCACGAACCGCTGGAACAGCTCGCGAGCCTCGTCCGTGCCACGCCAGAGGGCTATCTCTCGGCTGAAGCTCTTGATACCAGGGCGGGCGGTCTGAAACGTGCCGTCGAACAGTGTACTGACGTGTTCGACCGATTGTCCCGCGTCGGACGCTTCTTCCGGCGACACCGTCCGCGGGATATGTCCAGTGACCGGCAACCCCAGCGCGCGTGCTTCCGCGACGATGGCGAAGTAGGCGTCGCGCGACATCGACTTCACCTTGATTTGCTCGACCCCCGCTGCGCGCAGCCGGCGGACCATGTCGCGTCCCTCCGCCGGTGATTCGATCAGGACTTGGAAGCGCACCGGGTCCTGGCCGATGAGCATCGGCCCGGCGCGAACAATCAGGGGGCCGACGCGGCTCCCAGCGGCGACCTCGGTCCGCCACCGATCGAGCTCCGCCAGATCGCCGCCGAGATCGCGCACGGCGGTCACCCCGTTGGCGACGAACGCCGGAAACGCGCTCTCGCGCGCGAAGCCGAGGTGGACGTGCATGTCCCACAGACCGGGCATCAGGAACTGCCCGCGGCCATCGATCACCGTGGCGTCTCGCGGAACGGCGACGCCCGTGCCGGCGCTCGCAATACGCCCCTCACGGATCACCACCGTCATGGAGGGCACGGAGGCACCGGCGTTCGGGTCGATGACGGTGACGCCGGTGATCGCGATCGGGCGCGGGGGCGGAGGCTGCGCGGCTGTCGCGGTGATGGCGACAACGAGGATTATGAGAGCCGCTCGCATGACGCGTCCCCCACTATAGCCTCGACGCCAAATCGGCTGAAGCCCATACGCCGTCTGCCATGCTCTGGCCAGAAGATCAGCTAAACACCGCGGCGTTAGTCGCGAGAAAGGAACTTGGTACGGGGTTCGCAACGGTTGGTTGGTGTGCCAAGACGCCGGGCACCGCCACCGCTATTACGCGTAGAGGCCTGTCATTTCAGCCCCCGAATGATGCGCGTTACCACCATCGCCGCATTTTCGCTTGCCGTCTTGAAGAACTGGTCGTAGCTCGCTAGGGCCTGGCCATCGGCGTAGTCAGTGACGCTCCGAACCACCAAGCAGCCAACACGAAACTGGCGGCACACCTGTACGACGGCGCCTCCCTCCATCTCTAGGGCGGCGGCACCGAGGCTGGTGCGAAGCTCTTCCCGTCGTCGAATATCCGCCAGAAACACGTCAGCCGTTACGATGACACCCTCGACAATGCGCGGCAAATGTTCGGAATTGGCCGTCTTAACAAGTGGGAGCGTAAGTCCGACCAACGATGCGCGCGCGGCGGCAAGGAGGCCGTCCGGTGTCGGCGCAAGCACAGGATCCAATTCGCCCGTCACCACGTTCCTCAGCCCGCGACGTCTGATGCCATCTGGTGCCTGAAGGCCGGCGTCGTACTGACCGACAGCCGTCCCAATCACCACGTCGCCCGGTTTGAGACTTTGATCAATCGCTCCGGCAGTTCCCGAAAAAAGGACGGTAGCCACATTGAAGTGATCGATCATGAGTGTCGCGGCGATCGCAGCATTCACCTTTCCTGCCCCAGACCGTCCTACGACCACTTGACGTCCGTCGAGCACGCCGCGACGAAACGTGTAGCCGCGAACAACGACTTCGCGACTGTCGGTCAATTGCCGTTCAATTGGCGCGATCTCACTCGCAATACCAAGCACACCGATAACATCCTGAGGCCACCCATCTGTTGGTCTGAAAATGAGCAGGAACAGGAAAGCAACCGTCCGGATTGAGCAATTCCGCGTCATGCGGCTCCTTTCCATCGCCCTACCAAGCCGATCCGCTGTTTAGTGAGAATCTCGTGTTGGGATGGGCAAATAATACTCCCCAATAATCGCCAAGTGATGAGGAATCGCCCAGCCGCGGATCAATCTACGCTACGGCGTGTACGAGGACTAATCGGTTGGAACACGAAGCTCAGAGTCCGGCGTAACGTCTTGCCGATCAGCGGCCGGCCGGAGGCCGGTCCGCTGCATCGGCTTGTTGGGCGGCACCGGAGAACATAGAACGACTCTTAGTCTGAAGAAGAGGCTGGCCTCCTGACGGTTCATGGGCTCGAAGCCGACCTCGTCGATGATCAGCAGCGCCACGTTGACAAGAGGTTGATTACGACAGCGCTTCGTCCAGAGTCTTGAGGGCCAGCGGCCAGTTCTCCTTGTGTCCGTCGCGCGACTTCTCGGAGACGAAACCGGAGTGGGTCAAGCAAACTTCGGTAGCCCCGCCTTTGGGGACAAGCTCAATCCGAAGGACCGTCTCGGCTCCTTCTGTTCCCTCGGCGGTCCCGTTTCCCGTCATCCACGTCATTTCGACGAGCTGGTTTGCTTTTGCATCGAGGAATCGGCCGTAGTGAGGATGTCTGCCCCAGTCATCCCGGCTATAAAAGAAGTATGGCCGCCCTGGCTCTGGCACCATGGCGAGCGTTCCGGCCTGGGCGAACCAGGTGTCGAAGCGTTTCGTCCAGGCGACGTAGACTTCTTCTGGCTTGGCGTTGACCGTGTATTCGCAGGTCATTTGCAGCGGCCGAGCGGAAAGATCGGGGCGCGGGATTGAACTCACGGGAACCTCCTGACGAGACGCCGATCATCGCACACTCACGCGGCGGCCATAAAGCGCTAGCTTAGGAAAGCGACACCCAGTCCTACGACTTAACGCGACACCAAGTATTACGCAGTTGGGGTCGCTCATCGGGCCCATCGGGGGTCCGGGGGCGGCGCCCCCGATGAAGGTCACGAATCGGTGCATGCGTTCCGCAGTGTCTCGTCCGCCCAACTATGAGTAGGCCGACCGGCATATCACGGCCGGCCCAGCGAGGCTCGCAGCGTATCAGCAGATGGGCCGCGTCGAAGAAGTCTGCAACTTCATATGGTCACAGGCACTTATTGGGCGAAGCAGTCGCCCGTGAGACCTCAATAGGCCGACCTGCATAACACCCCGCCAGGTCGCGGCATATCGCGGCTGAACGGATTGGTCCTGAGAAGTCGCGCAGTGGCGACGAATCGCCCGGCCGCGGATTGATCGCCACAACGGCGTTGAGCGTTACTAACGTCATGCCGCTCAGCCGCGAGCGGCCTTGGCAGTCATTCCGAATTTGCCCGCAGCGCCCAAGCCGTCGGCTGCAGCGGCTGGTTAGCCAGTTGCGCGTCAGACGTGGTCGGTCTCAAAGAAAAACCAGCGATGGCCTTCGAGATCTTCCGCCCGGTATCGTCGCCCGGGCGGCCCCTCTTCGATCGCAGAGAGAATCGTCGCACCTGCGGTTTTCGCTCGTTCGAAGTGTCGATCGAGATTGTTCACATAGACGAGCACGCCATCGATAATCCAGGGCACCGTGGACCACTTGCGTGCCTGTTCGCAAACCTCCCGATGTCGTTTCGGACTGCGGTACTCCGGTGTCGGAGACGCAAGCATGATCAATCCGCTCCCTACTTCCATCTCGCCGTGTGACAGCTTCCCATCCGGCGTCGTGAGACGCGCCGTCTCTCGAAACCCAAACGCGCTGCGCAGCCATTCCAAAGCCGCGATCCCATCCTCGTAGGAGATCATGGGGACGACCGACGGGGTGCTGGGAACTGGTGCAGTGTTTCTCACCGACGTTCGACGCTTGCGCGTGATCGCCGCCTTCTTGCCCCCGGCCCGACGTTTCCGCGTGGTAGCCGCTTTCCGAGCCGCCGTTCGACGCTTCCGAGTGGCCGCAGCTTTCTGAGCTGCTGACGTCGCCATCGGTCAACTCCTTCGGATTGATGAATCCTTGATCTGGCTAACTTGTTGTGGACCTGCGAGGCCGTGTCCTTCGCGGCCAACGAGGGCAATCAATACGACTGTCGGCGCCCACAAGTTCCGAACACGACGCATCTTACACCTGCGGATGCGCGCCGGAACGACGCGTGTATGGACGCGCCAGGAGGGATGGCCGCAACAAACGGGCAGCCAACGCCCGCACGTGGGCCGAGAAAGAGCAGCGCAAGGCCCTCTGGATGAAGGCGGTGTGGCGATCACATGCGGGATGCTCGGAGGCGATTCGCTGCGAGCGCTTGCGGCCAACCACATCGAAGCGGCAACACCTCTGTACCCAAGACGGTCGGTCGGCAGGATTCCTAACCGAAAGTCGCCAAGTGGCGAGGAATCGCCAGGCCGGGGATTGATCGCCACTGCGGCGTTAGCGAGGATGAATACGGGTTCGAACTTGGCGATCTGGCAGCCTGTAATCGCGGGTCGAAGCGAAGGCGCGCCCGGGATCCGGCGTTGGCACGTTGAAAAATGAGTTGCGCCGACAGGACTGTCCAATAACAATGACAGGGCGAATGACAATACAGAATAACAGCGTTAGGTTGAGGCAACCTCCAATTTTCTTCTGAAACGATCCTTCGCGGCCATGTTCTTCTTATGTGCCTGCCTGCAATCCCCGCTGGCGGCACAAACGCTTGCGATCACCCACGTCGCCGTCATCGACGCAACTGGTCGCCCGGTTCGACGTGATCAGACGGTCATCGTCGAGGGCGGTCGCATTGTTACCATCGGCCGAAGTGCGGCGATTCCAACAGGAGCGCAGACCGTCGACGGCTACGGGAAGTACCTCATCCCCGGCTTGTGGGACATGCATGCTCATACTCCCAATCCCGGCCTTTTTCTGAAGCTCTATGTGGCGAATGGGGTCACCGGCGTGCGCGATATGGGGAGCCCGATTCGAGGGATCGACGCCTGGCGCAAAGCCCTGGCCGAAGGCCTTCCGGTGCCACGCGTTGTAGCCGGCGTGGTGATTGACGGTAAGCCCACAATCTTTCCTCGATCCGCCATCGGCGTGACTACGGAGGCCGAAGCGCGAGATGCTGTCCGGCAGGTGAAGGAGATGGGCGGCGACTTCATCAAGATCTACTCACTGTTTGGTCGAGAGGCTTATTTCGCCGCCGTAGACGAAGCCGGCAAGGCCGGGCTCCCGATAGCGGGCCACGTGCCGGAATCGATCACCGCGGCAGAGGCCTCCCGTGCAGGCCAGCGAAACTTCGAGCATTTGATGGGGATTTTCCGGTCCACCTCGCGCGACGAAGTCCGCTTGCGCGCCGAATTGGACAAGCATCTGGCAAGCCCCAATTTCGCGGAGCGGCTGGCAGCCGTCGGCACGGACTTCGATGTTCATACCGCCATCGATACTTTTGACGCAACCAAAGCGGAGGCTCTCTTCAAGCTGCTGGCGAGAAACGGCACGTGGCAGACTCCCACATTGGTCGCTTTGCGAATGGTAGGGCGTCTCGACGACGAGCAGTTTGTGAACGACCCGCGGCTCAAGTACATGACGCCCGGCCAGCGGGAAGGCTGGAGGCCGCAGAATGATTTTCGGTTCAAGGACCAAAAACCCGAGGACTACGCCAACATGCGGAAGGTTTACCGAAAGGCCCTGGAAATGACCGGACGCCTTCATCGCGCTGGCGTAGGAATTTTGGCGGGAAGCGATCCGCCAAACCCTTATTGCTTTCCGGGGTTTTCCATCCATGACGAGTTGGCGCTGCTTGTGGAGGCAGGTTTGACGCCGATCGAGGCAATCCAGGCCGCCACGCGCAATCCCGCCCGGTATTTCGGGACCGGGAGTTCGATGGGAACGGTGGAGCGCGGCAAGGTGGCAGACCTGGTGCTGCTCGATGCCAATCCGCTATCCGACATAACCAACACGAAGAAGATATCGGCAGTTGTCCTGGGCGGTAAGTTGTTTACGAGGGCGCAGTTGGACGCCTTGCTTTCCGAGGTGGAGGCCGCCGCAAAGCAATGAAACCGGTCCTTGCGCCATGTTCGTGGTGGGCTGCCCCCCGCGCGCCCTCTGGCCATAGCGCTGCCGGAGATGTAATAGGCTGGATCAACTAACCAGTTACATCGCGTGTAGTCGCCTAGTGACGACCGAACGGCGGCGCAGCCGTTGGTCAACACTGCGGGGTCACCCGTTACCTATCGCCGGAGAGCCGAGGCGGTGGTAGGACTGGCAGCCGATGCGTTAGTCACGGGGTTACTTCAACACAGGGTACCAGTGACACCACCGGAACCACGGTCAGCGTTGCCGAGCCGATCTGAAGGACGCCCGTCCGACACACACGCGTCGTGCCAGGCGGCAGGGTGAACGTGGTGGAGATGAGGTATCTGTCTCCACCGCGCGGAACTGTTTGTGGTGCACTTGTGCTGACGACCGCACCGGCTTGATCGGTGATAACGAGCGTCAGTCTACCGGAGTCCGCGGACGCCACGCCGTAGCCCCCTTGCAACCACATGGTGGCGACGGTGCCAACTTTGAAAGTGCCGCCGAACGCCGCCGAGGACGCGGTCAGAACGTCTTGCAAATGCACCGTCAAGGGTGCCGACAAGGACTGCCCGGAATACGTTGCCGTGAGTGTCGTCTGGCCGTCGGACTTCGCTACGAAGAGGCCGGCCCCCTCCGACGTCGCGACGCTCGGAGTGCTCGACGTCCACACCGCTGTCAGGCCTACGTTCACCAAATTCGCCCTGAGCAGACAGACCACGGTGTCGCCCGCGAGCAGCGTTGGCGCACTGCATACTAGAGTGAGCCCCATCCCGGATGAAGGAGCGCTCGGGGCCGTCGGCGCCACGCCCCCGCACGCGGTTGCCATCGATAGCGCCACGGTGAGGGCGATAGTGCGACTGCTTGCCATGGCCCGCACATCATACCAATCCAGTCACCAGAGCGTCGAGTGGCCTGTCGAGGCGATGATGGCCGATGAGTCGGACGCTACTCGTGAACCCACATTCACGTAACGATCAGTCGCGAAGTGGCGAGGAATCGCCCGGCCGCGGATTGATCGCCACAACGGCGTTACACAGGATCCATTCGAGGCTGGCGAGCTTCTTTCGCGAGTTGGAACCGCATTTGCGAATGCATGAGGCGAGTAACCACTACTGCTGCGCTGCAGCCTTCGCTTGGATAAGCAGCCGGTCGAGCGCAGCTCTGTCCAGGAAACGTCCGGCGGTTACGACGGCACGAATGCGGCGGACGTTGGCGATGTCCTCGAGCGGGTTTCCGTCCAGCAACACTAGGTCGGCCGATTTTCCAACTGCAATGGTCCCGAGCGTCATCTCCCGGCCGAGATAGCGCGCCGGATTGATCGTGGCCGTCTGTAGCGCGGCATGTGCGGTCATGCCCCCGGCCACCATCAGGACCAATTCGTCATGCGCGCAGAAGCCCGCGATCATTGCGTCGCATCCCGTAAGGATACCGACCCCGGCCGCCGCCATGTCGCGCGTCACGACCTTCGCGACCTCCGCGAGGTTCTTCATGATGTCAACGACTTCGGGTCGCTTCACGAAGAAGCTCTGGTTGCCCGCGTGCATGTCGAGAAAGGCTTTATTAGCGTACGCGAGCTGGTCGCGGCTGACGGCCGAAGCGCGCGTCCCGATCACTGCGAGCTCGGACAAGGCGACGAGCGTTGGCGTCTGCCAGACGCGCCGACGCGCCAGCATCTCGAAAAAGGGGCGGCACGCATCAGGACGATACTGATCGCCCCCCGAACACGCTTTCCACACCCTGCCGCCTTCCGACATGTGCTCGATCGTCACCATGCCGGCGTCGATGCCCTCCGGGATGGTTACCTTCAACGGCACATGTCCCGCGACGGGGATCTGTTGCCGCTGCGCCTCTTCGACAATCGCAAAGAACACATCCCGCGGCGTGAAGTTGTGCACTTTGATCAAGTCGATGCCGCGACGCTTCAGAAGCTGAACCGCAGCCCGGCCTTCATCGGGATGCCGCACGCGGATCCTGAAGGGCCAGTCGCCGGGCGCATCGTCGAGGATCGGTCCTGCAGCGACGATGCGCGGGCCGAGCACGCGCCCTGATGCGGTGGCCTCTCTGATGTCGAGGATGAAGTCGAGGTCCGCGCCCATGTCGCGGATTCCAGTCACGCCGTTCGCGATATACAGCGGGAGCCACGCTTTCGCATTCATCTGGACGTGCGCGTGCATGTCCCACAGTCCGGGGATCAGGAATTTGCCCTGACCGTCCACAACCTGCGCGCCGGCGCGAGAAGCGCCGTCAGGGGCGACGTTCGCGATGGTGTCGCGCGTAATCGTGACAGTCCTGTTTGGCAGAATCCGACCGTCGGCAACGTCCACAACGCTCACGCGCGTGATCGCCAGCGTGCGCGTCTGTGTTGTACCTCCAACCATCGCGATCGACATCGCTGCGCAAACAAACAGGCATGTCACTAAATTGCGATCAGGCATGGTTTCCTCAGCGGCGGTAGTTATCGTCCCCATTCAATCGGACGCCCGACGTCGGTCCCGCGGTTGCGCTCGGCGTGGGCCTCGTGCCAATGGATGTGCACGCCCCTACCTGAGGATTACTCGGTGTAGTCGCCAAGTGGCGAGGAATCGCCCGTGCCGGGGATTGATCGCCACTGCGGCGTTGATCGTTACTAAAACACGGCTTGCTCGTGCCGCGGACCAGTGGCGGCTCAGGGCGAGAGTTAGCCGGCACGTCACCAGATTCCGGGTACGAGCAGCTTTGTCCTTGCCATGTACGCCGCGTATTCGTCGCCGAATGTCTCGAGCATCATCCTTTCCTCTGCACCGATACGAAGTGCGAAGAGCATTCCAAACGCCACCAAGTACGACGGCCCTACAACCCAGTTCGGAAGCACGAGCGCTTGGCCGATGGAGTAAAGGAAGAGCGCTGCGTACATTGGATGACGGACATAGCGGTAGACCCCCTGCGTTATGAGTCGATGGTCCTCGCGCAGTTCAAGGGTGACCGACCAGTACGTGCCCAGGTCCGAGTGTGACCGGTGGAACCACCAGAGGCCCCCTACGAGGCACACGACTCCGGCGCCGAACGGCCAAGGACGAAGTGCGTACTCGGCGAACGAGAAGACAGGGGACACGACCCAGATCAATGGAACGAGGAACCCCATCCACGCGAGAGTCAGCAGGGCGACTTCGCGCGGGCCTTTGCAACTCCGCGCGACCTTGACTCCGCGACTCCGGCGCCCGTGGGGTGCTCGAATCACGACCATCACGACACTGGCGGCGAGAATCACCGCCTTGGCGATCCAAGGGTTCATGATCGATCAGCGGCGATCGCGTGATGGCCGAGCCGTGCCTCGGCGGCTGCCGGCGTCCAACTTGCGCCGCATCTGGACGTTGACGAACGTGTTCACGAAGATTACTCCCGGAAAGTCGCCAAGTGGCGAAGAATCGCCCGGCCGGGGATTGATCGCCACAACGGCGTGTTTCAGGAGCCAATCGGGATGGCGCCGTTATCTCGTTCGACAAGAATGCTTGCAGGCCTTTGGCGGCTAATGGCAACGCATCACCACAGGCGCTTCACGATCTACCGAGCGCCGTCTGATGCATGCGGTGTTAGGCGCCAGGCCGGTTCGCTCGAGTTCGCGGCAAAAAGCGCCCGGTCTGCTTCATGTACGCTCGATAGGCCTCGCCAAAGCGGGCCAGCAGCTTCTCTTCTTCGGTTTGCGTGCGTACGATGAGGAGACCAAAGGCCAACCCGCCAGTCAACAGGAGGAACCAATTCGCCGCGATCAGAGAAACTGCCACCATGAGCAGCGCGGCAGAGTCGTAGAACGGATGCCGGACCCAGCGATAAGGGCCATGCATAACCAGCGTGTGCTGTTGCCGTGTGACCACTGTATCCGTCAGGTTCTTCCCGAGGCAGCGGAAAGTCCACACCAGCAACCCGCAGGCCGTGGCGATCACGCCGACTCCTGTCCACCTCAGCCAAGCTGGAAGGGACACTGAGGACCAGGCCATCCAGCCTGGATCGACCATCCAGGCGGTCACCCCCAGCCAGAAAGCCATGCCCAGAGGTCGTAACGTCGCCAACATGAACAGGCCCTCCTGCCGTCGATCGAGCTTTTCGCGGGTCGCTTGTGACTGCAGCCTGTGGTAGATGCCGATCGGAAGGACCAAAAGAAACACAACAATCAGGACGGCCCGGAACGTTTGGTCGTGGTTCATGGGCGATATCGCTTTGCCGCGCTTGCCAATACTCGCATCCGTTCTGGCGTTCGTGTGCACCTAACGTTTTCCAAATGAGCCGCGCGCCGCGGCGACGAGAGCGCACGGACCCTCATGCGCGTCGGCTCCATTTGGATGTTAAATCGCGCCGCTTCATCACCCCGGTGTCGTGCCGCCGGTGACGCACGCGCCCAACGACCTGTGGGCCGCCGACTTCAAAGGCCAGTTCCGCACGGGGGATCGAATCTACTGCTACCCGCTCACCGTCACCGACCAGCACACGCGGTACTTGCTGGCGTGCCACGGGCTGCTCTCGACGAGGGGCACCGGCGTGCGGCCTGTCTTCGATCGCCTCTTTCGTGAGTACGGATTGCCGCGGGCGATTCGCACCGACAATGGGGTGCCGTTCGCCTCCACGTCCCTGCACGGGCTCACGCCCCTCAACGTGTGGTGGCTCCGCCTCGGCATTCAGCATCAGCGCATCCTGCCGGCAAATCCTCAGCAGAACGGCGCGCACGAGCGCATGCACAAGACGCTCAAGCGCGGGGCGATTCGACCGCCACGCGCCACCCTCATCGCCCAGCAACGGGCCTTCGCTCGGTTTCGCCAGGAGTACAACCACGAGCGGCCTCACCAGTTTCTCGGCGGCCGGACACCAGGCTCGCGCTATCGCCCCTCGGCCCGCCCGTACACGGGCGCGTTGCCCATGCTCGAGTACCCCGACCACTTCCTGGTGAAGCGGGTCACCAACGCGGGCACCATCCGATTCAAAACCCGCCTGCTGTATGTGTCGACCGCGCTGAAGCAGCACCGCATCGGCCTCGACGAGGTCGACGATGGTATCTGGTCCGTCTTCTTCTGCAACGTGTTGCTGGGGCGGATCGACGAACGGCAGGCACTCGTACGAGGGCAACTGGGGGTGACCCATGTGCCCGGGTAACTCGGGGACCGATAGGTCCGGTCGGGCGCGCGCGCCCCACAATTCGAAAACCGGCCGTGGAAGCTGCCGGAGCGGTGGACGCACAGAACGCGCCCACCGCTCCTTGGAAAACCGCCAAGAACGCGGTTCCCACAGCTACCACAGGCCCTTGGTCTTTACTTTGGTAACCCAAAAAGTGTTACCCATGTTCCCGGTTAACTTTGTTACCTATGTTCCCGTCGATTGATGCGTTCAATGTTCTCGAGTTCGTCTGACTGAAAGCCGGCCTTCCGAAGGATACGAAGAATGACGTCGGTCTTCCCAGCCGTGTAGCCGTCGATGTCGTCGACACACCGAAGCGCCAACAGCTTCTTGAGTGCGCCATATTCCTGAGCGACCTCAGGATGCGCACGAAGATAATTGCGTACGGCCAGGTGATTGGCGAACGCTGGGCTGTTCCCGGCACAGAGATACAGATGGTGACGTAGCGAGGAGGTCGGAGTTGTGAAGGCCTCACGTCCCTCGACACCGAGACATCCTTGATGCACATAGCCGATGGTTGCCAGGCGCTGGATCCCGGCCGGAATATCCGCTTCCGAGCGAGCCACGACGCTGATGTCGATGATGGGCTTTGCCGCTAAGCCTGGTACAGACGTACTGCCAACGTGTTCGATCGCCGTTGCAACCTCACGAACGATTGGCCAGATCCGGGACCGAAGCTGCTCGAACGCTTCTGGCCAGCCTGGATCGTAGTCGACGACGACTATCGTTCCCATGTCGGTCTCACTACTCTTGGAGCAGACCGTCGAGCGTACCCGCAGCCAACGCCGGCCGTTCTGACAACACCTTGGAGACCGTAACTCCAAGGCGGGTGAGATGATAGCACCGGTGGTTGGAGCTGAACCGGTCAGGCCGTTCGCTGCGACCGACACTTATTAGTGTCTAGCTGGAGCGTGCCGACTGGGAAGAGATCGGCCGATCACGATATGTTACGACCGTGGATCGGCTTCCAAAGAATCGCTCCGTCCCCTCTTCAACCGTGATTCCGGTCCTGCCTTATCCGGACGTGCGACAGGCGGTCAAATGGCTCGAGGAGGTCTTCGGGTTCAGGGAACGGCTTCAGATCGCGGACCATCGCGCCCAACTGGTCATCGGAGACGGCGCCATGATCGTCGCGGAGTACATCGATCGTGAGCGTCGCCCGCAGGTCGGCGCGGACTACGTCAGCCACCAGGTCATGGTCCGGATTTCGGACGTGACCGCCCACTTCGAGCACGTCCGAGCCTGCGGCGCGGAGATTCTGCAGCCTCCGGTCGATCATGTCTACGGCGAGCGGCAGTACGTCGTCCGGGACATCGGCGGCCACCGGTGGACCTTCTCCCAGACACTCGCCGACAGCGATCCAGGAGACTGGGGCGGTGAGGACGTGATCTTGAAGGAGTGACGTGCCGGACCGGTGTCCTGCTGCCGGCCGCCAGAGGTCCTCATAAGTCGCGAAGTGACGACCGATTCGCGGGACGAATCGATCAACCCTACCGTTACTCGCGACTAACGCCCGCCTCAGCCGCGAGCGGCGCGGCCCGATGGCTGATTGAGCCCCGATGGCGAACCCACGTCGTCGTTCAGAACGCCGGGATCCGCTGCCCGATTGAGCACCACCGATGAGGCGCCGCTCGCCGCCTGCTAGGCGTGGAGAGCGCCTCGAGCGAACTGCTGTGCTGGGCGCCCGGCTCTGCGGCGATCGCTGATGACCGGCCGGCACGCTCGCGGGACGGATGGCCGCGACAATTCTCAGGGGCTGGGAGTCCCACGCGTGCTCGCAGGCAGGGCAATAGCAATGTTGTTCTCGACCGTATGTCAGAGCGGTGACGAGCGCCTGCGGCGAGCCGCAACGGGGGCAACGAATCAACACGAGCGCCGGAGGATCGGTCTCCGCCATGCACACAGAATCGCTCAAACACGCCCTTGGGGACTGTTCGAAGAGCACACCTGCCAATCTGGCACGTGCGTTCTCAAGTTGTCTAACCTCAGACTGTGAACTGATGAGGCGTGTTCATGACCGGTGATCCCAATCGGTCCGGCGACGTCGCCGATATCCTGGTGCTCGGCGGCGGCATTGTTGCCGTCTGCGGCGCATTCGTCGCAGCGCTGTTCGCTGTCGGCAGCGGCGGTCCGCCCGATGATGTCATCCTCGAATTCAATGGGCGCGTCATGGGTGGCCAAACGGATCGGCTGGTCGCCGGACTCTTGGCAACAGTCGTGGGGACCGCCGGCATCTTTTGTTTTTGCGAGGGTGGCGAGGAATTCAGGCGCGGCGACAGCCGTAGCCCAAAGTCGCGAAACGTGGTCGCGTCGTGCCTGTTCGCATCTCATACCGCCGCCGGCTATCGATGAACGCCTGAGGGTAATCTCCGCCCGCTACTTCAACTTGGCGTCCCCAACGGGAAACGCTCTGAAGTATGGACTACATCAAGTGGCGTCCCCAGGGGGAGTGAAAGACTTTTACACGCTTGTGGGGTCGGCGCTCGTGGCGGCGTGAGGAGCCCCTGGATGCGTAAGAGCAATGCGAAACCTGAGGCTCCCAGCTCCGCCGCAGCTCTCTGGCTTATGGAACCGTTCGACAAGAATCCCTCCGTTCGCCTCAATCACGAGGCGAGACGCGAGATTGTCGGCATCTGTAGTCACTTCAATATGGGCGAGCCCTTCGGCTCGTGCGTGCGGAGCAGCAGCTGGAGTGCTCGCGTCGCGTAGCCTCGGCGACGTTTCCAGGGCACCACGGAGTATCCGACATGCCCTAAGCAATACGGAGGCAGCTCGGTCGTGCCAATCTGCCATCGAAGACCGATCGACCCACAGAATTCACCATCCCACATCCACATGTGGTACCCAGGCAACCTTGGCACCGTCGAACCGTCCGGGAGCGTAATCGCGGGCCCCTTGGCCTCTCTATCAACTTGCTCCGAGACGAACCGGTCGGGATTTTCGTCGATTCGCGCGAGTTCGTCTAATGCGGCCCGCGGACGGAGGTTGTCCGGTGACCAGCCCTGCTGAAGGGCGTGAACGTACCCCGCAAGGTATCGCGCTTCAGGCCATACGAGATCCATCGGATGCGCTCAGTCCAGTATGCGCCACCTGCGCGCGCGGGTATAGACCTTCAGTGGGAACGGCATACTTTCACACGCTCACAGGTGCGGCCCGGAGGGCAGCGTGAACCTCCACCGCTCGTCAGGTTCAGCGCTTCGTTCGGCCACTGCTACGTTCGAGGACGTAGCGCGCATGGATCTCTTCGCCTTCGAAATACCCTAGCGACCCGGGCACACACGAGAGTAGAGTGCCGTGCCCCAGTCCGTGTATCCGAGTCAGGGCCGCACGAAGCGCAACGGTCCTGCCGTCGAGATCCGAGTCGGTGGAAATGGCGTAGCACAGCTCGGGAGCGCCCTTTGACCGGAGGAGAGCCTCGATCCCTTCCGCGCTATCTTCAGCCGCAGGGATCGTTCTGACAAATCGTTGATCGAGGTCCTTGAAGTGGTAAAGAGTTCCCAGCACATCGCGACGGCGCTTGGGTTTAGCAAGGAGTTCGACGAGCCGCTCCTGCTTTGCCGCGATGATGAAGGCACGGATAAGCGCTGCTTCATGTTCGATGTGGACAGTCATCGATGCACTCAGTCCAGTATGCGCCACCTGTTCGCGCGGGTATAGACCTCCAGGGGGATTGGTGACTCCTTGCATGGATTTCTTGCGACGTTTTCGGGCGGCCTGAAAGGAAGGAGTGGCGTCCCCAGATGGAATTGAAAACTTCCACCAGCTTGTAGGCTCGGCGCTTCGGGCGGCATAGAGGCCGGACAGCAGGGCGGCTTAGAATGTTCGCCCTGCTGATGACGCTCGCGCAGGCTCAGGGCGCGTGGCTTACCATTCACATGATTCGCGCGGTGCTGGCGCAAGCGCCGCGCTGATGTCATCACGAGAGCGGACCATCAGCCAACAGGCTCCGGTCTTGCCGTCCTTTAGGAAATATGAACCTTGGGCACCTGGTGTCGCGGGATTCGCCACTGGGGTTGCGGTCAGGCTTCGACCGCTGGGAACCTGCTGCGCCTCTGCCCCCAGAGACCCGGACGCGAACCATCCAACGAGAACGCCAAGCAGCACCAATCCGAAGAGTTTTGCACTTCTCATTTTGCCTCCTGAGACCATCTGACGACTGGAACTGACACGCAGCCGACAAATATGTGCCGGTTGGCCGCGCGACCGCCACGACCACAAACTGACGGGCTCCAGTCGGCAGCGGGAGTGAAAGACTTCTACACGCTCGCGGGCGCGGCGGCACCGGGCGGCTTAAGAGGTTGGCAGGTCGCCAGAACAGGGCAGGGTGTCACTCGCTGGCCACCTCTGGAGCACAACGACACCGAGCCAAACCGTCGCCAGCATAGGCACGATCAGCCACCAGCGATTGCCGCGCATCGACGCGACGCGCCGCAAGATATCGCGACCAGCAGCACATTCAACGCGGCGAGGTCCGATTGCGGGATTCGGGAAAAGGTGGAGACGCGGACCGGAGTCGTGGTGAATTGCCAACCCCGTCCGATCCGCCTGGCCATGGGCCTTGGTGACCGCCTTAGCCGTCGCGCAGCGCAGACAGATAAAGAATTCGACTACTGGCTTGACGCCCGCCGACCGGCGGGCCATCGTTCCTCGTCAGCGCGAACAACGTAACGCTTCGGTGCGCGGGTTGTCCGAGTGATCCGGCAGTTGATCCAAAGAACGTTGTGCTAAGGGTGAATTATTCATCGGGATAGTGGGGGATACTCAGCACAACCACCACGCCGGACACCGATTTTACGGCAGGATGGTTATGTAGAGCTCGGAAAAATTCCCTCCGCCAGAAAAATTCAGATCCCCCATCGGGGCATGGACTTACCACGGATGAGGTTGAGGCTTGCGCGGCTTCGTCCGCGCCAGCTGGGGGAAGTCCGGTTCACGCGAGAATTTCACGCGGCCTGAGAACGCATAGACCCAGCGGGAACCGCGGACTGCGCACGCATGGGCCATGCGCCGCCGCGATTGCAGCATCGGCTTACGGTACGCGCCCGATCTGCCCCCCCGAGCCGGTGACCGACCTGAACGTGCCGGGTCCCCACGGGGGCTTAACTGAGGCTCACTGCCCTCAGCGCGGCGTGCGGCCGCACGAGCCTCACCCGACGCCATTCCATTCGAGGGGTGGATCGAAGGCTTCTCCTACAGGTCCCACGCCGATCACGATCTTGCGGATGGTACCAGTGAACGTGTTGTCATACGCCTTGTAGTCGTGCGTCACGGGCGTCAGATCGTCCATGCCCACGTCCGCGGTCTCGGTGCCGGTGAAAAAGGGGATGGTGCGGTTGATGCGACCCGAGGCCACCTGTTCGCCGTTGACAAAGACGTCGCCCCTCCCGCCCGCGCCCGGCATCTTCCCGCCGTCGTAGATGAACTCCCACCGGAGCGTGACCGTGCCGGCCGGGAGCGCCTTGGGGGCGCTCACTTCGTAGAGCTCACGACCGAACCAGTTGTAGGCAAACTTCGGTTGGCCCTTGTGCACGTACAGGCTCCATCCGCCAGTGTGTCCGCCGTGCGCGATAATCACGCCCTCGGCCCCACCTTTGGGAATCTCCAGTTCGGCGGTGATGGTGTAGGAGCGGTTCTTCATGTTGATGAACGCGTTTTCGGACATTCCGATCATGCCCTCGTAGAGCGTCAATGACGTTCGCGGCCCCATGAGGTCGGGGCGTCCGGCAATGGACGCATTGAAGCGCTCGAGCACGCGATCGTCGAGCGGGAGGACGTTGTATTTCACCGCTTCCGTCAGGAACAGCGCCTTGAGCGCCTCGACCTTGTCGGGATACTTGGCCGCGAGGTCGTTCGTCAGGCTGAAATCGTCTTCCGTGTTGTACAGCTCCCACGTGTCGTTCTCGAAGGTGGCGCGAGGCGCCGCTTCCCAGAAGGCCTTGTGCAGGGTGGTCGCATACCAGCCATCGTGGTAGATGGCGCGGTTGCCGCCATACTCGAAATACTGCGTGGCGTGGCGTGACTTCGCTTTGGCGTCGTTGAACGTGTGGAGCAGGCTCCCGCCCTCCATCGGCTTCTGCGTCATGCCGTTCACGACCGTCGGCTGCGGCAGCCCGGCGGCCTCCAGCACCGTCGGAGCCAGGTCGATGACATGTTGAAACTGCGTCCGAATCTCACCATTGGCTTTGATCCCTTTCGGCCAGTGGATCACTGTGGCGTTGCGCGTCGAGGAAAAGGTCGCATGGCCTTGCCCGCCGACCATCGGCGTGCAGCTCGCCTGGCCCCACGGCATGGCGTAGTGCCCGCTGGCCTTCGGTCCACCGAGGTCGTCGATGTGCTGCAGCAGGTTCTCCATTGTTTCGGGCACGCCGTTGAACGAGGCCAACTGGTTGAACGAGCCGATCGGGCCCCCGAAGGGTGACCCGCCGTTGTCACCCGCGACCCAGACGACCAGCGTGTTGTCCAGTTCGCCGAGGTCCTCAATCGCCTGAATCAATCGCCCAATCTCGTAGTCGGTGTGCTCGGCCATTGCGGCATAGACTTCCATCTCCCGCGCCAGGACCCGCTGTTCCTCCGGCGTGAATGAGCTCCACGGCCTCGCCATGTCTGGCATCGGCGCGAGCTTCGTGTCGGGCGGGACGGTGCCGAGCTTGATCTGCCGCGCCAGCGTCTCCTCACGGAGCTTGTCCCAGCCTTGGTCGAACTTGCCCTTGTATTTGTCGATCCATTCCTTGGGCACATGATGCTGATCGTGCGTCCCCGCCGCCGCGTAATAGATGAAGAACGGCTTGTCTGGGGTGAGCGACTGCTGGGTGCGGACCCAGACGATCGCCTTGTCGGTGATGTCGGTGCTGACGTGATAATCCGGATCGCGGGGCGTCGGGATGCGGGTCACGCCATCATAGAGAGCCGGAGAGTAGAGATCAGACTCGCCCTGAAGAAACCCGTAGAACTTGTCGAAGCCAGAGTGCGCCGGCCAGCGGTCCAGCGGTCCGGAGACACTCAATTCCCACGGCGGTAGCTCGTGGGACTTGCCGAACATCGCGGTACCGTAGCCGTTGAGCCGCAGTATTTCGGCCAGCGGTGCGATGGACTGGGGACGCACGCAGTTCATGCCGGGAAACGCGGTGCCCATTTCGGCCACGCTGCCCATGTTCGCGCTGTGCGAGTTGCGACCCGTGAGCAGGGCCACACGCGTCGGCGAACAGACCGGCGCGGTGTGCATGTTGGTGTAGCGCAAGCCGCCTTTGGCGAGGCGCTCGAACGCCGGCATGGTGACCGGCCCGCCAAAGCATCCCGGATCGCCGAACCCGAAGTTGTCCATCAAGATGAAGACGATGTTGGGCGCGCCTGCACCTTTGGGCGGCTTCAACTCGAAGCGCGGCGGCGGCGTGGCCTTGCGTGCGTCGATTTCGGTGATCGGCGGATGTTGTGGCTCCGGAAGCGGCAGAATCGAGCGGTCCGTCGTCGTGTCACGCGTGTCACTCATTGATGGGTCTCCGGTGTGCCTGTCAGTCTAATGAATGAAAGCTGAACGGCAAAATTGCGGCCAGCGCTACTTTACCGGCATTGGACGATTTCGCCCGACCGGGACGACGCTGGGACGTGAGGACTGCCGCTCGCCGCACAAGCGCAAATTGGCAGTCGGTTCGCAGATGGTCGAACACCTCCTCGCTCACCTCCAAGAACATGCTCGGCGGGAAGACGGCGGCACTGTTCACCAGGATGTCGATGCGCCCGAACCGCTCCACTGTCAGGTCGATCACCTTCTGTGAATCCGCCAGGCAGCGAGGTCTCCTGCACACCCAGCGCCTGTCCTCCCGCCGTGGCGAGGTGCGACTCGACACGCTGCAGCGCCTCACGCCCGCGTCCGGTCAGCACGACCGCAGCGCCGGCCTGTGTCAACCGCCGCATGATCGCCTCACCGCGTCCCCGGCTTCCGCCGGTGACCACCGCGCACCGTCCCGTGCGGGACAGGAGGCTCTGAGGTTCGGGAATCGAAATCGAGGGAACAGTCACAGCGCACTCCTTCCAAGAATGTCAGCCGAGAAATCGCCGGTCACCTTCTACGCGTCGCAAGACCCGAAGTGGTGAGCCCACGACAAGCTTCTCGCACTCTTCCATCGGAGTCGTAGGCATCACCGGGTTGGCGGCGGCGGGTAGGAGAACGACAATGGACCCGTGGATTTGTGCATCTCTCATTCTTACTCCGGAGCGCTGGGCGGTGTCGTCAATGGTTTGATCACCGACAACGGCTTCGTCCGTCCGAAGGTTCGCCGTGGAATTTGGTGCCCCGGCTTTCATTGCGAACGTCTTGGCGGGTGCCTTCGCGGCGTTCGCCTCGTGGTCATGTGGGCCAAGTTCCACGTCGTAGGTGCACTTGTTCAGCTTGATCTTGGACGATGGCGGGACTATAAGCTTTTGCTGAAACCGGATATTAGAGAATATCGAAGTTCAAACTTGAGTGAACTTACGAAGGGAGATGCGTCCGACTTCGTAAAAAGCGAGGGACTCGGGTCGAGGTCTGTTTTGTCGTTTACTTACCCGTGTGAGCCATGTTCTTAAAATCGCCGGCGCGCCATTTGACTGCATTTTCCACAGATGAGATGCGCCAGCTGTTGTCGATGCGGCGCAGGCGAGCCGTTATCACGCCACCAGCGACAAAATAACTATCTTGCTTTCTCGCGTCTTGATTGCCGCCCACCCACATGTGCATAGCAATCAAATTAACGCGCACCGACGCCATATCGCCTTCAATCTGCGTATCATGCCCCGTCAACATATGCTGCGTGCTTTCAAACCGGGCAAGACTCTTTTCGTGGCTGGCGCCGATTTCCTGCGGACCAATAACCGTCAACCCGTTGGGCCGCACTACTTTAGCGTCATCAGTGAATATCCGCCTGAGATGTTGGATATCGAAATGCTTTTCATCGAGTGCGTGAAAATAGCTATTAACCACGTCGATTATCTCAAGCTTATCAACCAATGCGCCTATTTGTTTTTCATTCATAGAGTCAGTGTAACCAAAACTGGCTGGTGAGAGTCACGAAAACAGCTATGGCAATTACATGCGTCAAAGCCTAAGACCTTCATGACCCTAAGCGAGCCGCCTCACAACTCTTTTGCTTCGCAAAAGGTCGCGAGCCTGAAGGAGAACCTCCCAAGAACATTTTTCAAAGCCGCCACTTTGAAAATGTCTCGGTCCTGATTCTGCTACCCGTTCTTCTGATCTGGATATCGCCGGCGCCACGGACATGTCCGCGTGTCCCGGATGGCAGCCTGGCTCGGCAGGCATCCGCTCGGTTGTGAAGGGCGATCCAGACGTGTTCATCGACCTCGCGGCGCAGACCATCCTTCCCATGGCAACCAAGTCGAGAAGTGGGAAGGGTTGGCCATCGGTCCTCGCGTTGGACATGAAGCCATCCACGGTGATGCAAACTTGGTCCACACGCGGATTATTCCACCGAGCCCGTAGAGCGCTCTAGCTGCGTGCTCGATCGATGTCCTGAATCAACGCCTCGATAGAGCTCCTGCGCCCAGCTGCATACGCTGAGTCCCACCGCTCGGCGCCGAGGCGCGCGCGGGCGTCTCGCTCTGCCTGTTCTCGGAGGTCACGCACGGAGTTGTCGACGACAGTGGCGCCTGTGCGGTCGGTCACTGCGTCCTGAGCGCCGAGGATCCGCGCCACCCATGCATCATCGCCCTTGAGTGCGGCGGCGGCAGCCAGACGGGACCATTGTGTCCACAAACGAAGACTGGTCTTTGAGTTCTCGGATGCGTGTGAGGTTGTCGCGGACCAACGCGATCGCGTCATCCTCGTTCCCGCGACGCACGGCCAGAACAGCGCGCAGGTACCCGACCAGCAACAGGAACCATGGACCGGCGTCTCGAAGTGCCGGCACCGCCGCATCGAGCAGCCGTTCGGCTTCACCCCTATCGCTGGCTGCCAGAGCGACCCACGCCAGTCCCGTCAACGCTTGCCCCGCCCCCCACGGACTCGTCTGCGCCTGGAACGCCTTCACAGCTCGGGCAAGCCAGTCGCGGGCCGCATCCAGATTGCCCGCGGCATATTCGACGTATCCGAGGATATACTCGGCGTGCACGGCGGCATCCGTGTCACCCGAACCCTGGCTGAGCGCCAGGGCGCGCGAGACACGGTGCGCGCGCGGTCGAGATCTCCCTGCCGGTACCGCATAACAGCCGCGCCCATGAGCGCCCTCGATTCAACGCCTGGCGGAAGCGACGGCCGTCGCAGAATCTCCTCATACCAGTGGAGCCCTTCGATGGCATGGCCCCGGATTACCCAAAACCATAGGAGCTCCCACGCGATGTGGGAGGCTTCCGTCAAACGGCCATGCTCGATGAGCCACGTCAGCACGACACGGTAACTCTCGAGATCTTCACGCACGCGATCCAACCATTGGACCTGTGCAGGTCCGACCAACCCCTCCACGGCAAGCGACACTTCGCTGGCGCAGTAGCGCGCCAATCCCTCCAATGCGTCATCGCGCTTACCCACCGCCGTGAGTTCGTGCGTCGCGTAGGCACGCATCGTGTCGAGCATCAGATACAGCGGGCACGTGGCAACGACCGAAGTGTCGGATCGCACAAGAAGGCTCTTGTCGATCAGACCTCCCACCACGCGGAGCGCAGCGCCAGCATCCGAGACACCCTCATGGCCGGCGAGGACGGCCTTCGCTGCGTCTATTGAGAAAGAGACCCGGGAGCGCGCCGAAGCGACGGAAAGCGCACTGCTCCTCTGGGTCGAGCAGCCGATAGCTCCAGGCGACCGTCGCGTTCATCGTCTGTTGACGCTCGGGGAGATCGCGTGCGCCGAAGGTGCCGAGCAGGCTATCGTGCTCGAGACGGCGGCGCAGATCGTCGAGCGTCAGCGCTTTGATCCATGGCGCTGCCAGTTCGAGCGCGAGCGGCAGGGCATCGAGCCATCGACAAATCACAGTCATGGTCGGACCGTTCGCCGGCGTGAGGCGGAAGTCGGGCTGCACGTCCCGCATGCGTTCCACGAGCAGGCGCACGGCGGGCACGCGCGCCAGATCGGCAAGCGACATCTGCGATGCCGGCTCTAACTCGAGAGGCCCGACGACGTACTCGCGTTCGCCCCGCACATGGAGCGGCGCGCGGCTCGTGACCAGCAATCGGAGCGAGGGCACCGACGTCAGGAGATCCGCGACCAACGTCGCCGCGTCCAGCAGGTGCTCGAAATTGTCGAGCACCAACAGCGTGGGGTGCTCCGCGCACGCGGCCCGTGCGCGCTTCGGCAAGTCGAGCGCCGTAACGTCCGACAACCCGAGCGCCTCGGCGATGGCCGGCGCGACGAATGCAGGATCCCGAATAGGGGCCAATGAGACGAACACCACGCGCATCGCGCGCTCTTTCGCGATCGTGCGTGCGAGCTCCAGCACGAGCCGCGTCTTGCCGACTCCTCCGGGTCCGATGAGGGTGATCAGGCGTAATACGGGATCAGCCAGCCACTGCCGCAACGTCTCCATTTCGGTGTCGCGGCCGATAAGGGGCGTGAGGGGCGAAGGCAGCGACGCGCCGACCAGCTCATCGGCGGCCGTGGCGTGAGCAGAGGCTCGAGCACTCCCCAGAAACGCGTCGCGGTTCGCGCCGGTCAGGTCCAGAGCCGCGGACAGCGCGCGCACGGTCTCGACATGGGGCCGTCGTCGTTCACCGCGCTCCAACGCGCTCACCGCATGGACCGACAGGCCTGCAATCGTCGCGAGCTCCTCTTGCGTGAAGCCCGCCGCTTCGCGGAGCGCCTTCAGTTGCGCCCCAAATGACCCCGGAGCACCGACTTTCATGGCCCTTCATCTTACTGCCGCTCACACGAGCATCGTACGGGCGCCGTGCGACGGGGGTGGGTGGCGGCAGCTCGCCCGCACTCCGCTCTCGGGCCGCCTGGTCATCGGTCAGCTCGTGTTCGAGGATGGGCCACCCTTTGATGAGTTGAACGCGGACGTCTCACCGAACGACCACTGGCTCGCCTACGAGTCGAATGAGTCCGGTCGGCCAGAAATCTACGTGCGACCCTTCCCGAACGTCGATGCCGACAGGCAGCAGGTCTCGACCAACGGCGGCACGCAACCGCTGTGGGCGCGGAATGGGCAGGAACTCTTCTACGAATCAGTGGGCACGTTGATGCGCGTCCCGGTGAAGACGGGTGCGACATTTGAGCGCGGCACGCCAGAGA
Organism: uncultured Acidobacteriota bacterium; assembly: GCA_963839705.1. Classification (GTDB taxonomy): domain Bacteria; phylum Acidobacteriota; class Vicinamibacteria; order Vicinamibacterales; family 2-12-FULL-66-21; genus DATBJJ01. Next base: position 528,521 of record CAWIWL010000010.1, read on the forward strand.
AGGTATTCGATGCGTCGCCGTATCTTGTCAGTCCGCGCGGCGGGCAGCCAGGACGCATGCACGATGTGTCGGCCGACGGTAAGCGGTTTCTGATGATCAAGGAGACCAGCGTGCCGACGAGCGCCCACTGTCGGTCCGCCGGATGAACTTCTACAGGTTGTCGGGGATTTGGGTTTGATGATGACGGCAGCCAGCGGGCGGGACGGCTCAGCGCTGGCTGCTGTCGGTAATGGTGGTTGCGGGGGCGTGCAACCAGCGGTACTTGCAGCTGTGGAGTGGGGCTGCATGACGCCGGGCGGCGGGCCCCTCGACTTCGAGGCGCGTCAGCGCAACACGGCAGTTCATCGCAGTATCCGGTTTCGTTTCAGGCCGGGCTGATCGACTCGAGCTTCTCGTCGTCAATCAGCCGCAACAAAGACGCAATCCAGATGGTTATTCCTCACGCAGTGCTTCGACGGGCGCTACTCTCGACGCGCGCAGCGCCGGAAGCCATGACGCCGCGAGCACCGTCGCAAGCGAGACGGCTGCGGCGATCAGCAGCGTTCGGGGATCACCGGGGGCGATGCCGTAGAGTTGTGCCCGTACGAGCCGCGCGGCGGACCACGCGCACGCAGCGCCGACGAGCACACCGGGCACCGCGATCGCCAGACCGTCCCGCACGATCATCCAGACGACGGTCCCGCGCGCCGCGCCAAGCGCCAGGCGCACACCGATTTCTCGAACCCGCGCCGCGACGGAGTACGCGAGCAGCCCGTACACGCCCATGCATGCCAGCAGGATCGTGATGGCCGCTGCAAATGTGGCCAACCCTGCCGTGAAACGCTGCCGCAGCAGCGCACTGTCGACATATTCTGATGACGTCATGAACGCGCGCAGCGACCGATGCCCCAGCGCCTTCACGACGCGCGTGTATCCATCGCGCACCGTCGCGAGGTCGCCGCTCGCGCCGGACATACGCCATCGGAAACTGCGACCTCGCCAGGTCCTGCAGAATCGGCCGGAAGACGACGAACGGCCGCGGGTCGTCGAGCTTGCCGTACGGGGCATCGCCGACGACGCCGATCACTTCGACGTCACGACGCTCGGGTCCGGCGAGCCGGATGTGCCGGCCGACGGCGTCGCCTGCCGGGAACAGCGCGCGAGCCAGCGACGCCGAGACCAGCGCAACGGCGGGCTTCCCCGGGCCGTCGTCCCACGAGATGTCGCGGCCCTGCAGCCGCGGCAGTCGGAACAGATCGAAGAAGCCGGGCGACACGAACTCCGGCAGCACCGCGACTTCAGGTGCGGCGACGCCGTCGGCCCGCGTGTAGTGCTCCGTCGGGAGCGGTCCCGAGACGTGGAAGTACGTCGGGTAATACACCGACAGCGCGGCCGCCTCGGCCCCCGGCATGTGGCCAAGGTCGGCGACGAGCGTCTGGTAGTACTCCGGTGGCAACAGCTGACGATCTCCGGGCTCGCGATACGCGCGGGTGAAGACGATGCGCTGCGACTGGAGCGACGTATCGTTCGCGCGCAAGCGAGCCAGCGTGGCCGTGAAGAGTCCGGCCCCGACGAGACACGTCATCGACAACGCGACCTGCGCAACGAGGAGGCCGCGCCCGAACCGGCCGAACGACCCGATGCTCCCCCGGCCGCGACGCAGGCATTCGTCCACGCGAGCCGCGACCGACTGCCACGCGGAGACGACGCCCATGGCGAGGCCAATCACGAGCGTCAGCAGCGCCGTCGCGGCGAGCACGCCGGCATCAGGCGTCACGTCCGGAAACGTCGAAAGCACGAGGCCGGCCATGAGGGACGCCCTCACGGCTCGCACGATCCCCCACGCCAGCGGCACCGCACCAGCGAACGCCACGGCCGACAGCAGGATCCCGTCGAGCAGCAGCTGCCAGAACACGCGCCCGCGCTTCCACCCAGCGCGAGACGAACCGCGACCTGGTGCCGCCGGGTCAGCGAGCGCGCCAGGGTGAGGCCCGCAAGGTTGGCGCACGCGACCGCCAGCAGCATCGCCATCAGGCCCAGGAGCACCACGAGCGTGGTGCCGTACCGGGTGGAGAGAGCCCAATAGCCCGTCGCGAGCGGTGCCACGTCCAGCCGCTGACGGAGCAGCGCCTCCCGCTCGGGTTCAGGCAACGTGGACGGCAGCGTCGCCGACTGAATCGACGGCCAGCGCGCGAGCAGTTCCGCGCGCGCCGCGTCGATGGACACGCCGCGCGCGAGACGCCCGACCACGCCTCTCGATCGAAACGGCCCTGGACCGCGGGTCGCCGGCGGCCGATCGCATCAGCGCGAATGGCAGGATGATGTCGGAAGGCCCGTCGGATTGAAGACCCTGGAAACCGTCCGCCGCGACGCCGATCACCGTCGCCGGCACTGCCGTCCACCTTGATCGTCTCCCCGACGCCGGGACCATTACCGAAGAGGCGCCGGCGAAAACCCTCGCTGATCACGACGACCGCGTCGTCTGAGTCGCTGAAGAACCGTCCCGCCGACGCTCGCGCGCCGACCAGGTCGAAGTAGGTCGGCGAGACGGTTTCCGTCGACGCCTCGAAGACGCCGGAACGCGCCTCGACGCGCACGAGTCCTCCGCCGGCGTACATCGACATCTGCGCGAAGGATCGCTGGGCGCTCCGGTAGGCCTTGAAGGTGTCGGCGTAGAAGTAGCCCGACACGTTCGCCCGCGGATCAAGGGCCGACAGGGCCACGAGCTGCTCGGGATTCGGAACCGCGAGTGTTCGCAGCACGAGTGCGTTGAGCAGGCTGCCGACTGCCGTCGTCGCGCCAACAGCCACCGTCAGCGTGACGATGACGATCAAGGAGAAGGTCGGCGCCCGTCGCAGACTGCGGAAGGAATGCCGAACGTCAAGGCGTAGTGCGTCCCACATGCGAGAAGTCTAGCGTAACGGACCTCCGCAGTCTGCGCGCCTTCTGCCATAGCCACCAGCGCTCTTCCACCTCCATTAAACAACGGGCGACTACTCGTGAGTGATCCGTCTACCGCTTCGGTATCTGCCTCTGAGAGGGCCGCGGGAACGCATCATATCGGACGGGCGCTGAGGTTGGCCTGCGAAGGCTCGCTCGATCTGCGAGGAGGACACGGACCACGCGGTGTCCGGTGCGACGCTGCTGCGCGCTGGATTCCAGGCGTTGATGCGCGACGCGTTGAACCGTCGATTCGATGTCGCCCTCGCCGAGTCGCTGGACCGCTTCAGCCGCGACCAGGAAGACACGGCCGGCCTCTTCAAGCGCCTCATTTTCGCCGGCGTAAACATCGTGACGCTCGCTGAAGGCGACATCACGCACCGCACATCGGGTTCAAGGGCACGATGAACGCCTTGTTCCTGAAGGATCTCGCCGAGAAGACACACCGCGGGTTGCGCGGTCGCGTCGAGGAATCGGATTTTAAGTTCGCGACGTTCGAGGACGCAGCCGCAGCGGCGAACGCGCTACTCGGACAGGTGTTCGTTGATGCGCCCTCAGGAAAATTTCGATGGGCATCCTGAGTTGACGTTGGGATGCACGGATCCGTCGCAGTGCTTTGCGGCGATCCCTACGGGAATCACAACCGCAGGGGGAGTGGTGTTCGGAGCTGTGGCCTACAACTCCCCGGCTGGTAAACTTCTTACCAATTTCAACTTCCGTACCGATTTCGACACAAGCAATGATGCTCAAGCCGTGTGGGCCGAATTCACCGCCGCTCAGCCGGTACCGGAGCCCGCGTCGCTTGTGCTGGGTAGGAAGTGGTCTCGTCATCGTTATGCGGTGGTGGCGCAAGGGGTAGGACAGCGAGACTGTGATGGTTCGTCCGCCCTTGACGATGCGGCGTAGCGCCCCCGATGGCCCGGAGGGCCGCCCTCAGCTGGTCAACGCGGCGCGCTCGCGCACCTTGTCGAACGTCCACTCTTTGAGCAGCTCGCCGTCGCGGAACACCTCCACCATCTCATCGGTCCCGGGGGTGTCCTCGGCCACCGTAGTGTGCACGCCGTTGATTCGCACGAGCTTCAACCGGCCGGCCTTGGAGTGTTTGCCGGGATCAGTGAGGGGGGCCTTCGAGACGGGGGACCAGGTGTCGTCAATCCGCACGGCAGAGCACTTGAAGGCGAAGCGCTGGGTATCGCGATCCATCTTCTGGAGGAGCCCACCTCCCGAGCCCATCGTCAGGTTGTCGGCCGACCAACCGTCCAAGGCCATGGCCTCCAGGATCGTTCGGATGGTGTCGTAGTCGATCCCATCGCCCTGGATCACCCTGACGTGGTCGTCGAGCACCTTGAACCCCTTGGCGTTGATGCGTACGCCGAATGCGGCACCTAGGCGGCGAAGGACGCTCAAGACGACCTCGTCGGGCTTTCCACTGTCCGGGCGGATCACGACCGCACCGCGCCGTGCCATCACCGCGTCGCGCAGGCGCTTGCCCCATAGCTCGGAGACGGCGTGGAAGATGTCGTACGAGTCCGACACTACTGCGACGAGCGGGGAGTCAGGGTAGGCGCGCAGCATGTTGGCGTACGCCTCCAGCTCTCGCTCTCGCCCCCACGCGGTGATCGTCGAGTGCTCGGCGGCCGGAATGGAGAACCCGGGCATCTGGGCGCGGCAGAACCGCATAGCCAGTTCGCAGCCGGCCAGGTTATCTGTCCCTGTGAAGTTGACGAGGTGGGCCGCTCCACCGAGTGCGGCGGACTCGTCGCTCGTGGAGCCCCGGTAGCCGAAATCGTGCAGCTTGAACGCGATCAGGGAAGGATCGCCTGTGCGCACGAGTACTCCTGCCAGATGCGCTTCATCTCGCGCGACTGCGTGGCCACCGTAGTCGGATACCAAACCTGGACGAGGAGCGTCTCCAGGTAGTTCGTCAGCCAGGCCACACGCGGATCTGTGTTTTCAATGGTCATCAACACGTTCCGGTTCCACACCGGCGACCCCTCGGGCACGGCCTTGATCCGGACAGGCAGGCGCCCGCCGTGCACGCGGAGGACATACTCCCATCCCTCGCGGTTGAACAGGCTGCGGTCCCCTAAGTGCTGAGAGAAGAACTCGTCGGCCTCTTCGATTCCCGGGCGCGTGACGACGGCGCCGACGATGTACTCTCGGAGGAAGTACTGTAGGCCGAAGAACACAGACGTCGGCCAGCGCCCGCCCCGCGATTCCATGTACGAGTAGACGCCCGTCGTCCCGGGAGGGTATTGGCGCCAGTGTGTCACCTTGTAGCTGTCGGTCTTGAGAATCAACGATCCGCGCATGGACTCCCTGTCGACTTCGCGCTGCGGTTTCTTGGCCCTATACTACCGCGGCGGTCCTGTCGTCCTCTGACCCGAGCAAGGGATGAGCGACAGGTCTACTCCGATCCGGAAGCTCGCTACTTCGTGCGAAGGTTGATGAGTTCACTCTCGTCCGGTCCGGCCCGCCGATCGATCGCACACTCCTCGCCATGACGGCCGCGATCCGGACGCCCGACCAGCGATTGCGTGTCTTCGTGAGCTCGACGCTCGCCGAGATGGCGGAGGAGCGCGCTGCGGTGGCGCGCGCCATCACCGGGCTCCAGCTCACACCGGTGATGTTCGAGCTCGGCGTGTCGCGACTCAATCCGACGTCAGAGTGGATGTCGAAGGATGTACCGAGCTACGGATTGTGGCGGACGACCTTTGGACTGCTGCGAAGGCACGCCAGAAACAGACCCGGCACACCATGAAGACCGCGGGCACCATCGGTGCTGCGAAGCGCCCACAGGACCCGTTTCGGGCCTCACGAAGTGCGGCATCTGCGGCGCTGGATTCATCATGTCGGGAAAGAACCGTCTCGGGTGCTTTGGCGCACGTGACCAGGGACGGTGCGACAACTACCTGACCATCAGGCGCGACGAGGTCGAAGCACGCGTGCTTTGCGCGCTGCTGGAGAAGTTGCTCAGGCAGGATCTCTTCGAAGACTTCTGTGACGAGTTCACGCGCGAGATGAACCGTCTGCGGAGGGAGCACCGCGCCAACCTGTCAGCCGCCGAACAAGAGATCGAGTGCATCGATGTCCGGCGCAAGAAGCTGATCGAGATGGTGATGCATGGCATGCCACCGACCGAAGCGAAGGACGAGAGTGATTGCCAACGCCGCGCGGCGCAACGGACTGAAGGCGAAGCTGGGCCGCCGCGGACGCGCGCCGCCACTCCTGCACGCTGGAATGGCCGACCTGGACCGGCAGAAAGTCACCGCACTGGCTCAGGCCTTGGAGTATCCAGAAACCCGCACGGAAGCCTCTGAGGCGCTGCGTGGCCTCATCGACGCCATCGTCCTGACGCTGAGCCAGGGCGAGCTCCAAATCGAGCTGAAAGGGAATCTCGCGGCGATGCTGTGAGCCGCCCAAAATGCGAAGAGGTCGCCAGGAAATGGCGACCTCACGCTAAAAGGTGTGATGGTTGCGGGGGCGCGCAACCAGCGGTACTTGCAGCTGTGGAGCGGCGCGGCGTGAGCTGTTCTGGGGCATTTTTTAGGAACTTCACTCGTGGCCGCCCCGCTCGGCGATCAGTCGCAGCGCGCCTTGCGACACCATGCCTTGATCGTGGAACCGGCGCCCCCAGCCGATTGGCGTGACGTCGCGGTACTCGTGCGGGGACGGGTCGCGCGAGAAGGCCAATTCCTTGCGGATCGATGCGCGCGCGTTGGGGTCGGCGCCGCGTTCGAGCAGCAGACGCGCGAGCGGCTCGTCCTTCCGGCCGGCGTTGTACGTCACCACGCAGCTGAAAAGCGCGGTGTGGCCGCCGAAGCCATCCGCGTCGACATCGGCGCGCGCGTTCACGTCGGCGCCGTGGTCCAGCAGCCATCGCGCGACGTCGAGGTCCTCGTAATCCACCGCCATGTGCAGGAGCGTCGCGCCGGCGAGCGGCGCGCCGTGCAGCGCGAGCTTCTGCTCGTCGTGGCACGCGAGCGAGGGCGGATAGATGTCCTCGTGCGAAAACGTGCGCGCGAGCAGCGCCGGATCGCGGCGTAGATGCTGCTCGAGCAGATCGAGGCGCCCGCGGTGCACGGCCATCGACGGCGAGTCCGGCAGCGGGACGCCCTGCGACGCCATCACCTCGAGGATGCGATGCTTTCCTGCCGGATATCGCGCGTACGTCTCGAGCGCCAGCGCGGTCCATCCCAGTTTGTCCCGCACGTCGGCCCCGATCTCGACCAACAGCGCGAAGTCGGATCCGCGGAGCACTTCCACCGAGCCGCCAACCCAGTCCCCCGCCGGACTGCCGCCCAGGCGGCCGAGCAGCCGCAGCGTGTCGAGCACCGGCTGCAAATCCGGCCTCGCGAGAAGACCGTCGGCGGAATCCACGCCGCGCTCGCGCAGTTGCATCATCACCCGTCGGATCGCGGCGTCGGCGGCATTCGCCAGCGGCGCGTGCCAGCCGTCGCGCGGCCGATCGCGGTCGCGGGCGAGATCCGGGTGCGCCGCGGCGACCTCGCGCAGCGCCTCGAAGTCGTCGTGCGAAATGGCGTCGATCGCCTTGACGGCAGCGGCGAGCTGCGGCCAGCTCGACGCCCCGTAGCTGCGAGCGAGGACGAGCTGCGCGTCGGCGAGCGCCGCGATCGCGGGATCGATCCGCCGGGATGGAACTCGCGGAAGTCGTCGAGCGCCGACGGCGCCTCCGCGCGGATGTCGCGCAGCAGATCCTTCGCCTGGTTGCGCAGCTGATCGAGATGTGGACGGAACGGGAACTGGCGAGCGGGCATACGAGCCTCCTTCATGCGCGCCCGTTGTCCGCTCGTTCGGGCTGAGGAGGTTCGTCAGACGAACCGGTCAGTGTGACTCGACGTGTATTCAGGTGGACTCAGTCCTGCCCGCGGACCGGCGGCGTCCTGTACGCCGGAGCCCACGATAGCACAGGCCCGGCCGGCCAGGGTACTGAGTCTCAAGTACTTTACAACTCTGGAACGACCTTAGGGTATTCCCACGACAACAGCCACGGCTTTACGGCGATGCGATGCGCCGCCAAGCGTGCGGCAAGCCGCTCGAATTCCGCTCGGAAGTGCGCCGGCCAGGATGTTTCTGGAGCAGCCAGCAAAACGATGTCAAGGGCCACGAGTGACCGGTTCTGTCCATTGGTTCGACGTCCGACAGTGCTTCTGGTGCCCATAGTCATTTCAGCGTTCAAGCCAATAGTGCGGTCTTCGTCGAGCGTGTGCAACGGCAACTACCTGGACCCGCTGGCTGAACACACCGTGGACGACGAAGAAAGGAACCGACGCAGCAGAAAGCGTCTGGTGTTGCCGACGTAAGGAGGCGCGGCTTCAGGTCGCTCCGCGTGTGACGGGGTTGCCGACGACTGCGACGATTGCGTTCTGGTCTTCCTGCGGCAAGCCTTGCAAAAGTCCTGGTGGAAGGCTGATGAGCACGACCGTCTCTCCGGGGTGTGGTTTGCTATCAGGAACGCTCATACTGCCTGCCGATACTAAGCTGCGACGACGCTAATCCGCCCAGCCTTCCGCGAGCGGGGCTTCCGCCGAATCACGATCTCGACATCCTGGTCAAGCGCCGTCAACAGCTTCATCAGCCGTTCCACGGAGAAGCCCGCCAGCTTGTAGTTGCGCAGCGCAGAGACCTTCGGCTGCGTTACCCCAAGCACCTTGGCGGCATCGGCCTGCGAGAGCTTGCGCGCTTCAAGCACCTGATTCAGGGCATACGCCAGGCGCAGCTTGGCCTGACGCTCGGCGGCATCTGGAAATCCAAGGTCCGCGAACACGTTTCCGGTCCCACGGATTACCGGTTCTCTCCGATCAGCGCTTTTGCTTGCCATAGTGTTCCTCGTGATCCTTTTCGGCTGTTTTCAATCGCGCAGCGACGAGATCGACATCCCGTTTGGCCGTCCGGATGCCGGACGGCGACTTCTTCTGGAACGCGTGCAGGACGTACACCGCCTTCTCGAACCGAACCGTGTACACCGCTCGATAGGCGTTTCCGTCGTGCGACTCGACGACCTCCAGGACGCCAGGACCGAGCCCCTTCCAAGGCTTCGCCGTCGGCGCGGTACCGCCGAACTGCGCGATACCGAGAGCGTTGCCCATGTCCTCCTTGACTGCCGCAGGAAGCTCAGGAAATCGCGCTTTGAGGACCCGACCCAATGCAGCGGCTTCTCGTCCGCAGCCAGGACACGTCGCACGTGAGATTATCCCAGTTCTGGGATAATCAAACAAGTGTATGATCTCGGCGGTGACATCCAGAGCGGGGAACTAGTGGGGAACAGGGCGTCGCGCGAGGTGTTCCCCCTCTGCTGGATCCAGTCCAGTGCTCATCGCGAGCGATGCAGAGGCGGCTGGACGCGTCGGCGGTTGCTCCACTGCAATCAGCGCGACTTACCGACCGAGGAAGGCACGTCGCGGGCGTCCCGCGGCAAGTTGAACCGATTTAGGGTCCGAATCCCTCTCCGCCAGTTCTCTGCCACTCCGTCGAAGTTCCCAACGTTCTTGCCCGCCGCGGCTCGTGGGCTCGGTCCGCCGTGCGGACCCTACATGCCGCGCGGCTTGCGGGCGGGCTTCCGCTTGGACGCGATGATCCGCCACGCCTAGCGCAGGTGGCTCTCGAGCGCGTCATTCGCAATTTGATCGAGCAGGATGCCGACCCACCCGCCGGCGCCGACATACCGCGGGTAAAAATAGATGTCGGGCGATTCTTCGATCATCAGCGGCTGCAGGCCGTCCGCCACCGGCACCCAAAGCGACAGCCGGCCATCGTCGCGGTGATGCTCGGAAAATATCGCGAAGCAGCCCTTGTCCTGCTCGACGAAGAAGCAGGGCGTACCGTGCGACATCTTCTCGAACGCGCTGGGAAGCGCGGCGCAGATGCGGCGGATCCGATCGACCTGTCCTTCCCGTCCGCCTTTGCGCCGGCCCGTAGCCCCGTCGCGCGTCGTGAGTTGCCGGGCCCGGAACTTCGCGATCCGCTCAATCAGGCGGACGGGCACAGGCTCGGACAATGGGAACTTGAGCGTCCCCTTGCTGCGTTCGTATGGCGCCAGCTCCTTGGCGAACGCCTCGACCAACGCATCGCTTGCGGGATAGAGCGAGTAGTGTGACTTCCACCCGGCGAAATACAGCACGCCGACGCCGTTCAGCGTGTAGGCCGGCATCTGATAGGCCAGCCCTTCTTGCGCATTCGGAAGCGCCTTGAGAATCGCCCGGCGCACCGCTTCGAGGCTGGCTCGAGACTCTTTCGGCTTCGACGCGACGTCCCCACGCACCGATGCGACGCGCTTTCTAGACCGCTTGGCCGTCATGCAGCGCATATTATGCGCACATCCGAAGCCGATCGTCGGGTTCAGGAATGGCGCAAGGGAACTC
>CAWIWL010000011.1:0-112899 GCA_963839705.1 uncultured Acidobacteriota bacterium
CCCTTCGGGGAAAAACAGTTAGCCCACGACAGCAGCAGACAGTCGGTCCGAAAGGAGCTTCTGTCCAATGGATGCGCTGTCCACGCTGTTTGCACGCTTTCTCCGCGAACGTCGCTTTCTCAAGAACGTCACCCCGAAAACGGTCATCTGGTATGAGACGGCCTTCCAGGCCCTCACCCGGACGGTCGTCGTCTCCAGTCCTGATGACCTCAGCAAGTCCGTGCTGCAGAATTTCGTCGTCGGACTGCGCGAACGCGGGCTGTCGCCGGTCTCCTGCAACACCTACGGCAAAGCCATCAACGCCTTTCTGGCGTGGCTTCACACCGAAGGGCACCTCGCTGAGGCCCTGTCGTTGCCCTCACAGCGCACCGAGAAGCGCGTGGTGCGGACGCTCTCGGACGAGCATCTGAAACGGCTGCTCGGCTTCAAGCCCAAAACGGCGGCGCATGGGCGTGCGTATGCGCTCGCCTGCACGCTGACCGACACGGGCATTCGCATTGAGGAGGCGCTCGGCCTGAGACATGCCGACGTGGACTTCGACAACCTGTTGCTCACGGTGCGTGGGAAGGGGCGCAAGGAACGTCTGGTGCCGTTCTCGTTCGAGCTGCGGCGCATCCTCTTTCGGTGGCAGCAACTCACCGAGCGACAGCGGTGGCGTTCCGACTGGCTGTTTGCCACGCGCACGGGCACGCGATTAGGCCAGCGGAACGCCCTCCGTGCCCATTACGCCCTGCTGACGCGCCTGGACATTCCGAAGTCAGGGTTCCATCGCCTGCGCCACACGTTTGCGACGAGCTACCTGCAGCACGGCGGAGACGTGGTGCGGTTATCCCGCGTCCTCGGGCATTCGCAAATAACGACCACGATGCGCTATCTCCACCTCGTGACGACCGACCTTCAGAAGCCACATCAACAGTTGTCGATTCTGAATCGACTTCGATAAGGGCAATGGGCGGTGTCCGCTGGATGCCGCCCTTTCATTTTGCGGAAATCTCAGATGCGATGTTCGGTCAGCCATCTTCGTGGGTGTGCAGCTCCCACCCAGCGCACCCAGCCGAACACTGATGGTGTCCGCTCTTCTGCCGTAAGGCGAACTCCGCCGCTGCTTTCGCGCTCACGTCGTCCATTTCGATGTAATCAGGGCTGGGCATGGCCTCTCCGCCAGCGACCGCCCACGCCGCCCACGTTCCATCCGGCCGTTCGTCAGCGTGCGCGACCCACCCGTTGTCGTGGTGACGGCAATCCGGAAGCGCAGTGGGCATGGCTCGATCTGGGAGAGAGCATTGGGCGTGGCGAGTATCTTGAACGCTCGGGCACGATCGCGCAAACGGTGGTGCGCGAGGAAGCACGCGCGTGTGTTTGCCGCGCAGACGGCTACAGGCGGCCATCCCCCTTGATCTGAAATGCGCCGTCGAACATCTCGATCGTTGGCTGCGCGGTTTCATCGGCCACACGCCAGCGAACGCGCACATGGCCGGGCTGACCGACGGACCGTCCGACTCCGCTTTACGACTTGCTTGAATTTCTTCTCGACCATCGGCGCGCGCTTGGGAGCCGCCACGCGAGAGCCCGCCGTGCAGTAGCCGTTCGACGTTCGGTCCTCGATCCGCCTGAGATCACTTCCGCAGGCAATCCTTTGCCGCCGTTAAACGGCGTCACGATGGCGATCGGTTGGGGCGTCAACATCTAAGTCCATACATCTTCGCACTCCGCGTTCTTTGAACCGTGATGTGGCACTTTGAACACCTGCGCCCGCTTGCCTGCACGGTGAGAGCCAACGACGGCGAGCCAGCCGCGATCGGCCGTCTCCTTTTGCTCAAGATCCGCGCCCAGGAGCACCGACCTAGGCCCAGCATCGAGCCAGAGGACGACGGACAGGCCATTAGGTGCCTGAAATAGGATTCGAGTTAGCGGCTTCCCCGCAGCCGGTATCAACGTGGACAGTTCGTGAAGCGCCGCCGTCATCATGGCGTCGACGGGCTCAATGCTCGGATTGAGACAGGAAATGCGCGACTCGGCTCAGACAGGTGCAGCAACTCGCGTTGTTCGATCGTCCATTGTGGGTGTGCCCGGTCTGCGGGGCGCTTTTGCAGTTCACCCAACACGGCTAATAACTCATCGAGTCCACCACGCGGATTTACCGGATCAGCCGCGATCCCGACTAACGTCAGCAACTCGTTGCTGCTGAGCGCCGTCGAGCAAGCGAACCTAGCATCAGGAGCGGCCGCGAGAATGGACGCTAAGCCTTGAATGTGATCATCGTGCCAATGAGTGGCTGCGACGAGTCGAATCCGCTGAGGGACGTGGGGACCAAGCAGCCTCAGATAGGAGAGCGCGCTCGCTTCGTTGGTGCCCTTTGCAATGCACGAATCGACAATTACCCACTCGTCGTGGCCCAGGTGCAGGATGATCGTCTCGCCCCGACCTGGGCCGATTACAGAAATCTCAAGTTCATCGTGAGCTGGCGGCGTGTCTTGATTCACCGCCCGGGTGCTCGAAACCCGTCAAGCAGTTGCTGGCCGTGAGCGGTCGCGCGCGCGAGAGTGCGGGCCGTCCATCTTGGCATTCGCCTGAAAAGAATCAAGGAAACATTCTTTTGTTGCTTGGCCGGTGTAATTTCAGCGCCAATGAACCAGTAGAAGGCTGCGCCCGGTGCGACCAGTTGATGATCAGGCGGGGACACTTCATCCAACCCGATTACTACCTCCTCGTCGGGGTTCTGGGGGTTCGTATGGTCCTTCACAACGGCTACAAAATCTTCAGCGTGAACCGCAACGACCGTGCCTTCCCAGAACTGTTTCGTCAGCAGCGCGGACACAGCACCCTTTGAGAACCGGATGTTCGGACTGACGAAGGCCACATTATCCGCGACAATCTTGGTCACGTCGTCAGGCGGTGCGCCAGACGTTCCAAGAGGCGCGGACTGCGCGGTCGGGGCGGTCGGCGCGGTGAGAGTTGGCTGTGGATCTCCGAGGAGCAGCGTTCCAGCGTCAATCCCCTGTGCGCCGATGAGATCACTTATCGTCGCGTCCGATGTCAGCCCAACGGAGAATGTGGTCAGCAATTTTGTGGGCATAGAGCTGTGATGCCTCCCAACGCTCTTGAAGGATCGCGATCAGCGCGCGAAGCCCGTCGTTGTCAGGTGCAGGGTAATGTTCGTTCGTCTCGAAGTAGGCTCCGTGGGGTTTCACCTTGACGGACGGCTGAACTTTCACTCGCACCGCCACGTCGGGGGCGTCGGCGCGAGTCGCGAGAACTTCGACGGTAAGCATCCCTGGGCGTCCCGCCCAGCACATCGTTCCAGCCGTCCTTTGGAGCCAGCCGATCGCCCAACCGATGCCACGCATCTTCTGATGGCATCGCAAAGTGCAGTTGGCGATTCAATCCGAGCGCAGTGACTGGAGTGTGCTCAAGGATAGAGAAGGCGCCAGACACGAGATCGCGGAGCACGACCCAATGAGCGTTAGTTTTCGTGACCACCGCGAAACGCTCGGTGGTCGCTTGAAGGATAAAGGATTCCGTCTCGAACTGACTCACCTGCCCATGAATGACTCCAACCTTCGCGCTGTCAGCCTCGTCGTTCGTAATCAGATTGTTTCGGGCGAACCACGAGGGCTGAAAGATTGCCGGGTTGAAGGCGCCGGTCATGACGACCGACGAACTGCTCAACGAAGGCTCACGCATGTGGGCCCATACTACACTGAGCGCGTTCCACTTGGGTCGAGTAGAATCCCGGCGATGCCTGTTCCCGACTACCAGAGCCTCATGCAGCCACTGTTGGACTTTTTGCGCGACGGCAATGTCCGGGAGATACGTGAAGTCTACGCCGCGCTCGCAGATCGCTTTGCGCTGAGCGAGGCGGACACGCAGGAACTAATACCGAGCGGAAGCCAGAGATTGCTTGACAATCGAGTAGGGTGGGCCAAGACCTATTTGCTGAAGGCGGGGCTGCTTGAATCCCCGAAACGAGGCTCCGTCGTATCACTGATCTAGGCCGTCAGGCTCTGGTTGGCGAGGCTGATGGCGACGAAGGACCGCGAGGAAGAAGCAGGAAATCAATAACCAAGTAAGTGTTTGATTTTCGCTTTCTTCAACACATCGCCCGCGCCAGTGTTCACGCTGTTGATCCACTTCTGGAGCTGGGTCACGGTGAGGGTGTGATGGGCGGCGGGGGCGCGCACCGCGATCTCCAGCTTGGTCGCGGGGCCTAGTCCCTCAATCCACCCATCCTTCTTCAACCGCGCCAGCCCCAACCCGGCGGCTTCGTAAAGGGTCTCCGCCTCCACCTCGACAGAATGGTGAATGCCGGTGGGGGACTGGAAACCAACCGTGCAGACCCGCAGGGACATTGCCTGGGAATTGTAGAAGTTTCGCCTTTGTTTCGTGCCACGAACTCGGCGGGATGTCGGAGCCTCGCCCTCACCGGGCGGGCGCTGTCCCGTGTCCCATGTGTCTCGTCGGATTCCACTTCTTCTTCAGAGACTGTTCCTTCTGATCTGGCGGAGAAGTAAGAAGTCATGAGACTCATGGGACAGATGGGCCAGACCACTCCGGTGCGCGAGCGAAAGGGAAGCCCTGTCAGGATTTGGCGCACGGACGACAATGAGCGATTGCTTTGTGATCGGGCGCGGGAGATCGTCGTGGCCGTTCACGGGATCCGAGCAAACCGATACCTCACCAGCTCCCAGCGCCCATCCTTCTTCGCCAGGAGCATCTGATGGACACGATGGCAGGTGATCAGTGGGTCGCGGGATGGGGAACAGTCATGCTGGATCGTGAGAGTTGCGAGGGTTTTCTCAGCGTTGAAGCCGACAGCCGAGAGCGCGATCAGTTCGTCGCCTGGAACCTGAGCGGACGCCTCGGCTCTGGGATGATTGGTTCCGGTTGACAACGGGGATGGATTCGCCGCTTCCATTAGTTTCCGAAATTGAGTCAGGGGCACGACAGAGTAGGGAATCCCAAGATCGAACCCTTCGAGGATGAGTCTGGTGCGGGCGTTGTTGTTCCTGTAGGCGGCGTCCACCGCGCCCCATTCGCGAGTTATTGGCCCATCGAACCCAACATCTCCTGGGATCGTTTCCTGAAGAATCGCGACGTTTGTGACGGGCTTATCGACCAGGAGAGACGTGAGCGGCACCACCGCAGCGTATACGGCATACGCTTCCGGGTCATCGATTGTAGGGGCTGGTGCTGGTGCTTGCCCGCCCTGCAGCGTCGAGAGGAAGATGGCAGCAATGACCAATCCAACGGTGTTGGAGATCGGCATCGTTTTTTAGACGCCACGATGCGAGGCTCAGCTTTCGTGGTCCGGCAGGTCCAGAAGATGACCGACGACCTTATCAGCCATCTCGAACAAATCCTTGGCCCCATACAAGAGGGATGGAAGGCTGACGATCCAGCTTCTGTCGTTCGAGCAGTGCGATTCAAAGATCAACCAGCGCGAGACGTGGACACCTTCGCAACGCTCGGGTTAAGCCACTCCGTGCTCGAAATGAATCCAGGTCGGCAGGTCCGACAAGAACTCGTGTTTCCCGTGTATGCACGGTATCCAAAGGATGAAGTGGCCGCGTTTCTGACGTCGTTTGGTGACTCGCTCCGCGCTCGCGGGCAAGCACTCCTTCGGGGAGATGTCGTGGGGCCTGCCACTCCGCTGATCAAAGGTGTCGAGGCGTCGGCGGTTTATGCTTCCATTCCCGTGGTCTACCCGGATTCGTTGAATGTCTTTTCCGGATCTGAGCCTCCAACAGTCATCGTCTGGTTGATACCGCTCGTCGGCACCGAGGCCGACGACATTCGGCGTGTCGGCTGGGAGCCGTTCGAGGACGCGCTGCAGGCGAGGGGTGGAACCGATTTTTGGGACTTGAACCGCGAGCCCGTCATCTGCGCGCCGGGGCAATGAACTCGGGTGCAACCCAAATCGAGTGGGTGTGGCTCGAATCGTGGTTCGGGTGAACGGGTCATCGAACTCAAGCTCCGCCCGTCCATCTTCGTCGTAGCCCACGAGCATCACGGGCTTGCCGACCATCGCAAGAATCGCGCGCTGATCTTCCTCGGGCAGGCCGTCCAAAAGCCCTCGCGGGAGTGCGAGGAAAATGACCTGCTCACCGGCGTGCGGGTTTTCGCGTTCACGGGCCATGAATGGAGTGGATTCTACAGCCGGTGTGCATCTGAAATGGGAGCCGAGTGGATGTATCCGGAAGATTCGTCAGGGTCAAATTGGCCGGGACCGCAGACGAACAGCGGCGTGACGCACACCTATAATGACAGCTATGCGCTCAACTGAACGGATTGCACGTATCCGGGCGAGTGGCCGGAAGCTGGTGCGAACTGCCGCACTCGTGATGACCTTCTGTGCAGTCACGTTGACCGGCATCTCGGCCGAGCAGGCGAGCGAGAGGCGAATCGGTCGGTTCGGATCGATTGGCCGTGACTTATCTGAACAGGAAATCTCGCAGATTAGCGATCTCGGTAATACTGCGGGCAAGCCTCCCTGGCTCATCCTCGGCTTCCAGTCGATGTTCATCGGGGTCGCGGAATTGAGGGTCTTTCTTGAGCCAAACGTGGTGACTGATCGACTGCATCGCGGCCGCATTCTACGGCTCATTGCTGACGCCCCGCCGCTCGTCTCACGACGCTCGCGTTGGAAGGTCGAGAACACGGAGTCCTACGCCTATGTGCCTCTCGACGGGCGGCTACGTGAGTTTGCGAACGAGCATGACCTCGGTTGGCCGTTCGCGGTTAAAGGAGAGATCGACGACGAGACGCTGATCAGCCTCGTGGTGTTCGTCCGCTCAAGACCGGCAATCCCGGCTACCCCGGAGGGTGCGGCGCCGGAGAAGTGGTTAGCTGGCCGCTCTCCCTTATTGTTCAACAAGGTGATCAATTCATAGCCGTCTTACGAAACGGGGGCGCAGAAGTGTTCAGAGTCACGGTATCAAGAAAGACGGGCGGTGGGTGGCGACAGAGTGGGGCTGGTCCATCGTGTGAGCCCTGACGCGCCTCAAAGCGTGCTGCGTGAAGACAAGGATAGACGCGCTGTTCCGCTCCAGAAAGAAGAGCACCAGCAGTGCGATTCTGACGCGCCTGCCGCCGACACGCTTCAGGATCTCTCGGCGGAACAAAGCCCCGCCTTGTGGCGCTCGAGACGCACAACCCGGTGTGGCCAGCCACACAGCACCATTCCGGATTGTCCACGCAAGAATTTTCCCGCCCATTAAAACCTGGGGTGGGGGGCGGAGCGCGCGGGGGGTAGGGGGTGGCAGTAGCTACCCCGCCACCCTTCGGGTGGCACGCCAACCGCAATCGCCCCCGTAGCTACACGAAGTCATCGCGCTCCCTCATCACGCCCGCCTCACTCCCATTCGCCCCGCTTTGCCTTTGAAGCGGGGACGAAATGGGAGAGTGAACTCCCCTCGACGCCCCGTTGGGAGGCGAGCCCTTGACGACAACCGAAGTAGCTACCCTCAAACGCACCGAGTTGCAGGCGGCGACAGTGCAGCGGTTCGGGAAAACGGCCGCGACCTGGACGGGCCGCGCCACGAACGAAGAATTGCGGGAGGCGTTGACGACAGGAGCGGTGCCAGCGAAGTTTGCCAATGGGAACCAGGCGGATCTGGCTGCGGTCCTTGCCGCTGCAATCAACCCCCTCCTGCAATCGCAGCTCGATGAGGCCCGCGTTCAGGAACTGATCGACGCGAAGATGGCGGAGATCGCTAGCTACGTGGAAGCGAAGCTGGCGCAGAACATCGATCACCTTCGAGGTGCAAGCGGCCCGATGGCACCACGATCAACGTGGGCCGGACCCATCGGCAATTCGGAGAACTGCTGGCGTGGGTCGATGCGGGGTGTTTCCCATTCCTGATCGGCCCGGCCGGATCCTTCAAGACCTCGGCTGCTGCGAAGGTGGCGGAGGCGTTGGGGCGTCCGTTCCACATGGACTCCATGAGCGAGGGGAAAACGCCCTTCGATCTCATGGGATTCAACGACGCGACCGGCAAGCCGTTCATACGGAACTGCGCCGAGCCTGGGAGAACGGGGGCGTGTTTCTGTGCGATGAGATCGACGCCGGGAACGCCAATGTCCTAGCTACCCTGAACGCCTTGCTGTCGCAACCGATCGCCGCATTCCCGGATGGCATGGTTGAACGTCACGAGAACTTCGCGTTCCTCGCAGCAGGGAACACGACCGGAGCAGGAGCGGACATGAAGTTCGTGGGGCGCAATCAACTCGATGGGGCAACCCTCGATCGGTTCGTGTTCGTGTTCTGGGAATACGACGAGGAGCTTTGAGGTGCATGTGGCGGGGGACGATCAGCGGGAGTGGACGGTCTACGTCCAGAAGTGCCGGAGGGCGGCGGCTGCTTGCGGGGTCAGCGAGAACGTCGTGTTCGCCACACCCCGCGCTTCAATCAACGGGGCGAAGGCGCTCCGGAGGAGCAAGCTCACCCGAGAACAGGTGGAGCAGGCACTCCTCTGGGGGCGCTTGTCGGCGGAGGATGCGGCGAAGGTGAAGGCCAACCTGTGGCGGCAGTGAGGGGGAGAGTAGCTATGCGATCACGACGAGTCAATCGGCGCCCTGCTGGGGGCGGCCTGATCAACAAAGAGTTCGCCTCGTTCACCGCGTTTGTAAATGACGCAGCGACCGGACAGGATCACCCTGGCTCGGCGGGCTGGGCCGGGTGCAGCACCCTCCCGGAGGCGGTGACAATCGCCCGTCAGGGCTGGCCGGAGGGATGGCAGCGGATGAAGGTGCTTCGGGATGCGATCTTCGCGAAGATGGCCTCTCGCATTCATAAGAATGAGGTGCAGTTCAGGATCTCGGGTGGGGCGGTGAATGTAGCTAGGTTCCTCAGCGGCAGGCCCGATTGCTTCGCGGCGAGGGTCCGGAGCAATCAGATCAAAAACCTGCGGAGGCGGAAAGTGCTGCGGATGGTCGTGAACGTCGGAGCGAGAGGAGCTGTCTCGCCCGACACGTTCTTCGCTCGGGGCGCTGCCGCCGTCACGCTGATTGAGGCGCTGGAGCGGGCAGGGTATCGAGTGCAGGTGGACATGATCAGCCTCGCCCTCGGAGACACCCTCGGCACGCAGAAGGTCCGCCTCGCCTGCCGCATCAAGGAGGCGGGGGAGGTGGTGCAGCTCGACAAGCTGGCGTTCTGCCTCGCTCATCCCGCCCTGCACCGCAAATTGAACTTCAGCCTGCGTCTGAAACATGCGGGGTGGATCGGGGGATCGATCGACGTGCCGCTTGAGGAGCGCGGGGACATCTATATCGATGCCGCTGATAACAGCGCCTCTGCAGCGTGGCTGGATGTGAAGGCCGCTCAGGCGTGGGTGATCTCGCACCTCGCGAGGCAGGGCGTGATGATCAGGGCGGCATAACGCCGCCGTTCGCGTCGGGGCAGCGCGTATGCTACCAACCTGCAAGGGAGATGAGCGTGGCAGATACGTTCGGCGGATTCGTGCGCTCGTGGGGTCAGGCGAACTGTTGCAACTGCCGTCTGCGTCCGTGGCGATCCGTGACGATCAAGGGCGCGTTCTGCTCGCCCGCCACTCCGAGGGCGATCGGTGGGTGCTGCCCGGTGGCGCGATCGAACCGGGTGAGACGCCTGCCGATGCGGCCGTGCGTGAGGCGTGGGAGGAAACGGGCCTGATCGTGCGGCTGACGCGGTTAGTCGGGGTGTTTGGTGGACCGCACTACATCGTCCAATATCAGAATGGCGATCGCGCGTCGTATGTGAGCAGCGTGTTCGAGGCGACGATGGGTGGGGGAGAGTTGAAGCCGGATGGGGTCGAGCTGCGGGAACTGCGGTTCGTCACGGAACCCGAAGCCGCTCTTCTTCCACTCGCGCCCTGGGTGTCGGAAGTGTTGGCGGCGGTGTTTAGGCACGACGGTGGGGGTGCGTTTCGACCTCCCACCTGGGCGCCGAGTTCGTGATGGCCGGTCGTGAGCTTCGCCTGACGCCAGCGATGGAGGCGGGCGTTGCCAATCACGTATGGAGCATCGAGGAAATCGTCGCGCTACTGGACTGAACGGAGACCCGAGATGATGAACGGGCAAATTGTTCCAGCGATGACAGGCATGGAGGTCATTGTTGCAGCCGTGGTCGTGCTTCTCGCAACCTCGGTCATCGGGCGACTCTGGCGGAAACTTCTTTCAAACTGATGACCCACCACCGTAAGTGACGCGGCTTGACGCAATCTCAGCAGTAGCTATATTGTTGAGCTCCCACTGGGAGCGAGACATGGCCCATAACGGGTGCCCGTCCTGCGGCGGCGCAGAGCTTCGCGTTCTGCCATTCGTGACGCGGTTCTCGTCTGTTGCCTACTTTCGTTGCCCCACCTGCGGCGACGTGTGGTGCATCAACAAAGAAGAAGGCTCACACGCGGAACGCATCACAAAGTTAAAAGAGCGCCAGCCGCCCGACGAGCACGCCGTGCTGTTCACCTGCCCGGATTGCGGCGACACGTTGCGCTTCGATGGCTACTACGTTGAAGATGACGGTCCCGCTGAGAACACCGTCGTTCTGTTCTCCTGCGGTGGGCATGGATTCTTCCGGTTCGCCAGCGGCAAAGGACTCGTAGCGGGACTTCAGGAAACCATGATCACTGGTATGGGTCAGTTTGAAATCTCGTCCGGCTTCGTCTGAATGCACCAGATGTTGAACCTGCCGTCTCGGTTGTCAACGCCTGGGCACGCCGCTCGGAAAGTAGACCAGTACGCCGCTCGGAAAGTAGACCACCCTGCGGGCGGGTTCATTCTACGTCTTCTCCTGAAACACGAGAGGAATCGGCTTGTGGGAATGTGGGAATCTCGCGTTCTCTGCGAGATTTCCAAGCGGCTGTGGAAATCGGTTTGTGATTTCCATAGGCGCGTCATTTCCACAGCCGCGGCGGTGTGTCTTCGTCGTCACCTCCTGGCCTCGACCTTTGAGGGGATAGCCGACCCTGGCCGACCGGCCGCTCGTCGTTCCTGGGGCATCCTGTGCGGTCGCGGTTGAGTCGATCAGCCCAACGCGACGTCACGACGCGGCCGATCGCCGTTTGCGCATCCGATAGCTTTTTCCCTTCGTCGTGATCACGGTCGCGTGATGCGCCAACCGATCGAGCAGCGCGGTCGTCAGCTTCTCGTCGCCCGCAAACACCATGACCCATTCGGCAAACGCGAGATTCGTGGTCACGACGGTCGCGCGCCGCTCGTACCGATCGGTGATCAGATTGAAGAGCAACTCGCCGCCGACCCGATCGAAGGGGACGAAACCCAGCTCGTCGATGATGAGGACGTCGACCCGCAGGAGCCGCTGCTGCAGACGCGTGAGCTCGCGGGCATCGCGCGCTTCGAGCAGCTGCCGGACGAGATCGGCCGCGCGGGTGAAGAGCACCCGGCGTTTCTGCTTGGTCGCTTCGACGCCGAGCGCGATGGCGAGATGGGTCTTGCCGGTACCGATGGGCCCCGCGAAGATCAGATTCTCGGGCGCGGTGACCCATTCGCCGCGGGCCAGCGTGTGGAGCTGCGTCGCGTTGACGCCCTCGGCGGCGGCGAAGTCGAAGGTGTCGAGCGTCTTGACCTCCGGGAAGCGGGCCTCGCGCAACCGCTGCCGCATCACGGACTCGTGCCGCGACGTTTGCTCCGCCGTGAGGACCTCATGCAAGTAGTCTTCGTGGGGCCAGTGCGCATCGCGCGCCTGTCGGGCCACGTCCTCAAACACGCGCGCGACGCCGGGGAGCTTCAGGGCCCGCGTCTGCAGGACGACCAAGTCACGGGTGAGCGGGCTGGCGCTCATACCGCGACCTCCAGGAGCCAGCCGTCGTAATCGGCCGCACAGCCGCTCTCGACCGCGATGTCGCGGAGGGCCGCGGGGATCGTGTCGAGCGCCACGCGATCGGGCGACGACCGCGCCGGCGTGAGCGCCAGCAGCAGCGGCGTCCCCATGGCGAGGGCGGCGCGCAGCGCGGGGACGACCACCGCGGCGCCGTGCATGTCGAGCTGGCCGAGCACCTTCGCGAAGAGCCGGGCCGCGTCCCGAGGCCCGTGCGCCCCGTGGAGCTGATCCCAGATCGCGGGAAACGGCGCGCCCGAGATCCCGCAGCAGATCCGGGAGCACCTGGCGGACCGCCTGCGGTTTGCGCGCGAGCTCGAAGAGAAAGTGCCGATAATCGATCGACCGCTGGCCAAACCGTTTGCGCGCATGCGCAATCGGCGTCCCGTCACGCCCGACAATCGTGACGGTCGTGGCCCCGACGCGCACGACCAGATCCAGACCCGCCCACCGACTCGGCACCGAGTACACGGCGCCCTCGAGCCGCACCAAGGCGCGGGGGGACACCGTCGCGAGCGTCGTCGCCTCCGCGGCGAACGGCGGCGGACGTCGGGCGAAAGTGCCGCTGCTCCTCGGCAAACCGCATGCCGATCGTCTGACCGGTCTGATCGCGGATCGTGTCCAGCCGCGCGTCCATCTGCGCCAGCAGCGCCGCGTTGATCCCCGCGAGCGTCGGCCCACTCGGGATCGGGACCAGGGCTTGCTGCCGTACGGCCTTGCCGCGCGACTCGACGCCGCCCTTGTCGTGGCCCTCGCCCGGCCGACAGAAGCACGCCTCGAGCAAGTAATGCGACGCGAGCGCGGTAAACCGCGGCGTCAGCGTGCGGGCGCCGCCGACGAGGATCCGGACGACGACCGCCCGGAGATTGTCATAGGCCACGCGGGCCGGCACACCATCAAAGTGCGCGAAGGCGCGGACGTGGCCATCGAGGAAGCTGATCTGATCCTGTCGCTCGTAGATCCACGCGAAGTCGCGGCCCGAGTACATCAGCCGCATCAGAAATAGCCACGCCTTGCGGCGAACGCCGTCAACATCGACCAGGACCTCGAAGAAATCGACCTCCGCGAGATCGCCCGGCCGATAGGTCAACGGCACGAACACCTCGCGCCGCTGCCGCTTCCACTCCGCGACCGCCGCCTTGACGACCGTGACGCCGACGCGGTGCCCCTCGGCCACGAGCAACGCGTGCAGCCGCGTGGCGGTCAGCCGCTGCTTGCCGCCGGTCCACTGCACCGACTCGGCCAGCAGGGTCTCCACGCGCGCACCCACCGCCGCCCACACCGGCCGCGGGCGCGGGGCCTCCGGTCGTCGCGCCGCGACCGCTTGGTCCAGGTATTTGCGGACCGTGACCCGCGCCAATCCCAGCTCCCGCGCGACCGCCCGCTGGGATCGCCCCTCCACCAGCACCTTGTGCCGAACGACATGCACCTGATCCATCCTGAGCATCCTCCAGCGAACCCCGGATCCCGCGATCCGGCAAGCCCGCCTCAGGCCCTCAGGTGGTCTACTTTCCGAGCGGCGATTGGTCTACTTTCTGAGCGGCGCGCCCAACGCCGACGATGCTTCCATCCGAGATGTTGATTTTGTCCGCAAGCCAGCCGGGGATGATGATGTTGAGAAAGTCACCATCTACGTAAGAGATACTACGCGCGCACCGTTTGAGTCTTGCTCCGCCTGCCGCGAGCGGAATCCGTAGAGTCAGTTCCCCGTCGATGGATTCAACCGGACCTTCCAATGAAGTCACGCCCTCAAAGAAGGTCCAGGCTCGGTCATACCACTTGAGGAACTTTCGCAGCAGCCGAGGGTTGGCGCGGGCTGTGCGTTGCGACATCCGCGAATTGTCGCACGGACTCGACACGCGCCTTCAGCGCGGCAGTGTTTCGACCCACTACCCCCTCGCGGCATGGCTTCCGTGTATTGGGTAGACTGTGCTATGGACATCAGAGATGCGAAGCCGATCGGAACTCAGTGCGTCCGTTGTGAGGGGCAAGCGAATGTCCTGATAGAAGGATGGACGCCAGATGGCCCAGCAGGGGAACGCCCGTGGACCTGTCCGCGCTGCAATGCGGCGAACGTGATCATGGTCTCAGGCAAAGTCGTTGGGGTCGCGTTCGGAACGGTGCGGATAGTTGCGACGGGACGGCCCCTGGACGGATAAACGATCTACACTGGCTCAACCCATGATGTAGCTACTTCCATCCCGTCGTATGCTGTGGGCGTGGCAAAGAAGAAGCGCGGCCCTGGTCGCCCCAAGCGCGACGACCCTCCGAAGATGCTTGCGACCACGATTCCCGAAAGTCTCTACGACGCCTTTCGCGCGTTCGCGAAGGCCAGCGATCGCCCACAGTCCGAGCACCTAGCCGACGCGCTCCGCGCCTACCTGAAGAAGCACACGCGAAATACTTCTAGAAGTAATTCTTGACAACAGCAGGGAGAGCGCGCATGATGAGTGCGTTCGTCAAGCGGGACGACAGCCTGCGCTAACAGTCTGCCGCCCCTAAGCACGTTTGCAGTGTGACCTGCGAAACGGACCTGCCTGGATTCTACCGGAGTCCGTTCGCCTCAACGACGACAGCTCGCTGCGTGTGGACGACTATGGGCCGTTCCAGGAGGCGTATCGGAATCTGCTTTCCGAGCGTCATGACCGTCCTCGGCGGCAATCCGATCGGCGTCCCCAGCCGCGATAGCGAAGAGGCCATGAAGAAGGTGGTTCAGCACGAGACGCGGTTCCGCAAAATGTCCAAGCTCTCGCGGCGGCTTGAAAAGGAAGCGGCCAACAAAGCGAAAGAGTAGCTGGCACAAAACCTGCCGCGTGTGCGCCCACGCACGATACCTATCGCGCGCCCGCGCTCCTGCCCCTGTTGGTCCTTCGATCTGTGAAGGACACAACAGGAGGCAGGTAACGATGATGACCGCCACACGGTTTGCCCTCGGAAAGATTGTCGCCACCCCCGGCGCGATTGCGGCGCTGGGAGCCGCGCACCTCCACCCACTCAAGCTCCTGATCCGTCATACACACGGAGATTGGGGGGATCTCCATGCTTTTGATCTCGATGCGAACGAGCTGGCGCTCAGGCAAGGGATGCGGATCCTGAGTGCCTACGTCCTGGCTACGGGTGATCGGATCTGGATCATCACCGAAGCGGATCGCAGCGTGACCACTCTCTTGACCCCGGAGGAATACTGATGAGAGTTCCATATTGTAAGCATTGCCATCACCCCGCCCATCGTGCGGATTGCGGCGTGGACGATTGTGGGTGCGTGCGTTACGAGCCGAGGGATCTGGCGGCGAGGGAAGCGCGGAAGCGCACGTTCCTGGTGGACGTGAAGTTCTTCGTGAAGAACCGCTGGATCGAGAGCGGACAGCTCCGGGTGAAAGCGATGGCGGCGGGGGGTGCGGCGGCGATTGGGATGCGTCAGGCGAAGCGGGAGCATCTGAAGGCTCGGACGCGGGTTGAGCAGACGGTTGTGAAAGTGGTGCCGGTGAACGGAGGGGGACGATGAAAGTAGCTATCTACGCAAGGGTCTCGACGGAGGAGCAGTCGTGCGAGAACCAGTTGATCGAACTCCGACATTATGCCGAAGCGCGAGGGTGGACGATCTTCAAGGAGTATGTGGATGAGGGGATCAGCGGATCCAAGGACCGCCGCCCTGCGCTCGACCAGCTTCTCCAGGACGCTCGGCGCAGACGGTTCAATGGGCTGGTGTGCTCCAAGCTCGATCGTCTGGGAAGGAGCCTGCGACACCTGATCCTGCTCCTCGATGAACTCCAGGGGCTCGGCATCGGCTTCGCGACCTTGGGGGAGGGGCTGGACACCTCGAACGCAGCGGGGCGCCTCCAAGTCCACGTTCTCTCCGCGATCGCTGAGTTTGAGAGGTCGCGCTGCGTCGAGCGCATTCGTAGCGGCATGGCCAGAGCCAAGGCGCAGGGGAAGCGGTTCGGCAGGCCGGAGGTGATCGTGCCGGAGGCGATGTTAGCCCCGGTTCGTGGATTGAGTGTGCGAGAAGCCGCGAAGCGCCTGGGCGTCAGCCCTGCGACCGCCCATCGCTGGCTGTCTCGTCAAGGGGTGTCGGAACCCGCCTCGCAAGCGTGATGATTTCCTAGCAAAACGGGGTCGTCGCCTCGACGGCCAGCCGTTCCGTTCAGGAAGTGGATCACGAGACGGTTTCAACGCTCACCCGCCGGTCAATCCATGAACCATCGAAAGAGTCCCAACGGATCAAGCCTGAGAATGGCAATGACAACAGCCGCGCTACACGCAAACGCCAGTGAAGGACCACGCAAGCCCTTGAGCGGTGGGAAGAAGGAAAGCGCCGCGAGCAAGAGAGCCAGGGCCGCAAGCGGGAATATGAACACTAACGGTAACTCGACGACGACCTCCAGCGTAGATAACGGCTCCGGCAGTGTGCTGGGTTCGGGGAGGCTCCCCATGATTACGCGAACACTCGCAGCCCATGCGTAGAACAGCGCGAGGATGGCCAGCGGGATCCCTCCAGCGACCTTGGTGCTCGTTCGCATCCGCGACAGTGGTGTGGCCATTGTCGTGACATCTTAACGCTAGCCCGTTGATGCGCCCTCCGGCCTTACGGCGGAACGATGTGAGTCCGTGTCTTTCGGCTGGCGAGGGTGGCGGACCGGAACGTGTGTCGTGGTGTCTAATGGGCCAGTGTCGATCGGCTTCCTACCCCATTGTCGTGTTCTTCTCGTCGCCGCTGTTCTCGTCGGCGGCTGTGAGTTCCATGAACACCCACTACCCGAAATAGCCAAACCGCTCGGCTACGACACCATTGACGTGCCCTTGCCCGGTTGCGCGACTCCGCTCCCACCCGTTCGCGCCGATGGCAGGTGTGGTGCTTCCGAAATCGGCAAGAGCATCGATCCCAAGGACGTTTGTCACTTGCTCGCCGCGTTGAAAACGTGGGTGGCGTCGTCTGGGGATGCGGACACTCCGTCTGTTCATCTGGACGACTGGAGACAAATTCGAGCGGTGTGCGTTTATCGCAGCGTGACGGCAGTGTCGTCCGCGCATACGGAAACCAGTTTGCCGCATCGTCGGGCTCTTCTGCTAGAAGCAGACGTTCCCAATCGATCTCAACGCATGGTTGTGCGGATGTCAGAACCGTCACGGCATCTCGAATATTCCGTGTTGCCTCGTTGAGAACGGACGACCCGTTGGTGGAGGTGGGAGTAGCTACGAGCCGCCTTCAGTGACCCAGGAAGTCAGTCGTCGGTCACCTGACGAGTGCCAGAATAACGGCCACGAGGACGATGGCGATGACGACGACCGTTGCCCCGATAGTGAACCGTCCGATAGTCGTTGCCACGCCGCCTCCATATTGAATAGGCCCCGAGTGAGCTTGGTCTGCTGATTGGGAAAAATTGCAAACGCCGAGCCAGTAGCCTGTCTCAGCAGTTCCCGACTGGCGACCGCAGACGACTCGGACATGGGACGGAGCAGCCGCACCGACATTCGTGTCCCTTCGACAGCGACACGATCATGGGCCGGAAGTATGTCGCCGCGTTACTGACCTGAAACGCGCCGCGATTGCCGGATAGTCGGTCAGCTTGACCTGCGGTGCCGTCGTTGAAGCGCCTCAGTTGCCTTCTCAACATCGTCGGCCCTGACGAGCAGATCAGCTCCGGCAATCGCCGGATACATTCCGCCTGCGTTGTCGGATCGGATCATCGACTCAATCCCGGCTTCGTCCAGATGCCCTTCGCTATCTGGGCATCCGCCGTTGACCGGAATGTCGAGACGGCGATCAGTTCTGGGGAGTTCATCGTCGCACCTCCGATGTAACGGCCCGCGATGTGGCTCAACCGATCACTCATCATCTCTGACGGCCGCTTCGGATTTCAAACCCACTACGCACGCGCCCGACAACTAGCCGAAAATGACGAAGCTGGCGGGCGGCGGGTGAGTCCTGAGCCGGCTCGCGGTGCTTGCGGGGGCGTTGATGCGGCCTCCGGTCTTGCGGCAGAACGAGGTGGCTCCGTGTCTCTTCAACTGGCGAGGGTGGTGGAGCCCCACGCCGCCGCCTCCCTTGGTAGCCCCGGGTTGCAAACACCCCTCAGTTGGGTAGTGGTCAACTTTTGAGTAGTCCGTTGAAACAGAGTCATTCTGGAACGCGGCTGTAGAAAATGACCTTGATCGTGTCGCCGCGCACAAATCTCCGATAGTTCACTGACAAACGAGTGCCCACTGGATACAACTCGCCAAATGTCATTCGATACTGTGCGCCACCAGAGGTCCGAACAAGATGGCGGAAACGACGCTGGCTTCGTCGTCCAATGTTGCCGTCTACATAACCGATTACGGTGACGATGCCTGTCTCATCGATCGTGGGGCCTGCCAATCTGCCCCAGATCACAAGGCCGATCCAGGTGCTCATCACGATGCAGATGGCGACCGCAGCCAGAGTCCCGTAGGTCTTGAGGTGTTGTTTCAAGTGAATCTCAGGATAGTGCATCGTCACGTCGATGGGCTGGAGCTAGGGTTGGAGTCCAACGCGAATTTCAGCGGTGAGTGGCAGGCTGTGCCGCCATCTTGGATCGATCGCGTCGATTGGTTGTAGGGGGGATGCCCCAGTTGAGATGCTGACTTCCTTGGGGGCACCCAGGTTGCCAACAACCCTTCAGTTGCCCCTCAGTTGACACCAGTTTGACGGTCGTTCTCGACAGATGTGTCGAACTCCCTGAACGAGTTTGAATTTGGAGAGATCTGGATGCTTTTCGCTTCCGTGGTGCGTCGATCGAGCGGCGTGACGTGATGGATTTCCCCAGGGTTCTCTTTGTTGATGGCCCAGACGTGCGAGCACTCCGTGCAGCGATAGTAGGTCACCGCAGACACGTTGCTGACGGATTCGAGCAGACGAGGGCCGCAGTTGGTGCATCGCGGGCAAGCGATGGTGGTCATGGCTGGAGGTGAGACTTCAACCTACAACATGCGTGCATCGTTGTCGCGACGGAGGTGTCATCAGATAGTTACTACTAAAATTTGACCTCCCGCCATTTTTTTCTTGCGCTGCTGGTGCGAGTGCGCTAACATTAAGAAGTGGGTGGAATACGCCCACTTCCCCTGAGAGGCTGATCCTCTCAAACCCCCTGTAACAACCATTTCGTCGTCGCACCGCAAGGTGGGGCGTCGAACTCTTTTTCGTGCAGGAACTGCCGCTTCTGGCCCCTCACCAGGGCGGAAGCCTGCCTGATCGGAGGTGATGTGTAGCCGAACGAGCCTGAGAACCGAAGAGGACATCTACGCCACGGAAGGCGGGGCATCACTGTCCCGCCTTTCGTGTTTCTGACGGTCACGAGGAGTAGTGCAGATGTCCTGATGAAGTCCGAAATGACAGCAATGACAAGTATGACAGCAATGACGGCCAGGAGGCTGTCCCGATGGAAATAACAGATAAGAAGGAGAACCCGGCGCAGCCGGAAAACGAAGTGATGGGTCAGCAAGCAGCTCTGGAGCGTGCTGACGGCGCTGACGGTGCTGACGCTGCTTCTACGAACGGCCAGCCTGTGGCGAACACGCCAGAAAACGAAAAGAAGGGGCGCGACTTGGATCGGGTGCTGAAGCTGACTGATAGCTGCGAACTGTTCCATGGTCCCGACCGCCGCAGCTACATCAGCATACCTGTGAAAAAGCACCGAGAAACGTATCTGGTGGAGTCGGCCGAGGTCCGAAAGTGGCTCCGGAGTCAGTTTTTTCGTGCTTACCGCCGCGCCGTGAACGATGCCGCTCTTGACGGCGCAGTGAAAACGCTAGATGCGATGGCCCTCTACGAGTGCTCGGAGCGTCCGGTTTTCATCAGGGTTGGTCAGCACGAGGGGAAAATCTATCTCGATCTCGCCAATGATGACTGGCAGGCGATGGAAGTCACAGTCGATGGGGTGCGGCTCCTGAACGATCCGCCAGTGAGGTTCCGCCGCACGCCGGGGATGGGTAGATTGCCGTATCCGGCAGCAGATGGATCATTCGATGATCTGCGGCCGCTACTGAATCTGGCCGACGAGGACAGCTTCAGACTCGTGGTGGCGTGGCTGGTGGGCGCGCTCCGGCCCTCTGGCCCATATCCCCTGCTGGAGGTCGGTGGACCCCAAGGGACGGCCAAATCCACTGCGTCGAAGATCATCAGAGGAATGATCGACCCCAATATGAGTCCCGCCCGCTCGAAGCCCAGGGAGGAGCGGGATCTTTTCATCAGCGCCAGCAACTGTTGGATTCCGACGTTCGACAACCTATCGGTGATCGACGCGACTTTTTCCGATGCGTTGTGTCGGATCTCCACGGGTGGCGGCTTCTCCACCCGCAAGCTGTATGCGGACGCGGAAGAAATGTTGTTCGAGGTCTGCCGTCCGGTAATCGTCAATGGAATTGGAGTCGTGGTGACCAGAGGCGACCTGCTCGATCGGACTATCTCGATCACTCTCGATCCGATCACCGATGCGACCAGGAAAACAGACGAGGAGGTGCGGCGGATGATCGATGAAGCGAAGCCATCGATTCTAGCAGCAATCCTCCACGCCGCGTCGGCGGCTTTGAGAGAGTTGCCGACCACGAAGGTCACCCACCTGCCGAGGATGGCTGACTTTGCATTGTGGATCTCGGCGGCGGAAGAACACCTCGGATGGGAGAAAGGCAGTTTTCTGGAAACCTACCGGGAGAACCGCGCGCGGGTTCATCACCGCGTCATGGAGCACGAGCCGTTGGTGGGCGAGATCATCGGTTTCGTGAAGGCGTGGAAGGGAAGTTGGGAGGGCACCGCCAGTGATCTGTGGGCGGGCGTGTGTCAACCTAGCCACCAATCCCTTTACGGCCTGAACCTTCCGAAAACCGCGGGCGCTTTGAGCGAGAAGCTGACCAGAATTGAACTGACGCTCCAGTATTTCGGCGTGGACGTGGAGCGCCGCCGTGAAGGCCATGACGGCACAAAGCTGATTCGGCTGCAGGCTCGTCTAACCCGCGTCAGCGGCGTCAGCGGCGTCAGCGAGGAAGGGAAGCATGTAGCGTAGCCGTCAGACGGAACAGATAACTGATTCACCACTGCCGCTCCTGGGCAACCGCCGCTGCGCGGTTGCTCGGGCCAGCGGCGTCCACAACGCACGAACTCGACAGCGGAACAGGATCGACCGGGGTCTGGCCTCCCCCGCTTGACCCATCTGCTACTATTCTTCCCGACCGTCTGTCTCTGGCTTTGGTTGGCCGCGCAGCGGCCTCTTTTCTTCGTCTTTTACGGCGAAGCCGTCCCTCGTAGCTCAACTGGCTACGAACCAGGAGGTCGCACGTTCGAGTCGTGCAGGGCGCACCAACCTTCGCTCGCCTGATCCTGCGCGAGCTTCGGCTGGCAAGCCAACCTTCGCTCGCCTGATCCTGCGCGAGCTTCGGCTGGCAGGCCAACCCTTCGCTCAGGATCCAGGCGAAGGTTGCCCACCGTAGCTTTAGCGGCGGTGGGCACTTACTGCCCTGCCTGAGCTACGGCTGGCAAGCCACCTTTCGTCAATTCGAAATCCCTCGGCTGCGGGGGTAATCGCCGACTGACAAATGACGGACAATCTGGCGCGTCGTGTGGCTGATGAAGTGTCCGCCCTCAGCCGGACCCTGACTATCGCCGACTGCCTTCAACTGCCGGCGGCGTTCCCAGACGCCGGTCAGCGCCTTCCGCAGCTCCTCGTCCGTGATGTTCAGATAGCCGCTTAGGAGAGTCCCATACTCGGGGCGTATCATAGGAGTAGGAGTGTCGAATGACCCTGGAGTTCACGGCCGTCTTTCGAAGAGTACCCGGAAGGGTACATCGGATTCGTCGAGGAACTACCTGGCGCGAACACTCAGGGAGCCACGCTCGAGGAAGCGCGCTCGAACCTGAAAGAGGCCGTCACGCTCGTTCTCGAGGCCAACCGGATCCTTGCCCAGGAACAGGCTGGTCCGGATGTGATTCGTGAGCCGCTGCAAGTAACGGCGTGAAGCGCCGCGATCTCATCCGACACCTCGAACATCACGGCTGCGAGCTGCTGCGCGAAGGCGGCAATCACGCGATCTACTTAAACCGACAGGCTCGCAGAACGTCCAGCGTTCCCCGTCACAACGAGATAAACAACGATCTCGCGAGGAAGATCTGCAGAGACCTCGAGGTGCCGCCTCCGGCCTCAAGAGATCATGCCAGCATCACCATCCACCCGAAACCTGCCGGTCAGCCATGTGCTTGATGCTCTACTTCGGGACCAACGGTAACCTGCCACTCCGGGCCGGTCCCGACTTGGCTGTCGAGGAAGTAGAGACTACGCGCGAGGCAGTGCGCCAGTGGTTCTCGTTGCCCACCGTGCGCTTCATCGGCGCGCACACCGGCTGCAGCTGCGGGTTTCCGTACGTCGTCGCGGAGGAGCCTGGCGTGTATTGGGACGGTCTGTTTGACACCGGCGACGAACGCGACGCCGATCTCCGAAGCTTGCAGGCACTCCTCACCATCGTCCGGGAGCACGTCACTGGGTTCGGCGGAGTCGAGTTGTATCCGGTCTGGAATGGCAACGAGCACTTGCCGCCGAAAGGGACGATAGAGGTGTCTGTCGACTCGCTGGATCCCGATACCCTCCTCTTCACCGAGCAGTTCTTCTATCGCGTGGGGCGCGAGCCCCGTTCGGATCCCGCGGGACGCGCGACCGGGAAGTGACGCGATCCCAGGTCGTGTGCTGGCCCTAAGCTCCAAAGTTCTGGGTTGGGGAGGGCCCAGCACCGTTAATGCCTCAGTTAACCCAGGTGCATCCTCTAACAGCGACCCATTTGCCGTCGCGGCGTTCCATGAAGTAATAGTTCCCCAGGCCTCGCAGACGGACCTGCACGATGGCTTTTGTCTTTGCGGCGTTGAAGCCAACCGCCGACACGGCGGCGTATTCCATCGATCCGGGTCGACGCTGCCACACGCCGGGGTATCGCAGCGCCAGTCTCGCGTCGTCCGCAAGAATGTCCGCACGAGGGATCAGACGATACGACAGGTCAATCTTCAACGCAGCCTCGAGGGTCCGGACGCGGGAGTTCTGGTTCCTGAAGTCGCTTTCGATGATGCGTGCCTCCGGGTCCTGCTCCACCCCACTCGACTCGCACCACGACCACACCTCGGTTTCGCGTTGGAGCACCATTGGGTCTTTCGATTGCGTCGCCCACAGGTGCGGCAGGAGGGCTGCATATATCTCGTAGGCGGCAGCGTCCGTGATCGGATCGGCCGCTTGCGCCAAGGGCCGAACCGCCCAGGGAAGCACGAAACTGATGGCCGCGATTACAGGAACGAGCTTCGATTTCAGAGTCATACAGGTCTTAGGCCCCGCTGAGACCACGCAGTCTTCCTGCAAGAGGTCCTCCAACGCTTGCTCGGTGTTTCCAGGCCCATACGCACGACCCGAGGGCCCGGCCGTCCCAGGCATGATGGTGTCTAAACCAACTATGCGTTCTAGAGCGATCCAACTGCGATACGGCTCCGATGGTCATCCCTTGCCGCTGTTTCGGCTCGTCGTTGCTTCATTCGTCGTGCTCACCTGCGCGTTCCAACAGTCCGGCCTTGCGCAGCCCATTCAGGCACCGACAGGCACCGCCGTCATCGTCGGCACCGTCCTTGATGAACGTCACATGCCGGTGACACGGGCACAGGTTCAGGCGTTTTCGGCCGAGGACGTCCGAAAGGCCTCAAATAGCTGGCAGCGAATGGTCAGAAGCACCGGATACGCGTCAACGGACGGGACAGGAACCTTTCGCATTTCCGGTCTTGCTGCAGGCAACTATGTGGTTGCTGCGGAGGCCATTCCGATATTCCCGGGCGGGGGCCCAGTCCCGGCACGCGTGTACGGACCCACGTTCTATCCGTCGACGCTCGATGTTAGGCATGCGGTGTTCGTCAATGCGCTCGATCATCAGCCGGTGACCGTCCAAATCGAACTCGTGCCGGTGAAACCAGTGCGAGTGACGGGCACCGTCACTAGCGTGTCGGGGCGGTCGACGGAGGGCTTCGACGTCAAGTTATTTCGCAGCTTCGGTCGGTTCGGAAGCGGAGGGGCGACAGTGGTAGGCGCAAAGGGCATTTTCGAAATCCCCGTACCTCCCGGCTCGTACCGACTGATCGTCGAGCCGCACGCGTCGCGCCCTGGCCAGGAGGGGCGCGAGTTCGTCGAGACGATGATCGATCTGAAAGATCACGATTTCGATCTCTCGCTTACCGTCCGGCCGGGGGCGTCCCTCACCGGACACGTCGTGGCTGAACCGTCGGGAGCCGTTACGACGCCGATCGGGTTGCGGGTAACGGTGACCAGGGCTCTCGAACAATTCCCAGGCGAATTGCCGATCGCCGCGGCAGTGAAGGGCGACTGGTCATTCAGGATGACGGGCTTATCCGGCTCGTACGAGTTTCTTGTGTCATCGGATCGGCCGCCCCCGCTGGTCGCCACGCGAGTCGTCATCGATGGGACATCGTACCCGGCGACCAGAGGCATTGCGCTCGCAGAAGGCGAGCACGATGTCGTCGTCTTTGTAGCGCCGCGCGAGGCGCCGAAGCCGACTGTCGACACCACTCAAACGTCGAGTGCGCTTGTCGAACAGTTCACAAACGAGAAGGTGTTTTGGAAACAGATCGAGATCGCGAAGGCCATCGCCGGCAAACAGGACGCGAGCGTGCTGCCGCCGCTCGCCGACTGGCTTGATCATCAGGATCGTCACATCCGCGGCAATGTCGCATTCATCTTCGCTAGCTTCGGCGATCCGCGCGGGCTGGACACGATCGCCGACATCCTCGCCGACCGATCGGAGCGACCTGAGGGTCAAGGATCCCATGCGCGTACAGGGAACGGCCAATATCGGTTCGAGCGGCAAGTCGCCGCGGATCGTTACTACGCCGCGCACTTACTCGGCGATCTGCGGGATCCGCGCGGGCTTGCGCTCCTCGTACCGCTTCTCGACGATCCTGAGACGCAATCCATCGTGCCGAGGTCGCTCGGACAAATCGGAGATAGGCGCGCAATCCCGCCCCTGATCGCCGCGCTCGACAACGACGATCCGTCAAACCGCGTGCTGGTGATTTACGCGCTCGAAACACTGCACGCAAAGGAAGCGGTTCCGCGTCTCCTGACGTTGGTGAATGACGATCGCAAGTCTCGTTTCGGCGCGTTCGTCACTGTGTCAGAGGCGGCGAAGGCGGCTATCGCGAGGCTTCGGTGACGCCGGCGGGCTACCTCCGCGCGCAATTCCTGAGAATCAAGAGTCGCCGCGGCGCGAAGAAAGCCATCCTCGCGGTCGCCAGCTCGATGCTCTCTGCGGCCTAGGTCATGCTCCGAGACGGCGTCGAGTACCACGACCTCGGTCCTCACATTTTTCCCACCGCGACAAAGAGCAGGTCACCAAGCGTCTCCTGCAGCGGCTCCGCGACCTTGGCGTCGCCGTGGAGGTGAAGGCCGCATGAGGTCTATCAACCAGCTGCTACCGTCAGTTTCACCTTAGAGATTCGATTTGACGATCTTCTGTTCGATGCTGAACACGCCGCTCGACTTGGGGTCGACGCGCACCTTGACCCAGTGAACGCGGGTCTCGCCGTAGGTCTGTACCCGCGAAAACAGCTGGTTGGACAGCGGCTGATCGACAAAGAAGAAGTGGTCATCACCGTGCGCGAGCACGACCGGCCTGGCGTACTGCTGCGCACGGGCCTCGAGGCGTGCGAGGAATGCCTGGAATCCGCCGGGGCAAAGGGCCGGATTCGAGGGGAGGTTGTAGGGGTTTGCCTGGATCATCAGGAACAGCCCCTTGGTGCCGGCCGCGGCAGCGAAGACCTCGTCCAGCCAGGCCAGCGCGGCTGCCTGACGGCGTTCGAATTCGGCGATGCGATCGGGCCGCGGCAAATCGCAGCTGTCGGTGGGCGGCACAATGCCCAGCCACGGCTCCAGACCGTTATTGCTGCCCACCACATGCACCGTGGCAAACATCACGCTCTGTTTTGTGAACATCACGTTTTCAACGAACTCGGGGTAGGCGCTGCCCTCAGCCTGTGACCGCACCGGTCTCGTCTGCCCGCCGGTCGTCTGCCCGACCCGTGGAAAGAACACAGACCGCAGGAAGGCCAGGCGCTCGAGCGGGTTGTACTGGCCGTTGTTCACGCGGTGACAGTCCGTCCACTCGTTGTCGCCGGGTGTAAAGACGAATGCCCGCTGGAACGTCTGATACAGGCTGAACCGATGCTCGATGAGACTGTCGTCGCACCGCTCGCTGCCCGCCTTGATATCTCCCGCGTGCATCACGAAATCGACGTCATTGTCGCGATTGACTTCGGCGACAAGTCTGGCAAACGGCGCTTCTCTGACAGCGCCGTACGGCATGTCGCCGAGGAAGGCAAACGCGAACGGCGCAACGCCACTTCCCCAGTCCGGGGTCTGCTGAGCGTCACCCCGCGTGTCGAAAGCAACAAGGCCTAACAGAACGGCAGCGATCCCGAGCCTCTTTTTCATTGCATCTCCTTGGTTGATTCGTTTACCTGGCGTGTCCCGGCGAGAGGAGCCGTTGCAAGCCGGCCGCGACACTCTGCCGCATGTCTCGTGTCGCTTGATGGGTGCCCTCGATGACCGAGATGGCAATGTCGCCGGCGTTCACGACGTTCTGTTCTGATCGGCGTCGTTATCAGGCAGCGACGACAGACCCGGAGATGGACGCTCCTCTCACGACGAACACGTCCCGCGAGCCTATCGACGGTCTGTGACCGCAGGGTGACCGTCTCGTAAACAGGATGCGGTGGATCCGGAGGAGGTCTGCAGGAGGATCCCCATCGCGACTTGACGCGACGTCGCCTCGAGCGACGTGCAGCGATCATCGGCTGGACGCTGAGCCTGACGCTCGGAACCCTGGGGTGCTGCTGGGCATGAGGGTACTGACGAGCGTCAGCGGCCACTCTGGTTCTCTGCCGTCCCGCCACCAGCATGTGCCCTGAGATGGAAAGCGAAGAGACCAACCCGAACAGGTTGGTCTCTTCATTTCATGGACAGGCAGTCTTACTTGAATTCTTTGCCGGGGGGAACGTGCAAGGCCAGCAATTGGCCGCCCTCCACCAGTTCGCCCCCAAGGGCGTAATGAGCCTGGGCTGATGCTGCCTGCGAGGCTCGAGGCTGGTCAGAAAGCCGACAAGAGGGCGAGCTTATGAATCGGTCATGACGGGGATGTCTCGCCGTCGTAAAATTCGTCGCCAATGGTCTGGGGCGCCATTTCACGCCTAAATTCTGCCGACTGTTCAGCGGCATTCCTGGCTCTTCTGCCGCCCGTTGCGCGCGCCCATGCTGGCGTCCTTGCAGGGCTGCACGCGAAGCGTCCGCAGTGGCACTTTTGACTGCAGCGTGATGATCTCGGTGCCGTCGGGAGTGCCAGGGACGCGCCCGTTGCCCCCCGGGTAGTTATTGTCGAGACCGACCAGCAGCGTGAACTCGTCAACGGGGGTCACCGACTCGACCGACTGCAGCGGGAAGTTGAAGGTGTCGTCGGGAATGCCTGCAAGCGGTCCGCCGATGTCGTCAGGATCTTCGATGTCGAGCAGATCGACGAGCAGGCGCTTCTTGAGCAGCTGCGTTGCCGGGTCGATCTCAGTCAGGTCGAAGAGATACAGCTTCTTCTGGCGGGGTGGATTCAGGCTCGTCGGCGGTCCCTGGAAATCGTCACGCTCGATCATGATGTAGCGATCCTCCGCCACGTGCGTCATGTCGCCGGTCACGAAGATGTTGGTGGCGTTGTTCGCACCGCCCGTGATGGAATCCGAGCTGTCCTTCGCGTACCTGAAGGTCCTTCCCGTGTATCGCTCGTTCACCGTGTCGAACTCGTAGACGACGAGGATGCGCTTGTCAGGCTCGGAGTCGATCGACGCTTCGGTCGTGACGTACAGCCTGGTTCCGTCGGCGTTCCGGCTCATAGACTCGAACCCGCGCGAGCTCGGAAGGTTTGACGGATTCGCGGGCGTGTTCTGCGGGTTCTGCGGCGCACGCAGCATGGGATGACGCACCGGTACGCGCAGCAGGCGGCCGTCCGCGCCGAAGTGCAGCAGATACGGTCCGAATTCCTCACCCACCCAGAACGTCCCGTCGTCCATCCGGGCGATCGACTCGACGTCGAAATCCGCGCCGGTCAGCCACTTACCGTCGCGAATAGCTGGATCGACCGGAATCTGGGGACCCGTCGCGTAGTAGAACTCGCGTTCGTAGACCGGTCCGTTGGCGATATGCGACGACTCGAGGAGCCCGTCCGGATCGCTGAAATGGGTGAAGCCGTGGATCACGACCGGCCCACGCGAGCTGGTGCCATCACCCGTGGCCTTGAACTGCGGCGTCACGTCGTAGAACCCAATCACGAAGTCCGCGCTGTTGCCCTGCGCCCCGAAGCCATTGTCCGGAAGTCCGATGAAGCGCCCGGGGATGCCCGATGGAATCATCCCCGAGAAACCCGGAATGGGTTGCCCCGTGTACGGGGGCGTGACCCCATTGTTCGGAGTAGTGAATTGGCCCGACACTGGCCCGGGGTGGCGGTAGGTGGAGGGAATTTCCGCCCACCCGCTCAGCTGAAAAATTGCATCGGACGCGATGAGCGCCGACGCGGTGAGCATCATGAAGACCGCGCAAGAAATTCGACGCATGGAACGTTGTCTCCTCATTGGTCCCAGTGGGGATCCGGTTGAACCGATCGACCCATCACTCTTCGTGATGTGTCGGAGGGGTCGGTTCCCTGTCCCGACAAGATAGGAAGGTCAGATGAAGAGGTTGTGACGTTGGGGAAACCAAGCCTTGAACTTTCACGATGAGGTAAGGGTTAATTGCCCGACCGCCGCCGGCGTCCCTCCGCGCCGGCCTCTTTGTTCACGCGACCGATTCTCTTGAAGTTCTAACCTCGTTAGGCGTCGTTCTTGCAGTTGTTCGTCGTCATTAGATGGCGAACGAGGTCCGCAATCATGACTGTGAAAGACGCCCGCGTCAGTGTCTCCCCGGATTCCCATCCTGCGACGAGCCGAGCCGGCGCTGGGATGGCGCGTACGCCCCGCGAGATTCTCGACGAGAACCTCCATCTGTCCGCTGAGAATGTGCGGTTGTCCGAGGAGAATCATGCCCTCCGGGAAGCGGCCGGCCTGTGGATCGGGCTGTACGAGAGGCAGCTCGAACGCATCAGCCAATCCACGTTGTCCGCGTGCGCCCCGCTCGATCGTTCCAATAGCCCCGCGACGGGCGCACAGTTCCCTCAAATCACGCGCGGGTGACATCGCTCTGGACTACGGAATTGGACAGTTATTCCAGTGTGGGAACAAATACGTCATACCGACCGTGCGAACAAGCTCAGGGAGATCCGCAGTCGTCACCAATCTGCTGAGCCGCCGATCCCGTCACGTGGTCATTGCGGAAAACGTCAGCGCGAGCAGAAGGGACAGGCTCAAACACCGTCTCTGCCGAGTGACCATAAGCCATTAGAGCCTACGGGCTTACTTCGGTGTGTTCCATTTCCCCTCGTTTGTCGTTATTACCGGTGAGCGAGGTCTCAATGATCCCCATGGTGCAAGCGCCAGTCGACGTTTCTTTCGATTCAGGTTCCGACGCCACGACCGGTCGTGGCAGGTCACCGCGGGAGCGGCAGCGCCGCGAGCGACCCGAACACAACCGCGATCTGGCCGCCGAAAACGCGCGGCTGGCGGAGGAGAATCACGACCTCCGCGAAGCGGCGACGCTATGGATTCGTCTCTACGAGAAGCAGCTCGAACGCGCGAACCGCGCCATGTCCGCCCTCGCCAGAATCCAGCCAGCTCAAGAGTAATCTCCTACGGCAGCTATACTTCCGTAGCCTAGGGCTACGGGGTGAGCTGCCATGAGCGCTTCCGATCCACAAGGCGAGGCGGGCGGCCAGATCACCCAGCTCCTCGCATCGGTTCGCGAGGGAGACCGCAACGCGATCGACCTCGTGTTCAGCCTCGTCTACGCCGAACTTCACACCTCCGCCCGTCGTCAGCTCGCTCGCGTCAGGCCTGGCCAGACGATCGACACCACCATGCTCGTGCATGAGGCGTATCTGAAGCTCGTCGACAGCGCCCGCGCCCATTGGACGGATCGGGGCCACTTCTTTGCCGTCGCCGCCACGGCGATGCGCCAGATCATCATCGACCATGCGCGCTGGGCGTCGCGGCAGAAGCGCGGCGGCGGCGCGCACAAGATCTCGCTCGACGGGATCGACGTAGCCGACGAGGAACGCGCGAGCGAGCTGGTCGCGCTCGACGCCGCCCTCACGCGCCTCGAGTCCTTCAGCGAACGCCTCGCGCGCATCGTCGAACTTCGGTTCTTCGCGGGGCTCTCGGTCGAAGAAACCGCCGAAGCACTGGGCGCTCAGCCTCATCAGATCAAGCGCGAGTGGCGGAAGGCGCGCGCGTTCCTGTTCCAGGAGATCCAGGAGCCCGGCTAGGAGCCGTCATGTCGACCGCCTTCACGCCCGAAGAATGGTCCCGCATCGAGGCGATTCTGGACGAAGTGCTGGAGCTCGAGCCGGGCGCGCGCGCGGAAGCGCTCGAGCGCGCCTGCGCCGGCGATGCGATTCTCCGCGCACAAGTCGAGCGTCTCATCGCCGCCGATACCGGCGCGGCCCAGTTCCTCGAAACCCCGGCGATGGTTTACGCAGCGGGGCTGGTCAACGCCGCTCGTCCGGACATCCAGGCCGACGAACGCGACAAACCGGGCGATCGCATCGGACCGTACAGTTTGATACGGGAGATCGGCCACGGCGGCATGGGCCGCGTGTTCCTGGCCGATCGTGCCGACGGCCAGTTCGAGCAGATGGTTGCGCTGAAGCTCGTGCGAGGAGGGCCCTTCGGCGGTGAGATTCACGGGCGCTTTCTCCGCGAGCGGCAGATTCTGGCGCGGCTGCAGCATCCCAACATCGCGCGCCTCCTCGACGGCGGCGTCGCCGCCGACGGCCGGCCCTACTTCGCGATGGAGTACGTAGCGGGCGAGCCGATTACGACCTACTGCGATGGGACGTCGCTCGACGTCCAGCAGCGCCTCGCGCTATTTGCCGCGGTCTGCGACGCGGTTCAGTACGCGCACCAGAACCTCGTCGTGCATCGCGATCTCAAGCCCTCGAACACCCTCGTCACGCCCGAAGGACAGGTCAAGCTCCTCGACTTCGGCATCGCGAAGGTTCTGCAGGCCGAGGACGACGAGCAGACTGGCCGCGATGGCGGCGAGCCGCTGACGCGGCTCGGCAGCGGGCCGATGACGCCGGAGTACGCCGCACCCGAACAGGTTCGCGGCGAGGCAGTGACGACGGCGACCGACGTCTACGCGCTCGGAGCGCTGGCCTACGAGCTTCTGACAGGTCGTGGACCGCATCTGCTGTCCAGCCTGACGGCCGCGGAGGTCGAGCGCGCGGTCACCGAACGCGACATCGCGCGTCCGTCATCCGCCGTGAGCCGAGCGACGCCGGGAAAACACGGCGAGATGACTCCCGATGCGATCGCCAGCGCGCGCGCCACGGACCCGCATCGCCTGCGCCGCCAGCTGCGAGGCGATCTCGATACGATCGTCATGACGGCGCTGCAGAAGGATCCCGCGCGCCGGTATGCATCCGCGGGGGCCTTTGTCGAGGATCTCCGCAGATATCAGAAGGGCCGGCCCATCGCCGCGCGGCGGGATTCGGTCGGCTACCGCTCGAGCAAGTTCGTGAGACGCCACGCCATTGGCGTGAGCGCGACGGCGCTGGTGCTTCTGTCTCTTATCGGCGGGCTCATCGGGATGGCGTGGCAGGCACGGGTCGCGTCCCGGGAAGCGGCCAAGGCGCGGGAAGTCAGCCGCTTTCTCTCGAGCCTCTTCGAAGTCGCCGATCCCGCCCGGACCAACGCCGCCGACGTCACCGCGCTCGATCTCCTCAGTCGCGGCGCCACCAGGATCGAGACCGACCTGGCGGGTCAGCCCGACATCCAGGCCGACATGTTGCTGCTTGTCGGCCGCATCTACCGCGATCTCGGCGTTTACGATCGCGCACAGCCGCTCCTCGAGCGGGCGATGGCGCTCCGCTTCGCAGCGGAGGGCCGAAACTCCGTGGCGGTCGCCGACGCCATGGCGGAGCTCGCCCGACTCTGGCAGGACAAGGGCCGGCCGGAGGAGGCCGAGCGGCTGCACCGCGACGTCCTGGCGATCCGGCGGAGCGGTCGCCGCCCGGACAATGCAGAAGCCGGCAAGACGCTGCGCGATCTCGCGTCGGTACTCGCGAGCCGCGGTAAGCACGACGAGGCGGAGACGCTCCAGCGCGAGGCTCTTGCGCTGCACGAGGCCAGTTACGGCGCGGAGCACGCCGAGATTGCCAGCGATCTCGAAGGCCTCCAGTCAATCCTTCGCGTCCGCGGTCGGAGCACTGAAGCCATTCCCATCGCCCGGCGCACGCTCGACATGCGCATGAAGCTACTCGGTCCCGACCATCTCGAAACCGCCACGGCGATGAACAACCTGGCGATCCTGCTGTACGAGAAATGGGAACTGCCCGAAGCGGAGCGCCTCTATCGACAAGTGCTCGAGTTCGATCTGCGGCGGCTGGGCGAGGTTCACCCCAACACCGCTACGGTGACGAACAACCTCGCGTTCGTGCTG
The DNA here is from genome assembly GCA_963839705.1 of uncultured Acidobacteriota bacterium. Classification (GTDB taxonomy): domain Bacteria; phylum Acidobacteriota; class Vicinamibacteria; order Vicinamibacterales; family 2-12-FULL-66-21; genus DATBJJ01. The sequence continues at coordinate 32,428 of CAWIWL010000011.1, forward strand.
CGAGATCGTGGACAGTACGACGAGGCCGAGCGGCTGTTTCGATCGGCGCTCGATCTGGACCGCCGCCTTTTCGGCGCCGAGCATCCATACGTAGCACAGGTCATGAACAACCTGGCGGTGTTGCTGGCAGCCCGAGGCAGATACGACGAGTCGGAGCGCCTCTTCAGGGAGTCGCTCGCGATGTTCCGACGCGTCTACGGCGACGATCATTGGCGTATCGGCACGGTCCAGGGCGGCCTCGCCGGCGTGCTGAGCGCCAGGGGCGACACGAGCGCGGAACAGTTGTTCAGAACGGCCGCCGCGCACCTCGAAAGGGTCCTGTCTCCGGTTCACCCCTCTCTCGAACCGGTGCTGCTCGGGCTTGCGCGACACTTGTTAGCGCAGGGCGATCCTGGCGCGGCCGAGCCGCTCATTCGACGAGTGCTCACGACGCGCACGGCGCGGCTGGGCGATAACGATCCGCGCACGGCGGAGGCGCGCGTGTGGCTCGGCGCGTGTCTGGTGCGGATGAAGCGCGAGTCCGAAGGAGTGGCGCTGCTGACCGCGGGTTACGAACGGTTGCAGGACGAGCCGCATTTCCGATCCGAGGCGCAGGAGGCGTCACGCCTCCTGGCTACGTTCGCGGAGCAGGGACGCACTCAGTCTCGGCGGTGGACAAAATGTCTCACGTCGCTGATGCTGAGCTCCCGTCAGAACTTCAACCGAACCTGTCTCATGAAGACACGGGCAACGGCTCACCACGATGAACGCGAAGATCACGATGACCACGAAGACCACGAAAAAGACATTCAAGGTCTTCGCGAACTTCGCAGCTTCGGGGGTCTTCGTGATGGTTTCGTGGCGGCGTGTGCACTACAAGCGGTCTCAGAAACAGCGCGAACGAGCGGAAGCGAGTGAGCCACGCGAGCGGAGCGGGGCGTCGGGGTCCCCGCGAGCGCCCGCCTTCGCGCCGTAGGCGCTCCGGCGAGGTCTCGCCGTAGCTTTAGCGAAGGCGGAAGCGTGTAAGGGGGGTCCGGGGGACAAAGTCCCCCGGATGAGCCATGAGCGCTGACTATCAGCCGAGCGCCTGTCCGAAGCCCAGGACGTAGCCATCGCGATCGCGGACCGCGAACTCCTCCATGTTGTAGGCTCGCTGCACCAGCGGCCCGTAGACGATGTCGGCGCCGTTGCGCTCGAGCTCCGCGTGCAGCGCGCGCGCGTCGCGGACCCAGAAGAACGCGTCCCACGTGCCGCCCTGTTGCTCGTTGGGACTGAGTCGTGACGAAGCGGGCACCAGCTTCAACATGATGGGCAGCCCGTCGCGGCTCAGAATCGCGAACTCGGGCGGCGTGCCGCCAACATACTCGCGGCGAAAGCCGAAGACCTTCTCGTAGTGCTCGGCTGATGCCGCGAGATCCGTGACGGGAAAGTACGGCGCGCCGCGCAGCAGCTGACGCGTCTCCTCAGCCGGCATGTCACACCTCCATCACTGATTGCGCATTTTGACCGGACGCGGATCACGGAGATCACACGGGACGCGGATCACGCGGATCACACGGACGCAGCTGGGCCCCGGCAAGCGGCGCCAGAACGCCGCCCGGCATTATGCCGCAGCCCCCGACTCCGGGATGTATCCTAGGGACGAGACGCAAGGCTCAGTTGATGAATCGCCCGGTACAGGTTCTGCTCACGTTTCTGCTGGCCGTGTCCGTCGGCGCCTGTCGCGCCGCCCACGCTGGCGGCAGCCCGCAAATCGTCCAGCCAGGCGCGCCCGGAAAGCCCACCCGCGTGATTTCGGCTGAAAATGCCACGGATCTGTCCCGCGTACGGTTCACGGCCGCCGACGTACGGTTCATGCAAGGTATGATCGGTCACCACGCGCAGGCGCTCGAGATGGCCGCCCTGCTGCCCGAGCGGACGCGGCGTGACGACATGCGGCTGCTGGCAAAGCGCATCGAGGTCTCGCAGGCCGACGAGATCCAGATGATGCAGCGCTGGCTCGACGCGCGCGGCCAGCCGGTCCCGGGACCGCATGCGCACCACGCCCCGGGGGCGCCGCTCATGCCCGGAATGCTCAGTGCCGAGGAGATGAGCCGCCTGGCCGAGGCCCGCGGGGACGCGTTCGATCGGCTGTTCCTCGAGCTGATGATCAAGCACCACGAGGGCGCGCTGACGATGGTGAAGGAGCTGTACTCCAGCGCCGGCGCCGGACAGGAATCGGAGATTTATGCATTCGCGTCGGACGTCGACGCCGATCAGCGTATGGAGATCGACCGCATGCGTGGAATGCTGATGACGTCGAAGGAGCTCGAGAGATGAAGGCAGTCACGGCCGGGTGTGCGTGTGTGGGGGCGGTCCTCCTGATGGTCGGTGCCGGGGTCGTCGCGCAGGAACGGCCGGCGACGCCCACCACCGTCACCGTGCCCGACCCGCGTGTGGGCCTCAAACCCGGGTTGAAGAACGCGGGGTGGGCCGCCCGCAATCTGGAGCTCGTGTCGAGCCTTCCCAAGCCGCGCGGCTTCTTCGATCCCAGGATGCCGGCCGGCGAGCCCACCGAACCCGAAAGCGAACCGAAGCCCGACGCGAAGGCCGACGCCAAACCCGATGACGCCAAGCCGTCCGCCTCGCGTGGAAGCGGATTGAACTTCGCCAACTCCGATTTGGCGTTCAGCGGCCGGCATCTCTTCATCGGCAATTTCAACGGCTTCAACGTCTACGATCTCGCCGACCCGAGGAAGCCGAAACTGCTGGCCTCGATCGTCTGCCCCGGCGGCCAGGGTGACGTCTCGGTGCACGGCAACCTGCTCGTGATGTCGGTCGAGCAGACGCGCGGACGTCTCGATTGTGGAACGCAGGGCGTCGAGCCGCCGGTCAGCGCCGAGCGCTTTCGCGGCGTCCGCATCTTCGACATCACCGACGTGAAGAAGCCGAAGCAGGTGGCCGCCGTGCAGACGTGCCGCGGCTCGCATACGCACACGCTCGTCACGAACCCGAACGACCAGGCGAACCTGTACGTCTATGGATCGGGTACCGGCACCGTGAGGACGTCCGAAGAGTTGTCCGGCTGTTCCGGCGCCGAACCGAAGGACGATCCGAACACCGCGCTCTTCAGCATCGACGTCATCCAGATTCCCATCGCCGCTCCCGGGAAAGCCCGCATCGTCAGCCGCCCGCGGATCTTTGCCGACCCGGCGACGGGCGCCATCTCCGGGCTCTGGCCCGGCGGCGACCACGGACCCGGCACGCAGAAGACGTCGGTCACCAATCAGTGCCACGACATCACAGTTTTCCCGGAGATCGGTCTGGCCGCCGGCGCCTGTTCGGGGAACGGCATTCTCCTGGATATCTCGGATCCCGTGAAGCCCACGCGCCTTGACCACGTGATGGACAAGAACTTCGCCTACTGGCACTCCGCGACCTTCAACAACGACGGATCGAAAGTGCTCTTCACCGACGAGTGGGGCGGCGGCACGCGCCCGCGCTGCCGCGCGACGGATCTTCCGAATTGGGGCGCCGACGCCATCTTCGACGTCGTCGATCGCAAGCTGAAGTTCGGCGGCTACTACAAGCTGCCGGCGCCGCAGACCGACGTGGAGAACTGCGTGGCGCACAACGGGTCGCTGATTCCGGTCCCCGGCCGCGACATCATGGTGCAGGCGTGGTACCAGGGCGGCGTCTCGGTGTTCGACTTCACGGATTCGGCCAAGCCGGTTGAGATCGCCTTCTTCGATCGCGGTCCGCTCGACGCGAAGAACCTCATCACCGGCGGGTACTGGTCGACCTACTGGTACAACGGCTACATTTATGGAACCGAGATGGCCAGGGGCGTCGATGTCTTCCGTCTGACGCCGAGCGAGCATCTGTCGCAGAATGAGATCGACGCGGCGCTGCTCGTCACGGCACGCGAGTTCAACGCGCAGCAGCAGCCAAAGGTCACCTGGCCGGCGAGCTCGGCAGTGGCGCGCGCGTACGTCGACCAGCTGACGAGGACCAGTGGCATCGAGCCCGGGCGGGCGGGCGCCGTCACCGGCGCGCTCGGCATCGTCGATCGGCTCCACTCGAAGCAGGACAAGGATGCGGCCGGCGTCCTGACGCAGCTCGAGTCGATCGCGAATGCGCTCGAAGGAGATGCCGCCAAGGCGAGTGGGCGCGACGCCCAGCGGCTGCGCGCTCTCGCGAGCACGCTCAGGGGCCGGGCGGCAGGCCTCATGTAGCGTTCGTTTTCGTCTGTTTTCGTTCAGGCTTGCCCGCCGTAGCTTGGCGAAGGCGGGACCAGGACCACGAGTATCGACCGGGAACCTTTCACTATGTCCAGGGAAGTTGAAGTTAGTTTGCGCGTGCCGAACATGAAGGTCCGTGCCCTCGATGAGAACGGCTATCCCATCGACCACGCCAATGTCCGATTCAGGAAGATGATCCAGGTCGCGTCGATTCCCAAGCCCGACGAGACGCTGGAATTGACCACCCGTTCTGGCAAGACGCTGCCAGCCAGGGTCGTACGGGCCGATTGGCACGAGAGCCGTGAGCTGTTCGTGCTGTCGTGTCAGTATGCCGAGCGGTCGATCACCGCCGAAGAGTACGGCGCGCTCGCTGAAGATCCTGAGTGGGAGTTGAAGCCGCTCATTTAGCTAGCTATCAGCTATCAGCTATCAGAACCGCCCAAGAGTTCTTTCACCGTAGCGGACGCTGCGCACGCAGAACCAAAGTGGTTTTCTCTGCGCGGAAAAGACTACAGCTGTCTCATGAACAGCGCGAACGAGCGGCAGCGAGTGAGCCTGGTGAGCGGCGCGGGGCGAAGGCGGCCTCTGCGAGCGAGCCAGCAGGGGAGCCGCGAGGGGCGAAGCCCCTCGGAAAAGCTAGATCCCCGCCTCGCCGAATCGGTAGCCGCCGGCCGTACGTCGCCTGCCTCCAGATCCACTCCAGCGGCCCGAACGAGAAGCGCGCCAGCCACCATCGGCAGAACGCCACCTGCGCGGAGATGGTCGCGATGACCATGATCGGCCACCAGACGGGGCCGAGCCGGCCCATCTGGCCGAACCCGATTCCATAGAACACCGTCAATCCGAGGAGCGTGTGCATCAGGTAGTTGGTTAGAGCCATGCGTCCAGCCGGCGCAAGGCGGCCGAGCCGGGCGCGCCACGCCTCGGACTGCCATAGGATCACGAATGTCGAGGCATAAGCGATCGCCAGCGGCGCGACTCCGAGCGCGTAGGCGCCGGCTTCGGCGACCTTCAGCCAGGGTGAGGACCCTGTTCCGCCGAGCATCAGCATCGCGTGTATCGCCGCGGCCGGAATACCCACCGCGAAGCACCACGTGCGTACCCGCCGGAGGGTCGGCAGCCAGGGCGTCACGTCTCCGAGCATGCCCGAGCGTCCGACCCAGAGGCCGATCAGGAACATCGCCAGGACCTTGAACGGCCTGCCCGTGGTGAGGAGATCCGCGTATCGAAAGAACACGCCGCTCAGCTGGAACCTGAGATACTCCGCCCAGCCGGCATCGCGCAACAAGGGAAACGGGAGCGCGCCCGCTGGAAAGCCCGTGGCAACGAGCACCGCATCTCCCGCGCGTGTCAGCGGCGCTCCAGGATCGAGCGCGCCATTGGTGGCCACGATGAGCGCCTCGAGCGCGACCGGCGCGAAGATGAGCGCGGCCGCCGTTGGTAGCAGCCTGGCGTCCGGCACGCGCCGGAGGGGGACGAGGAGAAAGCCGACCAGGGCGTAGAGGAACAGGATGTCCCCTTCCCAGATGTAGAGGTGGACGGCGCCGATGGCGAGGAGCACGAGCAGGCGCCGCCGGAAGACGTGCATCTGAGCATCGCCGCGGCGCACGGCCGCCTCCAGCTGGAGCGAGAAGCCGATGCCAAAGAGCAGCGAGAAGAGCGAGTAGAACTTGCCGTAGCCGAGCCAGATGGTCAGCCCGGCGACCGGCAGGTCGAACGCCGCCGTCGGCGACGCGGCCATCATCTCGGGCGTCATGAACGCAACCCCGCTGAACGAGGCGAGGTTCAGCAGGAGGATGCCTCCCAGCGCGAACCCGCGCATGGCATCCAGGATGTCCAGCCGCTCGCTGTCACTGGTGGGTCGCGCGTCCACCGCGGGTGAGGGGCTGTGAGACGTGTGCATGTGTCAGGGATTCTATCCCGCCGGGTTCATGGCTCAGGGCTCAGGCAAGATCACTCAGAACCTAATCGAGCCGCTGAGATCTGAATGCTCTTCCCTGAGCCTTGAGCCTTGAGCCCTGAGCCTTGAGCCCTGAATTGGCCGTGAGGCGCGCAATTGCTAGAATTGAAACGCGCTCTGATCTTAAAATTGAAAAATGTGCAGAAACATTCGCACCCTGTTCAATTTCGACCCTCCGGCCACTGACGAGGAGATCCGCGCCGCGTCGGTCCAGTTCGTTCGCAAGCTCTCGGGCTTCACGAAGCCGTCGCAGGCCAACGAGGCGGCCTTCGACACCGCGATCGACGAAGTGGCTGCCGTCGCGCGCCGGTTGATCGACTCGCTCGTGACCTCGGCCGTGCCCCGCGACCGCGAGGAGTGGGCCGCCCGGGCCAAAGCCCGCGCCGCCGAGCGATTCGCGCGCTAGACGCTATCTCAAAAACACGGCCCACGGCTCATCACGAAGAACGCGAAGATCACGATGGCCGCGAAGAAGACGTTTAGGCGCTCTTCGCGAACTTCGTGAGCTTCGAATCTTCGTGATGATTTCGTGACGGTGTCTACACTAACGTGCGCGCCCGTAGCGGAGGTAGATCGCCGGCAGCAGGAACAGGTTGAGCACCGTCGACGTGACCAGGCCGCCGAGAATCACCACCGCCATCGGGTGCTCGATCTCGTGGCCCGAGCGATCGCCGCCGGCGACGATCGGCACGAGCGCGAGGCCGGTGACAAGCGCCGTCATCAGGATTGGCGCCAGCCGCTCTTCGGCGCCGCGCATCACCAGCTCCGCGCCGAACGGCACGCCCTCTTCGTGCTCGAGATGGCGGTAGTGGCTGACCAGCATGATGCCGTTGCGCGCGGCGATGCCGAGCACCGTGACGAACCCGACCAGCGATCCGAGCGACAGCACGCCGCCGGTGAGGAACACGCTGGCGACGCCGCCGATGAGCGCGAACGGAATCGTCAGCGCCACGAGCGCCACCAGCCGCGCCGATCCGAAGTCGACGTGCAGCACCAGCAGGATGCCGAGCAGCGACAGGACGCCGAGCGCGAGCAGCCGCCGCTCGCGACTCTGCGCGGGCGGCGTACTCGCCGAGCACCTCCGGGTGATAGCCTGAGCGCGAACTGCACCTTGCCGATCGCCGCCTCGATGTCGCGCGCGACGGCGCCGAGATCGCGGCCGCGCACGTTGCAGGTGACGTCGATCCGCCGCGACCCGCCCTCGCGCGTGATCTCGTTCGGCGTCGGCGCGAGCGCCACGTCGGCGACCGCTCGCGAGCGGAACGTGGCCGCCGTCGGGGAGCTCGACCGGCAGCCGCGCAGCGCGAACAGATCGCGCCTCACCCACGGCGTCGCCCCAGACGACGACGTCGAAGACCTTCTGCTCGTCGAAGACTTCGCCGACTTTCGTCCCGCGCAGCATCGTCGCCACCGTGTCGCGCACGGCGGCGCGGCGTCACACCGAGCTGCTGCGCCCGCTCCGGCCGGAACGCCACTTCCACCTGCGGCACCAGCGTCAGCGCCTGCACCTTCACGTCGGCGGCGCCGTCGACGCCGGCGATCACCTTGCCGACCTCGGCGGCCTTCTGCCGCAGCACGTCGAGATCGGGGCCGAAGATGCGGACGACGATCGTGGCGCTGGCGCCGGTCAGCACTTCCTTGATCCGTTCGCGCAGATAGGTCAGCAGGTCGCGCTGCAGGCCAGGATAGCCGTCGACGACCGCCTGGATCCGCGCGACCGTGCTCGCGTAGTCGACCGCCGGGTCGAGGCTGATCCAGAGCTCGGTGAAGTTGACGCCGACGACCTCGTCGGCCACTTCCGCGCGGCCGATGTGCGCGCCGAAGTTGCGCACGCCGGGAATCGGCGCGCAGCTCGTCGCTGGCCCGCAGCGTGATGCGGGTCATCGCGTCGAGCGACGTGCCCGGCTTCTCCACCCAGTGCATCAGGAAGTCGTACTCCTTGAAGTGCGGCAGGAACTCCTCGCCGAGGAACGGATAGCGCCGCGGCTGTCGCCGTGCAGCGAGATCGCGACGATCACCAGCGCGCGCGCCGGCGCCGCGACCAGGCGCGGCAGCATCCGGCGATAGCGCGCCTTGAGCGACGCGACCAGCGGCGACTCGCGCTCGTGCACCGCGCTGCGGCAGGAGCATCAGCGACATCGCCGGCGTCACGATCGAGCGCCACGAGCAGCGACGCCGAGATCGCGAGCACGTAGGACAGCGCCAGCGGCCGGAAGAACGAGCCCGCGAGCCCGTCGAGGAAGAACACCGGCAGGAACACCAGCACGACGATGACGCTGCCGTAGACGACCGCGCTCCGCACTTCGAGCGAGGCATCGAGCACGACGTCGAACGCCGGCCGCGGATCGGGCAGCGCCCGATTCAGCCGCAGCCGCCGCACGATGTTCTCGACGTCGATGATCGCGTCGTCGACGACTTCGCCGAGCGCGATGATCAGCCCGGCGATCACCATCGTGTCGAGCGTGCCGCCGCGGTAGCGGAGCACCAGCGCGGCCGCGAGCAGCGACAGCGGAATCGCCGTCAGGCTGATGACCGCGGTCCGCCAGTCCCACAGGAAGATGGCGAGCACGAAGACGACGAGGAGGCAGCCGATGAGCAGCGCGCGATTGAGGTTGCCGATCGACATCTCGATGAACGTCGCCGGCCGGAAGATCGTGGAGTCGACGTCGACGCCCGCGAGGCCGGCTCAAGCGCCTCGAGCGCCGCCTCGACGTCGCGCGTGACCTGCAGCGTGTTGCCGTCCGGCTGCTTCTCGACGATGAGCAGCAGGCCCGGCCCGCCGTTGATGACGCCGTCGCCGATCGGCGGCGGGAAGCCTTCGACGACCGTCGGCGACGTCGCCGAGCCGGCGGAGCCGCCGGGCGCCGTGCGCGCCCGCGCCTCGCCGCGGGCGGCGGGCGCAATCGCCATCGCCGCCAGATCCGGCGCGCGTCTTGACCGCGGCGCGTGCGCCACGGCCAGGCGCTGGTTGGGCGTTTCGATGAACCCGCCGGCGGTGACCGACGTGGCGTCGCGCGTCGCGGTGACGACGTCCTGCAGCGTCACGCCGCTGGCGCGCAGCCGCTCGGGATCGACGAGCACCTGCAAGCTGGCGATCGCGCTGGCCCCAGATCGCGACGTTCGCGACGCCGGGAATCGCCATCAGCCGCGGACGCACCGTCCACTTGCGCCAGCGTCGTCAGCTCGACCTGCGAGAGCGTCTTCGACGACATCCCGATCTTCATGACCCGGCTGAGCGACGAGAGCGGAGACAGGATCACCGGCGGATGCGCCGCGGCCGGCAGCGTCGCGGCGACGCGCGCGAGCCGCTCCTGCACGAGCTGACGCGCGGCGATCCGATCGGTGCCGTCGTCGAAGATCAGCACCACCGACGACAGACCGAGCACGGACTTGGACCGCAGCGTCTTCAGGCCGGGCACGCCGTTCATCGCCGCTTCGAGCGGCACGCTGATCGAGCGCCTCGACGTCGGCGCTCGAGAGGCCGGGGGCCTCGGTCTGGATCTCGACGAGCGGCGGCGCGAACTCCGGGAAGACGTCGAACGGCGCGCTCGCGCGCCGTCCTGATGCCGACGACGATCAGGACGACCGAGAGCGCCACGACCGGCACGCGAAGCCGCAGCGCCAGCGCGATCAGCGCGCGCATCAGGCTGCCCGCTCCAGCGATCGGCGCGCCTCTGCATCACTTGCCGGCACCGAACTCGGTGCCGAAGAGCTCCGCGGCGCCGACCGTCACGACTCGCGTGCCCGGGGGCGGGCCCTGGTCGAGCACCGCGACTGTCATCGACCAGGTCGACGACCGACACGCGGCGCCGCACGAACACGCGCGCCTCGCGCGCCTCGTAGACCCAGGTGCCGCCATACGCGTCGTGGAGCAGCGCCGCCCGCGGCACGACGAGCGTGCTCTCTTCGCCGCGCAGCGCCAGGCGCACGCCGACCCGCTGTCCGGGCCGGAAGGCACTGGCTCTGGTTCGCGGCAGCGAAGTACAGATCGACGGCTGCGGTCGATGGATCGGCGAGGGCGGGGCAGTGACCGGCTTCGCTGGCGTGCCTCCGACGGGCCCGCGATCGCGCCGAGCGGCGACGATGCGCGGCCGGCGCGCGCGCGTCGACGTCGCTCGATTCGCCCACATAGAGCGGCACACGGATCCAGACCGTGTCGAGCGGACGAGATCGAACAGCGGCGCGCCGGCGGCGACGGTCTGGCCCGGCGCTGGCGTGCAGCGTTGCGGAGCAGGCCTCCGAACGGCGCATCGATGCGCGATGGCGCCAGAGGCGCTGACGCCGCGCGAGGCCAGCGCCAGGCGATCGCGCGGCGGCCTTCAGATCGGCGTTGGCGACGGCGAGCTCGGCCTGCGCTTCTTCGGCGGCCCTGCGGCTGCCGGATCCGTCGCGCACGAGCAGCTCGGCCCGCTGCGCCCGCTTGGCCGCGATCTCCTGCCGTGCCGCCGCTTCGCCGACCATGCGCTCGGCCTCGACCCGCGCGTCGCGCTCGGCCGGCGCGAACGGAACGAGCCGGAAGATGGTCGCGCCAGCGCGCGACGGTGCGTGCCGACAGGCGGCACGCCATCCGAGGCTTCGAGCGTGCCGGCAAACGGCGCCGTGACCGTTCGCTCCGCGCCCGCCGGCGCGCACGACTTCGCCGCCGACCGTCCGCGTCCGCTGCAGCGTCTTCTGCTCGATCGTCATCGTCTCGATGCCAAGCCGCTTTTCCGCCTCGGGTGTCAGCGTGATCGTGGTGAGCGCGGCTTCCTTGACCGGCGCGTCGACCTTGACTGCCGGCGGCGCCGCAGAGCTGACGCCTGCTGGCTCGTGCCGCCGCCGCACGAGGCCACGGCCATGGCGCAGCCCAGCATCGTCCACCAGAGCTCGCTCAGTGTTCACGCGGCTGCTCCTGTCCGGATCGGGTGGCCTCGGCCGGTGTCTCCGCACGCGCGGCCCATGGCGCGTTCGATGCGGGCGCGCGCGCGCTGCTGATCGGCGTCGATCTCGCGCTCGCGCACGCGCGCCTCGATCAGGCGGCGGCTGTTCTCGAGCACGAAGAGATACGAGATGTCGCCGGCTGCAAACGATCGTTCCGCCGCGGCGACATTCTGCTGGAGGGGCGTGACAATCGTGTCGCGCCACGAGGACTCTGCGATTCGCGCGCCTGGTCGAACTGCGCCGACGCCTCGCGCAGCTCGGCGTGCGGCCCGCTGCTGAACCGCCACGTAGGCGGCCGAGCCCGCTGGAGCTCGGCCTGCCGCCCGCGCCGGCCACCCTGATTGGGGTTGAAGATCGGCAGGCCGAAGTCGATCCCGGGCCCCATCTCGAATCCTTCGCTGCCCTGGCCGTTCGCGTCGAGCACGGCCGTCAGCGTGACGATGCGCGAGCTGCTCCCATCCGAGACGCGCGGCGGCTGCCGCGACGCCGATCTCGGCGGCCCGGACATCAGGCCGCGACACGAGAGCCTCGCGCAGCCGCGCGTCGGGCGGTCCGCAGTCAGTCGCCGGCGCGGTCGGTGCGGCGATGTCGAACGTCGGTCCGTCGAGTGCGAATCCGAGGAGCGCGCGAAGCCGCTCGCGGGCGATGACGACGTCGTGGCGCGCGCGGGCGGCATCCTGACGCGCCCGGGCCGCCTCGACCGTCGCGGCCCGGCCGTCGAGCTCGCTGATGTCGCCCGCCGCGAGGCGCGACTGCGTGAGCTCGTCGATCCGCGTCAGGAGGCGCCGCCGATTCGTCGGCGATCCGCGCCCGATCGATGGCCAGCGCGAGGTCGGCGTGAGCCACCTTCACCGCCAGCACCAGATCCAGTCCCGCCTGCACCAGGCGTTCGGCGGCGGCATCCGCGGCGAGACGCGCGGCGGCGACCCGCGTCGGGCGCTCCCACAGCACTTCGACCGGCCACTTCAGGGCCGCCTCGAACTGTTTCGGACCGACGGGAAAGAGGAGCGAGAGGACCGGATTGGTCAGCAGGCCGGCTTCGAGGAGATCCGCGCGCGCGAAGCCAAGCTCGCTCAGGCTGACCTGAAAGGCGGCGTTGTTCCACAGTGCCAGCGCCACGGCTTCTTCCTGCGTCACTCCATCGTCCAGCGTGACGCCAGCGGGGACTCCCGCGGCCGCCTCCGCGCTGGTGCGCGCCGTCGCGCCCGTGCGTTCCCGGATCCGCTCCGCCGCAGCCTGCGGATCGACTGTCGCGTGAGACGCGCAGGCGGAGGCGAGAGCCGCGCAGAGGGAGACTAGGCTCCCGACGACGACGCTGGCACGAGCGACGTGTGGACGGGCGGTGGGCACGATTCCGGAGGGATGATATCAGCGGGCAGCATGAACGAAGAATGACAGGGTCTACGACAGCGGAAGCGTGGCAGCGAAGGTGGCGCCGCCGGTCCCGATTGTCTCGAGCACGAGACTTCCACCGTGCGCTTCGGCATCCATCGCGCGATTGGGCAGCCCCAGGCCGGCGCCGCCCGTGCTCGAATCGAGCTGGACGAACCGCTGAAAGGTGCGCTCGCGATGGTCGGCCGGCACTCCGGGCCCGTCATCCTTGTCGACGCGACCGGCAAGCCGGTCAAGTAGTCGCGCCTGCTTGACGGATTAACCGCTCCTCAGCGCCGTCGCACCAGAGCGTCGAGCTCGCCAGCGAGAAGGCGGGTGATGAGCTCGCTGACGCCATCGCCGTGCGCTCCCGCCATGACGATGTCCGCCATCTCTTTGACCGACGGCAAGGCATCCGCGACCGCAACCGCGAGCCCGCACATCTTGAGGAACGCCTGGTCGTTCTCGGCGTCGCCGACGCCCACCGTCAAGTCCGGTGACACCCCGAGCGCGGCGAGTGCCGGCGCCAGGCCGGTGGCTTTCGTCACGTCGGCTGGAAGGGCCATGACCGCCCCTTTGTTGAAGATCACATGCCACTCGAGACCGAGCTCGCGGATGGCAGTCAGCACCTGATGCTCGTACGGTTCCACGGTGGCGATAATCGAATGGCCGATCGAGATCGGCACCGCCTGGCGTTCAAGCGCGTCGACCAGCGCCGGCGGCGGCGGGTCGGAGACGAGCTTGACCGATTGCGTCGCGGGGTCGTAGAGAACCGCGCCGTTTTCGGCGACGATTCGCTCGAAGAGCTGCGGAAGCTCGAAGGTGTTGAGCAGATCCGACAGCTCGCGGCCGGTGACCATCACGAGCCGCAGGCCGCGCGCCCTGGCCCGCTGCAGCGCCGCCACCGTCGACGCATCGACTTTGCCTGCGCAGGCAATCGTGCCGTCGTAATCGGTCGCCAGTGCGTGGTATCTCATCTGATCCCTACCGTACGACACGCCATGCGGGAGCCGACTCCCGGTCGTGCGGCTCGACGAGCTCTTCCCATAGGCGGAATCCCCCGGCAAAGGCATCCTCATTGCCCCCACGGCGCGTGTCTGCCGGAAGCGGATCCATGCGCGTCGCGTTGCCGCCGCCGAGCAGCACGTAGTCGGCCGTAAACGCTTCCCGCAGCAGTCCGCGTGACCTCCGCGACCGACGCTCGCCACGCTTCTTCACCGTGGGTCTCGAGTCCGGCGGCGCCGAGTCGATCGAAGATCGTTTCGCCGGGGCAGTACGGAAGGCAGCCGAGCTCCAGTGGCACGATGACATGTTCGGTGACGAGCGCTGATCCGACGCCGGTGCCCAGGCCGAGAAAGAGCATCCGGCCGCCGTCGTAGCCGCCCAGCGCCTGCATCGCGGCGTCGTTGAGGACGCGAACCGGTCTGCCGAATGCCTTCGAGAAGTCGAATCGTACCCAGCCCTCGCCGAGGTTCCCCGGTTCAGCCCGCGGTCCGTTTGCATCGACGGCGCCGGGATAGCCAATCGACAGCACGTCGTACTTCCAGTCGGTGGTCGACTCGCGCACGATGCGCACGAGCGCCTGTGGCGTCAACTCGGGTCCGGAATCGAAGGCGCGCGGCTCAGCCGTTCCGGTCGCCAGCAACTTCACCCGCGAACCGCCGATGTCCACCACCAGTACGTCCATCTGTCGTCATCCTTGGTCGAGCGTTCCCACTGTACGTGGCTTGGGAGCTGACGCTGCAAGCGGTAGGCCGGGCGAGGTGAAGAGAAGGGAATTGCGGACAGGCCGGGACCGGCGCCGCCCGTGTCGAAGTCCAGCTGGACGAAGCGCTGAAAGACGCGCTCACGCTGCTCGGACGGCACTCCGGCGCCGTGGTCCTGCGGCGGTGATGCCAACCAGTGGGTCGGGTTGGCGCTACGAGGGTGCCGACGTCACGTCGACGCAGACGGTATTCAGACGGTAGTACAGCGTGTCGATGAAACGGCCCGAGTGGACCAGCGGGAGCAGCGGGGTCGACGACGTGCTGACGACCTGCGTTCGGCCCTCAGCGCGCTCGAGCCAGTCGAGCAGGCGAAGCTGATCGTCGGCCGACAGGGCGCCGGTGTCGTGCAGCACGAGCGTGCCGCTCTCCATGGTCGACGGGAGCGCGAGCCGTTCCCCCGGACGCCACCGCGCGATGGGATCATGCAAGTCGAGCAGCAGCGATTCGAGGACGAACCGCACGACGCCGTCGGGCGCAATGAGGAGGAGGTTGACCCGCGGCATTCCCATCAGCAGCAGATCCACGTGTGCCGCCCGCGCCAGGCGCCAGTGATCGGGAAGAATGGCAGCGCGCGATGGCGGCACGCTTGCGTTTGGGATTCCGTCAGAAACCTGCGATGAGTTTTCCATGGGACCCTCCTTGTCGCCGGCCGAATAGAAAAGGCCAGCGCACGGCGCGACTTTATGACGCAAGGAGGGGTCCGTCCTATCAGGAAGGGACCGGATTGGGGTAGGGAAGATCCCTAATGTGGGCTCTCAGGCTTTTGGCTTTAGGCTCTAGGCAAACCTCTGAGTAAGTTCTCGAAGCTCTTGGCTAAAGCCTAAAGCCATAGAGCCAAGAGCCTAAGCATTATCCAACCACCCCTGCAGGATGGCGTATTTGACGATGTCTATCCGCCCCGTCAGCCCCAGCTTTCGCATGGCATTGGCCTTGTGGGCCTCGACGGTCTTCACGCTCAGATCCAGCCGCGCCGCGATCTCCTTGTTGCTGTAGCCCGAGGCGATGAGGCGGAGGACCTCCGACTCCCGATCGGTAATCTGCGCTCCCGACTTGCCGATCCGCTTGCCCTCGCGGCCGAGGAATCCGGCGGTCACCTTTGCCGTGAGCGTCGAGTCCAGATACTGGCCGCCGGCCGCCGCGACGCGGATCGCCTGCAGCAGCTCGCTCGACGCGCTCTGCTTCAGCACGTAGCCCGACACGCCCGCCCGCAGCAGCTCCTGCAGATAGGCGTCGTCGCCATGCCGCGTCAGCGTGATGACGGCCATGTGCGGTCGCGCCTGTTTGAGCGTTCGCGTCGCGACGAGTCCATTCATGCCGGGCATCGAAATGTCCATCACGACGACGTCGGGCTTCAGCTCGAGCGCGCGTTGGACCGCCGTCGCACCGTCGCTGGCCTCGGCGATGACTTTCATGTCCGCCTGGCCATCGATGAGCAGCCTCAGACCGTGGCGAACCGTGACATGGTCGTCGGCGAGGAGTACGCGGCACGGCGTCGCGAGGTCAGGCATGGTCGTTCGAGTTCCTCGTTATGTGTGCCGGGTCTGGGGCGATTGCCATCCGGAGGAATACCGTGGTGCCCTTGCCCGCGGTCGATTCGATCTCGACCGTCGCGCCGACGAGGGCGGCCCGCTCCTGCATGCCGAGCAGCCCGAATCCCTGTTCAGGCGCGCCTTCCTTTGCGGGATCCGGATCGAACCCCACGCCGTCGTCTTCGACGATGAGGAGGACCGAGTCGTCATGCCGCTCGAGGATGACGTCGACTTGCTGAGCGCGGGCGTGCTTGGCGACGTTGGTGAGTGCCTCCTGTGCGACACGATAGAGCGTCGTCTCGGCTTCTGACGCGAGCCGATCGTCGAGGAGTCCCGAGGTGTGAAACTGGGCGGGAATGTTGACGCGCCTCGACCAGTCCTGGATGTAGTTGGCGAGCGCCGCGCGCAGGCCGAGGTCGTCGAGCGCGGTCGGCCGAAGCTCCCAGATGAGCTGGTCGACGTCGCGATCGATCTGCCGCGCGATTCTCTCGAGCGAATCGACGAGGCTGGCGATCCCGGGGGATCCCGCGGATGCCTCCTTGAGCGCCCCGATGCTGCGGCTGAG
Source organism: uncultured Acidobacteriota bacterium (assembly GCA_963839705.1). Taxonomy (GTDB): domain Bacteria; phylum Acidobacteriota; class Vicinamibacteria; order Vicinamibacterales; family 2-12-FULL-66-21; genus DATBJJ01. Next base: position 48,738 of record CAWIWL010000011.1, read on the forward strand.
CGCCGTCAGCTGCTCGCCGAATTGGTCGTGCATCTCGCGCGCGATGCGCCGGCGCTCGTCCTCCTGCGCGAACACGAGCCGCGAGAGGAGCTCCGTCCGTGCTCGCTCGGCCTCCGCCTGCCGGCGTTCCGTGAGGTCGAAGTGGGTGCCGACGATGCGGACGACCGGGCCGCCGGGCTCGCGCCGGACGGGGTAGCCGCGCGAGAGCACCTGGACGTAGTGGCCCTCCTTGTGGAGGAGCCGGAACTCGCCCTCGTAGGAGCGCCCGCCGCGCGCGACGCTGGCGTTGACTTCCTGCGCCCGCGGCATGTCGTCGGGGTGCAGGAGCCGTTCCCATGCGCTCACGTGCGGTTCGATCTCGTCGTCTGCGTAGCCGAGCATCTGCTTCCATCGCGGCGAGTACACGACGTCGCCGGTGACGAGGTTCCAGTCCCACACGCCTTCCTGCGCGCCGGCGAAGGCCAGCGTCAGACGCTCTTCGCTCTCGCGGAGCGTCGCCTCGGCGCGCTTGCGCTCGGAGATCTCGCGCAGCGTGAACACGACCGCCGGAGGCGAGGCATCGGTGTCGTCGAGACGCGTGAGCGCCACCTCGACGTCCGTGACCCCGCCGTCGGCCCCGACGAGCTGCTCTTCGAACGGTGTCACGGACAGGCCGGCATTCACGCGCCGGAGGCGCTCCTGCCGCGACTCGTGGCCATCGGGGTGCAGGAGGTCGGTCAGCGATCGCCCGAGCAGCTCCTCGGGGTCCGCCGCACCGCAAAGCTTGGCCGCCGCCTGGTTGGCAAATACCAGGAGCCCACCCTGGCTGATCAGTATGCCGTCCGGCGACCGTTCCACCAGGAGCCGATAGGGTTCACTCGTTTCGGGCACAGGTTCTCGTTCGCCGCCGGGCGGCGTCCTAAGGTTGACACGTCGCTGGCTGAGAGTCTATGCCCGGCGACCGGTCCCGCCGGGTCCCAGGAGCAAACGCCAGTGGCCGCCGCGCCACAGTAGTCCCACCAACAGGATAAGCGCGCCAAAGCCGAACGTCAGGGCGACGTGAGCCGGAGTGTGGAAGTCATCTGTCAACGCAGTGATCGGGCGCAGCGCGGCATCGATGTCCTGCTCGAGGATCAGTGTCCAGTCGGGGAGCGAATCCGGCGACCTGGCGACGGCGAGCGCCGGTGTGGCAAGCCCGCCAGACGATCGCAGCGGGTCGACGAAGCTCGCGCTCATCTGTCCACCCGGCGTGCGCAGGAGTCTATGGACGGCAGGATGGCTCGCAAAGTCCGAGACCGGCAGGGGTGCCGCGTCCGTCGCGGCGCAGGGATGGCGAACTAGTTGACTGCGATGCACGAGCAGGACGAAACGATCGGGGCAGCCTCTGTCTCGAGGCCCACTCTCCGCAATTGCCAACCACCCGTTGAAGGTCTCCAGGTGAATCCCCGCAAGCAGCACGCCGACAACCGCGTGGCCACTTCCGGCGACGCTGTCGGTGTTGGCCAGTATCGGCGAGGCGAGACCAATCAGCAGCGGGGCGTTCCGGGCGGTGGACGTGAAGGCCCGCGTGAACCCTGTCGCGGTGCGTGGCAGGGCGACGTTCTGCGTATCGGGCGGAAGCTCGCGATCGCCATTGAACCACTCTCGGTACTTGTAGTTGCCTCCAATCACGCCGGGATCGTACGGAGCCCTCCCCCATATCACTGCGGCGGAGTCGGCAACAGCCCAGCTTGCAAAGCCTTGTGCCTGCGCTCTCAACAGTACCTGCTCCAGGTGCCGCTGGATCGCTGCACGCGCGCGACCGGGGTCGGTGGGCCGTCCAACGATCGCCGCGGACAGTTGGCGAATCGTTGGATCGGAAGCCTCCTCCGTGACTCGACGAATAGCTGCCTGGAGTTTGTCGCCGACAGCGGCGGCGGCCAGCCGGACCATGGCTTCGTTGCTGCGCAGTGTCTGATCGATCAGTGCCTGACGCGCGGAGCTCTCCGCCCGTTTTAACGCGAATCCCAGCCCGAGACCGAGCAGCAGGAGTCCGCACAAGGCCGCCGTGACCCAGTTTCGCCGCCGGCTGGTGGCCACCTCCTCGAGGTGGACGCGCTTGGCCCGTTCCTGTTCAGCGGCGCGGGCGGCCTGCCGCTCGCCCTGCGTCAAAAGCCGCTCGGCGACCTGAGCGGCGCTGGCCCGTCGATCCGGAGTTCCGTCCACGGAAACCGAAATGTCCTCGCGAAGTACTTCGTCCGGGATGTCACGATCCCAGCCCGGCGCCAGTGCCTTCGCGAGATCGCCGACGGCCATCTGGTAGAGCATCACCCCGAGCGCGTACACATCCGCCCCCGTGGTCGAGGGTTTTCCTTCGATGACCTCCGGCGCCATGTAGAGCCTGGTGCCCGCATCGGATGACGAATCACTCTCGGTGTCGGTGAAGCCGGCGGCGGTGACGCCTGCGTCATGCAGCTTTTCCCGTTCGGTCAGCATGCTGACGCCGAAATCGCACAGGCGGACGACGAGCGAGCCGTCGGCCGCTCGATGCACGAGCAGGTTCGCCGGTTTGACGTCCTTGTGCAGCACACCGACGGAATGCGCAGCCGACAACGCCGTGGCCGCTCGCCGGATGATGTCGATCCGATCGCGGTATTGGACAGCGGCCGGTCCTCCCTCGGCCTGCATCCATTCCAGGAGATTGCCGGTGGCCGAGAACTCGGATTCGATGAAGAAGGGCGGCTGTTCGAGCTGCCAATCGAGGAGCACGGTGATGTCGTCGCGGGCGCCGAGAGTTTCGCGCATGAAGCGGAAGAGCGTGATCTCTCGCTGCAGCGCCTTGAGCTTGCTCGTATCGTGGCAGAACTTGAACACTCTTCGTCCGCGCGTCTTGGTGTGGACGGCCAGCCACGTCTCGCCGAAGCCACCTCGGCCGAGCTTGCGCTCGAGAATCCAGTGATCGCGATGCGGGATCGCGAGGCCCTCGGATGGCCGCCACGGCGGCCTCGAGAGCATGGCGAGCCTCGCCCCGACGGCGCTGACCGACGCTGGGCGCAGTCCGGGGTCCCGTTCGAGACAGTGTCGTATCACGCGTTCGATAGTGGGATCGATGTCGTCGGTCACGCCGGCTGGCATCGGCGTCGTCGAGTCCTCGATGCCGGCCAGATCGCGGATGGCCCTCCGGCCGGTGAAGAGCTCGTAGAGCACGAGTCCTACGGAGTAAAGATCGCTCTGCACCGATGAGACCCCGAGGCGTTGCTCGGGCGCCATATAGTCGGGCGTACCGGCAATCTGCAGGTAGCCGGCGAGGCTCGTTGCCAGCACTGCCAGGCCGAAATCCATGATCTTCGCGTGGCCGTTGGCATCCACCATCAGGTTGGCCGGCTTGAGATCGCGGTGAAGGATCCCGCGACGGTGCGCGGCCTCCATGCCGTCGCAGATCTCGAGCCCGATCGTGATGGCCTTGTCTCGTGGAAGGCGGCCGATGCGGCGAAGCAACGAGGCGAGGTCTTCTCCTTCGACATACTCCATCGAAAGAAAATGCTGGCCGTCTATCTCGCCGACATCGAACAGCCGGCAGACGTTCGGGTGCGTGATTTCGCGGGCAAGCCGGACTTCGTTCAACAGCAGCTGGAGGCGGTTCTCATCGGCGGCATGCGCCGGGTTCAGGAACTTGAGCGCCACTGTGACGTGCAGCTTGAGGTCGTCGGCCTGATAGACCGTACCCATCCCTCCGCTGCGAAGATGACGAACGACTCGATAACGGCTCGCGATGAGCGCTCCAGATTCGAGAGCTCTGTACGATCTTGAGTGCCAGGCCTGGGGCAGCATGGCCATTTCGGTGCCGTCCGCGGACGCCGTTGGGGGAGAGAGTCCGGCGCTGCAGACCGGACATGCGCCGCCGTCTCCGGCATCGATTTCCGCCGCGCACGTCGGGCAACGCATCTTCGGTCTCGGGCTCTACGCCGGGCGATTCTACACCGCCGTCACCGGGCCGGTCAGCCAAACGAGCGTACAATGCCCCTGTCCCGCTGACTGCCATGTCTCTGACTGCCAAAGACCGCTTCTCGTCGCTCCTCTTCTACCTCCTGGTGCTCGTCACGGGATATCTGGCCTACCAGGTGCTCAGCCCGTTCCTTTCGCCGCTGGGCTGGGCCGCCGTCTTCGCGATGATGTTCCACAGCGTGCACGTCGAGCTGAGCGGCAGGATCGGCCCGAATCGCTCGGCCCTCGTCACGACGCTGCTCGCGGCGGTGCTCATCGTCGCACCGGCGGTACTGCTGGTCTCGGTCCTCGCGCGCGAGGTGCCGCAGGTCATCAGCTACGTGCAGCAGGCCACGCTTTCGGCCCCGGAGCAGATCGAGCGGCTCTGGCTCGTGGTGCGCGACCGCGTCCCGTTCTCGCTGCCCGAGGATCCGACCGCGCTCCTCCGCGAGGGTGTCCAGCGCATGCTTGGGTTTCTCGCGCCCGCGGCGGGCGGCGTGGTCGCCGACGTGCTGTCCACGCTCGGCAGCCTCTTCGTGATGCTGTTCGCTCTCTTTTTCATGCTGCGCGACGGCCAGTCGATTGGCCGGCAGGTACGCGACCTTTTGCCGCTCCCCGAGCGCGAACGCGAGCGCCTGATGACGGAGACAAAGGACCTCGTCGTCGCCAGCGTCGGCGCGGGGCTGATGGTCGCGGCGGCCCAGGGCCTCATCGCCGGTGTGGCGTTCTGGCTGCTCGGTTTCAACGGGCCGGTCATGTGGGGCGTCGCGACCGCTTTCTGCTCGCTCGTCCCCGTCGTCGGGTCGGCGCTGGTCTTCGTCCCGGCTACGCTGTGGTTGTTCCTGTCGGGTGAAGTCGGGCGCGCCGTGATCCTGGCGATCGTCGCCGCGTTCGGCGTCGGGATGGTCGACAACGTCCTGCGGCCCCTCATCCTGAGCGGACGGACCTCGGCCAGCGGCCTCGTGGTGTTTCTCGGGCTGCTCGGCGGCGTATCGGCGTTCGGGTTCATCGGGCTCGTGCTCGGGCCGATCATCCTCGTCACGGCCGGCAGCCTTCTGGCCGCGTTCACCAGGCGGGAAGAGCCGATTGTCATCCCGAACGTGACCAGCTCCCAGCCGTGACCAGCGAGCAGGCGATGCGGCTTGCGCTCGCCGAAGCGGAACGTGCCCGCGACGCAGGTGAAGTTCCCGTCGGTGCCGTCGTCATCTGTGACGAGCGCGTGGTCGGCGCGGGATTCAACCAGCCGATCTCTGCCGTGGATCCGACGGCGCATGCGGAGGTCGTGGCGCTGCGCGCCGCGGCGCGCACGCTCGGCAACTATCGCCTGACCGGTTCGCAGCTCTACGTGACCGTCGAGCCGTGCCTGATGTGCGTCGGCGCGATGATCCACGCGCGCATCGCCCACGTCATCTTTGGTGCGCCGGAACCGAAGGCCGGCGCGCTCATCTCCGCCTGCCGCGCGCATGAGACGCCGGGCCTCAATCACCGCCTCCAGGCCACTGCCGGTGTGCTGGAGGAAGAGTGCCGGCGGATGATTCAGATGTTCTTCGAGGCGAAACGGGGGAGTTCCTAGCTTTCAGCCCGTGAAAAAGCCGTTTTGTAGTGTCCGGCTTCAGCCGGACCAAAACAAGTCCGCCTAAAGGCGGACACTACGACGATTCTGTCACAGGCTCTGGCTGATAGCTGACAGCTGATAGCCGTTATCCCACCTTGAACGTCAGCGCTGTCCAGACGCTCTCCCAGTCAGCTCCGCTTCCGGCTGCGGCCCGTTCCATGTGCACGGACTTGAGCAGCCACACGCCGCCCGTCACGGGCAGGACGACGCGGCCGTCCTTGTCGGTCCGGGCACGCAGGTCTTCTCTTCCTATTGGGCCCGAATCCTTGCGATAGGCGACCACCAGCGATCCCTGGAGTGGACGGCCGTTGTGCAGGAGGCGGACAGGCACTCGACCGTCGGTCGCGCGCGCCGGATCGGCCTCGAGCACGAACTCGAGCGTCATGCCGAGCGCGCGGTCGAACCCCTGGCCGGCCTGAGCGCCGCCGGACCGAAGCAGCGACTTGACGCTTCGCGAGAATTTTTCCCGCGCGGGCAGTTGGCTCTCCTTGCGCGCGGCGCGCTCGTCGATGATGCGCTCGAGTCCTTCCTCGCGCAGGTATTCCTCGAACTTGTCGGCGGCGAGCTCGACCGCGCTCTGCTTGCTGCGATAACCGACGAACCAGATGCCCGGGGCGTCGAGCCGCAGGAGCCCCGCCGGGTCCATCCCGTCGCGTCCAAGGACAGGCTTTTCGCCGGACGGACCGACGACGACGAATTTTTCGATGAGCGATCCGTTGCGCGCCAGCGATTCGCCGATGAACCGTTCGCCAATCCGCAGGTGAACTCTGACGGCTTCATCGGCGCCCGGCTCGAATGTCGACGGCTCGAGCCAGAAGTCGTGGGCCGACAGTCCGGCCGCGGCGGCGGCGATCAGGATCGTGACCAGCGCCAGGTGAGTTCGAGCGTGAAGATGCATGTGGGTGACTCCGTTTATTAGTAGCTGCTGGCTGCTAGCGCTAGTGCAGCGTAGCCGCGAGCCGCTAGCCGCGAACCGCGAGCAGCGAGCCGCGAGCCGCGAGCAGCCAGCAGCCAGCCGCGAGCAGCGAGGAGCCAGAGCGTCACCGCCCTGGCTCCTGACTCTGACTCCTACTGCGTGTTATTCGGAGATCCGCCGAGCGGCGTCTTCAAGTACGGGAACGTTGCGGTAAAGAACGACGCGTCGACCAACGCACCGTCGGTAAACGGCAGCAGGCCTGATGGCGCGTCGGCCGGGCCGCAGCTGAACGCGCCCGGAAACGCGTGGCACAGCACACCCATCGCCACGCGCAGCTCGATGTCCACCACGTCGTCTCCTGGACGGCGGCCGTTCGGGAAGCCGGCGTTGTCGCCGCCGAGCGCGCCGAGGCGGCTCTGGCTGCCCATCGGGACGGGTGCGATGCTCGTGTTGAGGCGCAGCATTTCAGACGCGACGACGTTGGCCGGCTTGTTGAGGCCCTGAACGCCGGTGAGGAACGCCGCCACCAGATCGAGGCGGGGGAAGTTGTTCGGCGCCTGGACGCCGGCAGCGCCGAAGAGGATCTCGAGCAGCTCCGGCAGCGTCGGATTGGTCACGTAGGCGGCGAGCGCCGAGTCCTGGGTCGGCGACGCCGAGTTGAAGAGGTCCTTGTCCTTCAGCCCGATGACGACCTCGTTGACAAGCGGCGCGCCCAGGCGGGAGACCTGCGTGCCTGACGCGGTCGGCGGCCGGGACGAACCGGGACCCCCGCGCGCCGCTGGATGGTTGTCCGGCACCCAGCCGGAGCAGCTCTGATCCGGCACCCAGCTCAATCCCGGACCGTCGGTCGGCCGGCGCGCCGCGGGCGCGCCCGGGGGACACGGCACCGGGCCCGGTCCAGACATGTTCACCGGCCCGACGCCGAGGCTCGCCGTCGTCCAGCCGCCAACGATCGGCTGGCTCGCGGACGCCACGAGGCAGGCGATCGGCACCTCGAGGATGAACGAGGTCACGTTCTTGTCGGCGAGGTCGTCGGCCTCGACATTCTCCGCGCCGAGCGGGTTGCTGACGTTGACGAGATCGAACGTCTCGCCGAGGTTGACGACGAACGAGTCCTTGCGCTGGCCGACGAACACGCGCCCGTTGTCGCAGCCAGGGATCGCGATGTCGTAGATGTGGCTGTTGGCGTAGTTGGCGTACTGCGGGATCGACTTGCTGCCGATGTTGTCGACCGGCTTGCGGAAAGTGGCCGACCCGTCGGCGATGTTGGTGACCGCCTGGCCCGTGCCGTTCCTGCGATCGCCGCGAATGATGTTGAGCGTATAGCTCTCTTCGCGGTTGAGCGCGGACGTGTTGAACGCCCCGGGTCCGATCGGCCCGATGTTGATGAGCGGCACCGGCACGATCATGTTGCCGGCCGCCACGCTCAGGTCTTTGACGAGCTCCGTCGGCCGGAACTGGAACGTGAGGTCCTCGACGGCATCGGCATTGTTGTCGATGTGGATCTCGTAGACGGCCGACGTGTCGAGCGAGAAGTAGTTCGGACCGCCGTACGGATCCTGGAGCGGCATGTAGTTGGCGACCAGCGTCACATAGTTGCTCCGTCCAGCTTCGTAACTGCGGAACATGTAGAAGTCCGTGCCGTCGAGCTTGGGCGTCTTGGTGATCCCTGGCGCCTCGCGGTGGCTCGATCCCTGCCCGATCGCGCCGCCGAGCAGCACCAGGGCCGCGATGGCTCCTGCTTGGCCTTTCGAGAACCTCATTGGAACACTTCCTTTCTCTCTCTTCTCTTTGCTTCTTCGGTCAGATGTTGAGGCGCGCGTCGTGCACGCTCGCGAGGTACTACGGGAGAGGGAGGGAAACGGATGTTTCTCTCGGTCGACGGTCGGCGAGCGGGAGGCGGCAAGTGCTGGCTGCTCGCTGTTGGCTGCTGACAACACCGGCGCCCGGCTTGGCAACCGCCAGTAGCCGGCCGCCAGCAGCGAGCCGATTGTCGACCGCAGTCGTCAGAACCCCACAATGAGACTGACGCGCGCACTGCGAGGAACCGCGGGATGGATGTGGAGATCGTCGATGCCGCTGATGGGTTCACCCGGAAGTCGCGACTTGTAGAAGTAGTCGACGTCGCTGTCGGCGGTGTTGAAAAGATTGAAGACGTCGAGCGCGACGCGGATCGACGGCGTGAGCTTGTATCCGGCCGTCAGGTTCACCAGACTCGTGGCCTTCGAGCGGACCGAGTCGTCTTCGACGAGCGCGCGTGGTCCGAAGTATCTCCACCGGATGCTGCCAAAGACGTTCCGAACGGTGTCGACGGTGGCCCCGGCCGACACGACTGTCGCGACGGCGCCGGGAATGTGGTCTCCAGCAGGATCACTATCGGTGAACCGCGCGTGCGAGAGCGCGACGTCGGCGTCGAGCACGAACCACGGCTTCGGCCTGTAGTACGTGGTCCACTCGATGCCCTGACGCCGGCTTGGCCGCCCTGCATCCGTCGTCCCGGCGTCGCCGACGAAGACCAGCTCAGAGTCGAGGCCGAGTGTCCACGCCGTGACCGTCATCTGGAGGTGGGGGATGCGGACCGTGCGCAAGCCGATCTCGGCGCCCGTCGCGCGCGCAAGCGGCGTGACGCGCCGTGCCAGCTCGCCCGTCACCGGATCGACAGCAATCGTGGCGCCGCGCGCGTCGTTGCTGTGGAAGCCCAGGCCGGCGTTGACGTAAATCTCCGTCTTTGCGAACGGTCCGAAGACGGCGCCGCCCTTCGGGCTGACCACGCCGGCGTAGTCCGTGCCGCCGTTTTCGGGGATGGCGGAGTCCACGGCGAACCGATAGCCGTCGAATCGCACTCCGGCGAGTGTCCTCAGCCACGGCGTCCACTCGGTCTGGTTCTGCGCGAAGGTGCCCGCGCTCGTCTGGCGGACCGAGTCGTGGCGGATCGTCTCGAGCTGCTGGCGTTGCCGCGTGTGGTAGAGCCCGATGTCGCTGATGGCGTCGTTCCTGAACTGGACGCCAACCGTGTTCTCGGTCGGTCGGCCGGCCCATCGGCCGATGCGGCGGTGGGTGAGCCGTGAGCCGGTGACGAAGCGGTGATCCGTCTGCTGGAACTGATCGCCGTTGACCGGGTCGTCCAGGAAGTAGGTGAAGTTCGAGAAGAGATCGAGGTCGTACTTGAGGCCGTAGGCCGTGAGCCTCGTGCTGCTGTTTCCGCTCGCGCGCTGCCATTCGAGCGAGGCGCTGTAGCGAGACGACTCGCCGCCGTCGGTGGCATCCACCAGTCCGAATCGTCCGATGCGCCCGTCCTCGATCGCGCGCTCGGGGATCTGATCCGTCGAGTTCCACGTCGCGTGATAGCCCATGAGCGTCGCGGAGAAGCCGTTGCGGGTGTCGCCGCGGCTGAATCGGACGATGCCGTTGACCTTGTTCAAGTCGTCGGGCCGTTCCCAGGGTCCATCGCTGTGCTCGAGCTCGATGGCGCCGAGCAACGTTCCCTTGCCGAGCGCCGGCGCCGCAGCGAGAAGCACGCGCCCGAAGCTGTCGCCGCCGCCCACGCGCACGATCGGTCGGGCGAGCGTGTTCGTGTAGTTGATGTTGGCGGTGCCCGCCGTGGCGAAATCACCGTGCTCGGCGAAGTACGGGCCTTTCGAAAACTGGACGCCGCTCGCGAGCTCGGGGATGAGGAAGTTGAGGTCGGAGTAGCCGTGTCCGTGACCGTGGGTCGGCATGTTCACCGGCATCCCTGCTACCGTCGTCGCGAAGTCGGTGCCGTGGTCGAGATTGAAGCCGCGCAGGTAGTACTGGTTGGCCTTGCCCTCGCCGCTGTGCTGGCTGATGACGACGCCGGGGACTGTTTCGAGGACGTCGCCGGGCCGCATGATCGGGCGCGTCTCGAGCTGTCTCGCGGTGACGGCGCCCTGGCTCGCGGACTGCGCGATGCCGACGAGGTCCTGCTCGGGCGCCGGCGCGTCGGCGAGGTTGGTAAAGGTCGACTTGCCGGTGACCGTGACGTCCGCGCTCAGCACGAGGTGCATGACCGCGTCGACCGTCAGCGTGTCTGCGCCGACCGCAATCGAGCGCCTGACCGTCGCGAAGTTGATCAGCGTGAACGAGAGCTCGGCGCGCCCCGGTGCGATGGCGTCGAACCGGTACTGTCCGCGCTCGTCGCTGTGAGTGTGCTGCACTATTGCCGTTCCAGAGCGCAGCTCGACCAGCACGCCTGGCAGCGTCGCGCCGGTTTCATCGCGGAGCGTGCCGCTCAGTCGAGCTTGCTGCGCCGCGGCGAGCGACGCGGTGCAGAGCAGGAGCGCCGCCACACGGACGGCGGTCAGGATGCGGATGCGGAAAGCGGGCGCCTGAGCCATCGTCAATCGTCCAGACACCTTCTCTACGGGCGGCGGGTGCGGTTGGATGTGTCGAGGGCGAGAGCCGAGGCGGGCTGGGTGCCGGTCATCGCTGTCCGGCGATGGGCCGGGACCGGCGGTTCAGGGTAGAATAGGGGATTCTCTTACCCCGCCTGTTCGGTCCCTAGCAGGTGGCTCGCGCGTTCAGTCGGAGAGGTACCGAAGTGGTCGTAACGGGGGCGCCTCGAAAGCGTCTTGTCCGCAAGGGCACGTGGGTTCGAATCCCACCCTCTCCGCCAAATCTAGATCCTTTCTTTTCAATAAGTTAGTAGGCTACGTGGGTTCTCAGCGGGCAATGCGTCTTTTTTTCGCCCTCAATTCCATCTCTTAACTTATTGAAAATCGCGCGGAAAGAGCCACGTGGGTGCTCGATCAGGCCACGTGGGTGCACAACGCGTGATGCGACCGTGCGCCTAGCGGTCGACGCGATCGAGGCTCCAGATCTCGCCGCGTGATTCGCTGATGGGTAGGAGCAGGTGTGTAGGCGTGAGCGCGATGTCCATCGTGGCTGTGCGGGGACTCAACATGAACTGCGACGACGTGAACCTGGTGACCTGGAACAGCTCGCCAACCGGGCTGCCCGTTGAAGGATCGAACCGTCGCCCCCATACGTTGGGCAATCCCGTGCGGTTCGAGACGAAATAGAGCGTGCGGCCGCCGAGTTCCCATCGAGGTTTGTCATCAAACGACGTTCCTTCAGTCGCTCGGTTCGGAGCAAGGAACCCGAGAGCTCTGCAGACTGGGACCGCAAATTGTCGGAAGTGGCTCAGCTTGGTAGAGCGCCCGGTTCAGGACCGCGGATTGAGGAGGTACCTCGGAGATGTCCGGCTGGTGCGGCGTCGCCGCCGCGAGCCGAAGCTTGAAGACTACGTCTGGCCGGACACGATGCGATCCGCCCCGTCGCAGTAACACGAAAAGCCCTTGCTCCGCAGCGAGAGATACCCGGGGAGTAACGGAACCTTGTCAGTGCGCTGTCGGCTTTCAGGCCGTCCGAGACACCGGACGTTTCGGACGCAGGTCACCGGCCGCGCAGCGGCGCCCGGACCGCCACCGAAGCGGGACCGAAGGGACCTCAGCGCGGGCGCTCGGGCCCGACGATGACGCCGGCTGCGGCAGGGCGCGGAATCATGGGAACTCTCGGGTCCGGAGGGGGCCAGTTCGCGCGCAGGTGAGAATAGCGCGGGTCATCGGTCGCCGCCATCGAGCGAGAGCTGCCGGCGAGTGTGTTCAGGTAATACGCGTCAAATCCCGGCGCCGCGACGAACGGGTGATACCCGTCGCGGACGAGGACGAGATCGCCATCGGTGACGGTGAGTGTCTGATCCGAACGTCCATCGGCAGTATACAGGCGCTGAATGCCGTACCCGTCCGGACCACTGAAGCGATAGTAGTACGTCTCCTCGAGGTCTGCTTCAACCGGAGGCGCGTGGCGATCGTGTTTGTGCGGAGGATAGCTCGACCAGTTTCCTGCAGGTGTAAGGACCTCGCACACAAGCAGACGATCCGCCGGCGCGGCGGGTGGCAGAATGTCGATGATCTGGCGCGTGGCATTTCCGCCGCCGCGCACTTCCAGCCCGCATTCCTCCGGCCTGATTGCCCGCGGCGGGAAGCGTCGTGTACTCGGCGATCTGCATTCGGCGATCTCGGTGCGCTGTGTGGCACGCACCCCGAATGCGGTGCCCGGCGGCAGGTACACCGCATGCGGGTAGTCGGTGAAGACGTCACGACGAGGGCCGAGGCGCAGCGGCCTGCGCTGGTCGGGCGACCAGCTGACCGACGCGAGACCGGAGAGCAGGACCAGGCATGCTTCGTGGCCGCCAGTTCGACCGCTCCACGTATCCCCGCGGGCGATCTGGCGAACGGTGAACCCGACGTACTCCCATTTCGCCTGCCGCGGCGTCACGGCGACCTGTGTTCCGGACTGCCCGGCCCTCACGGTACGGGTGTGCAGCACAGGTACTGAGGTTTTCATGGCGCGACCTCGACACGCTGACCCGTCTGTTGCGCCCGCGTCGCCGCCACGGCAATCCGCAGCGCTTCAATTCCATCATCGACGGTTATGGGTGGCTGTCGCTCGTGCAACACGTTCTGCGCGAAGTTCTCGAGCTGCGTCGTGTAGGCTTCGCCGAACCGTTCCATGAAATACGGAACGGTGTCGTGTGCCACCATGCCCTGTGTCATGATCATCAGCGGCGTCTCCCGGATATACCCGACCCGCAGCGTGCCCCGCGTCCCGAGCAGCTCCGTGATGATGTCGTAACCATAAATACCGTTCCGGGTGAGATCCACCACGCCCAGCCGGCCGCTCGTGAACACGAGACTGATGATCGCGTTGTCGATGTCGCCCACTGCGCCGAGCTCGGGATACGCGAGCACGCCGCCTACCGCCTGAACCGTCGCCACCTCGCCCATGAACCATCGGGCCAGGTCGAAGTCGTGGATCCCCATGTCGAGGATCATGCCGCCGCTGCTCCGGGGATCGGCGTACTCCACTGACGGTCGGAACGGGTCTCGCGACGTGGACTTGAAGACCACGGCGTCCCCAATGACGCCTTCGCCCAGCCGCTGTTTGGCAGCGGCGAAGCCGCGATCGAACCGGCGCATGAACCCCATCTGAAAGAAAATACCCGACCGCTCGACAGCTCGCCGCATCGCGACCGCCTCATCTAGCGCGATCGAGAGCGGTTTCTCGCAGAACACTGCCTTGCCCGCCGCGGCCGCGGCTTCCGTCACGTGACGGTGCGTGCTCGTCGGAGTGACGATGACGACGGCGTCAACCGACGGGTCGCCGATGACGTCACCTGGATCGGTCGTTCCGCGAGGGATGTCGAAGTCGCCAGTAATCCTGTCGACGGCAGAACGGTCCACGTCGGCGACCGCGACGAGGCGCGTGCACGCAATCCGCGTCGAGAGATCGCGGGCGTACACGCGCCCGAGACGGCCCAACCCGATCAACCCGACGTTCAATTTCGCCCTGCTTGTACTGTCCGCCACATTATCTCCTGCGTTCTCGACCATACCGCCGATGTTCACTGACTGCCTGTTGTCCCGCTCTTCGTCACGAGCGCGATGGGGACCGCCTGCTCGGCCGCGACGGCGTCGCCGCGGAGCAGCCGTGCGGCACTCTCGACGGCGATCCGGCCCATATCGCGCGGCGACTGCGCCACGGACGCGTTCATTCGGCCGGCCTCGATCATCTTGCGGGCGTCGTCCAACGCGTCAAAGCCGACCACGCGGATGCTGCCCGAGCGTCCGGCCGCCGCAATCGCCTCGACCGCCCCGAGCGCCATCAGATCGCTGCAGGCGAACAGGGCGTCGATGTCGCCGTGAGCCTGGAGCATGTTCTGAAAAACCGTGAAGCCCAGATCGCGCTCCCAGTTCGCTGGCTGGCTCGCCACGATTGTCATCCCGGGGTACTGCTGGAGGGCCTCGCGGAATCCACGGAGGCGGGAATCGCCGGTCTCGTGCCCGGGAATCCCTTCGAGGATGGCCACGCGGGCCTTCCCGCCGGTGGATTTCGCCAGGTACTCGCCGGCGAGCCGTCCGCCCTCGTAGTTGTCGGACCCGATGAACGACGCAATCTTCAGCTTGTTGTCCGCGGCAGCTTTGGGGTCGACACGTGTGTCCACGACAATGACGGGGACGTCCGCGAGATTCGCCTTCGCGATTGCGGAGGCGATCTCCCTCGAGCCGCTGGGAGTCACGATGAGCGCGCGAATGCCGGTCTGGAGCAGGTTTTCGATGATTTGCATCTGCTTTTCGACGTCGAGCTCGCGCTCGGCGGCCTGCACGACCAGCTGAATGCCCTCTCGGCTGGCCGCCGCTTCGGCGCCCCGCTGCATGTCGAGGAAGAACGGATGGTTGAGCGTCTTCATGACGAACGCGACTTTTGGCGCCGCGCCGGTCTCAGTCGAGCTCCCACGATTGCAGCCGCCGGCAAGTCCGAGCATGACGAGTCCGATCAACAGTCCGTTGGCAAGCCGTGACATGCAATCCCTCCCTTACCGCCTATGCCGCTTCAGCGACATGTCCACCAGGACCGCGCCGATGATCACGACGCCGATGACCACCTGTTGAAAAAACGACGACACATTGAGCAGGTTGAGCCCGTTCCTCAGCACACCCATGATGAGCGCGCCGATGAGCGCGCCCATGATTGTCCCTTCGCCCCCCAGCAGGCTCGTGCCGCCGATCACGGTCGCCGCAATCGCGTCGAGCTCATACATGGTGCCTGCCGTCGGTTGCGCTGAGTCCAGGCGCGCAGTGAGTATGACGGCAGCCGCGGCGCTCATCAGGCCGGCGACTCCGTAAATGGCGGTCTTGTGATATCGGACGTGCACGCCGGATAACCGTGCGGCTTCTTCGTTGCCGCCGATGGCATACGCCGCGCGCCCGAACACGGTGTGCCCGAGCACGAAATGGGCCACGGCATAGATGAGGCCGGCAATGATTGCGGGCGCCGGCATCATCAGCACTCGCCCAGTGGCCAGCATCCGGAAACCGTCGTCGAAACCGGAGATCGGGCGGCCTTCCGCCAGCATGAGCGCCGCGCCGCGCGCCACGCTCATCATCCCGAGTGTGGCGATGAACGGCGGCAAGCGGCCGAAGGTGACGAGTACGCCGTTGACGAGGCCGCACGCCAGACCCACGGCGAGCGCCACCGCGATCGCCACCGGCACGGGGGCCCCGGCCTGAAGCGCGCTTCCCAGTGCGATGCCCGACACAGCCAGTACCGACCCGACCGACAGATCGATGCCACCCGAAATGATCACGAACGTCATGCCCACGGCGACGATGGCATTGATCGCCGTCTGTTCGAGGACGTTCAGCAGGTTCGACACCGTCAGGAAGTGCGGCGTCGCCACCCACAAGGTCAGGCACAGGGCAATCAGCCCGGCGAATGTTCCGAGCTGCCGTCTGGATTGCACGTGCAGGAGGCGAGGCGTCACGAATCAACCGCAGCGTTCACGAGGCTATCCCGAGCGCAGCGTGCAGCACGGTGGCCTCGGTGGCATCCGCCGCCGACAGTTCCGTCTGCACCGCGCCAGCGCGCATGACCAGCACGCGATCGCTCATCCCCAGGACCTCGGGCAGATCCGACGAGATCATCATGACGCCAGCCCCCTGCTCGACGAGCCGATTCATGAGGAGATAGATATCGTGGCGCGCGGCGACGTCGATACCGCGCGTTGGCTCGTCGAAGATGAAGATGTCGGCCCGGGCGGCCAGCCACTTCGCCAGGACGACCTTCTGCTGATTGCCGCCGCTCAGGTGGACGACAGCCTGCTCGGGTCCTTGCGTGCGGATCCGCAGGTCCACAATCGCCTGCTGCGCTTCGCGCCTCTCGCTCCCGCGGTCCATGACGCCGAACCGCGACAGCGCGCGGAGATGCGACATCGCGACGTTACGCTCCACAGCGAGGCCCAGCACGAGTCCCTGCTGCTTGCGATCCTCCGGCAGGAACGCGATCCGAGCGCGCGCCGCATCGGCCGGTGAGCCGATCCGGACTGTCTTCCCTCGAATCACGATACGACCGCGATCGACCCGGTCGGCGCCCGCAATCGCGCGCGCGAGCCGGGTGCGGCCGGCCCCGACCAGCCCCGCGATGCCCAGGATCTCTCCGCGGCGGAGCACGAACGACACATCCCGGAGCGCACCGCTGCCGAGCCCCTCGACGCGCAGGAGTTCCTCGCCGCGCGCGTGCGCGCGGCGAGGGTAGTGGTCGCTCACGTCCCGGTTCGCCATCAGACGGACCAGCTGCGGCACGGAAACGTCCACGATGTCCCGCGTGGCCACGTGGCGTCCGTCGCGAAGGACGGTCACGCGCTGGCCGATGCGAAACACCTCCTCCATCCGGTGCGAGATGTACACCACGGCCACCCCGCTTGCGGTCAGGCGTCCGATCGCGTCGAACAGCTGCCCGATCTCGCGCTCGCTCAGGGAGGACGTCGGCTCGTCCATGACGAGGATGCGCGCCTCGTCGGCCAGCGCCCGTGCGACTTCGACCATCTGTTGCTGCGCGAGCCGGAGGCTGCGCACGCGGGCATCGGGATCCAGCGATACACCAAGATCGCCGAGTATTCGCGTCGCCTCACGCCGCATCCGCGGCCAGTCGAGCACGCCGGGCCACCTCGTCGGGGCCTTGCCCAGGAAGATGTTCTCCGCCACGGTGAGGTGGGGAACGAGACTGAGCTCCTGATAGATCGTGCTGATGCCGAGCTTTCGCGCTCTGTTCGGATCGCCGAGATCGGCCGGCCTGCCGTTGAGGAGGATTTCGCCAGCGTCCCGGCGCACGGCACCGCTGAGGATCTTCATCAGCGTGGACTTGCCGGCGCCGTTCTCGCCGAGCAGCGCATGCACTTCGCCGGCGCGCACCTCAAGTGCGGCTTCGGTCAACGCCTGAATGCCGGGATACTGCTTGCAGATGCCGAGCATCTGCAGCAGCGGGGTCGTGTCATCCATGAGGATGCGTCTCAGGATCTCGCCAGCGAAGCGCTTCGCTGAATGCAGGAACGCGCGTGCCGGAGGCCGGCGGCAGTATACGCCTGAGTTTGCGAGGACTGTCAAGATGCGGCCGTGATCAGGTCCGCCGCGTCTCATTCACCCGCAGCTGAACCGCTTTGCCGGGGCCGCGCCTCTACTGCTAGACTGGCGCTCGGACCTGCTCCAGAGGATGGCCAACATCTAGCCTCAGTCTTCAGTGACGACCATGCCACCGACCAGACGCCTGACGATGGCGCAAGCGCTCGTCGAATTCATGGCGCAGCAGTACACCAGCCTGGATGGGACAGAGCAGCCGTTCTTCGGCGGCTGCTTTGCGATCTTCGGCCACGGCAACGTCGCCGGCCTCGGCCAGGCCCTGCTCCAGGCGACGGATCGTCTGCGCGTCTATCTCCCGCGGAACGAGCAGGCCATGGTGCATGCCGCAGTCGGTTTTGCCAAAATGGCCAACCGGCGGCGAGCGCTCGCCTGCACGAGTTCGATTGGGCCGGGCGCGACGAACATGCTGACGGGCGCGGCGCTGGCCACGATCAACCGCCTGCCGGTGCTGCTGCTCCCGGGTGACATGTTCGCGACCAGAGGCCCTGCGCCGGTTCTCCAACAGCTGGAGTCCGCCGGAACTCAGGACGTGTCGGTGAACGACTGCTTCAAGCCAGTGTCGCGGTACTGGGATCGGATCAACCGCCCCGAGCAGCTGATCACGGCGCTGCCGGAGGCGTTGCGCATCCTGACGTCGCCGGCCGAAACGGGCGCCGTCACGCTGTGCCTGCCGCAGGACGTCCAGGCCGAAGCGTTCGACTATCCGGAGGCGTTGTTCCGGAAGCGAGTCTGGACCATAGCACGCCCGCGCCCCGACCGCGTTCTACTGGAGCAGGCCACGGCGCTGCTCAGGGCGGCGAAGACTCCGCTCATCATTGCGGGTGGGGGCGTCATTTACAGCGAGGCCACGGACACCCTCGCGCGCTTCGCCGGCGCCACCGGCGTAGCCGTGGTCGAAACCATGGCCGGCAAGGGCGCCCTCCCGTTCGATCATCCTGAAGCGCTCGGCGCCGTTGGCGTGACGGGCACGCCCGGCGCGAACCGGCTGGCGCGGGAGGCGGACCTCGTCATCGTCGTCGGATCGCGCCTCAGCGATTTCACGACGGCCTCGAAGACCGCCTTTCAACATCCCGACGTCAGGTTCATCAACCTGAACATCACCGAGTTCGATGCAGGGAAGCACCAGGCGCTGCCGCTCGTCGGCGACGCGAAGGCGGCGCTCGAGGAATGGCTGCCATTGATGGCCGGGTGGCGGACCTCTGCCGCGTACCGCGAGCGGGTGTCCAGCGAGAAGGCTGAGTGGCAGCAGGAAGTCGACCGCATTTATCGCGGCAGCGGCGCGCCGGTCGTCAGCCAGGGCGCGGTGATCGGCCTGGTGAACGAGTTCACGGGACCGCGTGACGTCATCGTGAACGCCGCCGGCAGCCTTCCGGGGGATCTGCACAAACTGTGGCGGGCGCGCGATCCCAAACAGTACCATCTGGATTACGGGTACTCCTGCATGGGCTACGAGATTGCCGCGGGTCTCGGAGTCAAGATGGCCGCGCCCGATCGAGAGGTGTACGTGCTCGTCGGCGACGGCTCGTACCTGATGATGGCGCAGGAGATCGTGACGTCGATTCAGGAAAGGGTTCGTCTCACGATTCTGGTTCTCGACAATCACGGGTTCGCCAGCATCGGCGGCTTGTCCAAATCGGTCGGATGCTCGGGGTTCGCGACGGAGTACCGGTGCCGCGACGCGGTGACGGGACTCCTCGCCGGCGACGTGCTGCCGGTGGACTTCGTGACGAACGCGGAGTCACTCGGGGCGCGCGCGATCCGAGCGTGTACGCCTGCGGCGATCCGGGAGGCACTTGAAATGGCCCGCCACTCCGACCGCACGACGGCCATCGTGATCTCCGTCGATCCCGAGCAGCACGTCGGCGGATACGAATCGTGGTGGGACGTGCCGGTCGCCGAGGTCTCGACAATCGACGCCGTGCGGACCGCAAGGACCGAGTACCTGCGCGCCCGCGCCGCCGAGCGCACGTACTTGTGAGAGTCACGTGCGACGTGCCTGTGCTCGAGAGCTGACAGCTGATAAGGAGACCTACGTGATCGCTGTCGCCAATGCGCCCTGCTCGTGGGGCGTGCTGGAGTTCGAGTCGAAGAGCGCCAGTCCGGGTTATGAACAGGTGCTCGACGAGATCGCCGCATGCGGATACGCTGGTACCGAGCTCGGCGACTGGGGTTTCATGCCCACCGAGCCCGCGGAATTGCGAGAGCGGCTGGACCGGCGGGGCCTCGCAATGGTTGGCGCGTTTGTCACGACACGTCTGGCCGATCCCCGTTCGTATGAAGCGAGCGTGCACACCGCGGTCGAGACGGCGCGACTGCTTTCCGCGGTCGGTGACGGCGGCCGGCCCGTCATCGTGTTGGCCGACGAACCGACGGCCGATCCCGCCCGCACCGAAGCGGCCGGCCGCATTCAGCCAGGCCTGAGCCTCACCGGGCGCCAGTGGGACGATGCGGCCAGAGGTGTCGAGCGGATTGCCGCCGCCGTACGCGACGAGGCGGGCCTGCGCACGGTGTTCCATCATCACTGTGCCGGCTACGTGGAGACACCGGACGAGATAGACGCAATCATGCAAAGGACCGATCCGTCGCTCGTCGGTCTGTGTGTCGATTCCGGGCATGCGACGTACGGCGGAGGCTCACCAATGGCGTTGCTGTCGCGCCACCGCGCGAGGACGTGGCACGTCCACTTCAAGGACTGCGAGCCGCATATCGCCGAGCGCGGCCGGCGGGAGCGGTTGGACTACCAGACGGCGCTTCGTCACGGGCTCTTCTGTGAGCTCGGGCGGGGGAGCGTCGATTTTCCCGGTTTGCTCCGCGACCTTCAGGATGCGGACTACGACGGCTGGATCGTCGTTGAGCAGGATGTGCTGCCGGCGATGGGCTCGCCGGTGGCGAGCGCGACGCGCAACCGACGGTACCTGCGG
Source organism: uncultured Acidobacteriota bacterium (assembly GCA_963839705.1). GTDB lineage: Bacteria > Acidobacteriota > Vicinamibacteria > Vicinamibacterales > 2-12-FULL-66-21 > DATBJJ01. The sequence goes on from CAWIWL010000011.1 coordinate 69,126, forward strand.
GGCATCGGACTGTAGCTGGGGTGCAGCATGACGAAGGCCGCCACGACGTACAAGAGTCCGCTGCATCAGATGACGCAGACGACGTCCACCTGTCTGTGGAACGACTCGGCATCGTTGCAGGAGCTCGGCTACGCCATTGACCACGGCGCTGTCGGAGCGACATGCAATCCCGTGATCGTCGTGGAAGTGCTGAAGAAGGAGATGCACCTCTGGAAGGAGCGCATCCAAGAGCTCATACGCTCAATGCCCACGGCGACCGAACACGACCTCGCGTGGAGAGTCGTGGACGAAATATCGATCAAGGGCGCAGAGCTGTTGAAGCCAATCTTTGACGCGCACAAGGGAAGGAACGGCAGGCTCTCGGTTCAGACCGACCCGCGATACTACCGCGACGCCGACGCCATCGTGCGCCAGGCGGTGCACCTGTCGCAGCTCGCCCCGAACATCATCGTCAAGATCCCCGTCACAGCCGCCGGGGTCACGGCAATCGAGGAAGCGACGTATCGCGGCATCAGCATCAACGCCACCGTGTGTTTTTCGCTGCCCCAGTGTCTTGCGGTGGCCGAGGCGGTGGAACGCGGCCTCACGCGGCGTGAGCAGGAAGGGAAAGACATCGAGACCATGGGCACGGTGTGCACCATCATGGTCGGCCGGCTGGACGACTGGTTGAAAGTCGTCGCCGACAAACAGGATATCAGCGTGGACCCCGGGGTGCTCGAATGGGCAGGGCTGGCGGTGTTCAAGAAGGCCTACGGACTGTTCCAGGAGCGGCGGTATCGCCTGCGTCTGCTGTCGGCGGCCTTCCGGAACCACATGCACTGGAGCGAGCTCATCGGCGGCGACGTCGTCATCTCGCCGCCGCACGCGTGGCAGAAGCGCTTCAACGCCTGTGACGTCGGCGTGGAGCCCCGCATCGATAAACCGATCGCGGCGGAGATCCTGTCGGCGTTGAACAAGTTTGCCGACTTCCGTCGGGCGTCGACGGAGCACGGACTCTCACGCGAAGAATTCGACTCCTTTCCGCCGACGCGCCGCACACTGCGACAGTTCATCACCGCGTGCCACGAGCTCGATGGCCAGATTCGGGAGCTCATGCTTCCCAACCCGGACGTGACTGCGTAGCGCAGCCCTGCAATAATGTCCTTCACCCGAGGTCCACGAGCACTTTCATGACGGGCCCACCGGCAAGGACCTCTTCCATCCCCTGCTGGAGCTCCTCGAGCGGGATGCGGCGGCTCACCAGCGGTCCGACGGCAACTGCGCCCGTCGATGCCAGCCGTATGGCTTCTTCCCACGCCGCGCGCGTATAGAGCCGGCTGCCCAGCACCGTGAGCTCACGGGCGAAGACCGAATAGAGATGAACGGGCACGGGCTCGGCGTAAATGGCGATCACACTGACCGTGCCCCAGACTCGCACGACGTCGGTGACGAGCCGGACCGCGTTCGGATGGCCGCTGACCTCGAACGACACGTCGGCGCCATCGCCGTCGGTCCACTCATTGACGACGCGGACGACGTCCTCGTCGGGTCCGATGGTCTCGAGGCCGAAGCTTTTCAGCATCTCGATACGATGGGCGTTGACCTCCACCACTTTGAGCCGCGCACCACGGTGGCGACAGACGAGTGCGATGAGGCAGCCGATGGGACCGCCGCCGAAGACCACGACGGTGTCGCCGCTCTTGACCTGCGCGCGCCGAACGTCGTGGGTGGCGATAGCAAGGGGCTCGATGAGTGCGGCGTGGTCGTCGCTGAGCGAGTCCGGGACCCTCAGAAGGCGCGCGGTGGGCACCGCCCGGTACTCCTGCATGCCGCCCGGCGCATCGATGCCCAGCACCTTCAGCTGGTAACACAGATAGCTTGCGCCCATCCGGCACGCGCGGCAGGTCCCGCAGAAGATCAAGGGCTCGACGACGACCCGGTCGCCCTCGCTGAAACCCACGCCCGCCGGCGCCGCCACGACTTCCGCGAAGATCTCGTGGCCGATGATGCCGCCCCTGGGGACGCGATGGTCGAGATGCCCCTGGTAAATATGCAGGTCAGTACCCGCAGATGCCCACGCGCCGCACGCGCAGCAGCGCCTCCCCGGGTCCCGGAACCGGCACGGGAGCGGAGCCGGTCTGAAAAGTCCGGGCCCCGCGGTAATACGACGCTCGCATTCTCGAACTCCCCCCGGCATGCTGAGCAGATGTCACATTTCTGGAAGTGTTTGACTTCCGGCGCGACACGAGCTATGACTGCAGCGCTGCGGCATCCCGCCGTGAATTCACCCGGCCGAGCCACGGGCGTCGCCGCCAGTTTACAGTCGATTCGTACCATCGTTGACGTTGTACTGGGATGGACGCCGGCGGTCGCGAGGCTGGTTGTTGCCCCACCCCGACTCCCTATCTGGAGACAGGCCATGCGAACATGTCTGCGGCTGCCGCTCCTGCTGGTCCTCGTGTCGGTTGGTGCGTTCCCACTCACGGTGTTCGCCCAACAGGAAACGGCGACGATGACCGGTACCGTCAAGGACCCCACCGGTGCGATCATGCCCGGGGCCACGGTCACCGTGACTAACGTCCAGACGAACATCAGCGTCAAGACCGATACCGACGACGCCGGGTTCTATATCATTCCCAGCCTTCGGCCGGGTGAGTACTCAGTGGCCGCCGAACGCGCCGGGTTCTCGAAAACGATCCGGACCGGCGTCACCCTGCAGGTCGCGCAAGTCGCGCGCATCGACGTCACGCTCCAGCCCGGCGCGGTCAGCGAGACGGTCGAAGTGGTGGGCGCCACGTCGCTCCTCGACACCGAGACCTCCTCGCGCGGGCTGGTGATCGACCAGAAGCAGATCGTCGAGCTGCCGCTGAATGGCCGCGACTACAACCAACTCGCCCTGCTCTCGCCCGGCGTGCTGCCCGGCACGCCCCGGCTGGCCAGCGTCAATTTCAAGGGGGTTCTGAACGTCAACGGCAACCGCACCTTCAATAACGTGTTCTTGCTCGACGGCGTCGACAACATCTCTTATTCGAATTCCTTCCGCGGCGAGAACGTGCAGCTCGTGCAGCCGTCGATCGAGGCGTTGCAGGAGTTCAAGATTCAGACCAACGCGTATTCGGCCGAGTACGGGCGCAGTTCCGGTGCGGTCGTCAACGCCACGATCAAGTCCGGCACCAACAGCCTGCGAGGGAGCGTCTACGAGTTCCTGCGCAACGACAGGCTGGATGCATCCAACTTTTTCTCGAATGCGCTCGGCGCGCCGAAACCAAACCGGGAACGCAACCAGTTCGGGGTCGCGGTGGGCGGCCCCCTCGTCAAAAACCGGACGTTCTGGTTCGGGGACTACGAGGGGCTCCGTGATCAAGAGGGCATCCCGCGCGTCCGCCTGGTGCCGACGGCCGCGGAAAAGGCCGGCCTGTTCAGCACGGTGGTCGTCGATCCGTTCGCGGCGGGGCGCCCGGCCTTCAGCCAGAACGCGCAGGGCCAGTGGGTGATCCCGGCCGGGCGCTGGGACCCGGTCGGCGCCGCCATCGTCGCCCTCATCCCGGACGCGAACGCGAGCTCGGGCGGGCAGCCGATCTATGCGTCGACTCCCATCACCGATACACGGCAGGATCAGTTCGACGTCCGCATTGACCACCAGTTCACGTCGAACTTCACGATCTTCGGTCGCTACAGCTTCGTGGACACGCTGACGTTCCGTCCGGCGCCGCTGCCGGGCCTGGCGGAGGGCTCCTTCAACGACGCCTTTGGATCGAACGACAATCGATCGCAGGGGCTCGCGCTCGGCGCCAGCTGGACGATCTCCCCGACGTTTTTCGCGGACATCCGCTTCGGGTCGTCGCGCGGCGACTATTACACATATCCGCCGAACTTCGGCGTCGATGGCGCCGCGGAAGTCGGCCTGCGGAACGTGCCGAACGATCCCGCGATCGTCGGCGGGGTGCCGAAAGTCAACATCCAGGGCTTCGACGCCGTGGGCCGGCACACGTCCACGCCACAGTTCCAGACACCCCGAACCTGGAATCCGCGCGCAACGTTCAGCTTGAGCCGCGGGTCGCACTTCATCAAGTTCGGCGCCGAGTTCCTCAACGTGTCAACGAGGATCAACGACTTGAATGCGACGGTCGGGCGTATGAACTTCGAGAACCGCTTCACCAATCGCGCGGTCGGCGATCTGCTCCTGGGGCTGCCGTCCCAGCTCGCGCTGACGAGCTTCACGGTGATGGACCAGGGACAGAACATGCAGTTCTACTTCGTCCAGGACGACTACCGCATTTCAGAGAGGCTTACGGCCAACCTGGGCGTGCGCTACGAGTACGCCACGCCGCCGGTCGAAAAGGACAACCAGTTCGCGAATTTCGACCCGGTGACCGGCACCATGGTCTTTGCGAGCGACGGCGGCGTCTTCGAACGCGCGCTGATTCACCCCGATCGCAACAACGTCGCGCCGCGCATCGGGTTCGCCTACGCGCCGTGGAAGAGGATGGTCGTGCGCGGCGGATACGGGATCTTCTACACGCACACGGTCCGGCAGGGCCGCGAGGGGTTGCTCGGGTTCAATCCTCCGTACCTGATTGATAACCTCCTGCAAACGAGCGTCTCGGGTGCCGCCGCGGTCGCGTCCGCCGCGCCGTTCCGGCTGGTCAACGGCTATCCGTCGGGTCTCCTCGATCCGAACGCGATTGCCCAGACCGTGGGGCGCCGCGCACAGGATGCCAATCAGCGCACGCCCTACATTCAGCAGTACAACATCGGCGCGCAGTACAAATTGAGATCGGATCTGGTCCTCGACGTCGCGTTCGTGGGCAACAAGGGGACCAAGCTGAATGGCTTCCGCAATCTGAACCAGCGCGCCGTCATCACCAACACGGATGGATCGCAGTCGGCCGGCGCGCGGCCCTATCCGGACTTCGGCGACATCCAGTGGATGGAGAACCGCGTCAGCTCCACTTACAAGTCGCTTCAAATGCGGTTGGAAAAACGCTTCTCGAACGGACTGTCGGCGCTCGTCAGTTATACGTGGGGGGAGGCGCTCACCGGCGCGCCGGATCATATCTCGACGAGCGGAGGCGGCCCGGGCTTCGACACCGGCGTGTTCCGCGAACCGCAGGACGGCAACAATCTGCGCGCCGAGTACGGTCCCGCGGAGTTCGACATCACCCACCGTCTCGTCGCCAGCTATGTGTGGGAACTGCCCTTCGGCAGGGGCCGCCATTTCGGAAGTGACTGGACTGGTCCGATGGAGTTCCTGCTCGGCGGCTGGCAGCTCTCCGGCATCAATGTGGCCCAGAGCGGTCTCGCGCTGACGGCGACGCTGGGCGGGTCGACAGTGCTCAACATCGGTGGCGAGCGGCGGGCCCGGCCGAACCTCGTCGGCGATCCGGTACTGCCCGAATCAGAACGGACGCTGTCGCGCTATTTCAACACCGACGCGTTTGCCGCCTTCAGCCCGGGAGTGCAGGCATTTGGCAACGCCGGCATCGGCATCATGCGCGGCCCGGCGTACGTGAACTTCGATTTCACGCTGGCGAAAAACTTCCGGGTGAGCGACCGACGGTCAGTTCAGTTCCGCACGGAGCTGTTCAACGCGTTCAACCACCCGAACTTCGGCCCGCCGAACATTCAGCGGGAATCGAGCGGCTTCGGCCAGATCCTGAGCGCCGGCAACGGGCGGATCGTTCAGTTCGGGTTGAAGTTCTACTTCTAGTCGCCCCTGACGACGGTTGCCGGATCGACGCGAGTCGCGCGGCGCGCCGGGATGTAGGCGGAGATCGACGTCCACGCCTGCTTTGACGACGGTCACGCCCACGCGCTGGCCCTCGGCCAGCAACAACTCGTGCAGCCGCGTGGCGGTCAGCGCTGTTTGCCGCCCGTCCATCGCACGGAGTCGGCCAGGATCGCCTGCACCCGCTCGGCGACCGCGTCCCAGACCGGCCGCGGCCGAGGCCCGGCCGCCCCCTTCCGTGGCGGCGCATCATAACGCCTTAACAATCAATTAGTTGCAGGTGCGTGTTTTCCACTGTACCTGTTTTGTACCTGAAGGTCTGGCACGTGGGTGGATTTTCCACCCGCTCCACTGGCGGAAGAATCTGGTAGTCGGCAGAGCGCCGCGCGGCAATTCGTCAACGCTAAGCAAAGCGATCGACATCACGACGACGTCGGTCGAACGCTACAAGGCGCTCCGGCTCAAGGACAAGGTCGCGCCCGCGATGGTGAACCGCGAGCTGGCGACGCTCAAGCGCATGTTCCGGCTTGGGTTAGTCGAACCCGATCACTTGCTGCAGCTCGGCTTCGAAGGAATCATTTAGAACGCTTCCTCGACCGTAAGCCCGTTTACAATCCGGCATTGACGCGACGCAACGACGCTCATATCCTGCCGCGATGCAGAACATCAGCCGGCGAGCATTCCTCCAGTCCGTGGCCGCCGCGAGTGGCGCCTCCGCAGTCGTCGTGCCGAACTTCAGATCGGCCGCGGGCGCGCAGGGCGTGGATGAATGGGGTGTGCCCGTCCTCGACATGCACATGCACCCGCGCGCGACGCCCGAGGCCCACATCGCTCATCTGGATGGGGCCGGCGTCACAAAGGCCGTGCTCCTGACAGGCGCCGCCGCTGAGGATCGCGCGAAGCAGGCGGTCGCAGCATATCCGTCTCGCTTCATCCGGTTCGCCGCCATCGACGTGACGCAGCCGAACTCGGTCGAGTATCTGCGCGCCGCTCTGGAGGGCGGCGCGAAGGGGTTCGGTGAAATCAAGTCGCAGGTTGCGGCGGCAGGACCGGAAATGCAGCGCCTCTACGCGCTCGCGGCCGAGCGAAACGTGTCGATCGTGATCCACTTCCAGGAATTCAGCCCCCCGGGAAACCCGGGAACGTTCAACACCGGCTTCAAGAAGTTCGACGCGATGCTGAAGGCGTTTCCAAAGACGACGTTCGTCGGCCACGCCGACGCGTTCTGGGCAAACGTGAGCGCCGACTACGCCGAGGAGATGTCGTATCCGACGGGTCGGATCAAGCCGGGCGGCGTGACCGACAGCTTCCTCGGCGAGTACCCGAATCTCTATGCCGATATCTCTGCAAACTCAGGGAATAACTTTTTGACGCGCGATCCGGAATTCGCGGCGCGCTTCATCGAGCGGCATCAGAACAAACTGATCTTCGGCAGCGACTGCCCGTGCCCGGACGGCCGCGGCGGCGGCACCGGACGCTGCATCGCGCGCGCGACGCTGACGCAGCTGAAACAAATCGCAACGCCAGAGATATTCAGAAAGATTGTGTGGGAGAACGGGCCGCGGGTGCTGAAAATAGCCTGACCATCAGCATCGGGCGCTGCGGCGCGAGGCAGAAGACATGTAGAATCACTGTACCTGTTTTGTACCTGATACTCAGGTTTCTAGTGGATTTGGCGGGTTCTGGCGGTTTCGATCGAGCCTAAACTCTTGAGGGACGCGGGTTCGTCGGGAACGAATCCCACCCTCTCCGCCATTCACAACCCCAGCGTCACGGCATCCACGCCTACTTGGATGAACGCAATCTGAGGGCGAATCCTTACAGGCGAGGATCGATTTCTACTCTTGCCGAGCCGAGTGTTACGGAGTCTCTACCACTCGAGCACGACCAGGGAGACAGCCTGGCGCGGCAGGGCGAAGCGCAGGCTGGCCTGGCCCTTCTCGACGCGCAGCGTGGCCGGGGTCTCCATCCGCGCGAGCTGGCTCGCCGCTAGGAGTTGCGCGTACTGCTCGGGGTTCGGCGCGATCGGCGAGCCCATGCGCTTCCAGAGCGCGTAGGCGTTGCTGTGTTTCTCGTCGATCCGGTAGTGAGTGAGGCGCACGTCGCCGGTTGGGAGAGCGAGACCGCCTACGGCCAGGTCCACGGCGGCGTCGGGCCCGGGCAGGTCGTCGTCGTGGTAGTGCCACGCCATCACGCTGAGCCGCCTTCCCTCCAGGCTGGCCAGCGCCGAGACATCCGGCGCCCCGCGCACGCCGTCCTTCAGGATGGCTTCGACGCCCGCGTCACCCGAGCTCTTGACGGCCACGCGGCGCCCGCCCATCTTGCCGAACATGCGGAAGACGTTCAGCACGGGCAGGTCAACGCCGTTGGTGGCCAGGGCGCGGAAGCCGGCGAAGTACGGCTGGTCCTCGAACTCGAAGGCCCAAGTCAACGCGCCTTCCAGGTTGACGCCGTGCTTCTCGGTCAGGTCGTGCTTGCGCGCAAAGCTCGCGGCGGTGTAGCTCGAGTACATCGTGCCGTTGCGGTAGCCGAGCTGCGGGCCCTGGCAGGCGGCGCAGCCTTCGGGGTCGGACTCGCCGATCACGATCGGCTTCTGCTTCAGCTCCGGGAACGACGCGACGATCGCCATCGCCCGGTCGATCACCTGCAACTGGCGGGCGATCCCCATCTGGACATGGCCGTCCAGGTACTGCGGCGCGCCCTTGGCGTGGAAGGCGATGAAGTCGATCGGGGTGCCTTTGGCGCCGGTAACGTAGTTGGTGCCGCGCAGGCAGTGCTCGAGGAAGTTGCGCAGGAACGGGTCGTCTCGGCCCGCCGTGTCCGGCCCGCCGACCCGGGCCGTGGGCAGGGCGCGGCGCACGGCGTCCACGGCGTAGTCGTGAAGCTTGTGGAACTCCTGGGGCGTGCCCTGCCAGTAGCCGATGTTGGGCTCGTTCCAGACCTCCCAGTACCAGCGCTCCACCTCGGCGCGGCCGTACTTCTCGATGCTGTGCGTGACCCACTGGTAGACCAGCTCGGCCCACTTGGCGTAGTCCTTCGGTGGATGGGCCCAACCGGTGTAGACGTCGTTGTAGGCCAGACCCGGACGCCATTCGTGCTGGTAGGGCTCCGGCTTGACCGACAGAGCCTGCGGCATGAACCCGATCTGCACGTAGGGCTTCACGCCGCGCTGCAGGTAGGCGTCGAAGATGCGGTCGACGATCGTCCAGTCGTAGATCGGCTTCCCCTGGTTGTCCTCGGTGTAGGCGTTGGTGCTGCCCCACTTGAGCGCGGGCGCGCCGTCTCCCGTGTTGAGGAGGTTGTGGGTGCGAAAATACACCTGCGGCGTCCCGAGCCGGCCCAGCGCCGCGAGCAGCTTGCGGCCGTCCTTCATGTAGGCGTAGTTCGGCTCGTCCGCTCCGAAGAAGCGCCAGATTGGCTTCAGCTCGCCACGGCTGGTGGCGGCGTCCACCTTGATCGACACCGGGAACGGGTCGCCCTGGGCCGACCGGACGCTCGGCGCGAGGCCGAGCAGGACGGGGACGACGAGGCAGGAGAGAAGATTCCGGCGAGCGTTCATACGATGGACTCCGTGGAGCCTGACCTTGTTTAGAAGCTGTACTTCAAGCCGAATTGAAACTGCCGGGGCGTGCTGAGGGTGCTGGTGACGCGGCCCGCCGTCGCGGTGTCGATCGCGGTCGCCGGCGCGTTGAAGCTCGGCGTGTTCGTCAGATTGAAGCACTCCACGCGGAACTCCAGTTTGTTGCCGAAGCGCTTGAACACCGAGTAGTCAAGGTTCCGGTAGGAACCCTCGCGCAGGATGTTGGCGCCGGAGTCGCCGTAGGTGAACTGGGCGGGCAGTACGAACGCGGTGGTGTCGAACCACTTCTCGACCGTGGGGTTGTCCAGCGCCCCCGACCCGATACGGTTCGGCCGCTGGCCGCCCACTCCCGTGTTGGCCCGATCCGCGGAGATCGTGGGCGTGAACGGGCGCCCGCTGCGCAGGATGAGGATGGCCTGCATCTGCCAGCCCCCGAGCAGCGCTTCCGTCACGCCACTCGCGTCCCCGAGGAAACGCCTGCCGTGGCCGACCGGCAGCTCCCAGCCGGCGCTCACCGCGAGGTTGTGGGGGATGTCGAAGCCCGAGAGGGCCTTCTCCCGCGCTATGTTGCCGCCGACGGACGGGTTGTTCTGGCTGGTGATGCTCTTGGAGAAGGTATAGGACGTCATGTACCAGAGGCCGTGGGAGTCTCGCCTGACGAGCGTGGCCTGAAGCGAGTTGTAGTTGTTCGACATGTTCGTGTCGAAGTAGAAGATGTTGCCGAACTGAGGGTATGGCCGGCGGGCCTGCACGCCCCCGGCGCCCGGCTCGGGGATGTTGAGGTTGGTCGTACCGTTCAGGGTACTGCCCGATGTTCCCGACGTAGTTGACTTCGAGGACCGTGCTGGGACTGACCTGCTGCTGTACGCCGAGGTTGAAGTGATGGTTGCGTCCCATCTTGAGCTCGGTCGCGGTCGCGCCCAGGGTGGGCGCGGCCGAGGTGGTGAGGGGCTGTCCCCGGAAGAAGTCGGCCATGGTCCGGCGCTGCGTCAGGTCGTTGATGCCGGTCTCGTCGAGGCGGAACGGCACCATGTTGTTGTTCACGCGCCCGTCGGTATTCTCCTGCTCGAAGAAGCTGCCGTAGCCGCCGCGCAGCACCGTCTTGTCTCCGAACGGCCGCCAGGCGAAGCCGAAACGCGGCCCGAACTGTGTCTTGTCCGTACTAGTGATCGACAGGGGCAGCCCCGCCTGGCTGCTGGTCTGGATGTAGTTCTGGAAAAGCGCATAGGCCGAGGGCCCGGCGAACTGCGACCCCAGGTCGATCTGATCGGTCTCGCTCCCCACGATGATCGGTCTCGGTGAGCTGGGGTCGAAGGTGCCGAGCTGGCCGCGGTAGCCGGAGGCCCAGGGCGAGTACTCGTAGCGCAGCCCGAGGTTGAGGCTGAGGCGGCTGTTCACCTTGATGTCGTCCTGGACGAAGAAGTGGGCGTAGGTGGCCTGGCCTCCGAACGTGTCGGCCGGGAACGCCCGCGTGACCTGTCGCGGCAGCCCCAGCATGAAGTCGGCGAAGGCGTCACCGGTGCCCGTGGGGCTCGCCGGGTTCTGGGTCGCGAACCCGTTGAAGGCCCAGACGCCCTGGTACTGCTTGCTGTCGGTGAAGTGCGGCAGCCAGCGGCGAACCTTCGTCCCCGCCTTGACGATGTGGCTGCCCTTGATGAACGTCACGTTGTCGATGAACTCCAGGACCTTCAGGTCCTGGGTCTTCGGACGCTGGTCGAAGGCCGATCCGCTCATATTGCTGTAGCCGCTCCAGGTGAAATCCGGGAAGGAGCCCGCGACGCCCGGACGGCCGGTCTCCTCGAAGCCCCTGATCCCGGCCTCCTGCAGGTAGTTCGTACCCAGGCCGAACGGCTCCAAGTCGACGACCTGCGGCAGGTAGCTGAAACGGAACTCGTTCAGCACGGTCGGGCTGAGCGTGCTCGTGAGGGCCGCAACGATGTTCTGGCCGCGGGTATGGAGGTGCGCGCTGCCGAGGTCCGGGTACGCAAGGTACGGGGCTCCCAGGTTCGAGCTGGGGTCGTCCATCCGGTTGTCGTGGAAGCTGTAGCGGACGAAGATCTTGTGCTTCTCGGAGAGGCTGTGGTCGATGCGGAGCGTGGACTGGTCGGCGTCCAGCTCGCGGTCTGCGGACCAGGCGTGTGTCCCCGTGCTCGTGTTGGGATCGGGGATGAGCCGGGCGAAGTAGAGCGCCTGGGGCGACAGCCGGCTCGACGGGATGACGTTGCCGGGAAAGGGCTGGCCCGTGGCCGGATCGTAGATGACGTTCCTGACGGCGCTGAAGTCGCCCTGCTTCATGGCGGCAGAGGCGACGGTCAGGTTGACCGGGAGCTGCCGGCTCTCGCGGGTTCCTTCGTAGCTCAGGAAGAAGAACGTCTTGCCCTTCATGAGCGGGCCGCCGAGCGTCCCGCCGAACTGGTGCCGGTTCAGCTCCTGCTTCTGCCTCACGAAGTAGTCCGCGGCGTCGAACACGTCGTTGCGCAGGAACTCGAAGAGCCCGCCGTGGAACTCGCTCGCCCCGGACTTGGTGGCGACGTTCAGCATGCCGCCCGCCTGGCTGAACTCGGCGGAGTACGCGCTCTGCTGAACCTTGAACTCCTGGAGCGCGTCGACGGAGGTCTGGATGTAGGTGCCGCCCTGATGATGGTCGGTCACGTCCACGCCGTCGATCTGGAACGTGAGCTGGCTGCCCCGCACGCCGCTGATGGCCGTACCGTTGATGAAGTTCGCGCGAATCGGCACGACACTCGCCCCCCCCGGCAGGCCGGCGGCCCCCGGGGTCAGGCGGGCCAGCTCGTAGAAGCTGCGACCGTTGAGGGGCAGGTTGACGATCTGGGTGTTGGTGACGCTTTGGCCGAGCGTGCCCGATTCCGTGTCGAGGAGGGGAGCGGTGGCGGTCACCTCCGTGGTCTCCGCCACCCCGCCGATCTTGAGCTCCACGTCCACGCGCACGGACTGCCCGACGGGGACCTCAACCGCGTTGACGACGGCGGTCTGGAAGCCCGACAGGGCGACTGTCACCTTGTAGAGACCGGGGTTGACCGGCGTGACCACGTAGTCCCCGCTGTCGTTCGTCGTCACGTTCAGGGACTGGCCAGTGGCCGAAGAGGTCACGGTGACCGTGGCCTTCGGCGCCGTGGCCTGCTGTGCGTCTCGGACGGTGCCCACGATGCGCCCCGACTGGACCTGCGACCACGCAGGCGCGGCCAAGGCTACCGTCAAGAGCAGCGAGAGCCTGGCCACGTTAGACCCATTTCGCGTCCTTCCGTTCGCCATGTGTCCTCCTGAGTGCCCTTCCGCCCGGCCGCGCAGTTGTCGTAATCTTTCCCTCGCCCGAGACGAGCAGATTGTGACCGCGTCGTTCAGCTCGTCGGCGTGTGCCGCGTGAATATGGCGACGAGGCGATCCCGAGGGGGCGACGAGATCATGCCGGATTGGGGCGGTTGAACCGATTGCCTCTTGTACAGCATCACCGCACCGGCGTAACCTGAATATTGCGTATTTGATTCTGGAAATTGCGCACGCGGTCTCGTGGCGGATTCTCGCGCGCACAACCCGGGTGTTGCGCAAATCTCTGCTTCCGCCACAGCTGTCGGCCGAGCGGCATGCCGAATTCGCTTTCGGCGCCGATCTTTCCTGGCGCCACCGCAGATGGCCTGGAAACCGGGATACGTTGGTGAAGGATGCAAGGACACCCGACGACCAGTGCGCGAGGCTCGACGCATCGTCATGGGCAGGGCTGAATCCAGGCGCAAGACCACACGCGCACCCAATGTGGCACTTCTCTTCGAGACGACCAACGCGTACGCGCGTTCGCTGCTTCTCGGCATCGGTGACTACGTGCTCGCCCACGGGCCGTGGCGTCTTCACTGCGCGGAGCTCGGACGCGACGAGGAGCCGCCGGGCTGGATTACGCGCTGGAAAGGCGATGGCGTCATCGTCCGCGGCGAAAACAAGGCGATGGCTCGCGCTGCCGCGAAGTTCCGCGGGCCGATCGTCGATCTCACCCCATCGCGACTCATGCCTCGCGCCCCGTGGGTCAAATCCGACGACCATGCCATCGCGCGACTCGCCGCCGACCACTTCCTCGAGCGCGGGTTTCGCCACCTCGCATTTTGCGGCGATCCGCAGTTCAGCTGGTCGACTCGCCGCTGCGAACGCTTCGTCTCGCTCATGCGCTCGGCTGGGCGCAGCTGCGCCATTTACGAGCCGCGAGATCGCTCGCCGACGAGCGATCTTGAAGTGGACGAGATTGCCAAATGGCTCGCCGCGCTGCCGAAGCCCGTGGGCGTGTTCGCCTGCTACGACAACCGTGGGCAGCAGGTGCTCGAGGCATGCCGCCGCGCCGAGCTCGCAGTACCGGAGGAAGTGGCTGTGTTGGGCGTCGACAACGACGAGGTGCTGTGCGGGCTGTCGCCGCCGCCGATGTCGAGCGTGATCCTGAACCCGCGCCGCGTCGGTCGGGATGGTGCGGCGTTGCTCTCGCGCATGATGCGCGGCGAAATACTCGAGCAGGTCGCGCACCTGATCCCACCGATCGGCATTGCGACGCGCCAGAGCACGGACATCCTCGCCGTTGCCGATCCGCGGATCGCGGTCGCGCTGCGCTACATCCGCGAGCACGCGTGCGAGCGAATCCGCGTGGGCGACGTGCTGCGGCATTGTCCAATGGCGCGACGCGCGCTCGAGATGCGCTTCAAGAAACTCACTGGTCGCACGCCACGGCAGGAGATCCTCCGCGTGCAGCTGAATCGTGTGAAGGAGTTGCTCATCGGCACCGAGCTGGCGATGTCGGAGATCGCGGAGCGCACGGGTTTCAATCCGGACTATCTGAGTGAGGTCTTCAAGGCGAACGAAGGACTCGTTCCGAGCGAATACCGCCGTCGCTACGGCCGTGTGATTGCGACGGGCTCGAGATGACCCGGCCCGCGTCCCTCGCCTTCACGCCGCGCGCCAGGTGGTCTCGCTCGTTGTGATCGAGTGGAAGTAGCCTCACCTCAACCTCTATTCCTGGATGCCCGCCGACCACTCCGGCTGCAGGACGACTTCGAGGCGGAGGCCGCCCGTCGTCATCGCAGAGAAAGGCCAGAGTCACCGTCGACTTGCTCCTGGCGTCCGTGGGTGTGGCGCTCGGGCTCGCGGCATCGGTCGCGCTGTCGCGCGTCCTGATTGGCACTTTGTTCGGTATCAGCCCGCTGGATCCTCTGACTTATGTGGTCGCGCCGGCATTGCTGTTCGTGGTCGTGGCGGCCGCATCATCACTGCCGGCGTTGATCGCCGGACGCGTCCCATCAGTCGCGGCGTTGAGAAGCGAATGATCCTCTCGCCAGTCAGAGTTGCCTGTACCTGTTTTGTACCTGATACTCAGGTTTTGAATGGATTTGGTGATTTGAGGGCTTCGGATCAGGCCTCAATCATTGATGGGCGAAGGAACCACGGGAACGAATCCCACCCTCTCCGCCAACATTAAGTCTTGTATTAACAATAAATTAGCCACTACTATCTGGGTCTGTCATCCAGTTTTCAGCCAGACGGGTTGTTGACTCGTTGATCGGCCTCCCAGAACGGCGATGGAGGTCGCGACCTCTTCAGGCCGGCTCCCCCAGGGCATCTTGGTTTGCGGGCGCTCGTGTGTCACCATCACGCGCCGCCGACACTTGCACGCACCCCAAAATGGTCATCCTTCATCCCGATGCCGAAGGCAACGGCGAGTTCGAACTGATTGCCGAAGAGCCGCTCATCTATCTCGACCACTGGGCGCTTCGATTGTTTGCGTCCGAACCCCGTAGACGTGCCAGTTTTCTCGAAGCGTTTCGAACTCGAGGCACCCTAATGATCTCGGTGATGAACGCCGACGAGATCGCGAGAACCACGCTAGATGAGACGGCCGGGGAACTTCGCAGTTTTCTGGATGCCATCGGTCCGCACTGGCTGCCGATGACCGTCGACCCGATGCGAATCATCGATGCCGAGATGGGCAACACGACCGGCAACAATCCGTGCGCGAGCGAGGCATTTCTGCTGGCCCCGAAGTTCGCTGGCCGCCTGCTGCAGGGCGAGATCTCCCTCGTTCACGTTGTCGACGTCACTCGAGGCGATGACGGCAGAATCGACGTGGAAGCGACGAACGCGCTGACGGCCAAACTTCGTGGCCACATCGGAGACTGGCGCACTGCATATCGGGAGGACACCGGTGAGCTGGACCGGAAATTCCCTAAGCTGCCATTCGACCCTGTCAAGCCGATGCGCAGCATCTACAACGGCTTGGCCCGTCTTACGATCACGGGTGGGTTCACTTTCGACGATAACCATGCGAGAGATCTCTTCCACACGGTGACGTCGATTCGTTGTTCGGATCTCGTGCTACTTGACGGTCACTGGGCGGAACAAGTTCGCAAACTGAGACTGCCTAACGATTTCGTTAAGGTCTACACGAAGGCAGATGTCGACGCATTCCTCGCCGACTTCGAGGCATGGCCAGCGAGTCGATGACGGTATGCCCAACCAGGCGCGCTAGGCGCACCCGCCAGGACTGACCATCGCCACGCTCCCAGCGTCGGCCTACTTGATTCCAAGGATCCAACCCTCCGCCTGGGCTGCCAAACGCTCCGCCGCTGAAAGTGACGGATCGAGATAGCTCAAAAGACGACCCTCAAGATCAGCTTCTCGCATCCAGGCAGCAATCGAATAGGCGTCGTGCTGGTCGGCGCTGCGCCCGTCGTTCGCGAAGTTCCGGCTCCAGAGTGCTGGGTAGACTTCCGCGACCGCGGAGTGTGTCGAAGGCACAAGCCAGCCATCGAACGGCCAGAAGTGCAACGGTTCGCCAACCTGCTGGCGCAGGTATCGCAGCCACGGGAGACCGGCGTGAGTGGACTTAGCGACGGAACCCTGAACGTCGAAATGGAACACGGACTTCGCCGCCCCGGCTCGGATCTCTGTGACCCTTCGCCAACGAGCGTTACCGGCGCGTACGGCGCCGTTACCACACGAACCGTCTCGTACGAAATCCACGTAGGTATTGTCTTCGTCGGTGGGCCAATGGCGCTGGAAGTCGTCGAGGAACGCCGGCCAGTCGTGCGGTAATCCACAGGCCTCGAAGTACTGCAGCGGAAACGAGAAGCCGTGATCAATGCCCACAATGGTGGGCACGGGCTCCTGGAGACGTTCCACCAGCCACACCGCAATCCCCCGCCGGGTCCAGTACATTCTGGGGCTCGGAGGCGGCTGAACCTCGCTGGGTGGCGACGGGCGACCTGCGACGTAGCATCGCAGGCCCTTGAGGCTCGATGTCGGTGTTTTTGCCCCGGAGTAGTCGATGCCGATGTAGCGCTCGAACGCCGGAACATGAGTCATGTGAGCCCGCTCGCGGTGGCTCCATGCTTGAGCAAGTGCCACAGCTCTCGGCATTTCTCCCTCGCGGACCGATCGGCATCGATGATGTCATCGATCTGCTCGAGTTCACGCCGGGCCCGCCCCATGTCCTTGCTTGCGACGATCGCATCTCCGAAGACGGTTCGAGCTGCTGCTGTGGCTTCCGCGACGCGTGGCAGCTACGCCAAGGTCGAGATTTCCTTCGAGCCGAAGTAACGGAGCTGGTTCGATTCACATGCGCGGTCTACCATGCGACCGGCCGCAAGTCGTTGAAGGCACGAGGGGAGATGGTGGTGAGCCAGATTTTCGCCAGTTGGAACCCGATCGTCAGTTGGCTGAGGCACTTGGACCATCTCAAGCGAGGTAGGCTGAAGAGCCTGCCGACGCTTCGAGTAATATCTTCGCATCGGACGCGGCCGCGAACGAAGATCGCGCCTTCCGCTCGCGCCCACCCGCCATGCGGAATATTGCCCCCGCGTTCGCAGACAGCGGGTGATCTCGGTCAACGACGACTATAAAGATGGTCGGCCAGACGCTCGGCCACTTCGAAATCCTCGAGAAGCTCGGCGAGGGCGGCATGGGCGTCGTCTACAAGGCGCGCGACACCCACCTGGACAGGCTTGTCGCGATCAAGATCCTTCCTGCTGACAAGGTGGCCGACCGCGATCGCCGCCGCCGATTCGCTCAGGAGGCGAAGAGCGCCTCAGCGCTCAATCACCCCGGCATTGTCACCATCCATGACATTGCGCAGCACGAAGGCATCGACTTCATTGCGATGGAGTTCGTGCCGGGTCGGACACTTGATCGGGTGATCCCGTGGCACGGGTTTGGTCTGAATGAGACCCTCGACTACGGCGTCCAGATCGCCGACGCGCTCGCTGCGGCGCATGCTGCCGGCATCGTGCATCGCGACCTGAAACCGGCAAACGTGATCGTCACCGAGCAGGGGCGGATCAAAGTGCTCGACTTCGGCCTCGCGAAGCTGGTCGATCGCCCGGGGCTGGCGGTGTGGGACGATGCTCCCACCGCGACCCACCCGGCGCTTGTAACCGGTCACGGCGCGATCGTGGGAACCGTCGCCTACATGTCGCCCGAGCAGGCGGAGGGCAAGACTGTCGACGCGCGCACTGACATCTTCAGTTTCGGTTCCGTGCTCTACGAGATGGTGACTGGACAGCGCGCCTTCCAGGGTGACTCGCCGCTCTCGACCCTGACGGCGGTCCTGCGCGAGGATCCGAAGCCGGTCAGTAACATCAGAGAGGGTCTGCCTCGCGAGCTCGAGCGCGTCATTACCCGCTGCCTTCGGAAAGCTCCCGAACGCCGCTGGCAGGCGATGGCCGATGTCAAAGTCGCTCTGCGGGAATTGAAGGAAGAGTTCGACTCGGGAGGGCTCACCCTCAGCGCCCCAGCCGTCCCCCGCCCGCGTCGCTCATGGGCAATCGCAGCGGCGCTGACCTTGGCCGTCGCGGCAGGGGTAATCGGCGTGCTCCTCTGGCGCCATCGCGACGCCCGGCCAAAGAGCCCGGCAGTGTCCTTCACCGCCATTCCGCTGACGACGTACCAGGGGCGCGAGCAGCAACCGGCATTCTCTCCGGATGGCAGCTCTGTCGCGTTCACCTGGAACGGCGAGACCGAAGAGAACTGGGACATCTACGCCAAGCTGATCGGCCCGGGATCACCGCAGCGACTGACCACCGACCCGGCCATGGACCTCAGTCCGGCGTGGTCGCCGGACGGGCGCTCGATCGCCTTTGTCCGGGTCCGTGGCGGTCGTTTGATCGTCGTTGTCGTCCCCTCTCGAGGTGGGCCCGAGCGTGAAGTGCTCGAGACGCTCAAGGTAGGAGGTCTCGGGTTCGGACAGGTCCTCTCGTGGTCCGCCGACAGCCGGATCCTGGTGGTGGGCGCATCGGCATCAGTTGAAACACCTGAGGTTCTCACGGCCGTGGATGTGGCGACGGGTGAGACGAGACGTGTCACGACGCCACCGCCCGCCGGCCGCAGTGATTCGCTGCCGTCGGTTTCGCCGGATGGGAGAATGCTGGCCTTCGTCAGACGCAGCGGCGTCCTGACAGGGGAGTTGCACGTGCAGGCGTTGTCGACCGGGTTCGCGCCGATCGGTGAGCCTCGACGCCTCCTCGCTGACGGGCGCTTCTATCACGGCGTGGCGTGGAGTGCGGACGGACGCGACGTCATCGTGTCGTCGGGGAACCAGGGCGACGTCGGGTTGTGGAGGATCCCACTCCGAGGTCCCGAGCAGCTCGAACGCCTGTCGCCCTCCGGCGATGAATGGCGTCAGCCCGCCGTCGCCCTGCGACAGGACCGGCTGGCGTTTACGAGTGCAAGGTGGGATGACAACATCTGGAGCCGGGCATTGTCGGCTGAGGGCCGGGCGGCCGGCAGTCCCACCAGCCTGATTGGGTCGACACGCTCGGAGCGGAACGCGCGGTTCTCGCCGGATGGGACCCGAATCGCGTTCGAGAGTCAGCGGTCGGGAACGCAGGAGGTCTGGGTGGCCGACCGGGATGGACGGAATGCGCTGCAACTGACGTCGTTCAATGGCGGCCAGGGTGGAACCGCGGCGTGGTCGCCCGACGGAAAGTCGATCGCCTACGATCTGCGGAACGAGGACGGGCGAGGAGACATCTACGTCATCCCGGCACGCGGCGGCGCACCGCGTCGAATCACGAACCATCCGGCCGACGACCTCGTGCCAACCTGGTCGCGTGACGGACAGTCCATCTATTTCGGCTCGACGCGCAGCGGCACGTTCCAGATCTGGAAGCTGTCACCGCAAGGCGGCGAGCCAGTCCAAGTGACTCAGCAGGGTGGCATTTATGCCAAGGAATCGGTCGACGGCCGATATCTCTACTACTCTAGAACTGGCCCCCTGCTGCCTTCCATCTGGCGCGTGCCGGTCTCCGGCGGCGAAGAGGTGCAGGTCCTGCCGGAAATCGCCGGGGATTTGAACTTCGCAGTCGCGCGCGACGGGATCTATTTCGAGTCCTCACCCCCAAGCAGTCCGCTGGGCCACATCCCGATGCTCACGCCGTTCACCCGCGCGCAGGCCACGATCGATTTTCTCAGCTTTGCTACTGGAAGGGTCGCCCGGGTGATGACGATGGCTCGGCACGCCGCGCTTGGCCTCGACGTGTCACCCGATGGGCGAACGCTGCTGTTCGCTCAGTCGGATTCGTTCACCGAAGATCTAATGTTGGTGGAGAACTTTCGGTGACGAATGACCGCGTTTACTGGGCGAGACATGAAGAGTGTCCAGTTTTACTGATGAGACGTCTAACGTGAGACGGCGGCATCGGGATAGCCGTCTATCGGAAGGTTCATGTGGCGGAGCAGTTCGCTCCAGCGCGGATCCGAATGAAGACGTTCCAACGGAGGGTCGACCTTGACGTAATTGAACCCGTCACCGCGCTGCATCGCAAAAAGCAATCTGAAGGCTTCATCCTTGTCGCCGAGCGCCGCGTACGCTGCGGCGGCCACGGCCGGACGTGGCGCCCTTCTGACGGACAAATCCTTGAGCATCCGCCTGGCCTCATCGTGCCTGCCCAAGTGAGCGTAGACTCGGGCGACGCGCCAAGGGTTGCCTGGAGCATCGCTGCCACCCTTTGAACATGCTGCCAGTGCCTCATCGTAGAGGCCCATCTGGTCGTAGATATCTCCGAAAAGCATGTGTACTCCGACCACCTCAGGTTCCAATTCCACAGCCCGGTTCAGGCGCCAGATAGCATCATCGAACCGCCGAGCGCGATACAGAATTCGCGCGAAGTTCATCTGAATCGCTGGAGCCAGCGGATCGAGCTGATCGGCCCTTTCCATATAGGCGATGGCTTCAGGGAAACGCCCGAGCTGGCACAGGAGCAGCGCGTAGGTGTAGTGCGCATGAACATCGTTGGGATCGAGTGCCAAGGCGCGGTTGACTGAGTTTTCGGAGCCGGTCCAGTCCCAATCGTACAGACGCTTGAGGTCGGCCTGCACGACGTGCCCTTCAGCGAGGTCGACATCGAGTTCCAGTGCCTTTCGCGCGGCAGCGCGTGACGGCGATTCCGCCATTTGGGGGTTTATCGATCCGTACAGGCCCCGAGCCCACCAAGCGTGCGACAGGCCGGCATACGCCGCGGCGTACTTTGGATCGATCTGCGTCGCCCGTTCGAAGTGTGCGATCGCCCGCTTCAGGTTCTCTTCGTTGTACCTCCACAGATGGTAGCGCCCAACAAGATACTCCTGATGGGCGGCGGGGTCGACGCTCATGGCCGACGCCATCCGGGCACGTTCCTCCGCTGTGACCTGAATCCGGATCTCATCGGCGACTACGCGCGCCACTTCGCCCTGCAACTTCAGCACGTCCGTCAGCTGGCGCTCGTATTCGCGTGCCCACAGGTGCGTATCGGTGGGAGTGTGAATCAACTGAATGCTGATCTTCACTCGATCACCTGTGCGCTGCACCGTGCCTTCGATCACCGCGTCGACATTCAGCGCGCGCGCAATCTCCGACAGAGACTGTTTGGTTCCCTTGAAGCGCATCACCGAAGTGCGTGACACGACCCGCAGCGCGCGAATTCGAGCAAGATGACCGATGAGCGCTTCGGTCACTCCGTCAGCGAGATAGTCCTGCGTCGGGTCGCCCGATAGATTTTCCAGTGGCAGCACGGCGAGCGATGTGATCGCCGGCCGAGCTGGCTCCGTGGCCCGGACAGGGCGCAGTACATACGTGATGGTTCCCAGGACGAGTGCGGCCAAGCCGCTCAGCACCAACCAGCGACGCACCGAAATACTCGCTCGTGGTCCGGAGCCTCTTTCCAGACTCACTGGCGCATGCGCGTCCGACGCTTCGCCGTTCCCCCTGGGTTCTCGCACCGCCGCCACGAACCGATAGCCGCGGGCGGGCACTGTGACGATGTACTGATGGTCGTCGGGCTTCTCTCCCAGGGTTTTCCGCAAGATGGAGACGTTCCGAGTGAGCCCTCCCTCTTCCACACTCGTGTCTCCCCAGACCTGCTTGAGCAGCTCGTCCTTCGTGAGCACGCGCTCCCGGTTCTCGATGAGCGCAAGGAGCGTCTCGAGGATTTTTGGAGCCAGAGGCACCGGTTCGCCGTTGCGCAACAAGAGTCGCTTGCCGGCATCCACGGAGAACGGTCCGAACTCGTACGAGGGTCGCGAGGGCTCGCTCATGGCCGCGGGAACAATTCCGAAGAAAAACGAAGGTCGTTTGTAAGGACTTGTGACCCCCGCTGCGGCTAGTGTCCCTGTTCTGGGGCTTCGCTTGCGTGGCGTGATTGTATCGCGGGCTCGTGCCCGCCGGGCGAAAAAACCGGGAATTCCGGGGACTGTCGAGCCGGCAGGACTGTAATCAACCGGAAAAGGAGAAATCGATGAAAGGCCAGAGCTGCAGCGTGATTGGGGCCGTGTTATTCGGTCTCCTTGTCTGCTCTCCCGTCGAAACCGCGGAGAAGTCTTCCGAGTCGTCTGTCCTGGTCAACCAGGTGGTGGAGTGGAATCAGATCTTCGTTGACACACTCATTGCGACGAATACTGCGAACTCATCCAGCCAGCGGCTCGGAGCGATCGTTCACACCGCGATATTCGACGCTTACAACGGCATCGAGCGGCGTTACACACCGATTCATGTCTACGATAACGCCCCTCCGGGCGCGTCGCGCCGCGCTGCGGTGATCGCAGCGGCGTACACGGTGCTCGCCAGCCTGTTCCCATCCCGACTATCGGCACTGGATGCCAGCTATGCGACCTCGCTTGCGGCGCTGACCGACGATGGCGGCGACGGCGGCCAATCGCGCGATCGTGGCATCGACTGGGGGACCGAAGTTGCGGAGGCCGTGCTCGCCTGGCGTGCGACTGATGGGTTCGACACGATCTACACGCCGTTCGCCGGCGGCACCACAGTTGGCCAGTGGCGGCCGACACCGCGGCTGACACCGCCGCCGCCTACCTGTGGGCCGATGAGCGCTCAGGGTTTGGCATTCACCGACACGTTTGTCCTCCTCAGCAACGCGCAGTTTCAGCCTGGGCCACCGCGGGGGCTTGCGAGCACCACGTACGGTAACGACTTCAACACCGTCAAGGCGCTTGGTCGCGGCACTGGATCGACGCGCACAATCGATCAGACGGCGCTTGCGCCGTTCTGGGAAGGCAATGCCAGCGTGCACTGGAATCAGGCCGCGAATCAAATCGCGCGCGCCAACCACTTGTCCATGTCAGACAGCAACCGGCTCCTCGCGATCCTGAACATCGCGATGGCCGACACGGCGTTCACCATCTGGAGCGCGAAGCGATTCTACGGCGACATCTCAACCGAAGTGACCTGGCGGCCGGCGACCTCGATCCCATTGGCAGACACCGATGGCAATCCGGATACGGCTCCTGATCCGGCTTGGAGGCCGCTCATCAACACGCCGTGTCACCCGGAATATCCTGCGGGACATCCCAGCCTCAACGGCGCGGCTGCCACGATTTTGCTCAGGCACTTCGACGACCAACAGGTTTTTACGCTGACGACCGGCCTGACGAGTCGCACGTACACCAGCATCGCGCAGGCGCGCTCGGACGGCAACAGCGCTCGGGTCTGGGGAGGCATGCACTACCCGAGCACAGTCGAAATCAGCGACGCCGTGGGCGAAGCGATTGCCAACTACGCCAACCAAAACTCCATGCAGCGGCTTCACGGCGGGCGATGAGGATGCATCGTGTCCTGATGAATGGGGTCTGCGGCGGCGGGCAGCCGGCGGCTGCCGCCGCGTGCCTGATGACTACGACGCGAAGCCAGCTCGGACGAAGAGAGAGTTGGTGACCCTAACATTCGCCAGTTGGAACCTCATTGATGTGTTTCTGCGGCACGTCGATTCAGTCCGACGAGCCGATCTGAAGTCCGAGTCGGTTCGAGAGTTCATGAAGGGGCATTCTCAAGGATTTGGCTAACGGGCGGACAAGCGGATATGCTGACGAAAGGAGGGTGCGACGTGTGGCGGATGCTTCGCGCACGGATGCCGCGGGCCTTGGCGGCATTCTCTGGCGCATCATTACTCGCCGCTGCGGGAAACCTCACACTCGTCCATTCGACCTATATCGGTGGCGCCAAAGTCGATGACTGCGACGCGTTGGCAGTCGGACCTTCCGGCGACCGGTATCTCGGCTGCCACTCAGATTCAATCGATTTGCCGGGTGCCCCGTCGACGTACACCGTTCGCGGCGATCTCGATGCATTCGTCATCCGGACCGATGGCGTGGGCTCACGCATTGTGTATCGATCGCAGATTGGGGGCAGTGCGTGGGAGGCCGTGCAGGGTGTATCTGTCGACAAGGCCGGCCACGCATACGTCATCGGGACCACACACTCGTCGGACCTCCCGACGACGGCTCGCGCGCAGCAGCAGTCGTTTGGCGGCGGCAAGACGGATGCGTTCCTCGCGAAGCTTGATACCGACGGACGCATCCTGTGGTGCACGTACCTCGGGGGTGCCGCTGAAGATGACGGCCGCCGGGTGGCGATCGGCCCACGGGGACGGATTACCGTGGTTGGCCGTACGGAGTCGCTTGACTTTCCTATTACATCCGGCGCGCTACAGCGACAGCATGCGGGCAGCATGGACAGCTTCATCGCAACATTCGACAGCAACGGTCGATTGCTCTCTTCGACGTATTTCGGCGGCACTGGCGGGGACGTAGCGATGGCCCTCGCTCTGAGCCCAGCGGGAGAGATCATTCTGGCCGGTAATACGACATCGACTGACTTCCCGATTAAGGGAGGGATCAGCACGGGCGGGCGGGGCGACGGCGACGCGTACGTGGCCAAGCTGGATGCGCAACCGCGCAGCTCATATTCTCCACCTTGATTGCTGGCACAGGCTACGACCTTGCGTCCGGCGTGGCGCTCGATCGTGCCGGTATCGTGTACGTTGGGGGTGCTACGCGTTCGATCGATTTTCCCGTCACGTCAGGCGCGTACCAGCGCATCCACGGCGGCGGTGTTGAAGACGGGTTCGTCCTGGCCTTGTCCTCAGACGCTCGAAGACTTCACTATGCGACCTACTTTGGCGGCGACGGGCTGGACAGCGTAGTGCAGCTTGCGGTCGATGCAAGAGGAAATGCGTACATCGCCGGAGGCACAGAATCGAAGAACTTTCCGCAGATCGGATCCGGTCCGACTCCGCTGAAGGGGACCAAGGACGTATTTGTGGGCACTCTGGATCCGAACGGAACGGTCCGCTATTCGATGCAACTCGGCGGATCGCGTCGTGAAGCGCTGGAGGATTTGGCGCTCACGCCGTCAGGCGCGTTCGTGTCGGTCGGTCTCACAGAATCTGCGGACTTCCCCGTGCATCGGCCGCTGCAGGCGTCATTCGCCGGCGGCATCTACGATATCGTTCTTCTGACATTTCGCCCTGACGCGACCCGCATCCGCAGCCCGGCTCAGGAGTAAACACTCAGCTTGTTCAGACCCTGCTTCCGAGCGAGGGTCGAGATCGCGCCCGTCGGGGACCCCTTGCGCGTGACCCAAAGGGGAATCGAACCGTGCTCACGGACCGGATTCCGAACGCAAGTGACTAGCGTGGATTGACGAAGCACACGTCTCTGGACGATGGCGGGGGAGTGATCCTTGACGATACGTAGCAGATCGCCTACGACGGACGTGGATTCAGACCACAACTAGCGCAGCCAGCGGGCAATAGCGGGCAAGGCGCGACGGCATCCCTGGCATTTACGGCGACGCTGGCAATGTGGAATCTGTAAGTTACAGAATCTAAAGAGCCCTGTCGGGTTCGAATCCCACTCTCTCCGCCACCATAAGCTACTGGAAACAAGGTTTGATGGGTCCAATTCTCTGACTGTACCTGCCCTCCGTTTTCGCCCAATCCTTCGTCTCTGAAATCGTCAAAATTCTTAGTGTTTTTCCGACATGGGTGGGTGTTCCACCCGTGTACGGCGGATTGCCAATCGACACCACAGTCAGCGGGCGCGGTCAGCGTCTGGGGAAAGTGGCGGCGAACCGTCTGGGCTTCAGCGGTGCTTGGGCCGGACGAACATCGTGAGCAACTCTGGTAGTTTTTCCTACCAAACGGACCACGTGGCGGCTCGCGTTCAGGCAAATCCAGAGGCGGCCGCGCATCCGGTGCTGATCATTCGTTGACGCAGGCGGAACGCCTGAGGTGTTTCTTCGTTCCATCGCCTGAATGCTCTGGTGAAGGCGGCCGGCTCCGAATAGCCGAGCAAGTACGCGACCTCGCCGATCGATAGCAGCGAGTCGGTCAGATAGCGCTCAGCTGCGGCCTTCCTTGCCAGATCGAGCAGCTGCTGGTACGAGACACCCGCAGCTGCCAGACGCCGCTGGAGTGACCGTGCTGACGTCGCAAGAGTCCGAGCGACTGTCTGGATCCGCGTGTCGCCACCCCCGACGCACGAGGCGAGCGCCCGGCGCACATCGAGCGCCACACCGTCCATCGGCGGGAGGCGCGCGATTGCCTCGTCAGCCTGTTGCTGGAGCAGCCGGCCTAAGACGGGGTCGCGTCGTCGGAGCGGAAGTTGACACATTTCGCGCGACAGTGCCCACCCGTTCCAGGACGCTCCTGTGTGCACCGGACACCTAAGCACCCGTTCTATCTCTGCGACATCGTCCGGCTCGTGACAGAAGCTCGCGTAGGTGGCATGAAAACGGCCGTCTGTTTCCTCACGGCAGAGCAGCAAGTTGATCGTCACGGTGAACTCGGCTGAGAACGGGGTATCAGCGCCCTCGAGCAGCACGCGAATCGGGTCCTCGTCCTCGCGCAGAACGGGAACGGATCGAGCCTCGACGAGACGCAGATAGTGCGCAAGACGCGTGAGCCCCTCGCCAACGCTCTGGGACGTCGCAATCAGGTAGTCAATCAAAGGGAAAGCCCCGAACGGCGTGACCGTCGCCAGCCGCATACCCACATTCTTCATCGGACGCAGTGCCAGCGCTTGGCGAAACATCGCGCCCCAGGCCGCACACGGTATGCGTGCGTCCGGGTCATCCAAATCGGCTCGACGGATCCCCGCGTCGCTTAGCAGGGAGTCCACACTGTAGTTCAGCCGTTCGAGCGCATCGACGAACACGCGTGCGCTGCTCGCAGGGTAGGACGATCGAAAGGAACTGGGTGACCCGGCGGTTTTGGCGCGCTTTGTCAAGCGGTCGGCGCGTGCGGTCATGGTGGGCGAAGGTCCTCCGCTGCGACGATTGTCCCATGCGGGTCCGGTGTCCTCAACCGCAGATGGTCCCAAGTTTCACGGCCCGGTCCGTGATGGCGTGCCGCGTCGGCCAATGCTGGCAGTTCCCGGTTCTCATCGTGTGGCGATCATGTCCGAAAACCGCTAGACACTCGGCGCGACCGGGAGCAAGGATCGGTCATGGACCTCGATGTTGACGCGTGTTATCGCGCGTTCCGTACTCGCGACCCGCGCTTCGACGGTCGGCTGTTTGGCGGGGTCAGGACCACTCGGGTCTATTGCCGTCCGATCTGCCCGGCACCGATGCCGAAACGGGAAAACATGACGTTCTACGCGACGGCAGCAGCGGCGCAGGAAGCTGGCTTCCGCCCGTGCCTGCGCTGTCGGCCGGAAACCGCGCCAGAGTTTGCCGCCTGGCGCGGAACATCGAACACCGTATCGAGGGCGTTGGCGCTGATCGATCGAGGCGCACTCGATGAAGGCGGTATCGATCGGCTCGCCGAACGCCTGGGCGTCGGAGAGCGACACCTCCGCCGGCTGTTTCGACAGCATCTCGGTGCGTCCCCTGTCTCGGTCGCGCAAACACGACGTGTCTTGCTGGCGAAGCAACTGATTCATGAGACACGCCTGCCGATGGCCGACGTGGCGTTAGCGTCAGGATTTGGCAGCATCCGACGCTTCAACGAGATCTTCCAACGGCTCTTTGACTGTCCGCCATGTGCTTTGCGACGCGCCACCACCGCCGCATCGTCCAGACAGAATGGCGACGTCACCATCCTCCTCGGCTATCGGCCCCCATACGACTGGGCCACGATGGTCGCGTTCCTCAAGGCTCGCGCCATCCCGGGCGTCGAGGTGGTCTCGAACGATCGGTATGCGCGGACGATCGAGATCGACGGGGTGCACGGCGTTGTCGCGGTGGAGCCGGCCTCCGGGCACGCGCTTCGCGTCGTGATCCGATTCTCACGGTTGTCGGCGCTGCCGACGATCATTGCGCGCGTGCGGCGCGTGTTCGATCTCGCAGCCGACCCCCAGGCGGTCAACGCGCAGCTCGCGGAGGATCCCGTCCTCGCCCCTCTGGTGGCGGCGCGACCAGGCCTCCGGGTACCAGGTGCGTGGGACGGGTTCGAGCTCGCCGTTCGGGCCGTGCTCGGCCAGCAAGTCACGGTGGCCGCCGGAGTCGGCCTTGTAGGGAAGCTCGTGACGCGCTGCGGCGCGGCGCTGGCAGGCAGCGGCCAGAACACCGAGGGGCTGACCCATGCCTTTCCTCGTCCTGAACATGTGGCGTCGGCGAACCTGACGGCGCTCGGGATGCCGCGGATGCGCGCCGCGACGTTGGCCTCGCTCGCGGCGGCCGTTGTTGCGGATCCACACGTCCTTGGCGCCGGACGAACCCTGACGGAATGTGTGGCGCAGCTTCGTGCACTCCCCGGCATCGGCGAGTGGACCGCGCAGTACATCGCGATGCGTGAACTGCGCGAGCCGGACGCGTTCCCGGCCGGCGACATCGGCCTGTTGCGCGCGTTGACCGATTCGGAAGGCATGCGCCCGACATCGGGCGAACTGCTCGCCATGGCCGAGCGCTGGCGGCCGTGGCGCGCCTACGCAGCACAGCACCTTTGGGCATCCGGTACGAGCGGGCGTCGCACGAATGAACACACGAGCCCTGGAGCGTGAGCATGGCTACAGAGTTCCGTTATGACGTCGTCATTGTTGGCGCTCGGTGTGCCGGTGCAACGCTGGCGACGTTCGTCGCCCGAGCCGGGGCTTCCGTCTTGCTGCTGGACAGGGACCGGCTTCCGAGCGATCAGATCCTGTCGACTCACACGATCCATCCGCCAGGTCTGGACGTTCTCGACGACCTGGGTGTCGGCGACGCAGTCCGCGCGGTGGCGCCGCCGACGCATATTGTGCGGCTGCGAAAAAACGAGGCCTTCGTCGACATCGAGTTTCCCGATGAGAGAGCGGAGTACTGTCCCCGCCGGGCGCGGCTCGACGGTCTATTGCAGGACGCGGCAGCGTCAGCGGGAGTCGAGGTCCTTGACCGAACGCGGGTGACATCGCTCCTACGCGACGGGGATCGCGTTGTTGGCGTGCGAGCCGCAGGGCCGACAGGTCAAGAGCGCGTGTTTCGGGCGAGCCTCGTTGTGGGAGCCGACGGCCGGCATTCCACGATCGCACGCCAGGTCGATGCGGAGGAGTACCTCGCGTACGATGCCCCGCGCGCCATGTATTGGGGGTATTGGAACGCTCCTGCGTTCTGGCGCACCGATCCAGCCTATCCATTCGGGATGTACGTCGCAAACACCGAGGGTCACGTTCGAGTGATCTTTCAGACCGATCACGATCAGCTTCTCATCGGCAGTCTGCCCTCCGTAGAGCAGGCGATGTCGTGGCGCACTAATCCTGACGCAGCCCTCGTCGCCGATCTGGCCTCGGATTCCACAACGGGTCCGCTGATCGCCGGAACAACCCCGGATGGAGCGGTCCGCGGCACGCTGAAGGAACGGTACTTTTTCCGAAGAGGCGCAGGGAACGGGTGGACGCTGGTGGGAGATGCTGGCCATCACAAAGAGTTCGTTATCGGAGATGGCATCACGGAGGCGCTTCTCCAGGCGCGTACTCTCGCCGCGGCCATCGCCAGGGGATCCGACGCGGCGTTGATTCGGTGGTGGCGGGCGCGGGATGTCGAGGCGCTGCCGTTCTACTTTCTCGGGCAGGACGAAGGGGCGCTGGGGCCTCCGCCGGAGCTTCAGCAAGTCGTCTTTGCTCGTGCAGCGAAGGTGCCGGGTCTGCGCGCACGCCTCGCGGCCACGATGGAGCATCGACTCTCGCCCACTGAGACGTTTCCTGTTCGACGCGTGCTGTGGTGGGCGCTCGGGGCCGCATTGCGGGGATCGCCACGCGTCCTGCCACAGTTCATCGCGAAGGGCAAACGTGGGTCGGCCATCGATCGCGAGCTGCGTCTGCGTCGACGGCTTCTCGCTGAGGCGGAGGCCGCCGAGTCACACGCCATCCCGCCAGATATAAGCCCGGGGAGCGGAGTTGTGCCGCGAGCCGCGGAATTCAAGAAAGCGCGGAGTTAGAAGCAGTTGGAACGCGAATGCCGTCGCTTACGCATCCTGATTGTCGGCGGCGGAATCGCAGGTCTCGCGCTCGCCCGAGCACTGCGAGAACAGGGTGTCGTTCCGGAAATCATCGAGCGTGCGGCGTCGTGGCCAACACGCGGCACCGGCCTGTACCTCCCCGGGAACGGCATTCGCGCTCTCGGGGCGCTTGGGCTTGCGGATACCGTGCTCGCTCGAGCCGTCTGTATGTCCTATCAGCGAATCCTGGACCACACGGGACGACAGCTGGCCAGAAATCGAGTTGGCAGAGCTCTGGAATCGAGTCGGCCTGTGCGTGGGCATCGCTCGCGGTGAGCTTCATCGCATTCTCCTCGAGCGCGCCGCTGGCGTGCCGATGCGGCTCAGCGCAACCGTGACAGCGCTGAGTCAACAGGATGGCGAGGTCGACGTCGCCTTCGCTGATGGTTCGACGGGCACGTATGACCTCATCGTCGGAGCCGATGGGATCCATTCGTCCATTCGACAACTCGCGTTTGGCAGCATACGTCCGCGACATCTCGGCCAGGTGAGCTGGCGATTCCTTGTCGATCAATCCGGCGTGATAGAGACGTGGACGGCGATGCTCGCTTCGCGACGCACGTTCTTGGTGATGCCTGTCGGAGCGAATCGTCTTTATTGTTATGCGGATCTCGCCACCGCCGCCACGGAAGATCCCACTGGACGGGATCTAGGCCGGTTTCTTGCGCTCTTTGCGGACTTCGGGGAGCCGGTGCCGAGCATCCTCAGCGGCCTCGGGAACTTCGACTCAATCCATTTCTCTCCCATCGAGGAGGTCGTCCTCGATAGCTCGGTTTGTGGTCGTGTCGTGCTTCTTGGCGATGCGGCGCACGCGACATCACCCAACATGGCCGAGGGTGCGTCCATGGCGCTGGAAGATGCGCTGGTGCTGGCCCAGATGTTGGCTATGCATGGCTCGCCGGACGAGGCCTTGTCAGCGTTCAGCGAACGCCGGCGCACTCGCATCCGCTGGGTGCAGCAGCGAACACACCGCAGGGATCGCATCCGGGCTCTGCCGGTTCCGCTTCGCAATCTCGCGCTCCGTTTGGCAGGGACCGCCATTTATCAGCGAGACTATCGAGTGTTGTTCGAGAAGCCATAGCCAGCGAGAAGAGTGCGAAGACTGGCGAGCGTCGGATGAAGCTCAGATTCTGCCAGTCTCCAGCTGCTCCTGGCGCGCCGATGCGGCCCACTCGCGGAGCGTGCCATAAGCCGCATTTCCGCTGTACCTGTTTTGTACCTGATACTCACGTTTTGAGCGTTTCTAGCGATTTGAGCGATTGAAAACTGGCCTAAATTGTTGACGGGAGCGGAATTCGCGGGAACGAATCCCACCCTCTCCGCCATTCTAAACAACTGAAAATGAATCGCTTATTCGATCCAGTTTTCGGACTGTACTTAACCCTCGTTTTCGCTCCGCCCTTCGCCGGCAGAACTCACAAAAATAGGCGCATTGCCGGCACGCAGGTTCCAGTTCCACCCGCTTCGTCGGCATCCACCCACGTGCGATAAGCCATCGGCCGTGGCGCGCATAGGCAGACTGCGACTCACCGATTGGCGGGAATCGCTTCATCACTTCATGTGTGCCAAGCGCTCCGGCTCGCCGCCGCAGCGTACGCATCTCTGTTCAATGGGAGACCTGGTCTATCGTCCCTTCGATAGACTCTCAGCACCATGCGCGAAACCATTGAACTCAGGGTGGCCGAAGAGTTCGCCCACCTGTTATTCGGCGAAACAGAGGGACTGCGACTCTCCGACATCGTTCGAAAGGTCACGCTTTCGATTAGCGATCCAAGGTGTCAGCGGGTTGGTGAACTGCAACGACGCCTGAGCCTGGAGAGAAACAAGGCGTTCTTCTTCTTCTCGATCATCCGGCGGTGCTACACCATGGCCGAGCTCAGACGTACTGAGTTGTTCAGTGTGGAATGGACATCGACATTCGAACCTGCGGGTGAAGAGTGTGGAACTGTCTACGATGACGCGGTTGCCTGTCATCATACTTACTTTCCTGAGACAACAACGCTGATGTCGGGCGCCGGCAATGTGACGATCGGGCCGTATACATGTGGCGTTGGAGCCAGGCAATTGACGCCACTGATTCTTGACGGTCGTCGCATTCCGAGAGGAAAGGACTTCGCGCGGACGATCGCTAGCGAAGAAATCGTCTCCGAGCGCGCCAAAGGGGTCCTCGAAGGCGTCGGTATCACAGGAGTCGCTTTCGAGCCGGTGCGCTATCGTGGGCTCCGGCCGAAACTCGACCAGTGGTACCGGATGGTCGCGCGGTCGGAGCCCGCGGAGATCGTCGCCCCGACGGTCGCTGGTGCAGGGCCGTTCGACCTGGACGACAGCGACACATACCGTTGCCCGCACGGACACTCGATCGGTGTGAGCCTCGTGTCCGAACTATCGATCGAGCGCCCCTCTGTCGGAAGCGACGTGATCCGAACGCGCCAGTGTGTTGGTGCTCGCGTCGGTCTTCTCCGTCCAAGAGAGATCCTGATTGTGTCCCAGAAAGTTCGAAAAGCCGTGATTGAGTCCGGCCTCAAAGGTTGGCGGTTCGAAGTGGTGCATCCATTGGACCCGCGCCACACAGGAGACCCGCAGGGCTGAGCAGGCCCGTCGCGCCCTCTTGCAAGCCGAGTAGCGCACTGGTGTGTTCAGACGCCAGGCGTGGGTCCGAAGTACCGGACGTCGGCGAGCCCGATTGCGCTGTACCTGTTTTGTACCTGATACTCAGGTTTTGAGTGGATTTGGTGATTTGAGGGCTTCGGATCAGGCCTAAATCATTGGTGGGAGCGGGAACCACGGGAACGAATCCCACTTCGCCATCCATAAACATCTCACGGTAAACAACTAAGCAATTTCAGGCTCTCGAGCTGGCGGGCGCTCTGCAGCCTGATCACCTCCGCCGGCCCGGCGGCAGCGTCCAGTTCTCGATCGCCATGTCCGACACGCCCTCGAATTCGGCGGTATTGTTCGTGACCAGCGTCAGGCCTCGGGCCCGCGCGTGTGCCGCGATGAACAGGTCGTTGGCGCCGATCATCATTCCGCGCTTCTTCAAGTCAGCCCGAATCTCCGCGTAGCGGGCCGCCGCATCGTCGGTGAGGTCGAGCGTTTCGGCGTAGGGTAGGAACGCAGCAAGAGCAGCGGCATCCTGGGCGCGTAATCTCAGGCAGGTGCTGGTTCGCCCGCCTTCGCTGACGCTCCGGCGCGGCTGACCCCGCGTGGAGAGCGGTCGGGGACCGTCCGGTTGGTTGGGATGCATGATCCGAGATTCAACGACAGGGTGAAACAAGGGACAAGTCCTGATGAAGACCGATGTCGCCACGCTGAAGCGCGTCTACGCCATGAGCCTTGCGGGCGTCTATCCGCACTATGTCGCCAAGGCCGAGAAGAAGGGACGCACGAAAGCCGAGGTCGATGAGATCATCCGGTGGCTCACCGGATACACCCAGAAGCAGCTGGAGAGCATTCTGGAGAAGCGGACGAATATCGAGACCTTCATTTCCAAAGCCACGATGAATCCCTCGCGCACACTGGTGACGGGCGCGATCTGCGGTGTCCGCGTCGAAGAGATTGAAGATCCTGTCATGCAGGGAATCCGCTACCTCGACAAGCTGATCGACGAGCTGGCCAAAGGCAGGCCGATGGAAAAGATCCTGCGGCACGCCTGAAGAGGTCTGGCTGAACCAGCCAATCGGAAGACAGGAGTAGGATTCGTGCTTGGGCGAATACCGAGTGTGCGTGTCGGAGGTCGGCAGCCTGCAGAACATTGACGTCGCGTTTTTGCCGATGAATCTGCCGTTCGCCATGACGCGGCGGAAGCGGCTGATTGAGCTCGGAGCATCAAGCCTTCGGTGGTGTATCCGCACCACTATGCCGGGCAGGATGCTAGGGCCTCTGCGGCGGCGCTGCGGGACACCGGCATCGACGTGCGGCTCCGCAACTGGTATCCGCTGATTCCCGTTCCCCGGTTTCGCACGATGTTGAAGCGCGGCGTGACCGCGGACACGGCCCTGCGGAGTGCGCAACTCTTCAAGACGACGCCGCAGCTCTGAATGCACATGCAGGCCAACTTCGACCTGAAGGCGGCCATGGTTCGGCGGCGGGCGCTGAGGCTGGCTAAGAAACTGCAGGCGATTGCGACGGGGCGTGTACCGCAGTTCGACGAACGTCGTTCCGTAGAGGGGAGGAGAGCGTGCGCGCAGGTTCAGCCGGCCAACAACTTCCTGGCCAGCCATCGAGCGTCGTTCGCCCGCTGCGGCCCGTCGACCTCGGACCCTGCGACGGCGCCGTCGAACAGCACGACCAGCGCGCGAGCCGTTGCTTTCGGGTCCTTCACTCCGGCCGCCTTCGTCCACTCGAGGAAGCGCTCCGAAAACCACTCTCGCTGACCGTGGGCAATGGCGCGCGCCGGGTGCGTCGCATCGGTAAGCTCGCTCACCGTATGCTGCAACGGGCACCCGCGGAAGTCCTTCGACTCCGCCCACTCCACCACCCAGTCGAAAAACTTGAGCGCACGTTGTGACGGAGGCGTGTCGACGAGGTACGCCTCGATCCTCGCACGGGCGTCCACGGTTCGGCGCTCGAGGTACGACGCCACGAGCTGGTCCTTGCAGCCGAAGTGCTGATAGAGCGACGCTTTCGCCGCATCGGCCTCCGCTAGGACGCGGTCGATCCCCACGGCCCGCACGCCCTCCCGATAGAACAGGCGATCGGCTGCGTCAAGGAGGCGGTCTCGGACGCGGATTTCGGAGGTTTTTGCCCGTTTCCGGGCGTTCTGCGGCACGCCTTGACAATACAGACAGATCGGTCTATTGTCAACCCGCATGAATAGACAGAACGGTCTGTTTTCGGCTTCCCCAGATGGTTGCCGCCTTCAGTCTCGCGCGTTGCGAGGCCGTCAGGAGTCTCGACATGGGTTACGCACTTTCAGGCAAGACCGCACTCGTCACCGGCGCCAATCGGGGCATCGGCGAAGCCATCGTGGACGCGCTGGTCGCGGCCGGCGTGAACAAGGTGTACGCCGCCGCCCGCAACATCTCGACGCTCGACCCGCTCGTCGACCGCCACGGTTCACGCGTCGTGCCGCTTCAACTCGATGTGACCAACGCGGCGCAGATCGCGACTGCCGCCGCGACCGCGACGGACGTGGATCTCTTGGTCAACAACGCCGGCATCGTCGGCTTCTTCGGTGGCGAATTCACCGATCCGAAGTGGATCGAGGGCGGGCGACGGGAGATGGAAGTGAACTTCCTCGGCACCTTCGCGGTCACCCAGGCCTTCGCGCCAGTGCTCGCGAAGAATGGCGGCGGCGCCATCGCCAACCTCAACTCGGTGGCCTCGTTCGTCAGCTTCCCGATTCTCGCGGCGTACAGCGCCTCGAAGGCCGCGACGCACTCGCTCACTCAAGTCACGCGCGCGATGCTGCGGGGGCAGAACACACAGGTGTTTGGCGTGTATCCCGGCCCGATTGACACGAAGATGGGCGAGGTGCTGACGCTCGAGAAGGCTTCGCCGACGGACGCCGCGCGGGCGATTGTCGCAGGCATCATCGCCGGCGACGAGGAGATCTTTCCCGACAAGATGAGCCAGGGCGCGGGCCCGGCCTTCTTCGCGGATCCGAAGGGACTCGAGCGGCAGGTCGCAGGGGTACCGGCCGCTGCGTAAACCTCGCAGGCTGACCGTCGGTGAAGGCGCGCCCCGGGCAGGACACGAGGTGGTCTTCAGCTAATTCACGGCGAGCGGAAGCAACGTGCCAGGAGGTAAGAGATGTCGCGCACAGACGCCAACACAGAGAAGACCGCAGGCACCCCTGAGAATGTCGCACGGCCAGACAATCTGCATTGGGACGTGTTCGTGACGCCGGGCATCCCGATTGTGACTCGCGACAAGCCTCCCGGCGTTCGAGACACATTTTTTCAAGCGACGGCGTCGACGCTGATCTATGGCGTGCGCGACGCCGTGCTGGTGGATGCGTTCATGACGGTCAAGCAGGCCACCGCTCTTGCAGATTGGGTTGCTGGCCGAGGCAAGAACCTGACAACCATCTACATTACACATGGTCACGGGGACCATTGGTTTGGAG
The DNA here is from genome assembly GCA_963839705.1 of uncultured Acidobacteriota bacterium. Taxonomy (GTDB): domain Bacteria; phylum Acidobacteriota; class Vicinamibacteria; order Vicinamibacterales; family 2-12-FULL-66-21; genus DATBJJ01. The sequence goes on from CAWIWL010000011.1 coordinate 105,203, forward strand.
TCGGCACGCTCCTCGAGCGATTTCCACATGCGAAAGCAGTCGCCATGCCCAACGCTGTGAAGGTGATGCGACAGAATGCCTCGCCAGAAGCTCTCGAGGGGGCCTGGAGGGTGGGATTCCCAGGACAAATTCCAGACAGGCTAGTGATCGCGGAGGAGCTCAAGGGCAATGTCATTGATCTCGAAGGGCATGAATTGGTCGCCGTGGAACTTGGTCATACCGACACGGACTACACGACCTGTTTGCACATCCCTTCGATCGGCCTCGTCGTGGCTGGCGACGCTGCTTACAATGACGTCCACCTGTACCTCGCTGAGTCAAATGCGCAGACACGACGGGAGTGGATCGACGCGCTGGACAAGATTGAGGCGCTGAACCCGCGCGCAGTTGTCGCGTCACACAAGCGGCCGGAAAACGAGGACGATCCCAGGATTATCGAACAGACCCGACAATACATCCGCGATTTCGACCGATTAGCGGAAACGACAAAAACCGCCCAGGAGCTTTACGACAGGATGCTGGAGCTCCATCCGAACCGGGTCAATCCAGGGTGGGCGCTGTGGAGTTCAGCGCGCGCAGTCAAGCCGTGAGGCCGCCGAGAGCCGAAACTCGTGTCGGTGTTTCCGCGCTGCAATTGCGAGAGATCACGACGGAGATTACATGGTCAAATCCAACAAAGCGATCGTGCTCGAAGTACTCAAAAGGGCCTTTATCGACCGAGATCCAACGGTCGTGGAGGAGTATTTTGGCGCGAATTACAAGCAGCACAACCCGGTAATCCCAGACGGCCCATCAGCCGTTGCTCAGATGATTCCGACCCTTACTGCCCTCACGTATGAGCCCGGCATGGCCGTCGCGGATGGCGACCTCGTGATGGTTCATGGGCGATATACCGGCTGGGGACCAAAGCCAATGGTCGCGGTAGATATCTTCCGCGTCAAGGATGGCAAAGTGGTGGAACACTGGGACGTGATGCAGGAGGAAGTCTCAGCCGCCGACACAGCCAGTGGCAATGCCATGTTCACAAGAGCTGAGTGACATGTGCTCGCTTATCGACCGCAGCGGGGAGTGACTGCGTGTGAGCGACCATCCGCTGATTGATCGCGCACGCACGTCACGCGTGCCGGTCGCTGATCTCGTGGGCTTTTCGATCGAGCCCCTCGGCGACGGGAAGGCGCTGGGATGGCTCGATGCCGGCCCGCGACACGCCAACCCGATGGGTACCGTACACGGTGGCATTCTGTGCGACGTGGCGGACGCGGCGATGGGAATAGCCTTCGTCACCACGTTGCGCGCAAACCTGTGATGGTCACTTCGCCTTCGGCACGCCTGCCGCTGACGAATCCATCACCGTGCCGACAATGGTGCCGTAGACCGCCTGAGCCGATGCACTGAGTGGTAGGGAAAGAGTGAGGAGGGTGAGACTGACCCAGCCGACGGCCTTCCGCTAACACGCGCTGCACCCGACGCCGCGCGCCGGTGAAATCGTGATGCCGCACGGCGCGGGTGAGCGCTCGCGTTACTCGCGAGTAACGCCGCAGCGTTTTTTGATCCGCGAGAATCGCCTGCGTTCGCCGAGACCACGTCTCGACAGCGGCCAAACACGCGCAGAGGTTACCTTCGTTCGACGGCGACAATCCTTCGCAGCCGTGCACGGTCATCGTCGGCGAGCTGTGCGCTCGTGAGACGCTCGGCCTCGGACCAGCCTCCACCGAGCGCCTTGAAGATGGATGCGGCCTGACGCGTGACCTCGACACGGCTCTGCGCCAATTGATCCTCGGCCTCCAACCGCACGCGCTCCGCGTCGAGCACCGTCAAGAAGTTGTCCGCGCCGAACTGGTATCGCTGCCGGGCGAGATTGGCGGCCGCGCGCGCGGAGCGAGCCGCCAGATCCAGGTGACCGAAGCGTACCCGCTCCTGAACATAGGCGGCGATCGCGCGCTCAGCTTCCTCGAGCGCGGACAGGACGGTTCGCTCGTAGTCCGCGAGCGCAATTTCGGCGGTCGCATCGGCGGCCAGGATTCGTTGACGGATGCGGTTCCATTCGAGAAACGGCAGGGTGACGCCGACTCCGAGACCAAACCGCAGCCCTTCATTGGTCAGGTCGCCGACGCCAACGGCCTGCACCCCCACTCCTCCGGTAAGTACTAACCGTGGGAAGAGCTCGGCGGCCGCGACGCCGGCGCGAGCCGCGGCAGCGAGCACCGCATATTCGCTGGCCGCCACGTCGGGCCGTCGGCGCAGCAATGTGATCGGTTCTCCGATTGCGAGCACGTCGGGCGGACGGGGCACAGCATCGGGAACGCGCAAGTCGGCCGCCAGCGCTTGCGGCTCGGACCCGACGAGCACGCCCAGCCGGTAGATCGCAGCCGACTCGGCGGCGACGAGCGGTGGAATGGACGCCCGTGTCGATTCGAGCAGCGCGATCGATCGGTCCACATCGAGCTGCGTACCCCGACCCGCATTCAGTAATTGTTGCGTGAGCTCGGACGCGCTCTCCTGGTTGGCGACGTTATCGCGCGCGACAGCGAGCCGCGCCTGCGTGCCTCTGACATCGGTGTACGCAAGCACGACCTCGGCCGCCACCGACACCAGGGTGAGGCGGCGCAGGGATCGCTCACGTGCGAAGTCGGCGCGCGCCCCTGCTATGGAGGCGTGACGGGCGCCGAAGACGTCCACTTCCCAACTTGCGTCCACGCCGGCATCGAACAGGTTCACATCGAAGGTCGGGAGCGACGCCGATTTGAGACCGGCTGCGGTCGAATGAGGCAGTTGCCCCGCCCAGGGGCCAATTCGCGCCCTCTTGGTCGCGTTGCCTGGCGCGCGCGAGCCTTACCAGCGCCGTCGCGTGACGGACGTCGGGGCTTCGAGCAAGCGCCCGCTCGACGAGCGCTGTGATGCGCGCGTCCTGGAACGTCGTCCACCACGCGTCCACGGGGTCGGTTGTCGAGAGCGCGGCGTCCGCATTCTCGAAGGCAGCAGCCGGCGGCGGTGGGACAGGCCTGATGTCTGTGCCTCTCACGCTGCAGGCGGTGGTCGCGACCAACACCGCGCCGATTGCGGCGTGCACCTGGCGGATCACGACCGGACCTCACCCTCGGGCGATGCGCTGATCGTCCCCACCGCGGACTGGTGGGCAGTGATGTCTGGATGCGGTACCGACGGTTGGCGCCGGCGTGCCAGACGCCGGCAGACCACGTAGAACGCGGGCGTCAGCAGCAGTCCGAAGAGCGTGACGCCGATCATCCCCGCGAAGACGGCCGTGCCCAGCGCCTGGCGCGCCTCCGCGCCGGCGCCGCTGGCGACGACCAGCGGCGCGACGCCGAGAATGAAGGCAAACGACGTCATCAGAATCGGTCGCAGGCGCTGTTGTGCGGCGTGGGCCGCTGCCTGGAATCGATCGAGGCCGAGATGATCTTCCGCCTGCTTCGCGAATTCGACGATCAGGATGGCGTTCTTACACGCGAGCCCGACGAGCACGACCAGACCGATCTGCGTGAGGATGTTGTTGTCCTGGCCGCGAAGCAGCACGCCCAGTGATCGCCGCCAGGAGGCACATCGGCACGATCAGCACGACCGCGAGCGGCAGCGTCACGCTCTCGTACTGTCCGGCCAGCACGAGAAAGACGACGATGACCGCGAAGGCGAAGACGAACGCCGCGGTGTTGCCCGCCTGCTGCTGCTGGTATGCCAGCTCCGTCCACTCGGAGGAGAACCCGTCGGGCAGCATGCGTGTGGCCAGCGCTTCCATCGTGCTCATCCCCTGGCCGAAAGACGTGCCTGGTGTGACGTCGCCGAGGACCTCGACCGCCGGATAGAGGTTGTAGCGGGTCACGCGCGTCGGGCCGCTCACGTCACGAAACGTGGCCACCGACCCGAGCGGCACCATTCCTCCGCTGTCGCTGCGAGTGCGGAGCTCGGAGATATTCCGTGCCGTGCGTCTGAACTGCGCGTCGGCCTGCGCGGTCACCCGGTAGGTGCGCCCGAGGTAATTGAAATCGTTCACGAACGACGATCCGAGGAAGACCTCGAGCGCCTCGAACACACGCGACGGCGGTACGCCGAGTGCCTGGGCGCGGTCCCGATCGATGTCGACGTAGAGCTGTGGCGTCGAGACCTCGAACTGTGAGAACACCGCGCCGAGGCCGGGCTCGCGCGCGGCTGCGGCGGTGAGCTGGCCGGCGGCATCGCGCAGCGCCACGAGGCCCCGCGCCGCCTGGTCCTGCACGATGAACTTGAAGCCGCCAGTCGTGCTGACACCGCGGACCGACGGCGGCCGGATGACGACGATATTCGCTTCCGCGATCGCCGCCATGCGCTGCCGAGCGGTGCGGAGGACGGCGGCCGCGTCCACGCCATGTGCGGCGCGTTCGGCAAACGGTGTCACTGTGAAGAACACGGCGGCGGCGTTGCTGGCGTTGGTGGAGGTAGCCGCATCGAACCCGGTGAAGCTCGCCGTGTGCGCGACGCCGGGAATCGCGAGCAGATCCTTGATGGCCCGCTGCACCACGGCGTCGGTGCGCGAGAGCGAGGCGCCGGGTGGCAGCTGCACGATCGTGATGAAGTATCCCTGGTCTTGAGCCGGGATGAAGCCGCCCGGTGCGCGCCAGAACTGCACGCCGGTCAGCACGAGGAGGCCTGCGTAGACCACGAGTACCAGCGCCGAGACGCGCACGATCTTCCCGACACTTGCGCCGTACACATTCGAGAGCCAATCGAATCCCGCGTTGAACCCATCGAAGAACCGGCCGATCATGCGGCCGACGAGAGAGCGCCGGGCACCGCCCCGCGGACGCAACAGCAGCGCGGCCAGCGCGGGAGACAGCGTCAACGAGACCAGGCACGAGATCAGGGTGGCGGAGGCAATCGTCAGGGCGAACTGCCGATAGAACTGACCGGAGATACCGGGGATGAAGGCCGTCGGCACGAACACTGCCGACAGCACGAGCGCGATCGCGACCAGCGCTCCGCCGACTTCATCCATCGTCCGGCGTGCGGCTTCCCGCGGCGACATTCCCTCATGGAGATTACGTTCAACGTCCTCCACCACCACGATCGCATCGTCCACGACGATGCCGATCGCGAGGACGAGCCCGAACAGCGAGAGCGTGTTCAGCGAGAAACCGAACGCCTGCAGCACAGCGAACGTGCCGATGAGCGAGACGGGAATCGCGACGAGCGGAATCACCGACGCGCGCCACGACTGTAGGAAGAGGACCACGACCACGACCACGAGGATCGCGGCCTCGACGATGGTTTTCTGAACTTCGCGCACCGACTCCGCAATGAACTCCGACGGGTTGTAGATGATGTCGTAGTCGAGCCCTTTCGGGAACTCGGGGCGCAGACTCGCCATCAGCGCTTCCACGCGCCGGGCCGTCGCGAGCGCATTCGAGCCCGGGCGTTGAAAGACGGGCACGGCCACCGCTGGCTTGTCGTCGAGATACGCATTGGTCGAGTAGTCGACGGCACCAAGCTCGATACGCCCGACGTCACGCACGCGTACCGAGTCGCCCTTCGTCGGAGCTCTTGATCAGCACGTCCCCGAATTGCGCGGGGTCGGTGAGGCGGCCGAGGAGTTGGACGCCGACCTCGTAGGCGCCTTGTTGGGTCGACGGTGGACAATCGAGCACGCCGCCGGCGACCTGCACATTCTGACCACGAAGCGCTTGCACCACTTCGCCGGCGGTCAGGCCCAGCGCGGAAATCCGATTCGGATCGAGCCAGATCCGCATCGAGTATTCGCGCGCGCCGAACAACCGGAGATCGCCGACGCCATCGAGCCTGGCCAGCCGGTCGCGGATGTTGAGCAGCGTGTAGTTCGACAGATACAACTGGTCGCGAGACCTGTCGGGCGAGTAGATGTGCACCACCATCAAAATATCCGGCGTGTTCTTGGTCGTGACGACGCCGATCCGTCGCACCTCTTCGGGCAGTCGCGGCAACGCGATGTTGACGCGGTTCTGGACCAGGACTTGCGCGGCATCGAGGTCGGTGCCGAGCGCGAACGTCACGGTAATAGTCGTGCGGCCGTCGGCGGTCGATTGCGAGGAGAGATAGAGCATCCGCTCAACACCGTTGATCTCCTGCTCGAGCGGAGCGGCAACGGTGGCGGCAGCGGTCTCCGCGTTCGCGCCTGGATACGACGTCGTGACCGTGATGCTCGGAGGAGCGACCTCGGGATATTGAGAGACGGGAAGGGCGAAGTAGGCGACGACGCCGACGAGCATGATCATCACCGAGATCACACCGGCGAGAATCGGCCGATCGATGAACAGCCTGGAGAAACCCATGGTCGCCATTCCCTCAACTTCCGGCCAGAGGCTCGATGCGCCCGGTGGTCGGAGCGACCTTGGCGCCGGGCCGCACGCGCTGCATGCCGTTGATCACGATTCGATCGTCGCGCTGCAGGCCGGCGCGCACGATGCGCAAGCCCCGCTCGAGATTGCCCGGCTCCACCACGCGCGACTCCGGGACATCGTCTTTGCCCATGACCCACACGAATCGCCGCGACTGGTCGCTCAGGATCGCACTGTCGGGCACGAGCAGCGCATCGAACTCGCCGGAGCCGAGGAGCTGAAGGCGTCCGAACTGCCCAGGCGTGAGGAAGCCGCCAGGATTGGGGACCAGCGCGCGGCCGCGTATCGTGCCGGTCGCCTGGTCGACACGGTTGTCGACGAAGTCCATCTTGCCGACGTGCGTGAACGTGGACTCATCGAGCAGCCGGATGCGCACGGGATTGGCCGTATCACGTGAGGACTGGCGTTCACCACTGGCGTTCATGCGGTTGTATTTCAGGTAGTCTGCCTCGCTCGCATCGAAGAAAAACTGGATCGGATCGACGGCCACGATCGTCGTCAAGACCGTCGATCCCGCCTGACCGCCCGAGATCACGTTGCCCACGCTCACAAAATTCTCGGAGATGCGGCCGGCGATCGGGGCCCGTACGCGCGTGAACTCCACGTTCAGCGCCGCCGTGCGCTCGGCGGCGCGAGCGACGATCAGGGATGCCTCGGCTTCCTTCCGCGCCTGCACCCGGCGGTCGAACTCCTCCTGACTGATACCTCGGATCGCGAACAGCGACTCGCCGCGAGTGAAGTCGGTCGTGGCGAGTTCCAGGCGTGTCTGCGCGCGTACGACGTCCGCCCGAGCCCCTTCCAATACCGCTTCGTACGGTCGCGGATCGATCACGAACAGCAGATCACCGGGTTTGACGATCGCCCCGTCGCGGAAATGGATGGAGTCGAGATACCCATCGACGCGGGCGCGAACGTCCACGCGATCGGTCGCCTCGAAGCGGCCGGTGTACTCGTCCCATTCGGTCAGCCGCATCACCAGCGGTGGCGCGACGACGACCGCGGGCGGCGCCGCGGCGGGCGGTGCGTCCGTCGAGCGACATCCGCCGAGCAGAACGCACGCGAGCGCCATGAAAACCAGCACCCAACGGTGTTTCATCGCGACCCCCTCGACGTGGAATCACACCAGACGCCCGACGGCAGGTCCATTAGACGAAAGTATCGGGCGATACCTTCGTCCAATAGATTCGGCTCCGCGCGTCTGGTGTCATACCGCTCATACTAACCAAAATGGAGGTAACGATGGCGTCAGCCAACATGATGTCCTCGATTTCAGCGGCAAAGCGGTTCTGACACGGGCGCCGCAACTGGTATTGGACGAGCCGTCGCTCTAGGCTTCGC
>CAWIWL010000012.1:0-1437500 GCA_963839705.1 uncultured Acidobacteriota bacterium
GTTGGTGCGCCCTGCACGACTCGAACGTGCGACCTCCTGGTTCGTAGCCAGACGCTCTATCCAACTGAGCTAAGGGCGCGAGGGGCGGTGACCTCTGGGCTCCACGGATGCGGCCCGGGCACCAGCGCGAAACTCCGATTATATCCCAACGGACAAAGGTTCAAAGAACCTCCTGAACCTGATGCACCCAGTCCTGACTATACTGAACCCGTGAGCGCCCCCGCGCACCGGAAGGACGCCCCGGCATCAGTGCGCTGCTTCGTGCTGACCATCAGCGATACCAGGACCGAGGCCAACGATGCCAGCGGCGGAGCGATTGTGGAGCTGCTGACCGGCGCCGGACACCAGGTCACCGGCCGCCGCATCGTCCGTGACGACCCGGCGGCGGTCCGCGAGGCGGTGCAATCCGCCGTCAACACGGCGGACGTAATCCTCACGACCGGCGGCACCGGCATCACGGCACGCGACAGCACCTACGACGCGCTGGCCGGGCTCCTCGACAAGCGCCTCGACGGGTTCGGCGAGCTCTTCCGCATGTTGAGCTACGCTGAGATAGGCGCCGCAGCGATGCTCAGCCGCGCGACTGCCGGATCCATCGGCGCCACGGCGGCCTTCTCGCTGCCGGGATCGGAGCACGCCGTGCGGCTGGCAATGACGAAGCTGATTCTGCCGGAGATCGGGCACGTCGTCAGAGAATTGAGAAGATAGGAAGTTCAGCGAAGCCGGCCTGCAGGTCCGGCTAAAGCCGGACACTACAACCTATCTCATCAGCCAAGACCGGGATGAACGCGCCGACGGCTATGGTTCACGATGAACACGATTGACCCGATGAACACGAAGGAAACCCTCTGGGGATCATGACGACCGTCCGTCCCATTCGCGAGACCATTCCGCTCGACGAGGCACGCGCGCTGCTCGTCGCCGCGTCCGTCCCGATTGACCGGACCGAACGGATCGCGATCCTCGAGGCGCACGGCCGCGTCATCGCGCACGCCGAGCAGTCGGCGATCGACGTGCCGCCGTTCGATCGCGCGGCGATGGACGGTTACGCCGTCATCGCCGCTGACACGTTCGGCGCCAGCTCGTTCGAGCCGAAGACGCTCGCCTGCATCGCAACCGTCTTCACGGGTCAGGTCGCCCGGGAACGCATCTCGCGCGGCACCTGCATCCAAATCGCGACCGGCGCACCCCTACCGGACGGCGCCGACGCGGTGGTGATGGTCGAGGAAACCGAGAAAGGCAGTGGGGGCGACGTGCGTGTGCTGACGCCGGTGTACCCACGTCAGAACGTCGGGCGGCGCGGCGCCGACATCTCGGCAGGCCAGTCGCTCTTTTCCGCCGGCGAGGTGCTGACCCCGAGCCGGATCGGCGCGCTCGCGGCGATCGGGCAGACCAGTGTCGACGTGTTCGCGCGGCCCCGCGTCGCCATCCTCTCGACCGGGAACGAAATCGTCGCGCCCGGCCAGCCGCTCGCGCCGGGCCAGCTCTACGACATCAACCAGTTCACGCTCGCCTCGATCATCGCCGCGCACGGCGGCGTTCCCATCGTCTATCCGACGGTCGAGGACAGCCTGCAGGCGCTCACCACGGCGGTTGCCGCCACCGAGGGCGAGGACATCGTCGTTTTCTCGGGGGGAAGCTCGGTCGGCGAACGCGATCTCATCATCGACGCGATCGGCGCGATGGGCGAGGTGGTCTTCCACGGCATTGCGGTCAAACCTGGGAAGCCGACGGCCTTCGGGCGCATCGGACGGCGGCCGGTCTTCGGCATGCCCGGCTACGCCACGTCGTGCCTCTCGAATGCGTACATGCTGCTCGTCCCAATGCTGCGGCGTATCGCGCGCCTGCCCGAGTACCACCCGCGCGTCGTGCGCCTTCCCCTCTCCCGCCGCGTCGTCTCGACGACCGGCCGCCACCAGTTCTACACGGTGCGGATCGAGAACGGCAGCGCCGTGCCGGCCTTCAAGGCGTCTGGCGACATCACCAGCATGGCCCAAGCCGACGGCTACATCGAGATCCCCGCGCAAACCGACATCGTCGAAGCCGGCGAGATGGTCGACGTCAAGCTGTTCTGAGCCATGTCCACGCGGTCGACGCTGACCATGGCTCCGCCGTTCCGGCTCCCGACGCAGAAGGGAGATCCGAAGTCGCTCGAGGACTACCTGAAGAAAGGCCCGGTCCTCCTCGCGTTCCACCGCGGCACCTGGTGTCCGAACTGCCGCACGAGGTTCGCCGAGCTCGCGATGAACTCCGCCGTCTACACGGCGCGCGGCTGGCAGGTCGTTGCGGTCGTCGCCCAGAGCTCGACGGCGGTCCGGCGTTACGTTGAAGACAAGGGTCTGCCGTTCAACATCTTGATCGATGAGTCGCGCGAAGTGTCGAAGGCCTACGGTGTGTGGCAGCGCATCGGCCTCGACGCCTGGAACATCGCGAGGCCGTCGCTCTTCCTCATCGAGCCGACGGGCGCGATCCGCTACTCGTTCGTCGCCGCGAGCCAGGACGAGTTCCCGGCGCACGAGGAACTCCTGAAGGAGATCGGCCAGCCGGAAGGACACAGCCGTGTTTGAGCGCGTGAACGTGATTGGGCGAGGCCGGGTCGGGTCGGCGCTCGCGTCTCGCCTCGCCGAACGGGGAATCGCGCTCGACGACCGGGAACCGGACCTCGTCGTCATCTGCGTTCCCGACCGGGCGATCGCCGAGGTCGCGGCGGCAATCGCTCCAGGTCCGTGGATTACTCACGTCAGCGGCGCTACGCCACTGGCCGCGCTCGATCCGCACACGCGGAGATTCGGGATGCACCCGCTTCAGACGTTCACAAGGTCGCGGGGCGCTGAGCAACTCGACGGCGCCTGGGCCGCGGTGACCGCCGAGACTCCCGATGCCGAGTCACGCGCCGTCTGGCTGGCAACGACGCTCGGATTGCGACCGTTCGTCATCGCCGACCGCGACCGGGTCATCTATCACGCCGGCGCCGTAGTCGCGTCGAACTACCTCGTCACGCTCTACCGTGCCGCGTCGCGATTGCTTATCGAAGCCGGCGCTCCACCCGAAGCGCTGGTGCCGCTGATGCGCCAGACCATCGCCAACAATTTCGCCCTGACCGGGCCCATCGAGCGCGGCGATACCGCGACGGTGGAGGCGCACATCGGCGAAATCACGCGGCGGGCGCCGGAGCTCGCGCCGATGTACCGCGTGCTGGCCTCGATCACGGCTTCATGAAGATCCTGCGCGCGGTCGACGAGCTCAGGCAGGCACTCGAGAAGCCTCGCGCGCAAGGCATGGTCGGACTCGTCCCGACGATGGGCGCGCTGCACGAAGGCCACGTTTCGCTGATGCGCGCTGCCCGCGGCGAGTGCGACACGGTTGTTGCCAGCCTGTTCGTCAACCCGACGCAGTTCGGCGACCCCGCGGACCTGCAGGCTTATCCGCGCGATGAAGCGAATGACGCACGGATCGCGTCGGCCGCCGGCGTCGATATCCTGTTCGCGCCTGCCGCCGATGAGGTCTATCGCCCGGGGCACGCGACCTGGGTCGACGTCGAGGGCCCCGCCGCGGGACTCGAAGGAGCGTTCCGGCCGGGGCATTTCCGCGGCGTTGCCACAGTCTGCCTCAAGCTCTTTCTGATGGTCGAACCGGACCGCGCATATTTTGGCCAGAAGGACGCGCAGCAAGTGGCGGTCGTCAGCCAGCTCGTGCGCGACCTGAATGTGTCCGTCGAGATCCGCATTGTGCCAACGATGCGGGCGGCAGACGGGCTGGCGCTGTCGTCGCGAAATGCGCGCCTGTCGGCCGACGAGCGCGCGCGGGCGTTATCGATTCCCCGCGCACTCGACGCCGGACTGGCCGCCGCGCGCGCGGGACGGGACGCCGTCGCGGCTGCGAGAGCCGAGCTTGCGGGCCTCGAGGTCGACTACGTGGCTGTCGCCGACTTCAACGGCCACCCGACACTCGCCATCGCCGCGCGCGCCGGGCGCACGCGGCTCATCGACAACGTGAGGCTGGACGACGACCTCGCCTCACCGATTCTGAGTAAGAGGGAGCCGCAGCATGGCCAGTGAACAGCCAGCCGCACGATCCGGTCCGGCGCCACGGATCACGCCGTTCCATTTCGCGCGCCAGAAGCAACAGGGCGGGCGCATCGCGATGGTGACCGCCTACGACTCGCCGAGCGCCCGGCTGGCGGAGACGGCGGGGATGGACGGCATCCTGGTCGGAGACTCCGCGGCGATGACGGTGCTCGGTCACGACTCCACGGTCCAGATCACCGTCGACGAGATGCTCGTCCTGACGCGTGCGGTCTCACGAAGCGTCCGGCGGCCGCTCGTTGTCGCCGACATGCCCTTCGGATCGTTTCAGGTCTCTGACGAGGAAGCCGTACGGCACGCGGTGCGGCTGATTAAGGAAGGGGGCGCAGGCGCCGTCAAGCTCGAAGGCGCGGGCCCGACACTGACTCGAGTCGAGGCCATCGTCGGCGTCGGCATCCCGGTCATGGGGCACGTCGGGCTGACGCCGCAATCGGCCGTCGCGCTCGGCGGCTATCGCGTGCAAGGCCGGCGCGTGCGCGACGCGCAACGCCTCCTCGATGAAGCGACGGCCCTGCAGGGCGCGGGATGTTTCGCCGTGGTGCTCGAAGCCATGCCGGCCATCGTCGCCACGCGTATCAGCGAGGCACTCGACATTCCGACCATCGGCATCGGGGCCGGAGCGGACTGCGATGGCCAGATTCTCGTCTGGCACGACCTTCTTGGCCTCACGCCCGGGCACGTACCGCAATTCGTCAAGCGCTACGCCGAGCTCGGCGTGTCGGCCAAGGCCGCGCTCGAAGCCTACGTCAGGGACGTGCGCTCCGGAAGTTTCCCCGAGCCGCAACACACCTACGACATGGCGGAGGGCGAGGCGGAGATCTTTAAGGCCGCGGCCCTGAAGGGTGGGGACGAGTCGCGGTAGGTGGCTCAGGCTCAGGAAGGTTTTGCTAAGCCCTGAGCCCTGAGAGCCTGTGAAGAAATCGTACGTAGTGTCCGCCTTTAGGCGGACTTGTGTTGGTCCGGCTAAAGCCGGACACTACATTTCTTCACAAGCCCTGAGCCTCTTCTTTTTACTTGAACCGCTTGTTGACCTCGTCCCAGTTCACCACGTTCCACCATGCGCCGATGTAGTCGGGGCGGCGATTCTGATACTTGAGGTAGTAGGCGTGTTCCCACACGTCGAGGCCGAGGATGGCCTTCTTGCCTTCCATCAACGGACTGTCCTGGTTCGCGCTGCTTTCGATCACGAGCTTGCCGCCGGCGTCGATGAGCCACACCCAGCCGCTGCCGAACCGGCCGACACCGGCCTTGGCAAACTGCTCCTTGAACGTGTCGAAGCTGCCAAACGACGAGGCAATCGCTTCGCCGACTCTTCCCGTCGGCGCGCCACCCTTCCCGGGGCCCATGATCTCCCAGAACATCGTGTGGTTGACGTGGCCGCCGCCGTTGTTCCGCACGGCCGTGCGAATGTCTTCGGGCACGGTGTTGATGCCGCGCACCAGATCGTCGCAGCTTTTCTGCTGAAGTTCCGGCGCCTTTTCGAGCGCCACGTTCAAGTTGTTCACATACGCCGCGTGATGCTTGTCGTGATGGATCCGCATCGTCTGCTCGTCGATGTGCGGCTCCAGGGCGTTATAGGCATAAGGAAGGGGTGGGACTTCGTGGGCCATGCTTCTGCTCCTTCGTCGCCAGCCGTCAGCTCTCAGCTGTCAGCTTTCAGCGGTGTTCTTCCGCCTGAAGGCGGAAGCTACGGTGTAAAAATCAGCTTTTCAGCATAGCTCATTTTCAGACGCTGATTCAGAAGCTGACAGCTGACGGCTGAGAGCTGATAGCTAGACTGTGAGCATCCGGTCGAGCGCGAGGCGAGCGAAACTCTTCTGTGGTTCCGAGACGGTGATCTGATTGTGGACGCGGCCCTCGACGAGCCCTTCGAGCACCCACAACAAATGGTTCGGCGACACGCGGAACATCGTCGAGCAGAGGCATCCGAACGGATCCAGCGTGACCACGGTCTTGTCGGGCTCGACGTCGTTCTTGAGGCGGTTGACGAGGTGGATCTCGGTCGCCACGGCCCAGATCGATCCTGACGGGCTGGCCTTGACGGTGTTGATGATGTTCTCGGTCGAGCCGCTGACGTCCGCGGCCTGGACGACGTCGAACGTGCATTCCGGGTGCGCGATAACCTTGCCGCCCGGGTACTTCTTCCGAAAGGCGTCGATCTGCTGCACCGTGAAGCGGGTATGAACGGAGCAATGCCCCTTCCACAGGAACAGCTTCGCCGCCTTCACCTGCTCGGCGTCGAGGCCTCCCCACACTTCGTTCGGGTCCCACACGACCATCCGGTCGAGCGGGACGCCCATCTTGAACGCCGTGTTGCGGCCGAGGTGCTGGTCCGGCAGCATGACGAGCTTCTCGCCGCGCTCCCACGCCCAGGCCATGACCGCCGCGGCGTTGGTCGAGGTGCAGACGATGCCGCCGTGCTCGCCGCAGAAGGCTTTGATGTCGGCCGATGAGTTGATGTAGGTGACGGGGATGACGCCGGCGTCGGCATCGACGCCCGTTTCCTTCAGCTCGCGCCAGCACATGTCGAGCTGATCGCCGGCAGCCATGTCGGCCATCGAACAGCCCGCTGCGAGATCTGGCAGGATGACCTTCTGGTGCGGCGCGCACAGGACGTCGGCGCTCTCCGCCATGAAGTGGACGCCGCAGAAGACGATGAACTCTGCCTTGCCCTTGCTCGCCGCGGCGCGCGCCAGCTTCAACGAGTCGCCGGTGAAATCGGCGAACTTGATGACCTCGTCGCGCTGATAGTGATGGCCGAGGATGACCAGGCGCTCGCCAAGCGTGCGTTTGGCCGCCGCAATGCGAGCGTCCATCTCGTCGTCCGAGAGGCGCAGATAGTTCTCCGGGAGCGGTTGACGCTCGCCGATGCTCTGCTTCTCGACCTGGTTGAGGAGCTTGATGTCCATTTCTTGTGGCTCTAGGCTTTAGGCTTTGGGCTTTAGCAAGAGCGTTCGAAAGAGCCTTGAGAGCCTGTGAAGGAATCGTAGGTAGTGTCCGCCTTTAGGCGGACTTGTCTTGGTCCGGCTGAAGCCGGACACTACATTTCTTCACAGGCTCTGAGCCTTGACCCCTGACCCTATTGTAACGCCCCCACGTGCGTATCATCTGGCGCGTCCGGACCGGTTACAACGTTATAGAGGGTGTCTCGCTCGACGGGTTCCCGGCCTGCGTTTCGGATGAGCCGGCGGATGGCAGAGGTGGTCATCGACTCAGGCGTGCGCGCGCCGGCCATGTGGTAGATCTTCTCCTCCTGCACGGTCCCGTCGAGGTCGTCCACGCCATACCAGAGCGCCATCTGCGCGACTTCGACGCCGGTCGCAATCCAGAACGCCTTCACGTGCGGGATATTGTCCAGCATCAGGCGCGAGACGGCGTGCACGCGCAGGGTATCGGCGGCGGTCGGCGCCGGCAGCTTGCGCATCTGGTTGTTGTCGGGATGGAAGGCGAGCGGGATAAACGCCTGCAGGCCGCCCGTCCGATCCTGCAGCGCGCGCGTGCGCAGCATGTGATCCACGCGCTCGGCGATCGTCTCGATGTGGCCGTAGAGCATCGTGATGTTCGAGCGCAGCCCGAGCCCGTGCGCGATGCGGTGGATCTCGAGGTAGCGATCGGCCCCGCACTTGTCGTGACAGATCTTCTGGCGCACACGCTCGGCGAACACCTCGGCGCCGCCGCCGGGCAGCGAATCGAGTCCGGCCTCCTTGAGCGCGACCAGCACGTGCTCGTCGGTCATGCCGTAGAGATCCGAGAAGAATGCGATCTCAACGGCCGTGAAGCACTTCAGATGGATCCCGGGCCGGATCCGCTTGAAGCCGCGGAGCAGCTCGAGATAGTAGTCGAACGGCAGATCGGGATGCAGGCCGTTGACGACGTGGACCTCGGTGAGAGGCTGGTGGGCACGCTGACGCAGCTTGTCCCACGCCTCCTCGAGCGACATCGTGTAGGACCCGTCGTCGCCGGGCTTCAAGCGCGCGAACGCGCAGAAGAGGCAGCTGGCGACGCAGACGTTGGTCGCTTCGAGGCGGATATTGAAGTTGTAGTACGTCCGCGCCCCGTGGCGTCGTTCGCGCTCGCGGTTCGCGAGCCAACCGAGCGCCAGCGTGTCAGGACACTCGAAGAGCTTCACCCCCTCGTCGAAGGTGAGCCGGACGCGGGCTTCGAGCTTGTCGGAGATGTCGCTGAGGCCGAGCGAAGCGAGGCGCGTGTGCATCGGACTAGGCCACGCCCTGGACGTGAACACGGACCGAGCGTATGCGCGGCCCGTCGAGCTCGGCGGCCAGGACGCGCTGCCACTGCCCCAACACCAGCTCGCCGGCGGTCACCTGAAGCGTCAGGCCGTGGCCGAGGAGCATCGCGCGCAGGTGGGCGTCGGCGTTGTTGCGGTCGCAGTCGGAGTGCTCGGGATCGTTGTGTTTCCAGTTGCCGGCTCTCGACACGGTGAGCTCGAGGAACTGCTTGATGTCGGCGTGGAGCGCCGACTGGTTCTCGTTGATGAACAGGGCACACGTCGTGTGGAGCGACCAGAGGCTGACGAGGCCTTCCTTCACGCCGGAGCTGTGAACCACACCCGTGATCCGCTCGGTCAGATCGACGAGCTCCACGCGATCGCCGGTCTGGAGGCTCAGGGTCTGGGCGTGGATGACGAGGCCGCCAGCCGCAACGGTCACGTCGCCGGCCGGTGTCTGCCTTGCGCTGATGGTCGAGCTCTTACTCATAGGCTCCAGAGCAGTTACGGCCATCCAGAATAGTGGCCGCAAAAGCTTAATTTTACAGGTGTTATACTGGCGGGCACAACTGACGACGGAGTCGCTGCCGAAACGGCGCGGCTCTGCCCGGCGACCACGGGAAGTGGGTGCAAATCCCACGCGGTGCCGCCACTGTAAGCGGGAAGTGCTGTTTCCTTGCGGGGTCAGACCCCGCCGCCACTGTGCTACTTCGGGGCATGGGAAGGCGCGGAAACAGCATGTCGATCCGCCAGCCAGGATATCTGGCGCCGGGCCGTCCTTTCTCTCGGCGCGAGACACGCCGACAAGGAGCCCCGTGCATACTCTGTTCGCTCGCCTGCTCTCCCCTGCCCTGCTCGTAGTTCTCTTTAGCCTTGTCTTCAGCATCCAGCCCGCTTTCGCGGGACCGGTGACTGGACAGGTGATCGATCCTGACGGCCGCGGCGTACCAGGAGCCGTCGTACTCATCACAGACGGAACGTCAGTCCTCGCCCGCACGATGACTGTGTCGTCGGGACACTTCACGCTCAACGGGCCCGACAGTGGCGACTTCGAGGTCCGCGTCGCGCTCGACGGCTTCCGGGCCAAGCCGGCGGCGGTCGCGGGCGCCAGTGCGGCGCGCGATCTCGGGACCATCGCGCTCGAGATCAGCGCCGTCTCCGAGTCGGTCGTCGTCTCGGCCGCGCAGGTCGAAATCCCGCTGTCGGCGGCTTCGTCGAGCGTGACGGTGATTACGCGCGACGATCTCGACAAGCACCAGGTGGAAAGCGTCGCTGACGCGCTGCGCGCGGTGCCCGGGTTGTCGGTCGTGGCCAACGGCGGCCGCGGCGCACTCACGAGCGTGTTTCCGCGCGGCGGCGAATCCGACTACTCGCTCGTGATCGTCGACGGCGTGCAAGCCAACGCGTTCGGCGGGGGCTACGATTTTGCGCACCTGCCGGTCGCCAACATCGAGCGGATCGAGGTCGTCCGTGGTCCGCAAAGCGCACTCTACGGATCGAATGCGATCGGGTCGGTGATCCGGATCGTGACGCGGCAGGGCGGCGCCCCCAGCGCGTCGGCGTCGCTCGAAGGCGGCGGGTTCGACACCTTCCGCGCAACGGCCGCGACGTCGGGCGCGGTAGGGTCGTGGCACTGGGGCGCCTCCACCGAGCGCCTCACCACCGACAACTTCAATGGGACGCGGACGGCGAGCGGAGCGATTGTCGAGAACGACGACTACGAGCGGAGCTCGGGAGAGGCGGCCGGCGGCTGGCGGAACACGGCCGGCGCAGCGGTTCAGGGCAAGGTCCGCTATTCGACCGACGAGCGCGGATCGCCAGGACCGTTCGGAGCAGATCCCGGCGGCACCTTTGGCGGGATCGACACCGTGGCGCGCGGCGTCAACGACAACTGGCTGATGTCGGCCGCAGGTGCTGTGCCCGTGGGTCGCGCACGCATCAGCGCCGAGGCGACGCACTCGCGCCTCGACAGCGAGTTCGCAAGCCAGTTCGGCGATTCCGAGTCGTATTCACGGCGCACGACCGCGCGCGTGCAGGCCGACGCAACACTGGCCCGCGGCTTTGAAACCTCGGCCGGACTGGAACTGCTCGGCGAACGGGCGGGAGGCACCTTCATCACCGCGACGGGCAACGTGCTCGTGCCGGTCAAGCGGGGCATCGCCGGCTTCTTTGGCGAGGCGCGCTGGAACCAGGCAGGCCGGCTATTCCTGGCCGCAGGCATACGTGTCGACCGCATCACGCGCGAGGCGCTGCCCGGGGACGCCGACGCGTTCTCGCCGCGCCCACCGTTTGACAGCGACACGGTCGTGTCGGCGAACCCCAAAGTCTCGGCGGCGTGGTTCATCGGCGCAACCGACGGCAACTTCACGAAGCTGCGCGCCTCGGCCGGCACGGGCATCCGTCCGCCGAACGCATTCGAGCTCGCCTTCACCGACAACCCCTCGCTCGAGCCGGAACGCAGCAAGAGCTTCGACGTAGGCGTCGAGCAAGCGCTCCTCGACGGGCGCGGGCTGGTCGAGGCGGCGGTCTTCGTCAACAACTACGATGACCTGATTGTCGCCACCGGATCCTTCAGCGGCTCGAGCCAGTACCGGACCGACAACATCTCGAACGCGCGTGCGCGCGGGTTCGAGATCGCCGGAACGGCCCGGGCGCCGCTCGGCGGCGCTGGCGGCGGAAGCCTGCAAATCCGCGTCGGGTATACACGCCTGGCGACCGAGATCCTCGCCGTCGACCAGAGCGGCTCGGCGCCGCCCCCCTTCGTCGTCGGCGATCGCCTGCTGCGCCGGCCCGATCACATGTTCTCAGCCGACGTGCTTGTGAGTGCCGGACCGCTCGCGGCGTTTCTCCAGGGCGGCGCACGGAGCACCGTGAGTGACGTCGACCCGAGCTTCGGAACCTTCGGCGGCATCTACGACGGACCGGGATACAGTGTCTGGAACGCGGGCGCGTCTTGGGCGTTCTGGAGCCGCCTCCAACTCTTCGGTCGCGTCACGAACCTCTTCGATCGCGACTATGAAGAGGCGCTGGGGTATCCGGCGCTCGGACGGAGTGGGATGGTGGGGCTGAGGGTTGCTACGAGCCGCTGACGTCACCTTCTCGTATCACGCGCTCGCGCCGCCGGTCCTTCGCGGCGTCTCGCTGGACGTGCCGGCCGACGGCTTCGTCGGCATCCTCGGACCGAACGGTTCGGGAAAGACGACATTGCTTCGCGTGCTGGCCGGCACGCGTCACCCGTCGAGCGGCCGTGTGTCGCTCGACGGCGTCGACCTCTCGCGCGTGTCGCGCTCGGCGATGGCGCGACGGATGGCAGTCGTGCCTCAGGACACGCACCTGGCGTTCGACTTCACCGCGCTCGAAGTCGTCCTGATGGGACGGTATCCGCACCTGGGCACCTTCGAGGTCGAGGGTCCGCGGGACATTGCCATCGCCCGCGAGGCTCTGGAGGCCACCGGCACCCGCGGCTTCGAAGACCGGCTATTCGCGACGCTCAGCGGCGGCGAGAAACAGCGCGTCATCATCGCCGCCGCGCTGGCGCAGATCTCGGGCTCTACCGGTGGCCAGGGAATCCTGCTGCTCGATGAACCCACGGCGGCTCTCGATCTGGCCTATCAGCTCGAAGTCGCCGCGCTCCTGCGCGACCTGCAGCGCCGCACGTCAATCGCCGTCGTCGTCTCGACCCACGATCTCAACTTCGCCGCGGCGCTGTGCCGAACGCTCGTGCTCCTCAAGGACGGGGTGGTGCTCGCGGCCGGCCCGACGACGGAGGTGCTGACGGCGGCGAATATACGCGACCTGTACGGCGTCGAAGCGGAGGTCCAGCCCAACGCCGACGCCGGCCACCTGGTGATCGTGCCGCTGCGGCGTGTCACGCCCGAGAGACGCGTGTGACGATTCGCCGGCGAATCGCGGCAGCGACTGGGGGGTTCGGGCTTCTCGCGCTAGTCGCGGTGGTGCTGGCGCCACTCGTCGGATCGACCTCGATCGACATGCGGCGTGCGTTCGACTGGTCGATACCGTTTGCCGACAACGTCGACGCGCAGATTTTCTTTATCGCCCGGCTCCCTCGCACGCTCGCGGGCGCGCTCGTGGGCGCCTCTCTCGCAACCGCGGGCGTCGTCTTCCAGGGACTTCTGCGCAACCCCCTCGCCACGCCATTCACGCTCGGCGTCTCGTCGGGCGCCGCCCTCGGCGCGATGCTGGCGATCACATTCGACTGGACACTCGGCATCGGCGGCATCTCCGCCGTTCCAGCGGCGGGCTTCGTCGGCGCCGCGTGCGCGGTGGCCATCGTCTACTCCCTGGCCAGGGCCCATCGGCGCGGGCTCTCGACCGACGTCCTGCTGCTTGCCGGCGTGACACTGAACGCGTTCTTCTCGGCGCTCATCCTCTGCGTGCAGTACTTTGCCGACTTCGCGGATGCGTACCGCACTCTTCGATGGCTCATGGGCGACCTCGACGTGAGCAGCTATCAGCCGATCGTCACGTCGATCCCGCTGCTGCTCGTGGCCTTCGGTGTGTTTGCCTGGCTGGCGCGTCCGCTGAACCTCCTCAGCCTCGGCGCCGACAGCGCCGAAACGCGCGGGCTCGGCGTCACGAGCGCCCAACGGCGCGCGTTTTTCAGCGCTTCGCTCGCGACGGGCGCTGCGGTATCGATCGGCGGACCGATCGGCTTCATCGGCATCATCGTGCCGCACCTGGTGCGGCTCATCGTTGGGTCGGATCACCGCGTGGTGCTGCCGGCCTCGGCCCTCTTCGGCGCAGCGTTCCTCGTCGGATGCGACGTCCTCGCGCGGACGCTCATCGCCCCAGTTGAAATACCGGTGGGCGTGATCACGGCGCTCATCGGGGGGCCGTTTTTCTTGTGGTTGCTGATAAGGAAGGCCTAGATGGTCGCAGGACATCAGAAGACCGCGAAGCAGCAAACCTTCGGGGCGTGTGCCTTCGCGATCCTCGTGATCTTCGCGGACATCGCGATTGGGCCGTCTGCCCCGGCGATGGCGAACGGGGCTGGGCAATCGGCGCCCAAGCGCATCATCTCGCTCATCCCTGCGGTCACCGAGATGCTCTTTTCGCTCGGAGCCGGCTCCCAGGTGGTCGCCGTCAGCAGTTTTGACGACTATCCCGCCGAAGTGCTCAAGCTCCCGCGTGTCGGCGCGTTAATCGACCCGGATCTCGAGCGCATCCTCTCCCTCCGGCCCGATCTCGTCGTCGTCTACGAGAGTCAGGCCGAACTCCGGCGCCAGCTCGAGCGCGCGGCGATCCCGATGTTCGTATACAAGCACGCGGGTCTTTCTGACGTGACGGCGACCATCCGCCTGGTTGGCTCGCGCATCGGACGCGACGAGGCCGCCGCGGGGCTGGTCGGTCGGATCGATGCGGCGTTCACAGACATCCGCCGGCGCGTCGCTGGCCGGCCCAGGCCGAGCACCCTGCTCGTCTTCGGCCGCGACGCGCTCACGCTTCGAGGCATCTACGCCAGTGGCGGACTCGGCTTCCTCCACGACATGCTCGACGCTGCAGGCGGCGACAACGTCTTTGGCGACGTGAAACAGCAATCCGTGCAGGCGACGACCGAGCTCATCCTGGCGCGCCGGCCAGACATGATCCTCGAGCTGCGGGCGGGAGACATGACGCCGGAACAGCAGCGGAAGGAGATCGCGGTGTGGCAGGGCGTGCCCTCGGTGCCCGCGGTCCGCACCGGCAGGATTGCGATCATCACGGACCCGCGCACCGTGGTCCCCGGCCCGCGCGTCGCGGAAGGGACCGAGCTCATCGCGCGCACGCTGCACCCGGAGGCGTTCGCCCGATGAAGATCCTCGTGTCCTGGAGCAGCGGCAAAGACAGCGCCTGGATGCTTCACGTGCTGCGGAGCGAACGGATCGGTTCGCCGGCAGCGCTGCTGACGACGATCAACGAGGCCGCCGACCGCGTGGCGATGCACGGTGTGCGGACCGAGATCCTGCGCCTGCAGGCGGAGGCCGCCGGCCTGCCGCTCGTCATCGTCTCGATCCCGTCTCCCTGCCCGAACGAGGTGTATGAGGAGCGCATGGCCGCGGCGTGCCGCGCCGCCGTCGCCGACGGGTTTACCCACGTCGCCTTTGGTGACCTGTTTCTCGAGGATGTCAGGCGCTACCGCGAGGAGCGCCTGGCCGCGACTGGCCTCTCGCCGCTTTTCCCGTTGTGGAACCGGCCCACCCCGGCGCTCGCGCGCGAGATGATCGCCGGAGGCCTCGAAGCGCGCCTGACGTGCGTCGATCCGCGCGCGGTGCCGGCCGCCCTTGCCGGCCGGGCGTTCGATGCGTCGCTGCTAGCCGACCTGCCGCCGGCCGCCGATCCTTGCGGCGAGCGCGGCGAGTTCCACACCTGCGTCACGGCTGGTCCCATGTTTTCCAGACCGGTTCCGGCGGTCCCTGGAGTAGTCGTCGAGCGGGATGGATTCGTCTTCGCCGACCTCCTGGCGGCGCGGCCCGACGCTGACGAGAACCGTGTTCTGGGATAGCCTTGAGTAAGCAATTCGCTGCTTACAGACGTCCTTGGACTCATGCATCGTTCGCCCGCGCCACGGCCAGCTCGAGAGATCCCGATCCTGCCCGGCGTTCGGCCGGTCCTGATCGCCGCGCTCGCGCTGGCTGCGGCGGCGTGCGGCCGCGGCGCCTCGACCGAGGCACAGCCGCCGGCCCCCGCCGCGATCGCCGTCACGGTATCGACGGTCAAATCAGAGGATCAGGCCGTCACGCTCGAGGCGACCGGCAGCTTCGAGGCTGACGAGTCCTCGGACGTGGCGCCGGACTCCTCCGGGCGCGTGGTCGCGACGCCGGTCGACGTCGGACAGTTCGTCAGGGAGGGCGCGGTGCTCGTCCGTCTGCAAGGCACCGACGCCGGGCTTCGGCTCGACGAGGCGCGCGCGGCCGTCAGCAGGGCGGAAGCCAACCTCAAGCTGGCCGAATCGCAAAACGCGCTGGCGCAAACGACGGCGCAACGTTACGCGTCGCTTCTCGGCACGGGCGACGTCTCGACCACGGTGGCGGATCAGGCGCGCACGAGCGCTGAAACATCCGTCCAGAACGTGAACACGGCCCGCGCGACGGTCGCGCAGGCACGGGCCCAGCTCGCGCTCGCCGAAAAGGCCGTCGCCGATGTGGCCGTCGTGGCACCGTTCGCCGGTTTCATCAGCCAGCGTCGCGTGTCGCTCGGCGAGTACGTGCAGCCGTCGACCGCGGTGGTCACACTGCTCAAGATCGACCCGCTTCGGCTGCAGCTGACGATCCCAGGCGTCCAGGCCGGGCTCGTCCGGGTCGGCCAGACCGTCAGAGCGACGGTCGACGCATTCCCGGGGCAAACATTCACCGGCCGAATCAGCGCCGTGAACCCCGCGATCTCGGCGGAATCCCGGTCCTTCCGCGCCGAAGCGCGCGTCCCGAATCCCGAGGCCCTCCTCAAGCCCGGCATGTTCGCCGTGGCGACCGTCGATCAGGGCCGCACGGTGAAGACGATGCTCGTCCCGGCGCGCGCGGTCATCGACGACGCGAACACGAACTCCCACCGGGTGTACGTGATCGACAAGGAGAACCGGGCGCGGCTGCGCGTCGTGCAACTCGCCGCGCGCGACGTGGGAGACGAGATCCGGATTCTCTCGGGCCTCCAGGAAGCCGACCGCGTCGCGACGTCGAACCTCGCGCAGCTCTACGAGGGGGCGGAAGTGAAGGTGTCGGCGGGCACGCCGGACAATTAGTGCCACGACGACTCACGGGTCTAACCACGAAGGTTGCGAAGACCGCGATGACCACGAAGAAGAATTGCGATCAACTTCCTTCGCGCGCTTCGCGAACTTCGAGCTCATCGTGATGAATTCGTGACCGTGACAAAGTAGCAGGCCAGCCACCATGCAGAAGCTCGCTGAAATCTGCGTCCACCGTCCGGTCTTCGCCTCGATGCTGATCCTCGCCATCACCGTCGTCGGCGGGGTGTCGTTCTTCACGCTGGGGGTCGATCGCTACCCGCGCGTCGAAACGCCGGTCGTGTCGGTCACGACCACGAACCCCGGCGCGACGCCCGAGAACATCGAGACCGAGATCACCGACCGCATCGAAGCAGCGGTCAACACCGTCGCCGGCATCGACGAGCTGCGCTCGACCTCCACCGAGGGCCGCTCGCGGGTCACGATCTCGTTCGACCTCTCGAAAAACGCCGACATCGCCGCGCAGGAGGTGCGCGCCAAAGTCGATCCGGTCATCCGCGACCTCCCGGAAACCGCCGACCCGCCGGTCGTGCAGAAACAGGATCCGGACGCCTTTCCGATCATCATGTTCTCGGTGTCGGCGCCGATGCCGGCGGTCGAGCTCACGACATTCATCGAGCAGAACGTCCAGAAGCGCCTCGAGTCGGTGAACGGCGTCGGCGAAGTCCTGCTTTTCGGGGCGCGGCGCCGGGAAATCCAGATCCAGATCGACCCCGATCGGCTCAACGCCTACGGCCTCTCGACGACCGACGTGGCCGCCGCGTTGCGGTCGCAGAATCTCGAACTGCCTGGCGGTCGTCTCGAGCAGGGCAACCGCGAGCTCTCGGTGCGCACGCTCGGACGCCTGCGCAACCCCGACGCCTTCAACGATCTCGTCGTCGCTACGCGCGGCAACTCGCCGATTCGCATCCGCGACATCGGACGGGTGGCCGATACCGGCGAGGATCCCACGTCGGTCTCGATGCTCGACGGCCGGCCGGCCCTCACCGTGGCCGTTCGCAAGCAGAGCGGCGTCAACACCGTCGCCCTGGCCGACGCCATCAAGGCCCGGATGGCAGAAATCCAGCTGACGCTGCCTCCCAACGTCGAGGTTCGCCTGGTGCGAGACGACTCGGAGTTCATCAAGGCTTCGCTCGCGGCCATCGAGGAGCACCTCGTCCTCGGCGGGATCCTCGCCGCGATTATCGTCTTCATCTTCCTGCGCAACTTCCGCACCACGCTCATCGCCGCGGTTGCGATCCCGACGTCGATCATTGGAGCGTTCGCGGTCATCGCCGGGCTCGGCTTCACGCTCAATCAGATGACCATGCTCGCCCTCACCCTCATGGTGGGCATCGTCATCGACGACGCGATCGTGGTGCTGGAGAACATCTACCGGTTCGTCGAAGAAAAGGGCATGTCGCCTTTTCAGGCGGCGATCGAGGCTACTCGCGAGATCGGGCTCGCGGTCATGGCGACGACGCTGGCACTGCTCGCGGTCTTCATCCCGGTCGGGTTCCTCGGAGGCATCGTCGGCCGATTCATGTCGTCGTTCGGCCTGACCTCGGCCGCGGCGATTACGATCAGCCTGATTGTCTCGTTTACCCTGACGCCGACACTCGCGGCGCGGTGGATCAAGCCGCCGGCCGACGACGGCGGTCAAGGCGATCACGCCGGCACGGACGCGTCGCGCCGGGGTTTCTATCGGCACATCGATCGGGGTTACACGGCCCTCCTGCGATGGTCGATGGCGCACCGGTGGCTCATCGTCGCGACCTCGGTCCTCGTGGTGCTGTCGATCGTGCCGCTCTACCGCGCCTCGGGAATCAACTTCACGCCGGTCGAGGACGAGTCGCGGTTCCAGATCTCGATGCGCCTCCCGGTTGGTTCGAGCATCGCCGCCACGCAGTCGCTCGTCGACCGCGTCGGGCGTGACGTTCTTCAGAACCTGCCCGGCGTGCTCGCCGTACAGGGCAATGCCGGGCTGACCGGCGGCGGCCAGGGCGCCAACAACTCGGGCAACGTGTTCGTGCGGTTGAAACCGATCGAGGAGCGCTCGGTCTCTCAGCAGCAGCTGATGCTTCAGGCGCGGCAGCTGGTGCAGCCGTACCGCAAGGCCGCGGTGATCTCGGTGCAGGGGACCGGCGGGCTCACCTTCGTTGGAGGGCGGGGCGCGCAGATTCAATATGCCCTGGTCGGTCCGGACCTGGCGAAGCTGGATCGCTACACGGCGCAGGGCACCGCGGCGATGGACAAGAGCCCGCTCCTCGTGGACGTCGACCGGACCTTCCAGCCGGGACTGCCGGAGCTGCGCCTCGACATCGATCGCCGGCGCGCCGCCGACCTGGGCGTACGCATCCAGGACGTCTCGCAGACGGTCAACGCCCTCATCGCCGGGCAGGACGTCACGACGTTCAACGCCGCGAGCGATCAGTACGAGGTCGTCCTCAAGGCTCAGGACTCGTTCCGGCGGACGCCCGAGTCGATCGCGTCGGCCACGGTGCGGACCGCGTCGGGCGAGCTCGTGCAGCTGCGGAACCTGGTGTCTTTCAACGAAGGCTCTGGACCCGCGCAGATCGATCGACTGAACCGGCAGCGTCAGATCACGGTCTCGGCCAACCCGGCGCCTGGCCTCTCGCAGGCAGAGGGACAAGCGGCGCTCGAGGCCGCGTTCGCGTCGCTCGACATGGAGCCGGGCTACAAGCTCGTGACGAGCGGCCAGTCACGCGAGCTCGGCCGGGCGGCTTACTACTTCGGCATCGCCTTCGCGCTGTCGTTCGTCTTCATGTATATGGTGCTCGCCGCACAGTTCGAGTCGTTCATCCACCCGGTCACGATTCTGCTCACGCTCCCGCTCGCCGTACCCTTCGGGCTGGCCAGCTCGCTCGCCTTCGGCCAGCAGCTCAACATCTACTCGGCGCTTGGCGTGCTGCTGCTCTTCGGCATCGTGAAGAAGAACGCGATCCTGCAGATCGACCACACGATCGGCCTTCGCGCCAGGGGACTCGAGCGCTACGAGGCGATCATCCAGGCGAACCGGGACCGCCTCCGGCCGATTCTGATGACGACGCTGGCTCTTGTGGCGGGCATGATGCCGCTCTGCCTTGGCTCGGGCCCTGGCGCTGAGACGAACCGCTCGATCGGCATCCTCGTCGCCGGCGGCCAGTCATTCTGTCTGGTGCTGACACTCCTTGCGGTGCCGGTGTTCTACTCGCTCTTCGACGACGCGGCGCAGTCGCCGGCCTGGGCGCGGATCGGGCGGCGCTGGGACCGCGTGACGGGAGCCGGCCGGCGTGCGATCGGCCGCGTCACCGGCCGGCCGCTCGCGCCGGGGCAGGGGATCGATCGATGATGGGATCGTGGCGATCCAGATCGACCATCCTCGCGGTCATCGTGCTCGTCGCCTTCCAGAGTAGCGGACGGCCACTGCTGGGACAGACTCAACCGACGCCGGTCGTGCAGCAACCTTTGGCTCCGCGCATCGGCGTCGCCGAGGCGCCACTGTCGCTGACCCTCGCCGACGCGATCAGGATGACCCTCGAGCAAAACAACGACGTGTCGATTGCCCGGCTCGACACCGACATCGCGCGCCAGAACGTACTTGCCTTCGAGGGCGTGTACGACCCGCGGGTAGTCCCGAACTTCGGATACCAGCGGAACGTCAGCGCCAACACGTCGGCGATTGGCGGCGCGACCGAAGGCCGGCTGGAGCGGACCGAGATCGACGGAGGCGCCGGGATGATCGGCCGGACGCCCTGGGCGGGCGGCCGGTTCACGGTGGACTTCAGCGCGTCGCGCCTCGACACCAGCAATCAGTTCGCGCGGCTCAACCCGGAGTTCCCTTCGGCGTTGAGCGCCACGTACGTGCAGCCGCTCGCGCGCGGGCGCAGTATCGATGCCGAGCGGCGCAACATCCTTCTGGCGCGCCGCGCCGTCGACCTGACCGACGCGCAACTGGCCCAGGTCGTCATGGACCAGCTGACGCTCGTCGAGGAGGCCTACTGGGATCTGGCATTTGCCGCGCGCAACATCGAGGTGCTGAACGAAGCCCTTGGCCAGGCGCGCACGCAGGTCGAGAGCAACCAGCGGCAGGTCACGCAGGGCACGCTCGCGCCCATCGACGTCATCGAGGCGATGACCCAGGTGTCGAGGTTTCAGCAGGCGCTCGCCTCGGGACAGCAGTCGCTGACGGCCGCGGAGAACCGGCTGAAGCGGCTGATGCTTTCGAACCGGGCGGCGCAGGCCTGGAATCAACCGCTCGTGCCTGCCGATCTCACCGAGCGCACGTCGCCGCCGCACGTTCTCGATCAGGCCGTCAAGCTGGCGCTCACCCGGCGACCCGAGCTCAAGGCCCTCGACATCACGCGGGCGCAGAACGAGATCGACCAGACGTTTTTCAAGAATCAGACAAAGCCGCAGATCAACGTCGTCGGCGGATATACCCTGTCGGGTCTCGCCGGGGATCCGCTGGACAGCACCAGCCAGCCGCCTGTCGGCAGCGACAACGCCAACACGGCGCTCTATGCGCGGCTGAACGAGCTGGCAGCCCTGGCCAGCCTCGACCCGCTCGATCCGCCCCCAACGTCGACCGCCACCGGCGTGCCCCCCTTCTTCGTCGGCGGGCTCGGTACATCGTTCAGCAACCTGTTCGCGCGCCGGTTTCCGACGGCGCTGGTCCAGCTGCAGATGGAGTTTCCGTTGCGCAACCGCACCGCGCAGGCGAACCTCGCCCGCTCGGAGATTGCCGCCGCCCAGCTCGAGCGTCAACGTCAGCAGCTCGAGCAACGGATCGAAAGCGAAGTGCGAGACGCGTTACAGGCCGTCCGTTCGTCGGAGCATCGCCTCGAGGCGGCGACCTCCCAGCGTCGATACGCGCTCGAGCAGTACGAGAGCGAGCAGCGGCGGTTCGAGTCCGGGCTGAGCACTGTGTTCCTCATGCTCGAGCGGCAGACGGTGCACGTCACGTCGCAGGCGCTCGAGCTGCGCGCCCGAGCGGATTTCAATCAGGCCATCGCCCAACTCGAGCGCTCGATCGGCGGTACGCTCGAGTGGCACGGAGTCAAGCTGCAACCGTAGGGCGGGGTGTGACTACCAAGGGCGCCTCAATAGAGGAGGAGGAGGAAGACGGAGTTAACGGGTTCAACACGGAGAAACGGAGCGAACGAAGACGCACGGAGGCTGTCGGGCCCGGGCCGTGCCGAACAACAGGGCGTCGCGCGGGGGCAGCGTCGGCCCGTCTGAGTGAGACTGCTTGCACCGCGCAACGCGCGGTGGGGTTGAATCAAGAGATCGAGATCACGAGCACTTCTAGATTCGACCAGTGCTCGTGATCTCGATCTCTTGATTCAACCCTTACGCCGGCCTACGGCCGGCGTGCAAGCAGTCTGCAGCGTGACAGCCTCCGTGCGTCTCCGTTGACTCCGTGCCTCCGTGGTGAACCCGTTGCCTCCGATATTTCCGTCGTAGTCAGCTCCCGGGAACCTGGCTCTTTCAGCCACAGAGCTCACACCGATGATTCGCGCAACTGCCGCTGCTACTGGATGTGTGCTCCTCGCCGGACTCGTCGGCGAACTCAGGCAGGGTCCTCCTTCGGCGCTCCAGACGTTCCGTACCGGCATAGACATCGTGCAGGTGGACGTCTCGGTCCTCGACCGTGATCGCCTGCCCGTACGCGGGCTCGCCGCGTCGGATTTCACCATCCTCGAAGACGGCAAGGAGCGCCCCATCGTCGCGTTCAGCGCCGTCGATCTGCCCGCACCTGTCATGCCCGCAACCCCCTGGATGCGCGACGTCCCGCCAGACGTCGTCAGCAACGTCGGCCCCCAGGAAGGCCGTCTCGTCGTGATCCTCATGGATCGCACGATTCGACCGCAGATGCAGATCATGGGCAGGCGCATTGCCGAAGCTGCCGTCAACGCGCTCGGCCCGGGCGATCTCGCCGCCGTCATCTACAGTGGGCCTGGTGTGCCCCAGAACTTCACGGCCGACCGCAGCCTGCTGCTTGCCGCGATCAACCGGCCGTTCATCACGCTCCGGGACCGAGACATGGGCAATCCGGGCGAGTGCTACTGTGGTATCTGCTCGCTCGAGGCAATGACGCACGTGGCAGAGGTCCTACGCGACGTCCCGCAGCGGCGAAAGTCGCTGCTCTTCATCGGCGACTATGTGGGTATCGTCAGGTGGGGGTATGACACGGGAATCAAGGTGGACTGCGAGTCCCCGATCAAGGATGCGCGCGACAAGCTGACCCGAGCGGCGCAGGCGGCGAATCTCACGCTGCATGCGTTCGATCCGCGTGGTCTCGAGGTGGGTGGGCTGGATGCAAGCATGAGGAGCGTTAACCCTCTGGCCGACTCCGCAGCTCTGCGATCGGGGCTGCGAGCGCGTCTCGATGCACTGCGCGAGCTGGCCGATGTCACCGACGGCCGCGCCGTGCTGAACACGAATGCGCCTGGGGACCAGATGGCGGCGGTCATGCAAGAAACCTCGTCCTACTACGTGTTGGGGTTTCAATCGGCAGATGCGACGGCCGCCGGCCGCGCTCACAAGATCGAAGTGAAGGTCAACCGGCGCGGTGTGCGGGTTCAGTCGCGTCGCGGTCACGGGTCGCCGATGGATGCCCGTTCGCGCCCCGCGGACAGCCCTCCGTCGACATTGACCGACGCCGTGGAGGACTTGCTGCCGAAGACGGGGCTCGAGATTGCCGTCACCGCCATGCCGTTCGCCAACGCGGACAGGGCTGAGGCAGACGTCATCGTCGCGCTCAGCGTGCGCGAGCCGCCGAATCCGAGCGAGCCGCTTGCCTCAACCGCGCGCAACGTCGAGAGCGTGGAGATCTTCACCGGGGCGTTCGACCACGAGGGCCGGAACGTCGCATCGCTGCGGCAGACCGTGGACGTCAAAGCAGAAGCGAGGGCGAACGGCTTCCGATACGACGCCCTCGCGAAGCTGCAGGTCAAACCGGGGCGATACGAAATCCGCGTCGCGGTTCAACATCGGCGCACGGAGCGGATTGGCAGCGTCTACGCCTACGTTGATGTGCCCGAGTTCGCCAAAGGCGGCCCGTGGCTGTCGGGCGTCGTGCTGGCAAGCCCTTCCACACAGCTGGCAACGCCAGCAGATGCCGTTGCTGATGTGTCTCCGGTCGTGCCGACCTCGCTGCGCGAGTTTGCGCGCACCGGCAACTTTACCGCGTTCGTTCGGGTTTATCGTGGCGGTGAGCATGCCGGTCACGTGACGGTCCATGCGCGAATCATCGACGCCGAGTCGCAGACCGTGTTCGACAACACAGCCACGCTGCAGGTTGCCGACGTTGCGAAAGCGCGTGGCGCGGAGGTGCGGCTCGACTTGCCGCTCGATCGGGCGAAACCGGGACAGTATCTCCTCACAATCGAAGCCACGCGCGGCACGAAAGAGACCGCTCGACGTGACGTGAAGTTCGCCGTACGATAGGAGTCGATCGATCCGATCGCGCAGGCCGTCGTCGGGACTCACATGCTCATGCTCCTCGCCACGGTCGCCGCGGGACTGTTCGCCGGTGCCGCGGTGTACATCACTGCGGTGGAACATCCCGCCAGGGTGAGTTGCGGGACCGAGCTCGCGGTTCGCGAGTTCGCGCCGAGCTACAAACGCGCGACGGTCATGCAAGCCGCGTTGGCTGTGGCAGGGTGTCTGAGCGGCCTGGCGGCTGCGTGGCAGCGGCAGGATCCGATGGTGGCGCTGGGCGCGTTGCTGCTTGGTGCCGTCGTACCGTTTACCCTCATCGTCATCTTCCCTACCAACGCGAGGCTGCTGAGCCCGGCACTCGATCCCCGCGGCGCCGAGGCGGCCGGGCTTCTTCAGACCTGGGGACGACTGCATGCCGTGCGAAGCGGCCTTTCGACCGTGGCGTTTCTTGTTCTGCTGATCAAGGCGGCGGCATGACCACCCGGACCAGATGCGGCTGGGCAACAACGTCGCTCAGCATCGCCTATCACGACGCGGAGTGGGGCAACCCGGTGCACGACGACTGCGTGCTCTTCGAGTTCATCACGCTCGAGGGAGCGCAGGCCGGCCTGAGTTGGGAGACGATCCTCAAGAAGCGCGACGCGTACCGCGAGGCGTTCGCCGAGTTCGATCCGGCAAAGGTCGCTCGGTTCACGCCGGCGCGCGTCGAACGCCTCATGCAGAACGCCGGCATCGTTCGCAACCGGCTGAAAATCGACAGCACCGTCACCAACGCGAAGGCCTTTCTGGCCGTGCAACGCGAGTTCGGAACCTTCGATAGTTACGTGTGGGGGTTCGTGAACGGAGCGCCCATCGTCAACCGCCGGCGCACGCTGAAGGACCTTCCCGCGCGCACGCCAGAGTCGGACGTGTTGAGCCGCGATCTCTCCAAGCGTGGCTTCAGATTCGTCGGCTCGACGATCTGCTACGCGTTCATGCAGGCGGTGGGCCTGGTCAACGACCACACCCTCGACTGCTTTCGTCACACGAGCACGGAGCGGCGAACGCGTTAGCGAAGGCGACGCCCGTCGAGCCCTGCGGTGCGGCTAATCCTGCAGAAACCAGTGCACGTAGCCGCAGGCGCTGCAGACCAGACAGTCGCACGTCGGCGACGCCCACTCGAGATCAAAAAAGGTCAGCCCCGCGGTGTGGAGCTGCGCGCGCTTCTGCCAGAACTGCTCGTTGCCGCATACGATGCAGTGGAGCGGCTTGCCGTGCACAGTGGCGGTTTCAGGCTCGTCCTTGCCGAATAGGCCCATGGCTGCCTCGCGACTGAACAGCGCGTCTATGCTGCGAACACGACCGGCACACGCTGGGGGATCAGGCCCTTGTCGAACGCGTCGCCCATCAGCCGCTCGAGGCCTCGACGACCGCGCTCCCCGTAGGACAGCGTCAGATCGTTCACGTACATCCCGACGAAGCGATCCGTCTTCGCCCGATCGAGGCCGCGGCCGAATTGCAGCGCGTACTCGACCGCCGCGTCGCGGTGCGAGAGCGCGTGCGCGATGCTGTCGTGCAGCATCCTGGACACCTTCGCGATCATCTCGGGACCGAGGTCGCGGCGAATGATGTTGCCGCCGAGCGGCAGGGGCAGGCCGGCGGTCCGCTCCGCCCACCACTCGCCGAGGTCGACGATCTTCTGCAAGCCCTCGTCCTGATACGTCAGCTGCCCTTCGTGGATGAGCAGCCCCGCTTCGGCCTTGCCGTCGAGGACGGCCTGCTGGATCTGGTCGAACGGAACCACGACGAACTCGAAGTCTGGCTCATAGAGACGCAGCGTGAGGTACGCAGTCGTGAGCGTCCCGGGGATGGCGATGCGTCGCCCCTTGACTGCGGTCGGTCCGCCCGCCTTCGCGACGACGATCGGGCCGTAGTTGTCGCCCATGCTGGCGCCGTGCGGCAGCAGCGCGTACTTGTCCGCGAGGTGGGCGTAGGCATGAAACGACACGGCGGTCACTTCGTATGTGCCGTCGAACGCGGCGCGATTCAGCGTCTCGATGTCGGCCAGCACCTGATCGACGACAAGCCCGCCAGTATCGACGGCGCCGCTCGCCAGGCCGAAGAACATGAAGGCATCGTCTGAATCAGGGCTGTGGGCGACGGTGATTCTGTTTAGGGACATCGGAGTTTGGGCGTGAGGTTACCAATCGCAAAGAACATCCCGATACGATTCTGGCACGAAGACCTCGAAGCAGCGAAGCACGCGAAGAAGCTACTTGGTCTTCTTCGCGATCATCGTGATCTTCGCGACCTTCGTGAATGCTTGGCCGTCATCAACCCACCATCGCACTTATTGCGCAGCCAGCGCGCGCCTGAGGCTTTTCACCACGTTCGAGACGCGCTCGATCGCAAAATCGATGTCGGCGTCGGTCGTTCCACGGCCGAGGCCGAACCTGATCGAAGCGCCGGCATTCTCGCCGACGGCGCCGATGGCCACGAGGACGTGCGACGGGGCCTGACTGCCGGAGCTGCAGGCTGAGCCAGTCGAGACGGCGAGGTCTCCGAGCGCCATCAGCAACGACTCGCCTTCGACCTTCTCGATGCTGATATGCAGGTTGTGCGGCAGCCGGCGCTCGAGCGATCCGTTGACCCGCACGCCGTCGAGCTCGCGGCGCAGTCCCTCGAGGAGACGATTGCGCAACGCACCAAGCCGCGTCGACTCGGCAAGCATTTCGGCCCTGCAGACCGCCGCCGCGCGCCCCAGCCCGACTATGCCCGGGACGTTGAGCGTGCCCGAACGCAAGCCCTGTTCGTGACCGCCGCCGTCGATCTGGCACGCGAGCTGGATCCGCGGCTTCTTGCGTCGGATGTAGAGCGCGCCGGCGCCCTTCGGGCCGTAGTACTTGTGCCCGGTGAGCGAGAGCAGATCGACGCCCATCGCGTTGACGTCGATCGGCACCTTGCCGGCCGCCTGCGCGGCGTCGGTATGGAGGAGCGCCCCGGCGGCGCTGACGATGGCGCCGATCTCGGCGAGAGGCTGCAGAACGCCGATCTCGTTGTTGGCGGCCATCACCGACACGAGCACGGTCTTGTCGGTGACCGCTGCGCGCAGCTCGTCGAGCCTGATAAACCCGTCCGCGTCGACGCCAAGGCGCGTGACCCGCCAGCCTTCCCGCTCGAGCGTCTTGAACGAATCGAGCACCGATTTGTGCTCGGTCACCACCGTCACGACATGGTCGCCGCGGGCGCGGCAGGCGTGCGCCGCGCCCTTGATCGCCAGGTTGTTCGACTCGGTCGCGCCGCTCGTGAATACAATCTCGCCCGCCGTCGCGCCGATGAGCGAGGCGACTTCCCCGCGGGCACGAACGACAGCCTCGTCGGCCTGCCAGCCGTAGGCGTGCTGGCGGCTGGCCGGATTGCCAAAGCTCTCGGTGAAGTACGGCAGCATCGCCTCGAGCACACGAGGATCGACCGGTGTAGTGGCGTGGTAGTCGAGATAGACCGGCTTCGGCATTGCGGAACGCGACTGGTTGTGACTACGGGTTGTGTGTCTGACGCTACGGTCGATTGCCGCGCGGCAATCAGAGCTTTCTTGTGAATGCGATCGGCGCCGAGACCCCGGCGATCGGCATCTCGGGCACCTCCGACGAGATTTCCTGCAGCGAGCAGGTGTCGAGCGCCGAGATGATGCGCTCGCGGATGCGCCAGAGCGGGTCGCGTACGCTGCACTTCGCGTACTGATCGCAGTTCTCCGCTTCGCTCGAGCACGCCGTAACCGTCAGCGGTCCGTCAATCGCCTGGATGATGTCAGCCGCCGAGATGACGGAGGCAGCCCTGGCGAGGCGGTAACCGCCGCGCGTGCCCTGGTGCGAGGTGACGAGACCCCGTCGGGCAAGGCGCTGCAGCACCTTGGCCATCAACTCGACCGGGATGTCGTACTGCTCGGCGATTTCGCGCGCGCTGGCCGACGCCGCGTCAGGGCGAATCGCCAGGTGCTTCATCGCGATCAGCGCGTAGTCAGCTTTTTTGGATAGGCGGAGCATCTAGTTGACCGTTTCTCCTGGATCGGGACCGGCCGTTCCGTTGTCACGGCCGGCAGATCAGGGACGAACACCTTACGTGGTACCACGGCTTCAGCGGATACCGTCCACGAGTCACCACAATCCCAACTGCAGTTTCGCCGCCTCGGACATCCGATCCTTGGTCCAGCCCGGTTCCCACACCACCTCGACCTTCGCGTCCGTCACGCCCGGCACCTTCTTCACCTTGTCGGCGACCTCGACCGGCAGCGACTGCGCCGCGGGACAACCAGGGGCCGTGAGCGTCATGCGGACACCGGCGACGCCGCTGGCGTCGACGAAGACGTCGTAAATCAACCCGAGCTCCCAGATGTTGACCGGGATCTCCGGATCGTACACCGTCGAGATCGCCTCGACAATCCCCGGCTTGAGCGCCTCGGTGCGTGCCGCGTCCGGCACGACCGCCGACAGGTCGTCGGCGCCGGGGGCCGTATTCGGGACGCCGCCATCAGGCTCGGACATGATGGGTTCTGGAGGCACGAGCGGTATCGTCTTCATCGTTCAAGTCGAGTTCAATCGGTCGATTCGGTCGTCGCGGTCTGCGCCTGATTCAACGCCGCCTTGAAGGTGTGCCACGCCAGGCTCGCGCATTTCACCCGCGCCGGAAACTCGCGGACGCCGGCAAAGGCGGACAGCTTGCCGAGATCCTCCACCTCGACGTCAGGCGGCGTCGTGACCATGCGGTGAAACCGCTCGAACAGCGAGCAGGCGTCGATGACGGGACACCCCTTGAGGCAGTCGGTCATGAGCGATGCCGAGGCCTTCGAAATTGCACAGCCGGAACCCAGGAAGCCCACGTCCGTGATCACGCCATCGTCGACGGTGAGAAAGAGCTCGAGCCGATCGCCGCAGAGCGGATTGTGCCCCTCCGCCTTGTGCGTGGCGGCGTCGAGCACACGGAAGTTCCTCGGTCTCTTGTTGTGATCGAGGATGACTTCCTGGTAGAGGTCGCTCAGTTCGGACATTGTTCTTATTCGTAGTGTCCGGCTTCCGCCTTCGCCAAGGCTTCGGCGGACCGCCGTAGCTTCAGCGGAGGCTGGTTAGCCGGACCGGAACAGGTCCGCCTAAAGGCGGACACTACGCCAATCCTTCAGTGAAAGATCTCCCTCACGCGGGCCAGCGCCCGAACCAGCGCGTCGATCTCCTCACGCGTGTTGTACATGGCCAGCGACGCGCGTGCCGTCGCGGGGACGCCGAAGCGGTCCATGACCGGCTGCGCGCAGTGATGCCCCGTGCGGACGGCGACGCCCTCGCGATCCACGATCGTGCCGATGTCGTGCGGATGCACGCCGTCGAGCACGAACGACAGGATGCTCGCCTTCCGCCGCGCCGTGCCAATCAGGCGGAGGCCGTCGATGCCGGTGAGCGCCTCGGTTCCGTACGCCAAAAGAGCCTGCTCGTGCTCGGCAATCCACGAAAAGCCTATCGACTGGATGTAGTCGATGGCCACGCCGAGCGCGATCGCTCCCGAGATGTCCGGCGTGCCGGCCTCGAATTTGTGCGGCAGCACGTTCCACGTCGACTTCTCGAAGGTCACGGAGCTGATCATGTCGCCGCCGCCTAAGAACGGCGGCATCGACTCGAGGTGCGTTTCCTTGCCGTACAGGATTCCCATGCCGGTCGGTCCGTACAGCTTGTGCCCGGTCGCCGCGTAGAAATCGCAGTCGAGCGCCTGGACGTCGACCGGCATGTGGTACGCCGCCTGCGACCCGTCGACGAGCACCGGCACGCCGCGCAGATGCGCGATGCGGATGATGTCTTCAACCGGATTGACCGTGCCGAGCGCGTTCGACATGTGCGTGACCGATACGAGCTTCGTCCGTTCGCCGACCAGCGCCTCGAGCTCGTCGAGCATCAGCTCGCCGCGGTCGTTCATCGGCGCCACTCGCAGCCGCGCGCCGCGCTCCTCGCACAGCAGCTGCCAGGGCACGATGTTCGAGTGGTGCTCCATCGCCGAAATCAGCACTTCGTCGCCGGCTCCGACATGTGTCCGGCCGTAGGCATGAGCGACGAGGTTGATGCTCTCCGTCGCGTTGCGCGTGAAGACGATCTGCCGTTCGTGCGGGGCGTTGAAAAACGCCGCGACCTTGCGGCGGGCGTTTTCGTAGGCCTCGCTGGCGATTTCGCTCAACTCGTGCACGCCGCGATGCACGTTGGCGTTGTACTCGGTGTAGTAGCGAACGAGCGCGTCGATGACCACCTGCGGCTTCTGGGTGGTCGCCGCGTTGTCGAGATACACCAGCGGCTTGCCGCGCGCCTGGCGGCGAAGAATGGGAAAGTCGGCCCGCACCCGCGCGACGTCCAGCACTGGAAGCCCGCGCGACTGTGCGGCGACGGGTGTCATGCCGCGTCGACCTCCGCGAGATCTTTCGCCAGCTGCGCGTAGAGCTCATCTTCGAGCGCCCGCCGCAGCGGCTCAATCTTCACGCGTTCGAGGATCTCGCCAGCAAACGCATGAATCAGCATGTCGCGCGCCTCGAGGTAGGTCAGCCCGCGGGCGCGCAGGTAGAAGATGGCATCGTCATCGAGCTGGCCGATGGCCGCGCCGTGCGTGCACTTCACGTCGTCGGCGAAGATCTCGAGCTGCGGCTTGGTGTTGATCGTCGCGCTGTCGGAGAGAAGCAACGCCCGGTTGGTCTGCTTGGCGTCGGTCTTCTGCGCGTCGATCCGGACGATGATCTTGCCGTTGAACACCGCGCGCGCGCGGCCGCCGAGAATGCCCTTGTAGATTTCGTGGCTCGGGCAATGCGCCTTGGCGTGGTCGATTGTCGTATGCGTGTCGACCAGGCGTTCGCCGTCGGCCAGGTAGAGGCCGTTCAGGGTGCACTCCGCGCCCTCGCCGTCGAGCACCGCGACGATGTCGTTCCTGACAATGCGCCCGCCGAGCGTGAAGGCATGGGTCGAGACGGTACTGCTCCGGGAGGCATGAATGTGCATGCTCGCGATGTGGAACGCGTCGATGCTCTCTTCCTCGACCTTGTAGTGATCGAGCACGGCGTGCTCGCCGGCGACGACCTCGGTCACGGCGTTCGTGAAATGCTTCTGCCCCTTCGCGCTGACGTAGGTCTCGACGATCTGCGCCTGGCTGTGGTCACCGCACACGATGAGCGTCCGCGGGTGCGACATCGTTGCGGCCTGGGCCCCCGCGCCATCACCGGTCGAGACGAACAGAAGCTGCAGCGGCTGCTCGAACACCAGGCCATCGGGGATGGACACGAACGCACCGTCGTGGGTGAACGCCGTGTTGAGCGCGGCAAAGGCACGGGCGTTCGGATCGGCGAGCTGACCGAGGTAGCGGCCGACTACGTCCGCCTGCTCGGTGGCAGCCGTCGCGAGCGAGCCGAACTTCAGTCCCGCCGGGAGCCCCGAGGTCCTCGACAGTTCCGGCGAGAACCGCCCGTTGACGATGACCAGCCGGAACGCGGCGTCCGCGTAGAGGAAGCCGTCGAGGACCTCGGCCTTCAGCTTCGACGGCGGTGCCTGCCTGAACTCTGTCGACGCGATCGGAGAAATGTTGGTGAAGCGCCACTCCTCGTCGCGCGTCGACGGGAATCCCAGCTCGACAAAGCGCGAGGCCGCGTGATCGCGCAAGTCCTGGAGCCAGCGCGAGCCGCCGCGCGGACGCTCGTCGAGCGCCGCCAGCCAGGGTTGGAGCTTTTCTGCTACCTGTGCCATGTGTGGGTCCCGCCTACGCCTGCACGGGCTCGCCGGCCTCGAGCCAGCCGTAGCCCTTCTGTTCGAGCTCGAGCGCGAGCTCCTTGCCGCCAGACTTGACGATCCGGCCGCCGCTCAGCACGTGCACGTAGTCGGGCACGATGTAATTGAGGAGCCGCTGGTAATGCGTGACGACGACGATCGCGCGGTCGGGGCTGCGCAGCGCGTTGACGCCGTCCGAGACGACCTTGAGCGCGTCGATATCGAGCCCCGAGTCGGTCTCGTCGAGAATGGCGAGCGTCGGCTCGAGCAGCGCCATCTGGAAGATCTCGTTGCGTTTCTTCTCGCCGCCCGAGAACCCTTCGTTGACCGCACGGTTGAGCATGCCCTGGTCGATGTTGAGCAGCTTCGCCTTCGCCTTGCTCAACTGCAGGAACTCCATCGCGTCGAGCTCGATCTGGCCGTGATGCTTGCGCTTGGCGTTGAGCGCGGCCTTGAGGAAGTAGGCGTTGGTCACGCCGGCAATCTCGACCGGATACTGGAACGCCATGAACACGCCTTCGCGGGCCCGCTCGTCGGGATCCATGTCGAGGAGGTCGTGCCCGTTGTAGAGCACCTCCCCGCCGGTGACCACGTACTCCGGGTGACCCGCGAGCACCCGCGCGAGCGTGCTCTTGCCGGACCCGTTCGGCCCCATGATGGCGTGGACCTCGCCGGCCTTCACATGAAGGTCGATACCCTTGAGGATCTGCATGTCCTCGGCTTTGACTTGAAGATTCTTGATGTCTAGCATTTTTTAGTTTGTCGCGGGGCCCCACCCCCGCGACCTGCCAGCGCTCGCCTTCGCTCGCGCCGCTGTTTAGAACCCTTTGCCACTTTGACCGGCGTTCCGTCGTGCCCGAGCCCGCCAGCGCCTCGAACGTTCCGAGGAGCGCAGAATCCTCAAACAGGATTCATCGTGGTCTTCGTGTCATCGTGGCCTTCGTGTGAGAGCCGTCGGCCCGTGACACTAACTGCTTATCCGACTGACCCTTCAAGACTCACACTCAGAAGCTTCTGCGCCTCAACCGCGAACTCCATCGGCAGCTCGCGGAAGACTTCCTTGCAGAAGCCGCTCACGATCATGTTGACGGCGTCTTCCGTCGCGATGCCGCGCTGGCGGCAGTAGAAGATCTGGTCTTCGCCGATCTTCGACGTCGACGCTTCGTGCTCTACGCGGGCGGAGGTGTTCCTGATCTCGAGATACGGGAACGTGTGCGCGCCGCACTTGTCGCCGATGAGCAGCGAGTCGCACTGAGAGTAGTTGCGCGCGTTCTTCGCGTTCTTGCCGACCCGCACCAGGCCTCGATACGTGTTCTGCCCGTGGCCGGCCGAAATGCCCTTCGAGACGATCGTGCTGCGGGTGTTCTTCCCCATGTGGATCATCTTCGTCCCGGTGTCGGCCTGCTGCCAGTTGTTCGTCGTCGCGACCGAGTAGAACTCGCCGATCGAGTTGTCGCCCTGCAGGATGCAGCCGGGATACTTCCACGTGATCGCCGATCCGGTCTCGACCTGCGTCCAGGTGATCTTCGACGCGCGGCCGGCGCACAGCCCGCGCTTGGTCACGAAGTTGTAGATGCCGCCCTTGCCGTCCTTGTCGCCGGGGTACCAGTTCTGAATCGTCGAATACTTGATCGTCGCGTCGTCGAGCGCGACGAGCTCGACGACGGCGGCGTGGAGCTGGTTCTCGTCGCGCATGGGCGCCGTGCAGCCTTCGAGGTAGCTGACGTAGGCCCCCTCCTCGGCGATGATCAGCGTCCGCTCGAATTGACCGGTGTCCTTGGCGTTGATCCGGAAGTAGGTCGAGAGCTCCATCGGGCAGCGCACGCCCTTCGGAATGTAGACGAACGAACCGTCGCTGAAGACCGCCGAGTTGAGCGTGGCAAAGAAGTTGTCGGTGTACGGCACGACCGAGCCGAGATACTTCTTCACCAGATCCGGATGCTCGCGGACCGCCTCGGAGAACGACATGAAGATGACGCCGTAGGACTTCAGCTTCTCGCGGAACGTCGTCGCCACCGAGACGCTGTCGAACACGGCGTCGACGGCGACGCCGGACAGCAGTTTCTGCTCCTCGATCGGGATGCCAAGCTTGTCGAACGTGCGCTTGACCTCGGGATCGACCTCATCGAGGCTGTTGAGCACCTTCTTCGGCTTGGGCGCCGAGTAGTAGACGATGTCCTGGTAGTTGATCGGGTCGTACTTGACGTTCTGCCAGCTCGGCTCCTTCATCGTCAGCCAGAGCCGGTACGCCTTCAGACGCCATTCGAGCAGCCACTCAGGCTCCTGCTTCTTCTGGGAGATGAGCCGGACGACGTCCTCGCTGAGGCCCTTGGGGATGGTGTCGGCGTCGACCTCGGTGACGAAGCCGTATTTGTACTCGCGCGTTGCAAGTTCTTCGATGGTCTCTGTTGATGTGGACATGATGCGACCTGCTGTCTACCTAGATGGCCGAGCTACCCAGGTGTTCGATCCGTTTGCCGCAAGTTGTACGCAGGCGCGGCTACTTTAGCGAAGGCCCGAAGGGCCTGAGCGTCAAACACTAAATGACGTACCGCACCCGCACGTGCCTTTGGCGTTCGGGTTGTCGAACGTGAAACCCTTGCTGACCAGGCTCGTGTCGTAGTCGAGCGTAGTTCCGTCGACGTACTTGTAACTCTTCTGGTCCACGAAAACCCGGGCGCCGTCGGGGCCGTCGAAGACGTGATCGCTGTCTCTCGGCGCCGGCTCCCAGGCAAAAACGTAGCTGAGGCCCGAGCACCCGCCGGCCTTGATGCCGATGCGCAAGCCCCCGCCAGGGAAGCCATTTTTCTGCGTCATCTTGCGGATGAGCTTGCCTGCGTTTTCGCTGATCTGAAACATGTTTCAGGCCCCCAGGGTCACCTGGAGCCCCAAGAATCCTTTAACGTCCGGCTTCAGCCGGACAGAGACCGGTCCGCCCAACGGCGGACACTACCAGAGCGGCTCCTGCCTGGCCCCTAAAGCCGACCAGAACAGTCCTAGTTTAGTATTTCGGCTGGGAGGGGTCAACCTGGTCAATCCAGGCGAGGATTCCGCCGGTCAAGTTGCGCGCGCGGGTAAAGCCGGCGCGCCTGAGGTAGGCGGCCGCGTTGGCACTGCGGCCCCCGAGCTTGCACTGCAGCACAATCTCCTGCGCCGGATCGAGCTCGCTAAGCCGCGACGGCAGCTGTCCGAGCGGGATGAGGACGGCGCCGGGAATCCGGCAGATCTCGAACTCAGCGGGCTCCCGCACGTCGACGATCATCGGCGCGTCGCCGCTGTCCATCCGTGCCTTCAGCTCGGTTACGGTGATGTCGGCCGCGGGAGGCGTCGTCGATGCCATTGATGTCCTCTCTGAGGTGGTCCGCACCGCTGCCGGCGCGCAGCGATCGATGCCGTCGTAGGCGCGAGGCTCGCGGATGGTTGGGTGTGTGCCACAGACCGGACAATCCGGATCTTTCGGCAGCCTGATGACGCGGAACTGCATCCGAAGCGCGTCGTACAGGAGAAAGCGGCCTACGAGCGGCTCGCCGATCCCGAGAACGAGCTTGACCGCCTCGGTCGCCTGGATGGTTCCGATGATCCCTGGCAGCACGCCGAGCACACCGCCTTCGGCGCAGCTCGGGATGAGGCCGGGCGGCGGCGGCTCGGGATGCAGACATCGATAGCACGGACCATGCGGCGCCGCGAACACCGACGCTTGCCCCTCGAAACGCGAAATGCTGCCGTAAGCATTCGGCCGGCCCGCGAGCACGCAGGCATCGTTGACGAGATATCGCGTTGGAAAGTTGTCGGTGCCGTCGACGACGACGTCGTAGGCCGACACGAGATCGAGCGCGTTCTGCTCGCCGAACCTGACGCCATGCGCTTCGATCCGCGTGTGGGGATTGATCTCGCGCAGGCGATCCGACGCCGAGTCCAGTTTCGATCGCCCGACGTCGGTCGTGCCGTGGATGATCTGGCGCTGGAGATTGCTGACGTCGACGGTGTCCTCGTCCACCAGTCCGATCGTGCCGACCCCAGCCGCGGCGAGATACATCGCCGCCGGCGATCCCAGGCCGCCTGCCCCGATGCACAGCACGCGCGCAGCCTTGAGGCGCTGCTGTCCCTTGACGCCTACCTCGGGAAGCGTGAGGTGACGACTGTAGCGAAGAACCTCGTCGCGAGTGAGCTCAACAGGAAAAGTCGCGGCCACGATCCCGATCATATGATCGCCTGGGCACTTTCTTCCCCTCGCATTTCGCTGGCCCTTCGCCTAAACTTCGTCTCGTGGTCCTCGTCGTCACTAGCCTGATCGCCTTCGGCCTGCTGCTCGCCGTCAGCGTGTGGTTCGTCATGCGAGCGCAGGCGGATCGCGAGGTCGCCATCGTCCGATCGCAGCTTGCCGCCGAGCTCGCCTCGACGCGCGCCGAGCTGGCGGCCGAACGCAGGGCATCGTCCGAGAAGCTCGCTCTCCTGAAGGACGCGGAAGAGAAACTGCGCGAGGCATTCTCGGCGCTGTCGTCCGACGCGCTCCGGCGGAACAACCAGTCGTTCCTGGATCTGGCGAAGGCCTCTCTCACCGAGTTTCAGCAGACGGCCCGGATGGACCTCGACGGCCGGCACAAAGCCATCGAGGATCTGGTCCAGCCGCTGAAGGAGTCGCTCGGCAAGGTCGACGTCAAGCTGCAGGAGGTCGAGAAGAACCGCGTCGGCAGCGCGTCGGCGCTGACCGAACAGCTTCGCACGCTGCATCAGGCGCAACAGTCGCTGCAGACGGAGACCGGCCGGCTGGTACAGGCGCTGCGCTCGCCGAACGTGCGGGGGCAGTGGGGAGAGCTCCAGCTCCGCCGCGTCGTCGAAGCAGCCGGGATGCTGGAGTACCGCGACTTCGATCTGAAGGAGTCAGTGGACGACGCCGACGGCTCGCGGCTGA
Source organism: uncultured Acidobacteriota bacterium (assembly GCA_963839705.1). Lineage (GTDB taxonomy): Bacteria > Acidobacteriota > Vicinamibacteria > Vicinamibacterales > 2-12-FULL-66-21 > DATBJJ01. The sequence goes on from CAWIWL010000012.1 coordinate 36,146, forward strand.
CGCCAGACATGATCGTCCGCCTGCCCGGAGGACGCAACGTCGTCGTCGACGCGAAGGTGCCCTCGTCGGCGTACCTCGACGCGATGGAGACCGACGACGAGAGCGTGCGGAATGCGAAGCTGCGCGATCATGCGCGGCAGGTGCGCGACCACGTCATTCGCCTGGGAAACAAGACCTACTGGCAGCACTTTCAGCCGGCGCCGGACCTCGTGATCATGTTCGTGCCCGGCGAGACGCTGCTGAGCGTCGCGCTGCAGCGGGATCCCGCGCTCCTCGAGTTCAGCCTTGGGCGCGGCGTCATGCTCGCGAGCCCGCTGACGCTGATGGCGCTCCTGCGTGCTGTCGCGTTCGGCTGGCAACAGGAGAAGGTCGCGCGGAACGCGCACGAAATCAGCGACCTCGGACGTCAGCTCTACGATCGCATCCGGGTGATGGCCGAGCACTTCGAGGAGGTCGCGCGCGGACTGACGCGTTCGGTGGAGGCGTACAACCGCGCCGTCGGGTCGCTCGAGAGCCGCGTCCTGGTCACAGCCCGCCGGCTGAAGGAAAAGGGCATCTCCGCGCCGGAGGAGCTCCCTGAGCTCGAGGTCATCGACCACACGGCACGCTCGCTCGGCGCACCCGAGCTCGTCGGGCTCTTCGATGACGAGCCGGTCGAAGGAGTGGTGGTGAAAGAGTAGGACTCAGGGCTCAGGGCGCAGGGCTCAGGGAAGATCTTCAGATCCCAATCGACCGGCTCTAGGAGTCTCAAGGTTCCTGCCTGGGCCCTGAGAGCCTGTGAAGAAATCGTACGTAGTGTCCGCCTTTAGGCGGACTTGTGTTGGTCCGGCTGAAGCCGGACACTACATTTCTTCACAAGCTCTGAGCCTTGAGCCCTGAGCCTATTTAATAGCAGCCGTGATCGTGACCGTCGCCTTGATCTCCAACTCGCCGGGAGCCATTGGCGGCTCGGAACTCACGGCCATCTCGGCTCGCATCGCCATCATCGGGCGCGGCGGAGGCATCGGGGCGTCGCGGTGGACCTCGATGCGGACCACGCGTTCGACCTTCATCCCGGCCGCCTGCGCGGCCGTGTCGGCCTGAGATCTGGCATCCCCCACCGCGCGCTGCAACGCCATCTGCTCGGCGCTCGAACGATCCTTCAGATCGAATCGGATACCGCTGACCGATGTGGCGCCGGCTCCTACGGCAACGTCGAGCACTTCGCCGAGCTTCGGCAGGTCGTCGACGCGCACTTCGACGGCGTTTCGCGCGAGGTATCCGCGCAGCGTCTGACGGTTGTTGGCGTAGTCGAACTCGGGCCGCAATTCGTACGCGGCGGTTCGAATCGCCTCGGCCGGAAGACCGACGCCCTTGAGCTTCTGCATGACTGCAGACATGGCGTCGGCGTTCAGCTTCTGAACCTCACCGGGAGTCTTCGCGCGTGACTCGGCGGCTATCGTGACCCACGCGCGATCCGGTGCGCGCTTGACGACGCCCTCACCCAGCGTGACGACGACGGGCCCCTCGCTGCTGGGCGAGGGCATGGGTGTCTGGGCGGAGGCGGCCGCGGCCATTAAGACGACCGGCGCGACGATAGTCAGAAGCTTCATTGGAGAATCTCCCTGCATGCACATTGCGGGTGCACCCTCATCGAGGCGCTTGCGGCTTCCGCCCACAGGCTGTTGTGGCTTCCGCCTTCAGGCGGAAGATTGCTCGCCCGCTCGTGTTCCTTCCGCCTGAAGGCGGAAGCTACGGTGAGGCCACAACTGGTCCCTGATCCCTGGTCCTTGGATCTGCCGGACAAGGCTGTGCAGCAACCCGAAAGCCGATCCCATACGAGTATGTGTCGGGCGGCACTTCATGTCGATGGCTGCAGGTCAGCATCGCAGGCTCAGCAGTGAGCCATCCGCCGCCGCGGACGATCCGCGAGTGTCCAGTCGGAGGTCCGGAAGGGTTCCTCTGTGGAGAGGCATTGTAAAAAATGGGCTCGTACCAGTCGTGAACCCATTCCCACACGTTGCCGGCAGAATCGAAGAGACCGTAGCCGTTTGGTGGATAACGTCCTGATGCGGTCGTGCCGGCTTCGGCCTTTCGCGCCGGATCGCTGAGGAAGTTGGCGCGCTCCGGATCCAGGCCGTCGCCCCACGGGTACCGCTTGTGATTGAGCGCGCCGCGCGCGGCCTTTTCCCACTCTGCTTCGCTCGGCAGCCGAGCCACACGTCCGAGGACTGTCGTCAGCCACCGGCAGTAAGCCGCAGCATCCTCCCAACGCACGAGCGTCACCGGATGGTCGAGACGATCGCCGGGCGGGTGTGCGCCCTTCCACGCGTAGGCCTCGCCGAAGGCGCGGAACTCGCGTGCGCGTTCGTCTCCGCCTGCGCGCACGACCAGGGGGAGATCGTCGACCGCAGGCGCTCGGTATCCAGTCTCGTGCACGAAGCGCGCGTACTCGGCATGGGTGACGAGATACACGCCGATCGCGAACTCGTCGAGATACACCGTATGCGCCGGTCGCTCCTCGGCTGGCCCGTCGTCTGAACCCATCACGAAGGGTCCGGCAGGAATCGACGCGAGCGCCGGAAGCAAATCGTCCGACATCAAAGCGCTGACAGGATAGCGCAAGACGTGGCGCTGGCATCGGTTCGCACGACGGCTTCCGCAGTACACTTGCCCGGCATGAAGCCAGGCATCATCACTGGTATCAGAGACGCAGCCGCCGCCGATGCTCGTTGATCTCGCCCTCGTCGGGTTCGGTCACGTCGGCCGGCGCTTCGCGCGACTGCTCGACGAACGAAGCGATGGACTGGCGCGCGATCTCGACCTCACCTGCCGCGTGACCGGCATCGCGACCCGGGTGCATGGCGCCGTCTACAGCTCCGAGGGAGTCGACGCGCTGGCCGCCGCGCGGCACATCGAGACGGGCGGGACACTGCGGGACCTGACAGCGTCCGGCGCGGCCGCGAGCATCGCAGGCAGTCGCGACGTCATCGCCGCCCTTTCGCAGAGCCGCGCACCGCTGCGCGTGCTGGTCGAGACGACGACGCTGGACATTGCCGCGGCACAGCCCGCGCGCGATCATGTCCGGATGGCGCTCGAAGCCGGCTGCCATGTGGTGACCGCCAACAAGGGTCCTGTGGCGTTCGCCTATCGAGAGCTGTCGTCGATAGCGGGCCGGAGCGGCACGCGGTTCCTCTTCGAGGGCGCCGTGATGGACGGTATCCCGGTGTTCAATCTGGTTCGCGAGACGATGCCGACGGTCGTCATCGAGGGGTTTCGCGGCATCGTCAACAGCACGACCAATCACATCCTGACCGCGCTCGAGGACGGTGATCAATATGCGCCCGCGCTCGCGCATATGCAGGCGGAGGGCATCGCCGAGGCCGATCCGTCGCTCGACGTCGACGGCTGGGACGCGGCGGCGAAGGCCGCGGCGCTGGCCAACGTGTTTCTCGACGCAGGAATCACCCCGCACGACGTCGACCGCAGAGGCATCGGTCCCGACACCGCTTCGTGGGCGCGCGATGCACTGACCCGAGGCTGCCGGGTGCGGCTCGTGGCATCGGCGCGTCGCGGGAGCCAGCCGGTTGTGCGGCCGGAGGAACTGCAGCAGGCCGATCTCCTTGCCGGGCTGCGTGGCATGGCCAACGCGCTGATTCTCGACACCGACACGCTCGGCCGCGTCGTCATCAGTCAGCTCGACGGAGGCCTCACGCACACCGCGTATGCGCTCCTCAGCGATCTCGTCGCGGTTCGACAGATGTACGCCCGCTAGGCTGGGGTCAGACCGGGGTCAGACCAGGGTCAGACCCCGGTTTGACCCCGTCAGATCACCGGCGCCGGGCTCGAGAGGGCGGCGAGGACTTCCTTGTAGAGATACTTCGCCCCCTCGATGCCATTGAGAGGCCCCGCTTCGTACTCGAGAGCAAACGTGCCCCTGAAGCCTGCCGCCAACATGATTCGCGTGGACCGCTGCACGTCGTTCTTGTCGCCCCATCGATCCCAGTATTTGGCGTGGACGTTGGTGTGCGCGTACGGGGCCAGCGCCTTGAGGCCGTGGATCAGCATGTAGTCGTGTTCCCAGTTGCAGAAGTCCGGCGAGGCTTCGCAATAGGGATGGTTGACCTCGTCGATGATGGTGCGGATGTTCATCGGATCCGCGGCCAGCCCCCAGTGGTTCTCGAGGGTGACTCTGATGCCGAGCTTTCCGCCGTAGTCGGCCATCGCCTTGTAGGATTCGATGGCGGCTGCCAAGAGCGCACCGATGTCCAGGTTTCGCGGATATCCATCATCGGGATCGCGCGGAATCGCCGGCGGCCTGATGCTCGGGCCGAGCGCCGACGTGGAGTTCATCCGCATCGACTTCACCCCGAGAACCGCACAGCCCTCGAGCCATTTCCTGGCAATCTCGACGCCTTCCTTCCGCTGAGCCTCGTCGGGACCGGCAAGGTTGGTGGGCGCGTTGTTCGAGATGTGCTGACACTTGACGCCGGTGAGGGCCATTTTCTTCGCGAGCTGGTCGAGCCACTTCTTCCCAGACGTGCTCGACGGATCGAACTGGCGGCCGACGAACATGCTGTCGTCGGTCACGTCGCCGAACAACCCCGAGAAGAGGTCCATGTTGGTCACGCCGGGGAACGTGTCCTTCGTGAACTGCGGGAAATCGAGCATCGTGATTTCGCCGTACTTCTCCTTCATCTGGGCGCTGGTCATACCACCATTGCCCTGGCCGGGAGCGTTTCCACGTCCGCCGGCGGCAGGCGGATTGGGGGCTGGAGTCGCCGTCACCGGACTCCCTGACGCGGCCGCGGCCGGCTGACCGGGGCCGCCTGCGCGTCCGCCGCCAGGCCGGGTCTTGAAGATGTATCGAATCGGATACGAGCACGAGGCGATGCGGGCCAGCTTGTCTCTCTCGGACCACTGGCGCTGCGCCGCTTCACCCTCTCGCCCGAGGACCAGGCTGGCGGCGCCAAGGCCGGCGCCGGCCGTCCTGAAAAACCCACGGCGATCGAGCGGCGCCAACGTCCTGTCCTGAGTAGCGATCCCATTCTGTTCACTCATGATGTGTGTCCTTGCAATAGCGACGGCTCTCGGCTTCAGAAATGACGCCGACATGGTAGCCCATGGGCGGGGCGAACGGGCTAAGCTATGGCCAGCTGGAGCCTACCCATGAAACCACCCACTGTCTTCCTCGGCGAGATGACCAATCTGGAGGTTGAAGAGTTCCTGCGGACGCGCCACACCGTGATCATCCCAACCGGTGCGACCGAACAGCACGGCCCGCACGGACCGCTGCTGACCGACGTCCTCATTCCGCAGGAGGTGGCGCGGCGAGTCGCCCCCAAGATCGGCGCGGCCGTAGCTCCGCCGATCAACTATGCCCTGTCCTATCCGCACGTGGGGTTCACCGGGCTCGTCCACGTGCGCATCTCGACGTTCATGGCGCTCATCGAGGACCTGTGCGCGTCGTTCGCCGCGTCAGGATTCAAGCGGATCATCTTCCTGAACGGCCACTACGACAACACGTATGCGATCGCCTACGGATGTGCGAACGCCGCGGACAAGCTGCCGAAGGACGTCAAGGCGTTTCCAGTGAATTACTGGGATGGCCTTACCGCCGACGAGATTGCCGAGTGGTCCGGCCTGAAGAACGGACTGCACGCGAACCTCGCCGAGACGTCCGCCGTGCTGGCCATCAACCCCAGCCTCGTGGACATGGACAGGGTCAACGCCGAGTTCCCTCCGTTCCCCGACTACACCGTCAATACCGGACCCGTGCACACGGCGTTCTTCTTCACGTCTCCCGGCTCTGTTTACTGGGCCACGAAGACCGGGACCTGGGGCGACGCGCGCAAGTCGACACCCGAGGCGGGTGAACGCTACCTCGAGGCCGGAGTCCGCTCGACGCTGGCCGTCCTCGACAATATCGAAAAAACGTTCGCCGCCATGCCCGCGCGGTAACTTCGGGGACACTCAACCGGGACACTCAACCGGGACACTCAACCGGGACACTCAACCGGGACACTCAACCGGGACACTCAACCGGGACACTCAACCGGGACACTCAACCGGGACACTCAACCGGGACACTCAACCGGGACACTCAACCGGGACACTCAACCGGGACACTCAACCGGGACACTCAACCGGGACACTCAACCGGGACTGTCCCGGTTGAGTGTCCCCGCTTCGATGCGCATGACGAACTCGATGGATTCCACTCCGCCGCTCGACGGTTTGCTCGTTGTCGATCTCACACGCGTTCTCTCCGGTCCGTATTGCACGATGCTGCTCGCCGACATGGGTGCGCGGGTCATCAAGATCGAGCAACCCGGCCGGGGAGACGACACGCGGGGATGGGGTCCGCCGTTCGTGGGTGAAGAAAGTGCGTACTTTCTGAGCATCAACCGCAACAAGGAGAGCTTGACGCTCGATCTGAAGCAGCCGGAGGCGAAGCGGATTCTCGAACAGTTGCTCGATCGGGCGGACGTAGTGGTGGAGAACTTCCGTCCCGGCACGATGGACCGTCTCGGACTTGGGTACGAGACGATGGCCGCCCGGTGGCCCCGGATCGTCTACTGCTCGATTTCGGGCTTCGGACAGACCGGGCCGCGTCGCGATCAGCCAGGCTACGACGCGGTGATTCAGGCGGAGGCCGGGCTGATGAGCGTCACCGGCGAAGCAGACAGGCCCCCGCTGCGACTCGGCGTCGCCATCGCCGACATCGTCAGCGGCATGTTCGCGGCGCAGGGAATCGCCATAGCGCTTCTCGCGCGCGCGCGCAGCGGTCGCGGACAGCTGGTCGACATCGGCATGCTCGATTCGACCGCGGCGCTCCTGACCTATCAGGCCGCCAGTTATTTCGTCACCGGCCGCGCGCCAGTGCGCATGGGCAACCGTCACCCGACGATCGTGCCGTACGAGACGTTCGAGGCCGCCGACGGCGACTTCGTGCTCGCCGTCGGGAACGACGACCTCTGGCGGCGGTTCTGCAAAGTGTCAGAGCTCCTGGACCTGGCGAGTGACCCGCGGTTCGCGACCAACCGCGCGCGCGTCGAGCACTACGACGAGCTCAGGCCGATCCTCGTCGACCGGTTGCGCTCGCAGAGCCGGGCCGCATGGATCGCCGCCCTCAACGTTGAGGGCGTTCCGAGCGGGGCCGTGAGGGACATCGCGGAAGTCCTCAATGACCCCCAACTCGCGGCGCGCGAGATGATCCAGGCCGTCGACCACGCGACGCTCGGCTCCGTCCGCACGCTCGGCATCCCCATCAAACTGTCCGATACGCCCGGCGCCGTTCGCACGGCTCCACCGACCCTCGGGCAGCACACCGATCAGATTCTGCGTACCGATCTGGCTCTGACCGACGCCGAAATCGCGCGCCTCCGCGCCACTGCCGCCGTCTGATCGAGCAGTCAACGAGGGTGACGATCAGATTCTGCGTCCTGATTTCCGGCTGACCGACGCACATACTGCGCCGCCGGGGACACTCAACATTGACTGTCCCCGGGGACTGTCCCGGTTGAGTGTCCCCGAACTCTACCGTTCGATCAGCGACGTGATTTCGGAGACGGCGAAGGTGACGACGTCGTCGTCGGTGAGGGCGTCCGGGGCGGCGCCGTCGCGGACGGGGCGCTCCCTGGTGACGGCGCGGCGGCCGCGGCTCAGGCTGGTGCGACCGAGGACGACGGGCGGATCTTCGGATGCGTCGAGCGTCAGCTCGAGGTAGTCGTCTGGCGATCGTTCGGAGGCGAGGCGCACCGAGCCAGCCGGCGTGAAGACCTTGAAGCGATGACCCTCGGCAACGAGCGCCGCGGCCAGGGTGTTGAACGCCGGCACCGCGCAGGTCGCGAGAAATTGATCGTAGGCGCGCGCCGCGGCGTCCGATCGCTCGCGGCGGCCGGCGGCGTCGCGGCGCGCCTGGTCGATCGCCGCGCGCACGCGCCGCCGTATTTCGGGAATGTCCATCCGGCCTGATGTTACGTCAAACTCACGCCAGACGCTCGGCAAACGACGTGTCGACGCCCTCCCGCTTGAGGAGCGCCACGAGCGCCGCGCGGTCGAGCGCCTTGCGATAGGCCTCGGCCACCTGCACCGTCCCGTCGCGCACGTGGGCGGCGAGCGCGTCGGTGAGCGGCACCATCCCGTGACGGCGGCCGCTGTCGAGCGCGACCGGCAGCTGGAACATCTTCCCCTCGAGCACCAGCTGCGAGACCGCCGGCGTGTTCAGCAGGATCTCGCGCGCGGCGATACGGCCGCCGGTCACGCGCCGCAACAGCACCTGGGCGATGACCCCGCGGAGCGCCGTCGCGAGCGATGAGCGCGCGCGCGCGCGACGATCGGCGGGAAACACCTCGATCAGCCGTTCGAGCGCGCCAATCGTCGAGGACGCGGGCACCGATGCCAGCACCAGCCGTCCGGACTCGGCCGCCTCGAGCGCCGCCGACACCAACTCGGCTGACTTGAGATCCTCGATCATCATGACGTCGGGATCTTCGCGCAGCGCGGCGCGCGCGAACGTCGCGGCCAGGTCGGCATCGCCGCGCGACTCGCGTTGGCTGATGAACGACCGCCGGCTCTCGTGCACGAATCCGATCTGCGATTCGATCGTTACGACATGGTCGCTGCGCGTGCGATTGATCAGATCGACGAACGCGTTGAGCAGCGTCGACTTGCCGCTGGCCCGCGCCCCGGTGACCAGCACCAGCCCGTCCGACTGCTGGCAAAGCGCCTGCACCTCGGGCGTCAGGCCAAGCTGATCCGCCGAAATCGCCCGGGGCGGGAACATCCGGAAGAGCACCCCCGGTCCGCGGTGATCTCTGAAGGTCATGCACCGCACGCGTCCGATCTCGGGCACCTCACAGAGCCACTCGACCGGACCGTTCTGCAGCGCGTCTCGCCGGCGCGGCGGCGCCAGCTCCATGACCAGACGATCGACGTCGGCCGCGGTGAGCGTCGGTTCGCTTTCGAGCGGCCCGATCTCTCCGTCGATGCGAATCATCGGCTTCGACTGCGCGACCACATAGACGGTCGATGCCCCGCGCGCGGCGGCTACCCGAAGCGTGCGCATGAGGGCGGCGTCTGCCGATGGTGTGAATGGCACTGAGACAGGCTCCGGTTTGATCGGTGAGCGTGCGAGAGGCACGACAACCCCCTGTCGTGCGTCTTCCCCCGGCTGGACGCCGGCTTCCGCCTGATGCATCGGCTCGGGCGTTTCCTGCGAGGGCGCGGCAGGAGAGGCGGCCGCCCAGTGGCCCGCCTCGGCAACCGGTTCTTCCAGTCGTCGCAATTCTGGCGTGACTTCCATTGGCATCTCCGGGGCTGATGGCGTCCACGCCTGCGGTGTCGGCTCTGACACCGCCGGCGGGCCGCCAGCGTGCATGGGGCGGTCCTTCATGTCCTGATGCGCCGACATTTCCTCGATTGCGGGTTCCGACGCGGCTTCTGGTGATGTCTGAACCGCGGATTCCGGAACGAACGCGACCGGGACGACCGGTTGAATCTCCTTGACGGCGGACTCCGGGACGACGAACGCGGCGGCGATCGGCTCGACGATGGACGGGTAGTCGACCGGCTGCTCGACAAAAGGCATTTCAAATGACGGCGTGTTGAGGACCGGCGCGATCTCCGCGACGAGTGGATAGTCGACGGCGGGCGGTGGCTCGATCACCGGTGCGTGCTCACCCACCGGCGTAATCTCGACGGTCGAGGCATACTCGGGAGCCGGCGGGACTTCGACAACGTTCGATGCGTACTCGACGGCCGGCGGTGGCTCGATCACCGGCGCATGCGCAACCACCGGGACAATCTCGACGGTCGAGACGTGCTCGGGAACGGGCGCGACTTCGACGACGTTGGACGCGTACTCGACGGCCGGCGGCGGCTCGATCACCGGTGCGTGCTCAACCACCGGGGCGACTTCGACGATCGGCGCGTGCTCGGGAGCCGGCGGGACTTCGACGACGTCGGACGAGTACTCGACGGCCGGCGGCGGCTCGACCGCCGGCATCAATTCCACTGCTGATGCGAGCTCGGGCATCGGCATGAATTCGGGAACCGGCACGACCTCGGCGACCGGCGCCTGCTCGACAACCGGCGCTTCGAATGCCGCAACGGGTTCGACCGGCCCCTCGAATGCCGGGACAGGTTCGACGGGCGCAGACGGTGGCGGCGCCGCGGCAAGCACTGCCTCTTCCGAGAACAACGGCGTCCCGATCGGCGTTTCTGCGACGACCTCGATGCTCTCTGACGGCGCCTCGGCCACTCCCTCGACGGGCGGTGGCGAGAGCTCCCACCCAGGCTCGGCGGCTGGAAGCTCGACGCTGGCAGACACGGCGCTGACCGGGACGGCGATGGCCTGGGCCGCTTCGGTCAGGTCGATCTCAGTCTCCTCGTGTGCCTCTCCGTCGTGCGACTCCGTCATCAGAGGCGCTGGCTCGTCGTCATCCGCGACGACTTCGCCCGAGAGCCCTGACGTGAGAAGCGCGGCGGCCGTCGCACCGAGCATCGCGTCGACCTCTTCCTCGGTGGGTACACCCTGCGGCTCGTCGTCGATGATCTGGATCGCGTTGTCGGGGACGGCGTTGAGCGCGAACTCCTCGGCGGCCTGCCCAGGGATGGCGACGACGATCGATTCGTGCGTGTCGAGCTGCACGTCTGCCGCCGGATGTTCGTTGACCAGATCCTGTGCGTCGGTCACCAATTCGAGCTCTGGTGCCTCGAGCTCCATCTCGGCGACGGGATGCGCGATGGATTCGGCGACCGGCTCGGCAACCGGCTCGGCAACCGCCTCGACGCTCGGCGCGGCAGGTACCGCGGCGGCCTCGCTCGGCGGCGCCACGGCGACCGGTTCGGCGGTGGCCGGCGCGGAAACCTGAGGCACGGCTTCCGGGGCCTGCGCCTGCGGGATCTCGATCGGCCGACGGCGGAGTTCGACCCACACATCCTCTCCGCCTCGCGCGGCGATGACGGTAAAACGGTCTGCGATCCCTGCTGGCGATGGGATCTGATGCTCGATCGCGCCGAACTCGGTCAGCGCCACCTGCTGCTCGGCCGGCAGGATCTGGCCGAGCATGCTCGACACCGCATCGAACGTCAGCACGCGCGATGACAACTCGACCTGACCCCAGGCGAGCGGTCCTCGATACGCGTTCATCGACGATGACGCCGTGACAACGTACGGCTTCTCGCCGACGTGCATCACGAGCGCGTCACCCTCGAGTCGGACGATGGCGTCGAGCAACGAGTCGAGCAGCTTCACAACGTGGGTGAAATCTCTCCGGAAACGACAGGTTACCCCGACCGTCTGTCGGTCAGGAAGAAACCTTGCGTTAGTGACCTTTACTGCTGGAACGTTTCTTCAAGCTTTCGTCCATCAGTCGGGTGCACCGGTGCCGGGGAGGCTGGCGACTGACGAAAGCGCAGGATTCGCGAACCTCTTGATGGTAACAGAAACGTGCTGTGAATGCAGGGGTTTTTGCCGGGTTGCCGATGTGTAAAGCGGTGTGCTATTTGACCGCGCGGTGGAGAGCCATGAGGCCTCCGAAGACCCGGAAGCGCTCGCAGGCGGCAAACCCGCTCGCGCGTGCCATGGCTGAGACGCCTTCGGCGCCCGGATAGCGCCGAATGGATTCAGGGATATAGCGGTAGGTGTCGGGATCGCCATGGAGTGCGAACCCGAGCGTGGAACCGACGAGCGTCAGGTACGCAAGGTAGACGGCGCGTACGAGCGTATTCGACGGACGATCGAAATCGAGCGACAGAAAGACGCCGCCGGGCCGAAGTAACACGGGCGATCTCCGCCAGTGCCACGGCAATCACCGGCACGTTCCTGATGCCGTAGCCGGTGGTGACGACATCGAACGTCGCGTCGCGAAATGGCAGCGCCATCATGTCACCGACGAGGAATCCCGCTGGCGAGCCTCGCTGACGCTTGCCGCGAGCAATCTCGACCATGCGAGTCGTGATGTCCAGCCCGACGCTGTCGGCGCCCGCGTTCGAGAGCGCATACGTGATGTCGCCGGTGCCGCACGCGAGATCGAGCACGCGAACGCCCGGCCGGATCGGCGCCAGCGAGACCAGTCGCCGCTTCCAGCGACGGTCCTGCCCATAAGAAAGAAGAACGGTGATGAGATCGTAGCGATCGGCGATCGTGGAGAAGAGGCGCCTGACGTACCGGGATTTGGTGTCAGGCGAATCGAACGCCGAGACGAGCCGATCGGGCATGGGAATTCGATGCGGGGACGTGGCGTCTATCGTACAGGCGATCTTCCGCCTAAAGGCGGAAGCTACGGGATTCTCAATAGAAACTACGGGATTCTCTAATGGAAACTTCCGCCTAAAGGCGAAAGCTACGGGACTCTCAATGGAGGAAAACGCGTGGCTTCCGCCTTCAGGCGGAAGATCTGCGCACCCACCAATCAGTTAACCACGATCGTGCCGCCCATCATCTCGGCGTGCGGCGAGCAACTGTAGAGGTGGGACCCGCGCGTGTTGGGCACGGTGAACTCGATCGTGTCCTGGCCCTTGCCCTTGAGGACGCGGGTGTTGACGCTCCACGACCGGATCACGAAGTCGTGGGACATGCCGAGGTCGGTGTTGCTGAAGACGATGCGAACGCGCTCGCCCGGCCGCGCATGAATCGTGGGATTCGGGGCAGTCTCCCCGGCAACGTAGAAGGTCATGTCCTTCGCCACCAGGTGAATCTCGCGGGCGATTTCAGGCGCGGGAGATTCGCCCGCGCCATTCAGCACGCCGCCAGCGACGCGCGGCACGAGCGCCAGCGCACCAATCGCAACCACGACGAGAAGCACCGCGCGAACCGAGTAGCGTTTCATCATCCGACCAGCAACCCCGTGGCATACATGACGCCGAATCCCGCGAAGAGCCCGACCATCACGGGCGCCGTCGCGAACCGCTCCGATAGTGGCCGCGCGCCGGCGACCTGACGGGCAATCTGCAGCGCCACCTGCGCGATCGCCCCGGCGCCGAGGCCAAGGAACACGACGCCGAGCACCTGCGAATAGACCAGGCCGCCCGCCCAGGCGCCGGCGATCGTGGGCAGCCCGCCGATGAGGCCCAGCCGCGCCAGCATCCAGAGCGACGGCCGATCTTTGGCGATGGGAGACACGATCGCCAGCCCTTCGGTCGTGTTGTGCAGCGTGAAGCCAATTACCAGCAGCGTCCCGAGCGCGGCCTCGCCAAGCGCGTACGCCGCGCCAATGGCCAGGCCTTCGCCGAAGTTGTGCAGCCCGATGCCGACCGCAATGAGGAGCGCCAGCACGAACCCTGGCGAACCGGCGCTGCGCGCGGTGGCTCGGCGGGCTCTCAGCCAGGAGCCGAACCACTCGAGGGCGAGGTACGCGGCAACCGCGCTCGACACGAAGAGTGCGACGCCCTGGTACGACGCCGGCATCTCCGCCGCTGTTTCAAGCGCCTCATGTGCCGCGTCGATGAACAGAAACACCAGGAGGCCGACAGTCAGCGCGAGCAGCACGTCGATTCCAGTCTTCCCAAGCCGGCTCGCCAACGGCAGCCACAACAGGCCGAGCGCCACCGGAATCACACCCACGTAGAGACCAATCAGCGTGAACGCCAGCAGCGACTGCGCGCTCGGCTGCGGCGTGGGCACCGCCACCGGAATCTCGTGCTCGAAGGTCGTGCCCGTCGACGTCATGACTTTTACGAGATGCGCTTCGCCGACCACCCAGGGATAGGGAATGACGAGCCGCGTCCTCGCGAGATGGCGCAAAACGGTGCCTTTTTCCGATGTGAAATCCCAATACGCATCGTCAACCGTCACCTGCGCAATCGTGACCGGATCGGGCCCGTCGTTGAGCACGTCCAGGACGATTCCGTCGTTGCCGAGCGTCGCGCGCTCGATCGCCAGCCGTTCGACCGGCGGCACACCGTCCCCTCGCAGTCTGTCGGCCGGTCCGGTCCGGACGATGAGGAAGATGAGCGCCGCGAGCAGCGCCAGCGGCACGAGCGCGACGCCCCACACACCCGCCGAGACCTTCGCGGGGGCGGCCTCAGGTGTCACGACGCACTCCCACGGCTTCGAACAGCCCCATCCAGCCAAGCTCGGCAAACTCGCTCTGGTGGGCGTGGAACATGAACTTGCCCGGATAGCGGAAGCGTGTCTCGAGAACGGCGCGCTCGCCCTGGCAGAGCATCACGATGTCGGTCGTTTCTGAAGTCGTCGTCCGCGTCCCGGTGCGGAACACGTCGAAGAACATCCCGTGCAGGTGAAGGCTATTGACCAGGTCGAACTCGGTCAGGTTGACGAGGTAGATGCGCACGAGCTTTCCGACCTCCACTCTGATCGGCTCGTGCATGTAGTGGTTGGCGACCGTGTTGACCGAGTAGACCTCGTTGTCGGCGTCGAAGTTCGTGTCGAAGCCGTTCATGACCATGACGAGCTCGTCGGCTTCGGGGCGCGGCTGGCGCGGGTCGACGAGGAAGACACCGTAGAGACCCTTGTGGAGGTGTCGCTTGAGAGGAACTGCGTGGCAATGGTAGAGGTGCATGCCGAACGGCTCGGCATCGAACTCATACTCGAAGCGCTTGCCCGGCATCACCTGGTGTTCGGGCATCGACCCGTCCATCTCGGGAGGATGCCAGCCATGGAAATGCATCGTGTGCGGATGCGAGCCCGCGTTGACGAAGGTGATGCGAAGCCGATCGCCTTCCGTCGCGCGGATGGTCGGACCGGGCACCTGGCCGTTGAACGTCCAGGCCGGAAAGAACACGCCCGGCGCGATCTCGATCTCGCGATCGACGGCGACGATCTGATACTCGCGCAGCATCGTCCCGTCGGGTCGGAGCGTTTCCTTGTAGTAGCGGGCCCGCTCCTCAGGCGCCAGGTCCGAGAAGTTCCACGCGCGCAGGTAGCTCGATGGGTTGAACGCTTCGGTCGAGACACGACCGACAGGGCCCATCCTGTGGGCCGCGTGTTCCATGGCGCCGGCCGAATGATTCTGCTGGCCGGAAATCCGGCGGGCTCCGAAAAGCGTTGCGGCAGCGGCAGAGCCAAAGCCGGCCAGACGAAGCCAGGATCGGCGGGTGACGGGCGGCATTTGAGGCTTCGAGTCCATGTTTTTGACAATTCAAAATATAGAGTTTAAGCTCTGGAAAGTCAAATGCTGCCTTCCCACACCGTCGAAAACTACCTGAAAGCCATATTTCTCGCCCAGGTTGCCCTGCTTCCGTCCGAGCAGCTGGTGCCAATGGGCCAGCTCGCCTCCGCATTGGGCGTCGTCCCAGGCACCGCCACCACGATGGTGAAGGCCTTGGCTGAGGCAGGGCTCGTCCGGTACGAGCCCTATGCGGGCGTCCGGCTGACTGGAGCCGGCGAGAAGCTGGCCACACGCGTCCTCCGGCGGCACCGACTCATTGAACTCTTCCTGGTGCAGGTGATGGGGATGAGCTGGACCGAAGTCCACGACGAAGCCGAGCACCTCGAGCACGCCGTCTCCGACCGGCTCATTGAACTCATCGACGAGATGCTCGGCCGGCCTTCAGCCGACCCCCATGGTGATCCGATTCCCGGACCCGAGGGAACGCTCAGCCGGCCGGAGTACGAGTCGCTGTTGACCTGTCCGCTAGGCGAAGACGTCACGGTGCGACGTGTCAGCGATCAGGACAGCGAGTTCCTGAGATTCGTCGAGCGCCACGATCTCAAGCCGGGGCAAGTCGTCCGCGTCGAGGATCGAGATCAGGCAGCCGACAGCGTCAAGCTGCGTGGACAGGACCGCGAGTTCACGATCGGCGCGCGCGCGGCGTCGAAGGTGCTCGTGCAGGCGGTTCACGTCGTCCTGCTGGTGTGCCTGCTCGCGACGTCGGCTTTCGCGCAGACGACGCCGACGCCTTCGGCTCCGGCCCCGACAAGGAAGACCGTCGAGCCCTTTGCCATCACGGACAACTCGTTCCTGGTCGAGGAAGCCTTCAACCAGGAGGCGGGTGTCTTTCAGAACATCTCGAACGCGATCTTCGTGAACAGCAACTGGGCGTTCAACTTCACGCAGGAGTGGCCGGTCGTCACGCAGGCGCACCAGTTTTCATACACGCTGTCGGGGCTCGACAACGGTGACGGCGGTGGCTTCGGCGACGTGCTACTGAACTACCGGTATCAGGCGTTGATGGAAGGACCAGGCCGGCCGGCCTTCTCTCCACGAGTGAGCCTCGGCCTGCCGACGGGCGACGCATTCAGGCTGCGAGGGTCAGGATCCTATGGTCTTCAGGTCAACCTGCCGTTCAGCAAGCAGACTGGCGATTGGTACTGGCATTGGAATGGCGGCTTCACCTGGCTGCCGCAAGCGGAGGCGCTCTCGGCGACTCCGGACAACGACGTCCGCGTCGATCTCTTCTCGCCATCCCTATCGGGGAGCGCGATCTATCGCGTGCGCCAGATGTTCAACCTGATGCTCGAGGGCGTGTTGCTTTTCAACGAACTGTCCGACGTGGACGACACGATCCGGGAAACCACGTTTACGCTCTCGCCCGGCGCGCGTGGCGGCTGGGACATCGGCGATCAGCAACTCGTCCTGGGCGCCGCGATGCCGATCACATGGGTGAACGGCGAGGCGCAAACCGGGGTGCTGGTCTATCTCTCGTACGAGCTGCCGTTCAAGAAATGAGTTAGCGGGAATAGCTCACCACAGAGTCAGCGGAGTAAACGGAGCCACGACAATCCTATTTGCTCTGCTAGCCCCGCTACTCTGTGGCGAATACTCTCGTTGTCTCGCTTACACCGCGGAGTAGGCCGCAAACGAGCTCGGCGTCTCCCACACGCGCACGGAGACGACGTGGAAGCCGAGTTCGTGGGTCTTCTCGAAGATCAGGCGCGCGATGCGCTCGACCGTAGGGTTGCTCTCGAGCAGATACATCGGCTCGCCGAGCTCCCGCAACGGTCCAACCAGCGGGTCGTCCTGCCGCAGAATCATCTTGTGGTCGAGCTCCCGATCGATCCAGCCTTTCACCAACCGTTTGATGTCGGAAAAATCGGCGACCATGTTGCGGCTGTCGAGCTGGTCGGTCCGCACGTCAATCTCGGCGACGGCGTTGTGCCCGTGCGGATGCTTGCAGATACCGTCGTAGTCGAGCAGGCGATGGCCGTAGCAGAATTCGATGCGCTTGGTGACTACATACATGGGTGCTTCACGCTGGATGCTTCGGTTGGGTTCTCACCGCGGGGTGTACCTGGAGGATCGTAGTGGTTCGGTCTGAAGGCGGTCAAGGCGCGGCAGTTCTCTGTTCATGCGGGCTCGACAGTGCCGTGCTGCTCGCCGAAGTCGCGCACAGGGACGCCGGGGGAAGAATCCTGCCGATCTATGTCAGCGTCGGCCTCGCCTGGGAGCAGGAGGAGCTCGCCATGCTGGACCGATTGCTCCTCACGCAGCCGTTTCGTGTCGTCCAGCCGGCCGCAAAACTCGCATTCGACATGCGCGACGTCTACTCGCCTACCCACTGGGCCATTCGCGGAGAGCCGCCCGGCTTCGATACACCCGACAAAGACGTCTACCTCGAAGGCAGGAACGTCGTCCTCCTGACGAAAGCGGCAGTGTTCATGGCGCGCGCGGGACTCGCTCGTGTGTATATCGGGCCGCTTGCAGGCAATCCGTTTCCGGATGCTACGCCTGACTTCTTCGCCGGCATGGCGCGCGCGCTCTCTCTCGGTCTGGGAACGTCAATTGAGATCGTCGCGCCGTTTGCCGCGATGCACAAATCCGAGGTGATCGCGCTTGGGCATTCCCTCGGTGTGCCGCTCGAACTGACACTCTCCTGCATGCAACCCGCCGGCGGGTTCCACTGCGGTCGATGCAGCAAGTGTCGCGAGCGAAGCGACGCGTTTCGCGAGGCGGGGTTCGAGGACCCCACCCGATACGCTGTCGCGCCGATACGGTGAGGGGTTCTAGTAGCGGTTTAGGAAGGTCGCAGCCGAATCGTTCCGTCGCCCGTGCGAACGCGAATCTGCTTTCCTCCGGCGCCGAGCCGACCGCGCAGGGTCCGGCGGTTCTCGTGCTTGTCGCCGTCGCTGTCGCCCTCGGGTTCGCCGACGATGTCGAGATCGTTGCGGATCGCGCCGTCGCCCGTGTGGGCGTCCAGGTCGGCGGAGAAGCCGCTGGGGAGATAGAGGGTCACGCTTCCGTCGCCGGTCGTAACGTCCCAGTTGTCGGACATCTCGCTCCCGGGATCGGCGCGGTAGACGATGGAGCCGTCGCCGGTGTGAAGCTTGACGCTCGTCAGCCGGCCGGTGACGTTCACGCCGCCGTCGCCTGTATCGACGTCGAGGCGCCCACGGGCGCCGTCAACCGTGACCGAGCCGTCGCCGGTGTCGAGAATGAGCTCGCCGCCGACGTCCGACGCCCTGATGCTGCCGTCGCCCGTCCTGAGCTCGAGCCGGCCGTTGACGCGTTCGATCGTGATCGTCCCGTCGCCGCTGCGCGCCACGACGTTCACGTCGCGAGGCACCGACACGATCAATCGCGCGCTGGCCGACTGATAGAAGCCGAACCCGCTGAACGACTCGGCGCGAGGACGTTTCACTTCGAGCTCGATGCGATTGCCTTCCTGCGAGCTCTTCACTTCGAGACTGTCGACGACTTCGCGCGTCGCTCCGCGCTTCTCGACATCGATGGCGACGTCGGGCTTGTCCCACGCCTGTATCTCTATCGACCCGTCGAATGTCGTCAGGTGGAGTTCAGGGGTGCCGGTCACCTTGAACCGCTTCTCGTCGCGGACGATCTGACCCTGTGAGTCGACGCTGACGACGCAGGCGGAGCCGAGTGTCGCGACGGCCAGAAGCGGCGCCGTCACGAGAAATGATGACTTCATAAGAGGCATAGACGGGAAGCGGCGGGCGGCCGTTCCCGGCGAAAAGTCAGCTCGGAGGGGTCTAACTGCGGTTTTGACCAAGGTCTGACCCCGGTCTGACCCCGGTCTGACACCGTTTATCGGCCAAACGAGAGTTCTCCGGCGATCCAGGTTTGGGTAACGGTCAAATCAGCGGCCAGGACGGCCAGGTCGGCAATCGCCCCTGGTGCGATGACCCCAATGCCCTGCAGGCCGAGGGCCCGGGCTGGGGTTGTCGAGCAAACAGTGGCGGCATCGACGTGGCTGAGGCCCATGACGCTCACCAGCAGGGCGAACGCCCGATCCATCGTCAACACGCTGCCGGCGAGGGTGCCGTCGTCGAGGTAAGCGGCTTCCCGGATGGAAATGGAACGGCCACCGAGGCGTGCTTTGGAGCCCCGCGGCAGCCCGGCGCCCGCCGTGGCATCTGTGATCGCCATGATGTGCGATGGCGACTTTGCTGCGATGGCGACCCGCACCATCGAGGGATGAACATGAACACCGTCGCAGACGATCTCGGCCGTCACGTCGTCGTGCTCGAGCACGGCGCCGGCGAGCCCCGGGGCGCGGTGGCTGATGGGAGTCATGCGATTGAACAGATGAGTCGCATGCCGCGCGCCGGCGCTGATGCCCTCGAGCGCCTGTTCGTACGAGGCGCCGGAGTGTCCGAGCGAGACGTGATGGCCGTGAGCGGTCAGCGAACGGATGAGGGCGATTGCGCCGTCGATTTCGGGCGCGATGGTCACGATCCCGACGTCGGGCCGCGCCGCCGCAATCTCGGTAAGGATCGCCTCGCCGGTGAAGTCACCTTCGGGAACAGGGCCCTGGGGCAACCGCAGACACTGGAGCGGCTGCGCGCCGCAGTACCTGCGGATTGATGAAATTGCTTTCCAGGTGCGCGGGCAGCACGCGCGACGATGCGGCCGGCCGGGCGAATCGCGCCGCCCGGACGTCGGACAGCATCGTCCGGAGATCTTCCGGCGAGCAGGCGACCGAGGTCGGGCAAAACGCGGTGACCCCGAAGCGGGGCAGGCGCGATGCGATGCGCGGAATCGCCCCCGTGCCGTCGAGAGAATCGGTCCCCTCGACGCCGTGCACGTGCACATCGATAAAGCCAGGGACGATCGTGTGGTGGCGGAGATCGAAATACAGATCGCCCGGCGACCGCGCCGGCGCTTCGCGCAGCACGTCGATGATGCGGTCTCCATCCATCACCACCGTCGCCGGGCTCAGGACCCGATCGGGCAGGACGACGTCCGCGTCTGCAAGGAGGATCATGGCAATTGGAGCTTGCGTCCCTCGAGCGGCCTCGCAGGCGCGTTCTCGGCACGAAAGATCGCCCGATCGGCTTCCTCGAGCAGCTTGCGCAGCCACCGTTCGTCGGGAGCCGAGAACACGATGACTCCCGGGCTTTCGGCGGGCGGAAACCGCCGGTCGTCGGTGTAGTCGCGATCCAGGGTCACGAGCGTTCGTGCGAGCTGGCGCGCGAGGCGATAGTGCTGAATGTCTGGCGCCCGCCGCAGGTCGTCGTGCTCCAGCACGAATAGCACATCCCATCCGAGCGTAGCGCGCATGTAAGCGACAGCGCCGTTCGGCATGTTGGCGTCCGCATAGATGCGCGGCTGTTCGACGATGCGTTCGAGGTGAGGGCCGAGCTCCGAGGACAAGGTGCCCATGGAATTGCGCTACCGGTGGCGGTCGACCTCGGCGGGCTGCGCGGTTATTGCTTCGGTCGTCTTTGTATCACGCGACAGCTGGGCTTGGCGGAGCAGGTCGGCCACGAGCGCCTCTCGCCGGTGCACGAGCTCCTTGCGCGGCCTCCGGTTGTGCTCGGCCCCGACGGCGTACTCACAGAAGAGCGGAAAGGCGATCGTCGAGTCGCAATAGGCGACCACAGTGTCGGGCAGCACGCCCGGATTGACCTTGCCCCAGCTCACAGCCTCGGCTGGGGTCGCCCCGGAGAGCCCGCCCCAGACGACCTGATCGGTCGTGATCTGGATGAAGTAGTCGTTGCCACCCTTGGGGATCCCGTAGACCTCCCAGAGAGTGGGCTGCCCCTGGAGGTAGAAGTTTTTCGGCGATCCGCCGCCGAGGATGACGCACCCGTTCTGCCTCCCGGCGAGGATGATGGCGCAGACTTCGTTGACGTCCTTGTTGGGATCGATCATCAGCGTCCCGCCGTTCATCAGCTCGTGATAGGCGATGTTCATGCCGATTGAACTGTCGCCTGGGGACGAGGTGTAGATGGGTACGCCGGCCAGTGCGGCGCGCGCGACGACCGAATACTCTTCACATCCCGGTTGGCGATCCAGCAAATCCTGGCCGAGCCGGTAATGGAATTCGGAAGTGGACACAGGGCCAGACATGCCAGATCGCACCAGGAAATCGCGGATGTAGGCGTCGGTCTCGAGGAGCACGGTTGCCGGAAACAGGACGTCGTAGATCCGGATGATGCCCTGCTCGTAAAGCTCTACGTCGTCGAGAAACGGCGAGCCGCGGTGGAGCGTGAAGTTCAGCGCGTAGTGCAGGTCGTGATAGAGGTTCGCGCCGGTGCTGATGATGAAGTCGACGAGCCCGCGGTCCATGAGCTCGATGACGCAGCCGCCGAGGCCGGCTGGCGTCAGGGCGCCGGCGACCGTCAGCCCGATCGTGGTGTCGTTCTCCGGGTCCAGCATCTTCTCGGTGAAGATGTGGCAGGCTTCCGACAGGCGTCCGGCATTGAACGCCTGGAACCCGCCGTCGACGAGCTGCCGGATGTCCGCGCTGCCGCGCGGCCGGTAGTACTTGATGGGTTTTCCCGACAGGTAGTTCCTGTTTTTCTGTCCGGAGGACCCCGGCGCTCGGTGGGGCATACGCGATTCAGCATAGCACCGGTGGACCTGCAGAATCTCGGCCGATCGGCCGAAAAGCCTTGACAGCGGCTGTGTTCCGGGGTGAACGTACCTCGCTTCGGAGTGAAATCTGGAAATGGTGGCTGAGAGACTGAAGGCCAAAGCCTGAGTATGGTGCCCCTTGTCCTTGTGGCAACGGCGGCGCTCGGCCTGGCGGTGGCCGCCTTCTTCTGGTCGAAGGGACGCCGGATCGCCGGGGATCACGTCTTCCGCGCCAGCCGACTGAGCCGCGGCAACCTGTTGTTTCCGACGCAGGTGGCGGTCACCCCGACAAGCGTCGTGCACTACACGCCGGAAATGTTCGGCGGCCGCGAGCACTCGATGCACATCTCGCACATCGCGTCGGTGCTCATCGACCGCAACCTGATGTTCTCTGATGTGCTGATCGAAAGCTCAGGCGGCACGAGCCCCGTCCAATGTCACGGGCACCGCAAGGCGCACGCCGTCGAGATGAAGCGGCTCATCGAAGAGTTCCAATCGGAGTACTACCGCGGCCGGGACACTTTCCCGCCGCGCGCTAAAGGGGCCTAGGAGAAACGTGGAGAACCTGTCGGTCCCGGGACGCCGAGCCGAGTCAACGGAAGTCGAGACACGATTCCAGGCGCTCGTGCAGTCGCCGCTCCGGGCGGCGCTGCTCCGCTTTCTGTGCGCGCGCCCCGATGAGGCGTTCGACGTCGAAGCACTGATGCAAACGTTCGGGCGCATGCGGCTCGACGTCGAGAACTGCGTGCGGGAGCTGGTAGGGTTCGGCGTCGCGCACCGCGTGTCGGGCGGCGGAACGCCGCGTTACGCGTTCGTGCAGCCCGAACAGGACTCGGTCCGCGATCTTCTCGATCAGTTCCTGGAACGCCGCGCGACGGTCAGTCACGAGGATCGATCCCCGTCGGTCCAGCGCTTCCGCGAGATGATCGGCCGCGACGAGAAGATGCTCGTCGTCTTCGAGTGGATCCGCACGGCCGCCAAGTCCGACATCTCGGTCCTCATCCTGGGGCCCACCGGATCGGGCAAGGAAGTCGTGGCCCGGATGATCCACGAGCTGAGCCGGCGCGGCACCAACAAGTTCCAGGCGGTCAACTGCGCGGCCCTGCCCGATACGCTTTTCGAATCGGAGATTTTCGGCTACGAGAAGGGTGCGTTCACCGGCGCCCACGACCGCAAGCCCGGACGCCTCGAGCTCGCCAACAACGGCACGCTCTTCCTCGACGAAATCGGCGACCTGTCGATCATCGCCCAGGCCAAGCTCCTGCGCGTGCTCGAAGAGCGACGCTTCGAGCGCCTTGGCGGCAACACGTCGATCGAAGTGAACTTCCGGCTGATCTCGGCCACCAACCGGCCGCTCGATCAGTTCGTCCGCGACTCACGCTTTCGCGAGGACCTTTACTATCGCGTCAACGCGTTCTCGATCCGGCTGCCGTCGCTGCGTGAACGGACCGTCGACATTCCGGTTCTCGCGCAGCGCTTCCTCGCCAGGTACTGCGCCGCCAACGGGCTGGCGCTCGACGCCAAGTCGTTCTCGAAGGAAGGGATCGACCTGCTCATCCAGTATCACTGGCCGGGGAACATCCGCGAGCTCGAAAGCACCGTGTCGCGCGCAGCCCTGTCGTCGCCCGGGCGTGTCATCCGCGCGGGGGACATCGAGTTCCTGCACGCCAGCGAAACACCGGTCGAAGCCGCGCGCGAGCGGCTGCCATCGCTGGCCGATGCAGAGCGCGCCCACATCGTGCGCGTGCTGGAGAGCGTGCAGTGGAACAAGAAGCAGGCGGCCAGCGTGCTCGAGATCAGCCGGGGCACCCTCTACCGCAAGATCGTGGAGTACCGGCTTGGAAGGCGAATCGCGTACGTCTCGAAATAGACCACGCAGACCAGTGCAATAGCGGGAAGTGTTCTGTTATTGAGCTTAAAGCACAGCTTATTACGCACATTATGGTCCAAAACGGTACATTTTGCGCGTCCGCGAACGCACACCGTCGACTGGACCTTCGGTGCCAGTATCTGCTAATTACCTTCTATTCATCGTGTTAGAGGAGACTGTATCAACACTGGCCACCTGCGGCAGTGGCCTTGCAGCGCCTACCAAGTTTCTCGGATTCCATTCATGACTCGACGTGCCCTCGCGCTCGTGTGTGCCTTGCTGACAGTGGCTGTCAGCGTGGTTCGCGCGTCCGATCGCGCGGGAGAGTCGACCGTGGTGGCCGTGAGGCTGGACGACCGGCTGGATCGAGCACTGCTGGCCCGCGTCCAGGCGGCTCCCGCTCGCGGTGCCCGATCGCGCGTGATCATCCGGACGGTAGATGGGCGGCCAGCGACGGCGTTGATCGAAGCGGTCGGCGGGGTCGCGGGCCGCTACTTCCCCTGGCTCGGCGGCCAGGTGGCGATCGTGCCCGATGCGTCGCTCGACCGGCTGGCCAGACGGCGGGAGGTGGCGGGCATCAGCCTCGATCGACCGGTGAGGAGCGCCATGGACCGGACGACCGCGTCGACGGGCTCCCGCTGGGTCACCGAGCACCTCGGCGTCACGGGGCTCGGCGTCGGCGTAGCGACCGTTGATTCGGGCGTCAACCCCTGGCACGAGGACCTGGACGGACGGATCGTTCACTTCGCAGACTTCGTCAACGCACAGTTGTTCGCGTACGACGACTACGGGCACGGCACGCACGTCGCAGGAATCATCGCCGGTAGCGGCCGCGCCTCGGCCGGCGTTCGCCCGGACTCGCCCGGCGCGCAGCGAGGTATGGCGCCCGGCGCGCACCTCATCGTGCTCAAGGCGCTCGACGTCACTGGCAACGGGTTCACGAGCAACGTAATCGCCGCCATCGACTACGCGATCGCGAACCGCGCCGTCTACAAGATCCGCGTCCTCAACCTCTCGGTCGCGGCCGGGGTGTACGAATCGGTCTACAAGGATCCATTGACGCTCGCCGCCAAACGCGCCGTGGATTCCGGCATCGTGGTCGTAGCCGCCGCCGGCAACCGCGGCCGTGACGCCGCTGGGCAGCCGCAATACGGCGGCATCGCATCGCCTGGCAACGCACCCTGGGTGGTGACCGTAGGCGCCTCGAACGACGCCGGCACCTCCGATCGGCGCGACGATGTGGTCGCGGCGTTCAGTTCCCGCGGCCCCTCGCCAATCGACGAGAACGCGAAGCCCGATCTCGTCGCGCCAGGCGTGAATATCGAGTCCACGGCCGATCCGTCGAGTGCACTCTACGCGGCGAATCCCGCCTCACGTCTGTGGGGCGCCGCCAAGACCGGAAGCGAACCGTACCTGAGCCTGACGGGAACGAGCATGGCGGCGCCCGTGGTCACCGGGGCGATCGCGCTCATGCTCGAGGCCAACGCCGCGCTTACGCCGAACGCTGTCAAGGGCATTCTCGAGTTCACGGCCGAGGCGCGAGCGGGCTTCAACCATCTGACGCAGGGCGCCGGGTTCCTGAACGCGCGCGGCGCGGTGGAGCTCGCGCGGGCCTTTGGCGGCGCGGCGCACGCTCCCGAGCTCTCGAGCGACCCCGTGCGCTGGAGCCGCCACATCATCTGGGGCAACCACTTCGTCGCCGGCGGCATGCTCGGCGCCCGCGCGAGCGCGTGGAAGCCCGGCGTGACGTGGGGCGACGCGCGGACGCCCGCGGGCGAGGTCGTGGCTTGGGGCGTCGCCTGCCGCGACGCCGATCCGGGCTGCGAGTCGGTCCCCTCTCCAACGCCGTGCAGCGTCGTGACGCCGGAGTGCAATCCTGGAGCGCCGGCGCGCATGTTCGACCCTGAAGACACGAGCGCCGGCGGCCCGGCAGTGAGCTGGCGACAGCCAGTCGAGACCGGGGGAGCCCGCAAATGAAGACGCTCCCTACACCCGCGCGTTACTACGTCGGTAGCGTCATCGGTCTCGGCGCCGCCCTGCTTCTGTGGCACTTCCCTCTCCAGGCCTTCAACGACCCGCGACGGCTGTCGCTCTTCGGCCTGCTGCTGTTCCTGTCAGCGATCACCTCGATCTTCAAGGTGAACCTGCCGCTCACGCGCAGCGGCTCGACGATGTCGGTGTCGTACGCGGTCGACTTTGCGTCGCTGCTGCTGCTCGGTCCGAACGAGACGATGATCGTCGCGGCGGCCAGCGCCTACAGCCAGTGCACGTTCCGCATCAAGGAGCGCAACCCGCTGCACCGGACGCTCTTCAGCATGGCCTGCCTGGTGATCACGGTCCAGGCGGCGGGCGCGGCCTATTATCTGCTCGACGGCGTGAACGGGCCGCTCACCATGGCGACGCTGCCCAAGCCCCTCGTGGGGGCGGCGACCACCTATTTCGTCGTCAACACGCTGGCGATCGCCACGGCCATCGCGCTCTCGACCAAGCAGTCCATCTTCAAGATCTGGAACGAGAACTTTCTGTGGAGCGCCCCGAGCTACTTCGTCGGGGCGAGCGCGGCAGCCCTCGCCACGTGGTTGGTCACTGGATGGTCGGCGCACTGGGTCACGCCGCTGGCGGTGGCGCCCCTGTATCTGACCTACCGCACTTACAAGGTCTACCTGGGGCGCATCGAGGACGAGCAGCGCCACGTGCGCGAGATGGCGGACCTGCACCTGGCGACAATCGAAGCGCTGGCGCTCGCGATTGACGCCAAGGACCAGACCTCGCAGTCGCACATCCGCCGCGTGCAGCTCTATGCCGCTTCGGTCGCGCGAGCCCTTGGCATGTCGGACAACGACGTGCAGGGCGTGAAGACAGCGGCCCTGCTGCACGACATCGGCAAGCTCGCCGTGCCGGAGCACATCCTGTCGAAGCCCGGGCCGCTCACGCCGGAGGAGTTCCAGAAGATTCGCGCGCATCCCAAGGTCGGCGCGGACATCGTCAGCTCGGTGCCGTTCCCCTACCCCGTGGCTCCGCTCATCCTGAGCCACCACGAGCGGTGGGACGGCAAGGGCTACCCGACGGGCCTGAAGGGTGAAGAGATACCGCTCGGCGCACGCATCCTGTCGGTCGTCGACTACTTCGACGCGCTGATGGCGGAGCGTCCGTATCACAAGGCCATGAGCTACGAAGCCGCCGTTGGGCTGTTGCGGCAGGAATCGGGCAAGGGACTCGACCCGGTGGTGGTCGCGAAGTTCATCGAGCTGCTGCCGTCGCTGCAGACCGAAGCCATGCGGCTCGAGGTGGCGATGCGCAAGTCGCAGACCGAGGTTTCCGACAATGGAGTCGGACGCCCGGCGACTGGCCTCTCGCTCGAAATGACGAAGAAGAACGTCTTCGAGGACATCGCGCTCGCCCACCGCGAGATTTATGCGCTCTACGAGATCGCTCAGGCCATGGGCACCAGCCTGGGGGTCTCGGACACAATGGCGCTCATTGCCGCCAAGCTGAGCAACCTGGTGCCGTTCTCCTGCGCCGCGCTCTTCCTCTTCGACGAGGACAGCGAGTCGCTGCGCTGCCGGTTCGCCTCGGGCATCGATGCGGACGTGATCCAGCAGATCGCGGTGAGCAACGGCGAGGGGCTGACCGGGTGGGTGGCGCGCAACCGCCGGCCGCTCGTGAACGCGCGGCCGAGCGCCGATCTCGAGGCGGCCGGGCTCACGGCCACGACCACGCTGCAGTCGGCGCTCGTGTGCCCGCTCCTCTTCAACGACCAGTTCATCGGCACGCTCTCGGTCTACCACACCGAACCGGGTTTCTATCGCGACGATCATCGCCGGCTGCTCGACCGCGTATCGGAACAGGCGGGCGCGGTTATCAAGAACTCGATGCTCTTCGAGCAGACGCAGTCCGACTCGCTGACCGACCCGCTGACCGGGCTGCCGAACACGCGGTATCTGTTCATGCAGCTGACGCGCGAGCTCGCGCGGGCCGAACGGCTGCAGTCGGAAATCTCCCTGATGGTCATGGACCTCGACAGCTTCAAGGAGATCAACGACAACCACGGGCATCACGTCGGCGACCGCGCGCTCTGCGAGATCGCGCGCGTCCTTCGCACCACGATTCGGCCCTACGACATCTGCGTGCGCTACGCCGGCGACGAGTTCATCGTCGTCATGTCTGGCTGCGGCGCCGAAGAGGCCGAGCTGAAGCGCGACGAACTGCAGCGCGCCATCGACGCAGTGTTCTTCGAGGCCCGTCCGGGCAAGCGCGTGCGCATCGGCGTCAGTATCGGCACGGCGGTCTTCCCCCACGACGGGGACTCGTACGAGGTGCTGCTCGCCACGGCCGACAGCCGGATGTATCAGAACAAAGCCGACCGCAAGCGGCGCACGCGAGAAGAAGACGCCCGACGCGCGACGCTGACGGCCGCCCCGCCCGCCGATCGCGACGTGCAACGGTCGGCCAGCGGAATCATCTGAGGCGAAGCGAATGCGGATGAGGGATGCTGAAGTGCATTTAGAATGCCTGCAGCCTTGCCTCAAGACTCGCTCGTCCTCCCCGTCCAGGCCGTCATTCCGGCCACACCCACGACACGAATCGTACGGCTCGATCTGAAAGGTGCGCCGTTCGCCTTCGAGGCTGGCCAGGCGGCGCTCATCGGTCCCGCCGCCCGGGACGTCAGAATCCCCTACTCCATTGCCTCTGCGCCGATCGAAACGCTCGAGCACGGGCGCCTGGATTTTCTGATCAAAGTCGAGTCCTCCGGCCACTGGGGACACCAGTTCGACGCCATCGCGCCGGGCATGCGCCTCGGGATTCAGGGCCCCTTCGGCTCGTTCATGTTCCCGCATCACCCCGAAGAGCGACGCTTCCTGTTCATCGTCGGCGGCACCGGCATCGCGCCGATCAGGGCGATGATTCGTCAGGCGCTGCTCAGGGGACAGGAAGGCCGGATGCGGCTGCTCTACAGCGCCAAGACCGCCGACGACTTCGCATACCTGCCGGAGCTCGGCGAGATGGCGTCGCTGCCGCGCCGGGATGGAGGCCTCGACCTCCATCTGCACGTGACGCGCGAGGCGCCAGACGACTGGCACGGTGCCCGCGGCCGCATCACATCAGCGGAGCTCGCCGCCCTCATCGACGACCGAGCGACGCTGTGCTTCGTCTGCGGCCCGGAAACGATGGTCGCGGATGTGCCGCGAATGCTGACCGAACTCGGCATCGACCGCGGGCGGGTGAGGGTGGAGGAATGGTAGGGGGAAAGTTTGAAGTCTGACGTTGGACTTCAAACTTTCTGCGCCTATGGCGTAATCTGCAGCGTCGACTTAACGTCTGTCACGCCG
The DNA here is from genome assembly GCA_963839705.1 of uncultured Acidobacteriota bacterium. Taxonomy (GTDB): domain Bacteria; phylum Acidobacteriota; class Vicinamibacteria; order Vicinamibacterales; family 2-12-FULL-66-21; genus DATBJJ01. Next base: position 65,050 of record CAWIWL010000012.1, read on the forward strand.
CCGACCTTGCGCGCGAGCGTCATGGCCTTGTCGCGCTCGGCGGCGGTCTTGACGGCACCTGAAAGCGTCACCACACCCTTGAAGGTGTCGACGTCGATGCGCAGGCCGCCAACTTCCGGATCGTTCAGCAGCGAAGTCTTCACTTGCGCAGTGATCGTCCCATCGTCGATCGTCTCGCCGACGGACTTGCCGCACGCTGAGACCAGCAGCGGCATCATCAGCGCAATGGCCAGCAGTATCGTCGGCGCGTATCCGTACTTCTTCGTCTTCATCGAGAAAGCCTCCGCAGCGATACAGCAATCTACATGCCCGTTGCGTGGTACCCGCCGTCGACCATCAGAACCTCGGCCGTGACGGCGCGGCCGGCTGACGAGAGCAGGAACATCGCGGCGTCCGCAACCTCAGCCGTGTCGACTGTGCGGCGCAGCGGCGCCCGATCGCGATAGACCTGCAGGATGCTGGAAAACCCTGAGATTCCCGACGCTGCCAACGTCTTGATCGGTCCGGCAGAAATGGCGTTGACGCGGATCGCCTTCGGTCCCAGATCGGCCGCGAGATAGCGCACGGTCGACTCCAGCGCGGCCTTGGCCACGCCCATGACGTTGTAGTTCTGGAAGACACGCTCGCTACCCAGGTAGGTCAGCGTGAGGATACTGCCACCCCCGCGACGTTCCATCAAGGGCATGGCGCCTCTCGCGAGCGCGATGAGGGAATAGGCGCTCACGTCCATCGACAGCCGGAAACCTTCACGGGAAGTCTGGACAAACGGCGCCGCCAGCTCCTCGCGCGGGGCGTAGGCGGCGCCGTGCACGACGAAATCCAGCCCGCCAAATTCCCGATCGATCTCGGCGAACACGCTGTCGATCTGCGCGTCCACCGTCAGGTCGCACGGCAGGATCAACGGATCTTTGAGTGCCGCCGAGAGGTCACGGACGTTTTCTTCGAGCCGCTCTCCCTGGTAGGTCACCGCCAGCCTGGCGCCCGCGGCCGAGGCCGCCTGTGCGATGGCCCAGGCAATCGAACGCTTGTTGGCGATGCCCACGACGAGGCCGGTCTTGCCTGCGAGGTCTGTCATCTCACACCTTTCGCTGTCCCGATGCGCTTCGCACAGATCACGTATTTCAACACGATGGGCACGATGAGACGATGGACACGATGAATGCCCTTTTCCACGCCGGCCTGTTCGGGTCTCCACGCGTTGCGACCGATTTCTGAACCGGTCACGACACTCAAAATCAGAAACTCAAAACGATCTTCGTGTTCATCGTACCATCCGCCTTCGCTCCGAGCTACGGCGGACCGCCCTAGCCTTGGCGCAGGCGGTCGTGCCCATCGTGATTAAAGCCGTCGGCTGTGTCACCGCTTCGCCGGCAAGAGCCGCTTCGGAAACTTTGCCACGATGGTGTAGTTCGGATCGACGACGTTGGCGATCCGCGAATGGCCTCCCTGCGACACCACCTGATACGCCTCGAGCTTCTCGAAGCCATACTCCTCGACGAGCCATTCGATGAGCTCGACCTGCGCGATGCGGAAGGCGTCGACGAGGGGACGCCCGCTCCCCGCCACCATGATGTCGTCCGCGTCCTCCATCCGTGGCCACCGGATCCGGCGGCCCTTGATCAGGTTGAACTCGAAGGTCACGTCCATCGTCGTCTCGAGCCCTGAGCCGCAGATTTCGCCGTCTCCCTGCAGAGCGTGGCCGTCGCCGAAGTAGAAGTACGCCCCTTCGTGAAAGATGGGTAGGAAGACCGTGGTGCCCTCGCGGGCGTCCGCGGCGTCCATGTTGCCGCCGAAGTTGCCGGGCCACAAGCCACCGAAGGCCTCGGCGCCCTCCGGCGCGACGGCCATGCGGCCGAGCATCGGTTTGAGCGGCATCTCGATCGACTTCGAGGCCGAGTTCGGCAGGGCGAGAATACCCATGTTGCGAGCGCGATCGAGACGCCAGATGAACCGGCGCGCGGGCAACGGATCGTTGAGCATCCGCGTGCGCGAATCGCCGGCCACGGCGCTGATGCCCGTCGGGTTGACCGCCGACACGGCCGTGTCGCGGTTAGGCCGCAGCCGCACGATCCGAACGGCCAGGGTATCGTCGGGCGTCGCGCCCTCGATGAAGAACGGGCCGACCTCGCCGGGCCACGGACCTCCAGCCTTCTCATCGTAGTAGTCGCCTGGCTTGGAGAAGGTCCGGGTCTCGACGACGGCGCCTGGACGCAGCCGCAGCACGGGCGGCCGTACGGCAAACGTCGGAACACCTTCGGTGGGCTCGAACTTGATCGGCTGCTGACGTGGAGGAAGCCCAGGCTCACCCGGCCCGCCAGGTTCGACGCGCGACGGCGCCACGCCTTGCAGAAGCCCTGGCGTGAGAACGGACAGAAACAGAAGCGCGAACGACGAGACGAGACAGCGCGGCATGATTCCTCCCTCCGGGTGACGGAGGGCATTCAAACACAGCCGCCGCAGAGATGACAGAAGAGAGTGAGAGCTGCTACCGCGACCGCTTCCGGCCGCCGCCACCCTGGCGAGGTTGCTGGGCGGATCTGAAGCCGCCTCCCTGCCCGCGACCGTGACCCTGGCCTTGGCCTTGGCCCTGCCCCGGGCCTTGCCCGGAGCGGGCGCCGGCAAAGCGGGAGCCGCCGTGCGGGCGATGGCCGTTGCCCCGGTGACCGGGGTTGCCGCCAGGGCCGGCGTTGCCGCCCTGGCCGCCGCGGCCGCCCGATCGCATGCGATCGTTGCCGCCGCCACCCCCGCGAAACTGGTTGCCAGGGTTGTTGCCGCGCCCGCCTGATTGCCGGATGGTGAAGTCGGTCGGCCGCCGCTCCTCCTTCTGCCCCTCGATGCGGGGCAGAGTGGCGCGTATCAACTGTCGATGGACCGGGCCGTCTTCGACGTCCGGCACAGGCTGATCGCCATGAGTGTCGCTCTCGTCGTTGACCGGACGCGGGATCTCAGGCGCGGGCTCGCGGCTAGCGGGCGCCGCCACCCGGCTCAGAATCGAAGGCACGTGCGCTTCTCCGCCGCTAGTAACGTTCCCGTCGATGTCGCCGTCAGCCGAATCGCCATCGTCTGCATGGTCGGCCGACGCAGATACCTCGGAGGCCTGGATGCCGGCCGGGAGGTCGTCTGGCTTGCCTGCCAGCACTTCCTGGTAAAGCGTCGACGCGCCGTCCTTTTTCCGCCGGCGGGGGGTTTGGCCGCCCTTGTAGGGGTGCTCGGCGTCACAGGTGGTACATCGCGTCTGCTTGACGGTCTCTTCAACCATGGCCACTACCGCGTGATTCGTCAGACGACGCTCACGCGGGCAGTAGTCATCGAGAATGTCTCCAAGACGCAGCCGGCGCTGCTCCATCTAATTTCTCCCGATTTGTTTCCGTTGAGAGGGGCTGGAAAGACTGCCTTGGTGCAGGTTCGACGAGTCTAGCAGAGCCCCTCCTGCCAGTGCAAGAATCCTTAACGTTGGCTCTAGACTCTAGGCTTTGGGCTCCAGCAGCCCTTCGAAGCCATTCGAAGGGCTTTGCTAGAGCCTATAGCCAAGAGCCTAGAGCCGCTTACCGCCCCTGCTGGTCGATCCACTTCAGCGCCTGGTCGAGCGTGGCATCGCGGCCGGCAAGGAGCGCCGCTCGCTCGACGGCGACCGCCTCGTCCGGGACGACGCCGCGGCCTTCCAGCCGCGTTCCATCGGCCGTCACGAAGTCACCCGTCGCATGGATGAGCACGTCCCCGTTCGGCAGCTTGGCGAAAAACGCCGGGAGCGCCTGCCCCATCGACGTCTGCCCGAACACGCGAGCGCGCCCGATCGCCTGCATGCCGCCGGCGAAGCATTCCGAGGCGCTGCCGGTCATCGCATCGATCAGGATCGCGACCGGTCCGGCGAACGGCTCGACTCGTTCGCCAGCGGCGTTGACGAGCCGCGGGTTCGCGGCGAAGTGGAGCGTGGCGTCGCGCGTCTTCATCGTCCCGAGCGGCTTGCGATCGGTCAGGAACTGGCCTGAGATCCCCATGATCATCGCCGCCAGCCCACCTGGGTTGCCACGCAGGTCGACGACGATGCCGCTCGCGTGGCGGAACTTGTCGACGGCCCGCCCGAAGAGGGGATCGACGCCGGGCATCCAGACGTTGAACCGAATCACGCCGGCGGTCGCGCCGCGCGGGGTCCGGCGCTCGTCGGTCTCGACGCGCACGTACATGGTCGGCAGGTTGCCGACAGTGGCGGGTTGCCCCGTTTCCGCGCGACGTTCGACTGCGACACCGACGTCGCGCTTACCGTCGTCGAACATCAGCGGCACGAGCGACCCTTGCGGCCCCCGCACGCGCGTCTCGACCATCCTCCAGATCTCGACGTTGCGCAGGCGGTCGGGCATTGTCTCGGGCAGCCGAGAGAGGAGCTCGGCGACCGGCATGCCGTCGAGAGAGAGGAGCCGCCAGCCGGGACTGACGCCCGCTGCGGCCGCGCCGCCATGCGCGTCGACCTGCGTCACCAGAAGCTCGGAGCCGATCAGCCGAACGTCGAAGCCCGGGTCGCCGCTGAGGTCCACTGGCGGGCCCGCCGCGCTCTCGCGGCCCGACGGAATCAGGGCGAAGTGCGAGAGCCCAAGACGGCCGAGCATGTCGCGGATGACGTCGCGCAACTCACCGTCGGTCTGCGCACGCGCCGCCTTTGGCGCGAGCTCGGCCTTGACGGCGGGCCAGTCCACGCCGTTCATCGTGGGATCGAAGTGTGAGTCCCGGATGATGGTCCAGGCGGCGTCGAAGGTCTCGCTGCCCCTGGACGCCTGGCCAGCCGACGCCGCCGCTACGGCACCCGCGATCGCGATCGCAGCGAGGAGCGCCTTCACTCGACGACTCACTTGATGAGGGCCTTGATCTGCGCCGGCACCGTGAATACCGCCGGGTCGACCGTGCCGTACTCCACGCCGGTGATCGCCAGGATCATTTGCGTGCTCATAACGCTGACCTTCGTCCTCGCCGGCTGAAGAAGGCTGCCGAATTTCTTGTAGTCGGTCCACGCCGTGGTCGTCTGCATCGGACCCATCGGTGAGTCGCGCGTCAAGATCGCGCCCGCCTTCAGTCCGGTCTCGGCATCGTAGAGCTCCACGTCTGCGTCGCCGGCCTTCTTCACCAGCCGGATCTTGTAGACCGGGCGGCCCTCGAACGTGGTCTTCTCGACGGTGGTGATCGACGCGTAGCGATCGGCAGACTTCAGGTCCTCGAAAAAGTTGGCGTCGAATTTTCGCTGCTCGAGCTGCTTGCCGTCGAGCAGCGTCGGCCCGGTCAGCGGCGAGATCGACCAGCCCACCTTGCCGTCGAAGCCCTCTTCGATGTCGCCGATCCCCGGAAGCGACATGCGCTGCACGAACCTGTCCGGCTTGGCGTGAAACGCCTCGAGCTTGCCGCTGAGGCCCGCCGCCGGAAGGGAGACGGTGCCGGTCGCGTGCGTCGAGGTCTGCGCCAGGATGACCGCCCGGCCGCCGATTTCCTTGATGTGCCGGTCGATGATGGTGCGCGCAGCGGGAAGCTCTGCCGAAGTCTGCCTGGCCGACGTCGTCGCCGCCAATGGAGCTATCGCAAGAACCGCTACGAGAGGCAGGGCGAGGCCCGGCCGAAAAATTCGAGACATGCGGGGCTGGCTCCAGTCAAAACCGCTGGGGGGCTTCTCCAGTGTGCAATAGGGGGAAAGGGAAAGCAAGGCAGCGTGTCAGGGTGCTAAAGGAGCCTCACGCCAGCCGCAGCAGGGCTTGGGGACCTAGCCTGACGATTTTGTGATCGAGGTCACGACGCCCACCAGGTAGTGCAGGTCGACGCGGTCACCGGGTTCGAGGTGGCGGGGCATGGCTTCCGCGCCCATGCGGGCGAGGCTCACCTGGCCCTGCGGGTCGTCGGGATCGACGAAGTACACGTCGAGCGAGATCTGACCGTGAATGCTGACGGGCTGAATCTTCTTGATGAGCGCCGCGCGGGTCCCCTTGAGCATTATTTCCGCCGTCCCTTCACGAAGACGTCGAGGTCGTCCGGCCGTGGATTGACGAAGGCGAGGCGGACGCGGCCATCTTCCGTCTGGCTGATGGTGGCGGGAATCGAGCTCGCCGTCAAATACCATCCCGCCGGCAGCACCAGATCGTTGCGGGGCCGGCCGAAGCTGCGCCGCCACATCAACTGACCCTCGATGAGGTCGTAGCGCGCGGGATCGGTATAGGTCTCCTCGATGCGGAGGCGCACGCTCTGACCCTTCTTGACCGGCGGGAAGCGGATCACGACCGCCTCTGACTCGGGGCGTACGGCCTCGCCGATGTCGATCTTCGCGTCGGCGATCGCCTGCCCCTTCAACGTCTCGAACTTGAGCGCCTCGCCGGTGTCGAGGATCTTCGCGGACGGGCCGGAGACGGTGCTGCCGGAACGAACGACATTGACGTACTTGTCGGTGCCTTCCCGCGTCTCCGTGTAGTCGTGATACAAGCTGAAGGCGTGGGTTTCGGGGCTCTTGAGGAAGTACACGATCTCGCGATCCTGAAAGGCGCGTTCCGCCACCCGCACACGCTCCATCGCCTGCCCTGAGCCTGTCGAAGGAGGCGGCAGCGGCGGATTCGGGTTGGCTGGCGTGATCGGGCGGGACGAGGCGACAGGCGGCGCAAGTGCCGGCGCCGGGCGCCGCTCGAGCGGGTTCGCGCGCAACACCAGCGGTGCCTGGCCCGGATACGGGTTCATGAAGCTGATGCCGACCCGGCCGTCAGGCTCTTCGATCACCTGCGACGGAATATTGCACGACGCGAGCTCGTAGCCCGGCGGCAGGACAACGGCGTTGCGCTTGATGCCGAGCGGCCGATCGAAGACGATCGCGTTGCCGTCGCGGAAGTAGCTCTTCGGATCCTTGTAGGTCTTGATGATGCGAATGCGCCCTTCCCCACCTTGCGGCACGGGCCTCGCCAACTCGACGCGGATGTATCGGCCTTCGAGGCTCGCGTTCGTCAACCCCGACTCGCGAGCTTCGGCGCCGCTGACTTCCTGAAACTTCAGCGGTGCGCCGGTCATCAGATCGATGACCGACTCGTCGGTCGCGACGCTGCCGATCCTGATCGGATTGAAGAAGAACCTCGCGCCAGCCGAGACGGCTGTGACGTCGTAGACGATCTTGAAGGATGCGGTCTCCGGCGCGAGGAGCTCGTACCGCGTGTACTCGTCCTCGCTACGGTTCTGAGCGTGGAGTGGCCAGATCACCGCCGCCGCCACCATCGCCGCCGCTGTCAGCCGTCGCATCCTGCCCCCTCCGATTCCCACCTCCGCCTTAGCGCGAGGTCTTTCGCGCAAAGGTCGCCGATGCCCCAAAGGCAGGGCCGTCGACGGATTGTACGCGCAGCCAGTCCCGAAAACGATCGACCGGGGTCACGAGGAGCGCGTTCTCTTTCTGATCGAGCGCGGCGCTGAGCCCCGGAATCGGCCGCCCGGCGCGCAGCTGCTCGGCGAACCATTCATAAGAGAGCGGCGTAAGCTCGAGTTGGTCGCCGTTGAGCCGCAGGTGCAGCACCGCGTGAAGTGGGAGCAGAAACGAGCCACGGTCCTCACCCCGCGCCGGCATGACGTCGAGGTAGCGCTCGTTGCCAATCGCCGTGAGATAGCCCGTCAGGTCACCGGTCTCAATCGGGTGGACGTAATGGATGCGGTAGGACTTCCACTCGCCACGGTCGATCTGGAGCGTAGCCTTGTCGTCCGCGTCCACCCAGTAGCCGATGAGGTTCGGATCCCAGCCGATGGTCGACTCGTCGTAGCCCGGATGAATGCTCACGACGAGGCAGCCGGAGCTGGCCAGGGTCAGGGCGCCCGCGAGCAGAGTGGCTTTCAGACCGTTCATGTTTGTTTAGACACCGGGCGCCAAGGTTAGGGGAGGAGACTCCGTCTCCTCGCTCTCCGTTTCCCCTCAAACCAGCTTGCGCCCCTTCGTCTCCGGAATCCAGATCCACAACAGCGCCGCGAGCACGAACGCCACCGACGTCGTCGAGAGCGCGACGTCGAAGCCGCGCGACTGCGCAAGCGTACCGACGGTGAACGGCGCCGCGGCGCTTGCAATGCGGCCCAGGTTGTAGGTAAAGCCCTGAGCAGTCGCGCGGATGTCGGTGGGATAGATCTCGGCCGTCACGGCACCAAAGCCGCTGAAGTAGCCCGTGGCAAAGAACGCGACGAACGGACCGAGCAGCAGCAGCGCCAGCGGCGCACGTAGCGAGGTGTAGATCGCAATGAGCACGGCAGCACTCACCAGATACGCGACGTAGGTGCGCTTGCGGCCGACAGCGTCGCTGATGTACCCGAAGGTGATGTACCCGAACCACATCCCCACCTGCATGGCGATGATGAACCACGACATCCCGGTCGCGGACAACCCGATGCCCCCCGCGCCAGGTGGAGACGAAAGAAAGCCGGGCAGCCACAGGTTGAAGCCCCACCACGCAAACAGCGTGCATGCGTTCATGGACGTTACCGCAACCGTGACGCCGGCGCGGCCCTCGCGGAAGACGTCGCCGAGACGGCCGCGGGCGCGGGTGGAACCGCGGCTGTTCAGCCACAGCTCGGGCTCCCGCACGTGGCGCCGCACCCAGAACGTGAGAAACGCCGGCAACACGCCGACGAAGAACACCACGCGCCACCCCCACCGCGGCAGCACTACCATTGTGACGGCGGCAGCCAGTCCGTAGCCGATTGCCCAGGCGCTCTGCATCAGGCCGAGGGCTTTGCCGCGATGCTCGGCGGGCCAGGTTTCAGAGACCAGGGCTGCGCCGCTCGCCCACTCACCGCCCATGCCGATGCCGAGCAGGATGCGAAACACGGCGAGCTGGAGGGCGCTCGTCGCCAGGCCGCAGGCCGCGGTGAACACCGAGTAGATGGCCACGCTCGCCATCAGCGCCCGCGTGCGACCGTACCGGTCAGCGATGACACCAAAGAGAAGGCCGCCCGCCGCCGCGGCGAGGAGCGTGACCGATCCGATGGCGCCGGCCGTCTGCCGCGAGATGCCGAGGTCCGCGATGATCGACGTGAGCAGCAGCGCGTAGAGCATCACGTCGAAGGCGTCCAGCATCCAGCCAAGCGCCGCCGCGATGAGCGCACGCTGCGCGTCAGGCGTCCCATCAGCCCACCACCCAAAGAACCCGGGCCGGGCCGTTGCAGTCGCCGGGAGCGGCGGCAGGCTCATGCGCGATCGACCTGAGGACGAAACGATCGAACGGCGACGCCGCGCTGTTCGAGGCCGGCGCGCAACAGACGCGTCAGCTCGGCGGCGCCGGCCGTGTCACCGTGCACGCACAGCGTGTCGACGGCGAACGTCAGCGTCGACCCATCCGTCGCCGCCACCTCACCGTCGGTCACCATGCGCAGCGAGCGACGGACCACGTGCTCGGCCTCATGAATGACCGAGCCAGGCGCCGTCCGGGACGCAAGCGAGCCGTCTGGCGCGTAGGCGCGATCGGCAAACCCCTCAGACGCGACCCGAAGCCCGGCCGCCGTACCGGCCGCGATGAGCTCCGAACCCGGGAGACCGAAGAGCACGATCGATGGGTCGAAAGCACGGACGGCGCGCGCGATGGCGTCGGCCAACGTCCGATCGCGGGCCGCCATGTTGTAGAGCGCGCCATGGGCTTTCACATGGGCAAGCGTGACACCCTCGGACGCCGCGATCGCCGCCAGCGCACCGATTTGGTAGAGAACCATGTCCTCGACCTCACGAGGTGACGCGCGCAGTTCGCGCCGGCCGAACCCGACGAGATCCGGAAACCCCGGATGCGCCCCCACGGCCACGCCCGCCTCGCGAGCCAGACGGACCGTCTGCCGCATCACAGCGGGGTCGCCGGCGTGAAAACCACACGCGACATTGGCGGAGGTGATGCTACGCATCACGTCCGCGTCAGCGCCCATTCGATAGGCGCCGAAGGATTCGCCGACGTCGCTATTAAGATCGATGTACATGATCGGTGAAAGTTTGAAGTCTGACGTTTGAAGTTTGAAGTGCGGAAGTGTGAACTCTGAAGCCTGAAGTGGAAGTAAGAAGGAAGAGTGAAGTCGGAAGTCCGAAGTGGAAGCAAGAAGCGGGAAGTCGGAAGTATGAAGCTATGGCTCCTGGCTTCTACTTGCGTACCACGCTGTCACTATCCGGCTTCGAAACGTCCCGAGCTGTGAAGTCCACACTTCCCACTTCAGACTTCCGACTTCCAACTTCCAACTTCTTCACTTCCCCCTTCTCACTTCCCGCTTCCCGCTTCCCAGTTCGCACTTCGAACTTACTTCTGACTTCTAACTTCCCCACTTCACCCTTCAACCTTCCGAACTTCAAACTTCAAACGTCAGACTTCAAACTTTCTGCCGTCAACTCCTCAGTATTGCCCCGATGATCTCGATCGCCTGAAACAGGTGGCCGAGCCTGAGGTTCTCGTTCTCCTCGTGCTGATTGTTGTCGAAGTTGACCGTCGGCACGAGAACCGCCGGGAAACCCAATGCGTCGATGAACGGGGCGATGGGCACGGTTCCGCCGAGCGTCCGGAGCTGCACCGGCGGCGCGCCGAAGACGTTACGGATGCCGGCGGCGATGCGGCGTGCCTGCAGGTCCAGCGGCGACGTGCGGAAGGCGCTGGTCGGGGTCTCCGAGACCGCGATCGCGGCGATCTTCGCGTGCGTCGCGCGCTCGGTATCGCTGGGCTCGCCGTCGACGAGGTGGTAGCCCTGCGCGCGAACGTGCGCGCGGAGCTTCTCCACGAGATCGCCCGGACGGGTTTCCTTGACCAGCCGGATGTCCATGGCGGCGGTCGCGCGGTCGGGGATGATCGTGCGCGCCCCGGCACCGACGTGGGCGCTCAAGAGTCCGCGCACGTTCAGTGTCGGATACTGCAGCGCATCCTGGAGGCGCGGGAACGCTTGCGTCGGTGCCGCTATTCCGAATGTCTTCAGCATGTCGGCCGAGTCGTCCGGCACCGCATCGACCATGGCCCGTTCCTCGGGCGACAGCGGCTGGATGCCGTCGTTGAAGCCGGCCACGAGCACGCGGCCGTCATCGTCTTTCATCGTGGCCAGCAGCGATGCAAGTCGCTGCGCCGGATTCGGCACCCAGTTCCCGTAGTTGCCGCTGTGGACCCCGGTCTTCGGCCCGAAGACGGTGAGATTCAATGTGACGATGCCCCTCGCGCCGTAGGCGATCGTGGGACGTCCGCTCGAATGAATGGGGCCGTCGAGGATCACCATCAGATCGGCGCTGAGCTTGTCGCGGTACTTCGCAATCGCCGGGACAAGGCTCGGCGAGCTCGCTTCCTCTTCACCGTCGAGGATGACGCGGACGTTCCACGTCGGGCTGAGCGAAGCCGCAGCGAGCGCATCGAGTGCGGCGCAGATCGCCACGATCGGCGCCTTGTCGTCAGCTGCCGAGCGCGCATAGAGCCGCCACTCCGGCTCGAAGCGCTTCAGCGCGGCGACTCCCGGAATCTCCGTGCCGCCCCGATCCACGCGCGCGGTACGAAGAATGGGCACGAACGGATCCGCCTGCTTCCACGCCTTCGGGTCGACCGGCTGGCCGTCGTAGTGGCTGTAGAGCAGCAGCGTGTGGGTCGCACCCGGTACCGCAAGCTCGCCGAACACGAGCGGGTTGCCGCTCGTCTCTAGCAGCTCCGCCTCGAAGCCGCGCGCGGCGAACATCGCGCGGAGGTGCTCGGCGTTGCGCCTGATGTTCGACCGATCGGCAGCGACATTGGGAATCGAGAGCAGGTCGACGAGCTCGTTGACAATCTGCGGCTGGTGCGCATCGACCCAACTGGCGATTGTCCCACGCAGGCGAGGTATCACCTGCGCCTGCGCAGCAGTCAAGAAGACATGAACAAAGAGAACAACGATGAGAAGGTAGCGCATCATCAGAACTCGAACAGCAGCCCGGCCGACGGGACGACGGGGAGGAGCGACTCGAACAGGCGACGGGCCTCGAGCGTGCGGACGTCGATCGACGGAGGATGGTAACGCACGTTCTCCCGGTTCAGCACGTTGATGACCTCCGCAAAGAGCGTCAGACGCCGGGTCGACCACGTGAACGTGCGGTTGAGGCGCAAATCGAGGCGAGCGAAGGACGGCAGACGAACCTCGTTCTTCGTCTCACCCACGTAGTAATGGCCGTCCGCCTCGGCGTAGTACCCGGGCGCGGGAAAGTTGCTCCCCATTCGGAGCTTGCCGCTCACGCTCATCCGCGGTGACATCCGGTAGAGACCGTAGAGGTTCACGGTGTGGCGTTGATCGAGGTCACCCCGGTACTCTTCGCCGCTCACCGTGTCGTGATAGCGATTCCGCCCGTACGAATACGAGACCCACCCGGAGAACCCGTTCGCGTCCAGGCGCTGCAGCATCATCTCGATGCCGCGCGACGAGCCCTCGACGCGGTTCTCATAGCGCGCGGTTCTCGATCCGGGCACGAACCGGCCGTCGACCAGCCGTGGCTCGACGCCCGCGCGGCGGAGAAAGTCCCGCTCCTGACGATCGTAGACCGTGACCTGCAGGCGAGCCGACCGACCAATCGCCTGCTCCACACCCACGTCGATGGAAGTCGCGCGCTCGGGATTCAGGCCCGCCGTCCCCCACGCGCCGATCACCTGTTCGAACGTCGGGAACTGCTGGTAAACGCCCGTTGCGCCTCGAACCAGCGTGCCCGCTTTGAGCCGCCACACCGCCTGCAGCCAGGGGGATGCCGTCGAGTCGTCTGTCAGGCTGGAGTGATCCACCCGCACCCCCGGCAGGATGCTGAGCCACGGCGCGACGGTCCAATGCGCCGACCCGTACATACCGAGCCGCGTGCCTTCACCCGAGTAGTCGTTGACCACGCGGTAGGTCGTGGCGGTGACGGGCCGCTGGCGGTGGCGCGATTCGTCGGTGACATCGACCTCGCCGCCCGCCTCGATCTCGAGCTTCGAGGTGAGTTGATGTCGCGCGTCGAAACGCCCGCTCACCTGCGCCTCGCGGCCGTTGTCGAGATCGGTGCCGCCGATCGTCTCGTTGCGGAACCGGTTGACGCCGCCCATCACGCCGGCGCTCAGCACGCTGCGGGTCCCGGTCCACTGCCATCGGCCGATACCGACGGCTGACGCGTTGAGGCCGACGTAAAGATCGTTGGTGTCGACCCACTCTTCTGGCTCCTGCAGACGGGAGCGGCCGGCGATGACGGTCATCTGCACGCGCTGCGACGGACTGAGATCGTAGACGAACTTCGCCTGGGCGTCGGTGAAGCCGAACTGCACCTGATCGCTGACCAGCCGCGCGATGACCAGATCCAGGTAGCTCTGGCGCGCCGATACGAGCCACGAGCCGCGCTGCCCTCGAAGAGGTCCTTCGACGACGGTCGAGATGCCGGTCCCGCTCACCGCCGCGCGCACCTGCGGGCGGTCGCGTAATCCGGAGCGCACGTTGAACTCGACCGACGCCCCCGTCCGGTTTCCCGTCCGCTGCAGGTAGCCGCCGCTGACGAGCGAGACGTCCTGGAGGATGTCGCTGTTGATCATCGCGACCGAGCCCGAGCTCGACTCGTCCTCGACGGCTCGGATGGCGTGCAGCAGGTACGGCGTGGTGAAGCCGTCGAGTGTGAGGTGCATGTGCGAGAAGTTGCTGCCGCGGACGGTGAACTCGCTGCGCAGGTCGTCGCCGGTGGCCACGCCTGGCAGCACCTGAACGGCCCGCAGTGGATCGTCCGTAAGGACGCCGCGCAGGTTCTGGATGTCGGCGCTCCCGAGCACCTGCTGGGCTGGCGCCCCGGGATCCGCCTGCCGGAACCAATCGGCGCTCACGGTGACAGCTTCCGAGTAGCCCGTCCCGCCGGCAAGGGGGATGGTCGCATCGACGACTTCACCTGCCGCGACGGTCACCGACCGCTCAGCGACTGAATACCCAACCACGGAACCCCGTAGGCGGCGCGCGCCCGCCGGCACGCTCAATTCGAACCGCCCGTCGGGCCCCGTGACGACCGATGCGCCGTTCTGCCCCGGCGTCACGTCCTCCACCAGGACGCGGCTCAACGGGGCGCCGGTCGATGCGTCGAGCACGACCCCGCGGACCGTCCCGCGCGGCTCATTTTGGCGAGCTTCGGCCGGTCCTCCGGCCAGAACCAGCCCCAAAAGGCTGGATAAAACCACCCTAAATACAAAACTGTGATCCGCGTGACGTTTTAGTGCGCCGGCTACGGGCTCATGCCGGGACAGACGCGGAAAACCACATTGAAACCGGGGCAAAACCATCGGGCACACCACTTGCTCTATGCCCGGACGCAGGCGGCCTGAATATTTACGGCAGGGAGCCGTGAGTTGCTGGGGAGCCGGGTCGCCCGCAAATACCGGGGGCATCGCCAATAACGGCGATGCCCTTTTTTCTTGTACGCGGGACTTTTCTAGCACACACGGCGCGGCGTCACCCGAGGGGCCGCCCTGGCCGGTGGTGGTCAGACGGCCGCTCCCTCCGGATACTGCAACGCCAACCGCAGTTCCTTGGCCAGCGAATCGACTGTCGTGCCGGAACGCTTCCACGCGCCCTCGGTTTCGAAGCGTAGATCGCCGATCCGGCGCCCCCACGGCGCGATGACGCGGCCGATCGCCCGGAAGTCGGTCCGGTCCGCGTGCTCCTGGTCGAGGCGGCGCACGACGTCGGGCGCAACCTTGATGAACGCGCGCAGCGCGGCCGCGCTCTTGATGCTGTACTTCCGGCCGTTCCATGCGGCAGTGAAGACCTGCGCGACCTGCTTCAGGTAGTTCACGAAAAACTTCTTCGACTCTTCACGGAAGGCGTCGCCCTTCCGTCCGGGGCCGAACGCTTCGGCCGCGAACAGCTTCTTCAGCTCCTGCGCGAGCGGCGCCTGTGCCACGCGGCCGCTGCCAACACCGAGGAGCTTGATCTCGTCGTAGAGCGGCGAATCCTCGCGGTCGTTGAGGGCGCGGACGATGTCGTGGGCGGCCGCGAGGCTCTCGTCGCGGTACAACTGCCGGCCAGACAGCGAGACGAGGTGGGACGCGTTCAACCGCGTGTGCTTCGCATTGATGGTGACGAACATCTGGACGACGTGATCTTCGGGAAGCCGGTCGAAGATCACCGCTGGAACGGTGAACGCCTCCTCGCCGAAACGATCGATGTCGGCGTGGAGGGCCAGCAGCCGGTGCTGCCCGTCGATCGCTCGCAGGATGCCTTCGCGCTCCGGCACCTTGAGCATGCCGAGCGTCGAGCCCGATTCGATGGGCTCGAAACGGAGAGGCTCGTCGCACGAAATGATGACCGCGCCGGCGATCGACGGCAGGTCGCGCGCTTGGCGGCACTGCTCGTAGTCCTGCACCAGCTCGTCGATCTTCTTGCGGATGATCTGACGCTGATAGGCCTTGTCGCTCGCCGCGATGCGCCGCTCGAGCAGGTCCCAGTTCACCTTCGTGGGCGCGGCCGGCGCCTTCTTGCGTCCACCACGCGTCGCCTGCGCCTGCTCGCCATAGCTCAGCACCTCGAACCGGACCAGCTTGTCGATGTCGCTGGCGGTGAGGGAGGCCTGGTAGAACTGGACACCGAACTGCTGCATCCGGATGGCGGCGACGCTGATCATGGGCAGATGAGTCCTGAAGTCTAGGGACCGTTAACGTCGGGCGTGACACCAGAGAACCGTGCGATTTTATATTGTGTCGGGTGCAGAATCTCAAGGGGCCGGCCGTGGGCGGCCTGTCGACGTCTAACTGACTGACTCGTATACACTTGTGAGCTGAGGTGAAGTCATGACCTTACGGACGTTCGTTACCGCCGCCCTCTCACTGGTGCTCGCCTCGGCCCATCTGACGGCCATTTACATGCGGATGGAGACTGACGATGTGCCGATCGATCGGCTGGTCGCGAACCTCGAGCGCGAACTGAAGTCCGATCCCACCAATGTTCAGACGCTCGTCAATCTGGGGCGCCTCCACGCCATGGCCTACGCGCTCAAAGTGGAAGAGTTCCCCGGCGCGCCGCTCAAGCCCGGTCAGCCCCAAGTGCCTTCGTATCCGCCAGGGTCGAGCGAGATTCCCGGCGCCGTCCGCCCGGCCGCTTCCCCCGAGGCCGCCGCGCGCGCCGCTCAGCACCTCAAGGACGCGATTCGACACTATGAGGCCGCGCTCAAGCTCGCTCCCGATAACTTGACGGCGCGACTCGGCCACGGGTGGGTGCTCCAGCAGTCAGGCAATCGACAAGGCGCCATCAAGGAGTATCGCCTGGTCATCGCGCAGGCCTGGCCGAGCGAGCAGAAGATCAGGGCGCTCATGCCCTCCCAGCGGTTGTTCACGCAGGAGGCCGCCGAGTACCTCGTCCCGCTTCTCGATAAGGAGCGCGACGCAGCGGAGATCGCCGACCTGCGGGCGAAGCAAGCGGACATCGCCGGACGTCCACGGGCGATCACCCCGATCGCTGTTCCGCTGGCCGATAACCTGCCTGCCTCCGCCATCGTCGATCGGCTCGCCCGCGTCCGCTTCGACGCCGACGGTTCCGAACCACGCGAGTGGACATGGATCACGCCAGAGGCCGGCTGGCTCGTGTACGACGCGAAGAGCCGCGGCACGGTCACGTCCGCGCTGCAGTGGTTCGGCAACGTGACGTTCTGGTTGTTCTGGTCGAACGGTTACGAACCGATGCGCGCGCTCGACGACAATGGCGATGGCGAGCTTTCCGGATTCGAACTGGGGCATCTTGCGATCTGGCACGACCGCGATCGGGACGGCGTCTCAGACGCGGGAGAAGTGCGGCCGCTCACGGCGCATGGCATCGTGGCGCTGTCGTGCAGCTACGTAGGCGGCGACGGAACAAACTTCGCGGCGCTCTCCCCGCAGGGCGCGCGGCTGTCGGACGGCCGCACGCGCCCGACCTATGACGTCATCCTCCGTCACTCCGCATCGACGATGACACGACGGTAGGACAGACTCTGCTCAGGGCCTGTGAAGAAATGTAGTGTCCGGCTTCAGCCGGACCAAGACAAGTCCGCCTCTAAAGGCGGACACTACGTACGATTCTTTCACCGGCCCTGAGTCCTGAGCCCTGAGCCTTCCATCTCCCCACCACTCGATCCTTGTAGATCGAGCACCACAGCATGAAGAGGTAGAAGAGCGCCAGCGCCACCCACGACAGCTCCCACGACAAGCGCTTGTGCAGCGGCCGCGAGACAACGCCGTAGATCATCTCGACATGGATCCAGTAAATGAAGAGTGATGTCCGGCCCAGCTGCTGGAGCGGACTCCATTTGCTCGCGCCGCCCGGCCGCAGCTGCCAGGCGTACGCCAGCCCAATCGAGGCGGTCATGATTCCCACGCGGATGAAGAAGAACGCCGGCGACGTGGTCCAGAAATGCGACTGCGGATACCACGTTGGACGGAACGACAGCTCGTAGGCTGCCAGTGTCAGGCCGGCGCCGATGAGGGCGAACCCCAGGTTCGCCAGGCGCTCTTGTTGACGCGTCCGCAAGCCATCGAGGATGAGACCGACGATGGCCCCCGCGAAGACGAAGCCCGCCCACGGAAAGAACACAAAGTTGCTGAGCTCGCCGGCGGGCCGGAGATACGCTTCGATGGGATCGGGCAGGGCCGAGAGGATGGCAAGGTTGCGCACGATGGGCGTGACGAGCGCCACCGCCAGCATCGCGGCGGTGAATGCCAGCAACCGGCCCTGCACAGTCTGGAGCGCTCCCCAGATCGCCGCGGCGGCCATGATCGAGGGCCCCATGATGTTGAGGATGTCGACCTTCAGGAGCGATCGAGGCG
This sequence comes from uncultured Acidobacteriota bacterium, assembly GCA_963839705.1. Taxonomy (GTDB): domain Bacteria; phylum Acidobacteriota; class Vicinamibacteria; order Vicinamibacterales; family 2-12-FULL-66-21; genus DATBJJ01. Next base: position 82,788 of record CAWIWL010000012.1, read on the forward strand.
AGGACCAGCCCAGGACCCAAGCCTGAATCCGGAACAGGAAGGCGAGCCCGAAGACCTCGAGGCCACGCCGGACGATCGCGCGCGAGGCGCCGTCTGCGTCGCCTGTTCGCCTGGCCTTCGACCCGGCGGACAGGGGCACCGCGACACCAGCAAGAAAGAGAAAGAGCGGCGCGCCGAAACCGCCGAGGATCATCGCATAGGCGAACTGCCTCGTCTGCCGATCTGGGAAACGCGTCCAGCTGTCGAGGAGATGCGCCTCAATCATGATGAGGACGGCGAGCCCGCGCAGTACAGTCGAGGTAGCTGCGGCGTGGTGATGGAGGCAATGCTGAATGCTGAGTGCTGAATGCTGAAGGGAATCCAGAATTCATTTCAACATTCAACAGTCAGCATTCAGAATTGCAAACGTCACCGTGAGCTCGATGTCTTCTCGAAGCGAGTTCCAGACCGAACAGTATTTGTCGCGGGAGAGATCGATCGCGCGCTGGATAGGCTCGGGGCGTACGTTGCCGGTCACAGTAAACTGGAGGGTCGCGCTGGTGAACCGGCGGGGCTCTTCGTCCGCGCGTCCGGCGACGAGCCCGACCTTCAACCCGCGGAGATCGTGCCTGCCCTTCCTGAGGACATGGACGACGTCCATTGCCATGCAGGCCGCCAGCGCGAACCCGAGCGCCTGCATCGGCGACGGCCCGGCAATCCCCGCGCTGTCGAGTGTCATTCGCGCCTGGCCAGACGAGCCACTCAGCACGAGATCGTGTTCCCACAGGAGGTCCACGACCGTTGGGGGCTTCATGAGGACATTCTAGCTCTCAGCTGTCAGCTCTCAGAGCTTGTGAAGAAATGTAGTGTCCGGCGTCAGCCGGACCTCCACAAGTCCGCCTAAAGGCGGACACTACGTACGATTTCTTCACAGAGTCTCAGCTCTCAGCAAGAGCATTCTTGACCCGGGCGATCGGAGGAACTCCGTGGCCTGGCTGAGCGCTGATAGCTGAGAGCTCTACGCCGTCTGCGATCGCTGCGTCGCGCTCCGGCCGAACAGGTTCGACAGGGCGAGCCATCCGAGAGGCAGGACAATGAGCAGGTATGTCAGGTACTGGCCGTAGATGCCGTCGGGGCCGTAGGGTTCCGTGGCGTCGTGCCAGGGCTGGCTGTTGGGAAAAATGTTGGCCTCGGTGAGCTCGTGGACACCGTAGATCACGAGCTGCACGACGAAGACAAGCAGGAACACCGCCGTGACCTGAAAGAACCGGGAGAGATTGACGCGGTGGCCGTAGAGCGTCCAGAGCCAGGCGACGAATGCGGCGACGAGCGTGCCGGCGACGGCGCCGCTGATGATGTCGACCGAGCCGACCTGGAAGAGCAGCGAGTTCATCAGGAGCGCGGTCTCCATGCCTTCGCGCGTGATCATCAGGAGCGTGAAGCCGAACACGCCGAGGAAGGCTGCGATTCCGGCATGGTTCCCGGAGGTGTTCGATGCCGCCTCGAGGCGCCCCTCGATATTCTTTTTCAAGTGCCGGCCCGCCCGCCACATGTGGACGATGAGCGAGGCCACGAGGACAGCGGCAACGAGGGCCAGGACGCCCTCCCAGAGGGCCTGGTTCGCGGCCCGCGCGAAGAGGATGCCTGCCCCCACACTCAGGGCAATCGACGCGAGAATGCCCCAACGGACGGCTGGAATCAGCCCTTGCCGGCCGGTTTTCCTCAAGTATGCGAGGCTGATGGCCACAATCAGGAACGCCTCCAGCCCCTCCCGCAACGTCACGACGAACGCCTGCAACATGATGACTCTCTCTGAACGACCGCTGGACCAAGATGAATAGTGAGACTGATCTCGTTTTCAAAGCGTACACGCAGGATATCCGACCGGTCAAGTCGGGTATCCGGCGGGGACGACTGGCTCAGGGCTCAGCGCTCAGGCAAGATCTTGGACCAAGCTCTCGAAAGGTTTGGCTTGCCCTGAGGCGTCATTCCCTCCGCTCCGTTCGCCGCGGTTGGATGTGCGCGGGCGCTACGCTGGCTTCACCGGTGAGCCACTCCACGTTGAACCAGCCCCGATAGCCGAACAGCGGTCCCCACACCCGGTTGCGGACGTCGACTTCGATCCGGAACCGGTTCTCCCGGTCGTCGAACCACTCGCACACGTCGGCGATGCCGGAGAAGAACATCGGGAACGGGAACCCGATGACGCCCTCGTAGAACCGCTGCGCTCCCGATCGCAGGCGGAGGCCGCCGCGCTCGTCGACCGACACGTCGATGTCGACCGCCAGATGCTGGTGCGTGCCCAGATAGTCGACGATGCGGCCGCGGTCGCGGCTGTAGATCATGTAGGCATCGAAGCGCCGGCGGCGGGCGGTTTCGAAGGTACGGATCCACGTCACGGTTTCGCGCCCGAGCGGATCACGGTAGGCGTAGTTCTCGATCGTGAACGGCACGTTCCATCCCTGCTCGGGAAACATGATCCGGCGGAAAGTACCCAGGTACAGGAAAGGCAGCGTGTACCGAAGGGCCGTGCCAGAGCCGCTCCATCACGCCGCGGCCGATCGCCGCCGTGCGGTCCACGCTGCCGAAGCCGAACCGGCGTTGAATCTGCGGGTGCAGCCGCCCGAAGTCGCTGCCGAGCGCCTCGGTATAAATGGACGTCATGACGGCTCCGGCCGCCGTCGGCGGCACCGCTTTGCGCTCGGGAGATCTCGCGACGACAGGAGGGCAATGACCGCGAGCGCGATCACGCACCCATTCAAGGTGACGGGAGTGAACGCGGATATCAGGAATCGCGGCGAGAACCATCCGACGAAGATGACGGCCGCCGCCATCAGCGCAATCACGCCGGCGAGCAGCAGGCGCGAACGCCACAAGACGACCAGCAGGACCGCGAGGACGACCTCGGCGATGCCGGCGGCTGTCACACCGAAGTGCGCGGTCATGGCGTCCACACCGGAATCAGTGAGGATGATCGTTTCGTCGGCGTGGCGGAAGAGCAGCTTCGGCACGAGGCCGTGCCACAGGAACACGCCCGCGACCGCCAGTCGCGCCGTCGCGTGGACGAGACTGCGCTCGAGGGACAGGGCCGGGTCGATCCCTCGTTCGATCCAGAGCCGGAGGCGATCGAAGCTCCAGGCCGTGGCCCATCCGAGAAGCGGACGGAAGACCAGGTCAACTACGCGGCCGGCCGCACCGAAGCGCGTGGTGTAGTCGTACCAGGTCAGGAACTTCACCCCGCCAGGCACCGGAATGTATTGCCAGTACCCGCTGCCCCTGCGGATGAGCGACTTCGGATCGTCGGACCAGAACTCGAGCGCGGAGGTCCTGACGCCGCCCGGGCCGTCGTGGCTCCCGACAGATTCGCCCTCGCCGGTGATGCCGAGACCGAACCCGATCCGTGTGGCGTAGAGAAAGCGTTGCGGAGCGGCCGGATTGGGCCGTGGCAGGTATTCGATCGAGGTGAATCGCAGATCCCACTGCTCGTGAAGCGCCGGATCCTGCGTCCGCGTCCAGAGGTCATCGATCGCGCCCGCCATCACGATCTCGACGTAGATGCCGTCGCCAGCGCTCACGCGCGCGATGGTAGCGCAGGACACCCCGCGTGCCATAATCGCGACATGCGACGCTTGGCTATCGCGCTCACGCTTCTTGTTCTCCCCGCCGTCACGATGACTCAGGCTCCGTCCGGCGACCCCGCGCTGCTGACCCACGCGCGGGCGCTCCACACGCAGGTGCCGCTCATCGACGGTCACAACGACTATCCGTGGGCGCTGAGAGAAAACGCGGCGCGCGACCTCGACAAGCTCGACATCACCAAACCGCAGCCGACGATCATGACCGACATCGCGCGCCTCAGGGCCGGCGGCGTCGGCGGTCAGTTCTGGTCAGTGTACGTTCCTGCCGACGAGCCGGCGCCGGTGACGTCGACGCTCGAGCAGATCGACATCGTGCATCGAATGATGCGCAAGTACCCCGAGACATTCGAGCTGGCGCTCACGGCCGACGATATCGAACGGATCTTCAAGAAGGGCAAGATTGCGTCGCTCATCGGCATGGAGGGTGGGCACTCAATCGACAGCTCGCTTGGGGCGCTGCGCATGTTCCACCGGCTGGGCGCGCGCTACTTGACGCTGACGCATTCGAAGAACATCCCGTGGGCCGACTCAGCGAACGACACGCCGGTACTCAAGGGCCTGTCGCCGTTCGGCGAACAGGTCGTGCGCGAGATGAACTGGCTCGGCATGCTTGTCGACCTCTCGCACGTGTCGCCGGACACGATGGAAGATGCGATCCGCGTCTCCGAAGCGCCGGTCATCTTTTCGCATTCGTCGTCGCGCGCCGTCAACGACGTGCCGCGCAACGTGCCCGACAACATCCTGCAGCTGCTCCCGAAGAAGGACGGTGTCGTGATGGTGACGTTCGTGCCGGGGTTTCTGTCGGCGAAGGTCGCGGCCTGGAGCAAGCTGCAGGACACCGAGTCGGCCCGCCTGACCAAGCAGGTCCCGAGCGACGCGGCTGCAGTCAAGACCGGGCTCGGGGCGTGGGTGAAGGCCAACCCCGCGCCGCGCGCCACGATTGCTGACGCGGCGGATCATATCGACCACATCAGGAAGGTCGCGGGCATCGATCACATCGGTCTCGGCGGCGACTTCGACGGCATCACGAGCGTGGTCCAGGGGCTCGAAGACGTCTCGACTTACCCCGCACTCACGGCCGAGCTCCTCCGTCGCGGCTACAAAGACGACGAGATCAGGAAAATCCTCGGCCTCAATATCCTGCGCGTCATGCGCAGCGTCGAGAAAGTGTCGGCGCGGCTGCAGAAAGAACGCGCCGCATCGCCTTTGCTGTTCACCAAGTAGAGCGCCTGCGGCCCGAGCGAGGCGCGGAGCCGCCGAGCGAGAGCGAGCGGGGGTGGGCCGCCTCCGCCAAGGCTACGGCGAGCTGCGCCGAAGCTTTGCGAAGGCGAGGCCTCGCGAGCGCTGAGAAAATGATGAACTCAACCACCCGCATCGTCGCACTCGGGGACTCGACAACCGCCGGGACACCCGGGTTTCAGTCGCCGCTCGAGGCGCCTCCGAACGGGCGCGGCGACGAGACGAGCCAGTACGCGTATTGGCTGATGCGGGCGCAACCGGGCTGGGAAGTCCTCAATCGCGGCGTGAACGGCGAACGAAGCGATCAGATTGCCGCGCGCATGGCGCGTGACGCGCTCGGCGTCTCGCCAGCAGCGGTCGTCATCATCGCCGGGGTCAACGACGTCTACCAGGGGCGCGCCGTCGAGCACGTGACGACCGAGCTTCGCGCGATGTACGACCGCGCCGCGCACGCCGGCATCCGCGTCGTCGCCGGTACCATCGTCCCCTACAACACCGCCACGCCCGATCAGAACCACCGGATGCACCAGATCAATGATTGGATCCGCCGGCAGGTCCGGGCTGACCCGGCAGTGGCGTTCGTGGACACGCGGGCGGCCGTCGCCTCAGCCGGCAATCCGGACAGGCTGGCCGAGTCACCCGACGGGCTCCATCCCTCACCGAAGGGGTATCGTTCGATGGCCGACGCCATCCGGCCTGTGCTCGAAGGCGCCTTGCGCGGTATCCTGTAGGGACACGCCGCCTGTTCAGCCGGCGGTGTAGTCGGCTGTCCAAGTAAAGAGCCACACTATGTTTTCAGCGACCCGTCTCTCACCCGCGCGGGCCCTTGCCGTCAGCGCCTGCGCCTTGTCCCTGCTCGCCGTTCCCGCCGGGGCACAGATCAAGGTCGGCACCCAGACCGTCCCGCTGTATGTGACTGTCATGGACGGCGCGAAGCGCCTCGTCCCCGATCTCGTGCAGGAGGACTTCGAGGTCTACGACAACGGCAAGCTCCAGACGCTCACGAATTTCGACAACAAGGTCACGCCGATCACCGTGGTCGTGATGCTCGACACGAGCGGCAGCATGACCCTCGCTCTCGATCGCGTGAAGCAGGCGGCCGAACAGTTCCTGCTCCGCCTGCTGCCCGAAGACAAGGGAAAGGTCGGCGCCTTCAACGACAAGATCGAGGTCAAGCCGCAAAGCGGGCTGCCGTTCACCAACAATCGCGATCAACTGATCCGCTACCTGCAGGACCTGGACTTCGGCTATCCGACGCGACTCTACGACGCCGTCGACTACAGCATCAACGAGCTGAAAGAGGCCGACGGCCGCAAGGTCGTGCTCGTCTTCACCGACGGCGAAGACACGGGGAGCCGGATGAGCTCGGGAGACGTGACCGAACGCTCGCGCGTCGACGAAGTGATGGTGTATTCGGTGGGCATGGAGAACGAGTACATGAACGGCAACCAGCGCGTGCGGACGTCACCGGATCGCGGGCTGAGACGCCTGTCTGACGAGACGGGCGGAGGCTTCTTCATGCTGAAGATGAAGGACGATCTCGGTTCGACCTTTACCCGCATCGCTCAGGAACTGCACAGCCAGTACGTGATGGGTTTCAGTCCTGAAACGCTCGACAACAAGGTCCACAAGCTCGAGGTTCGCATCAAGCGGCCCGGGATGACCGCCCGGGCGCGTAGAAGTTACGTGGCAGCACCGCCAAGTGGCGGCGCTGGCGGTAAATAAGCGGGTTGCCACGAAAACCTCACAGATCCTTTACGAATCCCACTAAACTTTTGCGGGCCCCGGGCCGTCTTACATGTTGAAAGGACGGACAACATGTTTGAATGGAATATCTCCAGCAATGCGGAGCGCCTTGTGGCTTTCCTGCTCGTCTGCGCGATTCTCGTAACGGCACTCGCCTAAACGGCACTCGCGCAACCCCTCCAACGCGCACGTGAGGTCACCCGGCCGGTCGTTGTCGGGTCGACCTCCGCGACTCACTTCCCGGACAGATCAGCATCGAACGCGCCCCGCTCCGCTTGCTGTTGCTCAGTGATTGACACAGCGTTCGGCCCCCGCGTGCAAGCACGTGCACTGCAGCTCACCTCTCTGCTCACGCCATCCAATCGAATAAAGGACCACTCGACTCCGGTCGATAGTCTGATGTTGGGCGGCTGTACAATCCCGCCATCGCACTAACGCTCTCTTTTCAGGTAATGAGGACGATCACCATGCGACGAGTGGCGCTCATGACGTTGGCGGTTGCGGTTGGAGCGGCGGGTTGCCAGAGCTCCGAGCAGAGGCAGGCGGAAGAAGCGTCGAAACAGGCGACCAAGGCGATCGAGCAGGCGGCCAAGAGCGGCGAAGCCGGCGCGGCACAGGCTGCCAAAGGGCTCGAGCAGATGGCCAAAGGGCTCGAGGCCATGGCCAGCGGCGCTGCCGGAGTCGACGGCACCAAGCCGGTCGATCCTGTCAGCTTCCGCGATCTGCAGACGCTCTTTCCCAACCTCGACGGGTGGGACAAGGCCAAACCGACGGGCGAACGGATGACCGCGCCATTCGCTTTCTCGCAAGCCGAAGTGCACTACAAGAAACGCGACTCGCGGCTCGAGGTGAAAATCGTCGATTCGGGATTCAACCAGATCCTCTTCACGCCGTTCGCGATGTTCACGCAGGCGGGCTACGAGAAGGAGACGTCGAGCGGTTACGAAAAGTCGACGACGGTTGGCGGCCAGCCCGGATGGGAGAAGTGGAACACCGAAGGCAAGGACGGCGAGGTGAACGCGTTTGTCGGCAAGCGGTATATTCTCACCGTCGAGGGACGCAACGTCGACGACATCAAGGTGCTGCACGATGTCATCGGCAAGATCGACCTGCCCAGGCTCGCCGCGATGAAATGACGGACGGCGGGCATGGACGGCGTGAGAGAGTGAGGCCCGATGTTGAAACCGCTGACCGTTGCTGCCGCCGCGTTGACTCTCTTCGTACCTGACGCGCAGCTGCCCGGCGATCGGCCGGCGGCCAACCCGCGCGCGACGCGATCGGTGGTGCTGGCGCGCAACGGCGTCGTGGCCACGAGCCAGCCGCTCGCCTCGGCGGCCGGCCTGCGCGTGCTGCAGCAGGGCGGCAACGCCATCGACGCCGCGGTGACCGCCGCGGCTGTCCTCTCCGTCGTCGAGCCGACGATGAACGGCGTCGGCGGAGACCTGTTCGCGATCGTCTACGACGCGAAGACGAAGACCGTGCGCGGCCTGAACGCGAGCGGCCGCGCCGCGGCCGCCGCGACCCTGGACGAGTTCCGCCGGCGCAAGCTCGACGAGATTCCCTATCGCGGCGTGCTGTCGGTCAGTGTGCCCGGCGTCGTCGACGGGTGGCAGGAGCTCCTGTCGAAACACGGAACGATCACGCTCGCACGCGCGATCGAGCCGGCCATCGGCTACGCGCGCGAAGGATTCGCCGTCAGCGAGATCATCGCGCAGCAGTGGAAAGCGGAGGAAAAGACGCTGGCGCAGGATCGGGCGGCCGCGGCGACCTTCCTTCCTGGCGGTCGGGCGCCGCTGACCGGCGATGTCTTCAAGAACCCGAACCTTGCTGCGACGCTCGACGCGATTGCCCGCGGCGGCCGTGATGCGTTCTACCGCGGACCGATCGCGCAGGCGATCGCCGCCGACATGAAGATGCGCGGCGGCCTGCTCACGGCTGCCGACCTGGCGGCGAATCACGCCGATTGGATCGCGCCCATCTCGACGACCTACCGCGGCTACGAGGTACTCGAGCTCCCTCCGAACACACAGGGCGTCGTCGCGCTCGAGATGCTAAACATCCTCGAGGGGTTCGACGTCAAGGCGCTCGGCCACAACTCGGCGGCGTACCTGCATCTCCTCGTGGAAGCCAAGCGGATCGCGTTTGCGGATCGGGCGGCGTGGCTCGGCGATGCGGTTCCGCCGGAGGTTCTCGCGCGCCTCACGTCCAAGGACTACGCGGCCGAACGCCGGCGCGAGATCGATCCGGCAAAGGCGGCGGCGAACTACAGCGCGATGACGCTCGGCGCCCGCCCACCCGTCGCGCCGGCCGCTCCCGCCGCCAGGGGCGACACCATCTACATGACCGTCGCCGACCGCGAGGGCAACGTCATCTCGCTGATTCAGTCGATTTACGAAAGCTTCGGCGCCGGCATCGTCGCCGGCGAGACGGGAATCACGCTGCACAACCGCGGCAGCCTGTTCTCACTGCAGCCGGGACACGCGAACGTGCTCGCGCCAGGCAAGCGTCCGTTCCACACCCTCGTGCCCGCAATGGTGATGAAAGACAACCGGCCATGGCTGTCGTTCGGCGTGATGGGCGGCGACATGCAGCCGCAGGGTCACGTGCAGGTGCTGCTCAACCTGATCGACTTCGGCATGAACGTGCAGGAGGCGGGCGAAGCCGCACGCTTCAGGCATTCCGCCGCGGGCCTCGCGCTCGAATCAGCGATCTCGGCGGAAGCCCGCGCCGGCCTCCAGACGCGCGGCCACAGCGTGATCACGAGCTTCGGCGCGTTCGGCGGCTTCCAGGGAATCCTGTTCGATCCAAAGACAGGCGTGATGATGGGAGGATCGGACCCGAGGAAGGACGGACAGGCGGTCGGGTGGTGAGGAGAAGACGCAGAAAGTTTGAAGTCTGACGTTTGAAGTTTGAAGTGCGGAAGTCGGAAGGTTGAAGTAAGAAGTAGAAGTTGGAAGGAAGTGCGAAGCAGGAAGTAGGAACCAGAACTCCTTTCGCACTTCAGACTTCCTTCGAACTTCCGCTTCCTACTTCAACTTCACACTTCCTCACTTCAGACTCTCCTTGCAACTTCCACTTTCCAGTTCAACCTTCCGACTTCCCCACTTCAAACTTCAAACGTCAGACTTCAAACTTTCATCTCTGGATCGTCCTCCCCGTACGTTCCTGGAGGGCGGGCAGAACAGTTCTGAGCGCTGCGTCCTCGATCCGCAGAATCACTGGCTCCCCGCTGGTGAGCAGGATGACCCAGTTGCGATCTCCTCTCAGGAAGCCCAAACGGCCGAGATCGATCTTGCTCTCGACGGTCTGGCCGCTGGCGTCGCGCCAACGGGGTTGTTTCGAGCGCGCGTAGAAGATCCCATGCAACGACGTGTTGGCGAGCGACAGAATCGGCGCTCCGCCGCGGGGCATCACGATCGAGACCCGGCCATCGCCCAGCTGCAGCATGCCTTCGCGCTCGCGCACGCGATCGCCTTCGGTGACGAGCATCCGCACCTGGTTGAAGGTCACGGGTGGCTCGACCGGCGGTGCCGGCGCCGCCGGTGCCACCGGCGCGGCCGGCGAAGGCGTGGCGGTGGTGGGCACCGCAGATTCGTTCGTGGCTGCGGCGGGCGTCGCGCGGCCACTAACTGGCGATCCGCTGGGTGATACGCCCGTTCCAGTACCTTTGCCTGCCGTCTTCGTGGCGGATCCAGCGCCTGCTGTCGCCACGCCGCGCTCACCGGCTGCCGTCGGCTGACTGGGCACGGTCCCGGCCGGACCCGCCACCTTCGGGGGCGGAAGCACCGTCGACGTCGGCGGCTCGGGCGGAGTAGCGGGCGGTGGCGGAACGGCGGCTACGAGCGTCGCATCGGCCGGAGCCGGCGCGGGCGATGAGGCCGAAAGTGGAGCAGGCGATGAGGCCGAAGGTGGAGCGGCCGCGCTCTCGACCGCCGCGGCCTGAGGGCTCGACGACGATGGGGCGCCACGGAACGCGGCAAACGCGAGGACCGCGATGCCGGCGGCGACAATCACCAGCAGCGCCGCGAGCGCCATCAGATGCGGCCGGCCGAGCACGACAGTGGTCGTCTTTTCGGGTATGGGTGTATTCGTCGGCGTCGGCGCCGCGGAAACGGCGGCGCGAATGGGCGACGTGACCGGCGTCGACGGCCTGACCGTGCTCCCCGCTGCAACCGGGACCGCCGACGAGGTGCGCATCGGGGTCGGCGTGCGATGCGACACCGTCATCTCCAGGTCGAGCGGAAGTCCGGGCGGCGTCGGCGTCGCGAGCGTCGGCATCTCGCCCAGCGCCTGCGGCGTGACCGCGCCGATCAACGCGGCGCGGAACTCCTCGGCGCTCTGGAATCGATCGGACGGCGACTTCGCGAGCACGCGATCCATGATCGCCGTGCACCACTCGGGCAGATCCGGCCGGAATACCGCGAGGGGCGTCGGCGCTTCCGAGATTTGCATCTGCACCATCGAGATCGCCGTGTCGGCCTTGAACGGCAGATGTCCCGACAGCAGTCGATACAGCACTACGCCGACCGAGTACAGATCGGCTCGACCATCGATTTCGCGTCCGAGCACCTGTTCGGGCGCCATGTAGGCAGGCGTGCCCATCATGTAGCCGCCGTGCGTGAAATGCTCGGACCCGAGCACGCGGGCGATGCCAAAGTCCATCACCTTCACGACCCCGGCCTCGGTGATCATCAGGTTCGCCGGCTTGAGATCGCGGTGCACGACGCCGCCGCGATGCGCATGCCCGAGCGCGTCGAGCACCTGCATGCAGAGGTGCGCGGCCTGCGGCGGCGCAAGCGGGCCGAGCCGGTCCGACAACTCGTGGAACGTCTCCCCGCGCACGAACTCCATCACCATCAGCAGCTCATCACCCTGCTGATGATGGAGCTCGTAGATCGTGGCGATGCCGGGGTGGTTGAGCCTCGCCAGCGTGACGGCCTCGCCGCGGAAGCGCTTGAGCACATCCGCGTCGGTCAGGTCGGGATTGAGTACCTTGATCGCGACCTCGCGGTCGAGCGTCTGGTCGACCGCCTTGTAGACGGTCCCCATGCCGCCGCGACCGAGCTTGTCGACGATGCGGTACTTGCCGACGGTGGTGCCGATCATGTTGGAAGTCTTGGAAAGGGCCGAAGTTTGTCAGTTTAGGAGTCCCTCTCCCTGCTTGTCAAACGCCTCCGAGCGATCACAAGCGGAATCCATGCCGCGCGTGATGACAGAGGCGTAAGTGGCGCCAAAATGCGGATGGGCTGGACTTTATGGCGGGATCTAAAGGCGCTCTCCCGTTCGCTCAGGCGGCCCGCGCGTGAGGCGGGAAAGACAAGGGGCGGCGTCAGCGGTGAGAAAAGTCTGCCTGAGGGACGTAACGAAGGACCCGGAGTGCCCTCCGCTACCTCGAACCCCTTCGGCAGCATCACGTCATCGAGTCGCGAGCGCGACCAAACCTAGAGCCGGAACCCGTGCCGCAGCGGGTCCGCGTCGTCGATCAGGAACACGTTCTCTCCGGTGACGAAGGCTTCGCCCTCGATCTCGGGCAGGATCGCCGGACAGTCTCCTACCATCGTTTCGCCCGCGATCCGGCCGCGAAACCGCGTGCCGATGATGCTCTCGTGCACGAAGGGCTGATCCGCGCCGAGCAGACCCATCGCTGCGAGGACGGCCATCACCGCGCAGGTGCCTGTTCCGCACGGCGATCGGTCGACTTCAGCATCGGCAAAGATCGTCACGTTCCGCAGATGCGCATCGTCGGAGGACGGCGGCCCGGTGAAGATGGTTCCGTAGATGCCGCGAAGTTCAGGTTCGTCGGGGTGGACGACCTGCACCGCAGCCTCGACCGCGTGCTTGATCGTCATTCCGACGCGCCGGAGCTCGCCCAGCTGCCCTGGTTGGACTGCCAGGCCGGCCGATTCGGCGTCCACGATCGCGTAGAATGCGCCGCCGAACGCCACGTCCGCGCGGATCTCGCGGGTGCCCGTCGAGACTGGCACCGCTGCCTGAAGAACGAACGACGGCACGTTGACGAAGCTGACGCGCTCGACCCGCGTCCGGTCGCCGTCGCGGCGAGTCACGGCTCGAGCCCGTATCTGCCCGGCCGGAGAATCGAGCACGATCGTGTCGCTATCCCGCGGCACGATCAGCCCTCGCTCGATGGCCATCGTGATCACGGCGATGACGCCGTGGCCGCACATCGAGCTGTAGCCCTCGTTGTGCATGAAGAGCACACCGGCATCCGAATCAGGACGTTCCGGCTCGGTCAGAAGTGCGCCGTACATATCCGCATGCCCGCGCGGTTCGAGCATCAGTGCCGTGCGCAGGTGGTCGCAGTTCGCCCGTACCCACTCACGCCGCTCGAGCATCGTCGTGCCCTCGATGCGCGGAAAGCCGCCGACGATGAGCCGAAGCGGCTCGCCGGCAGTGTGCGCGTCGATGGTGCGGAGGGTGATCATGGCCATGTCTCAGGGATCAGGGATCAGGGATCAGGGATCAGGTAAACCTTTGACCACTTACGCGAAGATCTTGCATTGAGTCCCGATCCCCTGATCCCTGAATCAATAGAGAGCTTATAATCACCCCGCTCAAGCCGCCATGCTGATCCTCTCTGAAACCGACGTGCGCCATCTCTTGTCGATGGACGATCTCATCCACTCGATGGAGTCTGCCCTGGCGGAATTCTCTTCCGGGCGGACGCAGCAACCGCTCCGAACGGTGCTCGAGGTCGGTCCCGGCCATGCGTTCTTTGGGGTGATGCCGGCGTTCATGCCGGCGAGCGGCGCGCTCGGGACGAAGCTGGTCACGGTATTCGGAACCAATCCGGCGCTGGGACTGCCATCACACCTGGCCACAATCCTCCTCATGGACTCCACGACCGGCGAGCTCCTGTCGGTCATGGACGGACGCTACATCACCGAGGCGAGGACGGCCGCGGTCTCCGCCGTCTCGGCCCGGCTGCTGGCGCGCGAGGACGCCGGCGTGCTGGCGATTCTCGGCTCGGGTGTGCAGGCACGAAGCCACCTCCGGTCGTTCAGCCACGTGCGCGCGCTGCGGGACGTGAGGGTCTGGAGCCCGATCGAGATCCATAGGCGCAAGTTCGCCGACGAGATGCATCGCGAAGTCGCCGTGCCCATCTCCCCCGCCGCGACGGCCAGAGAGGCAGTCGAGGGCGCAGATCTCGTCGTGCTCGCGACGGCTGCGCGGGAGCCGATTCTGCGCAGCGAATGGATCGCTGACGGCGCGCACATCGCCGCCGTGGGAGCCTGCCGTCCGGATCAACGAGAGATCGAGACTGCGCTCGTGAAGCGGGCTCGGGTATTCGTCGACTCCCGAACGGGAGCGCTTGCCGAGGCGGGTGACCTGGTGTTGCCGATTCGCGAAGGGGCGATCGATGCGTCGCACATCGCCGGCGAACTGGGACAACTGGCGGCAGGCGCGGTCGCCGGGCGTCAGTCGCCCGGCGAGGTCACGCTATTCAAGTCGTTGGGAATGGCCGTCGAAGACGTCGCGGCCGCACATCTGGCCTACCAGCGGGCGACCGAGCGCGGCCTCGGCCGTGGCATCCCCTGGTAACTCGATCGGAACGTCACGCGGAACACCGGTCTACAGCCGGTTCTTGTTCTTCTTCTTCGCTTCGAGCCAGCGCTTCTTCATCATTTCCGAGATGCGCTTGCGTCCCTCGGCGGACATGCGCCCGCGACTGCGCGGCCGCGCCGTTGGCGTCGATGAGCTCGCGGCCACCGCAGCCGCAACGCCGCGCTTGGCGGCAATGCCTACCCGGCCGCGCAGCTTGGCGGCCTGTGCGTTGAGCAGCGCCAGCCGCTCCCGAGTTTCGGCGATCTCGCGCTCCAGCCCGGCGAGCGCCCAGCCAATCCACTCCGCCGACTTGAACAGGACGCTGTCAGATCTTTTCCTGCGCCGCCCTCGAGGCATGTGTCAGTCTCCTTATAGGTCGAGTGCTGACGGCCTCCCAGCCAGTCAGCATTGCTATCATATTCTTATGCGATCGGGCCTGCTACTGCCCGCGTGCGTGACGATGCTGCTTTGGTGTACGTGTGCCGCGGCGGCCGTCGCGCAACCAGAGACGGCGGCTGATGCGCTGCGCGCGCGCGCGACTGAGCTCATCTACGAGCATCAGCACGACGAAGCCATCAAGCTGCTGCGGCAGGCCGTGTCCCTCTCGCCCGAGCAGTCCGCCACGCATCGCTCGCTGGCCAGCGCCTTGTGGCTGAAGATGCTCTTCATGAGGGGAGCGGTCACGGTCGACCACTATCTGGGACCGTTCAACCGAGCGAGAGTCGACCTAACGAAGCCGCCGCCCGAACTGGTCACCGAGTTCCAGCGCTCGATCACCGCAGCCCTCACACTCGCTGAATCGCGCGTGGCGGCCCTCCCGCAGGATCCGCAGTCACATTACGATCTCGGCGCGGCCGCTGGCCTCAATGCCTCTTACATCGCGTCGATCGAGGGCCGCCTCCTTGCAGGATTCCGAGCGGCGAGCCGCGCCTACGACGAGCACGAGAAAGTGCTGCACCTCGACCCTGCACGAAAGGACGCCGGTCTGACCCTCGGCACATACCGCTACATCGTCTCCACGCTCTCGGCGCCGCTGCGCCTCATGGCCTACGTCGCCGGCTTCGGCGGTGGGCGTGACCGTGGTATTGAGATGCTGCAGGAGACGGCCACTGCCGGACGCGAGAACCGCACCGACGCCATGTTCGCGCTCGTCCTCGTCTACAACCGGGAGCAGCGTTACGACGATGCGCTCAGGACGCTACAGGAACTGCGCAAGCGGCATCCCCGTAACAGGCTTGTACTGCTCGAGGCTGGCTCAACAGCCCTCCGGGCCGGCCGGCCCGCGCAGGCCGAGGCTGTCCTGACCGAAGGACTGGGGATGCTCGCGGCGACGAGCGGTCCAAGAATTCCGGGTGAAGAGACGCTGTGGCGATACAAACGCGGAGCCGCTCGAGTGGCCCTCGGGCGAGGCGACGCGGCCCGTCCCGACCTGCAGAGCGCCACGTCGACGGAAGCGCAGACCTGGGTACGGGGCCGTGCCCGCGTGGAGCTGGCGCGCGTCGCGCTGCAACGCGGCGACCGCAGCGAGGCCGCGGACGAGGCGCGCCAGGCCGAAACATTGTGCCAGCAGGGTCAGGACCCGGTCTGTCTGGAAGAGGCGAAGAAGCTGCTGAGGACGAGCGATGGCCGGTAAGATCAAAACCTGGGTCTGGGTGGTCGCCGCTATCGTCGCCATCTGCATTCTCGGCGCCGTGGCCGTCGCCGGAATGGGCTACTACCTCTTCACGAAACACTTCGACACGAAAGTCACCTCCCCCGCCAGCGCCGCCGTCGAGTTCGAACAGGTCAAGGCGCAGTTCGTCGGTCAGAAGCCGCTCATCGAGCTCGACGAGCGTGGGCGGTTTCTCAGAGCCAACCCGGATCGGCCGGGCCGATCGGACATGCGCCGCCCGGATCAGCTCTACGTCCTCGCCTTCGATCCAGACGACGAGCGCATCGTCAAAGTGACTATTCCGTTCTGGCTGCTGCGCCTGAAGGCACGTGGAACGATCGACTTCAACGGCGGCCAGCTCGAGCTCGAGGATCTCAAGTTGACCGTCGAGGACCTCGAGCGTTTCGGCCCGACCCTCATCGTCGACCATAAGAGCACGGGCGGCGAGCGTGTCCTCGTCTGGTCGCAGTAACTGTCCTGTCGCCGCGACTCCCGATCAAAACATCAACGTTTTCCGGCGGTAATCCGCATGGCACGCCGGGCCCGACTCTTGCGACCACCAGAGCAGCCTGGGGTTGGATCACGACTCTCCGATCCGACCTCAACTCTGGAGGTCACTATGAAGCGACTCTTTCTCGCGTCCACGTTCGGTGTAGTTGGTCTCGCGCTCGCCTCGCCGGCCGGCGCGCAACTCGCCGGCGGGATCGATGTGAATCGTCCGTCGTACGCCGACGAAGCGCGGCAGCCGTACAACGAGTCGCGGCGTGTGGCGTACGACAACGGCTATCGCGAAGGCGTCAAGGAGGGCGAGCGCGACGCGCGCGGGCGCGACAGCTTCAACTATCAGGATGAGCGCACGTGGCAGCGTGCCGACAAGGGATATCACCGCACCTTCGGCGATTCGGACCGTTATCAGCAGTCGTTCCGAACGGGCTTCGCGGCAGGCTACTCGGACGGGTATCGGCGGTTGGCGCCCGACTACGGCTACCGCGGCAACGGCGGCGTATACCCGAACACTCGCGGCGGTTACGGGTACCCGAGCCAAGGCGGGTACGGTTATCCCAGCCAGGGCGGGTACGGCTATCCCGGCCAGGGCGGATATCCGCGCCAGGGCCCCTACGGCTACAGCCCGGCCTACTCGATCGGCCTGAACGACGGATACGAGAAGGGCCGCGAGGACGCACGGGATCGCGACGCCTACGATCCGCTGCGGCACAAGTGGTATCGCGAGGGCGACCACGACTACAAGAGCGAGTATGGACCTCGTCAGCAGTACGAGAACGTCTATCGTCAAGCGTTCAAGGACGGCTACGAGCGCGGGTACCGGGAGTGGAGCTATGGGCGGTAGTCGCGGCTCGCGCTGTCGCGAGGCCCAATAGACTCAGGGATCCGGGATCAGGGGTCAGGGTCACGGATCGAGCAACATCATCGGGCAACGGGCTGCCCCCGGATCCCTGATCCCTGGCCCCTGATCCCCGCCTACTTCAGCCTCAGGAACTTCTTCATCCGGCCCAGAAAAGTCGCGGGAGCTTCGGCCGCAGCGGCGCTCGGGGCCGCGTCGCGTATCTGGGCCAGCTGCGCCCGGCGCGTCATCGCGGCCACGCCAATTTCCTCGACCGCCTTCGGGTCCGCCGCGCCGAGCGCGCGGAACACGTCGGCGTCCAGTTCGAGCACGGCCGTATCGCCACGCGCCACGACCGACGCGGATCGCGCGTCGCCCGTCAGGAGCGACATTTCGCCGAAGTACCCGCCCGCCTCGATCACCGCCACTTCGCGCCGATCGGGTTCCAGCACCACCGTCACCGTCCCCGAGCAGATGATGAACATCGACTGGCCAGGGTCGTGCTGCCGGACGATCGTCTCTCCGGCGCCGAACAACCGGATGGAAGACGCGGCAGCGATGTCGCGCCGCTGCTCGTCGGTCAGGCGCGAAAACAAGTCCACGCGCGCGAGCACGCGCTCCCGCTCCTGTTGCTTCGTCGCGGCATCGGGCTCCGGCCACTCGCGCGAATAGCCGACCTCGATTGGCCACGGAATCTCGATGCCGCGCCGGCCGAAGGCATAGAAGATCGCGGTCCTCGCCTCGTCGCGCGCCTCGTCGTCGAACTCGTAGTCAGCGAGCCAGAAGCGGATCCGGTAGGTGATGGCCGAGCCATCGAACGCGTGCAGCAGCACATCGGGCGGCGGCGTCTTCAGCACGCGCGGCACCTGCCCGAGCGCCTCGAGCGCGGCGGCCTTGACGTCGGCCGGCGTGCTCAGGTAACTCGCGCCGACTTCCACCTCGAGCCGCGTCGGCACCGCCGGCTCCGAGTAGTTCGTGATCGCGTCCTTGGCGATGACGTTGTTGGGGACGATGACGAAGTTGCCGGACTTGGTGCGGAGCTTCGTGGCCCGCCAGGTGACTTCGGCGACGCGGCCCTCGAACTCTCCGACACGAATCCAGTGGCCGACTCGAAAGGGCTTCTCGCTCTGAATGCCGAGTCCGGCGAACGCGTTCCCGAGCGTGTCCTGGAGCGCGAAGCCCACGACCACGGCGCCGACCGCTGACGTCGTGAGGAGCTTATCCTCGAAGACGAAGGTCGCGATGAGCACCAGCAGGCCGATGACCATCGCGTCCTGGAGGATCGACGGAAAGGCATCCGGTACCTGTCCGAGCGCAGCGGGTTGATGAGGACGTAGACCAGCAGGTTGATGGCTGCCGCCGCGAAGACGAGGCGCTCGAGGCCCTGGAAATCCCCCCCGAGGCCTGGAAAGAGACCGGGCCGCTGCCAAACGACGAGGTTGAAGAGGATGTAGCCGGCGAAGAGAAAGATCGAGAGCCGGAGCTTGCGCTGAACGAGGCGGTTGACGGTGAGGCTGCCGATCGCGAGCGTCGCGGCCAGTGCCGCGACGCCCATGATCAGGTGATCGGGGTAGTGGATCAGGCGATCCCCTTCTGGAACTCGGCGATGTCGCTGGGACCGATCTTCACCGGCACCCGGTTCTTGTTCGGGCCACCGACGGCGTCGCGATCGGGGTTGACCCCTCGGGCGCCGGCCGAGGCGACGGTCTGCGACTGCTGCGCCTGCGAGCCGCTACTGGGTTTCAGCCGCCCCAGTAGGCCGCCGCTCTTCTTGGGTTCCTCCTTCTTTTCAGCGTCAGCCGTCTTCTTTTCGTCTGGCTTTTTCTCGTCGCCGCCGCCAGCCAGGCCGCGCGAGCCTTCGGCCACGGTCGCGAGCGCGGTCGCGGGCTTCGCGTCGAACGTGATGTTCTTGGCGTAACGCGCCTGAACGGTCGCCGTCGCGGCGAGCTTCTTCTCACGAATCGTCTTGTCGATGGCCGCCAGTCGATCCTTCATCATCGGGTGCGAGGCGAACATGCCGTTCTTTTCTTTGATGTCCTTGTTGCGATCGACGAGCTTGGTCAGCGCACTCGGCAGTCCTGTCGGCGCGTAGCCGACTTTGTTCGCGAGCTGTACGCCCTTCTCATCGGAGCCTTCTTCGTCGTTCCGGCTGAACTCGTTGTTCAAGATGTTCTTGTACGCAGCCTCTACGAATTTCGCCACCAGCGACTGGGCGAGGCCACCGCTCGCGCCCACCTCGTCGGACGCGACCGAAACCAGGTTGTTGTTCTGAATGGTTTTGACGGTGTGCTTCTCCGTGATGTGGACAATCTCGTGCGCCAGAACACCTGCGAGCTCGGCTTCGTTCTTGATCAAGCCGAGGAGACCCTTGGTGATGTGGATGAACCCGCCTGGCGCCGCGAACGCGTTGACGCCTTCGGTGTCGAGCACCACGAACTGCCAGTTCAGGTTCGGCCGGGTGCTCGCCTGCGCGAGGACGGCGCCGACCAGCGTGACGTACTTCGTGACGTTGGCATCCTGGTAGACGCCAAACGACTCAACGATCTTGTCGCTGACCTGTTGGCCGATCTGCTGTTCCTCGGCGTCAGTCACCTTGATGTCGGCGAGCTTCTGGACCTGCTGCGCCTTCCTCAGCGCTCCGGTGACGCCGCCGATCTGCGCAGCGGCCGGCCGCACGCCGATCGACACTGCGGCAACCAGCGCGAAGCCCAACGAAAGTGCACACTTTTTCATACGGGTTTTCCCTCATGTTCCCCGACGCCCACAACCCTCTCGGTGACGAGCGGTGACGGCGCCATGACCTCGAAGATCTCGACTGGCCGCGTCTTTCCCTTGACCACGACGCCCCCGAGCGGGCGCAGATCGTAACTCCTGGCCAGCCGGGCACGCGTCGCCTCGCTGATGATAATGCGGGTCTTGTAGTCCTTGTTGAGCGACTCGAGGCGCGCACCCAGGTTCACGTTGTCGCCGATCACCGTATAGCTCATGATCGCCGACGAACCGATGTTCCCTGCAATCATGTCGCCTGAATTGACGCCAATTCCGATGTCGAGTTGGACCCGGCCTTCCGCCGCCCACCTGCGGTTGAGCTCGCCGAGTTCGCGCACCATTTCAACCGCGGTCGTCACGCCAGCGTCAGCATGATCAACGTCGTCCACGGGGGCGCCGAACAGCGCCATGACCATGTCGCCGACAAATTTGTCGACGGTCCCACCATTTCGAAACACGATCTCGACCATTCGCGTGAAGTACTCGTTCAACTGCTCGACGAGGTCCTCGGGTTGGCCTTTCTCGGTGATGCTGGTAAAACCGCGCAGGTCTGAGAAAAGGACCGTCATCTCGCGCCGGCCGCCGCCGAGCACGGCGAGCCCGGGATTGGCCATGAGCTGCTTGTAGACGTCCCGGGAGACGTATCGACCGAAGAGCCTGCTGACTTTCCGCTTCTCGGCGTCCTCGACGAAGTAGCGGTATGCCGTACCGGCGAATAGCGCGACAGAACTCGCCAGGATCGGTTGCGCCATGACCAGCCAAAGGCCGCGGTCGAAGGCATAGAGCGACACGCCGATCCATCCCGCAAGGAGCGCAGCGGCACCTCCGGCCGCCACCGAGAACGGCAGCGTAGCGGAGGCCAGCCCGGTAGCGAGTGCGACGGCCAGAGTCGCCACGACGGCCGACCAGATTGGCGCCTGCTCGATGAAGAGATCGGAGAGCACGTTATCGGCGACGCTGGCGTGCAGCTGAATGCCGGGCATCACGCCGCGGCCGAACGGCGTCTGAAACATGTCGAGGAGGCCCGATGCAGTCAGACCGACAAAGACGACCTTGTCCTTGAAGACCGCGGGATCGACGACCGGTTTCTCGCCGTCTCGCAGCTGTCCCTCTGATTGCAGCAGGTGCCGGACTTCGTAACTCGGATAAGGTCGCGCTCCATTGACCAGGGCCGGCGCCCGGTAGTTGATGAGCATGGTCTCCTGCTCGTGTCGCTTCGACGGATCCACGGCATCGGTGACCAGCAGGCGAACGAGGGGCAAGCGCCGATCCCGTATCCGGATCACTCCTCCATCGAGAACGACATCCTCTGGACGATATCCACCAGCGATGAGCGCCGCGGCCATGCCCAGCGAGGGCATGAACCGCGTGCCCTTGCGCACGAAGGGGAGCATCCGACGTGCGGGGCCGTCACGATCGATGGCGAGAAAGTTGTGGCCGAATCCCGCGGCGGCGGCGGCCAGCGCGTCGTACGGCAGCGTGATCACCGGCCGTTCTTCGATCTCGCGGCCAAGCCGATAGGGCGGCGAGGGCCAGTCCTGCTGCGGGACTTCGCCTCCCACGAGCCCCGGATCAACCGCGTCGGCGAGCATCACGACGTTGCCGGCCCTCTTGACTGCTTTCGCGAGATCGCCGTCCGACCTGGCGCTCGTGTAATCCTCGCCGTTGAATGAATAATTGGCTTCGCGCTCTTTCTCCCAGAAACCGACGTCGACGGCGATGACCTTCGGCGCACCGCGGTGGAGGTAGTCGATGAGAATCGCCGAGAGCGCGCGCGGCCAGGGCCAGCGACCGGCGATCTCCTTCAGATCGCGTATGGTCGCATCATTGATTTCGACCAGTACGATGTCCGGGTGGACCGACGGCGACCACTGGCGCAACGTCCGCATGCGCCAGTCGTAGGTCTTGAGCTCGGCGATCTCGAGCCACCCCGGCCACGCAATCAGGAACACCAGGCCGGCCGCACCGAGACCGATCGCCACGCCCGCGAGAAGTTTTCGCACTGCGCTAAAGGATCGGCGCGAATCCTCGTCCCGTCAACGAGATCCACACCGGCCGGCCGTTTGACTCCGCTCGGCCGGGAACAGTAGCTTCTCAGCCATGCTCTCGGCCCGGCCTGCGAGGGCGGATCAAGGACACCGCCCAGCACGACGACCTGACGTTCGTCGTCATGACGGCGAACTGATCGTCTCGGTCGACACGCCCATGCGACTCTTCATCGGCATCGAGCTCCCGGACGCTTTGAGGAACAGCACCGCGGCCGCGGTGAATCGGGTGCGCGAGCGCGTCGAACGCTCCGCGCCGAGTGCGAAGGTGCGATGGATCCCGTCCTCCAACCTCCACATCACGATCTGGTTTCTGGGCGAGGTGCGCGAGCCGCAAGTCGAGTCGCTAGTCGCATCGCTGAAGAAGCCGCTCGAGGTGCGGCCGTTCACGCTGCTGGTGGGAGGCGCCGGCGCTTTTCCGCCATCCGGCGCGCCACGAGCCATCTGGCTCGGAGTTACCGGCGGTCGCGAAGGGCTCGTCGCGATCCACGAGCGGCTAGGTTCGCGGTTGGCGCCACTCGGCTTCGAGCCAGAGACCCGGCAGTTCTCTCCTCACCTGACGATTGCGCGGGTCAAGGACATTCGCCCGCCTGACCGTTCAATAGTGCGCCACGCTCTCCGAGAGGATCCGGGCAAGGTCGGTGGGTGCGAGGTCGTGAGCGCGACACTCTTCGTCAGCCGGCCCACATCGATCGGCACGCAGTACGAAGTGCTGTTGCCAATACTCCTGAATCGCTAATTGCCGTCAAGTTAATCGGTCATTCTCCGATGTAGAATGAGAGCACCATTCACACGAGATCCCCCATTCGCTTCCTCTTCACACCACTCGAATATTCGCCTGCCCAGCGGCATCGCCTTTACTTCGCGATTCTTGCAGTCCTCTATACCTTGATTTTTTGCGCGGCGCGTCCTTACTACATCGACGAGGCCTACACGTTCAATCTCGCGACAGACCCCAGCCTCGCACACATGCTACTGGCGCTGAAAGAAGGGGCGGATGGAAGCTTCCCGTTGTTTGGCATCTTTGTCTTTGCCTGGGACAAGATATGGGGATCATCTGAGCTGAGTCTTCGGCTGGCCGGCGGGATATTCGTCATCTTCCTCGTCGTTCATTCGGGCCAGCGTTTGACCCAGCGATTCACGGCCGGTCCGGCGGCGCTGGCCCTGCTCGTGATACTGGCCAATCAAAAGATTCTCTTTTACGCGATTCAAGCCCGATTTTACGGCTTGCTGCTGTTCGCGTTCTCTTTGACGTTCTGGACCACGTGGGACTTGATTGAGAGCAGGACGGTCTCAGTCAAACGGCGGTTGCTGCACGCCTGCTTCTGCGGGTTGCTGTGGCTCAGTCATCCGCTTGGCATGATTTACGGTTCGATCCTGCTCTTTCTCTATGTGGGCTTCTCCTTTCTTCGCAAGACGTTCTCCCTAGCCAACACGCTTGCGTTTCTCGGCGGTCCTCTCTTCTTCCTGCTGTGGCTGCCGTCATTCCTCGTTCAGCAGAAGATCAACGTCGTGTTTCCGCCCGGGGCGTACGCTTATGGTTGGCAGAAATATCCCGAGTATCTTTTTCTGGCCAGCACCACCTTCGGCATAATCAGTTTTCTAGGTCTTGTTCTGTTCGCCGCAGCGCATTGGAAACGAACCGGTTCAGCAGGCGGTGAAATCTCTTCCGCTGCGGAGTCGCCGCGCCACTCCACGCTTCCCCTCGTGTCTTACGCCGTGGCGTTCATCGTGACGCTCAACGTTGCCGTGGCGGTGCTCGACGCCTTGGGCGCGATCCACATCTACCTCATGCAAGCCGTGCGCTATGTCCTTGTCGCGGCGGTGGCATATGGGGTGGTGTTTGCCGCCACTTTCGAACAGCTGGACCTGATGGTGCGGAGCGTTTTCAGGCCACGATGGGCCGGAATCGCCAGCCGGGCGCTCCAGTCCGCCGTCGCTATTTTCCTGGTGTTCGTCCTGGGAACAACGTGGAACGATTGGATGAACCAAAGGTCCGGTCGCGACGCCTACCTGACACGTGTCGCCGCATTGGCGCGGGAAAAACAGCTCGACCTCTTCTGTGACAACCACATTGACGCGTTCTTCCTGGCGACCCGGACGTCGGCCACGGGAGTCAAATACTTTCTGGCGGACAACTTCCCGTTCCGAGCGCTGATGCTTCAGATGCACAGGTACTACCCTCAACCCACACCGATGGGGCTCGCCGAGTTTCAACATCCCAACCGTGATGTGGTCCTCGTTCCGTCTTTCGGGAAAGTAACGGTCGTCACGAACGGTAACAAATCCCACCCATTGCATTGAAGCCGCCGATGGGCGGTCGACTGAGCCGCAGGTGCATCGCGCTTCGCCCGTCAGCCGACGAGCGCGAGCACCGCGTCGGCCAGCCGATCAATATCAGCGGGCTCGATGTAGATCTGTCCAGAGATGCGGACGTGGAGCCGGCCTCGGAAGGCGTGCACCTGTACCTCGATGCGATCGCCGAACAGGAGCGCGTCGCGAAGCCTCGCCGCATCGTCCGCGGTCGAGCCCAGTTGTTCCGGCAGCATCACGGTCGCCATCGTGCCGATCATCGCTTCTGGCGTCACGAAGTCTGTACCCCATCGCTCGGCGAGATGATGAGCGCCGTTCCAGGCCAGGGCATGGTTGTGCTGACGGACGGCATCGACGCCAAGCTCGCGCATGAACGCGATCGCTGCGGGCGCGGATAGATGCGGCGATGGATCGCGGGTGCCAGGCATGTCGAACTCGGCATGGAAGCCGCGGTCGAGACCCCACGAGATGACCGACCCATGGAGCGCCGGCTGCCGGTCGGGCGACGTCCAGAGGATGCCGCTGCTACGAGGCACCCAGAGCCACTTGTGCAGGTTGCCCACGTACCAGTCGACGCCGAGCGAAGGGATGTCGAGCGGGATGGCGCCGGGCGCGTGCGCGCCGTCGGCCAGGACCGGCACGCCGCGCGCGTGGCAGCGTTCGGCGATCGCCGCGAGCGGCAGCACCAACCCGCTCTCGGAGGTGATGTGGTCGACGACCGCGAGCTTCGTGCTCGGGGTGATGGCGGCGGCGAACGCCTCGGTGACCTCATCCGCCGATCGCACCGGGTAGGGCATCGCGGCGGTGCGAACGATTGCACCCCGTTCGCGCGCCGCGAAGGTCACCGCGCGGATTACGCCGCCGTAGCCGAAGTCCGAGACGAGGATCTCGTCGCCGGCCTGGATCGTCGACGACCTCAGAATGGCGTTGGCGCCGGTGGTCGTGTTGTCGACGAACACGAGGTCGGCGCCGGGTACGCCGACGAACTGTCCGACCGCTTCTGCCGCCTGCCGAAGGCGCGGCCGGTCCGCCCGCGGCTGACCGACGACGATCTCGGAGAGCTCGCGCAGCAGGTAGCGGCTGGGATTCCGTTCGATGTCGTCGCGGATGGCGCGCTGGGTCTCGAGGACTCTCAGCGGAGTCACGCCGACCGTGCCGTGATTGAGGTAGGTCAGTCCCGGTTCGAGCGGCCATGAAGCCCGCCATGCGTGTCCGAATGGTTCCACGTCTTCTCCTTTTGCTCGCGCGCTCGATGTCTAGCGTACTGCCGGAGCCGACCGCCGGGCGAGCGTTCCCGACCGTTTAGTCGGCCTCACGGGAGCTAGCTCGGCGGTGAGACTCGAGAACCGTGCGCACGGTATTCCGGAGGCGCTCCGTCGGCTCGGGGGAGCCACAAGACTGTTTGTTGAGCGGACCCTCGCGAATGTTATGATTCCGGCCCTACCGGCTCTGGCATACGACATGCGACTGACAGCAAGCGCAGGGCGATGCCCGGTTCGCGGAACAGATTTCCGGAGGTTCTCCCGAAGTGGATCCTCGGCCCATCGGTCAGTTGCCTCAGGCTGGCGCCCACCGGCGGGCTTGGCTGTTTGGCGAACGACTGGTCTGGACGTTCGGTTTCGTGTGCCTGGGGACGTGGGGTGCACTGCGCCTCGAAGGCACGAGCGGCGCCCGGCATGAGCTCGAGCGATTCGCCGTCCTCCAGTCGGGTACGGCGCAGCTGGGCACTACGCCGGACCTGAGTCTCTGGGACGGCGAACGCATCGTCGCCTGGAAGCGGGCGTTGAACGAACCGGCGCCTCCGCCGCTGGCAGTCCTTCGCATTCCCAAGGTCCGGCTCGAGGTGGCTGTCCTGCCGGGCACTGACGATTTCACGCTCAACCGCGCCGTCGGTCACATCGAGGACACGGCCGTGCCGGGGACGGATGGCAACTCCGGCATCGCCGGGCACCGCGAGGGCTTCTTCAGAAGCCTGAAAGACGTCGCACCAGGCGACGCCATCGAGCTCGAAACGCTGCAGGGAAAGGAGGTCTACCGCGTCGAACGAGTCTGGGTCGTTGGTCCCGAAGACGTCTCCGTACTCGACGCGACGCCCACGCGCTCGCTCACGCTGGTCACGTGTTACCCGTTCTATCACGTTGGTCCAGCACCCCAGCGTTACGTCGTCCGCGCCGTGCGTGCCGGCACGGCAGCGGCCGCGTCCAGGGCCTTGAAAGAGGCGTCATGAACGCGGCGCAGAGTAATCGCTCGTCGGCGGCATGTCCCACCCCCGGAGGTTACGCGATCAGGTGTGACGCGAGATCCGGGCTCTGATCGCTGCGCGTGTACTGAGGCACGCGGGCGTCGCAAACGGAAGTTACAGGAGGCGTTATGATGCGGGCAATCTCTCGGGTGATGGCGTGTGGCGCGGGTGTGTGCCTGATGGCCGCCGTGACGCTGGCGCAGACCACAACAACGTCGGATACCAAGAAGTTCCAGGTCATCTCCGTGACGGGCAACCAGCTCGTCGTCAGGTTGCCCGAAGGCACGAGGGAGCTGACAGTGCCGGACGACTTCCGGTTCAACGTCGACGGAAAGATGCTGTCGGTGCACGAACTGAAGGCCGGCATGTCGGGCAGCGCAACGATTACCACGAAGACCACGGTGACGCCGGTCACCGTGACCGAGGTGAAGAACGGAACCGTCATGCAGGCCAGCGGCGCGAGCGTCATCGTACGCACCGATGAAGGCATCAAGATGTTCACGCAGGGCGATCTCGACAAGCGCGGTATCAAGGTCATGAAGGATGGTAAGGTCGCGGAGCTGTCGGACCTTCACGCCAACGACAAGCTGACGGCGGTCTTCATCACGTCGAAGCCACCCCGGGTCGTGACCGAGAAGGAAGTGGCGGCGACCCTTGCTCAGAGTGGTGGCGGTGCCGCCGGTGCCGCCGCCGGTGCCGGCGCCGGCGCCGGCGCGGCCGCCAAACCCGCGCCCGCTGGTGCGGCCTCGACGCCGGCAGCGGCGCCCTCAGCGGCTGCTTCAGGAACCTCTGGCGCTGCTGGTGGCGCTCCGGCTCGGAAGCTGCCCAAAACCGCGACCGCGCTACCTCTTCTCGGCCTCGTCGGACTCACTTCTCTCCTTGCGGGGCTTGGCCTGACCGTCAGGCGGCGCCGCGCGGCGCGCTAGCGCGTTTCGCTCTTCGAACGGACGGGCCGCGCCCGTTGATGAACGGGCGCGGCCTGCTCGGTGTGTTCTAGCAGGTTTGGCACGGTCATGAGGGTCACGACAATGAGAACGACTTGGATGGCAGGCATTCTGGCGATCACCGCACTCCTCGGAGCGGCGCGTCCGTCAGTCGCTCAGGACGCGGGGAAGACAGCAGCGGCTGAGCTCACAAAAGAGTCGCAGGCGGCCTTGCAGCAACTCTCCGCCAGCACGCCTCTGGCGAAGGGACTCGCGCCACAGGCCCTTGCGGTTCTGGTCTTCCCGAAGGTCACCAAGGCCGGTCTCGGGATTGGCGGTCAGTACCGGCGAAGGGACGCTGCTGACGAAGGGCACTGCTGTCGCCTACTACAAGACGACCGGCGCGTCCTTCGGGCTGCAGGCCGGGGGCCAGACCTACGGCTACGCGATGTTCTTTATGAACCAGAAAGCCCTCGATGAGTTCGTCAAAGCATCGGGCTTCGAGGTCGGGGTCGGCCCGAGCGTCGTGCTGGTCGACGAAGGCATGGCGAAGACCACCACGACCACCACGATGAAAGACGATATCTACGCTTTCGTGTTCGGGCAGAAGGGGCTGATGGCGGGTCTCGGCATCCAGGGCAACAAGATCACGAAGATCACGCCGAAGTAGACAGACACGGGCTGCTCGGACCGCCGTGCGGCGCTTGAGACGGGTCAGGGTGACAACACGACCGGCCCGAAGCCAAGCCATATGCTCAGGGCGCTCATCGCCACGATAAGAACGACGAAGATGACCAGGTGAACGGCTATCTTCGCTGGTCTCGATCGCATGGATTTCTTACTCCCTGCCAGCCGGGCGGAATTCAAGAACGCTCATAGATTGGACACCGCGAAACGTCGTCTGGCCCTGCTGACGTAAGGCGTTCCAGCAGGGCCATTCGCGTGGAATGTCCAAAGCGAATCCAGAGTTTTTCACCATTTCTCAGGTCGCCCTCACGACGCTGCACGCCAGCGAGCCGTATCGTGAGGCATGGGCAAACTGGCGGGTGTCTTGATACTCGCGGCGCTCGCGGGCTGTGCGCACTCGTCGGTGGCGAAGTCAATCAAGCCGTGCGAACGGCTGGACTGCGTTTCCAACGCCCGAGTGTTCGTCATGCAGACCATCGGTGCGCAGCGAACGGTCATAGAAAACGGGCTCACGGTTCAGAAGGTGCAGGGGTTTCCGCCACCAGCAGGCAGGACCATCACCGACCGCGTGATCGAAACCGTCCGTCGGCGGCATCCGGAGGCGGAGCTCGTTGACACACCGTACATCGGACAGGCGATCACGACCGCACTCGATCGCGGCGCGACGCACTTGGTTGTGCCTGCAGTCAAAGACTGGCACGATGCGGCAACGCAGTACACCGGCGTGCGTGATCGTGTGGAGATAGAACTGCGTCTGGCGCAGCTAAGGCCGCACACAACGGTCGCATCGGTTACGTTCAGGAAGACCAGCGGCTTCCTTGCCGTCCGCGACGAATCCCCAACGCGGCTGATCGATAACTCGTTCCGCGACGCCGTGCAGCAGCTGCTGGGCGAACGATGAGTGCCGCCATTGAGGCGACGTCCTCAGGGCCGCCAGGCGCCCCTACGCGGCGTCACCCACTACGACGGCACTGAACCGAATGTCGCATAGAGCCGAAGATCCGCAGCCAGATAGAGGGACTCGCCCCGTGCTTCGGCTGACGCAATACCCCTGCGGATCCGATCGATCCCCTGCTGATACTGCTCGTCTGTCAGGACGCTGAGCTGGGAAGTTGCACCTTTGTCTAGACGTCCTTGTTCAAATGCAGTCCGCGCTGAAAGCCCCAAAGGGAGGTGCTGAACCTCGCGCGTCACACAGTCGACAAACGCCGCTGCGTGCATCCAGTCCCGAATGTCGCTCGATGCGGGATAACGACGTCTGTCGGTTTCAAGAGCAGACTCGAAGTACTCGTAGATGTACCACTGATCCATCCCGGTATGGGGATCCAAACCGATCGTCATCAACCGCCCGCCCGGCCGCAGCACGCGCCGCGCTTCGGCAAGAAACGTGGCTTTATTCTGGAAATGATGGAGGGCGTTGACGCAAAAGAGACGATCGAATGACTCGTTTGCCCACGGAAGCTGCTCGGCCCGGCCGTGCACGAGTGGGCAACACGCCTGCGCCTGCGCCAGCATGCGGATGGAAGCGTCCAGCCCCGCTACGCGAAAGCCCCTTGCGCTGAGCAACCGAAGCCAATGACCGGTGCCACAGCCGACTTCGAGCACGCGGGCATCGAGGCTTTGTCCTGCGAACGCGACCAGTGCATTCTCGACACCCGAGTAGTCGTTGACCAGATATCGCCGGTCGTAGGCGCTGGCGATCGTGTCGTAATCAACGTGCGGATGCATGAACTATCGTAAGGGCCGCTGGGCGAACGCAACACCTGATGCGGCTCGATCCGTCATAGTGTCAATCGGCTGCTTCTCGGAGACTGATGGAACGCGCGAGTTCGCGGATCCGTTCGATATGTTGATCGTGCTTCTCGGGACTGACACCCAGAAAGCCACCTCGCTTGGGCTCGTGCTCGATCAAGTCGATTAATTCGGCAACTTCCTCGTCCTCAGGGTCCTCCGGCGCGGCCTCCATGAAATCCGCGAAAGACATGTGTCCAGCGAGATAGAGTTCCGCCAATCGTCCGACGTTAATTCTATCCATCGGCCATATCCAGATTGGTTTGAGCGCAGCCCTTCAGCGACCTTCGCTCGCCTGGATTCGCCGCGAGCTTCGGTGGGCAACCTTCGCGTGAGTCATGAGCGAAGGGTCGCTTGCCAACCGTAGCTCGCGCACTTTGCTGGCGAGCGAAGGTTGGTACCGGTACGGGGATTTGCGAAAGGTTGGAACGTGAAATTCGCAGGAATTGCCGCATGAGACGCGGGCCCAGCCCGGAAGTCACGGACGAGGGCAATTTGACCACGTCGGGAGATGTCCTCCACCAACTCGCGAGTCGTTCGCCACATCGCCGAATCCCAGCTCGTGACGGCGCTCTTGTTTGTTGTCGTCTCCGTCGCGCACCATTGAATTCGCGCCCCCTCCGCACTATATTCCTCGCGATCCCAACGGGCTGGCGCAGGACGGCGAGGCGCGTCGCCCATCGGCGGCACAACCGGTGGATCGAATGCAGGAGAATCTCGATGAATCGACGAAAGTTCCTGACCGGAGCCGCCTCGGGCGCCGCGGCAGTTGTCGGCCTCACGGCCACGGGTATCGGGCAAAGTCAGGCGCCGGCGGGTCCACCGTCGGCGGGTGCCGCGCAGGCAGGCGGACGCGGTGGCGGGCGCGGCCGCGGCGGCCCCGCGAACGTATCTGCTCAAAAATTGGCGCGCATTGCCATCATGACGCTGAACCACAGCAGCAGCATCAAGCTGCCGTGGCAGGAGGCGGCGCCGGCGCGGACGCTCGACATCTTCGACCTCCCGAAGTACTACGTCGACGTCTATGGCGTGCGGAACGTCGAGTTCCAGAGCAACCACATCGCGCAGGACGCCGACAACCCCGACCTCGCATACATCAAAGAGCTGAGGGCGCGGCTCGACGCCGCGGGCTCGAAGGCGAACCAGATCAACATCGAGATCGGGACGATGGCGCAGATGGGCCCCGACGGCAAGGCGGCGGCGCTCGCGGGCGACGCGCGCGCGGCCTGGCTGACGCGCGCGAAGAAATGGGTCGACTTCGCACCGGTCCTCGGCGTCACCCGTCTGATGCACAACCAGGGGGCACTCACCGACGACAGCAAGGCCGGCGTGATCTCGCTCTGGAAGGAGCTGCAGGACTACGCGCGCCCGAAGGGCGTGAAGATCTCGGGCGAAACGCGCGGCGCCGGCTTCCCCACCGCCGGCAATCGCGGGCAGGGTCCGCCGCCTCCTCCGCCGCCGATGTCGAACCAGGAGCGCCTGCGGTACGTCTGGGGCATCCTCTGGGAGTGCACGCAGGCGGCCGACGCGTACACGAACCTTGATTTCGGCGGCGAGACCCGATTCCACAACCAACAGGAACTGCATGACGCGATCAAGGGGCTGCTGCCGAGGTCGGCCGGCAGCATGCACACGCGTATCAGCCCCACCTGGGACCTCGGCACGGCCATCCGATTCGCCGAGTCGATCGGATACAACGGTCTCTACACGATCGAGGTGAACGAGGACGCGGCGGTACGCGTGGTCTACAACGCCATCCTCGGCAACCTGCCGTAGCGGGTGCAGCCAGTTCGCTACGCCGACAGCGTCAGTGACGACAGATGCCGGTAGCTGGCGCGCAGTGTCTCTTCCGGCGAGGCGCCTGGTCCCGTTCGACCCATGGCGACAGCCACGGCCGCTGACTGCTTGACGACCATCGCGCCTCCTCTCGGTGCCGCCCCCCAACCATCAGACGTCGCCTGACGTGGGCCGGCCTTCCCAATCGGCGGCGACTCAACCCATGTATGTACTGTTGGGGCTGCGGTTCGGACTACTGCTACGAGTGCCGACTCGGACTGACGACTGTCGACTCGGACTGACGACTGTGACTGAGGACTGCCGACTGAAGACTGACGATTGTGGTACCGGTACGGCGGTATGCGAAAGGGGGCGACTTGGAATTCGAGGGAAGTGCCGCCTGACGCCGACACGGGCATGCTCAGCGCGAGTCTACTCATAGTCGGTCGGGCTCAGACCGGCACTCAGGATCTGATCGGAAGTCGCGTCCCTGAACGCACTCAAAAGCGCACGGCCACACTGCGGACAACCAACGGATTCGGGGTCCACAGCCGATTCCGGTGCGATCGTGCGAACGCCCTGATGCCGGGCTTCGAACCCCGGTCCCGTAGCAGAGAAGCTTGTTGGCGATCCATCCGGGGAAGCGGATGGTCAGGCTCTTTCCAGGTTCGAGGGATTCGGTGGTCCCGAACCGGCTCGGCGAGCCGCGGAGCACGGCGCACGACAGGGCGTGCTTGGGGCCGGTGCAGCAGTGAGACAGGGGTGCCGCACAGCGGACGCGCATCGCGCCTGACTACTCGTATCGCAGCGCCACCATCGGATCGACCCTGGCCGCGCGCTGCGCGGGGATGAAGCACGCGACTGCCGCGACGGCGGCGAGCAGCAGCGTCACCCCGGCGAACGTGAGCGGATCCGTCGCTTCGACTCCGAACAGCAGCCCGGTATCGAACAGCATGCTCTGCAAGACGCGCGTCAGCGCGACGCTCAGCAGCAGGCCGATCGCGAGGCCGACGGCCACGACGGCCATCCCTTCACCGACGACCTTCTTCAGGATGTCGGTGCCCGCCGCGCCGAGCGCCTTGCGGATCCCGACCTCGCGCGTCCGCTGCGCGACCGAATACGAGAAGATGCCGTAGATGCCGAGCGTCGCCAGCAGCAGAGCGAGGGCGCCGCAGGCGGCGAGGACGATCGCGACCAGCTGGAACGGATACGCCATGGCGGCGAAGAAGCCGCGCAGCGGCTGGATGTCGGCCACGGGAATGCCCGGATCGATCGCCCGGATGGTCTGCCGCACGGCCGCGATCTGCGCCGCGGGATCGCCGTCGGTGTGCACCAGCAGCAGCATCCGGTGCCGCATCGACTGCTGCGATGCCGTCCAGAAGAACGGCCGCGCGTCCTGCCGCAGCGATTGCCAGTCGTTGTCGCGCACGACGCCGGCGATCGCGCACTCCGTGCGCGACGGCTTCCGAAACGATTCGAACTTGACGAGGTGCTTTCCGAGCGGCGATTGGCCGGCGAAGTAGCGGCGCGCGAACACTTCGTTGACGATCGCGACGCACGGCGCGCCTTCGCGGTCGCGGTCGTCGAAATCACGCCCGGCGACGATCGGAATCCGCAGGTTGGTGAAATACCGCGGACCGACGGACGCCGCGTCGAGCTGCAGGTCTTCGCCCGGCGGCGCCTGATAGCCTTCGATTTCTGTGCCCCGCCGCTGCCCGCTCATGAACCCGCCCGGTATCGTGTCGACCAGGCTGGCGGACTGCACGCCTGGAAGCGCGGTGGTCCGCTCGATCAGGTCGCGGTAGAACGCCTGCGTCCGCGGAAGGTCGTATCCGACGCCGTCGTTGAGGTTGATCCACGCGACGACAACGTTATCCGACGTAAACCCGAGACGCGTCGGCCGCACATTTTCCATGCTTCGCAGCAGCAGACTGGCGCCAATCAGGAGCAGCAGCGACAGGGCGAGCTGACCGACGACCAGCGCCGTGCGGCTCCGCCCGCGACGGTGCACCGGGGTAAACGCCGTCACGTCGTTCTTCAGCACCGTCGAAACCTCGGTGCGTGAGCTGTGCAGCGCCGGCGCGAGACCGAACAGGATGCCGGTCAGCGTGGAGAAACCCGCCGCGTAGGCGAACACGCGCCACTCGAGGCGCAGATCCACCGCCACTCGAATGCCTTCCGGCAAGGGCGGGGCGAACGCCAGCAGCGCGCCGACCAACCAGGTCGCGAGCACGAGCCCCGCCGCGCCGGCGACGAGCGACAGCAGGAGGCTCTCGGTCACGAGCTGCCGGATGATCCGCTGGCGGCTCGCCCCGATCGCGAGGCGGATGGCGATCTCCTTCCGCCGCGACAGCGCGCGCGCCAGCAGCATGCCGGCGAGGTTCATGCACGCGATCGCGAGCACCAGGTTGACGACCACGAACAGTAGCGCCGCGGCGCCGTAAGCGCCCTCGAGCATCCCCGGAGGCAGCCGTGTCTCGCGCTCCGAGAATACTGTCACGAACAGCTCCCGCAGACGCCCCGTCTCCGGCCGCACCGAGCTCCATTCCTCCGGGTGTGCCGCCTGCAGCTCGCGGCTGAAAACCTCGAATCGGGCGCGCGCCTGCTCGAGAGACACGTCCGGTTTCAGCCGCCCGATGCTGACGAGCCAGCGGCTGCGACGCGTCAGCAGGCCCTCGCTGTAGCGCGGCTCGAGCTGCGGCCCCATCATGATCGGCACCCACACCTCGCTGGCGAGCCCGCGGATGCCCCCGGTATATTGCGGCGGCGCGACGCCGACGACGGTGAGCTGGTGGCCGTTGAGGAAGATGGTGCGGCCGACGAGATCCGGATCGCCGTTGAAGCGCCGCTGCCACAGACCGTGGCTGACGACCACGACGGGGTTTCGGCCCGGAGCTTCATTCTCCTCGGCGAGAAAGCCTCGGCCCCCGGCGAGCGGCACGCCGAGCACGTCGAAATAGTTGGCCGACACGAGCTCGCCCCAGATCTGCTCGACGTTCGTAGCGTCGCCGAGCCGGTACTGCCGGATGCCGTAGGCCGCCAGGCCCGTGAAGATCCCGCTGCGGTCCCGGAAGTCGATGTAGCTTGGATACGATGTGCCCTCGACCGATTGGCTCCGCTCGCCGGTATAGAGCTCGACGATCCGCTCGGGATCCGCGATCGGGCGCGGGCGGAGCAGCAGCGAGTTGAAGATGCTGAAGATGGCCGTGTGGGCGCCAATGCCGATCGTGAGCGATACGATCGCCACCGCGGTGAACGCCGGGTTCTTCCGGAGCGTCCGCAGCCCATAGCGGACGTCCTTCGTCAGATCCCTCAGCCAGGCGCCCTGGACGTCGCGGTACTCCTCCTCGACGCGCGCGACGCCGCCGAAATCGCGCATCGCGCGTCGATGCGCCTCGGCGGGTGGCACGCCTTGCCTGACGTACTCGTCGGTCGCGTCGGCGATGTGCCCGTCTATCTGCGCCCGCAGATCGTCGTCGAGACGGTTCGGACGGAACGCGCCGGTCAGGCGCGCGAGAAGGATCCGCAATCGGGTCACGAGGCGTCCTCCTGGATGCGGAAGAAGCGTTCGACGATCCCTGTCGCCTGCTGCCATTCGGCTTCCTGCACACGGATCTGCCGCCGGCCCGCCGCCGTCAGCGCATAGAGCCTCACCTTGCGACCGCTCTCGGACTCGCTCCACTTGGCCGAGATCCAACCGGCCTGCTCGAGTTTGAGCAGCGCGGGATAGAGCGTTCCCTGGTTCATGGCGAGCTGGTTGCCGCTGATCTGCTCGATGCGCCGGGCGATCCGGTAGCCGTGCAGGGGGCCGAGGGCTTCGAGGGTCTTGAGGACCATGAGCCCGAGGCTGCCGTAAAGGACGTCGCGCCTGTCGGTCATGATAGGTTGGCAGCCTACAGCTTTAGCTGTAGGCTGTCAACACGTATAGACGTCGTCAGGCCCCGACTGTTAACACGGGGACGGCGACAGTGTGCCGGAGAGACGATCGCCGTGGCGACCGGCGAGGCGCTAATCCCACTTAAGTGGTACCGGTACGGGGATTTGCGAAAGGTTGGAACGTGAAATTCGCAGGAATTGCGGCCTGATTCCGTCAGGCGGTGCCCCGGTCGAAGCGCCCCGCCGCAGGAAAGACTTGCAGGTTGATGACGGCAAACCGGACAGACACTTCGTGATACGGCGAGAACAAGAGGCGATGGACCCAGCCCGTCTCGTGCGCGTCGAACTCGTCGTAGAGCAACTCAATGTCACGGCGACCGATGGCGCTTTTCAGAAACTGCGCATCAGCCTCGTCGATTCCCGCTTCGTCATACTGAAGCCAAGCGTCGAAATAGCCCACCTGCTGGTCACCGGCGCGAAGTAGCAATTCCAGCCGGCCGCTCCCTCGCTCAACACCCCGAAGCAACCCGTCGTGCAGACTGACCTCCTTCGTCAGTCGGCGCGCGGCGTCGGGCACCGTCGGCCCGAGCGCGGAGAAATGCGCGAGATAGGCGGCGGGGACTCTTTCAGCCTCCGCATCTGGCATATCACCCTCAAGCCATGCCCTGGTGAAGAACTTCAGACAAGCCTCCAACGACGGGGCCCTGCCGGCCCTTGAAACACCACTTGATATCACGGACAGCCAGGCTGTTGCTCTGCAAGCACAGTGACTGATTCTGAAAAACGGAACCCCTAGGAGCACGCTGAACCACGGAGGAGGGTTTACCGGTACGGGGTTGTGCGAAAGGTTGGAACGTCAAGTTCTCTGGGATTGCGGCCTGACGTGGCACGAGGGGCTCGGCGGTGCGAATGCAATATCGCCGTAGCTCGACAGTCATCTCCTTTCCACGTCATCCAGCACGCAGCTCCGGCTACTCAGGTGCATGGCGCCATTTCTGGCGAGTCCGGAACCATGCGATCCAGCGGCGCGCGAGGACGTGCGTGCCCAGCACCAGGACGAGGCCCATCAGCAGGGCCCCCGGGATAATCCAGTAACTCGTGTGGAACACGAGACCCTCGCGAACCGCTGGGAAATTGACGCCGCTCGACACCAGGATGCCGTTTGGCGTCATCCAGAAGCCGACGTTGTTCGGAAAAATGGGTTTCAGGATCGCGATGATGATGAACGCGATGCCCATGGCGTAGCCGACGAACAGCCCGAACGCCGCGAGGAACGCCATCACACCGGTCGTAGCGCCGTGGAAGAGCGATCGCAGGACCGCCATCAACCGTCCCGTCGCCGCGGCTTCGTCCATGACCAGCTCGAGCGAATACGCTTGTGCGACGCGCATCGGCGGGCCGAGGCGGCTGAGAATCCCCTCCAGCGCGACCCGTTCATCGGGGACGTCGCCCGCCTCCACTACCGCGTCCCGAATGTGTGATTCGACCTCGCGCACTGCGTCGGCGGCGACCTCCGGCGACAGGAATGAACGGAGCGATCGCTCGAACAGGTACAGATAGCCGCGGACTCGCGATTCTCCGCTGTCGGTGAGCTTCATACGTCTCTCCCGGCCGCCTTCATCAGGCGCTCGATTTTGGTGGTGAACACCTGGAATTCACGGCACATGTTGTTCAAACGGCCGCGTCCGGCGGGCGTCAGCCGGTAGTACTTCCGGGGATGCGGCGCTTCGCCGGCCACCCACTCCGAGGTCAGGAACCCATCGCGCGCCAGCCGTGAGAGCAACGGATAGATGGTGCCTTCGGTCAGCACCAGATCCGTGAACTCCTCCAGATGGCGGATGATCTCGAGCCCGTATCGCGGTCCGCCGGCGACTGACAGGAGGACCGCGAGCTCTAAGGTGCCGCGGCGGAGCTGTTCGAGCCAGTTTTCCAGCATGCGCTGATACCTTGTACCGCCTAGCATGATATACGGCATGGTAATCGCGCCGGTTCCGCCGCCCGCGATCAAAGATCGATCGCGAGAGATGCTCGCCGGACCGCTCTCTGGACACCGGGAGCGAGCCTGTTACTTCGAGGGGAAAGTCACGTTCCGCGCGCTGCTCAGCGGCGAGGCGAACGGATCACACTTCATGTTTCGGATGCGGCGTCCACTGGCGGTCCCTTCTGAAGCCGGACACTACAACCGCGCTCTCGACGCGGAGTGAGGACTGACGTGACTGAGGACTGCCGACTGATATTGGTATACCGGTACGGGGATTTGCGAAAGGTTGGAACGTCACGTTCTCAGGAATTGCAGCCTGAAAGGATGCCAGGCCGCTGACTCTGCCAGTCGAGGGCCAACGTCCGTCGGCGGTGAACCCGGGGAGCGCCAGGCGCCGCTCACTAGTTTCTCCCTCGAAAGCGGATGTTCACGCGCCGGGAGCGCACAGGTTTCCAGTCTCGACATTCGTTGTCGCTTAGCAGCAGTGTCGCAAAGAGTTGCGCATCCCCTGTAACCGGCGCAGCGGGGCTATCCACGATAACAAACCACCCAGGGAACCGGATGGTTAGGCTTTGACCCGGGTCAACCGATTCGATTGTGTCCGCACGACTGGGCGAGCCTCGCAGCACAGTACC
Organism: uncultured Acidobacteriota bacterium; assembly: GCA_963839705.1. GTDB lineage: Bacteria > Acidobacteriota > Vicinamibacteria > Vicinamibacterales > 2-12-FULL-66-21 > DATBJJ01. Next base: position 120,984 of record CAWIWL010000012.1, read on the forward strand.
AGCCATATCGTGCTCGCGGCCTTCCGCGTCAACGACCGAAAGCCCAAGGGAAACCTGCACCGCATAGGGTCCGCTGGCGAAACCATCTCCGAACTCGTAGGCCAGAACGGTGGGAAGAATGACCGGCTCCGCTCCTGTGTTCGTCACCAGAATATCGGCCACGAACTGGCCACCCATAGAAAGTTCAGAGCGGTCCAGCCGTGCGAGTGTGAGGCTCAGAGTCGGGGCCGGTCCGACCCGACCGGTAGAGCGCCCGCGACAGTCAACTTGGTCGCGCCAATTGGATTGGCTCGCCGTCCGGCCATCGCTCTCACTTTTCGGCGTCAAGTCCACCACGCGTTCCTGCGCCTGGACGCCGAGAGCGACGAGCAGCGGGACGATGCTGGCCCACAGTAGCATGGCAGCCTCTACAGATCAGACGGGTTGCGGGGACGAATGGTCTGTGGTGAGTACACAGACTGAAGGCAGTTGGATTACCGGTACGGGGTTACACGAAAGGTTGGAACGTAGTATTTCGTGGCATGGCGGCCTGATTCTGCTGGCAGCAACCCCCATGGGCCAGGTTGTATCCCAAAAGCTGGAGCATCTGCCGGCCGGGACGCGAGCACAACACGGCCAACCCCATTGTCCGTCCCGCCCCATATAATCACGCCACCGTTGTCCCTCACTCCCGGCACCCGCCTCGGCGTCTACGAAGTCACCGGAACGATCGGCGAAGGTGGGATGGGACAGGTGTTTCGGGCCCATGACACCAGGCTGAATCGCGACGTGGCGCTGAAGGTCCTGCCCGAGATCTTCGCCAACGATCCCGATCGGCTCGCCCGGTTCACGCGCGAGGCGCAGACCCTCGCGTCGCTGAACCATCCCAGAATCGCGCACCTCTACGGCCTCGAGGAAAGCGGCGGCGTTCGTGCGCTGGTCATGGAGCTCGTCGAGGGCGAGGATCTGTCGCGGCGAATCGCGCGCGGCGTCATACCTGTCAATGAAGCGCTGTCGATCGCGCATCAGATCGCCGAGGCCCTCGAAGCGGCGCACGAGCAAGGGATCGTTCACCGCGATCTCAAGCCCGCGAACATCATGCTCAAAGCGTCGGCGGCTGACACCGACTGGACCGTGAAGGTGCTCGACTTCGGGTTGGCGAAAGCGATGGAGCCCGCAGCGGGATCGTCGCCAAGCTTGTCGATGTCCCCGACAATCACGACACCGAACGTGACTCGGGCCGGGATGATCCTCGGAACCGCGGCCTACATGTCGCCTGAGCAGGCCAAAGGTCGCGCGGCCGACGCACGCTCGGACATCTGGGCCTTCGGGTGCGTGCTGTACGAAATGCTGGCACACAGGCCGCCGTTTGCGGGCGACACGGTCGTCGAGATTCTCGGCGCGATCGTGACGTCCGAGCCCAACTGGAGCGCCCTGCCGGCAACGACTCCTCCAGCAGTCGTCTCGCTGCTGAAGCGGTGCCTTCAGCGGGATCGCAACAAGAGGATGCGCGACATCGCGGACGCGAGATTTCAGATCGAGGAGATTCCGAGCGGGCCCGCCGGTCTGGTCGCGTCTGCCGTGCCGCCCGGGAAGGGCCAGGAACGACTCGTGTGGATCGCCGTCACGCTCGCGCTCGCAGGTGCCCTGGCCCTGAGCATCGTGTCCCCACGCGGCACCCCAGCCGACTTACCGGAGATGCGCCTGGAGATTGCCCCGCCCGGCGCGGACCTGAGTGGTTTTGCGATGTCACCTCACGGACGTGCGCTCGTGTTTCAGGCGACTGTGGACGGAAAGACACAGCTCTGGCTTCGGCCGATGGACTCGGAAACGGCCACGCCGCTGGCGGGAACAGAGAACGTGGCCGTGGAGAACGGGTCCGTTCCGTTCTGGTCCCCCGACAGCCGGTCGGTGGGGTTTTTCGCCGGTGGCCAGTTGAAGCGGATCGACATCGCGGGCGGGCTCGTGCAGGCCCTCGCAGAGGCGCCGATGAACACCCGTGGTGGTACGTGGAACGCTGAGGGCACGATCGTGTTTACCCGCTCCGCCACCGAGCCCTTGTACCGCGTGCCGGCGAGTGGCGGGAAGGCCGTGGCCGCCACCGAAGTCAAGGCGCCACACCTGGGACACCGCTATCCTCGCTTCCTGCCGGATGGCCGGCACTTCTTGTACTTCGCCTACGGCCCTCCGGAGAGTCAGGGCGTGTACGTGGGCTCGCTGGACTCGAAAGAAACGACGCGTCTGGTGGATGCCGAATCAGCACCGATATTCGCGCCGCCGGACTACGTGCTGTTCGCACGGCAAGGCGCGGTTCTCGCGCAGCGTGTGAACCTCGACACCCTGCAGACGCTCGGGGATCCAGTGCCGGTTGCGCGGCAGGTGGCCACGCCGTCGGGAACCGTGGCGAGCGTCGCACTTTCCGCCGCGGCTGCGGGAACACTCGCCTACCGGGCGAACCCCGGCGAACGCCAACTGCGCTGGGTTGACCGGTCCGGACGATCGATTGGTGTGCTCGGCGCTCCTGATTCGGCTCAGCCCACCGGGCTTCGGCTGGCCCCGGACGGCCGGATGGTCGCACTTACACGCATGGTCAACGGGAACAACGACGTGTGGTTGATCGAGACCGCGCGTGGCGTTCGCCAACGATTCACGTCCGACGCGGCCCGGGAATTCCAGCCAATCTGGTCACCCGACGGGAGCCGCCTCGTGTTTGGCTCAACTCGAAAGGGCGTCGTCAACCTCTACGAACGGCCTCTCAGTGGTGCGGGGCCTGAAACGCTCTTGCTGGAGTCCTCTGAGAGCAAGAACGCATCCGACTGGTCGTCGGATGGGCGATGGGTTGTCTTTGATAGCCAGAGTCCGACGACGGCCCGCGATGTGTGGGCTCTGCCGATGGACAGAGACAAGAAACCGATAGCGCTCGCGCAGGCGGCTGCGGACGAAGCTGACGCGCGTTTCTCTCCAGATGGCCGGTGGGTCGCGTACGACTCCAATGAGAGCGGACGACGGGAGATCTATGTTCAACCGTTCCCTGGACCTGGCAGCCGGTCACAGATTTCCACGGGAGGCGGCGCGCTCGTCCAGTGGCATCGCGACGGAAAGGGGCTGTTCTATGTGGACCTTGGCAACCGCCTCATGACGGTTCCCGTCGCGACGAACAGCCCCAGAGTGGAGCCCGGCACGCCGAGCGTGCTGTTCTCGGTGACCCAGGGGGCCTTCTACGAGGCCTCTAGGGATGGCCAGCGGTTCCTACTCAACGAGATCACGAAGGCTCCCTCTCCGATCACGATCATTCTGAATTGGAAGCCGCGGCGCCAATAGGGGCGCCAGAACAAGCAGCTTCCGCGTGCTGCGGAGCCTCCCCGCCGACATCTGGGGGACCTGCCATGCAAGACAGATCGGCGCGGATACCGTACGTGGGCGACAACAAACGTCGGTGTTGCCCGACAGTCCACGATTCGTTGAAAGGTTGGTATACCGGTACGGGGTTACGCGAAAGGTTGGAACGTGACATTTGCGGGCATCGCTGCATGACTCTCGCTGGCGCTGCAAAAAAACGGCCGCCCTTGCGGGCGACCGTCAAATGCGGTGCGAATGAAAGCCCCGGCTGAGGCGCTGGCCTCTGTTGCTGGTGCGAGAGGACTACGTCCCCGACGCCTTCATCGCGCGCGACCTCACCAACGCGTACCCCACGCCGTTCTGGTTAGACGTCGCGACCTTCTTGTACATCTTCGCGGCGCCGGCCGCGTCGCCCTTCAAGCGCATCGCCTCCGCCTGGTAGAACATCGCGTAAGGGTCCTCTGGATCAGCCCGATTCAAGTGCGGAAGCGCTGCGTCATATTTACCCTGAAGGACGTCGATGACGCCCATCGCCGATTCGTAGTTCTCCGTTGCCGACCTCGGCAGATCCGACGTCATTGTGGTCTTGGCGCGCTCCATGGTCGACGCGGCGGTCGCGAAGTCCTTGGCCTGCGCTGCCGTCAGTGCCTTCGACAGCAGCACTTGTCGGTGCCAATCGGCCTTCGCCCGCTCGGTGAACAGCGCGCCGTCGATCATGGCCTCGGCCTTGTCGATATGCGCCCCGGCGTCGGTCGCCTTGCCAGACTCCGACAGCAACCACGCCTGGTCGAGATGCGAAGTCATGGCGGTAGGCGTGAGCTTCTCCGCGATCGCGAACTCGCGTTGTTGGTCAAACGCCTGGATCGCCTCGGCCGGCTTGCCTTCGTGGACGAAGGACACCGCGGTCCAGTACAGGCTGGAAGCCTTGTCCGGCGCATTGCCCGTGTCGTAGAGGCGCTTGTAGCTGTCGCGCGCCTTGGCGTAGTCGCCCTTGAACACGTTGTTGTGACCAATGCCGATCAATGACCCCGCGAACGCTGGCGATTTCGTCAGCGCTTTCTCGTACTGCGCGATCGACTCGTTGTAGCGGCCCATTCTCAGCAGCAGCTCGGCGTACGAGTCATACGGGTTGGCGGAATCGGGGCGATTGGCGATGTACTGTTTGAGTGCCTGCTCGGCACCCGGGAAATCGCCCTTCCGGAGTTGGATGTAGCCGATCTGATTGTAGGGCGCCGCGAACTTCGGGTCGATGGTCGTCGCGCGCTTGAAATGCGTCAGGGCCTCGGTGTCGTCCACCAGGCGGGACGCATTGCCGGCGAAGTAGGCGACGTGCTGATCGTTGGGGTGCAACTTCAACAGCTCGACGAGGTGTCGCTTCATTTTCAGAACGTCTCCGTCGGCCTGCGCCTGCGCGGTCATGATCCAGAGACGCTCCCCTGGCGACACCTTGTCGATCAGGCTGACGGCCTTATCACGGTTCTCCCGCGCCGCGTTGAATCCCGCGCCAGTTACGGCGCGCAGCGCATAGGCCATCGCGAAACCAGCGTCCTTCTGGATGGCCTGGTCGAGCAAGGGACGGGCGCTTTCGCTTTCGACGTTTTCGACGTAGTCGAGCGCCTTCTGATACAGCACCAGCGCGTCGGGGGATGCCGTCGTGATCGACAACGGCTTTTGCTGCGCCACCGTCGGCGACGACGCCAGCGCGATGACCGCACAAACTATTAGCGTGTTTCTCATGAATCTCCTGCCGTGAATGAGGATTCCGTCAGAGGGGCGTGGGCTCAAGGAGGACGCTTTGCGGGCGTGCAGGAGCTTCGCCTAACTGGAGGGAGGTGTGAAATATACTGCTCTTAAGCCTCGGGCGCAAGCACTATCTTGCGCTACTCGCGAGACGCCCCTTCCAGGGCTCAGCGACCCCCCGTCGACTCTCCCGCGCTATTGGCAGAGACGCAAGCCGTTCAGAAGCGACCGCCTCCTTGGTCGCCTTTCGATTCACGGTGGCGCGAGAGAGCGTGCGGACGCACGAGTGGGCATCTCCGAGCCGCCCGACCGCAGGAGGAATTCGGCCACGGCCAGCGGCGCCAGCCAACTGAGCCAGAGCACGACGGCCAGGCGGGACTGGCCAGCGAACGACCACAGCGGCAACTCGATCAATATGCGAAACGTGACGAATGAGGATGTCACGACGTAGCCGCGGATCATCCAGGCCTTGTGTGCCTCGATCTGATACTGCGAGATGGCGTGGACTGCCGTGCCGACCGAGACCCACCAAGCCACGCCGAGAGCGAAGAGCGCCACGCCGAAACTTCGCGGCTGGGAGAAAAACGAAAGATAGAAGGCCGCCGCGCCGCCCAGAAAGACTCCAGCCACGTAGAGCCGGCCCGTCCAGCGATGGATCAGGCGATGGCTGTTGCGCAGTCCGGACCACAGCTGGAAGGGACCCGCGAACAGCGCGGCCGTGCCACCGGCGATGTGAAGCAGGAGCCAATGGCGATTCGGCCAGAGCCGCCCGAAGTTAGCCTCGCTTATGTCGAAGGCAAAATGCTCAATCGTGGCGACGTAGTACTGGAGACCCTTGTACGCCAGGAAGCCGAGCGCCAGAGCGATCGCGACCCTTCCCATCGTGGCTGATTCTCCCACGAGCGGCACCGAGATGAACGGCGCGCGACCTATACGGCCGGCATTCAGAAACGCCTGTGGATTGGACGCTATTTCGTCGGTGTGACGACGAGATTCGCGAAGTCCCCGCCGCTATCGTTGCCCACCCATAGCCCGACCTGGCCACCATAGAGCTGGCCAAGCTTCCGCACTTCGAGCGTGGCCTCATTGACGGGGCCGACATAGATCTGCAATCTGCCGCCTCTAACGACCACGCGGAGCTTGACCCAATCCGTGGGCTCGATCGACGCATCGACTGGGTTTTCGAACTCCTCGGGGAAGTCTTGGCGAAGGCGGTCATAGTCGAACCCCGGCATCGTGATGTACTGGACCGCGTGCTGCTTGCGGCTGGCATCACTCGCGCGGAAGTTGAATGGCCTCACATAGACGGCCTCGTAGGTGTTGTCGTCCTTGCGATGGAAGGCAATGCCGACGAAACTCTGCCCCATGGATTCCCTGCCCTGGACGTCCACCTCGATCGTTCCAGATTGGAAATCAGTTCCTTCCACCCACGCCACGCCGTTACCCGACGCGGCCGACAGGCGCACGCCGTTCCGATCCGGGATTCTGGTGGCCGTTCGATTGACAACCCGCAGCCTCTGAGCGCCAGTTCCAAACCCATCAATCGTGGTTTGGCCCGGTGAACAGGCAGACAACGCCGCAATTCCGACAAGCACCGCCATGCCTTGCGTTCGTGCTCTCATTGTCTTAGTTGGACACCGCGGCCGGCGATTGTGCCCAATCCGAGGGCGGTCGAGTATTGCCTCGAGCTGACGCTGTGGCTGGCGACTCGGACTGCCGTCTCGGACTGAGGACTGAGACTGTCCGATGGAGATTAACGATTGACGACTGAAGACCGACGATTGGTTTACCGGTACGGGGATTCGAACCCCGGTCCCGTGGCTGAGAACCTTGGCCCGACGGCGATCACGCGCGATCAGGCCTTGTCTTTCCTGCATCGATCCCGCTCGCACGTCGTCAGCCGCGGCCGCCCGTTTCGGACCGATTGCCGGGGATTGCCGAGCACTAGTTTTTGCTCCCGCAGCCGGATGTTCACGGGTCGCAAATTCACGGCTTGCCACTCCTTACACTTGTTGTCACGCAGTATTAGTGTCGCAAAAGCGCTGCGCATCGCCAGTGGTCCGGTCCGGCGCGCTGGGCCCCGTCTACGTTCACGATCCACCCGGGGGAAGCGGGCTGGCAGGCTCTCGTCAAAAAAGTGGAGCGACTCGATCGTCCCCGGCGGGTTGGGATGGCGCCTGTTTGCAGCCGGCAGGGATCACGAGCGCGGACAGCGCGCCCGAAACGAGCCGGGCGCACCGCGTGACTGTGAGCTGCATGCGGGATCGTTATGGCCCCTGAGACTGGCGGCCTGCTTCACCGCCCGCGTGCGGCGCGGGTGAGCCGGGTTGGGGTATCCGCCGCCTTGAGCAGATACCGATGCCACTGATCGCGGTCCGAAGTCACCTGCAGCGGCTTGAGCGCCAGCAGCCCCGTCCGCCCGATTGATGCCTGCAGGTAGCCGATCTCCTGCAGGCACGTGTGCAGATCGTCGGTCACCGGCACCTCGAGCCCTGCCTCCCGCGCCAGCAGCATCGCCTTGGCCTGGATCGACAGCTCGAGCTCCAGGCGGAGCAGGCAGAACATGTCGGCCACCACCGGGCCGCCGAAGCGCGCGCGCAGCTCCTGCAGGTATTGTCCGAAACGCGTGAACGCGAAGTGCTCCGACCGCACGAGCTCCAGCAGCTCGAGATCGAGGTCGAGACCGGCGCCAACCCAGTCGCGCGTTGCATGCTCGCTGCGCTGGAACACCACGACAATGACCAGCGGCAGCACGATCAGCAGCAGCGCGGTCATCGCCAGTGGCGGCAGTGGCACGTGATTGAAGATCGCGTGAATGCCCGCGGCCAGGCACAGACCTGGCAGGAACGACAGCGCGCCGCGGCCGCGCCGATCCGCCATCGTCTTCGACACCATCGAAAACACCGCCGTCGTGGCCCCGTGCAGGACCGCCGTCCCGAGGCCTCGCACGAGCCACAGGCTCAGCCCCGTGTCGCCGAGGTACTGCAGGTAGTGGACGTTCTCGACGAGCGCGAACCCGGTACCAACCGCAAACCCCTGCACGGCGGCGTCGACGAGAAATCCGACTCGGTTGCGCGACAGCAGGACGACGATGAACGCGGCCTTGGCGATCTCCTCGGTCAGCGGCGCGACGTATCGCGTGAACAAAGTTGGGTCGATGCCGGTCGCCGCGACGATGGCATCGTGAAGCACCAGACACAGCAGGGCGGCAATCACCCCAGCCACGACGGCAACGGCGACGGCCGTGAGGCGCACCAGCTTGAAAGTGTCCATCAGCTGCAGCAGCGCGAGCAGCACCAGCACCGGTACGAGCGCCAGCACGACGTTCATCGCAGGACTTTGAGCGAGACCATGATCTCACGCCGAGGCCGCAGTCCCTGCTCCAGCGCCACGGCGCCGCCCGCCGATAGCGTCATGTCGAGATTGGACAGGACGGTGAATCTCACGTCGATCTGTCCGCCCAGGGCGATCGCCGTGTGTCGAAACTCCTCGTCGTCGACGTCAGTGGTGAGTCCCGTGGCAAACACGGCAGGACGCAGCCACGTGGCGTGCAGGCCGGGAGTACCGAGCCGCCTGAACCGCCATGGCGGCAGGTTCCATTCGAGTGTCGCCTTCGCGAAGTTCCGGCCGGCGATCTCGTTCAGCTCCGCGCCTGGAAAGCTCTCGACGGACCGGTATCGCTTTTCGTCGCCGCGGTCGACGTAGTTGTTGCCGAACCCGCCGAAGAAGAAATTGGCAAAGGGCTCCGTTCGATCGCGCGGCGAAAAGCCCGCCGCGGTCCTCACCCACAGGGACGAATGGCCGATCGGAAGCCCCACGCCACGATCGAATGTGCCGTGGAGTCTCGGGAACGGCTGTCCGTCGACGACATCGGTCTGGAGCTCGGCCGACCACTTGCGCCCGCTCTCCTCGTCGACGTAACCGAGTGAGTTGCGAACGTAGGTGTAGCCGAGCGACGCTTTCAGCGTGATGAGGCTGTTCACGTCGACGGGAACGTTCTGGTAATCGGGAAGGCGATCGAGGTTGCCGGCGATGCTCCCGCTCAGATCCAGCTCGAGCCGCCGCGGCTCGTCGAAGATCAGCGTATTGCGATGGCCGATCAGGAACTGGTATCCCTTGCGTCCCACCTTCGTCGGCCCGAAGAGATCGTAGAAATCCGCGTCGTTGAGCGCACCGCTTGCCCGCCAGTCGTAGCGCTCGTACGCGCCGGACAGATGGAGCCGCTCGCTGGCCGGGAGCGACGTGCCCGGTGTCCAGCCAGCACTCAGGCGAAGACGGTTCAACAGAAGCGGATCCGAGAAGTTCACGGCCAGGCCGACCGAGGCGGTGTCTTTGTAGCCCTCCACGATTGGGTAGAGCGACTCGCGCCGGAGCCGGCCGCCAAGCCGGTAGACGCCAGTGGTCTTCTCCATCGTGTCAAACGGCACCTTCGCCGGCGACCCAAGCATCCACTCCTTCAGGACGGGCCGTTCCTCGACCAGACGTTCGCCGAGGAACGTGATCGCGCTCACATCGTCGAGCGGCTTCGGCTCAATCCATGAAGGCACGAAGCCGAGACCCGTGTAGCGGAACACGAGCAACCGGCCATCGGCCAGTGGCACCGGGCGAAAGAAGCCGGTATCGGTGTTGCTCACGGCGTCGAGCTTCCGTGTCTCGAGGTCGTAGCGGAAGACGTTGGACACCCCCGAGTAGTACGAGGTGCCGAACAGATAGCGGCCGTCCGGCGAGAAGACGAACCCGTTCGGCACGGCCGTGCCGAAGTCGAATTGCGCGACCGGTGTCGTGCGGCCCTCGCGCAGCGCGGCGATGTCGAGCACGCGCACGTCCTGCTTGCCGCTGATCTCTCCGAACGATGCCGACACGCGTGTTCCGTCTGGCGAGACGTCCAGGTCGTACATCACGGTACCGTAGGGCCACGTGATCACGCGTTCCCAGTCGGTGTAAGGCGGCTTGATCTGGACCAGGCTGGCGAGACCATTGAGATGTCGGATGCCCCAGATCGATCGATCGGCTGCGTTGTAGGCGAGATCACCCACGCGCAGATCCTTCTGCAGGAGCTCGGTGCGGCCCGTGGCGGGATCCAGGCTGACGAGGTCGCGGTGCGCGCCGTTGTCGGTCGTGTAATACAGGTGACGGTCGGACGGATTCCACACGAGCGAGGTGACCGTGTAGATCAACGGGCCTTTGATGTCGACGAGTGGATGGATGGCGCCGTCCGTCGTCGAAATCCGCGCCACGTTGGACACCGCGCCAGGATAGTTGAGGCCCGCGTAGAGCGCGCCCGTTGTCGCGTCGTAGAACGCCCGCGACACCGAGCCCAGAGGACGCGAGGTGAGGTCGCGATACGGCGTGAGCGGATGCTCGCGCACGGCGGCGAGGTTGCTCCGCTGAAACGTGTGCTCGTCTTCCACCCACTGGCGCCAGCCCTCTTCGAGCGAGATCCCGAAGACCTTGCGGAACTGCCTGGCGTAGTACCCGCGGCTGCCGTCGTGCCGCGAGACCCACTCGATCAGCTTTTCTGGTGTGTGCCGCCGCGCGAGCCATGTCATGAACCGCGTGCCATACAGGTAAGAATTGGCCTGCACTTGGAAGTCGACCTTCGTGCCTTCCGAGACGAGGCCGAGCGGGTCGTAGAACGGCACGTCGTCCCGCACCATCGCGCGGAAGACCATCTCGTCGTAACCGCCCTGCGCGCGGCCCAGGCCGCCGGCCATCCAGGTGTCGACGAACACGGCGATGCCCTCGTGATACCACCGGGGGGCCGCCACACGCGGCGCGGTGAGATACCAATAGAGGATCGACTCGGGATGCTCGGACACCGCCGCGACCTTGCCGCCGAACAGCCGCCGGAATCCGCGATCGCGTCGCGCTGTCTGGTCCATCGTGATCACGTGCACGAGCTCGTGATTCATCAGCGTGCTCATGCGTTCGTTGGCAGCGATCGTCTCGAACGCGAAGTTGAGGGGGGCGACCTGGATCGCCATCACATTGCGCGGTACGGCGCCCGCAGCCGCGTTGCCCGCGTCCGAGAAATCGGCGAGCAGCACCGTGATGGGACCGGCAGGCTTGAACTTGAAAAGATCCTCTTCGAAGCGCAGCGCATTCAAAAACGCGCGTGCCGCATGCGGGACGAGGTAGGTCTCGGAGCCGTCGAAGTAGACCAGCCGGACTTCCGGCGTCTCGATCGTCGCGAGCTGGGCGTCGGCCCGAGCCGCTGGCACGCAGATGGCGAACGCGCCGAGAATCCATATACCCAGCCGGTATCGAGCGGTGGGCGGGGACGACGTGGGAAAGCGCATGGACTGCGGCGAGACGCGACGATACTACCTTGTCCGACGGGCGCGCAACAGGTCCTCAGGTTATTACCTGCTGCGCGCCGTGGGTGCCGCTGACGCTCGAACGTTACTGGGCGACGGCGCCGGCGGCGGCCCCGTAGTCGGCGGCCCTGGTGCCGAGCGCCTGCATCAGCGCGTTGCTCTCGAGAGCCCGAAGAAACGCCTGGTTGGTCAGCGCGTCGGCCAGCGCCGCGTTGTCGAGCGCCCGGGCAAGGGCCGCGCTCTCGATCGCACGCATGAGCAGGCCGCTGTCCATTGCCTTCGCGAGCGCGCCATTCCCCAGGGCCTGGACCATGGCATCGAGGCTGAGCGCCTTGTACATCACACCGCTCGCGACGGCCTGCTTGAACGCCGCACTCTCGGTGGCCTGACGCAGCGCTGCGTTATTGGCGGCCTGCGCGGCGCCCTGCACCAGCGCGGCGCGGACGCCGGCGTCCGTCAGCGCCGCCCGCACGGACGCGTCGGTCAGCGCGGCGCGCAGATTGGCGTCGGCGAGCACGGCGCGGACACCTGCGTCGGACAGCGCTGCGCGCACGGAAGCGTCCGCGAGGGCCGCTCGCAGGCTCCCATCAGCCAGAGCCGCGCGCACGTTCGCGTCGGCCAGCGCCGCGCGGGCGCCCGCGTCTTTCATCAGCCGCGCCACCACCTCGCTCTGAAGGAACTCCTGCGTCGTCGTGTCGCCCAGCTTTACGTCCTGGGCGGTCATCTGCTGTGCCTGGTGTCGCTTCGCCGCCCCTATGGTGCCCTCCGTGCCGGGGAGTGCCGGTGGCCAGCCGAGTGTCGTAAACACCGCCGCGACGAGCGCCGCCGCGGCCGCGAGTCCAATCAACGCCTTTTTCGCCATACGTGGGTCTCCAGTCCTTCGTTGTCTCACTGCTTTCGTAGTTCCCCGCACGCCGGTCATTACCTGGTGTACGAGCGAGGCGGGCGGCGGGTCCGCCTCCTTCAACTCGTCGAGCAGACGCTCGATCCGCTCGTCATCCGAACCTCGGGCGTTCTCGCCGTCCTCGCGGTCATGCCAGTCGTTCATGTTCGCGCCTTCTCGTGGAGCAGCAGCTCGATCAACCGTTGACGCGCGGTGTAGAGCCGCGATTTCACTGTTTTGGCCGGAATCCCCAACGTCGCCGCGATCTCGTCGTAACCCAGTTCGCCGAAATGCCGCAGCACGATCACGACCCGGTAGTCGTGCGGCAGCGCGAGCAACGCCTGTTGCACGTGCCGGCGCCGCTCCGCGGCCTCGAGCGCTTCGAGCGGACTTGCCTCGAGCTGCATGTCCGGCCGCACGGCCTCATGGGGTCGCCGATTGCGCCTGGCGTTCAGACACTCGTTCAGCAGGATGCGATACAGCCAGCTGAAGAACCTGAAATGCGGATCGAACGTGTCGAGCTTCCGGTACGCGCTCAGGAACGCCGCCTGGGTGGCATCGCCCGCATCGTCATAGTCCCCGAGCATGCGATGCGCAACGCCGAACAGGATACGCTGATAGCGCGTGACCAGCGTTTCGAAGGCTGCCGTCTCGCCCCTGAGCGATCGGGCCACCAGGTCCACGTCCTCGACGTCCTGTGTGAAATACACGACGGGGGTTGAAAAGTTGGTGATGGGGCTGAGTTATAGCACAGCGGGGGTGAATGGTAGATTTCGGGGGACAGATGAGCGAAGCACGCCAGCCGTTGACAGGCCAGCTTTGGGCGCTGAGTGTCACTTCCGAGCGGAATGACGGAATCGCCGTCCTCGCCGTGAATGGGCGGCTGGGCACGGCCTCTTCCCTGGCACTGGTGGAGGCCATTTCCCGCGAGATTCGTGCGGGATATCTCCGTCTTCTCGTCGATCTGGCGGGCGTGGACTATGTGAGTAGTGCCGGTCTGGGTGCTCTGGAGGCTAGCGCGCGACGTGTGCACGAGTCGCGTGGCGAGCTAGTTCTCTGTGCCCTGTCTGAGCCGGTTCGCCTGGTGTTCGATCTGGCTGGGCTGCTATCAGCCTTCGCGATCGAGCCGTCACGCGACGCCGGGCTCACCAGGTTGCGACGATAGACCTAGCGAGGGGGAACCTCGTCGTTCCGAAGCACGCACACGAACCGCTTCAGCATTACGGCACACTGAGCAAGCCTTTTGCGGTTCCAAGCGCCGCGAAATCTCAATGATCGGTGGCCTGGGACGCGGAACTGACAACTGCCATTGCACCGGTGAGCTGAGCTCGCTTGGCTTGCCGACCGTAGCTCCAGCGAACGCAGGAGCAGCCCACCCCCTCGCTCACCTGAGTTCACTGAGCTTCGGTGGGCAACCTTCGCGTAGAGTCGTGAGCGAAGGTTGGTACCCCTTCGATTGCGAATTTCAAACCCCAACCCGCCTGGAGAGGTATTCGTCAGTGGCTTGAGGCGCTGCAGCTAATTGTTGCCCCATGAGGTACTTCGAACGAGCGCCTTCTTCGCGAACGAGCGGCGGTGAAGTTCCGATTCACTGCCGCGAAGAAGGCGCACCACCCGCTCGGCTGTTATAGTCGCTGTCTGGCGGGTGACGCCTAGCGGATTCTACGCCTGGTCATTGACAGTGCAGGCTCCCGGTCTCGGTGCCCACGGACGGGTGGATCGCAAGATGGAGCTCGCGCCGTGCGCGACGCACTAGACGCTGACCGTGATGACGACCATCTAGGGACACTGAGTGCCGGCTTGCGTCTCTCCGATCTGTCGAATTGCGACGACGACGAGCGATTACAATCCCGGTGGTTCCTTCGGCTGGACACGGAACGGGTCCGCCATCAGCTGGGCTGTTTGTGTTCGCGTGACGATTGAGCGGCTGCAGGATTGCCATGGCAGACCCATTCAAAACGACGCGCTGGACCTTGATCGTTGCAGCGGCCGGCGGCGATACGACCGCGCGGGACGCGCTGTCGGAGTTGTGCCAGATCTACTGGCGCCCGGTCTATGCCTACATCCGGCGGCACGGGTATGCGCCGGAGGAGTCCGCCGATCTCACGCAGGCCTTTTTCCTCGGGCTGCTCGAGCACCGGGGCTTCGAAAAGGCCGACCCGTCGCTCGGACGCTTCCGCGCCTACCTCGTTACATCGGCACGCAACTTCCTGCTGAACGCACGACAGCGCGGCCTGAGCCTGAGACGAGGCGGGAGTACGAAGCATGAGTCAATCGACACGATTGACGCGGAACACTATCTCGCGCTGAACGCTCCCGATCTCGCGTCGTCGCCCGAGGCCGTATTCGAGCGGCACTGGGCGCTTCGCATCACCGAACGTGCCCTCGAACGCCTCAAGGATGACTATGCTGCACGCGGCCAGGAACACGTGTTCCGGCAGCTGCGTCCCTTCCTGACCTCTGATAGCTCTTCTCATGGGACGGCCACGGGTGGTGGCCTGAGCGACGACGCATTTCGCACGGCGCTCTCCCGCGCACGGCGCCGCTTCGGCGAGTCCCTGCGAGTCGAGATACGGGAGACGATCGACGATCAAGAGGACGTCGAAGACGAACTGCGATATCTCCTTCGGGTGTTGACGACATGCAGTCTGTCGTGACGCGCTGTCACAAGCGTCCCGCGATTCTGTAGCTTCCAACAGGCGTTCTGCGCGCGCCGATACCAGGTAACGGAGGTTCCCACGATCGGACCCCTAAGTGGTGACGCAATGACCGATCGACCCGAGACGTGTCCTCGGTGTGGGAACAGGCTGGCCAGTGGCTCGCCGCTCGGCGAGCTTTGCCCCAGGTGCCTGGTGATGCTGGCTATCGAGACAGAAGACGACTCGCGCTCGACGGCCCCCCCTGACACTCGTTTTGGCGCCTACCGCCTGTTGGAGAAGATCGGCGAGGGCGGCATGGGCGTGGTCTGGCGTGCCCAGCAGGAACACCCGATCCGTCGAATCGTGGCGGTGAAAGTGGTCAAACCCGATGGCGACTCACGACAGGTCCTTTCGAGGTTCGAATCCGAACGCCAATCGCTGGCCCTCCTCAATCATCCGAATATCGCGACCGTCTTCGACGCTGGCGTGTCGTCGGACGGACGCCCGTACTTCGTCATGGAGTACGTGCCTGGTTCGTCAATCACAACGTTCGCGGATCAGCGCGCGCTGGCGATTCCCGCGCGTCTCGAACTATTTATGCAGGTGTGCGAGGGGGTCCAACACGCCCACCAGAAAGGCGTGCTGCACCGCGACGTGAAGCCCACCAACATTCTGGTCACCGATCAGGACGGGCGGGCTGTCGTCAAGATCATCGATTTCGGCGTCGCCAAAGCCATCGGCCCGCATGTCCGTGCGGAAACGGTGGAAACCCAGATTGGCATGCTGCTGGGGACGCCCGAGTACATGAGTCCCGAACAGGCGGGACTGAGCGAAGCAATCGTCGACACGCGCACGGATATCTATTCGCTTGGGCTGGTCCTCTATGAACTGCTGGTCGGCGCCCTGCCCTTCGATGCCCGTGAGTTGCGCCGGAAAGCGGTCATCGAGATGCTGCGCGTGATCCGGGAAGAGGAACCGCCGCGCCTGACGGCGCGGTTGACAAGCCAGAGTGACGCGGAGATCCACGAGATCGCCAGACGGCGGTTAACCGAGCCTCGAACGCTCGTGCGACAGCTGCGTGGAGATCTGGAGTGGATTACGAACCGTGCACTCGAAAAGGAGCCCGCGCGCCGGTATCCCTCGGCGTCAGAGCTGCGTTTGGACGTGCGGCGTCATCTGTCGCACGAGCCAGTCGTGGCCGGCTCTCCGGATCTGCGCTATCGACTCGCCAAACTCGCTCGCAAGCACCGCACCGGTGCGATCGCAGCGAGTCTCGTGCTCGTGGCGCTCATCGTCGGTGCCGTCGTGAGCACGTTCTTGTGGATCAGCGCCGACCGCGCGCGTCGCGAGAATCGCGAGCGGCTGAAGACGCTGCACGTCGCCACCGGTCTGCAGCTGGCAACGGACGGGGAAGACCTCAAGGCGCTGCCGTGGCTCGTGCGCGCGTTGCAGCTCGAAGAGGGCGGCCCACGCGCCGAAGAGTTGCATCGCATCCGGATCCGTCACGTGCTCGACGGCAGTCCGCTTCCGATTGGGCTCTGGTATCACGCCGACATCGCCGGTGCGTACCTGGGGCCGGACCGGACGTCGCTGGCGACGTGGGATCGGCGAGGCACGGTGAAGGTCTGGGATCCGCGCCGAGGTGTGGAAGTCGGCCCGCCGCTCGCGCACGCGGTACCAGTGCTGGATGTGCGGTTGTGGCAAACGACTGTCGTCACGGCCGACGAGCGGGGAATCATCCGCGTGTGGGACGCGCGAACGGGTACGGAAATGTTGCCGCCGCTGACTCACGAAGGGGGTCTGCAATTCGTGAGAGTGTCGGGCGCCGTGAACCGGTTGCTGAGTACCGATAGAACGGGCGGCATCCGCCTGTGGGCACTCGATTCCGGGCGGCTGGTTACGATGCTGCAACTGAAAGGGCCGCTGACAGTCGCTGAGTTCCTGGACGGGGGCGGCGCCGTCGCAGCGGGTGACGCGAGCGGTGCGTTGTTGATGGCGGACAGCGGTACCGGGAAAACGCTGTTCATGGTGCCGCATGCCATGGGGGTGGCGAGCGTTGCTCCGGCGGGCAACGGGCGGCTCTTTACGGCAACTCTCGATGGCGTGATCCGATTGTGGAGTGTACCCGCGGCCACGATCGTGTTCGAGTCGGCGATGACGATGGCGAGCGGCATCAGTGACGCGCGGGCCGTGGTGCAGCGTCCGATGGCGTTCGCATGCGGATTTCAAGGTGGCGCCGCGGTCCGGCTCGACCGGGCACTCCCACCCCGACCCTTGAGCGCGCACGGGAACTGTACGTCCCTGGATGTATCCGACGACGGCCTCCTCGTCGCCCTGGGCTACGGCGATGGATCCGTGCGCACGTGGCTCACCAACGCCACAGAATTCGCGTCTGGTCCCGCGCACGCAACTGGAGTGGTGCTCACCCGGTTTCTCGGTGAAAGTCGGCACCTGCTCTCGGTCGATGGTGCTGGCGTCGTTCGGGTGTGGGACCTGGGCGCGGCAGCACCAGGGCCGATGGTATCGAGCACGTATTCGTATGCCTCTGTATTCAGCCCTGAGGGTCGCCACGTCGGCCTGGCAAACGGTTCGACATTCGGCCCCGCCATCGGCGCGGCAGCCGTGATCGATGCGCATCTCGGGCGAGGCCGTGCTGCCGCCCCTCAGGCATGGCGGCGTCGTACGCAGCATCGCGTTCAGCCCGGACGGGCGAACGATTGCAACCGGATCGAACAACGGAACCGCGCGATTGTGGAACCGGGCCACTGGCGAACCGGCGGCGAACGAAATGGCTCCCACAGGCCGTCCCGTCCACCTGTTTTACAGCCCGGACGGCGAACGGCTGCTCGCCCACGAGGCCGACCAGGATGCAATTCCTGCGTCCTTATGGGACTCGCGTACTGGACGACGGATCGCGTCCCTGCCAGAAACCGGCGCAGTGTATGTCGCAAGTTTCAGCCCGGACGGCCGGCACGTGCAGACGGTGACGCAACCGGCGGGGCGTGTGCAGGTCTGGCGGACATCCGATGGGCAGCCGGTGAGGGGGGCGGACTGGGCGCGATTCGACACGGCAGCATTCCTTTCGAACACCGAGCTCGTGATGGTAGGGGCGCAATCGATTGAGGTGCGAGCCCTTGATGGGCGAGCAGTCGCGAGGTATCCCGCCGGTGTCCGCGGCGCTGAAAGCGTATCCGTCACGACCGACGGTGCGACCTTCGTCGTGGGGACCGGTGGCGGTGCGACGCACGTGTTCACATTGGACGATTCGGTCGTGCCCCGCTTTCCGCCATGGCGGATGCCAGGTCCGACAGCGGCTGCAGAGCTGAGTTCCGACAACCGGTGGTTCGTTGGTGTGAGCTTCCTGCGTCAGATGCGTGTATGGTCCCTGCAAACCGGCGAGCCGATCACACCGCAGCGTACGTTATCCGCCGCCGTGCCCCTTTCGGCCTCGTTCTCGCCGACGGGCCCAAGTTTTCTGGTCAGCGGCGCGGGTGCCCGACGTTGGGACCTTCATCCGGACACGCGCTCCATTGACCTCCTCGAGAAATTGTCGCACCTGTTCTCGGGCCACGAATTGACAGGAACCGATCTCACGCCGTTGCCCGCTGATCGTTTGGTCGCGCTGGCGAAGGACCGCGAACTTGCGGCGGCCCTCAGCGCTCCAGACTCCCGAAACTGGCGATGGACGGTCGCGAACGAACATCTGGCGCGAAGAAACTGGGCCGCTGCTGAACCTGTCCTCGCCACGCTCACGGCGGACGCGCGAGCGATTTGGGAAATGCATGCGGCGCACGGGCATGCACTCGCAGAACTCGGCCGCTGGGCGGAATCTGCCGAGGCGTTCAGAAAGGCACTCGCCCGACGTCCGGATTGGACCGAGTTGATCTACTACGAGGCACTCGCCCGCGCTGGCGGAGGCGATACTCGTGCCATCGACAACGCATGCGGTGCGGCGTTGCAAAAGTTCGGCGCAACTGGCAATCCCGATCGGGCCCACTGGCTCGCAGGCCTGTGTGTGCTCGCCGCGGCGTCGGACGATGGCACGCGCGCGCGCGTGCGCGATCTGGCGCAGCTCGCCGCGGATATCGAGCCCGACCTCGAGCGCTTCGTCACGGTGTATGCAATGGGGATCCTCCGCGCCAACGACCCGTCACGAGCGGCTGCCCTGATCGAACAGGTGCTGAAACGCCCGGTCGCCGGACAGCGCGGCGCAGAAGCCTTGCTCGTCTACGCCTTGACGCAGCAAGCGCTTCGTCAAATGAACGCCGTTTCTCAGACGCTCGCCCGATACGAGGCCAGTCCGCTGCGTCCAACCGTGCCATGGCATCGCCGCTTCGAAGCTGAGACATGGCTGCGTGAGCTTCGCGCCCGTCAGTAGCCCTGTCACATTCCCCCGCCGACGCTGTAGATCCAGACAGCGCGCCAAACGGTGCTCACGACCGGCAGGAGGGCGATCGGCTGCCACTCAGGAGCCGCGATCCCCTGACGCCGCCGCGGCTCGCGCGGACTCGTCGAAGTTCAATACCCGGCTTACCAAGAGAGAGGGAGCGTTTATGGCGTGGCATACCCCCTTCGTTAGCCTGTCGCGGCGACTCGTGCTGGCGGCGGTGATTACTTCCGTCATGACAGCCCCCGCAGCGGCGCAGTTGACCAAGAAACAGAAGGTTCACGATTTCGAGAATCTCGCCGCGCTTTACGCGAAGCGGTATGCGCCCTTCGAGTGGAAACAGAAGCTGTTCGGATTCGACCTCTTCGACCTGCGACCGTGGCTCACGCAGATCAGGCAGTCTAAAGACGATCTGACATTTTTCGAGATCCTGGCCAACTACGTCGCGAGCCTTCACGACACGCACACTTCCTTCCGCATGCCGTCCAACTTCGTAGCGAACCTCGGATTCTCGGTCGATATCTACGACGGCCGCGTGGTAATCGAGGCAATCAACCGCACCCGCCTGCCGCTGGCGCAGTATCCGTTTGAGGTCGGGGACACCCTAGTGTCCGTGGATGGCGGGCGGAGCGAGGAGTGGATCGAGTATTTCTCGCAGTTCAGGAAGCAGAGCAGCCCGCTGGCGACGAACCGCGCAAGTACGGACTTCCTGACGCGCCGGCCGCAATCATTCATTCCTCGCGTGATCGATCTTCCGGACGAGGCCATCGTCGTAATCGAACGCACCTCGGGTCAAGAGGAAACGTTTGTCATTCAATGGGAGAAGACCGGTGTGCCTGTGAGGTGGATCGGACCCGTGTCTTCTCCGGGGCCCGGCAGCGCAACCAATAGCCTCGCGGCCGGGACGTCCGAGTCCGAGTCATTGCCTTCGTATTACGACCCATGGCTGGAGCTGACCAACTTCCGGCTGCCGCCGGACGATCCACTGCTCACGTACGACACGGACTCCGGCGGAAGCGAGCCGTCCCTTCGACGGTACGTGCTCGGCCTGGGGGCGCGCAATCCTGTGTTCAGAGCAGGCATGCCCGCGAACTTCGTTCAGCGGCTGGGACAGACGGCCTCCCAGTTCCATTTCTCCGGCACTTACGAGGCCGGCGGCTTCCGGATCGGGTTCCTCCGGCTCCCCAACTTCAGCCCTCCCTCCTTTGCGTCCGCTATCGCGGAGCTTCAGGCCGAGATTGCGTTTTTCGAGCAGAACACCGACGCGCTCGTGGTGGACGTCATGCGCAACACGGGCGGCGGATGCTACATGATCAACGCGGCGTCCTACCTCATCCCGTATCCGTTCTTCTTCTTCGGCGAGGAAATTCGCGTCACGATCGACCGGATCAACTTCATCGCTGGGCAGCTCGAGGCGGCCCGCCTCGCGGGTAACGCGGCGCTCGTCGCAATCTACACGGCCTGGCTCGAGGAGCTCCAGCGAGCCTACCGCGAGGAGCGCGCCCTGACGAACCCGCTTGCTGCGTGCAGCACTCAGATGCATGGCAACGAGCCGGCGACGGATGCACAAGGCAACCTTTTGGCCTATACCAAGCCGCTGATCCTGCTCGTCGATGACTTCACCATTTCCGCGGGCGACATCTTCGCAGCGATGCTCCAGGACAACCGTCGTGGCGCACTCGTAGGTACGCGCACGAACGGGGCCGGTGGGTCGGTCAGCGCCTGGCCGGCCGGGTTCTACTCGGAGTCGATTGCATCCAACACGAACGCCCTGGTGACTCGCATCGCTCCGGTCGACGTCGAGGGTTACCCTCGAGCCCACTACGTCGAGAACATAGGCGCCCACGCCGACATCCATCTCGACTACATGACGCGCAGCAATCTGCTCACTGGCGGACGCCCGTTCGTGGAAGCGTTCACGGACATCGTGGTGGAGCAGATCCTCGCCGCATCAGAGTGCCGGTATTTGGGACCGCCGCAGTGTCCCCCGCCTTCGGCGACGACGGCCCCGAGCTCGTCGAGCGGCGGCGCCCGGTGAATGGATGCATGCGGCGCACGGTCACGCGCTCGCAGAACTCGGCCGCTGGGCGGAATCTGCCGAGGCGTTCAGAAAGGCACTCGCCCGACGTCCGGATTGGACCGAGTTGATCTACTACGAGGCACCTCCGCGCCAACGACCCGTCACGAGCGGCTGCCCTGATCGAACAGGTGCTGAAACGCCCGGTCGCCGGACAACGCGGCGCAGAAGCCTTGCTCGTCTACGCCTTGACGCAGCGAGCGCTTCGTCAAATGAACGCCGTCTCTCAGACGCTCGCTCGATACGAGGCCAGTGCGCTGCGTCCAACCATGCCATGGCATCGCCGCATCGAAGCTGAGAGATGGCTGCATGAGCTTCGCGCCCGTCAGTAGCCCCCGTCACATTCCCCCGCCGAATCTGTAGCTCCAGACAGTAAGACAAACGGTCCACCAACGCTCGTAGACGGAGCCTGTTTCGATGGCATCGAGACGCTCGGGGAGGCCCCTTATGCGCCGATTCACGTTTGCCGCACTGCTCCTGGCACTCTCCGTCGCCGCGCCGGACGCACAGCAGGAGCTCACCACGAACCAGCGAGATGCGGATCTCGTTCAACTCGCGAGCCTGTACGCCAAGAATTACGCGCCGTACGAATGGAAGCGCGACGTCATCGGATTCGACCTGTACCGGTTGACCCCCTGGTTACAACGAGCTCACCACGCTGACGATCTGGACTTCCAGGAAGCGCTCATCGACTACGTGGCTTCGCTCAACGATGCGCATGCCGCGATCGCTTTCCCTTCGAATTTCGCCGCTTCGCTCGGTTTCACGGTGGACATTTACGACGGCAAGGTCCTCATCGATTCAGTCGACAGGGCGGTGTTGCCCGTGGGCGAGTATCCCTTTAGCGTTGGAGACGAGCTGGTTGCCCTGGACGCGCAACCGGTCCGGACTCTGATCGCGTCGTTCGGGAAGTACTTCATCGGGGCGAACCCGCGGACCACCGATCGCTTGGCTGCCATCGGCATCCCCAGCCGCGTCCAGACATTCATGCCCCATGCGATCGCGGTCGGAGACACGGCGGTTGCGTCCATCCGGCTTGCGAGCACTGGCGGCCTGAACAGCTACACCATTCCATGGGTCAAGAGTGGCATTGGCATCGAGTCACAGGGACCCCTACCCAGCCCGCGGCGCGGGAACGGACGCATCTTTCTGCCGGCCAGGCCAGACTTGCCTGTCGATGCGGCCGTCGGCGCGACGGTTCAACTGGCGGAGGCGACGACTCGAATGGCGGCGTTCGGCGGAGTCGACAACACGCTGCCGGCCTACATGGACCCGATTCGACCGCTGATGAACGCGTCGGTCGCGAAACCGTTTGCGGTCCTGGGATTCGGCGCACGATCGCCGATTTACGGCCTCCCCGCGGGCTTCACTGTACGCCTCGGCTGGCAGCCGTCACATTTCTTCTTCAGCGGAATCTACATGTCGAACGGCGTCAGGATCGGGTTCATCCGCATCCCGTCGATGTCGCCGCCGAATGCGGCCCTTGCGCTTCAGCAGCTCGATGAGGAGATCACGTTCTTCAACGCGACCACGGATGTGCTGATCGTCGACATCATGCGAAACCCGGGGGGGACCGTTTCCGTCGTCCAGGCGTTCGCACAACGCCTGTTTCCACAGCCATTCCGGTCTGTCGGCTTCGAGATCCGCGCCACGGCCAAGTGGGTGACTGCGATCGTCCTGGCTCTCAGCAACGCTCAAGCTGCAGGTGCGCCAGCGGAAGTCATCGAGAGCCTTCGCGCCATCATGAACGAGATCGTCGATGCCTACAACGAAGACCGCGGCCGCACTGCGCCGGTACCTCTGGCTGGCACGAGCCTCACCGTGGCACCTGCTCCGAACGCGTACACGAAGCCGCTCATGCTTCTGGTGGACGAGATAACCGCATCCGGAGGGGATATGCTCGCGGCCATCATCCAGGACAATCACAGAGGTCCGCTGCTCGGTATGCGCACGATGGGCGCGGGCGGTAGCGTGGTTGAATACGCCTGTACCACCTTCACAGAAAGTCTCTGCACGATCACCGAGTCGTTGATGAACAGAGGCACCGTCATCTCGGGCACTGAATATCCGCCTTCGCCGTACATCGAGAACGTCGGCGTGCGGCCCGATATGGTGGTCGACTACATGACCCGCGCGAATCTCCTGAGCGCCGGGGCGCCCTTCGTGCAGGCGTTCACAGAGGTCGCTGTGAAGCTGGTGCAAACGGCGGCGGGCTCGCACTAGGCAAGCTACAGAAGGGAGCCGCTCATGCGTCGACTTGTACTCGCCGCCCTGCTTCTGACGATCGGAGTTGTCGCACCACGCGCCCAGGGCGCCTTGACCGCGAATCAACGAGAAACCGACCTGATTCAGCTCGCGAGCATATACGCGAAGTGGTACGCGCCGTACCAGTGGAAGCGCGATGTGATCGGGTTCGATCTGTACCGGCTGACCCCCTGGCTGCAGCGGATTCATCACTCGGACGATCTCGATTTCCAGGAAGCGCTCCGCGAGTACGTGGCCTCTCTCGAAGATGCGCATGCAAACATCGTCTTTCCGTCCCCCTTCAGCGCGTTGCTCGGCTTCACCGTAGATATCTACGACGGCAAGGTGCTGATCGACTCCGTGAACCGATCGCTCTTGCCTGCGGGGCAGTATCCGTTCGGATTGGGAGACGAGCTCGTTGCTCTGGATGGGGAACCGGTGCAGAGCCTCATCGCCTCTTTCGGGAAGTACGCATCGGCCGGCAATCGGCGGAGCAGGGACCGCGTGGCTGCCGGTCGGATCGTGATCCGTTCGCAGCAGTTCATGCCGCACGCATCTCAGCTGGCCGACACGGCCGCTGCCTCCATTCGACTCTCGAGCACCGGTGCCGTGAACACGTACGTGATCCCATGGTTCAAGAGCGGCATCGGTCTCGACTCGCAGGGACCACTCCCGAGTCCGCGCCGCGGGAATGGCCTCATCTTTCGGCCTCCGGCCTTCGAGACGCCTGGAGTACTCGCACCCCTGGAAAGGAGTCCCTCGCTGTTTCACCCCGCGGCTCTCCGCGTCGCCGACACGGCCCTGCCGGCCTACATGGAGCCGATCCTCCCGCTGCTGCACGGATCCGTGCCGGGTTTGACTGATGCCGTCCGCGGGGTCGGGGCCCGGTCTCCGATCTACGCCGTGCCGGCGGGATTCGTGACGCGCCTCGGCACGCAGCCGTCACATTTCTTTTTCAGCGGCGTGTACGCGTCGAACGGCGTCCGGATCGGTCTGCTTCGCATCCCGACCATATCGCCGCCGAATACGGCGCTCGCCCTGCAACAGCTCGATCAGGAGATTGCGTTCTTCAACGCGAATACGGACGTCCTGGTCGTCGACATCACGCGAAACCCCGGCGGAATTCTTACCACGGCCGAGGCGTTCGCCCAGCGCCTGATCCCGACGCCGTTTCAGACCATCGGCTTCGAGATCCGGGCGACGGCGTCATGGGTTACCGCGTTCGCGAATCGTCTGACGTCCGCGCTGAATTCCGGCGCGCCGCCGGAGGTCATCCAGAACTTCCGAGACATCTTCAACGAGGTGCTGAGCGCCTACAACGAAGAGCGGGGACGAACCGCACCCATACCCTTTAATGCGATGGGCAGCCTCGAATTGCCGCCGGCGCCCGTCGCGTATGCAAAGCCGCTGGTGGTGCTCGTCGACGAATTCTCGATCTCCTCGGCCGACATGCTTGCCGCGATCCTGCAGGACAATCACCGGGGGCCGCTGCTCGGGATGCGGACGATGGGCGCCGGCGGCAGCGTCCTGGGACTCGACTGCACCGCATTTACAGAGAGTGTGTGCTTTGTCACCTTGTCCCTGATGAACAGAGGAATCGCGATCTCAACCCCGGATTATCCCCCAACACCGTACATCGAAAATGTTGGGGTGCGTCCGGATATCGTCGTGGATTACATGACGCGTGCGAACCTCATGACCGGCGGCGCGGCATTCGTGGAGGCGTTCACGCAGGCGGCAGTCAAGGCCGTGACGAAATGAGGTTATGAGTCCGTGACGCGGTGGACTGGATACTGACAACGGGGGACGCCTACGGGTCGGCGACTGCGCCCAGGAACGCAACTCGTTTCGCTCGACCGCGTGTTCAACGATTGGAGGCCCGGTGAACCTGAAGCCGTTCTCCGCATGTCTGGTCGTTCTGCTGCTCCCGATGATGGCAGGAGCGCAGGATCCGGAGCGCAACAGTCCACGCTCGCCAGGGTCGCTGCTCTGGGAGGACCGCGTTGATCAGAGCCTCTTCGAGCAGGCGTTTTCTTCGGCAGCCGGCAAAGGAAGACTGTTCGTAACGGGCTTCGTATCCGCAAGCAACTTTCAGCGCGACTTCATCCTGCGCGCCTATGACCTGAGCACTGGCGCGTTGCTCTGGAGCGACCGCGTCGATGGCGATCGTGGGGGCGATGATTTCGCCGTCGCCGTTGCGACCGACGGCGATACTGTGTGGGCCGCGGGCAACATCACCCCGATAGTCGGACAGCCAGACCGCGATTGGCTTGTCCGTGCGTACGACGCGGCAACCGGCGCCCTCATCTGGCAAGACGCCTTTGACCATGGCGGAGGGCCCGATGGCGTGCAAGGCAGGGCGCTGCTGTTGAACGATGGCATGCTCCATGTCGGTGGCAGTGGAACCACACCAGCTTTATTGCGTGTCGACGCGCCCACCGTTCAGCCGGCGTTCCGCGGCCCGATCAACTGGCAGCGATGGTCGCGGCCAATGAGTCCCCCCGTCTCTGGTCCGCTCGTCGAAGCGAGTAGCGTCGCGCTTCCCGACGGCGACGTGCGCGGTGACCGGGGCTGCCGGCTCGGGAACAGTTCCGGGCCGAGTCCCTTTCCACCTGGATCCCTCAGCGGCGCGGTCCTCGTCGTCGATTGGTCGCCCGCCCTGTGCCCGGTAGCGCAGCAGGCGGCGAATGCGGTCGGAGCCGGAGCGAGTGGTGTGGTCGTGGTGATGCCTCCTGGCGCGCGTGCAGTGCTACAGGGGAGCACAACGACCGTGCCTGTCCCTGTGGTCACGATCGTTCACGCACCAATGATTGAGCTCCGTGGGTTGTTGGCAGCTGGCACAGCTGTGTCGGTAACGCTAAGCAACGAGTTCGCCGGAACCGAACAAGCCATCGTCCGTTCTTACGATGCCGCGTCCGGCAGCCTGATTTGGCAGGATGCAGTTGACCGCGGAGGCGGCGGCGGTCAGCAAGCGCGATCCTTCGCGGTCAGCGGCGATCAGTTGTTCGTTGGAGGAGTGAGCACGTCGCCTGTTGCCCAGGAAACCTCCCTGCGAGCCTACGATTCCGCGACCGGTGTCCTTCTGTGGGAGCACTATACGCCAGGTCTGAAGACGGATATTCCGGCGGGAGGCTTTACATTCGCCCGAAGGGTCGTGGCTGTCGGTGAACGTGTGTTTGTTGGCTCGGTGCTCGAGACTGCAGTAGCGGCCGAGTTCCTCGTCCAAGCGCACGATGCAACAACCGGCGCGTTGCTGTGGGAAGACCGACCTCAGGATAAGGGGACACTGAACTTCCTCAGGGACATAGCCGCGCAGGGTTCGCAAGTAGTCGCCGCGGGATATGGCGGTCCCGACTGTATAGTCGCGCCGTCCCCTCCGTCGAACTGCGATGTCTATGTTCGGAGCTACCACGCACCGACCGGTCGGCTCCAATGGGACCAACAATTCGATCTAGGCGGACTCGACGACGTTTCCTCGGATGTCGCCATTGGCCAGGGCATGGTGTACTTCTCGTCCCTTGGCGCGGCTGTTTCCGCGGATGGCGGCCAATCGCTCCTTCACGCCCTCGACGCAGCCACCGGTGCTACGCGATGGCAGGCGACCGGAGGCACGCTGGAGGTGCCTCAGGACCTGACGCTGTATCAGAACCAGATCATCGTGCCCGGGCGAGCGGTCGACCCCGTGACGCTCAATTGGGACATCATCGTTCGAGTCTATGATGCTCGTCCCGGGCGGTGAAAGCGGCACCCGGGTCCAGACACTCGCACGCGGAGCAACCGTCGATAACGTGCAGCGAACGACTCGGAGCTGCTCTGAAGTCGATCGCTTCAGAGTCGAGATGCGGCACCAGGTGCTCGTCGTAGGCTTCGCCACGTGCGAATCGGGCTCGACCCTGAATTCGCGATTTCCGCACAGCAGCTTGCGCGAAACGGGCTTGAGCCGATGACGCTAAAAAGTGCGGATGTCTTGGCCAGTAAGCGGTCCTCTTACAGTGTTTTACGGGAGGAAGAAGGAAGCTGGTACCGGTACGGGGATTTGCGAAAGGTTGGAACGTGCAATTCGCAGGAATTGCCGCATAAACGGCGGGGCGCATTCAATACCCTGCGGGGCACACAGAGGACGCAAGCCACCTCAGCGACCTTTATCGGGACGTGCGCCGCGCGGCGCGACGAAGCGGAAGTCCGCGTCGCTGAACGTCGGCTGAGTCGAGAACAGCTCGTATTGCGACTGCATTTCGACCGTGAAGTCACGACCGTTCTCCGGATGCTTCCCCCGCGCGCTCGTGGCCAGGCCGCGCAGCAGGTACGACTCCGCGTCGAGGTAGTATCGCTGTTCGATCGTGAACGGCAAGACGCCGGGCGCGGGCGGTGTCGTAAGCCGAACCACATGCACCAGCGCGCCACCCTGCTTCTCGGGACCGGTCGTCGTCAGCACGCCACCCGATGCGCCGAGCTCCTTCGTTATCGAGGGGGTCCGATCGTCAGCCAGCAGGTCCCACTCGAGGATGCTCTGATCCTCCCAGGTGTGGTCCGCGAAGGTGCCGATCGCGTCGTCGGGCAGCTGTCGCGCGATGCCTGCCAGCACGGCGGGTGCCTTCGTCTGCACGAACGAGTTCGTCCAACTTCTCCAGTAACTCAACGTGGCGCCGTCGGAGACCACGAGGTAACTCGACTGCTCGCTGTGCCGCCTGGAAGCCGCCGACACGAACAGCTTGTTCGGTCGTTGCATTCGCAGTTCGAGCGTATCGGGTCCGGGCGGCGGCATGTCGGCGGCGGACATGCCGCCGGAGTACCTCGCCGACGACTTCACTTTGATGTGCAGCGCGTCGAGTGTCTTGTACGCCGCCTCCATTTTCGCCACGAGCGCCTCGCTGGCTGCGGTCGTGTCCCGCTGGCCGCCGGGTGAAAGGGCTGCACCGGCGATAATCGCGATTACCGTGTAGCGCACGAGGGACATGGTCAGGCCTCCTCATAGACGGCGAGCGTTCCCGGGCGAGGTCAAGGATCACGTCACCCAGGCAGAGCAGAAGGAGCGGCTTCTTCATCTGCCAGGCTGGCTACAGGGTATGCGTTGCCTGACGTCCAGTCGTGAGGTGGACGTGAATAAGAATGAAAGAAAGGTGATGGTGTGCAGCAGGCAGTCCTTGATGCGTCCGAGCCTTAGGGTTGGGAGCGCCCCTTGTTACTTTCGCGCGGTCCGGCTGAAGCCGGACGCTACAACGGACTGTCGACTGGCGACTGGGTAATACCGGTACGGGGATTCGAACCCCGGTCCCGTGGCTGAGAACCACGTGTCCTGACCCCTAGACGATACCGGCACAGGCCGACAGGAACCGTTTATGTTATCAAGTCGTTCCGTTCGGTTCAAGGGCACCAGCCCGACTATGATCAGCGGATGAAATACCTCGTCGGCCTCGTCCTCATCCTGCTCCTCGCCGCTGGCGGTGCCTGGGTCGTCGCCGGGCGCATGGCCCCGCCGGCCATCGCCATCGAAAAGCCCGAAAAGTTCGTCGGCACGGCATCGCCGCTCCAGATCACCATCACTGCGCCGGACGCGCCGGCGATGAAGCCGATTCGGGTGGTGTTCGAGCAGAACGGCAAGCAGACGCCGCTCTTCAGCCTCGAAGAGCCGGGGAAGGCGCAAATCACGCAGGAGGGGACCGACAAGGTCCGCATCACCCACGAGATCGGCAAGCAGGCGGTTCCCGCTCTGCAGTCGGGGGCCGCAAAGATCATCGTCACCGCCGGCCGGCCCGTGCTCCGCGGCATGCGCACGCTTGAATCGACGGCGAGCCACGACGTCCAGGTCAGGCTCGAGCGCCCGCGCGTGTCGGTCATCTCGACGCACCACTACGTCAACCTCGGCGGCACCGAATTCGTCGTCTATCGGGCGACGCCCGACGATATCGAGTCGGGCGTCGTCGTCGGCGACACCGAATATCCGGGGTATCCGGCCGCGGGCGCGACGGTCGACGGCGTCAAGATCACGGACCCGGCGATCCGCGTCGCGTTCTTCGCGCTGCTCTACGATCAGGATCTGAACACGCAGATGCGCGTCTACGCGCGCGATCCGGCCGGCAACACGGCGCGCGCGGACTTCGATCATCGCACGTTCCCGAAACCGTTCAAGAAGTCGCCGATCGCAATTGAAGACAAGCTGCTCGATCGCGTGGTGCCCGCCATCCTCGAGGGCACGACCGAGGTCAAGCCCGAGGGCGACAACCTCGCCAAATTCCTCGTGATCAACGGCGAGCTTCGGCGAAAGAACGCGGAGAAGATCGCCAGCTTCGCGAAGCAGACGTCTCCGGAGATGTTGTGGCGCGGCACCGTCTTCCACGACTTCCGCAACAACAAGGTCGAGTCCGCGTTTGCCGATCAACGTACCTATATCTACAAGGGCAAAGAGGTCGACAAGCAGGTGCACCTCGGATTCGATCTGGCGTCGCTCGCTGGGGTGCCGATCGTCTCAGCCAACCGCGGCAAGGTGCTCTTCGCCGACGAGCTCGGGATCTACGGCAACTGCGTGATCGTCGACCACGGCATGGGACTGCAGTCGCTCTACGCGCACCTCTCGTCGATCGAGGTCAAGGCGGGCCAGGACGTCGAGAAGGAGCAGACGCTCGGCAGGAGCGGCATGTCCGGGCTCGCCGGCGGCGATCACCTGCACTTCACGATGCTCGTCAACGGGCACATGGTCAACCCGGTCGAGTGGTGGGACTCGCACTGGATCGAGGATCGGATTCTGCGGAAGCTCAAAGCGGCGGGTGGCACGTAACGCGGGTCACGCGGATCACGCGGATTCAGTTTTTGTGTTGTAGGTCACGGGTGTGATACTTCAAGTACGGTTATGCAGTTGAGTCAGTTCCGGTTCTACGCGACGGCAGCCTTGGCGGTCGCCTTGTCCGCGGCGGCGTGCGGGGGCGGTACCCCGGCGCCGGCGGCGCAGGCCCCTCCGCCTGACGCCAAGCGGGTCGATGAAGCGAAGGCGGGAAGCCTTTCGGGCCGCGTCACCTACGAGGGCGCCGTACCGGCGAGCGCGCCCGCCAACCTCGAGAGCGACCCGGCCTGCGTCCGCGACAACCCGGGCGGCTTGAAACTCGACACGATCCTGGTCAACAACGGCGGACTCGACAACGTGTTCGTCTATGTCAAGGATGGCCTCGGCAACTACTACTTCGACGCGCCCACGGCCGCCATCACGCTCGATCAAAAGGGCTGCAACTACTCGCCGCACGTCCTCGGCGTCCGCGCCGGCCAGCCAATCGAGATCGTCAACAGCGACGCGACGCTGCACAACGTGAGCGCCGAGGCGCACGTGAACCAGGGCTTCAACATGGGGCAGCCGATCAAGGGCCAGAAGAACACCAAGGTGTTCGCGGCGCCGGAAGTCATGGTCCACTTCAAGTGCAACGTGCACGGCTGGATGAGCGCCTATATCGGCGTGCTGAGCCACCCGTACTTCGCCGTCACGACTGGCGGCGGCTCGTTCGAGCTGAAGAACCTTCCCGCCGGCACCTACACGATTGAAGCGTGGCATGAGAAGCTCGGTACGCGGACCGAGAGCGTCACGCTCGCCGAGAAGGAAACAAAAACCATCACCTTCGCGTTCAAGCTGAGTTGAGACAAGTGGTCGTGCTGAAGTGACGATGGATGCAACACCGATGTTGAATCAGCAGCGCCTGCGGCCCGCGCGAGGCGCGAAGCCGCCGAGCGCGTGCGAGCGGGGGTGGACCGCCTCCGCCAAGGCTACGGCGAGCTGCGCCGAAGCTTCGCGAAGGCGAGGCCCCGCGAGCTCTAATAAATGACCTGGCTCAATCGTTACATCAAGCTGGTCGTCGCCTCGACCGTCCTCCTGATCGCCGCCGGCGGCATGGTCACGAGCACGCGTTCCGGGCTTGCCGTGCCCGACTGGCCGAACACGTACGGCCAGTTCATGTTCTCGTTCCCGCTCGAGAAGATGGTCGGCGGGATCTTCTACGAGCACGGGCACCGGATGATCGCGAGCACAGTGGGCTTCCTGACCATCATCCTGGCGATCTGGACGTGGAAGACCGATCCGCGGCGATGGGTCCGCAAGCTTGGCGTCGCCGCCCTCGGCGCGGTTATCCTGCAGGGGCTGCTCGGCGGCATCACGGTGCTGCTCCTGCTGCCCGCACCAATCTCCATCGGCCACGCCGGCCTCGCGCAGCTGTTCGTCTGCCTCACCATCAGCCTCGCTCTCTTCACGTCCCCCGGGTGGACGAAAGTCCAGACAGCCGTCGACGATCCGACGCTCCGCCGCGTCGCGGCGGCGACAACGGTGATGGTCTACTGCCAGATCATCCTCGGCGCGACGATGAGGCACATCGAGGCGGGGTTGGCGATCCCCGACTTCCCATACGCGTTCGGACACGTGGTGCCGCCGTCCTGGAACGCCGGAATCGCCGTGCATTTCGCGCACCGGATAGGCGCGGTCCTCGTCACGACTGCCATCCTGGCGACGGCCGGACACGTCTGGTTTCGTCACCGCGCGCGCCGCGAGCTCGTTCGTCCCGCGACGCTGCTCGTCCTCCTCGTGCTGACGCAGATCAGCCTCGGCGCCTTCGTCATCTGGTCCGGCCTCCAGCCCGTCGTCAACACCGCACACGTCGTCAACGGCGCGCTGGTCCTCGCGACGTCGCTCGTGCTGACGCTGCGCAGTTTCCGCTACCGATTCGCCGATCTCCCGCAGACGGCCGCCTCGGCCAGCGCCATCGCGGGGCAGCAGGCCGTCCTCACACGGTCGACCGCCGGGAGCACTCAGCACATATGAAGTCGACCGCGTCCGCGATTCCCACGGCGTACTCCCGCACGACGGACCTCGTCGCGCTGGCCAAGCCGCGCCTGAACCTGCTGGTCGTGGTGTCGGCCGTCGCCGGCTACGTGATGGCAAGCGGGGACACACGCGACGTCTGGCGCCTGCTGTGCATGATTGCCGGCACGGGCCTCGTCGCCGGCGGCGCATCGGCGTTCAACCAGATCATCGAGCGCAAACCCGACGGACTGATGCAGCGCACGCGCCTGCGGCCGATGCCCGATGGCCGCCTCGCGACGCGCGACGCCTGGTTTTTTGGTGCGGCCCTGACGATCGCGGGCCTGGGGATTCTGGCGCTGGGCGCCAACCTTCTGAGCGCCATCGTCGCGTTCGCGACGCTGGCTTCGTATGTGGTTGTCTATACGCCGCTCAAGCGCCGCTCGACGTTCTCGACCGTAATCGGCGCCATCCCCGGAGCATTGCCACCGGTCATCGGCTGGGCCGCCGCGCTCGACGAGCTCTCGCAGGGCGCCTGGGTCCTCTTCGGCATCGTCTTTCTATGGCAGCTGCCGCACTTTCTCGCTATCGCGTGGATCTATCGAGAAGACTATGCCCGTGCGGGGTTCCCGATGCTGCCCGTGGTCGAACCAGACGGCCACAGCACCGCGCGGCAGGCCGTCATCTACGCGCTGGCGCTCGTCCCGGTCAGCCTCGCCCCGACGCTCGTCGGCATGGCCGGTCCGATCTATTTCACGGGCGCGCTCGTGCTCACCTTGCTCTTCGTCAGCCTGGCGCTCAAGTTCGCGACGACTCGCAGCGTCCCCGATGCCCGGCGGCTCTTTTTCGGTTCGATCACCTACCTGCCGCTCATCTGGATGCTGATGATCGCGGACAGGACGTAGGACTCTCAGCTGTGAGCTATCAGCGGTCAGCTAGAGCAATTCTCATTACTTTGTAGCGTGTAGTGTCCGGCTTGAGCCGGACTTCAGCGTGTCCGCCTAAAGTCGGACACTACGGACAAATGAAAAACGCTAAATACTCTCCCGATGGGCGCTCGACTGTGAGCGGCAGCACTCTGGCTGACGGCTGAGAGCTGCGAGCTGAAACCCATGATCACGATCGCTGATCTCCCCGCCGTCAACGCCACACTGAACGCGATCGCGGGGATCCTGCTCACCTGCGGCTACGTGATGATTCGCCGCCGGCGCATCGAGACGCACCGGCGGTTCATGCTCTCGGCATTTGCCACCTCGGCGCTTTTTCTGGTGAGTTACGTGATCTACCACGCGAACGTGGGGTCGAGGCCATTCCCCGGGCAGGGATCGATTCGGCTCGTCTACTACACGATCCTCATCACGCACGTGGTGCTCGCCGCCGCCATCCTGCCCCTGGCGCTCATCACGCTGACGCACGCGCTCCGCGCCCGCTTCGAGCGCCACGTTCCCATCGCGCGGTGGACGCTGCCGATCTGGCTGTATGTCTCGGTGACGGGCGTGATCGTGTATCTGATGCTGTATCAGATCAGCTACTAGCGGCTCGCTGGTCGCTGCTGGCTGCTTCTAATTAGCAACCGCCAGCCGCGAGCTACCGCGCCTTGGCCGCGCGCGCGGATCGCACCGGCGCGTGGTTCCGGTGCTGCGCACGCTTGTTCTGGTACATCCGCTCGTCGGCGACCTTGATGAGCCCCATCACGTCGTCGCTGTCCTCCGTGATCTCGGCGCTGCCAATGCTCAGGCCCACGCCGGGCGGCAGCGTCGCGGCGGCCGAGTAGCGCGCGAAGTCCATCTGGAGGGCAACGCCGCGGCGTCGGGCTTCTTCCTCCGCGCACGACAGCAGAATCAGGAACTCGTCGCCGCCCCATCGGAAGACGTAGTCGGCCTCGCGGATGTTGCTGAGGAGAAACGCCGCGACCTCGCGGAGCACGCGATCGCCGGCGTCGTGCCCGAGCGTATCGTTGACCGCCTTGAACTTGTCGACGTCGGCGAAGATCACCGACATCGGGATCCCGTAGCGGCGGTGGCGCTGGAGCTCGCGGCCGATGATCTCTTCGAAGAAGCGGCGGTTGCGGCACCCCGTCAGCGGATCGGTGATGACCATCCGGCGGAGCTTGCTTTGCGCCGCCTCTAGCCGGCGGTTCGTGCGCCGCAATTCGAGCGTCATGTCCTCGAACGTCATCAGCTGCATGCCGAGCGCGGTCAGCAGATAGAGGACCAGGCTGACGGACAGCGCACCGGTCGTGCCGGTCCCAGCATCGGCGACGCGAAGGATCACCCAGACGTGGGAGCAGGCGATGAGAAGGAGCGACACGCCGACCACCGCGGCGCCCAGCATCCGCACCTGTCGCAGGAGGATGAGATGCCCGACACCGGCAGCCGCGAGGGCCCCGGCGATGAGCACGTGCCCCGGAGCGAACACCGCCCATGTGTCGAGCGCGAGCGGCGCGAGGGCAAACCAGAACAGTACGGCGAGCAGGACGAGCGCGTAGCCGCGGCGCACGCGCGGCCGCGCCGGATAGGCGTCGGCGCTTATGACGAAGAAGAGCGCGCTCATGATCCCGAGGAACTGAGACACGCCGTACCACATCAGCGTGACCTTGTTGGTGTGGTCGATCGGACGCGCTCCGAGAAACATCGACGCCGACACGAGGAGCCAGCCACCGGTCCAGAAGAGGATGTACGGCCGACGGCGGTAGAAGAACAGCAGCAGTAGAAGGCTGGTGACGACGAGCGATCCCGAGCCGGCGACACGCCAGAGGTTGACGTCCGTCGGGTAGGTGGCGGCGGAGACTATCGACGCACCCTGGCTCACCACGGTCGTAAACGCCTGGGGGTCCACCGGAGCCAAAGGCACGGCGGACGCCACGAGAACGAGAACGGCGGCGGCCAGGACCATCAGCCAGGCGTGACCCGGCACTCGATCCATGGTCGTTCTTTAAGGGGGGAGCCTTATGAATATCTTACCATCCCACGCTTCGCCGGAAGGTAGGATGTTGGTAGGATTCAATGATTTAGGGGAGACAGCCTCAGCCGCAAGTCTACAGATCTGCCGAGGTTGGCAGCTCGGCATTGGACGGGAAAGCTCAGCGGTACAGCAGATACGGCGACCGGAGGAGGCGCCACCGGGCCTCCGCCGCGTTCCACGAAGCGGCGACCGCCGCCGGATCATCGCCGGCGCGAACCCGCGCGAGTCCCTCGCGCGAGCCGAACAGCCGTTCGGCGGCGTCGAGCTCGAACGCCACGCCGTACAACTTGTGCAGCATCGCCGCGATCTCAACGCCGAGCCGCACGGGACGCAGCGCCGTACGATCCGTCACGATCAGGAATACGCCCTGGCACTCCTGCCCTGCGTACTTGCTCGAAGCGGGAGTGAAGCGTACCGGGTAAAAGCGAACTCCCGGAATCCGTCTCGCGTTGAGCGCCTCGGATAGCGCCGTGCCCTGAATCCACGGCGCACCGACCTGCTCGAACGGCGTATCCGTCCCGCGACCGACCGACAGGTTTGTCGTTTCGATGGCCCCAATCCCCGGATAGAGCGTCGCCTGAATCAGGTTCCGCATGTTCGGCGAGGGATTGATCCAGGGGAGCGCCGTCTCGTCGAACCACGCGTCGCGCTGCCAGTTCTTCGCGGCGATGACCGTAAGATCCGCGCCGATCTTGTTCTCGCCGTTGAAGAGCCGCGCCAGCTCACCAATCGTCAGCCCGTGTCGGATCGGCATCGGCGCGAAGTAGCCCGTGAACCCGATCTGCGCCTTGTCGAGCGCCGGGCCTTCGATCGCAAAGCCGTTGATCGGGTTCGGACGATCGAGGACGACCACCGGCACGCGGGCCTTCGCGGCCTCCTCCAGCACGTAAGCCATCGTCGTCGTATAGGTGTAAAACCGCGCTCCGATGTCCTGCAGATCGATGACGAGCACATCGAGCCCGTCGAGCGTCGCCGCAGTCGGGCGGCGCGTCTCGCCATACAGCGAGTGGATCGGGAGGCCGGTCTTCCCGTCCGTCGATGACGCGACCTTGTCGTCGACGGCGCCGCGGATGCCGTGCTCGGGGCTGAAGAGCGCAACGAGCTTGACGTCCTTCGCGCCGTAGATCGCATCGATGGTCGTGGCCCCATCCCGCGCGACGCCGGTGTGGTTCGTGACCAGGCCGACCCGCTTCCCGCGCAGTCGCGCGAACCCTTCCGCCCGCAGCACGTCGATACCGGTCTGCACCGATAGTGCAGGACGGGGCGGGACGGGACCAGACGCGCCGAAGTCACGACCGGTCCAGACCGCGCTACGCGCCGCTGGCGGCAGACTCGTCACGGCGGCCGCGGCCAGGGTCGCGACCCGCGCACGGAGCGGCGTCACATCACCCTTCCCGTCCGGATGGACCCGGTTCGACAGGAAGACGACGAACATTTCGGTGGCGGGATCGATCCAGATGGACGTGCCGGTGAAGCCGGTATGACCGAACGACCCGATCGGCAGCAGCTCGCCGCGGTTGGAGGAAAACGTCGAATCGATGTCCCAGCCGAGGCCACGGGTATTGGTTTCGAGGTCGGGTGAGGCTGCGCTCGTCATCTTCTCGACGGCGAGCGGCGACAGGATCCGCGCGCTCTGAAACGCGCCGCCGCCGAGCAACATCCGGCAGAAAGTCGCCAGATCCGCGGCCGTGCTGAAGAGACCCGCGTGCCCGGCCACACCGCCCATCCGGCGTGCCGTCGGGTCGTGCACTACTCCTCGCAGCATCGCCATCCCCGGCCCCTGACACGGCCACCCGTACCTGCGTGCAGCTCTCGGTTGGCGCGATCCGCGGCGCGAGGGACGCCGGAGGGTTGAAGGTCGTGTCGCGCATCCCCAACGGCTCGAAGATGCGTTCGCGCGCGAACCGATCGAGGGGCTGTCCACTCACGCGCTGCACGATGTCGCCGAGGAGAAAGAAGTTGATGTCGCTGTACACGAAGCGCTCGCCCGGACGCGACGTCGGCACCTCGTCGACGGCCAGTCCGATAGCCGTCTCGTAACCCATCCACAGGTCGGCAAGATCGACGTCGGGCCGCAGGCCCGAGACGTGCGTCAAGAGATGACGGATCGTGATGTCAGCTTTCCCGTAGCGTTCGAAGCCGGGAATGTAGGACGACACCCGATCGCTCAGCCTGATCCGTCCCTGCTCGATCAGCATCATCACGCTCGTTGTCGTCGCCACCACCTTGGTGAGCGACGCCAGATCGAAGACGGTGTCGAGCGTCATCGGCTCGGTGGTCGGCACGAGCGCGCGGTTTCCAATCGCCTTCTGGTACAGGATTCGATCCCCGCGGCCGACGACCACAACCGCTCCCGGCAGCTTCTTCTCCGCGATGGCTTCCCGGACGAGCGGCTCGATCGCATCGAGCTTCCTGAGTTCGATGGTGACCTGGGCTTCGCCGGACCCGGTCGATGTGGGAGGGGGCGTAACGACTGTCAGCCGCGGACCCTGCTCGAGTGAAGCCTGATCGGCGGAAAGGCCGAAAAGGCTCAGCAGAACAAGGACCGCAGGAATGGCGCGCATGGGGCCGTAGAATTATACTTTGCCCTTCAACAGGCTCAGGGAAGGTCCTTCGAAAACCCAGGGATCAGGGTGTGCAATCTCGCCAGGGTCCCCGCGCTGACCTCCATCCACCTGCAGCTCGGCGCGCTCTACGAACGCAAGCCTGACACCGAACGCGCGCTTGCAGCCTACCGCCAGCTCCTCGTCCTCGAGCCAGGCAACGCCCGGGCCCTCGCCGCGGTTGAGCAGCAACTCAGCAAGCAATTCTGAATCGCGAGCCGCTACCGCAGCGTCGTAACCGCCTGCATCCGGCCCTCGGTCGCCTGCTGGAAGAACGTCTCCCACGCCTTGCGAATCCGATCAACCTTGGCGATCTGCGCGTTGTCGGGCGAGCGGCCCTGGCCCACAACCAGCAGGAAGGCCTGACGATGGACGCGGGGCGAGTCC
This sequence comes from uncultured Acidobacteriota bacterium, assembly GCA_963839705.1. Taxonomy (GTDB): domain Bacteria; phylum Acidobacteriota; class Vicinamibacteria; order Vicinamibacterales; family 2-12-FULL-66-21; genus DATBJJ01. Next base: position 159,313 of record CAWIWL010000012.1, read on the forward strand.
ACCGACGACGGGAGGCGGGGACCGTTGATGGCGATGATGTCCTCGATGAGCACGTCGCGTCGCGTGCCGTTGAACGTCACGCCGACGCGCGGCGCCGAGTCCGCCTCTCGCCCGCCGGAGACGTTCACAGGGTTGTCGACGTAGAAGAACGGCGGCACCTGACTCGCGGAGACCAGCCCCATGGCGTACTGATCGAGCCGGCTGTATCGCTGCACCGCGGCGGTCGTCCGAAACGATCCGCCGCCGAGGTCTTCGATGTCGTTGCCTTCCATCACCGACGCGTCCGAGTCGAAGAAGAAGCTCCAGTGCGCCTGGTCGCGCCCGAGGAGCGCCTCCGAGCGGGCGCCAGTGTGGTTCCGAAAGTCCAGAAAGGCGAGCCACCGGTGCCCGACCTCCTGGCCGAGGACGCTGACGGTGCTGTTCTCTCCCAGGAACGTCTGGAGTGGATCCTCGGGGTACTTCCCGATCCAGTCCATCACCGCGTAGCTTTGCAGGCGGCCGGCGCTGCCGAAGTCGCGTGACGCGTCGAACTGCGTCACACCAATCCCTTGCACCTCGTTGGCGACGGTGACCTCGTAGGCAAATGCATCGTCCACGACCGTGGTGTCAGTCCAGATGATGAGCTGGTCGTAGTTGTCGGGGTGCGACTGGTAGAACTTGCGTGATACTTCGACGGTGTCGAGCTGAGCCTGCTCGGCGAATCGTTCGCCGACGGCGCCTGCGCCACCACCGGTCGGTCCGTTCGCGCTCAGGTCGACAGGAATGAACTCTCCGGTCCGTCCGGGGGACAGGCCGACAATCGCCTCCGCCAGCGCGACCGAGCCAAACTTCATTTCGATCGTGCCGTCGGGCAAGAGCGTCAGCTGCGCGTTCGTCGTGCGCGTGGACTCGAACCCGCGCACGCCGCACCATGTCACGGTGTATTGATCGGCGGCGGAGTTCCCGAACACGCGACCGCCGCCGGTGCTCGGGTCGAGATCGGCGAGGAATGACGCGACGCGCGGTGGCCCTGTGAGGAGCCTCGCCACGTTTCGGTCCGTGCTCGCGCGGTCTTCCTGTTCGAAGGTGACGTTGCCGTCGGAGTTCACGAACGCCGTCGACTGCGTCCGTCCGTAGAAGGAGAAGCTGAAGGCAACGTTCAGCGGCACGCTGTCGTCGTCGGTAAGCGTGAGCCGTGTTCCGAGAGCCGTGCGGAAGGCGCCATCGATCCGCGCCACGTCGTAGCCGCCGGCATTGTTGCGCGTGAAGCGCAGGCCGAGGTTACGCAAGTCGTAGGGGTTGGGAGATTCGATGAGATCGCCTTCGTCCTGGACGACCGCGATCTCGCCGACGTCGATGTTGCTGCGGCCCGAGGTGAGCGCATCGGGGCGCGTGATGCGGCCGGCACGAGCCTGGTTGAGCCAGAGCGCGTCGAAGAGCCGCCCGCGCGGGTTGCCATCGACTCGCTCGGCCTTGCGCGCAGCGAGATCCGCGGCGGTTGCCGATGTCCTGGAAGGCTGGAGCTCCTGAACGTCCGCCTCGGCGCCCGTTCCGGTGCAGACCTCCGAACCATTGCCGCCGCCCGGCGGAGGAGGTGGGGTTCCGCCTCCACCTGAACCACCGCCGCATGCGCCGAACGCCAGGGCAACGGCACACGCGGCGGCGAGGGAATATCTACTTGATGTCTTTGAGCTGTTCGAGAAGCTTCTTGGCATCCGGCAGCTCGCGCGCATCAGGCGTCGCCAACGAGACAAATTTTTCGAGGTCGGCCTTCGCCTCGGGCAACTTCTTCGCCACGATATAGGCGCGCGCACGATAGTACAGGATGTTCGACTGCGAGGGGAACTGCTTGTAGACCTTGTCGAGTATCGCGATGGCGTCGTCAGCCTTTCCTGCGTTGATCGAGCCAATGGCGAGGTTGATGAAGATCGTCGGGTCCTTGACCTGCGTCATGTCGACCGACTCGAGGATCTTCTGCGCTTCGTCGCGGCTGCCCTTCTGCGTGTAGAGCTCGGCGAGGTAGGTCTTCATGTCGATATCGGCGGGGTCCTTTTCGACCACGATCTTCATGTGCTCGATGGCCTTATCGAAGTTCTTCTCGCTCTCGTAGGTCGAGGCCACGAACGCGTTCAGCCGGTAGGCCTCCGGATACTTGGCGATGAGATCCTCGATGATCTTGCGGGCGTCGGCGTTCTTGCCCGCTTTCTGCAGCTCGACCGCTTCCTTCATGCCCGCCTGGAGCTCGACGTTGGGGTCGACGACCGGCGCGGCCTTGGTCAGCTTCATGTCGATCGGGGGATTGCTTTTGTCGGTCACCTGGACCGTCATCCGCTGCGAATCGAAACCGTCTTTTATGAACTCGAAGTTCCAGCCGCCCGTGGTCAGGCCGGCTATCTGCCACTCACCTTTGTCGTTGGTCCGGGCTTCCATCGCCTGTGAGTCGCCGACCTTGACCGCCCTGACCAACACCGCCTGGGCAGGTTTCCCCTGATCGTCGAGGATCTTGCCGTTGATGCGTGCGTTTCCCTTGGGCTGCGCCGACGCGCTGGCCGCAAAAAGGACGCACAGAAGAATCAGTGCCGCGTTACGTGCTCTCGTCATGTTGGCGATTATACTGAGATTTGTTCCGCTGTTTCTCCTGCCAAGCTCTGCCCGAATGGCCCCCACCCGAGCGACCCGCGCAAACGCCAGAAACGGGGCTCTGCCGGGCCTCGTCGCGACGGTTGTGCTTGGAGGTACCGGGAATCGCCGGGCTGTGGTGGTATTGGGCTATAAGACCCAGCTCAGGGCAAGCCACTCGACTGGGCTCAGGGCAGGCCGGGGGCGGGCCGGTCATCCTCGTCGTCATCGACACCCTTCGCGCGGATCGACTGCCGGTCTACGGTTACCAGGCGGGACGAGCGCCGGCGCTCGCGGCGTTCGCGCGTGAAGCGGTCGTGTTCGATCGCGCCTACGCTCACGCACCGCAGACACTCCCGTCGCACGTGTCGATGTTCACTGGCCGGCTGCCGTTCGAACACAAGGTTCGCGACAACCTCGGGTTCACGCTGGAAGCGGGCACGCCTACTCTGGCAGAGATGTTTCGCGCGGCGGGATACAAAACCGGGGGCTTCGTGTCGGCTTACGTCATGCGGCCGGAGACCGGAGTCTCGCAAGGATTCGACGTCTACGACGCCACGTTTCCGATGGTGGCCGCGGATCGCTCGGTTGCGCAAGTCCAGCGTCCAGGGCCGCAGACGCTTGTCGCCGCAGAAGCGTGGCTCGGCTCGCTGACCTCGGATCGCTTCTTTCTCTTCCTGCATCTTTACGAGCCTCACAAACCGTATCGGCCGCCCGAACGATTCGCCGACCTCGCCGCCTACGACGGTGAAGTGGCGTTCGCCGACGAGGTCGTCGGCACGCTCTTCGCGAGTCTGAAAGCACGCGGCTGGTATGACACCGCGACGATCGCCGTGCTCGCGGATCACGGCGAGGGCCTCGGCGATCACATCGAAGAAGAGCACGGGCTGTTTCTCTACGACGAGGTCATCCGCGTGCCCTGGATCGTGCGCCTGCCGCGCGCGCAGTCGGCTGGACGCCGGGTGAAGGATCCCGTGCAGCACATCGACCTGCTGCCAACGTTCGCCGCGCTCGCGGGGCTGACGGCTCCGCCGGGCCTGCGCGGACGGAACCTGTCGGTCGCGCTCTTCGATCGCGGCGCGCTGCCTCCGCAGGGCATCTACGCCGAAGCGCTCTACCCGCGTTATCACTTCGGTTGGAGCGAGCTGCTGTCGTTGACCGACGATCGCTTCCGCTACATCAAGGCGCCGCGCGAGGAGCTCTACGACCTCGAGCGCGATCCCGGCGAGCGCACGAACATCGCCGCCGAGCGCGGCCAGTCGGCGACGGCACTGCGGTCGGCGCTCGAGGCGCTCGTTGCGGGAAGAGACCTCGACGCGCCTTCCGCGGTGTCCGCTGAGGATCGGCAGCGGCTGGCGGCGCTCGGCTACGTCGGCACGCAGTCCTCTTCGTCCGCCAGAGGCGGCGAGGCACGAGCGGATCCAAAGGACAAAGCACCGCTGCTGCGGTCGTACCGTCAGGCGGTCGAGCGCATCGGCGACGGCCGACTGGAGGAGGGCACGCAACTGCTCCGCGCCATCCTGGACGAGGACCCGGCGATGACCGACGTGTGGTCGCAGTATGCGGCAGCGCTCGGCAGGCTGGGCCGGTTTCAGGAAGCGTTCGATGCCTACGCGCACGTCATTGCGCTGCAGCCAGACGAACCCAATGGTCCGCTCGGCGCCTCGAGCATGCTGTTGGCGCTGAACCGTCCAGACCAGGCGCGTGCGCACGCCGAGCTGGCGCTCACGAGCGCGCCGTCCCAGGCGCACCAGGCCATTGCGCTCATCGAAGTCACTCGCAAACGCGATGACGAGGCGATTCGTCAGGCCGAGCTCGCGGCGGCGGCGGACCCGGGGCTGCCGATGCCGGCATTCATCCGCGGGACGATCGCCTACAACAACCAGCAATACGATCGGGCCCTCGGCTTTCTGCTCGAGGCGCGGAAGAGCTACGCGCAGCGCTCCGCACAGGCGAGAGACCTGTATTTCATGATTGGCGATTCGCTCGCGCGCCTCGAGCGCTACCAAGAGGCCGAGCCATACCTTAAAGAGGAAGTGCGCCTCTACCCGCAGCACGTGCGGGCGCGCGCCGGTCTGGCCCTGCTCTACCAGTCGACGGGGCGCGCCGCCGAGGCGGAGCGCGCGCTGGAAGAGCTCGTGCGCGACGTCCCGTCGCGAGAAGCGTCGGACACCGCGGCGCGCGTGTGGCGGATGTTCGGCCGCAACGATCGGGCGGCCACGGTCGAGGCCGAGGCGCGCGGCAGGCGGCGGTCACAGTGATGGCCACGAGGATCGCACGTTCGACGACGCTCGTGCTCCTCGTCCTGGCGCTGGCTGCCGTCGCTGCCGGAATCTGGTGGGCCAGACGCGAAGCCGGATTTGCAATCGCTCCGACCGCCGAACGCAACGTCCTCCTCATCACCATCGACACGCTCAGGGCCGATGCGATTTCCGCCTACGGGGGCCGCGCCAGCACTCCCCGCCTCGATACGCTCGCCGCGCGCGGCGCGAGGTTCACCTTCGCCCACGCGCACGCGGTCGTGACGCTGCCGTCGCACACGAGCCTCCTGACCGGAACGTATCCATACGAGCACGGCGTGCGCGACAACAACGGCTACCGGGTCAAAGCCGGCACGGCGACACTTGCCACGAGGTTAAAGCGTCTCGGCTTCGCTACCGGCGCTTTCGTCGGCGGGTTCCCTCTCGATCAGCGCTTCGGCCTCAACGCCGGCTTCGATGCCTACGACGACCGCATCGGTGAGACGGGCAGTACCGTGGACTTCGCGCTCCCCGAGCGCCGCGCCGACGCCGTCGTATCGTCCGCGCTCGCCTGGACGGGAGCGCAGCCGGGCAAATGGTTCGCGTGGGTGCATGTCTTCGACCCACACGCGCCGTACCAGCCGCCAGACGAGTTCGCCAAACGTTATCCGGCGGATCCGTACGCGGGTGAGGTGGCTTGGACGGACTACGCGCTCGGCCCGCTCTTCGATCGGCTCGCCACGCTCCCGCGCAAGACGCTTGTCATCGTCACGGCGGATCACGGGGAGAGCCTCGGCGACCATGGCGAGCTGACCCACGGCATCTTCGCGTATGAGCCGACGCTGCGCGTGCCGCTCATCGTTGCGGAACTGGGCGCCGAAGTGGGAGCGTCCGCCAGCGCGGTCAGGGGCACGACCATCGACACGGCGGTGCGTCACATCGACGTGGTGCCCACGATTCTCGAGGCCGTCGCGGCACCGCTTCCGCCCGACGCCCTCCCTGGCGCGTCGCTGGTGGAGTTGATACGCAGCGGCCGCGGCGAGGATCGGCCGTCGTACTTCGAGGCCATGACGGCCAATCTGTCGCGCGGGTGGGCGCCGCTCCGCGGGGTCATCGTCGGCCGGGACAAGTACATCGACTTGCCGGCGCAGGAACTCTACGGGCTCGACACCGACGCGCGGGAAGAGCGCAACCGGGCGACCGTCGACAGCGCGCGAACCGAGATTCTGCTCAACGCGCTCCGCGGCTTCAACGTCGCTCCGCCTTCCCTTCCTGGAGAAGAGACGTCGGCCGTCCGCGACCGGCTGCGCGCGCTCGGCTACGTCGGCGGCAGCCCGGCGGCGCCCCGCGACCACTACGGTGAGGCCGACGATCCCAAGCGCCTGATCGAGCTCGACGCGATGCTGCACCGCGCCGGCGATCTCTATCAGCAGGGGAAGCTCGAGGATGCGGCGCAGGCGTTTCAGAAAGTCATCGAACGCCGGCCCGACACGGCCGACGCCTACCGCTACCTGGCATTCGTCTACTGGCAGGGCGGCCGCCCGGCCGACGCCATCCGGACGCTCGAAACCGCCCTCAAGAACGGCATCACGCATCGCGACGTGAGGGTGAAACTCGGCGTCTACTTGTCGGAGACAGGCAGTGCCGAACGCGCCATCCATCTTCTGGAGGGCCTGGCGGGCGACGACATCGAGGCATTGAACGCGCTCGGCATCGCCTACGGCCAGGCCCACCGATCGGCCGACGCGATCCGCACGTTCAAGCACGTTCTGCGCGTGGACCCAACCAACGGTCTCGGCTGGCAGAACATCGGCACGGTGCAGCTGCGCACCGGCGACCGGGCGGCGGCCGAAGCCTCGCTGCGCCGCGCGCTGGCCATCGACGACACCCTGGCAGGCGCGTGCACCACGCTCGGCGTCGTGCTGTCGCAGACGGGCAAGACGTCTGAAGCGATCGAAATGTGGAAGCGCGCGGTGGCCCTCAACGGGACAGAATACGACGCCCTCTACAACCTGACGGTGACACTCTTCGATCTCGGGCGGCGGGACGAGGCACTCTCGTACGGCACCCGCTATGTGGCTACAGCGCCGCCGGGGTTTTACGCGCAGGAGATCGCGCGGGTCGGGGCGATGCTGAAATAGCGAGCCTTGTTTGCATCCGCTAGGTGTTGACAGCTCACGGACTATCGCACCCGGATGAGATAGCATTCCACAACCTCGATGCTGACGAGCAGGCGGATCGGCGTTTACGAACTGGAGGGCTTGCTCGGTGCCGGCGCCATGGGGGAGGTCTATCGTGCGCGCGACACTAGGCTCGGACGCGAGGTCGCCATCAAGGTCCTGCCGCACGAGGTTACCGCCGATTCCGATCGCCTGACGCGATTCGAGCGGGAAGCGAAGCTCCTGGCAGCACTCAACCATCCTCACATCGCGCAAATCTACGGCTTCGAGGATCTCCCGAATCCTGAGTCGCCCAGTTCGTTCCCCTGCCTGGTGCTCGAGTTGGTTCCGGGCTTGACGCTTGCCGCGCGACTGGCAAGCGGCCCATTTTCGCTTGCAGAAGCGCTCGCAGCCGGCCGTCAGATTGCCGAGGGTCTCGACGCGGCACACGAGAAAGGCATCGTCCACCGCGACCTGAAGCCCGCGAACATCAAAATCACACCCGATGGCGTGGTCAAGATCCTCGACTTCGGTCTCGCGAAGATGAACGAGGCATCGGCGGTCGACCAGGCGTCGGCTTCAACCCTCGGCGTCACACGCGACGGAATCATCCTCGGCACGCCCGCGTATATGAGCCCGGAACAAGCCCGAGGCCAGGTCGTCGACAAGCGAACCGACATCTGGGCGTTCGGCTGCGTGCTCTACGAAATGCTCAGCGGCCGCGCCGCGTTTACGGGCGACACGACCACCGATCTCCTCGCTGCCGTCGTGGACCGTGAACCGAGCTGGGATCTTCTGCCGGCGACCACGCCGTCCAACGTGATGCGTGTGCTGCGTCGATGTCTCGAGAAGGATCCCAAGAAGCGCGCACGCGATATCGGGGACGTCGCCGCAGATTTGGAGAACCTCTCGCCCGCCACTCCATCGACGAGCGAACGACTGCGTCCCAGCAGGTGGCGCGGGATCGGCATAGCTGCCACCGCTCTCGTCGGTCTCGGTGCGGTGGTTGCCGCCGTGCTCCTGCTGAATCGCGGGGCCACGAATCCAGCCGACCGGCGCGTGCAGTTCGGACTCACAGTAGAGCAACAAGCAAGCGACCTGGTCACAGGAATAATCCCGACGCCGTCGCCGGACGGTCAGATGCTCGCGTTCGTGACGAACGGCCCCGATCGATCCATCGTCTCGGTACGATCGCTCGACGGCATCGAAACGCGGCAACTTTCCGGGTCGGAAGGTGCGTCCGGTGCGATCGCGTGGTCGCCGAACGGACGATGGATCGGCTTTTTCGCGGATGGAAAGTTAAAGAAGATCGCACCCTCCGGTGGACCAGCGCAGACGATCGCGACGATTCCCGGCTTTCAGGACGCCGCATGGGGGGCGGCCGGCCAGATCGTCTTCAGGCCGATAAACCGAGCGGCGATACTTGGCATCTCGGAAACCGGCGGAGCGCCAAAAGCCATCACGACGCTCGATGCGGCGCGTGGCGAGAATTCGCACCGCTTCCTGCAGTTCCTGCCCGACGGCCGACGCTTCCTTTTCACGGCCCGGTGCGCCAATCGCGACAACAACGCCCTCTTCGTGGGTTCGATCGACTCTCCGCAACTGACGCGCATCGTGGCCGCGCAGTCGCGGGTCAAGTACGTCCCCGGCAAGTCCGGCCAGCCTGGCACTCTAATCTTTTACAGAGACGGCGCCCTGATGCGACAACGGTTCGATGTGGACCGGATGGCCCTCGAAGGCGAAGCCGAGGTCGTGTTCGACAAGATTTCGTACCTCGCCGCCAGCATCATCGCGGGTTTCAACGCGTCCGACGATGGACGAACGGTAATTGTGGAACCTGCTGGCGCGAACGAAACTCTTCTGACCTGGTTCGGTCGGGACGGCACGGCACAGGGCGCCGTGGGAAAGCCGGGTGACTATCTCCAGGTGCGCTTGTCACCGTCCGGCGATCGGGTCGCGTACTCGAAGCCGGACGATCGGAGCGGGAACCGCGATATCTGGTACATCGACATCGCGCGGGGGATAACTTCGCGGGTTACTCTCAATAGCGCCAACGACTGGTTTCCCGTCTGGTCGGCCAATGGGAAGGAGTTGATCTTCGTTTCGGATCGAGACGGCAACTTCCGCGGTCGACCATATTTCAAGCGAAGCGTCGACATCGCTGGCGCAGAAGAGGTCGTGCCCGACGGCGTTGAGTCGCCCTGGGATTGGACACCCGACGGCAAGTGGCTCGTCTCGACTGGCGACGGCGATATCTGGATACAGCGGGTTGGCACGGGCGAGAAGCCGATTCGATTTCTCGCAACGTCGTTCCTCGAATTGGGAGGGCGCTTCTCGCCGGATGGAAAATGGATCGCGTATGTTTCGAATGAGACCGGACGGCCGGAAGTGTACGTGCAGCCGTTCTTGGAACAGCCGGCGACTGCTGTAGGCAAGCTGCAGGTTACCAATCGTGGTGGGGACTTCCCAGTCTGGGGACCGCTCGGCCAGGAGTTGTTTTTCATGACCGCCGATTCCGGGATCAACTCGGTGGACACCCGCAACCTGGGTCGTTCCGGTACGACGCCCGCGCCGGTTCGGCTGTTCCAGGCATGTCCCGATACCTCTCCTCATTTAGCACCGCTCACCAACCAGTCTTACGGTAATCCGTACGATACCCACGACGGGCATAAGTTCCTCGTGAACTGCCGCACTCGCCCGTCCGGCCGGTATGTCGTCCTGCTGAATGCGTTGGGATCACCGCGCTGAAGCCGGACGCTACTTCACCAACAATGGCAACCTCGGAAACGCAAACGTCCCAGCCACATCGTCGACAACCGTGATCTGGCACGTGTAGTAGCCGGGCTTGAGTGCAGCGGCGGGCACCGAGTACTGGAAGATCGGCCGCCTTGCGATCCGGCGCGTCCAGCTTAGTGACTTCGACGAGCGGCGTTTCGTAGGTCTTCACCTTGCCGCGAAAGAACGCGATGCTCGTCAGCAGACGCGGACCGCCTGATTGCACGACGGCGGGCTCGTAGACCTCGTAATAGAAATACAAGGGCTGTCCCGTCGACACGACGTGCGTCAGGCTCGGCACGAGCATCGTGCCGTTGCGCGCCAGCGGGCTCACGGCGTTGCGCTGGGTGACGGGCTGCGTCTGCGTGCCGAGCACGACCGAGCTCAGCTTGACCGGCATCCGTCGCATATCGGGCACCACGATCTCGCTCTCGTACGAACCGACGGCGCCGCTCTGGTTCTCGCGCAGCACGACCTTCAGCCGGTACTGGCCTGGGGGAAGGGTGAAGCCGGTCTCGTATTGCACGGTCTTTCGCTTGACGTCCTGCGTCGTCTGTACGGCCACCTTGACCGTGTCGCGCAGGCGGCCCACGGGGCGCTGCTGCGGATCGCGCATGAGGCCGATGACGTCAATCGTGGCGCGGTCCTGCGAGCTCGCCTGGGCGAACGGAATCTCCGACCCCGGTACGGCAATCGAGACCGGCACGTAGAACCGATCGTCAGACAGTCGAAAGAAGGACGTGGACATCCAGACCGTCAGGTCGGTCGACGAAAGATCCGTCATCAGCTGGTCCTGCAGCTGCTGCTCGCGATCCTCCTTGCCGGAGTGCTGGAAATCCCGAGTGGCATAGTAGCCGTTCCGGTGCTCCACCTTCAGACCGGACTTGTTGAGCCGTACCTTGATCCGCCTGAAGCGTCCGTCGCGTGCGGCGTTGGTGCTGGAATAGCCAATCAAGTAGTACGCCGACGTGTCGGCGATGACCTTTGTGTAGACGCCGCCGAAGTCGTTCGTATCGAGGAACGCCTTGCCGCCGGTGTCGCTCGCGAGCGCCACGAGCGTGTCCTGGCTGGCGGCCTGGCTGGCAAACTGCTGCGATACGCCGCGTCCCGAGAACATCGACGCGCCGCCGCGGCCGCTTGCCTGGCTCGCCGATCCGCCCGGAACAATCGCCGTCAGACCGCGCGTGTCAACGGGGTAGATCGACACGTTGGCCTTGACCGCGCGGTCGATCGCGACGCGAAGCTGAACCTGGTTGTCCTCTCCACGCTGGGTCACGCCGCTGCTGAAGTAGACGATGGACTTCTTCTGCTGAATCGGCGCGAGCGCGTCGGACAACTGTTCGATGGCCGCCAGGCGGCGGTCGGTGTTGAAGATGTTGAACTCGCTGTCGTCGGCGACGAAGCCATCCGCGTCGGTCTCCTCGCCGGTGAGGGTCGTGCCTTCCTGGAAACCAACCGTATCCACCCCCGAGAAGCGATCGAGCGCGGCCGACAGCGTCTCGCGGTCGGCGGTGAAGTCCTGGACAATCTGGAGCGTCGAGCCGACCGCCGCAATCGCGACGAGGTCGGCGGGCGTCAGGCGCTTGGTGATGTAGTCGTGTCCGGACGCAATCGCCCGCTCGAGCTCCTCCGGCTGCATCGAGCTCGAATCGAACAGCAGCACGACCAGGCGCCGATTCTTCAGGTCAATCGACTCTGGTTTTGCCGCGGCGACAGGCGCAGTTGCGGACGTCGTCGCCGCCGGCTTTGGCGACGCCTCCGCTTTGAGGATCGGCTGAACCGGCGCCGCCGGCTCGGCGGCTGGAATCGCCTCCGACGGAACCTCCTCGAAGTCGAACGCCGTAATCGCCTGGGCCTTGTCGTCCTCGACGAGCGTGAAGTCTTCCTTCTTCAGGTTGCGAACGATGTTGCCGTTGCCGTCGCGGACGACGACGTTGACGTAGATGATCTCGACGCCGGCGCGGAAGGAGGGCCGCCGCTGGACGCTCTGCCGCGCCGACGGGACAGACACCCACAGCGCCAGCGCGGCGATCGAGAGCGCACGCACCACGCGGCGGCGAGTTCGGTCACTACAAGCCATCTCATAAGCACGGTCGACGACCCATCACGATGACCGCGACCAGCCTCCGCTAAAGCTACGGCGGTCCGCCGGAGCCTTGGCGAAGGCGGAAGACCACAAAGCTCACGAAGGAAGACTTTCATCAGCGGTCAGAATCTGAAGCGGAGTATCAGCTGCACGGACCGCATCGGCCGCACGGCCGTCACCTGTCCGAAGGTCGGCGAGTTGACCGACGTGTCGATGGATGAGAATTGGACGCTGTTGAGAACGTTGCTGGCCTGGACGCGGATATTCACGCCACGGTTCCGGGCAAAGTTGACGTTCTTCGAGAGGTTCATGTTCAGATTGTGCGAACCGGGCCCGATGATCAGGTTGCGGGCGGCATTTCCGAACGTACCTTGCGCGGGGATCGAAAAAGCGTCGGTGTTGAAGTAGCGCAGCGTGGTCGGATCGCTGACCGAAATATCGCTGCCGTCGTAGTCGGCGCGCAGCGTGCCGTTGACGCCCGAGGCCACGTCGACGTAGTTGCCGGTGACGCGCGGCGTAAATGGACCTCCGGACTGCGCGACAAAAGCGCCGCTCCAGCTCCACCCCCCAAAGAGCTGTGCGAGCAGGCTCGTGTTGTTCAGCCAGTGCCGGCCCGTGCCCCAGGGGAGCTCGATCGTGTAGTCGGCGTTGACCGCGTGGCGGCGCTCGAAACTCGACCGGCCCCACTCGGCCGCGAGGTCCTGGTCGTTTTGCGCGACCGTGCCTCCGCCGCCGCCAAATGACGACGCGTTGTCGTAGGCGCGGGACCAGACGTAGGCGCCGCCAAAGGAAATGCCCCGCGACAGCCGCTTGCGGGCCCGCACGCTCAGCGAGTGAAGCGTCGATCGCCCTTCGGACGACTGCCACAGGAACGCCTGCACACCATCGATGCGCAGCCCGCCATCGGGATTGCGGTTCGGCGCCCGCTGGATGTCGAGGTTGCTGCCCTTCGTGCCGGTGTAGCCGAGGCTCAGCGTCAGGTTGCGCGGCAGATCTTTCTGCACGTCGGCGTTCCAGATTTGCGCGATGCCGAGGTCGTAGGTCCGGTCGATTCCATAGGAATTCGTCGTGGTCGCGCTGTCGACTTGAGCGAACGGGTCGACGACCAGCAGGGGGACGACCGCTGTCCCCAGGCTCGTGGAGGTGACGGCAAACGGCGGCTGTGCCGCGAGCTTCTGAGCGATGGTCCCGTACGCGCCGAGGTTGTAGTTGATACCGTACCCGGCGCGGACCGTCATGCCCGGTTGCGCCCTCCAGGCGAGGCCGACCCGCGGCGCCACGTTGTTGCGATCGGCCTCGACCAGGCTCGTCGGCACGGGACCCGTGAACTCACCCGTGCCGCCAGCCTCGACCGGCACGGCGGCGGTGAAGTCCGAGTTCACATCGAGGTTGACGAGATGGTTGTTGGCTTCGTAGTACGGCGAGACGTACTCATAGCGCACCCCGTAGTTGATCGTGACGTTGCCGCGCATGCGCCAGTCGTCCTGAAGGAAGAGGTTCCAGTCGCGGCCTCGCATCTTCAAGTCACCCGGCCCGTACTGCACCGACGCCTGCTGCGCGTATCCCAGCAAGAAATCCGCGAGGTCGAGGCCGGTGCCCGGGACGGCGCGGCCGTTCGCGATCGCTGACGTGTACAGCCCTGTGAAGACGAAGCTCCCGCGCGGGTTGCTGTTCGACAGGCTGTCGAGCCGCAGGTAGCGGAACTCTCCGCCCCACCTCACCGCATGACGCCCCCAACTCCTCATCGTCGAGTTGCTGATCTGGATCCGCTGGTCGACGCGCCGCGACGGCGTGCGATCGCGCAGATCGGCGATGGTCGTGAACGACAGTCCCGGAATGCCCCAGTCGAACGGATCGGACGACACGCCTTCGATGCCGGCGGCCCCGACGACGTCGGTGTTGTAGGCGTAGAGGTTGCTGCTCCTCGAGCTGTTGCGGTTGTAGGTGACGGTCAACACGTTGTTGACGCGGCCCTTCATGAGCATCCAGCTCACGGGGACATTCCACCCGGCGGTGCCAGCGGATCCGCCGATGGTCGGAAACGTGGACGAGCTCGCAGACGACGATTCGCGGTAGCTGACGCTGGCGTTGAGCACGCTGCGCGTCGGCTGCGGCCCGCGGCCCTGGCGGCCGCCCGGACCTCCGGGACCGAACCCGCCGGGACCGCCAGGCCCGCCACGGCCACCGCCCGGCGGGAACCCGCCTCGGCCGCGCCCGCCGCCGCGCTGCGGCTCGGCGCCGAAGATGTGCGTGACGCGAAGGTTCACGTCGTTGCTGTTCGACGAGTTCGCCGTGACGTAGTGGAAGTTCTGCGTGTCGCCGACGATATTGGGCCTCGGGATGTACGACAGGAGCGTCTGCGCCGCCGGATCGATCCGCGATTGCGGAATGCTGTTGCCGGGGAACGGTTGTCCGGTCAGCGGATCGATCACAACCGCGCTCGAGCCGGAAAAGTCGCCGGTGCGCGCCGCCAGCGTCGGCACCGTCGAGTACGAATCGACTGGCGTTTTCGAGTGGTTGCCGGCGTAGTTAAGGAAGAATGACGTCCGCGTGCCGCCCTTGATGACATGGGGGATCGTCAGCGGACCGCCAAACGACGTGCCGTAGCGCTGCTGGACGTAGTCGGGCTCCTCGCGCACGCGGCCGTTGAGCGGGTAAGGCGCGGCATCGAACATGGACCCACCGAGGTTGTAGTTGGCGTTGCCCTGGATGCGTCCGCCGCCCCGCATGCCTCCGAATCCGCCGGGCCCACCGGGGCCGAAACCGCCTCCCGGCCCGCCGCCACGTCCGCCGCCTCCGGCGCCACCCTGATCGTTCCCGCCACCGAAGCCGCCCTCGCCGCCTCGTCCGAATCCGTCGGGTCCACCCTCACCGAACTCGCCACGTCCGCCGCGTCCGCCAAAGAGCAGCGCGTCGTTCGACTGCCCCTGAATGCCTGCGGTAGCAACCGTCTCGGTCGGCGCGTCTGCCGAAAAGCCCGGCGGCAATTGGAGCTCGGTCCGAAGGGTGGCAGCTGCCTCGTCAGCAGTGACAGCCCCGGCCTGTTCGCCAGTCGCGTTGGTGACGACGTCGAGCTGCTGAAACCCGCCCCGCCCTGAGCCCCGGCCCGCGGTCGCAGCGGCTTGCGTGCCCCGACCCGCTCCCCTGCCCTGCCCTGAGCCTGTCGAAGGGCCGGCACCGGCCTGAGGCAATGACCCCGACGGACCTGAAGTCGAGGCTGCGGCCGCGGCCGCAGGTACGCGTGAGGCGAGAGTCAGGACGAGGTCGATGCGGCTCGAGCAATCGCTCGCGGTGAGCGTCGCCTCTCGGGCTGATGGGGCGAACGCGGCGAGAGACGCCCTGATCTGATAGTTTCCCGGCGCAGCGAGGCGAAGCACGTAGCTGCCGTTCTGCTCGCTCGACGTCGAGGCCACCTCCGCACCGTCGGCGCTGAGCGCCACGATGGCCACACCCGGAAGGGGCAAGCTACCGGACTGCACGAGGCCCGATACCGCGCATGGCTGGCTAGACTGCGGCGTCGACTGCGCTTGCTGGGGCGCCACATAGACCAGCGTCAAGGCGAGTCCGGACGCGAGCCTGACCAGGGCCCGAGGCGAAAAGTGCCGAACAGCCTGCAAGTTAGCGGCGAAGCGCATGGTCTTCGTGGGACAGGGGCCGAAAGTCCGAGCCGATTCCTACGGCAACGTCACGTTGGACATCTATTGTCCGGCATATCTTCCCAGCAAGGTGATGACACGACTGTGACAAAAAAAGGGCGCGCCCCCGACTGGGGGAGCGCGCCCCATTGATCCGTGTTGTCCGTGTTATCCGTGGTCCAGGTGGTCCTGTTGTCCGTGGTCTAGAAACCCACCCTGACGCCAAAGCGGATGATGCGCGGGTTGACGATCTCTCGAACCTGATCGAACCCTGACGAGGCGAGGTCGTAGTCGCGCCCCAGCACCGTCGACGAGTTGAACAGGTTGAAGATGTCCATGTCGAGGTTGACGTTCAACCGTCGATACGTGATGTTCTTGCTCACGCGCGCATCCAGCGTATGCACGGTCGGCAGCCGGTTCTTGCCGACGTCGCTGACGAGCAGCACGTTCTTCTCGGGCGCGATCGCGTCGCCGGCGCCATCGGTATCCGAGAGGATGAAGTACGGCGCCGAGAAGCCTTGGCGCATCAGGTAGTTGCCCGCGAAGGTGATGCCCCACATCGCCTGGTAGGCGCCGTTGGCGATGAACTGGTACTTCGGCAGCGCCATGTAGATCGAGCTCTTGCCGCTGCCGGTGCTCGGAGTCATCACCGGACCGCCGTCCACGTTCGGGTAGGCGTCGGTCGTAGTGAAGACGGGTGTCGGATCCTCGCTCGCGCCGGGACCCTTCAAGTACTCCCGGTGATCGTTGGTCGAGAATCCGAGCCGCATCATCCACCGATCCGCCATGCGCTTGGTCGCGGAAATCTCGAAGCCAAGGTAGCGCTGGTAGTAGTCGGAGCGAGTTTCGTATACCTGGCCGAAGTCAGCTGGCAACGCGCTCTCGTTGACGTGGTAGTAGGGCACGTTGTAGCTGCCGATGCCCGGCGCAGTACCGGCGAAGACGCCGGCCTGCGTGAAGTCCGCCGCGGTGACGCCGGGGTAGTTCAGCCAGTTGAAACCGTTGTAGCGCCGCCACGTCACGTTGGCGGCGACGCCGAAGTTCTTCATGAGCTCGTGCTCGACGCCGAACAGGACTTCGTGCGTCAGCGGCGAGCTGTAGTTCCCGATGCGGTCCGGGTTGCCGCCGAGCGGATTGTTCGGGTCGAACCCGGCCACGCCCTGGAACGTCGTGAACTCGCTGACGTCGGCGATCCGGTTGCCGTTGGTGTCCACCGCCGCGTAGTAGACGTACGAGTAGTACGGGATGGCTGACACCGTCAACGGGGAGCGGTTCGAATCGAGCTGCGAGGCGAAGGCGGCGTAGCTGCCGCGAACGATCGTCTTGCGCGACTCGTTCAGCGCGTAGGTGAAGCCGACGCGCGGCGTCACGTTGTTGTAGACGATGGCGTCCTTGATGCCGGGCGCTTCCAGTGCCGGAAGCAGAACCGGCAGCGCAGGGCTCGCGGGGACGGAGGCGCCCTGCACAGAGCTGGCGGAGCGATCCCACCGCACGCCGACGTTGACCGTCAGCCGGTCGAAGCTGATCGTGTCGCCGAGGTAGGCGTTCCAGTAGGTGCCCTCGCCCGCGAGCGACCAGTCGCGCACGACGCGCGCCTGCATGTTCGGGTAGCCGCGATGATAGGTGCGGACGCCGTTGCCCGGCCAGCCGCTCTCGGACGTCACGCTCGCCTTGCGCCAGCCGAAGCCGAACTTCAGGTCGTGCTTGCCCTTGAACATGTTGCCTTCGAGCGCGACGTTGTCCTGCGGCCGCAGGGTCTCGAACCAGCCGTACGACCCGTGATAGACGTTCGAGTCGTCGCGATAGGACTGCACGTCGCGTGCTGCCGCGCGGCTCGAGCGAGAACCCGTTCTTCGTATGCGCGTAGCGTCCGACGACGAACAGGTTGGTCCCGAGCGTCTGGTTCAACTCGAACTTGAACAGGTCCGTCGGGCCGTCCTGGTTGTAGGTCGTCTCGTCAGGCCGGAAGCCGGACGCGCCGCGGCCGAACTTCTGCTTGTTGCCGCGGAAGTAGGTGAAGTTCGCCCGCGTCTTCGTCGACACCTCGGCGGTGACCTTGGCCGAGATGTTCTCGAGGAACGTGGCGTCGCGCGCAATCTGCTGGTAGTCGTTGAGGTGACGGGTCGAAGCTGAAGACCCGTATCTCGGGCTCCGTCTTGCCATACGCGCCCCACGCGAACACCTTCCGCGGCAGGATGGGACCGCCACCCTCGAAGCCCCAGTCCTTGTACTCGCCGACCCGGTTGTAGCTGGCAATCTCGCCGAAGAGGTCCGACGACACGTTGTCGGACTGGAGGCTGTCGTTCTCGAAGTAGTAGCGGGTGGTGCCGCGCCACTTGCTGGTGCCGCTCCGCAACACGAAGTTCAGCTGCACGCCCGGCGTGGCGTTCGCCGGATCGGCGCCGCCGGTCGTGACCTGCATCTCCTGAAACATGTCGAAGTCGTAGTAGGTCGGAGACGCGCCGAGCGAGCCCATGTCGGTGATCGCAATCCCGTCCATGTTCCAGGTGTTCTGCTTGGGGTTCGCGCCCTTGGCCTGGTAGTTGGACTGCTGCCCCGATTCGGCGCCGCCGACGTTCACCCGATCGACGATGATGCCGGGGACGGTCTGGAGGACGACCCACGGATCGCGCGCGCTCGGAATGTTCTGCAGTTCGTCGAGGTTGACGTTGGTCGAGACGGTCTGCCGCTTGGACTCGATGACCGGTGTCTCCGACGTGACGTCGACTTTCTCGGCCATCCCGCCGACGCTCATCGTCACGCCGAGCGGCACGATGGAGCCGGCATTGACCGGCACGTTCTCGTTCCGGTAGTCGGTAAACCCGGCGAGCTTCGCGGTCACGATGTAGCGGCCCGGCGCGAGGTTGACGAAGTGGGCCTCGCCCTTGGCGTCCGTGACGGCGACATCGGTCTGGGTGCCGACAGCCTCGACCGTCACGCCGGGCAGCACTGCGCCGGTGCTGTCTTTGACGGTGACGTCGATGCGGCCTGTGTAGACCTGCGCTCGAACCGGCGCCGCGACGAGCGACGCACAGACGAGCGACAGGCCGACCAGGACCAGTCGTATGTTCATCCGATCCTCCTTTGCGTGATCCGAACACGACGCGCGACACCACGCCCGCTGGAAGGCGGGCGGCGAAACAAGGAGTGTCTACCGCGTGGATACGGCCGGGCGCGCCGGCCGTCAACGAGATTGCGGGGAACTGCAGTCTGGGAGTGACGAGGCGGGGATTTCCCGTGACGAACGGCTTACTTCGCGAAGCGATCGAAGATGTCGACGAGCTCCGCCAGCCGCCGGCTCTGTTCGGGTTCCCCCTTGGCGATCCCATCGGGTACGCACACCTCAACGTGGTGCTTGAGCACGGCGAGGCTGATGCGGTTGAGCGCGGCCTCGGCGGCAGCAAGCTGCTGCAGGATGTCCAGACAGATCCGCGGTTCCTGCACCATGCGACGGATGCCGCGAATTTGTCCTTCGACGCGGTTGAGGCGGGTGATGAGGCTCTGTTGCTGCGTGTCGTCGAGCATGGCTTCCCTCGAGAATCGGTGGCGGCGCTCACACTATACCGCCGCCTCGTCTTCCCGTGGATGTCTTGCGCGAACCGCCCGCGTCGCAGACCTTCACTCTCCTCAGACGGCGTCTCGCTCTGTGCAATCGCACTGCCCTTACCGCCCGTCGGCGAACGGCAGAGGTCGTTTGCGACGGCCGCGTGACGAAGGGAAAACGGGGAGTGACGAGCGACCTGCAGCCGAGGATGCGCCGATCGGCCGTCCCAGCGCACCGCAACGCGCGCATCGACGCCGATCCAAATCCACAGCGGACGGAGTTCAAACAATTGCACCGGCTGCTCGGGCTCAGGGCTCTAGGCTGGCTCAGGCAAGATCCTCAAGTATGTGGTTGAAGGTTTTGCTTGAGCCCTGAGCCCAGAGCCCTGAGCCTTGTCATCGCTTGACATCCCCAGCACTGAATGAACATTCATTCATGCCTACGCAGCGACCCGGCGCGCCAGTGCGCAGCCAGCTCGGCTCGAGCGAACCGACAAGCGCGACGCGCTGCTTCGGGCCGCTATCGACACCTTCGCCGCACGCGGCTTCTTCAACGCCCAGGTCGCCGACGTCGCCCGATCGGCGGGCGTCGCTGCCGGGACGGTCTATCTCTACTTTCGCGGCAAGGACGACCTCCTCATCTCGATCTTCGAGCGCACCATGAAGGAGGCGATTGCCGACGGACGACGGAGTGTCGGCGCACTCACCGACCCGGTCGAGCGTCTGCGGGAGATCGCCCGGCTCCATCTCGGCCGGCTCGGGCGCGACCGGGCCCTGGCCGTGGTCTTTCAGGTCGAGCTCAGGCAGTCGACGAAGTTCATGGAACGGTTTTCCTCGACCCATCTGCGCGAATACCTCGGCATCATCAGGAACGTCATCGCCGACGGTCAGGCGCGCAAGGCGTTCAGGCCGGAGATCAGCGCGACGCTGGCCGCCAAGCTGTTCTTCGGCGCCCTCGACGAGATGGCGACCAACTGGATCCTCAGCCGTCGCAAGTACTCGCTCGTCGCTGAGGCCGACGCAATCGTGGACGTGTTCGTCGGTGGACTCGGGGATCGACGGTAGCTCGTCGTCAACGACTGGGAGCAGGACAAGCGGTGAGCACTCGCATACGCACGGTGGCAGTTCTCGGCGCCGGCACGATGGGCGCGCAGATTGCCGCGCACTTCGCCAACGCCGGCGTTCCGGTGCTGCTGCTCGACGTCACGCCAGACGCCGCACGCGAGGGGCTGGCGCGCGCGCGAAAGCTCAAGCCGGATCCATTCTTCACCGCCGACGGCGCCGCACTCATCCGCACCGGCGGATTCGACGAGGACCTGCCCGCGATTCGTCGGCTGACTGGATCATCGAAGCCATCGTCGAGCGCCTCGACGTGAAGCAGTCGCTCTTCGAGCGCGTCGACCGTCATCGCGCGCCGCACGCGATCGTCAGCTCGAACACATCAGGGATCCCGATCGCGGCCATTGTCGAGGGCCGGTCCCCAGGGTTCAGGGCGCACGCGCTCGGGACGCACTTCTTCAACCCGCCGCGATATCTGCGGCTGGTCGAGATCATCCGAACGGCGGACACCGACGCCGCGGTTGAAAAGGCGGTCGCCGAGTTCGCCGATCACCGGCTCGGAAAGGGCGTGGTCGCCGCAAAGGACACGCCGAACTTCATCGCCAATCGCATCGGCCTCTACGGCGTCATGCAGATTCTCCGCGCCTGGACGGAAGCGCCGGACGCCGGGTACTCACCGGAGGCGCTTGGCGCCGGGTTCTCGCCGGAGGCGCTTGCCGCCGGGTACTCAATCGAAGAGATCGACGCCATCACCGGCCCGGCCATCGGCCGGCCGAAGAGCGCGACGTTTCGGACGATGGATCTGGCTGGCATCGACGTGCTGGCTTACGTCGTCTCGAACCTCGCCGGCAGCCTCAGCCGCGAGGATGACCGCCAGCGTGTTCGCCCTGCCGCCGATCGTCGACGAACTGGTCAAGCAGGGGCTGGGCCGGGACCAAGTCGGGCCAGGGCTTCTACAAGAAGGATGCGAGCGGCGAGATCCTCACCCTCGATCCGGCCTCGATGACCTACAGGCCCGGCGCGCCGGCTCGACTCGCGTCGCTCGACGCCGCGCGCGCGATCGAGGACCCCGGCGCACGAATCAAGGCGCTCTTTACGGGGGATGACAAGGTCGGCCGGTTCCTGCGAGATACGCTGGGACCCACGCTCGTCTACGCGGCGCGAGTCGCGCCGGAGGTCGCCTACTCCATCGACGACGTCGATCGTGCGATGCAATGGGGCTTCGGCTGGGAGCTCGGGCCTTTCGAAACGTGGGATGCGATCGGGATCGAGCAGGTGCTCGAAGCGAGTCACGTCAGCGACCCGCCGCCGCTCGTCCGCGAGGCCCTCGAACGCGGAGGCTTCCGTCCGAAGCCTGCCGGACGCCTGTTCGTGGCGGTGCCGCCGGCCGGCCCGGGGCTGCAGCTGCTGCGCACGTCGAAGGAGCGAGCGCCGGTGGTGCGGCGGAACGCCGGCGCGAGCCTGGTCGATCTGGGAGATGACGTCCTCGGAGTCGAGTTCCACTCCAAGATGAACGCGATCGGGGGGGACACCATCCAGATGCTCCAGGCCGGCGTCAAGGAAGCCAGCTCACGCTTTCGCGCGCTGGTCGTCGGCAACGACGCGCCGAACTTTTCGGCCGGCGCGAACCTGATGCTGCTCCTGCTCGAAGCGCAGGAGGGGAACTGGGATGAGATCGATCTGATGGTTCGCGCGTTTCAGGGCGCGACGATGGCGCTCAAGTACGCGGACGTCCCGGTCGTCGTCGCCCCCGCGGCGCTGACGCTCGGCGGCGGGCTGCGAAGTCGCGCTCCACGCGGATCGCGTGCAGGCGGCCGGGGAAACCTACATGGGGCTGGTCGAAGTAGGCGTCGGCCTGATCCCCGCCGGCGGCGGAACGAAGGAGATGCTGGCCCGCGCGATGGAGGCGGTGCCCGCGTCCCCTTCGACAAGCGCAGGGCAGGCGGATCCGCTGCCTATCGTGCAGCGGGTGTTCGAGACGATCGGCTTCGGCAAGGTGTCGGCGAGCGGGCCCGACGCGCGGCGCCTCGGGTACCTCCGGTCCGGTGGACGCGATCACCATGAACCGCGAGCGGCTCATCGCCGACGCCAAGGCGGTCGCACTGGCGCGCGCCGGCGAATACGCGGCGCCTCGGCCTCGCACGGCCATTCCCGTTGGCGGTGAAGGGGTCATGGCGGCGCTCAAGCTCGGTGTCCACCTGGCTTGGCGCGCCGGGCGTCTCAGCGATCACGACGCGCTCATCGGGCGAACGCTGGCGCGCATCCTCTCGGGCGGCGACAGGCCGAACGCGGGTACGGTCAGCGAGCAGGAACTGCTCGACCTGGAGCGCGAAGCGTTCCTGAGCTTGTGCGGTCAGCGCAAGACGCAGGAGCGAATCGCCCACACGCTGAAGACCGGAAAGACACTGAGGAACTGAGGAGCAAATGTTCGATCGAGGCCAGGGACCGGCGCTCGTAGTCGTGCAGGGACTGCACGGACGGTGGGAGTGGATGAAGCCTGCGCTCATCGAGCTCGCCGGGCGCTGTCGGACGATCTCGTATTCGCTCTCCGGCGACATCGGCTCCGGCGAACGGCCCGATCCGGATCAGGGGTTCGACAACTATCTGCGTCAGCTCGATACGATTCTGGACGTCGCCGGCCTGGCGCGCGTCGCGCTCTGCGGCGTGTCGTTCGGCGGCTTCGTGGCGCTTCGCTATGCGGCGACGACGACCTGAACGAGTCACTTCGCTCGTCCTCGCGTCCGCGCCGGCGCCAGGGTGGAAGCCGAACTCGCAGCAAGCTCGTTGGATCGCGAGTCCCTGGGTGTCGGCGCCGGCGTTTGTCGCCACGGCGCCGATGCGTGTCTGGCCGGAAGTCCGGGCCGACGTTTCCGACCTGGTCGTCCCGGCTCGGGTTCTTCGTGCGACAGGGGCTGCGCACAGCGCTCGCGCCGATGATCCCGTCGCTGATGGCCGAGCGTATCAGGCTCGCGCAGCAGACCGATTTCGCGCCGGACTGCTCCCGCATCCGCGTACCGACGCTCATCCTCACCGGCGAGGAGCCCCTGGACCGTGTCGTGCCGGTGTCGAGCACGCGGCTGTTCTCCACGCTCATTGCCGGCGCCGAATCAGGTGTCCTGGAGCGAACTGGACATCTCGGCGCCATGACCCAGCCATTGCGATTCGCAGAAGTCGTCGGAAAGTTCGTTCATGCCCACAATCACTGATCTGCGCGGACCCGCGGGACGCCTCGAAGCCCTGCTCGACACACCGGAACCGGCCCACGTGCGGGCGGCGGTCGTCTTCGCGCACCCGCACCCGCAGCACGGCGGGACGATGCACACCAAAGTGGTGTATCAGGGGGCGAAGGCGCTGACGCGGATCGGGTGTGCGGTCCTCAGGTTCAACTTCCGTGGCGTCGGCGCGAGCGAAGGGGCCTTCGATCGCGGCGAGGGGGAACAGGCGGATTTCCGCGCCGGCCTGGACTACATGGCCGCGCAAATACCCTGGGATGCCGCTGTGGGCTGCGGGATTCTCGTTCGGGTCGTGGGTGGCGCTCGAGGTCGGCGCGCTCGATACGCGCGTGTCGGTCCTCATCGGCATCGCACCACCCGTCGTCACGTCGGTGTCGGGACAGAACTACACCTTCGAGAACACGCTCGAGAGCACCAAGTCCAAGTTCTTCGTGCAGGGCGAAGGCGACGAGGTCTGCCCGCTCGAAGGGATGTGGCAGTTCTACGGCCGGCTTCACGAGCCGAAGGAGCTCGTCGTGATTGACGGCGCGAGTCACCTCTTCGAGGGCAAGACACAGGAGGTTGGCGAGGCTCTCGAGGACCTCCTCCTTGATTACGTTGCTGAGTATCAAGCCATGAAAGACGCAGTCATCGTTTCAGCCGTGCGAACGGCAAGCGGCAAGGCTCCAGGCGGTACGCTCAGGCACACGCGGCCGGACGAGATGGCGGCGACGGTGATGGGAGCGGCACTGGCGCGCGCGACGGGGCTCGATGCGGCCGAGGTCGAAGACGTCATCCTCGGCTGCGCCATGCCAGAGGCCGAACAGGGACTGAACGTCGCGAGAATCGCCAGCCTGCGCGCCGGTATTCCGGTCTCGGCATCTGCGATCACCGTCAACCGGTTCTGCTCGTCTGGGCTGCAGGCCATCGCGCACGGGGCGGAGCGCATCATGTCCGGATTCGCCGACGTCATCGTCGCGGGCGGCACCGAGTCAATGAGCCTCGTGCCGATGGGCGGCCACAAGATCGCGCCCAATCCTGTCCTGGTCGACACCTACCCCGACGTCTATCTCACGACGGGGCTGGTGGCCGAGAACCACGCGCGCGAAGCAGAGGTGAGCCGCGAGGAACAGGACGCGTTCGCGCTCGCGAGTCACCAGAAGGCCGTCGCCGCCATCGACGCCGGCCGGTTCAAGGATGAAATCGTGCCGCTGCAGGTTCGCGTCGATGCGAACGGGGCGGGAGCGCGGACGATCGCGTTCGACACCGATGAAGGCCCGCGCCGCGACACTTCCCTGGAGGCGCTCGCAAAACTGAGGCCGGCGTTTCACGTCACGGGAACGGTGACTG
Source organism: uncultured Acidobacteriota bacterium (assembly GCA_963839705.1). Taxonomy (GTDB): domain Bacteria; phylum Acidobacteriota; class Vicinamibacteria; order Vicinamibacterales; family 2-12-FULL-66-21; genus DATBJJ01. Next base: position 183,970 of record CAWIWL010000012.1, read on the forward strand.
CCGGCAACTCGTCGCAGACGAGCGACGGCGCCGCCGCCGCCGTCGTCATGTCGGCCGATCGTGCGCGTGCGCTCGGCATTGCGCCGCTGGCGCGGTTCGTGGCGTTTGCGACGGCCGGCGTCGAGCCCGAGCGCTTCGGCATCGGACCGGTGCCGGCCATCCGAAAGGTGTCTGAAGATGGCCGGCCTCTCGCTCGATCAGATCGACCTTGTCGAGCTCAACGAGGCGTTCGCTGCGCAGGCGATCGCCTGCCTGCGCGAACTGCCCATCGATCCCGGCCGGCTCAACGTCAACGGCGGCGCCATAGCGCTCGGCCATCCGCTCGGCTGCACCGGCGCGAAACTGACTGCCACGCTGCTGCACGAGATGCGCCGCCGGGGATCGCGGTACGGGATGGTGACGATGTGCGTCGGCGGCGGAATGGGCGCTGCGGGGATCTTCGAGCGCCTGTAGCCGCTGGCGGCGCACATCGTGACCAGACAGAAGGTGACAGCGCCTGCGGCCCGAGCGAGGCGCGAAGCGCTGAGCGAGAGCGAGCGGGGGTGGGGCCCCGCGAGCATTGAGAGATGTGTGTGGGAGGCGGGATGGGCGCGGCGGGGATCTTCGAGCGCATGTAGCCGCCTCCGGCGCACATCGTGACCAGACACAGACGGTCACAGTGCTGCGGCTTGAGCCGGAGCGAGCAGTCGCTGAGTGATCCGGCGTGGGGCCGCGAGCATTGACAGATCGTAGTGTCGGCGGCTGGATGAGCCGCGACCGAGCAGTCGTGAGTCGTCCGGCTTTAGCCGTGACGCAATGCAGTCGCAGTCGTCCGCGCCTTCGCCGACTCTGACGCGCAACTGAAGTTGCAGCGCTCCGCGCTTTAGCCGGAACGATCAATAGAGAGCGACTCATATTATGACGACTCAAATGCAGACAATCACCCGCGGTGGGGCGTGGCTGATCGAGGACGCCACCGAGCCAATCTTCACACCCGAGCGGCTGAGCGACGAGCACCGGCTGATTCGACAGACGGCTGACGAGTTCGTCGCCAGCGAGGTGCTGCCGGTGATCGACCGGCTCGAGCAGAAGGACTGGGCGCTCGCACGCGCGCTCGTGCGGCGCTGCGGCGACCTCGGCCTCCTGGGGACTGACGTGCCCGAGGCCTATGGCGGCGTGGAGCTGGACAAAGTCTCCTCGATAGTCGTGGGCGAGGCGGTCGGTCGGGCTGCTTCCTTCGCGACGACATTCGGCGCCGAGACTAGCCTCGCGATCACGCCGCTCCTGTGCTTCGGAACCGAGGAACAGAAGCAGCGCTACCTGCCGGGACTCGTGAGCGGCGAGATCGTCGGCGCCTACGCGTTGAGCGAGTCGGGATCCGGCTCGGATGCCCTCGGCGCGAAGGCACGCGCCGTGCGGCAGCCCGACGGCAGCTTCGTCCTCAACGGCGAGAAGATGTGGATCACGAACGGCGGGTTCGCGGATCTCTTCCTCGTTTTCGCGAAAGTCGACTCCGAGCAGTTCACGGCGTTTCTCGTCGAGCGTGAGCTTTCCTGGCGTCAGCTCGGGTCAGGAAGAGCACAAGCTCGGGCTCCACGGATCGTCCACGACTCCGCTGCTGCTGCAGGAAGCCAGGGTTCCGGCGAGCCACGTCCTCGGCGAGGTCGGCCGCGGCCACAAGGTGGCCTTCAACGTGCTGAACTACGGACGGCTCAAGCTGGCTGCCAGCCTGCAGCGGCGGGGCCAAGCTGGCGATCGCGGAGGCAGCCGGCTACGCAGCCGCGCGTAAGCAGTTCGGTCAGCCGATCGGGACGTTCGGCGCCATCCGCCACAAGCTCGCCGAGATGGCGGTTCAGGAATACGCGGTCGAGTCGATGCTTTACCGGACCGGTGGCCTGATCGACGGCATGCTGCAGGGCAGCCACGAGAGCGGAGCCGTGCTGGCCGCGCTCGAGGAGCTCGCGATCGAAGCGTCGATCCTCAAGGTCGCGGCGAGCGAGATGCTCGACTTCGTGCTCGACGAAAACGTGCAGATTCACGGCGGAAACGGCTTCGTCAGGGACTACCCCGCGGAGCGGCATTACCGCGATGCCCGCGTGAACCGGATCTTCGAAGGCACCAACGAAATCAACCGCCTGCTCGTGCCCGGGCATGCTGGCCAGGCGCGCGGTGAAAGGCGGCTTGGGGCTGATTCCCGCGGCGCGGCGGCTGCAGGACGAGCTCCTGACGCCTTCGCCGGCCGAGCTGCCGGGAGACGGGCCCCTCGAGAACGAGCGCCGGACGGTGGCCGCGATGAAGAAGGTCTCGCTGATGGTGCTCGGCACGGCGATGCAGACCTATGGCGACAAGCTGGCCGACCAGCAGGAGATCCTGTCGGGAGCTGCCGACATCATCATCGACGTCTACGCCGCGGAGAGCGCCGTGCTGCGTGCGGGCCAGGCGGCCACGGGCCTTCACGCGGATGCGGCGGCGGTTTTCGTCAACGACGCCAGCGGACGTGTCGAGATTGCTGCCCGACAGGCGCTCGCGGCGATGGCCGACGGCGACATGCTCCGCACGCTCCTCGCGGCGCTTGCGCCGCGTGATGAAGGTCGCGCCGGTGAACACGGTTGCGCTGCGGCGGCGGCTCGCGGATGCAGTGGCCGCGCAGAAGGGATATCCTTTCTAGGCGACGGCCTCGTACTGGCCACAGACGACACGGACAACACGGAATCGTGCTCGTGCGACAGATCGCGTTGCAGGAGTTCGCCCCGGGGCTCGACTCAGGTCGTCGGTATCGCGTCATCGTCGCGATCGTCGTCCTGCTCGGGCTGGCCGCTTGCACGGCGCGTGAGATCCCCTACGCCGACGAGATCGCGGCGTGGCGGGCGGACAAGGACCGCTTCATGCGCGAGTCGAAGGAATCACCGGTCGTCGAGGCCGAACGTGCGGCGTTTCCGCCCCTGCTCTACTTCCCGATCAATCCCGAGTATCGCGTCCCCGCCGCGTTGACCGTCGCGAAAGTGGACGACATCCTCGAGATGCAGACCTCGACGGGCCAGCGGCGGAGCATGCAGCGGATCGGCGCGCTCGAGTTCACGCTGAAGGGGCAGCCGCTCAAACTGACGGCATTTGCCGAGGCGACCGACACGCAGCTGCGACGCCTCTTCGTGCCGTTCCACGACCTCACGAACGGATCGGACACCTACCCCGGCGGGCGTTACCTCGACCTCGAGCGGACGCCGACGGGCGTCTACGATCTCGACTTCAACCGCGCCTATCATCCGTTCTGCGTCTTCAACGCGACCTACGACTGCCCGGTGCCTCCCCGCGAAAACCGGTTGGGCATCCCGGTACGCGCCGGCGAACGGCTCGGGCAGACAAAGTGATCTCGGCGATCGTCTTCGACTTCGACGGCGTGCTGGTCGACTCCGAGCCGCTGCACTTGCGCGCGTACCAGGAAGTGCTCGAGCCGTTCGGGCTGTCGCTTCCGCGCGAGAAGTACTACTCGAGCTATCTGGGCTTTGACGATGCGGGCGTCTTCCGGGCTGTCGCCGAGGCTCGCGAGTGGCCGCTCGACGAGCGGAAGCTGCGCGCCCTCATCGACGAGAAGTGCCGGGTGTACGACGGATTCCTGACCGGCGGGGACATCATGTACAAGGGCGCCGCCGAGTGCGTCGCGCGGCTCGCCGCCGTGTGGCCGCTGGGGATCGCCTCGGGCGCCGCCCGGCCGGAGATCGAGACCATGCTCAAGGGCCGGGAACTCGATCACTACTTCCGCTTCATCGTCGCGTCCGGCGAAACACCCGCCAGCAAGCCCGCACCCGATCCGTATCGCAAGGCCGCCGCCCTCCACGGCCATCCGCCCGAGACCTGCGTCGCGATCGAGGATTCGCGCTGGGGCATCGAGTCGGCCAAGGCCGCGGGCCTCTGGTGCATCGGGATCACGCACACCTATCCGGTCCCGGAACTGTTCGACGCCGACGTGATCGTGACATCGCTCGAGGAGCTGACGCCGGATCTGATCAGAAGGATGGCGTAACTTTCAGCGTTCAGCTTTCAGTTCTCAGCCGGCTCTCACGTACAATCCCTCGTGCTATCGAGCTCGGCGAATCAATCAGCGGCGGGCACCGGAAAAGGCCGGCGATGGCTGCGCGGTGCCGGTGTGCTCGCGCTATACCTGATCCTTGCTGCTCTCTGCACCCGGCCGCTGCTCGAGCTGAGCCAGTCGCACATTGCTGGGGATCCGGGCGATCCTGTCCTGAACGCGTCGATTCTGTGGTGGAATGCCACCACGCTCCCCTTCTCACCACAGTGGTGGAACCCTCCGTACTTCCACCTCACGACCGGCGTGAGCGCATTCACCGAGAACCTAGTGGGCCTCAGCCCAATTGCGACACCGCTGAACTGGATCACGCGCAATCCGCTGACCAGTTACAACATTACGCTCTTTCTGACCTGGCCGCTGTCGGCGTTCGCCGTATACCTGCTGGTCCGGTATGTGGCGCGGCGGGAGGATGCGGCACTCATCGCCGGTCTGGCGTACGGCTTCACACCATATCGGACAGCGGAGATGGGCCACATCCAGATGGTGGCGTCCTTCTGGATACCGCTCGCTCTGCTCGGCCTCCACGGATACCTGCGGGAGCGCCGAGTGGCGTGGCTGATCCTGTTCGGGGCGGGCTGGCTTCTCCAATCGCTGTCTAACGGCTACTTGATGCTCTACGGCGGCGTACTGATTGGGCTGTGGCTCGTCTACTTTTGCTCAACGCGCGAGTCGTGGCGGGCGACGCCGGCCATCGTCGTGGCTTGGGTTCTCTCGAGCCTGCCGCTCGTCCCCGTGATGCTGAAGTATCGCGAGGTGCACGAGCACTACGGCCTGAGGCGAGAATTCTCGGACGTGGTGAGCCTCAGCGTGCCCGCCAAGGCGTGGTTCGAGACCACAGACTTCATCTGGTTGTGGAGACACGTTCTCCCTGATGGGAAGCACGATCTCTTTCCTGGTGCAACGGCCCTGACGCTGGTGCTGCTGGCCGTGTTCCGGTCCATGCGGCAACCAGCAACGGTGCGCAACGAGCCCATGCCGCGTAGTCGTCGGCTGTTCCTAGCCGGGCTCGCCGCAGTGACGGCGATCAGCCTGACGGTGATCGTATCCACGCTGCTGATCGGCCCTTGGCGCGTCGACATCGGCGGGGTCGTGATTCGCGTGAGCGACCTCGACCGCGCGCTCGTCGTGGCGCTGCTGTGTGGCGCTCCGTTTGTGCGCCGCATGTTCACCCCTCGTGTCCGTGGCGCGCTCACGCGTCGCAGTCCGTTTGTGTTCTACAGCGTGGGGACGATCGCGATGGGCCTGCTCAGCTGCGGTCCTGTCATTTCGGCCGGCAATGCAATCGTCCTTGATCACACGCCGTATTACTGGCTGATGCAGCTGCCAGGGTTTCGAGAGCTCCGAGTACCGTCGCGGTTCTGGATGCTCGGAGTGCTCTGTCTCGCGGCCGCCGCGGGCCTTGCGTATACCAGGCTCCGCGTGACGACTGGGCGGCTCAGGCTTCTCGTCCTTATGGTCGCGTCAGTAGGTATCCTGATGGATGGGTGGCTACACCAAATGCCCATGGCAGTAGCGCCCGAGCAACGGCTGAAGGTCGAGCGAAGAGATTACGCTCAGCCCATTCTCGAGCTCCCGATGGGACCACAACGGGATGCGGCAGCGACGTTCCGCTCTGTCTGGCATCGACGTGGCGTTTTCAACGGCGTCAGCGGCTACGATCCGATGCACTACTTGCCTCTGCAAGAGGGAGTGAACGATCGCGATCCGAAGCTGTTGCTGGCCCTGTCGTCGTTTGGCTCGTTTGATGTGGTTGTGGACGAAGGCGCGGATAGCCAAGGTGAGTGGACCCGCTACGTCACCGGTTTCCCAGGCGCAATACGAATGAGCAACGATGGCATGCGGACGGTGTATCGAGTGCCTGCGGGTTCAATGGACGCCACCCTCGGCGCGCCGCTTCCCATAGCGCGAGCGTCCGCATTCCTGCGAGATGCCACGCCCATCGCTGACGGTCGCGCCGAAACCGAGTGGGGCGACGAGCCTCAGCGCCCAGGTCAATGGGTGTCCGTCGATCTTGGGGGCGTACACGAAGTCGGCGGCATCACGCACGCATTGGGCGTGTACCCCCACGACTTTCCCCGGCGCCTTGCGATCGACGTGTCAGTCGACGGCACGACGTGGGACCAGGCCTGGGAAGGAAGCACCGTCGCGCACGCGTTCCGCGCGTCGGTTCTGGCGCCCAGGGGAGCCGAGATGCATTTCGCGTTTGCGCCGCGTCCGGGCCGGTTCGTTCGGCTCCGGCAGCTCTCACGCCATCTCCATCCATGGCGGGTGGCTGAGGTGACGGTGCACGGGCCGCGCGAATAGCTTTCAGCTCTCAGCTGTCAGCTCTCAGCCCAGAGCGTTCGACCAGAGCCCTGCGATCGGGAATCTCAATGGTTTTGGCTGATAGCTGACAGCTGACAGCTGAGAGCCTAGAATGATCACGTGTCCGTGTCCCTCCATCTTCAGCCGCGCGCGGTTCAGGTCGCCGCGGAGCTCGAACAGGCGATGAACACGCCCGGGGAGGATCTCGCGCCGGCGGCGCTTGCGATCGCCAGGGTCGAGTATCCGTCGCTCCACACGGCGCCGTACCTCGAGCTGCTCGATCGCATGGGCGAGGAGGCGGCCACGCGCGTCGGCCCGCCCGGACACTCCCCGTTCGAAGACGCCGTGCGCGCCTTCAACGAGTACTTCTACGACGAGCAGGGGTTCAGCGGCAATCGCGACCGGTACGACGACCCGCGCAACAGCTTTCTGAACGAAGTGCTCAACCGCCGGACGGGCATTCCGATCAGCCTGGCGGTCGTGTATCTGGAGGTGGCGCGCCGCGCCGGCCTCCGCGTGGCGGGAGTGAACTTTCCCGGACACTTTCTCCTGCGCGCTCCGCTTGCCCACGTGCGGACGGCCCTCACCCCCGCGGGAACAAGCGACGAGGTGCTCATCGTCGACCCATTCCACAGAGGCGCCTTCCTGTCGGAGATCGACTGCCGCGAGCTGCTCCGGCAGCACGTCGGCGACTCCGCGGCCTTCGATCACACGCTGCTCGAGCCGGCGACGCGGCACCAGATCGTGGTGCGGATGCTCGTCAACCTCAAGCGCCTCTACGTCCGGATGCGATCCTTTCCGCAGGCGCGCTTCATCTCGGGTTTGCTCCTGACGGTCGACCCCTCAGCAATCATCGAGCTCCGCGACCGTGGCCTCCTCGCCTATCACCTGCAGGACTTCGCCGGCGCGCTTCGCGATCTCGAGGCGTACCTGCGACTGCTCCCAAAACCCACGATCTCCACCGACGATCCCAATCCGCTCGCGAGCGACGAAGAAGACGACCAGACCAGCGAGGGCCGCGACAGCGAGCACGAACAGATCTGGGAACACGTCAAGACGCTCAGAAAGCGGGTCGCGGGGTTCAACTAAGAAAGTTTGAAGTCTGACGTTGGAAGTCTGAAGTGGGGAAGTGGGAAGTTTGAAGTGCGAAGTGGAAGTGGGAAGTAAGTGGGAAGGACGAAGTGGAGTGGAAGTCGAAGTTTGAAAGTCGAAGTTGGAAGTAGGTGCGACGGCGATGGTGAAGTTGGAAGTGCAGCCTCGGGCCTTTTCTTCCCGCTGCGACTGACGACTCGGACTGCCGACTGCCGACTCGGACTAGCGACTGTGACTTACGCCTCCCGACTGCCGACTGTCGATTTTTACTGCCAACCAACCATCTTCGCAATGCGCTGGAACAGGCTGGGATTGGTCTGCGCGAGCGTGGCCTGGTCGAGAATGTCGAGGGCGTCGCTGATGCGGTGGGCGATGCCGATCCCCAGCTTCCGGGCGCTGCCGATCGCCGTGTGGTTCGACTCCGAGACGATGAGGATCGTTTTGGCCCCCGAATCGGTGGCGACGTCGATGCAGTTCTGAGTCCGGTCGTCGACGTGGTAGTCGAGGCGCAGGGCCGCGGCAGCGGCGCCGCGGGAGCCGTGAAGCACCAGCGACGCTCGGCAGGTCGAATCCCTGCGCCACGAGCCAGCGCTGCGTCTGACGCTGCACCGTCTCCCCTGCCGTGAACGGCCGCTGCGTGATGAAGAAGACCTCCCACCGGTGCCGCAGCATCAGCTCGTGAAGCCGGCGCACCGCGCGCTCGTCGAGCGGCCGCAGCGTCGTCCAGAAGTTCGGAATGCTTTCGATCGCGGCCCACACGGCGTCCTCGCGCCCGCGAGATTCGCGCCGCGACTTCGCCTCGGCCCGCGCTCTCGCGGCTGCCTGACGCTCATCTTCCTTCTCGGGATCGCCGGTCGCGTGACGGCGTCCCCGACCCGTGCCGGCGGCCGCTGACGCGCCGAAGAGCCGGATCTCGTGCTCCCGGAACGCTCCCGCGAAATCAGCGAGGACGCCGTCCATGTCGAAACCTATGCGCAGAGGCATCGGAAGAAAGTCTGAAGTTGGAGGTCTGAAGTCTGAAGTGTGGAAGTCTGAAGTTCCAAGTCTGAAGTCTGCAAGTCTGAAGTTCGAAGTTGAACTTTCGCTACTTTGGCGCAACCGTCCTTTGATAGCGCCCCGCGGCATCGGGGGCCGTCTCGATCAGCGCCAACTCAGAATCCATATACGTCAAGCGCCGATCTGGCCGGCCATCGTGGTTCTCGTCGAACTCGACGCTGCTGACGATGCCGGCGGTGTAGCGCTCCCATTTGTCGGCGCGGCCGTCGCCGTTCGTGTCCTCCTCCACGCGCAGCAGCATTCCCGGATCGTCTGGCGCGCTCCCGGTCGACGGGTGGTAGTGCTCCCAGCGGTCGATCCGCGCCGGGTCGGCGGCCGATGAGATCTCGATGCGCTCGATTCCACCGTTCGCGGCAGCGTAGGCCCACGCGTCCGGCGTGTCGGCCGTCCTCCGCGAGAAGCCCACCTTGGCGATCTTTCCAGCGCCATCGTAGTATTCCCAGCGATCGATCCGGCCATCCTCGTTACTGTCGATCCGCGATCGCACCGGCCGCGTACCGTCCATCTCGGTCCAGGTGTCGATGCGACCGTTCTTATTGGCGTCGTAGGTGAGCTCGGTCAGCTTGCCCGTCGCTTTGTCGTAGGACGCTTTCGTCGTCGCCTTCAGCCGGTCGCGCTCGGGATCGGCGCAGCCGTGGGCGAGTACCGCGCCGCACACGGCGAACGCCGCGAGCGCATCACGCATTGGCACGGGTCCGCGCCATCTCATCGTAGAGAAAAGCTGACGCGACGATGCCGCCGTGGAAATTGCCGAGATCGAGCTTCTCGTTCGGCGCGTGGGCATTCTCGTCCGGCAAGCCGACGCCGAACAGCACGGAAGGAAGCCGCAGGATCTCCTGGAACGTCGCGACGACTGGGATCGACCCGCCCTCGCGGTTGAACACCGGCGTCTTGCCGAAGCCCTTTTCGATCGCCCGGCCGGCAGCCTGCACGAAGGGGTTGTCGAAGTCGGTCATCCACGGCTTCCCGCCGTGCATCCGCGTGACCTTGAGCTCCACGGTCTTCGGCGCGATCTTCCGCACGTACTCCTCGAAGAGCCTGGCGATCGTATCGGGATCCTGATCCGGCACGAGGCGCATGCTGACCTTGGCCATCGACACCGCCGGGATGACGGTCTTGGCGCCCTCGCCGGTGAATCCGGCCAGCAGGCCGTTGACCTCGAGCGTCGGCCTGGCCCAGGTCCGCTCGAGCGTGGTGTATCCGCTCTCGCCGAAGAGCTTGGGCGCACCCAGATCCTTGCGATAGCGCGTCTCGTTGAACGGCAGCCGTTTCCATTGGGCGCGCTCCTCGTCGCGAAGCGCCCTCACGGCATCGTAGAAGCCGGGAACCTTCACCCGTCCGCCCCGATCCTTCATCTGCGCCAGAATCTGCGCCAGCACCATCGCCGGATTCGCCACGGCCCCGCCAAACGATCCCGAATGGAGATCGCTCTTCGTGCCGCGCAGATCGATCTGACAGTAGACCAGGCCGCGGAGCCCATAGCAGATCGACGGCACGCCGCGGTCGAACATCGGAGAATCGGAGATCACGACGACGTCCGCGGCGAGCTCGCTTTGATGGGCCTTGATGAAGTCGTCGAGGTTGGCGGAACCGACCTCCTCTTCGCCCTCGAGGATGATCTTGATGTTGACTGGAAGCTTGCCGGTCTTCTTCAGGTGCGCCTCGATGGCCTTGAAGTGCATGAACACCTGTCCCTTGTCGTCGGCCGACCCGCGCGCGTAGATTTCCCCGTCGCGGATCGTCGCTTCAAAGGGGGGCGACTCCCACAACTCGAGCGGGTCAACTGGCTGCACGTCGTAGTGGCCGTAGAAGAGGAGAGTCGGCGCACCTTCGGCGCCCAGCCAGTCGCCGTAGACGACCGGGTTGCCCGGTGTGTCGATGAGGCGGACATTGGTGAGGCCAATGCGGCGCATCTCCTCGGCCGTCCACTCGGCGCAGCGCCGAACATCGCCGGCATGCTCGGGCAGGGCGCTGATGCTCGGAATCGCGAGGTACGCCTTCAGCTCCTCGACGTAGCGGTCACGGTTGGTGTGGATGAAGTCGATGATGTCGTTCATTGGAGGTCAGCTCTCAAGAATTGTGTTGGGTGCCAAGGGGGTCTGGCGCCCGGTGCTTGCGCCCTATGTCTGGATGGGTAGCTCTTCCCTGTCTCCCCACTCTTTCCACGACCCGACGTAGTTTCGCACGCGTGGGTAGCCGAGAAGTCGCAGCGCCAGATACGCGTGCGCGGCGCGGTAGCCGCCCTGGCAGTATGCAATCACCTCGCGGTCCGGCGTCACGCCGGCGCCTTCGTACATCGCTCTGAGCTCGGCGGCCGGCTTGAACTCGCCTTCGGGGGTCAGGTTGCGGGTCCATTCGATGTGCACGGCGCCCGGAATGGCGCCGCCGCGCTTCGCGCGTACGGTCGTGCCGCAGAACTCCCCGTCGGTCCGCGCATCGAGAATGATGGCGTCGGGCCGGGACAGCGCGTCGCGCACGTCGCGCCACGTGGCCAGCGTACGACCCTCGCGCCGGCCCGTCCATTCGCTCTTGGGTGGCGGACCGGCGTCACGCGTGACCGGAAGATGCTCCCGCGTCCAGGCACCGAAGCCGCCGTCGAGCACGCGCACCGAGGGGTGGCCGAAGTACTCCAGGAACCAGAACGCCCGCGCCGCGCGCACGCCGGACTGCTCATCGTAGGCGACGATGGGCGTCGAGGCGGTGACGCCGTGAATGGCGAGGACGTGCTCGATCATCCACATGAAGGCGTTGAGCGGCGCCGGATCGGTGTCGGTCAGGCTCAGGCCCCAGAGGTTGATCTGGATGGCCCCGGGAATGTGCCCGGCGGAGTAGTCCTCGGTGGGCCGCAGATCGAGGACGAGCGGCCGTGACGACTCGCTGCGGTCAAGCTCGGCGGCAAGCTCGCGCGGTGTGACCAGCAACTGCGGGTGGGCATACCCCTTCATTTCGGGAATCGTACTACAGGCTCGCGGTTGGCGGCTCGCCGCTCGTGGCTCGCGACTCTCGGTTGGCGTCATCCGCGGTCGGGTTCGCGGGGAGCGTCACCCCACCGACCGTCGACAAGCCAGTTGACGAACTCACTTTGTTGTGCAAAGTTATAGAGACCGGTGGTGGAACTTCCTCAGGCCCTAGCTCAGATCGCCGAGATACGCGCCCAGGCAACGAAGGCCGAGGTGTATCGCGGCTACCGCTCGGTGCCGGTTGCCGCGTCGGGGCTGATTGGGCTCGCGGCGTCCTGGCTGCAGCCGCCAGGCCTCGCAGGCAACCCTGAGGGCTTTGTCCTCTACTGGGTCGTGGTCGCCAGCTGCGCAGGGTTCGTCGGCATCAGCGAGATCGTCTACAACTACGTCGTCCACGACCAAACCCTCGCGAGGCGGCGAACACGTCGCGTGGTCGGCCAGATGCTGCCGAGCCTGGTCGGCGGCGCGCTCGTCACCGTGAGCTTCGTGCACTTGAGCACTGCGCTCGTGCCGCTGCTGCCAGGCCTCTGGGCGCTGGCGTTCGGGCTCGGCATCTTCGCGTCTCGCCCGTACCTCGTGCGCGCGAGCGGATGGGCGGCGCTCTATTTCTATGTGGCCGGCGCCGTGCTGCTGTGGACCGCGCACAGTCCCGAGACGCTCAACGCGTGGACCGTCGGCGGCACTTTCGGCGTGGGCCAGCTCCTGACCGCCGGCGTGCTGTACTGGAACCTCGAACAGGACGAGTGGCGTGAGCCACTCCAACAGGAAGACTGACGTTAGCCAGTCGAAGAGGAAGACTGGCGTTGGCAGCCTTATGAAGAAGAAAAAACCCGCCGAGCTCTCGCAACCGGGCCGATTCGCGTACGAGGGTCTCGAGCGTGTGCTGCACGAAAAAGCGCGCCTCGGGATCATGACGTCGCTCGTCATGCGTCCGGAAGGCCTGCTGTTCTCGGATCTCAAGCGTTTGTGCGCGCTCACCGACGGCAACCTGAGCCGGCACCTTGACGTCCTCAAGGAAGCCGGTCTGGTAGAAGTGTGGAAGGGATTCGAGAACCGCCGCCCGCAGACGCTCTGCCGCCTCTCGGCCGACGGCCGTCATCGTTTTCTGGCCTACCTCGAAGAGCTCGAGCAGGTGATTCGGGACGCGATGCCGAAAGTCGCCAGACGTGGCGAGCGCCTGCCTGATCTGCCGCCAGGATTTCAGCCCGCCTGAAGCGTCCAGCGATTCCCATCCTCGCGAGCCTTGCCGTCCACTCGCAGTTTGATCAGGTGCGCCAGCACGCTTTCGACAGCGGCGGGCACGATCGTCTGGGGAAGCCCCTCATAGAGCACCGACGCGATGCGCTCGGGCGTGTCATGCCCTTGCGACAGGGCGCGCACGATCTGCGCCTCGCGTATCGCCCTGTGCCGCACGTACTCGTCAATCGCCTTGGCCGGATCGTCGATGATCGGCCCGTGCCCTGGAAGCAGGCGGCTTGGTTGCAGGTTGCGCACCCGCTTTAACGACGCGAGGTACTGTGTCAGGTCGCCCCCTCGGCTCGCCGGAATCACAATCGTGCCGCCGGACCGGATCAGGTCGGCGCAGAAGACATCCCCGGCGGCGGCGAAAGACAGGTGGTCCGGCGAATGCCCTGGCGTATGGAGCGCCTTCAGAACTCCATCGCCGGCTTCAATCTCATCGTCATCGTGAATCGGCTGCTCGCCGGCGCCAAACTGCCTGACTCGTACGCCCGGCCAGCGCGCGCGGATCGCCGGAACGCCGTTGACGTGATCGGAATGGCCGTGCGTGATGAGCAGCAGCGCAAGCGGCTTTCCCTCGAGCGCACGTGCAACGCTCTCGATGTGCTCAGCGTTCCCGACGCCAGCATCGATCAGGGTGGGAACGCGACCGGGCAGCAGGTACGTGTTGTTGCCTGTCGGTCCCGTCCATGCGGAGGCGTTGTGGGCTGGGAGCAGAATATGGGTCATGCAAAATCGGGAGGACGGAGATAACGAATTCAACACGGAGAAACGAAGACGAACGGAGACGCGAGGCACGCTGAGGACTGCTTGCACGCCGGCCCGAAGGCCGGCGTAGGGTTGCATGGGAGTGAGATGCACGAGCACTTTCTCATTCGATAAGTGCTGGTCGATCAGAGAGCGGCACAACTCAATGCACCGAGAAACACCAGCGGGGTGCTTTGAGTTGCGCCGCTCTCCCGATGCCACTCGCCGGCCGTTTGGCCGGCACGCGACCGAGTCTGCAAGTCGCGCGCCTCGACAGCCTTCGTTCGTCTCCGTTCGTCTTCGTTCCTTCGTGTTGAACCCGTTTCCTTCGTCGTCTCCACACTCAAAAGTAGTACTTCACACGTACGTAAGCGAAATCGCTGTCGCTGAATCGTCCGATTACATCGCGCCCCTTGCCAGCGAACCAGCCGATCGACGCTTCGAGCGCCAGGTTGTCGCGCAAGCTGGCCATCCCGATGCCGCGAAGGAATCCCGAGGCCTCGGTCGCATTGTAGACACCGAATCCCCGGAAGCGATAGCGCTCCTGCGCAAACGTCCGATCGGCGGAGACGACGAGCGACACATCCGTGCGTCCGTCGCTCGCACCCTCACCTGCGTTCGGACTCGCCAGCGGCGAGTCGTACGACTCCGCATGCAGCAGCACCGTTCCGCTGAGGGTATAGTCTCCGGCGCGCCGGTCGACGCCGACGCCGGCATCGAACGATTGGCCGGTCAAGACTCGCAGCGCCGGCGACTGAAAGTTGTCGTCGATAAATGCCGCCGCCTCGCCGCGCAGGCCCCACTTGCCGCGAACCGCCTCGAAGTCCCCGCCAATCATCGTGAATCGCGGGTAAACGACCGCGACGGCCGGCGGCGCGATCGGAGGCAGCGCCGCAACGCCCTCGAGCGTGTACAACCCGAACGTCTCGTAGCCACGAAACGCCGAGACGCTCCAGTCGACACGGCCGCTGGTAGCGGAGACTCGAGCGCCGCCCTGCGCGTTCGCCGCGGTGAATGCCGGCGCTCGATCGGACACGGGAATGGAGGCGGCCGGACAGCCGATGGCGAGGCAGACCGCCGGATCCTGCGCGATGCTGACCGGAAGGTTGAAGGGAGAGGTGGGCTCGTCGAGCTGGTCGTATCGTCCGCGCCGGAAGTCGGGCAGATAGACCCCCTCGAGCGTGACGCTCTCGGCGATGTGCACGCGCATTCGCGCGAGCAGCATCGGCAGCCGCGCCTCGCTGCGCCCCTCGAAGAAGAACCGCGACACATCGAGCGGGTTGATGACGTCAGTCGGCTGAATCTCGTCGAGCTTACCCCAGGCGATCCTTGCGTATCCCGCGAGGATGTCGATGCGGTGTGTGAGAACCTCGACGTTGCCGTCCTGCACGCGGACGATGCCGTCGTTCACCGACTGCAGCCCTGATGCGGCGCCGGGCACGGGCCGGCGCGACAGCAGCCCTTCGGCAAAGCCGGAGACCGTCAGCCGGATGCGTCGGGACGGCCCGGCCTCCTTTTCCAGCTTCTCCTCAGCGAACAGCCGCGCCCGCAGCTCGGTCGTGCCCTGCTTGTTCGGAAAGTAGTCGCCAAAGAGACTCAGCGAGCCCGTGGGAACTTGCGCTTGCGCGGGCACGCTGACCGCCGCGAACGCCAGCGCCACACACACGAGCCGCGCAGGACTACGCGGCATGCCGCGGCCGGAGCGCCTCCGCGCCAAACACTCGCGGCAGCAGTTTGATCGTCGCGGGAAGGATGAACACCTCGGCGAGAAACGCCGTCATCATTGTGAGGGCGAGGAGCCCGCCGAACCAGGCCGTCGGCTTGTATTCGGACAGCAGCAGGACCCCGTAACCGGCGCTATTGATGAGAGCCGTCGTGAGCGAGGCACGGCCCTCGTGCGCGGTCGCAATCTCGATCGCCTCGTCCGTCGATCGGCCGGCGGCAGCTTCACGCCGGTAACGGTTGATGAAGTGGATCGTATCGTCGTCCACGATCCCCAGCGCTACGCTCGCGACCATGACCGTCGCGATATTCATCGAAATATCGAGGTAGCCCATGACGCCGAGCACCGCGAGCACGGGCAGCAGGTTGGGGGCAATGGTCAGCAATCCGAAGCGGAACGACCGGAAGACCAGAAAGATCACGCCGAACACGGTGAAGAAAGCGGTGCCGAAACTGCTCAGCTGCGACATCACCAGGTAGTGATCGAGCGTGCTGAACAGGCGTCCGGATCCTGTCGTCAGCACTGTTATCTCGCTCCCGGCGAAAGCTTCCTTCGCCAGCCGATCCGCCTGCTCGACCTGTTCGAGCACGATGTCGGAGCTCATCGATTGCAGCTTGATTGAGATCTGCGCGCGCGAGTAGTCGCTGGCCACGACGCGCTCGAGCTCGTGCCGGCCCTCGCCCCCGAGCGCGAACACGAACAGCTCCTGCGCGATCGTATTGGCGTCGGCGGGCACGATATTGGCTTCCGGCCGGCCGTCGTTGAGTTCCTTGTTGATCCGCTTGACGTAGTCGGCGACCGACGTCACCTTGCGCACGTGGGGAAACTTCCGGAGCGCGTCCGCGAGACGGTCGACGCGCTGCAACGCGTCGGGCGTCTTCAACGACTCCGGCGGCCCCTCCAGCATGATTTGAAAACTGTAGACGCCCCCAAGCTGCTTGTCGATGATGGCCGCAGACTGCCCCAGCGGATGATCCGCGCTGAAGAAGCTGATGTGATTCGTGTCGACCCGCAACCTGAGGATTCCCAGCGTCGCGACCACCGCCAGCACCATCGACACCGTCAGCACGCGCACGGGGTGCGCGGACGAAAACCGCGCCACGGCCTTCAGCGGGGCGAGAAAGTAGCGCTCGTGCGGCGCCTCCGCCGTTTCGGGCTTGACCAGCGTGAGCAGCGTCGGCATGAGGACGAGCGAGATCGCGAAGTCCACCATGATCCCGACGGCCGATCCCACGCCGAACGCCCTCACGGCTACGACGCTACTCGTCGCGAGCGACAGCATGCCGAGCGCCGTCGTCGCACTCGCGCCGAGCAGCGGCGCCGTCAGGTGGGCGACAGTAGCCTTGAACGCATGCTCGACGTTATCACCGGGGGGGCCGTGCCGGCGCTCTTCGTCCCAGTGCTGCATGATGTGCACGTCGTCGGCGATAGCCAGGACCACGATGAGCGGCACGAGCATGCTCGCCAGGACGTTGTAGCTGTATCCCATGAGCGAGTACAGGCCGAGCGTCCAGAGGAGAGAGACGACGATCGCGAACATGGCGAGCATCGTCTTGCGCCACGATCGGAACGAAAAATAGATCGCGAGGACCGTGAAGAACAGGATCGGCGGCGTGAACTTCCGCTGGTTGTCGAGGGTGATGCGGTTGTAGGTCTCGCTGATCTCGAGGCTGCCGTTGTAGTAGGCACGCACGCCAGCCGGGAGCTTCGGATCGACGACGTCGTGGATCTGCTGAATGACGCCGGCCCGGACATCGTCGATGCGATCCTCGTCGAAGCCGACGATGATCGCCGTCGTCGTGCCGTCTTCCGAGACAAGGTCTCCCCGGATGAGATCGTCCTCGAGCGCGCGTCGCCTAATGTCAGCCGGATCGCGCGTGGCGAGTTTTTCGAGCAGGGGCCGCACCTCGAGCCCCCCCTCGTCGGCGTCCTGATGCTTCAAGGCCTCTACGATGGTGGCGGTGGCGAGGCTGTTGACCCGCTGGACCGTGTCGACGCGCTCGATGTCGCCGCTGATGGCCTCGATCGTCTCGAGCGTCTCCCGGGAGAACAGCCGATCGGCGGAATCGGCCTTGAGCGCGATGATGAGCGCGCGGGTGCCGCCGAACTCGGCCCTGAAGCGCTCGTAGTCGCGGTAAACGGGATCGTCTTTCGAGAACCACGCCGTGATGTCGTTGTCGATCTTCGTGATGTTCGCCCGGGGCGCCTGGGCGAAGGCGCCGAGCACGATGAAGACCGAGAGCGGGATGCGCCACCGGTAGATCCAGCCGGCAAGCGCCTGACTCACCTGGCCTGCCCTGAGCCCTGTCGAAGGAGTCCCTGCTCGAGCTCACGCCGGCTGAAAGCAGCCTCCTTCAGACCCACGTTGTAATCCATGGATTCGACGACGAGCTCGGTGCGGCTCTTCTCGAGGGCGTTGGTCATCTCGGACTCCATGACCGTCCAGATGGTCTCGATTTGCTCGAGGCGGCGAACCATGTAGACCTTCTGCTTCTCATTGCGGCGGTTGTAGACATCGGCGCCGACGACGACGAGCGAGTCCTTGAGCACGACCGAGACGACGCGCGGGAACTCGGCCGACGCGTCCTTCCTGCGCGACTCGAGGCGCCAGGCCGGACGGGCTGCGCCGCCGGCGGCCGGAGTCCAGGAAGCGTTCTCGCCGTCGGGACCGGCAAAGGCGTAGCTGTAGTCGTCGAACTCGCGGCCGCCGATGTCCTCGTAGGTAAAGTCGCTGCCGACGAAACTCTCCTGAGTTTCGGCGCCGGCAATCCTTCGCACCCGGCCGAGTGACGGCAAGTAAAGGAACCGTTCGTCGTCCGAGCTCGGGTGCTCCCACACGAGGAAGCCAGTGCCTCGGATATCGTTGGGGTAGGTGAAGCGAATGAGGAGGCGATCGCCATCAGGCGCGGAGGGCGGCGCGCCTGGTGCGTCGCGGCCGCGCAGCGTGAGGATCGCCATGGCGCGTTCGCGCACGCGGTTGTGGCGATCGAAGAGCTTCATTCGCATCGCCGACCGCGAGTCTCGGCCGATGTTCCGATCCTGGATCTGGCGCGCGACGGACTCGGCAGTTACGGGCGTGGCCTGGAGCCCGGAGGCGCGTGGGACCGGGCCTGCGGCGACGAGCAGTGCCGAGCAGATGAGGGCCGGAGCGAGGGCGAGCGTCGTCCGGCAGCTGACGATCATTATGTGAATGGTTTCACAATATTTCTAAATGATTCAACTTTTTTGCATCTTCTGGCGGATATCCTCGGGTATCGGCACCGGCTTCGCCGTCGTGTAGTCGTACATCACCTGGACCGTCCGCGCCGAGGCGACCGCCCGGGCCTCCTCGTCCACGATCTCGTAGTCGTAGGTGAAGCTGGTCTTGCCGATCGCGGCGAGCGAGATCCGGATTTCCAACGTCTGGCCGTAGTGGGCCGGCCGCCGGTAATCGATCTCGGCGCGCGCCATGATGACGCCTGGAACGGCGGAGCCGGGTTCGCCGAACCCCCACAACCCCTGCCAGAAAAGAAGCCGGGCTTGTTCGAGGTAGGTCAGATAAACGGCGTTGTTGGCGTGGCCCAGCGGATCGCAATCGCGAAAACGCACTTCGAGGCGGTGTGAAAAGATGTGAGACATGGCAATAGCTCTCAGCTTTCAGACTTCAGCTCTCAGCTTCATTTGGTCATCCTCTGGCTTCCGCCTTCGGGCGGAAGATCGCGCGGTCTGCTGACAGCCGAAGCTTCGAAGGTAGTCTACAATCACCAACGTGTTGCCCTCGACTGCAATCGCCGAAACGTTCACCGACGCCGAGCGCGCGCGCCTCGCTCCGTACTTCACCAACCTCGACGGGCACGTGTTCGCGCTCACGAACCTGCCCGAGACCGTCAAGGGGGCGCTGTTCGCGCGGTATTCGAGGTCCGCGAAGTCGCTCCGCCGGCTGTTCCTCGATGAATTCGCGGACAAGGTCGGAGATCAAACCTCACGCGGCAGGCGGCGAAACGGTCGGCGTGGCACGAGCGGAGAAGCTCTTCGACAAGGTCTTCAACGAATACGGCGACGATTCTGTTGCGCAACTCGGCGGGGCGCACATCGCGTGTGAGTACGTCTCGAATGTGCTCACCAAGCAGCTCGAGTGGGGCAGACTGATGGCCTACCTCGAACAGTCGACTCGCTACGTGCCTTACACCGACCGGTTGCACGGCCAGTGGCGGTATCACGTCCCGGCCGAGATCGCCGATGGCGCTCTCCGGGATCGATACACGCGCACGATGAACGCGGCGTTCGAGTGCTACGCGAAATGGATCGGGCCGATGCAGGAGCACTTCGCGGCGCGTTATCCGAAGAGCCCTTCTGACTCGGACGCCGTCCACCGATCAGCGATCCGGGCCAAGGCTCTCGACACGCTGCGCGGCCTCCTGCCCGCGGCGACCCAATCCAACCTCGGCATCTACGGCACCGGCCAGGCCTTCGAAGCGCTGCTGCTGCGCCTCCGCGCGAGTCCTCTGACGGAAGCCCGCGACTGCGCCGACCAGATGCTGACCGAGCTGCGGAAGATCATCCCGGCGTTTCTCGTGCGGGTCGACCAGCAGGATCGGGGCGGCAAATGGAGCGCGTACATCGCCGACGCCCGTCGTCAGACGGCGACGATCGCGGCGGCATTGCTCGACGACAGCGCTCCGGAACCGCGGGCCGAGGTGACGCTGACCGACTTCGACGTGGACGGCGAAGTCAGGGTCGTCGCGGCTGCGCTCTACGCAGTGTCGGATTTGCCTGACGATCAGCTCATGCACGTGGCGCGCGGCCTGACGGTCGAAGATCGCGCCGCGGTCCTGCGTGCCTACGTCGGCGAACGCACGAACCGGCGCCACCGTCCGGGCCGCGCGTTCGAGCGAACGTCGTACCGCTTCGACATTCTGACCGACTACGGCGCTTTTCGCGATCTCCAGCGGCACCGGTTACTCACCCTCGAGTGGCAGCCGCTGACACCGAGGCACGGGTTCACCGAGCCCGAAGCGATTGGCGAGGCCGGCGCACAAGACGACTGGACGCGGGTGATGGACGCGTCAGCCGACCTGCACGAGGCGCTGGCCGCGGCCGGCCTGCGGGACGTCGCGCCGTATGCCGTGGCGATGGCCTACCGTGTGCGCTTCTACATGGACATGAACGCGCGCGAGGCCATGCACGTGATCGAGCTGCGCAGCGCCCCACAGGGTCATCCCGCGTACCGGCGCGTCTGCCAGCAGATGCACACGCTCATTGCCGAGCAGGCCAACCACCGCGCGATCGCGGCGGCGATGCAGTTCACCGATCACTCGGAAGTGGCGCTCGAGCGGCTGGGCTCGGAGCGGGCGCTCGAACGGAAGCGGGCTGGTCGACCCTAGCCCGCGACACCGGACGGTGAGACTACAAGCCATCTCACAAACACGGTCGACGACTCATCACGATGATCGCGAAGACCGCAAAGCTCACGAAGGAAACTCTCACCAGTGAATTCTTCGCGAGCCTCGTGAGCTTCCGCCTTCGCCAAGGCTCCGGCGGACCGCCGTAGCTTTAGCGGAGGCTGGTCGCGGCCTTCGTGAAGGGTCTCCGTTCACGCTTCTACTGAAGCCGCGGCAGCGGGAGATGAGATTGACCGCTATTCCACTCTGACCGGCTCGTCATCGGGACCGTTCCAGTAGCGGCCGAACTCGTCGAGAAACGTCAAGGTCTGGAACGACGTCATCCGATCGAAGAACAGCACGCCGTCGAGGTGATCGGTCTCGTGCTGGATGACGCGCGCGGTGAAACCGCCGGCCTTCACCTCGATCCGCTTTCCCCGACGGTCGTAGGCCTTGACCGAAATCTGGCGTGACCTCGGGACGCGGCCGCGGATGTCGGGGATGCTCAGGCAGCCTTCCCAGTCCTCGACGAGCTCCGCTCCTACGGGCGTAATCTCGGGGTTGATGAGCGCCATGCGCGGTACGCCCCGGGCCGGCTCCTCATCCTCTTCGTCATTATCACTATTGGGCGTGAAGCCTGCGACAAAGACGCGCAGGCTTTCGTGCACCTGCGGCGCGGCCAGTCCCACGCCCTGGTATTCCTGCATGGTCTCGAACATGTCGTCGATGAGCTGTTGAATGCGCGGCGAGCCGATCTGCCCGGGATCGATGGGCCGCGCCCTGGCCCGGAGCACCGGGTGGCCCATGCGCGCAACCTTCAGAATCGCCATATCGGGATTATATTCGTCATAGATGGAACCGATCGCCTACCGCTTCTGCCCGTCGTGCGGCGGTCGCCTCGAATCGCGACTCCTGAAGGCCACCGAGCCCGAGCGCCCCGTGTGCACCGCATGCGGCTACGTCGTGTACCACGACCCGAAGGTGGCCGTGGGCACGATCATCCGAACAGCAGACGAGGAGCTCGTGCTCGTGCGCCGCGCGATCGAGCCAGGCTATGGCTTGTGGGTGTTCCCAGGCGGCTACGTCGATCGTGGGGAGGAGGTCACGAGCGCCGCCATCCGCGAGGCTCGGGAAGAATCGGGGCTCGACGTGCGCATCGATGCGCTCGTCAACATCTACTCCTACGGTGGACGCTCGCCGATCATCATCGTCTATGCCGCGACGGCCCTCGGCGGCGAGCTCCGCGGCGACGACGAATGCCTCGAGGCGAGCCTGTTCCGATCGGACAAGATCCCGTGGGAGAGCCTGGCATTCCGAAGCACGACCGAGGCGCTGCGGGACTATTTCAAAACTGAGCGCTACATTCCAAGACTGAGGGAATGAGCCCGAAATTGAAATAGCAGTCGCGGCGAAATCCGAGCATTTCTGCGCAATTCCACCTGAAACCGGGTGGTATACTTCTGGCCTCCACCCTGCGAAGACCGATCACCCAGAAACCCGTGCGAGCGGCGGCGTGTCCGATTCGTTCCGCGCAGCCCGCATTGTCCGCATTCAAACCGCCATTATGAAAAACCTGTCGCTCGCCCTCTGTCTCGTCGCATCGAGCGCCCTGTCCGGCTGCGACTACGAACGCACGAGCACGCTCGGACCTTCGACGACAGGAGTGGCGGCGTTGCTCGGCAACTGGACCTCGTCCAACCTCGCCTCGACCGCCAATGCCTGCACCGACTTCAAGTGGAACGTCACGCAGCAGACGGGCAACACCGCGAGCGGCACGTTCAGCGCAACGTGCGCCGGCGATTTGCAGGTGGCTGGCACCGCCAACGGAACCCTGTCGGGATCGACGGTGACGTGGAATGCCGCGGCGACGGCATCGGTGCCCGGGCTCCCGGCATGCCCCATCACGCTGAGCGGCACTGCCGAACTGGGCATTGACTCGATCCGCGTGCCCTACTCGGGAGACACGTGCCTGGGTAAAGTGAGCGGCGTCGAGATACTCAAGAAGAATTGAGGGAACGGCGCCGAAGCGACACTATTCCTGTCTGCATTACTCAATGCTCGCGGGGCCCCACCCCCGCTCAGCTCTCGCGCGGCGACTTCGCGCCGCGCTCGGGCCGCAGGCGCTACGCCAGCTGGTCGGCTGACTTCGCGCCGTAGAATTCGAACCACGGGTGCGCGGGCTTGAGCCGGGCGTTCACGTTGCCGATGTTCTTCACGCCCTCGACTTCCAGCCACTTCCGGAATGCGTCGGCTCCGTTCTTCCCGTAGACGGAGATCCCATCCTTCCACGTCGCGCGTCCGCAGAGCACGCCCGAGAACCGCGTCCCGGCTTCTGCCGCGAGCTCCAGCGATTCGGTGAACTCCTGATTGCTGACGCCCGCCGACAGGTAGATGAACGGACGGGTCGCAACCGCTGCCGAGCGGCGGAAGCAGTCCATGGCCTCCTGTTTCGAGTACGCCTTCTGCCCGCCAAACGACGTGCTGCCCTCGACGTATTTCATGTTGATCGGCATCTCGACCTTCATGACGTCGACGCCGTAGCGGTCCTTGGTGAACTCGGCCATGCTGCCGGTGACGATCTCCGGCTTCTTCTTCGCGTATTCCGGTCCCTTCTCGTCGGCGCCTTCCTCGTAGCCGACGAACTCGAGGAAGAACGGGATGTCGTTGGCACGGCATTCGTCGCCGATTCGCTCGACCCAGGCATGCTTCTGGTCGTTCACCTCTTTCGGATCGAACGGCGTGTAGTAGAGCAGGATCTTGATGCAGTCGGCGCCGGCTTCCTTGAGCCGGCGGACCGACCAGTGGTCGAGGAGGTCGCCCAACCGTCCCTTTGCGGTCGCGTCGTAGCCGGTCTTTTCGTAGGCCATCAGCAGCCCGGCGGTCTTCGCGCGCCGCTTGCTGGCGGGCAGCCCCCACTCGGGGTCGAGGAGGATCGCACTGGCGTGAGGCGTCAACACCTCGGTCACGAGCGACTTGAACTCTTCGATGTCGTGATCGCCGACGCTGCCGCCTTTTTCCTTGGCGAGCGCCTTCTGCAGGGATCCGCGCTGATCCATCGCCGCCGCCGCGATGACGCCCCTGTCGTTCGAAACAGCCTTCATGCCCGCGAGCTTGCCCGGTGTGAATTTCACTGTGCTCTCCTCAAACCTTCATCTTATTACAGGAAACTGAAAGTACTCCACGGCCGCGGCGGCGGCGGCGCTCGCGACGATCTCGTCAATCGGCAGGGCGGACTCCGCCCTGAGGACGTCGGCGCGGCGCGCTTTCGTCGCCGGATGCTTCGGCGTAAAAAGCGTACAGCAGTCCTGGTCGGGGATGATCGAGATGGGATACGTGCCCAGGCGCTGGGCCTCGGCGGTGATCTCGTCTTTGTCCATGCCGATGAGCGGCCGCAGGACCGGCAGGGTCGCGACGTCGTTGATGGCGGTCAGATTCTCGAGTGTCTGCGACGCGACCTGGCCGACGACCTCGCCGGTCACGAGCGCGCCGGCGCGATGCTGGTGCGCGATAATCTCGGCAATCCGCATCATCAGCCGCCGATAGATGACGACGCGGAGCGGTGGAGCGACGGCCAGGACGACCTGCTGCTGGATCTCGCCGAACGGGACAAGGAAGAGCCGCGACCGATTCTGGAACCCGGTCAGCAGGCGCACGAGCTCGCGTGCCTTCTCCTGCGACGCCCGCGAGAGGATCGGGTAGCTGTGGAAGTGAACGAAGATCACGCGGCAACCGCGGCGCATCAGTCGCCATGCCGCGACCGGCGAGTCGATGCCGCCCGAGAGCAGGCACACTGCCCGTCCGCTCACGCCGACCGGCAGCCCACCGGCTCCAGGATGCTTGCCGAAGAAGTAGAACGCCTCGTTGGTCAGCGTCTCGACATGGATGGTCAGCTCGGCATCGTCCAGATCGACTCGCCACCCGCGCGCCTCCTTGATGCGGCCGCCGACTTCCCGCTCGATCTGCGGCGAGGTCATGGGAAACCGCTTGTCCGCGCGCCGCACCGAGACGCGAAAAGATCGCGGATCCTCGGGATCGAGATCGCGCAGGATCTCGCGCGCGATCGCATCGATGTCGAGCGGAGCCCGTCCCGCGCGGGCGAAATTGCCGACCCCGAAAACCTTGGTCAGACGGTCGCGCACGCCGGCCCAATCCGCGCTGTCACCGAGCACAACTTCGATACGGCCCTGCAGGGCACGCACCTGCCGCACATCGAGATCAGCCGTGGCCTCCCGGATGTTCCGGACGAGCCGCGACACGAACCAGGGCCGGTTCTTGCCCTTGAGGGCGATCTCCGAGTAGTGGACGATGATGGACTTCATGCAATGCTGAATGCTGAGTGCTGAATGCTGAATTGAATGCTGAA
Source organism: uncultured Acidobacteriota bacterium (assembly GCA_963839705.1). GTDB lineage: Bacteria > Acidobacteriota > Vicinamibacteria > Vicinamibacterales > 2-12-FULL-66-21 > DATBJJ01. The sequence goes on from CAWIWL010000012.1 coordinate 208,880, forward strand.
GTTTGTGAGGAGGCCAAAGCTGAACTGAATGCTGAAGGTCAAGGTACAGAATGGTACTTCACGCCTCTGCCTTCGCAATTCCCTTCAGCATTCAGCATTCAGCATTCAGCATTCAGCATTTCCCGAGCGGCCGCATGGCCGCTCACTACCGCGCTCTCGATCGTTCCCGGCAGGCCGGTGTCGATCCAATCGCCGGCCAGGAACAGGCCGTCGAGGCCGGTGCGCGTCGGTGGCCGGGAGGGCTCACCCGCGGCGAGCGAAAACGTCGCATGTTTCTCGCGGATCACCGTGCCGCGGACGAGGGACGCGCCGCGTGCCCCGGGAATGGCCTCGGCAATCTCGCGCGCCGCACGCTCGACGAGCGCCTCTGTGCGTTCTCCTGTCAGGGCGTCCGCGCCGCTCGCCACAAGCGACAGGTGCGAGGACTCGCGCCCGAATGCCAGCCGCTTGTCGAAGACCCACTGCATGGAACGCCCGGGCAGACCGACGAACGGTTCGTCCATCACCTGCCGGTCGTACCAGAGGTTCACGGTGACGATCGGCTTCGAGCTCATCGCGCCCGCATCGGCGACGAGTGTGCCCAGCGCCGGCGGCACCGGACTGGCGAAGAGCGTGCGCATGCCGAACCAGGGCACGGCCGCGACGACGCGCGAGGCGGCGATACGCTCGCCGCGCACTTCCACGCCCGTGACTCGTGTGCCGTCGGTCGTCACGCGCGCGAGGGCGCCGGTGCGCACTTCCCCGCCGCGGCTCTCGATAAACCGGCGCGCCGGTTCGGCGTACATCTCGTGCAGCGGGCGAATCGGGAGCGCAATCGCAGACGCCGAGCGGTCGGGGCCGAACATCTCCGCGAGCACGCGGACAAAAGGTGAGGCGAGCGCCTCGTCCGGCGCCTGGTTGAGCGCGGCGAGGGCCAGCGGCTCCCAGAGCCAGGCCGTCAGCTTCCCGGTCTGCCCTCGCGCGCGCAGCCAGCGGGACACGGTGATGTCGCCGTGGAGCGCCACGCGTCCAGTCCTCGACAGCTCGCGACGGGCCGCTCGCAGCGAGGGGCCCATCCTCAGGACCGACAGGCTGTCGCGCCACGACATCGCCTTCCACTTGAGCACCGCACCGAGCAGGTGCAGCGGCGGAGGCAGCGCCGGACACTCGAGCACGGACCGGTTCCCGTATTGATCCAGGTACGGCACGCTCAGCGCGGCCTGCCGGCGCACGTTGGCCTCCGCGCCGACGCGTCGAAGAAACACGAAGGTCTGCGCGTAACAGCCAAAGAGGACGTGCTGCCCGTTGTCCACGAGCTCGCCAGTGACCCGATCGGGAAACGCAGTCGCCCGACCGCCCAGCTGAGGCCGCGCTTCGAGCACCAGCACACGGCGGCCTGCGTCGGCCATCGCCGCGGCAGCCGACAGGCCAGCGAAGCCGGCGCCTACGACGACGACATCGGGCGTCATCGGGGAAAGGTGGCGCGCGGGCGCGCCATGCCAGGTGCAATCAGGATCCGCATCCACGTCGAGGCGGCAATCGCCGCGCGCCTCGGCCGCGGGATACGAACGACTTCCGAGAAGACGTCGTAGTCCCGCTGCTCGATGCCCCGGAGCACGCCGCGATAGATGGCCGCCATGATTTCGGCAGCCACCAGCCTGCGCGCATCCCGCCGCGGAAGGGCGCGGGCGGCGCGGGCATAGTAGTCCCTGGCACGCAGCGCCTGGTGCCGAAGCAGCGCTTTCACGGCAGTCGACTTCACGCCGCCTCCGGCCCTCGCGGACTCCTCCCGCAAATCGTCCTCGGTGCATCCGTGGGCGCGAAGGTCTTCCTGAGGAATGTAGACTCGGCCCTGCTCGAGGTCGCCGCGGACGTCGCGCAGGATGTTCGTGAGCTGCAGGGCCACGCCGAGATCGATCGCATACTGCCTGGACGCAGGCTCGCGAGCACCGAAGATGTCGAGGCAGATGAGGCCCACCGCCGACGCCACGCGGATGCAGTACTCGTAGAGGTCGTCGAACGTCTCGTACCGGCGCGACCCGAGATCCATCTCGACGCCTTCGATGAGCGACTCGAACGGCGCGCGCGTCAGGCCGAAGCTGGCCACCAGAGGCGCCAGCGCCCGGCCCTGCCGCGTCTGCGGCGACCCGCCCTCGAAGCAGGCGGCCAGCTCTCGGCGCCAGCGGGCGATCTCGTCGGCCGGGCCATCGCCCTCCTGCCCCGCATCCTTGCCAGTGACGCCGCCGGAGTCGACGTCGACTTCCACTTCTACTTCATCTACGGCATCATCGACGGCGCGGCAGAAGTCCCACACGGCGATGATCGCGTGGCGCTTGGCTGGCGGCAGCACGAGAAACGAATAGTAGAAGCTGGTGTCGCGGGACAATGGTCGACTGACCGATCAGCGCCAGATCACGGCGTCACGAATCAAACCGGGGATGTCGCCTCTTCCAATCGATGGCCGGCGGTTAAAGACATCGAAGTCGGCACGCTCGAGCTTGTCGAGAATCCGCGAGCCTCCGAGCCAGGTGAGGCGCAGCTCCCACCGGAGCCGCCCGCCAACGCCGTCGCAAACGCCGCGCCCGGCGGCAAAGAGCTCACGCGTGCGTCGCACCATGACTCGCATCACGTTGCGCCACTCGGGCGTCAGCGTCCCGGCAGCGAGATCTGCCTCGCGCGCGCCCGCGGTGATCCGATCGTCACCTGGAACATACAGCCGGCCGATCGCCCAGTCGCGCCCGAGATCCTGCCAGAAATTTGCCAGCTGAAGCGCCGTGCAGACCGCATCCGACTGCGCGTCCAGGCGTGCATCGTCATAGCCGGCAACCCGCAGCACCAGCCGGCCCACCGGATTGGCCGATCGGCGGCAGTAGTCGAGTACGCTGGCCCACGAATCGTAGCGCGTGGTCGTCACGTCCTGCTTGAACGCGCTCAGGAGATCCTCGAAAAGACATATGGGCAGTTGACGGTCACGGATAGTCTGCCCGAGCGCAACAAAGACGGGGTCAGGCCGTGAATCGTGAACGCCGGCGCACGGTTCACGGCCTGACCCCGCCGCGGCCAGCTGCTCACCCCAGGCGTCGAGCAGGCGCAGGCGCTCGTCCGACGCAATCCCCGGTTCATCAGCGTAGTCGTCGGCCGTCCGCGCGAAGGCGTAGATCGCGGCGATGTGCGGCCGCATCGCGGCGGGCAGGAGACGCGACGCCACCGGGAAGTTCTCGTAGTGCTCGCGCGCCAGCTGTTCGCAGTGCGCGTAGGCGCGCGCCACCTCGGCATCGTAGCTCACCACTCCAACTCGGGGGCACCATCGCGGCGATTGGCGACGCGGGCCATGACGAACAGCAGATCGGAGAGCCGGTTCAGATAGACGAGAACCTCGGACTCGACCTGCTCCGGTCCAAGACCGACGACGCTGCGTTCGGCCCGGCGGCAAATCGTGCGTGCGACATGCAGCGAGGCTCCACCGGGCGACCCGCCGGCAAGGATGAATCGCCGCAGCATGGGCACCTCCGACTCGAGCTGGTCGATCCAATCCTCGAGCCGCTTGACGTCCTCGCCGGTAACCGCCGTCTTCTCGACCCGGTTGGCGACCTTGCTCCCCGGATCCGCCAGGCGTGACCCGATGGCAAACAGGTCGCGCTGAATCTCTTCGATCATCGCCGTGAGCTCGCCGGCGAGCGCGCCGGCGCGCGCGAGTCCCAGCCACGCGTTGAGCTCGTCGACGTCGCCGTACGCGGCGACGCGTGGATCGGCCTTCGAGACGCGCTTTCCACCAAGCAGGGCGGTTTCGCCACTGTCGCCGGTCCTGGTGTAGATTTTCACTCACCAATTATAGGTCCATGGTGACTTCTCGATGACCTCTGCCCGGCGCATTCAGGATGACAAACGCACAGCCCGACGTCCTATCCGAAAGGTCCCCCATCCGGTAGACAGACAGCGCTTCCGCCGGCGCCTGCTCGAGTGGTATCGCCGCTACGGGCGCGACCTGCCGTGGCGCCAGACGAAGGATCCGTATCACATCCTCGTCTCCGAGGTGATGCTCCAGCAGACGCAGGTCGATCGCGTGCTGCCGAAGTACGCGGAGTGGCTGCAGAAGTACCCGTCGCTCGAAGCGCTGGCCGCGGCGAAAGAGACCGACGTTTCCAACACGTGGCGGCCGCTCGGCTACAACATTCGACCGAAGCGCCTCCACGCCATCGCCCGCGAGTCGATGGCGCGCTATGGTGGGCAGTTGCCCTCGGATGAGGAGACGCTGCTCTCCTTCAAGGGAATCGGCGAATACACGGCCGGGGCCGTGCTCAGTTTCGCTTTCGGCCGGCGCGCAGCGATCCTCGACACCAACGTCGCGCGCGTGCTGTTTCGAGTGTTCGTCGGCCGCGGCGCGCTCAAGAGCCACGCGATGAAGCGCCACTTGTGGGAGGTTTCGCGCACGGTACTCCCGCACCGCCACGTCTTCGATTTCAACCAGGCGCTGATGGACTTCGGCGCGACGCACTGCACCGCGCGCAATCCGAAGTGCCTGATCTGCCCGATGCGCCCTAGCTGCGCCGCTTTTCCCTTCAATCCCGACCACGAGCGAGAGCGCGGCTGATGCGTTCAGCTCCCACGCCTCGGATCGTTGTGACCGCAGCCGTCATCGAGCGCGACGGCCGCTACCTGGTGACTCGGCGCCTCCGCGGCACGCACCTCGCGGGCTTCTGGGAGTTCCCCGGCGGCAAGTGCGATGCCAGTGAACCCCTCGCGGCGTGTCTCGAGCGAGAGATCGCCGAAGAGCTCGATACGAGCGTTCGAATTGGCTCGGAGATACATCACGTCGCCCACGAATATCCCGAACGCATCGTCGAACTGCATTTCTATCGGTGTGAGTTGCTGGGCGAACCGCGGCCGATGCTGGGGCAGGAGATGCGCTGGGTGGCGCGCGCCGAGCTTGCGATCGCTCGAGTTTCCGCCGGCCGATGCGGAACTGATCGCGATGCTCGCCCTAGCCGATGATGATCAGACCTGAGTCGGCTGACGGGCACATCACGATGGCGATGGCACGGTGAATTGCTCGCGACTTGCTGCTCGCGACTGGCGGCTGGCGGTTGCTCAGCCGATCGACTAAGCAACAGCCAGCTGCGAGCAGCGAGCAGCAAGTCGCGCGAAGCTCATCACGGCCCGCGCCTCAAACGAACGGCAACGGCGTGACGACGGCAGGCGACGATCGGTCCGCGTCGACGACAATCACCGCGGTCCCAGGTTCAACGAAATCCCGATGCACGTATCCCAGCGCGATCGGCCGCCCCAGCGCGGGCGACAGCGCGGCGCTGGTGATCGCGCCAATCTCGCGATCGCCGGCGCGAATCGCTGAGCCGAGCGCAGGCACTGCCGCTTCGGGATCGAGCGTCAGCCCGACGAGCCGTCGCGCGACGCGTCCATGTCCGCGGTGCAGCACGCGGATGATGATCTCCTGGCCGACATAACATCCCTTCGTCAGGCTGATCGCGCGGTCCTCGATGCCGGCCTCGAGCGGAATCGTGTCCTCGGTCATATCTGTTCCGAATACCGGCCGTCCTATCTCGATCCGGCGGATTTCGGCGACCGCAGGACTGACGTCCACGGCACCGGCATCTTTGAGCGCCTGCACAAGGTCCTTCACGTGCGCGATGTCGATCACGAGGTCGAACCCCAGGTCACCGAGATCGTCGCGCCTGACCACAGTAGCGGCCGCCCCGTGCCACGCCCAGGGCCGATTCGCGAGGATGGCCATCTCATCGAGATCGGGCGCAGTCAGAGGGGAGCCCTGCTCGGCCAGCACGCGGCTGACGACGTCAGCGGCACGCGGACCGAAGACTCCCAGTTGCGCGATTGATCCGCTTACATCCGCGATCTCGACGTCCTCGCTGAAGACGAACTGCTCGAGATGCGCCCCGACGCGGGCAGTCACGGGCCTTTCGAGGTCCATCAGGATCGCCTCGCCCGTCTCGACGACGTACATGTCTGCGATCATCCGGCCCTGCGCGGTCAGCAGGCACGCGTAGCAGCCCGAACCCGTCGACAGCGCCGCGATATCGTTGGTCAGCAGACCCTGCAGGTAATCCCGACGGTCCCGTCCGGTAAGCCGCAGGCGGCCGCGATCCGACCGATTGACGAGGCCGGCCCCGTGGCGGAGCGCACGATACTGTTCCGGTGAAAACATGAGCGGCGTGCTGATATCCTGATTGGATGACGTTCCTGCGTTTTTTAGTGTCCGGCGCCTGCGCGCTGCGCGCCGGCCGCAGGCGCTATTGTACCGCCGCCCTTGCGCTCGTACTGGCCGGACCTGCGGCCCGTCAGGCTTCGGCTCAGGTCGAGCCGGTTCCGGGCGAAGCGACGTTCACGATCTTCATCCGCGGCACGGACGTGGGGCGCGAGCAGGTCAACCTCACCCGATCGGGCTCGCAGTGGATCATCACGGCAACGGGCCAGCTCGCCGAGTTCACGCTCAACCGCCTCGAGCTCAGATATGCCATCGACTGGCAACCGATTGAGCTCCACGTCGAAGGCACGCAGACGGGCAAGCCCGGGGACAAAGCCGGCCCGAGGAAGGTGCAGCTGGCAACCTCGTTCGCGTTGACGAGCGCGATCAACGAAATCACGCAGAACGGTGTCACCAATTCGAAGACCGATCAGATCTCCGCGCGCACGGTTGTCCTGCCGACCAACGTCTTCGCCGGATACGAGGCGCTCGCGGCGCGCCTCGCCAACTCGACACTCGGAACCGAGATCCCGACCTACATCGCGGCGGGCGCCGAGGTCAAAGTGATCGTCAAGGGGATCTCCGACGAATCTGTGACGACCCCGGCGGGGATCGTCCAAATGCAGAAGTACGAGCTTCTCGTAAACACCACCGCTGGCGGGACGTTGACGATGACGGTCTCCGTCGACCGTCGGGCGCGTCTCGCGCGCGTGGACCTGCCCAGTGCCAACCTGAGCGTCGTCCGAAGCGAGCTCGCCGGCGTGTCGGCCCGAACGTTGACCGCGCGAAACCCCACGGACTCCGACGTCACCATCCCGGCCAACGGTTTCAGCCTCGCCGGCACCATGACCAGGCCCCCCGTCCTCGGACGGCTGCGGCTACCAGTGATCGTGCTCGTGGCCGGTCCCGGTCCAGTCGACCGCGACGGCACGGTCGCCGGGATCCCGATTCTCAGCCAGCTCGCCGGCGGGCTGGCCGCGCAGGGGTTTCTCGTACTCCGCTACGACAAGCGCGCCGTCGGACAGAGCGGCGGCCGGAGTGAAACGGTCACGCAGCACGACTACGCCGACGATCTCATCGCCATCGTCAAGTGGCTGGCCAAGCGCGACGACGTCGATCCGCGCCGGATTGCCGTAGCGGGACACAGCGAGGGCGCGATGATCGGAATGCTCGCGGCCGCGCGCGAGAAGAAGATCGGGTCGCTCGTGCTGATGTCCACGAGCGGGACGAGCGGCGCCGACCTCCTCCTCGAACAGCAGCGGCGCGAGCTCGATCGGCTGAAGGTCCCGGAAGCCGAAAGGGCTCAGAAGGTGGCCCTGCAAAAGCAGATTCAAGCGGCCGTCATCAGCGGAACCGGGTGGGACGCGCTGCCGGAAGACGTGCGGAAGCAGGCCGATATACCGTGGTTCAGAAGCTTCCTGCTCTCCGACCCGGCGGCGCTGATGCCGAAGCTGAAGCAGCCGATTCTGGTCGTCCAGGGCGACCTCGACGCGCAGGTCCCGACGCACCACGCCGACAAGCTCGGGGAGCTCGCGCGGGCGCGCAAGAAGGACGCGGGCCCGATGGAGGTCGTGCATTTCTCCGGCCTCAACCACCTCCTCGTGCCCGCCACGACGGGAGAGGTGCAGGAGTATCCGGCGTTGAAAGAGAGGGCCATCAGCCCGGAGATTGCGTCGACCATCGCCGCCTGGCTGAAGAAGTCGCAGCCGTGAGCGGAATCGATTAGACTCTGCCGGAGATGAAAGTCGGCATCCCCAAGGAAAGCAGTTCGGGCGAGACGCGCGTCGCAGTTATTCCTGCCGGCGTGGCCACGCTCACGAAGGCCGGTCTTCAGGTAGCCGTCGAACAAGGTGCTGGGCTGGCCGCCGGATTCACCGACGCCGCCTACACCGCTCAGGGCGCCACGGTCGTGTCGCGAGCCGATGCGCTCGCGGCGGATATCCTGCTCCAGGTCCGGGCGACGCCGCCTGCCAACGGACTGCACCCGGGTCAGACCGTCATCGGATTCGCGGATCCGCTTGGATCGCCGCAAGCGATTCGAGAAGTCGCCGCCACCGGTGTGTCGATGCTCTCGATGGAACTGATGCCGCGAATCACGCGGGCTCAGAGCATGGACGCGCTCTCGTCGATGGCGACAGTCGCCGGCTACAAGGGAGTCCTGCTCGCGGCGAACCAGTTGCCGCGCATGTTCCCGATGCTGATGACCGCCGCCGGGACGGTCTCGCCAGCGCGGGTGTTCATCGTCGGTGCCGGCGTCGCGGGGTTGCAGGCGATCTCGGCGGCGCGCCGACTCGGCGCCAAGGTCGAGGCCTACGACGTGCGGCCGGCGGTCAAGGAGCAGGTGCAGAGTCTGGGGGCCAGATTCCTCGAGCTGCCGCTCGAGTCCGCGGACTCGGAAGACAAGGGCGGCTACGCCAAGGCCCAGGACGAATCGTTCTACCGGCGCCAGCGCGAAATGATGCTCAAGGTCGTCGCCGGGAGCGACGTCGTCATCACGACCGCGCTCATCCCCGGAAAGCGGGCCCCGATCCTCATCACCACCGAAATGGTCGAAGCGATGCAGCCGGGATCCGTGGTCGTCGACCTGGCTGCCGAGCGCGGCGGCAACTGCGAGCTGACGCGGCCCGACGAGGTGGTGCTGCACAAGGGCGTCACCATCATCGGCCCGTCGAACCCGCCGGCGATGGTGCCGTACCACGCCAGTCAGATGTATTCGAAGAACATTATTACGTTCCTCATGCACCTCCTTGGAACGAGCGGGGGTAAAGACGGCGCGAAGCAGCCGTCTCTCGTCCTCAATCAAGACGACGAGATCACGCGGGAAACACTGCTGACCCGCGACGGCGCAGTGGTTCACGCGCGCATCAAGGAGCTTCTCGGCTGAGACCGTATGACGATGTGGGTGATCAACACCGACGAGCAAGTCGATAGTCCCTTCACGTTTCGCATTCTCCCTGGAGCCATCAAGACCATCGGGCGGGCGCCGCGCGCGGACTTCAGAGTTGACGCGGCCCTCGTCTCGCGCGTCCACTGCCGGCTGACCGCGGGCGCCGCCGATCTCGAAGTCGTGGATCTCGAAAGCACGAACGGGACGTTCGTGAACGGTGCCCGCGTGGAACGGGCCCTGCTCAAGACCGGCGACCGGCTCGGCGTGGGGAAGGTCGAGTTCGTCGTGTCGCGGTCGTAGCGCTACAAGCTGTCTCATAAACAGCGCGAACGAGCGGAAGCGAGTGAGCCACGCGAGCGGAGCGGGGCGTCGGAGTCCCCGCGAGCGAGCGTGTAAGGGGGTCCGGGGGACAAGTCCCCCGGATGAGACTAGAGCGCTGCTGCTCCACGAGACACGGGCCGACCTTCATCTTCACGACCAGCCTCCGCTAAAGTTACGGCGGTCCGCCGGAGCCTTGGCGAAGGCGGATGAACCGTGCCCATCGTGAGGATGGCCGTCGGCCCGTGAGTTATCAGTCATCACTCATCTCCACTAAAAGCTGTGCTACCATGGAGTTCTCCCCACAACGCGGCCGCGGCTCCTGTGCCGGTGCAGGCGGATGCTCTCGATTCGAGGAGCGGCGACGCCAGATCGCCACAGACGGGAAAACGGGCCATGAAGACAGCCTCCTCTCAACTCCTGGTTACCCTGACTCTCTTGACTGCAGCCGGCGTAACGCCCGCCTGGGCGCAGACACCGCCGGGCCCGGCGGTGCAGACGTTCCGCAGCTCGGTGGACGTCGTGAGTATCCAGGCCTCGGTTCGCGACCGGCGCGGCCGGCCGATGTCAAGCCTGACGACCGCTGATTTCGAGATCCGCGACAACGGGCAGCTCAAGCCGATCCTTTCGCTTCGCTCCGATCGACAGTCTCCTATCAGCCTGGCGATCCTCGTCGACATGAGCGGAAGCATGAGCGTAGCCGCGAAAATGGATATGGCGCGCCAGGCGTTCGACACACTCCTCTCACAATTGCGAGACGGGCAGGACGAGGCGGCGTTGTTCACGTTCGATTCGACGCTGCATGAACGACAGCCGTTTACGACCAATCTCTCGCGTCTCAAAGGCGCACTTGACCAGTTCCAGCCGTTCGGCACGACCTCCCTTTACGATGCCACGGCTGCCACAGCACGACGACTGGCCGATCGCTCAGCGACCCACAAAGCAATCGTCCTCCTTACGGACGGGATTGACACGAGCAGCACGCTGACCGCGCCGGAGGTATCCGGATTGGCGAGCTCGATTGACGTGCCGGTCTATGTCGTGGCAACCGTCCCAGCTCTCGATCAGGCGTTGATGATGGAAGGCGCAAAGCGGTCGGTACCATCAGACGGCGCCGACTTGCGTGACCTCGCGGAATGGACGGGAGGTCACGTGGCCTTTGCCAGTAACCTCGCCGAGACCGTGGTAGTCGCCGCACACGTCCTTGACGAGCTGCGCCAGCGATACGTCCTCGCCATCGAGGCGGCAGGCGTCTACGAATGGCGCCGGCTGGAGGTTCGAGTCAAGCATCCAACGGCCGTCGTCAAGACGCGAAGCGGCTATTTCGGCGGCTAATAACGCGAGAGCGCGGCTGCTTGGGGACCTACGGCCATCATCACGACCAGCCTCCGCTAAAGCTACGGCGGTTTGCCGGAGCCTTGGCGAAGGCGGATGAACACGTGAAGATTTGCCGTGGAATTGTCAGGCGGGACCGGAGCGGGCCGTTCGGCAGACGGCTGCGAACGGACTAACGGACGTTTCTGAGCAGCGCCCGCGTGGAGCGGGCGCTGCTCAAGAACGGTGACCGACTCGGCGTGGGTAAAGTCAAGTTCGTCGTATCCCGGTCGTCAGCTACTGCACGAGCCGAATGGCCTTCGGATTCAGACCTTCCGGCGCCGGAGGCCCATTCCTGTCACGAATTCCGGCAATCGGGATGATGCGGCCCCAGAGACTGCTACCCTGGATTTCTTCGAGGAAGAAGCCAATCCAGTTGGCCGTCCTCAAATCTGCCGTTCGGCCCTCGCGCTTGCCCTGGTCGTACCAGGGCGGGTCGTAGAGCGGGATGGGAAACACGCGCGGGCTGTGGCCGAACGCGCTGCCCTCCATTCTGTTCGTCGCCGTGTTCCAGTGAGCGTTGGGATCCCTCGCAATGAGGAGCTCGGCGCCAGAGATCGTCGGCCCGACCTTGCCGCCCGGCTCCGACAAGAGCGGGTCACCCCAGTAATAGATGGTCGTGTTGCAGTTGGCAATGTTCCAGTCGGTACTCGGCGCCGCCCGTGAGGGGTGGCTTGCCCATCGCCAGAGAGAAGTAGAAGCTGGAGGTAATTTGGTTGCCGGTTCCCGCGTGGAGTTCGAGGCGGTTACCGCGTTCGCTCTCCTGGTTGTAGCCAGTGTACCCAGGCTGATCGGCCGGAATGTAGACATCCGGATTTGCGAGCGGTTGGGGGGGGTTCCTGTTGTCGAACGCGTCGTACGTATCGTCGCCGCTCCACGGCGGGGTCTGCACCTCGCGCCACTTGTCCGGAATCGTGAACGGCTTGACGCACGTCATCGCGTTGGCGTCGGAGGCCTCGGCGGTGGCGGTGGCGGAGATATCCGCCGTCGCGATGCCGAAGTACCGCGCGATCATCGTCGGCATGGGATTGCCGTGGTTCGCGTCGCGATAGACTGTCACCATCACCCGATTCGCTTCGCCGGTAGGGTCGAGCGGAAACGTGACGTCCGCGGGCGTGACAGAGACGTTGGCGCCCATGACGGAGTTTTGCAGCGACGCGTTGACGGCGTTCGTCACGGCGGGACCAGTCGGGCTGCGATCGGTCCAGCTGTCGAACACCAGCGCCGTTGCGCCGGCGAGCGCACCCGCGTCAGCCGCGTTCTGTGCCTGGTTGCGCGCCGTCATTATCATGCCGACGTCAATGGCCAGCATGCTCGCGGCGATGAACGCCATCATGCTGAAGCCGACGAACACGAAGCTCATACCCGACTCGTCGCGTCGGAGCTGTTCGATTCTCTTCATGGTCCTCTCCGGTCCATTTGACGCCGCGGCTCTCCGCTCTTCCATGTCACCCGTATCGCTGTCTTGTGCCCTACGCCAGCTCCGCTCCCGCGATGGCGCGGACGCCACCGTCGGAAACGCGCATGGTCCACCCGCTATTCATTCCGCATCATCGCCGACGACTGCATCGTGAGCGGAGCGCCCAAGGTCGTACCGCCCCGGACCATCTGGGCGACCGGGTTCAGGACCATGAACGAAAACGGGTAGTTCACGGTAATGCGTGACGCCGTGTTGGTCATGAACGCTTCGTTGCGAACGATCGTGATCCCGGCTGTAGAGGCGTTGGGCAGGCTGCCCCCGATCATGTAGTTGCGGACGATGGTTCTCACCTGATCGTCCGTGTACGCCTCGAGCACGGCAACGCGCGCGCCTTCGCGCGCGGCGTTGGTCAGCACCTGCCAGGTCTGGTACGCGCGGCCGAACTCGAAAATAGCGACCGAGACGAGCAGCACGAGTGGAATCGTGATGGCCGTTTCAATCAGTGCGGCGCCGCGTTGGTTGCGAAGTCTTTTGTGCATGGTCCGCTCACCTGTGCCCTGACATCTCGCCGTTCTCGTCGAATCAGCGCCGCGGAGCACGCTGTCGATCGCCCCGGCGGGTCCGTAATCTTGCGTTGGGTAGCCGCGGCCGTCTTGCCACGTAGTGCGGGGCCACGTGCCGCGTCACGCCGGGGCGAGTCGCAAGAGGTGTACCGCGGCGACTGAGACACGGCTTATCGAAGGCGGCAAGTCATTGATACGACTCGCCTTGGCCGCGTTCGGACCGAGCTGCCTTTCGCTGCCTGTCAAGGGGCTGGAAGGCCTCGCGAAATGTGCACATTCGTAACCCCTGGCCCTAATTCCGTGTCTCACGGTCTCGTCGCCTTGAGGCACAAAAACACAGGCCAAAAACGTAATTTGCAGTCTTTCGCGTGAGTTCACGGAATCAGAAACGGATTCGTCCGACGCTCCCTCCCGATCGTCGTCGCCTCGCCGTGTCCCGAATACACGACGGTCTCGTCAGGAAAAGTGAAGAGGACCTCCCGGATCGACCGGAGCAGCGTCGGCAGGCTGCCGCCAGGCAGGTCGGTCCGCCCGATCCCTCCCGCGAACAACGTGTCCCCGACAAAGAGAGTGCGCGCGGCTGTGTCGTCGCGGCCGACTGCAAGGCAGACGCCGCCGGGACAGTGGCCGGGGGTGTGATGCACCCACGCGGCGTAACGCCCGAAGGTCCAGGGACCGGGACCATCGTAGAAGCGGTCGACCGGCGGCTGGGCCTCGATCTCGAGCCCGAACATCTGCCCCTGCTGGACGACGGCGTCGTAGAGAAAGTTGTCATCGCGGTGCAGCACGACGGGTGCGCCCAGCACCTCCTTCGCCCGCCGGACGCCGGTGATGTGATCGAGGTGGGCGTGGGTCAGGAGGACGTAGCGAATCGCGAGGCCGTGCTGGTCGACCGCTTCGAGGAGCAGATCGACGTCGTCTCCGGGGTCGATGACCACGCCTTCCCGTGTTTCTTCGCAGCCAATGACAAACCCGTTCTTCATGAACGGCGGAACCGCCCGTGTCTCGAGAACCATGTGAGCCCCTAAACCTCTCATTTTCGCATTGAGAGGCATGGGGACGAACATGCAGAAACCACGTGAAACGCGGATTCAGGCCAGCCTGCTCGCTGGCATCGAAAAACAGGCGCTAATTTGGATGGCGGAGCGGCTGCCCGGCTGGGTTGGATCGGACCACCTGACAGGGCTCGGGGCGTTCGCGATGCTTGGCGCGGGAATCGCCTTCTGGCTGGCGCCCGGCCATCCGCTGGCGTTCCTGGCGGCCGTCGCGTTTCTGGCCATCAACTGGTTCGGCGACAGCCTGGACGGCACGCTGGCGCGGGTTCGACATCAGGAGCGCCCGCGTTACGGTTTCTATGTGGACCACGTCCTCGACGTGATCGGGATTCTGCTCCTCTTCTCGGGGCTGGTCGCGGGAGGATTCATGTCGCCGATAATCGGCGCCGGGTTCCTCATCGCCTACTACCTCCTGACCGTCGAGATCGCGCTCGCCACGCACACCGTAGGAACGTTCCGCATCTCGTACTGGAAAATGGGACCGACGGAGATGCGGATACTGCTTGCCGCCGGCGCGCTTCAGCTGCTGCGCTCCCCGGACGTCGCGCTCTTCGGCAGCCGTTTTCTACTCTTTGACGTCGGCGGGGTCATCGCCATCGTCGCACTCCTCGCCACGTTCGTCGTCTCGGCCGTCTCGAACACGCGGACGCTCTATCAGCGGGAGCCATTGCCGGCACGCACGGAGAGGACGGAGACAACGGAGATTACTCACCACAAAGTTAGCAGAGTCAGCGGAGTCAACCGGGCCGAGCGCGGGTTCTCTACACAAGGCTAGCGGCCGGAGCGAGTCCTCTACTGAATTGCCACGAGGTCGGGTCGCCGGCCTTTGGCCGGCGGTCGGGTGGTGGGAGGGGCCCGACCGTCCCTTTTTTGTTGGAAGCGGTGCTCAGAGTTCCCGTCCTCCGCTAACTCCGCTGACTCTGTGGTGAACGAAACTCCGTCAACTCCGCGCCCTCGCTACCCCCAACCGCTCGTAGTATCCTCACTTCATGATCCTCGTGGCCGTGGACGACTTCCTGTTCCGTTCGAAGATCCGCACGACCGGCAAGAATGCGGGGGTCGAGTTGTCGTTTCCGCGGACGCCGGACGAAATACTTGAGCAGGCGCGCACGCTCAAGCCGTCGCTGGCAATCTTCGACCTCAACAGCGTGAAGATGGAGCCGATCGAGACCATCGCACGGATGAAGCAGGACCCCGAGCTCGGCTCGATCCGTACGCTGGGGTTCGTATCACACGTGGATACGGCGCGCATCCAGGCGGCTCGAGCGGCGGGCACCGACGAAGTGCTGGCGCGATCGACATTCGCCACCGATCTCGCTGAGATCCTCCTCTCTGACGGGACGACCAGGCCCTGACGCTCGACGACATCCGTGCCGCCGCGCGGCGAATCGAGGGCCGTGTCCTTCGAACGCCACTTCGCTCCTCGTCCTGGCTGAGCGCCAGTGCGCAGGCGGACGTCCGGCTGAAACTCGAGACGCTTCAGCCGACGGCCTCCTACAAGGTCCGCGGGGCGTTCAACACGGTGCTGCGGATGGCCGAAGAGCACGGTGGCGGAACTGCTCCACCGCTCGTCACCGCGTCGGCGGGAAATCACGGCCGGGCGCTGGCCTGGGCAGTTCGCGCCGGCGGTATGCAGCTGACGGTGTACGCGCCCCAGCATGCGCCGCGGACGAAGCTCGAAGCCATCATCGCAAGCGGCGCGGTCCTCGTGCCGTGTCTCGACTACGACGAAGCCGAGCGCCGCGCCAAGGAGCATGCCGCTCGCGAGGGAGCGCCATTCATCTCTCCGTACAATCACCCGGACGTGATCGCCGGTGCAGGAACGATCGGCCTCGAGATCCTCGACGAGTGGCCGGACGTCGACCTGATCGTCGTGCCAATCGGCGGCGGTGGACTGATTTCTGGGATCGCGCTCGCGGTCCGCGGCACATCGGCGACTACACGCGTGGCTGGCGTCGAGGTCGAAGCCTCGTGCCCCTTCACGCAAGGGATCGCGGCCGGACGAATCGTCGAGATCGACGTCCGCCCGACGCTCGCCGACGGCCTGGCCGGCAACCTCGACCCGGACGCCGTTACGTTCGACATCGTCCGGCGTGAAGTCTTTCGGATCGCCGTCGTCAGCGAAGCGGAGCTCCGTGACGCGATCGCCGGTGTCGTCGCAAACGAACAGCTGGTCGCGGAAGGCGCTGGCGCGGTGGGCGTGGCGGCCGTGATGGCAGGCAAACTCGACGTGCGGGGCAAGCGGGTGGCGATCGTGCTCTCCGGAGGCAATATCGATCAGGGCACGCTCAGTACCATCGTCTGAAACGTCCGGCTGAAGCCGGACACTACGATTTGACTCGGGTGTGCGACTCGGCAAGAGAAGGTCCGGCTAAAGCCTGGCTAAAGCCCGGCTAAAGCCGGACACTACGACGTGACTCGGGTGCACAACTCGGAAGAGTCGTAGTGTCCGGCTTTAGCCGGACTGACGTCCCTGCCCTACGTCCCCCTGAAATACCACCACGCCGCTATCAGCGCAACCACGATCCCCGCCCCTACAAGCCAGCCAAGCCAGCCCTTCTCGCCCGCGGCCGGCTGACGTCGCGGCAGCTCGAAGTCGCGTTCACGGGCATCGAGGCCGGCGGCAATCCGGCGCAGGTCGGACGACAGCGCTAGCGCGCCTGCCGGCCGAGCCTCGACGGGCTTGGCGAGCGCGCGGGTGACCAGGGCATCGAGCTCCGCGGGGACGGACGCCGTTGACGACGAGGGCGGCGGAGGGGTGAGCCTGATGACGTTGATGACGGTCGCCGCCGGATTGGGGCCGGAGAACGGATTGCGGCCCGTGAGCATCTCGTGGAGGAGCACGCCGAACGAGAACACGTCGCTCCGCTCGTCGATCGTTCCGCCGAGCGCCTGCTCGGGCGAGAGGTAACCGGCCACGCCGTGCGGATCGGCGCCTAGCCCGTCGGCCGATGCCGCCGCGGCTCGCGCCTGTCCGCTCGTCGTCCATCCCGTCAGCCCGAAGTTGAGAATCTTCGGGCTCCCCTTCGGTGTGATGACGATGTTGTCGGGACGCAGATCGCCGTGGACGAGTCCTCGCGAGTGTCCCTCAGCGAGAGCGTCGCTGATCTGTGCCGCGAGCTCGATCGCACGGCGCAGGTTGACCGGCCGGCCTGCCATCTCGTCGCGCAGCGAGGATCCGGCGGCAAACTCGTATGCGAGGTAGCAGTGGCCTTCCTGCTCGACGACGTCGAAGAGCGTCGCGATGTTCGGGTGGTTGAGAGTCTGGGCCGCGTGCGCCTGCTCGAGAAATTTTTCGCGACGGCCGGCGCCGGCGATGAGCTCGGCCGGCGGCATCATCAGCGCGACCGTGCGACCGTACTTGAGGTCGCGGGCCCGATACACGTCCCCGAGCGCACCCGTGCCAAGGCGCTCGAGGAGGTTGTAGTGGGCGATTGGCTGCATCTCGGGCATCTACTACTTCGGGCCCGCCCTGAGCCCCGTCGAAGGGCGCGACGGCCGGATCTCGATGCAGCTCGGAAGACTGCGCGACGGGAACGTGACGAGGTCGATGACGAGACTCGCGACATCCTCAGGGGCAATCTTCCAGTCCGCCCCGTCGCTTCCCGCACGTCCACTGAAGCCTGTAGCGACCGACCCTGGGCAGATGTAACTCACCCTGATGTTGTCGTGCCGGACTTCCTGCATGAGCGCCTCGCTGAAGGCGTTAAGGCCGGCCTTCGACGCGCAGTACGCCGCGCCACCTACGAACGGGTTCTTCCCGGCCAGGCTGCTGATGTTGATGACCCATCCGCTGCCGCGTCGCTTCAGGTGAGGAATCGCGGCGGCACAGCAGTAGAAAACGCCGGTGAGGTTAGTGTCGATCACTTTCCGCCAGTCGGCGGCGGACATGTCGGCGACCGGCGCGAAGTGGCCGACGCCGGCGTTGTTCACGAGCACGTCGAGCCCGCCGAAGTGCTCGACCGCGACGTCGATTGCGCGCCCAGCCTCGTCTGCTTTCCCCACATCGGCGCGAACGGCGCGCACGGTGTCTGTCGAGAACTGCGCGGCGGCTTCGTCGAGGTGCTTCTGATCGCGCCCCGTAATCACCACGCGAGCGCCGCGCTCGACGAGCGCTGTGGCAATCGCCAGTCCAATCCCGCGAGAACCACCCGTGACAATGGCCACGATTGACGACAGCCGTGGCAGCGTCGCGGTTGGGGAAGGCGTACTCATGCCATTAGAATAGTCGAGTCAGATGGGTTTCATCGCGATTGTCGGCGGCGGGGCGCTTGGCGGTGCCGTGGCGCACGCACTGGCTGTGCGCGACCGCGTGACGGAAGTCCGATTGATCGACCCCACCGGTCAGGTGGCGCGCGGCAAGGCCCTCGACATCCAGCAG
Organism: uncultured Acidobacteriota bacterium; assembly: GCA_963839705.1. Lineage (GTDB taxonomy): Bacteria > Acidobacteriota > Vicinamibacteria > Vicinamibacterales > 2-12-FULL-66-21 > DATBJJ01. Next base: position 227,074 of record CAWIWL010000012.1, read on the forward strand.
TCGTCACCGATCGACAACTTCAGCACGAAACTGACCGCAGGCGAGTCCATCGAGGCCGCCGTGGGCGCTGACGTCGTCGTGATCGCCGATACCGCCGCGGGAAGCGTAGAGCACGCGGGGGAAGCGGGGCTGGGCCTTCTGCGCCAACTCATTCGGGCGGGGAACTGACGCGCCCATCCTGTGCGCAGGAGCGCTCCAGCGGGACCTCATCGCGAAAGCCGTGACCGAGCTCCACCTGTCGCGCGGGCTGGTGCTCGGCTCAGCTCCGTTCGCACTCGAGTCCGCGCTGCGCGCAATCGCCGGCCTCACCATCGACGGTTCAGGCGTCGAAGTCTGTCTGCGAGTCGTGGGCGTGCCGCCGAAGGCAGCAGTCGTCGCGTGGGAGGAAGCAACAGCTTATGGGCAGCCGCTCTCGTCGCAGATGCCACCGCATGGCATCGCCGGCCTCACGGCCCGGCTTCCAGGGCTCTGGCCACCGGGTCCGTTCGCGCTGGCCGCAGCCGCCGCGCGCGTCGTCGAAGCGATCGCGCTCGGATCGCGTCGACGCTTTTCATGCTTTGTGACGACGGAGGCTGGCCCGTTGCGAGCCGCGGTGGGATCCATGCCGGTCGAGCTCGGTCCGCGCGGAGTCGAGCGCGTGCTCGAGCCCGCGCTTACACCCCAAGAGAGGATCGCTGTCGAGAACGCGCTTGCGAAAGTTTGAAGTCTGACGTTTGAAGCCTGAAGTGAGGAAGCGCGAAGTCTGAAGTTCGAAGTTGAAGTTCGAAGAAACGTGCGAAGTGGCAACCGTGCCTTCGCACTTCCTCACTTCAGACTTCCAACGTCAGACTTCAGACTTTCTGCCTACATCTCCCACTTCAGACTCCCGGCGTCTTCAGCCTCACGGGCGTGCAACATCACCCCGTCCGCAAAGTCCGCGAGGTGTTCGCGCAGCATCAGCCGGCCACGATGGAGACGAGACTTCAGCGTCTGGGGCTTCACCTTGAGAACCGCGCTCGCTTCCTCGGTCGACAGCCCCTGGATATCGCGCAGGATGACCGGCACGCGGTAGACGGCCGGGAGAAGGGTCAGCGACTCGATGAGGCGGTCCCGCATCTGGGCACGCAGCACGTGATCGTCCGCGAGCGACGACCAGTCCGCAGGTTCCGCCGGCGTCCGCTCGGGTTCCTGCGAGGCGAGCTCGGGCTTCTGTATTTCGGTCATACGGCTCACGCGCGTGCTGCGAAGCCGTGACATCGCCGTATTGAACGTGATCCGGTAGATCCAGGACGAGAGCGCGGCGTCGCCGCGGAACGCGTCGATTTTCCGGTACACCTTCATGAGAACGTCCTGGGTCACCTCTTCGGCGTCTTCCCAGTTCTTCACGTAACGGAGAGCCAGTTGATGGATTCTCGGCCCGAACGTCGAGGCGAGATCGGTGACTGCTGTCCCGTCCCCCGCCTGCATGCGGCCGATGAGCTGGCTGTCCGCATTTTGTTGACGCATTACTGTGGGCCTCCGTAACGGACTGAACACCTCAAGCAGGAACCTTATTCCAGAGAGGTCTGTGTCGTTAAGGCCTTGTCCGTATTGGACTTGTCTATGATTCTCGAGTGCAGGTGACGGGTGGTGGGACTAAAAAGGTCCGATTTCCACGGCGCGGCGGTCGAAAACGGCAGCCAGGGCAGCGATGGCTGCGTCTTCCACCTCGGCCATAGGGACGTCCCGTCGCAGGACTTTGCCGAGCGAGGTCACGCCTCTGTCCGAGATGCCGCAAGGAACAATCAGGCCGAATTGATCGAGGTCGGTCGAGACGTTGAAGGCAAACCCGTGGCTGGTAATCCAGCGGGCGATCCGGACGCCGATTGCCGCCAGCTTTTCCCAGGCGGCGTCGCCGCCCGGCGCGGCGGCATTGACCCAGGCCCCCGTGAACCCGGTCTGACGGGCGGCCGAGACGCCGAAGGCTCCCGCCATCCGAATCATGACCTCTTCGAGGTCGCGAACGTAGCGATGTACGTCCAGGCGATCCGGCTTGAGATCGAGGATGGGATATCCAATGAGCTGGCCGGGACCGTGGAACGTCACGTCCCCGCCGCGGCCCGTTTCGAAGAGCTCGATGCCGTTCCGTTCGAGCGCTTCGGGAGTGGCCAGCACGTGCGATCGATCGTCGCGCGATCGCACGCCGAGCGTAATGACGGCCGGATGCTCGAGCAGGAGGAGCTGATCGGGAATCCTGTCCGCCTTACGCTCTTCGACGAGCTGCTTCTGCAACTCCAAGGCGTCGGCGTACTTGACTGTCCCGAGTCGCCGGACTTCGATCACGCGCTCAGACACTATCGGCACTCGCCTGCGCTCGGGTTCCCTCACCGGCGTACGACGCCGGTTAGAGCCACGCCTCGTCGAAGCCCTCGAGCCGCTCCTTGACGAACGCCAGGAATCGGCCGCCGTCGGCGCCGTCGATCAGGCGGTGGTCGTACCCGAGCGTCAAGTGACACATCGGGCGAATGGCGATGGCGTCGTCAATGACGACGGCGCGCTTTTCGATCGCGCCCACGCCGAGAATCGCCACTTGCGGCTGGTTGATGAGCGGCAGGCCGTAGAGGGCGCCGAAGACTCCCGGATTCGTGATCGTGAACGTGCCGCCCTGCACTTCCTCGGGATTGAGCTTCTTGGACCGGGCCCGCGCCGCAACATCAGTGATCGCCCGGGCCAGGCCGAGGAGGTTCCGCTCGTCGGCGTTGCGAATCACCGGCACGATGAGGCCGTTGTCGAGCGCTACGGCAATCCCGAGGTTGATGTCCTTCTTGTAGACGATGTTGTGGCCATCGATCGACGCGTTGACCATGGGGAACTGGCGCAGGGCGTCGACGATGACCTTGGCGATGAACGCGGTGACGGTCAGCTTCGCGCCGGCGGCTTCGAACTCGGCCTTCTTCTTCTCCCTGAGGGTGCCGATCCGGCCGAAGTTAACCTCGTAAACCGAGTAGACGTGCGGTGAGGTGTGCGCGCTCAGCACCATGTGCTCGGCGATCTTCCGGCGCATCACGCTCATTGGCACGACCTGAACGCTCTCGCCTGGCTTATAGACAGGACCGGGCGCCGCCGCGGCAGCTGGTTCGGCGGTTGGCGCGGGCGAGGGCTCCGGCGACGCCGCGGCGGTTTGGGCGGGCGCGAGCCCCGGCGCCGGGGCGGCGAGTGGCGCGGGCGCGGGCCCTGGCGCCGGCCCTGGCGCCGGGGCGGCAGCCGCGGACGCTCCCGATTCGATGAAAGTGAGAATGTCCTGCTTCGTCACCCGACCGTTGATGCCGGTGCCCTGGATCTTCGTGATGTCGACGTTGTGCTCGCGCGCGATCCGCCTCACGAGCGGCGACGACTTCTGGCGGGTAGCGTCGTCTGCACCCTCGGCATCCTCGTCTTCCGAGGCAGGAGGCGCGGGCGGCGGAGCGGCGGGGCTGACTTCGCCGACCGGCGCCGCCGCGATCGGGGCGGGGGCCTGGGCGACGGTCTCGCCCGCTGAGCCGATGACGGCAACCACGCTGTTGACGGGAACCGTCTCGCCTTCCTTGACTTTGATCTCCGCCAGGCGTCCCGCCACCGGCGAGGGGATTTCCGCGTCGACTTTGTCGGTGGAGATCTCGAAGAGAGGCTCGTCACGGTCCACTTCGTCTCCGACCTTTTTGATCCAGCGGACAATCGTGCCTTCGGCGATCGACTCCCCCATCTGGGGCATCACAACGTTGGTCGGCATGTGTTAGCTCTCAGCTTTCAGCTCTCAGCGTGCAGCAGCCTTCGAATCTCGACGCCCGCTCCAACTAACAGCTGATAGCTGAAAGCTGAAAGCTGACAGCCCCCTACGCGTGGATCGCCGCGCCGTGGACGGCGTGCGCGGCCTCACCCACCGCCTCCGACATTGTCGGGTGCGCGTGGATCGTGCGGATCAGCTCCTCGACCGTGCATTCGAGGCGCAGGGCGAGTGTCGCCTCGGCGACGAGCTCGGTCGCGCGCGGGCCAATCATGTGGACGCCGAGGATCTCGTCGTACTTGCGGTCAGCGACGATCTTGACGAAGCCTTCGATCTCGTTGGCGATCCTGGCTCGGGCCAGAACGCCGAACTTGAACGTCCCGATGCGCACGTCGTATCCCCGCTCGCGAGCCTCCCGCTCGGTGAGGCCGACGCTGCCTATCTCCGGATCGCAGTAGGTGCACCCTGGCACCTGGTCGTAGTTGAGAGGCCGGAAGTCCTGGCCCGCAATCCGTTCGGCGAGCGCGACGCCTTCGGCCGAAGACAAGTGTGCGAGCTGAGGATGACCGGGCTTGTCGAACGTGATGACGTCGCCGATGGCGGACACACCGGGTACGCCGGTCTCGAAACGCGAGTTGACGTGCACGTAACCTCGCTCGAGCCGGAGCCCTGCCTCCTCTGCCCCGAGGCCAGCCGTGACCGGTCCGCGGCCGGTAGCGACGAGGAGGTACTCAGCCGAAAGCCTCATCGTCGTACCGTCCGACGTCTGCGCATCGATCTCTACGTCTGCGTTCCCCGGTCTGGCGGAGGACACCTTCGTCCCGGTCAGGACCTTGATGCCTTGCCGCTTGAACGACCTCTCGAGCTCGGCAGAAACCGCCTCGTCCTCGATAGGCACGAGACGCGGCAGGAGCTCGACGATGGTCACATCGCTGCCGAACCGGCGAAAGATGGACGCGAATTCGACGCCGACCGCGCCGCTTCCGAGGATGACGATGGACTTGGGAATGTCCTTCAAGCCGATCGCTTCGTCACTGGTGATGACTCGCTTGCGGTCGATCGTGACTCCAGGAACGCTGCGCGGCTGCGATCCGGTGGCGACGATAATCTCGCGCGACGCGGTGAGCATCTGCGCCTGGCCGTCGGTAACCTCGACCCTTCCCTTGCCCGCGAGCCGGCCGCTGCCCTTGATCCAGTCGATCTTGTTCTTCTTGAAGAGGAGCTCGATGCCGCCGGTCAGGCCCTTGACGATCTTGTCCTTGCGCGCCTGCACCTGCGCCATGTCGATGGCGAGCGCGGCCTGACCGATCGTCAGGCCCCAGTCCTGCCACTCCTGCGCAACTTTGAGGGCGTGGGCGTGTTCGAGGAGCGCCTTGGTCGGGATGCACCCCCAATTGAGACAGGTGCCGCCAAGCGTCGGGGCCCGCTCGACGACCGCGGTCTTCAACCCGAGCTGGGCCGCACGGATGGCCGCCACATAGCCGCCCGTTCCCGAGCCGATGACCACGACGTCGTACGTGTTCTCAGTTGCCATAGAAGACAAAACTGTCAGGGGTTCTTCTCGCCAACACCGTTACGGCTTCATCCTGGCGGAAACCGTCAAGACTTCTTCTTCATCGACGACAGCGGGACAAACGTCACCGACTGTGCCGGGGGCGCGGGAGCCTCGGCCACCTCGTCTACTTGTTCCGGATCCAGCCGCGAGACCTGCGAGCGCAGACGGGTGTAGTCGTAGCGCAATTCCCAGTACGACTGGGTCATTGCGTCTAGGCGGCGGGAGAGGCGCCTGGTGGACGACAACGCCACTGCCGCGACGAGAAGTGCCAATCCCGCAAGGACCCAGACAGCCACAACCGATCTAACTTAACGGTTCGCTTCGGGGGGTGTCAAACCGCAACCACGGATGGCGCCGAGACGAAAAGATCGGGCCGCGGACAACGCGGACAACACCGAGTGGGGTGTATGGCTTGCCGCGCCGTAGCCCGAAGGGCGAATGTGTGGCTTGCCGCGCCGTAGCCCGAAGGGCGAAGGCGGGCCGTTCAGGCGGGCGTCGAGATCTGGGCCGGGACCGGTCCGCACACCTGACCGCACACGGTCACTATCAGCGTTGTCCGTGTGATCCGTGGTTGCTTTCTTCGTGATCTTGGCCCTATCCCTGGTCCGTGGCCGCGGAAGCCCCTGATACAATCGCGCTGTCTCATGACGCCTGCCATGAAAACGATCCTGATCTGCGACGACGATCAGGGCATGCGGGATACGATCGCCGCCATCCTCGGGCGGGACTATCGGGTCCTGACCGTGTCGAGCGGCGAGGCCGCCCTCACGATGCTCCGCCAGGAGGAAGTCGACGTGATGCTGCAGGACGTTCGACTGCCCGGCATCAGCGGCTTCGACGTCCTCCGCATCGTCAAGGAGAACTACAGCCTGGTCGAGTGCATCATGATCTCGGCCATCAACGAGGTCGAGACCGCCGTGCAGGCGATGAAGCACGGAGCCTACCACTACATCACGAAGAATTTCGACTACGACGAGCTTCGCTCGCTCGTGCGGAACGCATGCGAACGGCAGGATCTGAACCGCCAGGTCATGACGCTCAGCGCGCAGGTGGCCGAACAGAGCGACCGTGAGTTCCACATCGGGCCGAGCAAGCAGGTCCGCGAGATCGTCGAACTCGTGCACAAGGTCGCGAAGCTTTCGGCGACCGTGCTGATTCTCGGCGAGAGCGGCACAGGCAAGGAGCTCCTGGCGCGGCTCCTCCACAAGGAGTCGGGGCGGGGCGAGACGCCGTTCATCGCGGTGAACATGTCAGCCATCCCCCACGAGCTCGTCGAGAGCACGCTCTTCGGACACGAGCGGGGCGCGTTCACTGGCGCGCTCAAGCAGCAGCTCGGCAAATTCGAGCTCGCTTCCGGGGGCACGCTCTTCCTCGACGAGATCGGCGATCTTCGCCTGGATCTCCAAGCCAAGCTGCTGCGGGCGATTCAGGAAGGCGAGATCGAGCGCGTCGGCGGCGCCAAGCCGATTCGAACGAATTTCAGGCTGGTCGTCGCGACCAACGTCGACCTCGAGAAAGCCGTCAGGGACGGCCGGTTCCGCGAGGATCTCTACTATCGCATCAACGTCATCCCGATCCGCATGCCGCCCCTGCGCGAGCGTGTCGAAGATCTCCCGGAGCTGGCGCGGCTCTTTCTCGAGCGATACCGCATCAAGTTCCGGAAGCCCGTGCGCGGGCTGTCGGATTCGGCGCTGAAGATCCTGGCGTCGTACTGGTGGCCCGGCAACATCCGCGAGCTCGAGAACCTGATTGAGCGGCTCGTCGCCGTCAGCGACCGCGAGTTCATCACCGACGAGGATCTGCCGCTCGAGTACCATTTCGCGAAGCTCGACTCGGGCCCGGCGACCGGTGACGACCTCTTCCAGGAGGCGTGCGACACCTTCGAGCGCAATTTCATCCTGCGCGCGCTCGAGAAGAAGGACTGGAACGTGACCGCAACCGCCCGCTATCTCGGGATCCCGCTGAGCACGCTCAAGCACAAGATGGCTCGCCTCGAGCTGACCGGCCTCGCCAAAAAGCTCCGCAATAGCTGACGCGGTCCGCTGGGGTCAGACCCGCCGTCCTACCGGTCCCAGCATTCGTCCCCTCCCTTCCCCGACTCCGGCCGTTCCTTGACCTGACCGGCCAATAAATTGGCCGTTGTCCGCTGTCAGGAGGCCTTTGGTGTGCGGATACGACACACACTGACCCTGAGAGTGGTCATGAAGAGTCACACCGGCAACGCAATGTTTCCGCGGCCACACGCCCACCTGCATACCTCCATATGACTCTTTGGACACTTCCGAACAGCATCGGAATATCGGTTGCACAGCACTCTCCGCTAAGGCGAGCAGGAAATGCCGCCGGCGGTCAGCCCGGCGGTTTACCAAGGAAAAGTTCTACGATTCGCGACGGGATCCAGGAGCAGCATGCAGCCCTCGATTTTTAATGTTCGTGTCCCTCTCGCCGAGCGGGATGAGGTGTTCCTGATGAACACCTTCACGGACGCGCAGCTGATCGTCTCGCGTGAGGTGTCTGACCTGCTCGACCGTCTCGGACGCGACGGGTTCAGCCCCGACCTGAGCGAGCGCGAAGCCGTTTCCACGCTCGCCGAGAACGGCTTCATCGTCGAGAGCCGCGAAGCGGATCGGCGGAACATCGAGGATTTCTTCACAGAATTTCGCGCCGGTCAGGATCAGCTTCGCGTCACCGTGCTGACGACGCTCCAGTGCAATTTCGCGTGCGACTACTGCATCCAGGGCGACCACGGCGAATACAACAAGACCGCCGCGAAGATGTCGATGGAAACCGCGGCGCGCGTCGCCGATTGGATTGAGGGACGGATGGACGTGATAGCTCCCAAGAGCTTCGCGCTGACGTTCTTTGGCGGCGAACCGCTCCTGAACCTGCCGGTTGTCTACTACCTGGCCGAGCGCATGTCGAAGACCTGCGAGGCGCGAGGAGTCAGCATGGTGATGAACATCATCACCAACGGCCTGCTGCTCACTCCAGAGGTCGTCGATCGCCTGACGCCCTACGGCCCGCTCGGCGTGAAGGTCACGCTCGACGGCGATCGCGACACGCACAACCGCATGCGCCCGCTGCGCGGCGGTCAGGGCACGTTCGACAAGATCCTGAACAACGTCCGACAGGTCGTCGATCGCTGCCGCATTTCGATCGGCGGCAACTTCGACGAATCGTCGGTCGACAGCTATCCGGCGCTGCTCGACTTCCTGCGCGAGCAGGAGTTCGCCGACAAGCTCGCGAAGGTCGCCTTCAAGCCGATCATCCGCGAAGCCAAGCCGCAGCAGCCGAAGGGCTTCATCCCGCTCACGGCGATCAGCACCGAGGGCAAGCCGCTCAACGGCACGTGCATGACGTCGGCGGGGGCGGGGGTTTCGAGCTTGAGCGGGGCGAGCGGCGCGTGTGACTCGTGCCACTTCCTCGACGACAAGATGGCGTTCCTGCGCGAGGAGACGACCAAGCGCGGATTCAAGACGGTCGACGGCGTGCACATGGGACCGTGCGAGATCCACAAACAGCACGCCCACACGATCGGCCCCGACGGATCGCTCTACGCGTGCCCTGGATTCGCGGGCAACGTCCCGGAGTCCACCGGACACATCGACGGCCGCGAAGACGAGTGGCGGAGCGCCGCGGCGCGGCGGTTCGCCAAGATCACGGCGTGGGAAGACTGCAACGACTGCTCGTTCATCCCTGTCTGCGCGGGCGGCTGCTCGGCGGCCGCGCACACGGAGCTCGGGGACATGAACAAGCCGAACTGCCACAAGCCCAGCTTCGAGGCCGGCGTCGTCACGCTGGCCCACCAGGCGGCACGCCAGCTGGCGATGGCTCAGTGATGTTTCAACTTTGCAACAGGGCTGAATGTAGGGACGAAAGGAGAAAGACCGTGAACGGAAAGAAAGACACCAAGAAAAAGGAAACGCTTCGCCCATGGCTGGTGGATGTTTCTCTCGACCACCTGCGGTAAGACTGCAAGTTTTTGGGCATAAACGCAAGAAATCTACCGACTGAGGAGACTGACACATGAAGATTCAGGTCATCAAGAAGGCGACCCCCCGCGCGGGCGCTGACGTCGTTTGCCCATGGTTCGTCGACTGTCCGATGGAGCCCAAGAAGAGCTAAGTTTTCGACCAAGCTGTGCTGGTGCAGACGCGTGGGCGGCCGATATAGCAGTACAATAGAGTACGGCTTAATCGCCAGCCCCCAGCATCAGCACAGCCTTGGCACACTCACAGATCGCCCCAAGCGTCTTGGTGCGCCGCGTCCGAGTCTCGCTCGGGCGTAGGCGTTCTGTTTTCGTCACTACACTCCTACTACTGACCGTCGGCGCTTCGGCTAGTTGCGGCGGATCGCAGACGCCTGCACCATCAGGTCCAGTCAGGCTGCGCTTTGGCGTCGCACTCCCCAAAACCCCCGACGGCGGGATGGGCTTCCGGGCTTTCGTCAACAGCCTCCTTTCGGAATCCCTTGTCGGCACTGGCCCCGACGGCAAGCCTTTCTCTCGTCTCGCCTCGGCCTGGGAGTGGAAAGACAACAACCTCACACTTGAGCTTCGTATCCGCGACGGCCTCAAGTTCCATGACGGCACGCCCGTCGACAATCGATTCATCAAGGAGAGCCTCGAGAAGGTGTTCAGGATCTCGCAGGCTGTCAGCTATAAGAGTGTCGAGCGCATCGATGTGCTCGAGAATAATACCGTCGCGATCAGGCTGTCCCGGCCGGAAGCGCTGCTACTGGCCGACTTGTCGAATGCCACTATCTCGATAAACGATCCGGCGAAGGCCGACATCGGGCTCGGCCCGTACCGATTGCTGGAGCGCGGGCCGCGAACGCGGCTCGCCTCGTTCGCGGGCTTTTATCGGGGTAAGCCGAAGATCGATTCCATCGAAATCCTGGAATTCGATGAGCAACGCACGTCGTGGTCGGCACTCATGCGCGGCCAGATAGACGCCGTCCATGAAATTCTGCCGAGTGCGATCGAATTCCTCCAGGCGAAAGGGCAGACCAACGTTCGGACGTTCCCATTCACGCGTCCGTACTTCATTTTCCTCCTGTTCAACGCCAAGCACCCGGTTCTGAAGGATGCCAGGGTTCGTCAGGCGCTGAGCTACGCGGTCGATCGCCAGGCCATCATCGATCTCGGACTGGATCGCCAGGGGACCGTTGCCGACGGGCCGATTTGGCCACAGCACTGGGCCTACAGCACGGCGCGAAAACACTACACGTACAACGTTGAAGCGGCAACGCTCCGCCTGGACGCCGCCGGCCTCCGGATCCAAAAGGGGCGCGATGTCGGCCACATGCCGAGCCGTTTCCGCTTCAAATGCCTCACCATCGAGAAGCATGCAACGTTCGAGAAGATCGCCCTGCTGCTGCAGAAGCAGTTGTACGAGATTGGCGTTGACATGGAGATCGAAGCCGTTCCCCTTACGGAGTTGGGCCGACGCGCCGCAAGCGGTGACTTCGACGCTATCCTCGCAGAGCGAGCGAGCGGTCGTTCCCTGGTTTGGACATACTTGGTCTTTCATTCGTCGAAGAACGGCGGCCTCTACGAATCGGCCGACGCGGTACTCGACCATCTTCGCCAGGCGTCGACCGACGCTGCGGTAAGGACCGACGTCAGCGACCTCCAACAGATTTTCCACGATGAGCCGCCGGCGATCTTCATCGCCTGGCCAAAAGTCGCCCGCGTAGTCAGCGCAAACTTCGCGGTACCCGAAGACCCCGGCCCTGATGTGATCAGCAGCATCTGGCAATGGCGCGCCGCCGAATTGAAATGAGACGAATCACCTCGCGGTTCGTTCTGCTGATTGCAAGCGCCGCTGTGGCGCCGCTGGTGTTGTACGGCGTTATTTCCATCGTCAACCTGAAAACGGGAACGGAATCTACGGTCAGAGAGGGCAATCGGAGGCTGGCCAATCAGATCTCGGAAGAAATCGGCCAGTACATGGCACACAACACCCGAGTGTTGCGCACGGTTGGACTCGTCTTGCGCGGGATCAACATGGAACGGTGGCAACAGTCTCGCGTGCTGAAAGACTACGTCATAGACTTCCCCGAGTTCCGCGAGATCACGTTCTTTGGCTCAGGCGGAGACGTCATTGCCACCAGCCGCGTCGGCGAGGCAGGACTTTCTGTGCCGGATCCGGCGACCGTGGGCGACGCCGACGTCTTCGTCGCCCCACTGCAGATCGACGGCAATAACCTTCCGCGCACGACTATTGCGGTTCGCATCACGCCGGGGGGACAGGATCCCGGCTGGGTCGTCGGCGAAATTAAGCTCGAGGCGCTCTGGCGGACGGTCGATCGCGTTCGCGTGGGGGCCCAGGGATATGCGCTCCTCGTCGCGGAGGAGCAGCGCCTCATCGCCCACGGGAATCCCAACAAGAAGGGACTCGTAGCCGCCACGGTTGAGGCAGGCACGCCCAGAACGCCTGAGCAGGATTTCGCGGCATCGGTGGTGGCGGAGCCAAACAACGAGACTGACAATACCAAAAAAATCTCCGACGCCGACAACCAGGAGATGCTCGTCGCCGGCGCCGTCGTGCCCAAGCTTCCCTGGGTCGTGATGGTCGAACAACCCACGGACGAGGCCTTCGGCTTGGCAACCAAGCTGCAGCGTCAGCTCCTCGTCGCCATCGGCCTTGCCTTGCTCGGCACGGTCATCCTGGGCTGGTTCTGGGGCCGCTCGTTCATCACGCGCATCTTTGCGCTGACCAGGGCCACTCAGGCTCTTGCCGATGGCCGCATGGACGAGCGGGTCGCAATTGGCGGGAAGGACGAAATCCGGCAGCTGGGCGACGCCTTCAACTCGATGGCCGATCACCTGGTCCAGCTCCAGGAGGACGTCCGGCGCCAGGAGCGCCAGGCCATGTTCGGCAAGATCGCCGCCGGCCTCGTGCACGACCTCTCGCACCCCATCCAGACGATCGTCACCAACTCGAAGCTCATCATCCGGATGTTCGACGATGCGGAGTACCGGGACACCTTCAAGCGCATGATCGAGCGCGAGAGCCTGGTGATCAAGCGCGTGCTCGAGGACCTGCGCAACATTGCGCAACCGATTCCGCTCGAGCATTTCCCCGTCGACATCGATCGGTCCGTCGCCGACGTCGTCGAATCGCTGAAGGTGCCGGCGGAGACGGCCGGCGTGAACCTGCGGGCGGACCTGACCTCGGTGGGGGCGCTGATCCAGGGCGACGTCTTCGCGCTTGGCCGTGTCTATCGCAACTTGCTGATCAACGCGATTCAGGCGACAGCGCCGGGCGGCGAGGTGGCGATTGCCACCGAGGCGACTGCCGAGCGGGTGCGGGTGAGGGTCAGCGACACGGGCTGCGGTATCGCCCCCGATCGCATCGCCGCCATCTTCGACGACTTCGTGACCACCAAGCGCCGCGGGCTGGGGCTGGGGCTCGCCATCTCGAAGAAGATTGTCGAGCAGCTCGGCGGACAGATCTCGGTCACGAGCGAAGTCGGCAAGGGCACGACGTTCGTCCTCGATTTTCCGCGCGTGAAGGCGCGGCCGATCGCGCTCGCCGCCGGGTGACCCGCCCGCCTTCGCCCTTCGGGCTTCGGCGCGGCAGGCCCAGCGCCCTTCGCTTCGGCGCGGCACTTCGCCCTTCGGGCTTCGGCGCGGCAGGCCCTCCGCCCTTCGGGCTTCGGCGCGGCAGTCCGCCTCGGTAGGCGCGCAGTCCGTACAAAACTCGGCCGCCTTCGCCAAGGCTACGGCGGCCAGGGCCTGTCGACCCGTAGCAACCGTCGCCTCGCCGAAGGAGGCCTCTAAGCTACTTGCGCGGCAGAACCGCGTCCTTGAGCTGCTTGGCGATCCTGGCCTTGACGACGGTCTTGGCTGGAATCTTGATCGCCTCGCCGGTGGCCGGGTTGCGTCCCATGCGCGCCTTGCGCTTCTGGACGACCAGCTTCACCATACCCGGAAGTACGAACTCGCCGGCACGCTTGAGCTCCTTCTCTGACAGCGTGGTCAGCTCGTCGAAGAACTCCCGCGCCTGCGTCCGCTTGACTTCAAAGCGATCCGCGAAGTGCGAGAACAGTTCTGATTTGCCCATCCTGCGGGCCTCTACCATCGGCTATTCCCCTTGCTTGGGCGCGCTCTCTACCGTGTCCGCGACGATCGCGGCCCGCGCCGACCGCGCGCGCGTGCGGCGGCGGCGGAGCAATTCTGTAAAAGCAGCCGGTATCCTAGCTCGCGCCGTTTTCCCCTGTCAATCAAGGGTTTTTTCGCAGAGGTCGAAGAAATCGGCCTGAATGCTACAATTTCGGCCACCGCGAAGTGGTCACGCTGACGTGGGTCTGCCGCGCGCGAAAGGCTCCTGATGCCGAGCTCGACTCTCGAGACGTTCCCCAACCCCAGCCCCGGCCGTGACTATCAGATCGCCATCCGGTGTCCGGAGTTCACCTCGGTGTGCCCGAAAACCGGCCAGCCCGACTTCGGCGAGATCCGCATCACCTACGTCCCCGAAGCCTCGTGCATCGAGCTCAAGTCACTCAAGTTTTATATGGTCGAGTTCCGCAATCGCGGGATCTTCTACGAGGCGGTCACCAATCAGATCCTCGACGATCTCGTCGCCGCCTGCCGTCCGCGGCGCATGACCGTCGTCGGCGACTTCTCGGCGCGCGGAGGCATCACGACGACGGTTACCGCGACGTACGAGACGCCGTAGCTTCCGCCTTCAGGCGGAAGCTACATGGTGACTGGGAACCGCCTGAAGGCGGAAGCCTCATAGTGACTGGGAAACTGACAGCCAACAGCTAGAGCTGAGAGCTGACAGCTGAAGGCTGAAAGTTAGAACAAGCCCGGCACGACGCGCCAGCGGACGCGCGTTTGATACGCGCGGTAGGACTGGTCACGCGCGAGCGTACGCTCCTCGCACACCGCACGAGCAAGCAGCGCGACGTCGGCGGTCACCAGCAGCGCGATGTTCCATGCGGTCGGGTTGGCTAGGACAAACGCGATGTGGGTGACGAGATAGCCGAGATAGATCGGGTGCCGCACGAGCCGGTAGAGCCCGCTCGACACGATGCCGCGATTGGCCGGAATCAGTCCAAAGCTGCGTCCAAGGGAAATCTTGCCGCCAATGACCACGAGGAGGCCCAGGGCGGAGAGGACGACTGTGACGATTCTCAGGCGCCAGAGGCGCGACCAGGGAGGGACGCACCAGGGGCGCCCCGAGCATCGACATCGCGGTCAGCGCCCGCGCGCGAAGGCTGCGGTCCACGGTGACCGGCGCGCGGCGACAGACGGTGAACATGACGACGAGCGCTTCGCTGGCGAGCAGGAGGAGCCCAGTCAGCCGGCCTGTCGCGAGAAAGTCTGCGCCAATTCTGACCGCCATGACCGAGAACAGGACGACGATCAGCACACGCGCACCGCTGTCCGCGAGGTCGCGTCGCTGAATCTGCGGGCTCTCGACTGCCCGTGGCGGACCCTGTCTGTCGAGGTCGAGGCCGAGCGCGCCGTCGGCCGTCACGCGCGGCTCGGCGAGGGCGGCGCCGCGCCAGGTCAGAAGAAGCGACTTCATCGTTCGTTGCCCTGTGAGGCGGACTCCTCAATGAAATAGCTCGCGCACGCGGCGTCGAGGAGCTCGCGCGTGATCGCCGGTTCCCGGTCTTCGGTACCGACATCTGTCGACGACCTGTTCGATCAGGTCTCGCGGATGGCACGCGCGCATCTGCAGCTTGCGCGGCTGGTAGTACTTGCGATCCAGATACTCGACCATCACCGGGTCGAACCGGATCCCGCGCTTCTTGCAGTTCAGCTCGAAGATCTGGCAGTACCTCGTCCATGGTCGGATTCTTCGCGAGGATCTTGTAGGGGATCCGGCGAAGGAACGCTTCGTCGGCGAGCGACTCGGGCTTCAAGTTTGTCGCAAAGACGACGAGCACGTTGAAGGGCACTTCGAACTTCCGTCCGGTGTGGAGCGTCAGGTAGTCCACACGGCTTTCGAGCGGCACAATCCAGCGATTGAGCAGGTCACGAGCGGGGATCCGCTGCCGGCCGAAGTCGTCGACGACGAACACGCCGCCGTTGGCCTTGACCTGGATGGGGGCCTCGTAGAACCTGGCGATGGGATTGAACGTGAGGTCGAGCATCTCGAGCGTCAGCTCACCGCCGACGACCACGACCGGCCTCATGATGTGCGCCCACCGGCGATCGTAGGCGGCGTTGGTCACGACGCTGTCGCCTGTGCTTCCATGGCTGCCCACGATCTGATGGCTCACGGGATCGTACATCGTGATCGTCTGCCCGTCGACATCGAGGGCGAACGGCATGTGCATCTCATCGCCGTAGGCGCGGCCGATACCTTCCGCGAGCACGGTCTTGCCGTTGCCGGGAGCGCCATAGAGGAACAGCGACTTGCCGGAGTTCACCGCGGGCCCGAGCTGGTCGAACATGCCTTTGCTGACGACGAGGTTGCCAAAGCCCCCCGACAGCCGATCGCGATTCAGGTACGGCTTGGCGGCCATGCACGCACGGACGTAGGTGTTGTAATGCGCGAGAGGCACCGGCGCCGGGCCGACGTAGCGAGAGAGGTCGAAGAACTGCTGCGCGCGGTCCCGCCCGAGATCGGTCAGGACGTAGCGATAACCGGCCGAGCCGACGCCGCTCGTCCCGCGAACTTCCAGGAGTTTCTCGATGCGCCCGTGCTGGATGAGAGCCTCGAGCACCGAGTACGGCAGCCGCAGCTTCTCGGACAGCGCCGTGCCGCTCGCCTCGCCGCCCACGAGCGTCTTCAGCAGAAGCTGCGCGAGCGTGTCAGGGTGAAGCCCCGTCTCTTCGAGCGTCGCCGGAGGCGGCGGAGGCGTCGGGTGCGAAAGCACGGTTTTCAGATCGGCAACGGCGGCGACATTCATTTAATGCTCTCCTCGCAGGCGGTTGTCCGCGTGCGGCTCGAAAGAGATCCGGTGGCCGATGTCAGTGCCGGATCGGGTCAGAGTGCCCACCGGTAGCTCGAGCACGCCTGCCGTCCCTCGGCGCGGCAGCCGGATGCGCCAGGGCTTCAGGTTCGCGACGCGATCGATCACGACGCCCCGGTCGTCGAGCGCGACGATATCGATGGCGAACCGCATCCAGCAGGTATGCACCCCGCGACTCGGAACGATCCACAAGCCTTCGCCCGGCTCGAACCCCGTGCGATTGAGCAGTCCGACCGCCCGTGTTGCCCGCGTATCCGCGACCGCCACGAGATCAGCGACCACAGAGCCGGTATCGATGTTCCTCGCAATCAACGCCACGTAGGGACCCTCAGCCGACCGCGAACTCCAGGACCGCTCCGACTTGGTTGCTCTCGGTCAGCGCTTGGTGCTCTCGATGAGCGGAAACAGAACGGTGACGAACTTGATCGCCGCCGGGCCGATCGTCACGATCCAGATCGCCGGGAAGATGCAGAACACGAGCGGGAACACCATCTTCACGCCGGTCTTGGCCGCCGCCTCTTCCGCGCGCTGCCGGCGCTTGGTCCGGAGCGTCTCGGAGTAGACCCGCAGCGCCTGGGCGACACTCGTGCCGAACTTGTCGGTCTGGATGAGCATCGTGACGAGCGAGCCGAGGTCGTCGACGCCGGTCCGGTCGGCGAGGCTGCGGAGCGCCTCGGGTCGGGCCTTGCCGGCGCGCAGCTCGAGATTCACGAGCTTGAGCTCATCGGACAGATCGGGATAGGCGAACGCGAGTTCCTGGCCCACGCGCGTGAGCGCCTGGTCCAGACCGAGCCCGGCCTCGACGCTGACGACGAGCAGATCGAGCGCGTCGGCGAGGGCCAGTCGGATCCGATGCGAGCGGCGCTTGGCGATGCGCGCGAGGATCATCCCAGGCAGAATGTAGCCGAGGGCGAGGCCCCCGAGCGCGAACGATATGTTGGGCCGCATCAGGATCGAGGACGCGAACGTCCCGAAGAGCGCCAGCGCAAAGAGGATGCGGATGCCGAAGAAGATCGGCATCGCCTCATCGCGGCGATAGCCGGCCTGGACAAGCCGGAGGCGCAGCTGGCCGAGCTCCTTCGTGGAGCGCGGCGCCCGCTCTCCGACGCGCTTGAAGAAGGAGACCAGCTTGTCGGCGGTCGGCCGATCGTCGCCCTCCTCCTTCGCGCGCGCGCTCGTCAGCTCTTCGAGCCGGCGATCAATCGCGAGGGCGCGGTTTGGCATCAGCGCAAACGCCGCGCCTCCGACGATGACAGACCCAAAAACAAACGCCAGCAGTGGCAGCAGCACGTTACACCTCTATTTTGATGACCTGGCGGATCCACACGTAACCAATGGCCTGCATGACAATCGCCCCGCCCAGCATCATCTGCCCCATGCGCTCGCGGAAGAGCAGGTTCATGTGATCGGGATTGATGAAGGCGAGCGCGACGCAGAGCACGGCGGGCAGTGCCAGCAGCACGTACGCGGTCATGCGCCCGTGCGCCGTGTAGACCCGCACCTGCCTGAGAATCTTGAATCGCTCGCGTACGACATGCGCCAGGTTCTCGAGGATCTCCGACAGGTTGCCGCCTGTTTCGCGCTGGATGAGCACGGCGGTCGCGAAGAACCGCACATCGAGGCCAGGCACGCGCATCGTCAGGTTCTCGAGCGCGTCCTTGAGCGGGAGGCCGAAGTTCTGTTCGTCGAAGGTCTTTCTGAACTCCGGGCCGATCGGCTCGGGCATCTCGTCGGCCACCATCTTCAATCCGGTCACGAAGGCGTGGCCGGCCTTGAGTGCTCTGGCAATCAGGTCCAGCGCTTCGGGGAACCCTTCCTCGAACGCGCTGACCCGCTTGCCGCGCTTATTGTTCAGGAACACGAACGGCAGGGCGGCGCCCATCATGGCCCCGACCAGGAAGCCCCACCGGGCCTTGACCAGCAGCATCACCACGAAACCCACGGCAACGGCCAGACCGGCTGCGGCCAGCAGCACGGCGCTGATGGTCGTCTTGACGCCCGACTGCTCAATCCAGCGTCCGAGCGCGGTCCCTCTCGTCGTCCCGCTGACGAACCGATCGATGGCCGGCATCGGGCCGCCCTGGGCGGCCTTCAGGAGCACCTTCGCCTGACCGTCAGCCATGGGCTCGACGTCCGGCCCCATGGACACTTCCTCGAGACGCGCCTCCAGCTTGCGCTGCAAGAGGAACCCGGGGAGTTTCGTGACGCCGAAGTAGGAGCCAAGGACGAACCCGGCGCCGATCACGAACGCGAGAGCGACCAGGATGTAGAGCAGCATCTCAACGCACCTCCGTCACGCCTTCGAACATGTCCGGCGGCAGGTGGATGCCCGACGCCTTGAGCCGTTCGCAGACCTTCGGCCGCACGCCGGTGGCCCGGAACCGGCCGATGACCTTGCCTTCGGGCGTCACCCCCAGCTTCTCGAAGCAGAAGATCTCCTGCATCGTGATCACGTCGCCTTCCATGCCCGTGATCTCCGAGATGCTGGTGACCTTCCTCGTGCCGTCGCTCATGCGCGACTGCTGGATGACGACCTGCAGCGCCGACGCGATCTGCTGCCGCATCGCTTTTTCCGGAAGATTGACGCTGCCCATCGAGATCATCGTCTCGACGCGGGTCAGCGCGTCTCGCGGCGAGTTGGCGTGGACGGTCGTCAGCGACCCGTCGTGGCCGGTGTTCATCGCCTGCAGCATGTCGAGCGCCTCTTCGCCTCGGACCTCGCCGACCACGATGCGGTCTGGACGCATACGAAGGGCGTTGATGAGGAGCTGCCGCTGCCGGACGGCGCCCTTGCCTTCGACGTTGGGCGGACGCGTTTCGAGCCGCGCGACGTGCTCCTGGTGCAGCTGAAGCTCGGCCGCGTCTTCGATCGTGACGATGCGCTCGCGCTCGGAGATGAATCCCGACAGCACGTTGAGCAGCGTCGTCTTGCCTGCGCCGGTGCCTCCGCTGATGAGCGCGTTCAGTCGCGCGCGGACGCAGACCTCGAGGAACTCGAGCATCGGGCGCGTCAACGAGCGGATCGAGACGAGGTCCTCGGCGCGCAGGCGCTCGGCCGGAAAACGGCGGATGGACAGCAGCGGACCGTCGACCGCGAGCGGCGGGATGATCGCGTTGACACGGGAGCCATCCGGCAGGCGCGCGTCGACCATCGGCGAGCTGTCGTCGACGCGACGGCCGACGCCGCTGACGATGCGGTCGATGACGCGCATCAGGTGCCTGTCGTCCTGGAAGGTCGTCGGCAGGCGGTCCAGCTTGCCGCTGCGCTCCACGTAGACGTTCTTGTAGGTGTTGACCAGGATGTCGCTGACCGACGTGTCGCGCAGGAGCGGCTCGAGCGGCCCGAGGCCGAAGACCTCGTCGATGACGTCGCCGAGGATCGCGTCGCGCTCGCTCATGCTGAGCGGCATCGACTCTTCGGCAATCAGGTCGAAGAGCAGCGCCCGGATGTCCGCCTCGGCGCGCGAACGCTCGGTCGACGCCAGCGCCTCGAGGTTCAGCCGGTTGAGCAGCTTGCGGTGGACGTTGGCCTTGAGCTCGATGTACTGCGGCCGTGGCGCCTCGACCCGCGGGCGTGCGTCCTTCTTGTCCTTGTCCGGCGGCGTGTTGAGTGAAAGCGAGAAGCTCATGATAGTTGGGTGGCCCTAAGTCAGTTTCTTGTGAAGAACCATTAGAGGAGGCCGAGAAAGGCGCGCCGCTTCTCCGGTTCTCTTTCCTCTTCCGACTGCTGCCCCAGCAACTGGCGCGTGAAGCTGTTGAACTGGTTCGCGAGCTCCGAGTGATTGACGAGCGCCAGCGGCACGCCCGAGTTGAGCGCGGTCGACACCGTGCGGTAGTCGCTCGTGAACGCGTGGTGAATGCCGTATCCGAGTGCCGTCTCGATCTGCTTGGGCGCAATCAGGTTCTGGTCGGACGTGCGATTGAGCAGGATCTTGACTCGCTCGGCTCCCGCCCCGAGCTGCCGCACCCGGTCGACCAGCCGCTGCGCGTTGCGAATCGACGGCACGTCCGGATTGGCAATCAGGAACACCGTGTCCGCCGTGTAGAGCGTCGCCACGACAAACGAATTGAGCGTGTTGCCGGCGTCGATGACGACGTGATCGTAAGTACGCCCGAGCACTCGAAGGAGCTCCTCGATCGCGCCGGCATCCTGCGCATTCGGCCGATCGAACTGCTCCGACCCGGCCAGGATGTCGAGTCCGGACTTGTGCTTCGACACGAGCTCTTTGAGGAACTCCCGGTCGAGCCGATGCAGGCTCTCGATCGCATCGAGGACAGTGAATCGCGGCCGCACCCCCAGGAACAGGGCCACCTCGCCAAGGCACGGCTTCAGATCGACGATGATCGTCGGCCGCTTGGACATCCGCGCGAGCTCGACCGCGCAGTTCACCGACACCGTCGTGGTGCCGGCGCCCCCTTTGGCGCCGAGGAAGACGTGACTGACGCACGGCTGGCGCGTGCCGGCGTGCGCCGCCTCGCGTCGAATCGCGGTCTTCCGGACCGCGCCGTGGAAGGACTCTTCCATCGAGCGGCTGGCCTGTGTCTGCCCGCCCGTCGTCCAGGGAAAGAACTCGTTCGCGCCGGCGCGCATCGCCCCGAGAATCAAATCCGATTCAGCCGACATCGCGACCGCGAAAATGGCCATCGACGCGTGGCTCGCGCGGAGCCGCTCGATCGCGGCCATCCCTGACGCCGCGTCCGCGCGAAGGTCGACCACCGCGACGTCTGGATGGGAGCCGTCCGTCGCGCGGCCATCGACGATCCCGACCGGGACCCCGCAGGCGCGCAGCAGTTGGGCTGCCTGCCGTTTGAACTCGTCGTCGTGGCTGACGATGATTGCTGTGAGCTGTGCCATGTCGGTAATGTCCGGGGTCGGTAAGTCGGAGCCGCGCAGAGAAACAGCGACCCCGGTAACAGAATGGCAACGCCTGTGCCGCGACGGTCAGACATCCGTTCGCAGCGTAAGTGACTAGGAATCAGCCTCTTGCCGGTTTCTTCCGAAGGACCTTGCTACCAACGCCGCCGGTGGCGCCGACAGTTCCGTCGCTTGAGGGACGGTTTTGTCGAGCGGCCTCCCCCCGTCCAAACCGAACGCGTGCTCGCTATGGGTTCTCTATCGGTGATTGCGGCGCGCCGGCTGTCGAAACGAACGCAGCGACGTTGACGCCCGACAAGGAGTCGACCATCGGGCGCTGCGAGGAAGAGGAAGAGGAGCGGCGGCGGGATCGTCGTTACGCAGGAACCGGCTGGCCCCATTTGCGAGTGGCCAGCCGGCTGATCTTGCTCAATTCGATCCCTCGAGGAGTAAAGCTACCCGCCCCAAGTGGCCTTACTGTTTGGAGCCTGGTTTGTCATTGCTCCCGCCTTTCGTCTTTTCCACTTCGGCTTGGTACGCGGTCTGCGCCTGCTTGAGACGCGCGGCGGCCTCAGAGAGTGCTTTCTCGCGTCTCGCATCCTCGTCGGACTGTTTCTTGGCCGTCTCGGCATTCTTCCTGGCGATCTCGGCTTCGCGCTTCGCGCGCTCCTTGCTGAGCCGATCAGCCTGGCGCCGATCTTCCTCGGCCTTGTCCATCGATCGCTGGGCGGCTCTCGCGGCGGCCATGTCCACTTCCTTGACCTCGGCCTTCGCGGCTGCGGACCCCGTTGTGGCTGGAGTTACCGTCTTCGTGGGGGCCGTGCCCGCCTGCGACTTCGGTGGAGCTGCGGGCGCGGGCTGCGAAATCGGGCGCGCTGGCAGCGGCGCAGTCGGCGTCGCCTTCTGGCCCGGCGCTGTCGCGGGCGTGAGCGGCTGAGGCATCGGCTGCGCCGCGCCCTGGCGCGGTTGCGTCGGCGCACTGTTGCCCTCACGCGGCTGCGGCTGATCCGCGGGGTAGCGCGGCGAACCCGTGAAGGGGTCAGGACTCGGGTAGGTCTTGTCGGGCCGCTTCAGATAGGGCTCGACGAGCGACGGCACACCCTCCGACACACCCATCTGGCCCTTCTTGACGATGCTCGGCGTGATCATCACGACTAGCTCGGTCTGGTTCTTCTGGTGCGCCTTGCTCTTGAAGAGAAGCCCCAGGATCGGAATGTCTCCGATGCCAGGGATCTTGTTGAGGCTGTTCGTCAACGTGTTGTTCATCAGGCCGGCAATCGCGAACGTCTGTCCATCGCGCAGCTCGACCTCGGTTTCGGTGCGGCGCGTCGCCAGCGCCGGCACGCGGAAGCCATCGATCGTGACCGCGTTGGCGAAATCGAGCGAGCTCACCTCGGGCTTGACCTTGAGGTGAATCAGGTCGCCGCCGAGCACGGTCGGCGTGAAGCTCAGACGGACGCCGAACTCCTTGAAAATGATCGTCACCGAGTTGGTGCCCGATCCCGACTGCACGACCGGATAGGGATACTCGCCGCCGGCGAGGAAGCTGGCCTCCTTGCCGTTGGTGGCGATGAGGTTCGGCTCAGCGAGGCTCTGGAAGAGTCCTTTGTTCGACAGTGCCTTCACGACGCCGCCGAGGTTTTCCTTCGAATTGAAGATGAACAGGTTCAGGAAATCGCTGAAGACGAGCTTGCCGTCGTCGAACTCCGGGCCCCCGATTCCAGGATTGGTCCGACCGTACCACTGGTCACTCGTCCCCGAACCATGTGCGAAGAAGGATACGCCGAGCTCCTGCATCGCGGAGCGGCTGACCTCGGCGAAGCGCACGCGCAGCATCACCTGGTTCGAGGCGACGCCTTCCTGCTGCTTCAGCATGTTGACGACGTCTTCCTTCTTGTCGACGTAGCCGCCGGCGACCTCCCCGGCCTTGTCGATCACGTACTTGCTCGAGACGGTTCCGGAGATGACGACGTCCTTGCCGCTGCCGAGCACGGTGACGTCCTCACCGGGGAAGAGCTGCTTCATGTGCGCGATGAGCGGCGTCAGGTCGCGCCGCACCTTCACCTCGAAGGTCGAGATCGACCCGGCCTTGTCCCAGACGAAGAGCGAGATGGTGCCGGGCTTCTTGCCGTGGATGAGGAGCTGCGAGGGTGCCGTGACCATCGCGTCGGCGATGTCGGGCACGGTCAGCGATACGCGCGCGATGTTCGAGCCGACGTTGAGAACGGTCGAACGGCCGACCATCAGCTCAATCTCGGATCCGCTGGCCGCGTCGCGAACGACAGTGGCCGACGCGGTGCCGGTCGGGTTGAACACCTGCGGCTGCTGCGCCTGCGGCGCGGCAACGAGGATGACGATGATGTACACGACCAGCGCCGCGAAGAAGGCGGCCGGCCGGCGGCCCTGCAGGGGCCGCGATCGCCAGAACTGAGTCGTGTGTGCCGCGAGCATGTTCAGATCCTCCGATTCGAGTTCGCTGTGGGTGGTGTTCGTCATTTCACGACTTCCGTCTGGCGCTTGTCGCCACGGATGATTTCGACAGTGGGAACGTACGGCGTCGGCGTCTGGACCGTGACCGCCTGACCGGGCTTGGCCTTCGCCGACGCGGTGGCCTGGACCGGTGCGGTGGCCTTCGCCATTCCAAGCAACACGGCCGGCCGCATGCCAGGCGTCGCGGGCGCGGTCTGATCCAGGGGATTCCGCAGCGCGAGCTGAATCTTGCCCTCGGTGCTGGCGAGTGCCAGGCGCTCGGACTGCTCAGGCGTGACCGACATCGTGACGACCGTGACCTGCACGGGCTTGCCATCCTTCTGGTCCGCCTCGATACGGGTGCCTGCGGTCAGCACCTGCACGTTGGCGAGAACGACTTTCGAAGTCGTGTCCTCGGGGTGGTTGGTCGGGCTGGCCGTGGCAACGACGTCGACGCGCGTGCCCGGCAGGACGTAGCCGGCGACGCCGATGACCTCGTTGACGCGCACCGACACGGCGCGCATGCCCTCGGGAATGACCGGCGGCAACCCGGCGCCGGCTTCCTTCGACGCCAGCTTCGCGGGCAGGATCGGCTCGTTCTTGACGATGTTGACGATGACGCCGCGGCCGACAATCTCCTCCACTTTGACAAACGCCCCTTCGGGCGCCTGGCCTTGTGGATAGAGAGCAACCTTCAGGTCCTCGGCCTTCAGCTCGGCGCCGAGCGACAGGTCGTTGGTGGCAATCACGACCGGTTGCGTCTTGGCCTGAGTGACCTGCACCGGCTGGTTACTCATCATGTTGTAAGTGCCGTAGGCCAGTCCACCGCCCGCGAGCACGGCGATGACGAGCACGGCGAAGATTCGGTTGCGCATGAGCGTCCCCTAGCTTTCGTTCCGCATGATGGCGACCGCTGACATCGTCAACGACTCGCCAGTGGTGGATGCCGGCCTTACGAATCGCAGTGCCGGGTCGAGCAAGATAAAAGAGAACGGGTACTGAATCGTGACCTCGGTGCCGGTGTTCAAACCGAGGCCGACCTTCCGATTGACCGCGATCGGCACGGTGCCGGCATTGCCCAGTCGTTCGGTCGCCATGTAGGTGCGCACGGCTGTCTCGACCTCGAGGTCGGTCGTGCCACCGGTCACGGCGACGCGCGCGCCTTCGCGCGCCGCGTTGGTCAGCACCTGCCAGGTCTGGTACGCCCGGCCGAACTCGAAGATGCCGACGCAAATCATGAGGATGATCGGCAGTGTGATTGCCGTCTGGAGGAGAGCCGCGCCGCGCTCGTTGATGGCAACATTACGAGCGGCGCCGCGCATCGGCACCTCGCAAGTTCTCATCATGGCGGTCTGACGGGGCATCGAATCCTCGCTTGTCACGGAACCTTGAACCTTGAACCTTGAACCCTGAACCCTGAACCCTGAACCCGCTTATTGCCACAACGCCGCGAGAATGCTGCCGGCCGCGATTGCCGGTCCGTATGCGAATCGGCTCGCAGGAGTCCCGGCTGCCACTTCGCGTTTCACGTCTGTCGGAACCGCGATCATCCGCCCCGTACCGGCCAGCGTGGTCCCGAGCCGCCTGCGCTGGATTGCGACCGTCACCGCAAGGACGCCCCCCGCGATGGCTGTGAAGAGAACGGCGTTGACGACAACCAGCGGGCCGAGGAGACTGCCGACCGCCGCCATCAGCTTCACGTCTCCTCCCCCCGTGGCGCCGAGCGCGTGGCCGGGCAACATGAGCACCAGGCCGACCACACAACCGAGCACCGCCGCGCCCACCGAGATACCGCCGAGTCCGAAGACCGCCAGCCCGAGACCCGCACCAGCCATCGTGCCGGTCAGGACGTTGGGAATCCGCCGCGTCCGAAGATCCACGATCGTCGCGACGAGCAGGCCGGCGATCAGCACTGCGAACGACGCGTTAGGCAGCACCGGCAATGGCCTGCCAGAACACCGTGTCGATGGTTGTGCCGACCGTCTGCACGGCACCAAATGCGACAAGAGCGATGAGCGCGCAGAGCAGGGCGTACTCGAGCAGATCCTGACCCTCCTCCTCGCGCTGCAGACGCGCCTCTCCAAGGCGCGTCAACCAGGTAACAGCAACAGGCGATCTCATTCCTCCGCTCCTCTCCTCCGTCTATCCCCGCACGTCGGGTATTGCAAAACGGTGGGCCGACACGTTGGTCCGCGCCGGCCCCCGAGTGTCCGAACGAACTACGCCGCCGCCGCGAGCTGGCCGGCGATGTTGTTGAAGATGGCCTGAACGCTGGTGCCGGCCGCGGCAACCGCGCCGATCGCGATCAGCGCGATGAGCGCCACGAGCAACGCGTACTCGAGCAGGTCCTGGCCTTCTTCGTTACGAACCGACTTCACGAGATTCAGTAGCATCGACATGTGAATCCTCCCCCGAGGAAATGCACCGCTCTTTTGCGGTGCCGTGCGGCCAAGCCGCATGTGGGTTGATAAGTGCGCCGCGCTTGCCGCGACACGTGGCGAGCTAATCGCAACCGCTGTGCCACTGGACGCTGCTTCGACGGGAGCGGTCGGCGCAACTCCTTCACTGCACGACGATTGCCGCTTGCCGGCAGGAACCTGCTTCCGACGCTAAAGCCGCCAAATGACCTCCGCCGGCGACGCCGTCCAGGTGCAGTTTCGTAAGGGATCCCGCGAATTTGGTGAGCGGTCCGATGGGCCTGCTCGGCCCGCGAGTTGTGTGCGGCGCCCACACTCCCGCATCTACTTCTTGTACGCCTGTCACTTAACGCGCCACGCGCGTACAAATCTGTCGACGGCATACGCATTGCGTAGGACGCCACCTAAGGATCACGCCATGAAATATCGCCAGATGATGCTGTCGGTGATTGCTTTCGTCATCGTGATAGGGGGGCTCGTGTATGTCGACCCGCGCGTGGGGAGCCGTTTCACCCAGGTGGCTTCAGGCGACGGTGGCATCTCGTCCTGGGGCGATCGCGCCGCCGATCTCGGAAGCACGCTGCTCGCCACCATCCGATATCAGAGTCTCGAGAACGGGCCGCTCATGATATTTGCCGTCGTCGGCGCTGTGCTCTTTCTCTTCATGGTAAGGACCTAACTCTTGGCGCTCGTGCTTGCGGTCGAGCCCGACCACCGGCAGGCCACCATCCTCAGGCGCATCATCCGGGAGACGGTCCGTGCGGACCTCGTGCTGGTCGACTCTCGCGATGCCGCCGTCGCTGCACTCAAGGCTCGCGTTCCCGATGTCATCCTCCTGACGGCGCTTCTCTCGCCTCGCGACGAGGAGGAGCTGGTCGCACACCTGCGAACGCTCGCCGGCGCTCAGCACATTCAGACGCACACCATTCCGCAGCTGATGACAACGGCGGCGGACATGGAGCCGAAGAGCGGCGGCGGTCTGTTCGGGAAGCTGCTCGGCAAGAGGGAGGCCGGGCCGAAAGCGTCGATGGGCGGCTGCGATCCGGATCTCTTCGCCGACGAGATCCGGACGTTCATCGAGGCCGCCACGGCGCACAAGTCCGAGTCGGCCAGCGCCCTCCAGCAACGGGCGGCCCACATCGAGTTCCAGTCCCAGCCCCTGCCGAGGGCCACGTCAACAACAACGTCGTCGACGTCGTCCTCGTTGCCCGCGTCGTCGTCATTCGCGTCTTCGTTCGCGGCGCCCGATCCCGTCGTGCCCGCGTCACAGCCCGACGCGTCGTTTGACGATGCGCTCGTGGACGGACAAGCGTCGAGTGGCTCCGCCTGGGCATCGCCGTTCGAATGGCGACCCGCTGCAGCGCAGACCAGTTACGCCGCCGCGCCGGCCGCATCACCCCTAGTCACCAACGTGCCGCTGGCAGTGCTCGCCGAAGACCAGGAAGAACAGGATCGTCTGGAGGAAGTGCAGCGCCAGGCCCGCGCGGCGGACGAGACGCGTCGCCGCGCCGAGGAAGCCGAGGCCGAAGCGGCGCGCGCAGTGGAAGCCGAGCGGCAGCGCGAGGCGGAAGCAGACGCGCGGCGGAAACGCGACGCGGACGCGCTAGCGAACCGGAAGAAGGAAGAAGAGGCCGCTACGGCGCGCAAACGCCTCGAGGCCGAGACCGCCCGCAAGCAGGACGAAGAACGCAAGCGCCTCGAGGCCGAAGCCAAGCGCAAGCGCGAAGCTGAAGCCGCCGCGGCGAAGAAGAAGCTGGACGAGCAGCGGAAGCAGGAAGAGGCCGAGGCGAGGCGGAAGCGCGAGCTCGAAGCGGAGGCGCAGCGCAAGCGACAGGAAGAGGAAGTCCGCAAGAGGCTCGAAGCCGAGGTCAAACGCAAGCGCGAAGAGGCTGAGGCCAAGCGGCGGAAGGACGAAGAGGAGCGCAAGCGCCTCGAAGCGGAGGAGGCGCGGAAACGTCTGGAAGCCGAAGCGGAGCGGAAGCGCCTCGAGGCTGAGGCTCAGCGGAAGCGCAAGGAAGAAGAAGAGCGCAAGCGCGTCGAGCTGGAAGCCAAACGCAAGCGCGAGGCGGAAGCAGAGCGGAAGCGCAAGGAAGAAGAAGAGCGTAAACGCGTCGAGGCGGAGGCCAAACGCAAGCGCGAGGAAGAGGAACGCAAGCGCGTCGAGCTGGAGGCAAAGCGCAGACGAGAAGAGGAAGAGCGCAAGCGCATCGAGGCCGAAGCCAAACGCAAGCGCGAAGAGGAAGAGCGCAAGCGCGTCGAGCTCGAAGCGAAACGCAAGCGCGAAGAAGAAGAGCGGAAGCGCGTCGAGGCGGAGGCCAAACGCAAGCGCGAAGAGGAAGAACGCAAACGCGTCGAGCTCGAAGCGAAACGCAAGCGCGAAGAAGAAGAGCGGAAGCGCATCGAGGCAGAGGCCAAACGCAAGCGCGAAGACGAAGAACGCAAGCGGCTCGAGGCCGAGGCCAGGCGCAAGCGCGAGGAAGCCGAAGCGGAGCGGCAGCGTCAGGAGGCTGAAGCGGAGCGGCAGCGCCAAAAAGCTGAAGCGGAGCGGCAGCGCCAGGAAGCTGAAGCGGAGCGGCAGCGCCAGGAAGAAGAGCGGCAGCGGGTCGAGGCCGAGTCCCGGCGCCACCGGGAAGAAGAGGCACGGCGGCGCGAAGAGGAAGAAGCGGCCGCACGGCAACGCGAAGACGAGGACGCGAGACGCCGTCAGGACGAACTGGCGGCGGCCAGCCTCGCCGACAGCTTCGCCGAGTTCCGCGACGGCCTCGCCGAGTTCCGCGACAACTACGCCGAGTTCCGCGCCGAACAAGACAAACCGAGTGGCGTCCTCCGTCTGATGCCCCTCTCGGTCTGGGCTCGTCCGGAACCGAGTCACAGCAACGGCAACGAGCCCGTCGCCGAGAACGATCTGCAAAGGCTGATCGATGGACTGCGCATGCCGCCGACAGTCGCCGCCGTCAGCTACCCGCGCGGCTGCCGCATCCGCCGCGTCCGCGTGCGCGCGCCCAAGCCGACTGCCGGCGGCGGCGAGAAACGTCGTCCCGTCATCGTCTCGCGCCGCGCCCTGCGCGGGTCGCGCGATGATGCGACGGGGTAGCGACAGCTCGCGGCTCACGATGAAAGGCACGGGCTCGAGGTCCGTGTGCAGATTCCGCGATGCTGGCGCCGGGTCGAGTGCGCAGTCTTTGAACGCCGCTTGAATAACGCGTGCCGCCTGCCAGGTCGGGCCTGCACCCCTCGCCCCTTCTTAAGACCCTGATTCTGAATGTCTTGCCGCGCATCAGCAGGGCGTCTCGGATCGCAGGACGCGGCCGGGCATCCGTGTTGCCATACCTCCGCGCATGGATCCCATCCCAGACCGCTCGCGAACCGACGTAGCGGGCAGCCGCGTTCTGGTGCGTGGCCGGCGATGGACCGTCGGCGAGGTCACGCGCGCGATCGATTGCGCGGCTTTGCGGCTGAACGAGATTGGACGCGACCGCACCGAAACACTCCTCACGCCGTTCGATCGGCCGCAGCTCCTTGACGGCGACCAGCGCCCGCGCGTGGTCGGCCGCCGCCGGTGGCTCCACGCACTCGATCGGGCGCTCCTGCAGCTGCACCCGTTCGGGACGCTTCAGGCAGCTGCGCATGCGCCGATTCGCCTCCTGCCCTATCAGCTCGAGCCGGCGCTGGCAGTGCTCCGCCACGGGGTCACGCGTCTGCTCGTCGCGGATGGCGTCGGCCTGGGCAAGACCATTCAGGCCGGTCTGCTGCTGCTCGAGCTCGCGCACCGCCACGAGTCCAGTCGCGCGCTCGTGATCGCGCCAGCCGGGCTGCGCGAGCAATGGCTCACGGAGCTTTCCGCGCGGTTCAGGCTGCACGCGATCCTCGCCGACACCGCCTGGCTGAGATGCGCGGCGGCGGAACGCCCAGCGCACGTGAATCCCTGGGCGCTTCCCGGGATCTACGTCGCCTCGCACGATCTTGTGAAACGGCCGGAAGTGCTCCGCCCGCTCGAGGAGGTCACCTGGGACGCGGTCGTGATCGACGAAGCGCACGCCGTCACATCGAGAACCGACCGGCGCACCGCCATCCATGCCATTACCGCGCGGTCGCGCCACGTGATGCTCCTGACGGCGACGCCGCACATGGGCGACCCGGCCGAGCGCGATGCGCTCTGTCGCATCGGAGGCAATGACCCGATCGTGCACTTTCAGCGGTCGCGCGAGGATGTCGGCGAAGGCCGGCCGCGCAGGACGCGGGTGCTGACCGTTGTTCCGTCCCACGCCGAGCGCCGCATGCACGACCTGCTGGATCGCTACAGCAGCCGGGTCTGGAAGGAGGCTGGCAGGCGCGGCGACGACCGCGCGAGGCTGGTGTCAATCGTCCTTCGCAAACGCGCACTCTCGAGCGCCGGCTCACTCGGCGCATCCGTCGAGCGGAGGCTCACCCTGCTGAACGGACACCCGGACCCGTGGCAGTTGATGCTGCCGCTCGCCCCGCTTGCCGACGAAGATCCGCTTGCGGACGACGAGCCTCGCGCGTCGATGTCGGCTCCCGGACTCGCGGATCCGAAGCTGGAGCGCCGCCTGCTCACGGCCATTGCCGAGGCGGCCCGGCTCGCCGCGAGCGACGAACGGAAGACGCGGTTCCTGCTTCGCCTTCTCTCGAGGATCCGCGAACCGGCGATCGTCTTCACCGAGTATCGCGACACGCTGGCGCGGCTCGAGCAGCGTGTTGCCGCCGCAGGCCACGCGGTTGCCGTCCTGCACGGAGGGATGACGCCCGCCGAGCGCAGCCGCACGCAGCACGCGTTCAACGAACGTGGCGGAATACTCCTTGCGACCGACGCCGCATCGGAAGGCCTGAACCTTCATCACCGATGCCGTGTGATCATTCATTACGAGCTGCCGTGGAACCCGTCGCGACTCGAGCAGCGCGCGGGGCGCGTCGACCGGTTGGGTCAGCCCCGCCGTGTGCACGAGCTCGCGCTGGTCGCCGCGCACACGGCCGAGCGGCTCGTCGTCGCACCCCTCGTCACCCGCCGCTCCATGTCGCCGACGACGCGAGGACGGATGCTCGACGCGCTGACGGAGTCGCGCGTGGCAGAAGCGGTCATGCAGAACATGGAGCCGGCGCGCGTGCTCGTCGAGCAGCGTGCCGCGACACCGGCATTCGCCGTCGCGCCACCTGAGGATCTCGCTTCGCATGCCGTGCGCGAAGTGGCGCGACTCGAGCACCACAGACGCCTCGTCGCCCGGTCGTCACTTGCCGCGGAGGCTGAGGCGGGACAGCGAGCCGTCGCGGCGGCACTCCGACGCCGGACGCGCGTGCCTCCGGGACTGTATCTGGTGTTCGCGCTCACTCTCACGGGCGCCGACGGCTCGGCGCTGCATGCAGAAGCGCGGCTCGTTCGCGGCGAACCTCGCCAGGATCTCCGGCATCCGGAGCAGGATCCTCTCGACTCTGAGAATCGTCGTGCGCAGTCGCACGAAGCCATGCTTCAATCGCTCGTTCGTCAGATCGGGGACGATCCGCGCGACGTCGTGGCCGGACTCGAGGCTCTGCGCCGCGAACGGCAGCAGCATCGGGAGCAGGCGATTGCCGACGTGTTCGCCCCGGGCCAGCCGTCCGCGGCGCGGCTGCTGGTCCAGGCGGGCCTGTTCGATCGCCGCTCGCTTCGCGCGGCGGCGGCACGGGCGGCGTCGGCCTCGGCGCATCGGGAAGAGATGAACGAGCGCGCCGTGGGACTCGGGGACAGTTCACCAGTCGAGAGCCGCGCCAGGCTCATCGCCCTGCTGCTTGTTCCCGATCGGCGATGATTCCCGGCCTTTCCGGCTCCCTGCTGTCTCACGAGGTCCTCGCGCGGATCCTTCCCGACGAGTTCCGTGAGTTGCTCGACGACGAGGGGCGTGAACCGGCGCGCAGACGTCTCCGCGCCTGGCACGTGCCGCTGCGCGCTCAGCTTGGCCCGGCGCTGGCGCTCCGCGCCATGTTCGATCGGCTCGGGGAGCCTCTTCTGGCGGGGCTCGGTTATCGAGTCGTGCCGGCCGACTCGACGGTGCGGAGGTTCTGCGCCGTGCTGGAGGTGTCCGGAGTTCCACGGGCAACTCTGCTCGTCACACCGTGGGGACACCACCCGGCGTCCGCCTGGCGCGACGCCGTCCGCCTCGGCATCGGTCAGGGCGCGCGCTGGTGCTTCTGCCTCACGGGACCCCGCCTCCGCATCGTCGACGGCTCGCGGACGTACTCGCGGCAGTACGTCGAGTTCGACGTCGAGACCACCATCGAGACCGAACAGACGTTTGCGGTCTTCTGGGGCCTGCTGCGCGGCGCGGCCATGGCCGGCTCCTCGAGCGATCCACGGCCGCTGCTCGACCGCGCCATCGAGTTGACCGAGCAGCATCGCGGATCGGTTCGGCTATCCCTGCAACGCGGAGTGTACGAAGCGCTCGGACATCTCACGCGTGCGTTGTCGACGGCCGGCCGCCGGCGTCGAGCGACGGCCGGTCGCAGGCAGGACTCATCTCATTTGCAGCCGACGATCTCCGGGCTCGACGAGGCGCTGGTCGTCGTCTATCGGATTCTGTTTCTGCTCTTTGCCGAAGCCCGCGGTCTGGTGCCGCGCTGGCATCCGATTTATCGCGACAGCTACACCATCGAAGCGCTGCGCGGCCCGGTCGAGACGCTGCCGCGGCCGGTCGGGATCTGGGAGGCGCTGCAGGCCATCGCACGCCTCGCGCATCACGGCTGCCGCATCGGCGCGCTGCGCGTGCCGCCGTTCAACGGCCGGCTGTTCTCACCGGCACACGCGCCGCTCGCCGATCGCGTGCCGCTCGACGATCGCGTCGTGCGCCAGGCGCTCCTGGCGTTGACGACGCGGCAGGGACGGGGAGGATTCGAGCGCATCGCCTACGGGGACCTCGGCGTCGAGCAACTCGGTGGCGTCTACGAGCGCCTGCTCGACTTCGATCCAGCCGGGTTCTCTGGAGCGCCGGGGACCCTTGTCCGGGCGGAACGCCGCAAGTCCACCGGGGCCTTCTATACCCCGCGGCCGCTGACCGAGTACCTGGTCCGGCGGGCGCTCGCGCCGCTCGTCCACGACGCGTCACCTGAGGCGATCCTTGCGCTGCGTGTCCTCGATCCAGCTATGGGCAGCGGCGCCTTCCTGGTCGCCGCGTGCCGCTACCTCGCGTCAGCGTATGAGGCCGCGCTCGTGCGCGAAGGCGGATTCTCGACCGAAGACATCTCCGATCGCGAGCGCGCCGAGTTCCGGCGGACCATCGCGCAGCGTTGCCTTTACGGCGTCGACATCAACCCGATGGCGGTCCAGCTCGGACGGCTGTCACTCTGGCTCGCCACGCTGTCCTCCGATCGGCCTCTGACGTTCCTGGACCATCGACTGCGAACAGGAAACAGCCTCGTCGGGGCATCACCCAACGACATCGCCCGCCAGCCGCCTGGCGGCAACACTCGCGCCAGGCCAGGTGCACTGCCTCTTTTTGGAGATGACGCCTGCGAGCGTATCCTTCGCGACGCGATCGACGTCAGGTCGCGCATCGCCACGGAACCCGGCGATACCGTCGAGCAGGTCCGCGCAAAGGAGCTCGCGCTCGGCGCGCTGCACAACGCCGGCGCGCCGGTCGAACGATGGAAGGAAGTGTGCGACCTGTGGTGCGGGGTGTGGTTCGGCGGGCACGGATGGCGCCGCATGCCGGTGCCCTTCGGCGCGCTCGCCGACGAGATCCTGGGGCACGGTCGCCTTCCCGGACATGTCGCGGCGCCGCTCGTTGCGGAGCTCAGGGCCATCGCGGCCCGTGAGCGCTTCTTTCACTGGACGTTCGAGTTTCCCGAGATCTTCCGCGACGCCCGCGGCGAGCCGCTCCCGGCGCCGGGATTCGACGCCATCGTCGGCAATCCTCCCTGGGAGATGCTGCGCGGCGATCGCGGCGACGCCGGCGCCAGGGTCACAGCGCGGACGGCGGCCGCGAAGCTCACGCACTTCGCGCGTGGTTCCGGTGTCTACACCGCGCAGGGAGACGGTCACGTCAACCTCTATCAATTGTTCCTCGAGCGATCGCTCGGACTGCTCCGCCACGGCGGCCGGCTCGGAATGGTGCTGCCATCGGGCCTGGCGACCGACCGCGGGGCAGCGCCGTTGCGGAGGGCGCTCCTCGACACGCACGCACGTCGACGCGCTCGTATCGCTCGAGAATCGCGAGCGGATGTTCCCCGTCCATCGCAGCCTCAAATTCCTACTCCTCTCCGCAACCTGCGGCGGGCGGACGACGACGATCCCGTGTCGCTTCGGCATTCGCCGCCCGGACGCCCTCGACCGGCTGCCAGAGCTTGGTCCGGA
Source organism: uncultured Acidobacteriota bacterium (assembly GCA_963839705.1). Lineage (GTDB taxonomy): Bacteria > Acidobacteriota > Vicinamibacteria > Vicinamibacterales > 2-12-FULL-66-21 > DATBJJ01. The sequence continues at coordinate 261,367 of CAWIWL010000012.1, forward strand.
CGGAGATGCCGTGACGCTCACCCGGACCCTGGTCGAGCGCCTGAGCGGCGAACAGATCGCCGTGCCCGACGTGCGGTCCACGCGCGACCTCGACGTGTTGCACGCGATCGTCTTCACCATGCCCGCGCTTGGCGATGCCGACGGCTGGCACGTCCATTTCGGGCGCGAGCTGAACGCGACTGACGATCGCCGGCATTTCACCAGTGGCAGTCAGGGTCTTCCGGTCATCGAAGGCAAGCACCTCGGTCCGTTCGTTGTCGATGTTTCGGCCGCGCGTCAGCGAATTGCCCCAAGCCAGGCCGCGAAGCTCGTCGAACCGGCGCGGACCTTCGGGCGAGCCAGGCTGGCCTACCGGGAAGTCGCATCGGCGACGAACCGGCTGACGCTCATCGCCGCCATCGTTCCAGCGGGCGCCATCACGACGCACACCGTCTTCTGCCTCAAGAATCTCCTGGACGACGAGTCGCAGTGGTACCTGTGCGGCATGCTGAACAGCTACGTCGCGAACTACCTCGTGCGCCTCCGTGTCAGCACGCACGTCTCGTCGGGCATCATCGACCGGCTGCCCATGCCGGCGCCACATCGAAACGAATCTCACTTTCACCAAATCGCCGCTCTCGCCAGCGCTCTTGGCACTCGGCGCGCGTCCGCAGCGGCACACGCCACGCTCCAGGCGCTCGCCGCCCGCGAGTACGGTCTCGAATCGTCCCTGTTTCGTCATATTCTCGAGACGTTACCTCTCGTCGATCGCGCCGATCGTGACGCGGCACTCACGGCGTTTTGCGATATAGTTTCGTGATCCAAGAAGAGAAAATGTCCACACGAGAGGATCGCGCGCCCGTCTGGGCAATCTGGTTGCTGATTGCGTTTGGCGCTGTGCAACCGCTGGCGTGGTGGCTTGGCGTGGGCCTTCCACGACATCCCGTGGTACTGATCCCGCTGCTGGTCGTCTGGGTCACCCTGCTGGTGCTCGCCGCCCTCGCGACTCGCCGGATCACGTTCCTGTCGCGACGTCTCTCGCAGAAGGAACAGGATCACCGATCCACGCTGAACGAGGTTGACCAGCTCCAGACCCAGAACGCGATGCTCGACATCATCGCGCGCTCGGTCGACGTCCCCCTGGCGTTCCAGGCGCTGGCGGCCCGCGTGGCCCGGCTCGCGCCGTGCGATCGGGTCGGCCTCGCGCTCCTCTCCGAGGACGGGCGCGAGTTTCAGACCTACACGGCGCGCGTGCAACAAGATGAACGCCGTTCCCGCCCGCGCCCGGAGATCATCTTCAAGGTCGAACGAACCATCCTCGGCGGGGTCGTGCGATCGCGCGAGCCGATGATCATCGGCGACATCAAGGCGGCGGCGCCCGACTACCTCGACGCGAACATCCTGCAGACCTCGGGATTCAAGTCGGTACTCCTGATGCCGCTCGTCTCGCGGGGCCGGGCGGTCGGCACACTCAACGTCGTGTCGAGGCAGCCGAACGCGTTCAGTCAGCCTCACGCCGACGCGCTCCACCCGATCGCCGAGATTCTCGCCGTCGCGTGGGTCGCGCAGCAGCTGCACATGACGCTCGGCAAGCACCGAACGATGGAGGTCATGTCCGAGTTGACGCTGTCGGTGGCGGCCGAGATCAACAGTGCCCTGCAGACGATCATCGGACACTGCGATCTCATCGGCCGCGGCTACGCCGACGAAGCCTTGCAACGCGATCTTCAGACGATCATGGGACAGGCGAAGAGGATCGACGGCCTGCTCGATAAGATGCGCACCGCTTCGCACGAACGGCTGCGCGAGATGGCAAACACGATGAACGAGGAAGGGATTCCGACGAGCCCCGAGGAGGCGGAGGCAGAAAGTTTGAAGTCTGACGTGTGAAGTATGAAGTGAGGAAGCTCGAAGGATGAAGCTCGAAGTGGAAGTTCGAAGTGAGTTTCGAAGTCTGAAGTTTGAAGTGGAAGTTTGAAGTGAAGTAGGAAGTGGGAAGTCGAAAGTAGGAAGTAGGAAGTCGGAAGTTGGCACTCCGCTTCCGACTTCCCACTTCCGACTTACTTCAAACTTCCACTTCAAGCTTCAACCTTCGAACTTCCACACTTCAAACTTCAAACGTCAGACTTCAAACTTTCACCTTTCGCCCTGACCGTTTCGCCCTGTCACCCTTTGATCCTGAGGGCCGACCACACCGTCACCGACAGCTCCGCAATCACCGCCAGGGTCGTCGCCGTAAAAAACCAGTCTCCCATCCGCACGTACTCGACGACCGACAGCAGCACCCTCAGCATCGGTGTCGCCATCAGCACGAGGAGGCCCGCGTTGAGCAGTCGGCTCGTCGCGGGCGCATCGGGGACGACGAGAAACATTGCCAGCCCGACGGCGAGGAGAGCCGCGCTGATGGCCACGCCGACGACGAACAGCCGGCCGACATGAGACTCGAGGCGCGCGAGCGCGTCAGGTGGCGTCGTCATAGCACTTTCGCGAAATGGAAGAGGGACACGAGCGCGAGCACGGCCGCGAGCAGCAGCTTGAGCCATCGGGCCTTGGCCCGGCCGCCGAACCACAGGCCGAAACGCGAGCCGGCCAGCACGCCAATCACGGCGGCCGCGGCGAGCGGAGGCTGAATGTAGTGGTTGGCGTACTGGATGGGCGCGGACGCCGCCGCGGTGACGCCGATCATCAACGCGCTCGTGGCCGCGGCCGCGCGGAGCGGCACGCCACACCAGGCGTTCAGCAGCGGCACCTTGAGGATGCCCCCGCCGAGGCCGAGCGAGCCCGATACCACACCGGCGAGCGCGGAGACGCCGAGCGCTACTGGGAGGCGTTTGACCTGGTAGACGACCTCGCGCCCGCTCTCGTCTTCGTAGAAGCGGCCGCCCAGCCGGCCGGGATCGGCCGTCGCGTCGAGCACGTTCCTCCGGTCGAGACGGCTCACCACCATGATGGCGATCAGGCCCGTCACGAACGCAAACCAGAGAAACAGCGTCTCGTCGGACAGGGCGTGGAACGTCAAGCCCGCGGCCACGCCGCCGGCCGCCGACGCGACCTCGAGCAGCATGCCGAGCCGCAGGTTGATGAGATTGCGGCCGACGGTGCTCACCGACACGACGCTCGATGTCGCGATCACGGTCATCAGGCTGGTCGCCACGGCGATCTTGATCGGCAGGCCGATGACCGTGTTGAGAAACGGCACCAGGAAGACGCCGCCGCCGATGCCGAGCAGTGCCCCGAGGCCGCCGGCGACGGCCCCGGCGGCCATCACGACGGCGATGGTGAGTGGCGTGATGATCAAGAGCTGATCAATGGTGATAACGATCGGAATGCTATGATCCGGAAGCGGATCTTACCTCATGTTCGCACGGCCTTCCGGGGGAGGCCGCGCACGGACCCCGCACGACGGTGACCACTCTCGCGACAGGCGCGCGCCTCGCTCAGTACGAAATCATCGAGCCCATCGGTTCGGGCGGCATGGGCGAAGTGTATCGCGCGCGCGACCCGCGGCTCGCACGGGACGTTGCCATCAAGGTGATGGCGCCGCACGTCGCGGCCGATCCCGAGATGCGGCGGCGCTTCGAAACCGAAGCGCGTGCGATCGCCGCGCTCTCGCATCCGAGCATCCTGGCCATCCACGAGCTGGCGGTCGTCGACGGCGTGCCCGTGGCCGTCATGGAGCTGCTCGAAGGCCACACGCTTCGCGCGCGGCTGAAAGAGGGGCCCGTGGCCTGGCGCGAGGCGGTGCAGATCGCGGCGTCGATCGCCGAAGGCCTCGCGGCGGCGCATTCGCGCGGCGTCGTCCATCGCGATCTCAAGCCCGAGAATGTCTTCCTGACCAACGATGGCGCGGTGAAGATTCTCGACTTCGGCCTGGCCCTGCGCCGGCTGGAGCTCCCGGCCGTCGGGATCAACGACGGCGACGACCCGACGCTCGTGCGGACGGCGCCGCACGTCGTGCTCGGGACGCTCGGGTACATGTCGCCGGAGCAGGTGACCGGCGACCGTGTCGACGGGCGCTCGGATCTGTTCGCGCTGGGGTGCGTGCTCTACGAGATGCTCAGCGGTCGCGCGTTGTTCGCGGGCAGGACGCCGCAGGAGATCGTCGCTGCATTGATGCACGATCGCGTGCCAGAGCTGCCGGCATTCGAGGCGGTCGCGCCGAAGGAACTTGAGCCGATCGTGGCGCGGTGCATCGAGCGCGCGCCGTCGAGGCGCTTCGACTCGGCGGCCGATCTGGCGACGGTGCTGCGCGCGCTCCTCAGCGGGTCCACCTCCGTCGGCGCCGGGCGGCGGCCCCGCTCTCGCGGCAAGTCCCTGGCCGTCCTGCCGTTTGTCAACGCCGGCGCCGACCCGTCGACTGAGTACCTGACCGACGGCATCACCGAAAGCATCATCAACAGCGTCTCCCAGCTGACCGGCCTGCGGGTGGTGCCGCGAAGCCTCGTGTTCCGCTACAAGGGATTGCAAGCCGATCCGTCGACCATCGGCGTCGCGCTCAACGCTCGCACGATCCTCTCGGGCCGCGTCAGCCAGCAGGGCGAGTACCTCGCGATTCAGGCTGAGCTCGTCGACACGGCGACCGAATCGCAGATCTGGGGAGAGCGGTTTCGTCCGCGGCTGAGCGAACTGCCCAACGTGCAGCAGGACATCGCGTGGCAGATCTCCGAGGCGCTGCGGCTGCGGCTCACCGGCGAGCAGAAGAAAAAGCTGAGGAAGCGCGCGACGGTCGATCCCACCGCCTATCAGGAGTACCTGCGCGGGCGTTACTTCTTCAATGCCTGGTCGCCCGAGGGATTCCGGCGGGCACTGGAGCATTTCGAGCGCGCCATCGAACGCGACCCGGCTTATGCCCCCGCCTACGCCGGCCTGGGGGACACGATCGGTTCGATGTCGTACTACGGACTCATACCGGCGCGGGACGGGTTCCCCCGCGCGCAGGCGGCGGCCGAGAGAGCCACCGCGCTCGATCCCGATCTCGCCGATGCGTATGGGACCCTCGCGATCGGCGCGCTCTTCCACCGCCGGAACTGGCTCGAGGCCGAACAGCACTTCCGGCGCTCGATTGCACTCAACGCGAAGCTGGCCACCGTGCGCGCGTTCTTCGCCATCTTCCTCGCCACGCTCGGACGACACGACGAATCGATCGCCCAGGCGCGCGCCGCACGCGATCTCGATCCGCTCTCGCCGCTGGTCAACATGAGCGTCGGCTGGGCGCTCTATTTCGCCGGCCGGTTGGAGGACGCGATCGCCGAGCTCCTGCACACGCGCGATCTGCATCGCGGGCAGAACGCGGACGAGCCCCACAGCGTGATGATCGTGTCCTACGAGCTGCTGGACCGATTCGAGGAGGCGGCTCAGACCGCGATGAACCACGCATGCTTCGGCGTGCCGGTCGATGGTCAGGCGCTGCTGTCGGCCTGGCGTTCCGGCGGGGCGCCGGCGTACTGGCTCGAACGCCTCGCCGCGCTCGATCGAGCGTCGCCAACGGCGCCGCCGATGATCCACTTCAACTACGCGTACGTGTTGATTCGCCTCGGCCGCGCGGATGAGGCCATGGCCCACCTCGCGGCGCTTGCCGACGAGCAGCAGGGCAGCGTGGTCTTCCTCGCCGTCGACCCGTCGCTCGCGCCCCTGCGCGAACGAGCCGACTTCGAGGCGCTGCTCACGCGGATTGGGGTACCCCGTCCGCCCATGGCTTCAGCACCGCATAAAGCGTCGAAGTAATCGGCACGGGCACGCCGGCGGCGGCCGCGCGCCGCACGACCGATCCCTGCAGCTGCTCCACCTCGATCCGTTTTCCCTGAGACAAGTCGATCAACAAGGACGACCGCATCGACGCCGGGATGCCCGCGACGTAGGAGGAGATGCGGTCTACGACGTCGCCGGCCACCGGGACACCTTCGGCGCGGGCCAGCCGCTCGATCTCGCGGCAGCTCTCGAGAAACCTCTCACGAATTGCCGAGTCGGCCCAGATCGGACCGATCGGCAGGCGGGACGCGCCGGTGAAGCCCGCAAGCGACACGAGAAAAATGAACTTTTCCCAAATCGGCACGCGGCCATCCTCGACAGCCTCGACCTGAATGTCGGCGCCCGAGAGCGCCTCGCCTATCCCGCGGATCCGATCGGTCATGCGCGGCAGCGCGCCAAAGACTTCCCCTAAAACGATGCGGCGGTGGGTGCCCGTCTGCTCGATGACGCCGGGTGCGGAGAGCGCCGTGGCGATGTAAGTGACGCCGCCCACGACCGGGGCCTCGCCGAACCGCGCCGCCAGGGCGCTCGCGCTGTCGACGCCGTTCTGGAGCGGCAGAATCGTCGTCTTGGGCCCGATCATCGGCGCGATGAGCGGCAGCGCCGACGCGTTGTCGTAAGCTTTGACGGCGACGATCACCACGTCCATCGTCCCAACGCGCGCCGTGTCTTCCTCGGCCCTGGCGCGCACGGTGAAATCGCCGAGCGCCGGGCTGCGGATCTCGAGACCCCGCTCGCGGATGGCCGAGAGATGCGCGCCGCGCGCGATGAACGTCACGTCGTGCCCCGCGCGGGAAAGTTTCGCGCCGTAGTAGCCGCCGACGGCGCCGGAGCCGAGGATCGAGAACTTCATTTCGGTTGGTTCGAACGGGTTCACGAGGTTCAGTTAGGTTCATCAGGTTCAGTTCGCAGACTTCAACATTGCACATTCGGCGCTGTCAAGATGAACCGTTGAACCTGTTGAACCTGATGAACCTCGTGAACCTCCTGACCCCCCTGAACTCTGCAACGTCTTAGACATGTTAGAATCCGTCCTTGCCGGAGGTTCCATGGCTGCCCGCCTGACCGCCTATGTCGTCGTCGGAATCGTCGCGGCGACGCTCATCGCCGGACTGATTGTCGGTGCCCAGCGGGGCGATACGGACGGTCCCATCGACGTCATCGTCCACAACGCGAACTTGTACACCGCCGGCGCCAGCGGTACGATGGCTGAGGCTCTCGCGATTCGCGGCAACCAGATTCTGCGCGTCGGAAGCGAGCGCGAGGTCATGCGCCTCCGCCGGCCCCAGACGACGATGATCGACGCCAAGGGCGGGGCGGTGGTCCCCGGATTCAACGACGCCCATCTGCACTTCATCACCGGAGGCCTGAGCCTCGAGCGGATCGACCTCGTCGGCGCGGAAACGCTCGACGACATTCAGTCCCGGATCCGGACATGGGCGGCCAGCCACACGGACGCTACCTGGGTGCTCGGCCGCGGGTGGTACTACGAGCCGTTTCCGGGCGGCCTGCCAACTCGGCAGCAGCTCGATGCCATCGTTTCCGATCGACCGGCCCAGATTGTCAGCTACGACGGACACACATCCTGGGTGAACACCCTGGCGCTGCGGATGGCACGCATCACGCGGAAAACCCCCAACCCGCCTGGCGGCGTGATCGTCAAGGACCCGAAGACAGGTGAGCCAACTGGAGCGCTGAAGGAAGCCGCGATGGCGCTCGTCAGCGATCACGTGCCGGCGTCCACGCGGACCGAGCGCGCCGCCGCCCTGCGCTCGGCGATCGGCGAAGCCCAGCGAAACGGCATCACCAGCGTCCAGAACGCCAGCGGCAACGCGGAGGACTTCGAGCTCTATACCGAGGCGCTGCGCGATGGCGACCTCGGGGTGCGTGTCTACTCGGCACTCGAAACCTCGAGCGAGTTGTCCGCGACGGCCATCGCCGGCCTCGACGCCGTCGCCAAGCGTTACCCGGACGATCCGCTGTTCAAGGCCGGCGCCATCAAAATCATGCTGGATGGCGTGATCGAAGCACACACCGCTGCGATGCTCGCGCCCTACGCCAACGACACCGCGAGCGGCACACCCACGATCGACGCCGACGGGCTCAACAGGATGGTCCGGCTGCTCGATGCGAGCGGCTGGCAGGTGATGACACACGCCGTCGGGGACCGCGCCGTGAACATGGCGCTCACGGCGTACGAGCACGCCGTCAGGTCCAATCCGCTCCCGGAGCGGGGCCGGCGGCATCGAATCGAGCACGTCGAAACCGTGGACGCCACGGACATCCCGCGCTTTGGCGCCCTCGGCGTCATCGCTTCCATGCAGCCCTACATGGGTGCTCCCGGCCCGAGCCAGATGGACGTCTGGTTCAAGAATGTCGGCCCCGAACGGGCCTCCCTGGGCTGGGCCTACAACAGCATCGCCGCTCGAGCGGGACGGCTTGCCTTCGGCAGCGAATGGCCTGCCGTCCCGATGAACCCGCTGCTCGGCTTGCACACTGCTGTCACGCGCACAACGCCCGACGGGCTTCCGGAGGGCGGGTGGCACCCGGAAGAGCGCCTCGCGCTCAAGGCCGCGATCGATGCCTACACGTCCGGCGCGGCGTGGGCGTCGTTCGACGAGCAGCGCAAGGGCAGCCTCGCCCCAGGCATGCTCGCCGACCTCGTGGTGCTGTCGGAAGACATCTTCGAGGCTCCTGCCTCGCGGCTGGGTTCGACGCGAATCGCGGTCACGATTTTCGACGGACGCATCGTCTATCGCCGCAACGGCGCGACGACGAATTGAGTCATCGCAGGACGGCTTCGACGACGAACTTGCCCGGTTCGACCGCCGGCTTCAGGATCGCGATCCTCGCTGGCTGACCGACGGCAATCATCGTCTTGGCCGCCGCCTTCCACTCAGGCAAGTCAACGATCTGTCCGGCGGCGATCGTCTCGTCGAGCGGCGGGCCCAGCGGAACGGCCGTCATGCCAGCCGCATCAATCGTCCGCAGCGCACCCATCGTCCGTAGATCTCCCAGATCTTCGATCGCCCATGACGTCTGCAGCTCCCGCCGGCCGTCGGCGATTTGTACGCGACGGCTGGCAACCAGCCCGATGTCGGCAACAAACGGCGGGATGCCCCTCCCGCTGATGACCGTCGCGTTCCTCACGATGATGGAGAACATCTTCGACTCGTTTATCGGCAGTGACTCGTAGCGCTGAGGATCCGCGCGATCGACCGCACCAGTCGCGAGCGCGTCGAGCGCCGCCACGATGGCCACGAAGTTGAGGCGGAGGAGCGCCGCGTCCGGTTCGGCCGCCGGCCACGGGCCCGTCTCGATCAGAACGACCGGCGTTCCCCAGAGCGTGATGTTGTCGCCGAACGCCCGAACCTCGAACTCCTCGTCGTAGCGGCCGATCTGCTCGGGAGCGAAGGGTTCGAGCGCGTCGCGGATCACGGCGCAAAGCTGCTTGGTGAGCTTGCGGCCCGCATTCTCGGTGCGCGCCTCGTCGTAGGCGACCGACAGAAGAGAAATCGACGCCGGCCTGGGCGGACTGCCCACCGAGGTCCGCCAGCTCTGGTTGTGGAGGTTGAAGCCGACGCGCGGGTTGAACCGGTCCCGAAGGGCTTTGAGCACCTTTCCTTCCGGCGTCTGAAGTCGCAGCGCGTCCCGATTGATGTCGATGCTCTGCGCGTTGCGGCGCTCAAAACGCTCGGCGCCATCAGGGTTGAGCATCGGAACAATGTGCAGCGTCAGTTGCGACAGGATCCGCGCGACGGCCGGTTCCCGGCGGTGGCGGCGAAGATACTCCAGGACATCGAAGAGCGCGGAAGTGGCGGTCGCCTCGTCGCCGTGCATCTGCGACCACAACAGCACGCCGAACGGGCCGGCGCCGACCGTCACGTGGTTGATCGATCGGCCCTCGAGCGAATCCCCCGCCTTCTCCATCGCGACGAGATCCGGCGTCTGCGACACGAGCTCCGTGAGCCGTCTGACGACCTCTTTGTGGTCGACGAGTGGCGGCAGGGGCGGAGAGACGTGTTCGGCATCCCAGATCGCGCCGAGCTCGCGCGCCGAGAGCGGCTGACCGCTCTGCGCTCCAGCCGTAAACGAACCGAGACCGGCCAGGATGCCGACGAGCACCGTGGTAGGCGTACCGTACCGGCGCGAAGCAGGATGGAACATGCGCGTCATTATCGCGCAGCTGGCGGCGGGAGTGGCTCAGCGATAGTGCAGCCGCACCACGGATGGCTGCGTGCCGGTCGACACCAGGAACATGTTGTCGAACTCGTCGTCGCCGATGGTCACGGGCGTCGCGACGCCAATCGCCTTTATGACCTCTGGCACGGTGTTCGAGTGGCCGACGACGAGCACGTTGCCTTTCTCGGCCTTGAGCTGCTTGAGGAGATCCGCGGCGCTCTTGGACGTGACCACCTTCACAGTCAGGCCGAGGATTTTGGCGAGCGGCGCCGCGGTCTGCTGCGTGCGCTTGAATTCGGTGGCGTAGATGGCGGTGATGCGTGCGTCCTTCAGAGCCGACGCCAGCGACTCCGCTCGTGCTCGACCCGCTTCCGACAGGTCGCGGATCCGCGGCCATCGTCGGGCTGACCCCCGGAGACGTGTCCGCGCGCTCGGCGTGCCGAACGAGGAAGACTGTCTGCTGCGCCGCCGCGGGCGTGGCGAGCAGGACGGCGACCAGAAGCGCGAGTGAAGTTGATTTCAGCATCGGTCTCACTGTCTCAAAATGGCAGACGCGTTGCCCTCACGTGGCATCAGCGACGCCCGCCGAACGGCGATTAAGTACAACACCCCGCCGACCACGAGCGAGATCGCCCCCGCGATGAGCTGCTCCCGGCGCGCGCCGGCGATCATGGCGAGCGAGATCGTAATCGCGGCGCCGGGAATCACCGGGCCGAGCGGAACCACAAAGCCCGGCGCCATGACCTGTCCCGAGAATGCCGGCGAGCGCAACCGCAGCGTCGACGCGCACGTCGCGACGTACACCAGCAGCCGGCTGATCGCGCTGACCAGCGCCAGGTCCGCGTACTTGCCGGATACGGCGAGTACCAGGGACACGGTCGAGGTCACGAGTATCGCGTTCACAGGCGTTCGGTAGCGCGGGTGCACCCAGCCGAAGAACCGTGGCAGGTCGCCCTGCTCGGCGAGCGCGAAAAGGTTGCGGGATCCCGACAGTGCCTGCCCCATGTTGTTGCCCGTGGTCGAAAACACCGCCCCGATCGTGAGCAGCGCCGCACCAGTGCCGCCCATGAAGAGCACCGCCGAATCGACGAGCGGCGTCTTCGAGCCCGCGAGGCCTGGAAACGTCCCGAGCGCGACGACCTGCACGAGTGTCATAACAATCGTGACGATGACGATGGTCATGATCAGGGCAAACGGCACCGCGCGCCTGGGATCGCGCGCTTCGCCGGCTGGCACGGGAATGATCTCGTATCCGCCGAACGCGAAGATGAGGAGCAGGCCGGTCGACGACAGTTGCGCGAGCGACGGCGACTGCTGCGGCACGAGCAGGGCTGGATCGATGAAGAAGATCCCGACGACGACGAAGGTGACGAGCGGAATGAGCTTGCCAACGGTCAGCACGTTCAGCACCAGGCTGCTCTGGCGAATCCCTCTGATGTTGATGGCCGTAATCGCGATGATGATGGCGGCGATAAGGGTCGAGCGCGGCCAGCCGGACCCCAGAGCGGGCACGTAGAATCCGAGCGCGGTCGCGAGAACGTTGATCACGGCCGCCCAACTCGCCGCCCGGGTGAACCACAGCATCCACCCCACCTCGAACCCGGCAAAGCGGCCAAACGCCGCCCGCGTGTAGAGGTAGGGACCGCCCGTCGCTTCGAACCGGCTGCTCACCTCGGCGAACGACAGAGCGATGAGGAGCGAGGCCACCCCGACGGCGGCGACGAGCCACGGGCTCCAGCCGCCGACGGCGGCGGCATAGAGCGAAGGCTGCGCGAAGAGCGCTCCGCCGATCACCTGGTTGACGCCAATCGCGGTCAGGTCCCAGCGGCCCAGCTCCCGGCGAAGCGACGGCGCGGGGGGCGAGGTGACCGGCGGGCTGCTCATCGGCAGGTTGTATCATGACACCTGACGGACAACTCATGATCGATCGCAACATCAATCGGAACGGGGAGAACGTGGTCAAGCCCCGCGACGTGATGCCCGAAGGCGCGCGTACGCTCGCGGCGCCGTTCTACACGGACGCGAACTACTTCAACCGCGAGCTCGAAGCGCTCTATCGTGCCATGTGGATCTGCGCCGGCCGGGCAGAAGAGATCGCGCGGCCCGGTCAGTTCGTGCTGCGTGAAGTGGCGGGCGACAGCATCATCGTCACGCGAGCGGCGGACGGCCGCGTACATGCGTTCCACAACGTGTGCCGGCATCGCGGCACGCGTCTGTGCACCGAGGCATCAGGCCAGTTTCAGGGGAGCATCCAGTGTCCCTACCACGCCTGGACCTATGGGCTCGACGGACGGCTGGTCGGGGCGCCGCACATGGACGAGGTGCCGCACTTCCGCAAGGAGGACTTCCCGCTGCACGGCGTCGGCGCCGAGGTCTGGGACGGCCACCTGTTCATCAATCTCAATCTTGGCGACGGGAAGGCTCCTCTGCCGCTGTCGAAGCAACTCGCCGATCTTCCGGACAAGTTCCGCTCGTGGCGCATGGAGGATCTGCGGCTGGGCCGCAGGATCGTCTACGACGTCAAGGCCAATTGGAAGCTCATCGTCCAGAACTACAACGAGTGCCTGCACTGCCCCAACCTGCACCCGGCGCTCAACAAGCTGTCGCACTACTTGAGCGGCGAGAACGAGCCGCTGAACGCCAACTACATGGGCGGCCGGATGGATCTTCGCCCAGGAGTCGAGACGCTGTCAGTCGACGGCACGTGCCGGCGGGCGCTGCTGCCGGGTCTGTCCGCCGACGATCGCCGCCGCGTCTACTACTACGCGATCTTCCCGAACATGCTGCTCAGTCTGCACCCGGACTACATGATGGTGCACACGCTCTGGCCAGTAGCGCCGGACCGCACGATCAACGTGTGCGAGTGGCACTTCCAGCCGGCCGAGCTCGCGCGACCGGACTTCGACGCCTCGGACGCGATCGATTTCTGGGACATGACGAACCGGCAAGACTGGCACGTCTGCGAGCTGTCGCAGGCCGGCATCTCGTCCCGCGCCTACACGCCCGGGCCGTACTCGAACCGGGAAGATCTGCTGTACGCGTTCGATCGGATGATTGTGGAACTACACGAACGCGAGCGCCTGCGGCCCGAGCGAGGCACGACCAGCCTCCGCTAAAGCTACGGCGGTCCGCCGAAGCCTTGGCGAAGGCGGAAGTCGCCGAGCGAGAGCGAGCGACAGCCTTGAGCCTCCGCGAGCGCCAAGCGCGAGCGGACCGCGCTTAGGGTGGGGCCCCAAGCGCTCTGAGAGGGGTGGGGCCCCGCGAGCACTGAGAAATGCTGACAGAACGCTGCGCGACAGCAATCAGACCGGCGGCAGCGCCATCTTCCGGGGTGGATTGAAAAACGGGGTCGGTACGACCGTCGCGTTGACGCGATGGCGCACGGCTTCGACGGTGACCTCGATCTCGAGCACTGTGCCTTCAGCGAAGTGCGGGCGATCCACCGTCGCCAGCGCGATCATCTTCTTCAGCACCGGCGACCACGTCGTCGTGGTCGCGCGGCCTACCTGGCGGCCGCTGCGGTAGACCGGCACGGCCGCTCGGGACGCGGTGGCGCCAACGGTCGGCGGCAGGCCGAGCTCCTCGTAGATCGACTCGACGCCCGTCCAGTCCATCTCGAGGCCGACGACCTGCCGCGCCGGGCCACGCTGGTGTTCGGCGCGAAGCGCCTGCTGACCGATGAACCGGCCTTTGGTCAGCGAGACCAGTCGGCCGAGGCCCATTTCGTACGGCGTGTACTTCTGCGACTCGATGAGCGCCTTCTTGCTGCTGAAGAAATCCACGTCGATGAGCAGGAGGCCCGCTTCGACGCGTGCCACGTCGAGTGCGAGCATCCCGGCCGGCTTGATGTCGAACGGCCGGCCATTCTCCATCAACGCGTCCCACACCCGCACGGCATCGGCAGCCGGCATCCAGACTTCGTATCCGAGATCGCCGGTGTAACCCGTGCGGGACACGTCCACGGGAACTCCGCCGATGCTGCCGCTCGCCACACGAAAGTACTTCAGCGCATCGAGGGAGACGTCGGACACCGCCCTCAACACACGGGCTGACGTCGGCCCCTGGAGCGCCAGCGCTGCGACCTCTTCCGACACATCCTCCACGCTGACGCGAAGGCCCGCGGCATTCTGCCGGAACCAACGCAGGCTCGGGTCGGCGGCGGTCCACCTGAAGAGCTGTTCGCCGAGCCGCGACACCGTCCCGTCGTCGATGACCTGGCCATGCTCGTCACACCACGGCGTGTAGAACACCTGCCCAATAGCCATCTTCGAGACGTCGCGGGTGATCAGGCGGTCGACCAGCCGCGCCGCGTCTGGCCCCGACACCAGATACTTGAACAGCGGCGAGACGTCGATGAGCGCCGCGGCGTTGCGGATCGCGTTGTACTCGTGCTCATGATGGCTCTCGTACACGCTGACCGCATAGTAGCCAGACCACTCCCGGTAATTCAGGCTCTCGCAGAGGGCGAAGGTGCGGTCATGGACGGCTGTGCCAATGGGCATGGGGGGAATATAGCAAAGTCTCGCCGTAGCGCTTGCAAAGGCGGACAATTCTGAATGCAGAGTGCTGAATGCCGAAGTGAACGCCGAAAGGGGAAAGGCCAAAGACGGACTACAATTGCACCCTTCAGCATTTACTTCAGCATTCAACACTCAGCATTCAGCATTGCGATGTCTCACTATGACGTGATCGTCGTCGGCGGCGGGCACAACGGGCTCGTGAACGCCGCTTACCTGGCGCGGGCGGGGCGCAAGGTGCTGGTGCTCGAGCGGCGGCACGTCGTCGGGGGCGCCGCGGTCACGGAGGAAGTGTTCCCGGGCTTCAAGTTCTCGGTTTGTTCGTACGTCGTTTCGCTGCTGCGGCCCGAGATCATCCGCGAGCTCGACCTGCCGAGGCACGGCCTCGAGATCCTCCCGCTCGACGGCACGTTTACGCCGATGCCCAGCGGCGACTATCTCTGGCGAGTCAACGATCACGCGAAGACGCGGCGCGAGATCGCCCGCCATTCGAAAACCGATGCCGAGGCGTACGACGAGTACGGCAAGGCGATGGTCGACATGGGCCGCTTCGTGAAGCCCATCCTGAACATGACGCCGCCCGATCCGACGTCGCTCGATCCGCGCGGCCTCATGGACCTCCTCTCGCTCGGCCGCCGCTTCCAGGCGCTTTCGGACGAGGACAAGTACAACCAGATCCAGCTCATGACGATGAGCGCCGTCGACTTCCTCGATCAGTGGTTCGAGACCGACGTGCTCAAGGCGACGATGTCCGCTTCGGGGATCATCGGCACGTTCCTCGGCGTGCGCTCGCCGGGCACCGCTTACGTCCTGCTCCACCATTACATGGGCGAGATCGACGGCGCGTTCCGCTCGTGGGGTCTCTCGCGCGGAGGGACCGGCGCGATCTCGGAGGCGATCGCCGCCGCCGCGCGGGAAGCCGGGGTCGAGATCCGCACCGAGACGAGCGTATCGAAGATCATCGTCAAGGACGGAACCGCAGTCGGCGTCGTCCTGGAGAACGGCGACTACCTGACGTGCCAGGCCGTCTCGTCGAGCGTCGACCCGAACCTGACGTTCATGCACATGGTCGGGACCGAGCATCTGCCCGGCGAGTTCGTATCCGACGTCAAGCGCTACAAGTTCCGAGGCTCGTCGGGCAAGGTCAACCTCGCGCTCGATGCGCTGCCGAACTTCACCTGCCTGCCGGGTCCGGGCGCCCATTTGCGCGGCGCCGTTTCAATCTCCCCGAGCATCGAGTACATGGAGCGTGCCTACGACGACGCGAAGTACGGCCGCTACTCGCGGCGGCCCTATATCGACGTCGTGATCCCGAGCCTGACCGACCCCTCCGTCGCGCCGCCAGGCAAGCACGTGATGTCGTGCTTCGTGCAATACGCTCCCTACCATCTGAAGGAAGGGAACTGGGACGAGCAGCGGAACGCGTTCGGCGACACCGTCATCAACACGCTCGCCGAGCACGCACCGAACATCAAGGACATCATTCTCCACCGTCAGGTCCTGACCCCGCTCGACCTGGAGCGCGAGTGGGGCCTTACCGAAGGCAACATCTTCCAGGGCGAACTGACGCTCGAGCAGCTGTTCTTCCTCCGACCCGCGCCCGGCTGGGCGCAGTACCCGAACGCCGATCAAGAATCTCTATATGTGCGGCTCGGCCACACACCCGGGCGGAGGAATCATGGGCGCACCGGGTCGAAACGCAGCGAGAAAAATCCTGAAGGAAGTCGGAGGCAGGAAGTGATTCATGTCGGTGATCGTAGTCGGCGGCGGTCATAACGGACTGACGACCGCCTTCTACCTGGCCCGAGCCGGGCTGAAGCCGCTCGTACTCGAACGGCGGCCGATGGTCGGCGGCGGCGCCATCACCGGCGAGATCGCGCCGGGGTTTCGCGGTCCGACGCTTGCACACGCGATCGGGCCGCTGCGGCCGTCGGTCGTGCGGGACATGCGGCTCGAATCTCGGGGGGTCGAGTTCATCGCGCCGGATCCACGGCTCGTGTCGCTCGCGCCCGATGGGCGCGCCCTCGCGTTTTCCACTGACGTCGCGAGGACCGTCGAGGCCATTCGGGTATTCTCCGATGCCGATGCCGCGAAGTATCCGGAGTTCTGCGGTGTGCTCGAGCGGCTCGGCGCATTTCTCGGCGAGTTGCTCGAAACGACGCCGCCGTCGCTCGACGGTCCGGCGGTGGGAGAGCTGTGGGAGCTGCTGAAGACCGGACGACGCTTCCGGGCGCTCGGACGCATCGACTCGTTCCGGCTCCTCCGATGGATGCCGATGGCTGCCGCGGATCTGGTCGCCGAGTGGTTCTCGAGCGACCTCCTTCAGGCCGCCGTCGCCGCCCGCGGACATCGTCGGCGTTGCCCAGGGGCCGTGGTCGGCCGGCACCGGCGCGACGCTGCTCTTGAACGCGGCAGTCGATCCTGCGCCTGGCGGCAGCAGCGTGATGGTCAAGGGAGGCCCGGGCGCGCTGACGCGGGCCATGGCGGAGGCCGCGACCGAGGCCGGCGCCGAAATTCGCACCGGCGTGTCGGTCGACCGGATCGTCGTGCGCGATGGCCGAACCGCTGGCGTCGTGCTCGACGACGGGCGGGAAATCAGCGCTCGCGCCGTCATCTCGAACGCCGATCCGAAGCGCACGCTCCTCGGCATGGTCGACCCCATCGAGCTCGACCCGAGCTTTCTCGTCCGCATTCGAAACTATCGCTGCCCGGGAACGACCGCGAAGGTCAATCTGGCTCTCAGCGCGCTGCCTGCATTCACGGGCGTGAGCAACCCATCTGATCTCAGAGGACGCGTGCAGATCGCACCAGGCATCGACTACCTCGAGCGTGCGTTCGACGCGTCGAAGTACGGCGAGATGTCCTCCGATCCATATCTCGACGTTACGCTCCCGACGTTGCACGACTCGTCGCTCGCTCCGGCCGGTGCGCACGTGATGTCGGTCTACGTGCAGTTCGCGCCATACACGCTCGCGGGCGGTCGTTCGTGGTCCGATGCAGCCGCCGGCCTGGGGCAGAACGTCATCGGCACCTTGTCGCGGTACGCGCCGGGCATCGAGCGTCTCATCGTTCACCAGCAGGTGATCACTCCGAGCGATCTCGAATCGACCTATGGACTCACCGGCGGTCACATCCTGCACGGCGAGCCGTCGCTCGATCAGCTCTTTACCATGCGACCGGTTCTCGGCTGCGCCCGGTACCGGACGCCCATCGCCGGGCTCTACCTCTGCGGCGCGGGCACCCATCCGGGCGGCGGAATCACCGCCGGGTCGGGTCAGAATGCCTCGAGAGAGATCCTCAAGGACCTGAAGAAGTGACAAGGGGCATGCGTCTCGGCGCCGCGCTGGCCGTGGCAGCCGCCGCGTTGTCGACTGCGGCCTGGCAGCGGCCGCTCTCCGCTTCTTTCGGCTTCACGCGAGCGCGCGCGGCCGGCCAGGCCGAAGTCGAACAGCGCTTTCTCGCGATGCCGTCGGCAGACCAGATCCGCGACGCGCACCTGTTCCTCGCCGACAAACCCCACATGGCCGGTACCGCGCGCGACCGCGAGCTGGCCGAGTGGACTCGTGATCGCTTCCGCACCGCAGGACTCGAAGAGGTCGCCATCACGACCCACGACGTCCTCCTTCCATGGCCCGAGGAGGTCAGCATCGAAATGATCGCGCCGCGCGCCTGGCGCGCGGCGATGCGCGAGGCGCCCGTGCCTGGCGATCAGTACACCCACGCCGAGCACGCGGATCCCGGCATCCCCTTTCACGCCTATTCGGCGTCCGGCGACGTCAGCGCTCCCGTGGTGTTCGCGGGAAACGGGCTGCCCGCGGATTACGACTGGCTGACGTCGGAGGGCATCGACGTGCGCGGCAAGATCGTGCTCGTGCGCTACTCGGTGCCGTACAGCTATCGCGGTTTCAAAGCGCTCATGGCGCAGCAGCGCGGCGCCGCCGGGATCCTCATCTACTCCGATCCCGCCGACGACGGTCACGCGAAAGGGAAGGTGTATCCCGACGGTCCGTGGGGACCCGACACCCACATCCAGCGCGGCGGCATCGCATACGACTTCCTGGTTCCTGGCGATCCGCTGACGCCGGGCTGGTCCTCGACGGCCGGCGCTCCCAGAGTGGCCGCCGGCGACGCGGTCTCGCTCCCGAAGATCGTCAGCGCGCCGCTCTCCTACGACGATGCGCGCGTGATTCTCCAATCGCTCGGCGGCCCTGAAGTGCCGCGCGGCTGGCGCGGCACGGGTGCATTCACCTGGCGCGCGGGCCCAGGGCACGTCGTCGTGCGTCTGCGCGTCAAGACCGACAATCGCATTCGGCCCGTGTGGACGGTCACCGGGCTCATTCGAGGAACCGAGCAGCCCGACGACGTGGTGATTGTCGGGAATCATCGCGATGCCTGGGTCTACGGCGGCGTCGACCCGTCGAGCGGATCGGCGGCGCTCATGGAGCTCGCGCGAGTGCTCGGACATATGACGCGCAGCGGTTGGCGGCCGAGACGATCGATCCTCTTCGCGAGCTGGGATGCGGAGGAGTTTGCGCTGACGTCGTCGACGGAGTGGGGTGAAGAACATCAGGAATGGCTGCGCAGGAACGCCGTCGCCTACCTGAACGTCGACAGCGCCGCCTCGGGCTCGAGCCTCTCGCTGACGGCGGTGCCGGCGCTGAACCAGTTGCTCGACGACGTCGCGCGAACGGTGAAGGATCCCGTCTCTCGGCTCACGCTCGCCGCGGCTGCGCGGGACCGTCGGACCCGCGACGGCGGCGTGCGGCCGACCGGTACCGTCGACGATCTGATCGACAACCGGCTCGGCGGCGGATCCGACTACACGGTCTTTCTGAACTTCCTCGGCGTGCCGGTCGCCGACCTGTCATTCGAGGGACCGTACGGCGTGTATCACTCGAGCTATGACAACCACGCCTGGGTGGCGACGATTGGCGACCCCGGCTTCCGCTATCACGTCGCACTCGTGCAGTTCTGGGGTCTTGCCGCGCTCAGGCTCGCCGGCGCCGACGTCGTGCCGCTCGATTACGAACCGTACGCGCGGCGCATCGGCGAGTTTACTGACGATGTCCGGCGGCAACTGATCCGTCACCCGAACGCCGGGACGGTTGAAATGCTGACCGAGGTCCGGAGCGCCGCCTCCGAGATGCAAGCCGCCGCGACTCGCTTCAATCTGCGACGGGACGCCGCTCTGCGCGAATCGAATGGGTCCTCGTTCGAGCCGCTCAACCGGCAGCTCTTCGCGGTCGAGCGCGCCCTGCTCGATCCCAAGGGCCTTCCCGGGCGCTCGTGGTACCGCCACCTCATCTACGCCCCCCAGTTTACGTATGCGCCCGAAGTGCTCCCCGGAGTCGCCGAAGCGATAGACGCGGGTGATCCCCAACGGGTGCGCGAGCAGTCGGTTCGTCTCGCGGCCGCCCTGCGGCGCGCCGCGGCGGCGCTCGGTCACGTCACGGACTGAGCCCGGACGCGCGAGACGGGGCCCAACTGGCCTTTCGTCCCACGTAAGGCTTACCAGGTCGGAAAACCGGCGAAAAGCGAACTAAAGCGTCAGGACTCCGTTGTGCGGGTGCAAAAAAGCTCGCATACAATAAGTGGCTCAATCGAGACGGATACGCCGATGGATGCCAGCCTAGGTCCCGTCAACATGCGTTCCCGCGGCCGCACGCCGCGCGCGTCGTCAGGCTGACGTATGCGTGCGAGGGCGCTCGTCATCGCCGTCCTCCTCCTCTCTTACGGGGCTGTTGGCGCCCGGCAGCCCGCGGTGCGGATGGCCGTCGCGCTTCCGCTTCCGGCCGAGCAGATGGCCAAGACGCTCGAGATCCTGTCGATCGATCGCAGCCGCTTCGTGCTCGATGTCGTACGAGCGCTCTTCACTGTTGGGATGGCCGAGGGTGATGTGCGGCAGCGCGAGAACCTGCGCGCCGCGCTCCTCACTGCGCCCCTGGCGCCTGGCGAAACCGTTCCGCTCCCGCTCGACGCCTCCATCTGGCGCGAGACGCTCCTGCAGCGGCAGGTCGCGGACAACCAAATCATCGGCGCCCTTCTTTCCGATCGAAACACGGCGCTCCTCTATCACGGGCTCTCCGGCCTGGACGACGAGACGCTTGCCTGGCTCGGGCCCGAGCGAGATACGCTGCGGCACCTGTTGCGACATGCCGGTGCGTTCGCAGTGTTTGGACCGAGCGTGCGCGTGCGCGCCGGACGGGTCGTCGTCCCTGGCGGCGCGGAGGCCGAGCCGATGTGGCAGGCGGTCATCGGTGCGGACCCGGCCAGGCCCTCGGCTTTCGTGCGACGGCTCTTCGGCGACGAGGCTGGCCTGCTGGCGTGGTTCTACACGGCGGTCGCGGGACTCGACGAGCCGCGGATTCGGTTTGCCACGAGCGCGTCGCTGCCTACAGCGGCGCGCGTCGAACGCATGCGAGCGCTGCTCGACGTCTTCGAGCGCGTCGGCAACGACTGGCAGCCGGAGAAGCAGCCGTTCAGCCGCCGTCCGTTCGACCCGGCCTTGACGCTTGCCGTCATGCGCGTCAGCGCTGACGGAACGCTGATGGGACCCACCCAGCGCGGACTTTGGGAACGGGTCTTCACCGACGATACGGGCGGGCGCCTCGCGTCCGCTCCACGCGAGCCGGCGACATTCGATCCGGCGCCAGTCGACGCGGCCTGGCTGCTCTCGCGCATGCATCGCGTGCCGGTCGATCTTGGCCGGCGGCGGCTCGAGACGTTTCTTTTCGCGCAGCGCGTATTCCCGACATCCGCCGCCCCGGATCCGCTCATCGTCGGCACGTTGCGCGCCTACGGCGCCTTCCCTTCGCTGATGCTCACGCTCGAGCGCGCCGGCGTCACGTCGACTGGAACCATGAGCGCGATGGCCGCGCGCGCACAGGCTCTCAACGAAATCGGGGATGACCAGACGCGAACGATGGCGCTGTCGGCGTTCCAGGCCTCGCTTGGCATCCTCGACCGGACCATCCGATCGGGAAGCCTGTCGAGGGCCGACGCCGACGGCCTGATCGGCAGGCTCGCGACGATCGAACCGTCTCCCCGAGGCTACAGCTCGAGGATCGCCGGTTGGATCCAAAAGGATCTGCTGTCGAAGCTGCCCGAGGTCAGCGGCGAGTCGCTCGACACGCTGGAGGACTCACTGCTGGCTGGGATGGCGGGCGTCCGTGACACCGAGACGCGCGATCGGATCGTCGAGTGGGAGGGGCGCCGCTATCGCGTCAACGCGTCACGCGCGGAAGAACTGCGTCTGCACCGGGTACGACAACGCCAGGGCGGTGCGACGCTCCAGGCCGCTCTGCAGAGCGCGCAACAAGTGCAGAAGCCGGGCGGCGACCGCGTGCTGGTGAATACGTTGACGTCCATTCTGTACGCCGCGTACCTCGGCGATCCGCAGGGCCCGGCGCTGGCCGCCGGCAACGTCGCCCTCCGACACGATATCGGCGCCACGGGGGTGCTGGGGCCGCGCGCCGCGTGGCGCCTGCCCACCGAAGGACACACCGGCAAGGGCTGGCGGGTATCGGGCTCCCTGCTGGGGCTGGACGTCGCGCTGGCCCGGATGTCGCTGCGGCGGCTCGACTCGACAGTCATGCCTCCCGAGCCGCGAATGGTGTCGTCCGAACGGCAGACGGCGGCCCTGACGGTCTCGTTGCTCAACCCTCTTGCGCTCAGCGACTCCGCGCGCGACGAGATCGCCGCTGCGCTGGCGCGAGGCCGGGCGCGGCTGGACGCGCTCGACGGCGCCGCGAACACCGAGGCCGACGTCGAAGCAATCGCTCGCGATGCGGGCTTGAGCTCCTGGCGGCGCGAGGCGCTTCGCTGGACGCTCGCCCACGACAGCGCACGACGTACCGCGCAGCTGTCGGTGGTCGAACTAATGTGGCTCGGGCGGCCGCGCGCGTCCGCTGCGGTCTCGCTCGATGGCTGGGGCGCGGCCATGCTGCCGATGAATGGGTGCGTGTGCCTGGCGATGCCGCCCGCCGAGCCGTGGGAGGTGCTGAGCGGCAGGCCCTCGCAGGGTCTCCTGGCCACCCGTGGCGCCGACGTATCGATCATCGTCGCCGACACGCTGGCCGCGCTTGGCTTGCCGGCGCAGATCGCGCCCGGGGTCATCGCCTATGCGATGCAGGAAGCCATCGATCAGGCGCGACCCGCGCACTTCGACGACTGGTCCGGATTCAGCCGCGCCGCGAGCGCGATCACCCGCGACAGCCTTGTCGACTACATCGCGGCGCAGACCGCGGGGGGCCCGCTCCTCCCGGCGACGTCGTCAGAAGACCGCCAGCCCTGAGTACCGACGACAATGCCGCACCGCCTGCTGCTCGTAACGCTCGCCGCCGTGGCTGGGACAGCCGTGTCGGCGCAACCGCCGGCATTCACCGTGCGCATCACCTCGCCGGTAGACAACGAGTTCCTGAGCGGGCTGGTCAAGATGGTCGCGGTGATCGAGCCGGCGCCCGCGGTCAAGGAGATCAAGGAAGTCGTCTTCTTCGCGGACAACCGCAAGATCTGCACCCTCACACGCTTTCCGTTCGAGTGCGACTGGGACGCCGGCGAGCGCGTCATCGAACATACGGTCCGTGTCACGGCGGAGCATGTGAAAGGAGGGCGAACCGCCGCGAGCGTGCACACCAAGGGCGTGAAATTCGCCGAGGCGGTGGACGTCGACGTCGTGCAGTTCACGGCCGTCGTCACCGACAACGACGGCCGATTCGTCAAAGGGCTGAAGCCGCAGGACTTCAAGGTCTACGACAACAACCGGCTGCAGAAGATCACCAGCTTCGAGTCCGAGAACATCTCGCTCGAGATGGTCGTGGCGCTCGACGTGAGCTCCAGCATGCGCGCGGCTCTCCCAAGCGTGAAGGAATCCGCCAAGCGCTTTCTCGGCGGCCTTCGACCGGGGGATCATGTCACGCTGCTCAGTTTCAACGACAACGTCTTCACCCTGACGCAGCGAAGTCGCGACCAGTCCGCGCGCGTCAAGGCCATCGATCGCATGGACTCGTGGGGCGGCACGGCTCTCTACGATGTCATCCTCCAGGGACTCAACGTGTTGAGTCGTCACCCCGGACGACGATCGATGCTGCTCTTCAGCGATGGCGACGACCAGTCCAGTCACGCGACGCTCGAAGCCGCCGTGGCCCGCGCGGAGAGCAGCGACGCGACCATCTACGTGATCGGACAGGGGCGTGCCATTCGCGCCTTCGAGCTGCAGACGGTGCTCAAGAAGTTCGCCACCATCAGCGGCGGCCGCGCGTTCTTCACCGAGGATGTCAGCCGCCTCGATCGGTTCTTCGAGGAGGTCCTCGAGGACCTCAGCAACCAGTACCTGGTCTCCTTCTCGTACCCCGACGACGAACGCGACGGTCAGTGGCACGCGATTCGAGTCGAAGTCGGAGACGGCAAGTACCATGTGCGGGCCAGGGAAGGCTACCGGCTGACGAAGAATTGAGCCGCGGCCGGCGAGACAGGGTCTGGCGGCTGGCGGCTCGCTTGCCTGCTCACTTCAGCCGGGTACGAAAGTAACTGGCAACCGCAAGCCGCGAGCAGCCAGCTGCCAGCCCATAGAGACGAGATGAAGGCTGAGACACGCATCTTCGGGCTGACCATACTGCTGGCGATGTACGCCCTGACGGTGGCGATCGCCCAGGACGCGTCGCAGAAGCCCGCAGCGCCTCTCCGTCTCGCCATCGATGTCGTGCCGGTCGACGTCAGCATCATCGACAATGACGGCCGTCCGGTAACCGGACTCACCGCGAAGGACTTCACTGTTGACGTCGACGGGCGCACGCGCCGCCTCGTGTCGACACAGTGGGTGTCGGCCGTGCGCGATGCCGCAGCCCCCGCGTCTCTATCGACCTTCAGCTCCAACGCCGGCGGCGGCGGACGGCTGATTATGTTCGTCGTCGATCGCGGCAACATCGGGCCGGGCCGCGGCCGGCAGACGATGGAGGCGGCGAGCCGCTTTCTCTCGCGGCTCTCGCCGTCGGATCGCGTCGGGCTCATCGCGTTCCCCGGCTCGGGCCCTTCGATCGACTTCACCTCCAACCACGCCGTGATCCAGAGTGCGCTGCCGGGCCTGACCGGACTGACCGAGACGTTTCCATCGGCGTATCGCATCGGCACGTCGGAGGCCATGGCCATCGCACAGGGCGACCGCAACGCCCTCAACGTCGTCGTGCAGCGCGAGTGTGCCAGCGCGCCTAGCGCCGAGGAACGCGACCTCTGCATGCGGCAGGTCGTGACCGATGCCACCGGCATCTACAGCGGAGTCAATGAGCGGACACAAACGGCGCTGACGACACTGCGCGCGATTGTCGAACGACTGTCGCAGACGACTACGCCTAAGGCCATCGTCTACATTTCTGAGGGCCTCGTCCTCGAACGCCCCGGTGACGGCGCCTGGCTGGGCCCGGCGGCGGCGCGCGGTCAGGTGACCATCTACGCCCTGCAACTCGAGGCGTTCGCCTCCGACGCGTCGACCGCCCGGCAGCCGGCGACGCCCGGGCGCGACCGCTCGCTCGCGCACGAAGGGCTGGACGTCCTTGCAGGTTCGACGCGCGGCACGGTCATCCCCGTGGTGGGCAGCGCGGACAATGCGTTCACGCGCCTGGCTCTCGAGCTCTCCGGCTACTATCTGCTGGGCTTCGAGCCGGAGTCGGGCGATCGGGACAGCAAGCCGCACAAGATCAAAGTGGGCGTGCCGGGCCGACCGGGTGTTGAAATCAGGGCCCGCAGCCAGTTCTCGATCGACCCGCCGGTCAACCGGACCGACGACGAGATCCTCAAGGAGACGCTGCAGGCCCCGATGCTCGCGACTGAGATCGCCTTGAAGCTCGCGACCTACACGCTGCGCGATCCCGTGAGCGATAGACTCCGCATCCTCATGGCCGCCGACATCGATCGCTCGAGCAATCCCGACGGCCGGCTCGCGCTGGCCTACAGTCTCGTCGACGACAAGGGACGGTTGATCGACAGCCAGATCGATCGAGAGGTCAAGACCCCCGTTCCGCCCGACACGTCGGTCCAGAGGTACTCGGGGTTCATCCTCAGCGACGCCACCGGCACACACACGCTGAAGATCGCGGTCGTCGACGACCGCGGCCGGCGCGGCAGCGTCGAGCACTCGTTCCGCGCAGCGTTGACGCCGGTTGGCGAGGTTCGCGCAACCGACCTGCTCATCGCCGACGACAGGACGTCCTCGGCGAGTGCGGCGCCGATCGTGGGCGGCGAATTCACTTCGGGCATGGTCACCAGCTACATCGAACTGTACGCCGACGCGACAGACGTGCTGAAGAACACGACGGTGATGTTCGAGGTCGCGCAGGATGTTCAGGCGCGCGCGCTCGACGGCGCGGCCGGGCGCGTGCAGCCGGCGAGCGCCGACTCGCCGAATCGTCGAACGCTCGAGGGGTCGATCCCGGTCGCGCTTCTGCCGCCGGGTGATTACATCGCTCGCGCCGTGATCACCACCGACGGCAAGAAGGTTGGCCAGGTCACGCGCCCGTTTCGAGTCGGACGGACGGTCACGGCCGCCAAGACGAAGCCGGCGGCCAGCTACGCGAACCGTCGTCAGCAGATCGGCCGCTATTCCGCTCGCGTCCCGCACCGATCGTTTCGAGCGCGCGTCGGTGCTCACGCCGCAAGTCGTCGGCTTCTTCGTCGAGAGGCTGAACGTCGGCGCGCGGGGCGAGGCCAACCCGGAACCCGTCGCCGAACACGCGCGAGCCGGCCGCTTCGACGATGCCGTCAAGGCACTCACCACCGGCGCATCGTCAATGCCCGTGGCCTTCCTGAGCGGGTTGTCGCTGTACTCCGCGGGCGATCTCGAACTCGCTGCTGCCAAATTCCGCGAGGCGCTTCGGCTCGATTCGGAGTTCTTCCCGGCGGCTTTCTACCTCGGATCCTGCTACGCAGCCGGCGGGCGCGATCGAGACGCCGTTGGGGCGTGGCAGCTGGCACTCGTCACTGAAACGGACGCGCCGTTTATCTACACGCTGATTGGCGACGCGCTGCTCAGGTTGCGCGAGGCGGATCGCGCGCTTCAAATCCTGAACGAGGCCGCGGCCGAGTGGCCGGACAACGATGAGGTCCAGGTGCGGATCGGGGCGGCCCTGGCGATGGCGGGCAAGCGCGCCGACGCGCTCACCAAGATCGAGCCGTATCTCGATGCGCACCCCGACGATCACGAGCGACACTTCTTCGCGCTGCGCATGCTCTACGAAGCGAAAGCGGACCGCAAGCCGATCAAATCGACCAACGAAGACCGGGCGCTCTTCGCCAAGTGGGCCGCCGCCTATGCCGCCGCGAAAGGCCCGCAACAGGCGATGGTCGATCAGTGGCAGAAGTCCATGGCTAAGTAGCTGAGGCGCCTAGAGATCCAGCGGCGTTACAAGCCCGCACTCCCGGGGGTTCAACCCCAGTCCGCACGACCCCGGTCTAAACCACTACCTGCCGCCGGTCAGACCTGCCCGGCGCGGAGAGGACGACAGGAGTCGCTCATGCGTGCATCCACGCGGTTCGTGCAGATCATCACGCTAGCAGGCGTCGCCACGACGGCGGGCGGACAGGCTGCCCAGGTCAAATCAGCGATCCCGCAAAAGCCTGACGACCGCGCCGTCGTTCACGTTCTCAACAGGCTGGGTTTTGGCGCCGCGCCTGGCGACGTCGATCGCGTCCGCGCAAGCGGGTTGGCCGCCTACATCGACCAGCAGCTCCAGCCGGAGCGAATTGACGACGCCGGCATGGCGGCGAGGCTTGCCGCGTTTGACACGCTGTCGAAGAGCACGCAGGAGATGGCGCGGCAGTACTACGTGCCGGCGCAGATGGCCCGGCGCGAACTGCAGCGGCAACAGGCCTCGCAAGATTCCGCTCAAGCTGATCCAGCCATGACCGCGCCGCCACAGGACGACGCCGCTCGACGAGCGGCGCTGAGAGAAAAGATGACACCGGAGCAAGCCGAGGCCGTTCGCATGGAACGTCAGGCCTTGACCGAGCTGATGCAAGCCAAGATCCTCCGCGCTGCATACAGCGATCGCCAGCTCGAAGAAGTGATGGTGGACTTCTGGTTCAACCACTTCAACGTATTCTCGGGAAAGGGCCAGGTGCGCGTCTACATCAACGAGTACGAGCGTGATGCGATCAGGCCGCACGTGCTCGGAACGTTTCGCGAGCTGCTGCAGGCCACTGCCGAGAGTCCGGCAATGCTCTTCTATCTCGACAACTGGCAGAGCTCAGCGCCCGAGGGCGCGCCAACCGCCGCTGCCCGCCAGCCGAATGGTCGAATGAATCCTCGCAACCCGAACCGGATGCCGGGCCGGCCCGGCACGACGAATCGCCCCGGTCAGATCGACAGCAGCGCACGCTCGCCGACCTCCCTCCGGGCGCGCAGAACCGGCGCGCCGGCCTCAACGAGAACTACGCGCGCGAGCTGATGGAGCTGCACACGCTCGGCGTCGAAGGCGGCTACACGCAGAAGGACGTGCAGGAGGTCGCGCGCGCGTTTACGGGCTGGACGATCGCGAATCCACGGCAGGGCGGCGGGTTCAGATTCGAGCCGCGGATGCACGACGACGGCGAGAAGATCGTCCTGGGGCACAAGATTAAGCCGGGCGGCGGAAAGAAGGACGGCGATCTCGTCCTCGACCTGCTCGCGACGCACCCGTCGACCGCGCAGTTTGTCGCGACCAAGCTGGCGCGGCGCTTCGTCGCCGACGATCCCCCGAAAGCGCTCGTCGATCGTGCGGCACGCCGCTTCCGCGACACCGGCGGCAACATCCGCGAAGTCGTGAGGACCATCGTGACCTCGCCGGAGTTCTTCGCGCCGGATGCCTACCGCGCAAAGGTCAAAACGCCCTTCGAATTCGTGGTCAGCGCGGTGCGCGCGACGGGCACCGACATGAGCGATGCGATGCCGCTCGTGATGGCGGTTCGCAACCTCGGCATGCCGCTCTATGGCTGCCAGCCACCGACCGGCTACTCCGACAAGGCCGAGGCCTGGGTCAACGCCGGCGCGCTCCTCAACCGCATGAACTTCGCGGTGTCACTGACCGCTTCGAGGCAGGAGCGTGGAGCCGGGGTGCGGCCGCTGCAGGGCCCGGGCGTCAACCGCCCCGTCGATCACGAGCGAGGCGCTCGTCGCGTCAGCCCTCGCGGGCGAATTGTCGGAGACGACCGCCGCGACAGTGGCGAAGGCGTCAACGACGTCACAGGCGCTGGCCCTGGTGCTGGGCTCGCCGGAATTCCAGAGAAGGTAGAACGCCATGATCTCGAGACGCGTGTTCCTCAAGGACGGCGGGCTGGCGCTCGTGAGCCTCGGTTTCGCGCCGCAGTTCCTCGCCCGGACGGTTGCCGAGGCGGCGCCGAGGCGCAAAGTGCTCGTGACGATCTTCCAGCGCGGCGCCGTCGACGGCCTGAACATGATCGTGCCGTTCGGCGAGCGCGACTATTACGCCTCGCGTCCGAGCATCGCGATCGCGCGGCCAGGCACGGCGGCGGATGCGGCCCTCGATCTCGACGGGTTCTTCGGGATGCACCCGCGACTCGCGCCGCTCAAGCCGCTCTACGACGCCCGGCAGCTCGCGATCGTGCACGCGTGCGGATCGCCCGACGGCACGCGCTCGCACTTCGACGCCCAGGACTACATGGAGACGGCCACGCCGGGAATCAAGAGCACGGAGGCCGGTTGGCTGAATCGTTATCTGCACGCGAAGGAGCACGAGAAGGCGACGCCGTTCCGCGCCGTGGCGATGGCTTCGCAGCTGCCGCGGGCGCTCCAGGGTCTCGAGCCCGCGCTCGCGATCGGGCAAATCGGACAGTTCGGCATCCGGGCCGGACAGGCGAGCGACATGGTGCAGGCGTCGTTCGAGGCCGAGTATGCCGCGGCCGCCGGCAGCGTGCTCAACCGCACCGGCCGCGAGGCGTTCGACGCGGTGAAGATGCTGAAGGACGCCGACCCGTCGAAATACGCTCCGGAGAACGGGGCGCAGTACCCGCGGACCCCCTACGGCGATGCGCTGAAGCAGATCGCTCAGCTCATCAAGGCTGACGTGGGCCTCGAGGTCGCGTTCGCCGAGACCGGCAACTGGGATCACCACGCGCAGGAGGGAGCGGCCGTCGGACAGCTCGCGAATCGCCTCGCAGACTTCGCCGGGGGCATCGCCGCGCTCGTGCGCGACCTCGGCGATCGGATGAGCGATGTCCTCGTGCTGACGATGTCGGAGTTCGGCCGCACGGTGGCGGAGAACGGCAACCGCGGAACGGATCACGGGCATGGAAACGCCATGATGGTCATCGGCGGCGGCGTGCGCGGCGGCAAGGTCTATGGCAAGTGGCCCGGGCTCGCCCGCGAGCAGCGCTACGAAGGGCGTGACCTTGCCGTCACGACCGATTTCCGCACGGTCTTCGCCGAAGTCGCCGGCGGCCACCTCGGCCTGACCAACACGAAGCACGTGTTTCCGGGATTCAACGGGCCGGTGTCGATGGGCGCGCTCGGGTAGGCGGAGTGGCGGGCTGATCCGCGCGATTCTGTCGGCATTTATCAATGCTCGCGGGGCCCCACCCCCGCTCGCTCTCGCGCGGCGACTCCGCGCCGCGCTCGGGCCGCAGGCGCTTGCTGTCTCTGCCTTCTCTTGGCAAATCAGCTAGACTGCTTTCCGTGAACCTCCGCGACCTCCGGACTCCCTCTGTCCTCATCGACAAGACGCGCCTCGAGCAGAACATCGATCGCATGCAGGCGTCGGCGAAGGCGAAGGGCATCGGCCTCAGGCCGCACGCGAAGACGCACAAGTCGCCGGACCTCGCGCGGGTGCAGATCGCGCGGGGTGCGGTCGGCATCTGCTGCGCGAAGCTCGGCGAGGCCGAAGTCTTTGCGGCCGCCGGCATCGACGACATCCGGCTTCCCTACCCGATCAACCCGGCCAACGCCGACCGGGTCCTCAAACTGCTCGATCGCACACGGCTCTCGTTCATCGTGGACGACATCGATGTCGCCCGGAGCTGGTCGGGCTTCATGCGCGTGAATCAGCGCGAAGTCGACGTGCTGGTGAAGGTGGACGTGGGCTTTCATCGCTGCGGCATCGATCCAGAGAGCCGCGGCGCCGCCGAGCTCGTGGCGCGCGTGGCCGGGCTGCCCGGGACTTCGGTTCCGCGGGCTCCTCAGTCACGCGGGCCACGCCTACGGCGCCGGATCGGAAAGCGAGATCGCCGCGGTTGCGGCCGAGCGAAGCCCAGACGCTCACGCGTCTCGCGGCTGAAATCGAGCGGCTCGGGCCGCGGGTCGAAGAGATCAGCGTCGGCGCAACGCCGTCGGCGCGATTCAGCCTGCAGCAGGAGGGCATCACCGAGTTGCGCCCGGGCAATTACATCTACTTCGATCGCACGCAGGTCGCGCTCGGCGCGGCTTCCTGGAGCGACTGCGCGCTGACCGTCCTCGCGCGCGTCGTCAGCCGGCCGTCCGCGGATCGCATCATCCTGGACAGCGGAAGCAAGACGCTGTCAAACGATCAGGCGCGGGGTTTTGCCGACTGTCCGGGCTTCGGCGTGGTGCTTGCCGGCCTCGACACGCCGCAGCCCGACGAATCGCTGCTGGTCGAACGGCTATCGGAAGAGCACGCGACCGTGCGCGTCCTCGGCTGCCGGATGCCGCCTCACGCCTGGCGATCTCGTGCGCGTGCTGCCCAACCACTCCTGCGTTGTGTCGAATCTCGTCGACTCGGTGTGGTTGGTAAACGGAGACACCGTCCTCGACGAGCTGCCGGTTGCCGCGCGCGGCCGGATCGCGTAGCGCCACGGACAACACGGACAACACAGACAGTGCGTCTGAGGTAGAATGCCGACTGTGTCGAAAGAGCTGCCAGGCGAAGCGCTCGGACTCGTCGAAACCCGCGGGCTCGTGGGGATGATCGAGGCGGCCGACGCCATGGTCAAGGCCGCCAACGTCGTCTTCGTCGGCTGGCAGAAAGTGGACGCCGGACTGGTGACGGCGATCGTGCGGGGCGATGTCGCGTCGGTCAAGGCCGCGACCGACGCCGGCGCCGCCGCCGCGCGCCGCGTCGGCGAACTCGTCGGAGTGCACGTCATCGCGCGTCCCGCCGACGGCCTCGACAAGATCTTTCCGATCGGCTGAGACGTCCTGGTCCGGCTAAAGCCGGACACTACGACTGCCACGAGCTTCTTGTGGCTTCCGCCTTAAGGCGGAAGCTACGGTCCCTTCGCTTTACCCTTTCCCTTCTTCCCTGCCGTCTTCCTTCGTCCCCGTGCCGCGTGAGCCCTGGACGCCAGCTCGCGCCACTCCGGTTCCGGTTCGATGACCAGGAGCGGCTGCTCGGGATCGCGCAGCAGGTTGTAGAACTGGCCCTTCGCCGTGCGGGCATAAACCTCGCGGCCATCGGTCAGCAGCGTGAGCGCCCCTGCCCCGCCGATCGCGTCAAACAGCCTGACGCCGAACCGTGTCCGGAGGGTGTCGAGCAGGATCCGGATGCGCGCGACCGTCATGCCCTGCCGCCGCAGGTCGGCAAGCACCATCAGCTCGAGCAGATCGACGGGCGTATAGCGGCGTTCGGTGAAGCCGCCCGCGGCGGTCGGCTTGGGTGCAACCGCTGACAGAAACAGCCGCCGCTCGTCCCACCATTGAAGCTGGCGAGCCGAAAGCCCCGTGAGCGCCGCGACTTCCCGCGCAGCTGTAGCTGTTTTTGAGCTGCATCACATTTCAGGCTCTAGGACTCTGGGCTCTAGGCTCTAGTCAGATCGTTCGAATGTATCTCGAAGGGTTTTGCTAGAGCCTAGAGCCTAAAGCCAAAAGCCTACTGCCAGAGCCTACTGCCCCCCCATCGTCGCCGCCAGGTCACTCGCCCTCGCAGCGCCGGCGAAGTCCTTCTCGGTCAGCCCGCCTTCGCTGTGCGTCGTGTAGGTGAGCGTCACGCGCTTGTAGTTGATAAGGATGTCCGGGTGGTGGTCGGCCGCTTCGGCGTCGAAGCCCAGCCGGACGACGAACGCCAGCGCGTCCGGAAAGCCTCCGAACGTGAATTTCCTGCCGAATCGAGGCCCCGTCGAGCTCCCACCCAGCAAGGGCCTTGAGGCGCTGCTCGCGCCTCCGGTTCGCCAATGGTCGCCTTGTTTCCCATGGGCAGAAGCATAGCAAGGTGCGCTGCACCTTGCGGCAAAGGTGCCAGCCACCCTCGGCCCCGGACCGCGGTGGGAACCAGAACTGGTGGTCAGACGTCTAACGGTGTTAGACTATTGAACGCTGTTCAATCGTTCATTTTTGGAGGGTTTTTGGGAGTCAAGGAACGTCAGGGGCGGGAGCGGGAGGCGGTTTCGCGGTCCATTCTGGATGCGGCTCGAGACTTGTTCGTCGCCGAGGGCTATCACAACGTATCCATTCGCAAGATTGCCGAGCGGATCGAATACAGCCCGGCGGCGATCTACAGCTACTTCCCCAGCAAGGACGACATCTTTTTCGCCCTCGCCGAAGAGGGGTTCCGCATCCTGTTCACGCCGCCCGAGCGCAAGGCGGACGAGGGGGACGGAGACCTGCTGAAGGCGATCCGGGCCGGCGTTCTGGCGGGTCTACGAATTCAGCAAGTCGCATCCGGAGTATTTCGCCCTGATGTTCCTCGACCGCACGGTCCCGCAGATCAGCCAGGACTGGGAGCGGTTCGAGTTCGTGCGCGACGGGAAGGCGCAGCTCGGAGCCGGGATCCAGCGCGCGATCGATGCTGGCCTGTTCCCGGCCGGTACCCACGCCCACGCCGTCTTTCGCATCCTCGTCGCCGCGACAACGGGCGCGGCGGTCGCGCGGCTGTGCGGACGGGTGGCGCCGGGCGAAGACTCGGACGCTCTCGCCCGCGACACGCTCGAAGCGGCGCTGACGGGCCTGCGCACCGGGTTTCCCACGACATTCATCCCAACAGACTGTGCAAAGCCATTGTCGGATGCAACTGAGTGAGGCAGGTATGACACGTCGGCGTTTCGATTTGTATGTTCCGGGCATCGCCCTCATCCTCTCCGGGGCCCTTCTGGCCGCTGGCTGCTCGACCACCGCGGAGACTGCAGCAGAAACCAAGGCGCCTGAACCGCTCGGCCATTTCGACTGCAACGGTCGAGAGCCGCTCGATCGATCGGTATCTGCGCGTGACGGGCTCGCTCATGGCCGATGCGCAGGCTGAAGTCAGCGCCGAAACCGCCGGCCGCGTCATCGAGACGCCCGTCGAGCGCGGCACGCGCGTGGCGCGAGGGCGCGCTCCTCGTTCGCATCTCTCCGTCGGAAACGGCTGCGCAGCTGCAGGAAGCCGATTCGAACGCCGCGCAGATCGAAGCGAAGCTCGGGCTCGTCGCCGGCCAGCCGTTCGACCGCATGAAGGTTCCGGACGTGATGAACGCCAAGGCGTCGCTCGATCTCGCCGAGGCGGAGTACAACCGGATGCGCTCGCTCGTCGATCAGAAGGTCATCTCGCAGAGCGAGTTCGACCAGCGCCGCACGCAGCTCGAGGCCGCGCGGCAGAAATATCAGTCCGAGCAGAACCTGGCGGATCAGTCGTATCGCTCGCTCGAAGGCGCCCGCGCCCGCGTAGCGCTCGCCCGCAAGGCTGTGTCCGACACTTCCGTCCGATCGCCGCTGACCGGGCTCGTGGCCGAGCGGCTGGTGAGCGTCGGCGACTACGTCACGCGCGGGGCGCGCGTCGCCACGGTCGTGCGGATCGATCCGCTGCGCGTCGAGCTGACGGTGCCCGAACAGCACGTCTCGCTCGTCAAGGTCGGCCAGCAGGTGCGGCTCACCGTCGACGCCTATCCCGGGCAGGAATTCGCGGCCACCGTCAAGTTCGTGTCGCCCTCGCTGCGGAGGGATCAGCGCGCCCTCACGGTCGAGGCGATTGCGCCGAACGGCGACGCACGTCTGAAGCCGGGCTTCTTCGCCACGGCGCTCGTTCGTCAGCCCGATGCGGCCCCGGCGCTGCTCGTGCCCGCAACGGCGGTCGAAACGGTCGCCGGCACGAGCCGCGTTTACGCCATCAAGGACAATCGCATCGAAGAGCGGATCGTAACCCTCGGCGAAAAGCTCGAAGCGCAGATCGAGATCACGTCCGGCGTCGCCAAGGGCGACGTCATCGCGATCGAACCGAAGGGCCGTCTCTCGGATGGCCAGCAGGTCAAGACCCAGTAAGCCGATTCACTCGGATCCGTGCCTTATTTCTGAGATCAAGTCATGCAGTGGCTCGCTTCTATTTCCGTCCGCCGTCCGGTCTTTGCGACGGTCATTACGCTCTCGCTGACAGTCGTCGGCGCGTTCGCCTTCACGCAGCTGGGACTCGACCGCTTCCCCAAGGTCGACTTTCCCACGGTGGTCGTCACCACCCGCTTGCCGGGCGCTGCGCCCGAAGAGGTCGAAACCGAGGTCACCGACAAGATCGAGGAGGCCGTCAACACGATCAGCGGCATCGACGAGCTGCGCTCGAACTCTTCTGAGGGCGTTTCCCAGGTCATCATCGCGTTCCTCCTCGAGAAGGACGGCGACGTCGCCGCCCAGGAAGTGCGCGACCGCGTGAACCGTGTGCTGCCCCTCCTGCCGCGCACCATCGACCAGCCGATGGTCGAGAAGTTCGACCCCGATGCGGCGCCGGTGATGACGCTCTCGGTCTCGGCGGCGGCGCCGATTCGCGACATCACCGAGTACGCCGACAAGACGCTCCGCCGTCAGCTCGAGAGCGTCAGCGGCGTTGGTCAGGTCGTCGTCGTGGGCGGTCGCGCCCGTCAAATCAATATCCTCATCGACGCCGACCGCCTGCGCGCGCAGAACCTCACCGTCACGGACGTCTCCCGCGCCATTCAGACGCAGAACGCCGAGATTCCCGGCGGCCGCGTCGAACAGGGCGCGACGGCCATGACGCTGCGGACGCGCGGCCGTGTCGACTCCGTCGCAAAGTTCGGCGACATTGTCGTCCGCCAGCGCGACGGCCATCAGGTGCTCCTGCGCGACGTGGCGACGGTCGAGGATGGGATGGCCGAGCCCGAGACCACCGCGAACATGAACGGCGAGCCCGGCGTCATGCTGACCGTGCGCCGCCAGTCGGGCACGAACACGGTCCAGGTCGTCGATGCGGTCAGGGAACGTCTCGCCGAAGTCTCGGCGCTCGCGCCAGCCGGCTACCAGATTCGCGTCGTGCGCGACCTCTCGGAGTTCATCAAGGCCTCGATCCACAGCGTCGAGGAACACCTCATTCTCGGTTCCATCCTCGCCGCGGCGGTCGTGCTGGTGTTCCTGTGGAACTGGCGCTCGACCATCATCGCGGCGATCGCCATCCCGACTTCAATCATCGCGACCTTCGGCCTGATCTGGTATCAGGGGTTCACGCTGAACTCCATGACCATGCTCGCCCTCACGCTCGCCGTCGGCATCGTCATCGACGACGCGATCGTCGTCCTGGAGAACATCTATCGGTTCGTCGAAGAGAAGGGGCGTCCGCCGATGCAGGCCGCGGTCGAGGCGACGCGGGAGATCGGCCTGGCCGTTCTCGCGACCACGCTGTCGCTCGTCGCTATCTTCGTGCCCGTCGGCTTCATGGGCGGCATCGTCGGCCGGTTCATGACGAGCTTCGGCTTCACGATGTCGTTTGCCATCCTCGTCTCGCTCGTCGTCAGCTTCACGCTGACGCCGATGCTGGCCGCGCGCTGGATCAAAATGAAGCCACGGCACGAGGATGCCGAAGGGCATGTCCTCTCGGAGAAAACGTCGCGGGAATCGCGGTTCTTCGGCGCGCTCGATTCCGGCTACGCGTCGATTCTGCGCTGGTCGCTCACCCATCGCGCGGTCATCGCGGGCATTGCTGTGCTCGTGCTGCTCAGCAGCGTCCCGCTGTTCATGGTCGCCAACAAGAACTTCCTGCCCAACGACGACCAGGCGGAGTTCGAGGTCGGCGTGCGTGCGCCCGAGGGGACGAGCCTCGAGGCCACCGAGATCATCGCCAACCGCATCGCGAGCCGCATTCAGCGTCTGCCGGGCGTGAGCTACACGCTCGTCTCGGTTGCCGACGATCCCGCCCGGACACGGAACTCCGGCACGATCTACGTGAGGCTGACTCCGGTCAACGAGCGCGACCAGGACCAGTTCGAGCTGATGAACGTCGTGCGCAGCGAGATCCTCCCGGCGGTGGGCGTGCCGAATCTGCGCACCGGCGTGAGGCCGGTGGCGACAATTGGCGGCGGCGGAAACCAGAACGCGGAGATTCAGTTTACGATCAGCGGTCCCGATCTGAAGCGGCTCGAACAGTACGCCGGCGCAGTGATGGCGGAGGCGAAGAAGGAGCCGGGCGTCGTCGATCTGGATACGTCGCTCAACGTCGGCAAGCCCGAACTGTCCGTGGAGCTCGACCGGCTCAAGGCCGCCGACCTCGGGGTGCAGGTCTCCGATGCCGCCGACGCGCTGCGTTTGCTGGTCGGAGGCGACCAGATTACGACCTACAACGAAGGCGGCGAGCAGTACGAGGTCCACATCCGCGCCGTCGAAGGCAACCGTCAGACCGCGGCGGCCATCGGACAGCTCACGGTCCCGTCGACGACGGTGGGCAGCGTGCCACTCAATAACATCGCGAGGCTGACGCCCGGCACGGCGCCGTCCGAAATCAATCGCCTCAACCGCCAGCGGCAGGTGACGGTATTCGCTGGGCTGCTGCAGGGCTTTTCGCAGGTCCCGGCCATGGACGCCATGACACGCGCCGCCGAGGGCATTAACATGGGACCCGGCTACAGCACACGCTTCGCCGGCCGTTCCCGCGAGCTCGGCCGCGCCGCGCAGAACTTCCTGCTCGCGTTCGGCCTCTCGCTGGTCTTCATGTACCTGATTCTGGCGGCACAGTTCGAGTCGTGGCTGCACCCGATCACGATCCTGCTCTCGCTGCCGCTAACGCTCCCGTTTGCGCTATTGTCAATCATCATCACGCGCCAGTCGCTCAACATTTTTTCGGCGCTCGGCCTGCTGGTGCTCTTCGGCGTCGTCAAGAAGAACTCCATCCTGCAGATCGATCATGCGAACCAGTTGCGCGAACGCGGCATGGAACGCGACGCGGCCGTGCTCCAGGCCAGCCGCGACAGGCTGCGGCCGATCCTGATGACGACGCTGGCGTTTGTCGCGGGTATGATCCCGCTCGTGCTGTCGAGCGGCGTGGGATCGGCGACCAACCGCGCCATCGGATTCGTGATTATCGGAGGTCAATCGCTCGTGCTAGTGCTTACGCTCGTTGCCACGCCTGTCGCCTACTCACTGTTCGACGACCTGTCGAAGGTCCGATTCTGGCGCTGGCGTCGCGTCGCCGCGCCGGCGACCGCGAGCCTGCTGGCCTTGACGCTGGCGCTATGGCCCGCGTCGCTCGGCGCCCAGACGACGGGTACGGCTCAACCGCCGCCCGGAATCCTGAACGCGCCGGCCCAGCTTCAGCCATCCGGAACGATCGTCCGGCTGACCAAGGAGCAGGCGATCGAGATGGCGATCCAGAACAACCCCGATCTCGCCGTCAGCCGCTACGATCCGGCGATTGGAGACGCGCAGGTCGCGGCCGCGCGCGGCGCGTTTCTGCCAACGCTGCAGTCGGGCCTGTTACGGAACAATCAGCAGCAGCCGCCGACGAACCTGTTCGCCGGCGACACGGGCGTTCAGACCAACCTCTGGTCGTCGAACGTCTCGGTTGGGCAGCTGCTGCCCTGGGGTGGCGGTTCGTACAGCGCCGGACTCGACGCCGCACGCACCTCGACCGACAGCCTGCTGACGAGCCTGAATCCCGAGCTCGGCGCCGGGCTGTCGGTCGGGTTTACGCAGCCGCTGCTGCGCGATTTCAAGATCGATCCCTCGCGCGCGCAGCTCGACGTGAGCCGCCGCAACCGGGAGCTCCTCGGCACCCGGTTCCGCGAGAGCAGCGTCAACACGAGCGCCGACGCTGAACGCGGCTACTGGGCACTGGTCGCCTCGCTGGCGCTGGTCGACGTGCAGCAGCGGTCGCTCGATCTGGCGCTCGAGCTCGAGCGCAACAATCGCGCACGAGTGGACGTCGGACAGTCTCCGCCGCTCGATCTCGTTGCCGCGCGTGCCGAGGTCGCGCAGCGTCAGGAGAACCTGATCATCGCTCGCACGACGGCGCTCCAGGTCGAAGACACACTTCGAACGATCATCATCGATCCCAAGCGCGCCGACTACTGGATGATTCGGCTCGAGCCCGCCGATCGCGTGCCGGTCGTCGGTCCGCCGCCGGACATCGATGCGGCCGTCCGCCGCGCGCTCGGCCAGCGCACCGATCTCGAGCGTGCGCGCACCGAAATCCAGATCAGCGACACGACCGTGGCGTTGTCGAAGAGCGAGACGCTGCCGGACCTGCGCGTGCAAGCCAACTATCTCGGCGACGGCGCCGGCGGAAGCAGGCTCATCCGAGAGGGGGGATTCCCAGGCACGGTGGTCGGCTCAGCGGACACGAGCTTCGGCAGCGTGCTCGGGCAGGTCTTCACCGGGGACTTTCCTACGTGGACGCTGGGGCTGACTTTCAGCTATCCGCTGGGCAACAGCACCGCCGAGGCGAATCTCGCCCGCGCGCGGCTCGAGCGCGACCAGGCGGCGGCGCGGCTGCGCAGCAACGAGGTCAGCGCCGTGCGCGAAGTGCGTTCTGCGGCGTTGCGTCTCGAGCAGAACCGTCAGCGGATCGAAACGACGAAGCTCGGACGTGAGCTCGCAGAGCAGCGTCTCGATGCCGAGCAGCGGCGCTTCGAGGTCGGAATGTCGACGAGCTTCCTGGTCATCCAGGCCCAGCGCGATCTGGCCATCGCCGCCAACGGAGAGCTGCAGGCGCTGCTCGACTATCAGCTCGCGGTCATCGCGTTCGAGACGTCGCAGCAGACGTCGACGCGCATACTGCCACAGTAGACTGGCGCTCGGGCGCCGTGCCGGTGATCCGTGTCACCGGTGTTGTCCGCGGAAACGGTCCGGCGTGGTGAGAGCGAGGGCTGGATCGGCCCTGCCGTCAAGGATCAGGTCCGCGACGATCGTCGCCGTCAACGGCGCGAGCAGCACGCCGTTGCGGAAGTGACCCGTCGCGTAGACCACACCGTCGATGCGGGTCGAAGGACCGATGATCGGCAGCGAGTCGGGCGTCGCTGGGCGCAGGCCCGCGCGAGCGTCCAGAAACGTCGCGCACCACGCCTCCGGCAGTAATTCGCACACCGCGTCCAGCAGGTCGCGAACGCCGGCCGCCGTGGTACGGTCGTCGAACCCGACTTCCTCAACCGTCGCCCCAACGAGAATCGTCCCGTCGCGCCATGGGACGACATAGCAGTCTTTCCCCCAAATCACGTGCCCCAGCGTGTGGCCTGTCCAGCCCAGTTGAATGAGTTGGCCCCGAACCGGGCGCACCGCGCGCGCGGCCCGATCGGGCGACTCGAGCTGACCCGACCAGCTGCCCGACGCGACGACGACGTGCCGCGCCGTCCACGCCGCGCCATCGTCGGCGATCACCTCGAGCTCGTCGCCGTGACGTCGAATGGCCCGCACGTGACGACCGGTTTCGAGCTCGGCGCCGTGGCGAAGCGCGGCCCAGGCGAGGGCCTCGGTGAGCGAGGAGACCGCGACGTAGCCATGCGCGCGCGCGAGAATCGCGCCGCGGATCGAATCCGGCAGCGCGGGCTCGAGGCTTCGGGCGTCGCTCGCACTCAACCACTGCAGGGCGTCGCCGGCTGTCTCGGACGCGCGGCGGAGGTCGTCTGCCGCCGCGTCGTCAGCGGCGATCTCGAGGGATCCGCAGCGACGGTACTCGATGTCGACCGCCGACCCCTCTGATACACGAGCGATGAAGTCGTCGTACAGGGCGAGGCTTCGGAGCGTCAGTTCGAATAGCGGTCCCCGCTCGTGGCCCTCGATGTACGGCGCCAGGATTCCCGCCGACGCCCGCGTCGCGCCAGCCGCAACCGTCCGCGCCTCGAAGAGGCGCACTCGAGCCCCCCGCGCGGCAAGCTCCCGCGCAACCGCACACCCGATGATCCCCCCACCGACGACGATGACGTCCGCGCCCCCGCGCATCTGGTCGATCATACAGGCGGGGACACTCAACCGGGACACTCAACCCTGAGTGTCCCCGGAGGTGACGACGGCAAGCCGATTGCGTCGTCGTCATTCTTCAGTGAGGTTTCGCTATGCCAAGGAATGCTCGGCGACTCGTCGACGGCCTGCCGTACCACGTGCTCAATCGAGGAAATCGGCGTCAGACGATCTTCTCGCAACAGGGTGACTACGAGATTTTCCTGACAACCCTAGCTGACGCCATCAAACAGAATCCTCTCGCGATACTCGGCTACGTGATCATGCCCAATCACTTCCACCTGGTCTTGTGGCCACAGCAGGGGATTCAGATTTCTGCATTCATGCGATGGTTCATGAACGCGCACATTCGTCGCTATCATCGCTTCGGAGAGCTCTGGGGAACGGGTCATCTCTATCAAGGACGATTCAAGGCCTTCCCAATACAGACCGACCACCACTTCCTAACGGTCCTCCGTTACGTCGAGGCCAATCCCCTGCGAGCTCATCTGGTTCCACGGGCGGAGGCTTGGAAGTGGTCGAGCCTGACTCGTGAGACATCTCTGGACGGCCGGTTGATTGTCACGCCCTCTCCCGTGCGGAGACCTGACAGTTGGACGGATATCGTCAATGAGAAGCTGCCGACGCCTGCCTACGACGCACTGCGAACGGCGGCGCAACGCCAG
Organism: uncultured Acidobacteriota bacterium; assembly: GCA_963839705.1. Classification (GTDB taxonomy): domain Bacteria; phylum Acidobacteriota; class Vicinamibacteria; order Vicinamibacterales; family 2-12-FULL-66-21; genus DATBJJ01. The sequence goes on from CAWIWL010000012.1 coordinate 302,526, forward strand.
ATTCCATTCGGCGATCCCGACTGGATTCGCTTTGTCGAACAGCAAAAGAAGGGATTGCTGTCACAGGCTGACCAAGCCGTCGAAGAGACAAGAATCGCACTGACGTAGACCGCCGCCAACCGCGGTTGTCGTCGTTGTCGATAGGTCAGTAGGGCTCGGGGACACTCAACCGTGACAGTCCCCCGTGACTGTCACGGTTGAGTGTCCCGGTTGAGTGTCCCCGCAGTCACTGAGCGGTCGCTGGGCGCCTTGCGCCGGCGCGGCCGGCGTCGAGGTCGTTCCAGTTCAGGATCGCGTTGAAGCCCAGGAAGAACGTGCCCTGGGTCTGCCATCGCCAGTAGGGACGGATGGCGAACATGACGACGTGGCCCTGACCGAGGGGAGCATCGACTACCTGCGCGCGGCCGGCCAGCGACTGACCGCCGACCAGCACGCCCGACAGGAGCATGTCGTCGGGATTGGTCGGGAACGAGACGACGACGCGCGGGCGACTCTCGGCGGCGTCGCCACCGCCGAATCCACCTCGGCCCCCGCCGCCACCGCGACCGCCGCGCCCGCCGACCGCCGCGGCGTCGCCACCACGGCCAGCCGGCGGCATGGTCGACGAGGCCGGGTTCTCCGGATCCCAGGTCGACAGCCGCTGCTGGCCCGCAGTTGCCATCGGCTGCGTGTTCATCCCGACGCCCGGCAGATCACTGCCGCGGCCGCCGCCAAAGCCGCCGAACCCGCCACCGCCGGCACTCAGCACCGGATTCTGACTGAAGTACACCGGCACCTGCGCGTCGTACCCGTACGCGATCGGACTGCGACGGTCGGACACCACACCACGCATCACCGAACCGCGGACGAACAGATTGTCAGGCGTCTCCACCGTGACGCCCGACGTGATGTTGTACTCCGGGAAGATCGTCGACGTCGCGCCCTCGGTGATCAGCGTCCCGCCCTCGCGCACGAACTTGACGAGCTCCATCAGCCCTTCCCAGCCCATGCCGCCGCGAATGTCGTCGGCCTGATCCTGTACGCCGAGATTCGGCGTCTCCGCGGTCTTCTTGTACGGCAGCGGCAGTGTTCCGGTCTTGGGGATGCCGTTGACCTGCGACTGGGCGTTGCCGCCCACGTGCGGGTAGATGATGACGTCGTACTTCTGCCGCAGGTTGCCCTCGCGCAGCTTGATGTCGCCGAAATACGTGTACGGCACGCCGTAGGTGTCGAGCGCCGCGCGCACCCATCCTTCGTTCTGCGTGTTCGACCACGCGTGCACGTAGCCGATGCGCGGCACGTCGAGATCGTGCGTGGCGACGGTGGGCGCCGCCGCGACGCTGAACCCGCTGATCCCGAGCGACTTCATCGTGGCATCGAGCGCGGCGCGATCGGCGGCCGGAATGATGAACGAACCGGCGCGGAACTTACGGCCGCCGGCCTCGAAGTCCTCTTCCGCCGCCTGCATCTTCACGCCGGCGTGCTTGAAGCGGAACGCCATCAGCACGTTGTCGGTCGTGTGATCGACGATGACCACCGGGCCCGTTCCCTCGATGCCGCCGGTCGCCTTCGCGTCGGCCGTGAGCAGCGTCGACGCGCCGGCGAGCACCGACTTGTCGGTCACCGTCTTGATGACGATGTTGCGCATGTAGGGGAAGGTCCAGCCGGTATCGTCGTACGGGCTCGGATTGGCTGGCGCGTAGTTCTGCACCGAGAAGTACATCTCGGCAAGCGTGCGATACGGCTGGTCGCCGCGAATGACGTAGTCGCCGGCCTCGACGCTCACGCTTCCGGCCTTGAACGCCGACGTCGCGCGGTGCACCTCGAGCCCCTGACGCCGCAGCTCGTTCACGGCGTCGGCAGCGTCCTGCTTCCGGCGCTGACCCGCCGGGATGACCCAGCCAAACGTCGGACCGGTCTTGCCGCGCTCGACGGCTCGCTTGTTCTTGATCCAGTAGTTCTCGAGATACGTGTCCTTGTTCTTCGCGACGTGATTGAGCGCGATGAGCAGCGCCGACTGCTGGATGTTCGTGTTGTTGCGCGGCCCCCACTTGATCGTCGGCAGCGGCGGATTCGGGACGGAACCACTCGCGGCTCGTCGCGCCCCCTCCGGTCTGGTCTCTCAGATCCGGACCGTAGCTGGCGACTTCGTAAAAGCGGCCAATCGCGTTGTGCGAGTGCGCGATGAAGAACATGTAGTTCGGCACCCAGCCGTCGTAGAACCCGTAGGTCCAGACGCCAGGCACGCCGCGCTTGGTCATCTCCATGACCTCGGTCTTCGCGAGGAGCCACCACTCGTCGATCGTGATCGGGATCGATCTGCTCGTTGTACGGGCCGGTGCCGGTGGACGCGTAGAGATACGTCGACGCCTCGTGCAGATCGTGCAGGATCGTCGGCTTCCAGTCGAGGAACGTCTTCGTCGTGTTCTTGGTGAGCGCGAGGAACTGGCCCATGCCGTCGCGGTTGTTGTCGTGCGCGACGTACTTGCCCCAGTACATCAGCGGCAGCCGCGCCTCGGTCGTCGGGCGCTTCTTGTTGAAGTAGTAGGTATCGACATGCTTCTCGCGGCCGTCGACCTCGATGACCGGCGTGATGAGCGTGATGACGTTGTTGCGAATCGCCTGGATGAACGGCGTTTCCTCGACCGCGATCCGGTACGGCAGCTCGAGCAGCATCTCCGGTCCGCCGGTCTCGCCCGAGTGCATGCCGCTCGTGACCCAGTAGATCGGCTTCGCCGTGTGAATCAGCTGCTGCGCCTGCGCTTCGGTCGTCTTGCGCGGGTCGGTCAGCGCGGCGAGCATGCCCTTGTACTTGTCGATCTGCTTGATCGTCGCCTCGTCGGCCACCGCGAGCAGCACCATGTCGCGGCCTTCCTCGGTCTTGCCAATCGTCCACATCGTGATGCGATCCGAGGCCTTGTCGAGCGCCTCGTAGTACCGCTGGATGTCTTTCGCGTAGGTCAGCTCGCCGGGCGTGCCTGGCATGCGGCCGAAGAACTTCAGCGGTGTGGGAATCGTGTCCGACGCCGGGAGGTGATCGACGAGCTCGGTGCTGATCCGCGGGTCCTGCGTGTACTCCTTGATCTTCGCGGTGTACTCTTCATCCAGCTTCTGCGGCTTTGCAGGCTGTGGACGCGACTGCGCGACCGGCCTGAGGCCGGGCGTGGCCGCGAACAGGAGCAGAACGAGAAACGCGAAGCGGACGAGCGGACTTCGCAGGGGGGCGGGACTCATACATCCTCCTCGGAAACGACAGAAACCCCGGGTTATAGCACATCTGGTCACCGCACGATAGCAGGTGGCCCCTCATGCGATGGAGAGGCAGGCGTGCTGGCGCCTTCGGGTGAGGAGGGTTGGAGCGGGATCCGCGGCTACTTCGGCTGCCAGGCGTCCGGCCTGAGCTTGCCGCCGAAGCCCCAGTAGACCGGTTCTGGACGCTTTCGTGGCTCGGGGCGATGAACCTCGGGCCGATGGACTGTCGGTGAGACGCTCGGCGTCCCGTATGGTGCAAACGGCGTCGGAGGCACGACGTAGGGGTCGCGGTACCGCGTACGCGATCGACTGCCAACCGCAATGTAAACCGGAAATGGCACCGCAACAGCAACCTCGTGAACGACCGGACGCTCGACGACAACTACTTGCGGCGGCGGCGGATCGGGAGGCTGAACGTCGACAACCGGGTCGGGCTGCGGTTGGGGCATGCGACCGCTCTTGACGATCGCGACAATCACGGCCGGGCTTACGCCGGCGTCCTTCAGCGATTTCAGCGTAGCAGGGTCGATCGCAAACACTCGCTGGTCGACTTCGATCAGTGCGAGCAGCACTTCGTCGCTGAGTCCCGCCCGCGTCAGTTCGACGATCTCTTTGAGCGTGATCGCCTCGGCGCGCGCCGGCGAGACGGCGATCGCGGCAACGAAGATGGCGACGACCCAGGTCGACCGGCGCATGATAGCCCTCCCTGACGTCCTATACTCTGCCAATTGTGCAACGCCGGTGCCGATCTGTGAAGCCCCACTTTATTGACACAATATTGACGTCGCCGGGGGAGGCCCGGTTGGGGTCCTGATGCGAGGACAGAAAGTGTCTCCCCCAGAGACCCTGAGGAGGGCAGCCGGCGGGGCTGGTAGAAATCAGGCCAAAATCGTGGCGTGATTGTCGGACCTCGCGGGGCACATCTCTTGCTAAAGTCACTGGCGACCCAGGAGCAGCACTACCATGATTTCGAAATCCGTCGCGCTCGGCCTCCTCGCCACCGGGTGCGTCACGGCCGCGGCAGGAGGCGCCTACGTCGCAGTCCGGCAGAATCAGTCTGCCCCGACGGCCCAGATGCGCGACCGTGCCGTCGCCGGTAGCGGGAAAGGCTGAGGCCGCGGTGGCCGAAACGGAAGCCGTTGTGACTCCGCCCGCCGCGGTAGAGGCCGTTAATCCCGCCTCGGCGCAGACGCGGGAGCGTGCGGCGGGGCGCGTCGATCGTCCTGCACCGAGCGTCAGGAAGGAATCCGCAAGCGCGCCGGCCCGCAAGACTACGGCTGACGCCCCGCGCGCCGCGGCGAATGCGGCCAGTACCGCGCGCGATGCCTCTCCGGTTGTCGAACGGCCGTCGCCGGCGCGAGAGCCCGCGCCTGCCCCGGCAGCGGCTGCGCCCATTTCGGTCTCACAGTCCGAGCCGGTCCTGCCTGACCCGCCGCCGGCACCAGTCAAGCCTAAGTTCGTTGAAGTCGTGGTCCCGGCATCGTCTGTTGTTGGTCTGCACGTGGAGTCGTCAATCACCAGCGAGACTGCCCGGGTGGAGGACCGTGTTGAAGCGCGCGTGACCCGGGACGTTATGGCGGACGGCCGCGTCGCCATTCCTGCCGGCACGCGGGTCATCGGCGATGTGACGCTCGTCGAGCGCGGCGGGAAGATGAAAGACAAGGCCCGTCTCGGCGTTCGCTTTCATACGCTCGTCCTGGCCGACGGCGCGCTCGTGCCGTTCCGGACGGACGCGATCTTCCGCGAAGGGTCATCGCCTGGCGCCGAGAGCGCCCGCAAGATTGGCGGCGCTGCAGTCGGCGGGGCGATCCTCGGCGCGATCATCGGCGGCGCGAAGGGCGCGGCGATTGGCGGCGCCACGGGCGCCGCGGGTGGCAGCGCGGTCGTGATGGCTGGCGATCGCAACGCTGCCACGCTGCCGGCCGGCACGGTCGTCACCGTGCGGCTCTCGTCTCCGGTCTCCCTCGACGTCGAGCGCGAGCAATAGACCCCGCACCGAGACGCGCAATTCCGTTCGATCGGTCGACAGCTACTCAGGCTGTCGACCCGATTCTCCTCATCCTCACCACTACGCCAATCCTCAATCGCAGGCGAAACCGGCGCGTACAGGCCGTTGTGCCGCACCACAGCTGCTGAGGTTGGGGGGCACACAGCTTGCAGCCCATAACGATGAGCGGCTCCGCGCTGATGAGCTGGAACGAGCAGTTCGTCTCGTTGCCGCCGGCAAAGAAGCGCCCTGCCACGAGCAGGCGCATTGCCTATTGATTGAGGAGACGACATGTCAGTGCGCAAGTGCATCGCGATTGCCTCTCTGGTTTTGCTCGCTTCTGTCGCGGCGCCTTCCAAAGCGTCGGCCGACTGGCTTCTCACGCCGTTTGTCGGATGGAACTGGGGCGGCACAGCCAACCTTCTCAACCTCGACGACTTCGACGACGAGTTCGAGCAGAAGGCGATGTTCGGCGTCTCGCTCGGCTGGATGGGCGCAGGCGTCTTCGGCTTCGAGGCGGACCTCGGGTACTCTCCGAACTTCTTCGAGCTGACGTCGGGCACCGGCAACTTTCAATTCGGCGACAGCAACCTGACGACGTTCATGGGGAATGTTCTTCTCGGCGTTCCGATTGGCGGCCAGCACGGCGTCGGTTTCCGTCCCTACGCGGTAGGCGGCGTGGGAATAATCAAGAGCCGCATCGACGGGGCGGAAGATCTCTTCGAAGTCGACTCGACGAACTGGGGCTTCAACGTCGGCGCGGGCGCGATTTTCTTCTTCTCCGACAAGATAGGGCTGCGCGGAGATGTTCGCTACTTCAGGTCGCTGCAAGACGACGACTTCGACGACCTGGATGAGCTGTTCGATGTCGGGCTGGCCAACTTCCGCTTCTGGCGAGGCACGGCCGGGCTCACGATTCGTTTTTGAAGATCTTTGCCATACGTCCGGCTAAAGCCGGACACTACGCCTGTCGTGTCGCCAGGTCCGGCTAAAGCCGGACACTACGCCTGTCGTGTCGCCAGGTCCGGCTAAAGCCGGACACTACGCCTGTCGTGTCGCCAGGTCCGGCTAAAGCCGGACACTACGCTGCACGTGGTCGCGCCGGCTACGCCTAAGCGCCGAGGCCGCTAAGCACACTCGCCTCTGTCGCCAGGTCCGGCTAAAGCCGGACACTACGACTGTCGTGTCGCGAGGTCGCGACGTCCGGCTGAGGCCAGACACTCCGGCTCCGTGTTGACGACTGAAGCCGGATCTTACGGTCACGTCACAGCCGCCAGCGCTCGACCCAGTGGTCCCCAACGGACTCGAGCGCGATCACGCCGTGGAGTGGGAACGACAGGAGAGATGATTCATCGCCCCTGACGAGCAGCGTGAGCACACGCGGGAGGTTCGGCATGTGGCCGACGAGCATCACCTCACGCTGCTCGCCGGTGACGAGATCCTTGATCGACCCGGGTGGATCGGTTGGCTGGAGTCCGCGGATTGCGCTGAACTCGGCGAGCGGGTTGCACAGGCGCAGAAACGGTTCGGCGGTCTGCTTCGCCCTCAGCTTCCCGCTGTGCCAGATGGCCACCGGCTTCACGCCGCGCGCGGCGGCCGCAACGGCCAGTTGCTCGGCATGATTTCTACCGGCACTCGAGAGAGGCCGCTGCGGCTCGATCTCCGGGCCGACGGCGTCAGCATGGTGGACGAGGTAGATCACTCGGACGCCTTGACCCAGGCCTGCAGTTCCGCGAGCGACTTTGCGACGGCATCGGGGTGCGTCGATTGGGGCGTGCGCTTCTTTCCAACCGACGCCGCGGCGGTCACGGCCTGACGCACATCGGCGTCGAAGAGCGGCGAATGCGCGCGCCAGTCGTCGAGCGTCAGCTCGTCGAACGAACGCCCTTCGCGCACGAGGCGTCGCACGAGCGCGCCGACGACTTCGTGCGCATCGCGGAACGGCAGGCCCTTCGCCACGAGGTAGTCCGCAACGTCGGTGGCGAGCAGCAGCCCGGAAGCCGCGCGCGCCGTGACTTCGCGATTGATTGAGATGCCGCTTACGACCGACGCGGTCGCGGCGAGCGACGCGCGAAGCGTATCCTCCGCCTCGAACAACGCTTCCTTGTCCTCCTGCAGATCCTTGCTGTAGCCGATCGGCAGCCCCTTCATCGTCGCGAGCCACCCGGTCAGCCGGCCGATGACGCGGCCCGCCTTACCGCGCACGAGCTCCAGCGGATCCGGATTCTTCTTCTGCGGCATCAGGCTGCTGCCGGTCGCCGCTGTATCCGCCAGCTCGAAAAACCCGAACTCCTCCGAGGTGAAGAGAATCATGTCCTCGGCGAGCCGGCTCAGGTGAACCATCGCCAGAGACGAAGCGTAGAGGAACGACGCGACGATGTCGCGGTCGCCGGTGGCATCGATGCTGTTGCGCACGATGCGCGAGAAGCCGAGACGCCCAGCCAGCCAGTTGACGTCGACTTCGTAGCTCGTGCCGGCAATCGCACCGGAGCCGAGCGGCAGTTCGTCGGCGTCATCGAGGAGTATGGTCAGCCGCGCATGGTCGCGGCGCAGGGCCGTAGCATGCGCGAGGAAGAAGTGAGCCGCCAGAATCGGCTGCGCGCGGCGCAGGTGCGTGTACGACGGCATCAGCGCATCGCCGGCGCGCCCGGCGCTCTCCGCGAGGACGGCAACCACCGCGACGATCGACTGCTGCAACGCCGGCACGCGGCGCTTGAGGTACAGACGCAGATCGACCGCGACCTGCTCGTTGCGCGACCGGCCCGTGTGGAGGCGGCGGCCGGCGTCGCCGATGCGCGAGACGAGCTCGCGCTCGACAAACGCGTGAACGTCCTCGTCTTCCTGCGCCGCGGCCGAGTCGAAGAAGGATTCGTCATCGCCTCGCGACAGCACCTCCTCGAGGCCGGACTGAATGGCCGCGGCGTCTGCCTGGCTCAACACCCCCGCACGCGCCAGCGCCCCGGCCCAGGCCAAGCTTCCGCGGACATCGTCTTCGAACAGGCGCCGATCGAACCCGAACGACCGCCCGAACGCGACCAATGCCGCGTCGGGATCCCCTTCAAACCTTCCAGACCACAGGTGTGCCACTGATGGAAACCTACGTATGAATCTTGATGGTGCCGTCGGCAGCCAGCCGCGCCGCGGGTTTGGATGACCGTGAGGCGACGACGGGCTCGGCAAATTGAGCGAACGGCGAACGGCGTCCGGCCACGCGGCAGTCGCCTTTGAAGAGCTTGAGCCGAATCGCGCCCGTGACGCGCGGCTGGATAGCCGCCACGAACGCGTCGATGGCCGTGCGTGTCGGCGAAAACCACTGGCCGCTGGTGACGAGATCGGCGTAGGTGCGGCCGAGCGCGTGCGCGACCTGTTCGAGGTCCGACGGGATGACGAGCTGCTCGAGCTCCCGGTGCGCGGCGTGCAGAACGAGCGCGGCCGGCGCTTCGTAGATCTCGCGCGACTGGCCGCCGGTCAGCCGCGTCGCCACGAGATCGATCCGTCCGACGCCGTGCAGCCCGGCAATCGTCTCGAGGCTTTCGATCATCTCGAGCGGGGACATCTCGATGCTGTTCACGCGGAGCGGCCGGCCGCCTTCGAATTCGATCTCGACGTAGGCCGGCTGAGCGGGGCAATCACGTGGCGACCTGGTCAGCGCGTAGATGTCCTCGGAGGGCTCGGCCCACTCGTCCTGGGCGGACGAACAGATCGTCATCCGGCCCCACACGTTCGAATCCGTCTTGTAGGGACCGTCGAAGGAGGCCGGCACCGGAATAGCCCGTTCGCTGGCGAAAGCCATGGCCTCGTCGCGCGTCATCTCCCACATTCGCGTCGGCGCGATCACCCGCGACGGCCGGGTCGAGCGCGGACACGAGTGCCTCGATGCGCAGCCCGTCGTCGCTGGCCGCGGCGCAGCCGTGGGCGACCGCGGTCGCGCTCTCCATCCGTGCCACGTCGACGAGCTTCCGCGCGATGAGCGGCCTCGTGAGCGCGGTCGTCATCGGCGCGCGATCGGCGTAGAGCGCGCCCGCCTGGAGCGCGGGCAGCGCGTAGTCCCGGACGAACTCCTCGCGCACGTCGATGACGTGCGCTCGCACGGCGCCGAGCGCCAGCGCGCGCTGGCGGATCTCGACGAGCTCGGCGCCATGGCCGAGATCGAGGGTCACCGTGACGACTTCAGCGCCGAAGGTCTCGGCCAGCCACGGGATCGCGATCGACTCGTCGAGCCCACCCGAATACGCCAGGACAATTCGTTCCATGTCTCTCCGACTTCACCGCATCGAGCGGAAGCGCTCCGCAATCGCCGTCGCGTCCGTGGCGGACCGGCAAATCACCAGAATCGTGTCATCACCGCCAATCGTGCCGGCGATCTCCGGTAGCCGAGATCGGTCGATGGCGATTGCCAGCGACTGTGCCTGCCCGGGGTCGGTTCGCAGCACCAGCAGCTGCTCGATGGTCTCTTGCGTCCGCAGGTACTCCTCGACCGCCCGCCTGAGCGCTGCCTCACCACCTGCTCCCGGGCTCTCCGCGGCGGACCGGCGATACGCCCCATCGACGGCACGCTTGACCAGCCCGAGCTCACGGATGTCGCGCGAGAGCGTGGCCTGCGTTGCCTCGAAGCCTCGCTCCCGCAGCTTTTCCCTGAGCTGTTCCTGGCTGGTAATTGCTTCCCGCTCAACGAGTTCTACGATGACGGCCTTCCGTCGCGCCTTCATGACCATACTGCAACGAATGAGTATACACGAGTATGCAGTCTTGTCCCACAAAATCCCAATGTTTTTCTTGACTGACGTATGCAAGTCTTGTATAACTACTGGTTCGGATGAATAGTTATTCGCGAATCAGGGTCGGTATCGCCGGAGCAACCGGCTACGCGGGGGTCGAACTGCTGAGGCGGCTCGCCCAGCACCCCCAGGCGGATGTCCGCCTGGCGATGGGATCCAGTACGTCGGAAGCCAGGCGGGTTCCGGCGTTGAAAAGAATCTGGGACGCTCCGGTCGAAAAATTCGATGCCGACCGCCTGGCGGAGGAGACCGATGTGGTGTTCCTCGCGGTCCCCGATACGCTCGCCGCCGAGGTCGGACCGGCACTCGCGCGGCGCGGACCTCGCGTGATCGATCTCTCCGGGGCGTTCCGCCTGCACAGCGAGTCGGAGCGCGCTCATTACTATCCGCATTCGCCCGACCCCGGCCTGCCGGTGATCTATGGCCTGACCGAGCGGTATCGCAAGGAGCTCGGTACGGCGCCCCTCATCGCGAACCCCGGGTGCTACCCGACGGCGGCGATCCTCGCGCTGCAGCCGCTCGTCGCCGCCGGGCTCGTGCTTCCGGGCGTGATCATCGACGCGAAGTCTGGCATCTCCGGCGCCGGCAAGACGCCGAGCGAGCGGACACATTTCTCCGAGGTCCACGGCAGCATCGCCGCGTACGGCGTGTTCTCGCACCGCCACGAGGCCGAGATCGAGCAGGAGCTCGGGATGGACGTGACGTTCGTGCCGCACCTCGTGCCGCTCGACCGCGGGATCCTCGAAACGATTTACGCGCGCCTCGCGCCCGGCGTGGACGCGGCCGCTATCGAGCGCGGGCTCGGAGACGCGTACGCGGATTCTCCGTTCGTGCGGCTGACCGGCAGCGACCTTCCCGAAATCAAGCATGTCGCGCACACGAACTACTGCGACATCGGGTGGCGCGTGGAACGCCCGGGCGGCCAGCTCGTCATGGTCTCCTGTATCGACAACCTCGTGAAGGGCGCGGCAGGGCAGGCCATTCAGAACTTCAACGTCGCATTCGGCTTCGAAGAAACGCTCGGATTGAACTAGGACGCTGATGACCACGGGACACGGATCGAACTTCAACGGGAAACGGATTCGGCGCGCCACGGGCGCGCCCCGCCGGCCAGCCTCCGCCAAGGCTACGGCGGCCCGCCGGAGCTTTAGCGAAGGCGGGAGCGGAGCGGGGCGACGGGGCCCCGCGAGCGACGGCGATAGGGGGTCCGGCGGGGCGAAGCCCCCCGGGCTAATGAATTGACGACGGTTCTCAAGCTTGGCGGCGAGCTGCTCGAAGATGCCGCTGCCGTCCGCTCGGCGGCGGAGGCCATCGTACGCCTCGCCGCCTCGACCTCGCTCATCGTCGTGCACGGCGGCGGACGCGCGATCGACGCCGAGCTGCGCGCGCGCGGTGAATCGCCGCGCTTCGTCGACGGCCTGCGGATCACCGATCAGCCGGCGCTCGACACGGTGGTGTCGGTGCTGGCGGGCCGGACGAACACGACGCTCGTCGCGGCAATCGGCGTGGCCGGCGAGCGCGCCGTTGGACTCACCGGCGCCGACGGCAGGATCGGCCTGTCGCGCCGCGCGGCGCCGCTCCGGACGGTCTCGGGCGAGCTGGCGGACCTCGGGCTCGTCGGCGAGCCGGACGGGACCGATGCCTCGCTGCTGAACGACCTCGTGCGGATCGGGTGCATCCCGGTCATCGCGAGCATCGGCGTGGATCGCGACGGGGTGCTCCTCAACGTCAATGCCGACGTGCTGGCCGCGCACCTGGCAGCGATCCTGCCCGCCAACAGGCTGATCGTCGCGGGCGGCACGGCCGGCGTGCTCGATGCCGAGGGGCGAACGATTCCGGCGCTTGGCGTCGACGAGATCGACGCGATGATGGCGTCGGGCGTGGCGCATTCGGGAATGGTGGCCAAGCTCGGCGCCTGCCGTCTCGCGTTTGCGAGCGGCGTGACCGATATATCGATTGTGGCGGGCCGCGGCGTGTCCGATTACTCGACCGTCCAGGGTACGCGGATCGTGATGGCGATGGAGATCAAGCGATGACGACGGCGACCGGCAACGTAGTAGCGCTCGAGACCGAGCATGTGCTGCAGGTCTACAAACGGAACCCGGTGGTCTTCGAACGCGGCGCGTGGCTGCCGTCTGTTCGACGGCTCGGGCCGTGGCTACCTCGACCTGATCTCTGGCGTCGGCGTGGCTGCGCTCGGACACGCGAACCCGCGCCTTGCCGCGGCGCTCGCCGATCAGGCCTCGACGCTGATCCATACGTCGAATCTCTTTTTCCACCCGCTGCAGGGGGAGCTCGCGGCGCGGCTCGTCCGACTTGTCGGGTCTGCCCCGCGCGTTTTTCTGCAACAGCGGCGCGGAAGCGGTCGAGGCCTGCCTGAAGTTCGCGCGGCGCTACTGGTCTGCGCAGAAGGCGTCGCGGCCCGGTCTGGTTGCCTTCGAGCATTCGTTCCACGGACGCACGATGGGCGCGCTCTCGGTCACCTGGGACGACCACTATCGCGCGCCGTTTGCGCCGCTCCTCTCGGGCGTGCAGTTCGTGTCGCCGAACGATCCCGGCGCGCTCCTCGCCGCGGTCACGGAATCGACCGCCGCGGTCATCCTCGAGCCGCTGCAGGGCGAAGGCGGCGTCAGGCCGTTCAGCCAGCGCATGGCGGACGCGGTCACCGAAGCGTGCCAGCGGACGGGGGCGCTGCTCATCGCTGACGAAATTCAGTGCGGCCTCGGGCGGACAGGACGTCCGTTCTACTCGTCCGCGCTCGGGCTGCAGCCGGACCTCATGGCCGTCGGGAAGGCGCTCGGTGCGGGTGTGCCGATCGCCGCCGCGCTCTTCAGCGAGCGGGTGGCGAAAGCCGCGGCGTTCGGCGACCACGGCAGCACTTACGGCGGCAACCTGCTGGCGTGCCGTGCGGCGCTCGTGTTTCTCGAAGAACTGATCGATCGCGACCTCATCTCGCACGTCGCCTCGGTCGGCTCGCACCTCGAACGCGGGCTTCGCGCGATTGCCGCGCGGCACGCGGCCGTGCGCGAAGTGCGCGGCGCCGGACTCATCTGGGGGCTCGACCTCGATCGGCCGGCGCTCCCGGTCGTCGAAGCCGCGCTCGAGTTGGGACTGCTGGTGAATCGCACATCGGATACGGTCGTGCGGCTGCTGCCGCCGTTTGTCATCACCGAGGGCGAGGTCGACGAGGCGCTGGGCCTGCTGGATCGGGCGATCGCAAAGGTTTCGGAGGGAAAAGCATCGTGAACGCTACAGTGACATTGCGGACCGCGGGTCCGTCGGACGTGCCGGCCATCCACCGGCTCATCACGGACAACCTCGAAGTTGGCCACCTGCTGCCTCGGAGCATCGAGGACGTGGAGCGGCACGCGACGAGGTTCGTCGTGGCCTCGATAAACGACGTGGTCGTCGGCTGCGCCGAGCTCGCGCCGCTCAGCGGCAAGGTCGCCGAGGTGCGTTCCCTCGTCGTCGACCACGCGTTCCGCGGCCGTCAAATCGGTCCGAAGCTGGTGACCCATCTCGCGAAGACCGCCACTGCCAGCGGGTTCTCCACGCTGTGCGCGTTCGCCCACGAGCCATCGCACTTCGTACGCATGGGCTTCACCATCGTGCCGCACATCTGGGTTCCGGAAAAGATCGCTCACGACTGCACGGGCTGCGCGCTCTTCCGCCGCTGCGGGCAGCACGCGGTGATGCTCGCACTGCGAGCCGGAGTCACGATTGGTCCCGAGCTTCCGGCCGCGATCATCCACGGCACGCGCTCGACGACGACGAGACGGCTGGCGCTCGGGCCGCTGGTGGAAGTTCAGGCCGAGCGGGAACGCACCGAGGCGATTCCGGCGTGACTGACACCGCACTGCAGCCGGACGTGACGTTCACGGCGATCGAAGGCGGCATCACGGCGCCGCGAGGCTTCCGAGCCGCCGGTGTGGCGTGCGGCATCAAAGCGTCAGGCGCCCTCGACCTGTCGCTGCTCGTCTCCGACACGATGGCAAGCGCCGCAGGGGTCTTCACCACGAACCTGGCGAAGGCTGCGCCGGTGCTCCTCTCCCGCGACCACCTCGCGCAATCCGAGGGGCACGGGCGAGCCGTCGTCATCAACAGCGGCTGCGCCAACGCGTGCACGGGCGCCGATGGCCGGGAACACGCGCGCGTGATGGCGGCGCGGACGGCCGAGGCCGTCAAGTGCGACCCGTCGGCGGTCCTCGTCGCGTCCACGGGCGTCATCGGCGTCAAGCTGAAGATGCCCAACGTCGAACGCGGTATCATCGACGCCGCCGCGCAGTTGTCGCCGGCCAGCGGCGCCGCCGCCGCCCGCGCGATCATGACGACCGATCCGTTCCCCAAGGAGTCGGCTGTCGAAGCGTCAGCGGGCGGACGCACTTTCCGCGTCGGCGGCATGGCCAAGGGCTCCGGCATGATCGAGCCCCTGATGGCCACCATGCTCGGCGTCGTGACGACGGATGCAGCGGTGGCGCCGGCGCTGTTGCAGCGGGCGCTGAAGGCCGCTGTGGACGAAACGTTCAACGCCATCACCGTCGACGGCGAGTGCTCGACCAACGATTGCGTGTTCGTGCTCGCCAACGGCGCGAGCGGCGTCGAGCTGACCGAACGCGAGTGGCCGCTGCTCGTCGCGAGCCTCAAGGCCGCCTGCGAGCCCCTGGCCATCGGCATCGTCCGAGGCGGTGAGGGCGCGACCAAGCTCGTCACCGTCCGGGTGACCGGTGCGGAATCAGATGCGGACGCGCGCCGGACCGCGCGCGCGATCGCCAACTCGCCGCTCGTCAAGACCGCGGTGCATGGCGGCGATCCCAACTGGGGACGGCTCATCGCCGTCGCCGGGCGGGCGGGCTCGGCGTTCAGCCTCGAGAAGGCCGTCGTCCGCATCGGCCCGATTACGCTCTTCGCCGACGGAACGCCGTACGACGAGCGCGCGCCGCAGGCTGCCGAGTATCTGAAGGGCCGAGAGATCGACCTCCAGGTGGATCTCGGCACCGGCGGACGAGGGCAGTCACGGATGTGGACGTGCGACCTGAGCGCCGACTACGTCCGCATCAACGCCGATTACCGGACATAGCGCTTGGACAGAGTCGAGGACGATCACATGAAACGCTCCGCACTCAAGATGGCTATCGGTCCTACGGTACCGACCCGCTTCCTGTCGATCCTCGACTTCGGCCCGGCGCAGCTGACGGCGTGCCTGGCGCGGGCGGCCGAGCTCAAGGCGGCGCGTGGCGCGCAGCGCAAGCACGACCAGCCGCTCGACGGATTGCACGTCGCGCTCCTCTTCGAGAAGCCGTCGCTCCGGACGCGGTCGACGTTTCAGATCGCCGTGCGGGAGCTCGGCGGCCACACCATCGAGCCGCCCGAAGATGTCGCGCTCGGCGGACGGGAGTCCATCGGAGACGTGGCGCAGAACCTCGAGCGGTGGGTCGCCGTCGCGGTCGTCCGCACGTTCGCGCAAACGCGCCTCGAAGCGTTCGCCGACGCCGCCCCAAAGCTCAAGGTCGTCAACGCGCTGACCGACGAGGAACATCCCTGCCAGGCGCTGGCCGACTGCCTGACGCTCACCGAGCGGCTCGGAAGCCTCCGCGGCCGCACGATCGCGTTCGTCGGCGACGGCAACAACGTCGCCGCATCTTTGGCACAGGCCGCATCAATGCTGGGCGCCGTCGTCCGCATCGCCTCGCCGAAGGGCTTCGAGCTTCCGGCGTCAGTCCAGGAAAGCGTCGCGCGTTGCGCGACCTCTGGTGGCGGGCTGGAGCTGACGACCGATCCGGCCGCGGCCGTCCGAGGGGCCGACGCCGTCTACACCGACGTGTGGACGTCGATGGGCCAGGAGGCGGAGGGCGCCGAGCGGCATCGGATCTTCGCGCCGTACCAGGTCAACGGCGCGCTGATGTCGCGTGCCGCGTCCGGCGCGCTCTTCATGCACTGCCTCCCGGCGCACCGGGGCGATGAGGTCACCGACGAGGTGATCGATTCACCCGCGTCGGTGGTCTTCGATCAGTCCGAGAACCGACTGCACACGCAGAAGGCGCTGCTCGCGATGCTAGCGTCCGCCTGACGGCGGAGTCGTCTTCGCCGTGCCGGTCAGGAACTTCCTGCTGGCCACGCTGGCCTCAACGCCCGACTGACCGGGGCCTCAGCTCACTGGCAGTTCGGTTTCACGTGGACGATCGACTCGACGTCGATCGTGAAGTTCTCCGTGCTCTCGATCCCCCCCGGCTGCTTGTCACTGCCGGCCTCGATGTAGACGCGGCCGCGGCCCATCTTCTTCTCCTTGACCACTTTTGCTTTCGTCGCGTCGGCAATCTGCGTCGTGCCGGTGATCTCGTCCTCGTGGCCGTCGTGCTCCTTGAGCATGGCCATCATCGCCTTGGAGCCCTTGAGGCGATAGGTCGGGGGGGTGACCAGCAGGTCGCGATCGTTCGGCCTGGGTGGCACGCGAATCGACCGGCCGCTGATGCATCCGCGCATTGCGATCGTCTGCGTATTGGAGGACTGGCTCGACCGCGATGCCGGCGAGGTCTGTGCGCTGACTATGACGAGCGAGACGGTTGACACGGCCATCGCGATGACCAGCGTCACAATCTGCCTCCGCATCTGCACCTCCCTGGCGCGGCACCTCGATCTGTACGTCAACGAGTGATTCGCCCCCGCGTCGGTGGTATTCGACCAGCCCGAAACCGGGCTACACCCGCGGAAGGCGCTGCTGGCCATGTCGCGCCACCGGCCAGAACAACGCTACGCCCACCGTCTGAATTCGCCTGGCGTCATGTTGAAACGCTTCTTGAATTCGTGGTCGATCGCTGCCGTGCTTTTGAAACCGGACTTGTCTGCCGCCTCTTGAATTGATAGCGAGGTCGTGGCAAGCAGGTTGACGGCGTGGAGAATCGAACTCCACTCAGGTGCGTATGAAAACCGTGGCGAGTTGACACGCTGATCAGATGCGACAGGTACGGCGCCGACAGGCGGCATCTGGTTGCGGCGGCTCGCAGGTCTAGCGCCGGGTTAGCAAATTCCCGGCGGACGCACTCCAGCGCGCGTGAGCAGTGAACATCGCTGACCCGCACTCGCCGCGTCCGCGCTTCAGGCGGCAACTCTCGCGGACGTTCGGCACGGACGAACGCCCCCGCCAGCCGGCGCAGTATCTCAGCCAAAACGACCCGATCGTCCTCGCGCCCGCAGCGCGGAACCTCTGACAGGACGTCCCACACGCCGGACAAACGTTGCACTGGGTCTGGTTCCAGCAGCACGAGCGCCAGCGTCTGCGCCCTCTGGGCGAAATCGAAGATTTCAGCATGCGCCTCGGTGATCACTTCGACTCTCCACGTGAGCAGCGGCGTGAGTTTATTTTATTCGATCGTACACAGGGCTCTTATTTTAGACGGCTGAGTTTAAAGAACAGACAACAGATCCGTCGCCCATAATAACGATCTAGCGCGCACACACGTTTTCTATCTGCTATATCAATGCTGAGAGCGATGAGTATTGGCTTGTAGCTTCTAAGAAGGAGTATCGACCATGACATCAGTTAAGCCACAGCAAAGCTCAACATTCGTGAGCAATTTTCAGCTGAAGCAACAGCCGGTTCAGTTGATTCGTGAGCAACATAACTCCCCTCCCGTGTCAATCGCACTCCGTGATCTCGAAGCAATGCGCACCGGTCGTGATGTGCTCACCGCATCGAAGCACGGCCTCGAAGCCATCTGTGGTGCCAGCTGCGACACAGCTGCGAACTAAGATCGCGACCTGGCATCAGCGTACATCCGGCCGGTAAGGCGGTCGGTTCACCTGAGCGGGCGTGTCCGCACGCACGTCCTCTCCTGGGTGGACGCGACATTCCGGGTTTCGTCACGATTACATCCCGATCTCGTCGCTCTCATGGCCCGGACCACCGTTAGGACACTGTGTTATGACTCACCACTGGAACACAGCGGAGGCATACGATCCCAACGACTACCTCCACTTCTACGCCACGGCCCTCAGCGCTGACCGAGCGGACGCCGATGTCGACCTCATCTGGAGCGTCGCCGGGCTCCAGCCCGGTAATCGCGTCCTCGACCTAGCCTGCGGCCACGGACGGATCGCCAATCGTCTCGCAGCGCACGGTGCCGTCGTTACGGGTGCCGACGTTTCAGAACCATTTCTCGCAATTGGACACAGGGCTGCGGTCGAAGCGGGTGTCCGCGTAGGCTATGTGCGTGCTGATATGCGCGCAATTCCTTGCCGTCCATTCGACATTATCGTGAGCTGGTTCTCCGCGTTTGGCTATCACGACGATGACACGGACCGCGCCGTCTTGCGCCAGGTGTGGGGGGCGTTGGTGCCTGGCGGCCGTTTTGTGCTTGAACTTAACAACCGGGACGCGGTTCTGATGCGGTTTGTGCCGGTGGATCTCATCGAACGCGACGGCGACATCATGATTCGCCGACGCCGCTTTGATGCTTTAACTGGGCGGATGCATAACGACACTACGGTCGTTCGACACGGCACGGTGCGCCAGTTCACATTCTTCACGCGACTATTCAGTTTGCCGGAGATTCGGGACTGGCTTCGGCAGGCGGGCTTCGTCGACATAGAGGCGTTCGGGCCCGACGGCCGTCCGCTGGGCATGGAGCCCGGCCGCATGATCGTCCGCGCGTCGCGACCTTCGTCAGCACTTTCCTCAGGAGAACGAACATGAGCTCCTACGCGCGCCCAACTGTTTCTCTCGTGACATCACACGGTCGCCAGACGCTGACGACCTATTCCGACGAACGAATGATCGACCTACTGAATCGTCACCGGATTCCCTGGTCAGCCGTGTCCATCTACGTGGCGCGCGCCTCTGAGCCGCGACCGGTACCCGCGCCCTGTCTGGATCACACACTCGATCAGTTTTCGCCGACAGACGAAGTGCTGCTCTACTTCAACCGCAACGTCAATCCATTCATGTTCAATCTCGCCGACTTCCGAACAGTGGAAAGCGATGACCCAGCACACGACGCTACGGAATACTTCTATCAACGTTTCGACAACAATCAGTCGTCCGCCGAGACCTTTCTCAAGAAGCTGAGCCCGGATGAGTGCAAGACGATCATTGGGGATCGAGTTGCCGACGCGCTCCGCGCGGTGCTGCCCTCTGGAGGGCGGATCGTGGTCGGCGTGAGTGGGGGAGGTGACAGCAACGCGCTTCTTTACGGCCTCAGCCGGATCGACGACATAGAAGTACATCCGATCATCATCAAGGGCATTCCAGAATGGGATGCTGGCGTCGCTCGTGCGCTCACGCTGTGTAAGTCGTATGGTCTCGACCTGAAGGTTATGGAGGAAGCTGAAGTGAAGGAGCTCGTCGGCATGTCAGCCGGTGGAGGTATCATCGATCGCTTCGAACACGAGTTTAAAGGTGACGATTTTGAGTTCCTCGCGACGCTGTTGATCCGGCTCGCCCTCAGTCGACATGCAAAGAATACTGGCACCTCGCTGATCTGCACGGGACTAAACCTCGAGGACGTAGTGTGTGAGGCGACGTTCCGGCTCGCGGCGGGACTGAAGCCAGCGCCATTTCCGATGAGAACGATCGGTAGTACGACGCTTCTCCTCCCGCTCTGGCTGTGCCCGAAACGCATTCTCGATGGCTGCTTTCCCGAGTTCTCGCGCGATAATTACGATGCGCGATATCCGTGCTTTTCCGTCGGCCGGAACGCGTACTACAGCCTCGTCTATTCGCTTCAATCTCAGTTCCCTGCCATGCTCGAGAAAATGGCGCTGGGGTTGTCGACTCTCAGCCTTACGGATCCCGTTACGTATGTGTTTAACCATCAGCTCGGATTCGAAGTCGAGCGCAACGTGCCGTTTCCGCTGCTCGCGAAGTTCCAGCGCATGCTTGGGCGTTCGCTGACAGTCTCCTAGTCTTGGAGGGGGGCGCTCTTCGAACTACTCTCAGCTCGCGCGTTGTGGGTATGCCGAAGGTTTGTGGCACACCGTTTCTGGCGTCCGTGGCCGGCTCGACGTCACTTCGGCGACTCTGACCGCGTCTCAATTCGCTCGTCATCTGTCATCGCTGGTGCTCCATATATGCGCCGCTCGAAGGCTCACATTGCTGGCGCAATGAGAGGGCATGGGGTTTCCTCCGCTTCTGATTCCGCGCTATCCTTGCTCGTGGGCGACACTTTCCAGTCACTCAGAAACGCCGACTATCGACTCTATGTCTTTGGCGCGACCGTCACCAACATCGGTACGTGGATTCAACGCGTCGCTCAGGATTGGCTCGTCCTTCAACTGACGGACAATAGCGGTGCCGCAATCGGGATCACCACAGGCTTGCAGTTTCTACCGATGCTGGTTTGCGCGCCGATGGCAGGCGTGCTGGCCGATCGACACCCCAAGCGCGCAATTCTGATTGGTGCGCAGCTCGCCCAAGCCGCGACCGGGATCCTCTTCGGGGCGCTGACGGTGGCTGGCTTGACACAAGTGGCACACGTATACGTTATGGCGCTGTTTCTTGGGATTGCCACGGCGCTGGAGTTTCCGGCACGACAAGCCATCGTTTCGGAACTGGTTGGCGAGATCGACGTCGCAAATGCCGTGGCCCTCAATTCGGCGTCTTATAACGCGGCGAGAATCATCGGTCCCGGCCTCGCTGGCGTGCTTGTGGCGCTTCTCGGCACCGGCTGGGTCATCATGCTCAATACACTGTCATACGCCACGATGATCGCTGTATTCGTGCGCTTGCAGACGAAGAGATTAGATGAGTCCGGCGTCGGCACTCTGGACCAGAGGAGAATGCGCGAGGCGTTGCAGTTTCTGCGCAGACGGCCCGATCTGCTGCTTGTCCTCTGGGTTGTGTTTTTTGTCGGCTGCTTCGGTCTGCAATTCCAGATCACGAGCGCGCTAATGGCGACCCGCATTTACGGTACGGGCGTCGGCGAGTATGGTGTGCTAGGCTCCGCCATGGCGGTCGGTTCAGTAGCCGGCGCTCTGCATGCCGGTCGCCGTCGCCTCCACACGCCGCGCATGGTGGTCGCCGGTGCCCTCGTCTTCGGCGTCATTGAGGTGCTAGCCGGTCTGATGCCGACGTATCTGGCATTCGGGCTCTTAGCACCGATGCTGGGATTCGCCGCCATGGCCATGCTGACTTCCGCGAACACGACGCTTCAACTCGCAGTCCCGGGTGAGATCCGCGGCCGCGCCTTGGCGCTCTACGCCATGGTCCTGATGGGGAGCGCCCCGATCGGTTCGCCGACGATCGGCTGGATTGGTGATCGATTCGGCCCACGTTGGAGCCTGTTCGTAGGTGGTATCGCAAGCATTCTCGGCACGGCAATCGCTACCGTGGTACTTTCACGAGGATTCTCAGTGTCCGTGCGGAACGACGCCTAGATTAGAGCAGTCTTGCTGTCATCGTTCTGTTAGTGATCGGTTCCTTCCACTTGAGCAATTTCAACCGCCAATGCCAGGAGATTGTGGGCCACGTAGAAAGTACCTGTTCAGCGCATCGAGTCGAGCGGTAAGTGACGACGTCAGCCTACCGGCCTCCTGACGGCGTCGTCGTCTTCGCCGTGCCGCCCAGGAACTTCCTGAAGAACTGATCCATCCGCTCGAGCGTGTACAGCCAGCGGCTGTGCAGCATCGACTCGTGCGTGTCGTCCGGAAAGACGATCAGCTCGTAGTAGACGTCGCGCTGCCGCAGCAGCTGCACCAGCCCGGTCGTCTGCTGGAACGCAACGTTGCGGTCATCGTCGCCGTGGACGAGCAGGACCGGTGACTTCCAGCCCTCGATCGCGCCAATCGCCGAAGACTTGAACGACACGGAGTCCGGATCGAGCGAGCTGCCCCAGAGGTGGACGCCCGCCAGGTCGACACCAGCCTTGAAGATGTCCGAGTTGCGCGCGAGCGCCTGGGCGGTCAGCACGCCGCCGTACGAGAGGCCCCAGATTCCCACGCGTTCCGGATCGACATCGGGTCGCGACTGCAGGTACTTCCCGCCCGTCAGCACGTCCTGATACTCCGCGTTGCCGCGGCCACCGGTGTTCGGCGCGGTGCGGAACGAGCGGCCGTAACCGATGCCGCTCCGGTAGTTCACTGACAGAACCACGTAGCCCTGGTCGGCCAGCCACTGATTGATGCCGTAGGCCCAGTGGTAGAACTGCATGTAGTGATAGCCGAGCAGCATCTGACGCGCGGGACCGCCGTGCACGAAAACGATGGCCGGACGACGCTCTCCGGGCTTGAGGTTCTTCGGAAGGAACAGTTGATTCTTGATCTCGAGCCCGTCCGGCGCCTTCGTGAGGACGAGCTCGGGCCTGACGTGCGCGTCCCCCGGAAAGCCGTTGAGCGAGGCCGGGAAGATGATCTTCTGTGTCTGCGCCGACGGTGACGGCTCGAGCGACCAGATTCCGAGCGACTGCGGCATTCTCCAGTCGGCGCTGAGCGTCGCAAGCGTTCTTCCGGACGCGAGCGGCACCGGAGACGTCTCGATGCCTTCGCCTGACGTGACCTGACGCGGTGCTCCGCCAGAGACCGGCACAGCCCAGATGTGCCGACGCTCGATGTCCTTCGCGTTCGTGCAGTAGTACAAGGTCCGACCGTCAGTGGAGAGCGCCACCGACGTCTGATCCTCGATCAGGCCATCAGTCGTGGTCAGAAGGACCGGTTGCGCGTTGGGGGTCGCGAGATTGATCGAGTAGTAGCGCTCCCACTCATCGACCGGACCTTGCGGCGGCGCCGCCGCCTGCACCCCGCGCCCGCCGCCACGGCCACCGCCGCCGACATTGAACGGAACAATCACGTGGTCGCCGGCCAGCCGCAGATTCGCGAAGTTCGTGAACGTCCGGTCGTTCGGCTGGTTGTGCCACACCTCGACCGCCTCGCCCGTCGACGCGTCCGCCTTCCACAGAGACAGGTTGTAGCCGCCCTTGAATGCCGCCTGCGCCAGCCCGGGGATGTTCGCGACCGGTCCGACCGGCTGATCGCCACCGCCGCGTCCGCCGGCAGTGTCCTGAGGCCCGGCGTTGCCGCGGCCTCGACCGCCTCGTCCCGACTCCGCGCCAGGCTGGAACGCCGGACCATTGGGAAGGCCCACGCCGCCTCCGCCTTGTTGTGCCTGCTGGCCGAACGCCAGCCCCGGCCTGCGCACGAAGACGACGCTCCGGCTGTCGGCGGTCCAGAGCGGGCTCGTGTCGAAATCGACGCTGGGCGACATGTACTTCACGCTTCTCGTCGCGACGTCGTAGACCATGATGAAGCTGTGGTCGGTGCGTGTGCTGACAAAGGCGATCCTGCGGCCGTCGGGCGACCATCTCGGTCCGCTCTGCACGCCCCACTGGGTGATGAACGGCTTCTCGCCGCGATCCACTTCGCTCGCCGGACGCACAGCCGCGACTCTTGCGCGATAGATCTGGCCGTCTTTCACGAACAGGATCGCATTGCCGTCCGGCGCGAGCTCGGGGTTGGCCGCGTCGCGGACGACACGCCAGGCCGCTCCGCCCGCCGTGCGCGCCGCCCAGACCGCGCGCTCCGGTCCGTCGGGGTTCGCCGTCGGGTTGGCAACCCACCCGTCGCGATTGGGCGCCGTGCCGCGAACGAAGATGACCGTCGACCCATCGTCTGAGATCCGGATGCCGGAGAGATCCGTTCCATCGTCGGTCATGAAGTTGGTCAGGCGGCGGGGCGTAAACGCCGGCCCTGCAGCCGTATACGCGTTTCGCTTGCCCTCTTCGAACGATGTCCACGCCACGCGATCGACGGTTTTCGCAGCGACGAGCTCGAGCGGAGACGCGGGGCTCAGGAACCGCTGATAGGCGGGCACCGGAGCGACCTGCTGAGACAACGCCGGACGCGCGGCGCGTTGGGCGGAGGTCACGGGCGGCAGCAGCAGGGCGAGGTTGACGGCCAGGAAGGCCGCGGTCAGGTTCCGCAGGGGCATCGTCGAATCCTCCTCCTCTTTTCCCAGGGGGCGACAAAGCAGGAGTTTACTCCCGATCTTTTGATATTCTTCCGCCTTCACCTGGAGGTCCGCGTGATCCGCCGAAATGTATTTCTGACGCTCGGAGCCCTGCTCGTTCTGGCGCCTATCGTCGTCACCAGGATTGAGGGCCAGGCCGGCCAGCCCGCTCAAGCTCGAATCGTGGCGCTGCGCGGCGGGACGGTGCTCACCGTCACGAAGGGCACGATTCCCAACGCCACGGTCGTCCTGCGCGACGGTAAGATCGCGGCGGTCGGCACGAACGTGTCGATCCCGGCCGGCGCCGAGATCATCGACACGACGGGCCAGTTCGTCTCGCCGGGACTCATCGACGCGCACTCGCACATCGCCAACGACGCGATCAACGAGGGCGGGACGACGGTGAGCTCGATGACCGGGATGGAAGACGTCGTCGACGCGACCGACATCAACATCTATCGCGACCTCGCCGGCGGGCTGACGGTCGCCAACGTGCTCCACGGCAGCGCCAACCCGATCGGCGGCAAGAACCAGGTGATCAAGCTGCGCTGGGGGAAGACGAGGGCCGAAGAGATCGTCTTCGAGGGCGCGATGCCGGGGATCAAGTTCGCCCTCGGCGAGAACCCCAAGGACATGCCCATCGGGCAGGCCACCGGCCCGCGCCGCTATCCGATGACGCGCATGGGCGTCGAGTTCGTGATCCGCGACGCGTTCACGCGCGCGAAGGCGTACCAGAAGGCATGGAAGGACTACGAGAAGAACAAAGCGAGCGGGACTGCGATTCCGCCGCGTCGCGACCTGCAGCTCGAGCCGCTCGTCGAGATCCTCGAGGGCAAGCGCCTGGTGCACGCGCACTCCTACCGCGCGGACGAAATCCTGATGATGATCCGGCTGGCCGAGGAAATGGGCTTCAAGATCGCGACGTTCCAGCACGTGCTCGAGGGCTACATGGTCGCCAAGGAGATGGCCGCGCACGGCGCGGGCGGCTCCACGTTCTCGGACTGGTGGGCCTACAAGGTCGAGGCGGCGGACGCCATCCCCCACAACGCCGCGATCATGACGCGCAAGGGCGTGCTCGTTTCGATCAACTCCGACAGCGCCGAGCACGCGCGCCGCCTCAACACCGAAGCCGCAAAGACGATGAAGTGGGGCGGGATGTCCGAGGACGAAGCCTTCGCGATGGTGACGATCAATCCCGCGAAGCAGCTCCGCATCGACAGCCGCGTCGGCTCGCTCGAAACCGGCAAGGACGCCGACGTCGTCGTCTGGAATCACCATCCGCTCAGCTCCTACGCGATCGTCGAGCGCGTCTACATCGACGGAACGGTCTACTACGATCGCAAGGGCGAAGAGGGCCGGCTCACGGCGCTCAAGAAGGAGAAGTCGAGCCTCGCGGCCGCTGAAGGCAGCACGCGGCCGGCGACGACCAATCCGCAGGAAAACCCGAGAGCCGGCGAGCAGAACCGTCAGGGCGGACCGCGCGCAGACGACGATGGTTCACAGCCGGCGGGCACGACCGGCTCGACCGCGGCGCCAGGCTCCGCGCAGGCTCCGCAGACGGCGAGGCCGCGCCGGCCGGCGGGGGCGCGGTCATCGCCATCACCAACGCGAGGATTCACCCGATCACGCAAGCGACGATCGAGAAAGGCACGATCGTGCTGCGCGGGGCGAAGATTGAGGCGCTCGGCGCCAACGTCCCGGTACCCACGGGCGCCAAGGTCGTTGACGCGGCGGGCGCCGACGTCTATCCCGGCTTCATCAACGCGCGCACGCAGATGGGCCTCAACGAGCCAGGACCGCGCGGGTTCGAAGATGTCAGCGAGATGCTGGACCTCAATCCCCAGCTTCGGTCGCGCGTCGCGTATCACTCCGAGAGCGACGCCATCGCCGTCGGCCGCGCGAACGGCATCACGACGGTCGCCGTCATGCCGGGCGGCGGCACATTCGGCGGCGAAGTCGCGATCATGAACCTCGACGGCTGGACGTGGGAGGAAGCCACGCTCAAGGCTAACGCCGGCATCACGTTCAACTTCCCCGCCCTCTTGGGCGGTGGCGGACGCGGAGGGGGCGGTGGCGGACGCGGCGGCGGTGGCGCGCCGGAAGGGGCAACCTACGAGGACCTCAAGCGCACGCGAGACCGCCGACTCGACGAGCTCGCGAGGCTCTTCGATCAGGTGCGCGCCTATGCCAAGGCCGGGCCCGACAAGACGGTCGACTGGACCCTCGAGGCGCTCGTCCCGGTCGCGGAGCGAAAGCTGCCGCTCGTCACGACGGTGAGCCGCGCGCAGGATATCCGCGACGCCGTCGCGTTCGCCGATCGCATCAAGGTCAACCTCGTGATCAGCGGCGGCACCGAGGCCAACCTCGTCGCGCCGCTGCTCAAAGAGAAGAACGTGCCGGTGATTCTCGGCAACATCCTGTCGCTCCCCGCGAACGAAGACGCGTTCCACGCCGCCACCTATCAGCTCGCGGGCGAGCTCGCGCAGGCCGGCGTGAAGGTCGCGTTCTCGACGGCCGACAGCGCCTACGTCCGCATCCTGCCCTATCACGCCGCGATGTCGGTCGCATGGGGAATGAAGCGCGATGATGCGCTCAAGGCACTGACCATCAACGCGGCGGAGATGCTCGGCGTGGCGGACCGCGTCGGCAGCCTGGAGCCCGGCAAGGACGCAAACCTGTTCATCTCGAAGGGCGATCCCCTCGAGATCAAGACGGCCGTCACCAACGTTTTCATCAACGGCAAGGACGTCGGAATCGACAACAAGCACGAGCAGCTGTATCGCAAGTACATCGCGAGGCCGTAGCGCCGCGGAGCGCAGTGTCCGGGCCTCCGCGCTTCGCCGAGGCTTCGGCGGACCGCCGTAGCTATCAGCGAGGCGCCCGCGGCCCGACAGCGCGGCGCATGGAAGTCGCCGCGCGAGAGCCGGACACTACGACGGCGTCTGCGCCACTACGACAGCATTGACGTAAATGACAGCACGGCGCCGTCACGACTCAGGAGGAGATGAAATGAAGCGCCTCGATTCGCCCTGCCGCTTGCATCACCGCCGCCGCACTCGCATTCGCCGTCGCGCCGCTCGCCGAGGCGCCGTATATCTATGCGATCAAGGGCGCCCGGCTGGTCACGGCCAGCGGCGCGTCGATAGCGACGGGCACCATCGTGCTCCGCAACGGGCTCATCGACGCAGTTGGTGCCGACGTCGCGGTGCCGCCGGATGCGACGGTGATCGAGGGCGCGGGCATGACCGTCTATCCCGGCCTCATCGACATGGGCAACGCCGCCGGGCTCGATGCCGCGCCGCCCGCGGCTCCAGCCACTTTCCGCACGCTCGAGGATGCCGAGCGGTGGAAGCGCAGCGTGATCCTCCGGCCCGAGCTCGAGGCGGCGAAGGTCGTCCGGCCCGACGCGCCTGAGTTGTCTCGGCTGGCCGCAGCGGGCGTGACCACGGTGCTCGCGACCCCGACGGCAGGCCTCTTCAAGGGCCAGAGCGCCCTCGTCAACGTGTCGGCGCCGGCCGACGAGCCCCAGGTGGGGGCCGTTGCCGATCCGCGGCGCGGCCTGCAGGTCGTGCGCACGCCGGTCGCGCTGCACGTATCGCTCGCGCTCGGGCAGGGCGGCGGCCGCGGCGGCGGCTACCCGGTGTCGCTCCTCGGCTCGATTGCCTTCGTCCGCCAGAGCTTCCTCGATGCGCAGCATCAGCAGCTCGAGAAACAGCGCTACGAGAAGACGAAGACGGGCGTGGCCCGGCCCATTTACGATCCGTCGCTCGACGCGATCCAGCCCGCGCTGTCGCGCGCGCTGCCGGTGGCCTTCGAGGCCGACCTTGCGCGCGAAATCCTGCGCTCGCTGAACATGGCCAAGTCGTTCAACCTGGATCCCGTGATCACCGGCGCCCGCGAGGCCGATCAGGTCATGGCCGACCTCAAGGCCCAGAACGCGCGCGTAATCTACAACCTGGACTACCCGGCCCGCCCGCGCACGCTGCCGCCGGACGCCGACGAGTCCGTCCGCGAGCTGAGAGCTCGCGCCCAGGCCTCAAAGACACCGGGCGCGCTCGAGAAGGGCGGTATTCTCTTCGCGTTCTCGTCGGGAAGCATTCAGCAGCCGCGGGATTTCGTCCGCAACGCGGCGCGCGCGGTGAAGGACGGACTGACGCCCGACGCCGCCGTTCGCGCCCTGACGATCAACGCCGCCCGAATCGCCGGCGCCGCCGATCGGCTCGGCTCGCTCGATAAAGGCAAGATCGCCAACGTCATCGTTACCGACGGCGACCTCTTCGAAGACCGCACCCGCGTCGTGCACGTGTTCGTCGACGGCCGGAAGGTCGAAGCCGAGCCGCCAGCGGCCGGGGGCGGCCGGGGCCGCGGGCGCGGGGGGAATTGAGCTCACGCGTACCTCGGCGTCGTTACACCAAAACCCCGCTGACGTTCGTCTAAGACCGAGATGTCACCCCTATCCATCGCTGCCGCAGCAGTCGTGTGCCTGCTCCTGACTCCCGTCCTGGCCGCCGCGCAGGACCCGCAGGCCGTCGACCGTACGGGCGCCCTTCGCGTTTTCCTCGACTGCAACTCGTGCGACGAGAACTACCTGCGCACGGAAATCACGTTCATCAACTACGTCCGTGACCGCGCCGACGCAGACGTGCACGTCCTCGTCACGACCCAGGGAACCGGCGGAGGAGGAATCGAGTACACCATCAAGTACATCGGCCTCGGCCGGTTCACGGGCGCCGACCAGACGCTGACCTACGTTTCGGTACAGACCAATACCGAAGATGAACGACGCGCGGGCTTCGCGGCCCAGTTCCGACTGGGCCTCGTTCGCTACGCGGCAGATACGCCTCTGGCGTCTCGATTGAAGGTCACGTTCGACACGCCCAAAGCGAAGCCGGCCGCCGAACCGCAGAACGACCCGTGGAACTTCTGGGTGTTCAGGGTAGGCGCAAGCGGCAACCTGGAAGGCCAGGAGTCTGGCAACGAGAAGCAGGTGAGGGGCTCGCTGTCGGCGAATCGCACGACCGAGGCGTGGAAGATCGACTTCGCCGCCGACGGAGAATACGGCCAGGAGGAGTTCGTTCTCGACGAAGGAGAAATCTTCACCTCGATCTCACGCAATATCGAGGTCAATTCGCTCGTCGCGAAGAGCCTGAGCCAGCACTGGTCAGCTGGCATCGTCGGGGCCCTCGAGTCGTCTATCTTCAGCAACTACGAGCTGCGCACGCGCCTCGGCGGCGGGCTCGAGTACGACATCTTTCCGTACTCGGAATCGACGAGGCGCCTCCTCACCGTGCTCTATACGATTGGCTTCGAACACGCCGACTATGAGGAAGTGACGATTTACGACAAGACCTCGGAGAACCTTCTCGACCAGCGATTCCAAACGACACTCCAGCTCCGCCAGCCGTGGGGCAGCTCGTCGGCGTCGTTCGAGGTGGCGCATTACCTGAGCCAGCCCGACAAATACCGGCTGACGGCGTTTGGCAACCTGGAGGTGCGTCTCTTCAAGGGCTTCTCGGTCGAGATCTTCGGCGAGGCCGCGCGGCGGCGGGATCAGCTGTCGTTGCGCCGCGGCGACGCGACCAACGAAGAGATCCTCGTCCGCCAGCGCGAGCTCGCGACCGGGTATGAGTACGATATCGGCTTCGGGATCAGCTACTCGTTCGGATCGATCTTCAACAACGTAGTCAACCCACGGTTCAGGGGTGCGGGGGGGTTCTGAACTGGGCTCAGGCTCTAGGCTTTAGACTCTTGGCTTTAGGAAGAGCCTCGAGATCGCACTCGAAGCTCTTACTAGAGCCTGAAGCCTAGAGCCAGCCATCTATCGTCCACTGTCCGTCGTCGTCGTCTTCTTGACCGGCGCCGGCTTCGCCCGCTCCTTGAGGTGCTCTTCCATCTGCAGGCGCGGCACGCCCTTGGTCATCCAGTCGGGCGCGGGCGCGCCCTTCAGGTAGTGGTCGAAGTACTCCTTCATCCGGACCGTGTAATCGCGCATGTTCGACGGCTTGCGGAGGCCGTGGTTTTCGCCCACGTACTCGAGCATGATGACCGGCTTCTGCATCCGCCGCAGCGTGTTGTAGTACTCGACGCCCTGGGTGAAGTCCACGGCGCCGTCCTTGTCGTTGTGCAGGATCATGAGCGGCGTCTTCACGTTCTTCGCGAAGAAGACCGGCGAGTTGCGGTAGTAGGCGTCCCAGTTGTCCCAGTAGCCGCCCCTGAACCGCCCCTGGCTCGCCTCGAAGATCGCGCCGTTCCCGCCGCCGGTATTCTTGTAGATCAGGCTGTACATGCTGATCATGTTGGTCAACGGCGCTCCGGCGACGGCCGCCGCGAACATATCGGTCTGGGTCACGAGAAACGACGTCTGATACCCGCCCCACGAGTGGCCCGTCAGCCCGACCTTCTTCGGGTCGATCACGCCGGTCGCAATCGCGGCCTTCAAGGCCGGGACAACGCACCACACGGCTGACATGCCGGGATCGTTCACCTTGTAGGTGATGTCGGGCAGCAGCACGGCGTAGCCGTTGCTCGTGTAGAAGGAGCGGTTGAAGCCGTTCGCGCCGGGATTGGCGAACTGGTTCGCGCCCTGCGACATCTTCTCGTAGATGTTCACGATCGTCGGATACGACTTGCCCTTCTCGTAGCCGGCGGGCAGGAAGAGCGCGGCCTGCAGCTTGTCGCCCTTGTCGCTCGTGTAGTTGACGAGCATCGAGCCTGCCGTCCAGCCGTAAGACGCCACCTGCGGACGTTGGTCCGTCAGCCGATCGCCTTTGGCGAAGCTTGCGTCGGTAGCGTAGTAGTCGCTGGGCTCGGTCGCCGTCGAGCGCGTGTAGATGAACTGCTCGGCGTTCTTGACCTTGATCAACGTGCCGAACGACGCATCCGACCAGTTCAGCATCTCCACGCCCGCCTTTCCCGGCGTCAGCCTGGCGATGCCGGCCTTCTTCGTCCACTCGCCGTAAGCCGCGAAATACTGCGGCCGGGCGAGGTCGATGCCGAGCGCGCGCTCCTGCACCGGCTCGATCGGGTAGCGGCGCTGATAGCGAATCTGATCCTTGCGTCCGTTCGCGGTCAGGTTCACCACCGTGCCGCCGTTGACGGGCACCTGCCAGATGTCCCAGTTGTCGCTCAAGAGCACCGACGCGCTGTCCTTCGTCCATCCGATCGATCCAGCCGGAGGCTTGACGACATTGTGGTCGTCCTCGGCGTTGACGAAGGAGATCGGTGCGGCGATCGTGATGTTGCGCGTCTGGCCCGACTCCATCGAGTGGACGTGGTAGTTACCGTCCTCGTAGTAGAGGAACGACTTCCCGTCTGGCGACGGGCCGTTGTACCAGCGCGCGCGCTTGAGCGCGAGGCGGCGCGTGCCCGTCGACATGTCGATGACGTAGATATCCTGGAAGCGGCGGCCGTCCAGGTTGCCGAGGAGCTCGTACTCGCGGGCGTCTTGACCGATCGCGAACCGCTCCTTCGGCGCAACGGTAACCGTGCGCAGGTCCTCGTCGGCGAGCCTGATGAAAGTTTTCGGCTGCACACGGTACTCGGCCAGATAGCTGAACGAACGGTCGCCAGCCTCCTGTACTTCCTGCTGAGACTGCAGCCGCTTGTCGAGCCAGTGCCAGAGCACGAGGTCGACCTTCTCGTCTGCATTCGGGTTCGCCCCATCGGGCGTCGTCGCGGGCCGAGCCGCGTCATCGCCTTCGCGCGGCGCATCACCTTCGCCCGTGTCCGCCGCGGCGTCACGCTTGCGCGGCGTGTGGATGCCGAAGGTCAGGGCCTGGAGGTCCTCGGTCCACTGCGCGTTCCGGTTCGGGCTGATGGTCATGCCCTCGGGAAAAGTCTTGTCGGTAGCTGGATCGAAGGACGTCTTCTGTGGCGCGCCGGCAGAGAAGCCGGAGAATCCCAGCACCGCATAGCGTTTGTCGCGCAGCGCGCGGTCCTCGGTCCCTTTCAGCACGGTCAGGCCGTCGCCTTTTTCCGTCCACACCAGCCGCTCGTAGCTCGCGTTGCCGTTGTCCAGCACGGCAACCGTTCCGCGTGTCATGTCGCGGAGCTGGACGCCGTTGCCCACTTTGTCCTGCGCGTCGATCGTCCACGCCAGCAGGTTGCCGTCCTTCGAGAAGGCGAAGTCAGCGACGTTGCCGACGCTCAGCTCCTGACCGCTCGCGAGCTCGCGCAGGATGAGGTCGGTGCCGCGGGGCCGATCGTTGGCAGCGCCTGCTGCGCCGCCTTGCGCCGGCGCCGGGCCTCCGGCACCACCTCGACCCTCCGCTGCGCCACCGGTGGTTTGAGCGGGCTGACGCTGGAGGGCAATCCAGGTCGACGCGTCGCCAGAGAAAGCGAACCGGCGGATGCGCGGATACTCGCGCTTCTCGCCCGTCGCGAGGTTGACGATCGTCACATTGCTCACTATCGGGCTCTGCACCGGACGCCGCAGACGGCGCAGCCGCTGTGCCTCGCGTCGTGAGGGATACGTGGTGAACGCGACGAACTTCGAATCCTCGGAAAAGTCCAGAGACGCCGAACCGGCGCCGCCGCCGTCACCGCCGCGTCCTCCGCCGCCCGCTGCACCGGCCGTTGGAATCTCGCCGATTTCGAACGTCAGGTCCTTCTCACCGCTCCTGGTGCGTCTGACGACGATCTGCGCATCGCCCTCCCCTGGTGCAATGCGATAGGCGAACCACTGCCCGTCATTCGACACGGCCGTCGTGCCAATCGCCTTCCAGTTGATGATGTCCTGCAGCTCGATGGGCCGCTTCGACTGAACGGCCTGCTGCATCATGGCCGACGGCCCGAGCACGGGCAACGTGGCCGGCAGTGCCAGCGCGAGCGCAAGGGTCAGGACCAACCGGCGCGGTGTCGCTCTCATCGTGATGCACTCCTCTTGTCCCTGGATCGCGGCGGTTCGTCCCCGCGAAGGCGCTATGGTAGATCGGAACGTCCGGAACCGGACAAGGGTGGCTGCGCACCTTGCCGGGAATGTTGGCAGCCACCTTTTCCGTGCGCATTAGCCTGCAAGGCCAACGATTCCAGGCAGATACAAGCGACATGGCAATGTTGGCACGCGGCTCACGCATCAGGGAACGACGGGACGCGGATCACGCGGATTGTTGGATCTAGCTGGGCGGATGAACACCGGGAAACCCTGGCAGGTAGTTCAGAAGACGCCTGAGTTTGGTCACGCTGATGGTCAGATCCGCGTGATCCGCGTCCCGTCATCCTGATCCGCGTGATCCGCCTTCCGCGAAACCGATCAGCGATTCGTGTACTCGAGCAATCCAGTCTGCGCGATCATCTTCCACCCCTCCGGCACGAGCGTGTAGATCTTGCAGGCGCGCCCGAGCCAGTGAAACTCCTCGCCCGACGATCTCCGCCACAGCGTATCGACGTCGACGACGGCAAAGGCGCCGTCGCCTTGCGCTGACACGGCGATCTTCTGGGTGACCCGGCGGTTGTGCACCAGCGTGTGCGTATCGAAGAGGCGCTGCCAGCCCTGACGCCATCGGTCGGCATCGTAGCGGCCCCACTCAATCACCCACTCGATTGGGTCGTGCGCGTCCGGCCGCGGCGGCCAGGGCCACACCATGTCGGGGTGGAGAACGCTCAAGAGAAGATCGGCGTCCTGGGTGTCCCAGGCGCGTGTTTCGCGATCGACAATCTCCTGGATTTTCTTTTCTATTTCTTTCTCTCGGTCGGACATGACTTGGCTATTCTAGTGGCCTGTAGCCGGCCGCCACCAGAAGTGCGACGAGGATCACCGTCAAGCGAGCGCGGCGCGTCAGCTGATGGGCTCGCACACCAAGGCCTCCCCGTGTTGTCCGTGTTATCCGTAGCTCGGCCTCTCCGTGTTATCCGTGGCTTCCCTAGTTTCCGTGGTGTCCGTGTTATCCGTGGCTGGGCGCGTCCGTGTTGTCCGTGGCTTACCGCGGCCTGGCTCGGACTCTCTGCACGACTCCGATGAGCCCGAGGGCGGCCGCCGCCCAAAGAGCGCTGTTGGCGACGAACGGCACGTATCCCCACAGCCCAGGGAAGCGCAGACCCACCTTGACTTCGAGGAGCGTCAGCACCGGGAACCCGAGGACAGTGAGGAGCCGGCCGCACGCTGCCTCGAACCATCCCGGCTGGCCACCGGTATCGAATCGAGCCATGCCGGAACCGAAGACGTAGAGCAGGAAGCTGACGGTCAGTGCGAGGTGCGCGGCGGTCAGAGGCCGAAGAGCAGGAGACGTCGCATCGGTTTTGACACTACCAGCCGTCTCACGAATGCTGTCACGACATCACGTTACAACACGATGCCACGATGACACGAAGTTCACGATGGATCCCTCTGAGAGTTCTCTTCGTGTTCATCGGATCATCGTGCTCATCGTGAGGCATGGCCGTCGGCGCGTTCAGCCTGGTCTTTGTTTTGAGACAGCTTCTACTTCAGCACGTCGCCCGGGGCGCCCGCCTGGATGACGGCGCCGCGTTCGAGCACGACCACGCGGTCGGCGAATCGGCGCGCCTCGTCGCGATCGTGCGTCACGTAGAGTATCGGCACCGCAAGCTCGTCCCTTACACGCTCGAGGTACGGCAGGATCCGGCGGCGCAGCTCGAGGTCGACGGCCGCGAGTGGCTCATCGAGCAGGAGCACGTCGGGCGCCGACATCAGCGCACGCGCGAGCGCGACCCGCTGCCGCTCCCCTCCCGAGAGCATCGAGACGCCGCGATCCAGCAATGATCCCACTTCGAGAATCGACGCCACCGACGCGAGCGACAGCTTCTGCCCCTGCCGCTGGCCGTAGGTGACGTTGCGGCGGACGTCGAGGTGAGGGAAGAGCGCGATGTCCTGAGAGACATAGCCCACGTGCCGCTTGTGGGACGGCAGGTTGATGCCGCCCTTGGAGCTGAAGAGCGTGCGGCCGTTGACGGCGATGACGCCGTGGACCGGTGTCCGAAGCCCGGCGATCGCGTCGAGAATCGTCGTCTTGCCAGCACCCGACGGACCGAAAAGCACCGTCACTCGGGCCTCGAGCCGTTGGCGTATCTCGAGTGCGAAAGTCCCCTGCTCGAGCCGAAAGTCGATGTCGATCACGCGCGGAGCCCCGCACGGGACGTGAGGTAGTTCGAGATCCAGAGCGCGATGAAGGCGATGCCAGCCGAGACGGCCAACAGTACCGGCGGCATCACGATCGCGGCCGATCTCCGTGAACGTGTAGATCGCAACCGGCAACGTCCGCGTGACGCCCGGAATGCTGCCGGCGATCATGATCGTGGCGCCGAACTCGCCAATCGCGCGCGCGAAGCCCAGCACCGCGCCCGCCGCGAGCGCGGGAAACGCCAGCGGCAACGTGATGGAGAAGAAGACGCGCAGCGGCGACGCGCCGAGCGTGCCGGCGATCGCCTCGTAACGCTGGTCGACCTGCTCGAATCCGGCCCGCACGCGTGCGCACGAAGAGCGGCAACCCCATGACCGTCATGGCCAGCACGACGGCGCGCCAGGTGAAGACGACGTCCATGCCGACGCTCGCCAGCACTCTCCCAATCGGACCGCGCGGGGAAAAGAGCAGCAGAAGGATGAGTCCCGTCGCGACGGGAGGCATGACGAGCGGCAGCGAGACGAACGTCTCGACGAGCACGCGGCCGCGAAATCGCCGGCGCGCGAGCAGCCATGCGAGCGCCAGTCCCGGCGGAATCATCAGCGCCGTCGCGGCGAGCGCCGTCAGCAGCGTGAAGCTCGTAATCTGCCAGATGTCCATGGGCGCAGAGCTGCAGTGTTGCGATTGCGAAGTCCACGACGACGAGCGCAGTCGCCGAGACTTCGATCGTGTCGTTCAATCAACGGTTCTGTCAGCATTTCTCAATGCTCGCGGGGCCCCACCCCCGCTCGCTCTCGCGCGGCGACTTCCGCCTTCGCTGAAGCTTCGGCGGACCGCCGTAGCCTTGGCGGAGGCTGGTCGCGCCGCGCTCGGGCCGCAGGCGCTGCTGCAATAATCTCAAACGGCGCCATCGCTACCTCGATACAACCGGCGCTCCGAATCTGTGCCGCACAAAGATGGCCGTCGCCTGTGCTTGTCGCAGAAACGCGAGAAAGCGCTTCGCCTCGGCCTGGTTGCGCGAGGTCGACAGGACGGCAGCCGGATAGATGATGCGGGGCCCGTCCTTGGGGAGCACGGCGAACGCCAGGACGGCGGTGCGGGCGGCGGCAAGATCGGTGAGGTACACGATCGCCGCGTCGACGCTGCCGGTCTCGACCGCACCAAGCGCAGCCCGCACATTGGTCGTCGGCACGATCCGCGCCTCGTAGGCAGCCCAGAGCCCTCGCTGCTCGAGGTAGCGGCGCGCGTAGACACCGGCCGGCACGGCCGCCGGATCGCCGATCGCCAGGCGGCGAATTTCCGGTGGCGCCCGCGCAAACTCCCGGCGCACGAAGTCCACGCGCTCGGGGGTCGACACAATCGCCAGTTGATTCTCGACGAGGTCGACCCGCGAGCCGGCAAGCACGGCGCCGGCTTTCTCGACGACATCCATCTGCGCCTCATCGGCGCTGATGAAGACGTCGGCGGGGGCGCCGTTGAGGATCTGCCGCGCGAGCACGTTGGAGCCGGCAAGGTTGAAGCGCACCGGGCCGCCACCGGCCGCGGCGTACGCCGCGGCAATTTCCTCGAGCACTTGCGTCAGGCTGACGGCGGCGGCCACCGTCACCGGCTCGGGCGGGACTCCTTGAGGCGCGGCGAACCAGGCGAGCAGGACGAGGAGCCGTCAGACGCGGCATCACCTATACAATTTACTGCGAATTAGGCTTGATTTTCCAGCGAATCAATACGATTCTAGACGACGTGGATCTCGTCACCCCGCGGGAGGCGGCGCGCCGGCTCGGCGTCAGCTATCCGACGATCAAGCAGTGGATTTACAAGGGCGTCCTCCGGACGCGGCCCACGGCCGGGGGCCATCACCGCATACCGGCGTCGGAAGTTGAGCGGCTGCTGGCGTCGGCCGGCAGCCCGCTGCCACGTCCCGCGCCCCCTCACGCCGGCGCAATTGTCGCGCTCAGCGGCCGCAATCAACTCCGCGGCATCGTCGAGGAGGTCAGGAGCGAGGGGCTGCTCTCCCAGGTGCGCATGCGGATCGGCGATCAGACGCTGACAGCGGTCATCACCCGGGACGCGGTCGACGAGCTCAAGCTCCGGCGGGGCGACGAGGCGCTTGCCGTCATCAAGTCCACGGAGGTCATGATCGCGCGGCAGGTGGCGCGATCCTCCGCAGCAGCACGATCGACCAGGCCTGCACCTGCACGGCGCCGCCGGCCCTGACCTGTTTCCCGAGGCGTTCCTCCGACATCTCGTCAACGCTCTCGAACGTATCGAGTACCTGCGTCCACCGCTCTCCCCAGGCCTTGGGAGGCAGGCGGAACTCGAGCGCGGCGTGGTGGGCGTTGAACATGATGTAGAAGCTGTCGTCGACGACGCGCTCGCCACGCTCGTTTGGCGTCGGGATCGCGTCGCCGTTCAGGAACACGCCGAGGGACTTCGCGAATCCCGCCTGCCAGTCCGCCTCGGACATCTCCGTTCCCGCGGGCACGAACCACCCGATGTCGGCGACGCTCGGACCGTGAGGTTCTCGCCCCTGGAACCAGCGGCGCCGGCAGAGCACCGGATGGCGATGGCGCAACCGGATCAGGCGGCGTGTGAACTTGAGCAGTCGTTCGTCCGCGGCCGCCCAGTCGTACCAGGAAACGTCGTTATCCTGACAGTATCCGTTGTTGTTGCCGTGCTGCGTGCGTCCCATCTCGTCGCCGCCGAGGAGCATCGGCACACCTTGGGACAGCATCAGCGTGGCGAGGTAGTTGCGTTGCTGCCGCGCGCGCAGCGTCGTGACCTCTGATGTGGTCGTCGGACCCTCGGCGCCGCAGTTCCAGGACCTGTTGTGGCTCTCGCCGTCGCGGTTGCCCTCACCATTCGCCTCGTTGTGCTTGTCGTTGTACGACACCAGGTCGGCGAGCGTGAAACCATCGTGCGCCGTGATGAAGTTGACGCTGGCGTACGGACTTCGGGCAGTGCCTTCGTAGAGGTCCGAGCTGCCCGTCAGCCGGTAGGCGAACTCCGCGAGCGTCCGATCCGTGCCGCGCCAGAAGTCACGGACCGTGTCGCGATACTTGCCGTTCCACTCCGACCACAGCGGCGGAAAGTTGCCGACCTGGTAGCCGCCCTCGCCGATGTCCCATGGCTCGGCAATCAGCTTCACCTGGCTGACGATGGGATCCTGCTGGATGAGATCGAAGAACGACGAGAGCCGGTCCACCTCGTGCAGCTCGCGGGCGAGCGTGGCTGCGAGATCGAAGCGGAATCCGTCGACGTGCATCTCGCTCACCCAGTAGCGCAGGCTGTCCATGATGAGCTGCAGCACGTGGGGATGCCGCATGTTCATCGAGTTGCCCGTGCCCGTGTAGTCGACGTAGTACCGCCGCTTGTCGGGGACGAGACGGTAGTAGGCGGCGTTGTCGATACCCTTGAGGGAGAGCACCGGCCCGAGGTGGTTCCCCTCGGCCGTGTGGTTGTAGACCACGTCGAGAATCACCTCAATGCCCACCTCGTGCATCGTCTTCACGAGGTGCTTGAACTCCTGCACCTGCTCGCCGCGCTGGCCACTGGCGTACTCGTTGTGCGGCGCGAGGTAGCCAATCGAGTTGTAGCCCCAATAGTTGGCCAGACCGCGATCGCGCAGGCTCGAATCCTGTACGAACTGATGAACGGGCAGGAGCTCGACGGCCGTGACGCCGAGGCGCTGCAGGTACTTGATCGCCTCGGGGTGGGCCATACCCGCATACCGTCCGCGCAGCGCGTCGGGAATGAGCGGATGTTTGGTGGTGAAGCCCTTGACGTGCGTTTCGTAGAGGACGGTGCGGTGCCACGGGGTCCTCGGCCGGCGGTCCTGTCCCCAGTCGAAAAAGGGATTGATGACGACGCTCTTAGGCACGAAGGGCGCGCTGTCGAGATCGTTCCGCGAGGACTCGGGCGCGGCGAACTGATAGGGAAACACGGCTTCGTTCCAGTTCCATGGGCCGTCGATCGCCTTCGCGTAGGGATCGAGCAGGAGCTTCGCCGGATTGCACCACGACCCCTGCTCCGGCGCCCACTGTCCGTGGACCCTGAACCCGTAGCGCTGTCCCGGCTTCACGTCCGGCAGGTAGCCGTGCCAGCAGAGCGCCGTCCGCTCGGTAAAGTCGATGCGGGTTTCCGCGCCCTGGTCGTCGAACAGGCACAACTCGACGCGCTCGGCCGCCTCGGAGAATACGGAGAAGTTGGTCCCGATTCCATCGAACGTGGAGCCGAGCGGCGCGTGGTGGCCTGGCCAGATACGCATAAGGCTGAGATGGTAGCGCAGTCGTTCGGACTCGAGGCGAGTGGTCGAAGAAGAGTCCGGCTAAAGCCCGACGCCACGAGTGCCTTCCGGCGACCCTGTTCGCCGTGTCTGGCTTTAGCCGGCCCTGTATTCGTAGTGTCCGGCTTTAGCCGGACCCGGCTTTGGTTGGACCCGGCTTTAGCCGGACCGTCCTTGCCTGAGCCCGACCCACCCTGTAAGCTCCCCTCATCACTTCTGCAAGCTTGCAGGCTCGACTGAACGTTTCTGGGGAGGATTGCGATGTTGAAACGTACAAGTGCCCTGGCGGTGCTCCTGGTCGGTCTGTTTCTGACCCGCGGCGACGTGCCGGCGGCGCAAGGCGCCCAGGACGGCGCGCGCGCGGTGAAATCCGACCGCCTGACGCTCGATCTCTATCTCGACATGGAGACGGTCTCCGATCCGCAGCTCTCCCCCGACGGCAGCCAGATCGTCTACACGCGGGGCTGGATCGACAAGGTGAACGACAAGCGCGAATCGGCGCTCTGGATCATGAACGCCGACGGCAGCCGCAACCGGTTCCTCGCGAAAGGGTCCGGCGCACGGTGGTCGCCCTCCGGCGACCGGATCGCCTTCACCACTCAAGGCGAACCGAAGGGCACGCAGATCTTCGTCCGCTGGATGGATGCCGAGGGCGCGACGTCCCAGATCACGCGAGTCGATCAGGCGCCGTCAGCCGTCGCGTGGTCGCCCGACGGCAAGCAGCTCTCGTTCTCGATGCTCGTCGAGGAGCGCAACACCTGGCCGATCAAGATGCCCAAGGCGCCGGCCGGCGCCAAGTGGACCGAGGCGCCGCGGATCGTCGAGCAGTTGAACTACCGGCGCGATCGAACCGGCTTTACCGACAACGGCTACCGCCACGTCTTCGTCGTTCCGGCCTCCGGCGGCACGCCGCGGCAGATCACGTCCGGCAACTTCGATCACGCGGGCACCAACTGGACGCCGGACGGCCGAAGCATCCTCTTCAGCGGCCTGCGCAGCGAGAACGCCACCTACCAGTGGCGCGAGTCGGAGATCTACGCCGTGGACGTGGCCGGCGGCGCCATTCGTCAGCTCACGAAGCGCAAGGGCCCCGACGGCAACCCTTCGGTGTCTCCGGACGGGAAGCGCGTGGCCTACACCGGCTATGACTGGACCACGGATACGTGGGTGGACAGCAAGATCTACCTGATGAACATCGACGGCTCGAACCCGCGCCTCATTTCAGGCGACTGGGACCGCGCGCCCGCCGAGCTGCGGTGGTCGGCCGACGGCAGCGGCCTCTACTTCACCGCGCAGAACCAGGGCTCACAGAACCTGTACTACCTGCCCGTTGGAACCGCGGGCAAGGTCACCGAGATCACGAAGGGCACGCAGATGCTGACCGTGTCCGATATCTCGTCGAAGGGCGTCGCCGTCGGCACGCTGACCACCTTCTCGCAGCCGGGCGATGTCGTCATCTTCGATCTCAAGACACCCGCGTCGATCAAGCAGCTCACCGCCGTCAACGAGGACATCCTGACCGGGCGCAAGCTGGGCGAGGTCAAGGAGATCTGGTACACCTCGGTCGATGGAATGAAGGTGCAGGGCTGGTACATCACGCCACCCGACTTCGATCCGTCGCGCAAGTACCCGATGCAGCTCCACATCCATGGCGGCCCGCACAGCATGTACGGGGTCGGGTTCAACTACGGCTGGCAAGAGCACGCGGCCAACGACTACGTCGTCCTCTACACCAATCCGCGCGGCAGCACCGGATATGGCAGCGCGTTCGGCAACGCGATCAAGAACGCCTATCCGGACAAAGACTTCAACGACCTGATGGCGGGTGTTGACGCGGTCGTCGCGAAGGGCTTCGTCGATCCGCAGAACCTGTTCGTCACCGGCTGCAGCGGTGGCGGCGTGCTGACGGCCTGGACGGTCGGGCACACCGATCGGTTCGCGGCTGCGTCGGCCAACTGCCCGGTCACCGATTGGCTCAGCTTTGTCGGCACGACCGACGGCGCCAGCTGGTACTACAACTTCGCGAAGCTCCCGTGGGAGGATCCGACCGAGCACATCAAGCGCTCACCGCTGACCTACGTCGGCAATGTCAAGACGCCGACCATGCTCATGACCGGCGTGAACGACCTGCGAACGCCGATGCCGCAGACCGAGCAGTTCTATAGCGCCCTCAAGCTGCGCAACGTCCCGACGGCGATGATCAGGTTCAACGACGAGTGGCACGGGACGACGAGCGTGCCGTCGAACTTCGTCAGGACGCAGCTCTACCTCCGCTATTGGTTCGACAAGTACAAGCGCGGCGCCGAGCGGAAGACGACGACGCCGGCCTCGGAGGGCCGGTAGGGATTCATGCGCGCACGCCTCTTGCTCTTTGCCGCCATCCTTCTCACGGCCTCGCCCGGCCCCCGGGCGCAGGCCGACCTCGGCGTCCCATCGAAGGAGGGCCTGGTCGTGTGCGTGTCGGCGCCGGCGTGCGACGCCGGCGCCTCTATCCTCGCGAAGGGCGGGAACGCCGTTGACGCCGCCGTCGCCACGGCTTTCGCCCTGGCCGTCACGCATCCGTCGGCGGGCAACATCGGGGGCGGCGGCTTCATGATTGTCCGCACGCCGTCTGGCGAGGTGACGACCTTCGACTATCGCGAGAAGGCGCCGCACCGGTCCTACGAACGGATGTACCTCGACGCCGACGGGCAGATCGTCCGGAGCCTGACCGCGGCCGGTTATCTCGCGCCTGGCGTGCCCGGCACCGTGCGCGGACTCGAAGCCGTGCACAAGAAGTTCGGCAAGCTCTCCTGGAAGGACGTCGTGTCGCCCTCGACACGGCTCGCCGACGGCTTCGCGATCTCGGGCGGCCTTGCGCGCAGCCTCAACCGCGAGGTTCAGGGCCCGATGGCTCCCTTCCCCGCATCCATTGCCGCGTTCGGCAAGCCGGGTGGCGGCGACTGGGCGGAGGGCGATCGGCTGATCCAGGGCGATCTCGCGAAGACGCTTCGCGCGATTGCCGATGGCGGCGCCGACGCCTTCTACATGGGGTGGATCGCGGACCGGATCGCGGAGGACATGGCGGCACACGGCGGGATCATCACCAGGAGCGACCTCGCTGCCTACAAGGTCCGTGAGCTCGCGCCGATCCGCGGCACCTACAAGGGCTACGACATCGCCTCGATGCCGCCGCCAAGCTCGGGGGGCGTCGCGCTCGTCGAGATGCTCAACATCCTCGAGCCATTCGACCTGAAGGGCAAGGGCCTGCTGACCGCGCCGGCTCTGCACCTGCAAATCGAAGCGATGCGCCGAGCCTATCTCGATCGCGCGCGCTACCTTGGCGATCCGGACTTCGCCGCCGTGCCGATGGCCAGGTTGACGTCGAAGGAGCACGCGAAGAGCGTGGCGGCGTCGATCGATCTTTCCAGGGCGTCGAGCAGCGTCGGGCTCGGCGCGGATATCGTCACGGTTCCGGCCGCCGAGCCGGACGAAACGACGCACTTCTCCGTGATCGATCGAAACGGCCTCGCCGTAACGAACACCTACACGCTCGAAGGCGGCTACGGCTCACACGTCGTCGCCAAGGGGACGGGCTTCCTCCTCAATAACGAGATGGGCGACTTCAACAGGAAACCCGGCGAAACCAACCTGACCGGCGACATCGGTACGCGGGCCAACGCGATCGCGCCCGGCAAGACGATGTTGAGCTCCATGACGCCCACGCTCGTAACGAAAGACGGAAAGCTCGTGCTCCTGACCGGTTCGCCCGGCGGTCGCACAATCATCAACACCGTCCTGGGGATCGTCCTCGGCGTCACGGAGTACGGGTTGACCGGCAGACAGGCAGTAGACCTTGCCAGGATGCATCACCAGTGGCTGCCCGATCGCGCGACGCTCGAAGCGGGTGCGGGTGCCGTGCCTGATGACGTTCTCGCCGCGCTTCGCGCCGTGGGCCATGACGTCCGGGCACAGGGGCGGCAGGGCGACGCGCACAGTATCTGGATTGGGCCCGATGGCGTGCCCTACGGCGTCGAAGACAGGCGCACGCCCGACTCGAAGGCCTCCGCGCCACAGGGTTTGACACCGACTGCGGCTGGACGGTAGGCTGTAGCTTCACATGTTTCGGAATCTCGTTCACGGACACCGGCATCACCATTCGCACCGCGACGGCGGGCCGGTCGAGTTCTGCGCGAAATAACCCGAACCTGAAAGCGCTAACCGAATTCACCAGGCCTCGCCGGACACCCGGCGAGGCTTTTTTACTTTATAGGGCGTTACCAGGCTCTCTTATGGACTTTACGAAGCTCTATTTATGGACTTTACAAAGTTAGACGGTCTGATTCCCGCCGTCATTCAGGACGACGTGTCGAACGAGGTCCTGATGGTCGGCTTCATGAACCAGGAGGCCCTCGATCGGACCGTCGCCACTGGCTTTGCGACCTTCTTCAGCCGCACGCGCGGAACGCTGTGGATGAAGGGAGAGACGTCGGGCAACCGGCTGAGGGTCGAACGGATCCTGGTCGATTGCGACGACGACACCGTGCTCGTGCGGGTCACGCGCCTCGGCGATGGAAACGTGTGCCACACGGGGGACCGAAGCTGTTTTAGCCGTGTTTACGGTGGAAGTGGCTAGGCGCGCTATCGGCAGCGCCTGCGGCCCGAGCGCGGCGCGAAGTCGCCGCGCGAGAGCGAGCGGGGGTGGGGCCCCGCGAG
The DNA here is from genome assembly GCA_963839705.1 of uncultured Acidobacteriota bacterium. Classification (GTDB taxonomy): domain Bacteria; phylum Acidobacteriota; class Vicinamibacteria; order Vicinamibacterales; family 2-12-FULL-66-21; genus DATBJJ01. Next base: position 346,504 of record CAWIWL010000012.1, read on the forward strand.
CATTGAAAAAAGTTGACCAGACCGTCACGAAGCAACCAAGCATTAGTTAGAGCTATGACTTCCAAGCTGAAACTCGGCATTCCCAAGGGCTCGCTGCAGGACGCGACGATCCACCTCTTCGCGCGCGCGGGGTTCAACATCTATGCGAGCACGCGGTCGTACTTTCCGGCGATCGACGACCCGGAGATCGACTGCATGCTGATCCGCGCGCAGGAGATGGCGCGCTATGTCGCGGACGGCGTCCTCGATGCCGGCCTGACCGGTCAGGACTGGATTGCCGAACATGCGGCCGGCAACGGTGCGGACGGCGACGCGCCAACGATCGTGCCGCTCGCGGATCTCATCTACGCGAAGCAGAGCTTTGGCAAGGTGCGATGGGTGCTCGCGGTCCCCGAGGAGTCGTCTTACCGGACGCCGCAGGATCTCGAGGGCGCGACGATCGCGACCGAGCTGGTGCGCGCGACGCAGGCGTACTTTTCGCGGCTCGGCGTGCGCGTGAACGTGGAGTTCTCGTGGGGCGCGACCGAAGTCAAGCCGCCGACGCTCGCCGACGCGATCGTCGAAGTCACCGAGACCGGGTCGTCACTCAGAGCCAACCGCCTGCGCATCATCGATACCGTCATGGAGTCGAACACGCAGCTCATCGCCAACGCGCGAGCGCTCGACGACGAATGGAAGCGGACAAAACTCGAGAACCTCGCGCTGCTCCTCAAGGCGGCAATCGAGGCGCAGGGCCGGGTGGGTATCATGCTCAACGTGAGGAAGGCGGATCTCGACGCGGTGCTGGCGCTCCTGCCGGCCTTGCAGCAGCCGACGATTTCGCCGCTGAGCGATGCCTCCTGGGTGGCGCTCAACACGATCATCGAAGAGCGGACCGTGCGCGACCTCATCCCGAAGCTGAAGGCCGCGAGGGCGCAAGGGATTGTGGAGTATCCATTGAACAAGATCGTAATCTGACGCCAGCGATTCTCTGCTGAGTGTTCACGGAGTCATCACGATGGCCGCGAAGATCGCGATGATCACGAAGATCCAACGTGGTCACGCCTTCGCGAGCTTCGAGAGCTTCCGCCTTCGCGAGATGCTTCGGCGGACTCGCCGGAGCCTTGGCCGAGGCGGTCGCGAACATCCTGAGGAATTCGTGAACGTAGACAGCCTGTTGACATGGTGATTATCCAATCCTCGAACGCTCGCGCGGTTGCGGCGCTGCTCGACAAGCGGCCGGGACAGAACCTGACCATCCAGCGTCGTGTCGCAGCGATCGTCGACCGCGTGAGACGCGGGGGCGATCGGGCTCTGTTGAAGTTCGCGCGGGCGTTCGATGGTCTCGAGGGCCCGATCGAGGTCAGCCGCCAGGAGCTCGACAAGAGCGCCAGGCTCGTTGACCCGGCGGTGAAGAAGGCCATCGCTCTGGCAGCGAGGAACATCCGGACGGTCGCGGAGAAGCAGCGGCCGCGCGCATGGACGGTCAGCCCGGCACCGGGCGTCAGGATTCGACAGCGCGTGCTGCCGCTCGACCGCGTCGGCTGCTACGTGCCCGGCGGCCGCTATCCCCTTCCCTCGTCCCTGCTTATGACCGCCATCCCAGCGCGCGTTGCCGGCGTGCCGGAGGTGATCGTCGTGTGCCCAAAACCCGACGCCACCGTGATGTACGCCGCGGTCGAGGCCGGCGTCTCCCGGTTGTTCCGATTGGGCGGCGCGCACGCGGTTGCGGCGCTCGCATACGGAACGAAGACGGTCCCGCGCGTGGACAGGATCGTCGGTCCTGGCAACGCCTACGTCGCCGCGGCGAAGTCCCTCGTGTCGCGGGACTGCGCCATCGATTTCTTCGCCGGCCCGAGCGAGATCGCCGTGCTCTCGGTCTCGGGCAATCCGGCGTGGATCGCCGCGGATCTCCTCGCGCAGGCCGAACACGACCCTGATGCGCGGGCAATACTGATTACGACCGGCCGCCGCCTGGCGAAGGCCGTCGCGCGGGAGGTCGACAGGCAGATGCCAGCCGATGGGCCGGCGCGGCGCGCCCTGGCGGCACACGGCGGCATCATCGTCACGCGCACACTCGGTGAGGCGATCGAGCTCATGCAGCGAATGGCGCCCGAGCACGCCGTATGCGACTCGGAATTGGTGGCGGCGCGCTTGACGAGGGCGGGCACCGTGTTCGTCGGCAACTACAGCGCACAGGCCTCGGGCGACTACGTCACGGGCTCCAACCACGTCCTGCCGACGGGCGGCGCGGCGGCGGCGCGCGGAGGACTCAGCACCGCCGATTTCGTGCGCGTGTCCACGGTGCAGACGGTAACCGCGGGCGGTCTGCGCCGGATCGCCCAGGCCGGGATCGCGCTGGCCGTCGCCGAAGGTCTACGCGCGCACGCCGACTCGCTGCGCATCAGGACGGCGCCGGCCTCACAAGCGAGAACGCGGTCATGACCTACGAATACGAGAAGGTCCTCACACCGTCGAGCGGCCTGCGGCTGCACCTGAACGAAAACACCGCTGGTTGTTCGCCGAAGGTCCTCGAGGCTCTACGGCGTCTCACCAGGCAGGACGTCGCGTTCTATCCAGGCTACGACGAGGTCGTGACGGCCTGCGCGACGAGGCTCGGCGTTGACCCGGATCGACTCGTGCTGACCAACGGCCTCGACGAAGGCATTCTCGCCCTGACCGTCGCGGCGCTGCGCGACCGCGACGCCGCCGTTCCGGAAGCAGTAGTCGTGGTGCCGGCGTTCGACATGTATGCCTCCACCGCGTCCGGTGTCGGCGCGCGGGTCGTCGAAGTGCCCCTCGGGCCGGATTTCGCGTTCCCGACCGAGCAGATTCTCGACGCCATCGGCGCGCAGACACGGCTGCTCTTTCTGACGAGCCCGAACAATCCGACGGGTCTGCTGATCCCGCGGGCCGACATCGTGCGGATCGCACGGCATGCGCCACATGTGCAGGTGCTCGTCGACGAGGCGTACGCCGACTTCGCCCGGATGACGCTCGTGGGTGATCGGGAGATTGCGGCTCTGCCGAACGTTTTCATCGGCCGCACGTTTGCCAAGGCCTATGGGCTCGCAGGCCTGCGCGCGGGCGTAGTCATCGGCGATCCGCATGCGCTCCAGCCGTTGAGGCACGTCGTTCCACCGTTCAGCATCAACGTGTGCGCAGCCGCGGCGCTCGCGGCCGGCCTCGGGGACGAGGACTACTACCAGTGGTACCTTGCCCAGGTCCGCTCGTCGAAGACGCTGCTTTACGAGGCACTCGGCAAGGCAGGGATCCGGTTCTGGCCGAGCGAGGCGAACTTCGTTCTGGCGCACTTCGGCGAGCGCGCATCCGCAGTCGTGGAGGGCCTGGCGGCTCGCGGCGTCCACGTGCGCGATAAGTCGCGCGATCGGGCGTGTCCCGGCTGCATCCGGATCACCACGGGCGTAGTCGAACACACCCAGGCGTGCATTCGGGCGCTCGTTTCTTTGTGGGAAATATAGGAGGTCAAGTGCGACGCGGCGTGATTGAACGGCAGACCACGGAAACATCGATCGCCATCCGCATGACCCTCGATGGCCGCGGCCGGTACGACGTCCGAACGGGCGTCCGCTTCCTCGACCACATGCTCGAGCTCTTTACGCGCCACGGCGGCTTCGACCTTCGCCTGCGCGCCGAAGGCGACCTCGACGTCGACCAGCACCACACAGTCGAGGATATCGGGATTGCGCTCGGTGAGGCTGTCGAGGCCGCGCTCGGCTCGCGGCGCGGCATCAACCGCGCGGGCTATTTCGTCATGCCGATGGACGAGTCGATCGGCGTCGTCGCCATCGATCTCGGCGGCCGGGCGCACGCCGTCGTCGACGCCCGGGTCAAGACGCAGAAGGTCGGCGATCTGCAGGCGGATCTGCTGACCGACTTCTTCGAGGGGTTCGCACGCGGTGCCCGTGCCAACGTGCACCTGAAGGTGCTCTACGGCCGATCGGATCACCACAAGGTCGAGGCCCTCTTCAAGGCGTTCGGACGGGCCCTCCGCATGGCGTGCTCACGAGATCGCCGGCTCGCCAAAGTCATGCCCAGCACCAAAGGGCTGCTCTGAAATGCTGAAGGCTGAACAGAAACACTGTAGAACAGAAACACTGTAGCTTCTGCCTTAAGGCGGAAGCCACAGGATTGGGAAGAGAGCCACAGGATTGGGAAGAGAGCCATAGGATCGGGAAGGAAGCCTCAATCGTCTCGACCAAGACCGGGCGCATCGACATGACCATCGCGTTGATTGACTATCGGGCGGGCAATCTGACCTCGGTGCGCAAGGGATTCGCCGCAGTCGGGGCAGAGCTCTTTACGCCCGCGGCGGCGTCCGACCTCTCTCGCGCGAGCGGCATCGTCGTGCCAGGTGTCGGGCACTTCGGAGCCACGGCGTTTCTCGACGACAGCTGGAGGCGCGAGATTCAATCGGCGGTTGCGGACGGCGTGCCGCTACTTGGCATCTGCCTCGGGCTGCAGTGGCTGTTCGAGGGCAGCGAGGAAGCGCCGCTTGCGGGGCTCGGTGCGCTCAAAGGGCGATGCGTTCGCCTCCCGCCGGTCGTGAAGGTGCCCCACGTCGGCTGGAATTCCCTCGAGGTGACGCGGCCATCGACTCTCCTCGTCGGAGTGCCGGAGGGCGCGCAGGTTTACTTCACGCACTCTTACGCTGCGCCCGTTACGGAGGACTGCGTCGCGGCGACCACACACGGGACGAGATTTGCCGCCGCCGTGCAGCGAGGCAACGTCTGGGGTGTCCAGTTCCACCCGGAGAAGTCGGGCCAGCCGGGCCTGAAGATTCTGGAGAACTTCACCACCCTCGTTCGCGAACCGCGGGCACGCGAACCGCCAACTGCGAGCCACCAGCGGCGAGCCGCGAACTTAGAACCCTGAACCTTGAACGCTGATCCGTGAACCAGTAGTAATGCTCTCCAAACGCATCATCGCCTGCCTCGACGTCCGCGATGGCTCGGTCGTCAAAGGGATCAACTTCGAAGGGCTGAGACGGGCCGGCGACCCAGCGGAATTGGCGGAGCGCTACAACGCCGAGGGCATCGACGAGCTGGTGATCCTCGACGTCACGGCAACCATTGAAGGACGACGGGCGCTCGAGAAGACGATTCGTGAAGTGTCATCACGGTTGTTCATCCCGCTCGCGGTCGGCGGCGGCATCCGCGCCGAAGCAGACGCGGCAGCGGCCATCGACGCTGGCGCCGACAAGGTCAGCATCAACTCCGCCGCGCTGTCGGACCCGTCGCTCGTGACGACACTGGCCGATCGCTACGGCAGCCAGGCCGTCGTCGTGGCCATCGACGCGAAACAGAACGGCGAGCGGTTCGAAGTGTTCGCGCGAAGCGGAAAGGTGGCGGCACATCGCGACGCCGTCGAGTGGGCGGTCGAGGCCGAGTCGCGGGGCGCCGGAGAAATCCTTCTCACCTCGATCGATCGCGATGGGACTCGGGCGGGATTCGACTGCCCCCTCACTGCCGCGGTCTCGAGCGCCGTAGCAATTCCCGTCATCGCCTCTGGCGGCGCCGGGACATTCGACCACTTCTTCGACGTCTTCACCGGGGGCAGAGCCGATGCCGCGCTGGCGGCGTCAATCTTTCACTATTCCGAGCACGCGGTCGCGGATCTCAAAGAGTTCCTGCACGCCCGCGGCGTACCCATGCGCATCTGATGCTTATACCTTCTATCGATCTCCAGGGCGGCCGCATCGTCCAACTCGTGCAAGGCGAACGGCTGGCCGTCGAGACACACGACGTCGACGGCTGGATCGAGCGCTTCACGGGTTACCCGAAGGTGCAGCTCATCGACCTCGATGCGGCCAAAAACGCCGGCGCGAACGAAGCGCTCATCGCGGCGATCTGCGCCCGGCTCCCTTGCCGCGTCGGTGGCGGTATCCGCACGCCCGAGCGGGCGGAGGCGCTCATCGCGCTCGGCGCGACCGGGGTCATCCTCGCGTCTTCTCTCTTCAGGAACGGCGCGGTCGACATCGACTTCGCTCATCGCGTCTCCGCCGCGGTGACGCCGGACCGCTTCATCGCGGCGGTCGACAGCCGTGGCGGCCACGTTGTCGTCGACGGATGGCGAACGATGCTCGACCTGACGCCGACCGACGCGGTCCGCGCGCTCGAACCTTACGCAGGAGAGTTCCTCTACACGCACGTCGACCGCGAAGGGCTCATGCAGGGCACGGACATGCGCGCGATTGAATCGGTGCGCAATGCCACGACGCGCCGGCTGACGGCGGCCGGCGGCATCACGACGATGGATGAGGTGGAGTTCCTGGATTCGATTGGCGTGGATGCCGTGGTCGGCATGGCCATCTACACGGGCCGGATGACCCTACCCGACGCCCCACGAACGAAGGACGCGCAGAAATAAGGTAACCTGCGCCAGATGTGCAGTGGAAACAGAGGGCTCGGCCTGCTGCTTCTCGTCCTGGTAGCCGGCGGGTGTTCACGGCCGCCGGGCCTTTTTTCCGAGCCAAACGCCCGCGCGCACGTCGGCATGCTCGCCGGCACGATCGGCAGCCGTCCGATCGGCACACCCGCCAACGCCAGGGCCCGCGACTACATCATCGACCAACTCCGCCTCTTCGGATTCGAGGTCCGCGTCCAGGAGGCTGATGCGCGCCGGGCGTCGATCGGGCTCACCGCGCGCGTGTCCAACATCATCGCGGTCCGGCAAGGACGACGTCCGGAAGCGATCGGCATCGTCTCGCACTACGACTCGGTCCCCGCGGGACCGGGCGCAGCGGACGATGCGCTCGGCGTCGGCGTGTCGCTCGAGGCCGCGCGCGTGCTCGCCGCCCGAACCGATCGCAACTGGACGCTGATGATCCTCGTGACCGATGGCGAGGAAGCCGGCCTGATGGGCGCGGCCGCCCTCATCACGGACCGGGAGGTCACAAGCCGGCTGCAGGCGTATGTCAACCTCGAGGCCATCGGGTCGGCCGGGGGGCCGATGCTGTTTGAAACAGGCCCCGGCAACGGGTGGCTCGTCGGGCCTTGGGCGCGATCCGCCCCGGCCCCGCGCGGGGCGTCGTTCGGCATCGAAATCTACCGCCGCCTGCCGAACGACACGGATTTCTCGATTCTCAAGCGTCAAGGCATACCGGGCCTCAACTTCGCGGCCATCGACGACAGCTACGCGTATCACACGACGCGCGACACGCCCGAGCGACTGGCGTCGTCCACGATCAGACGCACCGGCGAGCAGGTCGTGTCCGTCATGATCGCGCTCGACGCGATCGACGTGACCCAGCGGTCGGCTTCGGATAGCACGTTCTTCGACATCGCGGGACTGTCGGCGATGTCGTACAGCGCCGCCGCGGGGTTAGCGATTGCCCTGCTGGCACTCCCGCTCGGCATCGTGGCCTGGGTGCGGGTCATCGGCGTTGCCATCCGACTCGAGGGCATTCTGCGGTGGCTTCTGACCGTCTTCTGGACGCTGGCAGGATCGGCGGCTGTCGTGGCCGCGATGGTCGGCGCGACGTGGGCGCTGCGCGTGGCGCGTGAGGTGTACCACCCGTGGTACGCCAGGCCAGGCCGGCTGTTTTTTCTGCTCCTCGCCGTCGGCGTGACCGTGGCCTGGAGCAGCGCCCGTCTTGGACACTGGCTGCCGAAACGGGCGCATGGGCTCCGACACCCGCTCGTCGCGTGGAGCCTGGCCCTGCCGGTCTGGATCGCGATCTCCTCGACCATGTTCTCGCTTGCCCCAGGCGCGGCGTACTTGTGGTTGCTGCCGTTGTTCATCGCAGGACTTCTCCTCTCGGTTGTTCCGGTGTCGAATGTCACGGCGGTCCGGGTAGCGTCTGCCGTCGTCTTCATCTTCACGGCCGCGATCTGGCTGCGCCCTACGATCGATCTCCTCCACTTCATCGTCGCGATCTTCGGACGGCTGCCGATCGTCACGCCTGTGTTCGTCTACGCGGCAGTAATAGGCGGCGGCCGGCATCATGCTGGTACCGCCGCTCGTCGCGACGATCACGAAGGTGCGCCCGTTCGTGCGCCCGTCGCTCGAGACCGCCTTCTGCCTGTTTGCTGTAGCGGGGACCGCCGGCTTTGCCTACCTCGCGCCCGGTTACACTCACGAGGAACCGCTGCGACGGGCCGCGCGCGCCGTGCAGGACGGCGACGGCCCGGCGACCTGGGACGTGGGGTCCACCGAACCGGGGATCGATCTGGCTGAAGGCGCCCCCTCGGGCTGGATGCCGGCGACGACGGCGCCGGCGGCTTCTACGCCACTGCGGCGACTGCCCCATCCCTTCGTCTTTCGATCGAGCGGCGACAGCCTCGGGCCTGCCCCCATCTCTATTGCTGCGCTCACGGTCGGGCCCGTCGCGGCGGGCACCGAGCTCACCGTGACGGTCGTCCCCCGACACCCAGGGCTGGCCGTCTCGTTCGTGCTTCCCGGGGGCGTCGAACCGGCCCGGTCGAATCTCCCCGGCGTTCCGCGGCTCGGCCGTTGGACCGCGACCTACGTAGCCCCGACGCCAGAAGGGCTGGTGTTCCGGGCGACGTTTGGCTCACCGGACGCCACGCGCCTGCGTGACCTGCGGGTGATCGCCACTGCCCTGGGCCCATCCGACGGGTCGGGCTGGCAGCCGCCGTCGTGGCTACCGCAGTCGCGGACCGCGTGGACCGCCGAAGCCTCCTGGATCGTGGCGCCGTTCGCGCTGCCAATTGCGCCCGTGCCGCCGCTACGTTAGACTACGTAACGGTTACGGTAATCGGCGTAACCGAGGACAATGACCAATCCCTTCGTCTACGGAGAGATCGTTCCGGCGACGGCATTCGTCGACCGGGAAGTCGAGCTCGACCGGCTCGGCAGGGACCTGTACGCCGGCCAGAAAGTCTTCCTCATCTCCCCGCGCCGCTACGGCAAGTCGTCACTCGTCCGCCAGGCGTTGAAGAGCGCGGCGAGGAGCGGCGCCATCACCGTCGAGGTGCAGGTCAGCAGCTACAGCTCCTACGTCGCCTTCCTCGAGGGCTACGCCAGGGCGCTGGCCTCGGCCGAAACGCGGCTGGACCGCGCCAGGTCATGGCTGAGCGAGATGCTGTCCGGCGTGAGGCCTGAGGTGCGGATCGAGCCCGACGAGAGCGGGCGCGGCCAGATCGCGGTGTCGTTCCCCTCCGTCCGAACCGATCGCGACGTGTCCCACCTCGCCCAGCAGGTCTTCGCGCTGCCCGGCCGCATCGCCGAGGCCAGGCGGCGCCGGATGGCGATCGCGCTCGACGAGTTCCAGGCGATCGGGTCGTTCAACGGCGGGAGCGTCGAGCACGCGCTCCGCGCCGCCGTGCAGCAGCAGCGGCAGGTAGGCTACGTCTTCTCGGGCTCCGAACCGACACTGATGGAGAGGATGCTCGGCAAGAGCCGGCCGTTCTACAAGGCCGGACCCGTCATGCGCCTGCAGAAGATCCCGGCCGATCGCTTCGCCGCCTTCATCGAGGCACGGTTCAAGGCCACCGGCTTCAAACCGGCCGCGGGTCTCGGCGCGGCGATCGTCGATCTCGCCGGCAACCTGCCCTACGACGTCCAGCGCCTCGCGCACGAGGTCTGGGACGATGTGAAGGCGGGGACGGGACGGACGGCGGACCTCGAGGACCTTCACGGCACGCTGAAGCGGCTGCTGGGCGAGCACGAAACGCTCTTCGAAGGCACCTGGCAGCGGCTGACGCTCGCGCAGCGCGCCGCGCTTCGCGCTGCCGTGCTCGAAAGCGGGCACGAGCTTCTGTCGGGGGACGTCCGGGCGCGCCATCGCCTGAGCGGCACGTCGACGGTCCAGGCATCGCTGGCGGCGCTGGTGCGAGAAGACATCCTCACCCGCGAAGGGACTGGCTACGCGGTGGTTGATTCGCTGTTTCGGGAGTGGGTGGCGCGGCGGACGTTCTAGCACGGAAGCCGCTGAACACAGCACGGACCGACGGTCTTTATCACGATGGACACGATGGCACGATGTTCACGATGGACAATCCAAGCCGGTTCATCGTGGCCATCGTACCATCGTGTCCATCGTGATAAGCCCGTCTGCCGATGCTCGTGCGAAAGACGGCGATTCAAGCACACCAGGAAGGCTGAAGCGTGAAGCATCTCCTCGAACGTCTCGGCCTTGGACGGCCGGAGCTCCGCGCCTGGGCGATGTATGACTGGGCCAACTCGGCGTTCCAGACGACCATCATCGCCGCGGTCTTTCCCATCTACTTCCACAACGTGGTCGCGGCCGATCTCGGCGACGCCCTCTCGACGAGCCGGTTCGCGTGGGCGACGACGATTGCGATCGTGATCGTGGCGCTCGTGGCGCCACTCCTCGGAGCGATCGCCGACTTCGCGGCCATGAAGAAGAAGATGCTCGGCGTCTTCGTCGGCATCGGCGTCGTCGCGACGACAGCGATGTTTTGGATTCGCGCCGGCGACTGGAAGCTGGCGCTCATCCTGTTCATCCTCGGCAACATCGCCGTCGCCGCGAGCATCGTGTTCTACGAGTCGCTCCTTCCGCACCTGGTCAGCGAGAAGGAGCTCGACCGGGTGTCGTCGGCCGGCTACGCCATCGGTTACCTGGGCGGCGGCGTGCTCCTCGCGATCAACCTGCTGATGATCCAGCGCCCGGGATGGTTCGGGATACCCGACGCCGGAACGGCCGTCCGCCTCTCGCTCGCCAGCGTCGGGATCTGGTGGCTGGTCTTCTCCATCCCCCTCTTCCGCCAGGTTCCCGAGCCACAGCGACGGATCGAGGCGGACGAATCGCCAACCGGCAGCCTCGTCGGCACGGGGTTCCGCCGTCTCATCGAGACGTTCCACGAGCTCAGGCGATACAAACAGGCGTTCCTGCTGCTCATCGCCTTCCTCATCTACAACGACGGCATCCAGACCATCATCAGGATGGCGACGACGTTCGGCAGCCAGATCGGCATCGACCAGAACGCGATGATCACGGCGCTGCTCATCACGCAGTTCATCGGCGTGCCGTTTGCCTTTCTCTTCGGGATGGTCGCCGGGCGGATAGGCGCGAAGACGGCGGTCTTCGTCGGCCTCGGGGTCTACGCCTTCATCATCACGCTCGGCTACTACATGACGAGCGCCGCGCACTTCTACGCGCTCGCGATCATGGTCGGCATGGTGCAGGGCGGCACGCAGGCGCTCAGCCGATCGCTCTTCGCCAGCATGATTCCGCGCCACAAGTCGTCGGAGTTCTTCGCGTTCTTCGGCGTGTTCGAACGCTACGCCGGCATCCTCGGTCCGCTCGTCTTTGCCGCGATGGTCGACGCGACCGGTCAGAGCCGGAACGCGATGCTCGCGGTGCTCGGCTTCTTCGTCGTCGGTGGCGCGGTCCTTGTATTCGTGGACGTCGAGTCGGGCCGGCGGGCGGCGCGGCAGGCGGAGGCGGACGCCGCCTGACATGCGCGAGCGCCTGCCATCTCCGACGAGGGCGCGCGCCGAATCATGAGCACGCGTGCGAACCCCGCGGTTCGCTGGCTCGCGCGCGTCGCGTGCTGGATCTTCTACAGGACCGACCAGATTGGCGAGGTGCCCGAGCGCGGTGCGGTACTGCTCCTGCCCAATCACCCAAACGCGCTCCTCGATCCCGCGCTGGTGTGGGCGACGGCCGGTCGGGACGTCAGGTTCCTCGCGAAATCCACGCTCTTCCACGGTCCGCTCGGTCCCGTGCTCGCGGGCGCGGGCGCAATCCCCATCTATCGCAAGATCGATCACGGCGTCGACACGTCGAAGAACCTCGAGATGTTCGCCGCCGTCTCGGCCGCTCTGGCCGCCGGCGACGCGATCTGCATCTTTCCCGAGGGCATCAGCCACTCGACCGGACGGCTGGAGCCTCTCCGAACCGGGGCGGCGCGAATGGCGCTCGCGGCCGAGGATGATGGCACGCCGGTGGTGCTCGTGCCCGTCGGCCTCAACTTCGATCGCAAGACCGCCTTCCGCTCGCGCGTGACGGTCGTCTTCGGTCAGCCGTTTTCGGCCCGCGATCTGCTGCCCGAACACGACGCGGCGGCGGCTGACGGCGCGGCCGTCCGCGTGCTGACGGACAGAATCGCCGAGCACATGCGCCGGCTGCTCGTCGAGGCGGATCCGCGCGCCGACGCGGCACTCGTCGAACGCGTCGATCGCCTCTACGCCGCCGCCCGCGGCCGGCCCGCCGATCCGTCGGAGCGGCTCGCGCGACGCCAGACGATTGCCAAAGGGATGGAGCGGCTGCGGCATGCCGATCCGGAGCGGTACGACCAGATCCTCATCAGGCTGCGCCGCTACGACCAGCGGCTGCGGCGATTCGGCCTCCGCGATCGGCACCTCGACTGGCAAATTTCACCGGGAGACGTCCGGACGTTCGCCGTACGCGAGATCGCATTCGGAGTCATCTTGCTGCCGCTCTGCGCCCTCGGCCTCATCATGTTCTTCGTGCCCTATCAGCTGACTGGACTGGTCGCCAAGCGCGCCGCTCGCCAGCGCGACGTGCTCGCTACGGCGCAGGTCTTTGCCGGCGCAGCGGTCTACGGCGCGTGGCTGGCCGCGGTGGGGACGATCGTCTGGTGGACGGTGGGGCGGACGGCGGCTGTGGCCGCAATGTTCCTCGCGCCGGTCCTCGCTGTCGCATCGCTCTTCGCCATCGAGCGCGAGTCGGCCGTGATCGACGCGGTTCGCGCATGGTGGCTGCTGCGCCGCGCGCGCCAGGACACGCGCGCTCGCCTGAGGCGCCGCCGGTCTGAGCTCGCCGATCTGCTCGACGAGGTCAATCGCTGGCTCACGGGCGCCGACGGCCCGCGGCGCGAGCCGAGCGCCCCGACGCCAGAGAGCGGACGGCAACTGATGCGGCTGTCGCAGCTCGTCGCCGGATTCTCGATCACGCCGCCGGGAGCGGATCCCGACATCACGGGCGTCACGGAAAACAGCCGGCGCATCGAACCGGGCATGCTGTTTGTCGCGGTGCCCGGCACCGCGCTCGATGGCCACGCGTACATCGGCGATGCGGTTGCTCGCGGGGCGGCAGCCATCGTCGCCGAGCGCACCGGCGCCATCCCTGGCGGCGTGCCCGTCGTCCGGGTCCCCTCGAGCCGCGACGCGCTCGCGCTCCTCGCGTCGCGCTATTTCGGGACGACGAGCTCGCCTCTTTCGCTCATCGGTTTCACTGGGACGTTCGGAAAGACAAGCACGAGCGACATCCTGCGCCAGCTCCTCGATGCCGCTGGCCAGCATACCGGCGTGCTGGGATCGCTCGGCGCACGCTACAGGGGCTTTCACGATCCCGGCGAGGGATTGACCACGCCGGCGCCGGTCGAGCTCCACCGCGCCCTCAGGGGACTCGCGGACGCCGGCGCGACGACGGTCATCCTCGAGGTGACGAGCCACGCGCTGCGGCTGGGCCGGGTCAACGGCCTGCGCTTCGACGGCGGACTGCTCGCGGCCATCATGCCCGGCGAGCACACGGACTTCCACCGATCCTACGAGGACTACGTCGAGGCTAAGCGTCTCTTTCTGGCCCAACCTCGACCGCGGCTGCTCCGCTCGCGTTCGATGCCGACAACCTCGCCGCGCGCCGGCTGGTGACCGAGTCGGCTTCTCCCTGCCCTGCAATCGGCTTCACGCTCGAGGGCCGCGATTGCGCAGGTCCAGTTCTACGACATCCTGCTCGACGGCAAGGGCGCGACCTTCAGCCTGGGAGGCCGGGCGCTCACGACGCAGTCCGGCGAGCGCCTGCACAGCCCGCTTCTCGGCCGCGGACACCTGCGCAACGTCGCGCTCGCGCTGACCTACGCCATCGGCATCGGACTGCCCGCGTCGGCGGCGAGGGAAGTCGTCGCCTCGCTGACGCCGCTCAGGCGCAGAATGGAACGGTACGACGTCCGCGGACGCACGATCCTCGACGATACGGCGGCACACCCCGACAGTCTGAAGGCCACCTTCGAAGTGGCCGCGCTGCTGCCGCACCGCGCGATGGCTGTCGTTTACGCAGTCCGCGGCCGCCGTGGACCCGACATCAACAGACGGAACGCGGCATCCGCTGGCCGATCTCTCAGTTCTTCACGGCGTCGAACCGCTCATCGTGACGTCGTCTTCGGATCGCGTCGGTCCCATGGACACGGCGACCGCCGAGGAAGTCGACGTAACCCGCCAGGCGCTCGTCGCTCGCGGCCGCCGGTTCGCGTGGCACGACGGGCTTGGCGACGCGCTTCGGGACGCGTGCGCACGGACAAGGCCTGGCGATTCTCGCCAATACACCGATTCGTGCTCGTTCGGAGCGAGCTGAAAGATGACCACGCTCCGTCGCATCCGATTCCGGATGCTTGAGGCTGTAGATCAGATATCTGCGGCAGCACGTGTCGCAGCCCCTGGGCTGTGAACGCCGGCAGCGAGCTGACGTGCTGCTCGATAAAACGGTCGTCCGGTCGATCACCCACGGCTGCTAAATCCCGAATGAGATCCTCCGTTTCCCACGTGTCCGAGTACACCAAAGACTCGCGAGGTGGCGCGGGCCCGGTCGCGAAGGCGCTCGTGATCATTGCCGCTAGCGCAACTCGGGCGTCGCTCATTTGCATCTGCACGTCTCCTTCTCGGCGAGAAAGGCCTGGCATCGCTTGAGCGCGTTCTGTTCATTCTTGATCCGGTCCTGGTGCGTTGAAGTGTTCGGGTAACATTGTTTCGTTAGCGAACACATCTACCGCCACAGAAACTTCGAACTTTGTGAGACGGCGGTTCGGTGCGTGCCCGCGCAGGCCACGGCGCCGCGTCGGCCATCTGCGCCTCGAGTTGTCGCATGCGCTGGCGATGCCGCGTCGGCTGCTCCTCGAGTTGTCGTGGCTCAATTCAGGCGGTGTTGTCCGTGTTGTCCGTGGCTCAGTTCAACAGGAACTTCTGGACGAACAAGACCCAGGCGTACTGATTGAAGTCAATCGCGTTCGTGGGCATCTCTTCGTGGCCGGCGTCGTAGACGACGTACCAGACGGGTGTGCCGTTGGCACGGACCGCCTTCACCATCGCTTCGGCCTGATCGGGCGGCACGCGCGTGTCCTTGGCTCCCTGGACGATGAAGAGCGGGATCTTCAGCTTGGCGGCGTGTGTCAGCGGCGAAATGCTCTTCAGGAACGCCCGCATTTCCGGATCTGCCGGGTCACCGTACTCGGCCAGCCGGTCACGACGCCGTGAGGGATCGGTACCATCGAGAAACGCCGCGAAGTCGCTCAGCCCGAAGCCCTCGAGCGCGCAGCGGATGCGGTCGCCGTAGGCGATCGCCGCCGCCAGCGTGATATAGCCGCCGTAGCTCGAACCCGTGACCATCACGCGGTCCTTGTCGAACTCGGGACGCGTCGCGATCCAGTCGAGCAGCGCGCCGATGTCCTTCACCGCATCCTCGCGGTTCCGGCCATCGTCGAGATGCTCGTAGGTCTTCCCGAAGCCGGCCGACCCGCGAATATTCGGGTAGATGATCGCCATGCCGAGGTCGTTGCGGAAGTAGTTGCTGCGGCCGAGCGCGCGTGGCCGCTCGCGCGTCTCGGGCCCGCCGTGCACGTTGATCATGACCGGCCGCGGGCCGGTGAATCGCTTCGCGGGACGATAGAGGATGCCCGGAATCATGCGGCCGTCGAAGCTTTTCCACTGGACGATCTCGGCGTCGGGCAGCGCGTTCTGACCCGCCCCGCCCATCTCGCTCGTCGTCCACCGTTGCAGCCTGCCGCTCGCCGCGTCGACCGCGTACACGTCGCGGAACGTGCGCGCGCCGGCGAACTCGATCGCGAGCGTGCCGCCCGAGCGGTGCCACGCCAAATTCGAGATGACGCCCGGCGGGATGGACGAGACCGGACGATGCTTCCCGGTGGCGGTGTCGAGGAACTGCAGTTCGCTGGTCGCGCCGCGATCGGCGACGAGAGCGATGAGCGTCCCGACGGGCGCCGCGGAGAATCCCTCGACGGCGACACCCTTCGGCGCTGAGGGGTGTCCACTTGCCGGTCGCAAGGTCCACTTTCCATACTCGCGTCACTTCGGAGTCGCGATCGCTCAATGCGTAAACCGCCCGGCCGTCGGCACTGAACCCGCCGGCCGTCCACCGCGCCGGCTGGCCCGTCTCCGGCGTGACGAGCGTTCGCCGCCCGGACCCGACGTCGATGCGCCAGAGGCGCGTCTCCGTGGATCCGGCGATCGACTGCTGCGCCAGGATCTCCTTGTCGTCCGCCGACCAGTCGAGCGCGTCCCACGTCCCGTCGAACTCGGCGATCATCCGCTCGCTTTTTCCGTCGAGCGGGTCCATGACCCACAGGTCGCGGTCCTTGCCGTTGCGACGCGTCGATGAGTAGGCAATCAGGCCGCGACGATGGGACCACGCCGGAACTCCGTGGCGTGACTTGGCGTCGGTCAAAAGCGTGATGCGGCCCGAGTCGAGGTCATAGCGGAAGATCTGCATCGCCTCGCCGCCGCCAGACGTATCCTTCCGGAACACGAAATAGCGCCCGCCGGGCTCGTACGACGCGCCGGCGGTCGCGCTGACGCCGTCGCGGAAGAACGTCAGCTGCGTGCGCGCGCCGCCGGGCGCCCGCACCTCGTGGATTTGCGACACGTTTCCGAATGCGGTGGAGATGAGGATGCGGCGCTCGGTCGGATGCCAGCCGAGCAGTCGGGCCTGTCGAAACTGGGCGTACGGCGCCACGCCGTCGACAATCGACATCGGAATCGGCGGCAGGCCGTCGACCTTGACCCGTTCGGGCACGGCTAAGGAGGTCTCCTGCGCGTAGGCGCACACTGGCAGGAGGAGCATCAACGCAACGCGCAGGCAGTAGCGCATGGACACAATTCGAAGGGAGCGCGATAAAAGCTGGGGAAAGACTCCACATTATAGTGCAAACTCTGCTGCCGTCTCGCTCGTCAAACCATACCGACGTGCGCGATCCACCGCGCCGCCGATGCCTGGTGTACCGTTGCTGCAGACTTCTGCCGAACTCTGCATGCTCCTGCAATCTTTCGGCGAGGTCACTTCATGAAGATCGTCATCGCCGGCGGCTCTGGGTTTCTCGGCAGCCCATTGGCTGAGATGTACGCGGAAGATGGACACGACGTCCGCATGCTGACGCGGTCGCTCGAATCCGGCGAGACCCGGCACGACCCCGGCACGGGGGTCCCCGGGATTACGCGCGTCGGATGGAAGGCCGATGGCAAAAGCGGGCCCTGGGCCGCCGCGCTCGAAGGGCGCGGATGGCGTCGTCAACCTGGCCGGCGAGTCTCTCGCCTCCAGGCGCTGGTCGGAGGAGTCGAAAAAGCGATTCAGGGACAGCCGCATCCTGTCGACGCGCAGCCTCGCGGAGGCGATTCGCGCGGCCGCGACGCCGCCAGCGGTCCTCATCAGCGGCAGCGCGGTCGGGTTCTATGGACCATGGGACGAACGTCCGCTCACGGAGAACGATCCCCCCGGCACCGACTTTCTCGCGCGGCTCTGCGCCGATTGGGAGCAGGAGGCGCGGCAGGCCGAACGCCCCGGGACCCGGCTCGCCCTGCTCCGCACCGGCATCGTCCTCGAACGATCGGGAGGCGCTCTGCCGGAAATGATGCGCCCGTTCAGGTTCTTCGTCGGCGGACCGCTCGGATCCGGCCGGCAATACGTTTCGTGGATCCATCGGCTCGACTGGATCGAGATCGTTCGCTGGATCGTCCAGACACCGGCCGTATCAGGACCTGTGAACGCCACGGCCCCTCACCCGGTGACCAACCGCCACCTCTCGCGCGCGCTCGGCCACGCCATGCACCGCCCGAGCCTGTTGCCCGCGCCCGGCTTCGCGGTGAAGATTGTGGTCGGCGAGTTCGCTGATTCAGTTCTGACCGGTCAGCGAGTTCTGCCCGCCCGCGCGCAAAAGGATGGCTACCACTTCCGCTACCCGGAAATTGAGCAGGCGTTCAGAGGGATTTTCGGGGATTGACGTTGGATTGAAGTCGCGGCTCGCAGCTCGCGGTTGCCCAATCGAGCAACGAGCCCGCCTAACCTGCAACAGCCAGCAGCCAGCCGCCAGCCGCCGAAAGCTTTTTACCGCAGAGATCGAAGAGCTTTGGAGATTGGCGGCTCGCGGGTCGCGGCTCGCGGTTGCCAAATCGAGCAACAAGCCGCTAGCCTGCAACCGCCAGCAGCCGGCAGCCAGCCGCGAGACTAGAAGCTATCTCAGAAACAGCGCGAACGAGCGGCAGCGAGTGAGCCTGGCGAGCGGCGCGGGGCGCCGGGGTCCCCGCGAGCGAGCCAGTAGGGGAGTCCGAGGGGCGAAGCCCCTCGCAAAGACTAGATAAAGTTCGGTCCGTTCCGGTAGTCCCCGCCAAGAATGGCCGTCGAATCGCTGCCCAGCCAGTTGTCGATGACGCGCGCGTAGACCGATCGGAAGTCGGTCTCGTAGCGAACGTCCTGGTTGTTGTTCTCGAGCGTGGGGTTGCCGTTGGCGCTCAGGTCTGGCGCCGTGCCGTAGATGCCGCCGCGCACGCCTCCGCCCATCGCCATCATCAGACTGGCGGCGCCATGGTCGGTCCCGCTGCTGCCGTTCTCGTTGATGCGGCGGCCGAACTCGGAGAACTGAACCACGAGCGTATCCGACAGCAGTCCCTGGTTGAGCAGGTCGCGATAGAACGCGAAGAGACCGTTGTTGAGCGTCGTCATCAGCGTGTTGTACGACCCGTTGGCCACGTTGGTGTTCTGGCCCGAATGCGTGTCGAATCCGCCGGTCTGCACCCAGTAGATGCTCGTGCCCACACCGCGCGTGATGGCACCGGCGACCATCTGCAGCGCCTGCCCGAACCCGTTGTTGGGATAGGTCACTGACGGTGCGTAGGTCGCGACCTGGGCGACGCGATCGAGCGTCGCGAACGCGGCCTGCGCCGTGGAGTTGACAAACGCGAGGTGCGGCTGATCGATTGGAATGTGTGATGCGATGCGCGTCGCGCTCTGGCGGGCGGCCGCCGCCTCCGCGCCTGCGTTCGGGCTGGCAAAGGCGTACTCGGCAACGCTCGGGATCGCCGCGACGCCCACCGTGCGCGCGAGCAGCGTGCGCGGAGTTTCCCGCACGGTGGACCACGCGGTGAGCGGATCGACAGGTGCCGGCATGCGATCGAGATAGCGGCCCAGCCAGCCAATACCGGAAGGAGACGACGGGTCCGCCGTCGACCAAATGTCGGTGCCTTGAAAATGCGAACGGCTGGAGTTGTTGTAGCCCGTGCGCTGGATCACCGCGAGCCGGCCCGAGTTGAAGATGGTGCGAAGGTCGGTGAGCCGGGGGTTGAGGCCGAGGGGACGGCCCGCGCTGTCTGACCCGATCTGCAGCACGTTGGCCGCGGGAATCGCCAGAGTAGGCCGGCGCGAATAGTACCTGCGGATCGGTGTAGGGAATCAGCGTGCTCAGTCCGTCGTTCCCGCCGCTCAGGTACAGCACGACCAGGTTGCGCCGCGACCGGCCCTGCGCTCGGGCGATGTCGGTCAGAAACGACGGCGCCGCGAAGCCGACGGTGAACGCCGCCACGCCACCCCGAACGAAATCGCGCCTGTTCATCGCCATCTTGGTTTGACCTGATCCCGTATCCTTCCGCCTAAAGGCGGAAGCCACAAACAATCGTGAGAGACCTCCGCCTAAGGCGGAAGCCACGAACAATCATGCGAGCCTGCTTGCAGTCGTAGTGTCCGGCTTTAGCCGGACCCTTCGTCACACCAGCTGATAGTCGCCCGATCCCACGATGAGATGCGCAAGCCCTGACGTCTTGGCCGCGAGCTGCGTATCAGAACCTGTCCACGCGCCGCCCGACCGCGTGTAGTCGATGAGCGCCGAGTAGGCGTCGCTGGCAAACTCCGGCGGCGTCAGCCGATCGAGCATGTACGACACCAGGCTCTCTGCGGAATTCACCTTGCCCCGCGACTGATCGCGAAGGTTGAACCGCTGATTGTTGGCGAGCGTCGCGGCGAAGTTCATCCGCGCCAGCATGCCACCGCTCGAGAACCAGCCCGGACCGAGCTCCCAGCCGTTGACGTCGGGCGGCTCGAACAGCTGCTGCCCCATGCTGATGAGCGGGTTGAGCGCGTTGTTCACGGAGAAGCCGTTCCACCCGACCTCTTTGAGCGACCGCACGACGAACTCAACGGGCCAGGAATACCGCTTGTAGTAGCTCGACGGATTCTTGAACTGCGGCGAGAGCAGCAGCATCCGCACCATCGGCTCGATCTCGTAGTTCCTCGTGTAGTACGTGCGAGCCAGCGCCTCGATCAGTCCCTCGTCGGGCGGGTCCACTTCGTTGATGAAGTAGGCGTACAGCTTCCGGGCGAGTCTCGGCCCCGTGTCCGGGTGCCTGGCCACGGCGTTGATGAAATCGATGCCGTCCTGCATGCCGTCGCCGGCGCCTCGCGCCGCGATGGTGCGCCGGCCATCGGCATAGATCGGGAACGAGAACTCCTTCGCCGTCGTGTCGTGCTGGGCCCCGTTGTAGAAGAACTCGTAGCGCGCACGATCGGTGTTCCGGTTGGCGAGGCTCAGATTCCACCCGGTGAAAACTCGCGCGCCGGCGTACACGTCGGTCTCCTCGAACCGCCCCACGCCCAGTGTGAAGAGCTCCATCAGCTCGCGCGCGAAGTTCTCCTGAGGCCGGGCGCGAACGTTCGTGCGGCCGTCGAGCCACACGAGCATCGCCGGATCCTTCGCGACTTCGATCAGCAAATCGCGGAAGTTACCCAGGGCGTACTGACGAAAGAGCTCGATCTGTCCTCTTGTCTGGCTGGCATCGTCGGCGGGCTTGGCCGAGAGCATCCGCGTCGCGATCACGCTGTCGCCGATCTCTGAGTTGATCTTGGTGTAGGCCGTGGCGAAGTGGTTGTGCCAGAAGAGCGCCATCTTCTCCTGCAGCGGGCGCTTCGTGTGCACCATCCGGAACAGCCAGCGCTGCCGGGCGTCGAGAATGTTGGCCGCCGGCTGAAAGCCGTTGCCGCTCCGCCCGGTCACACCGACATGCCCCGGCCGGCCAATCAGCGTATCCACCTCGTCGGGAATGTCGGAGTAGTCGAGAAGGCGCGACACCGATGCGGCGTAGCTGGCAAACGACAGACTCGTGTAGCTCTCGACCTCTTCCTGACTCGAGCCGAATCCGGCCCGACGGTAGAGATGGTCTATCTCCTGCTCTCGGCCGCTGCGCATGCTGGTTCTCCCGCCCGCCTTCGCCAAAGGCTTCGGCGCGGCAAGCCCTTCGCCAAGGCTTCGGCGCGGCAAGCCCTTTGCCTAGGCTTTGACGCGGCAAGCCAAATCCTACGGCGTTGCCGGCCCGAGGTCAAAGCCATCCTGCACCGCTTGCGATTACAAAACTCGTAGGTCGGGAACAATGGCGCCAAGCCCATTAGACCGTGCGATCCGAGCCGTAGTTACTTGAGGATCCGGCTGAAACCGAAGAGCTCATCAGCCTTGTCCGGAGTGCCGTGAAACTGACGCAGCAACAGGCGGGCCGCGAGCCAGGCCACGGCAGCGCCGTGCCGGCCGTGACCAAGGGCGAACAGGTGCCTGGGGAAATTGCGATGGAGGCCGACGTAAGGCAGCCCGTCGACGGTCGTGTCGTGGGTCAGCTCCCAGGCCCACTCTGGCATGGCGCCTGAGATTGCCGGGTAGATCGTCGAGAGCTCGTACATCAGCTGACCGGACCGCTGAACCAGTATCTTGTCGCGTGCGCGGGCGCCAACCGGCGCCTGATCGGCGCCGACAAACAGCGCCCGGTCGTCCTTCAACCAGCGGAGAAAGTGCGGCGGGCTCGAGCCGTCACGCAGCGCCGCCGTGCGCCGGCCGAGCTCGCGCCTGACGGCCGCGGGAAGCGGTTCGGTGACGACGGCGTAGCTCTGTTCCGGATGGAGGTGGCGACGGAGCGCGCGCAGATCACGCAGGGCGGCGCCGGTGGCGACGATGACCGCCTGCGCCCGTACAGTTCCGGTCCCTGTTGTAACCTCGACGCCCTTCCGGCCGGCGCGAATGCGCCGGACGGGCGTCCGCTCGTAAAACGTCGCGCCGCGGCCGACGGCCGATTCGGCGAAGCCGAGGCAGGCGCGAAACGGATCGAACGTGAAACCCCGCGTCCGGATCGCGGCGCCCCCGTCGATGGATGCTTCCCTGGCCAGCGCCGCCGCTGTCATCCACGTGTGATCGAGACCGGCCGCGCGGCGGGCCTCGTACTCCCGGCGCAGACCTCTGACCGCCTCCGCATCACGGCGGACCACGGACAGCAGATCCTGCGGCATGAGGTCGCATCGGATGTCCTGCCGCTTGATCGCAGCCGCGAGATCCAGCGACGCTCGCCGCTGCCCCTGCCAGAGCGTCCGGGCCGCGCGGAGACCGTACGAGCGTGCCGCTTCCTGAAACGACGCGTCGAAGTCCTCGCGAATCAGCCCCGCCGACGCCGCAGTGCTTCCGCCGCCGATCCGATCCGCCTCGAGGACGACGACCTTGACGCCGGCCGCCGCGAAACTCGACGCGCAGGCGCACCCTGTCAGGCCGCCGCCGACCACAATCACGTCCGTCTCGAGCTCACCGCGCAAGGGCGGGTGAGATGGACGACGGCTCTTCGGGAAGCGATCCAGCCAGATGGGAGCGTAACGAGGCATGCTGGCTGGGTATTCTATCCGGCGCGCTCTCCCTCCAGAAGCTTTCGCTTTCTGGCCACCCCCCAGTGGTAGCCGCCGAGATCGCCGTTCTCGCGAACTACGCGGTGGCACGGGACCACGAGAGCGACCGGGTTCGACGCGCAGGCGCGGGCAACGGCCCGCGCGGCCGAAGGCCGGCCGACGCGGCGCGCTACCTCCTTGTAGCTGCGCGTACCTCCGCGCGGAATGCGCTGCAGCTCCCGCCACACAGTCTGCTGAAAGGCTGTGGCGCGGATGTCGAGCGGCAGGCGCGGATCCGGCGCCCCTGGCTCGAGGCTCGAGACGATTCGTTCCACCCAGCCTGCGAGGCGGCGATCGCCGCGGTTCACCCGCGCGGCCGGAAATTCGGCGTGAAGGTCGCGTTCGAGCGCGTCGTCGCTCGCGCCGATCTTGACCGCACACACGCCGCGCGGTGTCCCGGCGACCAGCAGCCGGCCAAGGGGTGAGCCGACGGTCACGTAGCTGACGACCGCGCCCTTGCCTCCGCGCGCGTAGGACGCCGGCGTCATCCCGAGCGTCGATGGCGCCCTCTCGTAGACCCGGCTTCCCGACCCGAACCCGGCATCGTAGGTGGCAGCCGCCACGCCATGCCCGTTCCGGAGCCCGGCCTTGAGCGCACCGACGCGGCACGCGTCACGGTATTCCCTCGGAGAGATGCCCAGCAGCTGTTTGAACGTGCGAAGGAGGTGATGCGGTCCGGTGCCCACGCGCCGGCCGAGGTCCGCGAGCGTCAGCGGTGCATCGGTGTCCGCCGCGATGGCCGCGCAAGCGCGACGCACGCGCTCGACACCCGGTGGGACCGACGGCGGCGCGTCCGGATGACAGCGCCGGCAGGCGCGGAAGCCCGCCGACTGAGCCGCGGCCGTCGTCGCGAAAAACGCCACGCCCTCCCGCCGTGGGCGCCGGCTTGGACAGGTCGGACGGCAGTACACTCGCGTGGACGGGACCGCGTAGACAAACACGCCGTCCCAATTCGCATCGCGCGATTCAACGGCGTCCCAGAGCAGAGTTTCGTTCACCATGCGTTCACGTTACGATGACGGAGATGTCGCCGGCTATCCGGAGATTGACATCAAACAATCTTAAGGGACCAGCCTCATGAAGCGTTCGATTGTTGCGGCTAGCGCGGGAATCCTGCTGTCGGCCGCGGGATTGGGCAGCTGGCAGGGCCAAAAGGGAAAGATCGATACGACGCCGATGCATGCCCTCGCGGAGCGCTACGTCAGGACCGTGCTCGCCCTCGGCCAGCACGACAAGGATTACGTCGACGCCTACTACGGGAACCCGGAGTGGAAGCGCGAGTCCGACGCCGCCAAGGTCAGCCTCGACGCGATCGCCGCGCAGGCGAGCGCCGTGCGTGCGGACCTCGCGAAGCTCGCCTCCGGCAGCGACGAGATGGGCCGACTGCGCCATCAATACCTCGACCGTCAGCTCGCGGCCCTCGAAGCACGGGTCCGCATCATCAGTGGGGAGCGGCTGTCGTTCGACGCTGAGTCCAAGGCGCTCTACGACGCCGTCGCGCCCACGCTTCCGGCCGCCCACTTTCAGCAGATCCTCGACACGCTCGAGAAGCGCTTCCCGGGACAGGGGACCCTGGCCGCGCGCTACGAGGCGTGGCGGCGCCCGTTCGTCATCCCGCGCGAGAAGCTCGACAGCGTGTTTCAGACGGCCATCAAGGCGTGCCGTGAGCGGACGTTGAAGCACATCACGCTTCCCGCACATGAATCCTTCACCGTCGAGTACGTCACGAACAAGTCTTGGAGCGGGTACAACTGGTACCAGGGCAACTACCGCAGCCTGATCCAGGTCAACACCGATCTGCCGATCTACATCGACCGCGCGATCGACCTCGCGTGCCACGAAGGGTACCCGGGCCATCACGTCTACAACGCGCTGCTCGAGAAGCATCTCGTCTCGGACCGCGGCTGGGTCGAGTTCACCGTCTACCCGCTCTTCTCCCCGCAGTCGCTCATTGCGGAAGGCACCGCCAACTACGGCATCGAGGTCGCGTTCCCAGGGCGCGAACGGGTGGACTTCGAACGAACCGTTCTCTTCCCCGCGGCCGGTCTGGATCCGTCGAAGGCGGCCGAGTACTACGAGCTGCAGTCGCTCGTCGACCAGCTGGCCTACGCAGGAAATGAGGCGGCGCGGGGCTACCTCGACGGCAAGCTCTCGTCCGCCGAGGCGGCGGCGTATCTCGAGAAGTATGCGATGTACTCGTCCGAGCGCGCGAAGCAGCGCGTTCGCTTCATCGACCAGTACCGCAGCTACGTGATCAACTACAACCTGGGAAAGGACATGGCGCGGCGCTTCATCGAGTCGCGCAGCGGCGGCAATCCTGGCACACGATGGGCGGAGTTCGAGAAGCTTCTGTCGTCGCCCAGGCTGCCCTCCGGATTGCAGTGACCGCGACCGGTTGATGTCATCGAAGTCGGGACGCGTACTGCTGGCGGCGGCGATCCTGTGCGTCGCCGGTTACGTGTTCGTCTACGCGACGGGCCGGGCGAACCCGCCTGTCAGATCCGACGGCTTCAGTTACTTCGTCTACCTGCCATCCTGGTTCATCTATGGCGACTCGACGCTCGGCGCCGTGGCACGGGACTGCTGTGGCGGCGAGTTCGATCCCGTCACCGCCATCATTCGCTGGCCAGAGACCCGGCGGTGGGTGAACGCGCACCCGATCGGCGTCGCCGTCCTCCAGGCGCCGTTCTTTCTCGTCGGCCATGGGCTGACGAAGTGGAGCAACCTCTCGCCGGACGGCTTCACCTTCTACTATCAGCACGCGGCGGGCCTATCCGGAACGTGGTGGACGCTGGCCGGCTTGTTCGTCCTCCGCATCCTGGTGCGCCGCCGCTTCAGCGATGGCGTCACCGCCGCGACGCTCGGGGCGCTGCTGCTCGGCACCGGCCTCTATCACTACGCCACGTTCGACAGCTCGTATAGCCACGCCTACTCGTTCTTTCTTCTGGCCGCGTTCATGTCCTTGACGGACTCGTGGCATGACGACCGGCCCCACGCACTCGGCGGTCCGCGGATGGGCACAGCAATCCTGCTGGGGCTCGTCGCCGGCCTCATCGTCTTGACCCGCCACACGAACGCGCTCTTCCTTCTCCTCTTTCCCCTCTACAGAGTGACGGACGAGGCCAGCCTGCGCGCCGCCGCCAGCCGCCTGTCGGCACGATGGCCGGAGCTCGCAGCAATGGTTCTTGCCGGCTCGGTGGTGATCGCACCGCAGCTGGCGATCTACTATCAGGCCACTGGCCGTTTGCTGGTCAGCTCGTACGGCGACCTGAGCTTTCATTTCCTCTCGCCGCACCTCTGGGGCGTCCTCTTCAGCGTCCAGAAGGGGCTGTTCTTCTGGTCGCCGCTTCTGGTTGGAGCTGTTGCCGGTTTCGTCGTCGGCGATCGGAAGAAGCTGCCGTTTCTTGCCGGCACCGCGGTCGTCATGACGCTGAACACGTACCTGATCGCGAGCTGGTGGGACTGGCAGTTCGGTGCGAGCTACGGACATCGCGGGTTCATCGACGTGCTCCCGCTGCTGGCGTTCGGCCTCGCGGCATTTTTCGAGTGGAGTGCCGCGGTCGTCACTCGGCGGGCGGCCGTGATGCTGCTGACCACCATGGCCGTGGCCCTCTCCATGTTTCAGATGCTCCAGTACTGGAACGGCGTAATGCCGATGTCGGACCTGACGTGGGATCAGTATCGCGCGGTTTTTCTGCGGCTTCGGTGATGTCGAAACGCGGCCTCGTCGTCTTTTTTCTGGTCGTTGGAGTCGCCGCGCTAATCTCAGCGCTCGCCTACCTTCGCGATCCGCCGTGGCTCGCGGAAATGGAGTCGGGCTTTCGGCAATGGGAGACGGCGGCGGACGGCACGCGCTATCGCTGGACCGGCGGCCACGCATCGTTCTTCGTTCCGGCCGGCGCGCGAGCGATCGTCATCCCGACGCGCACGACGTTCAACGACCCGACCGATCCGCCGGTTCTCGTCTCGATCGCGATCGACGATCGCCGCGCGGACGAGTTCGTGCTCCACGACGCTCAGTGGAAGTCGCACGAGCTGCAGCTGCCGCCGCCGGGCCGCCGGAGTCTGCGCCGCATCGATGTCCGGGTCGATCGCCTTCGGCCTGGATTGCGAGGCGTGCAAATTAGCGAAGTGAGAATCGTGAGGTGACGTGGTTGACGGCGCTGCCTCCCATCAGGTTCGTCATGACATGACCCGCTGGTGGCTTGTCGCGATTGTTGCCTTGGGTGCCGTGCTTCGGTTCTTCCCGATTGCATTTGGCCTTCCATATGCGCAGGCGCGGCCGGACGAAACGGCCGCGCTTGGACTCGCCGTGTCGGTACGATCGGGGGACTTCAACCCGCACTTCTTCCACTGGCCCTCGCTCGCCATCTACGTGTTCGCCATCCTTCACGGCACGCTGTCATGGAGCCGGCGCATGATGGGCGTCAGTCCTGATCTCAGCTTCGGCGAGCTCGTCGTGACGGCCCGGGCCGCCGTGGCATCGGCCGGGACCCTCACCATCGTCGTACTCTTCTCGATGGCGCGACGAATGGGCGGAACGACGATCGGACTGCTGGCGGCGCTTCTTCTGGGCGTGTCTATCCTTCATGTCAGGGATTCCCATTTTGCGATGACCGACGTGCTGATGACCTTCCTCTCGACCGGCTCGCTCGCGCTGCTGCTGAGAGCGCTCGACGCCGATGCGAGCGGTGGCATCAAGCCGAACATGTGGTTCGCCTTCTCGGGACTTGTCGGCGGCCTGGCGACGTCGACCAAGTACAGCGCTGCGGCACTCGTGGCTGGAATGGCCGCCGCACAGCTCTGCTGGCTCGGCCGATTCTGGAACTTGCGCTGGCGGCCGCAGACATGGATCCCAATCGTCGCGTTCGTGACCGCGTTTCTCGGCGGTTTTGTCGCGGGCACGCCGTATGCCATTCTCGACTATCGAACGTTCACGACGGACTTCGTGTTCGACCTGACTCACCTCTCGGGTGGACACGGCGTCGACCTCGGACGCGGATGGGTGTACCACCTGACGACATCGCTCCCGTATGGTCTCGGGATCCCGGTGTTTCTGGCCGCAATCGCCGGAATCATTCCCATGGCCAGACACTATCCGCGGCAGGCCTTCGTCGTCGGCGTCTTTGCCGTGGCTTTCTATGGATCAATCGGCAGCGGCCAGACGGTGTTCTTTCGCTATGTCCTGCCACTCCTCCCCGTCCTGTGCCTGCCGGCGGCAGTCGCGATAGCGGGGGCCGCCGCGTGGCTCGCCGCTCGCGCGGGCTTCAGCTTGCGCTGGTCGCTCCGAGTGCTGACGCTCGTCGTGGCGGGAGCCGGGCTGGTGAATTGCGTATGGTTCGATATCCTTCTGTCGAGGACCGATTCGCGCGTGCTCGCTGCACAGTGGTTGGCGCCACGACTCGGGCCCGACGAATCGCTCTACGATTCGGGAGGCGCTTACACTCGACTCGACCTGTCCCGACTCCGCTATCAACAATGGTCGTTCGACTCAGCTTCGGAATCGTTTGGCCGTCCCGGAGGGGAAACCCCGGGCTGGCTTGTTCTGTACGAGTCTCCTCTCGGGTACACCCGCACGCCTCAGCCGCTACTAGAGCTCGCGCAGAGCCGGTATCATCTCGAACATACGGTTCTGGCGACCAGACCGACACCGCGTTCGGCCGTCTACGACTTACAGGATGCTTTCTTCATGCCTGTGTCCGGATTCGACGAAATCCGGAGGCCCGGACCAACGGTGCAGATCTACCGACTGCGGGGACGCGTCCCCGCTCCGGGTAGCGACAAGAACGGACAGAACAGACCACGATGAGGGCGATTGAAATAGCTCAACCTGGCGGCCCGGAGGTCTTGCGTCTGGTGGACCGGCCGATGCCTGCTCCTGGACCTGGTGAGGTCCTCGTGCGCGTGGAGGCGGCGGGCGTGAACCGGCCTGACATCCTCCAGCGGCTCGGCCAGTACCCGCCGCCACCGGGCGTGTCGGATCTGCCGGGCCTCGAGATTGCCGGAACTGTGACCGCGATTGGCCCGGGCGTCTCGCGGTGGCTCGTGGGCGACAGCGTCTGCGCCCTCGTCGCGGGCGGAGGCTACGCCGAGTACTGCGTCGCGCCAGAGCCGCAGGCGCTGCCGCTGCCGCGAGGATACCGGCCGGGCGAGGCGGCGGCCATACCCGAAACGTTCTTCACGGTCTGGACCAACCTCTTCGAGCGCGGCAGGCTCACCGAAGGCGAGACCGTACTCATCCACGGCGGATCGAGCGGCATCGGCACGACGGCGATCCAGCTCGCGCGGGCGTTCGGGGCCACTGTGTTCGCAACGGCAGGCTCCGACGCCAAGTGCGCCGCGTGCGAGCGGCTCGGCGCTCGAACCATCAACTACCGCACGAAGGACTTCGTCGAGGTGATCCGCGAGTCCACGAGCTCGCGTGGCGTCGACGTCATTCTCGATATCGTCGGCGGCGACTACCTGCAGCGCAACATCGAGTGCCTCGCGATGCACGGCCGCCTGATCCAGATCGGCCTCCTCGGCAGCTCGCGAGCAGAAATCAACCTCCGCCCCCTCATGCAGAAGCGGCTCACGATTACCGGCTCCACATTGCGGACGCGCAGCGTGGAAGAAAAGGGCGCGATCGCCAGAGCGCTCGAGGTCAAAGTGTGGCCACTCCTCGCCTCTCGTCAGGTCGCGCCGATCATCGACCGCACGCTTCCCCTAGCCGATGCGCCCGAAGCGCACAGGTTGCTTGAATCAGGTGAGGCGATCGGAAAAGTGGTTCTAGTTCCGTAAACATCACGACCGAATGTCGTGATGACGCCGCAGGTAGACGAGCCACCCGCCTGCGACAACCACGCCGAGGATCGCCAGCGGCAGCTTGTCGCCGGGCATCGTCTGGTGCGGCAGGACCGACCAATAGAACGATTGGACGGTGGCCGCGGCGGACGCGACGAGCGCGGCGCGAGCCAGCAGCAGCCCCGACGGCATTCCGTTCGAGAGCGCTCGAACCGCCGCCACCGCCAGAGCCGCTACCGCACCGTGAACCAGGATCTCGACGACTCCAGCGGCGCCCCTCTGGCCGAGCGACGGCAGCGTCGAGAGGAATTCTGCCGCAAAATCGAGCGGCCGCCAGACGAGCAGCGTCGCGCACAAAAGCAGCAGCCATAGACGGGGCACTACGGAAACCGTGCACCCTGAGTGCGTCCATGCTGGGTTTCCTTATCGGTACTGTCGCTGCTTTTCTCGATACTGCTTGAGGACGTCCTTCGCAACCCTATCGACAGCGCCAGCCAATTCAGCGCAACTCGAGCTCGACTGTACATTGGTTCCGGCGGTTCGAATTGCGGCAGCCGTCTCCTTGGCGATGGCCTTGTGACCGTCCTCGTGCCGCAACAGGGCTTCGTAGTAGCTGCGCCATCGCGCGACGAGTGACGAAGGTGCGGCCGCCTCGTTTGTCCACCTGGGCAGAGTCGTCACGATCTCGAGTGACACCTCAAACGATGCGACCGCGCATCCACGCCCAGAAGTGGCCGTCCTGTATTGCCACCGCGCGTACCACAACGTAACGGCGTCATGTGGCATCCCGTCGGGATCGACAGATCGATGTCGATTCAGCGACTCGCGCAACTCCGTAGCCGAGGTGCCCGCAACGTCGTAGTACTTGGTCCGTTCTGCTCCGCGAACCACGCGGGTCAATCCGTAGACAACTACGCAGACCGCCAAGCAGGTGACGCCCGTGGAGCGCTTCATCGTTTGGACCCTGAGCGTCTTCGGTTGCCTGCGAAACGTGGCGCCTTTCAGGCGCGGCGCGCACCATGACGATTGCGTTATCGGCTGCATACGCAGGTTAGCCGGCAACTCAAATGTACATGGGGGCGCCCGCCTGCCATTCATGCGTGATGTTACGCATGATCAAGCCGCAATCGAATGCGATCGAGCCGGCCGGGAACATGGTCTCGTCCGTGAAGTAGGTCGAAGACACGCGTTCGATCGCCAACGGCGTCACGCTCCACGAATGCGTCTTCAAGACGACGCCGTCGAGCTGCCGGCCTGAAGCCGTAGCCGAATAGCCGACCGCGCCGGGCTCGAAGAACGCGGACGCCTCTGCGACCGTCGGAAAGATCGAAGAGGCCGGCAAGTCCGTTGCCACCCGGCCAGCCACGTCTACCTGAACCCGACCGTCTGAAGACTGCATTTCCAGTTCGATACGGTCACCGGTATCTTCGACACGAAAGGTGGCGCGCTGATGCTCACCGGGAAAGAGCCGGCCGCCCACGAGATGATTCATCAACGACCCGGTATCTCGGCGGGGGATGTAAACGCCCTCGTGCGCCCCCTCCTCGTCATTCCAGAGGACCGCAATACGGTGAGCCGCGTTCTCGCTCGACAGCCCGAACAAACGCGGGAACCGCTTCGGACGGATGTTCTCCAGCCGAATCAAGCAGATACCTGCGACGGCGTGGCCTGCGTAAAGCTTCGGACGAAACGGTGAAGGAAGAAGGCGCTGGATCACTCGAGGCTCGGCTCGGAAGTTCACCAGCAGCCGTCGTCCTATGACGCCGTGCACCTTGGGCAGTTGCATGATCATGTCCGCCTAACGACATGCCGATCAGCCGCGTCTGGTTATCGTCATCCCGCGTTTGACTCATTCGCTGCGCAGTGCAACCAGCGGATCAACTCGCGCGGCACGGCGCGCGGGAAGCCAGCTCGCGAGCGCGGCAATGAGGATCAGCATGGGCACCACCAGCATCACGGCCGTCACGTTCTGCACGGTGAATCCGATGAGGTTGGCCTCCACAATCCTGATCCCGGCGATCGTGACCGGCAGCCCGATGGCCACGGCGATCGCGGTCACCAGCAGGCCGTGGCGGAAGAAGTGTCGCACGACGTCGCCGGGTGTCGCACCCATCGCCAGACGCACGCCGATCTCCCGCGTTCGCTGCGCCACGGCGAACGCGATCAGCGCGTACAGGCCGAGCGACGCGAGCAGCAACGCGGCTGCGCCGATGGCAAAGGCCGCCCCGTGCGATAGCGCCGTCTCGCGCTTCCTGAGCGTGTACTGGTCGGCGAGCGTCGCGACGTCGCCAACGGTCGCGAGCGGGTCAACCTCACGGATCGCCGAGCGAATCTCAGGCACGAGCGCACGGGCGTCCGGCCCGGTCGAGCGAACCGCGATCGTCGACACCCAGACCATGCCGGCGCTCGACAGCGGCATGAACACGCGCGGGACTGCCAGTTCGTCCTCGTACGGCGCGGCGCCAGCGACGCCGATGACCTCGAACGATACTGCCGCGTCAACGTGACTCGCGCCCTGGATCCTGCGTCCGTCCGTGGGATCGACGACGCGCGGACGCCGCAGCAGGCGCTTCCCGATCGGATCCTCCCCGGGCCAGAGACGCCTGGCCACGTCCTCGCCGACGACGATCGCTACCGAGCCGCCGACATCCTCGTCGGCGCCGATCGCTCGGCCGCGGACGATCGGGATGCCCAGCGTCGAGAACCAATCGGCCGAGACGTTCAGTTGCGCCAGCTCTGTGACGATGTGGTCGCTCGCGGCAGTGGTCGCCTCGAATGTCGCACGTCCTCCTCCAGCGTTGATGGCCGCGGACAGGACCCCCGGCACATCGTCGAGCCGCCGCCGCACGCGTCTGAGCACTGGGCCGGCGGCGGCCCCGGCAGAGTCACGCGCTGCGAGGGAAGACTGGCCCTCTATCGGGGAGCGGAAGACCTCGGACGACATCGTGACGACCGACGCCGGCGCCAACGCGGCGCTCGTCGCGCCCGCGCGCAGGTCGGCGAGGACCAACGACGTAACGATCAGCACGGGCTGGCTGCACGCGAGCTGGATGACGACGAACAACGCCTGGAGGCGCGAGCGGTGGGCGGACAGATCGCCGCCGCCCTTCATCACTTCGGCGATGCCCGCGCGCGAGGCGTGGAGGGCAGGCGCCAGCCCGAACGCAATGGTCGTGATGAGCGCGAACATCGCGGCGAACATAAACGTCGTCGGTTCGGGCTGCAGTCCGTAGATGACTTCAGGGATCGTCGCGTAGGCGAGTTTCACCACGATCACGTAGAGCAGCAGCCCGAGCAGCGCGCCGGCCGACGCAAGGACGAGGGACTCCGTGAGCATCTGGCGCACGATGCGCAGCCGTGTCGCGCCGAGCGACAGACGCACACCGATTTCACGCCGGCGCGCCACGGCGCGTCCCAGCAGAAGCGCGCTCACGTTGGTGCACGTGATCACCACGATCAGCGCGCCGATGAGAACAAAGGCGGCGATCGTTTCGGTCGTATCGCCGCGCCCGCGCGCCATTCCCGTCAGTCGCTCTGCGCGGAGGGCCAAGCCCCGGTGCGTCGCCGAATCCTCTCCCGCGACGCTCGCCGCGAGCGGGGCCGTCATGGAGGTGACAGCGTCGGCGCTCACGCCGGGGGCGAGGCGCGCGACGCCGAGCAGCGACATCGCGTCGCGACGGCCCAGGAAGTTCGCGTCAGCTTCGAGCAACGCGCGCGCGCCGAGCGGGATCCAGATGGCGTCGCGCCCCATGCTGGACACGTTGACGCCCGCGAACCGCGGCGGGGCGACGCCAACGATGGTAAAGGGCTGGTGCATGACGCGGATCGTCTTGCCGATCGCATCGTCTTTTCCACCGAAGCGCGTCTGCCACAGGGAGTGCCCGATGACCACGATCGGATCGGGCGATTGATCGGCGCCATCGGGGAACCCGGCGCCGGCGGCCATGACGACACCGAGCACGCGGAAGTAGTTCGCCGTGGTGTACGACGTCATCACAGACGCGGCGCCATCGCCGAAGTCGGCAGCGAGGGACGTGGCCTGCCAGGCGGCCACGTCGGTGAAGACGTCACGTTGGCCGCGGAAGTCCTGGATGTCGAGATACGAGAGCGAGACCGCTCCGATCTGACCGCTCGCTCCACGCACGGCGGTCGCGGTCAGGCGCGCGAGCCGGGGCGTGTCCTCGATTCCGGGCGCGGCACGCCAGGCATAGGTGTCCAGCGTTGTGAACAGGCCGGCGTTGGTGCCGATGCCGAGCGCAATCACCCCGATGACCACGCCCGAAAACAGTGGCGTTCGTGAGATCTGGCGGAGTGCGAACTGTACGTCGCTCGCGAAGTCGGGAAGGAGCCGGATCAGCCATGACGATGTCCACATGTGATGTCACTCGCGACGTCATCGATGAACTGCCGAAGTCGGACTGTCTTGTTCAGGACGGGCGGTAGCGATCGATTTGCCGTTCGAGCAGCACGGCCGCGAGCACTCCGACGGCGTAGGCAGCGAAATCTCGTGAGTCAAAGCCACTCCCGAGTGCAAGGTGGCCCGCAGTCGTCCGTCGGATCGCGTCGAGCGCTGGCGTATGGTACAGCTGGGCTAACTCGACGGCGAAGCAGAATGCGACGGCTATGGCCGCACGCCAAGGCAGCCGGAGCGCCGGCGCGGCCGCAGCGATCCACCACGCCACCATCGCCGCCCAGAGCGCATCACCGAGAACGTCGCGCACCGCGGGCGACAACAGGCTGCCGCGCCGGTGTACGGCCAGACCGAGTGCCATCGTTCCGACGGCTAGGGCGAAGTACCGCATCCGAGCGTGCAGCCAACGAGACATGCGGTGTGTAGGAGCATGTGTCATCTAACGCCATGACGCGTTCGATGGGCGCGCTGGAGAACTCGTGTTCGACCTCACACGTCAAGCTCCTCCGCCTCCTCAGCCCTATCCATGATGAATCTGAACCGCGCCGATGGATCCTTGCCCATCAGCTCGTTGATCACCCGGTCGGTGACGATCTGGTCCGAGATCTCGACACGCAGCAGCCGCCGGGTCCTGGGATTGAGAGTCGTCTCCCACAGCACTTTCGGCATCATCTCGCCCAGGCCCTTGAACCGCGTGATCTCAGGCTTTCCGCGACCGTTGCCGTGCAGCTTCAGGATCCGATCCCGGTGCGCATCGTCGAGCGCCCAGAACGTCTCCTTGCCGACGTCGATCCGGTAGAGCGGCGGCTGGGCAAGAAACACGCGGCCGGCGGAAATGAGGCCCGGCATGTGCCGGTAGATGAACGTGAGGAGCAGCGTCGCGATGTGGTGCCCGTCGGAATCGGCGTCGGCGAGGATGATGACCCGGCCGTAGCGCAGCCGCGAGATGTCGAAGTTCTTCCCCAGCCCGCTGCCGAGCGCGGTGACGAGGTCGGTCAGCTCCTTGTTCTCGAGCACCTTCGCCAGCGACGCGCTCTCGGTGTTGAGCACCTTCCCACGCAGCGGCAGGATGGCCTGGCGCGCGCGATCGCGGCCCTGCTTGGCCGACCCGCCAGCCGAATCGCCTTCGACGATGAAGAGCTCGCTGTCGTCGCGGTCCGAAGAGCTGCAGTCGCTGAGCTTGCCGGGAAGCGTGAGACGGCTCGAACCGCCCGTCTTGCGAACGACCTCCTGCTGCGCGGCGCGGCTGGCCTCTCGCGCCCTGGCGGACAGGATGACGCGCGCGATGATCGACTCGGCGACGCTGATGTTCGTGTTCAGCCAGTGCTCGAGCGCGGGACGCACCTGCGAATCGACGGCCGACATCACTTCAGGATTGTTCAGCCGGTCTTTGGTCTGGCCCTGGAACTGCGGTTCCTGCACGAACACGCTGAGGACGACGACCATGCCCTCGCGAATGTCTTCGGCCGTAAGCGTGACGCCTTTCGGCGACAGGTTGTGCGTCTCGATGAAATTGCGTACCGCCTTGCCGAGTCCGGCGCGGAATCCGTTCTCGTGCGTGCCGCCGGAACCCGTCGGGATGCCGTTGACGTAGCTGCAGCACGTGCTCGTCGGTCGACTGCGTCCACTGCAGCGCGAGGTCCAGACGGAGCCCGCTCTCGTCGCTCTCCTTGGCAATCGCAAACGGCGCTTCGTGCACCGGCACCGCCGAGCGCTCGACGAGGATCTTCTTCAGGTAGTCGGTGAGCCCCTCGGAGTGCTGGAAGACATCCTTCGCGCCGGTCGCTTCGTTCTCGAAGACGATCTTCACGCCCTTGTGCAGGTAACTCGACACCTCCAGACGCTGCCGGATCAGGTCGGCGTCGAAATCCACCTTCGGGAAAATCGTGGTATCGGGTCGGAAGAACACCGTCGTGCCCGTGCCGCGCGCCGCGCCGGTCTTCTTGAGCGCGCCGATCATCGCGCCCTGCTTGAAGCGCATCTCCCACTGCGAGCCGTCACGACGGACGGTCGCGACGAGCTCCTTCGACAGCGCATTGACGACGCTGGCGCCGACGCCGTGGAGGCCGCCGGCCGTCTTGTAGTTGCCGGCCTCGAACTTTCCGCCCGCGTGCAGCGTCGAGAAAATCACCTCGAGCGCGCTCTTCTTCGTCTTCGGATGCTTGTCGACCGGAATGCCGCGGCCATCGTCGGCGATAGTGATCGAGGTGCCGTCCTTGTGCAGCGTGACGACGATATTCGAGGCGTAGCCGTTCATCGCCTCGTCGATCGAGTTGTCGAGGATTTCCCAGACGAGGTGATGAAGGCCGCTGCTGCCAACGCCGCCGATGTACATCCCCGGGCGCTTGCGGACGGGTTCGAGGCCTTCGAGGACGGTGATGTCTTTCGCTGTGTAAGTGGTCGCCATGCAGTGTTCAACTGGTTCTGTATCAGGATGTTAGCATGCCGCGTGCAGCCGTTTGCGATGGGACGTGCGTTCGTGCCCGCGGCGCATACAATACGAAGATGGGACGGAGCCGTTGGCAGAATCGAATCGCCGTCGCCGTGTTGATCGTGGCGTTTGGCGCGGCGGCGCTCAGCGCGCAGCGGCGCGGGCGTTTCTTCGAATCCATCAAGAGCCCGACGCCGGACACGTTTCAGGGCGCGTTCAATTTTTGTCGCGTGATGTTCTCCGTGGGCTATGGGGGCCGGGGCGGGAACTGGGCGGTCGACTATCCGCGCGCGGATGTCAACCTGTCCATCACGGCTCTCCGAGCTCACCAAGACGCGCATCAGCACCGATCGCCTCCGGCGAGCCGGACCACATCGTCATCGCTCTGACGGACCCGGCACTCTTCGAGTGCCCCTTCGTCATGATGACCGAGGTCGGCAACGCCTACATCAGTCCTGAAGAGGCCGCGAAGCTCCGAGAGTACCTGCAGAAAGGCGGCTTCCTGTGGGCCGACGACTTCTGGGGCTCTTACGCGTGGGAGCACTGGGTTGACGAGATCAGCAAGGCGCTGCCCCCGAACGAGTATCGGATTTTCGAGTTACCGAAAGACCATCCGCTCTTCCGTCAGCAGTTCCAGATCGCGGCTGTCAAGCAGATAGCCTCGATCAACTTCTGGGCCGGCACCGGCGGTACACTCCGAGCAGGGCGCAGACAGCGCGGTGCCGCACGCGATGGCCGTCGCCGACAAGCAGGGGCGGCTGATGGTCCTGATGACGCACAACACCGACTTCGGAGATTCGTGGGAGCGCGAGGGCGACGATCCGAACTACTTTTACAACTTCTCGGTCGACGGGTACGCGTTCGGCATCAACGTGCTGCTCTACGCGCTGTCGCATTAGAACCGATCTCACGAACACCGCCCGCGGCTCACCACGATGAACGCGAAGATCACGATGGCCACGAAGAGGACGTTTCGAGGCGTTTACACTACAAGCGGTCTCAGAAACCGCGCGAACGAGCGGAAGCGAGTGAGCCACGCGAGCGGAGCGGGGCGTCGGGGTCCCCGCGAGCGAGCGTGTAAGGGGGTCCGGGGACAATGTCCCCCGGATGACGACAGTTCTCCAGGCTCATGACCGAAATCGCGCGCATCGTGGACCAGCTTCAGCGCGAGTATGACGGCGATCCGTGGCACGGATCGCCGCTCGAAGCGATCCTCGAAGGCGTCGATGCCGCACGAGCAGCCGCGCGGCCGATTCCGAGCGCGCATTCGATCTGGGAGCTCGTGCTCCACATGACCGGCTGGAAGAACGAAACCGCGAGGCGGCTGACGGGCGCCGTCGCCTGCATGCCGATCGAGGGCGACTGGCCCGACGTCGGAAAGCCCACCGCGGAACGCTGGCAGGCAGCGTTGACACGCCTCCAATCCGCGCACAACGAATTGATCGCCGCGGTGAAAGCCCTTCCCGAGTCGCGACTCTACGAAGCGACCAACGACACGCGCAGCGGGCCGCTCGGCACCGGCGTCTCGTACTACGTCCTGCTCCACGGCATCGTCCAGCACGACGTCTACCACGCAGGACAGATTGCGCTCTTGAAGAAGGCCGTCTAACGACCCGGCCGGTCGGCGAGGAGCAGACCAGATTACCTCCGCTAGCTCCGCTTCCTCTGTGGTGAACCTACTCCGTTGACTCCGTCCGCACCGCCAGCATCAACCCTGACGCCCACGACAGCTGCACGGTCACGAACCCGCGCGGCGCTCGATTGCGTCGATGAGCGCCGGAACCTTGGGCGCGTGCCCTTCCGGCCAGTTGGGTTGGGGGAACAGATCGTCGATGAAATAGATCCCACCGCCGCGCAGGAGCGACAGCGTCTCGTCCAGATGTGTGAACTTCCCCGGCCACGCGTCCGCGTAGATCAGATCGAATGGACCTGCCGGCGACTGACCTGATGAACTCGGCTCCGTCCATCACGTGGAATGTGACGCGCGAATCGGTTCCGAGGTGCCGTCGAGCAACGGCCACGACAGCGGGATCGGTATCGACCGTGTCGAGATGCGAGTCGGCATCCATGCCGGAGAGCAGCCAGGCCGTGCCGAGGCCTGTTCCGGTCCCGAGCTCCAGCAGGCGGCCGCCGGGCTTGGAGGCTGCGAGGGCAGCGAGAAGCGCACCGGTCTTCGGCTCCGACGCCATGGTGAAGCCGAGCGCAGCAGTATCGTTGAGGATTGCCTCGAGCGCGGCGGGGGCGCGACCGAATCGGTCGTCGTTCATCCTAATCGAGCAGCAGCGCGCCCGGATCCTCGACGAGCTCCTTGACGCGGACGAGGAAGCGCACGGCCTCGGCGCCGTCGACGATGCGGTGATCGTAGGTGAGCGCCACGTACATCATCGGGCGCACGACGACCTGGCCGTTGACCGCCATGGGGCGGTCCTGGATCTTGTGCAGGCCGAGGATGCCGACCTGCGGCGGGTTGAGGATGGGCGTGCTGAGGAGCGACCCGAACACGCCGCCGTTGGTGATCGTGAACGTGCCGCCCTTGAGGTCCGCGAGCGATAGCGTGCCGTCCTCAGCGCGCTTCGCGAACTCGCGGATGCCTTTCTCGACCTCGGCGAACGACATCCGATCGGCGTCGCGGAGCACGGGCACGACGAGCCCTTCGCTCGCGCCGACGGCGACGCCGATGTCGTAGTAGTGCTTCAGCACCATCTCGTCGCCCTGGATCTCGGCGTTGATGCGCGGGAAGCTCCGCAGCGCCCCGATCGACGCCTTGACGAAGAACGACGCGATGCCGAGGCTGACGCCGTGGCGGTCCTTGAACGCCTGCTTGTGGCGTTCGCGCAGCGCCATGACGGCGGTCATGTCGACTTCATTGAACGTGGTGAGCATCGCGGCCGTGCTCTGCGCCTCGACCAGCCGCCGAGCAATCGTCGCGCGGCGCTTGGACATGCGCACGCGCTCTTCGGTGCGATCCCCTTCCGGTGCCGGCGCTCCTCGGCGACCGGAGGGACGGGCTTCGCCTTCGTGTGTGACGCGGCGGGCGGCGGTGCCGCGGCGCCGGCCGCCTGCTCGACATCCCGCCGCATCACGCGCCCGCCCTCGCCGCTGCCGCGCACGCGGGAGAGATCGACTTCGTTCGCCTCCGCTGCCTTCCGGGCCGTCGGCGTCGCCCGCGGCGTTCGCGAGGCGTCGTCTTTCGTCGTCTCGCCGCCGACCGGCGCCGGCGTCGCGGCGCCCTTCTCCGGCGGCGCCGACTCGTCGAGAATGCCGAGCACTTCGCCCACCTTCACGTCTTCGCCGTCTTTGCGATCGATGCGGCTGAGGACGCCGGCGTGCGGCGCGCTGACCTCGACGTCGATCTTGTCGGTCTCGAGCTCGACGAGTGGATCGCCGGCGGCAACCGCTTCGCCTTCCTTGCGCAGCCACTTGGCGACGCGTGCGTCGACTATGGACTCACCGACTTCGGGCACGAGGATGTTTGACGACATATGGGTGTGCTGACTAGTATATCACGGATCACACGGATTCAGTGTTTCTCAAACAGCCTTCACCGTGGCTGAGGGGCCGGAACGTCGACCGCTGCTCGCGGAAGCGCCACGGGCTTGCCGCCGAACGCCTGGGCGATCAGCATCTGCTGATGATGGGCGTGCCGTGCCGCGGAACCCTCGGCCGGGCTCGCGCTGCGCGGGCGCGCGACGCGCCGGACCGTCCGCCCGCCGGACACTTCCTGCAGGTGGGTCCGCACGAACTCCCACGCGCCCATGTTCTCGGGCTCTTCCTGGACCCAGACCACTTCGCCAGCCTCGGGAAACGCCTCGATCGCGGCGCGCAGATCGCGCATCGGAACCGGATAGAGCTGCTCGAGCCGGCAGATGGCGATGTCGGGCCTCGTGGCGCGCTGCTCGGCGGCCATCAGATCCACGTAGACTTTCCCGCTGCAGACGATCACGCGGCGGATCTCCGCCGCGCGCGACTCGGCCTCGTGATCCTGGATGACCATCCGGAAGCGGCCTTCGGCGAGCTCGCGCGGCGCCGAAGCGACCATCGCGTGGCGCAGCAGGCTCTTCGGCGTCAGCACGATGAGCGGCAGCGGATCGACCAGGAGCAGCGCCGCCTGCCGCCGCAGCAGGTGGAAGTACTGCGCGGCGGTCGTGCAGTTGGCGACGCGGATGTTGATGTCGGCCGCGAGCTGCAGGAAGCGCTCCGGCCGCGCGCTCGCGTGGTCCGGTCCCTGCCCTTCGTGCGCGTGCGGCAGCAGCAGGACGAGCGACGGGCGCTGCCCCCACTTGCCGCGCGCCGACACCAGGAACTCGTCGATGACGACCTGCGCGCCGTTGATGAAATCGCCGTATTGCGCTTCCCAGATGACCAGGCGCGACGGCTCCTGCACGTTGTAGCCGGTACTCGAAGCCGAGGACCGCGTTCTCGGTCAGCGGGCTGTTGTGAATCTCGAACGCCGCGCGCGCCTGCGGCAGCGTCTGCAGCGCCACGTGCGCGCGGCCGGTCGTCACGTCGTGCAGCACGGCATGGCGGTGGCTGAACGTTCCGCGCTCGACGTCTTCGCCGGTCAGCCGGATGCTGACGCCGTCGCTCAGAATCGACGCCAGCGCCAGCTCTTCGGCCGTCGCCCAGTCGACCGTTCGCTCGTCGATGCCGTCGAGCATGTGCACGCGCTTCTCGCGGCCGCGCTCGAGCTTCTTGTGAAGCGAAAAGTCGGAGGGCAGCGCAAGAAGCGACGCGTTCAGCTCGCGCAGACGCTCGATCGAGACCGTCGTGTTCGCCTTCGCGGCCGCGCCGGGCGGCGGGTCTTCAGGCTCCGGCTCGACGAGATCCTGCTCCGGCCGCAGCGCTTCGTACGCCGCCTGCATCTCGGCCGACCGCGCCTGGAAGATCGCTTCGGCCTTGTCGCGCCGAGACGACGCCGCGCTCGACCAGGCTGCTCGCCCAGATTTCCCTGACGGTCGGAGTGCCCCGCGATCTTCTGATACATCAGCGGCTGGGTGAACGCGGGCTCGTCGCCCTCGTTGTGGCCGTATCGCCGATACCCGATCAGGTCGATCAGGAAATCACGCTGAAACCGCTCGCGATACGCGAAGGCCAGCCGCGCGGCCTCGACGCACGCTTCGGGGTCGTCCGCATTCACATGCACGATCGGGATCTTGAAGCCGCGCGCGAGCCCGCTCGCGTACGACGTGCTGTAGACGTCCTCCGGGCCGGTCGTGAAGCCGAGCTGGTTGTTGACGATGATGTGGATCGTCCCGCCGGTCGAGTAGCCGGGCAGCCGGCTCAGGTTGAGCGTCTCGGCGACGACGCCCTGACCCGGGAATGCCGCGTCGCCGTGAATCAGGATCGGCACGCTGCGCGCCGGATCGAATTTCGGCGCGCCAGGGACATCCACGCTCGTGCCCGCCGCGCGCGCCATGCCCTCGACGATCGGATCGACCGCCTCGAGATGGCTCGGGTTGGGCGGCATCGACACGACGAGATCCATCGCCGCCCCGCCCTTGATCGCGCGGTGCGCGCCGGCGTGGTATTTGACGTCGCCGGTCCACGCCATGTCCTCGCGGAAAGTTGCGCGAGACGGGATCCTTGAACTCGGCCAGGATCTGCGCGTAAGGCTTGTTCAGCACGTGCGCCATCACGTTCAGCCGGCCGCGGTGCGCCATGCCGATCAGAATCTGCCTGATGCCGGCCTCGCCGGACTCGGCAATCACTTCGTCGAGCACGGGCACGAGCATGTCGAGCCCTTCGATCGAGAAGCGCGTCTTGCCCGGAAACGTGCGCTGGAGAAAACGCTCGAATGCCTCGACTTGCGACAGCCGATCGAGCAGCGCAACGGGATCGATCGGGTCGGCCGGTGCGCGGAAGCGTCCCCGCTCCGCCGCCTGCCGCAGCCACTCGCGCTCCTCGGGCACGAACACGTGCGCGTAGTCGTAGCCGGTCGTCGAACAATAAATGCGACGGAGCGACTCGATCGCGTCGAACGCCGTCGTCGCACCGTCGAGGGGACCGGCGACGAGGTTGGCCGGAATGCTGCGGAGATCCTCGTCGGTGACGCCGTGCGTGGCGGGGAGAAGCGACGGGTCGCCGATGGGAGGACGGCCGCCGAGCGGGTCGAGTTTGGCCGCGAGGTGCCCGTAGCGTCGAATCGACTCCGCCAGGTTGACCGCACCGACGACTTTCTCGAGGGGAACCGCGCCGGCGTCGCCCGCTGGTGTCTCCTCGAAGAGGGGCGGCGTCCACCGCTCGAACAACGCCCGCGTTTCGTCATCTACAGACGACGGATTCTCGCGGTATTTCTCGTAGAGCTCGAGAACATAGCCGCGATTGAGCCCAGTGAACTCCTGCCAGCCAGACATGAACCCATCAATTTTAACCCAGGCCACTCGACAGGTTCACGAGGTTCAGGAGGTTCAGGGTTCAACGGGTTCAAAGGTTCAATAGGTTCAACGAGTTCAGGAGGTTCGCATTCACGTAGCTCGCTGCGATTGCCCGATATTGCACATTTGAACCTTGAACCCTTGAACCTTGAACCTCTTTGAACCTCCTGAACCTTTGAACCTAAACGATCACTCGTACCTGAGCGCCTGGATCGGATCGACCCGGCTGGCGCGCCAGGCCGGCGCCCAGGCGGCGAGGAGCGCCACCGCCCCGAGGACCAGCGTCACCGCCAAGATGGTGCCGGGATCCGCGGCGCGAACGCCGTAGAGCAGCCCTTCGAGCGCCTGGCCTGCCACGACCACCACGCCGATGCCGATCGCCAGGCCGATCGCGGACAAGCGCAGCACCTGGCCGAGCACCAGCCAGACGACGTCGCGGCGCTGGGCGCCGACGGCCAGGCGCACACCCATCTCTTGCGTGCGCGCGGTCACCGCGTACGACATCACGCCGTAGATGCCGATCGCTGCCAGCACGAGCGCAACGCCGGCAAAAATGCTCACGAGCAGCGCGGCGATACGTTGCTGAAAAGACGACGTGGCGAGCGCCTCGTCGAGCGTCTGCGCGAGGTAGACGGGCTGTTCGGGATCGAGTGCCGAGACGGTCTGACGTGCTGAGGGAAGCAGGCTCGCCGGCGATCCGTCGGTGCGCACGAGCATGAAGAGCTGATTCCATTCCGTCTGCTGCCGGACCGGGATGTAGATCTCGGGACGTACGGGCTGGGTGAGGCCGTTGTTCCGGTAGTCGGCCACGACACCGACGATCGTCGTCCATGGCCGCTTCTGATCCGGGCTGCCGAGCGAGAGACGCTGGCCGATCGGATCGCTGCCCGGGAGATACCGGTTGGCAAATGCCTGGTTGATGACCGCGATCCGCTCAGTATCGAGCCGGTCAGTAGCGTTCATGCCGCGCCCGGCGCGCAGGGGCACGCGCAGCGTGTCGAAATAGCTGGGAGTGGCGGTCGTGATCTGCGCTGTCGGAAGCGTCTTCGCGTCGGGCTGTCCCAGCTCCAGACGGAACTGCGTGGCGAAGGATCCGGAAGGCGGGAACTGGGACGCAGCCGACACGGCGCGCACTCCAGGCAAGCCCGCCAGTCGCTCCGCGAGGCGATCGAAGAAGGCTCCGGCCGCGTCTCCAGGATAACGCTCGCGCGGAAGCGTCAAGCGCATCGTCAACACCCCTTGCGCGTCAAAGCCGCGATCGATGTGCTGGATGTTGAGGAAGCTGCGCAAGAACAGCCCGGCGCCGAGCAACAGGACGACCGAGAGCGCGAGCTCGCCGACAATCAGCACATGACGAAGGTGACGCCCGCCGCGCGATCCACCGCTGCGCGCGTCGGCTTTGAGTGACTCGTGGGGATCGGTGCGCATCGCCTGCAGGGCCGGCAGCACGCCGACCAGCGTGCCAGAGACGAGGGCGAGCGCCAGGCTCCACGCGAGCACGCGGAGGTTGACGGAAGCTTCGAGCCCGAGCATCTGGAACTGACCGGGAATAAGCGCGCCGGCGCTCCTGAGCCCGACCCAGGCAACGAACAGGCCGACCGTGGCGCCGGCGAGCGCGAGCAGCAGGCTTTCGGTCAATACCAGCCGCGTGAGCCGCCAGCGCGCCGCACCGAGCGCCAGCCGCACGGCGAGCTCCCGGTGACGCGTCGAGGATCGCGCGAGAAACAGATTCGTGAGATTGGCGCAAGCAATGAACAGTACGAGGA
The DNA here is from genome assembly GCA_963839705.1 of uncultured Acidobacteriota bacterium. Taxonomy (GTDB): domain Bacteria; phylum Acidobacteriota; class Vicinamibacteria; order Vicinamibacterales; family 2-12-FULL-66-21; genus DATBJJ01. The sequence continues at coordinate 390,902 of CAWIWL010000012.1, forward strand.
CGACTGCACCGAGCAGGACGAATGCCGCCGGTCGTACGTCCTGCAGCAACGCCTCGGCCCACGGCGTGGCCGTCAGCTGCCAGTTTTCGTACTCCGCGAACTTCGCCTTCTCGGACAGTTCCACGCGGCGAGCGGTCGCTGCCAGCTCGGCGTTGGCTTGCGCGAGCGATGCGCCGGGCGCAAGCCGGGCGAGCACGTTGAACTGCCGGACGTTGCGCGGAACAGCCATCGGGTCGCCGCCCCAGGGGATCCAGAGATCGGTCCCGATCAGCACCAAGCCGGGCGGCATTACGCCGACAATCGACGCGGCGCGTCCACTGACGCGGATCGCGCGGTTCAGGATGGCCGGATCGCCGCCGAACCTGCTGTGCCAAAGACGATGGCTGATGATCGCGGCGGGCGGACCGTTCGGGCCGAGCTCCTCGCGCGAAAAACCGCGACCGAGAGCAGGCGTCATGCCGATCACCGGGAACATGTCGTCGAGCAGTAGAGCGGTGAAGACCCGCTCCGGGACGTCACCGCCGGAAATGTTGCGATTGCCCAGATCGAACGAGCCCACGTGCGCGAAGCTGCGGTTCGCCCGGATGTCGACGTACTCGGCCGGCGACAGCGCCTCGACGTAGGTCGTCTCTGAGGAGAGCTTGGGAAACGACACGCCGACCGCGACGAGGCGATCCGGCTCCGGATAGGAGAACGGGTGGAAGACGAACCCATCGAGCATGCCGTAGATCAGGCTGTTGCCACCGATCGCGAGCCCGAGCGAGAACACGGCAATGGCCGTGAACCCCGGCCGGCGGGCGAACTGGCGGAGCGCGTACCGCAGGTCCTGGAAAAGCGTGTCCATCTCGGTCCTCTTTCTGGGTTGTGGCTGCCGGGGCGTGCGGCCGTGACCCGCGCGCGCCAGCGCACCGGCGAGCTGGCGGCCGCGGAGTCGGAGGGCGGTAGCGAAGATATCGGCGGCAACGTCGATGATGAGCCGCGCGCGGCCGGCGATACCCTGATGCCGCGGGGACTCGCATTCCAGCGAGATGAGTTCGAGCATCTCAGCCGCATAGCGGTCGCGGAAGGAGGCCGGACAAAGCCAAAGGAGCGCGCGTGTCAGCCAGATCACGCGAGCCCCTTGCCAAGGCGCGGGTTCGCGCGCGCAACGTCGATCAGCTGCCCGAGCGCCTGCAGCTCCTTCTTGAGCGACGCCCACCCGCGCTCGGTCAGCCGATAGTACCGACGCTGCGCCTCCTGTCCGTTCGCCGGCTCGGCGCGCCGCGCCGCGGTTTCCTCGATGAGCCCGCCGTTCTCGAGCCGCTGAATCGCCTCGTACAACGTGCCTGGCCCAAGACGAATGGCGCCCCCGGTCCGTTGTTCGACAGCCTGCTTGATGGCGTAGCCATGCCGCGCGCCGTCCGCCAGCGCGAGCATGATGTGGAGGACCGGAAGCGACGGTGGTTTGACACGCGGCATAGACGTGTCGTTAGACGATATGTTGGTGGTTTTCGTTTACTTCAGGGATCAGGGATCAGGGATCAGGGATCAGTGCAAACCCTACGGCCAGTTCACTCGAAGATTCTGCTACCCTGCTCCCTGACGTGCCCTGAACCCTGAGCCCCGGTCCTGATCTCTGATCGCTTCCGCGGCATGCTCAGATTCTTCCACTCCGACGACCGTAAGTGCTTGGCAAGAAAGACTATCTGGCCCACGTGGTAGGCGTGGTGGGTCATCTGGCGATCGAGCTGAGCGAGTGCGGGCAGGACTTCGCCGCGGACGCGAACTTCACGGAGCAGGTCGTCTGGCCGCAGGGCTTCGAGGGAGGCGAAAAGGCGAGTCCAGCCGCTCTCCCAGTCGGCCATGATCGCTGCGCGGCCGGGGTTGCCGGCGATCTCGAACTCGCCGTCGCGGTTCCGGTCCGGCTTCTCGCCGTCGGTCGTCAGGAAATCGGTGAAGCGCGATCGCAGGTTCCCCGCGATGTGCTTCATGATGACCGCCAGGCTGTTCGACTCCGGGTCGAGCGCCACGACGAGCTCATCGTCGGAGACCTGCGCCACGGCATCTTCGGCGAGCTTCTTCAGCTTTCGGAACTGCAGACGCACGTCATCGAGATACGCGGCGGCGACATCCATGGACGAGCCTCATTCCTCAAAAGGCGGCGGTGCGTCTGGCATCGTCGGGACGATCCTGGTGAACTGACCCCGCTGCAGGAGCTCCCGGCCCTTGCCGCCCCGGCCCGTGACCTCGTATTTGCCCGTGCTGATCGTCTGCTCGGCGCCGCGGCTCGTCTCGACGGTCATCAAATCCCGATCGCCTGACGAGGCGATGAATCCCAGGACGCGATCGGCCTTCGAATCGAGCTTGATCAGGATCACGCCGCGGCCCGGACCGGACAGGAAGTTGACCTCCTCGGCCTTGCAGAGAATCGCCCGCGCCTCCCGCGTCGCGGCGATCAGAATCTCGCCTCCGCTCACGCGGGCCACGCCGACCACCTCGGCGCCGTCGGCCGTCCGCGCGTAGCGCCGGCCCGCCCGCGTGCTCGGCTCGACGAACGGTTCGAGGCCGAAGCGCATCGAGTACCCGTCGCTCGTGACGGCGACGGCATGCACGGGCGGCTCGGCGCCCTCTTTCTTCGGCGTGATGTTGCCGATCGTTCCGCGGATCCAGGCTGAGCGCCGCGACAACCTTCTCGCCGTCCTTCAACTTGAAGAACCGCTGGATCGGCTCGCCGTATCCGGTGGACGCCGGGATATCGATCAGACGCGCGGAATACGCGACACCAAAGTTGCTGAAGAAGACCGCCGAGGAGCGCGTGCTGCCGGGGAGCACCGCCAGCACCGCGTCGCCCTCGCGCACTCGCGTCGAGGACACGTCCTTGACTTCCTTCTGACGCTTGACCCAGCCGTCGCGCGAGACGATGACGACGTTGTCTTCTTCGACGATGAAGTCTTCGGCCGTGTACTCCGCCTCGCCGGCGTCCGAGGCGATCGCGGTCCGTCGCGGGTCGCCGTACTTCTTCTGGATTTCTTCGATCTCCACCTTGACGACACCCCAGCGTCCCGGCTCGTCCTTGAGGAGCGTGTTGATCTGGCGCGCGCGGCGGCGCTTCTCCTCGAGCTCCTTCCGGATGATGAGGATTTCGAGTCGCGCCAGCCGATAGATCTTCAGCTCGAGGATCGCGTCGGTCTGATCGGCGTCGAGAGCGAACCGCTTCATGATCTGCTGCGCCGCGTCGGCCTTGCCCTCGGACTTCCGGACAATCTTCAGAATTTCGTCGAGGGCGTCGAAGACCTTCTCGAAGCCCTCGAGGATGTGGACGCGCTTCCTGATCGCGTCAAGCTCGTGCTCCAGCCGTCTGGTGACGACTTCGAGCCGGAAGTGGAGGAAGTGCCAGAGGATCGCGTGCAGATCCAGCCGTTCCGGCCGGCCGATCTCCGGGTTCTCGGTCGGGATGAGGCACGTGAGGTTGACGACGAAGCTCGTCTGGAGCGGCGTGTGCTTGAAGAGATACGCCATCACCATCTTCTCGTCGGCGTCCTTCTTCAACTCGAGGGCAATCCGCACATCGTCGGTCGATACATCCTTGACGTCGAGGAGCGGCGGCAGGTTGCGGCCGGCCGCGATGTCGCCGATGCGCTCGACGAGGGCAGACTTGTTGACGGTGTACGGCACGCTGGTGATGTAGATCGTCTTGCCCGAGCGCGTCGCCGGCCCTTCCTCCCAGGTGGCGCGCAGCCGAATCGCCCCGGAGCCGGTCTTGTAGATCTCCTTGATCTCGTCCGGCGAGTTGAGCATCTGGGCGCCGGTTGGGAAGTCGGGGCCCTTCACGTAGCGGCACAGCTGCACGCTGCTCAAGTCGGGATTGTCGAGGAGCTTGACGAGCGCGGTGCACACCTCGCCGAGGTTGTGTGGAGGGATGTTGGTCGCCATGCCGACGGCGATGCCCGTCGCGCCGTTGATGAGGAGGTTGGGCACGCGCGACGGCAGGACGACCGGCTCGGTCTTGGTGCCGTCGTAGTTGGGGCGGAACGGGACCGTGGACTGATCGATTTCGGTCAGCAGCTCGTCACTCAGGCGCGCGAGCCGGCATTCGGTGTATCGCATCGCCGCGGCGCCGTCGCCGTCGAGCGAGCCGAAGTTACCGGAACCATCGACGAGCGGGTAGCGGAGCGAGAAGGGCTGCGCCATGCGGACCAGCGTTTCGTAGAGCGCGGTATCGCCGTGCGGGTGGTAGTTGCCCATCACGTCGCCGACGACTTTGGCGCACTTGCGATGCTTGACGTCGGCCGTCAGGTTCTGCTGCCACATCGTATAGAGGATGCGGCGCTGGACCGGCTTCAGCCCGTCGCGCACGTCCGGCAGCGCGCGTGACGTGATGACCGAAAGCGCGTAGTTGAGATAGCGCGTCTGCGCTGCCTCGTGAAGCGCCACCACCTCTGGCCCGCCGGCGCCTGGTCCTGCTCCCGCGTCGATTACTCCCGTGCCGCCATCATCGAACAGCGACCCGCCACCCTTCTTCCGTTTCGCCAACGAGTGTCCTCCGTGTGTCGACAGGATAGCGTACGGGTGGTTGAGGAGGCGGAGGTTGAGAAGGCGGAGGTAGAACTCCACTCCTCCTACTTCACTCCTCTCGATAGGGCCACTCCTCAATTGGCGTGGCACAACTCTCGACCCTCTGTCATCCTCCATCGATATGTATCGCTACCTTCACCTCGACGTCTTCACCGATCGCCGCTTCGAGGGCAATCAGCTGGCGGTCTTTCCCGAACCGCAGGGCCTGACCACCGAGCAGATGCAGTGCATCGCCAAGGAAATGGCTTTCTCCGAATCGACGTTCATCTTCCCGCCCGAAAGTGGCGGCGACGTCCGGATGCGGATTTTCACGCCGGGGTCCGAGCTGCCGATGGCGGGGCACCCGACCATCGGCAGCACGTTTGCGCTCGCGCTCGAGGGCACCATTCAACGGGGACGGGAACAGTTCGTGTTCGAGCTCGGTGTCGGCCCGACGCCCGTGTCACTCGAATGGGATGAGAAGGGACTCTCGTTCGCCTGGATGACGCAGCCGCTGCCGACGTTCGGCCCGGTCGTCTCCGACCGCGACGCGTTCGCCGCGGCCATCGGGCTCTCGGCCCGGGAGCTGCTCCAGGGCTTGCCCGTTCAGCGCGTGTCGTGCGGCGTGCCCTTCCTCTTCGTCCCGCTGGCGACCCGTGCGGCAGTCGACGCGGTCGAGATCGATCGCAAGGCGCTCGCGCGATCCACGGGCAGCGCGGATCTGGTGGACCTGCCGGTCTTCTTCTTCACGCCCGAACGCGCGGGGACGGGAACCGAGACGGTCTACAGCCGGATGCTGGCCCCAGGGTTCGGCATCGCGGAGGATCCGGCGACCGGGGCCGCGAGCGGGCCGCTCGGGTCATATCTGCTGCACCACAAGCTCGTCACCCGCGACGCCGCTCGCAGCATGCTCAGCCTGCAGGGCGTGGCGATGGGACGACCGAGCCGCGTTCACATCTCGATCGACAGCGACGAGGATCGGATCACGCGCGTGCGCGTCGGCGGAGTCTCCGTGCTGGTGGGCCGAGGGCAGCTCTCGGTCTGAACGGATCCGCAGCTCACCCGACCACGAAGGCCGGCACCTGCCCGCCGCCAGACGTCACGTTGGCGAGGCCGGTCGCACTGAGGCGGGTGAGGTAGCCGCCCATCCGGCCGCGAAAGAGATACGGCGCGAGGTCGACCAGCATGTCGTTCATGTCGATCCGGCCCGTCGCATCGAACTGGGGAAACATCTCGCGCCGGACCGGAATCCTCTCCTGCACGATCCACGTGCCATAGGGATCGGCGAGCGCGGACTCGATTGCCGCGTCCCACTGACTTTCGGTCATTTCCCAGCCGAGGTTGACGCCCTTGCCGCCATACTCGTCGTTCGGCTTGAGCACCAGGTGCTCGCGCCAGGCGCGTGCCAGCGCCAGCAGCTCACCCTGCCAGTCGCCTTTCTGTGTCTCTACGTCGTCGAGGACGCGCGTCCATGGGACATGTGCCTGAATGACCGCGCGCTCGTCCGCCGAGAACATCGACTCGTGCACCGGGTCAGTCAGCACGGCGAAGAAGGCTTTCTTGTGCGCGAGCTTGCAGCGGAAGGAGTTGGCCATGCAGACCGCGCGGGCGGCGCACGCGTCGACGAGCGCGCGGCATTCGTCGGGTTTGGCGAGGATGTCGTTGACGAGGACGCGGCGATACACCAGATCGATCCTGGCGCCCTGCGCCGTCAACGCGCCGTTGGCGAACACCAGCTCACGCGGATCGCAGACAATCGTCGGCACGCCGGCCGCGCTAAAGGCGTCGCGCAGGATCTCGAATTCCGTCCACGTCGGCACATCCCGCCAGTCGACGATCGCCATCGTCGGCGGCCTGGCCGTGCCGCCAAACTCGTGGTAGCTGGCCATGAGCGCGTCGAGGAGCGATTCGATGACCTTGTGGAACCGCACGGGGCGCGCGGCGCGGAAGCTGCCCATGATCTCCGTCGCGTCGAAGAGCTCGCACAGCCGCTGCGTGTAGCCGATGCCGGCCGGCGACTCGGCGTTGTATTCGGCGAAGTAGAGTGCTTCGGGGAGCAGAAACGCGTCCAGGCGCGACGTCGTGCTGGCGGTCGGATAACCAGGCTCGATGTCGACGAGTGCATCCTCCTCTTCGGTCACGCCGAGCTGATGGTAGATGTCATCGGACTCGAACGCCGCGCGAATCACGCGTTCGCCGAGGAGCGCGATCGTCTCGGCCGCAGCCCGAATGCGCGCCTCATCGGCGGAGGTCAGGAAGAACGGGCGCAGGAACGGACAATGGACACGCTGTCCGAAGGTCAGCTTCTTCGCGCGCATGGACGCGGCGAACGCCGTCGTAAAACGTGGCGTCAGTTCTTCGTCGGGCCGAAGCAGCGCGTGCCAGTCGCCGATGAGATCCATGCTTGGGATCCAGTCTCGCGGATCAGGAAAGGCCAGGCGCTCCCGTAAAGCCCGACGCCGGACCGATGCCCAGCATCTCCTCCCAGCGCGGCCAGCATTGCGCTGGATGGCCGTTCAGCGCGCGGTCGACGACGAGGTGCGCCATCTTCTCGACGACGTGAGTGAAATAGAACGGGGTGATGCGATCGCGTTCGAAGTCCGGGGCCGGGTTGAGGTAGTCGATCGCGTACGGCACGCCGTCCTTGACCGCGAATTCGATGGTGTTCATCTCGTAGCCGAGCGCGAGGTTGATGAGCTGCGCGTCGCGGACAACCCGCGCGCCGACGTCGGCCGACAGGTACTCGTGCTCGACGAGATACCTGCGCTCGCGCGGATCGTAAGCGACCGGCGTGATGTCGGTCTTGCCGAACGTGAAGCAGCGCACATAGTGATCGAAGTCGATGAACTGCTGCAGCGTCATGCAGTACGGCGACGTCCGGTCGTAGGCCTCGAGCAGCTCGCGCTTGTCCGCGACCTTATAGACGTGCTTCCAGCCGCCGCCTGAGTACGGTTTGAGGATCGCCGGCCGTCCCACGTAGTCGAGCAGCCCGTCCCAATCGATCGGATAGACCAGGTTGTGCAGCGATTCCGCCGGTCAGATCGATGTCGGCCGGGTAGCCCTTCTGCGGCAGCAGCACCGTCCGGGGTATGGCGACGCCGAGCTTGGCCATCACCGAATAGTTGAAGTACTTGTCGTCGGCCGTCCACCAGAACGGGTTGTTGATGACGTAACCGCCCTGCAGCACAGCGTGCTTCATCGCGCCGCGGTAGTACTCCACCTCGTGCGAGATGCGGTCGACGATGACCCGGTAGCGCGAGGGCTCGTCCATCTTCGTCCCGCCGAGCTTCACCATCTGGCCGGTGATGCCGTGGGGCGCGCCGAGCTCGTCGACGCGCTGGATGAAGGCCGGCGGAAAGCTGTGCTCCCGGCCGCAGAGAAGTCCGACGACCTGTTGTGCCCGCTGCTGCTGCATGAGGACCTCGACTTGTCTTTTCCGAGGGGCTTCGCCCCTCGGACTCCCCTACTGGCTTCCGCCTCCGCTACAGCTACGGCGAGACCTCGCCGAAGCGCCTACGGCCGGCGCGGAGGCGGGCGCTCGCGGGGCCCCTTCGCCCCGCGCCGCTCGCCAGGCTCACTCGCTACCGCTCGTTCGCGGTGTTCAGGAGATAGCTTCTCGTCTGCGGTGAACCTGCGCCGATTCGTGTTGTCCGTGTTGTCCGTGACCCGTGCTGTCCGTGGCCCCTATCTACTCATCGCCGTTCGTGACGTGTCGCGGTTTCAGTCCACTCCGTCCCGCGTCTGCCGGATCACGTGATGGACGACCGCTTTGAGATCCCCGGTCTCTCGAAACACCGCCAGCTGCTGGTCGGCGCTGGTGCCTTCGCGCAGCACGGTGTGGACATGTTCCACCGCCCGCCGGCTCCCCAGGTCATCGACGACGTCGTCGATGAACTCGAGCAGCTCAACGGCGAGGTCGCGCATCGGCACCTCGGCGCGGCGGCCAAAATCGATGAGCTTGCCGTCAAGCCCGTAGCGCGCGGCGCGCCACTTGTTTTCCTCGATGAGCGCGCGGCGATAGAGCCTGAAACCCTGATTGCGAACGCGCAGCCGGTAAAGCTTGACGACGATGGCCTGCACCAGGGCGCCGAGCATCACCGCCGTCTCGGGCCGCGTCGGCACGTCGCAGACGCGGAACTCGAGCGTCCCGAACGTCGGGTGCGGCCTCACGTCCCACCAGATCTTCTTCGCATCGTCGATGCTGTGCAGGTCGACGAGCAGTTGAATGTAATTCTCGTACTCGCTCCACGACCCGAAGTGATCGGGGACGCCCGTGCGCGGAAACCGGCGGAAGATGGTCGTCCGGTACGACTTCAGTCCCGTGTCGCGTCCCATCCAGAACGGCGAGCTCGTGGAGAGCGCGAGCAGGTGCGGCAGGAAGTAGCGCACCTCGTTCATCAGGTCGATCATGACCGATCGATCCGGCAGGCCGACGTGCACGTGCAGGCCGAAGATCAGAAGCGACCGCGCGAGCTGCTGCAGCTCTTCGACGATGTTGTCGTAGCGGACGCCGGGCGAGATGATCTGGTCTTCCCACCGCGAGAACGGGTGCGTGCCCGCGGCGGCGACAGCGAGGCCGACGCGCTCGGCCGCGCTGGCGAGCTCGCGCCGGTTGCGATAAATCTCCTCACGCAGCTCGCCGACGTCGGCGCAGATCTTCGTGCCGACCTCGACGATCGACTGGTGCATCTCACGCTTGATTTGCTCCCCCAGCATCGGCGCGCTCGACGCCAGGAGCTCTGACACATGCGACCGCAGTTCTCCGCTCTGGGGGTCGACGATCTGGAACTCCTCTTCGACGCCGAGGGTGAAGCGGTGCACGAAGGTGATGATACTTCAGTCGTCAGTCGGAGTCGGCAGTCGGTCGTCTGGCCTCCTGGCATCGCTGATGCAAACAGGAGGCAAAGATGGCCCAACGGGTGGAAGATTTGAAAGTGTGGCAACGTGCTCGGGATTTTTGTGTGGCAGTTAATGCGATCATCGGACGGCCGGGATTCCAGCGGGACCGGCGACTACGTGAACAGCTGCGGGATGCCGTGGACTCGGTCATCGCAAACATCTCCGAAGGCTTTACCCAGCCGACCGACCGGGGCGTTTGCGCGATACCTGTTCATCTCCAAGGCGTCGAACGCGGAGGCACGAACGAGGCTGCTGCTAGCATGCGACAAGGGCTATATAACGTCCGAAGAGTTTCCTCCTGCAACGAGATCGCAGACGAAGTAGCCCGGATGACAACTGGTCTGATCAAATACCTGGTCAAGAGCGACCGCCGGGACCGAGGGCTGGGGCCAGGCCCGGCGCCAAACGCCGCTAGGCGCAACACGACTCGGACTGACGACTCCGACTGACGACTGTGACTCCCGACTCCCGACTGCCGACGTGACGACTGGTTAGAGGATGCCGCCCACTTCCCCGGCGGCCACGCGGCTGGCATTGTCTTCCCGCGCTCGACGGCGGATGTCATCGACGTGCTGAGGACGTCTGCGGCGGTTCTGCCGATTGGCGCCCAGTCGTCGCTCACAGGCGGCGCGACGCCGATGGGCGAAGTCATTCTCGCGACGACGAAGATGGCCCGCGTCATCGACGTGCGGCCTGGGCGCATCACCGTCGAGCCCGGAGTCACGATCGCAGCCATGCAGGAACGGTTGACCGAAGCCGGCGCGTGGTATCCCCCGGCGCCGACCTTTACCGGTGCCTGCGCGGGCGGCGATCGTCGCCACGAACGCGGCAGGCGCGGCGACGTTCAAGTACGGCAGCACGCGCAGACTGGGTCGATGCGCTGACGGTGGTCCTCGCCGACGGCACGGTGCTCGAGCTGACGCGCGGGTCGAACCGTGCGCGGGACGGCCGGTTCGAGGTCGAGACGGCGGGCGGGCGCGTGTCGGTGCCGCTCCCGACCTATCGGATGCCGGAGGTCGCGAAACGTTCGGCCGGGTATCACGCCGCACCCGGCATGGATCTCATCGATCTCTTCATCGGATCCGAAGGCACACTCGGCGTGATCACGCAGATCACGTTCAGAACGCTGTCCCCTGCCCCGAACATCGTGCTTGCCTGGATTCCATGCGCGGCCGAGGCGCAGGGGCTCGCGGTCGTCCAGGCTCTTCGCGACGCGTCGATCGCGACATGGCGGACGGGCAGCGCGGATGGAATCGACGCCTGCGCCATCGAGCACATCGACCGCCGGTCGCTCGAGATTGTCCGCGAGGACGGCGCGGACGCGCGGAACAACGTCACGATACCCGGAGGGACGGAGCTGGCGCTGCTCGTGCAGCTGGAGCTCAGGGCCGACACCGATGCGGCCCAGGCGTTCGATCAGATCCAGGAGTCGCTCGGAAAGACGATGCCCGACAGCCCGCTTGGGAACTTCTGTCGGCTGCTCGATCGCTCTGGGGTTCTGGCCGACACCGAGCTTGCGCTCCCGCACGATCGGCGGCGCGCCGCGGAGCTCCTTGCCGTACGCGAGGCCGTCCCCGCTGGCGTCAACCAGCGGATCGGCGCGGCCAAGCGTACCCTCGACGCGCGCATCGAGAAAACGGCCGGCGACATGGTCGTGCCGTTCGACCGCTGTGCCGAGATGATGGCCCTCTATCGTGAGGGCTTCGAGTCGCGCGGGCTGGACTACGCGATCTGGGGTCACTTGTCGGACGGCAACGTCCACCCCAACGTCATCGCGCGCTCCTATGACGACGTGGTCAAGGGAAAAGAAGCCCTGCTCGAATTCGGGCGGCACGTCGCCCGGCTCGGCGGCTGCCCCCTCGCCGAACACGGTGTTGGGAGAAACCCGGTCAAGCAGGCGCTGCTCCGGCAGCTCTACGGCGATGCCGGCATCGCCGAGATGCGCGCCGTCAAATACGCGCTCGATCCTGGGAATCGCCTCGCGCCGGGAGTAATCTTCCCGTAAGTGCTCCCGTAGTGTCCGCCTTCAGGCGGACATGGGCTGGTCCGGCTGAAGCCGGACACTACGATTGCTGAAGCCACAACGGACGGTGATGAGCCAACCGCGAGCCGCGAGCCGCGAGCCGCGAACCGCGAACCATGAACCACGAAACCCGAACCTCGAGCCCCGAACCCCGAGCTCTATCAAAGTGGCCCCTACTGACCCAACTCGCCACCGGTTCCGATGGAACCGGGTCCGATGCGATGACCGATCGGACGCATGCCCTTCGTCCGCGTCACGAGACGGCGGACGTCGCGCGCTCGATCTGTCCGTACTGCGCCGTCGGATGCGGGCAACTCATCTACCACAAGGATGGAAAGGTCGTGTCGGTCGAGGGCGATCCCGAGTCTCCAATCTCGGAAGGCCGACTCTGTCCCAAGGGTGCAGCCACCTACGAGCTCCTGACGCATCCCGCGCGGGCCATGCGGGTGAAGTACAGGGCGCCTGGCGCGACGGCCTGGACCGAGCTCGCGCTCGAGACCGCGATGGACATGGTGGCCGATCGCGTGTGGGCGTCGCGTGAACGGCACTTCGAAGAACGGCGCGCGGTCGATGGCGTCGAGTATCCGCTGATGCAGTGCACCTCGATTGCGCACCTCGGCGGCGCCACGCTCGACAACGAAGAAAACTATCTGATCAAGAAGCTCTTCACCGGCGGCCTCGGCATGGTGGCGATCAGCAACCAGGCCCGCATATGACATAGCTCCACGGTGCCCGGTCTGGGCACCTCGTTCGGGCGCGGCGGAGCCACGACTGCGCTCCAGGATCTGCAGAACGCCGACGCGATCCTGATCGTGGGATCGTCGATGGCCGAGAACCATCCCGTCGGCTTCAGATGGGTCATCGACGCGCGCGAGAAGGGCGCCACGGTCATTCACGTCGACCCGCGGTTCACACGGACCTCCGCGATGGCCGATATGTGGGTGCCGCTGCGCGCCGGAAGCGACACCGTCTTCCTCGGCGCGATGGTCAACCACGTCCTCACGCAGGGTCTCGAATTCCGCGACTACGTCGTCGCCTACACCAACGCGTCCACGATCATCGACGACGCGTACGCAGGCCCGGACGATCTCGACGGCTTGTTCTCGAGTTGGGACGCCGGGGAAAAACGGTACTCGACCGCGTCCTGGGCCTACGACAAGTCGGCCGAACGCGATCCCACGCTTCAGCATCCTCGCTCGGTTTACCAAGTCCTCACGCGTCACTTCGCGCGCTACACGCCGGCAATGGTGGAAGAGGTGTGCGGCGTGCCGGCGGACTCGTTCGTGCGGATCGCCGACGCATTCTGCCGCGCATCGGGACCCGAACGAACCGGCGCCATCTGCTACGCCGTCGGCCTGACGCAGCATTCGTCCGGAGTGCAGATCATCCGCACGGCCGCAATCCTCCAACTGCTCCTCGGCAACATCGGCCGGCCAGGCGGCGGCATCCTGGCGCTGCGCGGCCACGCCTCCATTCAGGGATCCACGGACATCCCTACGCTCTACGATCTCCTCCCGGGCTATCTCCCGATGCCGGCATTCGGCGCGGCCACATCGACGCTCGACCGATACGTCGGCACGCATCGGTCGCAGACCGGCTGGCAGCACTTCGTGCGGATGCTGGATCTACTCCGGCGTCTACCCCGCGTCAGAGCACTTCGGCGGGCGCGGACTCGTCCGGGGCGACGTCGTCAACGACCTCGTCGCCATCTCGGAAGAGCCGAACGTCAGGATCATGGAAGCAAAGGGGCTACTCTGTAACGTGACGGTGCGTGACCAATGCCGGTAACCGCCTTCCTCACCGACTCGACGCTCTGCATCGGCTGCAAGGCCCGTGAAGTCGCGTGTAAGGAATGGAACGGCGTCCCCGACGACGGGTTCGCCTTCACGGGATTCTCGTACGACAACACCGCGAGCCTCGGCCACTCGACGTGGCGCCACGTGAAGTTCATCGAGCGCGGCGAGGTTCCGACTGGACCGGCCGACGGCGGTTATCGCAGCAACTCGTTTCGCTGGGACTTCTCGTCCGACGTGTGCAAGCACTGCGAGAACGCCGGCTGCCTCGAAGCCTGTCCCACGGGATCGATCGTCCGCACCGAGTTCGGCGGCGTCTTCATCCAGCCCGATGTTTGCAACGGCTGCGGCTATTGCATCGTCGCCTGCCCGTTCGGGGTGGTCGATCGTCGGCCGGACGACGGGCGGGCGTTCAAGTGCACGTTCTGCTACGACCGGCAGAAGGCGGGGTTGCAGCCGGCGTGCGCGACCGCCTGCCCGACGCAGTCGATTCAGTTCGGCGAGCTTGACGATCTGCGCGAGCGAGCGGCGCGCCGCGTCGAAACGCTGCGCACGCGCGGCATCGACGATGCCCGGGTGTACGACCCGCGGGACAGCAGCGTTGGCGGCACGCATGCGATCTTCTTCATCTTCCGGGGCGAACCGGAGGAGTACAATCTGCCCTCGACGCCCGAGGTACCGACCGTCCACTTGAAGGCGGGCTGGCAGTCGGCGGCCGTCGCGGCCGGCGTGATCCTCGCCGGCGTCGCGGCCGCGTTCTTCACTCGTCGATCGACATCCGATTGATGCTGAAACTGATCCTGCTCGTGCCCGCCGCCGCGCTGCTGGTCCTTTCGGGCGAGGGGATCTACCACGCGGCGCGTGGGCGACAGCCGGCCCCCGTCGCGTGCGATCGGTTCAGGGCAGAACGGCCGTCGTCCCCGCGCGTCCTGGTTAAGGGCTGCGAGATCAACTACGCGGGCGCGGGGTATCGGGAAGCCGGCGGGCAGGTTGCGGAGTTGTTTCTCCCCGCCCGGCCGGCGGGCAGTCAGACCTTACCGGCGCCAATCGTGGTCGCCACGCGCAATCCGGCGGCAATCGCCATCGCCCGAGGCGTCTTCGGCGGAGGCCGGGTGCCGACGAGCGAGCAGTCGCTCGAAGCCATGCGGAAGGTCGTCGCCGCGCTGCAACTGACGGCGTCGATAGACGGGCTCGTCAGGACCGGGTTCATCGAGGGGTTTCAGACGAAGCGGATCCTGTCCGGCCTGGCGCCGCCGCCCGCCGGCGATGCGGTCATCCTCGACCTTCACGGCACGCCGGATTTCGTGCGGCCCGGCGCCGCACTCATCGCAGGCGCCCTGCTCGTGCTGCTCGCGTTCTGGCCGTTCCGGCGTGAACGTTCGGCGGCTGACGTCATCGTCTCCGCGCCAACGGCTTCGCCGCTCCCCCCGCCCGTTCTGGCAGCCGAGCGCGCGTCCAGTCAGTACGACCCTGAGCTGGCGTTTGACGAGCTGCCGGAGCCCAGTCACGTTCCGGCGAGCCAACACGGCACGATCCCGAGGCCGATCCAGGCGGCGTTGCCGCGCCTGCTTCTCCTCGCACTCGACGTGTCGGCGGGACCCGAGGCAATCGAGAAAGCGCCGCCGCTTGGTTCGCACGACGAGGTCGTCGCGATCCTGTGCGGCGTCATCCCGGATCTCGCCGTCGATCAGATCCACGCCGTGCTGGTGCGTCCTGACGGAACGGTCCGAATCGCGCTCGGCCCCGACGACCCCGTGGCGACCGCCGTGGTCGACGCACGCGGCGAGGCCGGGGTGGCGCTGGTCAAGGAGGTGCTGCTCATGACCGGCTGGCGTGCTTTCGCGCCCAAGACGGGCCTGTTCGTCAGCGCGGATGACCTCGAAGCGCTGGCGGCGCTCGCCGGAGAAGGGCCGGTCGTCTGAGCGACTACTACGGCCTGCCGCTTCTGAAGCCGCCGGTGTGGACGTGGGAGATCCATGCCTACTTCTTTGTTGGCGGCGCCGCCGGCGCCGCGGCGGTCGTCGCCGCTGTGGCTCGCGCTGCGGGGGCTGACCCCCGGTTGGTGCGTGACGCCCGCTGGCTGGCCGCCGCCGGCGGGGTGGCGTCGCCGGCGCTTCTCGTCTCTGATCTCGGGCGGCCCGAACGTTTTCTCAACATGCTGCGTGTCTTCAAGCTGCGCAGCCCGATGTCGGTGGGCGCCTGGACGCTCGTCGCGTTTTCCAACGCTGCTGGCGCCAACGCGTTCGCACACGCGCTGGTGAAGACGAGTCGTGGCCGTTTGCCGATCAGGGTCGTGGCAGATGCCGCCGAGGTGCTCTCGGCTGCGACGGGGCTGGTGCTGGCTACCTATACAGGTGTGTTGATCGGTGCGACAGCCATCCCGGTGTGGTCGCGCAACGTGTCTCTTCTGCCAATCCATTTCGGCGCATCGGGGCTCGGCACGGCGGTATCGATACTCGAGCTGATGGGGCACAGCGAGCGCGCGCTGAACGTGCTCGGCATCGGCGCCGCCGCGGTTGAGACCGCGGTCGGCATCCTCCTCGAGAGTAACGACGACCCCGCGCTCGAGCCGCTCAAACACGGATGGTCGGGCAATGTCACGCGGCTCGGCGGCGTGCTGTCGGGGCCGGTGCCGCTCGCACTGCGCGTTATGGGCAGCCGGTCCATGACGGCCCGACGGGTCGCGGCCACATCGACCATCGTCGGGTCGCTCCTGACGCGGGTGGGGTGGCTGGCTGCGGGGCGGGAGTCGGTGCGCTGAACGTCCAGGCGCACGAACCGGATTCTCAACTGGTGGCGCGGACGACAACGGATGACAGAAACCGCGTCCACGACATTGTCTGATTAGGCACGACCATGAAAGTCAAAGCCGCGACACTCATCGAGATCCAGGCACGGATGTCACGGCTGAATGTCGCGGTCAGCGGTATCTTCGCCTGGATCGAGCTGCTTTTTCCGGCAGGGGTCCTGCTGGTCAGCCTGTACATCCTCATCGCGGACTTTCGTCGCGGCTGGCGTGCCGACGTTCCACTCGGCGTAACATCGATTGGACAGTTCAGATTCAGCGGCAGCGATCGCTGAAGGACTGGATCACCGGCGCGAACACGCTCACTGTCGACGACCCCTTGTCTGCGCTGATTGAGAGAATCATTCGTGCTGACGCGGACATCGGAGAAATCGATGTCGATAGAAATGCGTAGCTGTTGCGGGACGGAATCGGAAGCCGATCGGAACCGGCCCGCCGCCGAGACTCTCATCGCCCCGCCGCCAGAGGACAATAACCAGTGAGGTTCAGCATGACTACCATGACAGCTCCGGATCGCACTGAGGCTGCGGAGTACTACTTCACCTACATCGATCAGGTCCCGGCAGGCGACATCTGCGCCATCCTCGCCGCGCAGCTGACCGAGACCGTAGCGCTCCTCGACGCCATCTCAGACGAACAATCGCTGTTCCGGTACGCGCCCGACAAGTGGAGCATCCGCCAGGTCGTCAGCCACGTGAACGACACGGAACGCTTGTTCGTCTTCCGCGCCTTGTGGTTCGCGCGCGGCTTTGACAGCCCCCTCCCCAGCTTCGATCAGAACGTCGCGATGGCCACGGCCGGCGCGGACGAACGGTCCTGGCGGAGCCACGTGGATGAGTTCCGCGCGATCCGCTCCGCGACGCTGGCGTTCTTCCGAGACCTTCCCGAGGAGGCGTGGACGCGACGCGGCGTCGCCAGCGGATATCCATTTACCGTTCGTGCCCTCGCCTATCTTTCGGCAGGGCACCTGAGCCACCACGTGAAGATTCTTCGAGAACGTTACCTGCGGCGTCCCGCGTAGAATTCCGGCAAAGTGGAGGACCCTGATGCCGAGACACCTCCTCGAATCGATTCGTGGTATCGGTGCCATCCATACGGGCGACGTGCTGCTCCGCACGACCGCGTACGATCTATCGCTCTGGTCGATTGTCGACCTGCCGCTCGCGGCCGACGATGTCGTTCAATCAGTCGCACACGTTGAGGGTCACATCGACATCAATGGAATCGCAGAGGCCGTCGTCCTCGCCGGTCCAGGCAGGCTGACGTTGACGCTGGAGGACGGAAGGCGTCTCGTGTTCGAGCTGACGGGTTCCGGCGGTGGAATCGTAGGCCGAGGCTGGTTGTAAATTGATTTCGCTTAGGTGCGAGAGAGCGTGTGGGGCGTCCGAGGGGCGAAGCCCCTCGGATCAGACTAAATCGCCACCGATCGAATCGGCAGCGCTCTCGCGATGCACCCGGCCAGCCTCCGCACCGCGTCGTCGATCGCGTTGGGGAGCACGCTCGAGAAGCACAGGCGCAGCTCCGACTCCCCCGCCGGATCGGGATAGAACGCCTGGCCCGGCACGAACGCGACGCCGGCCGACAGCGCCTCGTCGCGGAGCACCCGCGTGCTCACGCCCGCCGGCACGCGGCACCAGAGATACAACCCGCCGAGCGGCCGCGCGAAACGCAGCGCGCCCGGCGGCACGTGCCGCTGGATGGACGCGATCATCATCGCGCAGCGGCGCGCGTGCTCGGCGCGCAACGTGCGCAGGTGCGTATCGAAGTTCCCGGCGCGAATCAGGCGCGCCATCGCGAACTGGCCGAGGTTCTGCGTGTGCGGATCCAGTCGCTGCTTGATGATCGCGATCTGATCGACGATCGACGGTGCCGCGGACAACCAGCCGAGGCGCAGGCCCGGCGCGAGCACTTTGGAGAAGCTGTTCAGGTAAATGACGATGTTCTGGGCGTCGAGCTCGCGGAGCGACGGCGGCGGCACTTCGTTGAAATAAAGCTCGCGGTACGTCGCGTCCTCGACGATCGGCACCCGATAGCGCTCCGCCAGCCGCAGCAGCTCGCGCCGTGCGCGGATCGGCATCGTCACGCCCGTCGGGTTCTGGAAGGTCGGGTTCGTGTAGATCAGCTTCGGCCGATAGCGCACGAGCACGTCCTCGAGCTCATCCATGTCGGCTTTCGCCACGTCCCACCCGATCAGCTTGGCTCCCGCGGCGTTGAACGATTGAATCGCGCCGAGATACCCGGGCCGATCGACGATCACGG
Source organism: uncultured Acidobacteriota bacterium (assembly GCA_963839705.1). Taxonomy (GTDB): domain Bacteria; phylum Acidobacteriota; class Vicinamibacteria; order Vicinamibacterales; family 2-12-FULL-66-21; genus DATBJJ01. Next base: position 409,215 of record CAWIWL010000012.1, read on the forward strand.
CGTCGCCCGGATCGATCAGGCAGCGTGCCAGGAGATCGAGCCCCTGCTGTGCGCCGGCGAGCACGAGGACGCTCTCGGCGGGAACGCCGAAGCGCTCGGCGATCGCCTCGCGGAGCGCGGGTTGTCCTTCGGTCGGGCCGTGGCGCCACACCGCCAGCCGTTCCCGCTTGATCACGTAGTCGACGGCCTGCTGGTACGCTTCGACGGGAAAGCAGTCGATCGCGGGCTCGCCCGCCGCGAGCGACAGGACCTTCGCGTCCGACGAGTGTCGAATCGTGTCGCGGAGCGTGGAGTCGCTGGACCGCAAGGCGGCCGCCGCGATCTTGCCGCGCCACGCGAACGGCGCGCCGGTCGGATCGGGTGCGGCGCACACGAACGTGCCGCGGCCGACGTAGCCGCGGAGCAACCCGCGCGACTCGAGCTCGCGATAGGCACTGACGACGGTGGTGCGGCTGATCTGGAGGCGCTGCGCCAGCTCGCGTTCTGGCGGCACGCGCGATCCTGATGGCAGATCGCCGCGCGAGATCGCCGATTCCAGGAGGCTGACGAGATGTCCGTAGAGGGGCCGTGTGGTCCGGACGAATTGCCGTTCGATCAGCTGAATCATGAGCCCTACCTTTTCCAGCCGCAGTAGACGCCAGGGTCGCTGGCACCTTTCCGGGAAAGGTGCCTGGCATCTGGCTCCTGGGCAGTATGGCGACGTTGAGAGCAGATGGCCAATCCAATCTGCCATTGGGTGGCAAATCAGATAATCTGGCTCTGTCGAATTGCCGAATATTATTCGGTTGAGGAGCGGAATTGGACTGGGACCAATGGCCTGAAGGCAGGGACCAAATGTGGCGATCGCCTCTGTACCGGTCGATCAGCCGTTGATGATCGCCTCGAACCTGGGCCGGCCGCGGAGGTTGTCGAGATCCGGGTCGCGCCGCGCGCGGGCGGCGGTGAATGCCGGGAGGGAGGCGTAGACGCGTTCGAGCATGTCGAGCGCCTTTTCTTCGTCGTTCCTGAGTGCCAGCAGGCACGCGATGTAGTAGCGGGTGTAGGGATCGTCGGCGCCCTTGGCGACGCGGGCCTCGAAGGCCTTGAGCGCGCGGTCGAAGAAACGCGCCGCTTCCTCGGCCTTCCCCATCCGGTGGTACGCGGCGCCGATCTTCATCGTGATCTCGATGCTGGTGCGTTCCTTGAGCGCGTGATCGCTCGACGCGACGAACGCCAGGCCGCGCTCGTACTCGCGGATCGCTTCCTCGTAGCGGCCCTGCAGGTAGAACACATAGCCGAGCCGCGCGTTGGCGCCCACGACCTGCAGTCCGGCGTTGCCCGAAATGTACTGATCCTGGAGCTCGACCGCGCGCCGGCATACGGCTTCGGCCTCCTCGTACTTGCCTTCCCAAGCGAGCAGCAGCCCGAGCTGCAGATACGAATAGCCGGCCTCCGGGTTGAGCTCGATCGCTTTGCGGAATGCGGGAATCGCGGCGGCGAAATCGCCTTTCCCGGCCCAGTACGCGCGACCGAGCGCCTGGTAGGCCTGGCCGTTCTCGGGCTCGAGCCTGATCGCTTCGTTGACCGACGCAATGGCCTCGTCGACCTGCCCGAGGTTGAGCAGCGCGCCGCCGAGCCAGGCGTGCGCGTCAGCGAGCTCGGGGTCGAGCGCGACGGCGCGGCGCTCCATCTCGACGCCCTTGCGGACGAGATCGTCAATCGAAAGAAACGAACCCTTGAGCGAGTAGGCGCCGCCGAGCGCGGCCCAGGCCATGGCGTACTCCGATCCTGGCGGATCGCTTCCTCGAAAGCCGAAATCGCGCGCTCGATCGAGTCGCGCGACGCGAGGCGCAGGTTCATCATGCCGCGCGCGTAACTTTCGTAAGCTTCGACCGAGCGGGTCTCGCGCTTTTCGATGTCGGCGATCTCCGTACCGCGCAGCGCCAGGTTCAGTCCCTGGCTGAGCTCGAAGACGATCTTGTCCTGCAGCGCGAAGATGTCGCCGATGCGGCCGTCGACTTTCACCGTGCGGCGGACCTCGCCCGTGCCGACGTCGACGAAATTCGCAGTGATGCGGACGAGCTCGCCCAGCCGCTGGAAGCCGCCGACCACGACCCACGTGGCGCCCAGCCGACGGCCGACGTCGATGGCCAGCGACTCGTCGAGATGCGCGCCCGATGAAAGGTTGCGGAGCGCGTCGAACACACGGGCACGGCCGATGAGCGTCAGGCCGTGAATGTTCTTGAGGTCCGAGCTGACGGTCTCGGCGATCCCCGAACCAATCCAGTCGTCGGCGGGCTCGCGCGTGATGTTGGCGAACGTCATGACGGCAACCGATCGCTCGACCGCCGCCGACGTCGAAGCGCCGGCAGCGACGCGGCTCGTCGTGCCTCGCGGCACGGTGTCGAGCTCGCCCGCCACGTGCCGCAGGTCCTGCTGCATGTCGCGCGCGGACTGATAGCGGAACGTCGGCGACTTCTCGAGCGCCCTCGCCACGATCGCATCGAAGGACGGCGGGACCGAGGGCGCGAAACGCGAAGGCGGCGGCGGGATCTCGTGCAGGATGTGATCGATGATCTCGGTGGGCGATCCGCCGACGAAGGGAATCCGGCCGGTGGCCAGCTCGAAGAGCACGACGCCGAGGGAAAAGAGATCCGTGCGCTGATCGACGGGACGGCCGAGCGCCTGCTCGGGCGCCATGTAGGACACCGTGCCGACGACCATCCCCGCGATCGTGACCTGCGGCTGCGTGACGCGCGCGGCCTCGGCGCCCTCGGGCCTGACAAACTTCGCCAGCCCGAAATCGAGGACCTTGACCAGCCCGCGCTCGGTCCGCATCAGGTTCGCGCTCTTGACGTCGCGGTGCACGATCCCGCGGGCATGCGCCTCGTCCAGGGCATCGGTAACCTGTAGTCCGATCTCCACGACCTCGCGAATCGCCAGCGGCCCCTTCGACACGCGCGACGAGAGCAGCTCGCCCTCGACATACTCCATCACGATGAAATCAGCGCCGCTCGATTCGCCGATGTCGTAGGTCACGGCGATGTTGGGGGAACGGAGAAGCGAGGCAGCCCGCGCCTCGTTCAGGAGCCGAGCGCGACTTTCGGGATCCGCCTTCAAATCGGCAGGCAGGAACTTCAGGGCGACCGAACGACCGAGCCGGACATCCTCCGCTCGATACACTTCGCCCATGCCACCGGCGCCAAGGCGCTCGCCGATGCGATAATGCTGAACGGTCGAACCAATCAACGTGTCCACGAGTTGTCTGAAGCGGGCCGGCTGGAACGTCGCCGACTTCCTATCTTACGACGCGCGCGCCGAACCTGACGTTCCCATTGCCGCGCTTGACCTTCCAGCGGTGGCAGGGTCTATCTCTCAGACATGACGGCAATTTTCCGGATCCGGGCCTTTCTTACCCTCATAGCGCTCAGTGCGGCTCTCCGACTCGATTTCGCGAGCCCCGCCTTTGCCCAGACGCCAGCTCCGCCGCAGCACGATCACGCGGCCATGCAGGCGTCCACGTGGCATCTCATGCAGGACGGTGTGGTCTTCTTCAACGTCAACCATCAGGGAAGCCCGCGCGGCGGCGACGAGCTTGCCGTCCAGAACTGGTGGATGGGGATGGCCGAACGGCCAGCCGCGGGCGGCCGTCTGCGATTCACGCTGATGCTGAGCCTCGAACCAGCCACGCTCGGCAAGGACGGCTACCGCGAAATCTTTCAGGTCGGCGAAACACTCGACGACTTGCCGCTCATCGATCGACAGCATCCGCACGACTTCCTGATGCAGGCGGCGGTCGTCTGGCGGACGCCGCTCGGGCGCGGCTACTCGCTGACGCTCGCCGGCGCGCCGGTCGGCGAGCCGGCGCTCGGGCCGGTGACGTTCATGCACCGGGCGTCGGCGTTCGAGAATCCAACCGCACCGCTCGGCCATCACACCCTCGATTCCACGCACATCTCGATGGGCGTCCTCACCGCAGGCCTCGACAGAGGCCCCTGGCAGGTCGAGGGCTCGCTCTTCCACGGCGGAGAGCCGGACGAGGAGCGATGGGATCTCATGGACCCCGGCGCGCTGGACTCATGGTCGGTGCGCGGATGGTTTCGTCCGAGCGCATCGTGGACCCTGCAGGCATCGCACGGATACCTCACGACTCCGGAAGCGCACGAGCCCGGAGACGTCCGGCGCACGACGGCCTCGGCGGACTGGCTGCGTATTCGACCGAACGGATGGACGGCCGCCACGGCCGTGTACGGACGCAACAACAAGCTCGGCGGCGACTTCAATGCGTTCCTCGGCGAGGCGACACACACCTTCGGCGCCAACAGTGTCTATGGCCGGTTCGAATCGGTCCAGGTAGAGACCGACGTGCTGCGCTTCGGCAGCCACACCTTCATCACGACTGCGAAGCGGCTGGCGCACGAACACGTGCCGGAGAGCGGCGAGGGCCGCGACGTGGTGAGCGCGCTGACGCTCGGCGGGGCACGCACTCTCGCGCGGCCGTGGGGCTGGGATCTCGGCGCCGGCGCCGACGTGACTTTCTACGGCGTGCCCGGCGCGCTACGGCCGTACTACGGCGACGGCCCGGTGTCGTTTCATATCTTCTTCCGCGTGCGTCCGCCAGGACCGATGGGAGGGATGCCGGGCATGCTTCGGATGATGAACATGACGATGACCGGGACGCGCTAGACGGCTGAACGGGTAAGTCGGCTCTAGGCTCTCGGCTTCAGGCTCTGGCAAAACATCGTAGACGCACTCGAGGGATCTTGCCAAAGCCTAAAGCCGAGAGCCAAAAGCCTTCATCGTGCACAGCCTGTTGTGACGTGATGTCGTGACACAGTCACGAGACGGCTTCTAGCCGGGGCCGTCAGCGGCGGTCACGGCTTGGCTTTCGGGCCCAGCCACGATTCCCGAAACGCCTTCTGGTCGGGCGTCAGCGTCGCGCCCGTGGACTCGAGGGTGACGGCTTCGAGCGACGGATCTTCTTTCAGCGTGATCGTCGTCGTCCCCGTCGCGCCACCGCGTCGCTTGTAGGTCACGCTGAGACGATCCCCAGGCTTTCTCGACTTGATCGCCGCCTGAAGGACGCCGCTCGCCATGGCCTTGCCCTCCACGTCGATGATCACATCACCCTGATCGAGGCCAGCCTCGAACGCGGGCGACCCCCAGGGCAACAGGTTGTTGATCGTTCCGCTGCTGTCGACGAGATTCGCCGGACCGAGCCACGGCGAACCCGGGTTGCGCTTGCGGAGGACGTAACCGGCGCGCAGCAGCAGTCGCGTGTAGTCCGCGACGTCGCGACCCTCGACGTACTTGTCGAAGAACTGGTCGGCAAAGGCGCGGTCGCCGCACACTTCCGCAAGCCTCGCGCGCGCGTCCGCGAGCGTGTAGGGCTTTCCGACCAGTCCCGGTTGCGGTCCGCCCGGCTTTCCGTGAACACGCCACATCGCCTGCATGTAGTCGTCGAGCGAGATCTTCCCGCTCGATCGATCGCGGAGGCTCAAGTCGAGCGCGAGCGCAATCGCCGACCCATAGGTGTAGTACGAGATGAAGGTCGTCGACTGATTCGTCCGGTCGATAGCGCGTGCGGCATCCGTGAACGGCGCCATCTGACTCATCTGCACGGCCGAGCGAAACTGGCGTCCGGGACCGTTGATGACCGCGATCGCCGCGCGCGCGAGCCCGGCTGCCGCTTCCTCGCGCTTCGACAGCCCGGTCCTCGCCATGATCAGGTCGCCGTAGTACCTGCGTGAACCCTTCCGCCAGCCACAATTCGCCCGAGATGTTCGCCTGCTCGAAATCGAACGGCTCGAGCGACTTCGGCCGGATGCGCTCGACGTTCCACGCATGGAAGAATTCGTGCGACACCGTGTCGAGCACGTCGGCGACCATGCCGGGCGTGCGCAGCGACACGGCCGCCGCCACCACGGTGCTATTCCGGTGTTCCATCCCGTCGCCGCCACCCCAGGGCACGTAATCGCCGAGAAACGTGTAGTACCCGGGCTCGAAGTCCGGGAACTCGCCGAACACGGCGCCTTGCTCCCTGACGATCTTCTCCGCGCCCCTCACGTACTCGTTGATCTCGGCGTCACCCGCGTCGTGATGGATCGCCGTTCTGATCGTGACCTCTTTCTTGTCAGGGCCGCGGACCTTGAAGGTTCTGATGGTCTGGTCGCTTAGCTCGGTCGGGCTGTCCATCAAGTACTGAAGGTTCGGCGCGGTGAACGTCCAGGGATCGTCTGTCGGAAACAGCTGCGTCGCCACCACCCACGCCGGACTCTTCGGCGCATCGAACGTGATGCGCACGCTCCGGCTATCGAAGCCCCGCGCCCAGAGCAGCGTCGCCGGCATGTTCATGTGCGCGTGTGTCGGGTCAATCCCCAGATACGTACCGTCCACATGGTCGCCATAGATTTTGTAGACGATGCGAACCGTCCCGTCGTGACCGGCCACGTCCCATTGATAGGCGCTCGGCCTGGTGGTGACGAGCGCCTTTCCCTTGCCGTCGAACGCCTGCAGTTCGAACACGTTCTTCGCGTACTCGTGCACGGCGTAGCGGCCGGGCGACGACCGGCTCATGCGCGCCTCGAGCGTGCCCGCGGGCACGTTTGGAAACGTCACTTCGATCTGCGCGTAGTGGTGTTCGGGCGCTGGAATGGAGACGCGATAGGTGACCGGCGCCTGTGCCGACGCGGGCATCGTCACGACGAGACCGATCAGAACAGCCGGCACGAGTCGGACCGCAAGACGCATGGATGTCCTCTCGAAGGTCTGGGCGAAACTCGGATCGTAGCACGGCGCCTCGCGGACCACGGATCACCCGGAACGCCGAACTCCACGGGACTCGAGCCCAGCCGGCGGAGCTACGTCATCTGCGACTCGTCTAATCTCCGCGTGTCCTCCGTCGATCTGCGTTCGCGAACAGAATCCACGCGTTAGACGAGGACAAGCGCGACGCGTTGGGGTCAGAAGAAACCTTGAACCTTGAACCCTGAACTCTGAACCTTGAACCCTGAACCAGTATTATCCTCCCGCATGCCGCAGTTGACGCCGGCCCTGACGCGCACGAATGCCGTCGCCATGGTCGCCGGCACGATCATCGGCGCGTCGATCTTCGTCCAGCCGTCGGAGATCGCGCGGCACCTCGCCACGCCGCTCGACATCATGCTCGTGTGGCTTGCCTGCGGCATCCTCACGTTGTTCGGCGCGCTCGTTTGCGCGGAGCTCGCCTCGGCCTTTCCGCGCACTGGTGGTCTGTACGTCTTTCTCCGCGAGACGTTTTCGCCGCTCGCAGGCTTTCTGTGGGGCTGGGCGATGTTCTGGAGCATGCACACCGGCATCATCGCGGCCATCGCCACCGTCTTCGCGCGGTATACCGCGCATTTCATCGAGGTCAACGACACTGGCATCCGGCTGATTGCCGTCGGGGTGATCGTGGCGCTGTCGGCGCTGAACTACATGGGCGTCCGCGCCGGCAGCCGCGTGCAGACCGCCCTCACCATTGCCAAGATTCTGGCGATTGCCATCGTCGTCGTCGCTGGCCTGTTGCTCGCTGGGTTCAATCTCGATTTCCTGAGCCCGCCGCCAAACGGAGATGCAATCGCCACGGGCTACAGCGAGTTTCTCCTCGCGATGGTCGCCGGGCTCTTTGCGTACGGCGGCTGGCACATGGTCACCTACACGGCCGGCGAGACGGTCATGCCCGCGCGCACGATTCCCGTTGCGCTCATTGCCGGCGTCACGACCGTCACAGTCTGCTACATGGCGATGAACATGTTGTACCTGGCTGTCCTACCGCTCGACACGGTTCGCTCGTCGACGCGCATCGCCGCTGACGCAGCAGACGCGCTCGTTGGGCGCGACGGGGCTTCGGTCATGGCCGCCCTCGTCATGATGTCGTCGCTTGGTGGGCTCACGGGCATCGTCCTCACCGGCCCGAGGGTTTATTACTCGATGGCGGGAAACGGCCTGGCCTTTCGCTGGCTGGACTACGTGCACCCGGTGTATCGCACGCCGTCGCGCGCGATCGTGGCGCAGGCCGTTTGGGCATGCACGCTTGCAGCGACCGGGGGCTACCGACAGCTCTTCACGCGCGTCATCTACACCGAGTGGCTGTTCTTTGCGCTGATGGCGTACGGTGTCTTCCTGCTCAGGCGCAGGCCCAGCTATCAGCCGCCGTACCGCACCTGGGGCTACCCGGTCGTCCCTGCGGTCTTCATAGCGGCGTCGCTGATCATCGTAATCAACCAGATCGTCCGCGCACCCGTTGAAGCGGTGACCGGCCTCGGCATGGTGGCACTTGGCGTGCCGATCTACTATTTGGCGATTGCACGCAAAACGAGGGCTTCCGGGCCCACGGGGCCATCACGATGAGCCTCCGGCTGTTCTGTTCTTGCGCGCTCTGGAGCCAACGGATACAACGGCAACCAACGAATCCATCGTGCTCATCGTGTCATCGTGACCATCTTGGGTCCGACGTGGCACGAGCGATGTGGGGGAACGTTCTCAGACATCATGCGAATCATTGATTTCCACAATCACTACTACCCGCCTGAGTACGTCGAGGCGCTGAAGTCCCCGGCGTCGAAGTCAGCGGTCAAGGTGACCTACGACAGCGACGGCAACCCGTGCGTCCACTACCCTGGCGACTACAACATCCTCGTCCCCGGCCATCGCGACATTGACTATCGGCAGCGCGTGCTGGACGAGCACGGCGTGACGACCCAGCTCCTCACCTTCACGACGCCTGGCGTGCACGTCGAGTCGCCGGAGATCTCCGTGCCCTGGGCGCGGATGGTCAACGACGCCTTCGCGCGCGTGGTCCGGGAGCGCGCGGGGCGATTCTCGGCGCTCGCCACCCTGCCGCTCAACGATCCTGCCGCGTCGGTCGCTGAGCTCGAGCGGGCGATGACGACCCTCGGATTACCGGGGGCGATGGTGTTCAGCAACGTCAATCACGTGGCGTTGGCCGATGAGCGGTTCGAGCCGCTCTGGCGCAAGGCGAACGAGCTCGGCGCCGTGATCTATATCCATCCGACCGATCCGCTCGGCGTCGACGCGATGCTCGACTACTGGTTGATGCCGCTCGTCGGCTTCCTGTTCGATACGACCCTGGCCGCATCGAAGCTGGTGTTCAGCGGCGTGGTCGAACGCCATCCGCAAATCCGATGGGCGCTGACCCACATGGGTGGCGCGATTCCGTACCTCGCCGAACGTCTCGATCGCGGCTATCGCGCGTTCGCGGACTGCCGGCAGCACATCAGCCGGCCGCCGAGCGAGTACCTGCGCGAGTTTTACTTCGACACCGTCAACTTCAATCCGTCGGCCCTGCGCCTCGCGATCGATTTCGCGGGCGAGGATCGCATCCTCGCGGGCAGCGACTATCCGCATCAGATCGGGAGCATCCCGTTGATGCTCGAAACGATCCGCGAATACGACGCGCCGGCCGTGCTCAAGGAAAAAATCTTGAGCCGAAATGCGGCGGCACTCCTCGGACTGTGACGGTTTGACACTTTGTGAAATGTTTCACATTATTAGAGGGCGTCAGTAGTCGATTGGGACCACAGGGACGAATGGCGACCTCAAATGTCGCACTTCTTCTGGCAGCCCTCTTTCGAGTAGGCTTTGGGGGCGCCGGGCAAATGATGCGGTAAAAGAGCCCTAAACCCCCGGTTCCGCGGCGCCTTGAACGAGTCCCCCGCCGGTTGCGGGGGCCTGTTCCCGGCAGTGTCACGAGAGCAGCTCCATGGGCCGTCGAGCGGGACAAGGGACGGCGCGGATGTCGACACGATGAGCCAGCTTTTCCATCGCAACACCAATATTTACTCTCGGGTCAGCATCGTTGCGGTCCTGGCGTTCCTGGGGTTCCTCGGCTGGGTCGTCGCGATGCTGTACCTCTCCGGGTACCACACAAAGCAGGCTGACTTCGTCGAGCAGCCCATTCAGTTCAGCCACGCCCATCACGTCGGTGGCATGGGGATCGATTGCCGCTACTGCCACACGTCGGTCGAGGAGTCCGCATTCGCGAACATTCCCCCGACCAAGACGTGCATGAACTGCCATGCGCAGATCTGGTCGAATGCGCCCATGCTCGAGCCCGTTCGCGCGAGCCTCCGCGACGACAAGCCGCTCAAATGGGTTCGCGTGCACGATCTGCCGGATTTCGTGTATTTCAACCACAGTATTCACGTGAACAAGGGCGTCGGCTGCGCCACCTGCCACGGACCCGTCGACAAAATGCCGCTCATGTACCAGCAGTCGACGCTGATGATGAACTGGTGTCTCGACTGCCACCGCAACCCTGAGAAGTACGTGCGGCCGCGCGACCAGGTCTTCAACATGAATTGGGAGCGTCCGGCGGACGATCCAGGCCTCGGGTCCCGTCTGGTTCAGGAATACAAGATTGGCTCGGTCGAACAGCTCACAAGCTGTTCGACGTGTCATCGTTAAGGGCTCTCAGCTGTCAGCTTCCAGCTGTCAGCACGAAGAATACGGAACAAACTGAGCGCTGATAGCCGAGAGCTGATAGCTACCATATGGACTTCGCTGCAATCCGATCGCGTCTCGCAGGCTCCGATGGCCGCCTCTACTGGCGGAGCCTGAGCGAACTGGCCGACACACCGGACTTCCGCGACTACCTGCACCGTGAGTTCCCGGAGCAGGCGTCGGAATGGAACGATCCGAAAGGCCGGCGCAGTTTCCTCAAGCTCATGAGCGCGTCGCTCGCGCTCGCCGGCGTCGGCGCGTGCACCACGCAGCCTCCCGAAGACATCGTTCCCTACGTTCGCCAGCCGGAGGACATCGTTCCCGGCCGACCACTGTTTTTCGCGAGCGCCATCCCTCTTGGGGGCATCGCGCGACCCGTCCTCGTCGAGAGCCACATGGGCCGCCCGACGAAGATCGAAGGGAATCCCGAGCACCCCGCCAGCCTGGGGGCCACGGACGTGCTGACCCAGGCTGCAGTTCTTGGCCTGTACGACCCGGATCGGTCTCAGACCGTCACCTACCGAGGTGAGGTCCGGCCGTGGAACGCGTTTTGGAACGCCGCCCAGTCAGCGATGGGCGGCCAAAAGGCGACCAAGGGTGCGGGCCTCCGGATTCTGACCGAGCCAGTCACCTCGCCCTCGTTGTCGGAGCTCCTCGCGACGATCCTTCGCGACTTCCCGCAAGCCCGTTGGCATCAATACGATCCAGTCGCAATCGATGGCGGGCGCCTGGGCCTCAGTCAAGCGACCGGCTCGGCCGCGGACGCGGTCTACCACCTCGACAAGGCCGACGTCGTCGTTTCGCTCGACGCCGACTTCCTCGGGTTCGGGGCCTCGATGGTCCGCTACACGAAGGATTTCGCCGGTCGCCGCCGCGTCACCGACGACGCGAAGCAGATGAATCGGCTGTACGTGATCGAGAGCTCGCCAACGCTGACAGGGGCAAAAGCCGAGCACCGGCTGCCGATCAGGTCTTCTGACATTGAAGGCTTCGCGCGGGCCCTCGCCGCCGCGGTCGGTGCGGGCAGTCAGGCGGGGTCAGCCGCCGGTCCGAACGAAGCCAAATGGGTGGCGGCCATCGCCAAGGATCTGCAGCAGCATCGCGGCCGATCGGCGGTGATGGCAGGCGAGTTCCAGCCCGCCGCCGTCCATGCGCTCGCGCACGCCATCAACCAGGGACTCGGAAACGTTGGCACTACAGTTACTTACGGCGGATCAATCGAGCCGCAGCCAATCAGCCAGCACGCTTCGCTCGCCGAGCTCTCGACGGCGATGGAGGCCGGGCAGGTCCAAACGCTGCTGATCCTCGGCAACAACCCGGTCTTCACCGCGCCGGCAGACGTCAAGTTCGGCGAACGGCTCGCCAAGGTCGGACTGGTCGTTTACCACAGCCTCTATAGAGACGAGACGTCAGAGCTCGCGCATTGGAACATCCCGGACACGCACCCTCTCGAAACATGGGGCGATCCGCGCGCGTACGACGGCACGGTCACGCTGATGCAGCCGCTCATCGCGCCGCTCTACGACTCGCATTCGGCGCACGAGGTCCTCACAACACTCACGAGTCAGCCGACACGCAAGACGTTCGACATCGTCAAGGACTACTGGACTCGCGCCTTCGGCGGCTCGACCGGATGGACCGTCCGAGACGCCAATGGCGAAACGTTCGGAAACGCCGACGCGTTCTGGAAACAGGCCGTGCACGACGGTTTCATCCGAGGCACGGAGACGACGACCGGAGGCCAGGCGACGCCGTTCAAGCCGCTTGCAACCCCTCCGGCACCAGCGCCGGCTGCCGCGGGCGCGGTTCCTCCGGTGCCGACTCCGGCGGCGATGCCGCCACCTGCACCCCCGACGCCCTTGACCCCAGCGCCGGCCGGCCCCGGGCTCGAACTTGTCTTCCGGCCCGATCCAACGGTGTGGGACGGCCGGTTCGCCAACAACGGCTGGCTCCAGGAAGCCCCCAAGCCGCTGACGAAGTTGACCTGGGACACCGCGGCGTGGGTCAGTCCGAAGCTCGCTCAGGAGAAGGCACTCGATAACGGCGACATCATCGAGCTGAAGTACCGCGGTGCGACCGGGCGCATGCCGGTTTTCATCGTGCCCGGCCAGCCCGATCAGTCCGTGACCGTGTTTCTCGGCTACGGCCGGCGGATGGCCGGACGCGTCGGCACCGCGAGCGAGGAAGCGCAGGCCTTCAACGCTTACCGGCTGCGCACGTCGGATGCGCCCTGGTTTGGCACCGGTCTCGAGATCGTCAAAACAGGCGATCGCTACCTCCTCGCCACGACACAGGATCACCACGCGATGGAGGGCCGTCATCCAGCCCGCGTCGTCACGCTGGCGGAGTACACGCACGAGCCCGAAGTCGTCTCGCACATGACGCACTCTTTCCCCAAGACGCTGACGCTGTACCCGGACCACGAGTACAAGGGCAACAAGTGGGGCATGGCAATCGACCTGACGTCATGCACCGGGTGCGGCGCTTGCGTCGTCGCCTGCGTAGCCGAAAACAACATCCCGGTGGTCGGCAAGGAGCAGGTGAGCAGGAACCGCGAGATGCACTGGATCCGCGTCGACCACTACTTCACCGGCAACATCGACACGCCGGAGTCGGTGCAGGCGGTCCACCAGCCGGTGCCCTGTCAGCAGTGCGAGAACGCGCCGTGCGAAGTCGTCTGCCCGGTCGCCGCGACGACCCACAGCTCGGAAGGCCTGAACGACATGGTCTACAACCGCTGCGTCGGCACGCGGTACTGCTCGAACAACTGCCCGTACAAGGTCCGGCGCTTCAACTTCCTGCTCTATTCGGACTGGAATACTGAGAGCTACTACCCGCTCCGGAACCCGGACGTCTCGGTCCGCAGCCGCGGCGTCATGGAGAAGTGCACCTACTGCGTGCAGCGCATCAACCATGCACGCATCGAGGCCAAGAAGGACAACAACCGGGAGATCCGGGACGGCGAGATCGTCACCGCATGCGAGGCCGTGTGCCCGGCCGATGCGATCGTGTTCGGCAACATGAACGACCCGAACAGCCGCGTGAACAAGCTGAAGGCGCAGCAGCGCAACTACGGAATGCTCGAAGATCTGAACACGCGCCCGCGGACGACGTATCTCGCGTCGCTGCGCAACACCAATCCAGAGCTCGAACCCGCCGCGGGCGAGCGAACGACGGGTCACTGATGGATTCGACACGCGCCCAGCGCTCGTCCTATAAAACGCCGCCGCCGGTCATCGAGCCCGGCCACACGTTCGAGTCGATCACGAGCAAAATCAGCTCGGTCGTCCTGACGAAGTACCAGCCGTTCTCGTGGGTGGTCACGACCGCGATTGCCTTCATGTTCCTGAACATGCTGCTCGTCTCGGTCGGCTACTTGTTTCTCAAAGGCGTCGGCATCTGGGGCAACAACGTTCCGGTCGGGTGGGCGTTCGACATCATCAACTTCGTGTGGTGGATCGGCATCGGCCACGCCGGCACGCTCATCTCGGCGATCCTGCTGCTCCTCAAGCAGGACTGGCGGACATCGATCAATCGCTTTGCCGAGGCGATGACGCTCTTTGCGGTCGCCTGCGCGCTGATGTTCCCGCTCATCCACACCGGCCGGCCGTGGCTCGCGGCCTACTGGCTGTTCCCCTACCCCAACAGCATGAGCATCTGGCCGCAGTTCCGCAGCCCGCTCATCTGGGACGTGTTCGCAGTCAGCACATACGGGACGGTCTCGGCGCTCTTCTGGTACACCGGGCTCATCCCGGATCTCGCGACGTTCCGCGACCGCGCCAAGAACAAGGTCACCAGGTACATCTACGGCTCGCTGGCGCTCGGCTGGCGCGGCTCGGCGCGGCACTGGCAGCGCTACGAGAACGCGTATCTGTTGCTCGCCGGCATGTCGACTCCGCTCGTCCTCTCGGTCCACACAGTCGTGAGCTTCGACTTCGCGGTCGGCATCATCCCGGGCTGGCACACGACGATTTTTCCGCCGTATTTCGTCGCCGGCGCCATCTACGCCGGCTTCGCGATGGTCCTCACGCTGGCCATCCCGCTGCGCCGGATGTTCGGCTTCGAGGACTTCATCACGATGCGCCACCTCGAGAACATGGCGAAGGTGACGCTGGTGACCGGGCTCATCGTCACCTATGGCTACGCGACGGAAGTGTTCTTCGGCTACTACAGCGCGAATGAGTACGAAAAGTTCATGATTCACAACCGGATGTTCGGGCCGTACGCGTGGTCGTACTGGATGCTGATCTTCTGCAACGGCATCGTCCCGCAGACGCTGTGGATCAAGAGCCTGCGCACCAACACGATCTGGCTCTTCATCATGTCGCTTGTCGTCAGCGTCGGCATGTGGCTGGAGCGCTTCGTGATCATCGTCACGTCGCTGCACCGCGACTTCCTGCCCTCGTCGTGGGGGATGTACTACCCGACGTTCTGGGACTTCTCGACGTTCTTCGGCACGATCGGACTGTTCGTCACGCTGATGTTCCTGTTCGTGCGAGTGCTGCCGATGATTTCCATCTTCGAGGTGCGGACGCTGCTGCCGGCGGCCAAGATCAAGGGCGCGGAAGGACACTAGGGCCATGCACATCGAGCCGGAGACTCCCAAGACCTACGGGCTCATGGCCGAGTTCGACGACGCTAATGCGCTCGTCGAAGCGGCCCGGCGGAGCTACGCCGAGGGGTACCGCAAGCTGGACACCTATTCGCCGTTCCCAATCGAGCCGGCATGGGAGGCAATCGGCGTCCACGATCGGCCGGTGTCGTTCTTCGTGCTCTGCGGCGGCATCGTCGGCATGTTCGCAGGGTTTGGACTGTGCTATTGGGTGTCGACGATCGCGTATCCGCTCAACGTCGGCGGACGCCCGCTCAACAGCTGGCCGTCGTTCATTCCGGTGACCTTCGAGCTGACGATTCTCATCGCGTCGTTCGCCGCCGTCATCTCGATGCTCGCGCTGAACGGCCTGCCGATGCCGTACCACCCGGTGTTCAACGTGCCGGCCTTCGCCCGCGCGAGCCAGGACCGGTTTTTCCTGGCGATCGAGGCCGCGGACCCGAAGTTCGATCGGACGCGCACGTTCGAGTTCATGAAGACCCTCGGAGCCCGAGAAATCAATGAAGTCGACGCATAAGCTGGCCGCCGTTTTTTGCCTGCTGGCGGCGGTCTCAGGCTGCCGGCAGGACATGCACGATCAGCCGAAGTACCGGCCGCTCCGCGCCAGCGCGTTCTTCGAGAACACGTCGAGCGCACGGCCGCTCGTAGAGGGCACGATCGCGCGTGGCACGCTGCAGACCGACGCGGCGTTCTTCACCGGAAAAAATGGCGCCATGGTCGTGTCGGAGCTGCCGTTCCCGGTGACGCAGGAGGTCATCGATCGCGGGCAGGAGCGGTACAACATCTTTTGCAGGCCGTGCCACGACGCCACCGGCAGCGGCAACGGCATGGTCGTGCAGCGCGGCTATCCGAAACCGTCGACGTATCACAGCGATCGGCTTCGGAAAGTCGAGGCGGGCTACTTCTTCGACGTCATGACCAACGGTTTCGGCCGGATGCCGGACTACCGCGCGCAGATCACGCCGCGCGATCGCTGGAATATCGTCGCCTACATCCGCGCCCTTCAACTGAGCCAGCATGCCGCAGCGGCCGACGTGCCGGAAGCCGACCGGGCGAAGATTGGCAAGCCGGCGGCGCCGGCCAAACACTAAGGTGCAGATGAACGCAGGCTGTCTTCTGTACCTGGCGGCGCGAGCGAAGCGAAGCGCTGGCAGGTCGTGGGGGTGGGGCCCCACGACAAACTAAAATTATGTCTACCCAGGCAGTCATCACCGACTCTCCGGCGCTGGCCCAGTTCCAGCAGCGGGCACTCATCATCGGCGGCATCGCGCTCGTCGTGAGCCTGTTCGGCGCCGCCATGGACGTCGACCAGTTCGTCCATTCGTGGCTGATCGGGTTCCTCTTCTGCCTCGGCCTGACTCTCGGGTCGCTCGCACTCTTGATGCTGCAGCACCTGTCGGGCGGCCAGTGGGGCCTCGTCAGCCGGCGCATCTTCGAAGCCGCGACGCGCACGCTCCCGATCGTCGCGCTCTTCTTCATCCCCGTGCTCCTCCGGTTGCCCGTCATCTTCGAGTGGGCCCGGCCGGAGGCGGTGGACAACGCCGTCATCCAAGCCAAGGCCGGCTACCTGAATCAGGGGTTCTTCATCGTTCGCGCGGTCTTCTACTTCGCGTTCTGGATGCTGCTCATGGTGCTCCTCAACCGCTGGTCGGCGGAGCAGGACCGCGGAGAGGCGACGACTCCCGCTGACAGCGTCAGGTTCCGGACCGTCAGCGGGCCCGGCCTCCTGTTCCTGGTCCTCACGGTGACGTTCGCGTCGGTGGACTGGATCATGTCGCTCGATCCGGAGTGGTTCTCGACGATCTTCGGCCTGCTGACGATCGCCGGCTGGGGCCTGACGTCGTTCGCGTTGACGATCGTCGTTCTCGCCATGATCCAGGGCTCGGGCGGAACGACCGAAATCCTCAAGCCGCGGCACTTCCACGACCTCGGCAAGCTGATGCTCGCCTTCGTCATGTTGTGGGCGTACCTGAGCTTTTCGCAGTTCCTGATCATCTGGTCCGGGAACCTGCCGGAAGAGATTCCCTGGTACGTGAAGCGGACCACCGGCTCGTGGGGCTACATCGCCATCGCGTTGGTCGTCGGGCACTTCATACTCCCGTTCGTACTGCTCCTGTCGCAGGACCTCAAAAAGCGCGGCAAGCTGCTGTCCCGCGTGGCGGTCTTCATCATTGGCATGCGCCTGGTCGATCTGATCTGGCTCGTCGAACCGGAGTTCCGGCCGGGCACAGGCTTCCCGATTCACTGGCTGGATATCACCGTGCCGATCGGCCTGCTCGGCATCTGGCTCTTCCTCTTCACCCGCAATCTGCGCAGCCGGGCGCTGCTGCCGGTCAACGACCCGTACTTCAAGGAGGCGTTCGCGCATGAAGCCCACTAACCCGCCTTCGCATAAAGCTTCGGCGGGCGGGCATCGCCACCATGCGCCGGAGGAAATGCACAACGACGATGTTGCGCATGAGCACAGCGACATCAACATCAGCGCGCTGGTGTGGTCGATGGTCATCATGTTCGGCACCGTCATCGGCACGGCCGTCCTGATGTATCTGCTCTTCTTCTACGTCCTCGAGCCGCAGGCCGCGGCAAGGGATCCGAAGCTCTCGCCGCTCGCCATGCCGGCGACGACGATGCCGCCGACGACAACGGCCTCGCCCTTTTTCGGCGGGGCGCCAGATCCGAAGTTGTTGACCGACGAGCCGATGAACCTCACAGGCGTGCGGACCGAAGAGCAGGCGCAGCTGCACGGCTATGGCTGGATGGATGAAAAGGCCGGCATCGCGCACATTCCGATCGACCAAGCCAAGAAGCTGACCCTCGAGCGCCTCGCCGTGCGCCCGGATCCGCTGACCGATGACGGCCTTGGAACGCGCAGGCCCGCGTCGGGCGAGTCGTCTTCGGGTCGAAACGTGACAAAGCCGTTCGCGCCCGCCGCGCCAGAGCCGGCGCCTCCAGCGGCACCGAAGCCCGCGGCCGCAGGGCACGACACGCACAAATAGCCGTAATGACCAGACACTTTACGACCGCCGCGGTCTGCGCACTGGCTCTCGCAGCCAGCACGGCCGCGTACGGGCAGAATCCCGGCGGACTGGTCGAACCCGGCGATCCGACGTCGGCGCGGCCCGGCATCCTCAGCAAGATCGCGATCGATCAGCGCATCGGCTCTCAAGTGCCGTCAGACATCCCGTTTGTCGACGAGAACGGCCAGCCGGTCAAGATCGGGGACTACTACGGCAAGCGACCCGTCGTCCTGGCGCTCGTCTACTACGAGTGCCCGATGCTGTGCACCCAGGTGCTCAACGGCCTGGTGTCGGCGCTCGGGGTCTTGAACTTCGAGGCCGGCCGCGAGTTCGACGTCGTCGCGGTGAGCTTCAACCCGAAGGAAGGCCCGGGGCTCGCGTCGCAGAAGAAGGCGAGCTACGTCGAGCGCTACGGCCGTCCGCAGGCGGCAGGTGGCTGGCACTTCCTGACGGGAACGCAGGAATCGATCACGCGGCTCACCGACGCCGTCGGCTTCAAGTATGAGTACGACCCGAAGATCGGGCAGTTCGCTCATGGCGCCGCGCTAGAGCTCCTGACGCCGAAGGGCACCATCGCGAAGTACTACTACGGCATCGAGTACTCGCCGCGGGACCTCCGGCTCGGCATCATCGAGGCCTCGGACGAACACATCGGTACGGTCATCGACGACGTGCTGCTCTTCTGCTACCACTACGACCCGTCGAGCGGCAAGTACGGCGCGAGTGTCCTCGGGATCGTTCGTGCTGGCGGCATCGCCACCGTGCTGGCGTTCGCGGTATTCCTGACGGTCAGCCTGCGCCGGGATCACGCGCTCGCCGCACCGGTCCATTCATCACCCCACCGAACCTGACGATGTTCACGAATCTTCCGTTCTTTCCGCAGCAAGCGTCGGCGCAGGCGCCGCAGGTCGACGCCATCTACTTCTTCATGGTCGCCGTCACGGCGTTCTTCTCGCTGTTGATTGCGGTGCTCGTGGTCGTCTTCGCGGTCAAGTTTCGCCGCAAGAGCGACGATGAAGTGGGCGTGGCGATTCATGGCTCGCTCGCGCTCGAGCTGATGTGGACGTTTATCCCGCTGGGCATCGCCATGGTGATGTTCGCGTGGGGCGCGAAGGTGTTCTTCGATCTCTACCGGCCACCGGCCGGGGCGATGGAGATCTTCGTCGTCGGCAAGCAGTGGATGTGGAAGGCGCAGCACGCCGACGGGCAGCGCGAGATCAACGAGCTGCACGTGCCCATCGGCCGCCCCGTGAAGCTCGTGATGGGCTCGGAAGACGTCATTCACAGCTACTACATCCCGGCGTTCCGGGTGAAGGCGGACGTCATTCCGGGACGTTACAACTCGCTGTGGTTCACCGCCACCAAACCGGGGCGATACCACCTCTTCTGCGCTGAGTATTGCGGAACCAAGCACTCCGGGATGATCGGCTGGATCACGGCCATGGAACCGGCCGACTATCAGGCGTGGCTGGCGGGCGGGCCGGCCACAACGTCGCCGGTCGCGGCGGGCGAGAAGCTCTTCCAGGATCTTGCGTGCAACACGTGCCACCAGGCGGGCCCGCAGGGCCGCGCGCCGGTGCTCGCCGGGATCTTCGGAAAAACGATCGAGCTGCAGGGCGGCGGAACCCAGGTCGTCGACGAAGCCTTTCTGCGCGAGTCGATCGTGAACCCGCAGGCAAAGGTTGCTGCCGGCTATCAGCCCATCATGCCGACGTTCCAGGGCCTCGTGACCGAGGAGCAGCTCCTGCAGCTCATCGCGTACCTGCGCTCGCTCGGGCCGCCGGCCGCGGGCTCGACGCCGCCGGGATCGTAGGACGCACAGGAATCATATGGACACCGTCAGTTACCTCAACGACGGCCACGGCATCACGTCCTGGCTGTTGACGAAAGACCACAAGCGCATCGCGCTCCTCTACCTCGTGTCGATTACCGCCTTCTTCGCGATCGGCGGATTCTTCGCGATGTTCATCCGTCTGGAGCTGCTGACGCCGGCTGGCGACCTGCTGTCGGGCGAGACCTACAACAAGATGTTCACCATGCACGGCGTGGTGATGGTCTTCTTCTTCCTGATTCCGTCGATTCCCGCGGTGCTGGGCAACTTCCTCATCCCGATCATGATCGGCGCGAAGGACCTGGCGTTCCCGCGCATCAACCTGCTCAGCTGGTACATCTACATCCTCGGCGGCCTGTTCACGATGACCGCGGCGCTCAGCGGCGGGGTCGACACCGGGTGGACGTTCTACACGCCGTACAGCACGGCGGCGGCGAACTCGCACGTCATTACCGCGGCGCTCGGCGTCTTCATCACCGGCTTCTCGTCGATCCTGACCGGCCTCAACTTCATCGTCACGATCCACCGGATGCGGGCGCCGGGGCTGACCTGGTTCCGGCTGCCGCTCTTCGTCTGGGCGCACTACGCGACGAGCCTGATCATGATCCTCGGCACGCCGGTCGTCGCGATCACGGTGCTGCTGGTGGCCGCGGAACGCGTGCTGCACATGGGGATCTTCGACCCGTCGCTCGGCGGGGATCCGGTGCTCTTCCAGCACCTGTTCTGGTTCTACTCGCACCCGGCGGTCTACATCATGATCCTGCCGGCGATGGGCGTCATCAGCGAGATCGTGCAGGCGTTCTCGCGCAAGAACATCTTCGGCTACTCGTTCATCGCCTTCTCGTCGCTGGCCATTGCGGTCATCGGGTTCCTCGTCTGGGGCCACCACCTCTTCATCGCCGGGCAGTCGGTGTACGCGGGGCTGATCTTCTCGTTCATCAGCTTCCTGGTCGCGATCCCGTCGGCGATCAAGACCTTCAACTGGACGGCGACGATCTACAAGGGGTCGGTTTCGCTGGAGTCGCCGATGCTCTACGCGATCGGCTTCATCGGCCTCTTCACGATCGGCGGTCTGACGGGGCTGTTCCTCGCGGCGATGGGCCTCGACATCCACATGCACGACACCTACTTCGTCGTCGCGCACTTCCACTACATCATGGTGGGCGGCGCGATCATGGGGTACCTCGGCGGACTGCACTACTGGTGGCCGAAGATCACCGGCAGGCTCTACGCCGAAGGGTGGGCCAAGGTGGGCGCGGTCATGGTGTTCCTCGGGTTCAACTTGACCTTCTTCCCGCAGTTCGTCGCCGGCTACCTTGGCATGCCGCGCCGCTACCACGAGTACCCGCCCGAGCTGCAGGTGTGGAACGTCATGTCGTCGGCCGGCGCGTCGCTGCTTGCGGCGGGCTATGTGCTGCCGCTCGTCTACCTGACCTACTCGATGTTCGCGGGGGAGAAGGCCGCCGCCGATCCGTGGGGAGCCAAGGGACTCGAGTGGGAGGTGCCCTCACCGCCGCCGACGGCGAATTTCCCGGTGACGCCGATCATTACGGAACGCACGCACCAGTACGAGCCCAGCAGGGAGGTCGGCATTGTCTAACGGGATTTCGCACTCGGAGCACTTTCCGGGGCCGATTCACAATCCGCCGGTCAACAAGGGGCTGGCGCGCAAGGAGCACGCGCCGCACCCGCATCATCCGAAACTCCAGCACCACTTCGACGACATGGACCAGCAGCTCGAGGCCTCGACCCTCGGCATGTGGGTCTTCCTCGTCACCGAAATCATGTTCTTCGGCGGCCTGTTCATGGCCTACCTGATGTACCGCTGGGCGAACCCGAGCGCGTTCCAGGAAGCCAGCGCGCACCTCAACAAGGTCTGGGGCGGCGTGAACACCGTCGTCCTGATCGTCAGCTCGCTCACGATGGCGATGGCCGTCCGCTCGGCGCAGACGAGCGCGAAGCCGAAGACGCAGGTCATGTGGCTGGTCGCCACGATGATCTTCGGCACGGTGTTTCTCGGCGTGAAGGTGATCGAGTACACCGACAAGTTCACGCACCACCTGGTTCCTGGGCCACATTTCCAGTGGACGGGGCAGTATCCGGCCGGGGCCGAGATCTTCTATTCACTGTATTTCGTCATGACCGGGCTGCACGCCGTGCACATGATCATCGGGCTCGGGATCATGGCCGTCATCGCGACCATGGCGTGGCGAGGCAAGTTCGACGGCGACTACTACACCCCCGTCGAAGTCTCGGGCCTTTACTGGCACTTCGTCGACATCGTCTGGATTTTCCTGTTCCCGCTGCTCTACCTCATTGGGGCACACTACAGCGCGGGTCACTGAGGCAGTCATGTCTGGTCATATTGCATCGACACGAAGCTACGTCCTGGTCTTTCTCGCGCTGATCGTCGGCACCGGGCTGACGTATGCCGCCGCGCTCGTTGACTTCGGGTTCTTCAACAACGTCGTGATGCTCGCGATCGCGCTGGTGAAGACATCGCTGGTCATCCTGATCTTCATGGGCGTGCGCTGGAGCTCGCGCCTGACCTGGGTCGTCGCCGCCTCGGGCTTTGTCTGGCTGCTGATCCTCTTCGGCATCACGATGTCCGATTACCTGTCGCGCGGCTGGATGGTGGGGTCGTTGCGCTGACGCGCGGCTCTGGCTCTTGGCTTTGGGCTTTGGGCTTTAGGCTTTAGGCTTTGGGCTTTGGGAAGATCGTCGGGTGTGTGGTCAAGGTTTGCCAGAGCCTAGAGCCTAAAGCCCGGAGCTTTAGGCCTGACCCGTTCACCGCCCGTTCCCCGCCACTCACCGCTTTGTTCTGACCCACTCTCGGGTTCCCGTCGTAGAAATAGCTATACTCAACGGCGGTGGTTCGCATTATTTTCGCCTGGCCTGAGACTGTGATAGCCTTCACCACTTTCCACCTTTTCCCGAGCGTTTCGTGGCAACCCTAAAAGACGAACTGGCTTCTCTCAAGATCGACCAGGATGCCCGGGCTGGAGGCCGGCGAGGTGGGCTGGTGCTCGGGACTGCGGTTGTGCTCGCCGCGGTTGCGGCCGGCGGGTGGTTCTGGACGCAGCGCGGTCAGGCCGCCACCGTCAAGATCGGTACGGTCACTGCCGCCAGCAACGCCGGAGCGTCTCCGGGAGCGGTGTTGAACGCGTCGGGATACGTCACGGCCCGCCGCCGGGCCACTGTCTCGTCGAAGGTGACGGGCAAAGTCCTCGACGTGTTCGTCGAGGAAGGCAAGGCGGTCAAGAAGGGCCAGATCCTCGCCCGGCTGGACGACTCGCAAGTCCGTGCGGCGCTGGCCGTCGCCCAGGCTCAGCTGAGTACGGCGCGCGGCGCGGCGGCTGAGGACGAAGCGCGGCTCCGTGAGGCCGAGCGCCAATACAACCGTCTCAACCAGTTGGTCCAGGAGAAGGTCGTCGGGCGGGCGGAAGTCGATACGGCGCAGTCGCAGGTCGAGTCGCTCAAGGCGCGGATCGCGCTCGCGCGGCAGCAGGTCGAGGTCGCGCAATCGCAGGTCGCGGCGCTCGCGGTCGACCTCTCCGACATGGTGGTGCGGGCGCCCTTTGACGGCGTCGCCATCTCGAAGGACGCGCAGCCCGGCGAGATGATCTCGCCGGTTTCGGCCGGCGGCGGCTTCACCCGCACGGGTATCTGCACGATCGTCGACATGTCGTCGCTCGAGATCGAAGTCGACGTCAGCGAGAGCTACATCAATCGCGTGAAGCCGAATCAGCCGGTCGAGGCGATCCTCGATGCGTATCCGGACTGGCGGGTTCCGGCGCACGTGATCACGACCGTCCCCACGGCCGATCGGCAGAAGGCGACCGTTCGAGTGCGAATCGGGTTCGAGGAGCTCGATGCGAGGATTCTGCCCGACATGGGGGTGAAGGTGTCGTTCTTCAACGAGCGGCAGCCTGTGTCTGCTGCCGATGCGCCGGTCAAGCCGCGACTGCTCGTGCCCAAGGGCGCGGTGCGCACGGACGGCGGCCAGGCGATCGTGTTCGTGGTCCACGAGGACCGCGCCGAGCGCCGCGCGGTCACCGTCGGCGCAACCGACGGTGAACAGATCGAGGTCGTCTCCGGCGTGAACGCCGGCGAGCGGGTCGTCGTCGAGGGCGTCAACACGCTCACCGACGGCGCGCGCGTGAGGGAACGGTAGAAGCTTTCTCACGAGCAGAGCGAACGAGCGGCAGCGAGTGCCCGCCTTCGCGCCGGAGGCGCTTCGGCGAGGTCTCGCCGTAGCTGTAGCGGAGGCGGAAGCCTGGCGAGCGGCGCGGGGCGTGGGGCCCCCGCGAGCGCCCGCCTTCGCGCCGGCGGCGTTACGGCGGGTCTCGCCGTAGCCTTGGCGGAGGCGGAAACCAGTCTGGGAGACCGAGGGGCGAAGCCCCTCGGATAAGATTAGGAGTTCGAATGGAAACGCTGGTCAAGGTCCGCGACTTGCACAAGGTCTACTATCGGGGCAGCGAGCAGATCGACGTGCTCCAGGGGGTGACCCTCGACATACCGTCGGGTGACTTTCTAGCCCTGATGGGCCCGTCCGGCTCCGGCAAGACGACGCTGCTCAACCTGATCGGCGGGCTGGATACGCCGACCAAAGGGTCGATTGACGTGGGGGGCGATCGTATCGACACGCTGTCGGGCGGAAGGCTCTCGTCCTGGAGAGCGCGGCACATCGGGTTCGTCTTCCAGATGTACAACCTGCTGCCGGTGTTGACCGCCGCCCGCAACGTCGAGCTGCCGCTGCTGCTGACCAAGCTGAGCGCGGCCGATCGCAAGAAGCGTGTGCAGACGGCACTGTCTGTCGTCGGCCTCGGTGATCGGGCGAATCACTACCCGCGACAGCTCTCCGGCGGCCAGGAGCAGCGCGTCGGCATCGCCCGTGCCATTGTCACCGACCCGACGCTGCTGCTGTGCGACGAGCCGACGGGCGACCTCGATCGCAAGTCAGGCGACGAGATCCTCAACCTGCTGCAAACGCTCAACCGCGACCACAACAAGACGATCGTGATGGTCACCCACGACCCGCACGCCGCGGATCGCGCCCGGCGCACGCTCCACCTCGAGAAAGGCCTCCTCGTCGAGGAAACGGTGAACGCATGAAGTTCCTCCACCTCGTATGGCGCAACCTGATGCGCCGGAAGATCCGCACGTTCATGACGCTCATGAGCATCGTCGTGGCGTTCGTGCTGTTCGGCGAGCTGATGGCGATCCGAGCCGCCTTCGCGATGGGCGTGGACGTCGCGGGCGCCGATCGCCTGATGATGATCCACAAGGTCTCGATCATTCAGTCCCTGCCGCGAAGCTATGAAGACCGGATCCGGGCCACGGAGGGCGTGACGCTGGTGACCCACGCGAACTGGTTCGGTGGCTACTACCAGGAACCGACCAACTTCGTCCAGAGCATGGCCGTCGATCCGGAGAGCTGGCTGCAGATGTATCCCGAGTTCGAGGTACCGGCGGATCAGAAGAAGGCGTGGCTCGCCGACCGCACCGGTGCGGTGATCGGCGCGGATCTCGCCAAGAGGTACGGATGGAAGGTCGGCGACCGAGTCCCCCTGCTCGCCCCGATTTATCAGCGCATGCACGAAGGGGCCTGGGAGTTCACCATCGACGGCATCTACGACTCGGCGAAGCGGGGCGTCGACAAGACGCAGTTCTTCTTCCACTTCGAATATCTCAACGAGGGGATGCGAAAGATACCCGCGCTGGCCGATCAGATCGGGTGGTACGTGTTCCGGGTCGCCGATCCAGCGACCTCGGATCAGCTCGCCAAGAAGATCGATGCCATGTTCGCCAACTCGCCGACCGAAACCAAGACGGCGACGGAAAAGGCGTTCATCTCCGATTGGGGCAAACAGGTTGGCGACATCGGCGGCATCATGATCGCCATCACGGGCGTCGTCATGTTCTTCATCCTCTTCGTCGCGGGCAATGCCATGGCGCAATCCGTTCGCGAGCGTATCAACGAGCTGGGCGTGCTCAAAACGCTCGGCTTCGGTGACGGCCGGATCCTCTCGCTGGTGCTGCTCGAATCCTGCACCATCGCGTTTCTGGGGGGAGGGCTTGGGCTGCTCATCGCGTGGGCGATCATCACCTTCGGAGGCGATCCGACGGGCGGGATGCTGCCCATCTACCACTTGCCGCCGCGCGATCTGATCCTCGGGAGTCTCCTCGTGCTCGCTCTCGGAGTCGGCACCGGCATGCTGCCGGCGTTCCAGGCGAGCCGGTTGAAGATCGTAGACGCGCTCCGACGAATCTAATCCGAGAGGCCTGGCCTCTTTGACAGGACGTTCATATGAACTGGTTGTATCAGATTCTCGCGGTCACTGGCGTGACCCTCCGATCGATCCCTCAGCGGCTCGGGTCTTCCATCGTCGCGATCATCGGTATCGGCGGCGTGGTCATCGTCTTCACAGCCGTGCTCTCGATTGCCGACGGCTTCCAGGCCGCCATGAAAGGAACCGGCGATCCTCAGACGGTGATCGTGCTGCACCAAGGCAGTGACACTGAGATGACGAGCGGCTTCAGCGGCGAGGAAGCACGTCTCATCTCGGAAGCCCCGGCGATCGAAAAAGGTCCCGAAGGCCCACACGCCTCCCCCGAGCTCTTCGTCATCGTCGGACATCCGCTCAAGCGGTCGGGCACCGACGCGAACGTGCCGCTTCGAGGCTTGACACCGATCGCATTGAAAGTACGGCCGCAGCTGAAGATCGTCGAAGGGCGGATGTTCACACCAGGAACGAACGAAATCGTCGTCGGCCGTTCCGCGTCACGGCAGTTCCAGGGATTGTCGATCGGCACGTCGGTGCGGTGGGGCGAGTCGTCGTGGCAGGTCGTTGGCATCTTCGACGCGGGCGGAAGCGTCGCCGAATCAGAGATATGGTGCGACGCGAAGGTGTTGCAGCCGGCGTACCGCCGAGGCAACTCGTACCAGTCGGTTATCGCGCGCCTCGAGTCTGTGGATAGTTTCCAGACGTTCAAGGATGCGCTGACCACGAACCCGCGATTGCAGGTCACCGTGATTCGCGAGCCGGACTATTACGCTCAGCAGTCGCAAGTGATGCAGACAATCATCCGAACCATCGGTTTCGGCATCGCGGGGCTCATGGGCCTCGGCGCGATCTTTGGCGCCATCAACACGATGTACTCGGCCGTGGCTAACCGCACGCGCGAGATCGCGACGCTCCGCGCCCTCGGGTTCGGCAGCAGTCCGGTCGTCGTGTCGGTCATGGTCGAGGCCGTCATCCTCAGTCTCGTCGGCGGGTTGATCGGCGGATTGCTGGCGTGGGCGGCCTTCGACGGCTATCAGACCGCGACGATGAACTTTCAGTCCTTCAGCCAGGTGGCGTTCGCCTTCAAGGTGTCGCCGTCGCTGCTGGCGCGAGGGATGTTCTTCGCGCTCATCATGGGCCTGATCGGCGGTCTGTTCCCGGCGATCCGCGCCGCCCGCCTGCCGGTCGTCACCGCACTGCGGCAGCTGTAGAGGCGGGGACACTCAACCGGGACAGTCAAGGTTGAGTGTCCCCGCCGTCCGTAAGTTACTCTGCTGCGTAACACAGCGGACTGCATCCCACCGGGAGAGCCTTGAATTCGGGTAGACCGGACCCAAAGTACACAGTAACTGACTGGTGCGGCATACCTGTGTCTCGGTCCGGGTCGGCTTGACTGTCCCCCGTGACTGTCCCCTTTGACTGTCCCGGTTGAGTGTCCCCGCTTTTAGCTCAGCGCAGCAAAGAGCTCGGCGTTGTCGGGCTGCTGGGGGATGTCGTAGACCTTCGCCCAGGCGATCTTGCCGGCCTTGTCGACGATGAAGAGGGCGCGCTCGGAGATGCCGTCCTTCGCGCGGTAGACGCCGTACTTCTGCGCGACGTCACCGTGGGGGTGAAAGTCGCTCAACAAATCGAACGAGATCGGGCCGAGCGACTGGGCCCAGGCTGACTTGGCGGGCTGGGCGTCGACGCTGATCCCGAGCACGGCGGCATTGGCCGCCTCGAACCGGCTCAGGTCCGCTTCGTAGCCGCACATCTGGGCCGCGCACACCGGCGTGAACGCCAGCGGATGAAACGCCACAACGACCCGGCGCTTGCCGCGGAAGTCGGACAGTTTCACCGTACCACCGCGGTGGCTCCGCAGCTCGAAATCGGGGGCCTCGTCTCCGACCTTCAACGCCATCCGGTCTGTCTCCTCATTGTTTCTGTGGGGGTTTGTGTGCGGGTTTGTGTGGGGGTGTGTTTGTGGCTCGTCGCTACTTTTCCAGCGTGTCCACGGCCGCGACCCTGGCGATCTGCCATTCGCCCCCGATCCGGCGCATGCCGATCGTGAACTCGCGCGCGTCGAGCGTCTGCTCGCCGGTCGTGATGCTGCGCCGGATGAACTCCGCGGTCAGGTGGACGTCGGCGGTGTCTCGACCTGGTCCCATCGCGACGCCAACGTCCTCGAACTTCACCACGAACGCCGAGATGCGCGGCTGGAGGCGATCCGCCATGCCGATCAATGTCTCTCGTCCGTGAATCGGCGCTGCCCACTTGCCAAGATCGACGTCGACGTCTTCCGCAAAAAACGCGCCGAGCTGGACGCCGCGCGCCTCCGGGCCCGCGCCGTCGACCGTGCTCCTATTGACCATGTCCGCAAGCGCCTGCAGCCGCGCTCGCACCGCCGCTCCATCGTCGGCCGGACTGACCAAGAACCACGCGCCACCTGCGACACCTACCACCGCGAGGACGATAGCGGCGATGCGCTGCATCAGAACACGACCTTGCCGAGGATCTTGTCCGCGACCGCACGACCGTAGTCGGAAGTGTCGCGATTGTCGCCTATCGCGAAGTACTCGACCCCCCCGAGCGTCACCTCATCGAAGTCCCAGGACCGCCGGTGGCGGACATAGGGCTCGGAGAGCGCGGTGCCGTTGATCTGCACGGATCCACCCGCGATCGACACCCTTTCGCCGGGAAGTCCGACAATTCTCTTGATCTGGACCACGTGCGGCCCCGCCATCTGAATCGCGACCACGTCGCCGCGCGCGGGCCCGCTTGCCCCGTAGGCCAGCCGATTGACGAAATGCAGCCTGCCGGAGGCATAGGTCGGCAGCATGCTGGTGCCATCCGTCCGAATCGGGATCAGCACCCACCTGAAGGTGATGAAACTGATGGCAGCCAGCACGAGCACCCGCACGGCCGTGCGGCGTGGATTCTGGCCAAAGACGAATCGCCTGATTGCGCTCAAGGCTGTAGGAACGAGTATACGGCCTCACACGAGCTTGGACCGCCAGTACCTGGCGAGCCCCTGCCAGGAGTAGTCCAGGCGTCCAGCGCGTGCATACTGTTCAGCTTCTCCTTCACCCACGGTCCTTCGAATGTCTTGCCGGCTCTCCTCCACGAACCGGCGCTCGCGTTCCGCCTCGTCGATCGACGGATCCGTCACAAGCCGCCGGACAAGCACGCTCCAGGCATCCAGGCGCTCGAACAGCTCCTGGAAGTGCGTCCGGGCGCCGCGGAATGGGCCGAAGTGCGTGAGAAAGAGCGTGTCCGGTTCCCACGACAGAATGCGATCCGCGCTGACCCGCCAGGCCTCGAGGTCGATATCTGGAGGCGGAGTCGGAGGCATGATGTACGAGCCGTTGCCTCTCCTAATGCCGGCTGTGTCGCCGACAAACGCGACGCCGCTCGATCGATCGAAGAAGCTGACATGGTGGAGAGCGTGCCCGGGCGTCTGCGCCACCTCAAGATCCCGGCCGCCGGCCGACAGACGCTCACCTCCATCCAGCGCTTTCACGGACGCCGCCGGCACGGGCGAGACGGCGCCCCACAAACGGTCCATGTCCTGGCCGTAGAGACGCGTGGCGCTGGCCACCAGCTTCGACGGATCGATCAAGTGCCGCGCGCCACGCTGGTGAACGAACACTTCGATCTCGGGATTCGCCGTCAGGAGTGACCCCGTCGCGCCCGCATGGTCGAGGTGGACGTGCGTCAGCAGAATCTGCCGCACGTCGCGAACCGTTATCCCCTGCGCGCCGAGTGATTTGACGAGCACGTCAAGCGTGCTCGAGGGACCGGGGTCGACGAGCGCCACACCGGCGGAGCTCGTCAGCACCGCGGTGGCGATGATGCCCGGGCGTCCCAGAAAATTCAGATCGATGTAGTCCATGCCGCCTGCAAGAACGCCCATATATGTGCAGTCGCAGAATGCGGATTCTATGGTAACCCTGTTAAGATCATGGGGATAGGCATGGGCGACAATGAACGCCAGACTGACGGCCAGCTTCTCGAGCGAACGCGACAAGAGACGAAAAAGCCGGAGCTCTTCAAGGTGCTCCTGCTGAACGACGACTACACCACGATGGAGTTCGTGGTCGAGATCCTCGAAAACGTGTTCCACAAGCAGCCGGCCGAGGCGTACCGGATCATGATGGCTGTCCATATCCAGGGCAAAGGCCTCTGCGGCGTGTATCCGCACGAAGTGGCCGAGACGAAGGTCGCGACGGTCATCGATCTCGCACGTGAAAGCGGGTTCCCGCTGCTCGCAGCCATGGAACCTGAATAAAGCCACGGACGACGCGGGCAACACGAATCGATGGAACCTGAGTAGGTGTTGGGTAGTCGGTACTGTGTAGCCCAAACGTCAGAGTCGTAACTGAAAGCACCCCGACGCCGGAAGTACCGTCGCGAGCGAGAGCGAAGCGACGACAGGTCGTGGGGGTGGCCGCCTCCGCCGAAGGCTCCGGCGAGCGTGGCCGAAGCTGACGCGAAGGCCCGGGCCCCACGACAAACTAAAAATGTTTAGTCCCGCACTGGAAATCGTCCTGACCGTCGCCTACCGCGAGGCGACTGCGCGGCGTCACACACACCTGACGCTCGAGCATCTCCTGTACGCCCTGGCGCACGACCCGGACGGCGAGCGGATTCTCACCGCCTGCGGTGCCGACATGCCGCAGCTCCGGCGCGATCTCGACAAGTACCTTCAGGACTCAGTCGAGCAGTTCGCGCGTGGGCAGCAAAAAGAGCCCGAACAGACGCTCGCGTTCCGGCGCGTACTGCAGACGGCGGTGCTCCACGTGCAGAGCGCGGGACGTCAGGAAGTGCAATCAGGCGACGTCATCGCGGCGACGCTGCAGCAGAACCGGTCGCATGCGGCGCAGCTCCTCGCCGGGCAGGGCATCACACGGCTCGACGTCCTCGAATACATCACCCACGGCAAGACCAAGCTACCGCCGACCCCGTCGGGCGGGCCTGACACGGGCGAGTCGTCGGCTGACGCCGAGTCCGGCGGAGGAGACCGCGGCAGCGCGACAGCGCGCGATCCGCTCGCCGCCTACGCCACCGACCTGACGGCTCGCGCCCGGGCCGGCGAGCTCGATCCGCTCATCGGCCGGACCGACGAGCTCCAGCGCACGATGGAAATCCTCTGCCGGCGGCGCAAGAACAATCCGGTGTTCGTCGGCGACGCGGGCGTTGGCAAAACCGCGCTCGCCGAAGGCCTTGCCACGCGGCTGCTCGACGAAGACGTCCCCGATCTGCTCGAGGGCGCCGAGGTCTTCGCGCTCGACACCGGTGCACTCCTGGCGGGCACACGATTCCGCGGCGACTTCGAGGAGCGCTTCAAGGCCGTCATCCATGCGCTCTCCAAGCGCCCGATGCCGATCCTTTTCATCGACGAGATTCACTCCACCGTCGGCGCCGGCGCCACGACCGGCGGGACGATGGATCTCGCGACGCTGATCAAGCCGATCCTGACGACCGGTCAGCTGCGCCTGGTCGGCTCGACGACGCACGAAGACTTCAAGCACATCGAGAAGGACCGCGCTCTCGCGCGGCGGCTGCAGAAGATCGTCATCGACGAGCCGTCGATTCAAGAGACCGTCAAGATCCTGCAGGGGCTGCGCACGCGCTACGAGGGGCACCATCGCGTCCGCTACGCGGAAGAGGCGATCGAAGCGGCGGCAAAGCTCGCCGCCCGCCACTTGCGCGACTACAAGCTGCCGGATAGCGCGATCGACGTACTCGACGAGGCCGGGGCGAAGATCCGGATGAAGCGCTCGCGGCAACGAGCCGCGAAGGAGTCCACGACGAAAGCTCGCCGAAGCTCGGAGAGCGTGGGCGTGCCGGTGAGCGAGCTCGAGCGGGAGTGGGACCGCGCGAGCGCTGAGAAGAGCGGGCTTCCGGATGCGATGAGCCCCGAGGCTGGCGGTACCGCCGAGCCCGTTGAAATCACCGCCGTGAACATCGAGGAAGTCGTCGCGCGGATGGCACGAATTCCGGCCAAGCAGGCGTCCTCTTCCGACCGGGATCGCTTGCGATCGCTCGAAGAGTCGCTCGGCCGCGTGGTCTTTGGACAGGAAGAAGCCGTCGGAACTGTCGCGCGAGCCATTAAACGCGCCCGCGCCGGGCTCGGACAGCCCGATCGTCCCGCTGGATGCTTCCTCTTCACCGGCCCGACCGGCGTCGGCAAAACAGAGCTGGCCAAGCAGCTCGCGCTGCATCTCGGCAACGAGTTCCTGCGCTTCGACATGAGCGAGTACATGGAGAAGCACGCCGTCGCGCGGCTCATCGGCGCGCCGCCCGGCTACGTCGGCTTCGAGCAGGGCGGGCTCCTGGTCGACGCCGTCCGGCAGCATCCGTATGCGGTAGTCCTCCTCGACGAGATCGAGAAGGCGCACGCGGACATCTTCAACATCCTGCTGCAGGTCATGGACCACGCGACGCTGACCGACAACAACGGCCGCAAGGCCGACTTCCGCCAGGTCGTCCTCATCATGACGTCGAACGCCGGCTCTCGCGAAATGAGCGTCGGCAGCATCGGATTCGCCGAGTCCGGCACCTCGGTCCACGTCCAGGACGTGCGGCAGAAGGCGTCGCAGCAGCGCTCGAAGCAGGCGATCGAGAAGGTCTTCAGTCCGGAGTTCCGCAACCGCCTCGACGCGATCGTGTCGTTCGGGCCGCTGACGCCAGGGGTGATGGAAACGATCGTCGAGAAGTTCATCCTGCAGCTCGAAGCGCAGCTCGCCGAGCGGCGCGTGGCGATCAACCTCGAGCCCGAGGCGCGAGTATGGCTCGCCGAAAAGGGATTCGATCCGGTCTACGGCGCCCGCCCCCTCGCGCGGGTGATTCAGACCGAGGTCCGCGATCCGCTGACCGACGAAATCCTCTTCGGCCGGCTCGAAGGCGGCGGCACGGTGACGATCGTCATGAAGGACGGCAAGCTGGACTTCACCTTCGAAGCGTCTGCGCCACCGAAGGCCACGGTTACGGCATAGCAGGATGCCACTCAAAGCAGCCGAGAGTGGCAAGCCACCGGCGCGAGCGAGAGCGAGCGCTGGCAGGTCGTGGGGGTGGTGGCCCCACGACAAACTGAAAAATGTCAGACAAAGACAGAGAGCACGACATCCCCGTCAAGGTCGTCGATCGCCGCTGGTGGGCCAACACTGACGCCTCGGGTACTTCTTCGGAGGGAGCGCCGACATCGCTCAAGCCAACCTACGTCGAGGAGCTCGAGCAGAAGGTCGCCGAGAAGGACAAGCAGATCCAGGAATACCTGACGAAGTACCGCCAGGCATCGTCAGAGTTCGAGGAGATGCGGCTTCGTCTGCGACGGGAGATCACGAAAGACATCGAGCGGACGCGGCGGGAGATCCTGTCCGAACTCCTCGAGGTCGTCGACAATCTGGAGCGCGCGCTGGACGCGGCGAAGCGATCGCCGTCTGCCGAAGCGCTCCTGCAAGGCGTCGAGATGGTCCGGCGCCAGTTCCTGAGCAAGCTCGAGGGCCTCGGTGTGAAGCCGATCGAGTCGGGCGACGGGCGGTTCGACCCCGCGGTCCACGAAGCAGTCAGCACTGTCCCCGCCGCCTCGCCCGATCAAGACGGCATGGTCGTCGGCATCATCCGGCAGGGCTATCGGATTGGCGACGACGTGCTGCGACCCGCCGCGGTCGCTGTAGCTAAAACATAGACGTCCGGCACGACATCATCACGAAGAACGCGAAGACCACGACGATCGCGAAGTGGCCAGAATCTGAAAGCTCTTCCTGATCCCCGATCCCTGAATCTGCCAGCCGTCAGCAACGAGCCGCGTGACAGCGAGTTAGAATCACTCCATGCCCATCTTCGAATACCTCTGTCAGGACTGCGGGCGGGAGTTCGAGACCTTCGTGACCGGGGAGCGCAAGCCGTCCTGCCCCGGCTGCCAGGGTGCCAACCTAGGCAAGCTGCTGTCGGCGCCTGGAATGGTCGGCGTCAGCGAGCCGTCCCGCGGGAGCGCGAGCCAACCGTCGTTCGGCGGTTGCGGCGCCGGCGGCGCAGGTTGCGCCTGCCGGACGAACGGGAACTAGCTCTGGCAGCTAAGCTACCTACATCAGGTGGCTTCCGCCTTCAGGCGGAAGATCGCTGACCCCGGAGTCGAACTCTGCGCTTACCCGACGACGTGATCTTCCGCCTGAAGGCGGAAGCCACCCGAGGGGTTAACTGCCTGTGCTAGTCTTTCCCCACCTATGTACTCACGCGAAGAAGTCAAAGCGATCACCGACAAGGTGATCAACATGGCGAAGGCTGACGCCGTCGAAGTGGATTTCAGCGGCGGTGAGCGGTCGGCCACGCGGTTTGCGAACTCCAACATCACGGCAAACATGGTGCAGTACGACCGCAACCTGAGCGTCACGGTGTACGTCGGCACGCGCTCCGCGACGGCGTCGACGCGCGACTTCGACGACGCGTCGCTCAAGACGGCGGTCGAGGATGCGCAGAAGCGGGCAGCGGAAGCTCGGGAGAATCCCGAGGCGCTGCCCCTCATCGAGGGTCCGCAGGACTACGTGCAGGTCGACGCGGCGCTTCCGAGCGCCGTCAACTTCGGCCCGGCCGAGCGTGCGCGCATGGTCAAGCAGAGCCTCGACATCTGCCAGAAAAAGGGTGTCGTCGGTTCCGGCTACATCCCCAAGACTCACCAGACGACGTGCAGCGCGAACTCGAAGGGGCTCTTTGCGTACTACCAGTACGCAGAGGCGAGCTTCATCCTCACGTGCCGCACGAAGGACGGCGGCGGCTCCGGCTGGGCGGGCTTGACGGGCATCAAGGACGTCAGCGTGATCAACGCGAGCGAGCTGACCGAGGTCGCGTCCGACAAAGCCTTGAAGAGCCAGAAGCCGCGGGCGATCGAGCCCGGTCGCTACACCACCATTCTCGAGCCGCGCGCCAACGCCAGGTTCCTCTCGCTGATGACCGGCCTCTTCAACGCGCGCACCGCAGAGGGCACCGTCGGCAACTACTTCAGCGGAAAGCAGCCCGGAACGACGAAGGTCGGCGAGAAGTTGTTCAGTGACGCGTTCACGCTGAAGACCGACATCGGCAACCCGATCCTGAGACAGACGCCCATCGGCACCGACGGCATGGCCGCGCGGCCGGTGACCTGGATCGAGAAAGGCGTGCTCAAGACACTCTCCTACGATCGTCTGTGGGCCAAGCGGCAGAAGAAGGACCCGACGACGGCCGGCATCAATCAGAGCCTGGTGATGGAAGGCTCGGAGACGACCGTCGAGCAGATGATCAAGACCACCAAGCGCGGCCTGCTGGTCACGTTTTTCTGGTACATCCGCGCCGTCGACCCGCAGACACTGCTCAACACGGGCATGACGCGCGACGGGCTGTTCCTGATCGAGAACGGCGAGATTGCCGGCCCGGTCCAGAACTTCCGCTGGAACATGTCGCCGCTCGTCGGCTACAACAACATTACGGCCGTGGGGAAGCCCGTCCCGATGCACACGGGCGAATCGTACGACGGTCAGGGCACGGCACTCGTGCCGCCGGTCCGGATCGAAGATTTTTTCATGACGTCGATTTCGCCCGCGGTGTAGCGACAGAGACTTCCGCCTAAAGGCGGAAGCTACGGTGTTCGTAGCGTAACTACGGTGTTCATAGCGTAACTACGGTGCTCCTAGCGTAACTACGGTGCTGCTAGCGTAACTACGGTGCTGCTAGCGTAACTACGGTGCTCCTAGCGTAACGATTCGCCCGTCTGCTCGAATGAATGGATTGTGCAACGCCGTCCCGAACCAGCCGCCCCGCGAGGACAAGAAATGAAACGCAGAGACTTCGTCAAGACCGTTGCCCTGTCCGGTATGGCCGTAGCGGCCAGCGACCTCGTCGGCGACCTCATCGCGCAGACACCTCAGGGCAAAGTCCTCGAGTCAAAGTTCAAGGGGCTCTCGGATATCGCGCTGCTCGAAGCGAAGACCCAGGGCTGCACCTACGCGGACATCCGATTCACGCGCAACACGAACAGCGGCGTCAACGCCACGGGCGGTAACCGCGACTTCGACGACGTCGGCGGCGGTTTCGGCGGACGGGGCGGCGGGCGCGGCGGGCGTGGGGGCGGACGCGGCGGTGGCGGATTCGGGGGCTTCGGCGGCGGTGGCGCCGCGGGGCCGAGCGGCGCGGCGGGCTTCGGCGTCCGCGTGATCCACAGCGGCGTCTGGGGTTTTGCCAGCAGCCCGATCGTCACCGAGGACGAGATCCGGCGCATCACGCGCATGGCGACCGAGGTGGCCAAGGCGAGCGCGATCGCCAAGCGGATGGACGTCAAGCTCGCGCCGGTCCCGGCCTACACGCAGGTACTGGGCCAGCCCGTTCCAGAAGGATCCACGCACGCTACCGCAGGACGACAAACAGGCCTACGTCCAGAAGATAGTCGACGCCGTCGTCAAGACCAAAGAGGTCACCAACGTCAACGCCTCGGTGCAGCTCGAGCACGAGTGGAAATACTTCGCAAGCTCCGAGGGCTCGTACATCGAGCAGGAGATCTTCACGACGACGCCGTCGTTCACCGTGACCGCGCGGAAGGACGGGCAGACGCGGTCGCGCACGTTCAGCGGTATCGCCATGACCGGCGGATGGGAAGTCGCCGAGGCCTCGAAGATGCTCGAGAACGCCGAGCGCATCGCGGCCGAGGCTGTCGAGTACTGCACGGCGAAGCCGGTCGAGATGGGCGTCAAGGATCTCGGTCCTCACGCCGTCGCACGCGATGCTCACGATCCACGAGATCGTCGCGCATGCCACCGAGCTCGATCGCATCCTCGGCTACGAAGCCAATTACGCCGGCACGAGCTTCGTCAAGCTGTCGGACGTCGGCAAGTTGAAATACGGCTCCAAGCTGTTCAACGTCACCGCCGACAAGACGCGACTGGGCGGCATCGGCACGGTCGGCTACGACGACGACGGCGTGAAGACGCAGGAGTGGCCCATCGTCCGCGACGGCATCCTCGTCGGTCTGCAGACGAATCGCGAGATGGCGCACCTCATCGGCGAGAAGGAAAGCCGCGGCTGCACGCAGGCGAATTCGTGGCGCGACTACCCGTTCCTGCGCATGCCGAACGTGCACGTCGATCCGGGACCGGCAGGATCGCCGACGCCGGAAGAGATCATCGCCGACACGAAGGACGGCGTCCTCATCGACGGCCGCGGCAGCTATTCGATCGACCAGCAGCGCTACAACGGGCAGTTCGGCGGCAACGCGTTCTGGGAGATCAAGAACGGCAAGAAGACGCGCATGGTGACCAACGTCACCTATAACGCGATCACGACCGACTTCTGGGGCAACCTCGACGCGATTTCCGGTAAGGAGTCGTGGGAGATGCACGGAACCGGCGGGGATGCGAAGGGACAGCCGACCCAGACCAACAGCATCTCGCACGGGTCGCCCTACCTGCGCATCCGGCGGATCCTCGTCGGCGCCGCCTACGCCTAGGTCTCAACAGCGAACCGGATGAGGTGGCGTCATTCGTCACCTCATTCGTCCGGTTTACCTGCTTCTTTACGTCATTAGCATTACTTATACAAAAATTGGCGAAATATCTGACGTTTTGCAAGTATTCAGCCTGCATACACAATGTGTCCCATATACCCCCTGACCAGTATTGGCCGGCAGTGACTTGACTGTCCGGCACGGGACAGCGTACCTTTCGAAGACCTAGTTAACAGGTTGCGGGGCCCTTTCAGCCCCGTCTGTACGCCGGCAACACTTTTCGGAGCGATATAGGGAGGAGCGTTCCATGAATAAGGTTGTGCGTGTATTGGCGTCGGCATGTGCGCTGACGCTGCTGGTTCTGTCGAGTTCCCCCGCCTACGCCCAGGGCGGTACCACCTCAACACTGTCGGGCATCGCCGTCGATTCGAGCGGCGCCGTCCTTCCGGGCGCCGACGTCACCGTCACGATGCCATCGACGGGCTTCACGCAGTCGGCCGTCACCAATGCCGACGGCGCGTTCTCGTTCCCCGGCCTGAACATCGGCACCTACACGGTGACGGTCAAGCTCTCCGGCTTCAAGACCTTCGTCTCCAACAACGTTGTCCTGACCTCGGGCGCTGGCGCCAGCGTCCGCGCGACGCTCGAGATCGGCGGCGTGGAAGAACAGGTCGTCGTATCGTCGGCGTCGGAAATCATCCAGACGCAGTCGACAACCATCTCGTCGACGATCAACACCAACCAGATTCTCAAGCTGCCGCTGACGACGCGGAGCGCGATGGACTTCGTGACGTTCCTGCCCGGCGTCCAGACGCCCGGCGGCAACCGCCAGTCGATGATCAACGGCCTCCCGCAAGGCATGATCAACATCACGCTCGACGGCGTGAACATCCAGGACAACACGCTGCGATCGACCGACGGCTTCTTCGCCATCGTCAGCCCGCGCCTCGACGCGATCGAGGAAGTCTCGGTCACGACGGCGGCGCAGGGCTCGGAGAGCGCCCAGGGCGCGGCGCAGATCAAGTTCGTGACGCGCTCGGGCACGAACACGCTGACCGGCAGCGTATACGAGTACTACCGGCGGGACTCGCTGAATGCCAATACCTGGTTCAACAACCGCGACGGCGTGGCGAAAGCCGTCCTCAAGCAGGACCAATTCGGCGGCCGTCTCGGCGGTCCGATTGTCATCCCTGGGCTCATGGACGGCCGCAACAAGGCGTTCTTCTTCTTCAACTACGAGCAGCTGGAGCAGCCAAGCGACGTCACGCGGAACAACCGCAATTTTCTCAACGCGGAGGCCGCGTCGGGCATCTACCGGTATACAACAGCCGGTGGGGGCGTCCAGACCGTCAACCTGCTTCAGCTTGCGGCCGCCAACGGCCAGCTGGGCACGCTTGACCCGACTGTGAGTCAGCTCCTGACCGACATCAGGAACGCGACCGCCGGCGGCTCGGTTGTCGCGGTCGACAACAACATCCAGCGCTTCTCCTTCAACGTGCCGGTCCAGTCGAAGCGCCGCTTCCCCACGATTCGCATCGATTACAACATCACCGACAAGCATCGCTTCAGCAGCGCGTGGAACTACAACTGGTTCACGGATACGCCCGATACGCTGAACAACCGTGATGTGTCTTTCCCCGGATTCCCGATCGAAGCAGGCCAGAGCTCGGTCCGCTGGAGCTGGAGCAACTCGGTTCGGTCGACGCTGACGCAGAACATCGTCAACGAGGCGCGCGTCGGCTACAGCAGCTCACCGGTCACGTTCTTCAAGGAATTCAACACCGGGATGTACTCGGGCTCGGTGGCCAACCAGAACGGGTTCACCCTTACACTCGGCGGCCAGAACTTCGCGCTTGACGGAACGCAACTGACCAACGCCGGCGGTGCCCCATCGCCGCAGGCGCGCAACGCCACGGCGCTGCAGATCGAGAACACGCTGACCTGGCTCAAGGGTTCCCACAACCTGAGCATGGGCGGATCCTTCACCGAGTACGAGCTGTGGATGGACAACCAGACGCTGGTGCCGACGATCAATTTCGGCGTCGTGACCGGCGACCCGGCACAGAGCCTGTTCACCGGTGCCATCGGCGCAGCCGCGTTTCCCGGGGCCTCGGGTACCAATCTCACCGCGGCGCAGAACCTCTACGCGCTGCTCACAGGGCGCGTCAGCGGCATCGACGGTAACGCGTCGCTCGATGAGAACACGAACGAGTACACCTACATGGGAGTAGGCACGCAGCGCGCGCGCATGCGCGAGACCGGCGCCTTCATTCAGGACTCCTGGCGCTGGAAGCCGAACTTCACCATCAACCTCGGGCTTCGTTACGAGCTGCAGTATCCGTTCTACCCGCTCAACAGCAGCTACTCCACCTCGACGCTGGCGGACCTCTGCGGCTTGTCGGGCGTTGGCTCTGGATCGAGCCTCGACACGACGTGCAACCTCTTCCAGCCAGGGAACATGCCTGGTAAGAGTCCACAGTTCATCAACTTCGCGAAGGGCACGTACGCCTACGATACCGACTACAACAACATCGCACCGAACGTCGGGTTCGCCTGGACGCTCAACGATCGGTCGGGGGTGACGGGCACGCTGCTCGGCGACGAGGCCGTCATCCGCGCCGGCTACACCCGCGCGTTCAACCGGAACGGCATGAACGATTTCTCGGGTCAGTACAACGGGAATCCTGGAGTCGTCATTCAAAACCCGGACCGATCGCTCAATCTGGGCAACCTGAACGACGGTCAGGGCCTCCCCGTGCTCTTCCGGCAGCCCACCCGGCTCGGTCCAGCGCCGTTTCCGTCCTCGCCGAACTATCCGCTGACCGACGTCGTGGACCAGGATATTAACCTCTTCGACAGCGGCATCACCGTGCCGTACGCCGACACCTGGACCATTGGCATCCAACGCTCGATCGGCCGTGATTTCGCCGTCGAGGCGCGGTACGTCGGCACGCGCTCGCGCGAGAACTGGGATACGTTGAACTACAACGAGCGTAACATCCTCGAGAACGGGTTCCTGAACGAGTTCAGAGTCGCCCAGGCCAACCTCAGAGCCAACATCGCGGACGGCCGAGGCGGCACATTCGCCTATACGGGCGCGCCAGGCACGGCGCCCCTTCCGACGACCTTCGCGTACTTCCACGGAACGACCGGCGACAAGAACAACCCGGCGGCCTATACGTCGGCGAACTTCACGAACAACACGTTCCTGACGCCGCTGGCGACTTACAACCCCAATCCGCTCCAGTTTGCCGAGAGCCTCTACGCCGATGCTGGTCGTAGAACCAGTGCTGCCGCCGCGGGAATCGCGTCGAACTTCTTCATCGCCAACCCTGACCTCCAGGGCGGCGCCGACCTCACGACCAACGTGGGCAGCACCGACTACCATGGTTTCCAGCTCGAACTGCGCCGCCGCTACGCCCAGGGCCTGCAGTTCGGCACGAGCTACGCCTACGGCCAGGCACTGACGAGCAACTTCCTCTCGTTCCGCCGCCCAATCGCCATGCGCCGCGACGTGGGTTCGCCCGGCGACCTCACCCACGCCTTCAAGGCCACGGTCGTCTACGATCTGCCCTTCGGCCAGGGCCGCCAGTTCGGGAGCGGCGTGAATGGCTTTGTCGATCGGATCATCAATGGCTGGACGTTCGGCCTCGCGTCGCGCCTCCAGAGCGGCCAGCTCGTCAACCTCGGCAACGTCCGCCTGTATGGCATGACGGCTGCCGACGTGCAGGACATGTACAAACTCCGGTTCGACGATGCGAACAAGTTCGTCTACATGCTCCCGCAGGAGATCATCGACGAGACGATCAAGGCGTTCAGCGTGAGCGCAACGTCCGCCAGTGGGTACGGGACGGGCGGCGCGCCGTCCGGCCGCTACTTCGGTCCGGCCAACGGTCCGGATTGTATCGAGGTCGCCAACAACGTTGGCGACTGCGGCACCGGCGACCTCGTCGTCACGGGCCCGATGTTCCAGCAGCACGACATCAGCCTCGCGAAGAAGATCCGCATGTTCGGCCGGAGCGACTTCGAGTTCCGCGCCGAGATGCTGAACGCGTTCAATAACGTGAACTTCGTTCCCGTGGGTGGCCTCGGCAACGCGATTGCCAACTACCGCGTGACCGGCCTGACCGGCACGAACACCGCGCGCGTGGTGCAGTTCGTGTTCAGGGTCAACTGGTAGCAGGAAGAAAGTTTGAAGTCTGAAGTGGGAAGTATGAAGTTGGGAAGTCTGAAAGAAGAAGTGAGAAGTAAGTAAGAAGTCAGAAGTCAGAAAGTAAGAAGTCAGAGCAACGGGACGAAGGGCCGGCGGCGCGATGCGCAGCCGGCCCTTCTTACTTACTTCAGCCTTCAGCCTTCATACTTCCGTGTAACTTCAGATTTCAGACTTCAGACTTCAGACTTTCACGAATCAGACAATGATTCCCTTGCGCACCGCGTAGAGGACGATCTCTGCCGTGTTGTGCAGGTTGAGCTTCTGCATCATGTTGCCGCGGTGGGTCTCGACGGTCGACAAGCCGAGATCCAGCAACGTCGCCACTTCCTTGTTCGATCGCCCCTCCGCCAGGAGCTGCAGCACTTCCTTCTCGCGGTCGGTCAGGAGGTGATACGTGTCGGTCAGCCCGCGGGCGCGGAGCTGGCGCATGTAGTCCTCGACGAGCACGGCGGTCACCGCGGGGCTGAAGTAGGGCTTGCCAGCGGACACCGCGCGAACAGCCGGCAGCAGATCTTCGTCGGTAGCGTCCTTGAGCAGATACGCCCGGGCGCCGGCAGCCAGCGCACGCGTGATGTAGGACTCGTCCGAGTGCATGCTCAGGATGATGACCGCCGGCGGCCGCTCGAGCTTCTGCGATCGCGCCGCGACTTCAATCCCATTCATCTTGGGCATGCCGATGTCGACGATGAGCGTCTCGGGCTGATGCTCCTCGCAGAGCCGCAGCGCCTCGAGGCCATCCGACGCCTCGGCCACGACGGTCAGGCCCGCGTCGCTCTCGAGCAGGCTCCGGAGGCCTCGCCGGACGATGCCGTGGTCGTCAGCCAGCAGCACGCGCATGCGTGACCTCCGCTTGGTCGGACGGGAGCGGGACCTTGATCGTGAGCGTGGTCCCCGCGCCCGGAGCGCTCCTGATGGCCATGACGCCGTGCAGGTCGCGCACGCGCTCTTCGATGCCGCGGAGGCCGAGGCCTCCCGCACGCTGCGCCGTGTTGAACCCGACCCCGTCGTCTGCGATCGTGACGGCGAGGCCGTCGGGAAGGCGGCTGACCGACACCGCGATGCGCGACGCGCGCGCGTGGCGCACGCAGTTGGTCAGCGCTTCCTGCACCGAGCGGTAGACGCACGTGCGGTGCTGCTCGGGCAGGAGATCGAAGTCGCCGTCGACCGTGAGCTCGACCGGGACGCCGAAGCGCCGGCCGAAGTCGCGCACGTGCCACTCGAGCGCGGGCTGGAGGCCGAAGTCATCGAGCATGCTCGGCCGGAGGCCGAGCGCGAGGTCGCGGACGGTGCGGACCATGTTGTCCACGAGCTGCCGGCATTCGGCGACGGCTCCGGCGACTCGATTGTCCGCCTCCGCCTGCAGCTCCCGCCTCTGCGACGCGGACTCGCCGAAGCCCTGGCGAAGGCGGTCCCCCGCCGACCGGAGACGATCGATTCGTCCCAGCTCCATGCGAAGCGCCGTGAGCATTTGGCCAACGTGATCGTGCAGCTCGCGCGACAGGTTCTTTCGTTCTTCTTCCTGCGTCGCGACGAGCTGTTGCGAGAGCTGGCGCATCAGATGTTCGGCCTCCTCCGCCACGGCGCGCTCGTTCTCCGATCGTCGCTCGAGGACGCGCAGCCGAATGACCGCGGTCAGGGCCACGAACAGGCCGAGGGCGAGGCTTCCCCAGATGAGCCTGTGCAGCTCGACGCGGAATTCCTCCTGGCGGCGAGTGACCTCGGCGCGCTGGACGGCGTGGTTGGCGTTGTTCAGTTCTTCGATCTCCGAGGCGATGGCCAGCACCGCCTCGCGTCGCGGCAGCACTTCACGGCGCAGGAAGCTGGCGCTCTGGCTGATTTTCTCGACGAGCGTCCAGTCGAAGAGCGGATCGAACGCCTGCCAGTACTCGTCGAGCTTGGCGTCGAGACTCGACAAGCGCTCTTCGTTGTCAGGACGTCCTTTCGCCAGGGCCCGCAGCTCGTCGACCGTTGCGACGTTATTCTGACGAAGCTCTGCCAGGCGTCCGCGATAGGTCGGGGCATGCTCCCGCTCAGGGTCGAGCAGGTAGTCGCGGATGTAGATGCCCGAGAGGTGGACGTCAGATCTCAGCTGTCGGAGCTTGGTCTCCAGGTCCCGCTGGTGAGTGTTGAGCTGGTCGAGTTGGGTGTAGATTTCCTGCGCGCGGTTCGAGGCCGTAAGGACAGACACGACGACCAGGAGGAGCAGCCCCCCGAGTCCGAGCGCCGCGACCGGCCAGGTTCTGAAGCGCATACTGTGAAAGTCGTTCGGCTCTAGGCTCTAGGCTCTCGGCTCTGGTAAGAGCACCCTGTCACGAAGAACGC
The DNA here is from genome assembly GCA_963839705.1 of uncultured Acidobacteriota bacterium. Classification (GTDB taxonomy): domain Bacteria; phylum Acidobacteriota; class Vicinamibacteria; order Vicinamibacterales; family 2-12-FULL-66-21; genus DATBJJ01. The sequence goes on from CAWIWL010000012.1 coordinate 453,407, forward strand.
TGAAGGTCTTCCTAGAGCCCAAAGCCTAGAGTCTAGAGCCGCCGTTCCCGCCATCCTACTCCCAGCGCGACTCGTCCGAGCATCCAGTTCATGCCCGAGCGATACACGACCCTTCGAGGGATTTCCCTCCCCCGCGAAAGGCGCACGTCTCCCCTGTCCACGGGATGGCGGCGGGACCGGCCTTCCGGTCTACTGAAGGTGCGTTCGCAGTACAGGCTGTTGCGAGCGTTCGTGGTCGGCGACCGCTATCGGCGCTCGGTCACTTCGTCAATGCGGCACGCCTGCGATGGGAACGGTACGGCTGGCTGCCCGCCTGGCCCCCGGTACCCGCGCAGGCGTGCCGCGCCATGTACGGCGGGAGGTAGCGGAGGTTTGACAGAGGACACGGAGTTTAGGCTCACCACAGAGTTAGCGGAGGACACAGAGACTCCGCCCATCTCGAGAGACTGGATGGTCGGGGCCGCGCGTTGCGCGGCCGGAGGCCGGCGTCCCGACCAGCGTTCCGACGTTCGCAGAACTGCGCACATCGAGTAATGCGAAGGTTGAGGAATCTCCGTACTTCCCGAGCTGCGCGATTGGTTTTTCCTGCCTTTTCCGAGAGTCGTTGAAGTTGCAGTTGGGCATGCCATGCCCAACATCCTCAATCAGCGAATCAACGACGCCACTTCCTCCATCATCGCCGCCGCGATCAAGGTTCACAAGGCTTTGGGGCCCTGGCCTGCTGGAATCCACATACACCGTCTGCATGTTGTACGAGCTGCGGCGATCTGGCAGTCACGTCGAATCGAAGCAGGGTGCCAATCCTCTATGACGGCGTGTCGCTGGACTGCGGCTACCGTCTCGACATGGTCGTCAACGACCTCGTCGTCGTTGAACTGAAAGCCATCGATCGCTTCGCGCCCATTCACACGGCTCAGATGCTGACCTACCTCAAGCTTACGGGTTATCCGGTCGGCCTGCTCATCAACTTCAACGTGCCGCTTCTGATGCACGGAACCAAACGCATCCTCAACCCTCGCCCCGCGGCGAAGTTCCTAACGGAGTAGCCCATGTGTCTCTGTCGCCCCCCCAGAATGTTCCTCCGTTAACTCTGCTAACTCTGTGGTGAGCCTTGCTCTACTCCGTTTCCTCCGTCTCCTGCGCTCCCTGCGCCGCAACTCATCCCTACATTCGTCCCAAAATGACCCGCAATTCACCCGTCACACGCTTGGTGACAAGATTGGCCACTCATGCAAAGTTGTTGGTCATTGGTCATTGACGATTCAACCCTCAATTGCCAGAATACCCAAACCCAGCACATGCCGACCGAACGTCGGCGCCGGAACGAAGGGAGGAGCGTTCCTAATATGCAATCCACAGCACGTCTCGTTCTGACAGCTCTGTTCTGCCTCGCGATGGATTCGGTGGCACCCGAAACGGCGTCCGCGCAGGGCGGCGGCGCGACGACATCACTCTCAGGCACGGTGACGGACACATCCGGAGCGATCATCCCGGGTGCAAGCGTCGTCGTGAAGAACGCCGGCACATCGATACAGTTCGATGCGGTGACGAACGAGAGCGGCTATTTCAGCGTCCCCGCGCTCGATCCTGGCGCCTACACCGTGACGGTGACGTTGATGGGCTTCAAGACCGCTGTCCTCAATGACGTGCGCGTGAACGCGTCGACGCCTGCGACCGTCAAGGTCGCGCTGGCTGTTGGCGGGCTCGAGGAGACGGTCGTCGTCACTGGCGGCACCGAGATCATTCAGACGACGTCAGCAGCCGTGACCTCGACGATCGACAGCAACGAGATCCTCAGGATCCCGACCGGCAGCCGGAGTGCGCTCGAATTCGTGGCGCTGCTGCCGGGCGTCAGCACGCCTGGCGGCCCGGGCGGCTCGCGCGATTCCACGGTCAACGGGCTCCCGCAGAGCGCGATCAACATCACGATTGACGGTATGAGCGCGCAGGACAATCACCTGAAGACGGGAGACGGATTCTTCGCGCGTGTCAGCCCGCGTCTCGACGCCATCGAAGAAGTCACCGTCAACTCGGCGGCCCAGGACGCGTCGAGCACAGGCCAGGGCGCGGTTCAGATTCGCTTCGTCACGCGCTCGGGCACGAACCAGTTCTCGGGCAGCGGCTACTACTACCTGCAGCATTACAAGCTGAACGCCAACACCTGGTTCAACAACCGCGACAACGCGCCAAAAGCAGACGACATCCTGCATCAGCCCGGCGCGCGATTCGGCGGGCCGGTCGTCATCCCGGGATTGTGGAACGGACGGAACAAGGCGTTCTTCTTCGTCAACTACGAGGAGTCGCGCTCGCCTGGCGCCAACACCGAGAATCGCACGCTCCTCCACCCGCGCGCCGAGCAGGGATGGTTCCGTTATACAACCGCGAGCGGCCAGACGCGCGAGGTCAACGTGCTGGGGCTTGGCGCCTCGAACTCAACCCTCGATCCGACGATCTCGAGACTCCTCGGCGACATCCGGAGCTCGACGACAGGAAGCACGGTCGTGGACAACACCGATCCGCTGACCCAGCAGTTCACATACTCCTATCAGACCGACAGCGTCACCAAGTACCCCACGGGCCGTCTCGACTTCAACGTCACGGACAAGCACCGCCTGTCCTGGTCGATGACCTACACGGATCTGGTCTCGACGCCGGACACGACGAACAACCGCGAGCCGAACTTCCCGGGCTTCCCCAACACGGGCAGCCAGGTGTCCGATCGCTATATCACCCGCGGCACGTTGCGGTCGACGATCGGCACGAACCTCGTCAACGAGTTCACCGCCGGTGGCTCCGGCGGCGCGACCATGTTCTCGCCCGAGATCGCCGCGAGCCAGTTCAGCGGCACGTCGGTCGCCGACCAGACCGGGTTCCTGCTGAACATCAACGCCGCCGGTGGCATCACCAACGCGGCCTCGACTGGCTCGTACCAGGCTCGCGAAGCCTCGACGAAGGTCATCGAGAACACGCTCAGCTGGCTGCGCGGGACGCACAACGTCCAGGCCGGCGGCTCGTGGACGCGGACAGACGTGTGGCTGCAGAACCAGCAGTTCGTGCCGACGATGAACTTCGGTATCGACGGCGCCGACCCGGCCAATGGCCTGTTCAGCACGACGAACTTTCCGGGTGCCTCCAACACGCAGCTCAACGAGGCGCGCGACCTGCTTGCGGTGCTGACCGGCAGGGTTCTCTCGATCAACGGCGAGCAGCGACTCGACGAGAACACCGGGGAGTATGTCTTCCTCGGGCTCGGGATGCAGCGCGCGCGGCTCGTCGACTACGGTTTCTTCGTCGCCGACACCTGGCGGTGGAAGCCGACCTTCACGCTGAACCTCGGCCTGCGCTACGACCTGCAGCTGCCGTTCTACCCGCGCAACAACAGCTACTCGAAGGCGACGGTCGAGGACGTCTGGGGCCGCTCCGGAGTAGGTAACCTGTTCCAGCCGGGTGTGCTGACAGGGCAGTCGCCGCTCTTCACCCAGTACGACGAGGGCGAGGGTGGGTACGACACGGACCTGAACAACTGGGCGCCGAACGTGGGCTTCGCCTGGACGCTCGGCGGGAACGGCGGTCTCATGAAGTCCCTGCTCGGCAGCGAGACCGGCGACAGCGTGCTGCGCGCCGGCTTCTCGATGGGCTACAACCGCCCCGGGACGTCGGACTTCACCGGCGCGATTGCCAACAACCCCGGCGTGTCGCTTTCTGCGAACCGCAACCATGCGCTCAACAACCTGGGCTCGCCGGGCACGATATTCCTGCGCAACTCCGCGGACGTCGGCCCGCCGGCGAACATGCCGGTCACTCGCGTGTACCCGATGACCGACGTCATCACCGGCGACATCACCGTGTTCGAGCCCGGTATGCAGGTGCCCTACGGCATGACGTGGACGGGAGGCTGGCAGCGCAAGGTCGGCAGCAGCATGGTCGTCGAGGCGCGCTACGTCGGCTCCAAGTCGCTGCAGTCCTGGCAGACCTACAACTACAACGAAATCAACATCGTCGAGAACGGGTTCCTGGACGAGTTCAGGGTGGCGCAGGCCAACCTGACGGCGAACCAGGCCGCGGGCCGCGGGAACACGTTTGCGTACACCGGCGTGGCCGGCACGTCGCCGCTGCCGATCTTCCTCGCGCACTTCAACGCGCTTCCGGCATCCGCAGCCGGAACCACCGGCAGCTACACAGGGAATAACTGGACGAACACGACGTTCCTCGGATTCCTGGCCAAATACAACCCGGCGCCGTACAGCTTCGCGAACACCGGCAACGATCGGCTCATCGGCAACAACACGTTACGCAACAACGCCATCACCGCCGGCCTGCCCGTCAACTTCTGGCAGGCGAATCCGGACCTCATCGGCGGCGCCAACGTCGTCGGCAACGGCGGCGCGACCTACTACAACTCGCTGCAGCTCGAGCTGCGAAAGCGCCTCGCACAGGGCCTCCAGTTCCAGACGAGCTACGTCTTCGCCCAGCAGGACGGCACGCAGCGGTTCTCGCTTCGATATCCGCGCGAGCGCGTCCAGGACACCGGCACCGAGGGTGAAGTCACGCACACGTTCCGCGCCAACTGGGTGTACGAGCTTCCGTTCGGACAGGGGCGACGCTTCGCGAGCGGTGTCGGCCCCTGGATGAATCGCGTAGTGGGCGGCTGGTCGTTCGACGGCATCGCGCGGATGCAAAGCGGCACGACGCTCGACTTCGGCAACGTGCGCCTGATCGGCATGTCGGCGAAGGAGCTGCAGGATTCGTTCAAGCTGCGGTTCGACGATGCGGGCAAGCTCATCTACATGCTGCCGCAGGACATCATCGACAACACCGTTCGGGCGTTCAGCACCAGTGCCACGTCGGCCACGGGTTATGGCGATCAAGGGGTGCCGACCGGCCGGTATCTGGCGCCGGCCAACGGGCCGGACTGCATCGAGATCGCCGCCGGCCAGGGCGACTGCGGAGTGCGGAGCCTCGTCGTGGCCGGACCGACGCTCTTCCGGTTCGACCTCAGCGCGAGCAAGCGCATCGCCATCAAGGGCAGCACGAACTTCGAGTTCCGCGCGGAGTTCCTCAATGCCTTCAACACGCCATGGTTCGAAGCCGTGGCCGGGGCGAACCGCAACAACCCGGATAACTTCCGCGTGACAGACGCGGATTCCGGACGCGAAATCCAGTTTGTCTTCAGGGTCAACTGGTAGCGCGGATCATCCATCACGAGAGCGGACCACGCGGACCATCACGGGACGCGGATCACGCGGATCTTGGACTCGAAGCCGCAGGGGACCATTTCCCCTGCGGCTTTTTTCCTGTACGCGAACCGACCTACAATGAAGGCTTCTGCCTGGGAGCCTTCGCCAGCATGATGGCTCCTGCGAGGAGCTGTCATGAGCAATATTGAAGCACGCGGCTACGCCCACCCCGAGGTGCTCGTATCGACCGACTGGGTCGCCGCGCACCTGAACGACCCTTCCATCCGCATCATCGAGTCGAACGAGGACACGCTTCTGTACGCCTCCGGGCACATCCCGGGGTCGGTGAACGTGGACTGGACCGCCGACCTGAACGACCAGCTCCGCCGCGACTACATCACGCGCGAGGGATTCGAGCAGTTGATGACGCGCATCGGCGCGACCAAGGACACCACGGTCGTGTTCTACGGCGACAAGAACAACTGGTGGGCCTGCTACGCGTTCTGGGTCTTCCAGCTCTTCGGGCACAGCAACGCCCAGGTGATGGACGGCGGCCGCGTCAAGTGGGAGAAGGAAAAGCGGCCGGTCACGCGCGACGTGCCGAGCTTCCCGAACACGAGCTACAAGGCCGAGGAGCGGTCAGACTCCAAGCACCGCGCCTTCCGCGACGAAGTGCTCGCGCACATGCAAGCCAAACGTCAACTGGTCGACGTCCGCAGTCCCGACGAGTACACCGGCGTGCGCATGCACATGCCCGACTACCCGAACGAGGGCGCGATTCGCGGCGGCCACATCCCTGGCGCGAAGAGCATCCCCTGGGCGCGCGCCATCAATCCCGACGATGGATCGTTCAAGACCGCCGAAGAACTGAAGAAGATCTACGTCGAGGAAAAGCAGCTGTCGCCGTCGCAGCCGACGATCGCCTACTGCCGCATCGGCGAGCGTAGCAGCCACACCTGGTTTGCACTCAAGTACCTCCTCGGCTTCGAGAACATCCGGAACTACGACGGTTCGTGGACGGAATGGGGCAACATGGTGGGGGTGCCGATCGAAAAGTGACCGACTACCCCATGCCCCTCGATAAACTCCAGGCGCTCTTGGAAACATTCGACGAGTTCCCCGATCCCGCCGATCGCACGGACATGCTCCTGAGCTACGCGGACGAGTTCAAGGAAGTCCCGCCCGACGTCGCCACGCGGCCGTTTCCCGAGAAGAATCACATCCCGCAGTGCGAGTCGGACGCGTACATCTGGGCGCTCAAGCGGCCAGACGGGACGCTCAAGCTGCACTTCGCGGTCGAGAACCCGTCGGGCATCTCAGCGCGGGCGCTCGCCACGATCCTCGACAAAACCCTCTCCGGCCTGCCCGCTGCCGAAGTCGCCTCCGTTGACTGCGGCATCGTCGAGCGCATCTTCCGGCGCAACATCTCGATGGGCAAGGGCATAGGGCTCATGGCCATGGTCGACGCGGTGCGGACGCTGGCCAGGAAGGCCACCGCCAGTAACCCTGTGTAGCCGCCAAAAGCCTTTCACCGCGGAGGACGCAGAGAACGCTGAGCCGTATTGGTTTTCTCTGCGCGCTCGGCGTGCTCTGCGGTGAAAAGGCTCTTGGACAGGATACTCAATGGTTGGGCCGTTTCGGTCGGTTGGCGTTTACTCCTGCCTGAACGTCAGATTGAACCGGCCGGGCCCGGTACCCTCCGGCGCGGTGCCTGGCAGGATCCTGGTGACGCCGTGGAAGCGCAGGCGCGAGGGACCGCCCATCACGATGACGTCGCCCGATTGCAGCATCAACGGGCGCATCGGCTCTTTTCGCGACAGTCCTCCGACCACGAAGCGTGCGGTATCGCCGAGGGACACCGACACAATCGGCACGCCGGCCTCGAGCGACGCGCGGCTTTCGTCCTTGTCCTGGTGCACGCCCATCCGGCTTTCGTGATCGTAGAAGTTCATGATGCAGATGTCCGGCCGCATAGTGAATCCCGCCCCCGCTGCCGCGCTCGTGGCAATGGCGTCGAGCTCGGCGGGAATTGGCGGAACTTCGAGACCATCGAAGTCGGTCCGTGTCTTTTCGTACCGATAGGTCATCGCGTTCCAGTGGCGCCCAAGGCATAGCATCCCGACGCTCATCTTCTTGCCGCCGCGCACGGTCGGGGTGTACATCGGAACCCCGCCATCTGCCAGTGCTCGGCACATCGTCCACACACGCCGCTGCTCATCGGCGTTCAGATAGTTCTGAAGAAGATGAAGTCCCGAGTCGAGTTGCATGGCAGAGCAGATAGGCTCCTGGCATTAGAAGCCATATCACAAACGTACGTAGTGTCCGCCTTCCGCCTTCGCCAAGGCTTCGGCGGACCGTCGTAGCTTTAGCGGAGGCTGGTCAGGCGGACCCGGTCCGGCTAAAGCCGGACGCCACGTACGACACTACTCCCCCCGGACCGAGCCTCGACAGCGCAATCGACACGGCCACGACGATGTTCAGCGAATCGCTGAGCGGGTCGACGGGGATCCGGACAGTCACGTCCGCGGCCGCGATGGTGGCGGTGCTCAGGCCGTAGCCTTCAGCTCCAGCAACGAGCGCAAGCCGCGCGTCCGCGGAGAGCGTGGCCTGGAACGCCTCGAGCGTCAGCTCCCCTGTCGGGGAGAGCGCGACGATGGCAAAACCCATGTCGCGGAGCGTCGCGAGGCCGGGTAGCCACGGATCGACGCGGGTTGAGGGCAAGCGGAGCACCGCGCCCATGGACGTGCGTACGGCCTTGCGATAGAACGGGTCGCCGCACGCGGGGTCGAGCAGGACGGCATCGGCGCCGAGCGCGGTGGCGCTCCGGAAGATGCCACCGATGTTGTCGGGATTCCCCACGGCCTCGAGGACGACGAGCCGCCGCGCCTGAGCGAAGGCCGAAAGCGGCGGCAACTCACTGGGGCGGCGAACGAGCGCGAGGCAGCCGCGGTGAAACTTGAAGCCGGTGACACCTTCGACGATCGGCGGCTCGGCTACGAGCACGAGCCACGAGGGATCGATGCCCGGCTCGAGCGCGCGGAGGGCGGCCGGTGTGACGAGCACCGAATCGACGGCATACTCGCCCTGCGCTGTTTCTCCACCCGACAGAGAGAGCAAACGCTCGACGACCAGCCGACCCTCAGCGACGAACAGGCCGTGCTGCTCGAGCCACGCCGGATCACCGACGTGGCGATAGTTCTGAAGGCGCGGGTCGTCTTCTCGACTGAGGTGGCAGATCAATCGTCGTGGCGCTTGACGGATCGGCGGCTGCGATGGCTGTCGATCACATGCTGGCCGAGCCGCTTGCTGAGGAACACCTTGGACTCGCCGATGTCGACCGGGTGCGGGACGAAGCGAACCACGTCGAACGCCAGCTGCGCGAGCGTGCTGCGCATCTCGTAGAAGCGGTTCTTGGTCTTGACGATGATCTCGTCGAAGCCGTTGTCCATGGCCCAGACTTCCTGCTCCTCGGTGAGGGCGCGGAAGTGGCCCTGGCCTCGCCAGTCCTTCCGTGTGCCGCCAATCCACTGATAGAGCACACGGCGGCCCTTGAACTGCACCACGTCCTCGAGCTGGAAGACGAGATCGGCGAGCTTGGGATCGGTTTCCGATGCCTTGAGCTCGTGCGCGACCTTGAACGACACCGGCACGACCGTCGCGCGGTCGTCGGAAAGCGCGGCCTCGGCCATCAGGATCTGGTGATCCCGATCCGCCAGCCGCCGGACGACTTCGCCGGCGTTCTTCTTGCGCGGAAAATCGAGAAAGAACTCCTCGATGTACTGGATCTCGAGCGCGCCCTGCTGGAGCCCATACTGCCGAATCAGATATTCCACTGGCATTTATGATACTTCGATCGCCGGGCCTGGCCGCATTCCGAGACACTAGATGCTATCTCACAAACCTGACGCTTGTTCAAGTCGCGAGCGAGCGTTGGCGAGCGAGCGTGTAAGGGAGTCCGAAGGGCGAAGCCCCTCGGTTAAGACTAAAAGCCATTTCATAAACAGCGCGAACGAGCGAAGCGAGTGAGCCACGCGAGCGGCGCGGGGCGTCGGGGCCCCCGCAAGCGAGCGTGTAAGGGGGTCCGGGGGACGAAGTCCCCCGGATGAGACTTGACTTTACGCCGACCATCGCTCGTTGACAATCGCGAAAAGGATCTGATTTCGCGGCTGGCCGAACTTCACGCAGCTCGAACGAAGCGTCCCCTCTGCGCTGTAGCCGGCCTTTTCGAGGACGCGAACCGACGCGACGTTGTCGGCCAGAGGCAGCGCGAAGAGCCGCAACAGACCGAGCCCGCTGAAGGCATGCCGCGTGAACAGCACGAGCGCCTCGGTCGCGATCCCCCGGCCCCAGCACGCTTCCCCGAGCCAGTAGCCGACTTCAGCCGAGTAGCGTTCCACGTCGCCCCCCGGCACGTAGCCAATCCCGCCGGCGGCCTCGCCCCCGACCTCGATGGCAAAATTCGTTTGCGGCTCCTCGGCCGACGCGGCCGCCAGGAAACCCTGGGCGTCCTTCCAGGTGTAGGGGTGCGGAAACCGGTCGCGCAGATGGCGCGCCACGCTCAGGTTGTTTGCGTGACGAACCAGCGAGGTCGCATCGGTCGTTCGCCATCGACGTAACGCGCACCGCTCCCCCTGCAAGATCATCACGAGAACCGTCTCATAAACCAAGAGCAAGCTGAACGCGCCGACGGCCATGGCTCACGATGATCGCGATGACTCGATGAACACGAAGAGAACTCCAAGTATCCATCGTGAGCATCATGTCATCGTGGCCATCGTGTTGAAACATGTTGTCGTGACAGCATTTATGAGACGGCTTGTAGCCCTGTCGCATCTGTATTGTCGGTGTTGTCCGTGGCTGGTGTTGGCCGTGGCTATGATACCCGTGGCTCAAAAGAGGGTCCTGCCGGTGGTCCGCAGCCAGCGCTCCGCGTCTCGGAAGCCGGGGCAGACGGCCTCGACCAGGCGCCAGAAGCGACGGGAGTGGTTCTGCTGCCGGATGTGCATCAGCTCGTGGAGCAGCACGTAGTCGCGGACGTGCGCGGGCATCTGAACGAGCCTGAAATTGAGCGTGATGTTGCCGTTGCGTGCGCACGACCCCCAGCGGGAGCGCTGGTTGCGAATCGTCACGGCACCCACCTGAAGGCGCTGCCCGGCGGCCAGTTCGGTCAGTCGCGGGACAAGGACGGCCCGGGCCAGCTCGCGAAGGTCGCGCTCGATGGCTGCCCTGACATCGGCGAGGTCGCGGACGAAGACCGACCGTTCGCCGTAGTCGACGCGCCAGTTGTCTCCGCGGGATTCAACCGAGATGCGCACCGGCTCGCCGTCTAGCAGCAACGTGCTGCCATCCTGCCACTCCGGCGCGGCCGCTTCCACCCGCACGCGGCCCCGCTCGCGGGCGATCCACTTCTCGTGCCGCTGGACGAAGTGCTCCGCCTCGCGACGCGAGCCGCCGCGCGGGACGGTCACGCGCAGCGTTCCGTCGGGACGCACGCGAAGGATGTAACGCCGCGCGCGCGGCACGCGCACGAACTCGATCGGCCACTGCGGCGCGACGGGCGGCGCGAGAGCGGGCTCCTGGGGCTGTTCGGCGGCCTGAAGGAAGGGAAGGTGGAGCTGCACCTTGCCAACGATAATAACTCGGGTGCGCCAGGTGTGCAGATCTTGCAGAGACACTGGGACTTAGACGGCCGCAGACCGAGCAGCGGTTCAGGTTCGGTATCGCCAGTCAACGCGACGGCGAGGAATCCCGTCCAAGGTAGCCGAGGAGCAATTGACCATGATGAAGCGTGCACTTCTTGGGGTTTTCCTACTGGCCACTGCGTCGGCGACCCTGCCGGCGGCGGCTCCGCAGCAGCCGGCCGGCGACGACTGGTGCCGAAGCGAGCGGTCGAACAACAGCGACCGCGAGAATGTCTGCGAGGTCCGGCAGTTCACGGTCGTCGCGGCGGGCACCTTGACGGTCAACGCCGAGCCAAACGGCGGCATCCAGGTCGACGGCGGGCCGCGCGGCGACATCCAGGTTCAGGCGAAGGTCGCGGCACAAGCCGAGACCCAGGCTCGCGCCAAACAGATCGCGGACGCGGTCCGCGTGACGGCGACGCCAAGCGACGTGTCGGCGGAGGGGCCGTCCGGATTGGGCCGGCGCGAGGGCTGGTCGGTCAGCTATCGCCTGGCAGTTCCCACCGTATCCATGCTGTCGCTCAAGACGACCAACGGCGGGATCTCGATCAGGGACGTCGATGGCCAGATCGAGTTCAAGACCGTGAACGGCGGCGTCAAGCTGGCGAACCTCGGCGGAGACGTGAAGGGCCGCACGAGCAACGGCGGCGTCGACGTCGACCTCGAAGGTCCTGGCTGGAGGGGCGAAGGGCTCGACGTCGAGACGAGCAACGGCGGCGTGCACCTCCGCATCCCGGAACAGTACCTCCGCGCACCTCGAGACGGGTACGGTCAACGGCGGGTTGAACATCGACTTTCCGATCACCGTGCAGGGCCGTGTCGATCGGCAGCTGAGCGCGAACCTGGGCAGCGGCGGCGCGCCCATTCGCGTGCGCACGCACAATGGCGGGGTGAAGATTTCGAAGAAGTGAGTCCGTTCGTAGCGTCCGCCTTCAGGCGGACCTCTCGAGGTCCGGCTAAAGCCGGACACTACGCGGACAGTTGATCGAGACTACGCGGACAGTCGATCGCAAACTTTCACTCCTGGCGGGAAGCGGGCAGCTGGGAGCTGGAAGCCGGCGCGCCGAACAGATATTTATCGAACCACTCCAGGTTGTGCTCCATCACCGCTCGGCTCGACTTGGGCTTCGACGGTCCATGACCAATGCCCTCGAAGCCCTTGTAGACGATGAGCTTCGTCGGCGCGCCGACGTCCTGCAAGCCCTGATAGAGCTCGTACGCGTTCGGTAGCGGCACGCGCTGGTCGGCGGCGCCGTGCTGGATGAGCGTCGGCGCCTTCGCGCCCTTGATGTAGGTCATCGGCGACGTCTTCGCGTAGATCGCGGGGTCATCCCACGGCGTCGCGTTGAGGTACTGCCGCGTAAACGGGTGGATGTCGGTGTTCACGTAGTACGTCATCCAGTTCGAAATCCCGGCACCGACCGAAATCGCTTTGAACTTCGCGCTGTCGTGCGTGGTCAGGAACGCCGAGATATAGCCGCCCTGGCTCCAGCCCATCGCGCCGACGCGGTTGGCGTCGGCCAGGCCTTCCTTGACCAGGTAGTCAACGCCCGACAACACGTCCCACGCGTCACCCACGCCGAGGTTTCGGTAGTTGAGCGATCGGAACTTCTCGCCGTAGCCAGCGCTGCCGCGGTAATTCGGTTCGAGCACGAGCGCGCCTTTCGCGACCCAGAGATCGATTGGATAGATGCTGGTGCTGCTGTACGGAGTGGCCCGCGAGACGCCCGTTGGACCGCCGTGGATCACGACGAGCAGCGGATAGCGCTTCCCCGCCTGGAAGCCGACCGGCTTGTGCAGGATGCCCTCGATGGTCGTGCCATCCTGGCTTGGCCAGGAGACCACTTCGATCGGCGCCGACGGCCACGTTGTCACCTGATCGCCGGTGGCGGTCAGTTTCTTCGGGATCATCTCTTGATGCTCGCGGGGCCCCACCCCCGCTCGCTCTCGCTCGGCGGCTTCGCGCCTCGCTCGGGCCGCAGGCGCTCTCGTGACGGGCGCAACGTAGACCTCTGGAACAGTCGACGCGTCGCTGGCCATGAAGGCGACCGTCTGCGCGTCGGCGCTCAGGCTGAAGGCGGAGCCGATCCAGCGGTCGGTGGGCGCGAGGCGGGTCACCGCCTTCGTCTCCGGATCGAGACGGTAGAGATACGCCCAGGTCCGGGCAGAGGCCGAAAAGAAAATGCCGGACGGCGTCCAGCGGACAATCGACGGATCCTCGTCAAAGGCGGCGGACAGGTTGACGATCGCCCCTCCCAACGCGGCGATCGTCGCGATGCGGCGGTTGGTGAAGAAGAACTTCGGGCTCGCCATCGATGTTTCGAACGCGATGCGCGACCCGTCTGGCGACCACTGCGGGTTGCTGTCGGGTCCTTCTCCGGTCACGAGTTTGCGCACCGCTCCGTCCGACACTCCGGCGACAGAGATGTCGGCCGAACCACTGTTGGCCGGATCGCCGTTGATGCGGTGATCGAACGCGATCTGACGGCTGTCGGGCGACCAGTCGAAGCGCCCGACGGTGAAGGCACCACTCGTCAGCCGGCGAATCTTCTTCGTCTCGAGGTCGACGATGTAGAGGTGCGACATTCGATGGTCCTGGTCGACCACGTCGAACTCGGCATACTTCTTCTCGCGGTCCTTGAGCGCCTCGGATCGCGGATCGCTCGACGTGAACGCGAGCGATCTGCCGTCGGGCGACCAGGCGAACGCGCCGACGGACTCCTCGGCTGACGTGAGCTTCATCGCCTCGCCGCCGCCGAGGTCGATCAGATAGAATCTGACGCTTGTCCTCGCGGTCCGAGCCGAACGCGAGCTTCCTGCCATCCGGCGACCAGGCGGGCGCGTTGCTCGACTTGCGGCTGTTGGTCAGCTGCCGCGTCGCGCCGGTCTGGGCGTCAGCGAGCCAGATCTCGGTCTCGTAGATGTTGTCGTCCCAGTTCGTTTCGCGAATGGTATAGGCCACCCACTTTGCATCGGGCGAGATGACCGGCGAGCCGGCCCGTTTGAGCGAGATCAAAGCGTCGATGGTCGGCGTGGTCGAGGGCGCCGACTGCGCGCCGGACGGAACGCCGGAGAGGAGCGCGCAGGTGAGTACCGAGGGCGGTCAGACGCATGTTAGTCCCCTTCAATCAGTCCCGCCTTTCTGGCGAACCTGTCACGGTCCGGCTAAAGCCGGACACTACGAATGCTGGGCGAGGTCAGTCGTAGTGTCCGCCTTCAGGCGGACCCGTCACGGTCCAGCTAAAGCTGGACACTACGAATGTTGGGCAAGCTCAGTCGTAGTGTCCGGCTTCAGCCGGACCAGTATCACTCCGCCTGCGGCCTTGCGAACAGTGCCGCATTGAACAGCACGCGCAGCGTTCCGAACGGCTGGCCGCGCCACTGCGGGCGGAAGCCGAGCAGCACGACGTGTCCTTGATCCACCTGCACGTCGAGCGCCGCGGCTTTGCCGTGCAGATACTTCTCGCCGATGAGATACCCAGAGAGAAGCGGCGATCCGGTCTCCTGGTATTTCGCCAGGACGCGCCCAGTAAAGCCCTCCTGCGTCTCGAAGACCGGGCTTCCATCAACGAAGACGGCCGCCTTCTCCGGCATGCCCGCCATCACCGGGTGGGTCGGGTCGGTGGACACCTCGACCAGCGAGCCTCTAAGAAAATACTCCTCGGGCTTGAGGCCGGCCACGACATTCCTCACCGGCAGCTTGAACTGCGAGATCGCGAACGTGCTGGCACCGCCCAGGCACACGACCGTGCCGCCCGCGCGCACGAACTGATCGAACCGGACGAGATCGTCTGCGCCGACGAGATCCGCGTACTCCGGCCGGACTCCACGGCCACCGCCACCGCCGCCTGGACCCGCGCCTCGACCTCGCCCACCGCCGCCGCCTTCGACGGGAATTCGCGCATCTTCAGCGAGTATCACCACGTCGACTTTCTGCCGCAGCGGCGCGCGGAAGTCCGCCGGCCGGAGCGTGACGAGATCGAAGCCGTACTGCTCGAGGACCCATCGTGTCCAGCCCTCGTCCATGCTGGAGGCCCAGGGACGGAAGAGCCCAATGCGAGGGCGCGAAACGGGCGAGCCGGCCGCCTTCGCCGGCTCGACGCGCTCGGCGATCAGGGCCAGCGTCCGCACGAGCTCGGCCTGCGCCGACTCCGAGAGACCACTGATGATGTAGCGCGCGCCCGCGTTGGGGCCGCCGCTCGTCACCTGCACGCTTGCGCCGCCTCCACTCTTCCAGGCGCGGTTGATGGCCCGAAACGCATTGTTCTGCGCCGCGTCGATGGCGAGGGCGGCGCCGGATCCAGTCACTCGCCCGGCAGGCGGCACAATGGCCGCGGCGTTGGGATTCGAGTCGAAACCGATCCCCGGCACGCTGTCGAACGGCGACGCGTCTCCGGATTCGCTGGAGTCGTAGGGCGCCGGCTTCCGCTTCGGATCGGGCGAGGGACCCAGCAGCTTCAAGCTTGCCCTCACATCTTCGGGCAGCGCCGTAGTGGCCGCGACGACGCGAACGCCCATCTGGAGCGGCAGCGTCCACCCGGCTGCGTCGTAGGGACGCAACGGTGGCCCGCCGGGGTACTGGCGCATGTCAGGGTAGTTCTGGACGTTGAGCACCTGCCTGGCCATCGCCGCAAATTCCTGATCCGTCGGCACGACCCACGTCCCGGCCGGGAACATCTCCCCAGCGACGGTCGCCGGCGCAGTCAATTGCGAGACGCGGATGCCGCCGAACGCCAGGCGGCGCAGCAGTTCGACAGCCGCCACGGGATCGCGCTGATCCTGAGGGACGAAGTAGGCAAACGGCGCCTCGCTCCGCCCTCTCGCGATCTGGGCGCGGCCGGCCATGTAGCGGTTGAAGAGCAGCGACTCCTTGTACTTCGAGGCGTACTCGAGCACCGCGAGCGAGGCCGTGTGCATGTACGCCACGGCGTCTCCGAGCCGCCACCAGCCCGGGCGCCACGGGCTCGAATAAAGGCTCTGCGGCCGCAGGTCGCGGAAGCTCTCGGGGAAGTCCGCGAGCGTGTACTCACGCGGCGTCGCGTACTGGAAGAGCGCGGTCTCGGTCCAGAATGCCGGGACATTCTTGAAGTTCGGGGCGTAGTCGATATACCCGGGATACCAGGCGTCGAAGGCGGTCCCCATGTGCGTCGCGCCAACCTGACCCTTCTCTTCCAGGCCCTTGGCGATCGCCATGCCGATCATGTTGACTTCGCGCGACATCAGAAACGGCGCGTCGCTGCCGATCGGCTCAGAAAACGGCGGCAGCCAGATGCGTGTCGGAAACGGCGACGACTGGTGGTGCACGTAGACGATGCTCGGCTCCCAGTCGCGCCACGTCTGCTCGATCACGCGCGACTCGATCATGTTCAGCATGTAGGCGTCGCGGTTGTTGTCGTGGCCGACGTACTCCTGATAGAGCTGCGGCAGGCTGGACAGCTCGTACGCCGTCCCGACGTTGGACATGTACCAGTCGGCGACCATCTGCTGCCCGTCGGGGTTGATCGTCGGCCAGAGCATCAGGATCACGTTGTCGAGGATGGCCTTGACCCCGGGATCTTCGGCCTGCGCCCGGCTGACGAGGTCGTAGGCGAGCAGCGGCGTGTGCTGCGCGCCGGCGACCTCGGTCGAATGGAGCCCGCCGTCGATGTGGACGAAGGGCTTTCCTTCCCGCGCCAGCTCGCGCGCCGCCCGGTCCGTGAGCTCGGCCGGGTGCGCCAGCCGCTGTGCGATCTGCCGATAGCGCTCGACCTGATCGAGGTTCTTCGGAGTCGAGATGAGGGCGAAGTACATCGTGCGCCCCTGGCTCGTCTTGCCCGCCTCGACGAGCCGCACGTACCTGCTCGCTCCCGCGAGCTTCCGGAAGTACTCGATGGACTGATCGTAGGTCGCGAGCTTGTAGTCAGCGCCCGGCTTGAAACCAAAGGATTCGTCAGGTGCAGGAACGAGGCGTGATTGCGCGCTCAGAACGACGGACGCCGCCAGGGCCCAGATCAGGAGCACACGAACGGGAGACTTCATCGAAATCACTGATTCATGACGTGTGGCTTCCGCCTTCAGGCGGAAGGAGGTTTCACAGGTGGAGCTCCTTCCGCCTAAAGGCGGAGCACGGTGCCGTGTTTCGTGCCGAACGAATCAAGCACGATGGACACGATGAGACGATGACCACGATGCCAAAAAGCATTCATCGTGTTCATCGTAGCCATCGTGGTCATCGTGGCAAGAATCGTGCTCCTACTCCGCCCTGTTACTAACAACCTCTCTGACGACGGACTGCGGCCGTTGGTTGACGGCCAGGAACATCCGTCCGAGATACTCGCCGATGAGGCCGAGCATGACGAGCTGCGTGCCGGAGAACACCAGCACCGTGGCCATCACCCAGCCCCACCCGTAGGCGGGGCCGCGCTCGAGCAGCCATAACCAGACGACGAAGACGAACGCCAGGAGACCGGCGAATGCCGTTACCACGCCGACGGCGGTCGCCGCCCTCAGGGGCAGCAGCGAGAAGTTCAGCCACGCGCTCAGCCAGAGGCGAATCAGCCGGCGCAGGGTATAGCCGCTCTGACCCGCGCGGCGCTCGTCGTGGCGCACGGTGATCGAGCCGATGCGCTGGGTCACCTGCAGCAGCAGCCCGTCGATGTACGGATACGGACCGGCGTAGCCGATCACCTGCCCGGTCACGAACGCGCTGACGCAGCGGAAGCTCGAAAGATAGAAGCCATGCGGCTTGTCGAGCGCCCAGTCGGTCATGCGATTCGTGAACCAGCTGCCGGCATTGCGCCAGAACGAGTGCTGCTTGACCTCGTAGTGCCCGAACACGACGTCGAGCCCTCGACCCTTCGCATGCTGCCACAGCCTCACCGCTTCACCCGGCGGATTCTGCCCATCGTCGTCCAGATTGACGATGTAGGTGCCGCGGGCGTGGCGCCAGCCCGTGAGGACGGCGTTGTGCTCGCCGAAGTTTCTTGCGTGCTCGACCAGGATGATGGGGATGCGAGCAGTGCGCACGAGATCCCGGCAGACATCGGTCGTCGCGTCGGCGCTCCCGTCGTTGACGAGAATCACTTCGTGCCCGCCTTCGACCTCGAGCGTCTCGATGTCGTGCACCAGGGAGGCGATGGTAGCGGCGCTGTTGTACAGCGGAATCACGAAGCTGAGGGCCAGGGGCTTGCCACCTACCATGGCAGCAGGGGCCGCCCGTGGCGCAGGCCCGGCCAGGGAATCGACGCCAGGATGATGAGGATCGCCAGCGTGAAGAAGATGGCCGCGAGCTTGTGCCGCTTCCCGTCGTAGCCGGTCTTGTGCACGCGCGAGCGGCCGATGTGGGCAAGCGCGATGGCCGCAATCATGCCGAAGGCATGCTCAACGGCCCAGAACCTGGCGATCGAGTCCTTCATGGCCGCGCCGATGTCGTGGAAGGCCGCCCAGGTAATCGGGCTCAGCGCGCCATAGAGGAGGAGTCCGAGCAGGAATTGCAGGTCGAGGCTCATGAGGAACCAGAAACCGGCACGTTCGTCCGATAGCGTCCATGGCCGGCGGGACCGCCACCCCGAGATGCCGCGAACAGCCGCGAAGAGGCCCGTCAGCAGAACGGCCCAACGGATCAGGGAGTGGAGGAGGAGGACTGTGGCGTACATGAGCCAGCATTCTATGCTGGAACATCGGGCGTCTAGTGGTGTCCACTAGACCATGCTTAATAGGGGGCTTAATAGGGGGCTTAATCCGGGCCTTGATCCAGGGCTTGGTCCCAGGCCCGATCCGGACCGTCATCCGGAGCCTGACGCGGGACGTGGGACGGGGCTCGAGGCCGACGGCCTCACCAAGTACTACTCGGCCATTCCGGCCGTTCGCGGCCTCTCCTTCAGCCTGCGGCCGGGCGGGGTTCTGGGCCTTCTTGGGCCGAACGGCTCCGGGAAGTCGACGACCGTGTCTATCCTGGCCGGCCTCCTCGAGCCGTCCGGGGGCACGATTCGGCTGAACGGGCACGATGTACGCGACGACCTGCTTAGCTACAAAGCACAGATCGGGTACGTTCCCGAGGAAGCCGTCCTCTACACGTATCTGACCGGACCGGAGTATCTGTCGCTCATCGGCAACCTCAGAGACATTCCCCCGGCAACGCTCCAGGCCCGCATCGACGGCTTCATGTCGCTCTTCGGCCTGACCGACGACGCCCATGCTCCGCTCTCGGCGTACTCGAAGGGGATGCGGCAGAAGATCCTGATATCGGCCGCCCTGCTGCACAACCCGGCGATCGTCATCCTCGACGAACCGAACTCCGGACTGGACGTGACAACGACGTTCGTCCTTCGCAGCCTGGTCCAGACGCTCGCCGCCGAAGGACGGATGGTGATCTACAGCTCGCACGTGCTCGAGAGCGTCGAGCGCGTCGCCACCGACGTGATCATCCTCAACGACGGCCGCGTTGTGGCGCACGATTCGGTCTCGCGCCTGCGCGAGCTCATGGAGCTCGCGTCTCTCGAGCAGGTCTTTCGCCAGCTCGTGATCGAAACGGACATCGACGGCATGGCGAGCGATCTCGTCGCGGTGATGAAGCTCTGACCAGGACCCTGCTCCTCGCCCGGACGTTCTTCGCGAGGTTCTTCGAGAGCGATCTGCTGCCGCCGGGCATGCCCCAGGCGCAGATCGTCGTCTGGAGCCTGGCGTTTCTTGCCACGCCCGGCCTGATCCTCCCCGCCAGGTTCGCGACCGGCAATCTGAGAATGAATAGCGATCCCGGGTCGATCGTGCATGCGCTGCTGGTCTTTCGCCTCTTTTTCATCACCCTGACCATGACCGCCATCGGGATCGTGGCACTGATGATCTGGGACGGAATCTTTCCGGACCGTCGCGATGCGCGAATCCTGACGCCGCTCCCGGTGCCCGGAAGCGTGCTCATCGGCGCCCGGCTCCTGGCCCTGGGAGCGCTCTGCGGTATTTTCGTCGTCGGCATCAATGCCGTACCGACCGTCTTCTACGCCCCGTTCATTGCGCGGTTTGGCGGGGCCGCCAACCAGGTGCAGGGTATCCTCGCCTTCGCCGTCGCCAACGGGCTCGCCGGCGTCTTCGTCTTTACCGCGCTGATTTCGCTTCAGGGGCTGGCGCTGAATCTGGGAGGCAAGAAGGCAACCGACCGCATGTCGCTTGTGCTTCAAGTGCTGTTCGTGACGGCGCTGCTGCAGATGATCTTCTTCATGACTCGCGTCGGCGACGCACTGCCCGCAGATCTGAACAGCGGCTGGCTGCGGGCCCTGCCCTCGGTCTGGTTCCTCGGGCTCTACGACGTCATCGGCGGACGGCCGGTCGCCGGTTCGCCGTTGCTCGCTGGCGTGGCGCTTCTCGCCACGGGCACGACCGTCGGCGGCGCCATCCTGCTGTTTGTGTCGACTCACGCGCGCCTGACGCGTCGCGCGCTCGAATCCAAGGCGGTCGAGGCGCGCAGCCGGCGCATCGCGTTGACGACAGCCAGCCTGACCAGGCGCGTCACTCCCCTTCCGGTCGCGCGCGGCGTGCTCGAGTTCACCCTTCAATCGCTCACCCGCAGCCGCAGCCATCGGCTGCTGATGGCCATCTACGTCGGTGTCGCTGTCGCGCTCGTGGCCTCGGCGGTCGTGCCGGTGGCTATCAGAGATGGCCTGGCGGGATTCGCGACGCCAGGAATCGAGCTCGTGTCGGCGCCGCTCGTCATCGGCTTCTTCGCGCTGGTGGGCATGCGGGTCGCCATCTCCATTCCGATCGAGCCGAAAGCCAACTGGCTCTTTCGCCTGCGAGAGCCGGCCGATCGCATCGCGGCCATGAGCGGCGTGCGAGCCGCGATGTTGCTGGTCGGCGTCGTGCCGATGGCACTCCTCGCGTTGACGACCGCGGCGACGCTCTGGGGCGCATGGCCCGCGTTTGTGCATACCAGCATCTGCACGGTGATGGGCTGGCTGCTCGTCGAGATCCTGATGATGGGGCTCGACAAGCTGCCGTTCACCTGCACCTACTTCCCCGGCACGTCCAAAGTCAGCACGCTGTGGCCGCTCTACTTGACGGGGTTCATGACCTACTCCTACACGGTCGCGGCGTGGGAGGTCGAGTTCTTCGCGCACCGGCGCGCCGTGACGATCTTCATCGGCGTCGCCGTTTCAGCCATCGCCATCCTTACCGTGCGCCGCCATCGTCGTTTGGCGGAACTGGGGGGATTCCGCTACGAGGGCGAGGACCCCGGCGCCATCTTCGAGGGGTTCAATCTCAGCGAAGGCTACGCCGCAGCCACCGAGAGCGCGCGGAAGCTGAGGTAGTTTGGGGCGAGCCTCGAGGCTGGCCAGTCCTCGCACATGCTTCGGATATCTGCTGGCCCGGCTCATGACTCAAGGCCACCGGGAGGCGCGTTTGACGGTGTTTACGCTTGCGGTACCGGTCATCTACGCTCCGATAGAAACGTGGTATTCCATGCTGGAGCTTTGGGACCCTTTTTTGGTCGCGGCCCTCGCAGGTCTTGTCTGGGCGCTTCTGTTGTGCACCAGACCATGCGGGCCGGCTGTGAACCGGACACCGACCTCCTGACCCATGCCGTCGAGTCCAACACTGTTTCCGCAAGTCTCGAGCGGCGCGTCGCGCCTCGATGAGGGACAACAACGGGGTACTCGCGACGCCGGCGCCGTCGACCGTGATCAAAAAAGTCTGCACGACCCACAAGAAAGATCTTGACAGGTGTTGTGAAGTGCCTCTGAACGCCGCACGCATGCCTATAGCGAACCGCCACCCGAAGGTCGCAGCGGCCTTCCAGCGCCATCTTCGTGAACGTTCGGACGCGAAGGGAGTCCGTGTCTCGATCGCTCCGCTCAGGGCGTTTCTCGAGGGCAGAAAACGGGCGTGCTACAAGGGAGAATGACGAAATCATTCGCGGCGGTCTCCCATCTATCCGACGAAGACCTGCTCGCGGAGGTCAAGGTTGCGGCAGCAGGCGAGCGTGAAGCAACGGCACGAATGATCGCGCTGCTGTCACAGTTGGACGCGCGCCGGTTGTATCTCGGCGAAGGCTGTTCCTCTCTCTTTGTCTACTGCACGCAAGTGTTGCACCTCTCCGAGCACGCCGCGTATGGACGAATCGAGGCGGCGCGAACAGCCCGCAAGTTCCCGATCGTTCTGGATCTGCTGACCGACGGGTCGGTGACCCTCACGGCGGTCACGCTCCTCTCCCCGCACCTGACGCCGGTCAACCATCTTGAGCTTCTGAACGACGCTCGACACAAGTGCAAGCGCGAGGTCGAGCACCTCATCGCGCGCCTGCGTCCGCAAGCGGCGGTGCCGGCGACGGTGAGGAAGCTCCCAGCACAGAACGCAACTGACCATCCTGTCACACCGCCCGCCGTTGAGCGGATTGCCCGGGACGACACTGCGCCCGTTCTTTCGCGGTCTCCCGCAGCCCGTCCCGCGGTTGTGGCGCCCATCGCGCCCGAGCGCTACAAGGTACAGTTCACAGTGTCACGAGAGACGCACGACAAGCTGCGGCGCGCGCAGGATCTCTTGCGCCACTCGATTCCCGACGGTGACCCAGCCGCGATTTTCGATCGGGCGTTGGCTCTGTTGATATCAGACCTGGAGCGGGCCAAGCTGGCCGCGACCGAGCGCCCGCGGACGTCGCGTCCGACGACCGCCGGGGCACGGCATATTCCGGCCGCTGTGAGACGCGAAGTCTGGACGCGCGACGGCGGTCAGTGCGCATTCGTCGGGACGCATGGCCGTTGCTCGGAGCGCGGGTTCCTCGAGTTTCATCACCTGGAGCCCTACGCAGTCGGCGGAGCGGCCGTGGTCGAGAACGTCGCACTCAGGTGCCGCGCGCACAATGTGTATGAAGCGGAGCGGTACTTTGCGGATCGGCTTCCCCTGCTGTTGCGCGAAACCTCTGCGCTGACGTACGGAGATGCCGAACTCGGTCCGGACCGAGTTCGAGCTTGCTGCCCCGATCGATAGCCTGCAGGCGACTTTCCGGAACCGACGCCGCATCGGCGCGCAGTCGCGGTGACGACCTGCGGGGTGACGTCGTGTTAGCGACAATCGGTCATCCGAAACATGGGAACTGCTTCAGTCGGGCTAGGACTCTGTATGCGCAAGAACTCCGTCATTGCCGCCGTTGTTCCACCGGCGCTGCTCGCCCCGTTCTACCTTTGGATCGGGGCAATCTGGATGTTCGTCGGCAGGCCCCCGTGGACTATCTGCCGCCGTGGCTTGCGCGGTGGGACTTGGTAGGCGTGCCTCTGTTGTTTCTAATCCCTCCCGGTGCTTTCTTGATTGTGTTGATATGTATGGTGTTACTTCCATTCCGCCGCTGGAGGGGACCGGTCGTGGTGTTCCTGCTCTCAAGCGCTAGGGTCTTCATTTTTCTTGGCTGGATCGACCCAGGTGGATGGTTTCGGTGGTTCATGGACTAGTGATTTGGTTTGGCTTGCCAACAGGACGATTACCTTGGTCGATGCTGCATCGATCGCCGGGATCGCGGCGGTCGAAGGGAGCGTCGATTCGACATTTATCAGGTGGATGACGCCGTCTAAACAGTCGCTGCAGCCGACGAGCGGGACCGATGCCGCGCCATGATTCGACTCGGTCCGGACCATCTTGTTGATTCGCCGCTCGCGGCTGAGCGGCAGGCCGTTAGGTGCACCTCAGCGAGCTTCGATGTGACCGCACTTCGACGATACTGGTTCCCGGCGCAAGGTTTCATTGGTGTCGGGGTCACCGCGTACTCAGAGACCGAAGCGGCCACGCTTGCCGCTCGCGTAGCAGAAGCGATGGGTTGGACGCTACTAGCGGTCGCGCCAATTGTTGATGTCGACGTTTCGGCACTCGACGAGAACCATGTGCGCATGAATCTCGGCGTCCCAAGCGAACGTGGCGTGTGGTTTCCGCTCGGATTCGAGCATCTGCGAGCGGGCACCTAACGATGGTTGGTCCTGACAGCCGGGCTATGGTTGCGGCGCCTGCAGCGCCGCGTTCTTTGGGATCGGCCGCAGCACACCCAACGTTAGACGGCCTTGCCAGAGCAATGGAAGAAGAAATCAGACGCGCATACGCCGACTTAGAGCGGCGGATGAAGACCCTCGCCGAATCAGACGATCACGTCTACCTGCCCAACCCCGAACCGATGGTGCCGGTCGACTACATCCTGATCTGCATGGAGCCGTCTCTCGGTCACTGGGCTCGGTCGGTGGCATTGGCGCGGGAGAGAGTCGCCTCAGGTTCAGAAATTTCCTTGCCGATTTCGAGCCGATGCTGCTGCACTTTGCGGTGCGACGCTGTCTGTGCGAGAAGGGCCAGCATTACCACATCACCGACTTCTCGAAGGGGGCGATGCTCGTCAAACACGCGGGCGCCGTCAGAGCTGACCGCTACGAAAGGTGGTACGCGATACTAAGCTAGTCGGCCTGAGTCGAATACCCAGAGCCGAACACGAAAGTAATGAAGGACTATGAGTTGCTCACGCCAACCGGCGAGGCCGCGTGGCGCGCGTATCACGATATCCGTCGGCAGGTGCTGTTCGAGGCCCGCGGGCAATTCGGTGTTTACCAGGAAGACCGTCCTGATGAACGGGCCCCCGGCAATCATCCACAGCTCCTGCTTCATCGCGGTGAGCCTGTCGGGGTCGTGAGAATCGACGTCACCGGCGACACCGCGATCTGTCGCCGGGTGGCGATTCGTTCGGACCTCCAGAGGCTCGGCCATGGTCGCGTGCTGCTTACCCTCGTGCAGCAGTTTGCGAAGGACAAGGGCTGCGCACGGCTGGCGTCGTATGTGGCGCCGGATGCCGTCGGGTTCTATGAACGGTGCGGCTTCGTTGTGGACACGGCTCACGCGATCGGACCTTCTGAACGCGATGCAGTCTTGATGACGAAGCGTCTCTAGCTATCTCAACTACACGTCATCGCATTAACACGACCAACGGCTCATCACGATGAGCTCGAAGATCACAAAGATCGCGAAGAAAACGTTTCGTCCGCCAAAACCTTCGCGGGCTTCGTGAGCTTTGGGACCTTCGCGAGGGTTTTACGTTTATGAGACAGCTTCTAGTATCAGCTTGACGCTACTATCATTCTGATACTACAGTCGCGCTCAGACGCACGACCGGCAGGCACCAAATGGCCGACCCACGCTCCCGCGACGAAGTCGAATCGCTCCTCCCGCTGAAGCCGCTTGTCTTCCAGGTGCTCCTGGCTCTCTCCGACGAAGACCGGCATGGCTGGAGCCTTGTACGCGAGGTGCAGCAGCGCGGCGGCTTCGCCAGGCTCATGCCCGGCAACTTCTACCGCTCGCTGCGGACGATGCTGGCCGACGGGCTGATCGCCGACTCGCGCCGGCGTCCGGCCGGCAAGAATGGCGCGAGCGCGAGCGAAGACGAGCGGCGCCGCTACTTCAGGCTCACCCCTCTGGGCGCGCGCGTCGCCGCGGCCGAAGCCCGGCGTCTCGAGGCGGCGGTGCTCGAGGCACGCGCCAAGCGGCTACTGGTCCGATCGCGCGGGTGACGCGCATGATGTTGTATCGATTGCTCCTGCTCTCTTTTCCGCGCCGAATCCGGCGCGAGTTCGGCGCCGACATGGCGCGGCTGTTCGAAGACCAGGACCTGGGCCACGCGGAGCTCCGGCGGCAGCGTGGCGGCCTTCTGGCTGCGTGCGGTGGGCGACGCGCTCGTGCATGGAGGCGCGGAACGGCTCTCGCTCGCGGCTGTCCGCGGGAAAGGTGTGATTCGGGAAGCGCGGCGCTGGAGGTGGTATATGCATGCGCTCATACAGGACATTCGGCACTCAGTGCGACTCATCGCCCGGCAGCCTGGGCTGACGTTCGTCGCGCTGCTGACCATGGCGCTAGGGATCGGCGCGAACACGGCCATCTTCTCCGCCGTCGATACTGTCCTCCTTCGGCCGCTGCCCTACGCAGATCCCGACCGCCTCGTGCTCGTGTGGGAGAAGCGCCCCGCAGAGGGCGTCATGAAGAACGTCGTCGCGGCGGCCGACTATGTTGACTGGTCGCAGATGAACACTGTGTTCGAGGCGACGGCCGCGATGATATCGGTCACGGCCGACCTGACCGGTTCGGGCGAGCCCGCCCGGCTATCGGCGGCAGTCGTGTCTCCGGCCTTCTTCGACGTGCTGCGCGTACAGCCCGCGCTCGGGAGATCCTTCCGGGCCGAAGAGGCCAGAGCCGGTCAACACCGCGTGATCGTTCTCGGATACGGGCTGTGGCAAAGCCGCTTCGGCTCGGATCCGGCCGTCGTCGGCCGGAAGGTCCTGCTGAACAGCGTCCCCCACGAGGTCGTCGGCGTGTTGCCTCACACGTTCGAGTTCCCTGATTCGACGATCGAGCTCTGGGCGCCGCTGCCGCTCGAGGGCTTGTCGCAGCCGCTCAGCCGAGCGAATCACGACCTGACGGTCTACGCGCGGATGAAACCTGGCGTGACCATCGAACAGGCCCGTGCGGACATGGATCGCGTCGGACAGCAGCTGTCGGTGGCGTATCCAGACACCAACCGGCGTCACGGCGCCTGGGTTGTGCCGCTTCGCGAAGAGCTGACCGGCCCGTTGAAGGGCAGCCTGTTGCTACTGCTGGGTGCGGTCGGCTTCGTGCTCCTCATCGCGTGCGTCAACGTCGCCAACCTCCTGCTCGCGCGCGCCGTCGCCCGCCGTCGCGAGGTCGCCGTGCGAGCCGCCCTTGGCGCGGGACGTACACGCCTCATCGGACAGGCATTGACCGAGAGCGTGCTGCTCAGCCTGCTTGGCGGCGCCGCCGGCCTTCTTGTCGCCCGATGGGGTATCGGCCTGCTGCGGCAGGTCGCGCCCGCCGGCGTCCCCGTGCTTGGCCTCGACCGGATCGGCCTCGACGCTCGCGTGCTGATCTTCTCGTTCGTGCTCTCGCTCGCGACGGGCGTTCTCTTTGGGCTCCTGCCCGCCTGGCAGTTCGCCAGCCAGGACCTCAACGACGCGCTCAAAGACGGTGGACGCTCGCCCGCGGGCGTCCGTCGGCGCCTGCGCCTGACGCTCGTCGTCTCCGAGATCGCGCTCGCCTCGCTGCTGCTCGTCGGCGCCGGCCTCATGCTGCGCAGCTTTCAAAGCGTCCTCGGCGCCGAGGCAGGCTTCAAGACCGAAGGCGTTCTGACAACGCTGATTGCCTTGCCGCAGGCGCGTTACCCGGGCGATCGCAGGCTCGTCGCCTTCGATCAGATCGAGCAACGATTCCGCTCCATCCCCGGTGTCCGCTCCGTCGGCGCGATCAACGTTCTCCCGCTCAGCGGCCAGGACGGCCGGCGGGGCATCGTCGTCGAAGGCTACCAGCCAGCACCCGATACTCCCACCCGCGCGCACCCACGGGCTGTCACGCCTGACTACTTTCGAACCATGGGTGTTCAGCTCAGCGCCGGCCGGGGATTCACGCCAGACGATCGGGCGAACGCCCCGCTCGTCGTCATCGTGAACGAGACGATGGCACGCAGGTACTGGCCGGATGCCTCACCCGTCGGCAAACGCGTCCTGCTCGCGGGATCGAACGACTGGCGGGAGGTCGTGGGCGTCGTGCGTGACGTCCGGCATTGGGGACTGGATCGTCCGGTCAATCCGGAGATGTACTTCCCCTTGCCTCAATACCTGACTGGCGGCCTGACGTTCGCGCTCGCGACAGACGGCGATCCGGCGTTTCTCGCAAGTGCTGTCCGCGAGCAGCTACGCGGAGTCGATCCCGATCTTCCGCTCTCCAACGTCAGGACCATGGAGGAGGTGGCACGGAGGTCTGTGGCAGCGCGGCAAGCGGGCATGCTGCTGCTCGGCATCTTCGGCGGGCTGGCCCTCATACTGGCGGCCGCAGGCATCTACGGCGTCATGGCCCACCTCGTGGCGCTTCGCACGAGCGAGATCGGCGTCCGCATGACGCTCGGCGCACAACCCCGTGACGTCATGCGGCTCGTGATGAAGGAGGGCCTCGTACAAGCCGCACTGGGCCTGGCGATTGGCCTGACTGGGGCGGTACTCCTGGTGCGGTCGTTCCGGTCGATGCTCTACGAGATCAGCCCGGCGGATCCGATTACGCTCGGCGCCGTCGTGGTCCTGCTCCTCTCCACGGCCCTCATCGCCTGCGCTGTGCCGGCGCGTCGCGCTATGCGCGTGGATCCGGTCAGGGCTTTGAGGCAGTAAGGCGGCACTCTCCTTCAACCGAGGGGCCGGGAAGCAATCTTCCGTGGCCGGCGGCACCACGACCGCGTTACCATTCGCGGTCGTCCGTGCACATGAGATCCAAGCCACCGATTCCATCCGACATCGAAGACTACCGGGATGAACACTGGTGCCGCGAAGGCACGCGGCAGGTCGAGACCGCCCACGACGCGGAACGCTTCATCGAACGGGTTGGCTTCGCCGCCTGCTTGACTGACTCCCGGCGTCCGGGGCCGTCACTGTATGTGGCAGTCTGCGGCCGCCGCGACGCCGTGATGCCACGCAACGTCCAGAAAGATCCGGAAGCGTCGCTCACATGGGTGTTGAAGGACGAGATCGTGAAGCGCGCGAAGGTTTACTATGCCAAGCTCGCCCGCGGCAAAACGATGTTCATCGCGCCGCGCATGATTCCCTACTTTCACTCCATCTGGGGCGTGCGCCGGTCCGAGGAGAAACGGCGGCTGAGCAGGACCGCCCAAGCCATCCTGCGCGTGCTCCGCAGGGAGTGGGAGATGAGCACGTCGGACCTGCGTGATGAAGCCGGCGTGAAAGACCGTAAGGCGTTCACGCGAGGCGTGGACGAGCTTCAGGCCGCGATGATCGTCGTGCCGAGCGAGGTCTACTACCAGCCGAAGTTCACATACATCTGGACGCTCGGCGTCGGACGGTTTCCCGACGCGCTGCGCCGGCGCGTGGGCCGAGAGACCGCTCTGCGTGAGATCGCGCGCTCTTTTCTGGCCGGAGCAGGAATGACATTCCCCGGCGAACTGGCCCGCGTGACGGGCGTGCCGCGGCCGGAGGCCGGACGCGGCAATCGTGCGCTCGTAGCCGAAGGCTATGCGGCGATGCCTGCACGGGGGACGTATCGACTGGCCGCCGGCGTTGCTCTCCAGGAGCCCGAGCGCGGGCCGCTAGTCGAGGAACTTCCCGACTAGCCACAGATGACCGAATGGGTCGGCAAGACCTACCTGGCAAGCAGCCAAAGAATACGCCGGCCCCGCGCAGACCCGTCGAGATTGTCAACGCGTGACCTTTCCCGCGGTCCACGGAGAGGCTACTCAGTTGTTATCGCTCAAAGCCGCGTCGACTGTCGCCCGCCCCAGCGCACTCATCAACTCATCGTCCCGGGCACTGGCCAGGAACACCAGTCCCAGCGCCAGCGCCCAGCCGCGCGCGCGCATCCACGTGTCGTCGTCGAGCGGATCAAATTCTCCGCGTGCTGATGCACGGAAGATCGACCGCGCAGACGGCGGCAGCCACATCCAGGCTACCGAGAGGTCCGTCGCCGGATCGCCGGCAGCGAGATCCCCGAAGTCGAGGACGGCCGCGAGACGGCCGCCGCTGAGCAGCAGATTACCGGGGTGGAGATCGCCGTGGATCCATGATGGCGGTCCCGCGTACGGACGCGTCGACAAAACGCGCTCCCAGAGAGCGAGCACGGCGACACCGTCGACGAGTCTGTCCACCTGCCGGAGGTGCTCTCGCAAGGTATTCGTACGAGCCGGCAGTGGCACACTTCGCCACGGGTTGTGAGGAGCGTCGGCCGGCGCAGGTTGGTGCAGCGCGCGAAGGAACTGTCCCAGAGCGACGGCGGCCATCGCAAAGTCGTTGCTTGGAGCCAGCAGCGCGCTCTGACCAGGGAACCAGGGAACGACGGACCATGACCACGGGAACCCACAGCCCGGACGGCCGACACGGAGCGGCGCCGGAATGGGCAGCGGCAAAGACTTAGACAGTCGCGGAAGCCACCGCTGCTCGTGCTCGATGGGCGCTGCCGCAGCGGCGCGACGAGGCAGGCGCACGAGGAGTTCCTCGCCCAGGCGGAACAGCCTGTTGTCCCAGCCCTCGGCGAAGTCGTTCAGCGGCAGATGCGCGAGATCGGCGTGTTGCTCCTGGAGCAGCGCTCGAACCAGCGATGGATCGATGGTGACTTCGGCCGGCGGTTTCGCCCCAATCGTCATTTGATGCCCGTACAATCATGGCATTGGGTCCCACGTAGACCTTGGTGTGCTTCACGCATTAACGCACATGAGACTGTGGCTCGTCGTCATCCTCTGGTCAATCGTTGGCGTTCAGGCCTGTACTCGTCCCGCAGCCACCCCGACCGGTCGCGGCGACATAGCGGCGGTGCCGGCGGCAGACTATCTCGTTGACGCGTTCGATCGATTTCCCCTCGTAGCGTTCAGCGAGCCCCGCCACGGGGCCGGTGGCACCAGAGAATTCCTGACGTCGCTCGCCCGCCACCCACGATTCGCCGGCACTGTCAACGATATCGTCGTCGAGTTCGGCAATGCCCGCTATCAGGACATCGCCGATCGCTACGTCGCAGGCGAACCGGTCCCTCGCGATCAACTGAAGCAGATCTGGGAGAACACCACGGTTGTGAGCGGTGTCTGGACCGCGCCGATGTACGAAGGGGTGCTGAGTGAGATCCGCAATCTGAACGAGTCCGTCCCGCTCAGTAAGCGAATCCGCGTCGTGCTGGGTGACCCGCCGATCGACTGGAGCATCGTACGGGGACCGGCCGACGAAGATATGAACGACTGGCGCGACGCGCATTTTGCGTGGGCGGTCGAAGAACAAGTGATGAAGAAAGGGCGCCGCGCGCTCATCTGGATCGGCGGCGCGCACATCAGCCGGCAAGTGCGGTTCCCCAACAGCTTGATTCACCTCCTGGACCGGCGCTTCCCCAACAAGACCCTGGTGGTGTTGTCCATCGACCGGCGGGACGTGAGCCAGGAGGTAGCGAACCGTCTCGGCGAGTGGCGGTCCTTCTTCGCAGCACCGATGAGTGACACGTGGCTCGGTCGCCTTGACTTCGGACTCGTCGGCGGACACCTCTCAACGGGGACGGTCGAGCAGAACATGGATGCGGCAGTCTTCTGGGAGTTCCCGCAAAGCCGGCCCGACGAGGGACCTCGCGTCGACTCCCAGTCACCGGTGGGAATCGAACTGCGGCGGCGGCAACGGCTCTCCGAAGCGACGATAGCATTTCGCGGCGGAAGGATTCGCTTTGCTGCCGAGACCGCGGTTCTGACGCCGGAGTCGGAGCCAGCGCTGAGGAGCGTGCTCGCAGAGCTGCAGCGGGATCGTGAACTGCACCTTCTGGTGAAAGCCTTCGCCGACGCGCGGGAGGCGAATGGGGTTCAGCTCTCCCTGGAGCGTGCTCGACTCGTGGCAGACTGGCTCGTCACGCGGGGCATTCGGCGCGAACGCCTCGAACCAAGAGGCTGCGGTTCGACTCGGGCCCTCTGGGTTGGCCACACGGAACAGGAACGCGCCGCGAACCGGAAGGCAGAACTGGTGCGGGCCTCGAAATGGGCTGGCTGCGAACCGCCCCCCTCATTCGATTTTCCGTAGCAAGTCTGCTAGGTTTCCAAGAAGCGACCGTCCACGCTGCTTAAACCGGGGAGCTACCGAGTGATCGACGTCTACAACAAGGCCACCAATGAACTGCTGGGGTCCATTACCGAGGCCGACCTGCAAGTGCTCGTCGACGCGCTGGAAGAGGAATCGTCCGACGATCAGGACTATTACATCGATGCCGCGACGATGGACGTCATCGGCGATGGCCGCGCCACCGACCACCTCCTGTTGGTATTGCGCAAGGCGCTCGGAAACGCCGAGGGAGTTGATATTCGCTGGAACCGGCGCTAGCCGGAGCCGGCAAAAACCTACCTCGCCGCCGGTGCAGTTCTCAAGTATCGATCGAGCCACTCGATACTCTCCCGAAGGAGCTCCGGAAACTGGGGATGGGGCTTCCCACCGGTTCCGAAGTCCGAGCCGTGCGCGCCGCCTTGAACGCGAACCAGTTTGACCGGCACCTTCGCGCCTTGAAGCGCGGCTTCCATCGCTACGGATTGCTGGTAGGGCACGGTGTCGTCGGCGTCCCCGTGGAGCAAGAGCGTCGGGGGCGACGTCGCCGATACGTGCGCGATCGGCGAAGCGGCGCGGTAGACCCTCTGATCGTCGGCATTGGGCGTTGGCAGGCGATTCACGAACGCGACGACCGCTGCCGTGCCGATGCCGCTGCTGCCGATCATGGTCTTCAGGTCCGAGGGCGCGGCCCGCAGCACGACGCACTGGAGGGTCGCAGGCTGCCGATTGACCGGATCGGGATCGTCGGCTGCTCCTGCGGCGCCCAGCATGGCGGCGAGGCCTGCAAGATGCCCACCGGACGATCCGGCAAGCGCCCCGAGCCGGCCCGGGTTGATGCCGAACTCTTTGGCATTATGACGGACGAACCGGATGGCGCGCTGGACGTCCTCGACGGGCTCGGGGTAGTGGAAGCGAGGAGTGCCGCGGTGATTGAGCGCAAAGACCGTATAGCCGGCGCGGAGCAGCGACGGCGCCCAATCCCCGATCTGTGCCTCCTTCAGGCCGCCGGCGCCGTAGGCGAGGGGCGCCGACCACCCGCTGCCGGCCACGAAGATGACACCGTATCCGTTGGGGGTATCTGGACGATGAACGTCCATCAGGAGCGCCAGTCCCGAGAACATGCCGTAGACGACGTTTCTGTCGACGCGAGCCTGCGCGCGTGCGTCACTCGCCCT
The DNA here is from genome assembly GCA_963839705.1 of uncultured Acidobacteriota bacterium. GTDB lineage: Bacteria > Acidobacteriota > Vicinamibacteria > Vicinamibacterales > 2-12-FULL-66-21 > DATBJJ01. Next base: position 485,989 of record CAWIWL010000012.1, read on the forward strand.
GACGAGAGACACGAGCGTCAAGGCCGCCAGCGCGAGGGCCAGACGCCAGGAGGCACGCCCGAAGCGCAATCGTAGATGTCGCAATCGCCACTCCATGTCGACCACCACTACGCCGCAGGCAGACAAAGGTTAACGCGGCTTCCTTCTGCAGTCTATGATTCGGCTATCCGTTCAACTGAGGGGGATCAATGACACGTCAGACAGGGCCTCTTGTGCTGGTCGCGGGCGTCGTGCTGGGCACGGCCCTCTTCGCCCAGGCGCCATCGAACCTCACCGGGACGTGGCGGCTGACAGCCGGTCCGAATAGTCAGCCTGGCGACCCGGCTGTCCTGACGATCTCTCAGACGGCCGGCGAAATACGGATCGGACCTATCTCGGATCAGAACCCGGACAGCGTATCGATCAAACTCGACGGAACGGAAAGTCGCAATACGCTTCGCGGCCCGGGTGCGCCAGTCGAGTCGTTGTCGCGAGCCACGTGGGATGGCCCAAGGCTCGTCATATCCGACACGCTTTCGACCAGCCGCGGCGTGCTCACCTTGAAATCGGTGTATGCGCTCGACGGCGACCGTCTGACACTTCAAGTCAACGGCACGAGCCAGAACGGCACACCGATTCCGACCCGCGTGTTGGCATATACAAGGGGACAGGACGCTCCGCTACCCCCGCCGCCGGCGCCGGCGCGACCCATCGAGTCCGGGTATACGACGCTCTTCAACGGCAAGGACCTGACCGATTGGAAGATTGGCGGCCCCGTGGAGTCCTTCACGGTCGACCAGGGCGCCATCGTCGCTCACGGCGCGGCGTCGCATCTCTACTACGACGGATCGCTTCGCGATCACGCGTTCCGAAACTTCAGCCTGAAGCTGGACGTCATGGCGCGCAACCGATCGAACGGCGGCGTCTACGTCTTGACCGAGTACCAGGCGAAGGGCTTCCCCGCGAAAGGCTTCGAGATCCAGGTCAACAACAGCCACACCGATCGCATTCGCAGCGGGAGCCTCTATCACGTCGTGGACCTGTCCTACATTCCCGCGAAGGATGACGAGTGGTTCCCGATGGAGATCATGGTCAACCGCGAGACGATCACCATCACGGTGAAGGGCACGCAAGTGATCCAATGGACTCAGCCGGCGGACTGGAACGGCTCGTACGACACGCCCGGGCGCAAGCTGGCCCCAGGCACTATCGCCTTTCAGGCGCACGACCCCAACAGCACGACGGCCTACGCGAACATCCGGATTCGGCCTCTCGACTGAGGCTGAGCCCCTCGCTCGTGGCCGATGTTCATCGGCGTTCGTCCGCACGCTACGTGCGACGACTCTTCAGCCTGCCCTCAGCGCAGGCTGACCATACCGGTCGTCCTTGACAAGGTCGTCAGGCATGTTTAATCTATGCCTAGTTGCAATAGGTATAGCATGCCAACGCCGGATCGACAGGACCTCTTCCCTGGCGCGCTCGAGATGATGGTGCTGCAGACCCTCAGGCTCGGCCCGCTGCACGGCTATGCGCTGGCCCAGGCGATCGTGCGCGCCTCCGATGATCTCGTCCGCGTCGACGAGGGTTCCCTCTACCCCGCACTGCAACGGATGCTCAAAGCCGGCTGGCTGACCTCGGCCTGGTCGGTCTCGGAACGCAACCGCCAGGTGCGGATCTACCGGCTCACCCCCCTCGGACGCAAGCAGCTCGAGCGAAAGGTCAACGCGTTCGAGCGGCTCCTCGCCGGTGTGCTCAAAGTGATGAGGCCAGCCCAGTCATGACCCCAATCAGGACACGGTGGCGACAGATTGTCGGCCGGGCGCGGGCGGATCGGGAGCTCGCCCAGGAGATCCAGGCGCACATCGCCGAGCGCGTCGACGATCTCGTCGAGCGCGGCATGGCCCCTGACGAGGCACGGCGCAAGGCGCTGCTGGAGTTCGGCAACCCGGTGCGACACCTCGAGGACAGCCGCGCGGTCTGGCTGATCCCGTGGCTCGTCAGCGTGGGCCAGGACGTCCGGTATGTGCTGCGAACGATCCGCCGTCAACCGGTCTTCAGCGCGAGCGTCGTGCTCATCCTGACGCTCGGGATCGGTCTCGTGACGGCGCTCTTCACCGCATTCACGGCGGCGGTGCTTCGGCCGTGGCCGGTGCCCGAGTCCTCGTCGATCGTGGTGATCAACCCTCGCCCTGCCAGCAACGAAAAATACGGCACGCTCTCCAGCCTCGAGTACCGATACTTCCGCGAGCACGCGCGCTCGTTCTCCCACCTGGCGGCCAGTCTGGGCGGCGGCGGCCCGGTCGGCCGCACAGACGGCACCATGTTCGCGACGCTGCAGTCGCAGTACGTCACGGCGAACTACTTCGATGCGCTTCGCGTCGGCATGACGATCGGGCGGGGTTTTCTCCCGGAAGAGGAGGACTACCTGTCACCGAAAGCCGTCGCGGTCATCAGCGAGCGGGTCTGGCGTGAATATTTCGCGAGCGACGCAGGAGTGCTCGGCAGTCCCATTCGAATTGGCGACAAGACGGTGACCGTTGTCGGCGTAGCCGCACGAGGGTTCGCCGGGGTCCGAGGCAGCATCCGCGACGATCTCTGGCTGCCGCTCCCGACCGTGGCGACTGGCGCCGGCTCGGCCGCCTGGCGGCGGAAGTTTGACGACCCGCGTGAGAGTTTTTCAAGTCGGGTCTTCGGCCGGATGCGGCCTGGCGTGACCGCCGAGGAAGCCCTGGCAGAGCTCAACGTGCTCAACCGCCAATTCCGCAGTGCACACGCGATGGAGGCCCCCGGTTTGCGGGTCGCGGATACGCGGCCGCTCTCGGCGGACAACGAGATCGTCCGCGTCTGGCTGCCCGCCCAGGCGCTGATGCTTCTCGCGCTCCTGCTGGTGATGCTGCTCGCCTGCGCCAACGCCGGCAATCTCGTCCTCGCGAAGACCGTGGCGCGGCAGGACGAGATCGCCATCAGGCTCTCACTCGGCGCGAGCCAGTCGCGCGTGGCGCGCCAGCTCATTACCGAAGTCCTGGTCCTCTCGGTCGTGGCCGGCCTGGCTGCGCTCTACCTCGCGGCCACAGTGCCCTCACTGTTGATCCGGCTGAGCGGAAGCGACATCCGAAACGCTGCACACCTCGCGCCGGATGCGCTCGTGTTCCTCTTCACTCTGGTGATGTCGATGGTGGCCTGCGCCGTCGCCAGCGTGGGTCCAGTCCTGCGTGTCACGCGCGCCACAGCGATTGGCAGCGGTAAGGACAAGGCGATCGCCGGCCCGTCGAGTCACCGTCTTCGTGTTTCGCTCCTGGCGACACAGATCGCGCTTTCCACCGTGCTGCTGCTCGGCGCCGCGCTTCTCACCCGCGCGATCTCGCATGCCATGTCGCTCGACCCGGGTTTCGCCGCGGCCGACATTCAACAGATCGCAATCGAGGTCCCTCGAAGCGCGGCCGCCGATGCGTTGCCCAGGATTCGAGAAACCCTGACCGCGGCCGGCCTGCCGCCTACCGCCTTCAGCAGCCTGCGGCCCATCACTAGCTTTAGAATGGAGATCGGCGTCCGCCACCCGAACCAGGCGGCTGAGAAGAACCGGAGGCTGGCGCTGAGGCCGGTATCCGCCAGCTACTTTGGCGTCCTCGGCATTCGTTTCCGGACCGGTCGGCCGTTCGACGACCGCATCAGCAGTCGAGAACTCGTAGTCAGCGAGTCGGCCGCGCGTCTTCTGTGGCCAAACGAGGATCCGATTGGCAAGCAAATCCTCGCCGAATCCAACGACAAGCCAGCGGAGTACCGCGAGATCGTCGGCGTCGTGACCGATGTGGCGACGACGAGGCTGACGGAAGTGGAGCCGGTGATCTACCAGCCCATGCACGTAGGCAACGTGGTGCTCGTCCGCGATCTCTCGCCGGCGGTGTCGGCACGGATCAGCGATCTGGTGGAGTCGACCGTCCCGGGAGCGTCATCCTACAGTCGTCCGATGGTCGATGAGTTACGCGAGTCGCTGACGGACCTGGTGATGGGCAGCCGGATTGCCTGGGGAATCGGGGGGCTCGCCCTCGTGTTGGCCATGCTCGGCGCGTTCGGAGTTTTTGCCTCAATGGTGGAAGAGCGGCGGCGCGAGATAGGCGTTCACATGGCGCTCGGCGCGCGCCGGTCGCAGGTCGTGCAGCTGGTCCTCGGTGGCGCCACCCGGCCGGTGCTGGCCGGTCTTGGCGCGGGCCTGACGCTGTCGCTCATCGTCACACCATTGCTGCGACGCGCGCTCTATGGCATGAGTCCGTTCGACCCAATCGCGTACCTCGAGATTGCCGCCATCCTGCTGGCCAGCTCGCTAGCCGCGACGTGGATTCCGGCGGCACGGGCCACGCGAGTCGAACCGGCGATCACACTCCGGGGCGACTGACCGGGCGGCGCTCCTGCACGGGCCTCGGAAGAGACTACTGGCGAGCGACGAGGTTTGTGCCTCGCTGCCGGTCGAGCATCTCAGCAGTCGTCACAGCCTGAGCGAGGAGTGTTGCGGGCGCGCCATGCAAACGCAACAGAGCGATCGCATTTCTGGTGGTCGCGGGGCCGCGCTGCAGCCGGTGGTCGAAGATCAGGCCGTCTGGCCCGATGGCGTCGCCGAAGTGATAGGCATCGAACATCTCCGCGGCGAGGTCGACCAGTTCGCCGTCGTGCGTCGCTGCCAGCACGAGATGCGGCTTCGTCCTGCCCGAGGGTCCCAGTAGCTGCTGCAGAACTGCCTGCCCCGCGGCGATGCGCTCGATGCTATTGGTGCCGCGAAACAGCTCGTCGAGCAGGAAGAGGTGCGGCCTGGTGTCGTCGCTCGCGCGCACGAGCTCGAGGAGCGCTTCGACCTCTGCGATGTAATAACTCTTGCCGGCCACGAGATCGTCCGACCGTCCGATGCAGCTGCGCACCCGGAAGATAGGAGCTCTGTAGTTTCGCGCCAGACAGGTGTGGATCGTCTGCGCCAGGATCGCATTAACGCCGACCGTTCTGAGGAACGTCGACTTCCCGGACATGTTCGAACCGGTGATCAGGAGCCCGCGTCCGGGCCGCAAAGCCATCGAGTTGGGGACCGCGTCTTCAACGAGCGGGTGACGCAGCTCCGTCATCTCAGTCGTCGCCTCCGCTCCCACGAATTCTGGTGTCGTCCAGTCGCGGCGACCCGCGCGGTACGACGCGACGCCGAGCGCAGCGTCCACATCGCCGGCGGCGGCTGTTACTCGGACAAGCGAATGGCCCTGGCGAGAGAGATCCCTCACCGCAAAGTACACCCCGGTGGCGTCCAGTAGAAACGCCAGATTCAAATACTCGTACACGGCCGCGATGAAATCGCTCAAAAGCGTGGCGGCAGGATGCGGATTGACGGACAGCATGAATGGGTCGCCATTCACCCAACGCGAGATCAGCTTCAGCCTGGCCAGCGCCGGAACTTCCGTTCTCAGTGGGCTCACGATTGGGTCGATGTCATCACCCGCGATGAAGCTCAGCGACTCTGCCGTGGCAATCAACGGCGCACACTGCCGACAGCTGCGCGCGATTCGGATGATGTGGCGATCGGTCGCGTAGCGAACAGCCACATTTCCCAAGAGCAGGGCGATGAGTGCCGTGACAGCGGGCGACCAGAACGGTGCGGCCGCAGCCAGGACGATCGTCGTGGACGTAAGAACAGGAAACACGATGTGCCAGGCGCGTCGCTCGACGGCGTCCGTGGCTGCGAGCCACCAGATGTCGTACCCATGCGGATCCTGGAGCCGCGCCAGCGCCACTTGCGCTCTTTCACGGGTCGCGGGCTCGGCACTCATCCGGCTGACGAGCGCCTCGAAGGGCGCGAGGTGGTCGGCGACCGGTGCCGTTCGAAGCCGGTGGTAGAGCGCGTGCTGACCAAGCGTGCTTTGCGTCCGATCGAGCGCGGCGAAGACTTTGTCGAGATTGAGATCAACCCAGGTCCTCTCGTCGAGAGAATGGCTGCCGCTCGAGCCGGCGATGCGGGCGAAGTGTGACGCCGCGATAGCGTCCATCCGGCGGACGCGTTCGGTTGCCATCCCCCAGCCAGCGCGTAGCCGATCCAGACGGTCTCGGCGGCTGCGCCGAATCGCCGCGAGGACGAGCAGTATAAGTGCGGGAACAACGATCCATAGAGGACTCATCGAGGCCGACACTCTATCAGACCCCGGTGACGCGGACCGGCGATCAATCCGGTGCCGGCGATCAACTCGCCGGGCTCGAGAACACGCGCGACGTAGCGTCGTGTCGTACCAAGGCGCGGCGCATCTTCGTCGCCCAGTGCATCGACGCGCGACACGATCAGCCTGGGACGCGATTCGCGGCAAGAACGTCACAATGGGCGAAATCGTCAAAGAAAAGGCTTGACACGTTTCGAGACGATCGCTCCGTAGCAGCACAGGATTCACTCCAGATGCCTGCAGGAGACGCTCTGGTTTCATCTCTGCGCGCTTTTGTCAGCACTTGAGGACGAAGCAGGTTTCGACTGTCGATCGTGTCGCAGAACGGCGCCTCGAATGCGTGAAAAAGCCATGTTACAAGGGGAACTATGAAATCACAGACAACGGTTTCCCAACTGTCGGACCAGGACCTGCTCGCGGCGGTCAAGGTTGCGGCCGGGCACGAGCGTGACGCGACAGCCCGGCTCGTTGCGTTGCTGGCGCAGATGGACGAACGCCGGTTGTATCTAGGCGAAGGCTGCTCATCCCTCTTCACCTATTGCACGCAGGTTCTACACCTTTCGGAGCACGCGGCCTATGGCCGCATCGAGGCCGCTCGTGCAGCGCGCCGGTTCCCAGGTACTGTTGGACTTACTGTCCGAGGGCTCGGTGACGCTCACCGCGGTCACGCTCCTGTCTCCGCACTTGACGACCGCGAACCACCGCAACGTCCTGGGCGAGGCGCAGCACAAGAGCAAGCGTGAGATTGAACACCTCGTCGCCAGGCTGCAACCACGGCCGCCGATGCCCGCAACGATGCGGAAGCTTCCTGCGCCAACGCTCGATGAGCGTTCGGTCAGACCGTCTGCACATGACCCTATCGCTCAGAACGATGCCACTGTGGTTCTTTCGTTGCCTCCTCGGCCACGGCCCGCGATGGTGACGCCGCTGGCTCCCGAGCGGTACAAAGTGCAATTCACGGTGTCAGCAGAAACGCACGACAAACTGCGCCGCGCGCAGGATTTGCTGCGGCATGTGATCCCAAACGGCGACCCAGCGGTGATTTTCGATCGCGCCTTGACGCTCCTCCTGGCTGATCTCGAACGCGCCAGGCTCGCGGCGACCGCGCGGCCGCGGACCGCGAAGAAGACCAGCGCTGGTTCGCGCCATATTCCAGCAGCCGTGAGGCGGGACGTGTGGAAACGCGACGGTGGTCAATGCGCATTCGTCGGCACCCAGGGCCGGTGCACGGAGCGTGGGTTTCTCGAATTTCATCACGTTGAGCCGTACTCGGCCGGCGGACCGGCCGTTGTCGAAAACGTCGCCCTCCGGTGCCGCGCGCACAACGTCTATGAAGCGGAGCTGTACTTTGGCGACCGGCTCCCTTTACTTGTCCGTGAAGTGAGTTCGAATCGGTACGGATCTGTCGAACTCGGTCCGGACCGAGCTGGACATTTGGCCAACACCTGGCGACTTCTGGGCCGAGACGGCATGGTGTCGCGGTGCGACGACCGCAGGGCGACGTCCCGTTATCGACGTCGGCCTGGTCTGGCGACGGATGGTGCACGGACGTCTGCGATACAACGGAGCTGCGAGAGGCGATTGCCTGGACCACAACCGATGACCGTAACGTGCTCGTCGCCGCCGGGTTTGGGAACGACATGGCAGCGCATCGCTCCTGGATGCCGCAACGGCGTACCGGCTAACACTACAACCTATCTCACAAACCAAGACGAGGCTGAACGCGCCGACGGCTGTGGGTCACGATGAACACGATGACTCGATGAACACGAAGGAACACCTCTGGGGATCATCGTGAACATCGTTTCATCGTGCTCATCGTGTAGAAAGCGTGGCCTCGTGACAGCATTTGTGAGACGGCTTCTACGCATTGAACCTTACGGCGCGGCCCGGCTGTCTGCGATGCTCACAGACTGCCGTGCCGCAGCGTAGCGCTGTTCGTTAGACCGCGAAGGTGTATGACCCCCGATCACTTGTCGCTCAGATAGAGCACGTTCGGCGCCCCGGACCTCGCCAATGCGATATCCGGGAACCCGTCCTTGTTGATGTCGCCGAGTGCGAAGCCGTACGCGGAGCCGTTCTTGTCGCCAAGCGCGACCGGCGTGAACTGCCGTCCAGTTCCGTCGTTGAAGAACACGGCATGCGGGCCCGATGTATATCCGATGACGATGTCCGGGTGGCGATCGTTGTTCAGGTCGCCGGCGGCGATGGCGTAAGGGATCTTCGCTTTGTCAGCGACGCGGAACCCGGCCGCGAGGTTGCCCTTTCCGTCGTTGAGATACACAACCATCGACGCCGCCGCCTCGTCGCCCATCACGAGATCGAGTGAGCCGTCCGCGTTGAAGTCCGCGGCGGCGGCAGCGCGCCCCGCGGCATCCGGCGGACCGAACGCCGTCGTCCTGGCAAACCCGGCCTTGCCGTCATTGAAGTAGATACGGCTCTGCGCGCCGTCGCGGCTGGGGACGGCAAGATCGATGAAGCCGTCCTTGTCGAAGTCAGCCGGCACGATGCTCGTGGCCGACTCGGCAGGAATGCTGATGCAGTCGCTGGCGAAGCGTCCGCCACCCTCGTTGAGGCACGCGAAACTCGGGCCGGGCCGGTTGGCCGCAATGACGTCGACCTTCGAATCGCCGTTCAGATCCGCGACCGCGGCGTTCCTGGTCGACCATTTAGCGACACCCCAGGTTCCGGCGACACTGAACTGCCCCTTGCCGTTGTTCAGGTAGACGAGCTTCCGGTCGGGCGTGTCGTTGCTCGTGAGGACGTCCAGGTCGCCATCGCCGTCGAGGTCGGCGAGCGCCGCCGTGTAGGTACGGTCGGCTGTGGGGCCAAGATCCGACGCGACGAACCCGCCCTTGCCGTCGTTGAGGAGCACGCGATCGAGGAGCGGCGTGTGCCGTCCCTTCGCGAGCACGAGATCGAGATCGCCATCGCCGTCGAGATCGCCCATGCTCACGTTCGCCGAGTCCTCGGACGAAGTTTCGAGTAAGACGACGGTATTGAAGCTGCGGTGCGGCGCCGCTCCCTGCGCACCGAGCGAGAGGATGCTAAGGACGGCGACGAAGACACCGACGCATTGAACAGACATGACTTCCAATCGCGTGAACCGCGGCTACTGCTGCGCCGGCGAGGTCCGCGGCGCGCGCTTCTGTTTCTCGACCATGGCCGCCACCTCGGCGAGCAGTTGCTTCGCGTCGTAGACGACGCCGTCCTTGATCGTGTACTTCACGCCCCCGACCTGCTCGGGCTTGCCGGTCTTGTCGTTCAGCTTGAGGGCTCCAGTGCCGTAGAGCACCTTGAAGTTTTGCAGCGGGTTCTGATCGACGATCACCATGTCGGCCAGCATGCCGGCACGGACGATGCCGAACTCTGGTGCTTTGCCCTTCGGCTCGGCCAGCGTGATCGCCCCATTCATCGTCGCGGCCTGAATGACCTCGAGCGGGTGGAAGCCGGCCTCCTGCAGCATCTCGAGCTCGTTCACGTATCCGAAGCCGTAGGTCTGATAGATGAAGCCCGAGTCCGAGCCGGTCGTCACGCGGCCGCCCATCTTCTTATAGTCGTTCACCAGCTTGAACCACACCTGGTAGAAGTTCCGCCACTCGACTTCGTCTTCGGTCGTCCAGTAGTACCAGTAGGCGCCGTGATTGGAGCGGCTGGGCGCGTAGAAGTCCATGAGCGTCGGCAGGGTGTACTTGCCGTGCCACTCGGCGTTGCGGAACTTCATGAGGTCGCGGCCGGCCGAGTAGATGGTCAAGGTCGGATCGAACACCGTGCCGAGCTTCAAGTGCTCGCCGAGGTAGGCCTTCCACTCGGGCGAGCCCGGCTCGTGGATCTTGTTCCACAGGCGCGCGACCTGGCCGAAGCGCCACTGCTCGTCGCTCGCGTTCATGTCGGTCGGCCACGGCTGCACGACGTAGTCCTTCAGCAGCGACTCGAAGTGGCCGTAGAAGTGCGTCACGCTGTTGAGGCCGAGTCGCGCGGCCTTGATCGCGTTCATCTGCGCGACGCCGCCCTGCTGCAGGTGCGCGGTCGTGCCGAAGCCCATTTTCTTTGCTTCATCGAGAAGCGCAGCCATGATGTCGGGGCGCTCGGCGCCCAGCTTCAGGCCGTCGATGCCGTTGGCCGCCGCCCAGCGGACGTATTCGCGCGCCTGCTCCGGAGTCGCGACCTGGCCCTTGTCCCAGCCGCTGCCGGGCCGCTGATAGTTATAGATGCGCGGGGCGACGATCTCGTTCTTCTCGCTTCTGAGCTTGTCGCCGACGGTCACGCTGTTGCTGCCGAGCGGCACGCCGCGAACGGTCGTGACGCCGTGGCCCAGCCACAACTTGTAGGCGTACTCCGCGTCCGCGTTCTTGGGCGCCCCGCCGGCGTGCACGTGCATGTCGACGAATCCCGGCAGGAGATACATGCCCGTGGCGTCGACCTCGAGGTCGGAGTTCTGCGGCGCGCGGTTCGTCCGCAGCGCGAGACCCGGCGTGCCGGCGCTCCGCACCGAGACGATACGGTTGCCTGAAACGACCACGTCGACGGGGCCCTGAGGAGGAGCGCCGCTCCCGTCGATGAGCATGACGCCGCGAATCACGAGCGACTTGAACGGTCCCCTGCCCTCGTCGGCCCGGCGGTTGGGCGCTGGCGTCAGGCCCCCGTCGTTGCCCTGAGGTCGCGCCGGCTGCGCCGCTTGCGCGGGTGCGGGCGTCTGGCCCTCCCCGGGCGCGAAAGAATTGGTGGCAACGACCGCCGACGTCGCAGCAACGGCAACGAGAAAGGTCAGGGCTCTGGGCATTAACAGCTCCTTCGGCTGACGGCGGGGGTATGGTAACTCAAGGAGTCAGGAGATAGGCGTCAGACGTAGCGTCCGCCTTTAGGCGGACTCGTCTTGGTCCGGCTGAAGCCGGACACTACATTTCCTCGCAGGCCTTGAGCCTTGAGCCCTGAGCCAGCTCAGGACAACACCAGAAACACCCCCAGCGCCACAATCCATCCCGCCACTGCATCGGCGAGGTAGTGATAGCGCCCGAGGACGGCGCCCGCCGAGACGGCTATGGCGGCGAGCAGCACCGGGACGACGATCCACGGAGGCGCGGCGAGCACGAGCAGGAAGGCGACGAGCCCTTCGGCTGCGTGGCCACTTGGGAAGGTGTTGACCTGGATGCTCGTCGCGCCAAGCACCCTCAGATTGAAGGCACGAAGAGACGACTCCCAGGGCTCGCCGGGTTCGAGGGCGCGCGGCGGCCGGGTCTGGACCCACGGGAGCACGCCGAAACAGATGAAGTCGGTGATGAGAACGATCGACCAGAACCGGTCGGGGTCCGGTGCCGGCGAGTACTGAAGGTGTGCCAGGAGCGCCAAGGGAATGAGCAGGTAGACACCCGCGTACGCGGCCTCGAATGTTTCGATGAGGATGCGAGGCGTGCGGCGGGACACGTCCTGGATGGCGAGCCGATCGTCGAGCCACCGCAGCGCGCTTTCCTGTTCGGATCTCGGCGCGACGAAGAGCAGGCCGCTCGACCAGTACGCGATCAACAATAGGAGCGGAGGCCAGATCCATCCGATGAGAATGGGCGCGTCGCCGACGACGCTGACCAGCGTCAGAAACAGCCCGAAGGCTGCTGCAGCCAACGCCCTTATAGCAGACGGACGTCGTCCCCACTGCCACACGACAACCAGGGCGATATAGAGAAAAAACGCCACGCTGGCCAGCTGCCAAAGACGCATCCCGAGAAGTGCTGCTCCCTTCCAGCTGCGTTGTCCGCGCAGTGTACTGTGTAAACCGCCCTGATTCTGGCTCGCCCCCAGGGACACACCACACCAATCATGATTCAACTCGTCGTTTTTGATCTCGATGGCACTCTCGTCGACTCGAGCCAGGATCTCGCGGAAGCCACCAATGCTCTGCTGGCCGACCTCGGCGCCACCGCGCTTTCGCTCGACGTTGTCGCGAGCCTGGTCGGCGAAGGGGCGGCGGTGCTGGTGCGCCGCGCGCTCGAGCGGGCTGACCTCGATCCCGACACTCCCAACGCACTCCAGCTGTTCCTCGCGCACTACGACGCCCGGCTGCTCGACACGACGCGTCCGTACCCCGGGATGGTCGACACGGTGACCGCGATTCGCGCCAGACATCGCGTGGCCGTGCTCACGAACAAACCCGAGCGACCGACCCGGCAGATCCTGAAGGGCCTCGGGATGGACGGCCTCTTCAGCGATGTCATCGGAGGTGATTCCGCGCACGGCCGCAAGCCCGATCCCGCCGGCCTCCTCGATCTCGTCGCACGCGCCGCCACCACGCCAGCCGAGACGCTACTCGTCGGCGACTCACCCGTAGACCTCGCCACCGCGCGTCGCGCAGGCACGCACATCTGCCTGGCTAGGTATGGGTTCGGTTATCGGTTCGATGGGAGCAAGTTTCGGGGCGACGAGTTGTTCATCGATGAGCCAGAAGGGCTGTCGGCGGTCATCGATGGACTGGACGCGGACGCCCGTAGCGCGGATCTTTAGATCCGCGTCACCGTCGCTGACGCGCAACTAAAGTTGCGCGCTACGCGTTAGCGCTCGTAGGACTCGCGCCTGGACGAGGGGGACTGTCGAATCATGTATTTGGACGGATCCGCCCAGAACATGGAGCGCAGCTCGGCGAGGCTCGACGCGCCCCCGTAGCTGATCGACGAACAGAGATGCTTCATCATCTCGCGCAGGATTGTTCGCGCCGAGCCTCGCGCGGGTACGCTGATTTCCATCCCTTCGGCGCCGATCGCCTCGAGCTCGACTGTGTCGGCGTCTTCGACGTCGAGCCGGTCGCGGATGGCCTCGATCGAGGCCATGCCGCGCAAGACCTTGAACGGCACCTTGACGGTCTTCTGCGATTCGGGCAGCACGACCGACTTGTGCACGATCTCGCCGGGCGCCTCTTCCGTCCCGGCAAACGCGCTCCCGAGCATCGCGCAGTCGCCGCCGAAGACCAGCGCTTCGGCCAGCGCACCATGTCGCTTGATCCCGCCGTCGGCGATCACCGGCACGCCCGAGTCGCCCACCGCCAGACGGCATTCGACGAGCGCCTGCAGCTGCGGCACGCCGAAGCTCGTCGTCATCCGCGTCGTGCAGCCGCCACCGGGCCCGATGCCGACTTTGATGCCGTCGGCGCCACGCTCGAGCAGGAACCGCGCACCGTCGGCCGTGGCCACGTTGCCGGCAATCATCTCGACATCGCCGAACCGCTTGCGAAACTCGCGCATCGCCTTTTCCATGACGACGGAGTGGCCGTGAGCGATGTCGATGACCAGGATGTCGACGCCGGCGCCTACGAGCTCGGCAGCACGCTCCAGGTAGTCGCCGGTGGCGCCAATGGCGGCGCCGACGCGGAGGCGGCCCTGCTCGTCGCGCGTGGCAAACGGCAATCGGCGCTGGTGCATGAGATCGCGCGCCGTGATGAGGCCGAGGAGGCGCCCGCCCTCGCCCACGAGCGGGAGCTTCTTCACCTTGCGCTCGGCCATGATCCGCTCGGCGTCGGACAGCTCGAGCGGACCACGATGCACCACGAGCCGGTCGAGCGGCGTCATACGCTCGGAGACGAGGGCGTCGCGATCGGCGACGAAGCGCACGTCGCGCTCGGTCAGGAGCCCTTTCAACTTCAGCCCGGCATCGACGACGACGAGCGTGCCGACCCGCGATCGCGACATCAGGCCTCTGGCCTCGCCGACCGAAGCCGATTCGTCGATGCTGTAGGGGTCGCCGATGACGCCATGCTGCGTCCGCTTGACGATCTCGACCTCGCGGACCTGCGGCTCGATCTCGCCGGGCCTGAAACCGCGGTCGATGATGCCGATCCCGCCTTCCTCGGCCTGCACGATGGCCATCGGCGCGCGGGTCACCGTGTCCATGTTGGCCGAGACGATCGGGCGCTTCAGCGTGATCCGGCGTGACAGGCGGCCGGACAGATCGATGGTCGCCGGGTCCCGGCGCGCGAGAACGCTTTGCTTCGGTGCGAGAATATAGTCATCGAAGGTGCAGCCCTGCACGCGGTCGAGGACGGTTCGTCCGATGGCCGGATCGATGACAGGAAACATGGGGTCATCGTACATTGGCGATTCGTCGATTGGAAATCATGCCCTCACCATTGCGTCAACTCGAGCGCTCGTTGCGGGTCCGGCTGGCCGAGACGCTCCCCGGCGTCCAGGCCCAGCTGAAGTTCGCGCCGACGCCCCCACGACCGGACTGGCGCGCTGGACACTTTCCTCCCGACACCCGCACCGCGGCGGCGCTCCTGCTGCTCTATCCGCGCGAAAACGACGTCGCCATCCCGCTCACGATTCGGGCGAGCGGACTGGCCAGGCACGCCGGCCAAATCAGCCTGCCGGGCGGCGCGACCGACGAAGGCGAATCGCTCAGCGAAGCGGCGCTCCGCGAAGCTGCCGAGGAAGTCGGCGTCGATCCGGCGTCGGTGCGCATTCTCGGAGAGCTGACGCCGGTACACGTCGTCGTCAGCGGTTTCACGTTGCACCCGATCATCGGCGTCACCGACGTGCGGCCAGCGTTTGTGGCCGCCCCCGGGGAAGTGGACGAAATCCTGGAAGTATCGCTCGACGACTTGCGCGACGCGTCGCGCATCGGACGGGACATCCGCATCCGCGAGGGCGTCGCGGTCGAATGGCCCTACTTCGACCTGCTGGGACACCAGGTGTGGGGCGCCACGGCGATGGTGCTCGGCGAGTTCATCTGCCTGATCTAATCGCAAACAGGTGCTGCGCGCCGCGGATGTAGATCGAATCGCCGGCGAGCGCCAGCGAGGCGTAGACCGGCTCCCCGACTGAATTTGTGCGCAGTATCTCGTGCGTCGGACCACTCTTGATGACAAACGTATCGCCGTCTTCGCTCGTGGCGAGGAGCTTGTCGCCGTACGCCACGAGCGACGCGGTGAAGGTCGCGGGCACGGGCGGCCGTCCACCCTCGTAGACGACTTTGCCAGTCGCCGCTTCGATGCACGTGATGATGCCGGTGTCGGACATCAGGTAGAAATACGGTCCGCGCAGGATCGGTGACGGCACGTACGCCGCGCCCTTCCGGTAGCGCCACACGACGGCCGGAGAATTCGTAAGGTCGCCGTCCCCACCAAGCTTGATGGCCATCGCTCGCTTGCCGGAGCTGCCCGCCGAGAGAAACACGAGCCCGTCCCCGGCCACCGCGCTCGGAATGGGGTGGCTCTCGGTGCCGTTGGCGCGCCAGAGCTCGCGGCCGGTCCTGGGATCGTAGGAGATGACGACCTCTGCTCCTGCCGTGACCATCTCGACGCGCGCCGGCGTGCGCACGATGAGCGGCGTCGCCCAGCTTCGGCGCGTGGTCCTCGACTGCCGCCACACCTCGATGCCGTCCTTGCGATCGAGCGCGACGATGAACGACCCGTCGCCCATTTCCTGATCGCACTGAAGGATGAGCAGGTTCTCGAAGATGACCGGCGACGTGCCGGGTCCCATCCCGGCTTTTGCGATCCCGCCCAGTGATTTCTTCCAGAGCAGCTTGCCATCGAAATCGAACGCATACAGTCCCGCCGACTCGAAGAAGGCGTAGACAGACTTTCCGTCCGTCGCCATCGTCGACGAGGCATACGTGTTCTTGCTGTGGCGGTTGTCGTACATCAGCCCGTCGTAGACGGTGCGATCCCACAGCGGCTTGCCGCTCTTGGCATCGAAGGCGAGCACCTTGAGGGTGTAGAGATGGTCCGCGCCGACGCTGTCGGCATGGTAGTAGCCAGGCTTGAGATCGAACCCGAGGTGAATCGGCGCCTTGTGATCGTCAGGCGCCTTGCCTCCCTCGATCGAGGTGGTCAGGAAAATGCGATCCTGCCACACGATCGGCGACGAGTGTCCGCGGCCGGCGACAGGCGTCTTCCACGCGATGTTCCTGTCGGGCGCCCATTCATCGGGGTAGGAGGTCGAGGACGAGACGCCCAGTCCATCGGGTCCGCGCCACTGCGCCCAGTTGTCGTCGACCCTGGCCGCCGTGGGGCCTGAGAGTACGGTCAGCGCAAGTGTCGCGGCGACGAGACGCGCCCATTTCATGCTGGACAGCATAGCAAACCAATCGCCTCACACGTTCAACGAAACCATCGCGAAGATTCCGAAGCTCGCGAAGTCCGCGAAGATTACTCTTGAATGATCCGCTTCGTGGCCATCGCGGTCTTCCGCCTTCGCCAAGGCTTCGGCGGACCGCCGTAGCTTTAGCGGAGGCTGGTCGCACTCTTCGTGAGTAGCCGTGGCTCGTGAGTGGACCCGTTGCCGACCTTGCGTATGCGCATCCGTCTCGATCGCGCGCTCTCCAAACGCGGCCTCGCGTCGCGCGCCGAGGCTCAGCGACTCATCAGAGAAGGGCACGTCGCGGTCTCGGGGCTCATCGTCACCGATCCGGCCCATCCTGGTCGTTGCTGACACTGCTGCCATCGCCATTGCCGGCGCGGCCGCCCGGCCGGCGCCGTGGCGTACCATCGCGCTCCACAAGCCGCGCGGCGTCGTCACGACGCGGCGGGATCCGGAGGGCCGCAAGACCGTCTTCGACGTGCTCGGCGAAGAAGCTGGCTCGCTCGTGGCCGTGGGTCGCCTCGACATGGCCAGCACGGGACTGCTGCTGCTGACGACGGATACCGACCTCGCGGCATGGCTCACGGACCCGCGCAACGAGGTGGTGCGGCGCTACGTCGTGACGGCACGCGGGACCGTGACGGACGAGGAAGCCACAGCCATGGAGCGCGGCGGCGGCGGTCTGCAGGCGCGGTCGGTCGAAGTGCGGAAGCGCTCGAAAAGAGAGACGCACCTGATCATCGAGTTGACCGAAGGGCGCAACCGGGAAATCCGGCGCCTGCTGCAGTCCGTGGGCCACGAGGTCACGCGACTTCTCAGGGTGGCGTTCGGCGGCATCGAGCTCGGCACACTCCAGCCCGGCGCGTGGAGAGACGTCGGGCTGAACGAAATCACTCGGCCTTCAGCGCGACGAGCGGATCGGTCGTCGCGCGGCGAGCGTGAATAGTGCCGGACTCGCTATTTGTACATGCCCTTTGATGGACAAAGTGGCAAGATATGCGGGTCGTGCGTCGCCTGTGCTTCGTCCTGCTAACGTCGCTCGCTGTAGCCTCGTGCCTCGGCCACCGTCCGAGAATCAAACACCCGGAAGTCCCTCGAGACGTCACGACCCTGACGCTGGTGGGGCAATTCAGCATCCCGTCGCAAGGGCGATATCCACCCGGCATGGGTCTGCCCTTTGGCGGCGTCTCGGGACTCACGACGCGCGACGCGGGCCGCGAGATCTACGGGATCTCCGACGCGCAGCGGGGCGGCCGCGTCTACCGATTCGCAGTCGATGATGCAAGCGGAGCGCTTCGGATCGACACGCTCAGTGTGGTGTCGCTGTCGATGGCGCCGGGAGATGAGAGCCCGGACCATGAGGGCATCGCGATACTGCCCGACGGCACACTAGCCATCGCGGCCGAGGGCACAAGCCATGAGCCGCGGCAGCCGGCGTCGGTCGCGATCTACGGTCGTCACGGGGACTTCATGCGCTGGTTGGCTATTCCCGAGAAGTTCGTGCCCGAGCCGACCGGATCGCCAACGAAAGGCGCCCGCGGCAATGCCGGTTTCGAGAGCCTGACCCTCTCGCCCGACGGCGCGCGCCTCTTCACCGCGGCCGAAACGGCACTTCTTCAGGACGGGGATCCGGCAACGTTCGACGCCGGCGCGCGGACGCGCATCCTCGAGTTCGTCTCGCGCCGTGGCACGTACGAGCCGGCGCGGGAGTTCGCCTACGATCTCGAACCCGTGACGAAGGTGCCGTTCCCGCCGGGCGTCTACATTAACGGGCTCGTCGATCTGCTCGCGCTGAATCAGTCGACGCTGCTGGCGCTCGAGCGAGGGTTCGTCGCGAACACGGAGACACCAGGGGGGGGCTACTGCCGCATCAGGTTGTACCGAGTCAGCCTGACAGGCGCGTCCGATGTCTCGTCGCTGGAATCCCTCAAGGGACATCCGGAAGTGGTCCCGGTGAAAAAGACCCTGCTGACCGATCTCTCGGACGTCCAGGGACTGAGCCCCGACCTCGTCCCGAACCTGGACAACTTCGAGGGCCTCGGCTTCGGCCCGCGGCTGCCCGACGGCCGGGCCACGCTGCTCCTCGTCAGCGACGACAATTTCCACGCGTTGCAGCGGACCTGGTTCCTGCGCTTTGCGATAGAGTAATGGGGTCAGATCTCGATTTGGCGGCTCGCGGCTCGCTTCTGGCGGATGCTCAGCCGATCGACTGAGCAACAGCGAGAAGCAAGCCGCGAGCCGCCAATCGAGATCTGACGCTAACGAGAGGTTTCCAGCGATGAACGTTCCGGTGGTCGAAGCCATCAACCGTCAGATCAATTCCGAGCTCAGCGCGTCGTATTCGTATCTCGCCATGTCGTCCTGGTGCGAGGGCCAGAAGTTCACGGGCGCAGCCCGCTGGCTGCGGCTCCAGAGCCAGGAAGAGTACATGCACGCGATGAAGCTCTTCGACTTCATCCTGGCCCGCGACGCCAAGGTGGATCTGAAACCGCTCGAAAAGCCGCGGCAGAAATTCAAGTCGCTCGCCGAAGTTTTCGAGCGCGCGCTCGAGCAGGAACAGGAAGTCAGCCGCCAGATCGATGCGCTCTACGAAACGGCCTTCAAGGAAAAGGCGTTCGCCGCGGTCGCCGAGCTGCAGTGGTTCCTGACCGAGCAGGTCGAAGAAGAGAAGACCGGCCGGGAGATCGTCGCCAAGTTCAAGCTGATCGGCAACGACCCGGCATCCATCCTCGACATGGATCGCGAGCTCGGAGCGCGATCGGCGGTGGAAACCGCGGCAGACGCCCGCGCATGAACATGACGAACCTCATTCCGGTGCTCCTGGCCTCGGCGATCCTCGTCGCCGGCTGTTCACCGAGCGCCCCGCCGCCCGCTGACACGCCGGCGCCGGCGGCTAAGGTTCCGCTCTCGGCGATGCCGAAGATCGAGCCGGCCCCGCTGCTGGAACATATCCGCGTGCTGTCATCAGACGAGTTCGAAGGCCGCAAGCCGGGCACGCCTGGCGAAGAGCGCACGGTGCAGTACCCTGACTGGTGAGTTCCAGAAGCTCGGGCTCAGGCCGGGCAACACCGACGGCAGCTACATCCAGAAGGTGCCGCTCGTGGGCATCACGGGCACGCAGGCCAAACCGCTCGTCGTTTCTGGCAAGTCCCGCGCGACGTTCAAGTGGCGCGACGATGTGGTGGCGTGGACCAAGCACGTCGCCGACGGCGCCAGTATCGACAATTCCGATCTCGTCTTCGTCGGCTACGGTGTCGTCGCGCCCGAATACGACTGGGACGACTTCAAGGGCGTCGATCTCAAGGGCAAGACGATGGTCGTGCTGGTCAACGACCCGCAAGTTCCCGATCCGGCGGATCCGTCGAAGCTCGACAGCCGAACCTTCAACGGCACCGCGATGACCTACTACGGCCGCTGGACCTACAAGTTCGAGGAGGCGGCGCGGAGGGGCGCGGCAGGCGCGCTCATCGTGCATGAGACCGGACCGGCCGGGTATCCGTTTACCGTCGTGCAAGGCAACCTGAGCGAGAAGTTCGATCTGGTGACGCCGGACAAGAACATGGGCCGCGCGAACATCGAAGGCTGGCTGTCGCTCGACGCGGCAAAGCGCCTCCTGAAGATGGCCGGGCAGGACTTTGACGCGCTGAAGAAGCAGGCGACCACGCGCGAATTCAAGCCGGTGCCGCTCGGGCTCAAGGCGTCGCTGGCGGTCAAGAACTCGATGCGCACGATCGACTCACGCAACGTGCTCGCCAAGCTCGAGGGCAGCGACCCGCTGCTCAAGGACGAGTACGTGGTCTACACCGCGCACTGGGATCACTTCGGCATCGGCGAGCCCGTCAACGGCGACAAGATCTACAATGGCGCGCTCGACAACGCGTCGGGCGTGGCCTCGATGCTGGAGATGGCGCGTGAGCTGACCAAGGTGAAGCCCGCGCCGAAGCGCTCGATCCTCTTCGTCGCGGTCACTGCCGAAGAGCAGGGGCTCCTCGGCTCGCAGTATTACGCCGTGACGCCCGTCTACCCGCTGGCGAAGACCCTCGCCAACATCAACGTCGACGGCATCAATCAGTGGGGCCGGACCAAGGACATCACGGTCATCGGGCTCGGCGCGTCCGACCTGGACGACTACCTGCGTGACGCAGCCGCAGAGCAGAGCCGCACGCTGCGGCCGGACCCGGAAGCGGAAAAGGGCTTCTATTACCGCTCCGACCACTTCAACTTCGCCAAGCAGGGCGTACCCGCCCTCTACACGGACAACGGCGTCGAGTTCATCGGCAAGCCGAGCGAGTACGCCAAGCAAAAGCGCGACGAGTACACGGACCACGACTACCACGCGCCGTCCGACCAGATCAAACCTGACTGGGATCTTGCGGGAGCCGTCGAGGATGCGGAGCTGCTGGCCGCCGTCGGCTACCGGGTGGCCAACGCCGACAAGTTCCCCGAGTGGAAGCCGGGGAACGAGTTCAAGGCGAAGCGGGATGGGATGCTAAAGCGGTAGCTTTCAGCTCTCAGCTCTCAGCTCTCAGCTAAGGCATTCAGATCAGAGTCGCTCGATTGAGATCGGATTGTTCTAACTGAGAGCTGAGAGCTGAGAGCTCAAAGCTACCGCTCTTTTGGGTCCTCGAGGTACGTGTAGCCGCCGAGACCCTCTTCATAAAACTCCAGCAGACGGCCGGATTCCTCGTAGGAGATCTTGCCCTGGCGGACCGCGAGCTCGACATCGTTGCGCAGCTTGCGAACGAGCTCGTCAGCACTGAATTCGACGTAGTCCAGCACTTCCTTCACCGTATCCCCTTTGATCACGGCGTCGAGGACGACGCTGCCGCGCTCGTCCAGGCTGACGTGCACGGCGTGCGTGTCGCCGAAAAGGTTGTGGAGGTCGCCCAGGATCTCCTGATACGCGCCGACCAGGAACACGCCGAGGTAGTAGGGGTCGCCGTTGACGGTGTGGAGCGGGAGCGTCCGCTTGACGTCGCGCCGGTCGATGAACTGGTCGATCTTCCCGTCCGAGTCGCAGGTGATATCGCCGAGCACGGCGTGGTGCGTGGGCGGCGTGTTCAACAGGTGAATCGGCATGACCGGAAACAGCTGCTTGATGGCCCAGCTGTCGGGACACGACTGAAACAGCGAGAAATTGCAGAAGTAGGTGTCCGCCATCGTGTCGTCGAGGCCCTGGAGGTCTTCGGGAACGTCATCCATCTGGCTGACAAGCTTCTTCAGCTTCACCAGGATCGCCCAGTACAGGTTCTCGGCCTGGCAGCGCTGATCGAGCGGGAGATACCCGCCAGTGAACAGGTTGAGCGCCATGTCCAGCGCCTGCTGCGCATCGTGGTAGCTCTCGAGGGCATTGCGCGGCGACAGGTTCTGGTAGGTCTCGAGCAGGTCGATGAGCGGCTGCTCCGCCTCATCTGGCGAGAACGACTCCGGGATCTTCTCTTCACCGAACGCCGAGACGCCGAGGACGTTGAAGATGAGCACGCTGTGATAGGCCACGATCGCGCGGCCGCTCTCCGACACGATCGTCGGATGCTTCACGCCGGCATCGTCGCACACCGTCTGGATGTGGTAGACGACGTCGTTGGCGTACTCCTCGAGCGTGTAGTTGACGCTCGACTCGAAGTTGGTCTGCGAGCCGTCGTAGTCGACGCCCAGCCCGCCGCCGACGTCCAGGTATTCCAGCCCCGCGCCGGCCTTGACGAGCTCGGTGTAGATCCGGGCGGACTCGTTGAGCGCGCCCTTGACGATCCGGATGTTCGGTATCTGGCTGCCGAGGTGGAAGTGCAGGAGCTTGAAGCAGTCCTGCATGCCGAGGACCTTCAGCTCCTCGAGGCCGCGCAGGACCTCGGTGACGGTCAGGCCGAACTTCGAACGGAAGCCGCCGGATCCCTGCCAGCGTCCGCCGCCCCGGGCGGCCAGCTTGACGCGCATGCCGATCTGGGGCCGCACGCCAACCTTCTCGGCGTATTTCAGAATCAGCCCGAGCTCGGTGTACTTCTCGACGACGGGGATGACCGTGCGCCCGATTTTCTGGGCGAGCATCGCCATCTCGATGAACTCGGCGTCCTTGAAGCCGTTGCAGATGATCGGGGTGTCGTTGTAGGCCTGCGCCGCCACGGCCAGCAGCTCGGGCTTGGAGCCGGCTTCGAGGCCGAACCCGTATTCCCGGCCGAAATCGAGCACTTCTTCGACGACCTGCCGCTGCTGGTTGACCTTGATCGGGTAGACACACATGTACCGGCCTTCGTACTGGTGTTGCGCGATGGCGGTCTTGAAGGCGTTGTGGATGTCTCCGAGGCGGTGGCGGAGGATGTCTCTGAAGCGGATGAGCACCGGGACCTGGATCCCGCGCAACATCAGATGGTCGGTGAGCTGTTTGAGGTCGATGGCCTGCGCTGGATCCTTGGTCGGATGGACGAGGACATGACCCGACGGCGAGATGGAAAAGTAGCCCTTCCCCCAGCGGTCGACTTCGTAGAGCTCGGTCGCGTCGCTGACGGTAAAGGTCTCACCCGTCTGCCAGTTGCGATGGGGGCGAGAGACAGATGTGCTCACGGTCACATGATACAGACGTTAATCGCGGGTCGCTAGTGGAGATTGAGGAGAAGACAGTCGGGAGTCGGCGGTCGGGAGTCGGGAGTCGCAGTCGTCAGTCTCAGTCGGGAGTCGGAGTCGGGAGTCCGAGTCGCGTCGGGAGTCCGAGTCGGCGGTCCGAGTTCGGCAGTCCAAGTCGGAGTCGGAGTCCGACTCGGTGGTCGGAGCGTCGGCCGTGCCGCTGAACGGTCGTCGTCGTCACTGGCGTAGTGTCCGCCTTCCGCCTTCGCCAAGGCTCCGGCGGACCGCCGTAGGTTTAGCGGAGGCTGGTCAGGCGGACCTCGGTTGGTCCGGCTAAAGCCTGGCTAAAGCCGGACACTACGAATGGCATTTTCAGTCGGTCCAAAAGAGCGCGCCGACCAGCGGACGATACGTGGTCGACAGCACCGCGGTCGCCGCCGGAGATTGCGTCGAGCTCGCGACTCGGACTCCCGACTCGAACTTCCGACTCGGACTCTCGACTGCGACTCTCGACTCGGACCCCTGACGAGACGCGGACTCCCGACTCGGACTTCGCGACTGAGACTGACGACTGCGACTCCCGACCCTCGACTGCCGACCGCCAAAGGCGCCATTCCCATTTCCGCCCCCTGTCCGTTTTCGCGCGATCGAGCAGGCCCATCTGGGACGAACGCCCACCGTCAAGGGACGAAATGCGAGTGCCAGTTGACGAGGCGGCGCAGGCCTCGGCACCTTGCAGTTTGCTCAATATTTCCGGGCCTGAATCGCACGATTCGGCAAGACGAAATTGCTGTTTCCTACGTCTAACACCAGCAAGTCCCCAACACTGCCGTAGGCCTATCCGTCATTCAGGAGGGTTCCCGCGGCCCGGAGAGGGGTACCTGCGACCCCCGGGGAAGGGTGACTGCGGCAGCAGCGACTGTGGCCACGCCGCGGTCGTCGGACGGGAACTGTCGACCATGAGACCGCCAGCCGATCGGCAGTTGAATCTCCACGGGACCGGCACGGATGTGCCGGCGGTGGCGCCGCTGCGCTACGGCGTGCACTGGTCGATCGTCTTCATCGCGGCGACGCTGCTGGCGCTCTTCTCTTCGCTGATGGCGTGGCGCTTTACGGTGTCGCTCGGCCGCGACGTGACCTACTGGCGCACGCTCGTCATCCTGAACACGAGCTACTGGTATCTCTGGGCGCTCTTCACGCCCGCCATCATCTGGCTCTCGCAGCATTTCCGGTTCGAGCGGCAGGGCCTCTGGCGCGCCGTCGTGGTCCACCTTCCGTCGGTCGTCCTTTTTTCGCTGACGCACATCCTCGCGATCTCGGGCGTGCAGTGGTGGGTCGCCCGGGCCAACGGCAAGCCGTTCGACTGGTGGGCGGAAGCCCAGCGGTCGGCGCTCCTCAACTTCGATTGGGAAATGATGACCTACTGGACGATCGTGGGCCTGAGCCACGCCGTCCTCTACTACCGCGAATCGAAAGACCGCGCGCTGCGGACCTCGCAGCTCGAGACGCGGCTCGTCGAGGCCCAGCTCAAGACGCTCCAGCAGCAGCTCCACCCGCACTTCCTGTTCAACACGCTGCACGCGATTTCGGCGCTGATGCACCGCGATGTCGAAGCCGCGGATCGGACGCTGATGCGGCTGAGCGACCTGCTGCGCCTGACGCTCGAGAACATCGGCCAGCAGGAAATCCCCCTGCAGGCGGAGCTGGACTTCCTCGCGAAGTACCTCCAGATCGAGCAGACGCGCTTCGCCGACCGCCTCGTTGTCCGGTGGGACATCCAGCCCGAGTCGCTCGACACGCTCGTGCCGAACCTGATCCTGCAGCCGCTCGTCGAGAACGCGATCAAGCACGGGGTCGCCAAGAAGTCGGGACCCGGACACATCGACATCTCGGCCCGTCGCGAGGGCGACAAGCTGCGCATGGAAGTGCGGGACGATGGCGTGGGGCTCTCCGAGGACGCGCTGACCGCGCTCCAGAAGGGCATCGGCGTCTCGACCACGCGCGCGCGGCTGCAGCACCTCTTCGGCGCCGACTACCGCTTCGAGTTCCATCGCCAGCCTGAGGGACTGTCGGTCGTCGTGGTCCTTCCATGGCAGACGGAGGTCAAGGCCAGGCACGAACGCGCGGGCCACGACGCCGGAACACCTGTTGAAACGCCCCGAGCCGCCACCGCCGGCCGGCTCGCAACCGTCGCACGACAACATCAGTAGTCACGGAGCACATTCAGCATTCAGCATTCAGCATTCAGCATTTCTTGAGGGTCAACATGGACACGAACCACATCGCTACGCCAGCCTCCGCCGCGCATCCCGTTCCGGGAAACATGCATCGGACGACCGCCATGAAAAAGATCAAGACCCTGATCGTGGATGACGAGCCGCTCGCCCGGGAGCGGCTGGCCGCCTTGCTGTCGAGCGAGGCGGATATCGAGGTGGTGGGCCAGTGCCGCGACGGCGAGGAAGCTGTGTCGGCCATCCACGATCACTCTCCGCAGCTGGTGTTCCTCGACGTCCAGATGCCGCACATGAACGGCTTCGAGGTGATCGAGGCGGTCGGCAGCGAGCGTATGCCGCTCGTCATTTTCGTGACCGCCTACGATCAGCACGCGCTCAAGGCCTTCCAGGTCCGCGCGCTCGACTACATCCTCAAGCCGTTCGATCGTGAGCGCTTTTCCGATGCCCTGCAGCGCGCGCGGCGGCAGATCGAGCGCGAGGAGACGGGAGACCTCGGACGCCGACTGCTGGCGCTCGTCAAGGACCTCCGCAAGGATCAGCCGCGCTCGGACCGGCTCGTCGTCAAGTCCGGCGGCCGCCTGTTCTTCCTGCGCATGGACGAGATCGACTGGATCGAAGCGGCCGGCAACTACGTCCGGCTGCATGTGGGAACGACCTCGCACCTGCTGCGCGAGACGATGAACGCGATCGAAGGGCGCCTCGATCCCGAAAAGTTCTTCCGCATCCACCGCTCGCGCATCGTCAACATGGAGCGCATCCAGGAGATGCAGCCGTGGCTGAACGGCGAGTACGCCGTCGTGCTGCGCACGGGGACGCGTCTGACGCTCAGCCGCGGCTATCGGGAGAAGCTTCAGGAGCGGTTGGGGCGGGGACTGTAGCGCCCGCGGCCCGAGCGAGGCGCGAAGCCGCCGAGCGAGAGCGAGTGGGGGTGGGGCCCCGCGAGCGCTGAGAGATGCGGACAGGAGGCCAATCTAGCGTCTCGTGTCTGCATTTATCAATGCGCTTGGGGCCCTCCGCCTACGCGCGCCACGATTCCTGCGCGCTACGGCGAGACCTCGCCGTAGCTGTTTGCTCGCAGTCTTCGCAACCAGCGAAGGCGGGCACCCCCAAGCGCTCTCGCGCGGCGACTTCGCGCCGCGCTCGGGCTCAGGGCTGCTTCGGCATCGAAAACAGCGTGTCCGCCATCAGCACGTCGAACTGCACCTGGTCGTAAATGGCCTCGGCCATCACCTGGCCGTTGTACGTCTGGCGGATGCCGTGCGGCACGGTCAAGCCGTCGACCTCCTTGTAGTTGTAGAACTCCGACGTCACCACACCCTTCCGCCCGCCCTGCTCCATTTCCATCACGACCTTTGCTTCCAGCATCGTTTCGGCGTTGATGTAGATCTCCTGGATCGCACGGTTCTTCCAGGTCACTCTCAGCCTGTAGGTCGTGACGCCCTGCACGGGCTCTGTGCCGACGAGCTCGACGGTCGTG
This sequence comes from uncultured Acidobacteriota bacterium, assembly GCA_963839705.1. Taxonomy (GTDB): domain Bacteria; phylum Acidobacteriota; class Vicinamibacteria; order Vicinamibacterales; family 2-12-FULL-66-21; genus DATBJJ01. Next base: position 512,480 of record CAWIWL010000012.1, read on the forward strand.
CCCCGCGTTTTGTAGTCGAGCAGCGGCGTATCGAAGTCGCCGGCGTCCTGGCGGGTCCTGTCCGCTTGCGGCCCGGTGATCTCGCGCGCCTTGGGACTGATGAGCGGATTGATTTGCCAGACGGTCATGCCGTCGAATCCGACGACGAACGTTTGCCCTTCATTGATGCTCTCCCGCCGCATCTTGTTCGGACGCTTCGCCCAGGTCACGATTGGGTATTCGCGGCCGGGACCTTTGACCCGGCCGGTCATCTTGACCGAGGTGACCGCCCGCAGCTTCTCGACGCCACCCTTGGCGGCGAGGTTCCTGGCAACGATCTCATCAACGCCGACGGTTGGCGATTGCGCCGGCGGAACGGGACCAGCCAGCGCTCCGATTGCCAGCGCCCAGACGACTGCACGGACGTACATAGCGGCCTACCTCAACCACAACCACGAAAAAACACTCACGACCAGGAACCGCGGACAAACAGAGCCACGGATCACACGGACAACACGGGCAAACAGGGCCGCGGATTCCACGGACAACACGGATCAGGGGCACGAACGAACACAGGCAACACGGAATCCCGTGTTGCCTGTGGCGAGCCGGCTGGAATCGAAAGTCGTCGCGGAATCAGGCGCTGCGCTTGGTCATCATTCGATAGAGCGCCAGCAGGATGATGGCGCCGACTATAGCCATGATGTAACCGGCGACCTGATCTGGGCCGTAGAAGCCCATCGCTCGTCCGAGGAACCCGCCGACGAGCGCGCCGGCGATCCCGAGGAGGATCGTGACGATGATGCCGCCAGGATCGTCGCCCGGCATCACGAGTTTCGCGAGAGCCCCGACCACAAGCCCGAAGACAATCCACGAAAGAATAGCGATCATAGGTCTGTCCCTCCTCGTTTCCCCCAGTGGGGGAATTGCAAGCGGTTGACCATCCACGACGCCGACGCAGCAGAGCCTACACCAAGACCGGGCTGGGCGTGCGGATAGACCGCCGGGGGCTCAGGTCGTGCTAGGGTGCGGCGCCGGCTGGAGCGGGCGGGCGTCAGGAAATGGTTCGGGGTGAGGAGTGCCCCAGCATCGGGTCAACGTCCTCGTCGGCCTCTGCCAGCCGGTCCGAGGCGGTTTGAGGCCTGGACGGTGACGACTCGCCGAGGAGGGCGACCATCGGGCTGGTTCCGGTGAGGAGGACGCCAGCCGCGTAGTACGCGGCAATCAGGATGACCGGCCACAGAAGCCGCGAGCCGGCGGCTGCGCTGCCAAAAGCAAGCACCAGCGCCACGGCCATGTCCGCCGCTGTGCCAAGATACCGGGCCCGGCTCGACGAGGCACCGGAACTACGGTAGACACCGGTGGCCTGCGCGAGCGCGACGATTTCGGCTGGGGGATGTCCGGCGTCGACACCGGCCACCTCGGGCACAGGGGGCTTGTACTGCCGCTCGAAACGTTTGAAGACGTCGTCGGGATCCAGTCCCACTGCCTCGGCGTACGAGCGCACGAAGGCCCTGCGGAAAATGCCGCCGGGCCAGCGCGAAATGTCGTCAGATTCGAGCCCCTCGAGGAGAGGCAGCGAGACCTTGGTACTTTCCGAGATCGCCTTGAGCGTCAGGTCCCGGCGTTCGCGTTCGGCTCGGAGATAGGCTCCGACCGTGGTTGTATCGTCCATCTGCTCCAGCACGCGGGTTTGATGCAGGGTACTTGCGAAGTATGCGCCACGAAAGGCCTGTCTGCAAGCTGATCCTTGCACCGCGAGCGTCATCCTGCGGCCCGCCGCGGAGCCGTGACAGGGGCGGAGGCAGGCGGATATAGTGGCCGCGTGCGGCCCTTCCTGGCGCTTCTGATTCTGTCGTCGCTCGCACGTTCTCCGGGAGCCGCGCAGTCCGCCCGACCGAGGAGCCAGATGGAGGATCAAGTCGGGGCGGTCGTCAAAGCGTTCCGCGGCGTGATGGGCGTCGCGGCGATCGACCTCGGAACCGGCGAGACGATCGCCGTCAACGCCGATTCGCGCTTTCCCACCGCCAGCACGATCAAAACGGCCGTAATGGTCGAGGCCTGGCAGCAGGCCACCGACGGCCGGCTGTCCATGGATACGACGCAGACGCTCCGCGACGCCGACAAGGTCGGCGGGGCGGGCGTGCTGCGCGGACTGCACGACGGCCTCGCCCTGACGATCGCCGACCTCATCCACCTGATGATCGTGCTGAGCGACAACACGGCCACCAACATCCTGATTGGGCGCCTCGGCACCGCGCGGGTAAACGAACGGCTCGATGGCTACGGGCTGAAAGAAACCCGGCTCTTTCGCCCGACGTTCCGAGACGGACGGCCGGACGTCCTGCCGGAGCTCGAGCGCGAGTTCGGCCTCGGCATGACGACGCCACGCGAGATGGCGCGGCTGATGGCCATCATCGCCGAAGGTAAGGCGGTGAGTCGCGAGGCCTCGAATGCGATGCTCGCCACGCTGCGGCGCCAGCAGGATCGCGCGATGATTCCGCGTCTGCTTCCCGCGGACGACCGCATTCAGATCGCGAACAAGACTGGAACCGATGAAGAAAAAGTCGAGAAGCATCCGCCGGGGGACGGCGCGAAGCGCCACGTGCGCGCCGACGCCGCAATCGTCACCGGGCCCGGGTTTTCCTATGTCATCGCGATTTACGCGCGCCAGGTCGAGGACACGCGATGGGGCATCGACAACGACGCGCTGACGACGGGAGCGAGGATCTCGCGGCTGATCTACGACTACTTCTCGAAACCGCGATAGCCATCTTCACTCTTGTCAGCCTAGAGGCAAGAAACTAGTCTCACAAACCTGACGCTCGTTCCAAGACTACAAGCTGTCTCACAAACAGCGCGAACGAGCGGCAGCGAGTGAGCCTGGCGAGCGGCGCGGGGCGCCGGGGGTCCCCGCGAGCGAGCCAGTAGGGGAGTCCGAGGGGCGAAGCCCCTCGGAAAAGACTAGAACAGCGTCCGGCTCACGCCCTCGTGGTTGAGCAGCCAGCGCTTGCGGTCCAACCCTCCACCGTAGCCGGTGAGGCTCCCATTGCTGCCGATGATGCGATGGCACGGGAGCACGACCGCCACGGGGTTTGCGCCGTTCGCGGCGCCCACGGCCCGCACCGCCGTCGGCGCGCCGACTCGATCCGCCAGCTGCGCGTACGACGTGGTCGTGCCCGCCGCTACCGTCCGCAGGGCGTTCCAGACGCGCTGCTGGAAGGGCGTGCCATGTAGCTCGACGTCGACTTCGTCGAGGCTTCCAAGATCGCCGCCGAAGTATCTCGTCAAGACGCTCACCACGCCGCCGGGATCATCCTCCGGCTCGACGGGCACGTCCGGATACCACGTCGCGAGCGCCGACCGCACGTACTTGTTGACGGGACCGAAATGCACCAGGCAGACCCTGGGCCCGCGAGCCGCGACGGTGAGCTTGCCGATCGGTGAATCCACCGTCGAGAGAGCGATCGTGTTCATAGCTAGTTGATCTTAATTCCAGCCATAGCTCTAGACGTCTCCTGTCTGCATTTATCAATGCTCGCGGGGCCCTCCGCCTACGCGCGCCAACAATTCCTGCGAGCTACGGCGAGACCTCGCCGTAGCTGGTTGCTCACAAATCTTCGCAACCAGCGAAGGCGGGCACCCCCGCTCGCTCTCGCGCGGCGACTGCGCGCCGCGCTCGGGCCGCAGGCGCCCTTGCAACCTTCTGAACACGCCAACCGTCTGATACCCTGACAGTCTAGGCTTCACGATATCGAGGGAGTGCATGGCGACGAAAACCGAAGCAAACGGCATGCTCCACGGAACGCTGGACGCGTTGGTGCTCAAAACGTTGAGCTGGGGCGTTCGTCACGGCTACGGCATCGCCAAGTGGATCGAGGAGACGACCGACGAGGCCGTGATGGTGGAAGAGGGGTCGCTCTATCCGGCGCTGTACCGCATGGAGCACCGCGGCCTGATCGAGGCCGAGTGGGGCACGTCGGACCTCGGCCGTAAGGCCAAGTTCTATCGCATCACGCCGAAAGGGCGGCGGCAGCTCGCGGCCGACACCGAGCAGTGGGCGCGCTTCGCAGCTGGCGTTTCGAAGGTGCTGCTACCGGCATGAAGTTCGGGCAGCGGCTGCGCTCGCGGCTCTGGAGGGCCCGGGTCGAGGACGAAGTCGACTCGGAGTTGTCCTTTCACGTCGAAATGCGAGCGCGCGAGCTCGTCGAACGGGGCATGTCTCCGGCCGAGGCGCGCGAGGCCGCGATACGGCGGTTCGGGGACATCGACCGGGTGAACGCGACTTGTCGCGCGCTTGGAAAGCAGAGGGATCACGACATGCGCCGCACGGAGTATTTCTCGGAACTCGCTCAAGACGTGAAGTTTGCCTGCCGGCAACTTGGCAGAAGCCCTGGCTTCACGACCGTCGCCGTGCTCACCCTCGCGCTCGGCATCGGCGCCACAACGGCCATCTTCAGCGCCGTGCAGTCTGTCGTCCTCCGGCCCCTTCCCTTTCCGGAATCGAATCGACTGGTGTCGGTCTACGAGTACGTGCGCGAGAATCGGACCAACGTCTCGGCTGGCAACTTCGTCGACGGCATCGAGCCGGTTGGCGCCTTCAGCGCCGTCAGCGCCGCGCAGTTCTCCAGCTTCAACCTCGCTGACGCTGGAACCACGGAGCGCGTGGTTGGCGCTCGAGTCACGGCCGGATACTTTGACGTCTTCAACCTGCCGGCGGCACATGGCCGTGTCTTCTCGAAAGAAGAAGACCAGCCCGGGCGAGAGCAGGTCGTCGTGCTGAGTCATCGCCTCTGGATGCGGCGGTTCGGCGGCGATCCGGGCGTCGTCGGCCGTCGCATCACACTCAACGAACGGCCCTACGACGTCATCGGTGTCATGCCCGCCCGGTTCGACTACACCGCGGACCGCGACGAGCTGTGGGTACCCATCGCCTTCACGCCGCAGCGCAAGGCGATGCACGACGAACATTATCTGCAGGTGTACGCCCGTCTGAAATCGGCCGCCACCAGCGAGCAGGCGCTTCAGGAACTGCGCGGCAACGCTCAGCGATTGCGCGTGGCATTCCCGCGCGAAGCCGCCGATCTGGACTTCACTACCGTGCCGGTGCTCGAGGATCTCGTTGGCGACTACCCTCGCCGCATGTTCACGCTCCTTGGGGCTGTCGGCTTCGTGCTGCTGATCGCGTGCGGCAACGTCGCCAACCTGCTGCTCGCGCGCGGCGCCGTTCGTGCGGGTGAGCTGGCCGTGCGCGCGGCCCTCGGCGCGGGTCGCGGCCGGATCGCGCGGCAGTTGCTCACCGAGAGTGTCGTGCTCGCGATCCTTTCGGCCATCGCCGGGCTCGCGCTGGCCGCCGTTGGCATCCGCGCGCTCGTCGCCGCGGCGCCGCCAGGAATACCGCGGCTCGAGCAGACCACGCTCGATCCGTACGTGCTGGGATTCACGTGCGTCGTAACGCTCGTCAGCGCCATGTTGTTTGGCGCCGTACCCGCGCTGCGCGCCGCGCGCGTCGACGTGCAGACCGTGATCAAGGAAGGCGGCCGCGGTGCCGGTATGGGCGGCGTGCGCGACCGGCTGCGCACTGGGCTCATCGTCGCGGAACTGGCGGTCGCGCTGTTGCTGCTCGTCGGCGCCGGACTGCTCATCCGCAGTTCGCTCGCACTCCAGGCGGTCGACCCCGGATTCGACCCGTCTGGTGTTCTCTCTGGGCGTTTCGCACTCCCGGCAGCGGCGTTTCCCGATCGTGGGGCGGTCGTGCAAGCCCTTCAGCGGCTCGCCGACGGCGCCGCGCAGATTCCCGGCGCGACGGCCTCAGCGATCTCCACCAACGTGCCCATGGGCGGCGGCGGCAACGGCAACGGCCTCATCCCCGAGAGCGCGGCGTTCGATCCGCGCAACGCGATCGGGAGCCGCCTTCGGATGGTGACACCAAGTTACTTCGACACGATGCGGATTCCGATCGTCAAGGGACGGCCGCTGACTAGCACCGACCGCCGGGGCGCGCTCAAAGTCATGGTGATCAGCGAAGCGCTCGCCCGAGCGGCATTTCCAGGACAGGATCCCCTGGGTAAGCGCATCGCCTGCTGCGAGCCCGGGCCGGACGGCAAGAGTCCGGACTATAAGACCGTGGTCGGCGTGGCGCGCGACGTGCGTTCGCGTGCGCTCGGCGAAGCGCCGGCGCCGGAGTTCTATCTGCCGCTCGATCAAGTGCCGGCGGAAGGCTGGGACTGGGTCCAGCGCACGGCGTTCATCGTCGTACGAACGGAGCTCGACCCGCTGGCGATGACCAACCCGATGCGCGCGGTTGTCGAAAAGGTAGCCCCGGGCGTTCCGCTGTTTCAGGTGAGGACGATGGGGCAGCGGCTGCGAGACTCGATGGCGACGGCGCGATTCAACACAATGCTGCTGACGCTGCTCGGTCTCGTTGGTCTTGCGCTCGCCGCCATCGGCGTCTACGGCGTCATCGCCTACTTCGTGACGCGCCGCACGCAGGAGATTGGCGTGCGCATGGCGCTCGGCGCGTCACGCGGGCACGTGCTCGCGCTCGTTTTTCGCCAGGCCGCGTGGCCGGTGGGACTCGGAATCGTGGTCGGGGTCGTTGTGGCGGCGCTCGTGACGCGTGTGCTGACGACGCAACTCTTCGGCGTGTCAGCCTACGACCCACTGACATTTGGAGCCGTGGTCGTCACGCTCGCGCTCGTCGCGCTCATCGCGAGCCTGATTCCCGCGACGCGCGCCGCATCGGTCGATCCGACTCGGGCACTGCACACGAACTAAGGGGCTCAGGGCTCTAGGCTCTAGGCTCTAGGCTCTAGGCTCTAGGAAAACGATCGACCTCTTAGTCGAAGATCTTGCCAGAGCCGAAAGCCTAAAGCCGAGAGCCTATTTAGGACCCCTCCGCCAACCTCTTGTCGATCTCGGCTTTCGACAGCCAGCGGCCGTTGACCATCACGCCGGCAATCTTCAAGCTGTTGTCGATGTTCTGCAACGGGTTCGCGTCGAGCAGCAGGAGGTCGGCGCGCTTGCCGGCCGCGAGCGTGCCGGTCGTCGACTCGGTCTTGAAGTACACCCCCACGTTCGCCGTGCCCGTTCGCAGCGCCTGATACGGCGTGAGCCCGGCGTCGACCATCGACCGCAGCTCACGGTGCGCCGAGAATCCTGGGACGTTCCAGAACTGCGGCGCGTCGGATCCGAGCGCGAACGGCACGCCGGCATCGTGGAGCGACTTGATGAAGCGGCGCCGGAGGCCGAGGAGCTTCGCTCGCTCGGCCTGGGAAATCTGTAGGAACTTCTCCTTCTGTCCTATCCAGTTCTTGATGGTTTCCGGCGGCATGTACTTTATCTCCGGCCGCCTGGCGAGATCTTCGATCGACATGTCGTTCAGCAGATTGTCGAGCAGGACCTGGGTCGGCACCTGCCAAACCCCCGCGGCTTTCGCCGCCGACACCAGCCCTGGAAACTTCGATTCGTCGACGTCGTTCATCAGGTTGGTGCCGAAGAATGCCGACGGAGCAGAGGGGTCCTTGGTCAACGCTTCAACAAAGCCGTCGAGATGGTCGATGCTCGCGTACTTCGCCTCGAGCGCCCGCATGAGGCCGACCGCCGCCGGCACGTGACCGGCAAACGGGATCTTGAGCTCATCGGCCTTAGCCGCCAGCGCATCGAAGACGTCGCGGGGCACGCCGGGGTGAATCTTCAGCAGGTCGTAGCCGGCCTTCTTCTGCGCGATCACCGACTCGACGGCCATCTCTTTGGTCGACGCCGTCTTGGCATTGAATGGCGGGCCCGACGTGTAAATGAGAGGGCTGACGATTTCGCGCCGGGCCGCCCGCTCCCGATAAGTGAGGTGACGCGGATCGCCAAGCATTCCGCGGATGGTCGTGATGCCGCTTGCGGCGTAGAGAAAGAGCGTGCGCTCGACGGCGGACTCCGGAGCGTTGCCGCCGGGGATGTGGGCGTGCATCTCGGCGAGCCCCGGCATCAGGAACTTGCCCTTGCCGTCGACGCGCGTCGCGCCAGCCGGAATCTGCGCCTTGGCCGCCGGCGCGATCGACGAAATCCTGCCATCGAGAACCACCACGGTCTGGTCCGCGAGGACAGCCTCAGTGTCCATCGGAATCACGCTGACACCGACAAACGCGGTGGCTACGGACTGGGCATCGGGTCGCGTCGCGTGGCTGCCACAAATGACCGCTGCCAGCACGGCCGCAACGAGGATCTTGTGGGTATGCATGGCGCCGATCCTATCAAGCACCACGGCGGCCTGACTGCTTCTGTCTGCATTTCGTTAGTGCGATTGGGGCGCCCACCGCCCGAGCGCTCTCGCGCGGCGACTTCGCGCCGCGCTCGGGCCGCAGGCGCCGCCGATTCATCTCCGGCGCAGATCCGACGGACAGTCCGGCACGACCGCTATGGCGCGCGTAGCTGCTGTTGGCTTTCGCCTAGCTCATGGCCCTGGTCCTAGCTACTTCACCACCACTGAGCTCTCCGCTACCCGCCCGCGCTCGTCGCGCGCGGTGATGCGGTGGACGCCCGGCGTCAACGGCCACATGAGGGCGGTCTCGGTTGAGGAGGTGCCGACGACGCGGCCGGCGACCTGCCATTCGATGGTGCCGGGCGTCGACGCGACGACGCGCAGCGGCAAGGTCTGGAACTCCCGGCGCAGCGTGGGATCGATGAGGTAGGTGGCACCGGACGGCGGGTTGACGATCTCGAGGGCACTTCGGGCGGGAGTCGGCTGGGGCGCGGTGCAATCCGTCGTAGTGTCCGGCTTCAGCCGGACAGGGGTTCGCCACTGGCGCCGCCGTGTGCTGGCGTTCGCTGAGGAGTCCGTTCTCGCGAGCCCACTGACGATAGGCCGGTGGCCAGACGACGAGCAGGCCTTCGTCGCTCTGGTGGTGCCAGCTGCACGCCGGCTCGTCTGTGGCGGGCAGGCGCTCGCGCTGACGGGCTGGGCACCACGGGTTTGCCGGCATGCCCGAGAGCGCGCACACCTCGCGCTCGGCCAGGCCGTCGGGTGCCGCGACGATGGCGCGCGCGTCGAAGCCGGCCGCGCCGTGCAGACGTTTGGTAGCGGCGAGCATCACGGCGTGAAAGATTGGCGCCGCACCGGTCACGCCGGTGGAGGCCTTGAGGGGCGTGCGATCGAAGTTCCCTACCCAGACGCCGACGGTCAGGTCGCGCGTGTAGCCGATGGTCCAGTTGTCGTGATACGCCTGCGACGTGCCGGTCTTGACGGCGACCGGAAAGGGGAACTCCAGGCTGCCGCCCCGCCCGAAAATGAATTCGCGCGCGCTGTCGTCGGAGAGCACGTCCGTGATCCAATACGCAGTGAGCGGAGAGACGAGCAGCCGGCGCGTGCGGTCCTCTGCGTGGGACGCGCCACCCTGCGGGCGCAACGACCAGGTCGGTTCGACCCACTCCCCGCCACGGGCAAACGTCGAGTAGGCCGCCACGAGCTCGTCGAGGCGCACTTCGGCGTTGCCGAGCGTCAGGCCGAGGCCGTAGTAGGACGGCGTCCGGTCGAGTGTGGACAGCCCCGCGCGCGTGAGGAATCGCTGGAGCGTGGGCACGCCGAGCTCGGAGGCAAGGACGACGGCGGGGACGTTCTCGGACCCTGCCAGCGCTCGCCGCGCAAGCAACGGACCACGAAATCGTCCGTCGTAGTTGCGCGGGCTGTAGAGGACGCCCGCCTCGGCGGTCGGAAAATGCGACGGCACATCGGCCAGCACGCTTGCCGGCGTGAACCCTGACTCGAATGCGAGCGCGTAGGTGAACGGCTTGAGCGCCGACCCGGGCTGACGCAGCGCACGCGGGCCGTTGATCGCGCCCCCGTGCTCGGCATCCGCATAGTCTCCCGACCCTTCCCACGCGAGCCACTCGCCGGTGGCATTGTCGAGGACCACGACGGCTACATTTGCCGCGCCGTGCCGATCGAGCGCCTGCCGATGGCTCCTGATGATGCCGACGACATCGCCCTGCAGTCCGGCATCGAGCGTCGTCTCGATCCGCGGCGGCCGGTTCTCTCCGGACGCGGCGACGACCATTTCCACGAAGTGCGGCGCGAGAAACGGGGACGCCGCGCGCGAGAAGCGCAGACGCTCCTCCCGCGCCCCGCGTGCGCCGTCTGGCGACAACGCGCCGGCCGACTGCATGCGCTTGATCACCGTCAGCTGCCTGGCGATGGCCTGGCTGCGATTGCGGAACGGGTTGTAGCCCGACGGCCGTTGCGGCAGGCCGGCGAGAAACGCCGACTGCGCCGGCGTGAGCATGGACGGCTCGACACCAAAGTAGGTGCGGCTGGCTTTGCCCGCGCCGACGATCTGATTGCCGTAGGCAGCGAGGTTGAGATAGAGGCCGAGGATCTCGCGCTTGTCGAACCGGTGCTCGAGCCGCAGCGCCAGCACCGCCTCCCGAACTTTCTCTCGCACACCCCTTGCGCGCTTCGGCGAGCGGCGGTTCAGCAGGAGCTTGGCGACCTGCTGCGTGATCGTCGAGCCGCCTTCGACGACGGTGCCCTCGAGCAGGTTCTGGCGCAGGGCCCTCGCGATCGCGACGGGATCGACGCCGGGATGCGACCAGAAGCGACGATCCTCGGCCGCGAGCGTCGCCGCGACGAGCATCGGCGGCAGGTTATGGGCATCGAGGTGCACGTTGCGCGTGCCGTCGCGCGACAACGATTCGTAGAGCGGCACGCCGCGACGGTCGACGACAACCGTCGAGGTCACATCGTCGAGATCGACGAGCGCCGGATCGATCGGCCCGAGCCGCAGCCAGAGCGTGAAGGCGATCAGGCCGAGACCGAGAAGCGCGGCTGATGACCGCCGCGGATTGCGTCGAATGAGCGCAAACAGACGGACGCGCATGACCTATCTCTTCACTTCGATCACCGCCGTCGGCGTGCGCCCGAAGACCTCGGGCGAATACATTTCCTCCGCCCTCGCTGGCGCCGTGCGGAACGTGCCGGCGGTCGTCGCGCGGACGATATAGGTGAACTCGTGCCGGCCCTCGCTGAGGCGCGTGGCGAAGAGCTGGACGCGGTCGTCGAAGCGTTCGATGTGATCGAAGCCGCCGCGCTGCCACCACGAGAACCAGTCGTCGCTGCCGCGGTTGCCCTGATCGTCCTGCTCGCGGGCGAGCGACGCGGCCGTCGTGGCGAACCAGGACTCCACGGCTTCGAAACCGGCGGGAAGCGGGTCGGTGACAGCTACGAACCGCCGCTCCTTGGTCAGGTTGAACGACAGCGTGACCCGGACGAGGTCGCCGGCCTTGTACGTGGTGGCCGCCGGTCGCGTCGCGTTCTCGGCGTATGGGGTATACGAGCGGGCGATCTGGATCCCATTGTCCAACCCGGTGTGGAAGAGCTCGTCCGAAGCGTAGCGCAGACGCGCCGTGTAGAAGAGCGTGCCGATCCCCTCGCGCGTGAAGGTCAGCGGACGTGACCCGCCAGCCGGACCCTGCGCAAGCATTTTGCTCATCGGTAATTCCTTGGTCTTTGACGTCGTCGTGCGACCCTTGAACTCCTCGCGCGCGAAGTCTTCGGCACCGAGCGTGACGACCGCGCGGAAGTCGGGCGACGCGCTCTCGAATTTCCGGTAGTAGGCGACGAGCGCCTCCATGGCGAGCGCGTTCTCCTGCGTGTTGCCCCAGCGCCCGTCCTTGCGCGCCGCCATCATCCACCGCACCATCTGCCGCACCGGCGCGTCGGTGACGTCGGACTTTACCAGTGAGTTCAGCACGATCGAGGTCGTCCGCACGTTGGAGTTCCAGAACCAGAGGAGGTACGGATCGCTCAGTTCTTCGACATGCGCGCTGCCGGCCTCGGGCAGGATGGCATTGGCCATGCGGCGCCGGATGTCCGAGATGCGGCTGGTCGAGTCTGGCAACGTCCCACCGCGCGCGACCAATGCGTCATGCAGGTAGGCGAGCGCGAACACGGGCATCCGATCGCGGTAGCCGTAGAGCCGCGTGAGGTTCGAGTCCTGGTTGCGGCCGCCCTCGACGAGCACCTTGACGGCAAAGGCCTGCCAGGCCGTGTAGGACGGCCACCAGCCTTCGTTGGTCGGTGGTTCGGCCGACAGGGCGCGTTCGAGGTAGGCGTAGGCGCGCTCGCGCATGCCCCCGTCGACCTTGTACTTGTGGTCGACGGCCGTCTTGAAGACGTGCAGCAGATAGGCCGTGAGGTACGGCGACGTGAAGCGGCAGTCGCCGACCCAGTACCAGAACCCTCCGTCCGCGCACTGGAACTTCTCGAGATCCTTCAGGTTCTGCTGCGCGGACGGACGCATCTTGGCCGTATCCATCCCCGGCAGCGAGAACGCGTCCCCGAGGTCCGACGCCAGCACCAGCGCGAGCGTCCGCGACCCGCGCTGCTCGGCGCAGCCGAACGGATACTCGACGAGATACCGCGCGCCTTCCCCGAGTCCCACCATCGCCGTCGACGACAGCTCGACGTGAAGGCCGCCAAGACCTGGCACCACGCTGGCAGGAATGGTCAGCATTTCAGTCGCCGTCGCGCTCGCGTCGGTAGCCTCGCCGTAGGCGGCAACCGTCTCCGGAGAGACGAGCAATTCGACCGGAATGACGTCTTCGAACGCGTCCGTCTCGTCGCCGATCTTGACCGTCATCCGCACGCGCGCGCGGCCGACCCGCTTGCCGGCGGCGTCGAACCGCGCCTCGATCAATCCACCGGCCGCAACCTGAAGCGTCTGCTCTGCGCCGGCCGTGAACTCGAGGACATCGGAATCGAGGCTGGCGATGGTCACTGTCGCGGCGCCGGCGATCTTCAACTGGCTCGTGACGACCGCGCCGAAGTACGCCTTGTCGCCGAGCGCGAGGAAGCGCGGGAACGTCGCTTTGAGCGTCAGCGGCTTGTTGATGCGCACTTCGGCGTCGCTCGATCCGAACCGCGACGCGCGGTCGGCCGCGACGGCCATAATCCGGTAGGTGGTCAATGACTCCGGGAGCTTGACCTCGATCGAGCCCTTCCCATACTCATCGGTCGTCACCGAGCCGAGCCAGAACGCCAGGACGCGGAAGTCTTTCCGCAGCGTTCCCGCGCCCGCGTCGGCGCCACCGCCGCCGCCTTCGGTCTCGCCCTTCGGCGTCAGCACGCGGCGGCTGATGATGCGCTGACGGTTGTCGGCGTTCATGACTTGCAGCGCCTTGTGCACGTAGACCGAGCCGAGCACGTCCGGCGTGCGATACGCGGTCAGCGACAACACGCCGTAGTCCACGGCCCAGAGCGTGACCTCGCTCGGCGCGCCACGGCCGCTCGCGTCCTTCACATCGACCTGCACCTTGGCGGCGTTGGCCGGCCGGTACTCGTCCTTGTCTGCCCGCACGCCAACTTTCAATCTCTTCGACGCATCCTCGACGTTCAACTCGACGTATCCGAGCCGGAACGCCGGTTTGCCAGGGTCCGACGGGTCTTCGACGACGTTCGGTCCTCGATTGTCGAATCGCTCGCCTGTCGTGGTGACGGTGGGTTCCGCGGATTTCGACTCGGCCTGGCTCCGCCCCTTCACGAGCAGTACCGAGACGAAGACGTTCGGGATGTCGTCTTCGGTGATCGGCATCGAGATCGACTGCTGCGTCGAGGTCAGCGCGAACTGCCGGTGCGACCGGATGCCCTCGCGCTCGGTGGTGACGAGCGCCGTGGCCTGTTCCCATGGCGACTGAATCATGATCCGCGCGGTGTCGCCCGGCTTGTAGGTGCGGCGCTCGGGGACGAGATCGATGCGGTTGTGGTCGAACCGCGCCCAGGCGGTATAGCCGTCGCCAAGCACGTAGAACGACGTCGTCGTCACGGCGAAGCGCTTGTTCGTGTCGTGCGCGACGGCTTCGAGAACGAAGTACCCGCCGTTTGCCAATGGCGCGGTTACGGGGATGGGCGCGGCGCCGGTCGTGACCGTCCACGATCCGGCGGGGACCTCCTTCCGAGTGGTGTCCCACGTGTAGAAACCGTTGCCCTCGGCGCGGCGAACGCTCGTCCACTGAATCTGCGTGAGGGTCACCGTCACGGTCACGCCAGTGACCACCCGGCCATCCGGCGCGACGGTCACGACTGCGGTGTTCAAGCCCTGCTTCTGCTGGAGAAAGTACGACGAGCGGCGCAAGCCGATGTACCACGGGGCAGGATGGACCAGCACGCTCCCGCGATTGGCGATGTGCTGCCGCGACACGTCCTCGACGTCTCCTTCGAGCGTGTACATGTAGGGCACGCCCGCGTCGGCCTGTGGCGTCAACGTCAGCGGCAGGTCACCCGTTTTTGCCAACGTGCCCTCGTCGCGGCTCACCTCGCCGACCTTCGCGCGGCCAAGGCGATCGGACCATCCCACGAAATCCCACTGCTCCGGAGGGAACGTCTCGAGGACGGCGGCTGGCGCCGATCCAACCGAGGATCGTGTGAACGTCCACTTCACCGGACGCGCGCCCATCGGCGCACCGAAGAGATAGCGCGCCGCCACAACGCCTTTGAGAGGCTCCCCCGCCATCGCACGCTCGCCCTTCAACGTCACGTCGACGCGAAAGTCGGGACGCCGGTACGCCGCAACCAGAAAAGACCCGCTCACGGTCTTCTGATATGGCACCTCGTCGTCAAGCCTGGGACTGGGAACGTCACCGGGCTCGACCTCCTCTGGCGTCTTGGGTTTCGGCTTGTCGGTTTCGAGCACGGCACGCACCGAGTAGTTTCCAAGCGCACCCTCGCCCGGCAGCGTTGTCGTCCACTCGGCACTGCTCCACTCGTTGATTGTGACCGTGCGCTCGTCGACGATGCGGTACTGGCTGTCGCGCAGCGAAATGAAGACGGGCGTGCCGGTGCGGAGCAGGCGGATGCCGCCCGGCGTGTTCTGGCGCAGGATGGCCTTGAAGTGAACCTCCTCGCCCAGCCGATACACGCCGCGGTCGCTGAAGACCGTGCCGCGCAGCATCGGCTCCGACTCGCCGCGGTTGAACGAGGTCCCGAAGTCCCACGGCTCGATCCCCTCGTTCCAGTTGCTGCCGACGTAAGCGATATCGCCGTCCTTCTCGGCCAGGGCGACAAAGTCGGGCTTTTGCCACTCCTCGTAGTCGTGCTCACCGGTGTACCGCCGCTCGCGGTACGGCACGCCCGGGCCGGTCGCAACGCCGTCGGCTCCGGTCGTGCCGGTCCAGTGCAGGCTATTGTCACGATTGATGATCGATACCTTCGCGCCGGCGACGGGCGCCGCATTGTCCAGGCGCGTCACAAACACCAGCGTGTTCTGCGGACTGTCCTTGACCGTCACGCCGAGGTTCGTCACCTGGACGAGAGATGCGCGTGCGGCCTGGACCGAGCGCTTCGCGTTCTGAATGGACGTACCGTTCTCGACAGCCGCCCAGACGAGACCCGTGCCGCCCTGGCCGAGGGCCTTCGATACGTCGAGACCGTGCGACTGGACACGATCCGTGGTCAGCCCGAGCTTGCGATTCACGGGGTCGACCGGGGGCCTTATGCCAAACGCAGGCGTGAGCGCGCGGATCGTCGGCATCAGATCGTCGGTCTTCAGGGGCGCGGCCCACTGCTTCACGCCGAAGAGATTCCGCGCGTAGAACGGCAGAACGGATCCACCGCTCGCCTCCCAGACGCCGTGGCCGTCCCCAAAACTGGTGAAGGCCGTGCGATGCCAGTTCTCGACGCTCCCAGCCCAGGTGTAGCCGAGCGTCTGACCGTCAACCGACGTGAGCCCGGCGTCGACGGCGACGAAGTACTTCGTCGCCGGCGGCTGGGCGCTGTAGCGCGCATCCTCGAGCGTCAGCGCCCCGCCGCTATCTCGACCCCACCCCGTCGTCGGCGTCGGCGTGGTCGGCAGATCCGGCTTCGCGAGATCGATTCCGGCGCTGGTGGTCACGTCGGTCAAGCGCAGCGACTTGGCGAAATCGGATACGCGCACCTGGGTGCGGAAGTAGAGCGGATTGCGGTTGTCGGGATCGCACCGTGCGCTACAGTCGAATCCCCAGACGAAGAGGGCCGGTTCGGCCTTCATCGTATATTCCTGCACGCGGCCGGGCGTTGCCGGACCGGCCGGCGACTTGAGCGCGGCGCCGAGCGTGAGCTTTACCCAGCTTTGCGAAGGTACACGAGTCACCGTCTCGAACACGACGAGGGTGTTCGCGGGCGGGTAGCGCTTCTTGTCCCAGTCGTTTGTGAGGCGCAGAGTCACCGGTGCGGTCGACGAGGCCGCCGCAGCCGTCGCCGCGACCTTCGCATTGAACCGCTCGAGCGAGGTTCGATCGATCGCCGCCAGACGCTGCTGAACGTCTGGTGAGATCGAGGGTCGCTCCCAGTCGTGCGAGTCAAACTTCGCCGTCAGGTGCGTCGCGACCACGGCCGGTTCGACCGGCTGGTTGAACCTCAGCATGACGACGAACGGAGCGTCGGCACGACCGCCTCGACGATACGTTTCCGTTCGCAGCAGCTTGACCGTCGGCGTCGTAAAGGCGAACGTGTGGGGCGTGTCGAGCGTCCGCCCACTGACCGCCGTCGCCGATCCATCGACCGTGACATCGTACCGCGTCGCAAATGGCAGCGGCGTCTTCGCGTCCGGAGTAAAGATGAGAATCGTCGTCCCGGACCAGCGGAAGGCGCCTGGGATGGCCGGCGAGATCGTCACGTAAGGCGGTCGGACCACAGCCGGGATGCGCCCGAGCGCGACCATCGGCTCCGAGAAGACGATCCGGATCTCGTTGGCTTCGGCCAGGCTGGCTACCTCACCCGTCGGCCCCGCCGAGAATACAGTCAGCCTCCTTCCCGATCCGGCTGTCTGCGCAGCGAGCGGAGTGGGAACCAGCACGAGAAGAGACACGCTGAGCGCAAGGAGATGTTTCATAAGTAGCTTGTAGGGGAGAAAAGAAGGATGGGGAGCACGAACGGCGTTCGAGCGAGCATCAAGAGCTGAAGTATTGAGCCCGAGCTGTCGCGCCATACACCTGACCGGGTCGCAGATTCCGGCTATGGGGATTAGACACCGGGGCTGGAGAATCGGGCACTTTCGAATGCTGGGCCGCCCGTGATGAAAACCGACGATTCGTAGTGTCCGGCTTCAGCCGGACCAAGGACACGTCCGCCTAAAGGCGGACACTACGACAACACGCATTCAGCATTTCTTCCTACGCGTGCGCTCTGCGGCGATCCGCAACTTCGAACAGTGACGGAATGCGCTGACGCAGCGCCTCGACGACGCGCAGGCCCGGGGAGGTGCCGAACGCGATCGTCATGCCGGTGTAGTACATGACCGTGATGACGCCGGCAATCGTCCAGAAGCTGATATCCATGATCGCCGACACGCCCGCGGCAACGCTGAGCGAGGCCATCGCGTCGAGCGATGTGGCGAGTGCGCGCCCCATGAGCCGGGCGCGGACGATCGTCGACTCGTCAAGCGGCTGCTCCTGCGCGGAACGCCGGTCGCCATCGGCCGGAAGGCCTCCGCTTTCGGCGTACGCGAGGTGGTGGCCAATGAGCTGCGCCTGCGCCTGAATCAACCGGCTGCCGCGTCGATCTCCGACGGGGAACAGCCGGCAGAACTCGTCCACGACCTCGTCGGCGTCGAGCGCGATGGCGCGAGCGTAGTCGCGCACAAACGCGCGGGCGAAGATGCCCGACGGCCAGCGCGAGAAGTCATTTCGCTCGAGGCCCTCCCACAGGTCACCGCCAACTTTGGTGACCGAGGCGATGGTCTCGATCGATATGCCTCGACGCTCGCGCTCAGCGCGCAGACGGGGGCCGAATGTATCCCTCTCGGACATGAAAGGCTCTCTAGGACAGCAATACGGGGGCCGGGCCAATTGCTGCCATTTGTTGGCTTTTTACAAGATTGGTCAGTGAGTCGGGTTCCCTTTCTGTAATCTGGATTCTCAAAATGAAACAGCAATGGACCCGCGCGACGCGTTCTGCCTGAACCTGCACGCCGATTATCTCTGCCGGCACGAGGGCGCCTGCTGCACCGCTGGCTGGGCCATCCCGGTCGAGGAACCGGTGTACCAGCGGCTGCGCGTGCACTTCGGCGGCACGCGCGAACGCCTGTTCGCATCGGGCGGACCGCCGCCCGATGGCGCCGCGGCAGTGCTTGGCGTCCAGCCGGGAGGCGCATGCGTGTTCTTCGAGGCGGATCGTGGCAACCTCTGCGCGGTTCATAGCCAGCTCGGCGCCGCGTCGTTGCCCTCGGCATGCCGTCACTTTCCGCGCGTCGTCGTTCACAGCGCGCGTGGAACGCTCGTCTCCCTCTCGCACTTCTGCCCCACCGCCGCGGGCCTGCTCCACTCCCCGGACCGAACGGCATTCGAGATCGTGCCGGCGCCGGACACGCTGACGCTCGACGGCGAGGCGGAAGGCCTCGACGCACGCGAGGCGCTGCCGCCGCTCCTGCGGCCGGGGATGCTGACCGATCACGAGGGCTACGACGCCTGGGAACGAAGGGCGATCGATCTTCTGGGGCGAGCGGACTTCACCACAGGACAGGCGCTCGCCCTTTTGGAGGCCGCGACGATATCCATACAGACGTGGCGGCCCGGCGGGGCTAACCTCCGCGAGACGGTCCATCGCGAGTTCGACGTTGCGTCCGCGAGAAAACCGGATGAAGATCTGATGGCGCCGGGCGGGATCCCCGGCGACATCGACGCCAGGCGAGCTCGCCTGGCGCTGAGCTCGATACCCATGGGTCTCCCCCGTCCACCTCTGGTCGCTGACTATCGCGCGCGGCGGCCGGATGTCTCGGGGGCGCAGGTCCCAGGATGGCCGGACGAGATCGATCGCGCGGTCCGCGGCTATCTTGCGGCGCGCCTGTTTGGAAACTGGGTCGCGTACTACGGTCAGGGACTGCACGCGATTGTCGAGTACTTGCAGGTCGCCCTGGCCCTCGTGAAGATGGAATTCGTCGAGATGGAAGTTCTCAGGGTGGGAACCGCGGGAGACCACGCGCGAGAATCACCGTCATCACCATGGCAGAACGCAAAAAAAGCTCTTCGAAGCGCCGATCTTCTGCTCGTGCACCTGGCGGACCCAAAGACGCTGTCGAACCTGCTGGGCCGGCGCCGTCAGGGATAGCTTCAGGGATCAAGTCGTCGGCCCTCCAGCGATTTCTACGCTACGCCGTCATCAACACCCGCTCGGACGAAGGTTCCACCTCCTGCCCGAGCACGTCAGGACAGCTGACGCTCCTGCGCATCCTGGTCAACGAATTGACGGCCCTCGGGCTCACCGACGTGAGCATGGACGAGCACGGCTACGTCATGGGTACCATCCCGGCGACGACCGACAAGCTGCACGTGCCGGTCATCGGCATCATCGCTCACGTCGACACGTCGCCGGAGATGCAGGGCCACGACGTCCACCCCATCGTCCACCACGACTACGACGGTCGCGACCTGGTGCTCCCCGACGACCGAGCGGCCGTGCTGCGGGCAGCAGACGACCCATCGCTCGCCGCGCACATCGGCCACGATATCGTCACCGCCTCCGGGCTGACGCTGCTCGGCGCCGACGACAAGGCGGGCGTCGCCGAGATCGTCGCCGCCGCCGAGTATCTGATGGCCCACCCCGAGATTCGGCACGGCACGATTCGGGTCGCGTTCACCCCCGACGAGGAGATCGGCCGCGGCGCAAACCACTTCGACGTGGGCCGGTTCGGGGCCCTCTGCGCCTACACGATGGACGGCGGCAATGCCGGCGAGCTCGAGTGGGAGAGCTTCTCGGCCGATGCGATGACGGTCACGTTCAAGGGATTCAACACGCATCCCGGTTATGCAAAAGGCCGGATGGTCAGTGCCATCAAGCTCGCCGCCGAGTTCATCGCACGCCTGCCGCACGATCGCCTCTCGCCCGAGACGACCGACGGCTACGACGGCTACGTGCACCCCTACATGATGGAAGCGTCGGTCGAACGCACGTCGGTCCGCCTGCTCATCCGGGACTTCTCGACGACGGGCCTCGAGGAGAAGGAGACCTTCGTCGAGGAGCTGGCGCGTGCGGTCGTCGCCGATCGTGCGCCGGCGGTCGTCGAGATCCGGATTGCCGAGTCCTACCGCAACATGAAGGAAATCCTGGAGGGCTACCCCGAAGTCGTCGAGTGCGCGCGCGAGGCGATCCGGCGGAGCGGGCTGACGCCCGTCGAGCGACCCATCCGCGGCGGCACGGATGGGTCACGGCTGTCCTTCATGGGCCTGCCGACGCCGAACATCTTCGCCGGCGAGCACAACTTCCATTCCCGGCTCGAGTGGGTCTCGGCGCAGGACATGGACAAAGCGGTCGAAACAATCGTCCACCTGTGCCAGGTGTGGGAGGAGAAGACGGCTGAGTCCTGAAGGCGGGACGGTTGCTCGGGGCTCGGGGCTCGGGGCTCGGGGCTCGGGGCTCGGGGCTCGGGGCTCGGGCAAGGCATTCTAATCCCAGCCGTGAGACTGTGATCAGAATGCTTTGCCGAACCCCGAGTCCCGAACCCCGAACCCCGACGTCTACTTATCTATCGTGAAATTCACCGTGACCGTCATGACGACCGGCACGAGCCCACCATTCAGCTGCGTCGGCTCGAACTGCCACTGATTGACCGCCTCGACAGCGGCTTCTGTGAGCATCGGCGGCCCGTGAAGCACACCGGCGCTGGCGACGTTGCCAAACTGATCGATCGTGGCCTGGAGGATGACGACGCCCTGGACGCCCGCGGCGAGTGCGTCGGCCGGGTAGTTCGGGCGGACGTCTTTGATCTTCTTGGGCGGCTTGATGTTCCCGCCGACTCTGACCGGCGCTTGGCCGAAGACGAGCTTCAACAATGGTGGTGGAGGCGGCGGCGGTGGAGGAACCATGAGCTCGGCTTGTACGCCACCGGCCGGCCCCTGATCCAGCCTGAAGTTCACGGTCAGAGTCATGATCACGGGTACGGCGACGCCGTTCAGGAGCGTCGGCTCAAACTGCCACTGGTTGACGGCCTCGAGAGCGGCCTGGTCGAGCAGCGGCTGGCCCCGGAGTACGCGTCCTTGTGCGACGTTGCCGAGCGTATCGATCGTCGCCTCGATGATGACCACGCCTTGAACGCGCGCGTTCATCGCGATCTCCGGGTAGATCGGTTTGACGTCCCTGACTTTCACTGGCGGCTTGATGTTTCCGCCAACCCGGACTGGCGCCTGACCGTCGATAAGCTCGGCTGACGGAGGGGGAGGCGGTGGCGGTGGAGGCGGCTGACCGGGCGCCGGCACGAAGGCCATGTCGGCACGGCCAGTCTGGCGGGCTTTCTGCAACTCCATCGCGCGGTTACGCAACGCATCGGCTTCGGCAACAAGCGCCTGCCTGGTGGCGGGGTTGGCCTCGGTGTTTGCCTTCATGCGCAGGAGGATGTTCTTGTAGGTGAGCGCATCGACATAGTCGGGGGCGTACTCGAGGGCGCGATCAGTGGCGGCGATCCCTGCGTCGATGTAAGCACCTTTCTGGGCCGCCGACAGCCGTGGATCCTTGAACGCCTTCTCCCAGTAGAACGTCGCGAGCACCAGGTAACCCTGTGGGTCTGTCGGTGTCAGCGCGGCGACATTCTCGAGCGTCGCGACCGTCTTATCGAACTGGCCCATTCTGTTGTACAGCGCCGCCAGGGTCATCCACGCCTCGCGATTTGTCGGAGCGGCGTGCACAAACGCCTGTAGCGTCGCCTCTGCATCCGCCGTTGCGCCTCGCGCTTCCTGCAAGCCCGCGAGCTCGAGCAGTTGCGGGGGTTTGACCGCCCCTGCCGCGATCGCCGCCTTCAGGTCACGTTCGCGCGCGGTCTCGGGTCCGGCCTCGCCAGGACGACGATCGCGGGGCGGATTCTGACCCGCAGGCTCCGCAGGCGAGACGGGCGTGCCTTTCAACGGGAATGCAGACGAAGCATAGAGGCCGGTCACAAGCAGCACCGACGCCATGGCGACACTCGACGCGACAATTCTCTTGGACGACATCACAGCCTCCCGGGAAATCAACAGCATCCGTTGGAACAGGTGACGACGGCGAGCAAAAGGCGTGGCGGGGAAGAGCGTCGGTTGATCCGCAAAGACGAGGAGCGCTTCGAGGTACGTCCTGCGCGCGTTCGTGAGCTGCACGGTCAGCTCGTCGACGACTTCCTCGCGCGACGACTGGACTCGGGAAACGAGCCACCACATCGCCGGGTTGAACCAGAACGCGGCGCGAATCGCCTCCTCGAACAGCACCCAGGCCCAGTCGCGACGGCGCACGTGCCACAGCTCGTGCGCCAGGACGGCACGCTGAACGCCCGGTGGCAGCTGAGGGAACGAGGCCGGCAGGAGCACGGCCGGCCTCAGCACGCCGAAGGTCACAGGCTGGCCGAGACGGTCGACACGACGGATCTCGACGCCGGCCTCGATGAGCGCGGCAAGCTCCTGATAGCCCTCAACGGGCAGCGCGAGCTCACCGGTACGGCGAAGGCGCTGCAGGCGATGGATGCCAATCACCAGCCATGCCAGGCGCAGCGCGACGCCGAAGGCCAGGACGGCGCTGGCGTAGGAGGTCCAGTTCGTGCGCACGTGCCGCGACGAACGGACGAGCAGCGAGGGCTGACCGGCGGACGATACCTCGACTACGAAGCCCGTCGCCGTTGCGGCCTCGAGCGCGTCCATGCGCAGCATCGACGGGTCGATGACCGTCGAGCGCCATGGCTGCACGAGGGGCAGCAGCAGGCATGCGGCCACGACACTCCGCCAGAACGTGTGGCGGATGATCGGCGCATTGATTCGGAGGAGCGGCACGAGGCCTGCGGCAACGACGGCCAGCAGCGCAATCTGGATGTTCCAGCGAGCGAGATTCTCGAGCACGTTCGCGGCCATCAGTCCTCCTTCGCTTCCTGCTCCGCGTCCAGCATGAGTTGCTTGATGCGCCGGCGTTCGTCTTTCGTGAGGCGCCCGGCATTGCCGTCTTTGGCCAGATGCAGCAGCAGCCCTCCCGCGGCGCCGTCGAAGACGCGGTCGACGAAATCGCGGACCATCGCGCCGACGACCTGCTGGCGCGGCCGCGCCGGCCGGTAGACATAGGCGCGGTCGACCTGGGTCCTCTTGAGGTAGCCCTTGTCCTCGAGAATCTTCATCATCGTCATCACCGTGGTATAGGCGATGCTGCGTTTTTCGCGAAGCGCCTCGTAGACCTCACGCACGGTGGCCTTGTCGAGCCGCCAGACCTCTTTCATGATGGCGAGCTCCTGCGGAGTCAGGGTCGGGTGGGGGGTGCGCATTTGCCTACTAACTATTTAGTACTAAGTGCTTGTTGTCAAGAGGGGGGCGGCTCAAGCCCTGAGAGCCTGTGAAGAAATCGTACGTAGTGTCCGCCTTTAGGCGGACTTGTGTTGGTCCGGCTGAAGCCGGACACTACATTCCCTCACAAGCCCTGAGCCCTAGACCGTGAACTCCGCAAATACCGGCGCGTGGTCGCTCGTGCCGAACTCGCGCTGGACGGCGGAGCGGCGGGCGGTGGCGAAGAGGGACTCGCTCGCCAGGACGTAGTCGAGGCGCCAGCCGATGTTGCGCTGGCGCATCTCGCGCCAGGGCGCCCACCAGGTGAAGAGCTGATCGTTGTCGGGATCGAGCGCGCGGCCGACGTCGACGAGGCCGTGGCCGATGATGCGCTCGAGGAGCGCCCGCTCTTCCGGCAGTTGGCCCGTCGCGCGCGGCTTGCGCTCCTTCGGGTGCACGTCGACTTCAGTGCGCGCGACGTTCAGATCGCCGCAGATGACGAGCGGCAGCGTGTCGGCGCGACTCGCGGCGGCGAACTCGTCGAGCGCCGACAGGAACTGCATCTTGGCAGGAAAATCCTTGCCGCCATTCGGCACATAGACCGAGGCCACGGTCGCGTACCGCGTGCGGACCGTGACGATGCGGTTTTCGTAGTCGAACGCGGGATGGGCGAACGCTGGCCGGTCGGGCGACAGCTCCTTGCGCACGAGCAGGCCGACGCCGGAGTATCCCTTCGCTCCGTGCCAGTAGCACCAGTAGTCCTCGAGCTCGCAGAGAAACATCGGGATCTGATCGGGGGACGCCTTGATCTCCTGGAGACAGAGGACGTCCGGCCGCTCTTTGAGGACCCAGTCCTGCACCTGGTCGAGCCGTGCGCGGATGCCGTTGACGTTCCAGGTCCCAATCTTGAGCGGTGCAGGCATGTCTCTTCGGTTAGTAGCGGCGCTCGAGCTTCAGGCGCACGGGCGCGAGCCCGTCGGCGGCGGTCAGGTGGATCGGGTCCGTCGAATCGACGCGAGACGACCGGCCGCCCGGCCGCGGCCGTTCCGCGAAGAGCTGGTAGTCGGCTCCCGCGCGCGCCGCAATCACGAATCCTCCCATGAAATCGGCGGCGACGGGTTCGGAAAGGATCCGGTCATCCCCTCCAACGCCCTTGAGGTAGACGCGCGCGCCTTCGGCCGGCGTTCCGTCCGCATCGAACACGACCCCCGCTACGGCCACGTACTTGTGATGAGCGGGAATCCTGAAGTCCGTAAGATCCACGCGCGCGCCTGGTGCGACCGCAACCCGCGTCGACGCGGTCAGCGACTCGACGCCAGGATAGAAGAGAGAGAAGACGCGAGCCGGCCGCTCGCCGGTCGCGGACGACGGTCCGGCGGGAACACTGAGGACGAAGCGGCCCGGTGGAACCCGAGCCACCGAGTAGCGGCCATCGCGGCCGGTCACGGTCCTTGTTCCCGGCCCTTTGCCGGACGGGGCAAGCTCGATCGTCAGGCCCGCGACCGGCCGGCCCGCCGTATCGACCACACGGCCGGCGACTAGTCCATCGTGGTGAAGCATCGCCGCAACCGCCGCGCAGCTTCGCGGATCGCGCAGCGTCACCGTCGTCGTTGGATCCTCCGAGTAGAACCGCTCGGGCACGTTCACGCTGACTCGATACGTCCCTGGACCGCGACTCTCGACGCGGAAGCCTCCCGCGGCATCGGTCACCGTCGTGTCACTCACCTCGTCCCGCGCCACGATGACCGTGACATCGGGTATCGGCTGCACGCTACCGGCGGGGTTTCCCGCGAGGTCGCGCGGCTCGAGCAACACACGGCCGCTGATGTGGCCCTGTGGTGCCGTCCCCTGCTTCACTCCGCGGCCGTACGCGAGCTCGGCACCGGCATCCTCGAGATCACGGGTACCCGCACACCGGCTGGTTGTGAACCCGGCAGCCGCTGCTCCGTTTGTGCCTCCGGCCCGATCGGCGAACACCACGTACTCCTGTCCGATCGTGAACGAGAGGCTGCATCGCTGACCCGCGGGCCCCGTCGACACCTCGATCGTGCTGGCTGTTACACCGCGGAAACCCTCGAGCACGGTGAACTTCACCGTGCGCGTCGTGCCCACGCGCGCAACGGCGTCGACGCGGCCCACGAACACGGCCGCAGCGTTCCAGTACGCCGCGCACGGCGTCTGGACATCAGCGCAGCAGTTCTGCGCGAGAACGTACGTCGGCGTCGTAGCGCTGAGAAACAGCATGAATATCCCGGCGGCTGTGTGTGTGCTTCTCAATGTCCCTGTCTATTTGACCCCGCGCCGGGTCGTTCGAGCCGTGGGCCTCGCCGTCCAGGGATCCTCGGGCCAGGGGTGCTTTGGGTAGCGGCCGCGAAGCTCCTTGCGGACTTCGGGATAGGTGCGTTCCCAGAAACTGCGCAGGTCGCGCGTCATCTGCACGGGCCGGCCGTTGGGCGCAAGGAGCGCCAGCAGAACCGGGTCGCGCCTGGGCCCGATGCGGGGCGTGTCGGCGAGGCCGAAGAGCTCCTGCAGCTTCACGGCGGCGGTGACCGATCCATCCTCCTGATAGTCGAGCCTGGCCTCGCGTCCGCTGGGCACGCCGATCGTC
This sequence comes from uncultured Acidobacteriota bacterium, assembly GCA_963839705.1. GTDB lineage: Bacteria > Acidobacteriota > Vicinamibacteria > Vicinamibacterales > 2-12-FULL-66-21 > DATBJJ01. The sequence goes on from CAWIWL010000012.1 coordinate 538,284, forward strand.
AGCGGCGCCATCCGATCCAGCCGTCGACGCTCGTCGTCGGTGAGACCCCGCTCGATGTCGAGGCCGCCGAGTGACCGGACGCCGCGCGCGGCTCTCTCCGCGAGCACGCGAACGTCGATTTCGAGTCCCGCGTACCGCGTGCGGCGCAGGAGCTGTTCGCTCGCGTCGGACAACGGCTTCGACAGGTAGGCGTCGACGAGCAGACGCGCGACCTCGTCCGGGTCTGCAGGCGCCTGACGCTCGACGAGTACGAGCGCGTCGTAGTAGTCACGCGACACCGCGCGGACGACGCCGGCGTCCTGGTCGAAGACGTGATCGACGCGGGTGTGGGTCGGCGTGAGCCAGCTTCGCTCCACCGTGCTTGCCATCCTGATTCGTGCCTCCGCACCGTCGCCGGGTCGTCCCGCCGTGACGTCGAGCGCGACCAGGAACTCGCCGTCGCGAACGCCGCTCTCCGCACCGACAACGGCGCCATGGCCGGACGACAGGAGCACGCGCGGCGAGCCCGCTTCCCTGCGGCGGCCCACACGATCGGGATAACCCGCGAAGAGCGCGCGGCGGAACATCAACTCGTCGATCGATCCGGGCGCGGGTCCATCTCGTATGACGAGGGACTGGAGGGCGCGCGCCGTCCTCAGCACGTGATCGGGCAGGTCGCGCTCGCGCTCGACAGCGCTCAGGAGGTCGCTCGTCGTCGTCGGACGCTGGCCTGTCGCCGCGGACTGCTTTCCTTGCGGGATCGATTGCTGTCCTTGCGGCATGCGTTTGCTGTTCCTTGCGGCATCGATTGATAGTGGCGTTCCGACAAGAGGGCGCAGGCGACGGCCGCCTCGCGTGCGCCGTTGGCAGCGAGCAGGATCGCCGACAGCCGAGGGTGCAGGGGAAGGCGTTGCATCCGGTGTCCGGCGTCGGTCAGCTGGCCGGCGCTCGTGGCGCCGAGACGGCCGAGGAGCTCGAACGCTGCATCCACGCGGCCGACAGATGGCTCTTCGAACCAGTCGAACTTCCGGGGATCGCCGCCCCAGGCGAGGATGTCGAGCACAGTGGCGGACAGATCCACGCGCTGGATCTCCGGCTCACGGTGCGCGCGCAGGCGATCGGCTCGGTGCCACAGCCTGATGACGACGCCTGGACCAAGGCGGGCGGCACGACCCGCGCGCTGATCCGCCGCGTCCTGGGAGATTCGCTCGGTCTCGAGACTGTCGACGGCACGGTGGGGGTCGTAGCGCGCGACTTTATGAAGGCCGGTGTCGACGACCGCCGCAACGCCCGGAACGGTGAGCGATGTTTCCGCGATGTTCGTGGCAAGAATGACCCGACGCCGCGAGGCCGGGGCAATCGCCGCATCTTGCGCCGACGCCTCGAGCGACCCGTGGAGCTCGACGACTTCGGCGTCAGCCGCCAGCTCCCGCCGCGCGCGCGCGATCTCGCCGGCACCTGGAAGAAAGCACAGCACCTGTCCGGCACGCTCGCGTAGACAGGCACTCACCGCATCGGACAACCCCACGTCCGGCGCGTAGCGCACGTCGAGCGCGTGCAACGTGCCGGGCACTTCGACGATCGGGCAATGATCCAGATAGGCCGACACGCGGGCGGCATCGAGCGTCGCCGACATGATCACGAGTCGCAGGTCGGCGCGCGCGAGCCAGGCCTGCTTCGCGAGCGCGATGCCCAGATCGGCGTGCACGCTGCGCTCGTGGAATTCGTCCAGGATGATGGTGCGGAAGCCCGCGAGCAGCGGATCCTGCTGCAGTCGCGCCGTCAGGATGCCCTCGGTCGCGAAGAGGACCGTCGTCGCCGGACCGAACTGGCGCTCGAAACGAACGTGCCACCCGACTTCCTTGCCGATCGTCCATCCCTGCTCGGCGGCGATGCGGGCGGCCAGGCTTCTTGCCGCGACGCGACGCGGCTGCAGGACGATCACGGGGCCATCGACAGCAAGCGCGGGCGGGACGCGCGTGGTCTTCCCAGCTCCCGGCGCTGCCGTGACGACCACAGCACGGGAGTCGCGGACTCTCGCGAGGATATCCGGAAGAAAGGGATCTATCGGGAGTGCAGGCGGCACACCACCGATCTTTGCACGGGAACGCCGATCAGGCGTCCCGTGCTGCGTTGATCCTGCGTCTCGAAGTCCGCGATCGGCGATCCGCGTCCCGTGATTCCGTCGATCGCGATCCCCGCTACAAGCCATCTCATACACAGCGCGAACGAGCGTAGCGCCCGCCTTCGCGCCGTAGGCGCTCCGGCGAGGTCTCGCCGTAGCTTTAGCGAAGGCGGAAGCGTGTAAGGGGGTCCGGGGGACGAAGTCCCCCGGATGAGACTAGAAATCGAACCGCACGCCGAGCTGAAACTGGCGCGACGGCTGCGCGGCGTTGATGGTGCCGTAGGCGCCCGACGACACGTTGGTGTTCGGCGCGCCGAAATTGACGCGGTCGAATACGTTGAACACGTCGAAAATCGGCGTGGCCTGATAGCGGCCGCCGAACCGGAAGTTCTTCCGAAACGACAGGTCCCACTGGTAGAAACCCGGGCCGAGGATCTGTCCGACCGTAGCGGTGCCCCTCGCATCCTCTGCGGGGACCGTAAACGCGTCGGTGTTGAACCAGCGGAGTTCGTCTCCACCGTCGAGCCCGATCTCGGCGCCGGTATAGTTCGCCCGGCGGCCGCCAATCGAGGAGTCGCCCGTCGCGGTGTAGTACTGCCCGGACTGTGCCCGCACCTTGCCGCTGACCTCCCACCCGCCGGCAATCGCCTCGATCCAGTCACCCCTGTCGAGCAGGAACGGCACGCGATAGGTGAACGTGCCGACAAAGGCGTGCCGGCGATCGAAAGACGCCGGCCCGCGCGTGTACTCCAGATCGCCGGGCGCCTCGGCGGTGTCGTTGTCACCGTTTCCGCTCGCGTTGGTCGTGACCTTACCGAGGGTGTACGACATAGTGAACTGCAGATCGCCGCGGCGCTTGGTCGCATACAACTGCAGCGAGTTGTACAGCGAGTCGGCGTCGCTCAGTCGCATCCGGATGGCCGAGTAGCCCTTGTAGGGACGCAGGAAGTTGGTTGACACGCGCTGGGCGGCCGGCAGTGCCGCGTTGGCCCGCAACGCATCGAAGGTCGGGCGGTTGACGTCTGGCTGACGCAGCAGTCGGTCGCCACGGTTGCCCACGTACGTCGCCTCGACGAAGTATCCGCCACCGAGCTCGCGCTGGAAGCCGATGCTGTAATTCGTCTGTCTGGGCAAGGTCAGGTTTGGATCGAGCGCGTTGATGTCGCCGAGCGCGCCGATCGCTCCCGCCGCTCCGCTCGACGGCGCCGAGAGGTTGAAGTTCTCGTAGGTCACGTTGTCGAGCACCGGCGGGATGTTCAGCTGCGAGAAGATGAGGTTGCCTTCCGGCTTGTCGTAGAAGACGCCAACCCCACCGCGAAGGACCGTGGCCTCGTTCAGCGAATACGCAAAACTGACGCGCGGCATGAAGAGGTTTTCCGCGCTGTACAGGCCGCGCGGCGCGCCGTTCGGGATGAGCGCGTAGTCTCCGCCGGTCAGAAGCTGCACGCGCCCCTGCTGATCCTCGGGCACGCCGTCACCTGCCGCGATGAGCCCGTTGAATCGGTTGCCCGAATTGGGCACCAGAAGACCGTTGGTGCGGACCGTCACAGCCTGCGACGGATCGTAGAGTGACGGATCGAAGTTGACGAGGTTGTTGCCCTGCGCGTAGGTCGGCGTCGAGTACTCGTAGCGCAGGCCGAACTCCACGCTCAGGTTCGAACGCAACCGCCACGTATCAGACGCGTACGCCTGATACGACGTGAAGCGGAAGAACCCAACCGGGTCGGCCGACGCTTCGTTGTAGGTCCGGAAATTGCCGAGCAGCGCGTCGGCGAGCGCGTTGCTCGTGCTGTTGGGATTGCCCGACGGGTTGAAGGCTACGTTCCCCAGATAGGCCGCCCGTCCGTTCTGATCCTTCCGGTTGCGCGAAATGGCGAATCCCGTTCGGATGGAATGACTGGACCGCGAATAGGTCAGCGTGTCCTGGAACGTGATGTCGGTCGTCGGCGAGAGCAGCGCGAAGGATGGCGAGGTCAGTCCCGCAAGCCCCGAGACAGCCACCGACGGGATGCCGTCGGTGATAAACCCGCCCGGGTAGAGCTCAGGAAACTGATATCCGTAGGTATCCCGAAGCCACGTGTCGCCCTGCGGGTTGATCCGCTGCCCGTTCCACGCCGCGCTGATCCTGGCCTCGTTGACCAGAGTCGGACGAACGACCCACGTGTGACCAACCTGATAGCTGGTGCCGGGTCGCGATCGGTTGGTCGGCACGGTCGGGAGCGCTGCATTGGAAAACACGCCGTACGGGTCGAGCAGGTCGTACTCGTCGTGCAGATACCGTCCGTGCACGCGCTGATTGCCCGTCGCCTGCCAGTCGATCCGGATGATGTCCTGCCGTTGCTCGAAGGGGTTGTAGAGCTGGTAGGTCGCGTTGTTCGCGGTCGGCGTACTCGTGTACTCCGACGCCATGTCGATCATCCGGGTGTAGTTATTGGCGATTGCCCGTCCATCGGTCGTAATGCGGCCAGACGGAATCACGTTGCCGGAGAACTGCTGTCCGGTCGTCGGATCACGCAGCACGCCATCGTCGGCGGTGCCGACGATGTTGTCGGTGCCGCGGAGGCGGAAGGAAAAGTCGCCCGCGAGCTCGGCGCGCGTCGGCAGGGTCTGCCGCGCCGGGTTGGTGAAGCGGTTGATGATGCGGGTACTGCTGGCCGCCGAAAAAGAAGAGCTTGTTGCGGAGGATCGGACCGCCGAGCGCGCCCTCGAAGTTCTTGAACTCGAGGTCGGGCTTGGTCCGGTTGCCGCTGGCGTCGCGCGCGGCGAAGTAGTTCGGTTCGTCGAACTTCTCGTCGCGGAAGTCGTACCGCGCCGTGCCCTGGAACTTGTTGGTTCCGCTGCGGGTCACGACGTTGATTGCCCCACCGCTGTTGCGTCCGAGCTCGGCCGAGAAGTTCGACGTCTGGATCTTGACCTGGTCGATGAAGCTGAGGCTGACGTTGTTGATCTGGCTGCCGTTCGAGCCCGAGTCGAGGTTCGACCCGCCGTCGACGGTCAGGTTGTTGGTATTGCTTCGGCTGCCGTTAATCGACTGGCCCGTCACGCTGAGGCTGGTCGCGAGCGCGAGCGGATCGAAGTCGGTCGCGACGGCTCCGGGAATGAGCGACGCGAGCTCGAGATAGTTGCGGCCGTTGAACGCGAGATCCTTGATCTGCTGCGAGTCGATCGTGCGCGCGACCTCACCGCTTGTCCGATTGACCGTCTCGCCCAGGGTTGCCGTCACCTCGACCGACTCGTTCAGCTCACCCACGGCGAGCGAGAAGTCCGCCGACAGACGGCCGTCAGCCGTGAGCGAGAATCCAGTTCGCTGTTCCTTGCGAAAGCCCTGTATTTCCGCAGACACCGAATAGGTGCCGACGCGGAGGTTGGTGAACGTGTACAGGCCGGCGGCGTCGGTCACGCGAGTATCGGTGAACCCGGTGCCTTCATTGACGACCGTCACCGTCACCCCAGGCAGGACGCCGCCGGAGGCATCGGTGATGCGACCAGAAATCTGGCCTTGGATCGTCTGTGCGATGCCCGCGACAGGCAAGCTAAGCAGCAGGGCGATTTGGACGCCGAGCGCCAGACGGAAGAACCGACGCCTTACCGAAAATGCCTGAGACATGCGAACTCCTTGCAAATCCACAAGAATGCCACCTTACTCATCCATCCTATGGCGCTCAGGGGCAGGGTCAATCAACTTGACGTTACGCGGAGGTGAGCTTGCCGTTACGTCTTGGGTTCAGGAGGTGAACCCTTTGAACCTAAGTATTACGCCACCCGTTCGGTGAGGAGGGCGGGGCGATTGGCGGCGGGGCCGACGGGTTTCTCGAGCTCGAGGACGGCGGCGGTGAGCCAGGCGGCCGCCTTGAGCAGCTTGCACTCGCTGTCGGTGACGTCGTGGTTGCGGTCGAACGTCACCTGCAGCGTCGCACGCGACCGGTCGTCGCATGGCACGTCGAAGTAGAGCGTTTCCCTCCCGCCCGCGGATCCCGCTCCCCCCGCGCTCACCCGCACGTCGCGTGCGCCCACCAGCTGACGGAGCCCCTGCGCAAATCTGGCGTGCGCCGGCTCGGGACGCTCGCGCGCGGGCGACAGCACGGAACCGAGCAGCGCTGCGAGGGCTTCCGGCGGCGTCGACGGCTGGCCGGCAGCGCGCCGGGGTCCCGCCAAATCGATCTCATTGGTGAAGGCGGCGGCGGCGCGGTAACGCACGCCGAGCCCGTCGATTCGCGCGACGTCGCTGCGGATGAAGCGCACCGGCACGACGAGGTTGGTCTCCGGACCACAGAGTTGGAGGCTGGCCGTGCTGCCGGGCGCGAACTTGGATCCGGTCTCGATGAGCACCCCCGAGCTCGAAATGTTGATCAGCTGCAGCTCCGGTCCCCCCGACAGCTTGATCCCCGACAACCAGGTCACGTCGCCGAGGCCCTTTCTGAGGGCGATGCGCCGCTCGTCGCGGGCACGGTCGCGCAGCTGCCGCTCGATGAAGGCGTGGCTGGCCCCGGCGAGGACGCGGTTAGCTGGCAACGGGGGGACCAGCGGCGAGTGGCGCAGAGCGCAGCTCGCCGCTTCCTGCCACGCGAGCCTGGCGGCGTATTCCATTCGCAGCTCGCGAGCGCGCGCGAGACCATCCAGAATCTGCGTCGCCACCATGCTGCGGTCGCGCTGGACGCCCAAAGAGACGGGCCGGCGATCGAGGGCCAGGCCAGAGAGGCGGGGGCGGCGCGCCTCTTCCCTGGGCGCGTCCACCAGCACGTCGAGCGCGGGCACGGTCAGCATCTGAATGTAGGGCGCCGTATCGAGCCCTTTCATGTGCGTGAGCAATTCGGCTTCGTCCTGGGGCGGGAGGAGCGCCGGCGCGATGATCAAATCGGGCGTGTGTTCGGCAATGGAGTCGATGGCGGCCCGCACGGAGCAGACGACCACGAGGTTTGCTTTCACGTGCTCGCGCACGAGCGCCGTCAACGCGCGGCAACGATTGGAATCAGCTTCGATTGCGAGAATGCGCTGCATTGATGTCCTTTGAATCCTTCGCGTCCCTGTCGTTCTTCGTCTGTTTCCTGGCTTATGCGACGCGATCGGTGAGGAGCGCCATCGTGGCCGGACGCTCCATCGCGCCGACGGGCTTTTCGAGCTCGAGTACAGCGGCTGTAATCAAGGCAGCGGCTTTGAGCAGCTTGAACTGCGCCTCGCTCACGTCCTGGTTGCGATCGAACACCACCTGCAGCGTCGTGCGCGATGGGCCGTCACTGGGCACGTCGAAGTAGAGCGTTTCCCGCCCGCCGGCGGATCCAGTCGGTCCGATGCGCACCTGGACGGCGCGGGCGCCCACCAGCCGGCGCAGCCCCTGCGCGAACCGCGCGTGCGCCGGTTCCAGACCAGTCGCGCCGTCGCCGAACGCTGCGCCGAGGAGCGCGGCGAGCTCTTCGGGACGCGTCGGGACAGCAACGGCCTCGCGGTGCGGGTTGGCCAGATCGAGCGCCTTCGTGAACGCCGCCGCGGCATGGAACCGGACGCCCAGCCCGTCGATTCGCGCGACGTCGCTGCGAATGAAGCGCGCCGGTACCACAAGGTTCGTCCCCGGACCGCTCAGGTGCAGCTCGGTCGTGCCTCCAGGCGTGACCTTGAAACCCGTTTCGATGAGCACGCCCGTGCTCGAGATGTTGACGAGGTGCACCTCGTCCCCGCACGAAAGCTTGATGTCCGACAGCCAGGGCACTTCTCCGCGTCCCCTCCTGAGCGCCACGCGACGCTCCTCGCGCATCCGTTCGCGCAGCTGCTGACCCATGGACGCGTCGCTGGCACTCTCCTGGGCGCGGCGCGCGGTCCGCGCCAGAACCATCGCCGTGGTGGGCTCGGTGCGACCGACTGCCGCGTTGTACACCATCGCCGCCTCGTGCTCGATACGCCGTTCCCGGGCGCGCTCTAAACCGTCGGCGATCTGCGCCGCAACCATCGAGGGATCGTACTGAACGACAACGTTCGCCGGGCGTCGGTTGAAAAGAGGAACGAAGCGCCAGCGGCCCGTTGTCTGCGCAGCTGGCTTGTCAGCCAGCATGTCGAGCGCCGGCACGGTCATCATCTGGATGTAGGGCGCCGTTTCGAGCTGCTTGACATAGGAGAGCAGCTCGGCCTCGTCTGGCGGAGTGAGGAGAGTCGGAGCCAGAATCAATTCCGGCGGATGTTGCCCGATCGAGGTGATCGCCGCACGAACCGACTCCACGACCAAGAGGTGCGCCTTTACGTGCTCGCGCACCAGGACGGTCAACGCGCGCCGGCGTCTGGGATCGGCTTCGATAGCAAGAATGCGTGGCATTGGTGGTCTCCAGCTTTTTCTGTTCAGGTCGCCCTCTTTCACGGCGCCCGCACAGGCTGTCCGCAAAGGAGGTGCCGCATTCCAATTCTGCGGAATGTCTACAAGTCCATCTACAGAGCTGTTTTAGTGGGCGATTGCAGAATTGGAATCTGCCATAGTCTGCCGATGGTCAGACTAATTCCTCCTAACCTGGCTGCCAGAAGTCGCCCAGTAGGAGTTAAATCTTGCTAGAGGCAGACAATCTGGTCCGGGTGTTCGCGATGCCAAAAGCCTTCGGCCGTCGGCCGACCGCCAGGTATCCGAGGGGAGCCCGAGAAATCAGGCTGCGACGTTGGACAGCACGGCAGGCGCCAAGTGGAAGTTACCCGCGCTGTTCGATGCGGGCCCAGGTGTCCTTGAGGGTGACGGTGCGGTTGAAGATCAGGCGGCCTGGCGTCGAATCGGCGTCGACGCAGAAGTAGCCGAGCCGCTCGAACTGGTAGCGCGTCCCGGCGGGCGCGCCGGCGACGCTCGGCTCGAGCCAGCACCGGGGGAGAACTTCGAGCGACTTCGGGTTGAGCTGCGAGCGATAGTCGTCAATGGCGCCGGGGTTCTCGCTCGTGAACAGCCGATCGTAGAGTCTGACCTCGACGCCGAGCGCGTATGCGGCCGAGACCCAGTGCAGCGTCGACTTGACCTTGCGGCCGTCGGGCGCATCGCCGCCGCGCGTCGCCGGATCGTAGGTGCAATGCAGCTCGATGATTTCGCCCGATGCGGGATCCTTGACGACGCTCGTGCAGGTGATGAAGTAGGCGCCGCGCAGGCGTACTTCACGACCAGGGCTGAGACGGAAGAATTTCTTCGGCGGCTCTTCACGGAAATCGTCGCGCTCGATATAGAGCACGCGGGAAAACGGCACGCGTCGCGTGCCGGCCGCATCGTCTTCGGGGTTGTTCGCAATCTCGAATTCTTCGCTCTCATTCTCGGGGTAGTTCTCGATCACGACGCGCAGGGGATCGAGCACGCCCATCACGCGCGGCGCGCGGCGGTTCAGATCTTCGCGCACGGCGTGCTCGAGCAAGGCGACATCGACCATGTTCTCGCGCTTGGCCACGCCGATGCGATCGCAGAACGCACGGATCGCTTCTGGCGTGTAGCCGCGGCGCCGCATCCCGACGATCGTCGGCATGCGCGGATCGTCCCAGCCCGAGACGTGCCCCTCCTCGACGAGATCCAGCAGCCGGCGCTTGCTCATGACCGTATACGTCAGGTTCAGCCGGGCGAACTCGATCTGGCGCGGTTGCGACGGCACGGGAAGGTTCTCGATCAGCCAGTCGTAGAGCGGGCGATGATCCTCGAACTCGAGCGTGCAGAGCGAGTGGGTGATGTGCTCGAGGGCGTCCGAGGGTGGATGCGCGAAGTCGTACATCGGGTAGATGCACCACGCATCGCCAGTCCGGTGATGGTGCGCGCGACGGATGCGGTAGAGCACGGGATCGCGCAGGTTGATGTTCGGCGACGCCATGTCGATCTTCGCGCGCAGCACGAGCGCCCCGTCGGGGAACTCGCCGGCGCGCATGCGGGCGAAGAGATCGAGGCTCTCCTCGGCGGGCCGGTCACGATACGGACTGGAGGTCCCGGGCTCGGTCAGCGTGCCGCGGTGCGCGCGGATCTCCTCGGCCGTCAGGCTGTCGACGTACGCGAGGCCCGTTCGAATCAGGTGCTGCGCGTACTGGTACAGCCGCTCGAAGTAGTCCGACGCATAGAGAGGCTGCTCGTTCCAGGTGAAGCCGAGCCAACGGACGTCTTCCTGAATCGAGTCGACGTATTCGACGTCTTCCTTGGTGGGATTGGTGTCGTCGAAGCGCAGGTTGCATGTGCCGCCAAACTCCGCCGCGACACCGAAGTTGAGGCAGATCGATTTCGCGTGCCCGATGTGCAGGTAGCCGTTCGGCTCAGGCGGAAACCTGGTGGCGATGCGGCCCCCGTGCTTACCGGCCTTGATGTCCTCGGCCACGATCGTGCGGATGAAGTCCAGCGGCGCGTTCGCTTCGCGGACTGGCTCCGCTGTCGGCTTGTCCATGACGGTTAACCTACGATTATATAGGGCTTCCGCGCCGGCCATACCGCGACGGTGTCCCTGTCTCCGGCTGGCACCCACAGCCGTCTCGCGACTCCATCGAAGGGCTGAAACCCCTGCGACCCGCATTCGACGTTGGGTATACCTTCTAGTGCGTGAATCGAGGACCCGCGGCCTGTGTCGTGCTCATTGCGCTCATCGCCGGCCAGACCGGATGCGCGCGGCCGGCCGCTCCCGGCCGGCCCGGCGTGTCGCCGACGGCGTATCGGCTGAGCGAACCGGACGATCGGTTTCTCGAGGATCTGTCACGGCGCTCGTTTGCGTTCTTCTGGGAGCAGGCGGATGCCCGCACCGGCATCGTCCGGGACCGGTCGCGGACCGACGGGCGTCCCGCCAGCCAAGAAGCCGCCAGCATCGGCAGCATCGCGGCCGTCGGCTTCGGGCTGAGCGGCCTGTGCGTTGCCGCCGCTCGCGGCTGGCAACCGCGGGCTGCAACAATCGAGCGCGCCGAGACGACGCTGCGTTGGTTCGCCGAGAAGATGCCGCAGGAGCATGGCTGGTTCTACCACTTCGTCAACCTGCAGACCGGTGCGCGGGAGTGGCAGAGCGAGCTGTCGTCGATCGACACAGCGCTGCTCCTCTCTGGCGTTCTGACGGTACGGCGCTGCTTCGGCGACGACCCCGACGTGGCGCGGTACGCCGACGCTATCTATCAACGCGTGGATTTCCAGTGGATGCTCGCCGGCAGCCCGATGACGCTGTCGCACGGCTGGAAGCCGGAATCGGGATTCCTCGCCGGGCGGTGGGACCGATACTGCGAGCTGATGATTCTCTACGCGCTGGCCATCGGATCGCCGACCCGTCCGATTCCCGCGACGTCATGGTTTGCGTGGTCGCGGCCGGTGATGAGCTTCGGGCCGTATGCCTACGTCAGCTGGTCGGATCCGCTCTTCGTGCACCAGGTACTCGCACGCGTGGATCGACTTCCGCCGGCTGCACGAGAGCGGTCCGGCGGCGGTCGACTGGTTCCAGAACTCAGTCACCGCGACACGCGCGCACAAGGCGTTCGTCCTCTCGCTCGCGCCGGAGTTCCCCGGATACACCGACACGATCTGGGGCATCACGGCGTCGGATAGCCGCAAGGGCTACGTCGCATGGGGTGGACCGCCGCGCCACCCGGCGATCGACGGCACCGTCGTCCCCGCCGCCGTCGCCGGCTCGTTGATGTTTGCGCCCGACATCACCGTTCCCGCCCTTCGTGAGATGCACCGCCGATTCGGCGACCGCATCTACGGACGGTACGGCTTCGCGGATGCGTTCCATCCCACCGACGGCTGGGTCAATCCCGACGTGATCGGCATCGACCTCGGCATCACGCTGCTCAGCGCCGAGAACCTGCGCACGGGCCGCATCTGGTCATGGTTCCTACAGAATCCCGAAATCGCCGGCGCCCTCACGAAAGTCGAGTCAGCGGGACGATGAGCGCGCCTACAAGCCGTCTCATAAATGCTGTCACGACAACACGTTTCAACACGATGGCCACGATGACACGAACGGTTGTCTCGAGAGGCCGCGGAACCAGAAGTGCGACGGGAAACAGAGGAACAAGCGAAGGGCTTCAAAACGTTAGTGACCCGTGCCAATCTCGAAGTCCAACGACTGCAGAACGACGAGGCGTCACTGGTGCAGGATATTTCGGCCGAGCAGGGTCGGTGGACCGAGCTCAACCAGCGTCTGGAAACGCTCGAACGTTCGCTCGGTGGTCGCTGAGCCCTGAGCCTTCCGTGGCGCGGCGCGCCGCGCCAACATCAACAATCTGCTAGCATCGGACTCGCGAAGGAGCACCACAATGAATCTGCGATTCGGGACCTCGGCTGCAGTGCTGTCTCTGGCGCTTGCTTCCGGCATCAGCCTCTATCCGCGCGCGGCGGGCGACGCGAAACCCGGTGTCGATTGGCCGCAGTTCCGCGGCATCCGCGCCACCGGCGTCGCCGAGGGGTTTGCGCTTCCCGCGTCCTGGAACGTGGCGAAGGGTCAGGGCGTCGCCTGGAAGACGGCGATACCGGGCCTCGGCTTGTCCAGCCCGATCGTCTGGGGCGACCTCACCTGCGTCAGCACGTCGATCAGCGGCCAGAAGGATGCCGGCCTCAAAGTCGGTCTCTACGGCGATGTGAGGCCGGTCCTCGACGACACCGAGCACGAGTGGCGCGTCTATTGTCTCGACAAGAAGACGGGCGCCGTCCGGTGGCAACAGACGGTGGTGAAGGCTGTCCCCAAGATCAAGCGCCACACCAAGGCATCGCACGCGAACTCGACGCTCGCGACCGACGGCGAGCGGCTGATCGCATTTTTCGGATCGGAAGGGCTCTACGCCTACGACCTCAAGGGCAAGCTGCTGTGGAAGAAGGACCTCGGCGTGCTCGACGGCGGGTGGTACACCGACCCCTCAGCGCAGTGGGAAACCGGCAGCTCCCCCATCCTTCACGACAACGTGGTGGTGATCCAGGCGGACGTGCAGAAGGGCTCGTTTCTCGGCGCGTTCGACGCACGCGACGGTAAGGAGCTGTGGCGCGTCGCGAGGAGCGATGTGCCCACGTGGGGAACGCCCACGGTGCATCAGGTGAACGGGCAGACACAGCTCATCGTGAACGGCTGGCGCCATATGGGCGCCTACGACTTCAAGACTGGCAAGGAGATCTGGAAGCTGACCGGCGGAGGCGACATCCCTGTGCCGACACCGGTCGTGCACGAGGGCCTGATCTTCATCACCAACGCGCACGGGCCGAAGGCGCCCGTCTATGCGATCCGCGAAACCGCAACGGGCGACATCACGCTCGCCGAGGGTTCGACGAGTAACGCCGGCGTGGCCTGGAGCGCGCCGCGTGACGGCGGCTACATGTGCACGCCGCTCGTCTATCGCGGGCTCGTCTACATCGTGAAATACAACGGCGTGCTGTCGGCGTACGACGCGAAGACCGGCGAGGTCAAGTTCCAGCAGCGCCTCGCGGGCGGCCTGTCGGCCTTCACCTCGTCGCCCATCGCGGCCGACGGCAAGATCTATCTCGCGAGCGAAGAGGGGCACGTCTACGTGCTCAAGGCCGGCCCGGCGTTCGAGGTGCTGGCCGAGAACGACATGACCGAAAGCGTCCTCTCGACGCCGGCGATTTCGGAAGGCACCCTGCTCTATCGAACGCAAAATCACGTGATCGCCGTCCGCGCCGCACAGTGACCCCTGCACCGCTCGAGGGCCTGGACCGATATCTGGTCAGAAGGCCAGATGTTCTATTTCTTTCAGCGCGGGACGGAGTTCCTCCAGTGCGAGATCCGGGGAGACGATGCCTCTGGATACGAGATCGTGATCACCGAGCCAAAACGCCCGGAACGGCGCGAGTCGTTCCCGACGTCTGACGATGCCTACAAGCGCTGGGTCGAGCTCCAGGACACGCTCGTCTCCGCCGGCTGGTGGGGCCCGCACGGCCGAGACTAGTCTCATCCGGGGGACTTCGTCCCCCGGACCCCCTTACACGCTCGCTTGCGGGGCCCCGACGCCCCGCTCCGCTCGCGTGGCTCACTCGCTACGCTCGTTCGCGCTGGTTATGAGATGGGCTTTTAGTCTCGCCAAAGCAGCGAAGCCCCAACGGGGCCTTGCCTCGCCAAAGCGGTGAAGCCGCGACGGCGGCGCACACCTCTGGTGCCGTTTCAGCACACTCAAAACCGGCGTTTTCATCAGAATTCAAGAAGCTTTGCCGGTTTCGTTAGCAAAGCGTCTCGATCTGGAGCATTCGGACCCTGACAGCCGGTAACCCCCGAAAAGCCCCGCCCCATCAAAGTCTTGCCTACCAGGTAGTTGGCTGAATTCCGCTGGCGCGGATCCCTTCTTGCCACCGCACCGTCGGTTGCCTCTGCCCGCACTACGCTCGTGGACGTCAGCAATTCAGCTCGGAGCACTACGCATGAAACCGAGGTTCGGTCGCATCGAGGAAGTCAACAAGGAGCTCTGGCTGCTCCTGTCTCTGTTCGGGATTTGCCTGTTGCTGAATCTGGCGGTGGACGGGCAGCGGATGGTGCTCAGCTTCTACACCCTGCCGACGCTCGGCTCGGCGTACCTCTACGGGCGCCGCCACGCGACGCTGACGGCGTTTGGCAGCGTTCTCCTAGTGTGCCTGATGACGTGGTACAACCCGGTGCTCCTCGCGGCGGCGGTAGCGAACCCTACCTTGGTGTCGGAGCGCTGGCTCGACATCACGGTGTGGGGCGGCGTGCTCATCGTCACGGGCTACTCGATGGGCACGCTGTACGAGCACAGCGCCTCCCAGATCACCGAGCTGCGCCAGACCTACCACGGCGTCCTGATGATCCTCCGCCACTTCATCGCGAAAGACACCTACACCGAGAACCACTCGTATCGCGTGTCGGTCTATGCCGCGACGATTGCCACCCAGCTCGAGCTGCCTCCGGGGCGCGTCGAGGACGTGCGATCGGCGGCGCTCCTCCACGACATCGGCAAGCTGGACATCAGCCGCGAGCTCCTCTACAAGGCGGCGCGGCTCACGGAGGAAGAGTTCAAACACATGCAGGAGCACGTCAACAGGGGCGTGTCGATCCTCGAGCCTGTCGGTGGATCGCTGCGACGCGTGATCCCAATCGTGCTGTCGCACCACGACAAGTTCGACGGGTCGGGCTACAACCCGACCAAGGGTCAGGACATTCCCCTCGAGGCGCGCATCATCTCCGTGGCCGACGTCTACGATTCGCTGACGAGCGACCGACCGTACCGCAAGGCGATGTCGACATTCGACGCCAAGGAAATCATCGTCAAGGGTTCGGGAACCGACTTCGACCCGCGCGTCGTGACTGCATTCACCGAAGCCTTCCGCAAGGGCGAGCTGGAAGTGCCGACGGTCGTCGTCTAGTCCCGGATAGTGGTACCAGGAAGCAGCTGAGCGATGAGTCCACTGGAAGTGCTTGCGCCGGAGGCCGCTGAGACGGTCCCCTTCTCGGTTCGGCTCGCGGAGCGCCGGCTGAGGTCGCGTGCCGCGATCGCGGCCCGTGTCGATCGCCGCGCGCACCGACGACTGGGCGCGAGCGACCTCGACTGGCTGCAAACCGTGCGTCTGCTTGGAGGCACGGGCTACGATGTCAAGCTCGTCGACCTCTCAGAGGGAGGCGCGCTCATCGAAGTCGATGCGCCGCTGCGGCCCGGCGTCACGCTGACGCTCGAGATGATCGGACCCGGCGTCGTGGCTGCCGTTCCACTCGAAGTCCTGCGCTGCTACATCGCCAACCTCCGCGGCGAAACGGCGATCTATCGCGGCGCCTGTGTCTTTGCCCACTTGATCGAGCTGCCCGGACGGACCGAGCAACCCGGACCGCCAGCGCCTGCGGCGGCGAACTTCGTCGGTACGGACAAGGCCCTGAAATACCTGCTCGAACGATGCGTATCCTCGGGCGCGCCCGTGGCTGGCGGTGTCACGCTCGAGCGTACGGAAGTGCTCCACGTACTTCATGCGCTTCTGGCGCGCACGTCGACGCGCGGGAGCGACCTGCTCAGCCGCCACATATCGGAGCTCCTCACGGCGATCCTCCCAGCGCTGCGTGAAGGGGCGCCACGAGAGGTTGCGGTGGCCGCCCTCGAAGACCGGTTGCGCGGCCTGCCCCAGCGCTGGCAGTCGCTGCTCGAACCCACCAGCGAGCGGCTGGCATCTCTCATCGATCACTGTGCGACGGTCATCGACGGAAACGGCCCGCAGGCGACGCGCGCAACCGTACTGCCTCCGATGCAGGCAGATCCGATCGAAACGGTGCTGGCGTTGCCCAGCGTCCCGGCGCTCGAATCTCCAGGCCAGGTCAAGTCGGCGTTTCAGAGGATCGTGGCGCGACACACGGACGGAAAAATTCTCAAGGGCTATACGCAGGACTTTCACCCCGCGCGCCCGCAGTTCTCGCTGTGGCCATCGATCAACGCCACGCCCAAAGAACGAGTGGTCATACCGGTTGCGCGACTGAAGGCACTGTTTTTCGTGAAGGACTTCAACGGCAATCCGCAGTATCAGGAGCAGAAGACGTTCGGCGCCAAGGGCCAGGGCAGGCGCGTCGAAGTAACATTCTCCGACGGTGAGATCGTGCGCGGCACCACGCTTAGCTATCGGCCTGAGGCCCAGGGGTTCTTTGTCAGCCCGGTGGATCCCGCGGCCAACAACACCCGCGTCTTTGTCGTCAACGCGGCCCTTCGCTGCGTCCGATTCCTGTAAGGCCCAAGTCGGAAGAGTCCGCTCCCGGGTCCACTAAAGCCCACCCCATCAACGCCCGATACCTCGACCGTAGGCACCCTCGAAATCTCCCTGCCCGGGGGGTAGAGTAATGGCAAGACTAGCGGGGCGGCAGGCGATCGATGTTAAGGTAGAGCTGCCATCAGACTCGAAACAGCACTCGACAGATGTGAAATGGACGGCCAGCAGTCAGCCGCCCGCGGCGCACGCCGGCGCGGGGTTGCTTTCCGGCCCGGTCCGGCATCAAGGTTGCGTTGACCCCTCGTCACCCGCATACCAGGCCGTAGAGGAGAGCATGCGTTCGAAGGTGCTGATCGTCGACGACGACAAGACAACGAGGGAGGGCCTCGCCGAGTTCCTCGAGGAAGCCGGCTACGAGGCGGTCGCCGTCGGAACGTTCGAAGATGCCACGCGCGTCCTGCGGACGTCGCCTCCCGATCTCCTGATCGCCGACGTGCGGCTCGGCCCGTTCAACGGGCTTCAGCTCGTGATTAGCAGTCCTCAGCCGATACCGGCAATCATCATCACCGGGTTCGCCGACCCGGTCCTCGAGTCCGACGCGCGCCGCCGCGGCGCCGACTACGTCCTCAAGCCGGTGTCGCCGGCACGGCTGCTCGACCTCGTCGCGCAGAAACTCTCGGCTGCCCGCCCCGCATTCGGCATACCACGTCGGTGGGAACGCAAGCCCGTGATTGGCGGCTTGCCCATCAGCGTTGACGACGCCCCGGCGCGGATCGTGGACGTGAGCTACGGCGGGTTGCGCTTCGAGATGCAGCGGAGCCTGCCCGCCACGGCAAGCAAGCTTCCCGAATCGCTCAGCATCACGTTTCCGAGTTCCCAGCTGTCGGTGAAAGCCAAGCTCGTCTGGGAGAACCTGATTGGCGAGGGCACGTGGATGTGCGGAGCCGCCCTCTTTCAGGAAACACCAGAGTGGCACGGCCTGGTCGACGCGATCTGACGGCCTCGAGGATCCTCAGCCCATCTCTTCCAGCGCCCGCACCCCGGATCGCATCCCCCACCAGCACGTCACGAGGCTGAGCACGATGCCGCTCGTGAACGACAGCCACACCGTCCAGTGCTGGCTGCTCGAGAGCGCGACGCCTCTCGCGCGGTGCCACAGGTAGAGCGACGACGGCCAGCCGACCAGCACGCAGGCGATGATGACGAAGAGGACGGCGAGGATCATGAACATCACGCCGCCGTACAATCCGGCCACCTGCGTCGGGTTCTCCGCGTTGAAGCGCGGATAGCGCGCCCCGAGTCCCGTGGCGAGCCCGACGAGCGCCAGGCTCATGAACAGGATCGCCACCGCTGAAGCCGCCTTGAGAAACGGGTCAATCCCGAGAAGCTGGTTGGCCAACACAGTCAGCGTCTCGGACAGCACCAGTACGGGAACGAGCCCGGTCCAGAACTTCGACCAGAGAAAATCGCGGAGCGAGATCGGCGCGGTGCGAACGATCCAGAACGCGGCGCCTTCGGCCGATACAGCCGGGAACACGAAACGCACCGCGATCGTCGCCATCACGAAGCCAGCCATCCCGAGGTTGATGAGCGCGTACACGTTCTTGACGATGCCGCTCATGTACGGCATGCGCTCGAGATCGAGGACGCGGAAGTTGTAGAGGTAGACGAGCACCAGTGCGAGCAGTAACAGGAGCTGCGACCACTGACTTACGTCGCGCAGGAACACCTTCACGTCTTTGATGAGGAGGTGGCGTCGCACGGGCGACAGCGGCAGCGCCTGCAACAATCCCTCGAGCCATCGCAGCCTCGTGAATCGCGCTTTGCGCGACTCCTGCGACTTGCTGAAGCCGGCGAAGTGCCAACGTTCGCAGGCCGCTCCGATGAGCACGGTCAGGCCGAGCGCCGTCGTCCACAGCGCTCCCAGGTGGAGCCAGTCGCGGCCCCCCTGCAGGCTCGTGAAAAGGGCTTCGCCCGCCCAGAACGACGGGAGGAGGACGGTGGCCGGCGTCTGAAGGTCGGCGAAGAACCCGGTAATGTCGGGGAGCGATTCGACGCGCAGCAGCCGCTCCGGCTGAATCATACGGAGCAGCACGACAAGGCCCGCCGCGAAGAGCAGGCCCATCAGCATGAGGATGTCCCGCGCCCGCCGCGCCGGGAAGACGTTGACGAGCACAAGCGTCACTGCCGTCCCAAGGCATACGGGGATAACGACGAAAGGCAGGACGGTCAGCACCGCGGTGACGTAGAACTGCGGGCCGGCGCATCGCGCCAGGCCGATGCCGATGAGCACCGGGACGAGAAACGCGGCCACCATCCACGACGCCTGGCCGACTGTGCGGGCGAAGCGCGCGTGGAACAGCCGGCGCGGCGCAATCGGCGTGGCCATCAGCAGCTTCAAGTCGTCCGACAGGAAGAACGTCGAGAGCGCGGTGACGACGCCGCTGAAGGCGAGGAAGGAGAGAAACGTGAGGAAGAGCCACGAGAGCCCGAGCCGCAGGAGGTAGTCGCCGAGCTCGGCATACGTCGAAAGCTGCCAGGCGAGCCAGAACGATCCCCAGAGGATTGCCGCGAACACGAGCAGGCCCACTGCTCCGAAGAGGAGCCCGCGCATCAGATCGCCCCGCTGGCGCCGCCGGGTGCGGTTTCGCGTCGCCCACACCATCGGAAGCAGCAGGTAGGGAAAGGGCTGCGCCATCAGACGATCTCGTCGATCTCCTGCAGCCCTGAGCCGCCGGTCAGCTTCAGGAAGACCGCCGTCAGCTGAGCGTCGTGCTGCTCAGCGGAACTTCCGGCGAGCGCTCGCAGCTCGTCGACCGTCCCTCGCGCGATGATCCGCCCCTTGAGGATGATGCTGATGCGATCGCACATCTCCTGCGCGACTTCGAGCGTATGCGTGCTCATCAGTATCGCAACGCCGTGCTCGCTCATCCGCCGGAAAACTGCCTTGATGAGCCGTGCGCCGCGAGGGTCGAGGCCGACCATCGGCTCGTCGACGAGAACTGCGCGAGGCCGGTGCAGAAACGCGGCGGTCATGACCAGACGCTGCTTCATTCCGTGTGAGAAGCTTTCGACGAGCTCGTGCTCCCAGCGCGAGAGTTCGAACATCTCGAGCATCTCGCGCACGCGCTCGGTCATGGCGGCGCCGTCCATGCCGTAGAGCCCCCCGTGAAAACGAAGGAACTCCCCTGCGGTGAGTTTTTCGTAAATGAACGGCCGATCGGGAATGAACCCGAGCGAGGCCTTGGCGGCCTCAGGGCTGGCCGCCAGATCGTGGCCGTTCACGAGAACCCGTCCGGCGGTCGGGCGCTGGAGCCCGGCAATCATCCGGATGGTGGTCGTCTTGCCTGCGCCGTTCGGTCCCAGGAATCCGTGGATCTCACCCGGCTGGACGTCAAGGGTCACACCGTCGACCGCCGTGAAGGCGCCGTATCTCTTGACGAGATCGTAGACCTCGATCATCGGCGTCGAGGCGTTGTCGCCGTCGGCGGGCTGGACCAGCATCCGCCGGCGGAACGCTGCGGCAGCGGGATAGCCAGCGGCGTCATGTCGGTGGAACGTCTCCCGGCGAGGATGGGAACCGAGCCTGGCGCCAGCTCGAGATCGAGAACCTCCATCTTCATTCGGCCGATGAGCGGAAGGATCGCCGCCTGCCGGTCGAGCCCGCCCCGCGCGAGCCGCAGGTGAGTGCCGTCGGCGGGAAACTGATTGAGCGTGGGATCGACGGGCAGCCAGTAGCCGCGGCCGGCGCCTTCATCGAGGTACACCTCGGGCCAGGCATGGTAGTAGAACGCGCCGCGGACGAAGGTGAGTCCGACCGCCACCCGTGCAGGAATCCCGACCGCGCGCGCCAGCGCGACATACAGCGCTGTGTGCTCGTTGCAGTCGCCAATCCTTGTCCGGAGGACGTCGCGCGCCGAAGGCAGGCTGACGGTCGGCTTTTTCTCCAGCATCGCGTTGACGTGTCGCGTGAGGCGCTCGGCCCTCGCGCGACCGCCGGTGATGCCACGCACGGCGGCTTCGGCTTCCGCGACAATTGCCGGGTCGTCGCTCTCGATGAACGGTTCGGCCGACAGATACCCGGGCGCGTCAGGATCTGCAGGCCCGGCACGAAGCGACTGAGGATCGCGCAGCTCGACAATATTGCCTTCGACAGTCTGGCCGACGCCTTGGAGGTCACTTCGCGCCTTGTCGTCGACAAGTGCGCTAGTGAGATTCGCGCCGTCGAGCCTGACCCTGAGCCGCCGCACGTCACGCGGCTCGGCGATACGCTGCTTCATCACCGGCACGACCGCAGCCGCCTCGAGCAGATCCGTTCGGGCGTTCCAGCCAACAGACATCACCGGCGCTCTCTGTGCGTCTTCGCGGACGGTCATCAACCCCATCGGGCTTTCCTCCTTGACGACCTCTCCGGTGTCGGTCACCCAGGAGCGCGTGTGGAGGCCGGCAAACTCCATGTCCACTCGGAAGGCCGGCATGCCGACGCCATTGACCGACACGACTTCGCGCGGGCCGACGACGAGCGTCACGGGGGCATTGCGCATGATCGCCGGATCGAACAGCGCCCAGTGATACCGCGCGCCGGCGACGAGTCCTGCGCCGGCCAGGCGGCGACCCAGACTGACCGACAGCACCGGCGGCTCGCTGACCTCGCGCGTCTCGGTCGTCGTGCCACCCGCAGTCGTCACGCTGAGCGTGAGGCGACGGCCCTCGAGCACGCCGCTGACGGTCGTGGGCCCCGTTCCCGGATCGAGAAGGAATTCGAACGACTGCAGGACGAAGGCGCGATCCACGCGTGCGGCTGTGCGGATACGCACAGGCGCAACGGCCCCGAACAGCGTCATCTGCAGGCGGCCGTCTTCCTGCAACTCGAAGCCATCGTCTTTGGCGTCGACCTGGCTGACCGAGAACCCGATCTTCTCACCCTTGTAATAGATGCCGCGCCACTGCGCGCTGATGCCATAGCGCGCAAGATCGGTCGCCAGGTTGACCGAGGCCGCTTCGAGGTAGGTGCGCTTGACCAGAATGCCAATCGTCGCGGCCCAGGCGACGAGCACGAGGAGCGAGATAGGCCGCGTGACGGCGCGCGGCAACGGTCTCAGGAGTCTCACGTAGCCTTGAGACCGTAGTATGCGTGATGTGGTTTGAGAATCGAAGGGAGTTCGCGCCCGTACAAGAAACGGGGCCCGGCATCTGTCCGGGCCCCGTGACCTAATCCGTGTTGTCCGTGTTGTCCGTGTTGCTCCGCGGCCCCGAGTGGTCCGTGGCCTAGACCGCTGCCTCGGTCCGCGTCTTGCGCGACGCGAGCTTCTTTCGCACGGCGAGCGCGGCCATCCCCGAGCCGATGAGCAACAGCGTGCCCGGTTCAGGAACGGAGTGGGCCTCGAACCTGGCGACGTAGTCGTTGTAGTCGTGATCGCTGAGCGGATCGCCGATGAGCATGTCCTCGACGCCGAGGAAATAGTGGGTCGTTTCGGGAAGCACGATACGGAACAGCGCAAACTGCCCGGGGTCGTCCCAAGAATTCACCACTCCGAAGCCGTCGGCGGCGTAGGTGAACGCGCCGTCCTGCCCAACGCTCAGCACGCCGTTGGTCCGTGACGTGATGCCGGCAATCCTGGTCAGGCCGACGATGTCTTCGTCGAATCGGAACGACGTATAGTTCCCGGAACCGTCGTTGAGGTACTCGAGTTCAGTGACGCCGTACTCCTCGAGGAGATAGTTGATGCCACGGTGCCAGCCATCCCACGACTGCCCTGACCAGAACGAGCCCAGCTCGAGCGGCAGGCTGCTCGGATCGGCGCTTGGGATCCCGGAGGTCGAAGACCACGAACCGCCGACAGTGATGGGGTCGGCCGTCGCGATCGACGGCGCCAGCAGCGCGAGCACCAGGATTAGGCTTCGAAGCTTCATAATCAGATGTCCTATTAAACTATCACCTACAGGGCAGACTTTTGGCGCCCTCACGAGTACCAGCCGTCAGGCTAACGCATTTGAACCTAGTCACTTCCAAGGTTCAGCCTCGGCAGCTCATCTCTGTGCAAGATCCAGGCACATCTGCCTGCCACCAGACTTTTGGGTGTCCATCGGCCCGGCGGTTGGTCCGGAAGTGCCGTGAAATTCTTGGTGTTTGTCGCGTTTCTGGCCGTCGCGCTGACGCCGGCGCAGTCGCCCACCTCGGGCCTTGACCTGCGCAATCTCGATCCAGGAGTCCGCCCGCAGGACGACCTTTTTCGCGCTGCCAATGGCCGATGGCTCGCACGTACACCGGTGCCGCCTGACCGGGTCACCTACGGAACGTTCATCGAGCTCGCGGACAAAACTGAAAGCGACGTGCGCGCGATCATCGAGGGCGTCGCCGCCGATCGCGACCGTCAGCGCGGCACGGCGCGGCAGATTGCAGACCTGTATGCGAGCCTCATGGACGAACGGCGCGCGGAAGCGTTGGGCCTTCGGCCGATCGCGGACCTGCTGCGTCGGCTGGACGCCATCCGCACGCCGCGAGATCTCGCATCGGAATCGGGCTACCTCTCGGCCATCGCGCTCGGCGGTCCGTTTCTCGGCACGGTCGAGGAGGATGCCGAGAGGCCCGGGATTCCCCTTGTCTCGGTTGCCCAGGGCGGAACCCTGCTGCCCGATCGCGAGTACTACCTCGAGGAGAACGAGCGCTTCGTCCGCATCCGCGCACAGTACGTCGATTACCTGACGACGATCTTCACGCTCGCCGGGCGCACCGGCGCGGCGTCGGACGCGGCAGCCGTCCTCGCGCTCGAGACACGCATCGCCCGGCTGCAGTGGACGCCAGAAGCGCTGCGCGATCCGGCGCGGACGGCGACCAGGTTCTCGCTCGAAGCGCTCGAGCATGAGATGCCGGGCTTCGACTGGTTGCGATGGGCCCGGCCTCAGGGCATCGATCGTACCGGCTTCGTCGTCCTCGCCCAGCCGTCGTTCTTCAAGAACTTCGCAGCGCTCGTCGGATCCGCTGCCGGCGAGACGTCACTCGAGACATGGAAAGCGTGGCTGCTCTCCCGATTGCTGACCGCGTGTGCGCCCTTCCTGACGCGCGCACTCTCGGACGCGCGGTTCGAGTTCTTCGGCCGCGTGCTGAGCGGTCAGGAACTGCCGCGCACGCACTGGAAGCGTGGCGTGAGCCTGGTCAACGGGTTTCTCGGCGATGCGGTCGGACGCTTGTACGTCGAGCGACACTTCCCGGCTTCGTCGAAAGCACGCGTCGAGGCGCTCGTCGCCACGCTCCTCTCGGCATTTCGCCAGGCCATAACCGAGTCGCCATGGATGTCCGAATCCGCGAAGCGCGGCGCCCTCGGGAAGCTGTCGAAGCTATCGACGAAGGTAGGGTATCCGGATCGCTGGCGCGATTACCGCGGGCTGGTCATCAGGCCTGACGACCTTTTCGGCAACGTGCAGCGCGCGCGCCAGTTTGACAGCGAGTACAGGCTCAGGCGCCTGTCTGACCCTGGCGCGCACAACGAGTGGCTGATGACGCCACAGACGGTCAACGCCTACTACAGCCCGCTCCTGAACGAAGTCGTGGTGCCGGCGGCCATGCTGCAGCCGCCGCTCTTCAATGCCGAGGCCGACGATGCCGCCAACTATGGCGCGCTCGGGGCCATCGTCGGGCACGAGATCGGCCACGGCTTCGACGATCGCGGACGCCGCATCGACGGCGCCGGCGCCGCGTTGAACTGGTGGACGGCTGGCGACGAACAGGCGTTCGCCGCAAAAGCCGAGGCGCTGGTCGCGCAATACAACGCCTACAGCCCGGTTGACGGAGCCCGCGTCAACGGACGCGTCACGCTGCACGAGAACGTCGGCGACCTGAGCGGGCTGGCCATCGCATGGCGCGCTTACAAGATGTCGCTCCGCGGACGAACCGCGCCAGTGATCGATGGCTTCACCGGGGAACAGCGCTTCTTTCTGAGCTGGGCACAGGCGTGGAAGGGCCGGATCCGGGACGAGTACCTCCGGCAGACGCTCCTCTCCACGCCGCACGCACCACCCCAATACCGCGCGAACGGTCCCGCCAGCAACATGCCCGCGTTCCACGAAGCGTTCGCGACGAGGCCTGGCGATGGGATGTATCGGGAGCCGGGCAGGAGGGTGGTGATTTGGTAGGGCTCTCGGCTCTAGGCTCTCGGCTCCAGCAAGACCTTCGACCACATGCTCTAAGATCTTCGGGCTTGAGCCTAAAGCCTAGAGCCTAAAGCCAAAGCCATGAGCCCTGAGCCCATCCGTCGCTAGCAGTCCAGGCAGCGGATCTCGCTGAAGATGTCGTCGAGCCGCTCGGGGTTCTCGCGGGCGTAGTTCACGAGGCACCGCACGGCTTTGCCGATGTCCGCGAGGCCGTACTTCGTCGACATCTCCTGGAGAAACTGCACCTTCTCCGATTCGAGCTCTATCGTCTGGGGGGCAAGGTCCTTCATGCCTGCATTATCGGCGCGAAGGAGGTCGAAGGCAATCGCGTCACGCCTCGATCTCGGCGAAGGACTGGACAGTCCCGTGCACGATCGGGGCGGGAGGCTGCGCCGGCGTTCGCACGCAGAGCATGGTCCGAAGGCCTGCCTCTCGCGCGGCGTCGAGCTCGCTCGCAACATCCGACACGAAGAGCACGCGTGAGGCCGTGATGCCGAGCGCCTCGACGATCCGCCGGTAGCTGACGGCCTCTTTCTTCGCTCCAACGGCGGTGTCGAAGTAGCCGCTGATAAACCGCGAGAGATCGCCGGCCGTCGAATTGGCGAACAGGAGTTTCTGCGCGAGCACGCTGCCCGACGAGTAGATGCCGATGCGCACCCCGGCGGCGGTCCACCGGGCGAACGCTTCCGGCACGTCGGGGTACACCTCGCCCTTCAGCGCACCAGTGGCGTAGCCCTGCTCCCAGATACGTCCCTGCAGCGACTTGAGCGGACCGGATTTGCGATCGCGATCCATCAACCAATAGATGTAGCCGACGATGTCAGGCTCCAGCGGGCCGCTGCCAGCTTCCGGCGTGAGATTTCCTGCGGGAAGGAAGCCGGAAGCCGGAAGCTCAGTACGCAGATCCTCGACGACCTGCCGAATCTCAGGGTCGAAGGCGGCGGTTTCCTCGAGATAGGCGGGCACGCGGCTGCGGGCGTAGGGGAAGAGCACGTCGTGCACGAACGCGATCGGCGTGGTCGTGCCCTCGATGTCCAGCAGCACGAAATCGACGTTCGCGGCCGTCAGGCGCAGAGGCGCAACCACTCCCTACGAGTGCGGCTGGACAAAGGGTCCGACGTACGAAGGACCGAAGCAGAGCGGCTGGAATCCGCGGTCCACGCCGCTCTCGGTGTAGTGCGGCGTCCAGCCCGACGGGTCCTGGAAGAGGCGAATCGCCCTGATTCGCTTCTCGGCGCAGAGATCGAACCAGTGGTGCGTCCCGCGTGGCACGCGGATGAGGTCGCCCTGCCCCACTTCGAGCACGAACACGCTGTCGCCGGCATTGATGTGGAAGATCCCTCGTCCCTCGATGATGAACCGCACTTCGTCCTCGTCGTGCCAGTGCTCCTTGTTGAATTTCGCGAGCATGACGTCGAGGTTGGGCGTATCGGGCTTGACGTCGATCACATCCGCGGTCACATAGCCGCCGCGCCGCTTCAACGTCTGGATCTGGTGGGCGTAGGCTTCGAGGACCGCGTTGGCCGGCGCATCGGCGGGCAGTTCGTCCGATGGCGTCCAACGCTCGTACTCGATCCCACGCACGGCCAGAAACGTCGTGACGTCCTGCGCGTCGGTCAGCGTGACGTTGTCCGAGGGAATCTTGATGACGGCCATGATGACCTCCAAAGAAAACACTTAGCTTTTATCAGCTATCAGCCTTCGGCTCGTTGCTTTCTACTGAGCGGCAAACGGTGATCTTTCGGCTGAAGGCGGAAGCTAGGCGCTCAACCCGGCTGAGAGCTGAGAGCTGACGGCTGAAAGCTTCTCCCCATCACTTCCATCAAAAACTCAAGAATCTCTACGTGCCGAACGGCCTGCGGAAGATCGGCGCCCCAGGTGTAGAGCCCGTGGTTGCGCAGCAGAAAGCCGTGGGCGTCGCGATGCTGCTCGAGTACGCCGCGCACGACGCCCGACAGGCGCGCCATGTCCTGATCGTTGTCGACGATCGGCAGCCACTCGCGATGCTCGTGCGTGCGAACCCCTTCGAGCCCCTTGAGCATCTCGTAGCCCTCGATCGCGAGGCCGCCGGCGTCACCGAACCGCGCGGATAGCAGCGTGCTCCAAATCGAGTGCGTGTGCAGCACCGCCCCGGCGCCGCGCGCGCGAACGACTTCGACGTGCAGGAGCGCTTCGGCCGACACACGAGTGCCCGCGGGCATTCTCAAAGCTCGTGGGGCCCCACCCCCACTCGCTCTCGCGCGGCGACTTCGCGCCGCGCTCGCGCCGCAGGCGCTCGGCGTGGCACGCTCATCCATCTCCAGGATCTGGTCCGCGTCCAGCTCGCCCTTGAACGTCGCGCTCGGCGTGATCGCCAGCCGCAGCGGGTCCCGGTCGATGACCACACTGAAGTTGCCGCTCGTCCCCATGACCCAGCCCCGCTGGTCGAAACGGCGCCCTGCCTGCACCAGCTGCTCTGCCGCAACGGAGAGCGCGCGCGACCTGCCGTGGTGAACCGTGGACAAGCCCCGATTATAGCGCCGGGTGTATGGAACCC
Organism: uncultured Acidobacteriota bacterium; assembly: GCA_963839705.1. GTDB lineage: Bacteria > Acidobacteriota > Vicinamibacteria > Vicinamibacterales > 2-12-FULL-66-21 > DATBJJ01. The sequence continues at coordinate 565,665 of CAWIWL010000012.1, forward strand.
GGCGGGGCCGGTAAACAGGCGCCGCTCGCGCAAGGTATTATTCTGAGCGGTCTTCGAGCCGCGGGCAACGCGGATGGGGTGAGCGGACAGCTCGAAGCCTTGATACCAACGTTTGGCTTTGTCAGGAGTTTTCATATGAATGCACGAGGTATGGTCAGGCGGGCCGGGCTGACCCTTGGGGTTTGCCTGCTGGCCGTCAGCGCGCACGCGCAGGCGACAGCCACTCAGAAACCTGCGCAGCAGCCGTTCGAACCCAAGAGCGGCCAGGCCGGCAAGGACGTCGTCTGGGTGCCAACGTCGCAGGCCCTGGTCGAAAAGATGCTGGACATGGCTAAGGTGACACCGCAGGACTTCGTCATGGACCTCGGGTCGGGCGATGGCCGTACGGTGATCACGGCCGCCAAGCGCGGGGCGACTGCCATGGGCGTCGAGTACAACCCCGACATGGTCGAGTTGTCGAAGGCCAACGCGGCCAAAGAGAACGTCAGCGCCAAGGCGACGTTCGTCAAAGCCGACCTCTTCGAGACCGACTTCTCGAAGGCCACGGTCATCACGATGTTTCTGCTGCCCGACATCAACGTCAAGCTGCGCCCGAAGATTCTCAACCTGAAGCCTGGAACGCGCGTGGTGTCGAACTCCTTCACGATGGAAGACTGGGAAGCGGACCAGACCGAAACGATCGCCGGCGACTGCACGAGCTGGTGCACCGCGCTTCTCTGGATCGTGCCGGCCAAGGTCGATGGCACCTGGACGACGCCGCAGGGCGATCTCAAGCTCACGCAGACGTATCAGAAGCTCTCGGGCACCCTCGGCACGCAAACGGTCAGCGGCAAGTTGGACGGCGACACGATCACTTTCACGGCGGGCAAGACGACCTACACCGGCAAGGTGAATGGCACCACGATCCAGGGCACCGCTCCAAGTGCCTCGCCATGGACCGCGACGAAGCGCTGAGACCCATTGGCTCTCGGCTTTAGGCTTTAGGCTCAGGGAAACCCTTCGACTACATACTCGAAGATCTTCCTAGAGCCTGAAGCCTAGAGCCTGAGCCGTGAGGCCGGTCGTGCCCATCGTGAGTGACCTGCCGTCGGCGCGTTCGTCGTTTTCTTGCTGAACCTGCGGGCACGCGGCCGTTTTTGAACTGCCTCTGCGAACAACTACAACAAACGGGGAGACTGATGCATTCGAAGCTGCTGGCGGGTCTGACGTTCGGCATGATGGCGGTGGCTTTTTCGACGGGGCCGGCCGCTCGCGTGCAAACGCCGCAGACTGCGGCCCCAGCGCCGCAAGCCAGTGCCCCGCCGGCAGCTGAAGCCGACGACCCGGTCAGAACGCTCGTCGGCAGGCTCGACCTCGAGAAATACAAGGCCACCATCAAGGGGCTGACGCAGTTCGGCGATCGCCGCCAGGGGACCGATCGCAACCGCGCGGCCATCGACTGGATCGAGGCCCAGCTCAAGAGCTACGGCTGCACGAACACCGAGCGCATCAAGTACGATTATCAGCCGGCCGCACGCGGCGAGGGCAGGGGCGCTGGGCGGGGACGAGGCGCGGCCGGCGTACGGCGCGGGGGCGGGCGCGGGCCCACGGGTCAGGGCGGCAGCACGATTTTCGGCAACTCCGGCCGCACCGGCGTCAATAACGATCCCAACGCCCAGGCGGACGTCAAGCTGCGCGAGCTCAACGCACAGCCGAGCACACCGGGACTGCGCGAACAGGTTTTCTGCACCAAGGTCGGCACGACCCGTCCCGACGAGATGTATATCGTCGGTGGCCACATGGACGGCATCGGGTTCGGCGAAGCCGCCAACGACGACGGCTCGGGAACCGCCCTGGTGATGGAGCTGGCGCGGATCTTCAGCGGCCCTGACGTGCAGACGGAGCGGTCCATCAGGTTCGCGCTCTGGAACAACGAGGAGTCTGGTCTCAACGGCGCCCGGGCCTACGTCGATCAGCGCAAAGATCTGCAGGGTAAGGAAGACCCGCCCGGGTCGCGCCGCTACCCTGAGCCGAAGTGGCTCGGGATGATCCAGCACGACATGATGATGTTCGATCACGGCATGCCTGACGCCGACGGGAAGGTCAGCCCCGAGCAGCGGCCGGAGGCCGACGTGAACATCGAGTTCCAGTCGACCGCGAAGATGGCCGAGGGCGCGCAGAAGCTGGCCTGGTTCTTCAAGGCGGCCAACGAGAAGTACGCCACCGACTATCCCGCGGCCGTCGGCCCGCACATGACCAACACGGACTCGACGCCGTTCATGGATCTCGTGCCCGCGATCAGCCTTCGAGAGAACGAGCGCGGCGCCCAGATCGGCGGTGGTTGGGATCCTCACTGGCACCAGGTGACGGACGTCTTCTCGACCTTCTCCGACAAGGATTTCCGCCTCGGGCTGAACGCCGCCCAGACGACGTTGTCGGCCGTCGCGCAGCTGACCGGCGCTAGCGTTAAAAAGTAAATTCAAGACCCCTTCACGACGCCATCGCGAAGATATCGAAGCTCACGAAGTTCGCGAAGGTTTCCGGTCTTCTTCGTGGTCATCGTGGTCTTCGCGTTCATCGTGATGAGCCGCGGGCCGTGTCGATGGGATAGGCTTCAGTACACGAGATCAATGTGAGACACGATTCCACCAGCCGGGCGGCACGCCGAAAGCTGTTGCGCTGGGCGGCGGCAAGCCCGCTGGCCATGGCGGGCGCGTCGGGATTGTGGGCATCGCAGGCGCCTGCGGGCTCGCAGGCCGCGCGCGATGACGCGACGGTCATCACCAAGGTCGAAGACGCGCTCGACGTCTTCGACTTCGAGGCCGTCGCCAGGCGGACGCTTCCACCGGCGCACTTCGGCTACCTGGCCACGGGAACCGACGCCGACGACACCATCCGCGCGAACCGGGAAGCATTCGGCCGCTATCAGCTTCGCGTCCGCCGGCTGGTCAACGTCGCCAAGCCGGACATGTCGGTGACGCTGTTCGGCACGTCCTACGATTCGCCCATCGTCCTCGCGCCGGTCAGCAGCCAGCAGGCGTTTCATCCCGAGGCCGAAGTCGCCGTCGCGAAAGCCGCGCGCGCACGGAAGCACCTGCAGATCCTCTCGACGCTCTCGTCAACCGCCGTCGAGGACGTCAACGCCGCTCGCGGCGAGCCGGTCTGGTTCCAGCTCTACCCAACCAACGACTGGAACGTGACGACGGCCTTGGTCGCGCGAGCCGACAAGGCCGGTTGTCGGGTCCTCGTGCTGACGGTCGACAACCTCGGCAACAACCGCGTCACGCAAAAGCGCCTGACGCGGCTGGACACTCGTACGTGTCAGTCCTGCCACGCGACCACCCCTTCGACGGGACGGTTCTTCGTCACGCGGCCGATATTCAGCGGCATCGACATGTCGCGCGCCGAACGCGTCTCCCCACAAGACTGGGACTGGAATCAGATCGACCGGCTCCGCGCCCTGACCAAGATGAAGATCGTCATCAAGGGCATCGTCACGCGCGAGGACGCCGAGCTGGCGCGCACAGCGCGGCGTCGACGGCATCATCGTGTCGAACCACGGCGGGCGCTCGGAAGACAGCGGCCGTGGATCGATCGAGTGCGTGCGGGAAGTCGTCGAGGGCGCCGGCGCCGGCATGCCGGTGCTCGTCGATAGCGGCTTCCGCCGCGGCACCGACATCTTCAAGGCCCTGGCGCTCGGCGCAACCGCGGTGTGCATCGGACGCCCCTATGTCTGGGGCCTGGCCGCCTTCGGCCAGCCGGGCGTCGAGGAAGTCCTCACGATGCTGCGCCGCGAGCTCGAGCTCGTCATGCGCCAGGCGGGCACGGCTTCGATCGCGCGCATCGATTCGACCTACGTCATCGATCGCGGCCGCTGGTAGCATTCAGGGCGGGATCAGGGATCAGGGATCAGGGGTCGGAAGAGCTTTCAGAGCTTAGCCGCTCGGCTGAGATCTGAATGCTCTTCCCGATCCCCGATCCCTGATCTGCGTTATCCCGTGCCGTGCCAATTGCCAAAACAGGAGAAAGGCTTGTCCCGGGCGCTACTCCTGCGCAGAGCCCAAGCTCTCTTCCCTACTCCTGCCGAAGCGCCACAAGCGGATCGGTGTTCGCGGCGCGCCAGGCAGGGACGACACTGGCCACCATCGTGACGGTGCCCAGCAGAAGAATCACACCCAGGTAGACCATCGGGTCATGCGGTGTCACCTGAAACAACACTGTCGTCAGAAGCCTTGTGCCAGCCATTGCGCCGGCCAGGCCGAGGGCGAGGCCGACGGCCGTGAGCGTCAGTCCATGCGAGATCACCTCGCGATCACCGAGCGCGTGCTCGCGCCGAGTGCCTTGCGCAAGCCGATTTCGCTCGAGCGCTGGCCGACGGCGTATGACAGCACGCTGTAGACGCCGGCCACTACGAGGCACACGGACAACGCAGCGAAGACTCCGAACAGCCACGTCCGGAATCGCGGCTCCGCGACGTTGGCCGAAAGCGCTGCCTCCATGGTGGTGATGTGCACCGGCACCTCGGGGGCGCGCGCCCGCGCCAGACGCCGAACGGTCTCGGTCAATGCCGTCGGGTCACCGGCGGTCCGCACGACGAGACTCAAGCTCGCACCGTTATAGCGATGCTGCTGGTAGGGCATGAAGCACTCCGGCATCGGTTCGCGGGCCGGGCCGTGCTGCCGGACGTCTCCGACGACCCCGACGATGGTCATACCCTTCATTGAATCGAACGTGCAGAAGATCGTTCGCCCGATGGGATTGACACCGGGGAACGACGTCCGGACCAACGCCTCGTTGACGACGGCGGTGAACGGGGCGTCGTAGCTGTCGCGCTCGTCGAAGTCGCGGCCAGCCACAACCGGAATCCCGAGAGCCGCGAACGTGCCCGGCGTCACTACCGATCGGACGGCTGACGGCCCCTGCACGGTCAACCGCGCCGGCAGCTGGTCGACGAAATATCCCCCGTCCGACTCGACGCGTCCGGGCGGCGCCATCGTCGCTCCCGCTGCCGTGACACCGGGCAGGCCGGCGACCCGATCGAGCATGTCCTTGAAGTAGCGGTTCGCGTCCTGTAGCGCAACACCCGGGACAGTCGCCCGAACGACGAGGACGTGCTCCGGCCTGAAGCCCAAGGTGACCGTCTGCAGCGCAACAAAGCTCTTGATCAGCAGCCCCGCACCCGCGAGCAGGACGACAGAAAAGGCTATCTGCACCACGACGAGCGTTCCGCGGAGACGAAGCATGCCGCCGACGACCGACCGCGCCGCCGACTGCTTCAGCACATCGTTCAGATCGACCCTCGACGCATGGAGCGCCGGCACGAGGCCCGACAGTATGCTGGTGAGGACGGCGACGCCGAGCGTAAAGAGAAGTACTCGTCCATCGACGCTGGTTTCAGCGATGCGTGGAACGCTCGCCGGAGCCCACGCGACGAGGGCGCTCGACGCGAACGCGGCCAGGCACACGCCCGCGGACGCGCCGAGGCAGGCAAGAATCAGGCTTTCGGCGATGACCTGGCGCAGGATACGCAGGCGGCTGGCGCCGAGTGCCGCGCGAACCGCGATCTCGCGCGTACGACTCGTGGCCTTGGCCAGAAGGAGCGTCGCGGTATTGGCGCAGGCAATGAGCAGCACCACGCCGACGGCACCCCACAGCAGGTAGAGCGTCAGTCGGATATCGCCGACCATGTCGTCACGCATCCGCGCCACCGCAATCGTGCGGCCCTTGTTGCTATCGGGGTATTGCTGCTCCTGCCGAACCGCGATCGCCGTCATTTCAGCCTGCGCCCGTTCGAGCGTCACCTCCGGCTTCAATCGGGCCACCGCGAGATAGTTGTTGGCTGACCGGTATTCTCTGGTTTCTCGAGTGATCGTGTCGGCCGGGAACCAGAGGTCGGTATCGTCGGGAAAGTGAAATCCTGGCGGCAGGACACCGACTATCTGGAGCACCTTGCCCTGGAGCCGGACGCTCTTTGCCAGAACGCCAGCGTCGCCACCGAAACGGCTTTGCCAGTAGGCATAGCTGATCAGCAGGGCTCCGCCGCTGCCTGGTTTCATCTCATCTACCGTGAACTGGCGGCCGAGCACGGGTTCGACCGCGAACACGCGACAGAAGTCGGGCCCGACCTTCGCCGCGCGGGCGTACTCGGCGGTTGGCCCAGCCAGGACGGACGTCTCGCGCGAGCTGTAGTAGGCCATCGCCGCGAAAGACGTGTTGAGGGCTCGCCAGTCCTCAAAGTCGGGGAGCGACACCTGCCGGGACAATGAGGCGGACGAGGTGACGGCCGCTGAGGCAGTCGAGAGCCGCACGATGCGATCGGGATCTGGATACGGGAGTGGCTTCAGCAGCACCGCGTTGACGACGCTGAACACCGTCGTGTTGGCGCCAATACCCAGGGCCAGCGTGAGGACCGCACCGGCGGCGAAGCCCGGGGTCCGCGCGAGCGAGCGGATCGCGTAGCGGGTATCCCGCTTCAGGTCGTCCAGCCAGAGAAACGCCCGCTCGTCACGGTGGCGTTCCTTCGCCTGTTCGACACCGCCGAGCGACCGCCGCGCGGCCACACGAGCCTCGTCGGGCGTCATGCCACGACGCGTGAATTCTTCTTCGAGGAGCGCCAGGTGCGACGCGATCTCTCGCGCCAGTTCAGGCTCGGCCGCGCCGGAACGGACGGTGTTGAACAGCCGGAACAGAGCGCGTCGCAGTCGCCACATCAGGATGATTCGCCGAGGAGCAACTTGTTGACGAGTCCCGCGAGCTTCCGCCAGCGCTCGGCCTGCTTCTCGAGGGCTCGCGTCCCGGCCTTCGTGATGGCGTAGTACTTCGCGTCGCGGTTGCTGTCGGTCTTTTGCCAGGTGCCCTTGATCCAACCCTTCTGCTCGAGCCTGACGAGCGCCGGATAGAGCGTCCCCTGGTTGAGGGTCAGCGGGTGGTCGCTCACCTGCTCGAGGCGCGCCGCCAGCCCGTAGGCGTGCTGCGGCCCCATCGTCGCCAGGGCGCGGAGGACGATGAGGTCGAGGGTGCCCTGGAGGAGCGCGACGCGATCGGAGGCTTCACTAGACATCGCAGTGGAGTCACGTTTAGATTGCCACCTGTTCACTGGCGTGTCAAGTGAAGCCAGGGATCAGGGATCAGGGATCGGAGAGCTTTCAGATCCAGGACGATCCAGGGATCAGGGATCGGAAGAGCTTTCAGATCCTCGGCGGTCGACTGCGAGCTGAATGCTCTTCCGGACCCGGGTACCTGTCCCCGGGTCCTCCGTCCCCGGTGCCCTGTCGCTGTCCTTGCCCCTGTCCCCTGAACCCCTGATCCCTGATCTCTGGACATTTCCTACTTGACAATGTTCGCTAGTACTAGTTAACTAGTAACAAATGAGACCGAAGTCGCCGACATTGACCGCCCACGAGCTGGAGATGATGAAGATCGTCTGGCAGCACGACGCTCCCGTCACCGTGCGCGACGTGTACGAGGCGCTGCGCGCGCGCCGCACGATCGCCTACACGACGGTGATGACGAGCATGAAGACGCTCGAGCAGAAGGGGTATCTGAAGGCTACCCAGCAGGATCGAGCCTACCTCTACCGGCCGGCGAGGCCCAGGCAGCAGGTCATCAAGGCCATGGTGCGGGAGTTCGTCGACCGCGTGTTCAACGGCTCCGCCCAACCTCTTGTTACGCACCTCATCGAGGACGACCGCCTCTCGGAGGCGGACCTGCTCGAGATCACCCGGATGATGGAGAAACGCCGATGACGGCTTCGATCCTGCTCCGCGACGTCCTCGCCTATAGCCTGCAGCTGGCCCTGATCATCGGCGCGGGCGCGGCGCTCGCGTTCGCGTTCCGTATCCGGGAGCCCCGCGTCACGCTTGCCTGCTGGCGCACGCTGCTCGTGGCGTGTCTCCTTCTGCCGCTCTGTCAGCCCTGGCTGACGACCGACACGACGATCACGCCGGCGTCGATGGTCCCGCTGTCTGAGACAGATGTCGTGAACGATCTCTCACCGGCGGCGGCTTCTTCCACGCCATGGCCCATCGGATCCTTGATTCTTGCGGCACTGGCTGCCGGCATCGCGATTCGCGGCGTGTGGCTGACCTTCGGCGCGTGGACGCTCAGGCGCCTGCGTCGCACCGCGTCACCGCTCGTGCCGCCGCCCGCGGCGTTCCGCGAGGCGGAAGCCCGGATTGGCGTTCGGCCGGGTGTCTACGTCTCCGATCGCATCGCCGGGCCGATCACCTTCGGCTTGCGCTCGCCCATCGTCATCGTTCCGCCGTCCGTCCTGGCGATGCCCGACCACGTGCAACAGGCGATCGCCTGTCACGAGCTGCTGCACGTACGCCGGCGCGACTGGATCTTCGAGGTCCTCGAAGAGGGGCTGCGCACGGTTTTCTGGTTCCATCCAGCCATCTGGTGGCTGATCGGACGCATTCAGCTCAGTCGTGAACAGGTCGTCGATCGCGCGGCCGTCGAGGCTGACCGAATCCAAGGAGCGCTACATCGATGCGCTGCTCGTCGTGGCATTGAACAAATCACGCGTGGCCCTCGTTCCGGCGCCGCTCTTCCTGCGGCGCAGCCTCCTCAGGCAGCGAGTCGCCCAGATTCTGCAGGAGACCACCATGACTACCCGCCGCTTGATCGCCTCACTGACCGCAAGCACGGCCGCACTCGCCCTCGCGACGACCGTGGCCGTCCGTTCGTTCCCTCTCGAGGCGCAGGGACAGAACGTCCCGGCGCAGGAATCCACAGGCTCGCCGATCCAGATCGTCAAGGGCGGCGAGCACCTGTTGCACGGGGCACTCCCTGAATATCCGCGCCGGGCGATCGAACAGCGCATCGGCGGCGACGTGCTGCTCGACGTCGTCACCGACGATCGCGGCGAGGTCTCTGACGCTCGGGTGGTCAGCGGCCCGGACGAGCTCAGGCGGGCGGCGCTCGAATCGGTGCTCCAGTGGCACTACTCGCCGGAGAAACTGCGCTCGACGACACTCCAGGCGGCGCTGCGGTTCAACCTACCCGCCGCCAATGCGGAATTCGAAGCAAAGCGCGACCTGGTCTTCAAAATGAAGGCGGAGGACGTGGAGATAGCCGATCAAACGAAGCTGCATGACTCGCCGGCGGCGGCGTGGCGCTCCGAGCACGTCATGAAGGAGCTCCGCGCTCGCGCTGGAGGATCCAGACGCCTCGAATCAACAGAAAGACGATTGGAAGCGCGAGTACGAAAAGCACGAAATGATGCTCGACAAGAAGTTCGTGAAACACGAACAGGCCGGCGCAGAGTACACGTTGCGGATTGCGCCGAAACGTCCGCTTTTCGAGGGAACCACTCGGCTCGTTCGGGTTGGCGGCGAACGAGTGACAACCGAAATCCTCAAGGAGTTCATGCAGCGTGCCGGCCTCCGCATCGGCGATACGATCACGGAAGACATGGCCAAACGCGCCAGCGAAGTCGCGAGGGAACTCGACGAACACCTCAAGGTGTCATTCCAGCGGGATGACAGCGGCGGTCTGATCATCATGCTGCTAAATCCGTAGCGGCGCTCACTCGTCCTCGAACTCGCTCCCGCAACGGTCCAAAAGCCTTTCACCGCAGGGGACGCTGAGTCCGCAGAGAAGCATTCCGCTCCGCGTGCTCTGCGAACTCTGCGGTGAAGGCTTTGTGACAGGGTCGGCGTCTTATGGCAGCACGCCGAGCTCGTCCAGCGATTCGTCCAACTCACGGGCATCCCTGTAGACGCGGAACGCGCCGGCGCGAATCAGCTCCTCGGCGCCATACCCGCCGCTCAACACACCGACGCTGAGCATCCCGGCCCGTCGTGCCGCGAGCAGATCCCAGACGGCGTCGCCGATCACGAAGCAGTCGCGAATGTGGACGCCGAGCCGTTCCTGGCATGCCAGAAAGAGATCGGGCTCGGGCTTGGCGCGCATGACGTCGCCGCGCTCGATGACGACGGTATCGCGCGGAATCTCGAGCATGGCGAGCGACGGGTTGATCTCGGGCCGGCGGCCGGATGTGGCGATGCCGTGCGGGATTCCCAGGTCGCGCAGCCGTCGCAGGAGCGACACCGCCCCCGGGAGAGGCCGTGGGTGTGGAAGCAGCGTTTTATAGATCTCGCCGTGACGATGCTGCAGCGCGTTGGCCTGATCGCTTTCGAGCTCGCGACCGATCTCGCGCGCGATCGCCCGAGTGAACAGCCCGCCGCTCATGCCAATCCGGCGGTGCACGCGCCAGCCGTCGATCGGCATGCCGGCTTCCGCCAGCGCCTGCTGCCAGGCAAACACGTGCGCGTAGACGGTGTCGACGAGGGTTCCGTCGAGATCAAAGATCAGTGCGCGCATGGCGACCATCGTAATGCTGAATGCGACGTCGCGCTTCGTCCCAACGCCACATCGATTGCGAGCCCGTGAGGTGCACGCCGCCAAGCCAGCGCTCGATGCCGCACTGCTCGACGCGATCGAGCTGACCCCCGAGAACCGACTGACCCATCTCAGTCAACGCAATCGTGCCCGACGGCAATCGGCCCGGTGCGGCTGCGGTCCCGGCAACGGAGACGAGCGCGGGTCGTGCCGATTCCAGCTCCTTCACGACCTGCCAGAACGACGAGTCAGCAATGTAGAACGCCGTCTCGCCCTCGTGCATCAGTGGAAACGCCGTCCAGATATCGATCGGGCCCGGCTGGGCGAGCGTCATCAGCCGACGCTCGGTTCGCGACAACCCGTCGCGCGTCCACGGATAGTCCTCGCAGTGGCGCTGAAGGGCCGCGGCGAGAAACGGCAGCGCGGAGGTGTCGGTCCCGAGCAGCGCGTCAAGCGCCAGGGGATCGGCGGCACGAAAAGCGTCCCATGCCCGCGCGGCCACGACGTATTGCGCGTCGCTGACTGGCTGCCTCGTGTCGAAGAGCGATCCAAGCTCGCCAGGCGACAGTTCACCCAATCCCTTGAAACGCGGATGTCCTGGGAAGGCGTCGATGCAGATGAGGCTCACCGAACGGGTGGGCAGTGAGCCCTGACCGATCCGGCTGAGCAGCTGAATGAGGTTGAGCTGATCGAAGAGATCGTGCTCGTACCAGAGGACGAGCTCGTCGTAAGAAGCGCGATCGTCGATCGCTTCGCGCCAGCGGCGCAGCGCGTCGATCGCGTCCGCCGCATCGATTCCGCCGCCCGCGAGGTGACGGGCGCGAACGTCGAGCAGCTGTTCATCCGTCAGAAGTCCGGGGACAGGCCCTTCGTGCAGCGGATCCGCCCAGATGGACGTCGACCCGGGAATGCCAGCGTCGTGGATTGTATCCGTCGTCGAGGTCCCGTTGGCGACGTGCAGCAACCGCATGGCAGCGAGACGGCTTTTACGAGCGACCGAAGGCACTCTTCAGCGCGTTCCAGACGAGCCGATTGGTCCGGCGATGCTGGAACATGCTCAACGCGGCCAGTGTCCCAAACGTCGCGCCCATGATCACGGTATCAGGCCACCACGGCATCGATTCTCTGGTTACGAAATGGACTAGGACTCCGAAGCACGAGCCGACGAGCAGAAACGTCTTCAGATAGAGCCTCATTGTTGCACTCTGGGTTCCACTCTGCGAGTACATCATTCTGGCACGGCACAATGGGCGACAGCAAAATCACACCGCCTCCCGTCACCGGACAGCGGCGGGCTCACTCGCTACTTGCGGGAGTGGCGCCAAAGGTGTATCCCTGTTACTCAATAGGAGATTCGTACTGATGGCAGTCAGGCTCACGTTATCAGGGTCCTCGGGCCGGGCCGTCTTCTCGACGCTCGCTGTCGCGTTTGTCCTTGCCGGCGCGAAGCCGGCGTCAGCCCAGTGGGACCCGCGCGACGCCGCCTTCAGCCGGTGCCAGCAGGAACTGCAGTACCGGATGGGCCGCGAGGCCGGTGGGAGGCAGCCCGAGGCGTCGATCGACGAACGTCGGGCACAGATCAATCAGCTCTCCAGCGGCGAAACGCGCGTCCGCGGCAGCGGCCGCTACCTTCGCGACCACAACGACCGAGGACGCGACTTCAACTTCGACTGCACCTACAACAACCGCAACAACTCTGCCCGGGCAACCTACAAATGGTCCGGCTCGGGATGGAGCGGGGACCAGTATCCGGATCCGGACCCCGGCTACGGCCGCCCGCCGGCGGGTGGCTATCCGCCCAGCAACCGTGTCTTCTTCAGCGGCGGCATTGTCAGCCGTGTCAGCAACAAGTGCCTCGATGTGGAGGGCGGGAGCAACCGCAACGAGGCCAACGTGCAACAGTGGAGCTGCAGCGGCGGCTCGAACCAGTTGTGGGACGTGATCGACCTCGGCCGCGGCGAGTACTCGATCATCAATCAGCGGAGCAACAAGGCGCTGACGGTCGGCGGCGGCGGCAGCGACGGTGCGAACATCGAGCAGAACCGGTGGAGCGGCGGCGACAACCAGCGGTGGTGTCTCGAGCGCGCGGGCAACGGCGCCTACCGTATCGTCAGCCGGGCGACCAACTCGTGCCTCGACGTCGAGGGCGCGAAGCGCGAGGATGGCGCGAACATCCAGACGTGGGGCTGCAGCGGCGGCGCGAACCAGGCCTGGGGGTTTCGAAAGTAGCGCATGACCACGCAGGCCGCAGTCGTCCACTATGCGCTCGAGCCGCTCGCTGTCGAGTTGCGCGAGATCCCGGTTCCCCAGATTGGCGACGGCGAGGTGCTGCTCGAAGTCGGGGCGGTCTCGGTGTGTGGATCCGACGTCCACCAATCGCGCAACACACATTCATGGCCGGTCAACATCCCGGTCGTCCTTGGACATGAATTCGGCGGCACGATCGCCAGGCTCGGTCGCGGCGTCACCGGTTTTCGCGAAGGCGATCGCGTCGTCAGCGAGACGGCGGCCGAAATCTGCGGGACGTGTCTGCTCTGCCGCACCGGCCGCTACAACTTGTGTCCGGAACGCAAGGGATTCGGATACGGCGTCAACGGCGCCATGGCGCAGTTCGTCCGTGTTCCAGCGCGATGCCTGCACCACATTCCCGATTCGCTGCCCTTCGACATCGCTTGCCTGGCCGAGCCGCACTCGGTTGCCTACCAGGTGATGTGCGTCAACTCGAGAATCGCGCCGGGTGATTTCGTCGTCGTGGTCGGGCCAGGGCCCATCGGCTTGCTGTGCACGCGGATGGCGGCGTTGTCGGGCGCCAGCACGCTCGTCGTCGCCGGGCTTTCGGTGGACCGGCCCCGGCTCGAGACCGCTCGACGGCTGGGCGCGACGCACACCGTGGACATCGAGACCGAGAATCTTGACGAGATCGTCCGGGACATCTGCCCCATCGGTGCGGACCTGGTCTGCGATGCGTCGGGTGCGAGCGCGACGCTCGAGTCCGCGTTGCGGCTGGCGCGCCCGGACGGCCAGGTATCAAAGGTCGGATGGTCGCCGGATCTTATTCCGACCGACGTGAACCCGCTGGTATTCAAGAACGTTCGCCTGCAAGGATCGTTCAGCCACAACTATCCGGTATGGGAGCGCGTCATCCAGTTGCTCGATCGCGGCGTCACGATGGCCGACGCCATCGTGGGACACCGCGCGCCGCTCGCCGGCTGGCGCGAGGCATTCGACTCGATGCACGACGGGCGCGTCATCAAATCTGTGCTGCTGCCGCGCGAAAGCTAGTCACGCAACTGCGCGTCACGACGCCATTCACGATGACCGCGAAGCTCACGACGACCACGAAGGACACCTGTCTTGTCTTGCTTCGCGAGTCTCGCGGTCTTCAATGCCTTCGCGGCCATTTGTCGTGTCGATGACCGATGCCGCTTCGAGCGCCGCCCGCGTCGTCGTGATCGGCGCGGGGGCGGCCGGCACGATGGCGGCGATCTTCGCCGCGGCTTCAGGCGCCGACACGCTGCTCGTCGAGCGCACGGCCGACGGTGGGCGCAAGATCCTGATCAGTGGCGGTGGGCGCTGCAACATCCTCCCGGCCAGGCTCGACGAATCGCGCTTCGTCAGCGATGCCCCGCCTCATCTCGTCCGCCGGATCGTGCGTTCGTGGCCGCTCAGAGAACAAGTCGCGTTCTTCGAGCGAGAGCTCGGCCTGCCGCTCGTCGAAGAAATGGAGTCGGCCAAACTCTTCCCCGCCTCGCAACGCGCACGGGACGTGCGCGATCGGCTGTTCGACCTCGCGCGACGGCACGGCGCCCGGCTGATGATGAACACAGCCGTGACCGGGTTCCGGCCCGACAACGGCGGCTGGCGTATTGACGTTCGCGATGCGACGGCGCTGCAAGCCGACGCGCTCGTCGTCGCTACCGGGGGGCTCTCGGTGCCGAGTACCGGAAGCGACGGCGGCGGCCTCCGCATCGCCCAGGGGTTGGGCCACACGATCCAGCCGACCTACGCCGCGCTGACGCCGCTCACAGCCAGCCCGGCACCATTCGCGTCGCTGTCTGGCGTGTCGCTTCCAGTCACGCTCACAGCGCGCGCAGAGGGTCTCACGTCGACGGCAACCGGCGGCTTCCTCTTCACGCACCACGGCTACAGCGGACCGGCCGTCCTCGACGTGTCTCACGTGGCCGTGCGATCTCGCGCGGAGGCGATGTCTCCGGCGATCGTCAAGGTTCGTTGGACGACGCATGGCGAGGAGGAGTGGGGACGGATCCTGAAGCCTCGAGGCTCTCGCACGGTGCTGGCAGCCCTCGCCGCTGAGCTGCCGCTTCGTCTCGCCGAAGCCCTGATCGAAGCCACCGGGATCGACCCACGATTGTCGCTCGCCCACCTCGGGCGCGCCAATCGACTCCGGCTGATTGAGACGCTCGTTCGCGGCGTGCTGCCCTGGACCGGCGATGAAGGCTACAAGAAAGCCGAGGTGACCGGCGGCGGGGTCAGCCTGACTGAGGTCGACCCAAAGACGATGGAGAGCCGGAAGCACAAGGGCCTCTTCCTGTGCGGAGAGATGCTCGACGTGTTCGGACCGATCGGCGGTTACAACTTCCTGTGGGCCTGGGCTACGGGCCGGGCGGCCGGGCTCGGTGCATCTGCTATAATCAAGGGTTTGTCACCGCTTGAAACGCGGTTTCTTTAGATGGGCTCGGTAACGGAAGGCTTCTCGTCATGATTTCGGTCAACGGCGTCTCCATGCGGTTCGGGTCGAAGATCCTCTTCGAGGAGGTCACGACGACGTTCTCGGCGGGCCGGCGTTACGGCCTGACTGGCCCGAATGGGGCCGGCAAATCCACCTTCATGAAGCTCCTGACGGGCGAGACGCAGCCGCAGCGCGGCACCGTCAACCGGCCGCGCAAGCTCGGCGTGCTGCGGCAGGATCAATACGCCTTCGACGATTACCGGGTGACCGACACGGTCATCATGGGCAACGAGCGGTTGTGGAACGCGCTCAAGGAACGGGACGCGCTCTACGAAAAGCCCGACATGACGCACGACGACGGGATGCGGCTCGGCGAGCTCGAGGGCATTGTCGGCGAAGAGGACGGGTACTCGGCCGAGAGCGACGCCGCCGTGCTCCTGCAGGGGCTCGACATCCCGGACGCGCTGCACGATCGGAAGATGGCCGAGCTGCAGGGCGGCCAGAAGGTCCGCGTGCTTCTGGCGCAGGCGCTCTACGGCAGCCCCGAAGCGCTGCTGCTCGACGAGCCGACGAACCACCTCGACCTCGACTCGATCCACTGGCTGCAGTCGTTTCTCGAGCGCTACCAGGGCACGCTCATCGTGATCTCGCACGACCGTCACTTCCTGAACAAGGTCTGCACGCACATCGCCGACATCGACTACCAGACGATCATCACGTATACCGGCGGCTACGACGACATGGTGCTCGCCAAGACGCAGATCCGCTCGACGATCGAGGCCGACAACGCGCAGCGTGAGAAGAAGATCGCGCAGCTCAACGACTTCATCGCGCGGTTCGGCGCCGGCACGCGGGCGAGCCAGGTCACGTCGCGCCGCAAGGAGGTCGAGCGGCTGCAGACGACCGAGCTGGCCCGATCCAACATTCAGCGTCCCTACATCAAGTTCACGACCAAGCGTCCATCAGGCAAGGTGCCGTTCGAGTGCAAGAGCCTCAACAAGGCTCATGGTGCCCTGAAGGTCATCAAGAATTTCAGCGCCATCGTCAATCGCGGTGAAAAGATCGTCCTCGTCGGCAGGAACGGCGTCGGCAAGACGACGATGCTCAAGGCGCTGCTCGCGGACGCGCCGGATCGACCGGCGTCGCCCGCGGATCTCGACAGCGGATCGATCCGCTGGGGCCACGAGGTCTCGATCGGCTATTTCCCCCAGGATCACACCGGCGCGATCGAGAAGGGGATGACGGCGGTCGAGTGGCTGCACCAGTTCGACCCCGACGCGTCACGGCAGGAGATTCACGGGCTGCTCGGGCAGATGCTCTTCAGCGGCGAGGAGGGCCTCAAGCCGACGGAAGCGCTCTCGGGTGGCGAGACGGCGCGGCTGCTCTTCTGCCGCATCATGCTGCTCAAACCCAACGTGCTCGTCCTCGACGAACCAACGAACCACCTCGACCTCGAATCGATCAACGCCTTGAACGTGGCGCTCCAGAAGTTCGAGGGCACGGTCCTGCTCGTGACGCACGACCAGGATCTGCTCGAGGAAGTGGGGACGCGCGTGTGGCACTTCGACGGTGGCAAGATCGTCGACTTCAAGGGCACGTACGAAGAACTGACGGCCACGACCGCTTCGTAGGCCATACATCGATTGATGGGAGAATACGACCATGGCCTCCGGAGTCTGTCAGCACATCGACGCCGTGACCGACGTCAAGCACGCGAAGGCACGGCGCTGCGAAGAGTGCGTCAAGATCGGCGCGCGCTGGGTCCACCTCCGCACCTGCCAGTCGTGTGGTACTACCCTCTGCTGCGACTCGTCGCCGAACCAGCACGCGACCAAGCATGCCCGCGCCAGCGGGCACCCGGTCGTGGCTTCAGCTGAGCCGGGCGAGCGGTGGCTGTACTGCTACCCCGATGACGAGATGGTGGAGTATTAGTCCGCGGCTGGCGGCTCGCGGCTCGGGTTGGTAACAGCCAGCAGCGAGCAGCAAGAAGCGGAGAGGCTCACTCTGTGGTGAATCAACCTCGAGCTCCGCTATCTCCGCTACCTCCGTTGTCTCCCAGACCGTCACGCGCCCATCTTGGTGTCAGCGCTGTCGCCGTAGATCGCCGGCACCTTCGATCCCATCGCGCGAAGATAAGCGGCGAGCTGACCGCGGTGGTGCATGGAGTGATTGTTGGCAAAGCCCAGGTAGGACACGTTGGGCATCTGCATGATGCCGAAGAAGTCCACCGTAGCCGCCAGCTTGTCGCCGGGCATCGCGCGGACCCGCTCGAGCGCGGCCGGGAACTCCTTCTTGTAGTACCCGACGACGTCCGCAACCGATCCGAACAGTGACTCACGCTGCTTGGCGACGGCCGGATCGAACACGAAGCTGCCCGACACAACGCTGTCGGCGAACCAGATGTCAGCGCTCGCGAGGTGCGTGGCGAGCTCCCACGCCGTACGCGACTTCTCGTCTGGACGATAGCTGCGCTTGTCGTCGGGAACGGCCGCGATGACCTTGAGCGTCGCGGGAAACTCACCCTCCCAGAGCTTGCAGAGATATTGAGCGAGGAACTGTGCCTGAGTTTGATCCATGTCGTCTCCTGATGCTCCGCGAAAGCGGCGAAGCATCGAAGCGTACCCAACGCCGGGCGGCGACGTCAAATCGGGACTGAGACGAAAGCAAAAGCGCCTGCTCAACCAGTGTCCCGGTCAAGCAGGCGCTCAATTTCAACAGCGTCCTGGGATCGCGGCGAAGGTCAGCGCCGGCCCCCGCCGCCACCGCCACGCGACCTGCCACCACCGCCGCCCCCGTAGCTGCCGCCCATGCTCCGCGGTGTGCTGCTTGGGGCGCTTCGGTAGGTGCCGGAGTCGCGGGTCCGCTGCGAGCCCTGGCTACGCGCCGCAGCGTCGCGATTCAACTGATCGACCGTGCTGCGATCGGTGGTCGTCGGCCGGTCTCCGGCCGATCGATCCGAAGGTGTGGGCCGCTCGCCGCTCGGCTGCCGGTCGGTGTTCGACCAGCCTCCGCTATCGTACTTCTGCCACGTGCCGTCTTGCTTGCGGTAGGCGTTGCCATCCTTGCCGGCGTAGATGTCGCCGCCGCTGCCGGCCACGACCCTGCCTCCGTCCGCGCCCTTGCGCGACACGGCTCCGCCTTCGTCTGTCCTGACCGTCCGCGTCGTGGTGCCGGTCCGATTGTTCGTGTACCGATTGGTCTTCGCCCAATCGTCGCCGCGCTGCACGGACGTCGACCCCCAACTGCCATAGACATTGGAGCCCTGCCGCGTCTGTGCATACGTACCCGTTCGCGGGTTGTAGGCCTGCGCTACACCGCGCGCGCCGTACGGACCGTAGGCCGCCGCGCCGCGTGCGTATGTCCCGGTGCGCGGGTTGTACCGCGCGCCGACACCAGCGCCGCCGTACGGCCCATACACGCCAGCGCTGCGTCCGTAGGCACCGGTCCACGGGTTGTACCAAGCGGAGTAGCCGTAGGTCGGGAAGTGCCCATAGTAATAAGGATAGAAGCCGCCGTATCCATAGTAGGGTGGGTAGTACCAGCCCGAGCCCCACACCGTGCAGCCCCACGCGACCATCATCCCGGTGTAGCCAGCCGCTGCGGCATACACGACCCAGTCGTCGTCATCGTCTTCTTCGATGGTGACGTAGGTGACGTGATGCGCGGGAGAGCTGACAGGAATCTGATAGATCTGCTCCGGCACCGACTCGGCCGCCTCCCACGGACCTGAGGCGGTCTTGCCGACGAACCACACGCCCTGATAGCACATGTAGTACAGATCGCCGACCTTGAACACGTCCTTATCGGTGTTCACCGCGCGCTCGACCGTCGTCTTTTCGATCGGTGTGAACTGCGGATCGCCCTGGAAGGCCACGTCCGGCGCCTTGATTTCCTTCTTGTTCACGCGAGCTGTCTGCGGAATCTCCGCGAGGAGCACAGCCTCGATCGCCTGATCGGTTCCGGGGACAGACGCGAGGACGCGCGAGCGGTCGTGCTCGAGCGGAATCTTCTTGAAGTCGTCCGGCAACGTCGGCGTCGCGAATGTCCACGGCCCGGTGAAGTCGGACGCCGTGAACCAACGGCCCGCGACGAGGTAATACACGGCTCCCTTCGTTCCCATCCGGAAGACGTCGCTCTCGGTGTTGCTGACCCACTGCAGCGAGGTACCCTGCACCGGACGATACACTGGCACGCCTGTCAGCAGGATGAGCTCCGCCGGCTGCAGGCTGACGAAGACCTTGGGGACTGCCGACGCTGCGACAGGCTTGCCCGGCAGGTTGGCCTTGACGTCCTTCCAATTGTCCTCCGCCGGCAGCTTCGCGAAGCTCGCGGGGAGCTTACCCGCGGGCGACCACGGACCCTTTACATCCGTCGCCTGGAGCCACGTGTCGTTGTTGCGAAGGTACAACGTGTTCGTCGGCGTGTACTGGAACAGATCCCAATTCGTGTTGACCGCGAACTTCAGGTCGTTCTCCTTGATCGGGCTCCAGATCGGCTCGCCATCGAGGTTCATGATCACGGCCGGCGCGGTGCTGAAGAAGATCGTGGGGGGATCCGCCTTCACGCCCTCGACGTTCTTGGGGATGACCTGACTCTTGTCCAGGTTCGAGAGCACGCGATCGAGGGCAATGATGCGCTCGTCGTTGGGAATCACCTTGACGATCTGATCGGTAATCTCGCGTACCTGATCCTTGCCCAATGTCTGGAAGTTGGCCTCGACGATCTTCATGTGCTCAAAGCTGACGAGACGTTCGGCGGTGGAGACACTGGTGTCAGCTTCGAGCTTGATGGTGCCGATCGCCGGCTTGTCACCGGCCTTGGCGCGCTGCGAGACGGCGCTATAGGCGACGAGGTGCTTCTGCTTGTCCCAGCTCGAGACCTGCGGCTGATAGACGAGGATCGTGCCCCCGCTTGGCAGATCGTAGATTCGCGGCCAGCCACCGTCGATAATCGGAGGAGCAGCCGCCGCCGGTTTTGCCGTCGCCGCACTGCCCTGCGCTGGCGGCGCGGCAGCCTGCGTAGTTGACGGCGGTTTGGCGCCGGCCTGGGCCGCGGCCTGGGCGATTGGAGCGATGCTCTCCGTCAACAGGCCGAGCGCCGCAATTGCGGCGACCGCTCGTGATCTACGCGTCGCGCGGGTCATGACTCAATCCTTTCTGCTTTCACTCGTACAGGCGCTATGTGGTCAGCCACGCGCGGGCATCGCGAGCGTCGCTGGACGAACCGTCAAAGAACTCGACCGGACCGCGGCGCAACTCGGCGCCGGCAAACATCAGGGCTTCGCTGCGCCACCGCTCGTCGCCGACAATCGCAATGCGATCTATGCTATCCCCATACGTTGCATAGAATGTCAGGTCGCTCCAATTGTCGCGTGGCTCCCATCCCTCGAACCCGTCGAGGATGAACAGGAGCCGCACCGGGCCGAGGCGGCTCATTTCAGCCGCGAGCTGTGCCTGGCAGCGATCCAGGTCGGCCTTGCGCAACAAGCCGCGGATCTCGACTCGAAAGACGTTCCCGGCTTCCTGCTCCAGTGTCATCGGCATGGTACCTGAATAGCAGGGACTGTGCCGGTGGTCAATTGCCGCGGCCGGTCACAGTAATCACGCTCCATCGTGGGCCGACCCCGACCAGGCCTATCAAAGCCGGCCTCCGACGGAGCGGAGGACCTCCGAAATGCCGGGGAGGATGTGTCTCGCGCGCCCTCTTTTCTGCCGCCTCCGGGCGGAAGGACAGGGCTCGACAATTGCACGCGTCCTGGGTGCCAGGCCAATTCGTGAAGATTGAAAGGAACAGAGGCATGCAGACAAGACTCGTGACCGCAGGATTCATCGCCCTGCTCATCCCAGCGGCGGCGATGGCCCAGAAGGTCAGCTACGACTACGACAAGTCCGCGACCTTCGCCAACTTCAAGACCTACGCTCACAAGGATGGCACCAAGGTCGGCCAGGAACTGATCGACGAGCGCATCGTTGCCGCTATCGACGCACAGATGGCCCTCAAGGGCTTCACCAAGAGCGAGGCCAGTCCCGACGTGTTCGTCGTCTACCACGTCGCGTTCGACAAACAGAAGGACATCTCGACCTACAGCTCGGGCTACGCCGGCGGGTATGGCGCGTACGGCTGGGGTTACGGCGGCGGCTGGGGCGGCGGCACGACGACGACGCAAGTCCGCGACATCCTCGTCGGCACGCTTGTCGTCGATCTCGCAGACGCCAAGAAGGGCCAGCTCGCGTGGCGCGGCATGGCGGTCAAGGAAGTCCAGACCCAGGCCAAACCTGAAAAGCGCGACAAGAGCATCAACGAGGCGATGAAGAAGATCTTCAAGAACTACCCGCCGAAGCAGAAGACGTAGCGGCGGCGCACGGCTGGAGGCATTCTCGTGATTCGACGCGCGACAGCCACGATCATCGTGCTGGCGGTGAGCAGCCTGACGGTCCGGGCCCAGGGTCAATCCGCCCAGGTCAGCGAGCAACAGACCAAGGTGCTCAACCTGAGCGCGTACGCCGAGCTGCTG
Source organism: uncultured Acidobacteriota bacterium (assembly GCA_963839705.1). GTDB lineage: Bacteria > Acidobacteriota > Vicinamibacteria > Vicinamibacterales > 2-12-FULL-66-21 > DATBJJ01. The sequence goes on from CAWIWL010000012.1 coordinate 587,192, forward strand.
CGCAGCGACGTCCAAGCGCAGAAGATCGCCATCCTGACCGAGGTCATGGGCTTCACCGAGGCCGAGGACAAGGCCTTCTGGCCCATCTACCGCGACTACAACGCGGAGATGGCAAAGCTTGGCGACGAGCGCGTCGCGCTCATCGCTGAGTACGCTCGGGCCTATTCCCAGATCACCGACGACGTCGCGCGGTCCCTGGCCACGCGTGCCGTGGATCTCGACAAGCGGCGGAACGCCACACTCGAGCGATGCTACACGCGCGTCGGTTCGGCGCTATCGCCGAAGATGGCGCTCAAGTTCCTGCAGGTCGAGCATCAGCTGCTGCTGATCATCGACCTGCAGATTTCGGCATCGCTGCCGATCGTCAAGTGATGCGAGGGAGAACCGTGAAGAACACTCGTCGCACCCGGTTGTTGGCGATGCTTCTCGTGCTCGCGACCGGCGTATCGCTCGCGGCCGATCGCGTCAAGCTCCGATCGGGCAAGGTGATCGAGGGCATGTTCATGGGCGCCGACAGCAAGTCTGTGCGCGTGCTGCTCGACGACGGCCAGGTGTCCGAAGTGCCGATTGCCGACGCCGTCGCGGTCGAGTTCTCGGCGCGCAAGCCGGCGCCACCGCCGGCACCGAAGCCCGCCCCCAAGCCCGCCCCCAAACCAGCCGCGGCAGCGCCAGTTGCGCCGGCGCCGGCGTCCAAGGTCGTCACCGTGCCGGGCGGCACGCCAATCAACGTGCGCCTGACGCAGGCGATCGACGTCGACGGCTCGCAGGCCGGCATGGCGTTCAAGGGCGTCGTCGACGACCCGGTGATGGTCGGCGGATCGATCGTCATTCCGCGCGGCGCGTCGGCCATGCTGCAGGCCGTGAAGGTCGAGCAGTCGGGCAAGATGAAGGGCAGCGACAAGATCACGCTGAAGCTCAATGCCGTCAGCTTTGGCGGCATGGTGCACGAGTTGGCAACGACCTACGTCGAGACCAAGGGCAAGGGTGAAGGGAAGAAGACCACACGTAAAGTCGCCGGCGGCGCCGGACTCGGCGCGATCGTTGGCGGTATTGCCGGCGGCGGTGAGGGCGCCGCCATCGGTGCCGCCATCGGAGGCGTCACTGGCGCGGCGGTCTCGGCTGGTGGGGAAGAGCACCTCAAGCTGCCGGCCGAAACGCGTCTTCAGTTCCAGCTCACCGCTGCGGTCAGCATCCGGTCGTGAGCGGTCGCGGCTAGACCTGCCCTCGGCTCTTCAGCCTGAGTGTGACCATCCGCGTCTCCAGTAGCGATCGGGGGTCTGCCCCGAGTCCGCCGAACGCCCTGACCTCCCGCCCGAGCCCGTAGCCGAAGCACGGGCATCGACTCCGCGACGAGGCTTCGGTCGCCGGCGGGTGCAAACTCCGGCATCCCGGAGTTTGCCCGGAATGGCGGAGTCGCGGCATGGCATCAGGCGCTGCCCGGACGCGCCGATCGCGGACCTGCGCCAGTTTTTGACGCGCCCCCCGCCACAGGCCATGGCACGGCCGCTGCTTTGCTCATCGATCCAATGCCATGAGACGACGAGAACTGACTGCTGCCGTGGCCCTCCTGCTGCTCCTGCCGGGGCGTGCACACGCCTCGTTTCTCTCGGCGGAAGCTGAAGACGCGCTGGCGAAGTACATCGCCCTCTTCGTCATCTTCGTCGTGCCGGCCGTGCTCATCGCCCTCTTCTGGATGGTGCACATCCTGCCGGAGAAGATCGCGCACAAGCGGCACCACCCGCAGTTCGAGGCGATTCGCACGCTCTGCCTGCTCTCGCTCGTGTTCGGCGGCCTGCTGTGGCCGCTGGCCTGGATCTGGGCTTACTCGAAGCCGGTGATGTACAAGCTCGCCTATGGTACGGACAAGGCCACGCATGATGAGGAGTACGCCGGAGAGACCACGACCCCGATGGCGAGCGAAGGTCTGCGCGAACGGCTGGCACGCCTGGAGGCGAAAGGGCTCTCCGAGGCCGACCTGAAGACGCTCACCGCCGATCTCGACGCGCTCGAGGCCAAACAGGCAGGAGGCGGCCATTAATGGAAATCCTGCTGCTCGGCATCTATTCCTTCTTCGTCTGGCTGATCTTCATCAAGCTGAAGCTGCTGCCGTGGACGACGCCGTGGAAGGTTGCCGTCGCGATCTTTCCCGTGGTGGCGATCGCGATCATGCTGCTCCTCCTCAACATCTTCGCCCCGACGACGACCGACGTCCGCGTCGTCAAGTACATCGTGCCGATCGTCTCGCAGGTCCGCGGACGCGTGATCGAAGTCCCGGTCGAAAACAACCGGCCCGTGAAGAAGGGGGACGTCCTCTTCCGCATCGATCCAACGCCCTATCAGAATGAGGTGCGCTCGCTCGAAGCCAAGTTGGCGTCCGATGAGGCGCGCATCGGCGCCGAACGCCAGAAGATGGCTGAAGTGCAAGCACGGCTCGCCGACGCACAGACCGGCGAGGGCCAGTTGAACGAGCAGTTGAAGGCGGCGACGCAACAGGTCAATTCGCTTTCGGCATCCCTCGACCTGGCGCGCACGCGCGTTAAGCAAAACACCGAGCTCGTGGCGGCCGGCGCCGGCAATCGCTTCGATCTCGAGCAGGCGCAAACCAACGTCAACGAGCTCACGGCGCAGCTGGCGGCGGCGCGCGCGGCCGAGCAGCAGGTGCGCGAGAAGCTCTCAGGTCGCGTCAAAGGCGACCTCGCGTCAGTCGCCGAGGTGAAGGCGCAGATCGCGACGGCGCAGGCGCAGGTAAAGGCGGCGCAGGCGCAGTTCGAGACCACCCAGGCGCAACTCGAGAACGCGAAATGGGACCTGACCCAGACGACGGTGCTCGCGCCCGGCAACGGCACGATGGTGAACGTCATGCTGCGGCCAGGCTTCTTCGTCGCGGGCATGCCGTTCAACGAGGTCATGACGTTCGTCGACGACGAATACCAGATCTTCGCGCTCTTCGACCAGAACGAGCTGCACCAGGTCATCCCCGGCAACGAAGCGGAGATTACGCTCGACACCTACCCTGGCCGCATCATCAAGGCACACGTCGATTCGATCATCTGGGCGCAGGCGCAGGGACAGTTGGACGCGTCTGGTAACCTGCCGCAAACCGGCTTCAACCCGCCGCCGGGTAAGTTCCCGGTCAAGCTCGTCGTCGGTAAGGAGGACAGCCCACTGTTTCTTGCTGCCGGCGCGCGAGGGGCCTCGGCGATCTACACCGAGCATCTCACGCTAGTGCACATCATTCGCAAGGTGCTGCTGCGCGTGGGGTCGTATCTCAACTACGTCATCATCAAGCACAGCATCAGCCTGGGGCACTGAGGCCTGTGATGTACCACTGGTTCTCTCGACACCGTTCGCAACTGACCGCCAGGCGTTCAGCCGCACTCGCGGCCTTGGGGCTGACGCTCTCGGCCGGATGCGTGTTGAAAAAACCACCCGACGCAGCCGCGATCAAAGAAGAAGCGCTTCCGGGAATAACGCTGCCCGGTCAGTGGACGGCGCCAGGCGCCGCCGCAGGCGTGGTGGCCGACAACTGGCTCGTCACGTTCCGCGACGATCAGCTGAACGCTGCCGTTGCCGAGGCGATCGCGCACAACGCCGACCTTCGCGTCGGCGCGTCACGCGTCGAACAGGCGATCCTCTACGCCAGGCTGGCGGGTGCGAAGCTTTATCCGTCGGTCGACTTGCTCGCGCGCGGCGGCGGCAAGCTGTCGGGAGACGGTTCGGGTATTCAGGGAGGGGTGCTCACCCTGAGCTGGGAGCTCGACCTCTGGGGCCGCGTGAGGTACGGGCGCGCCGCGGCAGCGGCCGACGCCGCGTCCGCACAGGCCGATTTCGAGTACGGGCGGCAGTCGATCGCCGCGCTCGTTGCACGCAGCTGGTTCCTGGCCACAGAGGCTGGCCTCCAGGCAGAGTTGGCCCGGCAGACCGTCGGCCGCGGAGAAGAGCTCGTGCGGCTGGCCGAAACGCGATCGCGCGTCGGCGTCGGCAACGACCAGGATGTCGAAGTCGCGCAGGCCAACGTCGGCACTTACCGCGACGCGCTTCGGCAGGTGGAGCTGGCCCGCGAACAAGCGCTCAGGGCGCTGGAGATCCTCATCGGCCGCTATCCCGCCGCGGCGGCCGCCGTCAGCGCGCGGCTACCCGGGCAGCCGGACGCGGTACCGGCCGGACTTCCGTCGGAGCTCCTCGAGCGCCGCCCCGATGTCGTGGCCGCCGAGCGGCGCGTCGCCGCCGCCTTCAACCGGATCGGCGAGGCCAAGGCGGCGCGACTGCCGACGATCGCCCTGACCACCGGCGTCAGTGCCATCTCGAGCGAGCTCTTCGTGCTCCAGGACCACGACAACCCCGTGTGGAACCTCGGTGCCAGCCTCCTCGCGCCCGTCTACAAAGGCGGCGCGCTCAAGACTCAGGTCGAAATCCGCACCGTCGATCAGAAGCAGGCCGTCGCCGCCTACGCCTCGATCGGCCTGCGCGCGTTCAGCGAAGTCGAAAACGCGTTGTCGGCGGAATTGGCCGCGCGGGACCGCGAGCGAATCCTCACGGAAACGCTGTCACACAGCCAGCGCGCCCTCGATATCGTGCAGACGCAGTTCAAGGTCGGCAGCACCGATCTTCGCTTCGTCAACGAGCGGCAGCTCGCCCTCAACACGACGAGCGCCGCCCTCATCCGCGTGCAGGCCGAGCAGCGGGTGCAGCGCGTCAACCTTCATCTGGCGCTTGGCGGCAGCTTCGAACCCCGCCCGACGCCCCCCGCCGACACCACTGCCGCAGAAGAGCAGCAGAAGAAGAAGTAGCCTTCCCACGTTCCTGCGAGCCGACGTCGGAGCGTTATCGATCTACGTCGACTGCGGGGTAAACGCGATTTCTGCGCCGGCGCGCGCAACGATGTCGGTGATGCCGAAGAGCAGCGACTCCTGCACCTCCAGGAAATGATTCCAGTCGCTGGCCCGCAGGTAGGCGGAGACGTCGACGTCGAGCGAGGACTCGCCGAGCCGGAGGAACCGCACGCGCACGGAGTCGCTGACGGCCAGCGGGTGGTCGGCGAGCAGCGCCCGGATGCCATCGACGATAGAGCGCACCTGAAGTGAGGGTCACGATGTAACACCGTGCGAAGGATGTGCCGCCGGTGGGAGCCGTGGGATGCGACGCTCCGCAGGGGCGTACGTGCCTCGACCCCGAAATCCCGGAGCCGGTCCGGCATACCGGACGCTCGCTCTCGCCGGACCCGTTCACGGTGGCTGCGCAGCGCGGCAAACAACTACGCCTGTAAGGCCTTAGCCAGCCCGAGCTCGCCGCGCCGCATCTGGCAACCGGACTGCAATCCGTGGTGACGGAGGCGCAGTGCCACATCGACTTGGAACATCACGTCACGCCACGTCGCAACTGCGAGCCGCGGACCGGCTATGACGCGCAGCGTTCGCGCCATTCTCATCGTGCTCACCATGCTCACCATGGCCCTGGCGATCGCACCGGCCGCGGCCGTCGCCCAGGACGCCGCGCCGGCCAAGCCGCAGGAAAAGGCCGAGGAGCGACCGACCGGCCTCCCGTCCCGCATCGAGTGGACGTTCAACCTCGACGCCGGATGGGGCACGTTCGGTTTTGCCAACTCGCTCTACGACAACCCGAAGAATCCGGGCGTCGACGAAGACCTGAGCGACCAATGGTTCGAGGGCTACGTCAAGCCGGCGCTCTCTGCGAAATACACGTTCGCCTCGTCGGGCGAGGTCTACGGCAAGGTTAGCGTCGTCGGCGAGCGCACGTACGGATCGGTGCCGGACCTCTACGGTCAGGACGTGTCGTCGTTCGGACCCGAAGATCTCTATATCGGTTGGCGATCCGGCGAATCGCTGACGATCGGCGAGAACGCCCTGGACTTCACCATCGGCCGCGCGCAGTACCGGCTCGGCCACGGATTTCTGTTGTTCGATGGCGCGTCGGAGGGCGGTAGCCGGGGCGGCTACTGGACCAACGCGCGCAAGGCCTTCGAGTTCGCCGCCATCGGCCGTCTGAAGCCCGGTTCGCACACGATTGAACTCTTCTATCTCGACAAGGACGAACTGAAAGAGAGCGATAGCGGCAGCCGGCTCTGGGGAACCAACTACGAGTACAGCGCCGGCGAAAGTACGACGGTTGGCGCGACCTACATGAAATGGTTCGCCAACGCCGCGATCGCGCCCGAACGCGACGGTCTGAACGTCTTCAACCTTCGGGCGTATACGGCGCCAATCACGAAGGCGCCTGACCTGTCGTTCGAATTCGAATATGCCTCCGAGCGAAACGGCGAGGCTCTCAACTCCAACGCGTGGACGCTCCAGGGCGCCTATGAGTTGAGCGAGGTCAGCTGGAAGCCGAAGCTCTCCTATCGCTACGCCTTCTTCCAGGGGGACGATCCGGCATCGGCAGCCAATGAAGCCTTCGATCCGTTGTTCCTCGGCTTCTACGACTGGGGCACGTGGTGGCAGGGCGAAATCGCCGGCGAATACTTCCTGTCCAACTCCAACCTGAGGTCACACCAAGTTCGCGCGCACGTGACGCCGAACGACGCCGTCGGCGGCGGCCTGATATTTTACAAGTTCGGCCTCGACCGACCGGAGTCCGTGGGACCGCAGGTGACAGCCACTGACGTCGCTTCGGAAATCGACGCCTACGTCGACTGGGACGTGAACTCCACGTTCACCATCAGTTTGCTTGGCGCCTATGCCGATCCCGGCAAGGCAGTCCAGCAGGCGACGGGGCGCACGAAGAACTTCGTTTACGGCATGGTGTATGTGGGCTACAGCTTCTAGACAGGAACGGTCGCATGAACACAAGGGACTCATCGGGCGGACGTAGCGACGCCATCAGCCTTGCCGACGAAGCGGCCGTGACCGAGGCCGTCTCGGGCGCGATCCTTGGCCTCTGGGATGTCGTCAACAGCCTGACGCGGCTGACACCATCGCGACGCGAGCGGTATCGCGTGACCATCTTCGGCTCGGCGCGGGTGCAACCACGGACGTTCGCTTACGAGGAAACCAAGCGTGTGGCCGCGGCCCTCGCCGGGATGGGCTGCGACATCATCACCGGCGGCGGTCCCGGGCTGATGCAGGCGGCCAACGAGGGCGCCGCGGCGTGGCCGGGACGCGCGCAGTCGGTCGGCATCCGCGTCGAACTGCCTTTCGAGCAGGAAGTGAATGCGTTCGTGAACCAGGCGTTCGAGCATCGAACGTTCTTCACCCGGCTGCATCAGTTCGTGCTGACCTCGGACGCCTTCGTCGTCGCGCCAGGCGGCATCGGGACGGTGCTCGAAACGATGATGGTGTGGCAACTGCTGCAGGTGAAGCACCTGCACGACACGCCGCTCATACTCGTCGGCAAGATGTGGCCGGGACTCATCGAATGGGTGCGGCGTTCAATGCTGTTGGAGGATCCACCACTCGTTGGAGAGGCGGACACGACGATCCCTCTCTGCGTATCAAATGGCGATGAGGCGATCGACATCCTGCGGGCGCGTCACGACACGTGGGCCGCGAGTCGTTCGCGTCAGTAGACGTTTCCCTTCGCGATCTTTGTGATCTTCGAGCTCATCGTGATGAGCCGTCGGCCGTGTGTCACGACACCACGGAACGAGAGCGCGTGGGGAGGTCAGTGATCGCGGCTGGCGGCTGGCTGTTGCTGGGTCGAAGATCGGGGTGCGAACTAGCAACCGCGAGCAGCGAGCAGCGTGAGGGTGGTCAGTGAGGTTTTGGCGTCCGTGCCCGATGCAGGAGAAGCGGCGCTACCCGCCCAGCGCGATCGTGATCGCGACGAGCAGGACGCCCAGAGCGACGAAGCCCAGCCCGGTCCACCACGGGCTGAAGCCGGCGTGCCTCGCCAGCGTATAGCCGACGCCGAACATCATCACGATCGCCACCAGGTTCGACAGCCGAACTGCCAGTCGCACATCGGTAAAAAACAGGAACGGCACGACGACAGGGCACGTGGACAGGAAGACGAGCAGGAATACCCCGAGCGCGCCGAGCCAGTCGTCACGTGTCGGTCTCGGCGGGCTGATGTCCGGCATGGCCACCAGCCGCTGTCGCACGCGATCGAAGTCGTCGCGCGTGAGGACTGCGGACAAGGCCGGCGGCAGGGCGGCAGCGATGGCGCGATGCGCGTCCTCGGGCCGCGCCGCGGCGCGCACGGCACGAATGGTCAGGAATCCACGGCCGCGCCCGGTCATCGACGCGATGAGAAACATCACCGCATCGACCAACCCCCACGCGATGTTGCAGCCAGTCACTCCCACCAGCAGCGTTCTGACGTCGTCGCGGCCCGCCGTCAGTTCGAGCGTCGTCGTGAACGTCAGGGCCATGATCAGCCCGAAGAGCACCTCCGACATGCGGGTGATCGGATCGAGGATGCGCTCGCGCTCCTCGGCTGCAACGCTCATCGCCGCTCAGACCTCGGAAGCGGCAGCGCGACGCGCTTCACTGCACCGCGGCCCACGTGTCATCCACGTTGTTGGCAGTCATGCCGCTGGCTATGCGGGCCGTGTCCGCCCCCAAATCCTTTTCTCGGACGATACCGTCCTGACTGACGAAAAGGGTCATGACGCCTGTGCCGTCGTACGTCGCGGGCCAGGCGACAAGCGCGAAACCGTTCGGCTCCCGCGGCGCCAGAATCTTGAAGCGGTAGCCGTGAAACGGCGACTTCCCTTCGTCGGTGGCGTTTGCGATCAGGTCTCCAAGCGGGCTGCGTTTCTCGCCGCGGACGGCAGGCCAATAGAGGCCGTTGTGCCGTCCTGGATCGCTGCGAAGCACAGTCGCGTAAACGCCCGCAGGCTTCCCATCGTGCCCTCGACTCGCGTAGAGCTTTTGTGCGAGGACGTAGGCGCGGCACGCACGGATAGCCGCGAGCTCGTTGCGCCCGATGCGCCGATCCAGGACTTCCTCGACGCCCGCCGCGGTGTCGAATCGCCACTGGTTCCCGGCTTGCACGAGCGGAAAAGGAAATGGCCACGATTCGTGTCCGACGACGAGCGTCCGGCCCGGACCGTTGTCGGCGAGCCGCCATCCCTCGGCGGCCGCAACTACGAACACTTCCCGGTGCTGACGCGCGGTCTTGGGATCGGACGTATCGACCAGGGGCTGTGCGTCCGGGCCAAGAAGCGTCATGAGCTCGTCGAGCTTCCCTCTTTTCGCGACGTCGATGAGCGCTTTCGCGGCGTCCTCCGGCGATGCAAACGTTCGCTGTGCAGGTGACGCCGGCCGGCAGGCGAGCGTCGCCGAGACAGCGGCCGCGCAGAGGAGAACGATAGCAGCCCGGGCGCGAGTCGCGGTTGGGGATCTCACCGGCGCCTCCCGCCGCTACGCGAGCTGCTGCGGCTGCTTTTACCGCGCGAGCTCGCCGCCCGCTCGGATTTACCGCTCGAGTAGCCGGAAAACGCGTCAGAGCTGCCGCCGCTCCGCTGGCGCGTGGACTTGTCGCCGCTGTTGTATCCGCGCGACTCGAGGCTCGCACCGCTGGTGCTGCGAGCCCCGGACGCCGTCGTGCCGGCATCCGTCCGGCGCTGCTCGCGCTGCGCCTGCGCCTCGGGACTGGCCTGCCGCTCGGTCCGCTGCTGCTGCGCGTTCTGCTGACGTTCGGTGCGCTGTTGCTGGGTAGTGGACGCGCGATCGCCGCGCTCATCAGCAATGTCTTCGCGGCGGTCGCCCCGCTCGTCGAGCATGTCTTCGCGGTTGTCCTGCCAGTCGTCGCGGGCGTCCTCGCGGGCGTCGTAGTAGTCGTCCCACGCGTCGTTGTACATGTAGCCGCCGCCGTGCCACCCGTACGGACCGTAGTAGTAGTCGTTGTCGATGGCGGCGCCGAGGGCGATGCCGGCGGTAAACCCGATCAGGCCGGCCGCCACAGCCTCGGCGGTATTGTCTTCCTGCTGCACGACGACGGTCGATGTTGTGTAGACGGTCTGCGCGTTGTACTGCGGCACGTAGACGATTTGCGGGTTCGCCGGTTCGATGACGATCACCTGCTCGCCGCTCGACGTCGTCTTGGTTTCGACATCCTGTTGCGGCGTGCTTTTCAACTTCCCCGCCTGGCTCGCCTTCTTGCGCAGCCGCTGGATACTCGCAAAGACCGACGAGCGGTCGGCCGCGAACGCCTCACCCAGACGCGTGGTCCACTCGATCTGCGACGCCATGGCGGCGACAACGTCCGGGAACACTACCAGCGCGGCAAAGCTCTGGTCGAACCCGGACTTGGTGGCCGCATCCTGAAGATCGCTGCCTTTGAGCGTCGGATTCGCGGCCATCCACTCGTTGAGCGCCGCAACCTTGGCCGGCTTGGCGGCGCACAACAGCATCTGCGCGAGAAGGGCATCGGGATAGAGAGCGATGGGTGCGAGCATCCGATCGAGCTCGTCAGGCTTCGCCACGGGCTTCGCGGACGCCGCCGTCGCGGGCTGCTGTCCCGTCCACTCGAACGATGACGGCGACACGACTCCGGAGACTGACGCCCCGGTTGCTATCAGAGCGCTGACGGCGAGGCTTGCAGCAAAGAGGCTCTTCATCGGTCGGCTCGCGGTGGAGTTGATGTGTACTGTCGGCTGGGGCCCAACCTCAGTACCGCTCGCGCACCCACCGGCGGCGCGCGATCGTCTTCTCGTCGTTGTAAGCACCCTTGTTCGACCGGTTGGGCAGCTTGATCTTCTTGCGCTTCACCTTCTTGTACGGAATGAGCGACAGGATGTGCTCGATGGTGTTCAAACGCGCCGTACGCTTGTCGTCGGATCGCACGAGGTACCACGGCGAGATCCGGGTATCGGTCTTCGCCAGCATCTGGTCGCGGGCCCGCGAGTAGTCGTACCAGCGGGTGCGGGACGGCAGATCCATCGGGCTGAGCTTCCATTGGCGCACGGGATCCTTGATGCGCGCCTCGAAGCGCTCCTTCTGCTGATCGTTGCCGACCTCGAGCCAGAGCTTGATCAGGATGACGCCACCCTCGACCATGAACTTCTCGATCTGCGGGCAGAGCTCCAGGAACCGGTCGTGCTCCGCTTTCGAGCAGAAGCCCATGACGTGCTCGACGCCGGCACGGTTGTACCAGCTCCGGTCGAAGATCACGACTTCTCCGGCCGCGGGGAAATGCTGCAGGTATCGCTGTATGTAGACCTGCGACTTTTCGCGATCCGACGGCGCGGGCAAGGCGACTACCCGGAAAATCCGCGGGCTCAGGCGCTCGGTCAGCGCGCGAATCGTGCCGCCCTTGCCGGCGCCGTCGCGGCCCTCGAACACGATGACGACGCGGAGGCCTTTTTCCTTGACCCAGTCCTGGAGATGGCACAGCCGGACCTGCAGCTTCCGGAGGGCCTCCTCGTACTTCTCTCGTTTCATCGCCTTGTCCTTTGTCCCGGGTCGTATGGGTGGCCTGTGTCGTCCTCAGGTCGAGCTATGATGCTGCCGGACTTCGGCCACGTAATCGAGGCCGCGCGTGGTGGAAACGAAGTCGAACTGCACATGCGGCGCCTCCCGGACCGACTCAAGCAGAGACAGCACCAGGGTGAAGCGATCGGATCCCACTCGGCGACGGATATCGCCCTCGGTCGACCACTCTTCGACGTAGTGCACGCTGGAGTCCGGCTCGGTCCACACTGAGCACCCGAGGCAGCCCGGCTCGAGCCTGGTGCTCACGATGAGAAACCGGAATGCTTCGATCAGGTCTACAACGCGCCCAACCGATGGCCTGAGCGTCACGGTGAGCCGTACCATTCACACTGCCGTAGCACTCCGCGTTCCATCGGCTCGCGAAGGTCGCGAATCTGCCTTACCGGCGTGTAATGAGCGGTTTGCGACAGAAGGGCGGCCCAAGGCGCGATGGGGGGTTGCCCCCTACCCCCACGGTACCGGAGAGACTCCCCGGGATATCGGAGGGGACGTCCAACGGGAGCGTGCCGACGACCATGCCGGCGATCACGCAAACCGCGGTACAGGCCGCCTGAGACCGAGTTTTTGCATCCGCGTTTCGAGCGTCGTCGGCTTCAGGCCGAGTTGCTCGGCGGCGCCGCCGCTGCCTCGAATCCGCCACGACGTGCTGTCGAGGACGCTGCGAATGTGCTCCCGCTCGACGTCGACGAGTCGTGAGCTCTGGGTGGTGGCCTTCCGGGGTTTTGAAGGAAGGGCGATCGTCAGAGATCCTCCGGTCGCGGTGATCATCGCGCGCTCGATCACGTTGCGAAGCTCCCGGATGTTGCCCGGCCACGAATGCCGTCCCAACGCCGCCAGGCTCTCAGGCGTAACCGATTCGACCCGCTTGCCGAACGCCCGCGAGAACTCGTCTATGAATCGCCAGGCCAGCAGCGGGAGGTCCTCCAGGCGCTCGCGCAGCGGCGGCACGCGAATCGGAAAGACGTTCAAGCGGTAGTAGAGATCCTCGCGGAACGCGCCGTCGGCGACGAGTTTCTCGAGATTGCGGTGGGTAGCCGCGATAATCCGGCAGTCGACCTTGAGAGGCTGAGGGCTACCGAGCCGCTCGATGTGGCCGTCTTCGAGCACGCGCAGCAGCTTGACCTGGACGTCCGGCGGCAAGTCACCGATCTCGTCGAGAAAGATCGTCGAATCGTTTGCCAGCTCGAAGCGCCCGATCTGACTGGAGAGGGCGCCCGTGAACGCTCCTTTTTCCCAACCGAACAGCTCGCTCTCGATGAGCGTCAGGGGAATCGCCGCGCAGTTGACGCGGAGCATGGCCCGATCCCGTCGCGAGCCGAGCTCGTGAATCTGCGTTGCGAACAGCTCTTTCCCGGTGCCGGTCTCTCCGAGCAGCAGCACCGTCGAGTCGGTTGGCGCAACCCGGTGGATCTGCTCGAGCACGCGGCGGACTGCGGCGCTCTGGCCAACGACGCCGGTCTTTCCGACGATCGACCGCGCCTCGGTCCTTGGCCGAGTGTCCACGACCTCGAGGTCGTGCCGCCGCAGGTCGACAGTCAGACTTCCGGTCGGCGGCGCCTCGATGGCCGACTGGACAGAACGCTCGTCAACAAAATCGGTCGCCAAGGAGTGGCCCCGGCGCCGTCACTTCCGGCTCACACCGCTCAGCTTCAGGACCTCGCCGCTATAGTCCTCGATCACGAACACGCCCTGCTTCACCGTTACCTTCGCTGCGGGCGCGAACGTGCCCGAGCCAGCGCCAGCCGCGTCGACCTCCAGATCGATGATGGCGAAGTCGTACCCTTCCTTGGGCTTCGCATCGACGACGCCGGCGCCGAGCTGCAAGACGGGCTGGTCGGTGACGATCGTCAGGAGCCGGCCCTTGTCGGTGACCCGCTCGAGTGTCAGCCGCGTCGGCGTCGGGGCTCCGCCGGCGACGCGCACGGTCCCGGTCGGCGCCACGCCGGCAAGTGCCTTGCGCAGCGCGGCTGGGCCGCCGCTCTTGAACGCGGCCAGGAACTTGTCGGCCTCGGCCTGCGGCATCTTTCGATCGACGACGATCGTCATCGGCGCCGTTGCCGCGGCGCCGCCGGCGGTCTTGATCGACGCCGTCGCGGTATAGGTTTCGGATTGCGCGCGCGCCGGCACGGCGGCGGTCAACGCGACCGCAAGCGCAAGTCCAGAGATTCGTCCCGTCAGTCGAAGCATCACGACACCCCTTTTCGGCCGCAGATGGCCGGCGGATTCACGTTTTGCAGCAGACGTACCAGCGGCTGGCGATACGTGACTGCCGCCAAATACGCGGCAGCAGGCGGCGGATGTGCTACCGCTCCGGACGCCAGGCGGCCGGCTCCTCCGGCATCGCGGAGAGCATCCGGAATGCCGGAGGAGGTTAACACGAATCGCATCGGCGACCGCGCGACCCGGCGAGTCGCAGCGCACCATTCCGGCGGACGGACGCCCGGCGCTGGGCATGGCATGCGCCGTGCTCACGCGCATCGCTGGCATGAGCGCCTTCGACGCGGTCTTGTTCGCGCTGACCCAACCCGCGGAGCACGGTCTTCCGCAGAGTGCCGTCGAGATCGCCCGGCCCTTCGGTTTTCCGATCTCGAACTCGATGGTCGTCACGTGGATCGTCGCCATCGGCCTCATCGTCTTTGCCCAGATCGCCACGCGCCGGATGACGCAGGTTCCCGGCGGCGCGCAGAACTTTCTCGAGTGGCTGATCGAGAGCCTCTACAATCTGCTCGAAAGCATCATCGGCGCGCATCTCGTCGAGCGGACGTTCTGGTTCTTCGGCACGATCTTCATCTTCATCCTCGCGGCGAACTGGGTCGGGCTGGTTCCTGGCGTCGGCACCATCGGCTGGGGCCACCAGACCGCGGAAGGCTTCAGAATCGATCAGCCGCTCTTCCGCGGGGCCAACGCCGATCTCAACCTGACGCTGGCGATGGCGCTCGTCTTCTTCGCGTGCTGGATCGTCTGGGCACTGCAGGAAGTCGGCGTGCGCGGCATCGTCACCGAGCTCTTCGCGCCCAAGGGCGAGACGACGGGCGTGATGAAGCTGCTGATGATCGTCGTGTTTCTCGCCGCCGGACTGCTGGAGATCGTGTCGATTCTCTTCCGGCCGGTTTCGCTCAGCTTCCGGCTTTACGGCAACGTCTTCGCGGGCGAGAACATGCTCGAGGCCATGGCGACGATCGTGCCGGGGCTCGGATGGCTGCTGCCGATCCCGTTCTACTTCATGGAGCTGCTGGTCGGGATCGTCCAGGCGATGGTCTTCATGCTGTTGACCGCCGTCTTCACGCTGCTCATTTGTCAGCACCATGAGGAACCGGCGGCGGCGCATGGATCTACTGCCTGAAGACGGAACACTAGGGAGCTTCCGCCTTCAGGCGGAAGAGTCGGACAGACGCAGAAAGGAAAAAACGATGACCGGAAGCTTGCACGTCGGCCTGGCGGCACTGGGCGCGGCGATCGGGGTTGGATTGATCGGGCAGGGTGCATCGGTCGCCGTCGGCCGGAATCCTGGGGCGTCCACGAAGATCATGGTGCAGTCGATCCTCGCGATCGCCTTCGCCGAAGCGATCGTGTTCTACGCGCTGTTCCTGGTGCGCTGAGCACAGTGACGCCAGAGCGGCGTCACGGGACCTGTCGGTATTGAGACGAGTGTACGAACATGCTTGCCCTAGCACTGCAAACCGCGACGCAAGGCGGTGGCCAGGTCGAGGAGATCGCCCGGACCTTCGGGGTCGACTGGCCGCACCTTCTATCGCAGATCGTCAGCTTCGGCATCGTCTGTGCCGTGCTCTACTCGCTGGCCTACACGCCGATCCTCAAGATCCTCGCGGCACGGCGAACGCAAATCGCCGATGGCCTGGCTAACGCCGAGAAGATCAAGGCCGAACTGGCGCGGATCGAGGCCGAGCGCCACGCCATCCTGACGAGGGCGGGCGAGGACGGCAAAGCACTGATCGAGGAAGCGCGCGCCGCGGCGGCGCGCGTCCAGGCTGAAGAGACGCGGAAGGCCATTGCCGCCGCTGAGCAGGTGCTCGTCAGGGCGCGCGAGGCAACCGAGCGCGACCGGGCGCGCATGCTCGGCGAGCTCCGGCGCGAAATCGGGCGCCTCGTCGTGCAGACGACGGCGGCGGTCACGGGAAAAGTACTGACGCCCGACGACCATCGCCGGCTGGCGGAGGAAACCGCCCGGCAGCTGAGGTGAGTGATGAAGGTCACGCGACGCGCCAGACGAACTGCGCGACACCTGTTTCGCCTCTGTGTTGTCGGCGGCGCGCTCGATGCCGGACGCGTACGACAAGTGGCCGCGCGCGTCGCCGCGTCGGGCCGGCGCGGCGCGCTCGCCGTGCTCTCGGATTTTCGGCGCATGGTCCGGCTGGAGCGCGATCGGCATAAGGCCGTCGTCGAAAGCGCGACGCCGCTCGCCGACGACCTGCGGAAGGACGTCACGACCAACCTGGCGCGGATGTACGGAACCGGGCTGGACACGTCCTTCGAGGAGAACCCGGCGCTCATCGCCGGCATGCGGATTCGCGTGGGCAGCGACGTCTATGACGGCAGCGTCCGCGCCAGGCTCGCGTCGATCGACGCCGGCCTGTCAGAGTGAGGTAGGAACATCATGGCCGACCTGGTCCAGGAAATAGAAGCGCACATCGCCGGCGCCAAGGCAGCGGCGGCAAAGCAGACGGTCGGCGTCATCCGCGAAATTGGCGACGGCGTGGCCAAAGTCGAAGGGCTTGGCGACGTGATGCTGAACGAGATGCTCGACTTCGGGCAGGGCATCACCGGGCTGGCCTTGAACCTCGACGAAACCGAGGTCGGCGTCATCATCCTCGGCGACTACACGAAGCTCGAAGAAGGCGGCGAGGTCAAGGCGACCGGCAAGCTGCTGCAGGTGCCGGTAGGCAAGGGGCTCCTCGGCCGCGTCGTCAATACCCTCGGTGAACCGCTCGACGGCAAGGGGCCGATTCCGAGCGACGTCGCCTATCCGGTCGAGAAGATCGCGCCCGGCATCATTCGCCGCAAGTCCGTCGGCCAGCCGGTGCAGACCGGCATCATGCCGATCGACGCGATGATTCCGATCGGCCGCGGGCAGCGGGAGCTCATCATCGGCGACCGTTCGACCGGCAAGACGACCATCTGCCTCGACACGATGATCAGCCAGGCTCGCCTCAACCAGGCGGCCGAGGCGGCCGGAGACGCGAGCTACCGCCCGCTCTACAGCATCTACGTCGCCATCGGCCAGAAGCAGTCGACGGTCGCGCGGATCGTCTCGGTGCTCGAAGAGGCCGGCGCGATGCCCTACAGCATCATCGTCGCCGCCGGCGCCTCGGATTCGGCGACGAGTCAGTACCTCGCGCCGTTTGCGGGCGCGGCGATTGGCGAGTGGTTCATGGACAACGGCATGGACGCGCTCATCGTCTACGACGACCTCTCGAAGCACGCCGTGGCCTACCGCCAGGTCTCGCTGGTGCTCAAGCGCCCGTCCGGGCGCGAGGCCTATCCTGGCGACGTCTTCTATCTCCATAGCCGGTTGCTCGAGCGCGCCGCGCGCGTGGGCGAGCAGTACGGCAACGGCTCGCTGACCGCGCTTCCGATCATCGAAACGCAAGCCGGCGACGTGTCGGCGTACATCCCGACAAACGTCATCTCGATCACCGACGGCCAGATCTTTCTCGAGACCGACCTCTTCTATCAGGGGGTCCGGCCGGCGATCTCGGTCGGCATCTCGGTCTCACGCGTGGGGTCCGCGGCGCAATTGAAGGCGATGAAGCAGGTCGCGGGACAGCTCAAGGGCGACCTCGCGCAGTTCCGCGAGCTCGCGGCCTTCGCGCAGTTCGGCTCCGAGCTCGACGCCACCACGCAGGGCAAGATCGACCGCGGCAAGCGCATCGTCGAGCTCTTCAAGCAGCCGCAGTACAGCCCGATTCCCGTCGAAGTGCAGGTGGGCGTGATCTGGGCGGTGCAGAACGGCTATATGGACGACGTGCCGGTCGAGCGGATCAAAGAGTTCCAGGCGGCGTGGACCGATTTCCTCACGACACAGAAGGTCGCGCTCCTGGCAAAGATCGGCAAGGAGAAGGCGTTGAGCGACGAGCTCACCCGCGAGGTGAAGGCCGCCGCCGACCAGTTCAAGCAGACGTGGAAGAAGTAGCTCTCAGCCATCAGCTGTCAGCTATTCAGCGGCAGGGCGCCTGACGAGTTGGTGGAATTGGGAACTGAAAGCTGAAAGCTGAGAGCTGAGAGCTGAGAGCTGAGAGCTAAAGATATGGCCTCCCCCCGCGAGCTCCGACGGCGCATCAAGTCGATCAGCGGCACCGCGCAGATCACTAAAGCCATGCAGATGGTGGCGGCGTCAAAGATGCGCAAGGCGCAGGATGCGGCGACCTCGTCCGCGCCCTTCGCGCGGAGGCTCTATCGCATGCAGCGGAGCGCGACGACGAGGACGGTCGACTTCCAGCACCCGCTGCTCGAGGTCCGGGAGGTTCGGCGCCGCGCCGTCGTCGTGATCGCCGGGGACAAAGGGCTGTGCGGGGCGCTCAACACCAACGCGTTCCGCCTCGCTTCGCAATACCCAGTCGAATCGACGGTCTTCATCACCGCCGGGCGGAAGGCCGCGCAGTTTGTCAGCCGCAGCGGGCGCAAGCTCGCCGCCGAGTTCGCGTACGGCGACTCGCCGACGTACGCCGAGGCGCGGGCGATCGCCGCCTTCGCGCGCGACCTCTTCCTGCGCGGAGAGGTGGACCAGGTCGTGATCGTGACGACGCGCTTCGTCAACACGCTGACGCAGGTACCGGTCACGATGGAATACCTGCCAGTCGGCGAGATCAAGGGGTTGCAGGTCGTCGGCGCCGAAGCCGAAGAGACATTGCTTGCGGACACGACGGAGACCGTCTTCGAGCCGACCGCGGAGCACGTCCTGGGCTACTTGCTGGGCCAGTACCTGAATATCTACCTGTATTACGTACTCCTGAGCGCAAAGGCCAGCGAGCAGAGCGCGCGGATGGTGTCGATGAAAAGCGCCACCGACAGCGCTGAAGCGCTGATCAAGGAGCTGACGCTCGAATACAACAAGCTGCGGCAGGGCAACATCACCAAGGAACTGCTCGAGATTGCCGGCGGCCAGGCGGGATGAACACGATAGCTCTCAGCTCTCAGCTGTCAGCTGAAGTAAAAATCACAAAGAAGAACTGAAAGCTGAGAGCTGAAAGCTGAAAGCTAAAGACCATGAACATAGGCAAAGTCGTTCAAGTCGTCGGACCGGTGGTCGACGTCGAGTTTCCGGCGGCGCTGCCGCCGATCTACAACGCGCTCAAGGTCGACTACAAAGTGGAGAACGCGCCGGTCTCGCTCACGCTCGAGGTTCAGCAGCACCTCGGTGACCGATGGGTACGCACGATCTCGATGGCTGGTACCGAGGGGATCAGACGCGGCTTGGACGTCGTCGACACCGGCGGGCCGATCACGGTGCCGGTGGGCGATGGCGTGATGGGTCGCGTCTTCGACGTCACAGGCGAGCCAATCGACGAGCGAGGTCCAGTCAAGGCCGAAAAGCGCTACCCGATCCATCGTCCGCCGCCGGCGCTCGTCGATCAGTCGACGTCGCCGCAGGTCCTCTCCACCGGCATCAAGGTCATCGATCTGGTATGCCCCTTCCTCAAGGGCGGCAAGGTTGGAGCGTTCGGCGGCGCCGGCGTCGGCAAGACGGTGGTCATCATGGAGCTCATCAACAACATCGCCAAGCTCCACGGCGGCGTTTCGGTGTTCGCGGGCGTCGGCGAGCGCACGCGCGAGGGCAACGACCTCTACCAGGAGATGTCGCAGGCCGGGGTCATCAACCAGAAGGATCTGGGGGCCTCCAAGATCGCGCTCGTCTACGGGCAGATGAACGAGCCGCCGGGAGCCCGCCTGCGCGTCGCGTTGAGCGGCCTCGCGATCACAGAGTATTTTCGCGACGAGCGCGGACAGGATGTCCTGCTCTTCGTCGACAACATCTTCCGCTTCTCGCAGGCGGGGTCGGAAGTCTCGGCGCTTCTCGGCCGCACCGCGAGCGCGGTCGGCTACCAGCCGACGCTCGCCGCCGAAATGGGCGTCCTGCAGGAACGCATCACCTCGACCAAGAAGGGCTCGATCACGTCCTTCCAGGCCGTCTACGTCCCCGCCGACGACTTGACCGATCCCGCGCCGGCAACGACGTTCGCTCACCTCGACGCGACCATCGTGCTCGAGCGCTCGATCGCCGAGCTGGGTATCTATCCGGCGGTCGATCCGCTGGCGTCGACGTCGCGGGCGCTCGCGCCGGAGATCGTCGGCAAGGAGCACTACGATGTCGCGCGCCGCGTACAGCGCGTGCTGCAGCGCTTCAAGGACCTGCAGGACATCATCGCGATTCTCGGCATGGACGAACTGTCGCCGGAGGACAAGCTGACGGTCTACCGCGCGCGGAAGATTCAGCGCTTCCTGAGCCAGCCGTTCAGCTCGGCCCAGGTCTTCACCGGCCGCGAAGGCCGTCAGGTCCCCGTTGTGGACACCGTCCGCGGCTTCAAGGAGATCCTCGAGGGCAAGCACGACAGCGTGCCAGAGGGCAACTTCTACATGAAGGGTGGAATCGAAGAGATAGCTCAATAGCTTCCAGCCGACGGTCGATTCTCGAAGACGAAAGCTGGAAGCCGGAAACTGGAAACTGGAAACTGGAAACTGGAAGCTGGAAGCTGTTTATGCCCGACACCCTCAAACTCGAAATCATCACGCCCCAGGCCACGGTGTTTTCCGAGGACGTGCACATGGTCACGCTGCCGGCGATCGAGGGGCAGATGGGCGTTTACCCTCATCACCTTCGACTCATCACGCAGCTCGTGCCGGGCGAGGTCATCGTCACGAAAGACGGTCAGGATCGGTATCTCGCCGTCGGTGAAGGCCTCGTCGAAGTGGCCGACACCCACGTCGCGATCGTGACGGACATGGCGATTCCGGCGGACAGGATTGACGAGGCGAAGGTCGAGGAAGCGCGCGAGCGGGCCGCCGCCCGGCTCAGCGAGAAGATCTCGGACGAAGAGGTCGCGTCGGTCAACGCGTCGCTCGCGCGCTCGCTCGCCATGCTTCACGTGAAACGACGTCGCCGAACGTAGCCGGTGACGCATTCCGCGCAGGAGGTACCATGACATCGCGTATCCCGATGCTCGTCACCGCCGCAGGAGTCGCGGCGCTTCTCATCGCACCGGTACGGGCGCAATACGGCGTTTCCTCCGCGGGCGGCCTGCAGCTGCCGTTCGAGAACAACCGGGTCCGAATCACACAGCTGTCCGTGGCGCCGGGCGCCACGTTGCCGGCGCCGGCCAATCGGGTGCTCGTCTACCTCACCGCCGATGCCGACGGCCGGATGCCTGCCGAGGCCGTCTGGCAGAGTGCCGACGCCGGGGCCATGCAAAACCGCGGGCCGGTGCGGCTCGACGCGATCGCCATCGAGTTCAAGGATGTGCCCCGCGGCTCGAGCGCCGGCACACCCCCCGAAGCGCTCGATAAGCAGTACGGCGTCGACGTCTCGACGGTGATCGACAACCCGCGCGTGCTCGTCACCAGGCAACGCTACGGGCCGACCGCATACGGCGCACCGCTGCACCTGCATCCTGAAGACGTCATCGTGGTGTATCTGCGTGGCGGCTACACGTGGCCAGGCGCCGATCTGTGGGGCGCGTCGCGCGTGCGTCGCGGCGACGTGGACGTGATTCCCGCCAATACGCTGCACCGCCTGAGCAACGCCGGCAGCGATCCGCTGGAATTCCTCACGATCGTGCCGCGGTAGGTGGCGGGCGCGTTTGCCGTCCGCCGGTGGCTGCCACACTACGACATCTCGTGGCTCCGCCCGGACCTCGTCGCGGGCCTGACGCTCGCGGCCTACCTGCTGCCGGCGGGAATCGGCGACGCGTCGCTTGCGGGCCTGGCGCCAGAAGCGGGACTCTACGCGTGTCTCTTTGCCGGCCTCGCCTTCTGGCTGTTCTGCAGCTCGCGCCACACGGTCATCACCGTCACGTCGGCGTTGTCGCTCCTCATCGGCGCGTCTGTCGGTGAGCTGAGCGGTGGCGACCCCGCGCGCCATGCCGCGTTCTCGGCGTGCGTGGCACTCATGGTGGCGGCCATCGCCTTCGCCGCCTGGCTCGTCCGCGCCGGGAACGCGATCGGGTTCTTCTCGGAGACGGTGCTCGTGGGCTTCAAAGCTGGCCTCGCCCTCTACCTGGCGAGCACGCAACTCCCCAAGCTCTTCGGGTTCAAAGGATCGCATGGCGATTTCTGGGAGCGCTCGGCCCACTTCATCAGCCACCTGGGTGACACGCATCAGACGTCTCTCCTCGTCGGCGGCACCGCGCTCGCCGCGCTCGTCGCCGGCAAACTCTGGCTGAAGAACCGGCCGGTCGCGTTTCTGGTCGTCGTCTCGAGCATCGTCGCGGCGCGTCTGTTGAACCTCGAGGCCGCGGGAGTCACGCTGCTCGGTGAGGTTCCGCAGGGGCTCCCGTCGCTCGGGCTGCCGTCCGTCGGCCGGCTCGAGTTGAACGCACTGTTGCCACTGGCGCTCGCCAGCTTCGTGCTCGCCGCCGTCGAGACGTCGGCCATCGGCCGCATGTTCGCGCAGAAGCACGGCAACCGCTTCGACGCCAATCAGGAGCTCCTGGCGCTTGGCGCCGGCAATCTGTTGTCGGGACTCGGCCGCGGGTTCCCGGTCAGCGGCGGCATGTCGCAGTCACTCGTCAACGAGAGCGCCGGCGCCCGCACGCCCATCTCCGGACTCGTCGCGGCGCTCTTCACGCTCATCGTCGTGCTGTTCGCGTCCGGCCTCCTGCGGAATCTGCCGCAGCCGGTGCTCGCGGCGATTGTGCTGGCCGCCGTCATGAGCCTGGTCGATATCGCGGCCCTCAAGCACATCTGGCGCTTCAGCCGCTCGGAGTTCTTCGTGTCGATCGTGGCGCTGCTCGGCGTTCTCGGGTCCGGGCCGGTCAACGGGGTCCTCCTCGGCGCCGCCATCTCGATCGTGCTGCTCCTTCGCCAGTCCTCACGACCGCGGGTGATCGAGCTCGCGCGGGTTCCGGGTACGACCCTGTTCGCCGATCGTTCGCGCCATCCCGACACGGCGGCGCACCCTGGGGTGCTCGTCCTCCGCTGCGAGTCGGCGCTGCTCTACTTCAACGTCGAGTTCGTCCGCGAACGCGCGTTCGAGATTCTCAAGGCGCGAACCGAACCGATCCGGCTGGTCGTGTTTGCGCTCGGTACGGTTCCGAATGTCGATCTGGCCGGGGCCGAGCTCCTTGCCGAGCTCCACAGAAGCTTTCGCGACCGTTCGATCGCGTTCCGCGTCGCCGACGCGCACGGTGAAGTCCGTGACGCCCTCAGGCGAATCGGGTTCGAACGTGAGCACGGACCGCTCGAAACGGGCCAGACGGTCGATGCCATCCTGGCCGCCTGGCAAGCGGCCGAGAAGTAGCACCTCCGGGATACGGGAGCGCCTCCGGTACGCCGGAGCGCCCGGCGCGACCACACACTCAGACCGACCTGTGCGCCGGCTTCGAAAGTCAACGAATTCAACCACTTACGCTTACGTTGATAAGTGGTGAGAGAAGGCGCAGACATTGCTCGTTCCTCTCGGCATTCGAGCCGGCGCTCTACGGTGTCGTCCTCGCCCTCATTCTCTCGCTCTTCCTTTGCGAGACGGGGTCGGCGGCTCGCCGCGCGGCCTCCTAACGACGAAAGAAAAATCATGACTTCCACAACCGGAACCGGAAAGTACGAAGCGCTGCTGGAGAGATGCCGGAGCCTCCCGCCTGTGCCGACGGCCGTCGCGCATCCCTGTGAGGAGTCCGCGCTCGCAGGCGCGATCGAGGCTGGCGCGAAAGGACTCATCACGCCGATTCTCGTCGGCTCTGCGGCCAAGATCCACGAGATCGCACAGAAGCACGGCATCGCGCTCGGTACCACGGCGATCGTGGACGCCCCTCACAGCCATGCGGCCGCGGCCAAGGCCGTCGAGCTCGTGCGCAAGGGCGACGCCGAGCTCCTGATGAAGGGAAGCCTGCACACCGACGAGCTCCTCAGCGCGGTCGTGGCCCGAGAGACCGGTCTGCGCACCGGACGCCGCATCAGCCACGTGTTCATCATGGACGTGCCGACCTATCACAAGGTCCTCATCGTCACCGATGCCGCGATCAACATTGCGCCGGGGCTCGAAGACAAACTCCATATCTGCCAGAACGCGATCGATCTTGCGATCACGCTCGGCGTGAAAAAGCCGAAGGTCGCGATTCTCGCTGCCGTGGAAACGGTCAATTCGAAGATGGTGGCGACGATCGACGCGGCGGCGCTGTGCAAGATGGCCGACCGTGGCCAGATCACCGGCGGGCTGCTCGATGGCCCGCTGGCCTTCGACAACGCGATCAGCCGCGACGCGGCGCGCATCAAGGGCATCGTCTCCGAGGTCGCGGGCGATCCCGACATCCTGCTCGTGCCTGATCTCGAGGCGGGGAACATGCTGGCCAAGCAGCTGTCGTTCCTCGCCAACGCCGACAGCGCGGGGTTGGTGCTCGGCGCCCGCGTGCCGATCATCCTGACCAGCCGGTCCGACAGCGTGCGATCGCGAATTGCAAGCTGCGCCGTCGCCATGTTGGCCGCACATGCGCGTCGGGGAGCGTTGCCCGCCACGGTGTAACGCAGAATCGGAGTGTTGCAATGGACGACTACACAGTCGTAATCAACGCTGGCTCGTCGAGCCTGAAGTTCTGCATCTATCGCCGGCCCGAGGATGGTGAGTGGCGCCTCGAATCGCGCGGGCAGATCGAAGGCATCGGCACCTCGCCGCGCTTTTCCGCGAAGGACGGCGCCGGCGCCAGACTCGCCGACACCAGCCTTGACGCCGCCGTCGTGCGCGATGGCCGCTCGGCGCTCGATGCGCTCGGCGACTGGCTGCGCTCGACCTACGGCGGCGCCCGGGTCGTCGGCGTCGGACACCGCGTCGTCCACGGCGGCCCGCGGTTTGCCACGCCAACGATCGTCACGCCGCAAGTGCTCGACGAGCTGCGCGAGCTGATACCGCTGGCTCCCCTCCATCAGCCGCACAACCTCGCGGCGATTGACGCCGTCACGGCGCGCCTTCCCGGCGTGCCACAGGTGGCGTGCTTCGACACGAGTTTCTTTCGCGGTCAGCCGGCGGTCGCCGAGATCGTGCCGCTGCCGCGCGAGATCTGCGCGGCGGGCGTCCAGCGCTATGGCTTCCACGGGCTGTCCTACGAGTACATCGCCTCGGTGCTGCCGCAGGAAGCGCCGGAGATCGCCAGCGGCCGCGTGATTGTCGCGCACCTCGGCAGCGGCGCCAGCATGTGCGCGATGAAGAACTGCAAGAGCGTGGACAGCACGCTCGGCTTCACGGCCCTCGACGGCCTGTGCATGGGTACACGGCCCGGGTCGCTCGATCCCGGTGTCGTCCTCTATCTCTTTCAAAACCTCGGGCTCAGCGCCAAAGAGGTCGAGACGCTGCTGTACAAGAAGTCGGGACTGCTCGGGATCTCGGGCATCAGTAACGACATGCGAGACCTGCTCGGCAGGAGCGAACCGATGGCGCGTCTGGCGGTCGACTATTTCGTCTACCGGGCTGCCAAGGAGATTGGCGCGCTTGCCGCCGTCCTCGGCGGACTCGACGGTCTCGTCTTCACCGCGGGTATCGGCGAGAACTCTGCCGAAATCCGCAAGCGGATCTGCGAAGCGTCGGCGTGGCTCGGCATCGAGCTCGATGCGGACGCCAATCAGGCACGAAGCCGACGGATCTCCCGGCCATCCAGCCGTGTGTCGGCCTGGGTGATACCAACCAACGAGGAGCTCGTCATCGCCCGGCATACGGGGACGTTGCTGAAATTGGGAGTCGGATCCGGCGTCTGACCCTGGTCTGACCCCGGTCTGACCAAACACAGGACTGACCCGACGATAAGGAGCGTTTCATGGCTACCACCGCAACTCGAGAGACGCAAGACGCCGAGGCGGCATCTCCCTGGCAGGGCTTCGAAGGGCGACTCTGGCAACGAGAGATCAACGTTCGCGCCTTCATCCAGACGAACTACACGCCCTACGACGGCGACGAGACGTTCCTCGCCCCGGCGACCGCGCGCACGATGGGCATCTGGAAGAAGCTCACGGATCTATTCGTCGAGGAGCGCAAGAAAGGCGTGCTCGATGTCTCGCAGATTCCGAGCTCCATCACTGCGCACGCGCCCGGATACATCGACCGCGACAACGAGGTCATCGTCGGCCTCCAGACCGATGCACCGCTCAAGCGCGCGATCATGCCGAACGGTGGCTTCCGCATGGTCGCCACCGCGCTCAAGACCTACGGCTACGAGCCCGATCCCCACATCGTCGAAGCCTTTACCAAGTACCGCAAAACCCACAACGACGGCGTCTTCGACGCGTATACCGCCGACATCAGGCGCTGCCGCAGCTCGCACGTGCTGACCGGCTTGCCCGACGCCTACGGCCGCGGCCGGATCATCGGCGACTACCGCCGCGTCGCACTCTACGGCGTATCGCGTCTCATCGAGCACAAGCAGCAGGAGAAGAACAGCCTCGATTCGGAACCGTCGACCGAGGGCATCATCCGCGATCGCGAGGAGCTGTCGGAGCAGATCCGCGCGCTCAAGGAACTGCAGAAGATGGCGGCAGCCTATGGCTTCGACATCTCCGGTCCGGCGCGTACCGCCAGAGAAGCGGTGCAATGGCTCTATTTCGGCTACCTCGCGGGCGTGAAAGAGCAGAACGGGGCCGCGATGTCGCTCGGCCGCACGACGACGTTCCTCGACATCTACTTCGAGCGCGACCTTGCGTCCGGTGCGATCACCGAGGCGCAGGCGCAGGAGATCATCGACGACTTCGTCATCAAGCTCCGCATCGTCCGCTTCCTGCGCACGCCGGAATACGACGACCTCTTCGCCGGCGATCCCACCTGGGTGACTGAATCGATCGCCGGTATGGGCGACGATGGTCGGTCGCTGGCGACGAAGACGAGCTTCCGCATCCTGCATACGCTCTATAACCTCGGCCCGGCGCCGGAGCCCAACCTGACGATCTGGTATTCACCGCGTCTCCCCGACGGCTTCCGACGCTTCGCCGCCAAGGTGGCGATCGACACGAGCTCGCTGCAGTTCGAGAGCGACGACATCATGCGTAGCGCCTGGGGCGACGACGGCGCCATCGCCTGCTGCGTGTCGCCAATGCTCGTCGGCAAGCAGATGCAGTTCTTCGGCGCTCGCGCCAATCTCGCCAAGTGTTTCCTCTACGCGATCAACGGCGGCCGCGACGAGATCACTGGCGACCAGATCGGCCCGACGTCCGAGCCGGTCAAGGGCGACTACCTCGACTTCGACGACGTCGTCACGAAGTTCGAGGCGATGATGGACTGGCTCGCCGGCGTGTACGTCAACGCCATGAACGTCATCCACTACATGCACGACAAGTACGCGTACGAGCGCGTCGAGATGGCGCTGCACGACTACGCGCCGGTGCGCACGATGGCCTTCGGCATGGCCGGCATGTCGGTCGTTGCCGACAGCCTGTCCGCCATCAAGTACGCCAAGGTGCGGGTCGTCCGCGACGAGACCGGCCTCATCACCGACTACCAGACCGAGGGCACGTTCCCAGTCTTTGGCAACAATGACAATCGAGTGGATCAGATTGCCGTCTGGCTCGTGAGCACGTTCATGAGCAAGTTGCGCAAGCATCCGACCTATCGCAACGCCCTGCACACGCAGTCGATCCTGACGATCACGTCGAACGTGGTCTACGGCAAGGCCACAGGGAACACGCCCGACGGCCGCCGGCACGGCGAGCCGTTCGCGCCGGGCGCGAACCCCATGCACGGCCGGGACAGCCATGGGATCCACGCCGCGGCCGCCTCGGTGGCGAAGATCCCGTACCGCGACGCGGCGGACGGTATTTCGTTGACCGCCACGCTCGTACCGACCGGACTTGGGCGCGTGGCCGAGGATCGCATCACGAATCTCACGGCCATCCTCGACGCGTACTTCGGCAGCACCGGCTATCACATGAACGTCAACGTGCTCAACCGCGAAACACTCCTCGATGCGATGGACCATCCGGAGAACTACCCGAGCCTGACGATTCGCGTCTCCGGCTACGCGGTCAACTTCGTCCGCCTCACCCGCGAGCAGCAGCTCGACGTCATCAACAGGACTTTCCACGGAGATCGGTAATGACTGAGCCAAAGGCGGCGGAACAGCCGGGGCTCGAGGCGACAAGTCCGTACGAGCTGCGCGTCGATCTGGGCAAGTACGTGCCCGAGTCCGACGTCCGGACCGCGCTCGCTACGGGCGACATGGGGTTCCTGCATTCGTTCACGACCGGCTCAACAGTCGATGGCCCTGGCGTGCGCGTGGTGGCCTGGACGGCGGGATGCATGTGGCGATGCCTTTACTGCCACAATCCCGATACCTGGACGATGACCAATGGCATGCCGGTCACCGTCGCCAAGGCAACGGAGGAACTTCGCAAGTACCGGCATGGACTCAAGGTCATGGGCGGCGGCTTCACGCTCAGCGGTGGCGAACCGCTGATGCAGCACCGCTTTGCGGTGAAGCTCTTCACCGCGGCGAAAGGCATGGGCATCCACACGACGCTCGACACCAACGGCTACTACGGGGCCCGGCTCACCGACGACGAGCTCGGCCTGATCGATCTGGTGATGCTCGACATGAAAACCCACGATCCGGACCGCCACAAGCGCCTGACCGGAATGGACGTCGAGCCAACGCTGGAGTTTGCGCGACGTCTCGCCGCTCGCAATCGGCCGATATGGGTCCGCTACGTCCTCGTGCCCGGTTTGACCGACGATGCCGATGACATCGCCAGGACCGCGAAGTTCGCCGCCGGCCTCGGCAACGTCCAACGCGTCGACGTGCTGCCGTTTCACCAGATGGGCCGCTACAAGTGGCACAAGCTGGGGATGACCTATGCGCTCGAAGACACAGCGCCGCCGTCGACAGAGCTCGTCGAGCGGACGCTGGGAATCTTCAAGGGGGAGGGACTGAAGGCCTTCTGAGAAGGTCAGTCGGGGAGAAACCGGACGCGGCCGGTCGCGAGGTCGTAGACGGCGCCGACGAGCTTGAGTATGCCTTCGGCCATTCTCGCCTGCCCTTCGGGTGTCTCGCGGAGCTGCCGCATCGACCAGCGCACGTTGGCCTCGACCGCCGATGCGAGACGCGTCGGCGAGGACACGTCGCCATCCAGGCTGTCCAGGCCGGGGAGGATGCTGGCAAGCAGCAGCTCGATCCGTTCGCGCTCGCGCGCGCTGTGATCCTTTCTCGCCAGCGCTGCCTGCACCGCCCCGCATCCCTCGTGGCCGAGGACAACGAAGAGCGGCGTATGCAGGTGGACGGCCGCGTACTGCAGCGTCCCCATCACTTCTGGCGAGATGACGTTGCCCGCCACGCGCACGATGAAGAGCTCGCCGAATCCTGCGTCGAAGACAAGCTCTGGCGGTACCCGGGAGTCGCTGCAGCCGATGATCGTGGCATACGGACTCTGGCCCTTGGCCAGCTCGGCCAGGATCTCTTTCTGAACGGTCGGAAATCGAGCTTCGCCGCGAACGAACCGCTCGTTGCCGGCTATGAGACGGAACAGCGCTTCATCGGCGGTGTAGGTGGCTGGAGCCTGCTGCCCAGACGCCATGATGCCGTCCGTCGTCGCCAGGCTTCGGTTCGTCGCCCGCGCGGTCACGCCTGCGCGGGGCGCTTGATCCCAAGCTTGGCCATTCGCGTCTCGAGCGTCGTGGGCCGAAGTCCAAGCCGTTCGGCCGCGCCGTCGACGCCGCGGATACGCCAGCCGCACCCTTCGACGACGCTGAGGACGTGCTCCCTCTCAACATCCACGAGCTTGACGCTGCGCCTGAGTGACGACGGTGGCTGGGCGGGTATCGCGATGGTCAGGTTGTGCCCGACGGCTACGATCATCGCGCGCTCCACGACATTGCGCAGCTCGCGGATGTTCCCCGGCCAGGGATAGCGCTGCAACGTCTCCATGTTCTCCCGCGAAATCGAGTCGATGCGCTTGCCGAACGACTTCGAGAACTCGTCGACGAAGCGCCAGACGAGCATGGGAATGTCTTCGATCCGCTCGCGCAGCGGCGGGACGTCAATCGGGAAGACGTTGAGACGGTAGTACAGGTCCTGCC
The DNA here is from genome assembly GCA_963839705.1 of uncultured Acidobacteriota bacterium. Classification (GTDB taxonomy): domain Bacteria; phylum Acidobacteriota; class Vicinamibacteria; order Vicinamibacterales; family 2-12-FULL-66-21; genus DATBJJ01. The sequence goes on from CAWIWL010000012.1 coordinate 616,796, forward strand.
GGAACGCATCATCGGCAATGCGCTTTTCGAGGTTGCGGTGGGTCGCCGCGATGACCCGTACGTTGACGTTCACGGCTCTCGGGCTTCCGAGCCGCTCAATCTGCCGCTCCTCGAGCACGCGCAGCAGCTTGACCTGAACGTCGAAGGGCAGGTCGCCGATCTCGTCGAGAAAGATCGTCGACTGATCGGCCAGTTCGAAACGGCCGATTTGCCTCGCCAGGGCGCCGGTAAAGGCCCCCTTCTCGCGGCCGAACAGTTCGCTCTCGATGAGCGTGCTCGGGATCGCCGCGCAGTTGATGCGCACCATCATGCGGCTGTGCCTCGAGCTCTGTTCGTGAATCTGCGTGGCGATGAGCTCCTTGCCGGTTCCCGTTTCGCCGAGCAGCAGCACCGTCGAGTCGGTGGCGGCGACCTGACGCGCCTGTTCGAGGACACGTTGAATGGCGGCGCTTCGTCCGACGATGATGCCGGGGCTGAGCCGTTCCTGTACTTCCCGGCGAAGATATTGGTTTTCCGCCTGGAGGTCGTCGCGGCCGCGCGACGGCCGAAACACTCCGAGGGAGCCGGAAACCTGCTGGTCTGCCTCGTTCGGCGAGTAGATCGGCACGACATCGGCCGATCGTTCGACGGAGCGATTAAAGGGACTGGCTAGGGGTTGTGCTGGGGCAAGCATCGACGTCTACCTTTCCTTTGAGCAGTTGCAGAGGCTTTTCGATACGTGGAACGAAGAGTATCGGAGGGCGCCTCTCCAAACGCCTCCCGGTAGATTGCGGCAAAACGTCCTAGTTCGTAGAATCCATATTCAGCGGCGGCATCGGTAACGGTGGTCGACTCGGCTCGCGCGTCCGTGAGGGCGTGGCGGACGCCCTGAAGGCGCTCCGCGACGATCCATCGCTTCGGGCCCATGCCTCTCACCCGATAGAACGCGTCGCGAAGCCCTCGCTCGCTCAGCCCGACCAGCCGACTCAACAATGAGACCGGCACGGGGCCATCGATGTGAGACCGCAGGTACGCTTCGGCCAGCGCAACAGCCTCCCGGGCGTGCGGCCTTCTCGATACGCTGCGGACCGACCCGTTCATGGCGGTAACGCTACCGCGCAAGCGGACGTATGACCACTGTCCAGTACCGTAGACTACTACGGTAAAACTGACAGGTGACTACGCCCTTAGGTCTAGACGTTCAGGATTAGGCCTTATAGTCGAGCACTGAATCCCTGGACGCGGCTCGGAAGCGCCGCCGCGATGAAAACGTTCTGCATACTGGCCTTGATGGCCACCGTCCCGTCTTCCGCCTTCGGTCAGGCCGCGATTGCTGGTTCGGTGAGAGATCCGTCCGGCGGGACCCTGGCCGGGGTGACCATCGAAGCCAGCAGCCCCGGACTCATCGAGAAGGTGCGCACCGCCGTCAGCGACGCCATCGGGCGTTACCGCATCGAAGATCTGCGACCGGGCATATATACCGTCAGGTTTACGCTCAATGGCTGGCGTTCCTTCGAGCAAAGTGGAATCGAACTCTCCGGATCGCTTACCGCCGCCGTCGATGTCGTGCTGATGATGGGGACCTTGACGGATACGGTCAACGTGTCGCGTGTCTCCACTGCGGTCGACGTCTACAGCGCCAGGCGCGAGTTCACCTTGACGAATGACGTGATCAGGTCACTCCCGACGGTCCGGAGCTACAACGCGGTGCTCGGCTTTGTACCCGGCGTCGTCATGAACTCGAACGACGTGGTGACCGGCACCGCGACCTCCCAGTTCCCCATTCACGGCGGCCGCGCGAACGAGGGACGCCTGATGCTGGACGGCCTGAACATCGGGAGCCCACCGGGTGGCAATACAGCCACGAGCTACGTCGTCGACATCGGCGCCGCGCAGGAGGTCACGTTCGTCTCGACCGGTGGCCTCGGTGAAGCGGAAACGGGCGGCGTGGTCATGAGCATCATTTCCAGGGCCGGTGGCAACGACACGCACGGTTCGATCTTCGCCACTGGCGGCGGGGCGTGGTTGCAGTCGGACAACCTGACACAGGCGCTGAGAGATCAGGGGGTCACGGCGGCAACGCCGGCTCGAGACGTCTACGATCTGTGGGGAACGCTCGGCGGCCCGATCGTACGCGATCGCGCGTGGTATTTCGTCAACGCCCACACGGGAGGCAGCCGGAAGGACAGCCCCAACGTCTATTACAACCTGAACGCCGGCGATGAGACCGCGTGGGTGTATGCGCCAGATCCCGGCAGGCGTGAGTATTCGGACCGCACGTTCGAGAACGGCAGCGCGCGCGTCACATGGCAGCTCACGCCTCGCAACAAGGTCGGCGCCTTCTGGGATGCGCAGATCATCTGCCGGACGTGTACGGGGGCGACGCCGGGAGCCCCCGAGCCACCGCGCGTGGCGCCGGAAGCGGTCGGCGTGCTCGGCCGACCCATGCACGTCGCGCAGGCGACGTGGTCGTCGCCGGTGACGAATACGCTGTTGGTGGAAGCCGTGTTTGGCACCGTGAACTTCGCGCTTGGCAACTTCGAGCGCGACCCGAACCCGACCCGCGACTTGATCCGCGTCGCCGAGCAGTGCGCGAGCGGATGCGCGGCCAACGGCAACATTCCCGGCCTGGTGTATCGATCGCAGGACTTCAGCATCTGGCGCACCGAGTCCTATCAATGGAAGGGTTCGATCACGCGGGTGACGGGCTCGCACAGTCTCAAGATCGGCTACCAGCACGCGCTGATGTACGACAATCGCACCTGGTTCACCAACAACCAGAACCTGACGTATCGCCTCAACAACGGCGTACCGAATCAGCTGACGCAATCGATCTCGCCCTGGGTGACGCGGTCCCGACTCAGCCAGGATGTGCTGTTTGCCCAGGATCAATGGACCCGCGGACGCCTCACGCTGCAGGGTGCGGTGCGATTCGATCGCGCTCGGAGCTGGTTTCCCGAACAGCAAGAGGGGCCGTCGCGGTTTCTGCCAACGGCGATCGTCATTCCGGAAACACGGGGTGTCGACAGCTACAAGGACATCACGCCGCGCGTGGGTGTCACCTACGACGTCTTCGGCACCGGCAGGACGGCACTCAAGCTGAGCCTCGGCAAGTACCTGGAAGGCGCCAGCTTCGCCGGTAACTATGGCATCACCAACCCATCGACACGGATGCCGACCACGACGCAGTTGTCCGGGCCTCCCGGGGTGACACGAGCGTGGAACGACGCGAACTCCAACTTCGTGCCCGATTGCGATCTCCTCAATCCGGCGGCCCAGGATCGCCGCGCGAGCGGAGGCGATGCCTGCGGTGTCATGTCGAACACGAGCTTCGGCACGAATGTCCTGACGAACAACTTCGACCCGTCGATCCTGCGCGGCTGGGGAGTCCGGCCCTCCGATTGGAGCCTCGCGGCCACAATTCAACACCAGCTCGGAGCGCGCTCGTCGCTCGACGTCACCTACAGCCGCCGGTGGTTTCACGGATTCTCTGCGACCGACAATCTGCTGCTGCAGCCGGCGGACCTGACGCCTTTCAGCCTCGTCGCCCCCGCGGATTCGCGGCTGCCTGGCGGCGGAGGCTACGTCGTTTCGGGCCTTTACGATGCTGTCCCGGAGAAGGCCGGCCAGGTCGACAATCTGGTCGCCGACGCCGGCGCCTATGGACGATGGGTCCAGTACTTCCAGGGTGTCGACGCAACGCTCGCATTTCGACGCGGTAAGGACTTCACGCTCGTGGCGAGCACCAGCGTCGGGCAGTCCGTGACCGACAACTGTGACGTGCGCGCGAACCTGCCGGAGCTCTCGACGGCGACCACGGGAACGAGTGCGTTCGGTCCCGGCCTGTTTCCCTCCGCGGTTACTCCGGTCAGTCCCTACTGCCGCGTCGCGTCCGGCTTCCTCGCCCAATACAGGGCCCTCTCGAGCTACGTGATACCGAACATCGGCGTGCAGGTGGCGGCGACGCTGCTCAGCAGGCCCGGGGCGATGCTCGCGGCCAACTATGCGGCGCCGAACTCGGTCGTCGCCCTATCGCTCGGCCGGAACCTCTCCGGGAACGCCGCCAACGTCACGGTGAACCTGGTGGCCCCGGGGACGATGTATGGAGACCGGGTCAACGAGCTCGACGTGCGCCTGGCCAAGCTCTTGACCGTCGGCGGATCCCGGACAACCATCGCGGTCGAGATGTACAACGCGTTGAACTCCAGCGCCGTGTTGTCCTACAACAATGCTTTCATTCCAGGCGGCACATGGCTGCAGCCGCTCAGCGTGCTGACGCCGCGGTTCATCAAGTTCAGCGCCGAGATTGTCTTCTGATGGTGACCAAGCGCAGGGGTCCCCGCCGCACGATGCGCTGGGCGTTGGCGGTGGTCGTGTGCCTGGACGCAGTCAGCCGTGTCGGTGGGATGTCGGCACAAGAGGATCAGAAGCGCGTGCTCGTCCTGTATGCCCAGAGACGGGATGCCCAGTTCACGGTCACCGTCGAGAGTAGGCTCCCATCTCTGCTCGAGAACAACCTGCCGGAGGGGCTGGACTACTACTCGGAGTTCATCGACCAGACACGATTCCAGCGACCGGACTATCAGAACGCGTTTCGTGATTTCGTGCGGAGGAAGTACCAGGGGCAGCACCTCGATGCCCTCATTGTGATCGGCAGCGGGGCAATCCAGTTCCTGGCCGGCAGTCGGGATACGCTCTTCCCGAACACGCCGGCCGTGTTCTACACGAATATGCCGCTCAAGGAGCGGATGGGTAACTCGACCGGCATCGTGAACCTGTTTCGGTTCGGCCGATCGATCGACCTCGCACTCACACTCCAGCCGGACCTGCGACAGCTCTTCGTTGTCACCGGCGCAGCCGCCGCTGACCGGAGAATGGAGCAGCAGGCGCGAGCCGAGTTCGAACGATTCAAGGGCCGTCTGGAGATCACGTACCTCGCGGGTCTTGCCAGGAGCGAACTCGAAGGCCGACTACAGGCACTGCCGCCGCACTCCGCCGTCTTCTTTGGGCTGGTGTCGGAGGACAGCCGCGGTGAGAAGTTCCAGGCAACCGAGTACCTCACGCACCTGACGGCGCTGACCAACGCACCCACCTACAGCTGGGCCGACATCTCGACGGAAACCGGTATCGTCGGCGGGAGTCAACGCAACCAGCTGGCACAGACCCAGACCCTGGCTGATATGACGCTTCGGGTACTGCGCGGCGAGCGCGCCGACGCCATCCCGATCTTGACGGCAGACACGGACGTCAATCAGGTGGATTGGCGGCAGCTGCAGCGCTGGGGCATCAGCGAATCCCGCGTGCCTCGAGACACGCGCGTGCTCTTCAAGGAACCGTCCGTCTGGGACCGTTACAGGGGCTATATCCTCAGCGCTGCGGCGGTGCTCCTGACGCAAACGCTCCTCATCGCCGGGCTGCTCGTGCAGCGACGACGGCGCCAGCAGGCGGAGGAGCAAGTGCAGGGCAACGAGGAGGCGCTGCAGAACAGCTACGATCGGATCCGGGATCTCGGCTCGCGGCTGCTCTTTGCACAGGACACCGAGCGCTCCCGTATTGCCCGCGAGCTGCACGACGACGTCAGCCAGCAGGTGGCGCTGCTCTCGATCGATCTCGAGCTGCTCAGCGGCGCCGTTCCGCCAGATGCCGAGGCGCTTGCCGGCGAAGCGTTGAACCGCGCGCAGCACATCGCCAGGAGCGTGCACGATCTCTCGCACCGCCTGCATCCGGCGAAGCTACGGCTGATCGGCCTCGTCGCCGCACTTCAGGCCCTTCAGCGCGAGATGTCGCGCTCCGAACCGGCGATTGCCTTCACGCACGACAACGTTCCGGCGCATCTGCCGCCCGACATGACGGTGTCGCTGTTCCGCGTTGTCCAGGAAGCGCTGCAGAACGCCGTGAAGTACAGCAAAGCGCGCGTGGTCCGCGTCCATCTTGACAGCGGCTCGAACCGTCTCGGGCTCACGGTATCGGATGACGGCGTCGGGTTCGACGTCGACACGGTATGGGGCAAGGGGATTGGCCTGCTCAGCATCAGCGAACGAGTCGAGGCGCTTGGGGGCACGCTCGACATTCGATCGGCGCCGGGTGCGGGCACGTCTCTTACGATTCGCGTGCCGCTGGCAGGCGAGCTAGCCGGCGAAGCGGCCGCAGCCGGTCCAGCCGCGTAAGTATCGTCGCGAACGTGCCGATTCTGCATTGCCGGCGGTGCCGGGCGGCAGGTACCGTTGCGATCGTGTGGACGCAACACGCCGAGGCGGAATGGAACGATTCCGGTTTTTCCGAACTGGATAGAATGCCTCGTATGAGTCGACCTCGAGTTCTGCTCGCCGACGATCACGCGCTTGTCCTGGGCGCGTTCGAGAAGCTGCTGTCTGGGGATTGCGACATCGTCGGTCAGGTCTCCGACGGGCGGGCCCTCGTCGAGGCCGCCGGAGAGCTCAGACCTGACGTGATCGTGCTGGACATCTCGATGCCGCTGCTGAACGGCCTGGAAGCCGCGCGTCAGATCAAGCTTAAGGGCCGTGACGTCAAGCTGGTGTTCCTGACGATGAACGAGGACACCGATCTCGCCGCGGAGGCCTTTCGTGCGGGCGCCTCTGCATATCTGCTCAAACGATCGGCGGCATCGGAGCTCATGACGGCGATACGCGAGGTGATGCAGGGGCGCTCGTACGTCACACCGCTCATTACCGAGGGCCTGGTGGGCTCGCTCATGCACGGCGACGATCGTACGCCGGGGCACGAGCTGACGCCGCGGCAGCGCGAAGTGTTGCAACTGCTCGCCGAGGGCCGCTCGATGAAAGAGGTGGGCAGCCTCCTGAACCTCACGCCGCGGACGGTAGCGTTCCACAAGTACCGAATGATGGAGCAGCTCAAAGTCAAGTCGACCGCAGAGCTCGTTCAGTATGCCGTCAAGCACCACATTGTCTGACTTGGGGTCTGACTTGGGGTCTGACTCGGCGTCTAACTCGGGGACTGACTCGCGTCCTGAGCAGACACGCGTGCTGCTGGTCGACGACAACCAGGCGATGCTCGAGCGGGCAGCCGCGGCGCTGGCGGCTTCGTGCCTCGTGGTCGGGCAGGTCCAGGATGGCGCGACGGCCCTCGCCGCGGCATCCGCGCTCGAGCCGGACGTCATCGTGCTCGACATCTCGATGCCGGAGATGTCCGGCCTCGAGGTCGCCGCGCGTCTCCGCGCCGGGGGATCGAGCGCAGCGATCGTGTTCCTCACCGTTCACGACGACGCCGAGTTCGTGCAGGCCGCGCGGGCGGCTGGCGGGATCGGATACGTCGTCAAGCCGCGGCTCGGCATTGACCTGCAGGACGCGGTGCGAGAAGCACGCGCGCGGCGTCCCTTCGTTTCTCCCTGCGTTGAGCCGTTCGGTCAGGACCTGGACGACGGTCGCGACGCGCACGATCCGCCCAGCCCCTGAACGTCCGGAACCCTGGCGAGCTCCAGGTCCTCCGGGATGCTATAGAGCGACGCGATTGCCACGTCGAGGCGGCGGCGTTCCGCGTCGAGCGCGGCGTGGCGTCGGGCAGGAAGCGTCGCGATCAGATTCTCGAGCATCGCCCGCATGCGCCGCGCGATCTGGACGTTGCCGGCGCCGTAGGCCCGAATCTCGGTGCAGGAGACATAGACGTAGTCCTCCCAGTTTGGCGTCCGGAAGATGACGCGAGGCGCGCCTGCCCGATCGACTATCGTCTCGCTGCGCAACCGGCGTCGACCAACGATGCGCAGCAGACGGTTCAGCTGATCGAGTGCGAGCACGCCCGTCGTCGGGTCATTGATCGCCGGCGAGAGCGCCTTGAGCGCGATGTCGGCGATGATGCGGAAGGCAAAGAGCGGATCCTGCTCCAGCGTCCGCTCCGGGCCGAACGCGACAGTCGCCTGCAGCCGATGGTTGTCGATCGACACGGCGCCGTCATACAGCTCGAAAAGTGGCTCGTCGGTCGCAACGAAATCCCCCACCTGCGGTATGAACTCGACGATCCCGCCGGCGCGCCGGGCTTCAGTCACCAACGTGTCGAGATCGACCGCAAGGACGATGGCGGAGCCACCGCCGTGTAAGACGACCCGCCGCCGCCACTCGGGAGCCACAATGACCGCCTCGACTTCGGCGGCAGCGCTCGTGGGCTCCGGGTAGACAGCCCTGATCACGTTCGCGCCTTCGTCCCCGACACGGGCGAGAATACTGACCGGCCGGAGCAGGCGCGCCGCATAGTCGATGAGAAAGAGGAACGTCGCCATGCAGGCAATCGCCAGCACGGCGGTGAGGAGCGACACGATCTCGTAGACCGTCCTGTCGAGACGGTTGAGCGCCATGATCGCGAAGACGAGCGTGAACACGAACAGTCCGACGCTGCCGCGGACGACGTTGTCGCGGAGCAGCGTGGTCGCGATGATGCGCGGCGTCAGCTGGCCTCCGGCGACCTGGATCGCGACGAGCAGCGAACCGAAGGTGAACACGATGAACGACAACGTCAGCGTGATGGTCGTCTGGTAGAGCGCCTGCGCGCCGGCAACGCTCAGCCCTGACAGACGCCACGCGAGCCACGCGTCCAGCACACGCAGCGTCGGGGCGATGAGGAGCACGACGAGAATGGCGAGAAAGGGAATCGTCCAGAGCGCCGATCGGAGGTAGCTCGTGGCGCGATAGATGTTGTTCCAGACGAGCACCCGCTCGACCGGCCGCACGAGGCGGGTCCAGGCGGTGTCGATCTTCTGGGCGGCGATGTCGAGCCGTGTTGAAGGGCTGGGGCCGCCGCTCGGCATCTCGGTCATGGAACCACCTCGACTCGTCAGGTCCGACCGGCCGGGTGCGACCGGCCGGCCGAACGAGCCGAGTGTGCCGCCGCGGGGAGGAGGATCGCGGCAGGCGAGCGTTCGTCACGAGCTTCGATGGCCGTCAGAATCGGAGGCCGAAGGTCGTCTGAAGGAACTGGCCGTTGGCTTTGCGGCCATCGAAGGTCACGGTCCCTCCTGCAGGCCCCGTGAACGATTGCGATTCCACCTCCGGCCCCCAGACGTAGTGATACCGGAGCTCGGCGTACGCGGGGCCGAAGTTCAAGCCGCCACCGAACGACATCCCGAAGTCCGTTGAGCTGCGATCGCCGAGGATGTTGGTCGTTTCGACCCAGCCACCCGGGTAGCAGACGTACCACCACGGATCGCAGTAGCCCGGCACCCACCCGACACCCGGCGACGTCAAGCGGACCTTGCGATAGTAAAGGCCCATTCCTACGAGTCCGTACGGTCTGACCCCGCCGTCCGGCTTCTGGACGATGAGGCTGGCCGTTCCGTATTGCATGCTCATGTCGCCGGACAGGTCCGTAGGAACCGTGGGGCCTCCCGGGATGCCGGCAATATCGAGCGGCGGCAGGTTCTTGTCCCCGAAGCCGTTGAAGCTGTAGAGGCCCTCGATGCCAATGACCGGGCTCGCTTTCACTTCGAAACCAATGTTGAAGTTGTACCCGCCACCGAGGCGGTCGCTCACTTCTGAGTTCGGCTGCGTGTAGCCGCCACCGAGCGAGAAGTAGAACTTCTTGTCCTGAGCCGAGGCGACGGCCGGGATGATCGCCAGAAGGCCCGCAATGATCGTGACGAACCGTTTGTTCCGCATACACCAATCCTTTCAAGACGCGATCGGAGCATCGCCTGTGCCAACGGCAGGTATGGCATGTCAGTGCGCAGAGATGCTGTGGATCCTCGCACTTTCATAACGTGTGCCGTTTCATTGCGTCGACGGTTGTGCCAGCTCAACCCCGCCTCTTCGGAGTTCCTCCGGAATGCCGGAGGCCGCGAGGGCTCCGGGGGCATTTGGTGGGACCGTTGACGCTTGATACCTCAACGAATTGCGGCGAGATCGTGACGTTGGCAACTCGTGGCACTCGCCGTGCTCCACCGCACGGCATGTTTGGTCCTTCACCCTCTGCCACGACGGGGCGTGGGCACCGATCGAACGACATGCCGATCGCGCTCGTGCTCCTTTCGATCCTCCTGATCGTCCTTCTGCCCGCGTCCCCGATCGCGGCACAGACCAACTCGCCACGGGCTGACAGCCCTCTCGACCAGAGCGCCACGCCGCCACCGGACGCTGGCGCAGCGCAGGTGTCGACGGTGACGTGCTCGTCGAAGCTCGGCGAGCGTTCGAGTTGCGCCGCCGACACGTCGAAGGGCGTCGTGCTGCTGCGATCGATGGGCGAGGCGCCATGTCTGCTTGGAAGGACCTGGGGCTACGACCAGACCAGCGTCTGGGTGTCGGACGGCTGCAGCGCCGAGTTCGGCACCGGCGTCGCCGTCGAACCGGAGACGACGAAGCCCAAGCCCCCCTCGCACATTCCGAACGTCGGCTTCCTGCTCGTCGACAACCCCAAGGGACAGGTGTATTTCCGGCTGTTCAGCTACGCGCGGTATTTGAACCAGCGGAATCTCGACGAGTCCTACGTCGACGCCTTCGGCAACACGAAGACCGTGACGCGGCGCCAGGACATCCAGCTGCAGAAATTCTTCGCGCCGTTCTCGGGATGGTTCCTCACGCCGAAGATGCGCTACTACCTCTACGTCTGGTCGGCGAACACGTCGCAGGGCGATGACGCGCAGGTCGTGGGCGCGGGCAACCTGACCTGGGTCTTCAACCGATTCGTGAGCGTGGGTGCCGGCATCACGTCGCTGCCCTCCGTGCGAAGTACCGAGGGTCAGTTTCCGTACTGGATCGGCGTGGACGGCCGCTTGATTGCCGACGAGTTCTTCCGCGGGTCGTACACCTCCGGCGTCTGGCTCAAAGGCGATCTCCACACCAAGGTCAAGTACCAGGTGATGTTCGCCAACAACTTGAGCACGCTCGGCGTGAGCGCGGCGCAGCTCGACAACAAACTGGCGACGCAGTCGCTCTCGGTCGTATGGCTGCCGACGACCGGCGAGTTCGGTCTCTGGAACACCTTCGGCGATTACGACGATCACCAGAAGGTCGCGACGCGGATCGGCGTGCACTACACCCACAGCATCGAGGACCAGCAAAGCCAGCCGGGAACCAACGGCATCGAGAACAGCCAGATCCGGCTGACCGACGGCAGCATCATCTTCACGCCGGACCTGTTTGGACCTGGCATCACCGTCAACGAAGTGGACTACCGGATGTCGAGCGTCGATGCGGGAGTCAAGTACAAGGGCCTGTCGCTCGAGGGCGAGTATTACTGGCGCTGGTTGAGCAACTTCACCGGCGTCAACACCGAGCGGCATCGCCAACATCAACGACCATGGCTATCAGCTGCAGTCGTCGGCGATGGTCGTTCCCAAGATTCTTCAGCTGTACCTCAGCGGCTCGCAGGTGTTCGGCCGCTACGGCGACCAATGGGAACTGCGAGGCGGAGAGAGCTGGTACGTGATGAAGGAGCGCGGGATTCGCCTCAACGGAGAGTTGATGTACGTCAACCGATCACCGGTGGGATACACCGCCTATCCCTACCCGGTCGGCGCCAAGGGCACGGTGTTCCACATCAACCTCGAGATGAATTTCTGATCGACGAGGTGGCATGACTCGCAGACCTTCTTTCCCTTCGGCGGCTGTTCTCGGTACTCTCGTCGGGCTGACGCTGCTGGCGCTTTGTCTCGTCCGCGTGCGGCCGCTCGACGCACAGGGTCAAGGTGCGGCCAATGAGTTCTTCGACTCGCATTTTCACCTCACCAACTACGTCCAGAAGGGCACCGACGTCCGCGCCTTCCTCGGGATCATGAGCACCCGCGTCGGCCGTTCGACGCTCTTCGGCATCCCGTTGCAGCAGCAATGGTCGTACGCCAACTCCGGCGATTTCGCGCCGACCTACTACCTGCAGACAGACGCGCCGCTCTACTACTACTCGTTCACCGACGCCTACATCGCCAGCGTCTACCGCTCGCTCTCGCCCGCCGAACAGGCGCGCTTCGATCCGATGATCACCGGCTTCAACCCGGCCGACATGTACGGCGTCGACCATATCCGGCGCGTGCTGCAAGTCTTTCCCGGCGTCTTCACCGGCATCGGCGAGTTCAGCATTCACAAGGAGTTCGTCTCGTCCAAGGTGTCTGGCGAGACCGCGAGCCTCACGAATCCCGCGCTCGATCGCATCCTCGACTTCGCGGCCGAAACCGGCCTGGTCGTCATCCTGCACAACGACATCGACATGCCGTTCGCCAAGGAGAACGCCGAACCCGTCTATCTGTCGCAGATGAAAGCGCTGTTGAAGCGGCACCGCAATGCTTCGGTCATCTGGGCTCACGTCGGCCTCGGGCGCATCGTCCACCCGGTGCGTTCGTCCGCGGAGCCGGCCGAGCGATCGACCACGCAACTCGAGATCGTCGAGTCGATGGTCGCCGATCCCGAGTTGAGCCACGTGAACTTCGACATCTCGTGGGACGAAGTCGCCAAGTACGCGATCGCGTCGAAGGAGTCCATCGCACGAGTGTCCAGGATGCTCAACGCCCATCCCGATCGGTTCCTGTTCGGCACCGATACGGTGGCGCCGGCCACGCCGGAGCCGTATTACGCCGTCTTCGATATGTGGGCGCCCGTGTGGGCGCAGCTGACGCCGGACGCGAGCCTCAAGGTCCGCAAAGGGACCTACCAGCGGCTCTTCGATGAGGGACGGCGCCGGGTCCGCGCCTGGGAGAAGGCAAACGTGAAATGAAGTGCACATACACCCTGCGGTCGAGAGTGCCGGCTGATATGCAAACGTGGAGGATGGAAATGGGTAGACATGTTCGGAGTTTCGCGGTCCGGGCGTGCCTGCTCGGTCTCGGGGCGCTGGCGATGCCGACGGCGTCAAGCGCACAGTCGCCCGCCGAGATCCAGCAGGCGGTTGACAGTGCGTACGCAAAGTTCCAGAACCTCAAGGAGGGCAAGAACGCCGACTATATTCCGGCGCTCGCCAAGGTCGATCCGAACCTGTTCGGGATCGCTCTCGTCACCGCCGACGGTAAGGTCTACACCGCCGGTGATGTGAAGACAGAGGTCTCGATCCAGTCAATCTCCAAGGTCTTCACGATGGCCCAGGTCATCCAGGAGCAGGGCCCGAACGCGATCGAGCAACGCATCGGCGTGGATGCCACGGGCGCGCGGTTCAACTCGATCATCGCGGTTGAAGCCGTTAGGACGGTCGTCGGGACGGGAGCGCCGGAGATGAACCCGCTGGTGAATCCCGGCGCGATCTCGGCGACGAGCATGGTGACGGGAGCGACATCCGATGCGGTGTGGCAGAAGATCATCGGCTTCCACAACGACGCCGCGGGACGACAGCTGAGCGTGCTGCAGGACGTCTACAAGTCCGAGTCCGACACCAACCAGCGCAACCAGGCCATCGGCGCACTCATGCTCGCCTACGGCTATATCAAGGGCAATTGGCAGCAGGCGGTCGACCTCTACACCCGTCAATGCTCCATCGGGGTGAACGCAAGGGATCTCGCGACGATGGCGGCGACGCTCGCAGCGGCCGGCAAGAATCCGGTCACCGGCAAACTGGTCATGGACGCGGCAAAGGTCCCCAATGTCCTCGCCGTGATGTCGACCGCCGGACTGTACGACGACTCCGGCAAGTGGCTCTACCACACAGGCCTTCCGGCCAAGAGCGGGGTCGGCGGCGGCATCATCGCCGTGTCGCCCGGCAAGTTCGGCATCGCCGTCGTCGCCCCACCGCTCGACGAGGCCGGCAACAGCGTGAAGGCGCAGCGCGCGATCGACGCCATTTCGGCGGCGCTCGGTGGCAACCCGTATGGCGTCACGGCGAAGGTCGAGCAAGCGCCAAAGTCGACGTTCGAGATCTATGGTTTCGCGATGCTCGACATCGGGGAGAACTTCAAGCAAATCAACCCCAACTGGTACGACACGATGCGGGTCACGAAGCTGCCCTCGTTCGCGGACCAGTTCGGCGAGGACGGCAGCTATTTCGCCGGGGTGCGCCAGAGCCGCCTCGGCGTCCGGTCGTCGACGCCCACCAAAATGGGCGAGCTGAAGACCACCTTCGAATTCGAGCTCTTCGGCACCGGCGTCGACGAAGGCCAGACCACCTTCCGGCTCCGCCACGCCTACGGCGAGCTCGGCGCGTTCGGCGCCGGCCAGTACCTGGAGCCCGTTCATGGATCCGGACGTCTTCCCCAACTCCCTCGAGTACTGGGGCCCGACGGGCATGGTGTTCTTCCGCAACGTCCAGTTCCGCTGGATGCCGGTCAAAGGCGAGCACAGCCTGACGCTCGCCCTCGAGCGTCCGGGCGCGAGCGGGGACCAGGGCATCTACTCAGACCGCATCGAGCTGCAGAACATCAAGGCCCGCTTCCCCCTGCCGGACTTCTCGGGCGCCTACAAGTACCACGCAGGACTGGGGCTACGTTCGCGCCGCAGGCATGCTCCGCCGCATCAAGTGGGACGACACCCTGAACGACGCGTTCGATCTCTCCGGCGACGCCACCGGCTGGGGGGTGAACCTGAGCTCCAACTTCAACTTCGGCAAAAAGGACGTGGTGCGGATGCAGTACGTGTTCGGCGAAGGCATCCAGAACTACATGAACGATTCGCCGGTGGACATCGGCATCGTCACGGACTTGTCGAACGCCGTGACGCCCATCCGCGGCGAGCCCATCCCGATCACGGGACTCGTCCTGTTCTTCGATCACACGTGGAGCGAGAAGTTCACCAGCTCGGTCGGGTATTCGCGCCAGGACAACGACAACACCGACGGGCAGACGCCGGATGCCTTCCGGGTCGGCCAATACGCGCTCGGCAACGTGCTCTACTACCCGGTCCCGAACGTGATGATGGGCGGCGAACTGCAGTGGGGCCAGCGCGAGAACTTCTCCGATGGCTTCACCAGCGACGGGTTCAAGATCCAGTTCTCGTTCAAATACAACTTCTCTTGGAAACTGGGAGGCTAGTGTCGGTGCCGTGTGGTGAGCGACGAGGCCGCTGCCTCAAACCGACGATGATCGCACGAGGAGGCAGAAAGGCGATCGTGGCGATCGCGCTGGCTTTGTCCGTGAGGGTGACCACGCATGCCCAGGGAAAAACCGACGTCGTGACCCTCCCTAACGGCGATCGGATCACGGGCGAGATCAAACGACTCGAGCGGGGCCGACTCGAGTTCAGGACCGACGACGCCGGCACGCTGTATCTGGAGTGGGACAAAATCGCGAGACTCGTGGCGAAGCGTCAAGTCGAGATCTTGACAACCGATGGACGCCGATTCCTGGGAAGCCTCGGGCAGGCGAACGATCGATCGATCGTCGCCGTGACCTCAGAGGGCGAGGTGCCGCTCCAGATGTCTGAGGTGACACTGATCACTCCAATCGGAACGAGCTTCTGGCGGCAGCTCGATGGGTCGATCGACGCCGGGTTCAGCTATACGCGGTCGAGCGGCGTTGCGCAGCTGAATCTGAACTCGGACACCGTGTACCGCCGGCTCGCGTCCCGGACACGGCTCACGGCGTCGCTCAACCAGACACAAAAAGACGACGATTCGGGTCGCGACGATCGGGCGTCCGTGGACATCTCGTATCTGCGATATCCCTGGCAGCGCTGGTTCATCATGGCCGCCGGCCGGTTCGAGACCAACGAGAGCCTTGGGCTGGAGCTGCGGTCGCAGATCGGTGGCGCCATCGGGCCACGCTTGATCAATACCAACCGCGCGCAAATGGTGGTCGGCGCCGGGCTGGCGGTCAACGAAGAGCGGGGCGTGGATGTCGAGCCAACGACGAACTTCGAGGCGTACTTCCAGTTCGGGACGTCGTTTTATACCTACGATCGGCCGAAAACGAATCTCGACATCAACCTGCAGTACTACCCGAGCCTGAACAATGCCGGCCGCCAGCGCGTGCAGCTCGACGCCGGCGTCAAGCGGGAATTCTGGAAGGATCTCTTCGTCGCGCTCAATCTCTACAACTCGTACGACAACCGGCCTCCAAACCCGGCGGCCAACACCAACGACGTGGGCGTCGTGCTGTCGATCGGCTGGACCTATTAGAAACGGCGTCGGGTCCGCGCCAGGGAGAAAGCGAACGTTCTATGACTGTTGTTAGGAAGAGAGGAGAAAAGTCAATGCGAGGGGCGACATGGAACAATCGCTCGGTCTGGCTGTTCACGGCGTGCATGCTCGTCGGCGGAATCTCGGGCGCGCGCGCTCAGGAGATGCCGGCCGGCAGTGCGGGGCCCGAGCCGCCAGCGACCGGACGCGCGCAGGCAACACCTGACCCGAAGCCCTCGTTCGAGATTTATGGGTTTGCGATGCTCGACATCGGGGAGAACTTCAAGCAGATCAACTCGAACTGGTTCGACACCATGCGGGTCACCAAGCTGCCCTCGTTCGCGGACCAGTTCGGCGAGGACGTCAGCTACTTCGCCGGCGTGCGCCAGAGCCGCCTCGGCGTCCGGTCGTCGACGCCCACCAAAATGGGCGAGCTGAAAACCACCTTCGAATTCGAGCTCTTCGGCACCGGCGTCGACGAAGGCCAGACCACCTTCCGGCTCCGCCACGCCTACGGCGAGCTCGGCGCGTTCGGCGCCGGCCAGTACCTGGAGCCCGTTCATGGATCCGGACGTCTTCCCCAACTCCCTCGAGTACCTGGGGCCCGACGGGCATGGTGTTCTTCCGCAACGTCCAGTTCCGCTGGATGCCGGTCAAGGGTGAGCACAACGTGACGCTCGCCCTCGAACGGCCGGGCGCCAGCGGGGACCAGGGCATCTACGCGGACCGCATCGAGCTCGATGGCATCAGGGCCCGATTCCCGCTGCCGGACTTCTCCGGCGCCTACAAATACCAGCAGGACTGGGGCTACGTTCGCGCCGCAGGCATGCTCCGCCGCATCAAGTGGGACGACACGCAGGACGACGCGTTCGATCTCTCCGGCGACGCCACCGGCTGGGGGCTGAACCTGAGCTCCAACTTCAACTTCGGCAAAAAGGATGTGCTCCGGCTGCAGTACATGTTCGGCGAAGGCATCCAGAACTACATGAACGATTCGCCGGTGGACATCGGCATCGTCACGGACTTGTCGAACGCCGTGACGCCCATCCGCGGCGAGCCCATCCCGATCACGGGACTCGTCCTGTTCTTCGATCACACGTGGAGCGAGAAGTTCACCAGCTCGGTCGGGTATTCGCGCCAGGACAACGACAACACCGACGGGCAGACGCCGGATGCCTTCCGGGTCGGCCAATACGCGCTCGGCAACGTGCTCTACTACCCGGTCCCGAACGTGATGATGGGCGGCGAACTGCAGTGGGGCCAGCGCGAGAACTTCTCCGATGGCTTCACCAGCGACGGGTTCAAGATCCAGTTCTCGTTCAAATACAACTTCTCTTGGAAACTTGGAGGATAGTCATGACGCACGCTCATAAGGGCTTTTCTGCCGCCGCCGGGCTCCTTGGCTTGGGACTGCTGACATGGGCCATGCCGCCGGTCGCGGCCCAAACGCCGACCGAAGTGCAGCAGGCGGTCGACGCCGCGTACGGAAAGTTCCGGACGCTCAAGGAAGGCAAGAACGCCGACTACATCCCGGCGCTGGCCAAAGTCGACCCGAGTCTCTTTGGCATCGCTGTCGTCACCGCTGATGGCAAGGTCTACACTGCCGGCGACATCAAGACCGAGGTCTCGATCCAGTCGATCTCGAAGGTCTTCACCATGGCGCAGGTCATCCAGGAGCAGGGGCTCGACGCGATCGAGAAGCGGATCGGCGTCGACGCCACCGGCGCCCGGTTCAACTCGATCATCGCTGTCGAGGGCGTCCGGACCGTGGTCGGCACCGGCGCGCCCGAAATGAACCCTCTGGTCAACCCTGGCGCGATCTCGGCCACCAGCATGGTCACCGGCCCGACCGCCGACGCGGTCTGGAAGAAGATCATGGACTTCCACATCGACTCCGCCGGCCGCCAGCTGGTCGTGCTCCAGGACGTCTACAAGTCGGAGTCCGACACCAACCAGCGCAACCAGGCCATCGGCGCGCTGATGCTCGCCTACGGCTACATCAAGTCGAACTGGCAGCAGGCCGTCGACCTCTACACGCGCCAGTGCTCGATTGGCGTCAACGCGAGAGACCTCGCGATGATGGCGGCGACGCTCGCGGCCGGCGGCAAGAACCCGGTCACCGGCAAGCAGGTCATGGACGCGGCGAAGGTCCCCGGCGTGCTCGCCGTGATGGCCACGGCCGGACTCTATGACGACTCCGGCAAGTGGCTCTATCACACGGGGCTTCCAGCCAAGAGCGGGGTCGGCGGCGGCATCATCGCCGTCTCGCCCGGCAAGTTCGGCATTGCCGTCGTATCGCCGCCGCTCGACGATGCGGGCAACAGCGTGCGCGCACAGCGCGCTATCGCCGACATCTCGAATGCGCTCGGCGGCAACCCCTATAGGAAATGACACGAGCACGGAGTCGATAAGCGCGGGCTCACTGCTGTCTCAGCGCGGTCATCGGATCGCAGCGGGAGGCACGACGCGCGGATAGCCAGCAGGCGCTGGCGGCCACCGTCATCAAGAGCGTCGGCACGCCGGCCAGAATCGCGACGTCCATTGGGCCGCGGAGAACGATGAGCGCGCTCAGGGCGATCGACCAGCCGGCCAGCGCACCGACGCTGATTACAAATAAACTCTCGCGCGCGAACTGGGCAACGACGCCCTGTGGCGTCGCGCCAAGAGCGAGGCGCACGCCGATCTCGGTCGTCCGTTGCGACACCGTGTAGGACACCACGGCGTAGATACCGATTGCCGCGAGCAAGAGGAGCATGGGGCCGAGGACGGCGAACATCCGGGCGGGAATCCGCCGGAAGAGCAGGCTCGTCTCGACGTGGGCCGTGAGCGTCCTGACGTTGTAGACGGGCAGCTCGGGATCGAGCTCGCGCACGGTGTTGCGCACGGCGGAGGCCACGGCGGTCTCGCTGCCTGACCTCGTGCGCAGATGCATCTCGCCCACGCGCGTCGGGCCATCGCGGTACGAAAAGTAGATGATGGGAGTCGGCGGTTCGCCGAAGGCGTTGTAGAGCGAGTTCCGGGCGACGCCGGCAATCACATACGAGCGGCCGCGCGCCTGCAGGCGCCGGCCGAGCGGCTCGAGCCTGGCGAGATAGCGCCGCACGAACGCCTCGTTGACGATGACCTGTGGCGGCGTGGACGTGTCGCGCAGGTCGGCAAAATCCTTTCCCGCGACGAGCGGAATGTCCATCACCGCGAAATAGCCGGGCGTGACGGTATTGGCCAGCGCCTGGTCGAACCCCGACTCCGCGCGCACCCAGCCATCAACGCTGAAAACACGGGACGGCAGTCCGTGGATGTCGAGCGGAATGGATGAGGCAATGGCGACACCGTCGACCGACGGCAGCGTCCGCAGCCTGTCGAGAAGCCGGCTCGCAAACATGCGCGCAAAGCCATCGTCGGTATTGCGGCCGGTGAGGTCGTAGGCCGCGAGCAGCACGCCTTCGCGGCGGAAACCCGGGTCGGTGTCGCGGGTCTCGAGGAAACTGCGGAGAAAGAGTCCGGCCGCCACGAGCACCATCAGGGCAAGCGCCACCTGAACGGCCATGAGACCGTTGCGCAGCCGGCTGCGGCCACCGGGCGATGCGCCGGCGCGGAACGCGAGCTGCGGATCCAGGCGGGCGAGGTGAATGGCCGGCGCGGCCCCGAAGATCAAGCCGCACGCAAGGCCGAGCGCCGACGCAAACATGAGCCCGCCAAGGTCGACGTGCGTCTCGAAGTTGATCGGTAAGCCGATCGTCAAGGGCACCGCGGACAGTGCCCGCGTGCCCCAGACGCCGATGGCGACGCCACACGCGGCGCCGGCAAGCGCGAGCACCAGGTTCTCCGCCAGCAGCAGCCGCACGATGCGCCAGGGCCCGGCGCCGAGCGCCAGCCGCATGCCCATCTCGCGCTGACGGGCGCTGGCACGCGCCAGCATGAGATTTGCCGTGTTGCCGCACACCGCGACCAGCAACAGCAGCATGATGGCCTGCAGGAACGCGAGCGCCGTCACGAGGAAACGCTGCGGCCCGCGCGAGAACTGCCAGAACGGCAATACCTCGGCCTGCAGCGTGGCGTTCGTGTCGGGATACTGCTGCGACAACTGGCGCATCACACCGTCGACGTCGCTCTGCGCCTGCTCGCGCGTCGTCCCGGGCCGGAGCAGCCCCGTGGCCGTGTATCCGCGCGCGCCGCGCGCGTCCAGCTCGCGCGATCCGTTGAGCAGCGCCGGCGCCATGGTGGCCGGGAGCCACAGATCGAACTTCAGCCGCAGCACCGTGCCCTGGAAGCCCTGCGGCGCGACACCGACGATGGTGATGTCGCGGCCGTTGACACGAATCACCTGCCCCACAACGGTCGGCGCACCCGCGAGGTGGCTCTGCCAATACTCGTAAGAGATCACCGCCACCGGCTCGCCGCCGGGAGTGGCGGCTTCGTCGAGACGGAAGAAGCGCCCGCGCGCCGGCTGCAGACCGAGAGCCGCGAAGTAGTTGCCGGAGACCAGCAGGCCGTACGCGCGTTCCACCTGTCCCGGTTCGCCGACGTAGAGCGGGGTCATCCGGAACGCCAGCAGGTCGCGAAACGCATGCAGGCGCTCCCGCAGATCGCGGTACTCGAGCCAGGAGGTACCTGGGTTCATGCCGGTTTCGGTGCGCGGCTCGACGAGGTGAAAGCTCGCGGCGTCGGCGACGCCGGGAATCGGCTGAAAGACGACGGCTTGAATCCACGAGAAGATGACGACGTTGACGCCGATGCCAACGCCGAGCGAGAGGATGACCACGAGCGCCAGGACGGGCATCCGCACGACCATGCGACACGCGTGCCGCACGTCGCGGCCTGCCGATTCGATCCACTGCAATGGGGGGCCTCGCGTCGTGTCCCTGCCAGTCGCTCGGCGCTACTTGCCTGTCGCGCGGCTGGCGGTCCAGGTCATGTCGCCCATCTGGCTCGAGAGGTACCCCTCGAGCGTGCCGTTCTCCTTCAACTTCGCCGTGAGGCTGACCTGCGTGTCTCCGCCTTTCGTGGCGATGGTGAGCGTGGCGTCGACGAGCTCGCCCTCGACCGGCAGGTCGCCATGCGGCGTCGTAAACGTCCCCGTGACCTTCGTACTGTCCTTCTTAGTGCCCTGCGCCAGGTCCAGACTCATCGTCATGTCGCCGTGAGGTCCGCCCTTGACGTACATCGTCCATCGGCCGTCGACTCTCATTTCCTCCTTCTTTTCCTGAAACGTGTGCGCGCCGCGGGCTTCACCCGCCTGCACGTGCAAGACAGGACCCGATAGCGCGATGGCGGTCAACAGCGCGGCGGTTCTGGTGGTCATCGGTTTCTCCTCAATCTTTTCCGAGGGGCTTCGCCCCTCGGACTCCCCTACACGCTCTCTCGCGCGCCGCTTCGCCGGCGCGCTCCGTTCGCGTGGCTCGCTCGCCTCGCTCGCTCGCGACTTGGAACAAGCGGCACGCTCATGAGATCAGCTTCTAGTGCCCATGTATCCGCTGGAACCAGTCCGTGAGGGCGCCGTCGCCGTGTCCTCGCAGCGCGATGGCGGCGACGACGAGCAGCGCGGCGGCGACGAGGACGACAAGGAGCGTTCGCTTGGTCATGGGCGTAGTTTTTTCGAATCGGAGCATAGCGGCACCTTGCTGAATGCGGCGTGAATGTGGCGTTCAGGTGCCGTTCAGGTTCGGTTGGGCTATAACGGTCTGGTGCGAGTCCTGGTGGTCGAAGATGAAGCGCAGTTGTCGCGGCAACTCGCAGCCGCGCTCGGCGAGGCCGGGTACGCGGTCGATTGCGCCGCCGATGGCGATCGCGCCGACTTTCTCGGGAGGACCGAACGGTACGACGCCGTCGTGCTGGACCTCGGCCTGCCAAAGGTGGATGGGCTGACCGTCTTGAAGAGATGGCGCGAAGAGGGCCTGGCGATGCCCGTGCTGCTCCTCACGGCGCGTGGCAGCTGGCACGAGAAAGTGCAGGGGATCGATGGCGGCGCCGACGACTACGTGGCGAAGCCGTTCCGGATGGAGGAGGTCCTGGCGCGCCTGCGCGCGCTCATCCGCCGCGCCAGCGGGCAGTTCGCGCCGGAGCTTCGCTGTGGCGCCGTTGCGCTCGATCCGCGCGCCGCGCGCGTCACCCGCAACGGCACGCCGGTGAAGCTGACGAGCCACGAGTTCCGCGTCCTCTCCTACCTGATGCACCACCGCGGGCGCCTCGTGTCGCAGAGCGAGCTGACCGAGCACATTTATTCGCAGGGCTTCGACCGCGACTCGAACACGGTGGAAGTGTTCATCGCGCGCCTGCGGCGCAAGCTGGGTCCATCGTTCATCGAAACGGTGCGCGGCATGGGCTACCGCATCGCACAGGAGGGTCGATGACGCCGGCGTTCTCATTGCGTGCGCGCGTGCTGCTCGGGGCAGGCGCTGTGGACTGTCGGGTTATTCGCCGTGAGCGGCGCGATCTTGACGCAGATCATGTTTCATCACCCGAGCGCACCGAGGTTCTTTCACGGAGTTTTCGCCCACGTGACGGCGGTGTCGATCCTGGCGCTGCTCTGCATGATTGCCGGGCTGTCGCAGGTGCGAAAGGGCTTGTCGCCCGTCAACCGGCTGCGCGAGCGGCTGGCCGCGGTCCATCAGGGCCGCGATCGCCGCGTCGAGGGCACCTACCCCGCCGAAGTGCAGCCGCTCGTCAACGATCTGAACGCCCTGCTCGAGCACCGCGAGCAGGCGGTCAAGCGCGCGGTCGCGAGAGCCGGCGACCTCGCGCACGGCTTGAAGACGCCGCTCGCGGTCCTGTCTCAGGAGGCCGAGCGCGCGGCCGCCAGCGGCCAGCAAGAGCTCGCGCAGGCCGTCAGTCAGCAGGTGGAGCGGATGAGGCGACAGGTCGAATCGCACCTGGCCCACGCGCGCGCAGCCGCATCCGGCGCGACGCCTGGCGCCCGCTGCCAGGTCGCGGAGTCGGCGGAGGGGTTGGCGCGGACGATGCTCCGGCTCCACGCCGAACGCGGCCTCGCCATCGACGTCCGCGTGCCCGCCGCGCATTCCGTTCGCTGCCAGCGCGAGGACCTCGACGAGATGCTCGGCAACCTGCTCGACAACGCCTGCAAATGGGGCCGCTCACGCGTGTCGATCGAATCGGTCGCGGGACCCCAATCGATTGTGATTACCGTCGATGACGACGGGCCCGGACTCGACCCGTCGATGCGCGAGGTGGTGCTGCAGCGCGGCGTGCGCGCGGACGAGGCCGCGCCGGGGTCAGGCTTCGGGCTGGCGATCGTCCGCGATCTTGCCGACCTCTACGGCGGCTCGATCGCGCTCGACCGATCCGCCGACGGCGGCCTGCGCGCGCAGTTGACGCTTCCGGCTGTGTAGTGAGATTCGAGAGGTAACGGAGAGGACGGAGACAACGGGTTCAACACGAAGGAACGAAGCGAACGAAGACGCACGGAGACAACGAGCTGGCATGGGTCCCTCTGCAGCTGGTCGCACCGCGCTTCGCGCGGTCGGCGCCGGCCCCAAGGGCCGGCGTGCGACCAGCTCAGGACCAGTGCCCAACCATTCCCGGATCTCTCCGTGCGTCTCCGTTCGCCTTCGTTTCTCCGTGTTGAATCTTCTCCGGTCGCTCAGACCCGCTGGTTCGGGACCCTGCAAGCCTCACTCCCACCAGAATCGTGGCGCCGGCCGTTTCGTCGCACCGATCTCGGCCAGCGTCTTTCCGTCATACAGGCGGCCGTTCATCATCACCATGCCGATCGACTCGGAGTTGCGGATGTTTTCGAGCGGGTTGCGATCGAGAACGATGAGATCCGCGAGCTTGCCTTTCTCGACCGAGCCGATGTCGCCGTCGAGGCCGAGGTAGCGCGCGCCGGCGATGGTGGCCGCGCGCAGCGACTCCATCGGCGTCATCCCGCCCTGCTGCAGCATCCACAGTTCCCAGTGCACGCCGAGGCCCTGCAGCTGGCCGTGTGCGCCCAGCTGGACGCTGCCGCCCGCGTCCGAGATCTGTTTCGCGGCGCGTGAAATGAGGACGTGATTGAAGTCGTTGTCCGGGGCCATCTGACGCCGTCGCGAGCGCGCGTCGACTACCTCGCGCGGCGTGAACCGCAGTAGCCGCTCGTTCTCCCAGACGTTGGTGTTCTGGTACCAGTAGGTACTCGCCCGACAGCCCGCCGTACCCGACGATGAGCGTCGGCGTGTAGCCAACGGTGCTCTTCGCGAAGAGCTCAATCGTGTCCTTGTAGAGGCGAGGCACTGGGAGCGAGTGCTCGACGCCGGTATGCCCGTCAAGGATGTGGGTCTGGTTCATATACAGGAGCGATCCGCCTTCCGGAACATCCAGGAGCTCGAGCTCCCGAGACGCCTTGACGATCATCTGTCGGGCATCGCGGCGCTGCTGGTTGTAGCTCTTCACGCTGATCGCCCCGAGCGCCTTCTGACGCCTGACGTGCGACAACGCGTCGTCATAGCTCTCGACCACGGCCTTGAATGGCGTCTCGGCGCCATAGAGGATGGTCCCCGTCGAGAACACGCGCGGGCCGAGCTTGGCGCCCGCGCGCACGAGCTCGGCGTTGGTGAAGACGGTCTCGCTGTCGTTCGATGGATCGTGCGACGTCGTGACGCCAAACGCGAGGTTGGCCGCGAGCGGCCAGCTCGTTTGCGCAATCAGCCCGCTCGACTCGCCGCCTAAGATGCCCGTGCACGTCGATGATCCCCGGCATGATCGTCTTGCCCTTGACGTCGACGCGTGTCGCGCCCGCGGGCACGGTCACGGAAGACGACGGTCCGATGGCGGAGATGCGATTGCCGAGGATGATGACAGTGGCGTCCTCGATGACTCCAGGCGTGCCTTGAATCGGGCCCGCGGTGATACCCGCCATCGTGATGACGCGCGCGCCGACCAGCGCGACCGAGCCAGTCGGCATGTCGCCCTTCACCGTGAAGCCGATCGGAACGCCCTTCGACTCCGGCTCGCCGGGCTTGTCCTGACCGCCGTCGACGAACGCGAATGAGGCCGAGAGCGGCCGCGTGAAGAGCTCGGGTCCGAGGGCCCAGTGCAGGCTCCGGCTGTCGCCCGACCAGTGCAGGTAGAACCCCGCGTCGCGTGACACGCGCTGAACCGGATAGGTCTGCGTCGTAGGGCCAACGTCGACCGGCCGGCCAGTACGTGGAAACGCGGCTACATATGTCCGGAAACGTTCTTCGAACGCGATCCACTTTCCGTCCGGCGATGGCACGATCTGCGTGGCGTTGTCGCTGCGCACGTGCTCGATCTCGTCGCGCCCGGGCAGCGGCGAGGCCGTCGTCGGTGTGCCGACGCTCAGCAGCGTGTACTTCTCGTTGCGGACCTCGCGAACGTAGATGCGCGTGCCGGTGTGGTCGAACTCCGGATCCAAACCGCTCTCGCGCGCGAGCAGAGGCGTCCCGCCGGCGGTCGGAACCACGTAGACTCCGGCGTCCTCCGCGTAAAACGGCCCGCGAATCGAATCGCCGCCGGTGTGCCGGTAGACGATGGAGCGGCCATCCGGCGAGAACGACGGATCGACGTAGTGGCCCGGCCGCGGGACGACGTCGCGGCCGCCGGTGCCGTCTGGCTTCAGCACGCGCACCCGTCCCAGATCTGCGTCGTTCCAGGTTGTGTAGACAATCCACTGCCCGTCGCGCGAGAACGCGGGATAGAACTCGTAGGTGTTCTTGCCGTCGGCCGCGGCCGGCGTCAGGCGTTTCGGCTCGCCGGAGGGAAGCGCTCGGACGTAGAGATGCCCGAGCGCGCTGAAGACGACGACCCGGCCGTCTGGAGAGACGCGCACATCGCGCAACATCTTGACTGGAAACTCCGCCGGGTGCACCGCGCGCGACATGCGCACGCCGGCGTTGAGCGTCTGCTCCACATGCGCCTGGAACGGAATCGGCTGTCCCTTCCCGCTCGCGACGTCGACGCGCCAGAGCTTCCCCTCGCCCCAGATCACAATCGACTTGCCGTCGGGCGTCCACGCGTACTGCGGGTAGAGACCGTGGATGGCCCAGGCCTCCTGAAGATCCTTGTCGATGTTTCCGAAGAGCTGCCGATCGCGGCCAGACTCGAGATCGCGAACGTAGAGAAAGCTCTGCAAACGCACGCGGCGCACGTAGGCGAGCGACTTGCCGTCGGGAGAGACTTGCGGCGTGACCGATCCGCCCTGCACGCTGACGGCGCGGCGCTCGCGGCCAGTCGTCAGATCCCTGCGGATGATCGCGTAGATCGTCCCGTTGGGATCTTTGTTGTATTCGAACGTCTGCCCGGGCGTGACGTCCTTGCTGTAATAAAGCGTGCTGCCATCGGGCGAAACGTCCGGCTCGCCCGCGTCTTTCTGCCACCCATTGCGCTCGGTGACCTGCAGCCCGTCGCTCGGCCCCGCGGTGTGATACATCCAGATCTCGCCGGCGCCAAGCGATCGCTCCTTCACGAAGTGCCGCCGCGCATAGATGTAGGCGCCATCGGGCGACCATGTCGGGCTGTTCACGAACCAGCGCCGCTCGCGCGAGATCTGCCTGGCATTCTTCCCGTCCAGATCGACTGTCCAGATGTTCCAGAGCCCATCGCGGTCGCTGGCCATCGCGATGCGCTTGCCGTCAGGACTGAACCGCGGCTGCATCTCGAAGGCCGAGCCGCTCGTCAGGCGCCTGGCTGGCGCCGCGCTGCCGGCAATCGGGACGAGATAGATGTCACCCAGGAGGTCGAACACCACTTGCGTGCCGTCGGGGCTCACGTCGACGTTCATCCATGTGCCCTCGCTCGTATCGAACGCCAGCGTGGTGGTCGGACCGGTGGGATCCGCGACATCCCATTTCTTCGCTTCCGGCTTGCCGTCTTGACGGGCATGGCCGGCGACTACGCCGCCCGCCACCAGGGCGAGCGCAATCAGGCTCTTGCAGTTCATCTACTGACTCTCCTTGGAGGACCAATGCTACTTCGAAGCGGCCGGATATACTGCGCGGATGACCGGCATCGACATCGCGGCGGCGTCCTCACATACACCCTGGTCTCGTCGCCTGCTCCGGTGGGCCATCTGGCTCGTGCTCGCGATCCTCCTCATCGTCGCGACCGTGGTCGTAGGCGCGGCCGTCGACGCTCGTTACCGCCTGGCCGATCTGCAGGTGTGGCACAGGAAGGCGCCGCCGAGCGAACTGCGGGCGGATGACATCAGCGAACGTTTCACGCTGGCCGACTATTTCAAGCGGGAGCAGCAGGTTTTCGACGAGATCCGGACCCAGGTCGAGGATGTGTTGGCTCCCGCCGGTCAGTACGCCGTGAATCGGTACGTCCGCGCCAGCCGATCGAGCCCGTCGCGGCTGGATCGCGACTACAACCGGACGTTTGAGGTGGAACCGGACACGCTGAAGGGCGGCGCGCTTCTGATCCACGGCCTGACGGATTCGCCGTACTCGATGCGGGCGATTGCGGAGCAGCTGCGCGCCGACGGCTACTATTCGCTCGCACTCCGGATGCCGGGGCACGGCACCGTGCCGGCGGGACTGGTCGCAAGCGGGGCCGACGACTGGAGTGCCGCTGTCAGGATGGGCGTCCGTCACGTCCGAGGAAAGATTGGCGCGGGCCTGCCGCTCGTGCTCGTGGGTTACTCGAATGGCGGCGCACTTGTGACGCGCTACACGCTCGAGGCGCTCGAGGACTCGTCACTTCCCCGTGCCGACCGCCTGATACTCGTGTCGCCCATGATCGGTATCTCGCCGATGGCGCGCCTCGCGTCCGTGATTAGCGCACTCGGCCCCATTCCCTATTTCGAGAAAGCGCGCTGGCTCGACGTCATCCCCGAATACAACCCGTTCAAGTACAACTCGTTCCCGGCCAACGCCGGGCGGCAGACCTACGACATCACGACGGATGTGCAGCAGCGCCTGACACGCCTCGGCGCCGCGGGGCGCCTGAGCGCCTTTCCTCCGGTGCTGACGTTCCAGTCGCTGGTGGATGCCACGGTCAGCACACCGGCCATCGTGGCCAACCTCTACGACCGCCTGCCGCGGAACAGCAGCGCGCTCGTGCTTTTCGACTTCAACCGTCACGCGAGGCTCGACCAGTTCATCCAGCCCGCCGATCAGACGCTGATCGCCAGGCTCTTCGAGAAACAGGCGAGGAACTATCGGATCACAGTCGTAACGAACGCGCGCACCGATACGCTCGAAGTCGCCGCCCGCGATGTGACGCCGGGCTCGACAACGCCCGTCGACGAGCCGATCGGTTTGTCATGGCCGCGGGATACATTCTCGCTCTCGCACGTTGCACTGCCGTTTCCGGAAAACGACCCCGTCTACGGCAATATGGCCACGGAATCGCCGGGCGGCCCGGTCGCGCTCGGACTGCTGAGCCCGCGCGGCGAACGCGCGGTGCTGACCGTTCCCGTCGACGTGCTGATGCGCGTGACGTCGAACCCGTTTTTCCCGTACCTCGCGCAGCGAATGTCAGCGTGGGTGAACGCCGGCCGGTGAAGCGAGTGCGAGGGCAGTGTCGAGGTCCGGCTAAAGCCGGACACTACGAATGAGACGCCGCACCGTCTGTCGTAGTGTCGGCCTTTAGGCGGACTCTTTAGGGTTGCGCACCAAGGCCCTGAAGATCGCTCACGGAAGCTGGCGGCACTTCAACCTTCCACTTCAACCTTCCACTTCAACCTTCCACTTCAACCTTCCACTTCAACCTTCCACTTCAAACTTCCACTTCAAACTTCCATACTTCGCACTTCCACTTCGCACTTCCACTTCAAACTTCGCACTTCACACTTCCCCACTTCAGACTTCAAACGTCAGACTTCAAACTTTCTGTGCAGAGCTCACATCTCCTTAAGGTATTCGTGCACAAACTGAATGGCCATCGACCCTTCGCCGACCGCCGACGCCACACGCTTCACCGAACTGGCCCGCACATCGCCAGCGGCGAACACGCCACGCCGGCTCGTCTCGAGGAGAAAAGGCTCGCGCCGCGTCACGCCGTCGGACAGCTTCTCTACCGCCGACCCCGTGCGGACAAATCCCTTGTCATCGGTCTCGACGTCCTTGGGCAGCCACCCGGTCCGCGGTACGGCGCCGATGAAACTGAAGAGCGCAGCGACCTGCAGAGCGCGGGTGTCACGTGTCTTGCGGTTGACCACTTCAACTGTCGACAGCTGTCCGTTGCCGAGCATACGCGCGACCGACGTCTCGAGCAGCACCTGGATATTTGGCGTCTGCTCGATGCGTCGCGCCAGATACGACGACATCTGCCTGTAGAGGTTGTCGCCGCGGATCAGGATGTAGACCTGCTTCGCCTGACCGGCGAGGAAGACGGCCGCCTGCCCTGCCGAGTTGCCGCCGCCGACCACCACCACGTTCGCGCCGCGGCACTGCTGCACCTCGGTGGGCGTCGCGGCGTAGAAGACGCCGCTCCCTTCGAACTGCGCACACCCCTCGACCTCGAGCCGGCGATACTCGGCTCCCGTTGCGACGAGCAGGCACTTGGTGACGACCGTCTCGCCGCCGTCGAGCGCGACCACGGAATAGCCGCCGTTGAAAGTCACCCCCGTGACCGCTGCCGGAATCGACAGGACCGCACCGAACTTGTTCGCCTGGAGCACCGCCCGCTCGGCGAGGTCGCTGCCGGTCAGGCCGGTAGGAAAGCCGAGGTAGTTCTCGATACGCATGCTGCTGCCGGCCTGGCCACCGGGTGCCGTACTTTCCAGCACCACGGTCTTGAGGCCCTCCGAGGCGCCGTAGACGGCCGCCGCGAGCCCGGCCGGACCCGCGCCGACGACCGCGAGATCGTAGACCGTTCGTTCGAGCAGTTTGTGGAGGCCGACGGCGTCGGCGAGCTGGCGGTTGGACGGATTACGCAGTAGATGTTCCTTGCACACGACGACCGGCGTGTCCGCTTCCGTGAGGCCGAAGTGTTTGAGAAGCTGATCGACATCCGCGTTCGCCTCGAGATCGATCCACGTGAAGAGCACCAGGTTCTTCGCCAGGAAGTCGCGAATGCGAAAAGTGTCCGGCGAGAAACGAGAGCCGACGACGCGTAGGCCCGTGAACGTGCCGGACTCGCGCACCAGCTGGCGGCGAGCCATGAAGGCGCGGAGGATGATGTCCCCGAGGTCCGGGCACTGATTGATGACCTGCTTGAGCCGATCGCCAGCGATCGCGTAGACCTCGCAGTCGCTCAGCGCAACGGCGGTGAAGATCGCGGGAGTACCGGTCAGGTGAGAGACGTCGCCCGTGAATTCGCCGCGGCCGTGCACGGCGATGGTGGCGGGGACGTCGCCCGTCTGGTCGAGGATTTCGACTTCACCCGACCGGACGACGAAAAACTTGAAGTCGCGGTCGCCGACATGCACGAGCACGTCGCCGGTGGCGTAGGTCGAGGGAGTCGCGGCCGTGCAGCTGCCCAGCTGGGCAATCTGTGCGTCGGTGAGGGTGGGAAATGCGGTCTCGTGAAGTTCGAATTGAGCCATGGTTCTAATCTCTGATTAGAACCTACCTCAGAACCAGGCGCAGATCCTCACCCGATCGAGGTACGGGCTGGCTGGAAGGTCAGCGCGGCGGTGGGCTAGAATAAGAGGTTATGGCCAGCCTGATTGAAGCAATCGAGATCAAGCGCAAGATGTTCTTCGAGTTCGAAGACGCGCCCTATCACTGCATCGACGTCGAAGTCTCGAAGCCCACGGCGCGAGGCGGACAGACGCTCGTTCGCCTCAAGATGCGCAACCTGCTGACGCGCGCGGTGTTCGACAAGACTTTCAAGGCCGGCGACAAGTTCAAGGAGCCCGATCTCGCCACGGTAGACGCGACGTTCCTCTATTCGGGGGGCGACGGCTATCACTTCATGGATCAGGAGACGTTTGAAACCGTCACGCTCAACGCGCGCATGGTCGGCGACGACCGGCTGCTCCTCGTCGACAACGTCCTCGTGCAGATCCAGAAATACAACGGCAACGCCATCGGCCTGCAGTTTCCGCCCCACGTATTGCTGACGGTCACCTCCTCCGAGCCCGGCGCACGCGGCGACACGGCCAGCGGCAGCGTCACCAAGGTCGCCACGCTCGAGACCGGACTCCAGATTCGCGTGCCGCTCTTCATCAAGGACGGCGAGAAGGTCAAGGTTCACACCGAGACGCGCGAGTTCGCGGGAAGAGCGTAGGGCCGGCGGCTCGCTTCTCGCGGCTCGCGGTTGGGTTAGCAGCGGCTGGCAGCTAGCGGCTAGCGGTTGCTAGTTAAGTTAGCAACAGCGAGCAGCGAACGGCGAGCCGCGAGCAGCAGCCAGAAGCGAGCCGCGAGCCGCTAAAAAGCGTAGTCAACCCCGATAACCGGCGTCACCCGGCTCTTGAGGCCATCTGAGCTGATGGGGAAAAGGACGCTCGCCGAGATGAGCAGGTTGCCCGTCGGATTGAACTTCGCGCCGATGGTCCCGAGCGTCAGATTCAGGTTGCCAGATCTCGGAGCGAACTCATCGAAGCTGATGGTCTGAACCGGGCCGCCGTTGCGCGTCACATACTGGAACGGCTTGCTGACGACATCCAGCCGGCCCGCGTCGCGAAGCGTGCGGCCGAGAATGTCGCCGACAATCGTCAGGCGCGATTCGACGACGAACTCGAGACCGGCCGCGTAGTTGAACTCATCGGGGAGCGGCAGGTCGCCGCCGAGCGTGGCGAGCAGGCCGACATTCGGCACCGAGCCCCAGGTAGCGGTGTAGCCGAAGTTGGCGTGCTGCATGAAACGGCCGTTTCCGCCCGACACGATCGCGAACATCTTGGTCTGGCCACCGGCGCCGAGCAGGTTGTCCTGATCGCCGGTCGGCATCCGCACGTCGAGACCGGCCGCCACGCCGCCGCCGGCGAAATCCAGAAAGCGGTACTGCAATCGCAGGACGACGTCGCCGAGACCGGTCGCAGAGCCGCCTTCGTGGAAGGTTTTCTGCGTTGCAGCGGGGTCACCCGCCTCGAACGTATGCGTGAGCTGATCGTTGGCCGTCGAGAGACGGATGATGGTCGCCTGGACATCGGCCTCGAGCTTGACGTGCACGAGCGGGACGAGCACGCCGACGTCCCAGCGATCGGTCAGGCCGTAGTTGAGCGAGAACACGGCGGTGTCCGTGCTCGTCTTCATCGAGAGCGCCGCCTCGATGAGGTCCCCCTCGAACGGCGGATCGAACCTCGTGTCATTCGGTGTCACGATAGGCCCGCTGCCGCCACCGCCTCCACCACCACCGCCGCCCGTGCCTCCGCCGCTGCCCGACGAACAGCACTCCTCGTGGCGCAGGTAGAACTTGATGGCGCCGTCGTTGAGGCTCTGGCCTTCGAAGCTCTCGTAGGCGGTGTGCTGATAGGAGAAGCCGACGTTGAACCGGTTCCGGCCCATCGTGACAGCGCGCTCCGCAAACACAGGGCCGAAGCTGGGCGTCGTCCGCCGGAACGTGCCGAGTGTCTCGTCGAACTTGTAGGTAAAGCCGCCGGCCGGGGACCCCAGCGGAAATGATGAGAGCTGCATCAGCATCAGCGTGTTGAAGCTGCGGACAACGTCGACGGCCGGATTGTCGAGGTCATCGGCGTCGATCGGGCTGAAGTGCGCCACGTGCGACACGCCGGCCACGGCCGGCCGGGGCAGCGAGATCTCGCGAAGGATGAGGTTAGGCAGAAGCTCGGCCAGGTTGGGCGGGGCGTCCTGCGCCGCGGCCGGTCCGGGTACGACAACGCCAAGCACAAGGCCGAGCACGAGCGTATGACACCAAAGTCTGGCGGTCATCCATCCTCCGAAAACGTTCGTGGACCCAAAACCCAACAGAGCCTTGTCATCCGGCGGCCGTTGAATCGTCTTCACGTCTTGTATCACGGGCGAGAGGCTCCGCAACGGGTCGCCTGTCCGGAATGGTTGACATTGTATTAATACACTAGTACAATAGTTCACGTGGATATGGTCTCCATCGACCCGCGAGATGCGACGCCGATCTACGCCCAGCTCGAGCGCGGACTGCGGGCGGCAATTGCCACGAGCCGCCTGCGCCCAGGCGATCAACTGCCGACGGTGCGTCAACTTGCTGTCGAGCTACGGGTGAATGCCAACACGGTGGCGCGGGTGTACGGCGAGCTCGAGCGTGCCGGAGTGATCGAAACGCGGCGCGGCGTCGGATCGTTTGTCAGCGCCACGCCGACCCAGGCGCATCCGCCGCGCGAGCGCGACCGGCGGCTCCGCGCGTTCGTCACGCGCATCCTGGCCGACGCCGACGCGGCCGGCTTCACGTTCGAGGATCTCGTCAGCGCCCTCGACAATCACAAACGAGAACGCACAGGAGGAGAAGCCTGATGGCTCCCGGCATCTTCGCGGTTTCGGACGGCCCCAGCGTCGGCGTGCCGCGCGTCAACTTCGTGGCCATCGCGATCCTCATCGCATCGGCTGGGCTGGGGATTTACGAGTGGCGGGCCACGGACAGCCTGGTCCTGCCAGCGTCCATCCTCGCGGTCGGCCTCGTGCTGATGCAGGCGCCTCGCGTCGCCCAGCAATGGGAGCGGGCGGTCGTGCTCCGGCTTGGCCGCTTCGTCGGCCTGCGCGGGCCGGGCCTCTTCTGGATCGTGCCCTTCGTCGATCGGGTCACGGCGTGGATCGATCAGCGAACCGTCACCACGAGCTTCGCCGCCGAGCAGACGCTCACCTCCGACACCGTTCCGGTGAACGTCGACGCGGTGCTCTTCTGGATGGTTCACGACGTGCAGCGAGCGGCGCTCGAAGTGCAGGACTACTCGCAGGCGGTCAGCTGGGCGTCCCAGACCGCTCTGCGCGACATCATCGGACGCACGACGCTCGCCGATCTCCTCCGCGGCCGGGAGCAAATCGAAGGCGAGCTCCAGCAGCTCATCGACCAACGGTCGAACCCCTGGGGCGTCACCGTGTCGTCGGTCGAGATGCGGGACATCGTCATCCCCGGCGCGCTGCAGGATGCGATGTCGCGGCAAGCGCAGGCCGAGCGCGAGAAGCAGGCGCGCATCATCCTCGGCCAGGCCGAGATGGAGATCGCGCATTCCTTCCAGGAAGCCGCGAAGTCGTACCACGACAATCCGACGGCGCTCCATCTGCGCGCGATGAACATGCTCTACGAGGGTCTGAAGGAAAAGGGCGCGCTCATGCTCATCCCGAGCAGCGCCGTGGAGTCGATGGGCATGGGCGGCATGCTCGGCGCCGCGGCGATGCGCCAGCAAACGCTGACCGCCGGCAACGAGACGCCGCCGAAACCGGAATAGAATCACCGACGGTTCACCGGACCACGACCACGGACAACACGAACCACGGACAACACGGACAACACGGATCAGGAGGAACGCTATGACCACGCAATCACCCGACCGCTTGTCGCTAGGCGTGAAGCTCATGATCGCCATCCTCGGCGCGTTTCTCTGCCTCGTGGGCTGGTATCGCTGGTTCAGCTGACGCTGTCGAAATCCTGACCTTTCCAATCCTCACACTCGGAGGAGCTCATGCACGCGCTCCGAATGGCTATCCGTGCGCTTCGATCGACGCCGGTCGTGTCGGCAATTGTCGTCCTCACGCTGGCGCTCGGCATCGGTGCCAACACCGCCATCTTCAGCGTCGTCAACAGCCTGCTCCTGCGAGCCCTGCCGGTGCCCGAGCCCGGACGTCTGGTGACGATCTCGTCCGACTATGCACTGGCGCACGGGTTCAAGGCCGGTGTCGGATGGAACTACGAGATGTGGACGCGGTTGCTGCAGCTTCCGCCCATCTTCGACGGCGTGCTCATGTGGTCGCAGCCCACATTCAACCTCGCGCGGAGTGGAGAGAAAGAGCCCGCCCGCACGCTGCTCGTCAGCGGGGGTTTCTTCACCACGCTTGGTGTTCAACCGCGCGTCGGCCGTCTGCTGACGGTCGAAGACGACTTGAGAGGCGGTGGAAAGGACGGGCCGGTGGCTGTCATCAGCCACAGGCTCTGGCAGGAGCGGTTCGACGGCGTCGCCGACACGATCGGCAGAAACCTGACGCTCGACGGCGTTCCGTTCACGATTGTCGGGGTCACGCCGCCCGAGTTTCTCGGGATTGAGGTGGGCCAGGCGTTCGATGTGGCGGTACCGCTCGGAACAGAGCCGTTGATCCTCGGAAAGCGGAGCGCAATCGATGAGCGGCGGAGCTTCACGTTTGTCGTGCTCGTACGACTGAAGCCCGGACAATCGGTGGAGGCGGCGACCACGATCCTCCGTTCGATACAACCCGCGGTGCTCGGCGTGGCGCCCGAGCGGTTGGCCGACGTCATGCCGCCGTTCCTGAGAGAGCCGTTTGTGGCGGTCGCGGCGCCGACGGGCAGGTCCGACTTCTTGCGGGTTCAGTACCGAGCGGCCGCTTCTGACGCTGCAAGTGCTCGTGGGACTCGTGCTGCTCATCGCCTGCGTCAACGTCGCGTGCGTGCTCCTGGCGCGAGCTGCGGGCCGCCGGCACGAGATGGCCATCCGCATCGCGCTCGGCGCCGGGCGCTGGCAGCTCGTTCCGCAGCTCCTGATCGAGAGCGTTCTCCTGGCCGCCACTGGCGCAGCGGTAGGGCTGCTGCTGGCGTCGTGGGGAAGCCACGCGCTGGTGTCGCAGTTGTCTGCCTTCGACACCGAGGTGACATTCAACCTCCGGCCCGACTGGCGGGTGCTTGGCTTTACCATCGCGATCGCGCTGGCCACGGCCCTCCTCTTTGGCACGGCACCGGCGTTTCGCGCCACGAACGTCCAGCCGCTCTCTGCGTTGCGCGGGCCCGGAGGCTCGCGCGGCAGAAGCGGCGGCGCCCACCTGACGAGCGGCTTGACCGTCCTCCAGATCGCTCTTTCGCTGATGCTCGTCGTGGCCGCGGGTCTTTTCGTCCGCACGTTCGGACGGCTCTTGAACGTGCCGCTGGGTTTTGACAGCGACCGTGTGCTGGTTGCCAGCGTCGACACCGCGCGCGCGGGCATCGATCCAGGCGAGCGCCTGTCGTTCTACGAACGGCTCGCCGAGGCCGTCAGCCGCGTACCCGGTGTCGCGCATGCGGCCGCGTCGATGGACACGCCACTCAGCAGGGCGCGCCAGGGTCCGCTGCTGTTGAAGGCCGAGCGCGTGGAGAGCGTCGTGGCGCCCGGTTGGTTCGCTACGTATGGGACCAGACTCGTCGCCGGCCGGGATTTCAGCAGCGTGGACTCCGCGAGCGCAGCGCGAAGCGCGATCGTCAACCAGGCGTTTGCCCGCAAGTTCTTCCCCGATAGAGACGCTCTCGGCGAAGTCACCGAGGGGAAGACGATCGTCGGCATCGTCGGCGACGCCGTCTTCGCCACCGTGCGTGGCGGCGTGCGGCCCACGGTCTACATCCCGCTGGCCCAATCCGCCGGGAGAGGCATGCCGGGGCGCACGGAGGTGCAGATCAGCGTCCGCAGCGCGGCCGGCCCGCCGGCACTTCTGGCAAAGCAGGTGTCGGCGGCGTTGAACGCGGTCGATCCCGGCCTGTCGGTACTCGTTCAGGACGCTGCAGGATTACGTCGACGCGTCAGTGTCGCAGGAGCGAATCGTAGCGCGGCTTGCGGGTCTCTTTGGCGGTCTGGCGTTGCTGCTGGCAGGCCTTGGGCTGTACGGAGTGACGTCGTACGCCGTCAGCCGCCGGCAGTTCGAAATCGGGATCAGAATGGCGCTCGGCGCTCAACGGACGCACGTCCTCAGCCTCGTTCTTTTCCGGAGCTTCGTCATCACCGCCGCCGGCTTGATCCTCGGACTCGCGGGAGCCATAGCGACGACGAGTTATCTCGAGGCTTTGCTCTTCGGTGTCGTGCCGCTCGACCGGGCAACGTTTATCGGCGTTGCGTGCCTGCTCGCGCTGGTGGCCGCGACGGCCGCAGGCATCCCGGCGCAGAGGGCCACGCGGATCGATCCGCTCGTCGCATTGCGGTCGGAGTGAGAGGAACGATCGCCCTGCCCTCTCCGCGGACACTCAGCTTACAAAATGAGTCGCAATCTGGGAGACGTACTTGACCGTGAGCCCACATCGTCAGACTCCAAGAGTCTATATGGACAGCAACCTGCCGATGGTGCGTTACGGGACGATGTTCCAAACGAGCGTGGCGAGAGCCGTGAACAGCAGGAAGGCTCCCAACATCAGCACGTCGCGCTTGTCGCGCGCCAAAGCGAGCCAGACCGTGACAGTACCCAGCATCGGTAGCCTCCTTGACACGCGTCTGAACGCGCGGTCAACATCGTCGTATTGAGTGGACGTCCGGGGTCGCAGGAAAGTTCATCTGCATTGGCTCTAGAGCACGAAGCGACCGATGACGACGCCGATGGAGAGTACGACGAGCGTGAACAGTCCGAACTTGAGGTTCTTGGGCTGCAGCATACGGACCTCCGGTACGCTTAGACACCGCCAGAAGCGAAATGCCAAGATTAGTCAACTCTATTGCTACCCAACCTTGAGTGTCCCCGGCGGTTTGTGGCACGGTTTTCGCGGCGGGGACTGTCACGGTTGAGTGTCCCCGGCTAGAAATACTTCCCCAGGAAGTCGAGGAAGGCCTTCCAGTCGGCGGGGGTCGCGGTGTGACCGCCGGTGTGGTAGTGCCATCCTAGATCGCCGCTCGTGACTGGTGTATCGAGCGGCGGCAGTTCGGTTACCCCCAGATCCTTCCGTCCGAGCAGACGGTAGACCGGTCCGGCGGCGACGGCGGCCTTGAACATCCCCACCGGGTCGGCCCACTGATCGGTCGTGCCCCCGCTGATGAACACCGGGCGAGGGGCGCTCAGCGCAATCAGCATGTGGGCATCGACTGGCATCTCGTTCCAGCGACCCGGCCACTTCTGGAAGTTGCCGGCGAACTGCCAGGGAAAGTTCTGCGCCATGTCGTCGACGGTCTCGCCCCAGTCACGCCGCGCCAGCGCCGCGCCCATCTCTCCCGAGCAGCTCGAGAACGCCGCGGCAATCCGCTCGTCCTTGGCCGTCGCCCACAGCGCGGTCTTCCCCAGGCGCGAATGACCGAAGAGCGCGACCTGTTTGGCGTTCACCGACTTGTCGGTCTCGAAGTAGTCAATCATCCGGCTGACGCCCCACGACCACGCGCTGATCGTCCCCCACTCATCAGGCGCCGGCGCCTCCTGGCCCGGAGCGAGCGTGCGGCCGACGACGCCCTGCGTGAACGTGTTGAGCCGATCCGGCTGGATATCCGCATACCCGACGGTCGCGTACCCCCACCCGCGGCTGATGATCTCCGCGGCGACGGGTGGATCCGAGGAAAAGCCGGCACCGCCCCGGCCCTGAGCCGTCGGCGGCGGCGGAGGTCCACCGCCGAAGTTGACGAGGAGGATCAGCGGCACCGGCTTGGTCGCGGTCGCCGGCGTATAGAGCGTCAGCTTGATCTGCAGAGCATCTGGCCCGCTGCCCACCGTTCCCGTAATTTTTTTCATCACCGCCGCGCCGTCGCGCGCATGGGCGTCAGTTTCCGTGACTTCCCATTTCACCACCGGCGTCTTCGCCGGCAGGCGGCCGTAGATCTCGGTCTCGTACATCCGCAGGATCTCTGGCCGGCGCTCGTTGATCCATCTCTCACGGTCGCGGACCGGTTTGCCGTTGGCCAGAACGAGGGGATCGGGCAGCGTGTGCGGCGCGACCTTGGCCTCGTCGTAGTTCGAGACGTGACCGGTTTTCAGCGCGCGACGCAACGGGTTGCCGTTCGCGTCTGAGCCGAGGTTGGTTGCTGAAGCCGGCGGTGCGGCAGCCTGGCCGGACGGCGTGGGCGCCCCCTGAGGAGGAGCCTGCTCACCACCTAGCGAAAGTCCCGAAACCGTCAGCGCTGCCAACACGCACACAATCTTCCGCATTACGCCTCACTTCTTCCTTCTCAGGTCGTGCTCAGGAACGCGCGCAGCACCTCGAGCGTCATGGCCTTGTTCTCGCGCCGGACGTTGTGGCCCGCCCCGGTGATGTGCACGATCTTCCCCTTCTTCAACAGGCTCGCGACCTCTTCGTTCTGCTTCCTGAGATCGCCCTGCGCGTCGGCTTTCAGGATCAAGGTGGGCGCGGTGATTTTCGGGAAGAGCTCGCTCATCGGGGGCCGAGCGGCCGGGGTGCTCAACACCGTGGCCGGATGATGCCGGCGCTTGGACGGCGCCCAGAACTCGCACTCGGACTGCCCCCACTTCGGTGAGTTCTTCATACAGCCCGCGACGAGTGTGGCCTCGGACGTGTTGTTGCGGGCGAGGATCGAGGCGCGGCGTTCTTCGACACTAGGCTGCGGCGTCGCCGCCGGCGTGGCGGGCCTGACGAGCGCCGGGTCCTCGAGAATGACCGCGCGCGCCACATCCGGGTACTTCGCTGCAAAGTTGGCGACCGAGGCGCTCCCCATCGAGTGACCCATCAGGATCGGCCGTTCGAGCTTGAGCGCCTTGATCAGGCCGCTGAGAATCCTCGACCTGGACGTCCGGCGGATCCGACGGCGTCGGCGGATCCGAGAGGCCGTGACCGCGGGCGTCGAACATGATGATGTCGTAGCCGTCCTGGATCTCCTTCGCCATGTTCGTCCAGCACAACCCGTCGTCTGACGAACCGTGCGCGAGGACGAGCGGCGGCTTGCTGGTGCCGGCGCCGGTGCGCCAATAGTGGATCCGGATCCCGTTGGCAACGACGTACCCATCAGTCCATCCCGGCGGCGGCTGTGGTCCGGCGAAGGCGGTTGCGGCGCAGGCGACACTCAATACGAGGGCGGCGAGGCAGGTGCGGTAGGCCATGTGGCTCCTCCAGAATTCGGCTCAAGACTACTCCCGCACCGGGCCGGAACGCCAGAGGCGGATGAAAGGCAGGTCTCGGCGTGCGTCTCTTCGTCAAGAGACGCTGCGACGGAGCATGACGCTCAGGATCAGCGCGAGGACCACGAAGACCGTGAGCATCGTCACGACCTCACGTCCCACGCTTGACGGCGGCAGGAGGTAACGGAAGGCGCTGGCCACGGCGGTCCAGGTCACCAGGAGGAGCATCGCTCGCGGCCGCGGATGACGAGCGACGAGCACCGCGACAACGGCGGTTGTGGCGACGAGGATGGTCCAGGCCAGGGGGAGGGGAGCAAAGGTCTGGTAGTCGAGAAAGTCCCACCCGAAGGCCGCGACGGTCGCGGTGATGGCGGTCTGCCAGGCGAGCGATTCGGAAATGAGCACGAGGCTCGCGAGCACGGCTCCGGCGATCGTGTAGTCGAAGCGGACGGGCACGTACTGGCCCACCACGATTGCAAACCCGATCGCAACGATCGCTGCGAGAAAGGCGCGTGGGAGCGGCGAGCCCGGGGCCGTCGTCGATGGGACGCCGGCAAGCTGAGTGCGGAGACGCCACGCGCACAGGACGTACGCAAGTCCAAGGAGCCCGCCGAATGTCAGCTCCATGGCCTTCCACCAGCCGAGCGGCATCCCGGCCCAGACGACCCTCCCCAGTGGCTGCAGCGACGCACCGAGACCAAAGCCGATGCCCCCGCCGATCGCGCCGTAGAGCGCAAACAGTGAGGGCACGCGCGAGCGAACCCACGCGAGCAGCAAC
Organism: uncultured Acidobacteriota bacterium; assembly: GCA_963839705.1. Classification (GTDB taxonomy): domain Bacteria; phylum Acidobacteriota; class Vicinamibacteria; order Vicinamibacterales; family 2-12-FULL-66-21; genus DATBJJ01. The sequence continues at coordinate 657,260 of CAWIWL010000012.1, forward strand.
AATCCGCCGAGCCAGAGTCCGGCCCACAACTCTTCGCGGGGCTGGTCGAAACGGTTCGAGAAGTAAACCAGCTTCGGACTGTTGAGATACTGCCAGCCAAGCCACGTGCCGAGCACCATGATGGCGAAGCCGGCAAGGAGCTGCGCGGTGGTGTGGCGTTGACGGTCGAGGGCGATGCCGATGAAGGCGCCGCCAAGGAGCCCCCAGACCGCTCCTTTGATGACGAAGCCGAGAATGGCCCACCGGAATGTTTCGGGCTGCAGGCTGAGTCCCACCGTCTGGCCGTAGGTCTCCTGTCCGCCAAAACCAACGCCGATGGCAGCGAAGGCGGCGATGAGGCCGGCATCCGAGTGCCGATTGAGCAGCAGGCAGAGGACGAGACCGATCATCGCTCCGGGGATCATGGCGCCGAGCGAGCCGCCGCCAATCGAGCCGCGCAGTCCCCACCCGAGCGACATGGCGACCGCACCGAGAAGGCACCAGCGCCAGAGAGCGGGTGTTGTGGTCATCGAGGAAATGTCCGGAGGAGACCGTGCGCGCTGAATATTCTGCCACGGTGGCCACCGGCTGGCGACCGTCCAGCGTGGCCGCGATGCCACGATTCAGAGGCTATTCGCCGCCTTGCCGAAACAGGCGAGCATGCTGATTTCCAGGTAGCCGTAGTTCGCGCTCCGGACCGTTATACTTTCACGTTCCCATGCCACGCTTCGCCGCGAACCTGAGCATGATGTTCACCGAGGTGCCCTTTCCCGCGCGGTTCGAGGCCGCGGCCCGCGCAGGTTTCACCGCGGTCGAGTTTCTCTTCCCCTACGAATTTCCGGCGCAGGACATCGCGCGGTGGCTCTCGGACAACGGGCTCGAGAACGTGCTGTTCAACACACCCCCGGGCGACTGGGACGCGGGAGAACGTGGCTGCGCGTCGATTCCCGGCCGCGAAGCGGAGTTCTTCGCTGGTGTCGACCGCGCGCTCGAGTATGCCGACGCACTGGGCACGCCGAGGCTTCATGCCCTGGCGGGACGCATCCCCTCCGGCGCCGACCGACGACGGCACCGCGAGGTCTACGTCGTCAACATCAGGGCGGCGGCGCAACGGGCCGCAAAGGCGGGGCGGACGCTGCTCATCGAGGCCATCAACCCGCGCGACATCCCCGGCTACTTCCTCAACACGCAGGCCGAGGCGCATGCGATCCGCGAGGAGGTCGCCGAGTCGGGCCTCAAAGTGCAGATGGACTTCTACCACGCGCAGATCGTCGAGGGCGATCTGGAGACGACCTTCAGGAGATACTTCGAGGGTATCGGCCACGTGCAGATTGCCGGGGTGCCCGCCCGAGGCGAGCCGGATCGCGGCGAAGTCAATTACGAGTATCTCTTCGGTCTCATGGACGAATTGGGATACGCAGGATGGGTCGGCTGCGAATATCGACCGTGCGGCCGGACTGAAGACGGACTGGGATGGTGGAACGCCTGGCGCCACGGACGCCACATCGCATGAACATTGTCATCACCGGAGGATCGGGTTTCCTCGGACGGCGTCTGGCCGAAACGCTGCTCGAGCGCGGCGTGCTCGGCGGAGCCGACGGCCGCGACGCGCGCATCAGACAGGATCACCCTGGTCGACGTCGTGCCGGCGACAGGCCTGACCGACAGCCGCGTCCGGCAGATCACGGGCGACGTCGCCGATCGACAGCTTCTCGAGCGCGCGATCGACGCCGAGACGACGTCGGTCTTTCACCTGGCGGCGATCGTGAGCGGCCAGGCGGAGGCGGATTTCGACCTCGGGATGCGCGTCAACCTGGACGCGTCGCGGCATCTCCTCGAGATCTGCCGCTCTCATGGACAGCATCCGCGCGTGGTGTTCACGAGCTCGGTGGCCGTTTTTGGCGGCGACCTGCCGGCGACAGTGCCCGACGATCTGGCGGTCACGCCGCAGACCTCCTACGGCACCGAGAAGGCGATGGCCGAGCTCCTCATCAACGACTACACGCGGCGGGGATTCGTCGACGGTCGTTCGCTGAGGCTACCGACGATCAGCGTCCGGCACGGCCGGCCGAACGCGGCCGCCTCGTCGTTTGCGAGCGGCATCATCCGCGAGCCGCTCAATGGCGAGATCTCGGTCTGTCCGGTTGGCGCCGCGACACGCGTCTGGCTGTTGTCGCCACGCACGGTGGTCGAGTGCTTCATCATGGCTCACGACATTGACGGCGCGAAGCTCGGCTCGAACCGCCTGTTGAGCCTTCCGGGCATGTCCATCACCGTGGGCGAGATGGTCGCGTCGCTGGCGCGTGTCGCCGGCACGGACGTCGCCGGGCGGGTCCGGTTCGAACCCGACCCCCGCATCGAACGCATGGTCGCCACGTGGCCTGGCGAGCTCGCGGCGACGCGCGCTCGCGCGCTTGGATTCCCGAGCGATACCGACTTTGACGAAGTCGTCCGCCGGTATATGGCCGAGGCTCACATCGGTGCGTCTCGGTAGCCTTCTCAAGGAACTCGAGGCTGTGTCATAAGTGTAGAGAGTGATGCCTTCAGGCGGACCTGGTCCGGCTGAAGCCGGACACTACGAACGACGGCCGGTCCGGCTAAAGCCGGACACTACGTCCGAAGCAAGTGGAATGGAACGCGATGGCCACTACGACAGTGCTCGACGGCGGCCCGGTCTCGGTGATCGACTACCGGTGCGAGGCCAGGCCGGGCGACGAACCGTTCGTCGAGTGGCATGACGCGTTCAGCGTGAGCTACGTGCGGCAGGGCAGCTTCGGCTATCGCTTCCGCGGTCACTCGTACGAGCTCGTCGCCGGGTCGTTTCTCGTCGGCCATCCCGGCGACGAGTACATGTGCACGCACGACCACGCCGGCGGCGACGAGTGCCTGTCGTTCTACTTCGACCCGGCGCTCGTCGACGTCATCGGCGGACCACGCGACGCGTGGCACGCCGGGTCGCTGCCGCCCGTCGCCGACATGATGGTGCTCGGCGAGCTGGGACAGTCGGCGGCCTCAGGTCGGACGACGATCGCCGTCGACGAAGTCGGATTGATGCTGGCCGAGCGTTTCGTCGACACCGTATCCGGACGCACGCGGCCGCCACAGCACCCGTCGGCGCGTGACCGCCGCCGCGCGGTCGAAACCGCGCTCTGGATAGACGCGCATTCGCACGAGCCAATCGCCCTCGACGACGCCGCCGTCGAAGCCGGCCTCAGTCCGTTTCATTTCCTGCGGCTCTTTTCGCTGGTACTGGGCGTCACCCCGCATCAGTACCTGGTCCGTTCGAGGCTGCGTCACGCCGCGCGCCTGCTGGCCGACGACGATCGTGCCGTCACCCAGATTGCCCTCGACGTCGGGTTCGGCGACCTGTCGAACTTCGTCCGCACGTTCCATCGCGCTGCTGGGGTTTCGCCCCGGGGCTTCCGGAGCGCCGCGAAGGGCGACCGCAAGATCTTCCAAGATCGGCTGGCGAAGTTCTCAATACGATGACCTCCAGACAAGCTTGACTGGAGGTCAACAATGAGCACGACCACAACGGCGGCCACTCCCAACACGCTCAATAGTCGCGTCCTGGAGGAAGGATATGGAGCCGAGGCCTGGCATGGGCCCAATCTGAAGGCGGCGTTGACCGACGTGTCGACAGAGCTGGCGTCGTGGCGGCCCGCCGCCGGCCGTCACAGCATCGCCGAGATCGCGATCCACCACGCCTACTACGCGCACGCGGTCCGGGGCCGGTTGTCCGAGACCCCGCCCGAGCCGTTCGTGTTGGACGGCGAAGACTGGTTCACGTCGTCGGGGGCGAATGCGCTCTCGTGGACGGACGTCCTCGCCGTCGTCGACACGCAGCAGCAGCGCCTCGCGGCGCTCGTCAGCGACATCGAAGCCGGCCGGGTCCGCAGCCGATTGTCGGACGCCGAACGCTTCGCGCTCGTGCTCGGCATCACGTGCCACGCCGTCTACCACGCGGGCCAGGTGCAGTTGATCAAGAGGCTCCACGCGCGCGACTGACAGGCGCGGCTCGGGACGAAAGCATGACTCGCCGGGCTCAAGGAGCTATAATTGGGGGCTGCTTGAGCTCGGGGAGGGGCCAACATGCTTTCACGTATCCTGCGAACAGTTCTTCTACTTACCTTAGTTGTTCCCGCAATTCCTGCTTACGCACAACAGACCGGCGCGATCAGCGGCAAGGTCGCCGATACCGGTGGCGGCGTTCTCCCGGGGGTCACGGTCGAGGCTCGAGCCAGCGTGCTGCCAGTGCCGCGCGTCACGACGACGGGGGTCAACGGCGAGTACCGGTTGCCGGCGCTGCCGCCGGGCACTTATACGCTGACTTTCGTCCTCTCGGGGATGCAGAACGTCACGCGGCAGGCCGAGGTCCAGCTCTCGCAGGACACTGTCGTCGACGCCACACTCGGTCTCCAGGGCGTGACGGAGAGCGTGGAGGTCACGGCGACGGCGAGCCTCATCGAAAAGGATTCGGCGACCATCAAGAGCGGGTTGTCGAACACGCAAATCATGTCGCTGCCGGTCGGACAGGAGTATCGCGATCTCCTCAAGCTGATTCCCGGCGTCCAGTACTCGCAGGACAGCGTGCGCGGTCCGAGCGCAGGCGGCAGCGGACAGGACAACGTCTATAACTTCGACGGCGTGAACGTCACGCTTCCCCTCTTCGGCACACTCTCGGCCGAACCCTCGTCTCACGACATCGCGCAGGTCACGACGATCAAGGCCGGCGCCAGGGCGGTCGACTACGACCGCGCCGGCGGCTTCTCGATCGACACGATCAGCAAGTCCGGCACCAACCGGTATGCAGGCGAGGTCAGCTTCCAGTTCCAGAACGACGGCATGGCCGCGGGCCTCGACAACGGCAGCGCGTCGCGCTACGAGCAGGATCGCAATTGGCTCACCGCCAGCTTCGGCGGCCCAGTCCTGCCGAACCGGCTCTTCTTCTACGGGTCGTACTACCGTCCCGAGGTCACGCGGGAAAACCGAGCCAACAAGTACGGCGAGCTGCCACCGTACGAACGGACGCGAGACGAGGGCTTCGGAAAGGTGACGTTCACGCCGGCGAGCTCGGTGCTTCTGAACTTCAGCTACCGCGGCTCCGACCGCACCGACAAAAGCGACCTCTTCGCCTCGAACGCGGCGGCAACGACTGGCACCGGCGGCGCCGCAACGCAAAAGATCGGCATCGCCGAGGGGTCGTGGATCATCAACTCACGCAGCCTGCTGACGTTCAAGTACAACCATTTCGCGAACGAGACGCAGGGGCGCCCCGACAACATCGCCAACGTCACCGTCAACACCACCCCCGGCACGCGAATCGACACCTCGAGCCTGGACACGCTGGGCCTCTTCTCGGTTCCGGCGCCGATCGCCGGCCAGACGGCGTACAACGCGTTCATCCAGCCGCTCATCGATCGCTACGGCTACGTCGAGAACGGCGTACACGTCGGCGGCGGCACGGTCGGCTACGGCTCGCAGTTCGACGACGACGACTTCTTCCGGGACGCCGGACAGGTGGCCTACAACATCACCTTCGGCAGCACGATGACGCACGAGCTGCACGTCGGCTATCAGCAATATGTCGATGCCGAGGATCTGGTCCGCAGCTCGAACGGCTGGGGCCTCATCTCGACCCCCGGCGGACGCACGAACCTCAATGGCACGCCGATCTTCTACACCGCGCGGTTCCAGCAACAGACGACCGGACAGGCGTCGCCGATTCGCTCCGAGTATCACTCCCGGAGCTTCGAGATCAACGACTCGATCCGCTGGCAGGACTGGACCCTCAACATCGGCGTGCTCGCCAGCCGGGACACGCTCTACGGCCAGGGGCTGCGCGAGGACAGCTCGACACTCTCCGGGTACGTGGCCGCGCCCGGCAACAAGTACAAGATGTATGAGATCCCGTTCAGCAAGATGATCCAGCCGCGCATCGGCGCGACCTGGGCCTACAACGGGAACGACACGATCTACGGGAGCTACGCCAGATACAATCCCGCGGCGAGCTCGCTGCCGCGCGCGGCGTCCTGGGATCGCAACCTCATCGGCACGTTTATCGATACTCACTTCGATGCCAACGGCGTTGCGTTCGCCGCCGTGCCGGTCGGCTCCTCGTCAGGCAAGCTCTTCGTCGACGACATGACGCCGCGAACGATTGATGAATACGTGATCGGCACCGCCCGGCAGTTCAACCGCCGGCTGACGGGCCGGCTGTACTGGCGCTATCGCGATGCGGGCACACTTCTGGGAAGACACGAACAACAACGCGCGAGTGGCCTTCAACCCGCCGGCCGACATCCCGCGCGAGCTCTACATCCCCGATCTCACGGCCAAACTCAACCAGATCGGCAGCGGCTCGACCTACGTCATCGCCGAGCTCGACGGCGCGTACTCGAAGTACTACGAAGTCGCGGCGGAATCGGAATGGCGTGGCGACAAAGGGTTCGTGCGCGGCTCGTACACCTGGAGCCACTACTACGGCAACTTCGACCAGGACAACTCGACCGCGGCCAACGACGCGAACGTCTTCATCGGTTCGTCGTTCATCGGCGACGGCGCCGGGCGTCAGCTGTGGGACTTCAAGGACGGCGACCTGCGCGGCGATCGCCGGCACATGTTCAAGCTGTACGGCTACTACAACCTCAACTGGAACGCCACCGCCGGTGCCTTCGTCGTCGCGCAGTCGGGCCAGCCCTGGGAAGCCTGGAGCTACGAGCCGTATGTCGCGCTGACGACGAGCACGAGCGACACGAACAGGTACGCCGAGCCGGCCGGCAGCCGCCGGACCGACGCGCACTGGCAGATGGATCTGAAATACATCCAGAACTTCCGCCTCGCCGATCGACTGCACCTGCAGCTCGACGCCGACCTGTTCAACGTCTTCAACAACCAGACCGGCTACAACTTCCAGCCAGCCGCGCACGCGTCGGACTACGCGACCCCGCGGTCGTACTTCGATCCACGCAGACTCCAGTTGGCGGCGAGGTTGCGGTTTTAACCAGAAACGCCTCGCAGCTGTCACGGAACCGTCACGATGAGCGCGAAGATCGCGATGACCACGAAGCCATACCTGGTCTGATCGTCTTCGCGGTCCTCGTGAGCTTCGCGCCCATCGTGAGTGGTTCCGTGGCAGCAGCCTACTGAAACAGCCTCTCCCTCGCGATGAGCTCGCGAGTGGTCCGATCGGCGTGCTGGCGCGCGCGCGCGATGCGGGCGGCGCTGTCGGGTTCCTTCAGCAGCACGCTCACCTGGGCCCGCTTGAAGAGCGCCATCGGATACTCCGGACGCGCCGCCTGGACGCGGTCGAGCGCGTCGCGGGCTTCGATCAGCTTCCGCGACGACAGATAGAGCACGCCGAGCTCGAGGTCATTCCTGAATGCCGGTCCCTCCATCTTGCGTGCCTGCTCGAAAGCGTCGAGGGCGACAGCCGTCTGCTGCGCCTGCATCGCCAGCTGTCCGAGCCGCACGAGTTCCGCGGCGTTCGGCGTTCGAAGCGTCGCGATCTTTTGTCGCAGCGCGATCGCGTCTTCGATCCGACCCTGACGCTCGCGGATGACGGCCAGCGCTTCGACGGCCGGCAGCCGCTCGGGCGTGTCGGCGACGATGCGCTCGAGCATGGGGACGGCCTGCTGCCAGTCCTTGCCGCGAGCGTAGTGGAGCGCGAGGTACGTCCGCACGTCAGGCGACTGCGGTGCGATCGCCGCCGCTTTTCTGAACGCTTCGATGGCCTTGGCGTCGTGCCCGAGCGACGAGTGCGCCGTTGCCAGGCGAAGCGCAGCATCCAGGTTGTACGGGTCCGCTGCCAGGATCTTCTCGAGCAGCGGGATGACCTGCGCGTAGTGCTCCTCGACGAACAGGGTTGACGCCTTCTCGAGCACGTCGAAAAGGCTCACCATGTCGGCCGGCCGGGGCGCATCCTTGCGCACAACCGGCGGCGCGCTTCCGCTCACGTAACCAAGGCTGGCAAGGTTGCGCCGGGCTTCATCGGTGAGATTCTCGGGAGCACGCGCAGCCTCGGGCGTGGGCACCGGATAGTCGTCCAGGGCCTTCCGCAGCGCCGCCGACAGGTTCGCACCTGCGCCAAGGTTCTTCTGCTCCGCAGGATCGGCGATGACGTCGTAGGCCTCGGTCTTCCCCGCCACGATGGCCTTCAGCCGACCCTCGATGGCCATGATCTGGGGCTGCCATCCGTAGCCGAGGAACGGCCGCATCGCTTCGGCCAGGACGACTTCATTCGGCGACGGGCCGTCGACGGCCCGCAGGCTGAGCGAGGCGTCGATCCCGGCCCAGTCGAGAACGGTGTGAAACACCCGTCTGGTGCTGACCGGCGCGTCCGTCGTGCCTGGCTCGACACCTGGTCCCGCCACCACGAAGGGCACCTGCATCGTCGACTGGTAGAGGAGGTTGCCGTGCTGGAACTCGCCGTGGTCGCCAAGGCCCTCGCCGTGATCGCCGGCGACAATCACGGCAGCCGGCTCACGTCGACGTGCGGCATGCGCCAAAAAGGCCTCATCGAGACGGGCCAACTGCCGATCCATCTCCGCGACTTCGCCGAGGTAGCGCGATCTCGCGTCGGCGCGAGCAGCGCCATCAGGGGGCGTGTAGGGCGTATGCGGATCGAAGTAGTGAACCCAGAGAAAGAGCGGCTGCGTCGAGGCCTGACCGAGATACGCGAGCGCGGCGTCGGTCGTCTCGCGCGACGTCCGTTCGACCTGGGCGCCTGCCAGCAGGTCATCGTAGACGTCGAAGCCGCGTGCCAGGCCGAAGCGCCGCGAAAGGATGAACGACGACACGAAGGCGGCAGTGCGATAGCCGGCGTCTTTCAATCGCGCGGCAAGAACGGGATGGGTGCCGGCAAGGTATCGCGCATTCTCGTGGACGCCGTGGCCGCCGGGATAGAGCCCGGTCATCATGGAGCTGTGCGACGGAAGCGTCTCAGGCGCGGTTGCGTAGGCCTGTCGGAATCGCCGACCTCTGGCCACGAGCGCATTGAAGCCGGGCGTGTCGAGGCCACGCGCGTCCGGGCCGATGGCGTCCGCGCGCGTCGTGTCGAGCGTAACGAGGAGGATGGACGGCATCACCGCTGGCCGCGATGCGGACTCGGACGTAGACCGGCCGGATCCGTCGCAGGCGCTGGCAACGGCCAGACTCGCAATAAGCGTGGCAAGGCGCCGGGCAGTCATTTGGTGCCGTGTCCGATAGTACCCGACCGAATGCGGAATCCGTTGACGAGGAGTTTCCGTAGCTTCCGCCTTCCGCCTTCGCCAAGCCTTCGGCGGACCGCCGTAGCTTTAGCGGAGGCTGGTCAGGCGGAAGATCCGCGATCAGAGCGCCCTCCGAACGTTTCGGGACAGAATGACGTAGGAACCTTGAAAGAAAGGAACAGCTTCGCATGACAAAACTCGTAGCGGCCGGATTGACCCTGGCCGCACTGCTGTTGAGCAATGGGCGGTCGGCGTCGGCCCAAGCTGCGCCGGGACCCGCGGGAACTGGACACTGGGAAGGCGCGATCAGCGTTCAAGGCAAGGAGCTGCGGCTCGAAGTCGAGCTCGTCGCCAGATCAGCGGACAAGTGGGAGGGCTCGGCTGCCTTTCCGGACATGAATGCCAAGGGGCTGATGCTGTCGGCCATCGCGGTGCAGGGGCAGGCCGTGACGTTCGCGATCAAGGGTGTGCCCGGCGATCCGACGTTCAAGGGAACGTTGTCGAAGGACTCCAAGACGCTGTCTGGCGACTTCACTCAGGGACCACTCGCGGGGACGTTCACGCTCGCGTGGATGGGCGAGGCAAAGTTCGAAGCGCCGCCGAAGAATGCCCCGCTCACCAAGGATTTCGAGGGAACCTGGGAGGGCACGGTCGAGGTGAACGGGAACAAGCGGCGGCTCGGCCTGAAGTTGGCCAACCAGGATGGTGGCGCGACGGGCACGCTCATCGCCATCGATCAGGGCGGCGTCGAGATCGCGCTCAGCGCCATCGTCCAGACCGATGCGCACCTGAAGCTCACGGTGCCTGCCATCGGAGGCACTTACGAAGGTGACTTGAAGGACGACCAGGTTACCGGCACCTGGACGCAGGGGGGAGGGTCGACGCCGCTCAACCTGAAGCGCACGGCGAAGTAAGCCACGGACAACACAGACAAGAGCAGGTCACGGACAACACGGACAAAGACCGCAGGTCAAAGGCCGAGTTGATTTCCATCTAGACATTCGACCCGAGGGATCTTATCCTTCGGGTTGAATGTCCACCCGAAAACGGCCCGACCAGGACTTCGACAGGGAAATTCGCTCCCACATCGAGATCGAGACCGAGCGGCTCATCGATGAGGGGATGCCCCCGGATGAGGCGCGCGTCGCGGCCCGCCGCCGATTCGGCAACGTCACCGTCGCCCGGGAGCGCTTCTACGAGGCGGGCCGCCTGCTCTGGCTCGATCACCTCGTTCAGGACCTGCGCTGCGCCGCGCGCAACATGCGGCGCTACCCCGTAGCGTCGCTCGTCGCCGTCCTGTCGCTCGCCGCGGGAATCGGCGCCACGACGGTCTCGCTCACAGTCCGCGACGTCATCTACCGCAAACCGCCGCCGCTGTACCGGCATCCGGAGCAACTCTCGAAGATCCAGATCGGCACGCCGGCAAATCCAATCAGGCCAGTCGGCAACGCGGTTCCTGTTCCCCTCTATGAGCGCTGGCGGGAGACGATCGGACCCTCGATGACGGCGTACACGTCGCTCGGCGTGCGCGAGATCCGCACCGGCGACCGTGCAACCAGCGTCCCCACTCGAGCCGTGACGCCGGAGCTCTTCGGGATCCTCGGCGTCACACCATCTCACGGCGCTTCCTTCTCCGCCTCCGCCACAACCGTCAGCGGTCCTCCGCCCGTGATCCTCAGCCATCGGGTGTGGCATGAGCTCTTCGACCAGAACGCTGATGCGATCGGGCGCGTCCTCTCGATAGACGACGAAGCCCATACCGTGATCGGCGTGATGCCAGAGCGCTTCTGGTTCTGGGACATGGACTCGCCGATCTGGATCGCGCTCGATCCCCGGACCCTGCCACCAGACGCTCGAGTCGGCGTCGTCGTGCGGCGTCCGGCGGGAGCGACGCACGCCACGCTCGACGCCCAACTCCAGAGCGGCCTGGCCGACTACGCCCAGCACCTCCCGGCCGGCGAGCGACAGCTGGCCGTGCGGGCGTCCGGACTCGAAGGCACGCCAATCGCCCGCCAGATGTCTTTCCTGCTCCCCTACGTGCTCGGCACGGCAGTCCTGCTGACGCTCCTTATCGCGTGCGCGAACGTCGCCATCCTGATGATCGCGCAGTGGACGGCGCGCGAGCACGAGATCGCGATCCGCGCATCAATCGGCGCCAGCAGGGGCCGCATCGTGCGATCGCTTTTGACTGAGTCGGTCCTGGTCTCGGTCTGCGGCGGCATCCTTGGCATCTGTGCGACATTCGCGCTGCGCGGGTGGATCCTTCGGAACAGCGGGAACAGCACCTTCTTCGATCTCTCGATCGACCTACGCATCCTCGTGGAAACAGCCGTCATCGCGCTCGGGACGGGCGTCGCCGCCGGCGTCGCGCCAGCGCTCTACGAGACGCGCCGGCTGCAGACGAACCCGCTGCGCGCGATTGCGACATCCGATCGCATTCGACAGCGGTGGCGCCACGCGCTCGTGGTCTTCGAGATCGCGGTGACCATCGCGCTCCTCGTCGTCACGACCACGATGATCGACGGGTACTGGCGGACGAGCCATACCGACGTGGGATTCGCTACCGGCCCCCTGCTGACGGCACACATCGACAACCGGAACGGCGTACGATCCCGGCAGATCGTCGATGCCTTGACCGCCATTCCAGGCGTCGCCGCCGCATCCGCATCGACGCTCATTCCGTTTGCCGCGAACGGCGCGCGGCAACCCGTTTCAGCTGAGGCTACCGGCGGCGAGCCGGTCGCGGCTCGCCACGGCGAGATAGGCGAGGGATTCTTCTCGACGCTCGGCGTGCCGATGCGCGCGGGTCGCGCGTTTTCGGAAGTCGACTCGAGCGCCGGCCGCGTCGCCATCGTCAACGAGACGCTGGCCCGGCAGCTATTCGCCGGGCGAACGGCCGTGGGCGCGCGCCTCTGGATCGCGAAGGTTCCCTACGACATCGTCGGCGTCGTCGCCGACTACGCGCGCAACCCGATAATGGCATCGCTGCCAGAGCCGAGAGTCTTCGTCCCACTGGCGCCCGACTCCAAGGACGTCACGCGGATGGATTTTCTCGTAAGAGCCCGGGCCGATCCGGCAGCGCTCGTGCAGACGGTTCGAAGCGAAATGCGCAAGGTCGCGGCGGGAACCACGGTGGGCGGTGTAGAGACCCTCGACCAGATGATCCAAGCGGGGAGCCGGGAGATGCTGATTGGAACGGCGCCTCTCTTCCCGCTCGTGACCATCGGCATCCTGCTGACGACGGCGGGCATCTACGGCGTGTTGGCGTTTGCCATCGCGCGACGGTCGCGCGAGCTGGCCGTGCGTGTAGCTGTCGGCGCGAGCGCGGCCGACGTCGTTCGGCTCGTCACGGCGCAAACCGCCCGGCTGATCGCCGTCGGTTCAGCCGTTGGCCTGCTGTTGATGTTCGCGCTGTCGCGCCTCGTGCGGTCCGGCGGCGGCGCCGGCAGCATCTGGGATCCCGCGCTCCACTCGTTCGTGCTGCCAGTGGTGGTCGTCGTCGCTGTCGGTGCACTCGCGACGTGGATCCCGTCGCGCCGCGCTCTCAAGATCGACCCGGTCGTGTTGCTGCGCACGCAGTGAGGCTGGTCTGTGGGCCTTCCGCCTAAAAGGCGGAAGCTACGGGGACTGGCTGCTGGCTCGCGGCTGACAGCTGGCAGCTGGCTGTTGTCCGATACACCCAACCAGCTTCGAATATGCAACCGCGAGCCGCGAGCAGCGAGCATTGACCTACTCCGGCAGCTCCGTCTGTGACGGCAGCCCGTGCACGCGCCTCGTTTCTTCTCCTTCGAACGCCGCGGAAATCTTGTACAACTCGAAGCGGCCATCGACGGCGTACTCCGCGACGCGACGGCGAAGGGCGTCCCGTGCCCGCGCGGTCATCGCCGTCGTGTTTCGCGCGACGGCCAGGTTCTGCTTCAGCACGCGCACAGAGTCCATGCCACTGACGACCGTGGCAACCGGCAGGCTGAGCGCGTAGCCGAGCGCTTCCTCGGCCGACAAGACCTTCGCCTTCACGGCGCGCCCATCGCCGCCGAGGCTCTTCATGCCGATCGGTGCGATGCCGCGGCGATTGAGCTCGGGCAGCACCTGCTTCTCGAAGCTGCGGAACGACCCGTCGAAACAGTTGAGCGGCAGCTGGCACGCGTCCCACTCGAAGTCGTGCGCCAGCATCGCGAGATGGAGCGACGGATCCTTGTGGCCGGTAAAGCCCACGTAGCGGACCTTTCCCTGCTGACGCGCCTTGTCGAGCGCTTCGACCACACCGCCGCGCGCGAAGTGCTTCGCCGGCTCGTCGTCGAAGACGACCTCGTGGATCTGCCACAGATCGAGGTAGTCGGTCTTCAGACGTCGGAGAGAATCTTCGAGCTGCCGCATCGCGACCTTGGCGTCCCGCCCGTGCGTGCAGACCTTGGTCATCAAAAAGACCTGGTCGCGACGATCGGCGATCGCCCGGCCCATGCGCGCCTCGCTGAGCCCGTCGTTGTAGTCCCAGGCGTTGTCGAGAAAGTTGATGCCGGCGCCGATGGCGGTATGGACCAGGCGCACGGCCGCCTCGTCAGACTCCGGAAGGCCCAGGTGCCAGCCGCCCAGGCCGATGCACGACACGCGCTGTCCGGTGCGGCCGAACGGGCGCATCGGCATTTCAGGAGTTGTGCTCATCATGTCAGAGGTGCCAGTGACACTCTATCCGATCGCCCGGCCAGCGCCGGCCATCGACTGCTGAAAATCTGCTATCTTTCAGGGCTGGACCGCGCGTCTACTGCGGTCGAGGAGATTCCCGTGACCATTAGCCGACGTCAGTTCGTCTCAGCATCGTCACTTTCGGTTGCCGCCATCGGGCTGGCGCGCATTCCAGTCCTTGGCCAGGCGGGCGCTCAGGCACCTGCGGCGCAGGCGCCTCCTGTCACGAAGTTCGAGGACATCCGCCGGGGCGTCGGTTTCTTTACCGGCACCGGCGGCACGATCGGCTATCTCGTCAACGGTGACGGCGCCATCGCCATCGACAGCCAGTTCATGCCGACCGCCGAGATTTGCGTCGCCTGGCTCAAGCAGAAGGCGCCGAAGGGCATCGAGCTCCTCGTCAACACTCATCACCACGGCGATCACACCAGCGGAAATCCGGCGTTCAGGCCCGTCGTGAAGCGCATCCTGGCACACGAGAACTGCGTTGCGTGGCAGCGCAAGGTCGCCGAACAGGCCGCCGCCAACCCGCAGCCGCCAGCCGCCGGCGCACCGCCTGCCGCTCCGCCTGTTTACGCGGACTCGACGTTCAAGGACACGTGGACGGTCGACTTCGGCGGTGAGAACGTGCACATACGCTACTTCGGACCAGGCCACACGAGCGGCGATGCCGTGATCCATTTCGAGAAGGCCAACGTCATACACGCCGGCGACCTGCTCTTCCGCCGCGTCCATCCCCGCGTCGACAGCCCTGCCGGCGCATCCGTCGTCAACTGGCACTCGATCCTCGAGAAAATGACGGCCGCGCACGGAGGCGATACCGCATTCATCTTCGGTCACGGCAAGGATGGCGTCGTCCTGGGAAAGAGCGCGGATGTCGCCTACTTCCGCGACTACCTGTCGGCTGCGCTCGATCGCGTGCGGGCCGGCATGAAGGCGGGACAGTCGAAGGAGGAGATCGCCAAGACGGCGGCGCTCAAGGGCTTCGACGACGTGGCCCAGGTCAATGCCCGGATCGGCCTTGCCGGTGTGCTCGAGTCAGCCTACGACGAGCTGGCAAAGAAATAGGCGCGGCAGCCATCGCCGGCGGACCATCACCTCCCGGATCGCATTGCCGGGCCAATCGGCCAGTGAACACTCGTTACGACATCATCATCATCGGCAGCGGCGCCGGCGGCGGCACCATGGCTCGGGCGCTCGCGACGAGCCCGGCTCGCATCCTCGTCGTCGAACGCGGGCAGCCCGTGCCTCAGGAGCCGGACAACTGGAATCCCGAGGCCGTGTGGAAGCACCTGCGCTACCGCGCGACCGAGCGCTGGCTGGACGGTCAGGGCCAGGAGTTTCTTCCCTACACACACTACGGCGTCGGCGGCAATACGAAGTTCTGGGGCAGCGTGCTTTATCGGCTGCGGCGTGAGGACTTTCAAGCAGTCGAGCACATGGACGGCGTCTCGCCTGCCTGGCCGATCGACTACGACACGCTCGAGCCGTACTACGACCGCGCCGAGCGGCTCTACCACGTGCATGGAGAGCACGGCATCGATCCGACCGAACCTCCACGCGGCCCGTTTCCATACGCGCCGATTCCTCACGCTCCCGGCATGGCTACGCTCGTCGACGGCCTCCGGCGGCAGGGCCTTCATCCCTCGTACCTGCCGCTCGGCTTGATTCGACCGGGCGAGCCGGACGGCTGCGTGCTGTGCGGCACCTGCAACTCCTTCCCGTGCCGAATCCACGCCAAGAGCGACGCCGAGGTCTGCGGCATCGAGCCCGCGCTCGGAGCCGGCAACGTCGAGTTGTGGACCAACGCGCGGGCCCTCTGCCTCGTCACCGATCCCGGCGGGAAGAACGTCGAGGCCGTCGACATCGAACGCGACGGCCAGACCATCCGGGTCGGGGCGTCGCTCGTCGTCGTCTCGTGCGGGGCGGTCAACTCGGCGGCGCTGCTGC
Organism: uncultured Acidobacteriota bacterium; assembly: GCA_963839705.1. Classification (GTDB taxonomy): domain Bacteria; phylum Acidobacteriota; class Vicinamibacteria; order Vicinamibacterales; family 2-12-FULL-66-21; genus DATBJJ01. The sequence continues at coordinate 673,081 of CAWIWL010000012.1, forward strand.
TGCGATCGACGAGCGGGGCACATCCGAACGGACTGGCGAACTCGTCCGGGCTCGTCGGCCGGCGTTACATGGCGCACCTGGCGACGATGATGCAGGGATTCAATCCGCTGCAGACAAACGACACCGTCTTCCAGAAGACCGTCGCGATCAACGACTTCTATTTCCGCGGCCCGGACACGAAGTACCCTCTCGGCCACATTCAATCTCAGGGCCGCACGCACGGCGTCATGGCACAGACCGTGGTCCCGTGGATTCCCGTGTGGGCGTACGACGCCTGGGTCGCACGAGGCGTCGACTGGCTGGCGATGTCCGAGGATCTCCCGCGAGACGACAACCGCGTCACCGTCGGAGCGGACGGGCGTATCCAGCTGCACTACCGTCCGAACAACCTGCTCGCGCACGCACGGCTAGTCAAGGAAACCACGCGAATCCTGCACCGGCTCGGATTCTGGAAGGTGATGACGCACTCGCACAAGAGCAAGAACACCACGCACCAGTGCGGGACGCTGGCGTTCGGCACCGACCCGCGGACATCCGTGCTCGACCCCTGGTGCCGCACCCACGACGTCGCGAACCTCTTCGTCGTCGACGCGTCGTTCTTCCCGTCCTCGGCGGCGGTCAATCCCGGGCTGACCATCGTGGCGCAGGCGCTGCGCGTGGCGGACCACATCATGTCGGCTCACCTGTAGATGGAGACGCGATGAAAGCGCGATCGTTCAGCCACGTCGGGATCACGGTGTCCGACTTCAACAGGTTCGTGCAGTTCTACTGGGACGTGTTCGGCTGCCCGCTCGTTGGTGTCGCCGACACGCCACCGGACCGGGTGCGCTCGTTCTTCAAGGTCGACGGGCCGCAGCCGGCCTGCAAGATCGGCTGGGTGCGTGTGCCGGGTGGCGCGATCCTGGAGATCTTCGAGTTCCAGCCGCAGCTTCCACCGGACGCCATTCCATGGAACCGTGTCGGACTGACGCATTTCAGCTTCAACGTCAGGAACACGCAGAAGTGGTACGACTATCTCGTCAGCAAGGGCGTCGAGTGCCTGGGCAAGCCCGAGCAGTCACCTCGCGGGCACACGTTCTTCTTTGCGCGGGATTTCGACGGCAACTTGATCGAGATGATCGATCTCGGCTACATGCACTACGTGCTGCAGTGGCTCGGGCCGCTCGGGGGGGTCTTGTTTCGACGAGGGATGTACAAGCAGGTACTACGGGCGACTGTGAAAGTTGGAAGTCTGAAATGTGAAGTGTGAAGTGTGGAAGTTCGAAGTTCGAAGGTTGAAGCTCGGAAGTGTGAAGTCTGAGGTCTGAAGCGGCGCGGCTGACGTGCATCGACCACACGCCCCTGACATGAGTGACCACATCGTGAGTCTACGACTCCGTAACCAGAAGCTCGTGCGTTCGAACCTCCGCGAGCCGGTCGAGATAGTGTCGTGGCTCGGCGCGGTGCAGGCGCAAGAGTTTGCGGTGGCCAAGTGGGCGCTTGGTTTGCGATCAGCTGGGGCTGACGGACGCGGATGTCGATTGCGCGTTCGACGATGGCGCGATCGTGAGGACTCACATCCTGAGGCCGACGTGGCACTTTGTGGCGCCGGAGGACATCCGGTGGATGCAGAAGCTGACGGGACCTCGCGTCCAGCGCTTGAGCGCGTCGTATCATCGCAACGTGGGCCTCGACCAGCGCTCCTTCGCGCGCAGCCGGCGAGTACTCGAGTCCTCGCTGCGCGACGGCCGGCACCTCACCCGCGCTGCGCTCGGCGCCGCCCTCACACGCGCTCGTATCCCGGTTGACGGCCTGCGGCTGGCTTTCCTGATGATGCAAGCCGAGCTCGACCTCGTGATCTGCAGCGGGCCACGGCAAGGCAAGCAGTTCACGTACGCGTTGCTCGACGAACGGGTACCACATGCGAAACGGTTAGAAGGTGATGAGGCACTCAGCGAGCTCGTGCGACGGTACTTTCAGAGTCACGGGCCGGCGACCGTACACGACTTCGTCTGGTGGTCGGGGCTGACGATGGCGCAGACCAAAGCTGGCCTGGCGGCGCTCGGCCGCGAGGTCGAGTCGCGCGAGCTGAACGGGCTTACGTACTGGTCAATACCGTCGGCACGGCGATCGGCCTCCCCACTTGGACCGATCGTGCACCTGCTGCCCATCTACGACGAGTATCTCAACGCGCTCCGCGATCGCAGTCTGGCGCGCGATCCGTCGGGACCCGCGCTGACGGTCGCCGACTTCGTTGGCTTCCCGAACCAGCTGCTGATCGATGGCATCCTGCGGGGCGCCTGGAAACGCGAGGCCACGTCACGGCAAACGCGGATCCTCGTGAAGCCGTTCCGGCCGCTCAACAAGAAAGAAGTGCGGGCACTGAAAGACGCGGCCGGGGCATACAGCGCGTTCCTTGGTCAGGCAACAGAGCTGTCGGTCGTTTGATCCGCGACCATCGACAAAGACAGCGCAGGATGGCTCGGCCGATCAAGTGATGCAGCCATATCTACGACCTCGCCTCGACCAGGTCCTCATCCCTGGTCTCACGTATGAGAAGCAGCCCCACGAGCGTCACCACCGCCGCCGCGGACAAGTAGTAGCCCACATACTGCAGGCCGTAGTTGATGGCGAGCCGCGTCGCGATGTAGGGTGCCAGCGACGCACCGAAAATGCCGGCGAAGTTGAAGGTGAGCGAGCTGCCGGTGTAGCGGACCGAGGTCGGGAAGAGCTCCGAGAGCACCGTCCCGAGCGGTCCGTATGTCAGGCCCATCAGGGACAGCCCGATGGCCATGGCGACCATCGCGCCGACGGTCCCCGAGACGAACATCGGCGCCATCACTAAGCCGAAGAGCCCGATGCCGATCGTCACGCCGATGAGCGTGCGGCGGCGGCTGCGCTCCGCCAGGATCGCCGACCAGGGAATCGTCAGCGCGAAGAACAGGATGCCAACGAGCTGCATCAACAGGAACTGGTCGCGGCTGTAGCCGAGCGCGCTCGTGCCCCACGACAGCGCGAACACGGTCATGAGGTAGAAGAGCACGAACGTCGCCAGCGAGGACATGATCCCGAGCACGAGCGTCTTCGGGTAGTGCCGAAACACCGCGAACATCGGCACCTTCACTCGCGCGCTACGGTTCACCGCGTCCTGGAAGACCGGCGTCTCGGTAATCGTGAGGCGCACGTAGAGACCCACCAGCACCAGCACGGCACTCGCCAGAAACGGGATGCGCCAGCCGAACGAAAGGAACTGATCATCGGTCAGCCACTTCGAGAGCACGAGGAACACGCCCCCCGAGAAGAAGAACCCGATAGGCGCACCAAGCTGCGGGAACATGCCGTACCAGGCGCGGCGGCCGGGCGGCGCGTTCTCGATCGCGAGCAGCACCGCGCCGCCCCACTCGCCTCCTAGCCCCAGACCCTGGCCGAAACGGCAGATGGCAAGCAGGAGCGGCGCAGCGACGCCAATCGTCTCGTAGGTCGGCAGCGCGCCAATCGCCACGGTCGAAATCCCCATCGTCAAAAGCGCCGCGACGAGCGTCGTCTTGCGGCCGATGCGGTCGCCGAAGTGCCCGAAGAGCGCCGAGCCGACGGGACGCGCCATGAACGCGATGGCGAACGTGGCGAGCGAGGCAAGCGTGGCGGAGGCTGGATCGGAGGCGGGAAAGAACAGCTTCGGAAAGACGATGACCGCGGCGGTCGCGTAGATATAGAAGTCAAAGAACTCTATCGTGGTGCCGATAAGGCTGGCGAAAAGTACCTGGCGCGCGGTATTGACGGGCTTCGCTCTCCCCTGGTTCATCTGACCTCCGCTCGCGGCGATGCGCGCCGCGGCGGTGTAGAGCATAGTCTAAGAAGCGATCGCCGTTGTCCACGGCGCCAATCGCGAAGTGCGCGAAGCCGCGGTGACCACGAAACCAAGCCCAGGCTGAACGCGCCGGCGGCTATGGTTCACATGCGATGTCGATCAGACCCTTGAACGCGACGCCGGCAAGCGGGGTCTGACCCTTCGCATCGGTCTGGTTGGGATCGGCGCCTCGCGCGAGCAAGAGGCTCACGGCGCCGGCCTGACCGTAGTACGCGGCCAGCATCAGCAGCGAGTCGCCGCGCGCGGTGGCCGTGTTCGGCGCCACCTCGGCGTTGAGCGCACGTTCGAGCGTATCGAGGTCCCCGCGGCGGGCGGCATCGGCCGCCACGCCCGCGAGAGCCGCGTTCACCTCGGGAGTGATGACCACTCCCGCGCCGGGATCGGACGTCACCGCCCGGCCACCGCGACAGCGGCGCCGCGGCGGGCCGCGATCCCTTCGAGGATGCGACGGCCGAGCTCCGCATCCGCCTTGCGGAAATGCTCGACCGATCGCGCCACGATGTCCTCGCGTGACACCTGCGCGAGGCTGCCGGCGATGTTGTCCACGAGCCGCTGCTGCGCGTCCTTCGGCATGAGGCGGTAGAGATCGCCCGGCTGCTTGAAGTCGTCCACTTCGCGCGGCACCTGCGGATAGTGACCAGACGCGCCCGTCACGCCGATCCCGGCGTACATCTCCTGCGTTGGTCTGCACCGGGCCGTCGAAGCTGTTCGGCTCGTAGTTCTTCACGCGACCGTTCGGCGCATGGAGCGGCATCGCGCCGTCGCGGCCGTAGTTCTTCGCGCCGCCGGGCACGCCCTTCGGGCTGTTGACCGGCATCATCGCGTGGTTGATGCCGAGACGATAGCGGTGCGCGTCGCCGTACCCGAAGAGCCGCGCCTGCAGCATGCGGTCGGGCGAGGGCCCGATGCCGGGCACGAAGTGACCCGGGTCGAATGCCGCGTGCTCGGTCTCGGCGAAGTAGTTGTCCGGCGTCCGGTTGAGCACCAGCTTCGCGATCGGGATGAGCGGATAGTCCTTGTGGTTCCAGACCTTGGTGAGATCGAACGGGTCGATGCGGTACTTCGGCGCGTCGGCCTCCGGCATCACCTGCACGTTGACCGTCCAGGACGGAAAGTCACTCTTCTCGATGGCGTCGTAGAGATCCTTGTGGCAGTGGAACTGATCCTTGCCGCCGACCTCGGCCGCTTCCTCGGACGTGAAGTTCTTGATGCCCTGGTTGGTCTTGAAATGGAACTTCACCCAGTGGCGCGCGCCCTGCGCGTTCACCCACTGAAACGTGTGCGAACCGAAGCCGTCCATGCAGCGGTACGACGCCGGGATGCCGCGGTCGCTGAACAGGATGACGAACTGGTGCGTCGCTTCGGGCGAGTGCGAGAAGAAGTCCCACACGTTCTCGGCTTCCTGCCGGTTCGTGTAGGGGTCCTGCTTCTGCGAGTGGATGAAGTCGGGGAACTTGATGCCGTCCTTGATGAAGAACACCGGCGTGTTGTTGCCGACGAGATCCCAGTTGCCGTCCTCGGTGTAGTACTTCATCGCGAAGCCGCGCGGGTCGCGGGCCACGTCCGGGCCGCCGCGCGACGCGGCGACGGTCGAGAAGCGGATGAACATCTCGGTCTTCTTGCCGACCTTCTCGAAGATCTTCATCTTCGTCCACTTCGGCACGTCCGCGCTCGTCACCTCGAGGTAGCCGTAGGCGCCGGTGCCGACGGCGTGGACGATGCGCTCGGGGATACGCTCGCGGTTGAAGCGAGCGAGCTTCTCGATCAGGTACTGATCCTGTAGAAGCGTCGGGCCGCCAGGGCCGGCGGTCTGTGAGTTCTGATTGTCGGTGACGGGCGCGCCACTCTCGGTCGTCAGCGTCGGTTTCTCGGACATCGGGGCCTCCGGAAAGAGCCTTCCGCCTAAGCTTCCGTCAAGGCGGAAGCCTACGGAGTCCAAGGAATCCTGTGGCTTCCGACTTCAGGCGGAAGCCCGTGAATCCGTGGCTTCCGCCTTCAGGCGAAGCTCACCAAACTGCGACCATCGTCGCGCTTTCTACGGAGATATCAAATATATCGATTCTGTCATGGTGATAGACTTAGCCTATGTCGCCGCTCGACGTGTCGCTCCGCCAGCTCGAATACATCGTCGCGGTCGCGGACCTGAAGGGCTTCCGGCGCGCCGCGGACGCCTGCGACGTCGCCCAACCGTCGCTCAGCATGCAGGTGGCGCTCGCGGAACGGCAGCTCGGCGTGCAGATATTCGAGCGCGACTCCAGGAGCGTTCGGCTCTCGGTCGTCGGCACGGCCATCGTCGAGCAGGCGCGGCGCGTCCTGCTCGCCGCCCGCGAGCTGCGCGACCTGGCGCGCCGGTCGGCCGATCCGTTCCACGGGACGCTCCGGCTCGGCGTCATTCCCACGATCGGCCCGTACCTGCTGCCCGAGATCACTCCGGCGCTCGCGAGAGCGTTTCCACACCTGCAACTGCTGTGGACCGAGGCTCGGACTGCGATCTCGTCCACGAGCTCCGGCTGGTTGATGGCTTGCTGCTCGCGCTCGAGGCCGACGTCAGCGACCTCGACTGCGAGGTCATCGCCCGCGACCCGTTCGTCCTCGCGGCGTCCCCGAAGCACCCGCTCGTCAAGAGCGCGAAGCGCCACGCCCGCCGATGTGCTGAACGGCCAGGTCGTCCTGATCCTCGAAGAGGACTTGTTTCCGGGGCAGACGCCTGCCACAATTCCGTGAACTCCGACGCCCCGACGGTGCGCGTCGTCTTGAAGAGCCACGTGCCTGACGTCTCCGTGCGGATATTGCGCGCCGCGTCGAGGCAGCGCTGAAAGTCCGACCGGTTCAAGACTTCGTAGGTTCCGATTGCGCTCATGGCGGCCGCTCCAGTTATTGCATAGACTACACGTCGCCATCGGGGGGATAAGGTGACAAAGTTGGTAAAAGGTCACGGTAGGAATTACGCATCGATTCTCGTCGTCGCCGTGATGCTCCGGCTTGGGGCCTCCGCGGCGGCGGCCGGCACGAGCGTGCTGTTCGTCGGCAACAGTTTTACGTTCGGCGCCGGCTCGGCGGTCGAGTTCTATCGAGCCGACACTGTGTCGGACCTCAACAACGAAGGCAAGGGCGGCGTGCCTGCCCTCTTCAAATCGTTTACCAAACAAGCCGGCCTCGATTACGACGTCTACCTCGAAACTCGCGGCGGAAGCGGGCTGGAGTTTCATCTGGAAAACAAGCGCGCGGAACTCGGCAAGCTTCCGTGGGACAAAGTCGTGATGCACGGCCAGAGCACGCTCGACTTTGCAAAACCCCGAGATCCGGCCAAGCTCATCGCTACGAGCCGGCAGATGGCCGAGTTCTTCCGTGGGAAAAATCCCAAGGTCGAGTTGTATTTGATGGCGACCTGGTCGCGCGCCGATCAGACGTACCCGGCCAACGGTGCCTGGTCGGGCAAACCCATCGAGGCGATGGCTCGAGATGTTCGTGCCGCCTACGACAAGGCGGCCGCCGGCGCGCCTGGAGTCAAAGCGGTGATCCCGGTCGGCGAGGCGTGGACGCGCGCCATGCAAACCGGTGTCGCGGATGCAAATCCCTACGACGGCATCGAGGCCGGCAAGCTGAACCTCTGGGCCTACGACCACTATCATGCCAGCGCGTACGGGTCCTACCTCGAAGCGCTGGTCGTCTTCGGCAGCCTCACCGGACGCGATCCGCGCTCGCTCGGCGAGAACGAGTGTTCCGCCTTCGAGTTGGGAATGTCCGGCGCGCAGGCCAAGGCGCTGCAGCAGATCGCATTCGATCAGCTCGGAACCTCAGTCAAGCCAGCTCCGTTAGTGGCAACCGAACCGAGCAATCCCGGACGCTGCGCCTCCGCGCGTTAGGGGCGGAGTATCTGGTCCAGGGATCCGGGAGCTGGGATCAGGGTTGGGGTTGTTCCGGCGCTCTGATCGTCCCCGCGCTCGGATCCCTGATCCCTGATCCCTGGGCCAGGCAAAGCGGATTCTTCACGCGCTTCGGGTACCAGTCACTCCGACAGGAGCTTGATGACCTCGCTGCTCGGGCGGACATCGCCAAACATCCGATAAAACGTGGCGAGCGAGGCTTCGTGCAGTCCGTGAGCGTGCCCCGCAAGAGCATCCGAGATCAGGATGACCTTGTATCCGAGCTCCGCGGCATCACGAGCCGACGACTCGCAGCAGATGTTCGTCACCGTGCCTGCAATCAGCACCGTGTCGATCTCGAGCGGGTCTAGCTGCGCTTTCAAATCGCATTTGCCCGGGAAAAACGCGCTTGCGCCGGACTTGATCGCCAGCAGGTCGCGTTCTCTCCTGTCGAGCTCGTGCCAAAGTCGTGTTCCGGGTCCATTCCCCTGCCCGTCGTTGAAGTACTTCGTCGCCAGGTCGGTGCCAAGGATGGCAGCGAAGTGCTTGGGCATCGCCGTCATACGCGACAACACCCAGGCCACGATGCCACCGCGGCTTCGCACCGCGCTGGCCACACCGTTGACGATCGGGGTCATGCGTCTGCATTGCTCGTCACCTTCGACAGTCGCCGTGTCGAGGTCGATCACGACGAGTGCTGTCCTGGCGCTCTCGATACTCTCAAATGCGTGCAAACGCCCACGGCGGGCGATAACCTTTTTGACGATTTTGGCCGGGATACCACTGGGATGTTCCATGGGCGGTCCGCATGCATCGTAAAGCAGCCACACTCACGCACGTTCCGGCGGATACACGGTCACCTGTCGTCAGGTTCCAGCCGGCTGGCTGTTACGGGAAGACTTGTATCAGCGCCGACGCTAACCACAGAAAGGCCGCCGCTACGCTCAGAACGTGTACGAGGACTCGTGCAACCCTCCGCAACCAGCGACACCACTGGGCAGGCCCAGATTCAGCAGCGCTAGGCCAACGAGTGTCATACCGGACCACGGGTGGCTGGGCGGCCACATCCCGTTCCGAAGCGACATCAGGTACCCCAGGAGCACGCAGCCGAGCACGAGGGCCGCCGCGCCTCGGCCGAGCCGATGTCCGGGCGCTGAGAATAGTTGTGTCGCACTTGCGGTCATATGTGGGTCGACGTTCAGGCCCGAGTGTCTGTTCTGCGCCAATCTAATCAGCCGTTGGCCGCGATCTCGAGTAGATCGCCGATCGTCCATCGCTGGCCAAACCCAGCTGACAGACTCAACGCCGCGCGAGTCCTCAATTCTTTTGGGCGCGCGAATGTTAACACGGTGTGGCGGTTGTCTGGCTCTGACTGGCTGCGGATTAAAGCCACGAATCCTCGGTCCGGACCGAGTTGAAAGGAACGATGGTCCGTCTGCCTCTCGCACGAAGAGCGGCAGCCGATTGCCAAAGTACTTCTCCGCCTCGTACATGTTGTGCGCACGGCATCGGAGCTCGAGATTCTCGACGACCGCGGCCCCGCCAACGGCATACGGCTGCACGTGATGGAACTCGAGGAACCGGCGCTCAGTACAGCGGCCTTGGGTGCCTACGAAGGCGCACTGGCCACCGTCGCGCTTCCAGACTTCTCTTCGAACAGAGGCCGGAATGTGACGCGAACCGGACAGGGCCAGTCGGGCCGTGCGGGGGCGGTCAGTTGCCGCCAATTTGGCCTGCTCGAGATCGGCCAACAGCAGCGTCAACGCCCGATCGAAGATAGCAGCGGGATCGCCGTTCCGGATTGAATGCCGCAGGAGATCCTGCACGCGGCGCAGCTTGTCGTGCGTTTCTTGCGAGATGGTGAACTGCACTTTGTAGCGCTCGGGCGCCAGCGGCGTCACGGTGGCGGGACGCCGCGCTGGCGGCGGCGCAAGGATGAGAGACGAATCGTCGTGCCCGGTCGGCTCAACGACAGGTGGGCGATGTAAAGCACTCGCGGGTCTGGCTTCTGGAAGCTGGCGGATGGTCGCTGGCACCGCCGGCTGCGGCCGCAGGCAGGCCACCATGTGCTCGACGCCCCGCTTGCTCTTGTGGCGCGCGGCATCGAGTACCTCGCAGTGGTTCGCGGGCGTGAGATGGGGCGCGAGCAGCGTGACCGTCGTCAGGGTAACCGAGCCATCGCCTAACAACTCAAGGATGACCGGGAAGCGGCGCGCGGCTCGTGCGGCTTCGATGCGTCCGTAAGCGGCGTGCTCGGAGAGGTGCAGGACCTGCGTGCAGTACGTGAACAAAGACGAGCAGCCCTCTCCGAGATACAACCGGCGTTCGTCCAGTTGCGCCAGCAGCGCGACAAGCCGGACCGTCGCATCGCATTCGCGTGCCGCGGCAATCTTTACCTCGGCAAGCAGGTCCGGGTCGGACAACCGAGAAGCAGCCGTGAGCAATTGCAACATTCCCCCTTGTATCACGGCATTTTCTGGCACTCGAGGAGACTCTGTGCGGCGCGATCCGCACCCGAGGCCTTAGTCGCGCCGTCGAAGGTGGCGAAGGAGGCCCAAAGAGGAAATGGTCGCCTTCTGGCTGGCATTCGGCGCGCGTCACAAGTCGCGGCGGGCGGTTAGTCTTGAAACCTGTCAAGATCTTTTTGGTGTGGAGCGCGAAATTCGAGTCGATTGATTGTGTCACGCGCGGCGATATGCCCCGCTGTTCGCGAACTCGGTCCGGACCGAGTTACCCTCGCGCATCAGCGCGCGAGTCGAATCCCAGACTGCGAAACCCGCCTGGAAGACTGTCCGCGATCCAGAGCTCCAGTGTATTCTCCTCCGATGGCGAACCACCACCTCGGTCGGCGTGATGTCCTGACGCTCGCGGGTCTGGCTTCGCTGATGCCAGCGCCGCTGGTGTCTCTGATCAAGGGCCGTACGATGACGTCCACACCGCAACAGCCCGAGGCCCGGCGCCGCGAGCTCTACGCGCTGCTCGGCGATCTCCCCGATCGCCGGCGTCCAATCGGCGGCAAGAAGCGCAGCGAAGAGGAGCGCGATGGCTACGTCCTCGAGACGTGGGACCTCGACCTCAACGGAATCGAAACGGTCCCGGCGTATCTCGCCCGTCCGCGAGGACTGACCGGACGCGCGCCGGCCGTGCTCTTCGATCATTCACACGGCGGCGGCTACACGATCGGCAAGAAAGAGTTCGTCGAGGGCCGCTCGTACCTGCAGCCCGTGCCCTACGCGAAGGTTCTCACCGACCTCGGATACATCGGCCTCGCGATCGATCACTGGGTGTTCGGCGAGCGCAGCCACACGACCGAGCTCGACATGTTCAAGGCCATGTTATGGAAAGGCCAGGTGCTGTGGGGCATGATGGTCTACGACAGTCTGCGCGCGATGGACTGGCTGGTCGCGCGGCCGGACGTCGATGCCGCGCGCGTCGGTACGCTCGGCATGTCTATGGGCAGCACCATGGCGTGGTGGCTCGCCGCGCTGGACGAGCGCGTGAAGGTCACGGTCGATATCTGCTGCCTCACCGACTTCGACACGCTGGTCGCGAAGAAGGGGCTGAGCGGCCACGGCGTCTACTACTACGTGCCTGCACTTCTCAAGCACTTCACGACTTCACAGATCAACGAGCTCATCGCGCCGCGCGCTCACCTCGGCCTTGCCGGCCTGCAGGACAAGTTGACGCCGGTCGAGGGTCTCGACATCATCGATCGTGAGCTCATGCGGGTGTACGCGGCCCAAGGCCACCCCGAGCGATGGAAGCTCCTGCGCTACGACGTCGCTCACCAGGAAACGCCCGAAGGACGTCAGGAGATTATCGCGTTTCTGAAACGGTTCCTGTAACGCGCGGCTCGCGGTTGCGGGGGAGGGATGCCGTCATTGGCAACGCGTCGAGCTTGACGACACTCGGACAGGCCCATGGTGAATGGGGCCGATCGCGTGAGTCAAGACTGCGGGCAAGAGGTTGCGACCGCGATCGCACTGGGAACACAATTAGCCAGAGGATCGTTAGTAGGCGGTAGGATCCCACCCGGAGGACATTCCATCATCGGAAGTGTGTCATGAGGAGAATGGCTGCGCTGGTCGTTTTCGCTTTGGCGATGTCGCTCCTCGGCACGGCTGCTCAGCGGGAGGTTGTCGGTCAGGACGGCAAGCGAACCGTAGAAGCCGTTGGCGACGTCCTCTACCCAGGCGCCTACCCGTTGACGCCAGGTCTGACCGCGGTCGACCTGCTGACTGCTGCCGGCGGGTCACCTAAGGACACCGTTCACAGTTTGATCACCTGGTATGACAAAACCGGTCAACCGCAGATGACTCCGTTCAACGCCAAATACCTGATGCGTCCCGGTGACGTGCTGATCGTGCGCGGCGTCTATGCGATTCGTCCCGACGAAGTGTTGCAGATCGAAGTGGCGGGTCGCCCAGAGATTAGCGGCCGTTATGTCGTTCAGGATGATGGAACCGTCATTCTTCCGGCGGGCGAGCGTCCGAACGTTCGCGACGACCCGCAGTTTGCGCGCCACGTATCGGAGCTCTTGAGCTCGAAGCTTCCAGGCACGCCACCCGTAACCGTCTCCGTGGCCGGACCACGGGGCCCACGCGTTGCTCGATAACGACGAGAGTGGAAAGGGGTGCGGCGTGTTCTCCTTGATCACGCGCGCCCCTTGTTCTCCTGTCGTGGGCACTTCGGTCGCGGACCGAAGCCTTCAAGCGTCTTGGGTCGCCGCGAGGGCACGCAAACCAGCGGGCGTTCATCGCATGCTTGGCACGTCTTACTCCGCCCTCAGCGCCAGAATCGGATCGATTCGGCTCGCGCGATGCGCCGGGATCAGGCCCGCCGCCACCGACACGAGCGCGATCAGCACCGTCGTCGATACCGCGATGACCGGATCGCCCGCCTGGATGCCGTACAACTGAGAAGAAACGTAGCGCCCAAGCAGCATGGCTGACGGGATGCCCACCGCTAGACCGATCACCAGCAACAAAAGCACTTCCCGCATGACCAGCCAGATGACGAGGCCCGGCTGCGCGCCGAGCGCCAGGCGGATGCCCAGCTCCTTCTTCCGCCGCGCCACCACGAACGCCATCACGCCGTAGAGGCCGACCGAGGCGAGGATCGTCGCCAGCATACCGAACCCGGCCGACAGCAGCGCGATCAACCGATCGGTGAGGAGCGTTTCGTCGAGCTGCGCCTCGAGCGTCTTCAGTGCGTAGACAGGCATCGACGCGTCCTGCTGCTTCAATTCGTTGCGCACGAGACTATACGCGGCCGACGAGGGCATCGTCGTACGCACGTAGAACACCGAGCTACCGGAACCAAATTTCGGCACGAAGACCTGCCGCCTCACGCCCTCCCGCGGACCCTCATACAGCGAATCGGCAACGACGCCGATGATCTCGACGTCCAGCTTGGTATTGGGTCCCGTGCCGCGGCCGAGGTGCTTGCCGACAGCGCTCTTGCCCTTGAAGAAGTGCTCGGCGAAGCGCCGGTTGACGATCGCGACCTTCGAGTTCTCCTTGTAGTCCATGCGCGCAAAGTCGCGGCCCTCGAGCAGCGGGATCTTCATCGTCTTGAAGTAACCGGGCGACAGGGCGTTCATAAACGCCTGCATGTCTTCCCCGTCGGCCGGCCGATGGCCTTCGACCGAGGTGGAACTGTCCCACTCGTCGCCGCTCAGAATGGGCACCGCGGCCATGCCCGCGGAGGTGACGCCCGGAGCCGACCCGAGTCGCTCGAGCAAGCTCTCATAGAACTGCATGGCGCGAGGACCGTCGTACCCATTCAGCGCCGGCGACAACTGAAACGTGACGAGGTTGTCGAGCGCCACGCCCGTGTCGGTTCCCTGCAGGTTCTGCAGGCTGCGCACGAAGAGCCCCGCGCCAAAGAGCAAGAGGAAGCTCAGCGCGACCTGGGCGGTAACCAGGCCCTTCCTGAGAAACAGCGAGCCGCCGGTTCCCGCAATCGATCCCACGGTGTCTTTCAGTGTCACCCACGGATCGGGCCGGCTCGCGCGCAGCGCGGGGAGAAGCCCGAAGACAATGCCGGTGAGGCAGGTCAGGCCGAGCGTGAACGCGAGGATCCTCACGTCTGGCTCAGGACGGACGAGGAGCGGCTGCCCATCGGACGGGATGAGCGCCAGGAGACCACGGGTCAGCACGAAGGCGAGCCCGAGGCCGACGATGCCGCCGGCGGCGGAGAGGACCAGGCTTTCGACGAGCAGCTGACGCACGAGCCTGCCGCGCGACGCGCCAAGAGACAGGCGCACGGCAATTTCCTTCTGACGCATGAAGCCGCGGGCGATCAGCAGGTTCGCCACGTTGGCGCACGCGATGAGGAGCACCAGGCCGACCATGCACATCAGCACGAGGAGCGGCGTGGAGAAGTCGTTGCGAAGCGGCGAGTAACCCATGGCCGCGCTCGTCGCGAGCAGCTGGCCCTTCATGAACCGATCGCGAGAGAACGCCGACCAGTCCTTGGCCGCCGGCAGCGTCATCTCGTAGGTCCGGATCTGGGTGAACAACCCCTGTAGCGACGCGGCCGCCGATTCGACGGTGTAACCCGGCTTCAGGCGTGCGAATACCTGAACCCAGCGGGCGCGCCGGTTGTCCATGTACAGCCAGTTCCACTCCGGCGTCATGACGGGCTTCATCAGAATCGGCACCCTGATCTGCGGCGCTTGAGCAGGATCGATCCCGGCGAACCCGGCGGCGGACACACCGATGATCGTCATCGGCGAGTCGTTGACGAGAATCTTCCGGCCGATGACCCCCGGGTCGCGGGCGAACCGGCTCACCCAGTAGTCGTAGCTGAGAACGACGACGGGGTGGCCCTGGTAGACCTGATCGTCCTCCTGCGAGTTGAAGACGCGCCCGATCGCGGGCTTGACCCCCAACATCGAGAAGTAGTTCCCGGATACCAGCTCGGCTTGCAGCCGCTCGGTGCGGTTGTCTATGTTGACCGAGGCCGGGACGAGCCGGCGGCACAGGACTTCGGCCAGCGGCTCCGCGCGCTGCTGGTAGTCCTGGTAGATCGGATAGGAGTGCATCCGGGCGCCCATGTTGCTGCCGTTGTGAGAGCCCTGCTGATAGAGCATGACCAGCTCATCTGGTCTCGCGACCGGCAGCTTGCGCAGCAGCACCTGATCAATGAGCGTGAAAATGGCCGAATTTGCGCCAATTCCGAGGGCGAGCGACAGGATGGCCACAATCGAGAACAGCGGGCTGCGGCGGAGTCCGCGGAACGCGAAGCGAAGGTCGGACAGGAGGGTATTCATCGTGAATGCTTTGACGGTGAGCGCTCTCCAACGGTTTACGGATCTTTGAGATCCGCGCGATCCGCGTCCCGTCAGGTTGAGGTCGCGAGATCCGCGATGGGCGCCCCGAGCAACAGACGGTTCTTCGGTGTGACGCTGGCGGGAATGCTCTGCGTCCAGATGCGGTAGCCTTGCTGCTCGAGGCGCACGGCTCGCATGATGTCGATGGCGACGGGGCGGTCGATCCAGCCGGACAGCTCGCCCGCATCGCACCGCTCGAGATCGTGGCAGCACGGAAGGACGGCGACGCGGGCGCGCGCCCCTGCGGCGCGATCGAGCACTACGTCTGTCAACCGGCCGCACGCGTGGCTCGACACCACGACGTCGCCCGGCTGCACCTCCACATCGTCCAGCGCACGATCGACAAAGTTGATGCGCCCTGACAGCCGTGGCCAGGCCTGCACGAGCGCCTCGTGGACGCGCGCGCTCGAAGCGGGCAGCGCCTTGTCCACGACGAGCGCCGCCGGCGAGGAATCGTCGAGGACGAGCATGACCTGCGCGAGCAACCCATGGCCACCGCCAAGATCGACGACGCGTCCGCCACGGAAGAGCCGCCGAACGCGCCGCGCCACTTCCCAGGCCTCGAACAGCTCCTTACGCGGCAGACAACCCGCGTGGCACACCGAGCGAGCGAGCCGATCGAAGAGCGTATCGCCAGAAAACCGCCCGAGGTCCTTGTCGGTCAGCCGGCCACGGGAGGAATGCGAGAACGCCATGCCTTCGTAGTGTCCGGCTTCAGCCGGACCAACACAAGTCCGCCTGACCAGCCTCCGCTAAAGCTACGGCGGTCCGCCGAAGCCTTGGCGAAGGCGGAAGGCGGACACTACGACCGTCGAGTCCTGCCATTCGACGATTCGCATATATTGTGAGCCAGGGACACACGGAGGACGCGCTCATGGCACTGCACCCACTCGCAGGCAAACCTGCTCCGCCCTCGGTTCTGATTGATGTCCCGCGACTCGAGCGCGAGTTCCTCGAACGGAAGCCCGATCCGAGTGACCCGCGCCAGCGCGTCAAGTTCGGCACGAGCGGTCATCGCGGCACGCCGCTCGATGGGAGCCTGACGGCGGCGCACATCGCGGCGATCGCGCAGGCGATCTGCGACTACCGCCGCGCCCAGGCGATCGACGGCCCGCTCTACATGGGCAAGGACACGCACGCCTTGTCGTCGCTGTCGCAGGACACCGCTCTCGAGGTGCTGGCCGCCAATGACGTCGATACGATCGTGCAGCGCGACGGCGGGTTCACGCCGACGCCGGTCGTCTCCCGCGCGATTCTCGTGCGCAACCAGGGACGCACCGCGCGCCTGGCCGACGGGATCGTGATTACGCCCTCGCACAATCCGCCCGAGGATGGCGGCTTCAAGTACAACCCGCCGAACGGCGGGCCCGCCGACACCGACGTCACGCGCTGGATCCAGGATCGGGCCAACGAGCTCCTCGCGTCTCGCAACGGCGACGGCGACATAAGGCGCGTTCCGCTCTCGGCAGCGCTCAAGGCATCGACCACGCATCAGGAGGATCTCGTCACGCCGTACGTGGACGACCTGAACGAGGTCGTCGACATGGAAGCCATCCGCGATGCGGGCGTGACGATTGGCGTCGATCCGCTCGGCGGCGCGTCGCTCCCCTACTGGCAGGCGATCGCCGCGCGACACGGCCTGCGAATCACGATCGTCAACTCCGCGATCGATCCGGCGTTCGGGTTCATGACGCTCGACCACGACGGCAAGATCCGCATGGACTGCTCGAGCCCGTATGCGATGGCCGGGCTGGTGGCGCTAAAGGATCGGTTTCAAGTGGCAGTCGGAAACGACCCCGATGCAGATCGCCACGGCATCGTCACCGCATCCGCGGGGCTGATGAATCCGAATCACTACCTGGCGGTCGCGATCCAGTACCTGCTCGCCAACCGGCCGGCCTGGCCGGCGAGCGCGGCCATCGGCAAGACAGTCGTCAGCAGCAGCATGATCGATCGTGTCACCGACGGCGCGAAGCGACATCTCGCCGAAGTGCCCGTCGGCTTCAAATGGTTCGCGCAGCCGCTCTTCGAAGGCACGGTCTGCTTTGGCGGCGAGGAAAGCGCGGGCGCCAGCTTCCTGCGTCGGAACGGCACGGTCTGGACGACCGACAAGGACGGGTTGATCATGGCCCTCCTCGCGGCCGAGATCACGGCGCGCACCGGCAAGGATCCGGGCGAGCACTACCGTGCCCTCGAGGCCCGCTACGGCGCGCCGCACTACACGCGGATCGACGCGCCGGCCACGCCGCAGCAGAAAGCACAGCTGCAGAAGCTGTCGCCGGAAGCCGTCACCGCCACCTCCCTCGCCGGTGAGCCGATCGTGAGCACGCTCACACGCGCGCCCGAGAACGGCGCACCGATCGATGGACTGAAAGTCGTGGCCGCGAGCGGGTGGTTCGCCGCCAGGCCGTCGGGCACGGAGGACATCTACAAGATCTACGCCGAGAGCTTCAAGAGCCGCGCCCACCTCGACGAGATCGTCAGCGAAGCACAGCGCATTGTGGATGCGTCGCTGGCGGGATGATCTTCTGCCTTAAGGATAGAGCACCGTGGCTTCCGCCTTTAGGCGGAAGATACACAAGCAGCAGATAACTTCCGCCTGAAGGCGGAAGCCACGGTGCGATAGCAGAGATCACCGCGAGGCGGTCTTCGGCACGATATCCACCTGCAGCGCCGGATCAGCGGCCGGGACATACGTCGCCTCCAGCCCTAGCTCCTTGCGGACGATGTTGCATCCCTGGGCGATGGCGCTGGCTTTGTAGAACGCGATCTCGCGGTTGCAGCCCTGACGCCCGAAGCCGCAGTCGCTCGATACGATCAGCTGCTCCGGCGCGATGTGCTTGAGCGCGGTCCGGATGGAGTCGGCGACCTCCGCCGGCCGATCGGCCTGAAGCGTGCGATGGCTGACCGCGCCGATGCAGATCTTCTTCGGCAGCTTGCCCTTGAAGGGCGCAAAGAGCTCGACGTCCTGGAACTGGCGATCTTTGGTCTCGATCGTCCAAACGTCTCCTCGGAGCTCGTTGAGGTAGAGCTCGAACGACGCCTTGTAGCTCGTGTCCTCCATCACGCGCTGCATGTTGGGGTTACCCCAGCACGTATGGATCCAGATCTCCACATCGTCGAGCCCCTGCACCTCGCGGTTGTAGCACTCGATCATGAACTTCACCTTCTCGTGCTTCGCGCCGAAGGTGTTGGCCATGAAGTGCAGCGTCGGCTCCTCGATCTGGATGCAGCGGCAGCCGGCGTCCCTCAGCGCGAGGAGCTCGGTGTTCATGGCGACGGCCATGTCCCAGACCACCTCGCGCGGATCCTTGTACTTGTCGGTGTGGATGTCGAGGAAGAGGGCCATCACCTGCGAGCAGCAGGTGCCGAAGCGGACGGGCTTGCGCGACTTGCTCTGCGCGAGACGCCAGATCTTGGCGTAGTCGAGGGGGACGTGCTCGATCTTTCCCGTCACGCGCGGCCAGCGCCAGCCGGTGTAGATCTCGTTCAGGAGCGTACCCGGCGGATAGCGGAGCCACTCGCTGCGCGTCTCCTCCGACTGGAGCTCGTCCCCTTCGAGGCCGGTCCAGCGCTGCAGCGGGTAGTGGTGCCAGCTCCGGCCGCCAAAGTCCTCGTCGCAGTGAAAGTCCCCGTGCGTGAGGATGTCGAGCCCGGCGCGCTCCTCGTCGCTGATGACGACCGCCAGTGCGTCCTGAAACTTCTCGCGGAACCTGATGTCCATCATGCAGGTGTCCAGCGGCTTTGCCCACATGCTCACGTCGAACCACCGCGGCCTCGGCCATGAGCCCGTAACGGTCGCCGGCAGCATGAGATTCTTCGTGACGGTAAGGGCCACTCGTCCTCCTTTTGTCATCAGCGCAGGTGAGCTGCGCTGCAACTCCCCGGAACCAACGTGCTTGGCTGAACGTCCGCCGCTAATTTCGCCCGGCCGTTCCCCGTCGACCGTTTCCCTGGGGAACGAGCGTATATTGACACCGAGCGTCGCCGCGCGAAAGCGGGTGGCAGGCTCAAACGAATCGGATGACCAGGAAAAGAGGGCGATCAGCATGGAAGTAGCAACGCCGGCGTTGCCCAACGAACTCGCCGTGACGCCGGAAAGCCGCGTAGATTTGGCGCCGATTGCCGTGAGTCAGCGGATCGAGGCCCTGGACGTGGTGCGAGGCTTTGCGCTCCTCGGCATCTTCCTGATGAACATCGAGTTCTTCAATCGCACCATGGCCAGTCTGGGCGAGGGCATGCCGCGGGGCCTCACGGGCGTCAACTGGCTTGCCAGCTGGTTCGTCGCCTATTTCGTGCAGGGCAAATTCTGGACGATCTTTTCGCTGCTCTTCGGCATGGGATTCGCGGTGATGATGACGCGCGCCGAACAGGCCGGGCGCGAATTCAAGATCGTCTATTTGCGGCGCGTGCTGGCCCTGGCCGTGTTCGGCGCGGCTCACTTCATCTTCCTGTGGCAGGGCGACATCCTTTTCAGCTATGCGGTCGGTGCGTTGATGCTGATGGTTGTGCTCTACGGGAAGACAAGGCCGATTTTCATCGGCATCGCCGTTGCGATCGGCGTGGGATTTATCCCCGGCTTCTCGAGTTCCTTTGCGGTCGCTGCCGGCCTTGCAGCCGCGGGGCTGATCGCGCTCTATCTTCGCAGTGGAAAGCACATCAACATCCGCGGCCACGCTATTCCGCTGTTTTCGTTCCTGGTGCTGACGGTCGGCGCCCTGCTCGTCGTCGCGGCCGCGGTGTTCTGGTTGCTGCCTAATGGACCCGTCGAGCCGAGGCTGCCGCTCTCGGTGTTCGGGCCCCTGCTCCTCGTCGCGGGATGGCTGTCGTGGAAGTATTACGAACCAGCCGAAAAGCGCAGTGTTCGATTGGCTGTCAGCCTCTACTTGTTCTTCGCGATAGCCGTCACGACGTCGGGACTTGTTCAGCGTTTCGCACCCGATCCAGACGCCGGGATTGTCGTCGCCGCGCAAGAGCCCGCCAAACCGGCAGCTGACGGTCCTCCGGCCGACGCCACGAAAGCCGATGCGAAGGCGGAGCCCAAAACCCCAAAAACCAAAGAAGAGCGCGCCGCAGAACGCAAGGCTGAGCGGGAGAAACAGCTCGCCGAGAACAAGGCGGACAAGGAGAAGGAACTGCGCATCTTTACCAGCGGCCGCTATGCGGAGACGGTTGTCTTGGGTGGCAGCCGGTTCCCGGAAAAAGCCGCTGAAGATTTCGGCTTCGCCATTGTCTTGATTGGCATGTTCCTGCTCGGGACCTGGTTTGTGCGGTCGGGTGTCATGGAGAATACGGGCGCGCATCTCCCATTTTTTCGCAAGCTGGCCGTCTATGGCTTGCCCATTGGTATCGGGCTTGGGTTGCTCGGCAGCTTGATCGCCATGTCTCACACGCCGGGCGATCGATACGATGGCTGGGGCATCGCCGTCGGACTTTCATTCATCGGCAATCTTCCCGCCTGCCTGGGATATGTAGGCATGGTCGTGCTCATGCTCCACAGCAAGACGGTGTTCGCGCGCATCCGGGTGTTGGGGCCGCTTGGCCGGATGGCATTGACCAACTACCTCATGCAATCACTGATTTGCGCGATTTACTTCTACGGATATGCCATGGGCCATTGGGGCATGCCGCGTGCGCAGCAAGTCTTGTTCGTGCTGATCGTTTACGCGGCGCAGATTGCCTTCAGCCACTGGTGGTTGTCGAGGTTTCTCTACGGCCCGATGGAATGGCTCTGGCGCGGCTTCACCTATTGGCACGTGCCGCAGTTTCGCCGGGGATAGCAGCCTTCATCCTCTGCATCATTTTGCGCCGAAGCAGTAGACCGCTCCGCGCGTGCGCACGTAGATGCGGCCGCCACCGAGCGCGGGGGTCGCGTGGATGGGTTCGCCAATATCATTCACGCCGAGCACCTGCCAATCGGCGCCGGCCTTCAGCACCGATACCTTCCCATCGACACTCGCCACGAACACCTTGTCATCGGCGGCGATCGGCGACGCATAGTACTCACCCGGCGCATTGAGGCTCCGCCCTTCTTTCAGCACCCGTCCCGTCGCCGGATCGAAGGACGTGATGATCCCTCCCGTCTTCACCAGATAGAGGACGTTCTTGTAGTGCAGCGGCGCCGGGATGTAGGGCAGGTTCTTCTTCACGCGCCAGAGCACCGAGGCGGGAGCGACCTTGCCGCTGGCCTTCGCGGCCTGGATCGCGATCGCGCCGGACTCGCCCATCCCCATCATCCGGATGGTCTGCCACTCTTTGGCATCGATGCTTCCGTCGCTGTTTTCGTCCAACCAGCCGAAGTGCTCGCCCATCTCCTTGTCGGCGAGGAACTCCTTGTGGGACAACTGTCCGTTCTTGTCAGTGTCCAGCTTCGCCAGGTATGTCTCGAAGGCCGGGAGGTTGGGTTCGCTGCCACCGGTCGTCGTAACGAAGAGCGTCTCGCCGCTGGCGACCGGGATGCCCATCGAGCCAGTGGAACCGACCGGCATCCACCATCGGGATTCGCCCGTGTCGAGCGCATACGCGTCGATGCGCGTCGAGCCGAGCGTGACAATCTGTCCCGGCGCGTCCGCAGTCGCGCGGAAGACCATCGGCGTGGCCCATCCCTCGGGAGCGCCAGGCCGGTCCTTCCTCCACCGCACTTTTCCCGTCTTGCGATCCACGGCGACAAGGAATGAGCCCGCGCGCTGATCGCAGAGCAGCACGACAAGGTCGCCGGCAATGATCGGCGACGCCGACATCCCGTAGAAGCTCTTGAACGGCCCGAGCGGCATCGTCCATCGCTCCTTCCCGTCCGCCCCGTAGGCGGCGAGGCCGAAATCGGGGAAGAACACGACGACGCCGTCGGCGTCCGCGGCAGGAGTCGGGGACGCGGGATCGTTGGCGTGGTAGACCTTGTGGCTGTGCGCGGGCTTCAAGTCACGCCGCCACACCTCGCGGCCTGTTGCCGCGTCGAGGCTGATGGTGAGGAGCTTCCCGCCCTCGCTCGCGGTCAGGTACACGCGCCCGCCGGCGACGACCGGAGAGGACTGCCCAAAGGGCATCGCGGCCTTCCAGACGACGTTGCTGTTCGGGGAGAAGGCGACAGGATAGCCGGCGCCGGAGTCGACCCCGGAGCCGTTGGGCCCTCGGAACTGCGGCCACTGCGCCGACGATTCGCTGACGCCGGCTCCCAGGATTGCCAGGAGCAACACGAACACGGTCGATTGAAAGCGTCTCATGCTGATCCTCAATTGGGGTTGCCGTTCGCAGTCCGCTCGCTGCGGCCACTAAGCTCCTGTCAACACAGTCACGAAACCACCACGAAGACTTCGAAGCTCACGATGTTCGCGAAGGGCGCCCTTGCAACGTCTTCTTCGTGGTCATCGCGATCTTCCGCCTTCGCCAAGGCTCCGGCGGACCGCCGTAGCTTTAGCGGAGGCTGGTCGCGTTCATCGTGGTGAGCCGTGGGCGTACGCTCCGCGGCCTCTCGTCACGCCAGCAATGGTGTCACGACTTTGCCGTGCACGTCTGTCAAACGGAAGCGGCGGCCCTGGTGAAAATACGTCAAGCGCTCGTGATCCACGCCGAGCAGCTGCAACATCGTCGCCTGCAGATCGTAAACGTGAACGCCGTTCTCGGCCAGGTTGTAGCTGAAATCGTCGGTTGAGCCGTAGACCAGACCGGGCTTGGCGCCTCCGCCAGCCATCCAGATGGTGAAGCAGCGCGGATGGTGATCGCGGCCGTAGTTGGTCGCGGTCAGTTTGCCCTGCGAGTAGCTCGTACGGCCGAATTCGCCGCCCCAGACGACCAGCGTGTCATCGAGGAGGCCGCGCTGCTTGAGATCGATGATGAGCGCCGCGCTCGCACGGTCCGTTTCGCGGCACTGGCGCTGGATGTCCCTGGGGAGGTTGTCGTGCTGATCCCAGCCCTGATGATAGAGCTGGATGAACTTCACGCCACGTTCCGCCAACCGGCGTGCGAGCAGGCAATTGGCGGCAAACGTGCCAGGGGTGCTCGAGTCCTTGCCGTAGAGCGCGAAGGTCTCCGGTGATTCGTTCGACACGTCCATGACGCCGGGCACGCTCGCCTGCATCCGGTACGACATCTCGTACTGGGCGATTCGAGCATCAACGTCGGTGTCGCCAAGAGTCTCGGCGGCGTGCATCTGCAACTCACGCAAGCGGTCGAGCATCAGCCGCCGGCCCTCGCGCGTCACGCCGTCGGGATTCGCGAGATAGAGCACCGCGTCCTTGCCGCCCCTGAACTGGACTCCCTGATACTGTGCCGGCAGAAAGCCGCTGCCCCAGAGGCGCGAGTAGAGCGGTTGATCGACCTTGCCGGGCGTGATGAGCACGACAAACGCCGGCAGATCCTCGTTGTCGCTGCCGAGACCGTAGTGAATCCACGAGCCCATGCTCGGCCGGCCGGCGATCTGCGAGCCGGTTTGGAAGAAAGTGATCGCCGGGTCGTGATTGATTGCTTCCGTGAACATCGAGCGAACGATGCAGAGCTCATCGACGATCTTCGCGGTCTCGGGAAGGAGGTCGCTGACCCACGTGCCGTTCCTGCCGTGCTGACTGAATCCGAACTGCGATCCCGCGAGGGGCAGGGATGATTGATTGCCGGACATGCCGGTCAGCCGCTGTCCCTGGCGCACCGAATCCGGCAGCTGCTCGCCGTTGCGCTGTCTGAGAACCGGCTTGTAGTCGAACGTCTCCATCTGCGACGGCCCGCCGGCCATGAAGAGATAGATGACGCGCTTCGCCTTGGCCGGCATGTGAAGCTGGCCGCCGAGAACACCGCGGTCCTGCGCTGAGCCGGACGCCAAAGATGCGAAGGCGCTCGAGGGATTGACCAGGTTCGCGAGGGCAATTCCGCCCAGGCCCATCCCGAAGCGGCCGAGCACGGCGCGTCGTGACATTCCGGCGGCTGGTAGTGCGCCGGTGCATTTCGGGCAGGTCATGGCCTCCTCATCATCATTGACGTTCCTACGCTGTCAAAAGCCTTTCACCGCTGAGTGCGCAGAGGACGCAGAGTTCTGTTGGGCTTTCTCTGCGTGCTCAGCGGGCTCCGCGGTGAAGAGCTCTTGGCGGCTAACACGTGAGCGGACGGCGACTGACATCACCGCACCACCACGAACTCTTCGAGATTCATGATCGCGCTCACGACGGTGGTCATCGCGGCGAGCTCGGCTCGCGGCAGCGTCCGGTCGAACGCAGAATCCCCGACGCCGAGGAACCTGGCGGCGTCATCGGGATTCCTCGCGAACAGATCCCTTTGCTCGGCGAACAACCGCGCCAGGATTCGTGCTTCGGTTTCATCCGGCCCACGGCCGATGAGCGCGCGGTACGCCTCGCGGGTCCGGTCGGCCTCGCGCGACGGGAAACGTCTGAGCAGACCCTCTGCGAGCACTCGTGCAGCCTCGATGAACTGCGGATCGTTGAGCAGCACGAGCGCCTGCAGCGGTGTCGCGGTGACGTCGCGTTTGGCGGTGCAGACTTCTCTCGACACGGCGTCGAATGTCATCATCGCCGGGGGCGGCGAGGTGCGCCTCCAGAACGTGTAGAGGCTGCGGCGGTAGAGTTTCAGTCCTCGATCCTGGGTGTACGTTTTTCCGGTACCGGACTGCTCCCACAGGCCCGCGGGCTGGTATGGCTTGACGCTTGGCCCGCCGATCGTGCGATTGAGCAGGCCGCTCGCGGCGAGCGCGCCGTCGCGAATCTGCTCGGCCATCAACCTCACCTCCGGTCCGCGAGAAAGCAGGAGGTTGTCGGGGTCGCGCAGCATCGACTCGCGCGACGCCGAAGACGACTGCTTGAATGTCTCGGACGTGACGATCAGCCGGTGCAGCGCCTTGACGTCCCACCCGTCATCCATGAACCTTGCTGCGAGCCAGTCGAGAAGCGCCGGGTTAGTCGGCAGCCGGCCCTGACTACCGAAATCCTCCTGGGTCGGCACGATCCCGCGGCCGAAGTGCATGCGCCAGATCCGGTTGACGACGACCCGGGCCGTGAGCGGATGCTGGCGGTCGGTCAGCCAGCGGGCGAGGCCGAGGCGATTGCGCGGCTGCCCCCTCGGGAACGGCGGCAGGCTCCGCGGCGTGTCCCGGGGCACGATATCGGCCGGCGCGTCGTAGGCGCCGCGAGCGAGGAGGTAGGCGGGACGCTGCGCCGACATCTCCTCCATCACCATGATCTCGGGCACGTCGGCAACGAGCCGGTTCTCCTCTTGGCGCAGCGTTTTGAGCTCGGCGAGCGCCGAGATGTACGGCTGATGCTGCCGCGACAGGAAGTGCGCGAACGCGGCGGCATCACCACGCTCGCGTCGAAGGCTGCCCGACACTTCCACCGCGGTCAGGCAGACGTCGAACACCTGCAGGTCGTCGATCAGGCCGTTCTTGAAGCCGCTGTCGCGAAAGCGCGCCCCGATCGTGAGGGGATGCGTATCCGACGATCGGTCTCCTGCCTCGCGGCGGTAGCTGATGTCCTTGTACAAGCGATCGCGCAGGACGTCGGTCTCGAGCGGCGCGCCGTCCAGGTACATCCTGATGCCGGCGGCCCGGCTCGATCCGTCGTAGGTCACCACCAGGCGCGACCACGCGTTCAGCGGCAGCGCCCGCCGGGCCCGAACCGCGATGGCGTTGCCCGGCCAGAAATGAATGAGGCCGAAGAACGGCCGGCCGTGATCGAGCGTCAGCTCGAACCCGCGGCTGCCGGCATCCGTCCACGCACGCGACTGATGCAGGATGACGGCGCGATCCTGCAACTCGGTCGGTTCGAGGCGAAGGCTGAGGGAAAAGGCGTCGGTGCGGACAAACGGCCGCACGCCGGGATGGATGACGGGACTGTCTCCGGTGAACTTGAGCGCAGCGTTCGTTCCGCCCTGCACACCAGGCTCGCGCACGACGACCAGCCCGTCCTGCACTTCCTGTACGTGGGCCGCCGACGACTTCAACACGCTGTCCGGCGTCTGATCGCCTGTTACCACGTCGAACTCTAGATGCGCGATCGGCGTCGGCTGGCCGACCGGCAACGCCTGCCCTGGGCCTGTCGAAAGGGTCGCGAGCCACGCGTCGAAGGCCTGGCTCGCGCCGCGGGAGATCGCCGTCAGCCTGGCTTCGGCCGCGGCGATGCGGGCGCTTGTCAGCCCATGCTGCTTCCCGGCCGCGTCCGGCCAGAGGAGCAGCGACGGCGACGGCGTCGCGTTGGTGAAGTGCGAGTACAGACCCGATTCGTCGATGTTGTTGAAGAAGGCGAAGAGCGAATAGTAGTCGCGCTGGGTGATCGGATCGAACTTGTGATCGTGGCAACGGGAGCATTCGAGCGTCAGCCCGAGCATCGAGGTGCCGAACGTGTTCACGCGGTCGAGGACGTACTCGGCGCGAAACTCCTCCTCGATGCTGCCGCCTTCGTTCGTTTGCCGGTGCAGGCGGTTGAAGGCAGTCGCGATGCGCTGCTCGCGCGTGGCATTGGGCAGGAGATCGCCGGCCAGCTGCCAGAGGAGAAACTGGTCGTACGGCAGGTTCTGGTTGAACGCCCGGATGACCCAGTCGCGGTACGGCGACATGTCGCGGTCGACGTCGGCCTGGTAGCCATACGTGTCGGCATAGCGCGCGAGGTCGAGCCAGTCCATCGCCATGCGCTCGCCGTACGCCGGCGACGAGAGGTAACGATCGACCGCCCGCGCGTAGGCGTTGGGCGATCGGTCGGCCAGGAACGCGTCGAGCTCCGCCGGCGTCGGTGGGAGGCCGGTCAGGTTGAGCGCGAGGCGTCGCAGGAGAATCTCTGGTGACGCCGGCGGCGTGGGCTGCAGGCTTTTCTCAATGCTCGCGGGGCCGCGCCTTCGCATTGCTTCGGCGACGCTCGCCGTAGCCTCGGCGGAGGCGGCCCACCCCCGCTCGCGCTCGCTCGGCGACTCCGCGCCTCGCTCGGGCCGCAGGCGCTCCTTCTCGAGCCGCTGGCGCACGAACGCATCGATCGGATTCGCGTTGGTCCGGCTAAAGCCGGACACTACACCTGGCTGCTGTTGGCGAGACGCGTCGTCAGTCCGCCTAAAGCCGGACACTACGTCCGGTGGCGGTCGTGACGATTCGTAGTGTCCGGCTTTAGCCGGACCTGCCGGACCATCCCGAACCGTCGGCACCGCGACCGCGTGCACCGGGATGAGCGACCAGTGCGGCTTGTAGTCGGCGCCCTCTGCCACCCAGCGTTTCAACAACGCCTTCTCCGCTTCCGACAGCGAGAGGTGCGACTCGGGCGGCGGCATCACGTCATCTTCGAGGTACGAGTTGATCCGCCGGATGAGCTCGCTCTTGCCGGGATCGCCAGGTTTGACGATCGACCAGCCGTCCTCTATGTCCTTGAAGGCGCCTTCCCGCGTGTCGAGCCGGAGCTTGGCCTTTCGCTTCGAGGCGTCGGGCCCGTGGCAGCGGAAGCAACGGTCCGAAAGCAGCGGGCGGATCTGGAAGCTGAAGTCGACGCGATCGACCGCGGTGGGCGCGATCTGGCTTGTGCGGGCGGACGCCGTCAGGCCAACGAGCGCGGCACAGGCGAGCGCCGCTCCAAGTCGCGACCTGATGGGCATACCGGCGATTCTCTGGCGAGCCCACGCGCCTGTCAAACACGAGCGATGGAGTCGGGGGGAACGATGACTCCAGTGGCTTCCGCCTTGAGGCGGAAGGAACCAAGGAGAAATCTTCCACCAATAAAGTGATCTTCCACCTAAAGGTGGAAGCTACCTGAGGCCCTTCTTCCTTACTGCCGGCTTCCGACGCGCCGCTGGCCTGGCCACCACCGCCTCCCACGCCAGGACCATGGCGGCACGGATCGTGGCCCGATCGGCGGCGGCAAGCAGGACGTCCGTGCACCCTTGCCGGCCCCACGCGCCGCTCGACGGCTCGAACATCTGCGGGTTCTCCCGCATGAACTGACGCTGCTCCTCGGGCGCGAGCTTGACCATGCCCTTGCGGTCACGCGGGCGCAGCGTGGCAAAGATCCGGCCGTTTGCGCGGAAGTCGGGGTGGCCCATGTGGGCCCCTTCAACCGCACCGTTCATGCTGAGCGCGATGTCACGGAAATCGTCGGCGGTCATGATCGGCGGCTCGCGGCTCGCTGCTGGCAGCTGGCTGCTCGCTTTTGGCTGCTCGCTGGTCGCTGCTGGCGATTGTCGCACGGGTGCGCCGGGTGTCAATTCACCGAATTTGGGCCGAACGCTGGGATAGAATGCGGCATCTTTGCCGCCTGACTAGCCTCCGCTAAAAGCTACGGCGGTCCGCCGAAGCCTCGGCGAAGGCGGAAGGCGGAAGCCACGGGATGTGATGAGGCTCGTAAACATGACTGCACCCACGCGCGGCTGCCGGATGGTCCTCACGTTCGCGGCACTCGGTTTTGCTGCCTGGGCGGCGATGGCGCCGGCCGCGGCCACCAGCGGGCAGACAGCTGGCGAGCGCACGATCATCTTCTCAGGCCTCGACGAAGCCGGGAGGCCAATCAAGGACTTCACGTCGAACGACATCCTCATCAGAGAAGACGGCGTCGACCGCGAGCTCGTTTCTGTGAAGCCGTCCACCGAAACCTTGAACGTCGTGCTCATGGCGGATACGTCGTCTGCAGCCGAGGACATGCTGCGCGACCTTCGCGTGTCGCTGACCGCCTTCGTCCGCCAGGTCCACGCCGTCAGCCCTGAGGCGCAGATCTCGCTCATGGAGTTCGGTCAGGCGGCAATCACCGTCGTACCGTTTACGACGAGCGATCAGGATCTCGAGAAGGGCATCAACACGCTTGTGGGCAAGCCGCGGACCGCATCGGTCCTGCTCGAAGCCATCAACGCCGCGAGCAACACGCTGGCGAAGCGGCCGAGCCCGAGGCGCGCCATCGTGGCGCTCAACGTCGAGCCGAGCGACGAGCGGAGCCAGGAGCAGCCAAAACGAATCATCGAGTCGCTGCGCCGGTCCGTCGCGCAGCTCTGGTGTGTCTCGATCCAGAAGGGCGCGCTCAAGAACGCCACCCGCGACGTCGTCCTCAACGACTTCACAAAGAACACCGGCGGCGACCGGCAGTTCATCGTCGGCCAATCGGCGATCGAGACGTGGCTCAAGCGCTATGCCGATGCGCTGACGACGCAGTACCGAGGCGACCTACAAGCGGCCGGCGTCGAAGGCGCAGCAGGTCCAGATCGGGACCACCCGGCCGGGCGTGAAGCTCCATGCCAGCGGGTTCGCGCCGCAGTAGCATTCACAATCCCACGGCTGTCATTGAGCTGAACTGATCGCGGGTCCCGTCGCCCGGCAGCCCCACCCGTCCTCGGCGCCAAATGCGATGTCGACGGGAGGGGCGCCTGCGCGGCGGGCGGGGCGGCCCCGCCGGGCGCCACCCGCTCTGGCGTTCAGCTCAACGGAAGCGTTGTCGACCTCATGCACCGTCCAATTCCGGGGGCGGCCGTCCTCGGTGCTGCCACTCTTGCGCTCGCCTCGACACTGACCGCGCAGCAGTCTGCGCAAACGCCCCAACAGCCGATCTTCCGCTCCGGTGTCGAGCTCGTTCAGGTCGACGTCGTCGTCGTGGACCAGGACGGGAAGCACGTCCGCGGCTTGAAGGCGGCGGACTTCGCGGTCCTCGATCACGACAAGCCCCAGACCATCGCCACATTCGAAGAGGTGTCGCACGAGCGACCAGCAGAGGCCGCGCCGGCGCCGCTGCTGACGCGTCCCGCCAGGCTCGGTGTCGGGAACAATCAGGCGGCGCGGTCGGATCGGCTGGTCGTCATGGTCATTGACGATCTGCACATCTACAAACGCGACGCGGGAGGTGGGGATTGTCATCAAGTGATCGACCCCCTATCTATCCACCGTCTCAAGAGCCTTTCACCGCCGAGGACGCAGAGAGCGCGGAGACGAATCATCGGTTTTACTGTCTCAAAGCCTCTCACCGCAAGGACGGAGGACGCAGAGAAGAAAACACAACCATTCGTGTTGTCTCTGCGTTCTCTGCGCGCTCCGCGGTGAAAAGCTCTTGGACAGCGAAGATCGCCCGGGTAGGCACTGACGCCCAAGCTTGCCCGAAACTCACCCATTGATGAGATTCCTTCTAAACTGGGAGCAGTGAGCGCCAAGCGAGCCCGGCAAACCCCTCAGCCTCCAGCCCCGCATCCGGATGCACGTCGCCCGTTGCCCCGGTGGCTTGTCGGCGCAGTGGTACTCGTCGCCGTCGGTGCTGTCGCGTTCCTGTGGCCTCGCGGCCACGCCTTCCAGCTCGAGCCGAACGCCGATCAGAATATCCTGCTCGTCACCATCGACACGCTCCGGGCGGATGCGCTCGGTTCGTACGGTGGGCGCGCGCAGACACCTAACCTCGACCGGCTCGCCGCGGGCGGCGCGCGCTTTACGTTCGCGCACGCGCATGCGGTCGTGACGCTTCCGTCGCACACGTCCATCCTCACCGGCCGGCTGCCGTACGAGCATGGCATGCGCGACAACAGCGGCTTTCGCGTCAAGGACGGCACGGCCACGCTCGCCACGCGCCTCAAGGCGGCGGGCTTTGCCACGGGCGCGTTCGTCGGCGGATTTCCGCTCACGAAGCGCTTCGGGCTCACGCCGGGGTTCGACGTGTACGACGATCAGATCCCCGAGCTCGAGGGAGACATCAGCTTCACGATGCCGGAGCGCCGGGCGGACGAGGTTGTCACGCGTGCGGTCGAGTGGATCGGCAAGACGCCGAATCGCTTCTTCACCTGGGTGCACGTGTTCGATCCGCACTCGCCGTACAAGCCGCCGGCTGATCTCGCCGCGACCTACAACGATCAGCCCTACTACGGCGAGGTGGCGTTCGTCGATCGCGCGCTCGGGCCGCTCTTTGATCGACTCGCGACACTTTCGCGACCCACCGTCGTGATCGTCACCGCCGACCACGGCGAGAGTCTCGGTGAGCACGGCGAGATGACGCACGGAATGTTTGCCTACGAGGCGACGCTGCGAGTGCCATTGATTCTCGCCAGGGTCGAGCCCGGCACCACGCCATCTTCGCGCGGCGTCGTCATCGATACGCCGACGCGCCACGTCGATATCGCACCGACCGTACTGGAGGCGGTCGGCGTGGCGGCGAACGGACCGTTCGCGGGAACGTCGCTGAAGGAAGTTGTTCGCGCAGGCCGTGGCGACGACCGGCCGGCCTACTTCGAGTCGATGACCTACAACCTCGTGCGCGGATGGGCGCCGCTGCGCGGCGTGCTCGTCAAGAAGGACAAGTACGTCGATCAACCCATTCCGGAGATGTACGACCTTGCCGGCGATCCGAAAGAGGAGCGGAACCTCGCACCGCAACAGGCCGAGCGCGTGCAAGTGATGGTCAACGTGCTGCGCTCGTTCAACGTCGCACCGCCCGATCGGCCGGGCCGGGAATCGGCCGAGGTTGCGGCCACGCTGCGCTCGCTCGGTTATGTCTCGGGCAGCGCGCCGGAGCGCAAAGTCTTCACCGAAGCCGACGATCTGAAGAACCTCGTCCACGTCGACCGCGACCTGCATACGGCGTCGGAGCTGTACCAGGCGGGAAAAACCCAGGAGGCCATCGCGGTCCTCAACGGCGTGATCGCCCGTCGGCCCGACACTGCGGACGCGTACATTTCTTTGGCGCACGCCTATTGGGAGTCGGGCCAGCTGCAGCCGGCCATCGAAACACTCGAGAAGGCGCTGACCAACGGCGCGCCGGACCGCGACGTGCGCATCCGCCTCGGGATCTACCTCGCCGAGAGCCAGACTGATCCCGCACGTGCCATCAAGCTGCTCGAGGGCTTGCCGGTGAGCGATGTCGAAGCGCTGAACGGCCTCGGCGTGGCCTACGGCGGCGCCGGTCGCTACGCGGAGGCCGTCCAGGCATTCAAGAAGGTGCTGGTGCTCGACCCGACCAACGGTCTCGCGTACCAAAACATGGCGTCGATGGTGCTGAGGCAGGCGCTAGCCGCAAAGAACGGCGGCGGCCGCGCAGGCATGCTGCAAGAAGCCGAGCGCTACGCCCGTCAGGCGCTCGACACGGATCCATTGTTGCCCAAGGCCTACACGACCCTCGGCGTCGTCCTGGCGGAATCCGGACGGAAGAGCGAGGCCATCGATAGCTGGAAGCGCGCCGTCGCGCTCGACGGCCGTGAGTTCGATGCGCTCTACAACCTGACCATCCTGCTGCTCGAGGCGCGGCAAATGGACGACGCCCGGACGTATGCAAAGCAGTTCGTGTCGACCGCGCCGCCGGCGCTGTATGGGCCGTCCATCCAGCAGATGCAGCGGTTTCTCAGCGGCTCATGAGCGAGAACGCGGCTTCTCCCGCCAGCGACTGCCAGAAGTATGGTAGTATTGTCACGGTATGGTCAAAGCCACGTTCTCGCTCGATGACGAGACCATGGAGCAGATCCGGCGGACGGCGGCGCGCCTCGGCAAGGCCCAGAGCCACGTCGTCCGCGAAGCCGTGCTGGAGTACGCCGCCCGCACCGATCGGCTGAGCGAGCGTGAGCGCCTGCAACTGCTCGGCGTGCTGGAGCGGCTCGGCCAGACCCCGGTGAAGCGAACCGCACGCGCCGTGGATCAGGAGATCAAAGACGTGCGCGCGGCGCGGCGCCACGGCGGCCGGCGCCGAGCATGATCGTCCACATCGACACCTCCGCCCTCATCGACGCCCTGACCGGTCCCCGGCGCTCGCTCCCCGGTCTGACCAGAATCGTCGAAGATGGCCATCGCGTCGCCATCTCGAGCATCGTGTTGTTCGAGTGGCTCCGCGGGCCCCGGACGCGTGCGGAGCTGACGACGCAGGAGGCCCTGTTGCCGCGCGAAAGCGCTGTGCCGTTCACCGCCGCCGACGCCGGCCTGGCGGCCAGCCTGTATGCCAAGCTCTCGGGACCGCGCGGCCGCGAGATCGATCTGGCGATCGCGGCCTGTGCACTGGGCCAGGGTGCAGGTCTCTGGACGCTCAACGCCGCTGACTTTCGAGACGTGCCGGGGTTGCGCCTGGTGTAGGCAGCATGAGATGGTCATGAAGCAGATCACAGCGGCAAAGTTCAGAGAACAGTGCCTCGCCCTCCTGGACGAGATCGACGCGGACGGCATCGTGATCACCAAGCGCGGCAAGCCGGTGGCGAAGCTCGTTCCGTTTGAGACCGATTCCGCGCGGCTCATCGGATCGCTCAAGGGCAAGCTTCGGATCAAGGGAGACATCCTGTCGACGGGAAGCCGGTGGGATGGTGAACGTTGACACGCACGTGCTGTTCTCCGTGACCGGAGCGCTCCGGCCCAAGGAAGCTGCCCTGTTGAAGGCCGAACTCGGCCGGCCGAAGTAAACTTAGGGGTTCATGGCGAAGAAACGTGCGGGGCAAAGGGGTGCCCAGCGTCCTCCACCTGCGCCTGTTGCATCCGCAGGATCACGTGCGCGGGTTGCCATCGTCGGCGCCGCGCTCGTCGCGATTCTCGCCCTTGGCGCGTGGTGGGGACTGCGCTCGCCGGCATTCGCGATTGACGTCAACGCGGATCGCAACGTCCTGCTGGTGACGATCGACACGCTTCGGGCGGATGCGCTCGGATCGTACGGCGGTCGCGCCGTCACGCCGAACATGGATCGGCTCGCGGCACACGGGGCGCGGTTCACCTTCGCGCACGCGCACGCAGTGGTCACGCTGCCTTCGCATGCCTCGATCCTGACCGGCCGCTATCCTTACGAGCACGGGATACGCGACAACACGGGCTATCGCCTGCCGCAGACGCAAACCACAGCCGCGACGCGGCTCAAGGCGCTGGGCTTCGCGACTGGCGCGTTCGTCGGCGGCTTCCCGCTCGATCGGCGCTTCGGCCTCGGCGTCGGCTTCGATGCCTACGACGACAACCTGAGCAGCCCCGCGAGCCCAGGCGCGATCGGCAGTGAAGACGACCGTGAGCGACGCGCCGACGCCGTCGTCGCCTCCGCCCTCGACTGGATCGGCCGGCAGTCCGGCAAGTGGTTCGTCTGGGTGCACGTCTACGACCCGCACGTCACCTACGATCCTCCCGGCGAGTGGAAGACGCGCTTCCCGGCGGATCCCTACCTCGGGGAAGTCTCGTTCAGCGACGCCGCGCTTGGCGCGCTCTTCGATCGCTTGTCCACGCAGACGCGCCCCACACTCGCCGTCGTCACGGCCGATCACGGCGAGAGTCTCGGCGACCATGGCGAGTTGACGCACGGCGTGTTCGCCTACGAGCCGGTGTTGCAGATTCCGTTGATCGTGAGTGAGATCGGTACAGGCGTCCGTGAATCGACGCACGCCGGCGTGGTTGTCGAGGCACCGGCGCGGCACGTGGACCTGCTGCCGACGCTGCTGCAGGCGATCGGCGCTCCAACCGACGCAACCTTGCCGGGCTCCTCTCTGCGTGATGCGATCGCCGGAAGCGGCGCCGCGGACCGGCCGTCGTACTTCGAGTCCATGACCCCGACCCTCGCTCGGGGATGGGCGCCGCTGCGCGGCGTGCTCGTCGGACGGGAGAAGCTCATCGATCTCCCGATCGCCGAACTGTACGACCTCTCCACTGACTCCACCGAGCAGCGCAACCTCTTTGCGACGAGGAACGACCGGACGCCGGTGATGATGAACGTCCTGAAGACCTTCAACGTGGCACCGCCGGGACGTCCGCAAAGAGAAACGCCGGACACGCTCGAGCGCCTGCGATCGCTCGGCTACATCGGCGGGGCATCGGCGGCCGTTCGCGAGGAGTACACGGACCGCGACGACCCGAAGCGCCTCATCGAGCTGGAACAGACGATGACGCGGGCGGCGGACGCGTTCCGGCTGGGACGGCCCGCCGACGCGATCGAGATGTACAAGAGCGTCATCGCGAAACGCGCCGACACGGAGGACGCGTACCGCAAGCTGGCGCTGGTCTATTGGCGCACGGGCCGTCCGTCTGACGCCATCGCCACGCTCGAAGCCGCGCTCAGGAACGGCGTCACGCAGAGCGAAGTGCGCATCAAGCTGGGTCAGTATCTGGCGGAGTCCGGACACGCCGACAAGGCCATCGCGCTCCTCGTCGGGGAGACAGGCGACGATCCGGACGCGCTCGTCGCGCTCGGGAATGCCTATCAGCTCGCGAACCAGCCGGCAGCAGCGATCAAGACCTTCAAGCGGCTGCTCGAGATCGATCCGAAGAATGGGCTAGCCTGGGAGAACATCGGCACGTCGCAATTGCAGACAGGCGATACAGCGGCGGCGGAGGCATCCCTGCGCCGCGCGATCGAGCTCGACAAGACCCTCGCCGGAGCCTACACCGCGCTCGGCGTGGTGCTGGCGGGATCGAATCGCAGGAGCGAAGCGATCGACGCGTGGAAGAGCGCCGTCACGCAAGACCCGACCGAACTCAACGCGCTCTATAACCTGACGATCAACCTCGCCGCCGCCGGCCAGCGCGACGAGGCGCGCGTCTACGGGGAGAGATTCATCGCCGCGGCGCCGCAGACGATGAAGGGCGATATCGCGGCGATAAGACGGGCGATTCAATAGTCGACAGTCGGCAGTCGTTAGTTGTCAGCCAACGTGGCGGCTCGCGGCTCGCGGCTGGCTGTTGCTGGCCCCAAGGCTTCGGCTTGGGCAGAGTCAAGCTGGCGGCTCGCAACTCGCGGCTGGCGGTTGCCAGGCCGAAGCGTTGGGGCTGGCAGCAGCTTGCCGCGAGCTGCCAGCCGCCAGGCCTCATCTCATCCACGGCGTCAGCAACACCTTCCCACCCTTGCTCGTCTGCATCTCCGTCGACTTCACTTCGCCGCTTCCGGTCCGCGTGAAGGTCACCGAGTACTGCGAGAGCAGGGTGTTGGCGACGCTCTTGAGCATCGTGTCGAGTCCTGTCGCCTCGACGCCCGTGACGCGCATGCCGCCGCTGGCGCGCGTCACGACGTTCAATACCTCCTCGCGGACGGTGGACGTGCTGCCGGTACCGCGGATCGAAACGGCCCATACCGTGGCGCCGGCCTTGCGAATGTTCTCCGCTGCCTGCCTCATCGTCTTTTCGGCGCTCGTGTCGCGCGAGTTGAAGTCGATCGACACGATCGCGCGGCGGGGGGACGGCTTGTCGCTCAGCTTCTTGCCCGCCTCGACCATCGCTTCAATCATCACGGCATCGCCCTGCCGGTTGGGAAACAGGCGCTGGATGAATTGGTCGAGCGTCGCCGCCGAGGCGGTGAAGTCGACGGACGTGGTCGACGCGGCGGCGAACTCCATGATTGCGATCTGCGCGTCCGGGTTGCCGGCCTTGACGATCGACACAAACGACGTCAGGCCCCTGCGAAGATCCTGGACCGGCGCCAGGACGCCCATCGGCGGCTGCGTCGTGTCGATGAGCAGCGTGATGAAGAGCGGCTCGGCCGCTCGCTCCGCCGCGACGACCTGTCGGGTGGCCTTATCCTCCTTCACTACGAAATCGCCAGCCGTGAGCCCCGCGACCGGCCCGCCGGCCTCGGCCACGACCGTGACGAGCGCCGTCTTCTGCTGTTGAGGAGCTGGAGCAGCCAGCGCGGTTACGAGGGGCACCGCTAGCAGGGTCGTGCAGACCAGACGAAATCGCATGCGATTCTCCTCTCAAGGCACAAAGGGCGATGGCGGGGAAAGTATAACGGCGCTGGTTGGGCAAAGCGCGACAAAAACGCTAGAAGCTAGCTATAACGGACACCATTCACGAAGGCCGCGAAGCTCGCGAGGCTCTCGAAGGATTCACTGGAAAAGTCTTATGAGATGGCTTGCAGCATGACCGGCCGAACAGCACCGGGCTAAGGGAGTAGAATGCCCTTGGATCAGGATGCGCACCACGCGACCCGTGCTCTGCATCGTCGTCGCCGCCCTCCTGTTGGTGCCCGCCCGCCAGGCGTCGCTGCACGGCCAGAAACCGCCCGCCGGCTCCGGGCAGCCGGCATTTCGATCGTCGACGGCCCTGGTCGAAGTCGACGCCATCATCCTCGACGGGGAGGGCCGCTTCGCTACGGGCCTTCGGGTCGAGGACCTCGAGATCTTCGAGGACGGCAAGGCCCAGAAAATCGAACAGTTCTACATGGTCACCCACGAGCCTGGAGAGTCGGTCATCAGCGAGCATGCCGACCAGACCGACTATCGCGCGCAGCGCGTGTTCGTGATCCTCTTCGACGAGGGACACCTCGCCAACGACTCGTTGATGCGCGTCAAGGAAGGGGCCAGCGCGTTCATCCGGGATCGAATGGGACCCGATGACGTCGCGGGCGTCTTCGTGAACGGCGGAATGTACAAGGGCCGGCTGACCTCGGACAAGACGCAACTGCTCGCCGGCGTCCACGCGGTGAAGCCGGCGTTCGACAACCGCCAGGCGCTCCTCGCCACGTTTCAGCAGTTTCCACGAATCCCCGGAGAGCGGGACGCCACCAGGATCGCCGAGGGCGCGCGAGAGCTCGTCGACGAGCTCGGCATCAGGGCATGCCGGGACGATCGGACCGAGTGCGAGCTCAATGGCGGCCTGCAGCAGGTCGAGAACCTGATCCAGCAGAAGGCCCGCCTCTACGTGCGCCAGGCGAGGATCCTGGCCGATAGAACCGCCCAGAGCCTCCAGACCGTCGCCCGCGGCCTCAGCCGTCTACCCGGACGGAAGACAGTCGTATTCCTCAGCGAAGGCTTCTACCTCGAAGACTCCCGAGCCGTGATCGAGGCGATCGCCGCACAGGCGGCGCGCGGCGGGACGACGATCTATTCCATCGACGGACGAGGACTCATCGGCGCGCCGAGCGCCTCGTCGGATGCCGTGACCAACACCAGAGGCCGATCGACCGCGTTCGACACCGGCGATGATGGCCCGTACATCCTCACCGCCGGCACCGGCGGCTTCATGGTGCGCAACACCGATGACATGTCGCGCGCCTTTGGCATGATCGTGCGCGATACGAGCACCTACTACGTGATCGGCTACCAGCCCGCCAATCCCACCATGGACGGGAAGTACCGCCGGATCGAAGTGAAGAGCAAGAAGGCCGGCCTCAACGTCCGCGCCCGGAAGGGCTACGCCGCGGTTGCGCTGCCGCCTCAGGAGCGGTTGTTGGGAGGAGGGCGGTAGAGACCCATAGACAGGTGGCTTCCGCCTTCAGGCGGAAGATCAGATCAGCCGCAGTGCAGCTACGAACCGCGCGTGATTCTTCCGCCTAAAGGCGGAAGCTACGGGCGTCACAATCTACTTCCGGCTAAAGGCGGAAGCTACGGGCGTCACAATCACCACCAGGGTTTCTCCACCCAGTAAACCCGAATCGACCCACCAATATCGGCCGCCGGTGTACGGTCGCGCAGCGGCTTGTAAAAGTCTCGATCGCGCTCGGCGAACGGGACGCCGTCGAGCAGCGTCACGCTGACGGCCACGTACCCGGGGAGCTGCGGCGGCCGCATCATCGACGGCGTCACCCCGGGAATCGTCGTCCCTCCCATGTAGGTGCAGTCGATCCCGTAGTAGGCAGGATCGGCGACACCGAAGTAGGCGAGGTTGATGTGCGTCACGCGGTTGCGATCCATCCAGGCTTTGAGGGGCTTGAGGTCCTGGCCCCAGTCGACATTCGAATCGGCGAGGTAGCGGAAGCCGTTCGACGGACCGCCCACGGCCCGATTGAAGAACGCCAGGTTGTTCGGATAGACGCTCGCGAACTCCAGAAGGGCGAACGCCAAAAGGGCGGCGACGATCTTGGGGCCGTTCCTGTACCGCCCGTCGAAGAACGTGTTGGCGGCCAGAGTCGCGATCACGATCACGAACGGATAGATCGGAAGGATGTGCCGCAGTCCGATGTTCAGGCTCGACGTCATCGCGACGCCGAGAAAGAGAACGAGCGGCACGACGACGAATGCCTCTCCCTCGAGGGAGAGGAGGCGGGCGCGCCTGACGATCGACACGATGCCGATGAAGAAGAACGCAAGGAGCGCGAGCGGAGTCTTGATCAGAAAGGCGATCGGGAAGTAGTACCACCAGCCGAACGTGCTGTAACTGCCCGCGAGAAACGACGGCCGGCCCTGCACCAGACCCTGACCGTGCAGGAAACCCTGGGTGAAGGCATTCGGCAACAGGTGATATTCATCAACCCAGCCGACGAGCGCGGCGATCGTCGGAACGGCCTGCTGCGCGGCTGGATGGTTGTGCAACGCGAAGAGCCAGTCTGGCGATGAGCTCGGAGCGTAGCGAAATCCATAAACCGTCCAGACGCCCAGCCAGGCAGCGACAACGAGAAGCGCAACGCGCCCCGAGGCCGTGGCTAGGGAGAACGTCCCGCGGCGCCACGCCATCAACGCCATCAGCACGAGGACGATCGGGCCGAGGATGGCGGCGGAAAACTTGCTGAGGATCGCGAGGACGAAACACAGCACCAGGCCGGCGATGTTCCAAGGCGTCATCGACCGGGACGAGCGCCAGAGGAAATAGATCGCGCCGAAGGTGAAGCACGTCACGCCGAGGTCGGTCGTGACGAGCGACGAGTGAGCGGCGATGTTTGGCTCAATCGTGCACAGCCCGAGCGCGATGGCCGCGGCGCGAAATCCGAGCCACTCCCCGACCCAGCAGAAAAGCAGAAGGCCCAGCAGGACGCCGAGCAGCACGTTCATGAATCGCGCCGGGTAGAGCAGTCGATCGGCGTCGTTCTCCTTGTAGAGAAACCGATGGCCGATGTCGAACGGACCCTGAAACGCCACTGATTCCGGGCGCGCCGCATCGAGAGGCTTCGTATCGAACGACACACCAGGAATGGTCAGGAGCGGCAGGGCTTGCCAGACTCGTGTGAAAGGGGGGTGTTCGATCGCCGGCCGGTAGTCGCGCGACGTGAGCGCCGCGTAGCCGGCCGCCAGGCTTCCCGGCTCGTCCCAGGTGGCGGAGGTGCGCGTGTAGCTCCACACCTGGAGCGAGACGAATACGACCGCGAAGCCGAAGAGAACGAGTGCCACGACGGCAGGACGCGGCCAGACGCTTTCGTGCGCGCGTACGGCGGACCGCTTCGTGCTCGGCTTCCTTTTCATGCTCCGGCCGAAGAGTACGCATTCCTAGCGCGGATTGCCGATCACACGGGACGCGGATCGCTGAATCGGACCGCCATCGTGAGCCGGCCTTTACAAAAAAAGGGACCCGGGGGTAAGCCCGGGTCCCTTTCAACCTGAGATCCGCGTGATCCGCGTCCCGTCTGATCTGAGATCAGCGCTCCGCGCTAGAACACCAACTGCGTTCCGACACGGAACACGCGCGGCGACACGATCGTGCTCGGCTGCGTTCCGCCGGCGAGGCTGATGTTGCCGCTGGCGTAGGCAGTAATCGTGTTGATGTTGAACACGTTGAACGCATCCAGAATCAGCTTGATCCGCTGCCGGCCACCGTTGAACTGAAAGACCTTCTGAGCGCCCAGATCGAGGAGCTTGATCGGGTCGAAGCGGAAGGCGTTCCGGTCCTGGAACTCCAGCGTCGTGTAGCTGATGGTCGTTGCCGCACCGGC
Source organism: uncultured Acidobacteriota bacterium (assembly GCA_963839705.1). Taxonomy (GTDB): domain Bacteria; phylum Acidobacteriota; class Vicinamibacteria; order Vicinamibacterales; family 2-12-FULL-66-21; genus DATBJJ01. The sequence goes on from CAWIWL010000012.1 coordinate 713,566, forward strand.
TGCGTTTACGCCACCATAGACCGCTCCCGGCCCGTTGATGCTCAGGGTACGAGCGGCGCCGTCATACATATTCAGGTTGCCGGACGCGATGATGTCCCATGGCAGCGTGTAGCTACCCTGCAACTTGAAGATCCAGGGCTCGATCGTGCTCACGCCGTCACGGAACGGCCTCGTGGTCGGATTGATCAGCGTCACTGACCCTTCCGCGCAGGTAGTTCGGGTTGGTCTGGAGCGTCAACGCCGCCTGCATCTGCCACCGGTTGCTGAAGCGCTTGGTCGCCGTGATGTCGACGCCGTGATAGACCCGTAGTCGAAGTCCGTCATGACAATGGAACTGGCGCCGGCGGGGCGCGAACAACCCTGGCAGATTCGTAGTACGGGGCAGTCTCGCCTGTCGCCGGGTCCGTAAACGTGCGGGGAGTCGTGTAGATTTGCGACAGGGGGAATCCGGTGCACCGGGCTGATAGCCCTGTGTGTAGGTTGCCGTGCCATTGTCGTACTTCCGGTAGATGTAGTCCACGCCGATGGCAAGGTTCGAAATCAGCTCGTGCTGAATCCCAACGATGGCTTCACGCGTCCTTCCGAGTTTGGCGCTCGGATCGACGTTGTTGCCAGCTGGGGTGAACACGCCGTTCTGGAACCGCGAGTTATTGGATGTTCCATTGCCGATGAGCTCGTTCGCCTGAACGAGGCCATCGAGATTCGCGTCGGTCCAGCATGGCGCGCCCGCGGTCGTGCTGCACGCGCCGCTCGACTGGTTCGGGCCCCAAGTCAGGGCCGGCTGCTCGAACAACCCGCCAAGGCTGTTGGCGAGCGTGATCCTCGTGTCGTAGAAGTAGGACCACACGGCTTTGACCGAAGTTTTGCCGTTGCCCGTCAGGTCGTAGGTCGCCGACAGGCGCGGCGACCAGTTGCTGAAGGACTGCAGTTTCCTGCCGGTGATCGAATCGACCTCGGTCGCCTCTTCGCACTGCGCCGGCAACAGGGTTGGCACGATGGGGTTCTCGGCCACGCAGCCCCCCAAGTAGGTGGAGTACTGCCAGTCGTAGCGGACGCCGCCGTTGAAGCGCCAGCGGCCCTTGGAGAACGAATCCTGGATGTACCCGTTCCAGGTCCACCAGTTGTTGTTGCGGAGCTGGTCGCGATAGAGAACCGCCTGGTAGGGCACGAGCCCGGCCGCGGATCCCACCTCGACGGTGTCGCCATTCCCGCAGTTGGCGTTGGCGTTCCCGACGCACTGCTGGTGGGCGCGCGCCCCGCCGCTGTAGTGCGAGAACGACATGATCGGGTTCTTGCGCCAGCCCACGCCGAACTTCAGGCTGTGGTCGCCGCCGAGGACGTTGGACAGCAGGTACGTGCCGTCCGTCTTGGCCTCCCACGACTTCCGCACGGTCTGATACGTGCTCGTCTTCGCCCGGGTGTTGAAGCTCGTCGTGCGGTTGGTCAGCGACTGGAAGTTCCACATGCAGTCGCCGCCGGCCTCCCGGCCGCCGGTCTGATAGCTGGAAGAGGTACTCGTCCCGAGATAGCGGCTCTGGAGGCAGTCGCCCTGCGGCGGCACGTCCTGGTAGTCGAGGAAGAACCCGCCGCCGACGTAGGTGAACATGTTGTTGAAGACCAGCTTGTCGTTGGCGATCCACGTATGCGTGATCGAGTGCGTCGGAAGCGGGAGCTTCCACGGAGCGTCGCTCGTCTGCTGCGAGGTCGTTTCAGCGGCGTTGGTCGCGCTCGCGTCGCGGCGGTTCCGGTACTTGTTGTCGCTCTGGAACAGGTACTGGATCTTGTTCGACGAGTTGAGCTGGTAGTTGAACTTCCACAGCAGGTTCTTGATCGTCGTCTTGTCGTTGTTCAGGCAGCCCGAGACCTGGTCGAGGTTGTCGTAGGTGATCGCTCCCGCAAGCGTTCGCGCTTTCTGAGCGGCCACCAGATCGGCACAGAACTGGCCTTTGCTGGCGTCGAAGAAGTTGACGACGCCGACGTTGATGTCCTGATAGTCAGCCGAGCCCCAGAACCACAGCTTGTCCTTGAGGATCGGGCCGCCGTATTCGAACGAATACACGGCGATCTTCTGGATGGGCGCGCCCGAGAGGAAGCCATTCGCGCCGGCGGCGAAGAGCTCCGGCGTGACATTGCTCGCCTGCATCTTGTCGTTTTCGTAGGTGGCCATCGCCGTCCCCTTGAAAACGTTGCTGCCGCTCTTGGTCACGAGGTTGATCGCCAAGCCGCTCGATTGCACGGAGACGTCACCGCCGCCGTTGCTGACCTGAATTTCCTGGAGCGAATCGAAATTGAAATAGCTCGGCGACGAGTTCGACGAGAGGTCCGTGATCGACCCGCCCTCGAGGTTCCACTGGACGTTGGCGGAGGTGCCCCGCGAGTTGAGGCCGACCTGCTGGCCTGACGTGGAGCCGCCGACGTTCAGACCGGCGCGGACGCCCGGCGTCATGCCGATGATCTGCCACGGGTCGCGCGCCGAGGGGATCTTCTCGAGGACATCAGCCGTGAAGGTCGACCCGGTCGTGGTCTTCTTCAGGTCGACGATGGGCGAGGCGCCCGAGACGGTCACCTCTTCGGTGAGCGCGCCGAGCTCGAGCTTGGCGTCGATGCCGGCGTTGAAGCCGGTCTCGATCACGACGTCGGGACGAGTGACCTTCTTGAAGCCGCTCATCTCGAACGTGACGGTGAACTTGCCGATGGGCACAGTTGGAAACTGGAACGCGCCGGTCGCGGTGGTCACAGCTATGAGCGGCTGCTGCAGCGAAGGACCGGCGACGGTCACGGTGACGCCCGGCAGGACGGCGCCGGACTCGTCGGTAACCTTGCCGAAGATTGAGCCTGTTGCCTGGGCGCTGGCCGACACGGCCCAGAGCGTGAGAATACCTGCCAAAAGCAGGCTCCCGCGGAAGCCTCGCATCATCATCCCCCCTTCTCCCTGAAGACGACAAAAACGGCGACGATCTGTCTTGCGATACCCGGCCGGGCGGCCGGGTGAACCGAGCTGACCCAACCCGTCAGCGTCCCCCGCACAGAGGATTGCCGAATCCTACTGCCGGGTATGCTAGGGGTCAAGAAACATTAAAGTGCAACCAGACGACAAAAATGTGGGCTGAAAGGACAGAAAAGTAGGATGGCGAGGCCGGCGGCGCGGCAGCACGCGCCATTTTCGCGCTTCCTGCTACTAGCGGGCGTAGTGTTCGGTCTCAAGCTCCTGGTCGTGTTCCAGCTGAAGGATCACCCGCTCCTCCAGCCTGATGTAGGCCTGGACACGGCCGCGTATGCGGAATTGGCCCGGAGAGTCCTCGGCGGAGACCTGGCCCTCGGTCCCGGGCTCTACTTCGTGTCGCCGCTCTACATCTATTTCCTGTCGGCCGGCCTTGCCGTTACCGACTCGTTCACGGCGGTGCGGGTTCTCCAGGTGCTCCTGGGCGCCGTGTCGATCGTGTTCGTGTTTCTCTCGGCCAGGGACTGGTTCGGCGAGCGCGCCGCGTGGATCGCCGCGAGTCTCGCAACGTTCACGGGGCTCTTCACCTTCTACGAAACGCTGATCCTTCAGGCGTCTCTGGACGCCTGTCTCACGTCGGCGGTGTTGCTGTGCGTGACGCGCGGCCTCTTTGCGGCGCATCAGAAGGGTCGCATCACGCCGGATGTCTGGTGGGGGACGGCCGGGCTCGTCTTCGCGCTCGCGCTCATGAACCGGCCGAACATGGCGTTCGGGTTCGCCGCCATCGCGGCGGCGTTGCTGGGCATGCGTCGCTTCCGTCCGCTCTCGGCTCTCGTCGCGGGGCTCCTCATCGGCACCGCGCCCGTCGCGCTGCGCAATGCCGTCGTCTCGCAGCAGTGGTCGCTGACGTCTGCGTTTGCGTCCTCCCACGGCGGACTGAACTTCTACATCGGCAACAGCGAGGCCGCGACGGGCTTTTACACCGTGGTCCCGGGGATCACGCCGAACATCAAGGGACAGTCGGAAGACGCGCGCCGGGTCGCTGAGAAGGCCCTCGGTCGAACGCTCGACGATGCGGAGACGTCGAGGTATTTCTTCAATCTGGCGCGCACGTGGATCGTGGAGCATCCGGCCGCCGCCGCCGGGCTTTTCGCGCGCAAGCTCGGTTACACCTTCAGCGCGCACCACATCGCACTGCCACACAGCTATCCGTTCTATGCGTATGACGTCGGCACGATGCTGCGCTTCTATATGGTCGGACCGTGGCTCCTCATCCCGCTCGGTCTCGTCGGCTTGGCGTGGTTCGCGCCGCCGGCGCCTCGCCGCCGCGACTATCTCGTCTGGGTATCGTTCGTGCCGGGTTACGCCGTCGGCGTCGCGGCGTTCTTCATCGCCGAACGTTATCGGCTGCCGCTGCTCGTCCCGCTGAGCATCGGCTCGGGCGCGGCGATCGACGGCGTCCTACGCGCGTTCGCGTCCCGGCGCGCCACGGCGCTCGCCGTGCCTGGAGCCGCCTTCGCGATCCTCTTCGTGCTGTCCAACTGGCGGCTCCCGTTGCACGATGGCCGCTGGGAAGAGGGGCTGCGGCTGGCGGAGCACCTCGTGACGATCGGCAGATACGACGAGGCCGAGCAATGGGTCTCGACGCTCGAAGCCAAGGCGCCGCGGCGCGGCGTCGCGGAGTACGGCGTCGGCGTGCAGCTGCTCGCGGCGAAGCAGGAAGCGCGGGCGGCGCCGCACCTCCGTCGCGCCTGGGAGGCAGGGTATTCACAGGGCGGCTACGAGCTCGCCGTCGCGCTCCAGCGGGCCGGCGATCTTCCGGCCGCCGCACGCGTGATTCACGACATCCGCCTCAGCGATCGCGATGACGTGGAGCAGTGGCTGAAAGTCGGGCGTCTGGCGATGCAAGTGAAGGCGCCGGCGGAGGCCGAGCGCTTCTTCCGACAGGCGGTCGCGATGGCGCCCAATCAGCCAGGGGCCCGGGTGCAGTATGGCCTCAACCTGCTCGTCCTCGATCGCTGTGACGCGGCCATCCCCGAGCTGGCCGAAGCCGCTCGTCTCGATCCGAAGGACCCCGAGCCGCTGGCGCATCTTGCGTACTGCGAGGCGAAACTCGGGAAACTGACAGACGCGCGCGCGCACGCGGAGTCGGCGCTGTCGCTGGACCCGAACCACGCGTTGGCGCGGCAGGTGAAAGCAGCAGTCCGATAGCCGTCGGGGCCGACGAACGAACTCGCGAAGAACTCGAAGCCCGCGAAGCCCACGAAGAAACAACGAGTTGCTTCGCGATCATCGCGAGCTTCGCGAACCTCGTGAGAGATTAGCGTGGGTGTCACACTGCAGGGACCGAGGTTGCAGCTGTGGCAGTTTCTTTTTCCTGCTCACCGCCAACCCTGACGGTGCGGCTCCCAGTGACGCGAGCGGTGAGCCAGCAGGCGGTCGGGGCGCTCGAAGACTTTCACCAGCACCACGCCCGCGATGAACCCGCCGATGTGCGCCCAGAACGCGACGCCGCCGCCCGGCTCGGCGCCGATCTTCACGAAGCCGCCAAAGAGCTGCAGCACGGCCCAGTAGATGAGCATCACCCACGCCGGCAGCGCCACGGTCGTGAAGATGAACCCGAGGGCCATGAACGTGAACACGCGGACCCTCGGGAAGAGGACCAGATACGCCCCCATCACGCCGCTGATCGCACCCGACGCGCCGACCATCGGGATCGCCGAACCCGGTTCCGCGACGACCTGCAGCAACGCGGCCGCCAGGCCGCTCAAGAGGTAGAACACGACGAAGCGCGGGCGCGACATCGCATCTTCGACGTTGTTCCCGAAGAGCCAGAGGAACCACATGTTCCCGAGCAGGTGCATCCACGAGCCGTGCAGGAACATGGAGGTGAGGACGTTGAGCGGCTGACGGCCGGGATCGGTGAGGCAGACAAGTCCATCACCCATCGGAAACCCCGCGCCGGGCTGCAGCGCGCCCGTCAGCTCACCTGGAATGAGCCCGAGATTGCAGACTGATGTGGCGAGTGGCACCGACGACCCCGCGCCCTGGATCAGGATCCAGACCAGCACGTTGATGGCCACGAGCACCATCGTCACATAGGCCGGCCGCTGGGTTTCGTTCTCGTCGTGGTAAGGGAACATGTTCTGGATCGCGGCTCGCTTACTCGCGGCTCGCGGTTGCCAATCTCAGCATTCTAGCAATTGGCTTCGTCGCGTCCGGCTTTAGCCGGACCTAGACAAGTCCGCCTAAAGGCGGACACTACGACTCGTGCTCAAGATCTAGGCTACATCGTCGGAGGACAGGTGTGAAGAACAAGGGATAGAATCTCGCGCACACAAGATGTCTCAATCGGCGACCACCCCACACGCAGGACGCATTTCTGGCACGCGGCTCAACGGCCGGATGACCGCGCGCTCGCCGCACGAGCACCACCGGGCCGCCACGCCGCTCGAGCTCCTCTTCGACCTCGTCTTCGTCGTCGCGATCGCGCAGGCCGCGAGCGGGCTGCATCACGCGGTGGGAGAAGCGCACGCGGTTCAGGGGCTCGTCGGTTTCCTGATGGTCTTTTTTGCCATCTGGTGGGCATGGATGAACTTCACGTGGTTCGCCTCGGCCTACGACTGCGACGACGTGGCCTATCGGCTCGCGGTGTTCGTGCAGATTACCGGTGCGCTCATCATGGCGGCGGGCGTGCCGGCGATGTTCGAAACCCACGAGCCCAATCTTGCGACGATTACCGGTTACGTCGTGATGCGGCTGGCGATGGTCGCGCAGTGGCTGCGGGCGGCCGCGTCAGACCCCGGCCGCCGTGTCACGGCCCATCGATATGCGCTCGGCGTCACGCTCCTGCAGCTCGCGTGGATCGGCATGTTCTGGATACCGGGCTTCTGGGCGCCCGGCTTCGTCGCGCTGGCGGCGGTCGAACTGGCGGTGCCGATCTGGGCCGAGCGCGCCACGCCGACCACGTGGCACCCGCAGCACATCGCCGAACGCTACGGACTCCTGACGCTCATCGTGCTCGGCGAGTCGATCCTCTCGGCGACGGTCGCGATCCAGTCGGCCCTCGCCTCGGGTGAGGCGCTCACCGCGCTCCTGCCCCTCATCATAGGCGGGTTGCTGATCGTGTTCTCGATGTGGTGGGCGTACTTCGATCGTCCGGTCCACGATCTGCTGACCAGTCTCGGCAAGGCCATCGTCTGGGGCTACGGACACTATCTCATCTTTGCCGCTGCCGCCGCAGTAGGGGCGGGCCTCGCCGTCAACGTCGACCAGGTGACGCATCACGCGAAGATCAGCGCCGCGGCCGCCGGCGCGGCCGTCGCGATCCCAGTCGCGGTCTTTCTGGTTTGCCTCTGGTTTCTCCACGACCGGCCGGAGTACCGTCGAACCAGATCGTTTGGCCCAATTGCCGCGCTGCTCGTGTTGCTCACGCCGCTCACCGAGTACGCCGTGCTCCTGACAGGCGGCATTCTGGCAGCGCTCATTGCCATCAAGCTCGTGCTGGGGCGCCAGGCCAGGTGATCGCGGGAACGAGGTAACGATGTGATCTCCAAGATCGTTCGTCGGACGCACATGTACCTCGCGCTCTTCCTGTTCCCATGGGTCCTGATGTATGCGCTGAGCACGCTCGTCATGAATCATCGCGCGCTCTTCGTCGGCGCGTATGGCGACGGACCGATACCGTTTGTCGAGGAACGTCGGCTCGTTTACGACGGCGTCTTCTCCGAGAACGCCGAGCTCAGGACGATCTCGAAGCAGATCCTGATGTCGGTCGAGCTCGATGGCGCGCACGGCGTGTCGCGGCGCAAGGACGGCACCATCGTCATCAATCGCAACGACCTCGTTTCCCCACGCCGCCTCACCTACTCTCCGGCCGATCGCACGCTGGTCATCGAACGGCAGCAGCCTCGGCCCAATGCGTTTCTGGAACGGTTCCATCGGCGGCGAGGCTACGCCACGGGTTACGGCCTCGACACGGTCTGGGCGGTCTCGGTCGACCTCTTCATCGTCGCGATGGTCTTCTGGGTGCTGTCCGGGCTGTGGATGTGGTGGGAGATGAAAGTAACGCGGGGGTTCGGATTGACGTCGCTCGTCGCTGGCGCCGGAGTGTTCGCTTTGTACCTGCTGACCTTGTAACGAGGGCGCCGTGACCTATTCGCACCTCAATCGCCGGCTTCACCTTTATCTGGGAATGGCGCTCCTGCCCTGGTTCTTCATGTACGGCATCTCGTCGGTACCTTTTGCGCACAACCAGTTCTTCGAACAGCGTGACGCCGCGAAGGGACTGCCGCTCTGGACACTCCGTGCCGAGCGCGCGCTCGACATGCCGGTGCCTGAGGACACCGCCGGCCTGCGGGCATTCGGCGCAACGTTGCTCAAGGACGCGGGAGTCGAGGCGACGAGCTACGGCTCCTACCGTCAGAGCCCGACCCAGGTCAACGTCTACGCGTACTCGTTCTGGAAGTCGACGCAGCTGAAGTACTTCATCGATCAAAAAAAGCTGATCGTCGAAGACCGGCGCTTCCGTTGGGATCACTTCCTGACCGGCATGCACGCCCGAGGCGGTTTCGAGCAAGAAGGATTTCTTCAGCTCTCGTGGAGCGTCGTCGTCGACATCGTTTGCGTGTCGATGATCGTGTGGATTGCCTCGGGCCTCTTCATGTGGTGGGAGCTGCCCGGCCAGCGACGATTGGGATGGGTGGCGATCCTCGGCGGAACCGTCTCGTTCCTGTTCTTCACGCTGCGGCTGTGAACGAGCTCCCGCACCTTCCCGCCGGCGTGCCGCGCGTCGCGCTCGGCTGCATGCGCCTGTCGACGGAGCGCGAGCGCCCCGAAAACAACGACGCAAATGGAGTGGCCGTGCTCCATGCGTCATTCGATGCCGGCATCACGCTCCTCGACACCGCCGACGCCTACTGCTTGGACGCCAGCGACGTCGGACACAACGAGCAGCTCATCGCGCGCGCCATTTCGACCTGGGAAGGAGACCAATCCAGGATTCGGGTCGCGACCAAGGGCGGCCTCACACGTCCGCAAGGCGGTTGGGTGCCGGACGGGCGCGCGCGTCACCTGACCGCGGCCTGCGAAGCCAGCCGTCGCGCGCTCGGCGTCGAACGCATTCACCTCTACCAGCTCCACGCGCCCGATCCGCGCGTACCGCTCTCGACCAGCGTGCGTGCGCTCGACGCGCTGAAGCGCCACGGCCACATCGAGTCGATCGGTCTGTGCAACGTGAACGTGGGACAGATCGAAGAGGCCAGGCGCATCACCGAGATCGCGGCAGTCCAAGTGGAACTGAGCGTCTGGAAGGACGACAACATCCTGAACGGCGTCGTCGCCTGTTGCCTCACGAACCGCATTCCCCTGCTCGCTTACCGTCCGCTCGGCGGCGCGCAGCGTGCGCGCCGGCTGGCCGCCGACCCTGTTCTCGCCGGGGTTGCCGCCAGACACGGCATCAGCGCGTGCGAGGTCGCGCTGGCGTGGCTGATGGATCTCTCGGATCTCATCGTCCCCGTCGCGGGGGCAACGCGGATCGAAACGGTGCAGTCGATCGCCCGCGCCGCGACCGTTGTCCTCGACGATGACGATCGCGCGCGGCTGGACGAGCGCTTCCGGGCCGGCCGGACGGTCCGTCATCGGGAGGGATCACCGCCTGCGACGGACGTTCCCGCTCGCGACGGCGACGTCGTGCTCATCATGGGCCTGCCGGGCGCAGGCAAGAGTACCGTGGCCGAGTCCTTCGTCGCCCGCGGCTACGCGCGCGTGAACCGGGACACCGCTGGCGGCTCGCTCTCCGATCTCCTGCCGGAACTCGATCGTCTGATCGCCTCCGGCGCGTCGCGCATCGTCCTCGACAACACCTATGTATCGCGACAGTCGCGCGCGCGAGTGATCGCCACCGCTTCAGCCAGAGGCCTGCCGGTGCGATGCCTGTCGATCGAGACAGGCATCGAGGATGCCCAGGTCAACGCTGTCCGGCGAATGATCGCGAAGCACGGACACCTGCCCGGCCCCGAAGAGCTTCGCGCCGGATCGAAGCGCGACGTCACGCTGTTCGGCCCTGGCGTGCAGTTCCGCTATCAGCGTGAGCTGGAGCCTCCTCATCCGTCCGAGGGCTTCTCGACTATCGAGGTCGTGCCCTTCGAGCGAAAGCTGGATGCGTCCCTCGTCAACAAGGCGCTGATCCTCTGGTGCGACGGCGTACTGCGCCGCAGCCGCTCTGGCGCGCGCACGCCGACGTCCGCTGACGATGTCGAGGTGTTGGCGGGACGCGGCGGAGTATTGCGGCAATATGGGGATGATGGGTGGCGTTTGCTCGCGCTCTCCTGGCAGCCCGAGATCGCCGAAAAGACGATGACCGTCGGGGATGTCGAGGCGGCGTTCTCACGCACGCAGGAGCTTCTCGGGGTGACGATCGAGATCGCGTATTGCCCGCACCCGGCGGGACCGCCGATCTGCTGGTGTCGAAAGCCTCTGCCGGGTCTCGGCGTGGTTCTCATCGACCACTACCAGCTCGATCCGGCCGCGTGCATCTATGTCGGCGCGGGCCCGCAGGACCCCGGGTTCGCGCGACGCCTCGGGTTTCAGGTACCGCGACGCGGACGAGTTCTTCGGCGTTGCTGCGCCGTGAGGGTTCCTGTCTAAGGGTCCGGCTAAAGCCGGACACTACGACGGTGCCGAGAACTAACATCCGTAGTGTCCGGCTTTAGCCGGACCATTGCCGAGGCACAACATTCGTAGCGTCCGGCTTTAGCCGGACCAGTGCCGAGGCACAACATTCGTAGCGTCCGGCTTTAGCCGGACCAGTGCCGAGGCACAACATTCGTAGCGTCCGGCTTTAGCCGGACCAATGCCGAGAAGCAACATGCGTAGCGTCCGGCTTTAGCCGGACCAGCGCCGAAGAAGCAACATGCGTAGCGTCCGGCTTTAGCCGCACCAGTGCCGAAGAACAACATGCGTAGCGTCCGGCTTTAGCCGGACCAATGCCGAGAAGCAACATGCGTAGCGTCCGGCTTTAGCCGGACCAATGCCGAGAAGCAACATGCGTAGCGTCCGGCTTTAGCCGGACCAGTGCCGAAGAACAACATTCGTAGCGTCCGGCTTTAGCCGGACCAATGCCGAGAAGCAACATGCGTAGCGTCCGGCTTTAGCCGCACCAGCGCCGAAGAACAACACTCGTAGTGTCCGGCTTTAGCCGGACCAATACCGAGGCGCAACCTTCGTAGTGTCCTGCCTTAGCCGGACCCGACACAGCCCAACATCTCCGCTTCTGCCACACCCTCGAGGCGCGACCGATCGAGCCAGTTCAGCGTCGACCTGAGCCGGACTGTCTCTCCGATGACGATCACGGCGGGCGCTCTCAGGCCTGCATGCGCGATGGTTTCGGGCAGCGTCGCCACCGTCGCCTCAACGACGCGCTGCTGCGCGCACGTGCCCCATTCGATCACCGCGGCCGGCGTGTCGGCGCTCCGGCCGCCTGCAATCAACCGATCGCGCAGCAACGCCGCGTTGGCGACACCCATGAGTACGACAGTCGTATCGGCGATCGGGATGGACGCCGTCGTAGCGCCCGAATGCGCGCAGTGGCCGGTAACGATTGCCACTGACGAGGCCACGCCGCGCGCCGTCAGCGGGATCCCGGCGTAGGCCGGCGCCGCCATGGCCGACGACACGCCGGGAACGATCTCGAACGGGACATCTGCGGCCCGCAACGCCGCGGCTTCTTCGCTGCCACGGCCGAAGAGCAGCGGGTCGCCGCCTTTCAGCCGAACCACGCCACGGCCGGCTCTGGCGAGCGCGATCAAGCGCTGCTCGATCGCGGCCTGGTCCATCTGGGGACCGTGTCCGACCTTGCCGACGTCGATGACCCGCGTGCCCGGCCCGCACTCTGCGAGGATCTCGGGGCTGACGAGGTGGTCGTGCAGGACGACGTCCGCCTCCTGAATCAGTTGAAGCGCACGGCGGGTGAGCAACCCGGGGTCGCCCGGACCGGCACCTACGAGATACACCGTGCCCCGACGCACGGGCTGCAACCGAGTGCGCGCCGCTCCCATCATGCTGACACCGCGCTGCGGCGGCGAAGCACGGTGTCGAGCGCGCTCGGCCGCGACTGGTGGGCGTGGTGCTCGAGGAAGTCGACCACCCGGCGCCTGCACCGGTGGTACTCCGGATGCGCGAGGACCGAGGCTCGCCGCCGCGGCCTCGGGAACGGGACCGAGAACGAGTCGCCGACAGTCGCCTCCGGTCCGTCGGTCATCAGGATCAGGCGATCGGCCAGGTACAAGGCCTCATCGACGTCGTGGGTCACCATGACCACGGTCTTGTCTGATTCTTCCCAGACGCGGAGGAGGATGTCCTGCAGCTCGAAGCGGGTGATCGAGTCGAGCTGCGAGAAAGGCTCGTCGAGAAGCAGGAAGCGCGGCTCGAGCGACAGCGCTCGCGCAAGCGACACGCACTGCTGCGTGCCGAGCGAGAGTTGGCCCGGCAACTGGTCGGCCACGTCGTCGACGCCGACAAGCGCGAGGTAGGCATCCGCGCTCGCACGCTGCTGAGACGCAGTCGATCCTGGCCGCTCGGCAGCGGCGAGCAGGACGTTCGCGCGAGCCGTCAGCCACGGCAGCAGACACGGCGACTGGAAAACGATGGCCCGGTCGGCGCCGGGCTCTACAACTTGCGTCCCGTCAATCACGACGCCGCCGTACGAGGCGCGGTCGAGACCGGCAATCATCGACAGCACGGTCGACTTGCCGCATCCCGAGTGGCCGAGGACGGCGACGAACTCGCCGGCCTGAACGGTGGCGTTCACATCCTTCACGGCTACGAATGGGCCTGATGGCGTATTGAAGATCCTCGTCAGCCCGGTCAGCTCGAGCGGGGCTCTCATCGCGATTCCTCCGTTGCCAACGTCGACGGGACGACCCTGTCTTCGTCGGTCTTCCCTGGCACTCGCCGCGCCCGGCCGCCCGGCGCGGCGGTCAACGTCGCGATCACGTGCGCGCGCACGTGCGACGCGTCTTCATCGTGGGCAAGCTGGCCCACGCTGCGCGGGCGCGACAGTTGGACCGGGATCGGCCGACCAAGAGTGGCCGGCGGCCCCGGCAGCATCGGAACTATCCAGTCCGACAGGAGAATCGCCTCCTCGACGCTGTTGGTGATCATCACGGTCGTGACCGGACGTTCCGCCGACGAGCAGAGCCGAACGAGGTCCTGCTGCACCGTCTCGCGTGTCAGCGCGTCGAGCGCACCGAACGGTTCGTCGAGAAACAGCACCTCAGGGTTGGTGGCGAAAGCGCGCGCGATGGCAACCCGCTGGCGCATCCCGCCCGACAGCTGACCGGGCCGCCGGTTGAGAGCGTTCCCAAGCCCCACTTGCTCGAGCGCGCGCCGGGCCTGCGCCACCTGCGCGTCGCGGGCGAGCATTGGACAGGCCGCCTCCACTGCCAGGCGGACGTTCTCGAGCGCGGTGAACCACGGCAGGAGCGAGTAGTTCTGGAACACGAACGACGCATCGGCGCGTACGCCGCGCACCGTCTCCCCGCCAACTTCGACATTGCCGCAGTCAGCGTCGGTGAGGCCAGCCAGGATGCTCAGCAGCGTCGACTTGCCGCTGCCCATAGGGCCGACGATTGAGGCGAACTCGCCGCGCTCCACGCTGAGTGAGACGTTGCGCAGCACCGAGCGGACGCGTGCCGTTGGCAGCGCGGAAGGATTTCGTGATGCCGGACGCTTCGATGAATGCCATCAGGCCTCACACCGCGCGGAGCCTGGCTTCCGCCAGTCCCATCAATCGATCGAGCACGAAACCGATCACGCCGATGGTGATGATCGCGAGCAGGATGTGGGCGTAAATCAGACTGTTGTACTCCTGCCACAGGAAGCCACCGACGCCCGGCGTGCCCGTCAGCATCTCGCTGGCGACGATCACGAGCCAGGCGATGCCGAGGCTGAGTCGATAGCCCGCGAACATGTAGGGCAAGGTGGCGGGCACGATGATTTTCAGGAACGTCGTCGTCCGGGAGAGCCGAAGGACCTTGGCCACGTTCCAGTAGTCCTGCGGGATGGCGCGGACGCCCATCATCGTGTTGATGATCGTCGGCCACATGGAACAGACCGCGATGGCAAAGAGTGCCGCGGGCTCCGATTTCTGGAACAGGACCAGGCCGAGCGGCAGCCAGGCCAGCGGCGAAATCGGGCGCATGACCTGCATCAACGGATCGAACATCCGCGTGATGAGCGGCGAAACGCCGAACAGGAAGCCGACCGGCGTGCCGATGACGACGCCGAGCAGGAATCCTTCGGCGACGCGGACGAGGCTGTAGTACGCCAGAAGCGCGATCCCCTGATCGGTCTCGCCGCGTTTCGCGAACGGCTCGAGAATGTAGACCTTGCTCTCCTCCCAGGTGCGGACGGGCGACGGCAGGTCGGGCACCGCGAGGCTCGCGGCCCACCACAAAAGGATCGCCAGGCCCAACCCGACCGTCGGCAGTACCAGGTGCAACACACGCTTCATCGAACCTCCAGGGACAGGGCTTACACCATGCTGTGAACGGGAAACGAACGCGCGTACTTCGCCGGGTCCTTGCCGTCGAACACGCCGTCGAACAGCGTAATCTTCTGCTCCTCGGCGATCTTCGTGGTCACGCCGAGCTCCTTCATCGCGTCGAGATAGAGATCCGAGCGGAGCACGCGGCCGGGGACGCCGGCATAGTCGGGATCGGTCTTCGTCATTCCCCAGCGCCGGAACTGCGTGAGCCACCAGGTCGCGTAGATTCGGTGCGGGTAATTGGCGCCGCGGTTGGAGAAGATCATGTAGTTGGGATCCTGCTCGACGCGGCCGTCGCCGAACTCGTACTTCCCCATGAGCCGCTCGAGAATCGTGGACGGCGGACAGTTGATGTAGGTCGGCCTGGCGATGATCTCGGCGAACTTCGGGCGATTCTCCATCTTGTCGAGATCCACGCTCGCCAGGTGCAGCGCCTTCAGGATGGCCCGTACCGTCCTGGGGTTCTTCGACGCGAACTCCTCGGTGAACGCGCACACTTTTTCGGGATGGTCTTTCCACAGCTGCTGCGTGGTGACGGCGGTGAACCCGATGCCGTCTTCGATGGCCCGGTTGTTCCACGGCTCGCCGACGCAGAAGCCGTCCATCTTGTCGACCTTCATGTTCGCCACCATCTGGGGCGGCGGGATGGTGATGAGGTTCACGTCGCGATCCGGATTGATGCCGCCCGACGCCAGCCAGTATCTGAGCCACATGGCGTGGGTTCCCGGTGGAAACGTCATCGCGAAGGTCAGCGGATCGCCGGCGGCCTTGGCCTTCTCGGCCAGCGGCTTGATCGTGGCCGGCGTCCTCGCCCCCGCCGCCTTGAGCTTGCTGCTGAGGGTGATGGCCTGGCCGTTGCGATTGAGGAGCCACGGCGCAATCATCGGCTTGACTGGAGAGCCGGCCAGACCCATGGTGGAGGCGAGCGGCATGCCGAGAAGCATGTGCGTCGCCTGGTTCTCGCCGATCGTGAGCTTGTCGCGGATGACGGCCCAGGACGCCTCCTTCGCCACCGTGGAGTTGATGCCGAACTTCTTGAAGTAGCCGAGCTCGTGCGCCATCACGATCGGCGCGCAATCGGTCAGCGCGATGATGCCGAAGCGGATGTTGACGGTTTCCGGACTATCGCTCGCGTAGACGCCGCCGGCCCACCCGCGCGGCATCCCCGACATGAGGATGGCTGCCGTCGACGCGCCCGCCGTCTTGACGAACGTGCGTCGTGTCGTCGTTTTTCTCTTCATCTCATTTCTCCGCCAGGAATACGTAGGTGACCATCACGAACGGCCCGCTGTAGGACGCGCCGGGCGTCGCCTGTTTGAGGAAAGGCCCGGGAACGAGATGGGAGTAACCAGCCGCGAGCGCCAGGTAGGGCGTCAAGGGACGCGCCACTTGCAGATCGATCTCCTGACCGACGCGAGTGCTGGCGGCGCCCCCCGGGACACGGGCCAGCGGAGTGCCGCTCGCCGCGTACAGCGCGTCGCGTTTCTCCGCCAACCAGTACCAGTGATAGTTCACGGTGATCGGCGTCGCCTTGAGCGGCGCAATATCGAAGCCGATGCGGACGTGGTGGATGTTCCGCCAGCCCACCTGGTCGGCCAGGCCGTACTTGTCGTGCGCGGTCGGGTAGAGCTGATCGAACGTGCCCCGGACGCCGTCCGCCGGATCGGCGTCGCCCGACGCGTAGTTGTATTCAGCCGTCGCGTGCATCGGCTTGCCGCCAGGCAGGGTCTCGCGGATCTGCCAGTGCCCGGCCCACGCGCGGACCGAGTCGGGCCCGAGCGAGCCGCGCTGAACGTCCATCTCCACGTTGTAGTCGAGCCGCGCCGGGAGCTTGCCCACAAGCCGCGCACCGGTCGTCACCTGCTGCAGCGTGTCGAGCGTGCCGGTTTCGCCGCGCTGGTTGATGTCGCGGCGCCAGAACACGTAGGGCTCGGCAGTCCCCTGCGGCAGAATCCGGCCGCTCGTGACATAGGCGCCGGCGAAGCGGTTGCCGTTGCCGCTCTTGTCGAACTCGTCGTCGAGGATCCGAACCACGGACGCGGCGAAGAGGTCGATCTGAGCCGCCTTCGATCTGACGGTGACTCGTGCGGCGTCGAAGCTGCGTCCCGAGTTGAGCCAGTTCGCGGAACCGACAAGTCGCTGGTCGCCGAACGTCGATCTCCTGCCGGCCCAGACGCGCCACGACTGGAGCCTTGGCGCCGCCCATGTCCACGACGGCCTGCCGGAGGTCGAACGACGCTTTGAACGGCGAGCCCGTGGCGCCGACGCTCTTGTCCCCGACACGCGCGTCGTGCACCTGGACGGTGGCGGCAATCACCTTGGTCGTCGCGGTGGCGGTGAAGCGGAAGCGGGATAAGAAGAACGAGTCATCGCGGCCGCTGACGAATCCCGCATTGTCAAAGCCTTCGACGCGCTCGCGAAACTCGCCGCGCACGCGGAGCCACGACGGCATCAGTTCGTTGGCGCGATTGGGAAACGGAGGCGGTTTCCTGGGTGCGGCGGGCGCGACAGGCGATGGCGACTGATCGGCCGCGGGCGACGACTGCCCCGACGACTGCGCCCCCGACTGAGCAAAGAGCACGCCGTCTCCCATGAGCAGAGAGCCGCAGAGGCAGACACACGAGCACACACGTCGGACGAGATCCGCAGAAGCGCAACGCACAAAGAGCTCCTCTTGTTGGAGACGACCGACGCAGCCGGGGCCGGAACCCGTCGAGCTCCGGAAATTACTGCGATCGATCGAGGAGGTGCTGTGATGCCAGCAGGGGCGTTCGCGGCGTCGGGGCCGACGAGCGACGAGAGTAGCAAGGCGCGTTCCCGAAGGGCGCGCGGCACTCGGGCAGTGCGTACACCGTCGCAAACGATGACCCTGGCGCACGCAAACGATGAACCGGGTAGCAAAAATGCGGCGCCGCATCGGACCTCGCCGAGGAACAAAACTGTCTCGAAAAAGTATTTCGGGACAATGTCGTGGGGATTGATGCCGTCGCTGACGCCAGTCCGCGTTGCGCACCTCGGCCTCACGTGGCGGCTAAAGCCGGCCGAGAGCGGGTGGTGCCTGGGACCCGTCTTGGCTGAGATTCTCCGAAGCTACATAAATGTCTGAAAAGACAATTTGCTGGACATTTGTGTGACCAGTGGTGATCTTGCGCGGCTCTGGCGATCTGTGTATCCTGCGATCCGTAAGACGCGCGCGCCGCAGTGTCGCAGAGAGGTCAGGTTCTCGGAACCGATGACATTCAGGCGATCTGCGTAGTGCGCGCCGCCGGTTCCTTGTTGCAGCCGGCGACGACTCAGGCCATTTCGCAGCCTCACACCCGCTCCAGGACGAGCAGATGACTCCCGTCGCGACGGTATTCGTGACGACTGGATTGTGTCTTGCGTACTGGAGCGTGACGTGGCCGTAGCCTTACCCCTGCTGAAACGAGTCGCCGACGAGAGCGTGACGTTCGTCATGACGCCACGCGCTGGCGTGCGGCCGGCCGCGTTCGGCGCCGGATTGCCCGGATGGACGGCGGATCCCACGGCCCTCGTTCCTAGTCAACGGATGCCGTCGCGCACGCCCGGTCCCGGCGAGCAGTACCGCTTTCATTTCGACATGCGCCGCTGCATCGGCTGCAAGTGCTGCGTCGTCGCGTGCAACGAACAGAACGGCAACCCGGCCGCGATCAACTGGCGCCGCGTCGGCGAGCTCGAAGGCGGCTCGTACCCGAATGCGCTCCGGGCGCATCTCTCGATGGGGTGCAACCACTGCGTCAACCCCACCTGCCTCAGCGGGTGTCCGGTCGACGCCTACACGAAGGATCCGGTCACGGGCCTCGTGCGCCACAGCGCCGACGCGTGCATCGGCTGTCAGGTACTGCACCTGGAACTGCTCGTATGGCGTCCCGCAATACAACCCCGAGCGCGGCGTCGTCGGCAAGTGCGACATGTGCCACGGACGTCTCGAGCACGGACAGGCGCCGGCCTGCGTGAGCGCGTGCCCGGAAGGGGCGATTGAGATCGAGATCATCAGGACCGACGACTGGCGCGCCGCCGTGGAGGCAAGCGCCGGGTGCGAGGGCGGTCCGGTCGACGACGAAAGTTTGTCGACGACGCGGGTCACACTGCCCGCGCACCTGCCGCGGGACGCGCGGCCGGTCGGCCTCACACACCTCAGCCCGGAACATGCCCACTGGTCGCTCGTGATGATGACCGTGCTCACGCAACTGTCGGTGGGCGCGTTTGTCACGATTTGGGTCCTGCAGCTGTTCGGGGCAACCACGCGTCTCGGTGTCGCGGCGCTGACGTCGCTGCTCGTGGCGGCGATCGCGCTCAACGGCGCAACGCTTCACCTCGGCCGCCCGGCCTACGCCTACCGCGCGCTGAAGATGTGGCGCCGGTCCTGGTTGAGCCGCGAGGTGCTGCTGTTTACGGCGTTCTCCGGCATCGCCGCGATCTACGCGGCGCTGCTCTGGATGGATCTTCCCGGGAGCCTGGTTGTCGGAGCGCTGACGTCACTCGTCGGGATCGCCGGCGTCACCGCCAGCGGATGCATCTATCGCGTGCCATCGCGCCCGGCGTGGAACACGCCTCTGACGCTGGTCCAGTTCAACCTGACGGCGGCCGCGCTCGGACCGCTCCTCGCCGCCGCGCTCGGCGCGAGCGACGCCCGCGGGCTCTCGCTCGCCGCCGCCGCCATGGGCGGCGCGCAACTGGTCTTCGTCGCATTGCGCTTCGTGCGTCTGGTGGCCGGAAACACGATCGAACTTCAAGGAACGGCGCGCCTTCTATCGACGACGCTCAAACCTCAGTTCATCGCGAGCGGCGTCATGCTCGCGGTGGGCGGCGTCGCGTTGCCGCTCGTCGCTATCGGGGCGATCGGGACTACCAGCACGGCCACGTGGTGGGCCGCCCTTCTCGTCACGCTCGCCGCGGAGATCCTCGGGCGCTACCTCTTCTTCGTCAGCGTCGTCCCGAAGCACATGGCCACGCCCTACCTGCAGATCGGGAGAGAGGCCGCATGAACGTCAAGCGGCTGATCGGACTCGACACGCACGCCGACCGATACGCCTACACGCTGGACCCGGTGTCGGGCTACATCTCGGCGCAGAAGGCGGCCGACCGCTGGGTTTCGACTACGTGCGGCTACTGCTCGGTCGGGTGCGGCATGTTCCTCGGAGTCAAGGACGGACGGGCGGTCGCAGTTCGGGGCAACCCGGCACACCCCGTGAACCGCGGCATGCTCTGCCCGAAGGGGCTCTCCGAGCACTACACGCTTGCGGCCGACAACCGTGCTCGGTCTCCGCTACTCAAGAGTGGCGGAAAGCACGGCCGTTTCGCGCCCGTCGGCTGGCCGGAGGCACTCGCGACCACGGCGGCGCGTTTCAGGGAGGTGCAGGCGGCGCATGGTCCCGACGCGGTCGGCGTGATCAGCACCGGCCAGCTCGTGACCGAGGAGTTCTACGCGCTCGGCAAACTCGTGCAGCTCGGGCTGCGCACGCCCAACTACGACGGCAACACGACGCTCTGCATGTCGACGGCCGTGGCCGGCTACAAGCGATCGTTTGGCAGCGACGGGCCGCCCGGCTCGTACGAGGACTTCGAGATCGCCGACGTGATCGTGCTCATCGGCGCGAACATCGCCGACAATCACCCGATTCTGTGCCGGCGGCTCGAGGCCAATCCCGGCGCTACGCTGGTCGTCGTCGATCCGCGCGTGACCAAGACGGCGATGATGGCCGACCTGCACCTGCCAATCCGTCCACGGTCGGATCTGGCGCTGCTGAACGGCCTCATCCACATCGTCATCGAGCACGACCTCGTCGATCGCGAGTACATCGATCGGCACACGTCCGGGTTCGACGAGCTCCGCGATTCGGTGCGCGGGTATACGCCGGAGCGCGTGGCCGAGATCACCGGGCTTACACCCGATCAGCTGTACCGGACGGCTGTGCTCTACGCCGGCGCGCGCGCGGGGTTCATTGCCTGGACGATGGGCGTCAACCACAGCTCGAAGGGTACCGAGACCGTCAACGCCATCAACAACCTCGCGCTCATCACGGGCAATGTCGGGCGAGCTGGGGCGGCGCCCTTCTCGATCACGGGCCAGTGCAACGCCATGGGAACGCGGGAGGCAGGCGCTGCCTCGTGCCTGCCGGGATATCGCAAGTTCGAAAGCGCGGAGGACCGCGCCGAGATCGCCGCGCTCTGGAACGTTCCGGTGGAGCGAATCCCGAGCGCCCGAGGTCTGGCGTATCCAGACATCATCGAAGCGGCGCTGGACCGCCGGATTCGCGCCCTGTGGATCATCGCCACCAATCCGATCGTCTCGTTTCCCAATCTCGGCGTGGTGCAGCAGGCGCTCGAGGGACTCGATTTTCTGGTCGTCCAGGACGGATTCCATCCCACCCCGACGTCGGAACTGGCGGACATCGTTCTGCCCGCGGCGATCTGGGGTGAAAAAGAGGGAACCTACACCAACTCCGAGCGCCGCGTCAGCAAAGCCAACCGCGCCGTCGATCCTCCCGGGGACGCGCGCCCCGACTTCGACATCTTTCTCGATCTGGCGGCTGCGCTCGGAGCACGCGACGAGATCTTTCCGGGATGGTCGACGCCGCGCGACGCCTTCGAGGAGTGGAAGCGGGTGTCCGCCGGGCGGCTCTGCGACTACTCGGGGATGACCTACGACGCCATCGAGGAGCATGGAGGCATTCAGTGGCCGTTTCCGGCGGGCGCGAACCCCGCGGAACAGTCACGTCGCCTCTACACCGACGGCCGCTTCCAGACCGACGACGGCCGGGCCCGGCTGATTCCGGTGTCCTGGGAACCGTTCCCCGAACAGCCGTCGGCGAGCTTTCCTCTGGTGTTGAACACCGGGCGCACCGTCGAGCACTGGCACACGCGCACCAAGACCGGCAAGGTACCGATTCTCGAGCACCTGTCGCCCAACGCCTGGGTCGAGATGAACCCGCGCGACGCGCGCGCGCTGCGGCTCGCCGCCCAGGACCGCGTCGACGTCGTGTCGCGGCGCGGACGCGTGCGCGGCGTCGAGCTGCGCCTCACCGAAACCATCGCTCCAGGCCAGATCTTCGTGCCGTTCCACTATGCGGAGGCCAACGCCAATCAGATGACCCAGAGCGCCTTCGATCCGATCTCGCGGGAGCCCAACTACAAGCAGTCTGCGGTCCGCGTGGAAAGGACCGCCCGATGAAGAAGTTGGTGGTGGTCGGAAACGGCATGGCCGGAATGGCGTGCCTCGAGCACATCCTCAAGTACTCTTCGCGATTCCACGTCACGGTCTTCAGCGACGAGACGCACGTCAACTACAACCGCGTGCTGCTCTCGTCGGTGCTCGCCGGCGAGAAGGACGCGGACGACATCGTGATCAACGGCCTCGAGTGGTACGACCGGCATGGCATCGACCTCCGCGTCGGCGTACGAATAGTCGATGTCGACTCGCGCGCGAGGACAGTCACCGGCAACGACGGGCGGGTGACGGAGTATGACTCGTTGCTGCTGGCGATGGGGAGCTCGCCGTGGTTCCCGCCGATTGGCGGGCTCGACAAAGACGGAGTGTTCGCGTTCCGCACCCTCGATGACACTCGGGCGCTTCTCGAACGCGCGGGGCCGCAGACACGGGCGGTCGTCATCGGCGGCGGCCTTCTCGGTCTCGAGGCAGCGAGAGGACTTCAGGTGCAGGGGTGCCACGTCACCGTCGTGCACCTCATGGACACGCTGATGGAGCGGCAGGTCGATCCCTGCGGCGGTGTGTACCTGCGGTCCAAGATCGAGGAGCTGGGCGTGAGCGTGCTGCTCGGCCGGCAGACCACGGCAATCCTCGGCGGCGGGACGGTCACCGGCGTCGCGTTCGCGGACGGCTCGACGCTCGAAGCGGACCTGGTCGTCGTGGCAGCAGGAATCCGGCCGAACGTCGAGTTGGGACGGAAAGCCGGCCTCACCGTCAATCGCGGCATCGTCGTCAACGACTGGATGGAAACGTCCGACCCGGACATCTTTGCCGTCGGCGAGTGCACGGAGCACAACGGGGTCTGCTACGGCCTGGTGGCGCCGCTCTTCGAGCAGGGCAAGGTGCTCGCGGCGACGATCACCGGAAACAGGGGACCGACCTATACCGGGACGGTGCAGGCCGCCAAGCTCAAGATCATGGGGGTCGACGTCTTCTCGGCAGGCGAATGGGCCGACGGGACCGGCGTCGAGCCGGTGCGTTACGAGGATCCTGCTCTTGGCGTGTACAAGAAGCTTGCCTTGCGCGACGGCAAGCTGACGGGGGTGATTCTCGTCGGCGACGCGAGCGACAGCCATCGCTACATGGAATGGCTGCGACTCGGTTCCGATCTGACCGCTCAGCGGCGCCACCTCCTGTTTCCACCACCGTCAGCCGACACCGGGCTCGACGTCGCGGAGATGGCCGAGAGCACCACCGTGTGCGGCTGTGTCGGCGTGACCAAGGGAACGATCATTCACGCCATTCACGAACAGGGCGTGAACACGCTGTCGCAGCTCAAGGAGACGACTCGCGCGAGCACGGGATGCGGCAGCTGCACGAGCCTCTGCCAGGACCTGCTGCGCGCCGTCGCGCCGGAGTTCGAGGAGGAAGTCAAGAAAGTCATCTGCGGCTGCCTGCCATTCGCCGAGGACCGGCTTCGCGAGATCCTCCGCAGCGCGCGGCTCAAGTCGGTGCAGGAGGTGCTCGAGATCTACGGCAACGGCCCGGGCTGCGAAGTGTGCAAGCCGGCGCTGAGCTACATGCTCGACATGCTCTGGTGCGGCGACCACGACGAGGATCGCTCGGCACGCTTCATCAACGATCGCGTTCACGCCAACATTCAGAAGGACGGAACGTTCTCCGTCATCCCGCGCATCCGCGGCGGCGTCACGAGCGCCGCCGAACTGCGCCGCATCGCCGACGTGGCGGACAAGTACCACGTGCCGATGGTGAAGATCACCGGCAGCCAGCGCATCGACTTGCTCGGCGTCAAAAAGGTTGACCTGCCGAAGATCTGGGCCGACCTCGATATGCCGTCGGGGCAGGCCTACACGAAGGGCGTGCGGATGGTGAAGACGTGCGTCGGCACCGACTTCTGCCGCTTCGGGACGCAGGACTCCACTTCGGTGGGCATCGAGCTCGAGCGGCGCTTCGAACAGCTGTTCACGCCGCACAAGGTGAAGATGGCCGCGGTCGGCTGCCCGCGCAACTGCGCCGAGGCCACAGTGAAGGACATCGGGCTCGTGGGACAGGAAGGCGGCTGGCAGGTCGTCGTCGGCGGCGCGGCCGGCAAATCCGTGCGCAAGGCCGATCTGCTCACAACGGTAGAGACATCGGAGGCCGCGCTCGAGGCAGCCGAGCTCTTCTTCCAGTATTACCGCGAGAACGCCAACTACCTGGAGCGGACCTACGACTTCGTCGAGCGGTTCGGCATCGAGAAGGTGCGAAAAGAGACGGTCTACGCGCCGGAGATCGCCCGCCGGGGACTACGCGATCGATTCGCCCGTTCCAAGGATCGCGCGACCGATCCATGGCTCGAAGGGCGAGAGCCGAAGCATCCGACCCAGTTCATTCCCATTCGGCCACTCGACAAGGTGAACGCATGAACGAACATCGTTGGCTGCGCGTGACGAGCTGCGAGAGCGTGCCCCTGCGTGAGGGACGGGCGGTCACGCTGGCCGGCCGCGAGATCGCGCTCTTCAACCTCGGCGACAGGTTTCTGGCGACCGACAATCGTTGTCCCCATGAGGGGGGACCACTCTGCGACGGCATCGTCGCCGGCGATGCGGTGGTGTGTCCGCTCCATGCCTGGAAAGTGCGGCTCGACTCGGGCACAGTGGAGCGGCCTGCCTCGAAAGACGCCTGCGTGACCACCTACCCGACACGGGTCGAGGACGGGATCGTCTGGCTGGGGCTGCCGATCTCGCTGGCCGATACCGCGCAGAAGAGCGAGGAGCACGCGGCGTGACCAGCAGAACTGCACAGCGCGCGAGGGGAACCGGCTTTGACGGCCGGCGGGTGCTGACGCTCGAGAGCCGCCGGTCTCCGGAGCTCGCGCTGCTGGTCATGAACTACGGGGGGACGCCTGTTGCTGCGCCTTCGCTCCGCGAGGTGCCGCTTGCATCGAACCGTCTGGCGATTGCGTTCGCCGAGGACCTCCTCGAGAAACGCTTCAGCATGGTCGTTCTGATGACCGGCGTCGGCGTGCGCCTGCTCGTCAAGATCGTCGAGCCCCTATGCGGTCGCGACACGTTCGTTCGCGCACTGTCGCAGACGCGCATCGTCGCGCGTGGGCCCAAGCCCGTGGCGGCGCTTCGCGAGATCGGATTGGCGCCGTGGGTCACCGTGCCGAGCCCGAATACCTGGCGGGAGCTGCTGGCCACGCTGGATGCCCGCGCGGACGAAGCACCTCTCCACGACCTTCGGGTGGCAGTGCAGGAGTACGGGCTGTCGAACCCCGACCTCGTCCAGGGGCTGGAGGCCCGCGGCGCCGACGTGGTCACGGTGCCGATCTATCGGTGGTCGATGCCCGATGATGTCGGTCCGCTTCGGAGCGCGGTTCACGCGCTCGTCCGGCACGAGATCGACATCGTCATCCTGACGGCGGGGATCCAGTTGGTGCATCTGCTGCGCACGGCCGCCGAGATGGGCCTGGACTCCGCCGTGCGCGAGAGCCTCGAGCGAGTCGTGGTGGCGTCGATCGGACCCATGACCTCCGAGGAGCTGCGGCGAAACGGACTGCCGATCGATTTCGAGCCGTCCCATCCCAAGATGGGGTTTCTCGTCAAAGAGGTCGCCGAACAATGCGCGGATCTGCTTCGAACGAAGCGGGCCCTGGAATCAGTGAAGTAGGACAAGCACCGTGAGCGAGCAGAAAACTCTCGTCAGTCAGGGCCCCGAGGCGGAAATCAGCTTTCTGCACGAAATCGGCAGCCGTATTGCGGCCGCCGACTCACTGCAGACGGTCCTGAACCGCGTCGTCCACTTCGTGTCGAGCGTCGTGCAGTGCGACTCCTGTTTCGTCTACGTCCTCGCCGACGACGAGCTCATCCTCCGCGCATCGAAGAACCCCCACACCGATGTCGTCGACCGGCTCAAGTTGCGCGTGGGACAGGGCCTCACCGGCTGGGTGGCCGAGCATCGCCAACCCGTGGCGGTGGGCTGCCACGCCTTCGAAGATCCGAGGTTTCAGGTTTTCAACGAGCTGCCCGAGGATCACTACGAGGCATTTCTTTCCGTGCCGGTGCTCTGTCGCGGGAGGCTGGTGGCCGTCATCAACCTGCAGCACCGTCATCCACACGAGCACACCTGGGCCGAGATTCAGCTGATCGCCACGGTCGGGTTCCTCGTCGGCGCCGAGATCGAGCTTGCGCGCCTCGAGAGCGAGAACAGTCAGTTGTCGGAGCGGCTCGAGACGCGCAAGGTCCTCGACAGGGCGAAGGGGATTCTGCAGCGGGACCTGGACATCAGCGAGGAAGAAGCCTACCTCACCATTCAGCGTCAGAGCCGGCAGCGGCGGCGGTCCAAACGCGAGATCGCCGAAGCGATTCTGCTGGCCGACGATCTCAGGCGCGGCAGGAACACCACATAGACTTGCGCGCCGGTCGACGCAACGAGCGGTCAAACGTTTGGAATGCTTAAGGTTGACTTGGACCGCCTTCAGCGTACGATCTGGACGTGACGACCCCATGCCGGCCCATCGTCGCTCTAGCAGCGGCCACAATCGCGATCGGCCTGACCGCTCGGTGCGGCGGTGGGACGACGAACGAAGCAGACCGTCCCGCATCCACCGCTACGGAGTCGCCGATCGCCGTCACCGAAAAATGGCGCGCGAAGCACGAGACTGACTATCGCCGCGACTGGGTCACGATAGCGGGCCTGCACCCGCTCAAGCCCGGAGCCAACACTGCCGGCAGTGCCGGCAGCAACAATATCGTGCTGCCGCCGTCGGTACCCGCGGTGGTGGGCCGCTTCGTCCGCCGCGACGAGACCATCCGGTTCGAGCCGGCTCCTGACTCGAAGGTTCTCTTGAACGGTCAGCCTGTATCCGCACCTGTCGACCTGCGCGACGACCGCGAGCCAAAGGCCGACGAGCTGGTCATCGGAGACGTTCGCCTGGTCGTCCACGTCAGCGGCGAGACACGGTCGCTCCGCGTCAAGGACCCCAACGGTACGCTCGCCAAAGGGTTCCTCGGTTTCACGTGGTTCCCGATCGACCTCCAGTATCGAGTGGTTGGACGCTTCATACGGGACGCACAGCCGCAGCCGATCAAAGTGTTGAACACATTCGGCGAGCTCGACGAGTACAAGAGCGAGGGTGTCGTCGAGTTCAGCTTGCTCGGTCAGACGTTGCGGCTCCGGCCGTTCACCACGCGGCCGAAGCGTTTCTATTTCGTGTTCAGGGACGCGTCGAGCGGGCAGGAAACCTACGAAGCGGCACGCTTCCTCTATGCCGACCTCCTGGACGACGGGACGGCCGTGCTCGACTTCAACCAGGCGTACAACCCGCCGTGTGCGTTCAACCCGTACACCACGTGTCCCATCCCGGTTCGCGAGAACCGCCTGCCGATCAAAGTCCTCGCCGGCGAGAAGGCATATCCCGTGCACGTTCCGTTCGGCGGCGAAGCGAAGCGATAGGGTTGGTTCAAACTTGAGTCAGACGGGGTCAGAGCCGGGGCCAACCCCAGCGCCGCCCCCCAATTGCAGCATTGCGGCGCAGTGGGATATCGTTCGAATCGACCGCGCGACCACTCATATTTAGCGGGCTCCCCAATGCCCACAGAGGACGAGATGCCGGCAGATCGACGGACGTTCGTGAAGACCCTTGGTGCGGCTACGTTGGCGCTCGGCGCCGCTCCCGGTTCAGGCGAGAGCCCGGCGGCGGCGCAGAAACCGGCCTCGCAAGCCGGCGTTCGTGAAAATGTGCGGTTCGGCGTCGACATGTACAGCCTGGGTCAGCAGAACTGGACGCAGTTCCAGCAGCTGGATTTTGCCGCCAAGTGGAACGTCAAGGTCGTGCACTTCAGCGAGATCCGCTTCCTCGGCACGCTCGAGCCGGACAACCTGCGCAAGGTGCGCGCCTACGCCGACAAGCTGGGCCTCGATCTCGAGATCGGCATGCGCTCGATTTGCCCGACCTCGGCGATGTTCGACAAGGCGCAGGGCACGGCCGAGGAACAGCTGGCGAAGATGGTGGACGCCGCGAAGATCGTCCGCTCCCCCATCGTCCGTGCCGTGCTCGGCAGCGGTGCGGACCGCCGGGGCGGCATCGAGAAGCACATCGAGTCGCTGGTCGCGGTGCTGAAGAACTCGCGCTCGAAGATCACCGATGCAGGCGTCAAGGTGGCGATCGAGAACCACGCGGGCGACATGCAGGCGCGCGAGCTGAAGATGCTCGTCGAAGCCGCCGGCCCGGATATCGTCGGCGTCTGCATCGACTCGGGCAATCCCGTGTGGACGATTGAAGATCCGCACCTGACGCTCGATACCCTCGCGCCGTACGTGCTGACCAGCCATATGCGCGACAGCGCCCTCTGGAACACCCCCGACGGGGCGGCCGTCCGATGGACGCGGATGGGCGAGGGCAACATGGGGATGGAAGACTACATCCGCACCTACATCGAGAAGTGCCCGGGCAAGGCCGTATCGCTCGAGGTGATCGTCAGCGGCAACCCACGGATGTTCAATTATCGGGACCCAAAGTTCTGGGAGAACTACAAATCGACGCCGGCGTGGGAGTTCGCCCGGTTCCTGACCCTGTGCGAGAAGGGGAAGCCGACGCCAGCGTCGCCGCCGGATCCGGCGCTGACGCCGCAGGCACGCAACCTGGCCGACGTCGAGGCGAGCGTGAAATGGACGCAGGAGTTTCTGGCGAAGCTGTAATAGGAGTTCGCGGCTCGCGGCTCACCGTTGGCTCCAGCCAGCCAGCAGCGAGAAGCCAGCAGCGGGAAACGCAGGAGCCAAACCGTGACGTACTTCCGTGTAATTGGATTGAGTCTGGTCGTGGCCGCCACGGTGACATCGCCGGTAAACGCACAGGCGCAGGCACGATACTCGGCGACACAGACGGGCGACGTCGTGCAGCTGCGCGACACCCGCACCGACACGACGGTGTCGGTGATGACGACGGTCAGCAACGCCTACGAGATGGTCGTCAAGGGTCAGAACGTCATCCGCATTCCGTTTGACACGGTCGATGATTTCCGCGCGCGTCCAGGCCTGAACGGCATTCCGCTCCTCGCGCCGTTCGCCAATCGGCTCGACGAGCAGGCGTTCTACGCCAACGGGAAGAAATACAACTTCGACATGGAGCTCGGAAACGTCCGCGGCACGATTCCGATCCATGGCTACCTGTCGGGCGCGAAGGACTGGAAGCTGGTCGAAGCGAAGGCCGACGGCACGAGCGCGTGGGTCACGAACAAGCTGGACTTCTATCGCAATCCGCAGTGGATGAAGCAGTTTCCGTTCGCGCACACGCTGCAAATGACCTACCGGCTCGCCGATGGTGTGCTCGAAGTCAGAACGCAGATCGAGAACCTCAGCGTCGAGCCGATGCCGGTGGCCATCGGCTTTCACCCCTACTTCCAGCTGACCGACTCCACCCGCGAAGACTGGGTGCTCTCGATCGGCGCGAAAGCGCACTGGCTGCTCGCCGAGAACAAGATCCCGACGGGCGAGACCGAGCCGGCCGACAAGTTCTTCCCGAATCGCAAGGCCGTGCCGCTGAAGGATTTCGATCTCGATCACGTCTTCGGCGATCTCGAGCGTGACGCGCAGGGGCGCGCGGTGATGAGCGTCAAGGGCAAGGCGCAGCAGCTCGACGTGATTCTCGGTCCCAACTACCGTTCCATCGTGCTCTACTCGCCGAATCCCGCAAACGCGCGCGGCGGCGGCGGTGGACGGGGAGGCGGGCGTGGCGGCCCGCCCGCACCGGCGCCTGCGGCGTCGCCTGGCGGACCGACCCCGGCGCTCACCGGCGTGAAAGACACCATCACCAATCGAGGATTCATTGCCATCGAACCGATGGTCGGGATCACCAGTTCGATGAACCTCGCGCACAAGGGGCTCTACAAAGAGCTGCAGAGCATTCCGCCCGGCGGCAAGTGGGAGGAGAGCTTCTGGCTGAAGCCGAGTGGTTTCTGAACCGCGGACGGAATCCTACAGCGGTGTCAACGGGCGACGGCGTTTCGGTGAGCCACGAACTGATCACGACATAGGCACGATGACCACGATGATCTGATGATCACAATGTGAAGAACCTGAGGTTCTCTCATCGTGTCCATCGTACCGTCGTGGTCATCGTGCCTAGCCCGTGGACCGAGCCAGAGACCGTGTGGTCGTGACGTTGATCGAAAACCTTTACTCCACCTCGCACTCCGACAGAATCTGCCGATAGCGCGCGCGGGCGTGCTCGTACGCGGCCTGTGCCGCCTCGCGCACGGCGGCATTGAAGCGCCGCGATTTCTGCGACCAGCACTGATCGACGGCCTGCAGGCACCACTGCGCGCTCTTCCGGGACGCCCGCACGGGCCGGTTGTTGACGGCGATGAAGATCGGGTTCGTGTGCGCGGAACCGAGAATGCGCAACGCGATCCAGCTGCTCCGTTCGATGGCGACATCGAAGGTCATCTCGCGCAGCGTCCCGTCCGCCGTCAGGCGCTTGGTCGCGACCGGCCGTCCATTGACCACCACTTCGACAGTGACGTCTCGTGATTCCGCTACGCGCGCGTGTTCCGGACTCCACACCGGCAAGTTCGGAGACCCGGAGGCGCTCGCGCGCACCGGAGCAGGGGGGAGGAGGCACGCCACACGCGCCGAGGCTCGCACGGTGCCAGGCCGCTCGAGCTTCAGTTCGCTTCCGCGCGTGCCGGCCTCGAGCCCGTTGACGGTGAAATCCATCAGGTGGCTGAAGCCATCCGAGACGTAGGACCGGCCCTCTCGCACGCCATCGCACCAGGCGTCGTAGGTGAGCCCCTGCGGAAGGTGAACATAGGAGCGGCCGCCGCCCACACGCTCGTCAGTGATGCACGGAAAGTCCGTTTCTCCGCTCACCCGGGTCCGGTACCCGCAATTGAGCGTGTGATACCAGATGTTCAGCTCAAAGACGAACGGCGTGTCCGCGGTGGAAATGAAATCGACCACGTCGTGGGTCACGTCGACGATGTACTCCTGGGCGCCGATGCCGTCGAAGTTCGGCATCTCGTAGTTCG
Organism: uncultured Acidobacteriota bacterium; assembly: GCA_963839705.1. Taxonomy (GTDB): domain Bacteria; phylum Acidobacteriota; class Vicinamibacteria; order Vicinamibacterales; family 2-12-FULL-66-21; genus DATBJJ01. The sequence continues at coordinate 744,249 of CAWIWL010000012.1, forward strand.
GCAGCTCGCGGGAATTCACCTGCAGGCCATTCCCGGAATGCGCGAACCCGGTGATCGCCCCTTGTGCCTTCGCCCACTTGAGGATTGGCAGATCCCACGCTGGCCAATCCTCGATCTGCCGCGCGTCGGGATAGTCCTGGTTCCGCAGGCGAAGCAAGACGAGATGTCCGCAGTGGCTCGACGGGAACCCTGATATCTCGAGATCGTAGCGAATCAAGGTCGACGACGTGGAAAGCGCGTTGTCCTTGCCCTCGAAGAACTGACGCTGGTGATAGTAGCTGGGACCCCAGTTGAGGACCGATGCGACGCTGAGCGCCTCGCCGAGCACGTGGCGCATCATGTCTTCCGGCCGCACACCCTCCGTCGGACTCTCGTAGTGGCTGCAGCCGGCGGCGTGGATGTGGTGATCCCCGGAATACCAGTGCTGGCTGGCAGGATCGATCCAGCGCCGCAGCGCGAAGTCGAGCGACGCGGCCGCGTTGCCGATCGTGACGGCGCGCGTTTCGGGCACGTACTCCGGACCCCGGCCGCAAATCACCGTAAACTCGCCACCCGGCAGGCGCACGGTCTCGCCGTCGGCACGGTAAATCTGGTTCTGAAAGAAGAAATCCGGCGCGAGGCGCTTCGAACGCGCTGGATAGACACGGCCGACCTTGTCCTGCACGACGAACGACGCGGTGGTCGGCCGGCCATTCTCGTCGCGGACGCGCAGCGTCACGTCGCGCGACGGCGCGATGTCGAAGAGGACCGCGGTCCGGTTGCGGAATCCGATATCGGCTGTCCCCGTACCAATCGTGGCGCCAATCTGCGCCTCGCGGCGCCCGCGATCGCGGCTATAGAGGAGCACGACCCGGTACTCGAGCAGGAGTCCGGAGAGCTGCGGCTCCATGGGCTTGGCGCCGTGATTCGTGATGACGAGCCAGCGATCGGCGATGTCGGCCGGCAGGACCGACTGGGGCGCAAGAGGCGACCCGGTCCCAGGCCGGTAGACGGGCCGGGCCTGGGGGCTTTCGGCGTTGAGGACACCCGTCACGCCTGCCTCGTTCCGCACCTTCATCAGGAATGCCCGCCATCCCTGTTCGACCAGTCGCGCCGGGGCGGAGCCGCGCTCGACCGATACCCGGCTTTCCGGATTGATGCGAACGCTGACCAGGCAGTGCGGGTCGAGAACACGTTCGATTTCCGCCACCGCCTCAGCTGCTGTCTTCTGGTTGCCCGCTGCTAGCAGGCGGGCTTTATCTGCTTCACTGAACGGCTCGCCCAGAAACGCCATCGCGTCGACGAGCCGGCCGACAGCGGCCAGGAGCGGCTGCGAATCCGTCTGGAAGGGCCCGGCGGCAAGCTGGTGACAGCCGAAAGTGTGCGCAAAGATGCCGCATTGCAGCAAGGTAACGACGGCGCTTCGACGGGTGAGTTGAGTGCGCCGCTCGTTATCATTGCCGGCGGCGGCGGACGCGTGGCCTGTTCCGTCGGGGATACTCACGATCACCTCCCTGCCTGTTCGGCGTCGGACGCTATCGCATGAGTCTCGTAGTGTCCGCCTTCAGGCGGACCCGGTCCGGCTGAAGCCGGACACTACGTACGACGGGCTGGTGGCCCGTCAACGCGCGTCGCGGATTCTCGACAATGAGTTGCCGAACGTCCGCATCCGAGAATCCTGCCCGCTTCAGTCCCGGAATGAAGTCGGTGAAGAGCGTGGTGAACGGGCGGAACTGGCCGCCGCCTGGTTCACCGACGTGATACCACCCCGCGTCGTGCGACACAAGCACGCGGTCGAGCAGACCCTGATTCTTCATCCGCTGCACGAGCTCCAGATGGCGCGCAAGACTTGACGGGCTGATGCCATCGAACTCCAGCCAGGCTCCGCGTCGGGCCGCGCGATCGTGGAAACTGTCGTCCCGCTCGGACTGCGCATGCACCCAGATGAAGGCCGACAATGGCACGCCGGCCGCCTCGAGCAGGTCGAGCTCGGCGAGCGCCGCCGCACCCGAGCCAGTGTGAGAGGCGATCGGCAGACCAGTGGCGCGGTGCGTGATAGCCGCGGCGCGCACCAGCTTCGCGTCGATGTCAGAGAGCGGCGCCCCGTCGACACCAATCTTCATGAACGCCGGCTTGATCGCGGGCTCATTCGGCTTATTCGATGTGCCGTCCAGGCCGTGCTCCGCCTCCCGAGTCCAGCGGGCAGCCAGCTGATCGGCCGTCTCGGTGAATGCAAACGCCGGCAGGTGCTTGTCCTTCGCCGCGCCGTAGTACCCGGTGTTGGACAAGATGCGAACGCCGGACGCTTCCGACAACCGCTTCAAGAGCTGCGGATCCCGCCCGAGATAGGCGGGCGTGCACTCGACGAGCGTCTCGCACCCGAGCTCTCGCACCTGCTGCAGGTACGGCAGCACCGTTCGAAAGACTTCGTCCGCATCGTAGCGGGACCGGCTGACCTCCGACGCGCCGATGAAGTCCACGAGCACGTGCTCGTGCATCAACGTCATGCCGAGCGCCTCAGGCTGAATGGGGCCGGTCACGGTCTCGATCGCGCTGCGGCTCGACGACGGCGTTGCGACGTTCTCGAGGTGTCGCGGACCGCAGCCGGCGGTCATCAGCGCGAGCGCGCTCGTCAGCCATGCGCGCCGGGACAGCGTCCCCGGCGGATCTGCGGTCGGCCGCCTCATCGCCTTCACGGGCCCTATCATATGGTTGATGAAGATGTATGAGTCATTGGCGCCTTGGTGGCCCCTGCTGTCGGCGCCGGCCGACTACGCCGAGGAAGCCGCCTTCTTTGGTGACGCGCTCTCGGCCGCGTCCGACCGGCCGCCGCGTACGGTCCTCGAGCTCGGCAGCGGCGGCGGGAACAACGCCTCTCATCTCAAGGCCCGCTTCGAGATGGTACTCGTGGAACCGTCCGAGGGAATGCGTGCCGTCAGCCGGGCCCTGAACCCTGAATGCGAACACTGCGACGGCGACATGCGGACGGTCCGGCTCGGCCGGCAGTTCGACGCCGTCTTCGTCCACGATGCCGTGTGCTACATGACGACCGAAGCCGATTTGCGCATGGCCATCGACACCGCGTTCGTGCACTGCAGACCTGGTGGCGTCGCGCTCTTCGCGCCGGATTTCGTCCGCGAGAACTTCAGCGCATCGACCGATCATGGTGGACATGACAGTCAGACCCACGGGCTGAGGTACCTGGAATGGACGTTCGATCCCGATCCTGCCGACACGTCCTACGTGGTCGACTACGCCTGCCTGCTGCACGGACCCGACGGCGTCGTGCGCGTCGAGCACGACCGGCACGTCGAGGGCCTGTTCAGCCGCGCGACATGGCTGCGCCTCCTGTCGGAAGCAGGCTTTGAGCCGCACGTCATCCCATTCGAGCACTCTGAGCTCGAACCTGGATCGCACGAAGTGTTCGTCGCCAGGCGGCCGTAGACGGGACACTAAAACCTATCTCAAACCAGAAAACAGGCTGAACGCGCCGACGGCCGCGGTTCACGATGAACACGATGATTCGATGAACACGAAGAACACCTCTCTAGGGACCCATCGTCACCATCGTGTCATCGTGCCCATCGTGTTGTTACGTGATGTCGTGACACCTTCATGAGACGGCTTCTAGCTGCCGATCAACTGGTGATACCGGCCCATCCAGTACGGCAGCAAGAAATAGGCGCCATCGTCTTCGGTGCGACCACCGTTCCCGCCATCCAGATTGTAGGGATTGCCGTTCCATTTCGACATCGGCAGCTCGTCATAAGGAAGAACGATGAGGGCCTGGCGGCGCTTGAAGCGATCGCTCAGAGGGTCGACCGGCACATCGAGCCTGTGTGAATTCCTGACCGTCCACTGGATCTGATCCATCGGAATCTCGCGAAGCGTCCGCAGCGACTCTGCACGATCGAAGTCCTTCGCGCCGGTGCCGGCCGCATAGATGAAATTCCAGAGCGGATTGCGTTCGGGCCGCTCCACCTGCCAGCTGCGCTCCAAGCTCTGTCTGTAAACCGCGAGGAGCGCCGGATCCTTCTCGTAGCGCAGGAGCGGGTAATACGACAGAAAGGCCAGCTCGTCGTCCGAGTGGTTGACTGAGCCCGGGATGATGACCTTCTGGTTGCGCGTGAGCCAGTGGTACTTGTGAGTCTTGATGAGGTCGTCGTAGGCCGACTGGTATCGCGCCCGGAACCGAGAGTTGGCGGTCATGTCGATCGCGACCCGCAGGTGCGACAGGATATGCAGCGCACGCAGCCCCGTTTCATCCGGGTCTTCCCAGATGGCGTCAGGGCCCCACCAGCCCCACGTGGTCTTCCGGCCGTCGACGTCAATCAACTGGTAGTTGTTGTCGAGGATGTGGTTCGTGATGCGATCGATGACCGCCCGGAGCTCCGCCTTCTCCGATTCGTCCGCGACGAGCTCGAGATACAGCGGATAGACGAAGTAGTTGCCGACGATCTCGTCCGAGCTCGTGTCGCCCTTCCAGCGCCACTCTTTGTCCGGCGTATCGTGCCACTCGCCATCGCCTGGCTGCGCGTCGCTCTTGACGTTGATGAAAGAGCGGGCCGGGAAGCCCGGCTTGCCGGTGATCGACTCGAGGCGAACGATGGCCTGCATGCCACGGCGCGCGTTCGCGCGCGCGTCCGCGGCGCCAGTGACGCGATAACGGAAACACTCCGCGACGACGTACATCGCCGTCCACAGCCCATCGTTGTCGCTCGATACCATCTGGTTCGTGGACAGATCGCCCGGTACGCGAAGGTGCGACGTTGCCGTCAGGCCCCACCGGTTGTGCCTGGCCTGAATACGGTCGACGAACGCGCGTGACTTGTCGTCGAGCGTCATCGACACGTCCTCGATACGCGCGAACCCCTTGGGCGTTTCGACCCAGGTGACGCTCCCGTCATTGCTTTCGACGCCGATGCCGGTGACGTGATCGTCGGGCAGCCAGCGCAGGCCGGCGAAGTACTCGCGGACCTGATTGTCGCGGGTCAGACGGACAGCTCCCTGCCGTGTGCCGACCCAGGTCACCGACGGCGACTTGACGTTGATGACGGTGAGCTCACTCATCGGCAGCGGCGTGAGCGTCCGGCGAAGCGCCAGCTCGCGCTGAGGGTCGAGCTGGCGTTCGATTCGCACCTTGCCGCCGCTCATCCGGGCAAAGTCGTCGGCCGAATGAAACGTGCGCGTCTTCTGCGGGTAGGGCTGCGGCTGCGGGGATTGTGCCGGCAGGGCCAGGACAACCGACCAAATCGTGCAGGCAGAGAAGCATCTCCAACCAATTGAGCGCCGCATTGTTCGGTTCCCCTGCGATACCGGCTTCATCACACTGCTCACAACGGAGTACACGGGTCACTCACGAGGATCGCGAAGCTCGCGAAGATCACGAAGTCTCATCTGGCCGGTCTTCTTCGCGAGCATCGTGGTCTTCGCGAGCATCGTGATGTCGCCGTGGCCGCGTCCGCCCGGCAGCCCTGGCAAACGGGAAGTACACCAGCATGGCAATCACGATGGACGCCGCCCCCCAGGCGGCGGCGCGCCAGTCGCCACCAGATACCAGATAGTGCCCGATGATTGGCGGTGTGGTCCAGGGCACGTTGACGAACGGCTTGTGAATCAATCCCCACTGCATGAGCAGGTAGCTGCCAGTCGTCAGGACGAGCGCGTTCAGCACGTAGGGAATCATGAAGATGGGATTCAGGACGATCGGCAGGCCGAAGAAGATCGGCTCGTTGATCTGAAACACCTGCGTCGGAAGCGACATCCGGCTGATCTTCCGGAAGGCAGGATCCGGCGATCGGACGAGGAGCAGCGCGAGCGCAATCGTGGCGCCAGTCCCGCCAACGTTGACGAACGTCGTGAAGAAACCGTACGCCGTCACATACGGCAACGGCTGTCCGTTGGTCATCGCGGCGACGTTGGCCGACAGATACTGAAGAAAGATCGGCGCGACGATCGCGTCGACGGCGTTGTCGCCGTTGATGCCGACGGACCAGAGGACGGTGACGAGACACGCATACACGAGGATGCCCGGCAGCGTGTTGAGCGCAAACACCAGCGGCCTGAACGCAGTCTGCACGACATCGTTGATGTCGACCCCCGCGACAAAACGAACCAGCCAGAAGATCACGAGGAGGAAGGCGAGCGGATTGAGAGAGACGAACGACTGCGACACAATCGGCGGCACTCCGGCGGGCATCCTGATGACCAGTTCCCGGCCGGTGAAGAACTTCTGGACGTGGACGGTCACCAGCGCCACGAGGATCGCGGTGAAGAGCCCCTTCGAGCCCAGGTTCTCCATGACGAGCGTCGTCCCGGTCGCGTCGAGCTGAATCAGCAAGAATGTGACCGTCGCCATCGCAGCGCTCGCCATGGCGTCTTGCTTCAGCCGTTGCCCGAGGTCGTACGCGATGGAGAAGCATGCGACGACGGCCAGGAGGCCGAAGGTCGCGGTCACCGGAATCTGCAAGAGCTCGCGATAGGGCGCGACACGCGAGTCCCAGCCGCTCACGGGCAGATGCGCAGCAATCATGAACAGCCCGCCGATGATTGTCAGCGGCACGACGGCCACCATCCCGGCTCTGATCGCCGAGAGGTAGGTGTTCTCGCCAAGCGCCGTCAGCACCCGTACGAGACGACCGCCCGGCAGCGCAGCCTGATTCACACACCACTCACTGCAATGACACGCCGGCCCGGTTCAGCGCGTCGCGATGCGCATACACCTTCTCGAAGCCGCGGGTGATGTCGTCGACGTCATTCTGCGATCCGAGCAGCAGGTGCTGCTCGAGCCAGACGCACTGCTCGCGGCACAGAAGGTCGCTCGCCGGGCAGCGAGCCTCACGGTAGTCCAGCCTCGCGGAGGCGCCAGCAAGGTACGGACCGAAGGCCTTGTCACGGAAGAGCGGCTGGTGCGGTAGCGAGAAACCGTAGCCTCCCGAGCACGGGATGCCCTCGGCGGCGAGCGCCCTGAGCACCGCGGCGCGCGGCGCGCCGAACGCGGACTCGTCGAGCCGCAACATGAAGAGGTGATAGCTATGCCTCGTGCAGTCGGCTGGGCGCCGCTGAGGATGGAGGCCTGGCAGGTCTGCGATTCGCTCGGCGAGATACCGGCCATTCGCGTCGCGCGTCCGGGTCTGTTCCTCGAGGCGATCCAGCTGGGCGTTCAGCACGGCGCCCTGAAATTCTCCCAGACGGTAGTTGCCGGAGATCACGTGGTGCTCGTACCACACGCCCTCCGGAACCCGTCCGCAATTCTGAATCGAGCGACACGCCTCGGCCAGCGCATCGTCGTTCGTCGTGATGATCCCGCCTTCGCCGGCGGTGAGGTTCTTGCTCGACTGGAAGGAGAAGGACGCCATGTGTCCGATAGCGCCTGCGGGACAACCCTGGTAGCTCGCCCCGTGTGCGTGCGCGGCGTCCTCGATCACCACGAGGTTGTGTGTCTTCGCGAGGGCCATGATCGCCTGCATGTCGGCCGGCTGGCCGGCGAAATGGACGGGAATAATGGCCCGGGTGCGCGGCGTGATCGCTGCCTCGACGGCGGCAGGATCGATGTTGAATGTCTGAAGGTCGATATCAGCGAACACCGGGACAGCGTTGGCCTCGATCACGGCCGACGCAGTCGAGATGAATGTGTACGGCGGAACGATGACCTCGTCCTCTGCCCGGATGCCCGCCGCCAGGAGCGCGATTCGCAACGAGACCGTGCCGTTGACGACGGCGATGCCGTGCGTGCAACCGTGCATCGAGGCGAACCGCTGCTCGAATTCGGAGACTTCCTCTCCGTGCAGCCGGCCCCACTTGCCGCTGCGCAGCACTCGGAGCAGCCGTGCCTCCTCGGCCTCGCCGGAGATCGGCCAGGCCGGAAACGGTTTCGTTCGGACGGGGGCGCCGCCTAGGAGGGCCAGCATTACGTTGGGTTCAGGAGGTTCACGGGGTTCAACGTGTTCAATAGGTTCAGGGTTCAGGGTTCAAGGTTCAGGGTTCAAGGTTCTAGAGGTTCTAGGTTCAGAGTCGAAGGTTATGCCCATATAGATGCAGCCGTCTTGCTCCGTGCCGACTCGGACCAGCTCGCGGAAGCCGAGGCGCTGATAGAAGACAGACGCACGCCGGTTCCGGGGGCTCACCCCGAGGTGGGCGCCGGGCGAGCCGCCTCGCGCCAGCGTATCCATCAGCTGCTCGAGCATGCGGCGGCCGTAGCCTCGACCCTGGGCGCGGGGCAGCAAATCGATATGCAGGTGGGAAGGATACGCCTCGTAGGGCTCGGGGCAGAAATAATCCGGATGGTGATAGCCGTGATGCGCCTGCTGCACGCGACTCCAGGCGGCGGGATCGCCTTCCGGCGCCGGGAAGCGCGCGCATAGTTCCGGCCGCCACTCGGCCTCGTATCTCGCGTAGAAGGCGCGGGATTCAGATGCGCCCATCGCGTAGCCGCACACGCCTTGATCGTCCTCTAGGATGAGGCTCAGGTCGGGTTCGAAGGCGAGGTAGGGACCTACGTAGATGCGGCCGAGCGCATCGGGGTCCTCCTTATAAAAGGGCTCGCCGTCCTGACCGTAGTTTCCTGTCTTCAGACAGACGTGATATGCGTCAGGCTCGTCACCGGGCCGTGCGGGACGTATTCGGGGAACAGAGCCTGACACGCGTGCGGTGCCTCTACATGCCGCCCTGGCTCGAGGGTGGGACGAGGTTCTTCAGACGCAGGTACGTGACGAGGTTGCCGTAGTGCTCGAAGGTGTGGCTCGTGTTGAACGCGATTACCGCCATCTTCGTCTGGCTCTTGCCGAAGAAGTCCACCATTTCCGTATTCCAGCTCGGCGTCACGCCGGCCCACGCCGTGTCGCACGCGGCAAACACATCGGCGAGCGCCTTGGTGATCTCGGCCTTGCTGGCGAGCTTCTCGGCATCGCCGGCGAGCGGTGATTTCGCGCCCGTCGGCCCCACGCAGATCATGCCGGTCGCATTGGCGATGTGGCCGAGGACCTGTCCGAAGCTGCGAACCTGAGGCGTTGGCTTGAAGCTGTAGTCGGCCTCCGGCATCATCGCCGCCGACTTCGTAACCCACGCCTTGACCAGCTCGTACTGACCCTTCATCGACACGTCGGGGGCCTGCGCGGCCGCTGGCGTGGCCATCGCCGCCACGGCTAACGCGGCCATCACTACCATTCGCTTCATGTGATCCTCCTTGGCGCTCTATTCGCCGCCCTCCATTATGCGCGCTTCCTCACCGCCCTCGCATCGGGGCGCGTCGGATCTACAATCGAGGCGCCGTGACGACCGGAGCCGACGGCGTCGGTCGCGTGCACTAGGTCCCGATGAGCGAGAACGACAAGCCGTTTCACAATCCGTTCGCGGCTCTCCGCGGCCTGGCCGGGCCCGCGCCGGCGTCCGCCGAGGACGACACGACACCCGCGCCGGCTGCAAAGTCCATCCCTCGCGCCGTCGTCCGTCTCGAGCGCTCGGGTCGCGGCGGCAAGGAAGTCACGGTCGTCGAGCACCTGGCGATCGCCGCCTTCGCGCGCGACGAGTGGCTGAAGGCGCTCAAGGCAGCGCTCGGTTGCGGCGGCACGGTAGAAGACGAGCGACTCGTGCTACAGGGCGATCAGCGCAAACGCCTGCCGGCGCTGCTTCAATCGCGCGGGGTCAAGAAGGTCATCATCGGGTAGTGCGAGAGGGCGTTGTCATGAACGACCCATACGACCTCAGCCGGTTCGTCCGGGCGCAGCAGGACGATTACGAACGAGCGCTCTCGGAAATCACCAGCGGACAGAAGCGCACGCACTGGATGTGGTACATCTTCCCGCAGCTCCACGGACTGGCGTTCAGCCCGACCGCGAAGCGCTACGCGATCAAAAGCGTCGAGGAAGCCAGGGCGTACCTCGAACATCCAATCCTCGGACCGAGGCTGCTGAAGTGCGCGGAGGCAGTCGTCGGTGTCGAAGGCCGATCCGCGGCGGAGATCTTCGGCTCTCCCGATGACCTCAAACTGAGGTCGTGCGCGACGCTCTTCTCCTTCGTCGCACCACCGGGCTCGGTGTTCGACCGGCTGCTCGAGAAGGTACTATCGGGGCCAGCGCGACGGCAAGACGCTCGAGCTGCTTGGCGGCACCGACACCCGTGGCGCCGAACTTTAGTTCGGCGTCACCGACTCCGACGCGCAACTAAAGTTCGCGCGCTACGGGCGGCGAAACGTTCCATCCGGTCGCTGAATCAGCAACCGTTGCAACCGGGCCACCATCCCACCGCGATAGGTCTCTCCAAGATGAAAATCGGAGCTGACCGGCGTGTCGTCAACCCCGGCGGACTTCCTTTCCACGTATCGATCGAGGAGATCGAGCTCCTCGCGCAGTTCCCACACCCGGCGGCTCAGCGCGTGGAAGAGCGGCCGATCGCGCAGCTCGGTCACGCTGGCGCAGAAGTCGCGCAGCCGTCTCGCCCGGTCGCGAAAGCCCGCGGCATCGCCGTCCCACTGCGCCGACCTGCGATCGAGCAGACCGCGGGCCGTCTCGTAGAGATCCGCAGCCTCGGGGCCCTCCTCATGCGGCAGGTAGTAGCAGTCGCCAAACAGGATCAAATCCTCGAGCGCAATGGCCTGGCCGACAGTGGCGAAAGACGGCAGCCACTCCCGCATCGCCGAGAGATACGCCTCGCGCGCGTTCCAGTCCTCAGCGCAGCGGACGAACCCGGCCAGGGTGCGAAGCGGGACGAAGTTCAATGGCAGCTCGCAGTTCGGATTGCTCAGGAGCCCCCTCACCTCGCTCCTCAATTCCTGAGGCCGTCCTGCGTACGGCCCGCAGAAAAAACGGCGGCCGTCGTAATCGTTGGCGTGAAGGTTGTCCCAGATGAGCGGCTTCCGACGAATTACGCCTCGCAATTCACGGACGTGCGGCACCGTGATGTCGCGCGAGATGATCTCGGGACCCGTCCAGAAGATGTCGATATCCGGCAGAAGGTCGCGTCCGATCGTTGAGAGGTAGTCCGCTCCACCCAGGCCGGCGTGCGCCATGCGGCCGCAGTACGCCGTCGGACAGAAGACGAGACGTGCGTCCGCCTCGCGTGCCCGGAGCCAGATGAAGACGGCGTTGGCGACGTGGCACTGGGCCGACGCCAGGGACGGCCATCGATCGCGGTCGTCGCCGTCGAGGGTTCCGGGGATGTCATCGAAGAGCAGGGAGAAGTGGCGGCACCCCAGCACCAACATCTGATCGAACCGCGTGCGGATCTGATCGAGATCCGCGTCGCGACCGTAGCGGATGTCCAGCCCCGGGCTCAGGCCGTAGATGAAGTGAATGTTACGGGCCGCGGAGGCCAGGATCGCCTCCTCGAGCGCGTGTGCCTCCGCTGTCGAGTACCGATCGCGCCAGAGCGCGCGGTTCTTCAGGTCGTCCTTCGGCGAGTAGACGTAGGCATTGAGCCCCCAGTCGGCCATCCAACTGAGCAGCTCGAAACGCGCCGCGCCGGTCCACGGCGCTCCGTAGAATCCCTCGATCACCCCGGAGAGGAAGCCGTCGGTGTGCGATGTCATGCGGGCCCGGTGACTCGGCCCCACAGGCTAACACGACAACCTATCTGATAAACCAAGACCAGGCTGAACGCGCCGACGGTTATGGGTCACGATGAACACGATGACTCGATGAACACGAAGGACAATCTCTGGGGATCATCGTGAACATCGTGCCATCGTGCTCATCGTGTTGTCGCGTGGTCTCGTGACAGCATTTGTGAGACGGCTTCGAGCACGCTGCCGTGCCGGCGCGCCCCAGACATGCCGCCTGACTCCCGACCGATATCAGCCCTCTGAATCGGCAAAGCAGAAGGGATGTCCGCAATTGCGGCAGACGTACTCCGCATATCCGGCGCGCGAGGTGACGTAGCGCACGAAGTGGCCGGCGACTACGCAGACCATCGGGTGTCGAATGACGTCCAGCGGGCGCTCGTCCTTGAGAAACGAGTGGCCGCAGTGGCACGCGTGCTCGACGAACCCGTCACGCAGCGTGACGCGGTGCACACGATGACCGAACAGCCCGCAGAGGTAACGGACTTTCTTCTTGAACTGGCCATCCGCGTTGTAGGGGTCGCTATCCGCCGCAAACACGAGCGGGTGCCCGCACTGGACGCAGACATACTCGTGATGCTGGTCGCGAACAGCCATGCGCACATACGTGTGATGGCCGAGAAAGCAGGACAGGGTATGGCGAACGCGGGTGACTGAGCCGTCTGTTCGCAGGTAGGGCTCCCCACACCGGCACGAGCGCTCCTGACCGTGCCGGCGCCGGAAGGTGTGATTGTCGACGTGGTGTCCCCAGACTCTGCAGGACCAGTGAGCCGTCCGGACCGACGCGGATGGTGCAAGCGCGCGCCCCACGGTGCTGCCCGTCTCAACAATCGGCATACGCCCTCCGCAGGGTAAGGCGCGAACCGTAGGAGAGGGGGCTCAGCGCGATTGACTTGCGCCGGAGACGTCACTATTGTCTCAAGGTTACGGAGGGGGGCACATGGCTCATGTTTCGATGACCGTCAACGGCAAGGTGCGCAAGGCAGACGTGGAGCCGCGGCTGCTCCTCGTCCACTTCCTGCGCGAGCAGCTCCTCCTGACCGGCGCGCACGTCGGCTGCGACACGAGCCAGTGCGGCGCCTGCACGGTGCTCATCGACGGCCGCAGCGCCAAGTCGTGCACCCTCTTCGCCGTCCAGGCTGACGGCTCCGACATCACTACGATCGAAGGACTCGGGAAGGACGGCGAACTGCACCCGGTGCAGGAGGGCTTCTGGCAGGAGCACGGTCTCCAGTGCGGCTTCTGCACGCCAGGCATGATCATGTCGGCGGTCAACCTCCTCAACGAGACGCCGCAGCCGACCGAGCAGCAGATCCGCGAAGGTATCTCGGGCAACTTCTGCCGTTGCACCGGCTACCAGCACATTGTCAACGCCATTCAGCACGCCGCGAACCCGCCCGCGCGCAAGAGGTAGTCCCATGGCACTCACTCCCGTCCTGCCGAAGCTCGTCGGCGAGCGCGTGAAGCGCCGCGAGGACCCGCGCCTCATCCAGGGGCGCGCCACCTATGTGGACGACGTCAAGATCGCCGGCATGCAGCACCTGGCGTTCAAGCGCAGCGACGTCGCGCACGGCCGGATCCGCTCGATCGACACCCGCGCCGCCGAGGCGATGGACGGCGTCGAGGCGGTGTTCACCGGCGCGCAGATGGCGAAGCTCCTCGAGCCGATGCCTATCGCCACGCCCTTTCCCTCGCCACCGCATCGCGCCGTCGCCGCCGACCTGGTTCGGTACGCGGGCGAGCCGGTGGCCGTGGTCGTGGCGAGCAACCGCTATACGGCGCGCGACGCCGCGGACGCCATCGTGGTCGACATCGAGCCGCTGCCCGTTGTCGTCGATCCAGAGCTCGCCATGACCGGGCAGCCCACCGTCATCCATCCGGACTTCCCGAACAATCTGGCGGTGGCGCTGGTGCCGAGCGGCACCGGGGTCAGCGCCGACGGCAAGACCGTCGACGACAGCGCCGTCAACGCCGCGTTCGCCGCCGCCGAGGTCGTCATCTCGCAGCGGATGGTCAATCAGCGGCTGGTGCCGAACGCGATGGAGACGCGCGGTGTGGTCGCGCACTACGAACCAGGCAAGGGGTCGATGACGATCTGGTCGTCGACGCAGAATCCGCACATCCTGCGCTCGCTGGTCGCCGCGATGACCGGCCTCGGCCAGGACCAGGTTCGCGCCATCGCGCCGGAAGTGGGCGGCGGCTTCGGCGCGAAGATCAACATCTACGGCGAGGAGTACGTCGCCGCTGCCGTGTCCAAGCGGCTCGGCATTCCGGTCAAATGGATTGAGGACCGCTCGGAGGCGTTCGTCGCGACCACCCACGGGCGCGACATCATCGGTTACATCGACGTCGCCGCCAGGCGCGACGGCAAAGTGCTCGGCCTGAAGCTGCGGCTCGTCGCCGACATCGGCGCCTACAACATGCTGCTGACGGCCGCCATCCCGACGCTCACGATGCTGATGGCCAACGCGACCTACGACATCCCGGCCATCCGTACGACGCTCACCGAAGTCTTCACGAACAAGACGCCGACCGACGCCTATCGCGGTGCGGGACGTCCCGAGGCGACCTATTTCGTGGAGCGCGCGATGGACATGCTGGCGCGCGAGCTGAACATGAGCCCGGCCGACGTGCGCCGGAAGAACTTCATCGCGCCGGACAAGTTTCCATTCCAGACGCAGATGGGCGCCGTCTATGATTCCGGCGACTACGGCAAGGCGCTCGACCTCGCGCTGAAGGCGTCGAACTGGGATGCGCTCATCGCGGAACGCGACGCCGCGAGGAAGGACGGACGGCTGGTCGGCCTCGGGCTGGCGATGTACGTCGAAGTATGCGGACTCGGCCCTTCGTCATCGCTGCCGACGGGCGGGTGGGAGCACTCGCAGGTCACGATCGAGCGCGACGGCCGGATCAGCGCCACCACCGGCGCCTCGCCGCACGGCCAGGGGAACGAGACAACCTTCGCGCAGATGCTCGCCGACCAGTTCAGCGTGCCAATCGAGCACATTACGATCCATCACGGCGACACGGCCGTCGTGAAGCAGGGCATCGGCTCGTTCGGCAGCCGCTCGCAGGCCGTCGGCGGCACTGCTCTTCACCTGGCGGGCGGCAAGGTGAAGAAGAAGATGGCCAAGTTCGCCGCGGCCCTGCTCGAGGCGCACGAGGACGACATCGTGTTCGAAAACGGCAAGATCGGCGTGAAGGGAGCGCCAGCCTCTGCCAAATCGTTCGCGGACGTTGCCGGGTTCGCCTACGTGCCGGTTCCGCTTCCCGCGGGTCTCGAGCCAGGCTTGAGCGATGAGGCGTTCTTCGAACCGGCGAACAACACTTACCCCTTCGGCTGCCACATCGCGATGCTCGAGATCGATCGCGAGACGGGCGAACCGAAACTGTTGAAGGTGGTGGCTGTCGACGATGCGGGAAATCTGATCAATCCCCTCATCGTCGAAGGCCAGATTCACGGCGGGCTGGCCCAGGGCATCGGGCAGGCGATGATCGAAGAGGCCGTCTACAACGATGACGGGCAGCTCCTGACTGGTTCCTTCATGGACTACGCGCTGCCGCGCGCAACCGACTTCCCGAAGTTCGAGCTGCACGCGACGGTCACGCCGACGCCGGTGAACCCGCTCGGCGCCAAGGGTGTAGGCGAGGCCGGCACGCTGGGCTCGACGCCGTGCATCGTGAACGCGGCCGTCGACGCGCTCGCGCCATTCGGCGTGAAGCACATCGACATGATGCTGCGGCCCGAGAAGCTGTGGCGCATCATTCAGGGAGGCCAGGCGTGATCCCGACGACATTCGAGTACACACGCGCCACGTCGCTCGACGATGCCTTGGCGAAGCTCAAGGCGGCCGGGACCGGCGGCAAGTTCATCGCCGGCGGCCACAGCCTGGTGCCGCTGATGAAGCTGCGCCTCAGCGAGCCGCAGGTCCTCATCGATATCAGCCGGCTCTCTGAGCTAGCCGGCATTCGCGAGCGGGACGGGAAGATCGCGATCGGCGCCGGCACCGTTCACCACGACGTCGCCACGTCGTCCCTCTTGCAAGAGCGGTGTCCGGTTGTCGCCGAGGCAGCCGCGACAATCGGCGATCCGCAGGTGCGGAACCGCGGCACGATCGGCGGCAGCGTCGCGCACGCGGATCCGTCGGCTGACATGCCGGCCGCGCTACTGGCGCTCGACGCGGAGATCCACTTGAAGGGGCCGCGGGGCTGGCGCGTCGTGAAGGCCGCCGACTTCTTCGAAGATCTGTTCACGGTGGACCTTGCCGCCGACGAGATCATCGTCAGCGTCCAGTTCGTCCCCGTGCGGACCGCCGCCTACGCCAAGCTCCATCAACGCGCGTCGCACTATGCCATCGTCGGCGTCGCGGCGGCGCTCGAAGTGAGCGGGGCAAAGATCGCATCGGCGCGCGTGGGTCTGACTGGAGCGACATCCCACGCCCGCCGGCTGATGAAGGTCGAACAGGCGCTCGAGGGTCAGGCGACATCGTCCAGCGCCCTGGCGAGTGCTACCCAGATGGCCGGACAGGAACTGAACGACCTCAACGCCGACATACACGCGAGTGCAGACTATCGCCGCGCGATGATTCCGGTATTCACGCGGCGCGCGGTGACGGCAGCGCTGGCGCGGGTGTAATCGCGATCGAATGCGGAAGGTCGGGTCCGCCTAAAGGCGGACGCTACGGCTCGTCTGTAGTGTCCGGCTTCAGCCGGACCAAGACGCCTACTGTGTTGCTGCCAGCTTTCCCTGCAGGCACGTAAAGAAGAGATCGAGCATCATCTTCGACACGCCGCCGATCAGTCGCTGGCCCAGGCGCGCGATCGCGCCGCCTGTCTGCACAGTGCCCGCGACGTCGACGATCGTGGTCACACCGTCCGCACGCAGCGTGATGAGAGAGTTCCCCTTCACGAACCCCGGTCTCCCCTGCCCTTCGGCCACTAGACGGTACGAGGTCGGCGGCACCTGCTCCGACACCGTCACGGTACCTTCGTAGGCACCGGTGATTGCTGCCAGCGCAACGGTCAGTCGCGCGCGATAGCGGTTTTCGCCGTTTGGCTCGAAGCTGCTGCAACCCGGGATGCAGGACGAAATGACGGCCGGGTCCATCAGCAGGGCCCAAACCCGATCGGGTGGCGCGTCGAACGTGTAGGAGCCGGAGATATCCATCAGCCTCGCCTCGTGAGCATGTTCAAGTGTAGCGCCAGGACCGATGAGATCCTTCAGCATGCGCGCGGGCCGGGAGTGGTCCACGAATGGACTTTGGCCGCCGCGAGTCGTCCCGTTGCGATTTGTCTTGAAGTGACCAATGCCTGCCGTGATACATAAACTCCAGATGATCAGGCGAACCTCCCTGGCTGTTTTCTGCGGTGCCATCCTCCTGATGCTGATGGCGCCGGTTGACGCGTTCGCGCAGGCTGGGTGCACTCTGTCAGCTCCATACGAGACGATCCGGACGGCTCCGTGGGCCGCGTCTGGCGCGTTGCCGCTGACAGCCACCGGCTCGTGCCCGTCCGACCCGTCCAGCCTGAGCACATCCACCACCGCGTCCTGGCTGCAGGCCTCGGGCTTCACCGGCCCATCCGGTGCCTCGGTCTCTTTCTCCGTTGACGCGAACTTCACCGGCGCGCCGCGCACCGCGGTGATCGTCGTCAACGGGCTGGCGCTCATCACCTTCACCCAAGACACGGCCTCCTGCGTTTCCTCGATGACCCCCACGACCCACGCATTTCCCGTCACAGGGGGAACCGTGACGTTCGAGGTGCAGACCACGACCCCGGACTGCTTCTGGAGCGTCACAGGATTTCCGCCGCCGCCGCTGTTTTTCAATCCGTTACGGCCTGGCTGGGCGACGCCTAGCGCCAACTCCTATGGCCGCGTCGGTCTTTTCTCGGCCTACGACATCGGCACGCGCAGCTTTGACGTCAGCGCATCGACGAACGCCTTCAACTCGACGCCGCGGTCGGCCACGTTGGCGTTCGGCGGCATGCCGACGGCGACCATCACGCAGCCGGCGCCGACCTGCCAGTTCACCTTCTCACCCGCCTCGGTCAACGTGCCGGCCAACGGCGGGAGCGCGACCGTGAACCTGACCGGTACCGGGACGGACTGTTCCTACACGGCGTCGACGGGGAGCAACTGGGTGACCGTCACGGCAGGCGCGTCGGGCAGTGCGCCGACGACGATCAGCGTCGCGGTTGCGCCGAACACAAATATCTCCGAGCGCACCGGACAGGTCATCGCCGTCAACGGTGTGCTCAGCATCGTTCAGGCGGGGTCGCCCATCGCCCTCGACTTCGGAACGACACCCAACTTCATCACCTTCGGTGCGGCGCGGCAGCCGAACGGCACCGTCCGCGTCACGTCTTCGGAGCCGATTCGCATCACTAACGCCATCGAACCGAACGCGTCATGGAACGCTACCGCGTCGCAGCCGTGGATCGTCGTCACGCCGGCCTCGGGCACGACGCCGGCGACGATGCGTGTCTCCATCGATCCGGTGGTCATGGCCGCGCAGCCGCCCGGAAGCATGTCCGGGTTTATCGACATCTTCTCGTCCACCGCGCCACAAACGCCGCGGCGGCTGTTTGTCGCCGTGCAGTACTACAACGGCGTGCCCGGATCCCAGGAGCCGTTCGTGTTCGGCGCGGCGCCGTATGGCGCGATGGACACGCCGACGGAAGGCGCGACCGGACTCTCCGGCGCCGTGCCCATCACCGGCTGGGCGATCGACCGCGTTGGCATCACGATTGTCAGGATTTATCGCGCGTCGGTCGCGGGCGAGCCGCAGGGACTCGTCTACATTGGTGACGCCATCCGCGTGTTCGGCGCGCGTCCCGACCTCCTGATGGCCTTCGGCGGGTTCCCCGAGTCACGGCTGGGCGGGTGGGGCTTGATGCTCCTGTCCAACGTGTTGCCCGGCGGCGGCAGCGGCACTTTTACGTTCTACGCCTACGCGGAGGACTTCGAGGGGAATAACACGCTGCTCGGAACGAAAACGGTGACGTTCGACAACACGAATGCGACCAAGCCGTTCGGCACGATCGATGCGCCTGCTCAGGGGCAGACGGTTAGCGGTACGATCGCCAATCTCGGCTGGGTGCTGACGCCGCAGCCCAAAACGATCCCGATCGACGGCTCGACCATCAGGGCCTACATCGACGGAGTGCTACTCCCGGCAGTCAGCCAGTACAACTATGCACGTCCCGACGTGAAGGCGTACTTCCCTAATCTCGCGAATTCCGACGGTCCCGCAGCGTTCTTCTCGATCGATACGACGACGCTCGCGGACGGTGTGCACACCATCGCGTGGGTCGTCGTAGACGATGCCGGCGTGGCCGAGGGGATCGGCAGCCGGTACTTTACCGTCCAGAATGGCGCGTCGTCGCTGGTGTGGGCTCCTGCCGAGTCGTCGCGCAGCGCCCGCACCGTGACGCAGCTGCCGACGCTCGCGACCGATGTCTGGTGGCGCACCGGCATCGACGACACCGGCTGGGCGACGCGGGCGGAGACGGACGCGAAGGGGAACAGAACGCTCCGGGTGACGCGCGGACAACGTGTCGAGATCTTCCTCGATCCGACGCTGGCCGCGGCGTGCGGAACCTACGAGGGCTATCTGTTGAGCGGCGAGGTCGCGGGCCCGCTGCCCATGGGTGCATCGCTCGACGCGCGGCTCGGGATTTTCCGCTGGCAGCCGGGGTCAGAAGTGTCCGGCACGTTCAGTTTCGTATTCGCGCAGCGGGGCTGCGACGCCGTCGAACGCCGCATTCCACTTCGGATCGACATGGCGGAGCGGGAGTGATGCTCAGCGTTGCTGACGGCGCCGGTTCAGGTCCTCGAGCTCGGCGAGCTCACGCGCGATCTGTTCACGGGTCTTCCGCACTTTGCGGCGTTTCAGTGCATCGTCCAGGCTCTTGAACAGCGGATCGAGGCTGATGCCGCAGCACCTCGCCCCCCAGTCGGCCGACTGACGCTGCAGACCGGTCAGTTTGAGTTCCTTCTCGAGCCACTCCTCCAGCGGGAGCACAAAGACGCGCTGATCCACCCGCGTCCTGAAGGTCGCCACCGGCATCTGCATCGGCATGTCGAGCTTGAGCCCGGCCGGAGGGGGCTTTGCCAGTTCGTCTCGTATCCGATCTACCGAGACGGGCAGATCCTCCGCCTGTCCTTGAGGCGCCGCTGCAAGTGTGGCGGAAGAGCACACTACGAGCGCAACCAGGGAGAAAATCCCAAATCCGGTCGCCCCGAGTAAGGCCGCCATCTGAGGGGTTAAGACGGTCGGGAACAGGCTCCGGCCTTTCGGCGCATCGAGCACTACCGCAGCTTCGCAATCCACAACTCGTGTGGGCCTTCGCGGCAGGGGGCGAAGACCACCTCGTCGCGAGGCGAGACGTCCATCCACATCTGAAAACGCTGCTGGAATGGACCGATGGGGCCATGCGTCTTCGCTTCGCCTCCCTCGATACTGATGGACGTGAGCTCGCCGAACACGCGCTCGCTCGTCGGCCGCAGAAAGAACAGATGGGTGCTGTCTGCAGACCACGCCAGGCCTGTCAGACCGTAATCGGCCTTCTGGGTGAGCGGCCGGCAGCGGTGGGTCGAGACTGCGCACAAGACGAGTTCCCCTTCGCGAGACCCGCCTGCGATCCATTGACCGTCTCGTGAGAATCGGTGCTCGTACAGGGCAAAGGGAAGCGTCGTTTCCTGACCGGTTTCGAGATCGCGTGCTCGCGAGTGTTGCAGGTTTCCCTGGTCAACCACTGAATAGACGGCAGTACGCCCCCGCGGGTCCACCTCGGCTTCATATTCTCGTTTCAGGGACCAGGGGGCAATTTCTCGCGACGCGCCACCCGAGACAGAAATCTTTCGAAACGTCTGCTTCGGACGCACCTGGTAGAAATACAGCGTCTCACTATCGTTACCCCACCTCGGCATGATGTTGAGCTCGCCGGCGCCCTCCGTGACCGGGGTCAGGTTCGAACCATCCGCGTTCATGACGAACAGATGCGTGTCACCCTGCGAGTTCTTGCCTGCGAGCGCAATGCGGCGACCATCTGGTGAATATGCCGGGAGCACCAGAGGCGTCCGTTTCTCGACCAGCGTTCTTCGTGAGCCACTCTTCACGTCGTGAACGACGACCGCCCATGTGCGCTTGACGTTTGCGAAGAGTAATGTTCGGCCATCCGGCGAAACGACCGGATCGAGATCATCACCAGGACCTGTGGTCAGAGCTTCGGGAATGCCGCCCGCGACGGACACGCGCCACAGATTGATACTGCCCGCGCGTGCGGATGGAAACACCAGGAATCTACCGTCCGGAGTCCACGTCGGAGCGCCGCCTTCCTGGAAGTCCGTCGTCAGCCGGCGAGGAGCGCCGCCCGCCGAAGGCGTGACCCAGTAATCGCCATACCGCCCTTCCTCGCCGAGGAAGACCGCGATCGACGTGCCGTCAGGTGAAAAGGTCGGCCAGGCGTCACCGAAATACGGCGTGATCTTGGTTTGAAGGCCCGGCAGCGGGACGGCCTCGCTTCCATCAGCTTTCGCGGTCAGGATCTTTTCGGCGCGCTCGAAGACGAGACGTTGACCATCGGGCGAGAGGTCCGCGTTCCAACCGTTCTCCACAATCCTGCGGGGTTCACCCCCGAGCGGCGCCACGGACCAGATGCCGCCGCCTCGCAGTGAATAGATGATGCGATCTCCACGCGCCGACCAACGTGGCCGCAACGCCGGGAGATCGCCAAACGTGATCTGGATCGGAACCCCGCCGCCGAGATTCTTCACCCAGACCTGCGGCGTGCCGGCCGCGTCGCTGATGAACGCAACCATGCGCCCATCTGGCGAGAAGCTGGGCCAGCGATGCGATCCCGCGAATGTGGAGATGAGCTCGAGGCCCGCGACCGGGGTATGGCCCCGGCCTCTGTCCGAGCGGAACCGGCTCGCGACCAGGTAAGAAAGCAAGCCAATCACCAAGACGGCCGCCGCCAGGGTGAGTGCGACGGTTAAGAAGGATCGGGGAGTTGAGGCAGCCTGGTCGATCTGTGCTGGGAACTCCGGATCCGGGCTTCGCGCGTTGACCCAGGCGTCGAGCTCGCCTTTGTACGCGAACACCGACCCGAGCTCTTTGTGTTGGTGACGGTGAACGGGTAAGCCCTCGTCCTTCTCCCAGCGATGAAGCGTCCGAACACTGCGGTTGAGGTAGACAGCAATCTCCTTCCAGGAATCCAGCCGGCCTTCCCGACGCGAAGGTTCGGTTTCCAACGGTGAGCCGGAAAGCGCCGGATCCATTCGAGGCTCGACGAACAGCATTGTAGGACCCGGGTCTGGTCGCGGGCAAGGAGGCGACTTGCAGTGACATTGTCGGCCATGGGACGCACGGCAGTTCTTGTCACTTGCAGGGTGTGCACGTCGCTTCTAGTGTCAGCGCCAGGCACCGAACGCTCCGGGCCGGATCCGGAACCGGGCGGTGGCAACGTTCGACAGCGCACCTGCACGAGGAGGAAAGCCATGGGGGCCATCATCCGCGTAAGCAGGGACGAACGAAGGGAGGGCCCAAATGAACCTCATGCATCGAACAGCCGTTGTCGTTGGATGTGCGTCTCTGCTGGTCGTGGCAGGCCGCCACAGCGGAGCGGCAGGGCAGGACGTGGGAATCGACTCCATCGGGCAAGACGTCACGATTGAGTGCGATCCCACCCTGTCAGAGAAGTGCGCGAAGAAGCGCCTTCAGGAAGGTCGGAGACTCTTCGACGTGGAAACGTTCGGGGGCAATGGCCGCACCTGCCGCACGTGCCACAGCAAGAAGATCGGCACGTTCACGCCAGAGGAGACCCTGGCGCGCCTGGCCGAAGACCCGAACGACCCACTCTTCCTCCACGACGGTCTCGACGATGGCATTGCTGGAACGAGTCGGATCACCCAACACGCGACGGTCAGGATCGAGATCCCGCTGCCTCCGGCCGTGGTTCTCGTGGGCGATCCAACCCGCAGGAGCGTGATCCTCAACCGGGGTACGCCGACCACGATGAACACGCCTGCGCTCGATCCCCAACTGATGTACGACACACGCGAGCCGAATCTGCAGCGGCAGGCGTTCAACGCGATCGTGGGTCATGCGCAAAACACGCGTGAGCCCACGGCGCTGGAGCTGGATCTCATCAAGGAGTTCCAACAGACAGATTCGCGCTTCTTCTCCTCGGAGGCACTGAGATCGTTTGCGAACGGCGGCCCGCCGCCGCAGCTCCCGCCGGGGACGACGGAATCCGAACGGCGGGGACGAGCGATGTTCGACAACGTGCCTTTCGATGGCGTGTCGACCAGAGGAATTTGCAGCTCGTGTCACTCCGGACCGATGCTGAATCGGGCCTCTGCCGGCAATCCTTTCGGGTTACCGCCTGGTGGTCTTCGCGCCAGCATCGGGGTTTCGGAGCGGAATCTGATGGGCAACCCGCTCTACTCGTTCGTCGTCACGAATCTGGATGGAAGCGTCGTCGTGATCGACCCCACGCCAGACCCGGGCGCGATGCTGAACGATCCACCCCCAAGCGCGCCGCCTGGGGTGCCGACACCTCCGAGGTCGTTCTTTGCGAACTTCTTCAAAATCCTCCCGCTCTGGGGTGTCAGGGATACTGCACCGTACTTCCACGACAACTCTGCGAAGACGCTCGAGGACGTCGCGGAACATTACGCATTCTACTTTTTCACCAGTCCAACCACGCCGGGCTTCGTGTTCACGCAACAGGATCAAGCCGACATGGTGGCATTCCTCAAGCTGCTGCGTTGACTAGAAGCCGTCTCATGAATGTGTCACGACACCACGTAGCAACACGATGTTCACGATGATCCCAGTGATTTTTCTTCGTGTTCATCGGATCATCGTGTTCACCGTGAACCGTGGCCGTCAGCGCGTTCAGCTTGTTGTAAGGAAGGCCCGCCCTTACCGCAATGCCTTCAACTCCGCGCTGCGCCGCCTGGCGAACGCCAGGTCTTTGTGCCCGCCGCGCACCAACTCTAAGAGCTGGACCGCGCGATCGAACTCCTTGATCGCCTCCGTGGTCCGCTTGTCTCTGTCGAAGTTCCTTGCGCTCGCGAGCGCCCGTTCACCCTCTACAACCAGCTGATTCTGAAGGGCCGTCGCGAGCTCGACGGCGCCATCGGCCTTGGGATCAACCGACTCGGCCACGCGCAACGTCTTCACCGCGCTCACGACATCGGAGCGGGCCAGGGTTCGGGCCCGCGCGACCAGTTTCTCCGCGTTGGCACGCGCCAGTCTTACCTGACCCGAATTGACAGGAGGGGCGACCGTCGGCATCGGAACTAGGGGGTCTGGAGACGGCGGTTTGTTTGTGGAAGCCGGGGGCGCAGCTGGCGGGGCCACGAGCGCCGGGGGCGGAGGTGGCGTCGACTCAGATGTCACCGGCGAAGCCGGCGCGAACGTTGGCTGCGGGGTTTCACTCGGTGCGCGATAGTTGAGCAACATGGTGGCAACCACGACTATGACGGCAAGCGGTGCGGTCAGCATCGCCGTTCGCAAGAGGCGATGCTTGACGGGCTGCCCTGTGGCACCCAACGGTGCTGGATCGATCGACGACGGGTCGGCCAACCCCTCCAGCTTCGAAGATCCAGCCCGCTCGAACCTGCCGGCAGCAGTCCGCTCGGCCAACGTCTCCGTGTCTCGATCACGAGCGGACAGCGTGACGGGCGACTCCACTACGGCCGGTAGGTGCGGTGCTGACCTGGTGACCGAAGGCACAGCTGGCGGACTGAGCATCGACTTCGCGGCCGAACCAGCATCGCCAGCCGCGAGTGAAGCCGGCGAAGACGCGGCCGCGACGCCAGCGCCCAGAAGGAGCGCCGCCACCTGGCGAGCCACTCCTTCAAGCACCAGGTTCCCGACGCCAGCCTCCTGTTCGGAGACCCGTGCAGCCACTGCATCCAGCTCGACGGGGACGGTCCCCAGAAAGAGATCGTCCAGGCCGTAGACCTCGACATTGATGCGGCAAGGACCGGTGCGCAACGGCGTGAGCAGGAACGCCAGGCGCTTCGAGTACTCGTCTGGGGGGACTTCGATCAGTCTGTCCGCCTGGTTCTCCACCCGGCAGTTAGGCGCGACCACCTTGATGCGCAGCCGCGCGGGCAGCAAACGGCCAGTTTGAAGGTCCGTCGGGTATACCAGTTGGAGCGCCTCGGAAGCCTGTTCGATCACGGTCGGCCGCTCTTTGGACGGCCAGTCCTCCACGCCGAGGCGCGGGGATCCCGCGAAACGCACTTGCACCAGCAGGTCGACCTGGCGTCCGACCTCGGCGCGGTTCGGCACGGCTGCGTCGATACGGCGGGACTCGCCACGATGGTCTGGCCTCGTCACTCGCGTCGTCTCGTAGCCGCAGCCGTTCAACGCTGCCCGCATCTCGCGGGCGGAAGCGTAACGACCGGCCGGGTCCAAGGCCATCGCCCGCGCGATCAACCGGCCGAGATGTTCTGGGACACTGGCCGCCACCGCATGCGCCATAGGAAGGGGATCCGGCGCCCCGCTCTCGACGACCCGCATGCGCTCGAGCGCGTTTACCGGCGGAAGACCGGTGAGGAGGTGGTACAACGTGGCGCCGACGGCGTACACGTCGCTGCGCGGATCGGTCGACCTCCCCAGGATCTGCTCGAGGGGCGAATACGAAAGGGTGTATCCGAACACACTCCGGTCAGCCGGCGGCGCGGCCGAGTCACGGAGCCGGCCTTTGGCGATGCCGAAGTCCAGAAGGGCGATTTCTCCGCGTGGCGTCCTCCTCAGATTCGCGGGCTTGATGTCCCTGTGGATGACGGGAGGGACGTGATCATGCAGGTAACACAGGGCGTCGAGCACGGTCTGTGCCCACGCAACCACCTCGCCGGGCGTAAAGCGGTCTCGCCGATGATCGAGCAGCTTGCCGAGGTCATCGCCTTCGATGAACTGCATGACGAGGAACTGCTCCTCGCCCTCGACGAAGTAGTCGATGACCGCCGGAAGGGCGGGATGCCGCAAGGTCGCCAGAAGCTTGGCCTCGTGCTCGAACGCGCGGCCGGCGTCGGCGCCAGGACTCTTGCACTGCTTGACGGCGACCGTGTTCTCCAGCCGCGAGTCGAGCGCTTCGTAGACGGCACCCATCCCGCCGCAACCGATCTGGTGAACGATCCGGTATCGGTCGTGAAGCACGCTTCCGATGGAGAGCATGGCGCTACCGGTGCCATTCTAGACGAGAACCAATCGAACAGAGCTACAGGTTGGGCAGATCCTTGCCGTGCGTCGGGCGGCACGCCATCACGGACATGTATCCCTGGATGGATCGTCGTGGAGACTGCGCCGGGCTTCAGCCTCGCCTCGTGAGCGTGTTCAAGTGGAGCGCCAGGTCGGTGAGATCGCTCAGCGTGCGAGCGGGCAGGAAGTCGTCCACGAACGGCAGCGCCGCCTGCAGGCCGCGCGTCAGCGGCGCGTAGTCGAGGGTGCCGATGAGCGGGTTGAGCCAGATCAGGCGATGACAGCTCCGCTGGAGGCGCCTGACCTGCTCGCGGAGGACTGCCGGATCGCCGCGATCCCATCCGTCGGAGATGAGGAGGACCACGGGGCCGCCGTGGAGCGCGCGTCGCGTCCACCGCCGGTGGAACTGCCCGAGCGCCTCGCCGATGCGCGTGCCACCGGACCAGCCCGGCACCGAGCGTGATACCGCCAGCACCGCCTCGTCCAGCCGGCGAGCGCCGAGCGCCCTGGTCACGTTCGTCAGTTCGGTCGAGAAGACGAACGCCTCGACGCGGCGGTGCCGGCGGCCTAGCGCGTGCGCGAAGTGCAGAAGCACGCGCGAGTAGCGATCCATCGAGCCGCTGACGTCGCACAGCAGGACAACCGGGCGCAGCCGCATCCGGCGCCGGCGTCGTGGCAGTTTGAAGACATCACCGCCGGTGCGGACGCTCTGCGCGAGCGCGCGCCTGAGATCCACGCGCGGCCCGCGGCCGCGGACCCAGCGGCGCGTCCGGCGCTCGCCCGGCGTCCACTCGAGTCGATCCAGCGCCGCCCGTGCCATCGCGATCTCATCGGGCGTGAACTCCGCGAAGTCCTTGCGCGCGATGGTCGCCGCGTCGCTCCATGTCTGGAGCGTATTGGCGGGCGACTCGACCTCCGACAGGTCGAGAGCCGCACCAGACGTCTCGCCGAACCCCGGTGTGGCCGCGCGCTGGTCTTCACGACGCGGATCCTCGGACGGCCGGCGCTGCGCCTGCTGCAGCCCGTCGCCGTGAATGCGCCAGAACGAGGCGAACGCCCGGTCGAACATCGCGAGGTCATCGCGGCGATGGACGAGCAGCGCGCGGCACGTGTGATAGACGTCCTCGCGAGCCCCGAGGTTCACGTGCTGCAGGGCCTCGGCGATGTCGAGCAGACGCCCGACGTGAACTTCCAGCCCGAGGGCGCGCAGCAGGCGGCCGAAAACGAGCACGTTCCCGAGGAGAGCTGACATGTCGTGAATGTCGAGGACTAGAAGCTACCTCATGACCCGGAGACCCCTCACGAAGTTCGCGAAGATCACGAGGCTCGCGAAGAATTCACTAGTGAAGTAATCCTTCGTGAGCTTTGCGGTCTTCGCGATCTTCGTGAATGAGCCGTTTGGCCGTGTTTATGCGATGACGTACTGTTCACGCTAGCGCGACGTCGCGCGGGCAAGAATGCCGGCGAGCACTTCTCCGCGCACGGCGTCGATGTCCTCCTTGGACTTCAGGGCCACGCCGAGCGTGGCCTCAATCGCCTCCGGGTCGAGGGTCTCCCTGTCGAGAGCGGCGAGCGCTGCTACCCAGTCGAGCGTCTCCGATACTCCTGGCAGCTTGTACAACTCCATCGACCGCAACTCCTGCACGAGTGACGTCAGCTGCGCGGCGAGGCGCGCGGAAGCGTGCGGTACCCGTTCCCGCACGATCGCCAGCTCCTTGTCGAAGGCCGGATACTCGATCCACTGATACAGGCATCGTCGCTTCAGCGCGTCGTGCACCTCGCGCGTCCGGTTCGAGGTGAGGATGACGAGGGGCGGGGCGGTGGCGCGAACCGTGCCGAGCTCGGGAATCGTGACCTGGAACTCCGCGAGCAGCTCGAGGAGGTATCCCTCGAACTCCTCGTCAGCGCGGTCGATCTCGTCGATCAGCAGGACCGCGGGATGCGTGCGCGCCGGGTCGATCGCCTGCAGCAGCGGCCGCTTGATCAGGAACGCGTCGCTGTACAGTTCTCGCCGCGCGCTGGAGCGATCCAGCTCGCCCGAGGCTTCGAGAATGCGCAGCTCGACGAGCTGGCGCGCGTAGTCCCACTCGTAGACGGCGTGCGTGATGTCGAGTCCCTCGTAGCACTGCAGCCGGATCAGATCGGTCTCGAGCGCCGCCGCGACCGCGCCTGCCAGCGCGGTCTTCCCGACGCCGGCCTCGCCTTCGAGAAACAGCGGACGGCCAAGGCGGAGCGCGAGGAAGATGGACACGGCGAGGCCGTAGTCGGCGACGTAGTGCTGCGCAGCGAGGCGCTGTTGAAGGTCCGAGATGGAGCCGCGGAAGATGGTGGGCACGCCGTCTGCGGGAGCATAGCACGCAGCGCGCGCGAGGCGGCCCAGGCCCTCAGCGCGGCCCCGCATCGGCGGCAATATGGATTTCGGAGCCCGGGCCGCTGCGCTACCATCAGCGGCATGCTCAACTACATCTGGTTCGGCCTGATGGCGATCGCCCTCGTGGTCGCGGCGATCAATGGCACCGCCGAGGCGGTGACCAAGGGCGCCGTGGAGTCGGCCTCGACCGCCGTGCAGATTGCCATCGGCCTGGTCGGAATCATGACGCTCTGGCTCGGCATGATGCGTGTCGCCGAAGCCGCCGGCCTGGTCACCATCGTCGGCCGTGCCCTGCGGCCGCTGATGCGCTGGATGTTTCCGGAAGTGCCACCCGAGCATCCGGCAGCCGGAGCGCTCGTGGTCGCGCTCGCGGCCAACATGCTGGGCCTCAACAACGCCGCGACGCCGCTTGGCATCAAGGCGATGGAAGAACTGCAGGCGCTCAATCCCGACAAGGACACGGCCACCAACGCCATGGTCACGTTCATGGCCGTGACGACGTCCGGCGTCCAGCTGATACCGGCCACGATGATCGGCGTGCTCGCCGCGGCGGGCTCGCTCAACCCGACGGTCATCATCGGCACCTCCATCGTCGCCACTTTTGTCGGAACGCTGGCGGCCGTCATCACGGCCAAGCTGCTGCAGCGGTTCTATGCACTTGCGCCTGCGGAGGCGAGCTCGTGATCCGCGCCGCGCTCGAGACGATCTCGCTGTGGGCGATCCCGGTGCTGCTCGTCCTCATCCCGCTCGCGGGTTTGATTCGGAACGTCAAGGTCTACGACGTGTTCATCGACGGCGCTAAAGAAGGATTCGACGTCGGGGTGAAGATCATCCCGTTCCTGGTTGGGATACTCGTCGCCATCGGCATGTTCCGCGGCTCGGGCGCAATGGATCTGGTGACCTCGGCGCTGCGTCCCCTGGCGAACGCGACGGGCTTCCCAGCGGAGCTCGTGCCGCTGGCCATTCTCCGCTCGCTGACCGGCAGCGGCTCGCTCGCGTTCACGACCGATCTCGTCAAGACCTACGGAGCCGACTCGCTCATCGCGCGCACGGCGGCGACGATGTACGGATCGACGGAAACGACGTTCTACGTCCTGGCCGTGTACTTTGGCGCGGTGGGCGTCCGACGGACGCGGCATGCCGTGCCCGCTGCGCTCGTGGGCGATGTCGTGGCCGCGATTGCCGCAGTGGCCGTATGCGCCTGGATGTTCTGAGATGAGCGCGGTGAGCGAGCGCCAGGCGAAAGCCGCTTATAATCACCCGACTCATCTATGAAGCTCCCAACCGGCGGGCGCCTGGGCCCAAGTGACCTCGTCCCTGGCAAGCCGGCTCGATGGCGCTGACCGTCGGGACTCGGCTTGGCATCTATGAAGTGCTCGGCTCCATTGGTGCCGGGGGGATGGGCGAGGTGTGTCGGGCCCGGGACACCAGGCTCAATCGCGACGTCGCAATCAAGGTCCTGCCCGATCTCTTCGCCAACGATCCCGAGCGGCTCGGACGGTTTTCGCGCGAAGCGCAGACGCTCGCCGCACTCAACCATCCACACATCGCGACCATATTTGGGGTAGAGGATCTTCCCGGCCAGGCGGCGGCGACGGCAGGAGCCGGGCGTCGGGGGCCAGCTCCCGGAGTGCGAGCGCTCGTCATGGAGCTCGTCGAAGGCGACGACCTGGCGCAGCTCATCGCCAACGGTCCGATGCCGCTCGACGACGCGCTGCGGATCGCGCGGCAGATCGCCGAGGCACTCGAAGCCGCGCATGAGCGGGGGATCATTCACCGCGATCTCAAGCCCGCGAACGTCAAGGTCCGGCCGGACGGCACGGTGAAGGTGCTCGATTTCGGCCTCGCGAAGGGGCTGGACCCGGTGTGGACAGCGGCGGACGCCCTGCAGTCGCCGACTTTTACGGGGCAACTGGGTGGAGCTCACGGCGGGGCCGCGACGGAGATGGGCCTCATCATCGGCACGGCGGCGTACATGGCACCGGAGCAGGCGAAAGGCAAACCGGCCGACAAGCGAGCCGATATCTGGGCCTTTGGTTGCGTCTTGTACGAGATGTTGACGGGCCGGCGCGCGTTCCCGGGCGAAGGGATGAGCGACACGATCGCCAGGGTGCTCGAACGCGAGCCCGACTGGACGGCAGTCGCGGCGCAGACGCCGCCGCATGTCCGCAATGTCGTCGAACGGTGTCTTCGTAAGGATCCCGCGCGTCGACTGCGCGACATCGGTGACGCACGGCTGCAACTCGAAGATGGCAGCGCCACACCCGTAGCGATGCCGCCAGGGACCGCGCGAGCGAGATGGGTGATGCCCGCCGCGGCAGTCGTGGCGGTTCTGGCCGGCACCGCGCTTGGCTGGAGCGTCCGCCCGGCGACCGGGACCTCGCCGTCCGATCGGACAGCCGTTCACCTGGACCTGCTGCTGCCCGAGGACTTCGAACTGTTCTCGGTTGCCGGTTCGCAATTGACGATCGCGCCGGACGGCTCGAAGGTGGCGTACGTGGCCGTCGGTGGCGGCGCACGCCATCTCTTCGTGCGTGCGTTCGACGCGACGACCTCGGTGAAGCTCCGCGGAACGGAGTCGGCGGTTGCCGGCTTCTTCGGGCCGGACGGCGGATCGCTCGGTCTCCTCGCGCGCGACCGCACGCTGAAGCGGCTGTCGCTTGGTGACGGGCTCATCACCGACATCGGCGCGTCCCTGGGCACGAATGCGCCCGTGTGGGGAAGCGACGGATTCCTCGTCTTCGCGCGACAAGGGCTCTGGCGCCTTCCGGCGGCCGGCGGTACACCCACGCGTCTGACGACACTCGACGCGTCGCGAGGCGAGGTCGCGCACACGCCGGGAACCGTTCTGCCGTCCGGCATCGTCCTGTTCACGAGCTGGAACGGCCACGGCGACGGCGCACGCATCGAAGCCGTGAACCCCGCCGACGGTGCACGCAGGCTCGTCGTGGACCAAGCCTCGGCGCCAGTCTACGCGTCCACGGGGCATCTCCTGTTTCATCGCGACGGCGCGGTGCTGGCGGCGCCGTTCGACGTGCGCGGTGCGCGACTCACGGGCGAGGGCGTCATGATCTTCGCGCCGGGCGTGATCCGGTTGTCCGGCGGCAGCCCCCTGATGGCCCTCTCCGCGAACGGCACGCTCGTCTATGCACCCGCGCAGACAGGGTTGGCGAACCTGGTACGAGTGGCGCGGGACGGCACCGAGCAGCGGCTCACGGAGGCCGCACGCCCGTATACGCATCCTCGCGTCTCACCCGACGGCACGCGCGTCGTGCTCGAGCACGCCGCAGACTCGCTGTGGCTGCACGATCTGTCGCGCGACGCGCGCACACCGCTGACGCCGGGCCACCTGCCCGGCATGGGCTTTCCCATCTGGCTCCGCGACGGCCGGCGCGTCGTGTACCGGTTGTTCGACGAACTGTGGTGGGTGGATGCCGGCGGTTCGGGACGGGCGGAGCGCGTCCCGGGGGGCCTCACCGGAGACATACCAACCGCGCTCTCACCTGACGGCGACACTCTCGTGTTGCTGCGAACGACCGTGGCCAGCGGCGGAGACGTGTTCGCGCTATCGTTGAGGGGTGCCTGGCCGGCGCGGCCGCTTGTGCAGACAGCGGGCTACGACGGCGGCGCCGACTTCTCACCCGATGGTCGATGGCTGGTGTATGCCTCGACCGACTCGGGTCAGTCACAGATCTATCTGGCGCCGTATCCGGCCATGGATCGCAAGTGGACGGTGTCGACCCGAGGCGGGACTCAGGCCCGCTGGAGCCGCACGGGTCGTGAAGTGTTCTATCGAGACGGCAACCGCATGATGTCGGTCGCGGTCGATCTCTCTGGCCCGGAAGTTCACCTGTCGTCGCCCAAGCAGCTCTTCGATCAGCCATTCACCAGCGGAGCATATGTGACGACGGCCAACTACGACGTCACGGCGGACGGCGCATTCGTGATGTTGCACGCAGAACCCGGCGTGCCCCGCCTCACCGTCATCCTCAACTGGTTCGAGGAACTCAAGCAGAAACTAGGCGGCCGGTAGTTTCCGCCGCTGAATCTCGTCGAGCAACGCCCGGACGTGCGCGACGATGGCGTCGCGCATCGGTGCGTAACCCCGGTCGCCAGGTACGTCGCTCCAGTCTTGCGCTTTGCCAGACGACGACGCCGCCTTCGGCAACGTGCATCCGATCGTGAACAGATAGTCCGCCCGCGCAACATCCTCTGAGGTGATCGCGGCGGGTTTCCCAGGCGGAATGGCCACGCCGTCGGCGCGCAGTCCAGCCACCGCGACCGCCGAGAGATCGTCCCCGGGCGACACGCCCCTGAAGGTCGCTCGCTCCGCGAGCCCGCGCTCCGCCGCGAGCTTGTTGAAATAGGCAGCCGCAATCAGACTCCTCGCCGCCCCGTGCTCGCAGACGAACACGACGCGTGCAGCCGAAGGCGGCGTCTGGGCGCCAACCGTCAGCAACGCGACCAACGCAACGGGCATCATCATTTGCGCGCCCCTCCCATCCCTTGACTGATCGTGGAAACAGTTGTTACATATCATGTAGTTGTATGATACATCACGATAAGACCTCCGCGGCGACGCGCTCCGAACCTGCCGCGATCGCCGCACACCCGGAACCGTGGCTGCTCCTCGTACACCAGCTCCCCACCAGGCCGGTGAGCGTGCGCGTCAGGACCTGGCGCCGCATGCAGCAACTGGGTGCGGTTGCGGTCAAAAGCTCGGTGTACGCGCTCCCCAATCGCCCCGACACTCGCGAGGACTTCGAGTGGGTGCGGGCCGAGATCGTCGCCGGCGGCGGCCAGGCCACGGTCTTTCAGGCGTCGACGATCGACACCCTTTCGAGCGACGACCTGCGCGAAACGTTCCGCCGCGACCGCGACGAGGACTACCGGGCACTCGTGCGGGCAGTGGAGAAGATCGTGCGCGCGGCCGGCGCGCGACGCCGGCCGGATCCGCGAGCCCTGACGAAGCCGCTTCGCCTGTGGCGCGAGCGCCTGGCAGAAATTGAGGCGCTCGACTTTTTCTCTGCGCGCGGCCGGGATACCGCACGCGCGGCGGTGGACAGACTCGAGGCCTTGTCCGCCGAGTCGCGGACGTCGGGTCCTGCCACTGGCAGCAGCGGCACCCTCGATCCCGCCGCATTCCGGCAGCGCCGCTGGCTCACGCGTCAGCGTCCGGGCATCGATCGCATGGCGTCCGCCTGGCTGATTCGCCGCTTCATCGACCCGCAGGCGGCCTTCGCGTTCGCGACGCCCGACGGCCCGCGTGAGCCTGACACCGTCACGTTCGACATGTTCGAGGGGGACTTCACCCACGAGGGTGACCGCTGCACGTTCGAGGTCCTCTGCGCGCGGTTCGGCATGAACGACGCCAGGCTGCGCGACATTGCCGAGCTCGTGCACGATCTCGATCTGAAGGACGCGCGCTTCGGACGGCCAGAAGCCGCGCTCCTCGGTGCGCTCGTCGAGGGACTGCGGCAACTCCATCACCGCGACGAGGCGCTCCTCGATCACGGCATCGCGCTCTTCGAGGCGCTCTATCAGGGCCAGATCGCGTCGTCCTCGCCGCCACCGACGCGCTCGTCGCGAAGTGCAGGACGACGGAAACGGGCCCGTGGGGCGTGACCACGCCTCGCGACTCGCGCGGCTGTCGGCCGTGGGCGCGCTCGCGTACTGCAGCTACGCGATGTGCCGCTCCCCGGTACTGCCACTGTTCGCGCGCGAGTTGGGTGCGTCGCCCACGACCGTCGGTTTCGTCATGGCGGCATCGACGCTGACGGGTGTTGTCCTCAAATTCCCGGCGGGTGCGTTGTCGGATGTCCTCGGCCGGGGCACGGTGCTGCTCGCGGGAGCGGTGGTCTTTGCCACCCTGCCCTTCACCTATCTGGCCGTCAGCGGACTCGCCGCGCTCGTCGTCGTCCGCGCGGTTCACGGCAGCGCGACGGCACTCTTCAGCCCGGTGGTCTCGGCCACCGTGTCTGACCTCGCGCCCGTTCTGCAGCGCGGCCGATGGCTAAGCATGTACGCCGCTGTCCAAGGCTCGGGTCAGGCCCTCGGTCCCGTTCTGGCAGCCACCCTCGTCGTTGGCGCCGACTTCTCCCGGGCCTTCATCGCCAGCGGCGTCCTTGGCGGACTGGCCCTCGTTCTCGTTGCGGGATGGCCACGGGCTCCGACGCCGGACAACAGGATCAAGGTGTGGCACCGTCTACGCGAAGGTGCTCTCGCTGTAATGTCCGACACACCGGTGCTCGTGACGAGCCTGGCACAAGCCGGTCAATTCTTCATCAACGGCACGCTGACCGCGTTCCTGCCGTTATACGCGCACGAGGTTCTTCACTTCGCGCCGCCAGCGATCGGCTGGCTCTTTGGCGTGCAGACCGCCGCCACGCTCGCCGCACGCCCGCTCCTCGGAGCGCTGTCCGATCGCATCGGCAGACGGCCGCTGATCGTCGCGGGACTCGCGACATGTGCTGGCTGCATGGTCGCTATTACCTGGACGGAAACGTTCGGAGGGTTGGCGGCCGTTACCGGGATCTACGGCGTTGGCCTCGCGCTGACGACGTCTGCGACGAGCGCCTACATCACCGACTTGACACGCGACACGCGATACGGAGCGGCACACGGACTCTTCGGCACGATCTTCGACGTGGGTGACGCACTGGGCCCGATCTGCGCCGGCTTGATCGTGGCGAGGGCCGGTTACAGCACGGCATTCGGCGCCGCTGCCGCCATGGCCGCGGTGATCGCCTGCCTGTTCGCGTACTCGTCACGGACATGGGACTCGTCGCGCTCGACCGCTGCCATCAACTGATATCGCGTCCCTAGTCAGAAGCTATCTCATAAACGTGACGCTCGTTCCAAGTCGCGAGCGAGCTTGGCGAGCGAGCCACGCGAACGGAGCGCGCCGGCGAAGCGGCGCGCGAGAGAGTGTGTAGGGGAGTCCGAGGGGCGAAGCCCCTCGGAAAAGACTTGTCCCGAATCCGAAGTTCGTCACCACAAATCCCCGGGCGGGGCATCCCGCCTCGCGTCGTTGCTCCTCGCTCACATATACGCCATATGCTCGCTCGTCGCGCCTCGCGATGGGCGCCGCGCCCGGGACTCTGGCAACGAACTTCGGATCCGGGACACTCGTTACCACTCCTCCTCGACATCTACAGGCCAGTGCTTCTTGAACCGCGCGCGAAACACGGACGATGCGAGCATGAGCAGCGTGCGGTCGTCCGAGACATCTGTCACGCGAACGGCGTCGTCGTCTCGCGCGAGCGAGCCGTCTTCAGGCGAGTAGACGGCGGCAGCCCACCCTCAGCCCTTGTCGAGGTGCCCGCGCAGATACTGAGCAACGTCGGTGATGAAGCGATGGACCGAGGCCTCGGCGATCCGGTGCCCGACGAGCGCGTCCATCGCGTCGCCGACGACGCCAAGCGGCGGGTCGTAGCGTCCGAGGAAGTCCAGCTGGGTTTCGGTCGCGGTCAGGGGATAGATCGTCAGCACCGAACTCATGAGCGGAAAGAACTTGGGATTCCTGGCGGCCTCCCACGACACCGGGATGCGGGTGAGCGGTGCGCCGCGTGGTCCAGCAGCCTCGTCTTCGATCGTGCCGATGGTGAAGACGATCTCGGCGGCAACGTCAACGCCGGCGATCGTCACGCGCAGCTCGGCCGCTACCGATCGCGCGCGGGCCGCCGCCGCCCGCGTGGCCGCGCGGAAGATGCCGGCCGGATCGGCGACGAGCGCCTCACGCACCCTGGCGTAGGGGTGATTGACGTAGTCGTAGCTCCGAATCTCCTGACGTGCCATCGGTCAGCCCTCGTGACGATTTGCGTCGCGGCGCATCATACCAGAGAGTCAAAGTCCGTCGAGGGCAACGGCAGACAGTGCGATGGTTTAGGATCAGCAGATGGTCCTGCGACAGTTCTACCTGAATTGCCTCGCGCACGCCTCGTATCTCATCGGCGACGACGAGACGCACACCGCGGCCATCGTCGACCCGCAGCGGGACGTCGACCAGTACGTCGCGTATGCCGAGGAACACGGCCTGCGCATCGCACACGTCTTCCTCACGCACTTTCACGCCGACTTCGTTGCCGGTCACCTCGAGTTGCGCGACCGGACTGGCGCCACCATTTATCTGGGTGCGGCTGCGAAGGCCGAGTACCGGTTCACGCCGCTCCACGACGGCGACGTGATCGCGTTCGGCAAGGTCCGCCTGACCGCGCTCGAGACGCCGGGCCACACGGCCGAATCAATTTCCATCCTCGTCCACGATCTCGATCGCAGCGCCACCGAACCCTACGCCGTTCTGACCGGCGATACGCTCTTTGTCGGCGACGTCGGGCGGCCGGATTTGCGCGTGGCGCTCGGCTGGTCGGCCAGCGACCTCGGCGGCCTGCTCTACGAGTCGCTGCGGACCAAGCTCCTCGCTCTGCCCGACTCAAGCCTCGTCTACCCCGCCCACGGTGCCGGCTCGCTATGCGGCAAGGCGCTCAGTTTGGAGACGTTCTCGACCATCGGCGAGCAGCGCCGTTCGAACTACGCGCTGCAGCCGATGAGCAAGGCGGCGTTTGTCGAACTCGTGACCACCGACCAGCCCGACGCGCCGCCGTATTTCACGTACGACGCAGTGCTGAACAGCAAGGAACGGCCGACGCTCGACGAAACACTCGCGCGCCAGGCCAACCCGATGAATCTCGATCATCTGCTGGCGCTGCAGTCCGTCGGCGCTCAGATTCTCGACGTGCGCGAACCCGGAGAGTTCGCCTCGGCGCATCTCGCCG
Organism: uncultured Acidobacteriota bacterium; assembly: GCA_963839705.1. GTDB lineage: Bacteria > Acidobacteriota > Vicinamibacteria > Vicinamibacterales > 2-12-FULL-66-21 > DATBJJ01. Next base: position 781,149 of record CAWIWL010000012.1, read on the forward strand.
GGAGCATCAACATCGGCCTCGGCGGCCAGTTCGCCACGTGGGCGGGCACGGTGTTGAGCCGCGACACACCCATCGTGATCATCGCTGACCCGGGACGTGAGCACGAGGCGGCGACGCGGCTGGGACGGATCGGCTTCGACCACGTAGCCGGCTACCTCGAGAACGGTCTGGCGAGCCTCGAATCGCGGCCCGATTTGACGGTGCACACCGAGCGCCTCAGCGCGCAAGTGGCCGCGGAGCGCGCGGCGGGCGGAGAACGCGGCACGACTCCGCTGGTGGTCGACATCCGCACCCCGCGCGAGCGCGAGGAGAAGCGCCTCGAGCGGAGCCTCGGCATCCCGCTCAACCACCTGGTCGAGCGACTGGCGGAGCTTCCGACCGACCGGCCCCTGCTCGTGTACTGCGCGGGCGGCTATCGCTCGTCGATCGCCGCGAGTCTCCTGCAGCACCACGGACTCACGAGGGTCAGCGAGATTGCCGGCGGCATCACCGCGTGGGAAGCCGCCAAGCTCCCGGTGGCGACGGGCGTCGATGCGTGACGCGATTACCTGGGGTCGGAGACACTACTACAGCTCATTTCACTGCCAACGATCTCAATCACGATGGACACGATGAGACGATGGGCACGATGGCCCTAATCCGTAGAATTCACACCAACACATTGCTTGACTGCAAACGAAACGGAAGATGGCAGAAGAATCGTCCCCGAACTCATCGTGTCCATCGTGCCATCGTGTCCATCGTGATTGAAATCGTTTGACACGCTCGACCTGCGTTTTCTTGCGGCACGCGTTCAACGTGCCGCCCGTTTCGCCACGTCAATCGCACGCCTGGCCCACGCGGCCAGCGCCGCGGCGCTCTCGAGCACGTCGAGCGGCACCGCGTAGTACTGCATCGTCCCGCCGCGGTCGGGATACGGCTTGAATGGACCCATGCCGGCGCGCTCGTAGTCGCCGCGCGTGGCGTCATCCACCTTCAGGTAGAGCACGTCGCCAGCCACGATCCCGAAGAACACGTCCCGGTGGTAGAGGCCGACACCGCCGAACATCGACCGGGGCGTCACGTCGCCGAGCTCCTCGAACTGGTCGAGAACGAAGCGCTTGTAGCTTTCGGAAACGCTCATCGGGTTGGCCACGTCCGTTACACTCTGCGTCCGTAGTACAAGTGGCTGACGAGCTCTCCGTCGATTATCGCGACATCCGGCAGCTTGCCCCACAGCTCGAAGCCACACTTTTCCATGAGTCGAATGCTCGCGTGATTCCTCTCGAGGAGGATGCCAAACAGCACGCGCTTGCCGAGGCGGGGCGCCTCCCGTACTGCGTGCGCGACGAGCGCCGAGCCCACGCCTTGCCCCTGTGACTCGAGGCCGACGTAGTAGGAGATTTCGGCCGTGCCGCGAACGGCCTCACGCCCGGATCGATACGAGCTGAACGAGCACCAGCCGAGCACCGCCTGATCCTGTTCGAAGACGTAGATTGGATACGACGACGGATCATGATCGTCGAACCACGCGCGCCGCTGGTCGACGGTCACGGGACGCAGATCGGCAGTCGCGAAGCGCTGCTCGACCGCCTGGTTGTAGATCTCGACAATCGCCGGGAGATCGCTCTCTGATGCGACGCGTATCATTGCTGGCTCGACTGACCGAACGCTCAGGATACCTTGTCGAGCCCGTGATCCGGCGATCTCGAACGGTGACGTAATCTGGAGGAACCCTGACGGTCCCTGCAGGACCGCCAGGTCAGGCCATCCGGACTGATCGGCCGTTGACCATCCCCGCAGCGCGGTACTGGAGCATCGCGAACACATCCACGGCGAGTGCCACCGCTATGACGAGCACTCGTGCAACGGGTGTGAACTGGTTCCAGAAAAGCACCAGCACAACTGCGCTGCCGACAACCCAGAGCGCGTCCCCGATCGTGAATGCCAGTAACGTCGGCCGTTCGAGCGTCTGCTGCCGGGCTGCTGCCACGAGCGCGACCGCGTAGGCGAGAAGACCCACCGCCAGCACGTCGAGCAGGACCGGCGTCACCAATCCGAAGTGCTGATAGAGCGTCCCGCGCGTCAATAACATTGCTGCGGCGCAGGCTGCGGTGGAGAGGGCGTTGAACTGGAGAATGCGATGTGGCGTCATGGTCGGACTCCTTTGAAATCGTCTGCGACCAGCATCGCGCCGGACGGCGAGGCGCCACAATTACCCGGGAGGTAATGGCGTCCGCGCTGCCGGCACGAGTAGCATGACGTCATGCAGCCCTCGACAATCAGGCGAGAACGGCCGGCTGGCGGTCCTGTGGGAGACCTGCTCCGTGAGTGGCGGGCGGCCCGCGGTCTCAGCCAGCTCGACCTTGCGATGCGGTCGGGGTTTTCGGCGCGGCACGTCAGCTTCATCGAAACGGGACGGACAACGCCAAGCCGGCAGGCGCTCCTTGTCCTGGCGGAGACTCTCGATGTGCCGCTGCGCGATCGTAACCGGCTGCTCGAAGCGGGCGGCTACGCGCACGTGTACCGGCAGACACCGCTCGCCGCCGACGAGATGCGCCATATGCGCAGCCTGCTGCAGTTCATCCTCGATCGTCACGAGCCCTACGGGGCCGTCGTGCTCGACCGCTATTCGAACCTGGTGATGGGGAATGCCGCCGCGACGCGGATGCTGACGGGATTGATCGACGCGTCGCTCCTCACGGAGACGCCGAACCTGCTGCGGATGACGTTTCATCCCCTCGGTTTGCGCGCGTCGATCGTCAACTGGGACGAAGTGTCGCGCCACCTCCTCGGCCGAGCCGAGCGGGAACTCGGTGAGGTGCGCGACGACAGCGTGGCGAGCGAGCTGCTGGCCGAACTGCGCGGCTACGCGGGTGCGGCGCCACCGCATCAGTCCGCGCCTCTCGGTCCGGCCGATCTGCTTCTGCCCGTCCACATCAAGCGGGGCGCGTTCGAGCTTCGCCTGTTCAGCACAATTATGACGCTCGGTACGCCGCGGGACGTGACCCTCCAGGAGCTCCGGATCGAAACGTTCTTTCCCGCCGACGAGGAGTCCGCGGCTCGAGTCAGGCAGTAATCACCGCCGTCGCGGTGCTGCCTCGTCGGCCATGGCCACCAGCTTCGCCACAGTGTTGATGTTGCGCACCGTGGCAAAGCCGCCGAACTTCGGAAACTTCAGTTTCGATCGGCCCATGCCATCCGGATAGTGAACGTAGACCTCCTGATCGCCGGCGACGATCTGCTCGTTCGCCGGGATGACGACCGCGTCGAAGAGCTTTTTCTGGACGGGCACGGAACAGAACGCCACGGCGACCCGGGATGGGTGGGCATCAGGAAACGGATTGGCCTCGAGAACCTGGCGCAGCTCGCTCGCGTCACGAAGGATGACGTCGATCTTCTTTCCCATGTGCGCCGCTAGCGCCCGCTCCAGCGACTCCCGCACCCGATTCCTGGACAGCCGGCTCGTGAACACGACGTTCCCGCTCTGGATATAGGTGCGAACGTGCTCGAGGCCAAGCTTCGTGCACAAGCCAGCCAGATCCTTCATCGGCAGCATCCCCGTGCCGCCGACGTTGACTGCGCGGAGCAGGGCGACAAATACGGTCATTCGGCGCCACCTTTCTTTCGACGTGCCGATCCTTTACGCGCCACGACAGTTTTCGCGCGGCTGCTGCCTCGACGACGGCTGAGACTGCCCTTCACCGCCGGACTCGTCAGCTCCTTGAGAGCGCCCTTCCCCACCCAACGCGCCGCGGCATCGTCGGAAACCGACAGTCGCCGGGCCGCCGCGACTGCGGCGGCGTTGAGCGCGAGGTTACGCCGCCCGATCAGGCGAATCGCCCAACTCACACCTTTCTTCACGAAGTTCCGGTCGTCGGCAGCGGCCTGCTCGATCAGGCGCAGGCCCTCGAGGAACGGTCCGTCGGCGGCGGCCTTGTCGTGGAGCGCGAGGCACGCGAGGAGGGCAAAGGCCGCTCGCTTTTCGAACTCGCGGCGCCTGCCGGACCACTCGGTGACCTTGTCCCACGCGTGCGGCGTGCGATCGAAGAGGACGAAGCACGCGGTGTCGCAGATGCCCCAGTTGTCGAAGTCGCGGCACCAGCGTTCCATCTGGGCGGGCGTGACGCGGGCCGGCTCGTCGACGAGTGTCGCCAGCATGCGCGCCTCGTAGCGGCCGGTGTCCCAGAGCTCGGCGGCGAGATCGTGGTTCGGCCCGAGCCGCTTCGCCAGTACCTTCAAGTTGGCCATCGACACGCCGAACGGCCTGGCCGCCGTGATCCCGAATCGAGTCAGATTGGCGAGATCGCGTGCGGTGCTCAACTTTTCGAGCGCCAGCAGGACCGACCGAACCCCCTCGTCTGTGCGCGCTTCTTTCTTTTTCGTCGTCTTGTCAGTCATGTAGTTGTCTCGCTGGACACGGATACGCTTGGTGAAAGATATCCGGCAGCCGCTCGCAGTCATTATCGTGGCTTCCGCCCGGCCGGACGACGACTGTAAGTGGCTGGCGGTGCGGCGGGCCGCAAATGCAGGCGTTGTGGTAACTTAGTTGACCCGACTGCCACGAGCGGCATATACAGATGGCTCGACGGCTGATAATTCTCACCGCGGCGCTGCTGGGCTATGCGACGACGATCGCCGCCCAGGCGAGCTCGCCTGCCAATCCTACCGGCCCGGGCCAGGACAGGCCGGGGCCAATCCGGGTCTCCATAGACGTCGTGGCAGTGGACGTCCAGGTCATCGACAAGACTGGGCGGCCGGTTCCGGATCTCGGGCCGGAAAAATTCTCCGTCACGATCAACGGCCGGCGGCGGCGGGTGGTGACGGCCGAGCGCATCGGCAGTGACTCGCCTGGAGGAGTCGAGCGGACGATTGGGTCGAGCGGCGCGACCTCACCGACCTCCGGCCGCGTGATCATGCTGGCGGTCGACTGCATCAGCTTCGACGCGACGCAGTCGCGCGGCGTCATCCAGTCGGTAAAAGAGTTTGTCCGAAAACTGTCGCCCGAAGATTTCGTGGGTCTCTTCGCCTACCCGAACGGCGCCAAGCTCGATCCCACACGCGACCATGCCGCGGTCCTGACCGCGCTCGAGACAGTCGTCGGACAGCGCGACCTCGCCGAGACGACGGCGTTCCACGTGCGGCCGTCGGAGATCGTCGACATCACGCGCGACCTGGTCCGGGGTGGCGGGCCAACGTTCGACGCCGTCGTCGCGAGGGAGTGCGGGGCCGACCCGCCGGATGCCTTCTGCAGGCAGCGGTTCATCACCGACGTGACTGGCACTGCTCTCTACTACGAGGGGCAGTCCACCGCGAGCCTCGGCATGCTGCGAACGCTCGTTGGGCAGATGGGAGCCTTCCTCGGCCGAAAGACACTGCTCCTCGTCAGCGGCGGCATGATCGCGAGCGACACGCCGGGCGGCCGTCCCGATCTCGGCGAGCTCGGCATTCAAGTGGGAAAGGAAGCCGCGCTCGCGAACACGACCATCTACACCTTGTACATCGAGTCGAGCCTGAGCGAGCGATTCAATGCCGAGACGAGGCTGGCGGACAGGAACCAGATCAACTGGAGTCGCGACGCCACTCTCATGGGACGATGGCTGGGACAGTTTTCCGGCGCCGCGGGAGGCGCGCTGTTCACCGTCCAGGTCGGCAACGCCGAGTCAGCGCTCGCACGCATCGGGACCGAGCTCTCCTCGGTACTACCTGCTCGGCGTCGAGCCCGGCGACGAGGACCGCGATGGCCGCACGCACGAGATCACGGTGAAGACCACCCAACCGAACGTCACGATCCGTGGCCGGCGATGGGTCATGGTGCCGAAGCGCGGCGTGACGTCGGCTGCGACGCCGACATCGCCCCCCGCCCCGGAACCGACTGCGCCAATGGCGCCAGCGCCGAGCGCGGCCCCGCCGGCGCGCGTGGTGCCGGCCGACGTCCAGGCCCTGGCTGACGCGTTCGATCGCGGCACCTTCGACGCGGCACTGCGGCCGCTCGCGCGATCGAACGATCTGCCGAACACGATACGCGCGTTCCGCCTGTCGGACAGCCCCTGGCCCAACGACACCAGGCGCACGGCCGTGTTCGCACTCGAGCTGGCGCTCGTCGGACTTCGCAGCGACAACACCGTCGCGCGAGACGAGGGGGGCCGGCTGCTGGCGGATTACCACACGCGGGTGCGGCAGCCAAGCGGTGCGGATGCGTTCGAGTGCTGGTGGTTCCTCACCGAGTCGGCGGCGCTCGAAGGACTCTTCATGCCCGACAGCGCGATGCTCTTCATCCCGCGGGCGCTGCAGCGGTGTCCCAGCAGTCCCAGGCTTCGCCTGGCTCACGCGTTCGTGTCCGAGCAGCAATGGCTTCGTGGAGGGCTTACTCCCGAACAGGAGCTGGCAATCCTGGGCCGGTACGAAGAGGCCATGAAGTTCCCCGAGACAGAGCCGGAGGCTCGGGTGCGCGCGGCGCGATTCCTCTATGCGACTGGCAGCTTCGAGCGCGCGCTCCAATTGCTCAACGGCGTGACGCCAGCGGACAAGGAAATTCGGTATTTCGCCGATCTCTTTCGAGGCCAGATCCTTCGCTCGCTCGGCCGTTCCGATGAGGCGGTGGCCGCGTTTCGAGCCTCGCTCGCGACCTGGCCGGGCGCGCAGTCCGCGCGAGTGGCGCTCATGACGCTCCACGTCAATCGCGGCGAGCGCGACGAGGCGGCGGCGCTGGCCGAAGCGGCGCAGACCGCCCCCGACAGCGAGTTCGATCCCTGGTGGACGTATTGGTTGGGCGACTTCCGAGCGTATCCCGCGATGCTCGACAAACTGCGCGAGTTGGCGCGATGATCTGTCTGCCGCGGCTGACGGGAGCGGTCGTCCTCTGCGCAACGGCGCTGATGGCCGAATCCGCCGAATCCGTCGGCGGTCAGCAAGCAACGCCTCCCGCGCAGGACCCGGCGCCCGTTTTTCGGGCGAGCGCCGACGCCGTCAGCGTCGAAGCCTCGGTCCGGCGCGAGAGACGGCCGGTCGTGGGGTTGACCGCAGCCGACTTCACGCTTCTCGACAACGGTGTGCCGCAGCGCATTACCGACGTCAGCTACGAAAAACTTCCGATAGACGTCACCGTCCTCCTCGACGTCAGCGCAAGCGTCACAGGACCAGTCCTCGAGGATCTACGCCGATCGCTGCGTCAGCTGAAGGCTGACCTCGGCACGCGCGACCGGCTGCGGCTCATTACCTTCGACATGCGCGTGCGCCGCCTCGTGGACTTCGCCGATCCAGCGGCGGCCACCGACGCGGCTCTGGCCTCGATCGGCGCCGCGGGGAGCAGCGCCGTCTTCGACAGCCTCGCCATTGCGCTCTCGGCGGCGGCGCCGCCTGGCCGGCGTCAGCTCGTCGTGCTCTTCAGCGATGGTCAGGACAGCAGCAGCATCAGCGAAGCCGAAACACTGCTCGACGTGGCGAAGCGCAGCACGCCGACCGTTGCCGTGGTGCTGGCCTCGGCATCGAGCAAACAGCCCGCCTCGCTGCTTCGCAGCGCCTCCAAACCCGGATCCCTGACGGTCGGCAACCTGGCCGACCAAATCGCCAGCGACACCGGCGGCTTCGTCGTGGGCATCACGCCCGGCGACAACCTGTCGTCGACGTTCCGGCGGGTCCTCGAGCAATTTCGCACCAGCTACGTCCTATACTTCACGCCGAACGGCGTCGAACGGCAGGGCAGCCATACGCTCGAGGTGCGCGTGAAGGACGCCAAGGTCGAAGTCCGCGCGCGGCGCGGATACGTCTGGCGGTAGGCGACCGGCTATTCCGCTCGCAACGCCGTCGACGGATCAGCGGGGTCACCAATCAAGTGTTCTGGTTCCTGCGTCCTGCAACCTCTCCCCGCAAGGTCGTCTGGCTCCCGTCCCTGAACACCTCACGCAGCTCGGCATCGGATCGAAACGGCCGGTTGCGAATCGCACGTGCGTCGATCTCAATCGGAAACGTTGTTCCGGCAAACGGGTCAGGAGTAACCGCGACGCGCGTTCCCAGCAGCTCGACCGTCCAATCGCCGAAGTGCTGGGGATCGGTCCAGCCGACACAGAAGGTGAGCGAGATCAGGTCGGCGAGCCGCACGAACGGGTAGTCCGCCGCGAGATCGTCGAACGGCAGTCCGCTCGCGCGCAGCATGTCATCGCGCGCTGCCTCCATCGTGGCGAAAAACGACGTCCAATCCCGATCGGATCGAAAACGGTCGTAGACCGTGACGGCGTGCTGCGCGACGAGTGCCGCCGCCCACGGATCGGCCGCGAGCCGCTCGATGGCGCGCGGCCACACGCCATGACGCACGCTCAGCGGCGCGCTGACGAAGTCGACAACGCAGCCGGTCCGTGGATTGACGGTCGGCGCCGCGTCTTCCTCCGCCCACCCGTTGTCGTGCTCCGCAATCGCATGGAGGATCCGATCCCGCCGCGGCCGGTCCGCAAGCGGGACGCAGTGCTCCATGATCCTGCGCGCGAGATGCGCGTGATCGGGCTGAGTAATCAGATGGATGACGTCACGACCGGAACGGACAATCACTTCGTCACCGTCATCCAGAACGGGAAGCCGAAGTAGAGCCTAAGGCGCGGCGAGCAGCGGCGTCGTCCGCTTGCAGAGTTGCAGCGGCAGACCCCACGGATCGCGCAGCATCACCAGTCGGGAGCCGTCCGCCAGTGCCTGCTCCTCGACGAACGTCGCGCCCGCGGCGACCAGCGCGGCCCTGGCCGCGTCCGGATCCCCGGCGGCGAACGCGAGATGGAACCGCATCGGGTGCATCGCCGCGTAGTCGGGCACCGGATCGACGGCGTTGCTGTAGATCTCGATGACCGCGCGGCCGCTCGCGTCCGCCAGGAAATGGATGTACGGCGCGGTCGAGATCTTGCGGACGACTCGCATCCCCAAGTGCTCGACGTACCACGCGGCCATGGCCGCGGGGTCGGCGACATTGCACGCGACGTGTTCGACGTTCAGGACTGGCATTCAGTCACGCTCCTCGGCCCTACAGTATGCCCCGAGCGCGTCAGATTCGCGTGCCGATCGTCAACAAGTACTCGCGCGGAACGCTGATGCCGAGCTCGGTCGGGAAGCCCTCGTGGAAGGTGATGAAATCCTCACGCAGCTTGGCGCGGCGCTCCGGGTCGAGAGCCGTCGCAAGCGATCGCGTGGGACCGTAGCCGGTCGAGAACGTCTCCCATGCCGCCTCGCCGCTGGGCTCGCGATAGTAGGACACGCCCTTCTCGAAGCGCAGATCGAACGTGGTTCCGAGCAGCTCCTGAATGCGTTCGGTACGGCCCCATTCGAACGGTGAACGCGGAGCGGGTATCGGCGGCGCCGGCATGTGCCGTTTCATGACTTCGAACATCTTGACGACAGTGCTGTCCGACAGCCAGGTCGTGAGCGCGATCCGGCCCCCCGTTCGGCACACCCGGGCGAGCTCTCCGGCGGCCACCTCGGGGCGGCTGGCGAACATGACGCCGTAGGTCGACACCACCGCGTCGAACTCTCCATCTTCGAAGGGCAGGCGTTCGGCATCTCCAAGCTGGTAGTCGATTGTCAGCGCCTCCGTTCTGGCCTTGGCTCGAGCCGTGGCCAGAAGCTCGCTGGCGATATCAACCCCCGTTACCGTGGCCCCGCGCCGCGCGACGACCCGCGACGCCCAGCCCGTCCCGGTCGACAGATCGAGGATCCGTTCGCCTGGCCGGGGGTCCAGCCGCATGACGCAGTGCTCGATGGAATCCGCGATCCCCTTGCTAATCTGGTCGTAGTCCTTCCCCCCCGACCCCCACACGACCGCCGGCCGTTCGTTGTGGGGTTGTACCGTGCCGGCCATTGTCCCAATCATGATGCCCTCCTTGGTGAATCTGGACCGGCTGTCCCGGACTGCCGGTTCTTTGTTATACGCTACGGGGGGCCTCGGTTCGGCGACCTGTCCGGGGCTCCGGATTCCTTGCCCGTTCCGCCACGTTCGGCTCCGGCCCGAAACATGGACCCACTGCTCGATTTGCTTCAGGACATGCACCTCACGGGCGGCGTCTTCCTGGACGCCGAGTTCACCTCGCCGTGGTGCGTCTTGTCGAGCGTCGGCGTCGAAGACTGCAGCGCCTACCTCCCCAGGCCGTCGCACGTCATCGGGTATCACTACGTGACGGAGGGACGGTGTCTGCTCGAAGTCGACGGGCATCCCGCGACGGAGGTGCGGGCGGGCGATATCGTCCTGCTGCCAAGAAACGATCGGCATCGCCTCAGCAACGGCAAGAGCGGCCGGGCCGTCAGCGCCAGCGATCTCATCGAGCCGGCGGTGGACGGAGGTCTTGCGCGCATCGTGCACGGCGGAGGGGGTGAGCGCACGCGCATGCTGTGCGGGTTCCTCGGCACGAAGATGCCGAATCCGCCGATCGCATCTGTCCTGCCACCGGCACTGACCGTTACGGTCAATCAAGGAGCGACGGGTGCATGGATCGAGAGTTCGTTCAGGTTCGCCTCACAGGAGCTTGTCGCCGGACGCGCCGGGTCTCCACTCGTTCTCGCGAAGCTTGCCGAGCTGTTGTTCATCGAAGCGGTGCGTCAGCACTGCGCCTCGCTGCCGCGCGCCCATCGCGGTTGGCTGGCCGGCCTCCGCGATCCCATCGTCGGCCGCGCGCTGACCCTGCTTCACGGGCAGAAGGCGCACCGATGGACGGTGCCGGAGCTCGCCCGCGAATCGGGTGCGTCGCGCTCCGCGTTCGCCGATCGGTTCACGAACCTGATGGGTGAAGCGCCGATGCACTATCTCGCGCGCCAGCGGCTGCGGCTCGCGGCAGAGCGGTTGCGAGAGGGTCAGGAGTCGATTGCGAACGTCGCCCTGGATGTCGGCTATGAGTCCGAGGCCGCGTTCAGTCGTGCGTTCAAGCGCGAGTTCGGGAAGTCGCCCGCGGCCTGGCGGCGAGTTTGACGAGCGGCGGCTGATCCGTCAGGGCTGAGCCGCAGCCAGACCTCCTGTATCGCACTGTCATGTGAATGACGAACGGCATCCAGTCGATGTGACGTCGAGCTCAGATTTGACGCCAACCTTCAGCCCGCAGTCGCACGCGGCGCGAGAGCCGCATCAGGCCGTCCTGATCCTGGACGCTGTCAAACGTCGTGATGTAGGGTCGCGCCGCGCTCATCCCGGCGGCGGTTGGCTCGTACCTCTGTGTCTCGAGGAGCGGATTCAGCCTTACCACGTCTGGATCCTGTCCTATCCCGCGGGCGCCCCGCGACGGCACTCTGTACCCAACGTCGAGCGGGCGAGTTGGATGCACCAGCGCTGGTTGCGGACATCCCGAATTCTGATCTCGCCCAGTAGGAGCACTGCCCCTGGGACTTGAAGAAGCCCTCTTTCCGCTCCGCCTCCGCACCATGGAGAAGAGCGACGGACACGCAGCTGCACACAAAGATCGTCTAGGAAGCCGTCAGGAACACTGGACGATAGGAACCATTAGCGGGTTCCGAGGCAACTGAGGGACGTTCTCAGACGCCCCTAAGACACGGCGGACAGGACCAGGTACGTCACGCCCAGGAAGCTCGTCGACGGCGCCGGCGGGTCGGTCTCGCCAAACGGTCGGTCGATGGCGTTTACCGACAGCCGGGCGAGGCTCGTGGTCTGCGCCCTTCCCGGATGCGCGGCGCCGCTCCCCATCGGGTCCGCGCCATTCCGTGCGCCCCTCGCGTGGACGCCGGACGCCAGCGGCGTCGCCTACGCGACCGACGGGAACATCTGGGTGCAGTCGCTTGCCGGCGGCCGGGCGCGGCAGCTCACGCGGTTCACCGACAACCGTCCGATTGGGTCCTTTGCCTGGTCGCGGCACGACAAACGGCTGGCGATCTCGCGGTCGACGGTCACCAACGACATCGTGCTGCTCCAGGGATTGCGGTAGGTCCACTGTGACCGGCCGGCAGTTTGACCTGCACCGATCATGGTCATATCATTGTGACCATGTCGAAGAAACGCCTGATGGCCGCTGGACGGTTCAAGGCCGAGTGCCTCGCCGTGCTCGATCGCGTGGCCGAGACGGGCGAGACGGTCATCGTCACCAAGCGCGGGCGCCCGGTTGCCGAGGTCGTGCCAGTCAAGGCTCGCACGTCGCGGCCGCTGCGCGGCAGTGCGAAGACACATGGCGACATCATCAGCCCGATCCTCGGCCGCTGGACCATCGAGCCGTGATCGTGGTCGATACGCACGCGTGGATCTGGTGGGTCAGTGAACCGGCTCGACTGGGAAAGACCGCTCGCCGCGTCCTGGATGGAGCGAGACGTGTGGGCGTCCCGGCCATCTGCTGTCTGGAGGTCGCGGCGCTGGCAGCCCGAGGGCGCATCGGCCTGGACCGGCCGCCGCTCGAGTGGATGCATGCCGCGCTCGCGTTGCCGCGAGTGGAGCTCCTCGCGCTCACCCCAGTCGTGGCGGTCAAGGCCGCGGGGCTGCCAGCGACCTTCCCGGGCGACCCGGTGGACCGGCTCATCGTCGCGACGGCGTTGCTCGAATCGGCCGCGCTCGTCACAAGGGACGGCCGCATTCGGCGGTCGGGCACGGCCGAGACAGTCTGGTCTTGACCGCCGATCCACCTCAGCCTCTGCCGCTGACGAGGCGAAACGTCGGTGACGAAGCGATGGGCTTCTAAGAGTCGGCTGAGCCGAGTGTCGACGCTGCGACCGCGCTTGCCAGAATCGCGACCGTCCCGAACCACCGCCGCATGGTGCGTTCCTCTCGCCTCTGACCAATCTGTTCCGAGGGGCTTCGCCCCTCGGACTCCCCTACACGCTCTCTCGCGCGCCGCTTCGCCGGCGCGCTCCGTTCGCGTGGCTCGCTCGCCATGCTCGCTCGCGACTTGGAACAAGCGTCACGTTTATGAGAGCTTCTAATCGGCAGGAGCAACAGCAACTTCACTGCGACGCTGCCCTACTGCAGCCCACCCCGCACCGACGTGATGCGCTGCGTGTTGAAGCCGAGCCAATGCATTCGCCCCACGTAGCGGGCGTGCTCGACCTTGAGGCATCGATCCATGATCACCGACAGGCCGCCCGCCTCGGCGATCCGGCCGCCCTCCTCGTTGATCACGGTGAACTGGCACCAGAGGCTCCCGGCGCCGATCGCTACGGCCTCCCTCGCGATCCCCGGCAGCGCGTCCGGCGCGCGGAAGACGTTGACGATGTCCACTGGAACCGGCACGTCGGCGAGCGTCTTGACGCTCTTCTCGCCCAGGATCTCCGACTCGCGCGGATTCACCGGAATCACGCGGTAGCCGTGGCGTTTCAGGTAATAGCCGACGAAGTAGCTCGCGCGCAGCTCGTTTCTCGACAGGCCGACGACCGCGATGGTCCTGGCGTTGTGGATCACGCGTTGAATGGTCAACGGATCCTGATAGCGGCTCAGGAAGGACAAGGTCATCGCGACGCCACCTCGCTCGTGTCCGATGCGGCAACCTTCCTGAAGCCCTGCTCCAGGTCCCAGATCAAGTCGTCGACCGATTCGGTGCCGACCGAGAGCCGGATGGTCCCAGGGCCGACACCGGCGGCGCGGAGCTCGTCGTCGCTCAGCTGGCGATGCGTCGTGCTGGCGGGGTGGATGATGAGGCTCTTGGAGTCGCCGACATTCGCCAGGTGCGACCACAGGGTCACGCCGCGAATGAAGTCCTGCCCTGCCGCGCGACCTCCCCGGCAGTCGAAGGAGAACACCGCTCCCGCGCCCCCGGGCAGATACTTGCTGACCAGCGGCTGGTAGCGGCTCGTGCCGAGGCCAGGGTAGGTCACGTTCGAGACGAGCGCGTGCGACTCGAGGAATTCCGCCACGGCCGCCGCGTTCTCGACGTGACGCGCCATGCGCAGCGACAGCGTCTCGAGTCCCTGCAGGAACAGGAAGGCATTGAACGGACTCATGCATGCGCCGAGATCGCGCAGGCTCTCGGCGCGGAGCTTCATCAGGTAGCCGTAGGTGCCGAACGTTTCGTGGAACTGAAGGCCGTGATAGGCCGGCGACGGATCGGCGATGACCGGATAGCGCCCGTTCGACCAGTTGAACTGTCCCGAATCGACGACGACGCCGCCGATGCTCGTGCCATGGCCGCCGATGAACTTCGTCGCCGAGTGAAGGACGATGTCGGCGCCCCACTCGATCGGGCGGCAGAGAAAGGGCGTCGCGAAGGTGTTGTCCACGAGCAGCGGGAGCTGGTGCTCGTGCGCTACGGCCGCGACGGCCTCGATGTCGAGCACGTTGCCGCCGGGGTTGCCGATGGTCTCCCCGTAGAACGCCTTGGTGTTGTCACGGACGGCCGACTTCCAGGCGCCCAGGTCGTCGGGATCGACCCAGGTGAGCTGCACCGACATCTTGCGCAGCAGGTGCTTGAACTGGTTGACGGTCCCGCCGTAGAGCGCCGACGATGACACCACGTGGTCGCCCGGCGCGAGCAACGTGAAGAGCGCTGCCGCCTGTGCCGCAATCCCGCTCGCGAACGCGACCGCGCCGCATCCGCCCTCGAGGTTGGCCATGCGCTCCTCGAAGACGGCCACCGTCGGGTTCATGATGCGCGAGTAGGTGTTACCGTACTCCTGAAGGTTGAAGTACGCGGCCGCCGATTCAGGGTCCTCGAACACGTAGCTCGTCGTTTGAAAGATCGGCACCGCGCGCGCGCCCGTGTTCGGGTCCGGGCGCTGCCCGGCATGAACCTGCCGCGTATCGAAGCCGAAGTTGCGCGACTCTTCCATGAGACTCATCTCCTGGCCGCCAGAAACTCCTGAATCATCGGTGTCTGGCGAGCTTCCTCCAACAAAAAGCAATCATGCCCGTACGGGGCTTGGATCACGTGGAGCTCGACCTCTTTGCCAGCCGAGCGCAGCGCCGCGGCCAGCTCCTCGGAACCCGACGGCGGATAGAGCCAGTCGGAGCTGAACGCGATGAGGAGCGTCCTGGCGGATACCGTGCGGATCGCCTGCGCGAGATCGCCGCCCCCGTACTGCCGGGCGAGGTCGAAATAGGAAAGCGCCCGCGATGTATAGAGATACGTGTTGGCGTCGAAGCGCTTGACGAACGCGTCCGCCTGATGGCGCAGGTAGCTTTCGACCTCGAACTCGGGCTCCGTGAGCGTGTAGCGAATGTCGTCGGCGAACTGCAGCCGCCGTCCAAACTTGGCGCCGAGCGACATCGCCGACAGATACGTGATGTGGCCAACCATACGGGCAACGCCCATGCCTGCGTTCGGCGCGCGTCCGGTGCCGTAGTAGTGGCCGCCCTGCCAATCGGGATCGGCCGTGATCGCGTTTCGCGCGATCGCATTCCACGCGACCCCCTGCGGGTGGAGCGCGTGGGTGCTGGCGATGGGAATGATGGCGCCGACGCGATCGCCGTACTGCACCGCCCACTCGAGCGCCTGCATGCCGCCGAGCGAGCCGCCGGCGACGGCGGCCAGCCGCGGGATGCCCAGGACATCCAGGAGGGCGCGCTCGACGCGCACCATGTCCGCCACCGTGATGACCGGAAACTCCGACCCGTAGGGCCGGCCGGTAGCAGGGTTCGTCGACGACGGGCCAGTCGTGCCGCGGCATCCTCCGAGGAGATTCGAGCTGACGACGAAGTAGCGCTCCGTGTCGAAGGCCTTGCCGGGACCGATCATGCCGTCCCACCAGCCGAGGCCACGGCCGGCGCCGGCGTCGCGCTCGTCAGCGCGAAAGCCGTCCCTGGTGCTGGCCGCAACGGGAGCCGCCGTGAAGCCGGCCGCGTGCGCATCTCCGCTGAGCGCGTGGCAGACCAGGATGACGTTGTCGCGCGCTGGCGACAGCGTGCCGTAGGTCTCGTACGCGATGCGAATCGGGTACAACTCCCGTCCGCAGTCGAGCGCGAGCGGCGCGGGGAGATCGAAGAACTGCGTCTCGACCGTGCCAACTGAACCGGCGGCGGTCTTCGACGGTC
The DNA here is from genome assembly GCA_963839705.1 of uncultured Acidobacteriota bacterium. Classification (GTDB taxonomy): domain Bacteria; phylum Acidobacteriota; class Vicinamibacteria; order Vicinamibacterales; family 2-12-FULL-66-21; genus DATBJJ01. The sequence continues at coordinate 797,050 of CAWIWL010000012.1, forward strand.
GCGTGGTCATCCAGGGCGATTGTACCTCTGCCGGTTCGAGACGGGCGGCGGCGACGCGGTCGCCCTGCCATGACGTGCCGATGTATGATCCGGGATCTTGCGCGCGGCGGTTTCCGCGCCCACTGACATCGTCATCGAGGGGGTTCAAAACTGATGGCTAACACGAGCGTCAACAACGGAGTCAACGTCGAGGCACTCCTGGCCGCGAGGGAAGCGCTGAAGAACGCGCCGGAGGCCGCCAAGTTCAAGTGGCGCGCGTCCTGCAAATGGCAGAACGGCACCCACAGCGCCACCAAAGTCCAGGGATTCCACGGGTTAGGCGGCGAACAGCAGCACAAGACCGAGTTCTCGTTCTCGGCCGATCACCCCGAAATCTTCGCGTCCGAGGATCTCGGCGCCACTCCGGTCGAGTACGTCCTTGTCGGTCTCGCGAGCTGCCTGACGGCTGGCGTGGCCTCGGTCGCGCAGAACCGGGGGATCCAGCTGAAGTCGGTCGAGGCGAAGATCGAAGGGTCGATGGATATCCAGGGCATTCTCGGCATCGACAGCGACGTCCGCAACGGCTACGACGACATCAAGATCACCTTCAACATCGACGCGGATGCGTCGAAGAAGGACATCGAGGCGCTCGTCGCGCAGTCGCAGAAGCGCTCGGCGGTGTTCGACATCGTCACCAACCCGACCAACGTGACAGTCGAAGTCGTCTAAGTCGCGCCCTAGGCGCGCACGGCGCGCCTGCGAGGGAGCGGCGCGGGGCATGGGGCCCCCGCCAGCGACCGAGCCGGGGTCCGGGGCGGAGCCCCGGCCAAAGAAGCGAGCGCATCATCGAACACGTCACCACCGTCGTCATCGGCGCCGGTCACGCTGGATTGGCGACGAGCCGCTGCCTCAGCGAGCGCTCGATCGATCACGTGGTCCTCGAGCGCGGGGATGTGGCGAACTCCTGGCGCCGCGAGCGCTGGGACTCGCTGCGGCTGCTGACGCCGAACTGGCAGAGCCGGTTGCCCGGCTATCGTTATGAAGGCGCGGATCCCGACGGCTTCATGACGATGGCCGAGGTCGTCGCGTTCATCTCGCGCTTCGCCGAGGTGACCGACGCGCCGGTGCGTACGCACACCACGGTCACCTCAGTCGGGCAAATCGACGACGGCTACCGCGTCGCGACCGACGGGGGGGACCTTCGGTGCCGCAGCGTCATCCTGGCGAGCGGCGCCTGCAACGTGGCGAGCGTGCCGGCGGTTCGCCAGGCCGTTCCGTCGTCGATCGAGTGTGTGACGGCGCTCGACTACCGCAATCCCGATCAGCTGCCGGCGGGCGGTGTGCTGGTCGTCGGCGCGTCGGCCACCGGCGTGCAGCTGGCCGACGAGATCCATCGCTCCGGCCGCCCCGTCACGCTCTCGGTTGGCGAGCACGTGCGACTGCCGAGGACTTACCGGGGCCGCGACGTGCTCTGGTGGATGGACGCCTCAGGCGTCTGGAACCAGCGCTACGACGAAATCGATGACCTGACGCGCGCGCGGAAGCTGCCCTCACCGCAGCTGGTCGGCACGCCGCAGCGGACGACCCTCGATTTGAACGGTCTGAGCGTTACCGGCGTCGAGATCGTCGGGCGCTTATCGTCGGTTCGCGATGGCCGGGCACTCTTCTCTGGCGGACTTCGCAACCAGTTCGCGCTGGCCGACCTCAAGATGGAGAGGCTGCTCGACACCTTCGACGATTGGGCGCGCGCCAATCACCGCGATGCCGACTTCGATCCTCCGGAGCGCTTCGAACCGACCCGCGCGCCAGCGTCGTCGCGGCTCGGCCTCGACCTCGGGAGCGGCGAAATCCGTTCGATCCTCTGGGCAACCGGCTTTCGCCCCGACTACAGCTGGCTCGACGTGCCCGTCGTCGATCGCAAGGGCCACTTGCGGCACGACGGCGGGGTCGTCGATGCGCCGGGACTGTATGCCATCGGGCTGCCGGTCCTCCGCCGCCGCAAGTCGACCTTCATCCACGGCGCCGAAGATGACGCGCGCGACATCGTCGCGCACCTCGCGGGCTACCTGGCCGGCGCGCGGCAGACATAGAGCCGCGTTATCCCTTCACCGTCAACGCTTTCCTGGCGTCGATGGCAACCGACTTTCGCTGCTCGCCGCTCGCGGCTGGCGGTTGCTAACCCCACGGGTCGGTCTAGCAACGGCTAGCAGCGAGCCGCGAGTCGCCGGTTTCGATCTGCGGCTCACCAGCCGTAAGCTGCAGCTGTATATAGCCAGGCGATGATGATTGCCCCTGCAAACACCGCTATGACGAGCAGTGCGCCTGCAAACATGGCCCAGAGGGCTGACCGTTTGGTGGCCCACCACATGAAACGAGATGCGAGCCAGGCACACAGGCCAGCCGTGGCGATAATCAGGATCCCTGCCAGCATTGTTCACCCGAGCGAGCCGACAATCTCGTCAACCCTCCACACGTGATCAGTGACTGCATCCATGACAAGCCGAGCGCGCTGAACTTCAGCGCTGTGTCAGCCTGGCGACGATGGCGGCGGCGATCATCTTTGCAGCGCGCGCGTTAGGGTGGACGCCCGGCACGCGCCAGGCGGGATCGGTTTCGACCAGCACATAAGGCAGACCGGGCTCGTCGAGGAGCCGGCGCCGCAGGGCCTGCTCGACGTGATCTTCCTGGCCGAATTGACGTGGCCGCGCAGTTCGCTTTGAGCTTACCCGCAATCGACCGCATGCCTCGAGCATTCTCCGATGAACGCCGAGCGCCGAAGCGACCAGACGCGCACACGTGCGTGAGCGACACTCTGGAGCGAGCGGACGCGAAACTGTAATCGGTCGCGGAGGCTCGTCTGCCGCGCATCGAGCACCGTCGCGGGATCCGGCCGTCGGTCGTTCGGCATTTGATTTGCACCGGGACCACAGTGCCGGTCTCTGTCATCCTCGTCAACCAACTCATTTCGCATCCCGCGTCGGGGCGTCGCTGCCGACAAGGAGACGCACATGTTCGAGCAGCTGTCCCTCGGCACCAAGGCGAAGAAGCGCACCGACGAACTGAACGCGATCGTGGCCGCCGCTCGCCACGAGCGTGACGAGCTCGACGCGCTGTTCCAGCAGCTGGACGGGCGCGGCGGCAAGCTCGCGGAGGTCTCGACCACGGTCGAGCACGTCAGGGACAAAGCGATTGGCGCATCCGAGCAACTCGAGGCGATTGCCGCGCGCATCGCGGACCTCGACAGACGAGTCACCGGATTCGAGGCGATCGGCGCGCAGGTGGAGGAGATGTCGGGCATCGTGCAACAGGCCCAGCAGGCCGCCGCACTGATGGTTGATTCTGGAGGCCAACTCGAGAAGCACAGGGAGGCGATGGAGCAGCTCGCGGCCGAGTATCGTGAGACTCGGGCCGCCATCGAAGCACTGGGCGTACAGCGCCAGCTCGTGAACGGGGCGCACGAGGAGTGGCAGCGCTCCCACGCCGATCTGCGCGGGGCCATCGACCAGGCCGCGGCGATCGCGCGAGAGCTCGACCAGTTGCGCAGCCAGGCGTCGGCACTGGCGCACGAGCAGGCTGTCATCAGCAAGACGGCGGAGCAGGTGCTGGACAACACCGCCGTCGTCACTCGAACGGTGACGGAGATCGAATCGAAGATCGACTCGCTGGGGATGCTGCACCAGCTCGCGACGACGACCGAGGAACGGCTCAGGTCGCTCAATGCACTGGCCGAGCACGTGAGCGTCAAGACCAAGGCCCTCGACACGCAGCGCGAGACCATCGATCACGCCGCAGCCGAAGCCAACCGGCTGAACGAGATGGTCTGGGCGATGGAAGCACAGATTGGCCGGCTGGAGGAAGGAAACCGACAGGTCGCGCGAGCCGAGGCTGTGCTGCGGCAGTCCGAGGAGCTGGCCGAAGAGGTCCAGGACGAACTCGACGCCGCGACGGCGCGACGCGATTGCTTCACGCTCGAGACGGCGAGAATCGAGAAGGACGGCGCGCAGATGATGCAAGCGGTTGGCGCGCAACTCGAGCGGCTCGCGATCGAAGGGAAGAGCTTCGATGCGCACGAGCAGCGCATTGCCGATCTAAAGGAAGCTCTCGGCGCTGCGGAACGTCAGCTGGAGACGGTTTTGGGACGCCAGGAAGCGGCCGCGGCCTTCGACCGCAAAGCGGAATCGCTCGGAGAGACCATTCGCCAGCTCTCGACGGAGCTCGCCCAGCTCTCACGCCGGCGCGCCGACGTCGACGCGCTGGCGGAACGTCTTGCGCGCGTGGAGGCGACAGCCCGCGAGGCCGAGGCACGGCAGGCAGGGCTCGAATCGGGACGGGAGCAGGTCGAGCAGCTGCGAGCCCAGCTCGAGGTCATTCACACGTCGCATGCGACGGCGGCAGAGCTGTGCCGCCAGCTCACCACCGACAGGGCGGCGCTCGAGGCGGCCGCCGCGAACATCGCGCGCTTCACCATCGAGGCGCCGGCCATCGAGAATCAGGTCGCGGCCGTTCTCGAGAAGTTCCGTGGCATCGACGAGGCCGACCGCGCCGCGGAGCGTACCGAGGGAGATCATCGCCGAGCTGGACGCGACTCTGGGCAGGTCGAGCGAGAAGCTTCAGTTCGTCGAGAAGGTCGAGCGCCGGCTGAACGGACTCCACACTCTCAACACGGAAGTCGGGCGGCGCATGGAGGAACAGCTGGTGCGGCGCGCCGATCTGGAGGGCATCCGCAACCGGACCGACGAGATCAGCGCGCACATCAGCGACGCGCACCAGAAGCTGGAGGCCATCCGGACCGCACAGGAGAAGGTGCCCGCGCTCGTGGAATGGGCGGCGACGCTGGCCAGTGACATTGAGCATCTCGAGACGCGCATGAACGGCCTCAAGCGCAGCGACACGGATGTGGCCGACCAGGAACGGCGGCTCGACGCGCTCGTCGCCGCCAGCCGCGATCACCACGCCGTGATTGCCGAACGCACCGCGCATCTCGAGGCCCTTGCCGAGAGCCTGAATCGCGGCACCGTGCTCAAGAACGAGCTCCTCGCCGACCTGTCGCGCGTTCAGGCGGAGCATCAGGAGACCGCGGCGCGGGTTGGCGCGACCGAACAGCAGCTGAAGCAGCTGCACGCGCTGCGGCAGCAGCTCGAGGATCGCCATTCGACGTTGACGGCCGCCGAGCAGCGGATGTCGGCCTTCGAGGGGCAGGTCGAGAACCTTTCGCGGCTCGCCGCCGACACCGACGTCAAGATGCAGGCAATCGCCGGCCGCGAGCTGATGGTGGCGGCGGTAAAGGCGGAGGTGGATCAGGTGCACGAGGTCGCGGCAGCCGCGAAGCGCGACGTCGAGGCCATCGTGGAGCGTCGCCAGGATCTGCAAGCGATCAGCACACGGCTCGACGCGCTCGTGCAGGCGCTCGGCGACACCGACGGGCGCTTGGCGACGATCGAATCGCGACGCGCCCTGGTCGAAGAGGTGCAGTCGAGGACCGAAATGATCGCGAACCTGCTCGAGGACGTCGGCGCCAATCTCGACCTGGTGGCCGCTCAAAAGGCCCAGATCGACTACGTCTCCGACCAGGTGGCGCGGCTCGAGTACTCGAATCCAGCAGTCGCAGAACACCATACGCGCCCTCCATAACGAGCGCGAGCGCGCGGAGCGCGTCGAGGAGGCCATCCGACAGCTCCGCACGCGCGAACGATCGACGCGCGCGGCCGACTCCGCGATGACCGACAGCGTCATGTCGTCCTGAACATCCGACGACGCGGGCTCGCTCTCTTGGCCGTAGGGACGCGTGGATGCTCGGCGGCTCATGCCGTGCGCCGCAATCATCTCGTCACTTCGCCGACAGCGGCAGCCGGAAAGCGGCCATCTCGTGGTCGTTGCGTACCAGGAGGAGGTCGCGGACGACCACCGGGTGGTTCCAGGTCTTGCCTTCGAGCGCCTCCGGGAACCGCGCGACTTCGGTGAACTGATCGGTCGTCGCCTTGACGAGCGCGAGATCGCCCTCTTCCGACAGCACCAGCAGCAGGTCCTGATCCGCCAGCAGCAGGAGCTGGCCGTTGCCGTAGCGCCCGCCCTTCCACTTGCGCGTGCCGTCCTGGAGGTCGATGCACGACAGGATGTTGCCGTCGAACCCGTAGGCGTGTCCCTTGTGCACGACGAAGTCGTTGAAGTACGGCTTGAGCCCGTTCGACGTCCAGCGTTCCGACGCTGACCATCCGCCGGACTGGTGCGCGATCGAAATGCGGCGCAGCCCGAGGCCCCCGTTCATGCTGATGGTGTTGACCAGCAGGTCGCCCTCTGCCGTCACCGCCGGCTGGACGATCGCGCCGCCCGGCCACGCGTACTCCCAGAGCACCTTGCCGGTAGCCGGCGCGATGCTGGTCGTGCCCGGCCCGCTCATGAACACGACCTGGTCGACTCCGTCGATGGTGACCAGGTGCGGCGAGCTGTAGCTCAAGCCCCCGCCGCCGCCGGTCCAGCGCGGCGCGCCCGTCGCGACGTCGTAGGCGGCGAGCTTGCCGCCCGCCGCGACGATGACGACGTCGCCGACGACCAGCGGCGAACTCGAGAAGCCCCACATCGGAGTCTTGGCGTTGACGTCGGTCGCCGCGTTGCGCGACCACACTACGGCGCCGCTGACGGCGTCGAGCACGTTGAGGATCCCGGTGCCGCCGAATGTGTAGACGCGACCGTTGCTGAGCGTCGGTGTTCCGCGGGGACCGGCGCCTGCGTTCGATTCCCAGAACCTGGTGGCATCGCGATGCCGCCAAACAGGCTCGCCTGTGGTCACCCGGTAACAGGAAACGACCTCCTCGCCGCCGCGCTGCTCCTGTGTGTAGAAGAGGTTGCCGCTCACGGCGAACGACGACCAGCCGGGTCCGACCGGGCGGCGCCACAACTGCACCGGCGGGGACTGCGACCAGTCGGTCGCGAGCTGCACGCCGCGAATCACGCCGTCGCGCTCCGGCCCGCGGAAGCCAGGCCATTCCGCACGCCTCGCCGGTGCCGCGGGAGCGACCGGCTCGGTCTTGCTTGTCGCTTCGGCTTTGGCAGGCGCCTCGGCCCTCGCTGGAGGCGGTTCTTTCGGTGTCTCCGTTACGACCGGCGCTGGCGCCGGCGCGGCCGGCTTCGGCCCAACCCGAGCAGCGTCGAGGGGTTCGTCGACGGCTTGCGCGAGGAGCAGCTCCTCGGGAGTCTTCGTCCACCGCAAGTGGAAATCCGACCTCCCGTCGGCGTTGATGCCACCAGTCCTGAGCAGAATCCACGGCAGGCATCCGAGCACCACGGCGACGATCGCCGCGGCGCCTCGAGCCGCGGGTGCGAGTCGACGGCTCACCGCCGCCCAGGCGACCAGCGCGACGCACAGGGTCGGGATCGCAAGGATGTAGCTCAAGTAGCCCATCGCGCCGCCGGCGATCGACGGATGGACGACATACTTTTCGGGGATCACGGCGGCGATCATCAGAACGATCGCGCCCAGGCGCTCATACCACCGCGCGCGGCTCAGGAGCAGCCACCACACGATGATGACGAGCGCGCCCCCGAACGCCCAGAGCATCGCCAGACCGGCGTATCGGGGGGCGAAGATGGGGATGACATAGCCGAATAGTACCGAGGAGCACCGCGGCGGCGATGCCTGGCCACAGCCGGAGCGGTTTGTACGACGTCGGTTCGGTCGTGTTCATTCAGATTGCCTCAGGAGCGCCGATGACGACGCCCGGTGAGCTCGGTTTACGGCGGTAGCGCCACAGCCAAAACGCCATGGTCACCAGCACCAAGAGCGGGATCAGGCGCAGTGCAGGAATCCGGAGCGGTTCCGGAATTCGTCTGACCGGTCCCAGAAAAAATGAGGCCGCCGCGATGAACAGCGCGACGCACATGCGCCACAGGTGCCTCTTGAGTCTCGCGGTACCTTGGAGTCCGCCGGCCCGGAGCATCCGGCGATCGCCCATGGCGGCCGATAGGGCGAGCGCGCTGAACATCAATAGTGGAAAGACGAAACCGGTGTCTCCCCTGCCGGCACTGACCAACGCCGAGACGATGCTTGCCAGTCCGAGCGCGAACGCCGCCTGCATCGCGCCGCGCTCCACCCGCCGCGATCGCGCGGACGGCGGATGCACGGTGAGGAGCGATGTGATAACGAGGTAGGCCGTCACCAGACCCGCAGGGATGTTCATTGCCGCCCCCGCGCGCCCCACGGCTATCACGGCGCCGCTGAGCGACATGACGAGCATGGCGTAGACGAAGATCGTCCCGCTCTTCCGGTGCAGCTTTCCTCCCTTCAGGGCGTAGAGCGCAACGAATCCCGACAGGATGGCAATCGTTCCACCCATCACGTGGAGGGGTATCAACGTCACGCCGCCTGCCTCCGCGCTGGAGCGACGCCCACCAGGGCCGAGAACGCCGTAACTGTCGTGAGCAGGTCATTCGCCGGCCCGCGGCTCGACAGGACTTGACGGATGCCGGCCACGATATAGAGAACCAACGTGAAGCCCACGATTCTGGCGTTGGTTCTGAGCGTCATGTCTCCACTTACTCCGATCGGAGCGCCTGCAGCACGTCGACCCGCGACGCGCGTGCAGCAGGGATCAATGCCGCCAAGGTGGCTGCCGCGATGAGTACGACGGCAGCGCCCACGACGGGCAGCGCTCCCGGCATCTCCACGGTCGAGAAGAATGCTGTCGCCACGCCGGCGAGCACGTAGCCGCCCGCCGCGCCAGCGGCGATCCCGATCGCGGCAATCACCACACCCTCGCGCAGCACGCCCGCCAGCAGGTGGCGCGGCGCGGATCCGATCGCCAGCCGCACGCCGAACTCGCGCGTGCGCGCGCTGACCGAGAATGCCAGCACGCCCGCCACGCCGACGACGGCGATGAGGAGCGCAATGCCGGCGAATCCCGAGATGACGAAGGCGTTCACCCGGTCGGGCGACAGCACTTCCGCGCGCACGTCCTCGAGTGTTGCGGCGCGCTCGACCGCCTGGTCCCGCGAGATCTCGCGGATGACCCGCGTCACTTCCGGCACGAGCGCGTACGGATCGCCCGCCGCGCGCACGAACAGGCGCCCGGCCACGCCTATCTGCCACGCCGCCCGGTAGATGGTCAGTGCCGGTCCCGGCACCACGTTCTCGTCGTCTACGTCGGCGACGACGCCGATGATGCGCGTCGGCACGGGCTTCCCATAGATGCTGAAGACCGGATCGGTCCACGTCAGATGCCGGTTCACCGCGGCCTTTATTGGATCGGCGGGGTCCCCTGCACCCCGCCTGGCGACCTCCACTCGCTCTCGCTCCGTTCCGGTCGCGCCCCCGAACAGCCGCCGCGCGACGCTCTCGCTGACGATCGTCACGGGCTCGCTGCCGCGGCGGTCATCGTCGGTGAAGTCGCGGCCAGCGACAATCGGGACGCCGAGCACGGCGAAGAAGCCAGGCGCCACCATGCGCATCCGCCCGCGCGGATTCTCCTCTCCGTCCGCGGGCGTGTAACCTTCGACGGTGAAGAGGAAGCCAGGACCCAGGCTGCCGGCATCGCGCCAGGGCACGAAGCTCCCCATCGCGACGCCCTCGACGCCGGGCAGCTCGCTGATGCGCCGCGTCGCCTCCTGATAGAAGGTGATCGCTTTCGCATCGGCGAAGCCCGTCGCTGGTAGTGGGATGTTGAATGCCAACACCTGCCGCATGTCGTAGCCGGTCTGCGCCGTCTGCAGGGAGACGAGCGTCGCGAGAAGCATGCCGGCGCCCGCGAGCAGCACGAACGAAAACGCAATCTGCATCGTGGCGAACGCGCGCAGGCGGCGGTTGGTGCCCGGCGTGATGCGAATACTGCCGCTCGAGAGGCCGAGGCCGGCAGGCCCGTGCGAAGACGGCAGGCGCGGGACGTACGCGAGCAGCACGGCCGCGGCCATCGCCAGGCCGGCAGCGATCCAGAGCACGCTGGGATCGACCGTGACCTCGAGCGCTCGGACGGAGAAGCGAGCAGCATAGCGGCTGACCATCGCGACGAGCGGCTGCGCCAGCACTACGCCCAGTACGGCTCCGGCGCCGCAGAGTACCAGGCTCTCGGCCAGCAACGTGCGCCGGAGGGCTCCGGGGCCAGCCCCGAGCGCGGCCCGCACTGCCAGCTCCCCTTCCCGGCGCACCGATCGCGCCAGGATCAGGTTCGCGACATTCGAGCAGGCGATGACGAACACGACCGCGGCCGCGGCGAGCAGCACGATCAGGATCGTCCGCGCGGGCGCCGCGATCTGATCGCGGAGCTTCTTGATGCTCAGCTGAACATTGGCCTTCGCCGAGTACGCCTCGGGGTGCTCGCGCATGATCGCGGCGTGCACCGCGGTCAGCTCGGCGCGCGCCGCGTCGAGAGACGCCCCGGCCGCCAGGCGGCCGAAGAGCTCCGTCATCCGGTGAGTGCGGCTGGTGACCATCGTCGCCCCGAGGTGATGCGGGCTGGTTACCACGTTGGCGATGATCTCGGTGTCCGCCGGATAGGGCACCGATGGCTCGAGGACACCGACCACTGTGGCCGGGCGTGGACCGAGGCGGACGATCTTGCCGATCACGGTCGGGTCGCTGTTGAGCGACGTCGTCCAGAACCTGTGCGTGAGGACCACCGCGCCTGCCGCGTTGGCACCATCATCTTGCGCGTTCAGCAGACGGCCGAGCACCGGGCGAAGGCCCATCACGTCGAAGAATGATCCGCTGACGACGCCCGCCTTGACCACGCGGGGCTCCTCGCTGAGGCCAATCATCGTGAAGTCCACGGTCGAGAAGTCGCCGAACGCGCCGATGGTGCTGACACGCGACTTGACGTCGTCGATCTCAGGCACCGAGAACGTCATGTTCTCCGCGCCGATGCCAGGTCCGCTCTGACGGATGTAGATCAGGCGATCTTCGTCGCGATTGACGAGAGGACGCAGCAGCACGCCGCGGACGACGCTGAAGATCGCGGCGTTGGCGCCGATGCCGAGCGCGAGCGTCAATACCACGGTCGCGGCCAGCCCCTTCGCGCGCCCGAGAGAGCGCAGCGCAATGCGCATGTCCCGGCCGAGTGCCGCGGCCGCGTCGAACCATCGGCTGAACCAGACGCGCCGCATCGACTCGCGGACGGCCGGGACGTAGCCAAATTCCCTCAGCGCGGCCAGGCGCGCGGCTTCGGGATCCTCGCCGCGCTCGATGCGGTCCTTTACGCTCAGCGCCAGATGGCCGCGGATTTCGGCGTCGAGTTCGTGGTCGTCGGGCCGCATCGCTAGTCCTCGCTCGCCGGGCCCGCCGGCGACGGGTTCATGATGCGGCCGATCGCGCGGACCAGCTGCGACCAGCGATCGCTCTCGCGCGACAGCTGGGCCTTTCCCGTCGCGGTCAGCCGGTAGTACTTCGCCCGCTGGTTGGCCTCGCTCACGCCCCACTCGGACTTCAGCCACCCGCGCTTCTCGAGACGGTGCAGCGCGGGATAGAGCGAGCCGGTTTCGACCTTGAGGAGGTCGTCCGATTGCGCGCGGATGGCCTGGCCGATGCCGTGACCGTGCTGCGGACCCCACTGGAGCGTCCGGAGAACGAGCATGTCGAGTGTGCCCTGGAGGAGCTCCAGGCGCGGATCTTCGGGTGTTTTTGCCATAGCCGTAGACAGTCTACGGCCTTAGACGTAGGACGTCTACGGCTTGTTCCAGAGGACGGCTTTTTCGACGCCGTCGCCATCCTTCTACTCGAGGTGGCGACGAGCGCCATCCCAAGGCGGCGAACTCGAGCGCGTGTCGCGTCCGGGGAGCTGCTACGCCGTGGACGGCATCGTTTAGAATGTGCACCTCCTGGCAGCCGTCTCAAACATGTGTCACGACCTACCAACACGACGCGCACGATGACACGATGTCCACGATGGATCCCTAGAGAGAGGGTTTCTTCGTGTTCATCGGATCATCGTGTTCATCGTGACCGTTGCCGTCGGCGTGTTCAGCCGTTTTCTGGTTCATGAGTGAGTTCTGGAGAAGTGTTCCGATGGATGGCCACCTAGATCGTCGCCTGTTCGACCGACGGCTGTACCTGGCGGCAGCGATTCTCTTTCCCCTGATTGTATTAGTGGGATTCGGCCGCACCTACTACCTCAAGGGTCTCTTCGACACACCGCCGTTGCCTTCGGGCCTCGTGCACCTGCACGGTCTGGTCATGACGGCATGGGTCGTCTTGTTCGTGGTGCAGGTGCGCTTCATCTCGTCGAAGCAGATTCTTCGACATCAACAATTGGGCTACGCTGGGATCGGTCTCGGCGCGCTCATCATCGCGACCGGATTGCCCACGGCACTGCGCGCAGCCAAGTACGGGTCGGCCTCGGCCCCGCCGGAAATCCCGCCGCTGGCATTCCTGCTCGTGCCGCTATTCGACTTGCTGATCTTCGCGCTCCTCTTCGGCGCCGCGGTCCTCTATCGGCGCAGGCCCGCCGCGCACAAGCGGCTGATGCTGCTGACAGCGATCAACTTTGTCCCGCCGGCGCTGGCTCGAATACCGATTGCGTCACTGCAATCGCTCGGGCCGCTCTGGTTCTTTGGCTTTCCGACGGTGCTCGTATTGCTATGCCTTGGGTTGGACGCGCGCCGGAGCCATCACTTGAACCCGGTGTTCGCCGCTGGAGCGGCGCTGTTGATTGGTTCCTACGTCGCGAGGCTGGCGCTCATGACGACCGGCCCGTGGTTGACGCTGGCTGCGTGGCTCACGAGCTTTGTGTAAATGAGGAGCAATCATATGCAGAGGCGCAAACTCGGCAACAGCAGCCTGGAGGTCTCGGCGCTCGGGCTCGGCTGCATGGGCATGACGTCTTCCTACGGTCCGGCCGCCACCAAGCAGGAGATGATCACCCTGCTGAGAGCAGCAGTCGAGAGAGGTGTGACCTTCTTCGACACCGCCGAAGTCTACGGCCCGTTCAACAACGAAGAGCTCGTCGGTGAAGCTCTCTCTCCCATCCGCGACCAGGTAGCGATCGCGACCAAGTTCGGCTTCAAACTCCATCCGAACGGGGCGCCCGGGTTTATCGGCCTCGACAGCCGGCCCGAGCGCATCAAGGAGGTCGCCGAAGGCTCACTCAAGCGGCTCAAGGTCGAGGCCATCGATCTCTTCTACCAGCACCGGGTCGACCCCGGCGTCCCCATCGAAGACGTCGCAGGTGCGGTCAAGAATCTGATTCAGGAAGGTAAGGTGAAGCACTTCGGTCTTTCCGAGCCCGGTGTAAAGACGATTCGTCGCGCACACGCCGTCCAGCCGGTCACGGCGGTGCAGAGTGAGTACTCGCTGTGGACGAGAGGCCCGGAAGCGGAAGTCCTGCCGACGCTCGAGGAACTCGGCATCGGCTTCGTGCCCTTCAGCCCGCTTGGGAGGGGCTTCCTCACCGGCGCGATCGACGAACAGACGACCCTGGATAGCTCGGACTTCCGCAACACGCTGCCGCGCTTTACGCCAGAGGCCCGGAAAGCGAACAAGGTCCTCGTCGATTTGCTCACCACGATAGGACTGCGCAAGAAGGCGACGCCTGCGCAGATCGCGCTCGCGTGGCTGCTGGCCCAGAAGTCCTGGATCGTGCCGATTCCCGGCACGACCAAGCGGGCTCGACTCGAGGAAAACCTCGGCGCGGCAACGCTTGAACTGACCGCAGAGGATCTACGAGAGATAGAAGAGGCCGCTTCACAGATCACGGTCCATGGGGCTCGCTACCCGGAAGCCATCGAGAAGATGACCGGTCTCTAGCCTTTTCCGAGGGGCTTCGCCCCTCGGACTCCCCTACACGCGCCCTCGCGCGCCGCTTCGCCGGCGCGCTCCGGTCGCGTGGCTCGCTCGCCAACGCTCGCTCGCGACTTGGAACGAGCGTCACGTTTATGAGATAGCCTGCTAGTGTCATCGCCATCAGGAGCATTCCATGAGCAGCTCTCGGAAGAAAATGCCAGTGATAGAGGCGATGTGCATTCTGGCCCTGGCCTTTGCGGTCGTCCAAACCCCTGTCGCGCAGCCAACGACCCGGCTGGCGCTCGAGCTGGCGGATCACGCGCAGATGCCGATCACCGGTGAGCTCGCTGGGCAGAACACGAGGGGACAGCTGGCCAGGGTGAACTTCATGCGGGACGAGCCGGGCGGCCGGCGTTCCTTCGTGAACGACCTCAACGGGCCGCTCTACATCATCGACAAGCAGACGAAGGCGTTCACGACTTACCTCGACTTCAACGGCGTCGGCGGCCGGCCCGGTCTGTTTCAGAGACTTACGTTCGAGCGCAATTTCGCCACCGGTCTCATCAACTTCTGCTTCGATCCCGACTACGCGCGCAACGGCGTGTTCTACACGCTCCATATGGAAGATCCGACCGTGATCGCCGACGTGGCGCCGCGGGCCGGCGCGGTCGCCGGCCTGGACCTTTCGGGCTACACGACAACCCCGGAAATCTCGACGCCCGCCGTAGCGCGGATCGAGCGAGAGGTCGTGCTCATCGAGTGGACGGACCGGAATCCCGCGAACGCGACATTCGAGGGCACGGCGCGGGAGCTGCTGCGCCTGCAACAGCCGGCGCCCATCCACCCACTGGGCGAGATGACGTTCAATCCAACCGCGCGGCGCGGCGATCCAGAGTGGCGCGTCATGTACCTTGGCTCAGGCGACGCCGGCTCGGGTGAGCAGAAAGACATCCGCCGGATGAGCCCGCAGCGGCTCGACACGCTCGTCGGCAAAATCCTTCGCATCGTGCCGGACCTCGGCGAGCACACGGCGACGACCACCGTCAGCGAGAACGGGCGCTACCGGATCCCCAGAGACAATCCGTTCGCGACAGTCGAGGGGGCGCGAAAGGAGATCTGGGCGTACGGCATCCGCAACCCGCACCGGATGGTGTGGGACGTCGACCCGCGGCGGGGCTCCACGCCGAAGCTCTTCGCGTTCAACATCGGGCTCACCGCGTGGGAGACGGTCGTCATCATTCGGAAGGGCGCGAACTACGGCTATTCACTGCGCGAAGGTACGCAGCTGATGTCCCCGGCCGGAATGGGTCCGATACCGCAGGACGACACGATTCCCATACAGATCTCGGACACCGTCGTACGCGGCACGGTCAAGCCGACCTATCCGGTCATTCAGTATCCGCACATGGCAGAGAGCGGCGGCGATGCGATCGCCGGCGGGTTCGTCTACCGAGGCAGCAAGGTCCCCGCGCTCAGGGGCAAGCTCGTGTTCGGCGACATCACGACCGGCCGGGTGTGGTACGCCGATCTTGCCGACGTGCTCGCGGCCGACGATGGCAACGCGACGACAGTGGCGCAGACGCACGAGATAGACGCTGGCCTCCGCCGGATAGTGGAAGACACCTACCGGGCGCGCGGCGGCAAGGGTGAGGCACTGCCTGGCGCGGCCGCCGTCTCGGGCCGCGGCCGGATCGACATGCGGTTCGCGGTGGACAACGATGGCGAGCTCTACATCCTCACGAAGAGCGACGGGATGATCAGGAAGGTCGTCGGCGCCAAGGCAACTTCATACACCGCCGCCACACCTGTTAGCCCTGGTCCGCGCGCCAGTGTAAACGTCAAGAATCAGGAAGCGGCGAAGCTCACCAATCCCGTGGCGTCTACGCCGGAGTCGATCGCCGCCGGGAAGAGAGCGTACGACACCAACTGCGCCGCCTGTCACGGCAATATGGCGCAGGGCGCGGTGAAGGCCGGCATCACCATCTCGATCATCGAGGAGCAAGGCGGAAAGCAGGCGCCGGATCTGACCGATGACCTGTGGGACCACGGCTCGAGCGATGCCGAAATCTACGCCGCCATCAAGAGGGGCGTCCCGCCAACGATGATGGCGGGTTGGGACGGCCGCATTCCGGACAACGACATCTGGAGCATCATCAACTACATTCGCGCGCTCGCGGCGAAGAAGTAGGCTTCCCGACGTCCACCAATTTGACAGCTGACCGTCATCGGCGTTAGTGTCGATAGACGACACCATGACGCGCCGCTCCGTCCCCGACCTTCTGCCAGGCACGCTCGACATGCTCATCCTGCGTACTCTGCAGACGCAGCCGCTGCATGGCTGGGCGATCGCGGATCGGATCCAGCTGATCTCAGACGAAGTCCTGCAGGTCAATCAGGGTTCCCTCTACCCGGCACTTCATCGCCTCGAGCACCAGGGCTGGATCGAAGCCGAATGGGCCGTGTCAGAGCTCGGGCGCCGAGCCAAGTACTACCAGCTCACTCCCTCCGGGCGTCGGCAGCTGGCCGTCGAAACCGGCGAATGGGACCGGATGTGCGCCGCCATCGGGCGCGTGATGAAGCTGGCATGAAGGCAATCAACGTCCGCGATCTGATCTTGCGGGCGCGGGCGCTGCTCGCTCCTCGCCAGGTGGAGCGCGACCTCGACGAGGAGCTCGCGTTTCATATCGAACGCGAAACACAGAAGCACATCGCCAACGGCATCAGCCCTGCCGAGGCTCGGACGCGTGCGCGAGCCCGGTTTGGTTCGGTGACCGTCGCAGCCGACGAATGCCGCGACGAGCGCGGCACGGCGCTCGTCGACAACCTGATCCGGGACGTCCTCTACGCCTGTCGCTCGTTCCGCCGCGCGCCCCTGGTGGCCCTGACGATCGTGACGACGGTGGGGCTCGGTCTCGGCCTGGTGGCCGTCGTGTTCACGCTGCTCAACGGCGCGCTGTTTCGCGTGGACGAGGTGCGGAACCCGCACGAGCTGTTCGCGGTCGAGCGTCAGCGATCGGCCAACGCGGAACCCGAGCCCTTCACGCGCCCGCAGTATGAAGCGCTCGGGCGCGAGACGGACATCTTCTCCGATGCCTTCGCGACGACGGACGTCGACACCCGGATCGAAGGCCGGCGGATGGAGGGCTCGCTCGTGACGGGGAACTTCTTCCACGTCCTCGGCGTCAGCGCCGCGCGTGGCCGCACGCTCACCCCGTCGGACGACGACCTCAGCGGCCGTCCGGCCATTGTCCTCAGCCATCGCGCCTGGTCGCGGCACTTCGCGAGCGATCCCGGCGTACTCGGCCGCACGCTCCTGGTGGACCGGGTCCCGTTCCAGGTTGTCGGCGTGATGCCTGAAGGCTTTCGCGGGCTCGTCGTCGCCGCGCCGGACTTCTGGGCGCCGCTCTCGCTCGTCGGCTCCTTCAGCCGGGCCCATGCAGGACGCGAAGACTCCGTCGGCATCGGCATCATCGGGCGGCTGAGGCCCGGTCTGTCGCGCGGCCAGGCGCTCGCAGAGCTCGCCGCGTGGGATTCGCGACGTGAACGTGCCGTCGAGCGGCCTGGCGCGAGCGCTGTTGAGAGGACTGTCGCGAGCCTCGTCCTCGAACCGAAGACCGGCACGGCCTCGCTGTCGGCAGAGACTACGCTGCTGTTCACGCCGCTCTTTTTTGCGTTCGGCCTCGTCCTGCTCATCGGGTGCGCGAACGTCGCCAACTTGCTGCTCGCGCGCGCCGTCGCGCGCCAGCGAGAAATTGGTATCCGGCTGGCGATTGGCGCGTCGCGCCGCCGCATCATCTGCCAGTTGCTCACCGAAAGCCTGCTGCTGGCGCTCGCGTCCGCTGGACTCGCCTTCGGCGTTTCACGGCTCGTGCTCGAAGGCGTCGTCTACGCGGTGACGACTACCATGCCGCCGGACATCGGAGACATTCGCCTCGCGGTGCCGCCCGGGGACTGGCGCGTCGCGCTGTTCCTGGTTGCCGGCGCGGTAGTATCGACGATGTTCTTCGCGCTCTTGCCCGCGCTTCAGGCCACCCGCCTCGAGCTCGTCCGGGCGGTCCGCGGTGAGGTCGTGCGCGATGCGCGTCCCGGCCGCGCTCGGAGCGTGCTCGTCGCCCTTCAAGTAACGGCATCCGCGCTGCTCCTCATCTGCTCTGCGGTGTTCCTGCGCAGCGCTCTGGCCACAGCGAGCATCGATCCCGGGATCCGCGCCGCCGATGCCGTCCTCGTTGGCATCGCGAACGAAGAGACGCGCGGTCCCGTGCTCGAAGCCCTGCGGAGGGAATCGTCGGTCGCCTCGATCGCGGCGTCGTGGCCGGGCGCCCTGGGCCCGGGGCGTTCCGCCCTGGCGCAATCCGCCTCCGCTAAAGCTTCCGCCTCCGCTCAAGCTACGGCGGACAAGACGGCGGACAAGGCGGCCGACAAGACCTCGGACACTGCTGCGTCGGCCGAAGATACGCGTGGCAAGTCGACGGTCGGGTACAAGTTCGTCTCGCCGGAATTCTTCAACGTGTTCGGCATCGACATCCTGCGCGGACGCGGCTTCGCGCCGGCCGAACGGAGCGCAAGCGTCGCGGTGGCGGTCGTGTCGGAAAGCGCCGCGCGCCAACTGTGGCCCGATCGCGACTCGCTTGGGCAGGTGTTGCGGCTCGAGCCGGACCCGAGTCGCGAGGCGTTGCGCCCCGGTGAGCCGCCCCTCCTCTCGCGCACCTTCGTCGTCGTCGGCATCGCCCGTGACGTCGCAGGCTTGCGGTTCGTCCCTTCCAAGGAGCCGGTCGTCTACGTGCCGATCGACGCCGATGTTGCCGGGACGTCGCTCTCGATGCGTGTAAACGGCGATCCCGAGCGCGCGCGCCGGGCGCTCGTCGAGCGGCTCACGGCAATCGACCCGAGTCTGGCCGAGGTACTCACGCTGCGGTTCATCGCGCGCATGGCGTCGTATCTTCTGGAGCTTGCGTTCTGGCTGACGCTGCTCCTTGGGGCGCTGGCGCTTCTACTGACGTTGTCGGGGCTGTTCAGCGTGCTCTCCTATCTGGTCGAGCAGCGCGCCCGGGAGATGGGGGTGCGGATGGCGCTCGGCGCGACCAGTCGGAGCATCGGCGCGCTCGTGCTGCTACAGTCGGCGCGACCCGTCGGGGCCGGCCTGATCCTCGGCAGCAGCCTCACGGCCGCGCTCGGCGCCGCGCTCCTGGCGACGCCGGGGGCAGAGATGATCGGGTCGGTCGTACGGCTCTTCGATCCGGTCGCCTACGCCGCAAGCCTGCTCTGCATCGTCACGGCGTGCGCATGTGCGGCGCTGGTTCCCGCGCTGCGCGCGGGACGCGTCGACCCGGTCGCCGCGCTCAGGCAGGATTGATCAGCTGTTAGCGTCTCACCAGGTGGGATTGCCCGATCGGCCTCGCGCCCGATGAACGCCCGGAGGCTCGTGTTGGCAGCATTTGGCGGAATCACGAAGCACAAGGAAGCGTCGCGCGACGGCCGCGGGTTGGCGTGGCTGGGGGGCTTCTCGCTCGATCTGAGGCTCGCCATCCGGATGCTGGCGAGGTACCCGTGGCTGACGCTCGTGGGCAGCGCGGCCATGGCATTTGGCGTCGCCGCTGCCGTGGGAACCTTCGAGCTCCGGACACAGTTCGTCGATCCCTCCCTTCCGCTCGATCAGGGCTCGCGTATCGTCGGATTCAGAAACTGGGACGCGGCGCGGAATCGTCCGGTGCTGGCGAGCGCGACCGACTTCTCGACGTGGCGTGAGGCGCTCACGTCGATCGAGGATCTGAGCGCGGTCAGCGTGTTTCCCCGCAACCTGATCACCGCGGATGGTCAGTCCGAGGCCGTGGATGTGGCAGCAATGAGCGCGTCCGGCTTCCGGATGGCCCGGGTGCTGCCGCTGCTGGGCCGAACGCTGGTCGAGGCGGACGAGGATCCCGGCGCGCCATCGGTAGTCATCATCGGACATGACGTCTGGGAGCGGCGATTCGCCGGTGATCCGGGGATTGTCGGACAGACGATTCGACTGGGCGACGAGCGAAGAACGGTAGCGGGCGTGATGCCCGAGGGTTTTGCGTTTCCAGCAGCACACAACATCTGGATACCTCTGCGACTGCGCGCCGGCGCCGGGCCCGGTGAGGGGCCCGGTCTCCAGGTGTTCGGACGGCTCGGCCGGGGCGCATCCAGAACACAGGCGCAGGCCGAATTGCTGGCAATCAGTCAACGGACGGCACCTGACGTGTCCGGGACGCGCGAGCACCTGCGGCCTCAACTCGTTCCGTACGCCTGGCTGTTCTTCGACCCGAGTAACTTCCAGCGGGGGCTGGTGCTCGGGAACATCTTTGTCGTGATGCTCCTGGTGCTCGTCTGTGCCAACGTGGCGCTGCTGACCTTCGCGCGCGCGGCCACTCGCGAGACCGAGATCGCCGTGCGGAGCGCCCTCGGGGCGAGTCGCGCGCGTATCGTCGGTCAACTCTTCGTCGAAGGGTTCGTGCTCGCGAGCCTTGCGGTCGTCGTCGGGCTGGTCGCCGCGCGTCTCGGCGTACGGTCGCTCCTCGAAACGCTCGAGGCCGACTCGGGACAGACGCTTCCGTTTTGGATGGGCGACCTCCTCACGCCGACCACCCTCATCTACGCTGGCGCGCTGACCATCCTGAGCGCCGCCGTAGTCAGCGTACTTCCCGCGCTGAAGATCACCAGCCGCGGACTGTCGGCGCGACTTCGACAATCGACGGCCGGGGGCGGCGGCTTTCGGTTCGGCGGGATCTGGACCGCCGTCATCGTGTCGCAGGTCGCGGCCACGCTGACGTTTCCGGCGGCCGCGCTGTTCTTTCATCGCGTGGTCGTCGAGGGACAGACGCGAGACCTCGGGTTTCCCGCTGGCACGTACCTCTCGGCACGCCTCCAGTTCGATCGAGACAGTGCGCCTGGGGTGCCGATCGACACGACAGATCAGGCGTTCGGTTCGCGGCTTCGCGGAACTTACGCGGAACTGGAGCGGCGCGTCACAGCCGAACCGGACGTCACCGGGCTGATGTTTGCCGATCGACTGCCGGGCACCCTGCATCCTCGCTGGTGGATCGAGAGCGACGGCGAGGAGGCGCCCACGACTGCCGGCCGCGGACATCCCGTGTCGTCTGCCTCTGTCGCGTTGAACTTCTTCGATGTCGTCGGCGCGCCGGTCCTGGCGGGCCGCGCGTTCACGGCTGCCGATGTCGAGTCGGTTCCCGGCCCGGTGATAGTGAACCAGTCGTTGGTCACTCAGGTGTTCGGCGGACGGAATCCCATTGGCCGGCGTATTCGCCGCGTTCGTGTGGACGACACGCAGCAGGCAGGCCCGTGGCTCGAGATCGTAGGCATGGTCAGAGATCTCGGCATGCTGGAAGAACCCGCCGGCCTATATCGTCCCATCATGCTGGACAGAGTGCCCGTCCTCCGGATCGCCATCGGCGTCCGGAACAATCCCGAGTCGTTCGCGGCCCGTCTCCGGTCGATCGCAAGCGAGGTCGAGCCCAGACTGCAGATACGCGACCTCGTGCGGCTGGACGAGGCGGGCGCGAATGGGTGGCTCGAGTCTCAGTACCTGTCGCGCGTGCTGGCCGTCCTGAGCGCGATCGCCCTGCTACTGTCGCTAACGGCCGTCTACGCCGTCGTCTCGTTCACCGTCTCTCGGCGCACCCGGGAGATCGGCATCCGCGTGGCCCTCGGCGCCGATCGTCGCCGCGTCATCGGGACGATCCTTCGCCGACCGCTCGGACAAGTGGGGCTCGGCAGTCTCGTGGGCGGCGTCCTGGTGGCCATCACGTTCGTCGAACTCTTCGAGAGCACGCCGACCGCCGAGGAAACGGCATCGATCGCGGCGTACGCGGTCCTCATGACTGGCGTGTGCCTCCTTGCCTGCATCGTCCCCGCGCAGCGAGCGCTTCGCGTCGAGCCGGCCAGCGCGCTACGGGTCGAGCGCTGAACGAACCACGTTAAAAAGGACGGGTCGGAACCACGGCCGCGCCGGCTGGCCCTTGCTCGCTCCAGGGTGCACTTGCTCTGACCTACGAACTCGAATAGGTTGGCAGCAGCCAACCTTGAGGAGCTTGCCCATGATGACACCGTCCTGTCTGCTGCCCCGATTCCCGCAAGTGGGCGCGTTCCTGTCGTTGTCGCTTCTGCTTGCCGCGCTCACCGCCGAAGCCCAGCCGGTGCCGCGGGCAGCGCCGCCGCCCGATCCGCTGGTGCGGATGAACGAATCGATCGACGCACTGACCCGGAAGGTCTGGCCAAGCGTGGTGCAGATACTGGTGAGCAGCTATGGCCCGCGGAACGAAGGCCCGCCGGGCCGTGCCGGCGTCGTCGTCGGCAGGCAACAGTCCACCGGCTCGGGATTCGTGATCGACCCGGAGGGTTACATCCTGACCAACGCGCACGTGGTGAGCGGCGCGCGGCGGGTCCAGATCGTGCTGCCGGCGGACAATGCCGACGGGACGCTCGCGACGGCGTTGTCCCCCAAGGCAAAACTCATCACCGCACAGATCGTGGGCGTCACGACTGAACTGGACTTGGCGCTCCTGAAAGTCGACGGCTTGAAACTGCCGGCGCTGCCGCTGGCGACCTACACACAGGTCCGGCAGGGCGAGATGGTGTTTGCATTCGGCAGCCCCAACGGGCTCCGCAACAGCCTGACCCACGGGCTGGTCTCTGCCGTGGCACGGCAGGTGGACCCTGACTCGCCGCAGATCTTCGTGCAGACTGATGCGCCGATCAACCCCGGCAATTCGGGCGGCCCCCTGGTCAATATTCGCGGGGAAGTGGTCGGCGTCAACACGTTCATCGTGTCGCAATCCGGCGGGAACGATGGCCTGGGCTTCGCCATTCCGAGCGCGACGGCCAGGACGGTGTATCGCCAACTCCGGCAATACGGTCACCTGCGCCGGCAGGAGGTGGGCATGAGCATCCAGACCATCACTGAGGGCATGGCAACGGCACTCGGACTGTCGAGAGACCATGGCGTGATCGTGTCCGATGTCTGGCCCGGCGGTCCGGCGGAGGCAGCCGGTCTGGCCGTGGGTGACATCCTGGTTTCCGTGGATGGCCAGCCCGCCGACAACCTGCCGACGGTCACCTACAACTTCCGCCTCAGGGACACTCCCGGCAACGTCCAACTGGTCGTGATCAGGGGAGCGGCGCAGATCAGCCTCAGCATGAAGCCGGTGGAGACGCGGAGCGAGTTCGATTCGGTGTCGTCGATGGCCGATCCGGTGGCGAACCTGGTGGCCGAGCTCGGCATCATCGGCGTCGAGATCGATTCAAACATTACCGCCACCGCCACGGGGCTCAGGGATCCCTACGGCATCATCGTGGTCGCGCGCGCGGTAGGCGCGGCCAGCGACGTCCCGGTGCTGCCAAGGGACATCATCCGCAGCCTGAACAACCGGCGCGTGGGCACACTGGCCGCGCTGCGGGAGAGCGTGCGTGCCCTCGCGCCAGGCACACCCGTCACGCTGCAGATTCAGCGTGAAGGCCGCCTGATGTACGTGTCGTTCACGTTCGAGTGACCTTGCCGGCGTTCGCGCCGCCGGCCCCGGACACGTCGCTTCGCGCAACGCGGGCGAGGTTTAGGCCGGCGCGATTGCAATCACACGGACAGGACTGCCGCTGCCGTTGACGATTTTGAGCGGCGCCGCAATCACAACCGCCCCGGTCGCCGGCAACTGATCGAGATTGCACAGGCTCGCCAGGCCGAATTTGCCGGCACCGTGCATCGTCGCGTGATTGGGAAACGGCGGGTTGAACGTGCCCGCCTGACCCGCGTCTGTCCCGATCGTCTCGACGCCAACGCCGAGCACGTCCCGGTGCTCGGCGAGCACTTTCGACGTGCGCGCATCGAAGCCTGGGCTATGTGGCCCGTCGTCGCGAGCGTTGATGAACGACTCGGCGTCGGTCCGCTGGCTCCAGCCGGTCCGCAGCAGGACCCATGCTCTACGGGGAATCCGTCCGTGCTCGCCTTCCCACTGTTCGAGCCGCTCAGGGGTCAGCAGGAAATCGGGATCGCGCGACACCTCCGCGGTGACGTCGATCACACACGCGGGCCCGACGAAGAGCGACACCGAGATCGTGTCGCAGGCGCTGTTCGGAAGATCCTTGCCGGTAATCCAGTGAATGGGCGCGTCGAAGTGCGTGCCGGTGTGCTCTCCCAAGCGGATCGTGTTCCAGTACCACGCCGGCCCCTTGTGGTCGTACCTCGAGATCACGTCGATCGTCATGCCAGGTGACGGCGCAAACATCGGCGGCAGGCCGATCACCGGTGTCGACGGTCCCAGCGGCTGGGTCAGATCGACTACCTTCAGTGTCCCGCGATTCAACTCATCGACCAGTTGGGTCAACACTCCGCTCATGGCACCTCGCTTATCCGAGGGGCTTCGCCCCTCGGACTCCCCTACACGCTCCCTCGCGCGCCGCTTCGCCGGCGCGCTTCCGCCTCCGCTAAAGCTACGGCGAGACCTCGCCGAAGCGCCTACGGCGCGAAGGCGGGCCGGTCGCGTGGCTCGCTCGCTTTGCTCGCTCGCAAGCTGTTCGGAAGATCCTTGCTCGCGTCACATCTAGTCCTATCCGAGGGGCTTCGCCCCTCGGACTCTCCTACACGCGCTCTCGCGCGCCGCTGGCGACGGCTCGCTTCCGCCTCCGCTAAAGCTACGGCGAGACCTCGCCGAAGCGCCTACGGCGCGAAGGCGGGCCGATCGCGTGGCTCACTTCGCTGCGCTCGTTCGCACCACTAATGAGCTGGCTTCTAGTCCGCGTGGCCTGGCCCGGCCACGCCCGCAGACTTCCTCTCGGCGATCCACCGTTTGAATCGAAAGGCGTTTTCCGGCAGCTGCAGATCCATGCCGTAGTGATTCGGGCCAACGGCGGCGACCTTGGCGACGATCACGCTGAGATCGTTTCGCGCGAAAGCCTCGATCGCTGCCTCGCCGAAGGCCATCACCGAATCGACCGCGGCGACATGCTCGATGCCCGCGCCGCGAGCGATCGCGGCGAGATCGGTGATGCCGGACGTCGTGTGCGAGTCGAACCCTCCCGTCGAAAGCAGGCTGCCATTGTCGAAGATGAAGTGGACGAGATTTCGCGGCCGGTACCGCGCCAGCGTCGCGAGTGTACCGAGGTTCATCAGTACCGAGCCGTCGCCGTCGAGCACGACGATCTTCTCGTGCGGTAGATGCAGCGCCAGCCCAAGCCCGATCGAAGACGCCAGCCCCATGGCGTGCTGCAGATAGAAGAAGTTCTCCCTGTGGCCGAGGTCGTAGAGCTCCTGCGCGCACGCACCCATGATCGTGACGACGACCTTGTCGTCCAGTTCCGGATACAGCATCCCGATGCACTCGGCGCGCTTCAAAGGGAGTCCTCCATCAAGTCGCGTGTGAGGAGCAGCGCGACAGGCGACAGCGAGCTGCGCGAGAACGTGTAGGCCTCGTGAATCTGCCGTCCGACCGCGTTCGGATCGCGCGCGTACTCGAACGGGATGTTCAAGGCTCGCAACACGCCCTCGGTGACGATGCCGCCGCGTGTGTGCCAGGGATACGGCTCGCCCCAGTGGCCGCGGAGCGCGATGAGCATGCACAACGGAATGCCGTACAGCATCGCGAGCGAGACAATCCCGTTCATCGCCGCGAGAAAGCCGTGGTTCTGCATGAGCAGGACATGCCGTTCGCCGGCGAAGTAGGCGCCCGCCGCGATGCCAATGGCCTCTTCCTCTTTGGCAACCTGGATCAGCCTGACGTCCGGATCTTTCTCTGCCGCCTGCAGCAGCAGCCCCAGCCATGTCTCGGGCAGCGCCGAGAGCGAAGTGATGCCGGCGTCCTTGAGCCCCTGGAAGACGACTTTAGAGTTCTCGTAGGAAACGGACATGCGCGGGATTCTAGCTTAGCGCATGGTCATCGGCATGCGGAGCGCGTGTCGTTTGCGCCGCATATGGCGGCGAACGCGTGCTCGCAACATCCTGCTCCCCAAGAATGTGCGGCCGCTGTACCAGACGGTCGTCTGGTTCCGGGTAGCTACGCGCTGGAGTTGAAGTCCAGCGAGCGGGACCTGCTTTCTCGGTGTCTTCGACTTCGTCGCCGTAGCGGCAGTGCGCTCGTCTATCCGGTCTACAGCGGTACGTACGAGCGTCGCCGCCGGCGCCGGCGGTGACGGTTGGACCCCAGTGTCTCCGCCGATCAACGAGGCGCGAGACAGGTCGTCGCTGGACGAAGGACTTCAGTGCACCTGGACTATCTGGAATCGCGCGGCGACTCGACGTCAGCAAGAGTGGTATTACGGTACAGCTGGGTGCTGGGACGTTGCGATCCTGGGTGTCGAGCGCCGCTCGCAACCGCGATTCTTCTCACAGGCGGTGTTGCACCGGTCGCCCCGGCCGCGGAAGTGATCAGCGTGCAGGCAGGGGCCGGGGTGTAGCGATTCTGCCTTCAACGGCTGAGCGACGTGGGGCTCGACGGGATTCCGGGGACGACTACGGTGACAGCCGACCGGCCTCCGGTATTCCGGGGGATCTCCGGTACTCCGGCTCTTCGCGCGGTGATGCCGATCGGCCTTCGCTTTCAGACTATACAGTTTGAGACTAGTCGACGACGGTGGTATACCAGCGATGCGACCGTTATCCTGGCAAGGACCTTGCGGTCAACGCTGGTTCAAAGACGCTTTCTCGATGAGTCATGGCCCTGTGACGCTGGCCGGGGGTGGGGGGCATCCGTGAGTCTCGCTCCGAAAGACCTGACACCGGTTTATCAGGCAACGATCGGCAAGGGCGCGGGCGCCCGTCGATGGCAGCGGCCCGTCTACGTGGACCATCTGCCGCCGTGCAATCACGCCTGCCCGGCGGGGGAAAACATCCAGGCATGGCTGGCGCTGGCGCAGGCTGGCGACTACGAGCACGCCTGGCAGAAGTACATGGAGGAGAATCCGCTGCCCGGCACGCACGGCCGCGCGTGTTACCACCCGTGCGAAAGCGCGTGCAACCGACAGTTCCTCGATTCGTCGGTCTCCATCCATTCGCTCGACCGCTTCCTCGGGGATCTCGCCAACGAGAAAGGCTGGACGATCGCTGCCGGCCAACCCACCGGCAAGCGCGTGCTCGTCGTCGGTGCCGGTCCGGCCGGTCTGTCGTGCGCGTACCACTTACGACGCCTCGGACACGACGTCGAGATCCGCGATGCGAACCCGGAACCGGGCGGCATGATGCACTACGGCATTCCCGCCTACCGCCTGCCGCGGGAGGGGCTCGACAAGGAAATCGCCCGCATCGAGGCGATGGGAGTGCGGATCGTTCGCAACACTCGTGTGAACGACGTGCTGGCCGAGAAGGCCGCGGGATCCTTCGACGCCATGTTTCTGGGTATCGGCGCTCAGGTCGCGAACCACCTCGATATTCCGGCGATGGACGGCGGCAAGATCATCGATGCCGTGACGCTCATGGAGCGCGTGGAGAAGGGCCGAGCCCCGGCGCTCGGGCGCGTGGTCGGCATTGTGGGCGGCGGCAACACCGCAATGGACGCGGCCCGCATGGCGAAGCGGCTCGGGGCTGAAGAGGCCGTGATCATCTTTCGCTTCGACAAGGCGCAGATGGAGGCCCATCCTTACGAAGCGATGGAAGCCTTCGCCGAGGGCGTGAAGATCAAGTGGCTGTCCACCGTCAAGCAGTTCGGGGAGAACGAAATCGTCGTCGAGCAGATGGAGATGCTGCCAGACGGCTCCGGCTGCGTTGGCACCGGGCTGTTCCAGACGCTCAAGACCGATTCGCTGGTGCTCGCCGTCGGCCAACACTCCGATGTCGAGTTTTTGAAGAAGGTGCCCGACCTCCGCATCGGCCGCGGCAACGTCCTCGAGGTGGACGCACGCATGTGTGCGAGCGCCGGCATCTTCGCTGGTGGCGACATGATCGGCGGTCCCCGGACGATGACGGCGGCGGTCGGCCACGGAAAGAAAGCGGCGCGCAACATCGACGCCTGGCTACGCGGCGGCGCCTACGAAAAACCGCCGGAGCATCCGCCGGTCCCGTACGAGCTGCTCAATCTGACCGTGTTCCTCGATGCCGATCGGCGCGAGCACGCCGAGTTGCCGATCGCGAAACGCACGGGATTCGATGAAATCGTCTCGGGCCTGTCGGAGCGCGAAGCGCGCTACGAGGCCACGCGGTGCCTCTCGTGCGGCAACTGCTTCGAGTGCGACAACTGCTACGCGGCGTGCCCGGAGCAGGCGATTGTGAAGCTGGGAAAGGGTCGGTTCTACCGCGTCGAGCTCGATCTGTGCACCGGATGTGCCGCGTGCTTCGAACAGTGCCCGTGCCATGCGATCGACATGGCGCCCGAACCGGGGGTCCCGGCACCCGTTGAAGGCACGAACGCGGAGCGCGTGCCCGCTCGGTTCACCGTTCGCGCCTGACCCGTAGTGTCCGGCTTCAGCCTTCGCCAAGGCTTCGGCGGACCGCCGTAGCTTTAGCGGAGGCTGGTCAGCCGGACCCTGGACTGCTGTAGTGTCCGGCTTTAGCCGGACCTGACTGGTCCGCCTAAAGGCGGACACTACGACGCGATGGTCCGCCTGATGCGGACACCACGAGAGGAGATCGCCGAATGTCCGCGCAGTCGGTCGTCATGGACGGCAACACCGCTGCCGCCCACATCGCGTATCGCGTCAACGAAGTCTGCGCGATCTTTCCGATCACACCATCGTCCACGATGGCGGAACTGGCCGACGCCTGGGCCGCCAAGGGCGTCAAGAACATCTGGGGTCAGGTCCCGGTCATCCAGCAGATGCAGTCGGAAGGGGGCGCGGCCGGCGCCGTGCACGGCGCGTTGCAGAGCGGCGCCCTCACCACCACGTTCACGGCGTCACAGGGGTTCCTGCTGATGCTCCCCAACATGTACAAGATCGCGGGCGAGCTGACGCCCTGTGTCTTTCATGTGACGGCGCGGGCGATCGCCACGCAGGCGCTGTCCATCTTCGGCGATCACTCGGATGTGATGAGCGCGCGCATGGTCGGGTTCGCGATGCTGGCTGCGGCTTCTGTGCAGGAAGCGCACGATCTGGCGCTGGTGGCGCAGGTGGCGACGCTCGAATCGCGCGTGCCGGTGATGTTCTTCTTCGACGGGTTCCGCACGTCGCACGAAGAGAACAAAATCAATGTGATTCCGGACGACCAGATCAGGGCCGCAATCGACGATGACCTGGTGCGCGCGCACCGGGCACGCGCCCTGACACCGGAGCGGCCCGTGATTCGAGGCACGGCCCACAATCCGGACACCTTCTTCCAGGCCCGCGAGTCATCGAATCCCTTTTACGCCCGCGTCCCCGACATCGTCCAACGCGCGATGGACCGCGTGGGCGCCCTGACCGGACGCTCGTACAGCCTGTTCCGCTACGCCGGTCATCCCGAGGCGGACCGGGTCGTCATCGTCATCGGCTCGGCCTTCGAAGTGCTCGACGAGACCGCCGCATGGCTGAATTCTCACGGCGAGAAGGTGGGTGTGTTGCACGTGACGCTGTACCGTCCATGGGACGCGGAGCGATTTCGTGCGGCGCTGCCGCCAACTGTCCGACGCATCGCGGTGCTCGATCGAACGAAAGAACCTGGGGGGCCGGGTGAACCGCTGTATCTGGACGTCGTCACGGCATTCGCTGAAGCGCTCGCCGCGAGCCGCATCTCGTCAATGCCCGTGATCGTGGGGGGCCGCTACGGCTTGTCCTCGAAGGACTTCGATCCCGCGATGGCCAAAACGGTCTTCGACGAGCTGAAGAAGCCGGAGCCGAAGCGCGGGTTCACAATCGGGATCACCGATGACGTCTCGCACACCAGCCTGACCGTCGACTCGAGCTTCGACATCGAGCCGCCTGACATGGTGCGCGCGCTGTTCTTCGGCCTGGGCGCCGACGGCACGGTCGGCGCGAACAAGAACTCCACGAAGATCCTGGCCGCGGACCCGAACCGCTTTGCCCAGGGCTACTTCGTCTACGACTCGAAGAAGTCCGGTTCCTACACCATCTCGCACTTGCGGTTCGGCCCGCGGGCCATCCGCGCGCCGTATCTGTTGAAGTCGGCGAACTTCGTCGGCATACACAAGTTCGACTTCCTGTACAAGCTCGACACGCTGGCGGCCGCCGCGCAGGGCGCAACGGTGCTCATCAACAGCCCTTACCCGCCAGACACGGTCTGGAAGGAGATACCGAGGGAAGTGCAGCAGCAGATCGTCGAGAAAAAGCTCAAGCTCCACGTCATCGATGCGTCCGGCGTGGCGTCAGGCCTCGGCCTGGGCTCCCGGGTGAACACCATCCTGCAGACCTGTTTCTTCGCGCTGTCGGGCGTGATGCCCCGCGACAAGGCCATCGAGGCGATCAAGCGCGCGACGGAAACAACGTATGCGAAGAAGGGGAAGGCGATCGTCGAGAGGAACTTTGCCGCAATCGACAATGCCCTGGCGAATCTGCACGAGGTCCGCGTTCCAGCGAAGGCGGCGGGCCAGCGCATCCGCCTTCAACTGGTCCCGGATACGGCGCCGGACTTCGTGCGCAACGTCACTGCGCCGATCCTCGCGCTACGCGGCGACACGCTTCCCGTCAGCGCACTCCCCGTGGACGGCACCTACCCCACCGGCACGACCAAATACGAGAAACGGAATATCGCCGACGAGGTGCCGATCTGGGAATCCGATCTCTGCATCCAGTGCGGCCAGTGCGCCATCGTCTGTCCCCACAGCGTGATTCGAGCCAAGTACTACGACGAGACCCGCCTCGCTGGAGCGCCGGCGGCCTTCAAGGCCGCGCCGATCAATGCGCGCGGCTATCCCGAGTCGCGCTTCACGCTGCAAGTCTACGTTGAAGACTGCACGGGGTGCGGCGTGTGCGTGGAGAACTGCCCCGCGCACAGCCCGACCGACTTCGCCGTCAAGGCGATCAATATGAAGGATCGGCTCCAGCACCTCGACGACGGCCGCGAGAGCATCCGCTTCTTCGAGACGCTGCCCTGGGCGGACCGCACCCGCGTCAACTTCGCCAACGTCCGCGGGGTGCAATTCCTCGAGCCGCTGTTCGAATTTTCGGGCGCCTGTTCCGGGTGCGGCGAGACACCGTATCTCAAGTTGATGTCGCAGCTCTTTGGCGATCGGCTGCAGATTGCCAACGCGACCGGATGCTCGTCGATCTACGGCGCCAACCTGCCGACGACCCCGTGGGCCGCGAACGCCGACGGCCGCGGACCCGCGTGGAACAGTTCGCTCTTCGAGGACAACGCCGAGTTCGGCCTCGGCTACCGCCTCGCGATTGACAGCCAGACCACGCACGCACAGGCTCTCGCACAGAAGCTGGCGCCGCGCATCGGCGCGGATCTCGTGTCGGCCATCCTGCAGGCGCCGCAGGTGACCGAGTCGGACTTCCGCGTGCAGCGGCAACGGGTGGCGGCGCTGAAGACAACGCTCGCCGGAGCGACGGACCCCGATGCAGCCAACCTGCTGGCGCTCGCCGACTTCCTCGTACGTCGATCGGTCTGGATCGTCGGCGGCGACGGCTGGGCGTACGACATCGATTCCGGTGGCCTGGATCACGTGCTCGCGTCAGGCAAGGATGTCAACATCATCGTGCTCGACACCGAAGTCTATTCGAACACCGGCGGGCAGGCGTCGAAGGCCACGCCGCTCGGCGCGATAGCGAAGTTCGCGGCAGCAGGCAAAACGACACCGCGCAAGGATCTGGCGCTGATGGCCATCGCCTACGGCCAGGTCTATGTCGCCCAGATCGCCATGGGGGCGAACAACGAGCAGGCGCTCGTGGCCATGCGCGAGGCAGAGGCCTACCCCGGAACGTCGCTGATCCTGGCGTACTCGCAGTGCATCGCGCACGGCATCGACATGCGCCACGGTATGAAGCAGGCCGCGCGCGCCGTGGCCTCCGGCTACTGGCCGCTGTTCCGCTTCGATCCGACCATGCGGGGACGGGGCATGAATCCATTCCGGCTCGATTCACCGCGCCCGCGCATTCCGCTCGAGGAGTACCGCTACAACGAGGTTCGTTTCAAGTCGCTGGCGCAGACGCACCCGGACGCGGCAAAGCGCATGCTCGAGCAGGCGCAGCGCGGCTTGTTGGAGCGCTACCGGGTGTACGAGGATTTGGCGTCGCGCGACGGCAGCCGGTTTAGTCTCGCGCCGCAGGACGTCCCATCATGAATCTCGCGACACGCTATCTCGGTTTGCCGCTTGCGCACCCGATTGTCGCAGCGGCATCACCACTCACAGCCACGCTCGATGGCATGAAACACCTCGAGGACGCCGGTGCCGCCGCCGTGGTGATGTCGTCGCTCTTCGAGGAACAGATTCGCGCGGAGGACACAGCCTACGCCCTCTACACGGAGCACGGCTCGAACAGTCAGGCCGAGGCGGGCACGTATTTCCCCGAGCTCCCCGACTACGACGGCGGCGTGTCCGGGCACCTCGAGACGCTCCACCGTGCGACGGAGGCGCTCGACATCCCCGTGATCGCGAGCCTCAACGGCACGACCTCCGAGGGATGGATTGGCCACGCGCGCAGCCTCGAGCAGGCGGGCGCCGCGGCGCTCGAGCTCAACGTCTACTCGATTCCGGTCGATCCCGCGGTCAGCGGCGCCGACGTCGAGCGGCGCTACGTGGAGATCGTCCGCCAGGTCAAGGCCAGCGTGCGTATTCCGGTTTCGATCAAGCTCGCGCCGTACTTCACGTCGATGCCGCACATCGCAACCGAACTCGTCCGGGCCGGTGCGGACGGTCTCGTGCTCTTCAATCGCTTCTACGCACCTGACATCGACCTGCTGACGCTGCGTGTGACCAGGTCGCTGCCGTTGTCGACGGCCGCCGAGGTGCCGCTCTCGCTCGTGTGGATTGCCCTCCTGTCGCGCCGCGTGACCTGCTCTCTCGCGGCCAGCCGCGGAGTCGAGTCGGAAGTCGAGGTCGTCAAGTATCTACTCGCGGGCGCAGACGCCGTCATGACGGCTTCGGCCCTCTTGCGGCATGGATCGCAACACGTCGCGACGATGAGGGACGGGCTCGAACGCTGGCTCTTCGCGAACGGGTTCGAATCCGTCGACGCCATTCGCGGCCTCAAGGATGCCACGCACGTCGAGGACGTCGATGCGTTGATCCGCGCGCAATACGTCGCCGCGCTCACCGACTACCTGCCCGGCAAGCTCGTGTAGGATTCGTTCACGCAGCGGCTCGTACGAAACGCTCATGGTGTCAAAACTCCTCATCGCCTGGGGCCTGATGGCCTTGTGCGTGATTGTTCACGCGACCGGTGTGACCGCCGCATTGCGGTGGCTGCGTTCTTCAATGACGGGTGCACGTCGCTTCTGGCCGGGCACCTGGTTGTTCATTGGCCTGGCGGGCTGGATTGTTCTCCTGCACCTAATCGAGATCACGACGTGGGCGTTGTTCTACCTGTGGAAGGGCGCCATGGCCGACCTGCCGTCCGCCCTCTACTTCAGCGCCGTGACGTACACGACGACGGGCTACGGCGACCTCCTGCTGCCGCAAGAGTATCGACTGGTCGGGGCAATCGAGGCGCTGACGGGCATTCTGATGTGTGGGTGGTCGACCGCCTTCTTCGTCGCGGTTGTGACCCGCATGTTCCGGGCGGAAGCACACAACGTGGATTCGTAAAGATGGCGACACTGCTGTCGGAACTTCGCCACAATCCGCTGCTCTGGCTGCTCGTCCTTGTGCCTGTCGTATTCATCGCGCAGTCACTCGAGCCAGAAGCACACACATTGCTGTTCGTCTTATCGGTGCTCGCCATCGTGCCGCTCGCCACGCTGCTGAGTCACGCCACCGAATCGGTGGCAGCGAAGACCGGCGACACCGTCGGCGGTCTTCTCAACGCGACCCTTGGAAACCTCACCGAACTGGTCATTGCGCTCGCCGCGCTGCAGGCGGGCCAGTACATGCTGGTCAAGGCGTCAATCGCGGGCGCCATCGTGACGAACTCGTTGTTCATGCTGGGTGCGTCGTTTCTGCTCGGTGGGCTGAAGTACCACATGCAGGAATTCAATCGCGTCAGCGCCCGTCTTCAGGCGAGCCTGCTGTTCCTGGCCACGATCGGGTTGCTGATTCCGTCCGCGATCAGGCTGGCCGATGGCGGGCCGTCAGCGGCGTTCACACAGCAACTGAGCCTCGGGTTGTCCGGTCTACTGATCGTGGCATACGGGCTCGGCATGCTGTTCTCGCTCCGGACACATCGCGAGTTGTTCGCCACGGCGCAGGGACATCACGAAGAACCATCATGGCCGATTGGCGTGGCACTCGCCACGTTGGCCGGCGTCACCGTCTTGGTGGCACTCGTGAGCGAGGTGTTCGTCGAATCCGTGCAGCAAGCGGCCGCGGCATTCGGGATGACGCCTGCGTTTGTCGGGTTCATCGTGGTCGCACTGGTGGGCGGTGCGGCGGAGATGGCGTCGGCGTTTTCCGGCGCACGCAAGAACCGGCTGGACTTGAGCGTAGGCATTGCACTCGGAAGCGCCTCGCAGATCGCGCTCTTTGTCGCCCCGGTGCTCGTGCTGCTCAGCTATGTGATCGGCCCCACGCCGATGGATCTGCGATTGTGGCCCGGGGCTGTGATGATGATGCTCATCGCGACGCTCACCGCCTCGCTCGTGACCAACACTGGACGATCCGCATGGTTCGTCGGCGTGCTTGTCTTGATGGTCTACCTGATCTTCGCGATGACGCTGTACCTCTTACCGCCCAACGTGCAGTGACATCGTGAATCGCGAACGGTCGCCGCCCGATCCGCGGAGGCACGCACTCCGAGGGCCGCTCGCTACGAAGAATGGACGCTTGATGGCGACGATCTGATCGCCGAGTGGAAAGGGCATTTCGATGAAGGAGAATACCAACGCCAGTTGAAGTCGGGCGCGCCCGTGGTGCCATGACTGCGAAGGAGAGACGCGTTAGGGACGAGTTCCGCAGCTAGCCGCCGACCGCTGCTGGAGGCCTGACCGTCTCGTTCGCTGGGGCCACGGTACCTGAGAGGTGCGTTCACTGTTGACGCACACAATCCTTGACTTCAGCGGGCTCCCGATCGATTGCACAAACGATGCGGCGGCGGATAGCAGCCGATGATGCATCGACGAAAACGCGTCCGGCTGCGCCGAATACAGCGTCAGCACGACCTGCGCACCACCCACCGGCCCTGAACACGGAACCGCGATGGCGGCGCGCAGCCCCTGGGCGGGAACATCCAACAAGTCGAGACCCGCCTGCGCATTGATCATCGGCTGACCGGTCGCCGCAACCCAGCCGCTGATGCGCTCGCCCACTGCCATGGAGAGTCCCTCGAGCCGTCGAGCATGAGCGCCAGACGCGCGCGCCACGACAAGACGGTGCTCGATTTCGTCAACGATGAAGATCGCGACGGTGTCGACGTCCGGAAGCTGCCGCAGCGCGTCCGCGAGCTCACGCCACGGATGTGCCTGTTCAGAGATCCTGGAAAGCGCCGCGCCGAGGCCCATTGCGAGTTGCAACTCGTCGATGTTCTCCGACGTTGGACGGTCGCTCTCGCTGCGGACTGCAGGCACCATTGCGACGACGGTCCCGGTCTCGGGGACAGCATCCGCGACTGGAGTCGACGTGCACACCTCATGAAAGGCCTCAACCATTGCCGGATCGTACATGCTTCCAGACCGGCTCTCGATGATGGCGAGGGCCTCGAGCGCGGACAGTGCCCGGCGGTAAGGCCTGTCCGACGTGAGCGCGTCGAAGCAGTCCACCACGGAGAGGATTCTCGCGCCGATCGGAATATCTGGGCCGCTCAGCCCGTCAGGGTATCCAGTACCGTCCCAGCTTTCGTGATGGTGGCGGACGATCGGCACGACCGGATAGGGAAAGTCCACTTCAGAAAGAATCTCTGCGCCTACCCGCGCGTGCGACTTCATGCGTTCGAACTCGGCGGCCGTGAGCTTGCTCGGCTTGTTGAGGATGTGCTCCGGGACGGCAAGTTTACCGATATCGTGCAGCAGTGCGGCTGCCTCGATCGCGCGCAGCTGCTGTTTGTCCTGAAGACCCACGCGCGCTGCGAGCGCGACAGCCAAGGTCTGGACCCGGCGGATGTGCCCATGCGTAACGGCATCTTTGGCGTCGATGGCATGCGCCAATGCTTCGATCGTGGAGAGATGCAGCCGGTTTACCTCCGCCAGGTGATGTAGCTGGTCGGCGAGCCGCCCGGTCGAGTTTCGATACGCGAAGTGCAGAATGAGCGCGAGTAGCAGCGGTGCCGAGAAGACCACGACCGCATACGAGTCGCGTTGGAGAGCAAACACGACGAACCCCGCGCCAAGCGCGCCGCCCAGGAAGGCCAACCACAGATTCTGAAAGTACGCTCGCCAGATGGCAAACGGGTTGGCTCGCTCGTGCAGCGCTATCGCGACGGCTATCGCAAACGTGTTCAAGACGAAGTACAACCCCGCGAAGAGCAACAACCACGGACCGACGAATTCGAGACCGACGGGCTGCGCGAACAGCGGCTTTAACCCGGACGTGTAGAAGAACGCGTGGGCGGAGACCCACATTGCGACCGGTGGCGCGGCCGCATTGAACAGGATCCGCTCGGTAGACAGCCCTGTTCGCATCAGTCGCGCAGAGATCGCCAGGCTGTCGATCGCAACGAGCAGCGTGCCGGCTGAAGGGCCGAATACCACCGCGCTCGTGAGCGTGAACATGTCCGAAATCGAGAAGCTCGCAGAGACCGACGGCATCCTCAGTACTGCCGATCCGCTGATCAACGTCAGGGCGACGAGCGCCCACCATTCGATCGGCGTGAGCCCTGCCGACAACTCGGCGATCGAGCCCGTGAGCACGACGCAGCCAGCCAGCACAACGAGCAGGACGTACGGGCGCGCCCGCGAGCTAGCCGCTCGGCGCACACTCGAATCCGAGGCGCTCGTGAGCGGCGTGTGCCGAAACGCACCACCACCCGCACGCGATTGCTCAGGTATTTGGGGCTCCGTCTCCATGTGTGTTCCGTTCAAGGACATGTGGTTTGTGCCAGTTCGGCACCAGCGACCGCGACACCCGCTCTCAGAGATCTCATAAGTTGCTTATCTTCAACGGCTTACATTTCTTGCACGGCCGGGTCCGCGTCTTGCCAAGGCTGAGTCTGCAATTCAACGACCGAGCTGAGAAGCATGATGAGGAGCCTGAAGATGATGGGGTGGACGCGCAGAGCCCGCACGAAACCGGGACGCCGACTGTCGTATGCATTGCTGTTCGCGGCGGCGCTGATTGCTGCGCTTTCGTTTCCCGCCGTCAATCAGGCACGCGGCGCCGCGCCGAAGCAACGGCCTTCCAAGCTCGATCGGGTCTTGCGAAAAGCCGCCGCGACCGGCGACACGTCACCGCAGCGCGTGATCGTGCGTACGCGCGCCGGACGCTCGGCCAGCGTCGCGGAACGGCTCGTTAAACACGGCGATCGAATCGAAGCGAAACACCAGCGGCTCGAATCGCTGACCGCTTTCGTGCATGGCGACGACCTGCAAGCCCTCGAGGCCGATCCCGATGTCGAGGCCGTGTCGGTCGACGCCGTCATCAGCGCCGACCGCACCGTCCAGAGCGGCGGTGAAAACGCAGACGGCGAACTCGAGAACGTTCTTGTTGGCGCGCTCGGCTTGTCCGACACGGAGTACGACGGCAACAAAGTCGGCATCGCCGTCATCGATTCGGGCCTGGAGAAGAGCGAAGACCTCTCCGGAGGCCGCGCCGATCGATTCTTCGATTTCACCGCCGACGGCAAGTCCGGGCACCCATACGACGACTACGGCCACGGCACACATGTCGCGACGTTGATTGCCGGCAAGGGCAAGGGCTCGGAGAACGACGTCGAGCGGTTCAATAACGGCAAATGGCAACGCTCGAAGCTCGCACTCTACCGAGGTGTCGCTCCCAATGCGCGCATCATCAGCCTCAAGGTGCTCGACCGCAACGGTGCCGGGTTCACGAGCTCGGTGCTCCGCGCGCTCGAGTTCGCGATCGAGAACAAGGACAAACTGAAGATCGACATCATCAACCTGTCGCTCGGCCACCCCGTGTACGAGTCGGCGGACACCGACCCACTGGTGCGGGCGGTTGAGGATGCCGTGCGTGCCGGGATCGTGGTAGTGACGTCGGCGGGGAACTACGGCCTCAACCAGGAGACTGGTGAAGCCGGCTACGCCGGCATCACGTCGCCCGGCAACGCCCCCTCGGCGATCACGGTCGGCGCGCTGGACACGCACGACACGATCGACCGCGGCGACGATACCGTCGCGCCTTACAGCTCGCGCGGGCCGGCATGGTATTCGGGCTTGGCGAAACCGGACCTCGTCGCGCCCGGGCATCGCCTCGTGGCGGTTGGTGCCTACCAGGGCTCGTTGTACGAGCGATACGCAGAGCGGCGCGTCGTCGGACGGAACGAAAAAAAGAGAGCGCGGTACCTCCGTTTGAGCGGCACCAGCATGGCTGCCGCAGTCACAAGCGGCGTCGTCGCGCTGATGGTTCAGGCGAACCACGAAGCGCATGAGGCGCCGCTGACGCCCAACGCGGTGAAAGCCATTCTCGAATACACCGCTCTGCCGTTGACCGCTGTCGATCCGCTGACGCAGGGAGCAGGCGGCTTGAACGGAGCTGGCGCCGTCTTACTGGCGGAAAAGATCGACCCGCAACAGGCCGTGGGCGAGTGGTGGCTGACTGAACCGGTCCTTCCGATAACCACTATTGGCGGACAGACGCTGATCTGGTCGCAAACCGTTGTCTGGGGGAATACCGTTGTGTGGGGAAACGCCGTCTTCCAGAACCACCTGGCGTGGGGACAAACGGTCGTCTGGGGCTCAACTGTCGTGTGGGGTAACACCGTCGTCTGGGGCAATACCGATCTCGTGTGGGATGACCCGTATCTCTGGAGTCAGACCGTGGTCTGGGGCAACGCGATGGTTGGCACTGACGGCAACGGTGGGCTGACACCCACGACTGTTGTTTGGGGAAACATCGAAAAATAAATCGTTCACACGTTGAGCCCGACAAAGCAGATGCCGTTGCCGTCCAGGTCGCGGACGATGAAGTCGCGTCCGCCCCAGGCTTGCTTTTTGAGCTTCTGCTCGAACGTCACGCCGGCCGCCACGTAACTGGCGTAGAGCGCCTTGACGTTTTCCACTTCGACGAAGGCCATAATGAGTCCATCACGGTCGTGTGTGCCGATGGCGAACACGGGCTCGTGCACGAATTTCAGATGCACGCACGCGCCGTCGCGCGAGACGGCGCCGTAAAACGGTGGATGGCCGTGCAGGAAGTCGATCGAGAAGCCCAGCGTGTCCCTGAAGAACTCGGCCGATGCCTGCACGTTGGCGACGAAAATGATCGGCACGGCACGCGTGAGTCGAGGCGCGGGCGATACCCGTCTGGCTGGCGTCAACTGGTCGGCGACGGCAGACTTGAGCGCCCCCCAGCTCTCATGGCCCGCCTCCACCGCGATGATTTCCTGCGCTTCTCTGAGCGGGAACGCGAGCGCAAGGGCCTCACGATCGGTCAAGGTCTTGTAGCGGGCGAGGCCACGAATGCGCCCACCGATCGAGTAGTTGCCGTCGCGATGCCAGCGAACGAGCTGTTTCGCCTGTTTCCTGTAGATTTCGAGACGAGACATAGACACACCCTTCCTACTGTCGTTGCGGTAGGTGGGCCGTGCCCTTTCGGCTAGTGTCCCGAATCCGAAGTTCGTTGCCAAAGTCCCGGGCGCGGCGCCCGGATCGCGAGGCGCGACGAGCGAGCATATGCCGTATATGTGAGCGAGGAGCAACGACGCGAGGCGGGATGCCCCGCCCAGGAATTTGGTGACGAACTTCGGATTCGAGACACTAGAGCCGATGCGCCCTACGAAGGAGGTGTGAGCTGCGGATATGCCTGACCGCTACCAGCGGTCAGCCCTCCCGTTGCGCGGATGCATCGTAGCTGGTGAGTTCGACAAGCGTCAACATGACCACTTCGAAGGAGACTGCCGGGATTCGAATCGCGGGCGACTACTCCACCGGCGCGGCCCGTGGTCAGGCTGGCGTGTTCCAGCCGCCGACGTCAGCGACCAGCTGGTCGGCTTCAGCGGGTCCCCACGACCCGGGCTCGTACTCGAACATCGCACCGGGATCCTGAAGAAGCGGATTCACAATACCCCAGGCGGCTTCGACGATGTCCTGGCGCGCGAACAGCGTCGCGTCCCCCGCGATCGCGTCGTCGAGCAGACGCTCGTAGTCACCGCGCATGCCCGCGGCCGGCTGTTCCACGATCGACAGCTCGACCGGACGTCCGGTCATGCCCTCTCCAAATCGTTTGACCCGCCCGCCGAGCGCGATCGCGACTTGTGGTCCCAGGCGAAACCGCAGGTAGTTGCCGACCGTGGGCGCAGGCTCGCTGAAGACGACCTGCGGCGGATTCTTGAGCTCGACGAAGACCTCCGTGACGGTCGTCTTGAGGTGCTTGCCCGCGCGCACGTAGAAGGGCACGCCCGACCAGCGCCACGAGTCCACGTTCAGGCGCAGCGCCGCATACGTCGCCACCGGCGAGTCTTTCGCTACTCCAGGCTCGTCGCGATAGCCGCGGAATTGACCCCGGATGATGTGCCGGGCGTCCATCGGCCGCACGGTTCGCAGCACCTTGGCCTGCTCGTCGCGAATCGCGTCCGGGTACATCGACGACGGCGCTTCCATGGCCAGGTAGCTCACGACCTGGAACAGGTGGTTCTGGATGACGTCGCGAATGACTCCTGTCTCGTCGTAGAACTTTCCGCGGCCCCTCACGCCGAAGCTTTCGGCCATCGTGATCTGCACGTTTTCGACGTAGTGGCGGTTCCACACCGGCTCGAGAAACGCGTTGGCGAAGCGGAAATACAACAGGTTCTGAACCGCTTCCTTGCCCAGGTAGTGATCGATCCGGAAGATGGATTCTTCGGCGAACGCGCCGCGGAGAATGCGGTTGAGCTCTCGGGCAGAGGCCAGGTCGCGACCGAACGGCTTCTCGACGATGACCCGGGCGTTGCTGGCGCAGCCCGACTCCGCCAGTCGTGTGATGACGAGCGGAAACATGCTCGGCGGAATCGCCAGGTAGTGGGCAGGGCATCCACACCCGTTCAGCTCCGTCCGGAGCTGGGCGAAGGTGCTGGCCTCGCTGTAGTCGCCGTCCACGTACCGGAGCCGGGACACCAGCGCGGCAAACGCGTCCTTGTCTTCACCGCCGTACTCGGTGACGGAGGCGTGCGCGCGGGCAATCAGCTGATCTCGGGTCCATGACGACTTGGCGACGCCCACTACGGGGAAGTCGAGCTTCCCGCGACGCGCCAGAGCCTGAAGCGCCGGGAAAATCTTCTTGTAGGCGAGGTCGCCCGTGGCGCCGAAAAACACGAAGGCGTCCGAACGAACCCCCGCCGTCGCGCTGGCCATCGTCTCCATGCTGACGCAATCGCGAATCAACGTGTGTGCCGCCCTCGAGCGACCGTGGGCCGAGTCCGCACGGCCGTCGCAGCCCGGCCACCTCCGGCATTCCGTGGGCCCTCCGGCGAGCCGTGCCTCCGGCAGGTCCGTATGCTGCACGATGTCCACCGTCCGTGAACGAATCAGCGCCTGGGCCACCCCACTCGAATACTTCCCGGCTGGAATGACTTCTGCTCTTGGGAACGGTCTGCCATTTGTGGGAGGGGTGTGTGAATAGCCCAACAGCCACCGCCGCCGTGGGCATCCGCAGAGGACTCGGCGCCGACGCGATCGCGCAGGCGCTCGTCGACAACCTGCATTGCATTCAAGCCAAGCCGCTGCAGCATGCCACCCGCAACGACTGGTACATGGCGCTCGCCCACACCGTCCGCGACCGGATCCTGGAGCGCTACATCACGACGCTGGAGACGATCACGGGCGCGCACAGTGACGCGAAGGTCGTGGCCTACCTCTCAGCCGAATACCTCACCGGGCCGCATCTCGGCAACAACCTGATCTGCCTCGGGATCTGGGAGGTCGCGCAGCAGGCGTTGTCCGCGTTCGGCCAGGAGTTGGCGCCTCTTCTCGATCAGGAGGAGGAGCCGGGTCTGGGCAACGGCGGGCTTGGCCGACTCGCGGCGTGCTACATGGACTCACTGGCGACGCTCAGCGTCCCGGCGATTGGGTACGGCCTCCGATACGAATTCGGCATCTTCGACCAGGCGATTCGCGACGGCTGGCAGGTGGAGGTGACCGACAAGTGGCTCCGCTTCGGCAACCCGTGGGAGATCATGCGCCCGGAAGTCACGTTCGAGGTGAAGCTGGGTGGGCGCACCGAGCACTTGAGCGACGAACACGGGCAGCACCGCGTCCGGTGGGTGCCAGAGCGAGTCATCAAGGGTGTCGCGTATGACACGCCGGTGGCCGGCTATGGTGCGTCCACGGCGAACTTGCTGCGCTTGTGGAAAGCCGAGGCAGTCGAGTCGTTCGACTTCGAGGCCTTCAACGTCGGTGATTACTACCGGGCGGTGGACCAGAAGGTCGCCTCCGAGACGATCTCGAAGGTGCTCTATCCGAATGACGAGCCGAAAGCCGGAAAGCAGCTGCGGCTCGAGCAGCAGTTCTTCTTCGTTTCCTGCTCGCTACAGGACATGCTCCGACTGCATGCGGCGCGGCAGAAGCCGCTGTCCGAGTTGGATGAGTACTGGGCGGCGCAGCTCAACGACACGCATCCCGCGATTGCTGTCGCCGAGTTGATGCGGCTGCTGGTCGACGAGCACTCGATGGATTGGGAGAAGGCGTGGGCGATCACGCAACGGACCTGCGGCTACACGAACCACACGCTCCTGGCGGAGGCGCTCGAGAAATGGTCGGTGCGCCTGTTCGGCGGGCTGCTGCCGCGTCACCTCGAGATCGTCTACGAGATCAACCGCCGGTTCCTGGACGAAGTCCGGCTGCGCCATCCCGGGGACGAAGCGCTGGTGCAGCGCCTCTCGCTCATCGACGAGACTGGCGAGAGCTACGTGCGCATGGCGCACCTCGCCTGCGTCGGGAGCCATGCGATCAACGGGGTCGCCGCGCTTCACACCGACCTGCTCACGCAGACCGTCCTCCGCGATTTCCATCGAGTGATGCCGGGAAAGTTCGTCAACGTCACCAACGGCGTGACACCCCGGCGCTGGATCGTGCTGAGCAATCCGAAGTTGAGCGTGCTCATCACTTCCCGGATTGCCGAGCGGTGGATCACCAATCTCGAGGATGAGCTCCCGCGTCTCGAACCTTTCGCGGCCGACGCCGGCTTCCGGGACGAGTGGCGCGCCGTGAAGGCCGATAACAAGCAGGCGCTGGCGGCGTGCATCAAGGAACGCACCGGCGTGACCGTCGATCCGGAGTCGCTCTTCGACATTCAGGTGAAGCGGCTGCACGAGTACAAGCGGCAGCACCTGAATGTCCTGTACCTGATCACGCTCTACAACCGGCTCGCGCGGGTCGCCGGTGCCACGACCACGCCGCGCACGGTGATCTTCGGCGGCAAGGCGGCACCCGGGTATCGGATGGCCAAGCTGATCATCAAACTGATCCACGCCGTGGCGGCAGTGATTAACAGCGATCCACGAGTGTCACAGCTGCTCAAGGTAGTGTTCGTGCCGGATTTTAACGTGAAAACCGCCCACTGCGTCTACCCTGCCGCCGATCTCTCGGAACAGATCTCGACCGCCGGAAAAGAAGCCTCGGGCACCGGCAATATGAAATTCGCAATGAATGGCGCCCTGACGATCGGCACGCTCGACGGAGCAAACGTCGAGATTCGCGATGCGGTGGGGCCTGAGAACTTTTTCTTGTTTGGCCTCAACGCCGGCGAGGTCGAACGGGCGAAGGCTGCAGGCTACACGCCCAGACGCTATTACGAGTCGAACGCCGAGCTGCGCGAGGCGATCGATCTCATCGACAACGGCTATTTCACGAACGGCGATCGCGAGGTGTTTCGTCCGCTCGTCGATTCGCTCCTCACGCGCGACGACTACATGCTGCTGGCCGACTATCAGGCGTATGTGGATTGCCAGCAGCGCGTCAGCGACGCGTACCGCGATCAGACGGCCTGGACGCGCATGTCGATCCTGAACTGCGCGAGGGTTGGGCGATTCTCGTCGGACCGCTCGATTCGCGACTACTGCCGCGACATCTGGCACGTCAGCCCGATGACGCCGGACGAAAGACCCGACTGATTGAGGGAAACCATGAACACTGAAGTCGCAAATGAGGCCATCCGCACCGAGCCTGCGACCGAGCAGGAATTGTCGCTGATGCACGCCTACTGGCGGGCCTGCAACTACCTGGCGGTCGGCATGATCTACCTGAAGGACAATCCGCTTCTGCGTGAGCCGCTGACGGCCGACCATGTGAAGCACCGGTTGCTCGGCCACTGGGGCGCGAGCCCCGCGCTGTCATTCGTCTGGGTGCATCTGAACCGGCTGATTGTCAGGGACGACCTCGACGTGATCTTCGTCGCCGGCCCCGGCCACGGCGCGCCCGGCGTGCTGGGCCCTGCCTACCTCGAAGGCACGTACTCGGAGATCTATCCCGACAAGAGCCAGGACGCGGAGGGGATGCAAAAGTTCTTCAAACAATTCTCCTTCCCCGGCCACATCGGCAGCCACGTGACGCCTGAAACGCCCGGCTCCATCCACGAAGGCGGAGAGCTTGGCTACAGCCTTTCCCACGCGTACGGCATGGCTTTCGACAACCCCGATCTAATCGTGGCCTGCGTCGTCGGCGATGGCGAGGCCGAGACCGGCCCGCTCGCCACGGCATGGCATTCGAACAAGTTCCTCAACCCCGCACGCGATGGCGCGGTGCTGCCGATCCTGAATCTCAACGGGTACAAGATCGCGAATCCCACGGTCCTTGCGCGCATCAGCCACGAGGAGCTCGAAGCGCTGTTCATCGGCTATGGCTACACGCCGTACTTCGTAGAAGGCAGCGAGCCGGCGCTGATGCATCAGCAGATGGCCCACACGCTTGACCGGGCGATCGCCGACATTCGTGCGCAACAGCAAGCGGCGCGCGCGTCGAACACGTCCGCCCGTCCACGCTGGCCCATGATCGTGCTGCGCTCTCCGAAGGGCTGGACCGGACCGAAGGAGATCAAGGGACAC
Source organism: uncultured Acidobacteriota bacterium (assembly GCA_963839705.1). GTDB lineage: Bacteria > Acidobacteriota > Vicinamibacteria > Vicinamibacterales > 2-12-FULL-66-21 > DATBJJ01. The sequence goes on from CAWIWL010000012.1 coordinate 841,838, forward strand.
AAGGTCGAAGGATCCTGGCGCTCGCATCAGGTGCCCTTCTCCGATGTGCGGGACAATCCCGCGAACCTGAAGCTGCTCGAAGACTGGCTGCGCAGCTACAAGCCCGAGGAGTTGTTCGACGCCGGCGGCAGGCTCGTCCCGGAGCTCAGGGCCCTGCCACCGAGAGGGAACCGGCGCATGAGCGCCAATCCGCACGCCAACGGCGGACTGCTGCGCAAGCCGCTCAAGCTGCCAGACTTTCGCAGCTACGCGGTGGAGGTGTCCTCCCGGGGCACGGCGATGTACGAGAACACGAAGCCTCTGGGCGAGTACCTTCGCGACGTCATGAAGAACAACCCCACAAGCTTCCGCGTCTTCGGTCCAGACGAGACGGCGTCAAACCGGCTGCAGGCCGTCTACGGCGCGAGCAAGAAGACGTGGATGGCCGACATGCTGCCGGAGGACGCCGACGGCGGCGAGCTGTCCCGCGACGGACGCGTCATGGAGATGCTCTCGGAGCACACGCTGCTCGGCTGGCTCGAAGGTTATCTCCTCACCGGGCGCCATGGCTTTTTCCACACCTACGAGGCCTTCGCGCACGTCATCGATTCCATGTTCAACCAGCACGCCAAGTGGCTGGACATCTGCAAGAACCACGTGCCGTGGCGCGCCGCTGTCGCATCCGAGACCATCCTGCTGTCGTCCACGGTCTGGCGGCAGGATCACAACGGGTTCTCCCATCAGGATCCGGGGTTTATCGATCTGGTCACGAACAAAGGGCCCTCGGTCGTGCGTGTCTACCTGCCGGCCGACGCCAACACGTTGCTGTCGGTGGCCGACCATTGCCTCCGCAGCACCGACTACATCAACGTCATCGTTGCCGACAAGCAGAAGCACCTCCAGTTCACGACGATGGACGAGGCGATCGTTCACTGCACGAAGGGCCTCAGCATCTGGCCGCGGGCCAGCACCGATGCGGGCGAGGAGCCGGATGTCGTGCTGGCATGCTGCGGCGACGTGGCCACCATGGAAGCGCTCGCGGCCGCCGCTATCCTGCGCGAGCGGATGCCCGATCTGAAGCTCCGCTTCGTCAACGTGGTGGATCTGTTCAGACTGCAGCCGGCGTCCGAGCATCCCCACGGATCGACCGAGCGCGAGTTCGACAGCCTGTTCACCACAGACAAGCCGATCATCTTCAACTTCCACGGTTATCCCTGGCTGATCCACAAGCTCTCGTACCGCTTCACGGGGCACGCGAACCTGCACGTGCGGGGCTACAAGGAAAAGGGGAACATCAACACGCCGCTCGAGCTCGCGATGCTGAACGAGACGTCCCGCTTCAACCTCGTCATCGACGTCATCGACCGGGTGCCCAAGCTGCGCACGAAAGCCGCGCACCTCAAAGAGGAGATGAGGAACGCGATCATCGACAACCTGAACTACGCGCACGAGCACGGCACCGATCGTCCGGAGATCGTGAACTGGACCTGGCCTTACTGAGCAGTCTTATCCGAGGGGCTTCGCCCCTCGGACTCCCCTACTGGCTCGCTCGCGGGGGCCCCTTCGCCCCGCGCCGCTCGCCAGGCTCACTCGCTGCCGCTCGTTCGCCCTGTCTATGAGACAGCTTGTACTTCTCCACACGGAGGAAGGATCCACGGTTATTGTTGAGTCGGTAGACGAACTCTGACGGCGCAAAAGCTCGCCACGAAGTACTGACGCTCGCCGGAAGCGCTCACTCGTGCCGCAGGGCCGTCAGCGGATCGACGCGCGACGCCCGCCAGGCGGGTCCGTAGCCTGCGGCGAGCGCCGAGGCCAGGAGAATCGCGGCCGCCACCGCCACTGCGCGAGGATCGTTCGGTTTCGTCTCGAACAGAAACGACTCGATGAGGCGAGACGCCGAGAGGGCAGCGGACGCGCCGATCGCCAACCCGACGGCAGCGAGCACGCAGACGTCACGCAACATCATCCAGATCACGGCGCGTCGTTCGGCTCCGAGGGCAAGGCGAAGCCCGATCTCGCTCGTGCGGCGCGCCACAGCGTACGCCATCGTGGCGTAGAGGCCGACGCAGGCAATCGTCAGAGCGAGGATCGCAAACGCGCTGCAGAGTCTGGCAAAGACGATCTCCTGATTGATCGTCTGATCGATGTCGGCGGCCTGAGTTTTCAGATTGGTGACCGGCACGCGTCCATCGGCGTCGTGGACGATCTGGCGAACGACGCCTGCGTAGCGCAGCGGATCGCTTTCAGTGCGCATGGCGTAGGTCATCTGTCGCATTTGCGAAGTTGGAAGCTGCGCGTACGGCACGTAGACGACGGGCGGAACCTCACGCTTGAGCCCGCCGTACCGCGCGGTCGCGGCGATTCCGACAACCTCGAGGACGAGCGGCTGGCCGCCGACCTTGATGCTGCCTCCGATTTCAATGCGACGCCCAATCGGGTCTGCGTCGCCGAAGTTGGTCCTGGCGAAGAGCTCGCTCACGACCGCGACGGGGTGGGATCCCTGACGATCGCTCTCGACAATCTCCCGCCCCCGCAGGATCGGAATCTGCATCGTCGTGAAGAATCGTGGTCCAGTCCACAGGACGCGGGTGCCCTGGTCCGTCGGCCGCCCACTGACCGTGATCGGGTGCGAGCGGCCGGCCCTGATGAGCGAGGCATGCGACAGCGTGACGTCGCGGACGCCAGGCACCTCGCTCAGCCGACGCCGCAGATCGGCATAGAAGTCCGCGGCTCGAGTCGCCGGATAGCCGGCCTGCGGAGCGTTCAACTCGAATAGCAGCACGCTGTCGCGGTTGAATCCGAGCGACACCGACTGGAGGTTCGAGAGCGTCCGCACGAACAAACCTGCCGCGACCAGCAACAGCAGCGACGTCGCTATCTGCGCCACGACGAGCACCTGCGTCAGGCTCGGGCGTGCGGCGCGCAGCCGCGAACCCGACTCGCTGACGGCGCGATCTCTGAGCCGCGGCATCAATGCTGAGCGGGCCGAGCGGGCCGGACGCGTCGCCTGAAGCGCAGGCGCCAGGCCGAACAGCGCGCCGCACAGCAATGACAACGTCAACGTGGCGAGCAGCACGTGCCAATTCAGTTCGGCGTGGAGCGTGAACCCTTCCTGACCGTTGGCCAGCAGCCGGGTCAGGACGCGCATACAGAGGACGGCGATGAAGATCCCGAGTGCGCCGCTAAGCGCAGCCAGCAGCACACTTTCCGTGAGCAGTTGACGGACGACACGCCAGCGGCCAGCGCCCAGGCTGAGCCGCACGGCGATCTCACGCGCGCGGGCAGCGGAGCGGGCGAGCAGCAGGTTGGCTGTGTTCGCGCAGGCGATCGCCAGGATCAGCCCGACCATCACCAGCAGCACGTAGAGAGGCCTCGAGTACCTGGCGCCTCAGGCTGTCGAGTCCCGCCGCGCCCTCTTCGAGTCGCAACGCTGGAAGATTGGCGCGCTCTCGATCGGTCGTCGCCGTGGCGGCGACCCACGGCGCGAACCGCCCCGCGAGCGTGGCCTGCGCCTGCAGGAGGTCGACGCCTGGCTTTAGCCGTCCCATCATCTCGACCCAGTAGTAGTTCCGATCGAGAAACAGAGGTGGGCCGTCGTCAGGTTGGACCTGAAGGCTGGTGCGCATGGGGAGATAAATGTGCGGAGCCCATGCCGGATCGACCCCGAAGAACTCCGGTGGCACGACGCCGACCACGGTGAAAGGCACGTTGTTGACGAGCAACACTTGCCCGACGGCACTCGCGGCGTCGCCGAACCGGCGCTGGCCGTAGCCAGCGCTCACGACCGCGACCGGTGCGGCGCCGGCGAGGTCGTCGTCCCCTTGAATCAGGCGACCTGCGGACGGCACCACCGCCAGGCCGCGGAAGAAGTCACCGGATACGTATTCCCCGGCGACGAGGGCGGCCTCCCCCTTGACGATCACATTGACGTTGCCGGCGGGTTTATGGGCGAAGAGGCTGGACAGCACGGGTGCCGACGCTTCGTACAGATGCTCGAACGCGGGAAACGGGAAGATCGCGGCGGTGACTCCCGAGCCGTCTCGGTACGTGCTGCCGTTAATCGAGTGCAGGACGAATTCGTCCCCGTTCGCCCGGTTCACGGGGCGGCTGCGCCATTTCACGACGACTAACGACGCCGGATCTGCGACCGGAAGCGAGCGCAAAAGGATCGAGTCCATGAAGCTGTAGATTGCGGTATTGGCGCCAATCCCCAGCGCGAGCGACAGGGCGGCCAAACAGGTGAACATGCGATTCTTGAACATGCCGCGAAGGCCGTAGCGGACATCCTGCGCCAGTTGCTCGAGCAGCGTCCACGACCACAACGTGCGTGCGTCTTCCCGCAGGAGGGTCGCGTTGCCCAGGTCGCGCCGCGCCGCCCATCTAGCCTCGTCTTCCGACAACCCATCGGCATGGCGTTCATTTGTCTCTTCTGCCAGATGGAACTGCAACTCCTCGCGGAGTTCCTCCTCCTTGTGTCGGCGCTGCAGCCACCACTGCACTTTCCGAAAGAAGGAAGCAAAGAAGGAGGTCATGATGCATCCTCATTGCCAGCGATGGGGGCTGGCTTCAGAAGCAGTCCCATGGCGCGTACGAACGCGTCCCATTTCGACTGTTCGGCGGCCAACTGCTTGCGCCCCTTCGCGGTGATTCGATAGTACCCGGGCGCGCTTGCCCTTGTCGGACAGCTCCCAGGACGCGGCGATCCAGGCCCTGGCCTCGAGGCGGTAGAGCGCGGGGTAGAGAGAACCGGTTTCAACCTGCAGGAGATCTTCGGAGGTTCGTTGAATGTGCTTCGCGATCGCGTGACCATGACTCGGCCCAGGGAGGAGCGTTCGCAGGATCAGGAGATCCAGCGTGCCGCGCAGGAGATCGACCCGAGATGGCGGCTTCTGTTCCATCAAGTAGGAACTCTACACAATGTTGTGTAGAAATTCTACTCTTGCCGTGTCTGGAGGATTTTCTTCCGTCTCAGCGAAACCCCGGCAGCATCTCGATATCGCTCATCCACGAATCGACTCGGGTGTACAACATCGAGCGTCCATCGCGCGAGACGGTGAAGTAACCTCCTAACCGCAGACCCGCGGGCAGCCGCGCAACCTGAACGATCTCGCCCGAGGCGAAGCTGAACATCTCGACCGTCGCCTGCGGCTTCGCGGAAGGGTCCATCATGAAGATTCCGTTCTCTGCAACGTCGAACGACAACTGCCGGCCCCGCGGAACGATCTGGACCTCCTCGCCTCCCCGAACTCCCCAGATGCCCTGCTCGGGCGGGGCCTTCGCGTAGTAAATGCGGCCATCCGGCGAGACGATCGGCTCCAAACCGCCCCTACGCGTAATCTGCTCCGGAGTTCCGCCAACCGATGGCGTCCTCCAGATTTGCCAGTCCCCGGTTCGATTCGATCCAAAGTAGATCCACCGGCCATCGAGAGACCAACTCGGCCGAACGTTGCGGAAGTCGTCGGACGTCAGCGGTTCAACGGGGCCGCCGTCGGCGGGCACCATATAGAGATTCCAGCTGCCTGTGCCCGTCAGTATCGCGTCGAACGCGATCCGCTTGCCGTCGGCACTCCAGGTAGGGCTTCCCACCCGCCCGCCGCCCTCGAAGTATGTCAGTTGTGTTACCCGTGATCCGTCGCGGTTCGACACCCACACCTCGCTGTGGCCCGACCTGCCAGAGCAGAATACGATCCGTGTTCCATCGGGTGAGAATTGCATATCCGAGTCGCCGGACGTCGACGCGATGAGGCGAACTGTCGCGTCCCCTGAGGGTTGACGATTCGGGGAGGCCGGCGTGGGCAGTTCCCAGATGTTCGAATCGATCAGCATGTTCTGATAGACCATGCCAGCACCGGAGCGTGCCACCGAGGGTCGAAATGCCCTGATGTTCGGTAACACGAGCTCGGTCGCGCCGCCGGCGACCGCGATTCGCCACAATCCTGGCTCTACCGGGCCCGCGTCATGGATGACGCTGCGGCTGTCCGGCATCCAGTCGAACGCGTTCACGGCACGGTCGAACGTCAGTTGGGTCGGTTCCCCCACCACTTGCAACTGCTCGAGCTTCTGCAGAAAGACGTTGCCGCCACGGGCCGCGTGGTTCATGCGAACGAACGCGAGATATCGGCCGTCCGGAGAAACCACCGGGTGAATGTCGCTGAGATTCGCGGGCGGACGCGTCAGCTGCCGCTTTTTACCATCCTTCAACGAGTACAGATAGATCGCGGACGAGGACAAATAATAGGAGGAGCTCCGAGCGCCGAAGACCAGGTGCTTGCCGTCCGGCGTCCACGAGAGCCCACACGCCCAAACCCCAAAGCGCCAGCCGCCACACTCCGGCCCGGCCTCGAACAGGCGTTGCTCGGGACCGGTGAGCGCCGGCACTGAGAAAATCACTCGCCTTCCGTTCAGGACACGCACGAACGCGATGCGTTGACCGTCGGGCGACCACGTGGGTGCATGGTCGTCCGCGGCATCGTTCGTGAGTGGCAGCGGCTGAGACCTACCATCAATCGATCGGACGTAGATGTCGAAGTTGTCTCCGCCCTCGCCCTCCCAGGCGAACGCGACAAGGTTGCCGGCGGGAGAGATCGCCGGATCGAGCTCCAATCCGGGGGAGCTGGTGATCGGCACGGGCCTCGCGGCGGGTGCGGCACCATTCCATTTCAGCCCGACCCAGGCTGCCGAGCCCATGACCGTCAGGGCGAGGGCCGCCAGCACCACATGCCGTAAGCGGACCCGTCCGGCCCGGGCGGTCTCGGAACGGGCGGAGATCGGAGCCTCGGCGCCCACCAAGGCTGCCGGCTCGGGCAACGTCCCGTCCACAGGCGCGATGAACCGGTACCCGCGGCGGGGCAGCGTCTCGACATAGCGTGGAACGTCTGCCGAATCGTTGAGGGCCTCCCGCAGGCGGCGCACTGCCGCGTTCAGGCCCGCCTCGAAATCCACGTGCGTATCGGGCGCCCAGAGTCGATCGCGCAGCTCTTCGCGGGTGACGAGCTCCCCCGGACGCTCCAGAAGCGCTTGCAGCACCGCAATGGATTGGTCGGGAACCTTGAGACGCGTGGGGCCGTTGCGCAGCTCCCCCGAGCGCCCGTCCAGCGTGAACGGCCCGAAGCGAATCACGGTGGGGCCATTCTTCTTCTCGTGCATGTTCAGGCGGAGGTCGCGGATTTCCCTAACGAAACTCCCGCAGCATCTCGATATCGCTCTGCCTTTCGATTCGGACGTACAGCATCGAGCGCCCGTCGCGCGTGACGGTGAGGTAAGAGGCTGCGGGAACCCGCACGCCCGGCGGCAGCCGCGCGACCGGAACGATCTGCCGTGAGGCGAAGCTGAACATCTCGACCGTCACCTGCGGCTTCGCGGAAGTGTCCATCATGAAGATGCCGTTCTCTGCGACGTCGAACGACAGCTCCCTGCCCCGGCCGACGACGATCTGAACTTCCTGGCCTCCCTCGGCCGGGACCTCCCAGATGCCCTGGATAGGCGCCGGCTTGGCGTAGTAGACGCGCCGGCCGTCCCACGAGACGACAGGCTCCCTTCCGCCCCCCAAGTGATCTGCTCTGGCTTCCCGCCGGCCGATGGCATCCTCCAGATCTGCCAATCTTTGGTGCGATCGGATGCGAAGTAGATCCACTGCGCATCGAGAGACCAACTCGGCCGGGTGTTGTTGAACGCGTCGGACGTCAGCGGTTTGACGGGGCCGCCGTCGGCGGGCACGATATAGAGATTCCAGCTGCCACCGGGGCGGATCGCGTCGAACGCGATCGACTTGCCGTCGGCGGTCCAGCAAGGGCTTCCCACCCACCCGCCCTCGAAGTTCGTCAGCCGGTTCGGCTGGGATCCGTCGGGGTTCGACACCCACAATTCGCTGTGGCCCGACCTGCGAGAGCCGAATGCGATTCGGGTTCCATCCGGTGAGAACCGCATGTCCGTGTCCTGGAACGTCGACGCGATCGCGCGATAGGTCGCGTCTCCTGAGGGCTCGCGATTCGGGGAGGACGGCGTCGGCAGTTCCCAGATGTTCGGTTCGATCAGCCTGTTCTGATAGACCATGCCGACACCGGAGCGCGCTACTGAGGGCCTCGCTGCCCTGATATTCGGTAACACTGGCTCGGGCGCCCCGCCGGCCACGGCGACTCGCCACAAACCTGTCCCCCATAAGCCCCCGTCGTGGATGACGCTGCGGCTGTCCTGCGTCCAGTCGAACGCCCTCACGGGACGGTCGAACGTCAGTTGGGTCGGTTCCCCCACCACTTGCAGCTGCTCGAGCTTCTGCAGAAAGACGTTCTCATTAACATTCGGGTTCAGGCGAACGAACGCGAGATATCGACCGTCCGGAGAGACCACCGGGTGGGTGTCCCTGAGATTCGCGGGCGGACGCGTCAGCTGCCGCTTCTGACCGTCCGTTAACGAGTACAGATAGATTGCGGACGTGCGCTCGGCGGCGAAGACCAGGTGCTTGCCGTCCGGCGTCCACGACGGCGTTAAACTCCCTTCCGGCCCGGCCTCAAACAGCCGCTGCTCGGGACCGCCGAGCGCCGGCAGCACGATAATCACTCGCTTTCCAGCCAGGACGCGGACGAACGCAATCTGCTGACCGTCGGGCGACCACGCCGGCGCATGGTCTTCCGCCGCATCGTCCGTCAGACGCCGGTGAGACTTGCCGTCGATCGACTGGACGTAAATGTCGAAGTTGTCCCCACCCTCGCCCTCCCACGCGAACGCGACAAAGTTGCCGGCGGGAGAGATCGCCGGATCGAGCTCCAATCCGGGGAAGCTGGTGAGGGGGACCGGCCTTGCGAAGACGGGTGCGGCAGTGTTCTGCCTCAGCCCCAACCAGACTGCTCCGCCGATGACGACAACTGCAAGGATTGCCAGCCCGGCACCGAGCACGCGACCTCGTCGTGCATCGCCTTTCTCGGGACGCACGGCAACCGGAGTGACCGCGCCCGCCGACGTGTCCGCCGTAGCTTCAGCGGAGGCGGAGTACCGAGGCGCACGCGGCGCCCCTTCAACTGGCGCGATGAACAGGTACCCGCGCCGCGGCACCGTCTCGACATAGCGCGGGGTGTCCGCCGAATCATTCAGTGCCTCCCGCAGGCGGCGCACTGCCGCGTTCAGGCCCGCCTCGAAATCCACGTGCGTATCGGGCGCCCAGAGTCGATCGCGCAGCTGCTCGCGCGTGACCAGGTCGCCTGGACGCTCGAGCAGCGCCTGCAGAACCGCGATGGATTGGTCGGGAACCTTCAGGCGTGTGGGGCCGTTGCGCAGCTCCCCCAGGCGCCCGTCGAGGGTGAAGGGGCCGAAACGAATCAGCGTGGAGACGACCCGGTTCTCGTGCATGGGGCGACCAGTCGCTCAGCCAGGAACGAAGAGTACTACACCCGCGACAAAGCCACCATTAGATCCCTGCAAGTAACGCTCGCTCGTGAAGTTAGCGTGTTAGATACGAGTCAGGCTGATTTCAGGCAGGTGCCCGCCACACGCCATTGAGGTAGACGGCCGCGCGCGCGAGCCTCGGTTCCTCCAAGGAGGAGCCGATGTCCACGAAGCTCTCGCGATGCCAAACTTTCTATCTCTTTTCGGCGGTCCTCGTCAGCTGGCTGGGTTCGACGGTCGCAGCGCAGGTGCAGCGCGAGCCAGGTCAGCCGGAGCCTGCCAAGGAGTCCGCGGCAGCGACCACCGAAAAGGCCGTGCGTCGCGAGCCGTGGCATCTGGTCCGGGTTCCGGATCCGCTGGCGCGGCGAGCCACCATTGCGGCGCTGGAGTCAGCGTCGGCCCGGTTCGCGGACGCTGACTGCAGAAAGATCTTCACCGACTTCAAGGACGGCAATGGTCGATCCCTCGCCGACCGACTGTCGGCGGTGGCGGTCGACATTCACGTCTACCTCACCATGGTCACGTTCATCGACGACACGCGCCACAGGATGTGCGTCACCGGAGTCCTGGCGTTCACCGCTCCTGGCGACCGCGTGGTGCGTGTCTGCTCTAACGAGCTCACACGGATCAACGCGCAGCGGCCCGATTACGTGGTCGCGTCGCTCATTCACGAGATCCTGCATACGCTGGGACTGGGGGAGAACCCGCCATCCGCACGGGAGATCACAGCACGCGTGCTCGATCGATGCGGCGGCAAGTAGGCGGGGACCGTAAAGGACGAGGTCCGGACCTGAGATCCACTCTCAGGCGCCGCCGAACCGCACCTGATCAGTCGCCACGCAGTGCGATCACAGGATCGATCCGTGTCGCGCGAATGGCTGGCACCAGACAGGCCAGTGCAGCCACCCCCGACAAGGCAAACGCGGTTACGCCGAAAATGAGCGGATCGGCGGCTGAGGTGTCGAAGAGCAGTCCGGCGATTGCGCGGCTGGCTGCCCAAGCCCCGAGCAGGCCGAGCACGATGCCGCCGCCTGCCCATGTCATGCCTTTTCGCAGGACCAGCCCAACGACCGAGGTTCGAGTGGCGCCGATAGCCATTCGCACGCCGATTTCCTGCGTCCGCTGGTTGACGGCATAGGCAATGACCCCGTAGATGCCCACAGCCGTAAGGAGCAACGCCGCCACGGCAAACGCCCCGGCCAGAGTCGTCGTCAGGCGCGGTTGTTCCGTGCTTTCGGCGATCCACTCGTCCAGTCGGCGCAGTTCGGGGACCGGCTGAGCGGCGTCGATGTCCCGAACCGCCGCACGGACCGCCGGCAGGATCGCCTGGAGTTGGGTGTCTGCGCGAATGACGAGGGAAACGGTGCTCTGCGGAAACTGCGCCGAAGGCAGGTACAGCACCGCACTCGGATCGCGATCGAGACCTCCGCCGCGCGCGGTGCCTTCGCTCCCACGAATGTCGCCGACAACGCCCACGACTTCATGGCTACGACCCTCGACCTCGAGAACTCGCCCGATGGCGTCGGCGCTCGTCCAGAGCCGTCGCGCGAGTCCCTCGCTGACAATCGCGACCGGCGGCGAGCCCGGCTGATCCTGCGAACCGAACTCGCGTCCCGCCAACAGCTTCACGCCGAGCGCTCGAAATAAGCCGGGACTCACGACTTGTTCAACGGCGGGCGTCGGCGCATCTGATGACCCGCGTACCGCCGCACGGTCGCGCAGCGGGACCCCGCGGCGAACCCCAGGGGCGAATGGCGCACTCGTCATGAGACCGACGGCCCGAACCGATGGGATCGATTCAAGCGACCCCAGTAGCGCTCGATGGAACGCGAGCGTTGCGGTAGCGTTCGGATACTTCGCCCTGGGGGCGCTCAGGCGTGCGGTCACCACGTCGTCGGGCTCGAATCCGAGCGGCACGTGTTGCAGCCGCACCAGGCTTTGCAGCAGCAGCGCCGCCACGACCACCAGCATCGTGGCGAAACCGGTTTGCGCGACCACGAGGCCGTGCCGCCACAGCTCGCGCGACGAACCGAGGACGCCTCTGCCGCTCTGCGTCAGCGCCGACAGCAGGTTCGCACGAGCTCCGTGCGTGGCCGGCGTCATGCCGAAGAACAGGCCACAACCGATCGTGATGAACAGCCCGAAGCCGAGGACAGTTCCGTCGAGACGGATTTCATCGACGCGCGGAAGCGTCGCCGGGATGAGCGTGCGCAAGGCTTGCATCGACAGTATCGCCACTGTCCCTCCACAGGCGCCGCTGACCACCGCCAGCGAGACGCTCTCCGTGAGCAGTTGCCGAGCGAGACGCGCGGGGCGTGCCCCGAGCGCCGCGCGCAGCGCGAGTTCCCTCTGGCGGCTCGTGGCGCGCGCGAGCACGAGATTGGCGACATTCGCGCAGGCGATCAGGAGTACGACGCCCACCGCGGCAAGGAGGACCAGGAGCGACACACGCACTCGAGGATCGAACATCGAATCGTCCAGCCGCTCGATTCGCACGCCCCAGTTTCGATTCGTAGACGGGAACTCTCCCTCCATACCGGCAGCGACGCGATGCATCTCGTCCCTGCTCTGATCGAGTGAGATCTCAGGGCGCAGCCTGGCGACGACACGGAGCGTGTGGTTGCCGCGACTCTGGGCAGTATCGATCGTCAGTGGAACGAAGATCTGGGCAGCTCCGGCCGAGCCGATCTGTATGCGGCCGACCTCTCGGAATACGGCCGGCACGACGCCGACGATGCGATGGGGTGTGCCGTTCAGGACGATGGAACGGCCGACGACCGAGCGATCTCCACCAAACCCGCGTACCCAGAGGGACTCGGCGATTACGGCCACGGGCGCGGCGCCGGGCTGCTCATCTTCTGCACTCAGCGGTCGCCCAACGAGCGGCGCCACGCCGAGCACGTTGAACAGCGAGGCGGTAATAGCGCTTCCAAGGATGCGCTCCGGGTCGCCATGCTCGGTGACAGTGAAGTCCCGCCCGTTGAAGGCAGCCAACGCGTCGAAGCTCTGGGTCCGCTCGATCCACGACAGATAGTTGAGCAGCGACACACGGAAGAAGGGCCCGCCCCCGGCGCGGGTATTGTCCTCGAACACTTCGACGAGACGATGCGCATCCGGATATGGCAAGGGCCTCAGGATCACGCCGTGCACAACGCTGAAGACGGCGGTGTTCGCGCCGACGCCCAGTGCCAAGGTCAGAACCGCCGCGAGCGCAAGGACCGGCGTCCGCCGCCACGTCCGCCACGCGTGTCGCACGTCCTGCACGAGCGTCGCGATCTGCTCCCTGGGTGCGGTGCGCGCCAGATCGGCGACGAGCGCCAGCCACACGCCGGTCGCCCCTTCGCTGCGCACGCGGTCGCGATAGAGGTGCGTCATCTCGTCTGCGTAGTCGTCGGAGAAGTCGCGCGGGTACAGACGCAGCAGCCGTCGATAGACGCGCTCGCCGATCGTGCCTTTGGCCATGACGTCCTCGCCGAGCTACGCGCGGCCCGGCGCCAATCCCACCGCCTTCGCCTGGCGGAGCAGGGTCGTGAGCCGCGCCGCTTCCGCCTGCGCAACGGACCGCCCGAACGCGGTGATCCGGTAATACCGTCGCCGCTCATCGTCCTCGTCCGGGCGCTGCCGGTCACTGAGTTCGACGATGAGAGCCTCCTCGAGCATTCGCCGGATCGACCCATACAGCGTGCCGGGACTCAGTTTGAGCGCGCCGTTGGTTCGCGCGGCGACGTCCTGCATGATGGCGTAGCCGTGGCGGTCCTGATCGGCGACGGCGACCAGGATGTGAAACATCGCGACGGGCAGCGGCAGCAGGTCGTTGGGATTGGCCGGTGAAGGCGGAGCCACGGTTGATATATAACGTAGTTCGTTATATCCGTCAACGTTAGAGTAAGGGCGCCGAGCGGCCGTGGCCGGAACCGTTCGGTGGACAGCGCGCAAGCTGCTGCTGAGGTGGTGTCGCGCGCCGGCTCGCGCGCCCTCGGCGCGCACAGTCGAACAATCAGGGATGTTGCGATCGTCGCCTCCGCCTTTGGCGCTCGATTGCACCGAGCCTCCCGGGGCTGGATAATCTCAGGCTGAGCAACGAGCCGACTCGGCGTGTGGCATTGGCACATCCCGGCGCTCCTCACCCCGGGTGAGCAAATGTCACCGAACCCGCTGTCGCGGACTTCCCCGCGACCGCATCCTGGAGGTCACAGTGGCCGCTACGTCTGGCGCGATCTCGATTCCGAGCGACATGCTTCTCGATCACTGGCAGGGCCACCGGCGCGTCACGCGCCGCGTCATCGACGCGTTCCCGGAGCAGCAGCTCTTTCACTACTCGATCGGCGGCATGCGGCCGTTCGCGGCGATGGCGCTGGAGATGATCTCGATGGCGTCGGCGGGCATCCGCGGCATCGCGACGCGCACCTGGGAAACCAGGAATCAGCTGCGCCATCATTCGGGCGCGACGCCGCCATCGACCCGCGACGAGCTGCTCCGGCTCTGGGACGAGACGACCGCCGAAATCGATCACTACTGGCCCCAGATTCCGCCGGCGAGGTTCGGGGAAGTGGATACTGCGTTCGGCGAGTACGAAGGCGTCCTGCACGGCGTGCTGCTCTACTGGATCGACAACGAGATCCATCACCGCGGGCAGGGCTACGTCTATCTGCGCTCGTTGGGAATCGAGCCGCCTGCCTTCTATGACAGAGGCTGAAGACGCACCGAACCCATGGCGCCCGGCGACATCGTCCGGCACACGGACTATCCGCAGTGGGGACGCGGGTACGTGATCCGCGCGAAGAAGACCTCGTCCGACGTGTTCTTCCTGTGGGGTGGAAAGCGAAGGATAGATGCGGGCGAACCGCTTGAAGCCAGTCGGGCGAGCGGAGTCGAGGCAGAGTTCTTCTCGCTGTGCGCCGGCCTGTCGGCGAGATCGTGGTCACGGGGCCGTCACAGCGTCTACGCGATCGAGCTCGATCGGGCGGTCTGGAAGAACCGCGCCTTTCGCGAGCGCAATCCTGGCCGCACGACGGGCGAATGCTTGTACATCGGGGTGACCGGGCTCACGCCTGAACGGCGGTTCGAGCGTCATCGGATGGGAACGCAGTCCGGACGCTTCGTCCGCGCGCACGGCCTCAGGCTGAGGCTCGACCTCGTGGAAGGGTTCTCGCGCCTGCCGTACCGGATTGCTGCCTGCATGGAACCAAAACTCGCCGCATGGTTACGGGCACAGGGGTTCGGCGTGTGGCAGAACTAGCCTTATCCGAGGGGCTCCTATGAGGGCCCCACTTGTCAAGTCCCTTGCGATCGATCGGGAAGAAGGCAGACGTCCGCCGGAGCAGACCGCTCATGAGCATGCGCGGTCTGCGGAGGCGGGCGTCTGCCTTCTTCCCGCCTCGTCCCGAATCCCATCCCCTCCGATCCCACTCCAGCAGGCGCGTCGTGGTGATGGCGAGGTGATCCTCGCACCAACTCCTATCCGTGTCGCCGTGACGGGGCGAACACCACATCCTCTATGCGCGCGAAGCGCAGGCACGACGCTTAAGCACGGGGTTCCTTCTTCAGCCTCGGGCGGTAGACCGCCCCTTCCCCTCGACGAACGCCCGTCAACCCGCGGGACTCGCTCGCGTGACGCGCGGGCTTACGTCCGCAACGCTGCGCCCGCCGGCAGGATCCCCTGCTCGCTGTAGCGCCACAGCGCGATCACCAGCTTACGCGCCAGCGCCACAATGCCAATGCGGCGCAGCCGGCCGCTGCCCTGCCCGAATCGCTGCCGATACCACCGCGTCAGCGCGCTGTCCGGTTGCCACCGCACCCACGTCCAGGCCAGTTCCACCGCGATCCGGCGGACGTGTTTGAGACCGGCCCGACTAATCCCTTGGTCATGGCCCGCGTCCCCGCTCTGATAGGGCACTGCCACCAAGCCGCTCAGCGCGCCGACCTCCCGCCGATTGCGGAGGTCGCGGGCGAACAGTTCGGTCGCCAGCACTGCCGCCGACCGCGCCCGAATCCCCTTCAACTGCTCGAGCCGCTGCGTCCGCACCGCCGCCGGCGTCGCCGCCGCGGCGACCTGCGTCCGTTGCGCGGCCCGGGCCTGCCGCAAGGCGTGCTCGACCGTCTGTAACAGCGCCCACAGCAGGGTCAGGCGCGCGACCACCCCCGCCGGCAGGCGGCCACCGTCCGGCCGCGTCAGCGTCGCCAGCTGCGCCACAAACGACGACTGCAATCGGAGCCGCACGCCCTGCGTCGCCAGCACGCCATGGAGGCGGTTGCGATACCGCGTGCGCTCAGCGGTCAACATCGCCAGACTCCGCTCGGCCTGCCGCGCATCTTCCACCGCCACGCTGGGTACGTGGACGACTTTCCATTGATCCCGCTCACCCAGCCAGTAGCGGATCAACCGCCGCAGTAACGCGTCCGCATCCAGGCGATCGGTTTTCGCCCGTCGGCGCCGGCGACTCACCTCGATGCTCGCCGAGTCCACCACCACGTTGCTGACCGCCAGCGTCGTCAACCACCGATGCACCCAGAAGCCGTCCCGGCCCGCTTCATAGCAACTCCGCACGGGCGCGGTCGCCGCCAGGCCAAATCGTTGCCGCGCGGTCGCGAGCTCCCGGCGCAACGCCGCCTCATCCCCGGCCGGGATCGTCCGCCGCCGGCTCGGCGTCGCCAACCCCAGCCCGAACGCCAGCTGCCAGCGGCTCGCCGACAACTCCAACGCCATATACAAGACCGGCTCGTTTTCCGTAGACTCTGCGTGATGGGGTCTCTGACTCATCGTTGAGCTCCTTTCGTCACCTAAACTGAACTCAACGTAGCAGGTCCCCATCAACTACTCATAGGATCTTCGCCCCTCGGACTCCCCTACACGCGCCCTCGCGCGCCGCTTCGCCGGCGCGCTCCGGTCGCGTGGCTCGCTCGCACGGCTCGCTCGCTCCTTGGAACGAGCGTCAGGTCTATGAGATGGCTTCTCTAATGGGTCGCGACCTTACTGGATGGCCACTCCTCGATGAGAAGGTGACGTGGAATGGGCGGCTCCACGTCGGCGCATTTTTCAGAAGTTCGTAGCGTCCGCCTTCAGGCGGACCTCTGTTTGTCCGGCTAAAGCCGGACGCTACGTTTCTACATGGAAGTGGAAACTGCTCTAGTCGGCGCCTTTTTATGACTGACGAGGTCAAGAACTACATCACGCCGGGCGGCCACCGACGGCTGCGGGAGGAGCTCGCGCGCCTGTGGAAGGTGGAGCGGCCGCCGGTCGTCGCGACTGTGGCGTGGGCCGCGGGCAACGGGGATCGCTCGGAGAATGCCGACTACATCTACGGCAAGCGGAAGCTGCGCGAAATCGACCGGCGTATCCGCTATCTGTCGAAGACCCTGGACCGGGCCGTGGTGGTGGACAACTCGGGCAAGACGAACCAGAAGGTGCACTTCGGCGCGACCGTCACGATCCTTTACCGGACCGGTGACGAGCGCGAGGTCACGATCGTGGGCGTAGATGAACTCGATTCCGGCGACGCACGCGTGTCCTGGCGCTCTCCTCTTGGAAGGGCGCTGTTGACGGCAGAGGTCGGAGACACGGTGACGCTGCGCGCGCCGCGTGGACCCGAGCGCCTCGAGATCGTCGCGGTGCGGTACGACGACCTGCGCTAGCAGGCGGAGAGGTCGTCGCCTACCTCGCTGCGTTCCCCAATGTCACGCGCGCCAGGTAGATCGCCGTCTTGCCCGTGCTTTCTACTCGATCCGGGGTGCGCGCTGATCCCTTCCGTTCTGGTGCAGCACGACCGCGACCGCCTTGTTCTGCGCATTGATTCAACGTGGTCTCGAACGTGAGCTGCGCGTCGACCACCTTGAGGAAAAACTTCTTCTCGCTCTCGGCAAAGATGTCGAACCTCGGCTGGCCGGTGAGCTGCACGAAGAACTGACTGCCATCGCGGGTCACGGTGAGGATCGCAGACGGCGCCAGCTGATACTGTCCGACATAGCGATCGAACACGACGGGATCGACCTTGACCTCCGTACGCGATCCGGTCGGCCGGGAGAAGGTCTGGACGAGCGGCATGGAGGCGTCGAGCAGATGGCGCCCGATGTCGTCGGGCCCGGCGGGCGTGCTGGTGTTCGACAGCACGACGATCCCGACGCGCGTGCGCGGGTTGTAGCCCATGAAGGTCCGGTAGCCGCCGGTCCCGCCGTTGTGCCACATCAGATCGCCGGCGGGCGCCTTGAAAATGTGCCAGCCGAGCGCGATCTCCATCGATCCCTGGCCGGCCGGCCAGCGGGCCGCCAGCGTTCGTCCCATCGCGGCGGTCAAGGGCGACGGCGTGAGCCGATGGCGGCGGAGAGGAACGTCAGCATGTCGTTCGTTGTCGAGCGGAGCGCGCCTGCACCGGCGAACGTCGGCAGGTCCCAATTCCTCGTCGGCTCGAGCGACGCCGTGTGGCCGCCGGCGAGACGCGTCTTCATCTCCGGCGTCAACGTAATCGCGGTATCGCGCATGCCGAGCGGCCCCAGGATCCGTGCCTTGACGAGCGACTCGTAGTCCATGCCGGCGCGCCGCGCCAGCACGTGACCGAGCAGCGCGGCGCCATAATTCGAGTACTCGTACTGCGCGCCGACGTCGCGTGCGAGCTGATGCGCCGAGAGGAACTGGTACATCTGCTCGACGGAGTAGTCGGCGTATGGATTGGCCCCGTCCTTCGGCGCGAAGTTCGATGGCATGCGCGGGAGGCCCGACCGGTGGCTGGCCAGATCCTCGCAGCGTGATCGCTCTGCCTCTTTGCGGCACCGTCACCGTTGCCGGAAGATACTTCGCCACCGGATCGGTCAACGCCACTTCCTTCCGTTCGACCGCGTCCGCCAGCAGCAGCGACGTGAACACCTTGGTAATCGACCCGATCTCGAACACCGTGTCCCCATCGGGCAGCCGCGGATCGTTGGCGGCCCGCTTTCCGTAGGCGACGATGCGTCGGCCGTTCGCGTCCACGACGCCGACGACGATGCCGACTGCCTGCCGGTGCACGTCGATCCGGTCGGCGAGAATCTTCCGAATGTCGGCGTCGGAGGCCGTCGGGGGCGTGGGTGACGTCTGCGCCATGGGCGCCGCCACGGCGATCGCCAGGGCCAGTGAGGTGACGAGTGGACGCATGACGTTCATCGTTGTTCCTCGACTTATGAGCGGACTATCGAGAGTCGCCTTTGCCGATGGCGAACAGGCGCCCATCGCTGCGCAGGAAAAGCCGTCCGCCCGAGATGGCGGGTGACGCGACGAGGCGCTCTCCAAGAGAATTTCTGGCAAGGATCTGCGGCGTCCGCCCTGCCTTGACGACGACGGTCTCGCCGGTCTGACTGAGGAAGTAGATCTTGCCGTCGGCCGCGACCGGCGACGCGAAGAAGACGCCGTCCAGACGTGTCTGCCAGACGCGATCGCCCGTCTTCATGTCGGCGCACGTCAGGACGCCGACATCGTTGGTCATATAGAGCAACCCGTCGTACGCGACGAGCGATGCCGCGTACGAGCCGCCGCCCGGCGCCCGCCAGGCGACATGGCTCGCGGTCACATCGCCGCGCCCGCCAGGACGAAGAGCAAGATAGGGGCTGTTCCGATACCCCCGCGTCAGGTAGATGAGACCGTCGTGGAACACGGCAGACGGAATCGGCGACTGCCGCGGCGCATCGGCATACCACAGCAACTCGCCGGTCGCCGGATTGTACCCGTCGATGCGCTCGCTCGAATTGACGACGAGCTCGTCGCCGCGCGGGCCCGGTACGACCACGGGCGTGCTGTATGATGCGCGGCCCTTGCCGCGGTCCGCCTTCCAACGCAGCTTTCCCGTGCGCGCCTCGAGTGCAATCAGGTATGAGGCCGACTCGTGATCGCAGAGCAGGATCAACAGGTCCTTGTAGAGCGCGGGAGAGCTGCCGTGTCCCCAGTTGATGTCGAACGGCGAGTACTCGGCTCCAAGGTGCTTCGACCACACGACGCCACCGCGCATGTCGAGCGCCACGACCTGACCGGTGCCGAACCAGGCGAAGAGCTGCTCGCCGTTGGTGACGGCCGTCGGCGTAGCGAGGTTGTGCTTTTCGTGGAGCGTGGGGAACGGACCACGCGCCTCGAGCCGGTGTTCCCAGAGGCGGCGGCCGTCGGATCGGCTGAAGGATTCGACGACGAAAGAGATCGGATCGGCCGTGCTGGTTGGTTCCTCGCGGCGGCCCCCGATGGGTTTCTCGCGCGAGACGAGCGCGGCATCATCGCGGGCCAACACCGGATGCGGACCGCCGCTCAAGGGCAGGCGGCCGATCTGCGATGTCACGAAGACCTGATCGCCCCAGACTATCGGCGACGACGATCCGAGCCCGCGAAGTGCCGCACTCCACGCGACGTTCGCGTGCTCGTTCCAGGTCGTCGGGAGGCCGGATTCGTCCGATACGCCGAGCCCCGAGGGTCCGCGCCATTGCGGCCAGTTCGCGCCGACCACGGCCATGGACGTACCGATGATCCCAGCGACGCACACGAGACGGAAGAACATGGGCGAAGAGGATTATAGGTTGGCGTCGGAGGTGGCCCCGACAATTGTGTGGAAAATCTACTGATGGCCCGCGGCGAGTGGTACGCCGAGCTGCTGGTATTCGCGCCGGGCCGAGCGGACGACGGCGAGGTCAGCGTCAGAGTCTTGCCAGAGCTTGAGCAACGCCTCGTAAGCCAGGCGGCTTGCGCCCACGTCGCTGCGAGCGGCTGCGCGGGCCTGGCCTAGGTGCGCCAGTGGATAGAGCGTCATGGCCGCGGGATTGAAGTCCTTCGGAACCAACACACCCTTGTTGTCCAGGATTTTCTGGAACTCGAGCTTCGCCAGGTCGTCAGCGCCCTGCTTCAAGTAGGCCAATCCTCGAAGATACGCCGGCCAGAGCGCCGCGTTGGTTCCGAGTTCGACTCGGCCGGCGCCCTGCAACTGCTCGACGGCCGAGACCGGATCGCCGTGATGCAGCGAGAGCGCCGCCCGCACCATTGGCAGCCAGGCGCTCTTGAAGAAGGAGTCTTCGGGGTATCGACGCACCATCTCGTCAGCGAGTTTTCCGGCCGCGATCGAATCGCCGCAGATCGCAAGGGCCACCGCGCTCCAGCTCAGGGCGTACCGCCCCTGAGACAACGCGAGGGTTCGAGCCGCCGCATGTTTCGCCTCGCGGCAATTGCCGTACGCCGCCTCCCACAACGCGTCTCCTGCGGAGTAGGCCCCGGCCCCTTCTTTGAGCCCGCGCCCCTTGGCCAATTCCATTGCTCGCTCCGTCAGGTTCCTCGCCTCTCGCACCCGGCCCGCGGAGGCCGAAGTCACAGACTGCATCGCCAGCATCCCAGGTTCGGCCGGCGTTCCGGCGACCCGCTCGACCTGTTGCTGCATCGCGGCCGTATCGTCCTGCAGGATCGCAATGCCGTACAGCATGTAGCGGCTGTAAGGCGGGTCGAGCTTCCGCGCCATGGCCTGCTCAATCGCGCCGCCCGCTTCACGGTGCCGCCCGAGACAGAGTGAGGTGTGCGCGAGGGCGGCGTAGGCCACACCGGCGTCCGGGTTCAGCCGGAGGCCTTCGCGCGCTTCCTCGAGAGCCTGTTGGTAGCGTCCAATCGCGCAGTAGCGCGCGGAGAGGTTCGTGCGGGGAACGAAATCGCGGGGATACGTCTGCTTCCAGAGCTCCAGCGCCTCGATTGCGCGGTCACCATCATTGAGGACGTCCATGTAATAACGCGCCGAGATATAGAACCTCTCGCGCGCGCTCACGCGCTCGCGGAGCTCGAACGCCCGTCGTGAGAACTGCGCCGCGAGGTCGTACTCCCTCGCGGTTCCATAGGTGATGCCCAGCCCCGCGTACGCGATGGCGAAGTTTGGATCGAGCTCCACTGCACGCCGGTAGAGAGGGATCGCTTCGAAGTACTGCCCGGCAAAGTGCTTGCGACGGCCCAGGTCGTAGGCCTTGAACGCTTCCAGCGAAGGTGTCGTGGCCTGCTCGATGGGCGCGGAGAAACTCTCGATCGATGCGAGCGACTCACCCAGCTTCTCCCTGAGCCTCGTCGTCGCTTCGCCGAGCCGGGCCAATACTCTCTCACGGCTCTCCGCCTCGACCTGCTCGCGCGCGACGGTGTCGCCGCTGGCCGCGCCCACGGCCTCGAGGCTGATGACGTAATGACGGCCGAGGCTGGCGATCGACCCGATGAGCAGCGCCTCGATCCCCTGGCGTTGGGCGATCTCGCGCGCGAGATCACGGGTCACCCGCTCGTCCGGCGACCGTTCCATGTAGCGAAGCGTTTCACGAACGCGTTCATCGGAAACGATGTTCAGGAACGGGGTCTGTCCCAGCTGCACGGCCACGGCTTGGCGGAGCGTCCCGTCGAAGACGGCATCGCCGGTCGTGTTGGCAAAGTCCGCGATCAATACGCTGTTTTTCCCGGTGAGGACCGGGCTGCGGCCGGATGTGCCGTAGCGGACGAGGTAGACCGAGGCCGCGACCCCGGCGATCGCGGTCACGACAGCGAACAGGGCAAGGACGGTTGGCCGGCTCCGCGCGCGTGGCGAGGCAGTCGCGAAGGCCTGGTCGGCGTCAACCTCCTGCCCCGCCCCCGATGTTGACGATGAGGCTGGCGCTGAAGAGGTCGCGGGAACCAGCTCCGTGACTTCAACAAGGGCGACAAAGCGATAACCAACGCGCGGCACCGTCTCGATGTACTGCTGGCCGGTCGCCTTCTCGCCAAGCGCCTTCCGAAGCACCGACACGTTGTGGTTGAGGTTGTTTTCTTCGACCGCCGCGTCGGGCCAGACCGTGTCCAGCAGCTCCTGCTTCGTCACGAGCCGCCCGGCATTCTCCACCAGGACCCGCAGCGTGTCGAAAACCTTGAGCCGCAACGGGATCACTTCGGAGCCGCGCGAAAGACGGCGTTCCCGGATGTCGAGTTGAAATGGCCCGAATCTGTAGGCGCCTCGGTCCCCAGGGTCGCCCACGATCCCCCCTTCAGAAAAGATTCAGGAATATTCCGGCGTTTTCAAAGGACGCCGGTGACCCCCCGATTCTACCTTCGCCGTATCGAAACCACGGAGGACCAACGATGCCGAAACTGCTTCCCGATCAGACCTTCTACCCCTCGCCGACGATGGCCATGCAGGCCCCCGCTGAGACCATCGCCTATGTCGCGTTGCTCAATCCCGATCCGGCAGGCAGCGACGCGCTGGCTGTCCTGGACGTCGATCCCGGGTCGCCGGGCTACGGCGCGCAGGTCGCGCGCGTCGACATGCCTGGCGCGGGCGACGAGCTCCACCACTTCGGGTGGAATGCATGCAGCTCGTGCCTGTGTCCCACCTCACCGCACCCGCACATGCAGCGCCGCTATCTCGTCGTGCCGGGCATGCGCTCGTCGCGGATTCACATCCTCGACACCCAGCCCGATCCGCGCCACCCGCGCATCGTGAAGGTGATAGAGGCCGACGAAGTGCTCAGAAAGACCGGCTACAGCCGCCCGCACACCGCACACTGCGGGCCCGACGGGATCTACCTCAACGCACTGGGCAACGGCGAAGGCAACGGTCCCGGCGGCATCTTCGTGCTCGATCCGGAAACCTTCGAGATCAAGGGCGCCTGGGAGCGCGACCGTGGACCGCAGTATCTCGCGTACGACTTCTGGTGGCACCTCGGCCACGACACGATGATCACCAGCGAGTGGGGCACGCCGAACATGGTGGAGAACGGTGTGAACCCGGAGCTGCTTCTGGCGGGCAAGTACGGCAACGCGCTGCATGTCTGGGACCTCCATAGCCGCAGGCACCTGCAGAAGCTGGAGCTCGGCGCGGAGCAGCAGATGGTGCTGGAACTGCGCCCGGCGCACAACCCCAGCGAGACCTACGGCTTCGTCGGCGTGGTCACCAGCCTGAAGGATCTGTCCTCGTCAATATGGATGTGGCACCGTGAAGACGCCACCAAGGGCGGCGCGTGGCTCGTCCGCAAAGTGATCGAAATCCCCGCGGAGCCCGCCTCTGCCGACGATCTGCCGCCGCTGCTGAAAGGCTTCGGCGCCGTGCCGCCGCTCGTCACCGACATCAACCTGTCGCTCGACGATCGATTCCTCTACGTCTCGTGCTTTGGCACGGGCGAACTGAAGCAGTTCGACGTCTCCGATCCCTTCAATCCGGTCGAGACCGGTTCCGTACGGCTGGGAGGCATCGTCCGGCGGCAGGCGCATCCGGCGCGCGCGGGCCAGCCGCTGAACGGCGCGCCCCAGATGGTCGAGATCAGCCGCGACGGCAAGCGGGTCTACGTGACCAACTCGCTCTATCGCGCGTGGGACGAGCAGTTCTATCCCGACGGCATCAAGGGCTGGCTCGCGAAGGTCGATGCGGACCCGAACGGCGGCCTGGCGATCGATCCTGGCGGATTCGTGCAATTCGACGGCATGCGTCCGCACCAGGTTCATCTGGAGGGCGGCGACGCCAGCTCCGATTCCTACTGCTTCGCGTGAGAGCTGCGTCATGCCGCACGAATTGACTTCCTCCTTGTCCGCCGTAGCTTCAGCGAAGGCGGAATTGGCGGTGCTGATTTCGCTCGGGGCCTTTCACGGCCTCAATCCCGGAATGGGCTGGCTGTTCGCGGTTGCGTTGGGGATGCAGGAGCACCGCCGCGGAGCTGTGCTTCGCGCGTTGGTGCCACTCGGTGTCGGCCACGCACTCGCCGTCGCCAGCTCGGTCGGCGTGGCGTTGGCGATTGGAGCCGTCATGCCGATCCAAGAGCTTCGCTGGCCGATCGCCGGCGTCCTCATCGCACTCGGCGTCACGCGGTTCTTTCGCCATCTGCATCCGCGCTGGGTGGGCATGCGTGTGGGCATGCGCGGACTCACGGTGTGGTCGTTTCTGATGGCTACGGCACATGGTGCCGGCGTCATGGTCGTGCCCGTGTTCGTGGGCATGTCGATGGCGGGCGAGGGAGAGCACATGCACCACGCGGCCGCAGGGACGGCGACGAGCGCGGGTGTTGCGCTTGTCGCCACCGGTCTGCA
Organism: uncultured Acidobacteriota bacterium; assembly: GCA_963839705.1. Classification (GTDB taxonomy): domain Bacteria; phylum Acidobacteriota; class Vicinamibacteria; order Vicinamibacterales; family 2-12-FULL-66-21; genus DATBJJ01. Next base: position 866,199 of record CAWIWL010000012.1, read on the forward strand.
CGCCGTGAGCTACCTCGCAGTGACGGCGTTCGTCGCGCTGCTCGTGTTCGACAAACTCGGTGTGGGGATCCTGCGCCGCGCCTGGTTCAACCTCGATCTGATCTGGGGAGGCGCGTTGGTGGCGACCGGTGTAGTGACTCTGATGATGTAAGACATGGAGGTTTCTATGAATGTCAAACGATTCGCAACGTCATTCGGCTATTCGACTATCGGCGTTCTTGCTCTCATGGGGTTTCTGTCGTCAGTGGTGGGAGCGCAAGACAGTCAGACCGCTCGGTTCGCCGCGCATCAGCACGGCTCGTCGCCTGACGCTCTCGTGAAGATTGTCCGAGAATCAACCGAGCGCTTCCATGACGTGTCGGTGGCCGAGGCGGAAGGGTACCAGCTGCTGTTCGGCTGCGTCAGCGGACCGGACTCTGGCGCGATGGGCCTCCACTACGTAAACCTGGCGTTGGTGGGCGACGGTGAGTTGGACCCAACGAAGCCTGAGATTGTGATTTACGAGCCGGGACCGAACGGGCGCCGACGGCTTATCGGCGCAGATTTTCTGGTGTTCGCGGAGGACTGGGACAAAAAGGGAGTCGGTACGCCGCAGCTGATGGGACAGCTGCTGCATTTGTTCGAGAGCCCGAACCGCTTTGGATTGCCGGCGTTCTACACGCTGCATGTCTGGGCGTGGAAGGAGAACCCTACCGGCATGTTCGTGAACTGGCACGCGAAGGTTTCCTGCGAGGGATTCAGCGGACAGCAGCCGTAAGTGCGCCGCACTGACGCTATCGGATCTGACGAACGCGAAGTCCGAAACGACAGTGCACGCGCGGCAAAGGCGGCGGCGGTCCTCCGGGCGAGATTAGCGGGAATCGGTCCGAGCCCGCTCCGCATCCTCCAGCCACTGAGCCATCTTTTCGTCGTTGTAGCCGTAGCGCGCCCAACCAACGGCGCTACTGTCCCAACGGTAGTCCTTGATCGTCATGTCGATGCCGCGGTCGATGAGGAATCGCATCGACTCGTAGGGGTTCGGCAAGAAGACCAGATGGTGCAGGATGCTCGCCGGCTCGTGCGAGTTCCAATTGGTGTTGATGTCAGCGCCGTGCTCGAGCAGGAAGTCCGCCACGTCGAAGTGGCGGTTGATGACGGCAAAGGCGAGCGCCACGTCGAGCACCTGCTGCGCCGTGGGCGTATGCCACTGGAGGTGGCTGCGCGCGTCCGGGTCGTTATAGGGATACTGATCGTCGAGATTGCGGACGACTCCGGCTCTGTCGAACCCCTGCTTCACCCGCGCGAGGTCGCCCATGCCTGCCGCATGCGCCAAGTCGTCCGGCACCGGCCAAATACGGGTGAGCAATGGGAGCAAGTGCGTGTTCGCGTACATGAATGCCCACTCGATGGCGTTCGACGGGGGCGGCGGCTGGCGCCGGAGGATTGCGGGATCGAGGTCGAGAAGGACGCCGATGAATTCCCCGGGGTCCTTCTGAAAACTTGCGGTTTCGATGAGTTCAGCCTGAAACGGCACGTAGGCATCGCCCAGCAGCCACGGCTCACGCTGCAGCTGGCCGACGAACGCCGTCAAGTCGCCCTCATGAAGCGCGCGCTGGACTTGCCCCATGACAAACACTTTCCATAGTCCAAGCTCTGCGACCTGCGCAAAGTCCGATTTCGCGAAAGCCTTGTTGAAAGAGACGCGGTCGGTGGTTCCGTCGATGAGCTTGCCGAGATCGGGGTCGAGAGCGAGCGAGCGTTCCAGCAGAAGTGACGCGACAGCCTCGTGCTCGAAGCGGCAAGCGCAGACGAACGCTTCATTGACGGTCTTCAGATCGTTCCCGGTCTCGTTCAGGGCGGGGCGAACGCCGTCGAGATCGCCGAGCGCCGCAAAGAACTTCAGCGTGCGCGGCAGCAGGCCCTTGCGCTGAAACAGCTCGAGCAGCCCTCTGGCGCGGGAGTCGACGAGGCCGTTCAGCACATATGGCGTCACGACCGCGCCGGCGTCGATCAGCAGCTCTGCGGGCGCCCCGCGCGTGAACCACTGTTCTCGTTGCGGGTCGCCTGCATCACCATAGGCGCCGGTGGCGAATCCCACCAGGCCGCCGCGATCGTCGTCGTCTTGCCATGAAAGCAACGCCGGGTATTCACCCAACAGTTGCGTCAGGCGTTCGACGTCGTTGTCGTGAATGATGCGTCGAGCCTGTTTTGCCGCCCACTCCAGACCCTGGCCAAGGCGCTTGCTCACCTCGGCGACGAGGTCTTGCCAGCCGGCGTAGCCGTACTCGCGGGCGAGCACGAGTTGCGCGTTGCGCTGCGTCAAGGGCAGGTCGACCTGGGGCAGGTGTACGCGCGCACGTGCGATAGCCGCGGCGTCACCGGCGGCGATGTCGCGCGCGAGTTTCTTTGCCTGTTTGCGGAGGGACTCGAGAGACGGACGAGCAGGGAGAGGCTTCGAAGCGGTCATTGCGACCTCCTTCATCAATCGCCTGTACCCCGCTGAAACCAGGCTGTCCGCCTCCGCAGCTTCGCTGCTACGGCGGATGAAAGAAGGTGCAAACGCACGCGACTTTGGACCAAACAGGTGGGAGTGTTCCCTTGCCGCGGGTGGGTGGCGCCCTGTCAGCGCGCTCCCGGCAGTATCGCGGGACTCCCCTTCGATGTCAAACGCCGCGAAGCCGAGAGTGTCGCCTGAGGCGATGCGATCGCGGCCTGCGGGAGAGGAAGTGACAACTGGCGTTCTCCGCAAACGCATGGATGGGCTACCATGCAGGCTCCTCCGTCATGTCTTTGTCACCAGGCTCGCGACTCGGCGTCTACGAGGTCATCTCGATGGTGGGTCGGGGGGCCATGGGCGAGGTCTATCGCGCCCACGATACGAGACTCGCGCGGGATGTGGCGCTGAAGATATTGCCGGACGCCGAGGTGTCCGATCCGGAACGGCGGACGCGCTTCGAGCGTGAGGCTCGTGCGCTGGCCTCGCTGAATCATCCCAACATTGCCGCCATCTACGGACTCGAGGAAGGGCTGGCTCAGACCAGTAGGGCTACGACCACCGCAATCGTCATGGAGCTGGTGGATGGGGAGACGCTGGCCGAGCGTCTGAAACGAGGGCCGCTTCCGCTCGATGAGGCTCTGAACGTTGCCGAACAGATCGCCAACGCGCTCGAGGCCGCGCACCAGAACGGAATCGTCCATCGCGATCTCAAGCCAGCCAACGTGAAGATCACGCCGACGGGCACGGTGAAGGTGCTCGACTTTGGCCTGGCGAAATTCCTGGCGGACGCTGGGCACGACGACGTCACGCTGTCGGCGGTGACCGCGCACGCGGTGTTGCTTGGAACGCCTGCCTACATGGCTCCTGAACAGGCGCAGGGCAGATCCGTCGATCGGCGTGTGGATGTGTGGGCGTTCGGCGTGCTCCTCTACGAGATGGTCACCGGCGAGCGACCGTTTCGAGGGGAATCGCTGCAGGAGACGCTCGCGGCCGTTCTCACCGCTGATCTGCAGTGGGCAGGCGTTCCGCCAGCGGTGCGAGCGCTGATGCGCGCCTGCCTCGAACGCGACCGACTCAAGCGGTTACGTGACATCGGGGATTACCGGTTCCTGCTGACGACGCCCGAGGCGGCGCCTGCGCGCATTCGACGGTCGCCAGTGCGCTCGCTGCTGATCGCAACCGGGGCAGTTGCGGCCGCCTTGGTAGCGTTTTTTGCAGGGAAATCACTCGCGAAAGACGAAGGCGCTTCGACGGTAGCCCCAGTGGTCCGGCTCTCGACAATGCTCCCGGCCGGTGTGAGCGTGACCCGCGGACCCGGCTACACGTCTTCGGTTGCCGTGTCTCCGGACGACCAAATGATCGTCATCGCGGCCAGTGACAAGGACGGGCGGCGGTTGTATCGCCGCTCACTCGATCGTCTCGATCCGACGCCACTCGCCGGCACCGAAGGTGCATCGAGCCCGTTCTTCTCGTGGGATGGCAAGTGGATCGGGTTCTTCGCCGACGGTCGCCTGAAGCGGATGCTAGCCGCCGGCGGTCCTTCGATAGACATCGCCGCGGCCCCGGGATTCTCGGCCGGCGCGAGCTGGGGGCCCGACGATCGCATCGTATTCGCCCATGGCGCGGATTCGCATCTGCAGGTTGTTCCGGCGGAGGGTGGACGCGTCGAGCCGCTGACGAACGAGACGCCCGGGCGGCAGCCGGAGGTGCTGCCGGATGGACGAACCGTGCTCTTCGAAGCTGCGGGGAATATTCACGCCTACGATGCGCAGACCGGTGCGATCACGAAGCTGCTCCGCGGCACAGCACCGCGGTACGCGAACGGACACGTGATCTTCAGCAGAGGAACGACTCTGCTTGCGGCGCCCATCAACGTGCAGGACCGCTCGATGGGAACGACAATTCCGGTGGCACAAGGTGTCGCGGTGGAATTACCGGGCAGCGGAGGCGGCCGCCATTATGCAGTTTCGCGCAGCGGCGCGCTCGTCTACGTGCCGGCCGCAGACGCGTACGAATTAGTGGTCGTCGGCCCGAACGCCGTCGAGCGCGTTGTCGGGCAACAGCAGCGCTCGCTGGAGAATCCGAGGTTTTCGCCCGATGGTCGCTACGTGGTTGTCGCCTCCAGGCGCCGCGACGATGAACCGACGGATCTCTGGCTGCACGACCTGCACGCAGGTGCCGGTGCAGCCACTCGTCTGACCTCCGACGGTGGGCGCGCACCCGTCTGGAGCGACCACGACACCATCACCTATTCACATCTCGGCGAGCAGCAGGGAATTTACACCACGCGGGTGGATGGCGGTGGTGACCGCGAGCGGGTGCTGGCGCTGAACGCGTTCCACTGGCTCGTGGGCTGGACGCCTGACCGCACCACGCTCCTCTATGGCCTGATGAGGGAGGGCGGGGGGGCATCGATCATGGTCTACGGCACGCAGTCGCGGACCGTCATCGGACCTGGCAGCACGTGGGGTGGCCGGCTGTCGCGCGATGGCAAGTGGCTGGCGTACTACGTTCTCGAATCAGGCGCGTTCGAAGTCTATGTGAGAGCGTTTCCCGAAGGGAACGCGCGCTGGCTGATCGCGGAGGGCACGGACCCGTCGTGGGGGCCTGACGGTAACGAGATCTACTACCGCAGCGGCCCGCGTCTGATGGCAGCTCGCGTCGACAAGACGTCAGGCGTCAAGGTGGTGGCGAGCCGGGTCGTGATCGACCCTTTCTTGCCGCCGTTGTATGACGACTACGATATCCACCGTGACGGTCGCACGGTCGTGATGGTCCGTCCCGCCAACCCGACGCAGGGCCGTGAAGTCACGATGGTCCTCGGTTGGTTCAACGAGGTCCGTCGGGCCGACCGCTGATCGATGGTTCGGCGAGATCTCATCGTGCAGCAATGTCACGGGACGCCCTTTCGATGTCAAACGCCGGAATGCGCCAGGCGCTCTCGTAGCAACCGGCCGGTCTCCCGGAAAGACTGAAACGAAAGCGCCGCTTGAGCGAGGTGGAAGGTGAGAGGGCGCCGCAGGTACGGTGGTGAAGTTCGTGGCCAGAAGGCCGGTCACTTCCTCGTCTGCGTAGACGTCCAGGATGAGTTGGAGAGTCTCGGCGAACTTCTCGGGGGCGGTGCGGACCAGGCAGCTGACGAGCAGCGCTCGCGCGTCATCAGCACGTCGCCAGGCCATTGGGCGACTCGAGTCATGAATGGTCTCGAAGTCGAACCAATTGGCGGCTCCGGCCTCGAGGTCGATCAGCACGTTCTCGGCCATGGCGTCGCCGTGGGTAAGTCCAAGGTGATGAAACTCGGCGAGGGCGATGACCGCCCGTTCGATGGCCGTCTTCCGGACCGACTCCTCCAGCGCCGGGTCCTCCAGCAGGGTCGCCAGCGTCTTTCCAGCGAGGCAAGGCAGGACGAGCGTCCCGTCGGCATCGATCTGTATCGAAGTGCCGCGGAGCCTCTGGTGGACCTGTCGCTCCCGCTCCTCCCAATCCCGCTGCGGGAGGACGCGCACGCCGGTATCCAGGATCCTGAGCAGCGGACTACCCAACCAGACCAGGAGCGGCGCGTAGAACAAGCGGTACTTTCGTACCTGAAGCTCGTCGCCGCCCTGGTTGGCAATGGAAGCCTTCGAGTACGTCGCGGATCGAAGCAGCCGCCCTAGTGCCAGGCACAGGACAAAGTAGGCACGCTCTGTTATCTCCCCCACGGCCGCTTAATCCCCGGAGAGCACGCAGGCGATACCCATGATGATCAGAACGATGCCGACGACGTGCATACGGCGAATCTGTTCGCCAAAGACGTAGATGCTCGCGAGGGGGATCAGCACGTAGGTGAGACTCGTCAGCCCATACACTCGCGACAACGGGGCAACTCGGAGAACGTAGAGCCAGCAAAGAGTCGAAGCCATCCAGGCTGCGAGCCCCATCAGGACTTGCATGTTCCGGGCGGCGGCGAGGAGGAACTCGAGGCGGCCGAGCCCGGCCAAGTGCTGGGCGCCGGACTTCAGAAGGAGCTGTCCCATGGCTGAGAACACCACCGCACCGAGGATCAGGACCATCGTCTTTCCTTGCATCATCGATCGCCTGTCTCGTGTCGAATCCGATCGGTGAGCGACGTGCGCGCCCAGGGAAAGAGGACCACCGAGACCCACTTCAGGAACGTTCGAACGTATCCGAAGGGCTGGAGCTCCATTCGCCGGCTGGAAGTGCGCGCGGTGAGGCTTCGGTCGTAGAGAAAACGCTCATGGTGATACCGATAAGCCGCCCCGGTCAGTGGCCACTCTTCGGCAATCGCCCAAGACTCGTTGAAGGGGCCGTATCTTTCGAAGTGCGCCCGGTCACAGCTCATGAACGCCGGCATCGACTTCGCCTTCGCGAGTGGGAGGCGTCGCGCCAGCCCCCAGAAGCTCCACCAGAGGCAGGCCTGGATCCCGCGCTCCCGGGAGGCAAGCCGAAAGAGCACCAGGCATCTGCGCTCGTCCTCGTGGAGTTCCAGGATGCGCTCGACGGCGTTCTCCGGAACGATGGTGTCCGCGTCGACGAAACAAAGCACACGCCCGCAGCTGGCCGCGACGCCGGCGTTCCGCGCCGCGGCGCTGGTCCCGCCGGCGCAACGGATCAGTCGCACGCCGACGTCATCGCCGAGGATGCTCACAATGTCCGCTGTGGCGTCTTCGCTCGCGTCGTCTGCCACGATGACCTCGAACGCGGTATCCGGGAGCCAGAGATCGCGCCGGGAGACGCCCGCAGCTCGAGCCACACTCGCAAGAATGCCCTCCAGTGTCTCGCCGATCAGCGCTTCCTCGTTTCGCGCAGGGATTACGAAGGAGAGACGAGTCTCACTCATCGCGTCCGCCTTCGCGCGAAGCGCTACGGCGAGACCTCGCCGAAGCTCGAAGAGCGTTGGCGGGCCTGCCAGCCGTAGTTCGTGTCTTTGCACACCGAGCGAAGGCTGGCTCCAGGATCCACCCGGCGACCACCAACGAACGGCCGGGCAGCACGGGCCGCTCTCGCCGCGACCGGACCTGCAGCCCCGCTGCCATCACGTCCCGCTGAAGCTCCTGGGCACTATAGAAGCGCCGTGTATTCATGGTGAACTTCGCACCCGGAGGTACGTAGCCGAGGACCTTCGAAACGTGGAATGCCACGACTGTCCAGAGGAACTCACGGAGGCGAAACCACGCGTAACCAATGCGACTCGAATGAAGCGTCTGCACCAGGATGACGGGGCCGCGGGTGACGCGAGCCGCTTCCGCCAGGACGCTGGTCGGATCGCTCGGGTAGGCCAGCATGAAGAAGAGAAGCGCGGCTGAAAACGTTCCCTCCTCGAACGGAAGGACCCCGTCGGTGATCATGACCGGCGGCGGTCCCACGACATGTATGTCGCTCACGTCGGCTGTGACCACCTCGAGCCCCAACTCCCGCTCCAACCGGGCCGAGAGGTGTCCGGTCCCCGAGCCGAGGTCCAGCACGGGTCCCTCGGTCGGCAGCCATGCACCCACCTGCTCGATCAGCTGACGAGAGCGCCGTTCCATCACGGCGTCAAATATCGACTTCAACATCGATTCTCTCCGAGGGGCTTCGCCCCTCGGACTCCGCTACACGCGCCCTCGCTCGCCGCTCCGTCGGCTCGCTCGCTGCACTCGCTCGCGGCATTGCAATTCTCACCGCTTACTCTCTCGAGCAACCGCGCCGGTGTACTTGGTTCGTACCCAGTGTCGAGAAGCTCCTGGGTGAGCCGAAGGATGTTCGGCCAGAAACCGCGCTCCAGATCTCTCGGATGAATGGCCAGGGTAGGGACGCCATGATCCAGAGACTTCGACAGCCACCCGATTCCCTCGCCGAGATGCCCGAGCCAGCCCCAGCGACCGCAGTCCCAGGTCCAGGTCGCGAGAGGAACCTTGCGGCCCGCGCCTGACTCCAGGGAGAAAAAGCCCAGGACGTGCTCCAGCCCCGAGATATTCCCGTTGCCCGGGCGTCCGCCTTCGCGAAGCTCCGGCGAGACGTCGCCGAAGCCTTTTGCGTATGCGCGCACATGTCCCATCTGCCAGGCCGGTGCGAGGAAGCCCCGGGCCGGTTCCCCGAACACCTCGGTGAAGACACGCTGTCCGTGCTCGAGGGTGCGTCGAGTGTCTTCGGGATTCAGGCCGTTCATCTCGTCGCCACTCTCGGTTAACAACGTTGTCGGCCCCCAGCCCCGCTGACGTTGATGGAAGTAGCCGTGAAGGAGAAGCTCCTCGGATCCCTCCCGGACCAGGCGGCAGTAGTCGGGATGCGCCGCCAGAGGCCACCTGCCGTGCCAGTTGGGAACAACGCCGAAGGAGAGACGACGCCCGAGAATCGGTGCGAGGTCCCGGAGCATCAACTGAGTCTCACGGGCGTAGGCCGGAGTGGCGTCGTGGATGCAGACGAGGAAGCGTCGCATGGTTGGCTACGTGCTCGCCTTCAGAATTCCTCCGTATCGCCTGTCACGAGCGGCAAAAGCCTGAACGGCGGAAGCGAGAATCGGTCTCGCCGAAGTCCGGCCACATGACGTCGGTGAAGTAGAGCTCAGCGTAGGCCGACTCCCAAAGCAAGAAGTCACTCAATCGCTGCTCTCCGCCGGTGCGGACGAGCAAGTCCACATCACGCGTACCGCTCGGTGCGTGGATGGACTCATACATGGCTCGCTCGAAGGCCTCGCGGGTCGGGGCTATGCCCTTGTCGAAACGGCCGGCCGCCGCCAACAGCGCATCACGGGCCGAATAATCGATCGCAACACGGAGGTGGAGAGATGTCCCTTCGCTCGTACTATCCTCGACGTGCGTGATGCTGCGTCTGAGGGGACCCGAGATCCGGTCCCGACGCCCAATTACGTTGAAGCGCACTCCACTGGCGGTCAGCTTGGCGCACTCGGCGTCCAGGTACTTCTGCAACAGAAACATCAGGTTGTCGACTTCTCCCTGCGGACGCCGCCAGTTGTCGGAGGAGAAAGCGTAGAGCGTGAGAGTGGTGATCCCGAAGGCCGGCGCGGCCTCCACCGTTCGTCGGACTGCCGTCGCTCCGGCGACGTGCCCCGCCTCCCTGGGTAGACCGCGAAGGAGAGCCCAGCGGCCGTTTCCATCCATATTGATCGCGACATGGAATCGGTCACGGTTTCCGCAGTCCGGTTGCTCGGGGTCCCGCCATCGCGAATCCAGGCTACTTCGTGTCACAAAGTACCTCCGGCCTGCCCTGAGCGAGCCGTGTGTTACGCGAGTCGAAGGGGCATCGCTTACTCCGACCGTATCGCCACCATCGGCTGGACGGAGGTCGCGCGGCGGGCGGCCGGAAGGCCGGCCAGAAGTGCGACCGAGACGGCGATCGTGGAAGCGAGCGCATAGATCAGCGGCTCCATGACGCCGAGCGGAGTTGGGCCGACGGTGAGCGGAGTGCCCATCACGTTTTCCATCGTGCGAATCAGAACGGCCGCAAGGAGGAGGCCGCCGGCGACGCCGGGGATCACCAGCTTGACGATGTCCAACAGCATCAGGCGGAACACGCGTAGACGTGTGGACCCCAGCGCCATCCGGACGGCGATTTCGCGTGTTCGCGTGGCCACCATGAACCCCACCACGCCGACGATTCCGAGCGCCGCCAGAACCAGCACGATTCCGCCGGCGACTCCCACGGCGGTGGACTCCGCAATCAAATCGCCTTTGCTTTTTTCGACGAGGTCTTGTCCGGTGACAATGCCGGAGAACGCCACCCCGGGCAACGCCTCGACACCCAACTCGCGGAGTGCAGTCTCCAGGGCGGCCTTGAGTTTTGGTTCGTCGCCCGGCGCGCCGCGCGCGATGAGATGCACCGTCTTCGGGAGTGCCTCCACCTTCGCCCCGCCTTCAGGCGTAGCGCTTCGGCGAGGCTCGAACAAGTCTGGTAGCGGCAGCAGGATCTGTGGCCGCTCGGTGGTCAGCTGTGACGTGGCGAAGTCCGCGCTCACGCCGACAATCGTGAACTCCTGCTCGCGGCTCTCTTCCAGCGTGAGGGTCACCCGTTCGCCAATCGGCTCGGCGCCCGGAAATAGTTGCGCCGCGAGCGGTTCGGAAATCACCGCGACCGGCGCGGCCATGATGCGGTCATCAGCCGCGATCGTTCGACCTCGCAGCAGCCGCGCGCCGATCGTCTCGAGAAAATTTTCACCGACGCGCGTCACGTGCGCCGTGACGAACTCCGCTCCATCCTTGCGCGCGACTCGAAAGAGCCGGGAGTCGAAGTCGATCGGCGTGCCCTCGGCCACCGCAACCGAGCGCACGCCGCTTGCCTGTTGGAGATTGTCGCGAACCTTCCGTACAGAGAAGCCGGCCTCTCGCTCCGGGCCGACAGCCGCCGGCAGGCGCGCGGACGCCAGTCCATCGGTCGGAAAGCCAAAATCGGCCGTCCGGACCCGGTCGAGCATCACGCCGCTCGTCACGAGAAACGGTATGGCGATGCCGATTTGCACCATCGCCGCCACACGATGCACGCGAATCGTGTGACGTCCCCCGCCGCCGGCTTCGTCCTTCAGCGCGCGAATCAGATTGGGACGGCTGAAGCGAACGGCCGGCAACAGTCCGAAGAGCACGCTCACCAGCAGGCACAGTCCAAACGAGATCGCCATGGAGACCGCGTCGAAATCGACCTCTTGAGGAACCGGCGCGCCCAGCCACCATCCAGCCATGGCAGGAATACCGAACAGCACAAACGCGCTGAGGGCGCCTCCGGCAAACGCCAGCAGTACCGCTTCGAAGAACAGATGCTGGATGAGACGCCGGCGGCCCGCGCCGAGCGCCGCGCGGATGGAAAGCTCGCGCTCACGGTTGGCGCCGCGGACCAGCATCATGCCTGAAATGTTCAGGCACACGATCATGAGCACCGTTCCCGCCAGGCCGAGCATGACGCTGGCGACGCGTCGGCTCTCGGGGCGACCGGCCGCACCCAGCGAGGCGTACGGCTCGACGGTAGCCGACTTGAATTCGTTCGATGCTGGATACCGTTGCGCCAAACCAGATGCCGTTGCCGAAACCAGCGCGTTCGCCCGCGTGATATCAACGCCTGGGTCGAGCCGGCCGTGGATCCGCACCCAGTCCGCAGTCCGGTCGTCTCGAAGACTCGGATTCGCCTGCAGGCGCGGGTGCCGCTCCAATGGAATGAACACCAGGGAGCTCGGCGCTTGAAAGAGGTGGAAGTGGCCACGAAAGTCGTCCGGCGCGATTCCGACCACCGTATGCGAGACGCCATCGATCGTCAGGGATTTCCCGATGATGTCAGGATCAGATGCCACCCGGCTCTGCCAGAAGTCCTGGCTCAAGACGACGCGCGGTTCGGCCGAAGGGGCATCGTCTATCGCGGGATCGAAACCGGGTCCGCGGGCGAGCGACACGCCAAACGTGCGGAAGTAGTTGGCCGAGACATACAGCGTCGGCACACGAGGAGGCGCCGACGCCTGGTCCGGAGCCTTCGGGCCGAATTGGCTGGACTCCATGGTCCACCCAGTGATGTCCATGCCGATTTCGGCGTCCCGCAACGCCTGATAATCCGGATAGGACCATCGTTCGAGCGCCCACTCGCCGGCTTTGGCGCGGAGCGGACCGAGCGGGAGCACCAGGAGTTCGGTCAGACCGTTCGGGCTGATGACGCGCGCCGGCGCCGTGATCATGCGAGTGAAGGTCACGAGCGCGACGAACGCTCCCATGCCAATGCCGAGCGAGATGACACAGACCAGCGCAAACGCTCGCTCCTTGGCGAGCGACCGCACGGCATGCGCCAGGTCGCGTCTGATCGAATGGAGCGCCTCCAAAGAGCGTTGCGCAGGCGAGAAACGTTGTTGCATAAGGTCGGTTCGCGATCTCCTCGATCTTCTCGAAGGGGCTACTTTACATTACAAAGAACTCTGTGTAAAGCAGGCGGCCCGGGCGGCCGCGCGCCATGCAGCTCTGGCCCCCCGCGCCACAGAAAGAGACGACGGCGCCAAGTCACTGATATTGACGGTCTTAGATGCTGCGGTGGAGAGGGCGTTGATGATTATTGTGAACTACCTGCTGATGAAGGCCGCGCGTCGGTGATCGGCACCGCTGACGCGCGAAGCGTGCCGTGTCGATCACTTTTTCTTCACAGCGCTCCACTTCCTAGGTTTATCGCTGGTACCCGTCACCATGCCGCTCATCGTCGTCGCCGAGGTAACCTTGCCCAAGAACTGTGCCGTCGTGCCCTTCACCGTGACGCTCAACGTCACATCGTTCGACTTGATGGTCCCGGTGACGTCCGCTGGACCATACATGCCCTGGTACTCGCCGGTGATCTTCTCGCCCTCCTGCTTCAGGACGTACGTGGCACGGTAGTCGCTGTCGTCTGGTTGATAGTAAATGGTGACTTCCCATGTGCCGGTGATGTTCGCGGCGGTGGCCGAAGCCGATAGCTCGATGACGACGAGGCCGCAGATCGCCATCGTGAACAAGACGAGGTATGAAAGAGCCTTCATCCCGCCGAAGCAGGCTCGAGAGTTACAAACGATGGACGCGGTTGCGAAGGCGGACATCTGGATACTCCTACTCATTGCGGAGCGCGTCGATTGGATTGACGCTCGCCGCGCGGCGCGCGGGCAACACCGTGGCGACGAGCGCCGCCGCCAGTAGCGTGATCATCGCGATGGCATAGGCACGAGGGTCTCTGGGGTCGAGGCCGAACAGAAACCGGCCGGCCAGGCTCGACAGCGACCACGCAGCGAGGCCACCCGCGATCAGTCCGGCGGCCACGAGCCGCCCCACATGGCCGAACACGCCGGCCACGACGCGCGTTCGTGTGGCGCCGAGCGCCATGCGGATGCCAATCTCCCGTGTCTGCTGCGACACCAGATAGGCGAGCACACCGAAGAGGCCAACGGCCGCGATCGTCAGACCGAGGACGCCGAAGAGGCTGAACATCAGCATGTTCAGGCGACGCTCGGCGGTCTGCGAGGCCACGAGGTCGTCCAGACGGGCGATCTGCCGCAACGGCTCCTGCGGCAGGACCTGACCGACGACGGCCCGGAGCGCCGGCAGCGCATCGTTCGGGTCGCCGCTCGTATGGAGGAGGACAAAGCCGTTGGATTGGCTGCGAGTCTGCGCCATCGGAAGGTACACCTCGGGACCCGGGCTGACCTCGAGGCCCGCCTGCCGCACGTTGGCCACGACACCCACGACGCGACGCTCCTCGCCGCCGCCGACGACGACGACCGTGCGTCCGAGTGGGGCGTCGTTGCCAAAGAACATGCGCGTCGCCGCGCCGCTGAGGATGACGACCGCTTCCGCGCCTTCACGATCATCGTCAGTAAAATACCGGCCGCTCCTGAGGGGGATCGCCAGCGTCCGGTGGTAACCGGCGGTGACGGCCTTGAGGCTGACGATCTTGTTGTAGTCGATCGGCTGGCCTGGCGCCCGCAGCGCATCGATACGCATATTCACGCGCAGGGGAATGCCCGATGCCGCGGCAGCATCGATTACCCCTGGCAACCGCCGCGCGCGATCAACGATGTCGGCATAGGCCGGGCGGAGATCGGGCGGCGCCGATCCGGGACTCGTGCGCGGAAGAACATACGCCGTCAGCACGCGGTCGCTCCGGAAGCCGGAATCGACGCGCATCACGTTGACGAAGCTGCCGATGAAGAGCGACGCGCCAACGAGGAGCACGACGGCCAGCGCGACTTCGGCGACGACAAGCGCCGCACGGACGCGACGACGGCCGCGGCTCGTGCCGCCGCCACGGGTGCTCTCGGTGAGCGCGGTTGAGAGCGCGGGACTGGATCCCTGCAGCGCCGGACCGAGGCCCGAGACGAGTCCCGTCACCAAGGCGGCAACAGCCGCGGCCGCGAGGACGCGCGCATCGATGCCGATGGTGGCCACGCGCGCGAGGTTTTCGGGCAAGGCGGTCGCAAGCACGCGAACGCATACCCAGGCAAGGGCGAGACCGACGATGGTCCCCGCCACCGACACGACAAGGCTCTCGATCAGCACACGCTGTGCGAGTCGAGCGCGACTGGCGCCGAGTGCCGCACGCACAGCGGCATCGCGTTGCTGCACGGAGGCGCGCGCCAGCCAGAGGTTCGCGACGTTTGCGCAGGCAATGAGCAGCACGATGCCCACCGCGGCCAGGAGCATGAGCATCCACAACCGCGTGGAGCTGCCGACGATGTGATCGCGAAGCGGGCGAAGGCCAATGCGGCGGGCGTTGTTGGTCGAGGGATTGTCAGCGGCGATCCTCGTCGCGACCTGCGACATCTGCGCCTGTGCCTGCTCGAGTGACACATCTGGCCTCAGGCGTGCGATGGCTTGCATCCCGCCCCCCAAGGCGCGCGCTCCGCTTCCACTGCCCACGCGATCCTGCGGCACCACCCAGGGCGTCCAGAAGTCGGCTGGCTGGGACGAACCAGGTCGATAGGCGAAGGTCGCCGGCATCACCCCGACAATCGTGTAGGGGTCGTCATTGAGCACAACAGAGCGGCCAATGGCTGATCGATCGCCGCCGAAGTACCGCTGCCAGAAACCATGGCTCACCACGACCACGCGGTCGCTGCCTGCGAGTTCATTCTGTGACGTGAAGGCCGCACCCAGCGTTGGCCGCGCACGCAGCACGTCGAAGAAACTCGCCGTGACGCGTTGGCCTTTCACAATCTCGCGTTCGGCGTCCGGACGTTGAAGGACAGTGTCGTCGGTGTCAACGATGGCCGCCATCGACTCGAAGACCTGTTGCTCGTCCGCCCAGGCCAGATACTCCTGAGACGTGACGTTCATCAGGGCGTCCGGCTCGGGCACCTTGGCACCGGGCATGGCCCATGCCGGCGGGGTTCTCGCGCTTGAGCCGGGCCCGGGCCGCTGTAGTCCCCCAGCACCGTCGACGGCGGCGTCCGCGCGCACCCCCACCGCGACGATGCGATCCGGGTCGTGAAACGGCAGAGGCCGGAGGGCGACTGCGTCAACGACAGAGAAGATCGCGGTCGTGGCGCCCGTGCCGAGCGCGAGCACGAGGAGCGCGCCGATCGTGAAGCTGGGCGTTGCCCTCAGTGCCCGGATGGCGTGACGCAGATCGATGAGGACACTGTCGAACGAGAACGCGCGCGATGGACCCGGCGGCGGTGTTTCGTGCCAGTGCGCCTGGCGCAGCGTTCCGAGGAGGGCTTCGAGTCGGGCGCCGTCGAACTCGGTCCTCGCAATCTGCGCCGCCTCGTCGGGCGTGGCGCCGCGCGCCACGAGCTCCCGCCACCGATCCTCGAGGTGTTGTGCGAGTTCGTCGGTGATCTCGCGTTCACGCGCGGGCGACAGGCGCAGCGACACGAGACGCGGGCGGATGTGCGACTTCCAATCAGGCATGTTCGCCTCCCGTGACCAGCCGGACGGCTTCGACGAACTCGTCCCAGGTCTGGCGCTGTCGCGCCAGCACACGCTGACCTGTCGGCGTCAGCCGATAGAAGCGGCGCCGGCGCTCACCCGCCTTCTCAACCCACGTCCCCTTGATCCAGCTCCGCTCTTCGAGGCGATAGAGCAGCGGATAGAGCGAGTCGATGTGGAACACCAACCGTCCGCCGGACAACGTTTCGATCAGCTTGCCGAGCTCGTAGCCGTGCCGCGGCCTGGCCTCCAGCACGGACAGCAGGAGCAGCTCGGCGGCACCCTTCTTCAGTTCGCGGTCCAGCGCCGAAAGGTCGAAGTCTGTCATAAGCAGATACTACGCCCTAAGACGCGGCAACGACCGCAATGGTTGGTCTCGTAACGGAGAGCTACCGTCAGGCGGGGAGCGCTAGACCGACCCTGGCTCATCCGTGCCGCGTAGTCGGCCGTGAGGTTGCGTGCTCGACCGAATCGTGCCGGACGAGCATTGGCGGCGCGCTGCGGCCGCGGACCCGCCACAACCAATAGAACATCGCGCCAAACAACAGCAGGATCGGCAGCGCGCGCATTGGCCCGGTCGTGAAGGGCTCCGGAAGAATTTGCGCGACGCGCTCACGGAGCGACAAGAACGATCCGGCCGCGATGAACAGGGCGAAGCACATTCGCCACAAATGACGCGACAGGCGTGGCCCGCCGCGAGGCATGCCGAGGCACATGATTCGCACGTCGCCGGCCGCAGCCATGGCCAACACGGCGGCAATGATCAACGACATCATGCCCGAGGTCCGGAACGAGACACCGCCAGGGTCGTAACCGGGCGTGCTGACCAACCTGATCCCGCCAAACACGCAGCCCACGGCCAGCACGGCCGCGACTGTCAGCGCAACGGCGTTGATGAGGCGCGTCCAGGACGATACCGGGCGAACAGTGGTCAGAGCGGTTCCGACGAAATACGCCGTCAGCACGCCGGCGAATACATTCCCGAGGTCGCGACCCCTGAGGATGCTGAGAATTGATGCGCTCGCGCCCATGACGAGCATCGCGTAGACGAATAGCAATCCGCTACGGCGGTGGATGTTCCCGCCCTTCTTCACGGACAGCGCGATCGCGCCGAGAACAATCGCCAGCCCGCCCGCGGCAATGTGAATTGGCAGGAGCATGGACTACCTCGGCTGGCCGCGTCGGAGGCTCCACAGTCCGCGCGCCGATAGGATGCAGGTGAGGCCGCCGATCCCGCCGAGCGCCCAGAGTGTCCAGACGAAGAAGAAGCCGCCAGCGGACCTGGCGATCTCGCCGTAATGGGCCCCCCTCATGTGGAGGACGGGCATGCCTGCCGCGAGCAACCCGACGAGCAGCATGATGACGTATCCGGATCGCCGTTCGGCGAGCACCAGCGTCCCGTACAGGAAGACCACGAGGACGAGCAACGCAGTGTTTGAGGGCTCGGCCTTCGATATCTCACGGACGATGTCGTCCGTAATATGAAGCGTCAGCAAGAAGATCGAGAGCAGAGAGGTGATGGTCAGCGTGATGTTGTGTTTCATGCCCGCCACCATAGTGGCGGCACCCGTGCGCTCGAACAACCAGCTTGCGACGAACAGCAGACTCGCGCCGCCGAAAGGCGGGTACATCCGGACGAACGGCGGCCTTGGGCGCCGAAGCCTCGCCGGAGCGCGGCTACATCTGCCGGAAGAGATGCAGGTAGTTGCGGCTCACCGGCAGAACTTCGTCCCGACCCTTCAAGTGAATCTCGGCCGTTTCGTTGTCATGCCGCTTCACATGGCTGATCGCGCGCTGGTTCACGACGACCGACCGATGGACTTGCGCGAATTGCTCCGCATCAATCTGCTGGAGCAGCTCCTTCAGCGGCGTCCGCACTACCGCCTCGGCCGGTTTCCCTCCATCGCGCCAAGCGACGATGGTGTACTTCGCGTCGGAGCGCAGGTAATCGACGTCGTCGATCGCGATGAGGCGAAGGGTCTTCCCCGCTTGCGCGCGAATCCATCGCAGCGTTTCTTTCTTGCCGCTGCCACTCTGCAGCTTCGCGAGCTGCTCGCTCAGTTGCTGCAATAGCTGCTCGGTGTTGATCGCCGGCCTCGACGACTGCAGACGTTCCCTGAGACGGCTCACGGTTTCCGTGAGCCGCGCCTGTTCGACCGGCTTCAGCAGGTAATCGAGTGCGCCCTGCGCAAACGCCTGCACTGCGTAGTGATCGTACGCCGTGACGAACACGAGATGCGCGCGCCGGCCGATGTGCTTCGCGGCATCGACGCCGGAGAGTCCCGGCATGTGGACGTCGAGGAAGCAGATGTCGGGATGACGCTCGTCGAACAACCTCACGGCCTCCCGCCCGTTCCGCGCCTCAGCCACAATCTCGAGCTCGGGCCACACGATCGCAAGCTGGCGCCGCAGCGCATCGCGCAGCAGCGGTTCATCGTCCGCGATCAACGCTGTCGCGTGGGCGTTCATGTTCGAGCCGGCATGTCGATTTCGACGACGGCGCCGCGGGGACCGTTGGGTGTCAGGCGCAGGTGCGCCGCATCGCCGAAGATCAGCTGCAGCCGTTCGCGCAGAGTCGTCAGCCCGGTCCCGAGACCGGTCGCCGACTGATGAAGTCCGGCGCCAGTGTCGGTGACGCGGACCACACAGCGTTCACCATGCCGTGCGATGTCGACGTCGATCCGGCCTCCTTCTTCGCTGGGGTCGATCCCGTGCCGCACGGCATTCTCGACCAGCGTCAACAGGGTCGTCGGAGGACAGCGAACCCTCAGCGCCGACGGGTCGACGTTCATCGCGTACTGGAGGCGATCGGGCATGCGCATCTGCATGAGCTCGAGATAGGGTCGAACAAGCTGCAGCTCGCGCTCGATCGTCGCTTCGGACTCGTGGAGCAGCGGCACCGCCGCGCGCAGGTAGGCGGTGAGGCTCCGCAGCACGACCGACGCATGCGGCGAGCCCGCATCGACGAGCGCCTGCACGTTCGCGAGCGTGTTGAAGAGGAAATGCGGTGCGACCTGCGCCTGCAGCAGATGTAATCGCGCGTCGAGCGCCTGCCGCTCGAGCTCACTGCGCTCGAGCGCGAACGTCAGCTTCTGATCGCGTGCAAACGCTTCCTTCTGCCGGACGATCGCGGCAAGCGCCGTCCACGGCGCGAGGAGGAGGCCGATGAACGTCAGATGCGTCCACCCGTCCATGCGGGCGGGGTTCTCCCAGAAGGGCGGCGCACCCTGGGGCGTGGACAGAACGTAGATCAGCACGGTCGTCACCGGCATGAACACGCCGACCGCCACGACTTGCAGGGCCCAACGTTGAAGCCACCGCGGCAGGCTCCGCGGCCACACCTCGAAGAATGCGAAGGCAGCCGTCGCCGAGAGGCCGAGGATGATGGTGCGGAGGAAGAGTGAGGATGGAGAACTTCTCCAACCGTGCAGCATCAGGAGGCCGACGGCGATCGACATCGTGAGCGCGACGGCAAGGCGCCGTGTCGTTTTCACGACGATGCCGGCCGGCCGCGCGGCCGTCGCCAGTTCGGACATGACGTCGAGCATACCTGCGCCGGCGGCTCGTGGCGACACCACCGCGTTCTTAACTGGTCGGGCGCGTGGCCATCTCCTGCCATCTGGCCACGTTCACGCCCTTCACGGTCAGCCAGACTGCAAACGATAGCTCGCCGATGAATGCCATCGAGCGTCTCTCAACATGCGAGCCATTGTCGCGGCACCCCTGAGTGCGGACGATTGGAATGGACGAAAGGCGGATTCGGGCGGACGAGCGGCGGCTGCATCTGCCTTGCGGACGAGATCTCACTTTGAACACGCGGGACACACGAAGGGCTCGTCGTCAGCGACGCCGGGAAATTCGGTAGGTCAGGTGGATGACGCCTGACGACGGCAGAATGGCTCGTGTTCGCTCGAGCTCGAGGCGGTCAGGACCCAGGTGCTCGAACAGGCGTGTGCCCGCCTGGAGAAGCACGGGGACGAGGTTCAGGTGGATTTCGTCGATGAGGCCGCGCCGGAGAAACTGTTGGATCGTGTCGGCGCCCATGACATTGACGGCTTTATCGCCCGCGGCTGCCTGCGCCAGGGCCAGGGCGCGCTCGGGGCCCTCCGTGACGAATGTGAACGAGGTCTTCCCCTTGACCAGTGTTGGGGCGGCGCGGTGCGTGAGCACGAAGCAGGGCAGATGAAACGCGCCATCCTGGCCCCACGGTCGTTCACCCACATCGAATGTGCGTCGACCTATCACGACCGCGCCGGTCGTCCGCGTGGAAAACATCTCCGCGGCTTTCTCGATGTCCGTCGCATCCGAGGCGGCGAACATCCACTCGTGCAGCCGTTCGCCGCCGACGCCCATCGGCTGTTCGACGCTGACATCTGGACCCGTGACGAAACCGTCCAGCGACGTGCTCATGTGTACGCGAACCGTCCCCATGGTGCTCATCGTAACCGCGCAAGCTACTGGCTTGGGGACTCTTCATTCATCAGCTGCCGAATCAGCTGGCGGCACACCTGCCGGTGGGCGTCCAAAAATGTGCCGGACGGCGGGTACGGCCGAGCCGTTCGAGGCTAAGATGGGCTACGTCCCTCGAGGAGCTGCGATCATGGAGCGCAAGAAGGCGTCCAACCGTCCCCAGCACGGGCACATCGACAGGCGAACGTTCCTCGACGGCGCGGGGAGGTTCGCCGTAGGCGGGCTGACGGGCGGCGCCATCTTCGAGATGATGCGGCCCAACTCTGCCTGGGCCCAGCAGGTGGCCAAGGTGGCCCACCCGGCCTCCGCTCGGGTTCTCGATCAGCTCAGAACCCGCTTCACGTTCCAGATTTCGGTAGACGTGGCCACCTTGGAGCTGGGTCTCGGGGTTGCCGGTGCGGCGTTGGCGGGCGGGGTCACCATCGTCGAAATGGGTACTCCGCTGCTCAAAAACCAAGGCGTCGCGAACGTCGTGCCAGCCTTCCGTCGGAAGTTTCCAGAGGCGCTCCTGCTGGCCGACATGAAGACCATGGATGGCGGTGGCTTCGAGGCGCGCGCCGTCTATGCGGGCGGCGGCAACATCGTTGATTTCCTCGCGCTCGCCGGTGTGGATACCGCGAAGGCGATCTGCGCCGTGCGCGACGAGTTCAGACGCGCCGGCGGCGAACTGCCGCGGCTCGCCTTCGCGGATATCATGGTGCCGCACCAGGGCCCGGCCGCGCAGGCCATTGAGGTTGCCCTCCGCATGCTCGAGGCCGGAGTGGACGCCGTCGGTGTTCACCTGCAGGCCGACGCGCGGCGCGCCGATTCCAAACTCATCGAGAGCGATTATCTCGGCGACATGGCCCGCGCCATCTTCGAGCGGGTCGGCAAGGCCGCCCCCGTGCAGGTGGTCGGCGGCCTCAGCATCGCGCAGGCGAAAAGCCTTGCCCGGGCGGGGCTGCGCGCCTTCGTCATCAGCGGCAATCTCGGCCAGCCGGACACCCGCGCCCGGTACGACTTGCCGCCAGCCGAGATCGAGCGGTACGTCGCCGGGTTCATCGCCGAAGTCTCGGGCGCCTAAGGCGGCGCTGCCGCCCGCAGCGGATCGCGCCCCGCGCACCGGTCAGGGACGGTTTTGCGAATGTGGTTCGTCCAGAGTGCTGCTCGAGGGCGGCTCGGGTTTAAACCCTTTCGTCTGGCTCGCCATTCCGATCGATGAAGCATTGCCGATCGCGAAACAGATCGCCGACAGATCGGCTCAAGTGCGTATGGATCTCTGTACGGTCCGCCGATCCGAGAGGCGCGTTGTCATGTCCGTCGCAGCACGAGGTTGACGCCGGCCGACAAACGCTCCCACTTCGCCACTTCGGCTTCGAGCTGCTTGCGGCCGGCCTTCGTCAGCGCGTAGAAGCGCGCGCGCCGGTTGTTCTCAGACGCGCCCCATTCGGCCGTGATCCAGCCCTGGTGTTCGAGCCGGTGAAGCGCGGGATAGAGGGAGCCCTGCTGGACCCGCAGCAGGTCATCTGAAATCTGCTGGATACGCTGCGCGATTGCCCAGCCATGCAGCGGTTCGAGGGCGATCGTTCGCATGATCAAGAGGTCGAGCGTGCCTTGCAGGACGTCCGTCTGGTCGCTCACCGTGCTCCCCTCATCACGGTGCGATGAAAAGCGAACCTCTCCGCTGGGCATCCTGCTCGCCAAAGGGCGCGAGGATGTTCGAGCGCATGGCCACAACGACGCCTGACTCCGGATAGATCAGCAGCATAGCGCGGCCGCCCTGGCTTGCTCCGGCATGGTGCAAAACGCGTCGCCCGGTTGAATCCGTGCCGGTGCGCCAGCCGATTCCGACCTCGATGCTGTGCAGGCCCAGCGGCTCGAACACGCGATTGCGCATTGTAAGACAGAAACTCCTGGTCCGATTCGTTACTGCGGCGTTCTGAAACGCTCGAATGCATCGACCAAGTACTTGCGATAGCCGGAGTACTCTGACGCCCCGCTGCGCCGGAGCGTGAAGAGCAGACCCACCCGTGCGGTGCCGTTGTAGCTGACAACGGCAGGCAACCAGACCTCGCCGTTGACTTTGCGGCGCAGGAAAGACAGTCGGGCACCCTTGTGCAGCTTGCCCAGCACACCCAACTTCAGGTTGTCGATGGCCTCGGCCTCCAGTTTCACCAGCTCGTGATCGTTCTCGCTGACCCAGGCGCGCACGCGGAAGTGCCATATCTGCTCGCCCGCGCGGGTCTTTGGCTTCGCATCTCGCCTGGGCGTCAGTAAGAGTGCGATCGTGTCGTGCTCTTCGACCCGCTCCCGTCCGAGCATCCGGATCTCGAAGACGCTGTAGATGTCGCTCACCGCCTCGTCGCGCTCACGACGAGCCTTCTGAAGCTCACGCTCTTGGCGCGCGAGCTCTTTCGACGAGTCCCGGGCGAGCCGCTGGACCATCTCGTTGGCCTTCTTCTGTCGCTCCCGATCCTGCCGTGCCAAATCTTCCGGTGGCACCGGCCGGCCATCCTCGGCGATGAGCCGCTCCCAGCGCTCTTCGCCGGGCAGGCCGGGATAGCTCTCGAAAACCTTGACCGATTCCTCGCGGGTACGCCCGCCCTTGTCGAGCTTCAGCTCACGTCGCGTCTCCACGTACACGTAGCTGCTCTGAAGCGTGCTGTCGGTCTGGAGGTGTTTGCGCGTCTCAATGAGGAAGGATTCCTGATCGGGCAGTGGCCGATTCTGTGCGTCCAACGTGGAGCCCGCGATGAGCAACCCGAGAGCGACCACAATCGGTAGTACGCGAGTTGTCATGACCTCTTGAACCCTCCTGTCAGTACCCGATCGCTCTGGATGCTTACGATGCCTCTCTTGTAGATTGGCCTATGGAGTAGACGGAACTGGTCCCGAGAAGTTCATTCGAGCGGGATGAGGCGGCCGTCATCCTCCTTCAGGATCTGCGCGAGATTGCCGAACGAAAGGCCGACGTGTGGCACACTCTCATTCCGATCGCAGAGCCACCACGGGGTCGATGCGCGACGCTCGCGTCGCGGGCACATAGCCGGCAAGCCCGGCAACAATCGCGACAGCCGCGGCGACACCGCCGAACGTCACTGGGTCCGACGCGACAACACCGAAGAGCAACCCTTGGATGGCCTTCGCACCCACCCATGCAGCAGGAAGGCCGATGGCCAGGCCGATCGCCGCGAGGGTCATCGTCTGCGTCAGAATCCGCCGTTGCATGGGCAGTGGTGCGGCACCAAGTGCCATGCGGATGCCGATTTCCCGCGTTCGCTGGCTCACCGAGTACGAGATGACGGCATAGAGTCCCAGGGACGCTAAAACCAGTCCGAAGCCGGCGAATCCGGCGAGTAACCGCACGATGATTCGCCTGGTGAACACCGACCGATCCACGAGTTGCTCCATTGTTCGGAACTCGACGGCCGGCAGACCAGGATCGGCACGTTTCAGCGCCGCTCGCAGGTCGGGGACCAGGCGTGCTGGCGGAACCCCGCTCCTCACGACGAGATCAACGGTCTGATAGTCGCCGGTCTGTCGGAGAAGCATGTACATTTCCTGACCGGTGTCCCGTTCTAGGGCGAAATAGCGAACGTCGTTGACTATGCCGACCACGCGATAGTCCCGGCCGGACGCTCGAAGCACGCGACCCAGCGGGTCCTCATCCGGCCACAACGCGCGCCCCAACGCTTCGTTGATGACGACGACCCGTTCGGACGACGAGTGATCATCGGACGTGAAGCCGCGGCCCGCTTTCATAGCGATGCGCATCGCGGAGAAATAGCGGTCGTCGATCATGCGAACGAGCGGGTTCGCGCGCGCGCCAGGATCGGTTGCGCGATCTTTGGCAGAGACGGTCCATCCCCGCCACCCGAAGTTGTCGCCGAGCGGCAGCGCGTCGGTCAGGCCAACGGTTTCGACGCCCGGCACCGAGCGAACGTGTTGAAGGACCGCATCGAAATAGGCGTTTCGCGTCTCAAGCGCCGGATGCTCGAGGCGTGACGGGTCCACCCGCAGCGAGATCACGTTCTCGGATGTGAATCCCGGATCGACGTCGAGGACGCGGCTGAGACTCCGCGTGAGCAAGCCCGCGCCGGTCAGGAGGACGCAGACCAGCACGATTTCGGTAACGACGATCGCGCGGCGCATCCAGCTGCCTCCTCCGGTCGCGCCACGGCCGCTGCCCTTCAGCGCGTCCTGCGGCGCGGATCCCGAGGCTTGAAGCGCCGGCAGCACGCCGAAACAAATCCCTGTCAGCATCGCCACGGACGCGATGAACACCATTGCCAGTCCGTCCACACGGACATCCTGAAGAAGCGGTATGCTGGCGCCCTCGAGATTCGCGATCAGGCTCGTGCCGCCGACCGCCAGCGCCAGTCCCAACGTCGCGCCACTGCAGGAGAGCGCCAGGCTTTCGACGAGCAGCTGACGGACCAAACGCCCGCGCCCGGCGCCGAGCGCCATCCGGAGCGCCATTTCCTTGTGCTGCGCCGACGCCCGCGCCAGAAGCAGGTTCGAAATGTTGGCCGAGACCAGCAGCATCAGGAACCCGACCGCGGCCGCCAGCACCGCAAGCGTGTTGTGAAACCGGCCGCTGATGCGGTCCTGCAGCGGGCTGAGGTTCGGACGGAACGGGTTTCGGGGGCGACCGGGTTCGACCTCGGGTGCCGTTTTGCTGAAGCGATCGACAGTTGCTGCCGTTTCGACGGCGGCGGCCGTCAGTTCGATCCCCGGTTTCAATCGACCGATCACGGCAAGCGTGTTTCCCCTTCGATTCGTTTCAGCACTCAGCGGAAAGGGAAGGAACAGGTCGGCGCGGCGTCCCGGCGAAAACGTGCCGCCGAAGTCGAACGACGGCGGCAGCACGCCGACGACCGTCGTGGGTTCGGAAGCCTTGAACCCGGCAAGCGCGCCGACTGTTCCGTCGAGGGTGATCGAACTGCCGATCACGTCGGCCTTTGCGCCCAGGCGGTGCTGCCAGAACGCGTAACTCAGGATCGCTGTTCGTGGTGCGCCCCACAGGCATTCCTCAGCGGTGAAGTGTCGTCCGAGCCAGGGACGTACGCCCAGCAACGGGAAGAAGCCCTCCGTCACAGGTACGCCGGTGACGCGCTCGGATTCGCCGGTGCCAGTCAGCCTGATGTCGCCGGCACCGTAGAAGGGCGAAAACCCTGCGAGGCCGTCCAACGACTGGCTCTGCTCCTGCAGATCGACGACATGTCCGACCTGAACGGCCTGCCTCGACAGGTTCTCCGACGGTCCGTTCGCGACCCAGACCAGGCGTCCCGGGTCGTCGAATGGCAGCGGCCGAAGCCACAGGGCGTTGACGACGCTGAAGACGATCGTGCTGGCGCCGATGCCAACCCCAATGATCAGGATAGCGAACGTCGTCAACGCGGCGTCGCGCCGCAAGGTTCGCACGGCATATCGCAGATCGCGAACCAGCGTCTCGACGAGGGACAGGATGCTTTGCATCGACTCGCAGTCAGACTGATAGAAGCTGCTTAGATGAATGGGCCACTCGATTTGGTTGCAAGGAGGCACGGACGAAATTCGCAACTGGCTGATCACGGCAGCGTGCGTGGATTGTCCGACCGATCACGCGGTCCCGCAGTCTGCGAATCTCTCGAAGCGGGCTACAGGCCGGGGTCTGACCTTCCCAGCAACTGTTTCAGCCGGCGCCATGCCTGATCCTCTTGTCCCTCGAGCGCGTAACCCGGGCCATTGAGGATGATGTCGACCTGGTCCGCCATGTCGAAGTAGTTAAGCTTGAATCGCAGTCGATCGAGGTTCGGATGTTCGTACCGTCGGGCAACTTCCTCGACGAAAGGCAGACCGCACTCGACGAACAGGTACGTGAAATCGTAGTCAGCATCGCCCCAATTCACGTCGCCGAAGTCGATCACCGCGACGACGGCTTCGTCTTGCATGAGAATGTGATCGCGACTGAGATCGGCGTGCAGCACCGACGGGCGCAACGAGACGTCGCGCGGCGTGCTCAGGTACTCTTCGAACCGTCTCCTCAGATTATCGGCCTCAGGAGGCCGGAGCTTGGGCGCGATCTCATGTTCCGCGCGCGTGGCCAATATTTCCGCGCTCGCCCGCTCATCCTCA
Source organism: uncultured Acidobacteriota bacterium (assembly GCA_963839705.1). Taxonomy (GTDB): domain Bacteria; phylum Acidobacteriota; class Vicinamibacteria; order Vicinamibacterales; family 2-12-FULL-66-21; genus DATBJJ01. Next base: position 892,593 of record CAWIWL010000012.1, read on the forward strand.
CGGGGCAAGACTTTACTGACGTCCGGACTCGGTTGCAGATCGTGGACCGCGCGAATAAACGCCGCGATGCGGTCCGCGGCAACCACTCGTTGCTCCGAGCTGAGCGCGCTCACGTCCATCGCATGGCCGTGCAGATACTGGTACACGGCGTACCCGTGTGGGGCCGCCGGTGAGTTCGGAGCCGCGTGCAGGTATCGAGGCACCGCCAGGGGCAGATGATCTGCCGCGAATGCCAAGAACTTCATCTCCCGATGGAGCTCATCCCATCCCTGGCGCTTCGGAAACCTGAAGACGAACTCGTCGTTCACGAGATATGCGCGCGAGGCCCATCCCTCTCCGAGAAAGACCGCAGATCTAATGGAGAGATTTCGAGTCTCCAACTCAATCTGCCGCCAGTCAGGAGTCATGGTCATGAGCGCAGGTTTCGCGAATGCCAACGAGCTTACATCGTGACGTCGGCCTCAAGCATGGATCGTACTCATCGTGATCGGCGCGGATCGTCATCGGCTTCGTTTGACGCGCCGCTGTCCTGGAGGCGAAACGTCAGCATCACCTGATCGCTTGATGCCTCAATGCCACCGCTCGACTTGTACAGGCGCAAGGCTGCCTCATTCGAACGATCGGTGAGTACCCACGCTTCGACGCACCCGATCGCTCGAGCAACGTCGAGGAGGCGCTGCAGGATAGCCCGTGCCACGCCGCGTCCGCGATGAGTTGTCGCCACTCCGACTTCATTGATCCACATTTCAGGCGAACGTTTGTCCGGATGAACGTAGTGGACGGCCGATGCAAACCCGACGACCGCGCCACGGTCAATGGCGGCGACGAGGTGGTGCCGCGGATCGTTGAGAAACTCGGTCGTCACGCGCGGGTCAACGGCATCGTCGAAGACATCGGGGCCAACTCCAACCAGAAGGGCAGCGTCCTCAGGCCCGAGGATCTTGATCTCCATGGGCCAGCATAGAACAGGCCCTCGCGTACATGGACGCCACCGTCCAGCGCGCGACGGCGATGACTATTTCACTCGAATCAACTCACGCCGCAAGTACTGCTGGCCCTGACGGATCTCGATGATCAACCGATCCCCCTCGACCCGAAACGGTCGCACTTGATCGGTTCCCGTATAGTCCGGCCTCAAGCTGCCCTCAACGTGGTGCGTCACAGTCCCGTTCGCTACGTCTACGGTATAGGTGCCGAAGTAGGCCACGTACGCGAGGAATTCGCACCTACCTCATAACGGCAGCATGACCGACGACCCATCTTGGTCCCGGACAGGCGAGGCGGTGATCCAACACGCCGCTCGCGGACATGCCCGGAGCCGGCAGGTCCAACTTCGATCCGGCGCCGGACGGCAAACGATTCGTGGTGCTGATGCCGAGCTTCACGGTTGGTAGCTTTGCGGGGCGCCATGCTGGACGCTTGACTGCGAACGTCCACGGGCGTAGAACTTCATCGGTCGTCGCCGGTGGTTGCGGACCTTCCTGTTCGCCATTCAGAGGAGCCCGATGCAGCAGCCCGCACCCGTTTCGTCCACCCAGCGGCTCGAAACGCTGGACGTCCTCCGCGGCTTTGCGCTGCTCGGCATCCTCGCGATGAACATCCGCGCGATGGCCGCGCCCATGAGCGCCTACATGTATCCCTATGCGCTCTTCGATTACGAGGGCCCCAGCCGCCTCGCCTACTTGTTCACGACCGTTGTCTTCGACCTGAAGATGATGGGGCTGTTCTCGATGCTCTTCGGTGCGGGCGTGTTGCTCTACGCGAGCAAGCGCACCGAATCCGGCCGGTCACCGATCGCGCTGTGGTTCAGGCGGATGTTCGTTCTGCTGGTCATCGGACTTCTGCACGCGTACCTCATCTGGGCTGGCGACATCCTCGTACCTTACGCACTCTGCGGCATCCTCCTGCTGTGGTGGATGCGCAACCGTACCGCACGCACGCTGCTTTACTCCGCCATCGTGATGCTGGCAATCGGCGCCGCCCTGGCCGTCGTCCACGGGCTCACCTGGGGTTCGATGAGCGAGGCCGACCGCGCGGCGGAACTCGAGCTGATGATGCCCACGCGCGAACAAGCGCTCGGTCACGTTGACCTGATGCTCGGCGGTTACCTGAGGTTCGTGGCTGGCAGCGCAGCAGGGACGTTCATGTTCGAAACGATGTTCTTCGCGCTGTTCTTCTTCTGGCGGTGCGGCGGGATGATGCTGCTAGGAATGTCGCTCTATAAGTCGGGGTTTCTCGGGGGGCGGCTGTCCTCCTCAACGTATGCTCGTGTCGCGTTGGTCGCCACGCCCGTTGGACTGGGGCTCGCGTTCATCGGGGCTCTCGAACTGGACCGCGTCGCGTACGCCATGCCGATCCGAGCCCTGGTTGATCTCTGGAACTATGCCGGTGCGGTGTTCGCGTCGATCGGTTACGCCGCGACGCTCATTTGGATCGTCAAGCGCGAGGCGATGGCCGGCTTGCGCCTACGCCTGGCTGCCGTTGGGCAGATGGCACTCTCCAATTACCTGTTTCACAGCATTACCGCCTCCGTAGTGTTCCTCGGCTGGGGCTTCGGATTGGCCGGCCGCTTCGACTACGCCGCGCAGCTGCTCATTGTCGTCGCTATCTGGATGGTGCAGTTGATCACTAGTCCGATTTGGCTGAAGAGCTTCCGGTACGGACCAGCGGAGTGGCTGTGGCGCACGCTGACGTACGGGCGGGCGCAACCGATGCGTCAGGAGGCACGGACGGTCGAACCGCTCGCTTCCTGATAGCCGCACCGACTTACCGCAAAGCCATGCGATGCGCGCAGCGATTCAGCGGCGCATTGGCTTCCTGCGTGACGGCTATGAAGCCAGCTTTCTCGCACTGTCAAGACGCACAGATTGATCCACGGCGAAAACACGAGCATTTCGTCGAATTGAATACGCGGGGTACGCAGCGCCTGAGATCTCAACTGCGTCTGGCGAGGGCAATATTAGCGAGATGACGTCCGCCTTCGCGGCTTCGCCGCTACAGCGAAGACAGCCTTCGCCCGTTGAGTGTTCGCGTGCGCTAGGTGACAAGAGCCTGCCTAGCCGTAGCTCACCCGAAGGGTGAGCGAAGGCTGGCTGGGTGTCAGGGACGGAATTCAGCAACTACGGCAGCTTGCGGAGAAAGAGTTGAGCGCACGCCTTCGGAGACTCCTCCGTGGCTGATCCGAATCGCGCGCTCTTCGAGTCGGTCGTTCGCCTGCTCGCACCGGTGCTCGACGAACTTGTATTCGTCGGCGGATGCACGACGGGCTTGTTCATCACGGACCCAGCGGCTGGCGGCATCCGCCCGACACAGGGATGTCGACGTGATTGTCGACGTGACCTCCTACGCGAAGTACAGCGCTCTCTCGGAACGGTTGCGCACGCTGGGACTCGCCGAGGACACCACGCCCGGCGCGCCACTCTGCCGGTGGCGACGCGACGATCTCATCGTCGACGTCATGCCGACGGACGCCACTGTGCTCGGCTTCAGCAACCGGTGGTACCGGGGCGCGATCGAGACGGCGCCCTGATCGAGGAAGCCATCGTCGATGCGTACACCGAAGCCGAGCAAGCCGTCGGATTCCACGCGACCATCGAGCAACACCTCGCGCTTCCGTTCGAGACCGTCGTGCTGGGAGCGCCAGTCACCGCGAAGAAGGTCGATGTCACCGCGGAAGGCGGTCTCGTCGTGATCTGTTACCGCGGGCGCGAGCGACAGGCCATACCGATTCTCGAGCTTCCATTGCCGGATCCACCACCAGCCGGATGGGAATGGATCGAGGCGTATCGCCAATGGGTCAGGGGACGGTGGTAGGGGAGCCTCGAGCTGATGAGCGAGTATCAGTACTACGAGTTTCGAGCCATCGACCGTCCGCTGACTGACCGGCAGACGCGCGAGCTGCGGGCCATCTCGACGCGAGCGGCGATCTCCCGCACGTCGTTCAGCAACCACTACGAATACGGCGACCTGAAGGCGAACCCACGCGATCTCCTGGTGAAGTACTTCGACGCCTCGCTCTACTTCGCCAACTGGTTGTTCCTCGAGGTCGCGTTCCGGTATCCGAAAGGCGCGGTGGACACGAAGGCGTTGCGCCCCTACGCGGCGGGCCACACGGTCGAGATTCGCTCCACAGCCCGTAGTGTCATCGTCGCCATCTCGCTCGAGAGTGACGGGGAGAGCTTTGATACTGCAGACGACGGCAGCAGCTGGTTGTCGTCGTTGATCGCTCTTCGGGCTGACATCGCAAGTGGCGACGAGCGGGCTCTCTATCTGGCATGGCTGCTGGATCTCCAGTGCGGCGAGATCGACGACGACGCCCTGGAGCCCGGCCGTCCGGACGGTCTTGGTCGTCTCTCCCCGACGCTCGATAGCTTCGTCGACATCATGGGCATCGATCGTGATCTGATTGCCGCGGCCGCGGAAGGTGCGTCGAGGGCGTCGGCGGCGCGCTCGGCGCAGCAGGTCGAGCGGTGGATTGCGGCTCTCGACACCGATGAGCACGTGGCGCTGCTCGCCCGCGTGGCGCGTGGCGACGGGAGCGTGGGCGCCGAGATCATCCGTCGGTCTCGACGGCATGCGCCACAGCAACTGTCTGGCCCGTTGCGAACGGCTGGCGCATTGCGGGCACGCGCGGAGTCGCTCGCTGAAGCGAGAGGTCAGGCTGCCCAGCAACGCGAGGTCCGCGAACGCGCGCGGCGTGAACGCGAGCAGCAAGTAGCGCGCGACCGTTATCTGACGGGCCTGGCGAAACGAGAACACCAGGCGTGGCAGCGGATCGATGCGCTGGTTGGGACGACGCGTCCGGCCGACTACGCTGCGGCGGTGGAACTCCTCGTGGACCTGCGCGATGTGAGCGGACGGACAGCACGCGGCGCAGCGTTCGGGCACCGCATCGCCGCGCTGCGACAGACGCACGCGAAAAAGCCCAGTCTGCTGGCGCGGCTCAGGAAGGTCGGCCTGTGAGGGTTGCCTGCGTCACTGCTAACGGGACAACCTGCCTGGGATTCGAACTTTGCAGATTCGAGGCAACGCGTTGAGAACGCAGGGGTTGGACCTGCACTCCGCTGCCAGTCAGTGTCGACTTGCAAGGAGCTGTTGAAAATCGAACCGGGCAACTTACCGCAGGGGAACGATTTCAAACGTCAGATGGGGATTGGCTGGGACGTAGGGATTCGAACCCCAATACCCGCGTCCAGAGCGCGGTGTCCTACCGTTGAACGACGTCCCAGTAAAGAGGTCGACAGGTAGACGAGCCTTTAATTATAGGTGCGACGGACCGCGGCGGGCAAGCGGGACCCCTCGCCGCAGCGCGAGGCCGGGGCCGATCAGGCTGACTTCGAGACCCTGACCGGAACAGGGCTCTGAACCGGCTCGTTGTCCAGACTGCGCCACAAGTACCACGACGCCACGGACCGGTAGGGCCGCCAGGCCTCGCCTATCTTGCGCAGCCGGTCCGGCTTCGGCCTCGTCCGCAGACGGTAGGCGCGCTGGACCGCGACAACGATCCCCAGATCGCCGACAGGGAGCACGTCTGGCCGATGCAGCCGGAAGATCAGGAACATCTCCGCCGACCACCGGCCGATGCCCTTGACCGTAACGAGCGCGTTGATGACCTCTTCGTCAGGGAGCGCGTCGAGCGCACCGAGGTCGAGGACCTCGGCTGTGATCTTCCCGCAGAGGTCGCGCAGGTAGGCGATCTTCTGCCGGCTCATGCCGGCCGCGCGAAGCTCCTCGTCGGTGACGCACGCGAAACCCGCAGGCGTGGGCACGCCACCGGGCATCAGCGCCACCATTCGTCCGTAGATGGTCGTCGCCGCCTTGGTCGAGAGCTGCTGGCCGGTGATGGCGCGAACGAGCGCCGAGAAATGATCCGCTCGCTGAGCGGCAGCAAGGCCACAGGGGCCATGCCGCCGAATCAGCGACGCCAGTACCTGGATCACGACGCAGGAGCGTCCGTCGCGCACGCTGGTAGTCCGCTGGGGTCACCGCGCGCGATCATAATCCAGTACCTCTTGCCTGTTCCCTGACTGCTGCCCTCAGCCGGCTTGCTCTACCGCGCGGCTCGTGAGGATACCCTCGTCCACGCCGACCATCTCCCGCACGTCACCGGCGTCCTTCTGCTCGCGCCGTCGGCGATGACTCGCCAGACCCCCCTTGCGGCCGGCATCCCGAGCCTCTTCGCTCGTCCACTCATGGGCAGTGCCCTTCTGGTGCGCAGCCTTCCCACCCTTGCTGGCAATCTCTTTCTGCTTGCTGCGATCCATGGACGCAAATCCGCGATCTTCTTTAGCCACGTCGACCCCCTTGTACTCGTTCGTACCGTCGAGCAAGACTGTGCAACGGTAGTGCCACGGCACGACGGGGCGCGAATGGCCAAAAAAGCGCGGATTCTCGGCTGCCAGTCGAGTTGTTGGGAGAGCTCAGCGGCAGTGTGCGCGACACGGTCGATGCGCACACAGTGTAAGTCCTTACTCGGCGGACAGCAGAGTTGCACGGTCGAGCCGAGCGCACACGCGGTCCCGGCCGAGCAGCGTCAGCACGTCGTAGAGACCAGGACTCACGCTGCGACCGGTGACGGACACGCGCGTCGCGTGGATGAGCAGCGCCGGCTTCACGCCCCGCGACTCCGCGACGGACCTCAGCAGTAATTCCGAGCTCTGCTGATCGAACGGCTGGACTTCAGCGAGGCGTGACGCGAGCTCGCGAAGGTGCGCGCGCATGCCCGGCACACCGAGGTGCTTCTGCACGGCGGTCTCGTCGAAGGTGACCGTCTCTTCGAAAAACGGCCGGCCATCGTCGACAAACTGCCCGAGCTTTTTCGCGCGAGGCTTCAGCAGATCGAGGACGCGCAGGAACCACTCGCGCTCGGCGCCGCCAAAGGACGCGCGCCACAGGCCCGTGTCGACGAGGAGCGGCTGCACTCGCGCGGCGAGATCGGCGGAGGCCAGCCTGGAGATGTGCTGCTGATTGAACCAGTCGAGCTTGTCCTGGCTGAAGACGGCGTTGCCGCCGCTGATCCCTTCGAGGGCGAACGCGGCGACGAGCTCGTCGCGCGTGAAGAGCTCCTGATCGTTGCCCGGCGACCATCCGAGGAGCGCGAGAAAGTTGACCATTGCCTCGGGAAGGTATCCGAGCCGGTGGTACTCCATCACCGACGTGGCGCCGTGTCGCTTGCTCAGCCGCTTCTTGTCGGGACCGAGGATGAGCGGCACGTGCGCGAAGCGCGGCGCTGGCTGGCCGAAGGCCTGGTAGAGCAGAACCTGCTTGGGCGTATTCGAGATGTGATCGTCGCCGCGGACGACGTCCGTGATCCCCATGTCGATGTCGTCGGCAACGACGGTGAGGTGATAGGTGGGGTGGCGATCGGAACGCAACACGACGAAGTCTTCGATGTTGGCGTTGTCGAACGCGATCGATCCGCGCACGCGGTCGTCGAAGCGCGTCTGTCCGTCTGGCACCTTGAACCGCACGGCGTGCGGGGCGCCTGCTGCGTCAAGCGCGGCGATCTCCTTCTCCGGGAGCGCCAGACACGTGCGATCGTACATCCAGCCGCCGCCAGCCGACTCCGCCGCCTGACGCTTCTGTTGAATCGACTCGGTCGAACAGTAGCAGCGGTAGGCACGCCCCTCCGCCACGAGCCGATCCGCCATCGCGCGATATCGATCGATCCGCTCGGACTGGAAGTACGGCGCGTGGGGCCCGCCGATATCCGGCCCCTCGTCCCAGTCGAGGCCCAGCCATCGCAGGCCGTCAAGGATGCCGGTGACCATCTCCCATGAGGACCGCTCGGCGTCGGTGTCCTCGATGCGCAGCACGAAGGTGCCTCCGTGCCGCCGGGCGTAGAGCCAGTTGAAGAGCGCCGTACGCGCGCCGCCGACGTGGAGATAGCCGGTCGGCGAAGGGGCGAACCTGACGCGGAGCATAGCTGGGGGATTGTACTGGGTTCAAGGGGTTCAAGGGGTTCAAGGGGTCCAACGGGTTCAAGGGGTTCAAGGGGTTCAAGGGGTTCAGGGTTCAGGGTTCAACGTTTCAAGGTTCAACGTTCATCGTTCAAGGTTCAGGGTTCAAGGCGCGCCAGCGGCTGCTCGACGTCATGCGCTCGTCGCCTCAGTGAGGCGACCGTCAGTCCGCAGCGCTACGTCATGATGCCGAGGAAGAACAGCACCAGCTCGAGCACGAGGATGAGGACGACGGTGAGCTCGAGGAGGTGGCCTCTCGAGATGGCGATCTGCTCGACGGCGAAACGGTAAATGTCGTCGAGCGTCTCCAGCTTCTCCTTGACGCTGCCTTTCCAGCTCGCGAGGCCGAGGCGCGCCCCGGTCAGGTGGAAGAGCCGGGCGGAGTACACGTCGCCGACCATCTTCAGCGCGTTCTCGGTGCGATCCGTAATCTCGTTGACGTCGATGAAGAGCGCATGCAGGTGCTGCGTCGCGGCGAGGTAGCCGCGTCCCGCCAGGTACGAGAACCGCTGCGGCTTCTGGAGCGTGGTGTAGATCCGCCCGAGCTCGAGGTCGAGCAGCTGGTCGTAGTACCCGGAACTCGAGGAGCTGAGAGTTGGCAAACTCGACGATCTCGAGCGCCGCCTGCACGCCGGGTTCGGTGTCGTAGACGAACGCCGCGTTCCAGGTCGGGACGACGAGATCGTCGGCGAGATACGAGAGGCGGTTGCTCATGATCTCGTCGCGTTCCTGGCGGCTGAGCGCCTGACGCTCGCCGAGCACGAGGCGGGCAATCTCGTCCGAGCGCTCGGCGATGAGGCCGTCGGCCGTCGTGGGGGTCGAGAAGCCCGTCACCGCGACGACCAGATAGTCCTCGCTGAGGAAGGTCGTCCTGCTGCTCGACATCACCGCGGCGAAGCGCTCGGAGACGCCCCGGGCAATCTGCTCTGCGTGGCGCTCGAGCTCCGCGTTCTCGATGTAGAGCTGGCTCAGGCCGAGCAGGGCCTCCCACTCTCCCGAGAAGGGCCGCGAGAGCGCCAGCGAGAGCACGCCGTAATCGAAGAACTTGACGCGCAGCTTGAAGCCGTCGACGTCGGTGATGTCGAGCCCATCGCCTTCGACGATGACCGGCGGGGCCGAATACTGCAGATACGACGGCGCGGCGGACTTGGTCGTCAGGCGGGCGTTAATCGCGCCGCTGCCGATGGCCGCGCGGAGCGCGGTCAGGTCAATCTGCTCGGCGACGTCGAACTGGTAGAACGCGTTGATAGTGGCGGAAGTGATCGCCGGCATCGCTCGAGGCCGCAGTATCTCACGGGCGACGAGAACGCCTCTACCGTTCGGGAAAACGCGTCAGGGTCTTGAGGAAGAGGGGGGCGACGTCGGTGCTGGCGCGGGCGCGAGCGAAGCTGAGCCTGCCGAGCCGAAGCTCGCGTTGGATTCAGCGCGAGCGAAGGCTGGCGGTGAGGCAGGGATTCGTCCGCCTTCGCCAAGGCTTCGGCGGGACTTCATCGTGTCAGAGCGCCATCGCGCCGTAGCTCGCCTTGCACAGAGCGCAAGCGGATGGCGGTGAGGCAGGGATTCGTCCGCCTTCGCCAAGGCTTCGGCGGGACTTCATCGTGTCAGAGCGCCATCGCGCTGTAGCTCGCCTTGCACAGAGCGCAAGCGGAGGCGGATGGCGGTGAGGCAGGGATTCGAACCCTGGGTAGGAGTTTAAAGCCCCTACAACGGTTTAGCAAACCGCCGCTTTCGGCCACTCAGCCACCTCACCGCAGACGCTAAGTGTACGTGAAATCAGGACTTGTCAGATCCAACTTTTTTCTTGCGCACGTATGAGGTTTGTCAAACCGCCGCCGTGGTCAATTTCGGCCGGAAAATGGCCTGATTTCGCCATGACAAACCCACAACTCTGGGCAGCCATGCGCCGATTCCTAACGCGGCCGCGTGAAGCCGCATCGATCGAGCAGCGCCTGGAACCGGGCATCGCCCCGGATGGGATCCATCTTCGGATCCACAGGCAGAAAGACCAGGTTCGCGTCACGCGCGGCGTACGCCTTCTCGAGCCACGCGAACGCACGATTGGCGTCGCCGAGGCCGGCATGAACGGCCGCGATCTCGTAGGGCGGGACCGGCCGTGTGGCCTCCTCGAGCTCACCGAGCAATTCCTTCGCCCCGGCTGTCCTGCCCATTCGTCCGAGTACGTAGGCCCGGCGCGTCAGTCCTTTGGCATTGCCTGCCAGCGGGTACCCTTCCGCGATCGCGACGAGCGCTTCCTCGTACCGGCCCTGCCCGGCCAGCGCCTGTCCAAGGTTGACGTACCCGCCGCAGAAATCAGGATCGATCGCGAGCGACTGCCGCGCATGCCGCTCCGCCAGGGGGAAGTTGCGGGCGTTGTACGCCGTTTGCGCCGACAGCCCGTGCATCAGCGGTGAGAACGGGTCGAGCTCGCGGGCGCGCGCCATTTCTGCCAGCGCTTCGGAATGGCAGCCGGAATTCGACAGCACGTGCCCGAGCGAGCGGCGGGCGTTGGCGTAATTCGGGTCGAGCGCGATCGCACGCCGCAGCGACGCCTCCGCCGCGGGCCAGTTCCAGCCGAACCAGAACTCCTGCCAGCCCAGTGCGGCGTGCGCTTCCGCAAGAAGGTCGTCGGCGCGAACGGCATGCGTGGCGGCGTTGCGCGCGTCTCCAGCCACTTCGCGCGGCGGTACGTCCGAGGTGATCGGCAGCGCCGAATAGGCGTCGGCGAGTCCGGCATACGCAAGCGCGTACTCCGGATCGAGGGCGATCGCCTGTTTATACTCGCCAATCGCCGCGTACAGAGCGGCCCGATTCGGCTTCGCCCACAGCGCGCGCCCGCGGAGGTAGTACCTGGTACGCCTCGGGAGATAGGGCTTGCCGTCTGATCAGCGCTTGATCCTGACGGGCCGACAACGTCAATCGAATCTGCTGCGCGACCGCCCGCCCGAGCTCCGTCTGAAGAGACAGGAGACTCGATCGGTCTCTATCGAATGTGCCGGTCCAGACTTGAATCTGGTCGCGGGCGTGCACGACGGCGAACCTGATTTGCCAGCCCGCGCCCTGTTCGTGGATGACACCCTCGACGAGATAGTCCGCGCCGAGTTCCTGCCCGATCACGGCCGCCGATTTGCCGGTCGAGACGTACGACGCTGTCGAGCGTCGTGAGAGGACGCGCAGGCGCTCTGGGTCAATCTGTCCCAACGCTGAGACGACTTCGTCCTGCAGGCCGCCGCCGAGCTCCGATGGATCGCCCACCGCCGTCTGCACGAATGGAAGGACGGCAAGAGTCGACATGTGAGGAATGGCGCGACTACGTCCATACAGCCACGCTCCAACCGCAAGAATGGCGATGCCGCCAAGCAGCAACGCAATCCGTCGCGACGGGAAAGCACGTGCGGTTGCCTCCGACCGGTCTGTCGCGTCTGCTTCAAACAGGTAGCCGCGGCCTCTGACGGTTCTTACCCGATGCTGTTCGTCACCGAGCGCCTTGCGGATTTCGACCAGGCACTGCACGAGGGAATCGTCGGTCACGGCGACATCCCGCCATAACGCCTCGAAGAGCTCCTGCTTCGACACGAGGCGGCCGGAATTGCGGACGAGGTGGATCAATACGTCGAACGTCCGCTGGCGGAGGGGTATCTCTTCGCCATTCCGCAACAGCGCGGCCCGCGCGGGATCGAGCGTAAACCCGCCGAAGCAATACACTCTGGTTCGTCGAGACTTCGTTCACTGTTCGTCCGGAGTTCGTGACGTTTGCTCACCGGCCGGCCTATCTTGACATCAAAGGGGAACTCCGATGCAGACATCACTTCGTCAGCTCACCGTCGCCCTCACGCTCGTACTTATGGCCGGCGCTGCCATCGTCACGGGTTGCGGAAGCAGTCCGACTAGCCCGAGCAGCCCGCCAACTACGGCCCGCCCGGGCGACATTGCCGGAACCGTAAGTGGGAACCACGCAATGCCTCACGTCGCCTTCATCACGACCGCGCAGCTCAGTGCGGGCGGTGCGATCACGCTCGACATCTCCAACGGGCTCCATTCGCACACGGTCAGCCTCACGGCCGCCCAGGTGGTACAGATCGCGGCCGGGGCCCGGATGTCTGTCGCTTCGTCCGTGAATCCTCACTCGGACGGGAGCGGCGCTCACGAGCACACGGTGACGTTCAACTAGCCGCCCGTCGGCTGCCCTGGGGATCCGTTGCTCCCGACGGGCCGTGTCGGGGCTTCGGCATCTTCGCGATGCGAACCTGCACGGCATTGTGCATGAGACCGATTCGACCCGTTTTCTACGTTTCGTTCATGAGCGGTATTCCGGGTTACAAGGAGGGATGCGATGAGAGCCTCTAGGATGTTCAGCAACAGATTCGCCGTGGCGGCCTCGACCGCCGCAGTACTCGCCGTCGGCTGCAGCGCGACGCCGACCGGGCCGACTGCCTCCCAGCAGGCCGCGCTGACGGGGATCCCGGGAGTCGGGGGGGAAATCGGGGTGCTCTCGACAGGCGCCACTCCAGCCGACCTCACGGCGCGCGGCTGGGAGTGTCGAGTTCCTCCACCCTATCCGGATCGCATAGTATGTGTCGCGCCCAACCAGTCCTTCCCCAGTCCCGCGGTGCCCTTCGATGAGCGGCCACCGACGTTCACGGTGCGCGTGTTCCAGGATACCGGCGCTTTCATCGGCACCCAGATCGGCATACGGGCCGACCTCTATCAAGGGCAGGTCTGCGGCCCGACTGGCGAGCCGTACATCTTCCGGCCGCCTATCGGGTACTACGAGTGCCTGCACCCCGCTGGTCGGTGAAGCGACTTCAGAATCCCTGGTCAGCCGAGCACGATGTTGAATCTGGGGGCGGCGGATCGGTCTTCCGCTCGAGGAATTAGATCCGCCGCCTGGTTCCACGCTGAGCAGCTACGCCGTGGCTTGAGTCCGGTCGGCCATGGCCGGGCCCTCGTGCTACTCGTCCTGTAGAAGCCTCGGCGATTCACCGCTACCTTCCCGTTGTTGATTGACGAGGAGCACGGCGCCCGTGCGCGATCCGATCATCAGGCACTCAGCAGCCACGGCCGTCGCTGTTTTTGATCGCGTTCATCGGAGACATGCCGTGATTCGCCAGCTGGAACAGCTCGCCCTGTAAGCGCCGGTCATCAGCGTACGTGGTGTCGCTACCGGCCATGATCATGACCCCGAGATCCCAGGCACGTGCGAACACGTGCAGAAGATGCGCCTCTCGGCAGAACGTCGAGGCCCCTCGAACTCAACAGTACAGCGCTCTCTGACGCCGGCCGAATCGATACGGCGCTACAATAGCCCGCCCCTGCGTAAGGGGCCGTCACTCCATGCGCTGTAAGTCCTGCGCGTTCGTGTGGATGCTCGTGGTATTCGGGGCCGCGGCGCGAGCCGAGCGCCTGCCCGTGAAGACCTACGGCCTCGCCAATGGTCTTCCCAGCACATTCGTCGATCACATCGTCTCCGACTCGCGCGGCCTGTTGTGGTTTTCCACGCGCGATGGCCTCGCTCGCTTCGATGGTTCCCGGTTCGTGTCCTACGGAATCGAGGATGGCCTGACTGTCCCCCAGGTCAGCTTTCTTCTCGAAAGCCGGACGGGGATGTATTGGATCGCCACCAACGGCGGCGGCGTGTGCCGAATGGATCCTGCCGCGACGGCGTTCGCACTCGCGGCTGAACAGTCGAAAACATCGACACGCGCAACGCGCTTCGAGTGCCTCTCACTCGGCGAATCCGGTGCCGACAGCGTGAACGTGCTTCATGAGGATCCGTTCGGCCGCATCTGGGTGGGAACGGACGGCGGCCTGTTCAGGTTTGACGTCGGGAGCAGCGGACGAAATCGACCGTCGCGAATCGACATCGGCGGAGCCTGGGGCGATGGCCGTCCCGTTGGTGTGAGCGCTCTGACTTCAGGCGCTGACGGTGAGGTGTGGGTCGGGACTGGCCGCGGCCTGGTTCGCCTGTTCGATGACGATAGCGCCGTACGTTATCCGGTGCCGTCCACTGCGGCACAATCCCCCGTGCGCGACATGGCTCGCGGCGTCGACGGACAGCTGTGGGTCGCTTATCCGCGCGGCCTGCTCCGCCTCTGCGCGGCGCCGTACACCTGCCTGCCAGGCGCCCGTACCCAATCGGCACTGGCAGGCGTCGAATGGATCGACCTCCCTGGAGCAGAGATCGGAGAGAGCGCTCTTGCGGTGTCCACCACCGGGCGCGTGTGGGTTGGCACCGATCGAGGGTTGCTCGAATTCGATGGACACGGATTCCGCCAGTACGGCGCTGCGCACGGATTGCCGACCCGGCTCATTTCCGAGCTCGCCGAAGATCGCGACCAGAACCTCTGGATCGCTTCGCTCTCTGGCGTGATGAAGCTGAGCCCGGACGGCTTTCTCACGTACGACGAGCACGACGGCCTGACCTCCGCGAGAATTCACGCGCTCTTCGAAAACGCGCGCGGCGAGCTCTTCGCTGTCGGCGGCAACTGGATTGTCAGCCGCTTCGACGGCGTCCGCTTCGAGTCGGTCACGCCACGTGTACCGCCCGGTCCGCCGCGATGGGGCGCGCAGCTCGCCTTCCTCGATCGCGGCAACAGCTGGTGGATCCTTGGTGACGCCGCGCTCGGCCGCTATCCGCCGGTCGCGGGGATCGAGCAGATTGACGGCCGTGCCCCGCGACTGGTCTATCCGGATCGCCAGGGAATCGCCGCTCAACGATTTGCGCAACTCTTCGAGGACGCTCGGGGCAACGTGTGGTGGAGCTCCGCCGGCGATCAGGGCGGACTCGGTCGCTGGAACCCGGACACAGGGTTCGTACGATTCTCCGGCGTGTACGGAGATGTCCCAGGTGATAGGCCATCGGCCTTCGGCGAAGATGCGTCCGGCAATGTGTGGATCGGGTTCTACAAAGGGGGGCTCATCCGGCACGACGGGGCACGCTTCGAGCGTATCTCCGGAGAGCGCGCGCCCGGCGGAACGATCACGGCGATCCATCGCGACACACTGGGAAGGCTCTGGATTGGATCGGCCAGCGATGCGCTGACGCGCGTCGACAATCCTGGCGCTCCGCACCCGACCTTCGTCCGCTATACAAAGACCGACGGGTTGTCGAGCGGCAACGTTCGATGCATCACGTCCGACGCAGTGGGGCGAGTCTACGTGGGCACCGTCCGCGGCGTCGATCGCCTGGACCCGGCATCCGGGATCGTCCGTCGCTACACGACCGAGGACGGCCTCGCCAATGGCTTCGTGACCACTGCCCTGCACGACTCCAGCGGACGACTCTGGTTCGGCACGCTGGACGGGTTGTCGAGGCTGGTCAGCACTGGTGACCGACCTTCGGCGCAGCCATCGACCTGGATCGAAGGGTGGCGCGTCAACGGCGTCGCGCAACCAGTCTCGCACCTCGGCCAACGTTCGATCTCCGGAGTCGTGCTGGAGCCCAATCAGAATCACCTCGAGATCGAGTTCTATGGTGTCAGTTTCCGAGAGGCCGGCGACCTGCGCTACCAGTATCGGCTTCAGGCCGTCGACGCCGAGTGGAGCCGGCCGAGTCCGGAGCGCACCGTTCACTATTCGCGGTTGTCGCCAGGACGTTACGAGTTCCAGGTGCGGGCGGTTACCGACGAGGGCATGACCGGCGTGACGCCTGCGGCGATGCAGTTCGTGATCCTCCCTCCGCTGTCCGAGCGTGCGTGGTTTCGCGGTGTGCTGGTGCTTGGCGTGCTCCTCGTCGTGTTCGGCGCGCATCGATATCGCCTCGCGCGAGCGCTCGCGCTGGAGCGGGTGCGAATGCGAATTGCGGCCGATCTGCACGACGATATCGGCGGCAGCCTTTCGCGAATTTCCATCCAGACCGAAGTCGCGTGCCGCGAAGCCGCCGCGCTGGGAGACCAGCCCGTGCGCCGACTTGCGAGTATTGCCGAGAGCGCGCGCGGCGTCGTCGATGCGCTCGGCGACGTCGTGTGGTCCGTCGATCCGCGGCGCGACGATCTGGCGAGCGTGCTTCGACGCATTCGGGAGTACGCCGACGATCTGCTCTCCGGGAGCGGCGTTCGCTGGAGCTACGCGGCGTCGCCTACACTCGATCATGTGAAGCTCGATCCGCAGGCACGGCGAGGTCTCTTCCTTCTTTTGAAAGAAGCGGTCACGAACGTCGCGCGGCACGCGCATGCCCGGTCGGTTGCGCTGAGGGTCGAGGTCACGAATCGCGAGCTGCACGCCGAGCTGCGCGACGACGGGTGCGGGTTCGATCCGATGATGCTCGAGGCCGCAGAACACCCCGACCGCCACGGTATTGCCAGCATGCGCGCACGCGCCGAACGGCTCGGTGCCCGGCTCACGATCGAGACGCTGCCGGGCAGTGGAACGAAACTGTCGCTCCGGATGCCGCTCCTGCGCTGGTGGCAGCGCATGATCATGCTCTTGCCGCGGCGGCTGAGGTGAGGCAGGATCGCGACGGTCATCGAGGACGCATGGCCGGTGCCGCTTCTCTCGCCGTAGCCGTCGTGGACGACGATCGTGGGACGCGCGAGGGCCTGTCGGCTCTGATCGGCGGGACTCCAGGATTCCACTGCGTCGGTACCTACGGCTCCGTCGACGCGGCGTTGAAAGGGCTGGCGGCTGCCGTGCCCGGCGTCCTGCTGCTCGACATCAATCTCCCTGGACTCAGCGGCTCGGAAGGCGTGCGGCTCCTGCGCGACCGATACCCACAGATGCAGGTGCTGATGCTGACGGTGTTCGCGGAGGAAGAGCGGATCTTCGAATCGCTGTGCGGCGGCGCATGCGGATACCTTCTGAAGAAAACGCCGCCGGCGCGGCTCCTCGAAGCGATTTCGGAAGCCGCTGAGGGCGGGTCTCCCATGTCGCCGGAAATCGCGCGCAAGGTGGTCATCGTTCTTCAGCGGACCGGCCCGATCGAAAAACCGGAACACGCGCTCACGCCGCACGAAGCCCGCATCATCCGTATGCTCGCCGACGGCGACAGCTATCAGGAAGTGGGCGAGCGGCTGGGAATCACGGTCAACACGGTCCGCAACTACATCCGCCGCATCTACGAGAAGCTTCACGTCCACACCAAGTCCGAGGCCGTCAGCAAGGCGCTGCGCGGCCGCCTGATTCCCTGAGCCACGTCGTCTTCGTCACGAAACAGCATGGTCATGCTCTGTCCGGCCGCCGGCGCAGAGCCTAGTGTGGACTCCACGAGATCAGCACGACGCCGAGTTGATGGGCGTCGGGCTCCCTTGAGTATTAGGAGGGCACATGCTTCGCTCACGCCGGATTCTGGCACTCGTCGTCATCGCCCTGCTCGCGGTACCGCTCTTCATGTTCGGAGATCGCGCGCTCGCGATCCAAGACTCCGAAGACAAGGTGTGGTTCGGACCGGTCGGGCTCGGCGTCGGTCAGGCCGCGCGGGTCAACGTCTATGCGGTCGGCAATCCGAACGAGATCGGCAATCCGGACGAGCGGCCGTGGGAGTTCACGGTCCGGATCTTCAACCGTCAGGGCAAGGCGGTCCAGGAACGAACGTTCCGGGTCGCGACGGGCGTCATCGGCTCGTTCGAGGTCGCGGCGACCGACGACCTGCCGGCGGACCGCCTGGGACGCCGCACGTTCCGCGCGGAGATCGTCGGCTTCAATCCACAGCCGGATCCGCCGGGAAAATACGCGACCACGCTGGAGATCTACAGCCTGCTCACCGGTCATACGAGTCTCCTGATTGGCAATCCGGACGTTCTGCCGGCCGCAACCATCGTTCCGCCGCCGGGAGTTGGCAACTAAGGAAACGAGATCTCAAACGTGTTCATCGAACCGGCCGGCTGATTCACAAAGGAGGCGACCCATGACTCGTTGCGCGCTCATCCTCACGACGATGATCCTTGCGTGTCTTGTCGCACCCTCGCGCGCGCAGCCCCAATGCCCTTCGGACATGGTGGTCTCGGGCGCCGGGTGCATCGACAAGTACGAGGCCAGCCTGTGGAAGGTCATCGACCCGGGCTGCATCATTCAGATCAAGCAGGGCCAGAATCTCCCGCCGCACTGTCTTCAGCAGGCCCAGCAGGTCGGGATCGCCGGTATCGACTACACGGACGCGCAATGCCAGTTCAACGGCGGCGGGTGCAGGAACATCTTTGCGCTGGCGATACCCGGCGTGATTCCGGCACGGTCGATCAACTACTTCATCGCGGCGGCCGCGTGTCGCAACACGGGCAAGCGGCTGCCGAGCAATGCCGAGTGGCAGGCTGCGGCGCTGGGAACGCCGGATCCGTGGCCGCAGGACGATCCCGTCAACCAGTGCAACGTCAGCGGTCCGACGATTGCGCTCACCGGTTCACGCAGCAAGTGTGTCTCCGACGTCGGCGCCTTCGACATGGTTGGCAACGTCATCGAGTTCGTCGCCGACTGGGGTGCGCTGGCCACTGCCGGAACGAACTGGGACGTGTTCATCGCGGGCTTCGGCGGCGACGTCAGCAACATGGGCGGATCGCCGAACGGAACGATCTACGGGCTTCCCGGCACGACGCTGCGCGGCGGCAGTTTCGCCTTCGGCAGCGGCGGGAACAACGAACGCGCCGGCGTCTACGCCATAGACCAGAACGGCGCCCCCAACAGCATCGGAGACGCGAGCGCTGCGGGATTTCGATGCGCGAAGTAGGAAGGCACCCCTATGCCGCTGAAGTGTTTTCGAATCGCAGTCGTTCTCCTTCTGTGCGCGTCCGCTGCCGCGGTTCTCGCTCAGGCTCCCACCGAAGCGCCCGCTGGGTTCGACAACTTGACGAATGGATTCGTGGCGCTATCGGCAACCGAGCGGAGGCAGTTGCTCGTCTTCCTGAGCTCGCTGTAAAGGCCGTTGAACCAGGTACGAAGGCCTGGTGCCGCCGCGCCCAGAACGGTGCGCTCCAAAAACGATCCTCTCGCTGATAGATGCGCTAGAAACCCCGGCAGATCGGGCCGCACTGTGCGACGAGCGACTCGGCGAACCCCTTCGGCGCGTGCTGCGGGCCGATGATGCGAAATGCGACAGTGTCGTCCGGTGTTGGATCCGGGCTCCAGCTGTCGTGGGGCGCGTGCTCGGAGAGCTGCATGACCTGCACGACGACAGCCCCGTAGGGCGCGGAGAATGGCACTGACAGCTCGAGCTCCGTCATTCCGCCTCTTGGCACGTCGACAACGAAGCTGCGGGTGATCCCGCGGTCGGCTGCGCTCGTCACTGCGCTGATCATCACCTCGGTGCCACGCGTGTTTGCGTTCCCGGAGTTTCGGATGACAGCGGCTATCTGGATGGCTGTTGCGGTCCGTGTCACGGCGATGTCTTCCGGTGCGACCGAGAGATCGGCCGAAGGCCAGGACGAGGGACCTGCAGCCAGCAAACCAGGAAGGGCCGAGAGGCCATCGCTCACTTCCCGGCAGTCCGGATGCCGCAACCGGATCGCCTCTACCGCCGGCCCTTCTGCGAGCCATCGCACTTCGCTGTCCGTGAGCTCAATGCGTCCCGTGCGAAGCCAGATCTCTCCCCAGCCACCTGTCAACGTGAAGTACGCCACCGTACACAGGTCGCGCCTGCGCGGTGGCAGTCCCCCTTCGACGGAGAGCTCGTCGCAATAGGCAATGCGCCAAGGTTCTTCGACGGCCTTCTTGCCGCTATATGGAGCGACGACATCGTGGAGCCACGTGGTGAATGGCACGTCCGGGAGCGTCGCATCCAGCCGGCGCGCGCTCACGCTCTTCGCGGACGTAATGTAGAAGCGCGCATCGAACGTCGCCTCCGAATTAGGATCGTAAATCGCGTAAACGATCTCGGGAAGGTCGCGCGTCTCGGCCGGAAGCGTAGAGCGCTCGTAGGTGATGCGCGCGCGCAGCCTGATGTGGTGAAGTCCGGCCTGCTTTGCGGACTGCAGCAACGACCAATCGAGACTGCCGTTCCCTTTGACGCTCGACACGGTGCCGGCTGGAACGAGCTCGCCGCCGTCTACGGATGCGAAGAGATCGGCGCGATACATAACCGGTGTGGGAAGAGTCAGGACTACCGGCATCTCGATCGTTAAGGACGGATTGTTGCCGAGGGTCGACACGGGCGTTCCTGCACCCGCGATGAGCGGAATCGCCGCTCGCTGCGCAAGCCGCGTGATTTCTGCATCGCCACGGGCGATTGCGGCGCTGACTTCCGTCTGCAGCCATTGACCTTCGTCGTGTGACGTGTGTCGCGGCGCTCCCGTGATCATGAGTTGTTCGAGCGCAGCGATGACGCGTCCCCGCGTCGCCTCCGACGGTCGAGCCCCTTGCGCCCTGAGAGGCGCGGCGCTCAACAGCATGAGGCTGACGACGAGAATTGAACGCATGAACTGGAGTCAGCAATTGCCGGACCGGACGACCTGCGCCGATTGCAAAGACTTAGACGCCGCGGAGGCGTTGTCCGGCCGACGAAATTCACCACGCCGATCACGGATTTAGACCAGCGACGGGTGCAGACGAAGATCGACTCGCACGGCATGCTCCAGGCAAAAACCGTCACCGAAACGAGCAGGTTGCTTGGTTACGCTCGAAGACTTCCGAGATAGGCAGCGAGATCCGGATGGCCCCAGAACGTCGCCCACTGCGCGGGAGTCGCGTCGTGGCTCGTGTCGCGGACGTGGCGATCGGCGTGGGCGGCGAGCAAGAGATCCACGACGTCGCGATGTCCGCAACAGGCCGCCATGTGCAACGGGGTGACGTTGGCGCCAGCGCTTGCGTTGACGTCTGCGCCGCGCTCGATGAGCAATCGAGCGACGTCGGTTTCCCCGCGTAGTGCCGCCTCATGCAGCGGCGTCCTGCCCACCCACGACCAGTGGGTCCCGGGGCCGGCGGGCCGGCGGGCGTGGACGAGAGCGCGGTCCGTCTCGAGGAACCGCAGCACCGCGGGGATGTCCCCGTACGAGCACGCCCAGAAAATGTCCGAGGCGTCCGCCTTGGCCCCTTGCGCGATGAGGTGTCGGCAGACCGCCTTGTGGCGGCCGGTGTTGCTGATCCACTGAAGGGGGGTCTGGCCGGAATCGTCCACGGCGTCGATCTCCGCGCCTGCGGCCAGGAGCACCTCCGACGCCTCCACGCTGCGAGCGAAATGCAGCGCCGTCTTCCCGTCGTAGGTGCGCTCGCGGCTGAGCGCTGGATCGCTGCGAAGGAGTGCGGCCACGCGTGGGGCGTCTCCGATCGCCGCGGCGGCGAACAAGTCGACCGCCATACCGCCGTTCATCAGAACGTCGACTACGTGGCGATGGCCCTCGACCGCCGCGATCGCGATGGGAGAGACAGCGGCCGTGGGCGGGGTTTTCAGGTGCGCGCCACGCGTCAGAAGAAGCTGCGCGACCGACGCCTGGCCGCTCGCCGCGGCCACCGCCAATGCGTTCAAGCCACCATGCCACATCCGTTCGTTTTCTCCCTTGGCGTCCAGCCACTCGGGATGGGCGTCGAGCGCAACAGCGACGGCCTGGACATCGCCACGTCCGACGCTGTCCAGGAAGTCAGTCAGCTCCATGATCCGCTCCTCCAGTCGCGGATGCATCGCATCCGGTGGCCTTCGCAAGACTCGCCGCGTGCGCTCTTCGCTCGTCGACGCCATCAACCACGCCCGTAGCCGTCGTCGCGCTCCGTGCAGCCGCTTCTTGACCGTGGTGAGCGGCAGTCCGAGAAAACCGCACATCTCCTGATACGAGAAGTCACTCATGTACCTGAGCGCGATCAGTGCCCGGTCGGAGTCAGGCAAGGCGTCTATCGCTGTCAGCAGAAGCTCTCGAAGCTCCCAGTCGCGCTACATCGGCGGACGGTTCGGGCCGGCCGTCGAATGCGCCCTCGAGCGGCACTGTCACGATGTGCGTCCGCCGGGTGATGCGGGAACACTCCGTGCGCACGATGGTTCGCAGCCAGCCGCCGAATGCCTGCGGCTCGCGCAAATCGTTTCGCCGAAGCCACGCGGTAAGGAAGGCTGCCTGGGTCGCATCCTCGGCGGCTGCGTAGTTCCTCAAGACCGCGTAAGCGTACGCGATGGCGCCGCCTTGATATCTCTTAACGAGCTCCGCGAACGCTTCCCGCGCCTCGGCGTGCGAGACCTTGCGGCGGACTGCGGTGTTGGACCTGTCGTGCATTCTGGAGTCCTCAGCCTGTGCTGATGATATAGAGCCAGAATACCGGGGCAGGGTTACCTCACCGTCCCTGTGACGCCCGAGAACAGCGCCTTCAGAATATGGAAACCGTTGAAACGGTTGGATTTATTAGGAAAGCTGTTCGTTTCAGAAAACTGTCATGCCGGACGGCAATGACGCGGACGCGAGGATTGGTCGTCACGCGGCTTGGGTGTACTCTCCACTAGCTCGACTGCGAGCCTTCGGCCCGCACACCACCACAGTCAAGGAGGACAAGCCAATGAAAATCGCACGAATCATCGTCGCGCTCGTAGTCCTTACGGCGTCAGCGGCCTCCGCCCAGACGCCAGACAGCAAACAGCAACCGGCCCCTGCAAAGCCCGCCGCCAGCACGGTCGAGCAAACGCTGATGAAGCTGGAACAAGACGCGCTCGCCGCTCTGCTCAAGCGCGATACGGCCGCCTTCGCGCGCATCTTCGCCGACGACGCCGTCGTGATTACGCCCGACGGCTCGCCGCAAACCAAGGCACAGTTGCTCGCCGACGTAAAGTCGGGAAATCTTGTGATTGAGTCTTCGCAAATGTCGGACATGAAGGTGCGAGCCTATGGCGACGCCGCCGTGGTGACGTACATAACCACCGACAAGGGAAAGTTCAAGGGGCAGGACATCAGCGGACGTTATCGCTGGACGGACATCTTCGTGCGTCGCGCCGGGACCTGGCAGATCGTAGCCGGACAGGGAACACCCATTCAGCCGCCGCCTCCGAAATAACATCGCAGGACACGGAATCACTATCGAGAAGGAGGCCCCATGTGCGATCAGGATCACTTTGAAGAGGATCGAAAGGAATACGACGCGCTCGGACTGGTGACACGGCGGCAGTTCGGCGTGCTCGTGGGCGCGGGGATCAGCCTGATGCTTCCGCAGGTTGCGAACGCCGTCGCGGTGACCGAGTCTGATGTCACGGTGACGACGCCGGACGGAACGGCTGATTGCTACTTCGTGCACCCGGCGAGCGGCACCGCTGCAGCGGTGCTCGTGTGGCCCGATATCTTCGGGCTGCGCCCCGCGTTCCGCCAGATGGGGAAACGGCTCGCCGAATCGGGCTATTCGGTGCTCGTCGTAAACCCGTTCTACCGCGTGAAGAAGGCCCCGACCGCGGAGAAAGGCGCCGCAACGCCCATTCCAGAACTGCGTCCGCTCGCGCAGGCGCTCAACGAAACGACGCAGACGACCGATGCGAAGGCGTTCATCGCGTGGCTGGACCAGCAGCCTTCGGTCGCGAAGAACCGGAAAATTGGCACCCAAGGTTATTGCATGGGCGGCCCGATCGCGTTTCGCACCTCCGCCGCGGTGCCCGACCGCGTCGGCGCGGTCGCGTCATTCCATGGCGGCGGACTTGTGAACGACACGCCGAACAGTCCGCAC
The DNA here is from genome assembly GCA_963839705.1 of uncultured Acidobacteriota bacterium. Lineage (GTDB taxonomy): Bacteria > Acidobacteriota > Vicinamibacteria > Vicinamibacterales > 2-12-FULL-66-21 > DATBJJ01. The sequence continues at coordinate 916,091 of CAWIWL010000012.1, forward strand.
CTCAAGGCCGCAGGCACGAAAGCCCAGTTCCTGGTGGCGATCGCCGCGAACGACGACGCACGGTCGCCCAAAGAGAAAGACGTATTGAAGGAGACGTTCGCCAAGGCGAACCTTCCTGCGGAGATCGAGGTGTACGAAGGCGCGGCGCACGGGTGGTGCCCGCCGGATTCGGGCGTTTACAACGAGCCACAGGCCGAGAAGGCGTGGAGCCGTCTGCTCGCCCTGTATGGAAAGGCGCTGGCGTAGGACACCTGGAAGGCCTGAGCCGTCTCTTCGACGCTCAGGCCTCCAAAGAAGGAGGCCGCGGTGGCAAAGGCATCGAGCGTTGAGACGACGAACAAGGCGTGGAATTCGACGGCGCCCCTGGGCGAATTCCGGCCCTATATTCCCGAGTCGGCGGCTGTGCCGGAGTTCACGTTCAAGGCCGTCCTCTTCGGCGCGATCTTCGGCATCATCTTCGGCGCGGTGACGGTCTACGTCGGCCTTCGCGCCGGCTTGACCGTATCGGCGTCGATACCCATCGCCGTGCTGAGCATCAGCCTGCTGCGCGCGTTCGGCAAAGCCAGCATTCTCGAGAACAACATCGTCCAGACGGCGGGCTCGGCGGGTGAATCGGTGGCGGCTGGCGCCATCTTCACGCTGCCGGCGCTCATCTTCATGGGCTTTCCGTTCGAGTACTCCCGCATCTTCATGCTCGCGCTGATCGGCGGATGGATCGGCGTGCTGTTCATGATCCCGCTCCGCCGTCAGCTGATCGTGCAGGAGCACGGCAACCTGCTGTATCCGGAAGGGACTGCCTGCGCGGACGTGCTCGTGGCCGGCGAAAAGGGCGGGTCGTTTGCCAGCCGCGTGTTCTGGGGCCTGGGCCTGGGCGGCGCCTACACGTTTCTCATGGCCACCGCACAGGTCTGGAAGCAACGCCCGCTGTACGAGCCGACCTGGCTTCCCGGCGCGTCCTTCCGGGCCGAGATCACCAGCGAATATCTCGGGGTGGGTTACATCATCGGCCCGCGGATCGCGGGCACGATCTTCGCCGGTGGCGTGTTCTCCTGGCTGGTGCTGATGCCGGCGATCAAGTTCTTCGGCGAAGGCCTCGCCGAGCCGCTCTATCCCAGCACCATCCCAGTTCGCAACATGACGCCTGGGCAGCTCTGGGAGAGCTACATACGGCCGATGGGTGCCGGCGCTGTCGCCATGGCCGGGCTCATCACCCTGATGAAGACCATGCCGACGATCGTCAACGCGCTCAGAAGCGGCATGAAGGACATCCGCTCGCAGCAGGCGGGCGCCGCGGCGGGTGGCCGGCTCGAGCGTGACATCGCCATGAAGTGGGTCGTGCTCGGCTCGCTCGCGATCATCGTTGTGATGTGGCTGATGCTGACCTTCAATCCGATCGCCGGCGCGCGCACGTCCGCGTTCGAGAACATCGTCGCGTCGTTCTTCGTGGTGATCTTCGGGTTCCTCTTCGTCACCGTCTCCTCGCGCATCTGCGGACTGATTGGCACGTCGGCCAATCCGGTGAGCGGGATGACCATCGCCACGCTGATGGCGACCTGTGCGATGTTCCTGGCGATGGGGTGGACCGCGCCGGCCTATTCCGCGCTCGCCATTATCATCGGCGGCGTCGTCTGTGTCGCCGCGGCCAATGCCGGCGCGACGTCGCAGGACCTGAAGACAGGATTCCTGATCGGCGCGACACCCTATCGCCAGCAGTGGGCGTTGATGATCGGCGTCATGGTGTCGGTCTTCGTGATCGGCGGCACGCTGATGCTGATGAACTTCGGGCTCTCCGAGTTCCGGCCGATGCAGCGAGCGCTCGACATCGACAAAGTGCGGGCGGAGCAGACCCAGCGTGGCGCGGCCGTGCGCGTGGAAAAGGAACTGGACGACGCGCACCCGCAAACCTACCGGGACAAGAAGTACATCCTCGTCAACGCGCTCGGCTCGCGTGAAGTGCCCGACGGCAAGTATCTCTACGACCCCGAGACGAAGCAGATCGAGGTGCAGTGGATCACCGGCATCGGCAGTGACAAGGCGGCGGCGCCGCAGGGCCGGCTGATGGCGACCGTCATCACCGGCATCCTCAACCAGCGCCTGCCCTGGCGTCTGGTTGCGATGGGCGTGTTTCTCGTCATCGCGGTCGAGCTGCTCGGAATTCGATCGCTATCGTTCGCTGTGGGTTCCTACCTCGGGCTGCACACGACGCTGGCGATCTTCTGCGGCGGCATCGTGCGCTGGGCTGCCGAGCGCGGGCGGATGCCGAGCGGCGGGCACGCCGAAAGCGACGTCAGTCCAGGGTCGCTCTTCGCCAGCGGCCTCATCGCTGCCGGCGGTGTAATGGGCCTCATCGCCATCGTCATCAACGTCCTCGGCGATCCGGAGCTCGGCATCAAGTTGATCCCGCCGGGCGTGCTGGCATTCGGACCGAAGATCGCGCCGGGCCTGGCGACGTCAAACCTGTTCGGCGTGGTGATGTTCGCGCTCCTGTCGTACTCGCTCTACCATTTCGCGCGCAAGAAGCTGGATTAGACGGCGCTGAACACCGTCGGCGCGGGTTGCACTGTATTGGGAACCTGCGATTCCGTCTCGTTGCGTTCTATTTGTGCACCATCGGAAACGTCTGCTGGGCGGTCGGCCGTCAAACTAGGGCTGAAACCGCCGGTTAACACGCGGCCAGCTGGGTGGCATTCGCCTTGCTCTCTGGGTCCGGATGGGAGGAAGCGGATGAGTCACATGGACATGGGCAATTCGCTACTCTGTTTTCTGGACGTCTCGAAGGTCCGGACTTCGATCGGCGACCTGAACGGCGTCAACTTGCGCGATCCGTATGACGAGGAACTGGGCAGCCTGAAGGGTGTGCTTATCGAGGCGGCCGCGCGCCGGCTTCGGTATTTCGTCGTTGAGGTTGCCGGCCGGTCGACGACGCACTGCTATCTGGTGCCAGCCGATGATCCCGTTACCGTACAGGAAGACCGCCGCACGTTGCGCGTCGATTCGAACGCGGCCGATCTGATGCGCTCCGGGGAATTCAACATCGACTCGGTTCGTCCTTATTCGGACGACGACCTGATGGCCGCGATGTTTGCCAAGCCGGGCACGGCGTAAATAGCCCCGTTTTGTAGTCCCCCTACGCGCTTTCCTCGCCCGCCATTTCTCGCCTTTCCCAGGCGATGGGCGACGTGGGGCATCGCCAGCTCCCCCCTGCAACCTCGGAACCCGTTCGACCCGTCTAATGCCGTGAAAAGGAGAAACACCATGTGCTCCCATCACACTCGGGCTCTCAGCTTTGCAGTCGTCATCCTAGTCGGCGGCGTGTTGACGCCCTCGCGGCTCGCCGTCTCAGGCGAGCAGGCCTCCAGTCCGTATCAGTGGCGCGGGACCGTGATCCAGGGCGGCGACATTGAAATCAAGGGCGTGAACGGCGCGGTGAAGGCGAGCGCCGCAACCGGCGCCGAAGTCGAGGTGTCCGCGGTGCTGAGGGGTCAGCGGAGCAACCCGGCGGACGTTCGAATCGATGTGGTGCAGCACGGAGGTGGTGTCACGATTTGCGCGGTCTATCCGAGCCCGGACTCACGGCCAAACGAGTGCCAGCCCGGCGACGGCGGCCGAATGAACACGCGCGACAATGATGTCACCGTCGCGTTCACGGTTCGCGTGCCTCCGGGTGTTCGATTCGTGGGCCGGACCGTCAACGGCGATATCGGAGCGGACGCGCTTATGGGCCCCGTGTCGCTGAAGACGGTGAACGGAGAGGCGAGCTTCTCCACAACCGCGTACGGCGAAGCGTCGACCGTGAACGGTTCGATACGCGGCACATTGGGGAGCAGTCAGTGGACTGAGGCCCTGAGATTCAATACGGTCAACGGCAGCATCTCGCTCGATCTGCCCGCTGATGTGAGCACCGAGGTCCGCGCCACGACGGTCAACGGCAGCATCTCGACAGACTTTCCGATCAGCGTGACAGGGCGCGTCGACCCGCGCAAACTCACCGGCACGATAGGCGGAGGCGGCCGGTCAATCGAGGTGCAGACCGTCAACGGGAGCGTTACACTGCGGAAACGGTGAGTGCTGGGGTTGTAGACTAGCTGTCGGCCACCGTCCGTGCCTGCCTCGAACTCCACACGGCCTCGGCGATCTTTTGCGCTGTAGTCACGCGATACCACCGCGTTCTGCTACGGCCACGCGCTCGAGCAACCTCAGCCGTCAGCGCGGCAGGCTGCTACTGCTGTGGGAATCTCGCGAATTCTCCTAGTCGCGAGGGACCGTCATCAGCAACACACAGCATCAGCTCCGCCCGGCCGAGAGCGCGACCTCGAGCTCGTCGGCGTCTACTGGCTTGACGAGATGAAGGTCGAAACCGGCCTCCCGGACGCTCTGACGCGCCCGCTCCGCCCCATAGCCGGTCAGCGCGATGATGCGCGTCGCGGCCATGCTCGGCAGCGAGCGCAAGTGGCGCGCGACCGAATAGCCGTCCATCTCGGGGAGCCCGATGTCGAGCAGGATGACATCGGGACGGACCCGCTCGGCCAGTTCGATTCCCGACCTGCCGTCGTGCGCGATGATGACCTCGTGGCCCATGACCACGAGGAGCCGTTCGAGCGCGCGTGTGGCGTCGACGTAGTCGTCCACAACGAGCACGCGCAGGCGTGCGAACGGTCCCTGTACTGCCGCCGGCGGGCGAATGCGCGACGGGATCGACTCGCCCTGCAACCGACCGCGGCAGCGCGATGCTGAACTCGCTGCCGCAGCCAATTCCTGCGCTCGATGCCGTCAGCGTGCCCGCGTGCAGCTCGACCAGTCGGCGGGCGAGCGTCAGCCCGACGCCGAGACCGCCGTGTGAGCGGTCGGGCGATGGGTCGCTCTGGAAAAACAGATCGAAGATGCGCGGCAGCCGATCCTCGAAGATCCCGACGCCGCTATCGCGTATGCGTATCTCGAGCGCCCCGTCGCGCACGCCGGCGTCGATGTCGATCTCTCCGCCGGGCTCGGTGAACTTGGCGGCGTTGTTCAAGATGTTGGTCACGACCTGGACGAGGCGGATCCGATCGCCGTCGACCATCAGGGCGTTGTCGGGAAGACGCGTGGTGACGCGATGCCCCCTCGCGTCGACGATCTCCCGGCAGGTCTCGAGGGCGTCTGTGACGATGTCGCGCACGTCCACTGGCTGTCGGCGCAACGTGATCTGACCTGTCGTCAGCCGCGACACGTCGAGCAGGTCGTCGACCAGCCGGACGAGGTGCTTCACCTGCCGCTCCATGGTCTGGCGCATCTCGCGCGAAATCATGACGTCGTCGGCAGACCGCGCCTGCACCGCGAGGGCGTGGCGGATAGGCGCGAGCGGATTGCGGAGCTCGTGCGCCAGCATCGCTAGAAACTCGTCCTTGCGGCGATCGGCCTCCCGCAGGGCCTCTTCGGCTCGCCGCCGGTCGTCCACGTCGACGACCGATCCGTACCAGCGCGCGATGGCGCCAGTCGCGTCGCGCTGGGGCAGGGCGCGGGTCAATTGCCAGCGGTAGGTGCCGTCAACGCCGCGCAGCCGGTACTCAGCTTCGAACGGCTGCCCCGTCTCGCGCGCGAGATTCCACAACCGCAGCTTGCGCGCGACGTCATCCGGGTGCATGTACGCCACGTATCCATGGCCGAGAAGCGACTCGAGCGACGTGCCGCAATACTCGGCCGCGCGCGGCGACAGGTAGTCGAGGCGGCCGTCGGTCGTCGCCCGCCACAGCAACGCCGGCGTGGACTCGCTGATGAAGCGAATCTGCTCCTCGCTCTGCCGGAGCTGTGCCTCGACGCGGCTGCGCTCGAGCTCGGCGGCCGCTCGACCGGCGACGAGACCGAGGGTGGTGCACGGGTGCTGCCGCGACGCGTCGATGGGGCGGTCGTGCATGATGACGAGCAGGCCTTGCGCCTGCCCATCCGCGGCCCGGAGAGGCGTGCCCGCGTAGCATTCGACCCCCAGGTCCGTGAGCATACGATCTCGAGGGAACCGGCCGGCCACGCCCGTCGGATAGAAGCAGTTGGCCCCCGTCAGCACTTCGGCACACGGGGTGTGAGCGAGGTCGTACTCGATGTTCGCCGCTGGTCCGCCGTCGGCCCAGCCGGCAACGACTTGCACGTGTCTGGATTTGTGCGCGTGGAGCTTGCTGAGATACACCCAGCGCACCGACAGGACGTCGGCCAGCCCTCGGACGAGGCCGCGAAAGTAGGCCTCGCCCGTGCAGTTCGTCCAGTCCGCCAGACGGAACAGGGCTTCGCCAGCCCACTCTTGCTCGAGCGGCATTCTCGCCACCTCGAGCAGGATCCTGACACGGGTATTTTGCGGCCAGATCGGCGCGATGGTGGCGGCGCGACCCGGCGCGGCGCGCGGCAAGGATTGACGCGAGCAACACGGCTCGGGCGCTGAGCGTTGCCCTCAGAGATCGCCCGTCACCCGGAATCGCGGGCCGCCACCGCGCGGCGCAGTTCGATCAGGCCCTCGAGCGTGCGCTCCGGGCCGGGCGCCGCTTCGGGTGGCGTCCACTCGACGGAAGACCCCGCCGCGATCAACTCACGCGCGACGCCGACATGGTCGGCGCCGGCCTGGGCATGACCGCGTCCTTCGACGGCCCAGACGAGCGGGGTCGCCGAGAACATGCCGTCGAGCGCGTTGACGTCGGCGCCGAACTTCAGCAGGACGCGTACGGCCTCCGGATGGCCCGCCATCGCCGCACGATGCAGCGCCGTCACGTTGTCCTTGTCCCTGGCGTGCGGATCGAACCCGCACGAGAGCATCGTCTCGAGCACCACGGCGTGACCGCTTTCAGCCGGGCGCTGCATCATGAGATGGTGCTCGGGACGCAGCTCGGTGCGCAGCCCCGGCCGGGCGTCCAGCAGCGCGGCTGCGCTCGCGCGATCGCCGCGCGCGCAGGCGGCGACGAACCGCTCGATCGGCGAGAGCTCGTCCTTCGCGCCGTGAGCGACGAGCCACGCCGCGATGTCATGGTTGCCATGGAGCTCCGCCAGCGTGTGCGGAGTGCAGCCATCCTGGCGACGACGTAACAGATCGGCGCCGCGCTGCACGAGCAACTCGACCATCGGCACGTCCCATCTGCGGGCAGCGACATGCAGCGGCGCTTCGCCCTCATGGCCCCACGCGAGGTTCGGATCCGCGCCATGCTCGAGCAGCCAACGTGGTCCGGTGGCATCGGTGGCCCAGAACATCATATAGACGAGCGGCGGCACACCTCCGGGAATCCCGTTCACGTCGACGTTGAAGCGATACAGCAGCTCGAGTGCGGCGACATTGCCTCCGCCTCCCGCGATGTGGACGGTCACGCCGTCCGTGGGATTTGCTCCTGCCTCGAGCAGCACCTGCGCGAGCGGCAGGTGGTTGACGGCACACACCGCAGCCCACAGCGCGGTGCGCGGGAGCTCCGGATGCCAGTTCCAGTGGTACTCCGCATTCGGATTCGCCCCGAGCGAGCACAGTAGCCGCGCGATCGCGACCAGGCCATCCACGCGCCCCGCAGAGCTCTTGTGCATGGAGGTGTGGCACGCGTAGAGCAGGGGCTCCCAGTTCTGCGGTCCGCCAGGTTGGGTCGCGAGCGCGGGATGATTGCGCAGTCGCGCCTCCACTGACGCGGCGTCTCCCAGAACCAACGCGGTGTGGAGCGACGCCGACGCGATCCCGGGATGCAGCGCCAGCAGCCGTTCGGCGCGACCGGACGCACCTCCCGTCGCGCAGCGGATGAACTCGTCGACGGCGGCGTCGAATGAGAGCGTGCGCGCCTCGACCTCTTCGCGCAACGCGTTCCAGGACACGAATCCGAGCTCGCGCGCGATCACCGATTGCGCGTCGTGGAGCGCGAGACCCATCAGGCCCAGTTCGGCGGCCGATTTGTCCGCCAACGCGGGCAGCACGGCAAAGCGTCGAAGCGCACCTGAATCTTCGGCCTGCGCTGCGTGGAGCAGCGACTTGGCCTGCTTCTTCAGCTGTTCGAGATTCGGACGATCAGGGAGCTGGCTCGGCGTCATACAACCTCCATGCTCGAGCCTGTGGTTCGCAAACAGGCAGCACGGCGGTGTACGTGCCGTCGGTCGAGGAGATATGACAGTGGGCTTGGCCCTTCGCGCGAACCCGCGGGCGCCTTTTGAGCGCGCACCTACAAGGTAGGCCGCGGCGAAGGAGGGTGTCAATAGCCGCTAACCCGATCTCGCGAGTGCGGCTGGTTCACGTGGTAGGCCAGCACGCCATACAGGCCGACCGCCGCTTCGAGATTCTCTCGTCCAACTCCCTCCTCGGTGACTGCACGGCCGTACCGTCTCAGCACTGTGGCGATCTCGGAAGGGCAGATCTTCACCCGGACGTCATCATTCCTTGGGCGATCGGGGGAACGCAAGACGGGCAAGCCCGCGCGCCGATGACCTAGCTCGCAGTCTGCGAGGTGCTCGACACGATGCGCCGATACACCTCCAAGTGCTCGGCGGCGAAGCGCGACCACGAGTACCGCAGAACGACATCCTCCGGGAAGTCGCGGCGCGGCAGCGTCCACAAGTGGTCTATCGCCGCGGCCAGCGCGGACGCATCTTCCGGATCGACGTAGGTAACGAAGTCCCCGCAATACTCGCGCACGCCCCCGACGTCGGTCGTGACGACGTGACAGCCGGCGGCCAGCGCCTCGAGGTTTACGAGGCCGCACAGCTCGAACGTCGTCGGCAGGCAGAACACGCGCGCGCCGGCGTACAGGCCGCGCAGCAGATCCCGCGACGCCATCGAGACGTGCAGCACATTCCCTGCCGACGTCCGCAGGACGCGTCGGTAGTACGGAAAGTCGAAGACGTCCCCGGCGAGCACGATCGGCTTGTCGCGCACGGCGGTGACGAGCGCGAGCTGATTCTTGCGGGGCTCGATTCTGCCGACCTCAAGGATGTATTGATAGGGGAGCAACGCCTGGCCAGTCGCGAAGTCGGCCGAGACGCCGAGGCGCACGATGCGAATGCGCGACTCCTCGGCATTCAGATCGCGCACGAGGGTGCGGGCCTCCGAGCGGCTGTAGCAGATGAGCGCATCAGCCTCCCTCGCGATGCGCCGCTGCTGTTCCGCGCTCACCAGTTGAAAGACGCCCGGTTCGTAGATCGTCGACACCACCATGCGCGCGCGGGACCGTCGCGCACGACAGAACAGATCCCACGTCCACGGCATCGAGATGTTGTGGAGGTGGATGATGTCGTACAGCCGCATGTCCTGCGGATCGGAGGCATAGACTGCCTCGACATTCGAGCGCCGCAGGTGAGCTTCGAGCTCGGCGACGGCCGTCGCGTCGCCGCCGTGCCACAGCGTGTGCGCGCGGTTGTGCAGCAGGACCTTCACGAGTGCATCCCGTTCGACATCCTGGCACGGACCAGCCGCCAGAATGCGCCCAGGTCGTATTGCTGGAGTAGGACCCCTCGATCCGCGCGCCACGTGCCGCACGTCGTATACACGATCGGGACGCGGCGCCGGTGCTTGCGAAGCACGCGCGCGAGCGTGCGATAGAACGCGTCTTCGTAACGAGGGAACCAGCGCGACTCGACGCGCCGGCCTCCCGAGCGATGATACAGGTCGAGCGGTAGCACGTAGACGCGGTATCCGCGCTCGAGCAACGTGAGGCTGTAGTCGACGGCGTACAGGTGCCAGCCATCGCACGCGACCGTGTCGAACGGCAGATCGCGCACGAGCTGCGTCCGGACGAAGAAGAGACACTCGTCTATCGTCTGCACGCGCTCGGCGCGATCGATGGCCGTGTGCCCGGCGCGCTGCGGCGGAATGGAATCGGACACGTTGCTCAGGATGTCGCGTCCCTGGCCCGTCGGCGAGAGGCGTGCGCCGGCCACGCCAGCCATCGCGGCATCGCCGATCGTCTGCAGCCACGCTTCGGCGTCGCTCAACCATGCGTCGCCGTCGAAGACGAGGTCCTGATGCGCGAACATCAGCCAGTTGCCCTGCGCGCTCGACGCCGCGGCGTTGAGGACGTGCGCCGCGGACGAAAAGACCCCGGCGGTGTTGTCGATCGCCAGGAGCTCGATTGCCGCCCGCTGACGTGCGAGCGATGCGCCCGTCATCGCGTCGAACGCCGCGCGATCGTCGAAGGGCACGACCACGGAGATCATTAGAGCCGCCGCAGTCCCGGGCCAATGCGCCCGACGTAGTAGCGAAAGATGCCGGCGTGCGTGGCGCACGTGCTCGCGCGGGCGTAGATGCGCGGCGCGTCGATGCGAGTCTCGCAGACGCGCGCGAGCCAGCAGTACGGCCAGTTCACGACGACGCGCCAGGCGCACGACCCCATGATCCTGACGATCAAAAGATGATGCTTGAGGCCCGCGTGCGGAGGCGTCCGGATCCGCCGCGTCTTGCGTTCGAAGATGACCGATGACTCCCCGCATCGGCGCGCGCGCCTCAAGGCGCTTCTGACGTTCGTCGCGTGGTGATGGAACGCGCCCGCCTGCCGGTTGTACTTCAGCACCAGACCGTGTAACGCGAGCCGGCACCCGAGCTCGATATCCTCGTAAGCCGCATGGCGGAACGTCTCGTCGAAGAGCTCCGCGCACTGGAGCACGAAGGCACGCTTCACGGACAAGTTGGCGGTGTAGAAGAACCGCTCCGGATCGACATCCTCGTTCGCCTCGATCGCGCCGTAGTCGAACTGCTGCCCGGAGCTCTCCAGCCACCGCATGTACGGCGTGATCGTCAACTCGGGGGACCACGTGACGTGGCCGAGCACGGCCACGGCTCGGTCCGGGAACCGTTGGTGCCAGCAGGCGTGCTGCTCGAGCAGACCGTCTTTCGGCACGATGTCGTCCCCCAGAAAGAGAAGGAGCGGCGCGCGTGCCCGCTGGATCCCGGCGTTGCGGGCCGCGGCGGGGCCGGCGGCCTGCTGCCGGACGTACGCGACGCGGCCGCCCGACGCACGACGCTCGATCTCTACGGCCTCTCTCGTGCTCACACTCGATCCATCGTCGACCACAACCACCTCGTATGGGCCGGAGGAGAGCGACTGGAGGGCGAGCGCGCGCAGCGTTCGCGCCAGCGTATCCGGGCGATCGCGCGTGGGGATGATGACGCTAACGATCGGATCCATCATCCCTCGCGACGAAGCGCGCGCAGCCAGGCCCACAGCCGCGCGCGCCATCGCGCCCTGACCCAGCCGGACGTGCGCTCGCCGGCCAGCAGTAGAAAGTGACAGGCGAACACCGCGTCGCCGGCGAGGCCGTCGCCGAGCCCCTGATAGCGGTAGAGCAGACGGCGGTGTGCGCGTATCCAGTCGAGGTGCGCCGTGCGGGGCACGCGGTTTCGCGAAGTGCTCTCGCGGTGGATGATGCGCGCATCGGCGACGTAGAAGATGTCCCAGCCGCGCTTCTTCATCTCGCAGCTCCAGGCGATGTCTCCTCCCGCGAGGAAGAACCGCTCGTCCATCGGACCGGCATCGGCGGCGGCCGCGCGCCGCACCATGCAGCACGCGCCGTAGGCGTAGTCCTGTCGCTGCGTGCGGGCCGGATCCGGGTGTACGAAATCGATTTGCGGCAGCCCGACGAGCAATTGGAGCACCGGGTGCGTGGCGCAGCACCAGTACCACATGATCGGCAGCGTCGGAAAGCTGGCGGCCGACCACTGCACGCGGCCGTCCGGATACTCGCAGCGCGGGCTGGCGGCGCCGGCCGCCGGGTGCGCGTCGAGAAAATGCATCAGGCGATCGAGGCTGCCGTCGAGCACGCGCGTGTCGGGATTGAGCAGCACGATGTACTCGCTCCTCGCGAGCGCGATCCCTTGATTGTTCGCCCGCTGGAACCCGGTGTTGGAACGGTTCCGCACGATCGTTGCCGACGGACAGACGTCGCTGACGACGTCCGCGCTGCTGTCTGCCGACGCGTTGTCGACGTAGATGATCTCGAACGAACAGGACGGCGGGCTCGCCAGCACCGACTTTAAGCACTCGCGCACGTCATCACGGACGTTCCAGCCCACGATGAGGATCGACAGGCGAGCGGGCGCCGCGGCGCTGGCATCACACATGGGCGTGCGTGTTGAGCGCATTCAGTTGGAGCAGGAGGTCCAACTGCTCCCGGAATCGCGCCGGATCCGGGACGAGTTCTGGCTGGAGGTTCTCGTTGCACGCGAGCATCTTCCGCGTCTGCACGGAGTGGACGTGCGTGCCGCTCATGACTTGCGTGGCGGGCACGCCGCTCAACCCCAGCACCGCGAGCGAGCGCCCGGGCGCCGGTGTTCCGCTTCGACGTCCTGGCATCCTCGACGCGGCCATCAGCGTCCCGACGAAATAGCCACAGACGAGACAGACGGCGAGGATTGCCACGGCGGTCACGGTCGTCATCGGATGCGGGTTCCTCGCGCAAATCTTTGACCGAAACGCCGGCTCGCCGGCAACGAGAGCCGGCCGATCGCTCTATCTCGGCCGGGCGGACGCTGGTCGAGGTGCTGCCGCCGTTGCGTCGGAATTATCACTCTGGATCGCCCGATGTCAAACGTGACCAGGAAACCGGCCTGAGCCAGTGCGTTGCGGCGCACGAGTTGCGGGTCGCATCGGACGAGGGCATCCTCGACGGTCCCAGGCTCTTGATCGCGTGACTGGATAGCCACTTGGTGAGAACGGGAAACGGGAAACGGAACAAGTCTAAGCCGCTAATGGTGCGACAGTGCGACGATCGGGCTCACACGGGAGGCGCGCCGGGCCGGCCCGAGGCACGCGATGAACGAGGTGGCCGCCAGCATAGCTACCGCCCCGAGCATTACGGCCGGATCGAGTGGCTGCACACCATAAAGCTGCGCCGCGATCGCGCTTCGCGGGGCGAGCGCGGTAACGGTCCCGGGGTTCGCGCGGGCCGGTTCGATGAATCCGTTTCAGCTGGTCGCTCGTAATGAAGGTAAGAAACGATCCGAACGGCAGTCAAGGACGCTGCAAGCCATGTCGCACCAGGCCGTGAATTTTGTCATCCACACCTTGCTGACCAACCAGGATCTTCGGGATCGATTCGCCATGTCCCCGCTGGACGTGCTCGTGGATCTTCATCTCTCGACCCATATCGAGCTCACTCTGGACGAAGTCGAGGCGTTGGTCGTCTCCAGTCCTGACCTCGGGCGCCCGGCCGCAGGCCTGCAACACGTCCGGATCCACTGACGGGCGCGGTTTAGACTCAGGTGACGCCATGCGACGCTCAAAACGGATGAAGCGGATTCTACGCGAGCAGTGGGAAGTGTTCCTCGCCTCCACCCTCATACGCGGACGATAGCGGATGGAAATCGGCGGCGGCCGGCGCACAAGTCGTGACTACCTCGGTGCGGGATGATAGCCTACCGCCACGGCGAAGGAGACCGTTCAGGTGCCGTCACCTTGACTGACCCCGCGCGCGCCCCGTCCTCCGAGTCGTCCCTTCTTCGCTCAATCGGCACCTTCGGTCTGGCGGCGAGCATCGTCAACGTCACGATCGGCGGCGGCATTTTCCGGCTGCCGGCCGACATGGCGGCCACGCTCGGCGCGACTGCGCCTATCGCGTACCTGCTTTGCGCCATCGCGATGGGCCTCATCGTCCTCTGCATCGCCGAGGCGGGGAGCCGAGTGTCGATGACAGGCGGACCGTATGCCTATGTCGAGGTCGCCTTCGGGCCGTTCGTGGGTTTCCTTGCGGGATTCCTGCTCTGGATGCTGCTGACGTTCGCGATGGCGGCAGTGGCGACCGTGCTCGTGGCGAGTCTCGGCGCGCTCGTGCCGGTGCTGGCATCGCGCGGGTCGTCAGCGGCCGTGCTCGTCGCGATCTACGCCGTGTTCGCGGCCATCAACATCCTGGGCGTCGAGCGCGGCGCTCGTGTGAACAGCGTGCTGACGATCGCGAAAATCCTGCCCCTGCTGCTCCTCATCGCAGGCGGCCTCTTCGCCATCGACCCCGACAACCTCGTGATCGGCGATCCGCCAGACCTGCCGCTGCTCGCGCGGAGCAGCCTCCTGCTGATCTTCGCCTTCGCGGGGATCGAAGCCGCGGTCGTGCCGGGCGGTGAAGTCAAGGACCCGGCGCGCACGGTGCCGCGTGCGATCTTCATCGCGATGACCGCCATCACCGTGCTGTACGCCGGCTTGCAGTTCGTGGCCCAGGGGGTCTTGGGGCCGGTGCTCGCGACCTCGAAGGCCGCGCCGCTCGCGGAGGCCGCGGGCGTGGCGCTTGGCGGCTGGGCGAGAAACCTGCTGCTGTTCGGTGCCGTGATCTCGATGCTCGGCCACGCCGGCGCGATGATCCTGGCCACACCGCGCACGCTGTTCGCGTTCGCGCGCGACGGGTTCCTGCCGTCGGCGGTCGCGCGCCTCCATCCCGTGCGTCGATCGCCAGTCGTTGCGATCCTCCTGCAGTGCGCGATCGTGGTCGTGCTCGCCATCACCAGCACGTTCGAGCGGCTGGCGATACTCGCTAACCTCTCGATCCTGGTGGTGTACGGGATGTGCTGCCTGGCAACGTGGCAGCTACGCCGCCGCAACGTGCGCGCCGGCGGCACGCCCTTCAGTGTCCCGGCGCCCACATTGGTGACCGCGCTGGCGTGTCTCGCGATCGGCTGGATGCTGACGAGCGTCACGCTCGCTGAATGGACGGCGTTCGCGATCGCGCTCGGCGTAGCGGTGGTTATTTTTGTGTTTCGACGCAGGCTGTGATGCGGTGATCTCGAGAGCCCTCAGCGCACGACCCGCCCCAGGTGCTCGTCCAGCCAGGCGCTGGTGACGCTCCAGTCGCCAGCCGGCACGCTGGTCGCGGCTGATTATCGCTGATTTGAGGCGACCCGCTGGCATGTCCCCGCTTCTGTGGGATTCTGGCTCCTCGACTGGCGCCTTGACTCCGTCCGGGCGGCCGCTCACAATAGGGCCCTCCTCTTGTAAGGGCCGCGCCAGTGGAAGAAAAACTCCTGACGTTCCTCGCGCGGACCGTGGCGGCGATCGTCACCGGCGGGGGTCTCATCACCTTCACGAATGGCGCCTGGATTGGCCGCCTGATGCTCGGAGCCTTCGAACAGACCACGAACATCCGCATTCTGAACCAGCACCTGCTCTCCGACGATCTGTACCGCGATTGGGGCCGGCAGATTCTCTTTGGCTCCGCGCCGACGGCCATCGCCGCGCCGGCAATTGGCTACCTTTTGCTCACGCTCCTCCTTGTCGGGCATGTCCTCTACAAGGCGGCGGTGTGCGAGGGACGCGTGCCGATCTTCAAGGGCAGTGGCCGCAGTGTGCGGTTGGCGCGCACATTGTGTGACGTGTACGTCAAGTACTACCACCTGGTGACGATGGTGCTGGTGAGTGCCCTTGGCCTCGCGCTGTTCATGGCGCCCACGCGCGGCGCGCTGGTCACGCGTTTCCTCCTCTTTGCCGTTCCCGTTCTTCTGTATCTCGTCTACTACGTCAAGGACATCCGCAGTTCGTCGTTCAAAGACGTGTTTCTCTACGCCGCAAACGTGCTGCTGTTCTTCGCGGTCGTATTCGCCCTGCCGAGCGTCTTTGGCCAGCGCTTCTTCGACGTCGAGATGCGACAGGTGCCACCCAAGACCGACGCCCAGGATCGGTCGTATCTCGCGAGCTTCGTCGTCGACGAAGAACGTAGCGTGGTGGGCCACGTCTACGGACAGGAGAACCTGAAGCTCGAACTGGAGCACGTCGTAGGCTTCAAGGCCGGCATCAGCTCCGTCTCGCTCCGCAAGCTGGCGACCGATACGGCGGCTCAGAAGGTCGCGGATCCGGGCGCGGCGGCGTCCGACATCGATCGCCTGCTCGGCGCGGCCCGGCCACCCCAGTAGCGATGCTCGCACTATGAAGATCCGTCACGTTCACAAGCGAAGCGGCGCGAGAGAGACCTTCGCGCGTGTCGTGAGCGCCGCCGCGGTCGCGGCGCTGAGCGTGGCCGCCGTCGAGGGGCAGAATGCGCTGATTTCGCCGTCGAGCGGCTACGCCGGCGTTTTTGTCCTCGGATCTCCAGTCTCGCGCTACCCGACGCTGAGCAAGTCGGATTGCCGCGTGCCTGGAGCACAGGCCAGTGAAGTCTGTTACGTCTCGCGCAACCGCGATTTCTTCGTGGGCGTCGATGCAGGTGGCACCATCGCGGCCGTCCGCACGACATCCACCGAGATGTTCACGGACCGGTATATCCGGCCCCGCTTCACTCGCATGGAGGAAGTCGTCTCGCGTTATGGGGTGCCTGAACGGATCGACCGGAACGGCACGACCGTACTCTTCGTGTACGGCGGACTGATGATCGAGGCCGAGGGTGGACGCACGTCACAAGAGATCATGCCGAAGCCGGTCGTTGCGATCACGTTGCGGCGGCTCGCGGCGAGCCGCCCGCGGCCGACCACTCAGGCGCCAGTCGGGCAGAACCGCCCGAAGTCGCCGGTGGTTGTGGCGCGCGAGTGCAGCGCGAAGGCGACGACCTGTGCCCTGCCCAAAGCCCTGGGCGTAGGAGAACCGTGCTCCTGCCCCACGTCCTCTGGCGTCGTCTACGGCTTCGCGAAGTAGCATTCATCAGGAATCACCGCCCCGGAGCGGTGCTCCTTCACCGCCCGATATCCTCGTCCAGGTACTTCACGAAGACGACTTCGTTGCGCTGCTCGTTGTAGAGCAGCTCGTCCACGCTCGAGCGCACCGAGAGCAGGCCGAAGCCACCGGGGCGCAAGCCCTTGGCCTCGCGAACCTGCATGTGCGCGATGGGATCGTCGGGCGGCTGGCCGATTGCGGCGTGCGGCAGATCCTCGATCTTGAAGCCGACGCCGGGATCGGCAATGCGATAGAGGATCATCCGTTTCGAGCGTAAGCAGGAGATCCGCACCTTTCTCGTCGGATCGAGGCCTCCGCCCCACTCGACGGCATTCATCAGGAGCTCACGAAAGGCAAAGCCGATCGATTCACGCAGTTCGGACGGGAGATTGGTCTCGAGCTGCGCCATGACCGCTTCAATGCGACCGACCGCCTCACGCGAGCATGGCACCAACAGCTCGACCCATTCCGATCGCGCCGAGAGCACTTCTATCCTTGGCGGTTCCGGTGCCTCGAGCGCCTCGCGGACGGTCTGCAGGAGCTTCGTCGGCTCGACCGGCTTGTGCACGTACATGAACGCCTGCTCGCGCACGGCCTTGAGCTGCGTCTCGGGCGCATCATCGGACGTCATGACGAGGACCCGTGGGGCATGCTTGGCGCTGCGCAGCTCGGCCAGGAGATCGAGCCCGGTCATTCGGGGCATCCAGACGTCGAGCAGCATCAGATCGAACCGGCGGCGGCGCAGGATCTCGAGCGCTTCCACGCCGTCCTTCGCTTCCGTCACCTGGAAGCCGGCCTTGGTGAGGGTCCTGCGAATGACGAGCCGGGTCGTGTCGTCGTCATCGACCACGAGGATTTTGCTCAAGACCGCCTCCGCTTCGCGAGTGCCGGGCGGCGAGTGCCGTGAGCCTCTCGTCGTCCCGGTCGGGACACCAGTCGGGCATGGCCGAAGGCCTCGTCAAGTTGCGCGATGCAGCTTTTGAGTGACGCATATGCCGACTGCGCCTTGTCGAAATCTCTATCTCGCGCGAACTGCTCGACCTCTGCGGCCACCTGTCGGCCCGCCGTCGAGCCGACCGTCGCGATCGCCCCTTTCAAGGCGTGCGCCGCCATGCGGAGCGAATCGGCGTCCCTCTCTTGCAGCGCTTTTTCGATGCGGCGCTGATACGCGGGACAGCTTCCTCGGAACGTCTTGACGACCTCTTTGAGCAGGGCGCGGTCGCCACCGGTACACGCCAGCGCCGCCTGCTCGTCGAAGACGGCCGGCGTCGCCGAACCGGACGTGTCGCTCGGGCGCGTCCCGGCTCGCTCGCCATGCTGCTCGATCGTGGACAACAGGGCCATCACGTCGATCGGCTTGGACAGATAGCCGTCCATGCCGGCCGCGAGGCACCGTTCTCGATCGCCCTGCATCGCGTGCGCCGTCAACGCGATGATCGGTACATGCCGGTCGCTTTCGGATTCCCGCTCGCGAATCGCAGCGGTCGCTTCGAGACCATCCATGTCGGGCATCTGCAGATCCATCAGCACCACATCGAATCGGCGCTTCCCTTTGTCGATGACCTCTACCGCGAGACGGCCGTTCTCGACGCTCCGGACCCTGTGGCCACGTTTCTTGAGAAGCGTGACCACGAGTTTGCGATTGACCGGATTGTCCTCGGCGACCAGGACTTCAAGCACTCGTCGCGGTTGCTTACCAAGGGCAGGTGCTGTCGGCCCCTTGTCGGGGTGTCGTGTCGACACGCCGAGCACCGAGGCGAGCGCATCGAGCAGATCCGAATGTTTCACCGGCTTGCTCAGGTAGGCGTCAACGCCGGCCTTCTTGCCGCGCGCGGCGCCGTCGCCATGACCCAGGGACGTGAGCATGACGACGCGAGTCTGGGCCAGCTCGCGGTCCTGCCGGATGCGGCGAGTCAGCATGAAGCCGTCGACCTCCGGCATCTGACAGTCGGAGATGACGGCGTCGAAGCGTTCGCCAGCCGCCGCCGCGCGTCGAAGCGCCACCATCGCCGACTCGGCGTCGCCGGCGACGATGGGGCGCATGCGCCAACTCGCGAGCATCTCTTCGAGGATCTGCCGGTTGGTCGCGTTGTCGTCCACGACGAGGACGCGGACGCCTTCGAGCGCCTTCGGTTTCACGCGCGCTGACTCGATCGCGGGCGCCTCTGGCACCTCGAACACCGCAACGAAGTGGAATCTGCTGCCTTTGCCCACTTCGCTCTCGACCCACATGCGCCCACCCATCAGCTCCACGAGGCGCACCGCGATCGCGAGACCCAGGCCGGTCCCGCCATACCGCCTGGTCGTCGAGCTGTCGGCCTGCGTGAACGCTTGAAAGATCTGCCGCTGCTTGTCTGACGGTATGCCGATGCCCGTGTCGGTCACGGTGAACTGCAGTGTCACGCGCTCCGCGCCGGTCGCCTGCACCTGGACTCTGAGCACGACCTCACCGACGTCGGTGAACTTCACCGCGTTCCCCATGACGTTGAGGAGGACCTGGCGCAAGCGTCCGGGATCGCCCAGCACCCGGTCTGGCACGTCCGGCGCCACATGACAGGCGAGCTCGATGCCCTTCTCGCCGGCGCGCATGGCCAGGAGCTTGGCCGCGTCACCGACTTCTTCGCGAAGGTCGAATTCGGTGCGTTCGAGATCGAGCCGGCGCGCTTCGATCTTGGAGAAGTCGAGAATGTCGTTGATGAGCTCGAGAAGGGCTTCGCCCGAGGACAGCACGGTCGTCAGGTACTTGCGCTGCTCCGGCGACAAGGTGGTCCGCAGCGCCAGGTGTGTCATGCCCAGAATCGCGTTCAAGGGCGTGCGGATCTCGTGGCTCATGTTGGCGAGGAACTCGCTCTTCGCCTCGGTGGCCTCCTCAGCGCGCCGTTTCGCGCTCTCGAGTTCCTTGACGAGTTGCGCCAGCCTGGCCGCCTGATCGCCGAGCTCGCGCTGGCTCACCTCGAGCTCTCGGGCGTAGCTCGTCAGCGTTTCCTGGGCGGCCTTTTGTTCGGTGATGTCGCGGCCGGCGGCGTAGACGACCTGCTGTTTCGAGTAGGGCGTCGCATTCCACATCAGCCATCGCAGCGTGCCGTCGCGGTGGAGGTAGCGATTCTCAAAGTAGATCAACTCCTGCCCGGCCCGGATCTTCTGCATCTCGGCAACGGTCGCGTCGCGATCGTCGGGATGCACGAACTCGAGAAATGGCTTCCCCACCAGATCGGTCTCGGTGTAGCCAAGGCCGCGCTTCCAGGCGGGATTGACGCGCCGGAAGCAGCCGTCGAACCCGGCGATGCAAAGCATGTCGAGCGAAAGGGTGAAGAACCGGTCGAGCTCCTCCTGCGCCAGCCTCCTGTCGGCGAAGAGACCGATCTGATTGCCGACACTGGCCAGTGTCGAGAGGAGATCTTCGTCAGGCGCCCGGATCTCGCCGCTGAAGAACTCCATCGCGCCGAGCACCTCGCCGCGCAGGAGGATGGGGAATCCGAACGCGGCATGCAGACCCTCCCGCGCGGCGATGGGTGCGCGGGGGAAGTTGGTGTCGTGTACGACGTCGGGAATCCAGACCGGTTTCGCGTTTGCCCAGACGCGGCCGGGAAGACCCACGCCGCGCGGGAACGTGGTCTGGCGGCTGACGGCGTCGAAGGCGGGAAAACTGACAGACGGAGGCGACCAGATTTCGACGCACCGCAGGACCGCGGCGTCGCGATCGACCACCCACAGTGCGCCGTGCTCCCATCCAAAGGATTCGCAAATCGCTTCGAGGATCTTCGGCGCCGCTTCGGCGAACGTCGCGGCGTCGACGAGCGCCCGCGCGGCGACGTGCTCAGCCGTCAGTCGCCGATATCCAGAGCTTCCAGCCGCAGCCGACTCGTCGAGAGCCATGATTCCGCCCCGCGTGATTATAGGTCACCGCGGCGAAAGGACCCGGGGCTTCAGCTTCGTGACACACTACACGTCATCTCATAGACACCGGCCGACGGCTAGTTCACGAGGATCGCGAAGACCGCAAAGCTCGCGAAGGTCTACTTTTCAGGCATGTCTTCGTTCAGGAGATTGCTGCCATTGGCCCGTATCCGATAAGCAGGGGAGAAACGGCATCATGGAACAGCGGCGGTTTGGCAATTCGGGGCTGAGCGTCTCGGTCCTCAGCTTCGGAACGATGACCATCGGTGGCCGAGATCGCTTCGGAAAGATGGGCAATCTCGGCGTGGCCGATACGTCGCGCATCCTCGACGTCTGCCGCGAGGCCGGCGTCACGACGCTCGACACGGCCGACGTCTACTCGTTCGGGGGCGCGGAGGAAATCCTCGGCGAGGCGCTGGCGGGCCGGCGCGACGACTTCGTGCTGGTCACCAAGGGCTACATGCGGCTCGGCGCCGGGCCACACGACGTCGGCCTCTCGCGCAAGCACCTGATCCAGGCGTGCGAGACGAGCCTGCGCCGGTTGCGCACCGACTACATCGACCTCTACATGGGCCACCAGCCGGACAGCTGCGTCGCGGTCGAGGAAACGCTTCGCGCCTTCGACGATCTGGTTCAGCAGGGGAAAGTCCGCTATGTCGGGTGCTCGAATCACTCCGCATGGCAGGTGATGAAGGCGCTGAGCGTCGCCGATCGCGCTGGACTGACCCGATACGTCTGTCAGCAGGTGAACTATTCGCTCATCGCTCGTGACGTGGAGCACGAAATCATCCCGCTGGGACTCGACCAGTCCGTGGGCCTGATGGCGTGGAGCCCTCTCCACGCGGGGCTGCTCACCGGCAAGTTCCGGCGCGACGCGCGCCCGGCGGTCAGCCGCCTCAACGAGCTCGAGGCGCCCGGGACGATCGACTACGAGCGCGTCTACCGGATTGTCGACGTCCTCACGGAGATTGCGCAGGCGCGCTCGGTCACGCCGGCGCAGGTGGCGCTCAACTGGGTGTTGAGCAAGCCCGGAGTCGACACTGTGATCCTCGGCGCCCGCGACGAAGCACAGCTCCGAGACAACCTGGCTGCAGCGACGTGGCGGCTGTCCGCGGACGAAATGACCCGCCTCGACGAGGTGAGCGCGCTACCCGAACCGTATCCGATGTGGCACCAGCACAAGTTCGGGATCGAGCGAAACCCGCGCTTACCGTCGACGCGCGGCTAGCGTCGGTCAGTACGACGCGCGAGCGGCGGCTCGGGCCGCCGCCCGCGCGACTCAAGACCAGATCACGAGGAGTGCCAGTGTTCGCTGACGAGCTGGCACGTCGCACCTACTTCGTGGCCGGCATCTTGATCTGGCTGGCGGTGATGGTGTCGGCCTTCATGCTCCCCGTCAACTCCACTTCGTGCCCGGCATGGGAGGCTATCTGCTTCGATGTCTGGTTGGCGAGCTGATAGACCTTCCCGTCGGTTACGAAGACGTACTTCGCGCCTTTCTTCACACAGACGCCGACGCAGTCGGCTTCCGTCATCTTTTTGCCCTCGTGCTCGCCGGCGGGATGCGTCGCCTTGCAATTGCTGTCGCCGATCTTGCCCTTCCAGGTCTGCTCCCCAGGCTTCGGGACCTGGGACGCCGATACGGAAACCACAACGCCGAGCGCCACGATGAGTCCGACGATGCTTCTCATGGTTCCCCTCCGATTCTTCGTTACGTAAGTCCACGAATCAGGGATGAATTCAGCGAACGCGCAGCAGTATACGCCCGGAGGGTCCCGGTCGTAGCCCGACGGGAACAGCTCCACGGCCGGGCCGGACAGCACGCCGGCTGGGCGGGTTGTACACTAAGGGAATGACTTCGCCGATGTGCGCCGGCCGGCTCGTGCAGTGACGCCAGATCCCTCGCTCCTCCCCTCGTCCGGCGGCGAACTCGCAAACGACGCTGACGCGCTGGCGCGTGAAGTGGCCAGGCGCCGCACGTTCGCCATCATTTCCCACCCCGACGCGGGCAAGACAACGCTGACCGAAAAGCTGCTCCTCTACGCCGGAGCAATCGAGCTGGCGGGCGCCGTTCGGGGACGCCGGACGCAACGGCACGCCGTCTCCGACTGGATGGAGATGGAGCAGCAGCGCGGCATTTCGATCAGCGCCGCCGCGCTCGAGTTCGAGCTGGACGGGCACCATGTCACCCTGCTCGACACGCCGGGCCACCAGGACTTCAGCGAAGACACCTACCGGACGCTCCTGGCAGTCGACAGCGTCGTGATGGTGCTCGATGCGGCCAAGGGCATCGAGCCACAGACGCTCAAGCTCTTCGAGGTGTGCCGCACCCGCGGGCTACCGGTACTGACCTTCATCAACAAGCTGGACCAGCCCGCCCTCGATCCCTTCGAGCTGCTCGATCAGATCGAACGCGTGCTCGGCATCGCCGCGGCGCCCATTAACTGGCCAATTGGCGATGGGAGCGCCTTCGCCGGCGTCTACGATCTCGACGCGAACGCGGTGTTGCTGTACGAGCGGGGCGCGCGTGGCCATCGGACTGAACCGATCGCCGTCGCCGATCCGCGCGATCCGGCCATCGAGCATCTGGTCGGCGCGGAGCGTCAGCATCGATTGATCGAGGCCGCCGGAATGATCCAGGGCGCAGGGACGCGGTTCGATCTCGAGGCGTACCGTCAGGAACGTCAGACGCCAGTCTTTTTCGGCAGCGCGCTGAACGATTTCGGGGTCGAACCGTTCCTTCGCGCGCTGCTGACGCTGGCGCCAAGCCCCGCGCCTCGCAAGAGCGATGCTGGGCTGATTCTGCCGACGGATGCCGACTTCTCGGGGTTCGTGTTCAAGATGCAGGCGAACATGAACCCGCGCCATCGGGATCGCGTCGCGTTTCTGCGTATCTGCTCGGGGCGGCTGACAAAAGACATGGCGGTCGTCAGCGCGCGGCTCGGCACGACTGTCCGCCTCTCGCGTGTCTACCGTTTCTTCGGCCGCGATCGCGAGACGGTCCCGGAAGCGTACCCGGGGGACGTCGTCGGTCTCGTCAACCCGGGCCGGCTGGCCATCGGCGACACGCTCTACGCGGGTCGAAAGGTCCAATATCCGCCGATTCCGCAGTTTCCCGCCGAGCGTTTTGCCTACCTGCGACCGGCCGACGTGCGGCACAAGAGATTCGACGAAGCGGTCCGGCAGCTCGAAGAAGAAGGCCTGATGCAGGTGTTCATCCCAGAACACGGCTTGCGGCATCCGATTGTGGGAGTGGTAGGTCCGCTGCAGTTCGATGTCGTCGAGGCACGGTTGCGATCGGAGTACGGGATCCCGTGCTCGCTCGAGCCGCTGCCTCACGTCGCCTGCCGGTGGCCGGTGCCGGAATCCGCCGCAACCAAGCCATTGAAGCTGACGACGTCTGGCGTCCTGCAAGCGAAGGATCGTCAGGGTCGTGACGTGCTCCTCTTCGAATCGGCATGGGAGCTTCGCTACGTGATGGAAGGCAATCCGGAGATTCGGTTTCACGATTCGATGTAGAACGATTACCTTCACGCCCCACCCGTCCCGGGTCGTCCCTCCTCCGTGCTACACTTGATGTGTATGAAACGTACAAATCTTGTGCTCGACGAGAAACTGCTCGACGAGGCGACCCGGCTGAGCGGCGAGCGTACGTACGCGCGGACGGTCGAGCGAGCGCTGCGGGACTTCGTGCGACGGGCGAAGGCCCGCCGCATTCTCGAGCTTGCTGGATCCGGCCTGTGGGAAGGAGATTTGGCGACGGTCCGTGAGGACCGCGGGGTGTATCGTACCAAGCGGCGGCGTGATGCTGCTCGTTGATACGTCGGTCTGGATCGAAGTATTCCGCAAACCGTCGCGGCTGCGGCTGGACCAGGTCGTTGACTTCGACGACGTGGTGACCTGCCTGCCGGTCGTGCAGGAAGTGCTGCAGGGTTTTCGCGACGAGCGGGCATTTCAGACGGCACGCGAGGCGATGTACGCACTGCCGATGGTGGCATCCCCGGTCACGCAACCGGTGTTCGACCAGGCAATCGAACTGTATCGCGCCGCGCGCCGGGCTGGGATCACTATCCGGTCCGGCATCGACTGCCTCGTCGCGGCGTGTGCCATCAGGCACTCGTTGGCCGTTCTCCACCGCGATCGCGACTTCGACTTGCTGGCCAAGGTCTCGTCTCTCGAGAGCCGGCGGATCTGAGCCGCACACGGCGATGTAGACTGACCTCACGATGTCGTCACCCGGCGGAGAAACCTACCGTCTCGAGGCGTTTGCCGATGCGGTCTTTGCGATCGCCATTACCCTGCTCATCATCGAGATTCGCCTGCCGCCGCACGAGGAGCTCGTGCGAAACGGCGGGCTGGGCCCGGCATTGCTGCACCTCTGGCCGTCGTACCTCGGGTATCTCATCAGCTTCGTCGTGATCGGGATCATGTGGGCGAACCACTACAACCTCATGAAGCTCATCGATCGCGTCGACCACGGGTTCATCACCCTGAATCTGCTGCTACTCCTCTGTGTGGCCTTTCTACCCTTCCCCACCGCTGTAATGGCCGAGCACCTCACCGATCCGCACGAACGGGCCGTTGCCGTGGCGTTCTACTGCGGCTCCTTCACGGTCACCGCGGTCTTCTATTTCCTGATGTGGTGGCATGCGGCGCGCGGCCGGCGCCTGATTGCGGCCGGCGTTTCCGACGACGCGGTACGAGCGATCACGCGGGCCTACGCCCCAGGATCGCTCCTCTACCTGGCAGCGACGCTGCTGGCGTTTGTCCACGTGGCGATCAGCCTGACCATCGTGCTCGGGTTGGCGATCCTGTACATGCTGCCGCGGGCTGGCGCGCACGCCGCGGCGACCACCAAGGAATCACGCTGAATCACGACTTGGCGCGAAGACCGACGCCGGCGACCAACGCCGCGGATATAATCGATCTCTTCCCCCCGACGTCATGCCTCGCAGTCTAGCCACAGCGGTCCGCAGGTTCGTGAGCGCCACCTCGCGCGCGCGCGGCGAGCCGTACTTCACGAGCGGCCGCGTCTCCGTCACGCGCGCGAGCTCCAGCACGTTCGCAGCCCTCGTGCGGGGCACACGCACCTACAACGTCTCGTTGTCGCTCGACGATCATCGCCTGGTCGTCGACTGCTCCTGCCCGTACTTCGAGGACTCCATCAATGCGTGCAAGCACATCTGGGCCGTCATTCTCGCCGCCGATCGGGCGCACGCGTTCGAGGTGCCGTCGGAGCTCTTCCTCGATGTCCACGACGTCCGGATCGATGCGCTGTCGCCATCGCCACTCACGCCGGGGCCTCCGTCGCCGCATCCTGGCTGGCAGACCTTCCTGTCGCACGTCACCCCCGTCAGACCCGAAGGCCCACTCGTCCGTCTGGTTCCGCCAGGCGAGCTCGTCTACGTTGTCGATCTCGTCCGCTCTGCGACGGCCGGCGGACTCCTGATCGAGCTCCTCACCCGCGACCGGAAGAAATCCGGCGAGTGGGGAAGACCGAAGGCCGTCACTATCAATCGCCACGACATCGCCGCGCTGCCCGACGAGCGCGACCGGCAGATCCTCGATGCCGTCTGTGGCGCGGCGCACGCGCATGGCTATTTCGGGCCGGCCTGGAGTGGATACAGCGTGGGCGTGCCCGTGCCGGGCGCGTTCGTGTTGAACCTGACGCTGCAGCGGGACCTGGCTCAGCGGCTGGCAGAAACGGGCCGGCTGGTTTTGCGAGTGCCAGCGACGCCCGGTGTTGCGCAGGAAAAGACCGTCCTCCTTCCGATCGAGTGGGACCCTGAGCCAGCCGAATTCCAGTTGCGCATCACCGGCGATGCCCGCGCGGGATACACGATCGGCGGCGAGATCCATCGCGCCGGACAGGCGCACGCCGTCAGCGACGCGATGTTCGCGACTCCAGCCCTGATTGTGTGGCGGCCCGGCGGGCCCGACGGCCGGCCGCGTCTGGCCACGTTCGACTCGGGCGGCGCAGATCGCTGGATGGCCGGGCTCCTCGACGTGGGCGGAGTGACGGTGCCTGCATCGGACGCTGCGGCGCTCGTCGAATCGCTCGTGATCTCGGATCTCGCACGTCTCGAGTGCCCGGAGGAATTGCGCGTTGACACACGCGTCGAGCCTCCTCGCCCGATCGTCCGCATCACGCGGCCGACACCTGGCGAACACCGCTGGTACGCGTCGTCCGACGATCGCCTCGACGCAAAGCTGTCGTTCGCTTACGGCGATTGTGAAGTGGATGCCTGGTCCGAACAGCCGGTGTTTTTCGAACCCAGGCGGCGACTGGCCTGGCGCCGCGATGCCGAGGCGGAACGCGCGGCCTTCGCACGCCTGCAGTCGCTCGGCGTGCGCCGCCTCGGGGATTGGCAGAGTGGCGGCACACGCCTGGACCTTGCCACTTCGCAGCTGGCGCCGGTCGTCCGCGTGCTCCTCTCGGACGGCTGGCGCGTGGAAGCCGAAGGGCGCCTCTATCACCGGCCGGGCGTCGTATCGCTCGACGTGCGATCCGGCATCGACTGGTTCGAACTGCACGGCAGCGTCGACTATGGCGGCGTCAGCGTCGATCTGCCCACGCTCCTCGCCGCGGCGCACCGCGGCGAATCGTTCGTCCCGCTCGGCGACGGCACACTGGGGCTGCTCCCGGAGAACTGGCTGGCGCGCGCGGTCCGGATGACCGCCGTCGGTACAGCAGTCGCCGATCACGTTCGTTTTTCGTCGAATCAGGGAGCGCTCCTCGACGCGTGGCTGGAGACACAGCCGGCGGTATCCGTCGACGAGGCGTTCGCGCGCGCACGCGCCGAGCTGGCGCGGTTCGACGGCGTCGCGGCGATCGACCCTCCGCCGAGCTTCCGCGGCGTGCTGCGCGAGTACCAGCGCGATGCGCTCGGCTGGTTCGACTTCCTGCGCCGGTTTGGGTTCGGCGGGTGCCTCGCCGACGAGATGGGCCTCGGCAAGACGGTCATGGTGCTGGCCGCCATGGAGGCCCGTCGTGCAGAACGCGCCCAAGGCCGCCGCCCGACGCTCCCGTCGCTCATCGTCGTACCCCGTTCGCTCGTCTTCAACTGGCACCAGGAGGCGTCGCGCTTCGCGCCGCGTTTGCGCGTGCTCGACTTCACCGGCGTCGGCCGGCGCGGCGTCCTCAAGAGCCTTGACCGATACGACATCATCCTGACGACGTATGGAACGCTGAGGAGAGACATCGGACAGCTCAAGGAAATCGCCTTCGACTACGCGATTCTCGACGAGGCCCAGATGATCAAGAACTCACGCACCAGCTCGGCCAAGGCGGCGCGGCTCCTTAACGCCACCCACCGGCTCGCGCTCAGCGGCACGCCGGTCGAGAATCATCTCGGGGAGTTGTGGAGCCTGTTCGACTTTCTGAATCCAGGCATGCTCGGCGCGGCATCGGCGTTCGCCACGGCAACCACGGCGGATGCGAAGGCCGACGACGGGACGCTGGAGATGCTGGCCCGCGGGCTTCGACCGTTCATCCTGCGGCGCACAAAGGAGCTGGTGGCAGCCGAGCTGCCGGCCCGCACCGAGCAGACCTTGTACTGCGACCTCGAGCCACCGCAGCGCGCGCTGTACGACGAGCTGCGCGACCACTATCGCGCCGCGCTCCTTGGGAAGAGCGCCCCAGTCGGGGCGCTCGGGGGGAAGAGCGCCCCAGTCGGGGCGCTCGGGGGGAAGAGCGCCCCAGTCGGGGCGCTCGGGGGGAAGAGCGCCCCGGTCGGGGCGCTCCGGGGCAAGGGTGCCACGGTCGGCATCGGTCAGTCGAAGCTGCAGATCCTCGAGGCGCTGCTGCGCCTGCGCCAGGCGGCGTGCCATCCGGGCCTCATCGATCGAGCGCGGGCCCTCGACCCGTCGGCCAAGCTCGATGTTCTCGTGCCGCGCCTGCAGGAGCTCGTCGAGGACGGCCGCAAGGTCATCGTCTTTTCGCAGTTCACGACGCTGCTCGGCTTCCTGCGCACGCGACTCGACGAGGCGCAGCTGACCTATGAGTACCTCGACGGAAAGACCAGGGACCGTGAAGCTCGCGTGCGGCGGTTTCAGGGCGATGGTTGTCCGTTGTTTCTCGTCAGCCTGAAAGCCGGCGGCCTCGGCCTCAACCTCACCGCGGCGGAGTACGTCTTCCTCCTCGACCCGTGGTGGAACCCCGCGGTCGAGGCGCAAGCGATCGACCGCGCCCACCGAATCGGGCAAACACGGCCCGTGTTTGCCTTTCGCCTCATCGCGCGCGATACCGTCGAGGAGAAAGTGCTCGAGCTGCAGGCGACGAAGCGAAAGCTGGCCGAGGCGATCGTTCGCGCCGACGCCAGCCTGATTCGCAACCTGCGCCGAGAGGATCTGGAGCTGTTGTTGTCGTGACGACCAGGACGAGTCGTCAGTTCGAGAGCGTGCCGACGACGATCATGTCGCCGGTCGGCGCCGGGACGCCGCCGGCGGGCTCGAGCGTGACGGCCACCGTGCCGACGCGGGCGGTGCTGGCAGGCGCACCAAGCGCTATCGCGCGCCCGTCAGGCTGCAGCTCCAGCAGCGCGGCGCTGATCGGCGCGGCACCCGCGCCAGGCGGAATCACCCAGAGCTGGTAGACACGGTCGGCAGCCGTCGGCGGCAGACTGT
Source organism: uncultured Acidobacteriota bacterium (assembly GCA_963839705.1). GTDB lineage: Bacteria > Acidobacteriota > Vicinamibacteria > Vicinamibacterales > 2-12-FULL-66-21 > DATBJJ01. The sequence goes on from CAWIWL010000012.1 coordinate 945,148, forward strand.
CGAACGCCACCACGAGGCCGTGGGCAGGACTCCAGAACGCTCGACCTGATGCGCCAGGGGCCGCCTTCTGGCCGGCGAGATCGATTCGCCGCAAGTCGGGCGCGGAGAGAATCGCGCGTATCTCAGACGCCCGGTCGAACGCTACTCGATAACGCACGAGTTGCTGCTGCACGTCGGCGCCGCGCGCCGACGCGAGGCGCAGCTCCTCTTCGAGCACTCGGATCCGCTGCTGCAGCGAGATGGCGTAGAGCCCGAGCGCGAGCGCGACGAGCGCCGCGGCGACGGACAGGAACCTGAAGACACCGAGCCTGGAGCGAGGCGCCTCGCCGCCGGTCGCGCGCGGCGAGCCGGCGATGGCCGCGCGCAGCACGCGGTCGCGCAGGGCCGCCGGAGGATCGACCTGCGGCACCGCTGCGGCCAGCCCCGACGCAACCGCCGCGAACCCCCGCGCTTCCTCGGCGCACTCCGGACAAGTCTCGACGTGCGCCTCGAACGCGCGGCGCTCCGCCTCGCTCAGCGCGCCGAGCGCGTAGCCGCCGGTCAGGTCACGAAGTTCGTCGTGGGTCATCGCAATGCCTCGCGGAGCTTGAGCAACGCCGTGCGCATCCGCGTCTTCACCGTGCCGAGCGGCTGCTCGAGCGTCTCGGCAATGTCGCTCTGCGAGAGTCCCTTGTAGTAGGCGAGCTCGATGGCCTCGCGCTGGCCGTCCGGCAATGCCTCGAGCGCTCGGCGCACCCGCGCGGCATCCTCGTGGTCGATCGCCTGCAGGTCCTGCCCGGGACCCGGATCGACCGGCTCGGCTATCCTGACGTCGAGCGGGGTGGACGCGATGCGCGAGCGCCGCGCGCGCAGCCGGTCGAGGGCACGCGCCCGCGTGATCACCAATAGCCAGCCGATGACAGGCGCCCGCGACGGGTCGTACCGATCGGCTTGACGCCAGGCCTGTGTGAAGACCTCCTGCACCACGTCCTCGGCGTCGGCCGGGTCCGACAGCATCCGCAAGGCCAGCGAGTAGATGGCGCGCGCGTGGCGGTCGTAGACCTCGGCGACGGCAGACCCGTCCCCGCGCGCCATACGGATCACCGCTGCACGGTCGGAGTCAAACGCGGCGATGTGCGCGCTAGGGGACACTCTTACCTACGCGTGGCCTGGCCGGTTGGATGCACAGCCGGACATTGTCTCGAAATCGCCCACCAGATCGCTCGACTCTCAATTGAGGTAGGCGTCGATTGTGACGATGGACCCGTCCTCGCGGTACTTCAGCTCCGCCACCTTGATATTGCGCAGATGGGTCTGGCCACTCGAGGTCTGGGCGTCGTGATAGAAGAGATACCACTTGCCCTTGAACTCGACAATCGAGTGATGGTTCGTCCAGCCCAGCACGGGTTCCAGGATCTTCCCCCTCACCGTGAACGGCCCGTAGGGTGAGGCGCCGGTCGCGTACATGATGAAGTGCGTGTCGCCGGTCGAATAGGAGAAGTAGTACGTTTCCTTGTATTTGTGGAGCCAGGCCGCCTCGAAGAATCGGCGGCCGTTGTCGCCCGCCGTCAGCGCCTTGCCCTTCTCATCCAGCAAGACGACGTCTTTCGGCGCCTCGGCGAGGGTCACCATGTCGTCGCCAAGGCGCGCGACCTTCGCGCTCAGGGCAGGCTGGTCCTTCGCCGGATACACGTCTTCGCCCTTGTAGACGCCGCTGGCCCAGCGCTGCAGCTGGCCTCCCCAGATCCCGCCGAAGTACATGTAGTACTTGCCGTCGCTGTCCTTGAAGACCGCCGGGTCGATGCTATAGGTGCCCTTGATGGCGTCGGCCTGCGCGGTGAACGGTCCGGCTGGGTTCGTCCCGACCGCCGCGCCGATTCGAAACACATCCTGCTTGTCTTTCACCGGAAAGTACAAGTAGTACTTGCCGCCCTTTTCGGCCGCGTCCGGCGCCCACATCTGCCGTCCCGCCCAAGCGACGTTCTTGATGTCCAACGCCACGCCGTGATCGGTGACCTTGCCTCCGATCGCCTCCATCGAAAAGACGTGATAGTCGCGCATCGCGAAGTGGCTGCCGAGATCGTCGGCCGGCACGCCCGCATCGATGTCGTGTGACGGGTAGAGGAAGAGCTTCCCGTCGAAGACGTGCGCGGAGGGGTCGGCAGTGTAGATGCCCGGGATGAGCGGTTGCGTCAGAAACTTTGACGGATCCGGCTTTGTCGCCTGTGTCGCGAGGACCGATGCCACAGCCGCGACAGAGAGTGCGCCCGCCATTCCTGATCGATTCATAAATCCTCACCGCGAAGGCATTATGGCCGTTCGCACGTTTTACACCACCGCTGGCTTGACCTCTGAGGTGCACGCGAGACAGCGCGTCGCCTTGAGCGGGATCTTCGACAGGCAGAAGGGACAGTCCCGGGTGTCGACCACGGCCGGCGCCGGTCCCTTGAGCCGGTTGACCTGCTTGACGAGGATGAACACGGCAAACGCCACGATCAGGAACTCGAGACAGGTGTTGAGAAACAAGCCGTAGTTCAGGGTCGGCGCCGGCGGGGTCGCCGCTTTTGCCAGGGCAAGCGATGCGTAGGTCCCGCCGTCGAGTGCGATAAAGAGGTTGCTGAAGTCGATGCGGCCGAGGGCCATGCCAATCGGCGGCATGATGAGGTCGTTGACGACCGACGTCACCACTTTGCCGAACGCGGCGCCGATGATGACGCCGACCGCGAGATCGATGACGTTGCCCCGGGCGGCAAAGTCGCGGAATTCCTTGAGCATGGCTCTCCCTTTGGCGTGAACCCGACGCCCGGTTTCTCAGCCGACCCGATAGATTACGCCGTTCCGAGTCGGGGGCTCAAGGCTCAGGGGACAGGGGTGGGTTGAGGCTTGAGCCCCTCCCAATGACTGTGCTAAGTTCATAGCACCTTTTGCCGACTTCATCCGTCTAAGGGTTGTGGATAACAAACGGACCCCCATGAAAACGCCGCCCCATCACGAGCTCAGCCGTAGAGAACGGCAGATTATCGACATCCTTTATACGAGCGGCCGTGGCACGGCCGCGGAGGTCCAGGCGGCCCTGCCGGACCCCCCGAGCTACTCGGCCGTCCGCGCAATGCTGCGGATTCTCGAAGAAAAGGGGCATGTCCGGCACGAGCAGGATGGGCCCCGCTACGTTTACCTGCCGACCGTCGCGCGCGACAACGCCAAGCGGTCGGCCCTGCGCCACATGTTGCGGACCTTCTTCGACGGCTCGGCGGAACAGGCCATTTCGGCGCTGCTCGACGACGCCTCGACGAAGATGTCGGATGTCGAACTCGACCGCCTGGCCAGGATGATCAGAGATGCCCGGAGCCCAAGCCATGAATCCAGCCGCTGAAATAACCGTGCTCCTGAACGGACTCGACGGACTCTGGCTGCCGGCCGTCGACGCCCTCATCAAGGTCACGCTCGTCCTCGGCATCGCAAGCCTTGCGGCGCTCGTGCTCGGCCGGGCGTCCGCGGCCATGCGTCATCTGGTCTGGACGCTGGCGCTGACGAGTGCGCTCGTGCTTCCGGTCCTTTCTGTCGCGCTTCCCCGCTGGCAGTTACCGATTGTCACGCTGACAAGTGAGTCGGCGCCGGCGCCGACTCCGGCCTCGGCGACGATCGACGAAACCATGGCGACCGCGCCGTCACCGGCCCGGCGAGCGCGAACGACCGACGCCGCGACGAGCACGGCATCTGCGATCGTCCAGTCGGCGCCGTCAGCGGCCGCGCCGCCCGGAGGCCGCGTCGCGACGCGGATTTCTCTGACGACGGCGATCGTCGCGATCTGGGCAGCTGGTCTTCTTGCGGTCGTCGGGCGTCTAGCGGTCGGGCTCATCGCCGTCCAGTGGATGTCGCGCCGGACCGTGCGCGTCGTCGACGCCCCGTGGCTGCCGCTCGCCGTGGAGCTGGCCTCCAGCCTCGGCATCACGCGGCGCCTGACGTTCCTCGAAAGCGCCCGCGCCACGATGCCGATGGCGGCCGGGATCTTCACACCGTCGGTGCTGATGCCGGAGGACGCTAACCGCTGGCCGCTCGAACGGCTGCGCATCGTCCTGCTGCACGAGCTCGCGCACGTGAAGCGCCGCGACTGCCTGACGCACGTGATCGCGCAGCTCGCTTGCGCGCTGCACTGGTTCAACCCGCTCGCGTGGATTGCCGCGCGTCATATCAGGACCGAGCGCGAACGAGCGTGTGACGATCTCGTGCTGGCATGCGGCACGCAGGGACCCGACTACGCGGAAGAGCTCCTGGAGATTGCGCGCGTCATGCGCGGCGGCCGCTATCCCGCGCTCCTTGCCGGCGCGACGCTCGCCATGGCCCATCGTTCGCAGCTCGAGGGACGGCTGATCGCGATCCTCGATCCGAAGGTGCCGCGATCGGGCGTGTCGCCGGTCCGGGCCGCGCTCGCGGCGACGGCGGTGGCGTGCGCGCTGCCACCGCTCGCGGCGATGCAGCCCTGGGCGGTCGCGACCGTCGAGGCGACGAGTGCCACCTCGTCCAGCGCGGCCAGTGCTGAAATAGGGACAGGCGCGCCGCAAGTCACCGCTGCTCCAACGCCTCAGCCTCAACCGCTGCCTCAGCCTCGGCCCGCGCCGTCACCGCGGTCCGAGATCGCGTCGTCAATCGGACCGGAGATCGCTCAGGCCATCGCGAACTCGGTGAGCGAGAGCGCCACGCAGGCCGCGAACCAGCACGCGCAGGCGACGGTCCACGGGGCCGCGCAGGGCGCCGTTCAGCAAGGTATCCAGTCCGCATGGCAGGGTGTGGTGCAGGGCGCCGTTCAAGGAGCGCTGCACGGTGTTGAGATGTGGGCGGTCGAGCAGGACGCGAAGCGCGCCGCCGCCGATCCTCGCATGGTCGCAGCGCTGACGGCCGCGCTCAAGGACTCCGACAAGGAAGTTCGCGAGACGGCGATGCATGCGCTCGTGCAGCTTCGCGATCCGGCGATCTTCGAGCCACTCGTGCAGGCCCTGAAGGATCCGTCACCGGACGTCCGCGAACAGGCCGCGCACGGTCTGTCGCAGCTTCGCGACAAGCGTGCTGTGGAGCCGCTGATGGGCGCGCTGAAGGACTCGAACGCCGGCGTGCGCGAAAGCGTTATTCACGCGCTCAGCCAGCTGCGCGATCCTCGCGCAGTGGACGCGCTCATCGGCGCGCTCAAAGACGAGAACCCGAGCGTGCGCGAGCAGGCGGCGTTTGCGCTCGGCCAGCTGCGCGATGCCCGGGCCGTCGAGCCGCTCATCGAGGCGCTCAAGGACTCCAACGCCGACGTGCGCCAACAAGCGGCGTTTGCGCTCAGCCAGCTGCGCGACAAGCGCGCGGCCGGCGCGCTCGCCGGCCTCATGAAGGACCCCGACGAAGACGTCCGCGAGCAGGCCGTGTTTGCCCTTGGTCAAATGCGCGACGTCTCGGCCCTCGAGGGCCTCACCCTCGCACTGCGCGATGCCAAGCCTGATGTCCGGCAGCAGGCGGCCTTCGCACTCGGTCAGATCCGTGACGCGCGCGCGGTGTCGCCGCTCATCTCCTCGCTCAAGGACGAGGCCCCTGACGTGCGCGAGCAGGCGGCGTTCGCACTCGGCCAGATCCGCGATCGCGGCGCGGTCGAAGCACTGGTCATCGCCATCAAGGACCCAGCCGCCGACGTGCGCGAACAGGTGGCGTTCGCGCTCGGGCAGATTCGCGATCCGCGCGCCATCGATGCGCTCACCGGCGCGCTCAAGGACACAAACAAGGACGTTCGCCAGCAGGCGGCGTTCGCGCTCGGTCAGCTCGCTCGGCAATAACCTTCAGCAGGAGTCGCACACCGGTGCCGGTTCGGCCGGCACCAACTCCTGCGGGCGCCAGTGCTAGTTTTCTAGCAGAAGAGAGGGGTCATGAGTCCGCTTGCTGTCTTCTTCCGCACGCTCAGCCGGTCGAGTGCCATCTGCATCGGCATCGGCCTCGTCATCGTCAACCCGCCATTCGACTGGTCGCCGAGCGCGGGCGATGACGGGCGCGGCGCAGTTGACGGGGGTCACCGCGCAGAAAAGCTCGAATGAAGGCGCCATCGACGGCTTGATCGCGGCCCTCAAGGACAGCGACGCCGGCGTCCGCCGTCACGTCGCGATGGCGCTCGGCGAAATGGGGAACCAGCGGGCCGTTCCGGCACTCATCGAAGCGCTCAAGGATCCGCAGACTGACGTCCGGCTGCACGTGATCATGGCGCTGGCAGAGCTCGACGACGTGCGGGCGGCGCCGGCTCTCGCGCAGACGCTGAAGGATACCGAACCGCAGATCCGCGCCAGGGCGGCCTCGGCCCTCGCCGAGCTCCGCGACCGTGGAGCTGTCGCGGCGCTCATTGCCGCCGTCAAGGACAGCAACGTCAACGTCAGGAAACAGGCTCTCATGGCGCTCGGCGAGATTCGCGATGAGAGCGCCATCACGGCGATCACCGCAGCGCTCAAAGACGAAGACGCGAGCGTTCGGCGCGCGGCAGCCATGGCGCTCGCGGAACTGAGCGGCGGCGGCTCGTCGCACGACGGGATGCATCCCAACCCGCATCCGCACCCACATCCACATCCCCGTCCGAACCCGAACCCGAACCCGAACCCGAATCCGAATCCGAATCCGAACCCGCGGCCGGGCGGAGTGCTCTGATCATGCCGCGCAGTTCCTTCGTCCTCTGCGCGCTGCTAACGACAGTTCCCTTCGGCGTAGACGGGCGATTGAACGTCGCAGCGGACCGGGCCGTAACCCAGGGCGTCCAGGAAGCGCGGCCGGCGCGCGAGCTCATCGCGGAGCTCGCCGCTTCTGACGCGACCGTGCGCACGCGCGCCGCGTGCGGGCTGCGCGAGCTCGGCGACCGCGCGGTGGACGCCATCGGGCCACTCGTCAAGCTGCTGGCGGATGGCGCGCCCGTCGACGGCGCGCTCTGCGGCCGGCGATGGTCGCGCAACGGCGAAGAGAATCTGACGAGCCCGGGCGAGGAGGCGGCGGCGGCGCTCGTCGCGATCGGCACCCGCGCGTTCGAGCCCGTGCTCAAGGCGCTCCGCCAGGAAGCGTGGATCGCTCGGCGCAACGCGGCGTGGGCCCTCGGCGCTCTCGACGACAATCGCGCGGTCGCGGCGCTCGGCGAGGCGCTCGCCGATCGCGAGGCGCCGGTGCGCGTGCAGGCGGCGTGGGCCCTCGGCGCCATCGACGACACGAACGCGGTTCCGGCGCTCGTTGCCGCGCTCGACGATCAGGATCCGAGGGTTCGTCGTCAGGCCGCGTGGGCCCTCGGCGCCCTCGACGATTCACGAGCGGTCGCAGGGCTGAGCAAGGCCTTGAACGACGTCGACGAGAAAACCAGGAGCCAGGCGGCCTGGGCGCTCGGCGCAATTGACGACCGTTCAGCAGTGCCAGCGCTCGCGCGGGCGCTCGCCGACAAATCCCCGAGTGTCCGCAAGCAGTCCGCGTGGGCACTCGGCGCGATCGACGATTCCGGAGCGGTCGAACCGCTGGTCCGCGTACTCGCCGACGACAGCCCGGACGTGCGGGAGCAGGCGGCCTGGGCCCTCGGGGCCATCGGCGACTCCCGCGCCGTCCCCGGCCTGCTCGTTGCCCTCAAGGACAACAGCGTCGGCGTCCGCCGTCAGGCGGCGTGGGCGATTGGAGCGATTGGGAAGTAGGTTTAAAGGGTTCAGTGGGTTCAGGGGGTCAGGGGTTCAGCAGGTTCGGCAGGTTCAGCAGGTTCAGCAGGTTTAGAACGTTCCGGGTTCAAACGTTCAGGGTTCAGGGACCCTGTGGCTTCCGCCTTCAGGCGGAAGTTTAGCGTTCAGGAGAGGCCATGCCGTCGCTGCTTCAGGACCTTCGACACGGCGCACGCCTCCTCGTGCGCTCGCCGGGCTTCAGCCTCGTCGCCATCGTCGCGCTCGCGATTGGCATCGGGGCAAACACTGCGATCTTCAGCGTCATCAACACTCTCCTCTTGCAGCGACTGCCGTATCCCGACGCCGATCGCCTCGCGATCGTCTGGGAGCACAACACGGTGCGCGGCAACAGGAGCAATGTGGTTGGACCCGCCAACTTCATTCACTGGCGCGAGATGAACCAGGTGTTCGAGGACCTCGCCACGGTGACCATCACCTACGCGATCACCGTGACCGGCGACGGCGATCCCGAAGAACTGCAGGCGCAATCGATCTCAGCCGAGCTTTTCAACATCCTCGGCGTCCAACCGGCGCTCGGACGCGGTTTCACGGCTGCCGAGACCGTCCCCGGCACACGCTCGGTCGTCATCAGCGACAGGCTGTGGAAGCGCCGCTTCGGTGCCGATCGAGCCATCCTCGAGAGGCCAGTCGTCTCCCAGGGCACACCGTACACGATCGTTGGCGTCATGCCACCCGGCTTCTCGTTTCTCGACCGGAGCGTGGACGTGTGGCTGCCGATCGGGTTCACAGCGCAGTCTCGGATCCCCCGCGGGCGCTCACTGACGGTCGTCGGCCGTCTGAAACCGGGGCTCACGGTCGAACGAGCGCAGCTCGACATGACGCAAGTCTCTGCACAACTGACGCAGATGTTCCCCGACTTCAACACGGGCTGGACGTCGCGGGTCGTGCCGCTGCGCGAGCAACTGACTGGAGATGTGCGCCCGGCGCTCCTCGTGCTCGCTGGCGCCGTCGCCTTCGTGCTGCTCATCGCCTGCGCGAACGTTGCCAACCTCCTTCTCGCGCGAGCCGGCGCGCGCCAGCGGGAGCTCGCCGTTCGCGCCGCGCTCGGCGCAGCGCGGGGAAGGCTCGTCCGGCAGTTGCTTGCCGAGAGCATCGTCCTCTCCGCCATCGGCGGAGTCTGCGGTCTTCTCCTCGCCTGGTGGGCCATTGGGTTTCTGAGGGCAGTCGTCGCAGAACGATTGCCCATTCAGCGTCTCGAGATGGTGGGCATCGACACGTCCGTGCTTCTCTTTACCGTCGTTGCTTCTCTGTTGTGCGGGCTCGTTTTCGGCGTAGTCCCCGCGCTGACGGCCTCGGGCACGAGCCTCACGGATTCGTTGAAAGAAGGCGGTCGTTCCGGATCCGGTTCCCGGGGCAACCGCATGCGCGGCGCATTCGTGGTCGTCGAGGTGGCGCTGGCGCTTGTCCTCCTCGTTGGCGCGGGACTCTTGCTCCGCAGCTTCATGCGCCTGCTGGACCAGCGTCCCGGATTCGACTCGACCCGCATCGTGACCATGCGGCTTTCATTGCCAGGGGCCCGTTATGACGCTGGCCAGAGGTCGCAGTTCCTGAGCCGCTTCTTCCCTCAAGTAGACGCGCTGCCAGGCGTCGAGTCCTCGGGCGCGATCAGTTTTCTACCGCTGACCGGCCTCGGCGCCGCGACACGGATGGAGATCGTGGGTCAGCCCAAACCGCCGACCGGTCAGGAGCCAGTCACTGACGTCCGAGTGATCACGCACGACTACCTCGGAACGATGGGCGTGCCGCTCTTGAAGGGCCGGCTCTTCAACGGACAGGATGCCGCGGACGCCAAGGGGCGCGTCGTCATCAACGAGACGATGGCGCGTCGACACTGGCCGAACGAGGATCCGATCGGTAAGCGAGTCCGCATCTCCTGGGATGACCTCGAGGACGAGGTCATCGGTGTCGTTGGCGACGTCAAGCATTCCGGACTCGATGCCGAGCCCCGCGCGATGACGTATTGGCCATACGCCCGGAATGCGTACGGAACAATGACGGTCACAGTGCGAACGGCCGGCGACACCGGTCGGGTGGTCAACTCCATCGTCGGACTCGTTCGCCAGCTCGATCCTGAACTCGTCGTCGCCAACGTCAAGACGATGGACGAAGTGGTTTCCAACTCGGTCGCCCAGCGCCGGTTGACGATGCTGTTGCTCACGATCTTCGCCGCGACGGCGCTCCTGCTGGCGGCGGTCGGGATTTACGGTGTCATCGCGTACAACGTCACGCAACGGACGCAGGAAATCGGCATCCGAATGGCGCTCGGTGCGCAACGGTCCGACGTGTTGGGTATGGTAGTGAGGCAGGCGCTCATCCTCGCCGTCGCCGGCATCGTCCTCGGCGGCGCGGGGGCGCTGGTGCTGACGCGGCTCATGGAAGGACTACTGTTCCAGGTGAAGCCCGGCGACCCAATGACGTTTATCGTCGTGAGCAGCGTCCTGGCGGCGGTGGCGCTGCTTGCAAGTTACATCCCCGGCCGCCGCGCCACACGGGTCGACCCGGTGATCGCACTCAGAGCCGAATAAGGGCCACAGGCCTACAGGGACAACTCGGCGAGTAAAGGCCGCGAATCATACCCACAACAATAAATAGAGGCTTTTGACCAGGATTTGAGCATCCGATCCCGGTTTGCCGGGCCGGACCCCTTTTGCAGTACGATCCTGACGAATGCTCCTGGCGTCAGGGATCATCACCCTGCTGATCCTGCTGACGGCGCTGTTCGTGGCGGCGGAGTTCGCCGTCGTGGGCGCGCGCCGGAGCCGGTTGCGACGGCTGGCCGAGGACGGCAATAGCCTGGCGGCCCGGGTTCTGCCCGTCCTCGAAGACCCGCACGCGCTCGATCGCTACATCGCCGCCTCGCAGGTCGGCATCACGCTCTGCAGCCTGATTCTCGGAGCCTACGCCCAGGCGTCGATCGCGCCACGCTTCGCTCCCCTCATCCAGCAGATCGGAGGGCTGGAAGCCCAAACCGCTCAGTCCACTTCGGCCGTCATCGTCCTGCTGATCCTGACGACCCTGGCGATGATTGTGGGCGAGCTCGTGCCGAAGTCCATCGCACTGCAGAACCCGACACAAACCGCGATGTGGACGGTCGTCCCGATGCAGTGGTCCCAACATGCATTCTCGTGGTCGATCGACTTCCTGAACGGCAGCGGCAACCTGCTGCTGAAGCTGATGCGCGTGAAGAACACCGGGCACCGGCACGTGCACTCGCCCGAGGAGATCGAGCTACTCATCGCCGAAAGCCGCGACGGCGGCCTGCTCGAGCCGCAGGAGCAGGTCCGGCTGCATCAGGCCCTCCGGCTGGGCCTGCGCAGTGCGCGGGAGCTGATGGTCCCGCGCGCGCGCCTGGCGTCAATCGACGTGTCGACGCCTTTCCCCGACGCGCTCAGGCTCGTCGCCACCAGCCCCTACAGTCGGCTGCCCGTCTATCGCGATTCGCCGGACGACATCATCGGGATCGTTCACACCAAGGATGTCGTGACGGGCTTCATCAACGAGCGCGCCGAGACGTCGTTGATGTCGCTCCTGCGGCCGCTGGCCCGCGTCCACGGCAGCATCCCGGCCGACCATCTCCTGACCCACATGCGCGACAAGCGCATCCACCAGGTGCTGGTGGTTGGCGAAGGCGGTAATCTCGAAGGACTGATCACGCTCGAGGATGTCGTGGCCGAGCTCATCGGGGGGGTCTCCGACGAGTTCAAGGGCGCGCCGGCTCGCGCGATTCTCCTGCCTGACGGCAGCGTGAGGCTTCCTGGCGAGATGCGCGTGGATCAGGCGGCCCAGGTGCTCGGCGCCGACTGGAAGAGTCCGGGCGACACCGTCGGGACGTTTGTTCCGCGGGCGCTTGGCGGTGTTCCCGCGCCGGGAGAGCAGGTCACGATCAAGGGCGTGGAGATGGTGATCGAAGCGGTCGAGGATGATGTCGTCTCGTCAGCGGTGGTCCTTCCGCCTTCGACGAAGGACGCCGCGTCATGACGGCCTTGCTCATTATCACCGGGCTCATCCTGCTCAACGGCATCTTCGTTGCCGCGGAGTTCGCGATCGTCGGCGCGCCGCGTGCCTCAATCGACGCCCGTGCGGCCCGCGGCAACCGGCTGGCCAAGGCCGTGCAGGCCGTGCTGCGCGATGCGACGAAGCAGGATCGGTACATCGCGACGGCACAGCTGGGCATCACGGTTGCGAGCCTCGGCCTCGGCATGTACGGCGAGCACGTGCTCGCCGACGGGATCTACCACAGCATCAACAGCGCCGGCGCCCCCGCCTGGCTCGTCTCGCACGGACTCGCGAGCGTCGTCGCGATCGCCATCCTCACCTACTTTCACATCGTCATCGGCGAGATGATCCCGAAGTCTCTCGCACTCCAGCAGGCCGAGACCATGGCGCTCTGGATCACGCCGCCGCTGCTCTGGACCAAGACCCTTGTCCTCCCGCTCGTCGTCGGCCTCAACGAGATCGGCAACGTCCTGTTGAGGCTCCTCGGCATCAACCGGCAGGCGCAGAGTGTCGAGCAGTACTACACGCCGGAGGAACTGCAGCTCGTCGTCCAGGAAAGCGAGGAGCGCGGGGCGATTCGCGCCGAATCGGGTCAGATGCTGCAGGTGTTGTTCGATTTCGCCAACCTGACGGCCGCCGAAGTCATGGTGCCGCGCGTGCGCATCACGGGCCTCCCCCTCGAGAGCACGCCCGATCGCATCCGCGAGCTGCTGGGACGCAGGCCGCACACGCGCTACCCGGTCATCGAGCACGACCTCGATCACATCGTCGGCATGATTCACATCAAGGACCTGCTCCGGCTGCTGCTGCGGAACGAACCCATCGGTCAGGCGCATGCGCGGCCGCTGCCCCTGGTGCCCGAGACCGCGCCGCTCGACACCGTGCTCGCCACGATGAGGCGCGAGCACACGCAGATGGCGGTCGTCCTCGACGAGCACGGCGGGACGGCTGGCATCGTGACGCTCGAGGATCTGTTCGAGGAGGTGATCGGCGACATCGACGCGGGCCCAGGATCGCCCGCGCAGGCGTATCGCGACCGCGACGGCCGGCTGCGCGTCCCAGGGACGATGCGGCTCGACGAGCTCGGTCGCGAGTTTGACCTCGACCTCGAACACGAGGACGTCGACAGTGTGAGCGGCCTGGTCTTGACGCTCCTCGGCCGTCCGCCTCAGGTCGGCGATTCGGTACGCTACGACCGACTGCAGCTCGAAGTCACGGCGGTAAAGGGGCGCGGGGTCGAGGAATGCGCCGTGTGCCTGGCGTCGTGAGCGCTACGACGCGAGGATTTTTTATCCCACGTGAATGCGCGGCCGCCTGAGCGGGTTCGACTCGTTCTGCCTCAGTACCTCGCGCGTCACGGGCGCCGTGTCTCCCTCACCGAGCGCCAGGAACTTCATCAGATAGACAATCGGATTTCCTTCGGTCCAACCGAAGTAGGCGTGCGGGATCTGGCCCGTCTCGTCGCGGATATAGAGGAGGAGTGCGGCAATCGCATTGGGAATCGCCGAGCTGACACACCGCAGCACACGGTGCCGTCCCACTTCGACGCCCTCGACGTGCAGGCGTCCACTGAACTCCGATACGTCGCCCGGACGCACCTCGAGGAACAGGACCTGCTCGTCAGCCGCGAGATGGTGTGAATCGCTCGCCTCGCGCAGCTTGTGCTCGTACTCCTCTGGCAGACCCGAATCCGGACGATTGGCGATGATCCTGACCGGACCGCCCCCGGCCTCGTGCATGAAGCGCCGCGCCGTCTCGTCGGGCTCCACCGACTGCACGCGCAGCTCGGTCGACCTGAGCACCCGCGAGATGAGCGACGTCACGATGATGGTGACGATGAACCATGACGCGATCTTTAGACCTTCGGGGCGTTCGCGGATGTTAATGAGCGTTGTGTAGGCAAAAATGAGGGTCAATGCCAGGTAACCCAGCCAGGGGCGGCCGTGCCGCCGCGCATCGAGCGTGACCGCGAGCGCCGCCGATCCCATCAGCACGAGCACGCCGGTGGCGTAGGCGCCGCCTTGCGAGTTCACGTCGGCATCGAAGAGGAAGGTAACCAGGAACGTGATGCCCGTAAAGATAAGCACGAGCGGGCGGTTCGCCTTGGCCCACTCGGGCGCCATGCCGTAGCGAGGCAGGTACCTGGGCACGAGGTTGATCAGCCCCACCATGGCCGACGCGCCGGCAAACCAGAGAATCGCGACTGTGCTGATGTCGTACAGCGTACCGAACGTGTGGCCGAGATGTTCGTGGGCCACGTAGGCAAGCGCGCGACCGTACGCCTCTCCCCCGACCTTGAACGCATCCGGCGGAACCAACGTCGTCGTAACGAGGCTGCTGCCGACGAGCATCCCGCTCATCGTCAGCGCCGCGACCGTCAGCAGTTTGCGCGTGTTGCGGATCCGGCCCGCAGGGCGTTCTTCCGTATCGCCGGGATCGCCCTTGACGAGCGGCATCACCGCGACGCCTGTTTCGAAGCCCGACAGGCCGAGCGCGAGCTTCGGAAACACGAGCAGCGCTCCGATGATCATGTTCGTAGGACTGCCGTAGTCGGCAAGCGCCGCAGCCGACCACTGCGCGAACGCGCTCGGATGCCCGGCCAGGTAGATGAGCCCCCAGCCGACGACGACGGCGTTGAGCAGCAGATAGACGGCGACGATCGGCACCGCGAGTCCGACGGCTTCTCGAAATCCCTTCAGGAAGACCGCGCCGAGTGCGGCCAGCAGCAGCAATGTCAGCGCGACCGGGTGGTTCATCCAACGGGGCACGAGTGGATTCTCGATGACGTGCGCGGTCGCGTCCGCGGCTGACAGCGTGATGGTGATGATGAATCCGGTCGCGGCGAAACCCAGCAGGATCAGCACCAGCAGTTTGCCGCGCCAGCGCGGGAGCAGCTCCTCGAGGATCGAAATGCTGCCCTGTCCGTGCGGGCTGAGCATCGCTACGCGGTTGTACATCGGCAGGGCGCCGAATAGCGTGAGCAGCACGAGAACCAGGGTGGCGAGCGGAGAGATGATTCCGGCGGCAAGAAACGCGATCCCTGGCTGGTACCCGAGCGTGGAGAAGTAGTCCACGCCCGTCAGGCACATTACTTTCCACCACGCTGACTGATGGACGTGGTCGGGTGTCGAGTGCGGCCCTTCCGGCTCTCGAATGCCTTCAAAGAACCAAATCTTGAACCGCCGACGCTGCCGGGTAGACAGTCCGTAAGGCATATCGATCGATCAGATCTCCCCGCGCGCGGCGGCGAGCTCGAGCGTCTCGTCGCTAGCCTCGTTGAACTCGCCTTCCCATTTCGCGACGACGACCGTGGCGAGACAATTGCCGACAACGTTGACCATCGTCCGCGCCATGTCCATCAGCTCGTCGACGCCGAGGATGAGCGTCACGCCTTCGAGCGGCAGGCCGTAGCTCGCCAGCGTCGCAGCCAGGATGACGAGCGCGGCGCGCGGCACGCCGGCGACGCCTTTGCTCGTCAGCATCAACGTCAGCAGCATCGTGATCTGCTGGCCGACCGACAGCTCGACGCCGGCGGCCTGGGCGACGAAGATCGCCGCCAGCGAGAGATAGAGCGTCGTGCCATCGAGGTTGAAGCTGTAGCCGAGCGGCAGCACGAACGCGACAATCTTGCGCGGCACCCCGAGCCGCTCGACCACCTCCATCGCCCGCGGCAATGCCGCTTCGCTCGACGTCGTCGAGAATGCGATGATCGCCGGCTCCTTGACCGCCTTGATGAACTTCCTGATCGGCACCTTGAAGATGAGCGCGATGGGCAGTAGAACAATCAGCACGAAGACCGCGAGGGCGATGTAGAGCGTAGCCACCAGCCACGCCAGGTTGACCAGCACCCCCAGCCCGCCGTGCCCGACCGTGTACGCGATCGCCGCGCCGACGCCGATCGGCGCGTAGTGCATGACGATGTTCGTGAACTTGAACATCGTCTCGGCCACGGCCTCGCACCAGACGACGACCGGCCGTCCCTTCTCGCCGATCAGGCCGAGCGCAACCGCGAACAGGATGCTGAAGACCACGATCTGGAGGACATCGCCTTCGGCCATCGCCCTGATGACCGACTCCGGCACGACGTGGAGCAGAATCTGATCCCAGGTCTGCGCCTTCGCGGTGATCTCGGACTGCTGCCCCATCGGCAGGTTGACGCCGACGCCCGGCTTCATGACGTTGACAGCCACGAGGCCGATGATGAGCGCCAGCGTGGTCACGATCTCGAAGTAGATGATCGCGCGCAGTCCCATGCGGCCGACGACCTTCACGTGCCCCGCCCCGGCGATGCCGGCGACGAGAGTCGCGAAGATGAGCGGCGCGATGATCATCTTGATCAGGCGCAGGAACAGCTGGCTGAAGGGGCGGAAGTAGATCGCGGCCGCGGGGTTGTACACGCTGACCAGCCAGCCGGCGACGATGCCGAGCGCGAGCCCGATGAAGATCTGTTGCGTGAGGGTCGGTCCGCGGCGAGTCTGCACTGCGCTGTCAGTGTGGGTCATGCGGGGGTCTCGAGCTGCGGCGGTTAGACATGCGCATCGTCGCCAATCAGCCCTGCCACCAGCTTTGCAGCGGGCCGAGGTCGAAGTTGAGGCAGAGTGTGATCAGCATGGCGTTGATGAAGTCGATGAAGAACGCGCCGACGAGCGGCACGGTGAGGAACGCCTTCGGTGCGGGCCCATAACGCTCGACCAGAGCGCTCATGTTCGCCATCGCGTTGGCGCTCGTACCAAGCATGAACCCGACAAAACCTCCCGCCATCACGATACTCTCATAGTCCCGTCCCATGAATCGGGGAACGGCAAACGCGGCAACCGCGGCCACGAGCATGACCTGGACAATCAGGATGACGGTCAGCGGAACGGCGAGGCCGGCAAGCTCCCAGAGCCGGAGCGTCATCAATGCGAGCGCCAGGAAGAGCGACAGCGCGACGTTACCAAGATCGTCGAGCGTCTGTTGCGACAGGGCGAACACGCCCGACAGATCGTCCACGTTGCGGATCACGGCGGCGACGACCATCGCGCCGATGTAGGACGGGAAGGTCAGTCCGACACCCGCGAGCGCGCGGCTCACGAAGCCGCCAATCCACATCGCCACGAGCATCAGGACCAGGTGCTTCAGCAGCACGTACGCTTCCGGGTCTTCACCGGACGGCGCCCCGGAGGGCGGTTCAGGAACCTGCGACTCGACGATGCGCGTTGCGGGATCGATGCGGGCGTGAGCCGTGTCGGAAAGTCGCGCGCGATTCGGCACCTGTCCCGAGCCGGGACGAGGGGCCAAGCGGCGGCGTTCGATGAGGAAGGTCGCGAGCGGCGCGCCGATCAGGCCGCCGCAGACGATGCCGGCCATGGCGGCAGCCACGGCAACAGTCGCGGCGCCCTGGACGCCCGCCTGCTCGAAGAGCGGCGCGAACGCCAGGCCGGTCGCGGGACCGCCCGTCAGCGTGACGGAACCCGCTAGCACACCGAGAAGCGGCGCCTGGCCGAGGACCACGGCGGTGGCGGCGCCGACCACGTTCTGCAGCACCGCGACAGCAGTCGCGAACAAGAAGAAGCGCAACACGAGCGGTCCACCGAGCCGCAGCAGCTGGAAGCTCGCGCCAAAACCAATCGCGGTGAAAAAAGCGTTCTGGAACGGGGTCTGGAGCGTCGTGTCGAAGCGGAGCAGCTGCGTGCCGGTGCGGTGCGCGATCGTCATGGCGATCGCGACGAGGAGCCCGCCGACGACCGGCGCCGGGATGTTGAGGCGCGCGAGCACTGGAATCGCACGCCGCAGCCCGTAGCCGGCAAAGAGAACAACCCCAGCTACCGCGATGGTATTGACGAGATCGAGGGCAAGCATCTGGACCAGCGTGGACGGCCGACGGAAGCTCGCCCACCCCGAAGGGCTGGAGATTATCACACCCCCCTCGGGCCCCACGTGGGGAGGACCAGGCGGCGGGGTCTACAGGAAGAGCGTCCGGGCCGTGAGCTCCCGTGGGGCCAGCCCGGCGGCACGGGCCAGCGCCAGCTGGGTCCGAGGGAGATCGACCGCAAACCGCCATTCATCGGCGCGCCCACCAGCGCGCTCGACCGCCGACTGCCAGTCTCCCCACCACGGCAAGGCCCGCCGCGCGATCGGCTCAATCACCAGAACCCGTGAGCCCAGCGCGTGCGCCTCGAGGAGCGAGGTCAGCAGTATTGCCCGTCCCTCCGGCGCGAGTTCGTTGGCCGAGTAGGCGGCAAGGATGGCGGTGCCGCGCCGCCCTAGGCTCGCGGCCCGCGAGCGTTGCGGCCTGCGGGGCGCCGCGATGTTCGCGTGCATCACGCGGCCCGCCAGCTGGAACTGACGATACGTCCAGCTCGCCTCGGCAATCGCCCACGGATGCCGGTCGAATCCGCGAATCGACCGGGCTCGCCCCGCCAGCGCCCACGCCGCACCCGCCGCCCCCGTGCCGCAGCCGAGATCGATGACGTCGTCCACCGGTTCGGCACCTGACGGGAGCGCCTTCAGGATCTCCTGCGTCACCAGCAGGTGCTGCGGACCGTAGAAAAGCGCGAACGCCGCGCGCTTTCCCTTCGACGACAGGGCACCGCCCTCGGCGAGCTTGTCCCTGCGCTCGACGTAGCACGACGAGAGCGCGCGCAGCGCGCGCGCGACCTCGCTCAAGGTGAGGTCGGCCAGATGCCGCCGCTCGAGGGCCTCGAGCCAGGCGCTAGTGAGCGGATCCACGGGGCGAGACTAAAGTCACTTCCAGGGGCGACTCCGAGCTTGTAACGTGTTGTAAAACAATGAGTTGAAAAGATACGCTCTTTGCATTGGTATCGTGGGCAGATGGTCGTATCCCGGGTGATGCTGCTGCTCTTCCTGACGGCGCAGGGCTTCGATGGCCTGTTCACCTACACGGCTGTCCAGGCCTACGGGCTCCACGCGGAGGGCAACGTCCTCATCGCCACGTGGATGGCGCTCGTCGGTCCGGCGACGGCGCTCTTCGGCGCCAAGGCTGTCGCGGGTGCCTGCGGTGTCCTGCTTTACGCGCGCGGCCTGCATCGCACGCTCTCCCTCCTGACGATCATCTACCTCGTCGTCGCCATCGGTCCCTGGATGATGGTGTTCGTCAGCCATTAGCTGCTCGCTCCTCGCGGCTGGCGGTTCGCGGCTCGCTTCTCCAACACACAACCATCAGGCTGGCGTACACAATCAGCGCGGCGATCGTGTACACGGACCAATCGCGCGCGAGATTGAAGCCGCTCTTCCCGAGCGTCAGCGGCGACAGCCCGGTGGTGAGCACGGCGGCGGCCCAGAAGGCGTAGCCGCCCGCGCGGCCGAGCAGTCGGTCGTCACGGCTGTCATGAACGATGAGGAATGCGGGGAACATCATCGTCCAGTAATGATCCCAGGCAATTGGCGACAGCAGGATCGCGAGAACGGTGACCGCGGCGAACTCGGCCGGAACAGCACTCGCACGGCGGGGCGTCCTTACAAGAATCACGACGAGCGCCGCCAGAAGCAACATCGCGAGCGCGCCGAAGAGAATTATCGCCAGCGAAGCTTCTGCTCCAATTCTGACGCCCGCGAGGTCGACGCCGACGCTGGCTGACGAGCGGCCAAGTGTGAACCGATCGAGCGCAGCAACGAGCGACTGGTTGTTGCCCCGAATCGGCCAGCCGCTGCTGCCCAGCCGCCAGAACGTCCGTGCTAGATCCGAGAAGCCAGCGACGCCGTACACCGCAGTCGGCATCACGACCGACAGTACGAATGCCGACGCCGTCGCGGCAATGGCCGCCGTCCAGTAGCGCCGCGCCACGAGATAGACGATCGCGAGCGCAGGGAATGCCTTGAGCGCCGTCGCCATTCCAATGAGGAGTCCGGCAACGGCGGCGGAGCCGAGGGTCAACTGCCATGTCGCGCCGGCCAGGAGCGCGAGCAGCAGGGCATTCATGTTCTGGTGCTCGAAGTTGGTCTGGAGCGGCAGCAGGATCGCCGCGAGCGGCGCGAAGAGCACGGGGAGCCACGACCGCGCGGGGAGCCCGATCTGGCCTCGCACCGCATCCCAAGTCTTCATACTGAGCCACACGCCGAGGCCGAGGCAGGCGAGATTGACCGCGTGCCAGAGGAGCTTTGCCGCTCCCGGGCTCGCGGACGCCACGGCCGCGAACGGCACGAAGAACATCGCCTGAAACGGCGGGCCGATGAAGCCGTCGGCCGCGCTGCTGCCGGCGTAGAGCGGTTCGGCGTGCAGGAACCGGCGTCCGCCCTCGAAGAAGACGGCGGCGTCGCCTCCCTTGTTGAGCGCGTTCGCCGCGTTGAGGACCGCGAAGAGAACCGCCAGGAGGACGAACAGCCGGGAGGGGAAGGTGCGGGGCACGTCTGTGAAAGTTTGAAGTCTCACGTCGGAAGTCTGAAGTTGGGAAGTGTGAAGTGGGAAGTATGAAGTGGAAGTATGAAGTGAAGTATGAAGTGAAGTATGAAGTGAAGTATGAAGTCTAAAGTAGGGAAGTAGAAAGTCTGAAGTTGGAAGTGGCGCTCGACTTCGAACTTCCCTTCTCGCATCCACTTCAAGCTTCCCAGTTCAGACTTCTCAACTTCAGACTTCCGACCTCAGACTTCACACTTTCTCCGAGGGTCTTGACGAGAGTCTTACAATTTGTAAGACTCTCGTCATGAAGCCCCCCCGGCTCCCCACATTGTCTGGCAAAGAACGCATCGTCCTCGAGCTGCTCGTGTCCTCTGGAACGAAGTATGGCCTTCAGCTCGTAGACGAATCCCGCGGCCAGCTGAAGCGCGGAACTGTCTACGTCACGCTTGGCCGAATGGAGCAGAAGGGGCTCGTCGAATCGCATCACGAACCGGAAACGCGCGACGCCGACGCCCTGACCCGACGGATGTATCACGCCACCGGCCACGGCCGCCGCGTGCTCGATGCCTGGAACCTCGTGGCGCGGACGTTCGCGCCGGAGCCGGGACGATGACCACCCACAAACGTCTGGGGACACGCCTGCGCCGATTCGCGGAACGGGTTTTCGATCCTGAGACTGTCGAGCGCGTGCTGTTGCCAGCGTTTGCGGATCTACAGCACGAGTGCGCGAGCGGCACGACGAACAAGCGTTCGCGGCCGTTCGTGCGCGTGCGAGCGTATTGGGGCATCTGGAAAACACTCGCCGTATGTCTCGTCGGCGACGCGGCGCGTGACCGCGACGGTCATGGCCTCGCGCTCGGAACCCGAACGCTTCTCTTCGTCTTCCTGCTGCTTTTCCTCGAGACCGCCCACAGCGCGACGTGGTTTCTCACCCTTGCCAGGGACCATGGCGAGTGGCCGGCGGTCAAGGCCACCCTCCTGTTGGTGCCCTCGACGCTCACGGCCGTTCTGCCGATGGCCTTTTTTCTGGCGGTGGCGTTGTTCAGAACCAAGGGCGCCCGGATGCCGACGCTGATTCCGTCGGCGACGGCTGGCGCGGTGGCATGTGCGGCGGCGCTTTTCATTGGTGTCATGTTCGTCGTGCCACCAATCAACCAGTCATTTCGCACGTTCATGTTCAACGTGCTCCAGCCTCCCGATGCGGACGGGCCGCCGCGCGTGCTGAGCAAGGGTCTGCCAGAGCTGACATGGACGGAGCTGAACGCGCAGATTCGCGCGCCCGCCAGCAGCCGCCAGGAGGAACTGGCGCGCGCGCATCGCCAGAAGCGCTTCGCGGTCATCGGGTCCGCCTTCGTCATGGCGCTGCTGGGCCTAGGCGTGGCTGGTCGATGGCGCTCCCGGGCGGCGACAATCGGCGCGTCGCTGGTACTGCTCGTCTTGTATGGCGGGTGTTTCGTCCTGGCGTCCGAACTGAATCGGGGCGGCTATCCGTCGGCCTACGGTGTCTGGACTGCCAACGGTGCGTTCGCGATCCTCGGATTGCGTCTGCTGCGATCGCGCAATGAGTGGAAGGATGTCGCGGCACCTGCGCTCGCGGAAGGATCGTAGCTGGCTTGCCACCGAAGCTCGAATCGACGATGGCGGTCCGCCTTCGCCCCTTCGGGGCTACGGCGAGACAACCATCGATTACGCTCGCCTGACGCGGCTTGCCAACCGTAGCCGCGAGCGGAGCGAGCGCTTGGCGAAGGTTGGCTCGCCGAGCCGAAGCTCGCCGAAGGCGAGCGAAGGCTGGCGGAGAGGAAGGGATTCGAACCCCTGGAAGCCTTTCGACTTCAACGGTTTTCAAGACCGCCGCCTTAAACCACTCGGCCACCTCTCCGCGGCGGCGTTCGACGCACGCGCGACAGGTCTCTATTGTAGCGGACGGTCGTGGCGGCGGGCCGCCCACCCAAAAGGACGGCCCGATGCGGTCACAGAACGACGGCGGGTTCCGGGTCCGTGGAGCCGTCAGCAGTAGACACCGGTGCACGGCGGCGGTTGGGCTCCGCCTGAACCGGTCACCGAGCCGATCATCCCCGGGTGGAGCGAGCAGTGATAGTTGGCGCCGGCCACCGGCAACTGAAGCGGGCTCGAGCTGCCGCCAGGCGGGATGTTGCCGGTGTCGAGCGTGCTGTCATTGACGACGATTCGATGCGTCACGCTGTCGTTGTTGCGCCACACGAGGATTTGATCGGTTCCCCCCGATCCCGGGTTTGGCGTGAACGACTGCGCACCGCGATCGCCGACGATGCTGATTGTTCCTGGCCCGGACGGCGAGGGCGTTGTCGGCGTCTGAGGCGTGCCGCCGTACCCCCCTCCGCCACCGCACGCGATGAGCACGAGAATAGAAACAGCACAGATGCCGGCTACTGGGACTCGCATATTGCCTCCTTCGTCCAGTGTCGAAGGGGCAGAATTCGTACCAACTAAAACTGAAGGCAATATCGACGAATTGCGCCGTGCGCGTTTTCCTCGAACGTAAAGGCCTTTCCCTCCGCGTGAGATACCACGAACGCCGGCGGACGAAACTCGCTTCAGGACTCAATCCGGCGGATGACGTCGGTGCCCGCGTACGGCCGCAGCACTTCCGGCACGACCACTGACCCATCTTTCTGCTGGTAGTTCTCGACAATCGCGATGAGCGTCCGGCCGACGGCCAGGCCCGAGCCGTTCAATGTGTGCACGAGCTCTGCCTTGCCGGTGCCCGCGGCGCGGAACTTGATCGACGCACGGCGCGCCTGGAACGCTTCGGTGTTGCTGCACGACGAGATTTCGCGATACCCCTGCTGGCTCGGCAACCAGACCTCGATGTCATAGGTCTTGGCAGACGCAAATCCCATATCTCCCGTGCACAGGAGCATCGTCCGATACGGTAGCCCCAGCCGCTCGAGGATTGATTCCGCGTTTCTGGTCAGCGACTCGAGCTCGTCGTAGGACTGATCTGGTGTGGTGAACTTCACGAGCTCGACTTTGTCAAACTGGTGCTGACGAACCAGCCCGCGCATGTCCGCACCGTACGTGCCTGCTTCGCTGCGGAAGCAGGGCGTGTAAGCGGTGTAGCGCAGCGGCAGCCGACGGCCGTCGAGAATCTCGTCGCGGTGCAGGTTGGTCAGCGGCACCTCAGCGGTCGGAATCAGATAGAGGTCCCAGTCGCCAGCGATCTTGAAGAGATCCTGTTCGAACTTCGGGAGGTTGCCCGTTCCGCGCAGCGCTGCCGTGTTGACGAGAAATGGCGGCTCCACCTCGGTGTAGGCGTGCTCCCGCGTGTGCACGTCGAGCATGAAGTTGATGAGGGATCGCGCCATGCGCGCCCCCGCCCCCATCAGCACCGCAAAGCGCGAGCCGCTCATGCGCGTGGCCCGCTCGATGTCGAGGATGCCGAGGTCGAGGCCGAGGTCCACGTGATGCTTGGGTTCGAAATCGAACACCGGCGGTTCGCCGTGCCGGCGGACCTCCGTGTTGTCCTGCGCAGAACGGCCGACAGGCACGCTCGTGTGGGGCAGATTCGGCAGCGTCAGCAGCAAGGTCGTGCGCTGGTGCTCGGTCTGATCGAGCTGAATCTCGAGCTGGCGAATCTGCTGCCCGCGAGCCTTGCTCGCCGCAAAGAGCGGCGTCGCGTCCTGGCCCTGCCGCTTCGCCCGCGCGACTTCGTCGCCCGCCGCGTTCTGCTCCCGCTTGAGGCCTTCGATCTCGGGAATCAGCCGCCGCCGGCGCGTCTCGAGCGTCGCCAGCTGCTCCAGGTCCGCGTCGGCCTCGAGGCCACGGTTTCTGAAGGCGGCACGGACTTCGTCGAGGTGATCGCGAACGAAGGCGGGGTCAATCATGCGTTAGATCCTGATAGATCCGATGTGTCTTGTCCCTGTTGCTGCCGGGTTGATACGATGCCACGGATGCCTTTCACGCATAAACCCGGTCAGAGAACGGTCCGCAAGGCGGTCTTCCCCGCCGCCGGACTCGGCACGCGGTTTCTCCCAGCCACCAAGGCGCAGCCCAAAGAGATGCTGGCGCTGGTCGACAAGCCGATCATCCAGTACGGCGTCGAAGAGGCCGTCGCCTCGGGCGTCGACAACATCATCCTGGTCACCGGCCGCGGCAAGAACGCTATCGAGGACCATTTCGACGTGTCGGTCGAGCTCGAGACGTTCCTCGAGGCGCGAGGCAAGAAGGAACAGCTCGCGGAGATTCGCCAGATTTCGAGCGCGATCAACCTGTCGTACGTCCGGCAGGGCGAACCGCTCGGTCTCGGGCACGCCGTGCTCGTCACGCGCACGCTCGTCGGCGACGAGCCGTTTGCCGTGATTCTGGCCGACGATGTGATCGATGCCACGCCGCCCGGGCTGGCCCAGATGATCAAGGTGTTCGACGAGTTCCAGGGCCCGGTGCTCGCGCTCGAAGAAGTCCCCTGGGAGGCTGTCAGCAGCTACGGCATCGTCGACGCCGAGGAGATCCGGCCCGGCGTCTACAAGATTCGCGACATGGTGGAGAAGCCGCCGCGTGCCGAAGCGCCGTCCAATCTGGCGATCATCGGCCGCTACATCCTGACGCCGGACATCTTTCCAATCCTCGAAGCGACCAAGAGCGACCGGACCGGGGAAATCCAGCTGACCAACGGCATGCGCCGGCTCCTGAAGGATCGCCCGATCTACGGCTGCAAGGTCGACGGCGTCAGGCACGACACCGGCAACAAGCTCGGGTTTCTGAAGGCGGTGGTGTACTTCGCGCTGCGGCGGCCGGACCTCTCGGCACCGTTTGCCGACTATTTGCGGGCAATCGATCTGAGATCCGTGTAAGCGCTATCCGTCGCCCTTCGACGGAGCCGCCGCGGGCTTGGATTCTGACGCGCTCGAGGACGGGTCAGACGACTTGCCGGCGCCTTCGGACTTCTTCTCGCTGCTCTTCTCGCCCTTGTCGCCGCCCTCCGATTTCGACGAGGAGGACGACGAAGACTCCACGCTGCCAGTCTTTTTTGCGTAGTCGGTGATGTACCAGCCCGAGCCCTTGAACTGAATCGCCGGCGAGGAGATCAACTTGCGGACCGCGCCGCCACACTTGGGGCACACGTCGACGAGCGGATCCGAGAACTTCTGAATCCGCTCAAAGCGCTGCGCGCAGGTCAAACACTCGTACTCGTACAGTGGCATTCGTTTCTCAGTCTCTGTCTCTGAAAGTTTGAAGTCTGACGTTTGAAGTTTGAAGTGAGGAAGCACGAAGTTGGAAGTTCGAAGTTGAAGTGTGAAGTAAAAGTGCGGAAGTTTGAAGGTTGAAGTTGGGAAGGTTGAAGTTGAAGTGGGAAGTGGGAAGTTTGAAGTGGGGGAAGTCAGAAGTGGGGCAAGTCAGAAGTGGGAAGTTTGAAGGGGCCACTTCCTACTTCCGACTTCGTGCTTCCCGCTTCCAACTTCCCACTTCAAACTTCAACCTTCAGCCTTCAAGCTTCCCAACTTCAAACTTCCGACTTCCTTCTGACTTCTACTTCCCACTTCCGACTTCGTGCTTCCGCACTTCAAACTTCAAACGTCAGACTTCAAACTTTCTGTCGTCCTCTCCCCGCTACTCCAGCGCTTCGCCGTTCTGCGGCCCGAGCATCAGCGCCCGGTGCAACCAGATCGGCACCGTTCCGTTCCCCAAGAGGGTATCGTGAAAGCCGCGCAGTGAAAACTTGGCGCCGACGTGCGCCTTGTAGTCTTCCCGGAGCTTGAGCAGCATCAGCTTCCCGGCGGAGTAGAGGATGTACGACGGATCGAACGTACCGCGCTCGGCCTCTCGGCGCGCGCTCGGCTCTTCGAGGAACGCTTCCTCCCGGAAAACGCGCACGGCCTGCTCGACCGACATGTCCTCGCAGTGCAGACGGATCCCGACGATGCAGCGGCAGAGGCGGATGAGGGACTCGGCGAGTTGACCGAGGCGGACGCCGGTATCGTCCTTCCGGAAGCCCTCATCGACCATCATCTGCTCGCAATAGTGGGCCCACCCCTCGACGAACGCCGACGAGGAAAAGAGGATCGACTTGCGCAGCGTCGACTCGACCTGCCGGAGGTGCTGGTAGTGGAGAAAGTGTCCGGGGAACACCTCGTGGATCGAGATCGACCACAGCGCACCGTAGTTGAAGTCGCGCAGGTGCTCGTCCTGGCGCTCGGGCGGCCACGCGGGATCCACGTCGGTGATGTAGTAGAACGCGCGGACCGGCCGCGACTCGAACGGGCCGGGCGTCCACATGCTCGCTGACGTCCAGCGATAAAACCGGGGCGTCGGACGCACCGACACCGGGGCGCCTTCGGGAAGCGAGATGATGCGTTCGCGGCGGATGAAGTCGGCGAGCTCGGCGATCTGTTCCTCCGCGACCGCGACGAGCTTGCCGGCGGGCGGATGGTGGGCTTTGGTCTTCTGCCAGGCGGCCAGGGGATCGCCGCCGTTGACCCGCGACGCGACGCGTCGGAATTCCTCCTGCGTCTTTCCGAGCTCGCGCGTCGCGATCGCCAGCAGGCGGTCGGCGCCGAGCGTCAGCCCTTCGTCGAGGCTGAATTTCTGCTCGAACCGCTCGCGGCCGAGGCGAAACGATCCCTTGCTGCGCGGGGCGAGGTCGGTCTCGAGAAACTCAACATAGGCTTCGATGGAGGCGGACGCTTCCGTGGACGCATCGGCGAGGTCGCCGAGGAGGTGCAGATCGCCCAGGTCGCCGAAGGCCCGCGGCAGATCTTCGTGGATGAAACGGAGCGTGCCCCTGAGGCTTTCGAGTCCGACCTTGACGAAGATGCCGGGCGGGTCCTTGATGTTGTCGCGGGCGGCCTGCATCAGGCGCGGGACCTGGCGCAGCTTCGAAAGGACGCGACGGGCGCGCTCGGCGAGCGGAGCATAGTCGAAGAGCGCCTGGCCGGCGAGGCTGGTCGCGAGGGTGTCGGCAAAGAGTTGGGGGCTGCGTTCCCACGTGCGCACTTCCTCGAGCTCGAAGACGCGCGCGCGGATGCTCGACTCGAGGGCCGGCCGTTCGAGCCGCTCGATGTCGGTCAGCCGGGCCGGGTCGATCGCGGCCAGCCGCCGGGCGAACCCGCCGAGCGTGCGGACCTGTGCGTCGATCGCGGATCGGCTGAAGTCCTCGAGCAGGTCGTCGTGCACGTGGACGCCGTCGAAGGTGGCCGTCGTGGGGTTGATCTCGTAGAGATACGCCAGGTACTCGTCAACGAAGTGAGGAAGGGGTTCGGCTGAATACATTGAGTACAATCGCCCGGGGAGTCATGCCCGGCACTCTGTATGTGGTCGCGACACCAATCGGCAATCTCGAGGATGTCACGCTGCGCGCGCTGCGGATCCTTCGCGAAGTGTCCGTGATCGCGGCCGAGGACACCCGCCGGACGTCCCGGCTCCTTCAACACTACTCGATCTCGACGCCGACGACGAGCCTGCACGCACACAACGAAGAGGCGAGAACGCCGCGACTGGTAGAGCGCCTTCTCGGCGGCGAATCCGTTGCGCTCGTGTCGGATGCGGGGACGCCGGTGGTGTCGGATCCCGGCGCCCGGCTGGTCGCGGCGGCCCACGCTTCCGGCGTGCGCGTCGAACCTGTTCCGGGGCCGAGCGCGGCGCTCGCCGCCATCTCTGGCTCAGGCATCGGCGGCGATGAGTTTCTGTTCGTCGGGTTCCCGCCTGCGCGCGCCGCGGCCCGCGTCGAATGGTTGAGCCGGCTCGCCGCCGAACCACGACCGCTGGTGATGTATGAGGCCCCTCATCGAATTCGCGCGACTCTCGAGGAAATGCTTGCCGCCTTCGGCGACCGAGCAATGGCTCTGGGGCGGGAGCTGACCAAGGCACACGAAGAATTGGTTGTTAGACCAATATCTCAGCACCTAGCCGCCACCAACGAGGGTCGGGGTGAGTACACCTTGGTTGTGGCCCCGGCTGAAACGGTCGAGAAATATCCTGATTTACCTTCTGCAACAGCACTTTATCGTGAATTTGGTCAATTGATAGAAATAGACCGTGGGACTCGGCGTGCAGCGATCAAACAGCTGGCGCTCAAATACGGGCTTGGCGCAAGGAAGGTGTACTCGCTTATCGAGGAGGGTCGGCAGTTGGTTGGACGCCCTTAACAGTACTTCACCTGGAGTACAGCAGGGGTCGCTTGACCCGTCGGTGACCGTTTGCTACTGTCATGGGCCAAGGAGGCCGGCCAGCACTGCATGCCGAAACAGCAACGCGCGGCAGCGAGCCGGTCGCCAGCCCGACCGGCAGCGAGAAGATCAGGCTCGAGAGCGCCAAAATCCTCCAAGGGATCGAAAGCGTTGACGCTTTCGAAGGGCGCACGCACGTCGAAGCCGTCACCGAAAACCAATCGACTACCGCCGACTCGGGTCAAAACGGCCGGCAAGGCGAAGGCGCCGGCTAAGCCGAAGGCGCTCACGAAGGGTCTTGCCCCGAACGTGCCCGCAGCCAAAGAGGCGCCGGCACCTCCGCCACCACCGCGCCGGCCGGCGTTCTACGAGGCCCTGGCCGTGTATGAGACCGGCGTTCGAGCCCTTCAGCGTCACGACTTCCAGGCCGCCGCCGACAGCCTGCGTGGCGTCATTCAGACATATCCTGGCGAACGCGAGCTGGTTGAGCGGGCGAAGCTCTATTTGCAGGTGTGCGAGCGCGAGACCGCACGACGGCCCTCGGGACCCCAGACGCCTTCAGAATGCGTCTATGCAGCAACCGTCGCGCTGAACGCGGGTGATGTGGAAGGCGCCCTCGGACAACTGAACCGGGCCTTGGAGAAGGCGCCTGACAGCGACCACGCGCACTATATTATGGCTGTTACCCTAGTTGACAAGGGTGACACGTCGCTCGCGCTGGTGCATTTGCGCCAGGCGATCGCGCTGAACCCAGAAAATAGGTCTGTTGCACTACAAGATCCGGACTTGAGGGTTCTCCACGAGCTCGAGTCGTTTCATCAGGCGCTCGACGCGTCTGACGCTTCTCTTCGTCGTCGCGTCAAGGCTCGCCGCTGAGCACGGTTCAGGCAATGCCTGCCCAATTCGGCCCGCCAGACCTCCACATCGTTGTCTTGGCAGCTGGCAAAGGAACGCGGATGAAGTCCGCGCTGCCCAAAGTTTTGCATCAGGCCGCCGGCCGGGCGCTCATCGACCACGTAATGGCCTCGGCGGAGTCGCTGAGTCCGGCAACCGTGGTGGTTGTTGTTGGTCATCAGACCGAACAATTACGAACTCACCTGGAACAGAAGCCCGGAATTCGGCTTGCCCTGCAGGAGCCGCAGCTCGGAACCGGGCACGCGCTGCTGCAGGCGGAGCCGCATCTGGAGGGAAAGACCGGGACTGTTCTCCTGTTGTCAGGGGACGTGCCCTTACTGCGCGCAGAGACCGTGAGCGCGCTCCTCAGCCACCATGCGAAAACCCGGGCGGCGGCCACGGTCTTGACCTCGACGGTGGCTCGCCCGGACGGCTATGGCCGAATCGTTCGAAAAGGTGGCTCGATTTCTGCGATCGTCGAGCACAAGGACGCGTCTGCCGAGGAGCGCGCCATCACCGAGATCAACAGCGGGGTCTATGCTTTCGACCTCGCGTCGCTGTTCGGTGCCCTTCGGCAGGTCGGGTCCTCGAACGCTCAGGGGGAGCACTATCTTCCTGACTTGGTCAGAGTTTTCCGCGCCCAGGGGCTGCCGGTGGAGACCGTCAGCCTGCCAGATCCCCGGGAAATCCTGGGCGTGAACAGCCGGAAGGAGCTGGCGGAAGTGTCGGCAATCCTGAGAGATCGGAAGAACGATGAGCTGATGGCATCGGGCGTCACCATCGTCGATCCGGCCACGACGTGGGTCGGGGCCGACGTCGTCGTCGGGCCCGATACCGTGCTTCACCCCGGCGTGTATCTCGAGGGCCAGACCCGGGTGGGGTCGGGCTGCGAGATTCACTCCGGCGTCCGCATCATCGACTCGACCATCGGCGATCGCGTCGTCATCAACAACTTCTGCGTGATCCGCCAGGCGGCCGTCGAGAGCGGCGCCATCGTGGGACCATTCGCCCAGCTCAGGCCGGCATCGAAGGTGGAAGAGAACGCCCACGTCGGAAACTTTGTCGAGCTCAAGAACACGACACTCGGCCGCGGGTCGAAGGCGAATCACCTCGCGTATCTCGGCGACGCGACGATCGGCGAGAAGGTGAACGTCGGCGCCGGCACGATCACCTGCAACTACGACGGCGTGTCCAAGCACCGGACGGTCATCGAGGATGGCGCGTTCATCGGCTCCGACAGTCAGCTCATCGCGCCCGTCCGGGTCGGGAAGAGCGCCTACGTCGCCGCCGGTTCGTCGATCACCGAAGACGTGCCGCCCGAGTCGCTGGCCATCGCGCGAAGCAGGCAGGTGAACAAGCCGGGCTGGATCGCTCGCGCCAAGCGCAAGCGCGACTGACGACTCGAGACTGATCGACTGACTGACATATATGTGCGGAATCATCGGATACATCGGCGGCCAGAACGTCCTTCCCATTCTCATTGAAGGCTTGCGACGCCTCGAGTATCGCGGCTACGACTCGGCCGGCGTCGCGGTCGTGCGCAACGGCACGATTGAATTGCGGCGCAGCGCGGGGAAACTCTCCCGCCTCGAAGAGGTCCTGGCGGTGAATCCGCTCGATTCTGGCGAGCAGCCGCTCGGGGGCGAGTACGGCATCGGCCATACGCGATGGGCCACGCACGGCCGGCCGACCGAGGAAAACGCGCACCCCCACCGCGACTGCACAGGCCAGATCGTGGTCGTGCACAACGGCATCATCGAGAACTACCTGGATCTCAAGCGGCAGCTGCAGAAGGAGGGCCACCGCTTCGTCACCGAGACCGACACCGAGATTGTCGCCCACCTCGTCGAGCGAGAGATGCAGCAAGCGGCGAGCAAGGCGAGCGGCGGCAAACACGATGGGCTCGAGAACGCGGTGCGGCGGGCGCTGCTGTACCTGCGCGGGCTCTTCGCGCTCGTGCTGATCTCGGCCGACGATCCGAACAAGATTGTGACCGTCCGCAATGGGCCGCCGATCGTCGTCGGTCTGGGCGAGAACGAGTATTTCGTCGCCTCAGACATCCCGGCGGTTCTGAACCACACCCGCGACGTGGTCTTCCTCGGCGACGAGGAGATGGCCGTCATCACTCCCGGCGGCGTGGAGTTCACGGACTATTCGGGGCGGGCCGTATCGAAGAAGAGCACACGTGTTTCGTGGGATCCGGTCATGGCGGAAAAGGCCGGCTACAAGCACTTCATGCTCAAGGAGATCTTCGAGCAGCCCTGGGCGGTGAAGGAAACGGTGCTCGGGCGGGCGTCGGTCGAGAGCGGCCAGGTCTTCCTGCAGGAGATCGAGATCCCCGACGAGGTGCTGCGCCACGTCGAGCGCGTCGTCATCCTCGCCTGCGGGACCTCATGGCATTCCGCCCTCGTCGGGAAGTTCATGATCGAGTCGCTCGCGCGCGTCCCGGTCGAGGTGGACTACGGTTCGGAGTATCGCTATCGCGATCCGATCGTGTCGAAGAACACACTCGCGATCGTCATCACCCAGTCAGGCGAGACCGCCGACACACTCGCAGCGCTTCGCGAAGCCAAGAAAAAGGGCGCCCGGAGCATCTCGATCTGCAACGTCGTCGGCAGCATGGCGACGCGCGAGACCGACGGCACGGTCTACACGCACGCAGGGCCCGAAATCGGCGTCGCGTCGACCAAGGCGTTCACGACGCAGATCGTCGCGCTGCATCTTCTGGCCGTGTACCTGGGGCAGATTCGAGGCACGCTGACGGCCGACGCAGCGCGACCCCACCTCGAGGCGCTGACCCAGCTGCCGTTGCTCATCGAACAGGCGCTCAAGTGCGAGCCCGTAACCGAGGACATCGCGAAGCGCTTCTACCAGCGCAGCGACTTCCTCTATCTCGGGCGCGGCATCAACTATCCGATCGCCCTCGAGGGCGCGCTCAAGCTCAAGGAAATTTCCTACATCCATGCCGAGGGCTACCCCGCGGGCGAGATGAAACACGGGCCGATCGCGCTCATCGACGAGCAGTTACCGGTCGTCACGCTTGCGCCGCACGACCACGTCTTCGAAAAGATGATTGGGAACGTGCAGGAGGCCAAGGCACGCGGCGGCTCGGTCATCGCGCTGACCACCGAGGTTCGCGACGGCGGCCATGGCATCCGCGAACTGCTGGATCCCGCTCAGGACTTCCTGATCACCGTGCCAGACTCGCATCCCCTGCTGACACCGGTGCTCCTGGTCGTACCGCTCCAGCTACTGGCGTACCACATCGCCGTCCGCCGCGGCTGCGATGTCGACCAGCCCCGGAATCTCGCCAAGAGCGTCACGGTCGAATAGCGCTAAGCGCGAGTGCCTCTCTGAGGCTGCGACGGGCGCTCGTCGCGATGCGCACGAAGACCGCGATGACCGCGAAGGAAAGCCAGCAATGGTACGTGACAGTGAATCGACTAGCTTTTCCCGATGACGGCCGCAATGCTCTCGGCCATCTGCTTCGTCCCTACGGATGCTCCTGAGCCGGCGAGATCCGCCGTCTTCAGCCCGCTCACAAGGACCTCTTCGATCGCCGCCTCGACGGCCCGCGCCTCAGTTTCAAGCTTCAACGCGTGACGGAGGAGCATCGCCGCGGAGGCGATTGCGCCGATCGGATTGGCCAGGTCCTTTCCGGCGATGTCCGGCGCCGATCCGTGCACCGGTTCGAACAACCCCGTTCCCGCGCCGAGGCTCGCCGACGGCAGCAGCCCCAGCGAGCCGACGATGGCGCCGGCCTCGTCCGAGAGGATGTCGCCAAACATGTTCTCGGTCACGATGACGTCGAAGCTGGACGGCGCGAGCGCGATGCGCATCGCGCAGCTGTCCACCAGCATGTGATCGAGCTTGACGTCCGGATACGCGGCGCCCACCTCGGTGACGACCGTCCGCCACAGACGTGACGTTTCGAGCACGTTGGCCTTGTCGACCGATGTGACGTGACGCCGGCGAAGACGAGCGGCGTCGAACGCGTGCCTGGCGATGCGCTCGATCTCGTGCCGCGAATAGCGCATCGTGTTGTGCGCGGAACTGCCGTCAGCCTCGATCCCCCGTGGCTCGCCGTAGTAGAGCCCGCCCGTCAGTTCGCGGACGACGAGCATGTCGGTGCCCGCCAGAACCTCTGGCTTGAGCGGCCCGGCCGTTTCGAGACTTGGCCATACCCTGGCCGGGCGCAGATTCGCATAGAGTCCGAGCGCTTTTCGAATACCGAGCAGCGCCGCTTCGGGCCTACCCGACGAGGGGCCGCGATCGAAGGCCGGATCGCCCACAGCACCGAGGAGGATGGCGTCAGCGGCCCGGGCCGCGGCGAGCGTCGCGTCCGGCAGCGGCGGCAGCTCGCGCCTGAGCGCTGCGGCGCCGATGATTGCCTCGGGCAACTCGAAGGAATGACCGAATCGTGCCGCGACAGCGTCCAGCACTTTGGCAGCGCCCGCGACAACCTCTGGTCCGATGCCGTCGCCTGAAAGAAGTAGGATGACTGCGTTCATTGGGATTCGGTAAAGGGGATCCACGGATCAGGGACGCCTGTAGCGCGCAACTTTAGTTGCGCGTCAGCGGCGGTGACGCGGATCTGAAGATCCGCGCTACGGGCGTCCCTACTAGACGCCGTGGCCGTAGCCACTCTCGGCGGGAGTCGTCGAGAAGTCGTGCCCGACCGACGCTGCCGCCGGACGTTTGACGTCGCCCCGGATGCGCGCGACGATCGCCGACAGATCGCGGTCGCTCACCGTTTTCTCCCGATCCGCGTGGGTGATGACCGCTCGGTAGACCTGATCGAGTTCCTGACGGTCGAGCGTCACGCCGAGTTGCTCGCAGCGGCGTTGCACCGCGTGGCGACCCGAGTGCTTGCCGAGGACGAGCGTCGCCTGCGGCACGCCGACGTCTTCGGGCCGCATGATCTCGTAGGTCCGACGATCCTTGAGCATGCCGTCCTGATGAATGCCCGCCTCATGCGCGAAGGCATTGCGTCCGACGATGGCCTTGTTGGCCTGGACGTTCTCGCCAGTCAGCGTGCTCAACATCTGGCTGGTGGGGAAGATCTCCCGTGTGTTGACCGCCGTGTCGTAGGGCAGGCTGTCGGCCCGCACGCGCGTCACCATCACGATCTCTTCGAGCGACGCGTTCCCGGCGCGTTCGCCGACGCCGTTGATCGTGCACTCGACTTGCCGCGCGCCGGCGGTGACCGCCGCCAGCGTGTTCGCCACGGCAAGGCCGAGGTCATCGTGGCAGTGCGTGCTGAACGTGGCGCGGCTCGCGTTGGGCACGCGGGTCAGAATGGCGGTGAAGAAGGCGCTGATCTCGTGCGGGACCGCGAAGCCGACGGTGTCGGGCAGATTGACGGTCGTACAACCGGCGTCGATCACGGCTTCGACGACGCGGCAGAGGAACTCCAGGTCGCTGCGCGTCGCGTCCTCCGCCGAGAACTGGACGTCGTCGGTGTACTGCCGCGCCTGCCGCACCGCGGCGACAGCGGCCTCGAGGCACGTCTCCTTCGACATGCGGAGCTTGCGCTCGAGGTGCAGATCCGACGTCGCGATGAACGTATGGATGCGGCGTCGCGGCGCCGGCGAGAGCGCCCAGCCCGCCCGATCGATATCCGCCGGATGACAACGCGCAAGCGCGGCGATGACGGGACCCTGCACGTTTGTCGACACGAGACGGACGGCCTCCGCGTCGGCCTCCGACGTGATGGGGAAGCCAGCCTCGATGATGTCGACGCCGAGCGACGACAGCTGCTGCGCCATCTTCAGCTTCTCGTCGATCCGCAGCGAGAAACCGGGGGCTTGCTCACCGTCGCGCAGGGTCGTATCGAAGATCGTCAGCCGGTTCGTCGTCGTCATAGTTGGAGGCACCCAGTACCCTTGTAACCCTGGCTCCAGCCTGCTGTCCAATTTATACTTGTTTGATTTAAATAACGCCAGGTTATAATTTGTCGGTGCAACTGCAAGATTTGGGCACGTTTGTGACCGTTGCGGCTGAGCGCAGCTTCTCGGTCGCCGCCAAGAAGCTGCATCGCACGCAGCCAGCCGTGAGCCAGGCGATCCGCAGACTCGAGGAAGAGCTTGGCGATCGGCTCTTCGATCGGTCGGTCCGCAACGGCGCCTTGACCGAGGCGGGGCGTCTGCTCCAGGAGTACGCCGGCCGGCTGCTGACGCTGGCGGCGGACGCCGAGATTGCCGTGCGCGAACTGCAGCAGGTTCGCCGGGGCCGAGTGATCGTCGGCGCCAACGAAGCGGCCGTGCACACGCTGCTTCCATTCCTCGATCGGTTCGCCAAGGCCCACCCGCAAGCGCTCGTCGAAGTTCGGCGCGTGCGGTCGCGGGCGATCGCGACAGAGGTCCTCAATCGCAGCCTCGACTTCGGCGTCCTGACGTTTCAGCCAGCCGACCGTGGCCTTCAGTCGCTCTCGCTCGGCGGCGACGAGTTGGTCATGCTGGCGCACCCGAAGCATCCCCTCGCCGGGCGGCGTCGCGCCACGATCGAGGAGGTCGGTCAGCAAACCGTCATCGCGCACAACGATCCGTCGCCCACGCGCGAGCGCGTGCTCCGCGCCTACGAGCGCCGCCACACGCCGATCAACATCCAGGTCGCCTTGCCCAGCCTCGACGGCATCAAGCGCGCGGTCGAAATGGGCATGGGCGTCGCCGTACTGCCGCGGCGGTGCGCGCTCAACGAGATCGCCAACGGGACGCTGGTCGCGCTCAAAGTGCCCGGCCTGAGCGCCCGCCGCCAGGTCCGTCTCGTCTTTAGGCGGGGCGAACAGTCGCATGCGGCCGAAGCCTTCCTTGACATCGTGCGGACCTCGGCGACCTCCGCTGAGGCGAGTTAGCGGAGGACGCCGAGCCAACGGAGAAGTATTCACCACAGAGGACACAAAGTAAGCGGAGGAACTGCCTGTCGGGATCTCTGCTAACTCCGCTTACTCTGTGGTGAGCTTCTCCGAAGCCTCCGTGTTCTCCGCTATCTCCCCACGTAAGGCAGGCGTGCCGCAACGGCCTCGACTTCCTCGTACCGATCCAATAGCAGACCAGTGGCATCCCAGCTGCCGTCGAGGAATCCGTCCCGTGCCGCGGCAGGCATGTCGATGGTGAAGCGGTAAGTTCCCGCCGTCACCTGAAGGTCGGCCAGGTTGACGGTGACCTCCAACGCCGGATCGCGAGTCACCATCTGGATCAGTGTATCGACCGCTTCCGGCACCGCCGTCACGCATGGCAGGCCGAGCGCGACCGAGTTGCCGAAGAAGATCTCCGAAAACGATTCGCCGACGATGGCGCGGATCCCGCGGCGACGGATCGCCTGTGGTGCGTGCTCGCGCGAGGACCCGCAGCCGAAGTTCGCGTTGACGATGAGGATCGTCGCGGCGTCGTAGCGCGGATCCGAAAACGGGTGGCGCTCGCCCCCCTGTCCGTCGACCTGCGCGCGATCGTCCTCGAAGAGGTGCTGTTCGAGTCCCTCGAACGAAATCGACTTGAGAAACCGCGCCGGGATGATGCGATCGGTATCGATGTTGTCGCCCGGCAGCGGTAGCGCCGGGCCGCTCACCTCGCGAATGATCTCAATGGCCACCGGTCATCTCCCTGACGTCCACGACTTCGCCGGCGATCGCCGCCGCGGCAACCATCGCCGGGCTCATGAGGAGCGTGCGGCCGGTCGGACTTCCCTGCCGGCCCTTGAAGTTCCGGTTCGACGACGACGCGCACACCTCGCGTCCCTCAAGGCGATCCTGGTTCATGGCGAGGCACATGGAGCAGCCGGCGTTTCTCCAGTCGAAGCCCGCCTCTGTGAAGACGCGGTCGAGGCCTTCGCGTTCCGCGGCGGCGCGAACGCCTTGCGAGCCCGGCACGACCAGGGCCTTGACGTGCGGCGCGACGTGGTGCCCGCGGACCACGCGGGCCGCTTCGCGTAAGTCCGACAGGCGGGCGTTGGTGCACGAACCGACGAACGCGACGTCGATGCGCGTTCCCTTGATGGGATCGCCGCCCTGGAAGCCCATGAAATCGAGCGCTTCAGCGAGCGAGGCCCGGGCGGCCGGCTCGAGATCGGACGGGCGCGGCAGGCGCTCGTCGACGTAGACCGACTGGCCGGGGTTGATCCCCCACGTGACCGTGGGCCTGATGGCGCCAGCGTCGAGGCGCACCGTATCGTCGTAGCGAGCGCCGGCGTCCGACGCCATGCTCCGCCACCAGGTGACTGCCTGATCGAATGCGTCTCCCTCGGGCGCGAACCGCCGGCCACGCAGATAGTCGAAGGTCGTCTGGTCAGGGTTCACATAGCCGACGCGGGCGCCGCCTTCGATCGACATGTTGCAGATCGTCATCCGCTCGTCCATCGACAGTCGATCGATGGTGTCGCCGGCATATTCGTAGGCGTAGCCCACGCCGCCGTTCACGCCCAGTCGGCGGATGATTTCGAGGATGATGTCCTTCGCGTAGACGCCCGGCGCCAGTGTTCCGGACACATCGATGCGCCTCACCCTGAGGGGCTCGAGCGCCAGGCACTGCGAGGCCAGCACGTCCCGAACCTGTGACGTACCGATGCCGAAGGCCACGGCGCCAAACGCGCCGTGCGTCGAGGTGTGGCTGTCGCCGCACGCGATCGTCATGCCCGGCTGCGTGAGTCCGAGCTCCGGGCCGATGACGTGGACGATCCCCTGCGATCCGCTGCTGAGATCGAGGAGCGGAATGCCCGCCCCGCGGCAATTGCGTTCGAGCGCCGAGAGCATGTCCTCGGCCATGACGTCCAGGAAAGGCCGTCGCTGATCGCGCGTCGGCACGATGTGATCGACCGTCGCAATCGTCCGGTTCGGAAAGCGAACCTTCCACCCGCGCGCCCGCAGCATGTCGAACGCCTGCGGCGTCGTGACTTCATGCACCAGATGCAGGCCGACGAAGAGCTGCGTCTGCCCGTTCGGGAGCTTCCGGACGGTATGGGCGTTCCAGACTTTCTCGAGGAGGGTCATGGACATTGCTGGGTTGATGGTACATCAGGCTCGCTCTCGCGGCTCGCTGGCTGGCGGCTCGGGGCTCGGGGCTCGGGGCTCGGGGCTCGGGGCTCGGGGCTCGGGGCTCGGGGCTCGGGGCTCGGGGCTCGGGAGCGATTCTTGCCTCATCCGGATCGACACGCACACGGATGCAACCACTTACGCTGATGCGGTGCAGAAACAGCGCGGGTCGAGTCTTGTGGATCGCGCAGAAAGTGAAACGCCTTGGGATCACTCAAGATAGTCAGCTTTCGGGACCTTGACGCCTGGCAGGCGGCGATGGATCTTGCGGTCACCGCTCATCATCTCGCAGG
Source organism: uncultured Acidobacteriota bacterium (assembly GCA_963839705.1). GTDB lineage: Bacteria > Acidobacteriota > Vicinamibacteria > Vicinamibacterales > 2-12-FULL-66-21 > DATBJJ01. Next base: position 983,529 of record CAWIWL010000012.1, read on the forward strand.
GTTGTTGCCTTCTGCCCAACGGTTTGAGCTCGGCTCGCAGATCCGAAAGTCGGCAACCTCGGTACCGAGCAATGTGGCCGAGGGCCACGCGCATCACGGGGACAGGACATACCTGCGACACGTCCGAATAGCGCTGGGCTCGCTCGCCGAGCTTGACACGCAACTCGAACTTGTCCTGTGCCTGAACCTGATTGAAGAGAGCAGTCTGGCGACAGCAGTCGGAGAGATCGTGCGCGCGGGTCAGTTGCTCCACGGTCTGGAGCGAGCGCTCAAGCGACGTGTCGACCGAGCGACGCTGGCTTGTATCGGCTTCGTATCTGCCGCGGCATCAGCGGGAGCGCTGTGGTTGCTCGGAGCGTAGCGCGAGCCCCGAATCCCGAGCCCCGAGTCCCGATCCGACGGCTATAATGACAACAGTCCCCCCACAAATGGACTTCCTCAACAAACTGAATCCCGAACAACGCGAGGCCGTGCTCCATCGCGACGGTCCGCTCTTGATCCTCGCCGGCGCGGGCTCAGGCAAGACGCGCGTGATCACCTATCGCATCGCGTACCTCATTGGTGATGGTCACGCGGAGCCGGATCAAGTGCTGGCGGTGACCTTCACCAACAAGGCCGCCGGAGAAATGCGCGAGCGGGTCGAGGCCTTGATTGGCGGGGACTCGAAGGGCGTCTGGCTCTCGACCTTTCATGCGCTCTGCGCACGACTGCTGCGGCGCGAGGCACCCAAGATCGGCCTGTCGCGCGAGTTCGTCATCTACGACTCCTCGGATCAGGTCGCGCTCGTCAAGCAGATCCAGAAGGAGCTCGGCATCGATGACAAGTTCGTGCCGCCGCGACAAGCGCTGTCGCGCATCAGCCACCTGCGCAACCGCATGGAAGGGCCCGACTCGCTGCGCGGCACCTACAACATCCGCGACGAGCAGATCGCGAAAATCTTCGAGCGCTACGTGATCTCGCTTCGCGACAGCAACGCGCTCGACTTCGACGACCTCCTCCTCAAGACGGTGGAGCTCTTCGAGACTTCCGAGCAGGCGCGGCAGTTCTACTCCCACAAGTTCCGCTACGTCATGATCGACGAGTATCAGGATACGAATCGGCCGCAGTACATGCTGATTCGCCGGCTCGCCGAAATTCACCGCAACCTGGCGGTCGTCGGCGATCCCGATCAGTCGATCTACAAGTGGCGCGGCGCCGACCTTCGCAATATCCTCGACTTCGAGACTGACTTTCCCGAGGCCGCGACCGTCCGGCTGGAGCAGAACTACCGCTCCACCCAGGTCATCCTCGACGCGGCGAGCGCGGTCATCCGGCAGAACCGCAACCGCAAGGACAAACGGCTCTGGACCGACCGCCAGGGCGGCGCGCGCATCGTCTCCTACCGAGGCAACGACGAGCTCGAGGAGGCCGACTTCATCGTGCGCACGGTCAAGCAGGCGCGCTCTGAGGACGTCAACGTCGACAGCATGGTCGCCGTCCTGTACCGAATCAACGCGCAATCGCGGGCGATTGAAGACTCGCTCATGCGCGAGGCCATCCCCTACAAGATCATCGGCGGCGTGCGGTTCTACGAGCGCAAGGAGATCAAGGATTCGCTCGCCTACCTCAAGCTGATCATCAACCCGCACGACGACGTCAGCCTGCGGCGCGTCGTGAACGTGCCGGCTCGCGGCGTCGGCAAGGGCGTGATGGACGGCCTGCAGGCCATCGACCCAGAGTCCGTGCACGCCGATGCGCCGCCGCTGCTCGCCGCGGGCCTGCGGGAAATCACGTCTGCGCGTTCGCTCTGGGCCAAGCTCGTCTACGCCGTGGAGGATGGGAAGCTGCCGAACCGGGCGGTCTCTTCGCTCCGGGTGTTTCGCGACCTCATCGCCGGCCTCGCTACGGTCGCGCGACAGGAACCCGTCTCGATCGTCCTCGGCAAGATGCTCGACCAGACCGGGTACCTCAAGGCGCTGCGCGACGAAAACAGCGAGGAGGCCAACGAGCGCCTCGAGAACTTGATGGAGCTTGTGTCGGCGGCGCGCGACTACGAGACCCGCGAGCCCGAGGCGTCGCTCGGAGGATTTGTCGATCGGCTCTCGCTCCTGTCCGAAGCCGACGAGGAATCCGGCAATCGTGAGGCCCGTGTCTGGCTGATGACGATGCATGCGGCCAAAGGGCTGGAGTTCCCGGTCGTCGTGATTGCGGGGCTCGAGGAGGGTCTCTTCCCGCACTCGCGCGCCGGCGAAGATGAAGAGGAGCTTGAGGAAGAGCGCCGCCTCTGCTACGTCGGGATGACCAGGGCGCAATCGAACCTGGTGCTCACGAGCGCGGCCCGTCGCCGGGTGTTCGGGGAATACCAGTCGACCCAGCCATCACGCTTCCTCGAGGAGATCCCGGCCGAGCTCGTCGAGCGCATCGCGCCGGCGTGGAACGCGGCGTACCAGAGCGCGTTCAGCCACAGCCACTACGAGCTGCGCACGAACCCGTACGCGCGAAAGGGCCGCGGCAGGGCGAGGGAAACGGAACCGTCCTACGCCTACGAGAACGAGGACCAGTCCGGGATGGGCCTGCGCACCGGCATGCGCGTGCGCCACCAGCAGTTCGGGGTCGGGACCGTGACGGCCGTCGAAGAGCACAACGACGACCTGAAGGTCACCGTTCGGTTCCTCACGGTCGGCGTGAAGAAGCTGCTCTCGAAATACGCGAAGCTCGAGCCGGCGTAGGCGCACTGACATCGACGCCCGTAGCGCGCCGAACTTTAGTTCGGCCGTCAGCGACTCGACTCCGACGCGCAACGAAAGTTGCGCGCTACGGGCGTCGATGTCACTGCGCTGACGCCGAACGAAAGTTCGGCGCTACGGGCGTCTATTGATCTGGCGTTTCTGGCGCGGGCGGTGCCTCCGGTGATTCGGCAACGCCGTTCTCTTCGCCCTCGCGCTCGGCGAGCCGCGCCACCGACACCACCTGATCGCCTTCCTCGACGCCCAGCAGGCGGACACCCTGGGTCGCCCGTCCGATGGCGCGAGCGTCCTTGGCAACCATGCGCAGGATCATTCCCTGCTGGCTGATCAGCATCAACTCGTCGTCGTCGTGCACGTAGGCGATCCCGACGACCTTGCCGTTGCGGTCGCTTGTCTGGATGTTGATGATCCCGACGCCGCCGCGCGACTGCTTGCGGTATTCCTCGAGATCGGTGCGCTTGCCGAAGCCATTCTGGGTCACCGTGAGCATGGTCCCGCCCTCGCGGACGACTTCCATGGCAACGACTTCGTCGGTCTCCCTGAGCGTGATGCCGCGGACACCGTAGGCCGTCCGGCCCATGGGACGCACGTCGGTCTCGTCGAAGCGGATGGCCATGCCATCCCGCGTGCCGATGAAGACCTGTTCGTTGCCGTCGGTCGTCTCGACGGCGATGACCGAGTCGCCGTCCTCGACTCCCATCGCGATGATCCCGCCGGCGCGGGGGTTACTGAACGCGGTCAGATCGGTCTTCTTGACGATGCCCTTCCGCGTGCCCATGACGACGAACTGCTGATTCTCCTCGGCCGGCCATTCCTTGATGGCCAGCAGGGCCGCGATCTTCTCACCCTCTTCCATCGACACGAGGTTGGCGATGGCCTTGCCCTTGCCGCCAGGACCGACATCGGGAATCTCGTGCACCCGGAGCCAGTAGGCCCGGCCCCGGTCGGAGAAGATCATGATGTAGGAGTGCGCGGACGCGACGAAGAGGTGGCTGACGAAATCTTCCTCGCGCGTGCGCATGCCGATGCGGCCCTTGCCGCCGCGGCGCTGCATGCGATAGGTGGAGATCGGCGTCCGCTTGACGTAGCCGGTGTTGGTGACCGTGATCGCCATGTCCTCGTCGGCAATCAGATCCTCGATCCGGAACTCGCCGCTTTCCTCGACGATGACCGTCCGTCGCTCGTCGGAGTAGTTATCGCGAACGGCCTTCAGCTCGTTGAGGACGACGGCCATCAGGAGCTCGTCGCTCGACAGGATCGCGCGCAGCCGCTCGATGACCTTCAACAGCTCGGCGAGCTCGTCGACGACCTTCTGCCGCTCGAGGCCGGTGAGCCGCTGCAGTTGCATGTCCAGGATCGCCTGCGACTGCAGCTGCGAGAGCCTGAACTGGGTCATCAAGCCTTCGCGCGCTTCGGCCGGGTTCTTCGATCCTCGTATGAGCTTGATGACTTCGTCGAGATGGTCGAGGGCGATCTTGAGTCCTTCGAGGATGTGCGCGCGCGCCTCCGCCTTGCGCAGCTCGAATTCGGTCCGCCGCCTGACCACCTCTCGGCGAAACTCGAGAAAGTGCTCGATGATGTCGACAAGCGGCAGCACGCGCGGGCGGCCGCCGACAATCGCCAGCATGATGATCCCGAAGGTGGTCTGCAGCTGCGTGTGCTTGTAGAGGTTGTTGAGAACCACCTCGGGCACCTCGCCGCGCTTCAGCTCGATCACGATCCGCATGCCGTCGCGGTCGGATTCGTCGCGCAGATCGGAGATGCCTTCGATCACTTTCTCGCGGACGAGCTCGGCGATGTTCTCGAGCAGCCGTTTCTTGTTGACCTGGTAGGGAATCTCGCTGACGACGATGGCGATCTTGTCGCCCTTTTTCGACTCCTCGGTCGTGGCCTTGGCCCGGAGCGTGATCGAGCCGCGGCCGGTGGTGTAGGCGTTGAAGATGCCGTGACGCCCGACGATGAAGCCGCCGGTCGGAAAATCCGGTCCGGGAATCGTCTTGAGGACGGCCTTGAGGCGGGCCTCGCGGGACTGGCCGCGATGTTCCATCAGGGCGATAACGCCGTCGATGACTTCCCGCATGTTGTGCGGCGGGATGTTCGTAGCCATGCCGACGGCGATGCCGGCGGAGCCGTTGACCAGCAGGTTCGGATAGGTCGTCGGCAGGACCGTCGGCTCTTCCGTCGTCTCGTCGAAATTCGGGACGAAGTCGACGGTCTCCTTCTCGAGGTCCCCCATCATCTCTTCGGCCAGCGCCTCGAGACGTGCTTCCGTGTAGCGGTAGGCCGCGGGCGGGTCGCCGTCGACAGAGCCGAAATTGCCCTGGCCGTCGACCAGGACGTAGCGCATGTTGAAGTCCTGCGCCAGCCGTACCAGCGTGTCGTAGGCCGGCACGTCGCCGTGCGGATGGTAGTTGCCGATGACTTCGCCGATAACCTTGGCGCACTTGCGGTACGGGCGGTTCGAGGCAAGCCCCATCTGACGCATGGCGTAGAGCACACGCCGGTGCGCCGGCTTCAGGCCATCACGTACGTCAGGCAGCGCCCGCCCGATGATCACGCTCATCGCGTAATCCATGTACGAGCGCTTCATCTCGTCTTCGATGTTGACGGGGAACTTGTTCAGCGAGATGTCGGTCATTCGTATGGTGACTCAACGACGCCCGTAGCGCCGAACTTCAGTTCGGCGTCACGCCTCCGACGCGCAACTGAAGTTGCGCGCTACGGGTGCCGCGGATCTAAATATCCAGATTCTTCACATCCAGCGCGTTGTCTTCGATGAACTTGCGGCGCGGCTCGACCTGGTCTCCCATCAGAGTGGTGAACATCAGATCGGCTTCCATGGGATCCTCGGCGCGGACCTGCGCGAGCGTCCGTGTCTCGGGCTTCATCGTCGTTTCCCAGAGCGTGTCCGGGTTCATCTCGCCCAGACCCTTGTAGCGATTGATCGCCACGCCCTTCTTGCCAGCCGCGGTGAAGAACTCGACCAGCTCGTCGATTGACTCGATCCGGACATCGGCGTCCTTCCCGCCTTTTGCCTGGCGCGCGCCTGCCGCGCCGTCGGGATCCCTGGGCTCGGCGGCGAGCCTGGTCGCCTCGTCGAGCGGTGCACCGCCAATCGACGTCTCGTTGGCGCTCGCTTTACCGTCCTCGATCGGTTCGGTCTCTTCGACTGGCGCGGCGGCCGTCGTCTTGACGATCATCGGGCCGCGGATGTCCTTGACGTCCTGGTAGCTCGCCGACAGCGTGCGGAACTCGCCAGTCGTGACGAAGTCCTGATCGACCCGGTGGTGGCGCGGATAGCCGCCGCTGCGATCCTCGATCGCCAGCGCGAACGCCTGATGCTCTTCGTCCGGCTGCACCGTCACCGTTCGTGACGGTGTGGTCAGCGACTGCGCCAGCGCCTCCACCCGGTCCCGGTCCGTGAAAAAGGCCTTGTCCCTGGTATCGCGCTCGAGCACGCCGAGTATCACGTCCTTCGACGGCCCGCGCCGCTCGACAATCCGCAGGTACTTCCTGAACGCGTCCAGCTTCTCCAGCCGATGCTCGAGCTGTTCGCCACTCATCTCGGCGCCATCCGGCAGCACGACCACGCGGGACTCCACGGCGCGTTTGATCAGCCAGCTTTCGAGCGCGCGTTCGTCGCGGATGAACACCTCACTGCGGCCGCGTTTGGCGCGGAAGAGCGGGGGCTGGGCGATGTAGATGTAGCCGCGCTCGACGAGCGCGCGCATCTGACGATAGAAGAACGTCAGCAGCAGCGTGCGGATGTGCGACCCGTCCACGTCCGCGTCCGTCATGATGATGATGCGGTGATAGCGTGCCTTGTCGGGATCGAAATCCTCGCTGCCAATACCGCACCCGAGCGCCGCGATCATCGTCTTGATCTCGTCGCTGCTGAGCATCTTGTCGAAGCGCGCCTTCTCGACGTTGAGAATCTTCCCCTTGATCGGGAGGATCGCCTGGAAGCGGCGGTCGCGCCCCTGCTTGGCCGAGCCGCCGGCGGACTCACCCTCGACGATGTAGATTTCGCTGAGCGCCGGGTCGCGCTCCTGACAGTCGGCGAGCTTGCCCGGCAGGCTGCTGCTGTCGAGCGCGCCCTTGCGTCGCACGAGATCGCGCGCCTTGCGCGCCGCCTCGCGGGCCCGCGCGGCGTCGACCGCCTTGCTGATCACCCGCTTGGCCACGGTGGGATTCTGTTCGAGGTACGCCCCAGCTTGTCGTTGAGGATCGCCTCGACGATGCCTTTGACCTCGGTGTTGCCGAGCTTCGTCTTGGTCTGGCCTTCGAACTGCGGCCGCGGAATCTTGACGCTGATGACCGCCGTCAGCCCTTCGCGGATGTCGTCACCGCTGATGCTCGCGTCCTTCAGGTCTTTCGCCAGGTTGTTCTTGCCGGCGTAGAAGTTGATGGTCCGCGTCAGCGCCGAGCGGAAACCTGAGAGGTGCGTGCCCCCTTCGTGCGTGTTGATGTTATTGGCGAAGGTGTAGACCGTTTCCGTGTACCCGTCGTTCCACTGCAGAGCGATCTCGACGTCGATACCGTCCTTGTCGCCGTGCATGTAGATTGGCTTGTCGTTGACGACGGCCTTGTTCTGGTTGAGATAGCTGACGAACGAGTTGATGCCGCCTTCGTACAGGAACTTGTGGCTCTTCCCGCCGTCACGCTCGTCGTCGATGCTGATCGTCACGCCGCCGTTGAGGAAAGCGAGCTCGCGCAGCCGTTGCGCCAGCGTGTCGAAGCTCAACTCGATCGTCTCGAAAATCTGCGCATCGGGCCTGAAGGTGACCTTCGTGCCGCGCTTTTTCGTCGTGCCGGTCACCTCGAGACTGCCGGTCGGATTGCCGCGCTCGTAGGTCTGCTGGTAGACCTGGCCGTTCCTCCAGATCTCGAGGTCCAGGATCTCGGAGAGCGCGTTGACGACGGAGATGCCGACGCCATGGAGGCCGCCGGATACCTTGTAGCTGTCGTTGTCGAACTTGCCGCCGGCATGGAGCACAGTCAGGACGACCTCGGCCGCTGAACGGCCGCTGGTGTGCTGGTCGACAGGAATACCTCGGCCGTTGTCGATGACCGTTACCGAGTTGTCGATGTGCAGCGTGACGTTGACCTGGTCACAGAAGCCCGCGAGCGCCTCGTCGATCGAGTTGTCGACGACTTCGTAGACGAGGTGATGCAGCCCGGGAGCGCCAGTCGACCCGATGTACATGGCCGGGCGCTTGCGGACAGCCTCCAGCCCTTCGAGGACCTTGATCTTGTCCGCCCCGTAGTCATCCGCGCCTGCGCTTCCGGCACCATTACTGCCGTTGCCCGAGGCAGGCGTCACGCCTTCGACAGCCTGTTCCGCTCCGGCGGCTGGCAGCTGATCGTTCTTTTCTGGTTCGAATTCAGACATGTATTCGGATGGGATCTCAGACGCGCATCGGCATGATCACGTAGGTGTAGGTGTAGCCTTCCGCGCCGATTGGCGACATGACGGCCTGGCTCATCTCGTCCTTGAACTCGAGCGCTACCGAATCGGTCTCGACCGCGCCGAGAAAGTCGATGACGTACTGCGCGTTGAAGCAGATGGTCACCGGCGCGGCGTTGTAGTCGACGATGAGGACTTCCTTCGCTTCGCCGAACTCAGGGCTGCTCGAGGCAATCTCGACTTTGCCCTTTTCGATCTGGAATTTGACGGCGCGCGAGCGCTCGTTCGACAGCAGCGCCACGCGGCGCACGGCGCTCGTGAGTCGGTCGCGGTCGAATTCCACGCGCTTGTCGTTGCTCTTCGGTATGACCCGCTCGAACGCCGGAAACTGTCCGTCGATCATCCTCGAGATGAGCAACCGGCCGCCGATGTCGAAGAACAAGTGGTTCTCGCCGTGCTCGTACTGAATGTCGCCGTCGCCTTCACCGAGCAGGCGGCCCAGTTCGAGAAGTGTCTTGCGCGGGAGGATGACGCGTTCCTCGTCTTTCTCGCTTTTCTTGCCCTCCGTCTTCTCGCGCGGCACGGTGATGAGCGCGAGGCGGTGGCCGTCGGTCGAGACGAGGGTCATCGAATCGGGGCGGAGAATAAACAGCGCGCCGTTGAGAAAGTAACGCGTGTCCTCGCCCGTGATGGCAAACTGCGTCTTCGACACCATCTGCTTGACGACATCGCGCGACAACTTCACGCTGAAGTTGCCACTCGACTCGGGCAGCGACGGAAAGTCCTCGCGCGGCAGCGTCTGCATCCGCGAATCGAAGCGATCGGCGGCAACCTTGACGCCGTTCTTGTCTTCTTCGATCCGCACGTCCGTTTCGGGAAGCGCTTTGATGATTTCGTACAGCTTCTTTGCGGGAAGCGTCAGCGATCCGCTTTTCGTGACTGACGCGTCGCACCGGCTGCGCAGACCCACTTCGAGGTCGGTGGCAAGAAGCCGGACTTCGTCGCCCTTGGCTTCGAGTAGCACGTTCGCGAGGATCGGGATCGTGTTCTTGCGTTCAACGATGCCCTGGAACAGTTGCAGTTCGCGCAACAGATCGGTCTTACGGACGACCAATTCCATGTGGTAGTGACCTCGCGGGAAAGCGCCGGGCCGGCGCGTAGATCTCTTTACTGAAGAGGAGATCAAAGAACAAAGAATTATAACAGGAAGAAGGTCCTGTTCAAAACATTAAAATAGCCTATTAGTCCTTTCTTATCCATCGTTTAGGCTGTGGATACGACTACGGACCGGCAGCGGGTTTTTAAGCGGGTCCGGGCCCAGGTCATCCGGCCCCCGGAGTCGTCCACAGTCCCTCATCAGGCCGCCCACCTGATGAGCTGTGGAAAACATCCAAACCCCACTGCAGTGCTAGCGAAAAGACTCCATCAGGTTGTTGATGTGGCTGTTGAAATCCGCGTCGGTCTTGCGGAGGTCTTCGATCTTGCGGATGGAATGAATCACCGTTGAATGATGCTTGCCGCCGAAGCTGCGGCCGATCTCCGGGAGCGAGGCGCTCGTCAGCGACTTGCAGAGATACATCGCTACCTGACGGGGGAGCGCCACCGACTTCGAGTTGTTGCGCGATTTCAGTTCGGCAAGCTTCAACTGGTAGTACTCGGACACGTACTTCTGGATGATCTCGATCGTGACTGCGCGATCGTCGTGTTGCAGGACGTTGCGCAAAACGTCCTGCGCGAGGCCGAGCGAGATTTCACGGCCGGTCAGCGAGGCGTAGGCGATCAGCCGGATCAGCGATCCCTCGAGCTCGCGGATGTTCGATTTAATCTTGCCAGCGATGTAGATCGCGACGTTGTCGGGAAGCGGAATTCCTTCAGTTTCGGCCTTTTTTCTGAGAATTGCGACCTTTGTCTCGAGGTCAGGCGCCTGGATGTCGGCGATGAGGCCCCATTCGAAGCGCGATCGGAGCCGCTCTTCGAGCGACGGAATTTCGTGTGGCGGGCAGTCGCTGCTGATGACGATCTGTTTTTGCGAATCGTAGAGCGCGTTGAAGGTGTGAAAGAACTCGTTCTGCGTGCCCTCTTTTCCGGCGATGAACTGGATGTCGTCGACGAGCAGCACGTCGACGCTCCGGTAGCGCTCGCGAAAATCGAGAATCCGGTCGTACCTGACCGCATTGATCATCTCGTTCATGAATCGCTCCGACGAGATGTAGGTCAGTTTGAGGCTCTTGAGATGCGTGAGCACGTAGTGCCCGATCGCATGCATCAGATGCGTCTTGCCGAGTCCCACACCGCCGTAGATGAACAGCGGATTGTAGGACCGCGATGGTGCTTCAGCGACCGCGCGGCACGCGGCGTGTGCAAACTGATTCGACGGTCCGACGATGAAGGCGTCGAAGGAATAACGAGGCGCGAGACTGCCAGGGGGACCGGCGATGATTTCGTCCGGCTCCGGATCCCGCGAGGTAATCGAGCTGGCAGACGCGGCAGTCTTCGTCCGCTCGGGCTGACTCTCCTCGGTGACGAACGAGACGAGACATCCCTGTCGATTCACTTCGGTGAGCGCTTCAGTGAGCACGACCGAGTAGTGCTTGTTCAACCAGTTGCTGAAGAGCGCGTTCGGAACTCGGATGCGGAGGAGATGACCATCGTCGGCGACAAACGACGTCGGTTTGAACCAGGTCGAATAGATGTGCTGGTTGACTTTAGTTTCGATGCGCGCAAGGACCATGTCCCAGATGCTGCCAGTCATGTTCGCGCCTGTGCTTGCCACTGCGGTCCCCTGCAAAACGGCCGTCTGCGCCACTTTCGCCCCTGGGACACCTTGTCGTTACCGGCTGTTTACGCGACGAAGCCAGCTAGAACCCCGAAAAAGGCCGTTCCCACGGCCTTCGCCCTGTGGAAAGCCGCGTCACTACGCCCACGGGCGTAAGGAGCGGGGCGAAAACCGTGGCTTTTCCACATTTTTTTCCACAGTTGTGGAAAACTTCGGGGGGAGACCCTACGGTCCCGCAGGGGAGGCGACTGTAGCACACGATTTCAACGCTGACAAAGCCATCTATTACCTACGGGCGTTGATTGACACTCGCCGTCACGGTTCGCTACTATTTAAGTTTCTCCGCCTTCATTCGTCCGTTGCAGGGGATCTGAGATCATGAAGCGTACGTTCCAGCCAAACCGCCAGCGCAGGGCGCGCACCCACGGGTTTCTCGTGCGCATGAGCACCAAGAACGGGCGCCTGGTCCTCAAGCGCCGCCGCGCAAAGGGACGCAAACGTCTGACGGTCTCCTCGTCCTAACCGGCCGCCAGCCTGGTCGCACGCACGTGACTCCCACCCACGTGAGTCGCAGTTTGAATGCGGCGTCCCAGCGCTTCGGCAAGGGCCGTCGACTCAGGCGTCGCGCGGAGTTCCAGAAGGTCTTTGACAGCGGACAACGGATCCGGGGCCGGTTCTTCACGCTGATTGTCGCGACCGGTCAGGGGCCAACAACCCGGCTGGGAATCGTCGCGTCACGGAAGTTGGGCGACTCGGTCAGAAGAAATCGCGCTAAACGACTGATTCGAGAGATATTCAGACATACTCCTCAGCCAGACAGCCACACAGGTGTCGATATCGTGGTCATCCCGCGCTCGGAACTGTTCGACGCCGTTTATGCGAGCCTCGAGGAAGACTATCGAAGCGTCTTCGCGCGCGCGATCGCTCGTCTAAGAAAAGCATGAATCCTCCTCCGGTTCCGGAGACACGACTCTCGCCTGGCCAGCGGGTCATGCTGGTCCTGCTCTCAGGCTATAAGATCCTTTTGTCTCAGTTATTTGCTGGGTCCTGCCGGTTCGTTCCCTCGTGCTCCGCGTATGCAAGGGAGGCCGTGATCGAGCACGGTGCGCTCAGGGGGGCATGGCTCGCCGCGCGGCGGCTCGCACGTTGTCATCCGGCTGGCGCTTACGGCGTCGACCCGGTACCGCCTCGCAGCGCATCTAATTGATAAATAGCACTTTACATATTACCAGCCGGCGCGTAACCAAGCCGTCCCAGTGAATAGATGCAGAAACAGTTTCTCCTTGCGATAGTTCTGAGTTTTCTCGTGATTTATGGCTGGCAGGCGCTCTTTCCGCCGCCCCGTAAAGCACCGCCGACTCAGCAGCAATCAGGAAGCGCGCCCACCGGCGCCCTGACACCCGGCGCGCCCGCTGGCGCCCCAGCGCCCGGCACGAGCGCCCCCACGCCAGCAGTTGAGTCGGACTCCGCGCCAGTCGTGTCCGCATCCTCCGAGCAGGACATCATCGTCGACGGGCCCGCGGTCACGGCAATCATCAGCACGCGCGGCGCCGTGCTGAAGAGCTGGCGGTTGAAGAACTACCGCGATGCAGGCGGCGCGCCGCTCGAGCTCGTCCCCCAGGTTGTCCCCGACGCGCCGAAACCGTTCACGCTCGATGTAGATGATGCCGCGACGTCGGCAACGTTGAGAAGAGCTCTCTATAAGCCTGACGCAGACACCGTGACGATCGGCGCCGAACCGAAGACACTGTCGTTCGAGTATCGCGATGCCGCCGGACTGGTCTCGCGGAAGGACTTCACGTTCACGCCGGTGCATCCCTACATGCTCCGGTTTGCGGCCAGCGTCAGCCGGGATGGCGCCGCTCTGAATTACAGCGTCAACTGGGGGCCCGCGCTCGGCACAGGTGTGGTCGCGGGCGGAATGAACTACGCCCCACCGTCGCAGCCGATCTTCTACAGGGATCGGAAGGTCAGCCGCGTTGGGATCGGCGACATCGAGAAGCACCGTCAGGAACAAGGCTCCTTCGGCTTCCTTGGCGTCGACGATCACTACTTCCTCAGCGCGATGCTGCCGACAACCGAGCAGGTGCAGGTGAGCTACAGCCCGGTCGTGCTTCCCGTGCCGGGGCAGGATCGCCCGCTGCAGTTCATCTCGTGGAGCGTGAGGTCCCCCGCGGGCCCTCAAGCCGCGGCGGACTTTTTCTTTGGACCGAAAGACCTGGACGTACTCCAGAGCATCAAGCCCGATCTCGTGCGTGCGATCGACTTCGGCATGTTCGACTGGCTGGTGGTGCCGCTGCTGCGGGCGCTCAAGTGGGTCAACAGCTACGTCGGCAACTACGGCTGGTCCATCATCGTGCTCACGATCATCATCAACCTCGTGATGTTCCCGCTCAAGCACAAGAGCATCGTCTCGATGCGCAAAATGCAGGAGCTTCAGCCGGAGATGAAAGCGATTCAGGATCGCTACGCAAAGCTGAAGATGACCGACCCCGGGCGCCAGAAGATGAACGAAGAGGTGATGGCCCTCTACAAGCGGAACGGCACCAATCCCGCGTCCGGCTGTGTGCCCATGCTGCTCACCTTGCCGGTGCTGGTGGCGTTCTATGCGATGCTGGCAGTCGCGATCGAGCTTCGCGGTGCGCCGTTTTTTGGCTGGATCAAGGATCTGTCGGCGCACGATCCGTATTTCGTGACGCCCCTGCTGATGGGCGCCACGATGTTCGTTCAGCAGCGGATGACGCCAGCGATGGCCGATCCCGTGCAGGCCAAGATGATGATGTTCATGCCGCTGATGTTCACCGGCATGCTGATGTGGGCACCGAGCGGTCTAGTGGTGTATTGGACCGCGAGCAATCTCTGGGCGATCGGACAGCAGACCTTGACCAATCGGCTCATCGGTCCGCCGCCGCAGCACACCGTCCGTCCGCCGGCGGAGCGACAAATCAAGAACGCGGGGGCCGGCAAGTCTACGCTGGCGAAGGAGCGGAAGTAATGGATCTGCACGGCCGCGTGCGAGAGTTTCTCGAACAGACGCTCGGCGCCATGGGAGTGCCTCTCGAGGTTGCCATCGAGGACTCTCCCGACAGCGTCCGCCTCGATCTGTCCGGCGCGGGCGGCGAAGTGTTGCTGCAGCGCCGTGGCGAAGCGCTCGATGCGCTTCAGCACATTGTGAACACCGCCTTTCGGCGCGAGCTCGATGGCGATCGTTCGTTCGTGGTCGATTGCCTCGGCTACCGCCGCGGCAAGGATGCCGAGCTGCAGCAGATGGCGCGCTTCAGCATGGAAAAGGCCAAGACCTCGGGAGTGGCGCAGGAAATCGGCCCGCTGAATCCCTACGCCCGGCGTCTGGTGCACATTACGGTGGCCGAAGATCCGCAGTTGACGTCGGAGAGTATCGGCGACGCGTTCCTCAAGACGGTGATCATTTCGCGGCGGCGCTGAGCCGCCTTCCGCCCCGACTACGCCCGTTGGGCTTCGTCGAGGTCTCGCCGTAGCGCTTCGCGCGAAGGCGGACAAGGCTTCGGCGGCCAGGGCGCAAGATGGTGAAGCTGACCGTTGAGCCGTGAGTCATGTTCAGCGTCGACGACACGATTGTCGCGATCGCGACGCCGGTAGGACGAGGCGGTATCGGGGTGGTCCGGATCAGCGGTCCACACTCGCCGGGGATCGCCGCAGCGCTGACCCAGGACCCTGCCGCCCTCGAGCCGAGGCGCGCGACGTTCGCCCGCCTCAAGGCGGCCGGCGGCACGGCCGACCAGGTGATCCTGACTTTCTTTCCTGGGCCTCACTCCTACACCGGCGAAGATGTAGTGGAGATCAGCGGGCACGGAAGCCCGGTGCTCCTCCGCGCGATCGTCGAGTCGGCGATCAGCGAGGGTGCGCGACTGGCCGAACCCGGCGAGTTCACCCTCCGGGCGTTTCTGCACGAGCGCCTCGACCTGGTGCAGGCAGAGGCTGTGCGCGATCTCGTCGATGCGGTGACGCCACTGCAGGCACGCGCGGCCTACGATCAGCTCGAGGGAACACTCACGAACGAGATCGCGCGCATCGACGGTCGGCTCTTCGATCTGACGGTTCGGCTGGAAGCCTCGCTCGATTTTCCGGAGGAGGGCTACCACTTCATCGAGTCGGGCGACGCGGCGCGGGAGATCGCGGACATCGTGAGGCAGGTGGACGCATTGCTCGGCGCTGCATCGCGGGGACGGCTGATACGCGAAGGGCTGCACGTCGTTCTGGCTGGTCGGCCCAACGCTGGGAAATCAAGCCTGTTCAACTGTCTGGCGGGCGAGGGCCGGGCGATCGTGACCGCGACACCCGGGACGACGCGCGACCTGGTGACCGAGACGGTCGACGTGGAGGGCATTCCGATGACCGTCGTCGACACCGCCGGCGTCCATGCCGGCGCGATCGATCCCGTGGAGGTCGAGGGAATGGCCCGGGCGGTGGCGGTTCGCGATGTCGCACACGTTGTTGTCGTCGTGCTCGATCGATCCCGCCCGATTGATCCCGACGATCGTGCGCTGCTCGAGGCAACGGCGAATCGGCGTCGCGTGGTGGTTGCCAGCAAAGCCGACCTTACCCCCGCCTGGGATGCCGGCACGCTGAACGGCGCGGCGGCAGTCGTCGCATCTGCGACAACGGGTGAGGGTATCGATCGACTGCGGGCGGCGCTGGTTGAGGCCGCCGCGGGTGAACCGACGCGCGACGTGCCGTCGATCACCAACGTGCGTCACGTGGAGTTGGTCGCTGGCGCGCGCGCAGCGCTCGAACGCGCTGAAGCGGCCGCCGGTAAGGGCACGCCGGAGGAGTTTGTGCTTGCGGATCTGAACGAGGCCAGACGGCGCTTCGAGGAAGTCACCGGCGCACGCACGCCGGACGATGTGCTGCACGAGATCTTCGCGCGATTCTGTATCGGCAAGTAGATTCCTCTTCGACCTCGGCGTGCACCGCTGTCCAGAAGCCTTTCACCGCAGAGGGGCGCTGAGATCGCTGAGCTATAAGGTTTTTCGCTGCGACCTCGGCGTGTTCCGCGGTGAAAGGCTCTCGGGCACGGACAGATGCAGTAGCAGTAGGTGGTTGGTTCTCTGTGGTGCAAAGTATTTGGTATTACCAATGACTGTCCCAGCCTCCGACTTCGACGTGATCGTCATCGGCGCCGGCCACGCGGGCGTTGAGGCGGCGTGGGCCGCGGCGCGTATGGGCCGAAGCGTGGCGATCTGCACGCTGTCGGAGGGGACAGTCGCGCACATGCCCTGCAACCCGGCAGTTGGCGGCACGGCGAAAGGACACCTCGTTCGAGAGATCGATGCGCTCGGCGGTCTGATGGGCACGGCGATCGACGCCACGGGCATCCAGTTCAAGCTGCTCAATCGCAGTCGCGGTCCGGCCGTATGGTCGCCGCGCGCGCAGGCCGACAAGCGCCGCTACAGCGAATGGGTACACGGCGCACTCCGCCTGGAGCCGAACATCTCATGGATTGTGGGCCGCGCCGGACGCATCGTCATCGATAGCGGTGTGGTCGCGGGCCTCACGCTCGAGAGCGGCGAAGTGTATCGGTGCCGCGCACTCGTCGTGACGACGGGGACCTTCCTCAACGGGCTGGTGCACGTTGGTCGCGAGCAGCGGCCGTCGGGCCGCGCGGGAGAGCCGCCGTCGCGCGACCTGGCGGAATCCATCAAGGCGCTTGGATTCCGGTGGGGGCGACTCAAGACAGGCACGCCGCCGAGGCTCGATCGACGAAGCATCGATTTCTCGGTGTTCGCACCCGAGCGTGGCGACGATCCGCCGGTGCCGTTCTCGTTCACGACCGAGCGGATCACCCGCGATCAGATTGACTGTCACCTCCTGCACACGACCGCGCGGGTACACGATCTGGTGCGGCAACACATCGGCGAGTCGCCGCTTTTCAATGGCCAGATCAACGGCATCGGGCCGCGCTATTGCCCGTCGCTCGAAGACAAGGTGATGCGCTTTGCGCACCGGGAACGGCATCAGCTGTTCCTCGAGCCGGAGGGGCTCGACGTCGACGAGATCTACATCAATGGGTACTCGATGAGTCTTCCCGCAGAGGTGCAGGAAGATCTCGTGCATGCGCTTCCGGGACTCGAATCGGCGGTGGTGATGCGTCCTGGCTACGCGGTGGAATACGATTTCGTGCAGCCGACCGAATTGAAATGTAGTCTTGAGGCGAAGCGGCTGGATGGCTTGTTTCTCGCGGGCCAGATCAACGGGACATCAGGGTATGAGGAGGCTGCGGCCCAGGGACTGATCGCCGGAATCAACGCGGCGCTTGCCGCGACTGGCGGCCATCCCTTCGTCCTCGGCCGCGACAGCAGCTACATCGGCACGATGATCGACGATTTGACGACAAAGGGGTGCCTCGAGCCCTATCGGATGTTCACATCCCGGGCGGAGCACCGTCTGCTCCTCCGGATCGACAATGCGGACCTTCGTCTCACGCCTTCGGGCCGCGCCATCGGTCTGGTCGATGACGAGCGCTGGGAGCGCCATTGCCGCCGGCGCGATCGGTTCGAGCGGAATCGCGCGTCGGTACAGCGCTCGAGCGTGACGATCTCGAGTGGGGAACGCATTCCCGCGGCGCGAGCGCTCAAACAGCCTGAGGTGCGGCTCGAATCGCTGGTGTCGTCGGGCCAGTTGATGCTGGAGATAGAGCCGTCGTGTCGAGACACCGACCTCTCGAGTGTCGAGACGGCATTCAAGTACGAGGGCTATCTGAAGCGACAGGAGCAATCGGTCGATCGGCAACGGCGCCAAGAGGGGAGGCACATACCAGCGGAATTCACGTTCGCTGGCATCCCCGGGCTCTCTCGCGAGATGGTTGAGCGCCTCTCGACCGTGCGGCCAGGCACGCTTGGTCAGGCATCGCGCATCCCAGGAGTGACGCCAGCTGCCGTCGCGGTGATTGCGGCGTATCTGGATCGCCCGCGTTGTGGGATTTGATAGGCTTCACCCGTGCGACCGCACGACGTCCGAAGCCGTCTCGCCCGCCGTGCCGCCAAGAGCAACATTTTCATCGCCGATCCGCTCGCCGATCGACTGACGGCGTACTACGAACTGCTGGCGCGCTGGAATCGCAAAATCAATCTGACATCTCTGGAGAACCTGGACGAGGCTATCGATCGGCTGCTGCTGGAGCCTCTTGCCGCTTCCCGGTTCCTACCGGCATCCGCCGGCCTCTTGATGGACGTCGGATCCGGCGGCGGATCTCCGGCGATCCCGTTCAAGCTGGCAGTTCCCCGGCTCAAATTGACGATGGTTGAGGCGAAAGCGCGGAAGTCCGCTTTTCTTCGAGAAGCTGTCCGTCATCTCGGCCTGGAGGGTGTGCAGGTGGAAACCGCGCGCTACGAGGAGCTCCTCGCCAGGCCTGAGCTTCACGAAGCTCACCACATCGTCTCGATCCGCGCGGTGCGAACGGAGGCGAGGGTGCTGACCTCGCTTCAGGCGTTTCTCTCGCCCGGCGGAATCATCATGCTGTTCCGGGGACCTAGTGGACCGCAGGTCCCAGCCGCGCTCGTTCCACCACTGGAGTGGACCGCGACTCATCCGCTGGTTGAGTCGCTGCAGAGTCGTGTCACGATCCTGACGAAGCGTCAAATCCGCTAGGAGGACGTGGCGTCGACGGGTCGTGTTCCACGTGGAACGTCCGCTCAGATTGACCACGGGTGAGTCACGCCGTATCATCCAAGTGCTTCTGTAGAGCAATCGACGCTATTTGGTCATATAACCATAAATGTCCGCCAGGATTATCACCGTCACCAACCAAAAGGGTGGCGTCGGCAAGACGACAACCGCCATCAATCTGGCTGCCGCTCTGGCCATGGCCGAACAGCGTGTGCTCCTCGTCGACCTCGACCCGCAGGCCAACCTGACGAGCGGCCTCGGCTTGAAAGGCCAGACCCCGTCCACCATCTATAACGCGCTGACCTCCGAGTCGCCGTATGCCGAGCCGCCGATCGTTCCGACGCGCATCAAAGGTTTGTCGCTCATCCCCGCCGACCGACAGCTCACCGGCGCCGAGGTAGAGCTCGTCTCGCTGCCGAACCGCGAGCGGCGGCTGCAGCACCTGCTCGCCCCACTTCGAAACGACTTCGACGTTATCTTCATCGACACGCCGCCGTCGCTCGGCCTCCTCACGCTCAACGCGCTCGTAGCCGCCGACGCCGTCCTGATTCCGCTCACCTGCGAGTACTTCGCGCTCGAAGGCCTCGCCGACCTCGTCGCCACGCTCCGTCGCGTCCGCGGCACGCTGAATCCGTCGCTCGACATCGCAGGAGTCCTCCTCACGATGTACGACGAACGCACCAATCTCGGTCAGCAGGTCGCGCGAGACATTCGCGAGTTCTTCCAGGACCGCGTCTACCAGAACGTCATCCCGCGAAACGTCCGGCTCGGTGAAGCACCGAGTCACGGTGTGCCGGCGATCCTCTACGACGTCAAGTCGCGCGGCGCCACCGCCTACGTTGCCCTTGCCCGCGAGTTCCTCGCGCGCGTGCCGTCAGGCCCGCCGCCGGCGTATACGGAGCCTCACCATGGTTGAAAAACGTCCTGCACTCGGTCGCGGCCTGAGCGCGCTCATTCCCGACGCGCCCGCCAGCCCGCAGACATCCGCGCGTCCGCTCGAGGTCGATAGCGATCTCCTTACGCCGAATCGCTTCCAGCCGCGCACCACCATGGACGATGGCCGCATCGAGGAGCTGGCGCGATCGATCCGATCGAACGGCATCATCCAGCCGATCGTCGTCCGCAAGACCGACACCGGTTACGAGATCGTCGCCGGCGAACGCCGCTGGCGCGCTTCGCAGCGCGCCGGCCTCCTCAAGGTCCCGATCGTTGTGCGCGATATCCCCGACGATCGGCTGCTCCCCGTGGCGCTCATCGAGAATCTCCAGCGTGAAGACCTCAACCCGATGGAAGAAGCGCACGCGTATCGTCGTCTTGTCGACGAGTTCCATTTGACCCAGGAGCAAATCGCCGACGCGGTCGGCAAGGATCGGTCATCGGTCGCCAACGTGATCCGCCTGTTGAGGCTGCCGCTCGAAGTGCGCGAGAACGTCGCGTCGGGCGCAATCGCCATGGGCCATGCCCGCGCGCTCCTGAGCCTGCCCGACGAGGCGTCCCAGCTCCGCTGGGGTCGCGAGGTCGTCTCGAAACAGCTGTCGGTCCGCGAAACCGAGATCCTGGTGAAGAAAGCGGTGACGCCCGAAGCGCCCCGCGAGGCGCCGCAGAAAGACGTGCACACGCGCGCCGCCGAAGACCGCCTTCGCTTCGCGCTCGGCACACCTGTCCGCATCGTGCGCAAGGCAAAGGGTGGACGGATCGAAATCGACTTCACGTCGGAAGACGAGCTTCAGCGGATCTACGAGCAGATGGTGGATAAGGGGTGAGTAGCGCGCAACTTTAGTTGCGCGTCATCGACGGCTGACGCCGAACTGAAGTTCGGCGCTACGGGCGTCCTGAACCTTGAACAAACAAACATCAATGAAACGACTGACCGACTATTCCGCCTGCGCGGGTTGAGCCAGCAAGCTCGCGGCTGGCGAGCTCGCCCAGGTTCTGGGTGATTTGCCCGTGCCGAACGACCCACGGGTCCTGATCGACTATCGGACTTCGGACGATGCGGGTGTGTACAGGCTCGACGACGGGCGTTCGCTCGTCCAGACCGTCGACTTCTTCACGCCGATCGTCGACGATCCGTTCGTCTATGGGCAGATCGCCGCGGCCAATGCGCTGAGCGACGTGTACGCGATGGGAGGCCGACCGATCACCGCCCTCGCGATCGCCGCCTTTCCGAAAGACGTCGACATCTCCGTGCTCGCGACCATCTTCAAAGGGGGCCTCGACAAGCTGGCGGAGGCCGGCGTGGCGCTCCTCGGCGGCCATACCGTGCAAGACGCCGAGATCAAGTTCGGCTATGCCGTCACGGGCGAGGTGCTCACGGCGAAGGTCTGGTCAAATGCCGGCGCGCGGCCAGGCGACGTGCTCCTTCTGACCAAGGCGCTTGGAACAGGCATCATCTCCACCGCCCTCAAGTTCGAGCGCGCACCCGCGGCGGCGATAGAGGCGGCGATCCGATCGATGACCACGTTGAACCGCGTAGCGGCGGAAGTGCTAGAGGGGCTCCCCCCGGATACCGTGCATGCATGCACCGATGTCACCGGCTTCGGCCTGATTGGCCACGCGTC
The DNA here is from genome assembly GCA_963839705.1 of uncultured Acidobacteriota bacterium. Taxonomy (GTDB): domain Bacteria; phylum Acidobacteriota; class Vicinamibacteria; order Vicinamibacterales; family 2-12-FULL-66-21; genus DATBJJ01. The sequence continues at coordinate 1,004,643 of CAWIWL010000012.1, forward strand.
GGAAATGGCAGCCGCCAGCGGCTGCACGCTCGAGGTCGACACCCGGGCGATTCCCCTGCTCCCCGGCGTCAAGGCCCTGGTCCAAGGCAACGTGCCGGGCGGCGGCCGGACCAACGCGCAGCACTTTGCCCCAGCGGTTCGCCTCTCGCCGGATCTCGATCCCGAGTTGGTGCAGGTCTGCTTCGACCCTCAGACTTCCGGCGGGTTGCTCGTAGCCCTCCACCCCGACCATGCCGGAGAGGCTGCCAACGCTTTGCTCGCCGCCGGGGTTCCCGCCGAACGGATTGGCCAGGTACTTCCGCCGACGGGCGCACGCGTGACGCTCCGTTAGGCTGGCTCTAGGCTTTACGCTCAGGCGAAAGCATTCTGAGCCCTGAGCCCTGATCATTGAGGCCGCCCCGTCTTGGCAGTTCAGCAGTTAAAATGGTATAAATTGATGTTTTGCGTCGTGGCGCTTATCCACGACGGGAGCGTGTCACTTGGTTTTGGAGCTTGCGTGATCCCGAATTTGTCCGTGATCTGGGTCAGCTTTTCCGTAATGCTCCTGACGGTCGTCCTCGGGCGCGAGCTCTGGGGACGCGCCTCCTGACTCCCACGGTTTTCCACACGTTCCTGATTATTCATCGATGATGATGCAGCATCCAGCCACGCCAATCCGACGTCGACTGGCGGGCGTGCGCGAGGCCGTCCGATGACGAGTCGAGGCGCCGCCACCCGCTACGCCCGTGCGCTCTTCGACGTCACGGTGGCCGAAAAGAAGGACCTGCTGCAGACGCAGCACGACCTTGTCGAGTTCGCGCGGCTGGTTGCTGGCAACGAATCGTTGCTGCGGGCGTTGACCAACCCCGCCATCCCCGCCGCACGCAAGCGCGGCGTCGTGGAACAGTTGATTGCCAAGGCCGGTTCGTTCCAGCCGGCCGTCGCCAAGCTGCTGCTCATGCTGGCCGAGCGCGACCGCCTCGTCATCCTGCCCGAGCTCGTGGCCGCCTTCGACTCGCGGTTGCTGGAGCACCAGAACGTTGTCAGGGCCCAGGTCGTGACGACGGTGGCGCTGCCGGCGGATCGCGTCTCGGCGCTTGCCGCCGGGCTCGAGCGCGCGACTGGCCGCAGCGTGAGGGTCGAGGCCACAGTCGATGGCCGAATCATGGGTGGCGCGGTGGTTCGGCTCGGGAGCACGGTCTACGACGGCAGCATCACGCGGCAGCTCGAGCGTATGAAGGAAGCACTCACGAGCGCTGCCGACGCGTAAGCGGTGGATCGCCTGCACGGATTGGCCGTGCTGGGCTATGGGTGGAAACAGATGCAGTCGTTGAATCAGCAGCGCCTGCGGCCCGAGCGAGCGGGGGTGCCCGCCTCCGCCGGTCGCGCAATTCGGGCGACCGGCTACGGCGAGGTCTCGCCGTAGCGCGCATGGGTTTGTTTGGCGCGAAGGCGGAGGGCCCCGCGAGCATTTGAATATGGACATCAAAGCCGAAGAAATTTCCAGAATCATCCGCGACCAGATCGGCAGCTACGCCGTCGACGTTGACGTCGCCGAAGTCGGGACCATCGTCTCGGTGGGCGACGGTATCGCCCGCGTGCACGGCGTCGAAAAGACGATGGCCGGGGAGATGCTCGAGTTTCCGCACGGCGTCTACGGGATTGCCTTGAACCTCGAAGAGGAGAGCGTCGGCGCGGTGCTCCTCGGCGACTACAAGGAAATCAAGGAAGGCGACACCGTCAAGCGGACGAACCGGATCATCTCGGTGCCGGTCGGCGAAGAGCTCGTAGGCCGCGTGGTCAACGCGCTCGGCCAGCCGATCGACGGCAAGGGTCCGATTGCCTCGAAGCAGTTCAGCGAGATCGAGCGACTCGCGCCCGGCGTCGTCGACCGGAGCCCGGTCAAGGAGCCGATGCAGACGGGCCTCAAGGCGATCGACGCGATGGTGCCGATCGGCCGCGGCCAGCGCGAGTTGATCATCGGCGACCGACAGACGGGCAAGACCGCCGTCGCCGTCGACGCGATCATCAACCAAAAGGGCCAGGACGTCATCTGCATCTACAGCGCAATCGGGCAGAAGCAGTCGACGATCGCGCAGGTCGTGCGCACGCTCGAGGACGCCGGCGCCATGGAGTACACCATCGTCGTCGCGGCAGGCGCGTCGGATCCGGCGCCGCTCCTCTACATCAGCCCGTACTCCGCGTGCACGATGGGCGAGTTCTTCCGCGACAGCGGACGGCATGCGCTGCTCATCTACGACGACCTCTCCAAGCACGCGCAGGCGTATCGCGAAATCTCGCTGCTCCTCCGCCGCCCGCCGGGCCGTGAAGCGTATCCCGGGGACGTCTTCTACCTGCATTCGCGGCTGCTCGAGCGCGCGGCGAAGCTGCGCAAGGAGCTCGGCGGCGGATCGCTCACGGCGCTGCCGATCATCGAGACCCAGGCGGGCGACCTCTCGGCGTACATTCCGACCAACGTCATTTCGATCACCGACGGTCAGATCTTCCTCGAGTCGGATTTGTTCCACCAGGGCGTGCGCCCGGCGATCAACGTCGGCAACTCGGTGTCGCGCGTCGGCGGCTCGGCGCAGGTCAAGGCGATGCGCCAGGTGGCGGGCTCGCTGCGGCTGGATCTCGCGCAGTACCGCGAGCTGGCGGCGTTCGCGCAGTTTGGCAGCGACCTCGACAAGCAGACGCTCAGTCAGCTGAATCGCGGCCGGCGTCTGGTCGAGGTGCTCAAGCAGCCGCAGTATCAGCCGCTGGCGGTCGAAAAGCAGGTGGCGATTATCTACGCCGCCGGTAACGGCTATCTCGACTCCGTCGACGTGGAGCACGTGCGCGCCTACGAAACGGGCCTCTACCAGTTCCTCGAGACGAGCCGCCCGCAGGTGTTGACCTCGCTCGCCGAGAAGAAGCAAATAGACGACGACCTGAAGGCGTCGCTCAAGGACGCGCTGACCGAGTTCGGCAAGCAGTTCTCTGCCGGACGGAAGGTCGCGGCGGCGTAGCGCCAAGTTGGCCGCGGAACTAAAGTTCCGCGCTACTGGCAGGAACACGGACTGACGCATGCCATCATTACTCGATATCCGCCGGCGCGTCCGCGCGGTGAAGTCGACGCAGCAGATCACGAAGGCGATGAAGATGGTCGCCGCGTCGAAGCTGCGCCGCGCGCAGGAGCGGATTCAGCAGGCGAGACCCTACGCGCTGCAGATGCTGCGGGTCTTGAACAGCCTCGCGTCGCGCGTCGACCCGGCGGCGCACCCGCTCCTCGACGAGCGCAAGGAACTGAAGGCGGGCGGCCGCGCGCTGCTCTTCGTGATCACCGCCGACCGCGGGCTCTGCGGCAGCTTCAACACCAACGTCATCAAGTCCTCGTCGGCCTTCATCGTCGAGAACCGGGACCGGGAAGTCGCCCTCGGCCTGATCGGCCGGCGTGGCCGCGACTACTTCGGGCGCCGCGGGTTCGCGGTCCGCTACGAGCAGGTCAACCTGTTTGCGACCCTCAAGTTCGCGGACGCGAAGGCGATGGCGCAGGCCGGGATCGAGGCGTTCGTCAAGGGCGAGGTCGACAGCGTCTATCTGGTCTACAACGAGTTCAAGTCCGTGATGCAGCAGCGCGTGGTCGTCGAGCGGCTGCTGCCGATTCCACGGCTCGCGTTCAGCGAGGGGGCGCCAGCCGCCGGGCCGGTCGTGGAGTACAAGTACGAGCCGGCACCCGACCAGCTGTTCACGCGCCTGATACCGAACCACGTCGAGGTGCAGATCTACCGAGCGCTCCTCGAATCATCGGCCGCCGAGCACGCCGCCCGGATGACGGCGATGGACGCCGCGACGCGGAACTCGGCGGAGATGATCGACCAGTTGACGTTGTACATGAACAAAGTACGGCAGGCGGCCATCACGCGCGAAATCATCGAAGTCGTCTCGGGGGCGCAGGCGTTGTAAAGCTATCAGCTCTCGGCTGTCAGCTCTCAGCAACTGTTTGAGCTGGGATGACGGTGAAGTAAGACCAGGCGAGGAATCAGCAGCGCCTGCGGCCCGAGCGCGGCGCGAAGTCGCCGCGCGAGAGCGAGCGGGGGTGCCCGCCTTCGCTGCGAGAATGTCGGGCAGCGACGGCGAGGTCTCGCCGTAGCGCGCATGGGTTAAGAGGCGCGCGGAGGCGGAGGGCCCCGCGAGCACGGATAAATGCGGACGGAAGGTCAACAGAACATGGCAGTAGCAACCGAAGCAAAAGTCGGCAAGGTCGTTCAGGTCATCGGGCCGGTTGTGGACATCGAGTTCGTAGGCGGTGAGCTGCCGGCGATCTACAACGCCGTGCGAATCACGTCAGAGGGCGCGGGTAAGCAGAAGCTCGACGTCATCTGCGAGGTCGAGCAGCACCTCGGCGAGAACCGCGTGCGCACGGTCGCGATGAAGCCGACCGACGGCATGCAGCGCGGCATGACGGCCATCGACACGGGCTCTCCCATCACGATGCCCGTCGGCACCGCGACGCTCGGGCGCGTCATGAACGTGCTCGGCGAGCCGGTCGACTTTCCCGATCGGCCGGTCAATTCGACGGAGCGCTGGTCGATTCATCGCGCGGCGCCCTCGCTCGAGGATCAGTCGACCGAGCTGCAGATGTTCGAGACCGGCATCAAGGTCATCGACCTGCTCGAGCCGTACCTCCGCGGCGGCAAGATCGGGCTGTTCGGCGGCGCCGGCGTCGGCAAGACCGTCATCATCCAGGAGCTCATCCACAACGTCGCGATGAAGCACGGCGGCGTGTCGGTGTTCGCCGGTGTCGGCGAGCGCACGCGCGAGGGCAACGACCTCTGGCTCGAGTTCCAGGAGAGCGGCGTCATCAACATGGAAGAGATGACGAAGTCCCGCGCCGCGCTCGTCTACGGCCAGATGACGGAGCCGCCAGGCGCGCGCCTGCGCGTGGCGCTGAGCGGCCTGACCGTCGCCGAGTACTTCCGCGACGCCGAAAACAAGGACGTGCTCCTCTTCATCGACAACATCTTCCGTTTCACGCAGGCGGGATCCGAAGTCTCGGCGCTCCTCGGGCGCATGCCGTCGGCCGTCGGCTACCAGCCGACGCTGCTCACCGAAATGGGCGAGCTGCAGGAGCGGATCACGTCGACCAAGAAGGGCTCGATTACGTCGGTCCAGGCCATCTACGTTCCCGCCGACGACTACACCGACCCGGCGCCGGCGACGACCTTCGCGCACCTCGACGCCACGACCAATCTGTCTCGCGCCATCGTCGAGCTTGGCATCTACCCCGCGGTCGACCCGCTGGCGTCCACCTCGCGCATCCTCGATGCCCGCATCATCGGCGACGAGCATTACAATGTGGCGCGTGCCGTCAAACAGGTGCTCCAGCGCTACAAGGATCTGCAGGACATCATCGCGATTCTCGGCATCGACGAGCTGTCGGAAGAGGACAAGCTGACCGTCGGCCGCGCGCGCCGTATTCAGCGGTTCCTGTCGCAGCCGTTCTTCGTGGCCGAGCAGTTCACTGGGTTCCCAGGGAAGTACGTTCCCATCGCCGACACCGTGAGAAGCTTCCGCGAGATTGTCGACGGCAAGTATGATCACTTGCCGGAGCAGGCGTTCTACATGGTCGGGACGATCGAGGAAGCCGTGGAAAAAGCCGAGAAGATGAAGGGTTAGCCGCGGACAACACGGACAACACGGACAGTATCAACGAAGAACACACATGGCACTCCCGACCCATCTCGATCTGCAGATCGTCACGCCCGACCGGCTCGTGGTCCGCGAGCAGGTGGACGAAGTGCAGGTCCCAGGCTCCGAAGGGTATTTCGGCGTCCTGCCGGGACACACGCCGCTGCTCGCCGCGCTGGCGGTCGGCGAGATGTGGTACCGCAAGGGAGCCGAAAAAACGTACGTTGCGCTGGCCTTTGGCTTCGCGGAGGTCCTCCCTGAAGGCGTCACAATCCTGGCGCAGCTGGCCGAGCGCGCGGAAGAGATTGACGTCGAGCGCGCCGAGGCCGCGGCCACGCGCGCCGAGGCACGGCTCGCCGGTCCGAGATCCGAAATTGACTACGAACGGGCGCGCATCGCTCTCGCCAAGTCTCTGAGCCGCCTCCAGGTGTCGTCCCGCATCGGCGTCAGCCCGCGGACAGGCGCGCTCAAACGGGTGCGGACGTAAGGCTGAAGCCGGCCATGAGCGTCCCGCGTCCGCTGTCGTTCAGCTGGGCCGTTACAACGGACAAGGGTCTGCGTCGTACCAGCAACGAGGACAGCCACTGCGAGCGATCCGATATCGGATTGTTCATCGTCGCCGACGGGATGGGAGGCCATGTCGCCGGCGAGGTGGCGTCGCGCGAGGCCGTGGACGCGATCCAGGCGTTCATCAACGACACGGCGAGCGCCGACAAGAACCGCACCTGGCCGTTTCCGTTCGAACCGAGCATCAGCCTCGAAGCCAACCGTCTCAAAGCTGCGTTCCGCCTCGCGAACCGGAGGATTGCCACAGCCATCGCCGATTCGAGCGACCTGCGCGGCATGGCCACGACGGCGTCCGCCCTCCTGGCAGGCTCTGCGTCCGCGTGCGTCGCGCACGTCGGCGACAGCCGGGTCTACAGGCTCCGCAATGGTCAACTCGACCAGCTGACGCACGATCATTCCTGGGTCGAGGAACAGGTGCGCGCCGGCACGATGAGCGCGTCGGCCGCTCGCCAGCACCCCTGGCGCAACGTCGTCACACGTGCGCTGTCGGGAGGCGAAGATCCCGAGGTCGACGTCACCGAAGTGGAGCCGGCGCGGGGCGATCGCTACCTGCTGTGCTCGGACGGGTTGTTCTCGGTGGTGACGGATCAGCAGATCGCCGAGATTCTCGGCGACACGAAGCGATCGCTTCAGGAAATCTGCGAAGCCCTCATCGTTGCCGCCAACGCCGGCGGGGGTCCAGACAACATCACCGCGCTCGTGCTCGAGGTCGATGCTCCATAACCTCGTGCGGCTGACCCGCTATCGCGGTCTCATCCAGAGCCTGGTAGCACGAGAGCTGAAAGCGCGGTACCGGGGCTCGGTCCTCGGGTTCTTCTGGTCCTTCATCAACCCGTTGATGCTCCTCCTGGTGTATTCGTTCATCTTCAAGTACGTCATGACGGCTGCGCACGACGCGCGCGTCGAGCCTTACGCCCTGTTCATGTTCTGCGGCATCCTGCCGTGGACGTGGTTCTCGTCCTCGCTCGCCGAATCGTCGGGGGTGCTGATTTCTGGTGGGAACCTGATCAAGAAGGTGATGTTTCCAGCCGAGATCCTGCCGATCGTGACGGTGCTGGCGAACATGATCCATTTCTTCTTCGGATTGATCATCCTGGCGGGATTTCTCGTGTGGTACCAGCGCCCGTTGAACGTCGGCGAGCTCGCGCTGTTCCCCGTGGCGGTCGCCATCCAACTCATCCTGACGCTCGGGTGTGCGCTGCTTCTGTCCGCGCTGACGGTCCACTTCAGGGACATCCGCGACATCCTGTCGAACCTGCTCACGTTCTGGTTCTTCGCCACGCCCATCATCTATCCCTATTTCATCTTCGAGGACCCGGCCAACCCCGGCCACGTGATGTGGCAGGCAACGCTGCTGAAACTGAACCCGTTCACGCACCTCGCCATCTCGTACCAGGAGATCCTGTTCTTTGCCGGTCCGGTCGGGCATTGGAAGCTCCTGCTCCTGCTGGGTGCGATCTCGATCGTCTTCTTCCTGTTTGGCTACTTCGTGTTCGACCGGTTGCGCGACACGTTTGCGGAGGAAGTGTGAGGGCTGCGGCTAGCGGTTGGCTGCTCGCGATTGGCTCGCCGCGGCGCGGTGCTCAATCCCGGACTCTCGACGGCAGCCAGGAGCCAGCAGCGAGCAGCGAGTAGCGATCATGACTGCCATCGAAGTCACCCACGCGTCGAAGGTCTACCGTCGCTACAACCGACGGCGGCAGTTCGCCACGCTCAAGAGCGCGCTGCTGTCGCGAAGCCTCGTGCGCGACCTGGAGCCGGACGAGACGTTCTCGGCGGTCAGGGACGTGACGTTCACGCTGCCGGCGGGGCGTACGCTTGGCGTCATCGGCAGGAACGGATCGGGCAAGAGCACGCTGCTCAAGCTCGTGGCGGGCATCACGAAGCCGACGAGCGGTACCGTGACGGTACACGGTCGCATTTCCGCCCTCATCGAGCTCGGCGCGGGCTTCCACCCCGAGATCTCCGGCCGCGAGAACGTCTTCATCAACGGCATCATGCTCGGCCTGACGAAGAAGGAAGTGACCCGACGCTTCGACGAAATCGTCGAATTCGCCGAGATGCAGGATTTCATCGACGCGCCGGTGAAGACCTATTCCTCAGGGATGTACATGCGGCTCGGCTTCGCCGTTGCCATCCACGTCGACCCGGACGTCCTCCTCGTCGACGAAGTGCTCGCGGTCGGCGACGAAGGCTTCACGCACAAGTGTCTGGACAAGTTCGCCGAGTTCAAGCGGCGCGGCAAGACCATCCTGCTCGTCACGCACTCGCTCGGCCTCGTCGAGCGGTTCTGTGACGAAGCGCTCTGGATGGACGGCGGCGCGTTGAAGGCCCTCGGCGATCCCAAGCGCGTGGTCGGCGCCTACGTCACCGACGTGGAGGTGAGCGAGGAACAGCAGCTGGCGGCGAGCGACGCCAAGGCGCAGGAGTCGGCGACGGCAGTCTCACCCGACGAACCAGCCTCGGCGGTGCTGCCCGACAATCCGATCGAGAGTGCGACGGGTCCGTCCGACATGTTCCGGGCCACCGAAGGCCGCTGGGGTTCGCGAGAGATCGAGATCGTCGACGTCGGCCTGACGGGCAGGGACGGCGAGCGCGCCCACGTGTTTCACAGTGGTGAGCGCCTCGACGTTCGGCTGAAGCTGCGTGCGCCCGTGGCGATCGAGGACTTCGTCGTCGGGATCGGGATCTTCAATGCCGAGGGCGTCTGCTGCTACGGAACCAACACTGATATCGAGGAGCTGAAGGCCAAGCGAATCTTCGGCGACGCCGAAGCGGTGTTCTCGATCGAGAGCCTCGATCTCGTCGAAGGGACCTACAAGCTCGACGTGGCCATCCACAAGATCGATGGATACCCGTACGACTATCATCGGCTGCTGCACACGTTCCGGGTGAAGTCCCGCACCAAGGACGTCGGGATCTACCGCCCGAAACACGCCTGGCAATTCTCGGAGGCGATGACCTTCACGCGCATTGGCGCGCCTGACGAGCCATGAAGGTGGAAGGTTCCGGGCAGTCACGCGTGCTCTCGCGGGAGCAGGCGGTGGCCCTGGTGGCGAGGCTTCACGCGGCGGAGCAGACGGTCGTCTTCACCAACGGGGTGTTCGACCTGCTGCATCCCGGGCATGTCCGATACCTCGCCGTCGCGAGGTCACTTGGCGACGCCTTGATTCTCGGCCTCAACGCGGACGCATCGGTGCGCCGGAACAAGGGTCCCTCCCGTCCGATCACGCCCGAGCAGGAGCGAGCGGAAGTGCTGGCCGCGCTGTCGTCGGTCGACGCCGTCGTAATCTTTGACGAGGACACTCCCGCCGAGATCGTCAAAGCCCTTCAGCCGGACGTTCTCGTCAAGGGCGCGGACTGGCCCGCCGACCAAATCGTCGGACGAGACACCGTCGAGGCGCGCGGCGGCCGCGTCGTGCTCGTCCCGGTCGAACATGGGCACTCGACGACCAGCATCGTCGAGCGTGTACGCCAGACCAGCCTTCGCCGAAGCTAGCGCGGCTGATCTTTGATCGCAGCTTCGATCTGCGAGACGACGCTCGGCGGAATGATCGTCATGTTGTGCTCCTTCCGCGCGTGCGCCTCGGCTTTGGCGAAGACCTCGTCAGCGTCCTTCCCGACAATCACAGTGTCGCACCCCGGCATGAGATCGCCGCACTTCAGTACTTTCGCCATGCAACACCTCCCTTGCAGAGCCCGATTCCACTGACGCACTGCTCTTCCGCCTGAAGGCGGAAGCCACGGTGTCTCTGAGAGCTTGAGTCTAGGCCTGCAATTCTGAGTCGTCAAACATCAGCTCAGCCGCACTCTTAGTGACTCATGTGGCTTCCGGCTTCAGCCGGAAGGGAGGATACTCAGCACCCACCTCGGCTGGAGTAGAATCGAAGGTTCACGCCCCGGCCTCGGGCTCTACCGTGTCTTCCTATACCTCCAGTTCTCTGACGCTTCGCGCCGTTTTGAAGTCGGCCGCCGGCCGCACTCGGATGGGTGCGCCGGCCGGCCGCGTCGCGGGCCTGACCTCGCCGGCCAAGGCGATGTGTGCCGCCGTCGCCGCTTCACGCGCGGCGGCGGTCCTCGTCGTGCCAAACGACGCCGAGGTCGAGCGAATGACCGCCGACGCGCGGTTCTTCTTCGCTGCCCTCGAAGGATTCTCGGACGCCGACGTCGAGCGAGCTGTGCTCCCCTTCCCGTCGCACGAGGTCGATCCCTATCGGGGCCTGAAGCCGCACTTCGACATCGCCTCGGCTCGAGCCCGTGCCTTGCACGGCCTCGCGTCGGGCAGGGTCCGGTTGCTGGTAGCGTCGGCACCGGCGCTCCTTCCCCGCCTCACGCCGCCGGCCCGGCTCCTGCGCACGGCGGTGACGCTGACGCCCGGTCAGGACATCTCTCCGACCACCCTCGCGGAACTCTTCGCCGAGGCCGGTTACACGCGGCAGGATCCCGTCGATGAATCCGGCGAGTTCTGTGTCCGCGGCGGCGTCGTGGATTTCTACCCCGCGGACGCGGCCGAGCCGATTCGTCTCGAGTTTGTCGGCGACACAATCGAATCAATCCGCGCTTACGACCCAGCCACGCAGCGATCGAGCGTAGCGCTCGACCAGGCAGCGATCGCACCGCTGCAGGAGCTTCCGGGCGATCCGGAAGACCTGGATCGGACCGCAACCGTGTTCGACTACCTCTCGACGGTCCACCCGATCGTCTTTGTGTCCGAACCCGACGAAGTCCACGCGCACGGCCAGAAGCTCTGGGAGCAGGTCCAGGCGAGCTACGACGAGGCTATCGAAAAGGGTCAGCACGTGCCGCGACCGGGCGACCTGCTGGTCAACTGGGACACGGCGGGCGCGTGGCTCGACGGGGCGACAGCGCTCGAGTCGCTTGCTCTCACTGATGACAACCCTGCCACGGTCCACATCGGTTGTCAGCAGGCTGTCGAGTTTTCAGGACGCGTACAGGACTGGGTTGAGGAGATCCGTCGCGGCCGCGAGCGTGGCGACACGATGGTCCTCGTGGCTCACACGGCCGGCCGCGCCGAGCGAACGATCGAGCTCCTTGCTGACTACGAGATCTACGCCGTGCCGATGGAGGGCGCCGCGGACGCACACTCGGCTGCTGTCCTCGTCGGAATCGGGCATCTCAGCCGCGGCTTCAGGCTGCCGGAAGCCCAGCTCCAGCTCTGGGCCGAAACCGACATCTTCGAGGAAGAGCGAAAAGTCCACGAGCGCCGCAAGTCGGCGACTCGCACGTTCCTCTCGGACTTCCGCGACCTCAAGGCCGGCGACCTCGTCGTGCATATCGACCACGGCATCGGGCTCTTCGTCGGGCTCAAGCGCATCGACGTCGGCCTGGAGCCGCAGGAGTTCATGGAGCTTCGCTACGCCGGCGAAGACAAGCTATTCGTGCCCGTCGAACGGCTTGACCTCGTGCAGCGATACACGGGCGCGGCCCGGCCGGCGCTGGATCGCCTCGGCGGCACGACCTGGGAGAAGGCGAAGACGCGCGTCAAGAAGGCCATGCGTGACATGGCCGAGGAGCTGCTCAAGCTCTACGCCGCGCGCAAGGCCGTGCCGGGCCACGCTTTCAGCGCCGACACCCACTGGCAGCAGGAATTCGAGGACGCCTTCGAGTGGGAGCTGACCCCGGATCAGCGCACCGCGATCGCAGACATCAAGGGCGACCTGGAATCGCCCTCGACGATGGATCGGCTGCTGTGCGGCGACGTGGGCTACGGCAAGACCGAAGTCGCCATGCGAGCCGCGTTCAAGGCAGCGATGGACGGCAAGCAGATCGCGTTTCTCGCCCCGACCACGGTGCTCGCCTTCCAGCACCTGAAGACGCTCAAGGATCGCTTCGCCGCGTTTCCGGTCCGCATCGACATGCTCAGCCGCTTCCGTTCGAAAGCGGAACAGAAGGTCACGCTCGACGACCTCGCGGCGGGCAAGGTCGAGATCATCGTCGGCACCCATCGCCTGCTCTCGAAGGATGTGCAGTTCCGCGACCTCGGGCTGCTCGTCGTCGACGAGGAGCAGCGGTTCGGCGTCGCGCACAAGGAACGCATCAAGCAGATGCGCAAGAAGGTCGACGTCCTGACGATGACGGCGACGCCGATTCCGCGCACGCTGAACATGTCGCTCGCCGGCATCCGCGACATGTCGATCATCGAGACGCCGCCGCGCGACCGCCTGTCGATCCAGACCAACGTCGTCAAGTTCGATTCGGTGGTGATCGCGCGGGCGATCCGCACCGAGATGGAGCGCGGCGGCCAGGTTTACTTCGTGAACAACCGCGTCGAGTCGATTTACTCGCTCGGCGATCTCATCACCAGGCTGGTCCCGGAGGCGCGGGTGGCCGTCGGCCACGGCCAGATGAACGAAGAAGACCTCGAGCGAGTGATGGTCGAGTTCGTGGCGCACAAGTACGACGTGCTGCTCGCGACCACCATCATCGAGAACGGTCTCGACATTCCCAACGCCAACACGATCATCGTCAATCGCGCGGATCGCTACGGTTTGTCGCAGCTCTATCAGCTGCGCGGCCGCGTCGGCCGCTCGGATCGACGTGCGTATGCCTATTTGCTCGTGCCGCCGGAGGATTCCCTGTCGCCCATCGCGAAGAAGCGGCTGGCGGCGATTCGCGAGTTCAGCGACCTCGGGAGCGGGTTCCGCGTCGCCGCGCTCGACCTCGAGATTCGAGGCGCCGGCAACCTGCTCGGCGGCGAGCAGAGCGGACACATCGAAGCCGTCGGCTTCGACATGTACATGAAGCTCCTCGAAGAGACGATCAAGGAGCTCAAGGGCGAGGAAATCGAGGACGACCTGCGGGCGGCGGTCAACCTGCGCGTCGACCTGCGCGTCGATGAGAGCTACATCCCCGACGTCAACCAGCGGCTGACCGTCTACCGGCGCATGGCCGCGGTCCGGAGCGAGGCGGATCTCGACCGACACATGGACGAAGTCAGGGACCGGTACGGTCCTCCGCCAGACTCGGTCCTGAATCTGGCCGAATATGCGGCGATCCGACTCATGGCCGACCGGCTCCGTGTCGAATCGCTCGACCGGGACGGTCACGCCGTCGTCCTAAAGTTCAGGCCAGACGCCAAGCTGGACCCGGCGTGGCTGTTCCGCGTGATTCAAGCGCGCGGGGACGTGGTCCTTCTGCCGCCGGCCACGCTCAAGCTGGACCTCAGAGGACCCGAAAAGCAGGTTGAAAAACGGGTTGCCGTTCCTCCCAGGGCCGGGGCCCAACGGCCCAGAAAAGGCGGCGATCCGGTGGCTGGAGGGTCGTGGTGGGCGGCCAGGGCCAAGGGCGGCGAGGTGGCTCCGGGCTTCTCGCGCGACGAGATCCTCCGCCCGGCGAAGGAAGACCCGCGAGCCGAGGGCGGGCTCTTCGTCCGGGTCAGCAGCTTCCTGCGGGAGTTGAGCAGCGGCGGGTCGATCAGCTAAAATGTTGTGTTGCAGATGTTTAGGTGGTTGAGATGAAGGTGAAGGCGAACATGAAAATTACGCGGGCCGCGTCATGGTGTTTGATCGCCGCCGCCTGTGCGGCACCGCCGGCGATCGCGCGTGCTGCCGGGCAGTCGTCCTCCGCCCAGGTTTTGGAGCAGGTTCTGGTCAAGGTGAACGGCGACATCATCACCAAGAGCGAGCTCGAAGAACGGCAGATTGCCGCGCTCCGCGATCGCAAAATCACGCCGGAAGCGCTCAAGAACGACGAGGAACTGAAGAAGGCGATCGCCGAGGTCACGCCGCAATTGCTGGTCAACGCCGTCGACGAGCTGCTGGTCATCCAAATGGGCCGCGAAAAGGGTCTGCAGCTGAGCGACGAGCAATTCAACCGCTGGCTGACGTCGATGCGGAAAGACCAGGGGCTCGAGGACGACAAGAAGTTCGAGGCCGCGCTCAAGCAGGAAGGCATGGCGATCAGCGACATCCGTCGCAACGTCGAAAAGCAGTTCCTGCTCCAGCAGGTGCAGAACGAAGAGTTCGGCGGCAAGTTGCAGATTACCGAGGAAGAGGCACGTCAGTACTATCAGGCCAACCCGAAGGAGTTTGTCGAACCGGCGACAGTGACGCTCCGCGAAATCCTCATCGAGGTTCCGACCGTCACCCAGCAGGGCCGGGCCATGGTCAACGTGGGCAAAGACGACGAGGCCGCGAAGAAAGCGGAAGCGGTGCGGGCCCGGCTCACGGCGGGCGAGGATTTCGCGACCGTGGCGAGCGAGGTGTCGGCGAGCCCGTCGAAGGCGAACGGCGGCCTGATTGGCCCCATCGCCGCGGGCGATCTTTCCCCCGACCTTCAGAAGCAGCTTCAGGGCATGAAGCCGGGCGATATCACCCAGCCCATGCGCGCCGCGAAAGGCTATCAGATCCTCAAGCTCGAGACCGCGAAGCAGTCAGGACTGCGGCCGTTCGACAGCGTCAGGGATCTCGTCGCCGACAAGGTCTACCAGGATCGATCGCGCACGGAGATGAGGAAGTTCATCGAGCGCGTGCGGCGGCAGGCGATCATCGTCTGGAAGAACGAAGAGCTCCGCAAGGCCTACGAACAGCAGGTCGCCGCGATGAGCACGGGCAACCCCGGGTAGCGCCAAGAGCATGAGCGCACCCACGGCCTGGTACGCAATCTGGACGCGGTCGCGGCACGAGCAGGTCGTTCGGGACCAGCTCGAGAAGAAAGGCTACGACGCCTTTCTCCCGACAATCGCCCGCTGGAGCCGCTGGAAGGATCGCAAGAAGAAGATCGACTGGCCCCTGTTCCCGGGCTACTGTTTCGCGCGGTTCGATCCCGGCGAGCGGCTCCCCATCCTGCAGTGCACGGGTGTCGTCAACATCGTTTCGTTCGACAGTGAGATCGCGCCGATTCCGGAACAGGAGATCGAGGGCATCCGCCGGCTGGTCCAGAGCGATCTGCAGTACGACCCGTGCCCGCTCATCCGCGAGGGCGACCTGGTGGAAGTGGTGGGTGGACCGCTGAAAGGCGTATTCGGGCGGCTCGTGCGCAAGGGCGCGCACGCGCGGCTGATCCTCGCCGTCGACTTGATCGGGCAAGCCGTGAGCGTCGAAGTCGATGCGGCGGATGTGCGAGCGTATTGACACCCGTAGCGCCGAACTTTAGTTCGGCGTCACAGTCGGCGGATCTTTAGATCCGCCAATCGTGATGCGGGATCGTCAAATCCGCCAAT
The DNA here is from genome assembly GCA_963839705.1 of uncultured Acidobacteriota bacterium. GTDB lineage: Bacteria > Acidobacteriota > Vicinamibacteria > Vicinamibacterales > 2-12-FULL-66-21 > DATBJJ01. The sequence continues at coordinate 1,020,040 of CAWIWL010000012.1, forward strand.
CGTGACGCCGAACTAAAGTTCGGCGCTACGGGTGAGCGTAATCAACGATACACAATGAAGATCGGATCCATCAATCTCTCTCCCGCGTTCGCGCTCGCGCCAATGGCGGGCATGACGGACACCGCCTTCCGGCGCCTGGTCAAGCGCGAGGGCGGGTGCGGTCTCGTCGTGACCGAAATGGTCAGCTCAGAGGGGCTCGTGCGCGGCATCGATCGCACGCTCGAATACGCGGAGTACACCGAAGAGGAGCGGCCGGTATCGATCCAGATCTTCGGCGGCGATCCCGACAAGATGGCGGCGGCGGCGCAAATCGTCGAGAGCATGGGCGCCGACATCGTCGACGTCAATATGGGCTGCCCCGTTCCGAAAATCGCGAAGCATAACGCCGGGTGCAGCCTCATGCGCGAGCCGAAGCACGCCGCGAGCGTCGTGCGCGCGATGACGAAGGCCGTGAAGATTCCGGTCACCGTCAAGATGCGCGCGGGCTGGGACGCAAACGAGCTCAACGCACCCGAACTGGCGAAGCGGATCGAAGACGCCGGCGCGTCAGCGGTCGCCGTTCATGGACGGACCGCCGCGCAGTCCTATTCGGGATCGTCTGACTGGGAGTTCATCGCCCGGGTGGCGAGCGGCATCGGCATCCCGGTCTTCGGGAGCGGCGACTGCATCGAGCCGGAACAGCTCGTCGAGCGACTGAGCCGTGGCTGCGTCTCCGGTGTCCTCGTCGGTCGCGGCGCGCTGCGCAACCCCTGGATCTTCCGTCAGGCCACCGACCTGCTCGCCGGTCGCGCTCCTCGCGTCGTGACCGACGCCGACCGTGCGCAGTTCCTGCTCGATTACATCGACATGCTGCAGCAGGAGCGGTTGCATGAGGACAAAGGCTTCCGCCACGTCGCGCCGGGGCAAAGCGCAACCGAACCCCCGTCCGGTCCGGCGCGTGGTCACGACCGCTGGGTAATCAACAAACTGCGGGCGTTGAACTCCTGGTACACGAAGGGCCTCGACAACGGCTCGCACCTGCGCATCGCGATAAACGCCGCATCGTCGATCGCGGAGCTCCGCGATGTCATTCAGGAGTTCTTCGCGGCCCAGGAAGCCGCGCGGTAACCTCCGCCATCACCCCTCGGCCCGCGCGTCGTGCGGGAAAGTAGCTCGCCACGATCGCCGCGGCCGATACCGCCAGCGCGCCTGCGGCAAACGCCCCGTTAGTGGTTTACGTCCATCAGCTCATAGTCGTAGGCGAGCGCTGCGGCCGACGCCTGCATGAAGTGGCCGCCGATTGCCGCGTGCTTCGGATGCGTCAGGTACGCGGTCAGCCCCTCGACATCGTCGAACTCGATGAGGATGATGTACTCGAAGTCCTCGCGCATCAGCTGTTCGTAACCGGGGCGGCCGTGGCGGACGCGCCGGCCGACGCGCAACGCGCGGATCGACGGAATGCCAGAGGCCGCCGCTTTCAGATCGGCGATCACGGCCGCCCGTTGAGCGTCCGTCAGCTCGGGCTTTGGCTTGAAGAGGACGACGTGGGCGATCATCGCGAGGATCCTCCCCCGCCGCCTTTGCGTCCACTGCCTGGAGGCCGGTTTCCGCGGCCTCCGCCAGGACCTGATGGCCGGCCTGGCGGCCTGTTCGGCTTCCAGCCGCGATTGTCGCCGGCGGGTTTGCCAGGCGGCCGGCCCGGTTTCCAACCTCGATCACCCGCACCGCTGCCCTGTCCCCCAGGTTGATTGGGTTTCCGCCCGCGATCGCGTTCGCCGCCCCCTGGTCCCGTGGGTCGATTGGGTTTCCATCCGCGCTCGCGCTCGCCGCTGCCTGATCCCGCGGGTCGATTGGGCTTCCATCCCCGATCGCGTTCGCCGCCCCCTGGTCCCGTGGGTCGATGGGGTTTCCATCCGCGCTCGCGCTCGCCGCTGCCTGATCCCGCGGGTCGATTGGGCTTCCATCCCCGATCGCGTTCGCCGCCCCCTGGTCCCGTGGGTCGATTGGGTTTCCATCCACGATCGCGCTCGCCGCCCCCTGGTCCCGTGGGTCGATTGGGTTTCCACTCCGGCTTCCGATCCGACGGGGTTGCCGGGCGGCCCGCGCGATCCTGCGGTGGAAGCGACGGCCTCTCCCCCTCACGCGGTGGGCGCCGATCCTTGGACCACGGCCTGGCTGCCGATTTTGCTCGCGGCCCGGTCGGTCGCGGTGGCCGCTCTGCCTGTTCCGGCTTCTCCGGCGGCGGCGCGTCGCGATCGTCAGGCGTGGAGCTTTCGCCTTCGGGTGGACGATCGTCTTTGAACAGACGCTCTCGAAAGCGACGTCGCTTCTCGTCGCGCGGAATCTTGAAACGCGCGCGCGGATCCTCATGCGACCCGCCGGGGCGCCACGCCGGTCCGCGACGCTCCCCAGCCGGACGGCTCTTGAACGCCGCGCGCGATTCCTCCTCGGACTTCCAGAGTCGGCCGCGCGCGAACCACATCAGGACGGCGTCAGGATGCTTGGATTGCAACTGCCGGAGCGTCGGCAGCAGCTCGTCGGGCGTATGCGCGCGGAAGGCTGTGGGCTTGCCCTCGAGGATGATCGTCCAGGTACGTGTGGCGGGGAGGCATCTTTCGGTTCGTATCCGTGTTGTCCGTGTTGTCCGCGGCCCGTGGTGCCGGTGTTGTCTGCCGTCCTGGTCGTGGCGCCGTGTCGTCAGCTGTTAGAAGTTATCTCACAAACAGCGCGAACGAGCGGCAGCGAGCGAGCCTGGCGAGCGGCGCGGGGCGCCGGGGCCCCCGCGAGCGCCCGCCTTCGCGCCGTAGGCGCTACGGCGAGGTCTCGCCGTAGCTTTAGCGGAGGCGGAAGCCAGTAGGGGAGTCCGAGGGGCGAAGCCCCTCGGAAAGATCAGTGCTGCTCCCGCGGTTCGAGACGCTTCAGTTTCTCGATGAGCGTGGTGCGTTTCAGATTCAGCAGCTTTGCTGCCTGCCGTTTGTTCCCCTGCGTGCGCTCGAGCGATTGCTTGATGAGCGAGAGCTCGACGTTCGACACGTAGTGCTCGAAGTCTACGCCTTCGTCAGGAAACGCGATCTCCGAAGACGGACTCGGTGCTGGCGTTGCGTACACTTCCGACGTCAGGTCCTGAACCTCGACCTGCGGCCGTCCCTGGCTGAAGGCGATCGAGCGCTCGACCACGTTTTCGAGCTGCCGGACGTTGCCCGGCCAGTGATACGCCATCAGGCGCCGCATCCCCTCCTGCGACATCGTCGCCGGTCCGCGCCCGAGCTCGGCCGAGAGCTTCTGGAGAAAATGCTGTACGAGAAGCGGGATGTCGTCGCGGCGTTCGCGCAGCGCGGGCAGCTTGACCGGGATCACGTTGAGCCGATAGTAGAGATCCTCTCGAAACCCCCCTTCCGCGACCATTTTCGCGAGATCGGAGTGGGTGGCGGCAATCACGCGGACGTCGATCTTGATCGGATGCGAGTCGCCGACGCGCTCGAACTCGCGTTCCTGAATCACGCGCAGCAGCTTGGCCTGGAGCGCTGGGCTCATCGTTCCGACTTCGTCGAGGAGGAGCGTGCCTTTGTGTGCCTGCTCGAAGCGGCCCTGCCGATTGGCGACCGCGCCGGTGAAGGCGCCGCGAACGTGACCGAAGAGCTCCGCCTCGAGGAGCGTTTCCGGAATCGCGCTGCAGTTGATGGCGAGAAATCGCTGCGCCCTCCGGGCGCTGTTATGGTGAATCGCCTTGGCCGCGAGCTCCTTGCCCGTGCCCGTTTCGCCGGTAATGAGCACCGTGCTCGACGTGGCCGCGACGATCTCGAGCAGCTGAAAGAGATCGCGCATAACCCGGCTGCGCCCGACGAGGCCGTCGATGCGATAGCGCTCCTGCAGCTGCGATCGCAGATACGCGTTCTCGGATTTGAGACGGCGCTGCTCCATCGCTGAGCTCAGGACATGAAGCAGCGCGTCGAACTGAAAAGGCTTCGTGATGAAGTCGGCGGCGCCTTGTTTGATCGCGTCGACCGCGTCCTTCACGGTGCCGTACCCGGTAATCACGATGGCTACGATGTCGGGGTAGCGTTCGAGGGCCGCGTCGAGGACCTGCCGCCCGTCGATGCCGGGCAGCCGGAGGTCGGTGATGAGAATGTCGAAGGCGAAGTCCGAGAGGCGCTGGAGTGCCGCCTCTCCGCTGTCGGCCTGCTCGACCACGAAGCCTTGATCCGACAGGCGCTCCGCCACCGCCTCGCGCAGGGCCTTCTCGTCATCTACGATCAGCAGATGTTTAGCGGGTTCAGACATTTAGTCGGGCTGGCGGTATTTTGACACACTTCAGCGAAGCCGGAAGGTGCCTGGCATCTGGCTCCGGGCTATAGCGGGCTCGGTCAGGCTCCGATAACAGTTTGCGGACGGGGGTTCTCGTGATGATGGCCAAGGATGGCCAGCCTCCGGAAACAGCGATGATGATGATTGAACGCAAAACGATCTCGATCATGAAGGCGTGCGAGTTGGTGGGCGTCAGCCGGCGCACCATCTACAATTGGATCGCGAGCGGGAAGATTGAGTACGTCCGCACCGCCGGCGGCTCGGTCCGCATCTTTGTCGACACGCTGTGGCGCGAGCCCAGCCGCACGGCGGACTTCCACCCCAAAGAAGCTTCATGATGCCGGCGTCCGAGCGCCAGGCTCCCGGTACACCCGTGGACGAACCGTCAGACCTCGGCCTTCTCTTTCACCGCCTGAACAACCAGCTCGGGATTATTCTCGCCAACGCCGAGTTGCTCGAAGCGAAACTCGCAGACGACATCGGCCGGGCCCGGGCCGGCCAGGTCGTCGCGAGCGTCCTCGACGCGATGGCGACCGCCCGCGAAATCCGCCTCCGCAGCCTGTAACGCCGCTCGCCGCGGCGGTACTCCGATCCCCCATCCCGCCGCACGGCCAGCGCCAAATTCTTGGCACGCGACCATCGATCTGCCAAAACCATGACGCTATCGGGCAGCCGTCTCGTCATGTTCTTTACAGCCCTTCCCGTCGCGGCACACTTATAAACGCTTTAACATTAACCACTTAGCGTTACACAAACGGCGCACGGACCCTCGAACTCAGCCTTGGTACCGACGTTGCGCTAAGGGCTGCTCGTCACCATCACACGAGGACGCCTGCGGGACGGATATCCCGGGCGGCCGTTGATGGGTGACATGGAGGAGATTCCGATGCAGCGTCAACCCCTCGCCCAGGATCAGCGCGAACGCATCGCCGCTGGCCTGCCCTTTGTCGAATCGCTGGCCCGCCGCGTGGCCTCGTCGATGCCTCATTCAATCGAACTCGGGGACCTCGTCCAGGACGGGATGCTCGGGCTGATTGATGCGGCCTGCCGGTTCGATGAAGCGCGGGGCATCAAGTTCGAGACATTCGCCGAACGGCGGGTGCGCGGCGCGATGATCGACGCGCTCCGGCGCGATGCCTGGCCGCGCGGCGTGCGACGACAGCGGCGCGAGCTCGAAGCCGCGCGCGAGCAGCTCCGCCGCGAACTCGGCGCCGAGCCCTCGCTCGCGGATCTTGCTGCGCGGGTCGGATCCGACGAGGCGCGGCTCGGCCGCACGATCGTGCGTATCAACACGATCGAATCAACGTCGCCGCTCTCGGCAGGTGAGAACGTCGACGGCGCGTCGCTGCCGCCCGCGCTCGTTCCCTCCGAACCGCAGTCGCCAGACAAGGCCTTCGAGGAGCGGGAGGTGCGGGATCGCATCCGTGCCGCGATCTCCTCGCTGCCGCCGCGCGAGCGCAAGGTCATCGGGATGTATTACTACGCCGAGTCGACGATGAAGCAGATTGGCGCGGCGATAGGCGTCAACGAGTCTCGGGTGTCGCAGCTGCACGCCCGGGCGGTGCAGCGGCTGCGCAAGGCGCTCGGCGCCGATTGCTCCGCTACCGAGGCCGCCGCGGTGCTGAAGCCGGCGATCCTCTCGTTCCAGCACACGATGCTGCGCATGAAGATGGCGAGGGTTACTGCGAAGGCGACGTCGGACGGCCAGCCGGGCGTCGTGCTCGAATACAAGGCGCCGGTCAAACCGGCGGCGAAGCGCCGGGCGCCGCTGCCGCAGCGCGAACGGATCGCGGCGGCGCGTTAGGGTTCTTCGCCGACGGGGTTCCTGGCCGACGCCCGTAGCGCCGAACTTTAGTTCGGCGTCAGCGACCGTGACGCGCAACTGAAGTTGCGCGCTACGGGCGTCGGTGAAGACCCCTGATGCGCAACTAAAGTTGCGCGCTACGGGCGTCCGTGACCTACGCCACCATATCGCGCGCGGCCCGCAGCAGGTCCTTCAAGCGGAAGGGCTTGGCGAGCCAGCGCGTCCCCGTCTCTTCCAGGAACCGTTCGGCATCGGTGCCGGCCACGTCGCCGGTCACGAACATGATGCGGTGGGTCATCTCCGGCTTCGAGACCTCGAGCTCGCGATAGAACTCCATACCGCCGACCCGCGGCATCTTCAGGTCGCAGATGATCAAGTCGAAGTGCTGCTGACGCACGCGCTCGAGCGCCTCGTAGCCGTCGTTGGCCCGTTCGACGACGAAGCCGGCGTCCTGCAGAGATTCGGCGACCGCCGCGCCAAGCGCAGCCTCGTCTTCGACCACCAGCACCGCCGCGCCCTCGACTGACTCCGGCGCGGGATCGACCGGACGAGGGATCGGCGCCTTCAGAGCGCCGGCGCCGACGGGCAGCTCGACCGAGAACGATGCGCCGCGTTCGGCCTCCGAAGAGATCGTGATCCGCCCTCCGTGCTCCTGCACGATCGCGTAGGCCACCGTCAGGCCGAGGCCAGTGCCTTTGCCCACATCCTTGGTCGTGAAGAACGGGTCGAAGATCTTCGGCTGCACCTCTTCCGGCACTCCAGGACCATCGTCTGTCACCTCGAGGACGACCGCATCGCGATCGAGGTCGTGCCATGTGCGCACGACAAGTGTTCCACGTCCGTGCGAGCCGACCATGGCCTGCTCGGCGTTGATGATCAGGTTGAGCAGGACCTGCTGAATCTGATGCGGATCCGCAAATGCCTGCGGTAGCCCGGCGGCGAGGGCCTCGATCGTCGTGACGTTGTTGACGCGCTGTTCGTACGAGCGGAGCGCGAGGGTCTCCCTCACGACCTGATTGAGGTCGACCATCGCGCGCGTCGTGTGACGCTTGCGCGCGAAGGTCAGCAGGTTGCGGACGATCTTGGCGGCGCGCTCCGACTCGCTCAGAATCGCCTCGAGCCCTCGGCGCGTGTGATCGTCGGCCGGTCGTTGCGACAGGCGCTCGGCCCAGGTGAGGATCGTGGCGAGCGGGTTGTTGAGCTCGTGGGCGACGCCCGAGATCGTCTGGCCCAGCGCCGCAAGCTTTTCGGCCTGGAGCAGCTGGTGATAGAGATCGCGGGCCTGATCCTCGAGGCGCTTGCGGTCGCTGACGTCGCGCACGAGCGCCTCGATGCGCAGTCCATCGCGTCCGCGCTCCGCATGGGCCGTGACTTCCACCCACATCGGCGTCTTGTCGGCGCGCCGCAACCGGAGCAGGTAGTCCCTCACCGCCCCGTCGCGCTGGAGCCGGCCCAGGAAACCGTCGCGCGCCTGGGGATCGACGAAATGTTCGAGCTCGAACGGCCGCACCTCGTGCTCGGCGGCTTCGACGCCGAAGCCGAACATCAGCTTGAGATGCGGGTTGGCGGCCAGCGTCTGGCTCGCGGCGCCGTTGACCGTGCCGATGTAGACACCTTCGTGGACGGACTCGAACAACCGGGCGAACGCTTCGGCGGAAGGTTTCGTGCGCGCCACAAGGGTCACTGGTGCGGATGAGGCGTCGGCGTACTGGTGGGGTACTCCGACTTGTATTTCAGATCGATCGCGCGCCGGATGTCGACGACAGACGCGCCAGAGGCGTGCATTCGTTGCGCGGCTAGAGCTACGTCGATGCAGATTCCGCAGCCGATCCCGTGCGGGCTCCACTCGGGGCTTCCGTTGGCGTTCCGCCGCGCGACGAAACAATCCTCGTTATTGCCGTGACCGTTGCGCTCGCATCCACAGAAACACGGCATGTGCTTGAGGACTTCGGGATGCCTCGCCGCGAACTCGTACGCCGCGCGCGTGAGCGGCGCGGGCCGGGCCGAGGCGAATTGCACGACTGGAAGGGGAGGGAGCACGCCGTCGTTGCCGGGGCGAACGCTCGTCGACGCGGTGCTCGCGCCGGCGCCGGCGGGCGGCGTGGAAGACGCGCCGCCACAGGCAACAACCATCAGCGCGAACAGGGCCGGGAACAGAGACACCCGGAAGACTGTCGAGCTCATGTCTCGCATGGCGCGATAGTAACACCTCGGCGCGCGCGCGTGGACAGGCGGAGCCCGCAGCGCCAGTGTCCCGAATCCGACGTTCGTCACCAAATTCCCGGGCGGGGCATCCCGCCTCGCGTCGTTGCTCCTCGCTCACATATACGTCATATGCTCGCTCGTCGCGCCTCGCGATCCGGGCGCCCCGCCCGGGACCTTGGCAACGAACTTCGGATCCGGGACACTACAAGCGGTGTCATAGAGCGCGAACGAGGGGAAGCGAGTGAGCCACGCGAGCGGAGCGGGGCGTCGGGGTCCCCGCGAGCGCCCGCCTTCGCGCCGGAGGCGCTCCGGCGAGGTCTCGACGTAGCTTTAGCGGAGTCGGAAGCGTGTAAGGGGGTCCGGGGGACAAAGTCCCCCGGATGAGACTAGAGTGGGGCCGACATGCTGTCTGCGAACGCGCTCAAAGGAAAGGTCGCCATCATCACGGGCGGCGGCACGGGAATCGGACTGGCCATTGCCAAGCAATTCGGCGCGCTCGGCGCGACGCTCGTCATCGGCAGCCGCAACGCACGCAACCTCGAGCGCGGCAACGCCGATCTGCGGCTCGCCGGGTACGACTCGCTCGCCGTCCAGATCGACGTGCGCAAGACCGAGCAGGTCGACGAGATGGTGCACCGCGTCCTCCACCATTACGGCCGGATCGACATCCTTGTCAACAACGCGGCGGGCAATTTCATCAGCCGCGCCGAAGATCTCTCGCCGAACGGGTGGGACGCCGTCATCGGCATCGTGCTCAACGGCAGCTTCTACTGCTCGCGCGCCGTCGGCCGACACATGATCGAACGGGGGACCGGCGGATCGATCGTTTCGGTGCTCGCCAACTACGTGTGGACCGGAAGCGCCGGAACGGTGCATTCCGCCGCCGCCAAGACCGGTGTCATGTCGATGACGCAGACGCTCGCCGTCGAGTGGGCCCGGCACAATATCCGGGTCAACGCGGTCGCGCCAGGCCCGATCGAGTCCGCCGGGGCTGCACGGCAGCTCTGGAACTCGCCCGAAGCCGTCCAGCGCGTCAAGGATTCCGTGCCCATGGGCCGATGGGGCCAGCCATCGGAAGTTGCTGATGCCGTGGCGTTTCTCGTCTCCGATAGGGCGTCGTTCATCACCGGGGAGACCCTGACTATCGACGGCGGCGCCCGACTTGGGGCCGGCACGTTCGACTTTCTGCCGAGCTGACGCGTTTCATTACACAGAATAATCAGCTGTCATTATCCAGTCCAACAGAACATTGGTTGGAATTATCAGGTATAGTCCAGCCATAATAGCTGTATTGTGCAGAACGACCGAACACTCGACGACACTGACCTGCTGATCCTGGACCTCCTGCAGGCGAACGCTCGAGAGACCCAAGTAGAGATCTCAAGGGCGGTGGGCCTGGCGCCGTCGGCGGTGCTGGAGCGGATTCGCAAGCTCGAAGCCCGCGGCACCCTCCGTGGCTACGCCGCCCAGATCGACCCAAAGGCGCTCGGGCTAGGGCTCCTCGCCTTCGTGGCTGTGCGAAGCGACGAGGCCGGATCGGAGAACCGCATCGCTCAGGCCCTGGCCGAGCTTCCCGAAGTGCTCGAAGTGCACCACGTCGCCGGCGACGATTGCTACCTCATTAAAGTGCGCGCGCACGACGCCGAGCATCTGGGCCATCTCCTGCGAACGCGCTTCTCCAAGGTGCCCGGCGTGCGTTCGACGCGCACCACCATCGTGCTCGAGACGGTGAAGGAAACGCCGCGGCTGCCGATCGCCAAGCGTGAAGGGGCGCGAACGTGACGCCCGCCGCGCAGCATCGGCGGCTCGCGTACTTTGCCTGGGGCGCCGTGTGCCTGATCTGGGGCACGACCTACCTGGGAATTCGCGTCAGCCTCGAATCGATTCCACCGGCGTTGATGGGCGGCATCCGCTGGATCGTCGCCGGTTCGCTGTTGGCCGCCTACCAGGTCGCCCGCGGCCGACCGCTTCCACCGGTGTCTCAGTGGGGAAGCATCGCGCTGCTGGGGTTCCTGATGCTGGGGCTTGGCAACGGTGGCGTAGTGTTTGCGGAGCAGTTCGTGTCGAGCGGACTCGCGGCCGTGCTGGTCGCCACGGCTCCCTTCTGGATGGCCGCTGTCGAAGCCTGTCTCCCGGACGGGGAGCGGCTTCGCAAGTCCACCGTCGCAGGTCTGGTGATCGGCTTCAGCGGGATCGTGCTGCTCGTCTGGCCTGATCTCAGGCTCGGATCCGCCGGCGGCGGGGGCGTCTTCGCCGGCCGGGGTTTTCTGGCAGGAGTGGTGGCGCTGCAGGTCGCGTCGATTGGCTGGTCGATTGGTTCGTCGGTACTCGAAGCGTTACGGCAGCAAAGCCGCCGCGGCTGCGGCGCAGACGCAATCGAACGGCATGGACGAGATACTGGGGACGACCGCGTATCAGATGCTCGCCGGCGGACTGATGATGACGGCGGCCGGAACAGCCTTAGGCGAGTGGTCGCAGATCTTCTTCACCACTCGCACAACTGTGGCGATCCTGTACCTGTCGACGATCGGCGCCCTCGGCGGATTCGTGGCTTACGCATATGCGCTGCGCCACCTGCCGGTGTCATTCGTGTCGCTGTACGCCTACATCAATCCCGTGATTGCGGTCGCCCTCGGTGTCCTCGTCCTGCACGAACCATTCACGTGGCGGATGGGCATCGCCGCGGCGCTCGTGTTCGCAGGAGTGGCCGTCGTTCGAGTGGAGCAGCGGCCAGGCGCGAGCCGTGCAGCTCGGCCTGCCGCCGCACCTGCTGAGCAAAGCGTCGCATGATGCGCGCCGGTCAAACCCTGCGTCCGCTGACCAATCGCACGAGAAACAATACGATCGCTATGACCAGCAGAACGTAGATGAAATTGCCCATCGTGTAGCCGCTGACCAGCCCCAGGAGCCACAGAACAATCAGAATGATCGCAATTGTTTCGAGCATCTTTCGTCTCCTTTGCGTCGACACCGACGCGTCAAGTACCGGGCGAGCCTTCAGCAACTCGTGTGCCACGGCCGAGCCAGTCGGTACTCAGTTCCGTCGAATGCGCTTACTGCTGTGTCTCGTGATGGTTGCGCCGTTCTTCGCGACCGACGCCGCGCTAGCTCAACAGGAAGAGCCACCACGACATATGAACAGGACTACTGCAGTCGGTGGCTTCCTGGGTGGCATGGTAGTCGGGTTGGTTGCCCACGAGAGCGGTCATCTGTTCTTCGATGCGATATTCGACGCCGACCCTGGCATCAAGCGCGTCGAGTTTCATGGCATTCCCTTTTTCGCCATCACGCATCGGAGCAATCTGTCCCATCGTAAAGAGTTCACGATTTCCTCGGCGGGCTTCTGGGTGCAGGAGGCGACAAACGAGTGGCTGCTGACAAAGCGGCCCGGCCTGCGACGCGAGCAGGCGCCGTTTGCGAAGGGAGTATTCGCCTTCAATATCGGTGCGTCCGCCATGTACTCGGTTGCCGCATTCGCCCGAACAGGGCCGCCGGAGCGTGACACGCGGGGCATGGCCGAGTCAGCGCGCATCGATGAACGGTGGATTGGCGCGGTCGTGCTCGCACCGGCCGTCTTCGATACGTGGCGCTACTTCGACCCGGACTCGCGCTGGGCCGTGTGGCTCTCGCGAGCGTCGAAGGTGGGATCGGTGCTACTCGTTCTGCGATGAACCGTCCGCGCCCTCGGTGCGCGGCCCAAGCGCGAACGTCATGGTGCCCTCGACGACGACGTGACCGTCGACGCGAGCGATCCCGCGCAGCACGCCAACGCGGCTTCGCAGTCGCCGCACCGTCGCCTCGATCACGACGACATCACCTGGATGCACCGGGCGCCGGTAGCGCACACGTTCGATGCTCCTGAAGTAGGGCAGCTTCTCGCGGTTTTCCGGCTTGGCGAGGATGAGGATCGCGCCGACCTGCGCGATGGCTTCGGTCAGGATCGTCGGCGGCAGCACCGGCTGCTCACCCGGCCGATGCGCCAGGTAGCGCTCGTTGAGCGTCACGTTCTTGATTCCCACGATGCGCTGATCGGGCACGAGCTCGGTGATGCGATCGACGAGCAGGAATGGATAGCGGTGCGGCAGGATCCGTTCGATCGCCGTGTAGTCGAGGGGGAGCGTGATGTCCATCGGGTCCTGGAATATCGGCAACACCGTCCGACCGTTGAATCGATCGGGCGCCGGCCGAGCGGGAACTTGCAAGTATAATTCGAGCCTGCTCTATTTGTTCGAAAAGCGATGAACGACCAGCCGAGGGCCATTTTTACCACGTGAGTCACAGAGATTCCCCCGTCGTAGACGGCGAAGAAGACGACGCCGCGCTGGCGGCCGACGAGCTGGCGGCCTCGGCCGCCGATGAGCACCAGATCGTCGAGACGCTATTCGATTTGGGCCGCCGGGTCACCGCGGTCCTCGATCTCGACGCGCTGCTCACGAAGATTCCGGTCCTCACCGCCCGGCTGATCGCGTTCGAAGCGTTTGCGGTCTACCTCCTCGACGAGCGGCGCGGCGAATTGAAGGTGGCGTACTCCGTCGGTTACCCCGACAGCGTCGCTCCGCTGCGTCTGAAGCTCGGTGAGGGACTGGTCGGCACTGCGGTCGCGACGCAGCAGCCGGTCGTGGTCAACGATCTGACGTCGGATCCGCGATACGTCGAGTTCGTGCCCGGGATGGCCTCGGAACTGGTCGTACCGCTTCTCCACAAGTCGAAGTCGATCGGCGCCCTTAACCTGCTCAGCCGCAACACGGATCACTTCAGCGGCAACGACGTCGCCGTGCTGCGTCAGATTGCGGTGCACGTCGCCATCGCGCTGGTCAACGCGCGGCTCTTCGAGCAGAGCCGCCTCGACGCGGAGGCGCTCGAAACGCTCGCCGAGATCGGCCGCGAGGTGGCGTCGGTTCTGGACCTCGATCAGCTTTTCGCGCGCATCGCGCAGCTCACCAAACGGGTCATCGACTATCGCACCTTCGGCATCCTCCTGCTCAACGATGACGGCGAGCTCGAGATCAAGATCGCGCTGCACTTCGGCGAAAAGCGCGACGTCCCCCGCGTCCGCCTCGGCGAAGGCATCGTCGGATACGCGGCGCTCCATCGCGAGCCGGTCCTGGTGTCCGACGTGGCGCAGGATCCGCGCTACATCCGCGTCGTCTCGGACGTGCGCTCGGAGCTGGCGATCCCCATGCTCATCAAGGACCGCTGCATCGGCGTCGTCGACCTCGAGAGCCCCGAGCTCGACGCGTTCACCAAGCGCGACGTCGAGATCCTGACGCTGCTCGCGAGCCAGGCGGCGGTGGCGATCGAGAACGCACGGCTGTACGAGGAGCTGCGAGCGAACGAAGCGCGGCTGGAGAAGGAAGTGCGCTTCGCGCAACGCGTTCAGATTGCGCTCCTGCCGACCGAACCGCCGAAGCGGCTCAAGGGCGTCGAGGTCGCGGCGGCCTTCGACCCCGCCCGCGAAGTCGGCGGCGACTTCCACGACTATCTGGCGCCGGAATCGAACACCCTCGTCGTCGCCGTCGGCGACGTGTCGGGAAAAGGCGTGCCCGCCGCCCTCTACAGCGCATTTGCCGCGGAGCTCGTGCGCGGGCGAACGTTCCGCCGCCGCTATGTGCCCGAGCGCTCCAGCCCGGCGAGCGTGCTGGCGTCGATCAACACCATTCTTCACCAGCGCCAGCTCGAGGAGTACTACTGCACGCTCTGCTACACGATCTTCGATCTCAAGCGTCGGAGCATGACCATGGCGAATTCGGGCTTGCCATATCCCGTGAGATGTTCCGCGACCGAGTGCACGCAGATCGAGTTGCCCGGCGTGCCCCTGGGGTCATTCCCCGGGTCGACGTACGACGAGGTCACCTTCCCGCTGCAGGCTGGCGAGGTCTACGTGTTCTGTACTGACGGGGTATTCGAGGCGATGAACGAGCTTGGCCAGGAGTTCACGGCGGCGCGGCTGCTCGACGTGGTTTGGCGCTCACGCGAGCTGCCGGCCGCGAAGATCGTCGCAGCGATCTTTCAGGCCGTCGCGGAGTGGCGCGGCGACGCGCTCCCGAACGACGACATGACGGCGGTGGTCATCCGTATCACCGCTTGAAGTCGAGATCGGTCTCCTGAATATGTAGGCCGAGACTCGATCCGCCGAACGCCGCGACCTCGCTCACGCGTCCGGTGACGCGAACATGCGCGCCTCGCGTTGGCGTCCGTCCGTGTTGTGACACGACCGTGACTTCTCCCGTCCCGTCGTCAACCTTGTAGAGCTTGAACGGAACGAGCGGGACTCCCCACGAGCTCGTCACGATCCCGTCGATCGCAACCGTCTTGTCATGGTAGCGGCCGGGGTTGTATTTGATTTCCTGCACTGTCGACCGGCGCGAGAGGGCGCATCCCGACACCAGCAGCGTCAGGACCGCCGCCGCCGTAGCACGTGCGAGAAGTCTAGGCATATGAATCTCCATTTTCGTTCGTGCCTCTGGCCGGGAGGGAGGAGGATTTCCCAGCCAGAGACACGAATGGCCGCGCGAAATCGGGTTAACTTGCGACGGGATGCGGCGATGCCAGCGCCTGCCTGAGTTAACGCACCCCGTTGATTCCGCGCGACCGACATCCGCTTCATCAATCCGCGTGCCCACTTCACCTCGCAAGAATCCCAATGTTTTCGCGCCCTGCCTTCCCAAGGCGTCACTTGGCGCGGACAGACACTGACCTCCCGGCGGGACGACCGGCACAACCTTTTGGCAAAGGCGTGCGTCTACCTTCCATCAATGCTCGCGGGGCCCCACCCCCGCTCGCAGCGGCTCGACTCGCTGCGCTCGCTCGCCGCGGCCGCAGGCGCTGCTGATACAGCGTCTTGGCTCAATCAACAGCGTTTCAGCACGACCAGCGATGGCGGTGCTGAGAGGAAGTTGAAAGAACCCGAGCGCCGAGTCAGCAGCGCCTGCGGCCCGAGCGCGGCGCGTAGTCGCCGCGCGAGAGCGAGCGGGGGTGGGGCCCCGCGAGCACTGATAAAGGAGACAGAGATGACCGGTTGGATCGTTGCAAGTGCAGCAGCTACGGCATTGAGCCTGGCCGGGGCGGGAACCCTGACCTTGCAGACTTACGCGCAGGACCCGTCTTGGTACGGGGACGTCGCGATCGAGGACTGGGCGCCCCAGGCCAAGCAGGCTGTCCGCGTGTTCGCCGGGGCCGGCAGCCAGATCGGAGTGTCCATCCGCGACCTCAACGACGAAGAGCTGAAAGGCGGCAAAACCGCGACGGGCATTGTCGTTGAGGACGTGGAGGCCGACAGCCCGGCGATGAAAGCCGGCTTCAAGACCGGCGACGTCATCGTCGAATTCGACGGCGAACGCGTGCGCAGCGCGCGGCAATTCGCTCGGCTCGTCCAGGAGACGGTGTCCGGACGCTCGGTGACGGTCGCCGTGACGCGAGCGGGCCAGCGCGTGCCGCTCAACGTCGAGCCGCGATCCGGCGGGTCGTTCAAGTACTTCGACGGCTCGGGCGACTTCTCGTTCGTCATGCCGAAGATCGCGCCGCCGATGGCCCTGAAGCGAGAGGTGTTTCCTCCAGGCATTGAGAACCTCCTCGGTTCCTCAGGTCAGCTCGGCATCGCAGTCGACGAGCTCTCGCCGCAGCTGTCGGAATACTTCGGCACAAAGGAAGGCGTGCTCGTGACGACCGTGCGCGAGAACTCGAACGCCAGCAAAGCGGGTGTCAAAGCCGGCGACGTGATCACGTCACTGAACGGCGGGACCGTGACCTCCGCGGCCGACTTGCGACGGAGAGCGCAGCAGCTAGAGAGCGGCAACGAGTTCACGCTGGCCATCGTGCGTGACAAGAAGCCGATGACGCTGAAGGGAAAAGTGGAACCGGCGCAACCGCGGCGGTTGCTGCTCAGGACCGTCGTCTAGCACGAACGGCCATCGTGAGATAAGCCGTCGGCCAGTTCAGTTGCGCCTGGTAGCTAGGCGCCTGAGGCGGTTCGCGCTTGCGGGCGGGCAGAGGGCGGACCCACCAACGTTGCGAGCTGGGCGGCGACGATCGTGGCCGCCGCCAGCGTCGCGGCTTCCCGCTCGGAATCATTCCTGACCTCCGCCGCCATGACGCCGACGCAGCCACCCGGAGTGACCAGAGGGGCGGCGATGGCGCCTGCAGAGATCTCGTCGGCCATGACCGTCTGGAGCAGTGAGGTCCTGAACGCTGCGGCCGTCGCGTTCTCAGCGTCCCTGGGTATGGTGCCCAGGCGGTTCACAAGCTGCTGCGGATAACCCTGGGCGAAGATCGGGTTGAGCTCGCGGCCGTCCGGGTCGGCAATCCACAGGATGATGCCGGACGCATCGAGCAGAAGCGCCGTCCGATCGAGCAATGACGGCAACGCCCGCGTGTCGACGACACGCGCGAGGTCAGCACAGAGCGACGCCACTCCCGCGAAGTCGGTCGTCGGCGCAAGCCGGAGCCTGAGTCTGTCCGCCGGTTCCGGCTCCGCCTCGGCTTCCGGAACGGGCGACGCCAGGATGTCGGCCGGAGTCAGCGAGGCGAGCGTCAGCTCGGGATCCGGGATCGGCCGCGGCACGCTCACGATTTCGTCGTCCAGCTTGAGGTCTGGCGCGGGAGAAGAAAGACGGCGCGGTTCGGCGGCACGGGCGAGCTGGACCGGCGCCACTGCGGGGGCGGCCTTCGCCACCGGCACGAGAAGAAGGACTGCGAGGACTGCGGCCGCCGCCCCGGCGGTCAGCGCGAAGACCTGGCGGCTCCTGAAGATGCTGACCGATGCCTCGCGTGCCTGGAGCTCGGCCACCCGCGCCTGTTCGAGCGATGCGAGCGCCGTCTCGGACCGATCCAGCCCGTCGCCAAACACGACGTCCGACGCCAGCTGGCGCTGATCGTTCCGCGCGTACTCAACCGCCCGTTTGTCGGATTTCGCGAACTCGTTGAGGGCCGCCGCCGCCACGTCGAGCGCCGCCAGCGCTTCCGGTACATGGACGTCAGCGCGAAGCGCCTGCACACCAGCCCGCACCGATTCGAGCCCCTCCGACACCTTGCCAATCCAGCGGTCGCCTGGCTGATTGGCCGCGGCGTACCCCCGTTGGGCGGCGCGGACGTCGAGCAGGCTGCGTTCGATCGTCTTCGCGGCGGCGTCGAACGTTCGTGCCTGGAGGGCAGCAGTGGCGGCTTCGGAGTCGCCTTTCCAGAAGAGGAATGCCGATGTAGCGATCGCGGCGAGGAAGAAACAGAGCAAAATCAGGCGGGCCGCACGACTCTGCATGAGACGCTACTATAACATTCGTCGCCTTAGTCAATGCCGATGATTCCACACGCGCGATCGGCGCAGGCAGGACGACGACGTCATGCGTAACGTGCGCATCGCCGCGATCGTCAATCCGGTCTCCGGCGCGGGAATGGATCCGCACGCCGCTCGCCGTCGAGTCGACATGCTTCGCGACGAGCTGACGCGTCGTCAGCTCAGCGCGACGATCGATGTGACCAGTGCGGCCGGACACGCGCGCGACCTGGCGCGTGCTGCTGTCGCCGATCGCGCGGACCTCGTGATCGTCTGGGGAGGCGACGGCACCGTCAACGAAATCGGCGGCGCGCTCGCCGGCAGCCCGACCGCGCTCGGACTCATCCCCGCTGGTTCCGGCAACGGCCTTGCCGGCGGCCTGGGGGTACCCAGGGATCCGCGCGCCGCCCTTGCGACCGCGCTCGGCGATCGGACCCTCGCCGTCGACGTCGGCATGCTCGACGATCGCCCCTTCTTCAACATCGCCGGCATCGGATTCGACGCGCACATCGCACGCCTGTTCAACCAGCGGACGCGCGGCCGACGCGGCCGATTACCCTACATCGTCATCGGCGTGCGCGAGGGCTGCCGATATGTCGGCAAGGACTATCGAATCACGCTCGACGGCGCTGTCCAGGAATCGCGTGCGCTCCTGATCGCTTTTGCCAACGGCCAGGAATACGGAATGGGCATGCAGATCGCGCCAGGGGCGCGGCTCGACGATGGGCTGCTGGAGGCGTGCGTGGTGGAAGACCGTCCGGTTCTGGCGCGGTTCCGTGACGCGCGCCACCTCGTGCTGGGCTCGGTCCACCGTGCGCCGCAGATGGCGATGCAGCCCATCCGGACGGCGGTGGTCGAGTCCGACGGCGAGATCGAGTTCCACCTCGACGGAGAACCGGGTGTCGTCCGGGATCGCCTGACGGTTACGATCCGGCCGGGCGCGTTGATCGTGAAGGTCTGACCGGTGTTGTCCGTGTTGTCTGTGGCTCTACTTCACTTCCTTCATCGGGATCGCCGCCAGGAGCGACGACAACCCGTGGCGTCCTTCGAACTTGACCGGCGGCAGGTCCTGGAACATGAAGTCCCACTTCCATCGCTCTGATGGATTCGACGCCTGCATCCATGTTCGCGCCGACACCGGCCGCGCGAATGCGATCGTCGTCAGGTTGGCGTAGGTCGGGTTGCCGGCCATGGCGCCGGCGAGCTCGGTGCGGATCTCCGCGCTGCTCGGATAGGCGATAGCGGCGCCCAGCGCCAGTCCGACGTCGGTGAGGATCTTCCAGTCGTCCTGCGCTTCGCCCGGCGATGACATCGCGCGCGCGGAAGCCTGCAGCCGGCCGTCCTTGTTTACGTAGGTCGCGTCTTTCTCGATCCACGACGCGCCTGGGAGAACGATGTCGGCGGCCTTCGCGAGCTCGGTCAGGAGAACTCCCTGGACGACGAGGAGCGGTAGGCGGCCGGACTTTCTAGCCGCGACGACCCAGGAGAGATCGCCGATCGATCCGTCGGGACCAGGATCGAATACGTAGAGCGCCGCCACGCGGCCTGCCTCGACGTCGGCGCGGAAGGCGGAGAGGTCAGCCTCACCGGCGGAGGTGGCGCTGACCGGGAAACCGAGGTCGCGCGCGCCGCGCACGTTCGGCGCGTCGACGGGCGGCACCTTGAACTTCGTGTTCGCCGGCTGCGACTTGACGCTCGTCCGCCAGCTGAGCGCGACGCCTGCTTCCGGAAGGTTGAACGCGCCGCCGAGCCGGCCGAGGACGGACAGCTCCTCGAGCGAGGCGTGCGCCGATATCAGGAAGCGCAGCGCCGAAGGTCCGCCAGCTGCCGAGACGCGCTCCGACAATGCCGCGAGCGCCTGGCTCCAGTCCGCCGGCGCCTGCGCCTGACCGCCGGTGCGCCCGGCAAGAACGAGCGGCTGCTCGAGCCGTTCGTCACCCTCGATCCAGTGATAGTTGAAGCGGCCAACGTCGCACATCCAGTAGCCGTTGACCTCGGGATTGAACCGCGGCGTCATCCGCGCCAGCCGCGCGCCCTTGGCCCACTCGGGCTTGGCCTTGAGCCAGGCCGTCGTGTTGCAGCCCTTCTCGCAGAGCGTGCAGATCGTATCGACCGCCTCGGGGTTGTCCCACGGGCGCGCCTTGAACCGGTAGTCGCGCGTCGTGATCGCGCCGACGGGGCATACGTCCATCAGGTTGCCGGAGAGGAGCGATTGCACTCCCTCCTCCTGGAAGGTCGCAATCTCACTCCCGTAGCCACGATCGACGATGTTGATCTGCGCGTCGGAGTCGACCTCGCGCATGAACCGCACGCAGCGCGTGCAGAGAATGCAGCGGTTGCGATTGAGCATCAGCGTGGGACCGAAGTCCACGTCTGCCTTGACACCCTCGCCGTCGAACACACGTCGTGGAAAGCCCATGCGGCTTTCGTTCGGACCGAAGCTGTACGAGAAATCCTGGAGCGGACACTCGCCGCCCTTGTCGCAGACCGGGCAGTCGAGCGGGTGATTGATAAGCAAGAATTCAAAGACACTCGACCGCGCGTCGACGACCTCCGGGGTCTGCGTGTGCACCACCATGCCTTCGGCGACCGTCGTCGAGCATGACGTCTGCAGCTTCGGCATCTTGTCGATCTTCACTATGCAGACGCGGCAGGACCCATCGATTCCGAGGCCCGGGTGGTAGCAGTAGTAGGGAACCCTGATGCCGGCCTCGATGGCCGCCTGGAGGACCGTACGACCCTTCTCGGCCGTGACGGTCTGTCCGTCGATCGTCAGCGAAACGGTGTCCATAAGCCCCCAATTCTATCTGATTTTGCGAGCTTGACTTGAGTTCACGGCCGGCCTAAATTGGGCCTCTCGCCCCGGCCAACCTTCAACCCCAGTAGGGGAGGCCAGTATGGACGCGATTCGTCTCCGCCCGCGGTTCCGGTTGGCGCCCGTGTTCGAATGGGTTGTCGCCGCACTCTTCCTCGGCGCCACCGTCGTGGTGGGCTCGATGATCCTCCGCCAGTTGGCGCCGACCCCATCGGTTCGTCCCGTTCCGGCTGCCCGGCCCGTCGTCGCGAGCATTCCGAGCGCGGTTCCTCCACGCGCGGTCTCGGTGCCAGTGCTGCCGTTCCTCGACGGGAAGGAAATCCGGATTGGGGAAACGGTGTCGGTGGTTGCTGCCCGGCTGGGCCGCGCCGCGGAAAGCGGCCGACAGGAAGTCGACCGCGGCAGCCTCGGCGAACGGCTGACACGCTTTTACGAGTACGCCGGCTCCCGCTTCATCCTCGTCTTCGAGCCGTTCGAGCGAAATGGCGAGGCGAGGGTCGCGGCGATTTACTTGCCTTAGTGGGCTTTAGGCTCTGGGCTTCAGGCTTTAGGAAGAGCTCTCAGATCCCAATCGCGGGCTGATCCAGAGTTCTACCTAGAGCCTAAAGCCTGAAGCCGAAAGCCTGCCTATGACGCCTGCTTCTCGATCTCGACCAGCGCCGCGTTGTCCTCGTTTGCCTCGACCTTTCTCAGCGCGCCCTTGACCGGAATCTTACGCTCGGCCACGCGGTCGGTGAGTGGGACAACGACGGATTCGGTCTCGCCGCTGGTGTAGGTCACCGTGACGGTGATGGGCACCGGCGCGATGTCGCCGCGATGCTCGAGCTTCACGACAATCGAATTGGCATCCGGCGAGCGATAGCTGAAGGCGACGCGCGGGATCGTGACGCCGAAGATCCATGCCTCGAAAAACGGCCCTAGATCGCGGCCCGTTGCCGCCTCCATCGCCTGGCGGAAATCATCAGTCCCTGCCTTCTTGAAGCGCCACTCGGAGTAGAAGCGCCGCACGCCGAAGAAGAACGTATCGTCGCCCACCAGCCGTCGCAGCATGTGCAGCACGATGGCGGCCTTGTTGTAGACGAGCGACCGGAAGACAGCCCGTTCACCGCGAATGTGTCCCAAACGGTAGCCGAGATAGATCGGTCCCTGGGGCGACGTGTCGATGCCCGAGCGACGCATCTGCCGCAGAACCGATGGAAAGACGTTCGCGTCGAGCGCCTTCTCGGCGTAGAGCGCGGCGAAGTACTGCGCGAAGCCTTCGCTCAGCCATTGCTCGTGATAGTTCTTCCACCCCACGGCCTGTCCCCACCACTGATGCGCCAGCTCGTGCGCCAGGTAGAAGGCAGGAAAGCTGTCGAAGTTCACCGGATCGTTGCGCCACACGACCGGCGTCGTGGGCAGAATCTGGTTGAGAACCGCGAAGTAGGCCGGGCTGTGACCGCCCGGCGTTTCGTTTTCGGTCACCGCCAGCGTGAAGGTGGGGTACGGCGCCTCGCCGACGATCGAGGCGTAGAACTGGAGGATCTCTTTGGACTGCTCGGCGAGCGCTCGCGAGCGTCCGACCTGGCGCGGGTTGGCCCTGACGGTCAGAGTCACGCTCGTTTCGTCGCTCGCGATGCCGGCCGGCGCACTTGGCTCAGCGACCGCGCGCGAGCGGGATGGCGCTGCGGGAGCCGGCTGCGACAGATCGGGCACGGCGACGCGGAGATCGCCGAAGTCGCCTGCCGAGGCCCTGATCGGCAGCCGCGTGGACACGACCGGCGACATGCGGCTGATCACGCACGAGAGATAGCGGACCGGCCGGTCGTTCTGGAAGAGGAACGTCTTCTGGGTCCGCCCCGCGGCGCTGCCGGTCTCGACCGCGGGTTTTGGCGGCCCAGTCACTGTGCCGGTCGCCACCACGTCGAACTCGGTTGGCACCGTGATCCGCAGCGTGCCGAGCGCGTAGTCGCTGACCGTCGACTGCGGATACCAAAACGAGCTGTTGCTGTAGATGTATCGCGCCTCGAGCGGGATCTGGGCCTGTTCGCGCTCCTGTTGCTGCGTCCCCACGTCGATCGCCTCGCGATCGAGCTCGGCCGGCTCGAGCCGGCCGCTGTAGACAATGGTCAGCGTGAACTCGTTGTCGCGAAAGGCCGGCGTCGGCAGGTTCACGATGAGGCTGTTCTGGTTGACGACGCGGAGGTGAAGCAGCCGCCCGAAGCCCGGCGCGTACACACCTCGGACCGTGAAGGCTTCGGCGAGCTTCAGCGTCATGGTGGTCATCGCGCTCGCGCGGACCCTGACGCGCAGGTGCGCGGTGCCGTTGATCCAGTAGCGTTCCGGCGAGAACGCGGCATCGACCTCGTACGCGAGGACATCGTAGTCGACCAGGTCGTCCTCGCTGTAGAAGCGGCCGCGCGCCGCGAGCTTCGCTGCCGAGGCGTAGATGGAGATGTTGCGCTTCCGCCTGCGATCGAAGACCGTGATGTCCTCGGCCTCGTTGCCAGACCGCGCGTAGGTGAGGCTGCCAAAACGTCGCGTGCGCACCTCCGCAATCAGGTCGCCCGACGATGGGACGAGGGACCAGCGGTCGCGGCTCAGATCGGTCAGATCGATCTGGAGCGTGCGTGAGAGGTACTCGTCGAACACTTCCGTGGCGCGCCGCAGGTCGGTCTGGACCACGGCTCGCGAGACGAGCGATTCGGCGCGAAACTTGGCTTCGAAATCCGACGGCCGGATCCGCACGAACGCGGCGTCGAACTCCGACTGCAAATCGTCGGCGCCGGTAAAGAGCCGAATCTGCGTGCGCTCGGCTTGATCCGGCGGCGCAAATCTCATGCGTCCGCGTCCAAGAAGAACGATAGCCGTCGGGCCGTCCGGGATCTCGGCGACGAACGCCGTGCCGGCGGCCATGTCGATGGTCACGTCCGTCCCGGCGACGACGAGGTTGCGGACATCGAACTGGCGCGTGGCGTTCAGGCTGAGCCGGTAGAGGCCCGCGACGTTCGAGACCGGCTCCATGCGCTCGATGCGCCACCCGGTGGGATCGGCTTTGGCGCCCGGCGGTCGCAGGTCGAGGCGCCACGTTGCCAATTTCGCCTCGATGCCACGCTCGACGAAGACTTCGATCAGCAGTTGCTGCCGGTTGCCCTCGAGCGCCAGCCGGTCGCGTTCCTTGATCACGACACGCGTCGGACTCGTCCCGGCGGACTCGGCGAACTCATCAACCGTGGATGCGTCGGTGTCCTTGACCGTGAGCGCCAGAAGCGCGGCGCGGTCAGCGACGGCGAGCGCCTGCTCGAGCCGCGCGACCAGTTTCTCGATCGCGTCGGGCGGCGACGGCGGCTGACCGTGGGCCGCGTGCGCGAGCGAGAGGCACGCCAGCGCCAAGACAAGGCGTAGGGCCATGGATGGTCACATATTAGACCCCTCCGGGGCAGTTAGGGAGCCCAGGGACGAATAGAGGGATGAAATGTCGGCTCAGGGCCCAAGCCGACGCCCGTAGCACGCAACTTCAGTTGCCGTCAGCGACGGTGACGCGGATCTGAAGATCCGCGCTACGGGCGTTCCCTGAGCCGCCTCCTACCCCGCCCGCTTGACTGCCAGAATCGTCAAGTCATCGGTGAAGCGCGCCCGGCGGGCGTGAGCTTGCACGGCGGCCAGGACTTCTGCGCCGATGGCGGACGGCGGCTTGTGAGCGTGCCGTTCGAGGACGAGCTCCAGTCCGCTCTCCTCGAGCGGCTGGCCGGATGGGTCCTCGGCCTCGGTGATCCCGTCGCTATAGAAGACGAGGAGGTCGCCGGGTTCGATGTGCGTCTCGGCGGCGGCGTACTCGGAGTTCTCGAAAAGCCCAAGGGCGATGCCCGTCCCGGCCAGCCGTTCGAAGCGGCCATCGCGCCGGCGGATGAGCGGCGGGTTTTGTCCGGCGTTGACGTAGACGAGCCGTCCGGTAGCCGGGTCGTAGATCGCATAGACGAGCGTGATGAATCGCGACGCGGGGCTGTGGCGGCAGATCTGGATGTTCAGGCGCGCGACGAGCGCGGCAGGTTCCATGCGCTCTTCGACGAGCGTTCGCAGCGCCGCGAGGAGCAGCGCCATCAGCAACGCAGCGGGGCTGCCTTTGCCAGCCACGTCTCCGAGCGTCAGAACGATGCGTCCGTCGGGCTGCGGCAGCACGTCGTAGAAATCGCCGCCCACGGTATTGGCCGGTTTCGTAAAGCCCGAGATGTCGATGTCTGCCGCCGTGAAGGTCCCGCGCGGCAGCAGCGCGAGCTGGATCTCCCGTGCGACCTCGAGCTCGCCCTTGAGCGAGAGGCGCTCGGCAACCTCGAGGAGCACGAGCAGGTTGACCAGAATCAGGCTGAGGAGGAGCGCGAAGGTACCATCCGCCCAGACCGGCAGCGGCATCGAGATCTGAAAGAGCGGAAGGCCCAGCGGAACGGCGACGAGCGCGAATCCACGAAAGAGCTGGATGAGGCCGAGGAGCGCAATAACGAGCGCGACGAAGTAGACCGCCCGGCGAGCCGCCGGCAACTTGAGCGTGAAGGCGACGAAGACCTGGCGGAATCGCAGCGCCGCGCGATGCCACCACGGCAGGGCCGCCAGCTCTTCTTCGACGAGCCCCCGCGCGAAAAAATCGTACGCGTCCCGCGTGTCGTGGGTAAAAAGCCGCTCGAAATCCTCGCGCGAGAGATCGCGCGTGTAGGTGTGGAACCACTCGCGGGCGCGGTCCGCCGGCGTTGCGGAAGCTGGAGAATCCGGCGGCGACGTCGTGGACGCCATAGACCAGAGTATACGGGCCTGAGTCGTCGGATGTTTGGGGGTCTGACCCGGTCTGACTCCGGTCTGACCTCGACGTCGCCGGTCTGACCCCGACGTCAGGCGTTTCGCAGGAACGCCTGTGTGAACTCGCCGATGTCGTCGTAGATTCCGGCCAGCTCCTCGGGCGCCGCCAGGAACACGATGCGAAAGAACCCGTCCTCCGGCCGCGTCCCGAAGCCCGAGCCGTAGACACAGAGGATGCCCGTCGCGCGCAGCAACCCGAGCACGTAATCGGCGTCGGTCGTGCCGGGCGGGAGCGCGACTCGCGGCATCGCGTAGAAGGCAGCCGTCGGTGCGACCACCGAGATCCCCTCGATCGCGTTCAGCCGGCTGGTCGTGAGCTCTGCCCGGACGCGCAGGGCGGAGCGGAACGCCGTCTGATGCGACCGATCGCCGTCGAGCGCGGCCGCAATCGCGTACTCCATCGGCCCGGTCGCGCAGAGACGGCCATCAGCCAGCTTCTTGATCGCCCCCAAGACATCGTCCAGGCGGGGAGTGCTACTCACGGCCATCCAACCGGCCCGCCAGCCGGGCGCGAGGTAGGCCTTCGACAAAGATGAGAACGTGATGACCGGGGCGTCCGGGTAGCCGGCGGCAATCGCCGGAACCGGGCCGTCGAAGGCGAGGTCGGCGTAGACCTCGTCCGCGAGCAGCGGAAAATTGTGGCGGTCGGCCAGCTCGACAAGGGCACGGCGGATGTCCACCGGATAGGTCGCGCCGGTTGGGTTGTTGGGATCGATGACGACCAGGGCGCGTGTGGCCGGCGTGATCAGGCTGCGCACGTGCTCGACGTCCGGCATCCAGCCGCGGTGGGGGTCGGTGCGATAAAAGACCGCGCCAGCGCCGATCTTGGCCAGCACGGCCGTGTACAATGGATAAGTCGGAACCGGGATCAGCACTTCGTCGCCCGCCTCGGCTAGCGCGGTCAATGCCAACTCAATCCCCTCCGACGTGCCCGACGTGATAACCACGCGATCGGCCGAGACCGGCATACCCCGCCGGTCGCATTCAGCGGCGACCGCTTCGCGGGCTGCCAGGATGCCAACAGACGGCGCATACCCGTTTTTGCCGTCGCGAATCGCCCGGTCGACTGCGTCAATAAGGTGCGCAGGCGTCTCGAAGCCGAAAGTAATGGGGTCGCCGATATTGAGATAGCGGACACGGCGCCCGGCGGCCTCAACCTTTCGGGCCTCCGACACGATATTGCGGATTGCGTAGACGAAGCCACCAATTCGTGACGCGACCGGTATAGGAGAGGTCGTTCGTACTTCCATTTCCGCAAATTCTAACAGGAAAACGCTTGTGTTCAGGGCGGGCGCGAGTTTTGTAGAAATAACAGTCGGTGATTTTGCGAATCGCGTAAATTCTACGCGACATCGTCGGCATTTCGGTAACTACAGCTATGTCATCTACTTTAAAATCAACCAGTTACGCGTATGGCAGGGTCTTTGGAAGAGCTGAGGGTATGCTGGGCCGTCTGGCCGTCCTGACGGCGTCAGCGGTGGTGATAGCGTCGGCGGCGTTGGGGCCCTTGGAGTCGAGGCAAGCGGGCGGACAGGGAGCGGCGGTACCTCCCCAGGATCCATCCCCCCGCTTCAAGTCGGCGGTCGACCTGGTTTCGGTGTCGGCGGTCGTCAGGGACAAGAAGGGCCGCTTCGTGCCGCATCTCTCCCGCGAGGACTTCATCGTCGTCGAGGGCGGGGAACGACGGCCGATTGTGGGGTTCAACGCCGAGGCCGACGGTCCGGTCAAGGTGGCGGTGCTCTTTGACATTAGTGGAAGCATGCGGGTGGGGTCGAAGGCCGTTGACGCGCAGCAGGCCGCACGTCACCTCTTCAGCTCGCTGAAGAACGGGGACAAGGCGGCACTCTTCGCCTTCGACACGCAGCTCGAGAAAGTCACCGACTTCACGACCGACTTCAAGGGTCTCGAGGCGAAGGTGGACAAGGTCGACCCGCCGTTCGGGCAGACCTCGCTCTTCGACGCGATTGCCGAGACGGCCAAGTCGGTGGCCGACTCAGTCAGCGGCGGGACCGGCAGGGTGCCGCAGCAATCGGCGATTGTCGTCCTCACCGACGGCATCGATACGAAAAGCCGGTTGACGGCGCCGGAAGTCTCGGCCATCGCGAGCAGCATCGACGTCCCGGTCTACATCGTCGCGGTGATGTCGCCGGTGGACGACCCGAGGAACCCGGACTACGGGACGGGGGCGCTCAGCAGCGGCCTCACGGATTTGGCCCGATGGACGGGAGGAGACTTTTTCATCGCCATCTCGCCGGCGCACGCGAGCATCGCGGCACGGCAGATCGTCGGTGAAATGCGGAACCAGTACATGCTCGCGTTCGAGGCGTCGGCAAGAGCAGGCTGGAGGGCGTTGGAAGTGCGAGCGCGGGATCGGGAGCACATCGTGCGCGCGCGAAGTGGGTACACCGCGGGGGGTGGGTCGCCAGCCCCGGTTTTCGAGCGGCAGCGATAGCGCCTGGGAGTACGCGCGAGACAGGCAGGGGGAGAAGGTCGGCATCGTTTGGCGTTCGCGGTCCAAGGTGGGACGCGAGTTCATACTGGAGGGGAGCAGAGTCATGAAAAAAGTCGTGCTGGCGGTACCGTTGCTCGCGCTAGCTCTTGGAAGCACCACGGCGTGCGCCACCAAGAAGTTCGTGCGCGGTGAAGTCGGTCAGGTTAACAGCAAGGTCGACACTCTTTCGCGCTCGCTCGAGGAGACGCAGGAGCGGACCAAGGCTAACGAAGCGCGTATCGGTGAGGTCGACCAGAAGGTCGGCGTCGCCGACCAGAAGGCTGTCGCGGCGGGCCGGACCGCCGAGGCGGCGGGCGCGGCGGCTGCCGCCGTCAATACCCGCGCCGACGCGATCGAAAGATCGTCCAAGCGGATCGTCTACGAGGTCGTGCTGAACGAAGAGAAGGGTAACTTCAAGTTCGGCCAGGCCGCCATGCCCGAGACCGTGACGCCCGAGCTCGATCAGCTCGTGCAGCAGCTCAAGGCGAATCCCAACGGCGCCTTCATCGAGATCGAAGGCCACACGGACAACGTGGGCGACAAGGAAATCAACTACAAGCTCGGCCTCGAGCGCGCCGAGAACGTGAAGCGCTACCTGTATGAGACCCACCAGGTGCCGCTCCACAAGATCAACGTCATCAGCTACGGCGAAGACAAGCCCGTCGGCGACAACAAGAGCAAGGACGGTCGCGCGCAGAACCGTCGCGTCGTGATCAAGGTGCTCGCCTAACCGCAAGCATCTGTCACCTCGGCGGAACCCTGACTCCCGTCCTGGGTTCCCCGAGGTGATTTTTCTTTTTGCGTCGCTGCAGTCGATACGCCCGCTGCAGCCGACCGGGGGCGGAACGCTGGGGGCCGTACCGGGCTGGTCCGGTATCGGTGTCCATGATTAACGTCAGCACTTTCGCAGGGTGCTTCGCGCTCCGCCTCCGGTCGACTGCAGCGGTCATCTTCAAACGTCACGTCTCAACGCACGTCCTCTCACCGCCCAGCTGAAGTCCAGGACGTCTAGTTCCGATAAGGCGATCCATGCGACCTCTCTTTGGCCGAACCCTGGACACCGCCAGGATCGTCCTAGCTGGACTTGGCATCTTCCTGATAACAGCCGCCCCGTCGGCCGCCCAGGGCTTTGGCGTCGGCGTCAGAATGGCCTGGGTCACGAGCGACTCCGACGTCGACACCGACGTCGTCGACACCGGTTCAGTACGCTTCACGGGGGGCCAGATTCGTCTCGGCCTTTCACAGCGCATGGGGGTCGAAGTGTCCTACGACCGGCGTTCGGAGTCCTTCGAGCTTCTCAATCAGAAGGTCACGGAGACACCCATCCAAGCCTCGCTGCTCATGAAGCTCGCTGGCGGCAGTTTTCAGCCATTCCTCTTGGGCGGTCCTGGTTGGTACAAGCGAAAAGTTTCTCCCATCGAGGGACCGGCAGACGAGCTCGACGTCAGCACCACCGAATTTGGCTGGCATGCCGGCGGAGGCCTGGAGATCCTCGCGGGGAAACACTTCGGCATCCACGGGGACTACCGCTACACCTTCCTCGACTTCAACGACGATGACGACGAGGAAATCGGAGGGGGTCTCCCTGGGGTCAGCCGGCTGCTTCCGGGCCACAAAGGGTCGATGTGGACGGCAGGCGTGACGGTGTATTTCTAGCGGCTCGCGGCTGGCTATTGGCGGCTCGCGGCTAGCAGCGACCCGCTGACCGTCAACCGCATCAGCCAGCAGCCAACCGCGAGCAGCCAGCCCCCCGCCCCCCAACCGCCAGCAGCTGATATATGCTCTCTCCGTTCTCAGCCAACAGGAGGACGGATGATAGTTTCATTTCGGCGGCTCGCGGCCCTTGGGCTCGTTGCCGTGCTCGGTCTGGCAGCGGCCCCCGTCAAGAAGATCCAGTTCACCGACACCAAGCTGAAGAACGGGTTGCGAGTGATCATTTCGGAGGATCACTCGGCGCCTGTCTTTGCAGTCGCGGTCAACTACAACGTCGGCTCGCGCGATGAGCGCAAGGGCCGCACCGGCTTCGCCCACCTCTTCGAACACATGATGTTCGAGGGATCGGCCAACGTTGGGGACGGCGAACACATGCACCTGGTCTTTTCCAACGGTGGATCGATGAACGGCACCACCAACAAGGAACGGACCCTGTACTACGAGTTCCTGCCGGCCAACCAGCTCGATCTGGCGTTGTTCCTCGAGGCGGATCGGATGCGATCGCTCGACATCACGAAAGAGAACCTCGACAATCAGCGTAACGCCGTGCAGGAAGAGCGTCGCCTTGGCGTGGACAACCAGCCGTACGGCAAAACTTTCGAACGGCGAGACGAGCTCGCTTACGACAACTTCGCCTACGCGCATTCGGTGATCGGCTCGATGGCCGATCTCGATGCGGCCACGGTGGACGACGTTGCCACGTTCTTCAAGATGTACTACGCTCCGAACAACGCCGTGCTCTCGATTGTTGGCGACGTCGACACGAAAGCGACACTCGAGAAGGTGCGGAAGTACTTCGAGGCGATTCCATCGCAGCCGGCCCCGCCTGTTCCCGACATCACCGAGCCGCCGCAGAAAGATGAGCGCCGTGCGACGCTCGATGATGCACTGGCCCGTCTCCCGCGCATCGACATGGTGTACAAGATCCCGCCTAGCTCGAGCCCGGACTACGATCCGCTGTCGGTGCTGGGGACGATTCTCTCGGGTGGCCGCAGTTCCCGCTTCAACGAGATGATCGTCCGACAGAAGCAGCTCGCGACCTCCGTCAACGCGTTTGCCGGAGAGAGTCGTGGACCTGGCCTGTTCAGCGTCGTCGGGGTCGTCGCGCCCGGCAAGGCAGTCGCGGACGTGGAGGCGGCCATCGACGCCGAGATCGAGCGACTGAAGGCCGGGCCTATCGAAGATTGGGAGATCGAGAAGGCTCGAACCACCGCGAGGAACCAGCTCGTCGCCGGGCTCGGCAGCTCCCTGAACCGCGCCATCACACTCGGCCAGGACGCGCTCTTCTACAATGATCCCAACCGGATCAACACCAGAGCTGACAGCATCGCGAAGGTCACCATGGTCGATGTTCAGCGAGTTGCACGGCAGTACCTGGTCAAGACCGGCCGGACGGTCGTCATCACGACACCAAAGGCCGCGCCGGCGAAAGGGGGCCTGCAATGACGCCTGCGATCCGCGTGACGTTCGCCGCGATTGCCGTGGCGGCGCTTGGGCTGCCAGCTTCGGTCTCGGGCCAGCCGCCCGCGCCGCCACAACCCCCGCCGAAAAGCTCGACGGTCATCAAAGGCAAGGCGCCGGTCTCGAACGAGGTCCTCAAAGTCAAGCTGCCGAAACCGCAGGACGCTCGTCTGCCGAACGGGCTGCACCTGATGGTGCTCGCGGACCATCGGCTGCCGCGCGTGACGTTCCAAATCATCATTCCCGGCGGCGGCGGGTACTACGATCCGCCGGGCATGATCGGTTTGAGCAACTACACCGCACAGATGATGCGTGAAGGCACCACGACTCGATCGTCCCTGCAGATTTCGCAGGAGCTGGAGACGATGGCCGCCAACGTGACTGTGAACGGCAGCCTGTCCGGTCCAAACGTGACGGTCACGGGGGCGGCACTGACGGAACACCTGCCGCGCCTGATGGAGCTCACGGCCGATGTGCTGCTCAATCCGTCGTTTCCCGCCGATGAATGGGAGCGGTTGAAGCCTCGCGCGCGTGCCGCGCTGATCCAGCAGCGCACGCAGCCGGGATTTCTGGCGAACGAGCGGTTCGCGAGGGTGGTCTTCGGGGACCATCCGGCCGGCAGGGTGTCGGCGACTCCAGAATCACTCGACGCGATGACGCGCGACGCGATGGTGGAGTTTCATCGAGCGCGCTTCGTCCCCGATCATGCGCTCATCGCGTTTGCCGGAGACATCACGCTGGTCGACGCGCGTACGCTGGTCGAGATGAAGCTGGGGACGTGGAAGAAGGCTGGTGTCGCGCAACCGGCCGTGACGGAGCCGCCCGCTGTCGGACCTGCAAAGGCGTATCTCGTTGCCCGTCCGAACTCGGTTCAGACCAACCTGTTCGTTGGCGGCCAGTCCCTGACGAGGACCGATCCCGACTACGTGGCGCTGACCGTCGCCAATGCCGTCATCGGCGGCGGCCCGCAGGGCCGCTTGTTCCGGCATCTCCGCGAGGACAAGGGATATACGTACGGCGCCTACAGCGGCTTCAGTGCGACGCGCCATCGCGGAAGCTGGTCCGCGACGACAGACGTGAGAACCGACGTGACGGACCCTGCGCTGACCGACCTCCTTGCCGAGGTAGCGGCGATGCGCGACACACCAGTACCGGAGGCCGAGCTCAACGACGCCAAGCGTGCGATCGTCGCGGGCTTCGCGCTCTCGCTCGAGAGTCCCCAGCAGCTGCTGGGCTATTACGTGCAGAACTGGCTGTATGGGCTGCCGGCCGACTACTGGGACACGTATCCGGCGAAGATCAGTGCCGTGACCGCCGCCCAGGCGCAGGCGGCGGCCGCGAAGTACTGGGAGGCGTCGAAGCTTCAGATCGTCGCGGTCGGAGACGCGGGGAAGATCACCGACATCCTCAAAAAGAAGGGCACGCTCGAGACGTTCGATGCCGATGGGAAGCCGGTGAAATAGACGGCTCTCGGCTCTGGGCTTTAGGCTTTAGGAAGAGCATCGAGATCCTAGTCGCACGACTAAGCTCTGAAAGCTCTTAGCTAGAGCCAAGAGCCTAAAGCCTAGAGCCCGATTTCTCCGCTCTTCGCACAGATCTCCTCCATCGCTCCGGCGAAGGTGTCGATCTCTTCGAGCGTCGTGTAGACGTTCGGCGTGATCCGCGCACCCTCGTATTCAGCGTGGACGATCGGTGTCGCGATAATCCGCCAGCGCTCCCACAGTCGTGCCACGACTTTCGGCGTCGGCACGCCTGTGATCTGCACGGTGCCGATGGCGCACGACTGCGCCGGGTCCAGGTTCGTGTGCAGCCGGATCTTCGGATTTTGAGCCAGCCGCTTTGCCCAGCGATCGCGCAGGTAGCGCAGGCGCGCTGACTTTCGCTCGATGCCGATCCCTTCGTGGAAGGTCAGCGCTTCGGCAATCGCGTTGTGATTCGCGGCCGGGTGCGTCCCGATTTCCTCGAACTTCCGGATGTCGTTCGTCTTTGACGCGCTGGCTGGCGTGAGCGGCCACAGCGACGCGATGTTCTCCCGTCGCACGTAGAGAAAGCCAGTACCGATGGGCGCAAGCAGCCACTTGTGGAGGCTCGTGCCGTAGAAATCGCAGCCGAGGTCACTCGCCTTGTAGGGAAAGTGCGCGAAGGCGTGCGCGCCATCAACGACAGTCTTGACGCCGCGGCGCCGGGCTTCGTCGCAGACCTGCTTCACCGGAAAGATCTGTCCGGTGAGGTTCGTGATGTGACAGAAGTGCAGCACTCGGGTCGCGGGCGTGATCGCGCCGATCAACCGATCGGCGAGGTCGCCCGGCGACTTCGGCGGGACGGGGAACGAGATCTTTGTCAGCTTGATGCCGTCGCGGCGCACGCGCTGTTCCCAGGTATCGAGCATCCGGCCGTAATCCTGATTGGTGGTCACGACTTCGTCGCCCGGCTTGAGGGGGATGCCGAGCTGGGCTATCTGGAGCGCCTCGCTCGCGTTGCGCGTGATGGCGAGCTCTTCGGGATCGCAGCCGAACTCGGCCGCCAGGCGGCGTCGTACGCTCTCGATGTTGGGCTCGAGGATCTGCCACATGTGATACACGGGGGCCTGGTTCGAGATATCCAGGTACCGCTTGAGCGCCTCGTGCACGACGCGCGGGCTGGGACAGCAACCGCCGTTGTTCAGATTGATGATGGTCCGGTCGAGGGTGAAGGCCTGTTGGATCTCGCGCCAGTACGTCTCATCGGCGGCAACGCTCGCCGTCGGTTGCGCCGCAACGCGGCGGCCAGCCGCGTGCATGCGGGCGAGCCCGCCATCGGTGAACGCAGCGGTCGCGGCCAGTCCTGCGGTGCCGGTGGTGCGCAGGAACCCACGCCGGGTCAATACCGGTGTTTGTCTTGTCATGGTCTCGAACCTGAAACCCCGCAACGAGCCGAGAATACTGTATTTCCTGCGTGGAAGGGTGACACAATACAGCGCCTGGGGCGCGTCTGCGACCCCGCGCCGGGAGGCAACGTGGCGCTGTTTGGTCCTACTGTGCTCCGGCTGGCGGTCGGCGTGGTCTTCGCGGCGCATGGCGCGCAGAAGTTGTTCGGCCTGTCGGGCGGCGGCGGCTTGACGGGTACTGCTGCGTTCTTTGCCCAGCTCGGACTCAATCCCGCCTACCCTCTCGCCATGGTCGTCGGGCTCGTCGAGCTCGGTGGCGGCCTCCTGCTGATTGCCGGGGCCCTCACGCTCGCGACCGCTGCGGTCCTGACGGTCAACATGGTGGTTGCCGTGTGGACGGTCCATCTGTCGAGCGGCTTCTTCCTCAACTGGACACTGAACCCCGGGCAAGGGCACGGCTACGAGTTCAACCTCGCGCTCGTCGCGTCGCTCGTCTCGCTCATGCTCACCGGGCCAGGCGCCCTGTCCATCGATCGCTATCGCGCGAGAGCCGCGGAAACCCAGGCGTTCGGGCGCGCCAGGATGCGTGCAGGTCAGCTATGACGGTGCGTCTCGGGGGTGTCGTGATCACCAACCCGTCGAAGCCGTTTTGGCCAGATGAGGGGCTGACGAAGCTGGATCTCGCGAAGTTTTACGCGCGCATCGCCTCGCAGATCCTGCCGTGGCTCAAAGGCCGCCCCGTCGCAATGGAGCGCTGCCCCGACGGCACCCGCGGTACGTGCTTCTATCAGAAGCAGGCGCCCGCCAATCTGCCCGACAGCGTGCCGACGATGAGCATTCCCGCTCCGACCGCTCATCGTGACGTGGACTACATCGTCGGCGGCAGCCGCAAGACGCTGCTCACGCTCGTCAACTACGGCTGCATCGCGATGCACGTGATGAACGGGCGGACCGATCATCTCGATCGGCCCGACTGGCTCGCCTTCGATCTGGATCCGTCGGACGGCTTCCCGTCGGCTGCGCGTGCGGCGCTGCTGCTCCGCGATCGGCTCGAAGATCACGGGCTCGAGTCGTTCGTCAAGACATCGGGCGGCCGCGGGATCCACGTGTTCGTGCCGTTGCGTCGTGGCGCGGCGCAGGATCAGGTGCGCGCCTACGCCGTGGCGATCGCGAGAGAGCTGGCCGCGGCACACCCGAAGGTGGTGACCGTCGAAGCGCGGAAAGCGAGGCGCCGGGCGCCCGTCTATCTCGACATCATGCGCAACGCCAGCGGACAGACGATCGCGCCGCCGTTCTCGGTCAGATGGCGGCCGCTCGCCCCCGTGTCGATGCCGCTCTCCTGGGACGAAGTCAGCCCGCGGCTCAACCCCGGCATTTTCAACATCCGGACCGCCGAGGGCCGCATGTCCAGAAAGTCGCCGTGGGCCAAATTTTTTGGACACCGGCAGACGCTGCCGAGGATTTAGGCTCAAGGCTCAGGGCTCAAGGCTCAGGCAAGAGTTTGAGCCTCACAGCCGGTCGAATAGGATCTGAATGAACTTCCCTGAGCCCTGAGTCCTGAGCCTTTCATGCCCCTCAGCAACAAGACCGTCCTGATAACCGGCGGCAAGCGCATCGGCGCCGTGGTGGCGCTCGAGCTGGCGCGGCGCGGGATGGATGTGGCGCTGTCCTATCAGCGATCGAAAGACGAGGCGGAAGCGACCGCGGCGACGGTGCGCGCCGCGAGTCGACGCGCGGTCGTGCTCCAGGCGAACCTGTCGCGCGGCGACGACTGCGCGGCGCTCGTCAACGGCGCCGCTGCGGCGCTCGGGCGGCTCGACGTCCTCATCAACATGGCGTCGCTCTACCGATCGCAGCCGCTCGCCGAGATCGACGAGGCGCGGTGGGACGAGGGTCTCGCCGTCGATTTGAAGGCGGCGTACCTCTGCGCGCGCGCGGCCATCCCGCACATGCGCACGGCGGGCGGCGGACGCATCATAAATTTCAGTGACTGGGTCGCGGCGAGCGGGCGTCCACGTTATACCGGCTACCTGCCTTACTTCGTCGCCAAGCGAGCGATCATCGGCCTCACCGAAGCCCTGGCGCTCGAGCTCGCCGGCGATCAGATTCTCGTCAACGCGATTGCTCCAGGTCCCATCCTGGCGCCAGAGAACACCAGCGATGACGAGCTGAAGAACGTGGAGTCTGCCACGCCCTTAGGCCGCTGGGGGGGCGAGTCCGAGATCGCGACCGCCGTCGTGTTCCTGCTGGAATCCGGCTTTGTGACGGGCGAGACGATACGTGTCGACGGTGGGCGGCACGTCAGGTGACTTCGAGTCAGGGCTCAGGGCTTGTGAAGGAAATCGTACGTCGTGTCCGCCTTTAGGCGGACTTGTGTTGGTCCGGCTGAAGCCGGACACGACATTTCCTCACAAGCTCTGAGCCTTGAGCCCTGAAACGAGCCTGCTCAACGACTCGAGCGCGCCGGTGAGCTCCCGCCGATCCCTCGCGAAGCAGAAGCGGATGTAGCCCTCTCCATTCGCGCCGAAATCGGCCCCGGGCACGCACCCGATTCGGCCGCGTGAGATGAGTTCCTGCGCCATCGTCCACGACACCGAATCGCCTGCCGTGGCGCCCTGCGGCCGCCACGTGGGCTCGATTCGCAGGAACGCGTAAAACGCACCTCTCGGCGGCGTCCCGCTGAGGACCTGGCCGGCGTGCTGCTTGATCCCGTCGTAGAAGAGATCCCGGCGCGCCAGGAGCTCGGTCCGAAAAGCCTCGATGCACGCCTGCGATCCTTCGAGCGCTCCGATGCCGCCGTACTGCACGATCGACGAGATGTTGCTCGCCGTGTAGAACAGCACCTTCTTCATTCGATCGCGGAGCGCCGGATCTTTGACCGCGACGTAGCCTAGCCGCAAGCCCGTCATCGCGTACGTTTTGCTGAACGTATAGAACGACAGCGTTCGGTCGTACATACCCGGCAGCGATGCCGGACTCACATGCTCCGCATCGTCGAACCGCACGTCCTCGTACGCCTCATCCGAGATGATCCACACGCCGCGCGCGTCGGCGATGGCCACGATGCGCTCGATGTCGGCCCTGGTCAGGACGCCACCCGTGGGGTTGTGCGGCGAGTTGATGTAGATCGCCTTCGTCTTCGGCGTAATCTTGGACTCGAGCTCGTCGAGATCGAATCGCCAGCCGAGCCGCTCGTGGAGTGGACACGGGACGACGACACCGTGCGCGAGCTTGATGTTGCCCATCGAGGGCGGCCATTCCGGATCGGGCACGATCACTTCATCGCCGGGCTCGAGCAGCCCGTGACAAAGAATGTAGAGCGCGTGGATCCCGCCCGTCGTCACCAGAACCTCGTCGGGGGTACCAATCGGAATGCCGTTCGTGTTCCTGAGCTTGTCCGCGATGAGCTCGAGCAGCCGCGGCACGCCGGTCGTCTGCACGTAGTGGCTGCGGTTCTCGTCGATGGCCCGGCGCATCGCGTCCTTGACCGTGTCCGGCGCGTCGAAGCTCACATCGCCCTGATCGAGGCGAAAGGGGTCCTTGACGCTGTACATCATGTCGCGGATGCGGATGATGCCGGACAGCGGGACCGAGTCGATGAATTGGGCCATGGGGAATGATAGTAGGGCTCAGGGCTCAAGGCTCGGGGCTCAAGGAAAAGCTCCAGAGATCTTGCCTGAGCCCAGTCTTGCGGTTCGCGGCTCGCGGTTGGCTGTTGCTGGGGCCCTCGGGCGGAGTTCGAGCAGCAGCCGCGAGCCGCCAGCAGCGAGGAGCGAGCCGATCGTTGATCCCTGAGCCTACAATAGGACGTGGCCAAGGCTGGCGAATCCATCGAAGACTTCTGCCGGGCGTGCAAGCTGGATCGGATGCACACGGTTGTCGCGGCCGATCCCAACGGCGTGCCGATTCGCGTGGCTTGCGGGTACTGCTCGAGCGAGCACAACTATCGGGGCGGCCCCCGGATGCGCCTGCGGCCAGAGCGAGGCGAGGAGTCGCCGAGCGAGAGCGAGCGGGGGCGGGGCCCCGCGAGCACTAAAATGGATGTTCGCGACGTATCGAGACCGGAACCGGCACGGGAGCCCCGCGCGGCGGCCGCGCGACAGCCGCGAGCCGATCGGCAACCATTCCCTCTCATCAGCGAACGCGAAAGGACGGCGCCCCCCATGGCGGTGTCTGCAGATCAATCCGACCTCGAAATGCTCCTGCGCCGCATCATCCGCGAGGAGGGAGGCATCACCCCTGTCGCACCGGCCGAGAAATGGCGCGGCGGTACGTTGGTGCTCAAGCCAGGCAACGGTTCTCAGGAGAAGAGCTGGCCAATCGAGACGTTCTTCCACAAGGTCGTGATGATCCGCAATCGCCTGCGGACGCTCGAGCAGCAGGTGAATGGCATGGACGCGCCGGAGGACGTCAAGGTCAAGTTGCAGAGCTACATCAGCGGCTGCTACGGCTCGCTGACGAGTTTCAACGTCCTGTTCGCCGACGAGGAAGATCAGTTCAAGGGCGCCGCCGGGGACTAAAGACGCGGGGTCAAGCCGTGGTCAGACGAGCGCCATGACGCGCCGCAGCGTCGTCGCGGCCTTCCCGAGCGGGAGGTTGCTGATGTAGAAGTGGCGAACCCCTGCCGCGCGCAGCTCGCGAATCGATCGGGCGCAGACCTCCTCCGCGCTCGCGCCGCCGACGAACTCTCTGGTCAGCTCGTCGACCGGCACCGGCAGAAAATCCTTCAGGATGTTCAGCGTCTTCGCATTCGCCGAGCGGTAGTAGAACACTCCGAACAGCCCCGGTATGGCCACACTCCGCCGTCCGGCCTCCTCGAGGAACCGCTGTACCTGCGGCCGGCTGTAGTGCGACACGATTTGCGTCAGGTAGAACTCGGCCGTGACGTGGTCGGCCATCAGGTAACCCACCTGCGTAGCGGCGTCCGCGTGAGGGTTGGCCCAGCCGCCGAGCGTCAAGTCAGGCTGGTGATGACGAATGTGCTGGCGGAGCTGCCAGGCGTGCTCCACGCACCGTGGTGGCCCCACGCTCTTGTCCCCACCCAACACGACGAGCGACTGAAAACCGTGCTGATAGGCACGATCGGCGTATGCGAGGCAATACTCGAGCGGGTGTTTCGTTGTCAGAAAGGGCGCGATGCTCGAGCGCGAGACGTCGCTGCCCAGGTTGTTGACGAGGTGCCGCAGGTTGTCTTCCTCTTTCAGTCCCACCGCACTGTCCGTGAGAAAGACGAACGTGTCGCCGCGTGTCAGGCTCCTGACGGCATGGTAGGTATCGATCCAGGCATCCATGCTTGCAGCAGTAGCCAGCTCGGCGCGCGGCGGGCGAAGCTCAGCCGAGATCACTGAGGGTTGCGACTGAAGACTCTCGAGCAAACTGGACATGTAGTGGTGATAACCCGTCTGAGAGATCCGCGCGATCCGAGCCCCGTAGTTTGCCGTGATCCGCGTGATCAGCGCCCCTGTGTTTTGCTGTGATCCGCGTGATCCACGTCCTGTTGTATAGCCGTGATCCGCGTCCCCCTGGGTTCCCTGCGATCCGGTTCGCGTCGCAATACCCGCGTTCCGCCGTTGTGCAGCTCTAGTTTTATCCGAGGGGCTTTGCCCCTCGGACTCCCCTGCACGCTCTCTCGCGCGCCGCTTCGGCGGCGCGCTTCCGCCTTCGCGCGAAGCGCTACGGCGAGACCTCGCCGGAGCCTTGGCGGAGGCGGGCCGATCGCGCGGCTCGCTCGCCCATGCTCGCTCGCGACTTGGACGAGCGTCAGGTTTAAGACACAGCTTCTACTATCATAGCGGTTGTGTTCGGAGCGCTCGCCTCGTTGCCGTCGGTGTCTTTTGCGCCCCAGCCCACGCCTGTCGAGGAGATGTCACGGCTGCGGGCCGTGCTCGGCGGCGGCCCCCGCCTGCTCGTGAAGCGCGACGATGCGATTGGGTTCGCGTTTGGCGGCAACAAAGTGCGGAAGATGCGCCTCGTCGCGGGCGACGCACTTGCCCGGCAAGCCGACACGCTCATTACCTGCGGCGGCGTCCAGTCAAACCACGCGCGCGTGACGGCGGCAGCGGCCGCCAAACTGGGCCTGCGATGCGTGCTGATTGCTAATGGCGCCGCGCCCGACCGCCCGACCGCGAATGCGCTGCTCGACAGGCTCCTCGGCGCCGAGGTGCGCTACGTGCCGACGCGCGAGGCCCGCGCGGTCGAGATGGAGGTCGTTGCCTCGGCGCAGCGTGAAGCCGGCCGCCGCCCCTACGTGATTCCGATTGGCGCATCGACGCCGCTCGGTGCCGCCGCGTTTGTTCACGCCGTGACCGAGCTCCTCGAGCAAGTTGCACCACCAGACGTGATCGTCCACTCGACTTCATCGGGCGGGACACAGGCTGGGCTCGTTGCCGGTTGCGCGCTGGCGGGAATCCGAACGAGGGTCGTCGGCATCAGCGCCGACGAGCCAGCGGACGTCCTGGCAACAGAGATCCGGCGGATTCTCTCTGGCCTGGCTGATTTGATCGGACCGATTGCCGGCTCGCAATCCCGCCCGCTCGCGAATCTCGACGTTGAGATCGACGACACCTGGGTCGGTGGCGGGTACGGCGTGCCGACGCCGCAGTCGCGCGAGGCGATCGAGCTCCTCGCGCGCACTGAGGCAATCTTTCTGGATCCGACCTATACCGCGAAGGCGATGGCTGGACTCGTCGCACGCCTTCGAAGCGGGGCGTTCAAGGACACCGAGACGGTGCTGTTCTGGCACACAGGAGGACAAGTGGGGCTATTCGCCTGAGAAGGTGTGTCCTTCCGCCTGAAGGAGGAAGCCACGCAAAATCGGAGCGCACAAGGACACGGGAAAACCGAAAACCACGAGAAAACCCAAACATACAGAGACACCGTAGCTTCCGCCTGTAGGCGGAAGACCGACATAGAACACCGTAACCGAAAAGAACATCGTAGTAACCGACAAAGAACATCGTAGCTTCCGCCTTCAGGCGGAAGAGAACGTGAGGGGCGATTGGCCAACGGTCTGAGACTGACATTCCTCGGAGCGGCGCAAACAGTGACCGGGTCGAAACACCTGCTCGACACCGGGACAGCAAAGGTGCTGATCGACTGCGGGCTATTCCAAGGGCTCAAAGAGCTGCGCGAGCGCAACTGGCGCGACCTGCCGGTCAAGGCCGCGGACATCACGGCAGTCGGTACCTGACGCACGCGCACCTCGACCACTGCGGCTATCTTCCACGTCTGGTTGCCCAGGGCTTTCGTGGGCGCATCTTCTGCACGCCGGGCACACAGGATCTCTGCCGCATCGTGCTGCCCGACTCGGGACGCATCCAGGAAGAAGACGCGGAGAACGCCAACCGCCACTCGTACTCGAAGCACTCGCCGGCGCTGCCGCTCTATACCGAGGCGGATGCGTTTCGAGCGATTTCGCTGCTGCAGCCGGTCGGCTACGACCGGCCGATGCCGGTTGCTGACGGCGTGGAGGCCGAATTCATCAACGCGGGTCACCTGCTGGGATCGTCGTACGCGCGGGTCCGCACCGGCGGGACGACCATCCTCTTCGGCGGCGATCTCGGCCGGTTCGGTCGCCCCGTGCTCCCCGATCCAACGATGGTCGAGGCAGCCGACTATCTGCTCGTGGAATCCACGTACGGCAACCGTGTGCACGAGAAGGACGACAACGGCGAGAGGCTCGCGCAGGCGATCAAGGCGACGGCCGAGCGCGGCGGCAAGGTCGTCATTCCGGCGTTTGCGGTCGGACGCGTTGAGGAGTTGCTCTATTGGGTCCGGCGGCTCGAGAACGAACGGCGCATTCCGGTCCTCCCGGTGTTTGTCGACAGCCCGATGGCGACCGAGGCGCTCAGCCGCTACACCGAGCGCGTGCGCGAACTGGATCCCGAGATGCAGCCCGAGGAGCGCGACCAGAAGGCACCTCACGGCCACGCTGACAAGGATGAACCCCGCGATGAGCGCCGCGAACATGCGCGGCGCGAGCGCCAGTTGTGCGTCTTCTGCACCGAGCGCTTCCGGACGATCGCGTCGCCACAGGAATCCAAGGATCTCACCGCGTCACGGATGCCCGCGATCGTCATCTCGTCGAGCGGGATGGCGACGGGCGGGCGCGTGCTGCATCACCTCAAGGCCGCGCTGCCGGACCCGCGGAACACCGTGCTGCTGGTGGGCTTTCAGGCAGCCGGGACCCGTGGACGTCAATTGGCGGACGGCGCACCGGCCGTGAAGATCCACGGCCAGAGCATCCCGGTGCACGCCCGCGTCGAGAAGATCGACTCGATGTCGGCGCACGCGGATTCGGCGGAGATCCTGCACTGGCTCGGCGGCTTCACGACCGCGCCGCGAATGACGTTCCTTGTGCACGGCGAACCGGTTGCCATGGAGGCGCTGCAAGTAGCCATCAAGGCCAAGCTCGGCTGGAACACCACGCTCCCGCAGCATGAGCAGACGGTCCAGCTCTCCTGAAAACCGCCTATAGAATTGACGTGATGACCTCCAAATGCCTGGCAGGCGTGATGGGAGTAGCAATGGCCGTGTCCGTTGGGTGCAACAGTGGAACTGAGAACAATACGCCGGCGACCGACAGCTTGAAGCCGCCGGCCGCGACAGCGCCGCCCGATCGCAAGTACCTGCTCGAGCGCGTCGACGATGCGGCAGTCGTGCAGCTTTACGCCGACGGCTTCGAGAAACTGCCGCTCGCCGAGAAGACGCTCATCTGGCACCTCTATCAGGCGGCGCTCGCGGGGCGCGACATCTTCTACGACCAGCGCTACGCCCACAACCTCGAGATGCGCGACGTGCTCGAGGAGATCATCACGCATCCGGACAACGTCGATCCTCAGACACTCAGCGAGATTCAGCGCTACACGAAGCTCTTCTGGATCAACACCGGACCCTACAACAACCTGACCGCGCGCAAGTTCGTCCTCAAGTGCACGCCAGAGGCGTTCGCGGCGGCGACCCGCGCGGCGCAGACGAGCGGCGCGAAGTTCGCGCAGAAGCCCGGCGAGTCTCTCGACGCCCTGCTGAAGCGGCTGCAGCCGATGTTGTTCGACCTCACCGTCGATCCGATCGTCACGAACAAGACGCCGGGGGCCGGAAAGGACATCCTCGTCTCGAGCGCCAACAACCTGTACGTCGGCGTGACGATGAAGGACATCGCGGGCTTCAAGGAGCAGTACCCGCTGAACTCGCGGCTGGTCAAACAGAACGGAAAGCTCGTCGAAGAGGTCTATCGCGTTGGTGGGAAATACGACGCCCAGATTCGCGCGATCGTCGGACATCTCGAGGCCGCCATCCCGTTTGCAACCGAGCCGATGGCGAAGGCGCTCGCGGCGCTCGTCAAGTTCTACCGGACGGGTGAAACGGCCGATCGCGCCGCATACGACATCGCCTGGGTCCAGGACAAGGCATCGCCCGTCGACACGATGAACGGGTTCATCGAGGTCTACATGGACGCGCGCGGGATGAAGGGGTCCTGGGAGGCGCTGGTCTTCTACGTAAACCCGGAGAAGACGGCCGAGATCCGGAAGCTCGCGGCCGACGCGCAGTGGTTCGAAGACCGCATGCCGTGGGACGCGAAGTACCGTAAGCAGGGCGTCACCGGCATCACGGCCAACGCCATCGACGTGGTCGTCGAGGCGGGCGACTCCGGCCCGATCACCCCGGTCGGTATCAACCTGCCCAACGATCAGGCGATCCGCGAGAAGTTCGGGAGCAAGTCCGTGTCCCTCTCGAACGTGAACGACGCCTACGATCGCTCGACAACGGCGGAGTTTCGGCGCGAGTTCGCGTGGACGCCGGAAGAAGCGGCGCGCGCCGAGAAGTGGAGCAGCGTTGCGGGCGAGCTGACGACCAACATGCACGAGGTCATCGGCCACGCCTCCGGCAAGATCTCCGAGAAGCTGAACGGAAGCCCGCAGACCGCGCTCAAGGAGCAGTACTCGGCGCTCGAGGAATCGCGCGCGGATCTGGTCGCGCTCTACTTCCTTCCCGATCCCAAACTCGTCGAGCTCGGACTCGTCGCGGCGAAGGACCACACCGAGATCGTGCAGGCGGAGTACCAGGGCTATACGCGGAACGCCCTCGTCCAGCTTCGCCGCATCCGCGAAGGCACGCAGATCGAAGAAGATCACATGCGCAACCGGCAGATGATCGTCCGCTGGCTCATGTCCAACTCGAAGGCGATTGACGTCCGCGACCGGGAGGGCAAGACCTACTTCGTCATGATTGACGCCAAGGCGTTTCAGGAGGGCGTCGGCCGGCTGCTCGCCGAGGTTCAGAGAATCAAAGCGGAAGGCGACTACGAGGCGGCCGTGAAGCTGTTCGAAACCTACGGCGTGCACTTCGACGCCCGCCTGCGCGACGAGGTGGTGTCGCGCGTCGACCGCCTGAAGATGCCGTCATACACCGGCTTCGTCCAGCCGCGGCTCACCGGAGTCAAGTCAGCCGACGGACACGTGACCGACGTCAAGATCTCGTA
Source organism: uncultured Acidobacteriota bacterium (assembly GCA_963839705.1). GTDB lineage: Bacteria > Acidobacteriota > Vicinamibacteria > Vicinamibacterales > 2-12-FULL-66-21 > DATBJJ01. The sequence goes on from CAWIWL010000012.1 coordinate 1,064,254, forward strand.
CCCGATGGATCTGGCCACCCAGATGCTGGAGTATTCAGGCCGGCGAAAGTAGGCCACGGACAACACGGACAACACGGGCCGCGGACAACACGGATAACACGGACGGGGGAGCCTCATGACGGTTGGGGCCTGGAGAAAGGGCGGGGTTGCGCTCGCGCTGGTCACGGGCCTCTGTGGCGCGGCGGCGTACGCGCAGCAGAGCCGGCAGACGTCCGGGGCCCGAGAGGTTCCGCTTCCCCTCATCTTGTCGATCGAGGACGACCGTGCGTCCACGCGGGCGGACCTAGACGTGCTGCTCGCGGCGCTTAGGGGGCCGCTCGGCGGGCGTGCGATTCAGTCGCTCGGCCGCCTCGAACGCCGCGACGTCATTACCGATCTCCTGCCCTACCTGTCTGCCGCGACCACCCGCGCCGCCGCCGCCAGGGCGGTCGGCCTGGCGCTTCGCGGCCCCGCGCTCGACGGCGTTCCCCACGGTCAGCAGGAGCGGGCAGTTCTCGAAGCCCTGCTCGCGGCAGGCGATCTGGACATGGCCGTCCTCGAGCCGACGGCGCTCACGCCCATCACACGCGCGCTCGGCCGGCTGCCGTACGAGGAAGTCGAATCGTTCAAGTCGGCCGAGACTTTTCTTCGCAAGGTGCTCGAGAAGCCCTTCCCAAGGCTCGCGGACGCGCCGCACGTCGGCGCCGCGAGAGGCCTCGAGTCACTCGCGAGGCTGAACCGCAAGGTTGCTTCGCTCGACGAGGAGACGATCGCGCGCCTGAGAGTCGTCGCAAGCACGCTCGAACCTTCGCGTGCGAGCGTGCAGCGCAACGCTCTCGCGGCCCTCATCGCGGCGCTGGGCGTCGATGCGGATACGCTCGAGATCGTCCTGGCGCGTCCGGACCCCGAGGTCCGCCGCCTTGCGGTCCTGGCGCTCTCCGGCTCGGGATCCGCAATAGACGACGAGGACCGCATCGGCTACATCCGGAAAGCGCTGTCGGACACGTCCTACATGGTCCGCCTCGAGGCCGTGCGGGCGTGGACCAGGCGTGGCGTGAAGGCGCACGGATGTCAGCCGCTTCTCGATGCCCTCAACGATCAGAGCGTGCACGTCGTCCTCGCCGCGATCGACGCGCTCGGCGACGTGTGCCGCGACGACGCGTCGATTACGAGCAGGATGGCTTCGGAAGCGCGGACGCCGAGGCCGCTGGGCCGGTGGCAGCGCGAGATGCACGCGTTCGTGGCTCTGGCCAAGCGCGATCGCGAGCGCACCACGATCAGCCTCCTGACCTTCGCGATGCACACGACGTGGCAGGTCCGGATGTACGCCGCCAGGGCCGCCGCGATCGTCGAGGACGTGGCCGTGCTGACGCGGCTGGCGTCGGATCCGGAGGACAACGTCGCCGAAGCGGCGCTGATGCCCTTGCGCCGGCTGACCGGCGCCGAGAGCGATTCGGTCTTCGTGGACGTTCTAAATCGCAGGACGCGCACCGTCCTGAGAAATCCCGTACGGCCCTACGAGGTCATTCGCACCGCTGCGCTGGCGCTCGACAAGGCGCCGTCGACGCCGGCATTGGTTGGCGCGCTCTCCGGGGCGCTCGAGCGTATCACCGCGGAGCAGTGCGAGACGTCCCGCGACACACGGCTCGCGCTCATCGGTCGGCTGGCTCAGCTCGGCTCGCCGGTGCAGGTGTCGACGCTCACGCCGCTCCTCAAGGACTTCGATCCGAAGGTGGCATGGGCTGCGGCAGAGGTCATCGCGCAGTGGACCGGCAAGGTCGCGGAAATCGACCCACCGACCCAGAAGACGACCAACATCCCGACGATCGAAGAATTGGCCCGGCTGGTCAGGGTCTCTTTCGAGATGGACAACGGACGCCGGTTCGACATCCAGCTCGATCCGTCCGAAGCGCCATTGGCGCGCACGAGGTTCCTGGCCGCCGCGCGAAATGGTTACTACAACAACCTCACGTTCCACCGCGTGGTGCCCAATTTCATCATTCAGGGCGGGAGTCCCGGCGCGAACGAGTACTGCGGCGATTGCCCGTTCATGCGTGACGAGGTGGGCCGCATGCACGAACGGGGGACCATCGGCATCTCGACTCGTGGACCCGACACCGGCGACGCCCAGATTTTCATCAACCTCGTGGACAACCCCCGTCTGGACTTCGACTACACGGTGTTCGCCCGCGTCTGCACCGGGATGAACGTCGTCGATGAGATCGTCGAGGGCGACCGGATTGCCCAGGTTTCCGTCTTGCCCCCTACGGAAAACTGCGGCGGCTAGTGGCCTGTCCTGGTCAGTTGCACAGTGGATTTCGGAGCGCGGCGCCCGGCTGGCAAGGCGCGACGACCGAGAATACTCGAATGTATTTGAGGGAGGAGCAACGCCGCCAGACGGGATGCCCCGCCCGAAAAGCCGCTGTGCAAATGACGAGGGCAGGCCACTAGGTTTTACCAAATCCTTACCACTCCGTCGGCGGTTCCTCATGCCAGAAGTCGACGCGCGTTCGTATCCTTAAGAGTCAGGCACAGCCTGCCCACAGGAGACAAATATCGCCATGTCAGTTGCCGCAGCAGAGAAGTCCAAGACAGAACAATTCAGCGAAAAGACCCTTCGGATCATCAACGACGCCGCGCTCACCCTGATGATGAGCGTGGGGCACCGCACGGGCCTTTTCGATACGATGGCGGGCCTTCCCGCCTCGACCCTCGGCACGATCGCTCAGACCGCCGGGCTCAACGAGCGCTACGTCCGCGAATGGCTCGGCGCGATGGTTACCGGGGGCATCGTCGAGTTCGACCCGGCGTCGGACCTTTATCACCTGCCGGCTGAGCATGCGGCCTGCCTCACCCGCGCGTCGAGCCCGAATAACGTCGCGGTGACGTCGCAATGGATCGCCGTCCTCGGAGGCGCGGAGGACGCCGTGGTCGACGCGTTCCGGCACGGACGGGGTGTGCCGTATAGCGCCTATCCGCGGTTTCACACGGTGATGGCGGAAGAGAGCCGGCAGACCGTCGTCGACGGCCTGCTGAACCACATCCTGCCGCTGTCACCCGGTTTGACGGACAAGCTCGCCGCAGGCATCGACGTGCTCGACATCGCGTGCGGCAGCGGCGGGGCCGTCCTCTCGATGGCCGAAACGTTTCCGCTGAGCCGGTTCACTGGCATCGATCTCTCGGCCGAGGCGATTGCGGCCGGTCGCGCGGACGTAGCCGCGCGCGATCTCCGCAACGTCACGCTCGTGCAGGCCGATGCGGCCGAGCTCTGGCTCGAAGACACGTACCACCTGATCACGGCGTTCGATGCCATTCACGACCAGGCGCGCCCGGCGCGAGTGCTCGAGCGCGTCCATGCGGCCCTCCGTCCGGGCGGCGTGTTCCTGATGCAGGACATCGCGGGGCACTCGAAGCTGTCGGACAACACCAGCCATCTCCTCGGGCCGTTCATCTACACCATCTCATGTATGCACTGCATGTCGGTGTCGCTCGCGGCCGGCGGTCCGGGGCTCGGCGCGATGTGGGGACGGGAGAAGGCGATTGAGATGCTCACCGACGCCGGTTTCACGAACGTCCGCGTGGTTGAGCTGCCGCACGACCCGATCAACTACTACTACGTGGCGGTCAAGCCGAACTAGCCAGCTTCAGGGTTCACGAGGTTCAAGAGGTTCAGAGGGTTCAAGGTTCAGCTGAACCTCATGAACCTCTTGAACCTTTCTGAACCGGTGGTAGTCTGCACCGAAGGCATGTCCTCCTGTACGTTCGGGCCCTTCCGTCTGGACCTTTCCGCTGGTCAGCTCCGCCGGGGCGATGCCGTAGTGCCGCTCGCGCCGAAGGCGTTTACGGTCCTGCAGCATCTCGTGGCCCGCACCGGGCAGCTCGTCACCAAGGATGAGCTGCTCGAGCTTGCCTGGGCCGACGTCCACGTCGGTGACGGCGCGCTCAAGGTGTGCGTGCGCGAGATTCGGCGCGCGCTCTGCGACGATCCCAAGACGCCGGCGTACATCGAAACCGCCCATCGACGCGGCTACCGGTTCATCGCGCCTGTGTCGATCGATGTACCGTCGCCGCTCACTCCTGGGATGACGGTCGTGCCAGCGGGTCCGGCCTCGAGCGTGATGTCAGTGCCCGAGACGCACTACGCCCGAAGCGGCGACGTCAACATCGCCTATCAGGTGATTGGTAGCGGCCCTCGCGATCTCGTCTTCATCATGGGCTGGGTCAGCCACCTCGAATATTTCTGGGCCGAGCCCTCGTTCGCTCGCTTCCTGCTGCGGCTCGCGACCTTCTCACGCCTCATCCTCATCGACAAGCGCGGCACGGGACTCTCCGATCGCGTCACCGAGCTTCCGACCCTCGAGCAGCGCATGGACGACGTGCGTGCGGTGATGGAGCATGTGGGATCGAGTTACGCGGCGCTCCTCGGCGTTTCTGAAGGCGGTCCGATGTGCGCGCTCTTTGCCGCGACCTACCCGGAGAAGACACGCGCCCTGGTGATGATTGGCACCTACGCCAAGCGGCGCTGGGATCCGGAGTACCCGTGGGGTCCCACCGACGAGGAACGTGAAAGGTTCTTCGACAAGATCCGCGACGGGTGGGGCGGTCCGATCGGGCTCGAGGAGCGCGCCCCGACGGTGGCCAACGACCCCGCGTTCCGGTCGTGGTGGGCGACCTATCTGCGCATGGGCGCGAGCCCCGGCGCGGCGCTGGCGCTGACGCGCATGAACGCCGAAATCGACATCCGCGACATCCTGCCGTCGATCCGCGTCCCCACGCTGGTGCTGCACCGGCATCACGACCAGCTGCTCAAGGTCGAAGAAGGCCGATACGTCGCGAGCCGGATCCCCGGCGCCCGCTTCGTCGAGCTGCCCGGCGAGGACCACCTGCCGTTTGTCGGCGATCAGGACGCGCTCATCGACGAGATCGAGCGATTCGTGACCGGCGCCCCCAGCTCGGGCTCCCGGCCCCCGCTCGACCGCGTGCTCGCGACGATCCTGCACGCGCGGGTCGAAGGGGTTGCTGCCCAGGCGTTCCTCGATCACGCCGCGCGCGAGTGCGAGTGGTTCCGCGGCCGGCCGCTGCCCTCGATCGAGGGTCAGTTCGTTGCCGCCTTCGATGGTCCCGCGCGAGCGATCCGCTGCGCGTCAGCGCTGACCGAGGGGGGCAGCCGCTTTGCCGTGCACGTGCACGTCGGCCTTCACACCGGCGAGTGCACGATCGACGAGGGCATCGCGTCCGGGCCACCGCTCGACCTGGCCTCCGGCATCGCCTACCGCGCCGCGGCGGGCGAGGCTCTCGTCTCCCGCACCGTCCGCGACATCGTCGGCGACGCGGGCCTGCCGTTCGAAGATCATGGGGTGCATCCGATTCCTGGGATGGGGGACTGGCGGCTGTTCAGGGTGTGAGTCAGAAGGTTCAAGAGGTTCACCTGAACCCTCTTGGCTGAGCCCGGAACAGTTTGAGCCCGGCTTGAAGACGGTCTATTCTGGATCACGCCTGCAGATGTATCCGGGCCACCGAACATGCGAATTGCCCGCTCGATCGTCGCGCTTCTCATAGCCGCTCTCCTTCTGTCCGCCGTCCCCCTGTCGGCGCAAGACGCGCTGCAGAAGCCCCCGAAAAAAGGCGACACCATCGTCGTGAGGGGCTGTCTCCGCGGTAACGCCGTGGAACAGGCAGACCTGCTGATCGAAGACGCGGAAGGCGACGCGAAACAGAACGACTCGGTGCCGGCGCTGACCTACCGGCTGCAGGGCGACAAGAGCGTGCTGAAAGAGCTCAAGGACCGGCACGATCGGATGGTCGTCCAGGTGAAGGGCATCCTGAGGTCGGAGCTGTCGGGCAGCGGCGTCGGCACCACCGTCGGCCGGACGCGCATCACGATGGGCTCGGATCCCCGGAACCCCACGCGCGGAGCCGAGGAGCAGCTGCCGGTGCTCGACGCGAAGTCGTTCGAGGCGACGAAGGTCAGCTGCGGTAAGTAGCGCCACGGCACAGTTGCGTAGAATAGGCGCATGCCTGTGCCTCCGCGCCCGCGCCGCGTTGCTCTTCGGGGCACGCTCGGGCGTGACCAGCCGGTTCTCGCGTGCACGCTGCTTCTGCTGGTCGCCCTCGTCTGGGCACCCTCCGACGCGCAGCAGCTCAATCTTCCCGAACCCCGTAACGTCGCCCCAGGCGTCCTTCTGTATCACCTCGACAGCCCGTCGCTCGTCGACCCGGAAGGACCGATCTCGATCTGGGCGCTCCGGCTCGATCCCGCGCGCGTAGACCTGCAGGCGGCGCTGGCGAACGATGAGATCATGGGCGTCGAAACCGTCGGGGGCATTGCCGAGCGCCACAAGCCGGTCGCCGCGATCAACGCCGGCTTCTTCCTGCCCAACGGCGACCCTGCGGGCGTCCTGACGATTGACGGGCGACTAGTCAGCGACACGCGGCGCCCGCGCGGGGCGGTTGGCATCTCGCGGGACAAGACTGGCGTCAAGCTGGTCTTCGCGCGGCTCCGCGCCACGGCGTCGCTCGTGCTCCAGAGCAGCACGCCGCCGAGCAATGGCGGATCGGCGATGGCAACGATCCCGATCGACGGCATCGACACCACGCGCATTCGCGGTCAGCTGATGCTCTACACGCCGTCGTATCACCCCGACACGGATACCGCGAAGGGCGGACTCGAGTGGGTCATCGACCGGCAGCGCGGACGGCTGGTCAGCGGTCCGCATCGCGACGGAAAGACGCCGATTCCGCCGCAGGGCTTCGTGCTATCGTTCGGCGGCGAAGTCGTTCCGGAGTCGCTCGCGCTCCTCGGCCGAAGTACGCGGGTGAGGCTCGATGTCTCCTATGAGCCGGTGGAGGGTGAGCCGAAATCCTGGCTGCTCGCGCAAGACATCGTAGGCGGCGCGGGACTCCTGATACGGGACGGAGCGGACGTCGAAGACTGGAGCATCGAGCGCTTCAATCCCGGCTTTGCCGAGAGCCGCCACCCGCGCACGATGATTGGAACGTCGGCGGACGGGACGATCTGGCTCGTCACCGTAGACGGCCGCCAGCCCGAGATCAGCGTTGGGATGAGCCTGACCGAGCTGCGCACGCTCGCTCGCCGGTTCGGGCTCGTCAACGCGCTCAATCTCGATGGCGGCGGCTCGACGACGATGTGGGTGCAGGGGCAGGTGTTGAACAAGCCGTCGGACGCAACCGGGCCGCGCAGGGTCAGCGATGCGCTGTTGGTGTATGGGGCAAAGCGGTGACAGTCGTCACGGACGTACGACTCGATGGACACGATGACACGATGCGCACGATGACATCAGGCATGACCATGAGAATCATCGTGCCCATCCACCTTCGCGTGAAGCTTCGGCGGACCGCCGCAGCCTTGGCGAAGGCGGTCGTACCATCGTGGTCATCGTGCGGAAGCCGTGTGCAGCGGCTGTCGATGGGGCCTGATCTGTGACCTACCGCTTCGGTCCCTACACGCTCGACCCGGCCGCGTACCGGCTGCTGCGCGACGCCGAGGTGATCCAGCTCTCGCCCAAGATCATCGACCTGCTTCTGTACCTCGTCGCCCGTCAGCCCGCGCTCGTTTCGAAGGAAGACCTCTTCAAGGCCCTGTGGCCGGACGTGGCCGTCACCGACAACGCGCTCACACAGGCCGTCTCGGAGTTGCGCCAGGCGCTTGGAGACGACTCGTCCAAGCCGGTCTACGTCCAGACCGTCGCGCGGAGAGGCTACCGGTTCATCGCGCCGGTGACGACGACGGCGCCGTCGGCCGCGTCGAGTGCACCGGCGACTGCAGCGGCCGCTGGCGGCGCGGCGCCAGAACCATTCGCGCAGCAGCCGGCGATTGCCGTGCTCGATTTCGCCAACGTCAGCAGCGACAAGGAACTGGCCTGGCTATCGTCTGGCATCGCCGAGACCGTGACCAACGACTTGCGGTCGACGGCGCCGCTTCGCGTCGTCGATCGCATGCGCGTCGTGGAGTCGGTCAAGCGTGGCGGGTCCGATCTGTCGGCGCTCCGCGCCGACCTGCATCTCGACCTCGCTGTCGTCGGCAGCTTTCAGCGGTCGGGCGCGCGGCTGCGGATCACCGCGCGTGTCGTCGATGCGGCGACCGGGGAAGCGACGGCCGAAGCGAAAGCCGACGGACCCCTCGAGCAGGTCTTCGAGCTGCAGGATCGAATCGTGTCGCAGTTCGCCGAGGCGCTGCGGATCGGGACGAAACAGCCGCGATCGCTCGGCGACACCAGCAGCCTCGAGGCCTACCGCGCGTTTACCGAGGGCCGTGTGCGTCTCGAGTCGCTCGACGCGGCGGAGGTGCCCGCCGCGGTCGCCGACTTCGAGAAGGCGATCGAGCTCGACCCGAAGTATGCGGCCGCGCACGTCGGCCTCGCCAACGCGACGTTCTGGCAGTACGAGATGTCGCGGGCGCGCAATCAACCGGACGCGGGCCTCCTGGCGCGCGCGGTCGATCACGTCCGGCGCGCAATCGAGCTCGAACGCGATCTCGCCGACGCCTACGCCACGCTCTCGTTCCTGCTGATGAGCGGCGGCCGCGCGGCCGAGGCGTTGACCGCCGCCAGGCGCGCGGTCGCGCTCGAGCCGAGGTACTGGGGCAATCAGTTCCGCCTGGCGCACGCGGCGTGGGGCGAGGAACGGTTGCAGGCGCTCGCACGCGCGCGGGACCTCTATCAGGATTTTCCGTTCGTCCACTTCGAGATGGCCATGGTGCACATCGCGCGTGGCCACCTCGATCGCGCCGAGCCCGTGCTTCGCGAGGGGACGGTCGTGCAGGATCGGCAGGCGGACCGCAAACAGCGATATCCCGCCAAGGGCCTCCACTGGCTGCTCGGCCTGGTGCGGCTGGCTTCGGGAGACACGGCCGAAGCGCTGCGCGAGTTCGAGCGCGAGCACGCATCTGGCACGCGGCAGCTCTACGCCCGCGAGTTCGCGATGAACGCGCACGACGGCTCCGGGTTCGCGCACCTGGATGCAGGTGAGCCCGCACCCGCGATCGCCGAATTCAGCAGAGCCCTCGAGCTCTTTCCCGAGCACGCGCGGTCGCTCGTGGGACTCGGCGCCGCACGCGCCTCATCGGGCGATGCCGCGGGCGCTCAGGAAGCGTTCGCTCGCGCGACCGCGGCGATCGACGGCCTGCGCCGCGGCGGCCGGTCGAGCGAGGCGATGCTGGCCGAAGCGATGCACCACGCCGTCCGGGGCGACGTGGATCGCGCGTTCGAGACGCTGCACGCGCTCCTCGACAAACCTGACATGCCGTTTTCCGGTTGGACCATCCCGATCGAGCCCCTGCTCGAGACGCTCCGCAAAGACCCTGAGTATCAACGGGTTACGGCCCGCCTCGCCGAGCGGGCGCGGTAGTTTCACCCTTCTTCACCCTCCGCTCAGGACTCCTCAGCCGTTCCAGTCGTACGTTTGAGGCTAACGCGGTTCGATTCCGGAAACACCGGAAGCTCAGGGAGGAAGGCCATGTCGAGACTCTCTCGCGCGCTGCTGCCGATCGTCATCATCCTTTCCGGCGCCACGGCGGCCGCCGCGCAGGACGCAGGCCCAAGCGGTGCGGAAAAGCCGACCGTCGACGCGAACACGACCCGGCTCTTTTTCGGACCGACCGCGCGGTCGTTGCCCAAAGGCCATGTGTATTTCGGCGTTTATGAGTTCTTCATGCCGTTCGTGCAGGTCGGCGTGACCGATCGATTCTCGATCGGTGGAGGATCGCCGCTGGTGATCGGTTTCGAGGACTTCGAGCGGCCGTTCTGGGTCACTCCGAAGCTGCAGATTCTCGATACCGGCAAAACGCAAGTCGCCGCGGGCGTCTTTCACGCGTTCGATTCCCATTCGAGTGGTGGCGGCATCGCATATGGAGTCGTGACCAGAGGCGACGATAACGCATCGTTCACCGGCGGCGCGGGGATGGCATACGCCGTCAGCGGCGGCCGCGCAGCGGTCGTCATGATCGGCGGCGACGCCCGCATTCGAAGCAACATCAAGGTGATGACCGAGAACTACGTCTGGCAGGGCGGCGACGGCGTGCTGACCGGCGGCGTACGGTTTCTCGGCGACCACCTGTCAGCCGACGTAGGACTAGCGTTTCCGATCGGCACCGGCGAGTTCTTCGCGTTTCCAGTCGTCAACTTCGTGTACGTCTTCTGAGGCAGTGTGAAGCCATGACCGCATCGTACACTCTGACGCCACTCTCACGGGCCCGATCGGCGTGGCTCGAGGACCAGTCGGCCGCGTGGCTTCGGCAGGGGTTCGTCGACGCCGATACTCGCGATCGCATCCTGGCGTCCTACGAGGTCCAGTCGGCCGAACGCCGCGGGCTGCTGGCGCTGATGTTGCTCGGCGCATTGATGTTCGGCATCGGCGTGCTCCTGCTCATCGGCTACAACTGGGACCGTCTCCCGGTGAACGGCAAGATCGCGATCATCATGAGCTCGGTCGCGCTGGCGTTTGCGGGCTCGGCGGTCACCTACGCGCGTCAACACCGCCTGGCGGGCGAGATCCTCGCCTTCATCGGGGTCCTGCTTTACGGCAACGGCATCTGGCTCATCGCCCAGGTTCTTCACATTCGCGGCAACTTTCCGGACGCGTTCATGTGGTGGGCGATCGGCGCGCTGGCCTGTGCCTGGCTGGTACGCTCGCGCGTCATCGGCGTGGCGGCCGCGGTGCTGGTTTTCGTCTGGATTGGAGTCGCCGCCGATCAGGTTGTCGGCAGGCCTGGCGTCTCGTTCGTGGCGGTTCTGGCTGCGACGCTCCCGTTGGCGTACGCGCAGAAGTCCCGGGTGATGCTCGCGGCCGCCGCGTTGTCATTGATAGCGTGGGCGTGCTGGCTGCCGGCCTGGGTGCAGCCTGACGTCATCTCTGTCGGCGCGGCAGCGCTGATGGGATGCGCCTTCTACGGCATCGGGGCGTGGCATCAGCGGCCGGATCCGATGGGTCGCGCCTGGCAGGTCGCGGGCCTCGTTACTCTCGTGGTGCTCTTCGTGCCACTGCTGATCACTGATTTCCACAGCGACGCCCATCGCCGCGCCGTGACGTGGCGCGCCCTCGTGGTGATGGTCCCATCACTGGTGATCGCCGCCTCACTCCTTCTGCGGCGCAGCCTTGTCCACGCCGGACGCCGTTCCTCGCCCGGAGACCTGATGATTGTCGTCACGACGGTGATCCTGGGATCGTGGCTGGGGCTCCTTGGTCGCGGCGTCGCCACGGATCCCGAGTGGGTGTACGCTTCGACGCTGGCCTTCAGCCTCCTGGCACTGGGGTTGTCGTTCTCATTCATCCGCACGGCGCTCGACCTCGACCGCGTATCCGATCTGACGTTCGGCGTGCTCTTCGCGCTGGCGTTTCTGCTCGTGCGGTGGGCGAGTCTCATCGACAGCATGCTGTGGTCCGGCGTCATGCTGCTCGCCGCAAGCGGCGGCTTCTTTGCGGTCGCGCGCCTCTGGCAGGGCCGCGACCGCCGGCGGCCTTCGGCGTTGTCACCCGCACCGGCAGGAGCAGCACGATGATGGAAAAAATCTCTCAACCGCTGCGGACGGCGATCGCCGGCGCGATCTGCTTGTCGATCCTCTCTGGCATCCTCGTGGTGCACGCCTGGCCGCTCTGGACCGGTCAGGCGGCGTTGCTGCCGGTCACGCCGATCGATCCGAGGGACATGTTCCGCGGCGAGTACGTGCGGCTGGACACCCCGGCCACTCGCCTCTCAGTGCGCTCGGAGAGCGCAGCGCCCGCGGGCGCCGTGGCCGTCACGCCCGTCGGCTCATGGTGGGCAGAGCTCCCGGCCGATCTGTACAGCCGCCACCAATCGCTGCGCGGGCGGGTCATCTTCGTGCAGCTCGAGCCGCGTGGCGACGCCGGCGAGTCGCGACCGGTCAGCATTTCGGATGAGCCGCTGGCCGGCCGGACCAACCTCCGCGGGCGGATCAGCTGGTACGAGTCGCAGGATGAGCGGTTGACCGTCGACTACGGGCTCGAGAGCTTTTTCATGCAGGAGGGTACGGCGAAGCCGGTCGAAAACGCGTTGCGGCAGCGCCGTCGCGTGCAGATGCAGATCGCAATCGCGAGCTCGGGCCACGCGCGGATTCGGCGGCTGGTGGTGGATGGCGTGCCAGTCGGTGCTGCATACGAATCCACTACGATGGGCGCGATGGTACGGTGGGCACGCTGATGCTCATGGTCATGCCTACACGTCATCTCACAAACACGGCCGACGGCTGATTGACGATGATCGCGAAGACCGCAAAGCTCACGAAGGTGACTTTTCACCCATGAATTCTTCGCGAGCCTCGTGATCTTCCGCCTTCGCCAAGGCTCCGGCGGACCGCCGTAGCTTTAGCGGAGGCTGGTCGAGGCCTTCGTGAGGGTCTCCGTTTATGAGATAGCTTCTAAGCAGCCGGTCACCGGTTCAAGGCCGGTATCAGCGCGGCGCCGCCTGGATCGAATTCCAGCCAGACGGCTCAGTCATGCATGGCGAAACCCGCGACGTGGCGCAATACCGCGTCGAAGATGCCAGCTGGGATGGACAGCCCTCAGTCGGTCTGTGACGCCGCGTAAACGGCCGCCGACAGTCGCGCCATGAGCGCGGCGCTCTCCTTCTGTTCCTGTATCCCGCGCACCAGCACGACCAGCACGTACGGCCGCTTCGCGAAGACGATGCCGGCATCGTGGTGGATGCGAGTGATGCTGCCGGTCTTGTGCGCGACTTCGATGCCCGCCGGGAGACCCGCGGGGATGGCATCGTTGAACTTCTGACGCTTGAGGACCGCGATCATCGCGGCATCGGACTTTCGATCGACGGCACGTCCGTGCCCGAGACGGTCGAAGAGCACCATGAGCCCGCGGGCTGTCGTCGAGTTGTTCAGGCCCTTGTCGAACGCCTTTTGATCCTCGACGCCGCGCAGGACCTGCATGCCTTCTGCGCCGAGCCTCGTGACCGTGGCGCGAATCTTCTCGACGCCGAGCTTTTCGATGAGCAGGTTCGCCGCGAAGTTGCTGCTGACGGTGATCATCGCCTCGTCCAGCTGTTCGAGCGTCAGCGTTTTTCCGACTGCGGCATAGACGGCCGTGTCGGAATCATCGCCTTCGCTCAACTTGAACGGGCTGCCGTCAACAATGCTGTGGAACTCGTTGCGGATGTCGAGCGGCTGATCGAGCGAGACGAGGCCCGCCTTGGCCTGCCGGAAGAGCTCGATCATGACCGGCACTTTCATGGTGCTGGCGGCATGAAACGGCTTGTCGGGATCGATCAGGACTTCCGAACGCCCATCGAGCCTCCGAAACGCAACGGCGACTTCCGCGCCGCTCGCCGCGACGAGCGACCGGAGCGAGGTCTCGAGCGTGCTCTGAGTCGATCGGCCCTGCGCTGAGGCGCCACCAGACATCAATAGAAGAGTGGCCGCCAGCGTGACAGGGCGTCCCAGAACCGGTGAATGTGCCATGGTGACTGTCGACTTGAACGGTCGACTGCGACTGCCGACTGGAACTGCCGACTGAGACTGAAGACTGTGACGGACGACTACCGACTGCCGACAAACGACTGACAATGTTCCGCCAACGCCCCCCACGTGTCCGGATCCTGTCCGACGAGCGTCGCAAAATACAGCGACACGTCTTCCTCCGGAAACTTCGACGCGAGCTCGGTTGCGGCCGCGCGCAACTTGTCGGTGTCCGGCTTGGGTAACGTCTCTTCGGCAATCAAGCCGTTCTCGTGAACGATCCCCAGGCTGTCGAGGAACGCTGACATCATCGGCCGCTGCCGCTCGAGATGGTAGGCGACCATCACCCGCGCCACGATGACATCCGAGATCGTCGGCAGCGTCGACAAGTACTTGGCGCGCTTGGCGGTTGGCAGCGCGAGCACGCTCTTGGTCCTGAACTTCATGCGGAGCGCAATCGCGGCGATGGCCTCGGCCTGCTGCTCGGTCGACTGCTCGTCGTCCCAGAACGGCTCAGCCAGTGCGAGGCGCCGTTCGGCCGAGAGGAGTTTCCACACACGGGTGGGCCGGAAATCGCTGAAATCCTGTTCCATGCCGCCGATCTTAGCGTAGTTCCCCATCAACGAATCGCGAACTCAGGCCGTCTAAGATCGCGGATACGCCCGGTCGGACGCGGATCACCGCCAACAACGGGACGCGGATCACGCGGATAACCGCAACCACGGGGACGCGGATTACGCGGATTACACGGATCACGGCAAACAAACCGGGACGCGGATTACGCGGATCCCTGCAAACCACGGGACGCAGATCACACGGAGCACCGCAAACCACGGGACACGAATCATGCGGATAACCAGTATGTTCAGTGCTGCATTCTTCGAAACGCTCTGGCAGGACCTTCGCTTTGGGGCGCGCACGCTCTTCCGGAGCCCGGGTTTTGCCGCGATTGCCATCCTGACGCTCGCGCTCGGCATTGGCGCAAACGCCGCCATCTTCAGCGTCCTCAACGCCGTGCTGCTTCGGCCGCTGCCCTGGGCCGAGGCCGATCGGGCCGTGATGATCTGGAGCAAGTGGACGGCGTTCGACAAGACGTGGGTCGCCGAAGGCGAGGTGGTGGACTATCGGAAGCGCAGCAGAACGCTTCAGGAAGTCGCCACTTGGAGCGAAGGTCAGGTCAACCTGACCGGCGATCAGGAGCCCGAGCGTGTGGCCGGAGCGCGGGTCAGCGCCAACATCTTTTCGACCCTTGGCGTGGCGCCGATGATCGGGCGAACGTTCACGGCCCAGGAGGATCTCCCCAACGGGCCGAGGCTTGTCGTCCTCGGCCACGGACTCTGGAACCGGCGCTATTCCGCAGACGCGTCGCTCATCGGGCGCTCGGTGCTCATCAATGGCAACGCATTCGAAGTCGTCGGCGTCATGCCACCGGGTTTCGTGCTGCCGACGGACTTTCGCAATCCCGAGCCCAGCCAGCTCTGGACGCCGCTGCAGATGGATCCGGCCGACACCAATCACGGCAGCCACGGTCTTTACGCAGCCGGCCGCCTGAAAGAGGGCGCCACGGTGGCACAGGCGGCCGACGAGTTGCACGGCATCGCCCGTGCGATGACGAGTGAAGGACTCTACCCGGTCCAGATGCAGTTCGACACGGTCGTGCTCTCGCTCGCCGATGAGGTCGTCGGGTCGGTCCGCCGCTCCATCTGGCTGCTTTCTGGAGCTGTCGGGTTCCTGCTGCTCATCGCGTGCGCGAACGTCGCCAACCTGCTCCTCGCGCGCGCGGAAGCGCGCCAACGCGAGATGGCCGTACGCGCCGCGCTCGGCGCGAGCGCCACCCGCGTCCTGCGCCAGATGCTCACGGAGAGCCTGGTATTGAGCGGGGCCAGTGCCATCGTCGGCCTTGGCCTCGCGTTCGCCGCTGTGCGCCTGGTTGCGTGGTGGAACCCGGCCGACATCCCCCGCGTCGGCGGCGTCACGCTCGATACGTCCGTCCTGATCTTCACGGCCATCGTGGCGCTCTTCACGAGCGTGCTCTTCAGCCTCGCGCCGGCCCTGCGCGCGATGCGTGTCGATCTGACCGATTCGTTGAAGGACGGCGGGCAGAGCGTCTCGAGCGGCGGCGCCCGTCAGCGATTCCGCAACGGGCTCGTCGTGGTGCAAATGGCGCTGGCCGTCCTGCTGCTCGTCGGCGCCGGCCTGATGCTCCGCAGCCTGTGGTCGCTTCAGCGCATTCCGATCGGCTTCGATCCGTCGAATGTGTTGACGATGAGGGTGTCGCTGCCGGCGGCGAGCTATCCGAGCCCCGAACAGGTCGTCGGGTTCTACGAGAGGCTTGTCGATCGCGTGCGCGTGCTGCCCGGTGTGCGGAGCGCCGGTGCGGCGCGGCTGCTCCCGCTCGGATCGACGATCGGTGACTTTGGCCTGATGGTGGAAGGTTACGTTCCGACCCCTGGCACCAATGCAAAGGGCGACTGGCAGATTGTCACCGACGGTTACCTCGAGGCCATGGGGGAGCGGCTCGTGCGGGGCCGCACGATCACGCCGGCGGATACCGCCGACAGCCAGCTGATTGCGCTCGTCAACGAGGAGCTGGCGCGCCGCTACTTTGCAGGACGCGACCCGATCGGTGGGCGGCTGAAGATCGGTGGAGATCCGAAGCGGCCGTGGGTCACCGTGGTGGGGATTGTGGCCGACGTCAGGCACAACGGGATCACCGAGGTCATCAAGGAGAAGTTCTATGTGCCGCACCGGCAGTGGCACAAGAGCATCGGCAATCCGATCCGCAGCATGGCGCTCGTCGTGAAGACTTCGACGGTTCCGCTGGGGCTGGTCGGTCCTATCCGCCAGGAGATCCGCAACCTCGACGCCAATCTGCCCGTGGCCAACGTGCAGGCGATGAGCGAGGTCGTCGGGGCCACGCTCTCGAGCCCGCGGTTCACTGGTTTCCTGCTCGTGACGTTTGCCGCCATCGCGCTCGCATTGTCTGCGATCGGGATCTACGGCGTGCTCTCCTATCTCGTCAGCCGGCGCACGCGTGAGATCGGCATCCGCCTCGCGATCGGCGCCGGGCGCGCCCAGGTGCTTCGCATGGTGCTCGGCAATGGGCTGACGCTCGCGCTCGCCGGTGTCGCGGCCGGACTGACACTCGCGCTCGTGTCGGCGCGCTTCATGCGCTCGATGCTCCACGGCGTCGGCCCAGCCGACCCGCTGACGTTCGTGTCGGTCGGCATCACGCTGTCGCTCGTGGCGCTGCTCTCGAGCCTCGTGCCCGCGTGGCGCGCGATGCGCGTCAATCCGGTCGTCGCCCTCAAGACCGAGTAGCGGGGTCCGCTCTCGACAATCTGATACGATCGGACGTTCTGATGTCGTCCGATCGTCTCTTCACCCCGCACTTCTTCGTCATGTGCGGGTTTACGTTCACGGTCTTCCTTTCCGCGTTCCAGCTTCTGCCGACGGCGCCGTTCCACATCCTCGACCTCGGCGGCAGCACGTTCGCGTCGGGTCTCTTCCTTGGTTTCCTTACCTATTCCTCGGCCTTCTCCGCGCCGCTGACTGGTGCCCTTGCCGACCGGCTCGGCCAGCGCCGCATCCTGATCGTGTCGAGCCTGGCGCTCGCGGCGCTCTCGATCGGTTACGCGCTGATTGCGGACTATCGCGTGACGCTCGCGCTGGTGATCGTCCACGGCATCTTCTGGTCCGGACTCCTGTCAGCGTCCGCGTCCTACATGACGAGCCTCCTCCCCGAAGGCCGACGGGCGGAGGGTATCGGCTACTGGGGCCTGTCGACAGTGGCCGCGATGGCGGTCGCGCCGACGATGGGGTTGTGGATCTACAAGCACGGCGGATGGCTGTGGCTGTGCATCCTCGGCGCCCTTCTCAATCTGGTGATGGCGGGCATTGCCTGGAATCTGCGCGGGAATGGCGTCGGTCTGTCGACGCCGATGCCGAAAACTGGGGGACGGGCCAAGCTCCTCGAGTGGCGCGTGCTTATCATTTCGTTCAGCCTGTTTCTGTACTCGTTCGGCTACGGCGGGATCACGAGCTTCACTGCCCTTTATGCCGACGCGAATGGCGTGACGCCCAAGAGCATCTACCTGACTGCACTAGCGATCGTCATCCTGTTGACGCGGCCGATGGCTGGGCGGCTCGGCGATCGCTTCGGATACAAGCGGGTCTTTGTTCCGTGTCTGGTGCTGATCTGCCTCGGACTGGGACTCCTGGCCTTCGGTGGGACACGTGGCTGGCTGATCTCGTCAGCGGTTGTCTTCGGCCTCGGCTTCGGCACGGCCTATCCTGTCTATGTCGGCTATGTGATGCAGGGAGTCGACGCCGATCGGCGCGGCGCCGCGTTTGGCGCGATCCTCGCCGCGTTCGACACGGGGATCGGCACAGGTTCGACGTCGATGGGGTACCTGATTCAACACTTCGGCTATGCGACCGCCTTCGGAGTCGCCGCCGCGCTCTCGGCACTCGCGCTGCCGTACTTCCTCGCCGCCGATCGATTCGTGCGGCGTGGAGGCAGCGCCGATTGACGGGGGGACGGAGCGAACGGAGAAGATTCACCACGAAGTAACGAAGACGAACGGAGACGCACGGAGAGAACAAGCTCATACCGTCAGACGCGTTGGTCGCACCGCGCTTCGCGCGGTCGGCTGACGTGAGGTCGGCGGATCACAAGCACTCGATGGATCTTGACTCGTGCTTGTGATCCGTCGACCTCACGCCAGCCGTGACGCCGGCCAAGGCCGGCGTTGCGACCAGCCAACCATCAGTGTCGTCGATGTTACCGAGGCCTTCTCCGTGCGTCTCCGTTCGCTTCGTTTCTCCGTGGTGAATCTTCTCCGTTGCCTCCGTCCCCTCCCTGTCGCAGCGCGCAGCTCAGAACCCGAACCGCGCCCCCAATTCGATCTTCCGCGCCGGTGCCGCCGACGTCGGTTGGCCGAAGAACGGCGAAGTCATCACGCCGCTGTAGCCCAGGAAGTTGGTGTGGTTGAGAATGTTCGTCCCGGCCACGTAGAGCTCGATGCGCCACCGCTTGTCGTCGGCGCCGCCGGAGAAACCGCCCATCGGCGCCTCACCACCCGCGCGGATCATCACTATCTGAGGTCCGCCCGCGCCGTCGGCGCCGGCGCGCTGACCGAACCCGAACGTGTAGCTGAGGCGCGCCCCCAGATCCCACCGGTCTGACGCTCGTGCGGCGTTGCGTCCAACCCCGGCGGGACGGTCGTTGCTGACCGTGTCGTTGTTGTCGTCGTGGCCCGTCGTGATGTTGTAGGGCGGGGCCGAGTTGCCGTTGAAGTTCGTCGCGAACCGAAAGCCCTTCCACAGGATCATGTTGAACATCCCCGACACTCGATGGCGGACGTCGGTCTGCGTGGGTCCCCACTCGGCACGGGCATCGAAGCTGTTGACGGGCAGGCTGAATGCGCCGTCGGTGTCGTTCATTGCCTTCGCCAGCGAATAGTTCACGAACAGGAACGTCCGGTGCCACGGCAGGTTGATGTTGAAGCCGGTGTTGAGGACGTTGGCCTTCGAGCGCGCGGTGGACTCGATTTGCGTGACGTTGCCCCAGTCCGGATCCGGCCGGCTGCCGTCGGCGAGCGGCGCGTTGATGTTTCGGCCGCGGAAGAGGTCGGAGCCGCGCGCGAAGCTGTAGCCGACGTTCACCCGCCCGTACTTGCCGATGGCCTGCTCCACCCCGACGTTGGTCCGAAACGTCCGTGGCAGTGTCAGGTTCGCTGCCTGCAGGTACCGGCTCGACGGCAGCACGACGACATCGCCGCCGACGAACGGATTCGGGAAACCGGGATTCTGCACGACGAGGTCGGTCTGGTGCGTTCCGTCCACCCGAAGCGTCTGCTCGTAGAGCTGTGAGTCGTACCATTCGTGGAAAAGGCCGACGCCGCCTCGGATGGTGGTCGAGCCGCTCTTGAACGGCGACCAGGTGGTCCCGAGGCGTGGAGCAAAGTTCAGGTAGTCGTCTGTGTGCGTCTGAGCCTCATAGCGGAGGCCGAAGCTCATCGACAGGCTTCGCGCTACGCGCACGTCGTCCTGGAGGTAGCCGCCGAACTGCACCTGCGAGTACTCGACGAGCGGGTTGCCGCTGCGCTGGGTGAAGGTCGTCGGGCGTCCAGCCTCGTACGCCTCGAGGCTCGCGAAGGTGAACGTCCCTCCCATGTTGCGGGAATCGTCGCTGCGGTAGCGCCCGGCTTCGAGCAGGAACCCGGCGCGAGCCGAGTGCCGGCCCTTCGCGTAATCGATGTCGGTGGCGAGTTCGATGTCGGTGCCGTGGCGGCCGCCCTCGATCTGGGCGCCGCCGGCGGTGAACGCGTCGAGAACCTGCAAAGTCGGCGCGTCGGTGAGCGACGAGGATTCGCTGGTCTGGTGGCGCAGCTGGAAGCGCGTCTCGTTGAAGAAGTTCCGGGCGAACGGCCCCGACTGCGACACGCGGAACACATCCTCGGTCGTGTCTCGCGAGTACGCCCGCGCGGGGAGATCGTAGTCGCCGACGCCGAGGTTACTGCTGCTGGTGCCATTCCTTTGATAGTTCGCGCGCAGGGTATGCGACTTGGTGAGCGCGTGGTCGATTCGCGCCGAAAAATTCGCGCGATCGGCGGGCCGCCGCACGCTGCCCGACACGTTGCGCTCGGGCAACGCCGCGTTGAGTGTCTTCGAGTCGTAGGCGTTGACGCCGTTGCTCGTGAAGGAGAAACCGGTGCGGTCCTTCTTGAGCGTGCCGCTCATCGTGAACGTGCCGTTCTGCTGCTGCTCGGGCGACTGGCGCGGTGCAAAGGCGTTGCGGGCGTTCATCGCCTCGTCGCGGAACGTGAAGTCGACAGATCCCCTGAGCGGACCACCGCCCGGCCGCGTCACGATGTCCACGAACACCAGCCCGCCGCCGTGATTCTCGGCGGCAAAGAGATCGCGGCGGAACCTGATCGACTGGATCTGCGACTTGGGAGGCAGCCGCCCGCCACGGAATCCGTCGACGCGAATCGTTGCGCCGGGTCCCCCCATCTCCTTCAGCGCCGCCTCCATGTCATCGGGGTCGTCTGGCAGCGCTTCAATCTGCTCGCGCGTCAGGACGTTCCCGAACGCGTTGCCGCGCGGATCGAGTGCGCGGTCCCGTGGATCCTGGCCGACGGTCACGTCTTCGGCGACTTTGGCCAGGTTGAGCTTCATCTCGCGTCGAGTGCTGCTCCCGGCACGCAGGCGAAGGTCGTCGAGCTGCCGTGGTTCGAACCCGGGGAACTCCGCCCGCACGGAGTACCGTCCGGGCGCGAGCGTCGCGACTATCGCCTCACCCCGCTCATCAGTCGCCAGTTCGACAGGTGGTCCGACCGGCTCGACGGGTTGAATCGTGACCTTCGCCTTGACGATGATGGCCCCGGTTTGATCGGCGACCGTGACGCGCAGCACGGCGTCGCGGGTCGCTTGCGCAAAGACCGGTGCGACGCTGGCGCCGGCAAGCATCAGGGAGCCAGCGAGCACGTGGCGCGCGCATGAAGCCGGTGTAGCCATTTAGCTGCCCACCTTGAAGCGGTCGGCCTTGAACGACGGGTTCACCTTGTAGCTGGTGACCTCCCACTCTTCGGTGGTCTTGGTGCCTAGGCCGCGGGCGATGCGGTGGGGCAGCGAGACGCCGTCCACCTTGCGGTACTCGGAGAAGAAGAGGCGGTACTCGACGAGCTTGGGTGGCGTCGCCTCGGCCTCCTTCATTTGCTTCTCGATTTCTTCCCGCTGCTCGGGCGTCAGCTCGGCCATCGCGGCGGTGCGCGCGGGTGGACTCCCAGACGCGTGCCCAGGCGCGGCGGCCGGAGGCGCGGCGGCGGCCGACCCGCCTGGTACGACCACCGGTCCCGGCCCGCCGCTGCGCCCGCCGGCCCCGTCGCGCGTCATCGTTCGCATGACCACTCGCGCCTCGGGTTCCATGTAGGTCAGCATGAGCGGCAAATGCGTCTCGGCATCCACGAACAGTCGGGCCTTGAAGTCGTCGGGTCCCGTGACGTCGATGATGTCGGCCTTGCCATCTGGAGATTCCGCCTGGCCGCCGTAGGCGTAGGCCACCGGGAAGCCGGGCTGCGTGCCGCCGGTCAGCCCGAGATAGAGGCGCGCGAGATCCGTCTGACTCCGCTTGAGCGCCGCCTTGGCTCGCGCGGGGTCGGACGCCGGGTTGTCGATCTGGATGCGCATGCCCGGGGTGTTGGGAACCACCTCGAGAAACGGGCGTGACGCTTCGAAGCCATCGGTTCGTGTCATGCCGAACGCGGCGCTGCCGACGTCGATGCGCAGGTACTTGTCCGGGAGGTCGAGATCGATCTCGATCTTGCCGGTCGTCTGCTGACTTCCGCTCGTTGCACCGCCGCCGCCCATCATCACGAACGTCATGCCGCCGCCACCGCCGGGCCCTGCCGACATCTCGCGGCGATAGTCGGCGCGAAGGGACAGCCCCTTCATGGCGGCAAGCTTCTGTTCGCCGCCGAGCGCGTTGCGTACGTCGGCCATCACCGCTGCTGCTTTCGCGTCGGCCTGCGCCTGCGCGTGCGCGTAGGCGGCAACGTATGCGGCGCCCATCAGGGCCAGCGCCGCGACGCTCATCCAGCTTTGATTCCTCATACTTGGTGTCCTCTCTCGCCAATCTCCTCGCGAATCCTTTCGCGAGTCTGTATATGTGCTCGGGCCTCGCGCGATTCGCTTCTCGCTTCGGTCTTCACTACTGACGAACGATCATGCGCGGCCGGTTGCGCCCGATGGTTAAGCCCAGGCTAAGAGTTTGTTAAGGACGTAAAAACCACGGCGGAGCGGGCTTGCGGCCGTGTTCAGGCCATATTGGTGGTGCTAGACTCGGCTTCATGTGGAGGCGTTTCCGGCCGCCGCTCGTCCTGGTGGCAGTCGCGCTGTTCGGTCTGATCGTGCTGTTGGCGGTGCTGCAGTACCGCTGGCTGGGCCAGATCAGCGAGGCCGAACGCGCGCAGCGCCGGGCAACGCTCTCGGCCGGCGCAACCGAGTTCGCGCAGGACTTCGACCGCGAGATCACCCGCGCCTATCTCCTCTTCCAGAGCGACGCGCAGTTCGCGCCGGGCGGCGGCGATCAGGCGCTCGCCAGCCGGTTCAGCGCCCGCTACGATCGGTGGCAGGCCTCAGCGCGTTTCCCGCGTCTCTTGAAAGAGTTCTACGCCTACGCTCAGGACGAAACCGACGCTCAGTCTGGCGGAGGAGTGCTCCGCCGCTTCGATCCGACGACCCGACGTTTGGAGCCTGTCGAGTGGCCTGAGTCGCTGCGCGAATGGCGTGATCAACTGGCCCCTGTCAGCTGGAAGGATTCGTCGGTGCCCGGCAACGCCCTCTTCATCCGGAAGATCCCATCGTCTATCTGGGAGAGCGCGCCGGCGATTGTGGTGCCGGCGCCGATGATCGTATTCGGCGATCCGAAAGCGGGCGCGCGCCTCGCGCCGTCCATGTCGTACTCGCTCCTGATGATCGATCGCGACTACATCACCGGCGAGCTGCTGCCGTCTCTCGCCGAGCGTCACTTTGGCCATCGCGCCGAGCAGGGAAGCGCCGCCGGCCTCGACTTCAAGGTGGCCGTCGCCAGCCGCGCCACGCCGGGGACGTTCGTGTTTCAGTCGACGCCGTCGTTCGCGCCGGCGCTCGACGCCAAGGCCGACGCCACAGCGGATCTCTTCCAGGTTCGCACGCAGGACTTCCTGCCGCTTGCCGCGGAGGTGCGTCGCTTTACGGCGTTTGTGAGCCCGGACCATGCGCCACCAGCGCTCTCGGGCACGGCCCGTTTCTCCGTGACCGAGACGATCGACTCGCGGCCGATGTCGATCGTGATTCAGCCAGGACCTGGCACGGGCGCTGCCGCCGGCAAGTCGACGATGGGGACGAGGACCACCGAGACACGGCTGACCGCCAGCACGTCTCCACACTGGAAGCTCGTCGTGACGCACCCGTCCGGTTCGCTCGAGGCCGCGGTCAGTTCACAGCGGCGACGGAATCTGGCGATCAGCTCGAGCGTGCTCGGCCTTCTCGGCGCGAGCATGGGCCTGCTCGTTCTGGCCACGCGGCGCGCGCAGCGGCTCGCCACGCAGCAGATGGAGTTCGTGGCGGCCGTCTCGCACGAGCTGCGAACGCCGCTCGCGGTGATCCGATCGGCCGCCGAGAACCTCGCCGACGGCGTCGTCAACGATGAGGCGCGCATCCGGCGATACGGCGAGCTCATGCGGACCGAAGGCCAGAGGCTCACCGATATGGTCGAGCAGATCCTCGAGTTCGCCGGCATTCAGTCTGGCCAGCGGGGCTTTGCGTTGCGACCGGTGGGCATCGAGCCGCTGCTGCGGGACATCGTCTCGGCTTCGTCCGGGTTGATCGAGGACGCGGGCCTGGTGGTCGATTTCGACATCCCGGACAATCTGCCGAGTGTCCTTGGCGACGAGCCGGCGTTACGGCGTGTGTTCCAGAACCTGATCGACAACGCCGTCAAGTACGGCGCCGCTGGCGGGTCGATCAGCCTCAGTGCCCGGCGCACCGGCTCGGAGGTCGGCGTGACCGTTGCCGATCGCGGCATCGGGATCGACGCCGCCGATCAAACGCGCATCTTCGAGCCGTTCTATCGCGCGTCGGACGTCGTTGCCGCGCAGATGCAAGGCGCCGGGCTCGGGCTCAGTCTCGTGCAACGCATCGTCGCCGCGCACGGCGGGCGGGTTACGGTGAAAAGCGCCCTCCGCGAGGGCAGTGCCTTCACCGTGCAGCTTCCCGCTGTCGACGAACGCGCGGCGACCGAGCGTGTCCCGGCCGATCGCTCAGGCCACCATTCCTCCGCCGGCGCCGCCGATGGCGTCGAGGCTCTGCGACCCTCGTGAAACGGCTGCTGCTCGTGGAAGACGAGCCTGGCCTCGTCATGACGCTCACCGACCGGCTGACGCGCGAGGGCTATGCCGTCGAGGCGAGCACCGACGGTGAGAGCGGCCTCGAGCGCGCCTCGGCGGAAGCATTCGATTTGGTGCTCCTCGACGTGATGCTGCCGCGCCTCGGCGGCTTCGACGTCATGCGCGAACTGCGCAAGCGGGGGATCGAGACGCCGGTGATCATGCTGACCGCGCGCAGTCAGGTGGTCGACAAGGTCGTCGGCTTGAAGCTCGGCGCCGACGACTACGTGACCAAGCCCTTCGAGATGGTCGAGCTCCTCGCCCGGGTCGAGGCCAAGCTGCGCCGCGCGCCCCTGGCGCCGCACCCGGCCGAAGGCCACCAGTTCGGCGACATCCGGATGGACTTCCGGAAGGCGGAGATCACGAAGGCGGGCGGGCCCCTCGAGCTCTCGGCGCGCGAGTTCCAGCTCCTGCGCTACTTCATCGAACACCGAGGCGCCACGCTCTCGCGCGAAGAGCTGCTCAACGAAGTGTGGGGCTACAACTCGATGCCCTCGACGCGCACCGTCGACGTGCACGTCGCGTGGCTGAGGCAGAAAATCGAGCCCAATCCCCGGCACCCGCAGTACATCCTCACCGTACACGGCATGGGGTACAAGTTCGCGGGCTGAGAGCTGCCACAAGGACTAGGCTAGACCGAAGCTATCTCATAAACGTGACGCTCGTTCCAAGTCGCGAGCGAGCTTGGCGAGCGAGCCACGCGAACGGAGCGCGCCGGCGAAGCGGCGCGCGAGAGAGTGTGTAGGGGAGTCCGAGGGGCGAAGCCCCTCGGAAAAGACTAGAATCCCACCGTGCGACTTTGCGACGCTCACTGCCATTTCTTCTCCTCGCGCTTCCTCGAGATCCTGACGAAGGACGTTCCGGGGCTTCCGGCTGAGGACCGTGCGGGATCCGTCGCGGCGCGCCTCGATTGGGACGCACCGGGCAGCCCCGAGGCGCTGGCGGATCGCTGGGCAGCGGAGCTCGACCGGCACGGTGTGTCGCGGTGCGCGCTCATCGCGAGTATCCCCGGCGACGAAGCCTCGGTCGCCACGGCCGTGGCAAGACACCCGTCGCGCTTCATTGGTTTCTTCATGTTCAATCCGTCGGCCGCCGATGCCGGTGACCGGCTCGTGCATGCGCTCGCCGAGCAGGCTCTCCGCGTCGTGGCGCTCTTTCCTGCCATGCACCGGTATCGCCTGGACGATGAGGTCGTGGCGAAGACGTTCGAGACCGCTGCGCGGAGCGGTGCGGCAGTGTTCGTGCACTGCGGCGTGTTGTCGGTCGGCGTGAGAAAGAAGCTGGGGTTGCCGTCGCCGTTCGATCTCCGCCTCGGCGATCCGCTGGCGGTCGCGACCCTGGCGCAGCGATTTCCGTCCGTCCCCGTCATCATTCCGCATTTCGGCGCCGGGCTCCTCCGCGAGGCGCTCATGGCCGCCGACCAGTGTCCGAACATCTACCTCGACACGTCGAGCTCGAACAGCTGGATGAAGTACCATCCCGGCCTCACGCTCGAGGGACTCTTCCGGCAGGCGCTGACCGCGATCGGGCCGGATCGGCTGTTGTTCGGTACCGATTCGTCGTTCTTCCCACGAGGGTGGCAGACGTCGGTCTTCGACGCACAGATTGCGGCGCTCGCCGCGGCTGGCGTCAATCCCGACGATCGCGCGAAAATCCTCGGCGGCAATTTCGAGAGGCTGTTTCCGCATGCTTAGAAAAGGCGTGAGTGCAATCATCCTGAGAGTGTCGGCGGCCGTGTTGGCCGCAAGCGTCGCCTGTGCGCCGCAGCCGCCCGCCGTCCAGCCCGCAACGCTCGTGCTCTTGAACGGCAAGGTCGTCACCGTCGAGGCGAGTCCGGCCGAGGCTCGAGCGATCGCCGTCTCCGGCGATCGCATCGTCGCCGTCGGGAGCGATGACGAGATCAAGCGATACGTCGGAACGAGCACCCAGGTCATCGACGCGGGCGGGCAGCTCGTCATCCCGGGGTTCGTCGAGAGCCACGGCCACTTCACTGGCGTGGGCGAGGCGCAGCTCGTGCTCAAGCTGGCGACCGCCAAAACGTGGGAGGACATCCTCGCGATGGTCGAGAACGCCGCCAAGGCCGCGAAGCCAGGTCAGTGGATCTACGGCCGAGGCTGGCACCAGGAGAAGTGGACGAAGCAGCCTTCGCCGAACGTCGAGGGATTCCCGACCGAGGCGTCGCTGAGCAAGGTGTCGCCGATGAATCCCGTGCTGCTCACGCACGCGAGCGGCCACGCCAGCTTCGCCAACGCGCTGGCCATGAAGCTCTCGGGCGTTTCACGCACGACAACGAACCCGGAGGGCGGCGAGATCCTGAAAGACGCGAAGGGCAACCCAACTGGTCTCCTTCGAGAAACCGCCTCGAGACTGATCAAGCGCGGCGCCGGCGAGCAGGCTCCGACCGTCGATGAACGCGTGGCGCGTGAGCGTCGCGTCCTCGAGCTGGCAGCGCAAGAGGCCCTGGCGAAGGGCATCACGTCCTTTCAAGACGCCGGATCGTCCTTCGAGACGATCGATCGCATGAAAGCGATGGTCGACGAGGATAAGCTCGGCGTCCGGCTCTGGGTCATGGTGCGCGCGGGACTCAAGATCGAAGAACAGAAGCTCGCGCAGTACAAGATGATCGACTACGGCAAAGGTCATCTGACCGTTCGGGCCATCAAGCGCTCAATCGACGGCGCGCTCGGCTCGCGTGGCGCATGGCTGCTCGAACCCTATACCGACAAACCCGACAGCGTGGGCCTCAACACCACGCCGCTCGACGAGCTTCGTGATGTCGCCGACTTGGCGATGCAGCACGGCTATCAGCTCTGCGTGCACGCGATCGGTGATCGCGCCAACCGCGAGACACTCAACATCTTCGAGGAAGCGTTCAAGGCGGATCCCGAAAAGAAGGACCTCCGGTGGCGCGTCGAGCACGCGCAGCACCTGCATCCGTCGGATATTCCGCGCTTCAACGCCCTCGGGGTGATTGCCTCGATGGAGGGCGTGCACTGCACGTCGGACGCTCCGTACGTGCTGGCCAGGCTCGGGCCGAAGCGCGCCGAGGAAGGCGCCTATGTCTGGCAGAAGCTGATGAAGTCCGGCGCCGTCGTCACCAACGGCACCGACGCGCCTGTCGAGGATGTCGATCCGATCGCGAGCTACTACGCGACCGTCAGCCGGAAGCTGAAGGACGGGAGCGTCTTCTTTCCCGACCAGCGCATGAGCCGGATGGAAGCGCTCAGGTCCTACACCATCAACGGCGCGTTCGCAGCTTTCGAGGACGGGTCGAAGGGATCGCTGAAGGCCGGGAAGTACGCCGACATGGTCGTGCTCTCGAAGGACATCCTGACGATCCCCGAGGACGAGATCCCGTCAGCGCACGTGCTCTACACGATCGTCGGGGGGAAGGTGCGGTACAAGAAGTAGGCTCTCGGCTTTTGGCTCTCGGCTCTAGGCAAAACCTTCGACTACGTACTCGAAGATCTTCCTAGAGCCCAAAGCCTAAAGCCCAGAGCCTTTCTACCGCGCCCCAACGGGGCGTCCCCGTGGCGGCTGGCTCGGCGTCGGCGGCACCTTCCGGCGGAGCTGCTCGAAGAAACGGTTGCAGGCCTTGTGGAACCGTTCCGTGAGCTGGCGGCCGGCGTCGCCCGGGACGGGCCCGAGCCGGCTCCACGAGGCCTGTGCCTGGCGCACTTCGTCGGCCATCGCCCGCCACTTCGATTCCTCGCCCGCCTTGCCGCCGATGGTGTTGGACGCGAGCGCCTCGCGCAGCATGTCGGCGAGCGCCTGCGAGCCTGCCGGCGCGGGTGCGGCGTCGGCCAGGAAGCCTTCGACGCGGGCGCACAGCTTCTCCATCTTCTGCCGGCTCGCCTCGACGTCGAGCTCGGTGCCCTTGAACGCCTCGGGGTGGCCGGTCAGCATCCGCGCCAACGCGTCGATGAATCGCGCGCTCAGCGGGTCGGCGCCCTGCCGCACGACCGGCGTCGTCTGATTCCATCGCGTGCGCAGCGAGCGGACACGCTCGAGCAGATCTGACGGCACATCGGCCGCAGGCACCTGAGCGTCGCCCTCCGCCGCGGGTGTCGCGGGCGTTGCCAGTGCCTCGAGTTCAACCACGAGCGCTTCGCGATCGGCGTGCTTGGCTTCGAGCTCGATCTCGTCGCGCCGCTTGTAGCGCTCGAAGAAGGTATCGCAGGCGGTTCGGAAGCGCTGCCAGATCGCCTCGGACTTGCTGCGGCGCACGGGCCCGATCGTCTTCCAGTCGGCCTGCAGCCGCCGAATGTCGGCCGCGGCCCTGTCCCACTCGCGGGAGGCGGCCAACTCCTCGGCCCTGACGCAGAGCGCGTCCTTCTTGGCGAGGTTGGCGCTCCAGGTTTCCTTGCGCTCCGTGAGGTCGGCGTTTCTGCGGGTGAAGAAGCGATCGCACGCGTCGCGGAAGCGCTTCCAGGTGGTCTTCGTGTCCTGACGAGGGACCGGGCCGATCTGCTGCCATTCCGCCTGCAGCTTCTTCAGTTCGTCGGCCGTCTTGATCCAGTCCGTAGACTCGGCGAGCGCCTCGGCGCGCTCGATGAGGGCCATCTTGAGCGTCAGGTTGGCGCTGCGCTCTTCGGCGCGCTTCGCGAAGAACTCGCGTGCCTTCGCCTGGACCGGGTCGGCAGCCTGGCGATAGCGGTGCCACAAGGCCTGCGCCTGCGCGCGGGGGGCCTCGGCCACCTGCTTCCACCGCTCCTGGATTTCGTGCAGCTCGTGGGCGGCCTTCTCGATGTCTTCGGGCTTCGCCGGCGTGACCTCCGTCGACCCATCGGGCTTGGTCTCGGTGGTGCCGTCGAGCGAGTACTTCGCGCGCAGCGCTTCGGCTTTGGCGATGAGCTCTTCCTGGACGGCGGCGTTGGCGAACCGCTTCCACTCGTCCATCTCGCGCAGGTCGTGGAGGCGCGGCGCCATCACCGCCAGCGCCGCCTTGAGCCGTTCGGCCAGCACGTGCTGTTCGCGTGCGCTGACCGGCGGCGGCGTCTCCGCTGCCGTCTTCAGATCGCGAATGGCGCGATCGGCCTCGCGGAGGGTCAGATCCTCGGCGGCCGCGCGCGCCGTGACGCGCTCGATCAACTGTTCGATGCGCTGCACCTGCTGCTTCTGCGTCCGTTCGGCGGCGGCGCGCTTTTCATCTTCGCGGTGCTGGACTCGGGCCGTGGCTTCGGCAAACCTGGCGGCGATCGCTTCGTCGATCCCGTCGGCCTGCGCCGAGAGCGCCTGCCATTCGCCGGTGACCGCGCGCCAGGCCGCATCACGCTCGGGCCCCTCGGGGGAGTTGTCGTCCGGGGTCGAGAGCCGGTCGGCTTCGAGCGACAGCTCGCCGAGCCTGGTCTGAATCTTTTCGAGCGCCTGGCGGTTCTGATGGCGCTCCGTCGCACGCCGGCAGGACTCGTCGAAGCGCGCGCGCAGCTCGGCGTCGTTGAGCTCCTGCGCCGACGCGCCCGGCATACCCTCCCACTCGGCGCGCGCCTTCTCGAGTTCGTCGGGCGTGTCCTCACCGCGCAAGGCGTCGACGCGCTCGCAGATGGAGACAAACGCCGCCCGCCGCGCGGCCGCGCGCTCGATCTCGGCCAGCCGCTCGGCCTCTTCCCGCCGCCTCGCCTCGATTGCGGTCCGCGCCTCGGTCAGCTTCGCCGTGAACTCCGCGTCCTGTTCCGCACTGGCCGACAGCCCTTCGGCGGCCGGGTTCGCCAACGCACGCCACTGCGCCGCTGTTTCGTCGAGTTGCGCCTCCGCCTCCGCCATGCCAGGCGTGCTGGCGATCGCCTCGAGCCGCGCCATCACCAGCCCCACACGTTTCTGCCACTCCTCGCGCGCGGCCTTCCGGGCTGCCTCGGCATCGTCGATTTCCTGGACCAGCGCCTTGGCGCGCTTGGCAACCGACTTGTTCTTCGCCCGCGCGGCGATTCCGTCGAGGAGCTCGCGACGCTCGGCATCAGAGGTGATGGCTTCGGCAGCGCGCTCGAGGGCGGTGATGCCCGTGTCCTTGTGGTCGGTCTTGGCGGCGACGGCGACGAGCTCGGCCGGATCCGTCACGCGGGCCACGGCCTCGAGCGCAATCTGCGCGTCGACCGCATGGCGCGCGACGCTCGCGAGCATTTTCACGTCGTGAATCTTCCCGAGCGCCGCGGTCCGCACCGTATCGTGCGGCGACGACTTGGCAATGGTCCCGAAGTGTTTCTGATCGGTCAGCCCGTCGAGCGCGGCAGCCGCGTCTCCGTCGCTGTCGGCCGCGGCGTTGGCGATGGCAATCAATCGCTCGGACAACTCGCGCCGGATTGATTCGTCGCGCTCGGTCCTCGCGATCCGGGCCAGGTAGCCGACAACGCTGATGCGTGCGATCGCGGCGCGACGGACGCGGACATCTTCGTCGGAGGCGGCGAGCTCGGCGATGACGCCCCAGTGCTCGGCGTCGTCCGGGAGCTCGGCTACCCCGGCGAGCCTGATGGCCGGATCCGGGTTGCGATACTTGGGTTGCGTCTTGAAGCGATCGAGGAAAGACATGGGGAGCCTTGCTTCAATCGGATGAGCCTGAGGCCGATCGCGGAGGGCCTGGCGCTCATCCGATTCGGTTTAGCTGTTCGATTCCTGTGTGAGCCACTCGGCGATCTGCTCGCGCGTCATCCGATGGTCGTCGTTCAGGTGAACGATCATCGATGCTAGCGGCAACCGCTTCTTGCAGCCCTGGGGGCACGGTTTCGTCACCTCGTCGAGACACCGGAACAGCCTCTCGAGATGATCGGGTATCAATTTGCCGTGTGCGCGCGGCAGGTGGTACACACCTTCGTAGACCGCGCCGAGGGCGCACGACCCGCCCTGGTCGTCGAAGTAGCTGCCGAAGCACTGGTGTCCGCGTGATGATCCTACGCGGATGAAGTCGGCCAGTTCCTTCTGTTCTTCCCGTAGCGTTCCGAGTCCTGTCGCCATCGCGCATCTCCCCTGGCCCGAGCACCGGGGCTTCAGGCCCGCGCGTTCGTCACGCGCGTTCGACGATCGACTGGGCTGGCGCAACGTGTTGCCTCGCCGTTGCGTCACCGTGATTTGACCGACGCTTTCCGAGACCCGTAGAGGGCCCATTGTAGCGCACGGATTGCCTCACGGATGTGGCCAGGACACGCGTTTCCGACGATCCATCCCCTTGAATCAGTAGCTATGCCCGTCCGGATCCTGCGGCTGCTCAACCGCTCGAATGCTGAGATTTCCGCAGCGGGCGATCCGGCCCGTGCAATAGGCAGTCCGCACTCGGCAGCCAGCGGATGGACCCGGCCGGCGCCCACCAGGAAGTGTCCGGCTCGGGACAGAGTGTTCGGAGCTGACACGGGCCGACCGGTACAATAGGGTCATGTGGACCGCGTCCCTCCTGATCCTTTTCATCCTTCAGACCGCTCCCAAACCCGCGCCCGCGGCGCAGCCGCCGGTGGCGCTCGAACCGGCGCCAGGCAACCCGGTCGCGGTGATCTCGACCTCGATGGGCGACATCACCGTCGAGCTCTTCAAGGACCGCGCCCCGGTGTCGGTGGAAAACTTCATGCGTTACGCGGCGGAGGGCTTCTATCCCGGCACCATCTTTCACCGGGTGGTGAAAGGCTTCGTAGTTCAGGGAGGCGGCTACCTGCCGGGGATGGTCGAGAAGCCGACGCACGAGCCGATTCAGAACGAGGCGACCAACGGGCTGAAGAACTCGCGCGGCACGCTGGCGATGGCTCGCACGCAGACGCTTCGCAGCGCGACGTCGCAGTTCTACATCAACGTGTCCAACAACTCCGCGCTCGACCACCGTGGCTACGCGCCGTTGGATTTTGGCTATGCCGTCTTCGGCCGCGTGCTGAGCGGCATGGAGGTCGCCGACAAGATCGCCGATGTTGCGACCAAGGCGGAGAATCCGATCGAGCCGGTCACGATCAAGAGCGTGACTGTGAAGTAGGTGGTTCTTCCGCCTGAAGGCGGAAGCCACGCAGTCGTTTCCTGAAACGCTAGCGCGGTTTCGGAGAACCGTAGCTTCCGCCTTCAGGCGGAAGATCAGCGGACACGAGCGATTTAGTCGCGATGTTCGCGAAGCTCTCGAAGATCGCGAAGACACTTCAAGCGGTCTTCGTGCTCGTCGCGATCTTCGCGCTCTTCGCGACGAATGTCGTGGCGCAACCGAACAATGCTCAGGCCAGCGCCGCCAGTTCATTCTCCAGCCGCGTCACCAGATCGTCCAACTGATTGACGATCGCCAGGACGGTGTCCGGCTGGCTCAGATCCACGCCAGCCTTCTTGAGCTGCTCCATCGGATAATCGTTGCCGCCCGCGCGCAGGAGCGTCAGGAACCGATCCCTGGCGTCGTGGCGCGACGCCTCCGGTCCGTGCATGATCTGCTGCGCGAGCCGTGCGGCCGAGGCGAAGCAGGTCGCGTACTGGTACACGTAGTACGGCGAGTTGAAGAAGTGCGGGATGCGCGACCACGTGATCCCGGTCTGTTCGTTGACGTCCAGCGAGTCGCCGTAGTAATCGGTGAGAAGAGTCCGATAGGTCTCCGTCAGAATCTCTGCCGTGATCGGCTGATCGCGTTCCGCGAGCCGGTGGGCCCTGAGCTCGTAGTCGGCAAAGAGCACCTGCGTGTAGAAGGTACCCGCGATGTTGTCGATCGCGTGCTGCAGCAGGACGACGCGCTCGGCTGGGTCGGTCGAGAGCGCGAGGAGGTAATCGAGCAGCAGGGCCTCGCTCAGAGTCGATGGCACTTCGGCGACGAAGATGGTGTAGCTCGAATAGACGAACGGCTGCGCCTCGTGCGACAGGATGGTGTGCATCGAGTGCCCCATCTCGTGCGCGAGCGTGAATATGTCGTCGAGCGTGTCGGTGTAGTTGAGCAGCATGTACGGGTGTGTCCCATACACGGGGGCCGAGTAGGCGCCCGAGCGCTTGCCGTCATTCTCGTAGACGTCGATCCAGCCCCCGGCGAAGCCTTCGCGCATCCGCGCCTGATACTCCGGCCCGAGCGGCGCTACCGAGTCGACGATCCAGTCGAGCACGCGGTCGTACTGGTACTTCTTCTCGAAGGTCACGAGCGGGATCGAATAGTCGTAGACGTGATACGACGGCACGCCAAGGGTCCTGCGGCGGAGCTTGTGATAACGCTGGAGCGGTGCGACCCCGGCTCGCGTTGTCTCGATGAGATTCTCGACCACCGACGTCGGGATGTTGTCGCCGTGGAGCGCGGCGTCGAGCGTGCTCTTGTAGCCCCGCGCGCGGGCCTGGAACCAGTCACGCTGGCAGACGCCGTTGTAAAGCGTCGCGTAGGTGTTGAGGCTGTTCTGGTAGGTCTCGTGGAGCGCGCGGAACGCCGCGGCGCGGTCTGCCTGTTCGCGCCGCGTCGCAAGGATCGCCCGGGTACTGCGCGTACGACACCGTCACGTCCTCGCCGGTCGAGAGCCGCACGGTCTGGAACTTCGCGTCCGCCGTCGAGAGCGCCCAGTAGGCGTCGTTCGGCGCCGACGACAAGCGGCTCGAGAGCGACATCAACCGCTCGCCGGCCTCGTCGAGCACATGTTCCTGCTGGCGATAGAGATCCTCGATCGCAAATTGATATAACCGCAACGGCTCGGAGGCGTCCATCCAGCCGCGGACGGTCGTCAGGGGAATCTTGAGCAACTCGGGGTTGAACCACGACTCGGCCTGCTTCCATCGGGCGAAGAGAATCTGGACCTGCTGCCGTTTCGCATTGACGGCGTTGTCCCGCTGATCCTCGTCGTAGCGCAGCGACGGGAAATACCAGACCCGGTACGCCAGTTGTCCGAGATCTTCCGACAGCCGGAACGCGTCGAGCAGCCGGTCGGGTCCCCCGGCGAGCGTACCCTTGAGCGCGGCGTAGCGCTCGATGCCGGCTTCGAGGCTCTTGTAGCCGGCCTCCCACGCGTTCCAGCTCGCGAAAATGTCGGTGAGGTTCCACTTGTAGCGGTCGGCGATGTCCTCACGGCGGCGGCTGCGACTGACTTGCGTCTCGGCCGCCGCCACGTCAGCCGGGTCGGCAAACGGCGCCGAAATCGGAAGGGAGGTCGATGATTTGATTGATGAAGACGGTCCCATCCGACCACTATAAGTCGACGCTCCTCCTCATGTATATGACTCGAACGGGAGTTTGCTTCCAATGCCACATCGCCAACCTCATCCGCACACTCGTGTGACCGAGAAGTTCTCGGCGGCAGTCACGACGTGGACCGGGAGCACGACGGCCTTCACGCTCGCGTGCGCCGTGGTCCTCGTCTGGATCGCCACGGGGCCGCTCTTCGACTACTCCAACACCTGGCAGCTCGTCATCAACACCGGTACCACCATCGTCACGTTCCTGATGGTGTTCCTGATCCAGCGATCGCAGAACAAGGACTCGCTCGCGGTGCAGCTGAAACTGAACGAGCTCGTTGCCGCGATGGTCGGCGCCAGCAACCGTCTGATCGACTGCGAGGACATGAACGAAGCGGAGCTCAGGACGCTTCACCGGCACTACGCGACGCTCGTGAACATGGCCAGGAAGGAGCAGTCGCTGACCTCCTCCCATTCGGTCGAGGAGGCGGAGGAGCGGCACGCGCGCAAGGCGCGGAAGAAGTGAGGCGGAGCTGCGAGTCAGATTGAGACAATCCAGGTGGCGACGGTATCCATGATGCCGGGGAGCGCGTCGCTCTTCCGACCGGACACCTTGAACGAGTGATCCCCGCCCGGGACTTCGTGCAGCGTGGCGTGCTGAAGCGACAACAGTAGCGCCGTGATCTCGGCCGACGTCCCGAGGGCGTCCCGGCTCCCCTGGACGAAGAGCATCCGCTCGTGGATCGCAGGCAGGTGCGCGTCGCGGCGCTTCTCCGGCCGTCCGGGTGGATGGAGCGGATAGCCGAGAAAGACGAGGCCGTCTATGCCCTTGCATCCCTGCGCCGCGACATGGGACGCGATCCGCCCGCCCATCGACTTGCCGCCAATGAAGATCGGCAGCCCGCCGAACTCCGCCTGCGCGGCGTGCAGCGCGTCGCGCCAGGACTGTTCGAGCACCGGCGCCCGGTCCGGCACTTTCCGTCCGTCCGCCCTATACGGGAAGTCGAACGTCGCCGCGTTGATGCCTCGCTGGGCCATCCCGCGGGCGAACTGCACCATGAACGGGCTGGTCTGTCCCGCGCCTGCGCCGGGGGCCAGGATCAATGCCGCCTTAGGGGATGCGCTCAGGTAGGTGGTCAGAGTCATGTCAGCTTTGCTATCGCGGCTTCTGTTCAGCGCCAGTCGTAGTGTCCGGCTTCAGCCGGACCTAAGGCAAGTCCGCCTAAAGGCGGACACTACGACGATATCTTCACATTCTCCGAAGGTAGAAGCCACGCAAGTTTCGAGGTCTCGGGCCGCGAACCGTCAGGGCTTGTCACGTGGCATCTATTAATGTAGATTTATAGATATGGCACAGGCTTCCAGCCTGTTCAGGTTGCTCGGCGACGACGCTCGGCTGCGGATTCTACGCCTCCTGGCGGCCGAACGCCTCAACGTCAGTGAGTTGACCGGAATCCTCGGGATTGCGCAGTCCGGCGTGTCCAGGCACCTGGGCCTGCTCAAAGATGCCGGGCTGATCGTCGAGCAGCGTGAAGGCGGCTACACCTATTTCCGGCCGGCGCCGTCGCTCCTCGCGGGCGAGAACGGCTCCGGTCCGCTTGCCGCGCTCCTCCAGGCCGAGTTCGCCGAGGCCGCGCGGACCGAGACCGGCCGCGCCGACGATGCCCGGCTGGCCGAGGTGCGGCGGCTGCGCAAGGAGAACTTCGAGGCGCACGCCGGCCCGGACACCAACGAGCGTCAGCTGGTGCCGGGACGCAGCTGGGCCGCCTGGTCCCGGGCGCTCGGTCATCTCCTGCCGCCGCTCCGTGTGGCCGACATTGGGTGCGGCGAAGGGTACCTGACCGTGGAGGCCAGCCGCTGGGCGTCGCGGGTGATTGCCGTGGATCGCTCGCCAGTCGTGTTGAAGCGCGCGCGTTCGCTCGCCACTCGCCGTCGTGTCCGCAACGTCATCTGGAAGCGAGGCGAGCTCGACAAGCTGCCGCTTCGCGACGCGAGCGTGGATGTCGCGCTGCTCTCCCAGGCTCTGCACCATGCGCCCGATCCGGCCCGCGCGCTGAGCGAGGCGGCGCGGATTGTCGTGCCGGGCGGCCGGGTGCTGGTGCTCGACCTGCGTCAGCACGACGAGGGCTGGGTCAAGGACCGGCTGGGCGATCGCTGGCTCGGATTCGCCGACGAAGCGCTCGCGAAGCTGCTCAAAGGCGCCGGGCTGACCGACGTGCGCGTGGGTGTCGGCGCGCGACGGACCGGTGATCCGTTCACGGTCATCGTCGCGAGCGCCGTGAAGCCCGGCATGAAGTCAGAAAGGCGGTCCAAGAGCCTCTGACCGCGGAGGACGCAGAGTTCGCAGAAAAATAACGGTCATCTAAAACACGGCCGACGGCTCAATCACGATGATCGCGAAGACCGCAAAGCTCACGAAGGATTACGTTCACCCGTGAATTCTTCGCGAGCCTCGTGATCTTCGAGGCCTTCGTGAGGGTCTCCGTTTTTGACATGGCTGCGAGTTTGTCTCTGCGGGCTCTGCGATCTCGGCGGTGAGAGGCTTTTGGACAGTGAGATTCGTCTGGGCGTGCCCAGGCCCGGTGATTACCAAGGACAGACAGATGCCTGATAGCTCCAACCCGAGTCCCTCATCATCGATCAGCGAGCAGCGTGCCGCCGCCGAGAAGGCGCTGCGCCGCGCGCTCGAGCAGCGCGTCCTCCTCCTCGACGGCGCGATGGGCACGATGATCCAGCGCCACAAACTGACCGAGGCCGACTTCCGCAGCGATCGCTTCCGGAGCCATCCGAAGGACCTGCGCGGGAACAGCGACATCCTCGTCCTCACGCGGCCGGACGTCATCGGCGCCATCCACCGCGAGTATCTGGAAGCCGGCGCCGACATCATCGAGACCAACACCTTTTCGAGCACAGCCATCGCGCAGGCGGACTACGCCCTCGAATCGCTTGCCTACGAGCTGAACTACGAGGGAGCTCGCCTGGCCCGCGAGGCAGTCGATGAGTGGAAGGCGAAGACGCCGGACCGGCCGCGTTTCGTGGCCGGCTCCCTTGGTCCGATGAACCGGACGCTGTCGATCTCCCCCAAGGTCGACGATCCATCGTTCCGCGGGATGACCTTCGACGAGGCGAGGGCCGCATACGAGGATCAAGCGCGTGGCCTCATCGATGGCGGCGCCGATCTGCTCCTGCTCGAGACGATCTTCGACACGCTCAACGCCAAGGCCGGCATCGTCGCGATCGAGAACGTGTTCGAGGAAAAGGGGCTGCGGCTGCCGGTCTTCATCTCGGTCACGATCACCGATCTCAGCGGCCGCACGCTGTCGGGCCAGATGATCGACGCGTTCTACGCCTCGATCCGTCACGCTCGCCCGCTGGCCATCGGCATGAACTGCGCGCTCGGCGCGCGCGAGATGCGCCCGCACCTCGAAGAGCTCGCGCGGCTGGCCGAATGCTACGTCCTCTGCTACCCGAACGCCGGGCTGCCAAACGCGTTCGGACAGTACGACCAGCAGCCCGACGAGACGGGCGATCTCCTCAAGTCGTTCGTCACCGGCGGCCTCGTCAACATCGTCGGCGGCTGTTGCGGAACGACCCCGGATCACATCAAGGCGATCGTGCGCGAAGTCGAAGGGCTGGCGGCGCGGCCGCTGCCCGAGGGCTCGTGGGTCCGACGCGGGGTCCGGCTGAAGGCGGACGCGACGGATGACAAAGAGGTCCGGCTAAAGCCGGACACTACGAGTGAGTCAGCCGACGATCGTAGTGGCCGGCTTCCGCCTTCGCCGAGGCTTCGGCGGACCGCCGTAGCTTTAGCGGAGGCTGGTCAGCCGGCCGATGAATCCGAGAGCCGCGAGCACTTTACCCAGTTCTCCGGCCTCGAAACGCTGACCATCCGGCCCGACAGCAACTTTCAGATGATCGGTGAGCGCACCAATGTCACCGGGTCGGCGAAGTTCGCCCGCCTCATCAAGAACAACGACTACACGGCGGCCGTGCAGGTCGCGGCCGAGCAGGTCCGCAACGGCGCCAACCTCATCGACGTCAACATGGACGAGGGCATGCTCGATTCCGAGCAGGCCATGACGACGTTCCTCAACTACATCGCGACCGAGCCGGAGATTGCCCGTGTCCCGGTGATGATCGACAGCTCGAAGTGGTCGGTGCTCGAGGCCGGGCTCAAGTGCACCCAGGGCAAGAGCGTCGTCAACTCGATCAGCCTCAAGGAAGGCGAGGCCGACTTTCTCCACAAGGCGAAGATCGTTCAGCGCTTTGGCGCCGGCGTCGTAGTCATGGCCTTCGACGAGGTCGGACAGGCGGATACCATCGAGCGCAAGGTCTCGATCTGTCAGCGCGCGTACAAGATTCTGACCGAACAGGCCGGCTTCGATCCGACCGACATCATCTTCGATCCCAACATCCTCGCCATCGCCACCGGGCTCGAAGAGCACAACGACTACGCCATCAACTTCATCGAGGCCACGCGCATCATCAAGGCGACGTGCCCAGGCGTGAAGATCAGCGGCGGGGTCAGCAACCTGTCGTTTTCGTTCCGCGGCAATGACGTCGTCCGCGAAGCCATCCACTCGGCGTTTCTGTTTCACGCGATCAAGGCCGGCATGGACATGGGCATCGTCAACGCCGGCCAGCTGATCGTTTACGAGGACATCCCGAAGGACCTGCTCGAGCACGTCGAGGACATCATCTTCAACCGGCGGCCGGACGCGACCGAGCGGATGGTGCAGTTCGCCGAGCAGGTCAAGGGCGCGGGCAAGAAGAAGGAAGTCGATGTCGCGTGGCGGCAGGGCACAGTCGAAGCGCGCCTGTCGTATCGCGCTCGTCCACGGCGTCGTCGATTTCATCGACGCCGACGTCGAGGAGGCCCGCCTGCAATACGAGAGGCCGCTCGAGATCATCGAGGGGCCGCTGATGGACGGCATGAAGATCGTCGGCGACCTGTTCGGCGCCGGCAAGATGTTCCTGCCGCAGGTGGTCAAGAGTGCGCGGGCGATGAAACGCGCCGTCGCGCACCTGCTGCCGTACATGGAAGCGGAGAAGCTGCGGACGGGCGCCACGTCGACCCAGGGCCGCGTGCTGATGGCGACGGTCAAGGGCGACGTGCACGACATCGGCAAGAACATCGTCGGGGTCGTGCTCGGCTGCAACAACTACGAAATCATCGATCTCGGCGTGATGGTGCCGGCGGCGAAGATTCTCGAGACCGCGATCGCGCAGAAGGTCGACATCATCGGGCTGAGCGGGCTCATCACGCCATCGCTCGACGAGATGGCGTTCGTGGCGCACGAGATGACGCGGCAGCACTTCACCGTTCCGCTCCTGATCGGTGGGGCGACCACGAGCCGGCAGCACACAGCGGTGAAGATCGCGCCAGAATACAACGGGCCGGTCGTGCACGTGCTCGACGCGTCGCGCGCCGTGGACGTCGTGTCGAACCTGCTGGGCGCCGGGAAGCCCGCCCTCGATCGCGCCAACCGGGCCGAGCAGGCCGAGATCCGCGAGAAGTACGCGTCACGGCGCGAGAAGCCGCTGCTCTCATACGAGCAGGCACGTGCCAACAGGCTGCAGATCGACTGGGACGATCACGAGATCGTCTCGCCGTGGTTCCTCGGCCGGCGATTCCTCGACGATCTGCCGCTCCGAGAGATCGCCAGGTTCATCGACTGGACGTTCTTCTTCTCGGCGTGGGAGCTGAAAGGCCGCTTTCCCGGGATCCTCCAGCACCCCGAGTACGGTCCGGCCGCGCGCGAGCTCTACGAGCATGCGAAGGGGCTCCTCGATCGCATCATCAACGAGAAGCTGCTGACGGCCCGCGCGGTCTACGCGTTCTGGCCGGCGTGCTCGGACGGCGACGACGTTGTGGTCTTCACCGACGATTCACGGCGAAGCGAGCTCGAACGCTTCCCCATGCTGCGGCAGCAGGAGATCATTCCGGACAAGCGTCCGAATCTGTCGCTGGCTGACTTCGTCGCGCCGCGCGAGACCGGCGTGCCGGACTATCTGGGCATGTTCGCCGTCACGGCCGGCATCGGCGCCGATGCCCTCGCCCAACAGTTCGAGCGGGATCTGGACGACTACAACGCGATCATGGTCAAGGCGCTGGCCGACCGGCTGGCCGAGGCGTCCGCGGAGTATCTCCACGCGCAGGCGCGCCGGGACTGGGGCTATGGGGAGCGTGAGGAGCTCTCGCTCGACGACGTGATCGCCGAAAAGTTTCGCGGCATCCGGCCGGCTTACGGCTACCCGGCCTGTCCGGACCACAGCGAGAAGTTCAAGCTATTCGCGCACCTCGAGGCGCACAAGCAGGGGATCACCCTGACCGAACACGCAGCCATGCTGCCCGCCGCGAGCGTCAGCGGGCTCTATTTCTCCCATCCTCAGGCCAAGTACTTCAACGTCGGCCGTCTCGGCCGCGACCAGGTCGAGTCGTACGCCCGCCGGAAGGGCGTGCGGCTCGAGGATGTCGAGAAGTGGCTAGGCCCGAACCTGGCCTACGATCCCGCCGCCGCCGTCGTCCAGACCACCTGAACACCTCCGCCTTGGACGGCGTATTCAAGGCGGGGACACTCAATCGGGACAGTCACTCTTGAGTGTCCCCGGCGTCTGGATTCAAGACACTTCCAGGGGCTCGCGCGCCGCAGATGTCCGAGTTGTGCTCCCGCGGGGAGACTTATCAGCGAGTGGCATGACATTCGCGCCCGGGGACACTCAACCGTGACTGTCACTCTTGAGTGTCCCGATTGACTGTCCCCGCAGTTGGCGGTGTCTAACCCGGAAACTCGCCAACCAATATCGTGGGGCGGCCGTCTGATAACCGGAGCAACGATGCCTCCCAAAACTTACTCTCGCTTGTGGATAGCCATCGCAGTCGTCTTGGTCAGCGTGGCGACAGGCGCGGCGCTCATGCGCGGGCGCGATCCCGGGAATTCCGAATCCGGACAGTCGCGGCGACGACAGACGACGGCTACGGTCACGCGCCAGGACTTCGTGCGGACGGTCAGGTTGAGCGGCACGGTCGAGGCGGTCGAGTCGACGACGGTTGCGGCCCCCAGACTCTCGGGACCCAACTCGCAGTCGCTTGTAATCACCAAGCTCATCAAGGGCGGCGCCCCGGTCGAGAAGGGTGACCTCCTCGTCGAGTTTGACCGCCAGACGCAGCTCGCGGCGGCTCTCGACCGGCGCGCGGAGCTGAATGACCTCGATCAGCAAATCAAGAAGAAGGACGCCGGCGAGCGCGCCGCCCGCTCGCGCGACGACGGCGAGATCCTGCTCGCCGAAAGCTCCCTCTCACGGGCCAAGCTCGAAACCACCAAGAACGAGCTCCTGCCGCGAATTCAGGCTGAAAAGAACGACCTCGCCGTCGAGCAGGCCATTGCGACCTTGAATCAGCTGAAAACGACCTATGCTCTCAAGCGCCGCGCGGCCGAGGCGGACGTCCAGATCCTCAAGATCCGCCGCGACCGCGCCGAGAATGCGATGCGGCAGGCCGAGACCAACGCCGAGCGGATGGCGGTCGTCGCGCCGATCAGCGGGATGGCGGTGCTCCGAATGGTGTGGAAGACCAATACCCAGGCGGAGGTTCAGGAAGGCGAGGAAGTCCGCGCTGGCGTGCCCGTGGTGGACGTGGTCAACCCGAAAGCCATGCGTGTCCGCGCGCGGGTCAGCCAGGCTGACATCAACGATCTCACGGTCGGCCTGGCCGTCAAGATCGGACTTGACGCTTACCCCGAGCTGTCGTTCGATGGCCGGATCGGACAGATCTCACCGGTCGGCGTGGTCTCGACGTTGTCGCCGAAGTCGCGCGTGTTCGTCGTGCTCATTGACGTCAACGGCTCGCACGCGAACCTCATGCCCGATCTGACGGCATCGCTCGACGTCACGCTGGCGCGGCTT
Organism: uncultured Acidobacteriota bacterium; assembly: GCA_963839705.1. Lineage (GTDB taxonomy): Bacteria > Acidobacteriota > Vicinamibacteria > Vicinamibacterales > 2-12-FULL-66-21 > DATBJJ01. Next base: position 1,106,591 of record CAWIWL010000012.1, read on the forward strand.
CCCGGCGCGCTCGTCGTGCCGCGCGACGCGATCGGAACCAACGGCAAGAGCACTTTCGTAAGCGTCAAGAGCGGCTCGTCGTACAGGGAGCAACCCGTGACCGTCGGCGCGACGAGCGCCCTCCACGTCGTGGTAACCTCCGGCGTCAACGAAGGCACGGTCGTCGCGAGAAACGTCGCGTCTCCGCCCGCTTCGTCCGACAACAGGCAGGATGGTACGCCGCCAGGACCCCAACAATGATCGCGCGCCTTCTCAAGCGGCTGCGCCGCCGTAACAGTCTCCTGACGATCGGCGTGCTAGTCCTCGCCGGCGGCGGTCTCTTCGCAACGGTCGGCCGCGGCTCTGTGCCGGACCTGCCAACGGCGGAGGTCACGCGCGGCGAGTTCGTCGACGCGCTCGAGCTCCGGGGCGAAATCCGGCCGCTCCGGTCCGTCGTCCTGTCGTCGCCGATGCAGTCGGGCGAGCTTCAGATCCTCAAGCTCGCGAACAACGGGTCGAAGGTCAAGGCCGGCGAGGTCGTCGTGCAGTTCGACGGGACGACGCTGCAGCGCACGATTCAGGAGAAGCAGTCCGAGTTGAAGCAGGCCAACGCCGAGATCGAGCAGGCGAACGCGCTGGCGCGCATCACGAGCGAACAGAACGCCACGGCGCTGATGAAGGCGAAGTACGACATCGAGCGCGCCAAACTCGACATCAACCGGGGTGACACCGTTTCCCGGCTCGAGAACGAGAAGGCGAGGCTCGCGCTTGGCGATGCCGAGCAGCGGATGAAAGAGCTCGAAGAGAAGGTGCGTTCCGACAAGACAAGCGCCGAAGCCGATCTGTCGAGCAAGCTGCGGAAGCGCGAGAAGGCGCTGTTCGATCTGAAGCGCGCCGAGGACGGCCTGGAGAAGCTGCAGCTCAAGGCGCCGACCGACGGCGTCGTCAACGTGCTGCCGAACTACCGTTCCGGCAACATGATGGGAGCCTCGCCCGAGTTCCGCCAGGGCGACCGTGCCTGGGCCGGCGCGGCGATCCTCGAGCTGCCGGATCTCTCGTCGGTGCATCTCCTGGCGCGGCTCGACGAGTCGGATCGCAGCCGCCTCAAGGCCGGGCAGGCCGCGTCTGTCCGCATCGAGGCCGTTCCGGGCAATGACTTCAAGGCGAAGATCGACAGCATCTCGATGCTCGCCCGGCCGGACTATCAGAGCACGTGGCCGCCGCCGCGGAATTTCGATCTGGATCTCGTGCTGCTCGACATCGACCCGCGGATCCGTCCCGGTATGACGGCGGTCGCGCGCATCGCGACCGAGCGCGTCCCGAACGTCGTCCTCATCCCGTCGGAGGCGATCTTCCAGCGCGACGGGGCGACGGTGGTCTACGAGCTCGATGGATCGGAGTTCCAGGAGCGCCGCGTGCAGATCACGAAGCGGGGCAAGGAGCAGGCGATCGTCGCGTCGGGGATCGACCCGGGCGATCGCATCGCGACCAGACGTCCGTCGCCCGAGATGATCAGGAGGTCCGAATGACGCGCCGGCGATACCTCTGGCCGGCGATGGGCCTTGCCGTCGTGGCGGTGGTCGGGGCGGGCATCGTCTTCGCCGTACCGCGTTTGCCTGAACGAGGTAATTCCGTTCCGACGGCGCTGGTGACGAAGGGTCCGCTGAAGGTCACCGTCCACGCCAACGGCGAGCTCCGCGCCGGACGGACCATGACGCTCGTGACGCCGCCGGTCGGCGGCATGCTTCGCATCGTCCAGATGAAAACGACAGGCATGCCGGTCAAGAGTGGCGACGTCGTCATGGAGTTCGACCCGGGCGATCAGGTGTACGCGCTCGAGCAGGCCAAGTCCGAGGTGGCCGAAGCGGAGCAGGAAATCGTCAAGATGAAGGCCGACGCCGACGTCCAGAAGGCCCAGGACGACGTGGCGCTGCTGACGGCGCGGTTCGATGTACGGCGCGGCGAGCTCGACGCGAGCGGTAATGAGCTCATTCCCGCGGTCGAGGCGCAAAAGAACGTACTCACGCTCGAAGAGGCCAAGCGCCGTCTCGCACAGCTCGAAGAGGACGTGAAGTCGAGGGCGGCGACGAACCAGGCATCGCTCGCCGTCGTGCAGGAAAAGCGCAACAAGGCGATGCTCGGGATGCAGCGCGCGCAGCAGCTCATCGACAGCCTGATCCTGAAAGCTCCCATGGACGGTACCGTCGCGATCAAGGAGAACCGAGACGGCATCAATTTCTTCGGGCCGGGGATGGTGATTCCCGAGTACCGCGAGGGCGACTCGGTGTGGCCAGGCCGGCCGGTCGCCGACGTCCTGGAGTCGGGTAAGATGGAAGTGCGCGCGAAGATTGCGGAAAGCGATCGCGCCAACCTTACCGCGGGCCAGCCTGCGTCCCTCTTCGTCGACACGCTGCCGGGCGAGACATTTGGCGTGAAGGTGGGTGCACTCTCCGGCCTCGCGAGCCGTGCGCAGTGGTTCGAGAGCGCGACTGTCACGCGTCTCTTCGACGTGACGTTCCAGTTCGACAAGCCGGATGACCGGTTGAAAGCGGGCGCGTCCGCGCGCCTGACGATCGAAGGAAAAGAAATCCCCGATGCGCTCCACGTGCCGCGGCAGGCGGTTCTCGAGAAGAACGGCAAGACTCACGTCTACGTAAAAGTCGGCGACCGCTTCGAACAGCGCGAGGTCAAGGTCGAGCACCTCACCGAGAGCCGCGCAGCGATCGCCGGCTTGTCGGAAGGCACGGAGGTCGCGCTCACGGATCCGACCGCCGCCCGTCCGACCTCGAACAGCAGCTCGCCGACGTTGCCTGCGGCCGGCGGATCACGATAGTCATGGCGGCCACCCGCATCACGGGCACGACGTCGGACTTCCTGCCGGAGCTGCGCCTCGGATTCGACAACCTGCGCGCGCACAAACTGCGCTCGCTGCTGACGATGATGGGGATGATCTTCGGCGTGGCGGCGGTCGTCGCCATGCTGTCGATTGGCGCCGGCGCGCAGCAGGAAGTCATGGCGTTCATCGAGCAGCTCGGCGTGCGCAACCTGATCGTCGAAGCGCGCGAGTCGACCGACTACCAGGTCGTGCAGAAAGTCCGGCAGCTCTCGGCGGGCCTGACGTTTCGGGACTACCGGGTGATCGAGGCCAACCTGGACGGCATCTCGACATCGTCAGCGCGCAAGCGGTTCACGCCGTCCAAGCTCCTGCCGCGGCCGCAGAGCGATCCGCCGGTCGTCTACGGCGTGAGCCCGACCTACCAGCGGATTGCCAACCTGCAGCTCGTCAACGGGCGCTTCTTCACCGATGCCGAAACCGCCTCCGCTGCGTCCGTCGCCGTGCTCGGCGAAGGCGCCGCCGCGTCCCTCTTCGGCGCGGACGATCCGGTCGGCAAGCACGTCAAGGTCAACGAGCAGTGGTTTCAGGTCATCGGCGTCGGCGGTCCGCAGCTGACCGTGCAGGCTGATGTCGCCGGCCTCCCGGCGCAGGACCGCAACAACCTGATCTATATTCCGCTGCACGCCGCGATCTTCCGGCTCGAGGACGTCAACAGCCGCTTTCGCGACGAGATTGATGGCATCTACCTGCAGATGCGCCAGGGAGAGGACATTCCCGCCGCCGCCGCGCTGCTGCGCGGCCTGCTCAACGTCTCGCATCGCGGCGCGGCCGACTTCTCCATTGTCTCGCCCGCCGAGCTCCTCGCCGAGCAGCGTCGCACGCAGCGTATCTTCGAGATGGTCATGGTCGCGATCGCCTCGATCTCGCTACTCGTCGGCGGCATCGGCATCATGAACATCATGCTCGCCAGCGTGATGGAGCGCACGCGCGAGATCGGCGTCCGCCGCGCGATCGGCGCCAAGAAGCGCGACATCATCCGCCAGTTCCTGATCGAGACGACGATCATCTCGCTGGCCGGCGGCGTGATGGGCGTCCTCGTCGGCGTCGGCCTCTCGCAGCTCATCGGCTACCTGGCCGGCTGGTCGACCATCGTGACGACGACGTCGATCGTCCTGGCGTTCGTCGTGTCAGTCGCGATCGGATTGATCTTCGGGTTGTACCCGGCCGCGCGCGCGGCGCGGCTCGATCCGGTCAAGGCCCTGCACTACGAGTAACGTCCTGAGGCTGCCTTCCGCCTGAAGGCGGAAGCCACAGGATGTCTCAGACCTTCCGCCTGAAGGCGGAAGCCACAGGTTGTTTCAGACCTTCCGCCTGAAGGCGGAAGCCACAGGTTGTTTCAGACCTTCCGTCTAAAGGCGGAAGCCACAGGTTGTCTCAGAGAAGCCACAGTGTGTCTTGAATGATCCTGTCTCCCTGGATGATCCCCCTCCCGGATAATCCTGTCTCCTGGATGATCCCGTGGTCTTCTGGATGCTCCCCGTAGCTTCCGCCTTTAGGCGGAAGATCTCATTCGACTAGACGAAGCAGTCACGGCCGCCGGCGGCACTCAGTGCCCCGTGCCGCGTGCGAGCAACGTGCGACTCGGTTGCGAGACGTCCTTGACCAGGTCTGCCGTGATCTTTCTCGAGGCGTGCTTGGCGATGTCGGCTTGAGAGACGATACCGCAGCACATCCCGCCGCCATTGACGACAGGCACGCGTCGAATCTTGTTCTCTTCCATGATCCGCGCGCACTCCTCGACCGGCGTCGTCTCGCGGACCGCGATGACCGGCGACGACATGCAGGATTCGGGCGTCTCGTCCACGGGATTCGTGCCGCGCGCGACCAACCGGCAGACGATGTCGCGGTCGGTCACAACGCCGATGAGCGTTTTGTCCATGCTGTTGCGGACGATTGGAATCTCCCCGCAGTCATGCTCCACCATGGCCTTCGCGACGTCTTCCAGGGATGTGTCGGCGGTACAACAGAACGGGTTTGACGTCATGATCTCTCTGACGTGCATCGAGCACCTCCTTATTGGCCTTGCGTACCTGCGCCCGTTCATAAGGCTGCAACCACGGTGCCGATCGAAGCTCGACCATCGCTGTCCCGCATCGACGGAACAGGTCGAAGCTCAGCACTCAAACCCTCCGCACCTGCAAGGCGGGCACATTCTTCCAAGCCGAGTATCCCTACGCGACACCCTACCTGATGCGCTCGGCGGCCTGTAGGGCTCGCGGAGGCTCCAGGCGCGCAAACTCCACGGTTCCTCGCTTGGACTGAAGCTTGCCACCCTCGTGCGCAGGAGGTCCGTCATGGGCAAACGGCTCTTGGTGGTACTACTGGCAACCTGCGCACTCTTCGCTGGTCCCGTCTATTCCCAGTCACAGCCACCGAATCCGACTCAACAGCGCGGTGCAGACGATCGCGATCAGGTGCCCGTCTACCGAGTGCGAGTCGTCGCGAGGACAACCCCGGCAATCAACTACCGTCACCGAGGCGGCTCGACGACGATTGACTTTCGCGGCACGCCGCTCCTGCCGAAGGCGCGCGGCGAGGCCAAGGTCGAAAGCAAGCAGGGCTACATCGAGATCGAAGTCGAGTTCGACAACCTGGTGCCAGCCACGAAGTTCGGCCCGGAGTACTTGACCTACGTGATGTGGGCGATCACCCCCGAGGGCCGTGCGACCAATCTTGGGGAAGTGCTGCTGAATGAATCGGAGAGCAAACTGAATGTGACGACGGAGCTTCAGGCCTTTGGCCTCGTCGTGACCGCGGAACCCTATTTTGCCGTCTCGCAGCCCAGCGACGTGGTGGTCATGGAGAACGTGATTCGCGCCGACACGCGAGGAGCCATAGAGCAGATCGACGCGAAGTACGAACTCCTGACGCGCGGCACCTACTTGATGAACGTTGGCCAGGATCGCCTCGTCGTCCAGCGCCTGGACCGCAAAATACCCCTCGAGCTGTACGAGGCACGCAACGCCATCCAGCTGTCGGAGTTCGCCGGCGCGGATCGCTACGCTGCCGCGTCGTTTCAGAAAGCCACTCGCCTGCTCAGGCAGGCCGAAGATGCTCGGGAGCGTGACCTCGGTCGGCGATCGATTGTGATGCCGGCCCGGGAAGCCGCGCAGACAGCAGAGGACGCGAGGCTGATTGCGCTTCAACGTCAGGATGAGGAGCGGATAGCCAGAGCGCAGGAGGCCGCGGCAGCGCGCGAGGCGAGCGCGATGGCGACGGCGCAATCCGAATCGCGAAGACGGGAGCAGGCTGAAGCGGAGCGCGCCGCTGCGGATCGCCGGAGGATCGACGCGGAAGCGGCAACCGAGCGGGCGATTCGTGAGCGACAGGCCGCGGAGGCAGCCCTGAGTGCGGCCGAACGCGCACGAGTCGAAGCGGAGCGCGCCCAGGCGCAACTGGCGGTCGAACGAGCCGCCGCGGAGGCCGCTCGCGCGGCCTCACAAGCGAGCGCCGAAGATGCACGCCAGGCCGTCGCGAGGGCCGAGGCAGAAAAGGCTGACCTGCGCGATCGGCTGCAGCGTCAGTTGAACATCATCCTCGAGACGAGGGAGACGGCGCGCGGCTTGATCGTCAACGTGTCGGACGTGCTCTTCGACACCGGCCAGCACACGCTCAAGCCGGGAGCGCGCGAGAAGCTGGCTACGGTGGCAGGCATCCTGCTGGCCTATCCAGACTTGAACCTCGAAGTCGACGGCCACACCGACAGCGTCGGCGATGATGACTACAACCAGGGGCTGTCGGAGCGCCGCGCTGAAGCGGTCCGCGGCTATCTCGTTCAGCAAGGCATTCCGACCGCGTCTATCGCGGCGCAAGGCTACGGAGAATCACAGCCCGTTGCATCCAACGACGTTCCTGTCGGGCGACAGCAGAATCGACGTGTGGAGTTGGTGGTGTCTGGTACATCGATCGGGCGACCGACGCTCGATCCGGCTGCGCTGCGCCGTCGCTGATATGGCCCCGCTTCTGGCACCCTGCAGGAGGCCCTGAGGAATCCGAAAAGACTTCAGGGCCTCCGAAGCGCCCCGAATTCCCTGACCTTGGTGCTCCGCACGCCCCGGACAGTGTCGTGCACGTAGCGCAGCTTGTCGATTGCAGGCGCTGACCAGACAAACGGGTAGGCGTCGGCGAGCCCCATGCCTCGATTGAGGTTGTTCAGCAGGTAGGTGACGGGAAACCAGCTGTCGATCAACTGGTCAAACGGCGCGTCCGGCGACATCACCAACGGCGATACCCGGCCGAGCGACGGTTCATCCGATCGCCGCGGCTGAAGGGAGACGCCGCAGGCGGCGGTCGTCTCCACCGTGTCCACCATGTGGAGGTAGTGCGCCCAGGTTTCGGCCCAGTCCTCGAGAGGATGCGCGCTCGCGTAGGCGCTGATGAAGCGCTGCTGCCAGTCCGCGCGCGGGCCGTGTGCGTAGTAAGCGCCCAGCGCGTTGCCGTAGTCCGTTCGTTCGTCGCCGAATACCCTCCGGAATCCGTCGAACGCGCTGCGGTCCGCGATCAGGCGATCCCAGTAGTAGTGCCCGCTCTCGTGACGGAAGTGCCCCGCCAGCGTGCGAAAGGGCTCGTGCAGCGACCTCCGGCGCCGTTCCCTCTCGGCATCGTCGGCCTCGGCGATGTTGATGGTGATGAGGCCGCCGGCATGGCCGGTCAGCACGGCAGCGCCATTCGGTTCGTCCGCCTTGAATTCGAAAGCGAGGCCGTGCTCGGGATCGTCGTCGCGGCTGATGATGGGAAGGGCCAGCCGGAGCAGCGTGAAGACCAGGCGGCGCTTCGCGATTTCGAGTCGATACCAGGCCTGACGCCGATCGCTCGTCCAGAGGTCCGGGATGACGCGCGTCAGCCGGCAGGAAAGGCAGAGCGGATTGGGATCGCCGTCGGGGATGGCCCAGTTGCACACCTGTTCGAGCGTGTAGTTCCTGCACAGACGGTAAGCGCGCCCGCCTGCGGCTGCGAGCGGCGACCGCCAGGTGCCCGGGTGATCGCCGGCCTGGTCGTTGTTCGAATCGAGTGAACCGACAATCGCGAGATCGGGAAGGTAGGCAACCAGTTGCCCGCAGCGGACACATTGGGTGTTCTCGAAGAACAGCAGATGGCCGCAATGATCGCAGTGGAAGACCTTCATCGCCGCGAGGTCATTGCATGATTCAGTCCGCACGCCGGGCGTTGTTCGCGTCGGCGTTCTTGGTTGCGTTTCCTGCCAGGCGGCGAGTCAGTCCAACCGTACCACGTCGACATGGACTTGAAGCACATGCGCGCCGCCGCCGAGGATCACGCCGCGAATCGGGCTGACGTCGTTGTAGTCACGTCCCCATGCGACGGTGATGTGCGTGTCCGATGGCAGCAGGTTGTTGGTGGGATCGACCGGGATCCAGCCGACGCCCGGGCAGTAGACGCTGAGCCACGCGTGAGAGGCGTCGGCGCCGACCAGCCGCGGCGTTCTAGGAGGTGGAACGGTCTCCATGTACCCGCTGATGTACCTGGCCGGAATGCCGAGCGAGCGCAGGCAGGCAATCTCGAGCCGAGCAAAGTCCTGGCACACGCCGCGGCGCGAGGCGAACACTTCGGTCAGAGGCGTGGCAACAGTCGTGGCCCTCGGATCGAACGTGAACTCGTCGTGGATGCGCGCGGTCAGGTCGAGGACGCCCTCCAGCAGGGGACGGCCCTCGGGGAACGATGCCCGCGCGAAGGGTTCGACGATGAACTGGGACCTGGATGACGTGGAGTCAAACACGAACTCCACCGCGTCAAACGGCAGTTGCGCGCGGTCGATGGCAGCCTCCCACGGCGGCGTGTCGCCCGGCGATGGGAGATACGGAGCGGTGACCGTGACGGTGCTGCGGGCGCGAATCACCAGGCTGGTGTGCGCGCCCTGCACCGCGACAATCGTCACCAGGTTGCCGTAGTAGTCCTCATGCGTGCTCGTTACGGCCGGCGCCGGCGCGATCGCGAGCTCGTGGTGGACGCACTCTTGGTGCGTCAGATCGCGCGGCTTGAGGCGGGCGACGTGATGGGCCACCGCCACGGATTCGCTGTAGTCGTACTCGGTTGTGTGGGTGACGTCGTAGCGCATAGGTAGTTGTGGCTCACTCACGGGCGTTCGGCCAATCGCGAAGAGCTCGAAGATCGCGATGCTCACGAAGCAAATCCCACTCAACCCTTCTTCGTGCTCTTCGCGGTCTTCGCGAACATCGTGATTGATTCGTGATCATGGAAAATGCGACTTGAACCGCGCTCAACTCACCCGCAGTTCGGCGTGGCTGAAGTAGAAATACGTGATCGCCTCCGACATCTCCTTCAGATCGTCCTCGAGTGTTCCGAGCAGCCCGTCGAGCGACGCGCAGTCATCGTCGGACCAGGCCCTGGAAAGGATGACCTCCGCCAGCGTGTCGCGCGCCCCGGCCATCAACCGCTCTTCGCGCGTCGGCGACGGCGCCCTCGGATCGCGCGGCAGGTGGAGGATGTGCTCCGACACGGCGGCGAGCTGAAACGCGAGGCCGCGGGTGTTCGTCTCGTCGGCGAGCAGCAGGTGCAGGGCCGGCGCGAGCCGCGGCAGGGCGTAGTAGCGCCGACGGTAGGTCATCGAGCTGTCGGCGATCTCGAGGAGGGGCTCGACGATGGCTGTATTTCCCGCGGCGCCTTCCGGCGCCGCGTGTCGTGCGGCGCCGTCGGCGCCGGTGTGTGAAACGGCGAGTGCTTCTCGCAACACGCCGATGAGGTTTAACGATCGCTCAAGCCGTCGCCCCAGATTCAGAAAGCGCCACCCGTGCCCCCGCGTCATGTTCTCCATTTCCATGCCGCTGAAAGCCGCGAGATCCGTGATGATGCCGTTCAGGTAAACGAGCACCTCCTCGAACTGGACGCGGCCCTGCCTCAGGCGCATGTCCTGCTGCAGCAGGTTCAGGATTCTCCATGTATCGATGGACAGGCGGTCGCGCACGGCGCTCGCCAGGCGTCGCACTTCGTTCAGCGCGGTGCGCAGCCCCGTGTGAGGACCCTGCCTGGCGAAGAGATCGATGGTGTCTTCCTCGATCTTTCGCAGCAGCGTGTCCTCGCCGAGCTCTTCGGGCAGCACTCGAAGGCTGACGAGCACCTGGAGCAGCGCCGACACTTGACGCGGATCGTCGGTCGTATCCCTATCGGCCAGACGCGATACGAAGCTGCGCAGCAGCCGGACGATGTGTTCCGAGCGCTCGACGTAGCGGCCGAGCCAGAAGAGGTTCTCTGCCACACGGCTGGGAAGCTCTGTGGTAGCAGGCTCGACACGGATGGGATCCGCTTGGGCGAGGAGCGTCACCGCGCCGACCGGAGCATCGGCGAGCACCCACGTATCCTTGCTCTTGCCGCCGCGTTGCATCGAGACAATCGGCACGTCCTGCGTGCTCGACACGCGCGTCAGCCCGCCGGGCATCACCGCAAATGAATCGCCGGTTGCCGTCACATACGTCCTGAAGACGATCGACCTCGGCTCGAGACGGTGGCGGTGCCACACCGGCGCGCTCGACAATGCCACGTGCGCCTGCGCGGCAAAATCCTCCGGCCTGGCGCGAATCGTGGCCGCGAGGTCGTTTCTCTCACGCCCGCTCAACCGTCGTCCGAACACCGGGTCCTGCCCCTTGGAAGGGAAGGCGGTCTTGATGACCAGGTCACCCAGATGCTCGATGACATAGGCGAGATCCGACGGTCGTCCGCACCACCATGTCGGCGCCGACGGGAGCCGCAATTCCTCGCCGAGGAGATCGCGGCAGAGGGCGGGGAGAAACGGAAGGATAGCGGCCGTCTCGATAACGCCAGCACCAAGCGCGTTGGCGACGACGACGTTTCCGGCGCGGACGGCATCGACGAGTCCCGCGACGCCGAGGAAGGAATCGCCGCGCAGCTCGAGCGGATCGCAGAAGCTGTCGTCGAGCCGGCGGAAGATGACGTGGACTGGCTGCAGGCCTTCGAGCGTCTTGATGAACACACGCCGATCGCGCACGGTGAGGTCGGCCCCCTCGACCAGCGTGATGCCGAGATACCGGGCGAGGTACGCGTGCTCGAAATAGGTCTCGTTGTACGGCCCCGGCGTGAGCAGCACGACTTTGGCGGGCAGGTCCTGATTCGAGGGCAGCGCGCTCAAGGTGTCGCGCTGCGCGCGGAAGAAGGAGGCCAGCCGCTGAATCTGGTCGCCACGGAAGGCCTCCGGCAGGCTGTGCTGGAGGACGAGCCGGTTTTCGAGCGCGTAGCCGGCGCCAGACGGTGCCTGTGTGCGATCGGCGAGCACGACCCACTGGCCATCCGGCGACCGCGCCAGGTCAACGCCGTGCATGTGCAGGTAGATATCTCGCGGCACGGGGATGCCGTGACAGGGCCGAAGGAAAGACGGGTTGGCGAGCGCCAGCGACGGCGGGAGCAATCCGTTTTTCAGGAGCCGCTGCGGGCCGTGGAGATCGAGCAGGATGAGGTTGAGCAGCTTGGTCCGCTGAATCAATCCCTCTTCAAGACGACTCCAGTCGTCCGCCGAGACGATGAGCGGCACCATGTCGAGCTCCCAGGGTCGATCGATGCCTTGCGGATCGCCATAGACGTTGTAGGTGACGCCGTTCTCGCGGATCGCGCGCCGCGCGTTGTCGCGCCGCGCCGCGAACTCCAGCGGTCCCATCGACTCGACGCTGCGCACGAACGCCTCGCACTGCGGGCGGAGCATGCCGGGACCGGCGAGCATCTCGTCGAACACGCCCTCGAACTGCTGGTACTCGTGGAGAAACCGCCACGGGAGCGCCGGTCCCTGAGTATTCGTGATCGCGCTCATCGCAAGCCGAGGACGTGCCGGTCGGCGACGCTCGGCGCGGGCGGGCAGCGGAGGTCGAGCAACAGGGGGAAGTCCGGGCGGCGCTCCTCTGGGGGGACGACCATCGACCCCTGGGTGTGACCGATGTCCTCGAACCGCGCGAGCCGGCGGCCTTCCGCTTCGTAGGCGTTGACGGGAAAGGTGTCGAAGCTGCGCCCGCCGGGGTGGGCGACGTGATACGTGCACCCGCCGAGCGATCGCTCGTTCCAGGCGTCGATGAGATCGAATACGAGCGGCGTGTGCACGGGGATGGTGGGATGGAGGCAACTCGCCGGCTGCCATGCACGGTAGCGCACGCCGGCCACGAACTCGCCCGCCGTGCCGGTCGGGTGCAGGGGAACCGAGCGGCCGTTGCAGGCGACGAAGTGCCGCGATTCGGTCATGCCGCTCACCTTGATCTGCAGCCGCTCGACCGATGAGTCCACATATCGCACGGCGCCGCCGGCGCCCGGTTCCTCGCCGAGCACATTCCACGGTTCGAGCGCCTGCCGCAGTTCGACATGGACGCCGCGCCGCGTGACCGAACCGTACACCGGGAACCGGAACTCCAGGTGCGGCGCGAACCACTGCGGCTGCATCGCATACCCGCTCCGCCCGAGATCGGCGAGGACGTCGCCGAGATCGTCGGCCACGAAGTGCGGCAGCATGAAGCGATCGTGGAGCTCCGTGTTCCAGCGAACCAGTGCCTGATTGTAGGGGGTCTTCCAGAAGCGGGCAACGAGGGCGCGCAGCAGGAGCTGCTGCGCCAGGCTCATCTGCGCGTGCGGCGGCATCTCGAACGAGCGCAGCTCTACCAGTCCCTGACGGCCGCTGCTCGTTTCCGCCGCGTAGAGCTTGTCGATGCAGAACTCCGCGCGGTGCGTGTTGCCGGTCAGATCGACCAGCAGGTGCCGGAACACGCGATCCACCAGCCACGGCGGCGACTCCCGCCGCTCGGGCACTTGCGCGAACGCGATCTCGAGCTCGTGGAGCGAATCGTTCCGGCCTTCGTCGACGCGCGGATGCTGGCTCGTCGGTCCGAAGAAGAGACCCGAGAAGAGAAACGACAGCGACGGGTGATTGTGCCAGTAGCCCAGCAGGCTCCGCAGCAGGTCTGGCCGCCGCAGGAAGGGACTGTCGGCTGGCGTCGGGCCACCGAGGACGAGGTGATTGCCCCCGCCCGTCCCGGTATGACGGCCGTCGAGCATGAACTTCTCCGTGCCGAGCCGGCTCTCACGTGCCTCGTCGTAGAGCGTGGACGTCTGGTGAACGATCTCCGGCCAGGTGCGCGCGGGGTGCAAGTTGACCTCGATGACGCCAGGATCCGGCGTCACCTTGAGATGGTTGAGCCGGGGATCGTGCTCGGGCGGCGTGCCTTCGATGAGGACCGGCATCGCCAGCCTGGCAGCCGTCCGCTCGATGGTCGCAATCAGATCGAGGTAATCCTCGGTCGTCCGGACCGGGGGCATGAACACGTGCACGCGCCCGTGCCTGGCTTCGACACAGAGCGCCGTGCGAATCACGCCAGCAGCCGATTCGCCTCGTGGCGGCGGCTGCAGCGAGACGTGCGGGCCAGTCGCCGGCGTTGCGCGCGGGTCGGAGCGGACGGACAGCTGGCGCCTGTCGTGGCGCGCGAACGGATCGCGCTCGAGGATCTCTTCGAGATCGTCTTTCGCCGCCCACGGCAGGGAGGCGAGCGGCAGCCGGTAGCCGATCGCCGAATCGCCGGGGATCAGAAACAAATGCTCGGATCGCAGGAACCAGCGCCCGCTCGCCCAGGCGCGCGTGTCCGGTCCGCGCCGCACGGGGAGCACGTACCCGACGATGCGGTCGAGACCCTGTTCGAAGACGCGCGCGAGGCGCGCGCGATCCTCTTCGTTCTTCAACTCGGACTTCAGCGGGTCGACGTTGACCGGCAGCCGCCGCTCGCTCATGAGGTAGTGCCAGACGTCTTCGTACGCCGGGATGATGTGGTTGCCGTCCACCGCCAGCGCGTCGGCGAGCGCACGGATGAATCGGCTGGCCTCGGCATCGCCATGGCCGTAGTCGACGGTCTCGTCGGCGATGAGGCTGTCGTCTCTCCACATTGGAACGCCGTCCCGCCGCCACCAGCAGCCAAGCGCCCAGCGTGGCAGCGATTCGCCGGGATACCACTTGCCCTGGCCGAAGTGCAGGAGCGCGCCGGGCGCGAATCGTTGCTTCAGACGGCGGACGAGCGTGCCGGCCAGATGACGCTTAGCGGGACCGAGCGCGGTGAAGTTCCACTCGGCGCCGTCCATGTCGTCGATCGAGACAAACGTCGGCTCCCCTCCCATCGTCAGGCGCACGTCGTGCGCGGACAGCTCCGTGTCGATGTAGCGGCCCAGGGCCTCGATGTGCCGCCACTCGTCGTCGGTGTACGGCTTGGTGACGCGCGGCGATTCGTAGATCCGGCGCACGCTCATCTCGTGGCCGAAGGTCACCTCGCATTCGTCGACCGCGCCGGTCACCGGCGCCGCGCCTTGCGGATCCGGTGTGGCCGCGAGCGGGATGTGGCCCTCGCCGGCCATGAGTCCCGAAGTGGGGTCGAGCCCGATCCACCCCGCACCAGGCAGGTAGACCTCGGTCCACGCGTGCAGGTCGGTGAAGTCCACATCCGTTCCGCTGGGGCCGTCGAGCGCCTTCACGTCCGGCTTGAGCTGAATGAGGTAGCCGGACACGAACCGCGCCGCGAGGCCGAGATGCCGGAGGACCTGCACGAGCAGCCACGCGCTATCGCGGCATGAGCCGGACGCGAGCGTGAGCGTCTCTTCCGGTGTCTGCACGCCGGGCTCGAGGCGGATGATGTACTTCACCGCCTGCGACACACGGCGATTGAGCGCGACGAGAAAGTCGACGGTCCGCTGCGATCGAGTATCGACGCCATCCACGAAGGCGCGCAGCTTTGGCCCCGCGGGCATCCGCTCGAGGAAGGGCGTCAGCTCTTTGGCGAGCGAGGTGTCGTAGGCGAACGGAAACGATTCGGCCGACGGCTCGAGAAAGAAGTCGAACGGGTTGTGTACCGACATCTCGGCGACGAGCTCGACGTCGACGACGAGCTCCTGCGTCTTGTCTGGAAAGACGACGCGCCCCAGGTAGTTGCCGTGCGGGTCCTGCTGCCAGTTGATGAAATGCTTCTTGGGATCGAGCTTGAGCGAGTAGCTCAAGACGGGCGTCCGGCAATGCGGCGCCGGCCGCAGGCGGATGACGTGCGGCGACAGCGACACCGGCCGGTCGTAGCCGTAGCGGGTCTGGTGCCGAAGGGCGACGTGGATAGCCATCTCAGCTTTTATAGCCGAGAAACGCTTCCGAAGCGTGGGACAAGATTGTCGCCAATTCCGACAGGAATGTAGCCGCGGATAACACTGGCCACGGACAACCACGGGCCAGCTCGTCGGTGACGCGGAGCGGACCCTGCGGCGTCGCACCGCGCGTGGGCTCAGCGCGACCCAGCGAGAATGTCGCGCGCTTCTGCCATCATTTGCGCGACGATGGCGGCTGCCGGCTTGATCGACTTGATCTTCTGAACGCTGTCTTCGCCGGCCGGCAACCCCATGGCATCGAAGTGGCCTGTCGTGTCCGGAGTCGGCACCGCAGCGCTGAACGCCGGCATGCTGTACGGCACGCGAAGCGTGAAGGGGAACAGCACCGTCTGCCCGATCGGCGGATCGCCGGGCAGTGGTGGGGGAATCTGATCCTCGCGACCGACCACCTTGTTGACGAGATCGGTTCGAAGCACTCGATACGGAACGTTGGGAAACTCGGGACCGAACGCCGTGGTGATGGCGGTCGCGGGATCGGGTGCAGCGAGAAGGCGCCGCTTGTACTCGATATGCGCGTATGCCTCCAGGGAGGCGACCATTCGTGTGCCGACCCAGACACCTTCCGCACCGTTGACGAGCGCCGCGGCCACGTCAGCGCCCGTTGCGATGCCGCCTGATGCGAGGACCATCAGCGGTTTCACCGCCGCGATGACGTCACGCAACAGCGGCAACGTTCGGACGACGCTCTTGTTGTGACCGCCGGCCTGCGTCCCTTGGGCAACGATGGCATCGACGCCGACTTGAGCCGCGTCCACAGCTTGCTCGACGGAAGCGGCCTGCATCCAGACTCGACAGCCGCCCGCGTGCAAACGATCGACCCAATGCTTTGGCGGTACATTGAAGTGGAAGACCACGAGCGGCACGCGTTCTCCCACACAGACATCGATGTGCTCGTCGGTGGTCGCCGGTCCGAAGGCCGTTGTGTCGTGAAGGAGATCGACACCGAAGAGCCCCCTGGTCCCGGCCGCGATCATTTGTATCAACTGTTGCGTGCTTGGCGCAGGCTCGATCGCATTGCCGAGGACACCAATGCCCCCTGCGTTGGACACCGCAGTCACCAAGGGCGGGTAGGACACGAATCCCATTCCCGCGCTGACAAACGGGAAGCGCACGCCATACTCCCGCGTTAGTCGAGTGCTCAGTGGATCGCGAGCGGCAACGTCGCCGGCATCAGACTTCGCGACGTCCGGCAGCGGCGTTTCTGCGTGTGTCGAAGCCGTGCCTCCGATTGTGGCCACCGCTCCGCTCCCGAGGAGTGTAAGCAACCGTCGCCTGCCAACATCGCATTGATCGTCCATCGACATCCACCTCGGAACCCTACACGTATACCCATCCACGGGCCGCGCAGTCTGCTGCGCAGGCGATGATCACAACCTGGACCGCACCGCTCCTCGCTTCATAGGTCGAGAGTGAGAAATGCTTTCCGTCGCCGAGGAACGCTCCCGGCCGAAGCACACCCGTTCGACCGAGCCGTGTCGGTCTGGGTCTTGCACCTCGTCGGCGTGCGTGGTTCCCCTCACGCCATGTCCTTTTACGAATCGCAGGATTCTCGGTCGGTAATCGACGCAAAAACTTTGAGTGTGCGTGCACGTGCTGACACAACAAGTCTTTCGAGAAGCACCAGAACTTTCGCAATTCGTATTCGCGCGATTGCTAGCGTGGCTGGACGACGGTACCGAATCGCACGGCGAGCGGTATCTCGAGATGCGCCGGCGGCTGGTCTGGTACTTCAATCGGCGGAACCGTCCGGCGGCTGATGAGCTGGCGGACGAGACCCTCAATCGCGTCGCTCGCACGCTGGAGCAGACCGGCAGCATCGCTACGAGGCCGCCGGCCCGCTACTGCTACGTCATCGCGAAGTTTGTCCTCTTCGAGGATCTCCGGCGCGAGCGCCGCCACGTGGGTTTCGACGAAACCCGGCTGCGTATCGACATGCGGGCGAGCGTGACCGAGCCGACCGAGGACTTCACGCTGCGCGAGCAGCGCCTCGACTGCCTGGACCGGTGCCTGGGGCAGCTCAAGCCGGAGCAGCGCATGCTCATCGTCGAGTACTACCGCGATTCGCGTCGGGAGAAGATCGAGCGGCGGCGCGAACTGGCCGACCGGCTGGGTATCTCAATGAACGCCCTTGCGATTCGAGCCTGCCGGATTCGCGATGCGCTTTTGACGTGCCTGGAGGGGTGCCGGCACGCCCGACGAAAGATTTAGCGCCCGGTTGTCCTATTGGGATGAGACCCCGGTAATCAGGGCCAGCATGCCTCTGCCACACGACGCAGACCACGACCCAGACCACGATAACGAGGAGCTCGTCCGTTACCTCCTCGGCCTCCTTCCCGACGAGGTGACCGAGCGCATCGACGAGGCCAGCATCGCGGACGACGAAATCGCGGCGCGCCTGCGCATCGTCGAAACGGACCTGATTGATAGCTATGTCCGGGGGCAGCTGACCGGAGCGAGATTGGAGCGGTTCGAGTCCTACTACCTTTTGTCGCCCCGCCGCCGGGAAAGCGTCAGGTTGGCGGCGGGCTTCGTTCGCGCCGTCGACCGATCGGTGGCACGGACGCAGCGTGTAACGTGGAAGGACCGCATCCCGAGTCGGACCAGCCTCGCGCGGATGGTGGCCGCGGCGGCCCTCGTGATTGTCGTGTGTGGACTCATCCAGTTCCAGGCCGCGCGAACCCGGCACGAGCTGACGCTCGCGACCTCGGAGAACGGGGCGGTAGACGTCCGGCCGCAACGCACAGGCGAACCAACTGTCGGCGCGGCGACCGCGGGGGAGCTGGACCGCGCCAGCTCGCCAGCGCCTGCGCCGGCCTTGTCCGCGTCCGCTTCGACTTCTGAATCGCCCGACAGTAAACGAGCAGCGTCACCGTCAGAAATCGTGGCGGTTGTCCTGCTTCCTCCGACGCGGGCTGCCGCGCCAATTCCGACGCTTGCCATTCCTGCTGGCGCCGATCGCGTTCGGTTCGACCTGCGGCTCGAATCAAACGACTTTCCGAGCTATCGAGTTGCCCTGAAGCACCCTGCGACCAGTCACATTCCGTGGCGGAGCGACTGGATTGTGTCGAGACCTTCCGCTGACCAGGCGTCTATCTCCGTGGTCGTTCCCGCGAAGCTGCTCAGGCCGCAGCACTATTCGCTCGATCTGACCGGCCGCGACGCTGGTGGCCGTGCGGAGGTGATCGGGAGCTACACCGTTCGTATCGTTCAGCCATGATGCGCGCGACGTGCCTCTCCGGCACGTTCACGATCGTGGCTGCCCTCCTGGTGGTGCTGTCACCGGCCGCTGCGGAACCGCGGCGGCAGGATGTTACGGCGCTCGACTCAAACGGCGCGATCGAGCGCCAAGTGGCAATCGGAGAGAAGCACCTCTATCGCGTCACGTTGGCGGCCGGCGAATGCGCGACGGTCATCGTCGAGCAGCGCGGCATCGACGTCATCGTGCGGGCGCGCCGCGAGGGCGGCACAGACGACGTCGAGTTTCAGGAAGAGGTCAGACCGAACGGCCAGGAGCAAGTGGATGTCGTGGCCGAAAAGAGCGGTAGCTACATCCTTGCGATCGCCCCCAGTCACGGCATCTATTCCGGGACGTATGCCATTCGCGCGGTCACCCGTCGCGCCGCAACCGATTCCGATCGCTCGATGTATGAAGCCAGGAGATTGCGTACGACCGCGCTTGGTCTTGCGAAGGCAGCCAGGTTCACCGACGCGCGGCAGCCGTTCGAACGTGCGATAACCATCAGCGAAGCCGTGCGTGGGCCCGATAACGCGTTCGCCGGCATGGTGCTTCACGATCTCGTCGGTGGTGCCCTCGACATGCGCGAGTTTGCGACGGCCGAGAGGCTCCAACGTCGCGCGCTCGCCATTTTCGCCACATCATGGGGCGAGGGACATCCGTATGCAGCGATGGCACAGCTGCGGCTGGCGATGCTGCTGCTCCATGCCGGGCAGGGTGCCAAAGCCGAGGCCCTGGCGGCGTCGGCGACGGAGGTCATCGAGAAGACGCTCGGAAGAGAGCATGCCTGGTTTGCGACGTGCCTCCGGTCGCAAGCGAGTCTCCGCTACCACGCGCGCGATCTCGATGCAGCCGAGGCGATCTACCGCCGCGCGATGGCCCTCCAGGAAAAGGTCGGGGATACGGAGAGCACGGCATACACAGCCGTCCTGAACAACCTCGGTTTGGTCTATGCGGAAAGGCGGGATCTGGCACGAGCGGAGGAGCACTACCGGCGGGCGCTCGCGCTGGCGGAGGTGCTCGAGGGGCCGGAAGGCTACCACATCAGCCTGTACCTTCAGAATCTGAGCACCCTCGCGCGCGAGCGCAAGGCATTCGCGACGGCGCTCGAGTACGCGACTCGCGCGCTCTCCATTCGTCAGTCGTTCGTCGGCGCCGAGCACGTCGACATCGCTCCACTCTTGAACAACCTGGCGATCGTATATAGCGCGATTGGTGACGTTCCACGGGCGACCGAGATGTTTCTTCGATCGCTGCACATCTGGGAGAAGGCTGTCGGTCCGTATCACCGAAGCACACTGTTGGCGGTGGGCAACCTGGCGCAACTTTACTGGGACACTGGCGAGGTCTCCAGGGCAATCCCGTTGCAACGCCGCGCCGATGCCATCGTCGAGAAGCAGCTCGAGCTCAACCTGGCGATCGGCTCCGAACGGCAGAAGCTGGCGTTCGTCACAAACATCTCCGAGCGCACTGACAGGACGATCTCATTGCATCTCCACGCGGCGCCCGGCGACGCGGACGCTGGCGCGCTGGCCGCCCTCGTCGTGCTGCAGCGGAAGGGGCGCGTGCTCGATGCGATGACCGATGCGTTCTCGGCCGTGCGGCGCAGGGTGGACGATGGCGGAGGCCGTCGCCTCCTGGATCAGCTGAACAGCACCACCACGCGGCTCGCGCGGCTCGCGTTGAATGCGGCAGATGATGGTGCCGCCGACCAGCGTCAGCGCGCGATCGGCGAGCTGGAGGCGGAGAAAGAACGGCTCGAGGTGGAGCTCGGCGCCTACAGCGGTGAGTTGCGCGCACAGATTCAGCCGGTGACGCTCGAAGCGGTCCAGTCGGCACTGCCCGAGGATGCCGCGCTGCTGGAGTTTGCGATCTTTCGCCCCTTCGATCCGACGATCGAGACCAATGCCGACGCCTACGGGCCGCCGCACTACGCCGCCTATCTCGTGCGGAAGGACGCTGCGCCCCGAGGTGTTGACCTCGGTCCCGCGGCGGCAATCGACCAGGCGGTCGCCCGGTTACGGCTAGCGTTGCGCGATCGGACGCGAACCGACGTGAACGCACATGCGCGCGCCGTCTACGAGGTGCTGCTGCGGCCTTTGCGCACCGCATATGGGGACGCCAGCCGACTGCTCATCTCACCAGATGGTGCGCTGAACCTCGTGCCGTTCGAAGCGCTCGTTGACGGACAGGGGGAAGAACAGGGCCGATACCTCATCGAGCGCTTCTCGGTCAGTTACCTCAGCAGCGGCCGCGATCTCCTACGCCTGCAAGTGCCACGCGTGCACCGCAGCGCAGCGGTCATCGTGGCGGACCCTGACTACGGCGAACCGGCACTCGCGGGCGCGGTATCCACAAGGCGCAAGCAGCCCTCAACGCGCGCACCGTATCGCAGCGTCACTACGGCAGTCGATCGTTCGGCCTTGTACTTCGCGCCACTGGCGAATACGGCGGCAGAGGCGCACGCCATCAAACACCTCTTTCCTGACGCGGTTCTGCTCACCAGACAACGTGCGACCAAGGCAGCCTTCGCGCAACTGGATGCCCCCCGCATGCTGCACATTGCCTCGCACGGATTCTTCCTGGGGGACGGCGCGCGCGAAGGCGCACCAGCCCCGGCGGCTCCCGGCGCACGCGTGAGCGACGTCGGCGCCACGATCGAGAATCCGCTGCTTCGCTCCGGCATCGCGCTGGCTGGCGCGAATCTCGGTCACGGGCTTCGCGGTGACGGCATTCTCACGGCGCTCGAAGCCTCGGGGCTGAACCTGTGGGGCACGAAGCTGGTCACCCTGTCCGCGTGCGATACAGGAGTTGGCGAAGTCCGCAACGGCGAAGGCGTGTACGGGCTCCGTCGCGCTTTCCTTCTGGCGGGCCCAGAGACGCTGGTGATGAGCCTCTGGCCAGTCAGCGACTACATCGCGCGCCAGACGATGATCACCTACTACGCGGGACTGCGCGCCGGCCTCGGCCGAGGCGAGGCGCTGCGGCAGGCGAAGCTGGCGATACTCAAACGGAAGGCCCGGCAGCATCCCTTTTACTGGGCGAGCTTCATCCAGTCGGGCGAGTGGGCCAGCCTGGATGGCACGCGCTAGTGTCCCGGATCCGGACTTCGGATTCGGGACACGAGCTCAGTTCCGATTCGATAGGCGGAAGTGACAAGAGATCTTTCGGCGTGAAAGCCATTTGCCGCGTGCGCCTATCGAGACATGAAGAGTGTCTTGTGGTTCGTGCTATGCCTCGCTGTCGGCCGCCCGGCGCTGGCCCAGGATGTGATTTCGATCTCAGGTACGGTCACGACGCGCGCGGATGGCCTGTCGGTCCCCGGCGCGGTGGTCTCAGTGGTCGGAAGCAACGCGTCGGCGAGCACGGACGCGAGAGGGCGGTACATGCTGCAACTGCCGCGCGCCGCGGTTCGTGAAGGCCGCATCCGGATGAAGGTCGACGCGCCTGGCCTGCCCTCGATGGTGAGCGACGTCGTGGTCGATTCCGCGTCGCTCACGGTGGACGTGGCGCTCAGTCCCGCCTTCACCGAGCACGTGACTGTAGGTTCCCGCGCGGCCGGCGCTGACGCTGAGAAAGCGGTGCCGGTCGACGTGATCACGCGCGACCAGATTGCCTCGAGCGGCTACACCGAAACAGCGCAGGTCATCCAGTCGTACGCCGCATCCTTCAACTTCCCCAGACCGACGATCACCGACGGCACCGATACGGTGCGACCAGCGACATTGCGTGGCCTGGGACCGGATCAAGTGCTGGTGCTGGTCAACGGCAAGCGGCGCCATCAGAGCGCGCTCGTGCACCTGAACGGCAGCATTGGCCGCGGGTCGACCGGCGTGGACCTGAATGCGATTCCGGTGTCGGCGATCGACCGGATCGAAGTGCTCCGCGATGGTGCCGCGGCCCAGTACGGTTCCGACGCCATCGCCGGCGTGATCAACATCGTCCTCAAAGGTGGCGAGTCGCCGCCCACAGCTGACCACGACGTTCGGCCTGTCGAAGGGAACGTTCGCCGGCAACCGCTGTGATCCGAGCGGGCTGAATTGCACGGAGGGTAGCGAGGTCGACTTCTCAGACGGTGGGCTCGCCGACGTTGGCGGCTCCTGGGGAATCGGTGCGGGCAAGGGCAGCATCACCGTCGCGGCGGAATACCGGCGTCATAACCGCACCAACCGGGCGTCGGCGGACCCGCGCGACCAAATTGTCGCCGGAGACGCCGGCAGTAACTCCGTCGCGCAGCCGAACCACCGATGGGGCGATCCCGACACGCGCGATGCAATGGCCTACGTCAACGCCGGTGTGCCCCTCAATCAGGCCGAGACGCGCTTCTTTTATGCGTTCGGCGGCTATAGCCGTCGTGAGGCGAACAGCGCGGGTTTCTACCGCCGATCGATGGACGTGCGCAACTGGCCCGAGATTTATCCGGTTGGCTTCCTGCCGGTGATCGAGCCCACGGTGGTGGACGCGTCGGGAACCGCCGGGGTCCGCGGTGTCGTGAGCAAGTGGACCTACGACGTGAGCGGACAGTACGGGCACAACAGCTTTGCTTTCACCATCGGCGACTCCCTGAACGTGTCTCTTGGTCCCGGCGTGCCGCCGAACAAGACCGAGTTCGACGCCGGTACGCTCGCGCTGGACCAGTTCGTCGCCAACGCGGATGTGAGCCGTCTCGTGGGCGTCGGTCCCTTCGCTGGTCCTCTCAGCGTTGCGATAGGCGCCGAATACCGCCGTGAGCGCTACCAGATTGCGGCCGGCGAGCCCGACTCGTATCGAGATGGCGGCGCGCCCAATCGAACGGGCAGTCCGGCGGCGATCGGCGCGCAGGTCTTCCCCGGCTTTCGGCCGTCGAACGAGGTCGACGCGTCGCGCAGCAGTGTGGCCGGCTACGTCGACGTCGAGGGCGATGTGTTCGAGTGGCTGCGTCTCGGTCTCGCGGGGCGTTCGGAGCATTACAGCGATTTCGGAGGCACGGTGGACGGCAAGTTCACCGCGCGTGTGCGGCCACACCAGCGCTTCATCGTTCGCGGGTCGGTCAGCACCGGCTTTCGCGCCCCATCGCTCGGGCAGTCGTTCTTCTCGTCGACGGCCACCAACTTTCTCAACCTCGGACAGGGCCTGGTGCCCGTCGAGTCGCTTACGCTGCCGGTGGCGTCGGCGCCGGCGCAGGCGCTCGGCGCACAGCCGCTCAAGCCGGAAAGCTCTGTTCAGGCGAGTGCGGGAGTTGTGATTGCCCCGTTGTCCGCGTTGGACATTACCGTCGACTACTACCGCATCTCGATCGACGACCGCATCGTTCTGTCCGGAAATTTCACCGCGCCGCCGATTGCGGCCCTCCTCGCGCCGTTTGGCGCCAACAACGCGCGCTTCTTCACGAACGCGATCGACACGCGAACCAACGGCGTCGATGTGACGGCGAGATACCAGAAGGCACTCGCTGCGGCCGGCGACGTGCAGCTGCGCGCAAGCTATAACAACACCCGCTCCCGGGTCGTTGGCGCCGTCGCCACGCCGCCGCAACTGGCCGCGTTCGCGTCGGTGCTCTTCGATCGTATCGAGCGGCGTCGCCTCGAATGCGGTCAGCCCAAGGACGGCCTTCGGCTCGGTGGCGACTGGCGCCGCCGGCGCTTTGGCGTGAATGTCGACGTCGCGCGGTACGGGGAGGTACTGCAGCTTCACCCAGAACACCGCCGACGACCAGACGTACGCCGCGAAATGGCTGACCGACGTCGAAGCGTCCTACCGGACGGACCACTACATGCTGGCGGTGGGCGCGCAGAACCTGTTCGATGAGTTCCCGGACCGCAATTCCACGGTCAATTCGTTCAATGGCATCCAGACGTTTCCGAGCCACTCGCCCTTCGGCATGAACGGGCGCGCGATCTATGCCCGGATAGGCGCGACGTTCTGAACGTCCTCACGCCGACACACGCTGCGTGATCACGTCAGGATCTGACTGAGGAACCTTCTGGTTCGTTCGTGCCGCGGATCGCCGAAGAACGCTTTCGGCGCATTGGCCTCGACGATCTCGCCGGCATCCATGAATACGACCCGGTCGGCCACCTGTCGCGCGAACCCCATCTCGTGCGTCACGCACAGCATCGTCATGCCCTCGACGGCCAGGGACACCATCGTGTCGAGCACCTCCTTGACCATCTCCGGGTCGAGCGCAGACGTCGGCTCGTCGAACAGCATGATGTTCGGCGCCATGCACAACGACCGCGCGATGGCCGCCCGCTGCTGCTGGCCGCCCGAGAGCTGGCCGGGATACTTGTCGGCCTGCTCCGGGATCTTGACGCGCGCCAGATAGTGCATCGCCACGTCCTCCGCCTGGCGCTTCGGCATCTTCTTCACCCAGATCGGCGCGAGGGTGCAGTTCTCGAGGATGGTCAGATGCGGAAACAGATTGAACTGCTGAAAGACCATGCCGACGTGGCGGCGCACTTCATCGATCTTCTTCAAGTCATTGGTCAGCTCGACGCCGTCGACGATGATGCGACCTTTCTGGTGCGGCTCCAATCGGTTGATGCACCGGATGAGCGTCGACTTGCCGGAGCCTGATGGCCCGCAGATCACGATCCGCTCGCCGCGCGTCACCGTCAGGTTGATGTGGCGCAGGACGTGGAGATCCCCGAACCACTTGTCGACGCTCTGCATCTGAAGGTGAAACATTGGTTTAGTCTCATCCGGGGGACTTTGTCCCCCGGACCCCCTTACACGCTTCCGCCTTCGCTAAAGCTACGGCGAGACCTCGCCGGAGCGCCTACGGCGCGAAGGCGGGCGCTCGCGGGGACCCCGACGCCCCGCTCTGCTCGCGTGGCTTCCGCCTTCGCTAAAGCTACGGCGAGACCTCGCCGAAGCGCCTCCGGCGCGAAGGCGGGCACTCGCTTCCGCTCGTTCGCGCTGTTTATGAGACAGCTTGTAGTCTCTCCACCGCGAAATGATCACTGGTGGCTTCGTGCCTGTAGTGCCCCCTCGAGATACTGGCTGTATCGCGAGATCGCCCAGCAGAACACGAAGTAGACCGCGGCGGCGAAGAGGTAGACTTCGACGCCGAATCCCACCCACTTCGCGTCGGTGAGCACCACCTTGGCCGCGCCGAGCAGGTCGAAGAGCCCGATCACGACCACGAGCGAGGTGTCCTTGAAAAAGCCGATGAACGTGTTGACGAGTGCGGGAATGGAGACGCGCAACGCCTGCGGCATGACGACGAGCGTGGTCGCGGGCCAGAAGCGCAGACCGAGGCTGGCCGCCGCCTCGTATTGCCCCTTCGGAACGGCCGCGAGTCCGGCCCGTACCACTTCGGCCACATAGGCCGCGATCACGATCACGAAGGCGAGCTGGGCGCGCACCAGCTTGTCGACCGTTACGCCCGGCGAGACAAAGAGCGGAAACATCACCGAGGCCATGAAGAGAAACGTGACCAGCGGCACGCCGCGGACAATCTCGATGTACACGATGCTGAGCGCGCGAATGACGGGCATCTGCGACCGCCGTCCCAGGGCGAGCGCGACGGCGAGCGGAAAAGCCGCAGCGAACCCCACGGTCGAGAAGAGAAACGTCAGCGGAAGTCCGCCCCAGAACTCGGTCGGTACGTCTTCGAGACCGAACGCGCCGCCTCGGAGCAGCACGATCGCGCTGACTGGGAGAGCGATCCACGGAACCAGCAGCCATGGCGTCCACCAGGCGCGTCTGGTGCTCAACGCATACAGCGAGACGAACAGCGCACAGGCCACCGCTGGGCGCCATTGCGCGTCGTAGGGATAGCCGCCGACCAAAATGAAACGGAAGCGCTCGTGGATGACGGCCCAGCACGCTCCGTCGCCCCTCGCCGCGCGACAGAGCGTGGAGCCGGCCTCGGGCGGCAACGTCCAGATGGCATGCACGAGCGCCCAGCTTGCGAACCGAAACGCGAAGTAGGCGAAGCCCGCGCCGAGCACCAGCGTGGCGATTGCATTCGTGCGGTCCTGCCACATCGGGGCGCGCCGAAGGGCCCTGACCCAGCCGGCGGTCACCGCTGTCATCCGTGATGGCCTCCGCCCACGCGCCAGGCCGCGGCATTATCGTAAACGTTCATCGCGAGTGACACGACCAGGCTGATCGCGACGTAGACGACCATCGCCAGAGCGATCGCCTCGATCGCCTGGCCGGTCTGATTGAGCGTGGTGTTGGTGATGGAAATCAAATCGGCGTAGCCGATCGCGACGGCGAGAGACGAGTTCTTGATGACGTTCAAAAACTGGCTGGTCGTCGGCGGAAGGATCACCGGCAAGGCCTGCGGCAGCACGACCAGCCGCAGCGCTCTCATGCGCGACAAGCCGAGCGCTGCCGCCGCCTCCATCTGCCCCTTGCCAACCGAGAGAATGCCGCCGCGAACGATCTCGCCGATGAAGGCGGCCGTGCACGTCGAGAGCCCGATCAGGAGCGCGGCGAACTCCGGGGACACCGAAGCGCCCCCCTGAAAACCGAAGCCGGAGAGCGCGGCGTGTTCGAGTCCGAGCGAACCGTCACGCCAGGCAAGGCGTGGCAGAAACAGTCCCTGGAAGCACAGGAAGACACCGGGGAAGGGATTCAGCGCGGCGCGCGGTTCCGGCAGCGTCTGCGACAGCGAATACCAGAAGAGCAGCTGCAGCAGCAATGGCGTATTCCGCATGAGCTCGACATACGCCCTCGCGGACGCCGACACTACCCAGATCTTCGAGAGGCGTGCCACCCCGATGACGATCCCGAGCGCGGTGGCGATGAGGATGCCAAGCAAGGCGACGCGAAGCGAATTGACGAGTCCCACCGCCAGCGCGCGGGCATTGCTGTCGCTGGACGAGTAAGACAGTGGGCTGGCGGCGATCTCGAACCCGGCCGCCCGGGCGAGATAGTCGAACCCTGACACGATTCCACGCTGTTCCAGGTTGTCTATCGTCTGAATCGCGACCAGTGTCGCGATGGCGCACACCACGACAACCGCCGCGACCTGCCAGGCGACGGCACGCGTTCGCGCGTCATTCCAGGAAAACCGAAGGGCGTGCCAGGAAAGGCGCAGGGCGTGATTCACCGCAGGGCCGGCACGTACAGCACACCGCCGTCCTTCCAGAGACGATTGATGCCGCGCTCGACTCCGAGTGGCTTCAGGCTGCGGTCGAAGCTCTCCGCGTAGTTGCCGACCTGCTTGACGATCCTGACCGCCCACTGGGCATCGAGGCCCAGCATGGCGCCGAGGCGATCGCGCGTCCCGACGAAACGCTGTACGTCGGGGTCGGCGCTGGCGAGCGCCTGGTCGATCGTCGTGGAGCTGAGACCGAGCTCCTCTGCGTTGACCATCGCGAAGACCGACCAGCGCACGATCTCCATCCAGCGAATGTCGTTGGGCATGACGCCCGGGCCGTACGGCGCCTTGGAGATCATTTCGGACATGATGACGTGCTCGGCCGGGTCCGTCGCGCGCGCACGAACAGACGCGAGGGTCGATTGATCCTGGGCGAAGGCGTCGCACCGCCCGGCGAAGTAGGCGTTGATCCCTTCTTCCAGGCGCTCGAATACGACCGGTTTGAACCTGAGCCCCTTTTTGCGGAAGTAGTCTGCGACGTCCACCTCGTTCGTCGTGCCGGGCTGCAGGCAGATGGTCGCGCCGTCGAGGCCCGTCAGCGACGAGAGCTTGAGTGCCTTGCGCACCAGGAATGTGCTGCCGTCGTACCAATTCGTCGCCGGAAACTCGATGCCGAGCTGTACATCACGCTGCAAGGTGATGGTGGTGACGCGCGACAGCACGTCGATCTCTCCGGACTGCAGGGCGGTAAAGCGCTGCGGGGAGGTCAGCGGCGTGAATCGGACTTTCGTCGCATCGCCGAGCACCGCGGCGGCAATTGCGCGGCAGACATCGACGTCGAGTCCGCGCCACTGGCCCTGCGCGTCGGCCGTGGAGAACCCGGCGATCCCGGTGCTGACGCCGCATTGAACGAAGCCCTTGCGGCGAACGCCGTCAAGCGTCGGCGTGGCGGTGGCGCGATCGATTCCGGTTCGGGGCGTGGACATCGGCGCCGACTCGCTGGCCGCCCCGTTTCCCGAGCACGCGACAGCGGTGAGGGCGAGGCACGCGAGGACGCTGTTGCGAAACCTGTCCATACCCTGATAGGTCGGTCCAGGCCAGAACCTTTCCAAACGCTATCGGGACGAAAGCGTTCCGGCGCCCATGACCTACCCGTGTGGAAGCGCTGCGATCGCAGCGCGGTTCACCGAGTTCGTGTGAAGAGGGATATGAAGAGGGAGATGAACTGAAATGAAGAAGGCAACAGTCATGGTGGCGATGCTGCTGGCGGCGGGGATAGCGACGGGGGTCTCGGCCGAGCGGCGCGACATTCTGGTCAGCTTCGATGGGGGCGTCGGCGTGATCCCTGCGCAGAACGTGTCCGGGGCGATGAACCCGGATGGAACGTTCCCGGACGTGAGACGGAACGTCGTGCGAGGGGTCGTCCCAGCGGGTGGGCCCTGGAGGATCGCCGATCTCAGAGCGTCCGTCGACACTTCCGGTCGCATCAAGGTCAGAGGACGCGGCCTGCTCCTGGCGAGCGGCAACGGCATCGGGACGAACGCCAACCTGTCCGTCCTTGCGACGCTGATCTGCGAGGCGGCTGCGCCGTTCGTCGAGCGCAGCACCAACATCGCCGGCGTTCGCCTCCAACCGAACGGCGATTTTCGCATCGACGAGACGTTGGATTCGACGCCGTCAGAATGCCCAAGCCCCGTGCTGCTGATTCGCGCCACCGCCACCCCCGGCGCGTGGTTAGCCGCCGGGATTCCCGACCTCGGACACGACGAGTAGCGATTCGTCCTCGCCAGCCCACGGCCCCGCCGCGCGTTTCGTACGCGGTGGGGTCGTCCCGCCCTCGTTAGATGCGGCAGTTCAGATTCGGGCCAGGCTTCCCCTCGCCGGCGCATCGCGCAGGATTCCAAGCGTCGCTGTCCAAAAGCTTTTCACCGCGGAGCACGCTGAGCACGCAGAGACAAGATCAATGGTTTGTTCTCCGCGTCCTCTGCGGCGAGAGGGTCTTGAGACACGGCCGCCGCGTAGGGTGCCGCGCGCTGACATCGAGTTGGCGGCAGCCGAATCCGCGAAGCTAAACCCTCGCCAGGATCCCTCTCGCGGTCGTGTTCCTCAGCGTGCCAAGCGCCTGGCAGTAAACCGTCAGCTGCCGTCGGTAGCGTTCGAGGTCGGTCGCAAGCTCCCGGTCGGTCTTGAAGTCGACGACGGTCAATCCGGTGAGATCCTCGAAGGCCAGGTCGATCGCGCCCTCGATGAGCGTGCCGTCGGGCGCCTTCCAGACAATCGGCAGTTCGCGATCGCAACGGCCGGCGCGGTCGGCCTGCCGGACGCGGTCGAAGAGGGGATCCTTGAGCAGCGAGGAGACGACTTCGACGGCCGCGTCCACCTCCTCGTCTGCGTAGGGTTCTCGGCCATGAGTCGGAAGGATCCGACCCTGGGCGTGGGCGACGGCCTTGATCACGCGCTCGCTGGCATCGAGCGGCACGGTCGCGAGGGTCGCGTGGACGAGCGAACCGAAGCGCGGCCCGAACGGCCGCTCGGCGGCGCGTGAGAAGTCGATGACCTCGATCTCCGGCGCCGCCGGCCCACCCTCCAGCGCGGGGTCGAATGCGCGATCGAGCGCGACGGATGTCGCGGTGCGGACGCGGAGCGAAGGCACGCGCGCCTTGGCCGCCGCCTCGTCGCGCCCCGTCCGCCACTGCTCGTACATCGCCAGCCGGGCGGCGACCTTGGCTGGATCGCCATCCTTCGAGATCAGATCGTCACGCCGAAGGCCGTAGCCGGAATCCGCATCGAGTGCCAGGATGTGCGGGTCCCACCACACGACTGAATACGATTCGGGGTTCGGGGTTCGGGGTTCGGGGCTCGGGGATGGGCCAAAGGTGTAGCTGCCGGGCGCTACCGTCATCGGGCGCGCCGGATCGCCGTCGGGGCGCGTGAGTACCGAGTCCTTGGAGAGAAAGGCCGGGCAGCCCGCGCCAGGCGTGTGCGTCTGGCGCCCGATCGGCGATGGATACACCGCGGGCATCAGCGGGTCCAGCCAGCCACCTTCATACACTTCGTCGCCGATGGTCGGCACAACCAGCACATCGCGCGCGCGCGTGGCGGCGACGTAGGCGAGGCGCTGACCTTCCGCCATGTCACGGGCGGCCTCCTCGGGACCGTGAAGCAGGAGATCGGTCGGCGCCCAGCCGCCAAGTTTCAGCGCGCACAGATTTCCGTCCGGATCGAATCCATCGGCCTGCGTCCGGACGCGAGAGCTTGCATGTCAGGTCCGCGAGGATGACGACCGGGAACTCCAGGCCCTTGGCCTTGTGCACGGTCATCATGCGCACGCCGTCGCTGTCTTCTTCCAGGATGGGTGCCTCCGACGCTTGAGCCGTGTCCGCGGCGACGCGCAGCTCCTCGACGAAGCCGCGGAAGGAAATCCCACCGCCCATTTCGTACTGACGCGCGAGCTCGGCGATGTGCAACACGTTGGCGAGCGCCTGCTCGCCGCCCGTTCTGAGCGCGAAGCCCACGTGCGCGCGCGTGGCGGCCAGGAGCTCCTGCAAGGTTCCGGACACCCCGCCCGAGGTCCGCTCGGAACTCACCTCGCCTTCGGCACCACTCACCGAGCCAGCAATCCCGACTCCCGAGCCCCCCGAGCGCTGCACGTAGTTGCGGTGTCGGTGCAGCCGCTGTAGCAGCCACAGCGCTTCGGCAATCGGCCGAAGGTGAGCGATCTCCGCCGGCGTGTTCTCGCTGAAGACCTGCGGAACGCGAAACGGATGGAAGCTCCCACGGCTGAACCGATCCTCCGTGCGGCGGCCAAAGTGATGCGCCCACTCGAGCAGTTCCTCGTCACCAATCGCGAAGAACGGGCCGCGCAGCGTCGCAAACACCGACAGCTCATCGTCCGGCCACTCGATAGCGGTCAGGGCGGCGCGCAGGGCCTCGACTTCTTCGCGCTCGTGAAACGCTCGCCCGCCCACGAGGACGTGGGGTATGCCGCGAGCCTCGAGCGCTTCGACGTACGGACGCGTGACGTCGGACTCCCAGCTCACGAAGCGCCGGAACAGCAGGCAGATGTGCTTGGCCGAGACGTCGACTGGCGGGCTGCCACTGCGTTCGGTCACCTTCCATTTGCTGTGATTGACGATCCAGTCGACGAAGGCGCCGACCGCGCCGGGCAGCGATTGCTCGATCGCGCGGCCGGTTACGTAGCGGCGCGCATACGGTTCGGGCACGGGCAGCGCCACGATCGACGGTTGTCCGTCGAGTCCTGGCCGATCCCGCGCGAGTGGGACGTAGCCGGCTTGCAGCGTCAGGTCGTCACCGGTCATCACCGGCGCAAAGGCGTTGTTCACGAACGATTGAATCTCGGGAACGCTGCGGAAGCTGGTCGTCAAATGAAGAAGCGTGGCGCCCCAGTCCTGCACGCGCCGGCAGACCTCCCGATAGATCGCCACATCGGCGCGACGGAAGCGGTAGATCGACTGCTTGGGATCGCCGACCAGGAAGAGCCGGCCGGGCAGCGGCCGCGCGTTGCGCCAGTCGGTCTCGCTCGGGTCGTCGGCGGCGAGGAGCAGCAGGATCTCCGCCTGCAGCGGATCGGTGTCCTGGAACTCGTCGACGAAGATCCGCTTGAAGCGATCTTGAAAGCCCTCGCGGACGCCGCGGTTGTCCCGCACCAGATTGCGGGCGACGAGCAGCAAGTCGAGGAAGTCGAGCGCGCCGTCCTTCGCCTTCATCTGCCCGTAACGATCCAAAGCGCCGCGCAGTTCCTGCTGCAGGCGCGCGGCGAGGTCGGCGTCGGCATCCATCCGGAACTGATCGAGGCGCGCGCGAAGGTCGGAGATGGCGCTCGACACGCGGTCTCGTGCCACGCCTTGACGATAGGACGCACCCCGCCCTTGTTTGAGATTCGCGAGCGCGCGGTCGCGCGAGAGGTCCACCAGTCCGGCTTCCCACCCGTCGAAGTCGACGGCGCCACCGTCGCCGAACGCCTGCTGCAGCCCGATTTCGTCGCTGAGCCGTCGAATCGGGTCCGTGCCGTAGAAGAGCGGGTCGGACGTCGACGACGGGTTTCGCGTGAGCTCCGCGACGTCGTGCAGCAGCGACACCAGCGAAACGATGTCGTGCTCGCGATTGAATGCGTTCCTGGTCCACGGCGTGGTGAAGTCGCGCCACTGCGCGAGATCCCACGCGGCCTTGCGCAGCCGGTCAACCGGGCCGTCCTCTCCACCGAATGCCGAGCGCCGCAACGCCCGCCGCACGCCGTCCGGCGGGTCGGCGAGGACCTCCTGCAGCCAGCGCCCGAACGCCTCGTCGAACAGCCTCGCCGATGCCGGCTCGGTCAGCACCTCGAAAAGTGGATCGACGCCGGCCTCGACGGGCCGCTCGCGCAGCAGGTCGGCGCAGAATGCGTGGATGGTGCCGACGTGGGCCTGTTCCAATTGCTTCAGCGCCTCGTCTAGCCTGACTCGCTGCGCCCCGTCGTGTCCCGCGGCGACGCGCGCGCTGTCGAGCTTTTCGCGCAGCCGCAGCTTGAGCTCGCCCGCGGCTTTCTCGGTAAAGGTGACGGCGACAATCCCGCCGACCTCCGCCTTGCCCTCGGCGATGATTTTCACGATCCGGCCGACGAGCGCGGTCGTCTTGCCGGTGCCCGCCGCGGCTTCGACGATAAGCGTCGTGTTGAGAGCGGTGGCGATGAGCTCGCGCGCCTGGGGGTCGGTCAGCACTGGCCCCGTGGCACTTGGCACGCGGCTTTTCTCAGTCATGGCATTCCCCGCAGCGCGACGAGGTCGCCCAACGGATCGGCGGCCTTCCGCGCGACATGCCGTGGCTCGTCGGGTCCGCAGATCGAGCGGAAGTCACACCACGCGCACGCCCGCTCGGCCGGCGCCGCGGGGAGAAAGCCGAGCTCGATGGCGCGGTCGATGATCTCGAGCGCCTCGAGCCCGGCGCGGCGGTTGGCGTCCGAGAGTGGGACCGGATGCTCGGCGAACCCTCCGGCAGTCGTGGCGTAGAAGAGCCGGCCTTCCCTGACTGGGCGCGCCAGAATCTTCTCGATTACCAGCCCGTAGATCACCGGCTGCAGCGTGCCCCCGCCGCCGATCACGGTCCTCGGTGTCGTACGGTTCCGCCCCGTCTTGTGATCGGTGATGCGCAGCTCCGCGGATCCGTGCCTCGTTTCAATCATGTCCACCGAGCCGCGCAGGATGAATCGATCGTCTATCCGCACCGGCTCGCGCTGGCTCCGCTCGTCGCGTCCCTCGTCCGCGAGTCCGAAGCTGTATTCGAAATACTCGGGTGTCCACGGGGCGGACTCGGGCAGCTTGCGGATCCAGACTCGCAGGTCGCGGCCGAGCGCTGCGATCTCGTCGCGCCAGACCCGATCGATCGCCGGTGCCAGCCGTTCCTTGTACGCTCCGGCCGTTTCCTCGAGCGCAGCGGCGAGTCTCTGCAGCGCGTGCGGAACGTCCTCGAGCGTCAACGGCAGGCGCTTGTCGGCGTGCAGCGCGCGCAGCACGCGCGCCTGGACTTCGTGAAAGAGCGACCCGCGCATGAGCGGGTCGAGACGCTGCAGCGGTTCCGGCGGCTCGTTCGGCGCGAAGCGATAAATCGCCGACAGCACGAACTGGTACGGGCAGGTCGCGAACTTCTGGAGCGCGGAGACGGAGTACGGACGCGCGCCCAGCCGCTGCGTGTCGAGCATCGGCTTGATGGCCGGCGTCACGCGCACCAGGCCGTCCTGGGCCAGCCACCGCGATCTCGCGCGGACCCATCGCCTCGTCACCGAGCGGCGGAGCGCCGGGTTGAGACCGAGCAGGTAGTGCGCATGTCCGCGAACCGACGCGCGATCGGGCGCGTCGATGAGCAGCCGGAGCGTGGCGAGATCGTGCTCGACCTCGTCGATGGCGTCCTCGGGCCGAGCCGGCGCGGGCCAGTCCAGCTTCGCGCCACCCGCAGCGGCCGCCTCGCGCTGGAGCTCCTCGTGATGAGGAATCTTTCCGACGATGGCGCGCATGATGTCGAGGACGTAGAACGAGGGCACGCGCGGACGGGCACCGCCGACGTCGAGGCGCGGGTAGGACAGCCACAGCCAATCGGTCGCCGCCCCGACCGCGAGACGGAGCAGGAGACGCTCGGTCTTGGCGCGATCGTCCAGGACGGCGAGGTGCGCCCCGACGCTGGCGCCGAGCGGCGCGCGCATGTCCTTGTCGAGGAGGAGCGGATCCTCGCGCAGCTTCTGCGGGAAGAGCCGCTCGGCCAGCCCGGGCACGAACACGACCTTGAACGCGCGGCCGCGCGCCTGGTGAGGGCTGCCGACGAACACGCGCCCGTAGCGGTCGGCCGGCGGCTGCTCGTCGAACGTGCGCAGGCGCTCGGCCAGCACGTCGCGCGCTTCCTCGAGCGCGACCGGACCGATGGCGCTCATCGCGCGCAGCTCACCGAGCACGCGCAGCACGCGCGCGGGCCTGCGCAGCACGCGCGGGGCCAGATCGCCGAACCGCTCGAGCCACTCGCCCCAGGTTGCCTGCGAGGGCCAGGACGCGAGCGTTTCGACGATCGGGAGGGCGAAGTTCGCGAGGTGGGCCAGATTCTGACGGTCGCGCTCGAGGCTTCCCAGCTTCGGCGATTCCGGGTCCTCGCGCAGACGCTCCTCCCGGATCCGCGCTTCGTAGCCCTCGCGCAGCCCGCGCAGCCGCCGGCGCCAGCGCTCGGGATCGCCGCCGACAACCGCTGCCTCGACGATCAGCCGCTCCCATTTCCACGGTGCGCGCAGCCCGCCTTCCACGATGGGGGACAGATCATCGGTGTCGATCGTGTCGCGAGATCGGGTATCAGCGACGACTCCGTTAGCATTTTTCAGCGCTCGCGGGGCCCCACCCCCGCTCGCACTCGCTCGGCGACTGCGCGCCTCGCTCGGGCCGCGGGCGCTTCCCGGTGTCAGGTCCCCATCGTCGGTGAACTCAGGTGCGTTCGGCGATGTGCCCACGAAACCAGCGATAACGTCTTCAGCCGGTGGCAGGACTTCGGTGTCGAGGGCCACGATCTCCGGGACCTGCGCCAGCGAGAGATACTCGGCGAAGCGGACCGCGGATAAGCGCTCGACCGCGCAGCTCAGAATCGCGAGGAACGCCCGGCCGGACGGGTGTGGCCGGCGCGCGCCGCGGTCGAACCAGGCGTTGATGCCTGCCCGCTCGAACGCGTTCTCGACCAGGCCGAGGTACTCCCGCGGCGATCGCAGGAACACGGCGATTTCGTCGAACCGCACGCCTCCGCGGACCTCCTCGAGAATCCGACGCGCGATCTCCACGCACTCGCGTCCTTCGCCGGGGGCCGAGAAGAGCTGGACGTCTCCGAGCGGCTGACGCGCGGGTGGCTGCCGGCCGGCGAAGAGCGATCGGCGCAGCGCGGCCAGATCCGAGTCGCCGGACGGCTCGAGTGTCTCGACCGTGACCTCGAGCCTCTTGAGATGGTCGAGCGTCGCGAGATCGCCGAAGGGGACGGTGACGAGCGTCTCCGGCGCCGCCGCGATCAGGTGTCTCGCCAGCGCGAACTCGACCGCCGACTCCATAGGAACGTCGAGCAGGAGGAGGGGGAGGCGTGAGAGGGCGCCCACGCCTTCGCAGGCGGCCGTGAAGAGCGCCGCGCGGCCGGTAGCGGACGCTGCGGCGAACTGCTCCTCGAACCCCTGCAGAAGACGCGACAGGTCGCGGCCGCCGAGCGGAAGATCGTCCAGCGCCGCCGGTTCCACGCCCGCCATCGCGAGATCCTGGAGCGTGCGCGCGAGCGCGCGTGGGAATCCGGGCGTCCCGGCGACAGCGCCGAAGTAAGTGAGGGCTTCGTTCTGACGGGCGTCGAACGTCGCGCGTGCGGCGACGGCCTCCGAGCCGATGAGCGTCGCCGGAGCAATGCCGCGGGCGGCCAGGACCGGCGCCGCGAGGCGCGCGGCGAGCTGGGCGAAGCTGAACCGGTGGAGGCCGGCCGTCGCCCCACGGGCTCGCGCGACCGCGCGGGCGATCTCGTCGGCCGCGCCGCGCGACGCCGACACGATGAGCGCGCCGCGATCGGCTCGCGCCGCTAGCCAGCGCTCCGCCTCGCGCAGGCGCGCCGACGCCTCTGAGCTTTCAATGATGCGGAGAGAACGAGCGGAAGGCATCGAGACCACCTCCCCGGACGCCGTGCCGGGCCACCGTGACGACCGCGCCACGCGGCCGTAAGCCGAACGGTACTCCTTTTGGCGTGGCGGTTCAACCCCGATGAGCCTTGATGGCGCACATACCACGGGCGACACGGTCAGGGCTGGCCACGGACAACACGGCCGGACAGGCAATCTGGCTCGCGGCGTAAACCATTTGCCAGAATCTATCGTCTATCGCTATAGTCGATCGCCAGAGATATGAAACGCACGGCCACCGATAGCTTGCTGCCCCTCACCCCTGGCATGTTCCAGGTGCTCATTGCGCTCGCCGATGGCGAGAAGCACGGTTACGCCATCATCAAAGAGGTCGCGCGGCGGACCGATGGCGACATCTCGCTCGGCGCCGGGACGCTGTACGCCATCATCCGTCGCTTCGTGCAGGAAGGGGTCATCGCCGAATCGGCCGAACGGCCGGACCCGGCCCTGGACGACGAGCGGCGGCGGTACTACCGGTTGACGCCATTCGGCCGCGACGTCGCCCGCGCCGAGGCGGCTCGCATGGAGACGGCCCTCGGCATGGCGCGCGCGAAGAAGCTGATTCCGAAAGCGCGGCTGACGTGACGAGCGAGCGCTGGTTCCGCCGGGTCCTCAGGCTGCTGCCGCTCGATTTCCGCGCCGACTACGGCGACGAGATGGCGCGCGTGTTCTCCGAGCAGCGGCGGGAGGCTCGAGGAATCATGGGAATGCTGGGCGTCTGGTTCGAGACCATCGGCGCGCTGCTGGCGATCGGGCCGCGCGAACATGCCGCCCAACTCGCGCAGGACGTCCGCTATGCGCTCCGCGGCATGCGGCGCTCCGCGGCGTTCGTGACAGTCGCCATCTTCACCTTGGCGCTCGGCATCGGCGCCAACACCGCAGTCTTCAGCGTCGTCGACGCCGTGCTGTTACAGCCGCTGCCGTACGCAAATCCCCGCAGTCTCGTTGCGGTATGGAACCGGTGGGACGGCAGCCCGGCCGCCGGGTTGTCGAACCCCGAGTATCTCGACTACGCCGAGCAAAGCCGGTCGATGACCATCGCCGCCAGCGCCGCGACGAACGTCAACGTCGGCGGACGAGGTGGAGATCCGGAGCGCGTGGTGGCCGCCCTCGTCACGGCCAACGCCTACGACGTGCTGGGCGTGGCGCCGCAACTGGGACGCGCCTTTCGCGTCGAAGAAGAAGCCGAGGGCGCGGCCCCGGCCGCCATCCTGACCGACGGATTCTGGCGCCGGCGCTTTCACGCGGATCCCGCCGTTGTTGGAACGCTAGTCCCAATCGACGGCGTGCCGACTCAGATCGTGGGCGTGTCGCGCCCGGGGCTCGTGGTGCCATTCGAGATCGGCACGGCCACGTCCGTCGACGTCCTGCTGCCGCTTACCCTCGACCGCGCGGCGCCGCGTAACCGTCGCGGCGGTCACTATCTGAATGCGTTTGCCCGTCTGAATGCCGGCGCGAGCCTCGGGGCCGCCTCCGCCGAGATGGACGGCATCATCGCGCGCCTGAGCCGCGAGTATCCCGACGAACACGATCAGGGCAACTTCGGCATCGTGGTCCGATCCCTCAGAGAGGATCGTCTTGGCGATTCTCGTCCCGTGCTGTTCATCCTTCTCGGCGCGGTGAGCCTCGTTCTCCTGCTGGCCTGCGCCAACGTAGCCAATTTGATGCTGGCGCGCGGCGAGACCCGGCGCCGCGAGATGGCGGTCCGAACCGCTCTTGGCGCCAACCGCGTGCGCATCGTCCGCCAGCTCTTGACCGAGTCCTGTGTCCTCTCGATCGCGGGGGCTGCGACAGGCCTCGGCGTGGCCTGGTTTGCTCAGCGCGTCATCGTGTCGATGGGGGCGTCGGCGCTGCCCCGTCTGGCCGACGCGCGGATGAGCCCGATGGTTCTGCTCTTCACGGCACTGCTGGCAATAGGCACAGGTGTCCTCTTCGGTCTCGTCCCCGCGATCTACGTATCTCGGAGCGGAGCGGGCACCGACCTCAAAACAGGCGATCGCGGTGCGAGCAGCCGCTCGCGCCTGCGGCAGGTTGTCGTCGTCGGTCAAACGGCGGTCGCGATCATGCTCCTCGTCGCGGCCGGCTTGCTCGTGAAGAGCTTCGTGAGGCTGACGCACGTGCCGTCCGGCCTCGACACCGACCGTGTATTGACCACGCGCGTATCGCTGCCCGCGGCGCGATATCCAGACCGCCCGGCGATCGCGGCATTCTTCGGTCAGCTCCTCTCGCGCGTACGCGGGCTGCCGGGAGTCCGCCTGGCCGGGGCCGCCAGCGGCCTGCCGCTCGCCGTCAATTCGGGTGACTGGGGCTTCGATATCGAAGGTCAGTCGCGCGTCAACGGCCGGCGTCCCGGTGCGGCCGACTGGTTCGTCGTCACCCCTGGCTACTTCGAGGCGCTTGGTGTCCCGTTGCGACACGGCAGACTGCCGGCCGACTCCGACACGAGCTCCGCACCGGCCGTCGTCTTCGTCAACGAAGTGACCGCGCTTCGCTTGTTTCCAACCGTCGACGCGATCGGCAAACGCATTCGGCTGTCGCAGACGACAGGCGCCGAGCAGCCCTGGCGGACGATCGCCGGGATCGTCGGCGACGTTCGCCACCGTGGCCTCGACACGCCGCCGCGGACAGAGATCTACATCCCGTACGAACAGTTCCTGCACTTCTCGGCCGGCGTGCAGGCGCGCGCCATGAGTCTGGTCGTCAAGACGGAACAGGATCCGTCGGCAAGCGTCGCTGGCGTTCGCGCTGCGCTGCGCGCGATCGACTCTGACGTGCCGGCCGCGCAGGTCCGCGACATGTCCACCATCGTGGCGGCGTCGGTTGCCGACCGTCGCCTCAACGTGGTGCTGATTGGCGCGTTCGGCGTCCTCGCGCTGCTGCTTGCCGCCGTCGGACTCTACGGTGTGATGGCTTACGCTGTCACGCAGCGGACGCGTGAGATGGGCGTGCGGATCGCCATGGGGGCGACGCCCGGCTCGGTGCTCTCGCTTGTTGTCGGCGGCGCGATGCGCCTCGTAGGATCGGGCGTGGCGATTGGGCTCGGTGTCTCGCTGATGGCCACCGGGTCGCT
Organism: uncultured Acidobacteriota bacterium; assembly: GCA_963839705.1. Taxonomy (GTDB): domain Bacteria; phylum Acidobacteriota; class Vicinamibacteria; order Vicinamibacterales; family 2-12-FULL-66-21; genus DATBJJ01. The sequence goes on from CAWIWL010000012.1 coordinate 1,146,118, forward strand.
CGCACGGCTCCTGTTCGACGTCGGACCGCGCGACTTCTCCATCTTCACGATTGCGCCGGCCATCCTGCTTCTGACCGCCGCCGTCGCGAGCTACATCCCAGCCCGGCGCGCGACGCGCGTCGATCCGGTCATCGCCTTGAGGACGGAGTGAGTCGGTAGCCGCCGGTCAGTCGGTGGCTTGGGCCATCGCTTGGATGCGGGCGCGCTCGGCCTTGGACCCCGCGATCGCGAGTTCGAGCGCTTCATCCGAGAGGCTGGTCATGTCGGCCGCGGCGCTCTTCGCCTCGGCGTGCTCGACGGCGCGCGAGACGACTTCGGCATTCGTCGCGCCGCCTTTCTTGCCGAGGAACGGCTTGACGATGAGGTAGAGGACGTCGCGGAGCGGCATGAAGCGCACGAACCGTCGCAGCAGCCGGAACGTCTGGACCGGATACCTCGTGAACTTGTAGATGATGAGCTTCCGCATCTCTTCCGAGCGGATGCGGTGCACTTCTTCGCCCGGCAGGCAGGTCGGATCGATCGACGTGCACTTGAAGTACCTTGTACCAGTCCGCGGCGTCGTTGACGAGCCCGCGCTTCACATACTCTTGCCAGAGCGGAGTGCCGCGATAGACGCAGAGACGGTTGAAGCCGAAGCTGTCGACGCGGATCTTCGACGCGAACTTGAACGTCGCACGCAGGTCTTCCTCGGTCTCGTCGGGGATGCCGACAACGAAAAAGCCGTGGACGATCTCGATGCCGGCGGCCTTGGCATTGCCGACCGCGGACTCGATCTCGGCGAGCGTCTGCTCCTTCTTGAGGCGGTCGAGGATCTTCTGGCTGCCGCTTTCGATGCCGAACATCACCGTCCGACACCCCGACTTTGCGAGCTTCGGGAAGAGGTGCTGCGCGACGGAGTCGACACGGCCTTCGAGTCCGTACTTGATGGGATTTTTCGCTGCGATCAGCCCGTCGCAGATGGCCTCGATGCGCTTGGGCTGGAGGAGGAAGTGGTCGTCGACGAAGTAGACCGATCCGTAGCCGTCTTTGCGGAGCTGTTCGAACTCCGCGACGACGTGCCCCGCGGTCCGTGCGCGCCACTTGCCCTCGTTGAAGATCGGGATGTCGCAGAATACGCAGGGCCACGGGCAGCCTCGGGAGGTCTGCATCGTGGTGAAGCGGTCGAGCGAGAGAACCGCCGGGACATCGAGCGGCATCGACTCGACGAAGTCGAGCGGAAGGCTCTCGCGGTCCGGGAACGGCCACTGGTCGAGATCGCGCGGTAGCGCGCGGTTTGGGTTGTTCCGCAGCGTTCCGTTCTTCTCCTGCCAGGTCACGCCCGTCACGGTATCGGGATCGTTCAGACGCTCCAGCAGATCGACGATCAGCTGTTCGCCGTCGCCGCGGCAGACGAAGTCGACTTCCTTGCACTGCGCCTTCACGAGCTGTGCGTTGAGCGTCGCGAAGACGCCGCCGAACGCCAGCTTGACGTTGGCATCAGCGGCGCGAAGCTGCCGGGCGAGCATCTTGGCGTAGGGATAGCTCGTCGTCGACAGGAAGCTCATGCCGACGAGGTCCGGCTTCTGGCGCCGCATCTCGTCGATGATCACTTCGTTGGGCGTTTCCGGATTGGCCTGATCGAACATCGTGACCTCGTGGCCGGCGCGTTTGAGCACCGACGAGAGCGACATGATGCCGATGGGCGGGAAGCCCATGATCTGCAGGCGGCCGTTCGCGGCCCTCTTTTGCCGCGGGATCGCGTAGAACTGCGGGTCGCGAACGTGGACCAGGAAGGCTCGCATGTGCCTCGCATTCTACTCCCATACTGAAACCTAACCCCTCCCTCATGACCCCCGAATCCCGAGCCGGTACGCTCGATCTCGATGTTTACCCAAAGCTCTTCCATGGCTGTTTTTGTCGTTGCTATTGTCCTTTTCAGCCGAGGCGCCCTCGCGTCGGAAACCGTTTCGAAGCCTGCGCCTGTTCTGCCAAACGACAACCTGCGCGCCGCTGGCACAGTCGTCGCCGGCACTCTCCAGCTGAACCTTCGTGCCGCCGAGGGCCTTTGGCGACCCGAGGGTGATGCCGGGCCGGCGCTGAGAGTCGAGGCCTTCGGCGTCGACGGTGACGCGCTGCGCGTGCCAGCGCCGCTCATCCGGGTCCGCGACGGCACGGCGGTAGTTCTTTCGATCCGGAACGATCTCGACCGCTTACTCACTGTCCACGGCCTGTGCCCGCGCGATGGACAGCGGTGCGCACCGATCGACGTGGTTCCGGCCGAAACGAAGGAGGTGCGCTTCACTCTCGATCGCGCCGGAACGTATCACTACTGGGCGACTACCACAGGCATGCCGCTCGCGTTTCGCGGCGCGCCCGACACGCAGCTGTCAGGAGCGTTGGTCGTCGATCCAGCGCAGGGCGAGACCGCGGCCGACCGCGTGCTCGTCATCACGGACTGGACGAGCCTGACGCGCGAACAACTGAAGACCGTGGCCAGCGCCGATGATCCCGGCGTCGAATTCAGGCGGATCGATCCGCGGGTGACGTTCCTCATCAACGGACTGTCGTGGCCGGCTACCGAACGCCTGACCTATAGCGTCGGCGAGAAGGTGCGGTGGCGCGTCGTCAACTTGAGCAGCCAGCGGCATCCGATGCACATGCACGGTTTCTATTTCGAGGTCGACAGCCTCGGCGACGGATTGCGGGAGACGTCGTATGCCACCGGCAACAGGCAGCGCGTCGTCACTCAACTGCTGCAACCTGGCTCGACGATGGCGATGACGTGGACGCCGGAGCGCGCTGGCAACTGGTTGTTTCACTGCCACATCATGGAGCACGTGTCGCCGGAGCGGCGGCTCGCGGAGTCGGCCGATGCCCACGCCGGTCATCATCAGTCAGGCGACGCGTCGGCAGGGATGGCCGGACTGATCCTGGGCGTGACCGTGCTCGGATCGAATGAGACGTTTGCCGGTGACACGGCCCGTGTCGCGCCACGGAGGCTGACGCTCACCATGCGCGCAGACATGAAGCGCGGCCCGGAGCCGATCTATGGGTTTGCCTTGACGGAGGGGAATGACCCGCAGCCGGATGGAGCAATGTCAGTTCCTGGACCGACGCTGGTTCTGCGACGCGGCGAGCCAGTGGAGATCACCCTCGTGAATCGCCTGCCCGAAGGAACCGCGATCCACTGGCACGGCATGGAGCTCGACAGCTACTACGATGGCGTCCACGGCTGGAGCGGAGTGGATTCGAAAATTACACCGCTCATCGAACCGGGCGGCACGTTCGTCGTCCGATTGACACCGCCGCGGACGGGCACTTTCATCTACCACACACATCTGCACGACAATCGACAGCTCCCGGCCGGCTTGTATGGTGCGCTGCTGGTGGTCGAGTCAGGCTCGGACTCGAGCTACGATTCGTCGACCGACCACGTGTTCGTGATTGGCAGCGGCAGCAGTGCCGACGCCGGTCCGACCTTGCTCAACGGCGAGCATCAGCCTAAATTCGTGTGGAAGGCGGGCGCGCGCCACCGCGTCCGGCTGATCAACATCACGGCGGACGACATCTTCACGGTGTCCCTGATGACGAGCGACGGGCCCGTGACCTGGCGTCCACTGACCAAGGACGGAGCGTCCTTGCCGCCCGATCGCTGCGTCCCCGGGCCCGCGCGGCAGACGATTGCGGTCGGCGAAACGTACGACTTCGAGGTCCAGACGCCGGGACGACAGAACCTGTGGCTGGAGGTCAGGACGACTGGAGGCAGATGGCAGGTTCAGGGCTTGGTGATCGTGAAGTAAGGGTTCCGAGCTTCACGAGGTCGACCAATTCAGGTCTCGAGAACTCGCTCCCCCCCACGAAAGCGTGCATGAGGACGCGGCGACGAGGCTGGCTGGCCAGGGCCCGCTCCGCTCGCCGGGAACGCGTCCTGCGCTCATACTCTGTCGCTACCGGGTCGTCTATCGGGTCGGTCGTCTAGCGGTGATCAGGCGCACCGGACCGCCGGCGCCATTAGTCGGCTTGGAGGATCACAGGGACCGAAGACGACGCGAGGAATCGCTCCGAACGCGTTCCGGCGCCTCGAGCCTCTTAGAGGCGCAGCGCGTCGGCTCGCTCCAGGGCCCTGACCAGCCAGCCTCGTCACCGCCTCGGCGCGCGCGCGGCAAAGTGCGCGAAAGAGCGCTGACGCCGGAGTGGGCTGGTCGGCTCGGGCCGACCTCTGAGCGACGTGACCGCGCAGTCGCTAAAACGGCCCCGGAGCGGTTCCAAGCGGCGGCGGCGCTGTTTCGTCTCCAGTCGCCACTCGGCCCGGTTGCCGAACCGATGGTTGGCTGTCGTGCGGCCTGCCCCGGCCGACGCCGTCACCGTGAGCGCAGCCGCGGAGGGGACGTTTTTCCACGGCGCGAAGCGGGAGGCCTGAGCCGACCGGCCCACTCCGGCGATTCACAGTCGCCGCGACCTTTTCCTAAACCTACCGAGCCAAACCCGGTCTATTCTTTTGGGCGAGGTTCGATTTGACACGACGAGAGATGTTGGCGGGAACGGGTTCGACGCTGGCGTGGCTGTCGATGGCGCGGGTCGAGGCACAGTCCCCGATACTGAAGAACATGGGCGGCGAGCCTCCCGGTTTCGGTCACCGGTCGCGCGCCGGCGGATTCAACATCCTCGAGCACTGCCACGGTCTCGGTCTCGGCGCCGTGCGGATGAATCTGGCGTCGACCGATCCCGAAGCCGTTCGTCAGCTCCGCAAGAAGCTCGAAAGCTACGGGATGCGCGTCATCATCAGCCTGGCGCCGCCGAAAGAAGCGGGCGCGCTTCCTCAGTACGAGGCTGGCGTGCGTGCCGTGAGCGAGCTCGGCGCGGTGACCACGCACGCATCCTTTACCGCCAGGCGCTACGAAGAGTTCGACACGTTCGAGGCGTTCAAGGCGAGCTTCGAGCGCCATCAGCGGTCGGTCGAACTGGCCGAGCCGGTGCTGCGCAAGTACAAGGTGAAGCTGGCGATCGAAAACCACAAGGGCTGGCGCGCCGCGGAGCACGCGGCGTGGATCAAGCGGGTCGGGAGCGAGTGGGTCGGCGCCTGCTACGACTTCGGCAACAACATGGCGCTTTGCGAGGATCCGGCCGAGACCCTGCGGCTGCTGGCGCCGGTCACGATCTACGTCAGCTTCAAGGACATGGCAGTGGCGCCCTACGACGAGGGGTTTCTGCTGTCGGAGATGGCGCTCGGCGAAGGGATGCTCGACATCCCGGGGATGGTGAAAGAGCTTCAGCAGAAAGACCCGAACATGATCTTCGCGCTCGAGATGATCACGCGAGACCCGCTGAAGATTCCCGTGTTCACCAAGAAGTACTGGGCGACCTTCGACGACACGTATAGCCCGCTTCCAGGCCGCGACCTGGCGCGGATCCTCGACATCGTCCGCACCACGCCGCCGAAGACGCCGCTGACAAAGACGACGGGGCTCAGCCCGGCGGAAGGGTTGAAGCTCGAAGACGATCTGATCAACCGCTCGATCGCCTACGCTCGGAAGAACCTGTCCCTCTGATTCCCTAGCGTCGGCGTCCGGTGCGATACCAGTGTGATCCTACTTCGCGGCCGGCTTCCGCGGCTTCTCGTCCCGCATGGCAGCGTTGTAGGAAAAGACGGCGATCACGGTAGCCTGCTGAATCATGTCATCGGCCTGAACGCGATCGAACGTGTCCATGCTCGAGTGAGGCGTGCGCGAGTTGTACTCGAGGCGGTCGACCATGAAATCCCTCGTCGCGGATTTTCGCGATCATGGCGAGATCGAGCTTTTCGGCCGGGGGCTGCGCACTCGGGATGGCCACGACCAGCGACATCAAGAGGCGGGCGATCGAGAGGCGTTTCCTGAAGATCGCTCCGGTGTGAGATAGCATTTCACTCAAGATGAATGCCCTGACGAGCGCGGCACTCCTGGTGTTGCTGTTGCAGACGCCAAAGCCAGTGGTCCCGTTTACGACGACGCTGCCGGCCGCCGAAATGGCCGGCAAGCAGGCTGTCGTCGCGACAACGGCCGGAACGTTTGTCATCGACCTGAGGCCGGACCTAGCGCCCAATCACGTCGGCTACTTCATCAATCTGGCCAGGGCGGGGGCGTACGACGGCACGATTTTCCATCGGGTAGTGCGGCTTGGCATCATCCAGGGCGGAGATCCTCTGTCGAAGGACGCAACCAAAACGAAACTCTACGGTACCGGTGGACTCGGTATGCTCAAAGCGGAAATCAGCGGCGAGAAACATACGCGGGGAGCGGTGTCGGCCGTGCTCCAGCCCGGCAAGCCCGACAGCGCCGGGTCGCAGTTCTTCGTTTCGGTGACCAACCAGCCGGCTCTCGATGGCCAGTACACGATCTTCGGCCGCGTGTCGGAAGGGATCGACGTCGTGCAGAAGATCTCCGAGGCGGCCGCCGACGAGCGCGGTGCGCCGGCCGAGCGCATCGAGATTCGCAGCGTCACCATCCGCGACACGCCGCCGCCCGAACCGGAGCCGTTCGCGACCGAATCGCCAGCCGAGCTCGCGAAACACCGTGCGATTCTCGAGACCTCCGCTGGGCCGATCACCGTCGAGTTCTTCGCCGACAAGGCGCCGGAACACGTGCGCAACTTCCTGCGGCTGGCGTCGCTCGGCGTCTACGACGGCACCTCTTTCCATCGCGTCGTCCGCGGCTTCGTCGTTCAGACTGGCGCCTTGACGTCTCGTGGGCCTCTCACCGAGAAGCAGCAGAAGATGGTCCGCTCTCTTCAGCCGGAGTTCAACGACACCAGGCATGTGAGGGGCATCCTGTCCATGGCCCGTGGCGACGACCCGGCGAGTGCCATGACGTCGTTTTTCATCGTCACCGGGGATGCCCCATCGCTCGACGGGAAGTACACTGTGTTTGGCCGCGTCGTCGACGGCATGGCCGTAGTCGAGGCGATCGAGCAAACCCCGGTCAACGGCGAGGCGCCGGCCACGCGGGTCGACCTCAAGTCCGTCCGAATTCAGAACTAGCGACAGCCGGGTCGCGCAAGAGAACCGGGACGCCCCGCGCGGCGTCAAAAAGCCGGGAGTGCATATGAAACGCTCGAGCGATATCAACAGACTGACCGCCGCCCTTGTCACCGCGACTGTCCTCGTGGCCCTGCCCACCGTTGTTTCGAACCGCGCCCTCGACGACTGGCCACAGTGGCGCGGGCCGAAACGCGACGGCCGATCGGCCGAAACGGGCTTGTTGAAAGCCTGGCCGGCCGGGGGCCCTCCTCTTGCCTGGCGGACGACCGGCGCCGGCGAGGGCTATTCGTCGTTTGCGACCTCCCAGGGGCGGCTCTATACGCTCGGCGCCCGCGGTGGCACCGAGTATGTCATCGCCTTTGACGCGGCGAGCGGCAAGCGCCTCTGGGAAACGGCGCACGGCACCCGGTTCAGCAACGATCGTGGCGACGGTCCCCGCGCCACCCCGACCATCGAAGGCGATCGCGTCTACGCGTTCGGCGCGAGCGGCGACATGAGCGTCCTCGACGCAGCGAGCGGCAAGGTGGTCTGGACCGTCAACGTTCTGAAGCAGTATCGCGGGTCGAACATCCAGTGGGGTTTGAGCGAATCTCCCCTCGTCCTCGAGGACCGGATTCTCGTCAACGCGGGCGGGACGATCGTGGCGCTCAAGAAGACCGACGGCAAGGCCATCTGGCAGAGCCCGGGAGACGAGGCAGGCTACTCGTCGGCCGTCCTTCATCAGGCCGGCTCCATCAACCAGGCCATCTTCTTCACGAGCACGCGGGTGCTCGGTGTCGACGTCAACACCGGCAAGCGGTTGTGGAGCTACGGTCAGGTCGCCAACAACGTCGCCAACATCGCGACGCCGATCGTGCGCGGCAATCGCGTGTTCGTGTCGTCGGACTACGGCACCGGATCCGCGTTGCTCGAGCTGACGGCCTCGGGCAACAACGTCACCGCCCGCGAGGTGTACTTCACCCGGCAGATGAAGAATCACCACGCGACCTCCATCCTGGTGGGCGAGCACCTCTATGGATTCGACAGCGCGATCCTGACCGCGATGAAGTTCGACACCGGCGAGGTCGCCTGGCAGAACCGCAGCGTCGGCAAAGGCTCGCTGACGTTCGCCGACGATCGGCTGTATTTGTATAGCGAAGGCGGGACCGTCGGGCTCGCCGAGGCTTCTCCAACCGGCTATCGCGAGCACGGACGATTCGAGCTCAAGACGGGCCGTCTGCCGACCTGGAGCCATCCGGTTGTTTCGGGAGGCACGCTCTTCCTGAGGGATCAGGACGTCATCTACGCGTACGACGTCAGAGCCAAGTGAGTGGCGGGCGAGCATCACGCGTCACCGCCTGACGCCCCGTCGCGCCGCCGGACGCTCGCCGGTTGCGCGCTCGTGCTCGCCCTCACTCTCCCTGTTCTGGATTCGTGGCGATCGGCCGAACTGCACGTGCGCTGGTGGCACCGGCTGCGCAACGAACACAAGTCTGCCCCCGACCTCGTGCGGGACGCTGAGTATCGTCAACTGCTGGCCTACCTGCCGTCCGGCGGCACGGTGGGGTTGACGTATACGGGACCGGGCACGCCGGTCGATCGCGCCATGTCGCACTATTGGCTCCAGGTACCTCGCTCGCGCCTCGTCTGCTCGAGGAGTCGACGGACAAGGCCTTCGTAATCGTGTCGGGCACGCCATCGACAGGCTCACCTCTTCGTGACGATCCTGCCTTCGAGCTGATGCGATCGTTCCGCGATGAGCTGTCGGTGTACCGTCGCGTCATCCGATGACCCCGCCACCCGCACTCGTGGTTCTTCCGGTGCTGGCGTGCCTCATCTTTCTGGCACGAGCCTCGGAAGGAAGGCGCGCGTGGCTCACGCAGTTGCCGATTGCCGCGCCTCTGGGCGTGGGTCTGTCCTCGATTACCTGGTGGGCATTCTTACAGGTTCCGGCGGTGTCACGCTCGACCATGGTGATTCTGGATGCCGCGGTTTGGGCTTCGGCCATCGGGCTGGTCTTTCTCGTGCGGGCGGAGCCTGCCGCCTCACGTCAAGCGGACGGTGACGCTGCGCCTGCAGCGCGAATCCTGACGTGGGCTGCGATCGCCGCGTTCGCGGCGACGAGCCTTCTAGCCGTGACGTCCTTCGCCGCGACCAGCCGCGTCTTCCCGCACGCGGGCTGGGATGCCTGGGCGATTTGGAACCTCCGCGCCCGCTTTCTTTTCAGAAGCGGCCCGGCACAGTGGACCGACACGTTCGCCGATCAGCTGTCGTATTCCCATCCCGACTATCCGCTGCTGCTGCCGCTCTCGGTGTCTCGCGCGTGGACCTTCGTCGGCGAAGAGACGGTCCTCGTCCCGATATTCATCGGCGCGATCTTCGCGAGCGCCACCGTGGCTGCCGCGGCGCTGTCGGTTGGTCGCGCGCGAACGCCGGCTCACGGCCTCATGACTGCCGCCGCCATCCTGGCATCACCGACGTTCCTGAAATGGGCGCCGTCACAATGCGCCGACGTCCCGCTCGGCTGCTACATTCTTGCCTCATTCCTGATGTTGGGTCGCGCGACGGTAAGCGACCGGCCCCTCTGGTGGCTCCTGGCGGGCATATCGGCGGGACTGGCCGCGTGGACGAAGAACGAAGGACTCGTCTTCATGCTTCTGTTCCTGAGTGTCTGCACCGCCTGGCGATTGCGGACGCATGGGCCGGCGCGTGCACGATCGCTTGCGTGGCTCGTCGCCGGATCGGCCATCGCCATCGTTGCGCTCGTCGTCTTCAAGTGGCGCTTTTCGCCAACGAGCGACCTCGAGAAGGCCTTCAGCATTCCTGCCGCGCTCACGCTGGTAACAGACGTCGATCGCATTCGATTCGTCGTGGGTGCCATCGCCCGTGAGGTGTGGCTCGGCGGCGGCACAACGATCGGCGTGTTACCGATTCTGTGCGTCTGTGTCCTCGCTGCCGGCCTCAGGCCTCCTGGCGCCGCGGCGGCCGCCGGGCTCGTGTCGATGGTGCTCCTGGTTGGAATCTACGCGGTCTACTACATCGTGACGCCTTCGCACGACCTGGCGTGGTACGTGAGCACCTCGGTGGACAGGCTCGTTCTCCATGCGTTTCCAACGGTTGTCTGGGGCCTGATGATGGCCGCGCGTTGAAAGCTCTGCCGGGGACCAAGGCTTCGTGTCGTTTTCCATACAGAGGGCGACAAAGCCCCGATTCGGACCATAATAGAGGGGCCCCGCAGCGCCACGCTCTGAGGCGCGGCCCCCCTCGACAGGCTCGGGCCCGCCTCTGAGCCAGGTGGCCGGGCGAATGGTCCATCAAGTAATCAGTAAGAAGGGAATTTGGAAGGTTTTGGCCGACACACGACTGAAGATTGCAGTTTTTATCGACTTCGACAACATTGAAATCGGGGTCAAAAGCACGCTCGGCGTGCAGTTCGACATCGGGGTCGTCCTCGAAGCGCTCAAGGAACGCGGCGACGTCGTATCCAAGATTGCCTATGGCGACTGGACGCGCGCCGGGGACTACAGCCGGTCGTTGACGCAGCACGCCACCAAGCTCGTCCAGCGCAACCTGACGCCGGGCGGCGACAAGAACGGCGCCGACATCAACCTCGCGCTCGACGCCCTCGAGATGGCGTTCACCCACAGCCACATCAACGCCTACGTGGTTGTTGGCGGCGACAGCGATTTCATCAGCCTGGTCGAGAAGCTCAAGCAGTACGACAAGCAGATCTTCGTGGTTGGCGGACGTGCCTTCACCAGCCTGGTGATGCAGCGCAACTGCCACGAGTTCATCGCCTACGAGAATCTCGTCAGCTCGCGCCGTTTCCACGATCGCGGCCAGAAGAGCGCGCCGTCGTCGACGCAGCAGGCGCCGCTCGATCAGGTGTTGCCGCTCGTGCGCCGCGCTCTCAAGGTGCTGACCGATCGTGAGGTCACGCCGCAGCTCGGTCTCCTCAAGAGCACGCTGCTGCAGCTCGACTCGACGTTCTCCGAGCGCACCTACGGCGCGGGCAGCTTCCGTGATTTCGCGCAGAAGCTCGCCGCGGCGGGTCACGTCGTCCTGCGCGAAGCCGGACGCAACGTCCTCGTCGAGTTGAGCGATACGGTGCCGGTGAGCTCTCCTTCGACAGGTGCAGCGCCGCTCAGCGAGGCGTCGCCACGTGAGGGGCAGCCGTCCGCGGAGTCGGCTCGTGACACGGTCGTGCCAACCAATGGCACCGGCCGGGCCGCAGACGGCATCCGTGAGATCCGCCGCCTGTTCCAGAGCGCGCAGCGTCCTCCGCGCTGGCCGATGTACATCCGCCAGTTGAAGCAGTACCTTCGCGCCGTCGACGCGACGTTCGACGAGCGCAAGTACGGGTTCGAGACGCTCGGCGATCTCATGCGCGCGTGCCAGCGCGACGGGCTGCTGCGAATCGAACGCGATCGTCAGGGCGGGATGCGGATCTTCCCAGGCACGCTGACGCCGCCAGCCGGCGATGCCCAGCGCGACGGCGCGTTCGAGCACGATGTCGGTGACGTCAACGGCAACGTGGCCGAGCGAGTCGAATCAGTCGAGTCGTTCGACCAGGGCTGGATTCCCCCATCGGAGACGTCCGGCGAGCCGGACGTCGTCGAGGGGGACGTCCTCCGGGAGCGCGAGGTCCCGCAGGTACTCGACGCCGAGGAGGCGACGGCGGCGCCAGAGAAGCCGGCACGCCGCCGGCCGCGCGCGGCGAAGACCGCCCGGCCCGCCGGCGAGGCGCGCCCGGCGCGGAAGCCCGCTCAAGGGTCAGCGGCACGGCACGATCATGACGCACCCGCGAAGCCGCGCAAGCCGGCGAGGCCGCGTTCCACCCGCAGTCGAACGCGCACCGACGCTTCACACGAGTAGGACGTGATTCGGACGGCGCTCGAGTCAGTCGGCGCCGTCCTATCCGTCACTCTCACCCTCGTCCTCAATCTCTTTTTCACTCTCGTTCTTTCGGTCAGCGCCTCCGAGCTGCCGCTGCAGCCGCCGGCCTGTTCGTCACGCGCCGCGCTCGACGATCGGCTGGCGCGCTCGGCCGACGCCTTCCGCGCCCGCGACGCCGCCGTGGGCCTCGACCTTTTGCGGCAGGCCTTCGATCAGGCGACCGCGGACGGCTGCGTGCTCGAACGGGCCGAGGCGTTGCGCCGCCTCGCGCTCGCCGACACCTTCGCCCTCAGGTACGACGAGGCCCGACAGAAACTTGATGAGGCGGCCGCGGTGTTCCGCCAGTTCGGCGTCGCGCTGGGCGAGGCGCAATCGCTGACCCAACTCGGGTACGCCTTCATCTCGAGCGGTCGATCGAGCGAAGCGGTAGCGCCACTGCAGCGTGCGCTCGGCCTTGCGCGGACGATCGGCAATGCCGAGCTGCTGCGAGACGTCTACGAGAACCTCGCCTACGCCCTCGCAGCGAGTCCAGAAAAAGATCGCCTGCGTGCCGAAGCGCTGGCGTTCGTGCGATCCACGCCGGGTTCGCGCAACTCCGAGTGCAACCTGCTTCACCAGTGGGGCGACGAACAGTTTGTGTCCGGGCGGTACGATGCCGCGTTTCGCACGATCACCGAAGCAGCCGCCTGTTTCAAGGAGGTCGGTGATTCGAGCCGTCTCGGACGCACCTACGTGAGCCTCGGACGGGTGTATCGGGCCCACGGCCGCCTCGACCTCGCGCTCGAGCAATACAAGCGCGCCCTGGAACTTCAGCAGGCGGCAGGCGATCGGTTGGCGGCCGTACAGTCGCTCAACGCTATTGCCGTCACGTACGGATACATGGGTCGGCAAGAGGAGGCGCTTGCGCGGCTGAACGAGGCGCTCGACCTCGCTCTTGCCCTCCGCTCGGATCGCAGCGTCGAATTCCTGCGCGGGAACATCGCGGGGATTTACAACGCCCTCGGCCGCTACCAGGAGGCCGCCACTGCGCTCGAAGCGACGCTGGCGACGCCGATATCCGAAAACAGGATTTTGCGGCTGGTGCAGCTCACGAGCGCCTACGTCGGGCTGGGCCTCAAGACGCGCGCGCTCGCAACGGCGGAGCGGGCGGTTGCCCTGTCGAAAGGACTGCCGCCCGACGAGATTGCAATGGTGCTGGCGTCGCGCGCGTGGGCGCTCCAGGCGCTCGGCCGCTTCGATGCGGCCACGACCGATCTACAGGGCGCGCTTGCTGCCGTCGAGGACCTGCGAGTCCACACCATCGCCGACGACTTCCTCAAGCGCGGATTCGGTCAGCGCTACCAGTGGGTGTATGCGTCGAGCATTTCTCTTCTCCAGGCGCAGGGCCGGACCCGCGAAGCGATCGAAACCGCCGAGCGTGCCCGGGCGCGCGCGTTCCTCGATCTCCTTGCGAGCCGGCAGCGCGCCAATGAGCCTGCTGAGACGAGCACCGGCGCCAATCGCATCGGCGCATCGCCGGCGACCTTTTCTCAGATTGTCGCGGCGGCCACCCGCCTCCGCTCGACCATCGTCGCCTTCTGGGTAAGCGACATCGAGACGTTCGTCTGGGTCGTGAGGCCGGACGGCCGACTCGCGTCGGCGCGGATCCAGGTGACCGCCGCCGAGCTCGTCTCGATGGTGCGGGATGCGACCGGCAGCGGACAGGCCCCGGCCGGCCTCCTGGTTGGAGCGGGGCGTGGCGCCCGGCCCTGGCGCGCGCTCTATCGGCTGCTCCTCGATCCGGTGCGCGCGCATCTGCCGTCGGTCCCCGGCAGCCGGCTCACGATCGTTCCGCATGGCCCGCTGTTCGGTCTGCCGTTCGCCGCGCTCCGCGACGCGTCGGATCGCTACCTCATCGAGTCGTACGACCTCCACTACGTTCCGGCGATCGGCGCGCTGTCGTACACGTCTTTACCGGTCGCGGCACGCGGCCGGCTGGCGTCGGCGCTTCTCGTCGGCGACCCCAGTCCGGATGACGCCCGCGACGGCGTCCTCGCGCTGCCGGCGCTGCCCTGGGCGGGGCGTGAGGTCGCGAGCATCGCTGGACTGCTGGGCGCCCGCGCCACGGTTCTGTCAGGCCCCGCCGCCACGGAGGCACGGGTGCGCGAGAGCCTCCCCGGCAAATCGCTGCTGCACTTCGCCACGCACGGAATCGTTCAGAACGAGGAGCGCCTGTCCTCGTATCTTGCGCTTGCCGGGGGCAGCATGCCGCCGGGTCAATCGGAGGACGCGCGCACCGACGGCCGTCTCACCGCGACTGAAACCTACGACCTCGCGCTCGACGCCGATCTCATCGTGTTGAGCGGCTGCCGCACCGCGCTCGGACCCATCATGGGCGACGGCGTCATCGGGTTCACGCGCGGCTTCCTTGCTGCAGGCGCTTCGTCGGTCGTCGCGACCATGTGGGACGTGCCCGATCAAACGAGCTTCGAGGTGATGACGGAGTTCTACCGTGCGTGGGCCGGAACCGGAGCCGCGAACGGGGGAAACCGGGCGGGAAAGAGCCGCGCGCTGCGGCAGGCACAGCTGGCCGTACTGCGCGCGCTGCGGGCCGGAAAGATCCAGACCGGAGGGGTCACGCTTCCCGAGTCGCCTCGCCTCTGGGCCGGGTATGTGCTCGTGGGGCAGCCCTAAGAAGGGAGTTCAAAGGGTTCAGGGGGGTGAACCTATTTCCCCCCCACTCGTTTGAGCTCCGCCAGCAGTCGCGCCGCGTCGCCGTCGGGGCCGGCCTCGCGGTCGACGGCAATTTCGAGCTCCCGCGCCGCGGTCGTCAAGTCGCCTGCGCGCAGCGCAACCTTGGCGAGATAGAAGTGCGCCTCGTCCGAGTACGGGCTCACGCCGGCGTCGGCGCTGCGCTGGAGCGCGCCTCGCGCCCGCGCCACGTTGCCGCTCATCAGCGCCGAGATGCCGAGAAAGAAGTGGACGTGCGCCGCCGCCGGCGCGCGGTCCGCCAACACTTGAAGACCGTCGGCCGCCTGCCGATGGCGTCCCGCCGAGTAGTGGGTCATCGCCTCATCGAAGGCCCGGCTGTTCGGGTCTGACTCCTGGTCTGGTCCCGATCGCGTCGTGAGCGCCACATACTGTGGTGGGACTACCGCTGCCCACCGTTCGAGCCTGCCTGGCGTGCTCGGTGGAGTGGGAGTCGCAGCCGGAATCGATGCTGGAGCCTGGCCTGACGGCGCCGACGCTACAGGCTGAGGCGCCGCGGCAGTCGTGGGGATCGCGGTCGGCACGTCTGCTGGCGGCCTACGCCAGACCATGGCGCTCAGCCCCAGCGTGGTGACCAGCGTCGCAGCAGCCGCCATCCAGCGCAGCGGTAGCCCGCGTGCAGATGTGTGCATCGCGCTTCCGACTTGCTGTTCCGTCTCGCCCTCCGCCAGAACGATCCGCGCGTCCTCGAGAGCCTGCACGGTACGGAAGCACACATCGCAAGCGAAGAAGTGATCCTCGAAGCTCGTTCGCTCCTCATCGTCCATTGACGCGGCAACGTACCGCTCAGCTGCGTCCGATCCCTTGTCGCATGGCGTCATGACCATCACCTGTCTACAGTAAGTGGCCGTCAGGAGCGTTCCGTGACTGGTGTTCGAGCACCTCGAGGATCCGCTTGAGCGCGCGTGACTTACGGGTTCGGGCTACATCCGCAGAAACCCCGATTTTCGCGGCGATCTGGCCCGGTTTGAGGCCCTCGACCAAGGTCAGCAGCAGCACCTGCCGGTCTGGCGGGCTCAAGGTCGACAGCGCCCGGGCCATCTGCCGCCGCCGCTCGGGTCCGTCCCGGTCGTCTTCGACAGCGATGGCCGGCGTGTCGTCGTCGAGCGGCGATTCGGGATGTTTGAGGCTGCGGCGCTTGTAGTTGTTGATGACGTTGCGTGCTACGCCCGCGACGAACCCCTCGATGCGATCGCGCTCGCGGACCTGCCCTTTGCGCAGCGCCTGCAGGACGGCGAGGAGTGTCTCCTGCGCGAGGTCCCTGGCAAGGTCGCGGTCACGGGTACGCACGACTGCCATGGCGCGGACACGCGGCGCGAAATGCTCGACGATCTCGCCTTCGGCATGCCGATCGCCGGCCGCCACACGGGCGACGAGCGACGCGAGGTCGAGGATGTCAGGCATGGCGGTCGGCTTGGGGCGCTGAACGGCGCCTCAAAGTTCCTCGGCAAAAGGCAGCGCCGCGCCGTCCGGCGGTTCGCTCGGGTCGACGAGGTTGTGCACGCTCACGCCGAGCAGACGAACGGGGCGCTGACCGGCTTCGGTCCGATCGAGCAGCGCGCACGCGCGCGCGGCAAGCAGGTCAGGATTGCGCGTGGCCGGCAGCTGGCTGTTGCTGCGCGTGATGGTCGTGAAGTCGGAGTACCTCACCTTGATGGTCACGGTTCTGCACAGCAGCAACTTCCGCTCCAGCCACGCCGCATCGTCGCGCGCCATCTCGTCGATCGCCGATCGAATCTCGCTGACGCTGGTGAGGTCCTGCGAGAAGGTGTTCTCGCTGCCGCATGATTTCGCGGCGCGGTTGGGTACCACCGGACGATCGTCGACGCCCGCCGCGAGCTGCCGGAGCCACTCCGTCTGGCTGCCCACGGCGTCGCGCAGCGCCGCCTCGTCTGCCGTGCGCACGTCCACGAGGCGCTCGATTCCGCGCTCGCGGAGACGTCCCGCCGTGACGGGCCCGACACCCCACAACGCATCGACTGGCAGCCGCTGCAGGAAGTGTTCAACGCGTTCCGGCGGGATGACGGTCAGTCCGTCGGGCTTCTTCCACGCTGATGCGATCTTCGCAAGGAACTTGTTAGGTGCGACACCGGCCGACGCGGTGAGGCCGATCGACTCGCGAATCTGGGCCTTGAGCCGCTGCGCCACGACGCGGCCCAGAGGTTCGTCCCACGCGTTCTCGGTCACATCGAGATACGCCTCGTCGAGCGACAACGGCTCGACGAGCGGCGTGACCGCCCGAAACAGCTGGAAGACCGCCTGAGACGCCGACTTGTATCGCGCGAAGTCCGGCCGCACGATGACGAGCGACGGACAGAGCCTGACGGCGCGAGCCATCGGGATCGCCGAGCGTACCCCGAACGCGCGCGCCTCGTAGCTCGCCGCCGCGACGACTCCGCGCTGCGACGGATCGCCGCCGACCGCAACCGGCCGTCCGCGCAGCGACGGGTTGTCGCGCTGCTCCACGGACGCGTAGAACGCGTCCATGTCGATGTGCAGGATCCTTCTGATTGCGTCAGCTCCCTGACTCCCTCATGCGTACCACTTACGGGTCACGATCGCGACGGGCGTCTCACGTGATTCTTGTCAGGCTTCAGGCTCTAGGCTTTGGGCTTCAGACGGCGCACTTCGGACTTACTACTTCGGACTTCCCACTTCCCACTTCCCACTTCAGACTTACTTCGGACTTCCACTTCCTACTTCGCGCTTCGAACTTCCTCACTTCAGACTTCCAACGTCAGACTTCAAACTTTCTGATTGTACTCGCCTCCAACGGGAGCCACCGACAGTATAGTCAACGCATGGAGACCCCCCCGCCCGTTGAACGTCACGCAGGCCTGGCCTGGATCCGCGGCAGCGGCGTGTGCCGTCAGTGGAACGGCATCGAGTACAAGCTGGGCATGTCAGGCAAGAACGTCGGTGCGCACGCCCTGTCGATGAATGTCGCGGTCATTCCGCCGGGAGGCATCGCCGGCGCGCACATTCACGTGGGTTTCGAGGTGATGCTCTACATCCTCGAGGGCCGCGTGCGCCACGACTACGGCGAGGGGCTGGTGCATCGGGTCGAGCACACCGCCGGGGACTTCATCTTCATCGAGCCTGGCGTTCCGCACGAGGTCTATAACCTCAGTGACTCGGCGCCGGTTGTTGCGGTTGTCGCGCGCTCGAGCGCCGACGAGTGGGACAATATTGTGCCTTACGCGAAGAAAGTTTGAAGTCTGACGTTGGAAGTCTGAAGTGTGGAAGTGTGAAGTGCGAAGTATGAAGTGGAAGTCCGAAGTAAGTCTGAAGTGCGAAGCGTGAAGTCTCGAAGTCTGAAGCGCGAAGTTCGAAGTTCGAAGTAGGAAGTGGGAAGTGCGAAGTAGGAAGTGGGAAGCGGGAAGCGGGAAGTGCAAAGTTGGAGGTTGGCAGTTGGAAGTTGGAAGCTCGTGTCCGGGACACTAGAATCGTTCGAACTCGATGGTGCCGGTCACGAGCACAACGGATTGCCTGCGGCAGTTGGTGACGAGCCGCCCCGGCTTGGCGGCGTTGTCGATTGCGCTCGGTCTGGCCAACACGCTCCTGCTCTTCGGGTGGGAACCGATCAACCCCACGAACACCGCGTGGGTGTTTGGGGACAACGCCACCTACTATGTCGGCTGGGAGTTGTACCGGCACGACACCCACCTGAGTTTTCCGTTGGCGTGGACCGATCGCGTGGGCTATCCGGTGGGAACGTCGATTGCGTTGCTCGACGCCATTCCGCTCGTGGCCATCCTGCTCCGTCCGCTGAGCCCGCTGCTTCCGGAACCGTTTCAGTATCTCGGCCTGTACTCCGCCTTGTGCTTCGTGCTCCAGTCTGTACTTTGGGCTCAGCCTCTGCCGGCGGCTCTTCCCTTCGAATCCCACGTTCATTCTTCTCGGAGGCGTGTTCTTTGTGCTGTCGGCGCCGCTCACCTGGCGAGCGTTCGGACACACGGCGCTTCTGAGCCACT
Organism: uncultured Acidobacteriota bacterium; assembly: GCA_963839705.1. Taxonomy (GTDB): domain Bacteria; phylum Acidobacteriota; class Vicinamibacteria; order Vicinamibacterales; family 2-12-FULL-66-21; genus DATBJJ01. The sequence goes on from CAWIWL010000012.1 coordinate 1,164,709, forward strand.
GGCTCGTCCTCGCGGCGCTCGACAGCTACTTCCGCGATCCCGGTTCGGGGCCCGTGCGGTGGCTCGCGCGATTCTGGGGCGTGCTGGCGCTCGCAGCGGCGGTCACGCCGTACGTAGCGGCGATGTGTTTTCTCCTGACGCTGACCGCGATCGCGCGCCTGTGGTTGGAGCGGCGCTGCCGCTGGCCGTTCGCAGGGGTACTGGCCGTACTGACCCTGGGTGTGCTTTACGTGAGCCTGTTGTCGATCGGAGTTTTGGTCGCGCGGGATTCATCCACTTACTGGGCGCCCGGGTACGGCCTCTTCTCGCTGAACCTCAACTCGCTGGTCAACCCCATGGTGTACGGCTCCATCCTGTTGCCAGCGCTCCCCGTCATTCACCCCGCGCAGGTCGAAGGTTACAACTACCTGGGTCTGGGCATTCTCGCCCTCCTGGTCCTCAGCTTCGCGCGCCGGCCGCAGGCCGTGCTCTCTCTGGGAGACCGGCGCCTGCTGCCGCTTGTCGGCCTCGCACTCGTCTGCACGGCGCTCGCGGCGTCCGCGACGGTCTCGCTGGGCGCGTCGACGCTCTTCGAAATCCAGTTGCCAGCAGCGGTGGTCGGGGCGCTCCACGGTCTGCGCGCCTCAGGCCGGATGTTCTGGCCGGCGTACTACTTGATGGTTGCGGCCGCGCTCTCGTTGACGTTCCGGGCGTGGAAAGCGCCGTACGCGGCCGCCATCCTCGCTATCGCGCTGGTGGTGCAGTTCGCCGATCTGCAACCGCTCAGGACCAAGGTTCGAGCGACGCTCGATCAGCGGTTCGAGAATGGACTGCGATCGCCGGCCTGGGCGGGACTCGGGCGCAAGTACGACGACCTCATCCTGATGCCGGCCTACCAGTGCGGCCCGTATACCGGGCCGGGCGAAGTCTACAGCTTCGTGACCTTCGGCAAGCTCGTCGCGGCCGAGCGGATGCGGACGAACAGTTACTACGCGGCCCGCTACACCAAGCCTGAATTGCTCGCTCACTGCGTCAATCTTCTCCGGACGCAACTCGCGGGCACGCTCGATGCGCGATCGGCATACGTCGTGACCGATGGCGTCAAGACGGTATGGGCTCTGTCGGGGATGCGTTCGCATCGTTGCGAGATCGCGGACGGATTCAATCTCTGCACACCGGTCACATCGCCCGATACCGTACCCTCGGCCGCGGCGCCGCCGGCGCCTGCTTACGCCATGGGAGAGGTGCTAGATTTCAAGGAAAAAGGGACCGGCCGCAAGTACATGACCTTCGGGTGGGGCACATCGCTCAGCAATGGCACGTGGACCGAAGGTCCGCTGGCGATGCTCCGGTTGGGACTTGACCCCGTCGCGCCTTCAGCACCGCTCGTCCTGACCGTCGAGGCCGCGGCGTTTGTCGTTCCACAGCCCCCTCGCCTGCACGTTGACGTGTTCGTCAACGGTCAGCCTGTTGACCAGTGGACGCTTCGTTACGCGTTTCGACCCGCCTCGCGCTGGGAGGCGCGCGTCCCGGCGGCGCTGACCGCCGGCCGCCGCGATCTCAACGTCGAGTTCCGCTTCCGCAACCCGGAGGCGCCGCTCTACCTCGGCACAGGGCCGTCGAGCAACTTCCTGGGGCTCAACGTTAGTTCGGTTGTCGTGCGGCCGGAATGATTGCCAGGCACTCCCTCACCAGCCAATGCGCCGAGGTGTGGTCTTTACCGCGGCGCCGGGCCACATGCGCACCGTCAAGTCGTCGAGCTCTTCCTGCAGGCCGGCGGTCATCATGCTGAAGGTGCAGTAGGCGCGGACGAGCGCGCGCTGCCCGGCGGTGTCGAGGAGGTAATGCTTCCGTCGTCGGCCGCCGCGTTCAGCCGTTGGCGTGCCGACGTAGGACACGACCATCTTTTTGGCCTCGAGGCGATCGAGCGTGACGTAGACCGCGGCGGCGGGCAGATCGCGGGCCGTGCGCGTCAGGATCTCGCGATGAATGGCGGCGCCGAAGGCGCCGTTGCCGAGCCGCAGCAGCGCCAGGAGCACGAGCTGCTCGAACTCTCCCAGAATCGATCCATAGGGAAACGGTTTCATATCACTAACATTGTATACGGCATTCAAAAGAAAATTTCTCGCCGTTTTCCGCCAGAAACCGCCACTAGGTACAAGTTTGTAGGCTCGACATCTTGCAGGTGTTGACCGCACCGACCATAATCAGAGCCTTCAAAGGCGGCCACGCATCTCGTGCCTCTCCGCTTTATCTCGTGTCATACGCAGGACGAAAGGATCTACTTCCATGGCTACGGCATCGGCGAGTGATCGCATCCCGAGCATCAGCAGCTGGACGCATGCAAAGTCGGGACAGCGCAAGGCGAGCGAGGAATTCGGCTCACTGACCTTCAATGAGGAGGCGCAGCGCGCCCGTTTACCCAAGGACGTGTATCGCGCGCTGCGGCGTGCGGTGGCCCAGGGCGAGCCGATTGAGGCCGCGGTCGCCGACATCGTCGCCAGCGCGCTCAAGGATTGGGCCGTCGAGCACGGCGCCACGCACTACACGCACTGGTTCCAGCCGCTCACCGGCATCACCGCCGAGAAACACGACTCGTTTTTGTCGCCCACCCCAGACGGCCGCGCGGTTGCCGAGTTCGGTGGCAAGGAACTGATCAAGGGCGAGCCCGATGCCTCGAGTTTTCCATCGGGCGGCATGCGGTCAACGTTTGAGGCGCGCGGCTACACGGCATGGGACCCGACCAGCCCGCCTTGGCTCCTCGTCACGCCCGGCGGCACCACGCTCGTGATTCCCACGGCGTTTGTCAGCTGGACCGGTGAAGCGCTCGACAAGAAGACGCCGCTCCTCCGGTCGATGGATGCGCTCTCGAAGCAGGCCGTCCGGATCCTGAAGCTCTTCGGCTCGAAGGCACAGCGCGTCGTGACGACCTGCGGTCCCGAGCAGGAGTATTTCCTCATCGATCGACAGTTCTACTTCTCGCGGCCGGACCTCATCAATGCCGGGCGGACGCTCTTCGGCGCCAAGCCGCCGAAGGGTCAGGAGCTCGAAGATCAGGTACTTCGGCGCGATCCCCGAGCGCGTCCTCTCGTTCATGATGGAAGTCGAGCGCGAGCTCTACAAGGTTGGCGTGCCGGTCAAGACGCGCCACAACGAGGTCGCGCCGAGCCAGTACGAAGTCGCGCCGATCTTCGAGAACGCGAACGTCGCCACCGACCATCAGATGATGACGATGGAGACGATGCGTCGGCTGGCGCCGAACTTCGGCCTCGCGTGCCTGCTCCACGAGAAGCCGTTCGCCGGCGTCAACGGCTCCGGCAAGCACCTCAACTGGAGCATGAGCGACGACCATGGCAGCAACCTGCTCAACCCGGGCGACGCACCGCACGAGAACGTGCAGTTCCTCGTCTTTTGCGGCGCCGTCCTCCGCGCCGTCAACAAGTTTCAGGGGCTGCTCCGCTATTCGATTGCCAGCGCCGGGAACGACCATCGGCTCGGCGCGAACGAAGCGCCGCCGGCGATCATCTCGATCTTCCTAGGCGATCAGCTGACCGACATCTTCGAGCAGATCGAGAAGGCTGGCAGCGCCAAGACTCACAAGTCCGGCGGCATCCTCGACACCGGGGTTGGCGTCCTGCCGAAGCTTCCGCGCGACGCCGGCGACCGCAACCGGACCAGCCCGTTCGCGTTCACTGGCAACAAGTTCGAGTTCCGCGCCGTGTCGGCCAACCAGAGCATCGCGATGCCCAACGTCGCGCTCAACGTGGCCGTCGCCGAGTCGCTCGACTACTGCGCGAGCGAGCTCGAGAAGAGCCTCAAGGGTGGCAAGAAGCTGCAGGTGGCGGTCAAGGATCTGCTGACGAAACTCATCAAGGAGAACAAACAGATCATCTTCAATGGCAACAACTACGCGGACTCGTGGCAGAAAGAGGCGGCCAAGCGCGGGCTCCTCAACCACAAGACCTCGGTCGATGCTTTTGGCGAAGTCCTCAAGCCCGACGTCGTCAAGGCCTTCGAGAAGTACGGCGTCCTCAACGCGCGCGAACTGAAGGCGCGCTACGAGATCTCGCTCGAGCAGTACATCAAGACCATCAACATCGAGGGACAGCTGATGGTCCTCATGGGCAACCGCTACATCCTGCCGGCGGCCTATAAGTATCAAGGTCAGGTGGCCGAAAGCGTGGCAGCGGTCAAGGCGGCGGGCAGTGTCTCCAAGGAAGGAAAGAAGACGCTCGATCAGCTTGTCAAGCTGAGCGACGAGTTCAAGCAGAAGACCGACAAGCTGCAGGAGCTGCTCGAGCACGAGGGCGACGGCGCCATCGAAAAGCACGCGAAGTTCTTCCGCGACAAGGTTGTCACAGCCATGATCTCGCTTCGGGACACCGGGGACGCGCTCGAGCAGATCGTGCCGCACGGGGTCTGGCCGTTGCCGACCTACCGGGAGATGCTGTTCATCAAGTAGGGTCAGACCGGGGTCAGACCAGGGTCAGACCACCGTGAAACATGTCAAGGCGCCCGGACTTGTCCGGGCGCCTTTTTTGTGCGCTTCTGCTATCGTGTCGGCACCTTTCTCGTCCCGCCAACCTTCAAAAGGAGCCAGCATGGTCATTCGTCACATCGGCGTCGGGTCCTTGGCCAGGATTCTCGCGGCCCTGTACGCCCTGTGGGGATTTATCTTCGGCGTAATCGTGGCGCTTATCGCCGTAGGCGGCGCAGGGATGAGCGCGGCGAGCGACAGTCCCTTGCCAGGCTGGGCGGGCGGACTTTTTGGCATCGGCGCCGTCATCCTTCTCCCGATCTGCTACGGTGTCTTCGGCGCCATCGGCGGGGCAATCACCGCGGTGATGTATAACGCCGTCGCTGGAATGGTCGGCGGCCTGAGCGTCGAGACCGAGTAAGGCTGTTAGTCGCGGATCGCATTCCACGGGACGCGGATTACGCGGATCTCATGCACGGGACGCGGATCGCGCGGATCACATCCGCGAGCGGACAGATCACCCCGGCAGGCGTTCCGCCCGCGTCCAGTGTTCGGCGAGGAGCGCGTTGGTCTCGGCGGCGCGATGGATCGGCAGCCCGTGTCCGGCGTCCGCGATTTCCACGTACTTTGAACCGGGAATCGCCGCAGCCAGCGCCCGTCCGGTCGACGGCGGTGCGATGCGGTCCTCGGCGGCCGACACGACGAGCGTGGGGATCGACCCGAGTCCTGCAAGGCGTGCCCCCGCGTCATACTTCGACATCGCGCCCAGCTGTTTCATGACGATCGGCGGTTGATCGGCGAGGTCGTGGCCGAAGAGAGGTCCCAGCCGCGCGGCGAGTGCGGGCCGATCGGTCTCCTGCAGGTATCGAGCAGGCATGATCAGTTCGAGGAAGGCGTTGCGTCGCATGACGCGCGTGCCGATTCGCATGCGCAGCGCGGTGGCGAGCATCGGAAGCGTGACCTTCGAGCCGTCCTTTCCCTTCGCGAACGTGCACAGGAACGCGAGGCTCTTGATCCGCTCCGGCGCTCTCAACGCCACCTCCTGCGCGATGACGCCGCCCATCGAATGGCCGGCCACGTGGAAGCGGTCGAGACCGAGCGAATCGACGATCGCAAGAGCGTCGGTCGCCATGTCTTCGATGGTCAGCCGCCCATCGCGGCTGACGCTCGCGCCGATCCCCCGGTTGTCGAACGACACCATGGCGAACCGGTCTTTGAGTCCATCGACCTGAGGCGACCACCCGTTCCCGACGACGCCGACGCCCTGAATCAAGAGAACGGGTGGTCCGGTTCCGGCGCGAGAGTAGAGCAGCGATGCACCCGTAGTATCGATTGTCGGCATGGTGGGTCGGTGAGGGACTGACGCCATTATCCGATCGATCATCGGACTCAGACTTTCTGGCCGGCGGCGGCGCGCTCGCCCAGCTTCACTTCGTACCCCTTCTCTTCTCAGTCTTCTTCACGCCCCCCTCAGATCGTTTCAGGCGCCGGGTCCGTATCTAGGAAGTAGATTGACCATGCCTGACGTAACACTGAAGACCGCGGTCGCTTTTGCCGCCGCATTGTCCGGGATCGTTGCAACCCCGGGATGTGGCGGTCTGCACGCGGCTGGGGCCAACGGGCTCCTCCATCCAGCCAGGCGCGTGCTGGATGCGAGGCTGCGCGGGACCTATCCACAGGTGACGTTTGCCGGAGCGGACGTCGCATTGGCCGGCTGGAGGTTTCCGGCCCGAGGCGCGCGCCGCGGCACGGTCGTCTACCTTCATGGAATTGCCGACAATCGCGGCTCGGGATTGTCAGCGGCGCTGCGCCTCTCGGCTCGCGGGTTCGACGTCGTGGCATACGACAGCCGGGCACACGGCGACTCCGGCGGCGAGATCTGCACGTATGGTTTCTACGAGAAGCGCGACCTCGGGCGCGTGCTCGACGCGCTCGAGAGCGGTCCCGTGATCGTGATTGGCAGCTCACTCGGAGGCGCTGTGGCCCTTCAGGCGGCCGCCGAAGACCCGCGTATCAGCGCGGTCATAGCCGCAGAGTCGTTCTCGGATCTCAGGACCGTTGCGGCAGAGCGGGCGCCGTGGTTCTTCACGGCCAGGACCATCCGTCAATCATTGGCGCTCGCCGAAGAACAGGGCCGCTTCCGCGTCGACGCCGTCAGCCCGAAGGATTCTGCCCCGCGCATCAGCGTACCGGTCCTGCTGATTCACGGCGCGCTCGACCACGAAACGCCACCCGACCACTCGCAGCGGATATTCGATGCACTCGGCGGCCGCAAGCGACTGCTGCTCGTGCAGGGTATGGGACACAATCAATCGCTTCAGCCGTCGTCGGTCTGGTCAGAGATTGACATTTGGATCGATTCCATCCTGGGGACCGGCGCTTGAAGATTTCGCGTCGTCAACGTTCGACCCGAAGTGACGGTGTTCGAGTTGCGCCCGGCCTAGCGCGGAACCCCTGCCGTCTTTGTCCAGGCAGTAGAATCGCGTCATGGATCCTCAGGGGAATCCCTTTGCTGCCTTCTCGCTGATCGTCGCGCCCGCTATCCTGACCAACGCCGCATCAGTGCTGGCGATGAGCACGAGCAACCGGCTGGCGCGTGCGGTCGACCGGGCGCGCGATCTGGCGCGGCAGCTCGAAGCCGGCGACGCCCCGCCCGCCTCGAGCGCAACGGATCGGGCCGAATACGAGCGTCGACTCGAGGAGCTGACGGCTACGGAAACGCGGACGACGATGCTCCTGCACGTGCTGCAGAGCTTTTACTTCGCCCTCGGCGGCTTCGCTTCGTCCACGCTCGCGGCGCTGCTTGGTGCGGTGCTGGCGCCGTCGGGAGTGGCTGGTGCGGTGACTCTCTTCGAGGTTCTGGCCGTGGGCGCCGGCACGGTCGGCGTCGCTTCGCTCGTGCGCGGCTCCGTGCTCCTGGTGCGGGAGACGGGCATCGCGGTGCGCGTCATAGGCGAGCGCGCCGCGAGCGTTCGCGCGCGCGCCCGGCTACAATAACCGGGATGATTTTTGGTCCCGCGTCCCCCGATCTGCTGCCAGGCGCGCGCAACGCCATCGATACCTGCCTGGCGATTCAGCCGGGCGAGCGCGTCACGCTCATCGCCGATCGCGCGAGCGGCGAAGTCGCGGCGAGCCTTGACCGCGCGCTGACCGAGCGCCGCGCGGTTGCCACGTGCCTGTCGATCGAAGCCCTGGCCGCGCGTCCGCTCGTGGAAGCGCCGCCCGAAGTGCTCGCCTCACTCGAGGGTGCAGATGCCGGCATCCTCTGTGTTCAGCCCCAGGAAGGCGAATTGACCGCGCGCCGCGCCATTGTCGGCGTCGTCGAGCGCCGGCGGATCCGCTACGCGCACATGGTCGGCGTGACGCCTCGCATCATGTGCGAGGGCATGCGGGCCGACTACCATCGCGTCGATCGGCTCAGCCAGCAGTTGTGCGACCGCATGCCGTGGGCGCGACGGCTCACAGTGCGCACGGCGGCAGGAACGAACTTCACGGCGTCGTTCGACCCGTCGCTCGCGTGGGTCAAGACGAGCGGCCTGATCAACCCGCGCTACTGGTCGAACCTTCCCGCCGGCGAAGCGTTCACGACCCCTGCCTCGGTCGACGGCACGTTCGTGTGCGACGGCACGGCAGGTGACTACTTCAACGCCAAGTACGGCACGCTCGAAAGCTCGCCGCTCGTCCTCGAGATTGAGGGCGGCCGGCTTGTGTCGGCGACATGCGGCCGTGCCGACCTCCAGGAAGATTTCTGGGCTTACACTCACACCGACGGCAACAGCGATCGCGTCGGCGAGCTGGCGTTCGGCACCAACCTCGGCCTCCGTGAAATGATTGGGATTCTGCTTCAAGACGAAAAAGTGCCGGGCGTCCACATCGCCTTCGGCGATCCCTACGGCAATCAGACGCACGCCGACTGGACATCACAGACACATGTCGACGTGCTCACACGCGAGTGCGATGTCTGGATAGACGACGATCAGGTGATCGAGAAGGGGCAGTACCTGCTCGAGAAGTTCGATCTGGCCAGGGGCTGAGCGGTAGTTCCTGCTATGCGCGTCTCGCCACGACTGACGGTCTCTCCACGATGATCACGATGCCACGATGATCACGATGAGTGACTCACTTTCACACATCGTGTCCATCGTACCATCGTGATCATCCGCCTTCGCCAAGGCTCCGGCGGACCGCCGTAGCTTTAGCGGAGGCTGGTCGTGACGCGTTCGTTGGCGCGTTCGATCTGGCGAAGGGCTGAGCGCACACACCTACAAACTGTTCTCACGGGCCACGACGGCATTCACGAAGACCACGAAGACTCCTCGGGTCAGGCTATTCTTTGCGAGCTTCGCCGATTCGCGGTCTTCGTGCGTTGGCCGTCGGCCCGCGAGCCGCATGAGTATGCGGGCACCGCCTACCAGCGCGACAGATACTCCCGCAGCTCGTCCTTCCAATCGGCCAGTCGTGCCCCGTGGAATCGCCCGTGCTAGCATGTCGCGTGCGTCGAGAGAACCGTCGCCGCATCTTGTGCTTGTGCCTCCTCGTGACCGCCGTCGCGCTGGCTGAAGCGTGGACAACGCAAGGACAGCGTCCAGCTGCAGTCCGGCGAAGCCAGACCGTGCGACTGACGCCTGAGGAAGCGGCGCGACTGTCCACGGTGGCTCGCCAGAGCCTTTCCGTTCAGATCGCTCCAGGGCTCGACGTGACCGCGTGGGCACCCGACGGTCTGGTGACCGATCCGGTCGCGCTCGCGTTCGACGAGCGCGGTACGCTCTACGCGACGAGCACGAGCCGCGCCAGTCTGCCGCTCGACATCCGCGGGCACCCGTCGTGGGTCCCTGTCGCGCACACGCTGCGGACAGTGGAGGACCTGCAGAACTTCTACAGGCGCGAGCTGGCGCCTGAGCGAAGCGCCGACAATCCATGGCTGCCAGACCACAACAAGGATGGTTCGCGCGACTGGCGGGATCTGGCGGAAGTCAAGGAACGCCTGTATCGCATTCAGGATTCGGATGGAGACGGGCGCGCGGATTCCTCCCGCGTCATCCTCGAAGGCTTCAACGCGGATCCCACGCACGACGTCGCCGGCGGGTTGCTCCATCACAACGGCGACCTGTTCTTCGGAGCGGCGCCGACGCTCTGGCGACTGCGCGACCCGAACGGCGACGGCCTCATCCAATCGCGGTCCGTCGTGAGCCAGGGCTACAACGTGCATCCGGCCGTCGGCGGCCATGGCATCTCGGGCGTGGCGCTCGGTCCTGACGGCCGCCTCTACTGGGAAGTCGGCGACATGGGCTTCGACGTCGTCGATCAGTCGGGCCGGCGATGGTCGTCTCCGAATCAGGGCGCCGTGCTGCGCGCCAATCCTGATGGTTCTGACTTCGAGGTGTTTGCCACCGGTATCCGCAACCTTCAGGAGTTCGCCTTCGACGAGTACGGCAATCTGATCAGCGCGGACAACGACGGCGACTATCCGGGAGAGACCGAGCGCCTCGTCTACCTGACGGACGGCTCCGATAGCGGCTGGCGCACGAACTGGCAGTACGGCAAGTACACCGATCCCGACAACAATCGCTACAACGTCTGGGTAGACGAGGGGATGTTCAAGCCCCGCTTCGAGGGGCAGGCCGCGCACATCACGCCCCCGATTGCGCCGTATCACGCCGGCCCGGCGGGGATGGCCTACGAACCCGGAACCGCGCTGTCCGACGAGTGGCGGAAACATTTTTTCGTGTCCAGCTTTCAAGGGTCGGCCCCCAACGCCCGCATCTACGCCTTTCGGCTGAGGAACGAGGGGGCCGGGTTCGCGCTCGAGAGCGAGAGGGTCCTGGTGCAGGGCATTCTGACGGTTGGCCTGAAGTTCGGCCCGGATGGCGGGCTGTATCTGGCTGACTGGATGAGGGGCTGGGAGGCGAAGAACGAGGGACGGATCTGGAAGGTGGATTCGCCCACGGCAGCCTCGAGCGCCGCGCGAATCGAGGTGCGGTCGCTCCTCGGGCAGAGTTTCGACGCGCGCGCCGCGGCCGATCTCGGTGTGCTCCTGCAGCATGCGGACATGCGGGTGCGGCTGAAGGCCCAGTTCGAGCTCGTTCGGCGCGGCGACATCACGACGCTCCGTCTTGCCGCGCGCCGCGCGGAACACCAGCTCGCACGAATCCACGGTATCTGGGGCATCGGGCAGCTGGCCCGGAAGGACCCGCAGCATGCGGTGCTCCTCACCGAGCTTCTCGACGACCCCGATTCCGAGATCCGGGCGCAGGCCGCCCGGCTGATCGGAGACGTGCGTGATGTCCGGGCCGGAGATGCGCTGCGGCCGCTGCTACAAGACGGCTCGCCGCGCGCGCGATTCTTCGCTGCCGAGGCGCTCGGGCGGCTCGCCTACAGACCCGCCATCCCCGACCTCATCGGCATGCTGGCCGACAACAACGACCGGGACGCGAACCTGAGGCATGCGGGAAGCCTCGCGCTTGCACGAATTGGCGATGCCTCTCCGGTCGTCGCGCTGTCCGGCCACGGCTCGCGCGGCGTGCGAATCGCCGCCATCGTGGCGCTGAGGCGCATGCGTCATCCCGACGTCGCGCGCTTTCTCTCGGACGCCGACGAGCAGGTCGTCACCGAGGCCGCTCGGGCCGTCAACGACGATGGAGGCATCGAGGCGGCGGTGCCCGCGTTGGCGCGTGCGCTCGGTGAGAGGCGATTCACGAGCGAGCCGCTCCTCCGCCGCGCGATCAACGCCAATCTCCGGCTTCGAACGAACGACGCCGCCGCGCGCGTCGCCGCGTTTGCCGGCGACGTCAGCCGACCGGCAGCGATGCGCGCCGAAGCCGCCGCGGCGCTTGCCGCGTGGAATTCACCCTCGCCGTTCGACCGTGTCGACGGCGCGTATCATGGCCGCTGAGCGTGCACTTTCCACGGGTCTCGCGGGCCGACGGCCACGCGCGAAGTTCGCGAAGCTGCGAAGTTCGCGAAGCTAGCCTGTCTTTAGGAATCTTCGCGGTCTTCGTGCGTTGACCGTCGGCCCGCGAGCCGCGTGAGTGTGCGGGCACCGCCTACCAGCGCGACAGATACTCGCGCATCTCGTCCTTCCAATACGGCCAGTCGTGTCCGCCGCGCGCGCCCCAGTCGTCCAGATGATGGTGGATGCCCTTCTGCGCCAGGATGCCGGACATCGTGTACGAGAACCGGCTCTCTTCCCACGGTCCCGATCCGGTCGCGAGCCGGATCTCGCAGCTCGCGAGCTGCTCCCTGATCCACGGATCGTCGAGGTTCGCCATGTAGTCCACGGGGTTGTGGAAGTAGAAGTTGTCGTCGTACAACCCGTTCATGAACCGCTTGAGGTCGTACACGCCTGACAGCGCGTAGCACCGCTTGACGCGGTGCGGATAGCGGAAGAGCGTGTTCGCGGCGTGATAGGCGCCAAGCGACGCGCCCATCGTGGCGATCGAGATGTCTTCGGTCTGGCACGACGCGTAGATGAGCGGAAAGACCTCTTCGCGGATGTACTCGTCAAACAGGCGCTGGCGCCAGCTCCGGTGGAACGGGTGGGCGCTGCTGTTGAGGAACGACTCGTCGTTGTTCGAGCCGACGCAGAAGAGCTTCACGCGGCCCCCGTCGATGAATTCCGCGAGCGCGTCGGTCATCCCGTGGCGCTGGAGCTCCCATTCGTCGCCATGGCTGGTCGGAAATGCAAGCAGCGGCGGACCCCAGTGGCCGAAGACCGCCACACCCATGTCGTGCCCGAGCCGCGGCGAATGCCAGTAGTGATGTTCGGTGCGCATGGAGTGCTGCGTCGTTGATCTCTGTCCGTGTAGTCCGTGTTATCCGTGGCCTTACTTGGTTATCCGCGGCCTTACTTGCGCCCCGCGCCCCAGACCGCCCGGCCTGGTTTGGCGCCGGTATGCTCGCCGTCCTTGAGGACCTGGACGCCGTTGACGAAGACGTGGGTCGTTCCCACAGCATACTGGTGCGGCTTCTCGAATGTCGCGCGATCCCCAATCTGGGCCGGATCGAAGACCACGACGTCGGCAAACATGCCTTCACGTAGGAACCCGCGTCCGTCGAGCGCGAGGTTCGTGGCGGGCAGGCCCGAGAGCCTGTGCACCGCTTCCTCGAGCGAAATGACCTTCTCCTCGCGTACGTAATGACCGAGAAGGCGGGCGAAGTTTCCGTACGCACGAGGGTGTGCGGACGATTTGGTGAACGGCGGCTCGGGCGCCATCGATCCGGCATCGGATCCGAATGACACCCACGGCAGCTTGATCTGCTTCAGAATGTTGTCCTCCGACATCATGAAGTAGACCGTGCCGACGCGCGAGCGATCCTCGAGCACGAGGTTCATGATTGCGTCCGGCACCGACTCGCCGCGCAGTTTGGCGACCTCGGCCAGGGTCTTGCCGGTCATCGGCTTGAGCGCCTCGGACTTGAACTCGACGAGGAGCACGCGATCCGGCGAGCCGGCAGCGAGGTACAGGTTCTCCCAGTCCTTCGACGGCGTGGTGATCGCGCGCGCGATCTTCTTGCGGGTCGCCGGATCTTTGAGACGCGTGAACGCGGCCTGGTAACCGCCGTCGAGCACCCAGGGCGGCATCGCCGCGTCGAGACCGGTGGCGCCCGCCGGGTAGGTGTACATGTCGGCAGTAATCTTCAATCCCTCGGCACGGGCCTTCTCGATCATCGCGATCACGGTGTCGAGCTTCGACCAGTTGGCCTTCCCGGCGGCCTTGAGGTGATAAATCTCCGCGGGGATTGTCGCCTCGCGGCTGATGCGAATCAGTTCCTCGGTGGCTTCGACGAGCCGATTCCCCTCGCTCCGCATGTGAGAGATGTACTTGCCCTGATGTTGCGCCGCGACCTTGCACAGCTCGATCAGCTCATCGGTCGAGGCATAGAAGGCCGGCGCGTAGATGAGCGAGCTGCCGATGCCGAGCGCCCCCGACTCCATTGCCTGTTTGACGAGCGCGCGCATCTCGTCGAGCTGCTGCGGCGTCGGCTTCTTGTCTTCCAGTCCGATCACGTGCTCGCGGATTGTCGTCGCGCCGACAAACGATGCGACGTTGGTCGATACCCCTCGCCGCTCGAGGTCCTTCAGGTACTCGGCGAGCGTCGTCCACGTGATCTCATACTTGATGTCGCCCATCTCTTCGACCATGCGCTTCTTCATGGTGTCGTTGAGAGGGCCCATGGAGCTGCCTTCGCCGAAGATCTCGAGCGTGACGCCCTGCCGGATGTCGCCCTGCGATCGCCCGTCGACCAGGAGCGACTCGGTCGCCCACGACAGCATGTTGATGAAGCCGGGCGCGACGGCGCGTCCTGCCGCGTCGGCCGTCGCCTTTGCGGATTCGGTGGAGAGATCGCCGATGCGAATGATGCGATCGCCCTTGATGCCGATGTCGGTCCGCCGTCCAGGCGAGCCGGTCCCGTCGTAGACCATCCCGCCGCGGATGATGACGTCGAATGCCGGCGGGGGAGGGGCAGCCGGAGGACTGGAACATCCGGCGCAGACGAGGAGAACAGCCGTCAGCAAGGCGTGGACGCGGCGCATCGCGTAGATGATACCCTGCGGCGCCTGGGCATCTGAGACGACTCGGCGGCGTGGTACCATTCGACGCCATGTCCGCACGCGAATGGCTGATTGACACGATCGCGCACATCGCGCCCGCAAAGGCATTGGAGCAGCTGTCGCCCGAGCAGGCGGAACGGCGTGTGCCGGGCGCGAATCATTCGATCGCCGAGATCGTCGCCCACATGAACTTCTGGGCGACGTGGTTCTGCAACCGGTGCGAGGGGGTCAGCGCGCCGATGGTCACGAGCGCGGCAGCCGGTTGGCCGTCGGTTGCGCCGGGCTCGTGGCCGGACCTCCACCGCCAGTTCTTGAGCACGCTCGAACGCGCGGCGACGCTCGGCGATGATCCTGCTCGGCTCGTCTCTCCGATCGTTCCCCCGATCGAGTTTCCGCCGCTCGCAAACTACACAATCCGCGATGCGCTGGCGCACGTCGCCACCCACACCGCGCACCATTTGGGACAGGTCATCATCCTGCGGCAGATCATGGGTCTCTGGCCGCCGCCGTCGGGGAGCTGGACGTGGTAACGATGCGACGGCTTTCTGTCACGCTCGGCCTCTCGACGGCCGCCTTCGTGCTGGTCTCCGCTCAGACACCGTTCAGCGACGCTGTTCGCGCCTTCATCAAAGTCGACGCGCCCGTACTGGCGTTGACCAACGTGCGAGTCATCGACGGCACCGGCGCGCCTGCGCGCGCCAACCAGACCATCATCATCAGGAACGGCAACATCGACGCCGTTGACGACACCGCCAGCCTCACGGCACCGGCGGGCGCGACGACGCTGGACCTGGCAGGGCGAAGTGTCATCCCCGGGCTCGTGATGGTGCACGAGCACCTCTACTATCCGGCCGGTCCGGGCGTGTATGGTCAGCTCGGGGAGAGCTTCATCCGCCTCTATCTCGCCGGCGGCGTCACCACGATGCGCACCGGGGGCAACGTGAACGGCTTCATGGATCTGAAGCTGAAACGGTTGATCGATGCGGGGCAAAAAGCCGGCCCCGCCATCGACGCCACCGCGCCGTATCTGAATGGCTCGAACACCTTCTCGCAGATGCGCGATCTGAAAGGGCCGGACGATGCCCGCCGCCAGGTCGCGTATTGGGCCGAGGAGGGCGCGACGTCGTTCAAGGCGTACATGCAGATTCGGCGCGACGAGTTGCGCGCGGTGATCAAGGAGGTCCACAAGCGGGGACTGAAGATCACCGGTCACCTCTGCTCTGTGACCTACTCGGAAGCCGCCGAGCTCGGCATCGACAACCTGGAGCACGGCTTCCTGGCGGCGACCGACTTTGTCAGCGACAAGCAGCCCGACGTCTGCCCCGGGCAGGGACGCGGACAGCAGGCCGTTGCGGCGCTCGACGAGAACGGCGAGCCGTTCAAGACCCTTGTCAAGAAACTCGTCGATCGCCGCGTCACCCTGACGTCGACGCTGACGGTCTTCGAGACGTTTACGCCGGGCCGGCCGGTGCCGCCCGGCCTTGACGTGCTGCTGCCGCAGCTCAGGGATCAGTTTCTCCAGAACCACGCTCGGACGGCCGGCAATCAGCAGTCCAACTACACGACGCTCTTCCCCAAGGCGCTCGCGCTCGAGCGCGCGTTCGTGCGGGCGGGCGGGACGCTCATCGCCGGCACAGATCCGACAGGAGGGGGCGGCGTCGTCCCCGGCTACGCCAATCAACGGCAGCTCGAGCTGCTCGTCGAAGCAGGATTCAGTCCGCTCGAAGCGATTGTCATCGGCACCGCGAACGGCGCGAAGTACCTGGGCCGCGACGCGCGCGTGGGGACCATCGCTGTCGGAAAGCAGGCCGATCTCGTGATCGTGAACGGCGATCCGTCTACGAACATCGCCGACGTGCGGAACGTCGAGATCGTCTTCAAGCAGGGCGTTGGGTTCGATCCCGCAAAACTCATAGACTCTGTCAAGGGGAAGGCGGGGTTGTGGTAAGTATGCAGAGAACCAATCACGATTGAGGGGAAGGCCTTAGGAGAGATCCATGAATACGAAGAATTTGCTGTTGCTGCTCGTTGTCGGCATCGCTGCCCTATTGGTACCAGTGGCTCCAGGCCACGTTCGGGCGCAAGAGCCGCCAAAGGTGCAGATCCCCCAGCCCGGGGTTCCCGAGATCATGACGATGGAGGGCAAGTTCGTGCGCGCCGCGTACAACAACGAGGCCTACGTCATCCTCGGGTATCAGCTCGCCAACAGGTCGATCGGTGAGGAGTGGATGCTCATCGAGACCGGCGTGACGGTACTCGACAGAACCCCGGCCTACAGGCTGAAGCGCGAGGCATTGTCGCTCGACACGCCAGACGGCAAGACGATTCCCCTGGCAACGATCGAAGAACAGCGGGCGGCTAATACCCAGGCGCTGCAGAACCGGGAGCAAGTCCAGCGCGACTCGATCAACTACTTTCCGCCGAGCGCGACCCGGGCGTGCGGGCTGACGTTCTTCCCCGATCTGACGTCTCGGGTAATGCCGCTCGATGAGATCGAGCTCAGCAGCCAGCGTGCCTGTCTCGGCCGGCTCTTCTTCAAGATTCCGGGCGGGATCGCGTATGGCCAGCATTGGCTCAACGTGAAGTTCGAGAAGAGCACACTGCGTGTGCCATTCAGGATTCTGACCAAGGACGAGGAGAAGTTCCTGTCGAAGAATTACAAGAGCATCAGCAAGCAGGTCAAGGACGCGTTCAAGCCGGCGAAGAAGTGAGGCGTCTCTCGGCGTCGCCGTTGTCAACGGCGACGCCACCTTCAGCTGGTGCTCGAAGGCTCCGCGCCTGGGTGCGTTTCGAGGTATCGGCTCACGGCCTCGCCAATGGTCGGAAAGAATGTCTCTGCGCCAAACCGCGCGAACAGCCCGAATCGCTTCAGTTTGTCCTTGACGGGATCCTTCATCTCGGCGAAACACAATTCGATGCCAGCCTCGTGCAGCTCATCGTCCAGCTCCGCGACCGCGTCGGCGGCGGTGACGTCCACACTCGTCACCGGTTCCGCGGCGACGACCACCCAGCGCACGGGTGTCGGTGACGCCCCCACGGCAGCAAGGACGCGCGCGTGGAACAACTCGGCGTTGGCGAAGAACAAGGGCGCATCCCAGCGAAACAGGACCAGGCCGGGGATCAGACGGGCGTCGGGATAGCGCGTGATGTCGTGGTAGCCCTTGACGCCCTCGGCGCGCCCGAGAATCGCGGAGTGCGGGCGCCAGCCGTCCCACAGAAACTCGATGACGGCGATGACGATGGCCAGGCCGATGCCCGGGATCGCGCCTAGAACGGCCACGCCAATCAGGCACACGATCGACAGCCAGAACTCCCAGCGTTGAATGCGATAGATGCGCCGCAGATCGCCAATCTCGATCAGGCCGATAGCCGAGGCGATAACTACCGCTGCCAACGCGCTGCTGGGCAAATTGCGGAGCAGGTCGGGGGCGGCGACGAGCAGCAGTGCGACCGTGATCGCGCCGACGACTCCGGTCAGCTGAGTCCTGGCGCCGGCGGCTTCGGCCACCGGCGTCCGTGACGAGCTGCTGCTGATGGGAAAGCCCTGGAAGAATCCGGCGGCGAGGTTGGCCGCTCCCAGTCCCACCATCTCCTGGTTTGGATCGACATAACTTCGCGTTCGCGCCGCATAGGCGCGCGAGAGCACGCTCGTGTCGGCGAATGACACCAGGGCCACGGCGCAACCACCAATCAGGATGGGGCCGATGTCGGCGTAGGTGATCCATGGAAGGGCGAATGAGGGCAGCCCCTGAGGAAGGGGACCGAGGACCGACACGCCAGCGCGCGCTGCCAGGTCAAACACGCCCACGACGACAGTCGCTCCAACCACGGCGATCAGGATGCCAGGCACGCGCTTGGATCCCTTGAGCAGGAGGATGACCGCCAGCGTGCCGGCGCCAACCAGGAACGCGGTCCGGTTCGTCTTTCCCTCGAGCACCGACTCGGCGATCGCCCAGATGTTCGTCAGCGGCCCATCGCTCTTGATCGAGAACCCGAGCATCTTTGGCAGTTGGCTGATCAGCACCGTCAGCGCGATGCCGTTCATGTATCCATAGCGGATCGGCTTGGACAGGAGCTCGGTGACGAAGCCCAGGCGCGCTATACCGGCCAGGATGCAGACCGTCCCCGAAACGACCGCCATCATCCCCGCGAGGGCGACAGCACGAGACGGATCGCCGCCCGACAGCGGCACGACGACCGCGAGGATGACGGCAGCGAGAGAGGAATCAGGTCCGAGGACGAGGATGCGACTGGGACCGAAGAGGGCATAGGCCAGCAGCGGCACGATGGTCGCGTACAAACCGTAGATGCCCGGCACACCAGAC
Source organism: uncultured Acidobacteriota bacterium (assembly GCA_963839705.1). Lineage (GTDB taxonomy): Bacteria > Acidobacteriota > Vicinamibacteria > Vicinamibacterales > 2-12-FULL-66-21 > DATBJJ01. The sequence goes on from CAWIWL010000012.1 coordinate 1,183,043, forward strand.
GCCACGGCGTAGGCGATGCCGACGGGCACGAGCATCGTCGTCAGCACTACGCCGGCTACGATGTCGTTACGCAGCCAGGCTGGATCGTAGCGCCGGAGGGTGAGCAACCCCGGCAGCCAGCGCATCCATCCGGCCTGATTGGACGCGTTCGCTGGAGTCGGCTTCTGCCCCAGCTTCGCCGTTTCAGCTCGCGGGGCAGGGGAATCCGGACTGGCCATGGATGATTCATTCTTATCCGGCGAGGAGTCTGCAGTCACGCGGTGCAGGGCCAGACGTTCCTGAGCCGATCTGGCGAGGCTCGACACATTCTCCTGCAGAGGAGATATCCAATGTTGAGCCGGACGATAGCGGTTACTTGCGCTCTAGCTCTGTTGCCGGCGGCTGCGACCGCCCAGTCGCTTCCGGTCGAGAGGAGTGTCACGCTCGCCCTACCCGCGGTCACTGTTGACGCCCCTGGCCTGACGGGCGGCGACAATCAGCCGCCGCCGCTACAGCGCCGGAAGGATTCTCTATGGAACGGCGTCATCATTGGTGCGGGCCTGGGAGCGCTCGTCGGGACTCTCGTCAGCTTTGCCGTTACCGATTGCTCTGAATGCGCGGGCTTCAACGTTCCGCTGACGTTCGGTGTGCTCGGTGCGGGTGCGGGCGCCGGCATCGGCGCCGGCATCGACGCGTGGCGCCAGAAGCGCTCGCCGCTCACCATTCCCCCCAAGGGGACGCGCCGTCTTAACGTCGCACCGGTCCTGGGGAAGGACGTGCGGGGCGTGGTTGCATCGATCCGCTTCTGACGACGGCAAGGGAAACGAGCTTTGCGTCGGAAGACGCGCGGCTACTCTTGCTGGAGCACGACGAGGGGCGCGATCGTGGCGGCTCGGATCGCGGGAACGAGCGTGGCGAGCAGCGCCGCGCCGCCGAGCACGGCGAGCGTCCCCAGATACGTGCCGGCGTCCCACGGGCTGATCTCAAACAGGAGACCCGTCATCAGCCGCGCCAGGGTGAGCGCACCCGCCAGTCCCAGAACAAGGCCGATCGCGACCAACCGCAGCCCTTGACCAATGATGAGGGGGATGACATCGACGGTCCGGGCGCCCAGGGCCCGGCGGATCGCAAGCTCCCGTGTGCGTTGCCCCACCAGGTACGCCAGCACGCTGAAGATGCCCACGGCGGCCAGGACCACCGCCACACTCGCAAACAGCCCGATCACCTGCGCGCGAAACCTGGGATACGCCAGCGCGGAGTCGAACAACTCGTCCATCGTCTCGAACTTGACCGGCACTGTGGGATTCGCGTCGTGCAGGAGCGTGCGAAGCGTGCCGGCGAGCGACTGGCTGTCCAATGAGGTTCGAGCCAGGATGGACAGCGAGTTGCCTGCGCCCTGCGTCGATGCGGCGTAGATCACCGCCCGCGCGGGTTGACTTGGGTCCTGCCAACGAGTGTCGCCAACCACCCCGACGATCTCCATCCAGGCTGCCTTACGATTTGTCCCTGTCTGAATACGCTGTCCGATGGGCGACTCCCCTGGAAAGGCGGTGCGTGCCAGGGTCTCGTTGACGATGGCGACCCGCGGCCGCTCCGGTGTGTCGGTCCGGTCGAAATCGCGCCCGGCACGAAGCGGAATCTCCAGCGTCTTGAAGTAGTCGGCGGTGATCGCGTGGTACTCCGCTTGCGGCCGCTCGCCCGGTCGCCCCTCTGGCCGGCCTTGAATATAGACGTCGCGAGGTGACCTGGGCTCTCGCCCCATCCCCAGGTAGGCCACGCCCGACGCAGCGCTGACCCCAGGCACGTTACGCAGACGATCGAGCACGTCTGCATAGAACCGGCTTCGAGTCCAAAGGTCCTCGCTGACGTCGTCCCTGACCGCGTATTCGGTGTACGCCACCAGCACACGGTCCGTCGTGAACCCGAGGTCAACCTGTTGGAGCGCCAGGAACGATCGCACCAGCAGCCCGGCGGTGGCCAGCAGGATGACCGACAACGCGACTTCAGCGACAACCAGCACCGAGCGTAGCCGAGCGCCGGCCCTCGACGCCGTTGCCTTCGAGCCGCCCCGCTTCAAGGCGTTCGACAGATCGAGTCGCGAGGCATGCAGGGCCGGCACGAGCCCGAAGAGCGCCGTCGACACTAGCGCGAGCCCGAGCGCGAACACGAGGACGGTCGTGTCGATCCGCGCGTCGTCGATGCGGGGGACGTTCGCGGGTGACAACGCGACAACTCCCTGCACGAGCAGCGACGCCAGCAGGAGCCCCGCCAGCCCCGCCCCGCCCGCCAGCACACAACTTTCGGTCAGCAACTGCCGCATCACACGCACCCGGCCGGCGCCGAGCGCTGCGCGCAGCGCGATCTCGCGCGTCCTGCCCGCGGCCCGCGCCAGCAGGAGGTTCGCGATATTCGCGCACCCAATGAGCCAGACGACGCCGACGGCGCTCATCAACACCCACAACGTCGCCTCGAGGCTGCCGGTGAGCCGCTGCTGCAGCGGAATCACGGTCGCGGTCTTGAAGCGGTTCTCGGGATATTGCCCCGCGAGCGCGTCGCCAATGGCCCGCATCTGCGCCTGCGCGCGCGTGAGGTCCGCTTCTCCCTTCAGCTTCCCGACGGATTGGTAAGGGTGGTCGCTGCGGTTCGGAGCGTGGTTGGTCGGGCGCATGGGCGACCAGACATCCGTGGAACCTGGATAGCGGAATCCCGGCGTCGCCACCCCGACGATCTCCACCGTGTCGCCGTAGACCGTGATCATCTTTCCGATCGCGGCCCGATCACTGCCGAAGTGAGTCGCGGCCCAGTGATACGCCACGACGGCGGCCGTGGCCGGAGCCTGTTCCGCCGGGACATCGTCTTGTGTCAGCAGGCGTCCCGCGGACGCGCTCTGGCCGAACACCGCGAAGAACTCGGCCGAGACGTACCCTGAGTTGGCAAACACGGCCCGGTCGCCGACGATGACCGGGGTTTCGTTGCTCCCGAAGTACGCGGCCAGCTGCTCGAACACGTCGTTCTCCGCCTGCCAGTCGAGAAAATCAGGGCCAGACACATCCTGGCTGGCGCGTCCGGTATTGGTCCACAACGTCTCGACCGAGACGAGACGCTCGGCATCGGGGTAGGCGAGCGGCTGAAGCAGCACGGTGTTGACCACGGAGAAGATGGCAACGTTTGCACCGATGGTCAGGGCGAGGACGGTGCCGGCTCCGGCCGTGAACCCCCAACTCCTGCTCAGGCTGCGCATCGCATAGCGCACGTCGCGCAGGAGCTCATCGAGCCATCGCCATATCCACGTATCGCGCACGGCTTCCTGCACCTGGGGCACGCCTCCGAGCTCGATGCTCGCCCGTCTCTGGGCTTCCGGCTCGCCGAGTCCGTCCTTGATCAAATCCTCGACACGGCGATCGATGTGATACCGCAATTCGCGATCGAGATCCCGTTCCAGCCGGTCGCGCCGGCGGCGGAAGAGATTGAGCAGCTTCGTCACGCCTATGCGCCCTCGTTGAAGATCAATCGAACCGCCGCCGTCAACTGATCCCAGCTCGCCTTTTCACGCGCCAGCTGCTGGTGGCCCGCCCGCGTGAGCGCATAGAACTTGGCATCGCGGCCTGTTTCCGAGCGCCGCCACTCTGATTTCAACCAGCGCTTTTGTTCGAGCCGGTGCAGCGCCGGATACAGGGAGCCTTGATTGACGCGCACCGTTTCGCGCGAGATCTGTTGCACCCGTTGCGCGATGGCGTAGCCGTGCGCAGTCTCGAGCGACAGCACGTGCAGGACCAACATGTCGAGCGTGCCTTGGGGAATGGGGAATCGGGGGGACGACATCAATGCCTCAACCTTCGTTGCCTCAACCTTCGACACATAGGCTACGCGTATCGCTCGGCGCGAGTCAAGTGACCAGCGCGGACTTCACGGCATGTCGTCTGCGCGATGACTGCGCTGACGATCCTGCTCGTCGCCGCGTGTGCGAGAGACGCGGGCCCGACATCACCCACACCGCCAGCGGACGCCCCGACCGCCAATGCCTATATCCTGCCCGGGGCCGTTGACCTTGGGGCGAACGCGTTCGGCGACGAGCCGGTCGTCATCCACAAGGGGGAGCGGCTGCGGTGGCGGAACGCCGATCTTGTGGAGCACATCAGGGTCCGTGGAGTTCGTGCCCGGACCGTTCGTCAGCGGACCCCATGGAGCACCCCTCCAAGCCACACGCACGGGCCCCCCGTAATCGCGAGCGCAATCGGGTACCAGTTGGGGCCGAGATTCCCGATGTTAATAGCCGCAATCGCACCGATGGTGCCCATCACGAAGCCAAGAACCGCGACAACCAACACGTGACGCATCGGCGCGTGCGGCGCCAAGGCGGCGGTGATGTAGCCTCCGAGGATCGTGTAGAGGGTCCGGTACGACAGCGCCAGAAGGTTCAGGCCCGTGTCGTACATCGGTTCTCCCCAGGGTGGGTAGACGCCGACGACGTGCAGGATTTGATCGGTGGCGAGCGAGAGTACGGCCACTGACAGGAATCCGACGACGATAGCGGCCGCACTCCGTAGAAGCCGGGGGAAACTCGTCCCGCTTGCCGTTGACGTTGCGTTCGACATCTGACGATCCTCCTCGAAAAAGGCCGTAGCGGGCCATGACGTGATGCTCATTCGTCAGTAAGTCGGAGCACAGGACAGCTTCTCGACATCCCTCTCAGCATCCCTTTCGAGCGGCAGGCGAAAAGGCGGTGTGGCGTCGCCGTGCGCGCACAGGTGTGACCGGCAGGCACGCGCGGATTGCGCTATCTTATTGAAGAATAATAGCTTCGCCATGGGCTCACTCCTTGCTGCTGCCGCGGGCATGCGCACAATTGGACTACTCCTCACCTTGCTGGCGGTGGCGCCGCAGGCCGCAACAGATCAGAAGCCCGTCGTGCCGGAAGGCACGATCATCACCTCGGCGCAGGTCACAGGCTTTGACATCGATCGCCTGAGTCCCGGCCTTCGCCAGGAGATCCGCAGTCTCGCCGGAACACCGCTGCAACAGCTGCGTCTTGACGAGCTCGCCGCGCGCATCGAAGCCGAGCGGCCGCGCTACGTCGCCGCCGTGCGCGCCGTCATGGAGCCCGACGGGCAGGCGCGGGTGTTCTTCGTCATGGGCCGGCAGTCGGATCCCGAAAGGGACGACAACGTCAACGAACGCTACATCGTCGAGCAGGCCAACATCACCGGCGTGCCCGACACTGAGCTGACGCAGGCGCTGCGCGACGACCTGCAGGGTCTCGTCGGCAAGCGCCTCGATTCGGGTGAGGCCGATCGCCTGCGGGAGCGGATAGAACGCGAGCTTCCAGGCTACGGGATATCCCAACGCATCGAGCGCGGTGGCGAGCCTGGCCGCATCCGGCTCGTGTACGAAGCGAGCAAGATGGAACCGCCACAGTGGCTGCGCTTCGAGCCGCTCCGCGCGAACGCCATCTATCACTCCGAGCAGGGCTGGGGAAGCTACCTGGACCTCGGCATCGGCGATCGCAACATCCGTTTCACACCAATCGTGGCCATCGACAACGCGGACGATCTCGTCGAGGAGTACTCCGGCTACGGATTGCGCTTTGAAACGAGGAAGCTTGGCACTCGCCGGCTCGGCGCCAGCCTCGAGTGGTCCTGGTTCGAGGCGGATTGGCGTGGCGCGACGCTGGATGCGCTCGCGCTCCAGCCCCAGATTCCAGGCCCGTACGACGAGCGCTCGACGATTACGCCCCTGCTGAAGTTTGCGTTCAGCCAGGACCTCAGCGTCGCCGGGGGCGTGAGCATCTCGGAGTTGGAGCCACTCGCCCCCGTGACCGGTTCGCAGATGGCGAACGCGGCGGTCTTCTCGATCGGCTACGACCGGCGGTGGAGGGACGATTCCGATGCGAGGCACCGCGTCGAGGCCAGCTTCGGCGTGCGCGCCGGCACCCACAACCTCGAAAGCGATTTCGACTACGAGAGGTATCTAGGGCAGGGCTGGTATCGATACGACTTCGGACGGCACCACGTTCAGGCAACTGGAATGGCCGGAAAGATCACCGGTACTGCGCCGATCTTCGAACGGTTCACGCTCGGTGACTCGACCACGTTGCGGGGTTGGGACAAGTACGACATCGCGCCGGCGGGCGCCGACCGCATGTTCCACTCGTCGATCGAGTATCGCTATACCGGAGTCGCGCTCTTTCTCGATATCGGTTCGGTCTGGGACGCTGGCACCGAGCGCAAGGTCCGCGTCTCGACCGGTTTCGGTCTCTATGCCGGGCCGGCATACGTGGTCGTCGGCTTCCCGTTGAACACCGACAACCTGACCGCTGTCGTGATGGCAGGTCTGCGAATCTCGGGGCTTGGGATCCGGTGGTAGCGCCAGCTCGGCGAGCCGCGGTGGTATCGCTCGCCCTGCTCGCGTGGCTGGCCGTGTGTCCGTCGGCACAGACGCTGACCATCGAGGTCGTCGGCGGCATGTTGAAGATCCGGGCGCCCGGCTTCAGCTTCCTGACGGGAGATCCGCTCGCTCGATTGAAAGACGGCCGCTCGGTGCGCGTCGAACTCGCCGCGATGGCGCTGCCCGGGGCTGGCAAGACCCCGGCAGCGACCGCGCGACGGACCTTCGCGTTGAGCTACGATCTCTGGGAGGATCGATTGGCCGTGACGATGTTGGACACGCGGTCCCAAGCCGCATCGCACCTGATGATGGCCGCCGCCGAGGCGTGGTGCGTCGACCAGCTCGCCATCCCGGTCAGCGCGCTTGGCGGGCTGGGGCGCGAGCTGCCGCTCTGGGTTCGGCTCGAGTACCGGATGCTCGATGGCGATGGGACGTCGAATGCGGAAGACTCGGGCTACACGTTGCAGGCGCTCATCGACGTGTTGAGTCGCCGCCGCAAGACCGAATCCCCGCCGCATACACTCGAGGCCGGTCCATTCCGGCTGCCGTCGCGCGGCTCGTCCTCGCCGCGATGAACCGCCTTCGTAATCGCCTGATCGCAGCGTTTGTCGCGTCAACCTTGCTGCCGCTCTGTGCAACCGTCTGGATCACGACGACGCTCCTCGATCGCAGCCTGCGGTATGCGACAACGGGCGAACTCGATCGACTCTCGCGGACGCTCGAGACCACCGCGAAGCAGTTCTATCAGCGGGAACGCGACGCGCTGAAAGAGGACGCGCTCGCAGGCCGGACACGACCGACGCTGTATGCGGCGGCGACCGCGGCGGAGTGGCCCGTGCCCGTCCGCTCGTTCTGGGAGAGCGGTGAGCCCGAGCGCTTCGGCGTGTCGGGCGCGAGCGGCGAGCGCGTGGACTACATGCGGCGCGCGGAGGGTCCCGGCGACGCGCGTGGTGTCGAGATCTACAGCCGCGAACTGGGCGGCGTCAGCATGGAGCAGTTGTCCACCCAGCTTCGTCAGACGCGCCGTCTCGTGAGCGAGATCGATACGCGCGATCTGCGCCGGGGATTCACGCTGACGTTGCTCGTGCTGCTCGGCGCCGCGTGGCTCGTGTCGCTGGTGCCGCTGGTGTTGATCGCCTACCGGGTGAGCCGGCCGATCCAGCAGCTCACCGCGGCGCTGACCGATTTCGCCGGCGGCGACTGGTCGCGGCGGCTGGAGACCGGGGGGCACCCTGGGGCCCCGCCTCGCGACGAGGTGGGCCGAGCCGTCGACGCCTTCAATCACATGGCCGATCAGCTCGCGGAGAGCCGCGAGCGGCTCGTTCACCTGACGCGCATGGCGAGCTGGCAGTCGCTGGCCCGCAAGACCGCGCACGAGCTGAAGAACTCGCTGACGCCGATCCGGCTCATCGTCGAAGAGATGCAGGCGCGGCAGCCGGCCCCAGAGGTCAACGAAGCCGCCATCGAGGACCGCGCGTTCATGGACCAGGCCGTGCAGATCGTGGTCAGCGAAATCGAGTCACTCGAGCGGCGCGTGCGGGCATTCTCTGAATTCGCGAGCGAGCCGCTGGTGCATCCCGAGGATCTCGACATCAACGCGGTCGTCACCGAGCGGGTGGCGCTGCTGCGCCCGGTAAATCCCGGAGTGACGTATCATCTTCGGCTCGACGATGCCCGTCCCAGCGCGCACGCGTCGCCGGATCTGGTGAACGGGATCCTGACCAACCTCCTGCAAAACGCGGCGGAGGCGGCCGGGCCGGACGGGGCGGTCCTCGTGCAGACGCGAGGAGAGAGAGAAGAAGTGGCCATCGATATTCACGATTCCGGACCAGGTCTGGGCGCGGAAGTATCCGCTACGTTGTTCGAGCCGACAATTACGTTCAAGAAGCACGGGATGGGCCTCGGCCTCTCGATCGCCAAGAAGAACGCCTTGCTGTCTGACGGCGATGTCACGGTGATTCCAGGTGCGCTGGGTGGTGCTGCGTTCAGGGTCACGCTGCCGTCATGATACGCAAACGGCACATTGTCATCGTCGACGACGAGGCGAACATCGGCAGGTCGCTCCGCTTGATCCTGGAGGGAGAGGGCTATCGCGTCAGCGTGTTCGATTCGGCGCAGGCGTTCGCGGCGGAACGAAGCCGCGCGGCCGCCGACGTTTACCTGCTCGACGTGCGGCTGCCTGATGGTAGCGGCATCGATTTGTTACGTTCCGTGCGGCAGTGGGATGAGCGATCCGCTGCCGTGATGATCTCCGGTCACGGCACCGTGGGCGACGCGGTTCAGGCGACGAAGATGGGCGCGTTCGAGTTCCTCGAGAAGCCGCTCGCGCGCGACCGCGTGCTCTTGGTCATCAAGAACGCGCTGGAGTGGTCGGACCTGCAGCGCGAGAACCAGCGCTACCGCGAGCTCGTCGGGGACGCGCCGAGGATGATCGGATCGTCCGCCGTGTTCAAGCAGGCCGTGCAGCAGGCGACGCAGGTGGCGCGATCCGACGTCAGCGTGCTGCTGACGGGAGAATCCGGAACCGGCAAGGAGCTGCTGGCCGCCCACATCCATCGCGAGAGCCCGTTCGCCGCGGGTCCGTTCGTGAAGGTGAATTGCGCCGCGATTCCGACCGAGCTGATCGAGAGCGAGCTCTTCGGTCACGAGAAGGGGGCGTTCACCGGTGCGGCGGCGCTCCGGCGCGGCAGGTTCGAGCTTGCCGACGGCGGCACGATCTTTCTCGACGAAGTTGGCGATCTGCACGAGGCGTCGCAGGCGAAGCTGCTTCGGGTCCTGCAGGATGGCGAGCTCCAGCGCGTGGGTGGCGAGCAGACGATCAGGGTGGCCACCCGGGTCGTCTCGGCAACGAACCGGCGGCTCAACGAGCTCGTCGCGGACGGCCGCTTCCGTGAGGATCTGTACTACCGGCTCAGCGTCGTGCCGATTCGCGTGCCAGCGCTGCGCGAGCGCATGCAGGACGTGGCCGAGCTGGTACCCGTACTTTCTGTCCGAATTCTGCACGCGGAACAACTTCCGGCCACGGACGATCGATACGGACGCCGTCGCGGCGCTCGAGCGATATGCCTGGCCTGGCAACATCCGCGAGCTGAGGAACGTCGTGGAGCGGATGGCCATCCTCACGCCCGGCGAACGGATCACCGCCGACGCGATCCCGCTCGAGGTCAGATCTGTCCAAGCCATTCGTACCGGGGCAGGACTCCAGGAAGTACGTGACTCCGCCGAGCGCGAGCGGATACGGCAGGCGCTCGACGAGACCGACTGGAACGTGTCGGCGGCGGCGCGCCTGCTCGAAACCGAGCGGACGGCGCTCCACAAACGGATTCGCGCGCTCGGTCTGAAGCGGCACTAGACTTTTCCGAGGGGCTTCGCCCCTCGGACTCCCCTACTGGCTCGCTCGCGGGGACCCCGACGCCCCGCTCCGCTCGCCAGGCTCACTCGCTGCCGCTCGTTCGCTCTCTCTCTTGCACGCCGCTTCGTGGTTCGACTGGGCTCACCACGCCCTGAGCATCGTCGAAGGGCATACTCGCCCCTCCGTCCCTCTGTCATAATCCGGCCGTCACAGGAGGGCGCTCATGAGATCGCGACGAGCCGGCGTCTACGCACTGCTACTGCTGTCCCTTCTTCCCTGCCTTCTTCCATCCCTTCTCACGGCGCCGCTGCGCGCACAGGCGCCTGCCCAGCCCGCGCCCGCGACGACCGTCGACAGAGGCGTCATCAACGGCGCTCCCTACTACATCGAGATCCCGGCCCAGTGGAACAAGGGGCTGGTGATGTACGCCCACGGCTACGCGGTGGCCAGCGACAAGCCCCGAAGCCAGGAGTACATGCCTCCCAAGGCGCTGCGCGATGTGTTTCTGTCGCGCGGCTTTGCCTTTGCCGCCTCGGACTACAGCGTGCAGGGCTGGGCGGTCAAGGAAGCCATCGAGGACCTCGAAGCACTGCGCCGCTACTTCCTGTCGAAGCACGGCGCGCTGGCGGAGACCTACATCACCGGGCACTCGATGGGCGGCCACATCACGATGGCGATCATCGAGCGCTATCCCGAGGCCTATCAAGGCGCGATGCCGATGTGCGGTCCGCTGGGGGCGGCGGTCGACTTCCTCAACACAGGCCTCTTCGACATGCTGGTGACGTTCGAGGCGCTCTTTCCGGGCACCATCGGTTCACCGTACGAGCCCAGCGCCGAGACGGCGAACAAGGTGAAAGCGGCGGCCGCAGCGGACCCGGAGCGCGCGTCGAAGTTCGCGCAGCGGTACGGCCGCACGATCGCGCAGCTGCCAGGCGCGCTCGGCCTCTTCCACCAGGTCGCCGGCGAGCTGAAGAAACGTGCCGGCGGCGAGCCGTTCGACAATCGCAACCACATTTATGTCGGCTTCGGCGACGATGCGGCCTTCAATCGATTGGTGAAACGCTACACCGCGTCGCCCTCCGCCCGCGACTACGTGCGCCAGTATGCGACGCCGACCGGGCGCATTTCCGATCCCATGCTCACGATTCACACCACGTCCGACTCGCTCGTGCTCGGCAACGACGTGACCGCGTACGAAGTGCCAGCGGCCATCGCCGGAAACTCCGATCGGTTCGTCGCCCGGTTCGTCGAGGCCAACGGCCACTGCAACTTCACGCCGGGCCAGACCGGCAATGCCTTCGATGCGCTGCTCGCATGGGCGCGCGACGGCAAGCGGCCGGCCGCGGGAGAGCAGAGGTAAGGGGAAGCGTCGCGGGATGTCGAGAATCGGCTTTCGGCTCCGACTTACCCACAAATAGGCGGGAAACGCCCCGCCAGGTCACTCAAGGAGCCAAAGATGCCAAAGATTACGCCGTTCCTGTGGTTCGACACGCAAGCCGAAGAGGCGATGAACCTGTACACCTCGATCTTCAAGTCCTCGAAGGTCATTTCCGTCAATCGCGCGCAGGGGAAGGTGATGTCGGTTCAGTTCGAGCTCGAAGGTCAGCAGTTCATGGGGCTCAATGCGGGTCCAGTGTTCAAGTTCAATGAAGCGGTCTCGTTCTTCGTCAGGTGCGAGACCCAGGAAGAGATAGATGAGCTGTGGTCGAAGCTCATCGCAGATGGCGGCTCGCCCAGCCAGTGCGGCTGGCTGAAGGACAAGTTCGGGCTGTCGTGGCAGATCGTGCCGACCGCATTGACGCGGATGTTGGGCGACAAGGACGCGGAGAAGTCAGGGCGGGCCATGAAAGCCATGCTTCAGATGACCAAGCTCGATATCGCGCGGCTGCAGCAGGCGTTCGAAGGTAAGTAGGCGAAGGGGCCGCAGCTCCCGGTTACCGTCGCTTGGCCTTTCGGGCGGTCGTTCGCTTTCGCACGGCCTTCGCCTGTTTCTTCCGCGCGCGGCCGGCCGCGGGCCGTGTTTTCGCGCGTTCGGTCCTGGCCTTCGAGGCCAGGACCTCCGACAGTTCGTACGCTTCCTGAAGCCAGTCGGTGACCGGGGCCTCGACCTCGTCTCTGTGCCTGATGTGAAGGAAGTGCACGACCTTGGACTTCGAGACGCGATCGACGCGCCGCACCTGCGGCGCCTTCAGCGGGCGGTCGAGGAACACGCAGACCTCGAGGAAGCTTTTCTTCGGCCGCACGAAGAAGTAGCAGGACTTGCGCGCGAACATGATGGACTTGTGCGAGGCGTAGATACGCTGCTCTCCAAACGACACAGCCGTCTCGCGCAGCCGCGCCCAGGCGTCCTGCAGGTCTTCAGAGAGGTCGTGCGTCAACGCTCCTTCGGTGGTCGTCCAGCAGTCGTGCTTCTCCCCTTCTTCGACCCACTGTTTGCAGTGGTAGCACTCTCGACCGGTCATGCCCCCATTGTAATGACGCTCGAGCTTGCGCGGGACTCAAGGTCGAGGCGGTGGACCGCCGTCTCAAAAACGTCGGTACAGAAGTATTACAGTCGCTAGGGTTTCGCCCCTGCTATCGTCGGACGCCGAACATTTCGGCGTCTGACCCATGGCTTCGCCCACTTTCACCTACGGCCGCAAGCATCAGATCGGCCACAACTGGATCACCCTCATTGCGCTGGTCGTCTTTCATGCCGGCGCGCTCGCGGCGTTCGCGTTCATTGACTACGGCGCGATAGTGACCGCCTTGGTGCTCTATGTCATCGCCGGCATGCTGGGCATCGGCATGGGCTACCACCGGCTTCTCACCCACCGCGCCTACAAAACGCCGAGGGCGGTTGAGTATTTCCTGACCTGGTGCGCCACACTGGCGCTCGAAGGAGGGCCGATTTTCTGGGTCGCGACGCACCGCATTCACCACCAGCACTCCGACCGCGACGGCGACCCGCACACGCCGCGCGAGGGCACGTGGTGGGCGCACATGGGCTGGATCGTCGCCGGCGAGGGGCTGCACCACAATGCGTCCACACACGCGCGGTATGTTCCGGACCTCGTTCGCGATCCCGTCCACATCGCGCTATCCAAGTGGCACTGGACGTCAAACGTCATCGTCGGCCTCGCGCTCCTGGCGTACGGCGGGGTCCCCTACGTCCTCTGGGGGATCTTCTTTCGCACCACCGCCGGCCTGCACAGCACGTGGCTGGTGAACTCGGCGACGCACAAGTGGGGATCGCGCCGGTTCCCGACGCGCGATGATTCGACGAACAACTGGTGGGTGGCGCTCCTGACGTTCGGCGAGGGATGGCACAACAACCATCACGCCCATCCGACGAGCGCGCGTCACGGGCTCGCCTGGTACGAAGTCGATCTCAACTGGCTCGGCATCCGCACGCTGCGCGCGCTCGGTCTGGCCTGGGATATCAAAGCGGCGGGCATCAGGCAGTCAGCTTTGAGCGACGAGAGCGATCGGTCCCCTTCCTCTCCGTCTGCGGCTTTGCCGCCCTCTTCGGAGACCTACGCGCCGGCTTCGACCCCCCGCACGTCGTAGCGGCCTTCGCGTCGAGTAGAGCAGACCGCTCGTACGCCTTCTACGGCCAGCCAGAACCGCGCACAGCTGCCCTTCCTCGCCCCATATCCTGGGCACTTGACTTAGTGTGTAAAGGACACTATTATAGTGTCATTGAGACACTAACAAGGAGGCAGTCACGTGCTCGCCTATTTGAAGGTTTCGCCGACGACCTACGTGCTTCACTACCAGGGAGGACGGGTTCGCAGGCAAGGGCCCGGGTTGGCGTTCTGGTACGTTCGACCGGTGTCGACAATCGTGGCCGTGCCGCTGGCGAGCCGAGATGTGCCTTTCGCGTTCAACGAAGTGACTGCCGACTTCCAGCCGGTCACGCTCCAGGGTCAGCTCACTTACCGGGTGGCGGATCCTGCGCGATTGGCCGGGCTGCTCGACTTCAGTGTTCGAACCAGTGGCCAGTACTTTTCCGACGACCATGAGAAGGTCCCCGAGCGCCTGGTGCAGACGGCACAAACGATCGGCCGGGCGGTCGTGCAGCGGCTTTCGCTTCGCGACGCCCTCGTGAGCTCAGACACGATCGTCGCCGAGATCCTGGCAGCCCTCCGCCAGGCTGAGGCTGTCAAGATGCTCGGCGTCGAGGTACTCAGGCCTGACCATCGTGGCAGTCAAGCCGACACCAGAGACCGCACGGGCGCTGGAGGCTGACGCCAGGGAGGCCCTTCTGCGCACAGCCGACGAGGCTGTCTACGCGCGCCGGAATGCGTCGGTCGAACAGGAACGTCGCATCAAGGAAAGCGAGCTCGAAACCGAGATAGCCGTCCAGCTAAAACAACGGCAGATTCGCGAGACGCAGATTGCCGCAGATATTGCCGTGGAAGAGCGGCGGACGGCGCTCATCGAGCGACGGAGCGAGAACGAACGACGGGACGCGGACGCCCGGGCCTATACGCTCCGCGCCACACTCGAACCGGTTCGCGATGTCGACTGGCGCACGTTGATGGCCGTCAGCGCCGGCGGCGCCGACCCGAAATTGATGATTGCGCTCGCGTTCCGCGAGCTGGCCGAGAATGCCGGCAAGATCGGAGAGCTCAACGTTACACCGGAACTGCTGACGTCATTACTCAAGACGGCTCCGGATGGGCGCTAAGGAGGCATCATGACCTTCGAACGTCTCGTGGTGGTGACCAGGCGGACGCGTCTCGAGGAGCTGATCGACCGCTTCAACACGCGAGGTCAGGCAAAGTTCTATATCGAGCATGCCGGCGGCGCCTTTGGCGAGTACGAGAGCGAGCATGAGTGTTACCGGAGCGCGCTCGACCGCGTGCGGCGGGATCTCGACTTTGGCCTGCCTCGACAGATCCTGGACCGGACACTTGTGCCGACCTACACATTCGGTCCGAACGACCTTCTGGTCACGCTTGGTCAGGACGGCCTGGTCGCGAACGTTGCCAAGTATGCGGGGGAGCGGCCGATCATCGCGGTCAACCCCGACCCGACGAGATTCGACGGCATACTGCTGCCGTTTCTACCCGATCAGGCGAAGGCCGCCGCCATTCGCGTGCTCGAAGGTGAGGCCGTCACCCGCGCAGTCACCCTGGCCGAGCTCGCGCTCGCCGACGGCCAGCGGCTGCTCGCCTTCAACGACCTGTTTGTAGGGACCAGGACCCACGTGTCCGCGCGTTATCGAATCACCGTGCATCACACGACCGAAGCGCAGAGCTCGAGCGGCGTCCTCATCAGCACCGGTGCGGGGAGCACGGGCTGGATGTCGTCGGTGTTCAACATGGCGGCTGGTGTGACGATGCTGGCCGGTGGCCGAGGGGCCGGCGGCGTGCAGTTCGAGTGGGAGGATCCGCGGCTCATTTTCGCGGTCCGCGAGCCATTCAGTAGCCGGCACTCCCGCGCTACGATTGTCGCCGGCATCGTTGAGAACGGCGAAGAGGTGGTGCTCGAATCCCTCATGCCGTCGGGCGGCGTGGTCTTCTCTGACGGCATCGAATCTGACTACCTCGATTTCAGCGCGGGCGCTGTCGGTCGCGTCCGGGCAGCGGCGCAGCATGCGATGCTGGTGGTTCACACGAAGGAGCCACGTGGAACGCACTGATGTGCAGGTGACGGTCGACCTCGTAATCTTCGCGCTGCGCGACTCAGAGCTCCATGTCGTCCTCATCCGTCGCGGGTTGCCACCCTTTGTCGGCAGCTGGGCGCTGCCGGGGGGGTTCGTTCGCGACGGTGAATCGTTGGAGGAGGCGGCCCGTCGAGAGTTGCAGGAAGAGACCGGTGTCCGCGACGTTTACCTGGAACAGCTCTACACATTTGGCGATCCCGAGCGCGATCCCCGCGGACGAATCGTGACGGTGGCGTACTATGCCCTGCTGACGGGGGATGCCGCACCGCTCGTGGCGGGCACCGATGCCGGAGCGGCGCAGTGGATGCGCGCGCGTAAGCACCCGCCCCTGGCGTTCGACCACGAGCGTATTCTGGCGTATGCCTTGGAGCGGCTCGCGAACAAGCTGGAATACTCGACCATCGGCTTTCAGCTGCTGCCCAGGAAATTCACGCTCAGCCAGCTACAGCGCGTTTACGAAGCTGTCCTCGGCCGGAAGCTCGACAAGCGGAACTTTCGCCGGAAGATGACGCTCGTCGACACGCTCAAGCCTCTCAACGAGTGGGTGCGGGATGGGCCGAGCCGGCCGGCCCGGCTCTATCGCGCTCCCACAAAGCACGCCGAGCAACCAACAGCGAAAACTCCTCGACGGTCTCGGCAGTAGCTTCGGTGTTCTGCATCTGAACCGCGGTTTTCCATGGAGACACGCATGATCCGCAACCTGACGCTCGTCACCGCGCTCTGCCTGGGCGCCGGCGTCACCGTGACATCCCAGTCGGCGCCGTCTGCTTCTCCCCATCCGGAAGAAGCGGCGATCCTCGCCGTCGTCGATCGGTTCATGCAGGCCGTCTCGACGAAGGACTCGACGCTCCTGACCGAGCTGCGGCTCGAGGGCGGATTCACCGTCGTCGAACGCCCCGCACCGTCGGGCGGAACCCTCGTGACGCGGCGCGTCTTCACGCCAGCCCTTGGCGGCGGCGCCGGCGTCTATCGCGAGCGGTATTGGGATCCGGTCGTCCACGTGCGCGGCAGCATCGCCGTTGTCTGGACACCGTACGAGTTCTGGATCGATGGCAAGACATCGCACTGTGGCGTCGACGTCTTCGACATGATGAAAGAGCAGGGCGTCTGGAAGATCGCCAACATGATGTGGACGGTCGAACCAGAGGCTTGCGCGTCGCTCCGCCCCACGGACCCCGCCCGCATCCGCCCGAAGCACTAAGTCTTTTCCGAGGGGCTTCGCCCCTCGGACTCCCCTACACGCGCCCTCGCGCGCCGCTTCGCCGGCGCGCTCCGGTCGCGTGGCTCGCTCGCACGGCTCGCTCGCTCCTTTGGAACGAGCGTCAGGTTTATGAGATGGCTTCTTAGGTGAGCGTTATCTCATAAACGGAGACCCTCACGAAGGCCTCGACCAGCCTCCGCTAAAGCTACGGCGGTCCGCCGGAGCCTTGGCGAAGGCGGAAGATCACGAGGCTCGCGAAGAATTCAGGCGGGACAAGTCACCTTCGTGAACTTCGCGGTCTTCGCGATTATCGAGAATTGGCCGTCGGCCGGGTTTCGCCTCGAACCCTTCTTCCCCTTGTTTACCGAGCGGAGCGCCGGTATACTGCCCTCGGTAACCGAGGACACACATGAGCAAACCGCAGGACCTCGTGCAGGGGACGCTCGATCTGCTGCTGCTGAAGATTCTGGCGCTCGAGCCGATGAACGGCCACGCGATCAGTCAGCGCCTGAAGCAGGTCTCGGGGGACGTGCTCCAGGTGAGCGACGGTTCGCTCTATCCGGCGCTCCACAAGCTCGAGCAGGAGGGCTGGGTCACGGCCACGTGGCAGACGACCGAGAACAACCGGCGCGCCAAGTTCTATGCGCTCAGCCGCCTCGGCCGCCGCCACCTCGACAAAGAAGCGGAGAACTGGGCGCGCCTCTCCGCCGCGATCACGCACGTCGTCAACCTCAACCGCGCGTGAGCAACGCCGATGCGCTTCGAACACTGGCTCTACTCACTGCCGCTCAAGTGGCGGTCGCTCGTCCGGCGCAGCGACGTCGAGCGCGATCTCGATGATGAAATCCAGTACCACCTGGAGACGCAGGTCGAGGCTCATGTAGCGAGGGGGATGGATCGCGACGATGCGTGGCGGCTGGTCAGGCGCGGCTTCGGTGGAGTTGATCAGGCGAAGGAGCGGTGCCGCGACGCGCGCGGCGTCGGCGCGATCGAAACCCTCGTCCTCGACGTGCAGTACGCCGCGCGTGTGCTGCGGCGGCATCCTGGCTTTACGGTCGTGGCGGTACTTACCCTTGCGCTTGGCATCGGCGCCAATACCGCGGTCTTCAGCCTCGTCGACGGCATCCTGCTCTCGCGCCTTCCGTATCCGGCGCCGGCGGAGCTGGTCAGCATCACCGGCACGTACCCGAACGGTGGCCTGGCAGCGATGCGCGACGAGGTCCGCACGATGGACGTCGCTTCGTACGCCGAAGGGAAGTGGTTCACGCTGAAGGGCGGCGGAGAGCCAGTGCGCGTGGCTGGCACGCGCATATCGGCCGAGCTCTTCTCGATACTTGGCGTGAGGCCAGCGCTTGGGAGATGGCTCCGCCAGGGCGATGACGAGGCGCCGCGCGATCGGTTCGTCATCCTGAGTCACGAGTTGTGGGCCACGCGCTTCGCGCGCGACGAAGGGATCGTGGGGCGCTTCGTCGAGCTGGACGGCGTCGGTCGCGAGGTCGTCGCCGTGATGCCGGAATCATTCCAGTTCCCGTCCGCTCGAACCCAGGTATGGGTACCCCTCGGACTCGATCGGCGGAACACGGTGGGCTACTGGGCCGGCGATTTCATGCCGCTTGTCGGCCGCCTGCGGTCCGGCGCGTCCATGGCGCAGGCGCATGCCGACGTTCGACTGTTTCAGTCCAGGATCGGCGCGCGCTTTCCGTGGCGCATGCCCGACGACTGGAATCAAAACATCACTGTCGTCCCGCTTCAGGAGGCGGTCGTCGGCGGCGTTAGAGCTCGCCTGCTGATCCTGCTTGCCGCTGTCGCGCTCGTGCTCGTGATTGCTTGCGCAAACGTTGCAAACCTCAGCCTGTCCAAGGCGGCCGCCCGTCAACGGGAGATCGGCATCCGGACAGCAATCGGCGCTTCGCCGCGGCGCATCGCCCGTCAACTTCTCACCGAGAGCGTCGTGCTTGCCTCATTCGGTGGTGCCGTCGGTCTGCTCTTCGCGACGCAGGCGCTTACCGTGCTGAAGCTCGTGCTGCCGCCGGATACACCGCGACTGATGGACGTCCATCTCAGCTGGCGCGTGCTCCTGTTCACTGCCGGTATCTCGGTCCTGACCGGCTGTGCGTTCGGCCTTGCTCCTGTCATGAACGCTCTGCGTCTCCAACTCAGGACCGCGCTCGATTCCGGCGGCCGCGGCGGTGGATCGGCGGTTGCCGTGCCGCTGCGCGCCGTGCTCACCATCGCGCAAGTCGCGTGCGCCGTGCTGCTGGTCATTGCCGCAGGCCTTCTCGTCAGGGGACTCTGGACCCTCTCCAGGACGGACCCTGGCTTCAGTTCAGATCAGGTCGTGACGGCCAGGATCTCTCCGACCGAGTCGCTCTGCAGCACGCCAGACCGCTGCCTCGCGTTCTACCACGCGCTCGACGACCGGGCTCGAGCGGCGACGGGCGTCAGCAGCGCCGCTTTGGTGAACACGCTGCCGTTGACGGGCGCCGTGGCCAAACGCTCGCTCGACGTCGAAGGTTTTACGGTTCCGTCATCGCGGGCGGCGCCGCTCTTCTGGCTGCACGTGATCACGCCCCGCTACTTCCAGGTGATGGACATGCGCCTCGAGTCGGGCCGCGCCTTCACTAGAGAGGATCTGACCGGCCCTCCCGTCGCTGTCGTCACGTCGTCTACCGCGCGCCGCTTCTGGGAAGGGCAGAACCCGATCGGCCGACGCGTGCGCTTCGTAGGCGAACAGCACTGGCACACCATCGTCGGCGTCGTCGCCGACGTGCGCGCCTTCGACCTCACGAAGAACGTGCCGGACTGGATTGCCGGTACCGTGTATGTTCCTCACGGGCCCAACGGCACGATGGAGGACGGACGCGTTCCGAGCGACATGACACTCGCCTTGCGGACGTCGCTCACGGGCGCGCAAGTGGAGACTCTGCTTCGACGTCTCGTGGCGGGGGCGAGCGGCGAGGTCGTCGTCGGCGACGTCAGGCCCATGAGCGCTGTGCTGGCAGACGCCGTCGCCGCGCCTGCGGCCACGACTTCGCTCCTGGTGACGATGGCCGGCCTGGCGCTCGTCCTCGGGTGCATCGGCGTCTACGGCGTGCTGTCGTTCCTCGTCTCGCGCCAGACGCGCGACCTCGGCATCCGTGTCGCGCTCGGCGCCCAACGTTCCGACGTGTTCTGGCTCGTGATTAGAGAGGGCGCGACGTTGTGTGTCGCGGGCATTGCGATCGGTATCGCTGGCGCAATGGCTTTGTCGCGATGGCTCTCGAGCGAGCTGCACGGCGTCAGCCCGACGGACCCGGCGACCTACATCGCGGTGGCCGTCATGATGTCCATCGTCACGCTGATGGCGTGCTACGTGCCGACGCGGCGGGCGATGGACGTAGATCCCCTGATCGTGTTGCGCGACCAATGATTGTCAGTGGAATTTGTCTTTCCCGCGCTCGTCCAGACATCGCTCGACTTCGCGGTTCAGCCACAGCGCCGTCTCAGGTACCTGAAGGCCGACCGTCTGCCGCGGATGATGCCTTCTTCGTCGATGATCACGTAGGTGGGGAAGACCGAGACGTTGAACGCACGGTGTACCTGACGCCGAAGATCGACGAACTGCGGCCACGGCATCCGGTTCTTCTGCACGTAGTCCTGCACCACTTTCTCGTTCTCGTCCGAGCTGACCCCGACGATGATGAAGGACCGCTCGGCGTGTTTCTTGGCGAGCCGAATGAGATCCGGCGTCGCGGCACGGCACGGTGGACACCATGTTCCCCAGAAGTCGAGCAGCACGGTCTTCCCTCGCAGCGATTCGAGCGTGAGCCGCTGGCCGTCCATCGTGACGATCGAGAAATCGGGGGCGAACGGCTCGCGAGCTCGCCTGGGATTCTCGATGAGTCGCCTGGCTTCGACCGCCGCGGCTGTTCGCGGCGTCAGGTCGAGGTACTCCCGCAGCATCGCGATGCCGTCCTCGTCGCGATTCGTCCGCAGCAACAGGTAGCCGAGGTTGTAGCGCGCTTCCGCTGCCAGCGGTGCCAGTTGAAGGGCGGTCCGGAGGTCCGTTTCGGCCCGCGCGAGCCGCTGGTCGTCCGGTTTGGCCGATAGCTGAACCAGGGAAGTGGCGCGCAGGTTTCGCGCGGACGCCTCGAGCTCGCGATTGTCGCCGACGTACTTCAAGGTGTCCTCGCAGGCGTCGACGACCTTGGCGTGCGCGCCGAGCCCGAAGTGCGCGCGCGCCATTCCGTGGAGGGCATCCGGCGACTTGTCGTCCTTTTGCGAGTTGGCCCTCTTGTACGCTTTCAACGCGTCTTGGTACGCGTTCTTCGCCAGCGCGGCGTTAGCCTTGGCCATTTCCTCTTTGAACTTCGCGTCCTGCTCTTGAGCGGCGGCCGCGACGGTGCAGGCAAGGACTACGGAGAGTGCTCCGAACCTAATGAACTGGCGCATCGTGACTATGATAACTGCCATCGCCGAGACTACTTGGTGGGCGGTATCTTCACGCTCGGAATCGGGAACGCGGCGGTGACCACGAGCGACTGGCCCTGGGTCTTCAGTTGGGCGCCCGCCTCCCAGAAATAGCGGACGTTGACGAGCGAGATCAATGTCGATTTGGTGGCGATCGGCATCGTCACGTCGGGCCCGAATCCCCACACCTTGTGCTTACCGATCGCTCGACCGCTCGGCAGACTGATCGCGATGCCGAACTCGTCCACCGTCAGCTTCCATTGCGCGTAGTAGGCGAGGCCCACGCTTGCCGCGCCGCCGAGGAACGACTTGCCGAGGCCGCCCTCGAGCGTCAGGAGCTGCCCGACCTTGACGCCGGTGAGCGTGATGTTCGCCACCTGGACGTTGCCGGTGTCTTTCTTCTTCGAGTGCGTCTCCCAGTATCCGGTCGTGGCCAGGCTCCATGTCTTCTCTTCGTCCAGGTAGACCGTCGTCCCGGCCGAGAGCTCGTAGCTCCACATTCCCTTGCCGATGTTGTCGTCCGCGCCTGCGGTGTAGCGGCCGGTTGGAGCGAAAAGAGCGAACGCCGTGACGACGTCGGCGCGTGGTTTGTGCCAGCCAAGCTGGAATGGGACGAGGTACATGTCGGCGACGCCCGTGCTCACCGACTCGTCCAGGCCGAACGCCGGCGCTTCGAGTGCGCCGTTGGCGAACGGCAGGACAGCCATCATCCCGAACTGTCCGCCGAGGACCTTGGCCTTGCTGACATAGGTGAAGACCGGCGCCAGCACGTGCAGGTTCTGACTTCCGGACTGGTTGGGGTCGAACGAGATCCGGTTTCCGTCCGCGTCCTTGATCGTGTCGGTTCTGTAGAAGTAATAGAGCGACGACACATACAGGCCAGGCGCGGCCTGCGAGCCGCTCTTGACGCCGTTGTCCCCGAGCAGGTTCTCGCCATTCAGCTGCGCGTAGGCGGGCGTGGCGGCGAGGGTGACGAGCGCGAGCGCAGCGCCGCCGAGTACGCGGCTCATGATTCTCATCTCAGCTCCTTACGCTCCTGATCGGTCACGATCAGGAGGAGGTTGGGCTTCCAAGGCAGATCGCCGAAGGTCACGGGTCTTCCTCAAATGGACGAGCTAGCGGAGGCGCTAAAACCGGCCCCCGGTTGGGGGGCGATCCTTGCGCATTACGGGCAGAATCTTCGGTGCTAAGCTTACCGATATTGTGAAGTTTTTCCAGTTTCTGTTGGCGTTCAGCCTGCTGATATCGATGGCCTGTCATCCAGGGCCGGTAGTGAGCTCGGGTCCGAAGCCTGCGGTGGGCGGCACGATCGCCGGGATTGTGTCGACGGACACGAAGGCCGCGATTGCCGGCCGGACGGTCACGGCGATCAACAAACAGACGGGAGCGCGGTTCGACGCGACGACCGGCGTCAATGGTGGCTACACCATCAAGGTTCCGGAAGGCACCTACCGGCTCGAAGTGGCATTACAGCCCGGCGAGACCGTTGCGAAACAACCCGCGGAGACTCAGGTCAATCGATCCGACCTGGATCCCCAGCGCGATTTCGTCATCGCTGCCGGCAAGCACTGAGCGCTTCAACCTCCGAGCCGATCCAGAACCGTCCCGATTTCAGGGCGCTGTTTCAGACCGGCGGCTGACGGACTAGAACAGGCCTCCTCCGGGGCGTTTCAGTGGCGCCGGGGAAGTCTGTGGCGCTGGCGGCGGCTTGATCGTGTATCGATAGGCTTCGATCAGCCATCCGCCTGTGCGCTTCAGGACGAGCGTGACCTGGCCCTCCATGACTGGCAGTGGCTTGCCGGAACTGTCGAGCACACCTCTCAGCTCCCACTTGCCATCGGCGAGGGCTATGTCTTCGGAAAGACATCGGATCATGTTGAGGACTAGCGGGTGGCGCGTGTTCCGATACTCGCGCCGCGCGAAGAGCTGCATGCGATTGATGGTGATGAGCGGCGCGCCTCGCTCGATCGCGCCGTCGGGGTGGACGATGTCGCCGCTTCGCGACCACATGGCGCCGAGCCTTTCATAGTCGCCGTTGTTCCAGTGGTTGGCGTATGCGCTGCCGAGCGCGACGATTGCCCGTTCGTCACCGAGGGTGCATCGTTCCGGCGCGTTCGGTGCGGCAGCGGCCGATGCGGTCGTGGCCGGGCCTGATGGTTCCGCCGCCGTCGGAGCGGTGGACGATCGCGCCGGCAGCGGCGCCGTTCGCAAGCTCGCGATATCCTCGAGAATGCCTGCGACGAGCGCTTCGACGAAGACTCGCCCCTTCTCCCGGGTTGCGCGCGTCGGGTCGCCCCAGATGCCGGTCGGCGAGTACGTGCCGCGGCCGTCGCGCTGACGCGTGAGCCGGTCTCCGCTCGGCGATGGGGTGTAGTCCTTGACCGCCTTCGTCATGTCGACGCTCGACGGATCGATGTAAAGCATCATCGAGGTCTCGACCTCGTCGGCGTGTGAGCCGCCTGCTTGTTCGATCAAGCCCTTGGCGGCTCGGTCGAGCCGTGCGCTGAGGTTCGTATAGCGCATGAGCACGCCGGACGACGCGAGGAGCGCCACGGCCGGATCGAGGGCGCGCGTCGTCGACACTCCGGTGTTGAGGACGTAGAAGCGGCGAGGGCCGTAGGCGGACAACGTGCGCACGACATCGGCGGTCATGTCCCGCGCCGTGGCGAGCGACAGCGACGTGGATCCGGGGTATTCGAGGAACGCCGGATAGAAATGATAGGTCAGCGTCGGCGCGACGACGACCGGTGTCGCATCGGCGACGCGCTGGGTGAGGTAGTCGGCGAGCGTCAGGTCGTTCCGCAGCTTGAGATGCGGTCCATGCTCTTTGCTGGCGGCGCCCACGGGGATGACTACTACGGTCTCAGGCGTAAGGACCGTCTCCGCCTCGGGCCACGTCAGCCCTTCGAGGCGCTGACTCCTGCTGACCGGAGCGGCGTTCTGCTGCTGGCGCGCGGCCGGCGAGATTGAGAGTCCAAGAATGCAAACAAGCGCAATGATGTGAACGCGCTGAAGGTGCATACGCTTCCTCGCTCGGAGTGATGCCCGGACTGTACACTAGCAGCTCAGATTTATGACGGACTGGGATGCCGAACTTTACCACCGTGTGTCAAACCCGCAACTGGAGTGGGGTCGGCGTGTACTCCGCCGACTGGCGCCCCAGCCGGGAGATCGGGTCCTCGATATCGGCTGCGGCACAGGCCGGCTCACGGCGGAGCTGGTCGCTGCCTTGGGAGAAGGAACGGTAGTTGCGGTCGATCGGTCGGAAGCCATGCTTCGCGAGGCCGCGGCACAGGCGGTCGAGCCGGCCGGCCCCCACCGGCTTCATGACGACCGTCCGAGTGTTCGCGTCTACTTCGTCCGCGCCGACGGCTCTGTCCTGCCCTTTGTCGATGCGTTCGATGCCGTGCTGAGTACGGCCACCTTCCACTGGATCCTCAATCACGACCAGCTCTTCGCGAGCATCTACCGCGCGCTTGCTCCAGGCGGGAGGCTCGTTGCGCAGTGCGGCGGCGGCGCCAACCTCGGCCGGCTGCTCGATCGTGCGGGTGTTCTCATCGCGGCGCCGGCGCTCGCGCGGTATTTCGATGGCTGGCGCGGGCCGTGGGAGTTCGCCGACGTGCCGACCACGATCGCACGGCTGGACAAGGCCGGCTTCACGGCCATCGACGTGTACCTCGAACCGGCGCCGGCCACGTTTGGCGACCGCGAGAGCTTTCGCGAGTTCGTCTCCTGCGTGTGCTTGCGCGATCACCTGACACGCCTTCCCGAAGCCGATCGGCCCGGCTTTCTCGACGTGCTCGCTGACCAGGCGAGCGCCGACACTCCGCCCTTCACGCTCGACTACTGGCGGCTGAACATGGCGGCCACCAAACCGGCGGGCATCGAGCAGGCGGCGTGACGGCTGATCCCGTTCGTCCGGTTCCGTACGGCGAGAACGCCGCGCGACACGCCACGGATGGCGAGAAAGAGGCGCAGCTCTCGAAAACGATCGCGCGGCTGAGGCTGACGACGTTCCTCGTCGCGGCGGCCGTCCTCGTGTGGACGCTGTCCCGGGGCGCGACGCCGCTGCCGCTCGTCGCCGCATTCCTGCTCTTTGTCGTGTTCGGGATCCTCGTCGCGTGGCATGCCCGTGTGGACGAGCGCGTGGCGTGGCACGACGCGCTGCGACTCGTGAACATGCGGGCCTTGGCGCGCCGTGCGCGAGACTGGCACGGCCTGCCGGACGCGGACGCTCCTGCCGGCGTCGACTTGACCGATCACCCCTACGCGCTCGACCTTGATCTCTTTGGCCGCGCTTCGCTCTTCCAGTGGCTGGGGCCAGCGTCGACTGTTCGTGGACGCACGACGCTCGCGGCATGGCTGCTGCGCCCCGCGCCTCGCTCGGAGGTCGTGTCGCGACAGGCCGCGGTGGCCGAGCTCGCGGCGTTCGATGACTGGCGGTTGAAGCTCGAGGCGCACGGTCTGCTGGCGGCAAGCGCCCGGCAGCACGAAATCGACGCGTTTCTCGCCTGGGCCGAGGGGCCGGACGCGTTTGGCCGCCACGCGGGACTGCTTCGCGGCATCGTGCTGACGATTCTCGGGCTGATGTGGGCGCTCATTGCCGCGCACGCGACCGGACTGACGCCGGCTGCCCTCTGGCCGATTCCCCTCGCGGCGGGGCTGGTGCTGTCGTTCGCCACCGCCGATCGCCTCCAGAAGACATTCGATCGCGCTGGCGGGGGACAGGACGCGCTCGGACGTTACGGCGCCATCTTCGAGCACGCGGTCGGTGCTCCTCGTGGTTCGGCGAAGCTGTCAGGCCTTCTCGAGCGCCTGTCGGCGGAGGGCCATCCAGCGCCGGACTGCATGCGCCGGCTCAATCGCATCCTCGGCTTCGCCGAGCTGCGGCGCGGCGCGGCGATCCTCCACTTTCCCGTGCAGGCGCTGACGCTCTGGGACTTCCACGTGCTCTTCGCGCTCGAACGGTGGCGTCAACTGACCGGCCGCCGCGTCAGGGGTTGGCTCGAGGCGCTCGGCGAGCTCGACGCGCTCGCGCAGCTCGGCACCGCGCGCCGCGACAATCCCGAGTGGGCGGTGCCCGAGATAGGTCCGGTTCGCGAGCTGGCAGCCGAGGCCATCGGCCATCCGCTCATTGCCGACGATCGCCGCGTCGCCAACGATGTCACGATCGGCCCACCGGGAACGGTCCTCCTCATCACCGGCTCGAACATGTCGGGGAAGAGTACCCTCCTTCGCTCGGCCGGGCTCAACGTCGTCCTCGCCCAGGCCGGCGGCGTCGTTTGCGCGCGCCGGATGTCGCTGCCCGAATGCGACCTGCAGTCGAGCATCCGCGTCCAGGATTCGCTGGAGCGTGGCCTGTCGTACTTCATGGCCGCGCTGGCGCGCCTCAAGGGCGTCGTCGACGCCGCGCAGCACGAGCGCGAAGGCCGCGTGCTCGTCTACCTGCTCGACGAGATCCTCCAGGGCACGAACAGCGTCGAGCGAAGCATCGCCGTTCGCGCCGTGACGCGCCACCTCCTCGATGCCGGCGCCATCGGCGCGATGACGACGCACGATCTGAGCCTGGCGGAAGAGGAGCCGCTGAAGAGCACCGCGCAGTTCATGCACTTCTCGGAGACGCTCGACGCGGACGGAACGATGCGCTTCGACTACACGTTGAAGCCGGGGCTGGCCACGTCGCGCAATGCCCTGCGGCTGATGCAGATGATTGGGATAGAGCTGTGACAGTCGACAGTCCAACTCGGCAGTCGGAGCGACGCACGTGTTCGGGCGATTGGTTGTAGCATGAGGCTCAATCCAGTCATGCCGCGGCTCTGCTTCCTCGGTGCCCTCCTGCTGGTCGCATTCGGCCAGCGTTCGACTGGACAGGGGCAGTTTCGCTATGACCTGTTGATTGCCGGCGGGCAGGTCGTCGATGGCACCGGCGCTCCGGCTCGTCGGGCGGACGTTGCGATCAAGTCGGGGCGCATCGCCGAGATTGGCACGATCGCCAAGCTCTACGCGCGCGAGGTCATTGACGCCTCGGGGCTCGTCGTCGCGCCGGGCTTCATCGACGTCCACACTCACGCCGACGACCTCATGGATCACCCGCGCGCCGAGAACTTCGTCCGCATGGGCGTCACGACCATCGTCGCCGGCAACTGCGGCTCGTCGGCACTCGATGTTGGAAAAGCGCTGACGGCGATCGAACAGGTCGGCGCCTCGGTGAAC
Source organism: uncultured Acidobacteriota bacterium (assembly GCA_963839705.1). Classification (GTDB taxonomy): domain Bacteria; phylum Acidobacteriota; class Vicinamibacteria; order Vicinamibacterales; family 2-12-FULL-66-21; genus DATBJJ01. The sequence continues at coordinate 1,210,274 of CAWIWL010000012.1, forward strand.
TTCGCCACGCTCATCGGCCATAACACAGTCCGCCGCGAGGTGATGGGGACCGCGAATCGCAGTCCGTCGATTCCCGAGATCGACAAGATGAAGGCGCTCGTCTGGCGGGCGATGGCCGACGGCGCGGTGGGAGTCTCGACGGGCCTCCAGTACGTGCCGGGCACCTACGCTCATGCGTGGGAGATCATCGAGCTGGCACGCGTCGCGGGCAATGAAGGCGGCGTCTACGCCTCCCACATGCGCAACGAGGGGACGGCGCTCGAAGAGGCGGTCACCGAAACGATCCGCATCGGCGAGATGACGGGCTGTCGCGTGCAGATCTCTCATCTCAAAGTTGACAGCCCGAGCCGCTGGGGCGCCAGCGCCAAGGCGCTTGCGCTCATCGACACCGCCAGAAAGCGCGGCATCATCGTCGAAGCCGACCAGTACGCGTACTCGGCGGCAAGTTCTTCGCTCGGCATCCGGTTTCCGTCGTGGGCGCTCGAAGGTGGGCAGCCTCAGATCAACGTGCGCCTCAACGACGCAGCCACGTGGGAGAAGATCAAGGACGAGATGCGCGGCCTCCTCGCCGAGCGTGGCCTCGCCGATCTCTCCTTTGCCGTCGTCGCGTCCTATCGCGCCGATCCGTCGCTCAACGGCCTCTCGATGAAGCAGGTAGCCGCGAAGTTGAAGGGCGCCGAGTCAGCCGACGCCCAGTTCGAGGCGGCGAGAGAGATGATGCTCACCGGTGGCGCGTCGATGGTCTATCACTTCATGTCCGACGAGGACATCGATCGGATCATGAAGCACCCGCAGGTCGGCATCGCTTCGGACAGCTCCGTGCTGACGATGGGTGAGGGCGTGCCGCACCCGCGAGGCTACGGCAACAACGCACGCGTGCTCGGGGAGTACGTGCGCGCGCGCAAGGTGATCAGTCTCGAGGAAGCCGTTCGAAAGATGACGTCGCTGCCAGCGGATCAGTTCCGGTTCGCCGACCGCGGCCGGATCGCGCAGGGGAACTTTGCCGACATCGTTGTCTTCGACCGCGACACGGTCGGCGAGGCGGCGACATTCGAAAAGCCGCACGCCTACGCACGAGGCATTCCGTATGTCCTCGTCAACGGGGTGCCCGTGATTCGCAGCGGCGAGCACACGGGCGCGAAGCCGGGAATGGTGCTGACGCTGGGGAAGGCGCAGTCGGGGAAGCGATGACGCTGTTCTTCTTCCGCCTAAAGGCGGAAGCCACGTGTACCCAAGCAGAGCACCCCCTTCCGCCTAAAGGCGGAAGCCACAGGTACCCAAGCAGAGCCACAGTTACCCAAGCAGAGCCACAGAAACCCTGACAGAGCACCGTAGCTTCCGCCTTCAGGCGGAAGATTCCCTAATCATCCGCAACCGCAAAATAGATCGCGACGGGCGCGAGCACGAGCCATACGCCGATCATCAGCGCGGGCAGCATCCAGCCTCCCGCGAGCAGCGCCGAGGGCGCGCTGATAGCCGCCATGTCGCTCGATGCCGCCTGTCTGACGCCCGCAATCCAACCGCCGAGCAGTCCCCCAAACCAGGGCGAGAGGGCGACGAGCGCGGCGACGGTCAGCGCGGCGACCGACACCAACGCGACGACCTGCGCCACGTTGACCGGCCGGGCCGCCTCGCGGGCCGCTTCCTGGCGCGCGCGCATCTGCGCCCGCCACCACATCACCGCCGACGAGGGGATTCGCATGTCTCCGGGCTCGCCGTCCCTGACCTCGAGCACCGCGCTCGCGACGGCGACGACGTCGGTGCAGATGGCGCAGGCGGCCACATGGGCCCTAAGCTCGTCGTCCGCGCGATCCGGCCAGCGTCCGCTCGACAGCGCGTCGAGGACGTCTTCCTCGCGACAACAGTCAACCGTCTTCACGACTGGCCTCCATCGGTCGGCGCCGGCGCGGCCCGCAGGATGCCCGCGAGCTTTCGGCGCGCCCGGAACAGCAGGAGCTTGACGCTCCCGGTCTTGACGCCAAGAGTATCGGCGATCTCGGTATGCGCGTGGCCCTGCGCATAGGCGAGCCAGAGAAGTGCCCGGTCCCGGGGCCGTAACCGGTCCATCGCCCGGCGCAGGTCCGTGCGGCGGGCGCTGACCTCGGCGAGGTCGCCGCCAGATGCCGGGATGGCGTCGTGATCGGAGTCAGGCAGCGGGACGATATGAGCGCGGCGCGCACGCCGGCGCCCGTCCAGCACGAGGTTGGTGGCAATCCTGAAGAGATAAGCGCGACGGTGGGATTCGCTCTGCCACTGGCCACGCGTCCGCAGGAACCGGTAGAAGCTTTCCTGCAGCAGGTCGTCGGCCAGGTGCGGGTCGCAGGTCATCCGCGAGAGATAGCTCCAGAGCGGCCGTGCCGTTCGGTCGTAGAACGCGCGGAAGGCGTCTTCGTCCATCTCGAAGGGCACGTCAATCTCTGCAGCCTCGAGCCGTTCGACGTCGGAGAAAGTTAGGTCGCGCATGAGTTGCGGGCTATAGCCCAGCCCTTTGATCTGGTTGGGCGATGTGCTCGCGCGGCAGGACGGGCGGTTCGAAGAGGCCCAGGCGTCGCGAGAGGAGGAACGACGCCCCTGCCGACACGACGAAGCCGGCGCCGACGGCCAGCGCGAGCACACCGATGGCGAAGAGCGGTTGCGCGACTTCTTCGATCACCCGGTTGCTCACGAAGAGCAACCCGAGCGCGCCCGCCCCGAGCACGACGCCGACCTGCACCGACCACAGGATGCGGCTCAGAGGCGCACCGACAGGCCGCGAGGGGGCCTCGAGCGACAGCGGCGCCGATTCCAGGAACCGCTGCGCCGCCGGGGTCTGCAGGTAGGCGAGCAAGTCTTCGTTGGCGGTGAAGCGATCCATCAGCTTGTTGTGCACCTCGGTATGAACCTTCGACGTGCGATGCCACCGCCGGTATTCGATGAGCGTGCGGATGATCCAGACCAGGGCCCCGGTCACGAGCACGAACAGACCCCCGATAGCGAAGAACTGAAAGATGTCACGCCAGACCCGGATCGCCATCGAATCCCGCGACTCGGGCTGCGAAGGGCTCCAGAACTCCATCGGCCCGATGTGTTCGAAGAAGAAGCCCGGAGCGTTGCGAATCTCGGGATGCTGCTTCAGGAACGCCGACAGAGCCGGATACGGCGCCAGGTAGGAATCGTTCCCGAGAAGCGACGGGTCGGTCCTGAGGACGCGGCCGACCGCCGGGGGCAGCTTCTTGAGGAGCTCTTCGAGCGTTTCCCGCGTTTCCCTGGCATCCTGGTCCTGGTTGATGAAGACCTGGGGGGTTGGCTGGGCGGATTCGGCCCGCTCGACTGGGACCGCGGCCCGCTGCTGCCGGCCGGCAGCGAGTGCCGGGACTGAGAGGGTCAGGACAAGGGTCGCGATGGCGGAACGGGTCACAACACGCTGAGAACTCATCGGTAAGCAGGCTCCTCACCTACCTACTACGCTCACGCGGGGCGTCGGTTAACAGATTCAGGGATCGGGGATCAGGGATCAGGGGCTCGGGGTTCAAACGATCGAAGGGGTTGCCCCAGCCCCCTGATCCCTGGTCTCTGATCCCTGTTAGTCAAACAGCGCCGTCAGCTCGTTCCCGATCCGTCGCAGGCCCTCGCGGAGAAACTCTTCGCGTCCACCGAGCCAGATCCGAAGAGACCCCTCGAGACCCACGTGCGACCCCGGCACGATGAGTGTGCTCTGGTTGACCCGCACGCGGTCGGCGACCTCGAGGCTCTTGATGTCGGCATCGTAGCGGACAAGCGCGATCGCGCCGGCCTGTGGCTCGCGCCAGGTGAGGCGGCCGCCGAAGCGGGCAATCCAGTCGCGGGCGATGGGGAGATTGTGCGTGAGGATCGCGCGCGTGCGCGCGTAGCAGCGCTCGCGGTTCTGCGGTTCGACGGCGACCGACGCGAGTCGGTCCGACAGTTTGTTCGGCCCGATGGTGAGGTAGTCGTGCTGAGACCAGCATTCGGCTATGAGCGATCTCGGGCCGACCAGCCACCCGATGCGCACGCCCGGGATGCCGTAGGCCTTCGAGAGACCGCTCGTGACGATCACGCGATCGCTCATGCCCCAGAAGCTCGTCGTGCGCTCGCCGTCGATCTCGGCGCCGAGATAGACCTCGTCGGCGAGGATCCAGGTGCCCGTGGACGCGCAGCGGCTCACGATCCGCTCCATCGCGCCGCGCGAGAGAATCGAGCCCGTCGGGTTGTTGGGGTTGGAGAGATAGAGCAGTCGCGTGCGGCTCGTGACCGCGCGCTCGAACTCCTCCCAGTCGGGCTCCCAGCCGGTGTCCTGGCGCAGGCTGAACGTCCGGACGGTTGCGCCGAGGCTGCGCGCGACGCCAGGCATCTGCATGTAGTTCGGCACCTCCATCGCCACCTCGTCGCCCGGCCGCAGCTGGCTCAAGGCGATGAGGTAGTTGGCCTCGGACGTACCGTTGGTGACTTCGATTTGCTCGACGTCAGCGCCTGGATAGATGGCCGCGAGGCGCTCGCGCAACGCGAGCGTGCCGTTCGATTGGCTGTAGCCGAGGGGCTGATCCAGGAACGTGTCGAGATCGAAACCCATCTCGACCAGCTCCCGGAGCGTCAGCGGCCGGACGCCGCTCTCGCTCATGTCGTAGTCGACGAGGTTCTCCCAGGTCGACTGCATGCGTTCCATTTCGAAGAGTTCGATAGCCATAGACTCAGGGATCAGGGATCAGGGCCTGTGAAGAAATGTAGTGTCCGGCTTCAGCCGGACCAAGACACGTCCGCCTAAAGGCGGACACTACGTACGATTTCTTCACGAGCTCTCAGGGCTCAGGGAACGGGGAACCTGCGACCATTCGGCCAGTTTTTCCACGCCCATGTTTCCGCCGCTGACGATCGCGACGATCGGTCCCTCGATGCGAAGCGCGGAGTCGAGCGCGCCACTGAGGACGGCGGCCGTCGTCGCGGCGCCGCTCGGCTCGGCGACGAGCCGGGCGTTGGCGAAGATCCAGAGCACGGCCGCGATGATGTCCTTGTCTTCCACCGTGATCACGCGGTCGACGAATTTCTGGACGTGCGCAAACGTCAGGTCTCCCGGCCTCACCGGCATGAGCCCGTCGGCCACGGTCTCGGTCTTCGGAAGGGTGACCGGATGACCGGCGTCGAGCGATACTTTCATCTTCGCGGCGCCGGCTGGTTCGACGCCGATCACCTTCACATCCGGTCTGGACCACTTGATCGCGGCGGCCACGCCCGCAGCCAGTCCGCCGCCGCCAATTGGGACGAGCACCGCGGCCACGTCAGGCCGCTGGTCGAGTATCTCGAGGCCGGCCGTCCCCTGGCCGGCAATAATCCATTCGTGATCGAAGGGCGGGACCATCGTGAGCCCGCGCCGTGACGCCTCGGCCTCGGCGCGGGCGCGGCGATCGGCCGACGTCGTGCCCGCGAAGATCACTTCCGCACCGAACGCGCGCGCGCCTTCGATCTTGACCTTCGGCGCCGTCGTTGGCATGACGACGACCGCGGGTGCCCCGAGCGTGCGAGCGGCGAGGGCCATCGCCTGGCCGTGATTGCCAGACGAATAAGTGATGACGCCGGCCGCGCGCTCGGCGGGGGTGAGCTGCGCGACCATGTTGAAGGCGCCCCGGATTTTGAACGCGCCTGCCGGCTGGAGGCTCTCGCACTTGAGAAAGAACGGCCGTCCCGCCGGGCCCGAAACATCGACGAGCGGCGTCACGCGCGCGATTGGCGCGATGCGCGCAGCGGCGGCGCGGATGTCTTCCAAGCTGACGAGCGCAGTGGTTGCAGGTATCTCTGTCATGGGTCAATGGACTTCCGTTCATCGAAGTCTACAATGCCTTAAGCGATGAAGGCTGCGATCCTGCTGTCGACCGCGTCGTGCCTGGTGCTGGCGGCAATCCCTGCTGCGCAACCGATACGTCGGCAACCCGAGCCGTTCGTTCGGGTGGGCGTGTCGTATCCGATGAAGCTCTCGCGCGACAGCGAGCGGGCAGCGGCCGATCTCGAAGCGATCCAGACGCTGGGGTTCAACAGCCTGCGAGTCCTGGTGGAGTGGGCGGCAGGCGAGCCAGCCCGCGGGCAATACCAATTCGAGACGCTGGACCGATCGCTGGAGCTCGCTGGTCAAGCGGGGCTCAAGGTCGTGCTGCGCCTGGACACGGCGTCGCCGCCCGAGTGGCTGCTGCGACGCTATCCTGACGGCCGGTTCGTCCCAGAGTCAAAGCCCGACGGCGTGCAACCCGATCGCGTGTGCCTCGATCATCCCGGCGTGCGCGCCGACGTCGCGGCGTATGTCGGCGCCACCGCCTCACGCGCCGCTGGTCACTCGGCGTGGCACGGCATCGAGCTTGGCAGTGACCTGCCGGACGGCTTCTGCCTGTGCCGGCATACGGAGCGGCGCTTTCGTGAGTGGCAGAAAGCGACGTTCGGCTCCGATGCGCGACCGGCAGCGCTCGCGGCGTCCGATCGAGCCGCATTCGTCGCGCTCGCGCGACGGGACCATGTGTCGTTGCTCTCGGGCGCCGCCTCCGCCCGCGCGGCTCGCTTCTCGAGTAGCTCGGTTGTCGCCCCGTCGGTCATCAGGGGTCTTCTCGGCGAGCCGCCCGGCCAGGACGATTGGCTGATGACGACGGTCGTCGATCATTACGCGACGGTGGTTCCGCCCGATTCCGGCCGCGTGCCGTCCCTGACGCCCGCGCAGCTGGCCTTCGCGCTCGACGGGATTCGCTCGGCGGCCCGCGACAAGGGATGGTTGATGACCGCCAGCGCGCCAGCCGGGCGAGCGGCAGATCTTCGCCTGATGACGTGGACGGCGTTCTCGCGTGGTGCACGAGGTGTGACTTACGACGACTGGCGCCGGCCAGGTTCCGGCGCCACAAGCGTGGGCCTGGTCGGCCCCGACGACACGATCACCGAACGCGCGCGCGCGGCTGCCGGGTTGGCCCGCGTCATCGGCCGCAACCCGGCTCTCTTCGCGCCGCTCCGGCCACGTCCGGCCCAGGTGGCGATCGTCTACGACCCTCGCCAGCCGGCCGCCGGCGATCGCTCGGTGCTCCCGCCTCTGTCGGGCATCCACCAGTCACTCTTCGAGCGGAACATCCAGGTCGAGTTCATTCATGTCGACGAGATTGCGGCGGGGGCGGCGAGCCGCTACCGCCTGGTATTCGCTCCGTCCCTGACGACGTTGCCAGGCCCCGCGGCAGATGCGCTCAAGACGTTCGCGGCAGCGGGTGGGACACTCATCTCCGGCGTGACACCGGCCCCAACCAACCAGCAACTCGTAGAGATTCTGTCGCGCGCCGGCGTCGGTCCGGAAGTCCGTATCGAGGGCGCGACAGATCGAGTCGAAACCCGCTTCCTTGAATCGTCCGATGTCCTGATGCTCATCGGCCTGAACCACGCCGACACGCCCCAGCGCGTCAGGTTGACGTTCACGCCGGACACGCAGGAGGCCATCTGGCAAAACATGGAGACCGGAGCGGCCGTGAATTTTGTCGCCGGTCCCGAAGGTCCCACCTACACCTATTCGTTCGGTCCGAGAGACGCGCTCGTGCTGATGATCCGTAAGAGCGTGCGGTGAATTCGGATCCTGGCTCGGCTCTAGGCTCTCGGCTTTAGGCTCTGGAAAAAGCCCTCGAACAATTCTGAGGTTTTCCAGGAGCCTGAAGCCTAAAGCCTAAAGCCACCGTCACCGCAGCGCCCGGCTACTAAAGAGGTCGTGATCGCCGGGCGGTTCGAGACCCGCGAGCCGGACGGCCAACGCGATCTGGGCCCAGTGGCGGATTTCGTGGATGACGATGTGGAACAGCAGTTTCCGGGGTGACATCACGAACTGCTGATCGGGGACCACGAACGTCCTCGGCTCGCTCGCATCGTCTTCGTCGATCAGTCCGGCAAACTGCTCGAGCTCCCTTCTCACCGAGGCCCCGTAGTCGAAGAGTGGCGGAGCGTTGTTGCCGGTCAGCCCGCTCGACTCCGACACCGGATCGGCGGTGAGCCGCTGCAGGTGGCGCCGTTCGACCAGGAACACGTGATCGATCAACTTGCCGACGGTCGGAAACCGCCCACCCGGCTGCAGCGCCGCATCCATCGCCTCGGGATGCAACTGGAACCATCGCCGCCACTTCTCACGCTCTTCGCTGGTGTAACGCAGGAGCTCGTCGAAGGAAAGGTCGAGTGCCATGCCGTCCTCACTGGTCCCTTGCCCTGGCCCGTGTTGTCTGTGTTGTCCGTGGCCAGTGGATCCGTGGATTGTGTCGTCCGCGGCCCGGGTTTTTACGAGGCTCATGTAGTCTATCAAGCGGGATGTTTTCCGAACGGGTACCGCCGGGCCTCGAGCCCAACCGGATCACGCAGGCCGTGCGCCGCGCGCGCGCGTCGGCGCGGCCGCTGCTCGATCTCACGGTCACCAATCCGACGACGGCCGGCTTTGAGTACGCGGCCTCGATGCTCGAGGGACTGGCGTCGCCCGAAGCGCTGCGCTACGACCCGCAGCCCTTTGGTCTGCCCGAAGCCCGTCGCGCGGTCGCGTGCGACTACGCTCGTCACGGCATCGACGTGAATCCCGAGCGCATCGTCCTCACCTCCAGTACCAGCGAGGCGTACTCGCTGCTGTTCAAGCTGCTCTGCCAACCCGGCGCCGCCGCCGTCATGGTGCCGGTCCCGAGCTACCCGCTCTTCGATCATCTGACTGCTCTCGACGGCGTGCGGTCGATTCCATATCGCCTCGACTACCACGGCCGCTGGACGATTGCGCAGGAGGACCTCGACCGCTGCTGGACGCCAGCGGTTCGGGCCGTCCTGGCTGTCAGCCCGAACAACCCGACCGGCTCGGTGCTGTCCGCCGAGGAGCTCGAGACGCTCGAGACGCTCTGCGCTGACCGAGGCGCTGCGCTCATCATCGACGAGGTCTTTGCAGATTACAGACTTACGGTTGGCGGATCAGGCCAAAGCCAAGAGGCTGTCGCTCGCACATCAGGCGCTCCCCTCACCTTCCGACTTGGAGGCCTATCCAAGTCTGCGGGGTTGCCTCAAGTGAAGCTCGGATGGATCCTCATCGACGGACCAGACGCGATCGCTCGCGAGGCGACGGAGCGGCTGGAAGTCATCTGCGACGCATACCTGTCGGTGTCGACGCCCGTGCAGGTGGCCGCGCCGCGCCTCATCGCTGCCGGCGCCGTCGTTCGCGCGCAGATTCTCGATCGCGTCCGATCGAACTATCACGCGCTCCTCTCGGCTGCCTCGGGTCATCCTGCAATCGAGGTCCTGTCTGCAGAGGCCGGGTGGTCGGCGGTCCTTCGCGTGCCGTCGACGCGGAGCGAGGAGGACCTGGTCGTCGACCTCCTCGAGCGCGACAGCGTGCTCGTGCACCCCGGATTCTTCTTCGACTTTCCTCACGAAGCCTTCATCGTCGTCAGCCTGATCCCCGAGCCGCAGGCGTTTGCCGAGGGAATGCGGCGCGTGCTGGAGCGAGCTGATGCCTGAGCGCGGCGTCGGGCGCTACAGCAAGGGGCGGCACGCGGGCGTGCTGGTGCCACTCTTCTCGATTCCGTCGCGGCGGAGCTGGGGGATTGGCGAAATTCCCGATCTCGTCCCTCTGTCGCGATGGCTCGATCAGGCGGGCCTCGATTTCGTGCAGTTTCTGCCTCTCAACGAGATGCAGGAAGGGCAGAGCTCGCCGTATTCCGCCCTGAGCGCCATGGCCATCGATCCCGTCTACATCGCGATCGAAGACGTCGACGAGTTCGTGGTGGCTGGAGACGATGCCCTCGCGGCGGAGGAACGCACGGCGCTCGAGCGCGCGCGCCTGGCCCCGCGCGTGGACTACAGCGTTGTGCGCACGCTCAAGGGGCGAGCGCTGCGCCGCGCGTTTTCGTGGTTCGCGGACCACCTGTGGGGTACAGGTGACCGCCGCGACCGTTCGCTGCGGGCGTTCGAGGAACGCGAACGCTGGTGGCTGGATGACTACGGTCTCTTCCGGGCCCTGCACGACGACAACGGCGGGCGGCACTGGCGTGCCTGGGAGCCCGGGCTGAGGGATCGCGATCCATCGGCCCTTGCAGCCGCTCGTGAACGGCTCGAGTGGAAGATTCGCTACTACTCGTACCTGCAGTGGCTCGCTGACGAGCAGTGGCAGCGCGCGCGGATGGAAATGTCGCCGGTCGGCATGTTCGGAGACTTTCCGTTCATGGTGAGCGGGCACAGCGCCGACGTCTGGGCGAGACAGCACGAGTTCGACATCGACAGCTCCGTCGGCACTCCTCCGGACGCGTTCTCGGCGACGGGTCAGGACTGGGGGCTGCCGGCCTACCGCTGGGACGTTGTCGCGACCAACGACTACGCATGGCTCCGGGAGCGGACGAGGCGATCGGCGGATCTCTTCGACGGCTTTCGGATCGATCACCTCATCGGCTTCTATCGAACCTACGTTCGCAAACCCGATGGCACCGCGGGCTTCGTCCCGGGCGATGAGTGGGCACAGCGAGCGCAGGGCGAGCGTCTGCTATCGGTGTTCAGCGACGGCGGTGCAAGCCTGATCGGCGAGGATCTCGGGACCGTACCCGATTTCCTCCGCGTTTCGCTTGCCGAGCGCGGTATTCCCGGGATGAAGGTCATACGCTGGGAGCGCGACTGGCACGCGGGTGGGCATCCGTTTCACGACGTGACGGCGTATCCCGAGGTATCGGTTGCGACCAGCGGCACGCACGATACCGAAACGCTGGCCGAGTGGTGGGACAGCGCGGATGTCCACGAACGACAGGCGATTCTTACGCTTCCCGTGCTGCGTGAAGCGGGCGTGTCAGCGGAAGCCCCGTTCTCGGACCGCACCCGCGACGCCCTGCTCGACATCCTCTTCGCCGCCGGCTCGCGGCTGTTGATTCTCCCGATTCAGGACATTTTTGGCTGGCGGGACCGTATCAACACCCCGGCGCTCGTCAGCGACTCGAACTGGACGTGGCGACTGCCGGGGCCAGTGGAGGATTTGATGACCGACTCCGGCGGCGCCGAGCGCGCCGTCTTTCTGCACGGACTCTCCCGGAAGCGCCGCAGGTCGTAGAGGCGGCGGCCGCCAGCCATTTGATAAGATTCGTTCGTGATGCCGCAGTCTCAAACGCCCCAGAACCTGTCGTCCGCCACCGCCGCCGCACGCGAACGCCTGGACGCGCACGTGCGCGAGATCGTGCAGTGGCACTTCGATCCCGCGACCGGCTGCCCGTTCTGGCTGGAGCGGGCGAAACAGTTCGACTTCAACCCCCGCACCGACGTCAACGGCTACGCCGACCTCGGGAAGTTCGGCTTCTTCGAAGACGAATGGCTGCGTGGCGGTCCCGTTGGCCGATGGGTGCCCAAGGCCTACGCCGGCAAGCCCATCTACGTCTTCGAGACCGGCGGGAGTACGGGCGTTCCCAAATCGCGGATTAATCACGAGGATTTCCGCATCGACTATTCGAACTTCAGCGACACGCTGCCGGAGGACAAGTTCCCGCTCGGCTCGAACTGGCTGATGGTCGGCCCGTCCGGGCCGCGCCGCCTCCGCCTGGCCATCGAGCACCTGGCGCAGCATCGCGGCGGGATCTGTTTCATGGTCGATCTCGATCCGCGCTGGGTCATCAAGCTGATCAAGAAGGGCTGGACCGAGCACCTGCAGGCCTACAAGGATCACGTCATCGATCAGGCCGTGACGATCCTCGGCGCCGGGCACGACATCAAGTGCCTGTTCACGACGCCGAAACTGCTCGAATCGCTGGCGCTCCGCCTCGAGTCGATGGGCTCGAGCCTTCACAAGGCGGGGATTACGGGAATTTTTTCGGGCGGCACCGAGTTCACTCCGCAGTGGAACCGTTTTGCGCACGAGGAATTGCTCGACGGCGCCTACATGACGCCGACCTACGGCAATACGCTCATGGGTCTGGCCGCGAGCAGCCCCTCGGGGCCGCACAACAACTACAAGATCACCTACTACGCGCCGCAGCCCCGCGCGGTCACCGAGGTCGTCGACCTCGATGATCCGACAAAGACCGTCGAGTACGGAGCAACGGGGCGCGTGAAGCTGACGACGCTGACGAGAGAGTTCTTCATGCCGGGCTTCCTTGAGCGCGACGAGGGCGAGCGCGAGGCGCCGTGCGATCTCTACCCATGGGACGGCGTCAGCGGCGTACGGCCGTACCGCGCGCTGGCCGCCACAACGACGATCGGCGTCTACTGATGATCCACCTTCCCGTTCTCCGCTGGGGTCAGCCGTACACGAGCATGGAGGTGGACGATGTCCTCCACTTCTCGACTGGCGAGCCGATTGCCAGAGTCAGCCGGGCCAACGGCGGGCTGATCGGCCGCGATATGCGCAAGGCGCACCGCGCCCGCGAGGTCCTGCGCGAGATCCCAATTGACGATTTGATTGCACGCGTCGGCGCAGCCGGCGAGCTCTACATGAACGCTACGCTGCCGATGGGCGACGGGACGCAGTCCCCGGACGAGTTCGCCAAGGCGCAGTCGGCCAGCACTGGACTCCCCGAGCGGATGTGCCGCGCGAACATGAAGAAGAACGGCTTCGTGCTCGCCGAGATGCGCCGCATCCTGACGTCGCTCACGCGCGGCCTGTCGTTCGACGTGCTGTCGTCGGGCTACGGTGAAGAGCGTGGCGTGCCGATCAGCTTTCAGGCGCAGAGCCCGGTGCTCGGCCTCGTGCTGCCGTCGAACTCGCCGGGCGTGCATACGCTCTGGCTGCCGATCATCCCGATGCAGATCGGGCTCGTGCTCAAGCCCGGCCCGCAGGAGCCGTGGACGCCGTACCGGATGGCCGAGGCGTTCTTTCAGGCGGGCATCCCGCGCGAAGCCATCTCGGTCTATCCCGGCGCCGGCGACGTCGGGGCCGCGGTGCTCGACCACTGCGAGCGCGCGCTCATCTTCGGCGGCACGGCGACGGTCGATCGTTATCGCGGCAGCGCGAAAGTGCAGGCGCACGGTCCCGGCTTCTCGAAGATCCTCCTCGGAGACGACGAGGTCGACAACTGGGAGAAGTATCTCGATCTGATGGTCGAGAGCGTGTACGCCAACAGCGGCCGCGGGTGCATCAACTGCTCGGGGATCTGGGCGAGCCGTCACACACGCGAGATCGCCGACGCGCTGGCCAAGCGCCTGGCCGCCGTCCGCCCGCTCAAGCCCGACAACCCCGAGGCAAGCCTGGCAGCGTTCACCATCCCCGGAGCGGCGGATGCAATCTCGGCGTCCATCGATACGAGCCTGCAGGCTGAAGGTGTGACCGACGTCACAGCGAAGTTTCGCGAGGGTCCTCGCGTGGTCAAGGATGGCCTTGCCGATTACCTGTTGCCGACCGTTGTGCACAGTGCGTCGGCTGATGCGGCCATCGCGAAGCAGGAATACATGTTTCCGTTCGTCACCGTCGTCGAGTGCCCGGAGGCGAAGATGGTGGAGGCCATCGGGCCGACGCTCGTGTGCACGGCCATCACCAATAAGCCCGAGCTGCGGGGCCGGCTGATCGACGCGGTGCACATCGATCGCCTGAACCTCGGTCCCGTGCCGACGATTCAACTCAACTGGCTCCAGCCTCACGAAGGCAACATCGTCGAGTTCCTGTTCCGCGCCCGCGCGTTCCAGACCGCCTGAGGTCTGGTGAGATCAGACGAGTCGTCACCGTCACGGACACCATCGCGATGAACGCGAAGCTCGCAAAGCTCACCAAGGACATCACCAGCTTGTTCTTCGCGCTCATCGTGGTCTTCGCGGCCTTCGCGATTGTTCCGTGGCAGTCGCAGCGGGAGACGCCGTGAGAATTCTGTCGTTCACAGGCGGCGCGGGGCAGATGTACTGCGGGAGCTGCCTGCGCGACAACGCACTCGCGTCGGCGCTCATCGCGCGCGGGCACGACGTCGTGCTGACGCCCGTGTACACCCCGACGCGGACCGACGAACGCAACGTCAGCCAGCACCACGTCGTGTTCGGCGGCATCAGCGTCTTCCTCGAGCAGCACTCGTCCTTCTTCAGGCACACGCCCCGCGTGCTCGATCGCCTGTGGGATGCCGAATGGGTCATCAAGCTCGCGTCGAAGCGTCAGATCAAGGTCGATCCGCAGAGCCTCGGCGAGATGACGGTGTCGATGCTCCGCGGCGACCAGGGCTTCCAGCGCAAGGAGATTGCCAAGCTGCTCGACTGGCTGACCACCGAGCCGCGGTTCGACGTGATCAACCTGCCCTACACTTTGCTCATCGGGCTGGCCGAGCCGCTCAAACGGACACTACAGACGCCGATCTGCTGCACGCTGCAGGGCGAGGACCTGTTCCTCGACGGCCTCGGCGAGCCCTGGAAGCAGCAGTCGATGGACCTGATCCGCGCGGCCAGCGCGCACGTCGACGCCTTTCTGCCGGTCAGCCAGTACTATCTCGACTACATGCCGGGATACCTCGGCATCGCGCGCGAGAAGATGCGGCTCGTGCCGCTCGGCATCAACCTGGACGGATATTCGCCCCGGCCACCGCGGCGTCAGGAGCCGTTCACGATCGGCTACCTCGCGAGGATTGCGCCGGAGAAAGGCCTCCACGTGCTCGCCGATGCGTATCGCCGGCTGCGCACCCGTCCGGGCATCGGGACCTCGCGGCTCGTCGCAGCAGGTTATCTTGCGCCGGAGCACCGAGCCTACCTCGACGGCATCACGAACGACCTCAACGCCTGGGGGCTCCAGGGTCAGTTCGAGTATCGCGGTGAAGTCGACCGCCTGCAGAAGATTGACTTCCTGCGCAGTCTTGACGTGTTGTCGGTGCCCGCGACCTACGAAGAGCCGAAGGGGATCTTTCTGCTCGAGGCGATGGCCAACGGCGTCCCCGTCGTCCAGCCACGTCGTGGAGCGTTTCCCGAAGTCGTCGAGAGAACCGGCGGCGGGCTCATCGTGGAGGCGGACAACCCCGAAGCGCTGGCTGACGGATTTCAGGCGCTCTGGCAGGATCCTGCCCGCGCCGAGGCGCTCGGCGCGGCGGGAGCGGCCGGCGTGAAAGAGCACTACAGCGTGGACAAGATGGCCGAGTCCGCGGAAAACGTCTACGCCGATCTGGCTGCCGGGTCCAAGAGCTCGGCGAACGCCCGGGGTTTACGTGCTCAGCGCTAAGAGCATCGCCAAGTCGTACCCGACGCCGCGCGGCGCGTTGACGATCCTGGCCGATGTCTCCCTCACGCTCAATCGTGGTGAAGCGGTGGCGATCATGGGACCATCGGGGAGCGGCAAGAGCACGCTGCTCTACATTCTTGGCGCGCTCGACGCCCCGTCGAGTGGCACCGTGACGATCGACGGTCAGAATCCCTTCGCGCTCGGCGAGCGCGAACAGGCGGCGTTCCGCAATCGATCGATTGGGTTCGTCTTCCAGGATCACTCGCTGCTGCCGCAGTGCTCGGTGCTGGAGAACGTGATCGCGCCGACACTCGTGGCGCCGCCCTCGGAACGGAATGCACCGACGGATCAGGTCCGCGCGCGCGAATTGCTCTCGCAAGTCGGCCTCGGCGACCGCCTGGAGCACCGTCCCGGCGAGCTCTCCGGCGGTGAGAAGCAGCGTGCCGCCGTCGCCCGTGCGCTGATTCGCGATCCGCTCCTTCTTCTCTGCGACGAACCGACCGGCAACCTCGACCGCGCATCGGCTGATACCGTCGCCTCGCTCCTCCTCGATCTTCACACGCGTCGCCAGACGACACTCGTCGTCGTGACCCACAGCGCCGCGCTGGCCGAACGCTTTCCCGTCCGCTACGAGATGAACGCCGGGACGCTGAGCAGACTGGTATGACGGTGAACGAACTGACGATCGTAGTGTCCGGCTTCAGCCGGACTCACGAGGTCCGCCTGAAGGCGGACACTACGACGAGATGAACTCCGAACCGTGACCCTGCCCACCCTGATCCTCCGAAGCGCGACGTACCACTGGCGAACGAACGTCGCGGTGACGCTGGGCGTGGCGGCGGCCGTGGCCGTGCTGGCGGGCGCGCTGGTCGTTGGCGATTCGGTGCGTGGCAGCCTCCGCGACATCGCGCTCGGCCGGCTGGGCCAGACCGATCAGGTGCTGTCGTCGATGGGTTTCTTCCGGGAAGAGTTGTCGAACGACGTCCGGACCGCACTCGGCGCGAGCGCTACCGCGCCGCTCATCGTCGCCGACGCGTTCGTCACGCTCGAGTCGTCCGGCCGGCGCGCGTCGAAGGTCGTGGTCTACGGAGTCGACGAGCGGTTCTGGAAGTTCCACGGTCTGGCGCCCGTGGATGGCGTGATGATTTCACCGGCGCTGGCGTCGGAAGTTGGCGGCAAAGAAGGCGACGTGCTGTTGACGCGCCTCCAGAAACCCTCGGAAGTGCCGATCGAGTCGCTCTTCGGCCGCAAGGAGGACATCGGTCGCACCGTACGGTTGACGCTCTCCGGCGTGCTCCCGCGCGACCGGCTCGGCGAGTTCTCGGTGAAGCCGCAGCAGGCAGATGTCCGCGCGGTGTTCGCGCCGATCAGGCGTCTCCAGCGCGACCTCGGCGTGCCGGGGCAGGTCAATACGATCCTGGTGTCAGGCGGCGAGAGAACCGACGCGAAGCTGAGGTCGGCGTTGCAGCTCGAGGATCTTGGCGTCCGCGTGACTCCGGTCCTGGGTGGCGCAGCCGTCGCCATCGACAGCGCCAACGGCATCGTCACCGAAGCCCTCGAGACCGCGGCGCGCGCTTCGGTCGGCAGGCTGGGGCTCCAGCCGATTCCTGTCTTCACCTATCTGGCCAACACACTCCGCAAGGGCGATCGGCAGATCCCGTACTCGCTCGTGACGGCCATGGATCTGTCACAGGTGCCCGAGGTCGACGGCGCGGCCGGTGGTCAGCCCGTGTCACGCTTCGCTGCACCGACTGCCACCCCGTCTCCGAGCGCCGACGCGATGGTGCTGAATGGATGGGCGGCGCACGAGCTCGAGGCCGTGCCGGGCGATCGGATCGACATCGACTATTTCCTCTGGGACCCGACAGCCGGTCTCGTCACGCGTACCGCGTCGTTCACGCTGTCGCGAGTTGTCCCGCTCGTCGGCCGGGCCGCAGACCGGCAGCTTGCGCCCGACTATCCTGGCATCAGCGGCGCGGGCAGCCTGGCCGATTGGGATCCGCCATTTCCGATCGACTTGTCACGCGTCCGCCCTGTAGACGAACGCTATTGGGACGACTACCGGGCGACGCCGAAGGCGTTCATCCCCTACGAGCGCGGTCGCGATCTGTGGCGCTCGCGGTACGGCGCGCTGACGTCCATTCGCTTCCCGGCCTCTGGCGGTGCCAACGCGGCCGCACTCGTCGCGCGTATTCGCGACGAGCTGCGCGCCACGCTCTCGCCGAACGCCATGGGCGTGGCGCTCTATCCCGCGCGCGCGGCCGCACTCGAGGCAGCGCAGGGCGCCACAGACTTTGGCCAGTACTTCACCTACTTCAGCTTCTTCCTGATGGTCTCGGCGCTGATGCTGGCCGTCCTCTTCTTCAAGCTGGGCGTGGAGCAGCGGCTGCGCCAGGTCGGGATCCTTCGCGCCTCCGGCTACTCGATGTCGATCGTCCGGCGCCTGCTGATCGGCGAGGCGATCATCCTCGCCGCGGTTGGCGGCGCGCTCGGAATCGCCGGCGCCGTCCTCTACGGCAAGGTAATCGTGCACGGCCTCGGCACGTGGTGGATAGGCGCGGTCGGGACGACGCTGCTGGAGCTGCATGTGAGGCCGCTGTCGCTGGTGTTGGGAGCGCTTGGTGGGTGTGTGGCCGCGACGTTGTGCGTCCTGGTGTCGCTTCGCGCCGTCGGCCGGCTTTCGCCACGTGCACTGTTGACGGCACAGTCGCTCGACGAGCCACGAGTGCCGGATGCACGCGGTGCGCGCCGCAACCGGCTGCTCTCGATGGTCTTTGCCATCGCTGGATTTGCGCTGATGGGTCTGGGCTTCGCGAACCCGACGGCTCAGGCTGGAGCGTTCTTCGGAGCGGGAGCGGCGCTGCTCGTCGGCGCGCTGCTCTGGCTGGCCGGCTGGCTCCGCGCGCGCGACACGAGGCCCGTCACTGGTCGCGGCGCCTGGGCCGTCGCGCGGCTCGGGTTCCGCAGCGCCGCGTTCCGTCCGGCGCGCAGCGTGCTGTCGGCCGCCCTCATCGCGTCGGCGGCCTTCATCATTGTTTCGGTCGACGCCTTCAGGCGCGAGGGCGGCGCGCTGACGTCCGATCCGAAGTCCGGAACAGGCGGCTACGTGCTCTTCGCGGAGTCCGAGTTGCCGTTGCTGCATAACCCGAACGAGCCGGGCGGCAGGGAAGCGCTTACCATTCAGGCGTCAGAGCTCGCGCAGGTGCGTTTCACGCGCTTCCGTGTCCGCGCCGGGGAAGACGTCAGCTGCCTGAATCTTTATCGTCCGACCAATCCGACGATCGTCGCGCCCGAAGCCGGCTTCGTCGAGAGCAACCGCTTCACGTTCGCGAGATCGATGGCCGAGTCCGACGCCGAGCGCGCGAACCCGTGGCTGCTCCTGCGGCGTCAGTTCGCGGATGGCGCGATTCCCGTCGTCGCGGATGCGACGTCGATGCAGTACGTGCTGCACGTCGGCGTGGGCGACACGTTCTCGATCGATACCGGCGGCGAGCGCCCCCTCGTCCTGCGTTTCGTCGGCGCGCTCGGCGACAGCGTGCTGCAGGGCGAGCTCGTCATGTCGGAAGACGCGTTCGTGAAGCAGTTTCCACAGCAGCAGGGCTATCGTCTCTTTCTCGTTGATGCGCCGTCCGTGACGTCGATCGACGGCGCCAGAAGGCTCGCCGGCCTCGTGGAACGCGAGCTCCAGCCGCTTGGCTTGGACGCGACGGTGACGTCTGAACGGCTTGCGGCCTTCCATCAGGTGGAGAACACGTATCTCTCGACGTTCCAGGCCCTCGGCGGGCTCGGGCTGCTGCTCGGGACTGTCGGTCTGGCGACCGTCATGTTCCGCAACGTGCTCGAGCGTCGCCGCGAACTGGGGCTGCTGCGGGCCGTCGGGTACGACGCACGGCGGATGACGATCATGATCCTCGCCGAGGCCACCTTTGTGCTCGGCACCGGCATGGCCGCCGGCGCCGGCTGCGCCGCGATTGCCATCGCACCAGCCTGGCTCGGCCGGGGTGGTGCTCTACCGGGCGGCGGGCTGATTCTGCTGCTCGCCGCGGTCGGGGTTGCCGGCGTCCTGTCGTCCGCGATTGCGACGCGCGCCGCGCTCCGCGGGCGCATACTTGAAGCGCTGCGGGCGGAGTAAGCAAGCGAACATACCGTCTGCCTTCAGATTGCGACGGAATGAGGCACCGTAGCGGAGTGAGGCACCGTGGCAGAATGAGGCACCGTAGCTTCCGCCTTTAGGCGGAAGAAACAGAGGACTGGTTGCGCAATCTTCCGCCTAAAGGCGGAAGCCACATGAGGGGCAACAGGAAGCCACATGCGAGGCAAGAGAATGCCGACTGAGGAGCAAGGGGAAGCCACATGAGGAGCAAGAGCGCGAATCATAAGAAGCGTCCTCACGTCGTTTCGGCGCTGATCGGTCTTGTTCTTTGCAGCGCCCTCGCCTTCGCCCAGGACTGGCCCCAGTGGCGCGGTCCGGCGCGCACCGGGGCGGCGGTTGGCTTCACACCACCCGCGGCATGGCCCGATCGGCCGAAGCAAATCTGGAAGGTTCAGGCCGGCGCGGGCCATGCCTCGCCCATCGTTGCGGCGGGCCGCGTCTACCTTTTCTCGAGGACCGGCGAGCAGGAGGCGGTGTCCGCACGCGATCTGGCCACTGGAAAAGAGATCTGGCGTGCTGCGTATGACGCGCCCTATCAGATGAATTCCGCGGCGACGTCGCACGGCAAGGGTCCGAAGTCGACGCCGGTTCACGACCGCGGCCGGCTCTTCACGTTTGGTATCGGAGGCGTCCTCTCCGCCTGGCAGGCTCAGGATGGACGGTTGCTATGGCGCAGGGATTTCAAGAAAGAGTTTCCGTCCACCTCACCTGACTTCGGCGTCGCGATGTCGCCGGCCGTCGTCGGCGACCTCGTGCTCGTTCACGCCGGGGGCATCGGCAACGGCGCGCTGCTCGCCCTGGACGTGACGAGCGGCGCCACGAAGTGGTCGTGGAAGGGCGATGGTCCCGCCTATGCTTCGCCGATCGTCGCCGACATCGCGGGAACACGGCAGGTCGTCACTCAATCACAGCGTCGCATCGTTGCCGTGTCGGTCGTGGATGGCCGGCTGCTCTGGGAGATTCCCTTCACGACCGAATACGAACAGAACAGCATCACGCCAATCGTGGTGAACGACCTCTTGATCTACGGCGGCCTCAACAAGCCGACGACTGCCGTACGCCTCAGCGCGCCGGCCGGGAAGTGGCAGATCTCGCCCGTCTGGCAGAACGCCGATGTGCCGATGTACATGAGCACCCCTGTCGAGTCAGGCGGGTATCTCTTCGGGCTCACCCATCACGGCCGCGGCCAGTTTTTCTGCCTCGATCAGCGCACGGGCAAGACCATGTGGACGACAAAAGGGCGCGAAGGCGAGAATGCCTCATTCGTGGCCTCCGGCGGATTGGTCATGGCGATGACGACGGAAGGCGAGCTCGTTGTGCTGCGCAGTAACGCCAAGGCCTTCGAGCCGGTCAAACGGTACACGCTGGCCGAGTCGGCGGTGTGGGCGCACCCGGCCCTTGTCGGAGGCGGTATCGTCGTCAAGGACGTCGACACGCTGGCCTACTGGGTGTTCTGAACCCGGGATCCCTGAATAAACACCCTTACGGCCCCCGTCGTAAACTCCCAGAACCGGGGAAGAACGATGGACTGCCGGCGGTCTACCAACCGACATACGGCCCCTGGCCGTCTAACCGGGCAACTATGAGAAATGCACGCTCGCTGAGGACTCTCCTCTCGTCGCTGTCGCTCGCGGGGCTCGTCGGGGTCAGTGTGAGTGCGTCGCTTGCGGCCGTGCAGGGCCCGCCGCCACCACCGCCTCGCGAGGCGCGCCCGATGCAGGTCCAGCCCCCTCGCGATCCGAACGCCCCTGGGGCGCCGGTTGTCGTCGGCAAGGGCAGCATCTCCGGGACGGTCTCCGTAGCCGGGTCAGGTCAGCCGGCACGCCGCGCGCGCGTCAACCTGTCTGGCGGCAGCGAGGTGGGCGGCGGACGAAACACGACGACGGACGATATGGGCCGGTTCGCGTTCAGTGGGCTTCCCGAGGGACGGTTCAGCCTGTCGGCGTCGAAGCCGGGTCACATCGCCGGCTCCTACGGGCAGCGCCAGCCGGGCCGGCCGGGCACGCCGATCCAGCTCGCCGATGGCCAGCGTCTCCAGGTCCAACTGCAGATCACCAAGGGTGGGGTGATCACGGGCACCGTCCTCGACGAAAACGCCGAAGCGCTTCCCGGGACGCCCGTCCGCGCGCTTCGCTACGTCATGCAGAGCGGCGTGCGGACGTTGGTAGCCGCCGGGAACGGCGCCACCGACGACCGCGGCGTCTATCGCATCTATGGCCTGCAGCCCGGCGAGTACATCGTCTTCGCCACGCCGCGAAACGCCAACAGTCAAGGCATGGAGAGCCGCCAGGTCGAACTGCAGCAGCTCGTGCAGCAATCAGAGGTGATGGCGCGAATGGAGGCGGTAGAGGCGCGGGCGGCGCAGGCCCTCGCCGAGCGCATCACGCAGCTTCGGGCGTCGATCCCGGCGCCAGTCGGCGGCGACGAGGCTGTGACCGGCTACGCACCTGTCTACTATCCAGGCACGACGGCGGCGTCGAGCGCCGCAACGGTGACCGTCGGTCCCGGCGCGGAACAGGGCGGCATCGACTTCCAGTATCAGGTCGTGCCCATCGCGCGCGTCGACGGTATCGTCGCGAGCGCGGCAACGGCAACGCAGGTTCCGTCGAACATCCAGGTGTCGCTCGTCAACACCGGGTTCGCCGTGCCGGGCATTTCTCCCGGAAGCGCCCGAGCCGACGCACAGGGTGCGTTCCGTATTTCCAACGTGCCGCCGGGCCAGTACACGCTCATCGCGCGTGCGACGATCGGCGGGGCAGGTCGCGAAGGAGCCCCTCCAGGCCGCGAGGGTGGTCCCGGAGGTCGCGGGCCGATTCCCGGCGGGCGTGGTGAGTTCGTCGCTGGACGGGGCCGCGCAGGCGGGCCGGCAGGAGCCGATCAGATTCGACTGTGGGCGACTGCGGACGTGACCGTCGACGGGCGCAACGTGTCGAACGTCGTCCTCACGCTTCAGCCGGGGATGTCGGTATCGGGTCGAATCGCGTTCGAGGGCACGGCGCAGCAGCCGCCTGCCGATCTGACCCGGTTGCGGATTCAGTTCATGCCCGTAGCGACCCCAGGCGCGCCGGGCGAGATTTCGAACGCCGCGCCCGGCCGCGTGGACGCCGATGGCCGATTCACGATTTCGAGCGTCGTGCCGGGACGATACCGGTTGACCGCCTCGGGTGCGGGCTCGGGCTGGTTCCTCGGGTCAGCGACTGTCGAGGGGCAGGACTCGCTCGACTTCCCGGTCGAGGTCAAGCCCAATCACAACATCAACGGAGCCGTGGTGACGTTTGTCGATCGACAGTCCGAGCTGACCGGCACGATTGTCAACGAGCGCGCGCAGCCCGTGCCCGACTACACCTTGATCGTATATCCCGCCGACCAGCGTTTCTGGACGCCTCAGTCCCGGCGCATCCAGTCGGCGCGCCCGGCAACCGACGGCCGCTACTCGTTCCGCAATCTGCCCGCCGGCGATTACCGGCTCGTGCCCGTGTACGATCCGGAGCCCGGATCGTGGTTCGACCCCGCCTTCCTTCAGCAGCTCGAGACTGCCTCGGTTCGCGTGTCGATTGCCGACGGCGAGAAGAAGGAACAGCACCTGCGCGTGCCTGGCGGCGGCTGAGAAAAGACAGCGTCAATCATCGTAGTGTCCGCCTTTAGGCGGACCTGCCGTCAGTCCGGCTAAAGCCGGACACTACGACCACTGGTCCGGCTGAGACTACGACTCTCGCTGAGCTTCCCTGACCCCGACTTGATCTACGATTAACGCACCTGGAGGGACGTAGTGTCGAAGCGATTTCTCGTGTTCCTGTCTGTCGGCTGTCTGGCATTCGTCGTCACGTTGTCGGCCGAGAACTGGCCGGCGTGGCGCGGTCCCCTCGCCAATGGTGTGAGCGGCGAGAAGGGCCTCCCAATCAAGTGGTCGACCCAGGAGAACATCGCCTGGAAGCTCGCGATGCCGAGCCGCAGCGGCGCGACCCCTATCATCTGGGGCGATCACATCTTTCTCAACGTCGCGACCGCGATGACGAGCGGCGATCTCGAGCTGTGGGCGGTCGATCGGAAAAAGGGCGAGCCGATGTGGAAGCGGCCGCTCGGCGGCGGCAACATGAAGCTGCAAAAGCAGAACATGTCGACGCCCTCGCCGGTCACCGACGGCACGACGGTGTGGGTGATGACGGGCACCGGCATCCTCAAAGCGTTCGACTTCAAGGGCACCGAGCTCTGGACGCGCGACATGCAGAAGGACTACGGACCCTTTGGTCTCAATCACGGGTACGCTTCGTCACCACTGCTCCATCAGGGTTCGCTATTTGTCCAGGTCCTGCACGGGATGAAGACCGACGACCCGTCCTACGTCATGAAGGTGGATGGCAAGACGGGCAAGACGCTCTGGAAGGTCGATCGTCCCACGCATGCGATCTCGGAGTCGCCTGACTCCTATACGACGCCGCTCCTCGTCGTCTCCGGCGGCTCTGACGCGAGCGCCGCCATCGTGATCACCGGTGGGGACATCGTCACCGGCCACGACCTCGCGACCGGCAAGGAGATCTGGCGGGCCAACGGGCTCAACCCCACCAACGATCCGTGGTATCGGATTGTCGCATCCCCTGTTCTCGCTGGCGGTCTCATCATCGCGCCGACGCGGAATCGACCCATGCTGGCGCTCAGGCCCGGCGGTACGGGTGACGTGACGACGAGCCACAAGGCGTGGAGCTTCGACCTCGGACCGGACGTGCCGACGCCCATCAGCGACGGCAAGCTCCTCTACGTCGTGCGTGACAACGGCGTCGTGCACGCGCTCGACGTGAAGACCGGTGCCGTCGTGTGGGGCCCGGAGCGGCTCAAGACCGGCGCCTACAGCGCGTCGCCTGTCCTGGCCGACGGCAAGCTGTACGTCACGAGCGAGAACGAAGGGTTGACGACCGTGTTCGCGGCCGGTCCAAAGCTGGAAGTCCTCGCCGAGAACGCGCTCGACGACTACTGCCTGTCCTCGCCCGCCGTCTCGAACGGGCAGATCTTTATCCGGACCGACAAGTTCCTCTGGGCGATCGGCAAGGGCAACAACAGCACGGCGAACTGACCCGCCTTCGCGCTGCCGCGCTTCGGCGGGCTTCGCGCCGCCTCCAGCTGCTATTGAGCCAGACCCGATAGGTCGTAGAATGGGGCCGGTTCTTCCGCAACTGGAGGCGGTCAGTTCATGCGCATTCGAGTCGGCCTGCTCGGCGTGCTCGCGCTGGTTGCGGCAGCTTCGGATCTCCCGGCACAGGACGTCCAGAACATCGACCCGGGACGGACGGCGTTCGAGAGCCGGTGTGCCCGATGCCATGGCGCCGACGGCAACGGCGGCGAGATGGGGCCGGCCATCGCGGAGCGGCTGACACCGCTCGACGATCAACAACTCGCCAAGCTCATCCGCGAAGGCGCCCTTCCCAAGGGCATGCCTCCGAACTTCGTCGAAGATCCCGAGATGACGGCCCTCGTGCGCTTCCTGCGCACGATTGAGCGCCGCCCCCGTCCAATCGTGCGCATGAGCGTCCAGACGACAGACGGCCGGTCGCTCGAAGGACAAGTGCTCGGCGAGGGGTTCGACGATGTGCAGCTGCGGACCGACGACAAGCGGGTGCACCTGCTGCGCCGCGCCGGCGATCGGTTTCGCGTCGTCACGTCAGAGACGGGATGGCCCACCTACAACGGAGAGACCGGCGGCAACCGCTACACGACGCTGAGCCAGATCGACAAGAGCAACGTCTCGAAGCTGGCGCCGCGATGGATGTTCACCGTTCCCGACGTGGGCAATTTGCAGGTCACCCCCATCGTCGTCGACGGGATCATGTACGTGACGGCCCCCAACGAATGCTACGCGCTCGACGCGGGGACCGGCCGACGGATCTGGCACTACAAGCGGCCGCGCACGAAGGGCGTGGTCCAGGGGAGCGCGAACCGCGGCGCCGGCGTCGCGGGCGATCGCGTGTTCATGGTCACCGACCACGCGCACATCATCGCGCTCAATCGCTTCACGGGCGAGCTCCTGTGGGATACCGAGCTCGACGACTGGCGCAAGAACTACGCGGCCTCGTCCGCGCCGCTCCCGGCGGGCAACCTGGTCATCTCGGGTGTGTCAGGCGGCGAGCACGGCGCGAACGGTTTCGTCGCGGCACACGACCAGGAGACCGGTAAGGAGGTCTGGCGTTTCTGGACCGTGCCGAAGCCAGGGGAGCCGGGATCGGAAACGTGGAAGGGCAAGGACATCGAACACGGCGGGGCCCCGACGTGGTTCACCGGCAGTTACGACACGGCGCTCGATACGGTCTACTGGCCGACCGGCAACCCCGGCAAGGAATACAACGGCGACGATCGCCAGGGCGACAATCTTTACGCGAATTCCATCCTGGCGCTGGACAGGAAGACCGGCAAGCTGCGGTGGTACTACCAGTTCACCCCGCACGATCTCTGGGACTGGGACGCTACGCAGACCTCGGTGCTGATCGATGCTGCGTGGGAAGGACAGCCGCGCCGGCTGATGCTCCACGCCGCGCGCAACGGCTTCTTCTACGTCTTCGATCGCGAGAACGGGAAGCTGTTGCTGGCGAAAGCGTTCGTCAAGAACCTGACATGGGCGAGCGGCATTGGCGCCGACGGCCGTCCGATCAAGCTGCCCAATCAGGAGCCGACGCCCGCCGGCACGAAGGTCTGTCCGTCGCAGGACGGCGCCACCAACTGGTTCTCGCCTTCGTACAATCCGGCGACGGGTCTCTACTACGTGCAGACATTTGAGAAGTGCAGCATCTACACGAAGAGCGAACAGGGCGAGTGGCAGAGCGGCAAGTCCTATCTGGGCGGGTCGCAGCGGACGGCGCCTGACCCGAAGCCGCAGCGGATTCTGCGCGCGATCGACATCCGCACGGGCGCGATTCGTTGGGAGCTGCCGCAACCCGGCCCGGCGCAGTCGTGGGGGGGAACGCTCACGACTGTCACCGGCCTCGTGATCTTCGCCGAGGAGGGCGGCAGCCTGATGGCTGCCGACGCGACGACCGGCAAGCCTGTGCCGATTCTCCAGACCAACCAGACGTGGAGGGCGTCCCCGATGACTTACATGTTCGACGGCCGGCAATACGTGGCAATCGCGGCGGGGTCCAACATCATCGCGTTGGCGATCCCCGACTGACATGAAACCGTTACTGATAGTTACCATCGTCATGCTGAGCCAGCTGGCGGCCACGCAGTTCCCGCAGGCGGAGATCTCGAACTCGAGCGTCCGCGCCACGGTCTACCTGCCCGACGCGCAATCGGGCTACTACCGGGGCACGCGATTCGACTGGTCCGGCGTGATCGCCAGCCTGAAATGGAATGGTCACGAATACTTCGGCCAGTGGTTCGATCGCTACGATCCGAAGCTTCACGACGCCATCACCGGGCCCGTCGAGGAATTCCTGACCGGCGAATCCGGACTCGGCTACGTCGAGGCAAAGCCAGGCGAGAACTTTGTCCGGATCGGCGTCGGCGCCGTCCGCAAGCCTGAGGAACCAGCGTACCGCCGTTTCGAAACCTACGAGATCGTCGACTCCGGAAAGTGGACGGTCCACAAGTCCTCGGACAAGATCGAGTTCATCCACGAGCTCGGCGACACCGCGGGCTACGCGTACGTCTATCGGAAGACGCTCCGGCTCGCCAAGGACTCGCTCGTTCTCGAGCACCGGCTCAAGAACACTGGCAAGAAGCGCATCGCGACGAGCGTGTACAACCACAACTTCTTCACGATGGACCGTCAGCCGACCGGTCCCGACATCGTCGTGCGGTTTCCCTTCGTGCCGCGCGCGGCACGACCGCTGAACGACCTGGCCGCGATACGCGGCAACGACGCCAACTTCCTTCGTGAGTTCGCCAAGGGGCAGACGGCCTTCACCGAGATCGAAGGATTTGGCGCGACCGCAAAGGACTACGACTTCAGGATCGAAAACCGCAAAACTGGCGCGGGCGTTCGGATCACTGGGGATCGGCCGCTGCAGAAGGTCTACTTCTGGTCCGCGCACCTGACGACCTGTCCGGAACCGTATATCGACGTCAGCGTCGAGCCCGGCAAGGAATCGTCCTGGCGAATCACGTATCAGTTCTATCAGGCCGCGGGCTCGTAACGGGCCGTCGCTCAGGCCAAGGAGACCACGATGAACCGTCGCGATGCGCTCACTTCGATTTCGATGGCCGGCGGGGTCTCGCTCATCCCGACGGCGGAGTCACTGGCCGGCGCGCTGAAACCCGGCGCATCGGCCACGTTCGAGCAGGCCGTCCGAGGCACCGCGCCGGTCAAGATTCGCGATATCAAGACCATCCTGACCGCGCCGAACCGCATTCGGTTGGTCGTCGTGAAGGTGGAGACGACCGAACCTGGTCTGGTCGGTTGGGGCTGCGCGACATTCACGCAGCGCGCGCTGGTGGTTCAGACGGCCATCAACGACTATTTGAAGCCATTCCTCATCGGCCGCAACGTCGACGAGATCGAGGACATCTGGCAGTCGAGCTATATGAGCTCGGTACTGGCGCAACGGCCCGGTCCTCTTCAACGCGATGAGCGGCGTTGACATCGCGCTCTGGGACATCAAGGGCAAGCGCGCCGGGATGCCGCTCTACCAGTTGCTCGGCGGCAAGGTCCGGCACGGCGCCGATTGCTACTACCACGCCAGCGGCGCCAGCTTTGCCGAGGTCGAAGAGAGCGCCCGCGCGGGCATGGCGCGCGGTTTCCGCCACGTCCGCGTCCAGGTCAGCACGCCGGGATACGCCAGCTACGGCGCCCGCAGCACCGCACCGGCGACGGCGGCCGGCGCCGACGAGGTTGTCGGCCCGACCAATCCCAGAGCGATCTGGGAGCCGGCGCCTTACGTCCGGATGTTGCCGAAGTTCTTCGAGTACCTGCGCTCCAAGCTTGGCGACGAGGTCGAGCTGCTCCACGACGTCCACGAGCGCGTCACGCTCAATCAGGGCATCAACCTCTGCAAGTCGCTCGAGCCGTATCGGCTCTTCTTCCTCGAGGATCCGTTCCCACCCGAGGATAACGATCACTTCCGGCTGCTGCGCCAGCAGACGAGCATCCCGATTGCAATGGGCGAGCTCTTCAACACGCAGCAGGAGTACCTGCCGCTCATCAAGGAGCGGCTGATCGATTTCATCCGCATCCACATTTCCCAGATCGGCGGGCTGAGTCCCGCACGCAAGGTCGCCGCGCTCAGCGAATACTTCGGCGTGCGCACCGCGTGGCACGGCCCGGGCGATGCGTCGCCTCTTGCGCACGCCGCCCAGCTGGCGCTCGAGCTCGCGAGCTACAACTTCGGCGTGCACGAGGGCGGGTCGTTTCCGAAAGAGACGCAGGAGGTGTTCGTGGGATGCCCGGAGGTCAAGGACGGCTACATGCTGGCGCAGGAGAAGCCCGGCCTGGGCATCGAGGTCGACGAGAAACTTGCAGCGAAGTTCCCCATCCCGGCCGGTCCGCCCAACTTCGACTACTCGTGGGGAACCACGCGGCGAAAAGATGGGACGGTAATCAGACCGTAGGCGTCACGACGCGAATTCACGATGAGCGCGAAGCCCACGAGGATCGCGAAGAAGGACTAGTTCTTCGTGGTCTTCGAAGCTTCGCGATCTTCGAGAGTGTTTTCGTGTCGCTGGCGGTGGATGCGACTACGACTGTGGTTTGAAGTACAGCACCATCCCGGCGCCGACAGCCGTGACGAGAAAGCCGATGTAGAGCAGCGGATTGACTGCTACCTTGGGCGGGTGAATGTACATCGTGTAGAGCACGTTCACGAGCGGCGCCCCACCGAACACGAGCGGCATCACGTAGGTCGGCGTGCCGCCGGTGCGAAACGAGAAGATGATGCAGACGGCGCCAAGCGCGCCGAGCGCACCAGCAACCGTCGCGGCGGTCGTGCCCTCGCGGTTGAACCCGCTCAATCCCTGCCCCTGGCCCATGAGCACGACGAGCGGGACCAGCACACCAATCAGAAAGTACGCCACTCCGACGCATAGCAGCGCCCGCATCGGGCTCCCGAGCTTGACCTGGCCCCCATGCAACATCGCGCCATACACACCCCAGGATGCCACGGCGCCCGCGACGAACATTAACCATGTCATTCGAGCTTTCCCCCTCACTATGAAAGTCTGAAGTCTGACGTTGGAAGTCTGAAGGAGTCAAGTTTGAATTCTGAAAGTTTGAAGTCTGACGCTTGAAGTCTGAAGTGAGGAAGTGTGAAGTATGAAGTGCGAAGTGGAAGTGCGAAGTAAGTGGGAAGTGCGAAGCGGGAAGCGCGAAGTGTGATATGCAAGTGCGAGGTTGCGGGCAGGAAGGGCGGAAGTCGCACGTGCGGTCTACAGTCGGCGGTGGAGGTACTGTCTCCACTTCGGACTTCCCACTTCCGACTTCCCACTTCCCGCTTCGGACTTCCCGCTTCGAACTTACTTCGCACTTCCACTTCCGACTTCAGACTTCCCACTTCCTCACTTCAGACTTCAAACGTCAGACTTCACACTTTCAGAATTCAACCCTCCCCCTTCCTCACTTCAGACTTCCAACGTCAGACTTCAAACTTTCAGAGTTCAATATCAGAAGTCGATCCTCGCGCTGACCTGCGTCTGTCTGCTCGACGTCACTGTGTTGCTGATACGTCCAAACGTGGCCAGCGGCACTTCGCCGTCGGCCTGGCCGGCGAACGCGCGCAGCTCGGGGACGCCGAAGTTGGCCCGGTTCAGGAGGTTGAATACCTCGACGCGGAATTCGACGCGCGTGTCCGGGCCGAGCGCGGCCCACCGGCCGCGCTTGCTGAACGCGAGGTCGAGCGTGCGCAGGTTGGGCCCGGTGAAGTCGCCGCGGCCGGTGTTGCCGAACGTCCCTGCGGGCTGCAGGGCGAATGCAGCGGGATTGAACCACTGTGCGGGTGTGCCGTTGATCGCCTGCTCAGCGTCGTACCCCGGCGCGTAATTGGGCCGGTCCTGACCGATCCCCGGGCCACGCGACGGGTTCCACTGCGACCGCGAACGGTTTGCCGTCACGAACACGGTCAGCGGCTGTCCGCTGCGCATGAGCCAGATGCCGGACACCTGCCAGCCCGCGGCGAACGCACGCGCGACGGGCGAGGCGTTTTTCGCAAACGGAAGCTCCCAGCTGAAGCTGGCTACCCAGTTGTGCCGCGTATCGAAGTCTGACGGTCCCTTGTTGTAGCCGGCGATGTATTCAGGCATCGCCGACGTCGTCCCGTTGGTGGCGTCCGAGAAGAAGGTTGATGCCTGCGTCGTGTCTTCGCTTTTCGACAACGTGTAGGACGACTGGACGGACACGCCGCCGGCCAGCCGGCGCCGGACGTCGAGGATGAGCGCGTTGTACCAGGATTCTCCGTCGCTGCTCTTCAGCTCGATGGTCGAGAAGCTCGTGTTCTGACGTGGTGTGCCGGCGGGGATGAACACGGTCCCATCGGCCTGGACGATCGGTCGCGCCGTGTTGACGTCGCCGCTTCTGAGCAGATGGCGTCCGCGCGAGCCGGCGTAGGCGACGGTCAGCGCCGTGTGAAACGAGAGCTCGCGCTGCATGCTGACGTTGAACACGTGGACGCGTGGATTGTCGAGATCGAACTGCACGGGCCGCATCGAGATCGCGCCGGCACGATTGAAGTCCGGCGTGGGAAAAGTGGGATTGACGATGACCGGCCGCGGTGTGGCCGGTGGGTTGGTGACGGTGACGATCAGGTTCTGCTGGTTGGTGGTGTTGAAATACAAGCCGTAACCGCCGCGGACGGCCGTCTTGCCGTCGCCGAAGACGTTCCACGCGATGCCCGCGCGAGGCGAGAGGTTCGTGTAGGTCGGATTCTCATAGAGCGGTCCGATCGTCGGCTGCGACGCCGTCAAGTCCGGGAGCGACGAGTCGCGCCCGTAGATGTCTTCGGGCATCGTCGTGAACTCGTAGCGCAGGCCCCCGTTCAGGGTCAGGGTGCGCGAGACGCGATACTCGTCCTGGGCGTAGAACCCGAACAGGGTAAAGCGCCAGTAGCGGTCGAACTGCGCCTCTGGCGTCAGGCCGACGAAATTGTTCGGCACGTTGCGAAGGAACGCGCTGAGATTGGGGAAGGCGTAGATGCCCAGGCTGAAGGTGGGATTCACCATGTTGTCCTGGTAGTGCTCGACGAGGGTCCCAGCCTTCAACGCGTGCTTCCCACGCCAGTGTGTCAGGTCGTCCTGGAAGCTGAACACGTTCTGCACGAGGCGCACGTCCACGGAGCTTTGCGGTCCGAAGCGCTTCAGGCCGCCGATGTCGATGTCGCCCATGACCGCCCGGCCCGGCACGAAGGGCGCGAGCGGCTGCGATGTGTTGACCTCGATCTCCTGTCCGATTCTCGTGCGGCTGAAGCTGAGCCGCGCCGTGTTGACCGTCGATCCTGAGATCGCTTCCAGGTATTCGCCGGTGAAAAACTGGTTGCGTGACACGAACTCTCGCGGAAACTGCGGGTAGTCCGTCGGCAGAAACTGCTTCGTGTCGTCGAAGGTGTAGCGGCCGAAAAACGACCGCCTCCCTGCGGTGTAGTCAAGACGGCCCTGGACGAGGGTTTCGTCGAGTCGCTGCTCGAAGGGGAAGTCGTAGACCGCGAGTCCCTGTCCGAGCGAAGGACCGTTGGCGCGCGGGAATTCCGACAGGTACGGCGCGACGGCCGGATTCACGCCCACGACGCCGGTGGGCAGAATGCCCTGTCGGGCGTTGTCGTCCGGCACGATGGTCGAGATGGTCTTGCCCAGCCGTTCGATGAGCGCTTCGTATCCCGCGAAAAACAGCAGCCGTTTCCCGACGAGGGGGCCGCCAAGCGTGGCGCCGAACTGGTTTCGTGTGAAATCCGGCTTCCCGAGCGTATCGAAGTAGTTGGGAGCGTCGAGCCCGTCGTTGCGGTGGTATTCGTAGCCGCTGCCGTGATACTGGCTGGTGCCGGACTTGGTCAGCACGTTGATCTGCCCGCCCGCCAGTCGGCCGAATTCGGCGCCGTAGGCGTTGGTCTCGACGCGGAACTCCCGCACCGTCTCCATGCCGAGCGCCGTGCCGGCGGCGCTTCCCGCCGGGCCATTGGTGAAATCGTTCTGCAGCGTTCCGTCGAGGAGGTAGACGTTGGCTCGCGGATCCTGTCCGTTCACGCTCATGCCAAGCCCATGGGCGACGACCGAGCCGCCGTCTCGATGCGGATAGGCCAGCACTCCCGGTTGCAGCAGCGCGAGATCCGTGTAGTTGCGGCCGTTCAAAGGAAGGGTCGCGATGGCGTCAGACCCGACGAGATAACTCAAATCGGAGCTGGACGTGTTGACGACTGGCGCGCGGTCGACGATTTGAACGGTCTCGACTACCCCGCCGATCTCCAGCTCAGCGTTGACGACGATCGAGTCCGCGACACTGAGGGTGAGGCCGCGCCGTACGTGCGGCTTGAATCCGAGGATTTCGATGCGGAGCTCGTACGTGCCAGGCGGCAAGCCGGCGAGCACGTAGCGGCCCTCCGCGCCCGTGGTGGACGTGCGCACGAGGCTCGTGGCGGCGTTGGTGGCCGTCGCCGTAGCGCCAGGAATGACGCCGCCGTTCTTGTCGTGGACGGTCCCGCTGACGGTGGCGGTTGTTTGCGCTGAGACGAGGGATGGGACGAACAGCAGAGCGACGATCAGGGCTAGATAGCGGGGCACATGTCGATTCTATCAACCGCAGACACGTTGTTCGAATCGCAGCTGGCAGCTCGCGTTTCGCGTATCCAGCGACTGGCATGCCAGACCGGCGCGCCGCTCGCGGCGACCGTCGGCCTCGTGCTAGTCTGCAGTTTCCAGACGCCGGACGTTCCCGATCACATGCCGCTCAAAACGCTTGCACTCGCTCTCGCCACTGTTGTGCTCTACGCGTTGCACCAGGACATCTGGTTCTGGCGCACGGCGCGTCCGCTCCTGTTCGGGTTCCTTCCCGTCGGGTTGGCGTACCACGGCGCCTTTTGCGTGGCGGCGGCGTTGCTGATGTGGACGCTGACCAGGGTGGCCTGGCCACACCACCTCGAGAAGTTGCACCACCGTGAGGAGTCGCACCACCGTGAGGAGTCGCACCACCGTGAGGAGGACAGCCGGCGTTGATTCCCGCGGCCCTCGTCTTCGCCTATCTCGCGGTCGTCCTCTACATCGGCATCTTCGCGTTCCGGCATAGCCGGCCCACGGATCACGAAGCCGAGGACTACTTTCTTGCGGGCCGCGCGCTTGGCCCCATGGTGTTCCTGCTATCGCTCTTCGGCACGAACATGACGGCCTTCACGATCCTCGGCTCCGCGGGCCACGCCTTCGCCAACGGCGTCGTCACGTTCGGGCTGATGGCCTCGTCTTCGGCTCTCGTGATTCCGCTGACGCTGTTTTTTGTCGGCACGCGCATGTGGGCGCTCGGCCGGCGTCACGGCTTCATGACCTCGGTGCAGATGTTCCGCGATCGGTGGGAATGCGGCCACATCGGCACGGTGATCTTCATCGTGCAGGCTGCGCTCCTCGTGCCCTACATCATCATCGGCGTGATGGGCGGTGGCACGGCGCTTCGCGCGATAACCGGCGGATTCGTGCCGTACTGGCTCGGCGGCGCGATCGTGGCACTGGTCGTGATGAGCTACGTGTTTTTCGGCGGCATGAGAGGCACGGCGTGGGTCAACGCCTTTCAGACGGTGCTCTTCCTGTCGTTTGGCGCGGTTGCCCTGGTCGTCATCGGGCGCGGGATGGGCGGGTTTCCAGCCGCGATGGAGTCGCTGCTCGCCTCGCCCGCCACGGCGCCGCTCCTGACGCGCGAGCGGTTCTCGCCGCTGACCTTCCTCAGCTACACCTTCATCCCGCTTTCGACCATCGCCTTTCCCCACATCACGATCTTCTGCCTGACCGCCAGGCGCATGGTGCAGTTCCGCCGCACGGTCGTTTTCTATCCGCTCTGCATCCTGGCGATCTGGCTGCCGTGCGTGTTTCTCGGCGTCGCCGCCAACGCCATGCGCGACGTGCCGCGCATCGAGAGCAAGCTCGAGGCACGCCAGGCGCTCGCGTCCGCACCGGCGTCGATGAGCGCGGACGAGCGCGCCAGCCTTCGCCGGCAGGCCGCTGGAGACGATGTCGTGCCGATCATGCTCGAGCGCTACGCGCCGCTCTGGCTGGCCGGCATCCTCGGCGCAGGCATCATGGCGGCGGTCATGGCCAGCGACTCGCAGATTCTCGCGCTGTCGACGATGTTCACGGAGGATGTGTTCGCGTTCTACGGCGGCAAGGTGCGATTCGGGGAGCACGTGCAGGTGCAGACCGGACGGCTCTTCGTCGTGATCCTGACGCTCATCGCCTACGCCATTGCGATGCGCGCCCCGCAGGGGATCTTCGACCTTGCCGTGCAGTACGCCTTCTCGGGCTACTCGGCTCTGTCCGTCCTTCTCTTTGCCGCGCTTTTCTGGAAGGGGAGCACGAAGTGGGGAGCCCTCGCCGTCGCGCTGTGGGTGGCGGGCGCGGTGACCTACACGGCGACGACTCCCGGCGCGCTCGCGTGGTTCGGCCTGATGCCGGTCGTGCCGATGACATTGATCTCGGCGGCGCTGATGGTCGTGGTGTCGCTGCTGACGAGGCCGCCGGCGCGCGAGACCCTGGCCCGTTACGGTATGTAGCGACCAGAGAGCGTCTTACGATGGCACGGGTAACCCCGACTATTGCTCCCGCACCTGCCGGCGCTCGGCGAGCCAGACGTTCGATTGCAGCTCGAACGCGGCGTAGAACATGTGGCCGCCCGCCACCGACAGCCCGACTTTCGCCACGTCCTCGATCGGCTCCAGGTTGTAGCGGATCTGGTGCAGGTGGTGCGCCGCGAACGGGGCGCCGGAGGCCTGACGCGTGGCCTGATCGACGGGCTGTGCCCAGACGCACCGGAATCCGTCGCGGTCCGAGAGGAAGTACACCAGTTGTCCTGACGGCGCCCAGTGCGGCTGCCGATCCAAATCCGTGCCCTCGACCAGCACTTTCCATTCGCTCGCCGGCACCTCCTGGCCGGTGTACGGCGCGATGAAGGTGCGTCGGGCCCGGCCGCCGAGCACCATCGTGAAGACCAGCGACCGCCCGTCCGGCGACAGCCGCGGCATCGTCAGCCCACGTTCTGGATCCTTCAGCAGCAGCGTGCTGCGGCCGCTCGCGACGTCGAGAACGTGGATCTCGCGGCGATCGGGACCGCCATTGTCGAAGAACAGCTTCGTGCGATCCGGCGACCATTCCACCGGCCGGCCGCAGGCGCCGCAGATCTTTTTCGGGAAACCGCCGTCCGTCGACACCGAATAGATGGCGCTGTTGTCGCGCTGGTCCGAACTGTAGGCGATCGTGGAGCCGTCAGCCGACAGGACGACGGCGCTCCACCCCTTGGCCTCGGCTAGGCGTGCGTCCTTGCCCGTCGCGACGTCGCGGACGCGCACTTCCGCCGAGCCCGGGGGGTCGCCCACGTAGGCGAAACGTTTTCCGTCTTTTGAAGGCGACGGCGCAAAGCTCGGGTTCACGCCGCTCGTGATACGGACCGCGCCTCCTGCCACCTTGCCCGAGGCCGCATCAACCGGCGCGTGCCAGATGTTCGTCGACAGGTTGTTCCCGATGGCGAACGCGATCCGCCGGCCGTCCTTCGACGCGGTTGGCGAGAAGTTATAGCCGCTGCCGACGATGATCGGCACCGGATCGCCGGACGCGCGCTCGAACCCGGCATCGAACGGCATGCGATAGATGCTGGCGCTCTCGATGCTGCCGTTCGTGAACAGCAGGCCACCCGTGGCGACGCTCAGGTAGCGCCCGAGGCCGAAGCCCGCCGCCTCCAGCCGCGACAGCGCCCCGGTTGGCACGATCGGGCCGCCGTCGGCCGGAACGAAATACCAGTCGCGGTCGTTTGGCGGCTTATTGTCCGCGCCGATGAAGAGCAGGCCGCGCCCATCCGGCCGCCACACCGGTCCGCCGTACAGGAACTTTTCGACCTTGAGCTCTTTCGCCTCCCCGCCGTCGCTCGGGATCGTCATGATCACGCGGGGCAAGGCGCCCGTCGGTGCGGGCGCTGCATACGACACGCGAGAGCCGTCCGGCGAGAACTGCGGGAACGATCCATCGGCCAGTTTTTTCGGCAGCCCGCCGAGCGTCGGCACCACGTAGATGCCGGGGGGCTCGCCGCATTGCATCACGACCCGGCTGCCATCCGGCGCGAACGCCGGGCCGCTACACACCATGTTCCGCGTGAGCCTCACCGGATCGCCGCCCTCGACTTGCTGCACCCAGAGATCGAGCACGTCGCCGGTGGAGCGATCCGAGACGTAGGCGACGAGCTTGCCGTCCGGCGAGATGACGGGATCTATCGACGCGCCCTCGTCGGCAGTGAGGCGACGCACGTCCCACAGCTCGGGCGCCGCCGGAGGTGGAATCGAGCGCCAGGTGGCAAACGCAGCCAGCGCCGCCGAGCCGAGAGCGGCCGCGGCGAGCGGGATCCAGCCGCGCCGCCGGGCGCGCACTGGCGCGCGATCGCGGGCGAGCTGTCCCGAGTCCAGGTCCTGCTTGAACTCTTCGAGCGCGATCCGGACATCGGCGATGCTCTGCCAGCGCTTCTCCGGCGCCTTGCGCAGGCAGCGTCCGACGATGCGGGCCAGCTCCGCGGGGAGATCGGGAGCAGTGTCCGCCAACGGCGGCGGCTCGGACGTCAGGATCGCTGCCAGCGTGGAGACCGTGGACTCTTTCTGGAACGCGCGGCGGCCGGCAAGCATCTCGTAGAGCACGGCGCCGAACGAAAAGATGTCGGCTCGGTGATCGACGGGTCTGCTTTCCGCCTGCTCCGGCGACATGTACGACACGGTGCCGACGATGGTGCCGACCGCGGTCCTCGGGCTCACGTCCAGCATCGTTCCGGTCGCGTCCGATGCCGTCGAGCCAGGCCCCACCACCTTCGCCAGGCCGAAGTCCAGCACCTTGATCTGGCCCGAGTCGGCAATCATCACGTTGCCGGGTTTGAGATCGCGGTGCACGATGCCGGCAGCGTGCGCGGCCGCAAGGGCGTCTGCGATCTGAATGCCGTACGCGATGGCCTTCCCGAGCGGCAGCGGCTTCTTTCCGATCGCTTCGTCCAGCGGGTGCCCCTGGACGAACTCCATCGCGATGAAGTCGCCGTCGCCGGACTTCGCCACTTCATAAATCGTGACGATGCCGGGATGGTTGAGCGCCGAAGCCGCCTGCGCTTCCTGGAGGAAGCGGCGGCGCTTGTCGTCCGCGCCGGCGCTGTCGGGCGGCAGGAACTTGAGCGCGGCCGTGCGGTTCAGCAGCACGTCGCGGCCCTTGTAGACCACGCCCATGCCACCTTCGCCGAGCTTCTCGAGAACCTCGTAGTGGCCGATCGTCGTGCCCGTCATCGCGGGATCAGGCTCATACGTACTGGTCGACCAGAATCGGATGTTCGTCGGGATCGACGACGACAAAGCTCGCCGGCCCCGTCGCTGTCCGGTCCGAACCGCGGACGCAGGGCAGTATACGCTGACGAAGAACCAGCGACCTCTTCATTTCCCCAGTTCTACGACAGTTGGGAGCCTTCTATGCCTCCTTCCATCCGATGGCGGTCGCGAAAGCGAGGTCCGGCCCGCGAGGAAGCAAGAGCGGAAAAAGTGGAATGAAGGTTCCCCGTCGGGCGGAGTCATGAGGCAAAAGAGGAACGATTGAGCGCAAGAATGTCCAGATACACTGGCTTTTTTCTGGCGGCTGAAATGCATATCGGTGAACGCCGTGACGCGAGGACGTTGGCATGTGTCGTGGTTGCCTGCAGCCTGTGCCGGCGCGGTTCTCACCGCGTGCGGCGGATCGGCCACGACGACTGTCACCGCGCCTTCGCCCGTCGCGGCACGCTGTCAACCGAGCTTCGATTCCTCGGTTCGTTCGTTCGGCCCCGAAGGCGGCACCGGCTCTATCGCCATCAGTGTCTCGCGGGAGTGCGCCTGGTCGGCGTCGTCGGAAGCCAGCTGGGCCGTGCTCACGTCGGGTGCGCAAGGGCAGGGCGATGGCAGCATGACGTTCAGAGTCGAGGCCAATCCCGATCCGACGGCGCGCAGCAGCGGGCTGCGCGTTGGCGACGTCCGCATCGCGGTGACGCAGCAGGCCGGGATGTGCCGCTTCGACGTGAGCCAGGCGGTCCCGACCATCAGTTCAACGGGCGGCTCGTCACCGATCGACGTTCGCACGCATCCGGTATGCGATTGGTCGGCTGCATCGGGCGTTTCGTGGGCGAGGCTTGCACCTGCGTCGGGCCGTGGGAGCGCCAGCCTCAGCCTCACGGTTGCCGAGAACCCTGGTGCCACGCGCACCGGCGAATTGATCGTCGCCGGCATGAGCATCCCGCTGTCGCAGGCGGCAGCGGCATCGCCGGCGCCCGCGCCGCCTCAGCCGCCCGCGCCGAGTCCGACGCCCGCGCCCACGCCAGCTCCCGTACCAACTCCCGCACCAACTCCCACACCGTCGCCGCCTCCCGCGCCGCCAGCCCCGCCTCCACCAAGCAGTGACATCGAGTTGACTGGCGAGGTTCGCGGCGTATCTGGCAAATGCCCGAACTTACGATTCACCCTCGCAGGTAGGGTCGTCACGACTAGCAACGTCACAGAATTCCGACGCGGTCCCTGTAAAGATGTCGAGAACGGCGCCCGCGTTCAGGTGAAAGGCCGGCGCAATGCCGATGGCTCCGTGGCCGCCGACGAAGTCGAGCTCAGGCCAAGGGATGACTTAGAACTGCGAGTAGAACGATGACCAAATCCGCACAACGAACGATGGCCATTTTATCGCTCGTGCTTCTCTCGTCCACGACGGCAAGCGCGCAGGACACGCTTCGCGATGTGCTCAGGTTCCTGATGACAAATCAGGCGGTTCAAACCGGTGACTTCGCGCGCGATCGCGAGGCCGCCGAGGCGGCGAACGACAGCCTCGCTCGCGCCCTGCTCGTCAATCTGACGACGGCGCCCATCGGGACCTCCTCCGGGGGTTTCTTGTATCGCCTCAATCCAGAGCTCGGAACCGTCGAGCGTGTGAGCCAGAATTTCGGGACGTTCTTCGTCGAGCGCGCGCTCATCGGCGACGCCGGGAGCAGCTCGTTCGGGATGACCGCATCGACGGCGGGATACGACCGGCTAAATGGCTACGACCTTGGTAATGCCACCTTCGTGACTGTGGCCAATCAATTCCGGGACGAGGCGCAACCTTTCGATACCGAAGCCCTGACGATGCAGTTGCGCACGAGCACGACGTCGTTCTTCGCCACCGTTACGGTATCGGATGAGTTGGAGCTCGGCCTTGTCGTGCCGGTTGCGCGCATCACACTCGACGGGGAGCGGCTGAACATCTATCGTGGGGCGCCACTCGTCCAAGCAACAGCCGCGGGCAGTGCGAGCGGCCTTGGCGACATCGCGGTCCGCGGCAAGTACGGCTTTTTCAGCTCGCGAACGACCAGTCTCGCTGCCGCTGGCGAGCTGCGGCTGCCGACAGGAAGTGAAGAGAATCTTCTTGGCGCGGGTTCGATGTCCTTGCGGGTGCTGGGTGTCGCGTCGTTCGAGTCTGGGCCGATCGGCCTCCACCTGAACGGGGGAATTGTTCGCGGTGGCGTCTCTGACGAGACGATTCTGTCGGGAGCTATGGCGGTAGCGATTCATCCGCGGGCGACTTTCACTACCGAAATCATGCGGCGTCATATTACCGAGCTCAGATCGTTCGAGCTGGGCATCGCTCCCCATCCGAGTGTCAACGGTGTGGACACGCTGAGGCTCGTCGCGGGTTCAGAAACCGGCGGCGTGATGGCCGCCACAACCGGAATCAAGTGGAACGTCACGGATACAGTCGTGCTCAGCGGCCAGATCCTCTGGACG
Organism: uncultured Acidobacteriota bacterium; assembly: GCA_963839705.1. GTDB lineage: Bacteria > Acidobacteriota > Vicinamibacteria > Vicinamibacterales > 2-12-FULL-66-21 > DATBJJ01. The sequence continues at coordinate 1,250,415 of CAWIWL010000012.1, forward strand.
CTGAGCGATCGCGGGCTGACCGCCCCGGCGACGCCGACGGTTGCGCTCGAGTATTCGGTGCGATAGGGCCGAGCTACCGCACCCGAACCTCCTCGATCTTCCAGCCGTCGGTGGTCTTCCGCAGTTGGAAGTCCCAATACCGGTCGGCTGTCTGCATCCCGCCGCCGACCTTGGGTTCCCACCGGGCCTTCCCAGCGCAGCTCGCGCCGCCGATGTTGGCAATCACGGTGATGTCGCACAGACCCAGCGAGACTTTCTGGGAGAGGAGGCCATTGAAGGCCCGCGTGAGCGCCGACTGATCGGCACCCGGCCACACCGAGGTCGCGGCTTTGGCATCGAGGCGGTTATAGGCGTTTTCGTAGCGCAGGAGGACCGTCCGGATAAGCAACGATTCTTCATAACGCGACTCGGCCGCCGACCGTGTGTGTGACGTCGGGACCGGGACGTCGGGCGCGCGTGCCGAAGCCGAACCTGAAACCACGCCGGGGTCACTGCCCGTTGTGGCCGTCGCCGTGGGGCTCCCGTTCGTCATGGCGAGTGCGACGGCTTCGACAGGCGGGCGACCCTCCTCGACCGATAGGCCCGAGGGCGAGCGAGTCGAGGGTGGTTGAGGCAACACCCGCTCCTCGCGACTTACCTGTGCGAGGCGGGGGTCCGGCGTCACGGTGTCGCTGAGTCCGGACGATGGTTTCTCGAAGCGCGCAGCCGGCGTCGGGGGAGTGCGGGCTGTTCGCTCGTTATCGTGCTTACTCGTTGCGTTCTGTCGCGTGATCTCTTTCGCAACAGGAGTGTCTATGGCAGCCACACGAGGCGTGTCTTGGGCTGCTGAGGAGCGCTCGCACGCGATTCACCGACGATCGGCGAGGCTGGCTCGGGCGGTGCCGTCGGCGCGGCGTCGTGCGTCGGAGGTGTCCGTTGGCTCACTGTCGATGCGAACTCATCCGGCGGCGAAATGAGGCGGCTCAACGCCGACAACGCTCGTGCAGCACCGGCATGTCCGATTTGCGGCAGGCTGAAAGTGACGAGCCCGAGCAACGCCACGACGGCAGCGCCGGCGAGCACTCGAAGCCACCCGCGACCGGGCGGCGACCCTGGATCGGTTTCAAGTGCCTGCGGAATGGTCGAGAGTAAGACGGAACCGGGGCTCGGCTGCCACGCCATCCTGCGCTCGAGCTCGGCCAGCCTCTGGCGCATCAGCCGAGAGCGCCCGCGCTTCGGCCGGAACGGGCGAGAGCAACACGGAACCGGGGCTCGGCTGCGACGCTATCCTGCGCTCGAGCTCGGCCAGCTCTGGCGCATCAGCCGAGAGCGCCCGCGCTTCGGCCAACGCCTCACGCGCATCGTCCAGCTGGCCGAGGTCGAGGGCGTTGCGCGAGTGCTCGATGCATCGCGCAAAGCGGCGACCGCGCATCCTCGCTTCGAATGTGGCCCAACCGGCGCCATTTGTCGTTTCCCGTTTGACCTCATCGATTCCTTGGTCGATGTTCATATCAGACATCTTGCCAGATTCGCCTGCAAGATTCGCCGCGGCGTGAGCGACGGATGAGGTGAAAAGATGCTTGGGCATCCCGCCTCCCAAAACGCGGGTCGTTGATGAGCTTTGAGCCGAATCGATCGGGTGGGTATCGAATGGGGCATCGCGCGAGTCCCGTGGAGCGTGTTTACCAGCAGACGCCCTCGTAGCTGGCCTTGATGTCCTCGAGAGCGACAGCGGGCCTCACCAGATCGATGACATGCTGTTCCCGAGTGGTTCGTCGCAAGGCGTCACCGAACTCCGCGGCCGCGTTGCCGACCACGATCACCTCGGACTGTGAGAGCACTTCGTCGAGCGTGCTGCAGAGCAGCGCGGACAGGTGCGGAATCTGCTGGGTGATGTACTCCCTGTTGGCGCCGACCAGTCGTGCGGTCGAGACGTTCCGGTCGTAGATACGGAGTTCGAGACCCTTGCCGAGCAATGCCTCAGCCAGGATGACGATTGGACTCTCGCGCAGGTCGTCGGTGCCGGCCTTGAAGCTGAGGCCGAGTAGGCCGATCCGCCGTTTTCCCGTGTGCAAGACCTGCTCGATGGCCTGCTGGATCTGACGCTGGTTGCTCGGCAGGATGGACTGAATGACGGGCATGTCGACGTCCAGTTCCTTCGCGCGGTACTGCAACGCTCGGATATCCTTGGGCAGGCACGATCCGCCGAAGGCGAAGCCAGGTTTGAGATACGCGGACGACAGGTTCAGTTTGTCGTCATCGCAGAAGATGTCCATGACTTCGTGGCTGTCGACCTTCAGCCCCTTGCACAGGTTGCCGATCTCGTTCGCAAAGCACACCTTCAATGCGTGCCACGTGTTGGCCGCGTACTTGATCATCTCCGCTGTCCGGATACTCGTCGTGACGAGTGGGGCGCCAATGTGCCCGTACAGAGACGCCGTCGACAGGGCGTCGGACCGGTAGTTGTGTCCCACGAGGGTCATCGACGGGTGACGGAAGTCCTCGAGTGCGGTCCCCTCGCGCAGGAACTCCGGGTTCACGGTGACGCCGAAGTCCTTGCCGAACGTCTTGCCAGATGTTCGCTGCAGCGCGGGGATGACGACATCGTAGGTCGTCCCGGGCAGGACGGTACTGCGTACGACAACGAGGTGATGGCTGTCTTTCTCGCCGATTGCTTCGCCGATCTCTTCGCAGACGCGCTCGAGTTGGGTCAAGTTGAGACTGCCGTTGCGGCGGCTCGGCGTGCCAACGCAAATCAGCGACAGGTCGGTAGCCTTCACGGCCTCGATCGGACTAATCGTCGCGCGCAGGGCGCCGGCGGCTACGGATCGGTTGATCAGCTCGTCGAGTCCTTTCTCGACGATCGGGCTCTGCCCGGCGTTGACGCTGGCGGCCTTGTCGGGATTGGCGTCCACGCCGACGATCGTGTGGCCCTCGGCGGCCAGTGCCGCCGCCGACACGCACCCGACATACCCTAGTCCGAACACTGAAACATTCATCATCCTGGTTCCTGATGTTGTCCGATGTTGTCGAGTCCACTCGCCGTCGGCAGCATCGCCGGCCGCGCCGGCAGAGGCGAAAGGTGCGCGCCAGCAGGCCCAACGGCCACGGAGGTGAGCGACTGATCGAGGCCATGCGCGACGGCGCACCAGTCGTAGCGATCGACCACGAGCTGACGCGCAGCAGCTTCGATGCGCCGCCGGCGATCATGGTTGCGGATGAGATCGACGACCGCCCGTGCGAACGCGTCAGGCTCGTCGGCAATCACGATGTCGCGATCCGGGGTGACCGGCAATCCCTCGGCGCCGATGGTGGTCGAGACCACCGCACGGCCCATGGCCATGGCCTCGAAGATCTTCAGCCGCGTACCACCGCCTATCCGGAGCGGCACGACATACACCTGGCTCCGTGCGATCTCCGGCCGGACGTCGTCGACCCGCCCCGTCACCTCGACCCCGGTATGGTTCGAGAGCCGCCACACCGCCGGCGTCGGATCGCGGCCGACGATGCTGAGCGTGGCTGCGGGCTCGACTGCCTGAATGCGTGGTAGGACCTCGTCGACGAAGTAGCGCATGGCGTCCTCGTTCGGCAGCCAGTCCATAGATCCGGTGAAGACGAGGTGAGCGGGTCGCGTGGGGGCCGGGCTGGGTGAGAAGTACTCCGTGTCCACTCCGGTGTGCACGACGTGCATACGCCGGCGTGCCGCTGCGGGATACAGGCGTGAGAACGTGGCGACGTCGGCGGGCGAGACCGTCAGAACCAGCTCGCACCGCGCGAGCGCGCGCGCCTCGAAGCGCCCCATCCGGCGCCATTGCTGCCTGAGGAGGACACGCGTCACCGGGCTCACCGCGGTCGCAGCGTGACGGCGCCAGATCTCGGCTTCAACGTTGTGCGTGAACAGCACGACCGGACACGGCAGGTCTTCGGGTAGGTTGACGAGCGGTACGAGAAAGTCGCATACGATGACATCGAACCGCTTCTGGCCGAGCAGGTCCCGGACGCGACGCCGGTACGCCGTGGACCGATACTTGGCGATCGCGTAGGGCACCGGTTGCGGAATGTACCGCGCGGCGTCGACGTAAAACCTCCACGTTCCCTTTGGCCGATCGCAGCGGGGAATGGTATCGAGGGAGCGACACACCTCGCGCATGCCATCGAGATCGGCCGGACGAGCGGCGGGATCCGCGAAGGACACATAGCTGATGTCGTGTCGTTTGGCGAGCTGACGCATCAGGTGCCACGTGCGCAGCTTCCCCCCTTTGTCGAGCGGCAACAGGAGACCGGCATTGAGCCACAGCACGTTCATGCCGTCGCCTCAGCAATCGGTGACCCTTTCCAGCGCGGCCGAGCTGTGGCAGACAGCGTCTGCACGCCGTCGCCGTCCACGAACGTGCGATACCAGAGCTCCAGGTTGAGGAGACTCCACAGCGCGTCGCCGCCATCGACAATGCCGTGGGCGTGATCGCGAATCAGCCGCTCCGCGACGCCAGGATCGATGATCCCGCGCTCGCGACTGCGGCGGTCGAGCAGCACGTCGCGCGCGATGGTGTCCCATCCCTGTCGCATCCATGTCGCGAACGGCACCGGGAACCCCATCTTCCGCCGGGTCACGATCTGTCGCGGGAGGAGGTCTCGGACTGCCGCGCGCAGGATCCATTTCGTGGTCAGGCCGCGGAGCTTCAGTCGTGGCGGGAGGGTTGCGACGAACTCGACCAGCCGATGGTCGAGAAAGGGCACGCGGCTTTCGATCGACGCGGCCATGCTCATCTGGTCCTGCTTCATGAGCAATTCGACCAGGTAGGTCTTGATGTCCGCATAGAGCAGACGATCGAGCAACGTGCCGCCTCGCGAAGACTCGAAGTACGCGCGTGACGCACCGTACGCGTTTTCGGCCGTCGCCCTTGCGGCAAAGCGCGGTGAGAGAAGGGCGCGTTGCTGGCGGAGGCCGATGGCGGCAAAGTTGTCGAAGAACATCGCGTCGGGCGTGCGTGGCATGGCCAGGAAGGACCGGCGCGCGAGCCGCCCGAAACGGCCCGGCAGCGACGGCGCGACGCGCCGTGCGATGAGCTCGCGGATGGGCGGAGGGATCAGGCCGTAGAGCCCGGCCGCGCGCCAGTTCATCAGCGCCCGCGGGTACTTGCCGATAGCCTGCCAGGAGTTCGTCGCTGCCCTCACCGGTCAGGACCACCTTGACGTGGCGGCGCGCCAGCTCGGACACGAAGTAGAGCGGTACGCTGGAGGGGTGCGCGAGCGGTTCGTCTTCGTGCCAGATGAGGCGCGGCAAGGCATCAAAAAACTGCGGCGCGTCGACCACGACCTCGTGCGCCTCTGCACCGATCGCACGCGACACCTGACGCGCGAACCCCAGCTCGTTGTATGCCTGCTCGGCGAACGCAACCGAGAACGTCTGCAGCGGGCGACCGATCTCGCGCGCCATCAGGGCCGCGATCGCACTGCTGTCGAGCCCTCCTGACAGGAATACACCAAGCGGAACGTCGGCCATGAGTCGAAGGCGGACGGACTCCTCGAGGAGCGCCCGGAACTGGTCGACAGCCTGCCGATCGGTGAGCGGGCGGCTCCCGGCCGGCTCCGCGCCGATGGGCACGTCCCAATAGCGATACGTCTGCACCGTCCCGTCTGTGAAGGAGAGCGTGTGGCCGGGCAGCAAACGCTGGATGCCCAGGAACATTGACTCGGTTCCCGAGAGGTAACGTGTGCCAAGCAGTTCCGGCAGGGCGGCCTCGTTCGGCTGAGGACGCACCGTTCCGCTCGCGAGGATGGCCTTGATCTCCGACCCGAACATCAGGCGACCCGCCGAGAGTGTCCAGTAGAGTGGCTTCACGCCCAGCCGATCGCGGGCGAGGAACAGTCGGCGACGACGGACATCCCAGATCGCGAAGGCGAACATCCCACGGAAGTGGCTCACGCAGTCGTCACCCCACTGCTCATAGGCGTGCACGATCGTTTCGGTGTCACACTTCGTGCGGTAGCGATGCCCCGCTGCCTCGAGCACGGCGCGCAGGTCCTGGTGGTTGTAAATCTCGCCGTTATAGACGGTCCAGATACTGCCGTCCTCATTGCACAGCGGCTGTTGTCCCGCGGCGAGATCGATGATGCTCAGGCGTCGGTGTCCGAGAGCCGCCCATTGATCGACGTGCGTTCCATCCTCGTCAGGGCCGCGATGCGTCAGCGCGGCCTGCATGCGCAGCAGCCGGCCGCGCTCGTCCGCGTGAAGTCCTTCGGGGGCGACGATACCAGCAATTCCGCACATGGTGGGCGAACCTGATCAAGAGGCGAGCGGATGATCCGCGGCCTCGTCTGGTGCGTGATAGGGGTTGTTGAGGCGCATCATCGGCCATCCCTCGAGCACCGCCTGGAATGCGAGGAAGGTCACCCCGGTCGAGATCACGACGCGACGAATGTTGCTGGGGTTGACCGGCGAGCGGTTGTGTCCTCCGTATGCGGAGCAGCAGATGTCGTACTCCCGGCACGCGGCGGCGATCGTTTCGGGCCGCATGTTGCGGCGATGGCCGTACGGGAACGCGAAGAGCCGAATCGGCATGTCGAGCTCCTGCTCGAGTCGCTTGCGGGACGTGCGCAGCTCGCGTTCGGCGTCAGGCGCGGGAATGACACCCAGGTCGACATGGCTGCACGTATGCGAACCGATGTCAAAGCCGTCCCGCACCAAGCCCCGCAGCTGCTGCCACGTCATGTGTTCCTGGCTCCGCTTGCCTTGAAACACGTCGTGCGGGAATGGCCGACTGCTGCCGACCATGTCGGTGGCGACGAAGAAACACGCAGGCAGCCCGAGCGCGCGCAGGATGGGTGCGGCAATCGTCGCGTTGTCCTGGTAGCCGTCGTCGAAAGTGATAGCCACTGCCCGTCCCGACCAGCCCCGTGCGCCGGCAACCTTGACGGCGTCCTGTAGGCGCAACACCTGGTAGTGCTGCTTGAGGTACTGCATCTGCTCGCGGAACGCTGCCGGACTGACGGTCGAATAATCGTTGGCCGGATCCTTGATCTGGTGGTACGTGAGGACCGTCAGTCGGCCGACGCCAAAGCGCGCGAGGAGACTGTCGCGAACGGGCGCGAGCCTCGAGGTCAGGTAGGCCTTCATCAACGCGTGCTTGAGGGCGTCCTTCATGCCACTCGTCTCTTTGCTTCTGGGCTGCGGCGTGCGCCGAGCTCCCTGAGATACAAGCTGCTGAACGCGTCGACCATCCGATCGAACGAGTAGGTGTCTTCGATCCGGCGTCGCCCCGCCTGCCCGAACTCCGCTGCACGCGCCGGGTCGTCGAGCAGATTGAGCAGTGCGCGTGCGAGCGCCATCGCGTCGCCTGTTGACACGAGCCACCCGGTCTCCCCGTGGCTCACAAGCTCGGGAATGCCACCGACAGCGGTTGCGACGACGGGCAGCCCGGCGGCCATGGCTTCGGTCACCGCGTTTGGAAACGCCTCCGATCGTGATGGCAGGACGAAGACGTCGGCCTGGGAGAGCAGGGCCGGCACATCCTCGCGGTGGCCGAGGAACCGAAACCGCGGGAACACTCCCGTGTCTCGCGCCAGGGTCGCCAGTTGGTCGCGGCACGAACCGTCGCCAACGATCCAGAACTCCGCGTCGGGGTACTTCGCCAGGATAGTCGGTGCGGCGGCGATCAAGAGGTCAAGTCGCTTTTCCTCGCGCAGGCACGCCACCGTCACGATGCGCCTGGGGCGCGCCGAGTGGCGGCGGGGAACGAACGACGCCAGCTCGATTCCGTTGTAGATCACCTCGATCTTGTCAGCCGGCACGCCCTCGTCGCGTAATCGCGCGGCGGCGGCCAGCGAATTGGCCACGACACGATGGGCGGCGGAATACGCGTAACGTTGCAGGCGCTGCAGCGCGGGCCCTTCGATCAACCCTCGCCGGCTGCCAATTCTGACCGGCACGCTCGCCAGCGCGCCGGCCGGAAGTCCAAAGATGTTGGAGTAGACATCCCACGTGTGGAGCAGGGCAATTGTGTTCGCCCGGCACCATCGCGCAAACGTGACGAGCTGGCGCGCCGTGGCCGGCCTGCGGAATCCGTGGATGGGAAACACGGCAACCGGCTCGTCGAATCCTGCCACGCGGTCGAACCAGGCGCCGGAGTCGTGAAAGCACACCGGGTAGACGCGAAACTGGCGCCGGTCCAGCCGTTCGAGGAGAGCGATCATCTGACGCTGCGTGCCCCCCGGGGCGAAGCGATCCACGAAGATGGCAATCGACGTCGGCGTCATGGTGCGAGCGCCTCACGATCCTCGACGGCAGACATGTCCGGCCGCCACGGCATCGGATCCTGACGCGCATCGAGGTACCGCCGATGCCACAATTCAAGAACAAGGAGCGCCCACAGACGTGCGGCGTGATCCCGGCGGCCCGCTGCGTGCTCGCGCACCAGCCGTTCGATGAATCGAGACTCGAAGTAGCCGCGTTGTCGCGCGCGCGCCGAGAGCAACACATCCGCAAACAGCTCCCGCGGACTGTTGCGGAACCAGAGGTCTATCGGCACCCCGAATCCCTGCTTCGGCCGCTCGAGAATCGGCGAGGGCACGAGCCCTTTGGCGGCCTCTTTGAGAATGTGCTTGCGCCGCCCGTTCCGAATCTTCATGGCAGCCGGAAGCCGGGCCGCGTACTCCACCACCTCGTTGTCGAGCAGCGGCACACGTGATTCAATCGAGTGCGCCATGCTCATGCGATCGACTTTCACGAGGATGTCTTCGGGCAGGTACGTCTCGAAGTCGAAATGCATCATCTGGCCGTGCCAGGGGAGGGTCCGGAACCGCTCAAAGTGGCGCGACAACCGCTCCTCGGCGTCTGCCTCGCCGATCTGCCGCCGCAGGTCGGCCGTCAGCAGCGCCGCCTTTTCATCGGGCTGGAAGGATCCCATCTGATCGAGATATCGACCGTGGGTGTCCCGCGTGGCCCGGCGCAGAAAATTCTTGCCCATCGCGCCGTGCGGGAGTCGTGGCCATACCGCGGCCGCGACCGCGCGGCTGCCGGGCCCGGCCCATCGGTCGAAGCTGGCAATCCGCGGATGCGGCAGGTAGCGATCGTAGCCGCCGAACAGTTCATCACCGCCGTCGCCTGACAGGACGACTGTGACGTGCCGCCGCGCCAGCTCGGAGACGTACCACGTGGGAATGGCGGAGGAGTCGCCAAACGGCTCATCGAAGGCAGTTATGAGATCGTCGAGGATGGCGAGCGCGTCCGGAGTGACGATGAATTCGTGATGATCGGTCCCGAAATGGCGCGCGACAGCGCGCGCATGTTCGATCTCGTCGGTACTGCGGCTCGCCAAATCCAATCGAAAAGGTCCGCACGGGTCGTGAGGACGCCTCCGCCGCCAGTCCGACGATCAGGCTCGAGTCGACACCGCCCGACAGGAACGCGCCGAGCGGCACCTCGCTCATGAGGTGCGAGCGAACCGCATCTCGAAGCACGGCCCGCAGCCGATCGATGGCCTCGGTCTCCGACGTCAGCGCCTGCTCGTCCGCCGGCAGTTGCCAGAACTGCCGCAGGCGAAGCATGCCGTCCTGCCATCGCAGCACGTGTCCCGGCGGCAGTTTGTGTATGCCGGCGAAGATCGTCGCGTCGCGAGGGGTGTACAGGAACGACAGATAGTGGTCGAGCGCCTCGAGATTTAGCGCGGGCGGCGACTCGTCCCGTGCCAGGATCGATTTGATCTCGGAGCCGAAGTACAGTCGACCCCTGGCGACAGAGTAGTGGAGCGGCTTGATCCCGACGCGGTCCCGGGCCAGCAGCAGCGCCCGGTTACGGCGGTCCCATAGGGCGATGGCGAACATGCCACGAAGCATCGCGAACGCGTCCTCGCCCCACTCTTCGTAGGCGTGGACGATGGTCTCGGTGTCGCTCGCAGTGGAGAACCGATGGCCGCGGGCCTTGAGATCCGCGCGGAGTGACACGTAGTTGTAGATTTCGCCATTGAAGACGACCCGGACCGTCCCATCCTCGTTCGCGATCGGCTGCTGTCCTGTCGCCACATCGATGATGGACAGACGCCGCATGCCGAGGGCAACACCCTCTTCAACGTGGATCCCCTCGTCGTCAGGGCCACGATGACGGATCGCGGCGCACATTCGCTGCACCTGGGCGCGATCGCGCTCGGCGGCGTCTGACATGCGTGTCCAGCCGCTTCTCTCGTTGCCGGCACAGCCGGCGATGCCACACATAGTTGTCCCGCCGGTCTGGCTGCACGGGGCCTGGCCCACAACGCAGAGCAGCGAAAATGCCAGTGCAAGTCCGCTGCCGCGGCTGTGGAAGGGTGACGTGAGCTAGGGAGCCAATGACCATGCGGCTCGAGAACGCTCCGGCCTCCGAGCCGGATGCCGCCTAGGTGCTGCTTAGGCCAGCACCACTGCACATCATGTGTAAACGCCCGTCCTAGTTGAGGAAGAAAAGTTCCGTCTGGTCTTCGACGCGTTCACCTGATGAGGGGCACATGGCTTGCTGCAGCTCAGTGTTTGTCTGGGGCTGCCACGCCGCGGCTGAGCTGACGCGATGCGAGAAGACACGAGGAGACACGAGTCAAGATGTGTGGGCTAGCGGGGGTTGTCGGAGACGCGGAGCCCGACCGAGCGCGCGCCGCCACGGCAGAGATGCTGGCCGCGCTCGCTCGCCGCGGGCCGGACGCCGAAGGTCTGGAAGTCTGGCCCGGAGCAGTCTTCGGCCATCGTCGTCTGTCAATCTTCGACCTGAGTGATGCAGGTCGGCAGCCCATGCTGTCCGAGGACCGTTCCGTAGGCGTGGTCTTCAACGGGGCCATTTACAACTTTCGATCACTGCGCGTCGAGCTCGAGCGGTGTGGCCACTCCTTTCGGAGCCAGACCGATACAGAGGTGCTGGTACACGGCTACCGTCGGTGGGGAATCGACGAACTCCTGCGCCGACTGCGCGGCATGTTCGCGATCGCGATTTGGGACGCCCGCGACGACCGACTGTTCCTGATTCGGGATCGGATGGGCGTCAAGCCGCTCGTGTACGCCGCTGCGGACGGCGTGATCGCATTTGCATCCACCGTGCGCGCGCTGCGGTGCGGAGGCTTTGGTCATACCATCGACGATCTGGGTGTGGCGGAGTTCCTGGAGTACGGCTTCGTCACCGACGCGCGCGCGATTTTCCATGAGGTCCGGAAGCTGCCGGCTGGAAGCATTCTGGAGTGGCACCGCGGCAGCTATCAGATCCGTACCTATTGGACCCCTCCGCAGGTCAGCCGGTTCGCGATCTCATTCGAAGAGGCCGTGGAAGAGACCGAGCGGCTGTTTCTCGCGGCTGTTGAGAAGCGTCTCGACGCGGACGTACCGGTCGGCGCGCTCTTGAGCGGGGGCGTGGACTCCAGTCTGGTCTGCTGGGGGATTTCGCACCTCGGCGCCGATATCACGGCCTACACCGTTGGCACACCGGGCTCAGCCGTGGACGAAACCGACGATGCCAGAGCCACCGCCGCGGCGCTGAAGATTCGCCACGTCGTCTTGCCGCTCTCGGCCGAACATTCCTCCATTCTCGATGAGCTCACCAGTGCGTATGCCGAGCCGTTCGCCTGCGGTTCAGCTCTGGGCATGCTCTGCATATCTGAAGTCATCAAGCCGTCGGCAACGGTTCTGTTGACCGGCGATGGGGGCGACGACGTGTTCCTGGGCTATCCAGGACATGCATATTTCTTCTGGGCGCAGCGTATCGCACGACGACTCCCGTCGGCGGCCGGCGGTCTATGGCGGAGTGCTCGACGCTGGATCCCGCAACGCGGATCAGTTGAACGCGCGACGCATTTTCTCAACTACGCCACTGGCGGCCTGGGGGCAGTCGTAGAAGCCAATCCGGGGCTGCCTGATTGTAGGCGTCGAGGTGTCCTCGGACCGCGGCTCCAGTCGATAGCCATCGAGGAGCGTTCTATTCCCGAGGGTCTGGAGTCGGCGCGCAACCTCCTCGGCGAAATGCTGTCCTATGAGCGCCAGCATCGCTTTACCGGCGAGTACATGACCAAGGTCGATGGCGGCGCGATGTTCCACGCGCTGGAGGCGCGTTCGCCATTTCTCGACCAGGAGCTGTGGGAGTTCGCGTCCTCGTTGCCCTACGAGATCCGGATGCACGGCGGGCGGCTCAAGGCCGTGCTGCGGGAGATCGCCCGTCGACGTATCGGCGAGCGGGTGGCGGCCGGAGCCAAACGGGGCTTTATGATTCCGGTGCAGGAATGGCTGACTGGCCGATGGTATGGCTGTGCCGAGCGGCTCTTGTCGCGTGGCCTACTGGCCGAACATGGCTATATCGAACCGGCAGCAGTTGGACGGGAATTGGTTCTCGCGCGGCAATCCGGGCGCGCACCGCTCTATCTCTGGTATTTCTTCGTGCTCGAACGATGGATGCGGCACGAGCATGCCCGAGGCCGTCTCGGTTTCCAGCGGAAATAGTACTACCGAATGTGGTGTTCGACCGTGACCTGCCTGCCGTGACAGCGGAACCGCAGGTCCCGATAGAGAGATACGTCCACTAGACGGATGCCGCGCGTGCGGCCGCAATTTCGTGATAGAGCGATACCCATTCTTTTCGAATGCGGCGCTCATCGTAGCTGTCGATTTCGGCGCGGGCGTTGCGCGTCAGACGTTCGACCAGCTCCGGATCTTCCAGCAGTCGGATGGCGCTGTCGGCCATGCCTCGATGGTCGTTCTTGTCCACCAGGAGTCCAGTGCGTTCGTGCTCGACCATGTGGGGAACCCCGCCGACCATAGTGGCGATCACTGGGAGGCCCGAACAGAAGCACTCCAGCAGCGAGCCCGGCATGCAGTCGATGTTGGGACTCATCAGGTAAATGTCTGCTGCATCATAGAGCTGCGGCGTCTTGTCATGCGGCACACGGCCGATAAAGCGAGTCTGGCGAAGGCCGAGATCGGCGGCCAGCCGTTCCAGTTCAGGCCGGCACGGTCCATCGTTGGCTACCGTCAGGCTGGCCTCCGGGTAACGCTGCTGGATGATCGCGAAGGCGCGCAGCACGCATTCGACGTTGTACAAGGGCTCGAGACCCCGGTTGGTCAGAAAGACCGGTCGCAAGTGCCGGCGCCGTCGATACACGAACGGCGCTGGGTCGATGATGTTGAAGATGCGTCTAGCGGGGATTCCGTGGCCCGCGAACACCTGGACAACGTAGTCAGACGGCGAAATGACGAGGTCGGCCATGCGCAGCGTCGGCGCGGCGGCCATCCAGTTGCGGAGGTGAGCCTCGGCCTGCCCATCCCGATAGTTGACGATCAGCGGCTTTCCAAACAGCCTGCCGATGATGAGCGCGGGTATGGTCCAGAGCATGTAGGAGGAGTTCCCCGCCGAGAACGCGTGGATCACGTCGTAGTGTTGAGCGCGACGGATCAGCTGCCATGAATAGACGGCCTCCCTCATGGCCGTCCGGACGAACCTCACGTTCTGCACCCATCGCCATCGCCCGTCCAGCTGTGCATTGATGGCCTGGAATTCAATCTGCACAGACGGCTCACGCTGAAGGCTGGCAAGCAGTCGAGAGGCCTGAACGGCCTGCCCGCCGAGTATGTCGAGCGAGGGCGCTATGAGAAGCACCCGTAGTGGCCCTCGGCTCGTGCCAGACGGCATCGCGACGACGTCGACGCTACCCCTGGCCGAGATGTCCATCTCTTCCGCCGAGTACCGCTGCAGTTTGGCGTCCATGTTCCCAGGGCAGGCCCGACGGCGGCGCCGTCGGCAACCCGCTTCGCCCAGTCCATACCGCCTCGCTGGAGTCGACGAGCGCCAGGGGGACCGGTTCGCCCTCTGGAAGAATCGACAACAGCGCCACACGCGCGTCCGTGATGAATTCGCCGTTCGCCAGCGGCAGCCGCTGCAACGAGCGCCGCTCGCCTCGACCGTCGTCGCCACTGGCGGGCGTCGCGAACAGCACCAACAGGTGGTTGCCGCCCCAGCGCACCTTCACAGCGGCCCGGTGCCATCGGTCCTCGTCTTCGACGACCACACGCGCGGATTCAATGGAGAGTCGAGCGGGCGACTCACCTCCGACGATTACCGTGACGAGCGACGTGGGTGCATCCACCGTATCGGAGACTCGCAGCGTGGGTGCCGGGACAAGTTGCCCGTAGACGGGCGCGCACCATCCGAGCCCCTCCGGGTCGCCGCGAAACTCCCGCTGGTGCCGACCCGTCGTGGCGAACGCTGCCCACAGGCCATCGGGGTGGGCGTAGCTTGTGCCTGGCCTGCCAGCTGGCTCTAAAGTCCACGCGGGCGCCAAATGCCAGTACGCGTCGAGTGTGTGTCGTCCCGCGCCGAGAACGTGGTCGGCGATGATCCACAGACCGTTGGGCACTCTCAGCACAGCGCGCCGATGCACCAGAGGCAGATACCCGTCGTGCTCCGCTTCGATGTAGTCGATGCTCCCGACCTCTGGCGTCGCACCGTGTCCCGTCGACGACCCGCGAAGGCCTGGACGCCAGAGCACGACATGTGCGTTGGCGCGCGATTCCCAGTGAAACGGCCCCGCAGGTACCGATTGCGAACGTCCGTCGATGACGAGAGTGTTGTGCATCACGGTCGATCGGAACCGATCTCTCAGCGTCGCATCGGCCGTGTAGGTCGCCGTCCCCGGATCGATGAGGAGCGGGCGTCCGCGTACCGAAAGGACCAGAGAAAGTGCGCCGGCGTGAGCATGCCCGCCATTAAGAAATCCGTGGGGCCCGGCGTCGAGAACGGCGTGACAGTCCGCATCGCGAAGGACCCCAAAACCGGTGTCAGGGTAGAGGTGCGAGGTTGGCTGGGGCTGCCGGAGAGCGGGAACGTCGGCCATTGCTTCGGGCCCAAGCAGCCAGAGGGCTTCTTCCGGCGCATCCCCGACAGCGAGCTCAGGGCGTTTGAGTAGCGCAGCGGCCACCCACAGAGAGTCGCTCGCGTCAGCCGGCGCGCGGCCGCAGATAGGAAACAACAGCCCTCCGTCATCGTCGCCGATCGTCGCCAGGCGGCCGTTGTCGTCTGCCAGGGTACGGCAGAACGATGCGAGTCGAGACGTGGTTTTGGCGAATTCCCCGACGGCGGGATCGTTTGTTCGCCGCGCGACGGCGAGCGCCAGCAGGTAGAAGTCGAGCGTGTAGCGGTGGTAGTGAGTGGAACGTTCGGCGTGGCCGCCGTCCGGGAGCACCTGTGCATGCGCCTGGCTGATGAGAACATCGCGGCCGATCTGCTCCCACGCCGAGGCCCGCCGGAGCTCTGGCAGCACCCGACCGCCCACGTAGAGCGCGAGGCCCTCACCGAGCAGATGCGTGTTCGGGCTGAAATAGAACGACAGGTGTCGCGCGACATGATCCAGCTGCCGCTCGAGTCCAAGCAGGAGATCGACGAACGAGGCGGACCCGTTAGGTGGCTCGACAGCCGCGAGAAAATGCAGCGTCCAGATCCAGGAAATGGAGCGCAGGGCGACTTCGAGCATGCTGGACCAGTTGATGCCGGTCAGAGGCGGGTTGGACAGCATCCAGCTGTCGAGCTCAGCCCCTATCGAGGCGGCATAGCGAGCATCTCCCGTCAGCCACGCGGCACGCCCAAGCGACAGCCAATGCTGGTGGCGGTTGAGCTCCCAGATAATCTTGTGATCGCCCAGACGCGGGTCGAGATACGGGATGCGCGCCCAGAAGCGCAGCGGCGCACGGCGTTCGTGCACCGGGTCGACATGCCAATCTATGGGATCTGTGTCGCCGTGGTACGAGAGGCCACGGTATCCAAGCAGGTCGTAGCGTCCGGCCCGCAGTTGGTCGGCCCGGCGTATGGCTTCTTCGCAGGCTGTCGGGCACAAGCGGTCCACGGCGTGAGAGATTGAGCCCCGCGCCGCTGGATCGATTACAAACCGTGCGGGCCGCCGGAGAAAGTGCGATCGGATTGCGAGATTCGCGCCTGACCAGTCGCGCCGTGCCATCGCTTGGTGCGCCGAGGCCAGATCCGTCGAGCTGGCGAGCAATCGAGATGGGAGTCGCGCGCGCTGCCACCGCTCGCGACTGCAGGCAAATCGCAGCGCTTCCCCCGCTACGCGCGTGCCTTCGGCGCACCGAAACCGGATTTCTTCCGCATCAGTCCGTCTCAGACGGCTCAGGAGCCTGGCCGCGCCTGTGCCGCGATTCGAGCTCATCCTTCGCCAAATAGATGCAAGCCGCGCGCCCTGCTGGTCCTCCAGGTAAACAGGTGACATGAGTGTCGCTTGAGCCGACCTGCACAGTCGAACCTCGTCAGCCTTTCCCTCGACTGGCCACGTTTGGGTAATGCTCGGGTAACCAACGGAAAATCCGTTCCACAAGTCGACACAATGCCAGCACGGAAAGGGCACACGACTTGCTCAGAACTCGACAGATGGGCGGATCGATGCGCGAGCACCCAGAAGCGACCGTAGTCCTCTGCACTTACAACAGGGCGTCACTGTTGCCGGTCGCGCTCGACCGCCTGCTCGACCAATCACGCGACTCTCCGGCCCACGAGATCATTCTGGTTGACAACAACTCATCGGACGACACTCGGCGCGTGGTCGAGCGCTACACCAACTCGACCGTCCCACGGGTTCACTACGTGTTCGAGCCTCGACAGGGGCTCGCCCACGCGCGGAACGCCGGGATTGCCGCCTCGCGGGCGGACATCATCGCGTTCACGGACGACGACGTCTGGGTGTCTGACACCTGGGTCCAGGTGATCAAACGTACGTTCGACGCGCACCCGGAAGTGGATTGCCTGGGTGGCCGCACCCTGCCCATCTGGCCATCGGTCCCGCCGGCCTGGCTGACGCGCCTGCATTGGGTCGGTCCGCTTGCGCTCCAGGACTATGGCGACAGGGCGTTCAGCGTGGACGCGAGCCGTCCGATCTGTCTCGCTGGGGCCAATTTTGCCTTTCGCAAGGACGTATTTGCGCGCATCGGTGCCTTTTCCCCCGAGGTCGGACGTACGGAAGACACCGAGCTCATGCTTCGACTGTGGCGCGCAGGGGCATGCGCGATGTACGTCCCTGACATGAAGGCGTTCGCCGCTGTTCAGCCTGAGCGCTTGAGCAAGAGGTACCACCGACAGTGGCACTCGAACACTGGCCGGTGCAACGCTCGGATGCAGTTGGTGGAGCTCACCGCCGCGGACGGTTCACTCCGATCTGAAGCGCCACCCCTCGCTCGAGTGGCGGGCGTACCGCGGTTCGCTCTGCGGCAGCTCGCGACCGAGGCGCTCGAGTGGTGCAAGGCGACAGCACGGCGGCGCGAATCCGAGGCCTTCTGGCACGAGGTCCAGGCACGATCGCTCGTCGGGTATATGCGCGAAAGCCGCGCCCGGTTTCTGCAGAGGAGCCGAGGATAGTACCGAAACTGCGCTCCAAGCTCGGTAGCTGGGTTCACCTGTAGCCGCCCGTCAGCCGAGGGGAGACGGCCTGGCCAGGCCACAGGGGCAAACACAACGTCATGTCACACCAGATGGTCCGCAGCACGGGGCAGGAGTCAGGAACCTACGATTGCTACGTGCGAACCGAGTGGGAGTTGTTTGCCAGCGATCCGGCGCGGAGCAGTGCCTCGCGTCAAGCAGTGGCTGGTTTGCCGGTCGCGCGCGTGCTGGATCTCGGCTGCGGCGCTGGTCAGGAGCTTCTCCCATTCCTCCATGGCTCTTCAACTCTTGGGGTCGGCATCGACGTGTCACCAGAGGTAGGGTTGGCCGGCCGGCCGCTCTTCGCTACGGCCAGGCCCGGCAGCCGCGTGGCGTTCGTGCGGGCGGCAGCCGAGTCTCTGCCGCTCGCCACCTCGAGTGTCGACGTGGTGATCTGCCGCCTCGCCCTGCCTTACACCGACAACAACCGGGCGCTCGCCGAGATGGCTCGGGTGTTGCGGCCTGGAGGCCGACTGCTCCTGAAGTTTCACCACGCCCGCTACTATGCGGCGAGCCTCGCCGACGCAGTCACGGCGCGGCGCCTGAAGCCCGCAGTTCATGCGTGTCGCGTGTTGCTCGCCGGAGGCCTGTATCACCTGACCGGTTCACAGCCGAGGGGACGTTTCCTTGGCCGGGAGACGTTTCAGACGTGGTGGCTGCTGCGGCGCGAGCTCTCGCGACACGGCCTCGTCGTTCGCGGTATGCTCGACGATTCTGTTCCCGCGGCGCCGACCCTGCTGATCGGACGAGCCGAGTCCAGATAGCCGAGGCGATCAGCGAATCGCCACGTCGGTGCATCCGGACTCAACCGCGCGGACATGATTCCCCAACCGAATCGCGTGAGCCTCGCCAGCATCTCATGGCGAGCGCGGGATCAGCTTGCAGCGCACGATCGCCGTTGTGAACTCGCGTGTCAATCGGTTGCTGAGACGTTTCAACTTGCGAATAGGTACGGTCTCACAGTCGGCCAGCTCGAACGGGCTCTGCGCGACGATCCGTTCAAAACGGCGGATAGTCATCCGATTCAGGCCGCCCTCGACTTCGTGGAAGCAAGTAGCCCCATCGGATCGATAGTCCGATCGCCAGCGCATGAGTGCCTTCTCACTGAAGAGGAGATGCGCCCATGGGAAGACCGAAAAAAGGTGGCCACCAAGCGGGTGGTACAAGTCGGACCAAAAGACGCGAGCACGCACCCGCCTGGTTTCACGGCTTGACGCATCACGTCCAGGATGGCCGCCGGGTCGGCGAAATGTTCGAACGAATCGAGGGCCACGATAACATCCACGCGTTCATCAGCGCGATTGGTGAACAGGCAGCGATCGGCGACGCCGTGCTGAACGGCACGCTCCCGTGCCACACACAACTGCTTGTCAAGAATATCCACGCCGATGACCTTCCGTGCGCCGCGCTTCGCCATTTCAACGGCCTCAGTACCGGCACGACAGCCGAAGTCCATGACCAGCTTGCCCTGGATGAGGCTCCAGAAGTCATCGCCGAAGAGCGTCTCAAGCTTGCTCTTGTTGGCATAGGCTGAGCCATCCAGGTAACCGGTCTCACCGGTGTCATTGATGAGTCTGAGCAGATGGTAGCCGAGCGATCCACCGATCAACGCCATCTCTCCTCCTCGGGGTAGGTTGCGCCCAGGTTCCGACAGTGGGTCCTCGGCGTCAGCGGCGCGTTATCAAGAGATGCATCGCGAGGCGCAGCCTCGAGGATCCGAGGGGCAGGTTCGTTAGAGCTCTCGCGCGAGCCGGCGCCACCGGATCCGCCAGCGTTCCCCGACAAATGTCGAAAGCCACCGCCAGCCCGCTCGGGTGTCCCACGGCCAGTAACCGAGCGCGACGCGTAACTGCTCGCGGGCGCCGCGCAGGTCACCGGCCTGGAGCCGGTCGTAGCCCCAGTCCCGGTGCAACACGTGGCGTCGCTGGCGGTCACAGCGACTGGGCGACCGGCGATGGGCGGGGCAGGCGCGATGGCACAGCGTCCAGTTCTTGTCGATGACGAGCAACTGTGCCGCGTACGTGCGTTCGACCTGTCGGCTCATCATCCCGCCCGGACGATGGAATGCCAGCGGTTCGCCGATGAAGCCAATCGGGTACTGCGCGGCGATTCGTAGCCAGAGATCCCAGTCCTCGACGTGAACCTCGCGTCGTTCGTCGAACCCGCCCACTTCGGTCAACACGCGGCGCGGCACCATGACGGTGAGCGTGTTGATGAAGAAAGCCGTGTGAAACAGCCCGCAGAAATCGTAACGGGGTGCGCGGGCGCCCGCCGCGTCTGGGCGTGTCTCGCTCTCGACGCCCGTATGGAGCAGCCCGGTCTGAGGATACTGATGAAAGTACTCGACCTGCTTCGCCAGCTTCTCTGGCCGCCACTCGTCGTCGGCGTCGAGAAAGGCGATCAAGTCTCCACTCGCCACCGCAATTCCCGTGTTGCGCGCTCTGGCAGGGCCGCCGTTCGGTCGGCGCACGCATCGGATGCGACCCGCCCAGGCGCTGAGCGTGTGGTTCAGCTCCTCGCGATCGTCGGAGCCGTCATCGACAACGATCACCTCGAAATCGCGAAACGTCTGCGCGAACACAGACCGAAGTGCATTGTCAAGCAACGCGGCCGAGTTGAACACCGGGATGACGACGGTTACGCGGGCCATGCTGCCGAGTACGCCGACGGCGTGTGAGGCTTCACCGAATCCTCATCGGCTTCGTGATGACAGCGCGGAAGCCGATGTTGGCACGCCGGACGTTTCCCCCGGGGCGTTGAGTGTCCTGAGTGGTGCGAGTCGCGTAGAGTTCCACGTTGAGCCACCGTGACGCCCGGTACCCGCCTGTCCCCGACAGCCACACCGATCGAAGGTTCGGCTGTCCGATTTGGAGCGAATCATTCTCGGACCACGCCACGCTGCTCTCCACGTACAGGCGGCTCGAGACAATGGGTACGTGCACGGTTCCTACCCACTGTTGATTCTGATACGTGCCGCCAAACCCGAACGACGGGACGAACGTTCGCTGGTAGGAGACGGACATGCTGGTTTCTCTGGCGCCGTAGCGGAGCTGGGCCTCGACGGCGGGCCCGACGCTTCCGTCATGTGTCAGCCCGGCCCCGAGTACAGCCACACCAAGCGCGCCCGACACGGCAAGCGTTGGGGTCAGCGCATATTCGACGGTTGCGCCGGCCTGCTGGATGTTGAACTCATCGTCTGGGTTGGACAGCTTTTCGCGACGCAGGTCGTAATGCGCGCCCAGGGTCAGCCGTTTCGAGTGCGCGCGCGACAGGGAGACCGTCCAGTTATGCTCGTGCCCGTCCTGGAGCATCTGGCCGACCTGCTGCTCGAACGTCACTGACCGCAGCACATAACCCGCCGTGAGCGTCGTGTGGCGAGCGACCAGCGCCTCGATGCCTCCGCCCGCCGCATTGGTTCGCGAGCCGGTTCGATAGAACGGAACACCGGCCAGGTTGAGCGCGTCAGTGGAGGGCGCGTCGATGAAGTGTTCCTCCGCAAAAAACTTCAGCCGCGATGTCGGTCGATGCTCGGCATAGACACGCACGCGCTGGTCGGCACTGTTGACCTCCTCGTAGGTGCGGTACATGACGAATGAACCGCCATAACTCCCCGACAGATTCAGCCGGCGGCCGCGATAGTTCAAGGTCAAGCCGGAATCGACCGGCGTCCCGTAGTCCTTGAGCGGATTGTCGCCCTCACTCGCCAGCAGCAGGTTGTTGTCCCAACTTCCTCCGAAGCCTATGGAGGGTGTGAACACCCACCCCGGGGGTTGCCGTGAAACCTCTTCCGTGGTCGGCTGTGCCGCGACGGTTCCCGGCACGACCACGGCCGCCAGCGCAATCAATACCCTCGAGAAGCTGCGCATCGCTCGTGTCCTCTCATCCTCCACTCACTCGTCCGGCAGCCCCGTCGCTCGTTGCCAACGAGTCGAGCAACCGACGTGCCACCACGGTCGCCGACGTCGCGATGATCCGGGCAAGCGCCTGGCCCAATACTCCCGCAACCACTGCAGGTACTGGCAATCCGAGATGTGAAGGTCGAGTCAGCGACGAACCAGGCGCGTGCTTTACCCACTTTGGATAAAGCGCTTCTGTAGGCCAATGGCTTCCACTTGAAGGGCCGTACGACCACCCTGAAATGATTGCCCTGCGCGCGAGTTAGCATCAGCAGTTCGGCGTGCTGGGAGCCTCCTCTGGCACGGCACTTGATCCTGGGTCGTCCTGCTATGAAGACGCCGATCTGTCTAGGCGCACTCGCCGTGCTGCTGCATGCCGGGCTGGCCAGACCTCAGCCGCAGGGCGTAACCGTCTCTGCTGCAGGCGACCTGCAGGCCGCCATCAACCGCGCGCGACCCGGCGATGTGATCCAGCTCGAGCCTGGTGCGCTCTACGTCGGCAACTTCACGCTGCCCGCAACGCCCGGCTCCCAATACATCACAATCCGCTCCAGCGCTCCTTCGTCCCGCTTTCCAATAAACGGTCGCGTCGGACCGGAGCACGCGCGCTGGATGCCGCGGCTCCGGTCGCCGAACAGTGCAGCCGCGCTGGCGACCCAGCCAGGGGCACACCACTGGCGGCTGCAGTGGCTGGCGTTCGAGGCGAACGCGGGTGGGGTTGGCGACATCATCCTGCTGGGAGACGGGAGCGAGGCGCAGCGCGACCTCTCCAGCGTACCGCATCATCTCGAGCTCGACGGCCTTATCGTGCGAGGCGATCCGGCCCGCGGGCAGAAGCGCGCGATTGCCCTGAACAGTGGTACGACGACCATTCGAAATTCCGATATTCGGGAGATCAAGGCCGTTGGCCAAGACAGTCAGGCGATCTGTGGCTGGAACGGTCCCGGACCGTATGTGATCGAGAACAACTACCTCGAAGCCGCCGGAGAGATCGTCATGTTTGGCGGCGCGGATCCGGCAATCCAGGGGCTCGTACCGAGCGACATCACGTTTCGCAGCAACTATCTAAGCAAGCCCCTCGAATGGCGTTCGGAGGATTCCCCCTGGACCGTCAAGAACCTGTTCGAGTTGAAGAATGCCAGACGCGTTCTCATCGAAGGGAACGTGTTCGAGAACAATTGGGCGGCGGCTCAGACCGGCTACGCGCTTGTTTTCACGCCGGCGAGCGATGGGAAGGCACCGTGGACCGTCGTTTCCGAAGTCAGCGTGCGACAGAACATCGTTCGCCACGTCGCTTCGGCCGTCAACATCCTGGGATTTGACTATCAGGCCACCAGTCAGCAGACGCGACATGTGGAGATCCGGCAAAACCTCTTCTATGACGTGGACGGGTCCCGATGGGGAGGCGACGGCCGGTTTCTGCTCATCGGCGACGAGCCAGCAGATGTCGTCGTCGACCACAACACGGTGATACAGAGCGGCAGCATTCTTCAGCTGTACGGCAGGCTGAACGGGCGCCCGCGACCGATCGTGGGTTTTCAGCTGACCAACAACCTCACGCTGCACAACGAATACGGCATCATCGGGGATGAAGCCGGGATCGGCAGGTCGTCTATCGCGCAGTACCTGAGTCGCGAGGAAATCCGCGGCAATGTTCTGGCGGGCGCGGATCCTTCCTTGTATCCGTCGGATAACTTCTTCCCCAACGTGGCCCAGTTGCTGGTGTCGTTCGTCGACCCTGCCAATGGCGACTATCGCTTGCGTCCCACGAGCTCCTTTCGCGCCGCCGCCACCGACGGATCGATGGTCGGTGCTGACGTCGACGCTCTCATGCGAGTAATCCCCTCACGGGAATCCCCGGGGATTCGTTCTTTCCGGCGGCAACGGCGGTAGCAGAGCAAGACACAACGGCGCATCGAACGCGCGTCTCCAAGGGGTGTTCCTACGCAAGGACTGAGACTGGGCGGATCGACATTTGTCATGCCGATTGGAAGCGTCGAAAGATACCGCAAGGATTCCGCGCACTCGCCGCCATCAGCGCTGGTTCAACGCGAGACCTCTCATGCGGTCAGGGCCACACCCCCGATTGGACCAAAGTTCGCGCCTTGCGCTGGGTTCGAGTAATTCCTACCCGGAAATTCCGCCTTCATGGGCGATGTAGCAGGTGTAACGCGGAAATGACTCCAATGCAGAGCTGGACGCCTGTGGCATCAGATTTGATTGTAGGCACGCCCGGGCATGTCGGTCTCGCCCTCAACCAAGGAAGGTTACAGTCGATGAGCGGACTCGCTGGACGCGTGTCAATTCGTATGGTGTCGTGGTTTACCCGTTGGCTGGTACGGTGTGTTCTCCTCTGTCTGCTGCCGACGTTTGCGGGCGCGGCGACGCTGACGGTCAATGCCGGCGGGGATCTGCAGGCGGCGCTCAATGCGGCGCAACCGGGGGACGAGATCGTCGTGGCCGCCGGGGCCCGCTTCACGGGGACGTTCTGGCTGCCGGTCAAACCCTTCGGGGCGGTCATCACCATCCGTTCGTCGCAGGCGCTGCCGGCGCGGCGGCTCACACCGGCCGACGCGTCGCTGCTCCCGGTGATTGGCTCCGGCGGTGTCGAGGCGGCGCTGAGCGGCACCGGCACGAGCAACTGGCGGCTCGATGGCCTGCAGTTCGAGTCGAGCACGACGGGGGAAGGCGCGATCATCGACCTGGAGGATGTCACGGCGATCACGATGGACCGGCTGCTGATCGTGGCCGGCCCGGCGGGACAGAAGCGGGCGATCAAGGGGAACGGTCGCCAGATCACCTTGACGCGGTCGCATATCGCGAACATCTGGCGGACGGGACAGGACTCGCAGGCGTTCTGCGCGTGGGATGGCGCGGGTCCGTATACCCTGACGGACAACTACCTCGAGGCGGCGAGCGAAAACGTGATGTTCGGGGGCGCGGACAGCCGGGCCGCGGACCGCGTGCCGGCCGACATTCGCGTCGAAGGCAATCATTTTTCGAAGCGGCTGGAGTGGCGCGGGCAGGGGAAGGCGGTCAAGAACCTGTTCGAGCTGAAGGCGGCGAAACGGGTCACGATCCGCCGGAACGTGTTCGAGCGCAACTGGACGGATGGGCAGAGCGGAACCGCCATCGTGTTCACCGGCCGCAACCAGGACGGCGGGGCGCCGTGGTCGGTCGTGGAAGATGTCCTCTTCGAGCAGAACATCATCCGGGACACCGAAGGCGTGTTCAACATCCTCGGGTACGATAACGAGCGGCCGTCGGGGCGCACGACGCGTGTGACGATCCGGCACAATCTGGCGATCGGCACGGGCTTCTTTCTTCTGGCGGGCGCGGAAGTGGGCACGGTGACGGTGGATCACAACACGGTGGATCAGGGGGCGAACTTTCTGACGCTCTACACCGGTGACGTGTGGCCGGCCGGGACCTCGGCGCCGCGCGCGGGCCAGTTCGCCGTCGACTCGCTCACCATCACGAATACGCTCGCCAATCACAATGAGTACGGGGCGTTCGGGAGTGGCGTTGGCATTGGCACGCCGGCCCTCACGGCGCTGACCCGCACGTTTCAGTGGACGCACAACGTGCTGGCGGGCGGAGCGGCGTACAGCTATCCGCCGGTGACCTGGCTCCCGACGGTGAGTGCGCACCGCGCGCAGTTCAATGGCGACTACACGCTGGTACCCACCAGCACGTATCGCGGAGCAGGCACCGACCAGCAGGACCTCGGCGCCGCACTGCCCTTGTCCAGCACTTCCGAGGCCTACGCAATTCCTGGCCAGCCGGGTGTTCCCCGCGTTCTGAGGTAATAGTCGAGGTCGACTTTCGTCCTAACCCTTTTGTGATCGCAATCAAAGAACCGTGATCCTGATCGGGTCATGCCGGTTGGAAGCGTCGAAATGATACCGCAAGGATTCCGCTAACTCATCACTGAGCGCCGTGGCATCGTTCTTGTGATGTCCTCGTGCGAGGCTGCATTCTCGGCCTCGCCTCCCCCAGTCAGCGAAAGGATTTCACACGTTGATGCGCGGATATGCCACTGGTGCGTCTGCAGCCGCGATGGTCTGCCGGTCCCTCGGTCTCACTCTCGTCATGTTTGCCCTCAGCACGCGACCAGCGGCGGCCGTGACGCGGACGGTCAATGCCGGCGGGGATCTGCAGGCGGCGCTCAATGCGGCGCAACCGGGGGACGAGATCGTCGTGGCCGCCGGGGCCCGCTTCACGGGGACGTTCCGGCTGCCGGTCAAACCCTTCGGGGCGGTCATCACCATCCGTTCGTCGCAGGCGCTGCCGGCGCGGCGGCTCACACCGGCCGACGCGTCGCTGCTCCCGGTGATTGGCTCCGGCGGTGTCGAGGCGGCGCTGAGCGGCACCGGCACGAGCAACTGGCGGCTCGATGGCCTGCAGTTCGAGTCGAGCACGACGGGGGAAGGCGCGATCATCGACCTGGAGGATGTCACGGCGATCACGATGGACCGGCTGCTGATCGTGGCCGGCCCGGCGGGACAGAAACGGGCGATCAAGGCGAACGGTCGCCAGATCACCTTGACGCGGTCGCATATCGCGAACATCTGGCGGACGGGACAGGACTCGCAGGCGTTCTGCG
This sequence comes from uncultured Acidobacteriota bacterium, assembly GCA_963839705.1. Classification (GTDB taxonomy): domain Bacteria; phylum Acidobacteriota; class Vicinamibacteria; order Vicinamibacterales; family 2-12-FULL-66-21; genus DATBJJ01. The sequence goes on from CAWIWL010000012.1 coordinate 1,276,312, forward strand.
CGTGGGATGGCGCGGGCCCGTATACCCTGACGGACAACTACCTCGAGGCGGCGAGCGAAAACGTGATGTTCGGGGGCGCGGACAGCCGGGCCGCGGACCGCGTGCCGGCCGACATTCGCGTCGAAGGCAATCATTTTTCGAAGCGGCTGGAGTGGCGCGGGCAGGGGAAGGCGGTCAAGAACCTGTTCGAGCTGAAGGCGGCGAAACGGGTCACGATCCGCCGGAACGTGTTCGAGCGCAACTGGACGGATGGGCAGAGCGGAACGGCCATCGTGTTCACCGGCCGCAACCAGGACGGCGGGGCGCCGTGGTCGGTCGTGGAAGATGTCCTCTTCGAGCAGAACATCATCCGGGACACCGAAGGCGTGTTCAACATCCTCGGGTACGATAACGAGCGGCCGTCGGGGCGCACGACGCGCGTGACGATCCGGCACAATCTGGCGATCGGCACGGGCTTCTTTCTGATGGCGGGCGCGGAAGTGGGCACGGTGACGGTGGATCACAACACGGTGGATCAGGGGGCGAACTTTCTGACGCTCTACACCGGTGACGTGTGGCCGGCCGGGACCTCGGCGCCGCGCGCGGGCCAGTTCGCCGTCGACTCGCTCACCATCACGAATACGCTCGCCAATCACAATGAGTACGGGGCGTTCGGGAGTGGCGTTGGCATTGGCATGCCGGCCCTCGCGTCGCTGACCCGCACGTTTCAGTGGACGCACAACGTGCTGGCGGGCGGAGCGGCGTACAGCTATCCGGCGGTGACCTGGCTCCCGACGGTGAGTGCGCACCGCGCGCAGTTCAATGGCGACTACACGCTGATACCCACCAGCACGTATCGCGGAGCAGGCACCGACCAGCAGAATCTCGGCTCCTCACTCTCCACCACTTCAATGGGAATTCCGAATCGTCCGCAGAATCTGCGCATCAGGCCCTGAATCCTGGTTGGCTTCGGAACCGGTATCCAGGTGCACGCTCGAAGCACTGGTGCGTTCAAAAACGAATTCATTACAACCGAGTCCTACGCCCCCGCACTTCATGCGGGCAAGGGTGAACCCACGGCTGCGGTAGAAGTCGAAGATCGCTTCTGGCGTAGCACACTCGTACGGGTACCCCCCACCCAATCCAGAACGTCATGCCAGCGACTCATGCCGCGGCGGCGGCGATACTCGGTCCAGGAACGCACGTAGTCCGACGGTCGAAGTCGGAGCGCGGCTCCCGCAAGCGCCTTCAGCTCACCTGGGAGCGTGACAGCGACGGCGAACGGCACGCGAGCAGGACGAGGCAGCTCATTGTAGGTTTTTTTGAGTACGCGCCAGCGCCGACTCTGACTCCCCATGTCGTTGTAGATGGCGACCGCGAGCTTGCCTCCCTCTGCGACAGGGATCGCCGCGTGCGCCAGCGCATCCCACATGCGGCCCGTGTGGTGCAGCACACCCCACGAGTAGACGACGTCGAACGCGCCGAGCGTCCGGATCGTGTCGCCGTCGAGCACCGATCCCGGTTCGATCGTCCAGTTCGTGTCGCCGGGGAAAAACCGGCTCCGCAACTCTCTCGTGCAGGCTACCGACTGCGGATCGTAGTCGAACGAGTGCACCCGCGCTCCGAGCCGCCTCGCTGCGAGGCTGGAGAGTCCACTGCCGGACCCGATGTCCAGAAACCGAACGCCGTCGAGCCGGACAGCGTCCAGGAGTTCCTGCAGGCTGCGTTCCGCCGCCTCGATGCGCTCGTCATCAAGCACGGACAGAAACCTGGCCCAGTTGCCGCCGAAGTCAAACCGCTCGCCTTGTGCGAGTTCTGCTTCGTGCGCGCCGGTGGTTTGCATCGAGCGCACGCTCACCGATGACTGATGGCTCATCCCGTCTTCCCCATTTCCTTCTGACGGGCCCGCGCAACGAGAACGCCGGGTTGCTGGGCCGCCGCCACTCCAGGAGCGCTGCGGACACCGGGCCTCGCGTCGGCGCGGCTCGTCCGGACCGCGTTCCGTATCGCCTCAGCCACGTATCCAGTTGCAAACGCGCCGTCCATTGCCGCCGCGGCCGCGTCCTCGAGCCGGCCGCGCAGCGTGCGCCACAACACCGGCCACGGCGCCGACAGCAGCCGTCGCAGATAGTGACGCGCCATCGCTGCTCCCGAGGCTGCGTTTGTGCCCATCAGGGATCTGCGATCGAGCATAGCCTGCGTAACGCCGGACGCATAGAACCACCGCAGGTAGTACCGCAGACGCGCTCGCTCGGCCGGAACCCGATGTCGAACGCGCAACTCCGGCAGATACTCGCAATGGAATCCTGCCGCCACGGCCCGTTCGCAGAAGTCGTGGTCCTCGCCGCTGAGCAGCGTGCCCGACCGACGATTGAACTCGGCGGCGAAGCCCCCGAGCCTTCCAAGCACCCTGCGGCGGAATGCCATGTTCGCGCCGAGAACCGCGCGTGAACCCAATTCTTGCGCAGCGCCGTAGTGGAGCAGCGCGAGAGGGGACGCCATATGCTCGTAGCGGTCGACGCCTTCGACGCGCAACCATCGCGGCGGCCTGCGTTCCCATTGAGGATCGACGCGCCCTCCGACCAGGTCGAGCGTCGAGCACCCGAACGCACGTCGGATGTCCCCGATCCAGTGCTCTCCAACAAGCACGTCGTCGTCGGTCAACGCCAGCAGGTCTCCGCGAGCCGCTGCCAGGCCCGCATTGAGAGCGGGGGTCTTGCCCTCGGCCGATTCGGAGAGCCGGTGGAGGCGCACCGGAAACCCGGCAGCGACGCGCGCGACGACGTCCGCGGTCGCATCGGTGCTCGCGTTGTCGACGACGATGACTTCGTCGTCTGGTTCGTAGTGCTGGTGTCGAAGCCGTTCGAGCGCTGCGTGCAGCAGGGTTGCCCGATTGCGGGTGGCGATGACAACGCTGATGGTCACGATCGGTTTCCTAACACAGTCGCGGATCCGGCGTTTGCTGGCATGCCGGAGCGGCGGTGGTCCCAGCAACCGCGCTGATAGCCCCCGAACCACGCCAGCCGCATCTGGCCAACGGTGGCCCGTCCAGCGTTCCAAGTGAAGACGGCCCATGCCGTCGCCAGAAGCTCGCGACCGCACTCCCACCAGAGGTAGCGCGGTGTCCCGAGCAGGTATCGTCGCGTCGTTGGATACCTCCGCTCGAAACCTGCTTCGATGACGCCGTTGTCCCAGAACCATCGGCGGAAGTACGTCATGCGGAGGCGATCGGCGGACACACGGTGGCGCACGGATGCCTCGGGCTCGTAGACGCCAGTGAAACCGGCGGCGACCATCTTGAGCATGAGCTCGTGGTCTTCCCCGGTCCGAAGCGTGCCCTGCAATTTGCCGAGGTCGGGGTTCCATGCTCCCACGCGTTCGAAGACCCGGCGGCGGACAGCCATGTTGGCGCCGATTGGCATGATTGGATCGGCCGCACCTTTGGTCAGGCGGATTCTTTCTGTCCCTCCGTCGACGACGGAGAGAGCTGCGTAAAGGTCCGGAGACAACCACGTGGGCGCGGGCGCTTCCCACAGGGGCAGGATGCGGCCCGCGGCAAAGTCGGCGCCCGTTTCCGTGAACGCCCTGACGTATGCTGCAAGCCAGCCCGGCGACGGCAGCACATCGTCGTCGGTGAACACCAGCAAGTCGCCGCGCGCGCGAGCCACGGCCGTGTTCAGCGCATGCGACTTGCCCGGTTTCGCCTCGGTCTCGTAGACAATCGGCACGCGGGTGCATCGAGCCGCCTGCGCAACGATCGAAGGTGTGTCGTCAACCGATCCGTTGTCGACAACCAGAATCTCGAAGGGCACGCCAGGCCACTCGAGTCGTGCGAGCGCGTCGAGCGTCGAACCGAGCAGCGGTGCGCGATCTCTGGTCGCAATGATGACCGTGATCGTCATGCCGCCTCCGCTTCGACAGATCCAACGCCCTTCGCCTCGCGTAGCGCGATGTCGTAGAACGTGACGGCAAGGCCGAGCACGATGTAGAAGGTCCAGTAGTACGCCACCGATGCGAACATGGCAGCGGCGACCCAACCCGTGAGGCCGGCTGCGAGCGCCGCGCCAAACACTTCGAGCTCATGGCGAGCACCGGGACCGTTTGAAGGCGGGCCGCGCATCCGGCGAAGCGCGGCGATGGCGCCGAGCACGGCGGCGAATCCGGTCCCGACAAGGCCGATGAACACCGCGAGGCCGAGCACGCCCAGTTCCGACGCGACCTGCAGCACGGCGTTGTGGGTTTCCCGCCAGGGCTCGTCACGCCTGTCCGGTTGGTAGTTCGAGAACTGTCCGGCGCCCAGTCCCACTACAGGGTTGTCGAGAAACGCCTGGTAGCCTTCGAGCAGCAGCCGATGACGCGCCTCACGCGAGCCCGTCGTGTCTTCCTCGGCGTTGTAAATGCTCGACATCCGGAGAACGAAGGACGGAGGAAGGAGCGGGATCGCGACGAGGCACATCACCACGACGGCGACGGCCGCACCGGGACGGATGCGGCCCACCTGGTAGAGCAGCACGACGAGCATCATGACGAGACCAATGGTGCCGCCTCGGCTCTTACTGAAGACAATCGCTGCGGCAATCGCCGGGACGCCGACGAGCGCCAGCGCGCGCACCAGCGGGCGCCCACGGATGAGCACCAGGGCCATCGCCAGCGGCAGAAACGTGACCATGTTCAGCGCCATGTCGTTAGGGTTGCCGAACAGGCCGCCGACGGCCCCTCCCACCCTCCCGTCTTCGTACAGATTGACCCCTCGAACATAATCGAGGACCGCCCGAACGCCGATGTAGGAGGTGCCGAGCACGACGACTGTGACGAAGCGTACGAATCGTTTGCGGGAGGTGACGGTGTTCAGTATCAATGTGAAGACGATAATGACCTTGCCGTACAGATCGGTGAACACCCCGACGGCGCCGCCCGGCCAGATTGAAAAGGGTGCGGTGATGATCATGACGCCAGCCATCATGAGCAAAAGGACGAGCTCGACGCTCATCCGGCTGATGGCTGCGCCCCGGTTCAGCCGTTCCATAACCAGCGAGATGACGGCAAACACCGCCGTGATGTCAGCCAGATGCAACGGCTCGAGAAATGGCAGGGAATCCTGCGGACGGAAGAAGAGAACGAATGTGAACGCCAGCAGGCTCTTGAAGGCGAGACTATCCCGGTCGGGCGCGGCTCGCTCAACCGGCCCGGTGCCGCCTGCAATTGTCGGAGCCGATCCGGCGAGTGTGGTGACTCTGGCCGGGAGGCCCGTAAAGGCGAGACGCTCCATCCGCTGGTTTCTCTTTTGCTCCTGACCGATTCTCTTTTGCGCCCACTATCTCCACACGGCCCGCCCACGACAGATCGCCACGAGCCCTGCAATTGCGGCGTAGTGCATCATCACGAAGGCGTAGGCGAAGAGTGCGATCCGTCGGACCGGTGCGCTCATCGCGTCACTCCACCTCGGGGACGCTCAGGACGCCGGGGCGGCCGAGGTGTGCAGGTTCAGCCGGCTTTGAGCCGAGTTTCCCCGCTCGCAGCACTCGTGGGCTCGCGCACCTCAGCCGTCTCTGATCCTGCATGTGGCCACCCACCCCCAGAGACCGCCCCATTGCGTTCTCCGAAGTCAATCCAGCCGCCGAGGGCGGCCAGACCGTAGAAACCAAGCTGCAGAATCAGTGCCACGGCAAACAACCAATGATCAGCTGCAAGAACCGCACAGGTAACGAATGCGGCGATCAACGCCCATGGAGCAAGGAGACGCCCGATTTTGTGCGAGGCGTACTGCACCCACACCGGATTCGCCAAGGGCAAGAGAAGCCGCGGCTCGAGTCCAAGGATCTGATAGTTGCCGGCGAGCGTGCGGGTCTTGCGACGAGTTTCTACGCCGCCGTCCGGCGCGGCGCAATCGTACGCGCGGGCACGTTCGTCGAAGACGATGCGCTTGCCGGCAAGGACCACCCGCATCGGTGCGAGCACATCATCGAGAAGCGTCGTCGCCGGCAGCGGACGCCACAGGGAACGGCGTAGCGCATAGATGGCGCCGGTGGCGCCGATCGTCGACCAGATGAGGCTCTCGCGACGTCTCAGCCATTTCTCGTACTTCCAATACAGGCCGACGCCTTCGCCGACGGTCGATTCAGATACATGCCGCGACTCTGAATCCAGGATGAGCTCGCCCGTGGCGCCACCGACGTCCGGATCGTTGAAGTTTAGAACCATCTCGCGCAGCGCGTCGGTTGCCCAGCGCTGCCGGGCATCGGCGAACGCGATAATCTCGCCACGAGCGGCGGCAACACCCGCGTTGAGCGCCAACGCCTTCCCACCGCGTGGCAGCTCGAGCAGCGACAGTCGGGCGTCCAGTCGCCCCAGCGCCTGGCGGGGGTTGTCAGTGGACCCGTCGGACACGACCACGACGTCGAGGGCGCCCGGGTAGTCCTGCGCGAGGAGATTCGAGATGCGCTCCGACACGCGGTCAGCCTCATTGTGGGCAGCGACGATGACCGAGACGGCCGGCCAGTCTCGCGCGTCACTGCGGATACCCTTCCGGACGGGGCGGCTCGCAGCGGACGACCATGCGGCGAGCAGCAACGGATATCCGCAGTACACGTAGGCCAGCAACACGACAGACGCCAGAAACAGGGCTTCCATAGATTTCCAATCTGCGATGCCTTGCTTACGGCCCTAGTGATTTTCAGCAGTCCGCGGGGACGGCTTCGACACGATCCGGCGCCAGAGCGCTCGGGCCTTGAGACCAACTCGCGGACTCGCGGGTGGCGCGGCCGTGGCGACGGCAGGGTTCGCCTCAGTGTGCATGCTTCGCAGAATCCGATACTGCTCGGCCAGTACTCTGGACTGTTCAGCCAGCTCACCCTCGCGCTGCGAAAGCTGGGCCTCGCGTTCGGCGAGACGCGCGGCCTGGGCTGAGGTGTCCGCCACTGGCACAGTGGAGCTCTGCAGCTCGCGCACGATCGGCAGCGTCTGCAGCGTTTCGGCCAGCGCGGCCGGCGTCGTGAGCGTGAGGGGCAGATGCCGAACCTCCCCTGGCCCTTTCACCGCGAGCAGAACGCCGTTCGCCTCGAGCTCCGCAACGGTCAACTCGATGAGCTCGCGGTCGATGTGCCGCCTGTCCTCGGCGTAGCCGTACAGGAGCGTCGAGTCGCAGATCACGTTCATGACCCGAGGCACGCCTCCGCTCCGCCGGTGCACGAACGCCGAGGCATCTTCGGGGAAGCACGGTGGTTCGCCTATCGCCGCGCGCCGCAGCCGGAAATCGATGTACGCTGCGGTCTCAGATGCATCGAGCGGCGTCAGGTGGTAGCTGATGGCCACCCGCTGCCGGAACTGCTCGAGCTCCGGCGAAGCGATGACGTCGCGCAGATTCGGTTGCCCGACAATCAGGATCTGCAGCAACTTGTACTTCTCGGTCTCGAGGTTCGAGAGCAGCCGCACTTCTTCCAGGGCGGCGGGACTCAGGTTCTGCGCCTCATCGATGATGAGGAGCGGTCTGCGACCTGCGGCGCGCTGCTCGACGAGAAACTGGCCCAGCTGGCGAACGAGGACCGGCTTCGACTGTCCGGCCGTGTCGAGACCGAAGTCGAGCGCGACGGCTTCCAGCACCTCTCGCGGCTTCATCGTGGTATTGACCAGACGCGCCGTGATCGTTCGCTCGTCAAGCCGGCGCAGCAGTGATTGGAGCAGCGTGGTCTTGCCTGCTCCGATGTCTCCCGTTACGACCATGAAGCCGGCTCGACTCTCGATCCCGTAGCGCAGGAAATCGAGCGCCTCGCGGTGCACGCGGCTCAGGTACAGATAATCGGGATCCGGGCTCAGTGAGAACGGCCGCTCTCGAAGTTTGTAGAAGGATTCGTACATCGCTACTCCTTGGCCAGATACGCGATCAGATCCAGGCGGCGCTGTCCACTGCGTTCGACTCGCCCGCGAGCTCTTGATGGCCGAGCCTGCTTGCGGCGGCGATTGCCGCAGCAAGCCGGTCGGGATGGTGGCGGACACGTCCGGTCGGCCCTTCGCAGGCGAGCGGCGCACCCAGGCACGCCAGCCCCAGATCCTTGAACCTCTCGAGATCGGCTGTCCCGACTCGGAGCGGGACCGCACCGCGCGCGGCATATGCCGAGACCAGGTGCGCGGGCACCGGCGCCGTGTTGAATATGACCCGATCGAATGGCAGCTGCCCGAGGTGCTCGATCAGCACTTGACAATGGCGCGGCGCGTCGAAGCCGTCCGTCTCTCCGGGTTCGGTCATCAGGTTGAGCACCAGCATCCGAGGAGCCTCTGCCAGACGGATCGCCTGCAGCAGCTCTGGCAGCAGCAAGGGAGGCAGGATACTGGTGTACACACTGCCGGGTCCGATGACCACGACGTCGGCGTTCCGCACCGCGTCGAGGGCCGCACGCGCGCATTGTGGCGGCGCGGGGACGAGCGACAGGCGACCGATCCCGCAACCGGCGGTCACGATCGCGGTCTCGCCGACAACCGTCCGGCCGTCGAGGAGCTCGGCCGAGAGCGTCAACGCGTCGGTGCTCGCCGGGACCACCCGCCCACGAGCCCCGATCATTCTCCCGGCGGCGTCGACAGCGTGCGTGAAGTCGCCGGTCACATCGGTCAGCGCGGCAAGCATCAGGTTGCCGAGCGCATGGCCCTCGAGGCCTTTCCCGGCCTTGAACCGGAACTGGAACAATGCCGCGAGCAGCGACTGGTCTTCGGCGAGCGCTGCCAGGCAGTTGCGGATGTCCCCGGGTGGAATGATGCCGAGCTCGCGGCGCAGCCTTCCGGAACTTCCCCCATCGTCGGTCGTCGTGACGATCGCCACGAGCTCGTCGCCGCTCGCGTCCGAGAGCAGCGGGCGGAAGCCGCGCAAGACATTCGGGAGACCCGTGCCGCCGCCGATAGCGACGACGCGGAGTGGCGCCGGGGATCGGGCGGCCTCCGGATTCGCGGCTTTGGCCACGGATGCCGATTGGCCCCCCTGGGTTCCCCAGGACGGGCACTCGTCCGATCCCTCGACGAACGACGAACGTTGGGGAGTTCGTGTTCGCGTCACGCGGTCTCCAGCGCAGGCCGACCCGCAATGTTTCGCAGCTTACCCAGATACCGGTTTCTGTCCTGTCGACCGATGGCGACGGCGATGAACACGACAGCGTACAGCAGGCAGACGGCGGCGCCGTTTAGCAAGATGCGAATTAACGAGCCGCCGCCGGCGCTCTCTCGGACGAACGCGAAGGGTCCGAGCACCAGCAGCGCCGGCCACACCGCCGGCCACACCGCCGTCGCCGCGAACCGCCCCAGCGACAAGTGCACCCTGGCGCAGGCGACCGGGATCACCACCGCGACGGCCCGAACCGTGACCACCAGCAGGGTGGCGAACGCTACCCCAGCCAGTCCGTGGGTGCGAATCAACAGGATGCTGAGCGCGACATTCGCGACCGCGGCCACCAGATTGGAGATGGCAAGCAGGCGGTGGTGGCCGGCGCCTCGCAGAACGATCCCGGCGGTGGCGCTCCCGACGCGCACCACGACACTCATCGCCAGCATCTCGACGATGACGACCGCGGAGCTAAATGCCGGACCCGTCCAGGCAAGAACAACTGGCTGGGCAAGCAGCGCCAGTGTCCCGGCGAGCGGCACCGATGTAGCCAGCGAGATCCGAGTGCCCTGCACCAGCACGTCCGTCAGTCGGTCGTCGCGCCGCCCGCTGTCACAGGCCACCACGATCGGAAAGAGCACTTCGTTCAGCTGGTTGGTCAGCTGCATCACGACGTCCGCGAGGCGCTGCGCAACCGTCCACACCGCTACGGCACCGGTCGAGAGGAACGCCGCGATCACCATCGGATCGGTGGCGTAGTTCATTCGGTTCCCTACATCCTGAATGAGCATGTACCCGCTGAACCCCGTCACCTCGCGCAGGCGGGCAAGGCGAAAGAGCGATGGCCGGATCCGCAGCAGCGGAAAGACTCGATAGGCGTTCGACCGATAGGCGACATAGCCGAGCATCCGGGTCGCCGTCATCAGACCCACCAGAGTGACCAGGTCGCCGCCGCCACGCACCACTGTCAGGTTGACCGCGGCCACGGCCAGGGCGACCGCCGTGCCCACGATGCAGTTGAGGATCGTGCGCTGAAAGCCGTTGACGACGGCGCCAAAAATGGCAAACGGCAGGCCCAGCGCGAACTGCCCGGCGACCAAGAGCAGCACGATGCCCCCGGCCCGCGCCTGTGTCGGGGTCACGTTGAACCAGAAATCGAGATGCCAGGCTCCGACAGCCACAACGGCGAAGGCGGTCAGCCCGAACGCGGCGAACACGAACACCAGCGTGCTCGCGAGCTCATTGATCGCCGCCGCATCGCGCTGCGTCCGGTAGTGCGCCACGAACCGTTCCATCGCCGCGGCGTAGCCCAGCTCGAAAACGGGGAAGTAGGCCACGATCGATGCGGCGAGCATCCACAGGCCGTAGTCGGACTGGCCGAGATGCCGCGCGTTTAACGGCAGCATCACCACCCCGAGCAGGAGCTCGACGGCGAGCGTGACGTATCGCCCCCCGACGTTCAACGCCACGGTCCGCGCCTGGTGGTCCTCGTGCCACGCAACGCCGGGTGCACCCGGACGAATCACCTGGCCCCCTTGGCAAGTAGCACCACTTTGACGGTGTCAAACAGGATGGTGAGGTCGAAGAGGACCGATACGTGCTTGACGTAATACAGGTCGTAGCGGAGCTTCTCGAGCGCGTCCTCCATCGACGCGCCGTAGTGATACCTTACTTGCGCCCATCCGGTGATGCCGGGTTTCACTGCATGTCGGTAGTCATAGCAGGAGAACCGTTCCCCGAGCTTGGCGACAAAGAACGGGCGCTCCGGTCGAGGTCCGACGAAGCTCATGTCTCCACGCAGCACGTTCCACAGCTGCGGCAGCTCATCAAGCCGGGTCATTCGGATGAAGCGTCCGACCCGCGTCACGCGAGTGTCGACGGTGCGGGCCCACACTGGAGTGCCCTGCTCGGCATCCTGCCGCATCGATCGAAACTTGTACAGGGTGAACACGCGGCCCCGGTCGCCGACGCGCTCCTGTCGATAGAGGACTGGCGAGCCTGACTCCAGCCACACGGCAATGGCCGTCAGCAGCATGAACGGCGCAGCCAGGACCAGGCCGCCTGCCGCGAGGAGGAGGTCGAAGCAGCGCTTGGACCGTTGCGTGAACCCCGAGACGCGAAAGCCCTCGGCGAAGATGAGCGAACTTGGCCTCAGATCCTCGACGAGCAGCTTGCCCGTCAGCCGTTCGTAGAAGGTGTTGACATCCTCGACCCGGACGCCGCGCAGTTTCGCGCGGAGAAGTTCGCGCACCGGCAGTCTGCCCCGCCGATCGCCCAGCGCGACGACAATCCTGGCGACGCCGTGCGCTGAGACGATTTGCTCGATATCAGCTGGGGTGCCCACGACGCGCGGATTGACGATCGATTGCCCGACCCGGTGCCGATCCTCATCGATGAAACCGACAATCGTGTAGGGGTAGTCGCTCTGCGCAAGGACGTGACGGGCGACCGTCTGGGCCGCCGCCTCGGTGCCGATGATGAGGAGGCGTTCGGTCATGGATGGTGCGGCAGCGATGCTGTTGAAGGCGACGCGCCAGATCAGCACACCATTCAGGCAAGTCGCGGCGGCGAGCACGAACGTACCGTCCGCCGTGTCGCGCCACGCCGGAGTCAGGTTGAGCAGGGCGACGCAGATCGCCGCCGTGCCAATCGCCTGCACCGTGCGCATGACGACGTCGCCAGTGCGGCGGACCGCAGTCAGATCGTAGAGGTCGTTGTAGTACATGCATAGCAGACAGAGCGCGGTGACGATTGCACTCGTCGACGCAACGGCCAGGAGGTCGTCACCCGGCCGGTAATGGTGCGCGACCGCCACCGTCGAGACAAAGATCACCACCAGCTCGCCAGCAAACACGATGAGGTGCCGCTGCGACAGGTAGCGGTGAAACACGCGCATGTTGCTTCCCTAGGGTCGCGAACCCGCCGGCGCCAGGCTCGCATAGCCATACGCCTCCGAGGCGCGGGTCGACTTCGTTGAGCACGATCCCCAGCACCCGTTGCGGGTCGATGACCGCCAGAGCGCGGGCCAGGGCCGGGCGGTGCGTGACGCCTACGCGCACGACGACCAGCACGCGGTCGGCGAGGCGCGCCAGCGCATGGGTTTCGGAAGTCACAGCGGGCGGGGCGTCCACGATGATGCGGCTGAAGCGCTCGCGCAACCCACTGAGCGCGCGCCGCATCATCGACGACGCGAACAGCTCGGCCGATGACAGCCCTGCCGGGCCAGCAGGCAACAGGAACAGCTGGCCAGGCAGCTCCACCAGCGCATCCTCGAGATTACAGGTTCCCATCAACACGTCCACGAGGCCGGGGTGGGCCGGCGCGCCGAACAGGGCCGAGAGCGTAGGACGACGGCAGTCGCCTTCGACCAGAACGACCTTCTGCTGAAGCTCGCGCGCCATCGTGAGCGCGAGATTGGCGCTCGTGGTCGTTTTGCCCTCGCCGCTGCCGGGGCTCGTGACCAAGATCATCTGCAGCCGCCCGCTGCTGCTGCTCTCCAGTCCCTCCAGCCGGGTCCGGAGGAACCGGTACTGGTCGGCGGCGAACGAGACCGGCTGCGTAGCGGCCACCAGCGACGCGCTGAGGTGTCGAGCGGCGACTGGCGCAGCTTCCTCCGGTGCATCGCGGACCGTCGCCGGAGCCGGCGACGCGTCGGCACCCGATGGCGACCCGACGATGACGCTTTCGGACCGGCCATCCTCGTCACGAGTCCACGTCAGCAAGCCTTCACGTCCCGCACGCTCCGTGGCACGCTGCAAGCCACTCATCGTCAGTGCCCCCTTTTTGGGTCCTTATCCCCGGCGATGTCCACTTGACCGCCGCGGCCGATCACGTCCGTTCACGCTGCTGGAAAGCGAGGAATCTCTACCAGCACCGGCACGCCGAACTCGCTCTGAAGCGCTCCGCCGTCTCGAATGGAGCGATCGAGAAACTCGCGGCCAAACGCGAATGCTCCGCCCAGCAGGAGTCCGAGTCCAGCCGCGAACATCAGGATGCGCCCGCGATTCGGACTGTCAGGGGCACTCGGAAAGGAGGCGGCAGAGAGCACGCTGAAGCGCTCGTCGCCGCGCGTCCGTGCCATCTGTTCGCGCACCAGAGCGGCGGAGTGCTTCTCGGTGAGCTGCTTGTGATTCTCGCTCTCGAGGTCGAACTGGCGTTGTAGTGACGAAAGCGATTGCTCGACCATGGGCGCCGAGTCGACGCGCTGCTGGTATCGACCGATGTCCGCGCGAACCTGTGTCTCGGTGCGTTGCAACGCCACGATCCGCAGCCGCGTCAGATTGCTCTCGTCGACGAGGTGCTGGTATGCAATGTCCCCCTCGACCAATGCCAGTCGCGAGTCGCCCGTGGGTTGCGCCTTCGTGGCCGCGGCTTCCCGCGCGCCTTTCAGCTCTTCTTCGAGCCGCAGCACTTCCGGGTGCTTCTCCGTGTACTTCGCCCGCGCCGCCGACAGCTCGCCCTCGAGCGCGAGGACCCGCTGCAGCGGCGATGCCGCGGCTGATGCTCCAGTCGCCGCCGAGCCGCCCGCCTTTCTCATAGCCTGAATCTGCCGATCGGTCAGCGCCAGACGATCCCGTTCGGACAAGATGCTGTTGTGGGTGGCCTCGAGCTGTTGTCGCAGGCCAGCCAACGTCTGCAGGTTGCCCACCGTCTGCTCCGGCAGCGCGCCCATGTGGAGTTCCTTTGCCGTCCGCAGTTGCTTTTCCAGCCTCGATAGCAGCTGTTGACTGGCAGCGACCTGTGCCGCGAGAAACTCGGCGGTGCCTTCCGCTTGGATTTCTCTCGTTCGCGAATGTTCCTCGGTGAACACGTGCGCGAGGCGATCCGCGATGCGTTGCGCGCGCTCGGCGGTGCGATCAAGATAGACGATGTCGAACGCATCCAGCTCCGGCTCGCCCTGCGTGCGGGCGATCGGTCTGGGGATTTCAACGCTGATCCGCGCCGTCAGATCCTGCGTCGCCTCGTCCATGGAGCGATTACCGGCGAGACCTTCCTCGCGTACGACTCGCGCGAGTACCGTCCGGCTTCGCAGCTGTTGGGACAGCGCACGAAGCCGCTCCGTCCGGTTGAGTCCGGTCTGCGCTTGCACGAGATCGGTGACGACGGCGGGAGCCTGGACGGCAATCGTTGCGCTCGAGCGGAACGTTGTCGGCAGCCATAGCGCAAGAGCGACGCCAACCGCGCAGCTTGCGGCCAGCGGCACCAAGAACCAGCGGTGTCGCCGCTTCAGAATGGACAGGTATTCGAGCGGGTGGCGGCTCTGCTCGGGCATGTCTGGTCCTCTGTCTCGTCGGAGCCCCCCGTCAGGGCACAATCACCGTATCCCCCGGTCGCAGGAGGACTGGGGGACCGGGTGACGCGATCGCTTCGCGGTAGTCGAACTCGATCGTCTGGACCGTTCCGTTCGATCCCTTGCGCAGAATGCGGATCTTCTTTGGGTTGGCGAAGTCCTTGAACCCTCCCGCGACGGCGAGTGCCTGCACCACCGTCATCGTCTCCGTAACCGGCACGGCGCCAGGCCTGGTGACCTCTCCCATCACATAGATCACCGGCGCAATGGTTTCGGCCACGATGACGGTGACGGCCGGGGCCATGACGAATTCCTTCAGGCGCTCGGTCAAGGTAACCGTGAGCTCGCGCGGCGTGACCCCGGCGGCCACCACGTCGCCGAGAAGCGGCAGGGTGATCTTGCCGTCAGGTCGGATCTGCAGGGATTGAGATAGCTGTGGCTCCTTGTACACCTCGATGCGGAGCTTGTCGCCGGTCACGAGCCGATAGTCGGTACTCGCGGGACGATCGACGAGTGTTCCTCCGGCAGGTCGGGTGAGACCGGGGTCAGTTTGCGCCTGCGCCGGACTGGCTGTCAGGACGCCCAGCAGGCACGCCCACAACACGCATACAGTCTTCATGTCAGTTCCTCTCTCATTGCGAGTCCTCATTGCGGTCCGAAGACTCGTCGGCCTTGCGGTCCTCGCGGACCTGGTGCGCGTCGGCCGCGCGCCGGAGATGGTCGACGTCGGTGCCATGCGTCGGGCAGCAAGCCACGCCGACGGCCAGGCTCGTCGGCGTCGCGAACTGGTACCGCTCGAACCGCGCCAAGAGACGTTCGACGACCGTCAACGAGCTCTGGTGATCGGCGTCGAGCAGGACGACCGACAGCCGGTCGTCGCGATCCTGCGAGAGCAGGTCCGTCTCGCGAACCTGCCGGCTGACCAGCCGCGCGACTTCTCTGGTCACCTGCTGGTACTCGCCCGACGGCGGCGGCGTCGGCCGAATCGTCAGCAGCGTGAGGTAGTTCTGCGACCGCATCGCGCGCTTCAATTCATTCCTGAACATATAGTCGAACGCCTCAGCCCTCAGGAGCCGGAAGTCCTCGTCGTCGAGAAATGGCTCGGCAGGCATTGCTCAGATTCGAAGTGCGTCGGCTTCTTTGATCTTGTATAGCAGGGCCTTGTAGCCAAATCCCGAGTCGCCCGGCGGCTTCCCGGCGGTTCCAGCGTGTCTGCTGCAGGGTCTGGAAGATCAAGTGGCGCTCGGCCTCGCGCGCAGCCTGGCGAGCGATCGTCCTTCAGTGAGCCTCCTCCAGAAGGCGGTCGATGATCGTGACCGCGTGGCGCACTGGGTATCACCCCGACCGCTTTTAGCGTGGCCGTGCTGGTGGCCGCGCGCGCGCGGCATGGCGACAGGCGATCCTGTTGATTGGGGAGACATCGCATCCTCGAGATCGCGGCGGATGGCGTCGTCAGATCCGAAAATCACCATCCGCTTTACCAGATTCTCGAGTTCGCGGACGTTACCGGGCCAGTCATACTCGAGCAAGGTCCGCAGCGTCTCGGCCGCGACAGCGATTGCCGGCTTGTTGTAGTGCTCGGAGTAATGACGAAGAAAGAAGTCGGTCAGGGCCGGAATCTCATCGCGGCGCTGACGCAACGGTGGAACAGTGATGCTGACAACGTTGAGCCGGAACAGCAGATCCTCGCGGAACTGACCGTCCGCCGCGGCTTGTTCCAGGTCACGATTCGTGGCGGCCACCACGCGTACGTCGACGTGCACATCGCGGTTGCCGCCCAGGCGCGCGAACTCGCCGTCCTGAAGTACCTGCAGCAGCTTCGCCTGCATCGACGGCTGCAACTCGCCGATCTCATCGAGGAAGATCGTGCCGTGGTTCGCGAATTCGAATTTGCCCGGCTTGTGGTGCGTCGCCCCCGTAAACGCCCCTCGCTCGAAACCAAAGAGCTCCGACTCGAGCAGTTCCGTGGGCAGTGCCGCGGAGTTGACCTTCACGAACAGCTGGTCCCGGCGCGGCGATGCCGCATGGATGGCGCGGGCGACCAACTCCTTGCCAGTTCCGCTTTCTCCTCGGATGAGCACCGTCACCTTCGTGTCCGCGACGCGACGGATCAGCTCGCGCACTTCCCGCATCTGCGGGGTGTGCCCTAACAATTGCCGAAGTTCGCCCCGCGCGACGATTCCTCCGGTAGTTCGAACCTGTGCTGGTTGCGGCGCGCCGGGGTCACGTAGTGCCATCTACCGCCTCTTTTTTCAGCTCGCGGGCGTGCTGCGAGCCGTTACGGCGACGAGACGGAGCAATGTCAGTGCCAGTAACAGCGGCGGTTCTACGGAAGAAAGTCAACTGTGGCCGATGCGGCGCGGCTTATCGGGAAGCGGGTAGGCCGATGAGTGGTAGCGAACTGCTCAAGATGAGTAGTTACAGGTCGAGGAGTTCCGAGTACTTAACTTTGGCTGATGCCACACACCTTCATCTTGGTGAGCAGTGTCTTGTAGCTGACGCCGAGCGTTTGCGCGGCTTTCTTCCGGTTCCAGTGCACCTTGCTCAGCACGCGCAGAATAGCTGCGTGCTCGGCGCGCATCGCAGCCGCCTTTGCAACGGCGACGAGCGATGTCTTTTCAGGCCCGGCCGCATCTCCATCGGACCCCTCGACTGGCAGATCAGCGCGCGTTGAAGAGCCAGCCCCACGCGCCCCGGCGCCTGCCAGCTTCGCTGCCGACGCTCCCATTCCACCTGCCAGGGTCGCGGCAGTCCCTATCAGCACGCCAGCGGAAGGGGTAGTTCCCTGCCGGAGCTTCTGCTCGATTTCCCGCGCGACAAGCTGCTCGTCCTGAAGCACGACGATACGCTTGATCATGTTTTCCAGCTCGCGTACGTTGCCCGGCCAGTCGTATTCTGCGAACAGCTGTCGGAGATGGGCCGAAAGTGGCCGACTCGTTCTGCGGTACAGCCGCGAGCACCGTGCCAGGAACAAGTCGATGAGCTTCGGAATGTCGTCGCGTCGCTCGCGCAGCGGCGGCACCGTCAATTCGATGACCTTGAGGCGGAAGTAGAGATCCTCCCGGAATTCGCGGCTGGCCCTCATCTGTTCGAGATTGGAGTTGGTGGCCGCCACGACGCGGACATCCGTCCGGATGTGCTTGTTGCTTCCGAGCTTGCTGAACTCGCCGTCCTGAAGAACATGGAGCAGTTTCGCTTGGAGCGCTGGCTTCATCTCTGCCGATCTCGTCGAGCAGCAGCGTCCCGCCGTCGGCCTGCTCGAACTTCCCGATGCGACTGCTCACGGCTCCCGTGAACGCGCCCCGTTCGTGACCGAACAGCTCGCTTTCGAGCAGCTCAGCGGGCAGCGCCGCGCAATTGACCTTCACGAACTCTGCGCGACGCCGATTCGAGCGGTCGTGAAGCGCTTGCGCCACCAGGCCCTTTCCGGTACCACTCTCGCCGCGAAGAAGGACTGTGACATCACTGTCCGCCACCTGATCGATTGTTCGAGAGATCGACCGCATTTGTTCCCCGGTACCCCAGATGCACCCGTCTTCATCACGGCTCGGGGAGTCCGCGATGTCGACCAGACTCGGCCACGGCCCGACATCCGTCCGTTCGATGGCACTGCCGAAGGCGGCGTCAGCCGTGCTCCCGTGGCGCGTCTCTGGTGTCTCGGGCGTGCTGATGGGATTCAAAACGACCGACCATTCGCTTTCAACCGCTATCGAATGCTGGCTCTGGGGCAATATCGCGAACGTTTCCGCTCCCGGATACGACTTCTTCAGGGGTTTGGGTGATTCGAAACGCTTCAGAGATGGGACAGCGTCGAACAGAACAACACCAGGCGCACCGTGTTGCCTGGCCCAGGCGACCAGGTCTTCGTGGTGCGCGAAGCTTCTGGAGTGATAGCCGTGATTCGTGAGGAATGCCCTCAAGTCCGCGGTGGATGGTGACTGGTCATCGACGATCGCGACATTGCTCTTCTTGGTCATTTTAACGTCCTACCGCTTGAGGGTGTTCGCCCGCTTATCCAATATTCGTACCCTGTGTAGGCATTGTGACTGGTCATTTCCTCATTCTGAGAAGGTCCGTTCTTCTTTTTGATTGGAGCGTCTCTTCGTGTTCCTGTCGTCTTGCTCGCGTGGCTCGGCTGTTCCTGGCGCCGTGATATGCCACGGCGGGCCGCGACGAATCGTGGTTCTCACGTGTACTTGTGCCATCCGCTACGAGTGTGTCACCGCCACTGAAATGATCCTGGAGTGCTCGTGAGAGTCCGCTCGCCTGGGTGGCCTCAACCACGAGCTGCACAATTTTGTGTGGTTGTGCTTGCCGTGAGTGGACAGACGAGACGCGTCGTTGCCTTCCGCTCGAAATTTTTTCATCGCATCCTGAGCGCGCTGCGGCAATTCGTGTAGTTTTGCCGCCGTGCACGATGGAACTCAGAGGCGCGAGCGTTGGCTCAGCAGCAACTCGACCGCTGTACGATTGACGAAATCCGCAGACCATGGCGGTGGCAGCCGCTTTGCCACAGTGCCGGCGCACCCAGCGAGGCGAGACCTTGACGGGTCAGACGACAACCAACAGCACTACTAGCGTTCGGTGACGACGTCGAGTTAGCAGCGACGTCTGGTCATTGACGCGCGAACTTGGAGAGAAATGGAAAAATTCCCCGAGCATGGCAGAGCTCTGCTTGCGATCGTTCTGGCGTGTACACTGCCGGTCCTGGACGGGCACGCGCAGTCGCCGTCATCAGGCTGGACGAGCGGCGACGTTGGGAGTCCAGTGGCGGCGGGCGCCACAAGCATCGCCGACGGCGCTTTCACGGTAACCGGCGGTGGGTGGGACATCTGGGGCCGCGCCGACCAGTTCCAGTTCGTGTATCAGCTGGTAACGGGGGACGTGGAGATAGTGGCGCGGGTGGCGAGCCTCACCGCAGCGGACCCGTGGGCGAAGGCGGGAGTGATGATCCGGCAGTCGTTGGCCGCGGGGTCGCCGCACGCCTCGATCCTGGGGACGGCAGGCAGCGGCTGGTCAGCCGAGGTCCGGAAGTCGTCCGATGGGCTGACGACCGACAGCTCGGGACCGAGCGGCACACCGCCGGGCTGGGTGCGCCTGGTGCGCGCCGGCACCGTCGTGACGGCGTCTCACTCGTATGACGGCAGTACGTGGTCGGTGGTCAGCAGCGACACGATCGCGATGTCGTCGAATGTGTACGTGGGCCTCGTCGTCACCAGCCACAACAGCGAGGGCGCCACGGCGCGAGCCACGTTCCAGAACGTATCTGTCCGGGGAACGACCGCCGGCTTGCCTGACCCCACTCCGACGCCGCTGCCGGGAGGTTCGACGTCGGGCTGGACGAGTGGCGACGTTGGGAATCCGGTGGCGGCGGGCGCCACAAGCATCGCCAACGGCACATTTACGGTGACCGGCGTGGGATCGGACATCTGGGGCCGCGCCGACCAGTTCCACTTCGTGTATCAGCTGGTGACGGGGGACGTGGAGATAGTGGCGCGAGTGGCAAGCTTGAGTGCGACGGACCCGTGGGCGAAGGCGGGGGTGATGATCCGGCAGTCGCTCACCGCGGGGTCGCCACACGCCTCGATCCTGGGGACGGCAGGCAACGGCTGGTCAGCCGAGGTCCGGAAGTCATCCGATGGGCTGACGACCGACAGCTCCGGACCGAGCGGCACATCGCCGGGCTGGGTGCGCCTGGTGCGCGCCGGCACCGTCGTGACGGCGTCTCACTCGTATGACGGCAGCACGTGGTCGGTGGTCAGCAGCGACACGATCGCGATGTCGTCGAGTGTGTACGTGGGCCTCGTCGTCACCAGCCACAACAGCGAGGGCGCCGGGGCGTACGCCACCTTCCAGAACGTGGCCGTCCGAGGAACGATTGTGGGATCGCCTGGCCCGAGTCCGGCACCGCCGGCTCTGACCCCGCCGGCTCTGACCCCGCCGGCGTCCCCGTCGGGCTGGACGAGCGGCGACGTTGGGAATCCGGCGGCGGCGGGCGCCGCAACTATCGCGGACGGCACCTTCACAGTAACCGGCGGCGGATGGGACATCTGGGGCCGCGCCGACCAGTTCCAGTTCGTGTATCAGCTGGTGACGGGGGACGTGGAGATTGTGGCGCGCGTGACGAGTCTGAGCGCAGCGGACCCGTGGGCGAAGGCGGGAGTGATGATCCGGCAGTCGCTGACCAGTGGGTCGCCGCACGTGTCGTTACTGGGGACGGCAGGCAGGGGCTGGTCAGCCGAGGTCCGGAGGTCGTCCGATGGACTGACGACCGACAGCTCGGGACCGAGCGGCATACCGCCGGGCTGGGTGCGCCTGGTGCGCGCCGGCACTGTGGTGACGGCGTACCACTCGTACGACGGCAGCACGTGGTCGGTGCTGAGCAGCGATACGATTGCGATGTCGTCGAGTGTGTATGTGGGCCTCGCCGTCACCGGCCACGACGGTGATGGCGCCACGGCGCGAGCCACGTTCCAGAACGTCGCCGTCCGAGGATCAATTGCCCCGAATCAGCCGCCAACGGTTTCGCTCTCGTCCCCGGCTCAGGGCTCACCGTTCACCGCTCCAGCGGCGATAACGTTCAGTGCGGTTGCCGGGGACTCGGATGGTTCGGTCGTTCGGGTAGACTTTTACTCTGGCCCGCAATTGATTCGGTCGGACACTTCGAGCCCCTTCAGCGCGAGTTGGACCAATGTCCCCGCAGGGACGTACTCGTTGAGAGCGGTCGCCACAGATGACGCCGGTGTGACCACGACGTCGTCGGCAATCGACGTCGTCGTCAACGCTTCCGGAATCCAGGGAGCCATACCGACTTTTGCGGTCTTCCAGCCCTCCAGCGATCATGCGACGGTGACCTCCTACAGCCTATCGCTGCATCAGGCGGGCCAGCCCACCTCGGCGGCGCCCGTCGCCACGCGCGATCTTGGCAAACCGTCCGTGGTCATTGGCGAGATCACGGTCGACATTTCGACGCTTGTCGCTCCCCTTCCGACTGGCTCGTACTATGCGGTGGTGAGTGCAATCGGACCAGGAGGGTCGTCGCCGAGCACGCCTTCGCCGACATTTGCGAAGTAGCCACGATGTTCTCAGGCTGTGGCATCTCGTGCCCATTAATGGAGAAGGCCGCGGTGACCAACGCTGAATCCAGCGGAGCAGTCGGACGGCCCCACGTTTGCACCGGCTGCGGCCATGATCGACAGCCCCGGATGGGGTCCTGGCTCGGCTGGAGCAACAGACTTTGAGGCGCGGTTGGGGCGACGGCGCTTCACACAATGCATCTTGCGGTGTGAAGCCGCGATCGCTTCTGGTGCTCTGGAGAACGCGCGCATCGCCCTCGACGAGGCGCGGGGGCTGAGTGCCCACGCCCCCGAGATTGCCGTGCTCGAAAGCAGGATGATTGAGGGGCGCGACGGTAGGGCGACTGGGGCGCTACCGGTGCCTTCGGTACTTTCGTTGCCCTTTGAGGGAGAGGACGACGACATTCCATCAGACGAATTCGCCCACCTCAGCCTCGATGTTGCTATCCCTCCTCCCACCGCGACCTCGTTCGAGCGAGGCCGCGCGCTGCTTCTGACGATGCTGCCCCTTGCCGTCGTCTTGGTTGCCACCGTCCTCGGCTTCGGCCTCAGGCCGGTCTCCGAGACCCGATCGCCTGCGGCGCCGCCCCCGTTAAGACGGGACGAGGGGGTGGTGGCGTCACTCCGCCCCACGCGTCTTCAGCCCCGCACCCTTCGTGAGACGAGCGTGCCGGTGACTGCCGTCGCGACGACTGGTGAGCGACGGGCCATGTCTTTCGACGCCCGAGCCGCTGGGGATGACGAGGAAATACGTACCGTTCTGAAACGGTATGAAAGCGCCTACAACCGACTCAACGAAAACGATAGAGCGGCCAGCCTCATCTCACGTGGCGCAGACCGCGAGGTGGTGGAGCGTCGGTCCTCAGCGCCTCCGTCGGGCCGGCTCTCGCTTGGCGACTGCGACATCACCATGGCCGGCGCGTTCGGCGTTGCCACCTGCGCAGCCACTTCTGCGTCGGAGCCGAGCGACGACGGCAGCACCGTGACCGAGCGGTGGTTATGGGCCTTCGATCTCCGGAAAAACGCCGACGGATGGCGAATTGAACAACTGAACGTCGAGTAGGCCCCACCACCTCACCTGATTCCCCGCCGGGATTCCCGCAAGGTTCATCGAACGCTTCAGTGCCTGGTCTTCCCCCGGACCGCGGTCTCCCTTAGGGCGCGCCGCGGATTCGGCTCACGGTATTCGATTTGCTCCAGTCGCTGGCAAGGGTCGGTTCATGAGGGACTACATGCGCCAGAACCAAGAGCCTCGTCACATTGGCGACCGGATTGCCCAACTAGTGGAAGAGCACTTCCCTCAAATGCCGTCCCATCCTCGGATCGGCCGGACGGCTACGGTGCGGGGCGGGACCGGCCGCGTGAGAGTCGGGGTCGATCTCACGACCGTGGATGAGGTGGCGGCCTCATTGGTCCGGTTCGGCGATCGGTATGTCGGCCGCGTGTTTACGGGCAGCGAAGAGGCGTACTGCAAGGCGGCCGGTGGACGCGGGATGGCGTCCCGTTTTGCCGCTCGCTTTGCTGCGAAGGAGGCAACGCTCAAAGTGCTCCGCCCTGAAACGCTGTGGATTGACTGGCGCAGCATCGAGGTCCGGCGGCACGCGTCCGGCTGGTGCGAGCTAGCACTTCACGGGGAGGCGGCATTGCTTGCCGAGCGCCAGGGCATCACCTCACTGGCACTCAGCATGACGCACGCGGCCGAATGCGTCGTCGCCGTCGTGATCGGTCAGGAGGGAGGAGCAGGAGATGGGGATGGAGTGCTGACAGGCCCGCTGAACTGACGGAAGCCATCCGCGGTGTCCTCTGCGAGTATGGTCGGCTTGCTGTCGACCCTAACGGACTCGACGAGCGCAGCGATCTCTACGAGGCCGGATTGACGTCACACGCGAGTGTCAATCTCATGCTGGCGTTGGAGGAGCACTTCGAGGTGGAGTTCCCGGAGCGGATGCTGCGTCGGGGCAGTTTCGGGAGTATAGCCGTCATTCGGTCAAACCTGAGCGAGCTTCTGGGAGCAGACGCATGACACAACCGGCGGTGGCCGTCGATCTTCTCGAGACCGCACGACGCATCGGGGTCGAGGTCGCGGGACCTGCGGCGGATGCCGTCGACCGCGAGGGGCGCTTTCCGCACGAAGCTGTTGCCGCCCTGCGGGAGGCGCGCCTGCTGGGCGCGTTTGTGCCGCAGGAGCTCGGCGGTCGTGGCATGGCGATTGGCGAGCTTGCCGCGGTCGCCGAAACGCTCGGACGATGCTGCGCGTCAACGGCGATGGTCTACGCGATGCACCAGATCGAAGTGGCGTGCCTCGTGCGCCACGGCCTCTCGTCGCCGTACATTCGCCGATACCTCAGGGAACTCGCTGATCAGGACTTTCTCATCGCGTCTGCGACGTCCGAGATGGGTGTCGGTGGGGACCTGCGGCGCAGCGTGTGCGCAGTCGAATGTCACCAGGGTCGTATTCGCGTGACCAAGCGCGCGCCGGTCATTTCCTACGGCGAGGAAGCCGACGACATACTGCTCACCGCGCGTCGCGCTCCAGACGCGGC
Organism: uncultured Acidobacteriota bacterium; assembly: GCA_963839705.1. GTDB lineage: Bacteria > Acidobacteriota > Vicinamibacteria > Vicinamibacterales > 2-12-FULL-66-21 > DATBJJ01. The sequence continues at coordinate 1,300,282 of CAWIWL010000012.1, forward strand.
AGCAAGCGATCAAGTGCTGGTACTTGTGCGGAAGGCTGACGTTCGCCTGACGCGGACCGGCGACTGGGATGCAGTCGGCATGCGTGGGACACGGAGCTTCAGCTTCAGTCTGGAAGCGGAGGGGACGGTCGACCAGGTTGTGCCTTCACCGTTTGCCGACATCGCGGCGCGTACGATGATCCCCTTCTCGCATGTTCTGTGGTCCTCACTCTGGCTGGGCGTGGCCAGCGACGCGGTCTCGCGCGCACGAGCGTTCGTCCGCGCCGAAGCTCGCCGCACGCCAGGTACCGTGCCGCCCGGCGCGCTTCGCCTGGCCGAAACGGTCGCCGATCTTGGCAGTCTGCGCGCGACCGTGCGCGAAGGGCTGCGAGACGTTGAACGGCTTCAGGACGACGTGGAGGCGCTCGGCGAGCTCGGATTCGCGATTCGCATGAACGGCCTCAAGAGCGTTGCATCGAAGATGGCGCCGCAGGTCGTGGCCCAGGCGCTCGGGGTATGCGGGGTCAGCGGTTATCGGTATGACTCGCCATATGGTGTCGGCCGTCATCTTCGAGACGTGTACAGTGCGCCGCTGATGATCAATAACGATCGCGTCCTCCTGGCGAACGCCGCGATGCTGATGATGTCGAAGGACGAGTGAATGGCATGTGGCACCGTTGGCACCGGTTGCGAGTTCCGCGATGAGCTCATCCGTCACGGCGTCCTGATTGCGGGCGGACCAGCAGACCTGTGCGCCTACAGCGGCGACTTCGACGATACGGTTCAGCGCATCGACCGTCTGGTCGCGCGGCGGGGCGCAGTCGACGCGCCCGAGGTCATGCGCTTCTCGCCGCTGCTCCATCGATCGTATCTCGAGCGGAGCGGATACCTTGAGTCGTTTCCTCACCTCGCCGGCACGGTACACAGCTTCACGGGCGACGAACGCGCTCACCGCGAACTCGTCCAGTCCGTGCAGGACGGTCGGAACTGGGCCGCACACCTGCCGCCTACGGCAAGCGTCCTCACGCCGGCGGCGTGCTACCCGGTCTATCCGCTCCTCTCGGGAACATTGCCGGCCGGCGGCCGGCTGGTAGATGTCATGTCCTACTGTTTCCGTCATGAGCCGTCCGATGATCCCGGTCGTCTGCAGATGTTCCGCATGCACGAGCATGTTCGCGTGACGGATGCGACGAGCGCCGTGGCGTGGCGGGACGGGTGGATCGACCGGGCGGCGGCGGTCACCGCTGCCCTCGATCTCGGGGTCCAACTGGTCGCGGCCTCCGACGCGTTTTTCGGGCGTACCGGAGCGCTGCTTGCCGAAAACCAGCGCGTCCAGCGTCTCAAGCTCGAGTTCGTCACGCCCATCGCTAGCGACGATCGACCGACTGCCATCATTTCGCTCAACTATCATCAGGACCACTTCGGCGAGCTCTTCTCGATCAGAACCGCGGCGGGTGTGGTTGCCCACAGCGCATGTGTCGGCTTCGGGCTGGAGCGGATTGCCCTAGCACTCTATCGCCAACACGGCTTCGACCGTTTGACATGGCCGTCTTCCGCACGTGAGGCCCTCGAACTGTGACGCTTCGCGTCTGGGATCTCGACGCGGGCGCTTATGCGCGTCATGCGCTTCACCGGGCCGACCGAGCCTGGCCGGAAGCGAACTGCTACGTGGACCTCTGGGTCGAGTTGCTCCACGCCGCCGGCGCCGAGCCCCTGGCCGCACTGCCCTTCACCTTCGGTATCGACGTGCAGGGCGATCAATGGACGTTCTTCAAGTTCCCGTCGACCGATCTCGAGTTCTTGTACGGCGTTGACGTGTTCGAGCTGAACGTCTGGCTGCCGCTGCCGGTTCACATCTCCGAGCAGCTGCTCCAGGGTCGACCCGTAATCGTCGAGGTAGACGCCTTCCACCTCCCGGACACTGCAGGAACCTCATACAGGCTCGAGCACGTGAAGACGTCCATTGGCATCCAGGCTCTCGATGCGGACGCCTGCCGGCTCGGCTATTTCCATAACGCCGGGTATTACGAACTGCAGGGGGAGGACTTCACTGGCGTCTTCCGCCTCGAAGGGCCCCCCGATCCGACGCGCCTGCCGCCGTACGCAGAGGTGGCCAGGCTGGATGCCAGGCCCAGGCGGTCGGGTCGCGCTCTGCTGGACGCCTCGCTGGCCTTACTGCGCACCCACCTGGCCCGCCGTCCGACCGAGAACCCGTTTCGACGATACGCCATGCGCTTTCCCGCCGATCTTGAATCGCTGGCCTTGCAGCCCATCGGACGCTTCCACAGCTATGCCTTCGCCACCCTGCGACAATTTGGCGCCGCGTTCGAGCTCGCGGCGGCGTATCTCCGGTGGCTCGAGACCGTGGGCGAACGCGGGCTCGCGTCGGCGGCAGAAGCCTGCGACCTCATCGCTACGACGGCGAAAACGCTGCAGTTCAAGGCGGCGCGAGCGGTCAGTGTCCGCCGGCCCCTCGATACCTCGATGTCGTTCGAGACGATGGCAGGGGCCTGGGACGATACGATGGCGGCCCTCGTCCGCCGGTACGGCTCGTGAGGCAGATTGATTATGACTGCCACTCGAATCGTGGGCTCCGGAGCTGCGCGGCCGTTGCAGGGCCGCTGGGCTGTCGCTGCCGTGACGCCCGGGCTTGCGCGCTGCCCGTCCGACCTCCAGACTCTCGACCTGGACTGGCTGACCTGCGATGGACCGATGACTGCGGCCGCGGCGCTGCGGGCAGCCGGTCAGTGGGACGTCGAGCATCCGCGCAATTTCGATGCAGACGACTGGTGGTACCGCTGCTTCTTCACGCTCTCCGAAAAGGACGGGCCGATTCGCCTCCGCTTTCAGGGGTTGGCTACCATCGCCGACGTATGGCTGAACGGGACGCCGATTCTGCACTCCACGAGCATGTTCGTGGCGCATACCGTCGATGTCGGCCACCTCGCCGGAGACGAGCACGAGCTTCAGCTCCGGTTTCACGCGCTTGAACCGCTGCTCTCCGACGGCCGCCCACGACCGAAGTGGCGGACCGCATTAGTGGCACGGCAGCAGCTTCGACACGTTCGCACCACGCTGCTCGGGCGCACCGCCACCTGGTGGCCGCCGGTGGCGCCGGTCGGCCCGTGGCGTCCCGTCCTCATCGAACCCGCGGCACCCGTGCGCGTCGAGCACACCGACCTGCGGACCGAGATCGACGGCGACGACGGGATCGTACAGGTCGCACTCACTGCACGCCAGATGGATCCGGCGGCTGGCGCCGGTTTGCTTCGGGTCGGAAACATCACCGCGCCGATCTCGTGCGAGCCACGTCCTGACGGCAGCAGCGCCCTGCGTGCGACTGTCCGCATCCCGCGCGTCGAGCGGTGGTGGCCGCACACACACGGGCCTCAGCCGTTGTATCCGGTGGGTCTGTCGATCGACGTCGGCGGCGACGTGGTGAACTTGGATCTCGGGCGTACGGGCTTCCGGACCCTGGAGGTGCAGCGCGGTCCTGATGGTAAGGGCTTCGGCCTGGCAATCAACAGCACCCCCATATTCTGCCGCGGCGTCTGCTGGACGCCTCTCGACATCGCCCGACTCGGCGCCGAGACCGCCGATTACCGCACCGCGCTCGAACAACTTCGCGACGCCGGCATGAACATCGTCCGCGTGCTCCGGGACGATGGTCTACGAGACAGACGACTTTCACGATCTCTGCGATGAGCTCGGGCTCCTGCTGTGGCAGGACTTCATGTTCGCGAACATGGACTATCCGACGCTGGAGGACCATGGCGCGTTCGCCCGCGACGTGGCGGTCGAGGTGGAGCAACGTCTCGAGACCCTTCAGGGGCGTCCTTCACTCGTCGTGTGCTGTGGTAACAGCGAAGTCGAGCAGCAGGCCGCGATGATGGGAGTGCCCCGGGCACAGTGGACGCATTCGCTCTTTTCCGACGTCCTGCCGGCGCTGGTCGCGTCGCTCGTACCGGATGTCGCCTGGGTCCCGTCGACGCCGACGGGCGGCGCATTTCCGTTTCAGGCCGATGAGGGCGTGAGTCACTACTACGGCGTCGGCGCGTACAGACGAGGCCTTGATGACGTCCGTGGGGCGGGTGTCCGGTTTGCGTCCGAATGCCTGGCGTTCGCCAACTTTCCTGAAGAGTCGTCTCTGAGCGGGCTCGATGGCGATGGCCTGGCAACTCGAGATCAGCAGTTGTCGAGTCTGCGTGTTCCCCGCGACGCCGGCGCCGAGTGGGATTTTGCCGAGATCCGGGATCACTACGTGTCGCAGCTGTTTGGCATCGACCCGGCAAACCTGCGTGAGCTCGATCCTGCACGTTATCGCGTGCTCGGCCGTGTCGCCGTCGGCGAAGTGATGTTGCAGACCTTCGCCGAGTGGCGCCGGCCTGGGTCGCCGTGTCGAGGAGGACTCGTCTGGTTCGCGCGTGATTTCGCGCCGGAAGTGGGTTGGGGGATCGTCGACTCGAGCGGACGGGCCAAGTCTGCGTACTGGTTTCTCAAACGAGCCCTCGCTCCGATTGCGCTCTTCGCCGTCGACGAGGGTCTCAATGGCCTCGGGCTGTACGCAATCAACGACACGCCCGACCGGCTCGATGCCGAGCTCACGGTCGCATTGTTTCGCGAGGGCTGCCCGTTTGGTGCGCCCGTTGCCACGAGGCTGACCATCCCCGGGCGGAGCGCGCGTTCCGTGCGCGCCGATCGCCTGTTCGACGTGTTCCACGACCTGACCAATGCCTACCGATTCGGTTCGAGAGGGCACGATGTCGTGGCGGCATCGCTCCTCGACGCCGCCAGCGGCGACAGTGTCGCGACGGCACACTATTTCCCGCACGGCCTGCCATCGGCGCGTGACGGCTGCCTCCAGCTCGTCGCTCGCGCGGAACCGATCGCCGGCGGTTATGCGGTGCTGGTCGAAGCCGATCGGTTTGCGCATGCGGTTGCCGTGGAAGCTGACGGGTTCGTCCCCGATGACAACTACCTGCACCTGGAGCCGCGCCGGCCAAGACGGGTAGTGCTGCGCTCCGACCGGCCGGGCCGGGTGCTCTCGGGCAGCGTCTCGGCGTTGAACAGCGTCGGATCTGTCCCAATCGTCTGCGTGGAGCGTGCCGATGTCCACTGATGCAGCCGCCACCTCCGCGGCGATGGTCGCGCGCCCGTGCTACCTGAGATCGACAGATGGATCCCTGTTTGCGTGGCACCATGTCGCCCGGGACGACGTGCGCCGCGGCGCCGCGGTTGTGCTGTGTCCGCCGCTCGGCTTCGATTACATCTGCGTCTACCGCTCGTGGCGGATTCTTGCGCAGGAGCTTGCCGGGCTCGGCTTCGACGTGCTCCGCTTCGACTATCACGGGACCGGCGACTCTGCGGGCGACCCTGAGGAACCAGGTCGACTTGACGCGTGGCTCCTCAGTATCGAGCGAGCGTTGGCAGAGGCGCAGGCTATCGCCGGGACAGGCCACGTCGCGCTGATCGGCTTGCGACTCGGCGCGACGCTGGCCGCCGAGGCCGCCGCGGCCCGAGGCGGCGTGTCCCGGCTGGTACTCTGGAGTCCTTTCCGCACCGGCCGCGGGTACGTGCGCGAGATTAAGGCCTTTGCCCGCTTGTGTCGGGAAGACGACGCGCCACAGGCGGATGGTCAGGAAGATATCCAGGCCGTCGGACATATTGTGACGCGCGAAACCGCGGAGGCGCTCGAGCGGCTGGACCTGGACGCGTTGACTGGCTGCCCGGCGCCAGAGGTTCTACTCATCGACCGTGACGACCGCCCCGGCGACTTGTCGCTCGGCGCGCGTCTCGAGCAGGTGGGTTCGTGCGTGAAGCGATGCCGCCCGGAAGGCACTGCGGCCATGCTCCTTCAACCGGCGCTGTCCAGCGTGCCTCGACCTGCGATCGACGCGATCACCGCTTGGTTCCGAGATTGGTGCCTGCCCCGAGTGTCGCCGGTTGCTCGCGACGACTCCGCGAGCGACGTGTCGGCACTGGCCTGCAGCGTCAACTATCGCGAACGCGCGATACACTTCGGCCCGGACGATCGGCTCTTCGGGATTCTGACCGAGCCCGTGCGGCAGAATCCAGATGCGTCTGCGATCATCTTGTTCACGACAGGCTCGGAGTACCATGTCGGCCCGAATCGGCTCTATGTGTCGCTGGCCCGACGCTGGGCGGCTGACGGTCACGTGGTGCTCCGCTACGATCTCGGCGGCATCGGGGACAGCCTCGCGCCTCCGGGTATCGGGGACAACGTCGCCTACCCCGCGCACGCCCTCGATGACGCACGGGCCGCTATTGCCCTCGTCCGGAGCGCCGCGCCGGCGACGCGCCGCGTCATGGCCATCGGGTTGTGCTCCGGAGGCTGGCTGGCGTTTCGGGGCGCTCTCGGCGGGCTGCCCCTCGACGCCATCGTCGCCATCAATCCCCCGTTGTATCTGCGCGATGGTTCAGCGGGTATGCAAAGCGCATCGGACGACAGCGAGTTCGAGAGATATCAGCGGTTGTTGTTCGATCGGTCCAGGTGGAGCAAAGTCCTTCGTGGCCGCGCTGCGTACGGCACGTTTCTCCGCCTCGGCTGGGGATTCTTCGGGCGCAAGCTCCTCGCCGGCGTCAATACGATGTGCGGTGGGCGCCTCATCTCCGGACTTGGCCTCGAGCTGGATGCGCTCAGCGCTAGCGGCATCGCCTGTCTTTTTGTCTTCAGCCGCGGAGACCGCGGCTTGGACTTCTTCCGGCTCTACGGCGGCGCCGGACGGCGTGGTCAGCGGCGGGGAATTGACCACGTCGTGGTGGACGGGGCAGGTCACACGTTTCGACCGCTGGCCGCCCAGCGAGAGTTGCGCGCGCTACTCGTTGATTTTGTCGCGCGTCAGTCGTCGCCCGGCACACGATATGTCTGCACGGGTTCGGCGCGAACTGAAGGCGAGGCTCACGCCGTGCGGAGACGCCGCGTCCGCGAGGTCAGTTGACCGTACCTACTCGATCAGGACCGCCCGTTCCGTTTGTCACGGCCGACTGATCGTGCTCGAGCGCATCACTCGGTAATACTGTCTCAGCGGAAACGGCCCACCGTGGTTTCCGTTGGCCTTTTCCAATAGCGGGAGAGAGGGATCTGAGAAGGGGAGACCCGATCAGTACGCCGCCCGATAGATCTCGAGCGCCCCAGCAGCGTCGAGATGCCTCGGGTTGAAAGTGCCGGTCCACTGCGCGGCAGCAAGGCCTGCGAGTTCCTCGAGCGCGCCGCTGGGCACGCCGTAATCCCGCAGCGCTCCACCCAGGCCGCTGGCAAGAGCGAAGTGTTCAAGCCTGGCGGCCAATCGGTCGGGCGCCTCATTCTCATTGCCGGATTCGAGAAGCGCCGCGTATCGCTCGGACACCGCCGATCCGTTCCAGCGGACCACGTGGGGAAGCAAGATCGATAGTGCCAGCCCGTGCGCGAGATCGAAGCGGGCGGTCAGCGGGTTGGAGCACGCGTGCGCGGCGCCGAGCATCGACTGCTCGATGGCAATGCCCGCGAAATGGGAACCGAGGAGCATCGAGGCCCGTGCGTCGCGATCGCCCGGGTGCGTCATCACCTGTTCGAATGCGCCGTTCAGCAGATCCCAGGCGCGCAGCGAGAACGTCTCGGACAGGGCGGTTTGGCGGGTCGTGACCCACGTCTCGACGGCGTGGGCAATCGCGTCGTAGCCGGCCATCGCGGTGACGCGGCCGGGCGCGCTCATCGTGAGGTCGGGATCGAGAATCGCGATCTTCACTGCCGCTGACGGATCGCCGCACGCCATCTTCATGTGCGTCGACGCGTCGGAGATGACGGCATAGCTCTGCGCCTCGCTGCCGGTACCGGCGGTCGTCGGAATGCCTATCATCGGCAGAAGCGGAGTCCGCGCCTTGCCGTATCCTCGATAGTCGGCCATGCTCCCGCCGCTGGTCAGCAGGAAGTTGATGCCCTTGGCGCAGTCGAGCGAGCTCCCGCCGCCGAGTCCGACGAGCGAGTCAATCCCGAGCGGCGCGGCAAACGCCCGGCCCGCGTCGACCATCGCGGAATCAGGATTCTGGCCGAAGTCGTGGAACGGGACGACGGCAATCCCGGCAGCCTCGAGCGCGCCGACGGCTGCGGCCACGTAGCCGGCCTGGACCACTCCGGCGTCGGCTACCAGCAGCGTCCGCCGAAACCCCAGCTCCTTTGACAGTTCGCCGAGACGGGCAAGGGCGCCTGCGCCGAAGATCACGCGCGTGCGGGGCTGGAAGTCGAAGGAAGTCATCATTGTTTCGGGGCTCGGGGCTCGGGGCTCGGTTCTCGCGGTTCGCTGCTCGCGGTTGGCGGCTGGAAGAACATTCAGATCTCAATCAATGATTGAGATCTGAGATTCTTTCGAGTCCCTAGTCCCGAGTCCCGAGCCCCGGCGCCACGAGCTGCGAGCCGCCAACTGCGAGCCGCGAGAAGCGAGCCGCAACGTCAGGTGCAGTAAACTCTATCACCCGCTCACGCGTAACAAGCCCATGCCCACCAGTCAGTCAGACTTCCGGCTCACGTCCACGCAGTGGCTGATCTGCGTCATCGCGGTCATCGGGTTTGCGTTCGACATCTACGAAATCCTGATGCTGCCACTCATCGTCCGGCCGGCCTTGCAGGAGCTCGTGGGCGCCGCGCCGGGGTCGCCGGAGTTCCAGATGTGGGTTGGGCGGCTCTTCTACATTCCGGCCTTTGCCGGCGGTATCTTCGGGCTTCTCGGCGGCTACCTGACCGACCGGCTCGGCCGACGGCGCGTCCTGACGTACAGCATCCTCATCTACGCGATCGCCGCGTTTCTCTCCGGATTCTCGACTTCGATCGGGATGCTCCTTGTCCTGCGCTGTTTCGTCTTCATCGGCGTCTGCGTGGAGTTCGTGGCGGCCATTGCCTGGCTCGCGGAGCTCTTCCCGGAGCCGAAGCGGCGGGAGAAGGTACTCGGCTACACGCAGGCGTTCTCGTCGATTGGCGGGCTGCTGGTGGCGTTTGCCAACGGCCTGGCGGTCGACTACGCGGCGTCGTTCCCGGCCATCGGCGGCTTCGGCATCGAGGGCATCACCGACCCCCACGCGCCGTGGCGCTACACGCTCATGTCGGGCGTCATCCCCGCCATCCCCCTCATTCTCATCCGGCCGTTTCTTCCCGAATCGCCGATCTGGCAGCAGAAGAAGACCGCCGGCACGCTCAAGCGCCCGAGCATCGCGGCGCTCTTCGCGCCCGATCTGCGGCGGACGACGATCGTGACGACGGTGATGTTTGCGATGTCGTACGGAGCCGCATTCGGAGCCATTCAGCAGATTCCGCAGATGGTTCCCGGGCTGCCGGAAGTGCGGGAGATGGTGCAGGGCCTCAAGCCGCCCCAGGCGCGGCTCATCGAGCAGGGGACCGCGTCGGACGTGACCAAGGTTCAGGAGGTCGGCGGACTCGTCGGCCGCGTCATCCTCGCGACGCTCGCGGTCGTCATCGTCAGTCGCCGGAGGCTGATCCGGATGTTTCAGATTCCGGGCCTCATCGTGATGCCCGTGGTCTTCGGATTCATCGCGACCTCCAGTCTCAGCTGGCTATACGCCGGGGCCTTCTTTGCGGGGCTGCTCACCGTCGGCCAATTCAGCTTCTGGGGGAACTATTTGCCCCGGGTGTATCCCGTGCACCTGCGCGGCACTGGTGAGAGCTTCGCCGCCAACATCGGCGGCCGCCTGATCGGGACGTCTTTCGCCTGGGTGACGGCCACGCTGGCGGTGACGCCAGACCGCGCCTACGCGCCCACCAAAGTGGCTCTGGTGGCGGCGGGAGTGGGCTTCGCCGTCTATCTCGTCGGGTTTATTGCCAGCTTTTTCCTGCCGGAGCCTCCCCGCGACGAGCTCCCTGATTAGGCCCCCGGGAGCATCCGGGATCCTCGCCACCTTGACGTTTCTTGCTCAATCTCCTGGGCAGGGGTCGTTTACGTTGCTGCCGATCGGCTTGGGCGAGTTCTTCTTTCTCGAGACGCCTTCGTCAGGGAGAGCGATCCGTTTGTACCTTTGATCCCTACCTTGGATCCCACTGGCGCTCACATCGACGTGCTTTCCCCCACTTCTGTCCCCGAACCATCAACGCTTGGACTCATGGGCGTGGGCCTGCTGGCGCTCGCGCGCCGGCTTCGATCGAAGACCCCTGTCGCACGCTGAATACCGCTACGCTCCTCGACGGTAGCGCGCATCCAGTCGGTCCTGTACCATGAGCCGATTCGCGGCGAATCGACTTTTACAGGAGCATGGATGCGACGTTCTGGCGTTCTCCTCGTCACCCTCGCCCTTCAGACAACTCTCGCCGCGCAGGCCCCCGACTGGGGAACCGTAGACGCGGAAGCGCTGAAGACGCTCCAGAGCTACATCCGCATCAACACCTCCGTCCCGCCCGGCGATGTCACCAAAGCCGCCGATCTCCTGGTCAGTGTCCTCGGACGCGAAGGCATCCAGGTCAAACGCTTCGAGTCGGGACCGGGCCGTTCGATCGTCATGGCCAGGCTGAAAGGGACGGGTCCGGCCAAGCCGTTGATGCTCCTCCATCACATGGATGTCGTCCCGGCCGACGCGAGCCGATGGGCGCGCGACCCGTTCGGCGGCGAGATCGCCGACGGCCGGATCTGGGGGCGCGGCGCGCTCGACATGAAGGGGCCGGGCGTTGCCCAGCTCTACGCGTTCATCATGCTGAAGCGGCAGAACATCGCGCTCGACCGCGACATCATCCTGATGGCCGTGCCCGATGAAGAGGTTGGTGGCGGGCTCGGCGCGACCTGGATGCGCGAGAATCACTACGCGGAGTTCGAGCCGGAATACATCCTGGACGAGGGCGGGTTCGGCAGCCGCGATCTCTTCGCACTTGGGAAGCTCGTGTTCGGTATTTCGGTGGCTGAGAAGAAGCTGATCTGGCTGAAGCTCACGGCTGAAGGCGTCGCGGGCCATGGTTCGCAGCCCCACGACAAGAACCCGAACGACCGTCTCGTCCGCGCTCTCGCCCGGCTCCTCAGCGAGCCCATGCCGACGTCGCCGTTCGGCGTGCTCGACACGCTGAAGTCACGGGTCGGCGCTCTCGCCGACAATAAGTTCAACAACGCCATTCAGCATTCGACGATCTCGATCACCACGCTGAGGGCGGGCGTCGGGGATCCACCGAAGGCGAATGTCATTCCGTCAATCGCTGAGGCGTCGCTCGATTGCCGCGTCCTGCCTGGCACGTCGAAGAAGCAGTGGCTGGCAGAGATCGCCCGCAGGCTCGGCGATCCGGGCATCAAGATGGACGTGCTCTACGAATCGCCAGACCCCGTCGTCACGACCACCGACTCGGCCTTCTACCGCGCCCTCGAGGGCGCGGTGAAGCGGCAGTATCCGGAGGCCATCGTCACGCCGACGATCGTGCCCTACGCCACCGACTCGAATGGCTTTCGTCCGCGTGGCGTGAAGAGCTACGGCTTCACTCCTGCCATCCTGCCCGCCGAGGCCGTGGCCTCGATGCACGGCGATGCCGAGTACGTTCCCGTCGGAGCCATCGGTCCGGCGATCCGGATCCTCTACGAAGCGCTCGTCACCACGGCGGGCAAGCGCTGAACGATGCCGTCCCGAGCATCGGCACGCGCGGTGGCCGGTGTCGGGATTGTCGTGCTGCTGACGGTCCTTCGCGGCACGCCGGGGCTGGGGGCGCAGCCGGGCCGGACGCCGTCCCGCCCCTCATCTTCATTGGATGACGTGCTCGCGCGTGCCGGCAGATACGCCGTCGACTACGGCCTCGCTCTCACGAGCGTGCTGGCAGAGGAGACTTATACGCAGCGCCTGGTCTGGCGCAACACCAAGACCGTCTTGTCGGACCGCAGGCTTCGTTCGGAGATCGCCTTCGTGCGGCTCGTTGACAGCACCGAGTGGCTCGCGTTTCGTAATGTCCTGGCCGTCAACGACTCTCCGATCCCGGAATCCGACGGGCGGCTGGAGCGGCTGTTCCGCGGCTCGCAACAGTCGCTGCTCCAACAGGCGCGGTTGATAGCCGGCGACAGCGCCCGCTTCAACCTCGGGCCGATCACGCGCGAGATCAACGTGCCGACCACGGCGCTGCACTTCGTCCATCCCAAGCATCTGCCGAACTGCCGCTTCGACAAGGAAGGCGAAGCGGACGTTGCGGGAGAACGGGTGTGGATCGTCCGCTTCAGGGAGCGAGACAGAGGAGGGTTGATCACCAGAGGCGACGGCAGGAGCGTGCCGGCCGAGGGCCGCCTGTGGATCGTTCCGGCCGATGGCCGGGTCGTGCGAAGTGAGCTCGTGGTGAAGGATTTCGTGAGGGGCGACGGCGACTCGAAGGCGGAGATTCACGTGACGTGGCGGCGCGACGCGCCGCTCGACATGTGGGTTCCCGCCGACATGCGCGAACACTACTCGGGTCCGTGGCGGGCGATGTCGGCGCCGCAGCGAACCGAGCGCTACGACATCGATGGCGTGGCGACGTATGCAAACTATCGGCGCTTCACTGTTGACGTGCGAATACGGTGACGGGGTTAGGGATTTGGGCTTTGGGCTTTAGCAAAACCTTGGAGATCGCTTCGAAGATCTTGGCTGAAGCCTAGAGCCTAGAGCCAAAAGTCTAGACGCTATCCCAAACAGAACAGCTTGCCGTCCTGCGAGCCGATGACCAGACGGCCTGACGACAGCGCCGGGGAGGCAGACAAGGGCCCGCCGGCCTCGAACTGGAAGACGCTCTTGCCCGACGCCACGTCGAGGACGTAGAGCTTCCCGTCGTTCGATCCGATGAAGGCGAGCCCTCCGGCGATGACCGGCGAGGAGTCCACCCGCGCGCCGGTGACGAAGGTCCAGAGTGACTTGCCCGTCTTGCGATCGAGCCCGTGCACCATCTTGTCGCGTCCGCCGACGATCACGCGATCGGCGAGGACGGCCGGCGAGGAGTAGAACGGGAAGTTCCGATCGGGGTGCTTGTAGCTCCAGACGATCTTCTTTGCCTTCAGGTCGACCGCGAGCACGTCGTTCTCATACGTGCCGAAGTACGCGCGTCCGTCAACGATCGCCGGGGACGCGCCGGTGTAGGCGCCGAACGGCATCTTGAGCACTTCGACGCCGTCGCGGATCCGGATGCCGCGCAGAATCTCGTCGCATCCGGCGATGTAGGCGATGCCGTCGACAATCGCCGGCGTGGCGTGCACGTAGCCTTCGGTCTGGACCTTCCATGCCAGCTTGCCGTCTTTCGCGCCAAGCGCATACAGGTGCGAATCGTAGGACCCGATCAGCACTCTGTCGCCCGAGACGACAGGCGACGATTTGATCTCGGTGCTCGTCTTGAACGTCCACGCCGCCTGTCCCGTCGCGGTTTGCACCGCGTGCAGCACTCCGGCAAGGTCGCCGACATACACGAGATCGCCAGCGACCGTTGGCGACGATTCGCCGATGCCATCGGTCGAGGCCTTGTACTTCCACTTGAGCTTGCCGTCGGCGAGATTGACGGCATGGAGCTCGCCCGTTTGCGAGCCGACGTAGACCACGCCGTCGACGATTGCAGCCGACGATTCGATTGCGTCGCCCGCCTCGTAGGTCCACAGCAGCTTGAGGCTGCCCGGCATCTTCGCATCCGAGAGTCCCGAGAGCGCCGGGGTCCCCCGGAACTGCGGCCAGCGATCGGCCGGAGCCGCGCCCGGACCCTGCGCGGAGGTGGTGGCCGCGCAGAGGAAGAACGCCAGCAGAGCGAGGGTTCTTGGTGTGCTCACTTGCTTCCGGCGGCGCCCGTGCTGGAGATCGCGAACAGCTCGTTGCGGTTGACGATGTACAGCGCGCCGTTGGCCGGCACCGGCGTCGAGTAGACCGAGCTTCCCATGTTGCTCTCGGCGACCACCTTCATCGTCTTGTCGGCGTTGAGGACGGTGACATCGCCGTCTTCGTCCCCGAGGTACACCTTGTCGCCGATGACGATCGGCGATCCCCAGATGGCGGCGAACATGTCGTGGGTCCAGAACGGCTTGCCAGTCTTGACGTCGACCGCGTGGAGAAAGCCGCTGAAGTCTGAGTAGAACAGGATGCCGTTGTAGATGGCGCCGGTCGAGACCGAGCGCCGGATCTTGTCGTAGTGCCAGATCATGCCGCTCTTCGTGATGTCGCCGGTCTTGGTGGGATCGATGGCATAGAGGTGCCCGACACCCTCGCCGTGCTCCGGGTCCTGACCGTTGGCGATGTAGACGACGCCCTCGAAGATCACCGGCGTGCTGATGACCTCGTTGCGGGTCTTCGGCCAGACCGAATCCTTGGGATTCAGGTCGAATTCCCAGAGCTTCTTGCCGCCCTTGGCCTCGTAGCCGCGCACCCAGCCATCGCCCTGGCCGATGACGACCTGCACCGTGTCGCCAATCTTGCCGACGGCGGGCGACGACCACTGACCGTGCAGGATCTTGTCGCCGGGTGATGCGTCTTCCCATACCAGTTTGCCCGTGGTCTTGTCGATCGCGATGATCGCGGGCGATTTCGGCGACGGCACGTTCACGTGGCTCTCGTCCTGGCCGTTCGACGTGCTGACGTAGATCAGGTTCTGGTACACGACCGGCGACGAGTTCGCCATGTTGTGCTGGAAGACGCCGAGCTCGTCCATCATGTCGTAGCGCCAGATGATGTCGACGTCGGTCTGCCGCGTCTGCTTCTCTTCCTTGAACGGCCCGTCGTTTTCACCGTTGTCCCTGAAGCCCTGAATGTCGACCGCCATGACCTCGCCGCGGTTCGACACGTAGTACGCAATGCCGTTCTCGACGAGCGGCGACGAACAGATCCCCTGGAACGGCCAGTCGTTGGCGCGTCCCGCGGTCAGCTTGTCGTGCACGGCCTGCCACAGGAACGAGCCATCCGACTCCTTGAAGGCCATGAGGACGCCCTTGTCGCCCTTGATCGCCGGGTCCTTCATCGCTTCGTTGTTGGTCCCGACGAGCACCACGCCGTTGGCGACGACAGGATTGCCGTAGGCCTGCGAGCCGAGCTCGGCGACCCACTTGATGTTCTTCTTCGTCTTGATGTCCCAGCTCGTCGGCAGATCCTTCATGGCGGAGACGAGGTTGCGATCGGGCGTGCCGCCCCACATGGGCCAGTCACCCTTGCCGGGATCGGAGCGTGCGATGAGCGCCAGCGTGGTGAGCGAGAGGCCGGCAACGACGCCGATGGCCACGAGGGCGTGCTTGAGAATCTTGGACATGGTTTGTGTTATCCCAGCGCGAATCGCGAATCGCGAATCGCGAGACTACTTGTTCTTGTAGACCTTGATGTTGTCGTAGTACAGCTCGGAGCCGCCGCCGACACGCGACGGGGCATCGGCGTAGATTCCAGGGCTGCCCTTCTGGCTGCCGATTGGATCGACGCGCTCGATCGTCCACGCCTGAGGTTCGGGCTGACCCTTCGGCCACACCTTGCCGCGCGCGCGCACCTTGCTGCCATCGAGCGACTGCACTTCGAGCTTCATCGTGTACCACACGTCCTTGTCGAACTTGAACGGCATCTTCACGGTGCGCGCGGTTTCCGGCTGCCACGGCTGCAGGTGCAGTTCCTGATGGTTGCCGAACACCACGAGTTCGTAGCGTTGCGCGACGACGCCGATGTCTCCCATCAGCCGGCGACGCTCCATGGCCCGGATGTCGGCTTCGATGGTGTAGTTGCTCAACTCGGGCGACCCAAAAAACGGCCGGCACCGCTTGGCGAAGGCGAAGTCGTTCTCCGCCAGCTTGACGAGCACCTTGTTACCCTCGAGATCGCGCACGGCGAACTTGTTGGTTGCGTTCGCCCATTCCGGCGGCGGAACCGCCCGGCCGTCCTCGAAGTCGAAGCTCCAGGGAAGATCGGGAATGACGCGAATGCGCGCCGCGCCGACAATCGATCCCACGGTCGCCTTCACCAGGCCGGCCTGGGCGCCCGCGGCGGGATCCGCCGTGAATCGGCCATCCGCGATCGTGCCTTTGAGGTTCTCGAGCGTCCACGCTGCCGGTCCCGGCAGCGCGATCGCCGAACCGCTGGCGTCGAACGCGCGCGCGTTCAGGGCGATCGCCTCACCCGGTTTGAGGATGAGTTCGGTTGGCGTCACGAGCAGCGCAGCGGGGACCCCTGCCGCCAAGGTAGCCGCGGCGGGCTTTGCGCCAGCTGCGGGATTGGCCGGCGCGCCCGCGGGCGCCATCTTCGGCCCGATCGCGTAGATGGCGTTCATCGAGACGACGTAGACCCGTCCGCGCGCGACGGCCGGCGCCGCGACGATCGGTTCGGGATTCTGCTCGCTGCCCAGCCAGTCCTGATCGAGGATCTCCGCGCGATCGGCCAGCGGGCGGATGATGAAGAACTTGCCGTTCTCCGTTCCGACATACAGTTTCCCGTCGGCCAGCACCGGCGACGATTTCTGAATCGTGCCGAGGTTCTGTTCCCACGCGCGCGCGCCCGTCTTGGCGTCGTGCGCGAACATGATGCCGCCGTTGTCGACGACGTAGACGCGCTGGCCATCGGTGACGGGCGACGCGTATCCCGCCTGCACGCCGCGAATCAGCCAGCGCGCGTCCTTGTCGGTGAGCGTCCCGGTTTTGTTCGCGGGCATCGCGGCGAGCATGCCCATTTCGCTCGTCCCGATGTTCTCCTCGCTGTGCGAGATCAGAACGTCGCTACCGATCATCATGGCGGCCGTGTTCAGGCCGCGCTGGCTGACGAGCCAGCTCCAGATCTTTTCGCCGGTGGAAATCTTGAGCGCGTGCATCGCGCCGTCGCTGCCGCCCGAGAAGAACGTCCGCGTGCCGTTGACGTCGGCCACGAACGGGTTGGCGTAGATGGTGTCGGTCGGCCGGCCCTCAGGCGAGCTGATCCAGTTGGCGCGCCCCGTCATCTTGTCGAACGAGAGGTAGCGATGCGCGCCGCCGGCGTGCTGTCCCCAGCTGAACATCAGGCCGCTGACGATGAGCTGATCGCCGTCGATGATCGGGGACGACACTCGGCCGCCGTGGGTCGTCCACATGCCGAACTCTTCGGCGAGGGAGCGCTCCCAGAGCAGTTTGCCGTCGCGCGACAGCGACATCAGGAGGCCGTTGCCGCTGAAGGCGAACACGTTCCCGCTGGCCGAATCGACGACTGGCGAGGCCCACGCGATCCGGTGCGGCGGCACGTCGCTCGTGAAGAGGTTGTACTTGTACTCCCAGAGCAGCTTGCCCGTATCGGCGTGGAAGCACATCAGGCGTTCCTGCATCTGCTCGCCGTCGCCCGAGGTGTTCTGCAAGTAGAGCCGATCGCCGAATACCACCGGACCGGAACGGCCGCCATATGGGGCCTTCCAGGCCAGATTCTGACCGGAGGGCGACCACGCAGAGGCCAGCCCGGTCTCGGTCGACACGCCCGTGCGCGCCGGCCCGCGCCAGTCAGGCCAGTCCGCGCCGCGCAGCAGCGCGGCCGCGGGGATCAACATCCCGATCGCCAGGAGCAACGGAAGACGAGGAAGCGTCGCTTTCATACAAGTCTCTAGGATATCGCGGATGGTCCGGGGACACTCAAACGGGACACTCAACCTTGAGTGTCCCCGCAAGGTCGGAGGAGTGCCAATCCAGAACACTTCGGAGCCATTTGCTGAGGCTTTCTTCCACCATGTTCTCGAGGTGGCAATTCCTGCCACGCTTGACACGTTGGTATGGTTGGAGTTCCTTCGATTTACTCGCCTTGACTGTCCCCCGTGACTGTCACGGTTGAGTGTCCCGGTTGAGTGTCCCCGCCCGTCCCTCAGGCTCGGCGTTTCAACCCAGGGGACTGGCTGCAGGCCGAACGCGGCCTATAATCTGCTCTTTACGTTGCCTGCCCCTCATTTCGTTTCACCGATCCCTTCACCGTGGGAGCCATTCGATGCGTGACGTTCGTGCGCTGAAGAGCCTGCTGCTCGCCCTGGCCATGCTGGCCGGACTGGGGGCGACGGCGGCCGCCGAAAACTGGGCCCAGTGGCGGGGACCCGGCGGGCAGGGTGTTTCGGCGGACACGCGGGCGCCGACCGAATGGGCTCCCGGCAAGAACATCGCCTGGAAGGCTGAGCTTCCGGGGACGGGGATGTCCTCGCCGATTGTCTGGGGCAACCGCATCTACCTGACCGCCGTCATCGAAGGGGACGCGATTCCGGGGCAGCGAGCCGTCAAGCACCGTCAGGGACAGGAGCAGGACTGGATCCACCCCGACAGCGTTGCCGCCGACAAGAAGCACACGTTCAAAGTCGTGGCACTCGACGCCTCCTCCGGCAAGATCCTGTGGGATCGCACGGCTTACGAGGGGACGGTATTCGACGCCAGACACCGGCGGAGCAGTTTCGCCGGGCCGACGCCGGTCACCGACGGCGTGATGGTGTTCGCCTACTTCGGCCCCGAGGGCCTTTACGCCTACGACGCAAAGGGAGACCTCGCCTGGAAGTCGGTGACGCCCTTCGCCACTCTTGGCCTGGGCACGGGCACCTCGCCGGTCCTCTACGAGAATCTCGTCATCATCCAGCGCGACGAGGACAATGGCGAACAGTCGGTGCTCGTGGCGTACGACAAGAAGTCCGGCAAGGAAGTCTGGAACACGAAGCGAACAGTCGAGATCACCTGGAGCACGCCGGTACTCGGTACAGAGCGGCGGCCGCACCGAGCTCGTCACGAACGGCAACGAGCTGATCATTGCCTACGATCCCGCGACGGGGAAAGAGCTGTGGCGCACGACCGGTGTGCAGAGCAACGCCATCCACACGCCGCTCGTCGGCCATGGGCTGGTGATCGTGACCGCCGGCTATCCGGTCAAGAAAGTCATCGCGCTGCGCCCGGGCGCAGTGGCCGAGAAAGAGCGCGTCGCCTGGGAGTACTCCAGAGGCACGGGCTACGTCCTCTCGAACATCCTCTACGGCGACTACCTCTACCTCTTCACGGACAACGGCATCGTCACCTGCCTCGATCCGAAGACCGGCACGGTCAAGTACCGAAGGCGGACGGATTCCAGTGCCGGCCCGGTTCATGGGCTCGCCTGTCGCGTTCGGCGGGATGGTCGCGATGACGAGCGAAGAAGGCGACACCTTCATGCTCAAGGCCGGTCCCACCCATGAGATCGTCCGCACGAACTCAATCGCCGAGCCCGTGTACTCGTCGCCGGCGATTGCCAACGGACGGATTTACATCAGGTCCGACAAGCATCTGTTCGCGATAGGAAAGTAGAGGGCACAGAGATTGTTCACCACAGGGGTAACGGAGTTAGCTGAGGCCGGAGATACTCGAGCCTGGTCCAGAGTCAAACCTCCGCTTACTCCGTTAACTCTGTGGTGAGCCGGCTGCCGGGTCTCCTACGGCTGCCGCTGCTTTTCAATCCTGCCGTACATCAGCCCGCCCGTCGGCCCATGCTGCCACGTGCCGGCATACCGGTCGCCGTGGAAGAGCACCCGGCACGTGAACGTGCCGAGCGACGGGATGTTCCAGTCGGTGAGCGTCACGACCGGCGTGTCGTCGACCCACTTGACCGGGACGACGACCGGCATCGTGACGTCGAACGAGCCGTGGCGCATGCGCACGTTGAACCGCCACTTGTCGTCGGCGACCTTCTCGACGCTCGAGATGTCGTATCGGTCCTCTTCCGGCTCGCGCTTCGTGCGGCCTGATACGGTGAAGTAGCCGACGAGCGACGAGTCGCGCATCCGCTCGCTGAACTGGCGTTCGAGGTCGGTCAGAGAGGCAGTCGGTACGGTCGATCCGAGTCCGAGGCGGCCAACGACCCAACCGCCGGCGAACATCAGGACCAGAAGCGCCAGCACCACGGCGAGCCGAAAAAAGCGTCCGACGATAGCCATCAGACCTCCCATCCAATCAGCGTGGCTTCCGGCTTAGCCGGAGACTTCCGCCTGAAGGCGGAAGCCACAAGACTCTCTGCCGCAAGATCCTCAGCGTCCGGCTAGGAAGGCTCGTCCGGCACGGACACGCGCAGCGCGGCCAGCCCCACCAGGAAGACGCTCGGCGCCAGAATCCAGAGAATCGGCGCGTACGACCCGGTGATGGCGGCGCACTTTGCGAAGAGAAGCGGTCCGATGGCTGACGCAAGGACGGTCAGCATCTGCGCTGCCCCCTGGATTCGCCCGAGGTGTCCCGATCCGAACCGCCGCCAGATGGCAAAGAACATCACCGTGATCATGCCGCCCGAGAGTCCGATGAGCGCAGCAAAGATCCATAGCTGCGCCAGCGAGACAATCAGAGGCAGCGCGACTAGGGCCACAGCGTAGATGAACATCGCGAGACCGAGCAGCCGCTGCATCGACCAGCGAAGCGTCAGCCATCCGCACCCGAACTGACCGACGAGCGCGATGATCGACGAGGCCGCAAGAAACGTGTGGTAGGTCTGCTGATTGAACCCGCGCTCGGCAAGGACCGCCTCGTTGAAGAGTCCCAGCCCAGAGGAGACGAGGCCGAAGAGCGACGTCGCGCCGGCAAAAACCCAGAACGCGGGCGTTCTCAGCGCGGCGGCAAGCGTCAGGCCCGTCGCGATGTTTGGCCCCGACGTGATCCCGAACTGCGGCGGCGCGGGCTCCCGCATGAACAGGACGACCGCCGGCGTGACGACAAACGCCAGGCCAACCGCGACTTGCAGCCAGGCCAGCCGCCAGCCGCCCGTGCGAACCGTGGCGCCGATGGCGACGAAGGCCGCTGCGAAGAAGACGCTCAGCAGCACCGAGTACACGCCCATGGCCATGCCGACGCGCGAGCCGAAGGATTTCCCGACGGCCGTAATGCTCGCGACCGACAGCGCGCTCTGGCCGAGGGCGCGGGTGAGCAGTACCGAGGACGAAAAGCGCCGTGATTCCGCCCGTCAAGGCGCTCATGCGCCAGACGACGAGCGCCAGCGCGAGTGACAGCGCCGCCGTCGTCCAGCGCAGGCCGACGCGATCGAAGACGCGGCCGATGGGCAGGCAGATCGCGGCGCCGAGCAGCGTGGCCCACAAGTTGATGTTCGCGTAGGCGATGCGATCGAGCTGGAGGTCTTTGAGCAGTGGCTCGGTGATGAGCCCCAGGCCCTGCGTGCGGCCGGGCAGGGTTGCGAGCATCACGAGCGCGGCGACGACAACGTTCACCCAGCCGAAGCGGATAGCGCCGGTGTCGGCGGTCCACCTCAGGCCGGGTGTCGGAATCGTCGAGGACGGAGCGGGGGACATGCGAATTGGCCAGAACCTATCTCACGAACTGAACGCGCCGACGGCCATAGCTCACGATGAACACGATGACCCGATGAACACGATGAAAACTCCAAGGGTCCATCGTGAACATTGGGTTGTCGCGTGGGGTTGTGTCAGCGTGTCTGAGACCGCTTGCGGCGGTCAACGGTCACGCTCACCGCGATGAGCGCGACCAGCCTCCGCTAAAGCTACGGCGGTCCGCCGGAGCCTTGGCGAAGGCGGAAGCTCACGAAGCACGCGAAGGGGTTACTCATCGCGGCAATTCGTCGTGAACGTTTCAGAACTTCACGCCCGCGCTCAACCCGAACGTGCGCGGAGCGCCGTTCTCGCCTATGAACCCCGATGGCGCGAGCGGGCCATATGCGAACGCCACCGGGATGTAGGTGGTGTTGAAGGCGTTCCTGATCCATCCCTCGGCGAAGAAGAGCTTCCCGCGAACGCCGCCCCGGAAGTTGACGAGCGAGTAGGCGTCCTGCCCTTGAGAATTCGCGTCGTCGTATTTGAACGCCCCGGTCAGCACGACGTCGGCGCGGCCGTACGCGCTCGTCGCCGAGTTGAGCGAGTGTCCGAATTGCACGCCGAAGCTGGCCGTATAGTCCGGCGTGTTGGGAATGTCGTTGCCCGACACATCGAGGCCGACCGAAGTGCTGCCGCTGCTGAACGTGGCGTTCGTGTACCCGAACATGCCGAACACATCCACGCCTGGCGCGGCCCTCGCGGTCAGATCGAACTCCACGCCTTTGCTCGTCGCGCCGCCGACGTTGGCGATGTAGATCTGTCCGGGGACCTCGAGGTTCGGCACGTTGAGCTGCAGGTCGTTCCAGTCGATGAAGAAGACGGCGCTATTGAGCGCGACGCGCCCGTTTGCGAAGAGGGTCTTCAGGCCGCCTTCCACGTTCCACGTGGTCTCTTCGCCGTAGGCCTCGCTGCCAGCCGGCGACGCGGGGTTGAACCCTCCGGCCTTGAAGCCGTTCGAGACCGTCGCGTACACGTTGTACTCGGGCTTCACACGGTAAACCGCCGCGAACTGCGGCGAGACGTGGGAGAAGCTGTCTTCGGCCTCGACGACCGACGCCGGCGCGATCGCCGGATCGAAGAACGTCTTCAGGTTCGCGTTCTTGTCCTCGTAGTCCACGCGCGCGCCCGCGACGATGTCCAGGTTGTCCTTGAACGTCATCGTGCCCTGACCGAACACGCCCAGGCCGAAGTCGTCCAAGTTGGACACCGGGGAGTATTGATTGACCGGCATAGGGATGAACGGCGAGAGCACCCCCGCCGAGAACTTGTTGACGGCGTCCTGCTGATAGTTCTGGGTGAAGAGGAAGACGCCCGTCTGCCACTTGAGCGCAGCCGTGTCCGAGAGCTTCTTCGGCGCCGCTGACGCGAGCCGGACCTCCTGCGTGAACTGGAAGTCTTCCTCGTCGTTGTCACGCACGATGAGCGGAAGCGCCGAGTAGTCGAGGTCGGTCGAGTCCTCCGTCTTCCACTTCACGAATCCGGTCGTCGACGAGAGACGCATCGAGTCGCCGGTATGGTCCGCCTGGATGGTCGTGCCGAAAATGTCCCGGTTCGTGAATCCCTCGTATTCCCGCGACGAGTGGAACGGGTTTTCACGCAACGCGGCGAGGTCGTTGAGCGCGTAGTCACCGTCGCGCGCGCGCTCGCCGCTGACGATGAGGCGCGCCTCCCACTTGGGCGCCGGCTTCCACAGGAGCTGGCCCTTACCGGTGAACGCCCCGCGCGAGTCAAGGTCGTGGCCGGTGACGTCGTTGACCGTGAACCCGTCACGCTCCGCATAGCTGAAGGCTCCGCTGGCGCTCAACGTGTCGGCGATGAGGGGCCCGGACGCGTTGCCGCGAATATCCCACGAGGAGAAGTTGCCAAAGGGTACGGACATCTGCCCCGTCCACTTGGCGAGACCGGGCCGGCGGCTCGTGACGTTGATGAGGCCGCCCAAGGTGTTCCGGCCGAAGAGCGCGCTCTGCGGTCCGCGCACGAACTCGATCTGATCGACGTCGAGCAGCTCGACGCTCGACGAGTTCGAGTTGAGCTGCGGCACGCCGTCGAGGAAGGTCGTGACTCCGGGGTTGCCAGGGCTCGAGCCGATGCCACGGAACCTCGGATTGCTCAACTTCCTGGCAGTGAACTCGGTGAACGAGACGTTGGGGGCAAAAATGCCCGCCTCGCTCACGATCCGGATGCCGGCGCGGTCGATGGTGTCGGCGGAGACGGCTGTCACGCTGACCGGCAGCTCGCGCGCGTCCTCTGGCTCCTTCTGTGCGGTGACGGTCACCGACGGCAGGGTCACGCGCACGAGCGGATCATCCGGGGACTGCTGCGCAGGCGTTGTCTGTCCGGCTGCGGACAGTCTTGCCAGTGCCGAACTCACTACAAACACGAATACGACGATTCTCTTCATGGTTCTCATCTTGGGGCTATAGACGCTCGGACGGGGCTTTCCGTTTCGGGGCTCTCCCAATCATATTTCAGGAGGCTGTCGTTTCGGGCGTGCCGGCCCCGGCCCGTGACCAGTGAACGTCAGCCCGGTCCGGAATGGCCGGGATTGGGGTGGCTCGACCGTTCGTTGAGGTTCGCGCATAAGATCCCGGCGTGAGGTCACTGACGTCGACTATTTCGTTGGCGCTCCTGGCGACGGGCTGCGCGGTGAACCCGCCTCCTCAGCGCGCCGCTGCGCCGTCCTCGCCGATCACCGAGGTGTCGGTCCGGAGCCATATGCAGTTCCTGGCGGGTGACGCGCTCAACGGGCGTGGCAGCGGCACTCGCGACGAATGGATTGCCGCGTCCTACCTCGGCGCGCAGATGCAGCTCTGGGGGCTCGAACCCCTCGGCGATGCCGGCGGCTTCGTTCAGCAGGTGGAGATCGAACGCCTGGAGACGGCCGCGCCGCCCACACTCTCGGTCGACGGAAAGAAGTACACGCACGCCCAGGAGATACGAGGTACAAGCCCTCACCGCCGCGCGCGTTTCCGCTTCGCTGCAGAAGTACGTGCCCGGCGCACCGATCAACGCGGGCGCGGCGCTGTTGATGCCTGTGCCGAGCTCGGCGCCGTCGGCGCCTGGACAGCCGCCACCCGTCACGACGGGGGCGGCCATCGTGCTCACGCTCGAGAATCCCAATTTCCCGAAGCCAACGGCCGGAGCGAGGCTGCCGTCGCCGCCCCCGCGGTTCGTCGGTATCGAGAGCCCGGCTCCGGCCCGGCCGAGTTCAGTCGCGCTCGGCAAAGATACGTACGCGGCCATCTCGGCGCTCGCTGAAGGCACGACGGTCGTTCTCGAAGCCGAGGTGAAGTCCGGCCCACGCACACAGACGTGGAACGCCGTCGGCCGCCTGACGGGCAGCGATCCAGCCTCCGCCGCGGAGGTCATTCTCCTCTCGGCGCACCTCGATCACCTGGGCACGCGTTCGGCTCCGAATGCCGCGCCGGGCACAGACACGATTTACAACGGCGCCGACGATGATGCGTCGGGCACGGTTGCCGTGCTCGAGCTCGCGCAGGCGCTGGCGCTCGGGCCGCGCCCGAAGCGCACGATTGTCTTTGCCTTCTTCGGCAGCGAAGAATCGGGCGGGTTCGGGTCGCGCTACTTCGCCGACCGTCCCGTCGTGCCCCTGACGCACGTCGTGGCCAACCTGCAGTTCGAGATGATCGGACGGCCCGACGGCAAGGTGCCGCCGCACACGCTCTGGCTGACCGGCTATGAGCGATCGACGCTCGGCCCGGCACTCGCCAAGCAGGGCGCGAAGCTCGTACAGGACCCGCACCCGGAGCAGAGCTTCTTTACACGGTCGGACAACATCCAGTTCGCGCGCCGCGGCGTCATCGCGCACACCGTGTCGAGCTTTGGTCTGCACAAGGAATACCACCAGCCGTCGGACGAAATTAAGCTCGTCGACTTCGCGCACATGACCGACTCGATTCGTTCGATGCTTGACCCGATCCGGTGGCTTGCCAATTCAGGCTTCAAGCCGGATTGGTTGCCGGGGATGAAACCCTAGAGCGTTTTTCATTTGTCCGTAGTGTCCGCCTTTAGGCTGCCTTTAGGCGGACACGCTGAAGTCCGGCTAAAGCCGGACACTACGCGCTACAAAGTAATGAAAGTCGCTCTAGCCGATGGCGTCGTTGATGCTGAGCGCCTCAGCGTAGTTCCACACGACAGCCGAGCAGGCCGTTGCTTGTCTGGACACCGCCCGCGACCTTGAAGCGGACAGTGTATGACGGACCGAGACCAAGCACCGGCACACGCACGCGCCACAATTCCCCTGGCGCGAGCGCGCGTTCGGTCGACCAGCGGCCTGCCTGCAGGGCCACATGATTCGGTATCGCCACGTTGCGCAACTCCATGTCGACCGCGTTGATCGGGCTGTCGGTTGCGAAGGTCACCTCCTGCTGCCGATTGCCCGGCACCCAGAACCCACTGGTGTCGAGGAGGACATGATCATCGGTCGCGAACACGACGACTTGACCGTAGCGCGCCGCGTCGCGGGCCTGCACTCCGGTCTCTCCGGTTTCCTGACGTGACAACGCGGTGGGCACCATCGCGACCCTTTCAATCGATCGCAGCGCTTCCTCATTGCCGTTGACCACGATGCTCGACGAGGGAAGAGGCAAGCGAAACACGGTGGTTGTGGTTTGCCCTCCCTCGAGCGGCCAGCGCCAGGCGACACCGGTGGCACGGCCGATACCCAGAAAGAGGTCGCCTCGTGCCGGTGTTGGCCCGGTCACCCGGAGCACATAGTCACCCGACGGCACGTCCCGCAGGAAGAGCAGCGCGCCCTTAGGCGGAGCTTCGAGTCGCGACGTGATCAGCTGCATGTGCGTGCGGGCAGCGTCCGCAGGAAAGACGCGTACCGCCGGGAGTCGAACCCCAAACGGACGCAGGCGCGGCTCACTGGCGCGCAACAATCTGAGCTGCGCTCGCGTCGCCGTGACATGGACGCCTCCAGCGATGCTCCAGCAAGCGCTTACGCCGAGTACGAACACCATGAGGAGGCAACACGGCGCCAGCATCGCTCTCACCGGCCCCGTGTCGGGAAGGCGCCTGCCGAGCACACGAAAGAGCACCCAGCCGGCCAGCAGCGAGAGCCCCCAGAGGATTGCCGGATTCACCAGGTGCGCGACGAGCGCGGAAGCGCGCGGATCGACTGTCTCGCCGGCGCGGAAGAAGCTCGGGAAGGCGCGCGGAAGATCCACCAGAGGGGCGGCCCAATCCAGCCACCGTGCGCGGCCCGTTCCCTGGTTGTACGCGAGCGAGCCGTCACCTCCAAAGGCGAGCGCGCCCGCGACCACGATGCTGAGCCCGAGGAGCGCCAGGCTCATCGACCTGCGCCGTCCGTCCTGGCTAGCCCACAACGTGGCAAGCGCAACGCCAGCAGGAAACACAACCGGAACCAGAAAACGCGCCGGAGGAGAGGCGCCAGCGTACCAGACCGGATAACCGCTCGAGGCGATCACATACGGCGCGGCAATCAGCCCGAGCTCCAGGGCGAGGCGGCGGTGCCGCCTGAAGATCGCCCAGAATCCGATGACCCAGAGCAAGTGGACCGGCGCGTTGGGGACAATTCCAAATTCCTGATCGACCATCAGGCCGAGCAGGCCCGTTGCCACACGTGCCGCCGCGATGGGCGCCTCATCTCCATATGGCGCCGAAGGACTGAACGTGCCGTAGATGATCCGGAAGAATGCGATCCAGCCCGTGAGGCTCACGACGATCGGGATCGCGAACGCAACCGCGTCGCGCCATCTGGCGATGCCGAGATGGACCGCCGTTCTGAAGCGCAGCAACAGCACGCAGGCGAGGACGAACGCGAGCAACGCGAGCCGCGTGTGCAGCCATGGGAGAAGGCTGACCGCTGCGCCGAGCCACAACGGCCCCCACACCGTGGACTGAATCCTGCGCTCGCCGTCCTGCTGAAGGGCGGCTAGGCGGGTTCGTTCGCCGATGATCACGAGGCCGAGCGTTCCAGCAGCGAGCACGGCGCCGGCGACGGCATCCGGATAGACGAGGGTTCCATGCAGGACGACAGGAGCGGTCAGGGTGACTGCCGCCCATGCGAACCAGGCCGCGCCAACATCACGCGTAAGGACGTAGCCTGCTTTCCAAACGAAGGCGGAGCCAAGGGCCACTAACGCGGCGAGCCACACCACGACTCCCCAGTAACCGCCGGTCCGAAGAGCTGGCGCGACCACGGCCGGAAGACCCGGCGCGTGAACAGAGTAGAGATCGCCGGCACCGGTCGCAGCTGAGAAGTGCGGCCTCAGGAACCCGCCCCAGTACTGGAGGTAGTCTCCCTGCTGATAGTTGTTGGCGATCCTGATGTCGCCATCGTTGATGAGGCTTTGCGCGATGACCAGGTAGTGTGGTTCGTCGCCGTTCGGCAAGCCTGCGGCACAGAGCCGGACCACAAGAAACGCGGTGAACGCGAGCACACTGGCAACCCGTGGCGCCAGGCGCGGGTCGCGCACCAGCACGAATCCCTGGAATCTCG
This sequence comes from uncultured Acidobacteriota bacterium, assembly GCA_963839705.1. Taxonomy (GTDB): domain Bacteria; phylum Acidobacteriota; class Vicinamibacteria; order Vicinamibacterales; family 2-12-FULL-66-21; genus DATBJJ01. Next base: position 1,327,953 of record CAWIWL010000012.1, read on the forward strand.
TCCCGTGCGCCAGCAGTGTGAGCATGCCCATCGCCACGGCGCTCCATCCGAACAGCACGGCGGGACCGGACCAGACCAGAAACACATCCGGTATCGGCAGGGGAAGCCACGGAAGAGCGATGAGCAGCGACAGGAAGAGCGGCACGCAGCTTGGCCACGAGAGCCGTGACCGAAAGGCGACCAGTATCCCCAGCACAATGGTCACTGCGACCACCCACGCGGATGGGAGTACGCCGACGCGCACGCCATCCACGTCGAGGACTGCCAGTGTGCCGAAAGAGAACCAGACGGCCGCACCGGCGGATGCTGCCGCGGCGACGACGGGCAGTCGGCCGGCAGCGATGGACATCACCGACCCTGCACTGTTAGTTCCGTCTTCATCCACGTGGACGCCGGATAAACGCGTACGTATCGCGCCCTGACGCCGTCGAGCGGAATTCGCATTGGCGCGGTCGCAGGATCCGCGAGCGTGGCTTCGACGGCCAACCCGCCGGTCCATCCGATCCACGATTCCTTCCAGGTCTGCCCATCCTCGGATGTTTCGACTCGTATGCGCGGCGCCAGATCTTCGTAGCGGCGACGAAGCGGAAACGCGACCGCGGAGAGAAAACGAGGCGCACCGACGTCGAACTCCAGGATGTACCGGCCGGCGTCGCGGACGCTGGCCTGGAGCGTCGGTTCGATCGGCGGCTCACGAGGTGTCGGCTGGGCCGGCAGGATGAAGATCGATCCGGCGCCGCTAGCGCCGGGCGACTGGATGCCGGGCACCGCCTGAATCATCTGCTTGAAACTGTTGCCGTGATCGAGCCGGTCGTTCACGACGATCACGAGGGGCCGCCGCCGGGCCAGGTAGAACAAGGCTGACGAGTCGCCGCGCCAGAGTGAAAGCGACAGGACGTTGTAGTGAGGCGGGAAGTAACCCGAGTATCCATTGACGAGCGGCTGGCGGTGAAACATCGATCGGTACATCGCGTGCACGCTGATATCCGTCTCGTCGATGGGTAGCTCCATCACTGCCGCCTGCGGCGCTCCCGGAAGGATTTTTCCTGGAGGCGGGACGATCGGCACCGGCCTGGTCATGCCGTCGACGAGGAGGCCGGCGATGACCGCCGCGGCGGCGAGTGCGCGCCAGCGGCGTGTCCAGCCATTTGCCCTGAGCCTGTCGAAGGGGTCGATTCCAGAGCCAGCGAACACACGGAGTTTCGACAGATGAGCGACGGCGAGGCTCGCCGACATCGCGAGGCACAACGTGCCGACCATCGCGAACCGTGCCGGTACGCGCAGACCGTTGAAGCCGGGCAGCCCGAGCAGCCAGCTATAAGGCCGATAAAGAGATGCGGGATCCTGTCCTTCACCGCCCGGTCCGAGGGCCAGGACCGACATCAGCACCGCGCCCGCGGCATAAAAGACGATGGGCGCCCGGCCGGCGACGAGCTGCCCGCGTGTGCTCCTCGCCAGTAGAAGACAGAGGCCGGCGACAGCGAGCAGGACGACTGTCACCCCGGTGAAGAGATACTGCTCGTAGTTCTGAGCCGGGCCTTCGCGCCAGAACCTCATGAGCGGTGCGGCGTGCAGGAAGGACGCCGGTGTGGCGCTGAAATCGCGGATCTCCGCTACTTTCCGAACCAGACCGAGACGTTCGTGAATCTCTCTGTACTTGAGCAGGACCGGGAGGAGCGGCAGCGACGTGATGGCCCATGCCGACATGATGGCCAGGCCGCGGCCCGGCGCCTTCCGCCAGTCGACGAACCACGCCAGCCACGCCACGACGAGCACTGGGAAGAAGAGCAGGAAGTAGCCATTCGACAGCGCCTGGATCAGCCACGCCGCGCCGAAGACCACGAGCCACCGCTTCGCGCCCGTGGATAGGTAGGCGTGAAGGCCGAGCAGCGCGAGCGGCATCCATTGAGACGAGAGGACCTGGAGGTGCGAGATCTGACTGGCGCGGTACGGCGCGAAGCCGAAGGCGAGGCCGGCGCAGATTCCGGCGAACGTCGAGCCGGTGAGCCGACGTCCGAGAAGAAAGGCGAAGAACCCCGAAAGCGCGTACGTCAGCAGGAGGCAGATGTTGTAGGTGGCGATCGTGTTGACGCCGGCCCATTGCAGCGGCGTGGCCACGAGACTCAGGCCGAGGAGATGCTCCGAGAGCCCCATCGCGCCAGGCATCGGCCACATCACCGGCGCGTTCCACCACGCGTCGGTCAACGGCGTCGCCTGAGTGTTCCACCAGAGAAACCAGATGTTGAGTACGGGATCGCCGGCGTCGTGGGGAATGCGCGACGTCAGTGTGGCAGCGACCGGCCACGTCCAGAGGATCGCAAGCGCGCAGAATCCGAGGAGGGCCCACAAAAGCTCCAGGCTCCGGGCTCTTGGCTCTGGCAGGTCCGTGCTGCTTCGCACGCTACAAGCCTACCCGAGCCTAAAGCCTAGAGCCCAGAGCGTGAAGCCTGGAGCCTACTGTCTTCCCCCGCCGGCCGTGCCGCGGCCGCCGGCGGCCGGCTGTGGTTTCGGCAGTGGCTTGCGCGGCAGCACCTGGTCGCGGTTGGCGGCAAAGTAGACGAACGACGCCACGATTACGGCGTTTTTCCGCATGTCCTCTTCCTGGATCCGCTCGTACAGGTCCATGTTCGAGTGGTGCGTGCGCGTGTTGTACTCCACCGCATCCTGGATGAACTGGAAGCCGGGCAGGCCCACGGCGTCGAACGCCTGGTGGTCGGTGCCGCCGGTGTTGCGAATGGTGAGCGTGTTCATGCCCAGGTTGTTGAAGGGCTTCATCCAGGACTCGAAAATCGGCGCGACGGCCTCGTTCCCCTGCAGGTAGACGCCGCGAATCGCGCCCGTGCCGTTGTCGACGTTGAAGTAGCCCGCCAACTTCGCGTGCGCCGGCTTGAGCGCCATCGTCGTGCGGTCGGCGAACATCTCGGTAACGTACTGCCGCGATCCGATGAGGCCCTGTTCTTCGCCGCCCCACAGGCCGATCCGCACCGTGCGACGCAGCGGCAGCCCGGACTGCTTGAGGATCCGCATCGCTTCCATCATGACCGCCGATCCGGCCGCGTTGTCGGTCGCGCCGGTGCCTGTCTGCCACGAGTCGAAATGCGCGCCGAGCATCACGACCTCGTCGGCCTTGTCCGTCCCCGCAATCTCGCCGACGACGTTGAAGGATGTCGGATCGTCATAGAACGTGTTTTTGACCTCCATCTCGATCCGCACCGGCTGATCCTTCTGCAGCGTGCGCACGATCCGTCCGTAATGTTCGATGGCGATCGTGACCGCCGGTACGGTCTCGGGCGCGCCCACCTCGCGTGACCCGGCGCCGCCGACGAACACGGTGCCGCCAGATCCCTGGCCAGGCGCGACGATCGCGAGGACGCCCTCATCCTTCAGAAATTGCGCGCGCGTCTGCGCAAAGCCGGGCACGAAGGCCCCGCGCCCGCGTCCGCCGCGCCCCGCCGAAACGGTCTCGCGCTCGAGATCCCGAAGCTGGTCCTGGGTGTAGCGTTGGGCCAGTGGCTCGAAGAGCGCCGGGACTTCGCGCATCGGCGTCGACAGAACGACCTTCCCCTTCAGCTTGCCCTTCAATTTCGCGATGTCTTCCGGCGTGTCAATCGTCGCGAAGACCGCGTCACCCGACACCACCCCATTCGTGCTCGACGTCCACGCCTGCGCGTACCCGATGACCGGAAGGCTTCCGCCCGGCGTTGTCGCCATCATGTAGAACTTGTCGTTCGCCCATCCGCGTCCGAACGGACCGAACGGCTGCAGCTTGACGTTGACGAGTCCCCAGGAGGTCATCTCCTTGACCGCCCAGTCGCCGGCCTTGCGGAATCCCGGCGAGTTGGTCAGCCGAGGGCCATAGACATCGGTCAGCCAGCTCATGATCTCCATCACGCGCGAGCGCTGGAACCCCTCTTCTTTGATCTTGTAGACCGCGTTGAGATCGACTCGTTCCGCCTGTTGAGCGGAAAGAGGAACGAAGGTGACGGCGAGCGCGAGCGCAGCACCGGCTAGGACCGGCCGTTGCCGGACAAGAAATGTCATCGCATCCTCCCCAAAGGCGTGGCGACGTGCCGCCATGCCGCCCAAATGAAACTTGCCGAGCGTCAGCATACGCGCTGACCGCCGCCGATTTCCAGTTACAAAACCGAAGGTTGCTCGACAGGCTCGTAAGTCGGTGTGCTCCTGCCTGCACACGAAACGGGCTCTTGAACGTTGCTGTTTCAACGACTTGCAGGCGATCCCGAAAATCGTGTGCGGTCTGGTCCAATGGTTGCACCGCCCAAGGCCGGACCTCCATGACAACCGTACCTCTCCCTCACGAACGGCCCGAAGCGCCACTTTTCTGCGATGGCCTCGGCGAGCGTGTCGTCGCCGCTGACGGTGCCACGGGCGAACTGCTGCAAATTCTCCGGATCCGGCCCGCGCTGACGGCCGTGCCGTCGTTCGAGTTCGCGCTGCGCGAACGCGCGGCTCGGCTGGCCAACTTCCGGCACGCCTACTACGCCCGCGTGCGGCGCATCGATCGCGTGCAGGTGCCAGGCCCCGGGTTGTCGATCGTCTCGGACCATGTCGAAGGCACGCGACTGTCCGACATCCTGCGCGTGGCCTACGAGCGCAACCTGCAGCTCGACATCAACGCGGCGCTCTGTCTGATTCGGCAGCTCGTCCCGGCGGTCGCGTTGCTGCACGAGAACGCGCGTGAGGTCGCTCACGGGCTGATTGCGCCCGAGCGGCTCGTGGTGACGCCGCACGCGCGGCTGGTGATCGTCGAGCACGTGCTCGCGGCCGCTGTCGAGCAGCTGCAGTTCAATCGCGATCGGCTCTGGCAGGAATTCCGGATCTCGATGCCGCCGAGCGCGGGTATGCCGCGCTTCGACCACCGCGCGGATGTCACCGGCATCGGGCTCGTCGCGCTCGCGCTCGTCCTCGGCCGGCCGCTTCACCAGGCTGAGTTCCCGAACCATCTTCCGACGCTTCTCAACGAAGCGCGCGAGCGCACCGCGCTCGGCGAAGAGCAGCCGCTCTCGCAGCCGCTGCGCGACTGGCTGGCGCGCGCGTTGCAGCTCGATACACGCCGGGCCTTTGCCTCGGCGCCCGAGGCCCTGGCCGCCCTCGAGGAAATCGTTGCCGACGATTCGATGTACGTCGCGGCGCCGGTGGCGCTCGAGACTTTCCTGTCGCGGTACATTGCCGCGCTGCTCGAACTGCCGTCCGAGATGTTTTCCGCGCCGCCGCCCGCGCCGTTCGCGCCCGCACAGGCGGCGCCGCACCCTGCGACTTCTACCCCGTCGTCCGGCGTTTTTCAGCCGCCGACTGCTCCGGCGGCCATCACTCCGGCTGCCTTCGACGCCCTGACGTCCCTGCCCGGCGCTCATGCCGCGCAGCCCGCGCCAGAGCCGTATTTCACCACTCCTGCCGCGTACCCGCCTTCACCGGCGGCTCCGGCGAATCATCACGACACGTGGGCCGACGCCTCTGCTCCGGCAGGCCCTGGGACCACGGCGCGCGACATTACCGAGCTCATCGCCGCCGGCGACCTGACAGCGAAAAACGAACCCTCCGAGAGGTCGTCGCTCTTCAATCCGGACGCGCCTTTCAGCTTCACGCCAGATGCGCCGTTCAGCGGCGCCTCCAACGAGCCGTTTCCGGCCACCGACGCGCCGTTCATAATCGCCGCGCCAGTGGCGCAGGCGGCGCCGGCAGCGAAAGCCAAGCTCAAGCGCGCGGCGCTGAAGTTGCCCAAGATTCCGAGGAAAGCCGTCCTGGCGGCGGCCGCGCTCATCATCGTCGGGGGCGGCGGCGCGTATGCCTGGCGTTCCGGGATCGGCAGCAGCATGGCGACGCCGGCGACGGGCACCATCGCGCTGCAGTCGAACCCGCCGGGCGTGCCGGTATTTGTCGACGGGGTCGATCACGGCCTCACGCCCGCGAGATTCGCGGTGCCGGTTGGCCCGCACACTATCGAGCTCCGACGGGGCGTGCCCCGGGTGATCAACGTCGTCGTGAAGGCCGGGGCTGAAATCTCACAGTATCTGGAATTCGCGAATACGCCCGAGACCGGTAACCTGCGCGTCGAGTCGCAGCCGGCCGGCGCCAAGGTCATCGTCGACGGCACCGACCGCGGCGTGGCTCCCGTGACCATTAACGACCTCCTGCCCGGCGATCACGAAGTCGTCCTGCAGACGCCGGTCGCCTCGGCGCGGCACGTCGTGAGCGTCCAGGCAGGCGGCACGGCTTCGCTCGTGACGCCGGTGGCAGCGGCGGCGACGACGGCCGGACCCGTATCCGGCTGGCTGACGGTCAAGGCGCCATTCGCACTTGAAATCCGGGAGGAAGGCCGAATCGTCGGGACGACCGACGCCGACAAGCTGATGCTGGCGGCAGGGCGGCACGACATCGAGCTGGTCAACGAAGCGCTAGGGTACCGCGTGACACGCGTCGTGCAGGTGATGCCCGGCAAGGTCGAGCGCCTCACGGTCGATCTGCCCAAGGGCATCGTGCACCTCAACGCCACGCCGTGGGCCGAGGTCTGGGTCGATGGCCAGCGCGTCGGCGAGACGCCGATCGGCAACCTGTCGATACCCATCGGTCCGCACGAGGTCGTGTTCCGGCATCCGCAGTTTGGCGAGAAGCGCCACGCGATTTCGGTGACGATGTCGGCGCCGACGCGGGTCAGCATGAATATGAAGTAGCGAGCGCGACGGGTCAAGGTTCAAAGGTTCAGGGGTTCAACGTTCAGGGGTTCGGGTTTCTGCTACTGCGAAAGGTTTCTGGTGCTGACGTTTCTAACGGCGTTGACGATGACGATGGTGACGGCACTCGCGTTGGTGCTGGTGAACGCGGAACCGCAGGCGTCGCGGGTCCGGCACGCGCGGCGGGGCGTTCGGCCCGCGCGGCGGCGCGTTTGGCTTGGTATGACAAGGTAGTGGCCATGGCAGCCCTGACACGCAAGTATTCACACGCGCTGCTCGTCCTGAGCCTGACCGCCTCGCTGGCGGCCGGTCTTGCCGCCAAGGCTCATGCTCAGGGTGGCCCGCTAGACGTGGCTCGCGACCTGTATGCGTCAGCGCGCTACGACGAGGCGCTGGCGATGTTGAATGGTGTCCGGCAGCAGGAGAGTGGCAATCCCACCAACCTCCGCTCGATCGAGCAGTACCGATCGCTCTGCCTGCTTGCCCTCGGGCGTGGCGCGGAAGCAGAAGCGGCGATTGCCGTGGTCGTGGCCTCGGATCCCATGTACCAGCCGACGGAGACAGAAGCGTCGCCCCGTGTGCGGACCGCCTTCTCCGAAGTGCGACAGCGCCAGCTGCCCGACATCGCGCGCACCCGATACGCCACGGCGAAGGCGTCGTTCGACAGGAAGGATTATCCGTCCGCCGAACACCAGTTCCGCGAACTGCTCCGCTTGATCGACGATCCGGACATGGGTGGGCGGCTGGGCGACCTGCGCATGCTCGTGACTGGCTTTGTCGACCTCACCGCTGCGGCCGCGCCGCCTCCGCCCGAGCCGAAGCCGGAGCCGCGGCGCGAAGAGGCTGCGGCGCCCGTGCCCGCGCCCGCGCCGTCCGTCCCGGAGGTGCAGAAGATCTACACCTCGGAAGACGAGGGCGTCTCGCCGGCTACGCCGATCCGGCAGGAAGTGCCGCGCGTGCCGGTGCAGGTCGTCAATCAGACCCGCGAGCGGGGCATTCTCGACGTGACGATCGACGAGCAGGGACGAGTGATTTCGGCGGTGATTCGTCTCGGCCTGCATCCCATCTACGACTCGCAGATTCTCGTCGCCGCCAGAGAGTGGCGCTATCAGCCAGCAATGCTCAACGGCCGGCCTGTGAAGTTCCGCAAGATCATCCAGATCACCGTCACGAAGCGCTGACCGGCTCGCGGTTGATCCTGGTCCCCCGGCACCCGGGGTACGCTAAACTGCCCGGCGTACTGATGGACCGAGGACTTGTCCGGATCGTCCCGGCAGCTGTCGCGATCGTCCTCACGGCGCTGCTGGCCTCGGCTTGCGGGCGCCAGCACGACCTGCCCGTCCAGGAGCGCGTACGCGCCGACATCGTCCTGCCGATCGAGACGCGGACCATCGAGGCCGTGGTGCCCAGGCAAGCGACGCTCGAGACCCTCCTCCGGCAGCACGAGCTTCCTGCGCCCCTCGTCCAGGCGGCGATCGCATCGTCGCGCGGTCTGTTCGACCCGCGTCACTTGAGGGCCGACCGGCCCTACCGCCTCGTGCTCTCCGTCGACGGGCTGTTGAGAGAGTTCGAGTATCAGATCGACGCGGATCGTTTCCTCCGTATCGTCAATCGCGACCGTTCCGTGCCGGACAAGCTCGACGCCCAGGTCCTTCTCTACGACAAGGAAACGAGCGTCGTGACGATCCGCGGCCGGATTGACCGCGATCATTCCTCCCTCATCTCGGCCGTCGACGCGACCGGCGAGCGGGTGCAGCTGGCCATCTCGCTGGCCGAGCTCTTCAGCGGCCAGATCGATTTCGAGAACGATCTTCAGCCAGGCGATTCGTTCGAGGTGCTGTTCGAGACTACGAAGTACCAAGGCGCCTTCGCCGGATATGGCCCGATCCTCGCCGCGCGATTCACCAACGAGGGCAAGGAGTACCAGGCATATCGCTGGGTGCATCCGGGCACGCAGAAGGCCGGCTACTATGACGATCAGGGCCGGTCGCTCCGGCGATTCGTGCTGGCGTCGCCGCTGCGGTTCACGCCGCGCGTGACCTCCGGGTTTTCCCGCAGACGTCTGCACCCCGTCCATCGCACGGTCAGGGCTCACCTCGGCGTCGACTATGCCGCGCCGACGGGCACGCCGGTCGTCGCGGTCGCAAACGGCGTCGTCGTCTCAGCGGGATGGGCCGGCGGGGGCGGACGGCAGGTCCGCATCCGTCACGCGAGCGGCTTCGAGAGCTACTACCTGCACTTGTCGGCGTTTGCGAAGGGCATCAGCGCGGGCGCGCACGTGGATCAGGGTCAGCTCATTGGACGCGTCGGTTCGACTGGCACGGCCACCGGTCCGCACCTCGACTATCGTCTCAGAAGGAACGGCGTGTTCGTGGATCCGCGCCGCGAACATGCGCGCCAGCCGCCGGGCGAACCGATTCCCGCGGTGTACCTGACCGACTTTGGCGCGGCCCGCGATGAAATGGTGCAGCAGTTTGCCACGACGATCGTCGCAGAGCCGCCGCCGCCCGACGCGCCCCGAGAAAAGCAGTAAGCGCTCTCACAGGCACCAGCCACCTCGACAGGCTAGAATGAGTCAATGGCGTCTCTCCATCCATTCCGGGCTCTGCGCCCCGCGCCGTCTGTCGCGGCGACCGTGTCCTCGGTTCCCTACGATGTCGTGAGCGTGAACGAAGCGCGGCAGCTCGCCGACGGCAATCCGCTCAGCTTTCTTCACGTCACGCGCTCCGAGATCGACTTGCCTCCCGGGACCGATCCCTACGCGGCGAGCGTCTACGAACTGGCACGCGCGAACCTTGCCGGGCTTCGCACGAAGGCGCCGCTCATCGTCGAGGACGCGCCGTCGCTCTACTTCTACCGTCTGCGCATGGGTGCGCACGAACAGACGGGTGTCGCCGGATGCTTTTCCGTCGACGAGTACGAGCAGGACATCATCAAGAAACACGAGCGGACTCGGCGCGACAAGGAGGACGATCGCACGCGGCACATCGTCGAGCTGCGGGCGCAGACGGGCGTCGTCTTTCTGACCTATCGTGCGACGGCAAAAGCGGACGCCGAAGCGGCGCGGGCGACCGCGGGAGCGCCCCTCTACGATTTCACGACGCCCGATGGCGTGCAGCACACGCTCTGGCGGGTGGCGGCTGCGGAGGCGCGCGCCACCGTGGATGCTTTCGCGCGCATACCTGCGCTCTACATTGCCGATGGACACCACCGCGCGGCGAGCGCCGCCCGGGCGCGCGCGGCGCTGCAGACGCAGGTCGGTGGCGGCATCGCCGACGCCGAGACGTTCATCGCGGTGGCGTTCCCGCACAACCAGATGCAGATCCTGCCCTACAACCGAACGGTCAAGGATCTGGCCGGGCGATCGCCAGAGGCATTCCTCGCCGCGCTTCGCGAGACATTCAGCGTCGCCGATGGCGCGGCCGGCACGCCGCGCCGCAAGGGCGAGGTGTCGATGTATTTGGCTGGCCGCTGGTATGCCGTCGATCTCTCCGGCGCCAGGTCCGAAGACGACTCCCGCGCGAGCGGTCTCGATGTGGCGCTGCTGCAGCGGCACGTACTCGAGAAGCTGCTCGGCATCGGCGACATCAGGACCGACAGGCGGGTCGATTTCGTTGGCGGCGCCCGTGGCACTGCTGGTCTCGAGCGGGCCGTCGACTCCGGCTCGGCCGCTGTTGCGTTCTCGATGTACCCGGTGACGATCGACGATCTGATGGCGATCTCTGATGCCGGCGGGATCATGCCGCCCAAGTCGACTTGGTTCGAACCGAAGCTGAGGGACGGGTTGCTGGTGCATCTGATCTAGCGGCTCGCGGCTGGCTGCTCGCGGTTGGCGGCTGGCAGCTCGCTTCTCGCGACTCGCAGACACGCGCCAACTCGAACGCCACACTGAACCCGGACCACCGAGAGGCAACCGCGAGCCGCCAGTCGCGAGAAGCGAACAATGAAAGTCCTCGTCGCCGACAGCTTCGAAAAAAGCGGTCTCGACGGCCTGAGAGCCGCCGGGTGCGACGTCGTCTATGTGCCGGACGCCAAGGACGATGTGTTGACCGACGCGGTGCGGTCGAGCGGTGCGGACGTGCTCGTGGTCCGCAGCACGAAGGTCACCTCCGCGATGCTCGACGCGGGGCGACTCTCCCTCATCGTCCGGGCCGGCGCGGGCTACAACACGATCGACGTGGCGGCTGCGTCGAAGCGCGGGATCTACGTCTCCAACTGTCCGGGGAAGAACGCGATCGCTGTTGCCGAGCTGACCTTCGGGCTGATTCTGGCGCTCGATCGGCGCATTCCCGACAACGTCGCGGAGCTGCGCGCAGGGAAATGGAACAAGAAGGCCTATGCCAAGGCGCGCGGCCTGCGCGGGCAGACGCTCGGCGTGCTGGGCATCGGCAGCATCGCGCAGGAAGTCATCAGGCGCGCCGCGGCGTTTGGCCTCGACGCCATCATCTGGAGCCGGCGCTTCGCCGGGGAAACGCGACCGGTGAGCGACGAGGAAGCGCGGACGCTCGGACTCGAAGCCGAGGCGCGACTGATGAGGATCGAGCTCGCGGAGACGCCCGCCGCTGTCGCCGCGCGCGCCGACATCCTCAGCGTCCACCTCGCGTTCGGACCTGACACGAAAGGACTCGTCAATCGAGATGTGCTCGCCAGGTTGAAGCCTGGCGCGATGTTCATCAACACGGCGAGGGCCGAGATTGTCGACCACGCGGCTCTTGTCGATGCCGCCCGCGAGAAGGGCCTGCGGATCGGGCTCGACGTCTTCGCGAACGAGCCCGCGACGGCCACCGGCGAGTTCACCGACGATCTGGTGACGCTCCCCGGCGTCTACGGCACGCACCACATCGGAGCATCCACCGATCAGGCGCAGGAGGCCATCGCCGCCGAGACCGTTCGCATCGTGCGCAGCTTCAAGGACACCGGCAAGGTACCGAACGTCGTCAACCTCGCCTTGCGAACACCGGCGACACACCTGCTCGTCGTGCGCCATCGCGATCGCCCGGGCGTTCTGGCCCACGTCTTCGACTACCTGCGCGAAGCCAACCTCAACGTGCAGGAGACCGAGAACATCGTTTTCGCCGGCGCCGAGGCCGCGGTGGCCAGAATCAACTTGGACGGTGCTCCGGCGGCGTCGGTGTGCGACAAGATCAAGAGCGGCAATGCCGACGTGCTCGACCTGCAGGTGGTCACGCTCTAGACTGGAAGCTATCTCGTAAACGGAGACCTTCACGAGGCCGCGAAGCTCGCGAAGGATTTACCGCTGAAGCGCCATCATTCAATCCATCATCCAATCCCATGACTACGACGAACCGAATCTTCAACTTCTCCGCTGGTCCAGCCGTTCTGCCTCTCGAAGTGCTCGAAGAGGCGCAGCGCGATCTGATAGCGCTGCCCGGCGTCGGCATGTCGATCCTCGAGATCAGCCATCGCTCGAAGCCCTTCGACGAGGTCATCGAGGGCTGCGAGGCTGACCTGCGCGCGCTCGCCGGGATTCCGGCGAACTATCACGTGCTCTTTCTCCAGGGCGGCGCGAGCCTCCAGTTCTCGATGGTCCCGATGAATCTCCTGCCATCGGGCGGATCGGCCGACTACATCGTCACCGGCGCCTGGTCGGAGAAAGCGGTGAAAGAGGCCAAGCGCGTGGGTGGAGTGAAGATTGCTGCCTCGACCGCGTCGGAGAACTTCGCGCGCGTGCCGAAGCAGAGCGAGCTGACGCTCGACCCGGCCGCGGCGTACGTGCACTACACGACGAACAACACGATCTTCGGCACCGAATGGCACTACGTTCCTGACGTCGGCCGCGTGCCGCTCGTCGCCGACACCTCGTCGGACATGTTCAGCCGGCCGATCGATGTCGGGAAGTTCGGGCTCATCTACGCCGGCGCGCAGAAGAACCTCGGTCCGTCGGGGCTGACGCTGGTGATCGTCCGTGACGACCTGGTGGCTCGCACCCCGGCATCGCTTGCGACCATGCTGCAGTACGGCGTGCACGTCGAGAACAAGTCGATGTACAACACGCCGCCTGTATTCGGCGTCTACATCATGCGGCTGGTGTTGAAGTGGCTTCTGAAGGAGGGCGGGCTTCCGGCGATCGACGCGCGCAACACGCGCAAGGCCGACAAGTTGTACGCCGAGATCGATCGCACGGGGTACTACCGCGGCCACGCGCACAAGGACAGCCGCTCGCGCATGAACGTGACCTTCCGCCTGCCGAGCGAGGAGCTCGAGAAGAAGTTCGTGAAGGAATCGACGGCCGCCGGACTCGACGGCCTCAAGGGGCACCGCTCGGTCGGCGGCCTCCGTGCGTCGATTTACAATGCCTTCCCCGAGGCCGGCGTCGACGCCCTCGTCGCGTTCATGAAGGAATTCGAGCGCCAGAACGGGTAGGGGTGAGGCTCAACAACCCAGGTCTGGCGGGTTCAAATCCCGCCCCCGCAACCATCACAATTTGCAGCGAGAGGTCGCCCGTTTCCGGCGACCTCTTCGCATTTGGGCCGCCCCCAGCATCCCCGCCATATTCCCTTTCAGCTCGATTTTGAGTTCGCCCTGGCTCGGCGTCAGGACGATGGCGTCGATGAGGCATCGAAGCGCCTCAGAGGCTTCCGTGCGGGTCTGGTTGTTCCAGGGCCTGTGCGAGGGCGGTGACCTTTTGTCGGTACAGCCCGGCCATCTCAGGGTGCAGCAGCGGCGGAGGGGCTGTCAGCGGCTGCGAGTTTCGATTTCAGCTCCTCGCGCCTGGCTGCGTTGGCGATCATCTCCTCCTTCGCGGCGTCAGCAGTTCGCGATTGGAGAGGCGACCGAGGATTCTCTTGTCGCATGCCTGAGCACCGCTTGGGCTGGTAAAATCAGACCACGAAGCTCGAACCCGCAGAGATCCTGAAGGACGCACTAGCTTGCCGACTGAGGCCCGTGCGGCGCTTGCCGGCTCGTTGCTGGAGAGTCTTGACACCGAGGTGGACGAGGAGACCGAGGCCGCGTGTCCACGCGCGAGCGCCTCGATCTGTTCCTGAGAGTCTGCGACGGCGTGCACCACGGGCACCAGAAGGGCGTCAGCCATCGCGATCAAGATCCCAGGTGTCATGGTCGTGCGCCTGCGGACCGAGGAGTTCGGCAAGAGCGGCTTCGACGTCTGTCGTTGTAAAGCGTGCGTGCGCCTTCGCCGTTTCCCAAGGTCCGATCGCATAGCTCGAGCCAGATCGCTCAGGCGCAAGACCCGCTTGTGTCGACGGCGGAAGGGGTTGAGCAGAGTCCGAGAACGAGCGTTATACTGACCGCGAGACGGCCCTAATGCTTCCTATCGTCTCGCCCATCGCCGAGGACGCCATCCAGACCATCGCTCTTGATCAGGCCGTCCGTCCGCTCGCAGCCAGGCGGACCGCGGTCGATCGCGATCGCGTCGCGTTCCTGCTGATCCTGGCGTTCGCCGCCAGCCTTCGCCTTTTCCACCTCACAGCTCCGATCACCGACTTGCATGCCTGGCGGCAACTCGATACGCTCGCCATGGCGCGCAACTTCTACGAAGGCTCGTTCTGGCCCTTTGACCCCGAGGTGAATTGGGGCGGCCGTCATGGCTACCTTGAAGCGGAGTGTCCACTCATTCCTGCGTTGATCGCTGTGGTCTACAGGATCGTCGGACCCCACGAGATCGCAGGACGCCTCATCATCATCGCGTTCTCCCTGGCGCTCGTGTGGGCGACCTACCGGCTCGCGCTCATCCTGGACGGGAGGCGTTCGGTGGCGAGAGGGGCCGCGTTCCTGATCGCCGTTTCGCCAGCGGCGATCTTTTTCGGACGGATCGTCATCCCCGACACGCCGATGGTGTTCTTCACCGTTCTGGCGCTGGTGGGTTTCGCGGAGTTCAGCCGCAGCGGTTCGGTGCGGTGGATGGTGACTGGCGCGTCGGCCCTGACGATCGCGTGCCTGCTGAAGCTGCCGGCGGTCTTCGTCGGGCCGGCCATCGTGGCGCTCCTCGTCCGCCAGCGCGGCTGGAGCGCCTTTCGAGATCCGCGCGTCTGGCTGGCCGGTGTCGTTCCGCTCGTGATCACCGCCGCGTGGTACTGGCGAGCCCACGTCGTCTTCGAGCGGACGGGCCTAACGATGGGCATTCTCGGAACGCCCGCGAAGATGTATCCGGCCTACGTCAGTCCCGGGCCCTGGACGAACGCGTTCTCGAAGTGGAGCACGTCGGCGCTTCTGTCCGATTCCGATTTTTACGCGCAGATATTCTTGCGCTTCTATCACCTCCTGCTCTTGCCGGTCGGACTCGTGGGCGCGATGCTCGGCGCGTTCTTGTGGAAAGCGCCGGGACGGCGTGCGATGACCGTGTGGCTGACATCGCTCACGGTCTTCTTCTTGCTTACAGAAAATGTGCAGCGCCTTCACGAGTATTACCAGTTGCCGTTCGTGGTCGTGGCAGCGATCTTCTTCGGCGGCGCCGCGTGGCCGCTTTTCGACGAAGCGTGGCTCAAGCGCCATCTTGGAGGCGGCCGATTGCTCCTCCCGTCGTACATGGTCATCATCGCGCTGCTGGCGATCGCGTCCATCTACAGCAGCGGCGGGCGCGCAACCTTTTATGAATCGCGTGAGAGGGCGGTGTCAGAGCGGATGCGTCAGGCCGGCCGCGTCATCGACGCGATCACCGACGACAATGACCTCGCGATCGTCGTGGACCACTTCGGCATCATGTCGCCCATCCTGCTCTATTTTGCTCACCTCAAAGGATGGAGCTTCGAAACGACGGATGTCTCTCCAGCGGTGATCGACAACCTCCGCCGGCTGGGGGCGCGCTACTTCGTCACGACTCGCTGGAGCGAATTGAAGCGCGAGAGCCCAGAGGCGGCAGCCTTTCTCCAGATGTACCAGGAGCTTTCGATCACCGGCGTGCCCGCAGACACACGACTCGTCGATCTGAGACTGAGAAAGTAAGCCGAGGTCCTTGGACGCCGGCTCCACGCCACATCACAGCCGTCGCGCCGCCCGAGACTACCGTCTCGGCACCAAATCGTACAGGACGTCAGCTTCACCCCTTCTCTCAATGTGCTGATCGAAATGCTTCACGAGGAGCACTCCTCCGGACGTCCAGCGCGCCGAGTTGTTGCGACGTGAGGTATTTGCCCAACGCCTGTCGCAGCGCGTCTTTGTTCATCGCCGGAAGGCGGTCAAGACTCACAATGCCGTGTCACCTCTGATTCACGAACAGCTCGCGCTCCTGATCCAGCTTCTGGTTCATCGTGACGTCGGCGGAGAGCTGAACCCGTTCCGTGGGCTTCCCGATGACGTGCGACCACACGAACGTCTCGACGGCCGGTGAACCCGACGGCGTCGGAAGTCCTCGCGCAGTCGGTGCTGATAATCGACGTCGCCGGCGAGGACGCCCATCAGCTGGCGCAACTCGACGGTCTTCCGATTCGGCGTCCCTCTCCGCCGGCCCGAGCCGGGCGTGCGCGGCGTACCTCTCGGGTGTAGGGGCGGTGGTCTCCTCATAGGTGGCTCCTGGTCCTATCCGACGTGAAATACGTGGCTGGCGACATGCCGAACGGACTCATGCCGCAACCACGCACAAGGCGGTCGGCATTGGCGGTTGCAGGCCCCCGCAACGTCCTGTCGTTTCCCGTTGCGGTGGCGGGCTGCGGCTGGTCGCGCTGATCGACCCTGGTCGCTCCGCCAGCGTCCGAGGCGAGCGGGGCAGTGCTATCGCGATGCGGGGAGCTGCGCGTCGGGCCGCGTGGCGAGCGCCTTCAGATAGCGGAGCGCTGTGACCTGGTCCATGCGCTGGTCGCGGACGAACGTCGTCCAGAGCGACTGCTCCCGCCGACGCGCCTCGCGCTCGTCGGCGCCTTCGGCGTGGGCCATCTCGTGCCAGATGACCGACGCGAGCGCGTAGCCGTGGAACGCCCTCCCCTCAACCGCGCCCCGAAGCAGCGCGCTCTGCCGGACGAGGTAGACGACCGGACTTCCCTTGACGGTGAAAGCGTCGAGCTTCAGGAGCGTCGGCTTCACGTCCGGCTTCGCCTCATCGGCGTCGATGACGGCGAGGCGGTCGGGCATCCGAGGCAGGATGTATGGAGAGGAACGTCCTGGGCTGGCGCCTACCAGAATAGCTGTAAACACAGTTACATGAACCTGTTACGGGAGTACAGAAGTCTTACAAACGGCTGGGCCATCTCCTGCTATCTTGACGTGGCACCCCAACCCCCAGCGAGCGGGAGATCCCGCGACGCTGATAAGGAGTCACGTTGACCACGCTAGAGCAGTCGGCTCGCACGCCCTATTCGCCCAGCACTCTGAATATCGTCACGGCATCCTTCATGGTGGTATTTCACATACTGGCCGTGGTGGCGCTGTTCTTTTTCAGTTGGACGAACCTGCTTGTGGCGCTCGTGCTGCACTGGCTGGCGGTCGGATTCGGGATCAGCCTCGGCTACCATCGCCTGCACACGCACCGCGGCTACAAGACGTCGAAGGCGTTCGAATACTTCCTCGCCGTCTGCGGGACGCTGACGCTCGAGGGAGGGCCGATTTTCTGGGTCGCGACGCACCGGGTCCACCACAAGCACTCCGACCGCGACGGCGATCCGCACACGCCGAACGACGGCGGGTTCTGGGCTCACATGGGGTGGATCCTCTTCGGTGACACTCACCACAACGACACCGAACTGACCTCGCGATACGCGCCCGACCTCGGTGCCGACCCGTTCTACCGGTGGCTGAACAGCTATCACTACGTTCCCCTCACCTCGCTTGGTCTCGTCCTGCTCGCAATTGGCGGCTGGCCGATGGTGCTGTGGGGGATCTTCCTCAGAGTGGTCTTCGGACTGCACGGGACGTGGCTCGTGAACTCGGCGACGCACATGTGGGGCAGCAGGCGGTTTGCGACGCGCGACGACTCGCGCAACAGCTGGTGGGTCGCGCTCCTCACGTTCGGCGAGGGGTGGCACAACAACCACCACGCACATCCCGTTTCTGCACGTCATGGCCTGGCGTGGTACGAGTTCGACATCAGCTGGATCACGCTGAAGGCGCTGAACGCGCTCGGCGTGGTCTGGGACGTGAAGGTCGCGAAGATCGCGACGCGGCTCCCAGTAGAAGAAGCCGCGTAGCGGGCACCCTCAGTCTTCCCCAACCTTCGAGGTTGTACAGGAGGTCCGGAGAACAGGAGAAACTCGAGATACCTCCTGATCTCCTGACCTCCCGTTTGCTTTTGGACACCAGAACCAGCCCCCGAATTGGTCAGGTCGCGGGTTGGTCGCGGCCGAGCTCAATCAGCATTATTCTGTTCGCATGATCAGCGGCCGGCGTCGGTCGGTCATCTTCTTCACCGTCCTGGGCATCTGCCTCGTGGCGCTCGCCGTTACGCTCAACATCAGCTGGGTCGTACTCAACTGGGGGCGCGCGCTGCTGCTCGTCCTCGGCATCGTCCTCTTCATCCCCATCATTGCCGGGATGGTGCTCAACACCATCTTCCTGGTACGGGAAATCCGGCGGAACGAGCAGCACGATTCCTTCATCAACGCCGTCACCCACGAGCTCAAGACTCCGGTGGCGTCGATTCGCCTCTACCTGCAGACTCTTCAGAGCCGGGAGCTGGACGACGAGAAGCGGCGTGAGTTCTACCGCATCATGCTGGAAGACAGCGACCGATTGCTCCAGACGATCGAGCAGGTCCTCCAGGCCGGCAGTTCCGGCTCGCGCTGGCGCCGCATTTCGCGGACCCGCCTCGACCTCGGCCTTCTCTCGAAGGAATGCGTCGAGCTGGCGCGGACGCGGTTCCACCTGACCGCCGACGCCCTGGGATACGAGCAGCGAGTCCCGGCTGGCGCGTGCCTGGTCAGCGGCGATCCCGACGAGCTGAAGGCTGCGATCTGGAACCTGATCGACAACGCCATCAAGTACCTCGGCCGGAGAAGTGCGGGTGCGCGTGGTGCTCGAGGAGGTCGACGGCGCGCGGCTCGCCGTCAAGGTGAGCGACCACGGCGTCGGGATTTCGCCCGTCGAGCTCAAGCGGATCTTCCGCAGGTTCTATCGCATTCCGGCCAGCGTGGCCATCCGCGCGAAGGGCAGCGGCCTCGGCCTCTTCATCGTGCGGTCGGTCGCCAGGAAGCACGGCGGGCGCGCGTTTGCCGAGAGCGAGGGACAGGGACGCGGGAGCACGTTCACTCTGCTGCTGCCGAAGGCAACCGAAGCATGAGCGTGTCTCCTCAACGTGTGCTCATCGTCGAAGACGAGCTGCACCTGGCCGAAGGGCTTCGATTCAACCTCGAGGCTGAAGGTTTCGCGGCCGAGGTCGTGGACACCGGCGAGGCCGCGCTCGAGCGGCTGCTCGGCCGTCAGGACCGGCGATTCGACCTGGTCGTACTGGATGTGATGCTGCCGGGCAAGGACGGATTCGCGGTCGTGTCCGAGTTGCGAGCGGCCAGGCAATTCGTGCCGGTCCTGATGCTGACCGCGCGCGGCCGTCCCGAGGACGTGCTGAATGGGTTTGCCGCGGGCGCCGACGACTACCTGCCGAAGCCGACCGAGCTCGCGATCCTGCTGGCGCGCGTCGGCGGCCTGCTGCGCCGTTCGCAGTGGCAGCGCCAGGCGACGGACCGATACTCGTTCGCCGGACGGACGATCGACTTCGAGACCCAGGAGCTGCGCGTGGGCGAGCGCGCGTTTCCGCTCACGCTGATGGAGACGAACCTCCTGCGCTACCTGATCACGCACGCCGGCACCGCCGTCTCGCGGAAGGCCATGCTGGAAGAGGTGTGGGGTTTGCGCGAGGATACCGACACGCGAGCGATCGACAACTTCATCGTCCGGCTGAGGCGCTACATCGAGCAGGATCCATCCAAACCGAAACACCTGCTGACCGTCAGGGGCGTCGGCTATCGATTCGTCGCCGAGCCTGGCGGCTCGAGCTCGTAAGCTGCTTTGGACGCAGGGGTTGCTGGTTCGAATCCAGTCGCCCGAGCCAAATTCGCCGGAGGCGAATTTGGCGTCCTCGTCCTGAACTCGGGCTCAATCGTGAACGCGCTTCGCGCGTCCACGACAGTGCGAGTCCAGCCCGAGCGCTCAGCCTCGGGCTACACCACCGCATTCCGGCGCGCCGCTTCGCGGAACCACTGCGCGCTCATCTTCGGCGTGCGCTTCTGCGTCTTGAAATCCACGTAGACGAGACCGAAGCGATTCCCGCCCAGCCCGGCGTTCCATTCAAAGTTGTCCATCGTGCTCCACTGAAAGTAGCCCTTCACCGGCACGCCGTCCGCGGTCGCGCGCTGCAATTGCTCCAGGTACGCGCGCAGGAACATGATGCGGTCGGTGTCGAACACCTTGCCGTCGGCGGTCAGCTCGTCCTCCGTTGCGCAGCCGTTCTCGGTGATGTGGATTTCCTTGGCGCCCCAGAGCGAGTGCACGAACTTCGGGGCCCAGTACAACGCTACGGGATCAAACGTGTGCCATCGCGCGGTCATCTTCGGGTGTGACTTGCTGAACGGGATCTCCCGCCAGCCGGGCGCATCATCGGAGGCAGTCACGTAATTCATCGGCCGGTAGACGTTGATGCCGACGAAGTCCAGCGGCGAGCTGATGATCTTCAGATCATCGTCAGTGAACTTCGGCGCGTCCTTGCCCGCCTGCTTGAGGTAGGCGTCGGTGTACTTGCCTTCGAGCATGACGGTCAGGTACGGCGCGTTCACCTCGCGCGTGGCCGTTTGAGCGATCTTGATCTCCTCGGGCGTTTCCACCAGCGGGACGAGGACGTTCATGTTCTCGGCGGGGCCGGCCTTGGTGCCCGGCTGACCCTTGGCGCGGATCGCCTGCACCGCCATGCCGTGAGCGAGAACGGAATGATGGCGAACCTGGGCCAGTTCGCCCAGCGAGAGCTTCAGCCCCGGCGCCATGTCGAGTGCGACCGAGCCTCCTCCAACACTGACCTCGGCGCCGCGATGGCCAAACTCCACGAACGAGAAGAACTCTCATGACTGTCCTCCTCGAGCCATTCAGATTGAGACAAAACTGGAGGTGGAGTCCAATAGCCGGAGAGGTTGCTATTGATAGATTTTGTCTATTATTCTCGACCGAAGAGGAAGGACCTCGTTCATGGAACTGCGACACTTGCGGTATTTCGTCGCCGTTGCCGAATCACTGCACTTCGGGCGGGCCGCCGCCAGGCTCCGAATCGCACAGCCGTCCTTGAGCCATCAAATTCGGCGGCTCGAGGACGAGGTGCAGACGAGTCTTCTGCGGCGGACCAATCGCCGCGTCGAGGTGACCGAAGCAGGGCGACTCTTTCTCCAGGAAGCCAGAGACATCATCGCGCGCGCGGATCACGCCGCGGTGATGGCGAGACGGATGGGGAGCGCCACTGCGCGGCAATTGCGAGTCGGCATTGGTTACTGTACCGATCAACTCAATATCGCGGCGCTCCTCAGCACCTTCCACGATCACCATCAGGACATCCACGTCGAGACCAGGACGATGTCGGTTCCGGCGCAAATCGCGGCGCTCCTCGATGGTCAGCTCGATGTGGGCTTCGTGCGACCGCCTGTTGACGACCGCGCGCTGAACAGCGAGATTGTCATCAGCGAGCCGTTCGTTGTGGCACTACCACCAACGCACCACTTCGCCTCGCGACCACGCCTCCAGTTGTCGGCCTTGGCGAACGAACCCTTCGTCCTGCCGCCGCGCGACGCCGTACCCATGTTTCATGAGGCGGTGCTCAGGGCCTGCCGCGAGGCAGGCTTCATCCCTCATGCGCCTTACGAAGTCGATCATCTGCAGATGGTCCTCAGGATGGTGGCGGCGGGCGCGGGCGTTGCGCTGGTTCCGGCATCCGCCCGCAAGGTCAATCAGGATCGCGTGATCTATCGGGCGCTTCGCCCCTCGCCCGATCCTCTGCAAACGGCCATTGCGTGGCGTCGAGAAGACACGTCTGCGACGCTGGCCGAATTCGTCAGCGTGGCGCGACGATCGCTGCATCACCTGCGCGAGTAGGTCGGGTGAGTTCCCAAGCCCGGCGAGAGCCTCGGGGGGATTCCTGTTCGCGCCCGGACGCATGCATCCCGGAGTCGAACACCTCGAGGCTCCCGCCCTCCGGAGTTGCGCCGACCATCGCGGTTTCCTCGCTGGCGACGCATTTGCAGCCTCGCGCGTTTCCGGGGGCACATCGACATGTTCTGGTCTGAGCTCAAAACCGCGGTGCGAGGGTTGAAACGGACTCCTTGGCTCTCGGCTGCCGCCGTCGTCGCGCTGGCCCTGGGCATCGGGCCGAACACGGCCATCTTCAGCATCGTGTATGCGACGGTGCTCGCACCGCTACCATATGCGAACCCCGACCAACTCGCCAGAATCACACCGATGGTGGGCAACGCCCAGGATCGGGCATCAGCGGCCGAGTATCTCGAGTGGAAAAAAAGAGCCACATCGTTCCAGGCTGTGGAGGCCTTCCGGCCGGGCCGTACGCTGAATCTCGCGATCGGCGACGCGCCGGAGATCGTCATCGCGCGACAGGTCACGCCCGGCGGGCATAGCATGCTGAGCGAACGGATGTTCCTTGGGCGTGATTTCCGAGCCGATGAGGATCAGCCAGGCAAGCAGCACGTGGTGCTCCTGACCCATCGGCTCTGGCGCGAGCGCTTCGGCGCGGATCGCGGCATCATCGGTCGTGACATTCGCATGGATGCGATCCCGTATACCGTCGTCGGTGTACTTGAACCGGGAAGCTGGGATCGTACGCCGGCCAACGTCTGGATTCCGATCTCGTTCACGCCGGCCGAGATCGCCAATCGTCAACTCCACCCCTTGATCGTCGACGGCCGGCTGAAGCCGGGCGTGACCGTGGAACAGGCGCAACAGGAGATGAACACCATTGCGGCT
Organism: uncultured Acidobacteriota bacterium; assembly: GCA_963839705.1. Taxonomy (GTDB): domain Bacteria; phylum Acidobacteriota; class Vicinamibacteria; order Vicinamibacterales; family 2-12-FULL-66-21; genus DATBJJ01. The sequence goes on from CAWIWL010000012.1 coordinate 1,350,497, forward strand.
GATCTGGCACGCCAGTTCCCAGACTCCTACGCCGGGCGGACGGTGCGCCTCGTGCCGCTGGATACGGCGATCCTGAACTCGAGCCGCACGATGATCCCGGGAACGAGGCTCCAGCCGCTTCTGTGGTCGCTGCTGGCGGCCGTCAGCTTCGTCGTGTTGATGGCGTGCGTGAACGTGGCCAACCTGCTCCTCTCACGCGGCGTGACGCGGGAGCGCGAGACCGCCATCCGTGCCGCGCTCGGAGCCACCCGCGCACGTCTCGTGCGCCTAGCGCTGATGGAGGGCGTCGTCCTCGCCGCGATCGGTGGTGCATTGGGCGTGCTCGCGAGCGCGTGGATTCTCGAGGGCATCCTCGTGATGTTGCCACCCTTTACCCTGGCGTCGACAGTCGACCCGAAACTGAATCTGCCGGTGTTGCTGTTCGCGCTCGGGGCGACGATGATCGCCGGCGCGCTGAGCGGCTCGGTCCAGGCCTGGCAGGCTAGTCGGACGAATTTCAATGACACGCTGAAACAGTCGGGGCCGAGCGAGATCGGGCGCGGCCGTCGCCGTCTCCTGTACGCACTTGTCGTCGTGGAGCTCGCGCTCGCCGTCACGTTGCTCGGTGGGGCAGGCCTGACGATGCTGAGCTTCTGGAACCGCACGCGGGTCGATCTGGGCGTGCGCACGGATCACATTCTGACGTTTGGGTTGCCGGTGAACCAGAAGCGCTTCTCCTCCGCCGAGGAAATCGATAGTTTCTACCGGCAGGTGCTCGAGAAGTTGCAGGCCGTTCCCGGCGTTGCGAAGGCCAGCGTCAGCTCGGGCCTTCCGCTGCTGGGTTTTGGCGTCTCCCGGCAGTTCAGCGTGGTCGGACAGCCCGAGGATGCGCGCTCGTCACGGCCAAGCGTGGGGGTCCAGCGAGTGACGCCCGAATACTTCGAGACCTTCGGGGTCCGGATGCAGCAAGGTCGTGCGCTGAACGATCGTGATGGCATGAGTGCCCAAGGCGTCGCCGTGGTCAACGAACGATTCGTGAGGCTCTTCCTGGACGGCCGGGATCCTGTGGGCCAGCGTGTCGTGATGGACGACATCGTGCCTGGGAATCGAACATTGGCGGGAGGAAGCCTCAGCGGGCCTGCGCCCGATGCGGGTGGGGAGTGGCACATCGTGGGAGTCTTCCGCGATGTCAGCAATGTCGAGCCGTTCGGTGAGCCCAAGTCACCGCAGATCTACCTCCCCTTCGCACAGAGCCCGTCGCCACAGGGCATGGTGGCCGTGCGGACGACGACCAGTCCTGAGCACCTGCAATCGAGCCTGGCGGCGGCGGTGCGCGCCGTTGACCCGTCGCTGCCGCTTGTGAGCGTTCGTACGATGGAGCAGGTCGTGGGAGAGCGTTTGGCGCCCGACCGCTTCAACATCCTGCTGTATGGTGGGCTTGCGGCCCTCGCCTTGCTGTTGGCCACACTTGGCATTTATGGGGTGATGGCCTTCACGGTCACGCAGCGGACGGTGGAGATCGGGCTTCGGATGGCGCTCGGTGCCAGACACAACCAGGTGCGACTTCAGATCCTGCGAGAGGGCGCGACGCTCGCGACAGGCGGCCTGGTCTTGGGCCTCGTGGGGGCGTATGCACTCGGTCGCACCATGCAAAGCATGCTCTTCGGCACGGGTGCACTGAGTGTGCCCGTGGTCCTCGTCACCGGTCTGGTCCTCCTGCTCACAGCGCTCGCGGCCTGCTACGTGACAGCCCGCCGCGCCAGCGCGGTGGATCCCCTCATCGCGTTACGTCACTCATAGGCATCCAGTCGTAGGAATAGTGAGCGCCTCCATAGGAGCAGGGAAAGATGAAACCCGGACGTTGTCCGCGGCGGGCCTCTGTGGGGCAATTCTGACCATCTGGTGGCGGTCGGCCCTTCGCAAGAGAGGGCGTCGAGAGTGGCTTCCACACGCGTGACATTTGTGGGGCGCATCCCTGACCTCGGGCTCCTCCATGCCTTCGCCGGCAGGTAGGCACCCGGTCGCGGTGCTGGCGATCCTGGTAGGCCTCGCGGTCCTTCCGGTCATCATGCCCGCATCTCGCATCATCGACGGCATGCGAAACGCCTCGCCGGCATCGGACTTTGCGCTGCTGGAGCTCTCGACCGGCGAAGCGCTGCGAGGGACGCAACTGCTCGGCCCGTATTCGCGCTTTGGATGGCGACATCCGGGGCCCGCATACTTTTACTTGCAGGCGCCGCTCTACGGGGCCTCCGGCGCGAGCTCAGCGAGCTTGCCCGTGGCCGTTCTCATCTTCAACTGGGCGGCGCTGCTCGGCGTCGTGGCGTGTCTCCGTCGATGGGCCGATCAGGCGACCGTTCCGATATTCGCCTTGGCACTATTTCTTGTTTACGGTCTGTACCTTGGCCCGGGCTTTCTCTACAACATCTGGAACCCGGCGGTCACGATCCTGCCTCTCTGTCTGTTCTTGATCTTGTGCGCAGGCCTGGCATGCGGGAGGACCATAGTCCTTCCCATCGTGGCCGGCCTCGGTTCATTCCTGGTACAGACGCATGTAGGCTATCTGCCCTGCGTGGCGGCGGGGGCGCTCACCTCGGGCGCGCTGTGGCTCCGACTCCGCCGGCGTGACGGCGATGTCGCGACATCGCCACACCTTGCGATGATTCTCACCGTTGCTACACTCGCTGCGCTATGGACGATGCCGCTGGTCGAGCAGATGACCCGAGACCCCGGCAACATGAGCCTCATCCTGCGATTCTTCAGCGGGGAATCCGCCGGTCACACATTGGGCGATGCGTTGGCGATCGTGACGCGCGAGATTGCCTGGCCGTGGTCGTATATCCTGTTCGGAACCCTGCCGTGGTACGCCCCGTACCAGCCTCTTGAAGGATGGCGCCAAGCCGTGGGCGGCGCTTTCGCGTTGGGCCAGATTGGCCTGCTGGCCTTCTGGTCGGTTCGTCTGCGCGAACCCTCGTTCTTCCGTGCGCTCGCGTGCGTGTGCCTCGCGTGTACGATCGTGGCCGTGCTGGCCACGACGCGCGTGTCGGGCGAGATCCGACCATATGTGACTGCATGGATCTCGATGGTCGGCGTGATTGGCTCCCTGGCGGCGATAGGCCCTGTGCTGGCGTCTCGTGGTCTGGCACTCCCGATCGGCCGCGACCAAGGCGCGTTGATCCTTGCAGTCGGCCTGGCAATCCCCGTCGCCCTGGTCGGCCGGCCGCTCGTGCAAGATAGCCAGTTCCAGCCAGCCCGATCGGTCAGCGACGCCGTGAGGGCGGGGCTGCTCGAGTCCGGCGTCCATCGACCGCACGTCGCGATCCAGACGGGTTCGCCCGAACTCTTCTATGCCGCCTCGGCTGTCCTGCTGCAGCTGCACAAGGCAGGCGTTGCATTCTCAGTGGACCGCGTGTGGTTGAACTTCTTCGGTGAACGATGGCACCCCTCCGATCGCCGGGACGGCCTGTTGGAATTCCATGCCGGGCGACCATCCGGAGCGCCGCCGGCGCTCGTGTGCGTTCCCAACGGTGCCAGCGACCTGTGCGTGTGGCTCGTTCCCCCCAGGTGACCAGCCGCGGCGATCCGTCTATTCTTATTGCAATCCCATAGGACGAACCGTATCATTCGTATGGGAAGGCCATAGGTATGACGCAACTCGACAGGAACTCGGTGTGGCAGGGCACGCTTGTCTTTGATGGTGCTGCACACCCTGCTGACCATGGGCGAACAGCACGGCTACGGCATTGCCCGCCGCATCGAGCAGACGAGCGAAGGGAAGCTGTCGATTAACTACGGCACGCTCTATCCGGCACTGCTCAAGCTGGAGCAGGAAGGGCTGATCAGCTCCGCGTGGGGTCTGTCCGACAACAATCGCAAGGCCAAGTTCTACAAGCTCACCAAGGCCGGCCGGATGCAGATCGAGCCCGATACGCGGCAGTGGGCCGAGACGTCCGCGATCATGACGCGCTTCCTGGCGGCGAGCGAAGACTAGGGAAGGACACGCTGCCATGAGAACACGCCTTCGCCAAGGCTACGGTGTGCGAGCGCTGCGCGCGTGGTGGTCGAGAATCGCCGGCTTCGTTCGGCCCGGCGCCGGCGAGCGGAGCTTCGCCGACGAACTGCAAAGCCACATCGATCTGCACACGGCCGACAACATCCGCGCCGGCATGGCACCAGACGAAGCGCGCCGCCAGGCGCTCGTCCGGATCGGCAGTGTAGCCGGCGCCAGGGAAGCCCATCGCGATCGCCGCGGCCTGCCCGGCCTCGCGGCGCTCGTGTTCGACCTGAAAATCGGCGGCCGCATGCTCGTGAAGTATCCGGGCCTCACGATGGTGGGCGGCCTGGCGATGGCCTTCGCGATCTGGGTGGGCATCGTCATCTTCCAGGTCGTCGGCCTGTTCGTCCATCCCACCCTGCCGCTTCCGGAGGGCGCGCGGCTGGTCGACATTCGCAGCATGGACGTGGCGGCGAACGTTCAAGAGGAAAAGGTCCTGCACGACTTCCTCGAGTGGCGGCAGTCGCTGCGATCGCTCACCGACGTCGGCGCCTGGCGTGATTCGAGCCGCAACCTGATCGTCTCCGCCGGCGATGTGCGGCCCGTCAAGGTTGCGGAGATGAGCGTCTCGGGATTCCGGGTCGCCGACGGCGAGCCGCTCATGGGCCGGGTGCTGGTCGAAGCCGACGCAGAACCCGCCGCGCCTGCCGTGGCGGTCATCGGCTACGACGTGTGGCGCACGCGGTTTGGCAGCGATCCACACGTGCTCGGACGCGACGTGCAGCTCGGAAACGAGCACGCCACGGTGGTTGGGGTCATGCGCGAGGGCTTCGAATTTCCGGTCTCGCACGACGTGTGGCTGCCGCTCAAGACCGCTGTTCTCGATCAACAGCCACGTTCCGGCCCCGCACTTACCGTCTTTGCCCTGCTCGCCCCCGGCGCAACCATCCAAACAGCGCAAGCGGAGTTGACGACGGCCGGCCGGCGCGCCGCCACGGAGTTTCCGGCCACGCATCAGCATCTCGAGCCTCGCGTGCGGCCCTACGCGATGATCGCCTCGCCTGGTGAACCAGGAGACCAGCCGGTCATGTACGCGGTCTACTCTTTCATGGTCGTGCTGGTGATCCTGATCTGCGGCAACGTCGGCCTGCTGCTATTTGCGCGTGCGGCATCGCGTGAAGCCGATCTGGTGGTTCGGACGGCGCTCGGCGCCAGCCGCGGGCGCATCGTGGTGCAGATGTTCGCTGAGGCGCTGGTCCTGGGCGGTGTCGCGGCGATCGTCGGCGTGACCGCTGCCGGCTTTGCGCTTCGCACCTGGGGCACGGCGTTTCTCGAGGCCAACATGGGCCGCCTTCCGTTCTGGTTCGATCTCAGCCTGTCCCCGCGCACGTTCGCCGTCGCGATCGTGCTGACGGTGGCGGGCGCCGCCGTCGCCGGCATCATGCCGGCGCTGAAAATCACGCGCGGCATGGGCGATCGGCTCAAGCAGACCACGGCCGGCAGCGGCGGCCTGCAGTTCGGCGGCGTATGGACCGTGGTGATCGTCGCACAGGTCGCGGCCACGGTGATCTTCCCTGCGGTCGTTTACATGGAACAGTTTCTCTTGCGTCGCATCCAGGACTTCGATCCCGGATTCGCAACCGACCAATACCTCGCCGTGCAAATCGAGCGGGATTACCCGGTCGATGGCGGCTCGAACGTCGACGCCGCCACGCTCGAGCGCAACGCGCGGCTGGCCGCCACGCTCGAAGAGCTTCGCCAGAGGGTGGCCGCGCAGCCCGGCGTGGCTGGCGTGACGTTCGCGGAGGACTTACCGACGACAGATCACCCGGGGAAAATCATCGAGATGGGCTACGACCTCGACTTGTCCGACGTAGCTTCAGCGAAGTCGGATGGCGGCGCATCGGCGTTAGCGGGCGGCGCGAACGCGGAGCCGCCCTTGCGCCAGGCCACCATCGCGGCCGTCGATCCATCGTACTTCGAGGTACTGGCCGCGCCGGTTCTTGCCGGCCGCGGGTTCACCACTGCAGACGCCGTCCCCGGTACGCGCGTGGCGATCGTCGATCAGGGCTTCGTCGATCAGATCCTGCAGGGCCGCAATGCGGTTGGTCAGCAGGTGCGCTTCCGCTACCCTGGGCCGTCCTCACGGCGCTGGGGGCCGGGGAATCCGGACGATCCCGCGGGAGCGGGTGACTGGTATGAAGTGATCGGCGTCGTGCGCGAGCTCGGGGTCGGAGCGCCGACCACGGCCGGGCGCGCCGCAGGGTTCTACCTTCCAGGCACGCCGGATCTGTTCGATCAGATTCAAATGATGGTGCATGTGCGCGGTGGCGATCCGATGACGCTCGCGCCGCAGGTGCGCGACGCTGCCACGGCCGTCGACCCATCCTTGCGGCTCGTCGCCGTGCAGCGCGTCAACGAGGCCAACAACGACGTCCTGTGGGTGATGGGGTTGTGGCTGCGCATCACGGTCGTGTTGTCCGGCGTCGCCCTGGTATTGTCGCTGGCCGGGATCTACGCCGTGTTGTCGTTTACCGTCGCCCGGCGAACGCGTGAGATTGGTTTGCGCGTGGCCCTCGGCGCCAGCCGCCAGCGTGTCGTCGTCGCCACTTTCCGCCGTCCCTTGTTGCAAGTAACGAGTGGCATCGTCATCGGCACCGCGATCATTTTCACCGCTGCCACGCTGATGCAAAACACCGAGCTCCCGGGTTCGGAGAGCGAGCTCACCCTCCGGGGAATGGCCATGATCATTGGCTACGGGATCGTCATGCTGGGCGTCTGCCTCCTGGGTTGCGTGGTGCCGACACGCCGCGCGCTCAACATTGAACCGACGATCGCGTTACGAACGGAGTAACGTGTGGCTTGCCATGCGCGAATCTGGCGGTTCGTCCGCGACCAGACTTCAGCGGCGATTTCCATCCGGCGAGTCGCGAGATTAAGCAGGAACGTAGGCCAACCTGATCACATCCTCGCCAATCCGATCATTAGCCATAAGGCGGAGCGGCGGCCGGGGCCCGGCGAAATATGGCTTGCCGTGACCAAGCACGACGGGGTGCAGGTAGATTCGATACTCATCGATCAGGCCAAGTTCGGTCAGGCTTCGCGCCAAGTCCGGGCCAGCCACTTCGATCTCCCCGTCGCGCTCGGCCTTCAGCTCGCGGATCGCGCCCTCCAGATCATCCTCAACAAGCCTGGCGTTGGGGCCGACCGACTTCAACGAGCGCGAGACGACCCATTTCGGCTGGTTCCGCCACGCCGCCGCGAAGGCGTGTTCCTCTGCATCCCATTCAGGATGATCGTCCTCCCAGTAACGCATGACCTCATACATGTGGCGACCGTAGACACTGCCCGCCTGCCCCTGAGCCTCCTCGATGAAGTGGCGGAAGAGCGTGGGGCTCGGCGCAAACGCCATATGGTCGACGTAGCCGTCCAGGGACTGGTTCATTCCGAACACGAGCCTAGCCATACCACTTCCTTTCCTCACGCGGCACATCCGCGCGGTTCTGATTGCGTTATGTGAAATCGTCCAATGCGCCGAGCCAGCTCCTAACGTACCGCTAGTCAACAACTTGCAGGCCCATCCAAATCGCAGTATCGAACTTCCACAGCGCAAGTCGTCGTGACGTGCCCGATGTCGCGTTCGCCTCCGGCCTCCCCCAACGTCGTCTCTAGGTGTAAGGGTTCCCAATTCTGGCCCACTAACCCTGTAAAGAGCCTGTATCAGTGAGCAGCGACTTCTACGCCACGTCGATCCTGCCGTTCGCCCCAATCATCATCAAGATCTGCAGGGCCTACACGAACACGCAGGAGGACTTCGAAGACTACTACCAGGAAGTGTGCCTGCAGATCTGGCGCAGTCACCGCACCTTCGGCGAACGGGCGGCCTGGTCCACATGGATCTATCGCGTGTCGTTGAACGTCTGCATGACCCTCCTCAAGACACACAAGCGCAACCGTCGGATCTTCGCGTCCGACTCCGTTCCTCCCGAGCTCGTGGAAGACAGTCGGGCGTTCGCAGACGAGTCTCTCAATCGGTTGTACGACGCGATTCGGCAGCTGTCGGAAGTGGACAGGGCGGTGATCCTGCTCTATCTGGACGAGAAGTCGTACGGGGAGATCAGCGAGATCATCGGCACCAATCCCAACAACATCGGCGTGCGCATCAACAGGATAAAGGACCGCCTCAGGAGGCTACTCGATGAGAAAGACCATAGAAGCGACGTGGCGTGAAGGATTCTTGAACCCGGACGCGCTGGTGGCACCGAAGGTCAACGACCTCTACACGCGGAAGTCGAGTCACATCGTCGACCGGATCCAGCGCATGCAAAAAGTCAACGAGATCGCGATCGTAATCGGGGCGCCGATCATGTGGGTTCTTCTCAGCGCGGTTGGCATCCCGTACACGGGCGCGATCATCTGTACGGCATGGGTGGGGCTGCTCGTCGTCCGGCGACTGTACATCACGAAGTTCGACGCGCCGGACAGCAGCCTTGACAGCTACCAGTATCTCAAGGCGTTCCAGCGGTGGTTGAAGGATCGTATGGCTCGGTCGAGGAGCGTGCAGCGGCACCTCTATGCCGTGACGTTCCTCGCGATGGCGATCGGGATAGGGGCATCGGCGAGTGGCCAGCTGGTGATCCGCCTCATCGTCGAGAGCAATCCCGACACCGTTCTGATCAATGGCGTCCCGCTGGTCCTGATCGCAGGCATCGTCGCGCTGGCGATCGTCGTAGAACTCCTTGGCGGAATCATCTTCGACTTCGATGTGAACACCGTCTATCGCAGCGTGTTCACGAAACTGGACCAGATGGTTGCCGAGATGGAAGAGCTGAGGGGCTGAGATGGCATCATTGACACGTCGTGACGAGACCCCTCTTCAGCGGCGCAGCTTCCCGGATGAGTTGCGGAAATTTTTCTTAGGACCTCGCGCCGTAGTTGCCGCGCCGCCGTCTGCGCCGCCGGCGCCGCCGGAAGGGCGCGTCTGCGGCCGTTTCGATGGCACCATCGGCCGCGTGAGGCGGCTGGCTTGCCGACTGGGCCTTGAGCTCGCGCCAATGCGCGACGGCATCAGGCCGATCGCCGTGGACCTCGAGCCAGGTGAGCGCTTCGTCGAGAATCGCGCGGTGGAGCAGGCCTCGCTGCGCCCGCATCGGGGCTTCGATGTCGACGAGTTTCGGCTGGATAGCGATGATCTGCTGCAGGCGTTCGACATCGCGCCTGGCGATCGGGAGCATCCCGAGCTCCACCTTGCGCTCGAGTGGATCGGCGGAGAAGCGCTGGCGACGAATCAGGCCCATCGGATGGAGCAGCGTCCCGGCCAGGATCGCATTGGTCAGCGATTCGGGTGACGAGGCGAATTGGTTACGGTAGCGATCGAGCGCCGCAATCGATCGCCACAGCGCCTCGGGAGCCGCTGCGAGTTCCGAGGTGATTTCCTTCATCAGCCCGGTGGCGCGCAGCTGCCGCATCGCCTCTTCCGCGTGGCCCGAGCGCAGAATCTTGTAAAACTCTTCCATCAGCCGCGCCGGCGCGCTCCGCGCGATCTCGTGCCGGTGAACCGTGATCGCCTCGAGGATGGGGTCGTCAATCGTGAACTGCAGGCGTGCGGCGAGCACGACCGCGCGCAGCATGCGCACCGGATCTTCGATGAACCGCACCGATGGGTCGCCGATACAGCGAATCAGCCGCCGATCGAGATCTTCGAGCCCGCCGACGTAGTCGATGATGGCGAACGTACCGATGTCGTAGAAGAGCGCATTCACCGTGAAGTCGCGGCGGAACGCGTCCTCTTCGGGTGTGCCGTAGGTGTTGTCGCGATGGATGAGGCGCGATCGCTCGGCGTGGTGAGCCGCGCGGCCGCCGTCGGCCGGAGGTCCAGTCACATCGGCGGCAGAGGCTCCTTCGTCGGGCGGGATCGCCGCCTGCTCGATCTCCGGTGTCAGTTCGTGCGGCTCGACCAGCCGCCGGAACGTCGCGACCTCGATCGTTTTGGTCCCGAACTTGACGTGAGCAAGCCGGAACCGCCGTCCGATGATCCAGCAGTTGCGAAAGAGCTTCTTGACCTGGTGCGGGTGCGCGGAGGTACCGATGTCGAAGTCCTTCGGCCGTCGCCCGAGCAACAGGTCGCGCACGCTGCCGCCGACGAGATAGGCGACGAAGTTGTGCTCGTGGAGTTGATAGAGGACTTTGAGGGCACCGGAATCGATGTCTCTGCGCGATATCGTGTGCGCGGCCCGCGGAACGATGGTCGGCTCCACCATCGCCTACGGATTGTAGCACCAACGCTCGTCCGAAGCGATTAAGTGACTGAATATTATGGGGTTAGGGCGGGCCACTCATGTGCTACCATCCCACCATGCGCCCGTATGTCGTCGCCTTCCTGCTGCTGGCGATTGCCGGGCCGGTCGCTGCGGCAGACCCGTTGACCGAAGCTCGGCGCCTCTACAATCTCGGACAGTACGAATCGGCCGAGCGGCTCGCGCGCGAGGCCGCCGCCATCCCTTCCCGCACCGACGCCGCGCGCGTCGTCCTCGGTCGAATTCAGCTCGAGCGTTTTCGCCAGTCCGCCGACCAGCGCGATCTGACGATGGCGCGTGAGTCGCTTCGCATGGTCGATACGGCTCCGCTCGACGCCGCCGAGCGCGTCGAGCTGACCATCGGACTCGCCGAGGCGCTCTACTTCGAGGAGCGGTACGGCGCTGCGGCTCAGCTCTTCGAATCCGTGCGACAGCGCTCGGCGCTGCTCGGTACTCCAGCGCACGAGCGCGTGCTCGACTGGTGGGCCACCTCTGTCGATCGGCAGGCGCAGGCCCGGCATCCGGAGGAGCGTCCCGCGATCTACGGACGTGTCCTCGAACGCATGACGGAAGAAATCGCGGAGTACCCAGGGTCGACAGCTGCCGGCTACTGGCTCGCGGCGGCGGCCAGGGCCAGCGGCGATATCGAACGGGCCTGGCACGCGGCCCTTGCCGGCTGGCTGCGCGCGGCGCTGGCCGACGATCGCGGCACCGCTCTCCGCGCGGACCTCGATCGGCTCATGACGCAGGCCGTCATCCCCGAACGGGCCGCCAAGCTTGCCCACAAAGGCGATCCCAAGGAGGCCCAGGCCGCGATGACGGCCGAGTGGGAGGCCTTCAAAAAGATCTGGAGCAAGTAGAACTGCAGTTCTATTTAGCTTCCTTCCAGTTCTCCCCGATCCCCACATCAACCTCCAGCGGAACGTTCAGCGTGACCGCCTGCTCCATGAGCTCGCGGACCGCGGCCGCCGTTTCCTCGGCGGCTTCCTTCGGCGTCTCGAACAGGAGCTCGTCGTGCACGGTCAGGATCATGCGCGCCCGTCCGCCGGCGATGCGCCCAAGCGCCGCATGGACGTCGATCATCGCGCGCTTGAGAATGTCGGCTGCCGTCCCCTGGATGGGAAAGTTCACCGCCTTGCGCTCGGCCTCGCCGCGCATCTGAAAGTTGCGGGTGTTGACGTCTGGCACCAGCCGTCGCCGGCCGAACATCGTCTTGACGACCCCGGTTTCCCTGGCTTGGACCAGGATGTTATCGAGGAACGATCTGACCGCCGTGAAGCCGGCGAAATAGGCGTCGATAAACGCCTGCGCTTCCTGCCTGGACACGCCGATGTCTTTGGCGAGCGTGAACGCCTGCTTTCCGTAGAGCAGCGCGTAGTTGATGATCTTCGCGCGCCGGCGCAGCTCGTGGGCGTTGAGGCCGCTCGTGGCGCCGAACACCTTGAGCGCGGTGCGGTCGTGGATGTCCTCGCCGTTGCGGAACGCGTCGACGAGCGTCTGCTCGCCCGCCAGGTGGGCGAGGACGCGCAGTTCGATCTGCGAGTAGTCGGCCGAAATCAGGACGTGGCCGCGCTCGGCCACAAAGGCGCGCCGGATCTCGCGGCCGATGTCGGTCCGGATGGGAATGTTCTGGAGGTTGGGATCGCTGCTGCTCAGGCGGCCGGTCGCTGCCACTGCCTGGTTGAAACACGTGTGCACGCGGCCCGTACCGGGATGGACGAGCGCCGGCAGCGCGTCGATGTAGGTGCCCTTGAGCTTCTGCAGGCTGCGCCACTCGAGGATGAGCCTGGGCAGCTCGTGCGTCAGCGCCAGCTCTTCCAGCACTTCGAACGCGGTCGATTGCGCCTTGGTCTTGGTCGTTCTCCGGATCGTCTCGGTGCGCATGCCCAGCCGGTCGAAGAGGATCTCCGACAGCTTCTTGGGCGAGTTGATGTTGAACTCTTCGCCCGCGAGCTCGAAGATGTTCGCGGCGAGGCGCGACAGCTCCTGATCGACGCGCTCGGCCTGCGCTCCGAGCGCCGCCGTGTCGATCCGTACGCCGGCGCGCTCGATCGCCACGAGCACAGGGATGAGCGGCTGCTCGAGCTCGTCGTACACACGCTGCAGGTCGTCTTTCTTCAGAAGATCCTGCAGCGTTGTCGACAGCTGCAGCGCGACATCGGCACGCTCGCCGGCGTAGTCGAGCGCGCGTTCGACCGGGATGTCGGCGAACGAAGCGGCCTTGGCGCCGCGCCCGCAGACGTCTTCTTCGCGAAGCGCCTTGTAGCCGATGTGCTCGATCGCCAGATCCTCGAGCGGATGTGCGTAGTTGGCCTCGAGCAAGTAGCTCGCGATCATCACATCGGTGTCGAGTCCTCGCAGTGTGACGCCGTGCTGCGCGAGCACGATCGCATCGAACTTGAGGTCGTGCCCGACCTTTCGGATCGATTCATCTTCGAGCAGCGGTTTCAGGACCGCGAGCGCCGCGTCGCGGTCGACGCCCGGCCGTTGGTCGCCGTCCGCGCCCTCGCCGAGCGACGAAAAAAGCCCCTCGTCCAGTCGCAGCCGCGCCAGCGGCACATAGCGGGCATGGCGCGGAGCGGTGGAAAACGACAGTCCCACGATCCCTGCGCCCATCGCCGCGGGCGAGTCGGCCAGGACGCGCAGGCCGAACCGTTCCGCGCGCGTCAGTTCACCGACAAGCGCGCGCAGGCCGTCCAGCGACTCCACCGTCGCGTAGTCCTTGCCGATGGTTGCGGCGGTCGGCGCGAACTCGAGGACGAGCGAACGGAACCCGAGGCGCGTGAAGAGCTCAAAGCACCGTTCGCGCGAAGCGCCGCGATACCTCACCGCATCGGGGTCGAACGGCACCGGGACGTCGGTGCGGATCCTCGCCAGTTCGCGGCTTTGCCGGGCGTCCTCGGCATGGTTCTGCAGGCCTTCGCGGTATCGCTTGTTGCTGACGTCGGACGCATGCGCCAGGAGCGCTTCGAGCGAGCCGTAGGTCGCGATCAGATCGCTCGCGCCCTTCTCGCCGATCCCGGGAACGCCCTTGATGTTGTCGATTGAGTCGCCCATCAACGCGACCATGTCGAGGACCTGGGCCGGCGTGACGCCGAACTTCTCCTTCACCGCATCGGCGTCGAACCAGGTGCCGTCGTCTTTCGGGTTGTAAACCTTGATGCCGTCATGCACCAGCTGAAAGAAATCCTTGTCGCCGGTGACGATGGCGACCTCGAACCCGGCCTCGACGGCCCGTTCGGCCAGAGTGCCGATCACGTCGTCGGCTTCGAAGCGCGCGAAGGTCAGGATCGGAACGCCGAGGGCTTCACACGCCTCGTGGACCCACGGAATCTGTTCGGCGAGATCCGGCGGCATCGGCGCACGGTTGGCTTTGTAGTCGGTCGCCATCTCGGACCGGAACGTCGGGCCGGCGAGGTCGAACGACGCGGCGATGTACTGCGGCGAATGATCGGCGATGAGCTTGCGCAACATCGTCACGAAGATGTAGACCGCGTGGGTCGACTTGCCGGCGGGCCCGGTCAGGCCCCCACCGCGCATCGCGTGATACGCGCGATACATCTGCGAGCTGCCGTCGATCAGAAAAACGCGCGCAGGCGTGGACATCGAATCAGAGATGGGCGGGAAAAAGCCGCGAGAAAACGAGTATATCATTCGAGGAATGTCGTCGGCTCCGGCAAGAAGCCTGTCATGTCCGGTCACGCCGCTGGGCGTGGCAGCCGTCCTCGTTGCGTTGGTGCTGTCGGCAGCCGCTGCTGCCTGTGGTGGCGGGCTTTTCGGGAAGGTCTACGAGTACGAGGAAGACGTCTACCTCTCGCTCGACGGCTCGGCCGAGCTGATCATCAACGCGTCGATTCCCGCCCTCGTCACGCTGCGCGGGCTCGACCTTCCGTTAGATCCCGCGGCGCGCCTCGATCGCGATAAAGTTCGCTCCGTCTACGCGTCGCCGCTCACCGACGTCACGCGCGTCAGCCAGTGGCGTCGAAGGGGGCGCCGCTTCGTGCAGGTGCGCGTTCGCGTCGCGGATATCCGCAAACTGACCGCCGCCCCTCCCTTCTCCTGGTCCACGTATGAGCTGGCCGAGATCGACGGGGTCGTCGTCTATCGGCAGAACATTGCCGGATCCGCCATGCGGCCGGGCACGTTGCAGAACTTCGGCTGGACTGGGGGCGAACTCGTCGCCTTTCGTCTCCACTTGCCGAGCCGCATCGTCTATCACAACGCCCGCGACCTCGAGACTAACGAGACGAGCGACATCGCGCGGGGGAACATTTTGTCGTGGGAGCAGCACCTGACCGACCGTCTCGACGGACGGCCCATCTCAATCGAGTTGAAGATGGACCGTCAGTCGATTCTTTACCGTACGCTGTGGCTTTTTGCCGGCGCCTTCGCCGCCGCAGTCCTGCTCATCGGCGTGCTCATTTGGCTGACGATGCGCAAGGGCGCGAAGGAAGAGGAACCGGCGTAGCCAGTCAATTACTGCGCATCTCCGCGTCCGTGCGCAATTCGTTCGTTACCGAGAACTCGCCGAAGCCGATGGCGAGCGACCGGGCCAGCATCCGATCGACGTTGCTGTTCACCACGCCGGTCAGCGTCACGTGTCCGCCTTCCACGATGATGTGAATTGGCGGGTTGGCCATCGCTCCGTATTGCCAGAACGCCGAGTTGCCGTAGATGGCGCGGGCGATCCGGCGCCGAAGCTGATCGTCGTAAATCGACACGGGAAGAACGTCGATGCGGTTGAGCACCTCTTTAACACCGGAGACCTCTCCGGCCCTCCTGGCGATGTCGTTCTTCTTGTACGGCATCGTGACCTTGCCGGTCAGGGTCACGATGCCGTTGTCGACCGTGCCGCTGACGTAGTCGAAGATGGTGAACTGCGGATAGCGCTCAATCTGATGCGAGATCGCGAGCGCGATCCCCAGGTCCTTCGAGTCCTGAGCCGCCGCTACCGCCGGGGTTGCCGACCAGGCCAGAATTGCCAGAATCAGCGTGCCGAACCATTTGCCCTTCATTGAAATCCGATCCTTTCGTCCTCTGCAGCGCCTTCCCAGGAAGAGGCAAAGCCGGTGCCAGCAGGATCGGCCGATAAATGCAGGAACCGCGGGCCGGAATCACCCAAAAAGGGGACAGGGGAGAGGACAGTCGACTGCCGAGTCTAGAGGCCATCTCGTAAACCTGACGCTCGTTCCAAGGAGCGAGCGAGCCGTGCGAGCGAGCCACGCGACCGGAGCGCGCCGGCGAAGCGGCGCGTGAGGGCGCGTGCAGGGGAGTCCGAGGGGCGAAGCCCCTCGGGTAAGTCTAGAGCAGCGATATCGTCGCCACCCCGGCCACGAT
The DNA here is from genome assembly GCA_963839705.1 of uncultured Acidobacteriota bacterium. Taxonomy (GTDB): domain Bacteria; phylum Acidobacteriota; class Vicinamibacteria; order Vicinamibacterales; family 2-12-FULL-66-21; genus DATBJJ01. Next base: position 1,366,103 of record CAWIWL010000012.1, read on the forward strand.
CATGAGGAGCTGCCGAAACGGTCCGCCGCCGATGCCGCCGCGATGCAGGTCGGGGATGAGGTCGGCCATCGCCACGTAGAGAAAATTGCCCGCCGCGAACGACAGCACGTAGGGGAGCAGGTTGGGAATCGACTGCGACGCGAAGAGCATCGCAATCGCGCCGAGGATCCCGCCGATGCCAGACAGCAGGTTCAGCGTGAACGCGCGGAGCTTCGAGAATCCAGCGCGCAGCAGGATGGCGACGTCGCCGACTTCCTGCGGAATCTCGTGCGCGGCAACTGCGAGGGCCGTCGTGATGCCGAGGGGCACTGAGGTGATCACCGCCGCCGCGATCACCGCCCCGTCGACGAAGGTGTGAAACGCGTCACCGACGATCACCAGCGACGCGGCGCTACTCGTGTGGACCTCGCACTCGTGCGTGTCGTGGCAGTGCCTCCACAACACGAGCTTCTCCAGCAGAAAGAACGTCAGCACGCCGGCAAGGAGCGTCCCGAGCGCTTGCGTCGGCGGGATGTGTTCGAGCGCCTCGGGGAGGAGCGCGAGCAGCGCCACGCCGAGCAATGTGCCCACGGCGTAGCTGATCAGCCACGGAACGAGCTTGACGCGCAGGTGATCGCCGAGCAGCAGGAACGTGGAGGCCGTCAGCAGGCCGCCGAGGCTGCCGAGCACGCTCAGCCCTACGGCGGTCGCATAGATTTGCGCACCTGTTTGCACTGGCCGATGATACTTCAGTCGTCAGAACGACCGCGGCGTCAGGGTCCTGCGACTGCTCGCGGAAAATTGCGAGACCCTTCAACACGCTCAGGGCAGGCCCTTCGACGAGCTCAGGGCAGGGCCACGTATCCCTTTCGCGCGCGAACCAGATCGCGACCGTTCCGCAACTCGACGCGAATCGTGTGCCACTGGCCGTCCTTGCGTCCCTGCGACGAGTAGCCCAGATAGTACTGCCGGCTCAGTTCATCGGCGATGCTGCTCGTCGCCGGGTCGACGTCGCGCGCATACCGTACGATTTCCGTCCGGCCCCCGCTCTCGTCGGTGATGTCACGGAGCGCAGCCACGTTGAGGCGATCGTCGCCGCGGCTGCGGGACGAGCTGCCCGGGGGCCCCGCGGGCGGATATCGGGGTGGCGGTGGGGGAGGAGGACTCGTACGCCCTGGAATCGGAAAGGGCAGCGGGATCGGCGCCCGGGGACCCTGCGGTGGAGGGTACGAAGGAGTCGATTGTGGTCCCCCCCACGTAGATGAAGCCCCAGCCTGGGTGTCGATCCCGATGGCATACGCGAGCACTTCAGTCGAGCGGATCATCGTCTTGATCTCGCGGACCGTGATGCGGCTGTTCGTATCGTTTCCGTCCGAGATCACGACGATCGCCTTCTTCCGGTGGCGTCCCTGCTGCGCGAGCGCCACGGCCGGCGCCACGGCGTCGTACAGCGCCGTGGCTCCCCGCGGCCGGATGCGCGCGAGTCCTGTCGCGATCCGCTCGCGGTCCGTCGTCCACCCCTCGATGAGCTCCGGCTGATTGTCGAAACGGTAAAGAAACACTTCATCGTCTCGATCGAGCAACTGGAAGAGGAAGCGATTGAGGGCTTGACGGGCCGACACCCATTTCTCACCTTCCATGCTGCCGCTCGTGTCGACGACGAGCCCGAGGCTAACCGGCACGCGCTCGTTGTTGAAATGAGTGATCTGTTGCTCCTGACCGTCCTCGAAAAGCCGGAAGTCCTCCTTGCGCAGACCGGAGACGAATCGTCCGTTTGCGTCGGTGACGGTGGCCGTGACGTTGATGAGTTCCACGCCCGTGCGGAAGCGGAAGACTTCAGGCTTCTGAGGCTCCTGTCCTGCGGGCGTCGAGGCGAACGCCACGAGCGCCAGGCAGAGCGCCGCGATCGTCAGCTGGCTGTTCCTGGTCATGAGGCACCCCGGGGCATGGGAGAGATCGGTTCGCGGCCATTGGCCATCGTCGAGGCCGTCCGTCGATCGATATGACCGATCACGTGGCCATCCTCGCCGCGGAATCCCACGCGATATCTTGCGACCGTACCCGTGACGGGCACGTTGATGACGAACCCAGACTCGTCGCCGGGACGAAGTACGGTGAAGTCGAGCGCTGCGCCTCCGCTCGCCAGAAACGTACCGTCCGCAGCAAAAAGGAGAGCCGTCGCCTTGACATTCGACAGCACCGCTCCGTCGCGGGGATTTTGCACGAGGCCGGTGATCGTGAGCGCGTCGGTTCCCTGCGTCTGCTTGAGCGACAACAGCTCGAGGAGGCCCGCCGTCTGTGCCGATGCCGGTCGTGTTGTCGCACCGATCGCGGACTCTGTCGGCGTCGATCTCGACCGCAGCGCGGCTGCGGCGACGATCACGATCGCGGCGATGACAGCGGCGACGGCCAGCCGTCGCGGCCACGTCGAACGCGGTTCGGCACGGACGAACAGATCCGCCGCGGGCGGGAAGTCTGTGGCATAACCCGGCTCGAAGTCGTCTATCGGATCGAGCGGCTCAGTACCGATTCGCGCCGGCGTCGGCCATCTCCCTCAAGAGAGCGACTCGCGCGTCTGATCGCCGGCGTTCGTCTCGCACCAGCCTGGCGAGAATCGCACCGAGGGCGATCGTCATGGCCAGAGAAACCAGCGTGACGACGATGAGTACGGACTCCATGCCTTTCAATCCTTCCCTTGTGTTCCTTCTATCGAGCCGGCGTGGCCGTTCACCTCAACCTGAACTCGACGGCGACCTCGACGAGCACGTCGACAGGAGTGCCGAATCGACGAGCGGGCGAGAACCGCCATTGACGGACCGCCTCGACCGCCCGCTGATCCAGGCCGGCGCCCAGACCCTGGACGATGCGAACTGCACCGACGCGACCGTCGCTCTTGACCACGATTTCGAGGACCACGTCGCCCGTCAGGCTTCGTCGACGGGCCTCGTCCGTGTACTCGGGCTTTACCTCTTGCACGATGGTCGGCGCCGTGATGCCCGAACCCGGCCGATAGGGTCCGCCGCCCGTCCCGCCGCCGGTGCCGTCGCCGATGCCTGGACCTGAGCCTTCTCCGATGCCCGTTCCGCTGCCGCTTCCGGAACCCCCGCCAGGTCCAGGACCCTGGCTGGCGCTCGCGGCCGGCGCTGGAGTGAGGACGCCCGGCTGTTCAGTGCGATCGGCCGGCGCGCTCACGACGGGGGCGACGACCGGCGGCGTCGGATCAGGCTTGGCGACCGGCGGTGGTGGTTCTACTGGCCGTTCGACCGGGCGGACTGGGGGATCAGGCCTTGGCGGCCGCGGTGGTTCGGGCACCGGTCGCCTGACAGCCCGCTCGACCGGTACCGGGCTCTTGAGAGCGCTCGTCCCCTTGAGCTTCGCCGGCCGCGCCGGAGCCGGTTGCCGCAGGCCACCGCCGCCGCCCCCGCCGCCGGGACCGGGTTTCACCAAGAACACCAGCCGGGGTGGTGTGGCGCGCTGGGGCTCGACCAGGGTCTGGCTGGTCATCCCGAATGCCGTCAACAACATCGCGCCAAACGCAGCGTGGAGGAAGCCAGAGGCCGTGAGCGGGACGCCGCGCCGCCTGGCGCTCGAGCGCAAGGGGCTGAATAGCGTCCGTTCCGAAGACGGCCCGGCCTGCTGCCCGCGAAGCATGAGGACCGCTCGCACGGCTTCTGCCGTGGCAGTCAGACCGCCGTCGCGCGATGCGATTAGCCCGGACGCGAGGAGCGCGTCCGCGTCGCCGATCGAAGCCCCGGCCGCGCGGGCGATTTCGCGGGCCGTGAAGACGTCGTGAACGATCGGGCGGCTACTGGCCATGGTGGTACCTCGAAAGGCGGGGCAAAAAACCTGCCGTTGATGCTTGAAGCGAAAGTCCGGGTCCTCCTCGGTTTTTCGGTCTCTCGCGAGATGACCTGTTGGGAGAGGGACGAGATTGTGCTCGTTGTGGGACAGCGTTGGAGGACAGGGGCTGGGAACTGTGAAGCTCGACCAGGTGCTTCGAAGCTTCCGGCCGCTGGCCTCCAGCCCCGGCCTCTGGTAAAAACCACCAATGACTCAACAGGTGATTGTGACGGGCGCCTCGAGCGGTATCGGACGAGCTGCAGCACTTCGGTTTGCTCGAGCGGGAGCGTCAGTGCTGGCGGTCGGCCGAGATGAGGCGGCGCTGACAGAGGTGGCATCGGCGATCGAAAAGAAGGGTGGGCGGGCGGCGACCTACAGGGCCGATGTGACCGAGGCCGACGCGCCCGACCGGATTGTGGCCGAGGCGCTGACGCGGTTGGGCGGATTGACGACATTGGTCAATGCCGCCGGGATCATCGCGTCGGGGACGATCGAGTCCACGACGGACGCCGGATGGGACACGATGATGGATATCAACGCCCGTGCGCCGTTCCGGCTGATGCGGGCGGCAGTGCCGGCTCTGACCGCTTCGTCGCTCAAACGGGCCGATGGCGCGTCGCCTGGCGGCACGATCGTCAACGTCTCGAGCGTGACTGGCCTTCGGTCGTTTCCCGGTGTGTTGGCCTACTGCGTCAGCAAGGCCGCCATCGATCAGCTGACGCGCTGTGCGGCTCTGGAGCTCGCGCCCAAGGGAGTGCGGGTCAACGCCGTCAATCCCGGCGTCGTGGTGTCGAATCTCCATCGCCGCGGGGGGATGGATGAGGAGAACTACGCCAAGTTCCTCACCCGCTCGCGCGAGACCCACCCGCTCGGCCGCCCCGGCGAGGCGGGCGAAATCGCCGACCTGATCTTCTTTCTGGCGTCGGACGAATCGGGCTGGATTACAGGCGAGACGATTTCCATCGACGGCGGCCGTCACTTGACCTGTGCTCGGTAGCCCCGGGGACACTCAACCTTGACTGTCCCCGGGGACTGTCACGGTTGAGTGTCCCCGAGCTCAGCTGTTCTTCTTGACTGCCTCGACGAAGCGAAGTCCGTCTCGCTCCGCGAGCGTGCGGACGGCCACGAAGCCCTGACCCTTGAGGATGTCGATCGTCTCCGTCGCGCTTTCTGCGGGGATCGGCGACTGCCCTCCAAACATCGCCGACACGCCGCCCCGAGCGATCGTGTCGATGACCATGCAGCGCCCGCCTGGACGCAGCAGCCGCGACGCCTCTTGGACGGCCGGCGCCCGCGACTGGCCATCGCGATTGCGCACGTCCCGAAGTACGACGAGATCGAACGACTCGTTTTCAAAACCGAGTGCGTCGGGCGCGGCAGACGAAGTTTCGATGAGCGCGCCTTCCTTGAGCGCGACCTGGCCGGCGCGGCTGGCGAGCTCGGGTGATTCGTCGACCGCGCAGGTGCGACCCGACAAGCCGGCCTTGGCAGCCAGTGCCACGATCAGCCGCGGGTCACCACACCCGACAACGAGAATCCGATCGCCAAGCTTGGCTCCCGCCATGCTGACGGCGAGCGGGTCGAGTGCAGTAGGTCTGAACCACTTGCTGAACATGAGAGGTGCCTCACGCGAGCCCTGCTTCGAGCGGCTCGAGAACTTGATGATATAGTTCCAGATCGTGAAAAAATCGCCAAAAATCGCAGAACCTGCAGGGAAACTGGGCATTCTTCTCGTCGGGATGGGAGCCGTCAGCACGACGACCATCGCCGGCGTGCTCGCCATCCGCCGCGGTCTGGCAAAGCCGATTGGCTCGTTGACTCAGATGGGAACGGTTCGTCTCGGCAAGCGCACGGATGGCCGTTCGCCGCTCATCAAGGACTTCGTCCCGCTCGCGTCGCTCGACGACGTCGTGTTCGGCGGTTGGGACATCTTCGACGAGAACGCGTACGAGGCCGCCAAGACTGCCGGCGTGCTGGAGCCGGCGCTGCTCGACCAGGTCCGTTCAGAGCTCGAGAAGATTCGCCCGATGCCAGCTGTGTTCGATCGCCAGTACGTCAAGCGCCTCGACGGACCCAACGTGAAGAAGGGCGCCAACAAGCGCGAGATGGCCGATCAACTGCGCGAGGACATGCGCCGGTTCAAAGAAGAGAACGGCCTCGAACGGCTCGTGATGGTCTGGTGCGGCAGCACCGAGGTCTACCTGACGGAGAGTCCCGTCCACGCCAGCGTGGCTGCGTTCGAGAAGGGCCTCGAATCGAGCGACCCCGCCATTCCCTCGAGCATGATTTACGCTTACGCGGCAATCAAGGAAGGCATCCCCTACGCCAATGCGGCGCCAAATCTCAGCGCCGATGTGCCGGCGCTCCTGGAGCTCGCCGCAAAGAGCGGTTCACCAGTCGCCGGCAAGGACCTGAAGACCGGGCAGACGTGGATGAAGACCGTTGTCGCGCCGGGCCTCAAGGCCAGGCTCCTCGGCGTCGAGGGGTGGTACTCGACCAATATCCTCGGCAATCGCGACGGCGAGGTGCTCGACGACCCCGAGTCGTTCAAAACCAAGGAAGAGAGTAAGAAATCGGTCCTGGACTACATCCTTCAGCCGAATCTCTATCCGGATCTGTACTCGAAGCTTTGCCACGTCGTCAGGATCAATTACTATCCTCCCCGCGGCGACAACAAAGAGGGTTGGGACAACATCGATCTGTACGGATGGCTGGGCTATCCGATGCAGCTCAAGATCAACTTTCTCTGCCGCGACAGCATTCTGGCCGCGCCCATCGTCCTGGACGTGGCGCTCTTCCTGGACCTGGCGAAGCGAACCGGGATGAGCGGGATTCAAGAGTGGCTGTCGTTCTATTTCAAGAGTCCGATGGCGGCGCCGGGGCTATACCCTGAACACGACCTGTTCATTCAGCTCATGAAGCTGAAGAACACGCTTCGGTATCTGCGCAGCGAGGAGCTCATCACGCACCTCGGCCGGGAGTACTACGACTGAGAGTCGCGACGGAGCGGAGCGACGGAGCCACGTGAGCGGAGCGGGGCATTGGGGTCCTCGCGAACGCCCGCCTTCGCCGCGTAGGCGCTCCGGCCCGCCTTCGCGCCGTAGGCGCTCCGGCGAGGTCTCGACGTAGCCTTAGCGGAGTCGGAAGCGTGTAAGAGGGGGTAGATACTGATGTCCGACAGACTGCAGCCAGCACTCTGGGGTGGCCTCTTTATCGGCGTGCTCTCCGCACTGCCGCTGGTCAGCGCTGGGAACTGCTGCTGCTGTCTGTGGGTACTCGTCGGAGGCGTGCTGGCCGCCTATCTGCGCCAGCAGAACAATCCTTATCAGATCGACGCTGCGGAAGGGGCAATCGTCGGGCTCATGGCGGGGGCCCTCGGCGGCGTCGTCTGCGCGATTCTGTCGATTCCGTTCCAGATGATGGCCGGACCGATGCAGCAGGCCTGGATGGACCGTATGCTCTCGAATAACCCGGACGTCACCCCGGAAATGCGAGAGATGATGGAGCGCCTGACGACCGGCGCCGGCTTCCGACTCATCGGCGCCATCATATCGGTCGTGGTGTTTTCAATCTTCGGTACGCTGGGCGGGCTCATCGGCGTGGCTGTATTCAAGAAGAACCTGCCTCCGCCGCCGCCGCCCGGAACGATTGACGTTCCGCCGTCGCCGATCGTCCCCCCACCACCGCCCCCGCCGCCCTCGGCGACGGCCGACGTGTAGCGGGCCCTACAGCTTTTCCCATTCCGACCCGAGATTTCCTTCAGTAAAAGTGTGTAGGCGGGTGGCCGTTGTCCGGCCTCCGCCTGGCTGTCCAAAGACTGTCTTGTTCGCCCCGGTCGCGGCGACCGTTGATCAAAGCAGCCATGTACGAATCTTTTTTCGGTTTTCGCGAGAAACCCTTCAGCCTGACGCCGGATCCACGCTTCTTCTACCGGAGCCAGTGTCACGCCAACGCGCTCGAGCTGGTGCAGCACGGCGGTCGGACTGCTCGTGGTCTGACGGTCGTGACCGGAACCAGCGGGACGGGCAAGACAACGACCTGTCGGATGATTCTCGAGTCGCTCGACAGGCGGACATTCACCTCGCTGGTGCTCAATCCTTACGTCTCGGATGAGGACCTGTTGCGCCTGATCCTGCAGGACTTTGGCGTGATTTCACGGGAGGAGATCCGCCGGGGACTGCTGGCCGGCGTCCGCGCGGGCGAGCTGCTGCGCACGCTCCAGGAGTTCCTGATGTCGCTGACCTCCCTCGGCGCCCGGGCTCTACTCATCGTGGACGAGGCGCAGAAGTTGCCCGTGCACGTGCTGGCACAGGTGAAACGGCTCACGCGGATGGCTGAAGAGGCCCCGCTGCAGGTCGTCCTGGTCGGGCAGCTGGGGCTGACCGACAGTCTCCGCGCGCCCGATCTCCGTCCGCTCGACGAGCGGGTGACTATCCGATACCGGCTCCGGCCCCTGACCGCCGTCGAGACCGCCGCGTACATCGTGCATCGCTTGACGGTGGCGGGAGGCCAGTCGTCGGTCCTCTTCACGCCAAAGGCGTTGCAGCGCGTGCACCTGGTGACAGGCGGCAATCCTCGTCTGATCAATCTCGTCTGCGATCGGGCACTTCTTGCGGCGTTTTCAGTTCACGAAACGCGAATCGAGCCCGTCGTCGTCGACCGTGCGGCGAGCGTCCTGCGACTGGAGCCTGTGGGAAGCATGACCGACTCGGTCTTCGGCTGGATGCGCCGGCGGGTGTCGTCCTTTTAGACGGGGACACTCAACCTTGAGTGTCCCCGGGGACTGTCCCGGTTGAGTGTCCCCGGCGCCGGTGATAGATCTGTAGTCTCTATGTCCGAAATTGACGCGCTCCTGAACGAAGACCGCAGCTTCGCGCCGTCTCTTGACTGGCGACGTTCGGCCACGATCGCCGATCCCACGGTCTACGAGCGCGCCGAGGCGGACCTCGAGGGATTCTGGGCGGGCTTTGCCAGCGAGCTGGAGTGGATGCGGCCGTGGGACTCGGTCCTCGAGTGGCACTCGCCCCACGCGAAATGGTTCGGCGGCGGGCGGCTCAATGTCAGCGCCAATTGCCTCGACCGCCACGTCCGCACGGCGCGGCGCAACAAAGCGGCGTTCATCTGGGAGGGCGAGCCGGGCGACCGGCGCACGCTGACCTACTGGGACCTGTACCGTCAGGTCTGTGCTTTTGCCAACGTCCTCAAAACGCTCGGCGTGAAGCGCGGCGACCGCGTGGCGCTCTATCTGCCGCTCATCCCGGAGCTGGCGATCGCCATGCTGGCCTGCGCGCGGATCGGCGCCATTCACAGCGTCGTCTTCGGAGGCTTCAGTTCCGAATCGCTGCGGGACCGCATCAACGATTCCGCATGCGTGCTGCTCGTGACAGCTGACGGCGGTTATCGTCGCGGGCAGATTGTGCCGCTCAAGCAGATGGCCGACGAGGCGCTGCGCGAGACGCCTTCGATTCGAAACGTCGTCGTCGTGCAGCGGCAGGCGGGGGCGCCCTTTCCGGTCGATATTCAGGAGGGCCGCGATCACTGGTATCACCGGCTGATGCAGCGCGCCTCGCCAGTGTGCGAGCCCGAGGCAATGGACGCCGAGGACATGCTCTACATCCTCTACACGTCCGGCACTACCGGGAAGCCGAAGGGCATCGTCCACACGACGGCCGGGTATCTCGTCGGCACCTACGCCACGACCAAGTGGGTGTTCGATCTCAAGGAAAGCGACGTCTACTGGTGCACCGCGGACATCGGCTGGGTGACCGGCCACAGCTACGTCGTCTACGGTCCACTCGCCAATGGCGCCACAGTCGTCATGTACGAGGGCGCCCCGGACTGGCCGCAGAAGGATCGTTTCTGGGATCTCATCGAGCGGCACGGTGTCACGATCTTCTACACCGCGCCGACGGCCATCCGCGCGTTCATGCGCTGGGGAACTGAGTGGCCCGAGAAGCGCGATCTGACCTCGCTCCGACTCCTCGGCTCGGTCGGCGAGCCGATCAACCCCGAGGCCTGGATGTGGTACCAGCGGCACATCGGCGGCGAGCGTTGTCCGATCGTCGATACCTGGTGGCAGACCGAAACCGGCATGATCATGATCACGCCCTTGCCGGGCCTGACCACCACCAAGCCAGGCTCGGCCACGCGGCCGTTCCCCGGCGTAGCAGCCGAAATCCGTGACGCACAGGGCAAGCGCGTGGAAAGCGGCGGAGGCCTCCTGACCCTCACGCGGCCGTGGCCGGCGATGCTGCGCGGCATCTACGGCGATCCCGAACGCTTCGTGCAGCAGGTACCTGGAGCCGCTGGACCGACGGCACCTATTTCACCGGTGACGGCGCGCGTCGCGATGACGACGGGTTCTTCTGGCTGCTCGGCCGCGTCGACGACGTGCTGAACGTGGCCGGACACCGGCTCGGCACGATGGAGGTCGAAAGCGCGCTCGTCGATCATCCCAAGGTCGCCGAGGCGGCTGTCGTCGGACGTCCGCACGAGATCAAGGGCCAGGCCGTGGCTGCGTTTGTGACCGTCAAGGAAGGCGTGAAGGTCTCGTCCGGGCTCGCCGACGAGCTCAAGGAGCACGTCGTCAAGAAAATCGGCGCGATCGCGAGGCCCGATCAGATTCTGTTTGCCGCGGACCTGCCCAAGACGCGCTCGGGCAAGATCATGCGGCGGCTGCTGCGCGACATCGCCGAAGGCAAGACGCTCGGCGATACGACGACGCTGGCCGATCCAGCGGTTGTCGCGCGGCTCAAAAACGAGTATGAAGAGAAGGAAGGATAGCTGCTGCCGTCCATGTTCGGCGTGACCGGTATCGAGCTCGGCCCGGATTACTGCGTGCTCGTCCGCGGAGGACGGCTCGGGTCGCATCGGACCGTGTCTGCGGCGTCCGTGTTCATGCCATCTCGGTGGCCCGGCGTTTCGCACGCGCTCGTCGACTGGCTGCGCGAGGCCCGTCTGCGTTGCGACCTGTCCAGCCGCGCGCGCGTCGTCGCCTGGGGCGATCACGCGACGCTCGCGCCGCTCGTGGAAGCAGGATTCGAAATCGGCTCAGTGCTCTCGCCCGCACACGCGCTCGCCAGAGTGGTCCGGACGCGTCAGGCCGGCGCTCCCGCCGGAACCGCCACCGCCGCGCTCTCGCTGAACAGTCACGGCGGCGCGATTGCCATCGTCTCCGGGACCGAGGTCGTCCAGTCACGTGTGTTCGAATGGCCGCTCGGGACGCCATTCACCAAGAGACAGGGCCCTCATGCCGAGCTGCTCGATCGGTACCTGCTCGTTTCGCAGATCGCGCCTCAGCTCAAGCACGTCATCGATCTGGTTCGTCCGGCCTACGGGGTTGGAGTCACTTCCATTGTTGCCTGTGGCAACCTTCCGAACCTGCGATCGCTTGCGATGCTTCTCATCGAGGAGCTGGACATCGAAGTCGAAACGCTGGATTCGGCGGAGCTCCTCGAGCCGAGCGTTGCGCCGGGAACGCTCGCGGATACAGTTGCGTCCCTCCAGCTGGCAGCGGCGGTCGCCTCCCCGGGCGAGAGCCGCTTGCCGGTTCACGCCGACATCGAGCCCGCGCCAGTCGCGCGCACAGCATTCGGCGAGTACACGCCCGGACGCGTCCGTCCAGGTGTTCGTCTGCAGAGCGTGGCGGCATTCCTCGCGCTCGCGTTCTGCACAAGCTGGTCGTTCATGCAGGTATACGGTGCAGGGCCCGCCCGCCCGATCTTCCCCGGCGGACTCGACGAGGTGCTTGCCGCGGCCTCGCCGGATCTCCAGGATCTGAACGGCCTGCAAGAGCCTGGCGCCGAAGCCACGACGGGACGCGTCGCAGAGCCCGCTCCGGCGACCGAAACGCCTTCGGCTGTCGCCTCGTCTGGCCACGCCAAGGAACCTTCCGTCGGGTCCTCAACCCGTCCTCGAATGCCGAAGCGCGCATCCCAGGCTGGCCTTCCGCTGCCGTCTGTCGATGGCATCATGATCGCCGGGCCCCACCGCCTCGCGATCGTCGGGGGTACGGTCGTCGCCGCGGGCGACCCGGTCGGGCCGCGCGCCATCGCACGGATCGAACGAGACGGCGTCGTGCTTCGGGAAGCCTCCGGGAAAGAGGTTTACGTGGCGATCAGGCTGCGAAAACCCCCCACCCTCGGTTCGTGAGAGACTGAAGGAACCTCCGCCGTCCGCCAACCGTAACCCTTTGGGATACGTCAATACGCTTATGGCCCTTATCGAGACACGCGACCTCTGGAAGACCTACGTCATGGGCGAGGAAGAGATCCACGCGCTGAGAGGCGTGTCGATCGCGATTGAGCGCGGCGAGTACGTGGCCATCATGGGGCCCTCGGGCTCGGGCAAGTCTACGCTGATGAACCTCATTGGCTGCCTCGACACGCCAACGAAGGGCAGCTACCTGCTCAACGACAAGGAAGTCGCGTCGATGAACGACGACGAGCTGGCGCGGATCAGGAACGAAGAGATCGGCTTCGTCTTTCAGACGTTCAACCTGCTGCCGCGCGCGACGGCGCTGCACAACGTGGAGCTGCCGCTCGTCTACGGCGGTGTCACCGGGAAAGTCCGGCAGGAACGTGCGAGGGAAGCGCTGGCGAAGGTTGAACTGATCGACCGTGCGTCCCATCGGCCGAACGAGTTGTCAGGCGGTCAGCGCCAGCGTGTCGCGATCGCGCGCGCACTCGTCAACAACCCGTCAATCCTGCTGGCCGACGAGCCCACCGGCAACCTCGACTCGAAGACCGGCAACGAGATCATGGGCGTCTTCGACAGGCTGCACCAGAACGGAAACACGATCGTCCTCGTCACGCACGAAGCCGACATCGCGGCCTACGCGCACCGCGTCGTCTCGATCCGCGACGGACAGGTTGAGAAAGATGTGAAAAGAGCGGCCTAGGGAAAGTTAGAAGTCTGACGTTTGAAGTCTGAAGTGGGGAAGTTCGAAGCACGACGTTTGAAGTTGAAGTTAGAAGTAGAAGTTTGAAGCTCGAAGGTCGAAGTAGAAGTTCGAAGTGAAGTTCGAAGCACGAAGCAAGTTCGCCGGCTTCAGACTGCCGCCAGGTGGTCTGCAGCGACTTCCCTAAGCGGCGCCTTCTGATCGAACGACGCCGGATCCAGAACAATCCGCTGACGCGCCGCCTTCGGATCGGGCACCGGGATCGCCGAGAGCAGTGCGCGCGTATAGGGATGTGCGGGCGCCGCGAACAGCCGCTCGGTCGGGCCCATCTCCACGATTCTTCCCAGATACATCACCGCAACCCGGCTGCAGATGTGCCGGACCAACCGCAGGTCGTGCGCGATGAAGAGGTAGGTCAGCTTCAATCGCTGCTGCAGGTCCATCAGCAGGTTGATCACCTGTGCCTGGACGGACACGTCGAGCGCTGAGACTGGTTCGTCCGCGATGATGAGCGACGGGTTGAGCGCGAGCGCTCGCGCCAGGCCGATTCGCTGACGCTGGCCGCCGCTGAACTGGTGCGGGTATCGTGTTAGTTGCGCGGGGTCGAGTCCGACCAGATCGAAGAGCTCCGTCACCCTCGCCTGGCGCTCGGTCTTCGAGCCGATGCGGTGGATGATGAGCGGTTCTTCGACGATCGCTCCGACCCGCATCCGCGGGTTGAGCGACGAGTAGGGATCCTGAAAGACGATCTGCATGTCGCGGCGCGCCTGGCGCATCCGCGCGCGCGAAAAGCTCAGCACGTCCTCGCCCCTGAACCGGACTTCACCTGACGTCGGCTCGACCAGCCGCAGGATGCAGCGGCCGGTCGTGGTTTTGCCGCTGCCGGATTCGCCGACCAGCCCGAAGGTCTCCCCTTCGTCGATGCCGAACGTCACGTCGTTGACCGCGCGGACGACCGTCCGCTTGCGCAGCAGCCCGGCGCCGCGGCCAAACTCCTTGACGAGGTGCCGGACTTCGAGCAGGGGCATCTAGTGTTCCGGATCCGACGTTCGTTGCCAAAGTCCCGGGCGCGGCGCCCGGATCGCGAGGCGCGACGAGCGAGCATATGGCGTATATGTGAGCGAGGAGCAACGACGCGAGGCGGAGTGCCCCGCCCGGGAATTTGGTGACGAGCGTCGGATTCGGGACACTAGGGTCGTGCCTCCGTTGCGGGACCGTGCAGGTAGCACTTCACCGACCGTTCGGGTCCAAGCTGGGTCGAGCCGGGCGGCGCCTCCGGACAGGGGGCGAAGCGATCCGGACAACGCGGTGCGAACGCACATCCCGCCGGGAGGCGCCCGAGGGCGGGCACCGTTCCCTGGATCGCCTTCAGGCGGGCCCCAGGCTCGCCACCTGGCATCGACGCCATCAGGCCGCGCGTGTAGGGATGCTTCGGATCCGCGAAGAGCAGATCGACCGGGGCCTCTTCGACGAGGCGTCCGGCGTACATGACCGCCACGCGGTCGGCCATCTCGGCGACGACGCCGAGGTCGTGCGTGATGAGGAGGAGGGCGAGCCCCAGCCGCTTCTGCAAGTCCCGCAGCAGGTCCAGGATCTGCGCCTGAATCGTGACGTCGAGCGCCGTCGTCGGCTCGTCGGCGATGAGGAGCGCGGGCCCGCAGGCAAGGGCCAGAGCAATAAGGGCGCGCTGGCGCAGCCCGCCCGAGAGTTGATGGGGATACTCCTGAACGCGCCGTTCCGGCTCGGGCACGCTGACCGTCGCGAGAAGCTCGACCGCCTTCTGCCGCGCGTTCGCGCGCGTCGCGCGACCGTGGATGCGCAGCGTTTCTTCAATCTGATTCCCGATCGTGTAGACCGGGTTGAGCGCCGTCATCGGCTCCTGGAAGATGAGGCCGATCTCCGCGCCGCGCACGTGCTGCATGTCGCGCTCGTCAAGCCCCAGGAGATCCCGACCCTTGAAGAGGACCTGGCCTGACGCGATCCGGCCGCCCTCGTGCACGAGCCGCATGATCGACAGCGCCGTCAGGGACTTGCCGCTGCCGGATTCCCCGACGAGGCAGAGCGTTTCTCCCGCTTCGACGCCGAAGGTCACGTCAATGACCGCCGGCACGAAGTGCCCGTTCTGATCGAAGCCGGTGGTGAGGTGAGTGACGGACAGCAGGGATCTGGGAGCAGGGATCTGGGAGCCGGGTGTACCCGGCACTTGGCCTTGCCCCGATCCCTGATCCCTGATCCCCGAGCCCCGGTTCTCAGACATCGACTTCCTTGTGCTCGCCGAAGACCGATCGCATGGCGTCCGCGATTTCGCCGACGGTGGCTTTCGCCTCGACGGCCCGAACGATGGGCGGCACGAGGTTGTCTGAACCGCGCGCCGCCGCGACGACGTGGTCGAGAGCGGCCCGCCACGCGCCCGCGTCACGCGACGTTCGCACCGCGCGCACCCGTTCGACCTGGCGCCGTTCGATCTCCGGATCGATGCTCATGACCTCGATGCCGGCGGCGCTGTCAGCCGCGAAGGCATTGACGCCCACAACCGTGCTCTGACCGGCGTCGACCTGCTGCTGCGCGCGATACGCGGATTCCTGGATGGCGCGCTGGATGAGTCCCTGCTCGATTGCCGCGAGCGTGCCGCCGGCGGCGTCGATGCGCTCGAGGAGCGCCCGGGCGCCGTTCTCGATCTCGTCGGTCAGCGCCTCGATGGCGTACGAGCCGGCGAGCGGATCGACGGTGTTCGGCACTCCCGACTCGGCGGCGATGATCTGCTGCGTCCTGAGCGCAAGCCGTGCTGCCTCCTCGGTCGGCAGCGCCAGCGCCTCGTCGCGCCCGTTACAGTGCAGCGACTGCGTCCCGCCGAGCACCGCCGCCAGCGCCTGCACTGCCACGCGGACGATGTTGTTGTCCGGCTGCTGGGCGGTCAGGGTGCTGCCGGCCGTCTGCGTGTGGAAGCGAAGCTGTTCGGCGCGGGGATTGGTCGCCCCGAAACGCTCGCGCATGATCCGGGCCCAAAGCCGCCGCGCAGCGCGGAATTTGGCGATTTCCTCGAGAAAATCGTTGTGCGCGTTGAAGAAGAACGACAGGCGCTGGCCGAAGCGATCGACGTCGAGCCCGGCCGCGAGCGCTGCCTGGACGTACGCGATCGCGTTGGCGAACGTGAAGGCGACTTCTTCGACTGCCGTCGAGCCGGCCTCTCTGATGTGATACCCGCTGATGGAGATCGTGTTCCACTGCGGCAACTCGCGCTCGCAGTAGGCGAAGATGTCGGTGACAATCCGGAGCGACGGGCGCGGAGGGTAGATGTAGGTCCCGCGCGCAACATACTCCTTGAGGATGTCGTTCTGCACCGTGCCCGAAAGCGACGGGGCGGCGACGCCGTGCCGGCGGGCCACCGCGACGTAGAGCGCCAGAAGGATAATTGCCGTGGCGTTGATGGTCATCGACGTCGACACGCGGTCGAGCGGGATGCCCCCGAAGAGCTCCGACATGTCCTCGATCGAGTCGATCGCCACGCCCACCCTGCCGACTTCGCCGGCCGCCAGCGAGTGGTCCGAGTCGTACCCCATCTGAGTCGGCAGATCAAAGGCGACGCTCAGGCCGCTGACACCATGGTCGAGCAGATACCGGTAGCGTCGATTCGATTCAGCAGCCGTACCGAAGCCGGCGTACTGGCGCATCGTCCACAGACGTCCGCGGTACATCGTCGGCTGGATGCCGCGGGTGTACGGGTAGGACCCGGGAAAGCCGAGATCGGTCGACGGATCCCAGCCTTCGAGCGACTTCGGGTCGTGAATGGTCATGCGCCCTAATCTGGGTCTCAGTGCTTGGTGCTCTCGGGACTTGTCGGCTCGGCATCCGCCGGTCAGCATTCTACCAACGCTCCCCTGTGGCTCGTGACCTAGAAACCACAAGATGTTGCGTCACGCGCCATTGACACTCGCTAGGGCCGCGTCTACAATGAAAACGCGTTCCCACGCTGCAAATCCTTCATTATGAACAAATTTGTCGGCCGATCCCTGCCGCCTTCCCCGGGTGGCAGTTTCGGCGCATTTGGCGAGGTTCACGCCTTTCCGAGTGTGCTCCGAACGTCGGATCGGGAGACGCCCCGGCTTCCCAGTACCGGCGGCGGTGAGGAGGTCCCAGAATGGATGACGTCATGAATCGGATGGCACGGGAGCTGTCCGACGCCATCGCAGCCGCCGTAGCCGAAGATCCTCGAGTCGAAGCGTGCCGGGAGCGGGTCCGTGCCGCTGGATATGAGATGCGCGTATCGCTCGAGGCCGTGATCGGGTTCGTCAATCGCACGTCGCCTGGCGCGCTCGCCAAGGTCGGCGCGCCGCAGAAGGCCGTCCGAGGCGAGCGGCGTACCGTGGAGATGAGCGCGAACGACCGCCGTTTTCTGAGGTCGCTTCGCATTGCGGCCGACGAGACGCAGGAGAAGGAAGTCGAATAAGAGCGGATCGCACGTTGTACACAGGGCCGGCCGCCTCAACAGGCGCCGGCCCTTTTCATTTCGTCCGGTAAAGCTCGCGCGTCCCCTCGCGCATCACGAACTGCAGCCCCCGCCGCTCGCATTCGGGGCGATCGAGCCGCCGAACATTCTTTTGATCTACGACGACGAAGCGAACGTCGTCGGCCGCCAGCAGTGCCGCCAGATTTTCGGGTAGATGCACGGGCGAGGTCGGATCCGGATTCGCCGACAGCGTAAGGAATGCAGCCATCCATGGTCTCTCGAGGTAGGCGGTCTTGATTCGCTCGGGCAGGCGAGAGACATACCCGCCCACAATCGGCCGCTGGTGATGCGATTGTCGCGCCAGCGCCGCCGCATCGAACGAGCCGAGCTGCGCGAAGCCGTCCTGGAGCCCGACTGGCAACTCCAGGACCGAGCCTGGCAGCACGTCGCCGGCGATATGCGACTCGATGCGCCCGCCGCCAGGTACCGGGGACAGCGGATAGGGCACGACCAGGGCATCCACGAGCGCCACGGCAACTAGAAGCGCGATCGCGGCTGGACGCCACTGTCGTCGCGACACAAAGATCGCGCACAGCACCGAGATGGCCAGGATGACCATGACGAAGCCACGTCCGGGTATACGAGCGTTCCCGACGATCGGCAGGAACCGCAGGAAGAACTGCGGCAGGATGATGCCCGTTCCCTGGCCGGCCACATGAAGGAACGGCCCCGCCGACCAAATCAGAAAGACCGCCGCTACCGTCCACCATCGGCGTGACCTCTCGTCGGTCTGCCAGCCCACCCCGAGCGCGCTCCATCCGATGATGAGCGGCACGAGCCCGATCCAGGCAGTCTGATCGATGAAGCCGATGCCGAGATGTTCGTAGAGCCGCGTCGTCAGCGAGCCATACCAGGCGTGCAACGGGT
Organism: uncultured Acidobacteriota bacterium; assembly: GCA_963839705.1. Taxonomy (GTDB): domain Bacteria; phylum Acidobacteriota; class Vicinamibacteria; order Vicinamibacterales; family 2-12-FULL-66-21; genus DATBJJ01. The sequence goes on from CAWIWL010000012.1 coordinate 1,384,195, forward strand.
TTCCGACCGCGAGCGTGACCAGCTCGAGCCCGCCAGGAGAGGTCAGCCATCGCTGCTCGGGCGCGACGTAGTCACCGCTAGCGACGAGTGCGGCGGCGCCGCTGATGAGAGGGAGCGCCAGGACGACCATGAGCGCGGCGATCGCCGCCAGCTGGGGCAGCATCCTGCCCAGGGCCGACGTGCCGCCGCCGGGCCGGCCGCGGACGCGGAGCCGCGATCGCAGCGCGAGCTGCAACAGCACCAGCAGCCAGAGCGCCGTGATTGGATTGCGCACATGGCGCCCCGAGACGTTCTTGCCGGCAAACGAAAAATCGAATCCGCCGGTCACGAGCACGATTGCGATGAAGGCCGCGAGGGCCGTCATGAGGATCGTCAAAACCGGACTCAGGCGCGTGGCCGGACGGTCGAGCCGAAGTCGGATCGACCAGAGGCTGACCACCGTCCAGACAATCGAGAAGAGGCCGACGTACACCGTGTAGTAGTAGTCCGAGTACATCGTGGCCGCGTAGGCGATGGCGACGAGCGCTGCGCGCGCGAACGACGGTCGGTCGAGAAAGCGCATCCACGCCAGGGCCGCGAGCGGCAGCACCCACGCGTGGACCAGGTTGAAGTGCCCCAGCAGGTGAAGCGTGATGTACGACGACGAAGCGAAGAGGACGCCGGCAAGCACCGCCGGCATGACGCGACGCACGAACGAATAGGCCAGTGCGTACGTCGCGATGCCGTTGGCTGCCAGACCAGCGATGAGGACGAGGTTGTGGGCGGCGACGATGGAAAGCGACGACAGGACGGTTGCGCCCAGATACGCCTGGAGCGCCGAGTGCGTGTGGAGAACCAGCGAGGTCCCGAAAGGCGCGAGGAGGTAAGGGCAATCGAAGACGCCCGGCGCCGTACCCGGCGCGAATCGGAACCACCAGAAGTTCCAGACGAAGGCTAGGTTATCGCCCGGAGGCCCGGGCACGTGGGTATCGAGGTTGAAGATCAGCGGGTACGACAAGCCGCACGCCAGGAGGACGAACCAGCCAGTCACCGCGATGTGTGCGATCGGGCCCGCGCGGTCGCTTGATTCAGTCACGGTCCGGTCAACGTCCCACCTGTTACGTCACGGCTCGATGAGGGATCGGCCGGTCATTTCCGCCGCGGCTGGGACTCCCAGCAAGTCGAGGATCGTTGGCGCCACATCCCGGAGCGAGCCATCCTTGAGGCGACGGCCGACGAAAGCGTCGCTGCAGAGGACCACGGGCACTTGGTTCGAGGTGTGCGCCGTGTGAGGCGCATTGAGCTCGTCGTCCCACATCTGCTCGGCGTTGCCGTGATCCGACGTGACGATCGCCGTGCCCCCGACCGAGCGCAGGGCTGTCATGATCCGCCCCAGGCAGCCGTCGAGCGTTTCCACAGCCTTGACAGTCGCTTCGATGCTTCCGGTGTGGCCGACCATGTCGGCATTGGCGAAATTGCAGATGACGACCTGGTGCTGTTTCGAGGTGAGGTCGGCGACGAGGTTGTCGGCGATCCCCGGGGCGCTCATCTCCGGCATCAGATCGTAGGTCGCGACTTTCTGCGACGGAACGAGGATTCGGTCCTCGCCCTGGTACGGTTCCTCGCGTCCGCAGTTGAAGAAGTAGGTGACGTGTGCGTATTTTTCCGTCTCAGCCAGCCGGAGGTTTGTCCTATGCGCGGCCAGCACGTCGGCGAGGTTGTTGCTGAAGGTTTGCGGCGTGAACACGACTGGCAGATTGAAGGTCCGGTCGTAGACCGTCATGGTGGTCGTGTGGAGCCCGGGACGATTGGGTCGCGCGAACCCGTCGAACTGGTCGTCACCGAGCGCCAGCGCGCGCGTGATCTGCCGGGCGCGATCGGCGCGGAAGTTGAACACGATCAGCGAATCCGCGTCACGCATCGGGCCAACTGGCGTGCCGTCGGCGTCCACGATGACGATCGGCTTGATGAACTCGTCGGTGACGGCGCCGTCGTAGGCGGCCTGAATCGCGGCGAGCGGGGACTGCGCGGTCGGGCTCGACATGTCCGACGCGCTCCGGCTCAGGATAGCGTCGTAGGCCAGCTTCGTCCGCTCCCACCGCTTGTCGCGGTCCATGGCGTAATAGCGGCCCGAGACCGTGGCAATACGCCCGACGCCGGCCCGACGCATGACCTCCTCGAGCTCGGCGACGTACCGGATCGCCCCCGTCGGCGACGTGTCGCGGCCGTCGGTAATCACGTGGACGAACACCTGCGGCACCTTGCGGCGCGCGGCCATCTCGATGAGCGCGTGCAGGTGACGCTGGTGGCTGTGGACCCCGCCGTCCGACACGAGGCCGATTAAGTGAAGCGCGTTCCGTCCGTGCGCCACATCGGTCCATCGCCGCGCCGAGTGCCGCGTTGTCGAAGAGCTCGCCGTCGCGGATGCTCTTGTCGATTCGTGTGAGGTCCTGGTAGACCACGCGGCCGGCGCCCATGTTCATGTGGCCGACCTCGGAGTTGCCCATCTGCCCCGCGGGCAGGCCGACGGCTTCCCCGGACGCGATCAATTGCGCGTGCGGATAGCGGCTCATCAGCTCGTCGTAGACGGGTTTGCGCGCCATGGCGATGGCGTTGTGCGCCCGCTCGGCGCGAATCCCCCAGCCGTCGAGGACGATGAGGACGACAGGTGGCTGTGGGTGAGACGTCACGCGAGCTGCTTAATCGCGGATCGTCCGGCGTACCGCGCTTTGGTGCCGAGCTCGTCTTCGATTCTCAGCAGCTGGTTGTACTTGGCAACGCGATCGGAGCGGCTGGCCGAACCGGTCTTGATCTGCCCCGCGGCCGTGCCAACCGCGAGGTCGGCAATGGTCGTGTCCTCGGTTTCACCCGAGCGATGCGAGATCACGCTGCGGTACCCGGCGTCACGCGCCATGGCCACCGCATCGAGCGTCTCCGAGACGGTGCCGATCTGATTCAGCTTTACCAGCAGCGCGTTGGCGATCCCTTCCTTGATGCCGCGCGCGAGGATTTCCGGGTTGGTCACGAAGACGTCGTCTCCCACGAGCTGGATGCGGTCTCCGAGCGCCTTGGTCAGCGTCTTCCAGCCATCCCAGTCGCCCTCGGCCAGGCCGTCTTCGATGGAGATAATCGGATACTGCCGGACCCATTCCTCGTAGAGCGTTACCATCTCGTCGGCGCTGCGGTTCTTTTCCTTCGACTTCTTGAACTCGTAGTGTTTGCCGGCGTCGTTCCAGAGCTCGCTGGCCGCGACGTCGAGCGCGAGATAGATGTTCTTGCCCGGTTGATAACCGGCCTGGACGACTGCCTCGAGCACGACGTCGAGCGCCTCGCGGTTCGACGAGAGGCTGGGCGCGAAGCCGCCTTCGTCGCCGACACCGGTGCTGTGGCCCTTCTTCCTGAGGATGCCGCGCAAGGTGTGAAAGATCTCCGCGCCGGCGCGCACGGCATCGGCGAACGTCGACGCGCCGACCGGCATGACCATGAATTCCTGGAAGTCGACGCTGCTGTCCGCGTGCGCGCCGCCGTTGAGGATGTTCATCATCGGCACCGGCAGCGACAACGCCTTGCCGCCGTAGAGCGCCGCCAGGTGCTGATAGAGCGGCACGCCCGCGGCGGTGGCGGAGGCGCGCGCCAGCGCCATCGACACGCCAAGGAGCGCGTTCGCGCCCAACCGGCCCTTGGTCGACGTGCCATCGAGCTCGATCATCGTGCGGTCGACGGCGCGCTGATCGGCGGCCTGGCCCTTCAGCCGCGCGGCGATCTCGCCGTTGACGTGTCCGACCGCCTTGGTGACGCCCTTGCCGAGGTAGCGCGACTTGTCGCCGTCGCGAAGCTCGAGCGCTTCGCGCTCGCCGGTCGACGCGCCAGACGGCACCGCCGCGCGCCCGACGACGCCGTTGTCGAGCGTGACTTCGGCCTCTACTGTTGGATTACCGCGAGAGTCGATGATCTCGCGACCTTTGACTTGTGTGATGGTGTGCATGCGTGTTCTATGTCCGTGTGTGAATGCGCGCGCCTACGCGGCATTGCGTTCGACTGGTGGTTTCGCCAGCGACGCGACCACGATTGGCGCGAAGTCCGCGAGGCTCACGAAGCTCGCGAAGGACAGGATGGAACGAAACGCTTCCGATCGGTTGCTTCGTGGACTTCGCGAACGTCGGGGGCTTCGTGACGAGGCCGTCGACCCGTGTCGCTAGTGATAGTCGCTGAACTGACGGTTAGTTACCCGAACCTCTCTGATCGAAGTCCTGCTCGTTGCGCAGGGAATCCTCGTCGATCTCTCCGATGAACGGCTCGTCGTCGGTCGTCACCACCACGATACCGCTTTCCGTGACGGTGTGGCGCTGCCGATCCTCGTCGGCGTTGTAGCCAATCAGCGCGCCGCGGGGGATGAACACGTCGCGGTCGATGATGGCGCGGCGAATCCGCGCGTGCCGGCCCACCCGCACGCCGGGCATCAGGATGCTCTGTTCGACGGTGCAGAAGCTGTGCACGCGCACGTTCGGGCAGAGGACGCTCCCCGAGATCCGGCTCCCCGAGATGATGCACCCGGCCGAGATGATCGAGTCGAGCGCCTGGCCGCACCGCCGGCCTTCGTCCGCGAAGACGAACTTTGCCGGCGGCGCCTGTACCTGATGGGTGCGCAGCGGCCATTCCGGATCGTACAGGTTGAAATCCGGATTGACCCGGCAGAGATCCATGTTCGCGTCGTAGTACGCATCGAGCGTGCCGATATCGCGCCAGTACTTCGATTCCTTCTTGTTCTCGTCGGTGAACCGATAGGCGAAGACCGTCGCCTTGGATACGAGCTCGGGAACGATGTCCTTGCCGAAGTCGTGGTTGGTCGACCGGCGCGCGTCGGCCTCGAGCACCGGCACCAGGTGCTTCATGTCGAAGATGTAGATGCCCATTGATGCCAGAACCTGTCCGCCCGGGGCCAGGTCCTTGGGTTTCTCGAGGAATCCGACCAGCCGGTCCTCGGCGTCCACCTGCAGCACGCCAAAGCGGCTCGCTTCTTCGGACGGAATCTCGATCACGCCAATCGTCGCGGCGGCGCCGCGCTCGCGGTGGAACGCGAGCATGCGCGCGTAGTCCATCTTGTAGACGTGGTCACCGGAGAGCACCAGCAGGTGGCGCGGATCCTCGCGGACGATCGAATAGAGATTCTGAAAAACGGCGTCCGCCGTCCCGAGATACCAGTGTTCGCCGACGCGTTTCTGCGGGCTGAGAATCTCGACGAACTCGCCGAGCTCATCGGCCACGACGCTCCATCCCATGCGGATGTGCCGGCCGAGCGAGAGCGACTTGTACTGCATCGCGATAAAGACCTTCCGCAGGCCCGAATTGATGCAGTTGCTGAGGGTGAAGTCGATGATTCGGTAGGGGCCCCCGAAATACACGGCCGGCTTGGCCCGCTCTTTCGTCAGCGGATACAAGCGTTCGCCGGCGCCTCCGGCAAGAACCATGACGACGACATCGTCTTGCATGCGCGCCCCTCAGGGACTCAACGACCGCCGCTGGACCAGATCGACAAAAATCGGGCGTGTGGGCGGCACCAAACGGCTGATGATAGCTGATCTGCCCGCCCTTCTGCCGTTGTGCGCAGTTTAGTGCCATTTCCGGCCGCCCGTGGCGCTAATCCATGTCGCTTCTTTGACTTGGGGGGGACGACTCGCCTATGATCGAGTTGGTTGGTCAGGGCCGAATGCTCGCAGGGCTGGAGCAGGCGACACTCTCAGTGAGGCGGTCGGCTGGAGTAGTCATACTCATGCTCGCGCCCGTGCTCGCGAGCCTACATTCGCCTGCGGTTCGGGCCCAGTCGGCGAGCGGAACACGGTCGCGCAACCCGGCCGCGACTGCTGACGCGGCGACCGAAGATTTGCGGCAGGTCGAGCAGACGCAGCGTGAGGAAGGCGAGGCGATTCTCGCGCTGGCCGATGCGGTGATGGCGGGAAAGCCCGCCCCGGCGGACTTCGCGGTGCGCTGGCAGAGCGATTTCGTCAAGGCTCAGCGCGGTACGTTCGTTCCGTTCACGCTGACCGTCGACGCGGCTCAACTCACCAGGCGAACGGCCTTGGTGTACGTGCGAGCGATACGGCGGCTGGCTCCGGAACGGAGGCGTCAGGACCGCGACGAAGCGTCGTATCCCGTTGACGCGATCTTTCCGGTCGAGTTGGCGTCAACAGCGGGCCCGGCGGTGCGAATCAGTCGCGGGTTTTCGATCGCGCCGGGCGAGTACGACGTTCTCGTGGTGATGCGCGAGCGCGTGGATCCCGCCGCGCCGAGGTCGCGCCCGAAGGCCGCGGCGCTTCGTCAGCCGCTCAGCGTTCCGGACTTCCGGACGAGCGACCTGACGACGAGCAGCGTGATCGTGGCGGATCGGTTGAACGTGCTGGCTGAACCGGTGCCGGCGGATCAGTTGGCGGAGCGGCCGTACGTGATCGGTCGCAACGAGATTATTCCGGCAGTCGATCGGCGGTTTCGACGGGACGAGGAGCTGATTGTCGTCTTTCTCGTCTATAACCCAATGGTGACGCCCGAACGTCAATTTGACGTCCGGGTGGATTACCATTTCTATCGTATGGTGGCGGCCGGGCAAGGGGCGCCTATTGAGGCGGGCGCGTCCGCAGAGGCGGTGCCGCCGGGTCGGGCGGGAGAGCAGTATTTCAACCGCACCGACCCGCAGCGCTTCAATCCGGCGATGATGGGTTCGGCATTCAATCCCGGCACTGGGGAACCGGTCATGGCCGGACAGGTGGTGCCGCTCGCGGGGTTTGAGTTAGGCGACTATCGCCTCGCGGTGCAGGTCATCGACCTGCTGTCGGGACAGTCGGTGTCGCGCGACGTGCTCTTTACGGTCGGGTCTGAACCCTGAACGCACTGACGCTCATGCGCCGGGGTTGAAACGAAGACGGAGGAAGGCTTATGCAACGCCTGAAGCCTGGCATCCGGGTGCTCGCCACGGTTGCCGCGGTCTGTTCGATTGGAGCTCTCAGCGCCCCATCGGCGCTCGCCCAGTCGCTCCAGTACCAGTCCGTCCGAAACGTTCGCGGGAGCATCACCGGCGTGGTCAGCGACGACCACGGCGGACCGATCGCGGGCGCCATGGTCTCGGCTCTTGGCACAGTCACCGTCGCGAAGGCAGTTACAGACGCAACCGGCTTCTTCTCGATCGATGCGCTGCCTATCGGGGAGTACACTCTGCAGGCGCACCGTACGGGGTTTCTCGGCTCCTCCCGCGCGACCGTGCGCGTGAGCGGCCTCTCGCCTGCGCTGCAGCGTCTCCAACTCCGCCGCCTCGGCAGCCCGGTTGCCACGTCCGGCACGACGCCGGTTCCTGCGCGGCCGATCATGGCCGCGGGCTTTGGACTGCCTGGAGGCACGCTCGCCGATCAGCCTGAGGCCTCCGAGACATCGTCTGACACGACGGTCGCGCGCGACGATCATCCGCACAACGAAACAGCCTGGCGGCTTCGCCATATCAAACGCAGCATCCTGAAGGACTCCGCTCCGATCGTCACCGTCGTCGAGCGTGACGGAGAAATCGGGCCGGCTTCACTCTTCGAGCGCGCGATGGATTCGGCAGCGAGCATGGCGACCACGTTCTTCACCGACCTGCCGTTCACCGGCGAGGTCAACGTGCTGACGACGGGCGCGTTCGGACCGGGAGAGATGTTCTCGGGCGATCTGCTGCCGCGCGGCGTGGCGTACATGGCGATTGGCGCGCCGACGTCGGCCGGCGACTGGTCGGTCCGCGCGGCAATGAATCAGGGCGATCTGTCGTCGTGGATCGTGGCCGGCGCCTTCCAGTCCCGCGGCTCGGGCGCAGACGCCGCGCACGTCTACAAGTTCGGCTATTCCTATAGTGCACAGGACTACCTGGGCGGAAACCCCGCGGCCCTCATGGCAGCCGCCGATGGCAGCCGCAACGTCGGCGAGCTCTTCGCGCTCGACCGGTGGTCGATTACCCGCGCGGTCGCCGTCGAAGTCGGGGGCCGTTACGGCCGGTACGATTACCTGAGGCCCGGCGGACTGTTCAGTCCGAAGGTCGGGGTGACGATCGAGCCAATCAAGAATACGCGCGTCTCCGCGACGGTCGCGCAGCGCATGCTGGCGCCGGGGGCCGAGGAGTTCGTAGCGAGCGAGACGCCCGGACCGTGGCTGCCGCCCGAGCGCACGTTCGCGCCGCTCGGCGGGCCCGGACCCGGCAGCACGTTCAGCGTCGAGCGGGCCCGCTACATCGACCTTCTGATCGAGCACGAATTCGATTCGAATTACGCCGTCGGCGTCCGCCGCTTCTATCAGAACGTCGACGACCAGCTGGTCACGCTCTTCGGCTTGAACGTCCCGGGCGGGCCGCAGTCGGTCGGGCACTACTACGTCGCGAATGCGGGTTCGGTCGGCGCCGACGGCTGGGCTCTGCGCGTCAGCAGCACGCACAAGCGCGTCAGCGGTTCGATCGACTACAGCGTCACGCGCGCACGCTGGATGGACCGCGGCGACATGGCCGACATCGCCGCGTGGGCGCCGGCCGCCATTCGCTACGAAACCGAAGATCTCCACGACGTCACGACGTCGGTCGCCACCGCGATCCCCGAGACGGCGACTCGCGTGTTCGTGTTCTACAAGATCAACACCGGCTACACCCGATCCGACACATCGCAGTTGCGCGCCGGCCTCGACGGGCGCTTCGACGTCCAGATCAACCAGGCGCTGCCCTTCGAGCTCGGCGGCACGCGATGGGAAGTGCTGGTGGGGCTTCGCAATCTCTTCCGCGACCCGAACGATCCCGCTTCCGTCTACGACGAGTTGCTCGTCGTCCGGCCGCCAAAGCGCGTAGTGGGCGGGTTCCTCGTTCGCTTCTGAGCGCCGGCCGGGCAGCCGGGCTCAACAGGACGTGCAGCGCCTGTCAGGCGGGTCTCGAGCAGACCCGCCTTTTTTTGCCGATTTTTTGCCGCCACGGGTTTTTGGATCGAGTGTCCGGATTGTTGGAAGCAGAGACGTTCGTCGGCATTGAAGTTATTGCTGGACAATGATTTATCGCCGATCGGTAGTGGTCAGACAGGGAACGTCCTTTGCTTCGCAGGGAGCGGACTCCTCTGTGCCGACCCTGCAGTTCCGCTCGCCGGTGAATAAGTCCGCGCTCCTGCGGGTCATGGCTCAGCTCGCCGTGGTCGTCGGCCTCGTCGTGCTGGCGGTGTTGAACATCTCCGTCAAGGGCTGGACGGAGATGGAAGACGGCGTCTTCTGGGTCAGCAACGGCAGCGACGTCGTGGCAAGTATCGTCGCCGAGGACTCGCCGGCGAGCCGCGCCGGCATCAAGCCGGGCGACGTCCTCCTCAGAATCGACCAGAAGCCGGTTCATCATCCGGCCGATGTCGTCGCGTCGCTGCACGCGTCCACTTCCGGATCCCGCCTCGACTACGTCGTGCTGCGGCAGGAGCAATCAGAGCTTCTGGAAATTCCCGTCGCGGGGATTCCTTCCGGCACGCACTGGCTGTATCTGGCGCTCGCGGGCGTTGGGCTGTTCACGCTCTGTGTCGGCACGGGCGTGCGTCTCCGGCGCCCGGAAAACCAGGCGACGCTGCATTTCTTCTGGCTGTGTGTCGCGTTCTTCGGTGTCCTGACGTTCTCGTTCAGCGGCCGGCTCGATTTTCTCGACTGGGTGTTCTACTGGGGCGACGTAGTGGCGATGCTGCTCCTGCCGCCGCTCTTCGTCCATTTCGCGCTCGTCTTCCCTGAGCGGCCCGACAGCTGGGCGCGCAGCGATCGGGGAGGGAACCTCCTGCCGCTCGTCTATCTGCCGGCGCTGCTCCTGGGAGCCGCCAAGGTCGCGACGATCATGCGCGGCGATCGGCGCGGCGATATCCTGACGAGCGTCGTCACCCTCGTCGACAGCGCTGAGCTTCTCTATCTGGCGGTCTGTCTGGTCGGCGGCCTGGTCATCATGACGCGTGCGCTCTACCGCGTGCGGTCGGTGACGGCGCGGCGGCAGCTGCGATGGATTGTCTGGGGCACCGGGCTTGGCGCGCTGCCCTTCGTGTTCGGCTACGCGCTCCCGTTCGCGCTCGGCTTCACGCCGGCGGCGGGATTCGAGCTGACCGCCGTCCTCCTCGGGTTGGTCCCGCTCGCTTTTGCCTCGGCGATCATCCGCTACCGGCTGATGGACGTCGAGGTCATCATCAAGCGCGGTCTGGTCTACGCGGCAGCCGTGGCGGCCATCGCCGCGATCTATACGATCGTCCTCAGCATCGCCGGCAACTGGTTTACGACCGAGGCCAACCAGACCAACCCGATCATCGCGTTTCTGGCCACGATGGTGCTGGTGCTGCTGGCGCGGCCGGTGAAGAACGCGATTCAGACCGGACTCGATCGGGTCTACTACCGCGATCGCTACGACTACCGCCGCGCGCTCGTCGGCTTCGCGCGCGACCTCAACAGCGATCTGGATCTGTTCCGGCTGAGCGAGCGCCTGGTGCGGCGCGTCACTGAGACGCTGCTCGTCGATCGCATGGCGCTGATGCTCGCGCCCGTCGCCGTCGGCCGCGACGCGCAGTTCGTCACGATCGCGCACGCCGGCTTTGGCGGCGAGCCGCCGCTCCTGGCCAAGGGATCCGAGGTCGCCACGCGGCTCATCGCCGGGCACACGCTGACGCTCGATGACCCGCTGGCGCAGCGCCGCATCGACGCCTCGGACGTCGAGTTCTGGCGCGAGGCCGGCATCCACTACTTCGTCCCCTGCGTTTCGAAAGAAGGCACGATAGCGGTGATGGCGCTCGGCCGGAAGTCGAGTGCCGAGCCGCTCAGCAGCGAAGACATGGCGCTGCTGGCTGCGGTCGCGGCACAGGCGGCCACCGCGCTCGAGAACGGCCGGCTCTATCGCCAGCTCACCGTCAAAGCGGACGAGCTCGAGCGGATGCGCGAGTTCAGCGAGAACATCCTCGAGTCGCTCAACGACGGTCTGGCCGTTGTCGATCGCGACGACCGCGTCGTGCGTTGGAACCGGCGCCTCGAGGAGCTGTACGGCGTCCGGCATGAGGAGGCGGTGGGCAGGCGGCTGGAACAGATCCTCGATCCAGGCTTCTTCGAGATCCTTCGCTCGGGCCGGCGCGAATCACCCGACGGCGCGGCGCTCTACCGCGTCCCGCTTGCGTCTCGTCATTCTCCGGCGCGGCGCCTTCTCGTGAACGTCGCGACGACGCCGCTCAGGGATATGGCTGACGCGATCGCGGGAACGATCGTGGTCGTCGAGGACATTTCGGCGCGCGTGCAGCTCGAGGAGCAGCTCCAGATTTCCGAGAAGATGGCCTCAATCGGCCTGCTCGCCGCCGGTGTGGCCCACGAAGTGAACACGCCGCTCACCGGCATCTCGAGCTTCGTGCAGATGCTCATGCAGGGCACCGAACCCGACGACCCGAAGACGCAGGTGCTCGAGAAGATCGAGCGCCAGACGTTCCGCGCCGCGAAGATCGTCAACGGGCTGCTCAACCTGGCCCGTCCGGCGCAGGTTGATAGCGGTCCGGTCGACGTCAACAACGTCATCAACGACGTGCTCTCACTGCTCGAGCATCAGCTGCGCACCGGCCGCATCCAGGTGCGCAAGGAGCTCGCGGCGACCGCGCCGGTCGTGCTCGGCATCGAATACAAGCTCCAGCAAGTGTTCCTCAACCTGTTCCTGAACGCCCGCGATGCCATGCCCAAGGGCGGGTGGCTGTCGATCGTGACGCGGGCCGCGCCAGACGGCGCGACGGTCGAAGTTGCCGACACCGGCTCAGGCATTCCCGCCGAGCAGTTGTCGCGCATCTACGACCCGTTCTTCACGACGAAAGACATCGGCAAGGGCACCGGGCTGGGGCTGTCGATCACCTACGGGATCGTGCAGGAGCACGGCGGCACGATTACCTGCGACAGCGCGCCGGGCCAGGGTACCCGCTTCACGCTTGCGCTCCCGCTCGCCGTCAGTCGATCCAATACCGCGTCGCTCAATCGTCAGGCGTAACGTCTGTAGGGCATCGTCTGCAGGTATGAACAAGAACGGTTCGATTCTGGTCATCGACGACGAGGAGATCATGCGTGAGATCCTCGAAGCGTTGTTGACGCGCGAGGGCCACACCGTGCGCCTCGCCGCCGACGCCGCCGAAGGACTGGAGCTCGCGCGCACGGTCTCCTTCGACGCTGCCATCGTCGACATCATGATGCCGGGCATGGACGGCATGTCCGCGCTCGACGAGCTCAAGAAGATAGACGACGACCTGCCGGTGCTGATGATCACCGCGTTCGCCTCCTACGAGAGCGCGGTCACGGCGATGAAGCGGGGCGCATTTCACTACATCACCAAGCCGTTCAAGAACGACGAAGTCCTGGCCAACGTGCGCAACGCGCTTGCGCAGCGGCGCCTCGTGGCCGAGAACCGCGTGCTCCGTCAGAACCTCCAGGCGCACGCCAACCGCTTCGGCGAGATCATCGGCCGCAGCTCGCGGATGAAGCAGGTCTTCGACCTGATCATGCAGGCGGCGCCGAGCCGCACCACGATTCTGATCAACGGCGAGAGCGGGACCGGCAAGGAGCTCGTGGCGCGGGCGCTCCACCAGAACTCGGCACGTTCCGACAAGGCGTTCATCACCGTCAACTCCGGCACCCTGCCGCCGGATCTCCTCGAGTCGAACCTCTTCGGCCACGTGAAGGGCGCCTTCACCGGCGCGATTTACCCGAAGAAGGGCCTCTTCGAGCTCGCCGACAAGGGGACGATCTTTTTCGACGAGATCGGCAACATTCCGCCCGATACTCAGGCCAAGCTGCTGCGCGTCATTCAGGAGCGCGAGTTCATGCGGCTCGGCGGCGTGGAAACGATCAAGGTCGACGTCCGCATCATCGCGGCGACCAACGTCGAGCTCCGCAAGATGATGGAGGACGGGAAGTTTCGCGAGGACCTCTTCTACCGCCTCCACGTGATCACGGTGCAGCTCCCCACGCTTCGCGAGCGCCGGGAGGACATCCCGCTCCTCGCCCAGCACTTCCTCGAGAAGTACGGCGTCGAGAATCAGAAGGCGCGGCAGGAGCTGACGCCCGAGGCGCTCGACCTCCTGCTCGAGTACGACTGGCCGGGCAACGTGCGCGAGCTCGAGAACGTCATCGAGCGGGCGGTCGTCCTCTCGTCGGGCCAGCGGATTGACGCCGACCTCGTGCCCGACCACGTCAGGAACAGCCGGCGGTTCCAGATGCCGCAGTTTGTCGTGCCGCCTGAAGGCATCTCGTACCGGGACGCCGAGATCGCGTTCCAGCGCGGGCTCATCGAATCGGCGCTCGAGCAGGCGGGGGGCGTTCAGAAGCGCGCCGCCGAGCTGCTCCAGATCAAGCCGACCACGCTCAACGAGATGATTAAGCGGCACGACATCCGTCCGCGGCGCAAGCGCGTGGGCGCCGGCCGCGCCGGCACTGTGGTCGAGGCTGAGGATATCGACGAGGAAGTTGCGTCGATCGACAGGGATTGAGTGTGGTCCGGCTAAAGCCGGACACTACGCGGCGGTCGAGTCACTCCTGCGAAATACACTTCACCGCCGTCGATCGGCCGGCGCTGGCGCCGGCCGGAGCCGGCTGAACATCTTTTCGTACTTCCCCAGGATCACATCCCACCGGTAGTTCTGCTGCACGTACTTGCGGCCGTTCCGGCCCATGCTCGCCCTTAGGTGTGGATCGGCGATGAGCAGCTTCAGGCACTCCATGAACTCGTCGCGGTCGGCATAGTACAGGCCGGCGTTGCTCTTGTGGCAGTGGTCGACGAGTACTTCGCTGCGAGCGTTGGCCAGAATCGGCGTGCCCACGGCGAAGGACTCGAGCGCCAGGAGCGACAGGCTCTCGTACGGCGAGGGCACCACGACCACCGTGGCCGCCTCGAGTGCCTGCAGCCGCTCCTGATCGGAGAGGCGTCCGGCGAAGCGGATGAACGGCTCTTCGGGAAGGGGCATCAGCTTGACGCCCATGAGCGCGAGCGTGGCGTCGCCCCCGTCCTGCACGTAGCTGCTGAAGTACTCGATCAGCTCCTCGCAGCCCTTGCCGGCGTCGATGCGTCCGCCGTAGAGGGCGATCGGACCGTGCAGGCGATGGCGTCGCCGGAACATGGTGCCGCGTTGCGCGAGGTGAGGACGGAAGTTAGGGGACTCGTTCTCGTCAGGCGCCTCGTCTTCGTCGGGTTCGCCCGGCTGGTCGTCACCCGCATCGAGGGCAGGCTGGCTGCGGAGTCCTGGATGCGCCGCCGGGAGGTCGACGCCGCAGCCGACCGTTTCCTCTTCGACGGCGCGAATGGAGAAATGCGTCGTCAGGAACCGGCGCTCGACCTCGGTGTTGTAGGCGAGGCCGGCCGGCAGACTGAAGAGCTCCTTGTAGATGTCCAGATGGATCGCCGGTTCGTCGTGCGCCGTCGGCACGAGGATGCTCTTGTGCGGCGCGATCCGGGAACCGAGGACCGTCGGCGCGTAGAGATAGGTGAAAAAGATCAGCACGTCGGTACTGGTGCTGATTGCGCTCCAGGTACTCCACCAGCGCGGGGCACCATGGTCCCTGCTGGCGCAACCACTCCATCTCGTCGTCTCTGGTGTGGGCGCTCGTGAAGATCCATTCCGAGTAGCGATTGAACGCGTGGATGTCGCGCGTTCTGGCATTGGCGAAGCGTCGGACGGTGACGCCGCGCACGCGGTCGGTGCCCTCCGCGTACTCGTTCTTCCAGGAAATGTAGTCCGCGGCGCACGTCGTCAGCACGTCGACCTGATGCTTCGGCGCGAGCCGCTCGGCAATCAGCCGGCAGTGGTACTCGGACCCGCCGAGAATCTCGGTGCCGTAGCGTTGGACGATGAAAGCTATCTTCAACGAAGCCTCAATGCGGAAAGCGTGGCCGTCAACTGCGCCTCGATGCGTTCGGGCGCGAAGTCCCTCAGGCGCTGCCGCTGTCCTTCGAGGACGCGGGCGCGCAAGGGTCGATCGTATACGAGCATGCCGAGCATTTCGGCCGCGACTTCGAGGTCTTTGGGCGCAAAGAGCAGGCCCGATCCGCCGAGCGTTTCCGGGACGGCGCCCGCCGCATACGCCAGGACCGGCACGTCGGCTGCCATGGCCTCGATGAGCGGCACGCAGAAGCCCTCGTGCTCGCTCAGCGACACGTAGGCGTCCGCCCAGCGATAGAACGCCCCGAGATCCTCGTCCGGGACCGGGCCCGTGAACCAGAAGCGATCCGGGAGCATCCGGTATTCGGCGATGAGCGCCCGGACCTGCGCATAGTATGCCGGCACGCCGTCGTAGCGTCCGACGAAGATGAACCGGTAATAGCTGTCGACGTAGCGCTTATACACCTCGGCGAGCCTGATGTGATCGTCGATGCGTTTGTTGGGAACGATGCGGCCGACAAAGAGGATGTTGATGAGGCCGTCACCGAGAATCTTCTCGAGGGCCGGCCGGCGCGGCGCGTTCGTGATGCGGCCTGTATCGACGGCGATCGGCAGCACGCCGGTGGGCGCGAAACCCAGCGCCTCGAGCTCGCTGCGGTTGAACTCGGAATCGCCGAGCGCGAGGTCGACGTGTCCGACGAGCGTCGCCAGTTCACGTCGTCCGAGCGCCGCCAGCCGGAAGAGGGCGGACGAATACGGGGCGAAGAACGCCGCCGGCGTGATGTTGTGATACTGGAGCACGCGCGCCCCGTCGAGCCGGCCGAACGCGTCGGTCATCGGTGACGGCAACGCGAAGTGAAAAATCGTGACATCGCCACGCCGGGCCGCCGGATCGGCGAACGGCCGCACGTCCGCCCGCAGGTCGTCGTCTATCGCCAGCGCATAGATGTCGGACTCGTGCCCCTGACGCCGGAGCATCTCGCGCACGCGGCGGGCGCTGTCTCCGATGGCGTCGCCGCGATGGGCGGCGGGCACCCACTGGTTGATGATCATCGCTCGGACTTGGGAGCCGGCGTGACAGTCCCAGGGATCAGGGATCTGGGATCAGGGTTCGGGTTTGCGCTAGGGCCAGTGTTCTGCCGGATCTCCGATCCCTGATCCCTGATCCCTGGACCCGGCAACGCCTGGAACAGTGCCGGCCTGAACTGGCGCAGCTCCTCGAAGCGCTCGAACTGCTCGAACTGCGCCCAGAAGTCCCAGGCGACCGCCGGCGCGGGCCGCGGCGGCCGAGCGATGACCTCGTCGACGAATCGCAGCAGCGTCCCGGAAAAGTCCCGGGCCTGCAGACGCGCCAGCGCGGCGTCCTGCGATTGCACGATGCCCTCTTCGACGGCCGGATTCGAGCACAGCCTCCATCAGCCGGGCAATCTCGAACGGGTCGGTAGTGTCAAAGAGCACCCCAGCGCCATCCATCGTCGCTGGAACGGCCGTCGACGCGTAGGCGAGGACGGGCACGCCCTTGTAGAACGCTTCGATAATCGGCACGCAGAAGCCCTCGTGGGCGCTCGCGCACAGGAAGAGGTCCGCGACGTCGTAGAGCGCCGTCAGCTCCTCGTTCGACACGTGCCCGAGGAAGTGCACGTCGGGCGTGCCGAGCTCAGCGATGAGCTCCTGCAGCATCGACAGGTAACGCTCGAACCCGCTGTAGGAACCGACGAGCAGCAGGCGCGCGCGTGGATTGAGGCGCGTACGATAGACGTGGAACGCCCGGATGATGGTCTCGAACTTCTTGTTCGGAATCACGCGGCCGACAAAGAGCACGTTCGTCCATCCGTCGTCGAAGCCGGACGCAAGCAGCTGGCTCGGCACGCCGTCGAGGTGGCTGAAACCGGGAACGACCGGCAGCACACCGGTCCGCGGGAATCCGAGTGCCTCGAGCTCCTGGCGGTTGTATTCGGAGTCGCCGAGCGCGAGGTCCGATCGGTCGATGTAGGCCGTCAGCTCGCGTCGCCCGCGAAAGCACTGCTTGACGAGGTCGCGGTGGACGCCGACGAAGTAGTGCGGCGGCGTGATGTTGTGGTACACGAGCGCCATGCGTCCGGGGAGCGCGTACGCCGTCCTCGAGGCGCGGGAGCCGATGGAAAAGTGGTGGACGAGGACGTCTTCTGGCGCGATCGCGCCGACCATTTCGCGATAGTCTTCGTACAGTCCTCGAGACGGCGGTCCGCGGTCTCGACGAAGATCTCCGACTCATATCCGGCGCTTCGCAGCACGCGCTGCACGCCGAGGACCTCGTGGCCGATCGCGTCGCCGTAGCCCAGCGTGGCGAGCACTTGATGAACGCGCGGGCGGACGGTCATGCCGTTGGGTCCCGCCTCGCCTCTCGGTCTGGCATGACGGCGCCGGACGGTAGGCGAGCGAGGACGTCGGTCGCCGGCGGCAGCTCTCGCCGCCTCCGCGCGAACCAGCCGGGCAGCGGGTCTGGCGGCGCCGCGGCGGCGCCGCGCTCCAGCTGCCGGAACATGTCCAGGTACTTTTTCTCGATCACCGGCCACCCGTAATGACGCGTGAAGTACTCGCGGCCATTCTTTCCAAGCCGGGCATGCAGCGGACCGTTCGACTCGAGCGAGTACAGGGTTTCCACGAACTCCTCGTAACTCTCGTAGTACAGCCCGGCGTTGCTGCGGATGCATTGCCCCTTGAGCACGTCGCAGCGGCCGTTGGCGAGGACCGGACGTCCGAGCGCCCAGGCCTCGAGCGCGACCATCGAGAGGCTTTCGTAGTACCAGGGCATGATCAACAGGTCCGCGGCCGCGAGCGCGTCGAACTTGTCCTCGTCCGACAGAAACCCGAGGTGGTGGATCCGGTGGTGGCCGGGGATCGGGATGACTGGCTTGCCGACCAGCACGAGATCCAGCCCGCGCGGGAAGGTCATCGCATAGCGCTGAAAGTAATCGAAGAGCTCGCTGCACCCCTTGTTGGCATCGATGCGCCCGATGTAGATGGCAAAGGGACGGTTGATCTGGTATTTCCTCCGGAACCGAGCCGGATCCGTGCGCCCCGGCACATCCGAGCCGACGCCGACGACCACGCCTGGGACGTGCTCGTTGCGCGTCGCGTCGCGGATCATCGCGCGCTCCTCGTAGGAGTTGTACATGATTCCGCGCACGCCCCTGAAAATCGGACCGAACATCGAGAGGCCGATGGCCGGATCCCGCTCGGCCGTCGGCACGAGGACAACCTTGCCCGGCAGCCGGCGGGCCGCGTGCCAGGCGTGATAGTAGCGGTAGCTGAAGATCAGGATGTGGTCGAACGACGACGCCGAGCGAACGAGGTAGTCGATGAGGGCCGGGCTGGTGGGCCCTTCGCTTTCGAGCCAGGCCAGCTCGTCGGCGAGCGAATGGGGCTCATCGAACACGCGCCGGGAACGGCGGCCGAACTCGAGCGGGTGCCGCTCGCGTCGGACGGGAAAGCGTCGCACGGGAACGCCGTTGACGGTCTCCACGCCTGGGTTGAGCTCGTTACGCCAGCTCACGTAGTCGCGCGCGCACGTCGTGACGACCTCGACCTCGGCGTGCTTCGCCAGGCGTTCGGCGATATAGCGCGCGTGCAGCTCCGCTCCGCCGTTGATGTCGGCGCCGTATCGCTGGACGACCACCGCGAGCTTCACGATTCAGTGGGGCCGTTTCCTGTCTCACCCGAGGGGCCGGACGATTCGCCGCCGTCCGCGCGTGCTGCGTCGTGACCGGCCGAGCCTGGCTGCCCCTGGCGATCGCCCGACGAACCCTGGCCCGGCCCGCCTGGCCGCCGCCGGCCGCGCCGCCGGCGGCGGCGCGAGCGACGCTCGGCCTCGTCGGCTGACATGGTCGCATTGACCCCACCGCCACCGCCGCCGGCGGGCGGCTGCAGCGGCGCGACCGTCCCAGGGCGATACTGGACGACGCCCTCGAGCGCGCGCGCCCGCCGCTCGTCAAAATCCAGCCTGCTGGACATCGACTCCACCCGCATCTTCAGGTTCTTCACCTCGATGCCGAGCCGCGTGGTCTCGACGACCAGGTTATGGATCAACTCGTAGTAGAGCGATTCCGCCTGATTGTAGGTGTCGTTCAGGCTCGACTGGATATGCAGCGCTTCGACGACCGGCGTCGGGTTGAAGAAGAGCTTCAGGATCGGGTTGAGCAGCTTGCGAATCCCCCGCACGAGCGGCCGGCTCGACTCGTAGAGTGTCGTGTCCTCGAACGAGTAGTTGCGGGCCGTTGTCGACGCCTCGCGGCGCTTCCGGTACTGTTCCAGCAGGTCGGATCGCACGCCCTTCGGGTCGAGAAAGCGCTCCAGCTTCACGCTGGCGAGCTCGCGGATCTCGTCCTCGGTGTAGTCGACGCCTCGCTTTTCGCGGATCCGTGACCGCACCTGACGCATGATTTGCTCGACGTCGACGCTGTCGCTCTTGACGGTGAAATCGGACATTGTTATCAGCTTCCAGTTCCCAGCTGCCGGCTCCCAGCCAAGAACATTTCAGAGCCATCGTTGGCTGCGATCAGAACGCTCTCACCTTGCTGGCAGCTGGAAGCCGGCAGCTGGGAGCTTCGGCGTCATTTCACGTGTCTTCGGCGGTTCGCGAACTCGGGCGCTTCTTTGACGCACGTGCCGAGAATCCCGAACGACTCGACGAAGGCCTTCGCACCGGTCTTCTCAATCGTTCCCGTGTTCCCGCCGACGTCAGAGTATCCCAGCCCGGCCGCGTCCGGCTGAACCGTTTCCCAGTTCCTGAACAGCCGCCCCCAGGGGCTCTCGAGCGCGTCGTGCATCGCGCGCCTGGCGTTGACCGGGTACCAGTAACTGTCGTGGTAGATCACGCTCGCGATGTACGCCCACGGGGCGAGCACCGTCTTGAGCGACCACTCGATGGGTTTCTTCATCGGGCCCCAGTAAATCTGATGCTGCATACGGGACGCGAAGGTCATCTTCTTGAACGGGCCAGTGAAGTGCCAATTCTCGGCTGCAGCCGACTGGTCGCCGACGATCTCGATGTCGCGCGGATCGCCGCACCCGAGTCCCATTTCGTGAGCCATCCGGATGAACTTGATCGACATCGGGTCGAAGCCCATCAGCTTTGCCGCCACCGCGTCGATCGCGACCTGGTCGGCGCTGGCCAGGAGCACGTTCTTGACGTGCGGCGTCATGCAGCGCGGTCCCGGTCCGTCGCCGACGAATGTTCCGTCCATCACCGCGAAGACACCCCGGTGGATCTTCTTCTGGATCATCAGCAAGTCCACGAGCGTCTCGTGGATCACTGGGTGCGTCCAGTGCCGGTGCTCGTTCAGCAACCCGCCGAACGCATTCTTCATCGCGCCGGTCGTCGTCGTGAACACGTGGGTCTTCACCGTCGGCAGGTGGATGATGTTCTCGCCGATGAAGCGCTTCGGAATCATGAAGCCCTTCGGGTAGACCTCGTTGAGACAGGTAAACTTCTTCGTCAGATCGCCAACCGCGTCACGGATATTGATCCATTCCTCGGTCTCGTAGATGTGGATATTGCGGAGCTTGTGCGCCTCGACGACGTTGACCTGCTTGTTCTCGCGCTCGCCGAGGTGCGCATCGATGACGACCGTGCGGTTGTGGCAGGCGTGGATCAGGGACGGATCGTACCCGTCCTTCTTCAACGCTCGGATCACGCCCTCGAGCTGCCAGGGCGTCGTCGACGTGGCAGGAAAGAAGAAATGCCATGAGATGTTCACCTTGAGCGCGGTATCCGCGTCCTTGGCGATAACGTCCTGGTACCCGGCCAGGTTCATCAGCGAGTGGTAATCCGCGAGGACGGTCGCGGGGCTGGTTCGTAGGATGGCGACTTTGGACTTGGGCATGGTTAGACTTCGCTCAAAAGCTCGGGCCGTAGATGATGAAGGCCACCACGGCGGCCCAGAGGCCCACACAGAGAAGCAGGGGTCGATCGGTCAGGAGCATGTCTGACGGGCTCCCGCCGCCGTCCTTCTGGTGCACAAGATACAGATACCGGAAGATGCCATACAGCGGAAAAGGCAGCGTCAGCATGAGTCGGTCTGTCCCGAATTTCTGCACGGTGTCAGGACTCACTGTATAGAACGCGTAGGCGACGATCGTGGACGCCGATACGACGGCGATCATTTGATCCAACAGGTACGGACTGTACCTCCTCCAGTATCCGGCGATGGCTAGTCGCGCCGTCTGCGAGCAGAACGAGTTCGTGGCGCCGTTTACTGAGCGCGAGAAACAGCGCCAGCAGGATCGTGAGAAAGTAGAGCCAGTGGCTGATTGGCACGTCGAGCGCGAGGGCGCCGGCCGCCGCGCGCAATACGAAGCCGAGGGCGATCGTCAGGACGTCGAGTATCACGACGTGCTTCAGCCAGCCCGAGTACAGAGCGAGAAGCGCAGTGTACGAAAAGGCCACCACACCGAACATCGGCCTGAGCCAGAACGCCGTGGCGAGCGCTACGCTACCAATGGCAACAGCCCATGCGATTGCCGCCCCGACGGACAACGCGCCAGAGGCAATCGGGCGGTGCTTTTTCAGCGGGTGCCGTCGATCCGATTCCCGGTCGGCGACGTCGTTGATCAGGTAGACGACGCCGGAGAGCGCGCAAAAGATAGCGAATGCAGCCAGCGCGCGGCCAACTGCCCCCGTGTCCAACAGGCGCTGGCCGAACATCAGCGCCGCGAAGATAATGAGATTCTTCGTCCACTGAGACGGGCGGAGAGAGAGTACGAGGCTCAGGGCCATCGGCCGGACGGACGCCGGCCGAGAATCGACCCGCTCGATCTTGAGCGGGAGGTTCGGAAGTGTATGTCGCGCCATCCTGAGCGCGGCGGGTGATGTTCGCTGGCTAGCCGACGAAGCTCTTGACCGCGTCCGGTTCGGACTCGTAGGTCTCGAACACCGTCAACAGCTTGGTAATGGCGAGCAGATCCTGGATCCGCTTGGTCAGGTTCAGCAGCTTGAGCTTGCCGCCCTGCCGGCTGACCGTCGTGTACGTGCGGACAATCTCGCCGAGTCCCGCGCTGTCGATATACGGCACGCCCTCGAGGTTGAGCAGCAGCTTCTTGCGATCCTGCTGAATCAGCGAGTTGATCTTGTCCTTCAGAAGCTCGTCGCCTTCGCCGAGCGTCATCTTGCCCTTCAGGTCGAGAATCGTCACACCGTCGACGACCCGTTCCTCGATCTGCATCGCCGCTCTCCTCCAGATGTCCTGCGCCGTCGTCCGACGCTGCCGCCCGCCGCCCGCGCCGTGGAACTGCCGGCCCCGCCTGCCTGCCAGCGTTCATCGGCCGAAGCGCCTACTCCAAGCCGTATCGCTATTTTGCAAAAAAGACCGGCCAGCGTACTACGCCGGTTCAAACACTGTCAAGAAATTGAGCCGTTTTCCGCACTGCGGCGCCCAAACGGCGGCCAAACCGGTCGTTTCGTCCGCTTTCCACTGTCGGCTGCCCTGTCCACTGACTTGGACACGCGACTGAGGCCGATGTTCCGCGGCCGGGGCCCTGCCTTAGGCCGGGGCCGATTCGTCCTCCGCGTGCGGCCGGTCGCCTGCGCCAAACCGGCCCCGGATCGTCTGCACGACCACGTACAGCACCGGGATGAAGAGGATGTTGAGGAAGGTCGACACGAACATCCCACCCGCGACCGCCGTCCCGATTGACTGCCGGGCCACCTGACCGGCGCCCGTGGCGACGACGAGCGGGAGGACGCCCAGGATGAAGGCCAGCGAGGTCATCAGGATCGGCCGAAGTCGGATGCGAGCCGACTCGACAGCGGCCTCCACCACTGTCATCCCCCGGTCCCGGAGCTGCTCGGCGAACTCGACGATCAGAATCGCATTCTTCGCCGCCAGGCCCACCAGCATGACCAGACCAACCTGACAATAGATGTCATTGGCGAAGCCGCGCGACCACTGGGCGACGAGCGCCCCGAGAACCGCGACCGGCACGCCGAGCAGCACGATGAAGGGCAGCACGAGGCTTTCGTACTGTGCGGCCAGCGTGAGGTAGACGAGCAGCAGCGCGAGCCCGAAAATCAGGTACGACTGCCGTCCGGCCTTGGATTCCTCGAGGGAGATGCCCGACCAGGCGTAGCCCATCCCCGCCGGCAGATTTGCCGCGGCCAGCCGTTCCATTTCCGCCAGCGCCTCGCCCGAGCTCACGCCCTGCGCCGCCGATCCGTTGATCGATGCCGATCGGAACAGGTTGAAGTGATTGATGACCTGCGGCGCAGTCGTTTCTTCCATCCGCACGACCTGCTCGAGAGGGACCATGTCGCCCGCGCGGGTCCGTGCGTAGAGCTGTCGGAGTGCCTGCGGGTTGGACCGGAAGTTCTGGTCGGCTTGAACGTACACGCGGTAGGCGCGGTTGTTGAACTCGAAATCGTTGACGTATTGCGACCCGAGGAAGATCTGCAGTGCCGTCGTGATCTCGCTGAGCGGCAGCCCGAGCGCGATCGCGCGTTCGCGGTTGATCGTGACCTGCAGTTGGGGGTCATTCGCCGTGAACGGGCTGAACAATCCCGGCCGCAGCTTCGGCGACTGGTTCCCGGCCCCGGTAATCGCCTGGGTGGCCTGCGCCAGGCGGGTAATCTCGCCGCCGCTCTGATCGAGCACCTGGAACTCGAAGCCGCCGAAGCGGCTCAGGCCCTGGATCGCCGGCGGCGTGAAGCCGACCACGATCGCCCCGGGAATACTGAAGAGCGGTCCACTGATCCGCCCGAGGACGGCCTGCACCGAATGCTCGGCGCCGATTCGATCCTCGAACGGCTTGAGGCGGATGAACATCAGGCCCTGGTTCGAGGCCGCGCCGCTGAAGCTGAATCCCATGACCGAGAAGAGCGCCATCACGTCGGGATCCTTCAGGATGATGGCTTCGGCCCGCTGCGCGATCTCACCGGTGTATTCGAGCGAGGCTCCTGCCGGTGCCTGCACCTGGATGAGGAAGTAGCCCGGGTCCTCCTCTGGGATGAACGCCTGCGGCACGATGCGATACACCCACCAGGTGAGTCCAAGCGTGAGGACAAACATCAGCACGACCGCCCAGCGCCAGCGAAGGCACCGGCGCAGGATCGCCACATACGCCCGTGTCCCGGCGGCGATGATGCGTTCGAAAAGCGTGAAGAACCGGCCCTTGTGGTGGCTCGTTCGCTCGAGCAGCAGGGCCGACAGCGCCGGCGTCAGCGTCACGGCGTTGAACACCGACAGCGCCACGGCGAACGCGATTGTGATCGAAAACTGCGCGTAGAGCCGCCCGGTCGTTCCCGGGAAGAATGCGACCGGCACGAAGACCGCGATGAGCACCAGCCCGGTCGCGACGACCGCTCCCAGCACTTCGCGCATCGCGTCCGACGCAGCCTTTCTCGCCGTGACCTTGTACTCCTGGATATGCCGCTCGATGTTCTCGATCACGACGATCGCGTCGTCGACGACGATGCCAGTCGCGAGGATGATGCCGAAGAGCGTCAGCGTGTTGATCGAGAAGCCCATCACCTTCACGAACGCGAACGCGCCGATGAGCGAGACCGGGATCGTGATGGCCGGGATGAGCGTGCTGCGCCAGGTCTGCAAGAAGACGAAGATGACCAGCACCACGAGGACGATGGCTTCGACGAGCGTCTTCAGCACTTCCGCGATCGATGCCTCGACGACGTCGGTCGTGTTGAAGGAGACGAGATAGCGCATGCCCGGCGGGAAGGACGCCGCGAGCCGGTCCAGTTCCGCCGTAACCGCGCGTTCGACGTCGAGTGAGTTGGCGCTCGCGAGCTGCGTGACGCCGAAGCCGACCGCCTCGACGCCCTGGAAGCGCAGGTTGACGGCGTAGGTCTCCGCGCCGAGCTCGGCGCGCCCGACGTCCTTGAGCCGGACGAGCGAGCCGTCCCGGCCGCTCTTGAGAATGATGTTCTCGAACTCCGATGCCTCGCTCAGCCGTCCGAGCGCGCGGACGCTGAGCTGGTACAGCTGACCCGACGGGGCGGGCGCCTGCCCGAGGCTGCCCGCGGCGACCTGGACGTTCTGCTCGCGCAGCGCCTGAACGACGTCGTTGGCCGTCAGGCCGCGCGCCGCGAGGCGGTCGGGATCGATCCAGAGCCGCATCGAGTACTTGCGCTCGCCGAACACCACGACGTCGCCGACGCCCGGCACGCGCTTGACCGCGTCCTTGATGTAGACGTCGAGGTAGTTGCTCAGGAAGAGCGCGTCGTACGCGCCCTTCTCCGAGAACACGCCGATCGCCATGATGAACCCGGTCGACTGCTTCTGGACCGTGATGCCGGTCGTCCGGACCTCGGCGGGCATGCGGCCGAGCGTCTGATTGACCCGATTCTGCACGTCGACGGCGGCGACGTCCTGATCGCGGGTCACGTCGAAGGTCACGGTGACCGTCGAAATGCCGCTGTTCGTGCTGGACGAGGTCATGTAGAGCATGCCCTCGACGCCGTTGATCGCCTGCTCGAGCGGGGTCGTGACCGCCGTCTCGACTTCCTGCGCGTTGGCCCCGGTGTAGATCGCGGTGACGTTGACCTGCGGCGAGGCGAGGCTCGGGTACTGCGCCACCGGCATGGTCGGAATGGCCACGGCGCCGGCCAGAATCAGGACCAGCGAGCAGACCGACGCGAGGATGGGACGGCGAATGAATGTGTCGACGAACATGGGATTCGTTCGAGGTTCGAAGTTCGGGGTTCGGGGTTCGAGTTCAGGTTCAGGGTGCCCGGTTCAGCGTCCAGCAACCGGCCTTCAACAGTTCATTCGGCGCGCACCGGCGCGCCGTCGCCGATCTTCTGAATCCCGGAGACGATCAGCGTTTCGCCAGCCTTGAGCCCGCTCTTCACGACGTAGTCGTTGCCGACCACCTGGCCGACTTCGATCGGCTTCTGCTTCGCGACCAGGCCGCCCTGCGGGCCCTTTTCGGCCACGAAACAGAAGGTACTGGCCGGTGATGCGCACGACGGACGTGATGGGTATCGTCAGGCCCTGCACGCTGCGCCACACGATGCGCGAGCGGATGAACTGCAGGACCCGCAGCGACGGCGGCACTTCGCGCAGCAGGCTCTTGACGAGCACCGTCTGCGTGCCGTCGTCCACGCGCGAGGCGACGAAGCTGATCGGATTGGTGGCGATGACCTTGCCGTCTGGGTCGATGAGCTGGACCGGGAGCCCGAGGCGCAGCGAAGGTGAGCGGTCGAGCGGAATCTGAACGTACGCTTCGAGCGCCTGCCCGTCGTCGATGGTCGTGATCATCGTCGAGTTGGTCACCCGGTCGCCCACGCGCACGGCGATGTCTCCGACCGTGCCGGCCTGCGGCGCGACCACGCGGTAGAACTCGAGCTCGACGCGTCCTTCGCGCACCTGGGCGTCGAGCGCGGCGAGACGTGCCTCGGCCGTTCGCAGCGAGTTCTGCGCCTGGTCGAACTCGGCCTTGCTGACCGCGCCGGCCTCGACGAGCGATTCCAGTCGCTTGGCCTGTTGTCGCCAGTACGCCACGTCGGCTTCGGTGCCGGCCCGGTTGGCTTCAGCGCTTGACACCGCCGCCTGCTGCTTCAACGGGTTAATCTGGACGAGCGGCGTGCCGACGCTGACGCGGTCGCCGGATTTGACCAGGATGCGGGTGACCAGACCCTCGACTTCCGGCTGAATCGTCGTCGAGCGGAGCGACCGCAGCGTGGCGAT
Organism: uncultured Acidobacteriota bacterium; assembly: GCA_963839705.1. GTDB lineage: Bacteria > Acidobacteriota > Vicinamibacteria > Vicinamibacterales > 2-12-FULL-66-21 > DATBJJ01. The sequence goes on from CAWIWL010000012.1 coordinate 1,410,731, forward strand.
GAACTCCGACGCGTCCTCGATGGCCGTCGGCGCGAGCGTGCTGGTCGTGACCGCGGTTGGTGGCGGCGCGCCCGCGCCCTGCGCCGGAGCGCCGCCGCGCCCGCACGCTGCCGACAGGAGCGTCGCGCTCATCAACGCTACCGGGAAGACTGATCGGGTCCACCGAGAGAAGGAATACTGCGATGCCATGGGGGTCAACTCTACGACGCGCAGAACGTGACGAACGTTCCGGATGTGACGGACGGATCTTACCGTGCAGCGGTCGGATCGCCGGGAAAGAAAAAAGGCCACGAGCGATCGTGGCCTTTTCGGTTCGTCGCCAGCTAGCTCAGGACTAGATGCCGCTCGCGCCGGCGAACTTGCGTTGCTGGAAGCACTCCCGGCAGAACACGGGCCGTCCCTGTGTCGGACGGAACGGCACCGTCGTTTCTTTTCCGCACGCCGAACAGTTCGTAGTCGTTTCGACGCGTTCCCTGGACGCTGACGCGCCGCTCGATGCCGGACGTGACGCCCGTTTGGCCTTGCAGCCTTTGCACCGCTTCGGTTCGTTCTTGAAATTCTTGTCCGCGAAGAAGAGCTGCTCCCCGGCCGTCCAGATGAACTCCGCTCCGCAGTCCACGCACGCCAGCGACTTGTCCTGGAACTCCATCGGTCCTACCTCTCACCAACTCGAGCTCGTCCCGTTCCCACGTCCGACCATTTGAGCAATGTCATGGGAACGGCCCGCTCGCTCCGGATCCTCATGATCCAGCTCGAGCGGGCCGCGTTGATCAGTCCAGCCGGCTTAGTCCGATTCGCGACGCTGCTTCTTGCGCGTACGCTTGCGCGCCAACGCCTGCTTCGCGCGGCGACGATCGCCTGGCTTCAAGTAGAACGAATGCTTCTTGATATCCTTGATGATATCTTCCTGCTGCACCTTCCGCTTGAAGCGACGAAGCGCGCTCTCGATCGACTCGCCTTCCTGAATCTTCACTTCAGCCAATACTAAATACACCCCCTTCAGCGGCCACCCTTACGAACAGCTCAACGGCGATCAGCCCCTCCCACAGATGCTCCTTCGCCGCGGTGTCCCCTGTCAGGCCCAAAGAGTTCGACGGAATGCGTTAGGCTATCACAAGACTCGACCATTTTTGGCAGGAAAGCTCATCTGGATTTGCCAACATTTCACCTCCTTGCGCCAAGGCTCTAACATACTTATTATGAGCAGGTTAGGTCTATTGTTCGGTGCTGCGACGAAGTCTTTTTCAGCACCCGACGGAGGAGTCGAGTGAGACTCCTGGTCATCGGCTCTGGTGGTCGCGAGCACGCGCTCGTTCGGACGCTGTCGCGCGTCACTGGCATCTCAGTGGTCTGTACACCTGGGAACGCGGGGATCGCAGCCGACGCGCGCCTTCTTTCCATCGACTCGAGCGCCGTGGACGAACTGTGCGCGCTCGCCGATCGCGAACCGTTCGACCTCACGGTGGTGGGTCCGGAGTTGCCGCTCGATCTCGGCCTCGTCGATCGCTTTCGCGATCGAGGCCACCGCATCTTCGGTCCCTCTCACGCCGCCGCGCAGCTCGAGTGCAGCAAGTCGTTCGCCAAGGCGTTCATGACGCGTCACGGGATCCCCACTGCTCGTTTTCGTGTCTGCGACTCCGCCGCCGCCGCGCACCAGGTGATCGCCAACGGTGAGCTCGGCCTGCCCGTCGTGATCAAGGCCGACGGTCTCGCCGCGGGGAAAGGCGTCGTGGTTGCCGCCGATCGGGCCGAGGCAGACGATGCGATTCGCGGCGCCATGGAGGATCGTCAGTTTGGACACGCCGGCGCGCGAGTTGTCATCGAGGAATGTCTGAGCGGTCCAGAAGTGTCGTTCTTTGCGGTCTGCGACGGCCGGAGGGCGATACCGCTCGGCTCGGCGCAGGACCACAAGCGCGTGTTCGACGACGACCGCGGGCCCAATACCGGCGGGATGGGGGCGTTCTCGCCAAGCCCGCTGATGGACATCGAGCTCCAGTCGCGCGTGATGCGCGAGGTTGTCGACCCCGTGGTGAACGGGATGCGCGCTGAAGGACACGACTACTGCGGGTTTCTCTACGTCGGCCTGATGCTGACGTGCGACGGCCCCAAGGTGATCGAGTTCAACGTGCGGTTCGGCGATCCCGAGGCGCAGGTCGTGCTGCCGCTGCTCGACATCGATCTCGCAGCGCTGCTCGCCTCCGCTGCCGACGGCGACCTCGGATCACAATCGGTGTCGGCAGGCGCCGACGTCGCGGTCGGCGTGGTGCTCGCCTCGGGCGGGTATCCCGGTCCGGTGAAGCCCGGAGTTCCAATCCGCGGGATCGATCTCGCGTCGCGGATCCCCGGCGTCGAGGTGTTCCACGCGGCCACCTCGCGACGAGGGGACCAGCTCGTCACCGCCGGTGGCCGGGTGCTGACCGTCGTTGGGCGTGGCCCCACCTTCGATCGCGCGATTGCGCTGGCGTACGAGGGCGTCTCGCAGATCTCTTTCGAGGGGATGCACTACCGTCGCGACATCGGGCTGAAGGCGAAGCCAGTGCACGGAATAGAAGCTATCTCATAAACGTGACGCTCGTTCCAAGTCGCGAGCGAGCTTGGCGAGCGAGCCACGCGAACGGAGCGCGCCGGCGAAGCGGCGCGCGAGAGAGTGTGTAGGGGAGTCCGAGGGGCGAAGCCCCTCGGAAAAGCCTAGTCTCGAGTGCGGACCAATCCTGATATGTCTCAGATAGCTGTTCTCATCCTGATGGGCTCCGATTCCGACGCGCCGGTCATGCAGGCGGCCGTCGACGTCCTCCGCGAGCTGGAGATTGCCTGCGAGATGACCGTCGCATCGGCCCACCGATCGCCCGAGCGCGTGACGCGGCTCGTGCGAGAGGCCCCGGGCCGTGGGGTGAAGGTCTATATCGTCGGCGCCGGCGCCGCCGCGCATCTGGCGGGCGTCGTTGCCGCGCACACAACGGCTCCAGTCATCGGCGTGCCGATCGACTCGTCCGCGCTCAAGGGGCTCGACGCGCTCCTGTCCACGGTGCAAATGCCACCTGGCGTGCCGGTCGCGACGGTCTCGATCGGAAAGCCGGGTGCGACAAACGCCGGCGTGCTGGCGGCGCAGATTCTGGCCCTCGCCGATCCGGCGATCGCGGCGCGGCTCGAGCGCTACAAACAAAAGCTGGCAGAGAAGGTCGAGCAGGCCGCGGCGCGTCTCGCCGGAACGTAGCCGCGAGAATCTCATCGCGACGGCGATACTCTGTCTCGCTGTCACGAACCGACGTTGTTTCACACGATGGTCACGATGGGGCGATGATCACGATAAAAGATTCGCAGCACGTCTTCATCGTGTCCATCGTTTCATCGTGCCCATCGTGACAAGATTCGTGAGCACCGTGAAGTACGCCATCGTCACCTTCGGATGCCGCGTCAATCAGGCCGATTCGCTGCGGATCGAGGAAGATCTTCGCGCGCGCGGCGGCGTTGCCGTGTCCTCGAGTGAAGCCGATCTCGTCATCGTCAACACCTGCTCGGTCACGTCGAGCGCCGACCAGGGCGCCAGGCAGACCATCAGGCGCATCGGTCGCGACAACCCATCGGCCGACGTCGTGGTGACCGGATGCTACGCGACGCGCCGGCCCGACGAGGTTGCCGCGCTTCCGAACGTCGTTCGCGTTGTCGCAAATCGCGACAAGGAGTGGCTGGTCCAGAAGACGGCCGAGCGGTTCGGGGACGGCGACGGTCCCTGCGGCGCGACAATCGAGCCTGGCCTCGCGGGCCGCACCGCATTCACGCTCCGTGTGCAGACCGGGTGCGAGGATCGCTGCAGCTATTGCATCATTCCAACGACGCGCGGCCCCGGCCGCAGCCTGCCCGTTGACCACGTCCTTCGTGAAGTCGACCGTGTGGCGGCCGCGGGCTTCAAGGAGATCGCGCTGACCGGTGTCCACCTTGGCTCGTACGGGCGGGACCTGACGCCGCCGAGCTCGCTGGTCTCCCTGCTGCGCGCGCTCGACTCGTCACCGGCCGAGGTGGTCTTCCGGATCAGCTCGCTCGAGCCGATGGATTGCACGCCGGAGATCGTGGAGCTGGTCGCCGCCAGTCATGGCCGTTTCGCGCCGCACTTTCACTTGCCGCTGCAGCACGCGAGCGATCGAATGCTGGGCCTGATGCGCCGCCCGTATACGCAGGACTACTATCGCCGGTTGCTCGACTCCATCGTTGGCCGGCTCCCGCATGCCTCGATCGGCACCGACATGATCGTCGGCTTTCCTGGCGAGACCGACGACGATTTCCTCGCCAACCTCGACTATCTGCCGGCGTCACCGCTGTCGCACATGCATGTCTTCCCCTATTCCGATCGTCCGGGCACCGACGCGACGGCAATGCCCGCGAAAGTTCCGGGCGCTATCATTCGCGAGCGTGGCACGCGGCTGCGCGCGATTGGCGCCGATTTGGCGCGCCGATTCAAAGAGTTGCAGATCGGGACCGTGCGGCCGGGCCTGACGATTGAAGACGGCACCCTCGTGGTCACCGATAACTATGTGAAGGTCAGGATTCCCGCGGGACTGCCGCGCAACCGTCGCATCGAGGTGAGGCTGAACCATGACGGGGGAACGGTGATCGACGTCGGCCAAGGCTCGTGAGCCTCGGCGGTCGCTGGGGTTGGCCCCGATTGCGTGCTTTACTGCTGCCCGTTTTCCATCAAGGTCGCCAACCGTTGACCCGGCGCCGACCGCGTCGATTCGGTGATCAATTGTCCGCACGCCGCCCGAATGTCCCGGCCCCGCGAGCGGCGCACCGATACCGTGACGTGATGGTCCGCCAGGATCTCCGCGAATCGATTCACGCGCTCATCTGACGGCCGATCGAACGGGATGCCCGGCGCAGCGTTGAGCGGCAGCAAGTTGACCTTCGCCTTGATCCCGTGCAGGAGCTTCACTAGTCGGCGCGCGTCCTCGGGTGTGTCGTTGACCTGGTCGAGCATCACGTACTCGAAGGTAATCCGATTGCGTCGCTTGAGCGGGAATCGCCGGCACGCGTCGAGCAGGTCCTGCAGGCCGTACTTGCGATTGATCGGCACCAGGCGGTCGCGCTGGTCCTCGGTTGTCGAGTGCAACGAGATCGCGAGGTTCGGCATGAACGGTTCCGTCGCCAGCCGTTCGAGCGCTGGGAGGACGCCGACCGTGGAGAGCGTCACCCGCCGCGGTGATACCGCGAGGCCATGCTCGTCTCCCAGAATCCTCAGCGCCTTCATCGTCGCGTCGTAATTGTGGAGCGGCTCGCCCATCCCCATCAGGACGATGTTGAAGCGATGACCGAGCATGTGGAGCTCACGCAGCAGGACGCGGACCTGGCCGACGATTTCGCCTGCCGTCAGGTTCCGGATGATGCCCATGCGCCCGGTGAGGCAGAAGGCGCACTTCATCGCGCACCCGACCTGCGTCGAAATGCAGAAGGTCTGCGACGGGGTGTCGGGGATGAAGACGGACTCGATCAGATGACCGTCGGCGAGCTCGAGGAGGAATTTCGTGGTGCCGTCCGTCGACCGTTCCTGCTTCGCGACCCTCGGCGTGCCAACCGACAGCTGATGGGGCAACGCCTCGCGGAGCGCGCGGCCGAGATCGGTCATGGCGCCGAAGTCGGTCACGTCGCGGCGATAGATCCACTGGAAGATCTGCCGGCCGTGGAAGCGCGGGACGTCGATCGCCGCGAGATGCGTTTCGATCTCGCCGAGCTCGAGCTCAGCCGCGTCGATGCGTACGGCGGTAGTCATGGTGCGTTCCAGGAGCCGGGTGGGATAAGTATTCTACTACGGCGATTTCGGGCGCATTCTGGCGTGTTTCTGCCTTGAATTGCACGCCTCCAGCGTGGTATCATTCCTTTTTGGCTGATCGCCTGTAAGTCCTTCCACTTCAAGCACTTGCGTAGTCCAGACTGAGAAAACACTTGAGCGATTTGAGCGATTCGACCCGGCCCCGGTCGTCAAAGCCAGACGCGACGCCGCCGATGGTCGTCCGCGAGGTTCTGGACAACGGTCTCCGGCTCATCACGGAGTCGATGCCGCAAGTCCGCTCGGTGACGATCGGCGTGTGGTTGACGCGGGGGTCGCGGCACGAGTCCGATGCCCAGGGCGGGATCGCGCATTTCGTCGAGCACATGCTCTTCAAGGGGACCGATACGCGGTCGGCCGAAGATATCGCGCAGGCGATCGATTCGATCGGCGGACAGCTCGACGCGTTCACCGCGAAGGAGTACGCGGGGTACTACATCAAGGTGCTCGACGAGCATCTGCCGCTCGCCGTCGACCTGCTGTCGGACATCGTGAGGCGTCCGGCGTTCGTCGAGGAGGAAGTCGGCCGCGAGAAGAAAGTGATCCTCGAAGAGATCAAGATGGTCGAGGACACGCCCGACGATCTCGTGCACGAGCTCTTCACGCAGCATTTCTGGGAAGGCCATCCGCTCGGCCGGCCCATTCTCGGCTCGAAGGAGACGGTCGAGACCTTCACCGCTGGCACGCTGCGCGACTACTTCCAGGGCGCCTACGTCGCGCCCAACATGATTGTGTCAGCTGCCGGCAATCTCGAGCACGCGCACGTCAGGGACATCGTCGGCGAGGCCTTCGGCTCGCTCTCGGCGACGAGCGAGGTCACGTCGCAGCGTCCGCCGACCGTCAAGCCTTCGGTCCTGCTGCGAACCAAGGAGCTCGAGCAGAGCCACATCTGCCTCGGCACGAACAGCTACCAGCAAAATCACGAAGACCGCTACGTCAGCTACATCCTCAACTCCGTGCTCGGAGGCTCGATGAGCTCGCGGCTGTTTCAGAACGTGCGCGAGAAGCGCGGCCTCGCCTATTCCGTTTTCAGCGGCATGAGTGCGTATCGCGACGCCGGCAACATGACGATCTATGCCGGCTGTGCGGCAGATGCGGTAGAGGAAGTGATTGATCTGTCGGTCGAAGAGTTGCGCGGCCTGAAGCGCACGCCGGTCCCCGCGGACGAGCTCAAGCGCGCCAAGGATCACCTGAAAGGCAGCCTGATGCTGAGCCTGGAGAACACGGCCAGCCGGATGTCGCACCTGGCGCGGCAGGAGATCTACTTCGACCGTCACTTCAGCCTCGACGAGACGCTCGCGGGTGTGCAGCGGGTGACGGCCGGTGACATCCAGCGCGTCGCGCGCGACCTGCTGTCGAACGGCTCGCTGGCGGTAACGGTCCTCGGCCCGAAGGCGCCGGACTTGCCGCCCGCGCGATTGGATCTGGGCTGAGCGCCCGCGGCCCGAGCGAGGCGCGAAGTCGCGGATGTAGACACCGTAGCTTCCGCCTTTAGGCGGAAGGACGGTAGTGCGCGGGAGCTTCCGCCTGAAGGCGGAAGCCACGGTACGATGACGACAACTTCATGATTCAGCGGTACACACACCCCGAGATGGGCGCGATTTGGAGCGAGCAGCGTCGCTACGAAGCGTGGCTCGAGGTTGAACTGGCGGCCACCGATGCGATGGCCGAGGTCGGGCTCGTGCCCGCCGAGGCGGCTCGCGAGCTGAGGGCGCGCGCGGCCTTCGACATCAACCGCATCGAAGAAATCGAGCGGACCACCCAGCACGACGTGATTGCGTTCACCACCGCCGTGGCCGAGAACGTCGGGCCGGCGGCGCGGTGGCTGCACTTCGGCCTGACCTCCTCCGACGTCGTCGACACCGCACAGGCGCTGCAGATGCGCGAGGCCTGCGGCCTCATCGTCAAGGGGATCGCCACGCTGATGGAGGCCGTGCGCACACGCGCCGAGCAGCACCGGCGCACGCCGATGATCGGCCGCACGCACGGCGTGCACGCCGAACCGATGACCCTCGGCGTCAAGCTGGCGCTGTGGCACGCAGAGCTGCAGCGCGATCTCGACCGCGTTCTGCGCGCGCGCGATGTGGTGTCGGTGGGGAAGCTGTCTGGTGCAGTCGGGACGTTCGCCCATCTCGACCCGGACATCGAGGCTCGCGTGTGCAGCCGGCTGGGTCTCGAACCGGCGCCGGTAGCCTCGCAGGTCATCCAGCGCGATCGGCATGCAGAGCTGATGTCGGCGCTCGCCATCACGGCGGCGTCGCTCGAGAAGTTCGCGCTCGAGATCCGCGGCCTGCAGAAAACCGAGATCGGCGAAGTCGAGGAGCCGTTCGGCAAGGGCCAGAAGGGCTCTTCCGCGATGCCGCACAAGCGCAATCCGATCGGCTGCGAGCAGATCACCGGCCTTGCCCGGCTCGTTCGCGCCAACGCCATGGCCGCGCTCGAGAATGTCGCCCTCTGGCACGAACGCGACATCTCGCATTCGTCGGTCGAGCGCGTCATCCTGCCCGACAGTTTCATCGCGCTCGACCACATGCTGCGCCGCTTCACACGCATCGTTTCGGGAATGGTGGTTTACGAGGACCGCATGCGCGAGAATCTCGCGCGGTCGCGGGGCGTCGTTTTTTCCGGCACGGTGCTGCTCGAGCTCGCCAAGCGCGGCGTTTCGCGCGAACAGGCGTACGAGTGGGTGCAGCGCAACGCCATGCGCGCGTTTCACGAACAGAAGGATTTCAAGTCGTTGCTGCTCGCCGATCCGGACTTGATGTCGGTGCTCGGCCCGGCCGAGATCGACAAGGCTTTCGACCTGAACGATCAGCTCCGCAACGTCGACGCGATTTTCGATAGAGTGTTCAACAGGACGACCGAGCTCGCCGCCGCGGGCGGGACGGTCGGGAAGCGAGCGTACCCATCGTGAAGGCCAAGGTGTTCGTCACGTTGAAGCCGTCGGTGTTCGATCCCCAGGGGCAGACGATCGCCGACGCGCTGCACTCGCTCGGCTATGGCGCCGTCGGTGACGTGCGACAGGGAAAGTATTTCGAGCTGGAGCTGACGTCCGGATCTCCCGAGCAGGCGCACGCGCTGGCCTCGGAGGTCGCCGACAAGCTGCTCGCGAATCCCGTCATCGAGAGTTATCGGATTGAAGTGGATCAGTAAAGCCGAAGAGACGCCGTAGCTTCCGCCTTTAGGCGGAAGGGAACCGCCGGCTTCAGTGTTCTTCCGCCTGAAGGCGGAAGCCACGCGATGGCTGGCAGCGGAAGCCACGCGGATGGCTGCTGAAAGCTGAGAGCTAAAATGAAATTCGCCGTCATCGTCTTTCCCGGTTCCAACTGCGATCACGACGCGCACTACGCGGCCGGGCACGTCTTTGGACAGGACGCCGAGTTCGTCTGGCACAAGGAGACGAACCTGAAGGGCGCCGACGTGGTCCTGCTGCCCGGCGGGTTCTCGCACGGCGACTACCTGCGCACGGGCGCTATCGCGCGGTTTTCGCCCATCATGACCGCTGTGACGGACTTCGCGCGCCGCGGTGGGCCGGTCCTCGGCATCTGCAACGGCTTTCAGGTACTGCTCGAAGCCGGACTCCTCCCGGGCGCGATGCTGCGCAACCGCGACTTGAAGTTCCACTGCGAACACATCTGGGTGCGCACCGAGCAGACCGATACGCCATTCACCGCGGGGGCCTCGCGCGGGCAGGTGTTGAAGGTGCCGATCGCGCACGGCGAGGGCAACTACTTCGCGGAGCCGGACGTCATTCGTACGCTCGAATCGAGCGGTCGGGTCGTGTTCCGGTATTGCGACCCGAGCGGACAGGTCACCGACGCGTCCAACCCGAACGGCTCTCTCAACAACATCGCCGGCATCTGCAACGAAGCTCGCAACGTGGTGGGGTTGATGCCCCATCCCGAACGCGCGTGTGAAGCGGCGCTCGGCAGCGCCGATGGACGAGTAATCTTCGAGTCCGTCATCAGCGCCCTGGCCGGGCAGGCCGTGCTTCGCACCGCGTGATGACTCAACAAGATATGAGCCCCATCGATTCCGCCGTCCTCGAGCGCCACGGCCTCAAGCCTGATGAGTACGATCGCATCGTTCGCGCGCTCAAGCGTGAGCCGACCCTGACCGAGCTCGGCATCTTCTCCGTCATGTGGTCCGAACACTGCAGCTACAAGAGCTCGCGGGTCCACTTGAAGAAGCTTCCGACGACCGGCCCCCGCGTCCTGCAGGGGCCGGGCGAGAACGCCGGTGCCGTCGACATCGGGGACGGGCTTGCCGCGGTCTTCAAGATCGAATCCCACAACCATCCCTCGTTCATCGAACCCTACCAGGGCGCGGCGACGGGCGTTGGTGGCATCATCCGCGACATCTTCACGATGGGCGCCCGGCCCATCGCGCTCATGAACTCGCTGCGTTTCGGATCGCTCGATGGGCCGGACGGCGCCCGTAACCGGCGGATCGTCGAAGGCGTCGTTGCCGGCATCGCGGGCTACGGCAACAGCATCGGAATCGCGACCGTCGGCGGCGAGATCGCGTTCGACGATTCGTACTCGCGCAACCCTCTGGTCAACGTCTTCTGCCTCGGGATTGCCAAGGCCGACGCCCTCGTCCTGGCCAACGCGTCCGGCGTCGGCAACCCCGTCTACTACGTCGGCGCCAAGACCGGTCGCGACGGCATCCATGGCGCGACGATGGCTTCGGCGGAGTTCGACGAGAAGTCGTCTGAAAAGCGCCCCGCCGTTCAGGTCGGCGATCCGTTCATGGAGAAGCTCCTCCTCGAAGCATGCCTGGAGCTGATGCAGACCGACGCCCTCATCGGCGTGCAGGACATGGGCGCGGCAGGATTGACCTGTTCGACCTCGGAGATGGGGGCCCGCGGCGGCAGCGGCATCGAGATCGACGTCAGCCGCGTCCCGCAGCGCGAGACCGGCATGACGCCGTACGAGATCATGCTCTCCGAGTCGCAGGAACGCATGCTGCTGGTCGTCAAGAAGGGACGCGAGGCCGAGGTCGAGGCGATCTTCGAGAAGTGGGATCTGCACGCCGCGCACATCGGCGACGTGATGAACGACGGGATCCTGCGCGTGAGGAACCGCGGCGAGATCGTGGCGGAGATCCCGAACGGTCCGCTCGTCGACGAGGCCCCGGTCTACAACCGCCCGACAGCCCGGCCGGCGTATCTCGAGACGGCGAACGAGCTCGACAGGTCGGCGCTTCCGGCAAGGAAATCTTGTGCGGATGCGTTCCGCGCGATTCTCGGCTCGCCGACGGTGGCGAGCAAGCGCTGGGTCTATCGGCAGTACGACCACATGGTGCGAACCAACTCACTCGTCCTCGCCGGGATGGGCGCAGGTGTCGTGCGCATCAAGGGCACAAACCGGGCGCTTGCGATGTCGACCGACGGGAACGGGCGCTATTGCTATTTGGACCCGCGGCGCGGCGCTATGCTCGCGCTCGCCGAGGCCGCACGCAACGTAGCGTGCGCTGGCGCGCTGCCGATCGGCGGGACGAACTGCCTGAACTTCGGCAATCCCGAGCGGCCCGAGATCATGTGGCAGTTCGTGGAAGCGGTCGAGGGGCTGGCCGACGCCTGCCGCGCGCTCGACATTCCAATCACCGGCGGCAACGTCAGCCTCTACAACGAGACCGACGGCCAGGCAATTTACCCGACGCCGATCATCGGCGTCGTCGGACTCATCGAAGACGCCGCGCACGTCGTGTCGCGAACGTTCAAGCAGGCGGGTGACGACATCGTTCTGCTTGGCGAGGGGTACGGCGAGCTCGGCGGCAGCGAGTACCTCAAGACGATTCATGGGCTGGTTCAAGGGCAGCCGCCGGCGCTGGATCTTGGCAAGGAGCGCGCGCTCATTGCGTTCCTGACGCGGGCGGCCGCGGCCGGCCAGCTTCAGTCGGCACACGACTGCTCCGATGGCGGCGTGGCGGTGACGCTTGCCGAGTGCGCATTCGACACAGGCGGGATCGGATTGGCCGTCGACCTGCCACTGGTGGCCGACGCCACGGCAACGCTCTTCGGGGAGTCGGCATCGCGCGCAATCGTCTCCGTAAACGGCGCGAACTTGCAGGCGCTGCTGCAGTTGGCTGGCGAGCTCGGCGTGCCGGCCATGTCGATTGGACGCACCGGAGCTTCGAGGGTCACCATTGCGGTTGGTGGCCATCCGTCAATCGATTGTTCGGTGGCCGAGGCTGAGCAGGTGTGGGCACACGCACTCGGGCGTCATTTCGAGGGGCGGGCAGCGTAGAATCTACGGTACAGTGCCGCAAGTTGTACGCCGGCGCGGCAACCAAGCCGAGCGCCGGAGTCGCGAGGAACATGCCATTTAAAGACGAGTGCGGTGTTTTTGGAATCTTCGGGCACCCCGAGGCCGCCAACCTCACCTACCTTGGCCTTTACGCGCTGCAGCACCGCGGGCAGGAGAGCGCCGGCATAGCCTCCGCCGACGGAGCGAAGCTCCGCATCTCCCGCGCGATGGGCCAGGTCGCCGAGGCGTTCAACGAACCGACGCTCCAGACCCTCCCCGGCCACATCGCGATTGGGCACACGCGCTATTCGACCGCGGGCGAGAGCAAGCTCGAGAACGCCCAGCCGTTTCTCATCGATTGCGCCCACGGCCAGATCGCCGTGGGCCACAACGGCAACCTCGTCAACGCGCTCGAGCTGCGCGACGAGCTCGTCCGCAACGGATCGATTTTTCAGACCGGGAGCGACACGGAAGTCATCCTGCACCTCTACGCGCGCTCGAGGGCGGCATCGGTCGAAGAAGCGCTCACCGAGTCCATCGCGCAGGTCCGAGGTGCGTACTCGCTCGTCCTGCTGACCAAGAACCGTCTGATCGCGGCGCGCGATCCACATGGGTTCCGGCCGCTCGCGCTCGGCCGGCTCGGCGACGCCTGGATCGTCTGCTCGGAGACGTGCGCGCTCGACCTGCTCGGCGCCACCTACGTGCGTGACGTCGAGCCGGGCGAGCTGCTCGTAATCAGCGAGGGCGGTTTGCGATCGATCAAGCCCTTTCCGCCACAGCCGCTCTCGCACTGCGTGTTCGAGCACGTCTATTTCTCCAGGCCGGACAGCTATGTCTTCGGCCGCAGCGTGAACGAGGTCCGCACCGACCTCGGCCGCATTCTGGCGCGCGAAGCCCCGGCCGGCGCCGACGTCGTCGTGCCCATCCCGGACTCGGGCGTTTGTGCGGCGATTGGATACGCGGAGGAGGCCGGTCTGCCCATGAAGATGGGGTTGATCCGCAATCACTACATCGGCCGGACCTTCATACAGCCGCAGCAGTCCATTCGCCATTTCAACGTCAGGGTCAAGCTGAACCCCGTCCGCAGCATTCTCGAGGGCAAGCGCGTCATCCTGCTCGACGACTCGATCGTCAGGGGCACGACGAGCCGGAAGATCGTCAAGATGGTCAAGGCCGCGGGCGCGAGCGAGGTGCATCTCCGGATCAGCTGTCCGCCGACCATCTCGCCGTGCTTTTATGGCGTCGACACGCCGAGCCGCTCCGAGCTGATCGCGGCAACGCACACGATCGACGAAATCCGCAAGTACGTCGAGGCCGACAGCCTCGCGTACCTGAGCATCGACGGGCTCCGTCAGGCGGTCGGGTCGGAGCAGAAGTCTTACTGCACGTCCTGCTACACGGGCGTGTATCCTGTCGCCTTTCCGCGCAACGAGCAGGCCTACCTCCAGCTCGCGCTCAAAAACGTCGACTAGCGACGCTGACACACGGACGACACCGCCTTGCGTGACGAGAACGCTTCGAGCGACCGACCATCCATGCGACGTCTGTGGTGTGCGGTCCTCGTCGGCTGTTTCGTTCCTCTTGCAGCGGTAACGCTGGCCTCGCAGGCCACGCCTTCCGTCCAGAAGCCTCAGCCCGCCGACGCCCAGGCGCCGGTGACGCCGGAGCAGGTGCGTTCGGCAATCGACAGGCTGGGCGACCTCGACTTTCCGATTCGGTCCGCGGCCGCACGGACCGTCCGGCGCGCCGATTCCGCGGTAGCGGTGCCGGCCTTGCTGACCGCAGTCAAGCAGCACACCGACCAGTACGTCCGGTTTCGCGCCCTCGTGATCCTCTCGGGTTTCAACGACCCCCGTACGCGCGACGTGATGTTGTCGGCGGTCGCCGACAAGAACGACCGCATGCGGACCGTCGCCTACGCCTACTTCGAGCGCACGCCGGACGCGGCGGTGATCCCGCGCCTGTTCCAGGCCCTCAAGGTCGAGGCGTCGGAGTTTGTTCGCCCGGCGCTCACGCGCGCCCTCGCGGCACATGCCGACGACCCGAAAGTGCGCCAGACGATGGAAGGCCTGGTCATGCAGGGGCAGGCGTTCTTCCGCAGCGTGGTGATCGAAGCGCTCGGCGATCACCGCGGCGCCTACGCGATCAAGCCGATCACCGAGGTGGCAAAAATCGACGGGCCGCTCCAGGACGACGCGGTCCTGGCGCTGGGAAAGATCGGCGACAAGGCGATCCTGCCCGTTCTGGCCGGATTGCAGCGCACCGCCCCGCGCGAGTCACAGCCGGGCATCGCGGCGGCCATCTGCCTGCTCGGGGTGAACTGCTCGTCACACCAGCCGTACATCGTCGAGTCACTGCGCTTTTCCATCGCCAACCTGGGGTTCCAGGAGCTCCTGCGATCGTCGTCTTCGGCACTGTCCGTGCTCGCGGTCGCCGGGCGGGAGGAGGCCCTGGCGGAGCTCGTCCTGCAGGGTGCGCCGACGCGCGACCCCGTTCGGGCGCCGCTCGCGCTGGCGGTCGGCACGGTAGCCCTGCGCAACACGCCGGTCGTCCTCAAGCTGCTCGAGAAGGATGCCTTCCGGGAGCCCGCGATTGAGCTGCTCCGCGAAGCGTTCGACATGCTCGAGGAGGACTTCGACGAGGAGCGCTTTTTCGTGGCCGTTCGTCGTGCTTACTGGCAGGCACCGGCGGGATCACCCGCGCGCGCGGTCGCCGACGCACTGATACGTAAGCTGGAGTTCTAGCAACTCAGTACATCCTTCGGCACTCAGGTACTCGGCACCTGTCATCGCAATGGACTACAAGCAATCGGGCGTCGACATCGACGCCGGCAACGAAGTCGTCCGCAGGATCCGCTCGCTCGCGCGCGGGACGTTCACTCCTGGCGTGCTGTCGGAGATCGGATCGTTTGGCGGGCTCTTCCGGCTCGGTGAAGCGGGCGGCGACGACCCGGTCCTCGTCGCGAGCGCTGACGGCGTCGGGACCAAGCTCCGCGTCGCCTTCATGACCGGCGTGCACACGTCAATCGGCGTCGATCTCGTCAACCACTGCGTCAACGACATCCTCGTGCAGGGTGCCCAGCCGCTCTTCTTTCTCGACTACCTGGCGACGGGCCGGCTCAATCCCGATGTGGCGGTGCAGATCGTCGAAGGTCTTGCCGGTGCGTGCCGCGCAAACGGGTGCGCGCTGCTCGGCGGCGAAACGGCCGAGATGCCGGGCTTCTACGCCGACGGCGAGTACGACGTCGCCGGTTTCATCGTCGGGATTGTGCCGCGCAGCCATCTTGTCGACGGCCGGTCGATCGCGCCGGGCGACGTGCTCATCGGCCTGCCCTCCTCGGGCCTGCACACCAACGGCTACTCGCTCGCCCGGAGGATTGCCTTCGAAACCGCCAGGCTGAGCGTTGACGATATGGTCCCGGCGCTCGGTCAGTCGATCGGCAAGGCGCTCCTTGCGCCGCATCGATCCTACCTGTCCGTCGTGCGCCCGCTCCTCGATCGCGGTCCTGGCCTTGTGAAAGGCATGGCGCACATTACCGGCGGGGGCATTACCGACAACCTGCCGCGCATGCTGCCAGCCGGCACGCACGCGCGGATCGATCGATCGACGTGGGACCCTCCCGCGATATTCGGGTGGTTGCAGCAAACGGGCGCCGTGCCGGATGGCGACATGCTGCGCACGTTCAACATGGGGATCGGGCTCATTCTCGCGTGCGCGCCGGATCGCGAGCGTGAGCTGATCAGTGCCGTCGCCGAGGCGGGGGAGCCACGGGCCGTGCGCATCGGCGAGATCAGGGCTGGTGGCGAGGGCGTCGTGTATGCCTGAGGTCACGCCGGCGGAACGGGAGCGCCCTGCGATTGGCGTCCTCATCTCCGGCCGGGGCAGCAATCTCCAGGCGCTCATCGATGCGATCGAGGAGCATCGGCTCGCGGCGAAGATTGCCATCGTCATCTCGAATCGCGCCAATGCCGGTGGGCTCGACCGCGCACGCGTCGCGGGCATCGAGACGCTCGTCGTTGATCAGCGGGATCACCGCGCGTTCCCGAACCGTGACGCCTTCGATCGAGCGCTGGCGAGCGAGCTTGGCGCGAGGCATGTCTCGCTGGTCTGTCTCGCGGGCTTCATGCGGCTGGTGGGTGCGCCGCTTCTCGAGGCGTTCCCGAACCGCATCCTCAACGTCCACCCGTCGCTCCTGCCAGCCTTTCCCGGCGTCGACGCGCAGCGCCAGGCGCTCGAACACGGCGTGAAGGTCGCCGGCGCGACCGTGCACCTAGTTACCGCGGAGCTCGACGGCGGTCCGATCGTTCTGCAGGCCGCGGTGCCGGTGCGCGACGACGACACGGCGGAGATGCTCGCCGCGCGCATCCTGATCGAAGAGCACCGGATCTATCCAGAGGCGGTGAGAATCATGCTGGACGGCGGTTGGACCGTCGACGGCCGCCGGTTCGTGCGCGGTCGCGATTCCTACCAGACACCCGGAATGAGCCGGTAGCGCACGCGCATCGCATAGTCCCGATATCCGTCCAGGTGCGACCGCAGGTACGCATCTTCGAACAGCACGCGCCGCAGCATCATCGCCGAGTAGCCGAGGCCGATCGCAAAGCCAATCCAAGATCCCAGTGCGAGGCCGCTGAACGGCATCGACGGGATCATCCCGGCGTACCCCGGATGACGGATGACGCCGTACACACCCTGGTCGATGACGTGGTGTCCCCGGTCCTTCTGGATGCGGATCACCGAAGAAAAGAAACGATTGACCATCATGGCCCGGAAGATGAGCCCGACTGAGATCGCCATCCCGACGAGCCCCGCCAGCCGAACGCCATCCGGCACATGACTGAACTGCCAGCGCACGTCCAGCAGAGACAGGACCACATGCGCCAGGGCCAGCAGCCGCACCGCCCTCAGTGGAAGACGATCGGCGCCGGGCTCGGGCGGGTGAAACCGCTCCTTGGCCAGGTCGTCGTCGAGGTAGAGCGTCGGGTAGAGACCGATGGCAGCGACCGTGGCGATAAACGCCCAGAGCCACGGGTCTTGATACCTCCCGCTTACGGCGCAGATCACCGAGGCGATCAGGAGGTTGATGAGAAACCAGCGTCCGAGCCGTCGCGGGGTCAGGTGTGTATTTGACATATAGAACTCAATATTTTGAACGGTCAAAATATACTCCTGCTGAAGCTCGGATGTCAACATCACGGCGTGCCGTGCGGTTCGTTGCGAACGGCATCCCGCGTCCCTCAGGATTCAGACAAAAGTCACTTCTAAGCGCGTATCTTTGCGGCCTCGGCATCGCGAGCAGCGCCGCTAACCCAAGCCTCGCGTGTCGGTTACCCCGCACGTAGCCGCCACCGGCTCACTGGCTATGGTGTTGCTGTGTCTTGCACGCCCTCTCGAGGCAACCTCGATTTCAGAATCATTGGAGGAATCATGAAGCAGCTACGTGAGCACTGGAGCTGGCCGACCGCAGTCGCGCCACTGGTGTTCGGAGTCGCGCTGACGCTGGTGATTGCGTCGTGCGGCCGTGAATCAAGCCCGACCAGTCCGAGCGCGACTGGCGGACCTGGCGTGAGCGCGGAGACGGGTACCGACGCCAACACCGACGGACCCGCCACCGGACCCGCCACCGACGCCAACCCCGACGCCGACTCCACCGCAGAGTGGGGAAGGCTGCACGCCCGGCTATTGGAAGCAGGAACAGCACTTCGATTCATGGACTGCCCCATATACGCCTAGCACGCAGTTCAGTGCGGTATTCGAGAACGCTTTCCCGGGCCAGACACTGTTGCAAGTGCTCGAAAACGGAGGCGGCGGGCTGGACGCGCTCGGTCGTCACACCGTGGCTGCACTCCTCAACGCGGCCTCGAGCGGCGTTGATTACGACTTGACTACTGCGCAGGTCATCAGCGCTTTCAACGCCGTTTTCCCCGGTGGAGACTACGAGACGCTGAAGAACCGGTTCGCGGGGTTCAACGAACTGGGTTGCCCGATCGACTAGACGGCGCTGATTGAGCTGAGCACGAGGTCCTGCTGGCCTCGTGCTGAGGCTCACGACGTCACGGTGACCATGAAGACCAGGCTATCGGCTTCATGGTCATCGCGATCGTCGCATTTGATTTCTGGCCATCTGGAGGTCCCGGTCATGGGGCACGGCCTTCCCTCGGCTTCAATTGTCATCCCGGCGTTCAACGAGGCGGCACGAATCGGGCGCACGCTGCACGCAATCGCTGAGTACGCGCGAACGAGCGTCCCGGGTCTGGAGCTGCTCGTCGTCGACGACGGATCGACGGACGCGACCGCATCGGTGGCGGAGCAGATTCTGGCGGATGCACGACACGTGCAGACGCGAGTGCTTCGATATCCGGTGAATCGCGGCAAGGGGTATGCGGTTCGCTACGGCCTGCTTGCGGCGCGTGCGCCGATTGCCATCTTCAGCGACGCGGACCTGTCCACGCCCATCAGTGAGCTCCCCAAACTCCTCGGGGGCATCGTCCGGGGCGACGCTGACCTGACGTTTGGATCCCGTGCGCTCGACCGCACCTTGATCGGCGTGCGCCAATCCAGACGCCGCGAGCTCGGCGGGCGCGCCTTCAATCTCGTCCTGCGCCTCGCCACTGGTCTGCCGTTCTGGGACACGCAGTGCGGATTCAAGGCGTTTCGCATGAAGGTGTGCCGGCCGCTCATCGAAGCCGGAACGATCGACGGCTTCGGGTTCGACATCGAGCTGTTGTACGAAGCGCATCGCGCCGGACTGCGGATGCGGGAGATACCCGTCCGCTGGGATCATTGTGACGGAAGTAAGGTAGACTTCCTGCGCGACGGTTCTCGGATGCTCCGGGACGTCCTCACGGTCCGCAGACGCGGCGCCGGCGGTTTCTACGACGACGGCATTCACCAAGCCGGTCTGGCGGCGCTGCAGGATCGCGTCAACCGGATGCGATCGGTCCCCGACGGCGTCACTGCATAACGGGACGCGGGCTGACAGGGCTGGCTGCGCCAATAGGTCCATTGGCTCTTTCGCTCGCGGTCTCGGCGGCCACTCTCCTTGGAGGCGTCGCAGCAACCTACTGCTACGATCGCCGCACGCCGCTCGCGTGGCGCATCCCGATCGGCGGGTGCGTCGGGCTTGCGGCGCTTGGCCGTGGCTGCCTTCTTCGCGTGGTCTCTGGCCCTCGGCCTGCCACAGGTCTGGTGGCTGACGCGCGCAAGCGGGATGGACAGCGAGGCCTTTCTGGCCTGGTCCCTGGGCTGGGATCACGGCAATCAGAACGTCGTGACGTTCTGGATCAAGAACACGGGCGTGTTCATCCCACTGCTCATCGCCGCATTTCTCTGGCCGTCGGCGCCGCGGCAGCTTCGCCTGTTCTGTCTGCCGTTCATGCTCTGTTTCACTATTCCAAACCTTGTCCGCCTTGCCCCGTGGATCTGGGACAACATCAAGGTGCTGGTGTACTGGTTCATCGCATCGGTGCCGCTGGTCGCACTCGTGCTGGGGGAGTTGATGCGGCGCAGGAACTGGCTCCGCGCGTTGTCGGCGGCGTTGCTGATCGCGTTGACGTTTGCCGGTGCCCTCGATCTGTGGCGTGTCGCCTCAGGCGCCTTCGAGTCGCGAATCTACGACAACGAGGGTATCGACTTCGCGAAGGCGGTCGCGGGTCTAACCAGCCCCAGCGCGTTGATCCTTCATGCGCCTATTCCGAACCATCCCGTTGCGCTGTCTGGTCGGCGTTCGCTCATGGGCTACCCCGGCCACGTCTGGTCCCACGGGCTGGACCCTGGCCCGCGCGAGGCCGATATCAAGCGCATGTACGCTGGCGGAGCAGCAGCCTCGAGCCTGCTGGCCCGGTACGGCATCGACTACGTCGTTATCGGGCCGGATGAACAACTTCAGATGATGGCTGATGAGGCGTTCTTCGAGCGATATCGCCGCGTCGCCGACACCGGCGGGTATCGGCTCTATCGAATCAGGGAGGACCAGCATCCGTAATCCCCTCGCGGCATCGGAGCCCGCAGCCGCCGCACCTCCGACCGCGATCTCACCGCGCGCCTGGTGGACTGCGGCCATTTACATCGCGGCGGTCGCGCTGTTCCTTCGCTTCTACGACCTGCCGCTCAAACCGCTCCACCACGACGAGGGCGTCAACACGCTGTTTCTGACCGGTCTCGTCCGTCCTCCGCATACGTATCGGTACGACCCTGGCAACTATCACGGTCCGACGCTGTTCTACTTCGGCTGGTTGAGCGCGGCGGTGTTCGGGTTGACAACGGCCGCGATCAGGCTGGTGACGGCGTTTGCCGGCTTTACGGCCGTTCTACTTCTGTTGCTTCTTCGGCGGCACATCGGCACGACGGGCTCGCTTGCCGCCGCAGCACTGCTCGCCGTATCCCCCGGGGCTGTGTATTACTCGCGGTATTTCATTCACGAAAGCCTGCTCGTCTGCTTCACCGTTGGAACCGTTGTCTTCGCGGCGCTGTGGTGGACGCGTCCACGCGCCGTGTTCCTGTACCTTGCCGCAGCATCGGCGGGTGTGATGTTCGCGACAAAAGAGACCGCGGTCATCTCGGCCGTTGTGCTGCTCGCGGCCGTGACGGGCGCCGAGGTGCTCGCGGACGTTCGCGCGGCTCTGCTGGACGGCGGGCGGGGGCACCTGCTAGTCAGACTCTGGTCCGCGCTGGAGGGTCGAGCACGCGTCGTCATGGCCGAGCTGAGCAAGCGGGGTGGGTTACCGGTGCTCGCGCTCGCAATTGGCGTGTTTCTCGCGGTGAACCTCCTTTTCTATACTTCGCTCTTCACCCACTGGCAGGGCGCGCTCGATGCGGTCAGGACGTTTGCCATCTGGGCTAAAACGGGAACCGCAGTGCATACGCGGCCGTGGCTGACCTACCTGAGGTGGCTGTCCGCGGAAGAACTGCCGCTGCTCCTCCTGGGCGGGACAGGTGTGATTGCGGCACTCTGGCGATCCGACAGTCGGTTTGGCGTATTTGCCGCGCTCTGGACGCTCGGCGTCTTAACGGCGTACTCGGCGATTCCTTATAAGACTCCCTGGCTGACACTGAACGTGATCGCCCCGCTCACGATCAGCGCCGGGTACGCATGTGAGCTGGTCTGGCAGCGTCGTCAGCGCTTGCCGACACTGGTTCTCTGGGCCGCGGCAATCGCCGCAGTGGGTATCGGCACGTTTCAGGCGGTCGTGTTGAACTTCCTGCAGTACGACAACAACCGTTATCATTACGTCTATGCGCATACTTCCCGCGAGTTGTTGGCACTGGTGCGCGAGATCGATCGGATCGAGGAGATGAATCCGGGCGCCTCGATCGCGGTGACGTCGCGAGAACACTTCCCGTTGTCCTGGTACCTCCGTCCATACCCGGCCGGGTACTATGGCAGTCCGATTGTGACCAACGATCCGCTGGTTGTCGCATCCGAGGAGCAACAGGCCGAGCTCGACGTCGCGCTGCGCGGACGCTACGAGCGCGTCGGAACGTACGGCCTCCGCCCCGGCGTCCGGTTGGTGCTGTACGTGCGCCGGGACCTGCGGAGGCCGGCTGCGGGCGCCGCCTCCAGCGCAGGCTCTCGCCCCTTCGGATCGCCATGACGCACCCGGCCACGTGATGGGCTCGTGAAACCAACTATGTCACTCCGTCTGGGGCCTCTGCTCCTCTGCATCTGTGTGGGGCTGTTCCGAGCGGTGTGGCTGTCGTTGCAACTCTCCAGTCTCGATGCCTTCGAAGTCGGCTATCTAATGCTGGCGGATCTTCCCGTGATCGGCGCGCTCGGGATTCTGGCATTCGCAGAGGCTGTGCTCCCGCGGGTGTGGAAGTTGCTCCCCGCTCTTCTCGCGATGGCGCTCCTCTTTCTTTACCTCGTCGACGCCTTCGCGGTGTTCGCCCTCAACTCGCGCCTGCAGCTGTCGGATATCCGGCGGTTCGCGGGCGAGTGGTGGCTTGCAGGGAGTTTGGTCAGTACCCTGGTCTCTCGCGATGCTTGGCGCTGCGCTCGGTTGCTTCTTCATCACGTTTCGCCTGCCAGTGAGCATCGCGCGGTTCCTGCCGGGGACCGCGCTCCTTCTTCCGCTGATCCCGTTCCTGCTCACCGATGAGGTGATACCTTCACACCTCCAGAAGTATGCCGGGTCCGTGCTGTTCCTGCCGAAAGAGCTCTGGGCCCGCAGGTCCATGGTGTCTCAGGTACAGAGCGGGGGACATTGCCATCTATCACCGCGACTACGACGCTCTCTTTGACGTGCCGATCGCCAGAACCGGGCGGGACATCGTCCTCGTCGCGGTCGAGTCCCTTTCGGCAGTGGATTCCGAGCGCACCGCCGGAATCAGGAACAATCTCCCGCGCTTGGACGCGCTCAGCCGTGAGGGCGTGCTTTTCCGAAACTTCTTTGCCAACTTCGAGGCCTCCGAAGGAGGCCTCGTGTCGTTGTTGAGCGGTGTTCCCCCGCTCCATTTTCCAACCGCCTCGACGAACACGTTCGGCGAGTACGCGGTACAGCGCTCAGTCACCGAGGCTTTCCGCCGAAGCGGCTATACCTGCGAGTTCCTGACAACCGTGCCGCTCCAGTTCATCTCGATGGACACCTACGTCAAGAGCCCACGCATTGGGTTCAATCTGGCCGGCGGCCAGCGCGAGGTCGCGCGCTTCAGGGAGGCACCCCGATTCGCCTTCGAGTCTCCGGCCGACCATGTCCTCTTCGAGGAGCTGCTCGCCCGGCTGGACGCGCGGCCGCGCGAAGGTCGCGCGCCAGTTTTTATGACCGCCGTCACGGCAAGCAGTCATCCCCCTTACATCGACCCCCGCGGCCAATTGGACACCGCGGAGAACGTCTGGGCCTATGTCCAGGACGAGCTCTGGTGGCTCTACGAGGAGCTCACCAGGCGTGGATTCTTCGGGAATGGTCTCCTCATCATCACGGGCGATCATCGCAAGATGTTCCCGGTCCAGCAGCCGGAACGCGAAAAATTTGGCGAGAGCGCCAAGGCCCGCATACCCCTCGTCATCATCGGCACAGGCGCGCCAAAGGGTACTGTTGACGACCGCCTGTTTCAGCAATCGGACCTGCTGCGCATGCTCGACCGGGCGCTGCAGCCAGCCGTGGAACTGTCGCCCTTCGTTTTGTGGGTGGAGCGCTACGTGTTCGTGTTAGGCGTGGCATCGAACGCCTCCAACTTGGAGGTCTTCGAAAGCAGCAACCAGTTGCGTGAGAGCTTCAGACTGAATCTGCGGGGCGCGGAGATCCAGTGGCTGTCGCAGCCGCCCGACGCGCTGCTGGTGGAGCGGGC
This sequence comes from uncultured Acidobacteriota bacterium, assembly GCA_963839705.1. Lineage (GTDB taxonomy): Bacteria > Acidobacteriota > Vicinamibacteria > Vicinamibacterales > 2-12-FULL-66-21 > DATBJJ01. The sequence continues at coordinate 1,434,086 of CAWIWL010000012.1, forward strand.
CATTCACCGCCAGCGGGCAATTCAGCAGGCTACGCGGACCGCGACCATCTCGAGCACCGCCCTGACGTTCGGCCGCGACATCGAGCCGTCCAACGCTGCGAGCGGAGTGCTTTTGGGATTCTCCACCGACGTCAATCTGAGTCGCGATCCCGATGACACGCGTGGATCGCTGAAGATGTTGACGACTGATTCCTTCGATTTGAACCGCGTGCTGCCCCTCGTCGGCGGCGGGACCCCGCCGTATACGCTCACCGCCAGGGGCTTTCTTCGGATACCCACCGACGGTGAATACTGGTTCTCGCTGTTCGCCGATAATGCAAGCTGCCTGGCCATCGACAAGCGGATGGTCCTCGGCTGCCAGCGGGGATTGAACGAGGGGCTGGCGCTGCTGACCGCCGGCGTTCATCGCCTGGATCTCCGGTTTGTTGCCGTCGGTCGTTCGCCGCAGCTGCAGTTGAAGTGGCTGCCACCGGGCGCCAAGACGTTCGCACCGTTCCCTCAGGAGTCGCTGATCCTGCCGGAGACCAGGCATTGACGCATGACTGGCCGCGATGACTGACTGACCGAGCTCGCAGCTCAGGCGATTGCGGCCGATTGCAGGGTCAGGATCGCGACTTCGGGGGGGCAGTTCACGCGAATCGGCACATAAACTGTTCCAACGCCGCGACTTACGAACGCAGTCGTCCCGTCGCGTGCTCCTTGGCCCGCGACGATGGGAAAATTCCTCGCCGCGATGGCTCCAAAGCCGGGCAGGACGATTTGCCCGCCGTGCGTGTGGCCGCTGAGCATCAGGGGCAGCGAAAGCGCCGCCGCCTCTTTGAGGCGCGACGGGTTGTGTGCGAGTAAGATCGACGCCTTGGCGGCCCCGCGCGCGACGCTGGCAATGTCGCGGCCGCGCGTCGTCCAGTAACGAATGCCGATGAGGTCGAGCGGCTCGCCGCGGACCGTCAGGCGTGTCCGTGCGTCCTTGAGGATCTCGACCCCGCGCGTGGCCAGAGCCGCAGGCATCTCGCGATCGTCGTCGTGGTTACCGAGGACGCCGAACACGCCGTGCGGAGCCGACAGTCCGCGCACGGCGTCGGCCGCAGGCTCGACGAAATAACGATCTCCCGAGGCGCGGTAGTCACCGCCCCAGGTGACGTAGTCGCCTCCGAGCACAATCAGATCCGGCCGCTCCGCCATCAGCAGGCCGGCCGCGGATTCGATCAATTCCTGCGAGACCGTGGGGCTTCGGTGCAGATCGGTCATGAAACCGACCCTCAATCCATCAAGTGGCCCGGGCAGGCCCGAGACGGATAGAACCGTCCGCGTGACGTCGACGCGGTGGCGCTCGTAGAGGTACCCGTGCGCAGCCGTACCCGCCGCGGTTCCCACCGAAACCGCCGCAAGCGCTTTGAGGACGTCACGCCGCGACCAGGTCTGGGACGCCGGCGAGGAACCCATACGTCATAATATGTGGTCCATGACCGTCGACGAGCAACTCGCGTATTTGACCAAGGGCTGCGTGCACGTTGTTCAGACGGCCGAACTGCGGCTGAAACTCGAGAAATCGGCCACGACCGGCCGTCCGCTGGTCGTGAAGGTCGGCTTCGACCCCACTGCTCCAGACCTCCATCTCGGTCACACCGTGCTCATCCGGAAGATGAAGCACTTCCAGGAACTCGGGCACACTGTCGTTTACGTAGTGGGTTCGTTTACCGCGCTCATCGGGGATCCGACGGGCCGCTCGAAAACGCGGCCCCCGCTGACGCCGGAAGAAATCCAGCAGAACGCGGAGACCTACCAGACCCAGGTCTTCAAGATCCTCGACCCGCAGAAGACGCAGGTGCGATTCAACAGCGAATGGCTCGAGCCGCTCGGCAGCTTCGGCTGGGTTCGGCTGGCGGCGCAGTACAGCGTGGCCCAGATGCTCGAGCGCAGAGACTTCAAGAAGCGCTTCGAGGCGGGGCAGGCGATCGCGCTCCACGAGTTTCTCTATCCGCTCGCCCAGGCGTACGACTCGGTGTTCCTCAAAGCCGACGTCGAGCTTGGCGGGACCGATCAGCTTTTCAATCTCAACGTCGGCCGCGATCTGATGCCGGCCTACGGCCTTGAACCGCAGATTGTGATGACCACGGAGTTGCTCGAGGGGCTGGACGGCGTGGAGAAGATGTCGAAGAGCACCGGCAACTACGTCGGCGTGACGGACCCGCCGGCGGAGATGTTCGGCAAGCTCATGTCGATCTCGGACGAGCTGATGTGGAAGTACTACACGCTCCTGACCGATCTCACGCCGGAACAGATTGATGCTCGCCGGCGCGCGGTAGAGGCGGGCACGCTGCATCCCAAGAAGGCGAAATCGGATCTGGCGATGATGATCGTCAAGGACTTTCACGATCCGGTGGCGGCCGAGGGCGTTGCCGACGACTTCGAACGCCGGTCACGCGGCGCGGTGCCTACCGATCTCGCCGAGCGGCCGATGCTCGTCGGCACGCCGATCGAACACCTGCTGCTCGAGTGCGGGCTGGCCCGCTCGGGGAGCGAAGCGACGCGGAAAGTCCAGCAGGGCGCGGTGCGCGTCAACGGTGAGAAGTTCACGGACGTGCGCACGCCCGTCGAGCGCAACGATTCGTTCCTGCTGCAAGTCGGGCGTCAGATCCTGCGCATCGTCGTCGTGACGCCTGCCGACGTGTTCGTGACGACGATTCCCAGCCGCGACGGCAACGCCTGGATCATCATGCAGAACAAGGGTCAGGTGGACGTTGTCCATTCGACCCGCGACGGCGCGGTGGCGCGCGCGCGAGAAGTGGCGGCAGCGTCGCGCGGTCGCGTGTTCGTGTTTCACGACGAACGCCTGTCAGAGGACGGACAGTGATGAAGCAGAGTCGCCGCGCGTCGGCACTCTTTCTCGTTGTCCTGTTTTGGTCGTGTGTTGCGAGCGACGTCGCCGCGCAGCAGCGCAGTCCGCAACAGCAGCGTCCACCAGCTGAGTATGCCAAGGCGCTCGAGGAGCCCGATCGCGTGGCGCGCCTGCAGGTCCCGCGCGTCGTGCAGGCGCTCGGGTTGAGGTCGGGGATGAGCGTTGCGGATGTGGGCGCGGGATCGGGACTCTTCGCCCGGCCGATGGCGAGCGCGGTCGCGCCGGGTCTTGTCTATGCGGTCGACGTCGACGCCGAGCTCTTGAAGATCCTCGCTTCGCGCGCCAAGGCTGCCGGCGTCACCACCGTCGAGACGATCGTCGGCCGCCCCGAGGATCCGCTCCTGCCGAAGCCTGTCGATGTGGTGTTCATCTGCGACGCGCTGCATCACATCGCGAACCCGGCGGCCTACTTGAAGACGATTCGCCGTTATGTGGCCCCCGGTGGCCGTCTGGCGATTATCGACTACAACCGGAACTGGCCCGAGGGGCACGAGACCATGCAGTTCACGCCGTCGC
>CAWIWL010000012.1:1440000-1729883 GCA_963839705.1 uncultured Acidobacteriota bacterium
TAGCTCAGCTGGTTAGAGCACACGCTTGATAAGCGTGGGGTCACTAGTTCGAATCTAGTCAGGCCCACCAACCTTCGCTCGTAACGGTCAGCGAAGGTTGCTCCCGCCGACCAGGCGGACCAGCTGGTAGGCGCATTTTCAAGGAGATGCGTATTGCGTAATGCCTAGCGCGCGGTGATTCGGCAGCAACCTCTTTCGGTTCCTCCTTCTCACCACGCCGGACTCAAGCACACGCAACAATTTTTCGGGGAATTAGCTCAGCTGGGAGAGCGCCTGGTTTGCAACCAGGAGGTCACCGGTTCGAGCCCGGTATTCTCCACCAGCCTTCGCTCGATAGACGCCTGGCCTGAAACGAAGCCAGGCGGAAGCGAGCTTCGGCTCGGCAGGCCAGCAGAAAAGACAGGCGAAGGCTGCCGCGCCGAAGCGCAACGCGCGAAGGCGGGTTCGGTCGGTAAGTCAGCAGGCACGGGTGCCGCGACGAAACGGGCCAGAGAATACCAACGAGTTTGGAGTGAAGCTGCCGCGCAAGTGGCCTCCAGCAGCTGATGGCGAATAGCCGACAGCTGATAGCTTCAAAGTAAGACGCTCTTTTACAATTGAATATCCTGCAAACGGTAGTTTTTTCCGACCACAAAGTTCGCCCGAGCTCGCAAGAGTAGAGGCGGACAAACACACACGCAGTGTGCAAGGGACTATCGCGTGTCGGGGTCTTCGGATCCCGCTAAGCGTTAGTCTCGGGTTTTTATTATGGTCAAGCTACTAAGGGTGTACGGTGAATGCCTTGGCGCCAGGAGTCGATGAAGGACGTGGTAAGCTGCGATAAGCTTCGGTGAGCCGCAAACAGGCTTTGACCCGAAGATTTCCGAATGGGGCAACCCACTCAGGCTCATACCTGAGCATCACTGACCGAATCCATAGGTCAGTCGAGGACAACCCGGGGAAGTGAACCATCTCAGTACCCGGAGGAAAAGAAAACAATAGTGATTCCGCTAGTAGCGGCGAGCGAACGCGGAAGAGCCCAAACCATCGTGCTTGCACGATGGGGTTGTAGGGCCTGTCTGGCCGTAAGGCCGGCGAGTTACCAACCAGCATGTTAGTCGAACGATCTGGAACGATCGGCCACAGAGGGTGACAGCCCCGTAGGCGACAATATGCTGGCTCGCTGGACAGGTTCCTGAGTATCGCGGGACACGTGAAATCCCGCGAGAATCCACGAGGACCATCTCGTAAGGCTAAATACTACTTGGCGACCGATAGTGAACCAGTACCGTGAGGGAAAGGTGAAAAGAACCCCTGCGAGGGGAGTGAAATAGTACCTGAAACCGTATACCTACAAGCAGTGGGAGGGCTATGCTCTGGCTTCGGCCGGGGAATGCCTGACCGCGTGCCTTTTGCATAATGAGCCGGCTAGTTAATCTCAGTGGCAAGGTTAAGCGAAAGCGAGCCGCAGCGAAAGCGAGTCCGAAATGGGCGACGAGTCGCTGGGATTAGACGCGAAGCGAGGTGATCTACCCTTGGCCAGGGTGAAGTACGGGTAACACCGTATGGAGGCCCGAACCAGTGTTGGTTGAAAACAGCTTGGATGAGCTGAGGGTAGGGGTGAAAGGCTAATCAAACCTCGTGATTGCCCGTTCTCCTCGAAATATCTTTAGGGATAGCCTCGAGAGGTCGGCGTTGGTGGTAGAGAACTGAATGGACTAGGGGGCTTACCAGCTTACTGAATCCAATCAAACTGCGAATGCCAACGACACGTATCTCGGGAGTCAGACAGTGGGGGCTAAGCTTCATTGTCGAGAGGGAAACAGCCCAGACTACCGGCTAAGGTCCCAAACTCTGTACTAAGTGGTAAAGGATCTGGAGACGCTCAGACAACCAGGAGGTTGGCTTAGAAGCAGCCATCCTTTAAAGAAAGCGTAATAGCTCACTGGTCAAGCGGCTCTGGGCCGACAATATACCGGGGCTCAAGTACAGGACCGAAGCCGTAGAATAGACACGACCCTGCGGGGTCGTATATTGGTAGAGGAGCGTTCTCGTCGCAGCGAAGTCAGACCGTGAGGACTGGTGGAGCGGCGAGAAGTGACCCTGCCGGCATAAGTAGCGAGAAGAGAGGTGAGAATCCTCTCCGCCGTAAGCCTAAGGTTTCCTGAGGAAGGTTCGTCCGCTCAGGGTCAGTCGGGTCCTAACGCGAGGCCGAAAGGCGTAGCGGATGGATATCCGGTCAATATTCCGGAACTACCTATTTCACGTTATCACGATGGGGGGACGCAGGAGGCTACGCGAGCCGGCGATTGGACGTGCCGGTTCAGGTCTGTAGGGGGATCCACTAGGCAAATCCGGTGGGTCACATTCCCTGAGGGGCCATGTCGATGACCGTAAGGTCAGCAAAGTCGCGGACGCCACGCTGCCGAGAAAAGCCTCTAAGGAGTGAAGTGGGTACCCGTACCGCAAACCGACACAGGTAGGCGAGGAGAAAATCCTCAGGCGCAAGTGAGAACCCTCGTTTAGGAACTCGGCAAATTGGCCCCGTAACTTCGGAAGAAGGGGTGCTCGACTAACGTTCACGATCCTTGCGGTCGTGGGCGCGAACGAGTTGCAATAAAGAGGCCCAGGCAACTGTTTACTAAAAACACAGGACTCTGCGAAGTCGAATACGACGTATAGGGTCTGACGCCTGCCCGGTGCCGGAAGGTTAAAGGGAGAGGTCAGCCGCAAGGCGAAGCTTCGAGCTGAAGCCCCGGTAAACGGCGGCCGTAACTATAACGGTCCTAAGGTAGCGAAATTCCTTGTCGGGTAAGTTCCGACCTGCACGAATGGCGTAATGATCTGGGCGCTGTCTCAACGAGGGGCACTGCGAATTTGTGGTACCGGTGAAGACGCCGGTTGCCCGTGACTAGACGAAAAGACCCCGTGCACCTTTACTACATCTTAGTAGTGAATGCTGGCGTGTTATGCGCAGGATAGGTGGGAGACTTTGAACCCAGGCTCTCGGGCTTGGGGGAGTCAACGGTGAGATACCACCCTTAACACTCCGGCGTTCTAACCTCGTTCTGTTATCCAGATCAGGGACACTGCTAGGTGGGTAGTTTGACTGGGGCGGTCGCCTCCTAAACTGTAACGGAGGCGCGCGAAGGTTCGCTCAGGCTGTTTGGAAATCAGCCGTAGAGTGCAAAAGCAGAAGCGAGCTTGACTGCGAGTCCTACAAGACGAGCAGGTGGGAAACCAGGCTTTAGTGATCCGGTGGTTCCGCGTGGAAGGGCCATCGCTCAACGGATAAAAGGTACGCCGGGGATAACAGGCTGATCTGAGCCAAGAGTTCACATCGACGCTCAGGTTTGGCACCTCGATGTCGGCTCATCGCATCCTGGAGCTGTAGCAGGTTCCAAGGGTCCGGCTGTTCGCCGGTTAAAGCGGTACGTGAGCTGGGTTTAGAACGTCGCGAGACAGTTCGGTCTCTATCTGTCATGGGCGGAGGAAATTTGAGTGGGGCTGTCCTTAGTACCGAGAGGACCGGGATGGACGCACCTCTAGTGTACGAGTTGTCACGCCAGTGGCAGCGCTCGGTAGCTACGTGCGGAAGGGAGAAACGCTGAATGCATCTAAGCGTGAAACCCTCCACAAGATGAGATTTCCCAGGTCGCAAGACCTCTGAAGGCTCCTGGAAGATTACCAGGCAATAGGTCGGGTGTGGAAGCGCAGCAATGCGTGGAGCTAACCGATACTAATCAGCCGTGAGGCTTGACCATAATTCTCTCTTCTCTTCGGAGAAGAGTGCACGCAAGCTGCGTGTATGGGTGGAACGAAGAAGCTACCGTTTGCAGGACATTCAATCCGCCTCCGCCCTTCGGGCTTCGGCGAGACAGGTTACGCGCCTGCCTCGCCGAAGCGCCGCAGGCGCGAAGGCGGGTTCTTTGACATAGTCTGGGACGATCGACGACCCCCGCACCGATATCTGGTGCGCCAGGTGGTCGAACCCCAGGCAACTAAGTAGAGCCTGCGACGGAAGGATGGAGCCCGCAAGCATTTTTCAATGCTCGCGGGGCCCCACCCCCCCGCTCGCTGCGACCTCGCGCTTCGCGCTCGGTCGCGGCCGCAGGCGCTTTTCCCGGTGGTCATAGGAGAGGGGTCACACCCGTTCCCATTCCGAACACGGAAGTTAAGCCCTCTACCGCCGATGGTACTGCGCGGGCCAACTGCGTGGGAGAGTAGGTCACTGCCGGGATTATTTTCAGTGAACGCCCGTCGCTTGAACAAAGCGGCGGGCGTTTTTTTTGTACGGTCCGCACGTTCTCGTCGAGGCGCTTGCCTCTTGACCGGCGAGCCGACCATCCTCGGTTGGATAGTCGGCTCGCTGCCTCCGGCCCGTTAGGGAGGGATGTCGCGGTAGGGAAGACCGCCGCCGGCCGAGCCTGATCCGGCGCGGTTAGTGGGATTTAGGAGAGACAGGCATGAGAGCGTTGATAGCCGCTGATATTCCGCTGCCGGCCACGCGCTATCTGCGTTCCGGCAGCGGACCCGTGGCAAACAACCGCGTCGAATTGGCGCCGCGTCATCGCAACCGGTAGGACCAGGCCGGTGGCGACCGTGGTGGAAGATAAGTCATTCAGTGTCGAGCTGTCGTTCATGGCTTCTCTCCCGTGTCCGATGGTCCCTTGCTGCCTGCCACTCGAGCAACGGAGATGCCACGCGAACCCAGACGGGAGCGCCGCCCCGCAGGTCGGTGCAAGTGTCTCAACCGATAAGGGATGACGGCCCGGAGACGGACGTCGTGGATTGACGACCGGGGAACAACCGTCCGCCCGAAGCTATCCGATCGGCGGGACCAGTATCCGATTGGATAGCGCTTTTTCACGCGTGCTCAACAACGAACGCTATGACGGGCGTGAGCTGCCCGCCGCGAGCCGCCCCGGCCGCGAGGCCGCGCCAGTCCTGGTCTATGCTGTCCTGACGCTGGTTCCATGAGACTGATCGCCAGAAACGGACCCCTCGAGGGCGGCGTGCTGACGCTCGCAGACTCCCTGACGTTGAGCGCTCCTGACGACGGTCGACCGCTCTGCCGCTTCCACGCTTCAGGTGATGGGTTCACCGTCGAGACGCTGGACGAACACGTTCCCGTATTCGTCAACGGCCTTCCGGTCGTGACACAAGCCCTCGAGGCGCGCGACGAACTGCGCGTCGGCGATTCCCAGTTCGTTGTCCGCGCCGAGGAAGAAGTCCCGGCATCCGGCTTGTCCCCCTGTCCGGTCCAGATCCGGCTGCCGTCGCCGCCGCGAGCCATCTTTCAGCTTGGCTTCGACGATGCCCTGCTTCTCGGCGACGTGCCGGCAGCGTCGCGCGATAGCCGCGACCTGGCAACGCTCTTGCGCGCGGCCGCGGCGCTCAGCTCGATTCGGGGGCTCGCACAATTCGACGCGGCGATCGCCGGGCTCGTCATGGATGCGGTTCCGGCTTGCCGCGTGGCGCTCTCGGATGCACCGGGCAATGGGCCTGCGGTGCGATCTGCATGGAGCGCTCCCGGTGTGGCCGTCGATCCTCTCCAGGTCGACGGGGCGCTTCTCGAGCGCGCCGCGCGGGAGCGGACGGCACTGGTCGTGGCGATCGATAGCCGGCACGCCGTCGCGGCGCCCTTGATGGCATTCGGCCGTGCCGTCGGCAGTGTCTGGGTCGAAGCGGCGCCAGGGGCGTCGTTCGACGAGAGCCACGTGCGCCTGCTGCTCGTGGTTGCCGCGCTGGCAGCGGTCGCGCGCGAGCAGTGGGATGAAGCGGAACGCCTGCTCGACAGTAACGAGCAGCTGCGGGCCGAGATCAATCTCGAGCACAACATGGTCGGAACGAGCCGCCCGATGCGCACGCTCTTCGAACGGATCGCGCGGGTGGCGAGGGCGGACTCGACCATCCTGCTGCGGGGCGAGAGCGGCACGGGCAAGGAGCTCGTCGCGCGCGCGGCGCACCGCAACAGCCCGCGCGCCGACCGGCCGTTCATCGCCATCAACTGCGCGGCCCTTACCGAGACCCTGCTCGAATCAGAGTTGTTCGGCCATGAGAAGGGCGCCTTCACGGGAGCGATCGGCCTCAAGAAGGGGAAGATGGAGCTCGCCGACGGCGGCACGCTTTTCCTCGATGAGGTTGGCGAACTGCCGCTGTCGTTGCAAGCGAAGCTGCTGCGCGCGCTGCAGGAGCGGGAGTTCGAGCGAGTCGGCGGCACGCGCCCGGTGCGCGTCGATTTCCGGCTGATTGCGGCGACCAACCGCGATCTGGAATCGGCGGCGCGGGCCGGTGCGTTCCGCCAGGATCTCTACTATCGGCTGAACGTCGTGTCGCTGGTGCTGCCGCCGCTGCGCGAGCGCAGGGAAGACATTCCGCTCCTCGCCGAATACTTCGTGCGCAAGCACGCGGCTCGATCCGGCCGGCGGGTAGACGCGATCGAACCCGAAGCGCTCTCCCGGCTCAGCCGGTACGACTGGCCCGGCAACGTGAGGGAGCTGGAGAACGCGATCGAGCAGGCCCTTGCCCTCGGCGTAAGCGCCCACATCACCGCCGAAGACCTCCCGTCGAACCTGACCGCCCAGTCGTCCCCGCCTCACCCGTCGTCGCTCAACTATCACGCGACCATCGAGGGAACCAAGCGTGACCTGATCCTGCGTGCGTTCGCCGAAGCGGAGCAGAACCACAGCGCCGCCGCCCGCCTGCTCGGCGTCCATCCCAACTATCTGCACCGGCTCGTCAAGAATTTCGACCTGCGGCGCGGCGATCAGGGCCGTTGATCGGTCCGGGAGATATGATAGGGGCATGACTCGCCTGCTCCCCGCCACTCTCGCGGCGACGGTTGTCGCCGTCGCCATGCTCTCGGCCGCCCCCAAGTTCACGTCAGCCTGGAGATCTCCCGACGCGGGCTCCGTGAGTTTTGCTGGGAAGAAAGTCGCCGCCCTGGTCATGACGCAAGACGACTCGCTGCGCGTGTCGGGTGAGGAGTCACTGGTGCGCGAGCTGACCGCGCGCGGCCTGCAGTCGGTCGCGACCTATCGCATCGCGCCGAAGGAAGAACTGAAGAGCGCCGAGCGGGCCAAGGTGTGGTTCGAGAAAGCCAACGTCGAAGGCGTCGTGGCGATGCGACCCGTCAGCAAGGACAAGCGGACGACCTACAACCCGGGCACCTGGGTGAATCCGTACTACAGCACGTTCTGGGGCTACTACGGCTACGGCTGGGGCAGCATGTACATCCCCGGCTCCTACGACCAGGACACCATCGTGGTCGTCGAGACGACGATCTACAGCATCCCCCGCGATCAGCTGGTCTGGGCCGCCGTCAGCGAAACCAAGAACCCGAAGGACCTGCAGCGCTTCGTCCAGGACCTCGTGAAGGAGTCCGTCAAGGAGCTTCACAAGCAGGGACTCGCCCGGAGCGTCGCCAAGTAGGTCTGCGCTCGCTTCGGCGACTCGACTACTTTTTCAGCCGCGTCGGATACGTCTCGAACATCCGTGTGACGACGCCCTTGATCGCCAGATCGCGTTCGGCGACTGCGGGGTTGAGCCGTTCGACGCCGTCAGCCGCCCAAAGCCGTCGGCTCGACTTGGTGTCTTCCATCACGACGATCAGCCGGCCCACCGTGACGTCGGCGCCGGCCTGGTCACCTCCCTGCTTGTCAATCGCTTCGAGCTTGTCGAGGTCCACGCTCGTGCTCCGGACCGCGAGGTAGCGCAGCGTGACGTCTCCGGAACGGCCCTCGACTTTCTTCAGGCCGAGCGCGGACATCTCGGCATCGATCGCCGACAGGATCGTCTTGTCTACGGCGGGGTCGAATGCCTTCTGTCCGGCAATCCAGCCGTAGGTTTTGAACGCCGTGAAGGTCGCTGTCTTGTCGTAGGTACTGTTGATTTTCCCGGTCGCAGGACGTCCCTGTGCCACGAATATCAGCAACACCATGAGGCCACCGATGCGGATCATTCCGTTGTCTCCTTATGCTGACGAATTCCTGCTCGCGAAAAGATCGATCCCAATCGCGAATAGCGAACGGCTCCTGATCTCCTGTTCGCAGGAGACTCGCGGCTGGCGGCTCGCGGTTGGCTGTTGCTCAGCCGGGCGACTAGGCAACCGCCGACAGCGAGAAGCGAGCAGCTCGCCGTCCTGGCTGTCGAGCTTACCGTATCTGGCGAACATTGTCCTAGAGGTCAGCCAGTCGCGCCGCGTGAGCGAAACGCCGCGATGGCCACGAGCATCGCAGGCCGGCAAGTACCACAGCGCTGCGCCGCCGCACGCGAGCGAAGTCCTCTCGCGACAAGTCGAGCCCGACAGCAGCGAGCAGGATGAACGTGATGAGTGGTACCGAGATGTCGATGAGCGTCTTCACCGCGCGTCACGGTATCACTCCCGGCCCGGGATGATGGGGTAGTCTAGACTCAGCAGCAACGGCGTCGCGTGTGACGAACAACGTGACCGTGCCTGCCGGGCGGGCAGCTACCGGCCGAGCGGCGCCATGGCGCGCGATGGCGGCAGACGCCGCTGATCGGCGTGACTTCGATGGTCCGGTGGGGTGGCCGGAACCCCCGGGCCCCGCTGGCTCCCTAGGTCCTCGAGTCCGACCAGCAGTGACCGGTCCCTTCTGCTTTGACGGGGCATCCTCAACGCGGCTACGATACTTCGTTCGACGGAGACAACTCATGATGCTGCGTTCAACGGTCGGGCGGATGCTCGTTCTCGCACTTGTCGCGGTGGCGGCCGCGTGCCAGCCCGCGCCGCGCGTACGTCCGGTCAAGGGCGCGGACGTCAACGAGGGGCCCGAGTCGCTTGTCGCCGCCCGGAAGTTTCTCGAGGGCCGGTGGACGCTCGAGTCTTTCGAAGTCTTTCCGCCAGGCAAGCCCACCATTGCGCTCAAGGGTGCCGGAACGCTCAACTACGACGAGTTCGGCAACCTGCGGATCGAGATCCGCGCCGATGAAAAGTCAGCCGACCTGCTGAGGGCTGCCGGCATCGAGACGCGTGACGGTACGATCTCGTCAGATGGGCGTACGGTCGTAGACCTGCAGAACAGGACGCTCAGCTACGTGCTGCCGGGGCAGACCGTAGGCGCCCCGGCGCCGGGACCGCTGTCGCCCAGCCGGCTGCGCCACTGGGAAGTGAAGGGGGATCTGCTCTTCCTGTCGACTTGGGACGATAACGGCAAGCCGCTCTCGACTGGCCGTTGGAAAAGAATGCCGTAGCCATCCGAACGCCCCCGGGAGTTCGGTCGTATGTTCTGCAAGGAGGTTTCCGTGCGCGTTCCGTCTTTGGTCCTGGTTGGTCTGATGGCCCTGTCTGCCTCACCGCGCGGGGCGCAGGCGCCCAGCAGCTCCGGTGCTCCCGAAACCTTCAGCGCGAACGCCCAGGTTGCGAGCGGTGCTGGGGCGATCGCTGCAACGATCCAGATTCAGATAAACCGCTATAGCCCGGACTTCGATCGCAAGTCAGTCGAGGGCGCGCTCAAAGGCGGCGGGTATCCTTCCTTCCTGACGGCTCTGCGAAAGGCGCCCGAAGTCGGGTCCGTCGGCATTGGTGATCAGAAGTTCGCGATTCGCTACGCGCGCGAGGAAAAGACGGACAAGGGCCGGACGATCACTATCGTGACCGACAAGCCGATGTTCTTCGTCGGCGCCGGCCGCGCCGACGCCAAGCCGAGAGCCGGCTACGAGGTTGGGGCGATCCAGATGATGGTCGACAGCGTCGGGCTCGGGAGCGGCAGCATGGCGGCGGCTGCGCGGATCAAGCCCGGCCCCGAAGGCGTCGGCGTGCAGGTCGACGACTACGCGGACGCGCCGATCAAGCTGGTGACTGTGAACCGCAAGATGTGACCGGCCGACCCTGACAAACGGTCCGCGTTCGCCGGGGTCGATCCGGTCAGCTCATTTGCGGGAACCCGAGGTTCACGCCGCGGTGCCGCGGGTCTGGCCACCGCGACGTGATGACCTTCCCCCGCGTGTAGAAGTGGATGCCCTCGCGGCCGTACACGTGGGCATCACCGAAGAGCGAGCTCTTCCACCCGCCAAACGAGTAATACGCCATCGGCACGGGGATCGGCACGTTGATACCGACCATCCCAGCCTGCACCTCGGTCTGGAAACGCCGCGCCGCTCCGCCGTCGTTCGTGAAAATCGCGACGCCGTTGGCAAACGCGCTTTCGTTGACGAGCCGCAGCGCCTCGTTGTAGGTCTGCGCGCGGACGACGCTGAGCACGGGGCCGAAGATCTCGTCGGTATAAATCGTCATCGCCGGCGTGACGCGATCGAAGAGGCAGGGGCCGAGAAAGAACCCGCGTTCATGTCCTGCCACGCGCAGTTCGCGGCCGTCCTCGAGCAGCTCCGCGCCGGCGGCCTGGCCCTGCTCGACGTAGGAAAGTACCCGTGCGTGGTGCTCGCGCGTCACGAGCGGTCCCATGTCGGCGTCAGGTTCCAACCCTTCGGCGACCTTGAGCTTCCGCAGCCGATCCCGCAGCCGCGGCAGCAGCCGGTCGGCGACGTCCCCGACCGCGACGAGGACCGAGATCGCCATGCAGCGCTGGCCGGTCGAGCCATACGCAGCGCTGACCGCCGAATCCGCGGCGAGATCGAGGTCCGCATCCGGCAACACGATCATGTGGTTCTTGGCGCCGCCGAGCGCCTGCACGCGCTTGCCGTGCTCGGTCCCGGTCTTGTAGATGTAGCGGGCGATCGGCGTCGACCCGACGAAGCTCACCGCCTGAATCCCCGGATGGGCCAGGATGGCGTCGACAGCCGCCTTGTCGCCGTGCACGACGCTGAAGACGCCGGGCGGCAGGCCGGCCTCCGCAAAGAGCTCGGCACTGAACTGCGCAGCCGACGGATCCTTCTCCGACGGCTTCAGGATGAACGCGTTCCCGCAGGCGATCGCGAGCGGATACATCCACATCGGCACCATCGCCGGGAAGTTGAAGGGCGTGATGCCGGCGACCACCCCGAGCGGCTGCCGGATGGAGTAGCTGTCGACGTCGGTCGACACGTTCTCCGAGAACTCACCCTTGAGGAGGTGCGGCAGGCCGCAGGCGAACTCGACGACCTCGAGTCCGCGGTTGACCTCACCGAGGGCGTCGGACAGGACCTTGCCGTGCTCGCGGGTGAGGATCTCGGCCAGCTCGCGCTTACGGCGCTCGACGAGCTCGCGGAAGGCGAAGAGGATCCGCGCCCGGGCGGCCAACGACGTTCGGGCCCAGGACCGGGCGGCCTCCGTCGCGGCGGCGACCGCCGTGTCGACGGTGGACGCATCGGCGAAGGCGACGCGTGCGCTCGCCTCGCCGCGCGCGGGGTTGTAGACGTCGCCCCAGCGGCTGACCGGACCGTCCCACGGTTTGCCGGCGATCCAGTGCGTGATGGTTGCGAGAGGCGTCTGGGTTGCGGTCATAACGATGGCTCCCGTAGCGCGGAACTTTAGTTCCGCGTCAGTCTCCGGCGTCAGGACGCGGAACTGAAGTTCCGCGCTACAGAGAGGCTACCTCAAGAAGGCGCGAACGAGCGAAGCGAGTGAGCCTGGCGAGCGGAGCGGGGCCAATGGGGGCCCCCGCGAGCGAGTCAGTAGGGGAGTCCGAGGGGCGAAGCCCCTCGGTTAATAAACCAGCGGCGGCCCCGGCTGGCGTTTGACGAACTGGCCGCGGCCGCGCGCTCCCGTAAACGTGCCGTTGTCGACGATCACCTCGCCGCGCGACAGCACCATCGCGGGTGCGCCATGTACCACCCGCCCTTCGTACGGGTTGTAGTCGACGCGCATGTGATGCGTGCTGGCAGACAGCGTCACCTGCTTGTTCGGATCCCAGATCACGAGGTCGCCATCCGAGCCGACGGCGATGGTGCCCTTGCGCGGCCACAGCCCGAACATCCGCGCCGGGTTGGACGACACGATCTCGACGAAGCGGTGCACATCGATGCGCTTCGCGCGGACGCCGCCATCCCAGAGCAGCATCAGCCGCGTCTCGATGCCAGGCGCGCCGTTCGGAATCTTCGAGAAGTCGTTCTGGCCGACCTGCTTCTGCGGCGGTTCGTTCATGCAGAACGGGCAATGATCGGTCGACACGACCTGCAGATTGTCCCGCGCGATGCCTTTCCAGAGAACATCCTGATGCCACTTCTCGCGAAGCGGCGGGGACATCACGAACTTCGCGCCCTCGAAGCCGTCGCGCTCGTAGTCGTCGTAGGAGAGAAACAGGTACTGCGGGCAGGTCTCCGCGTAGGCCGGCAGCCCCATGTCCCGCGCCTGCCTGACCTTCTCGAGCGCATCGGCGCACGACAGGTGCACGATGTACACCGGCACGCCGGCCATCTCCGCGAGCGCGATGGCCCGGCCCGTCGCTTCGCCTTCCGCGCGCGTGGGCCGAGTCAGGGCGTGATACTTCGGCGCGCGTTCGCCCTTGCGCAGCGCCTCCTTCACCAGCGTGTCGATGACCCCGCCGTTCTCGGCATGCATGCAGATCAGCCCGCCGTTCTCGCGCGTCCGCAGCATGGCCTTGAAGATCGTCGCGTCGTCGACCATGAACACGCCCGGGTAGGCCATGAACAGCTTGAAGGACGTGATGCCGTCGTGCCGCACCATGCGATCCATGTCGATCGACGCTTGATCGCTCAGTTCGCGCACGATCATGTGGAACGCGTAGTCGATGACCGCCTTCCCCTCCGCCCGCTTCATCCAGCCGTCGAACGCCGGATAGAGTCCGCCGCCGAAGTCCTGAATCGCGAAGTCGATCAGCGTCGTCGTTCCGCCATGCGCGGCGGCGATCGTGCCGGTCTCGAAGTCGTCTGCGGAGGTGGTGCCGCCGAAGGGCATGTCGAGATGCGTGTGGACGTCCACGCCGCCGGGCATGACGAGCTGTCCCGACGCATCGATGACCGTTTCGGCCGGAAGGGTCAGCCCGCGCCCGATGAGCGAGACGACGCCCTTGTCGATGTAGAGGTCGGCATCGTACTTGTCCGAAGCGGTGATGATGGTGCCGTTTCGAATGAGCGTGGTCATAGACGCAGACGGCCGTGCTGAGATGTCCGTCAAAAATGCACAGGCGTTGTATCAGCAGCGCCTGCGGCCACCGCTAAGCGCGAATGCGCGAGGCGGTAGCGCTTGGGGGTGGGGCCCCAAGCGCATTGAGTAATGCGGGCCGAGTCGCTGACTGAAACGCGACGATCGGCGTGATCACGGCTCCGCGTAACCTTCCTGCTCATAGCCCCCGCGATAGTCTGCAGACTCGGGCCGCCGAATCTGGGCGTGTGACACGACCCGGTCTCTCGCGACGCCGCGGATGTCATCGAAACCGTTCCAGCCCCGCTCGGCGTGCTTCTCGAAGAAGGCGCGCGAGCCGTCGAGCAAGCGCTTGATGACATTCGGACCCACGGCATGGTCGAGCATCGCCGCGGTGCACACCTGGACGGTGCCGCAACCGAGCATCAGGTAGTTGAGGGCGTGGCCGAAATCGGAGATGCCGCCGATTCCCGAGAACGAGCCCGTCGGGAACGCGCGCGTCATCTGCGACATCATCGCGAGCGCCTGCGGCAAGATTGCCGGGCCGCCGAGCCCGCCGCTCGAGACGCGGCCGTCGACGTTCATCTCGAACTCGAGCGTCTCGGGGTCGATGAGCGGGATCGACGGAAAAGTGTTCGACGAGCTGACGGCGTCGCCGCCGCCGCGGAAGACGGCTCCCGCTTCGACGACGATATCCCCGGTAGCGGGCGTGAGCTTGGCCCACACAGGCACGCGGGCGGCGTCTTTCACGACCTGGGTGACAAACGAGCAGAGCGCCTGGTCCTTCCCGATGTTCGACCCCATGTCGGGCCGATCCATGTGCGGGCAGGACAGGTTCAGCTCGAGGCCGTCGGCACCGGCGTCCTGACAGGACGTCGCGAGCGTGCGCCAGCGCTCGAGCTCCTTGTCGTTGCCGGACCCGGCCATGATCGAGGCGATGAGCACGCGGCTCGGAAAGGCCTTCTTGATGCGCTCGATGCGCGGGAGCCACCAGTCGAGCGGCTTGTCCGAGATGAGCTCCCAGTTCCAGGAGGAGTGCAGCACGCCGCCGCGACCCTTGTTCATCGATAGTACGCCGGGCTCGGGATGATAGCGGAGGAACTTGGTCTTGGGTCCGGCGACGTTGGCGACCGGATGCATGCCGATGGTCTTGGTGACGACGCCGCCCCACCCGGCCTCGAACGCCTTGAGAATGTTGCTTTCCGACTCGGTCGGCGGCGCCGACGCGAGAAGGAACGGATTCTCGAATCGAATCCCTGTGAACGTGACCGAGAGATCGGCTGGCATGGCGGTACCTACGGCGAAACGAGGTCTCCATACGCATCGGGCCGGCGGTCGCGATAGAACTGCCAGACCGACCGCACTTCTTCGATCATATCGAGGTTGAGGTCGGCGACGACGACCGCGTCCTTGTCGCGCGGGGCTTCGGCGATGATGCGGCCCCGCGGGTCGCAAAAGTAGCTCTGTCCGTAGAATTCTCCGATATTCCACGGTGCTTCCGTGCCAACGCGGTTGATCGCGCCTACGAAGTACCCGTTGGCCACGGCGTGCGCCGGCTGCTCGAGCTTCCAGAGATACTCCGAGAGGCCGGCGACCGTCGCCGACGGGTTGAAGACGATTTCGGCGCCGTTCAGCCCGAGTGCGCGCGCGCCTTCGGGAAAGTGCCGGTCGTAGCAGATGTAGACGCCGACTTTCGCGAAGGCCGTCTCGAACACCGGGTATCCGAGGTTGCCGGGCCGGAAGTAGAACTTCTCCCAGAATCCCGGCTTGCAGTGCGGGATGTGCGTCTTCCGGTACTTGCCGAGATACGCTCCGTCGGCGTCAATGACGGCGGCGGTGTTGTAGTAGATGCCCGGCTGCTCTTCCTCGTAGATCGGCGCCACGATCACCATCCGGTGCTTTTTGGCGAGCTTGCGCACGAGCGTGATCGTCGGCCCGTCGGGTACCCGCTCGGTCAGGTGATACCAGCGCGCTTCCTGCTCGGCGCAGAAGTAGGGGCCGTAGAAAAGCTCCTGCAGGCACAGGATCTTCACCTTCTTGCGGGCTGCTTCCCCGATGAGCGTGACGTGCCGGTCGATCATCGCTTTCTTGATCGCCGCGAGCTCTCGCTCGGGTCCGAGCACGTTCCGCGTCTGGATGAGTCCGCAACGCACCGTCCGGGCCATTCGAAGGACTCCTTGGGATTGCCTTCTGTGTAGATCGCCAAGTATGCCACGGAGAACCCCTGCGTGCCGGCGGGCGTTGTCAGGAGGCGGAGGCGCGGGCACGCCTCACTATCGCCCCAGCCATCGAGGATCGGCTGAAGTTCGCTCTGGGCGGGCAGTTCGTCGTCGTGCTCAGGTTCGGGTGCGGGAAGGGTCCTGGTCGGCTGTCCCGTCTTCATCTCGTATCGCGCAGCCTGATCGACCGCGCGATGCGTTCGAAGACCGGTGCGTAGCGCTCGGCGTCCTCGTCGGGCACAATCGTCGCCACGTAGAACAGATTCCCATCAGCGAGGAACGTCGTATAGATCCCGACCCGTTCGGTTCCGCCGAGATGCGAACGGTTCACGAGCGACAGACCGAGTCCGCTTCGCTGCGACAGGCGGATGTCGCGAAAGTCGGACGTCTGGCGCAGATCCGGGTTGCTCCGGGCGAAGCCGGCGACGAGCGTGCGCGTCGCCTCGTGAAGATCCGTGGACGAAGCGCGCGCCATGCCGAGCTCGATGCCGTGCGTGAAGACGCTCTGCCCACCGTCGACCGTGCCGTAGCCGTTCTGCGGCACGAACTTGACGGCGTTGGTGGAAGAAACGGCCTGCCAGTTCTGCGGCACCGCCACGTCGAACAGGTTGCCGCCTTGAACCGTTCGGAACTGCGCTGACGGCGGCGGAACCGGATCGCCGATTCGTCCGACCGAGGTGCCGCCTCCGGATGTGCCGCCCGAGGACGACGCGCCGCCGGGCGTAGCCCGCTCGAGCTCCGCCATCGATTTCGCCGGCGGCAGCGACGCGAAGAGGCCGCGCGCCTGCGTGAACTCGGCGGCGTGGATCTCGCGCGGGACGACCTGGAGCGTTGCGGCCTCCTTCGCGATGTACGCCGAGCGGTTGCCCGGATCGGGGTGGCTGCTCAACCACTGCGGCCCGCCGCCGCGCGATTCCTTTTGAATCGTCTCGAACATGCGGCCGAGATCCCGCGGATCGTACCCCGCACGCGCCATGATCTGCGCGCCGAGCAGGTCGGCCTGCTTCTCGTACTCGCGGCTGTATTTGAGGAACACCGTGCCGAGACCGAACTGGCTGCCCTCGGAGATGATCTGCCCCCACCCGCCGCCGACCACCGCGCCGGCGATCGCCCCGGCGAGCTGGCCGAGCTGGAAGCCCTGGGCTTTGGTTGCGTTGGCGGTGCCGTGCCGCAGCAGCACATGGCTCAACTCGTGCGCCATCACGCCGACGACCTCGCCTTCGCTACTTGCCGCCTCGAACATGCCGCGATTGACGAACATCGGACCGCCGGGAAGCGCGAACGCGTTGATTTCCTTGAGATTCACCGGCGTGAACGAGTATTCGAACACGGGATTGTTCAGCTCCGTTGGAGCGGCAGTGACCAGCCGCTTGCCGAGCCGGTCGAGATAGCCGGCGAGCGCGGAATCCGTGATAACGGGATACTGCTTCCGGATCTCCGCCGCCGCCTCTCGGCCGAGCTTTACGTCCTGTTCGGGCGTGTACTTGTTCTTGGGAGCCGTGATCTTCGTCTGCGCCGCGGCAAGCTGGAGACAGACGACGATCGCGCACGACGCCAGGAACCACGATGGGTGAGCCGGACTCCGAAAAGCGGTCACGTGATGCAGATGCCTCCTGATTCCTCTACGACGTCCGCAATTCTCAGGACGTTTCGAGCCTACTTCGTGCCCATTCGTGCCTTCGGTCCTGAGTCGGGCTTCGGTTCAGCCCGTGGTTCCGGTGCGGCACGCCAGACCATCCGCGCCACGCCGAGCAGCGCCAGACCGAGTGCGCCATGAGCGACGAGCCGCCCGCGTTTCGGCGGCGCCGGAGTGGGGTTGAGGATCTGACGATACGCATCGACCTGCTCTCGCCGCCCGACCGGATCCGGGGGCCTGGTCGTGCGCGGTGCGGCTTCGGCGGTCATGGTATCCGACGGCGTGACCCAGCGCGTCAGAAAGGCGAACGACTCCGAGCTGCAGATGGGGCAGTGCTGTTCGTCGTGGACCTCTTCGCAATCCAGACAGAGCCGTGCGTTCATCAACCGCATGAAGTACTCGATTCCTCCGTGAGATCCACTGGTCTCCAGACCAGTACTTTACGGCGTTCCCGCGCCATCGCGCAACGCACCGGCTCAGGTAGGCGACTGTCGGACGATGCGGCTCATGGGCGCCAGGCGGTACCGCAGGAGCACCCGCACCGCGACGACGCCGTCCTGCCACTTGATCTTCTTGCCCTCCGCCCTGGACCTCGGCGTGTACGAGATGGGAACCTCGAGGATCGTGTAGCCGCAGCGCAACAACTTGGCCGTGATCTCGGGTTCGAAGTCAAATCGGCGGCACTCGAGTACGAGCCGGTCGAACACGTCGCGGCACACCATTTTGTACGCCGTTTCCATGTCCGAGATTCGCGCCCCGTAGAGGAGGTTGGTCAGCATCGTCAGGATCAGGTTCGCCAGCGCGTTCAGCGACATCTGGCGCGGGCGGCCGAGGAACCGCGATCCGTAGACAACCGGCGCCCCGTCGTTGAGGATCGGCCCGAGGAGCCGCGCATGCTCTGCGGGGTCCACTTCGAGATCCGCGTCCTGGATGACGACGATGTCGCCCGTTGCGGCGCTGACGGCGCGCGCGATCGCCGCGCCCTTGCCCGAATTCCGTGGCATGTCGAGCACGATGAGGTCGGGATACAGGTGCCGGACCGCCTCGATACGTCCCCGCGTGCCGTCGGTCGATCCGTCGTTGACGACGATGACTTCGCGAGCGAGCGGAAGCGGCACGGCATGGACCCGTGCGAGCACCGCCGCGATCGTCGATTCCTCGTTGTACGCGGGAATGACGACCGTCAGCTTCGCCCGGTTGGAGGCCGCGGCCGGCAAGTCCATCAGTATTTGAGCACGACGCCCACGCTGCCCGTCCAGTAACTCAGATGCACGCGTCCTGTGACGCTCAACTCCGGATCGTCGCTCGGTTTCAGGTTGCTGAAATAGCGGAGATCGAAGCGCAGCCCGACCCGATCGTTCAGAAAACCCACTGCGCCGCCGCCGATGTTGTAGCCGAGCAGATTGGCGTTGACCGGGGTGAAGTCGAGCGCGTCGGTCGCCGTGGCCTTCAGCAGCCCGATGCCTCCCGAAACGAACGGCCTCAGCCCGTACTCGTTCCAGCTCCGCGGGGTCGTCAGAACGACGTTGCCCATGAGGGCCAGCGTGCGGCTCCCGATGATGTCCGGCGGGACTTCGCCGTCGATTCCCAGCGGCGGATTGTCCTGCTGAAAGAAGCCGGGTGTATAGACGACCAAGCCTTCGGCACCAACCGGCCCGGATCCCATGAGCGCAACCGAGCCGCCGAAAGTCCAATGTCTTTTGGCGGTCGCCTGCTCGTAATCGAGCAGCGTGGTATCGCCCTTGAACGTGAGGCCGAGAAACGGCGTGAGCTGCCACTCGGCGAGCGCGGTCTTCGGGACGCAAACAAGGAGGGCGCCGACAAGAGCCAGAACTCGAACTGGCGTCCGCAAGGGGTTCCTAGGTGTAGATGCGAAGGAACAGGGTGGCAAAGAGTGAGCGCGTGACATCGCCGGCATCGAGTTGGAACGGCGAGCTCAGGCCGTCGCTGTTGGCCAACAGGATGAACGTCAAATGACGGGACGGGAGCTTCACGACGAGCGATGAATAGCCGTTCGCGATGAGCCCGAAGTGCCAGACGACGGGTTCGCCGCGGTAGGTCTGGACGAACCATCCGAGTCCAGTTGGGAGCATCGTCCCCTGGTCGGTCGTGTCCGGGGACCAGGCGACCTCGAGCGTCTCGGCGCGCAGGAGCACGGCCTCGTCGATCGCGGCGTCGAATCGCGCGAAGTCGCGAACAGTCGTCACGAGTCCGGTCGCGGCGTTGATGCCTTCCAGCGCCAGCTCGCTCCTCGTCGCGCGCTTTTTGCTGTCGACTCGGTACGGGACGGCGATCCTCTCGAGCACCTTCTGATATCGCTCGAGGACCGTCTCTGAAAACAGTCGCTCCGTCAGGACGTTGGAATCAGTGAGGTCGCGTCCAGGCACCGAGTCCTTCATCGCGAGCCGTTCGAGGACGTTCACCGCGACGGTCTTGCGATACGGCTGCGGAACGCACTGTTCGACGACCGGCGTGAGCTGCGCGTAGCGCTCGGGTTCGTAGCGGAAGCTTTCGCCCGCGCCGGCCGAGGTGTGACTGAGTACCTGCCGAAGTGTCGCGGAAGGTTCCGGGACCACACCGCCGTAGCGGCTGATCGGCTCATCGATCGCCAAACGCCGCTCTTCGATGCACTGGAGCACGAGCACCGAGGCCAGCGTCTGGCTGAGGTCGGCAACCAGGTAGGGCGTGTCGGGAGTCGCCCGGACGCGGGCTTCCACGTTCTGGAAGCCGAACCCGCGTTCCCAGACGATCTGTCCGTCCTGGACGAGCCCTGCGGACATGCCCGGGATGCCAGCCTGGGACCTGAGCGACTCCAGATAGCTTTCAAACGGCGACGATGTCAGCACGCTCAGCTGACTCTGGCGCGCGTGGACCCCGGTCAGGCCCAGGGTCAAGCAGACGATGAGTGCGGCAAGTTTTGTGCGCACGGTTGTCGGCTCGGGGAGAGCATAGTGTAACTCATGAGGCAGGGGGAGGGGGGCAGGCGGGCTTTAGGCTCTAGGCTCTAGGCTTTCGGCTTTGGCAAGAACTTGGAGTGTTTGGTCGGAGGCCTTGCCTGAGCCTTGAGCCCCTAGAGCCCAGAGAAGCCGCCGTCTTTCAGTGCATCCGCTCGCCGGGCGGCGGGCTGTCGATCTGCAGCGTGCCGGTCCCCTCGCCAGCGGCGGCGTGGTGGAGCCGTTCGAGGGCGCGCTCGTACTTCTGCCGCGCCCGGCGGGCCGAGTCCGGCTGGGCGGTCTTCTCGAGGAGCGTGGCCGTCACGGCCTCGATTCGCCAGGCGACGAGGGGCGCGTTGATACCCCGAATCTCGCGTCTCGCCTGGCGCAGGTATTGGCTGGCCTCGTCGAAGGCCCGGCGCTCGATGGCGACCTGGGCGGCGGTGACGTGCGCGCGCCCGCGCCAGGTCCGCTCCGGCATGGCCAGGGCGGTCTCTTGAGCAGCCGACGCTTCGATCGTCGCGCGCTCGAGGTCGCCACGCTGGAGCGAGAGCTCCGCCAGGTAGGTATGGAGCTGCGTCTCCCAGAACCAGTCCATCAGGACGCGTTCGCGGGCATACCAGTCGCGGAGGGCCTCGAGGTCGGCCTCGGCTTCGGCGAGCCGCCCCTGCGCGAGGGCCGCCGCGCCGCCGAAAAGCAGTGACATTTGCCGCGCGTTGGCCCAACCGGCGCTCTCGGACAGCGCCCGGTCCTCCACGCTCAGGCGATAGGCGTCGTCGAAGCGCTGACTCTCGAGCGCGATCCACGCCTGGAGAAGACGCATCGTGACCGCGTAGCGCGTGCTGCCCGTTCGCTCGCTGACCGCCGCTCCCTCCGCCGCGACCGCCAGGGCATCTTCCCACCGTCCGAGGTGTAGTGCTGCGACGCCGAGCAGGTAGTAGCAGTACGCGCAATCCGCGACGTTGCCGCTGGCGAGAGCGAGCGGCAGCAGTTTCCGTCCGGCGCGCCAGGCGATCGCGTACGCGGAACGCGACGTGTGGAGGAAGAGGAGGCGGATGGCGAGCGTCCGGTGTTCGTCGGAGATCTGTCGCGGCAGATCGCGCAGCGCATCGAGGCAGCGGTCGGCAATCTCGTCCGACCACCCGTCGAAATGCAGCTCGATGAGGCCGGCGCGGATGTCCGCCGTCGATGCCAGCGTGGCATCGGCCGCGAGCGGCGCGACGACCTTGATCTGCCGGGCGCAGGTGAGCGCCGACTCGCGCGAAATCCCGACGTGCGCTTCCGCGAGCGCCAGCAGCGCCCGGAGGCGGTCGTCGTGCCGGCGCTCGTCGGCGGCGCGGCGCTCGAGCCTCGATAAGGTCTGGATGGCCAGGTCGGTTTCGCCAGCCGCGAGCTGTGCCTCTCCGAGCTCGAGCATCAACGGGATCTCGACGCGCGCGCGCTCGTCTGGCGCCAGGTGCGCCGCGTGCGTGACGGCGCCGTGCAGGAGCGCCCCGGCTTCGCGTGGGGCATATCGCCTGAGCGCGTTGCCGGCGGCGATCCTGAGATACCGCGCCGCGCGCAAGTGATCGCCCGCGCCGTGGAAATGGCACGCGAGGTCCGCAGCCGCCTCGTGTTCGCGCCCCGTGAACACGCGCTCCATCGCGAGCCCGGCCCGCGCGTGGGCCGCCGCGCGCGCCGCCGGCTGCACGTGATCGATCACGATCTCCTGGTAGAGCCCGTGCGTGAAACGGTAGAGGGGGCTGAAGACGCCGTTGGCAAGCTCCACCACACCTTCCCGCACGATGAACGTGCGCCGGCGGGCGAGCATCTCGAGCACCGGCTCCAGCGCGAGCTCGTCCATGTTGGCCGCATGCGCCGCCAGCCAGAGCGAGAACTCGACGCCGACGACGCCCGCGGCGTCTATGGCCTGGCGTTCGTCGGGCGCCAGTTCCTCGAGCTCTCGCGCGACGGTGCCGACAAGGCTGGCGGGGATCGCCGCTTCGAGCGCGTCGGGCGACACTTCGAGACGCCAGCCCTCGCCGCTGTCGGCGAAATACCCCTTGCGGACCAGGTGCTCGATCGCCGTCACGAGAAAGAGTGGATTGCCGCTCGTCAGGTGATACAGGACCGACGACGACTGGCGCGAGACTTCTTCTCCGAGCTGCCCATCCAGGTAGCGGGTCACTTCCTGGCGCGACAGGGGCTGCAGGCGGAGCTCCATCGTCTGCGGACGCGCGAGCAGGTCGACCTGCGTCCGTCGCAGCGTCGCCGACGCGGCGCCGGAATCGGACGAACGTATCGTCGCCAGTAGCAGCAGCTTCGCCGGGTCGCGCCGCTGACCGAGACTGGCCAGCACGTCTATCGTGGCCGGGTCCGCCCATTGGAGATCTTCGATCCAGAGGACGAGTGGCGTGTCTTCGGCGAGGGTTTCGAGCGCGGTCACGATCTCGCGGAGCATGCGCGCGGCCGTGGCCACATGCGTCCCTGCGGTGAAGGCTCGCGGCACGTCGTCGGAGATCGCCGGCAGGTGCGGCAGCCAGCTCGGCGCGTGGCGCGCCAGCGTGGCGGTCACCAGCTCGTCCTCGGTCGAGCGGGCCAGCCGCGTGATGAGATCGAGCAGCGGATAGTACGGCTCGGACGGCCCCGAGAGCCTCATGCACTGTGCCCAGGTCGCCCGCATGGCGTGGCGCGTCGCCGCGACGCGGAGGAACGCCTCGCAGAGGGCGGTCTTGCCGATTCCGGCCTCTCCGGTGACGAAGGCCACGTGCCGGTGCGAGGCGGCGGCGTGTTCGAGCGCCCCGAGCAGCCGATCCATCTCCGCTTCACGCCCGACAAAAGTCGGAAACGATGAGCTCGGGGTCAGGTCGACCACCGCGTCGACGACCGGCGCGATGAAGATGTAGCCGCGCTTGACGAGGCTGCGAATGAAGCGGGGCCGCATCGGGTCGTCTCCGAGCGCCCGGCGAACCTCGCCGATGAGGACCTTGACGTTGTCGGGATGGACGTGGGTCTGGGGCCAGACGGTTTCGAGCAGGGTTTCCTTGGCGACCACGTGGCCGGCGCGCTCCACGAGCACGGCAAGCAGGTCGAAGGCCTTGTGGGTGAGCGGAACGCGTACGCCGTCGCGCCAGAGGGTTCTGGCGGTCAGGTCGAGCCTGAAGGGCGCAAAATATTTCACGTTACCAGGACAATTGTGACCGAACTGCGCCTTGGGGCCGATTGCCAGGGACGAAATCCTACCGGAATCCTACCGCCCCCCACGACCAATGGCGATCCTACCAGCCTCCTACCGTAATCCAACCTCTTTACCCGCGACACTTCGTGAAGAATGGCTTTTCGGCGGCCGGCGCTCTCGCCTCGCCGGTCAGCGGCGGGTCCATGGCCCCTCTCCAGCCTCCCGGCACGGCCGTGGGCTCGCCGCACTTTTCTTGGACGTGCCCCGCAGTTCACCGCGGGGCGCGAGCACGATGAGGGTGTTATGACGTTTCCAGCCTTTCCCCAAGACCGCGAGTTCGCCGGCGTCGCCCCGTTCCGCCGCGCTGACGCGCCCGCTCCTGGTGCCATGCCCGCGCCTGACGATCGCGACTCGATTGTCGGGGCCAGCGATGCCCTTCGCTACGTGATGTTCCGGGTCGACCAGGTGGCAGCGACCGACGCCACAGTGCTGCTGGCGGGAGAAACGGGCACGGGCAAAGAATTACTCGCGCGCGCCATCCACCGCCGGAGCGTTCGCCGCACCCGTCAGCTCGTCGTCGTCAACTGCGCCGCGCTGCCGGCGAACCTCGTCGAGAGCGAGCTCTTCGGACGCGAGCGCGGCGCGTTCACCGGCGCGCATGCGACGCAGATCGGCCGTTTCGAGCTGGCGCATCGCGGAACGATTCTGCTCGACGAGGTCGGGGAACTGCCGCTCGAGCTCCAGCCGAAGCTGCTCCGTGTGCTGCAGGAAGGGCAGATCGAGCGGCTGGGCAGTCCGCGCACCGTGGATGTGGACGTGAGGGTCATCGCTGCGACCAACCGCGACCTGGCCGAGGAAGTGCGCCAAGGGCGGTTCCGTCGAGACCTCTACTATCGCCTCAACGTGTTCCCAATCACGATTCCATCGCTGCGCGACCACCGCGAGGATATCCCGCAGCTCGCCGAGCATCTGGTTCGTCGCCTGTCGCGCGCCCTCAACAAGCGGATCGACACGATTCCCGCTTACGTGATGCAGACGCTGGAAGCGTACGAGTGGCCGGGCAATGTCCGCGAGCTCGAGAACGTGCTGCAGCGCGCCATCATCCTGTCGCCTGGCACCACGCTGGCCCTCGGCGACGCCTGGATGCCCTCGCCTGTCCCCACACCGGTCGCCGCTGGCGTGACGCTCATCGAGATCGAGAAGCGCCATATCCGCACGGTGCTCGACACGACGCGGTGGCGGATCGAAGGCGGCGGAGGTGCAGCCCACCTCCTCGGCCTCAAGCCGAGCACGCTCCGGAGCCGGATGCTGAAGCTGGGGATCTCGCGGCCACGGTAGCAAGAACGGCCGAATGCTGAAGTCATGGCTCCGGCATTCACTTCAGCACTCGGCACTCCAGCATTTCATGAGGCTCGCATCAGCCTGGTGACCCGCGCGCGCACGTCGTCGAGCACGATGAAGGGCTCTTCGCGCATCAGGATCCGGATCCCCTTGAAGATCTGAAATTCGCGCGACCCGAAGAAGGCTTCGGCGCTGTTCGCGTCGCTCCATTCAGACGCCACCACGATTAGGTTCTGATCCTCGGAGTCGCTGAGGACGCGGCTGCGGGCGCAGCCGTTTGCGGTGCGCATGCGCTGCACGAGGGCATCGACCGCGGACAGGGCCTCGTCGCGCTTGTGAGGCTGGATCCGGAAGCTAATGCTGGCAAGGAGCATAGCGCCGCTGCAAAGTGCAACGCTCGTACCGTGGCCTCGTGCGTGCCCACGCGAACCGTGCCAGAGTCGTCCCGCGACCTGCCGTGGCGTTACCGCGACCGTGCGCGGATTGACTGGCGACTCCCCTTGGTATGAGCCCTTTGGCCTTGCCCCCCTCGGGCGGAAGATTCCCGCGTTATGAGAGAATCCTGCGCCGGAGAATAGGCAGCGGGGGGAGCGGTGTGACATCATCAGAGCGTCGGAACCGAGCGTCTGTCTCATCGGTTTCTCTCTCGACATCTGAAGGAGCGCCTGCAATGAAAGCCGCCACCGTGTTGACCCTCTGTGCCATCGCCTGGCTGGGCGTCGAAGGCAGCGCCGCTGTGAAAGTGCGAACGCAGTTCACCAAGAGCTTCGACTTTTCGAAGGCCAAGACGTGGTCGTGGCACGAGGGCGGGCCGGGCGAGGTCAAGATGGCGCGGACGGCCGACGACGATCCCGAAGTCGTCCGGAAGCGCGCCGAGCCGGTGATTTTGGAGGCCGTGGCCGCGGCGCTCCCCGAGCGCGGCCTGACGGCCGCTGCGGCTGGCGCTCCCGCGGACCTGCAGGTCAAGTACTACGTCCTGATAACCGTCGGAACAGACGCCCAGGTCGTTGGACAGTTCCTGCCGGCGGTGGCGGCGTGGGGCTTGCCGCCGTTTTCAGGGGCAACGCAGTCGTACAAGGTCATCGAGCAGGGCTCGCTGGTCATCGATATCAGCGCCAACAAGGAAGTCGTCTGGCGCGGAATCGGTCAAGCGGAGCTCAAGCCGGGGCAGACGGCGGAGAAGCGGGCAGTGCTCGTCCGCGAGGCCGTCAAAGAGATCCTCAAGCGCTATCCGCCCAAGCCCTAACCCGGACTGTCGTGCGGGCACTCTCAGCGCCCCCGCGCCCGCTCGGCCGGAGCACTCATGCAATACCTGTCTGATATGTGGCAGGAAGTATTGTCGAGACCAGATGGTCCGATGGCCTTTCGCTGCTATCTGCAGCCCGTGATGTCGATTGTCTACGCGATCATCAGCGGCCTGAAGGACGCGCGCGAGCACAAGCCGCCCTACTTCTGGGCCCTTTTCACGGAACCCTCCCGCCGGTCCGATCTAATCCGGGACGGATGGAAGTCAGTGCGAAACGTCTTTCTTCTGGCGGTCGGGATGGATCTCATCTATCAATTCATCGTGTTCAAGGGGCTCAGGCCCATGCAGGGCCTGGTTGTCGCAGTTGTCCTCGCGATCTTGCCCTACCTGATCGTCAGGGGTCCCGTGAACCGGATGGCAAGACTCTTCGGCGGGGACACCTCTACAGGGACAGTTCCTCCACGGCCGCGGCTGATTACAGCGCCTTTACCAAGCGGATGAGCATGAAGCTCGGAGCGGCTCAGGCGTTCTACAGCGCGTCGGCGACTGGTATCGGGTTGTGGTGTTGGGGTAGGTTCTAAGACGTTCAGGGTTCAAGGTTGGTTCACGGGGTTCAGATGCGTTCTGCGTTCGTGGCTCCTGTACTACTGATTGCCGTCGCCCTCTGCCAGATAGGGCTCGCGAAGACGTCAGGACTGACGCCGTGGAAGGGTGGGGGCTTCGGCATGTTCTCGACGCTCGACCATGGGGCATATCGCGGCGTCGATGTGGTCATCGAGGCGCCGGACCGGTCCGAGGCGCAGGAGATTCCACCTTCGCTCGAGGAACTCGCCGCACGATCGGCAGCCTGTCCCGCCGACTGGCTGTTGCGCCGACTCGCTGAAGGCATCGTCGCGCGCGAGCGACGATACGAGCGCGCGGTGACGACGGTCAAGCTGACTGTCTGGCGCACTGAGTTCGATCCGCGGACGCTCGCCGCGACGGAACGGACGCTCCGCACGTTGGTCTATCAGGTGCCGAACCAGCAATAGAGTGACTGATTGGTTCCGCGCCTCGGCGTGCCCCGCGCATCTCGAGATCGCGATGCGCCTGACGGCAGTCGCTCTTCTGCTGCGGCCGATGGGGCCGTGGTTCGTCAAGCCCGTGGTGCTCGCGGCCGCCGCGCTGGCGCTGGTTTCTCCCCGCGTGCTTCGCACTCCAGCCGTCTGGGCCGCTGTCGCGGTGCTCATCGCGCTGCGCATCGCGGACGACTGGCCGCTCGCCGACAATCACATCTACCTTCTCGGCTACTGGACGCTCGCGATCGCATTGTCGCTCCGCGCCGTCGACACGTCAGGCTTACTGTCCACCACGAGCCGATGGCTGCTGGGCCTGGCGTTCGCGTTCGCGGTGTTCTGGAAGGTCGTGCTGTCGCCGGACTTTCTCGACGGGCGATTCTTTCGCGTGACGCTTCTAACCGATCCTCGCTTCGCCGAAGCCGCCATGCTCGTCGGCGGGTTGCCGGACCGGGATCTCAAAGCCAACCGCCGCGCGCTCGCCCCGCTTCCCGATGGCGCCGAGCTTGCCGACCCGCCGGTAGTAATCGAGCCCCCGCGCCTGCGAGCCCTGGCGATCGTCTCGACATGGGGCATCACCCTGCTCGAAGCGGCCGTCGCCGTTGTGATGCTGGCACCGCGGCGCCGGATCGCCTCTTGGCTGCCTCACGCAGTCCTGCTCACGTTCTGCCTGGTCACTTACGCCTTCGCGCCGGTCGCCGGGTTCGGATGGCTGCTGCTCGTGATGGGCGCGGCGCAGACCGACGCTCCGGACGTCTGGCAGCGGCGCGCCTACGTTGCGGCGTTTCTGGCCGTTCTCTTCTATACCGAGGTCCCGTGGGCCGGCCTACTGCTCGACCTCACAGGTTGATGGGGTAGCCCGCGTTCGATGGTCGGCAGGCAATCCCGCGGAGGTCCCCACGAGATGGCGTGGTTCCCCGCGGCGCGATCCTGTAAACATTGGCTTCCTCTCTTCGGGTGTTGGCGCAGAACATGACACCCCAACTATCTGACAGAGTGGAGCGTCAGGAGGACCGTTGATGAGAAGAGGGCTTGTAGTGCCGGCCGTCGTCTGCCTAATGCTGGGTTTCTCTCGGCCTATAGCCGCTCAAACCGCGGACGAGTTGGCGAAGCAGACCCAGAATCCCGTGGCGAGTCTAATCAGTGTGCCCTTCCAGGGCAATTGGGATTTTGGCATCGGTGAACGCGAGGCGACCGGTACCTTGCTGAACATCCAGCCCGTCGCGCCCTTCGGCCTCACCAGGGACTGGAACGTCATCCTTCGCGTCATCATGCCGGTGTTGTCGCAACCGACAGACAGCGGCGACGAGCGTCTCACCGGCATGGGCGACACCACCATGACGGTCTTCATTTCACCAGCGAAGACAGGCAAGCTCATTTGGGGTGCGGGTCCCGCTTTGCTGATTCCGACGGCCACCAATGACACGTTCGGTACCGAGAAGTTCAGCCTCGGTCCGTCGGTCGTGGCGCTCATGCAGCCTGGCAAGTGGACGGTCGGCGCGCTCTGGAATCAGATCTGGTCGATGGATGGCGCCAACGATCGCCCCGACGTCAACCAGATGTACCTGCAGCCCTTCGCAAACTACAATCTCGGAGAGGGCCTCGCCGTTGGCGGGTCCATGGAAGCGTCCACCAGCTGGGACGCCGACGATGAACGATGGACGTCCTACCTGTTGTTCTCCGTGAGCAAGGTGACACTGCTCGGCAAGCGCCCGGTGAGTTTCCAGGCGGCGGCTGGACCCGCTGTGTCGCATCCGACCGGCCGGGCCGACTGGCGGCTGCGGTTCGTCGCGACGTTCCTGTTTCCCCGCTGAACAAACTGACGAGGACAACAGGCTGAACGCGCCGACGGCCACGGCTCACGATGAACCGATGAACACGACGAACACGAAGAGAGAGGGTCAGGTCTTGTGATCCATTATTGGCATGTTGAAGTACCAGACCTGACCCGTTTTTCAGACTCTGCCGAGGATCCATCGTGAACATCGTGTCATCGTGCGCATCTCCGCCAAACCTTCGCGGGCTTCGTGAGCTTTGGGACCTTCGCGAGGGTTTTACGTTTATCAGACCGCTTCTAGCCGCCGTCCCCGGTCAGGCGACGGCGGGCGAGCATGACGTCGCTGTCGTCGCCGAGCAGGTACAAGACGTCGTCCGCCGCTAGCAGCAGGTCGGCTGGGGGCGAGGTTCTGTAGCGTCCGCCCTGCTGAACCGCGATGACCAGCGCGCCCGTATCCGCTCGCAGATTCACTTCCGCAAGCGTCCGTCCGACGGCCCAGTCCCCGGCGCTTAGGGCATGCGTCGCAATCGGTGTCTTGGTGATGGCGCTCGGCAGGCTCTCGAGCGGCTGACCGGGGGCGCGGATGACGCGCATCCCCGTCGACTCGCGCCGGTAACTTTCGAGTAGCACGTCGATCACGTTGCCGGGGACGTCGAGCCGGGCGATCGTCTGCGCCAGAACCTCGAGCGAGGCTTCCATCTCTTCCGCCACGGCAACGGTCGCACCCTGCTGCAAGGCCGCCTCGGCTTCCGAGTTGTAGCGCATGCGCAGGATGATCGGGACCGACCCATTGATAGTCCGGATCGCGGTCAGCGCCCGCGCCGCGGCGTACGGATCGCTCAGGACGCCCACCACCGCTTTCGCGCGATCCACTCCGGCCGCACGAAGCGCGTCTTCATTCGTGGCGTCGCCGAAGAAGATCGCCTCGCCGTCCTTACGCGCCTGCCGTACCGTGGCGCCGTTCAGATCGAGGATGACGTACGGCGTTGCGAGCTGCCGCAGCGCGCGGGCGAGCAGCTGGCCGCCCATCCCGAAGCCGAGGATGACAACGTGATCGGAGAGATGGGCGGACTCCGGGCCGGCCTCGTCCGAATGATCGGCCTTCGTCTTCGTCGCCAGCCACGATCCGACGGCCGGCGCCACTCCCAGCAGGGCCGGCGTGACGACCATCGTCGCGATGCTCGCGGCGAGCAGCAGCTGCCACTGCGACGGGTTGATAAGGCCCACATCCAGCCCCGCTCGCCCCAGGATGAACGAGAACTCGCCGATTTGTGCCAGGCAGATCCCGGCTGTCGCGGCCACGCGCACGGTCGTTGCCGCGGCGAGAAACGCACCGGTCGCGACCGACGCCTTCACGAAGATCAGCAGGGCCGCGATCGCGATGATGACTGGAAACTGTCCCAGGAGGATCGACGGATCGACGAGCATCCCGAGAGAGATGAAAAACAGACCCGCGAGGATGTCGCGCAAAGGCCGGATTTCCGCATACGCCTGATGGCTGTACTCGCTCTCGGCGAGAACCAGGCCGCCAAGAAACGCGCCGAGCGCCATCGAGATACCGAGAAGCGAGCTGGCCCACGCCGTGCCGATGCTCGCGAGCAACACGGCGAGAGGAAAAGCTTCCCGCCGCCCACTTCGTGCGACGAGCCGGAAAAGCACGGGCAGCACGAACCGGCTGACGACGGCGACCACGCCGATGGCCGCCGCGGCCTTTGCGAGCACTTCGGGCACGACCGACGGGGCCGTACGCCCCGAGAGAATCGGCACGAACAAGAGCAGGGCGACGATACAAAGGTCCTGGAAGAGCATCACGCCGACGACGAGTCGCCCGTGTGGAGAGTCGAGCTGATTGAGCGTCCCCAGTTCCTTGAGCACGATGGCGGTGCTCGAGAGCGCCACGAAGACCCCGGAGAAGACGCCCAGGCGCCACAACGACGTCGAGTTCGAGAACGCGAAGACGAGGAGGAGGATTGCCACCGCCGTCGCGCCGACCTGCAGCGTTCCGCCGATCAGCACCTTCCGCCAGATCCGGCGGATCTCGGTGAGCGAAAACTCGAGCCCGACCGTGAAGAGCAGCAGCACGATACCGATCTCGGCCAGCATGTCGACATCGTCTTGCGTCTTGACGATACCGACACCCGCTGGGCCGGCCACCGCGCCGGCCACGATGAACGAGACGATGGGGGGGATTCGGATGCGGCTGAGCACGAGGATGAAGACCAGTGCGATCGCATAGGTCAGCACCAGTTCGGCAAGGGGTGCGTGCACGGGCATGCCTCAGTGTAATTGCTGACGACGGTCTTTCGGTCGAGGCCTCTCCACTTCGCTATGATGGGCGTCGCAGTTCGCAGCTGCCGTTATTGGTCGGCGAGCGTGCGTCGCTTTACCCTGAGCACACATATGAACACCAAGCTGACGTTGTATTGGAGCCGGCGTGCCTGCGCCGCTCTATTCCTGGCGCTCATCACCACGGGCGTCCCATCGCCGGTCGCCGCGCAATCCGCTCCTGCGGGGTCAGCGCCGCAGCCGACGGTCGAGGCGATGATGGCGGAGCTTCGCAGGCTGGTGACTGAGCAGCGCGCGCTCATAGACAATCAGGCGGAGCGCATCGGGGCCCTCGAGAAGGACCTCGCGGTGCTCAAGCTGCAGGGCGGAGCGCCGCCGGCGCCCGAATCACTGGCCGCAGCGAGAGCGCAACGCCAGCCGGAGATGCCCAAGGAGGCCGTATCGGCCGGCGACTTCCCAGGATCGATACGAATTCCGGGAACCGACTCCGCCATCAAGTTCGGCGGCCAGGCCCGCATGACGCTCGTGCATACCCTCGGCCCGCTCGGCACCGACGATCGCTTTGTGACGTCGTCGATTCCCGTAGGGGCCGATCAACAGGCTGGTGAGGCGGCGCGGACGGTCTACTCACCATCGGCTTCGCGCTTCGGCCTCGACCTCCGTACGCCGTTTGCGACGCGGACGGTCAGAACCTTCATCGAGGGCGACTTCGCGGGCAGCAGTAACACCTTCAGGCTGCGCCATGCCTTCATGCAGACCGACCGCTGGGTCATAGGTCAGACGTGGTCGACGTTCTCGGATCCGGAAGCCGAACCGATCGGCCTCGACTTCGAGGGGCTGAACGCGATTTCGTTGTTTCGCCAGCCGCAGATTCGTTACACGCAGCCGCTCAACGAGAACCTGAAGCTGGCGCTGGCGCTCGAGAATCCTGCTCCAGATTTGACTGGCACGTCGCCCGTGAACCTGACGCCCGACATCATCGCGCGCTTGCGGTGGGAACCAAAGTCGGCCATGTCAGGACCGCTCAGGCTGAGCAGCGCCCAGCACGTGCAGGCGGCCATCATCGGCAGGCAGCTCCGCGGCGAGGTGACCGATCAGCCGCAGCTGACACTGTCAACCGGCGGCTTTGGTGTGAACGTCAGCGGCCAGCTGGTGCCCCTATGGGATCGTGACGATCGCATGAAGTTCGCGACGAACAACGGGTGGGGGATTGGCAAGTACATCACCGACCTCGGCACGCTCGGCGGCCAGGACGCGGTCTTCGATCCGTCCACGGGATCGCTGCGCGCGCTGGCAGTCTCGTCGGCCTACTTCGGCTACGAGCGGAAATGGCGGCCGACTTTCGTGTCGGCCTTCACTTACGGCATCGTCAACGTGTCGAACCTCGACATTCAGCCCAGCGACGCGTTGCGACGGACACAGAGGACCTCGGTCAACGTGACGTGGTCCCCTGTGCCCCAGGCGGATATTGCCGTCGAGTTCCTGTTCGGCACGCGCGTCAACAAGAACGGCCAGCAGGGTTCGTCGAGCCAGATCCAGACCGGCTGGATCTACAGATTCTGAGCCGCGGCAAACGCAGCCTCGAAGCCACGGACAACACGGACAACACGGATCTACAGACGGTTACTTGACCGGCTCCACGCTCATTAGGGCGGCCTGCGTGTAGGTGATGTCGATCTTGTCGCCGACTTTCACGCCTTCGAGGTTCTTGGGGTCCTCGACCTTGCGCGTCACCGTGCGGCCGTTGGCAGTCTTGACCGTAATCGACGGCAGCTTCTGATCGATGGACAGGACCTCGACGCTCGTCGTCAGCTGGCTCGACAATGTGGCGGAGGGGGATGCGCCTTCGCCCTTGGTGAGCTTGACATCGCTACTGGGCTTGACCGGGTCGCCCGGCTTGCGGACCTGCAATACCAGCGACTCGATGTAGGTCACCTTGACCTTGTCCCCGACCTTCAGTTCGTCGAACCGCGTCATGGCCGGGCCGACCTGCATCATGTCCTCGGCGCCGGTTTCGTCCCTGAGCGTGACCAGGCGGTTCGCCTTGTCGATTGCCTGAATCGTCGCGGTCGCGGTCACGCTCTGCGATTTCTTGACTGTCTGGGTTGCCTGCACGATCGAACCGGCCACGAGGACTGCCGCCAAGCCGAGCATCACACTTCGAGTCATAGGAACCTCCGTCTGCGAACTTTGGTTAATTTGCAAGAAACCTGCCCCTCATGCGCCGTCAAGTGCAATCCGGAACCTCGTCGCGGGCCAGGGCCGCCACGATGGGTCGTGGGGCTCACCCCAAACCCAGGCGGCGACCTGCCAGTATACTCGTCTGTCGCGGGCCAACGCCTCCAGCTTGAGGTCATTTTGAGGCAGTGCGAAGTGGTCCAATGGTGGCCCCTACGATCGACGACGCGCTTCAGAAGCTGAATCGGAAATCCCCGGAGCTGGACGGCACGAAGCGCCGTAAGCTCGAAGAAGGTTCGCGGCAGCTCGAGAAGGCGATCGGCGCAAAAACGGCAAGGAGAAGAAGGACAGCCACCGCAGCGAGAAACGCCCATGGATGTAGCAGCAGCGAGACCGGCCAGCGTCTGGCTGGAATTCAGCTCCAGCTCTTCGACATCGTATAGGCGAGCACTCGTCTGGATCGCGGGCCTGTCGCTCGCGTACTACGCGACCGCGGTGGCGGGCTACGCCAGCCTGATGATGCCGTCGCTGCCGAGCATGGCCGTGCTCTGGCCGCCGAACGTCCTGCTCTTCGTCGCCTTTCTGCTGACACCCGCGCGGCTCTGGCCGCTCATTGTCGTCTTCGCGTTTCTGACCCAGCTGGCCGTTGCGGCCACGATGTCGATTCCGCTCGGCCGGTCGCTGGGAATGTTTACCGGCAACCTTTCGCAGCCGATCATCGCGGCCACCATCCTCCGGCGGCTCGGCCACCGCGACGAACACCTGCTGGGCACGCTCAAGGGCGTGACGGCCTTCGTGGTGGTCGCCGTCATCGGCGCGCCGGCCATCGCGTCGCTCGTCGCCGCCGCGACGCTCAGCCTCAACGGCTTGGTCACGGACATCTGGGCGCACTGGCGGATGCGGTTCGTCACCAACGTTCTCTCGACGATCGTTCTGGCGCCGCCGCTGCTGACGTTTCTCGGCTGGCGCTCCATTCCACGACCGATCGGGCCGCCCCTCGCCGAGTTCCTGATTCTCCTGACGTGCCTGACGGCGAGCGAGCGGCTCGTCAACACGTTCGCCACTCCAGTCACGATTTCCCCTTTGCTCTTCGCGCCCCTGCCGTTTCTGCTGTGGGCCGCGGTGCGCTTCGGCCAGGCGGGGCTCGGCGTCGTGCTGTGTTTCACCACGCTCTTTCGTTACTTCGTCGGCGCGCACCCCGGGCAGGGCCTCGCCACGCCTCCTGACGCGATCGTCGCGACGCAGCTCACGCTCATCGCGATGTCGTTACCACTGATCGTCCTGTCGGCGCTCCTGACTGAGCGCCGGAACGCCGAGGAGGCGCTGCGAACGGGGCATTCGCGATACGGGCAGGCCACGATGGCCGGATCCGTCGGCGTGTGGGACTGGAACCTCGCCAGCAACTTCGTCTACGCTGATCCGTCGCTCAAGAGCATCCTGGGGTTCGAGGACCACGAAATCGGCAACCACGTCGATGCCTGGCAGGCACGCATCCACCCTGACGATCGGGAGCGGCTGATGGCGGCGGCATACGCGCACCTCGAGGGACGCACGCCAACCTTCGAGATTGAGCATCGAATGCTCCATCGGGACGGCAGCGCCCGCAGTTTCATGGTGCGCGGGGCCATCGTGGAGCGCGAGGCCGGGCGACCAACCCGTATGACCGGTACGACGACGGATATCACCGCGCGGAAAGCCGCCGAGGAGGCGCTCGAGGACGCGAAAACCGAGCTCGCGCGGCTCACGAGATTGAGCGACATGGGAGGCCTGACCGCGGCGATCGCGCACGAAGTCAACCAACCGCTTTGCGCGATCGTGGCGAACGCGAGCGCGGCGTTGCGCTGGCTCGGGAGCGATCACGCCGACCTTCCGCAGGTCCGCGAGGCGCTGACCGATGTCATCTGCGATGGCAAGCGCGCGAGCGAGCTCATCCGCCGAACACGCGGGCTTTTCGAACAGGGTGAGCTCGAGCGGCGGTCGGTCGACTTGAACAACATCGTGCACAGCGCGCTGGCGCTGACCCGCGGATCGCTCGAGGCCGGGCGCATCGTCGTGCGCACCGAGCTCGATCCGACGCTTCCTTTCGTTCGCGCCGACCAGGTGCAGCTGCAGCAGGTCTTCTGTAATCTCGTCATCAACGCCGTCGAGGCGATGGGACGTGTCGCGGGAGGCGAGCAGACACTCCAGATCCGGACGCAACATCAAGAGGGCAGCGCGATCCACGCGACCGTGATTGACTCCGGCGAAGGGTTTGGCGGCGACGATCCAGAGCGCGTGTTCCAGCCGCTCGTGACGACGCGGCCCGAGGGCATGGGGATCGGTTTGTCGATGAGCCGGATTATCGTGGAGATGCACGGCGGACGCCTGTGGGCCACGCCGAACGCCGGCGCCGGCGCCACGTTTCACATCATGCTGCCGTTGAGCGACCTGCATGGCTGAGGCCTTTACCCCGACCGTCTTCGTGGTCGACGACGACCCATCCGTGCGCACGGCCGTGAAGCGGCTGCTGGCGTCGGTCGGCCTGTCCTGCGAGACGTTCTCGACCGCCGCCGAGTTCCTCACTCGCTCGGAGCACGGGGTGTCGGGATGCCTGGTGCTCGACGTGCGGATGCCCGGCGCGAGCGGCCTCGACCTCCAGCGCATGCTCAACCACGCCGGGACGGACCTGCCGATCATCTTCGTCACCGCCCACGCCGACGTGCCGCTGACGGTCAGGGCGATGAAGGCCGGCGCGCTCGAAGTGCTGACGAAGCCTTTCGACGACCAGGCGCTCCTCGACGCCGTCTACCAGGCACTCCAGCAGGAGCGCGTCCGCAGCCAAGAGCGTGAAGAGCTGCACCGGCTGCGCGACCGGTTCGAGATCCTGACGGCGCGGGAGCGGGAGGTGATGGCCCTCGTGGTGACCGGCATGCTGAACAAGCAGATTGCCGGCGAGCTGGGGACGGCGGAGAAGACCATCAAGGTGCACCGCGCGCAGGTCATGCACAAAATGCAGGCAGAATCGCTGGCCGAGCTGGTGCGGATGGCCGATCGGCTGAACCTCGGTCACCGCGCGACCTAGGTTCGACAAATCGATGTAAACCGTTGCATTCATGTCACATCGCTGTAGGACTAAAGGCCCATGCCACAGGGGCCTAAGTCCAATGGCACAGTCCGCCGCCCTCGACGTATCGTGGCACCTTCCAGTAAGGCAGACGTGATACGGCCGGGTGCTCGTGACCAAGCATTTTGCGACCTTCAGATTCGACGTCGAAGACGGCACGCTCTGGCGGGGTGGGGACCAGGTTCCGCTCACCGGCAAGGCGGCGTCGCTCTTGCGGTGCCTGCTCGCCCACGCCGGGTCGTGGGTGTCCAAGGCGTCGATCATGTCGTCGGTCTGGCCCGACACGCACGTCCAGCCAGACAACATCAAGGTGCTGGTACGTGAGATCCGCCGGGCGCTCGGCGACGGATCCCGGCACGCCACGTTTATCAGGTCCGCTCCTGGCCGCGGCTACTCATTCATCGCCGACGTGTCGCACGCGAGCGGGCCGGTCGGGGCCGACGCCACGCAAAAGAGCCGGTCGCCTATCTTCGTCAACCGCGGGCCTGAGCTGGCGGCGCTCGCCGATGCCCTCGACGCGGTGCGCGCCTCGGCCAGGCGGCTCGTGCTCATCTCGGGCGAACACGGAGCGGGGAAGACCGCACTCTGTGACGCGTTCGTTCGAACGGCCCACGCCGCGGGTCCCGTTCGCGTCTGCTACGGCCACTGCTTCGATCGCGAGCTTCCTCACGAGCCCTACTACCCGTTTCTGGATGCGCTCATCGCGCTCGACCGCCGGCACCCGGCCTATGTTCCCCGTATTCTGGCCGAACACGCGCCGTCGTGGCTCGCGCTCTTCCCGCAGTGGATCGGTCCCGGCGCGCCCGCGGTGCACGCCGTCCGGATGCTCGACGAGCTCGGCGCTGCGCTCGCTGCCATCTCACACGCTCTTCCGCTCGTCCTCATCCTCGAGGACCTGCAGTCGGCCGACGTCGACACGATCAACGCACTGACGCGGCTGGCCGAGAGCCAGCTTCCCTCGAAGCTGCTCATCGTCGCCACGTGCTGCGACGGCGAGTGGACGGCAGGCGATCGGGCGCAGCACCGGCTGAGAGCCGCCGCCGCCATCGCGCCCCGCTCGGTGACGCTCCCGCTCGGGAGCCTGACCCTCGAGCACGTCGCGCGATATATCGACGCG
Organism: uncultured Acidobacteriota bacterium; assembly: GCA_963839705.1. GTDB lineage: Bacteria > Acidobacteriota > Vicinamibacteria > Vicinamibacterales > 2-12-FULL-66-21 > DATBJJ01. The sequence continues at coordinate 1,477,031 of CAWIWL010000012.1, forward strand.
CGGTTCGGTCCCCAGTGCCTCTCGGACCTCGCGTCGGCCGTCCACCATGCAACGGGCGGCAATCCGTTCATGATGGTCAATGCCATCGACAGCCTCGTGACGCGCCGGCTGGTCGTCGAGGAGCACGACGGATGGCGGCGTGCCGAGTCGCACGAGGCCGTTGCGCGCGCGTTGCCGGACTCGCTGAGTGAACTGATCGCGCGGCACGTCGATCACCTCGATCCCGTGGAACGCGAGACGCTCGAAGCCGCGGCGGCCGTTGGTCTCGAGTTCGAAGCCGCGTCGGTTGCCGCCGCGCTCGAGCAGAGAGTCGAGCACGTCCGGCGCGTGCTGGGCCCGCTGGCCCGCCGCGGGCACCTCATCGTCGCTGCCGGCGCCACCAGACCGTCGCGAACGGCGCAGGCCACGTACCGGTTCCGGCACGCCCTCTATGCCGACCTCATCGCGCAGCAGGCGCCGATGCTACGCCAGCTCAGAGTCGTCCAACGACTGAGTCACACCCGCGAAATCGCTGCACCCGACCTCACGCGCCGACGCGCGTGAGGTTCCTGTCCCCTCATCAGTCCGCTTCGCCCGGCTGAACGCTCTCTTGGAGAGGTCGGCCGGCGTCCGGTGGACCGCACTTCTACTTCTGGAACGGGTAGATGACTTTCCAGTCCTGCTTCATGTCGGCGAGGATCCAACCGCGCTTGGGCGCCTCGTCGAGCGCGCGGGCGAGCGTACCGATGTGCGAGTCGCGGTCGTAGGCCCATTCACGCGCGGCGTCGGTGTGGTGGACGATCAAGCCAAAGCGCGGGCCTGAACCCGACGTCGTCCACTCGAGCATCTCGAAGTCGCCGTCGGAGTTGCCGAACGCGGCGATCGGCCGCCGGCCAATGACCTGATGAATGCCGACCGGCTTTCCCGCCTTGTCGTCGATGTGATCGATCGCCGCCAGGCGCAGCAGTTCGGGCCTGCCATCCTTGACTTGGTACAGAACCTTGGCTCTGCTGCCGACGACTTGCTCCGGCGGAATCCCGTAGACGCGTTCAGTCCAGGGCCGCATGAACTCCACGCCGCCTCCAGACACGATGAACGTCTTGAAGCCGTTTGCCCGCAGAAAAGCGAGCAGCTCGAGCATCGGCTGGAACACCAGGTCGGTGTAGGGCCGATTGAGCGTGGGATGCCTGGCGGTGGCAATCCACTCGGTGACAAGCCTTTCGAACTCCGCGGTCGTACTGCCGGCGTGCGTGGCGGCTAAGACCTCGAGCAAGCCCTTCTCGCCCGCCGCGACCACGGCCTTCATGTCACCATCGAGAATCCCCTTGAACGGCTGCTTCTGCTGCCAGTCCCGATGTTTTGGCGCCAGCGCCTTGACCCGGTCGAGCGCGAACGCCAGCTGGAAGTAAATCGGTTGCTCCGACCAGAGCGTCCCATCGTTGTCGAACGTCGCGATGCGCTCCGAGGGCTGGACGAAGTCCGGCCCGCCTTGACGTGTCACGCGGCTGACGAAGTCGACGATCGCCTTCTTCGTGGCGCCGTCGTTCCACGACGGCAGCGGGTCGGCTTGCGCCGCAGGCGCGCTGGCAGGAGCCGACGATGAACTGCTTGCCGCGGGCGGCGGCGATCCGCAGCCAGCGGTCAAGGCGAGCAGAAGCGCAAGATGCACGTACGGCTTGATCATCTCAGTTGCCTTCCATTTACTGACGTCGTACCGACACGCGTGACAGCCTGAGCCACTTCGACGACCGCGGCGACGAGCGGCCGACGTGTGCGGACGGTTGACATACATCGGGGCAGCGGCCGTAATCAGTCGATTGGTGCGGCTGTCACTGGCGCAGGATGACGAGAATGAGCGCAGCGACGCCGAGGCTCGCCACGATCGACGCGACCACCATGGACGTCGACCGTGGGACGGGACCGTATTGGGGATACGCCGCCGTGAGCCTCGCCATCTCCGCACGGTGCTGGATCAAAGCAAGGACGAGCGAGCCCACGCCGAGGCCGATCATGACGAGCGCGAACCCGCGCGGTCCGAAGAGGTGACGCGCCGTTTCGAGCCGCTCCGCCTCGTGCATGCCCTGAAAGAACTTGTAGATCGTGAAGCCAAACGAGATGAGCGACACCGCCGTCCTCACCCACGCCATCAGCGTACGCTCGTGGGCCAGGCGCGTCCGATCGAGCGCCATGCTGGTGCGTTCGTCAGCGAGGTGGGTGCGGTCCCCCGCCATCGTCGTCCGCTGTTGCGCGAGCTCGTTTGAAGTCGGCGGCGGGTCGGTCGTCATGATGAGTCGGCTGTCTGTCGCCAGAGTGACGAGCTGCGCACCGTACCCGCTTCCATGCCTTCCGGTCACGTCCGGGCGACGCGCGGCGGACCGGATATCAGCCGGGCAAAGAAGGATAGCAAAGTTCCCTCCTCCCCGGCGCGCCCGCGCCCACGGTTCATTCGAAGCGGATGGTGATGCCGCCCGGCGTTTCGAACTGATTGGTGCACTGCGTATCGGCGATCGGCCAGCAGCCATAAAACGGATCGTACCAGGTGTAATGCTCCCGATGAGCTCGCGATCCGACGGTTCCGCGACTGCTCGTGGTCACCACGACAAGACGCGATGTCATCGCGTTTGCTGCGGCCGCTTCGGGATCCACCTGTGACGACACAACCCGACACGCGCCGACAGCCTGTTGAGATCTCCTCACAAAAGATCGTCGGCGGGTTCCGCGCGATGTCGCGGTGCCGGCGGCGATCCTTCGAGAAAACGTCAACGATTCGACATTCGGACCGTTGGCGCGCATGTTGAAGCGCACGCACTCCTATGCCAGAGTTGGTCATGGCTCAGACCGCATCGACTCCCGTCACTGCTACTCCCGGACCCGCGCCGTATCCGGACATGGTCTGGATCCCCGGCGGGACCTTCCAGATGGGTTCCAACGAGGCCTATCCGGAGGAACGCCCGGTCCATCGCGTGACCGTTGACGGTTTCTGGATGGATCGCACGCCGGTGACCAACGCCCTCTTCCAGCCGTTCGTGGCAGCGACGGGGCACGTCACGTTCGCCGAGATTCCCCCGAACCCGGCCGACTATCCGGGCGCCAAGAAAGAGCTCCTCCATCCCGGCTCGCTGGTGTTCGTCAAGCCTCCCAACCCCGTGGACCTGGGCGACTTTCACAATTGGTGGAGGTTCGTGCTCGGCGCCGACTGGCGGCACCCGCGCGGTCCCAACTCGACGATCAAAGGCCGCGAGGATCACCCCGTCACGCACGTCACCTTTGGCGACGCAGAGGCCTACGCGGCCTGGGCGGGGAAAGCGCTTCCGACCGAGGCGGAGTGGGAGTTTGCCGCGCGCGGCGGGCTCGACGGCGCCGAGTTCGCCTGGGGCAGCGATCTCCGCGTGGACGGCAAGCTGATGGCGAACTTCTGGCAGGGCGAGTTCCCGTGGCAGAACCTCAAGGAAGACGGCTTCGAAGGCACGTCACCAGTGGGGGCCTTTCCACCGAACGGCTACGGGCTCGTTGACGTGACCGGCAACGTGTGGGAATGGACGACCGACTGGTATACGCCGGGTCATCCTGACGAGCAGATCAAAGCGTGCTGCATCCCGCAGAATCCGCGCGGCGGCGCCGAAGCCGACAGCATCGATCCGCGGCAGCCGCAGATCCCCATCCCGCGCAAGGTGATCAAAGGCGGGTCGCATTTGTGCGCGCCGAACTACTGCCGGCGTTATCGGCCGGCGGCGCGATTCCCCGAACCGATCGATACGTCTACCTGCCATCTGGGCTTCCGCTGCATCGTTCGTCCGCCGAAGCCCCCCGGGGGTGCGTAGACGCGACCGTGAGCGCTCATGCATCCCGAGATCGTCCGGGCCTGGTCGGTCTTGTTGATCCGCGGGATCTGCAACGTGCTGTTCGCGTTCGTGGCCTTTCTCCAGCCCGGCCTGACGCTGGTGGCGCTAGTCCTGCTGTGGGGCGTCTACGCCGTCGTCGACGGAGCCACGTCGCTGACGACCGGTATCGCCGCGCGACGTGGCGGCGGTCATCATTGGTCGCTCGTCCTGTCGGGCGCGAGCGGCCTCGTCGCAGGCCTTGCGGCCTGCGTCTGGCCCGGAGTCACGCTCCTGGTGCTCGTCACCATCATGTCGGCCTGGGCCGTCCTCCGCGGAGCGCTCGAGATCGCGGCAGCCGTCCGGCTTCGTCACATCCTGCCTCGCGCGTGGCTGCTGGCCGCGTCTGGCGCCGCGTCGATTGCGTTCGGCGCCCTGCTGCTGGTGCGCCCGGCCGTGGGACTCGTCACGCTCGTGTATCTCGTCGGCGGCGCGGCCCTCGTCTTCGGCATCTTCTCCATTGCGCTCGCACTCCACCTGCGAACTGTGTCGACGGACGACCGAGCCACGTCGAGGCCGGCCGTCTGACCCGACGGCCAGTGACGTGATCGCGCCGCACCAGCCAGATCGAGGCTTGCTTTCACCGAAGCAAACTGGTCAGATCGTGAATTGATTCGCGACGCATCTCCGGACCGTCCTGGACTTCTTCCTGGAAAAAGACATCGAGAATTTCACGGAAGAGACGAGCCCCGAAGGTGCACACGCGGGCCATCACGCCTGACCACGAGAGGTGAATAGACGATGCTGAGTGTAGTTTTGCGACAGGCCGCGGTTCGATTCCCCGTTCGACTAATGAGCTGGGTGCTAGCGGCGGCAATCATGATCCTGGCAAGTGCGGCGCCGGCCGTGGCGCAGCAGCAGCAACCGCCGCCGCCAAAGCCACCCGTGGCGCAGCCGCCGCCGCCCCCGCCACCACCCGTGACGCAGCAGCCGCCGCCGCCCCCCCCGCCCCCGCCCCCACTACCCGCACCACCGGAACCTTCGGCGCCAGCGCCCGACATTCTGAAGCGCGGCGAGCTCTTCGGCGATTGGGGTGGCGCGCGGACGAAGATGGGGCAGAAGGGGACCACGATCGACGCAAGCTATACGCAGTTCTTCGACTGGGTACCGGTGGGAGACGACGACCGCGGGTTCGACTACGGCGGCAAGGTCGACGTGAAAGTCCAGAGCAACCTGAGCAAGTCCTTGTGGGAGGGCTTTTCCGCCGCCGGTCACTTCGAGTTCCGCTACGGCGACGTGCCGTTGCTCGCGGGAGGCACGTTCATTCCGACGAGCACCGCGCTCCTCTTCCCGGACTCGTCTGGCGCGCACGCCAAGGTCACCAGCCTCTACGGCTCCCAGGTCTTCGAGAACAAGTTCGTGCTGCAGTTCGGCCGCTTCAACACGCTCGACCTCTATAGCGTCCACCCATTCACCGGCGGCTCGGGCATCGACCGCTTCATGAACCTGTCGCTGGTTGCTCCGCCCATCTCCGCGCGCACCGTGCCGCCGTCCACCGAGGGTGTGCTGTTCAGCGTGCTGAAGGGCACGCATCCAGCCCTGACTCTCGGACTGATCGAATCGACCGAAGACGGCTTCTTCGACAATGGCGCCACATTCATGTGGAACGCGGCGCTGCCGGTCAAGCTGTCGAAGACCCTGCCTGGCGGGATCTCGGTCGGCGGCGAGATCGGGTCTTTCGAGGGCACCTCGCTCGACCAGAACCCGTGGGTCTTCATCCCGGAGCTCGGCATTCCGCTCGAGACGGTGCAGGGGGCATGGACGCTCAACGTCACCGTCGACCAGTACGTCTGGATGCACCCCAACGATATGACGAAGGGAATGGGAGTCTTCGGCATGTTCGGCGTGTCCGACGGCAACCCGAGCCCCCTTCGCTCGCAGATGTTCGTCGGCTTCGGCGGCGCGGCGCCATTCGAAGGGCGGAGTATGGATTCCTTCGGTGCCGCTTTCTTCTACAACGACACCAGCAACGATCTCGCGGACACGGTCGCGCCCATCCTCCCCATCCGGAACGAGCAGGGCGTCGAGCTCTACTACGCCTGGGCGCCCGTTGGGTGGAGTCGCGTCACGGCCGACCTGCAGATCATCGATCCATTCCTGCTGCGTTCCGAAACGCGGATCTTCTTCGGCGTGCGCTGGAAGATCATCTTCTAGAGTGTCCCGGATCCGAAGTTCGGATTCGGGACACTAGAAACCGACAGCCACGGCCTCGGCGAATGCGTCTGACCCGGAGGTGTGCTCGTGAAGTGTGTTCGGCGCGCGTGCATGTTCTCGTTCGTTCTCGCGGTGTTGTCGGCCCGCCCGCTGCTGGCGCAGCAGACCTGCCCGTGTCCGCCGCCGGAGCCCCCGCCGGGCAACTGGGTCGGCAGCGCCGGCCTCGGCTTCTCCCTCAATCGCGGCAATACGGAAACGACGAACCTGAACGTGACCTTCGATGCCGCGTACGACCCGAAGAAGAAGGACCTGTGGAAGTTCCGGGGCCTCTACCTGCGAGGTGAGACGGACGGCGAAGTGTCCGTAGACCGGCTGTTTCTCCAGGGCCGATACGAGCGGAAGTTCACACCGCGGGCCTTCGTCTTCGGTCAGGCCCAGTACCTTCGCGACGAGTTCAAGGAGATCGACTATCTCTTTGCGACAAGCGGCGGCGTCGGCTACAAGGTCATCGCGACCGACGAGGTCTCGCTCTCCGTCGACGGCGGCGTCGGCGTCAGCTGGGAGAAGAATCCCGGATTCGACGTGGATACGTCGGGAGTGATCACCTCCGGCGACCAGTTTGCCTGGAAGCTGTCCCCGTCGGCCACGGTCACCCAGACGTTCCAGTCGCTCTGGGACGCAGACGACTTCGGCGACGCGCTCTACACGTTCAGCGCCGGCCTCACGACGTCGGTGCTGAAGCAGATCGAGCTCAAGATCGAGCTCCTCGACGCCTACAAGACCAAACCCCCGAACGATCTGGTGAAGAAGAACGACGTCGCGTTTCTGACGGCGGTGGTCTACAAATTCTAGCTTCCAGCTTCCAGCTCCCCGCTTCCAGCCAGACCGTGCGGCTCCTCTTGGCCGGGAGCTGGAAGCTGGAAGCCGGAAGCTATTTAATCAGCTTCTCCATCTCGTCCATCACCCGGTTCATCTTCTTCACCGTCAGCTCGAGCGGCTCGTCGGTCGTCATATCGACGCCCGCGTCCTTGAGGAGATCGACCGGGTACTTCGAGCCGCCCGCGTTGAGGAAGTCGAGGTAGCGCTTGAGCGCGGCCTTGTCGCCGGCCATCACCTTTTCCGACAGCGCTGCCGAGGCGGTGAAGGACGTCGCGTACTGGAAGACGTAGAAGTTCCGGTAGAAGTGCGGGATGAACGCCCACTCGTGGGCGATGTAGTCGTCCACGATGCACACGCCCTTGTCGTGGCCGTAGTACTTCTTCGTGATGCCCGCGTAGAGCGTGTCGAGCGCCTCTCCCGTCAGCGGCTCGCCCTTCTCGGCCATCTCGTGCATGCGCAGCTCGAACTCGGCGAACTGCGTCTGGCGGAAGACGGTCGATTTGATCCCCTCGAGGTAGTTGCCGAGCAGCGACAGCTTCGTCGCGTCATCCTTGATCGTCTTGAGCATGTGGTCGATGAGGAGCGCCTCGTTGAAGGTCGAGGCGACCTCGGCGACAAAGATCGGGTAGGACGCCGTGGGGTACGGCTGCGTCTTGTTCGAGAAGTAGCTCTGCATCGTGTGGCCGAGCTCGTGGGCCACGGTGCTCATGTCCGTGTACTTGCCGTTGTAGTTGATGAGCATGAACGGGTGCACGTCGTAGGCGCCGCCGTTGGAGTAGGCGCCGGCCCGCTTGCCCTCGGTTGGGTAGAAATCGGTCCACCGCTCGGTGAACGATCGCCGCGCGCCCGCCGCGTAGTCCGCCCCGAGCGGCTCGAGCGCCTTGAGGACAATGGTCTGGGCCTCGTCGACGGTGTAGCTCAGGTCGACCGACGAGACGAGCGGCGCGTAGAGATCGTAGTAGTGCAGGTCCTGGAGCTTCATCATGCGCTGGCGCAGCTTCAGGTAGCGGTGGAACGTCGGCAGGTGCCGGTTCACGCCGTCGATGAGGCGCGTGTACACGGATGTGGGAACGTTCGGTCCGTCGAGCGACGCCTCGAGCGCGGTGTTGTACTTGCGCGCACGGGCGAAGAAGATATCCGACTGCACCTGGCCGTTGAGCGTCGAACCGAACGTGCCCCGGAACTTGCCGAGCGATCCGAAGAACTCGGCCATGACCTTCTTGCGGTCCTCGCGGTTCGGGACGGCGCGATAGAGGCTGAAGCCCGAGCTGTCGAGCTTGACGCTCTTGCCATCGCTCAACGTGACGCTCGGGTAGGGAAAGTCGGCGTCCGAGAAGATGCCGTAGGTGCCCGACGGCGCGCTCGCGATCACCCCCGCGCTCGCCAGGAGCCGCTCTTCGGCGTCGGTCAGCGTGTGCGCCGCCCGGCGCTGGATGTCGTCGAGGTACAGCCGGTACACCTTCAGCCGCGGCTCGCTGGCGACGAACTTGTCGATCGTCGCCTTGTCGATCTTCAGGATCTCCGGCTCGACGAACGCGGCCTCGGCGCCAAGCATCGAGCCGAGCTGAATCATCTCCTGCTGCATGCCCTGGTACTTGCTCACGCGCGTGTCGGTGTCCGACATCATGCTCGCGTAGACGTACGCCCGGGCGAACTCCTTCGAGAGTCGCGAGCCGAGCTCCAGCGCGTCAGCGAGTCGCGCCGCCGACGTGCCGAGCGTGCCCTTGAACGCCTTCAGCTTCGGGAACTCGGCGACGAGCTTGTCCTTCTCCGTTCGCCACGCGTCGTCCGAAGCGTAGATGTGGGTGAGGTCCCATTTGTATTTGTCGGACACTTTGCTCCTATCCCGTTCCTGTGCCGACACGACCAGCGCGAATGCGCAGACGGCCCCGACAGAGACGACAGATACAGAGATGAGAGACGTCAAATGCGCGGTGCGGAACATGCCGGCTCCTCCAAGGATGGACAGCATAGCTGGAGCGGAGCGGACCCGACAAGTTTGAGCGGGCCGGCGATGTGGGGGCGGCCGCCTGATGACGAATGGTGTGACGAACGGCTCGGCACGGTCCGGCGCTGGGCCGCACCGACGGGGTCATCGTAATCGGTCGAAGAGCCCGCTCTCGCCGCGCTGCTCGATGATCGCCACGATAGCGTCACGCCGCTTCAGGATCGCGTCGATCTCGAAGGACTGCAAGTTGCGTCCGACCGCTTTGCTGAGCGTTGGCTTGTCGAGCTGCTTCAGCCGGGCGAACACCTGACGGTCGCACCTCGCGATGTTGCCTGGCGTCTTCAGCGTAGTGTTGGTGCGAAAGGCGCGCGTGTGATCGATAGCCCAGATGTTCCAGTCCTTCGTGATCACGAGATTGCCGAGGTTGCGATCGACGTTGGCGATGAGCTGATCGAACAGGCGAAGGAGTTGCATCTCCTGATTCCAGCGCTCGAGCGCTTCGGCCGGCGGACTGATCTTCTTCTTCAGACGCTCGGCTTCGTCCATCAACACGTTGTCGAGCCACCAGGTGAACGCGCCCATAGTCGACCTGTACCGCCGCTCGACGCTGACCGGCACGAAGTCAAGGCCGAGGAGCCGGTCGATCTTGTAGCCGGCGACGTTGAAGCCCCAGTAGTCCCGGAAGTTGAACTCGGTGCCCTGATCGCCTCTGAACTCGCGTTTGGACTCGTCGATCATCTGGATGTGGGCGTCGTGCGTCAACCCTTCGTAGGTCATCGTCATGCGGAGGGAGCCGGTGATACCCTTGCCGGCCATGCGCGTCTTGCCCTGGCTACCCTTCAGGAGAAACTCTTCGATCTCGAGTGTCTGAGAGCGGCGTGGGTTTCGCGGTAGTCGGAGCGGCAGCCAGAACCGGAGCCGGGTCCTGAGACGCAGCCTGAGCCAGCGCCGGCGACGCGGTCAGTACCGCCAGTCAAGCACCAAAGAGCGGTCACGAACCCCCGCGCGACCACCGCAGCACGTCGACTCATCAATTCCCTCCGCGGGCATTCTGCGTCCAAAGCCGCGTGGACGCAAGGCCGATGCTATCGACTCGGTTGGTCCGGCTGAAGCCGGACACTACGACCGTTTCCCTTGGCTTCCGCCTTGGCCAAAGGCTTCGGCGGACCGCCGTAGCTTTAGCGGAGGCTGGTCAGGCGGAAGGAATCGGCATTGCCGTCAGTGTAGGATCGGACGACATGGCGACACCGGCCCCACCCGAATTCTGGCTTCGCGGCCCCATCGAAGGCGTTCCCCCGGCGCTGATGCCCGCGGCGCACGCGTTGCTGCAGACGCTCGAGGACGTGGAGCGCGCGACCGCGGACCTCTCGCAGGAGCAGCTCTGGGTCAGCCCGGGCGGCGCATCGACGATCGGCTTTCACCTGATGCACCTCAGTGGCAGCACCGATCGGCTTCTGACTTACGCCCGCGGCGAGACGCTGTCCGACGCCCAGAAGGCCGCCGCCAGGGCCGAGTCCAATCCGCCTCCCGCCGATCTTGCGTCCCTCCTGGCCGACCTTCGCCGATCGTTCGAGGCGGCGATGGCGCAGCTGCGCGCGACGCCGCCGGCCTCGTTACTCGATGCGCGGGCCGTCGGACGGGCCGGGCTGCCGACGACGGTCCTCGGCCTGCTCTTCCACGCCGCCGAACACTCACAGCGCCACGCCGGTCAGGTCGTGACGACCGCCAGGATCGTGCGCAGCCTGACCTGACCCTGTTGCCGCCGTTACTCTGCAGTTCCCGCCATGGATAAGCCCGACAAACCCATCGAGCCGCGGGTTGACATCGGCCACGTGCACTTGAAGGTCGCCGATATCGAGCGCGCGCTCGCGTTCTACCAGGGCGTACTGGGCTTCGAGCTGACGCAGAGGATGGGTGATTCGGCAGCGTTCCTGAGCGCCGGCGGCTACCACCACCACATCGGCCTCAATACCTGGGAGAGCCGCGGCGGCCAGGCGCCGCCGCCGGGCACGACGGGTCTCTATCACTTCGCGATCCGCTATCCCGATCGAGCGACGCTTGCCGACGCGCTCCGCCGGCTCGACAAGTCGGGCATACCACTCGAGGGTGCGGCGGACCACGGCGTCAGCGAGGCGCTCTACCTGCGCGACCCAGACGGGAACGGCCTCGAGCTCTATTGGGATCGGCCGCGATCTGACTGGCCGCGCGACGCCGACGGCTCGCTTCACATGGTGACCGAGCGGCTGAACCTGACCCGGCTGCGCGCCGAAGGTTTGGCCCCGGCGCCCGTCTCGTCCGCGACGGCCGATCCGCTCGCGCCGATGACCGAGGACGTGCGCATCAAGCTCGTCGATCTTCGGTCGAAGCTGCTCCACCTGCACAAGGTCCTGCTCGACGACGCGCGCGTCGCTTACGAGCTCGACCGCGGACGAGTCGCCTCGGTCGGGCATCTGCTTCAACTCGTGATCAACGATCCGTGGTTCGCGTGGCTGCACGCCCTCTCTGGGCTCATCGTGCGCATTGACGAGGCCGCTGAACGCGACGGGGCGGCGGTCGGTGCCGACGCCGTCGCGCTCGTCGATCAAGTCGGGCAGCTGCTCACCGCGTCCGAAGACGGGGACGGTTTCCCGCGGCGTTACTTCGAAGCGCTCCAGCGCCAGCCAGCGGTCGTGCTGGCGCACGCCGACGTCAGGCGCGCGCTCAAATCGCTGCGCGCGTAGGGGGCCGAATCAGGGCCGGATGCCGGCCTCGAACGCGTGACCCTGATATCATCGACCGTCAGTGTCCGTATCCCCACCGCCTGCACCGTCCGCCGCTGAAGCCGCCACCGGGTCGATGTCGGACTTGACGTCCGGGGCACCGCCGCAGGCCGCCGCACCGGGCACGCGCTCGCGCAAGCTCGATCGGTCGCTCGTCGAAGGCCCGATCGTGCCGGCCGTATGGAAGATGGCGTGGCCGACTGTCCTCCAGAACGCGATCGGCGGGCTCCAGGGCATCATCGATCACGCGATGGTGGGCCACTACGTCGGCTTTACCGGCAACGCGGCCATCGGCGTCAGCTGGCAAATCTTCCTCGTCGTCATTGTCTTCATCGCCTCGCTGTTCACCGGCATGGGCGTGCTCGTCGCGCGCTTCGCCGGCGCGAACGAACCGGAGAAGGTCAACCAGACCGTCTATCAGGCCTTCCTGACCGCCCTTATCCTCTCGCTCGTGGTCCTCGCGCCGCTCGGGTACGTGCTGTCGCCGACGCTGCTCGATCTGGTGAACGCGACGCCCGAAGTCAAGGCCGAAGCGCTGCCGTTTCTCCGGACGATGTTCGTCTTCAGCATCGGCATGCTGCTCTTCTTCATGCTGGGCGGCGCCTTGCGATCGGCGGGCGATGCCCGCACGCCGCTGCGCCTCGGCATCCTGATGACGGTGTTGAACGTCGCATTCAACGTCGTCCTGATTCCCGGCCTGGGTCCCATTCCCGCTTTCGGTACGCGCGGCGCCGCGATAGGCACGGTGTCGGCGAGCCTGATCGTCTCCGCGATCGGCGTCTGGCTGCTGTTGAGCGGACGTCTCGTCGTGCACTTTCCCAAGACGATGTCGCGCAAGCCCGACCTGAAGATCGTCCGGTCGCTCTTCAAGTTCGGATTGCCGGCAGGAATCCAGGGCGTCGCGATGAACATCGCCGGCGTCATGCTGCTGCGTTTCATCGGTTCGCTGCCGCACAGCGCGGAAGCGCAGGCCGCGTACGCCGTCGGCTACGCCGAGCTCTTCGCGCTCATCACCTGGACCTCGGTCGGCCTCATGGGGGCGGCCGCGGCCGTGGCCGGGCAGAATCTCGGGGCGGGGCAGCCCGGAGCGGGCGATCAGGGGCGTGCAAATTGCGTCGCGCATCGGCATGGGCGTCGCGGCGTTTGTCGGCGCCTTCTTCCTCCTCATCCCCGAGCAGCTGCTGGCGATCTTCGGCCTCGACGATCCCGAACGTCGTCGCGATCGGCACTCAGCTCCTTCGCTACCTCGCCGTGTCCGGTTTCTTCATCACCGTGGCGCTGACCTATACCGGCGGCCTCCAGGGCACCGGCGATACCCGCAGCCCGCTGTACATCACGCTGGTGTCCCAGGTGCTGGTACCCTTGGGTCTGTGCGCAACGCTTCAGAGTCTCGGCAGGCTTGACGCCGCCGGCGTGTGGTCGGCGATTGTCCTCGGCCACTTCACGCGCTGCAGCCTGTCGGTTCTCAGGTTCAAGCAGGGGAAGTGGCGGCACATCGTCGTGGATTAGGGCGAGATGGGATGATGTGAACGAGCCCAAACGTGGAAGTCACGATGCTCACGATGTGCGCGAGAACCAGGCCATCCATCGTGCGCATCGCGTCATTGTGGCCATCGTGATGGTGGCCGTGGGCCCGTGCCGGACCGCGTAGATATGGCTTCCGCCTTGCAATGTAGGAAATGGAGGCTCCGATGAAATGGACTGCCGGCAATCGTGACAACGTCGAGGATGTCCGCGGTCAATCGGGCGGAGCGGGCATGCGGATGGGTGGGCTCGGCCTCGGCGGCCTGTTGGTCGTGCTCGTTCTCAGCTGGGCGACGGGCGTCGACTTCCTGTCGCTCGTCGGTCCGGATGCGATCTCCACCGGCCCATCAGTCGAGCACCGGCGCCGGTGGCGAGCTGAGGACGACGCCGGAAGAAGAGAAGCTCGTGGACTTCGTCGACGCCGTGATGAAGGACGCGCAGGAGATGTGGCAGACGAAGCTGTCCGGACGCTACCAGGCGACGCGAGCGGTCGTTTTTCGGGATGCGATCCAGTCGGCGTGTGGCTCGGCGCAGTCGGCGACGGGACCGTTCTATTGCCCGGCCGACCAGCTCGTCTACCTCGACCTGGGGTTCTTCGGCGAGCTGCGCGACCGATTCAGGGCGCCTGGCGACTTTGCGCAGGCCTACGTGCTCGCCCACGAGCTTGGCCATCATGTCCAGAAGTTGCTCGGAATCGAGGCGCAGGTGCGCCGCCTCCAGCAGTCGCGTCCCGACCAGCAGAACGCGCTGTCGGTCAGGCTCGAGCTGCAGGCGGATTGCTTTGCCGGCATCTGGGGACACCAGGCCGCGCAGGCCGGCCGCGCCGCGCAGGGCAAGGTGGAGCTCGAGACCGGCGATCTCGAGGAAGGTCTGAACGCCGCCGCCTCAATCGGCGACGATCGCATCCAGCGCATGTCGGGCAGCCGGGTCGCTCCGGATCGCTTCACCCACGGATCGTCCGAGCAGCGGGTCACCTGGTTCCGCCGCGGGCTCGCCGCCGGCAACCTCCAGGCGTGCGAGACGTTTCAGTAGGCCGAGCTACAATCCGCGAAACTAGTAAGCTGTCGACGTTAGCGGATCATCGCGATGATCGCGAAGCTCACGAAGCTCGCGAAGGACTTAGCCCAGGCGTATCTTCGCGGTCCTCGCGGTCCTCGCGGTCTTCGAGCTCTTCGCGAAGGCCTTGCCGTACGTAGTGATCTTGAGTTGTCCGATAGGTCGTTGCGCTCCGGCCCGTCTTTGGATCTCACATGCCAATCATAGGCAGCTCGATCCCCCGTCGCGAGGGCCGCGCCAAGGTGACCGGCCGGACGCAGTACGTTGACGATCTCGTGCTGCCGGGGATGCTCTTTGGCGCGACGGTCAGGAGTCGCGAGCCTCGCGGCCTGATCAAGCGGCTCGAGTTCGGGCCTGACATTGCCTGGTCCGACTTCGTCGTGGTCACGGCCGCCGACATTCCCGGCGTCAACCGCGTCGCCCTCATCGTCGACGATCAGCCGTGCCTGGCTGACGGCCGCATCAACCATCCCGAAGAGCCGGTGGTGCTGCTGGCGCACGCGGATCGCCACGTGCTCGAAGAAGCCCGCCGGCACGTCCTCATCGATCTCGATCCCGAGCCAGCGGTCTTCACGATGGACGAGGCGCTCGACGGGCAGCACGATCGTGTGGGGCCGCGACAACATCTTCAAGAACTACCAGGTCAGCCGCGGCGACGTCGATTCCGCGTTCGCGTCCGCCGACCTCATCGTCGAGGGCGAATACGAGACCGGCGCGCAGGAGCAGCTCTACATCGAGCCGAACGGCATGCTGGCCACGGCGAACCCCACTGACGGCGTCACGGTCTGGGGCTCGATGCAGTGTCCGTACTACATCCACAAGGCGCTGAGGGCGCTCTTCAACTTGCCAGCCGACAAGGTGCGGGTCGTGCAGATGGAGACCGGCGGCGGTTTTGGCGGCAAGGAGGAGTACCCGTCGATCATCGCGTGCCATGCGGCGCTGCTGGCGTGGAAGTCTGGCAAGCCCGTGAAGCTCGTCTACGATCGCGCCGAGGACATGGTGGCGACGACCAAGCGGCATCCGTCGCGGACGCGGCACCGGACGGCGGTGACGCGCGAGGGCCGCCTGGTTGCGATGGACGTCGATTTCGTCATCGACGGCGGCGCGTACTGCACGCTGTCGCCCGTCGTGCTCTCGCGCGGGACGATTCACTCGGCCGGGCCCTACGTGTGCCCGAACGTGCGGCTGCGCGGTCGTGCCGTGGCGACCAACGCGCCGCCGCATGGGGCCTTCCGTGGATTCGGGGCGCCGCAGAGTCTGTTCGCGCTCGAGCGGCACATGGACCGCGTCGCGGCCGCCGTCGGCCTGGCGCCAGACGAACTGAGGCGGCGCAATTTCATTCGCGCGGGCGACACGAGCGCCGTCGGCCAGGTGATGCGCGACCCGATCGACATGGGCGCGCTGCTCGATCGCGCGCTGGCGATCGCCGGCTATCACGCCAAGCGGGCGCGGTTCGACGAGATCAACCCGTCGCTCAGGGTCAGGAAGGGCATCGGGCTCGCGACCTTCATGCACGGCGCCGGCTTTACCGGGTCCGGGGAGGACCACCTGGCCTCGGTGGTGGCCCTCGAGGCGGCCGTTGACGGCCGCGTCCGCGTGCTGTCGTCGAATACCGAGATCGGTCAGGGCACGAACACGATCTTCGCGCAGATCGCCGCCGACACTCTCGGCGTGCCGATCGAGACGATCGACATCGCGCAACCCGACACCTCGGTCGTCCCAGACAGCGGTCCGACCGTGGCGTCGCGTACCTGCATGGTCGTCGGGAAGCTCATCGAGACCGCGGCGCGCGGGCTTGTCGCCGAGCTCGAGAAGGTCGGCTTCGGCGATCGCGAGAACGGCCCCGGCGATTTCCAGCGCGCGTGCGCGGACTACACGGCGACGCTCGGTCCGCTCCGCGCGACCGCCCGCTACCAGCCGCCCCCGGGCCTGCGGTGGGACGACGAGACGTATCAAGGTGATGCCTATGGCACGTATGCGTGGGCCGTCTACGTCGCCGAAGTGTCCGTCGACACGACGACGTGGGAGACGCGTGTCGATGACTTCGTCGCCGTCCAGGAAGTCGGGAAGGTCATCAATCCCGTGCTCGCGACCGGCCAGATCGAGGGCGGCGTCGCGCAGGCGATCGGCTGGGCGCTCTACGAGCGCGTCGTGTGGCGCGAAGGCCGGATGGCCAACGGCGAGATGACGAACTACATCATGCCGACGTCGATGGACCTGCCGCCGATTCGTGTCTTCTTCGAGGAGCAGCCCTACGCCTACGGTCCCTCGGGCGCGAAGGGAATCGGCGAGCTGCCGATGGATGGGCCTGCGCCGGCGATCCTCAACGCCGTGGCGCACGCAACCGGCGCCGAGCCGCGCGCGATCCCGATGACGCCCGAGGCGCTGATGGCGCTGATCGATGAGTCGAGCACCCGTCGCGCGGCGACGACCGACACACGATGAACACGATCACGACGAGATCGCGGGAAGAAGAATCATCGTGGGCGTCGTGTCATCTTCCTCATCGTGAGGCCGTACGTGGAGAGAAGGCGCATGTCTGAAACGCCGTCCGTCACCGTCGCGTGCCGCGTCAACGGAGCGCCGGCCGAGCTGCACGGGCATCCCATGGATCGCCTGCTCGACGTCCTGCGGCGCGAGTTCCGGCTGACGGGCACCGCGAACTACGCCTTACAGGCACCAAGGAAGGGTGTGGAGAGGGCGAGTGCGGCGCCTGTTCGGTAGTGATAGACGGTCAGCTCGTCAACAGTTGCCTCATGCCGCTGCTGCACGCCGAAGGGACATCGATCACGACGATCGAGGGTGTGGCCACGGGCGAGCGGCTGCACGCCGTGCAGGAAGCGTTCATCGCGCACGGCGGCGCGCAGTGCGGCATCTGCACGCCGGGCATGGTCCTCGCCGCGGTGACGCTGCTCGAGCGCACGCCCCAGCCATCGCTCGACGACATCAGGACCGCGCTCGCCGGCAACCTGTGCCGATGCACCGGCTACATGCGCATCTTCGAGGCCGTCCTCCAGGCGTGTCGAGGGACGACGTGAGGTCATTCCTCCCGCAGTTCGATTTGCGCGCGGCCGCGAACCTCACCGACGCGCTCGAAACGCTCGCCAGCGAGCCGGGGCGGTGGCGGCCGTTCGCCGGCGGGACGGATCTCATGGTCCTGCTCGAGGCCGGGAAGCTCCCGGCGGGCCGGTACCTCAGCCTGTGGGGATTGCCGGAGCTCCGCGGCATCGAGGTCACAGACGACGAGATCGTGCTCGGCGCGCTCACGACGTATACGGAGGTGCTGCGGTCGGAGGCGCTGCAGGCGGAGTGCCCGCTGATGGGTCGCGCGGCAGCCGAGACCGGCGGCGTCGCGACGCAGAACCGCGGCACGATCGGCGGCAACATCGTCAACGCCTCGCCCGCCGCCGACACGCCGCCGGCGCTGCTCGTCTACGACGCCGACATCGACCTGGTGTCGATCCGCGGCGTGCGCCGCGTCTCGTACGACCGGTTTCACCTCGGCTACAAGCACATGGATCTGGCGCCGGACGAGATCGTGCAGTCCATTCGGCTGTCGCGGGGCCGCGGAGGGTGGCTGCACGGCTGGAGGAAGGTCGGCACCCGCCGCGCGCAGGCGATCTCGAAGCTGTGCTTCGCGGCGGCGATCGATCTGTCAGGAACAGCCGTGCACGACATCCGCATCGCGCTCGGGAGCGTGGCGCCGACGGTCGTGCGCGCGGCGCATGCCGAGGCCGCGATGCGTGGCCGCGCGATCAATGCCGAGACGATCGCCGCGAGCTGCGACGCGCTGGCGCGTGACATCGCGCCGATCGATGACCTGCGGTCGACGGCCCAGTACCGGTTGCGCGTGGCGAGGAATCTTCTCGAGGAGTTCCTGACGTCAGCGGTCGCGTGACTCTGGACCACGTTTTTACGCACCGCTTTGCGCAGGGCCTTCGAGCGGTCGAGGATGACGAGCAGGCTGCGGTCGGTGCGCAGCCCGCGACCTTGGAGATTCGCGAGCAGGCCCTGGCAGACGGTCGCGTTCTCCGTCGACCCGTCCCAGAGTCCGAGCCCATTGCCTTCGCGTGGAGGGTGAATTGAAGTCAGCGTGAGGTCGGAACGGTGAGCGGGTTGTCGAACTGGAAGCCGAACAGTCGGGGGTTCTCGCCGATGACCGCCGCCGAGAGGATGCTGAAAACGTAGTCGTAGGCTTGCTTCGGCACTTCGTCGCGGTGCTGCGCGAGCAGGGCCCAGAAATTCCTCTCTCGCGGATTCATCGGCATTCTCCTCAGCCGGTCGACGACCCGGCGTTCGCCCCAGTTGTAAGACGCCATGACCAGCAGGCCCGAGGCCTGCGCATCGGTCGCGTAGATTTCCTTGATGTAGCGCGCGGCAGCAACCGTCGCCTTCTCCCAGTCGAGCCGATCGTCGGCCATGTCGACCCGCGCGTCCTGGTAGTAAGGACCGACGTTCAGGCCGTATCGCTGCCCGGTCTCCGGGATGAACTGCCACATGCCCTTGGCAATGCCCCAGCGCGTTTGCGGACCGCTGAGCGTCGGGACGAAACCGCTCTCCTGCATAGCGAGGTAGAAGTACTGCGGAGGCAGCTGCCGCGCCGTGAAGGTTGCGGCAATTGTTTTCGCGTAACCGTTCTGCTGGGCCCGCGTCACGGCCTGCTCGAACCGAGGAGTGCTGCGCCACTGCTCGATGTAGCGGTCGACCTCGCGGAGGTAGTCCGCCGGCGCCGTCACGTCGCACTCGCCGAGCAGGCGTGTGACGCGAAGGATAAGCCGCTCCCGTTCGTTGAGGCGCCGATCGGACGCGCTCGTAGCAACTTGCTCGTAGAACTGTTCTAGCTCACGGCGGCGATCCTGGAGGGCTCTGAGGCTTTCCGGGCTGACCGTGGTGCCGGTCCGATCTACGTCTGCCTCGAGGCGCGCGATAATGACGTCTTGCGCCTTCATTTCGTAGAAGACGCGCTCCGCTGGCGTCACGCGGGCGGGAGCCGATCCCACTTGCGTGAACGTCGCCCCGCAAGTCTTTGCTTTATTCATCAGAATCTGGCCGGCGGGGGCACCGCCTGCCGGACGGAGGTTGGCGCCGTCGACATTGGGCACCGCGAGGCAGTCTCCAACGAAGCCGGCAAAAACGTACCCGGGATCCGTCAGTATGTGAAGCTCGACAACGTCCCCGGCACTTCGCTTGGTAGAGCAGGTCGTGCCATGCGTACCGCAGACGAGACCACTACCAATGATTGTTCCTCCCAATGGCTTCGTGACGGTGAGCGCAACGCCCAAGGCGGAAGTCCATATCCATACGAGTCCAGCCACAAGAACCAGCATCAGAACGGGGACGGCTGTTGCGGCGCGAGGATGCGACCGGCCAAGCCTGCGGAGCCGTGAACGAAATGAGGAAGGCCGCGCCAGCACTCGAACGCTCTGCAGATGTCGAGAGATGTCTGCTGCGAGCTCTGATGCCGAGGGATACCGCTTAGTCGGTTCCTTCTCAAGCGCCTTCAGCGCAATCCAATCCAAATCTCCTTTGAGCTCTCGAGCGAGTGTCGAAAGATCAGTATTACGTCGTTCAGCGACGCCAGTGGCCTTGTTCCCGAGGCCGCTGAGCCGGGTGCTCGGCGCGACAGGCTCTTCTTCCCTGATAATCCGCTGAATTTCTGCGTACCCAGCACGACGGAGTACGCTGGGGTCGAACGGCAGCGCGCTGACCAGCAACTCGTACAGCACGACACCCAACGAATAGACGTCCGTGGCCTGCGTGATCTCCGCCCCGCCCAGTTCCGCCTGTTCCGGGCTCATGTACTCGGGCGTGCCGATGATCAACCCGAGGTGGGTGAAGACCGTTTTCTCGGTCAGGCGCTGGTGAGTGGCCTTCGCAACGCCGAAGTCGATCACCTTGGGAACCGGCCGGCCATCCTGAACGGTCACGAGGATGTTCTGTGGCTTGATGTCGCGGTGGATGATCCCTTTTTGATGTGCGTGTTCGACGGCGCTACAAACGAGAATGAAGAGCTCGAGTCGTGCTTTCGTTGAGAGCTCGTGCTGATCGCAGTAGTCGGTGATTGGCACGCCCGCAACGTGCTCCATCACGAAGTACGGGCGCCCGTCTTCGGTGGCTCCAGCGCCGAAGATCTGCGCGATGTGCGAATGGCTCATGAGTGCAAGGGCCTGGCGCTCCGCCTCGAACCGCGCAACGACCTCTCGCCTGTTCAGGCCGATCTTGATCACCTTGACCGCCACCTGGCGGCGGAAGGGCTCCGCCTGCTCGGCCAAGTAGACGACCCCCATTCCGCCTTCGCCAAGCATTCGGACGATCCGGTACGGACCGATTTGGGCGGGGAGGTCTAGCACGCCCGTCGAACCAGGGTGAGTCAGTCCCCCGTCAGTCAGGGTTGTGCCACGACGCAGGCATTCGCCGCAAACCCCGTCGGGTGGAAGGGCCGTCCCACATGCCGAGCAAGACGAGGGTGTTTGCGCTGACACCGGAGCGGCTACAGCATACCGCAGCGCTGTTGGCCACGGACGAGGAGAGTGAACGCGCCACCTGTGTCGGAAGTGCGCCCTGTGCCGCACGGCCTGGTTGGCTCAGACTTTGGACAGCTGCACCTCGTAATGCAGCTGAACGACGCCGTCTGTCGAAGGGGGAAGGACTGAGCAGGCAGGCGCGCTGGTCGTTACAGGCATGGTCGTGCTGTTGAAGTAGTCGCCAATTACCTCCTTACGTTAACGACACGATGGTCACGATGGACTCCTAGAGAGAGGTGTTCTTCGTGTTCATCGGATCATCGTGTCCATCGTGAACCGTGGTCGTCGGCGCGTTCAGCCTGTTTTCTGGTTGGTGAGATAGGTTCCTAGCCCAGGCTGGTGGCGTGCTTCAGAACGCCAATGCTACCTCCCCGGTGGTGCCGCGAGTGGAACGCTCGGCATGGTGCCGGGTGACTCGACGATTCGGCGCGCCAGGTAGTTGACCACCTCCGCATCGCTGCGTACTGAAGTGAGATAGGCCATGCGCAAGAGCTGCTCCTTTCGCGCTTTGAGCGTCTTGGTGATCTGCTCACGCACGCCCGGTGTGGAGAGGTCGCGCTGTCCGGCCGGCTCGTGTGCGACCACCAGCACGAGCGTGTGAGCGCCGCCAGCGCTCGCCACGTTCACGGTTCCTGGCGCCTTGTTCAGCACCGCATTGAGAAGCTGCGGTGGAGCCTGTTTGAGCCGAGATATAGGGACCAGGCCCAGGTCTCCACCGCGCGCCGCTGTCTCAGGGTCCTCTGAATAGCCGGTCGCAAGATCACGGAAGGATGCGCCAGCTTTGAGGCGCTCCATCAGCGTCCGGACCTTGGCCGCCGCTGCCGCTGGTGTTGCCGCATCGTCTCCCGTTGCGTTCGCCACCTGTGCCTCGCGCACCGGCGTGACAACGATCTGCGCGATGTGGTACGACTCCTCCTCGACGCGGAACTGCGCGCGATTCGCGTTGAAGAAGTCTGTGACCATCTGATCGGTGACCGCGGTCTTCGACCCCAGTTCCTGCTCGATGACCTTCTGCGTGAGCAGTTCGCGCCGGAGTCCTTCCCGCATGTCCTCCGCCGTCACGTTCCGGCGTTTCAATTCCTGCTGAAACGCGTCGTCGGCGAGATTGTTCTTCGCGTTCGTGTATGCGGTGTCGAGCTCGCTCTGGGGAATCTCGAGCTTGAGTGTCCGTGCCTTCGCGAGCACGATGTCCTGCGTGATGAGGTCGTTGAGCAGGTTCAGCTTCGCGGCCAGAATTTCCTCGTCCGACAACGTCTCTGACGGATCGCGCATCCGCCGGTAAGCCTTGTCCACGTCCTCGCGGCTGATCGCCCGGCCATCGACGACGGCCCAGGTGTCGGCTGAAACGCTGGTCGTCGCGGAAGTCGACGGAGTCGATCGACAGCCGGTGCAGAGCCATGCGATTGCCAGCACGCCCAGCACCACAGAAATGCGGCCACGCTGGTCGCGGGGTACAAGCCTCGATTTAGACATACCCGGGAGCGTACCGCTGGATCGCGCAAGGGACAATAGCCGAGTTGCATGACGATCCGCGGAGGCGGCGAACACGCCCGCCGCCGAGAAGGCAAGAGACGTAGAATCATCTCCCGATGATGGACAGCTTCCGGTCTGGGCGGTCCGCATGCTTCAGGGTCTTGACGTGACCGAGAGCCCCCGCCGTACCTCGGCGCTGCGCACGGTCTGGCTCGACCTTGGCTGGCTCGTGGTCCTGGTCATCTCGCTGGCGTTTCCATTCGTCGTCGACGCGCTGGGAAAGCTCAGCTATGCCTGGAGCCTCGCGTTCTGGCTCATTCCCATCCTGTATCTGATCCCCTTGTTTCTCACGGTGACGGCCGATGGGCATGGGCGCCGGCGGCGCGCCTTGTCGCTGACGGTCGGGCTGATCGTCGGGCTCGGCGTCGTGCTCGACTTTCTGCTCGGTCCGCTCACGCTCACCTTTCCCGGGTGCGTCGTGAACGACGGTCGGTACCTCTACTGTCTTGCCGGCCGCGTGCCGATCGAGGAGATCTTTTTCTACGCTTTCGGCCCGATCGCCATCGTTCTGGTTTATGCGGCAGCGGACGAACGCTGGCTGAAGGCCTATAACCCGAAAGACGATCTGCTGAACGTCAAGCTCCTCCAGATCTCCCCTCCGCTCGTCGTGACTGCCGTCGTGGCTGCCGCGTTCCTGACCATCGTCTGGCGGGTGAGGGGAGAGTTCCCCACGTATGCCACGTTCCTGACCGCCGGCGCGCTGCTCCCCGCGATCGTCCTCTACCGCTGCATCGGACGGTTCGTCAACTGGCCGGCGTTTGCGGCGACGACGTTGTATGTGACGCTCACATCGGTCATCTGGGAGGTCACGCTCGCGGTCCCGCGAGGATGGTGGGGTTACGAGATGAGGGGCATGCTCGCCGCGATCGGAGCATGGTCCCGGCCGGAGCCCTTTCCCGTTGAAGCGGCGTTCGTGTGGGTCGCTGCGACCTTTTCGGCAGTGCTGACGTACGAGTTCTTCAAGGCGTTCATGCACCACCCGTCGTCCTCGTCCCGCGTCGCTCTGATTGGTCCGCCGCGCGGACGCTAGAACGTTTTCATTTGTCCGTAGTGTCCGCCTTTAGGCGGACATGCTGAAGTCCGGCTAAAGCCGGACACTACGCGCTACAAAGTAATGAAGATCGCTCTAGCCTGCGATCGCGTCAGCTCGACTTGACACTCGACTACCGGCGCCGAAGGATCGTCGCTGTCAGGAGCGTCAGGTCGTCCGCTTGAGGTCGCCCGTGGATTCGCTCGCGCACGCGCGACAGGATGGCGTCGAGCAAAGGCGCACCGCCGCGGGGATGCTGCCGGGCCGCTGCCAGGATTGGCTCCTCTCCTGAATCCTCCCCGCTTGAGAGGGCGTCCGAGATTCCGTCGGTGTAGAGAAGAAGAAGAGCGCCAGGACCAACGGGGACACTTCGCTGCTCCCACGTGCAGGCGGGGAGCGCCAGCGAAATCAGCGGACCGGTACTCGCGAGGCGCACGAGTTCTCCATCCTCCGCTCTCAGGAGTCCGGAGGGATGTCCGGCGTTGACAAACAGCAGGCATCCCTCTCGCAGGTCCACGACGCCAGCGATCAACGTTACAAACCTCTCGGGCCCGAACGCGGCCATGCTCCTGCGCAGTCGCTCGACGACGGCGCTTGGCTCGTAGTCGTCTGCCTCGGCCGCGCGAAAGGAGGACTTGACCACACCGGTCAGCATGGCGGCTGAAACGCCATGACCCATGACGTCGGCGACGAGCACCGCGATTCGTTCCGAGTCGATCGCGACATAGTCGCAGAGGTCGCCGCCGAGCTCGGAGCAGGAGACGTAACGGGAACAGATCGCCACCTGGTCGAGGACCACATCGGAGATCGGCAGGAGGCCGCGCTGGAACGCGCGAGCGTCGCCGAGCTCTCTCTCGAGCCGGTCGACGTGCCGTCTGTTCTCCTGGCGGCGCCAGCGCAGCTCGAGGCAGCGTTCGACCAATGTCTGTAATACCTCCCGGTCGAATGGTTTCTGGATGAAGTAGAACGCGTGGCCGCGAATCGCGCGAATCAGCTTTTGATCCAGGTCGTCCAGGCTGCCGGTCATCATGATGATGTCGACGTCGGGGTGATCCGCCTTCAGACGCACCATCAGTTCGAAGCCGTCGACTTCGGGCATCCTGATGTCGACGATGACGAGGTCCGGCTTGAACTCGGCGGCGAGCGCCGCGGCGCCGGCGGAGGACTGACTGCCGATCACGCGATGCACACCGCCCAGTACGCGCTCGACGGCGCGCACCATGCCCGGCTCGTCATCGACAACCAGAATGCGCGAGGGCTTCTTCATGGAGTGGCGCGTGCCATTGCCGATGACGCCCAGGGCACCGTCACGTGGACGCGCGTGCCCTTCCGTGGCTCGCTCTGCAAGCGCAACGTGCCGCCGACCTCCCAGAGAATCGAGCGGCAAATAGATAGTCCCAGCCCGTTGCCGTTGGCCTTCGTCGTGAAGAATGGCTCGAACACCCTCGGAAGATGCTCGGGGCCGATGCCGCAGCCAGTGTCGGCGACCGTGATGGCCATCTGGTCCTGATGGGACTCGACGCGTACGGTGACGTTTCCTCCCTGCGAACTGGCTTCCCGGGCGTTGGTCAGCAAGTTGAGAAATACCTGTTCGAGATCGCTCTGCCCGCAGGCGACCGGCTGCAGATCGCCCTTCGTCTCCACCACGAGATCGATGCCGCGGCGATCCATCCCGTCCTTGAGAACGGCAAGTGTCGTTTCGAGCGCCGGTTGCACCTGCCCGTGGTGGGTACGGCGAGCTCCGCCTCGCGCGAACGAGAGCATGCCGCCGAAGATCCGGCGGCACACCTGCATGGACATCTGGACGTGCTCGAGATCCTCCAGGTACACGGTCGGATTCATCTTTCCGCTGTGCAGATCCGCCTGAATCTGCTGAATGAGCGGGAGCATCGATCCGAGGGCATTGTTCACATCGTGGGACACGGTTCGAGCGAGGTCGGCGATGGCGTGTTTGCGCTCGGCCGACAGGATGCGAGCCTGGAGCGACTCGGTACGATGCAGGTTCTGGATGGCAATCGCCGCCTGAGACCGGAAGCGATCGACGAGCTCGGCGTCGAACAGCTTCAGCCGTCCCGGATGCCGCGCGGCCACCTTGAGAATCCCGAACGTGCCATCGCGCGCGACCAGCGGCGCACACAGCATGGACGCTTCGCGTGCCCCTTCCGCGTCCGCGGGCCCGCCGCGGTTGTAGTCGAGCATCTCCGCCAGGCGCGCGACCGGCTTCCCAGTCCACTCACTCCACGTGTCTCCGCGCCGATCGAAGCCATGGATTTCGGCCGAGGCCAGCGTCGGCTGGAGGGCCGCATCGAGCGGCAACGTCAGGCCGATGCGGTGGCTCCTCGCCTTGGTCCACGAAATCTGTTCCGCGACGACGCGCAGAGTGTCTTCGCCGTTCTCCCGGATCAGCAACGCGGACGAGTGATCGTAGTGAGTCAGCGAGCGGAGCCCGTCCAGGATCTGGTAGAAGAGATCCTTCGGGTGGATCTGCTCCATGATCTTCCGGTCGATGCGGTCGCGGATTTCCAGCATCCGCTCGCGATCCATGGAGCGCACGGCGTCGGACACGACGGCGGTGACGCGCGCTAGGAGCCGTCCATCGTCGCGGTCGAACGCCGGTTGCTGCCGCATGAATGCCATCGCGCCCCATGCGGCGCCGCGTCGCCGGACGGGGGCCATCATCAGGTCGGTTCGCGCCGGAGGGTGTGTGTGCCGGATGAACCGGCCGATGTGCTGCAGATCCCAGGTGCCCTCGCGCGGGATCGTGACCAGCAGCCGAGCCTCGGTCTCGCCGGGGTCGATCACCGCGACCGAGCCACGGCCTGCCTGAAAGAACGCCCGGCTCTCCCGGAGCGCATGTCCCAGTGCCTTGCGCGGCTCGCGGATTGAGCGCAAGTCGTGAGACAGCTTGTCGAGGAACTTGAGGAATTCGAGCTCCCGTGATGGCGACAGCATGATTCCGGCTCCGCGAGGTTGAACGTCCCGCCCCTTGCGGCGGCTGGCCCCGGCATCTTACTGCGCCAGCCGGACGGCTGGTTGCGGGGACATCGCGCTACCCGATCACTCTTCGCCGCGCGGCCGCCCACAACATGACGTTTTTCAATGTGTTAGAGCGTTTTTCATTTGTCTGTAGTGTCCGCCTTCCGCCTTCGCCAAGGCTTCGGCGGACCGCCGTAGCTTTAGCGGAGGCTGGTTAGGCGGACACGCTGAAGTCCGGCTAAAGCCGGACACTACGCGCTACAAAGTGATGAGAATCGCTCTAGAGCTACCGTTCAAACCTCGAGGAAGGTCGCCGCGCCCCGCCAGCCAGTGAGCGCGGCCGCGGCAGAGGCCGCCAGGATTCCGCAGTCCGCTACGGACTATTCCGCGGATCGATCCCCTCAAGAGGGACGACGGACCGTTCTCTCACCGCGGTGATCGCTGCAACTCTTTCGTAGCCCTCCTGTTGGAGACGATCGACCAATCGAGAAGACCGCCGGCGTGACCGCGAGGGCGGAGGCATGACGTTTGCGCTCGAGTGAGTGGCCGTCGCCGAACGTCGGTCAGGCTCGGAAGTACGAAGCGGGAGGAACTATGGCTCCGCGCGAATCACACTGGATCGAAGGACAGGTCAGCCCAGGGTTTGAGGCCGTGCGCGACGCGTTCGAAGAAAACTTCGCTCGACGGAGAGAACTAGGCGGCGCCTGCTGTGCCTATCACCACGGCGAGAAGGTCGTCGACCTCTGGGGCGGTATCCGAAACAAGGAGGCGCGCGAGCCCTGGGAGCGGGACACGATGGTGATCGTCTACTCGGCCACTAAAGGTCTGGCCGCGATGACCCTCGCCATCGCCCACTCGCGGGGCTGGCTCGACTACGAGGAACGCGTGTGCGCGTACTGGCCGGAGTTCGCTCAGGAGGGAAAGAAGCGAATTACTGTCCGCCAGCTCCTCGCGCACCAGGCAGGACTCTTCGCGTTCGACGAAGCCGTCGATCGCAGTGTCGTCGCGGACCTCGATCGGTTGGCGATCGTGCTCGCTCGTCAGAAACCCGCGTGGGAGCCCGGAACGCGGCAGGCCTATCACGCGATCACCCTCGGTTACTACGAAAGCGAGCTCTTGCGCCGCATCGATCCGCGCCGTCGCAGCCTGGGACAGTTCTTCCAGGACGAGATCGCCACGCCGCTCGGGCTGGATCTCTACATCAGGCTGCCCGAGGACATCCCGAACTCCCGCCTGGCCACGGTTGTCCGGCCCGGCTGGATCGAGATTCTGAAAGGATTCCCGCTTCGCCTGGCGCTCGACGCGATGAGTCGGCGCTCCAGGATCTCACGGGCGCTCAAGGGGTCCGAGCTGCCTCATGACGAGCGGCGCGTCTACGCGCGCAACCTCGAAGTGCCATCCGGCGGCGCAGTCGGCACTGCCCGGGGGATAGCGCAGGCCTACAGCGTCTTCGCGACCGGGGGCCGGGAGCTGAGGTTACGCCCGGAGACACTCGAATTGCTGGCTGCTCCGGCAGTCCCGCCCGCGCGCGGGTTCTACGACGAGTGTATGAGGGTACGCGGCATTCAGTTCTCGCTCGGCTTCATGAAGTCGACTCCCGGCTTGCCCTTCGGCAGCGCCAGTTCGTTCGGATCACCCGGAGCCGGGGGTGCTCTTGGTTTTGCCGATCCGTCGGCTGGCATCGGCTACGGCTACGTGACGAGCGGGATGGGGACGCGGTTGACAGGCGACCCGCGGGATGTGGCGCTCAGAGACGCGCTCTACTCGTGCATTCCGGCGCGGTCAGCCGCGATGGGACGACGGGTGGCGTAGGACGCCCACGATCCTTCTCGTTCAAAGGCTCGGCACTGGCCGCAGCCAGCGATCGGTCGTCAGCGCGCCCGCTCCTTCTTCAGCTCGCGTCGGAGCCACAGCTTGGCCATCTGCCAGTCACGCGTCACGGTATCGGTCGAGATGTCGAGCGCTGTCGCGATCTCCTCGTTCGTCAGCCCGCCGAAGAATCGGAGCTCGACGACACGCGCCTTCCGTTCGTCTTCACGGGCCAGGAGATCCAGCGCATCGTCGAGCGCGACGAGATCCGGTGCGCGCTCGGAGACCGCCAGTCGCTCCTCGAACGTAACGTTGACGGCTCCGCCGCCGCGTTTCTGATAGCGGCGAGCGCGGGCCGAGTCAACCAGGATTCGACGCATGTGTCGCGCGGCCAGCGCGAAAAAGTGCGCGCGGTCGTGCCAGTCCACGCCATCGATATCCACGATCCGCAGGTAGACCTCATTCACGAGCGCGGTCGGGCGGAGCGTGTGGTTGGGCCGCTCGCCGTGGAGATAGTGCCGGGCGCGACGACGTAGCTCGTCGTACACGAGCGGCGTGAGACGCTCGAACGCCCCCTCGTCGCCACGGCGCCAGGCGCGCAGCAGCGCCGTAATCTCGACCGGCGGTTCAGTCATCCCACATCCGAGTCGGCAGGTCGCTATTCTAGGCGGTTTTTCTCAGATGCGGCTTCTCCTCGCGGTTTCCCGCTTCCGGCGCCAAGGAGGTGGGGACCATGAATCGGCTGGCATATGCGGTGGCGGGGGGAGTGGCGCTCGTCCTGACGTTCGGCGGTGATCCTGCAGGCGCACAGGAGCCGCCGGTGGACCTCCGGAGGCTCGTCGCTGGCCTGGACGTGACCGAGAGCGGCGTTACCCGGTGGCTGGAGCGGCTCGGGGCCACTGTCCCCGGGTCGCCCGAGGAGCGTCTCCTGGTGGTCCGCTCGACGGGCGAGGACGTGCTCGCGCGCCGGGGAGGCCCGTCGTCGGTCCGGGTCGATTCCGAGCTCGACGACCTGCTCCTCCGGCCCGGAGTGAGGCACGTGCTGGTGCACAACCACCCGACGAGCGTCGGCTTGAGTGGCCCCGATCTCGGACAACTCGCCAAGCCTGGGGTAGCCGCTGTCATGGCGGTTGGCCACGACGGCAGCGTGTTCGTGGCGTCAGCGGGACGTCATATGCAGCCGGACTTCCTGGAGTCCAAACAATACGTATCGGCGAAGGCCGAGGTTGGCCGCCGGCTGCGAGTGGAGTGGCCGTCCCTCGGCGTGTCCGTTGCGGTGAGCGATGCCCACCTGAGCCATCTCGTATCACTCGCTCTGGCCAAGGCGGGCATCATCGACTACTGGTTCACCCTACGCGGGACCGGCCGCGAGTCGTTCGACAAGGCGCGAGTGATCTTCAATCGTGTCGTCGTCGGCGCCGCGGCACGGCTCAGGACTGCCGAGGCGTCTTAGAGAGAGAGCTGCCTGCGTGCGGGCTGGCCGCTTCCGCGCACGTCCGGCAGACGCATGTCACGTTCCGCCGATCCTCGGGGACTCGCGCGAGGACGTGGGGCGGGACGGACGTCGAGAAGCACCAGCACTCAGGCCTGCCCTGGGCGATCCCGCAATCGTTCGGGCCACCGCACAGCGGGCAACGAGTGGTATAGCTCATTGACGTTTCGGGATATGGGATCGGGATTCGAAGATCAGGGATTCGGGGAGCCTTCAAGTAAGAATTCGAGTATTCCGATCCCTGGCCCCTGATCTCCGTTCCGACCCACCTACCAGTTCAAGACGCGCGCAAAGACCAGCGGCGCGACGATCGTAGCGTCGGACTCGATGATGAACTTCGGCGTGTTCACGGCGAGCTTGCCCCAGGTGATCTTTTCGTTGGGGTCCGCGCCCGAGTACGACCCGTAGCTCGTCGTCGAGTCGCTGATTTGGCAGAAGTAGCCCCACAGCCGCACGTCGGCCATCTGGAGATCCTGGCTGAGCATCGGCACGACGCAGATGGGAAAGTCGCCGGCGATGCCGCCGCCGATCTGGAAGAGCCCGATGGAGCTGCGCGGGCTCGCGGCCCGGTACCACTCGGCCAGCCGGATCATGTATTCGATTCCCGACCGCACCGTGTGCACGTTCTTGAACGTGCCCTGAATGCAGTGCGCGGCGTAGATGTTGCCGAGCGTCGAGTCCTCCCATCCGGGAACGAAGATGGGCAGGTTCGCCTGCGCGGCGGCGAGCAGCCAGCTGTCGGCCGGGTCGATCTCCTGGTGCTCGTTGAGGCGTCCCGACAGCAGCACGCGGTAGAGGAACTCGTGCGGGAACAGGCGCTCGCCGGCGGCATCCGAGCGCTTCCACTCCTCGAGCACGACGCTCTCGATGCGGCGCATCGCTTCGTGCTCGGGGATGCACGTGTCGGTGACGCGGTTCAGGTGGCGGTCGAGCAGCTTCTGCTCGTCTTCCGGCGTCAGGTCGCGGTACCGCGGCAGGCGCTCGTAGTGCGAGTGCGCGACGAGGTTGAAGACGTCTTCCTCGAGGTTGGCGCCGGTGCAGCACACGGCGTGCACCTTCCCCTGGCGAATCATCTCGGCGAGCGATACCCCCAGCTCCGCCGTGCTCATCGCGCCCGCCAGCGCCATCATCATCGATCCTCCGGACTCGAGGTGCGCGATGTAGGCGAGGGCAGCGTCGTTGAGCGACGCGGCGTTGAAATGGCGGTAGTGCCGCTCGATGAACTCGGAGACGGGACCGAGGCGGGTCTGTCTGTCCGTGGCCGCCGGCGTGCGGGTCTCCGCTGTGCGAGGAAAGCTGCTCATGTCGCGATGCCTCGGCGACCGTTGTCTCGCGAGATCGGCCCCGAGGTCGCAACAGAGCCGTCCCGGGCGCGTCCTACGGCTTGCGTTGGCCAAGCCGCCATCGAAACGCGGGTGGCTTCACGAGAGATTACCACGTCCCACTCTTCGTCAAGCCCCACTTCAAGCCCCACTTCAAACGAAGTGCGCGCCGGCCGTCCTCTGCTGCCCGGGCGGTCCACGAGCGAGCGGGCTGGAGCCCGCGAGCGTTGAGAACACGATAAGATCGCCGTATGCGCAGAGTGCTCGCCGCCGTCTTGTTGACCAGCGTGGCGGGGGTGGCTACCGCTCAACCCGTCGCGCCAGCGCAGGAACAAACCGCTGAAGTGCAGGCCGCCTTGGCCAGGGTGGCGCCGAGCCTCGTCCGCATCCATGTCGTCTCGGTCGACTTCCAGGACGGTCGGGAGCTCAAGCGCGAGGCATCCGGGAGCGGCACGATCATCTCGCCCGATGGCCTGGTCATCACCAACCACCACGTCGCCGGCCGTACGCGCGCGATCAGCTGCACGCTCGCCAGCCGCGAGGAGATTCCCGCCGAGCTCGTCGGGACCGACCCCCTCTCGGACATCGCCGTGCTCCGTCTTCGTCCGGGATCTCCGCGCACCTTTCCGGTTGCCACGTTCGGCGACGTCACCAGGCTGAAGGTCGGCGACCGCGTGCTGGCGCTCGGCAGCCCGCTCGCGCTCTCGCAGTCGGTCACCATGGGGATCGTCAGCAATACCGAGATGATCATGCCGGGCATGTTCTGGCCGTTCAATCGCATGACGCTCGACGGCGAGGACGTCGGCTCGATCGTGCGCTGGATCGGCCACGACGCGGCCATCTTCGGCGGCAACTCCGGCGGGCCGCTCGTCAACATGCAGGGCCAGATCGTCGGCATCAACGAGATTAGCCTGGGCCTGGCCGGCGCGATTCCCGCGGATCTCGCGCGCGAGGTCGCCGACTCGATCATTCGCGACGGCCGGGTGAAGCGCGCATGGATCGGCCTCGAGATCCAGCCGCTCCTCACCTCCCTCCGCTCCTCGAGCCGGGCCACCCGCGGCGCGCTCGTCGGCGGGACGATCGACGGGTCGCCCTCCGCCGAGGCCGGATTCGCCTCCGGCGACATCCTGCTGAAGCTTGCCGGCCGCGACGTCCTGGTCCGCTTCGCGGAGGAAGTCCCGGTCTTCAACCAGATGGTCATGCGGCTGCCAATCGGAAAGGCGGTCGAGGCGACGGTCCTTCGCGCCGGCGCCGAGAAGACCCTTCGCGTCACCCCGTCCGAGCGCGAGAGCGTCGATGCGCGGATTCGCGAGCTGCCGCTAGTCGGCGTGACTGGCTCCAACCTGACGGGATGGGCGGCCAAGGAGCTCAAGCGGACCAGCCGCGACGGCGTGCGCGTGCGCGGCGTCCGGCCCGGTGGTCCCGCAGACGAGGCCAAGCCCGCGCTCCGGGAAGACGATGTGATTCTGTCGGTGGATGACCGGCCGACGGTGTCCTTCGAGGCGCTTGAAGGTGTGATCGACACGCTGACCCGGGCCAAGGACACACGCGTGCCCGCGCTCGTGGCCTTCGACCGCGCGGGTGAACGCCTGCTGACGGTCGTCGACCTTGGCCGCCCCGGGCTCGAGGATCCCGGGCTCGAAGCGCGAAAGGCATGGGTGCCGATCTCGGTGCAGGTGCTGACGCGCGAGCTCGCCGAACGGCTCAACCTGGTCGGCCGCACGGGCGTGCGTGTGACCCGCGTCTATGGCGGCACCGCCGAGGCGGCCGGGTTGAAGATCGGCGATGTGATCACGGCGCTCGACGGCAACGCGCTCGAAGCCTCCCAGTCCTCCGACGGGGATCTCTTCGCCACGCTCATCCGCCAATACAAGATCGGGTCGACCGCCACGCTGACCGTCGTCCGCAACGGCACGCCGATGGACGTCTCGGTCAAGCTCGACACCTCGCCCCGCCTGCCGCGGGAGATGAAGAAGTACGAGGACCCCAGCTTCGAGTTCCGCGTGCGCGACATCGCCGCGGCCGACCGCGTGTCGGCGCGGCTGCCGACCGATCAATCGGGCGTCCTTGTCGATGCCGTCCGCGAAGGCGGGTGGGCCGCGCTCGGCCACCTCGCCGACGGCGACATGCTGCTGACGATCGACGGCGAGCCTGTCGCCGACGTCGAGGCCGTGCAGCGCAAGATGGCGCGGGTGGCAGAGGCAAAGCCCCGGTCGGTCGTCTTCAAAGTCAGGCGGGGCATTCGAACGTTCTTCGTGGAGCTGGAAACCGGCTGGCGCTAGACCGTGTGACGGGCTAGCCACCGGTAACACGGACTCCACGGACCACATGAACAACACGGATCGAGCGGACCCTACACACTATGAGAAAAGCAACGGTCACACTGTCGGTGTCGGCGGTTTTGCTGGCCTCGTTCGTCACGCCGCTTTCCACGTCCGTCACGGCCCAGGACACCCGTCCGGCCGCTCGCGACGTCGTCAAAAGGTGGCAGGAGGCCGTCGTCAACGTGCGCGTGGTGCTCAAGATGCGCATGTCGATGGGCGGTCGCGAAATGCAGGCGTCCGACGACCCGATCGACACCGTCGGCACGGTTATTGATCCATCGGGCCTGACCGTGCTGTCGCTTGGGTCGCTCAATCCGGGCGCCATGATGAGCAAGCTCATGGGCTCTGCCGGGGGCAACGGTCAACCCGCGGTCGAGATTACGACCGAGCCGACGGAGGTGAAGATCCGGCTGTCGAACGGCCGCGAGCTGCCGGCCAAGATCGTGCTGCGGGACGAGGACCTCGACCTCGCGTTCCTGCGGCCCACGACGCGGCCGGAGACGCCGCTCGTGGCGCTCGACTTGAACGACGCCGCAAAGCCAGCGCTGCTCGATCAGGTCCTGGTGCTCTCGCGGCTGGGGCGCGTCGGCGGATGGACGGCCGGCGCGGCGCTCTACGACGTCGGCGCGATCATCGAGAAGCCCCGCACGTTCTACGTGCTGGCTGGCGCCTCGTCCGGCGTCGGGACGCCGGCGTTTCTGACCAACGGCCGCGTCGTCGGACTCCTGACGCTGCGCCAGATCGATGCCGGCCGCGCCAGCATGGCGTCGATGATGGGCGGGACCGAGAGCATGGGCATGCTCGGCGTCATCCTCCCGGCGGCGGATGTGCTGGAGATTGCGAAGCAGGCGCCGGAGAAGTGACACGGTCAGAGTCAGGGATCAGGGATCAGGGATCAGGGATCGGGCGAAACCTCCTAGCGGGCTCAGAAGCTCTTCCGATCCCTGATCCCTGGTCCCTGGATCGGACACAAAACAATGAGACTCAAAACCGCGGCGTGGGTGGCGGCCGCGGTCGTGGGCACGCTGGTCGTGCTGACCATCGTGGCGGCAGCGGGCTCTCGCACCGAGCCGCTTCGCAGGCTCGTCGTCGCCACGCTCGAAGAACGGCTCGACAGCCATGTCGAGCTGAGGGCCTTCAGCGTCGATTTGTTTCCTGCCGTGACCGTGCAGGGGACTGGGCTGATCGTGCGGCTTCGCACCGTCACCGATCCAGCCGTGCCGCCGCTCATCCAGATCGACAGCTTCACGGTGCACTGCGGGATCGTGGACCTCCTTCGCCGTCCGCGCCATTTCAAGCACGTGACGCTGGAAGGGTTGGTCATCAACATCCCGCCAGGCGGCCTCAAGAAGGGCGTCAGTCCGTCTGGCAGTAGCGATCCCGTGGCGTCCGGCCAGAGTCCTCCCGTGGCTTCCGGCTTTAGCCGGAAGGAATCCCCGATCATCGTGGACGAGCTGCTCGCCGACGGCGCGCTCCTTCGAATCATCCCCCGGCGCGAGGGCAAGCAGCCGAAGGAGTTCGCCATCCATGCGCTGACCATGCGGTCGCTCGGGATTGCCGAGCAGATGCCGTTCACGGCGACGCTGACCAATCCCCTGCCGAAAGGGCAGATTGAGACGACCGGTACCTTTGGTCCGTGGCAGAAAGCCAATCCCGGCGCCACCCCGCTCGCTGGGAGCTACACCTTCCAGAACGCCGACCTCGGCACCATCAAGGGCATCGGTGGAACGCTGACCTCGACGGGCGCCTTTGGCGGCGAGCTCGCGCGAATCGCAGTCAAGGGTGAAACCCACGTTCCGGATTTTCATCTCACGATCAGCGACCAGCCCGTGGCGCTCGCCGCGAGCTTCCAGGCGGTCGTCGATGGCACGGACGGCGACACCTACCTGAACGAGGTGAACGCCCAGTTCGGACAGACGTCGCTGACCGCGAAGGGTGCGGTTACCGGCACGAAGGGGGTCAAGGGCCGCAACATCAAGTTGACCGTGCATATCCAGGAGGGCCGGATCGAAGACTTGCTGCGGCTCGCGGTGAAGGGAGGCAAGCCGCTGCTGGTGGGCCGGGTCGGCCTCCATACCGATTTCGAGCTGCCGCCGGGCGAGAGGGACGTCATCGAGAAGCTGCTGCTCGCGGGCACCTTCGACGTCGGCGCCGCGAAATTCACCGACGCCGGGGTTCAGCAGAAGCTGTCGG
This sequence comes from uncultured Acidobacteriota bacterium, assembly GCA_963839705.1. GTDB lineage: Bacteria > Acidobacteriota > Vicinamibacteria > Vicinamibacterales > 2-12-FULL-66-21 > DATBJJ01. Next base: position 1,512,411 of record CAWIWL010000012.1, read on the forward strand.
GCATGAGCCACCGCGCCCGCGGCCGCGATCCGGATGCACAAGCCGAGAATGTCGTGTCAGACTTGGGCGGCACGTTCAGGTTGAAGGACGGCTCGCTGTCGTTTACCGATCTGAGGTTCGGCCTGCCGGGCGCGCTCGTTCGCCTTCATGGGTCCTACGGGCTTCGCAGCGAAGCGATTGCGTTCGAAGGCACGCTGCGCATGGAGGCGACGATCTCCGAAGCGGCCGGCGGTGGCCTCAAGGGGTTCTTCCTGAAGGCCATCGATCCGATCTTCCGCAAGAAGGGCGCCGGCGCGCTGGTGCCGATCAAGATTGGCGGCACGCGGGACAAGCCGCAGTTCGGGCTCGATGTCGGGAAGGTGCTCAAGAAACAGGATGGCAAATGATGGCGCAGACAACCAAGCAGTTCGAAGTCGTGAAGTCGGACGAGGAATGGCGCAAGATTCTGACGCCGGAGCAGTACCAGGTGCTGCGCCGTCACGGCACGGAACGTCCGGGATCGTGCGCGTTGCTCAAGGAGCATCGCGCCGGCACGTTTTCCTGCGCGGGTTGCGGGCAGCCGCTGTTTGTCGCCGACCGGAAATTCGAGAGTGGCACCGGCTGGCCGAGCTTCTTCGCGCCGCTCGAGGGCGCCGTGGGCTCTTCGGTCGACGACAGCATGTTCATGCGGCGCACCGAGGTCCACTGCAACCGCTGTGGCGGACATCTGGGCCACGTCTTCGAGGACGGTCCGCCGCCGACGGGGCTGCGCTACTGCATCAACGGCGTGGCGCTGAACTTCGTGCCATCGCCGGAGCCTAAGTAGCGTTTCTCGTAATCAGATCGATCAGGTCGGCGAGCCCGGTGCCGTCCCACTGCGCGCTCGCCGTCCACGATGTTCCACCGGACGCATGGCGGTCGATCACGGCCTTGCGCTCGAGATCGTTCAGGCGCCGCTCCCCTTCGCGCAGCTCTTCGATCTTCTGCGTGCGCGCCCGGTCGAGCCCGCCCTCCTGGATGAACGTGACGATCTGATGGAGCTCGCCGGCGTCGAGAAACGCGCCGTGCCCGCGGCACACATCGATTACCGCCCCGGAGAGCCTCCCGAAGTTCACGCGGTTCATCATCTTGCCGCAGCGGAGGCACGGACGGTAGCGCACCGGCGCCGGGCCCTTCACAGCCGAGCGCGGCGCCAGTCGCTGGAGGACGGCGGTCTGCGACTCCCGTTGCGCGCACAACCGCTCGAAGACGTCGGCGTCGACCCAGACGCCGTCGCAGCCGGCGCACTCGAGGAGCGGCGTCGAGCCGATCTCGACGCGATGAAGCCCGCTCCGGCAGGCCGGGCACGCCGCGGCCGCGTCGGTTTCCTGGCGCCTGACTCTCGCCGCGCCGCACTTGTGGCAGTACGCCGCGCCCTCGAAGCCAAGCGTGAAGCAGGACGGACAGCTGACCGTGGCCAGCCGCGCCTGGCAATACGGACAGCGCCCGGCCGCCGGCTCGGCCGCCGCGCCGCAGTTGGGGCAATGCAATCCCGAGGCGTCTGGGGTCATGGATGGCTTAGAATAGCGCTGAATGGAGCTTTCAGCTGTCAGCTATCAGCGGTCAGCCCAGTCGCGGAAGGGCAACTGCTTCGACCTTGAACTTCAAACTTCAACTTCAAACTTCGTACTTCTGACCTAGCCACTTCAGACTTCAAACGTCAGACTTCAAACTTTCAGAGGTTTCTATGGGCCTGATGGACTTCATCAAGGGCGAGCTGATCGACATCATCGAGTGGACCGATGACTCGCGCGACACGCTTTCGTTCCGCTTTCCAGACGATGACAAGGCAATCAAGAACGGGGCGCAGCTCATCGTCCGCGAGTCGCAGAAGGTGCAGTTCATCTACGTGGGCGAGTTCGGCGACACGTTCGGGCCGGGCAAGCACACGCTGACGACCGACAACATCCCGGTCCTGACCAAGCTCAAGTCGTGGAAGTACGGCTTCAACTCGCCGTTCAAGGCCGACGTCTATTTCCTGAACACGCGGCTGTTCACCGGCAACAAGTGGGGCACCGCGAATCCGATCATGATGCGCGACAACGATCTCGGGATCGTCCGCGTCCGCGCGTTCGGGACCTACGACTTCCGGATCATCGACCCGAAGCTCTTCCTCAAGGAAGTGGCCGGGTCGGACCAGAACTTCCGCCTCGACGAGTTCGCCGATACGATGCGCTCGCGCATCGTCAGCGTCTTCGCCGACGCGCAGGCGTCCGCGAACATTCCGGTATTCGATGTCGCCAGCCGCTACACCGAGCTCGGCGAGGCGCTGCTGCCGCTCATCAATCCGGTCATCGCCGCGAAGTACGGGCTCGAGATTGCCAGCTTCATCGTCGAGAACGTGTCGGTGCCGCCGGAAGTCGAAACCGCGATCGACAAGCGGTCGAGCATGGCCGCGGTCGGCAACCTCAACGACTACGTCAAGTTCCAGATGGCCCAGGGCATGGAGAAGGGCGGCGGCTCGGGTGGGGCGGCCACGGAGCTCGCCGTTGGCCTGTCGATCGCCCAGCAGATCATGCAGCAGCAGGGCATGCCGGGCGCGGCGGCTGCCTCGGCGGCGACGATTGCGGTGGCGCTTCCCGACCTGCTGTCCCCGGCGGACGCCGCCAAGGCGCTGGGTGTGTCGGAAGCCGACGTCATGACGATCATCGAGTCGGGCGAGCTCGCCGCCAAGAAGATCGGCGCCGCGTACCGCATCAAGCGCAGCGCGCTCGACGAGTATTTGGCGAAATAGGGGGCCGCGGCTTTAGGCTCTTGGCTTTAGGCTTTAGCAAAACCCTGGACCAAGTATTCGAAGCTCTTGCCAAGAGCCCAGAGCCTAGAGCCTAGAGCCCGACTCCCGTCATGCCCGACATTTCCGCTCTCGACAAGTTCCCGTGCGCAGCCTGTGGGGCGCAGGCGCAGTGGAATCCAGCAAAGCAGGTCCTCGTTTGTCCGTTCTGCGGCTCGGCGGCGCCCTTCACCGTCAATGCCGCCACCGGCGCGATCGAGGAGCTCGATCTCGCCAAGGCGCTTCGTGAGCTGCCCGACGAGGAGCGCGGCTGGCAGGCCGAGAAGCGGACGGTTCAGTGTCAGAGCTGCAAGGCCGTCTCGGTGTTCGACCCCGAGCGCGTGGGGCAGAACTGCGACTTCTGCGGTTCGCCCGCGCTCGTCGACTACACCGAGATCAAGGCCCCTATCCGCCCGCAGAGCCTGCTGCCGTTCACGGTCACGGACTCGAGCGTGCGCGAGCAGATCCGGAAGTGGTACGCGAGCAAGTGGCTCGCGCCTGGCAAGCTGAAGAGCCGCGCTCTCGTCGATCGCGTGCATGGCGTCTACATCCCCTACTGGACGTTCGACGCGCAGGTCGTCTGCCCGTGGGACGCCGACGCCGGCCACTACTACTACACGACGGAAACCTATCGGGAGGGTGGGCGTACCCGCACGCGTCAGGTCCGGCACGTGCGCTGGGTGCCCGCGTCGGGCGAAGTGCAGCATTTCTTCGACGATGAGCCGGTGCCCGGGACGCGCGGCGTCTCGCACGCGCTGCTCGCGCAGGTCGAGCCGTTTCCGACGAAGGATCTGAGGCCGTACGACACGGCGTTTCTGTCGGGCTTTGTCGTGGAGCACTACCAGATCGTCCTCTTCGATGCGGCCAAGCGATCTGAAGATGCGATGGCCGCGAAGCTGACGTCGATGTGCGCCGCGCAGATTCCCGGCGACACGTACCGCAATCTGCAGATCCACCCGGTGTACTCGGGCCGGACCTTCAAACACATTCTCGTGCCCGTCTGGCTGCTGACCTACAATTTCGGCGCCAAGGCGTACCAAGTCGTCGTCAACGGCGTGACGGGACGGATGGCGGGCGAGTATCCGAAGAGCTTCTGGAAGATCGCGCTGCTCGTGCTGCTGGCGATTATCGCGGTGCTCGTGTTCCTGACGCTCGCGCAGGAGTAGTAATCAGGGATCAGGGATCAGGGATCGGGGGTGAGCCCTGCGTCGCTTTTCCCCCGCTCTCTGATCCCTGGCCCCTGATCCCTGATGCTTTTCTAGAACTCGTACCTCAACGACAACTGAACGACGCGCGAGGCGACGTTCACCTGAGTGATCCGGCCGAAGGTCGCGCTGTTGATGTCCATGTCGCCGCGCAAGAAGCTCGGGGTGTTGGTCAGGTTGAACGCCTCACCCTTCACCTCAATCCGGTGCTGATCCGTGAACCGGATTCGCTTCGAGAGCGCGAGGTCAACGCGGAACTGCGACGGCCCGTCGAAGGTCAGAATCGGCACGTTGCCGACTTCTCCCGCCACCGGGTTGAAGAAGACCTGGTCCGCGAACCCGGAGTTGGCCAGGTTGTCGGCGCCCACGGCACGCCCGGTGCTGGCGTCGATGACCTTCGGATCGATCCAGTAGATTCGATTCTCGACCTTGTGAATGCCGAGGAGCGCCTTGATCTCGTCGACCGACAGCGTGCTGAACGCGGTGTTGCACGCAATCGGATCGCCATTCAGACAATTCGACCGGCCCGCGCGGTTGAACGTTCCCCGCGTTGACGTGATGCTGAGCGGAGATCCGCTCTGCCACGCGACGATCGACGCGATCTGCCAGCCGCCGGCGATGGCGTCGGCGAAGCTGCTCGAGTTGAACCATCGCTTCCCCTTGCCGAAGGGCAGCTCGTAGATCGCGTTGGCGTTGACCACGTGCGTGACGTGGAAGACCGAGCGACCCGTGCTGAGCTCGGGACGGAAGTTGTCGAGGAACGCCTCGAAGCGGTTCTGCGCGGTGCCGGCCGAATCGGTCTCCGAGTCCGCCCAGGTGTAGTTGATCTGGCCGAACACGCCGTTCCGGAACTGGCGGCGCAGCTCGAACTGCAGCGAGTGGTAATCGCTGAAGCCGCCGTTCGCGATCGCCTGCGACGCGTAGATGCCGGGGTTCTGGAAGAAAGTCGACCGCGCCATCGCCGCTGACGCCGGCTGCTGGGTGTAGAAGTCGGCCAGAGCGCCGACCTGATTCGTCTGCAGGTTGGTGAGGACCGTGTTGTTCGTCAGGAAGTTGGTCCCGAAGCTCGGGAGCACCGTGAGCTGCTGGCTGCCGGGCACCGCCGGATTGAAGTTCGGGTTGAACGCCAGGCCTGCCTGCTGCGCAAGGAAGCCGTTCGACCGCGCCCGGTTGAAGTCCGCAAGGAACTCGGGGCTCAGCTGCACCTGGTTGTAGTCGGTGCCGCGCCAGATCTCGCGTCCGAATGTGCCGACGTAGCGAGCCTCCGCCGCCATCGACCAGGGCAGCTCGCGCTGCACGCCAAAGCTCACCTGGTGCACGTATGGCGACCGGATGTCGGGGTCGATACCCCAGAGCGCGCCAGCTGGGTTCACCGCGAGCTGATTCGCCAGCGTACGCGTCGACAGGAATGTGGGCGTCGGGATGACGGGAACTCCCGCTGACACCGTGGTGAACACCGGCGGCGTGGCCGCCGCCGTCGTGAGCCCCGCGTTGCCGCGCGCGGCCGCCCGGCCGACAGTGACGGTCTCCTCGTTGACGAACGTGAGCGAGTAGCCGCCGCGGACAGCCGTCCTGCCGTCTCTCGTGACGTCCCAGTTGAACCCGACCGTCGGACCGAAGTTGTTGAGGTCCTTCTTATAGAAGTCGCCGTTGACGAACGTCACAGCCGTCGACGGATTCAGCATCACGTCATTGAACGATCCGTTCAGAATCGGCAGGAAGCCGAGATTGTCGTCCTCCTTGAGCGGACTGTAATACTCCCACTTGAGTCCCCCGCGGATCGTGAAGTTGGGCTTCCACCGCCAGTTGTCCTGCACGTAGGCGGCGATGTTGTCGAGCGTGTAGTTTTCGTTCGACGGAATACCCGCCACGAATCCGGAGGTCTGATTCTCAACCTGGAAGGTCTGCGCCACCGACGACACCGTCCCCGCGAGCCAGCTGGCCAGGGCGTTCGCGTTTGCAAGCTCGGCCGCAGAGATGCCTCCCGGGAACTTGTCTGTTGTCAGCGCCAGTCCCGCCGGCGCTGCCGAGCTGAAGCCGAAGGTCACCTGCGGGTACTGCCCCGCAAAGTTGTACGGGTTGACGTGGTTGCGCTGCCAGCTGCCACCCATCAGGAGCTGATGGCTTCCGAGCATCAGGTTCGCGCTGTCGCCGATCTGATACGTGTTGGTGTAGCGACCCTGCGCCAGGAACGCCGTGCCGTTGACGGCGAAGTTGCTGCCGCTGATCGGGTTCGTGATCTGCAGCGCGGTCGTGTACAGGTTGCTGGGAAACTGCCAGTCCGTCAGGAAGTGGGCCGGCGCCAGGTTCGCTCCGCCTCGCAGCTCGTTCTGAAAGTTGGAGCTGTTGAGCCAGCGCCACGCCAGCGAGAACCGGTGCACGTCGGAGCTCGTGTAGACCAGCGGCTCCGGGCTGACGAAATCCAGATCTGTCCGGTCGTCGACTTCCTTGAAGTAGCTGTACACGCCCTCGAACCGGTGGCGGTCCGTGAGCGCGAAATCACCGCGGAAGCCGTACTGATCGCGATCGTTCACGTCGGTTTGACTGAACCGGTAACCGGCCGTGTTCAGGATGCGGGTGGTCGTCGAATTCCCGACGTCGTAGTTGTTGACGTTCGACGCCGCCGGAATCTTCGCGAGAAACTCAGCTCGAAGCGCCGGGTCGACCGTTAGTCCCGTGAGCTGAAGAACGTTCACCGATCTCACGGCCGTCTCGCTGGGGCTGACGTACCGGAACACACCATCGAGGAGGTCGGCGTTGGCCGGAATGGTGAGGTTCTGCGCCGGCTGCGTTTTCTGCCGGAACCCTTCGTAGTAGCCGAAGAAGAACGCCTTGTCGCGCAGGACTGGCCCGCCCAGCCTGCCGCCGAACTGATGACGGCTCAGATCCGGCTTGGGAACCGACGGGGTGGCGGCGTTGTTGAAGAACGAGTTCGCTGCGAACTTCGCGTCGCGGTTGAACTCGAACACGCTGCCCGAGAACCGGTTCGTGCCCGACGGCGTGATCATCCGCACCGTGGTGGCACCGCCCGCCGTGTCTGCGCCAGAAACCGATGTCGTGATCGAGAATTCCGCGACGTTGTCGGACGTCGGACGGTTGGGCAGGAAGTCGAGCGAGTTGGTGCGGATGAAGTTGTCCTGGATGTTGATGCCGTCGAGCGTCACGGTGGTCCACGTCGGGCGGCCGCCGTTGATGGTCGTGTTCGCGCGATTGGTCATCGCCGGCACGCCGGCCTGCAGCTTGATGAGGTTCGTGATGTCGCGGTTCGCGAGCGGAATGTCGAGCACTTGTTTCTGAAGGATCGTGGCGCTCACTTCAGGCGACGTCGTCGAAACGAGCGACGCGCCCGCGAAGACCTCGACCTGCTCGGACATCGCACCAAGCTCCAGCCGCGGAGTCAGCGAGTACTCCTGACCGACGCCAATCGTCACTTTCGTGAACGAGGCGGTCTTGAAGCCTTGCAGCGTGAACTCCACTTTGTAGCTGCCGACAGGAACCTGCGGGAAGGCGTAGGTCCCGTTGTCGCCGGCGACCGTCGTCTGGACCTGGTTCGTGTTTTCGTTCGTCAGCGTAATCGTTGCTCCAGGTAGCGCCGCGCCTGACGAGTCGAGAACCGAGCCACTCACTCGTCCCAGCGTTGTCTGGGCGCTTGCCGGCGCCGCGCACGCCAGAATCAGAAAGAGCGCCAGCAGGGCGCCACTCCACGCCATCTGAAAGTTCTTCATTCTGCTTCTCCAAGTCTTGCGAATTACTCAGTCGTCCCAAATGCTTCGACAGTGGAATGGGACGGATCGCTGCAGCAGCAACGCCGGTGCCACAGACTGAGGTTTGAATTTAGGTGAATTCGCGGTGGGGTGAACGACAATGTGACGAGTGGTGTGACGAACTACAAGAGTTCTCCGGGAAATTGGGTTCAAGCGGTTGGATTTTGGCCGCATGGTAGGATGGCGCCTCGATGATGCGCGTCGTGGTGACGGGCGGAGCCGGCTTCATCGGCTCACACGTGTCAGAGGCGCTCCTGACGCGCGGCCACGAGGTCACCGTCCTCGACGACCTCAGCGGAGGCTTCTCCGACAACGTGCCGCGGGCCGCCCGCTTCATCAAGGGCAGCGTCACCGACCACGCGGCGGTCGACCGCATCTTCGCCGAGGGGCGGTTCGACTACGTCTATCACCTCGCCGCCTATGCCGCCGAGGGACTGAGCCACTTCATCAAGCGGTTCAACTACACCAACAACGTCATCGGCAGCGTCAACCTGATCAACGCTGCCATCAACACCGGCGTGAAAGGCTTCGTCTTCACCTCCTCGATCGCGGTGTACGGCCGGAGCTCGATCGTGCCGATGACCGAAGAGACGATCCCCGAGCCCGAAGATCCTTACGGGATTGCCAAGTACGCCGTCGAGCGCGAGCTGGCCGCGAGCCGCACGATGTTCGGCCTCGACTACATGATCTTCCGGCCGCACAACGTCTACGGTCCGCGGCAGAACATCGCCGATCGCTATCGCAACGTCGTCGGCATCTTCATGAACCAGATCCTGCAGGATCAGCCGATGACCATCTTCGGCGACGGGACGCAGACGCGGGCCTTCAGCTACATCGACGACGTGGCCCCGGTCATGGCGGCGGCCATCGACGAGCCGCGCGCGTGGAATCAGGTGTTCAACGTGGGCGCGGACCAGCCGTGGCCGCTCAACGAGCTCGCCGGGCGCGTCGCGGCGGCGATGGGCGTCGCGCCCCGCGTCAGGCATCTTCCGGCGCGACACGAAGTCCACAACGCGCACTCGAGCCATGACAAGATCCGGGACGTGTTTGGGCATCGCGACGCGACATCGCTCGACGACGGATTGCGCGCGATGGCCGCCTGGGTGAAACAGCAGGGCGCCCGGTCCGGTACATCCTTCAAGGACATCGAAGTGACGAAGAACCTGCCGCCGAGCTGGCAGACCTGATGCACGGCTCCAAAACCATCAGCGTCGTGCTCCCCGCGTACAACGAGGAGGGCTACATCCGGCCCGCGGTCGATGACTTCTTCGTCCCTGACGTCGTCGACGAGGTCATCGTCGTCGACAACAACTCTCGCGATCGCACCGCCGAGGAAGCGCGGCAGACGCGCGCGCGCGTAGTGCAGGAGAGCCGCCAGGGCTACGGTCATGCCCTGCAGCGCGGGATCCGCGAGGCCACGGGCGACATCGTCATCCTCGCCGAACCCGACGGCACGTTCATCGGCAGGGACGTCCTGAAGCTCCTTGCCTACGCCGACGACTTCGACATGGTCTGCGGCACGCGGACGACGCGCGAGCTGGTGTGGGACCAGGCGAACATGGGATGGTTTCTCCGGATGGGGAACTGGACCGTCGCCAAGATGATTCAGTTCCTCTACGGCGGCCCGTCGCTCAGCGATTGCGGCTGCACGCTGCGCCTCACGCATCGGGCGGCGCTCGATCAGATCCGCGGCGATCTCACCGTCGGCGGCTCGCACTTTCTTCCCGAGATGGTGATTCTGGCCCTGAAGCGGCGCCTGAGGATCATCGAGGTGCCGGTCAACTATCGCGGCCGGATCGGCGAGTCGAAAATCACCGGCAACCTCAAGGGAACGCTCAACACGGGCTTCCGGATGATCGGCCTCATCATCAAGTACCGGTTTTCCGGTGGGAGCCGGTCTTGAATGGTGGCCGGCCTGACTACGACGGCGCCGCGGTGTTCACCAGGGGTCCGACTCAGTGGGCGCCCACGGGCCTGACCCCGTGGGTAATTGTCGCGGTCGCCGCGATCTTGCCCTACATCGTCACCATCTCCGACTACTTCGTCCGCGACGACTTTGGGGTCGTGCAATTACTCGCGCAGAAGCCCTTTTCGTACTTTCCGCGGTGGTTCGCGAGCTCCTGGATGGACGGCATCTGGGGATACGTGCCGGATGAAGTCCGCCCCTTTCCAGCGCTGTCATACCAGCTGACCGCGCTCGGCGGACCGGTGTCGCCCACCCTGCACCACGCGCTGAACATTCTCATTCACGCCGCGAACGGCCTGCTGGTGATGGCCATCGCGTTGCGCGCGGCGGCCCTTGGCGTGCCTGCGGCCATGTTCGCGGGCCTCGTCTTCGTGCTGCTGCCGGTGCATGCCGAGAGCGTCGCGTGGATTACCGGCCGCGTCGACTCGATGCCGGCGCTCTTCTATCTCGCGTCGTTTCTCGCCTACGTGGGCTTCCGGCGGGAGGCGTCGCATCGGCTCTACATCTGGTCGCTCATCTTGTTCTTCATGGCTCTGTTCACCAAGCAGAACACGATCACGATGGTGGCGACACTCGCGGGTTACGACGTGATTGTCGGGCGGCGCCGGATTCTTCCCCCTGTCGCGTTCCTCCGCCCGTACGTGCCGTTCGCGCTGATGACCGCGGCGTATCTCTGGCTGCGTTATCTGCTCTTCGGTCAGGTAGCGCGCGAGGGGTCGCTCAACGCGCGTGGGCTCGAGGACTTTCGCATCCTGCTCGGACGTCACGTCAGACACGTCGTGGCGGGCGACTGGAACGTGCCGTCGATCGTTGCCGCGATTGCGCTGGCCGTCGTCGTCGCCGTGTGGTTGGCAACCCGCGGCAGCGCGGACCGGTCGGGTTCAGCCGGTCCGGGGAGACGGCTCCTTTACTTCGGCCCGATCTGGTGGGCGATTGGGGTGCTGCCGATCGCGGTGGCCGGCTACCACTCGCCGCGGCACGTGTACCTCGCGGCCGTCGGCTGGGCAATCGTGCTTGGCATTGTGCTCGAAGCGGCCTGGCGATTCCGGCCGAGCCAGGCGTGGCATCGTGCAGTTGCCGCCGGGGCTTTCCTCGTCCTGGTCTTCTACCTCGTGCCGCTGTCTCGATCCGTGCAGGAGTGGCGCACCATGGCCGCGGTTTCGCACCAGGTCGTGCGCGACGTGCGAAGCGTTGCGCTCTCCGCGCCAGAGGGAAGCCTGATCATCATCGGTGCGCCCGGGCGGAGTTGGGAGTGGGCGTTGCCATTCGCCGTCCGGCCACCATTCCAGCGCACCGACTTGCGGGACCGCGTCTTCATCATCTCGCCGCGCGCGCTCAGTTGCTGCACCGCGCCGTGGTTCGAGGAAACGCGCCGTAACATTCGCGCCTGGTCCGCCGGGGCTGCCCGCGACTCCGCCGTGGCTTTGCGGTGGGATCCCGACTCCGGCGTCATGTCTCGAGCCACCGGCGCCGACACCCCCCAGTTGCCCGCACTGACCCGTTCCTTGCTCGACATGCGAGCGGATGACCTCGACAGCAACCTCCGCCGGATGCTCGACATCTTGCCGGCGGGGGGGCGATAAGCGTTGGCGGAGGCCGACGAAGGCAACGGGTTCAACATGAAGAAACGGAGCCGAACGAAGACGAACGAAGGCTGGTCGCGCCGCGCTTTACTTCCTCCTACTCCCTCCCAATTGAGGCGCCTCTGAACCCCGAGGCGTCCTCCCAGCGTCCAAACTGTGGGAAACTGAGGCAATCATGTTCAGCAAGCTGAGAATGCCGACCAAGGAACAGGCCCTCCCCGGCCGCGCAGAGCGCATGGAGGTCCCTGCGACCCATCACGTCAACGGCGCCCGTTTGTCACCGCCCTTTCCGGCCGGGCTCGAGCGTGCGATCTTCGGGATGGGGTGCTTCTGGGGAGCCGAGAAGAAGTTCTGGCAGCTGCCGGGCGTCTATTCGACAGCGGTCGGCTATGCCGCCGGGCTGACGCCGAACCCGACGTATCGCGAAGTCTGCAGCGGCATGACCGGGCATAACGAAGTCGTGCTCGTGGTGTTCGATCCGAAGAAGATCTCGTACGATGCGCTGCTGAAGACGTTCTGGGAGCATCACGACCCGACACAGGGGATGCGCCAGGGCAACGACACCGGCACGCAATACCGTTCGGGGATCTACGTCTTCGACGATGCCCAGCGCGACGCCGCGCTCCGATCGCGCGACACGTTTCAGGAGCAGCTGTCGAAGCGCGGGTTCGGCGCCATCACGACCGAGATCCTGCCGGCATCCGAGTTCTACTACGCCGAGGACTATCACCAGCAGTATCTGTCGAAGAATCCCGACGGGTACTGCGGGCTAGGCGGCACGGGCGTGACCTGTCCCGTAGGCGTTGCGGCTCACTGAGCCCGGTCGCTGTTGGTCGTCTTGACCACCTTCTTCACGTCGAATCCGTTGGCCCGCGCAATCTCGATCGCCCGGTCATAGCTCGTTGCGCTCATCTGGGGAGTCCTCGACAGGATCCAGAGGTACTCCCGGCTCGGTGTTCCGACGACGGCCCACGTATACTCGGGGCCGAGCCCGATAATCCAATAGTCGCCCCACACCGAGCGAAGAAACGACAGGATGGCCGGCGCGAACCGCACTTCCAGCCTCGAGCTGCTTGTGCCGTCGCCCGCCTTGCGCCCGATGCCCCGCGCTTCATCCACCTTGCCAGGCGCGGTTCGGCATCGGTTGACGACGTCCAGGCGCCCGTCATCCCGCAGAGCGTAGTGGACGACGACGTCACCCGTGCATTGATTCTGAAACTTGTTGGGCAGCCTGGCGGCCTCGTACCACCGGCCCGAATACTGCGTGAGATCGATGGATTCGACGACGCGCAGTGGCGGGTTGTTGGCAGGAGCGGCGGCCGGGAGGCAGAGGGCGATCGCCGCCAGCAAATGGACCGGGAGTCTCATGCCATCAGCATGAGGCATCGAACGGCGCTCGGCAAGCTCGCCGAGTGGTCCGGGAGTCGAGGCTTGCTACAATTGCCCGGACATGCCGGACATCGAGGGTCTCTCATGAGCACGGTCCGGGGAGCCCGTGTTGTCAGCGGCTAGAGTCCATGGCCAAGTTCAAGCAGGCTGGCGCCATCATCGTGCGAAACGGAAAGGCCGGGCCTCGGATTCTGCTGGTGACGGCGCGGCGGAATCCCGACAACTGGATCTTTCCAAAGGGTCACGTGGAGTCGGGAGAAACGCTGAAAGCGGCGGCCGTCCGCGAAGCTCGCGAGGAGGCCGGCATCGAGGGCAAGGTCGTCGGCGCGGCCGGCAGGATGTCCTTCGAGTTTGGCGACAATGCCTATCGTGTGACGTACTTCGTCGTCCGAACCACCGATGCGGGCAAGGAGCGGGAAGGCCGGCGCCTCTGCTGGCTGAAGTACAAGCAGGCGCTGCGCCGCCTCACCTACGAGGAGACCCGCGACCTGCTCCGTGATGCGTGGCCCCGCATCAAAGTGTTCGCCGCCACGCGAGCATCAGGCAGCCGCAAGAAGAAATGACCCGTCGGGCGGTGATACGCTTTCAGGCATGATTCTGAAGCGTGCCGCCTTCGCTCTGGTTCCCGCGCTGTGTGCGCTCGTCGTGTCGCTGCCCGCGCCGCTCGTGCGGGCCCAGCAAAGCCAGAAAGCAGACGCCGAATACCTCCGCACGGCCTACGATTCCTATCGCTCGATGCGCGAGTCATCTCCGTATCGCGGGATCGCGTGGCAGCCGCTCGGTCCCACCAATATCAGCGGGCGCGCGACCGACATCGCCGTCGCGGATAAGAACGGCGCGCGGCGCATCTACGCCGCGTATGCGACGAGCGGCATGTGGAAAACTGACGACAACGGCGCCTCGTGGCAAGCCGTTTTCGAGCACCAGGCGTCAACCAGCATCGGCGACATCGCGGTCGCGCCCTCGAATCCCGATATCGTGTGGGTTGGCACAGGCGAAGCGAACCTGTTCCGTGCCTCCATGGCGGGCGTCGGCATCTACAAGTCGACCGACGGCGCCAGGACCTTCACACACTCCGGCCTGACCGACACGCAAACGATCGCCCGCATCGTCGTGCATCCCACGAATCCTGACGTGGTCTACGTCGCCTCGTCCGGGCACGAGTGGACCGACAACGACATGCGCGGCGTGTTCAAGACGTCCGACGGCGGCCGGAGGTGGCAGAAGGTGTTCTATCGCAGTCCGCGCACGGGCGCGATCGATCTCGTGATGGATCCCGCCGACCCCAATACGCTCTACGCCGCCATGTGGCAGCGCGTACGCCGTAAATGGAGCGATCCCCGCACGGAGCCCGGATACTCGGAGGGCGGAATCTGGAAGACGACCGACGGCGGGAAGACGTGGACCGAGGCGAACGACGGGCTGCCTGCCGCGCAATTCCGCGGCAGGATCGGCATCGATGCCTCGCGCTCCAATCCCAACGTCGTCTACGCCTTTGTCGACAACTACGAGCCCGGACGGCCCGCCCGCGAAGGCGAGCGCGATGCCTATACGCGTCCGATCTTCGAGGCCCGCATCAAGGCCGCGGAGGTCTACCGGTCCGACAACAAGGGCGGGACCTGGCGCAAGGTCTCCGAGACAAACGACTTCATGATTGGCCACTCCGGCACTTACGGCTGGGTGTTCGGACAGATCCGCGTCGACCCGGCCGACGAGAACACGATCTACACGCTTGGCCTCGGCCTCAACGTGTCGCGCGATTCCGGCAAGACTTTCACGTCGCTGCGCGGCATGCACGGCGACCATCACGGGCTCTGGATCGATCCGGCGAATCCGGCTGTGCTCTACAACGCCAACGATGGCGGGCTCTATCGCTCGGCAGATGCCGGCAAGACCTGGACCTACGACGTCGCGGCGGGCGGCATCCAGTTCTACAACGTGACGCTCGACGACAGCACGCCGATCTGGGCCTACGGGTCGATACAGGACTACGGGAGCCGGCGCGGCACGGTCGATGTGAGCAAGGGACGCGACAGGATCCCGGCGGTCGCCTGGTCGAATGCGCCTGGCGGTGAGGGATCTCATCACGCGATCGAGCGCGGCAACAACGACATCGTCTACTCGCACGGCTTCTACGGGAACTTCACGCGGGAAGATGTCGCGGCTTCGGCCGCCGGGCGTGGAGCGGCTCCGGCCGGGGAGCCGGCACAGGGCCGCGGCCGCGGCCGGGCGGGCGTCACGAATATCCGGCCGCCAGCGAAAGAGGGTGAACCCGAGCTACGGGCGCAGTGGATGGCTCCGGTGATTACCTCGCAGCACGATCCGGCCACAGTCTATGTCGGGTTCCAGTTCGTGTTCCGCTCCACGAATCGCGGAGACAGTTGGGAACGTCATCAGTTCCGACCTGACCAGCAACGATCCCGCGCAGATGCTGCTAAAGAGCTCGAGCGCCATTCCGCACCTGACGATCGTCGCCCTTGCCGAGTCGCCCACCAAAGCAGGCGTGCTCTATGCGGGGACCGACGATGGCCGGTTCCACATCACGATGGACGGTGGAAAGAATTGGACCGATTTGACGTCGTCCATGCCCGTCGCGCAAATGGGTGTCGCGCATCGTGCCGTCACGTCATGCCGAGGGCACCATCTTCGTCACGCTGCGCGGCCGCGAAGACGACGACTTCGCGCCCTACATCTACAAGTCGACCGATAACGGCAGGACGTTCACCAGCATCGTCGCCAACGTGCCGGCCGGGCCGGTCAACGTGATTCGCGAGGATCCAACCAACGCGAACGTCCTGTATCTCGGAACCGACTTTGGCGCTTTCATCACCACCAACGGCGGGCGTCGGTGGCAGGTGCTCGGCGGTAACCTGCCGTCGACGCAGGTGTCCGACCTTCAGGTGCACGGGCGGGACAACGTCATCGTGATCGCGACGTATGGACGCGGGATGTGGGCTATGGAGAGGCCGACAGAAAGTTTGAAGTCTGACGTTCGAAGTCTGAAGTAGGTCTTACCCCTTCAGACTTCGGACCTCACCCTTTGACGTCCAAGCTGCTGCAGCCTGTCGATGAGCCGTTGCAGCGCCGGCCCCTGGACCGGGCCGCTGACTGAGACCGAGTGCTGCCGCCCGCCGGCCTCAATGGTGATGTGACAGGTGGAGTCCCGCGCGCCGCGCGGCGCCGGGATTCGTTCCGGAAGGTCGAAGAATCGCGCCTCGGTCACGAGCTGCTCGAGCGCCCGGCGTTCGTCGTCCGCCAGCACGCCGGCATCGATGGTGACCGGTGGCCTGGTCCGCCGATAAGAAGACCAGCCCCTCGCTGTTCTGAAATCGGACACGCACATGCTCCTCCCAGCTCGTGGTGTAACCCGTCAGTTAGTCCTAACGCTGGGGATAGAGCGACCGAACATTCAGGCGACAACTTGTTCCGCCGCGATGGCCACAATGACACGATGTTCACGATGGATCCTTGGATTTCGCCTACAAGCTGTCTCAAATAGCGCGAACGAGCGGCAGCGAGTGAGCCACGCGAGCGGAGCGGGGCGTCGGGGTCCCCGCGAGCGAGCGTGTAAGGGGGTCCGGGGGACAAAGTCCCCCGGATGAGACTCGTGTTCATCGGGCGTCCGGACCGATCCGTTGGCCGTAGTATCATTTCGCTCATGCTCGCCGGGCTGGCCGGTCGTTTCCTGATCCCCGGCCTCGTGGCCCTGGCTGCGACCGCCGGAGTTGGCGCCGGCCAGGCGCCGCAGACCGAACCCTTCCGCGCCGCCGTCGATCTCGTCAGGCTGGATTTTCTCGCGCTGTCGCAGGACGGCCAGCCCGTGACCGATCTGGCCGCGAGCGACGTCACGCTCAAGATCGACGGCCGGCCCCGCGACATCCGATCGTTCCAATTCGTCCGCCTCGGAGTCAGGATCCCGCGACGCGGCTGCCGTCGCCCTTTGGCACGAATGCGCTCGACGATTCAGGGCGCACGGTCGTCATCATTCTCGAAACCGATTCGATTCGCGCGAACGTCGCGCAGCAGGCCACCGGCGCGGCTGCGGAGTTTGTCACCGGCCTCTCGCCACGCGACTGGGTCGGGCTCGTGACCATGCCCTACGGCGGCATCCTCGTCGAGCCGACGAGAAGTCACGAGCGCGTGCTGAAGACTCTCCCGACGATCACCGGTCAGGCGTCGCAGCAGACGACGGACTCGGAGAAAGGGTGCCGCACGCGCAGCACGCTCACCGCGCTGGCGGATCATCTGTCGGGTCTCGCCGACCTCGAAGGTCCGAAGACGATCATCTTCATCTCTTCCGGCATGCTGCTGCCGAGGCGTGATGCGCCGATGACGGGCGCGCCCGGTCCGTGCGAGATCCGGTCGGTACACTACGACGCGGTCGGAACCGCGGCCGTGCTCGCGCGCGCGAACGTGTATGTCGTCAAACCCGACGATCTCGTGATTGATTCGGCCAGGAATGCCTTTGCCGATCCGACCGCGAGCCGGTTTCGCAGCTCCGACGAGGAGCTGGCGGGGATCGAAAGCCTGGCCGGCGTGACGAGCGGAGTGCTGCTGCGGCTGACGCCGACCGATCGCAGCGCGTTCGCACGAATCACGCGCGAGAGCGCCGGCTACTATCTGGTCGGGTTCGAACCGCGGCCGAACGAGCAAAACGGCGCGCAGCATCGCGTCGAATTCAGCGTTGCCCGCGCCGGCACCAGGGTGAAGGCGCTGCCGAACGTCACGATTGCCAAGGCAGACGGCCGGAAGCCCGCGTTGACGCCTCAGGCCATGCTGCGCGACGGCAAGTCGTACCCGGACCTGCCTCTCCGCGTAGTCGGACTGTCGTCGCCGAATCCCGGCGACGCGAAGCTCACGGTCGTCGCGCTCGTCGAGCCGCTCGATCGATCGGTGGTGTTCGAGTCGGCGGCGTTCGGCCTGATCGATCAGCGGGGGCGGCTCGTCGCGCAGTGGACGGCCAACGCGCGCGAGCTGGGCTCGATGCCCGTGACTTCCGCCGGCCTCGCATCTCCGGGGCGCTACCGGTTGAGGGTGGCGGCAATCGATACAACGGGCCGTCGCGGGTCAGCCGACTACGAAGTCGTAACCGAGCCCGTGACGGCCGGCGGCCTGACGTTCAGCACGATGGTCCTCGGCGTCTCCTACGAACGCAGTTTTGTGCCGAAGCTGCAGTTTGTCCTCGAGCCGACGGCCAACGGCAGTTTCGAGATGCAGGGGTTGGCCCCCGCCGGAACGCTGTCGGTGGTGCTGGAACTCTCCGCCAGCGAAGACGGTCCAGCGCTCGTGCGCGTGCCTGGCGCGATCGTGGCCAACGAGAAGGCCGATCGCCGCCGGGCGACCGGTGTCGTGCCAATCGGTCAGCTGCCGCCCGGCGATTACGTGCTCCGCGGGATCGTCAGCCTGGACGGGCAACCGATCGCGACGCTGATTCGGATCCTCCGCAAGGCGGTTGTGTAAGGAGCCCCGCATGCGCGCCAAGTGAGCGGAGGGCACGGAGCGAACAGAGGAACCCCACCCCGAGGCAGCGGAGTTAGCGGAGAACTCCGGCTGGTTGACGAGCCCCACGTTCAAGTCTCTGTTTACTCCGCTAACTCTGTGGTGAAAGTTTTCCGTACTCGTTCGTCTCGGCCAGCACCTCCCGGATGGCGTCGATGACGGCTTGTGGTTGATCGAGCGGGATCCAGTGCCCGCTGTTCGAGGCGACGATGTGCCGGCCGCGGCGGGAGAGGGCCGCGAGGGCGTCCTGCTGGCGGAGGCGGTAGTCGCCGGGGTCCGTGGATGAAATGGTGACGAGCGGAATGTCGCCGAATCCGCCGGCGCCGGCGTCGAGCGTTTCGGCCGCGCTCGTCGGCATCGAGGCGATCTGGCTGCCGAGCGCGTCGTAGAACCGTTCCTGGGTCCAGAACCGCCGAAGGGGTTTCCGAGCGTCGGGAGGCAGCTTCCAGAGTGGCGCCAGGATGCCTTCGTCTTCGCGAGACAGCCCTCCGCGGCTGACGACTCGCGCGAGCCCGCGCGCGACGCCGAAGAGGCCAATCGTCGCGAGCCCGCTCACGAGGCGCGCGGCGCCGAACCTCGCCGCCGTCGAGCCGCTGCGGCACAGCCGCATGCCGCGATCGATTTTCGCCTGCTCTTTCGGCGCCGGTGTGACCCAGTCCTCGGGATGGGCGGGGTCGACGAGCACGAGCCCCGCGACCTCGGTCGGGTGCCGCGCCGCGAAGATGCGCATGACGAGGCCGCCGAAGGAGTGGCCGACGAGCACGAACGGCGGCGCCACGCCCCCGCGATCGAGCAGTACGTGCAGCTCGTCCGCCACGCGTCCGGCGGTTCGCGGCATCGGGCCAGCCTCACTCCAGCCGAAACCCGCGCGATCGTAGCTGCACGCGCGGGTCAGCCGCGCCACTTCCGGCTGAATGAGCGACCAGCTGATGGACGAGCCGCCGAGCGCCGCTTCGAACACGACCGCAGGCCCGCCCGCCCCCATGCAGTGAAGATGCAGTCGCAACCCGCCCGCATCGACCAGGCGACCTGGCATCCCTCGTTCCGGCTGGTACTGCGCTGGCACTACTGCCCCCAGCGGTCAGTATATGAGGTCCGTCACACGACAAGGCCGAGCATCGACGCACGGCCTGCACGTGTTGCAGGCTGGAGAACGGGGTACCGCGGCGTTCGCACCTCGAGCCGTGCCATGGCCAGACCAACACCACCTGACTGTGCGGCTCATGGGAACATCCTTCGCAGGGTGGACGTACTAGGTGGGTCCGATTCAGCCGTCAAGCTCGTCAAGAAAAAAAGGGCTCTTGCGTTGAACGCCGAGCTTTCCGTGATGATCCCGGCGAAACCTGCGGCGTTTGCGTCGCCACCAGACCGCGGCAGTCGCCGGCTGCTTTTGGCGCGGATCAGCCGTACTTCCGCTCGATGCGGAAGCTGAGAAGCTGTTGTCGTCGCCATTCATCAGCTAGAATTCGCCTACCACGCCACATTTCGTCTGGAGCTACCTGTGACAATCGACCGCCGAGGCGGTACTGCGCGACTCGACAGCGCTATTGTGACCTTGGCCACTCTGTTCGTACTTGTCCCGGCGGCATGGGCCGCCGCGCAGGGCAATCCGAGCGGACAATCCACGCCGTCGCCGGCAGCGCAGCCCTTCACCGCGTCGGTCGGCATCGAGCCCTCCGGTGAGAGCGCCACCGTGACGCTCAGCAACCGGCCGATTGCGGTGCTTCGGGCGCGCGTGCTGGGCCGACCTCCGTCCGAGCGCGCGGCGGCGGCCGAGCGTGCCCTCGATGATCTGGTGAACCAGCGCATCGACGGACCCGTGGCGGTGCGCGCCATCGAGGGCAGCCGCGTTATCACCGTCGGGCCGCGCGCGGTGATTGTTCTGACTCCTCTCGACGTTGACGAGGCGTCTGGTGAAACGCTCGACGAGGCCACCGAGCGCGCGGCGGCCGTCTTGCGTCAGGCGCTGGCAGAGGCGTTCGAGGCACGGAGGCCGGCCGCGCTGCTGCGGGCCGCCGTGTTGTCGGCACTGGCGCTCGCCCTGGCCACCTTCCTGCTGCTGGTCATCGTGCGCGGCCGCCGGCGTATCGCCCGGCGTTTGATCGCCTCGGCGGAAGCCACGCTCGCGCGGTCGGGCACGGGATCGCTCGAAGTGCTCCGCGCGTCCCGTCTGTTCGAGTTCTGGCGCACCCTCGTGTCGCTCGTCTCGATCGCGCTCAGCCTTTTCGTCGTGTACTCCGCGGTCACCTTCATCCTTCGCCGGTTCCCGTACACCCGTCCATGGGGCGAGTCGATGCGGACGTTCATGCTCGCGACCCTGTCGAAGCTGGGGCTCGACATGGTGCAGGCACTGCCCGGCCCTCTTCACCGTCGTGGTCATCTTCGTCATCGCGCGGTTTTTCGTCAGGCTGCTGCAGCTGTTCTTCAAGGCCGTCGAGCGGGGGAGTGTTGAAGTGCCGTGGCTGCACCCCGAAACCGCCCAGCCGACGCGCCGTCTCGTGACGTTCCTGCTCTGGCTCTTTGCCGTGGTGATGGCCTACCCCTATCTTCCGGGCAGCAGCACCGACGCGTTCAAGGGCGCCAGCGTGTTCATCGGGCTCATGCTGTCGTTCGGATCGAGCGGCCTGGTCAACCAGATCATGAGCAGTTTCATGATTACCTACTCGCGCGCGCTCCGGCTGAACGACTACGTGGACGTCGGCCACGTCGAAGGCACGGTGACCCAGGTTGGCGTGCTCTCAACCAAAATCAGGACGCCGCGCGGCGAAGAAGTCACGATCCCGAACGCCGTTGTCGTGGCCGCGACCACGACCAACTACTCGCGGTTCGCCAGCGAAGGGGTCTACATGCCCACCAGCGTGACGATCGGCTACGACACGCCCTGGCGCCAGGTGGAGTCGCTGCTCCTGATGGCCGCGGCGCGCACGACCGGTGTCCGCAAGACACCCGAACCCAAGGTACGGCAGAGCGAACTGCAGGACTTCTACGTGAAGTACACGCTCCTCGTGTGCGTTGAGGCACCGGAGCGGCGCCTTCAGACCTTGAGCACGCTGCACGAGAACATCCTGGACGCCTTCAACGAGTTCGGCGTGCAGATCATGTCCCCGAACTACGAGGCCGATCCGGAGGGCTTGAAAGTCGTGCCGAAGGAGCGGTGGCACGCCGCGCCGGCGAGGACTGAGAATCGCGACTGACGACTGCCGACCTGCGACTCCCGACTGAGACTGTCGACTGTGACTCCCGATTCCCGACTAGCGACTTCCGACTGAAAGCTGCTGCAGCAACTCCTTCACTGCCACATCCAGCTGGCTGTCCTTACCGGCCAGGCTTTCGCCAATCGGCCGCGTCACAGGTATGTCCACCGGCCGGGGATTGAGCTCCATCGTCTTGCCGTCGAGCGTCGTGATGCGTGTCTGGGGCATGCGTATCGTCGAGCCGTCGACGAGCGTCTGGCTGCCGGTGTAGATGATCCAGCCCGACGTCGGCTCTCCTACGATTTTGCCCAGCTTGAGCGTGCGGTAGCCTTCGGTGAAGTCTTCGGCGTCGGACAGCGAGTGCTGGTTGGTGACGAGGATCGTCGGGAGCTCGAGCGAGCGCTGGCCGAGCATGCTGCGCGCCGGGGCGGCTGGCAGGCCGCGCGGCGTCATCACCAGGTAGCTGCGCCGTGCCAGGACGTCGATCGCATAGACGTTCACGAACCCGCCGTTGTTGTTGCGGACGTCGATGACGATGCCGTCCTTCATGCGGTTGTCGGCGTCGAGGTCGATGTAGAACCGGCGCAGCGCCGCTTCGGACATGTCGTTCATGTGCGCGTATCCGAGGCGACCCCCGCTCGCTTTCTCGACGTAGGCGCGATTCCATTCCACCCACTCGCGGTAGAGGAGATTCTTTTCCGTCGCCTGGTTGACGGGGCGCACGACGAGCGTCCTGGGATCCGGTGCCGGCGGGGGAAGTCGAGACGGACAATTCCGTGCGCCTGTTCACCGAGTGCGCCAGCAGCTCGTCGAGGTTGGTCTGCCCGCTGATCTTCACATTGTCCACGCCGACCACATAGTCGCCGACCTTGGCCTGCCGGGTGATGGCCACCGGGCCGAGCGGCACGATCTCGCTGATGCGCAGCTGCCCGGACTGCTCGTACTCGGTGCGATCGAAGCGCAGCCCGAGCCGTCCGACCGCCGGACCCTCGCCGCCTCCGCCTCCGCCGCCGCGCCCGCCGGCCGCGACGCCCATGTGCGACGCGTTGAGCTCGCCGACCATCAGGTTGAGGAGCCGGCGCATCTCTGACGGCGTCTGCGCGCCGGCGATGCGCGGGGCGTACTGGACGCGCACGGCGTCCCAGTTCACGCCGTGGAACTTGTCGTCGTAGAACCCATCGCGCAAGTAGGTCCACGCCTGTCGGAAGACCTCCATCTTCTCCTGCGCGAAGTCCACGTCGAGTTCGGCCGTCACGGCGATGGGCCGCGCGACGCGGGTCTCGACCGGCATGACCGTGATGCGTCCCTGCTCGAGGTAGAAGATCTCGCGGCTGTCCGGCGTGAACTGCGCGTCAGCTTTGCCGCCGGCTGTCGACGTCAGCTGGCGGGCGACCGCCGGCTCGCGGGCCAGCTCGTCGAGCGAATAGACGTAGAGGTTCTGCTGCCCTTCCGCCGTCGCTGTGAGCAGCAGCGACCGGCCGTCGGGGCTGATCGTCTGCGCGGTCACGTCGACGCCGACCGGCAGGAGGCTCAGGCGGCGGCGGATGTCGTCGAAGACGATGTCGACCGGCTTCGACGGATCGCGCGCAGGCTCGGCGTCACGGTCACGATCCGGCGCCGCGGCGCCGCCGCGCCGCTCGCCGGGCGCCGGCTTTCCAGGCTCGTTCTCCTTGAACAGATCGCGGAAGCGATCTTCGCGGAAGCGCGGCGTGCGCAGGATGAGATCCACGCGCACGACCTGGCCCTCTTCGGTCCGCTGGCTCGTGTTGTAGAGGAGGTAGGTCCCGTCGGGGCTCCACGAGATGTTGTTGGCGTTGCCGTTGGGCAGGGCGCTGACCGCGCGGCTCTCGCCACCCGCGGCGGGAACGGCATAGACGTTGCGGAACGACTTGGC
Organism: uncultured Acidobacteriota bacterium; assembly: GCA_963839705.1. Taxonomy (GTDB): domain Bacteria; phylum Acidobacteriota; class Vicinamibacteria; order Vicinamibacterales; family 2-12-FULL-66-21; genus DATBJJ01. The sequence continues at coordinate 1,535,693 of CAWIWL010000012.1, forward strand.
GCTGAGCCCGAGATAGGCGACCCAGCGGCTGTCGGGCGACCAGGCCACGCCGCGAGGAGACCTGCTGAGATAGCCCGTGGCGAGCGATCGCTCGGCCTTGGACGTCAAATCCAGGACGCGCAGGTCCTTGCCATCACGAACGAAGGCGACCGACTTGCCGTCCGGAGAGATGCGCGGGGCTGCGTCACCGGTCGCCCCGTTGGTGAGCTGCGTCTCCCGCGACGTGGTGAAGTCGTAGAGGAACACGTGCGGGATCGCATCGCGCTCCGAGACGTAGACGATGCGCCGGCTGTCGGGGGCCCAGTCGATCTGCGACTCGCGCGCGTAGCTGCGCGTCACCCGGACGGCGTCCCCGCCGTCCCGCGCCGACGCCGCCCAGATCTCGCCGCGCGCGACGAAAACGACTTTCCGTCCGTCGGGAGAGAGCCCGAGATCCTGGAACTGGTTGTTCAGCGTCACATGTTCGGTCGCCGGCCCCTGCGGAAGCCCGCGCTTCGCGATCGATACCTTGCTGGCCTGACCGGAGCCGGTATCGAGCTTCCACACCTCGAAGTCGCGCTCGAAGACGATCGCGCGGCCGTCGTACCAGATCGTCGGCCACAGCACGCGGCCGTCGGTGAAGCGAGTCACCTGCTTCGCGGCGCCCCCGCCGCTTGGCATCGTCCAGATGTTTTGCGCGCCGCTCTCATCGGACATGTAGAAGAGGCTTCGGCCGTCGGCGCTCCACATCGGCCACATGTGCTTGGCCCCGCGCCCCGTGAGACGCTCGTAGCGAGGTGCGCCCGCGGACCCGCCGTTCGACCCGGCGGCAGACGACGTGTTCAGGACCCAGAGCTCGGACTCGTCCAGGTGCGAATGTCCCTTGCGCCACCACTGTCCGGAACTGTTGCCGCGCGCGCTGAACGCCACGCGCTGCCCGTCGGGCGACGGTGCCGCGAAGAACTCGCCGGTGTAGCGGTCCGCGCTCATGGGCATCGGCGTCCCGCCGTCAACTCGCACGCGGTAAATGTCGTTCATCCCCGCGATGTCGCGACCCGTCGATGAGAAGTAGAGCCACTTCCCGTCCCTCGACCAGGCGTCCAGGCGTTCGAGCCCATCGTCGACCGTGACCTGCTGGAGGGCGCCGGTCTTCAGCGTCAGCACGTAGATGTCGCCGCCCCCGGTCCGGTCAGAGACAAACGCGATCCGATCGCCTTCGGGCGAGTAGAGCGGACGCGACTCAGCCGCATCGTGCGAGACAAGCAGCCGGGCATCACCGCCGGCGGCCGGGACGGTCCAAATGTCGCCCCCAGATACCACTGCGATCTCGGATCGATCCGGCGAGATGGCCGGCTCCGAGAAAGACGGGAGCGGTTCGATTGTCGTGGCAGCGTCAGACGGACGCTGGCCCGACGTAGTGACGGGCCATGTGACGAACGACGCCAGCACGATCCCGGCGATGGCGCCGGCCTTCGCGCCGAACCTGGCTCCTGTCGTTGCGATAAGCGCTCGTGTGTCGATCACGCACATCCCCCGCTCGTGAGAACCGCCGATATGTGAAGAAAGCGTGTCGCCATCATACGACGTCTCAACCGGTTGCCGATTTGCACGGCGCTCCCCATCCGAAAGGGCCCGCGCACGTCTTATATGACATCTAAACCCAACGTCTCACGCCGCTTGCCGGTCAAAACATGGTGCGAATCGACGACGCGCGCTTGTCTCCTGTGCATGACAGGCGTCCGGAGATCTGGACGGGACGCGCGAGAGCCATCTCAACCGTCCGAAGGATGAGCTTCAAACGATCAGGAAACCGGAAGGAAACGGTTGGGACTCGCCATAAGTGGCGAGGCTAATGTGGAACGTGACAGGACGCTAGGTCGTCAGTTATGAAGGTCGACGTTATGAAACACAAGTCTATTCTGGCGTTTGTCGCGGCCTTGACGGTCGCGTCGCCGGCACTGGGACAGGACGCCGTGCCGCCGGCAGCCACCGGTCAGGTCGAGCGCAAGGAACCCGCGAAGCCGGCGGAGGAACAGCCCGAGCAGCCCACGGAAGACGGTGGCAAGCAGGATTCCAAGCCGTCGAAGAAGGCGAGCAAGAAAGCGATCGAAAACGATTGGGGCTTCCGGTGGACGGATCACCCGTCGCTTCGCCTTGGCTCGGGCACGCGCGTCGACTTCCGCGCGCGCCTGCAGGGAAACCTCCAGGATTGGGATGACCCGTCACCAGAGGACGGCGAGACCAACTCGTCGATTGACGTCGCGCGCCGCCGTATCGGCATCGACGGCGAGATCTTCAACATCTTCGACTACCAGGTCGAGGGCGAGCTTGCTGTGAAGCAGGATCCCTGGCGTGACGTCTACTTGAACTACAAGCAGTACGACGTCGCCCAGGTGCAGGTCGGCAAGTTCAAGGTGCCCTTCAGCCTCGACGAAAACACCAGCGTGACGAAACTGGACTTCGTCTATCGATCGCGCATTGCGGCGCTGCTGGCGCCAGGACGCGACCTCGGCGTGATGGTGCACGGCCGCGCGTTGCATCGCGGGTGGCTCCGCTACGAGCTCGGCGCATTCAACGAAGACGGCAGCAACGTGCGCACGAACGACACCGACCGCGTGCACGGCGAGCGCACGCTGGCGGGCCGGGTCGTGGCGCAACCGTTCAGATCCACAACGTCGCTGGCGAGCGACCTGGCCATGGGGGTGTCGTTCACGCGCAGCGAGCTGCCCGAGGGCGTCTCGGACCTGCGCGGGCGGACCGAGCTCGATGCCGCCTTCTATCGTCCCGGCATCCTGGTCAACGGCCAGCGGCAGCGTATTGGCTTCGAAGCGCGCTGGCGGCCCGGACCGTTCTCGATCAAGTCGGAGTACATCCGGCTGACCGACGAGCGGCTCGGCCAGAGCGTGGAGAACACCGATCTCGAGCCGTTCGTCTCGGCCGGATGGTACGTGAGCGGCACGTGGGCCGTGACTGGCGAGAAGAAAGCCGATGGCCTCGATGCGCCGCTGCGCCCGCTGTTCCACGGAGGATTCGGCGCCGTCGAGCTCGCGCTACGGGTCGAGCGCATTCGCTTCGGTTCGACCGGTGACGACCCGTTGGCGTCCGATGCTCCCCGGAGCGAGGTCATCTTCGGCAACGGCGACCGCGCCATCACGTTCGGCGTGAACTGGTACGTGAATCGTTGGATCAAGATACAGGCGAACCTCGTACGGAACACGATTGACTTTCCCGAGCAGGGACCGTCGCCGTCCCAGCCGGTCTTCTGGAGCCGAATTGTGCGGTTCCAATTCTCGATGTGAGTTGCACCATGAGACGTCATCTAGTCAACCCGCGGATGTTGCTCGCCGTCGTGGGCATGAGCCTGGCGATGCTGCACGCCACGCCCGCGGCAGCGCAGTCCCCCGACGAGCTCTTCGACCCGAACGTGCTGCAGGAGCTTCGCCTGACCCTCAACTCGAGGGACCTGCGCGATCTGCGGACGAACTACGGCAACGACACCTACTTCAGCGCCGACCTGCAGTGGCGCAACATTCGCGTGCGAAACGCCGGCGTGCGCTCGCGCGGTGGAGCCAGCCGCAACGGCATCAAGCTCGGTTTGCGGGTCGATTTCAACCGTTACGTGGGCGGTCAGAAGTTTCTCGGACTGAAGTCCATCGTCCTCAAAAACCTCTGGCAGGACGGATCGATGATGCACGAGCGGCTCGCGATGTCGTTCTTCGCTCGTATGGGACAGCCCGCTTCGCGCGAGTCGTTCTGCCGTCTTTACATCAACAACGAGTTCCAGGGTCTCTACGTCATCGTCGAGTCGGTCGACAACAATTATCTTACGCGCACGATCGGCGAGGACTCCGGCTATCTGTACTCCTTTCAGAAGCAGGGCCCGTTCTATGGTGAGTACCTCGGCGAAGACCTCGACGCGTACAAGCTCCTTTTCGAGGCGCAGAACCACGAGAAGGAAGGAAAGACGAAGCTCTACCTACCGATACACGACTGGCTGCGCCAGGTGAACGAGCGAGAAGATGCCGTGTGGCGTGAGCGGGTGGAGGAGTATGTCGACCTCCAGCAGTTCATGACCCACGTCGCCATCGAGGTCTTTCTGGCCGAGAACGACGGCATTCTCGGGGCGGAAGGGATGAACAACTTCTACCTGTATCGCTTCGGGGACAAGCGGCACCGGTTCCTGCCGTGGGACAAGGACAATTCGTTCCTCGTCGTGGACTATTCGATCTTCCAGCGTGCCGACGAGAACGTCCTCTTCCGTCGGGCGTTCGCCTTCGCCGACCTGCGCGAGCTGTATTTTCAGGTCCTCGAGTCAGCTGCCCGTTCGGCCGCTGAGGACGGCTGGCTCGAGGCCGAAGTCGAACGGCTGGCGGAGCAGATCACGGCGACGGTGGAGCAAGACACGCGGAAGCCGTTTTCGACTGACGCGTACTTCGAATCGGTCGAGTTTTTGAAGCAGTTTGCACGGCAACGGTCGAAGTTCGTGCTGGACCAGGTCCGTGACGCGCGCCGAAGACGGTGACGCGCCTGCCGCTCCTATGCGACAATTGGATCCTTCCCAGCTGAGCTCAGCCGTTGCGCCCGGTGCAGATAAGTCGTCTCTACCCCCTAATCGGCGTCGCTCTCATTGCCGCCGTGGCGATCAGGTGCGGTGGTTCGTCTCCATCGTCCCCGTCGCCGACGCCGTCGCCGATTCCTCCCGGGCCTGACACCGGCACGCCCGGTCCTCCCGCCATCCTCGTTGGGGCAGGCGACATCGGGCAATGCGGATCCGCCGCCGTCGCGGCCACGGCGCTCATCATCGACCGCATCTCGGGCATCGTATTCACCACGGGCGACAACGCATACCCGAACGGGTCCGCGGCCAATTTCCGCGACTGCTTCGAACCGCACTGGGGACGGCATCGCGAGCGCACGCGGCCGACGCCCGGCAACCACGACTACGACACGGGCGGCGCCGCGGGCTACTACAACTACTTCGAGGACAATGCCGGCCCGTTCGGTCTTGGCTACTACAGCTACTTTGCCGGCTCGTGGCGGGTCATCGCGCTCAACTCGGAGATTCCCGTCGGTCCGGGGTCGGCGCAGCTCCAATGGCTGCGATCGGAGCTGACGTCGTCGCGGCCGAAGTGCACGATGGTCTACTGGCACAAGCCGCTCTTTTCGTCGGGCCCGAACGGCCCGAACCGAGACATGCGCGAGATCTGGCGGCTGATGTACGAGTTCGACGCGGACCTCGTCGTCAACGGCCACGATCACCTGTACGAGCGCTTTGCGCCGCAGGATCCCGACGGACGCATCGACCAGACGCGCGGGATTCGGCAGATCACCGTTGGAACAGGCGGAGGCGCGCTCTACACGCCGATCACGTCAGCGGCGAATACCGAGGCCATCGGCGTCGTCTATGGCGTCCTCAGGCTCACGCTGAGCGACGGCGGCTACCAGTGGCAGTTCATGCCGGTCCCTGGAGCCTCGTTCTCGGATGCGGGAATGGGGCAGTGCCACTGACGGAACAGCCGGTTCAGGGTTCAGCGTTCAGGGTTCAGGGTTCACCGACGGCGGCGCTCAGCGCGAGCCGTGAATCGCCGGGAGCAGCTCGTGTTGCTGTTGCAACGCGATCCCAGATGGAGGCCTCGAGTTCGCCGCCAGGGCGATCTTGATGGCACGGGCGATGGAGCCTGCCACGTGAGCCTGGACGTTCAGGACCTGCCGCAGCGGCCGGTCGTAGGATTCTGCGAGCAGGTTGACGTCGCGCCGTCCGTCGATTAAGCGGGCCACGATTCGTACGCGTCCCTCGACCCTGGTCACCGATCCATCGACGACGAAGTCCACGCCGAGCGCGCGCGCGATGTCAGGGAGCGGCTGCCCATCCTTCTCGAAGGCGGCCGATGAGGTCCGCGACACGACGCGGATCTGGTCGAGGTGCACCAGCTCCGTGATGAGCGCCTCTGTCATTCCTCTCGCGAACGACCCTTCTCCGTCCGCCGATACGTCTCGCAACGGAAGAACCGCGAGCGACGCCTCACCGGGCGTCACGAGCCGCACCGGAACGGCAGCGAACGGAACCACCTCAGCCGGGGGTGGCGCCAATGCCGGGACCGGGGCGTGATACCGCTGAACGAGCATCAGGCCCAGCGCGATCGTTGCGACGGCGCCCATGATCTGCGCCACGATCCGCCCGACGAAGGCAATCCAGGCCGACCGAATCTTGGCGCGTTTCTTCTCCAGCTTTCGTTCGAGCTCATCCGCCTCGGTTCCAGCCGGGACGGGCTCGCCCGTCGTTGCTGCTGCGACTGCTGTGTGCGTCTGCCATCGGCTCGGCATCCTCTAAGCCACTATACGAGCCGCACGCGTCCGCGATCCTGACGGATGTCTTCGTGTTTTCGGAAAGGGGTGGGAGCCTATAATCCGCTGTCATGACGCTTGCCGAATTCAACGCCACGCTCGAAAAGAAGACGCCGCCCGCGGTGGGACCTGCCCTCGTGGCGCTCTGGCACGACGCGAAGGGCGACTGGGAACGGGCGCACGAAGTCGCTCAGGACGTCGACGATGCGACCGGGTCGTGGGTGCACGCGTACCTGCACCGGAAGGAAGGCGATGAGGGGAACGCGGCCTACTGGTACAGAAAAGCCGGCAAGCCGGTCGAGCGGGGACCGCTCGGCGACGAGTGGGCGCGGATCGTGACGGCTCTTCTCAGCGACTGAATTCGATCGTCACCGTCGGTTCGCTGACAACTTTCAGTCCGGGCACCGCGGCCAGGCTCTTGACGTCCTTCGCACTCTGCAATTTCAGCAGCGCCGCGTCGTCACCGAGCAGCTTGTCGAAGTCGATCTGCAGCAGCGTCACGCGTGAACCCTCGACGTAGGGCGCATTGCTCTTGATGATGCGGCCGTCCACCGTCAACGCGACGTCCACGAAGAGACCCCGCATCATCATCTTCATCATCGTCATGGCTTGCGCAGCCTGCGCCTTGTCGGCGTCTGAGCCGGAGCCGGGTATCGGCAGCGAGCCAGCGGCGCCGGGCGTCTGGTCGGGCATCTGAATCGTCAGCACCGAGGCGGCGGCGCCGCGCTTGAACGCAAAGCCGAACGGCGGTTTTTTCGCATCGGAGCCCGTGAGGTTGTCCGGGCCCTGATCCATCTTGACCGTCACTTTCGAGATGTCGTCGAACGAGAAGCGCGCGCGATAGCCCTCGAGATCGCCGGTCTTGATGGCTTCGCCCGAGACGAAGGTGACTCCCATCGTCGTCGCCGCCTGTCGCGCCTGCGTCCTCGCCAAAGATCTCCGGCGGCTTCTCGGCGGTCTTGTTCGCGCCCGCGAGTCCCTGCAGCATCCCGAGCGTCTGAGCCGACACGGCAGTCTCCTGCACGATCGTGCCGCTGCCGTCCGCCTTGAGATCGATCGTCGTCGTCGATCGCAGGCAGCCGGTTGTGCCGAGCGCGACGAGAAGAGCAAGTGAGCAGCGACGCATGACGGTGGCAGCCTGACTCATGATGATTAATCCGTGTTGTCCGTGTTGTCCGTGGCCTGTGTAGTCCGTGGCCTGTGCCGTCTCAGTTGTGCTGCAGAGTTGTACGAGCCCGTGGCCGTCCGCGGCTGTTATTGTACGCCCGGTCTCCTGCCGGTGAACCACGTGAGCGCTTCCCGGGCGATCGCCGGCGGCACGGCGTGCGGGCCGTCGAACTCCCGGTACGTCACCGCATAGCCGGCCCTTTCGAGCGCGGGGACGATGCGCCGGCTCGTCGACTCGATCGGGAGAATCTGGTCGGCCGTTCCGTGCGAGACGAAGATGCGCGGCCGGCCGCGCGTCGGGCCGGGGATGGCGAAGCCTGGTGAGCACGCGAGGATGTGCGTAAACAGGTCGCCGCTTGCGAGACCGACGGACAGCCCATACGACGCGCCGTCAGAAAACCCGCCGATGGCGAGGCGCTGGCGATCGACGGCGCACCGATCGAAGGTGTAGGCGAGCGCCTGATTCAGGAAGTCGATGTCCGGCCCGTAGCTCGCCTCGAATGCCATCCCATGTTCTGCCGCGTGACTCCGGGGCGACAACGATGACGCCGAGCTCGTCAGCCACGGCAAAGAGCGACGAAACGCGCCGCGCGGCGCCGCCTGCGCCGTGCAGCATGACGGCGAGCGGCGCAGGCCGGTCGGGGCGATAGCCCGCCGGGACGATGAGCAAGCCGTCGCGGCCGCTGTCGACGCCAAGTCCGAGCGCTTGCTCTCCGGGTGTCGTCTTGCGGCGCGGGGTCTTCGGCGTGACGCTGAGATGGCCGCTGCTCGCCTGGCGCTGGACCAATGCCAGTCCGGAGCGGAGCGCGATCGCGCCCGAGGCCAGTGCGAGGAGGCGCCGCCTGGAGATCATGGTGTTGAGCGCGCGTTCCAAGTCTTTCCGGGGGGCTTCGCCCCCCGGACCCCCCTACTGGCTTCCGCCTCCGCTAAAGCTCCGGCGAGACCTCGCCGGAGCGCCTACGGCGCGAAGGCGGGCGCTAGCGGGGCCCCGCGCCCCGCGCCGCTCGCCAGGCTCACTCGCGGTCGCTCGTTCGCGCCGTTCATGGGATGACTTCTAGCGTTGCACACGGCCCGAGGCGTCGCCCCCTGCGAGACGATCGACTTCAGCGACGGTCACGCGATTGAAGTCGCCGGGGATTGTCTGCTTGAGCGCGCTTGCCGCCACGGCGAAGCGCAGCGAGTCCTGTGGCGTGCGCCCGGTCACCAGGCCGTAGATCAAACCGCCGGCGAAGCTGTCGCCGCCGCCGATGCGATCGACGAGGCGCACGTCGTAGCGCTGGCTGCGGTGCATGCTCCTGGTCGATGCGTCCCAGAGCGCCGCGCTCCAGCCGTTGTCGCTCGCCGACACGCTCTCGCGGAGGGTGATGGCCACCATCGGCGGACCGAAGTCCCGCGTCACGCGCTCGGCGGCTTCCTGGAACCCCGCGAAGTTCAATTGCCCGCTCGTCACGTCCGTGCCCGGCACGTGCACGCCGAGGACCGACTGCAGGTCTTCCTCGTTGGCGATGACGACGTCGACGTCGCGCATCAGGGGGCCCATGATCTCCTGGGCCTTCTTCTCGGTCCACAGCTTCTTCCGGAAGTTCAGGTCGACGCTGATGCGGACGCCGGCGGCGCGCGCTGCCTTGATCGACCGCGCCGTGGCTGCCACGCCCTTATCGCCGAGCGCAGGCGTGATGCCGGTGACGTGATACCACTGGGCGCCGGCAAAAACAGCCGCCCAATCGACGGCGTCGGCCTCCATCTCGCTGATGGCCGATCGCGCGCGGTCGTAGATGACGGTCGACGCACGCTGGCTGGCGCCGGCCTCGGCGTAGTAGATGCCGATGCGATCGCCGCCGCGCACGATGTAGTCGGTCCGCACGCCTTCGGCGCGGAGCGCGCGCACCGCGGCCTCGCCGATCTCGTGCTTCGGCGAGCCGGGTCACGTAGTAGCTGTCGATGCCGAACGCCGCCAGGCAGACGGCCACGTTGGCTTCGCCGCCGCCGAAGGTGGCGACAAACTGCGGCGTCTGCAGGAACCGTTCGAATCCGGGCGGGCTCAGCCGCAGCATGATTTCGCCGAAGGTCACGACTTTGGGCATGGTGAGACTCAACGCTCCCGCGCGGCGCGCACGCTCCTGACGATGCGCTCGGCGTTCGAGCGGAGGACGGCGAAGTTGCCGGCCTCGATCGCCTTCGCGTCGGTCAGCGCGCTGCCGACGCCAACCGCGACGGCGCCTGCGGCGATCCAGTCGCCGGCGTTGTCGAGCGTCACGCCGCCGGTCGGCATCAGCTTCACGTGCGGCAGCGGCGCGCGGACGTCCTTGATGTAGCCGGGACCGAGCGCCGTGGCGGGGAACACCTTGACGATGTCCGCGCCGGCGTCCCAGGCGTCGAGAATCTCCGTCGGCGTGAAGCATCCCGGCGTGACGGCGACGTCCCGGCTGTGACAGGCGTCGATGACCTCGCGTCGGAAGACGGGGCTCACGATGAACTGCGCGCCGGCGTCGATCACCTTGAGCGCCGTCGCGGCATCGAGCACCGTGCCGGCGCCGAGGAGAAAGCCCGGCGGCATCTTCGGCGCGAGGCCGGCGATGAGCTCGATCGCGCCCGGGACCGTCATCGTCACCTCGAGCGCGCGGATGCCGCCCTCGGAGATGGCGTCGACGACCGCCTGCAGCTTCGCGGGGTCCTTGATCCGGATGACGGCGACGATGCCGGCTTTTTCGATCGCCGCCGTGGCGGCTTGCGGGTTGTAGACTCATTGCAGCGATTCGATCCGACTTCGCGGTCGCCCTCGAAGATTCATCAGGTTAGCGACGTTTTGTCCGCATTGCTCAGCGCTCGCGGGGCCCCACCCCCGCTCGCTCTCGCGCGGCGACTCCGCGCCGCGCTCGGGCTCGCAGGCGCTCCGCCGTCCTCGTATCGACTAAGGCGAGCTCTGATCGAGTTGATCCGTGTTGTCCGTGGTTACAGCTTCGCCTCGTGGATCCACTTATGCGCAGGATCCTCGTGCAGCGCGAGCTTGCGTTGCTCGCCAGCCATGCCCCAGAGGTAGCAGAGCCGATAGCCGGGCGTCGCCGACACGGGGTGATAGCCGTACGGCAGCAGCACCGCATCGCCGTCGCGCACCGAGTGGCTGGCCGACTCGCCGTCGTTCGTGTAGAGGATCTGCTGGCCGAAGCCCTGCGGCGGGTCGATCGTGAAGTAGTAGACCTCTTCGAGCGTCGGCTCGCCGTCCTTGCCGTCGTGCTTGTGCGGCGGATAGCTGCTCCAGTTGCCTGGCGGGTTGAACGTCTCGCCAACCATGAGCCGCTTCACGTGCGGGTCGGTGACGAAGATGTCGTGGACCTCGCGCGAGTAGTTCGCGCGGCCGCGCGCGTTGACGCGGATGTCGTCCGGGCCGATGAGCGTCGCCGTGCCGCCGGCCGGCGCGGGCGTCGAGATGAGCACGGCTTCGAGCACCGTCTCGGCCGTCGCGGTCAGCTCGACGCCGGGCGGCAGATAGAGCGCGGTGGCGCGCTCGGTGAAGACGCCCGATCCGGCTCACTGGCCACGCGTTGCCGCCGGCGGCGAACGTGCCGCGGCCCTGCTGCAGGACGACGACGGTTTCCTCGTCGGCGAGGCGAAACGTGCCGCTCGTGCCGGCGTCGAGCCGCAGCCGGCGCGTGCTGAGCTCCCGCGATCCGCCGTCGCCGCGCTTCTGCAGCAGCTGGACGCCGAACTGGCGCGGTTGCCTGAAAAGTGTGTCGCTTAGCATAGTTGTCTCGCAGGTGAGCGTACTGTGAGGCGGTCTGGCGGCAAAGCCGAGGGCCGTTACCGTGTCCTCAGTAGTGCACAATCTTATCCCGCTTCGATGTGGAAGACGTCGCGCAGCTCCGTCGCCACGGGGCTGTCGTCGGCATTCGCGGGCATGACCTCGCGCATATACCGCCACCACCGCCGGCAGACGTCGGTCGCGGCGACCGCCGCCCACCGCGCCTCGTCCTCGACCTCGACGTAGCCGAACAAATCGCGCGTCTCGGGGTCGAGAAAGATCGAATAGGTCCGCACGCCGTGCGCGATCAGGGTCCGCTCGAGCTCCGTCCCAGATCGGACGGTGACGGCGCTCGTACTCGGCCTCGTGCCCCGGGTGTACCGCCATGCGAAACGCCTTGCGAACCACGGCAGAATCATAGCGTGGCGCGGTAGAATCGTGCTGCCAAAGTGGATAGTCCACTTTGGTTCGGTGACAGCTCAGGAGGAGTGATGGCGAACCACGACGGCGTCACGCGCAGGGAGTTTGTCACTTCGGCCACGGGCGCCGCGGTCGGCGCGCTCGTCGCCGGCCAGGCGACGGCAGCGGCCGTCCAGGCCAAGCGCCGCTACGCCATCGTCGGCACCGGCGTCCGCGCGATCGGGATGTGGGGACGTCCGATCCTGCGCGACTACCCCGACCTCGTCGAGCTCGTCGGGCTGTGCGACATCAACCCGCTGCGCGTGGAAGTCGCCAAGCGCCAGATGGGCGCGACGTGCCCGACCTACACCGAACTTCGACGACATGCTGACCAAGGCCAAGCCCGACGTGGTGATGGTGACGACCGTCGACGCATTCCACAGCCAGTATCTCGTCCGCGCGATGGAGCGCGGCGTCGACGTGATGACCGAGAAGCCGATGGTCATCGACGAAACGCAGTGCCGCGCGGTGCTCGATGCCGAGAAGAAGACTGGCCGCAAGATCGTCGTCACACACAACTACCGCTACGCGCCCAAGCACCAGAAGATCAAGGAACTGCTGATGGGCGGCGAGATCGGCAAGATTACGTCGGTCGATTTCACCTGGTTTCTCGATACCACGCACGGCGCGGACTACTTCCGCCGGTGGCACCGGCTCCGGGCGAAGAGCGGCTCGCTCTGGGTGCACAAGGCGTCGCACCACTTCGACCTCATCAACTGGTGGATCGACGGCGAACCGGTGCAGGTCTCGGCGTTCGGCAGCCTTGTCAACTACGGCAAGAGCGGGCCATTCCGCCACACGAACTGCCGTTCGTGTCCGCACAAGGACAAGTGCTCGTTCTACTGGGACATCAACAAGAGCCGCAACCTCGTCGCCCTCTACAACGACTGCGAATCGGCGGACGGCTATCAGCGCGACGGCTGCGTCTTCAAGGAAGATATCGATATCTCCGACACGATGAACGCCGTCGTGAAGTACTCGAATGGCGTCAACATGAGCTACTCGGTCAACACGTTCATGCCGGTCGAGGGCTACTACCTCGCGTTCAACGGGACGAAGGGCCGGCTCGAGGTGCGCGACTACGAGCGTCAAGCGTGGGATCCCGGCGAAGATACCGAGCATGTACGTGATGAAGAGCTTCGGCAAGCGCGTGAAGATCGATGTTCCGAATGAGAGCGAGGGGCACGGCGGCGGCGACCAGCGGCTCCGGGACTTGATCTTCAAGAAGATCGACGCCCCCGCGCACATGCGCCTGCCCGACTCCCGCGCCGGCGCGATGTCGTGCCTGACAGGCATCGCGGCACGCAAGAGCATCGACGAGGGCCGGCCGATCAAGATCGCGGATTTGGTGTCGTTTGCGTAGAGATCGCTTGTAGTCGGAGGGTACGGAGTTAACGGGTTCACCACGAAGGAACGGAGAAAACGGAGACGCACGGAGGCTGTCACACTGCGAACTGCTTGCACGCCGGCCGTAGGCAGCCGTAGGCCGGCGTAGGAGTCGATACGAGGGATCGGATCACAAGCACTCACTGAACCTGACGAGTGCTTGTGATCCGATCCGTCGTATCGACTCCACCGCGCGTCGCGCGGTGCAAGCAGTTTCTGTAGGCTGCTTGTCGGCCGTCGCCTCCGTGCGTCTCCGGTTACTTCGTTTCTTCGTGTTGAATCCGTTGCCTCCGTCGCCTTCCTGATAGTCTGGCGCGCTACCTCGCCGAACTACCGGACGCCAACCACCCTGCGCAGCGTTCGCCAGACTGATGCGCCCGTGCTGCGGAAGCGGTCGGGTGTATTGTTCAGGACCTCTCCGGCGACCTGCTGGCCCGCCGCGACGGCGCGATCGGTTTCGAACGCGCCATCCGCCAGACGGTGCGCCTCGCCTTCCCGGGCGAGCGCCTGCAAATCCACGCCGTCCAGCTGTTCAATCAGGTGTTCGAACTCGTGCGCGATGAGCTCCGTCAGCTCCAGCGCGCTCCGGATCTCGATTTCCGCGGCGAGCGCGCCCCATTGACCCTGGCGGAAGGACGTTCGCGCACGCGTTGCGCCGATGAAGGATTGGAACGAGACGCTGACCGTCGCGCGCAGGCGCGGCGCGGCCGCGAGCGCGCGGCACTGCTGGCGGAACTTTGGCGAGCGTTCGAGGAGCGATTGCACAACCGGCTGCAGGCTGTCCTCGACCGCAATCGAGTCGGGCAGCGCGGGAGTGGCGGCGTCGCAGGCGGCGATGCGCGATGCGCGCGCGACGTCGGCCGGCGCGACGCTGTGCGTGAGGGTTACCTCCGACGGCGCGAGGAAGATCAACGAGGCCCAGGCCCCGACACTGACGAGAGATGCTGGCGAGTACCACATGCCCCGCCACGGGAGCAAAGCCGGCTCCGCGCGTGCTCCAGGGGAGCGCCGCGACGAAACATCCTCTAGTCAGTCACTTACAGCTCTCGTGCGCGACGATTTCTGCCGCCGCGCCTGAACATCCTTGTACACCCGTCCACTCGGGCGCGACCAGGATGTGCGAAGAGTCCACTCGAGGCGACGTAACGAACCATGCACGATGGGCACGATGGCACGATGCGCTCGATGTAGGAAGCCAAAGAAAACATCGTCGTCATCGTTCGCATCGTGTTCATCGTGAGGAGACCGTCAGCCCGTGAAGGATCACCGGCACGTTACACGCCATCCGCCTCCTGATAGCGGCGCCAGTCGATGTCGTACTGCTTGATCTTGTAGTTGACGATGCGCCGCGTCGCCTGCAGCAGCCGCGCGGCGCGCGCCCGGTTGCCGCGCGCCATCTTCAGCGCGTCCTCGATGAGGTCGCGCTCGAATCCCGCGACGGCGTCGCCAAGCGACTGGCTGTTGGCGGTGCCGGATCCCTTCGGCCGTTTGCAGCGTCGGCGGCAGATGGTGGAGGTGGATGACCTGTCCGTCGCACACCAGCACCGCGCGCTCGATCACGTTCTGCAGCTCGCGGACGTTGCCGGGCCAGTGATAGCCGACGAGGGCGTCGATGGCCGGCGTCGAGATCCGCTTCACCTGCTTGCCGTGATCGGTCGACAGCTTCTCGACGAAGTGATCGGCGAGCAGCAGGACGTCCGATTTCCGCTCCCTGAGCGGCGGCACGAAGATGGTGAACACGTTGAGGCGGTAGAGCAGATCCTGCCGGAGCGTGCCATCCGCGACGGCGGCCTCCATGTCCTTGTTCGTGGCGGCAATCAGCCGGACATCGACCTTCACGGACTCCGTGCCGCCCAGGCGCTCGAACTCGCGCTCCTGCAGCACGCGCAGCAGCTTGACCTGGGTCGCGAGGTTGACGTCGCCGATCTCGTCGAGCAGGAGCGTGCCGCCGTCGGCGAGCTCGAAGCGGCCCTTCTTGCGCTGCTCGGCGCCGGTGAACGCGCCCTTCTCGTAGCCGAAGAGCTCGGACTCGATGAGCGTCTCGGGAAGCGCGCCGCAACTCACCTTGACGAACGCCTTGCGCGCGCGCAGCGAGTTGTAGTGGATCGCTTGCGCGATGAGCTCCTTGCCGGTCCCCGATTCACCGCGGATGAGGACGGTCGTGTTCGTGCGCGCGACCTGTACCGACCTGCTCGCAGACCTGCCGCATCGCGCCGCTCGTGCCGAGGATGTGTGAGAAGTCGTACCGCTCGCGCAGCTCGTCGCGCAGGCGGACGTTCTCGTTCACCAGCCTCTGCCGGTCGGCTTCGACGAGCGTCTGCATCTTCAGCGCCTGCGCCAGCATCGACCCCACCACGCCATAGAACTTCATCGTCCGGTCGTAGTTGCGATCGCTCCGGAACGCGAGCTCGACTTCGAGCACGCCCCGGCACTGCCGCGACTGCTGCACCGGCACGCAGATATAGGTCAGGTCATCGTCTTCGGCGAAGCCGCGCCGGGGTCCTCTGGCGTTGCGCGGCGCCTTGTCCGTGCGCGCCGTCAGCGCGGGTTCCTGGCTGACACGGGGGACGACGACGGGGCGGCCGCTGTCGAAGACCTGCTGCGCGAGCGACCCGCCGATCGGGGCATCGGTGTGAGGCGCCCGGATGCCGACGGACGCCTGCAGATAGAGCCGGCGCCCGTCCTCGCGCGGCAGCGCGATGACGCTCCGGCTCGTGCCGTGATAACGCTCGAGGATCTCGAGCACGCGATGGAACGCGGACTTGAGGTTGGGTGGGCTGGCGAGTGCCTGGCTGACTTCGAGCAGCGACGTCAGCTTGCGAATCTCGCCGCTATGCCGTCGCGTGCGGTCGTCATGATCGGCCGGCCTCGGCCGCGGCCGCTCGGTGGCGGGCGCCGGGGCCGGCGCCGGATCGAGAACAGTTGACATGGATGTTGGCGAATCCTCTCAAACCGGACATTTTTGTAATGCTCAAAAATGCCTCCATTAACGAAAAAGGCCGTCACCTTGGAAGGTGACGGCCTGTCGGAAGTCCTTTGGATTTCGACAGTTCCGTCAGCTTGTGCGGCGCTGCTGCTGCTGGATGCCGGCAAGACACACCTGGTGCGTCAGGACGGCGGCAGGGGCGACGCGCAGAGCGGAGACGAAAACCATCGAATCCATAGTAGGGGCCGCTTGAAATGGAGTCAAGCGCTTATACATTCTCATTTCATAAGGCCCGCGCATGTCCCAATCAGTGTCGTCCGTGTTCTCCTGGTCTAGAAGAGGAACTTCAGCGACACCTGCGTGCGTCGCGCGTAATTGAGCTGCGTCGACGCGCTGATGGTCCCGAACGCCACTGCCGTCGGGTTCGTGTTCGGACCAGGGAAGTACGGATGGTTGAGCGCGTTCAGCGAGTCGAATCTGAGCTCGATGGTTCGGCCCGCCACCTGCGTGTTCTTGATGAGCGACAGATCGATGTTGCTGACGTTGTCGGTCCGGACATTCTCGAGCCGCAGCGGGAACGTCCGGACGTTTGACGCGAGTTGCTGGGTCGAAACCTTGTTGAACCCGGCGTCGGTGTTGAACCATCGCTCCACCGTCCGTTCGCTCGCCGGCAGCACGATGTCATTGATGTCGCCCGGTGAAGATGATGTTGCCAAAGCCGAGGGGGAAGCCGCTTTGGTAGGTGTAGATTCCCGAGAACTGCCAGCCGCTGATGAACGCCGAAACTACGCCATTGACGTCCGTGAAAAAGTGTCGCCCGCGGCCCATGGGCACTTCCCAGATGCCGTTGACCGACAGGCGGTGCGGCGTGTCGATGCTCGAGATCCCCTCCCACGGCTCAGGGTCGCCCGCGTTGAGGAACTCGGTGGCCTCGGTGAACTTCGAGTAGGTGTAGCTCGTCGCGAGCGTGTACGCATTCGAGAACCGCCGCTGGAGGGTGATCTGCGCCGCGTGGTACCAGGACCAGCCCTCGTTGGTCGTCGTATTGACCGAATCGAACTCCGGGAATGGACGCAGCAGGCGTTCGCGCGCGATGTTCGTCCCCTGAAGCCCCGTCACCGCCGTCGACGGCAGCAGGCCGGAGAACGGGTTGGGGATGTTGGCGCTCAGGTAGGCGATGCGGTCCGCATCGCGCACGGGAAGCGTGCTCAGGTACTGGTTGGGCGTGGCGTTGATGTTGCGCGAGGTCTGCAGCTGCGAGCCGTGGTTGCCGACGTAGCTGGCCTCGAGCACCCATCGGCCGGGCAGCTCGCGCTGGATGCCGACCTGCCACCGCTGCGTGCGCGGCGACTTCGGGTTGGGATCGAAGTAGGTGATGCCCTGCCCGAGGAACGTCTCGACGCCCCTTGCGCTGCCAACCGGTTCCTGGATGCCGTTCGGAAACGGGTTCGACAGCGTGCTGAGGAACGTCAACCCGTTGTCGAGCGACGTGATGAGGTTGGTGTTCTGGCTGAACCCGCTCTGGAAGACGTCACCTCGACGCTGTCCGAGGAAGCCGTAGAACATCCCGTAGCCGCCGCGGAGCACCGTCTCTTCGTTCAGCTTGAACGTCAGCCCGGCGCGCGGCATGAAGTTGGTCTTGGGCGTGTCGTAGAGTCCGCTCGGCTGGTCGACGCCGGCGAAGGTCAGGCCGCCGCGGACGTTGAAGGAGCTCACGGGCACTTCCGGCGTCGGATTGAGCGCGTACCTGGCGCGCGCGGCCGCCTCGATGGCCTGCACCACCGTGGCGTCGAAGCCCCTGACGCTCTTGTTATCAGCCTCCGACATCGGCGTCTCGTACTCGTAGCGCAGACCGAGGTTGACGGTCATGCGCGAGCTGAGGCGCCAGTTGTCCTGCACGTAGAAGCCCCAGACCTGTGATTTCTCGTCGTAGCTCGCCGCGCGCGTCACCGAGCCCGAGCTCGGCAGGCCGAGCAGGAACGAGGCGAACGACTGGCCAAGGCTGCCGGGGGCGGGCGTCGCGTTGTCGAGCGGTCCGCGCGTCCACGTCGAATCGAAGTTGAACTGCCCCGTCTGGTTGTTGGCGAAGAACACGTCGGTCTCGCGATACTGCCGGAACTCCATGCCCGTCTGCAGCGAATGCGCGCCCGCCGACTTGTTCAGCGTGGCGATGAACGAGTGCGTCTCGTTCGGCCGCTCCTCGCCGCCGATGCCCGTGCCCTGATAGCCGGTGATGTCGAACCGTGGGAACCGGCGGATGCCGTCGGGATCGACGCGTTGTACGAGGCCGGGAAGCCCAGGCTCGTCAGATCGAAGTCGTGGTTCTCGGGATTCGAGTCCGTGCCGCGCACGAACCAGTTGTAGCCGTAGCGGAAGTTCATGACCGTGCTCGGCGACACGACCCACACGTGATCGACGGCCGACCTGGCGCGACACGAACTTGAACCACTCGCCGGTGGAGAGGTTGCCGAAGTAGTTGTTGTAATTACTGTTGCGATCGTACCAGCTGAAGCGGCCGTACATCCGCTGCTTGTCGGTGAGGTTGTGGTCGACGCGGACCGTGTTGTTCGCGTACTTGATGTCCTCGGGCAGCGACGGGTTCTGGAAGTTGCTCGTCCCATCAGCATTTCCGGCGGTCGTGGGATGCCCGAAGTACTCGAGCGCCGCCCGCGCCACGGGGTTGATCAGGTTCTGCGGAATGATGTTGCCCGGGAACGGATCCTGCTGGAAACGGCCGCCGGCTACCGCCCGGCGCGTGAACGGGTTGTAGATCTGGTACTGCGGTCCGATGGCGAGCAGTTCCGAGAAGTCGCCGTTGCGCATCTTCTCGGTCGGCACCGTGGGCGTGCCGTTATTACGCGGTCGCGACTCGTGGATGCCCTCGAAGCCGTACAGGAAGAATGTCTTTCCTCTGCCGTCATAACCGGGCAGCACCATGGGCCCGCCGGCCATGCCGCCGTAGCGGTTGTAGTCAAACGGCGCCAGCGGAATGTTGTTGGCGTTGGCGAAGAAGTCGTTTGCGAAGAGGTCCTTGGGCGTCTTGGCGACGTAGATCGTGCCCCGCAGCTTGTTGGTGCCCGACTTGATCATCAGGTTCGTGACGCCGCCTTCGGTGTTCCCGGTGCTGGCATCGAACGTGGCGGTCTGCACCTTGAACTCCTGAACGATGTCCGCCGGTGGCACGTACGACGCGATGACCTCGCCCGCGTTGGCGGTCGCCGTGCTCGGCACGCCGTCGATCGTCAGGTCGCTGCGGTTGCCGCGCGTCCCGTCCATCGAGTAGCCGACGATGTGCGTGGGCTCGAAGGGCCGGTCGAGTCGGGCCGAGCCGGTATAGGTGACGCCGGCGGCCAGGCCGATGAGCGCATAGGGATCGCCGTGTGCCGTCGGCAGCTGCGAGATGCGCCGCGAGTCGACGACGTTGCCGAGCGATGCGTTCGTCGTCTCGAGGAGCGGCGTGTCGGCCGTGACCGTCACCGATTCCACGGTCTCGCCCACGGCGAGCGACAGATCGACCTCGAGCCGGTCGGCAATGCGAACCTCGACCTCACGCGCGGCCTTCTTGAAGCCCTGGAGCTCGGCATTCACCTGATAGGTGCCCGGGATGAGGTAGGGCACCTGGTAGAAGCCGACGTCGTTGGTGACGGCGGTGACGGTGGTGCCCATCTCCTTGTTCGAGATGGTCACGGTCGCGCCGGGGATGACGCTTCCGCTCCCGTCGCGAATCGTGCCGGCAATGGTGCCGCGCGCTTCCTGCGCCCACGCCGATGCGGGCAGCGCCAGCGCGACGGTCGCCAGAATGGCGGTGAGAAGAACGGTGGTTCGGGTCCAGCGGTCGCTGCTGCACTGTCGCGTCAGCCACATCATGGCTTTCCTCCTCCTCTTATCAGCTCTGTATCGGCTCGAGTCAGCGAAGCGTGTCGAGGTTTCGTATGGGCGTCCCTTGATCTTTGATAGCGCAGCGTCCGCCGTGAGGCGGAAGGCGCCAGGTAGTGCCGAGTCGACGGGACTATATGATATATGATTGTGGAAATACCAGCCAAATCAACTACGAAAAGTGGTAACACCACTGGCCGTTCGGCATACTGACGGCCATTCGATTCTGTATAGCAAAACGCCGAACATCGAGCTCCCCACACGCGTCGCGGATTTCCACGAAAACATCGGCCTTGTCATACCGGCTGGAATTCAAGCCAGCGGCCGGTCTGACCGACAACTCGGCTGTTCCTCACCGCAAAACAAAAATCGCTGCGGCCAGGGGCTTGCCGTTCGGAGGGCCGGAGTTGTATCGTCGCGCTGCACTAGCCAGGGTCCGCCCGGGGCGGACGGCCCGACATGCTGCTCTCCGCGGCCTCCATCACCAAGTCGTTCGCCGGCGTCCGCGCCCTCAGGGGCGTCTCGTTCGATCTCCGTCCCGGCGAGGTCCACGCCCTCGTCGGCGAGAACGGCGCCGGCAAGTCGACCCTCATCAAGATCATGACCGGCGCCGAGACGCCGGACGCCGGAGAGCTCTCGTCCATGGCCACCCGGTCGCGGCGATGGACCCCGGCCTCTCTCGCGCGCTCGGCATCGCGGCCATCTACCAGCAGCCCCACCTCTTTCCCGACCTGACCGTCGCCGAGAACATCGCCATGGCGCTCGAGGCAGGTTCGCCATGGCGCCGCCTGGACTGGACCGATCGCGCTCGCCAGGCCGCAGAGCTCCTGCAGCGGATAGGCGCCTCCATCGATCCCGCGCGCCTCGTCGAGACGCTCAGCATGCCCGAGCAGCAGATCGTCGAGATCGCGAAAGCCATCGGCGCCGACGCGAAGATCGTCATCATGGACGAGCCGACGGCGTCGCTGACCGAGCGCGAAGTCGAGCGTCTCTTCCGCATCGTCGCGCTGCTCAAGACGCACGGCGTCGGCATCATCTACATCTCGCATCGCCTCGAGGAAGTTTTTGCCATCGCCGATCGCATCACGGTGCTGCGCGATGGCGAGACGATCGAATCGTGCGCGCGCGACAAGGTCGACCGCGCCGGCCTCATCAGGATGATGGTCGGCCGGGAGCTGTCGGCGGTCTTTCCCAAGCGAACGGTGCCTCTCGGAGAGGTGGCGCTCGACGTGCGGAATCTCTCCCATCGGCCGACAGGCGTCGCCGACGTCTCGTTTTCGGTCCGCCAGGGGGAGATTCTCGGCCTGGCCGGGCTCGTCGGGTCCGGCCGGACGCAGCTCGCCGAAATCCTCTTCGGGCTGACGCCGGCCAATGCGGGAGAGATTCGCGTCCATGGAAAGGAGGGGGCAAAGGAGGGGCCGAAGACGGTCCGCCTCAACTCTCCGCGAGACGCGATTGACGCAGGAATCGCCTATGTGCCCGAGGATCGCCGGCAACATGGCGTCGTGCTCGAGATGTCGGTGGCAGCGAACGCGAGCCTGGCCAGCCTCGGCGCGGTGTCGAGCCGAGGGCTGATCGATCGCCGGCGAGAGCAGGCCGCCGCCGAACGCTATGTCGACCAGTTCCGCATCAAGACGCCGTCGGTTGCCGTGGACGTCGGGACCCTCTCAGGCGGCAACCAGCAGAAGGTCGCGCTGGCCCGCTGGCTCTCGACCAATCCATCAATCCTCATCCTGGACGAGCCGACGCAAGGCGTCGACGTCGGATCGAAAGCCGAAATCCACGGTCTCATGCAGACCCTCGCCGAGCGGGGACTGGCCATCATCATGATCTCCTCTGAGCTGCCCGAGATTCTCGGCATGAGCGACCGCATCGCCGTGATGCGCGCCGGCCGCATCCGGGGCGTCCTCGATCGCGCCGACGCGACGCAGGCGTCGGTGCTGGCGCTGGCGCTCGATGAATACGGGCTCAAGGCTCATAGGCTTCAGGTACGAGCTTGCTGTCTCACTTACTCCGCCCGGGCAGTATGCTCTTCCGAGAGCCCTGAGAGCCTGTGAAGAAATCGTACGCAGTGTCCGCCTTTAGGCGGACTTGTGTTGGTCCGGCTGAAGCCGGACACTACTTTTCTTCACAGGCCCTCTTCCGAGAGCCGAGAGCCTAAAGCCGAGAGCCCCGTCTATGTCCCACCGCCGTGAAGCCTCCGTCGCCGCCGCCATCGTGGCCCTGGGGCTCGTTCTTGCCCTGGCCGCGCCGGGCTTCTTCGCGCGCGACAATCTCAGCGACCTCTTCCTCGCCAGCCTGCCCGTGCTGATCGTCGCCCTTGGGATGACGCTCATCATCCTCACGGGCGAGATCGACATCTCGGTCGGTTCGGTCTTCGCGATCGCCGGCGTAGCGGCCGGACTTCTCGCGAAGGCTGGCCTGCCGATGCCGCTCGTGGCGGTCTCGGCCTGCCTGGTCGGCGCTGTGCTCGGCGGCCTCAACGGCGCGCTCGTTGCCTACGTGCGGATTCCGTCGATTGTCGTCTCGCTCGCCACCATGGTCGCCTTGCGGGACGGGCTGCGGTGGGCCACCGACGGTGCGTGGATTCAGGATCTGCCGGCGGACTTTCAGTGGCTCGGGTTGACGCAGGCCGCCTATCCGTTCGTCGCGCTCGGCACCGCGGCCACGCTCACGGTCACGCTGGCGTGGAGCTTGCGCCATCTCGCCGCCGGCCGCGCGATCTACGCGACCGGGTCGAATCGGGAAGCCGCGCGACTCGCGGGACTGCATACCGCGGCGGTGACACTTGCCGTCTTCGCGCTCGCCGGCGGCCTCACCGGCCTCGCCGCGCTCCTCAACTCGGTCCGCTTCAACCAGATTCCCAGCAACGCCGGCCTCGGTCTCGAGCTCAAGGTCATCGCCGCCGTCGTCGTCGGCGGCACGGCGATCAGCGGCGGGCGCGGGAGTGTCGCCGGCACGGTGCTCGGCGTGATCCTCCTCGGCGCCATCGGCCCGGCGCTGACGTTCCTCGGCGTCAGCGCGTACTGGGAGCGCGCGATCCAGGGCGCGATCATCCTCGCCGCGGTGGCGCTCGACGCGTTGCGCGACCGGCCAGTGACGCATGCCGTCACGATGGGGACGGCGCGTGCGTAAGGGGCTGACTGGTTCCGCGGAGTGGCCGAGATCCACGGTCGTGTCCATCGTGTGGCCCGCCAGGGCGGGTACGCGTTCCTCGGCCGCCGTCTCCATGACCTCGCCCCTTCATCGCCTTCGCACGGGCGACGCGATCCTGCTCGTCGCGCTGGCTGCCGAGATCGCGCTGTTCGCCGTCATCGCGCCGAACTTTGCCACGACCGGGAATTTCTTCGAGATCACGCGGCTCAGCGTGGAGCTCGGACTGCTGGCCATCGCGCTCACGCCGGTGATCGTCACCGGCGGCATCGATCTGTCGGTCGGGGCAATGATGGGACTCGCGGCGGTCGTCTTTGGCGCCGCCTGCCGCGACTGGGGGCTTCACCCCGCCGTCGCCGCGGTCATCGCGCTCGCCGTTGGCTGTGCCGGTGGCGCGCTCAACGCCGTGCTCGTCGCGCGGCTGAAGATCCCGCCCCTCATCGTCACGCTCGGCACCTTCTCGCTCTTTCGAGGCATCGCCGAAGGCATCACGCAGGCGGCGGTGAACTACAGCGGCTTTCCACCCGGGTTTCTCTTCGTTGGGCAGGGATACTTGTGGGGCGTTATTCCGGCGCAGCTTCCGCTCTTCATTCTTGTCTTCGCCGCCTACGTCGTCCTGCTGCACCGTTCCGTCATCGGGCGCGCGCTCTATGCGATCGGCTTTTCGCCGGCAGGGGCGCGCTACGCCGGAATCCCCGTCGCGCGGCGCGTGGGCCTGGTCTACTTGCTGTCGGGCCTGGTCTCGAGCCTGGCCGCGGTGGTCTACGTGGCCCACCTGGGACAAGCCCGTTCGGATGCCGGCAACGGCTACGAGCTCGACGCCATTACGGCCGTCGTGCTCGGCGGAACGTCGGTGTTCGGCGGGCGCGGCACGCTCTGGGGCACGCTCCTTGGCCTCTTCTCGCTCTCGGTGCTCCGCAACGGGCTGCGCCTGGCGGCGCTCCCGTCGGAGTTTGCGGGCGTGCTGACCGGGTTCCTCCTCCTCGCCACGATCGCGATTGACGTATATTCGAGGCGCGCTAGGAGCGGCAGCGGCCCGAGCGAGGCGCGAAGAGGCCGAGCGAGAGCGCTTGGGGGTGGGGCCCCAAGCGCATTGAAAAACGCCCCGAGCCGCGGGGCGCTGGCCCCCGGGTTGACCCACGGAGACTTTGAGGTGAAGAACAGTCAGGTAGCCGTCGTCTGCGCCACGATCATCGCCGCCGCCCTGATCGTCGCCACCACCAACGTGTGGCTGATTCGCTCGGTCGTGCCGGCGGCGACGCCTCGCGCGTACCTGACCGGATCGGTCCAGTCGCCGCAGCCTTCTGGTGCCCGCCGCGTGATCGCGATGATGCCCAAGGCGAAAGGCGATCCGTATTTCGTGAGTTGCCGCGCCGGCGCGGAAGAAGCCGCGCAGGAGCTGGGCGTCGAACTGATCTGGGATGGGCCGACCGGACTCGACGCGGCCAAGCAGAACGAGGTCGTCGAGAACTGGATCACGCGGAAGGTCGACGTGATTGCCGTCGCGGTCGAGAACCGGGCCGGGATCTCGACCGTCCTTCGCAAAGCGCGAGAGCGCGGGATCAAAGTGCTCACCTGGGACGCCGACGCGGAGCCAGACGCGCGCGACTTCTTCGTCAATCAGGCGACGCCCGAAGGCATCGGCAACACGCTGACCGACGAGGCCGCGCGGCTGCTCGGCGGCAAGGGTGAGTTCGCGATTATTACGGGTGCGCTCAGCGCCGCGAACCAGAACGAGTGGATAGCGTTCATCAAGAAGCGCATGGCCGAGAAGCATCCGGGGCTGACGCTCGCGACGATCCGTCCGAGCGACGACGACCGCGACAAGGCGTTCGCCGAGACGCAGACGATCCTGCGCGTGCACCCGAAAGTGAAGCTCGTCATGGCGATTTCGGCGCCCGCCGTGCCGGGCGCGGCCGAAGCCGTACGGCAGGCCGGACGCAGGGACGTCAACGTAATCGGGTTGTCGCTTCCCAATATCAACAAGCCGTACGTCCACGACGGCTACGTGCAGACGGTCGTCCTCTGGAACACGCGCGATCTGGGTTACCTCACCATCCACGCCGGCATGCAGCTGCTGCAGGGTACGCTCGCCGTTGGAGCGCAGACGATGACCGGAGGGCGCCTCGGCGCGATCCAGATCCGCGGCAGCGAGATCATCCTGGGGCCGCCGCTGATGTTCACGAAGGCGAACATCGATAAGTTTGATTTCTAGGCGGCCATCCGTCAATCTTCAAACGGTATCAACACGCCGCCACGGTGGATCGCGATGAGCGCGAAGATCACTAAGACCACGAAGAAGTGTGGCCAGAATTCTTCGCGAGCTTCGTGGGCTTCGCGCATCGCGAATGAATCGTGACGGGCCAGACGGGCGAATAGGTGATGTTGAATTTACAAGGCAGCACGGCACTCGTGACCGGCTCTGATCGTGGCATCGGGAAAGGGATCGCGCTCGAGCTGGCGCGCGCGGGATGTCGCGTGGCGATCAACTACCACATCGATCCGTACCTCGCCGACGCGACTGTGGCCGAGCTTGAGGCGCTCGGCGCGGAGGCGTTTGCCGTCAAAGGGGACGTCAGCGTCGCGTCGAGTGTGCGCGACATGTTCGCGACGGTCATCGAGCGGTTTGGACGGCTGAACATCCACGTCAACAACGCCGGCGTGCAGACGTGGAAGCGGCTGCTCGACGTCACTGAGGAGGAATGGGACCTCGTGATCGACACGAATCTGAAGGGCTGCTTCCTCTGCACGCAGGCCGCGGCGCGTCACATGAAGGATCACGGTGGCGGCGCGATCGTGAACATCGGGTCCGGTTGCAACAAGCTGGCGTTCCCGGATCTTGTCGCCTACACGGCCAGCAAGGGCGGGATCGAGATGTTCACGAAGGTCGCAGCGGTCGAGCTCGGGCCGCACGGCATCCGTGTGAACTGTGTCGCGCCTGGAGCGGTCGAAGTCGAGCGGACGAAGCTCGAGGATCCGGACTATGCCGGGACCTGGGGACGAATCACGCCGCTCGGACGCGTCGGCACGCCAGCCGATATCGGGCGTGCGGTGGCCTACATGGTCAGCCCTCAGGCCGAGTTCGTGACGGGCCAGACGATCTGGGTCGACGGCGGAATGTACGCCCGAGCCCCGTGGGCGTATAAGCCGTCGTAGTTGGCTCTGGGCTTCAGGCTTTGGGCTCAGGCAAAACCTTCGACTACATCCTCGAAGATCTTGCTAGAGCCCAAAGCCAAGAGCCTAAAGCCTACTTGATCACCAACCCCCACGGGCTGCCGCCGGTGGGGATGCGCCGCTCGACGGTGCCGGTCGCTAGATCCACGACCGACACATCGGCGGACGGACCGTTCGCCGTGTAGACTTTCTTGCCATCGGCGCTGACGCCGATCCCCCACGGCCGATCGCCGATATCTTCGATCGTTTGCGCCAGCGCGCGCTTCGCGACGTCGACAACAGCGATGGCTTTCGCCCGGCCAAGCGAGACGTACACCCGCTGGCCGTCCGGCGAGAGCACTGCGCCCATCGGCCGAGGGGCGGTCGGTCCCTTGGTCGTCGGGATGACGATCGATGTGGCGACCGTGTGCTTCGCGGTGTCGATCACGCTGATCGTCGCGGCGGTCTCGGCCGTCACGAACGCCGTCGCTCCATCCTGCGTGAAGGCCACCGACCGCGGCCGCGCCGCGGTCTTCATCCGTCCAACGACCTTCAGCGTCGTCGTGTCGATCGCCACGACCTCGTTGGTCCCCTCGCACGTCACGTACACCTCGCGCCCGTCGGGGCGCACGGTGACTCCTTCGGGCTCCTCGCCGACCCTGACGCGCTCGCGAACTGTCCCGCTCGCGATGTCGAGCACGGACATCTCGGCCGTCTCCTCGTTCGATACGTACATCGTCGCGCCATCCGGCGAGAGATCGAACGCTTCAGGATCCTGGCCGCTCTTGAGCGTCCGCACGAGCTTGCGCGTAGCCAGATCGACGACGCCGATGCCATCGGCGTCCCGATCCGCCGGCGGCAGCTTCGACTCGTCGACGCCAGGCCCGGCAATCGGCGATCCCGAGAGGGCCACGAAGAGGTTCGTTCCGTCCCGGGATACCCGAATACCCCGCGGCCGCTTGCCCACCGCGATTCGTTCGACGACCTGTCCGGAGGCCGCGTCGATGACGATGACCGCGCCGCCGGTTTCGTCGGAGACGTAGAGCTTTGGCCCAGGAGGTGGAGCAGGAGCCGGCGCCGGCGCGGCAGGCGTTGACGCCGCCGGCGGAGGCGCCTCGCCGCGAACAGGCGGCGGCCAGCACGCACGCTGCGGCAACGACAGAGAGTCCGGCTCAACGAGTTACGACGGGTCCGCGTCATCGGTAATCTGCCTCCGTCAGAGAGGGCGGGGGCTCAAGGTTCAAGGCTCTCCTGCACCCGGTTATCTTGACACAGACCTTACCTACACCGGGACGATCGTCTCGGCCGACGAGATCAAGTTCACGCGTAACGTCGGCGACTTCGCGACCGAGGAGCTGGTTGCCAAGCGGGTGAAGTAGGATGCTGTCCAACTTCCTACTTCTACTTCGCGCTTCCAACTTCTCACTTCCGCACTTCAAACTTCCCGCGTCAGACTTCAGACTTTCTGATTACGGAAGCACCCGCACATACCACAGCCGCACGCCGATGCGCTCGGCAGGATCCAGCCACGCGAATCGCGGCCCAGCCGATCCGGCAGAAGTCACTGCCGACGGGATGACGATGAGCTCGTTGCTGCCGGCGTTGACGATGTCCTCGCGCAACTGCAAACGGTAGGACCCGACGCGCTCGGGATTCCACGCGAGGCGCAGTCGTCCCACGAGGTGCCGGTTGAACAGCACGTCGACTTGTTCGGGAGACGCCGGCGTGACCGGGTCGAGGCGGAGCACGATGCCGTAGGCACGCCGCTCCGGCAGGGGCAGGCGGACGACTGGCCGGTCGGTGAGGGACACGCGCACGGTGATGCTCTCGAAATGTGGGGCCGACCAGCCGCTTCGATAGAACACGCGGTCACGATCGCCTGTCTCGATGCTCGTGGACTCGCCGTGCGCGATCGCCTCCCGCGCGACGTACCACGGCAGGCCGAGATACCAGGCGGTTCCGAGCAGAGCGACGGCAGCGACTGCGGCGACGCGCAGGGCGACGGGCACGATCGTGGCGCGACTCAACAGCGACGGGTTGCGCGCGACGCTTAGGACCGCGCGGCCGGCCCCGACGAGCGCCACTGCCGCAGCCAGAAAGAAGAATGGATAGGCGTGCATCGTGAAGCGCCAGGCGCCGCCGCCGCCGACGTTCCACGTGAAGATGTAGGGCAGTAGCGAACCGAGCAGCGCTACAAGTACGAGCCGACCCGCCGCAAAGAATGGCAGCGCGGCGAGCCCCACCACCGCGAGGGCCCGCACGACGACGCCAAACCCAGACATCCACTCGTTGAACCCGTGCCACTTGGTGATGAACGGCTGCACGAAGAGGCCGTTGAGTCCGGTGTCGAGCGTGCGGAGCGGACGATCGGTGAACTTGCCTCGCAGGTACTCCACCGCGCTCATCGGCTTGTCGATCGGCCTGTTCTCGGCGAACCGGTAGTAGCCGGTGTGGTAGTTGATCGCGAGGAGCGGATCGCCAGAGGCGATCGCGCAGCTGATCAGGTACGGGGCTACGACCGCGGACATGATCACCGCCGCGATGCCCACGATCTTGAGACGCTCGAGGCGCGACCATGCGGAAGCTCCAGGGGGAGCCGAGACTGCGGCCCGTTCGACAACAAGCCAGGCGAGCGCCGGCACGATGAACGTGATGGCCGTGATCCGCGTCAGGCAGGACACGCCGCACAGGCCGCCCGCCAGCAGCGCGTTGCCCAACGACGGCCGCGCGCGCAGCCGCAGGAGCGCCCACACTGAAAAGAGGATGGTTGCCATGAAGGTGTCGTCGCGCCAGCCGTCGACGCCCCACGTCACCATCTCGAGCTCGGTGGCTGTCAGCAGCGCGGCCAGCACGCCGGTGAGGGGCGAGAGCAGCGCCGAGCCCACGAGGTAGGTCGCGAAGATCGCCAGCGTCGATCCGACGGCCGACGCGAGGCTGACCCCGTAGTCCTGATCGTCGAGCGCCCACAGCCCGGCGTGCGTCATGGCGAGGAACACCGGCTCGCGGACGTGCGGCTGATAGAAGGTGGTCATCTCGCGACCGTACTGGATATAGGTGATGGGATCGCCGCCGACGTAAGGCGCGGGCTCGCGGGTCCAGTGGACGCTCGACGGACGGATCGCGGCCACGAGCGGCGCCACGTCTCTGGTGGCGATGCGCGCCCACGTTGGGTGGTCGAGCGGCCCGTACTTGCCGACGAACGAATCGAGCCTGAGCAGCGCGCCGTACAGCGTGATCGCGACCGCCAGCGCGTGCCAGACGGCCGCGCGGCTTCTCACCGCCGCTGCCAGGCGCGCTCCAATCGTCATTCGGCGGCGCTCGCGGACGGTTTGAGACGGTCGTCAAGAGTTAGCATTGGACAGGCGCAGCCCGACAGGTGAGGTGAAGCCGGCAATTGTACACGGCCCGCCGGTACGTGCGACACTACGGGCATGTTGCAGACAGACCGGCCCGCACGAGCCGTGATCGCTCCATTCCTTGTGATCCTCGGCCTGATTCCGCTGGCCGCTGCGCAACAGGACGCGCCAAAGATCAAGCCGAGCCAGCACGGCACCGTCTCCCAACGGATCGCCGACACGACCATCACGCTCGAATACAACCGTCCCGTGGCCCGCGGCCGCGAGCTCTTCGGGGCGCTGGTGCCCTACGGGAAAATCTGGTGCCCGTGCGCCGACGATGCGACGACGATCGAGCTGACGACGGCGGTGAAGATCGATGGCCAGGAGCTGGCGGCGGGGAAGTATTCGGTCTGGACCGTTCCGAACGAAGGCAGGTGGACGGTCATCTTCAACCGCCGGGCTGCGACGTGGCACACTAAATACCCGGAAGGCCAGGACGCGCTGCGGCTGGAAGTACCCACGCGCCCCGGCGCGCACATGGAGACGCTCGCGTTCT
The DNA here is from genome assembly GCA_963839705.1 of uncultured Acidobacteriota bacterium. GTDB lineage: Bacteria > Acidobacteriota > Vicinamibacteria > Vicinamibacterales > 2-12-FULL-66-21 > DATBJJ01. The sequence goes on from CAWIWL010000012.1 coordinate 1,565,770, forward strand.
ATTTTCCGATGGTGGATGGGAAGAAGGCCGAGCTGGTGTTCCACTGGGGCACGACCGTCGTGCCGCTCGGTATCGAGGTGCCCTAGTGGCCTGTCCTCGTCATTTGCACAGCGGCTTTCGGGCGGGGCATCCCGTCTGGCGGCGTTGCTCCTTCCTCAAATACGTTCGAGTATTCTCGGTCGTCGCGCCTTGCCAGCCGGGCGCCGCGCTCCGAAATCCACTGTGCAACTGACGAGGACAGGCCACCAGGCGGGTTACTTATCGATGACCGTCGACGTCTCCACGCGAAACATCCGGAAGTTCGAGTAGGTCGCGCGTCCATCCAGCATGGCGCTGGTTCCCCCGAAGGTATACGACTCGGTCATCGACGCCGGCAGCCAGAGCTTCAGCGCCGGCTGCTCCGCGTACACCACGCTGAACTTGCCAGAGACCCGCCTGGTCACGAGCTGGAGCTCGCTCTCGAGGACACGGCCCGACGTTGGCTCGATGGTGAACGACCCGGTCGCGGCAGACCCGTCGTCTGACTTGATCAGCCGGGGTTTCGCCTGCTCCTTGAACTTGAGGACGACGCGGGACGGCTCGACGCGGTCCAGTTGAAACGTGGATCGATCCTGGTTCGGCCCCCTCACGAATCTGAGCGCGGTCAACGGAACGTTGAGCGTGCGGTTGAGCGTGAACAGTTTCGGGCTGATGTTGAAGCGGGCGCCTTCGAGCGCGATGCGCCGGGCCTGCTGAATCGCGTCCGGATTCGGCTTCATGAAGAGCTTCGCGATGCGCTCGTCGCGATCGCGCACCCGGTTTCCGTCTACCTCGAAGGTGTCGCGGAGCTCCACCCAGCCAGCATGTTCTACCGCCACGATGAGCATGTCGGAGCGGAGGCGCCGGACTCTGGCCTCGCTGAGGACTCTCTGCTCGTAGTCCTCCTGCGCCATCACGGCCGTGACGTCGCGCTCGTACTGCTCGATATACTGTGCCGCCGCGCGCAGCGTCGATTCGAGCCCAGGCGTCTGAGCCCGGCCCGACAGCGCCGCGAGGCTGACAGCGACGCTGAGGACGAACGCGGCGACGAGACGATGTCGCGCCACTTCGTCACCGCACCGTAAAGCGTACGTCGCGCCGCTCGGTGCGCGTCCGCTCGGGGACTTCAATCGTCAGAAGGTACTCCCCGGCGCGCAGCGTCTCGAGCGGCATCTCGCGCAGATAATCGGTCGCGCGGTTCGTCACAAACTGCGCCGCCGGTATCTCCAGTTCCTCTTCGAATACCGACTGACCGCCGTCGTCCTGGATCCGGGTTGAGATCCTGACGGGGCTGAGCGGGGTGCGTCCACCCTGATAGATCCGGAGGAAAGCGCGGACCCGATCGGTTCGTGCGAACTCGCGCCGTGCAGTGGGGAGAACCGGCAAGACGTCATTGAAGGCCGTCTCTGGCGCGGCGATCACCCCTGGACTTGCGTCGAGCACGACGGCGGAAACCGAGAGCGGATCCTTCGCAAAGTCCGGGACCTCCAGGTACGTAAACACACTGCCGGTCTGCTTCACCGACCCATCGTCTGTGGCGACGCGGATTTCGTAGCGACCTGGATCGAGTGGAAGACGCGAGAGCACCGCATACTCGAAGCCCGCATCCGTGCCGCTGGTAATCTCGAGCGTCTGGCGCTGGTGGTTCACGGACCGGCCGTCGCGATCGAACGCCGCGACGAGCACATCCACTTGTCCGCTGCGCGCGCCGTCAGTTGCCTGGCGTGGAGCCGATGAGTCGGCGCCTGCCCGAGAGAGGCGCTTTACATGCACGACCACGCTGGCAATCGGCCTGGCTTCTCCCGGCACGGCAAACGCTGAGGCGCTCACGCGCATTGGCAGGTCGGGTTTCGGCCAGTTCGCGGTCAGGGCATCGGCGAGAAGTGGAGGCGCGCCGCTCATCTCGACTCTGGACGCGCGCGCGGTGCCGTAGTAGCCCTTCCGCGCGTACACGGTGACATTCTTGCGATTCACCCGCACGTCGATGTCGTGCAGTCGTCCGTCCGCGCGCGGATCAGTGGGAAGAACGCCGAGTGACGTAGTAGGACTGGCTTTCCTTGAAGAGAGCCGGGAGAAACTCTTCCGGATTGTTCGCGTCCGTGACCGTGCGTCCGCCGGTGCGGGCCGGAAGGGTCTTCAGGTCGCCCAAACGCCCGAGGTTGTCCGCGATCATCGCCACTCGATTCGGCGAGATACGTCCGCCGCCGAGGTAGTCGGCGCCCGGCGCGAGAGTCTCGAGCCCGGTCGGATCGAGCACGTGAATCGTCAGGTTCGAGACTTCCAACGCGCGAAACAGCTTTTCCCTGACGACCTTCGTGTCGTCTTCTCGGACCTGGGGCAGCCGCACCTGAAAGGGAGGTCCGGTGGTGATGAACAGCATGATTTTGCGGCGCGGCGCATCGCGCAGTGATTCGGCGATGTGGGTGACGGCCTCGAGGGAGCAGCTGCCGGAGCCGCAGTGCCCTTGAGTCGGACTATTGCGGATGGCCGAGCGTGAGAGCGGCGTGCTGCGGCTCGTCGGATCGGAAGCGATCCACTCCTCGCCGTCACCGAGGCCGATGAACGGGTTGTTGATCGCTTTCAGCAGCCGGGCGCGATCGCTGGTGAAGTTCTGAGGTGTCCCGCCCAGCACGTGGACGACGGCCGCGAGATCGTCGGGCGCTAAAGCGTCAACTACCCGCCTGGCAATCTCTCGCGCGACGGGCTGCTGTATCGACTTGATCGTTTGATCGAAGAGGATCACGACGAGTCGACCTTCGCGCGAGACACTGCTCGTTGCCACATCGGGCGCCACGTCGCTCGTCCACGCTGCAGTCGAGGGGCTGCTCGGCACGCGCGGCGGGATCGTCACCGGTGTGAAGGCCGCGATCGACACCGGCTTGCCATCGACGCGGATCGTGAAGTCAGCCGCAGTCAACCCCGTAACCGGGTTGCGGTCCCGATCGAGCACCGACACATCGACCTGTACGACGTCGACTCCTGTGCGAAACGTCGTCTGGGGCGCGGGAGGCTGCCGCGCGCTCAGCACCGCTGATACGCCGACCACCGCGATGCAGAGATATCCAGCGGCCGGTTGAACCTTTGTGCTCAACTGCCCTCCTCGACGCTGGCGACCATATTATGGCTCAGGGCTCAGGGCGGGCTCATCTTGGCTCAGCCTCAGGGCTCAGGCAAAGCCTTGGACCATTTACTCGCCGCTCTTTCTAAGCCCTGAGAGCTCGTGAAAACGCCGACGCTTGTAGTGTCCGGCTTTAGCCGGACCAAGACAAGTCCGCCTAAAGGCGGACACTACGGCGGTCTGGCCCTGAGCTCTGAGCCTTGACGCACCCCCGACCCCAGCTCAGGACCGGCCGTTGCGGCCGGCCTGCCACGCCAGGAACAGGTCGTAGGCGGAGTTGTCGTGCTCGCGCTGGTAGCGGTAGCCGAGGGTGTCGAGGAAGGCCTGGAAGGCGGATGCGTCCTCGGGCGGGACCTCGAAACCGGCGAGGACGCGGCCGAAGTCGGCGCCGTGGTTGCGGTAGTGGAACAGGCTGATGTTCCAGCGGCCTCCCAGCTTGTCGAGGAACGTCATCAGGGCGCCGGGGCGCTCGGGGAACTCGAAACGGCAGATGAGCTCGTTGGCGACCTCGGGGCTGCGGCCGCCGACCATGTGCCGCACGTGCAACTTGGCCACTTCGTTGTCGGTGAACTCGATCGTGTCGTAACCGGCTTTGGTCAGCGTGGCCGCGAGGTCGGCGGCGTCCTGCCGGGACTGCGTGGCGATGCCCACGAAGATGTGCGCGCGATCCCTCGTGCTCAACCGGTAGTTGAACTCGGTCACGACACGACGGCCGATCGTCGAGCAAAACTCGCGGAAGGCGCCGGCCCGCTCTGGAATGGTCACGCCGAAGATGCCCTCGCGCGCCTCGCCGACCTCGGCGCGCTCGGCGACGAACCGCAGGCGATCGAAGTTCATGTTCGCGCCGCTCAGGATCGCGACCATCCGCGCATCGCGCGTTCCCGTGCGCTCGACCCATGAGCGCAGGCCCGCGACGGCAAGCGCGCCGGCCGGCTCCATGATCGAACGCGTGTCGTCGAAGACGTCCTTGATCGCGGCGCAGATCTCGTCGTTCGACACGCGCACGATCTCGTCCACCATCGTCTGGACGATGGGAAACGTGATCTCGCCGACTTCGCGCACGGCCACGCCGTCGGCGAAGATCCCGACGCGATCGAGCACGACTCTGCGGCCTGCCTCGAGCGACTGGTACATTGCGTCGGCCTCGTACGGCTCGACGCCGACGACGCGGATGTTTGGACGCAGCGCCTTGACGTAGATCGCGATGCCCGCGATGAGGCCGCCGCCGCCGACCGGCACGAAGATCGCCGACACGTCGCCGAGCTTGTGTCGCAGGATTTCGTTCGCGATGGTCCCCTGCCCGGCGATGACCAACGGATCGTCGAACGGATGCACCAGCGTGAGCCCGGTTTCACGGACGAGCTCGTCACATCGCGTCTTGGCGTCGGCGTAGCTGTCGCCGGCAAGCACTACCTCCGCGCCAAGCGCCCGCACCGCCTCCACCTTGATCTCCGGCGTCGTCTGGGGCATGACGATGAGCGCGCGCAGGCCGAGATGGCGGGCCGCATAGGCCACGCCCTGCGCGTGGTTGCCGGCGCTCGCCGCGATGACGCCGCGCGCGCGCTCGGCGTCGGACATGTGCGCGATCTTGTTGTAGGCCCCGCGCAGCTTGTAGCTGAAGACCGGCTGCAGATCCTCGCGCTTGAGCAGGACCTGGTTCTGCAGCCGACGAGAGAGGTGGAGCGCCGGCTCGAGCGGCGTCTCCTGGGCGACGTCGTACACACGGCTGGTGAGGATCAGCCTGAGCATTGCGTCGGCGGAAGTGTCGGGCTTGGGCATGAGGAGCTAACTCTGTTGCCCACTCCTGAGCGAGTAGATGTCGTTCAAAATCCCCGCCGCGGTGACCTGCGCTCCGGCGCCAGGCCCGCTGATGACGAGCGGCTCCTTGAGGTAGCGGCGGGTCGTGAACGCCACCAGGTTGCGCGTGCCCTGGAGCGCGCCGATCGGGCTCGACGTCGGGACGGCCATCAGGCGCGCGGCGACGCCTCGCGGCGTCGCGGTCACCACATAGCGCAGGACCCGTCCCTTGGCCGCTTCGCGCGCGACGCGTTCCTTCCAGTCCGCGTCGACTTCGGAGAGTCGCGCCATGAACTTCTCGAGGGGCAGCTTCTTGAGCGCGCGCGGGACGAGATCGGCGGGCACGGGCGCCGCGCCGCGGTATCCCATCAGGCGGGCGAGGATGAGCGCCTTGCGCGCGGCGTCGGCGCCGGAAAGATCGTCGCGGGGATCGGGCTCGGCGTACCCGAGGTCGACGGCTTCCCGGACGGCCTGCGAAAATGCGCGGCCCTCCGACACCGCTGAGACCACGTACATCAGCGTGCCGCTGACGCTGCCTTCCATCTGAAACACACGATCGCCTGTCTCGACGAGCTTGCGGTACGTGTCGATGATCGGCAGCCCGGCGCCGACCGTCGCCTCGTACTTCACCTGCCTGGCGCCGTGCGCGGGCGCCGACACGAGGGCTGCATAGCTCTCCCACGATCCGGCGAGCGGCTTCTTGTTGGCGAGCACCACGTCGAAGCCGTTGCCGAGCGCCGCACGCAGGAGGTCGCCGGTTTCTTCGCTCGTGACGTCGACGACAACGGGCCGGGAGACGGCGTGGCCGGCCATCACCGCGAGTGCCTCGGCGGCTCGAACAGGACGTCCGCCTAGCGTAGCCAGCAGCTCGCCCGCGTTTTTCTCTCGCGCGAGCTCGGACAACCTGCGCCGGGAGATGCCGCGCGGATCGAAGATGTATCCGGATCGATCGAGGAGGCCGACCACGCGCACCTGACCCTGACCGTTGGCCGCCCCAATCTGATCGGCGAGCGCGCGGCCGACCCGGCCGAAGCCAAGGAGCACGACATCAGTGCGCGGCGCGGCTGGGGCCCGACCGCCGCCGATCTTCGACAGCTGGAACGCGGCGTGGACGCGTCGTGCGGCGTCGGTCGCCTGACCGGTCGTGACGGCAAACGAGATGTTGCGCTCGGACGAGCCCTGCGCGATCGCCACTACGTTGATGCCGCCGGAGGCAAGCGCCGTGAAGACGCGCGAGGCGATGCCCGGCGCGCCGGCCATCCCGTCGCCGACGACGGCGATGACCGCCATCCCCGGGCGCGCGGTGACGTTGTCGATGAGGCCGGTGGACAGCTCGTCGCGAAACGCCGCGCGCAGGCTCTTCACCGCGCGGTCCGCTTCGCCCTCCGGCAGCGTGAAGCCGATCGAGCTTTCGGAGGACGCTTGGAAGATCGTCGAAACCGAGAGCCGCTCGGCGTCGACGGCGACGAACGTGCGCGCCGCGATGCCGTGGACGCCGACCATGCCCTTGCCGGCGACGGTGACGATCGCCTGTCCGCGCACGATCGCGATCGCCTTCACCGGGTAGGTCGTGTCCGAACGCTTTGCCGACACCTCGGTTCCTTGTTGCTCCGGGTGGATAAACGAGCGGACGTGCAGAGTGATACGCGTGCCGGCGATGGGGATGAGCGCCCTCGGGTGCAGGACCTTGGCGCCGTAGTGCGCGACCTCGGCTGCCTCTCGATGATGGAGCTGCGGGATCAGCCGCGCGTCGGTGACGAGGCGCGGATCGGCGGTCAGGATTCCCGGCACGTCCTTCCACAGCACGGCGCGCTTCGCGCCGAGGGCGCGCGCCAGCAGGGTGGCCGTCAAGTCGGTGCCGCCGCGGCCGAGCGTCGTGACGCTCCCGTCAGGGGCACGCCCGATGAAGCCTGGAATGACGGCCGTCGTGCCGGCGCCGATGAGGGGGCGCACGCGACGGCGCGCCAGCCGGGCCGTGGAGGAAAGGTTGGGCGCGGCGCTGCCGTGGTGGCCGTCGGTGACGACGACGTCCACGGCGTCGAGATAGACCGCTCGGCGGCGCGCGCGTGTGAGCGCGGCGGCGAGAATCTGCGCCGATATCCGCTCGCCGCGCGAGACCAGCAGGTCGCTCGCGCGCGGGGCCAGGTGTCCAAGCACGCCGATCGCGACGCACAAGTCCCGGTACTCGCGTGCCGAGCGGTCGATGGCCGCGAGCAGCTTCCGGCGCCCGGGCCCGGCCGGGACGAGGTCGCGCGCGACGGCGGAATGCCGCTTCAGGAACACGGCCGCGCACTTTGCGGCATCGGCGCTGCGCCCGGCGGTCGCGGCCGTCGCTCCTTCGAGCAGAAGGTCGGTCACGCCGGCCAGCGCGGAGGGGACGATGACCAACGGGCCCTTGTGCTGGGCGATGAGGCGCACAGCTTTTTCGATGGCCACGACATCGGCGAGCGATGCCCCGCCGAATTTCCAGACTTCGAGCGCTCGGTTCTGCTTGGTTGCCACGATTACTTTGTCCCCGCTGAAGGTGCTGAAGCCGCCACGCTATCGATGGCCCGCCGCACGGCGTCGTAGTCGTTTGGCAGCTCGACGGGCGGATTCGCGTGACGCGGCGTCACATCCGGAAGGCTGCGCGTATGGTACGCGGTCTTGAATTCCGAGAACTTGAGGCCGTTGGCCGTCGAGATGACGATCACGCGGTCCGATCGCTTCACCTCGCCACGAGCGACAATCTTTTCGAGCGCCGCGAGCGCCACGGCCGTGTGCGGGCAATTGAACATGCCCGTGCGGTCCGCGCGGGCAGCCGCCTCCGCGAGCTCGCTTTCGCTCGCCTGCTCGACGATGCCGTCGAACTCCTTGAGCGCACGGATGGCCTTGTTGATCGAGACCGGGTTGCCGATCTGGATCGCCGTCGCCAGCGTCGGCCGCGCCTTGATCGGGTGGAACGCCCAGTTCGACCGGTACGCCGTGTAGAGCGGGTTGGCGGCCTCCGCCTGCGCGACGACAATCCGCGGGCGCTTGGCGATCAGCCCGAGCTCGAGCATCATGTCGAAGCCGGCGGCGATGGCGCTCACGTTGCCCAGGTTGCCGCCGGGCAGGACTACGACGTCGGGCACTTCCCAGTCGAACTGCTGCACGATCTCGAGCGACAGCGTCTTCTGGCCTTCGAGCCTGAGGCTGTTCATCGAGTTGGCGAGATAGACCGTGCCTTCGGCAGCGAGCCGCTGCACAATCGCCATGCAGCCATCGAAGTCGGTGTCGAGCGCAAGCACCAGCGCGCCGTTGGCGAGCGGCTGCACGAGCTGGGCGGGCGAGACTCGCGCCCGCGGGAGGATGACGATCGCGGGAATTCCTGCCGCGGCAGCGTAGGCCGCGAGGGCGGCCGAGGTATCGCCAGTCGACGCGCACGCGACGGCGCTGATGTTGCGACCGTCGGCGATCATCTGCTTGACCACCGAGACCAGCACCGTCATCCCCAGATCCTTGAACGATCCGGTATGCGAGTTGCCGCACATCTTGACCCAGAGATCCTCGATCCCGATCTCGCGGCCGTAACGCTCGGCCCAGAAGATGTTGGTGCCGCCCTCGTCCATCGAGACGACGTTCTCGTCGCGGATCTCCGGGCAGATCCACTCCTTCTTGCCCCACACCCCGGAGCCATACGGCCACGCCGTGCGCTTGTAGCGATCGTCGAAGAGGCGCATCCAGGCGACCGGGCTGCGATGCCGCAGCGCGTCGATGTCGTGCGAGACCTGCAGCAGCTGGCCGCACGTCGGGCAGTGGTAGATCGGCTGCCAGATGGAATGCTCGCCGTGACAGCCGGCGATGCAGCGGAAGACGGCTCGGTAGCTGCTCATTACTAGAACCTAACTCCTAAACACGGCCCACGGCCTCGTCACGATGAACGCGAAGATCACGATGGCCAGGAAGAAGACTCTTGGTGTCTCAGGAAGTCGCTGTGGCCGGCACGGCCTGGCTCGCCTCGAAGTCGGCCAGGCCGCGGCCGATGCGGATCGGCTCGACGCCGTGGCCGTTCAGCACTTCGATCGTCTTGTAGCCGTTGCCGGTGATGCAGATGACGATCGACTCGTCGCGCGGGATGGCGCCCCGCTCGATCAGTTGCCGGGTCGCCGCGACGGTCACGCCGCCCGCCGGCTCGGTGAAGATGCCTTCGGTTTCAGCGAGCAGCTGGATACCCTGGATCACTTCGTCGTCTGTCACCATCGCGCCGGAGCCTCCGGTGGCGCGGACCGAGCGCAGCACCTGGAACCCGTCGGCCGGGTTCCCGATGGCAATCGACTTGGCGATCGTGTTCGGCTTGACCGGGTCGGGGAACTCCATGCCCGCGTCGAGCGCGCGGACGACCGGCGCGCAGCCAGCCGCCTGCGCGGCATGAATCGACGGTAGTTCACCGTCAACGAGCCCGACGGTTCGCAGCTCCTCGAATCCCTTCAGGATGCGCGGCAGGAGCGTGCCGCCGGCGACGGGCGATACGACGTGACGGGGGAACTTCCACCCAAGCTGCTCGGCAATCTCGAAGCCGTAGGTCTTGGCGCCCTCGGCGTAGTACGCGCGCAGGTTGATGTTGGCAAAGCCCCACTTGTACTTGTCCGCCACCTGCGTGCAGAGCCGGTTCACATCGTCATAGTTCCCGCGCACCGCGATGATGCGCGGCCGATAGATGCTGGCGCCGGCGACCTTGCCGGCCTCGAGATCGTCGGGGATGAAGACGTAGCACGACAGCCCGAGCCGTGCCGCGTGCGAGGCCACGCTTCCGGCCAGGTTGCCGGTCGAGGCACACGAGAACACCGTGAATCCGAGCTCGATGGCGCGCGTGGCGGCAATCGACACGACGCGGTCCTTGTAGGAGCACGTCGGATGGTTCACCGAGTCGTCTTTGACGTAGAGCTCCTTCACGCCCAGTCGTTCCGCGAGCCGGTGCGCGCGCACGAGCGGCGTGAAGCCGGAGTAGAGGCCGGTTCGCGGGTGTCCCTCGATGGGCAGCAGCTCACGATAGCGCCAGAGGCTCTCGGGACGGCTCTCGATGAGCTGGCGGGAGAGGCCCTTGGCGATCGTCTCGTAGTCGTAGGTCACTTCGAGCGGCCCGAGGCACTTGTCGCACACCCAGAGTGCGGTGGCGGGGAAGGCAGTCTGGCAAAGATGGCAGCGAAGATTGAAGTTCATTGCGTCAGTTTCGTCCTGGATCATGAAACGAAGGGCCTGTCCTGAGCGTGCCGCGTGTGTCATGGCGAGTCGAAGGGTTGATGAGCCGACAAAGTCCTGATCGTACACGGCAATCCCAGGCGCTTGTACATCTCGTCGAAGAGCGACGTGGCCCGTAGGGCCCCATCCGTGACGAGGGCCACGATCGAGGGGCCGGCGCCGCTCAGGCAGACTCCGAGGATCGACGGATCATCGAAGGCGATGGCTTCGGCGAGCCCGGGGACGAGCGCGGAGCGCGCCGACTGGTGCCAGCGATCCTTCATTGCCTCCCGCAAGTCGTCGTAGCGGCCCGACCGGAGCGCATGCACCAGCAGCAACGCCCGCTGCAGGTTGAAGATCGCATCCGTCAGCGGCACCTCAGTCGGCAACACTTGCCGGGCGTGCGACGTGTGCAGTCCGGTGTCGGGGGTGGCAACGATGATCTTGACGGCCTCCGGCCACCGCGACGACCGGGCCATGATGCCGCCGTCCTCGCGCTGGCAGCTCACCGTGACTCCGCCGAGAAGCGCCGCCGCCGCATTGTCGGGATGTCCTTCGAGCTCCGTCGCCATCGCGAGCCAGTCTTCCGTGGCCCTGGGGGCCGTCACCGACTCATAGATACGCAAGCCCGCAACAGCGGCCGCCGCACTGCTCCCGAGGCCGGCCGCCTGCGGAATCTCGCTGCTGACCTGGACACGAAGCCCCGGCGCCGGAGTGCCGACATGTTTCCGCGCGAGACGAAATGCCGACTCGATGCGGTTTTCGCCTGTCGGACCCGCACCGTCGAACTCCCACGCGATGGTGTCCGGCTCCGAAGGCCGGACCTCGACGATCCGTGCGCGCAGGTGGACCTGCACCGCCACCGACAGCGCATCGAACCCCGGCCCGAGGTTGCTGATCGAGCCGGGGACGGTTATTTCCGCCAGCCTTCTGATTGTTCGTGTGCGTTCTGTCTGCATTTCTCAGTGCTCGCGGGGCCCCACACTCCTCAGTGCGCTTGGGGCCCCACCCCCAAGCGCTGGCCGCTCGCGCTTGCGCTCACGGCGGCTCAGGGCTGTCGCTCGCTCTCGCCCTTCGACGCGGCTCAGGGCGACTACGCGCCGCGCTCGGGCCGCAGGCGCTGTCATTTGCAAGACGCAAAAAAAAACCCGCCGACCCTGTGGGACCGGCGGGCTTTGCTGTGTCTGGAGTCGTCTCAGCTACTCACTGCGCAGAAGCCACCGGTCCCCGCCATCCGCCGAATCCGGATGCCGGTGCACGTGCAAATGATGGCCTGAATCACTCTGCTCAGCACGGCCTCAACTATAAGCGACAGGAATGCCGGGAATCAAGGCATGCATGATCTTTATGTCAAGATAAAGGGAGATGAGCCGTTCACTATTGCAGCCGATCGCCCTGCCGTGCGACGAGCACTCGCTGAAGCGCATCGAGCTCCTTGAGCGCACCGTTGACGAAGGGGATCGCCGGATCGTTGGCACCCACCTGATCATCTTGGTCGAACGAAAAGACGTGACTCTTCGACACGGCGCCCGACAGGGCCTGCCACATGTAGTACGTGCCGTCCTGCACGAAGCCGTCGGCACCGCCGTACGCGAACGCCAGGAAGTAGATCCTGTCGGTCGATTCCCGCTGCCAGATCGGAACGCCTTGCATGCGCGCAGCGGGCTCCGCTGCGCCGAGCAATCCAAGGATCGTCGGCGCGAGGTCCACGTGCGACGTCGGTGTCGACACGACGACGGTCTGCGACAGCGTCTGCGGGGCGTAAACGAGAAGCGGCACGCGGAACATGTAGTCGCTGATGGTTCCAGGCTGGAGTGCCGGGTCCTCGGCCTTGGTGCGCACGCCGTGATCGCCCGTGAGGGCGATGATGGTGCGCTCGAGGCGGCCCATACCGCGCAGTTCGTCGACGATCTCCTTCAACCAGGAATCCTGGAGCATCATGAGCGCGCGGCCGCGCGCGATCACGGATTCCTCCCCGTCCAGCGCAAGCCAAGGCCCATGACCGACTTCCGGAAAGAAGATCATAGAGTAGCGCTGCCCCGCCTTTATGGCCGCCGCGATGTCCGCCTTCATCTTTTCCATCGCCTGAAAGTCGGTGACGAGGCGGTCCCGAAGCAGGTCGCGCGATCGCTTCTCGAGTCGGCCGGAGGGCACCAGGGTGGCGATGAGGTGGTCTGCGCGCTGCTCCGCCACGGTTCGCAGGGGGTCCGCGCCGTGTTCATCCGAGGCGTAGATCAGCTCTGCGCCGAATGCCGCGTACATCCGAGCGTCGAGCTCGAGTTGATAGTGGCTCGGCACGTAGACGCGACGCACGGGAAACTCGCCGGCTGCGGCCGACATCAGGCCGTTAAGCGAGCCCGGCCCGGCCCGCTGGACAAGCCGGCGCCGTCCTTGTGGGTACATCCCCGACAGCACGGAGTACAGGGCATCGCTGCTGTAAGGGTTCGACGTATAGTGGCGCTGCGCCACGAATGAGCGATCGTACAGAGGGCCCGTTCCAGGGAGCTGCCGCCCGACCGCGGCGACGTCGAGCGCCTCGGCGGCCCCCGTCTCCATGATGAAAACGATGACATCGGATCCACGCTCCCGCCCGACCAGCGGGTTGGAAGGATCGAAGGGCGCCGTGGCCGTCAACCGGCCCGCCGCCGCCAGTGCTTGTTCGAAGCTCTCGGTTGTTGCGGCGCCCGTCGGCGCTCCGTTGACGACGAGTAACGCCGCCGCACGCCCCACCGCGCTGTCGTTCAAGAGTGAATTCGGCGCGCGGTACGCATAGCAGATCGGTACGCAGAGCACCGTCCCGCTCATCACGACGGTAGCGGGGATGGTGAGAAGCGCCCGATACCGCCGGACGTAGTTATCAGCCTGTTCGGCTTCGGCGCGCCGTGCCAAGCGGGCGATCAGGACGATCACGAGAAGGATACTGATGACACCAGCAAGTTTGACAAGGCCGGCGCTTGTGACGTAGTTACGAACCGCACCCGGATTGGAGGCGGTCCAGCCCGCCATGTCCCTGAGCATGTCGCGCGATATGTACTGCCCGAGCGCGTCCTGGGCGCGCAGCTCGACGAAGTAGCAGACACCCATCACCACACTGATCCAAAGCGCCGCAGCGAGGCGGTGAGCGCCACACAGAAGTGTAATGACCAGAGTGGCCACCACTGGCACGATGACCAGGTTGAGAACCAGATCGTCCGCGAAAAACCCGATGCGTTCCACGACCGTCAGGTCCTGAGGGCCCAATTTCCTAAGGAAACGCGCAACCGCGCCCCACTGATTGCCCATCAACGCGTACTTCAGGTACACCCCGACCAGCCCGAGCATCAAAAAGCAGTTCAGGACGGCAACGGTCGTCGTCGAGAGACGAGCGTGATCTGGGACACGCATTGTTAGGTGGATCGTGGAAGCCACGCAGGGGCAGCACCACGCAGACCATTTGTATCACGGGTGCCACCGGAAGCCGGCGTTACGTCAATTTACGCTGCGGCGAGAAGACATGCAAGGACCCGGCACATTACAGTTTCGTATTAAGGGAGTCTGACCGTCGCGAACCCAGATCGTGTTGTCCTCCGCGCGACGATCATGTCCGCGCTCGACCCCTCGGTGGAGTCCGCTCGTCGCCGAAATACTTTTCACTCCGGTAGCGGAGCCACACGCGGAGAGCTTGCGGCACCTTTTCGCGATCGGCGGCGCTCAGGGTCTCGTAGAGGGCGATGGCCTTCTCCCGCTCGCCGCGACAGGCGCGGTTGTTATGGGCATCCCAATAACTGCGCGCAACGCGGATCCGGCGGCAGACCTCCTTGATGAGCGCTGCGCCGGCAAGCGGCCGGCGGTCGGTGGCCATACGGCACATTATCGGCTGGTTCGAGATGCCGCCAGCTGCGCTGTGGGGACCATCCGGCTCAGGTCGTCAAATATGTTCGTCGCGTGCCTGGTCTCGGTGCGGCGCGGGGCATCAGAGATCTGGTAGTCACGCTGCGTCAAGGGTGGCGTCGAGCAGGATGCCGGAATACACTGACGCGGTGTCTCCCGCACGCTTCTTTCTGCTTTTCCTGAGTCTGGCGGCTGTCGCCTGTCACGCGACGTCAGCCCCTTCAACACCTGCAACGACCCCGACTACCCCGACGACACCGGCGGCAGCGGACAGGCAAGCCTGGCTCGATCAATTCGCCCGCGGATACTTCCCCGGCCGGAGCGGCCAGATCTTTCTCATTCCGCGCGAAGGGGATTTCGTCGTCGAGCGCGATCCGCTGTACGCGTTCATGCACGGCTCGCCCTGGACGTACGACACGCACGTGCCGCTGCTCCTCCACGGCGCCCCCTTCATCAACCAAGGTGCCTGGAACGATCGCGTGACGCAGCAGGACGTCGTGCCGACGCTGGCGACACTGCTCGGCACGGCGCCCCCGGCGACCGCGCTCGGCCAGCCGCTGCGTCAGGCGCTCGCGGCGACCTCCGCACGGCCCCGCGTCATCGCCTTGTTCGTGCTCGACGGCACGCGTGCGGACTATTTCGACAGGTACGCTGATGTCATGCCGACGCTGTCGCGCCTTCGGCGCGAAGGCGCGTGGTTCGACAATGCCCGTGTGACCTCGGTTCCGACGCTGACCGCGGTCGGCCACGCGAATCTTGGGACGGGTGCGGAACCCCGCATCCACGGGCTGGTCGTCAACAAGCTGTTCAATCGTGTGAGCGGCAAGTTCCAGGAGGCGTACGACGGCCTGAACCCCGGCGAGCTGATGGCGCTCACCCTCGCCGATGTCTGGAACATCGAGACCGAGGGGCGGGCCGTCATCATCGGTCAAGGCGGCGCGATCCGCGCGACCGCAGGTCTCGTCGGACACGGCGCGTGCGTGCTGAACGGACGCCGAGTCCTCGCTGCCAGCTACAGTACCCGTGATGGCGGGTGGGAAACGAATCCGGCGTGCTACGCGATGTCGGAAGCGCTGAAGCCGTTCAACGCGCGGAAGTACTGGGAAGACGTGGCGGGAAAGTGGATGGGACACGACATCGCGGACGCGACGAAGTTCCGCCACTCAGCCGCATTCCAGCGTTTCGAGGGCGACGCGCTCGCGGCGGTGCTCGAGCACGAGCCGATCGGCGCCGACGAGGTCACCGATCTCCTGCTTGTCAACCTGAAGGGACCCGATTACGTCGGCCACGCGTACGGGCCGGCCTCGGCGGAGATTAGAGAGGCGCTGGCGGAGCTCGACCGTCAGCTCACGCGCGCGCTGGCCATCATCGGACGCAAGGCCGGCGACGGCCGCTTCGTCGCCGCCTTCACGGCCGATCATGGCATGCCGGGCGAGCCCCGCCCCGGAGGGCGACACTACACGGACGATATCAGCGCGCTCATCGACAAGCGTTTCTCGCCGAATGGCGGGACGGTCGTGCAGTACTACGCCGACGCGGCCAACAACGAGATTTATCTGGACACCGCGAAGCTCACGTCGCTCAAGGTCGCATTGAAAGACGTCGCATCGTTCCTCGAATCGCAAGGATTCTTCGCCGCGGTCTACACCGAGGAGGAAGTCCGCCGCGCGCAAGGCCGCCTGCCGCTGCGGTCGCAGTGAACGCGTTCTGGACCCGCCGAGTCCGGCCGCAAAATCTGCTGACTTTGATCTCGCACGACCTTATCCGTGCGAACCGATCACGCCCGCGGTTCCTAAAGAACCTGTCGGTGAACCTCTCGCTGATGAACCTGCTGGACCGGAGCTATCGCATTCACGGTTCAGGTGTGGATGCGCCTGGCGTCAGCGTTTACGCCGCAATGAATCTGACGTTCGACTGAAGCCTCTCCTCGAGACTGATCAGGTCGACCCTGAGTCGCGCGGCCTTCAACGCTAGGGCAGGACGGTGAACGTCGCGGCGCCTCCGGTCTCGCCAAGCAGGTTCACCCCGCCGAAAAAGGTCACATCGCTGAGCGACACGGCACCGGCGCTGCCAAAGATGCCAAAGCCTTCGTTCGCCGCGGAATTGGACCTCGCCACGGCCGCCGTCAGATCACCACCGCCGCTCTCGAGCAGCTCGATGCCGTGGCCGCCGGCGAGGACATCGTCTATCAGGCTCAGCTTGTTGCCGCTCGTGAAGGCCCTGTCGATACGCACGAGCGAATTCCCGCCCGAGCTTTCACGAACGAAGATGCCCGATCCAAAGTTGTTGGCCGAAAAAACGTTGGTCAGCGTGACGTCCAGATTGCCCGTCTCCTTCTCGCGGATCTTGAGAGCGCCGTCGGCGCCATTGCCGTTGCCGATGGTGACAATGTTGGTCATCACGGTGACGAGGTCGCCGCTGTTGCCAAAGTCGTCGTCTTCCTCGAGATCGATGCCCTCTTCGCCGTTCCTGCTCGCCTCGACGAGATGCATGTTCACGCGCAGGTCGCCGTTGTGATTCTCGTTGAAGTCGAAGCCTTCCTCGTGATTGTCGTTCGCCAGGCTGAAGGTGACCGTCCCGAGGATGCTGCCGTCGTTGTATTCGTCGATATCGAACCCATCGTCGAGATCCGCCGGGTCGAACGGGCCGTTCCCGGCGAGGCGCGTGCCGAGCATCTCGACGCGGACGTCCCCGGCTCCGCGTTCGTCGACTTCGATGCCGTCGGCGCCATTCTCCTCGGCCTCGGAGAACTTGACCGTGATGACGAGGTCGCCGTCCCCGCCTTCGTTGACGCGAAGGCCGTCGCGATCCGACACGCTGTAGCCGTTGCGGCTGAACCGGCAGTTTAAGACGGTCACCTCGACTGAGGCCGCGGAGCCGTTGGGATTCGGCTCGGCGCCCTCCGGCGTGGAGGAATCCACCTGGTCGTTGACCAGGACGCCGTGGCCACGGTTGTTCGAGATGTTGACGTTGACGAGCGACACCCGGATCGTGCCTGTCGCCGACGGCGGAACCTCGACGAGGATGCCTTCTGTCTGCGCGTTCCGCACCGTGAGGTCCGTCACCGCGAGATCGCCCCCGCCGATTGCGACAAACGCTGGACCGGGCGCCTTCGCACCGTCGAGCGTCGCTCCGTTGCCGTTGATGGTCAAACCCTGCGGACCGGTGAAGTCGACGGTGTTTCTCAAGTGAACCGTCGACACATGGTTGAGAAACTGGATCCGGGTGATCTGCGGATCGCGGCTCGCGGCGACGATCGCGCGTCGAAAGGAGCCGGGACCATCATCATGCGAATTGACCACGAACACCGTCGGGGATGGTGCGGCGCCCACCCCCACCATGGTCGAGAGCGCGAGAGCCACGGTCAGTCCGGCGGCTCCAACCGACATCTTTCCCTTCATTAGCGTCACCTCGAAGTGTGCGGAATCGGAACGTCGACGTTCCTTGACGAAGTTTTGCAGGATTGCGCGAATAGTAAATAGCGACGAGCTTGCCGTGGCGTAACAACGCTGTGACGCACGTGTAAATATCTCGGGAGGAGCCGCGTGCTGACCACGAGGCTTCAGGTGAGGACGCGCCAGGGGATATTCAGATCGCGGGCTTCAGAGACTTTTCATAGCGCCAGACCTCCAGCAAAAACGCGCCCGCTGTCGTCTGCCGCCATCGCCGACCGTCTAGTCGGATTACCGGACGCGAACGCGCGCACCGTCCGTCAGCGTATCCGGCGGGTGCGCGACGACGGTCTGTCCTTCGGACAGCCCCTTCAACACCTGGCCATCGCGGTCGTTGCGCTGACCGATGTGGACGGGCTGCAACTGCACGCGTCCTTCGTTCACGACGAACGCCGCCCAATCGTCGCCGCGACGAAACAGGGCGCCGACCGGCACCTTGACGGCCGAGGGATCCTGCCAGATCACGATTCGGACCTCGACCCGATAGCTGTCGCCCAGGCTCGCGGGCTCGGCCTCATCGGCAAGGTCGGCAAAATCAATGATGACGTTGACGCGCTGTTCTTCGACGCCCAGCGCCGACACCTTCGTAAAGCCGGAGGGCTCGACGAGCCGGACACGGCCCTCAAGAGGATGGGGGCCACCCCATTGCTCGATTGAGACGGAGGCTCCGCGGGTGACGCGCACGGCATCGGTCGACAGCAGGTCCGACACGACCTCGAGCGTGTGGGGATCGCCGATCTCGAGCAGGGGCTCGCCGACCGGCACCACTGATGCGCTCTCGCGCATCCGCTTCAGCACCACGCCGTCGACGGGCGCAACGACATCGACCGTCCTTCCTCCCGAGCTCGAGGGTTTCAGCCGCGCCTGCGCCAACTGGAGCTCGTGCTCTGCCCTCGCGACAGAAAAATCCGCGGCGCGGAAGGCATTCTCGGCGCTCTTCGACATCGTTTGCGCCGCTTCGAGCTCGTCGCCCGAGATGGCGCCCGACTTCAGCAACGCCTCGAGCCGGCGCGCCGTTGATTGCGCGCGCGTGAGCGCCGTCGCCGCGCGCTCGCGCTCCGCGCGCGTCTGACCGACGGCCGCGCGGGCCGCCGCGACAGCCGCACTCAGCTCCGCCTGACTTCGCGGATCGATGAGCGGCGCGGCGGCAGGCGTCAAGCGCGCGACGATGGTCTTGCCGCGCACGACGGGATCGCCCGGCTCCAGCACGATGCGTTCTACCCGGCCCATGACAGGCGCGGACACGACGAAGCGCTCGCGCACGCGCGTCTCGCCTTCTTCATCGATCGTCACCTGCATCGGACCGCGCGCGACGGTGGCCACGTCGACGTCGATCGCACTCGGCCAGAGCGCGACCGCCAGGATGACTCCGACGATCGCCACCCCGGCAAGGAGACGAGGATTCTTGAAGAGTCGCACGAGTCACTCCCGCACTTTCAGTACCGCGACGAGGTCCAGCGTGTCCAGCTGCCTGCGCACCAGCATCGCCGAGATCGCCGATGCGCCGATGATGCCGAGAAACGACCAGGCGACCGCCTGCCGCGACACGAACAGTGGAAAACGATACACCTCGCTTTGAACCGTCTGCACGATCGCGGCCGCGAGACCGTATCCGAGCATGCCGCCCACTGGCAACGCCGCGAGCGTCAGCAGCGCGAGCTCCCCAAGGAGGATCAACGAGATCTCCGCGCGAGTGAAGCCAAGCACGCGCAGGCTCGCCAGCTCGTGGCTGCGCTCCGACAACGATACGCGTGCAGCGTTATAGACGACGCCGAAGGCGATGACGCTGGCGAAGATGAGATTGATCATGATGCTCAGGTTCATGTTGGCGGCCATCGTGTCGCGGAAGCTCTGGAGGACGGCGCGTTTGAAGCCGGCGCCCGCGACCGCCGGCAGCGTCTTGAGCGTCCGCGACAGCACGGCTTCGCGCGCCGGGTCGACGAGCAGCAGCGCGCCCGACGCGACGGCGCCTTCGCGCATCAGCCGATGCACGGCGTCGAGATTCATGTACATCGCGAGCCCCATCGTGTCGTCGACGAATCCCGCGACCGACACATCACGCGACGGCCGGAGCCCTTCCAGGACCTCCAGCCGCACCGTATCGCCTGATCTCACCGCGAGGATGTCTCCGAGCATCTTCGACACCACGACCCCGGAGGCCGGCATCTGGATGGCATGGCCGTCACGATCCACGATCCGCCGGAAGCGCTGGACCGGCGGGACGCCGGTCAGGGCCACATAGCGTTCGCGGTATCCGGATCGCACACGCACCGCCACACTCCGCTGTGGCTCGACCGCAACCACTCCAGGCAGGCGGGCAAGCGCGAACCGTGCGTCATCGGAGCGTGGCTCGACGAACGCGATGGTGACATCCTGCCTCTCGGCGACCCAGAACTGCGTCTCGATCAACCGCTCGATCGCATCAGCGAAAACGAACCCGATCATGAGGATGGCCACGGCGAATCCGATCCCGAAGACGGACGCGGACGCCCGCAGTGGGTGGCGTACCACGTTGCGCAGCACCATCCGTCCCGCGGTTCCCAGGCGCGCGGATATCCACGGCGTTTCGAAGATCGACCGCCGGTAGCGCGGCGGCGCTTCGGGTCGCATCGCCTCGGCTGGCGGAACACGCACGGCGCGGCGGACGGCGGAGAACGCGCCGCCGCCGGCCGCAACGAGGGTCAGGATCGAAGCGCCCACGACGACCGAGACCGGGACAAGGAAATGCAACTCCGGAAAGCGAAAGAACTGGTTGTAGAGACCGATGATCATGTGGCCGAGCCACGCGCCAGCCGCGATCCCGATCACCACGCCCAACGCGCCGATGACGAGTGCCCACTTCAGGTAGTGCCACCCGATCGCCAGGTTGCCGTATCCAAGTGCCTTCAGCGCGGCGATCTGGGGCCGCTGTAACGCCAGCGCACGCGTGAGCGCGACATTCAGGATGAAGGCCGCGACCAAAAGGAAGACGAGCGGCAGCATGAAGCCGAAGCTCTGAAGCTGCGCCAGCTCGTTCTCGACCGTCCAGTGGGAGAGTTGGAGGGACCGTGGAATCGCGCCCAGGCCGCCATACGGTTCGAGCATGCCGTCGAGCCGTGCAATCGTCTCGTCAGGGGCGAGGCCGGGGCTCAGGGTCAGCACGACGTCATTGAATCCGCCTTCCATGTCGAACGCCGCACCAAGCGCCTGGCGGTCCATCCAGAAGATGCCGAACCGCTTGTCGTCAGGCACGAGCTCGCCTGGACGGATGCTGTAGACGAACTCTGGCGACAGCGCGATGCCCACGATCTCGAGCCGGCGGAGCCGGCCGTTGATCACCGCCGGCACCTCATCGCCGGGATTCAGCCCGTGTGCGATCGCGAAGCTCTCGCTGGCGAGGATTTCGTCGCGATGCCCCGGTTCGATCCAGCGTCCGCGCCGGAGGAACAAGTCGTTCACGCGGGGACGCCGGTCCGAGGGAATCGAGATCAGGCGGCCGGCCGCCGGCTCCTCGAGCTGCGGAAGATCGAGCGTGACGCTTGCGACGACGCGCGTCTCGAGCGCTGACACACCGGGGAGCGCGGCAATCTCGTCCGCTACGCGGAGCGGAGCGCGCTTCATGGACGCGAACACGTCGGCAAAGCGTTGCTGCCGGTAGTACGCTGCCCGGGTGCCCTGAAGGGAGGCGAAATTCGACAGGTACATGACGTACATCGACACGCCCGCCGCCACGACCATCGCGATCGCGAACGCCTGCCCTTTCATTTTGACGAGATCCCGCAACAGCTTCCGATTCAGCGCGGAGAGCCGCACACGTTTCACCATGACAAGTCCCGGGCCGCGGCCTTCGAGGTCCTCGCTTCGATGCTGGTGATCTGCCCGTCCGCCAAACGAATCACACGATCCGCCATCTGCGCGATCGCCGCATTGTGCGTAATCACCACCGTCGTCGTCCCGATCTCGGCGTTGACCTGGGCGAGCGCTTCGAGCACGACGATGCCCGTGGAGATGTCGAGGGCGCCGGTGGGCTCGTCGCACAAGAGGACCGCGGGCCGTTTCGCCACCGCTCGCGCAATCGCCACGCGCTGTTGCTCGCCTCCCGAGAGCTGCGCTGGAAAGTGGGTCGCGCGGGGACCAAGGTTGACGAGGTGCAGCGCCGCCTCGGGCGTCATCGGATCGTCGGAGATCTCGGTGACGAGCGCGACGTTCTCTGCCGCCGTCAGGCTCGGAATCAGGTTGTAGAACTGAAAGACGAAGCCGACGTGCTGCCGCCGATACGCGGTGAGCGCCGCCTCTTCGGCGCTCGTCAACTCGGTTTGGCGGTAGAACACCTGACCGGTCGTCGGGACGTCGAGGCCCCCGATGATGTTGAGGAGCGTCGACTTGCCGGAGCCGGACGGGCCGAGCAAGACGACGAATTCACCCTCGTCGAGGGTCAGCGTCACATCGCGGAGGGCGTGGACCTCGACCTCGCCCATGCGGTAGACCTTCGCGAGATGGCGAATATCGAACAGCGGCGGCGACGTCATCCGGTAAGGGGATCAGCCGAGTTACTTCCGCTTGGTGTAAGTAATCTTCAATACCTGCATCTCTTTGCCGTCCGGGCCGGGAGCATAGGCCGTCATCACGCGCGACGTGGCGGACGGGTACTCGACGACCGAGCGCATCTTTACGATCTGCCCGGTCATATCCGGCCCTTCCATCGTTCCTGTCACGGTCTTCTTGGCCGCATCCCACGAACTCTGGCTGATCATCAGTCCTTGCGACATCGAATCGGTCCAGCTCCCTGCGTACTTCTTCTTCGTGACATCCCATGTCGCGATCCCATGGCCGTGGAACGGCATGCCGGGCATGACCTCTCCTTTGAAGTCGGAGATCAGGCACAACCCTCCGCAGCCGATCGTGCTCACCTCAACGCCCTTGGAAGTTGCTGGCGGCGCACCGGGACCCTGCGTAGCTTCGACGATGGCGTCCCACGTCCCAACGTCCATCGTGAACACCGCGTGCTCGGGGCCAGGCTTGGGCATCGGAGGTGCTTGCTGCGCCGATGCGTGCGGCAGGCCGGCCGCGAGGACCGTAACGAAAACGAGAGATGTGAGAATCCGGGAAAAGCTCATCGAACACCTCCTCGAATAGTGCCAGCACTATACATCCGAGAGGCTAGGCTCGGGAACGGCTGCGCACCTCCGCAACGTGAGAGTTCAGCCTCGGCGATGAGGGATCGATCGCGTCAGCTACTCGCAGCACGGAACCAGCACCGGGCTACAAGTCTCGGTGATTGAACCGCCAGTAGCCGATGGCGCAGAAGATGGCGGACGCCGACATCAGGATTCCCACGTTACGCCACACTGGAGCCGTGCCGGAAAGAATCGGCAACGCCGGGTAGTAGTGGAAGGGCGAGATCCAGGCAATCGCGCGCATCGGTCGCCAGTCGATTGCCAGGAAATCGAGGAGATACAGCACGATCGCCGCGAGCGCCGCCGTGGTGAACGCCGTGCTCCATCGCCGCGCGCCGGCCGCAATCGCGAGCGCGAATCCACCAAAGCACCACGCCACTGCCGCAAGATGCAGGAGCATCCGCGCCGTGGTTGCGGCGGACGGTGCATCGAACTCCGGCTTGGCGAACATCCGAAGCCCCAGTCGCGTCCCGAGCGCCATGAGCATCACGGCGGAGAAGACAGCGCCGGCGGTCAACAGAAGCGATCGCGTCACGACCACCCGCCGGGGCACCGCTCGCGCCAGCACGAGATCCACGAGCCCGGCCTCGACATCGTGGGCCAGCTCGGTGGCGAAGTAGATCGCGAGCACCGAGATCAGTACCGCCACCACCGGGTGAAAATACCCGAAAGCAACCATGCCCTTGAAAGTCACGAGCAGCATCCACTGGCTGCCGAGGCCGCGCTGCAGAAACGCCGGCACGAACTCCGCCATGCGACCAAAGGAGCGCGTCTCCTCCAGCCCGGACGCCTGCGCGACGATCATGATCTGGAATGCGGCGAGGAGAGCCAGGCACGCCAACAGCGCATACCGCGCCTGAACCACAGACCGCCATGCGAGCACGGCAAGCATGGGGTGAGGGCACGCGGGCCACGACGCGGGCAGGCGTCGTCATCGACTCAATCTTCGTAGTAGCGCGCAACGAAGTCCTCGAGCGTGAAGGAGTCAACTTGAACGTCGTAGACGGAAAAGGCCGAGAGCGCCTCGAGGACCGGGCCGAGCGGCCCCTGCACGTCGAGCACCCATTGCCGGCTCGCGCTGCTGACGATGGTGACGCCCTCGAGGGAGGGGAAGGGGCAGGCGGCCGGCTCGCGCAGGTCGACGGTGACCCGTCGAGTCGCATTGCGCTTCAGATCCTCGATCGTGCCGGTCGCGACCATCCGTCCGCCGCGAATCAATCCCACCCGATCGCACGTCGCTTCGACTTCCGCCAGCACGTGCGATGACAGGAAGATTGTCGTCGCGCCGTCCCTCTTCAGGGCTTCGAGCGTGTCGCGAAACGCCTGGACCATCATCGGATCCAGGCCCGCCGTGGGCTCGTCGAGGATCAGGACCGGCGCGCGCCCCATCAGTGCCTGGATGATGCCGATCTTCTGTTTCATCCCGTGGGACTGCACGCGCAGACGGCGCGTCAGATCGACGTTGCTCACGTCGAAGCGTTGCAGCAGCTCGTCGAGATAGCTGCGGGACACGGGCCGGCCATCGAGCTGTGCGAGGTAGTCCAGGTAGCCAGCCGCCGAGAGATCCGGATACACGGGCAGCTCGCCTGGAAGATACCCAATCCGCCGCCGCGCCTCCAGCGTGTCACGCTGGCAGTCGAGGCCGAGCACGCTCGCGCGTCCCCGCGACGG
Organism: uncultured Acidobacteriota bacterium; assembly: GCA_963839705.1. Classification (GTDB taxonomy): domain Bacteria; phylum Acidobacteriota; class Vicinamibacteria; order Vicinamibacterales; family 2-12-FULL-66-21; genus DATBJJ01. Next base: position 1,590,051 of record CAWIWL010000012.1, read on the forward strand.
CCGAAGCAGGTCGAGCAGCAGCCTCATCGTCGTCGTCTTGCCGGCGCCGTTGGCGCCGAGGAACCCGTAGACCTCTCCGCGCGAGACCTCGAAGGAGAGATCCTCGATGCCGATCACGGCGCCGTAGTACTTCGTCAGGCCTTCGGCCTGGATCGCCGGCTGGCTCACCGCCGCGCCTGCTTGACTCGTGCGAGCTCGCCGAGCGCGGCGACCAGGACATCACGCGCAGGAATCGCCGTGCCCTCGCCCTTGATAGTGATCGCGCTTGGATCCTCGGGCACTTCGAACACGCCAGGCTCGACCGCCGTCCCGGCTGTGATTGTCCGATTGATCAGGCGGTAGGAGAGGCTGTAGGGCTGCCTTAGAAAGCTGCCTTTCACCGCGAACGAGACGATGTGATGGTCGCTAGCGTCGATGACAACCTGCGCTTCCGCGAGATCCCAGACGGCACCGGACGTCTCGGCGCTCACATGCGGCACCTCGATGCGGTACTGGCGTCCGGACGGGCCGTCGATGACCTGAAGCTGCTTGTTGCCGCTGGCTTGCATCATGGCGACCGACGCCTGCATGTGGAGTCGCTCCAGCTCGGGCGGCGACAACGTCACGTTGTCTGGCAACGTGAACTCGAAGCGGTACGGGACGTCTTCGATGCGAGCCGATACCACTCGCAGATTGGCGGCAGGGTCCTGAACGATGGACGACACCAGTGCCCCTCGCGGGTCGTAGGTCGCCATGAGATATCGACCGGCGGTATCGTGATCGATGACCTGCTTCATACGATAGGTGCCATTCTCGTGATCCGGCATCATCTCGCGCGTCACGCCGTCCAGGGTCAGTTCGTACTCCAGCGACTCTACGCCCTGCACGCGCTCGGCGAGCCGGCTCGCCGACTTGGCGAGGACCTCGGACGCAGACACGGTGGCTGGTCCCTTGACCAGAGGCGCGACAAAGACCACGGCGAATAGCGTCGCGGCCACGACCGCGGCCGTGGTCCACAGCGCCCGCCGCGACGAACCGCCAGATGCGACATCGGTTCTCAACCGCGTCGCGCCGGGGCTCGATCCCTCAGACAACGCCAGGCGGACACGGTGGCTGACGCCGGGCGGGATGCCGGCCGTCGTATTGATCGTTTCGGCGAACGCGGCTGCCAACGCCTGTCGCTCGCGCACGCGGTTGCCGCATGACCCGCAGGATTCCGCATGCTGCCGGGCAGCGTCGGCCGCCTCGCGGTCGACGACCGCCTGAATCTGGGCATCGTTGAGACAGTTCATATGAGTCCGTGCCTTTCTGATTTCAGTTTCTGGCGCGCGCCGACGGGCGCGTCGCGATGGCACTCGTGTCCCCAACGGTCCAAGGCACGGGCGAGCAGGCGCCCAACCGATGAGGGACGGATCCGAGCGGCGGCGGCGATATCGCGGTAGCTCAACGCTTGCGCGCGCAGCGCCAGCAGGAGCCGGTCGCGCTCCGGAAGGCGGTGTAGCGCCTCCCGCGCGGCCCGCCGCTGGCCGTCTTCGTCAGGAAGCTGTGGCGGCGGCACGCCCCGGTCGTGCACCTGCGCCCACGGGATCCACCTGGCGCGCCGACGCTGACGGTCGCGCGCCGCATTGGCAGCAACCGTGAAGAGCCATCCGCGCAGGTTGGCCATGCTTCCACCCACGGTGAGGTGGTGAAAGAGCTTCAGAAACGTTTCCTGCACGACGTCTTCCGCGTCCTGGTGGTGATGCAGGAGGACCGTTGCGAAGCGATACACTGCGGCGCCGTGCTGTTCGAACAGATCTTCCGCCGCCTGCGATGGGTGCATGGCGTCTTCCATATCCCAGCCACCATGTATAACGGACCGGCAGCCCGTTTGTGACGAATCTTCAGAGTCCCGCTCACCGCCCGTCGAATCTCGGTCAGTCTGGCTGGAACACTCGTCCGACTTCCCATCCCAGCGGCGAATGTCTTAACATTCCGGAATACTCTGGGGGCATACCTGAGATTCCCACTCCGGCGACTGATCGCGGCCGGTCTCTTCATCGCCTCGGTTCCAGTCGGCGCCGCAGGGCAGCAGCCCGGGTCCGGGCAGACAGCAGAGCCCAAGGCCCGGCCCGATCTCGTGCGGCAGCCCTACAGCCAGGCCGACGTCGATTTCATGTCCGGCATGATTCCGCACCACGCGCAAGCGGTGCTGATTGCCGGGTGGGCTGCGTCGCACGGCGCGCGGCCCGACGTGCGCACCCTCTGCGAGCGGCAGGTCGTCGCGCAGCGGGACGAGATCGAGTTCATGCGCAACTGGCTTCGCGACCGCGGCGAGATCGTGCCGGCGGCCAATGCCACGCATCACCGGATGAAGATGAACGGCGTCGAGCACGACATGCTCATGCCGGGCATGCTCAGCCCGGAGCAGCTGGCCGAGCTCGACAAGGCCAGGGGCGCGGATTGGGATCGGCTCTTTCTCGCCGCCATGATTCGTCATCATGAGGGCGCCATCAAGATGGTCGACGACCTTTTTGCCTCGTTTGGGGCGCTGCAGGATGACGACATGTACAAGTTCGCGTCGGACGTCTACGCCGACCAGTCGATCGAGATCGAGCGCATGCAGAAGATGCTCGAGGTTTCGGGAAAACGCACGCCGCAGTGAGATCGAGTCGTTCTTCTTTTCCTTTTTTCGTCCGAACGGAGCTCATCCTATGAGATCGCTCGTCTTTGCGTCGCTCGCTGCCACGATGCTGGTAGTCGCGTGCGCGCCCAAGTCTACGCCGGCGTCAGCGCCGGCGGCCGCGAACCCGCCGGCGAGTGCAGCCGCTACGCCGGCGCCTACGCCGCCACCCGCACCGCCACCCGTCGCGACACCGGCACCGGCACCCGCTCCGACGGCAGCTGCGCCCGCCGCCGCGCCACCCGCCGACGACTTTGCACCTGCGGCGGGGCGTGGAAGAGGCGGCCGCGGAGGACCGCCGCCGCCACCGCCGACTCCGCCCCCGGCGGTCATGCCCGCGCCGGCCACGCCGATTGTGTCGGCGATCGCGCCGAGCCCGGACCCGCGCGTCGGCCTCGCGCCGGGCCGATGGGATGCTGCGCAGGCTGCCTGGAACGTTCGCCTCGTGTCGACGACTCCGCCCTGGGAGAAATTCCTCGGCGTCACGAGCTCCGACCTGGCGTTCTCCGGAAAGTACGCCATTCAGGGCAACTACAACGGCTTCCAGATCTTCGACATCTCGAACCCCGCCAAGCCGACGCTCGCGCTCACCTACCTCTGTCCGGCGTCCCAGAGCGACGTGTCGGTCTACAAGAACCTGCTCTTCGTGTCGGGCGAAGGGCAGACCGGGCGAGTGGACTGCGGCATCCAGGGCGTTCCCGAGCCGGTCAGCAAGGAGCGGCTGCGGGGCATCCGCATCTTCGACATCTCGAACATGGCCAGCCCGAAGTCGGTGGCGAACGTGCAGACGTGCCGCGGTTCGCACACGCACACGGTGGTGAGCGATCCGCGCGACAAGGACAACGTCTACGTCTACGTGTCGGGCTCGGCCGGCGTCCGGTCCGCGGACGAATTGCCGGGGTGCAAGGACGGTCCGATCGACGATCCAGACAGCGCGCGTTTCCGCCTCGAAGTGATCAAGGTGCCGCTTGCGGCGCCGCAGACGGCTGCGATCGTGAGCTCGCCGCGGATCTTCTACGGCCTTGCGCCTCCGCCGCGACGGGTCGAGCCCGGCCGTGGGGGCGCTGGCAGAGGGGCTGACCCCGCTGCCGCTGGTGCGGCCGCGGGCGCAGGTGCAGGTGCAACGACGGGCGCTGGCGCAGCTGCACCGGCGGGCGCAACGGGGGCCGCGCCGGCGGCCGCTCCGGGCGGCAGGGCCGGCGGACGAGGCAACACAGGACCGAATCAGTGCCACGACATCACCGTCTATCCGGACATCGGCCTCGCCGGCGGCGCGTGCGGCGGCTACGGGCTCCTGCTCGACATCAAGGACGTCGCCAACCCGAAGCGGATCGATCAGGCCGCCGACATCAACATGTCGTTCTGGCACTCGGCCACATTCAGCAACGACGGCTCGAAGATCCTGTTCTCCGACGAGTGGGGCGGCGGCTCGCAGCCGCGATGCCGCGATACGGACAAGCCGGAGTGGGGCGCCAACGCGCTCTTCACGATCGAGAACGGCAAGATGAGTTTCAAGAGCTACTACAAGATGCCGGCGGCGCAGACGTCGTTCGAGAACTGCGTTGCCCACAACGGATCCCTCATACCGATTCCTGGCCGAGAGGTAATGGTGCAGGGCTGGTATCAGGGCGGCATTTCGATCTTCGACTGGACCGACGCGTCCAAGCCGACGGAGATTGCCTACTTCGACCGTGGTCCGCTCGATGGCACGAGGCTGATCACCGCCGGTTCGTGGTCGGTGTACTGGTACAACGGCCTGATCGTCAGCTCGGAAATCCAGCGCGGCCTCGACATCTTCGAGCTGCTGCCGAGCGGCCTCATCTCGCAGAACGAGATCGATGCGGCGAAGACCGTGAAGTTCGACTATCTGAACGCGCAGGAACAGCGCAAGCTGGTGTGGCCGCCGAGCTTCGCGAAGGCGCGCGCCTATCTCGATCAGCTGGATCGATCGAGCGGCCTCGCCGCGGCGACGATCGGCGCGTCCCGGACGCAGCTGACGAGCGCGGAGAAGCTGTCGGGTGGGCAGCGCCAGCAGGCGCTCAAGAAGCTGGCGACCCAGCTGGACGCAGCCGCATCAGGCGCCACCGATCAGGCGAAGGTGCGTCTCCTGTCGGCCGCGGTTACCGAGCTGACCGGCGTCAGGCCCTGAATCGCGAAACCTCACCCATGCCTCAGCGCGCGTACCGGGTCGATTCGTACGGCCCGGTACGCGGGCACCGCGTTTGCGAGCAGCGACGCGCCGATTAGCACCGCGGCGGCGGCGCCCCAGGCGACCGGATCGGCGACGCTGACGCCATAGAGCGCGCCCGCCACGATTCGCGTCGCCAGCGCGCCAAGCAGCGAGCCACAGACGAGGCCGGCGGCCGCCAGGCCGAGGCCCTGTCGCAGCACCAGCCGGACAACCGTCGCCGGGCGCGCGCCGATGGCCATGCGGATCCCAATCTCCCTCGTGCGTTGGGCGACCGCGAACGCGATGATGCCGTAGAGCCCGACCGCCGCGAGCGCAAGGCCCAGCCCGCTGAACGCCGTCACGAGGACGGCCGCCACGCGGATCGGAAAGAGCATCCCCTGCATCTGACCCTTCATGGTCTGGCTATCCATCAGCAGAAGATCCGGCTCGAGGCCGAGCAGCGTTTCGCGCATCCGGCTCACGAGCGCCGCATCGTCTCCCGCCGTGCGCGCAACGATCACGTTGTACCCGCTCGGCCGCTGCGTCGTCGAAAAGTAGATCGCCGGCTGGGGTATCTCGCCGACGGTCTGCAGCGTGTGATTGGCCACGACGCCGACGATCTCGAACGCGCGGCCGCTGCTAAGCGTGCGCTCGTAGACGGTGCGCCCGATGGCGCTCTCGTTCGGCCAGTAGGTGCGCGCGAAAAGCTCGCTCACGATCGCGACGCGCCGGTCGCCTGGCACGTCCGAATCAGAGAACGCCCGTCCCTCGAGCAGATCGATCCCGAGCGTTGCGAAATACCCCGGCGAGATGTTCGCGCTGTTGATGGACGGGCCCATCTCGTCGGCGGCCTTCTGACGGTCGGGGATCGCGATGTTCGTGCGGTTGAAGTTGAGCGAGAACGGAACCCGGGAGGCGAGAGCCACGCCTTTCACGCCAGGGATCGCTTCGATTCGGCGCGCGACCTCGGTCCAGTACCTGCTGGCTGCGTTCCGGCGTGTATCGCAGCATTCCCGTATCCGCTGAGACGATCGCGAGACCGTCGGTCGCGAAGCCGACACTGGCGTTATGCGCGGCCGAGAGACTGCGGACGAGCAAGCCGGCGGTCACGAGCAGCACAATCGTCACCGCCATCTGCCCGACGACGAGTACATCCCGCATCGTCCAGCGCCGGCCCCCGGCGCGGCCCGCGTTGTCGCCTTTCAGATCGCCGACGAGGTTCGCGCGCGTGGCGCGCAGCGCCGGCGCGAGGCCGGCCAGCACCCCTGTCAGGAGCGCGACGCCGGCGGTGAAGGCGAGGACGCGGGCGTCGAGCCGGAGATCGATCGACAGCGCAATCGGAATCGGCAACTGGAATGTCGTCAGCAGCCGCGTCAGCCAGGAGGCGAGCAGCACGCCGACGCCGGCGCCGAGCAGGCCGAGGATCAGGCTCTCGGTGAGGAGTTGGCGAACCAGGCGGCCCCGAGCTGCGCCGACTGCCAGGCGGATGGCGATCTCGCGCTGACGCGCTGCGGCGCGCGCGAGCAGCATGCCGGCGACGTTCGCACAGGCGATGACCAGCACGAGGCCGACGGCGAACATGGTTCCGGTGACGACCCACGCGAGCATGCGGTCCGCCTCGGGGTGAAGCCGTGTGTCGGCGGTCGGCCGCACCGTGACGCGGCGGTCCTTGTTCGTCTGCGGGTGCTCAGCGCGCAGGCGCGCCGCGATGACCTCGACGTTGGCGCGTGCCTGCTCGACCGAGGTCTGCCCCGCGAGCCGCGCCTTGACGAACAACCAGCGCTGGCCTCGCCGATCGAGCCGCGACGAACCCGTCGGCGACGGCACGACCTCGTTGATGCCGGCCGGCTCGACCTCTTCCGCAAACCTGACCGGCACCCAAATCTCCGGCGCGAGCAACGGCACCATTCCGGTGAAGGAGTCGTCGAGGACGCCGACGATCGTGAACTCCTGTCCGCGGATGCGAAGCGTGCCTCCGACCGCTGACGGTTCGCCGCCGAACTCCCGCCGCCAATAACGGTTCGACAACACCACGGCACGCGCGGCGTCAGGCGCGTCGTCTTCGGCGAGGAGCGTGCGGCCGAGCCGGGCGGAGACGCCGAGCGTCGTGAAGTAGTTGCCGGTGACGACTTCGCCGAGTACCAGCCGCGCGCGATCGCCGCGGCTGACCCCGGCAAACATGGGTGAGTAGCCGGCCACGTCCGAGAACACGGTCTTCTGCTCGCGGTAGTCGAGGATGTCGGGCAGCGAATTGGTCGAGTAGGTGTCGCCGTCGGCGCCGCTCGTATAGAGGTCGACCAGGCGGGACGGCTCCCGGACCGCAAGCGGCCGCAGCAACAGCGCGTCGACCACTGCGAAGATGGCGGTGTTGCAGCCGATCCCGACGCCCAGCGACAGGATGGCGACGACGGCGAAGCCGGGGCTCCTGAGGAGCCAGCGCAGGGCATAGCGCGTGTCCTGAACGAACGGGGACAGGAGCATGTGAAGGGTTACGTGGCTAAGTGGCGAGAGGTTCGCGCGTCATGTCTCTGAAAGTTTGAAGTCTGACGTCGGAAGTCTGAAGTGGGGAAGTTCGAAGTAAGAAGTTGAAAGTGGAAGTGGGAAGGAAATAGGAAGTCGGAAGTGCGAAGCGGGGAAGTGCGAAGTGCGAAGCGGGAAGCGGAAGTGGGAAGTGGGAAGTGGGAAGTGCGAAGCGGGCAACACGTAGGAGCGAGGTCGATACTTCCCGCTTCGCACTTCCCGACTGCCCACTTCCCCGGCTTCCGACTCCAACTTCCCACTTCCCGACTTCCTACTTCCTGACTTCCTACTTCCTTCCCACTTCCACTTCCCACTTCTCACTTGAAACTTCCGAACTTCAGACTTCCGACGTCAGACTTCAAACTTTCTTCTGCGGCTACCGAAAAAGCCGGGGCGCAAAATCATTGAGGCTGCGACGCCATGTCTGCCACTCGTGCGACGTGCCGGACGACACGAAGCTGACGTGCTTGATGCCGGCGGCTTCGAGGGACTTGTCGAGTTGTGATGCGGCCTCGTGAATGGCGGTTTCGCCGGTTCCCGATCCGATCCAGAACAGCCGCACCTTCTTGTTGAACGTCGGCGGGTCGGTGAGGACTCCGTTCATGGAGGTCTTGAGGTCGAAGTTGCGCAGCGGGGCACTGAACGAGCCGATCCAGGCGAACGTTCCAAGGTTCTTCGACGTGATCTGCAGCGTCTGCCCGCCGCCCATCGACAGGCCAGCCATGGCGCGGTTGTCCCGATCGGCAAGCGTCCGGTAGCTGGCGTCGATCGTCGGAATGAGATCGTTGAGGACGACGTCCTCGAAAGCGTTGGGAATCTGGGGCGTGCCCGTTGCGCCCTGCACCGGGGTTGCGCCCGGTCTGGTTGCGTAGCCAGTGTCCATGACGACGATCATGGGCTTCGCCTTGCCGGCGGCGATGAGGTTGTCGAGGATGAGGTGCGCGCGACCTTGTTTGGTCCAGCTCGTCGCGTTCTCGCCCGCGCCATGTTGAAGATAGAGGACGGGGTAGCGCGACTTGCCGTTCGCGTCGTAGTCGGGCGGCGTGTAGACGTAGGCCTGCCGCCAGGCGCCAGTCACCTTGGACTCGTAGAGCTGCAGCCGCACTTGACCGTGTGGAATGTTGCGGGTGTCGTAGTAGTCGGCGCCCGGTTCAGGTACCTCGATGCCGCTCGTCTGCCGGCCCCAGCCAAAGTAGGTCTCGCTGCCCGGGTCGTTGACGTTGAGGCCGTCGACGACGAACCAGTAGTAGTGGAACCCGGGGACGGCGGCCGGAAGGGTGATGGACCAGACGCCCTTCTCGTCGCGCGTCATGTCCACGGGCCCCTTGCCAAGGCCGTTGTCCGCGCCGCCCGGCTGCAGCTGGACCTTCTGCGCGTTGGGCGCCGTCAGCCGGAACGTCAGGCGATTGTCCGCGTGCACGCGCGGATACTGCGCGTTGAGCACGTTGGACGACGCCGGCCGAAAATCGTCGGCTGGCGCCTGGGCCATCGAGGCGCCAAGCGCGAGGGCAATGATCAAGGTGCGTGTCATCGAAACCTCACTCGAAACGTACGACACCATCGCTGAGCAATCATGCGTCAGAGAGGTGACGGAGGCAACGGGTTCAACACGGAGGAACGAAGCCACCGGAGACGCACGGAGGCCCTTAGACCTAGGTGCGGTTGGCAACAGCTGTGGTCCGGGGGACTGCTTGCACCGCGCGAAGCGCGGTTGGGTTGAGTCGAGGTACCGGGATCACGAGCACCTTGGCAATTCCACCGGTGCTTGCGATCCCGGTACTCGACTCAACCCCTACGCCGGCCTCCGGCAGCCTCCGGCCGGCGTGCAAGCAGGCTGCAGCGGGACAGCCTCCGTGCGTCTCCGTGGTCTTGGTTTCTCCGTGGTGAATCCGTTGACTCCGTCCCCTCCATCGTCCCTATTCCCCCGTCCATCCATTGATGATGGTCTCCCTCAAATCGAAGCCGAACGAGCGCTCCGAGACGGCGACGATGGGCGGGCCCTGAAGGCGTTTGTAGACCGAGCGGCGCAGTCGGCCGGCGGTGTCGTCGAGCAGCGCCTTGAACGTAGCGGCCGTGTGCTTGTCGTAGACGGCCCGGCCGTCGGCGTCGGGCAGGAAACGGTCGGGATCGAGCGCGCGGCGCTCGAAGAGGGCCAGGAGCTCCGCCGGACTGCGCCGGCGTTCGACCATCTCGCCGACGAGCGGCGCGACCACGGCGTAGTCGAACGGGTCGAACTGATTGGCCGCGAGCTCGGCGGACGGCACGATCGTGAACGCGGCTTCCGGGATGACCTGCGCGCCGTGCCGGTCGTTGACGTGGCGCGCGAGGCGGTAGACGTCGATCTTCGAGAGGTCGCCGATGAGCGAGATGCCGCCGCACATGTCGCCGTAAAGCGTCGCGTAGCCGAGCGCGATCTCGGTCTCGTTGCCGCACGAGATGAGGAGCGCGCCGGTGTCGTTCGATTCCGCCATCATCAGGATGCCCCTGATCCGGGCCTGGAGGTTCTCGCGCGTGAAGCCGCGCGCGATCGGGTGGGCGTGATCCTCGAACGCGCGCTGGATGTGGTCGGCGATGTCCTGAATGGGGATGATTCCGTAGTGCACGCCGAGCGCCTGCGCCAGCTGCGCCGCGATCCCGCGCGTCGTCGCGGTGTTGAACTGCGACGGCATGTTGAAGGCCGACACGTTGCCGGGGCCGAGGGCATCGACGGCGATGGCAAGCGCCAGTGCCGAATCGATGCCCCCCGAGACGGCGACGACCGCGCGGGTGAACCCGGTCTTGCGCATGTAGTCGCGGAGGGCCATCACGAGCGCGTCGTAGATCTCGCATTCGCGAGCGCTGGGCGGAAGCGCGAGCGAGGGCGTCTCGCGATCGAGGTCGACGATCAGCAGCTCTTCGGCGAACTGCCGGCCCATGGCCAGCAGACGGCCGTCGGCGGCGTAGACCAAACTCTCGCCGTCGAACGGGATGATGTTCTTCCCGTTGTCGGCCGCGCCCGACGTGTTGACATAGACGAATGGCTTTCCGAGCCGCGCGATGTGCCGGCGGATGAGCGCATCGCGCTCTTGCCGCTTGCCTGGGTAGAAGGGCGACGCGTTGATGTTGACGAGGAGATCGGCGCCTTTCGCCGCCAGTTCGGGCAGCGGTTTCACGGCGTAGAACTCATCCCACATGTCTTCGCAGATCGAGACGCCCAGCCTCGCCGTCCCCGGCCCGCGGGGGATGTCGACGGTGTCCCGCGACCGCGCGGGCGCGAAGTAGCGCTTGTCGTCGAAGTACCGGTAGTTCGGCAGGAGCGACTTGTGCGCCCTCTGTAGCACGCACCCGCGGGAGACGACGGCGGCCGCGTTGTACTTGAGGATCGTCCCGCTGTCGTTGCGCGCGCCCGGGTCGTGGTCGATGAAGCCGACGATGGCCGTGAGGGAGGTGGCGGCGGCCGCGACGCGTGCCATCGCCCGCTCGTTGGCGGCGAGAAACCCGGCGTCCTCGACGAGGTCGCCGATGCAGTAGCCGGGAATCGCCATCTCGGGCGTGACGAGCAAGTCGGCGCCGCGTGCCGACGCCTCGGCGATCGCGTCGATGACCTTCGCGGTGTTCGAGTCGATGTCGCCGCTCGTGGGGTTGAGTTGGGCCAGGGCGATGCGCATGGGGGCCGATGGGGCATGTTACAGCAGGGGGCATCGCCGGCGGCAGGTTCTCCTGTCGATCGAGCGACTGCCACGATAAGCTTGACCGACAGCATGCCGCTGGACGACCCTTTGCATCACCCGTGACCAGGGGTCCGGCGGCGGACCGGGGAGAAAACAGGAGTGGATCTTCGACAACTCGAGATTCTGCGGGCGGTGGCGCAGACCGGCTCGTTCACGAGCGCGGGCGAGCAGCTCCACCTCTCGCAATCCGCGGTGAGCCGGCAGATCCTCTTGCTCGAGGAGGAGCTCAACGAGCAACTGTTTCTGAGACTGGGCCGCAAGATCCGGATTACACCGGCTGGAACAACGCTCCTGGGACTGAGCCAGCGGATGTTCGACGACCTGGAGCAGACGCGGGCGGCCATCCTCGAAACCCAGCAGCGGGTCACGGGCACGCTCAGGCTGGTCGGCGGGATGACGGTGTGCCTCTACGTGTTCCCGCCGCTGCTGAAAGCGTTTCGGAAGGAGCATCCGAGCGTCGAAGTAAAGTTGATGCCCGGGGCGACGCCGCGCCTTATCCGCCAGCTGCGATCGGGCACGGCCGATCTGGGGCTGCTGACGCTCCCGGTGGACGACCCGGCGCTCACGAGCGTGCCGGTGATGCGGGAAGAACTGCTGCTCGTCACGGCGCCGCAGCACCCGCTCGCGCGGAAGAAGCACATTACGCCGCAGGACCTCGCGCGTCAGGCGTTCGTGCTCTTCGAGGCCGGCTCGGGCACGCGCAAGGCGATCGAAGAGTTCTTCGCCTCTGAGCACATCACGCCGACGGTCGTGACCGAAACGGAGAACGTCGAGATCATCAAGGCGCTCGTGCGCATCGGGATGGGCATCACGATCATTCCCTATCAGGCCGTGGCGCGCGAAGTGCGATCGGGCCACCTGTTCTGCGCGCGCATCGCCGGTCAGCAGCTGGTCCGCGAAACCGGCTGGGTCCACCTGAAGCTGAACCGCGTGCCGCGCCCCGTTCAAGAAATGATGAAGACGTTCGAACGGATCCGCTCCGGTCTCAAGCTCTCTCCCGGCGTTCCGCCTCGTCGTGCGAGCCGGCCCACAGCGCCGAGCGAACCGGGGCGCACCGAAGCAATCTGAGCGTTCCTACAAATAAGTAAGAAAGAAGAGTCAGGCAGACGTCCCTGTCGGATCGGCTCTCCCTCAGTCGGCTATGCCCCCGCCTGCGGTTTTTGGTTCATGTCGAAAACAGGCGCAAAAACCGAGACTGCGGCAGCTCTCGCGATCCTGGCGTGCCTCTTGCTCTCCCATTGCTCGACAGCCGATCACTCAAGGAAGTCTGCACCATGGATCACTCCCCCCTCGTCGAGCGCGTCCGAAGCGAGTTCATCGAAATGCCGGGGCTTCGCCTGACCCCCGCCCAGGCTGCACGCCTGTGGGGCATGGACGACGCGTCATGTCACCACGTGATTTCCGCCCTCGTGCGCGCTGCATTCCTCCGCTGGACTTCTGGCGGGATGGTGGTGCGGTCGGAGCAGTAACCTGGGATCTAGGATCAGAAGCTGGGTACTCTTGGGTCGATGCGGAGAACCAGACGCAATTGTCGGCAGCCGGCCACACACCGACGTTAATGTAGGGCTGGTCCCCGGCTCCTGATCCCTGATCCCTGATCCCCGGGATCACGCGTCCCCCGGTCCTCGGCCGTCACCCCTCCGACTGGATGTGAATCCCGCATTCGAGCTTCTGGCCCTGCCAGCGGCCCGAGCGGTCGTTGGCGGGATCGACCGGGAGCGTCGTGCACGGCTCGCAGCCGATGCTCGTGTAGCCCAGGTTGTAGAGGGGCAAGAGCGGGATGTCGTGGGCCTTGGCGTAGGCCCAGACCTCTTTGGTGGACCACGTGGCGAGCGGACTCACCTTGGTCAGCATGCGGCCGTCTGGCAGGCGGAACGGCTCCACTTCCTCGAGCGCGGCGCGGGACGCCGACTGCGCGCGCCGAAGTCCCGTAAACCACACATCGTAACTGGCGAGCGCGCCGAAGAGCGGCTCGACCTTGTGCCTGCCGCAGCACGCCTTCGTGTCCTGCCGCCAGAGCCCCGGCACGGGCTCTGCCGCGCGAAGCGTCACCAGATTCAGGCCCCAGCGCGAGGCCAGCTCGTCGCGATAGGCGATCGTCTGCGGAAAGTGGTGCACGGTGTCGAGGAAGAGCACGGGAATATCCGGCGCAATCTCGCGCAGCATGTGCACGAGGACGACGCACTCCGCCTGGAAGCTCGAGGTGACGCACGGCTTGCGGGCGCCGGCGAGCTGGTCGGCGACGAGCTGTCTGGCATCGCTCATGTCAGTGTCTCCTCTCGTGTGAGAGAAGGGAATGCTCGAGCAGGCGGCGGACGGCCTCGATGGCCTCAGCATCTGTGGCCGCCGCGCGCGCGGCGAGCGCCAGCCGCTCGGCGGCGGATCCAATGCCGGCCACGTTGTCTTCGCGCACGTGCCGGAGAATCATGCCGGCCCCGGCCGTGAAGTTGGTCGCCGGGTCGATGAGCACGAAGCTGCCGGTCGTGCGGTTCTCTTTGTACGCATCGAACACGAGCGGTTGCGAGGCGGTCACGGTGAGCGTGCCGATCTCGTTCAGCTTCATCGCGCGGTCGACTTCCGCGGTAGCGACGCGCGTGTTGTGTTTCAGCAGATACACGCGGCCCGGATCGAGCGGCCGTTCGTCCATCCACACGACGTCGGCCGCGAAGCGGCGATGGACTTCAATCGGTCCGACCGCCAGCACGTCGCCGCGGCTGATATCGAGCTCGTCCTCGAGGACCAGCGTCACCGACATCGGTGCGTGAGCCAACTCGAGATCGCCGTCCCAGGTGACGATGCGCGCGACCTGGCTCGTCCAGCCAGACGGCCACGCGGTGACGCGGTCGCCGGGGCGAATCGTTCCCGACGCGATCTGCCCGGCGTAACCGCGAAATTCCTGGTCCGGCCGGAGGACGAGCTGCACCGGCATCCGGAAGGGCGCCGTCCCGTGCTGACGCGCGACGTCCACGGTCTCGAGGCACTGGAGCAGGCTTTGCCCGGTGAACCAGGGCGTCCGGTCGCTCGGCACAGTCACGTTGTCGCCGTGGAGCGCGCTCATCGGTATCGGCGTGACGGTCGCTTCGCCCGCCAGGCCAGCGAAGTCGTCGCAGATCGCGTCGAAGACGCCGCGATCGAAGCCGAGCAGGTCCATTTTGTTGATCGCCAGGATGAAGCTCGAGATGCCAAGCAGGTGCGCGATACGTGCGTGACGCCGCGTCTGCTCCTTCACGCCGTGCCTCGCGTCGACGAGCAGGATGGCGACGTCGGCCGTCGACGCGCCCGTCGCCATGTTGCGCGTGTACTGCTCGTGTCCGGGCGTGTCGGCGAGGATGAACTTGCGGCGCGCGGTCGCAAAGTAGCGATAAGCGACGTCGATGGTAATGCCCTGCTCACGCTCGGCGCGCAGCCCGTCGGTGAAGAGCGAGAAATCGATCGGTCCCGCGGTCTTGTTCCGCGTTGCGGCCTCGACCGACTTCACCTGGTCTTCGTACACGGCCTGCGAGTCGTACAACAGCCTCCCGATGAGCGTACTCTTCCCATCGTCGACGCTTCCGGCCGTGCAGATGCGGAGGAGACCCGGCATCAGAAGTAGCCCTCGCGCTTCTTCATCTCCATCGAGCCGTCCTGATCGTGATCGATGACGCGCAGCTGACGCTCGGACTGCCTGATCGAGATGAGCTCCTGGATGATCTTGGGAACCGTGTCGGCGGTCGAGCGCACCGCGCCGGTGCAGGGCGAGCAGCCGAGCGATCGCATCCGGCACATCACGCGCTCCGCACGCTCGCCGGGAAGGAGCGGCACGAACTCCTGCTCGCGGAGCATGAGCGAGTTGCCGCGGACGACAACGTCGCGCTCCTGCGCGAAGTAGAGCGGGACGACGGGAATCTGCTCGACCTGGATGTAGTGCCAGACATCGAGCTCGGTCCAGTTCGAGAGCGGGAAGACCCGGATGCTCTCGCCCGGCCGGATGCGGCCGTTGAGGAGATGCCAGAGCTCCGGCCGCTGCCGCTTCGGATCCCACTGCCCCTTGGGATCGCGGAGCGAGAAGATGCGTTCCTTGGCGCGCGAGCGTTCCTCGTCGCGCCGCGCGCCGCCAAACGCGGCGTCGAAGCCGCCCGCTTCGAGCGCGTCGAGCAGCGACTTGGTCTTGAGGAGCCCGCAGCAGCGCTGAGTTCCGACGGCGAATGGCTGCGTGCCGTCCGCGATCGCTTCCTGGTTGGTGTGGACGATCAGCCGCGCGCCGACCTGCCGCGCGTAGCGGTCGCGGAACGTGATCATCTCCCGGAACTTATAGGTCGTGTCGACGTGAAGCAGCGGAAAGGGAATCGGCGACGGGTAGAACGCCTTCTGCGCGAGGCGCAGCATGACCGATGAGTCCTTCCCGATCGAATAGAGCATCACTGGCCGCGCGAACTCGGCCACGACTTCCCGAATGATGTGGAGGCTCTCGGCTTCGAGCGCGCGAAGATGGTCCAGCCTGGGAGAGTCGTCCGCGGCCTCGGACATGTAGGTGCCCCGGGCAGGCTCCAGGTTCGTTTCAGCCGGCGTCAGGCTGGCTTCAGCGATGGGACTGTCGACCGGATGGTCGGTTGGTGTCAGCATTCAGGCAACTCCCGCGCGCGGCGGAACACACGAAACGAACGTACAAACGTGTTCGGGGGCTTTCAGAAGGGCCAACGACGAGCCGGAGAACCTGGGAGCGAAGAATTACTGAGGATGCGCAGGTCTCACCGGCAGGTCGCCGGCACCGTACAGGTGCAGCGACACGTGGTCGAGAGGCAGCGCCGACAGCAGCAAGCGGGGAAGAACATCATGCCGTCAGCAGTCACCGTAGCATGCAGGCCCCCGGGGCTGTCAACCGTCGGGGGTCCAGGCCGGGCTCAAGGCTCAGGGCTCAGAGCTTGTAGGAATCTTCGCAGTGTCCGCCTTTAGGCGGGCTTGTCTTGGTCCGGCTGAAGCCGGACACTACGATTGGTCCGGCTGAAGCCCTCCCCCCGATCCTCCTCTTACCTCGTCAGCTACGCTCGCGCGGAAAGACCCGGAGTCGTCGAGGCCGGACGTAGACGCGCTCGCCTTGCGTGACGGCGAGCGTGTCGAACTGCTCGCGGCCAATTTCGACGTGCAGGAGCCGGCCGTCGGGATCGGTGAGGTCGACCTTGACGAACGCGCCCGCCGGGCTCGCGTGCCTGAGCGTCGCCCACAGTCCGCCGCCGACTTCCTCGCGGGTGACATCAAGCTCATGCGGCCGCGCGTAGCCCTCCGCGTGGGTCGCACCATCGGCCGGGGTCGGATGGTCGATGACGACCGGCCCGAACAACGCCTTACCTGACTCGAGCCGTCCGTGGAACACGTTGACCCGTCCGACGAAATTGGCGACAAACGGCGTCGCCGGATGGTCGACGACCTCTTCAGGCGTGCCGTCCTGCTCGATCACGCCGTGATTGAAGATGACGACGCGATCGGCGAGCTCGAGCGCCTCTTCCTGATCGTGGGTTACGAAAACGCTCGTGAGGCCGATCTCGTCGTGGAGCCGCCGGAGCCAGCTGCGCAGCTCCTGACGGACCTTGGCGTCGAGCGCCCCGAACGGCTCGTCGAGCAGCAGCACCGCCGGCTGGACCGCCAGGGCCCGCGCCAGCGCGACGCGCTGCCGCTGGCCGCCCGAGAGTTCCGACGGCAGACGGTGAGCGAGAAAGTCGAGCTGGATGAGCGACAGCAGTTCGTTGACGCGGGCGCGGATCTGTTCCTCTGACGGCCGGCGCTCCCGCGGCCGCACCCGCAGGCCGAACGCGACGTTCTCGAAGACGCTCATGTGCCGGAAGAGCGCGTAGTGCTGGAACACGAAGCCGACGTTCCTGCCGCGGGCGCCCTGCTCCGTCGCGTCCTGGCCGTTGATGAAGACCGCTCCCTCGTCGGCGCGATCGAGGCCCGCGATGATGCGCAACAGCGTCGTCTTGCCCGATCCCGACGGCCCGAGGAGCGCGAGGAACTGGCCCGTGGGCACGGTCAGGTTGATCCCGCGCAGGGCCTGGAACGAGCCGAACGCCCGCGTGGCGTTGCGAACCTCGATGCTCATGTCTGATTCTGGATCTTTTCTGCCTGGATGGCGGAATCGAGCACCCGACGGTTGCGTTGTTCGACCACCGTCTGCAGCGCCAGCGTGAAGACGGCCACGAGCGCGAGCAGCGACGCAACGGCAAACGACGCCTGAAACGCGTATTCGTTGTAAAGAATCTCCACGTGAATCGGCATCGTCGTTGTCTCACCGCGAATGCGGCCGGAGACGACGGACACGGCGCCAAACTCGCCCATGGCGCGCGCGGTGCAAAGGATGACGCCGCTGATGAGCGCCCACTTGACGTTCGGCAGCGTGACGCGCCGGAACATTTGCCAGCCGTTGGCGCCGAGCAGGCTCGCCGCCTCCTCCTCCTCGCGTCCCGACGCTTCCATCACCGCGATGAGCTCGCGGGCGACAAACGGGAACGACACGAAAACCGTGGCAAGGACGATGCCTGGCACTGCAAAGATGATCTTGATGTCGTGCTCGAAGAGCCACGGCCCGAACCAGCCCTGCCTGCCGAACAGCTGGACGAAGATGAGTCCCGCGACGACCGGCGATACCGCGAACGGCAGGTCGATGAGCGTCGTGAGGAGGCGCTTGCCGCGGAAGTCGAACCTGGTGATCGCCCATGCGGCGGCGATCCCGAACGCGGCGTTCGCCGGCACGGTCAGCGCCGCGACCAGGAGCGTCAGCCAGATGGCCGAGAGCGCTTCCGGCGCCTCGACGGCCCCGATGTACGCGTGCCAACCGTTGCGGAACGCCTCGACGAAAATGAAGGCAAACGGGACGAAGAGAAAGACGAACAGGAATCCGAGCGCCACCGTCGTCAGCGCAACGCGAACGAGCAGGGGTTCGGTCAGCCCGGGTCGCGGCTTGCGGGTGGTCGTCGCAGACATCTAGCAGTGCCCCAGACAGAAATCCGGCAGCTGGCGGCTCGCGGTTGGCTGTTGCTCGGTCGGGGGGCTCGGCAGCCGCCGGCAGCTTGCTGTTGGCGATTCCACAGTCGGGCGGCTAGGCAACCGCCAGCAGCGAGCGGCGAGCGGCCAACGGCTCGTGATCTCCTGGTCGCCGGAGACACGCAGCTGGCGGCTTGCGGTTGGCTGTTGCCGAGTCGAGGGATTTGGCAACTGCGAGCAGCGAGCAGCGAGCAGCTGTTCAGTAGCCAAAGTCAGTACCCCAGCCGCTTCGAGCTCCAGCCCTGGAGCGCGTTGAGGACGAGCAGCAGCGCGAACGAGAGGAGCAGCAGCACGAACGCGATCGCGGCGGCGCCCACGTAGTCGTACTGCGTCAGCTTCGTGATGATGAGGAGCGAGGCGATCTCTGTCTTCATGGGCATGTTGCCGGCGATGAAGACGACCGACCCGTACTCGCCGATCGCGCGCGCGAATGCCATCCCGAATCCGATGAGCCAGGCTGGATAGAGATAGGGAAGGATGACGCGAAAGACGACCTGCACGCGGTTCGCGCCAAGGCTGGTCGCCACTTCCTCGAGCTCGACGTCGAGATCCGCGATCACCGGCTGTAGCGTCCGCACGACGAACGGCAACCCGATGAAGATGAGCGCGATCGTGATCCCGAGCGGGCTGAACACGCCCTGGATACCGTAGGGCACCAGATACTGGCCGAACCAGCCATTTGGCGCATAGAGGCTGGTTAGGGTGATGCCTGCGACAGCGGTCGGCAGGGCGAACGGCAGGTCGATCATGGCGTCGACGATGCGGCGTCCCGGAAAGTCGTAGCGCACGAGCACCCACGCGACGACGATCCCAAGCACGCCGTTGACGCAGGCCGCGACCAACGAGGCGCCGAGCGTCAGGCGATACGACGCGATGACGCGCGGGTCGCTGATGGTCGTCCAGAAAAAATCCCAGCCTTCGCTGAACGACTTGACCGGCAGCGTGAGCAGCGGCACGAGGACGATCGCCGCCAGATACAGCACGGTGAACGCCATCGTGGTCCGGAATCCCGGGAGGCTCGAGCGTCGCAAGGCGCGGATCGTCACTCGTCTGTCACTTTCCAGAGGGCTTGTAGATCTGATCGAAGATCGCACCGCCGGCGAAGTGTGTCTTTCCGGCCGCTTGCCAACCGCCGAAGGCGTCGCCGATGGTGAAGAGCTTCACGTCGGCAAAGGACGCCTTGTGCTTCTCTAAAACGTCGGGATCGCGCGGCCGGTAGTGGTGCTGTGCGGCAATCCCCTGACCCTGCGGGCTGCCAAGATACTCGAGGTACGCCTGCGCTACGGCCGTGGTGCCGTGCTTGCTGGCGATGCGATCGACAACCGCGACGGGCGGTTCGGCGAGGATGCTCGTCGGCGGCGCAACGATGTCGAACTGTCCCTTCGATTCGGCAACGGCGAGATACGCCTCGTTCTCCCACGCCAGCAGCACGTCGCCGATGCCGCGCTGCGCGAACGTGTTCGTCGAGCCGCGCGCGCCGGTGTCGAGGACGGGAACGTTCTTGTACAACTGCGTCACGAACGCCCGGGCGGTCGTGTCGTCGCCGCCGGGCAGCGTGCGGGCGTATTGCCACGCCGCCAGGTAATTCCACTGGGCGCCGCCGGAGGTCTTCGGGTTGGGCGTGATCACCTGTACGCCGGGCTTGACGAGATCTCCCCAGTCTTTGATGCTCTTCGGATTGCCTTTGCGCACGAGGAACACGATCGTCGAGGTATACGGCGTGCTGTTGTTCGGCAGCCGCTGCTGCCACCCTTTGTCGGTCAGGCCGGCGTTGGCGATCGCGTCGATGTCGAAGGCGAGCGCGAGCGTGACGACGTCCGCCTCGAGCCCGTCGATCACGGCGCGCGCCTGGCTGCCAGACCCGCCATGCGACGTTCGGACGGTCACCGTCTGCCCGGTCTTGTTCTTCCAGTACGAAGCGAACGCGGCGTCGAACTCGCGATAGAGCTCGCGCGTGGGATCGTAGGAAACGTTCAGGATGGTTACCGCTTCGCTGCCTGGTCCCGCCGGCGGCGTTCCGCCGCAGGCGGCGGTCATCGCGAGCGCAGCAATGCCGATGAGTCCGGTCACTTCCGCCGTCAGGCGGAAGATTGTCGTGCGCGGCAGAATCGGTGACGCCCAGCGCGCAGCCTGCAAGAGTCTCATGTCAGCCTCTGATCCAATCCCGACTGTTAGAACGCGAGTGCGTGCGAAAGAGGATCAGGTTTTCGTCGGCACGCGCGCCGCCCGTGAACGTGAACCGCTCGTCGGTCGCGTAGATCTTTACGTAGTTGTTCAGGAACCCGTTTGTGTTGACGGTCATCTGCTGTCGATACGGCTCCTCGAATGCGGGCGAGAACGCGTTTGCGCCCGCGCAGCTGCGAAACCAGCTTGACGGTGACAGAGCTGAGGGATTGCCGGCGACTAGCGGGAGAGTCGAAGATCTGAAAGGCTCGGACTCTACCGGGCAGTCTCCGGCACGCTACACGTCGCCAGACACGAGTGCTGACACGGAATCGGTGCCGTTCGAAGGGCGCTGCCGGTAGAGAGGACGTGCAGAGTCAGAGGTCCAAACTTCTATCAACGAACCGCGCGTGCTGTCAAGCAAGGGGATGGTCCGGCTAAAGCCGGACACTACGCATAACAAGAGTCCGGCTAAAGCCGGACACTACGACAGACCACGACAGACGGTGGTACGTAGTGTCCGGCTTAGCCTTGGCTTAGGCGGACCTGTCGCGACGATCTACCCGGTGTTCCGCATCCCGGCCGCGACGCCGTTGATCGTCACGAGGAGCGCGCGGCGCAGCCAGACGGTCTCCTCAGCGTGCGCGTCACTGGCGTTCCGCAGGCGCCGCAACAGCTCGACCTGCAGGAGGTTGATCGGATCGACATACGGATTGCGCACGTCGATCGATCGACGGAGCACCGGGTTGTCGGCGAGGAGTTGTTGCCCGGTCACGTCGGCGACGGTCGCGATGGCGCGTTGCAGTCGCTCGCGGAGCATGGCCCCGAGGTCCTGGTGATCTTCCGGAACGAGATGACGATCGTAGTGCGCCGCGATCCCCGCGTCGGCCTTGGCGAGCGCCATCTCCATCAGTTCGACCGTCGATCGAAAGAAGGGGAAGTCGCGGTACATCTCGCGGCACATATCGCGATCGTCCGCGTGGATGGCTTCCTCGATCCCGAGCCAGGACGGGAGCATCAATCTCGTCTGCATCCACGCGAACTGCCACGGGATGGCGCGCAGGCCCTGCAATGCGCCCAGCCGTTCGCGGCTGGCGGGACTGCTGCCCGGACTGCTGCCCGGCCGGCTGGCCGGACTGCTACCCGGCCGGCTGGCCGGACTGCTACCCGGCCGGCTGGCCGGACTGCTACCCGGCCGGCTGGCCGGACTGCTACCCGGCCGGCTCGCCGGACTGCTACCCGGCCGGCTCGCCGGCCTGCTACCAATGTGCATCGCGTCGAGCTCCGCTTCTGGCGTGGCGGCGCGGAAGTACTCGAGAAACCTCGGGTCGTCGTAGACCGTGCGGCGGAACGCATCGCGCGCGTTCGACGACAACCGGTCCATCGCCGCGCGCCACGCGGGCTCGAGCGGCGCCGGATCGGCCAGCGTCGCCTCGAGCGTGGCGGTCGTGTAGACCTCGAGCGTGCGGAGCGCGATCCCCGGCAGCCCGAACTTGGCCTGAATCATCTCGCCCTGCTCGGTGACGCGCAGCGTGCCGTCGATCGAGCCCGGCGGCTGCGAGCGGATGGCCAGGTGGGTCGGCCCACCGCCACGGCCCACGCTGCCGCCGCGGCCGTGAAAGAGCGTGACCGGCACGCCGTGCGCACGGCTGGCCTCGACGATTGACTCCTGGGCCTTGTAGAGCTCCCACGCGGCGGCCAGCCTGCCGACGTCCTTGGCCGAGTCGGAATAGCCGACCATCACTTCCAGCCGGCCTTCGTGCTTCATGACGCGGTCGCGGTACCACGGGATCGCCAGGAGCGCGGTGATCATGCCCGCCGCCGCCCGCAGGTCGCGCGCCGTTTCGAAGAGGGGGACGACGCGGCGCGGGGGCGTGACGCCGGCTTCACGCTGCAGCAGTTCAACGGCCAGAACGTCGGACGGCTTTCCGGCCATCGTGATGACGTATGCGCCGAGCGATTCGGGATGGACCGCCGCCATCATCCGGAACGTGTCGATGACTTCGGCGACGCGCGCGTTTGTCGGCATGCGTGCCGGCGTCAGCTTGCGGCCCTGCGATAGCACGTTGACGAGAAAGTCCACGCGTCGCTCTTCCGTCCAGCTGCGGTACTCGCCGAGTCCGAGCGCGCGGGTGATAGCGTCGATGGCTTCGGTGTGGCGCTCGGCCTCCTGCCGTACGTCCAGACGCACGAGCGTCAGGCCGAAGGCCGCCATCCGCCGCAGGACGTCGGTCAGGCGGCCGTCGGCGATGATGCCGTTGCCGGTGGCGTGCAGCGAGCGGTAACAGAGCAGGAGCGGCTCCCTGAACTCCGACACCGGCTCGAACATCTCCGGCTCCCACGTGAAGCCTGGCCGGCTGGCGTAGGTGCCCGATATCGCGGCGCTGCCGGAGGCCGGCGCGGCCCGCAACAGAATCCTCGATGTGGCGGCGCGACGCGTCCACGCGCTGCTGCAACGAACGCAGCAGGGCGCGGTACGGTTCGTGCGCTCCATCGACGTGTGCGAGGAGCTCCGGGGTGGCGTCCGACATCGAGAGCTCGAAGCGCAGCTGCTCGATTTCTTTCGCGTAGAGCGACAGGCCGGTCCAGCGCGCCATCAGGCAGGCGCTGCGGGTGACCTCTGGCGTGACGAACGGGTTGCCATCGCGGTCCCCGCCGATCCACGAGCCAAACCGGATCGGCGCCGCGTCGAGCGGCAGCCCGCGCCCCGTGCATTGGCGCAGCGTGCGGTCGAGCGAGCGGCAGTAGAGCGGTAGCGCGTCCCACAACGTTTCTTCGAAGACGGCAAGCGCCGACCGCACCTCGTCGAGGGGCGACGGCCGTTCCCGTCTGACCTCCTCGGTCTCCCAGGCGGCCGTGATCTCGCGCCGCATCGTCTCGACGAGGGTTTCGCGCTCGAGGCAGGTGACGTCGGTGTGGTCGAGTTCCGCCAATGCGTCGGCAATGCGGCGGTATTTGTGCTGAAGCGATCGCCGCATGATCTCGGTCGGATGGGCGGTCACCACGAGCTCGATGCCCAGGCTGCACACCGCGCGGTGCAGGTTGTCCGCCGACACACCGGCCGAGAGCAGGCGCGGCAGCGCTTCCTCGATCGAGGCCGGCTGGGGTCGCGCGCGCGGGTCGCGCTGATAGGCGCGGCGGCGGCGCACGCGGTGGTGCTGCTCGGCGACGTTGGCCAGGTTGAGGAAGTGCGCAAAGCTCCGCGCAATCGGGAGCGCCGACTCGACCGGCATCGCGCGGAGCTCGCCGGCCAGTGTTTCGAATCCATCCGACGAAGACACGCGTGTGCGTTTGGCGAGCGCGCGCACGCGCTCGACGCGCTCGAAGAGCGGCTGGCCTTCCTGCCGGCGCAGCGTCTCGCCCAGCAGTTCGCCGAGCAGGCGCACGTCGTCGCGGAGGGCGCGATGCGGGTCGGAAGTGCTGTCAGCCACCCTGGCGATCACCTCGGGCATCCGAGCCACCTTGCCGGAGCTGCGCGGATGCTCACGACAGCGCCATCGTGCCGGCGCATTCCGTGTTGTCCGTGCAATCCATGGCTATAATCCAGCTTCCAGTCATGTCCGATACACCTCAGCACGCCGTAGTCGTCCAGGCGCAAGGCCACTTGATCGACTCGCAGCTCCTCAACACGATCTTCGATACCGTCATCGAGCGCGGCGGACAGTTCGAGGTGCTGCATTTCCAGATCGGCCGCACGAACGACGAGTTCTCGCAGTTGAAGATGAGGGTGTCGGCGCCCACCGACGACGGTCTGCGGCGCCTGGTCGAGGAACTGATACCGCTCGGCTGTCACGCCGTCGAGGAGCGGGATGCTCTGCTGAGAGTCGCTGACCGGGACGGCTCGGTTCCAGACGACTTCTACTCGACCACCAACATGCGGACCGACGTGCGCGTGGAGGGGCGCTGGATTCCCGTGTCGCGGCAGCGCATGGACGCCGTCATCGTCGCCGGCGCCGACGGTACCGCGGTGTGCCGGAAGCTCCGCGAGGTCCGGATCGGCGACCGTGTCGTCTGCGGCCTGCACGGGCTTCGCGTGACCCCCGAGTTCCGGGACCGCGAGCGCGGCGACTTCGCGTTCATGTCGAACGAGGTCTCCTCCGAGCGCCGCGTCGAGGTGAGCGTCTCGCGTATCGCGGCCATGATTCGCCACACCAAGGCTCGCGGCGAGCGCGTCGTGTTCGTGGCCGGACCGGTGGTCATCCACACCGGCGGCGCGGGGTACTTCATCGAGCTCATCCGCCGCGGTTTCGTCGACACGCTGCTCTCGGGCAACGCCCTGGCGGTCCACGATGCCGAGCAGGTGCTGTTCGGCACGTCGCTCGGCGTCGATCTCGAGGCCGGCATACCGGTGCTCGGCGGGCACCGCCACCACATGCGCGCCATCAACGCCATCAACCGCGCGGGTGGACTCCGCGCCGCCGTCGAGTCGGGCGTGCTGGCGAGCGGCGTCATGGCCGAATGCGTGCGCGCGGGCGTCGACTTCGTGCTCGCCGGCAGCATTCGCGACGACGGACCGCTCGTCGACACAATCACCGACATCAGCGCGGCGCAAGACCGCTACGCCGACGCGCTCGCCTCGGCTGGCATGGTGATCGTGCTGTCGACGATGCTGCATGGGATCGGTGTGGGGAACATGCTCCCCGCCTGGGTACCCGTCGTCTGCGTGGACATCAACCCCGCCGTGGTCACCAAACTCGCCGACCGCGGGTCGTCTCAAACCATCGGCCTTGTCACGGATGTCGGGCTGTTCCTGCATCAGCTGGCTCGGCACCTGGAGTAGATCGGCGCCGATCCCGATGAGTTGGCGGCAGGTCGGAGGGCATGAAGGCAACGGATTCACCACGGAGGCACGGAGTCAACGGTGACGCACGGAGGCTGTCACGCTGCAGACTGCTTGCACGCCGGCCGTAGGCAGCCGTAGGCCGGCGTAGGGGTTGAATCAAGAAATCGAGATCACGAGCACTGGTCGAATTCAGAAGTGCTCGCGATCTCGATCTCTTGATTCAACCCCACCGCGCGTTGCGCGGTGCAAGCAGTCTCACCCAGACGGCCGACGCTGCCCGCGCGCGACGCCCTGTTGTCCGGCACGGGCCTAGCCCGACAGCTCCGTGCGTCTCCGTTCGCTCCGTGCCTTCGAGGTGAACCCGTTGCCTCCGATCTTCTCCGTCTCCTCTGTCCTCCGTCAGCTCTTTTCCCGCGTCATCTCCCGCTCCAAGCCCGGATGATATCCGCCCGCATTTCCCCTCAGACATAGAATCTCCTGTCCGCTCGCATCGGTTTTCGTCATCCCACCGTCACACGATCCCCACGCGGAGATGATGGGCGCCAACAGTTTTCCTCATGGGTCGTGCATGAGTGAAACGCATGCTCCCAATCGCTAAATCCCGTTTTGCTTCTGGAGCGAGATGACTCATAAGAAACTGTGCAACACACGCCACCGCTTTCCGGTTACCAGCCGATGCCTGCGCAGGGGCTCTACGATCCGCGGCACGAACACGACGCCTGCGGGGTCGGCTTCGTTGTCCACATCAAGGGTCAGAAGACCCACAGCATCGTCAGCCAGGCGCTGAGGCTGCTCGTCAACCTGCTCCACCGGGGCGCGTGCGGGTGCGAGGCGAACACCGGCGACGGCGCCGGCATTCTGATGCAGATGCCCGACCGGTTTCTGCGTCAGGAAGCCGCCCGCATCGGAATCAACCTGCCGCCCGAGCGCGGCTATGGGGCCGGTCTGGTGTTTCTGCCGCGCGATCAGGCCGTGCGCGAGCGGGTCGAAACGCTTTTTGAAGAAATCGTCATCGAGGAAGGTCAGCTGGTGCTCGGCTGGCGCGATGTCCCAACCGACGATCGCCTGCTCGGCCCGAGCGCGGTGGCCGTCGAGCCCGTCTTCAAGCAGATTTTCATCGGGCGCGCCCCCGGGGCGCCGGCGCCTGGCGCCTCAATCGAGAGCGACGCCCAGTTCGAGCGCAAGCTGTACGTGATCCGGAAGCGGATAGAACACGCGATCGACGCAGCCAACCTGCCGATCGAGGAGAAGCGCTTCTTCTATATCGTCAGCTTGTCCTCGAACACCTTGATCTACAAGGGGATGCTGACGGCCGACCAGATCGGGGGGATGTTCCCTGACCTCACCAACCCGGCGATGGAGTCGGCGCTCGCGCTGGTGCACCAGCGGTTCAGCACCAATACATTTCCGTCGTGGCCGCTCGCCCACCCCTACCGTTTTGTCGCTCACAACGGCGAGATCAATACCCTGCGCGGGAATATCAACTGGATGAAGGCGCGCGAAGCGCTGCTGCGGTCCGACGTGCTCGGCCACGAGCTCGAGCGAATCCTGCCGATCATCCGCGAAGGCGGGAGTGACACGGCCATTTTCGACAACGTCCTCGAGCTGCTGGTGATGGCCGGGCGCTCGCTGCCGCACGCGGTCCTGATGATGATTCCCGAGCCGTGGCAGAACCACGAGGGGATGAGCCCGGCGCGGCGCGCGTTTTACGAGTACCACTCGTCGCTCATGGAGCCTTGGGACGGCCCGGCGTCAATTGCGTTTACTGACGGCACGGTGATCGGCGCCGTGCTCGACCGCAACGGCCTGCGGCCGTCGCGCTACTACGTGACCAAGGACGATCTGGTCGTCATGGCGTCCGAGGTGGGCGTGCTCGACATTCCCGCCGAGAACGTCCTGGTCAAGGAACGGCTGCATCCGGGCAAAATCTTCCTCGTCGACACGGCGCAGGGCCGCATCATCGCGGACGAGGAGATCAAGGAGCAGCTGGCGAGCGAGTTCCCCTACGCCGAGTGGCTCCAGGAGCACCTCATCGCCATCGAAGACGTGCCGGACGCGCCGTTCCTGCCGCCGCCCGATCACCAGACCGTCCTGCGCCGACAGCAGGCGTTCGGCTACACGCAGGAAGACGTGTCGCTGCTGCTCGCGCAGATGGCCAAGGCCGGCGAAGAGCCGCTCGGGTCGATGGGCACCGACACACCGCTCGCCGCGCTCTCCGAGCGGCCGCGCCTGCTCTACGACTACTTCAAGCAACTGTTCGCCCAGGTCACCAACCCGCCGCTCGACGCGATCCGCGAAGAGCTGGTGACGTCGATGGAGTCGACCATCGGGCCCGAACGCAATCTGCTGCGGCCCGAGCCCGAGTCGTGCCGCCAGATCAACGTCCGGTATCCGATCATCGACAACGACCAGCTCGCCAAGCTGCGCCATATCCAGGATCACCCGACCCTTGACGGGTTCCGTTCGGTCACGCTCCCGATGATCTACGACCCGCGCGAGGGCGGCGCCGCGCTCGAGCGCGCGATGGAGCGGCTTCAGGCCCAGGCGAGTGCCGCGGTGCGCGCGGGCAACACGATCCTGATCCTGTCGGACCGCGGCGTCACCGAGAAGTGCGCGCCCATCCCCAGCCTGCTGGCGACGGCCGGCGTGCATCACCACCTCGTTCGGGAAGGCACGCGCACACGCTGCGCGCTCCTCCTCGAGTCGGGCGATGCCCGCGAAGTGCACCACGTGGCGCTGCTCATCGGCTACGGCGCCGGCGCCGTGAATCCGTACCTGGCGTTCGAGACGCTCGACGACATGATCGCGCAAGGGATCGTAGAAGGCGTGACGCGCGAGAAGGCCACGCTGAACTACATCAAGGCGCTCAACAAGGGCATCCTCAAGGTGATGTCCAAGATGGGAATCTCGACGCTGCAGAGCTACTGCGGCGCGCAGATCTTCGAGGCCATCGGCCTCGAACAGGCGTTCGTCGACCGCTACTTCACCTGGACCGCGTCGCGCATCGGCGGCGTCGGCATCGACGTGGTCGCCAGCGAGGTCAAGCAGCGGCACGAACGCGCGTTCCCGAAGAGGCTCCCGGCGGTGGCGGACCTCGAGTCGGGCGGCGAGTACCGCTGGAGGCGTGATGGTGAGCTGCACCTCTTCAACCCGGAGACGGTCCAGAAGCTGCAGCACGCCACACGCACCGGTCAGTATTCCGTCTACCGGGACTTCACCAGAATCGTCAACGACCAGAGCCGGGCGCTCGGCACGCTGCGCGGCCTGCTCGATTTCAAGAGCGACCGGACGCCCGTACCGATCGAAGAAGTCGAACCTGCCGAAGCGATCCTCAAGCGGTTCGCCACCGGCGCCATGTCGTACGGCTCGATCAGCCAGGAAGCGCACGAGACTATCGCCATCGCCATGAACCGCCTCGGCGGCAAGTCGAATACCGGCGAAGGCGGCGAGGATCCGGCGCGCTACCGTCGCGACGCCAACGGCGACTCGCGCCGCAGCGCCATCAAGCAGGTCGCCTCGGCCCGCTTCGGCGTCACGAGCGAGTACCTGGTCAACGCCGACGACCTGCAGATCAAGATGGCGCAGGGCGCCAAGCCCGGAGAGGGCGGGCAACTCCCGGGACACAAGGTCTATCCCTGGATCGCGAAGGTCCGGTACTCGACGCCTGGCGTCACGCTGATTTCACCGCCGCCGCATCACGACATCTACTCGATCGAGGACCTGGCGCAGCTCATTCACGACCTGAAGAATGCCAATCCGGTCGCGCGCGTGCACGTCAAGCTCGTGGCCGAAGTCGGCGTCGGCACGGTCGCGGCCGGCGTCTCCAAGGCGCACGCGGACGTGGTGCTCATCTCGGGTCACGACGGCGGCACGGGCGCGTCGCCCCTGACCTCGATCAAGCACGCCGGCATCCCCTGGGAGCTTGGCCTCGCCGAGACCCAACAGGTCCTGCTCCTCAACCGCCTCCGCGATCGCATCGTCGTGCAGGTAGACGGGCAGCTCAAAACCGGACGGGACGTAGTGATCGCCGCGCTCCTTGGCGCCGAGGAATTCGGCTTTGCGACCGCCGCCCTCGTCGTCTCGGGCTGCATCATGATGCGCGTCTGCCACTTGAACACCTGTCCGGTGGGCGTGGCGACGCAGGACCCTGAGCTGCGCAAGAAGTTCAACGGCAAGCCGGAGTTTGTGGAGAACTACTTCCGCTTCGTCGCGGAGGACGTGCGCGAGCTCATGGCCGAGCTCGGTTTCCGGACGATGAACGAGATGATCGGCCGTGCCGACCGGCTGGAGACCAGGCCCGCCGTCGATCACTGGAAGGCGAAGGGCGTCGATCTGTCGAAGATCCTCTACCAGCCGGAAGTGGCGGAGGGTGCGTCGCGCCGCGCCGTGATCAGGCAGGAACACGGCCTCGAGCGGGCGCTCGACGTCGAACTCATCGCCCGGGCCTCTCGCTCCCTCGAGAGCCAGGAACCAGTCGAGATCAACATGCCGATCCGCAACGTCAACCGCACGGTGGGGACGATGCTGGGCTACGAGATTACTCGGCGGTACGGCGGCAAGGGGCTCCCGGACGATACGGTCAGGATTCAGTTCAACGGGACGGCCGGACAGAGCTTCGGCGCCTTCGTGCCTCGCGGCGTCACGATGCGGCTCGAGGGCGATTCGAACGACTACTTCGGCAAGGGCCTCTCGGGCGGCACGCTTGCCGTGTATCCGCCGCGGCAGTCGACGTTTGCTGCCGAGGACAACGTGATCATCGGCAACGTGGCGCTCTACGGCGCAACGAGCGGCGAAGCCTATGTCCGCGGGATTGCCGGCGAGCGGTTCGCCGTGCGTAACAGCGGCGCGCTAACCGTTGTCGAGGGTGTCGGCGATCACGCCTGCGAATACATGACCGGCGGGCGCGTGCTCGTCCTCGGCCGCACGGGCCGCAACTTCGCCGCCGGGATGAGCGGCGGCGTCGCGTATGTCTACGACCTGGCCGACAACTTCCGGAGCCGTTGCAACCGGGAGATGGTGGAGCTCGAGGGCCTTTCCGAGTCCGACGACGATTCCGACGATGTCACGACCGTGCTGGGGATGCTCCGGAGCCACGTCAGGTTTACAGGCAGCGCCGTCGCCGCTGGTCTACTGACGGACTGGGACACGGTGAAAGAGCGATTCGTCAAGGTGATCCCGAAAGACTACAAGCGTGTGCTCCTGGCCGAGGCCCGCGCGCGCGCCGAATCACGCGAGCCTGCGTTCAACGAGCTGGTCGGAGCCGTCGTCAATGGGTAAGCCCACGGGGTTCATCGAGATCAAGCGCGCCAAGCCCCAGGCCCGCCCCATCCCGGAGCGTGTTCGCGACTGGCAGGAAGTGTATCTGCCGGAGCCCGAGCAGAAGATGCGCGACCAGGGCGCTCGCTGCATGGACTGCGGCATCCCGTTCTGTCACCAGGGTTGCCCGCTCGGCAACGTGATTCCCGACTGGAACGACCTCGTTTACCACAAGCGGTGGCAGGCGGCGAGCGATAGGCTGCACGCCACGAACAATTTCCCCGAGTGGACGGGCCGCCTGTGCCCGGCGCCCTGCGAGGGGGCGTGCGTGCTCGGCATCAACGACGACCCGGTCACGATCAAGTCGATCGAGCTGTCGATCGTGGAGCACGCCTTCGAGCACGGGTGGATCCAGGCGCGGCCGCCGGTCGTGCGCACCGGCAAGCGGGTGGCCGTCGTCGGCTCGGGTCCGGCCGGACTTGCCGCGGCCGACGAGCTCAACAAAGTCGGGCATCACGTAACCGTTTTCGAGCGCGCCGACAGGATCGGCGGCCTGCTGCGCTACGGCATTCCCGAGTTCAAGCTCGAAAAAAGGTTCATCGATCGCCGGCTGTCGCTGATGGCGGCCGAAGGTGTCGAGTTCCGTACCGGCGTCGAGATTGGCATCGACTTGCCTGTGGCCGGCCTGCGACGCCAGTTCGATGCGATCGTCCTCTGCTGCGGCACGCCCTGGGCGCGCGACCTGCAGATTCCCGGCCGCGAGCTCGGGGGTGTGCACTTCGCCGTCGAGTATCTGACCCAGCAGAATCGCCGGCTGGCAGGAGACCACGTGCCGCCAGCCGACATTATCTCGGCAGAGGGAAAGCGCGTCGTGATCATCGGCGGCGGCGACACCGGCGCCGACTGCCTCGGCACCACCCATCGGCAGGGCGCGCTGTCGGTCCACCAGTTCGAGCTGCTCGAGCGGCCACCTGACGCACGGCACGAGGACAATCCCTGGCCGCAGTGGCCGAACGTCTTCCGGACCTCGTCGGCCCACGAAGAGGGCGGCGAGCGGGTCTACGCGGTGTCGACCGAGCGGTTCCTCGGCAACGCGCAGGGACGCGTCCGCGCCCTGCAGGCGGTCAATGTCGAGACGCGGCGCGAGAGCGGGCGGATGCAGGTGACGAGGGTTGCCGGCTCCGAGTTCGAGCTCGAGGCCGACCTGGTCCTCCTGGCGATGGGCTTCCTCGGTCCCGAACGGGGGAGCCTGCTGTCGCAGCTGGGGGTCAAGCTGACCGACCGCGGTAACGTCTGGCGTGACGACGCGTGGATGACGAGCGAGCCGGGGGTCTTCACCGCGGGCGACATGCAGCGGGGCCAGTCCCTCATCGTCTGGGCCATCGCCGACGGCCGGAACGCGGCGCGCTCGGTCGACGCTTTTCTGACGGGCAAAACCGCGTGACGATCGCGGCTTGCCCCGCCGCCTGTCGTTCGACGTAATTGTCGGACGCTAAAAAAACTCAGACAAATTTGTCGTAAAACGTTCCGCGCGGGGCCAGGTGGTTTCTGCTGGCGGAACGATCCCGCGCGAAAGGCACTGAAAAGGCGTCCACCTGCCTCCTCGCCGCGTGTGGCGTCCAACTTGCTCTCGACTGGGGGCATTCCATGGAACCCCCGGCTTCGAATCGATTGGGATTGGCAGAACCCGTGTCACGTACCGAAGGGAACAAGCCGTCGCCAGGCACGGTGCTCGGCGACGCCCGTCAAGAATACATCGCGGCCGCCCGGCATGGGCGCGGAGGGCGAGACGTTCAGGTCCGGGTACTCTGGCCGCGTCGATGCGCTCGTCCAGCAGCTCGCGGAGAGCGCCCGCACCCACTCCGGCGCCGCCATGTCGATCTGTGCCCTTGGGGGTTACGGCCGGCGGTCGCTGTGCCTGCACTCCGACATCGACGTCCTCATCCTCTTCGAGGACGCGATGGGGTCGAGCGAGGAGCGCTTCGTCGGGGCGCTGCTCCAGCCGCTCTGGGACCTCGGGCTGACCGTCGGCCAGCATGTCCGCGAGCTCCACGAGTTCGCCGAGCCGGCCACGCTCGACCTCGGGAACGTCGAATTCCTGCTCGCGCTGCTCGACCTCCGGTTCATCGCCGGCGACGAGCGGCTCTTTCAGCGCCTCGACGGTTGGGTGCGGGGGCTCGGCGCCGACAACCGGCGGCGCCTGCTCGATGCGCTGCTGCAGCTCGTCGACGATCGGCGTGCGCCGTTCAACGAGACCGTCTACCAGCTCGAGCCCGACATCAAGAGCGCGCCTGGCGGCCTGCGGGACATCGCGGCAACGCGGCACATCCGGCTCCTCAAGCCTGGCGGAACCGACACCGAGCTCGATCGCGCCGCTCGGCAGCTCGACGATGCCGAGGACTTCTTCCAGCGAGTCCGCTCGATTCTGCATCTTGAAAGCGGCCGCGACGTCAACGTGCTGACCCACGAGCTCCAGGAAAAAGTGGCCGAGATGTTCGGCTGTGAGGGCCGGCAGTCGCAACAGCGTGTGGAAACCCTGATGGGGGAGTACTTCCGGCACGCGCGGTCATCGTCACGCGCGCTCGACCGCGTGCGGCGGGCGGCCACGCCGCAGGGCGGGATGAGCGTCTCCCGCCACGTCGGCCGGCACTTCGAGATTACCGCCGAGGGCGTGCGCTTCCTGGATCTCACGCGCGCCGCGTCGCGGCCGTCGCTGTGGCTCGAGCTGTTCCGTATCGCCCTCTCGAACGGCTGCGCCGTCTCGGAGCAGGCGCTCACCTGCATCGAGCAGAACATCGATCGCTACGCCCCGGACGACTTCATGGCGACCGACGGCGACCGTCAGCTCGTGCGGAGCATGCTCTACCCGCGGCCGGGACTCTACGCGCGGCTCACCGAGATGCACGATTGCGGGCTGCTCGACCGCGTCTTTCCGGAATTCGCGCGCATCCACGGGCGCGTCATCCGCGACTTCTACCACAAGTACACCGTCGACGAGCACACGCTGCTGGCGATCCGCGGCGTGGAATCGCTGTGGAACCCGGCCAACCCGAGCCAGCAGCGCTTCAACTCGATTCTCCAGGAGCTGCACGCGCCGGAGCTTCTCACGCTCGCGCTGCTCTTTCACGACGTCGGCAAGTGGCGCGACACCGAGCACGTGCAGGAGAGCGTCCAGCTCGCGCAGAGCATGCTCGACCGGCTCGAGCTGCCGACCGACGCGCGCCGGACGGTCGAGTTCCTGATCCGCAATCACCTGCTGATGTCGCAGGTTGCGTTCCGCCGCGACTTCGACGATCCGCACGTCGTCAAGCAGTTCGCCGACCTGATCGGATCGGAGGAGCGCCTCAAGCTGCTCTGCCTGATGACCATTGCCGACGTCGGCGCGGTGAACCCCGACGTGCTGACGCCGTGGAAGGAAGATCTCCTGTGGCGGCTCTACGTGCACGCCTACAACCGGCTCACGCTCGGCTATGCCGACGAGCTGCTGCAGAAGGATCCCGCGGGGCTCTCGGTCGTGGTCGCCGGGCGTCCCGACGACATCACGGAAGCGGAGCTCACGACGTTTCTCAAGGGCCTGCCGCGGCGCTACCTGACGCTCTTCGGCCTCGCCTCCATCTACCGGCACGTGCGCCTGGCGCGGGGCATTCACAAGGACGAAGTCCACGCCTTCCTCGAGCGGCACGGCGAGGTTTGGGAGCTGACCATCGTCACGCTCGACAAGCCGTTCCTCTTCTCGAATATCTCCGGGGTGCTGTCCTACTTCGGCATGGACATCCACCGCGGCCAGGCCATGACGACACCCGAGGGGCTCGTGCTCGACGTCTTCCAGTTCGCCGACGAAGGCGGCTTCCTGCGGCTGAACGCGGACGCGCCCGGCGAGATCTCGCGGATGCTCGAGAACGTCGTCGCCGGATCCATCGACGTGCCGACGTTGCTGCGCGGCAAGCTCCAAAGCCTGCTCTATCGCAACCGCCGGCACGGCGTGCCGGTCGTGCGCTTCGACAACGACCACTCCAGGAAGTACACCGTGCTGGAGCTCGTGGCCGACGACGCGCCGGGGCTCCTCTACCGGATCAGCCGCGTCATTTCGGGGTGCGGCTGCGACGTCGACCTGGTGTTGATCTCCACGGAAGGCAAGAAGGCCGTCGACGTGCTGCACATCACCAAACAGGGCAAGAAGCTCACCGAGTCGGAACAGGTTTCATTAAGAGAAGGGTTGGAACGCATGCTGGAGGACACACATGAAGCTCGTTAAGGCCATTGTCCGGCCGGACAAGGTCGATGAAGTCAGGGATGCGCTCGAGAAGATCAAGGTCTCGGGCATGACCGTCACCGACGTGCGGGGGCACGGCCGCCAGAAGGGCCACACCGCCGTCTATCGCGGGAAGGAGTACAGCGTCACCCTGCTGCCGAAGGTCCAGATCGAAGTGGTGGTCACCGACGCCGTCGTCGAGGAAGTGATTCAGACCATCATCGGGGCGGCGCGCACCGGCGAGATCGGCGACGGCCGCGTGTTCGTCCTGCCCGTGGACCACGGCTACAACATCCGCACCGGCGAGCGCGACATGTAGGCGGCGCGCGTCGGACAACCATGTACGACGCGATCTTGCGGGAAACAAAAATGTAGGGTTGCCGGGTATCACGGGCTGTCGACGGAGCGAGAGGGTTCCGTTTTTGGCCCGAAAAGCCACACCGCTCAGGCGGCGGCAATTCAACCGGTGTGGCGCTGTTCTTGATAGTGCCTCTGCCGTCCGGTTCGATCGTCTGCGGCTTCGGGCGCGTGCCATTGCTCTTATTCGTTTTGTTCTCTCTTCGAGGTGAGGATATGAACCAAGCCGACACTGCATGGATGTTGATTGCGACCGCGCTCGTGCTGCTGATGACGCCTGCGCTCGCGTTCTTCTACGGAGGCCTGGTGCGCTCCAAGAACGCGCTCAACACGATGATGATGAGTTTCATCTCACTCGGGTTCGTGGGCGTGCTCTGGGCCGTCATCGGGTACTCGCTGGCGTTTGCTCCCGGGAACAACTGGATTGGCGACACGTCGCGGGTCTTCCTGAACGGCGTCGGCCTGTCCGAGCAGGGCACGATTCCGCACCTGCTCTTCATGTGCTTCCAGGGAACGTTCGCCATCATCACAGCCGCGCTCATCTCGGGCGCCATCGTCGAGCGCATGCGGTTCTCGGCCTACGTGGTGTTCATCACACTGTGGGCGCTGCTCGTCTACAGCCCGCTCTGCCACTGGGTCTGGGGCGGCGGCTGGCTCGCCGACATGGGCGCGCTCGATTTCGCCGGCGGCACGGTCGTGCACGTGAACGCCGGTGCCGCGGCGCTCGTGGCCGCTATCTGCGTCGGCAAACGCAAGGACTACCCCTCGTCAGGTCTTCTGCCCCACAACGTGCCCTTCACGCTGCTCGGTGCGGGACTGCTCTGGTTCGGCTGGTTCGGGTTCAACGCCGGCAGCGCCCTCGCGGCTAACGGCATCGCGGCCCTGGCGTTCACGACGACCATGTTCGCGCCCGCTGGGACGCTCGTCGTGTGGACCCTCCTCGACCTGATCCGCCAGCAGAGATCGACCGCGGTCGGCGCCGCGACGGCGATCGTGGTGGGCCTTGTCGCCATCACTCCGGCCGCTGGCTTCGTCGGTCCGATGAGCGCCATTGCCCTCGGCGCGATTGCGGCGATTCCCAGCTACTTCGCCCTCGTCATTCGCGCCAAGACCAGCCTCGACGACTCGCTCGACGTGGTCGCCGCGCACGGCGTGGGCGGGACGGTCGGCGCGATTCTGACCGGTGTCTTCGCGCAGAAAGGCCTCAACGGCATCGCCGACGGGCTCCTCTTCGGCAATCCCGGCCAAGTCTGGATCCAGTGTGTTGCCGTCGCCGCGGCCATCGTCTACAGCGGCGGGATGAGCTTCGTGCTGCTCAAGGCCATCGGACTGGTGCTGCCGCTGCGCGCTGATTCGGCCGACGAGACGGCCGGCCTGGACGTGACACAGCACGGCGAAGAGGCGTACATCCACGAGCGTGGCATAAGCTCCGCGGTCGCCGATTTCCGTCCGACCGGTACGCAGGGCGGGTACGCGAGCGCTCCTGTGTCGGTTTCCTGATTCGACTGTAGCGGCCGGAGGTTCGGGAGGCCCCGAGGCCCTTTGCACTCCATTCGCGGCGCCCTTCGGGGCGCCGCCCTTCAACTTCTCGAGGTGACTGATGACCGAGTCCAGGATTCGTGTGTCCAAAAGGGCCCCAGGGGTCGCGCTGGCTGGCGCGTTGCTGCTCTTCATGATGTCGGGCGGCGCGTCGGCGCAGACGCAGACGCAGACGCAGCCGCCACCACCGAAACCAGCACTACCACCGCCACCACCGCCACCACCGCCACCGGAACCCGCCGATCCCAATACCGGCGCGTTGACATTCACCGGTGGCCTCGACGTGCCGACGAAGTACGTGTTTCGCGGCCTTGTCCAGGAAGCCGACTCCAAGCTCACGCTGTTTCCGTACGGAGATCTCGGGCATCTCGTTCTACTCGGGTGAAGGCGCCATCAAGAGCGCCTCGGTCAACTTCGGCGTGTGGAACGCGCTCCTGACCGGCTCGTCGGGCCTTGACGGCGACACGGACAAGCTGCACTACGAGGAGGACTTCTACAGCACGCTCACCCTCGGGTTCGACAAGGGGTTCTCGTTTGCCACGACCTACACGGCCTACACCAGCCCGAACGGCATGTTCGGCACCGTGCAGGAACTGCTGTTCAAGGTGTCCAAGACGCACATGCTCGCGCCCTACGGCCTCATCGCCTTCGAGCTCGACGGTCAGGCCGACGGCGGATCGAATGAAGGGGTCTACCTCGAGCTCGGTGCGACCCCGAGCTGGGCGCTTGCCGGCGGCAAAGTCACCTTTGGCGTGCCCGTGAAGCTGGGGCTGAGCCTGAGCGACTACTACGAGGGAGAAGACGGCGATTCGACGTTCGGCTTCTTCCAGGCCGGCGGCCTTTTCACCATTCCCTTCACCAGCGCGACCAGCAAGTACGGCGCGTGGAACTTCCACGGCGGAGTGGATTTCTATGCGTTCGGCGACACCCCCAAGGCCTTCAACAACGGCGACAGCGGCAAGGTGGTCGCGTCCTTTGGCATCGGCGTTGTCTATTAGTCCAATGCGCATTCCCGATGGTTGGGCTGGCGCCCTTGACAGGGCGTCAGCCTAGCCAGTACTCTGCCTTGGTGAAGTCCCTGAGCCTGACCTGCGCATGTTGTCGCCCGGAGAGCCCGGGAGGCCGCCGTGGCCATGGTCTTGCTTTTTCAGGTGACGACACGACGCTGACGATGTAGGCCAGCGGTCATCACAAGAGACCCTAAGCCCGGCAGGCCCCACGGCCTTCCGGGCTTTTTTGTTTTTTACTAAGAATTCCAGTGGCTTCCGCCTTCAGGCGGAAGATCTCCGGCTGAAGCCGGAAGCCACGCAACGCTGGGAGGTTGAATCAGAGTGGCGGTTTTCCCCGTGTTCCTCAAGCTCGAAGGGCGGCCCGTCCTCGTGGTCGGGGCCGGACCGGTGGCGGCGGGGAAGGTGCGCCCGCTCGTCGACGCTGGCGCGCGCGTCACGGTCGTCGCGCCGGACGTCGTCGACGAGATTGCGGGGCTCGCGCCGAACATCGAGATCCTGCGCCGGCCGTTCGAGCCTCGCGATGTGGACGGCGTTTGGTACGTCGTCGCCGCGGCGCCGCCCGAGGTCAACCGTGCGGTTGCCCGCGAGGCCGAGTCGCGGTGCCTCTTCGTCAACGCCGTGGACGACCTGCAAAGCGCGAGCGCCTATGCCGGAGCCATCGTCCAGAAGGCCGGTGTGACGATCGCGATGTCGACCGACGGCGAGGCGCCCGCGCTCGTCGGCCTGATGCGCGAGGCGCTCGAGGTGCTCCTGCCCGAGGACCTCGACACGTGGATGGAGAGCGCGCAGGAGTCGCGACGCCGGTGGCTCGCGCAGGCTGTGCCGATGGCCGAGCGACGGCCGATGCTGCTCGAGGCACTCAACGAGTTGTACGCGCGAAAGCACTCCACGGAGAGCGCGGAGCACCGGGCCACTGACAACACGGACAACACGGACCGACGGGATCGGTTGCATACGCAATGACCGACTTCCAAGGCCGGACGCGGCTTCGTCTCGCTCGTCGGCGCCGGGCCAGGCGACCCGGATCTGCTCACGCGGAAGGCAGCCGACCGCCTGGCGGACGCCGATCTCGTGCTCTACGACGCGCTCGTCGATCCGGCGACGCTCGCGCTGGCGCCTTCGGCTCAGCGCGTCTTCGTCGGCAAACGCGCGCGCCGCCCGCAGGTCCGGCAGGAGTTCATTCACTGGCTGATGATCCGCGCCGCCCGCGCCGGCAGAAGGGTTGTCCGCCTCAAGGGCGGCGATCCCTTCGTCTTCGGGCGCGGCGGTGAAGAGGGGCTGGCGCTCGCGGCCGCCGGGATTCCATTCGAAGTCGTGCCGGGGGTGAGCTCGGCGATCGCGGCTGCCGCGCTCGCCGGCATTCCGGTGACTCATCGCGGATTGTCGTCCGGTTTCGTTGTCGTCTCCGGTCACGCCGAGGAGGCGTATCGCCCGATTCTCGAAAGCCTGGCGCCGCACAGCGCGACCGTTGTCGTGCTCATGGGCCTGGGACGGATCGAGCGCATCGCCGAGCTGCTCATCAGCCGTGGCTGGAACGCCCTGACGCCGGCGGCGGTCATATCTGGAGCGGCGACCGCTGCGTCAGACGTATGGACGATGTCCCTCAGAGATCTCCTGCGGCAGCGCCTGCGGCCCGAGCGCGGCGCGGCCAGCCTCCGCCAAGGCTACGGCGGCCCGCCGGAGCTTCAGCGAAGGCGGGAGTCGCCGCGCATTGAGAAAAGAAGACACGACGTTGACGACCATGCTCCAGCCACCGTCGTCATCGGCGAAGTCGTTAGGCTACGAGCGGTTCTAGCCGCGCAGGCGGAGGCCGCCGAGGCTGCCGCCGGAGGACAGTGATGGCGACTATCCAGGATCGCGAGACGTTCGGGCGCGCGCGACTGTCGTTCGCGAAAGAGGCGGACATCGACGAGTTCGTGTCCCTGCTCGCACGATTTGAGAGCGGCGACATCGGCCCCGACGAATGGCGGGCGTTCCGGTTGCTGCGCGGCACATACGGGCAGCGGCAGACCGGGGACGCGCAGATGATGCGCATCAAGATTCCCCAGGGAATCCTTGCCAGCGAGCAGCTCGACGTCCTCGCTGACGTCGCCGAGCGTTACTCGCGCGGCTTCGGGCACATCACGACCAGGCAGAACATCCAGCTGCACTTCGTCAAGCTCCACGATGCCGAGCCCGCCATGCGCGAGCTCGCGGCAGCCGGCATGACCACGCGCGAAGCCTGCGGCAATTCGGTGCGCAACATCACGGCATGCCCGTACTCAGGCGTGGCGAGTGACGAGGCGTTCGACGTCACGCCCTACGCCGAGGCGCTCACGCGCTATCTCCTGCGCCATCCGCTGAGCTCGGTGCTGCCGCGCAAGTTCAAGATCGCCTTCGAGGGCTGTTCCGAGGATCACATCGGGTCGGCGATCAACGACATCGGCTGGAACGCCCGGGTCGAGACCATCGACGGCCACGAAACCCGCGGGTTCAGGGTGACCGTCGCCGGTGGCACCGCGACCATGACGAGAGCCGGGAACCTCCTGCACGAGTTCCTGCCCGTCGACGAGATGTTCGATTGCGCGGAAGCGATCATTCGCGTCTTCCACCGCCTGGGCGACTACAAGCACAAGCAGAAGAACCGGCTGAAGTTCCTCGTCAAGGCGCTCGGATGGGAGGGCTTCAAGACGGAATACGAAAAAGAGCGCGTCGAGCTCCGTTCCCGGCATGCAGCGCTGCCGTTCGATCCCGAGCAGCCGCCGATTGAGGAGGCGCCGACCTGGGAGGAGCGCCGTGCGATCTCGCTCGAAGAGATCGCGATGCGCGCGACGCAGACGGCCGTCATTGGTCCCGGTATCGTGCCAAAGGTCGAGCCGCGACTCTACCCTCCGTCGCGAGAGTTCGCCGTGTGGGCGCGCACCAACGTGCGGCCGCAGAAGCAGGACGGCTACTCGATCGTCATCGTCACGACCGTGCTGGGCGATCTGACGTCCGCACAATTCCGGCTGCTGGGCGAACTGGCCGAGATTTACGGCGACGGCACGGTGCGGGTGACGATGGACCAGAATCTCCTGTTCCGCTGGGTGCGGAACGAGAACGTCGAGGTCTTTTACAAGAGTCTGGCGGCGGCCGGGTTTGCGCGGCCGGGGGCAGGTACGCTCTCCGACGTCACGAGCTGCCCGGGCGCCGAATCGTGCAAGCTCGCGGTGACGCAGTCGCGCGGGCTCGGCCGGGTGCTCGCAGATCACCTGCTGGAACGCCAGGATCTGGTGGCGGCGCTGCCTGGGATGAACATCAAGATCAGCGGCTGCCCGAACGGATGCGGCCAGCACCACATCGCGGGCATCGGGTTCCAGGGAAGCCTCAAGAAGGTCGGCTCCCAGCCGGCGCCGCAGTATTTCGTGATGGTGGGCGGCGGCGTCGGCGACGGCGTGACGACGTTCGGGCGGCTCGCGGCCAAGATACCCGCCCGGCGCTGCGTGCACGCGCTCGAGCGGCTCGTGAAGTTGTACCAGGATCAGCGCACCGAGCAGGAGTCGCCGCTGGCATTCTTCCGTCGAGTCGAGCTCGGCGCGGTGAAGGCCGTGCTCGGCGATCTCGAACGCCTGCTCCCGGAAGAGGCCGAGCCGCAGGACTTTATCGATCTCGCCGAGGTCAGCGCGTTCAATCCCGAGGTGATGGAAGGGGAGTGCAGCGCCTGAGCGAGTCGCGAGCCGCCAGAAGCGAGCAGCCAACCATGCCAACGTCAACCTTCTCACCCGTTTCGTTGCTCGACACGATCGGCCGCACGCCGTTGCTGCGGCTCTATCGTCTGGGAACAGAAGCGCGCCTGCCCGGCGTGGAGATCTACGCGAAGGCGGAGTTCCAGAACCCCGGCGGGTCGGTGAAAGACCGCGCGGCCGCGGCCATCATCAAGGACGCCGAGCAATCGGGACGACTGCGGCCCGGCGGAACCATACTCGACGCAACCTCCGGGAACACCGGCATTGCCTACGCCATGATCGCCGCGGCACGCGGCTATCGGCTGAAGCTCTGCGTGCCGGGCAACGTCACCGCCGAGCGGCTTCGTACGTTGCGCGCCTATGGCGCCGATGTCGTCATCACCAACCCGATGGAGGGCACCGACGGCGCCATTCGCGAGGCG
This sequence comes from uncultured Acidobacteriota bacterium, assembly GCA_963839705.1. Classification (GTDB taxonomy): domain Bacteria; phylum Acidobacteriota; class Vicinamibacteria; order Vicinamibacterales; family 2-12-FULL-66-21; genus DATBJJ01. The sequence continues at coordinate 1,631,592 of CAWIWL010000012.1, forward strand.
CGGCGCCTGCACGCGGAGGCGCCGGACGAGTATTTCTACGCCGATCAGGTACAACAACGACGCGAACTGGCGAGCCCACTACGACACGACGGCCGTCGAGATCCTCGAGCAGACCGACGGCCGCGTCACCCACTTCGTGGCCGGCCTTGGCACGAGCGGCACCTTCATGGGCACCGGCCGGCGGCTGCGGGCGTTTCGCCACGACATCCGCCTGATTTCGGTACAGCCTGAGTCGCCGCTGAACGGAATCGAAGGCCTCAAGCACATGGAGACGGCGATTCGGCCGGGAATCTACGATGAGGCGCTCGCGGACGAAGACGTTCGCGTATCAACCGAGCGCGCCTATGCACTGACGCGCCGGCTCGCAACGGAAGAAGGTCTCCTCGTCGGCGTGTCGAGCGGCGCCGCGCTGGCTGCAACGCTCGACCTCGCCGGCCGCATCCGCGAAGGCGTGATTGTGACCGTGTTTCCCGACAGCGGAACCCGCTATCTGTCCGAGAGCTTCTGGGACTCACACGCGCAGAGGTGATCTGATGAGCGCAGAGAGCCCTCGGACGACGTCAGCCAGCCAGACGCTCATCTCTGCCGAGGCGATCGAGACGATCCGGCTCCACGGCGCCGAGACGTTTCCCGACGAGTGTTGCGGCGCACTCATTGCCGTCGACGGACGTATCGTGGAAGCGTTCCGGCTCGACAACACGACCGACGTCGGGGCGGCGCGCCGATTCCGGATCGGTCCTGACGGCTACCGACAGGCGGAGGCGAACGCGCGGGCGCGCGGGGGGACGCTCGTCGGCTTCTATCACTCGCACCCCAACGAGCCAGCCCGGCCATCGGCGTACCGATCTCGAGCACGCCTGGCCGAATCTCACGTATGTCATCATTTCTGTCCGGGCCGGCTCGCCTGGTGACATCACCGTGTGGCACTTGCGAGACGACCGGTCCGGATTCGACGAGGGAGAGTTGAAATGGCCCACAGGGTCCTGATTCCAACGCCGCTACGCCCCTATACCAGCCAGCAGGACACCGTCGACGCCGAAGGCGGCACCGTCGGCGAAGTGCTGTCGTCGCTGACCTCGCAGTTCTCCGATCTGAAGCGGCATCTCTATGCCGACGATGGAAAGCTGCGGCACTTCGTCAACGTCTACGTGAACGACGATGACATCCGCTATCTCGAGCGTGATGCGACGAAGCTCAAGCCGGGTGACGTCATCAGCATCGTGCCGTCGGTCGCCGGGGGTGCCCCCGGCCCGGCGGCCGCGGAGCGGTCGACCGAACTGAGCAACGCCGAGATCCAGCGCTACAGCCGACACCTCATCCTGCCCGAGGTCGGCATGGATGGGCAGAAGCGCATCAAGGGCGGGCGGGTTCTCTGCATCGGCGCCGGCGGCCTCGGATCGCCGGCGGCCTTGTACCTGGCCGCGGCCGGCATCGGCACCCTGGGCGTCGTCGATTTCGACAATGTTGACGAGAGCAACCTTCAACGACAGATTCTGCATGGCACGCCAGATGTCGGACGCTCGAAGCTGCAGTCCGCTCGCGACCGCCTGACGGCCATCAACCCCGAAGTTCGGGTCGAGACCTACGAGACGCGCCTGACGTCGGCCAACGCCCTCGAGCTCTTCAAAGGCTACGACGTCATCCTGGATGGCACCGATAATTTTGCCACCCGTTATCTTGTCAACGATGCGTGCGTGCTCCTCAAGATCCCCAACGCCTACGGCAGCATCTTCCGCTTCGAGGGGCAGGCGTCGGTGTTTGCGACCGTCGGCGGTCCGTGCTATCGCTGCCTCTATCCCGAGCCGCCGCCTCCAGGACTCGTCCCGAGCTGCGCCGAGGGCGGCGTGCTCGGCGTCCTGCCTGGCGTCATCGGCACGATCCAGGCCACGGAAGCGCTGAAGCTCGTCCTCGGCGCGGGCTCGACGCTCGTCGGCCGGCTCCTCCTCTACGACGCCTGGTCGATGAAGTTTCGTGAGCTGAAGCTCCGGCGCGATCCGGCGTGCCCGATCTGCGGCGATCATCCTTCAATCAAGGGGCTCATCGACTACGAGGAATTCTGCGGCGTGCGTCCAGCCGCGGCAACCGCAGCTGCCGGCCCCGGTGTGCCGGAAACCACCGTCGAAGAACTGAAGGCGAGAGTCGACAAGAAGGCGCCGTTCTTCCTGCTCGACGTGCGCGAGCCGCACGAGTTCCAGATCAGCCGCATCGCTGGATCCACGCTGATTCCGCTCGGCCAGCTACCCAGCCGCCTGGCCGAACTGCCGTCCGGGCAGGAGATCGTCATCCACTGCAAGTCCGGCGTGCGGAGCGCCAAGGCGGTGGGGATCCTCAAGGAGCACGGGATCGAGGCGAAGAACCTCAAGGGCGGGATACTCGCTTGGATCGACAAGATCGACCCGACGCTGGCGAAGTACTAGCGCGCGGTACGCGGCTGGCTGTTGCAGGGATCAGCAACTTGCTCCGACTCAGCAACCGGGAGCCGCGAGCTGCGACATGAGTTCCGCTTGAGCTGGACCTCGACCGCTGGACGGAGTAGATTCTCGGTGACGCTGCGAACGTCGAATTTTGGTGTCCACGGTCGATCGAGCCGACCACGGACGCGCGCCGGAGGCGTGAGGTGTCTGACAGCAATGCGTCGGTTGATGTCGCGGCCGCGACCCCGCAGTCGCCCGTTCGGCGTGCGGCAGCAGGCAACGGGTCCACAGGGCGACTCGTCATGAATCTAGGAACGTCGATCGTGATCAAGGGCGATCTGATCGCCTCCGAGGACCTTACAATTTACGGGAAGATGGAGGGCAGCGTCACCCTCAACGGTGGCCATACCCTCACCATTGGCCGCTTCGCGGATATCAAGGCCACAATCGACGCCAAAGCGGTCGTCATCCAGGGCACGGTGACCGGAAACGTCACGGCGGGCGAGAAGGTCGAGATTCAGACGACCGGATCGGTGTCAGGCGACGTCAGCTCTCCGCGCCTCGCGATCGCCGACGGCGCCACCATCCGCGGCAAGGTTCACGTCGAATAGGACTGTTGCATTCCCCCGAGCACCTTGAGTATGGTGACGGCGAAGCTCTGCTTCGTGGTGCGGAGCTTCGATCATTCATCCAGCGGAGGATTCGTCTTCATGCAACAGGTGGTAATCCCGCTAGAGCGACGCGGTTTCGGACAGACGATGCGGCGCGACGCCTGGTGGGCGCAGCCACTCCTGACGTTTGCCGTACTCGGCGCGTTCGTCGTCTATGCGACCTGGGCGGCGTTTCAGGGCGAGCACTACGAGTTCGGTCCCTATCTGTCGCCGTTCTACTCGCCGCTGCTCTTCGGCGACGGGTCTCACAGCTGGTTCGGTCCGAAACCGGGCTGGTGGCCTGCGGCGCTGCCGTTCTCGGCGGCGCTCTTGATCCTGTGGGCGCCGGGTGGCTTCCGCTTCACCTGCTACTACTACCGCGGCGCGTACTATAAGGCGTTCTGGGCGGATCCGCCCTCTTGCGCCGTTGGCGAGCCGCGCAAGAAGTATCTCGGTGAGCAATCGTTCCCGCTCATCCTCCAGAACATCCATCGCTACTTCCTGTATCTCGCCATCCTCTTCCTGTTCATCCTGAGCTGGGACGTCTGGAAGGCGATGTGGTTTACCGACGCGTCCGGCCAGACGACGTTCGGGATCGGCGTCGGGACGCTCGTCCTCGCCATCAACACCGTGCTCCTCAGCTGCTACACACTCGGCTGTCATTCGTTCCGGCACCTCGTCGGCGGCGTGCTCGATCAGTTCTCGCAGCATCCGGCGCGGCTCAAGATGTACGACGCCGCCAATTGCCTGAACTGCCGACACATGCAGTTCGCATGGGCCAGCCTGTTCGGCGTAGCCCTGGCCGACCTCTACGTCCGGCTGTGCTCGATGGGCGTGCTCACGGACTGGAGGCTGATTCTGAGTTACGAGACACACGAGCACGATGTGCTCGACGTGCTTGTCATTGGCGCGGGCGGAGCCGGACTCCGCGCTGCGATTGAAGCGTCGGCGGCCGGTGTCAAAGTCGGGTTGCTCTGCAGATCACTCCTCGGCAAGGCGCACACCGTCATGGCGGAAGGCGGCGTGGCGGCGGCGCTCGCCAACGTCGACGACCGCGACAGCTGGAAGGTGCATTTCGCCGACACCATGCGCGGCGGGCAGTACGTCAACAACTGGCGGATGGCCGAGCTGCACGCCAGGGAAGCGCCGGACCGCGTCCGCGAGCTCGAGGCTTGGGGCGCGCTCTTCGACCGCACCGCCGACGGCCGGATCCTTCAGCGCAACTTCGGCGGGCACAAATACCCGCGCCTGGCGCACGTCGGCGATCGCACCGGCCTCGAGATGATCCGGACGCTCCAGGACCATGGCATCCACCATGGCCTCGACGTCCACATGGAATTCACCGTCGTCTCGCTCCTCAGCGAGGGTCCCCGCATCGTCGGGGCGCTCGGCTACGACCGCGAGCGCGGGCGTTTCCGCGTGTTCAAGGCGAAGGCGGTCGTGCTCGCCACCGGAGGAATCGGGCGCGCGTACCGGATCACGAGCAACAGCTGGGAGGGCACAGGCGATGGCCATGCCCTCGCCTACCGGGCCGGCGCCGAGTTGATGGACATGGAGTTCGTCCAGTTCCATCCGACCGGGATGGTGTGGCCGCCCAGCGTGCAGGGGATCCTCGTCACCGAAGGCGTTCGCGGGGAAGGCGGCGTGCTGCGCAACAGCGAGGGACGCCGTTTCATGTTCGACGACATCCCGGACAACTACAAGAGCCAGACCGCCGACAACCCGGACGAAGGCTGGCGCTACACGCAGGGCGACAAGGACGCGCGGCGTCCGCCGGAGCTCCTGACGCGCGACCACGTCGCGCGCTGCATCATGCGCGAGGTCAAGGCCGGCCGCGGCAGCCCGCATGGCGGCGTCTTTCTCGACATCGCGTGGATCAAGGAGCGCATCCCGAACGCGCCCGAGCATATTCGTAAGAAGCTCCCGAGCATGTACCACCAGTTCAAGGAGCTGGCCGGGCTCGACATCACGACCGAGCCGATGGAAGTCGGTCCGACGACGCACTACGTGATGGGCGGCGTACGAGTCGACGGCGACACGCAGATGTCGTCGCTGCCGGGACTCTTCGCCGCGGGCGAATGCGCCGCGGGGATCAACGGCGCGAACCGGCTCGGCGGCAACTCGCTCTCGGACCTGCTGGTGTTCGGCAAGCGCGCCGGCGAACACGCGGCGGTGTTCGCCAAGGCCAACGGTGCGGTATCGATCGACGAGCGTCAGGTCGAGGCCGCGACGAAGCGATCGCTCGAGCCGTTCGAGCGCGCGAACGCGCAGGAGAATCCCTTCAAAGTGCAGCAGGATCTCCAGGGCATGATGCAGGACCTCGTCGGCATCGTGCGGATGGAAGAAGAGATGCAGCGTGCGCTGACCGGCCTCGAAGCCTTGAAGAAGCGCGCCGAACAGGTTGGCGTCACCGGCCACCGGGAGTTCAACACCGGCTGGCACGCGTCGCAGGACCTCGGCAATCTCCTGATGGTCTCGGAAGCCGTCGCGCGGTCGGCGATCGAGCGCAAGGAGAGCCGGGGAGGCCACTTCCGACAGGACTATCCCGAGAAGGACCCCGCCTACGCGACCTTCAATATTGTGGTGAGACGCGGTCCTGGCGGCGAGATGCAGGTGTCGCGCACGACGATTCCGCCGATGCCGGCCGAGTTGAAGCAGGTGATCGAGGAGAACAAGTGAGCTTCAGCTCTCAGCCATCAGCTTACAGCTGTCAGCTAAGAGCTTGCAGAGCCTGGTCGAACGACTGAGAAGCGATTGAGATCAAAAGGGTTTTTGCTGACAGCTGAGAGCTGAAGGCTGAGAGCTATGTCAAAAGCAGTGTTTCGCATCTGGCGCGGCGACAAGTCGCAGGGCGCGTTTCGCGACTACGCGACCGAGGTCAGCGAGGGAATGGTTGTCCTCGACGCCGTGCATCGCGTGCAGGCCGAACAGGCGGGTGATCTTGCCGTGCGCTGGAACTGCAAGGCCGGGAAGTGCGGGTCATGTTCGGCCGAGATCAACGGCAACCCCAAGCTGATGTGCATGACGCGGCTCGATTCGATCGATCTGACCCAGCCCGTCACCGTCGAGCCGATGAAGGCTTTCCCGATCATTCGGGACCTCGTCACCGACGTGTCGTGGAACTACAAGGTCAAGAAGGCGATCAAGCCGTTCAAGCCGCGGAAGCCCGACGCGCCGGACGGCACGTGGCGGATGGGTCAGCGAGAGGTCGATCGCGTGCAGGAGTTCCGGAAGTGCATCGAGTGCTTCCTCTGCCAGGACGTCTGCCACATCCTGCGCGACCATCAGCTGCACGACGGGTTCATCGGACCGCGCTTCCTGCTCTACAACGCGGCGCTCGAGATGCATCCGCTCGACACCGAGGACCGGCTTGGTGACCTGAAGGATCGTGACGGCGTCGGCTACTGCAACATCACGCGGTGCTGCACCAACGTGTGCCCCGAGCACATCACGATCACCGAGAACGCGATCATTCCACTCAAGGAGCGAGTGGTGGATCGGTTCTACGATCCGGTGACGAGGTTGTTGAGGATGGTGACAGGGTAGCCGTCAGCTGAGAGCTGAGAGCTACTTCTTTGGTGTATTGAACGCCCGCTCGACCATGTCGTTCACGTCGGTCGAAACCGGGTGATCGCGCCACAGCCAGCGCATCATGTCCGGGAGGATCGTCCCGCCGTGCTTCTGGCCGTGCCTCCCGATTCCCCACTGGAAGTTCACGTCGTAACCCTTCTCGGTCAGCGCATCCTTGAGCCGGACGTTCTGCAGGAACCAGTCACGGAGCGGATCGTAGGTGCCGCCCCGCCCGACGCCGCGATTGTCGTTGCGTCCGTCCTGCAGGTAGATCCGGATCGGCTTCTTCTCGCTCTTGCGGACGATGTCGGCGTAGGCGTGGCCGCCGCGCAGGTTGACGAAGCTTCCGACGATGCTGAGGACTTTGCGGAAGTCGTTCGGGCGCTCCCATGCGACAGTGAAGGCAGCGATGGCGCCGGAGCTCGCGCCGCCGATGCCGTGCCGCTCGGGATCCTTTGATATGTTGTATTCCTTGTAGAGCGCCGGCATCAGCTCATCGACGATCACGCGAGCGTACTTGTCGTCGAGCGAGTTGTACTCGGTCGGCCGGTTGGTCGTCCGGTCGCCCCATTCCTGAGGCGTCGGCTCCGGCTGTTCGGGCGTGCGGCCCGGGTTGATGAACACCGACAGCATCACCGGAAGCTCCCGGCGATCGATCAGGTTGTCGAGGACGTTCGGGGCGCGGACGTCGCCCTCCATGTTCTTGAACGCCTGCCCGTCGTTGAAGATCATCAGGCTGGCCGGGACCGCCTTGTCGTACTGCGCCGGAACATAGACCCAATAGGTGTGCTGAGTCCCGGGGTAGGCCTGGCTCGGGAGCGTGAAAGGTCCGCGTACCTCGCCTTTGGCCACGCCTTCGCGCTCGAACGAATCGGGGCCGAGCTGGTAGTGGGCGTCAGGGTTCGGCGGTGGCGGGGCTGCCGGCTGTGGCACAGGAGGCCCCTGCGAGAACGGTGCGACGGACGCGACGGCCAACGCAAGGGCGGGGAGCGCGCTGAGAAGCTGTTTCATGGTGATCAACTCGGCGAGAAAGCTAGCACAGGGTGCGCGCGGGATCTACCGAGGACGGTCCGGGACTGCCGTCCCCGAGCGACGCTCGACCTCGAGGCGTGAGAACAGCGTCTCAGCCGGCGCCGGGCCGTTGACGCGGATCTCCCGCCATTTCGCGCTAGAATTCGCTCGTGAGTCCCTCCTTCCCGGCAGTGGCACTGGCGCTGGTCGTCGCCACCCAACAGTCAGAGCTGCCGGCCCAACCCTTCAGGTCGTCGGTGGACGTCGTCTCGGTCGACGTCAGCGCCATCGACGCCAGGGGCCGGCCGATTCGCGATCTGGCGGCGAACGACTTCGAGCTCCGTGTGGACGGTCGCCCCCGAAAGATCGTCTCGGCGCAGTTCGTGTCGGTGCCCCCTGCCTCCGCCGAGGACCTGAAGGTGCCCGCCGCGGCGTCGTCTGGGTCCTACTCGTCGAACGCGGATGCGGCCGGCGGACGTCTCATCATGATCGTCGTGGACCGCTCGAGCATTGCGGTCGGCCGGGGACGGGCGGCCATCGAAGCCGCAAGCCGGTTCGTCGGGCAATTGAACCGTGCCGACCGCGTCGCGCTGGCGACCATCCCGCACGGGCCTCAGGTCACCTTCACGGCCGACCACTCGCTCGTCGAGCGTCGGATTCAGGAAATCGACGGGACGGCGCTTCCGAGCTTCGGCACCAAGGGCCTCGGCATCGCCGACGCGCTGGCGTTCGAGCGCAAGGACGATTTCGCGATGCAGCAGGTGACCGAGCGGGAGTGCGGCTCGGCCAACGTCGGCGCCGGCGGCCGCGGCGGGGGCCAGTCGGAGGTCATGGTCTGCGTTAGCGACGTCCGCGCGGAGGCCCTGGCGATTGCGCAGGACGCCCGCGAACGTGCCCGCCACTCGATCCGCGGCCTGCGCACGCTCGTCGACAGCATGCCGCCGAGCCAGACCCCGAAGATGATGGTCCTCATCACCGAGGGCCTGATGATCGATCGTGAGGCGGCACAGCTCGCGTGGCTGGACGCCCGCGCCGCCGCGACGCACGTTACGATCTACTCGCTGCTGCTCGAGAGCTCGCAGACCGACGCCTCCCGGGCCCGGCCCGCGGCACGGCCGGCTGCTGATCGAGTGCTCCAGGAAGACGGCCTCCAGAAGCTGGCCCAGGCGACCCGCGGCGACGTTTTTCGCATCATGTCCAACTCCGATTTCGCCTTTCAGCGGCTGGCGAACGAGCTCTCAGGCTATTACCTGCTCGGGTTCGAGCCCGATCCTGGCGATCGGAACCAACGGCCGCACGCCATCACCGTCGCCGTCAAACGTGACGGCGTCACCGTCCGCTCGCGCCGGCAGTTCACGATCGACGGTTCGACAGTGGCCACCGCCGAGAGCCAGATCGTCGCCGCGCTGCGCGATCCGCTGCCGGCGGCCGACATCCCGATCAATCTCGCCGCCTACACGTTCCGTGATCCGAACCACGAGAAGCTCCGGCTGCTCGTCGCCGCCGAGATCGATCGATCGGTCAATCCCAACAGCCCGCTCTCCGCCGGTTACGTCGTCGTCGACTTCAACGGCAAGCTCGTTGCCAGCCAGATGGACACACCGGTGCCGGCGACGTCACGCCGCGAAGGGCAGACACAGCGCTATTTCAGCACGGTCCTCGCCGACGCCGGCCAGTACACGATCAAGTTCGCTGCGGTCGACGACACGCGGCGCGGGAGCGTCGAACTCAGGATCGATGCGCGTCTCACGCCCGCCGGGCCGCTGCGGGCCACCGATCTGCTGCTGGCCGACGGCGTCGGCAAGGCGGGTGAGTTGCCGCTGGCGCCCGCGGTGAGCGGCCGACTGGTCGATTCGACGCTCCACGCCTATCTCGAGATTTTTGCCGACGATGCCAAGACGCTCGAGTCGTCGAGCGTGACACTGGAGATCGCCGTCTCGGAGACGGCGACCGCGCTCACGCGCATCCCGATGGTGCTGGCGACGCCGAAGGAAACAACGCGCTGCCGCATCGCCGCGACGAAAGCCAACCTCGGGCAACTGGCACCCGGCGCCTATATCGCCCGCGCCGTGATTGCCGTCGGGCTCGATGAGGTCGGGCGGGTCTCGCGGTCGTTCACGATTCCACCGAAGAAGTAGTGCCGCGGCGAGCGGATAAAAAAAGGGCGACCGGCCAGCGGCCGGTCGCCCTTGTCGTGTCTGGCGCGATGTGGTGCGGCTACCAGAGCAACTTCACGCCGATCTGCATCTGGCGCGGATCCCTCGTCCGGCTTGCCTGCCCGAAGTTGGCCGGAATCGTCGCGCTGACGATCTCGGTCTGCGCCCCGTTGAGCACGACGGCCGATGGGTCCAGCGTCGCATCGAGGTTCTGGAACAGGAAGTTCGTGTTGTTGAAGATGTTGAAGATGTCCCAACGGAACTGCAGCTTCACGCCATTGCTCAGGGGGAAGTTCTTGTAGAACGCCAGGTCGGTCGTGAAATAGCCCGGACCGGTGCAGTCGCCGCGCTCGGCGGTGCCGATCTGTCCGAGCTGGAATCCGTTGAGCGAATACGCGTTCGGATTGATGATCTGCTCATCCGGACCGCCGCTGGCGCGGCACGGTTCGCTCGCGACGCGGTTGGCGAGCTGATTGTCGTTGTAGCCGGTGCCCGAGGGGCCGCCGTTGAATCCGGGCAGGCTGCCGGTATACACGCTGAGCGGCTGGCCGGTACCGGCGCCGATGATTCCCGCGATCTCCCAGTCGCCAGCGAAGGCTCTGACGATCTTCGAGCGGCCTTCCATCGTCGGCAGCATCCAGATGATCGAGGAGTTGAAGACATGGGTGCGTCCGGTCTCCGGGCGCCCCCAGTCGCGATCGGGATCCTGGTTGTCGAGACGCGTGGTGTTCGCCGCGAGCTGACCGCTGTCGGTCATGGCGTAGTTGGCCCGCGATCGCGCCAGGGTATACGACATCTGGAACTGCGAGCCGCTGCCGAAGCGCGAGACGAACTGCGTCTGCAGCGAGTGATAGGTCGACTCGCCGGAGTGATCCCAGACTCCGATGTTGTTGTTGCCGAACGCGCCGAACTGCCGGAGCGCGGTGTTTGCCGGCGTCGTGATGACGAACTCGCGCCGGTCATCCATGCCGTTGTTGTTGATGTCGCCGTTGAGCACCTGGTTGGCGACGTAATTCTTCAGCAGGTCGTAGCCGTGGTTCGCGACGTAACCGATTTCGATCGACGAGCGCCGGAAGACCTCCTGCTGATACGTCAGGTTCCACTGCCAGTTGTACGGAGTCTTCATCTCGACTTCGCGGCCGCGTGTCGGGGCACCGAGGCCGGTGCCGAAGCAGCCGTCGCACGGCTCCACGGTCGAGTCCAGCTTCCGGACGCCGCTGAGCAGCGACACAAACGGCGGATTGGTCGCAATGCTGAGGACGGGCGTGAGCCGCTCGCGCAGATAGAACTGCCCGATCCCGCCGCGGACGGCGGTTTTCCCGTCGCCCTTGACGTCCCAGGCGAAGCCGAGCCTGGGCGCGATGTTGTTGAAGTCCTGGTCCATGAGCGACCGGTTCGGCCCATCCGTGCCGCCGCGAGCGCCCGCCGACTGGCACCAGTTGCTGCCCGGCGGCTGGATCAGGCCGTTGCACGGATCGTTGCCGAGCGCGGGGTTGTAGAGCGATGGCACGAAGCTCGTGATCTTGTCGTCGGTCGTGTACGGGTTGTAGAGCAGCGAGTAGCGCACGCCGTAGTCGAACGTGAACCGTCGCGACACCTGCCAGGAGTCGGCCACATACATTTCGGTGTCGCGCCAGCGCTGCGGCGCGGAGCGGCCGGCCGATGCTTCCGAGAACCCGAACGCCATGTCACGCAGCAGGAAGTCAGCCAGGATGTTGCCCGTATTGCTGCCCCACCCGTCGAGTCCGGCCGAGCCCCAGAACCTCGAGTGCTGGCTCGCGCCGTTGCCGTCGGTGTCCTCGTTCTTCTTGTTGAAACTGGCGAGCACACCCGCCTTCACGAAGTGCTTGCCGAAAACCTTCGTGTAGTCGTCCTTGATGATGAAGAGGTCCTGGTTGTTGAGGAACGGCGCCTCGTTCCACAGCGCCGGATAGCCTGAGCCTCCCCAGAACACCGGTGCGCCGGTCTCCGCCCCATACTGCTTGGTGCTGTACGGGTTAATCGGCAGCAGCGAGTCGACGGCCGCGCGGTGAATCGACAGGTCTTCGCCGCCACGGGTGATCTCGATCTTGTTGGCGGAGTAAGAGAACTGCAGCGTGTTGGTGGCGGAGTTTCCGATCGTCTGGTTCAACGACACCACGAACGACTTGCTCGGCTGATCCCAGTTCGAATCGACCGACGGGAACGCGTCATCGCCCCACAGGTTCCCCTGGATGCTGGGCGAATCGTTCTTCCAGCTGTCCTGCGTGTAGCGCACCATCAGGCGCGTGGCGTTGGTGAGGCTCCAGTCGGCGCGGCCGCTGACCTGCGAGTAGTTGATCGGCGAGACGACGGAGGTGACCCAGTTGTTGCAGCTTCCCGGGCTCGACGTCAGGTTCGGCAGCGCGTACAAGTTCAGGTAGGCGCGCCCGGCCGGGCTGATGCGGTTGGCCGGAATGCGGTTGCCGGGGAACGGCGCTCCAGTGAGCGGATCGTTGGGAGTCGCCAGCGTGCAGCCGGGAATCGAAGGACCGCTGAAATCACCGCTTCGCTCGGCCTGCGTCGGCACGAAGCTGGGGCGGACCGTTCCGCGGTCCTCGTAGTTCCACTCGACGTTCCCGAAGAAGTGCAGCTTGTCGCGGACGATCGGTCCCCCGATCGACCCGCCGAAGTCGTTCCGCTTGAGCTCGTCCTTGGCCTGGTTCGCCTTCTTCAGGAAGTAGTTCGTCGAGTTGAACGCGTCGCTGCGACCCGAGTAGAAGCCCGACCCGCTAAACCGGTTCGTGCCCGAGGCTGTGACGATGTTGATCTGGGCGCCGCCGGCGCCGCCGTATTCGGGACCGTAGTTGTTGCGCAGAATCTTGAATTCCGAAATCGCCTCGAGCGATGGGTACACCAGGATCGTCCGGTTCGACCCGACGTCGTTGTTGTTCGCGCCGTCGACGGTCCACAGGTTTGCCGTGACGTCGCTGCCGCTGATGGACAGGTCCGATCCGCCCAGCAACCCCTTGTCCTTGACGTTCAGGAAGTCGGGCGCGCTCACGCCCGGCATCAGCGTGGCGAGCTGCAGGAAGTTGCGCCCGTTCAGCGGCAGCTCCCGCACCTGTTCGCCGGTGATCACGCCGGAGACGTCGCCCCCGAGCACTCTGACCGGCGTCGACGCCGCGACGACGTTGACCGTGTCCTTGACATCGCCCGCCGCCAGTTCGAAGTCGACGGAGAATTCGTCCGCAACGCGGAGCACCACGCCGGTGCGTGAGGCCTTCTTGAAGCTGGGGAGCTCGGCTTCGACTTTGTAGCGGCCGATCGGCAGCTCGGCAGCCGAGTAGACACCGGCTTCGTTCGTGACGACCGATCGGACCAGGCCGGTGTCCTCGTTCGTGGCGGTGATGGTGACGCCGGGGAGGACCCCCTGCGTGGCATCCCGCACGGTGCCTCGGATGCTGGCGCTCGTGCGCTGCGCGTGCGCCAGAGCCGGCACAAACAGCATGAGAGCGATCGACGCAGTCAGGGCAACCCTACGCATCGGACCTCCACACATGAACAGGAAAACTGACGGAATGTATAATCTAAATGCACTATTGTCAATATTGTTACATCCTGTCGAGCTTGATTCTGAAGAGACCAACGCGGAGCAGATCGCCCGGGCGCCAGACCCGGCCAGGCATCCCGGTCGCGCTCCTGGCAATCGCGTCAGTGCTTGCCGCCGGCGCCGGGTGGTGGATCTATTCTCGCGATGCACCTGGTCGGTCCCTGCCGCGGAACGTCCTGCTCATCACCATTGACACCCTTCGGGCCGACGCGCTCGGTGCCTATGGCAACGCATCGGCCGCGACGCCATGGATGGACCGGCTCGCGGCCGGCGGCGTCCGGTTCCGGACGGCGCGCGCCCACAACGTGCTCACGCTGCCCTCGCACGCCAGTATCCTGACCGGCCGGCTGCCGCCCGATCATGGCGTCCGCGACAATGCCGGCTTCCGGCTGGCCGGCAGCGAAGCGACGCTCGCCACCCGCCTGAAGGCGCGCGGCTTTCACACTGGCGCGTTCATCAGCGCGTTCCCGCTGGACTCGCGGTTTGGATTGTCCCGAGGTTTTGACGTGTACGACGATGCGTTCGTTGACACGGCGGCTCGCCCGGCGTTCCTGGAACAGGAACGCGCGGGGGCCGAGACGGTTGCGGCCGCACGGCGCTGGCTCGATGAACGGAGGACGAAGGCCGAATCGTGGTTTGGCTGGGTCCATCTCTACGAGCCGCACTACCCGTACGCCGCCCCGGAGCCCTATGCGTCGCGATACCCAAACGATGCCTATGCCGGCGAAGTCGCTGCGACCGATGCGGCGCTCGGCCCGCTCCTTCAGCCTATCCTCGACGCGGGCGCGGCCACCGACACGCTGGTCATCCTGACATCGGATCACGGCGAATCCCTCGGGGACCACGGGGAGGCGACGCACGGCATCTTCGCCTACGAGGCGACGCTCAGGGTGCCGCTCGTTCTCTACTATCCGCCGTTGCTTGCACCGAGCGTGATCGACACCACGGCTACGCACGCCGACATTGTCCCGATGGTCCTCGAGACGCTCGGCATGCCACCGGCCGCGGGCCTGCGTGGTCATAGCCTGCCGGACCTCGCACGCCAACCGGCCGACGATCGGGTCATGCTACTTCGAGGCGCTCTCCGGATCGCTCAACCGAGGGTGGGCGCCGCTCACGGGCGTCGTCGCGAACGGCATGAAGTTCATCGACCTGCCGATTCCAGAGCTCTACGACCTTCGCAGCGACTCCGGCGAGCTGCGTAACCTCGCCGAGACGCGCCCGCAGGAGATTGCCGACCGGCGGGCGCTTCTGCGATCGCTTGCGACCCCCGAGGTCCGGCGGGTCGACGAGACGTCCGAGGTCAAGGCGCGGCTTCGTGCGCTCGGCTACGTCACGTCGAGTGCGGCCGGCCCCTCGCGGCGGACCTACACTGAGCCGGACGATCCCAAGCGGTTGATCGGCGTCGAGGCAGATCTGCAGCAGATCGTCGGGCTTTCTCTCGAGGGCAAGACTGCGGAGGCGCTCGGGCGTGCCCGGGCACTCGCGGCGCGAGTACCCCGACATGCGAGTCGCGCTGCTGCAACTCGCTTACCTCGAGCGCGAGTCGGGGAATTTGCCGTCCGCCATTGATACCTTGCGTCATGCCCTGAGAGTCAGCGCGGGAGATACAGAGTCGGCATCGCTGCTCGGCGCCTACTTGACCGCGGCTGACCGGTCTCGCGAGGCGGTCGAGATCCTGCAGCCGTACGCAGAGGCGACTGACGCCGACCCGCAGGTGCTGGTGACGCTCGCGCTGGCACAGGCGCGATCGGGCGCGTTCGCCGAGGCGCGTCGGGCCCTCGATCGGGCACGCGCCCAGGACCCCTCGAATGCCATGCTGCTCGTCACAACCGGCACCGTCGAGTTGATGAGCAGGCAGCTAGGTCAGGCACGTTCAGCGTTTGAGTCCGCGCTCGTCATCAATCCGAACCTCGCGCGGGGCCACAGCTCGCTCGGCGCGCTGGCCGCCGAAGAGGGCCGCCACGACGAGGCGCTGGAGCATTGGCGCCGCGCCCTCGCACTCGACGGCGATGAAGCGCCGAAGCTCCTCAGCGTCAGTTTGTCGTTCGTGCGCGGCGGCAGGGACGCCGAGGCTCGGCCGTATCTTCAACTGTTCGTGGAAGCGGCATCGCCAGCCCGATACGCGCCGGACATCGCCAAAGCGCGCGAGTGGCTCGGTCGCGAACGGCGTTAAGATGGCCCTCGTGTCCTCTCTTGCCCGCGCCGCCGTCGCGTGTCTTTGTGCCGCCGCGGTGCTCTCGACGAGCGTCGACGCGCAGGCGCCGGAGGCGATGGCGCTCGTCGACCGCACCATTGCCGCCGCCGAAGACCACCTCCGCATCGGCGAGCGCCAGACGGCCGAGAGTCACTACCGCACTGGGCTCCTTCAGGCGTGGATGATCCTTGGCGCCGTCTATGTCACGAGCGGCCGGCTTCAGGAGGCGCGGCAGGCGTTCGAACGCGCGTCGTCGTCGGCAATCGAAAACCGCGCTGCGCTCCAGTCTCTGGCAGTCGTCAAGCTGCAGTTGGGCGAGGGGCACGCCGCAGTCGAGCTCCTCACACAGATGGTGTCCGCCGCGCCGCGTGACGTTCAGCTCCGGCTGACGCTCGCGGAAGCGCTGGTTGCCACAGGCAAACCCGCGGAAGCCGCGCAGGAACTCGACGAAGCGCAGGCGATCGCGCCCGCGGATCCTGAGCTTCTGTTCGCGCTGGCGTCGGGGTACTTCCGTGTCAAGAGGGTCGATGCGGCAGATACGCTGCTGGCCCGCGTCGCCACGTCACGCGCTCTGCCCGAAACATACGTGCTCATCGGGCGGACCTACCGCGATTTCCAGTACGACGACCGCGCGCGGAGCGCCTTGCGCACGGCGTTGAAAATGAACCCGCGCGTGCGACGCGCTCACTACTATCTCGGCACCAGCGCGATCCTCGAAGAGGGGATCGTTCGCCTCGACGAGGCGATCGCCGAGTTCCGAAAGGAACTGCAGATCGCGCCAGACGATGCGCTGGCGACGTTGCGGCTCGGCGTGGTCCTGGTGGAAGCGCGCCGTTATGAGGAAGCGATGGCTCTCCTCGAGCGCGCCGTGCGCGAGCCGACGGCGCCGTACGACGCCTGGCTGTTTCTGGGACGTTCCCAGCTCGCCGTGGGACGGGCCGCCGACGCGGTCGCTTCCCTGAAGCGCGCGCTCGACGCGGCGCAACAGACTGGGAGCGCGACCGCCGCCGACGCGAGACGCCGTTACGTGCGCTATCAGCTCGCGACGGCGCTGCGCGCGACCGGAGCACATGCCGAGGCCGAGCGCGAGTTTGCGGAAGCGCAGCGGCTGTCGGCCGAACAGCTGGAAAGCGCGCGCGATCAGCTGGCCAGGTACATGGCGGATACCATGGACACGGCGGCGGCGACCGCCCGGTCGCTTCCGCTGGAGATCGACGGGCTCGACACGCTCACTGAGTCCGAACGCACCGCGCTCCAGGGGCGATTGGGCACGATCCTGGCGCGGACCTACCTCAACCTCGGGATTATCCACGCGCAGGCGACTCGCTTTGCGCGCGCCGCCGAGTTGTTCGAGCTGGCCGCCTCGATCGATCCGGCCTTCCCGCAGGTCCAGTACTCGCTGGGCGTCGCCTACTTCAGCGCCGAGCAATATGAGAAGGCCGTTCCTGCGCTGACGCGTGCCACCGAACAGCAACCGCAGGATGCCGATAGTCGACGGATGCTCGCGCTGGCGTCCCTCAACGCTGGCGACTACGCCAGAGCCGCCGACCTCCTGCGCGCCGATCCGAAACTCCCGGCCGACCCCTCGTTGCAGTATGCGTTCGGCCTCGCGCTCGTCCGCAGCGACCGTGCGGACGAAGCCGAGAAGATCTTT
Source organism: uncultured Acidobacteriota bacterium (assembly GCA_963839705.1). GTDB lineage: Bacteria > Acidobacteriota > Vicinamibacteria > Vicinamibacterales > 2-12-FULL-66-21 > DATBJJ01. The sequence goes on from CAWIWL010000012.1 coordinate 1,648,815, forward strand.
TCCAGGGTGCTGCTGGAGCATCCAGATGTGCCCGAACTGAACGTCGTGGTCGGTCAGATCCACGCGGCACGGGGAGACTTCGACGCCGCCGTCGCATCTCTGCGACGCGCCGTCGAGCTCAAAGCGGACGTCCCCGAAGCCAATGCCTCGCTCGGGGATATCTACATGCGCCAGGGAGACTTCCGCGCCGCGACCGAGGCGCTCCGCGCCGAGCTTGCGGCGCGTCCAGGCAACGTGAAGGCGCGCAATACGCTGGCGACCGTGCTCGACCTGGACGGCAAGAGCGACGAGGCGATCAGAGAGCTGAGGGCGATCGTCGCCGTCAAGCCGAACTATGCGGACGCCCGGTATCTGTTTGGAAAGATCCTGCTCGCGCGGGGAGCCGAGGCGGAAGCGATCGCACACCTGGAGGTCGCCGCGCGCCTCTCGCCAGAGGATGCCAACATCCCGTATCAGCTCGGACAGGCCTACCAGCGGCTCGGGCGGACGGAACTCGCGGCAGCGGCGTTCGAAACATATAAGCGGTTGAAAGCCAAACAGCGCGGAGGCACGCCGTGACCGGCCCGGTGCCGACAACCGTGACGCTGGCCCTGGTCTCGATGCTCACGGCGGGGCACGGCAGCCAGTCGGCCCAGCCACGTGCGAAGGCGCCGAGTCCGGTGCCCGAACGCGCCGCGTTGCTGAAGCAGGCCGCCGACGCGCAGCAGGCTGGGCAAAACGACGAGGCGATTCGGGTGCTGCGGCTTGCGGCGGAACGCTATCAGTCGGTTCAGGCCTACCTCGAACTGGCCCGACTGCAGTCGCGTACCAAGCAAGCCGCCGCCGCCCTCGATTCGCTTTTGAAGGCGCGCGCGCTGGCCCCCAACTCGGAAGACGTCCTCAGCGCCTACGCCCAGCTCTCCTTAGCGGTGAAGCAGCCGATGCCCGCCGTGCTGACGTTGCAGTCGCTGACTCGCATGTGCCCGTCGGTCTCGCAGTACCACTACCTGCTCGGCGTCGGGCTGATGGCGATCGGAGACATGCCGGGCGCGGTCGAGGCGCTGACCGAGGCGGATCGCCTGGAAGGCGAGCGCGCGCTGACGCTCCTTGCACTGGGTCTGGCCTTGAACAACCGGAAGCACTTTGCCGAAGCCAGGACCGCGCTCGTGCACAGCCTCGAGCTGCAACCGGAGAGCATCGAGGCCGTCGCTGCGCTCGCGGAAGCCGAGTCGGGTCTGGGAAACTTCGACGCCGCGGCCGGCCACGCCGAGCGGGTCCTGCAGCGCTCGCCGGCGAGCGCGACCGCGAATCTCGTGATGGGGCTCGTGCTGATCGAACGACGTGACTATGCAGGCGCACAGGAGGTTCTCCGGCAGGCCATGTCCGCGGATCCCGATTCTCCAAAGGCGGTCTACCAGCTGAGTCTCGTCGCGGCGCGTCTCGGCGATGACGCGGCCGCGCGGCGCTACGTCGGCCTTTATCAGGAAAAGCTGCGCGCAGTCGAGGAACGAATCAAGATGCTGCGCGCCGGCGGGTCGCTCGCGATCGGCCCTGCCGCGACCCCGAAGCTCCCCACCACGCCGAAGCCCACGGGCGCTAGGAAAGGACCGCAGTGACACGCGTCGTACCGACCGTGATTGCGACGGCCATCGCCGTGACGTTGACCGCGCAGTCGCCACCGGCCAACGCGGTGCTGTTTCGCGACATCACCCGCGCCGCAGGCGTGACCTTCACCCACCACGCCGCCCCCGAAAAAAAATACATCGTCGAGTCGATGAGCGGTGGCGTGGCGCTCTTCGACTTCGACAACGACGGCCTGCTCGACATCTACTTCGTCGATTCCCTGACTGTCGATACGGTCGGTAATCCAAAGGCCGCGAGGAGCGCGCTCTACAGGAATCTCGGGAGGAACCAGTTCGAAGACGTCACCGATGCCGCAGGCGTGGGGCACCCCGGGTGGGGGATGGGCGTCTGTACCGCGGATTTCGACGGCGACGGCTGGGAGGACATCTACGTCACCGCGCTCGGCGGGAACAAGTTGTACCGGAACAATCGCGACAAGACCTTCGCCGACGTCACGGCGCGGGCCGGGGTCGCTGTCGGCGGGTGGTCGGCGGGATGCGGGTTCGGCGACTACGACCGTGACGGCGATCTCGATCTGTTCGTGACGCGGTACGTGAAGATCGACCTGAAGAACCTGCCGCAATTCGGCAAGGACAAGACCTGCGAGTATCGCGGCATCGCGGTGCAGTGCGGCCCGCGCGGCCTCCCGGGTGAATCCGACCATCTCTTGCGAAACGAGGGCAACGGGCGTTTCACCGACGTCAGCGAGAAGGCCGGAGTCTCCGACCCGAAGCAGGTACTACGGCCTGGGGATCGCCTGGTTCGACTGCAACGAGGACGGTTGGCCAGACCTCTACGTGGCCAACGATTCGACCAGCAACTTCCTGTACCTGAATCAGAAGGACGGCACCTTCAAAGAAGCCGGCTTCCCGATGGGCGTGGCCGTCAGCGAAGACGGCGCCGAGCAGGGCAGCATGGGCGTCGCCGTCGCCGACTATGACAACTCAGGACGATTCAGCCTCTGGGTGACGAACTTCTCGGAGGAATACAACGCGCTCTACCACAACGACGGTAGCCATTTCACGGATGTGTCCTTCAGGTCGAGGACGGCGGCCGTCAGCTTGCCCTTTGTCGGGTGGGGCAACGCCTTCTTCGACTACGACAACGACGGCCTCCTCGACGGCATCGTGGTCAACGGTCACGTCTACCCGCAACTCGACAAGGCGCGCCTGCGCGCCTCGGCCGGCTATCGTCAGCGGAAGTTGCTTTACCACAACCTCGGGAATGGCACGTTCGAGGAAGTGGGACCGCGGTATGGCGCGGTCATCATGGAAGAACGCGTCAGCCGCGGGCTGGCGGTCGGCGATCTGGACGACGACGGCCGCCTGGATGTGGTGGTCAACGATCTGGACGGCAGCCCGCAATTGCTGCATAACGAACTAGCGAATACCGGCAACTGGCTGCTCGTGCGGCTGAAAGGCCGCGGCATGAACACAGGCGCGGTCGGTGCCGTGGTGACGGCGCGGACGAGCGGCGCCGCTCCCCGCGTCCAGAAGCGGCTGGTGCAGAGCGGAAGCAGCTACATCTCACAGGAAGACAAGCGGCTGCATTTCGGCCTGGGCCAGGCCGCACAGGTCGACGCGCTGGAAGTGCTGTGGCCTGACGGGACAACGACGAAGATGCCCAACGTCAAGGCCAATCAAGTGCTGAGCATCCAGCAGCCCGCCTCCGCCAGCCAGTAGTGTCTTCCCCGACCTCAAACCTCACTCGGGCCGCCGATCGACTTGACGATCGCGTTCGTCTCCACTCAATCGGAAGGGCGCTTCGATGCGGTGACGCTCGCGATCGCTATCCCCTCGACGTCGCCCTTTTTCTCGACGGTTCCGACGATCTCGAAGACGGCCATGCTCTTCGCATCTGCGGCGCTCTTGAGCTGTTTGTAGGCCGCTGGCGCGCTCGTGCCGGCAACGATCGTGAGCGGCGGCGTCACACCGGACACTTCGAACGTCAGCGTCCCGCCAACCTCGCGTACGGTGCCGACGGCGGTGACCGTCGCCTGCTTCGGCTCGAAGCCATTGGCCTTGACGATCTGCCGGAATCGATCGAGAGATACGACGTTGTCCTTGCGGAGGCGGATGTCGGCCTGCGCACGCTCGAGCGACAGCTCGACCGACTCCACGCCGTCGACCTTCTGCACGGCGACCCGCACGCCGTGCGCACAGATGGCGCAGTCCATCCCGAGGATCTTCAGCTCGACGCGCGTGTACTCGGCGCCAGCCGAAGAAGGTGCGAAGAAGGTGAGCAGAATCAGCAACGGTGTAATAGTGCGCATACGGTCTGCATCTTTTACTGCTCGCGGGGCCTCGCCTTCGCTCAGCTTCGGCGGAGCTCGCCGTAGCCTTGGCGGAGGCGGCCCACCCCCGCTCTCGCGCGGCTCGACTCGCTTCGCTCGCTCGCCGCAGCCGCAGGCGCTGCCGATTCAGCCGCCAGTGATTCGCTCACCATCATCTCGGCACGACCGCAACCGCTCACTTCCGCCAGAAGAAGTACGTGAAATTCACGCCGAAGCGGAATTTCTCATCCGGCTGAAGATTCGTCTGCTGATACACCGGGAAGAGGATGCCGGCTTCGAGCCCGTACTGCTTGTAGAGCAGGAGTGCCGAGGGTCCGATGAGCACCGAATCGCCGCCGCTCAGGAAGTACTCGAAGCCGTGATGAAGGCCACGTGCCGTGTGCTCGCCGACGGCTTCGACGAAGAACCGCAGATCCGGTTTCGGGTAGTCGACGCGTAGAAACGGCGGGCGGTAGCCGTACACGGCGCTGTAGAACACCGTGTCGCCCATTTGATCCCCCTCTTTTTCGCCGAAGTACTCATAGCCGCCGCCCACCCAGAAGTAGTGGGCCCGCGACGCGTAGCCGGTTGCCACCGACGCGTAGAGCGAAGGCGCGGCCAGCATGCCGTCCGGGCGGTATTCCTGCAGCGGCACCGCGCCGCCGACAAAAACGGTCGATTCGAGCCGTGCCCCGGCGCCGACGGCCCGCCGCTGGAATCGCCATCCCAGGATGGCCTCGACGTCCTGATTCGACGTCATCATCGCCATCGTTCGGCCGCGCGTCATGTAAAGGCCCGAGTTCAGCGTGATGGGCAGCGAGCCCGAGATCTGGAGGTCTTCGGTGATCCCAAAGCTGAGCATCGTGCGGAGCATCTGCTCGTCGTCGCTGCTCCCCTGGCCGAGCCGACCCATCCAGGCCTGATCGAGCTGCCACCCGCCTTTGCCGAGCGTCGGAGGAGCTCCGCCGAAGACCGGTCCGTGCCCTGAGGCGGCGGCCGTTCCCGGCGCCGCGGTGAGGATGCAGGCGATGACGATTCGGGCTCGGAGCATGGCTGAGTAGTGTACCGCGCGGCGTTGCGCCCGCCGCAAATCGAAAGTCAGTTTCAGAACGCGTCGGGCCGAAGATCGTGAAACTCGTGGCCAGCTGTCGGAAATGGGGGTTTGACCCCGGTCTGACCCCGCAAGTGTCGAAGTGGCGGTCTGACCCCGGTCTGACCCCGACGTTAAAGCAAGATTGGCTCCGGGTGAGGGTAGTATTGAGCCAAATGAAGGCGGCTTCAGACGCCATCACCGGCGACCTGCTCTTGGCCCTGCGGGGTCTGCTCGGCGAGCGCGTAACCGCGGTGGCGGCGGTCCGCGAGCACCACAGCCACGGCGAGTCCTATCACGCGCCCGCCGCTCCGGACCTCGTCGCCTATCCACGGACCACTGATGAGATCTGCGCCATCGTCCGCGCAGCGGCCGAGCGCGACGTTCCCATTGTCCCCTACGGCGCCGGCACGTCGCTCGAGGGGCAGGTCCTCGCGCTCCGGGGCGGAATCACCGTGGACCTCACGCTGATGAATCAGGTGCTGCGCGTCAGCGTCGACGATCTCGATGCGACGGTGCAGGCAGGCGTCACGCATCGGCAACTGAACAAGCATCTCGCCAACACCGGCCTGACCTTCTTCGTGGACCCCGGCGCCGACGCCACGCTCGGCGGCATGACCGCAACGGGCGCCTCGGGCACCACGGCCGTTCGCTACGGGACGATGAGGGAGAACGTGCGGGGGCTGACGGTGGTCCTGGCCGATGGCCGGGCGATCACGACCGGAGGCCGCGCGCGCAAGTCGTCGGCCGGCTACGACCTCACGCGGCTGTTCGTGGGGTCGGAAGGCACGCTCGGCATCATCAGCGAGATTACCGTGCGCCTGCAGCCGCTGCCCGAAGCCGTGGCCGCGGCGGTCTGCAGCTTCCAGAGCATCGATTCGGCGGTGAAGACCGTGATCGCGACGATCCAGCTCGGCGTGCCGGTGGCGCGCATCGAGCTCCTCGACGAAGTGCAGGTGGACGCGATCAACCGGTTCTCGAAGCTCGACTATCCGTTGCTGCCGACACTCTTCTTCGAGTTTCATGGCCACACCGAGCGCGAAGTCGGCGACCAGGCCGAAACCGTGCAGTCGGTGGCCGCCGAGAACGAGGGGTCCGGTTTCGCGTGGGTCACGCGCCCGGAAGATCGCGCCCGCCTGTGGAGGGCCCGCCACGACTCCTACTACGCGTCGCTCGCCCTCCGGCCCGGCGCCAAGGGCTGGACGACGGATGCCTGCGTGCCCATCTCCCGCCTCGCCGACTGCATCGTCGAATCGAAGCGCGATCTCGACGAGTCGTTCCTGACCGGTACGCTCGTGGGTCACGTCGGCGACGGCAATTTCCACATGCTCTACCTGGTGGATCCGGACAGCCCCGAAGAGATGACCGAGGCTCGGCGTTTGAACGAACGCCTGGTCCACCGAGCGATCGACATGGGCGGCACCTGCTCGGGCGAGCACGGCGTGGGCGTCGGGAAGATGCGATACCTCGCGCGCGAGCACGGCGAGGCGCTCGATGCCATGCGAGCCATCAAACAGGCGCTCGACCCACGCGGCCTGATGAATCCTGGGAAGATACTTCCCACAAAAGGTTCATGAGGTTCAAGTGGTTCAAAGAGGTTCCCTGAACCCTGAACCTTGAACCCTGAACCTCTTTGAACCCTCTGAACCCTCTGAACCCAACCAAACTCCCGTGATCTGTGTCAGATCTGTGGCAGGCCGGTGACATTACGTCTGTCGTGTAAAAACCGCGTAACCGGCATGCCGATCGCACCGTATCCTACGAGAGACATGGCACATATCCGGGAAGTTCGTCCGCAGGCGCGCGAGGTCAAATTCGTCGTCGAAGCCCACAAAGCAGGCATGATCCGACAGTGGGCTCGCACCCACCTCGACCCCGATCCACACGGCGGCGGGCAGTTCGGCGACGAGTACCGGACTACGAGCGTCTATTTCGACACAGACGCGTTCGACGTGTTCTATCGTCGCGGCTCGTTCGGCCGGAGCAAGTACCGAATTCGCCGGTACGGCGAGGACGAGAACGTTTTCCTGGAACGCAAGATGCGCCAACCGGCGGTGCTCGCGAAGCGGCGCACGCTCCTGTCGCTGGCGGCCCTCTCTCGGCTGACCGAGTCGGCGGTCGAGGCCGGGTGGCCCGGCTACTGGTTCCACCGGCGGGTGACGGCCAGGCGGTTGCGCCCGGTTTGCCAGGTGGCCTACCTCCGGATGGCGCGGGCGGTCATGCGCGACGGAGAACAAGTGCGCCTGACGCTCGACTCCGATCTCCAGGTGATGCCGACGCGCGCCGCCCGGTTTTCTCGCGAGGCCGACGTGCTGCCGAGGCCGGCAATGCCCGGCCGTCTGATTCTCGAACTGAAGTACCGCGGCGCCACGCCGGCCATCTTCAGGCAACTCGTAGAAGAGTTCGCGCTCGCGCCAACGGCCGCTTCGAAGTATCGCCTCGGCGTGGTCGTGAGTGGGCAGGCCGTACCGAAGCTGCTCCTGACAGGCGCCGAAACCGAAGCGCTTTATGCCTGAGTTCCTGCGAGGAGAGCTACAGGCGGCAGGCGGTCCGCTCATCGTCCTTGCGCGGCTCGTGGGCTCCATGCTCCTCGGCGCCGTCGTCGCCTGGATCTATCAGCGAACCCGCCCGGCGAGCGACACGTCGTCGTCTCTGTCGGTCACGCTCGTGCTGCTGGCGATTCTCATCGCGATGGTGACGCAGGTAATCGGCGACAACGTGGCGCGCGCGTTCAGCCTGGTTGGCGCCTTGTCGATCGTACGCTTCAGAACGGTCGTCCGCGACACCGTAGACACGGCGTTCGTCATCTTTGCCGTGGCGGTCGGTATGGCGGCAGGCGCCGGTCACCCATCGGTTGCGGTGAGCGGCATCGCCGTCGTCGGCGTAGCGGCCTGGATCATGAAGTGGCGCCAGACCGGCATGGAGAGCGAGATCTCGTATCTGCTCCAGGTCAGGGTTGGCCTCGGGCACGACGTGGAGCGCGTGCTGGCACCGGCCCTGTCGGCTCACGTCCGCAGCAGGCGGCTCGTCGCCATGTCGACCGCGAAGCAGGGCATGGCGATCGAGGCCATCTACCGGATCGAGCTTCAGAACGAGCCGTCGGCCGGGGAGCTCTTGAAGGCCCTCAACCGGATCGAGGGCGTGCAGAGCGTGTCGATCAACCGGGAAACGACTGAAGACCGTTAGAACTTATGTCATGAACCAAGAACGGGCTGAACGCGCCGACGGCCACGGTTCACGATGAACACGATGATCCGATGAACACGAAGAAATCTCCGGCGATCCATCGTGAACATCGTGTCATCGTGCGCATCGTGTTGCTACGTGATGTCGTGACACATTCACGAGACGGCTGCTAGCCAACTGACCTGAAACGGCACGAAGGAATAGAACAACCTAATGTCGAACGAGAATCGCCGAAACGCGCTGTGGGTCACGATGCTGCAGGCTGGACTGCTGGGGATCGTGGCAGGGTTGAGCGGCTACCTGCTGCTGACGACCATCCTGGAGGCGCCAGCGCGCGCGCAGGGTCCCGGCGCGGGCGGGTTTCAAGGGTCGGCGCAGTTCGGGCCAGGCGGATTCCCGGGCTTCGAAGAACGGAAGGTGGTTGCGAAGTTCGACAAGAACGGCGACGGGCGTCTCGACAACGTAGAACGCAAGGCCGCGCGCGAGTCGCTCGCCGCCGAGCCGCAGGGCCGCGCTTTCGGGCGTCGCGGCGGCGGAGGTTTCGGACGAGGCGGGATAACCCCGGGGTCCCCCGGGCTCCAGGTGAAGACGGCCGACGTCAAGTCCTATCCAAACGCGCCCCTCTACGACACCGGCACGCTTCGCACGGTCTTCCTGCACTTCGAGAACGCCGATTGGGAGCAGGAGCTCGCCGCGTTCAACAACACCGATGTCGAAGTGCCCGCCGTCGCCGTGGTCGATGGCAAGACCTACAAGAACGTCGGCGTCCACTTCCGCGGCGCTTCGTCGTACATGATGGTGCCCGAGGGATCGAAGCGATCCTTGAACCTGTCGTTCGACTTCGTCGACAAGAACCAGGTCCTCGCCAACTACCGAACCCTGAACCTCCTCAATGCGAACGGCGATCCGACGTTCGTGCGGGCCGTCGTGTACTCAGAAATCTCGCGGCAGTACATTCCGGCGCCGAGAGCAAACTACATGCGCGTCGTGATCAACGGCGAAAGCTGGGGAGTGTACGTCAACGCACAGCAGTTCAACTCGGACTTCACACGCGACTACTTCAAGAGCACGAAGGGCGCGCGGTGGAAGGTTCCCGGACGTCCCGGAGGCCGGGGCGGCATGGAGTACCTCGGTGAAGACGTGGCGGCCTACAAGCGCCTGTATGAGATCAAGACGAAGGACGATCCAAAGTCGTGGGCCGATCTCATCAAGCTGTTCCGCATCTTGAACGAGACGCCGGCTGAGAAACTCGAAGCGGTGCTGAACCCGATCCTCGACGTCGACGGCGCCCTGAAGTTTCTGGCCCTCGATGTCGCGCTCGTCAACAGCGATGGCTACTGGACGCGCGCCAGCGACTACAACATTTATCAGGACGAGAAGGGCCGCTTCCACGTCATCCCGCACGACATGAACGAGGGTCTTGCCGACGAGGGTGGCCGCGGTTTCGGCCCAGGTCGCGGTGGTCCAGGCGGGCCCGGGGGGCCCGGGGGGCCTGGGGGACCCGGTGGTCCCGGCGGACCGGCAGGTCAAGCGGGTGCCCCAGGGTTACCGCCGGCGCCAGATGGCATGTTCGGTTCAGGCCGAGGACGGGGTGGCCGCGGCATGTTCGGCGCGCCGGCGACCGCCGAGCTCGACCCGCTCATCGGCCTCGACGACACGACCAAGCCGCTGCGGTCGAAGTTGCTGGCAGTTCCGGGGCTGCGTGAGCGGTACCTGTCCTACGTCCGCGACATTGCGCAGAAGCACATGGACTGGAAAACCCTCGGTCCGAAGGTTCAGCAGTATCAGGCCCTCATCGCCGAGGACGTGAAGACCGATACGCGGAAGCTTTACAGCACTGAGGCGTTCAAGGCCGATACCGACGGCGGCGAGCGCAGCCTCAAGAGCTTCATCGAGAAGCGGCGGGCGTATCTGCTCGAATAGCTCTCAGCTCTCAGAGCTTGCAGATCTCAGTCGCGGATTTGGCTCGGAAGGTCTAACTGAAAGCTGACAGCTGACAGCTGAGAGCTAAAAACTCACCTCATACACCCCCGTACTTCGAGCAGCATGCTCTCCAGCTTGGAGCTGAAATTTCCGCCGAAGCCGCCGCGTGGAGGGCTGCCTCCGCGGCGTGACGGGAGCCCGCCGCGTTCGCTCCTGATGAACGTGCTCGATTCGTCGAGCGGGAGCGATGCCGCACTGGCGCAGAACTCGTCCATCCCCCCCTCACGAAGCAGATACTGCTCGACGTTCGACACGTAGAAAGCCGCGACGATGGCGCCGCGCGCCTTGAGGTAATTGGCCACCGCTCGAATGGCCTTAGGTCCGCCAAAGTTGCCGACGACCGGCACGATCAGGTTGCGCGTGTGGAGGTCCTTGATCAGCGCGAAGTTCTCTTCGGTCGCGAGGTAGCCGCGCGGAACCGCCGCGTCGTCGGTGGCCACCATTAGCTCGGCGTAGCTCGGAAAGGATCCCGCGCTACCCGGAGTCACCTCGTAGTGAATGTCCAGCCCGCGCGTGGCGAACGTCTGGTAGATCCCTTCGATGCCCTTCAGGTCTTCTTGCGACAGTCCCAGCCCGTTCTTTTTGACGTAGAACCGTTCGATCGCCCTCAAGTTCTGCTTGTAGATCTCCGGGCTCCGCAGGGCCGGGTCGGCGTAGGCGGTGAAGATGTTCTGCACTGTTGACGCGCGCCCGAGTCCGCTCGGGCGCTTCAGAGAGAACAGCCGCGAGACGAAGTCCGCACGGTCCACCGACAGCTCGAAGAGCGCCTTGTACATCAGATGCAGCTGCAGGTTGCCTCGACGGATGTCGATGATGAACGCCATCGCCGGCTTGACGGTCGCCATGTAGGTGAAATTCTGCTCCGGCCCGACGCCAAGGTAGACGCGGCCGGGCTTGACGGTGCGCGTGAGCTCGGGGATGACGCGCTGCATGAACAGCTCGTTCGAGACGAGGTTGTCGGAGCGGAAGACACCGTCCGCTTCCGACAACTCGGTCATCAGCGTGAAGAATTCCTGACCGGTGAGACGCGGCGGGAGACGGCTCGTGGACGTCTGCGCCGAAGGCGCCGGCGGCAGCACCCGCAGAGTCGGCAACACCCACAGAGCCGGCAGCACGGCCAGCGCGCCGATCAGGAACAAGGTACGTCGGTTCATAGCGTGGTGAAGGACAACGGATGGCTTCAGGGATCAGGGATCGGGTATTAGGGGTCGGGAAAACCTTGGCCGACTAGCTCGTAGTCCTTTCTGATCCCTGATCCCTGAGACTGTCCCCCCAATCCCCCGTGTTGTCCGTGTTATCCGTGGCCTGTCTTTGTCCTCGTCGTCCGCGGTTCTACTTGATCGGTGAGTAATCCGTCGCGTTGAGGTAGACCGATTCCGGTGGCCTGGCCAGGATCGTGCCGTCGACCTGGGACGCCGCGGCGACCTTCCGCCACTCGGGATCGGCGCTGAACTTTCCCCAGTTCGCCTTAGCCGCTTCGCGACTCGGGTGCGACAGGATATAGACGAGCGTCGTCTGGGAAGTCGGCCCGTCCGCGGGCACCCAGTAGCCGATGCTGGTCATGTCGTACTTCTTGAAGAACCCGAGCGTGTGATCTCGGAAGCGGGCCTGGAGGTTTGGTAGCTTCCCTTCGTTGGCCGTGTAGGTCCGCATCTCGAAAACCCGGCCGGCCTGTGCCGCTTCCACGACCGGCTCCGGGGTCAGCCGGCCCGCGACGTACCCGGTGGCCAACAGGGCCGCTGCGACGCTGACACGAAATAGCGCAGTTCTCATCACTTGTCTGCCTCCTGATCCGATGCGCACATGATGACGACGATGTTCCGCGCCAATTCTACATCGGTGCACGCATCGCGGAGCGGCCTCGACGGACGTCGATAAGGATTTGATACGCTTCCGCACATGCGCTGGGCGATCATCTGGGTCGTGCTCATCAGTCTCGTCCTCGTTCCTTTTTTCCTGTTCGAGACGGAGTTCAACGCATTCGCGGCGCGGATGACCCATGGCGACACGGCAACCTGGCTGGCGTCGTCGTCCATCTTCGGCTTGCTGGCGCTCGACGTGGTCTTGCCCGTGCCGTCGAGCATCGTGTCGACGGCCGCAGGTGTCCTGCTGGGTTTCTGGCGCGGCGCCGTGGTCGTCTGGACGGGCATGATGGTGGCGTGCCTTCTCGGCTACGCGCTGGGCGCTCGCGCGGCCGGCCTCGCGCGCCGCTTCGTGGGCGAACCCGGGCTCGAGCGGGCCGACTCGCTGGTGCGCCGCTATGGTGACTGGACGATCGTGATGTGCCGCCCGGTGCCCGTGCTCGCAGAGGCCAGCGTGATCTTTGCCGGCCTGGTCGGCGCGCCCTTCGTCCGGTTTCTCGCCCTGACAGCGCTCTCCAATCTCGGTGTGGCCCTCGGCTACGTCGCGTTTGGCGCGTTCTCGATGAGCGTCGATTCGTTCCTCGTCGCGTTTGTCGGGGCGCTGCTCATTCCGGGTGTCGTGATGGGGATAGCCAGAGTGACGATAGGATCAGTCGGCAATCGGCAGGCGCCCTTCGACTAGGCTCAGGGCGACCCTGTTGATGCTTTCGGCATGTGGGACATCTTGCTCCATTGGCCGCGATCGGGCCGCCTCGGGGGGAAACGCACCATGCAACGCACTCCACCAGTGAAGACGCACGGGCTCACGCACGTAGCGCTCGCGGTCCGCGATCCGCAGCGGTCGCTGTCGTTCTACCGCGCGGTTCTCGGCGTCGTTCCCGTGTACGAACAGAAGGACTTCGTGCAGGCGCAGACGCCCGGCAGCCGCGACGTGCTCGTCTTCGAACGCAAGCCGCGACGGGCCGGCAAGGTTGGTGGCGTCGCGCATTTCGGCTTTCGACTTCGTCGTCCTGCCGACATCTCGCGGGCGCTCGAGGCGATCCGGGCGGCCGGCGGCACGATCCGCGAGCACGGGGAGTTCGTGCCCGGCGAACCTTATGTGTTCTTCATCGATCCCGACGGCTACGAGGTCGAGATCTGGTATGAGATTCCCACGCCGGTCGATCCGCCACGCGGACGGCCGGGCGCGCAACGGTCGACGCGCACCCGAACGCGCCGCTAGGTATGATGGTTCACCGCCCTCCGGTGCCCTGATGGCCGCGGTACCTGCGATTCGCGCGCGGCAGTGTTGTGAGCGGCCGAAATGAGATTCTGCCTTTGACGATGCATCTGGACGATGGCCTTGCGTGCGGTCGTGATCCGCTAGTCAACGCCATCGCGACATTCCTGGCTCGCGACCACGCGTTCGGGATGCCCGGTATCCGCGCCGCCCTCGAGCGGGCGATCGATGAGGCGGGAACCGAAGCGATCGACGGTCTCGCGAAGCGCCTGGCCGACGCCGGAAGCGACTGGGGCTACTATCCCCGGGATCCGCTGGCCAGGGACATCCACCGTGCCCTCGCCGGCCGCGTCCTGCGGCACGATCCGATCGTTCGCGGCGTCGAGCACCTCGGCCTCATGCGCGGCAAGCCCGTGGTGATTTTCGCGAACCACCTGTCGTATTCCGACGCCAACGCGATTGACGTGCTCCTGCAAAGGGCAGGCGCGACCGAGTTTGCCGACCGGTTGACGGTTATCGCCGGACCCAAGGTGTACTCGAACGTCAGGAGGCGCTTCTCGAGTTTGTGCTTTGGCACCATCAAGGTGCCCCAGAGCAGCACGCGGTCGAGCGGCGAGGCGGTCATGAATCCGCGCGAGGTCGCGCTCGCGGCCCGCCGCTCGATCCAGGTCGCGCACGATCGGCTGCGCCTTGGGGAGGCGCTACTCGTGTTCCCGGAGGGTGCCCGAAGCCGGTCCGGTCACATGCAGCGCCTGCTATCCGGTGCAGCGCGGTACCTCGAGGTGCCTGACACCTTGGTGCTGCCCATGGCCCTCACCGGGACGGAGCGGCTGTTCCCGATGAGCGAGGACTCGTTGAACCCGGTGCGGATCACGCTCGCCGTCGGCGAGCCCATTCACGTGAGCACCCTCATGACGCGCGTCGGAGCCGATCGTCAGCTGATGATGGACGCGATCGGACTCTCGATCGCGGACTTGCTTCCTCCCGAATACCGCGGCGTTTACGGCGTCAAGCCAGCTGGCTATGAGTGAACTCGGGAAATGATGTTGGCTGCTCGCAGCTCGCTGTTGCCTATTCGACCGCCAGCTGTGGTTCATGCAACCGCCAACCCCGAGCCGCGAGCAGCCAGGAATCGGAAAAGTCAGCCTTCGTGAGCGGTGCATGTCGCTGCAATCAGCGATAGCGCGCCAGCACTCGGCCGATCTCCAGCAGCAGCTGTTCCTCCTCGCCGGTGAACGTTCGCTCGCGGCGAGTCGCCACGCCCAGCGCGCCGATCGCATCCTCACCGCGCAGCAGCGGGACGACGACCGATCCCTGCAGTCCGGTGGCACGCGCGCCTGGGCGGACGTCGCCGCTCGCGTCCGTCTGGATGTTGCAGGCGTTGACCGGCTGCTTACGCTCGACGGCAAGGCCCGCCATGCCCTTGCCCACGGGCACATCCTTGATCGTGTCTAGCACGACCTGTGGAATGCCGGCGCTTGCGGCCTTCAAGTGCAGCACGCCGTCGTCGCCCAGGAGGTGAATCGTCCCGCTGTCGGCCGACATCTCCTGGAGAATGCGCGCGAGCGTATCGCTCCACGTCGACCCCATCGCCCACCGTTCGCTCGATTTCGTCCAGGAAGCCGTTTTCAGCCGCCATGTGTGACTCCGAGATGGGCAAGAAGGAGCGAGTAAACATCAACCGAATCAATCGGCGCTTCGGGCAGCAGGTGCCGCTGCTTGCTCATGACGAGCGGTCCATCGTCGTCACCGGCGAGACCCGGTCGTCCGTGTGACCCTTTGACGAGCGTCGCGTCGAGCGGGATGACGTCCATCAGCATCCGGAAACCGAGACTCTTCTTTGCGAGCTTCCATCCGACCGTGAGCGCAGGGACGCGAATCGCTGGATCGAGCAGCAGCTCGACCGGATCGTAGCCCGGCTTCCGGTGGATGTCGACCGTCCGCGCGAAGTCCGGCGCGCGCTGATCGTCGAGCCAGTAGTAGTAGGTGAACCACGCTTTCGGCTCCGCAATCGCGATGAGATCGCCGGCGCGCGCGTGGTCTATCTTGTGCGCCGCTTTGCCTTGGGCATCGAGCACTTGCTCCACTCCCGGCGTCTTCTCGAGGAGCGCACGAACCTGGTGAAGCCTGGCCGGATCGTTGACGTAGACATGCGCGACCTGATGGTCGGCGACGGCGAACGCCGCGCTCGCGCCGGGGTCGAGCACTTCGAGGCCGAGCTCTTCGCGAACGGCGACGAGACCCTGCTGCCGCAGCACGCGGTTGATGTGCACGGGCGTCGTCACATCGCACAAGCCGTACTCGGACAGGATGACGACCTGAACACCGCGCGCCTCGAAGAAGGCGATCGAGCTCGCCGCACAGCTCGTCGATCTGCCGGACGTCGGCAGCTGCTGCCGAATCGCCAGGCCCGACGCGCTGCAGGTTGTAGTCGAGGTGCGGCAGGTAGACGAGCGATAACGTCGGCGAGAACTTCTGTTCGACGTGCTTGGCCGACTCGGCAATCCAGCGTGTCGACTCGATTGAGGCCTTCGGTCCCCAGAAGCTGAAGAGCGGGAAACGTCCCGAGCTTCGACTGGAGCTCATCGCGCAGATAGCCGGGCGCGGTGTAGACGTCGGGGAGCTTGCGCCCGTCGGCGGGATACATCGGCCGCGGCGTGACGCTGTAGTCCGCAGTCGAATACATGTTGTACCACCAGAAGAGGTTGGCGCACGTGAACGTCGGGTCGAGCTCCTTCGCGCGTTCCCAGATTTTCTGGGCCTGCACGAGCTTGTTCGATTGCTTCCAGAACCGGATCTCGGCATCCTCGCGCGCGTACCACCCGTTGCCGACGATGCCGTGGGTGGTGGGGTAGCGGCCCGTGAGGTAGTCCGATTGCGCCGTGCACGTGACGGCGGGGAAAGCCGGTCTAATGCGCGTCAGGGCCGCGCCGGTGGCCCAGCGCGCCAGGTTGGGCGCCGCGCCGGACCTGACTATTCCTGGGGTCAGGCCGACCACGTTCAAGACGACCGTTCGGGTCATTGATTGGACGAGCGTGTGTCGGCTGAGCGTGTGTCGGGCGAGCCTGTATCGGCTGAGCGTGTATCGGGCGAGCGTTTCTCGGCCGACCGCGCGTCGGACGCTCCCGATCGCCTCGAGCACCCAATCGTATTCGCGGGCGATCGACTCGCCCAGGTCCAGCTTCAGGCCGGGCGGGAGGACGTCCCACGTGTAGGTTTCGATCTCGAGGTGCGTGGTGAACGGCGTCTGCATCGCGATCGCGAGCACCTTGCGCACGTAGTCCTGCGTCGACCCGAACGCGTCGTACTCGCGCGCGAACAGCGGCACGTGGAAGTGAATGCGCCACTCACGCGGTGCGGTCGACGGCTGATGGTCGAGCGCCACGTCGAGGTCGGGGTAGTGGTGCAGTCCACCGTTCTTCGGCTCGACTACCTGATGGAGGTAGGTCGTGTCGGCGAATGGACGCAGCCGGCTCGCCACCTCCGACGCCTTCCTGCGCTTCGTCTGGGAAATCGACGCGGAGCGCCGAGCTCAATTGCACGCGTCCGATGCGGATGCCCGCGGCCTGCAACCGCTCCAACGCAGCCGACGGGTCCTCGTACTCGACCGCGAAGTGGCAGCAGTCGAAGCAGAGCCGGATGTGATCCTGGAGATAGCGCCGCGCTTCGTCCGGACTGACGCCAAGAGCCGCGGCGAGCATCGGGCTGCCGGCGGGGAAGAGCCGCTCCTCGAAAAACGCGAGCGTTTCATCGGTATTCTCGAGAACGCAATCGGGCTCCGGCTCGATGTCGAGGTGGATGACGGTGCCATGCTCCCGCCGGATGCGCACCAGCTCCTCGGCCACGCGCACGACGCTTCGCGTCATGGCCTCCCACGCCCCCGAGCCGGCATCTGCCATCCACGCTTTATAGGAGAGCGGGGTCGTCGAGACGCCGCCGTCGATGCCAGCGGGTAGCAGCGCCTGCAGGATTCGGATCAAATCGAGCGTGTAGTCGACCCGCATCTCGTCGCGCCAGTCGGGCGCGTAGACGTTGGCTTTGACCGGCGTGCCGTGGAAGGGTCCGTAGGGGAAGCCGTTGATGATGGCGACATACAGCCCCTCGCGGTCGAGGAACTCGCGAAACTCGCGCAGCCGATCGCCCTCGAGCAGCTCGCGCGCCTCGCGCGCCGACAACCGCAGCCCGACGCCGAACGGCGCCGACGGCGAGAAGCGTGCCTTGAGCGGCGGCGCGTACTTCCGCAGGTTCGCGTACACCCCATCCCAGCCATCGGCCGCGTGGATGTTGGTGCAGTAGGTGAGGTGGAAGCCGGTCGGTATCTGCAAAGTTCGATCGATTCAAGGAGTAGGGGCTAGGATCTGAGTGGTCGCATCGCCGGCTACGCCGGCGATATGAGTGGAGAAGGTCGCGGGCAGAAGAGCGCGTCCCTGAGTTGCTTTTACCGAACGCGCTCTTCTGCCCGCGACCTTCTCCACTCATACCGCGCGAAGCGCGGTGCGACTACAAGCACCGATCGGCCGAGAGCTCTCTTCTTCGTTCGTCTTCGTTGCCTTCGTTTCTTCGTGGTGAACCCGTTACCTTCGTCGTCTCCGAACACAAGTTGGTCACCCGCGATCCCGTTACCTCGTCCCGACTTCGTGCCGTTCGAGCTCGGGCCGTATCCGGAAGCGCGCCGACTGGCTGAGGAACTGCACGGGATTCTCGAACACCAGGCGATGAATCAGCTCTTCGGAGTGCTTGCGGCGGCGCATCTCCATGATGAACCGCGGCACGGCCATCGAGTCGCTCGGGCCCCAGTCGCACGCGCCGGCGATGCAGATCCGCTCGGGGCCGAAGCGCTCGACGATGTCGGCGGCGCGCTGGGCGGAGACCTTGGTTTGCGGGTAGAGCGTGAGGCCGGCCCAGTAGCCGTGGTCGAGAATCATCCCGAGCGTGTGCTCCTCGGCGTGGTCGACGAGCACGCGGCCGGGCTCGAGCGTCGGGAAGCTTCGCAGGACGTCGACCGAGATCTTCGTGCCCTTCAGCTTGTCCTCGAGGTGCGGCGTGTGGATGAGGATCAGCTGCTTGTGCGCGAGCGCCAGCTCGATCTGCTCGGTGTAGGTTTCGATCTCGTTGCGCGTGACGCGGTTGAGGCCGATCTCGCCGATGCCGAGCACGGTGGGCCGGTCGAGGAACTTCGGGATGCGCTTGAGCACCTCGCGCGAGAGCACGCGGTCGTCAGCTTCCTTCGGGTTCATCGCCATCCAGGCGTAGTGCTGGATGTGATACTGCGCGGCGCGTTTGGGCTCGAAATCGGTGAGTTGCCGGAAGTAGTCCTCGAATCCGTCCGCGTGGCTGCGATCCCAGCCGGCCCAGAACGCCGGTTCCGTGACCGCGACGCAGCCCGACAGCGACATATGCTGGTAGTCGTCGGTCGTGCGCGAGACCATGTGCGCGTGATGATCGATGTACTTCATGACCGCGCCTCCTCGCTCCAGCGATCGTAGGCGCCGAGCGCGCTCTTGCGATCGAGCGCATCGAGCGGCCCCTCTCGCGGGTCGCTCAACAGCTGTTGAATATGATCGACGCGGCCGCTTTTCTTTCCTTGGCCGGCAGGCGCCTCGCCGAGGCCGGCAAGCGCCTCGGTGAACGCCTTCATCCGGAAATCGCGGCTCGCATACGAGGGATCGGCGCGATCCAGCCGATCGAGGAAGGCCGCGATCTCGAGCACCTTCGTGCGATTCTCGATGAAGTACTCATCCACCAGTTCCCTGGGGCTCAGTGGGCTCGGAGAGGGTGTGACGCTCATGACGCTCCTCGCGCAGACGGTGGGCGTGCTCGAAATCGCGGAGCACGCCGATGCTCCGGATCATAACGTCGCGGCGAATCTCGTGCACGTCGAACGGCGCGCCAATCGACCTCAGCATCAGGATGGTCAGCGAGCCACCGAGATGCTCCCGGAACTCGTCCAGCCCGCGCAGCACGTTCGTCGGGTCGTCGACCGAATCCAGGTTCTGGCCGAGCTCCGGCACGTAGACGGACAAGCCGAGCGCCGGCAGCAGCGAGATGATCCGCCGCCAGTCGTCTTCCGGGAGGAAGCCCGCCAGATATGAGTAAGTCGTGTCGAGCGCGATCCCGATCGCGACGGCCTCGCCGTGGCCAAGCCGGTGCTCGGTCAGCTGTTCGAGCTTGTGCGCCGACCAATGGCCGAAATCGAGCGGCCGTGACGAGCCGAGCTCGAACGGATCGCCGCCGCTCGCGATGTGGGTCAGGTGGAGCAACGGCGCAGCGCCTGATCACCTGCTCCATGGCCGCCAGGTCCCGCCCATTGAGCGCCGCCGCCTGGCTCTCCAGGAAGTCGAAGAACGCCCGATCCTTGATGAGCGCGGCCTTGATCGCTTCCGAGACGCCGGCTCTCCAGTGACGATCGGGCAGCGTCTGCAGGAAGGCAATGTCGTTGATCACCGCGAAGGGCGGCGCGAACGTGCCCAGGTAGTTTTTCTTCCCGAACGCGTTGATGCCGTTCTTGACGCCCATGGCCGAGTCGTCCTGGGCAAGAACGGTCGTCGGGACGCGGATGAGTCGGATGCCCCGGTGCGCGGTGGCCGCGGCGTAGCCTGCCGCGTCGAGCACCGCGCCGCCGCCGATGGCCACGACGTACGAGTGGCGGCACAGACCAGCCTCGTTGATCGCGTGGTGGATGTCGTCCACGTGGCGCGGGTCGTTCTTCACCGCCTCGCCGCCTGGGACGACGAGGACGGGCCCCGCCAGGCTCAGCACCGTGCGGTGACGGCGGGCGTACTCGGCTATCTGGTCGGCCAGGTTCGGATGGTGATCGACGACGCCCTGATCGATGACGACGATGAGGCGTGAAGGCGTCTCGTCAGCGGCGCGTGCCACGACGTCGCGCAGCAGCAGGTTGGACGGCGTCGCGACACCCGTCGTGAAATAGACCGGGTACTCGAAGTCGACGCGAACCTTCTGCCTGATGACATCCATATCGTCTGGAAATCGGATACCGACAATTCGTAGTGTCCGGCTAGTCAGCCGGACCAAGGTCCGCTAAAGGCGGACACTACGACAGAACATGGCTACGTCACGGCGAACAGCCGTGCCAGCGACCAGGCCACCAGGCCGGTCGCGAGAATCGCGAGGCTGTAAACCGCGCCACCGTACGTGGCGCCGATCGCCGCGTCGAGCAGCACGAGCGACAGGACGCCCGTCCTGATCGCGTGTCGAATCGGCCCCGGCGCCGGCGTGCGGTAGGCGCCCCAGAATGCCGGCATCACGCGCCACCCGAGAAGGGCGGTGAACGCCACGCCTGCCCACGACCCGCCGCCTCGGCCGATGGCGAGCGCCCCGAGCGCCGCCAGCACCAGGCTCAAGGATATCAGAGCGAAAGCCGCGATTTCCCGACGCCCCCCGTGGACTTCCCCCCGGCTGACCGCGGTCACCGCGGCGATGTAGATGAGCGGCAGCAACGCCAGTGGCCAGGCGTCTGGCAGGACCGCCGGCGCAGCCGAAACCCCCAGCAAGAGGTTCAACCCACGGCACATGCCCATGTTCACCGGCCCGAAAAGGCCCTGCCGCTTCCCCCAGGCGTCGTAGAGGAGGACGCAGCCTGCCGTAGCGGCAGCCACGAGCCCGGAAGCCGACGTCGCGAGCGACGCAGAAACGACTCCGAGGGCGAGCAGGCCCAGGCCTAGAGCGGCCGCGGCTGCGACTGATACCCGGCCGCTGGGTATCGGCCGTTCGGGCCGTTCGGTCCGGTCGATGTCCCGATCGAACACGTCGTTGAGGACGACGCCGCCCGCATAAAGGCAGGCCGTCGAGACGAGAAGCCAGCCGAGCCCCGGGTTGCCGAGGCCCGCCACGGCGTAGCCTGCCAGGACGTCGGTGAGGGCGGTCGCGACATTTGCTGGTCGGACGAGCTCGAGATAGCCACGGTATCCATGCATCCCGTGAAGGGATTCTCGGTCACTCGACCGGGTCCGAGCAAGCGGGCACAAAACGTTCTGCAGAGCGAAACGGACGTCCAAATGTCGAACACGATTGACCTTGGCGCGTCGCGAGTGTTACAAGCGTGGCCTCCACAGCCGCTGGAACATGGCGGGTCGGCGGCTGGGCGCACGGCGGGGTTTCGGCCGCCGTACTGATATGTCAGTACCGCGCCGGCGTTGGTGCGCCAGCAAACGCAAACGATCGTCGGGCCCGTTCTGACGAGGTTCTTGTCGTCGCGCCTCTGGCGCGGGGAGCTCTGATGTCGAACATTCGCGAAGTCGCCAAGCGCGCCGGGGTCTCGACAGCGACGGTTTCGCGAGTGCTCAGCCGTCCCGACGTCGTCTCACCCGACACGCGGGTGCGCGTGCTGAAGGCGGTCGAGCGTCTGGGCTACGCCCCCAACTCGGTGGCCAAGAACCTGCGGACGCTCAAGTCGTGCAAGCTGCTCGTCACCGTTCCCGACATCTCCAATCCGTTCTTCGCACTGATTCTTCAGGGCATCGAGGATGCCGCGCAGAAGAACGGCTACGCCGTGCTCGTCGGCGACACGCAGCACGACGAGATGCGCGAAGAACGATACGCGCAGATGCTGAAACAGAAAGAAGCCGACGGCTTGATCTTTCTCGGCCATCGTCTGCCGCGCGTGGCGGCGAGCGTCGTGCAGGAGTCGGCCCCGAACTGCGCGCCGATCGTCAACGGCTGCGAGTTCAGCGCCGAGCTCGGCGTGCCGAGCGTGCACATCGACAACGCCAAGGCGTCGGCCGAAGCCATGCAGCATCTGTTCGAGCTCGGCCATCGCTCGATTGGCATCGTGACCGGCCCGCTCCTCAGCCCGCTCAGCCGGGACCGCCTGGCCGGCGCGCGCACGTCTGCCCGCGCTCGCGGCTACGAGCAGGATCTCATCGTGATCCAGGGCGACTTCTCGATCCGATCGGGCGCCGAAGCGGCCGAAGCCCTGCTCCAGCGTTCGGATCCGCCGACGGCGATCTTCTGCTTCAACGACGAGATGGCGATGGGCGTCATCGGCGGCGCGCGGCGGCGCGGGCTGCGCATTCCCGAAGACCTCTCGGTCGTCGGCTTCGACGACATCCGCTTCGCCGAATGCGTCGACCCGCCGCTGACGACGATCGCGCAGCCGATGCGGGCGATCGGCGAAGGCACGGTACGTCTGCTGCTCGAGATTCTCAATGGCAACCGGGTGGCGCCGGTGTCGGTGACGCTGCCGCACAAGCTGCAGATCCGGTCGAGTACCGCCCCGCCTGCGGCGTCGCGGCGCAATGCTGAATGCTGAAGTAAGGGTGGAATTCAGAATTCACTTCAGCATTCAGCACTCGGCATTCAGCATGGCCACGATCACCTGAAACCGATTACATCGGGTTATAATCTCCGGCTGAAACCTCATTATTCCTTATCGAAGCTGAAGGCGGTCAGCTGATAGCTGGACGCTGGACGCTGGAAGCGGAAAGCTCATGTCTCATAACAAGCTCGCCATCCTCGTTGGTGGTGGCCCGGCCCCTGGCATCAACTCGGTCATCGGCGCGGCGACGATCCGTGCCCGGCTCGAAGGGCATCGACGTCGTCGGCATCCGCGACGGTTTCACCTGGATCATGCAGGGCGACATCGATCACGTCGTGCCGCTCACCATCGACGCCGTCAGCCGCATCCATTTCCGCGGCGGCTCGCACCTAGGCATCGCGCGCGCCAACCCGACGCGCGATCCGGCGCTCCTCGACAAGACCATCGACTCGCTGCTCCGCCTCGACGTCTCGCAGCTCGTGACGATCGGCGGCGACGACACGGCGTTCTCCGCCATGAAGGTCGAGGAGCGCGCCGCCGGCCGCATCCGCGTCGTCCACGTGCCCGAAGACGATCGACAACGACCTCGATCTGCCGTCGCACGTCGACACGTTCGGGTTCCAGTCCGCCCGCCACTACGGCGTGGACATCGTCAAGAACCTGATGGTCGACGCCAAGACGACGACGCGGTGGTACTTCGTGATTGCGATGGGGCGCAAGGCCGGCCACCTGGCGCTCGGGATCGGCAAGGCGGCGGGGGCGACGACGACGCTCATCACCGAGGAATTCACGGCCCCGATCCGGCTGAAGACGATCGTCGATTCGCTCGTCGGCGCGATCGTCAAGCGGCTGAGCGACGGCCGTCGCGACGGCGTCGCGATCATTGCCGAAGGTGTGGTCCTCGACGTCTCTCCGGAAGACCTCGAAGGTCTCGCCGACGTCGAGCGCGACGCGCACGGGCATCTGCGGCTCGCCGAGGTCAACCTCGGGGAGATTCTCAAGTCGCAGGTGACCGCGCGGCTGCAGACGCTCGGCATCAAGACGACCATCGCCGCGAAGAACATCGGCTACGAGCTGCGCTGCGCCGATCCGATTCCCTTCGACATGGAGTACACCCGCGACCTGGGCTACTGCGCGGCGAAGTACCTGGTCTCGGGCGGCAACGCCGCCATGGTGTCGATGCAAGGCGGCCACTTCGTGCCGATCCCGTTTGCCACCATGATCGACAGCGAGACCGGCAGGACGCGCGTGCGCCTGGTCGACATCGACGTCGACGCGCTACGCGATCGCGCGGCGCTACATGATCCGGCTGCGCAAGGATGACTTCGAGGACGCGCAGGAACTGGCGCGGCTGGCGACGACGGCCAAGCTGACGCCGGAGGAGTTCCGGAAGCAGTTCGAGTACCTGGTGGCACACGAGCCGCCGCCGCTCTTCATCGATCAAAAGGGTGAGCGGGGGAACTCAGGGCAATGCTGAGTGCACTCAGCCTTCAGCATTGCCCCCATCACCTTCCGCCGCTGCCAGCCCCTGCGGGGGGCGGGGCCACCAGGAACGCGGCCAGGTTGCGCATCGTGTTGCGGTCGATCGTATCGGCCAGCGAGTCCGGCATGATCGACGTCTTCGTCTTCGTGCGCGACTTGATCTGTGCCTTGGGCAGATCGGACGCCGTGCCGTCGGACGCCAGGATCGAGACGGCCGCACCGGATTCCTTCAACACCAGCGCATTGATTTTCTTTCCGTCGGTGGTTTCGATCGCGGTCGCTTCGTGTTCGGGCGCGAGCTTCCGGTTCGGGAAGAACACCGCCTCGAGGAGCGCAGCCTTCGACGCCCGTAGCGCCGAGGCCGAGAGATTCAGGCTGGCGATGCCGTGGTCGGTGCCCACCGAGCCGAACTTGTGGCACGACGCGCAGTTGGCCTCGAACGCCTTCCGCCCGGCGTTGACGTCGAGCACCTGCTGCGGCTGGTAGACCGTTTCCTCGAACATCTCCTGACGGCTGAGCACACGGCCAGCGGTCCGCGCCGCGAGCGGTGCCGCCGTTCCGCCGCGCCCGCCACCACCTCCGCCGCCCCGTCCACCGCGGCCCGCCGCGGCTGCCGCCGCCTGGCGCGCCTGGATCTCGGCCAGCTCGGTTGGTGTCAGCGGCGAGAAGTCCGGCGCCTTCGCATAGAGCAGCGTCTTCTCGTCGTCTGTCGCGTAGAGGTCGGAGACCGAATCGAAGTACTGACCGATGAAGTTGATGAACTGCGCGCCGCCGCGCCACTTCGAAGCGCGCCCGAGGACCTCGGCGAGCTGCAGCTTGTCGTCGGCGGTCCAGCCCTGCTTGATCATCCGCAGCGCGTACAGGTAATGGAGCTGCAGCTCCTGGTTCTCGTTGGTCTTGGGAATCGCCGCGAGGATCTTGGGAATGGCCGCGGCCTGTCCGGCGTAGCCGAGCATGAGCGCGAGCTGGCGATTGACGCGCTCGTCCTGCGCCGGGAACTGGTTGATGATGGCCGCGTGCAACTGCTGGCGCTGCGCCGGCGTCAGGCCGTCTTTGATCTCCGTGGCCGTGTACATGAACGTCCGATAGAGCCGCAGCTTGTCGTCGACGGACAGGTTCTGCTTCAGCAGCGGGAGCTGCTTGTCGAGCATCGGCTGCAGGCTGGCGCCGTTCGCGGTGCGCACCCACGCAAGCATGCCCTCCGAAGCTGCCAGCGGGTTGTTTTCGCCGAGCACGCGGTTCCTCCAGTCGGCGCCGGCCGTGTGCTCGATCGCGATGCGGCCGGCCCAGCGGACGAACCGATCCTGATCGTTCAGCAGCGCGTAGATATCGCCGACAGGCACGAGGCTCGGCTTGTCAGGCGACTGGCCCATGCGTACGACCGCCTCGGCGGCGCGTCGGCGCACAGCCGGATCGCGATCCTTGAGTGCGGCAGCGGCGACGGTCTTTGCCGCCTCACCCTGCACGCCGGCCACGAACGTCACTGCCGCGCGCACGTCAGCGTTGTTGTCCTTGATCAGCGCGGCGAGGAGATCGCCACTCGGCGCAGCGCCGTGTCGCTGCATTTCGTAGACGGCGCGCGCGCGATCCATGCCGGCGGCCGAACCGTTGCGCGCGAGCTTCTCGAGCTCAGCGCCGAAGCCCGCGCCCATCGATGCCTTGACCTTCTCGATCGCCGCCCAGCCCCAGCTCGAGAGCGGCTGCGGCTGCCGCACGACGGCGAGGATGCCTGTCATGTCCGGCATTGCGGGAGCCGCACCCGTGTAGCGCAGGCGCCACAGGCCGCCCGTCGTGCTTCGTCCGCCGGTCGTGAAATACATGAGCCCGTCGGGGCCGACTTCGACGTCGGTGATGTTGAACGGTTCGCCGTGGACGAACTCGGCGCGGTCCGTGCGCATCGTGTAGGTCGCCCCGCTCGGCGTGAGGGCCGAATAGAGCAAGCGGCCGCGCGACCAGTCGGCTTCGAAGATGTTGTCGAAGAACTCGCGCGGGTAGGCGTAGCTGGTGTAGAACTCGACGCCGACCGGCGATCCGCGCCCGAGGTCGCGCACCGGCGGGAGCGAGTCGATGTAGTACGGCGGGTACTTGCCCGACCCGTTCTTGTAGCCGTAGTTGCCGTTGAGGATCTGGTGCGCCGTGCGCACTTCCCGATACCACGGCAGCCCGATGTCCCACTCCATGTCGCTGTCGAAGAGGAACGCTTCACCGGCGAGGTTGTAGCCGTAGTCGTAGGCGTTGCGATTGCCACCCGAGAAGACGCGAAACTTCTTCGCCGCCGGGTCCCAGTCGAAGATCGCGCTGTGCGCGCCCTCGCGCGCGCTCTGGCCGAAGTTGGCGAAGTAGGGCAGGAACTGCGCGTCCTTGTCCTTGAGGACGGGGGACGTCAGATCGAGCGCGGGGTCGGCAATCGTTTCGTTGTTGCCGACGATGACGGAGATGCCGCCGTCGGGGCGGCGGCGGATCGCGTGGGGACCGTGCTCCTGAATCGAGCCGGCCATCGCCAGCGATCTCGAACGTATCGGCCACGTCGTCGCCGTTGGTGTCTTCCAGCCGGAAGATGCCGGCGCGGTTGTTGATGTTCGGACCGCCGCGGCCGCCTCCGGGCGCGGGCGGCGGCGCCGCCGCGACCTGCTCCGGCGTCGGGACGATCGCGCACGACGCATACAGCGTCCGGCCTTCGAACCACAGTCCCTGGCAGTTGCGTACCTTGTCGCTGATGATCTTTTCCGACTCGTAGATCCCGTCCTTGTCGTTGTCGAGCAGGATGCGCGGGAAGTCCTGCTCTTTCGACACCACCAGCCGCCCGAAGCTGTCGAACGTGATCACGACGTAGCTGTCGCCCTTGTCGGGCGGGTTCATGCGCTCGATGGCAAATCCCGGCAGCGTGCTGAACTTGACACCGGCCACCGTCTGGGTCACGAGGCTCGCCTGATTCGGCGCCTGACCCATCGGCGCCGCGCCCGGCACGGCGACGCCGGCCAGCACGAGCGCCGCGCACACGTATCGCTTGCTCATTGCAGAAATCCTCTCTGTTCTCATCCGGGGGACTTTGTCCCCGGACCCCCTTGCACGCTCGCTCGCGGGGACCCCGCCCCGCTCCGCTCGCGTGGCTCACTCGCTTCCGCTCGTTCGCGCTGTGCATGAGACGGCTTGTAGTTACGGGTCGCTATTTTCCTGGTCCTTCCAGCAGGTAGCCGATCACGTCGCGAACTGCGGCGTCGCCCATCCTGTCGATATGTCGTCCGGGCAACGATCGAAGTCGGCGTCCGGTCCCGAGTTACACCTCGGGCCGTGGTGGCGGATTTTAACAACGTTCTCCCGGTCTGCCACCGCCGAAGTCGCCGCTCATCTGCGTGTCGCAGTGCCAAACGTGTGGGGCCACGGGCACCCTCCCGCGGCGCGTCTGTGTTCTATCTCCGAGACCTCAATCATCCGTCTAATCCAGAACCCAGTCGGCTCCGAGCCGCTGTGCCCGCTCCACGCATCAGCCGGTGCCTCCGCGCCTTGACGATGTCGCAATGTCAAACGGTGGCCCCTTGCCATGCTGCTCGCTGCCGCTCGTTCGCGCTGTTTTTGAGACAGCTTCCAGTGTTGCTGCGTACGAATCCACCACGATGGGCAGATCCCTGATGTCATCGTGCTCATCGTGATCACCGCGATGAGTCGTCGTGCCAGCGATATGGCCCTTCAGCGTACTGGTCCAGTACCTGCACCCGTACGCGCGATCGCGCTCCCCACCTCGGCCAGATCCTGTGGTGTCAGCTCGAGGCGTCCGGCGTCGATCCAGCCGCCGACCTGCGCCGGGTTGCGCGCGCCGACGATGGCGCCGGTAACGCCCGGGGCTGCGAGCGTCCAGGCGACGGCGACGGCGCCGACTGTCGTGCCATGGCGCGCGGCGATCGGCCGCAGCGCGTCGGCGAGCGCCAGGTTATTTTGCAGGCGCGGGCTCTGGAATTCCGGCGAGCGTGAGCGCCAGTCGTCGGTGCCGAGCGCCGCTGCCCGCGCTTCGCTGAACGATCCCGTCAGCAGCCCCGACTGCATCGGGCTGTAGACGATCACACCGGTGCCGCGCGCGCGGCACCAGGGAAGCTCCGCGTCGAGCGCATCGCGGCGGATGGGAGAGAACGGCGGCTGGAGCGTGTCGACGTGTCCGAGCCGCTCCGCCGCTTCCAGCCGATCGACCTTGTGGTTCGAGAGGCCGACGGCGCGAACCTTGCCTTCCGTCTTGAGGTCGAGGAGCGTCTGCCAGTACACCTCGAGAGGCGTGCCGTCTTCCGCCGGCCAGTGCATCTGATAGAGATCGATCTGCTCCACGCCGAGCCGCGTCAATGACTGCTCGACCTCGCGTCGGAGCGACGACGGCTCGCCGATGCGGAGCGACTGGACCATCGGCCTCTGCTCGTCCCAGACGAGGCCGCACTTGGTGAAGACGTACGGCCGATCGCTCGCGGGATAGTCGCGCAGCAGACGGCCGACGAGCTCTTCCGAGTGTCCGAGCCCGTACACTGCGGCGGTGTCGATCCAGTTGACGCCACGCTCCACCGCATGCCGCATCGCCGCGATCGACTCGTCATCGTCTTGCGATCCCCACGCGAACGACCACCCCCCGCCACCAATGGCCCAGGCTCCGAAACCGACCCGCGTAATCTGCATGCCCGTAGTGCCGAGCGCGCGCATCGGCAGTGTTGATGTCTGTTTGCTCATGTGCTGTGTCCGCGGTGTCGACAGTTTCACTCCGGTGTGATCTTTCCCGTGATTCGCCCCAGCAGCTTGACTGCGTAGACGCTCAGGCGGCCACGCGTCTGTTCCATGTCGGCTGGACCGTTGAAGAGTCCGAGCGGGCGCAATTCGTCGACGGCCTTGTCGTCGCCGTCGAAGGGATGGGTGGCAATCCAGTAGAGGATCTTGATGAGGTCGTCCTTGGGGATGTCTTCCTGAATGCGCTCGTAAACGACGAGCGGTATGAAGCGTTCCAGCTCCTGCATTTGGAACACGTCGGGGACTGCCGCGACATACAGGAAGTTGCGCACGCGCTGCACGGGGTCCGAGACCTTGCCCGGACTCCATGACGGCAGCACGACGCGCATCTTGTCGAGCTGTGCCGCGGTCGTCTCGTCAGGATCCTCCGTCGAGCGGCGCGATCGGCGTCACCACGCCCGAGTCGGGCGGCAGCCTGGTGAAGATCAAGTCGCGGTCGATGTCCGCCATCGTCACTTCCTGCCACGTCGCCGGAGGGTTCGTGCCTGGCGTCGCGCCCGAACGCGGCGGTGGGCTGGGTGACGCAGGTGGCGTGTCCACCGTCGCCGGCGCTTTCGCTACTGTTGCCGAGGGTGCCGCAACCGCCGGGACCGGTGGCGTCGGGGCAGGCGTTAGAGTTGGATTCGGCGCCGGCGTAGGTGCAACAACCGGTGGGGTAGCACCAACTTGCGGCTGAGCGTCTGGCGTCGCTGCCGGGGGAAGGGTGGCTGGCACCGTCGCGGGCAAAGTGCGAGCCACTCTTCGACCCTGCGTTTCGCTCGTGACGCCGACGGCTACCCACGCGGCGAGCGCGACCGCGACCCAGGCCTTGCCCGGTGACGCGGCGAACCGCTGCTCGGCGTCCCAGCGGAACATCTTGGCGCCGGCCAGGCATCCGGCCGCGCCGATGAGCACGAGCGCGAGCACGCTGAAGCCGGCGGCGCCCAACCCGCTTCCTGTGACGCACGACTGAAGTGCCTCGACGGCGTAACGGCCCGGAAAGAATCCCGACAGCCGCTGCGCCCAGTCCGGCAGGCTCGCGAGCGGGACCGCGACGCCGCCGATGATGAGCATCGGCAGAAAAATGCACTGCCCGAGCGCCTGCACGGCCGGCACGTTGTCGGCCATCATCGCGATGACCAGGCCGAGCCCGATGAAGGCGAAGGCCACGACCGTGAACGCCACGAAAGAGATCGAGCGGATGCCGCGGCAGCGGCATGCCGAGACCGATCGCCAGCACGAGCTGCAGCAAGGCCGCGACAACCAGAAGGATGTAGCGCGCGCCGACCGTGCCCGAGACGAGCGTGGCCGTGGAGACCGGCGTGAGCCGATAGCGGCGCCAGACCCCGCGCTCGCGCTCGCTCACCATCGTAGTCGGCAACCCGAAGCAGGCGCCGCCGAGCGCGGTGACCGTGAGCAGTTCCCCCACGTGCCGCACGAGCGGAACCTCCTCGAAGCGATAGAGCACCCAGAACGCCACGAGGAAGATCGTCGGAAACAGATAGCTGTAGAGAAGCGCCATCTTGTTCCGCGCGTGCAGGCGGAGGCTGATCTCGAGCTGGTGGAGTAGGGGGGACATGTGTCAGCTCTCAGCTGTCAGCTCAAGGAACACGTCCTCGAGTGTCGCCTTGCTGACGTGCAGCTCCGCGATCTCGATGCCCCGCCTCTCGAGTTCTTTCATCACCTCGGCGACGGTCACTCGGACGCTCGGCGACCGGAACCTCGCGCTCGTGTCCTCGCACGAGAGGCCTTCGACTCCCGGAATCTTCTCCAGCCAGCCGCGCTCGAGCGGCTGAACGGTTGCCAGGAACACGGACGGCGCCGCGCTCGATCTCGCGACGAGCTCTCGTGGCGTGCCGGTGGCGACGATGCGGCCGCGATCGATGATGGCGATGCGATCGCAGAGCGCCTCGGCCTCGTTCAGGTAGTGCGTGGTGAGGAGCACGGTATGCCCGTCGCGCTTCATCCTGGCGATCTCGCCGTGCAGCTCGCGGCGCGACTGCGGGTCGAGCCCTGCCGTCGGCTCGTCCAGGAACACGAGCTCGGGATTGTTGACGAAGGCGAGGGCCAGCGCCAGGCGCTGCCGCTGTCCGCCCGAGAGCGCCTCGAACGGCGCGTCGGCCTTCTGAAGGAGCGCGAATCGTTCGAGGAGGGCCGCGGGCTCCGCTTTCCGCTGATAGAACGCGCCAAAGAGCGCCAGTGCCTCGCGCGGCGTGATCTTGTCCTGGAGAGCAGTCGTCTGCAGCGCCGCGCCGATTTTTTCTTTCACCTCGCGCGGCCGCCGCCGGGCGTCGATGCCGCAGACCTCGATCGCGCCTCCATCGGGCTCCCGCAGCCCGATGACGCATTCGACAGTCGTCGTCTTGCCCGCGCCGTTGGGTCCGATGAGCCCGAAGATCTCGCCATCGCGGATCTCGAAGCTCACGCCGCGCGCCGCTTCGACGCTGCCGTAGCGCTTTCTGAGGTCTCTGACGGTGACTTTCGGTGACGCTGACATGGTCAGGGCTCAAGGCTCAGGGCTCAAGGCTCAGGCAAGAGCTTCCAGATCCTAGTCGATCGGCTAGGATCTCAAGGCTTTTGCCTGAGCCCTGAGCCCTGAGCCTTGAGCCTTGAGCCTAGAATCAACCCTCCCTCCCGCGCGAGCTTGAGCGCCTCGATGGCGGCGCCGCGGGAGCCGGCCGTGTCGCCGTCGGGCATGATGTGAATCGGGATGTCGGCTTGCTCTGTGCGCTGCGCGGGCATGCCGGCGCGGATCTCGTCGATGACCCATTGCCGGAACGCGTGATCGGTTTCGATCGCGCCGCCGCCGACGATGAGCGCGTCGGGGTCGAAGGTGTTGATCATCTCGTCGAAGAAGAGGCCGAGGGCGTGCGCCTGCACGCGGAAGATGTCGCGGCACATCGGATCGCCGCGCTCGGCCAGTCCGCGGACACGCTTCGCGCCCGCCGCCGGATCGAGTCCCGCCAGCTCGTGATTCGGAGAGCGCGCCAGGAAATACGGCAGGAGCGATCGCCCGATCGCCGTCAGCGAGCAGAGCGATTCGAGATCGCCTGTGCGCCCGCAGTTGCACTCGGGCACGAGGCCCTCGATGCCCTTGATGCTCTGGTAGGGGATCAGCACGTGGCCGAGCTCGCCGCCGAAACCGCTCCGTCCCTTGACGACGTTGCCGTCGACGATGACGCCGCCGCCGAGGCCTGTGCCCACGATGGCCGAGATGGAGGTGGCCGTGCGGCTCGCGCCGAAAATCGTGAAGTGCCCCCAAAGGGCGCCGGCATTTCCGTCGTTGAGGTAGGTGACGGGCTTCCCGAGCTTGTGCGCGAGGGCCTCGCGGAGGTCGAAGCCCGCCCACGCCGGGTGGACGAAATTCGTAGACCCCCGCGCGCTCAGTACACCTGTGCTGCTCGCCGGCCCCGGGGTGTCGAGTCCGGCCACCACGATGTCGTCGAGGGTGATTCCCGCTCGCGCCACTGCCATCGCGAGGCCGTCGGCGATCTGCTGCAGGCAGACGTCCGGCCCTTCCTTCGATCGCGCCGGGTGTTCGCACAGGCCGTCGATCAGCCACCGCTCGTCGCGGTCGACGAACGTGTAGTTGACGGCCGTTCCCCCAAGGTCGATCCCTGCGACGACGGGCATATGGGCCGAATTCTAGTCTTTTCCGAGGGGCTTCGCCCCTCGGACTCCCTTACTGGCTCGCTCGCGGGGACCCCGGCGCCCCGCGCCGCTCGCCAGGCTCACTCGCTGCCGCTCGTTCGCGCTGTTTGTGAGAGAGCTTCTACTCTGTCGATCCGTCAAGGTCGAAGTCCGGCTGAATGTGTCCGGACCTGTGGCCTTGCGCATAAGATAGACCTTTCAAAGTGGAGGAGGAATCGTGAGGCAGCACAACGCGAGCCGCGGGACATCCGCATCCAGGCTGTCGGTGATGGCCGCCCTCATGGCCGTCGCGCTCTTACCTGTGGCCCCGGTTCGAGGTCAGCAGCCAGCCGCCAGCGGAGGAACTACCGTGACGTCGTTTTACGACTTCAAGACCAACACGCTCGAGGGCAAGCCCGCCGACTTGAGCATGTACAAGGGCAAGGTGAGCCTCGTCGTCAACGTGGCGAGCAAGTGCGGCTACACCCCGCAGTACGAAGGCCTCGAGAAGTTGCAGAAGGAAAAGGGCGGCAAGGACTTCAACGTCCTCGGGTTCCCCAGCAACGACTTCGGCGGCCAGGAGCCTGGGACCGCTGAAGAAATCGTCACGTTCTGCAAGCTCACCTATGGCGTGACGTTCCCCATGTTCGAAAAGGTCGTGACCAAGGCCGGAGCCAGCCAGTCGCCCATTTATTCGTTCCTGGGCGCGTCCGGGAACCTGCCGGCCTGGAACTTCAGCAAGTACGTCGTTGGCAAGGATGGCAAGATCGTCGCCTTCTTCCCCAGCAAGGTGACGCCCGAGGCGCCTGAGCTTCGCGCCGCGATCGAGAAGGCGCTTGCGGCGAAATAGGCCCTGAGCCCGCGAGCTGCCGGCAGCCGGCCGCCAGCAGCGAGCCGCCCGTTACCAGTTCGCAGTGCGAAATGCCCAGACGTCCGCCGACATGGGCAAAAACCCCAGCATTCAGGCGAAATAGCCCGTAATTGGGACAATTTTGTGAATTTTCCCCGTTTCTCATCCCGAAAGACGCCTCGATCGAAAGACTCCCTTTGACAGTCGGGTAACGGGGGCGTAGCCTTCCGCGCACGTCATCCGTTGGTTCTTTGGACGGACGGCGTGAACTGCCAGCGGCATTCTCACGGAAAAGTTAAGAGGAGGGGATCGTGAGTCATCGATTCATTAGCGCGTTGCTTGCGTTGGCGATGATCGTCGCCGGAGCGGCCACACGTGCGGACGCCCAGGGCCTGACAGGCCAGATATCGGGCGTTGTCACCGACACTGGCGGCGGCGTCATGCCTGGCGCCACCGTCACCGTCAAGAACGTCGGCACCAACCTCGTACGCGAGGCGGTTACCGGCCCGGAAGGTGCGTTCGTCATCACGAACCTCCTTGCCGGAACGTTCGATCTTTCCGTCACGGTCCAGGGGTTCAAGCCCTACGAGCAGAAAGGCATCGTGCTCGGCGCGACCGAGCGTCTGGCGCTCCGTACCATCGCCCTCGAGATCGGCGGCCTGGCGGAAGTGGTATCTGTGGCGGCAGAGTCGATCAAGGTTCAGACCACGAGCGGCGAGCGTTCCGCGACGATCACGGCCAGCCAGATCGAGGACATCGGCCTGAAAGGCCGCGACTTCATGGGCAGCCTCAAGACGCTGCCCGGTGTCATCGACACGTCCGCGCGTGACGCCCCGGGCTGGGGATCGGTCGGGGGCATGTCCATCAACGGTCAGACGTCGTTCAACTTCTCCTACGACGGCGTGACCAACAAGGACACCGGCTCGAACTCGGGTAACTACGCCGCGCCGGCCCTCGATTCGATCGCGGAAGTCAAGGTCCAGGCGTCCAACTTCCAGGCCGAGTACGGCCGCAGCTCGGGGGCGACGATCACCGTCGTCACCAAGAGCGGCACGCGTGATTTCCGCGGCACCGCGGCGTACTACAGGCGCAATGAAAAGTACAACACGAACACGTGGGACCGCCGGCGTCAGTGCGACGCGGGCCAGCTCGCGAGCTGCCAGAAGGCGCCGTACCGGTTCGACAACACGGCGTGGACGATCGGCGGTCCCGTGCTCGTTCCCGGCACCGACTTCAACCAGAACCGGGACAAGCTGTTCTTCTTCTTCTCGCAGGACCTCCTGCCGCGCACTGACCCTGGGACGTTGCAGCTGAGCACCATGCCGACCGCCCTCGAACGGTCGGGGGACTTCTCGCAGACGTTCGACAGCCAGAATCGCATGCGCTGGATCAAGGATCCGAACCTGGCTGCGCAGGGATTGCCGTGCAACGTCAATACGGGCGGGACGGGCTGCTTCCCGAACAACCGGATTCCGGCGGACCGCATCAACGCGATCGGCCAGCGGATGCTGAACCTGTTCCCGATGCCGAACGCGACCGATCCGACCGGCAGCCGGCAGTACAACTACACCTACCAGAACGAGCTCGACAGGCCGCGCAACGACCAGGTGGCGCGCGTCGACTACAACATCAACCGGGACACGACGTTCTACACCCGTGTGCAGTTCGGGAACGAAGTGAACTCGCGCGGCGCGAATGCGTTCCTCGGGGCTGGCACCGGCAACGGCGGCAACGCCGGCTGGCCGCAGTTCAACACCTCCTACGAGGTCGGCTCCGTCAGCATGGTGAGCACGCTGCTGCACACCTTCAACTCGTCGACGGTGGGCGAGGTGACGGTCGGGCGGAACTGGGCGGAACAGCTGGTGAGTCACGTGTCGCAGGACGCGCTCGACCAGAACGATCGCCGCGTCGTGCTCGCCGGGCTGGGCCAGTTCTTTCCGAGCGCCAACCCGCAGTACCTCGTGCCCCAGATCAGCTACGGCGGCACCAACGCCCTGCCGAACACCCGCGGCGTCGGCGTAGCCGACCGCTATCCGTTCAACGCCAGCAACATCATCTGGAACTACTCCGCGAACGTGTCGAAGATCGCCGGCCGGCACAACCTCAAGACCGGGTTTTTCTACGAGCACACGGCGCGTCCCGCGCCGCGCGCGGCGGTGTTCAACGGCAACTTCAACTTCAACGGCAACGCCAGCAACCCGTTCGATACCAACCTCGGGTTCGCCAACGCCCTGCTCGGATCGATCAACAGCTACACCGAGTCGACGGCCAAACCGTACGCCGAGGGCCGGTTCAACCAGGCCGAGATCTTCGTGCAGGACAACTGGCGCGTGTCGTCGCGTCTGACGCTCGACTTCGGCGTGCGCTTCTACTACATCGGTCCGACGTATGTCGCGGGTCAGGACGTGTCCTACTTCGACGCCAATCAGTGGGCATCGTCAGGCGGCACCGCTGCTCTTCCAGCCGGTCTGCCCGAACAACGCGGCGACCTGCGCCGGCAACGTCCGGCAGGCGAGGAATCCGCTCACCGGCGAGATCCTCAACAACACCTACATCGACAAGCTGGTGCCGAACTCCGGCGACTTCTACGAAGGCATGGTCGTCACCCAGGAGACGGTCTACGACGGCAAGGGGCTGCTCCCGGCGCCGCGCCTTGGCTTCGCGTGGGACGTGTTCGGCGACGGCAAGACGTCGGTCCGTGGCGGGTGGGGCATCTTCTACGACCGCTATCAGGACGACATCATCCTGTCGCTCGTCGAGCAACCGCCGCTCATGGACACGCGGACGACGAGCTTCACGACGATCGGGGACCTGCAGAACTCGCAGCTGATCCAGAGCCCGCGCGCGGTGACCGCCTTCGACGAATTCAAGGCGCCGACGGTCTACAACTGGAGCATCGGCGTCCAGCACGCCCTGCCCTGGAACATGATCGCGGACGTCGCGTATGTCGGAAACGCCGGCCGCAACCAGCCGGTCACGGTGGCGATCAACGACCTGCCGTACGGCACGCTGCTGCTGCCGCAGAATGCCGATCCGACCAACGGCGGTCAGCCGGTCGCGACCAACTACCTGCGTCCCTACCGCGGCTACGGCGGGATCAACGTGCGCGAGTGGATCGGTTACAACGACTACCATTCGATCCAGGTCGCTGTGAACCGCCGCTTCTCGCGTGGCTTCGCCTTCGGCGTCGCCTACACCGGCATGAAGCGCAAGGCCATCGGGACGTTTGACCCCTTCCTCTCCGAGGTCGACAACACGGCGCGCAACTACACCTACAACACGAGCCGGCCGCACAGCCTCGTGATCAACTACAACTACGAGCTGCCGAACGCCAGCGCGAAATGGGACAACCTGTTCTCGCGGATCGTGCTCGACGGCTGGCAGATCTCGGGCATCACCGTGATGCAGAGCCAGAACCGCGCCGGCTTCTCCTACGCGTTCACCGGCGCGCCGACCAACGACCTCTCCGGCAACGGCTATCCTCGCCGGGTGTCGTTTGACGTGCGACCCGAACTTGCCGAGCAGCGAGCGGACGTTCGACCGCCAGTTCCGCACCGAGTGCATCTCGCCCGGCGGCGGCCCGAGCGATCCGTACTACATGGGTACTTCGACCAACGACGAGTACCACCCGCCGGGGTACATCAACCACGACATCACGTTCTTCAAGAACTTCGCGATCGGAAGCCGCTCGCTGCAGTTCCGCGCCGAGCTCTACAACGCCTTCAACACGACCCAGTATCAGGACGTCGACACGAGCGCCGTGTTCGACTACAACACTGGCGCGCAGACGGACACGAACTTCGGCCGCATCACCGGAGTTCGGCCCAACACCAACCGCATCATTCAGCTGGGCATCAGGTTCCGCTTCTAGTCGCATCAAGCGGATGCGAAACAAGGGCGCTCTCGGAGCGTTCTCTCTGACGCGGGTTCATTCAGCGCTTCGATGGCACCGCCAAAAAGCCTTTCACCGCAGAGCTCGCCGAGTGCGCAGAGATCGTTTTACGCTCTGCGAGCTCTGCGCTCTTCGCGTGAGCGCCTCTTGCGTGCAACGACCGCCGTCGTACAGTTCCGGCCGACTCACTCGAGCTGGAAATGTGATAAAGAAGTGCTCATGAAAGCGCTACTCCTCACCATCGTCTTGCTCTTCCTTGCGCAAGCATTTCGACCAGCTCAGGGCAGGGTAGCCGCCCACCTGATGTTCCGTTCAGGATTCAGCCGATCGATCTGGGCGCGAGCGAGACGGCCGCTGTGGCCGACGTCAATCGCGACGGGCGGCTCGACATCATCTCCGGGGAGCACTGGTATCAGGCACCTGACTGGACGAAGCACCGCTTCCGCGAGCTCGGCTTCAGCAACCAGTACATCGACAACTTCAGCGACCTGCCGATCGACGTGGACGCGGACGGCTATCCAGACGTCGTGTCGGTCTCCTGGTTCGCGAAGAAGGTCGCGTGGTGGCGCAACCCCGGTAAGGGCGCGCTGCCGGGCAAGGCATTCTGGAAGGAAGCGACGATCCACGAAGGGTTCAACATCGAGTTCGCGCTGCTCGTCGACCTCGACAACGACGGCAAGGCCCTCGAAGTCCTGGCCCAGGAGAACGGCACCGGTCAGGCCTGGTACGAGGTCAAGGACAAGGCCTGGGTCCCGCACGTTGTCAGCGATCGTACCTACGGACATGGCATCGGGGCGGGCGACGTCAACGGCGACAAGCGCAACGACATCCTGACGCCGCGCGGCTGGCTCGAGGCGCCGGCCGATCCGCGCGCCGGAAACTGGACGTTCCACCCCGATTGGGAAGCGATCAATGTGCCGGCCACCCCTGCCGCGGCCCCACCCAAGCCCGATGCGCCCGCGCGCGTCAGCGAGCTCGGCTTCATCCACGTCGTCGACGTCAACGGCGACGGCAGAAACGACGTCGTCACGGCCGCCGGTCACGACTACGGCGTCTTCTGGTTCGAGCAGGGCGAGGGCGGCAAGTGGACGCGCCGGATGATCGACAGCGCCTGGTCACAGGGGCACGCATCGACGCTCGTCGATCTGAACGGCGACGGCCGGCTGGATTTCGTGACCGGCAAGCGCTTCATGGCGCACAACGGGAGCGACCCTGGCGAGAAGGAGCCTCTCGGGATGTATTGGTACGAATTCCGAAAGGGCGCGGCAGCGCCGGAGTGGATCCGCCACGTCATCGATTACGGCGGCCGCATGGGCGGAGGGATGCAGATCCCGGTCGTCGACGTCGACGGCGACGGCGATCTCGATCTCGTGTGCGGAGGGAAGAGCGGGTTGTTCTTGGTAGAGAACTTGACGAAGAAGAAGTCCGGCTAAAGCCGGACACTACGAGCGTGCCAGCCTGCAGTCGTGGCGTCCGGCTTTAGCCGGACCTATTTGGCCCGCACGATGACGTAAGCCGGCAGCCCCACGGCGTCGATGCGCTGCATCAACTCCTTGGCCGGCGATTCTTCCGGATCCTCTGCCTGGAACTTGATCCGCGTGTATTTGTCGAGCGCGGCCTTCACCTCGGGATCCTTCAGCGTCGTCTCGTCCATCACGACGCAGTTCTTGCACCACGTCGCCCAGAAGTCGATGATCGCCGGCGTGTTCGATTGCTTCGCGGCGAGGAGCCCCTCGGCGAGCGACGAGTGCCAGCCTTCCTTCAGCTTTTCTGCCACGCTCGCCTGGACGCTCGCCGGATCCACCCAGCGATTCGCCAGGATGCCGTAGGCGATGTAGGCGTAGTAGACCGCCGTCGCGAGAATCAGGGCCCCCATTGCCTGCTTGACCCGCACCATCCACATGCCTGGCTTCGGGAGAGACGCCAGGCCGGCGCCGGCGATCGGCCACGGCAGTCCCATGCCGAGGCCCAGCACGAAGGGCAGCGCGAGCGCGATCGACGTGCCCGACGCGTGAAGGTTGCTGGAGAAGACCACCACCTGGATGACGACCGGCGCGACGCACGCGCCCGCGAGGAGCGCCGCGACGGCGCCCATGGTGAAGGCGAGCCACACCGTGCCGCGGCCGCTGTCGCCCAGGCGAAGGCCGCTCCTGAAGCGCGTGAAGTCGACCATGATGACGTCGAACATCGCCAGGCCGAGCACGACGAAGAGCGCGGCGATGCCGAGGTTGAACCAGGGGGACGCGTTGATGGTGCCGAACGTGCCGGCCGTGAGGATGACGATCACGCCGAGGACACCGTAGACGAGCGCCATCGCGCCGCCGTACACGGCGCCCAGCAGGAATCCGCGGCTGCGCTTCGAGCGCTGCGCGCCGGCGCCGATTATCGCGAGGTTGACGGGAATCATCGGCAGCACGCAGGGCGTCAGGTTGAGCGCCACACCTCCCAGGAACACGAGCGCGAGGATGGCGAGCGGTCCCTGGCCTTCGAAGAGCCCCTGTGGCTTGACGCCGCGTTCCGCGTCGCTGATGAACTTCAGGAAGGCTTCCTTCCTGAGATAGCCGCCGGCGGTCCCGAGAACGTCGAACTGCTCGAACAACGACAGCACGTCGGGAGCGGCGGCGGACGACGCGGCGGCAGTGGCAGGGACGTCAGCAGGCGCACGCGTCGCCTCGGCGGGGGCCGGGACCGGAGCAGATTTCCCTCCGGCGGTGACCGTGAACGTCCACTTCGCCGCGATCGTCGTCGGGCGGAAGCAGGTGGTCTCGTCGCACGCCTGGTAGCGCAAGCGGGCCGGAACCGTGACCTCGCCGGCGGAGTGATCCTTGGCGACAACCAGCTTCGCTTCGATTGGGAACGTGCCCTCGAATACCGCCAGCGGCGTGTCACCGCCTTTCAGCATGAAATCCTTCGCGGGCGGGAACGTGAGTCCACCGACCGAGATGCCGGCCGGCGCTTCGATGGTGAGCGTCAGCGGAATCAGCGAGGGGTCCCTGGGCTTGTCGGACTGGATGTGAAAGCCGGGAGCGACCTTGACCTGCAGTACTGCGCGAAGCGTCGTGCCGGCCTGCACGGGCCCGGCAATCGGGAGGGCCGCAACCTCGGCATGGTTGAGGCGTGGGGTCTGGCCCGCGCCGACCCCCGTGCCCATGAATGCCGCCAGGACGAGCCCCGCCGAACGCCGCCAGATCTTCATCATTGATTGTTTCGAATCTATCGCGTTAGACGCCGGGCGTCTACAGGCGGTCCCGGACGCGCGGGTTCAGGGCCCGAGGCTCAGGCAAAACCTTCGATCATGCACCCGAAACTCTTACCTGAGCCCCGAGAGCCTGTGAAGAAAACCGTACGCTAGGGTCCGCCTTTAGGCGGACTTGTCTTGGTCCGGCTGAAGCCGGACACTAATTTCTTCACAGGCTGTGAGCCCCTGAGTTTCCGTGGAGCCCCTGCGTTCCAGCCTGCGAAACGACCGCCGGCTGCCGCCGAACGGCCCCTTGCAAGACCTGATTTGGACCATAATGTCCGTCGCACGCGCACTGCCTTCATCCCGGCAAAACTGGCGATACGCCGTTAACCACTTCGACAAGGGACAACCATGAGCAATGCGACTGTAAGAGGCGAGGCCATCGCCCCGAACGCCCAGCGGCTGCTATGGGCCGGCTTCCTGGCCATTCTCGCGGCGGGCATCGGCTTCGGCATCCGCGGCGGGATCCTGGCCACCTGGGCCGCTGACTTCGGCTTCACCGGTGCGCAACTCGGTGCCATCGGCGGAGCCGGTTTCACCGGCTTCTGCTTCGGCATCATCATTGGCGGCGTGGTCGTCGACAAGATCGGCTACGGCAAGCTGATCGTGGCGGCGTTTCTGTTCCATGTGCTGTCGGCCGTCATCACGTTTGCCGCCAGCAAGGGACAGGAGCAGACCACGGCCTACCTGTTTCTCTACATAGGCACATTCGTGTTTGCGCTGGCCAACGGCACGCTCGAAGCCGTCGCCAACCCGCTCGTCTCCACGCTTTTTCCGCACAACCGCACGCACTATCTGAATATTCTTCATGCGAGCTGGCCGGCCGGCCTCGTGCTCGGCGGCCTCATCGGCTGGATTCTCGGGGAGGGGATGCAAGTCAGCTGGAAAGTGCAGCTCGGCCTCTTCCTGGTGCCGACCCTGCTCTACGGCGTCGCGTTCTTCGGTCAGCCCTTCCCGAAGTCCGAGGCGTCGGCAAAGGGCCTCAGCGTCGGCGAGATGCTTCAGGAAGTCGGGATCCTGGGGGCGCTCGTAGCGTGCGTGCTCGTGGGCCTTTTCTTCAAGGATCAGCTGGGCAGCATTCTCTCGTTCTTCACAGCAAACCCGTTTTTCACCTCGGCGCTCTGGGGCTACCTCTCATGGGCCGTCGCCCTTGCCCTCCTGCTGGTCGTGGCCGTCAAGACCAACTTCTCCATCGGATCGGTGCTCCTGTTCGTGCTGTTCATGACCCACGCCCTTCTGGGCGCGGTCGAGCTCGGCACCGACGGCTGGATTCAGAACATCACCGGCAACATCCTGACGCCGGCGCAAGGCAAGATCCTCTTCGTGTTCACGTCGCTACTCATGTTCTCGCTGCGCTTCTGCGCTGACTTCATCGAGCGGACCTTGAAGTTGTCGCCGATTGGCCTGCTCTTCCTCTGCGCGATGCTGGCAGTCGTGGGCCTGAGGATGGTCAGCGGGATCGAAACGTTTGCCGGCGCGATGATCGCGCTCGCGGTGTACGCAATCGGCAAGACGTTCTTCTGGCCGACCATGCTGGCCGTGGTCGGCGACCGCTTCCCGCGCACCGGCGCGGTAGCGATGTCGATCATGGGGGGCATCGGCATGATGTCGGCCGGGCTCCTCGGCGGCCCGGGACTCGGCTACGCCAAGGACCGCTTCACCGCCGAGCACCTCCAGGCAACCTCGCCGGCGATCTACGAGCAGTACAAGGCGCCGACGCCCAGCCGTTTCCTCTTCCTCGAGGAAGTGCACGGACTCGACGGCACGAAGCTGTCAGAAGCCCAGACGGCTCCGGCCAAGACAGCGGAGCAAAAGACCGTGGCCGACGCCAGCATCATCGGCGACCGCGAGACGCTCAAGGCCGATTCGTACATCCCGGCGGTGATGGCCGCCGTCTATCTGCTGCTGTTCCTCTACTTCAAGACCATCGGCGGT
This sequence comes from uncultured Acidobacteriota bacterium, assembly GCA_963839705.1. Classification (GTDB taxonomy): domain Bacteria; phylum Acidobacteriota; class Vicinamibacteria; order Vicinamibacterales; family 2-12-FULL-66-21; genus DATBJJ01. Next base: position 1,691,073 of record CAWIWL010000012.1, read on the forward strand.
TACAAGACGGTGCACATTGAGAGCAGGCCGGCCGCGGCGCCAGCGGCGGGCCGGTGACGGAGTTCCGCGGCTCGCTTCTCGCTGTTGGCTGTTGCCCAGCCGATCGACTAAGCAACAGCGAGAAGCGAGCCGCGAGCAGCACTTACTTCAGCTTGATCGCCACATTCCTCAGCTCGAGCTTCATCGGCGGCCCGGTGTGGAGCTGGAACCCGATGAGCCCTGCCATCGAGCGATTCTTCAGGTCGTCATCGATACAAACCGCGGTGACGTGGCCGTTGATGATGTGGACGAGCGTGTTGCCGCGGGCGATGAGGTGGAACTGATTCCATTCGCCGGGCTTGAAGGTGGCGGCGAGCGCTTCCGCGGACTCGAGCTGACCAATAGTGCTCTTGGTGCCGTCGGCCGCGATGTAGGTAGTCTTGCCGCGTTCCGCGAGGAACCCGCGACCGGCCTCCTCGTAGAGAATCCCCGGATACTGGTTCGAGAAGTCCATGTCCATCTGGTAGCCGCCGAGGCGCCAGGCGTGGCCGGGATTGTCGCCATCACCGTCGTTCGGCGCGAGCATCTTGCTGCGGTACTGAATGCCGCTGTTGGTCGAGTTCATCCGGATTTCCGCTTTGAGCTCGAAGTCGCCCGGCGTGCCGCCGCGCCAGATGAGGAACGTGTTCGGGCCCACGACCTTGTCAGGCGTGCTCTCGCCGACGATGGTGCCGTTCTCGGCGCGCCAGAACTTGGGGTCGCCGTTCCAGTCCTGGAATCTCGAGATCGGCGCGCCGCCGCCGCCGCGCCCGCCGCGCCCGCGCTGGTCCGGCGGCAGGGCCGCCTGCGCGTCTGCGGCAGCCTTTCGCGCCGCCTGCGCCTGCTGCTCTCCTGGATCGAGGGCCGTGCCGTTGAACATGCTCTCGAACCCGGTCCGATCCTCGAAGGGAAGGACGGCGATACCGCGGCCGCCCCCTCCGCCACGGCCTCCCTGCCCACGGCCGTCTCCACGTCCCTGCGGCGGCTGCCCGGCCGGCGGCTGTTGCTGTGCCGCGGGCGCCGCGCCCACGGCGAGGACTATCGCGACAGCGCCCGAGAACAGGATAGTTTTCATCATTCGGAGTCTCCCTCACCCGGAGCGCGGATCGTTAGATCCGCGTCACGTGTCCCCAATCTACGTCCCTCGTTATTAGATGCGCTCGGACGCGCATCTAAAGATGCGCGCTCCGCGTGTTAAGACGGAACGGTTTCCCAACGCTTCGTGCTCGCCGACTTGAGCACGGCGTCGGTCACGTAGTCGGTCGCCAGGCCGTCACGGAACGTGGGCCCGACGGGCTTCCCTGAGCCGACGGACTGCACGAAATCCGCGAACTGGTGAATGAAGGTGTGCTCGTATCCGATCTGAAGGCCCGGCACCCACCACCGATCCATGTACGGGTGGTCGCCGTCGGTCACATGGACGCTGCGCCAGCCGCGCACGCGGCCCTCGTCGCGATGATCGAAGTACTGGATGCGGTGCAGATCGTGGAGATCCCAGGCCGCCGAGGCGTGCTCGCCGTTGATCTCGAGCGTGTAGAGCGCTTTGTGCCCGCGGGCATAACGCGTCGACTCGAACGTCGCGAGCGATCCATTCTGGAAACGGCACAGGAATGCGCTCGCGTCGTCTATCCCTACCGGTTCGACCTTGCCGGTGAGGTTGTGCTTGCGCTCCTTGATGAACGTCTCGGTCATGGCGCTGACTTCCGTGATCGAACCGTTCAGCCAGAGCGCCGTGTCGATGCAGTGAGCGAGAAGATCGCCCGTGACGCCGCTGCCGGCGACCTTGACATCGAGCCGCCACAAGCCCTCGCCACCCTGCGGCAGATCCTCAGAGATGGTCCAATCCTGGAGGAACTTCGCGCGGTAGTGAAAGATCCGCCCGAACTTGCCCTCGTCGAGCAGGCGCTTGAGCAGCACCACCGCCGGCACGCGACGGTAGTTGTACCAGACCGAGTTCGGCACTCCCGCTGCCTCGACTGCAGCGACCATCTCTTTGGCCTCGGCCGCGTTCCGGCCCAGCGGCTTTTCGCACATCACCATCTTGCCGGCCTTCGCGGCGGCGATCGCGATGTCGTGGTGCGTGTCGTTGGTGCTCGCGATGTCGATGAGGTCGATGTCCTTCCGCTCGACGAGCTTGCGCCACTCGGTCTCGATTGACTCGTAGCCCCAGTTGGCCGCGAACGCCTTCGCGCGATCCGCGTTGCGCGCGCAGAGCGCCTTGAGCACCGGCGCGAAGGGGAGATCGAAATAGCGAGGGGCCTGCAGGAACGCGTTCGAGTGCGTGCGCCCCATGAAGCCGTAGCCCACGAGGCCGATGTTGAGCGTTTTCATTTTCAATCCTGTAAAAGACCTGAACGGGCTGACGGCTTCATTTCACGAAGACGCGAAGACCACGATGCTCACGAAGCAATCGACCTGCAGAAACTTCGCGATCTTAGAGTCTTCGCGATCTTCGCGATTGGCCGTCAACCGCGCACACGATCAATCCCAGCCATGCGCGTCGCGCACGGCAATCATCGCGCCGAGGACGTCGTTCCACGTCGAGGCCTGCATCATCGTCGCGTTCGGAAACATGCAGCCGTCCCAGCAGATGTGCCGCAGCGCTTTCGTGACCTTGCCCGAATCGTCTCGGAGCCACGCGCCGGCATGGCGGGCGATGTCGAGCTTGCCGTTTGGATCCTTCGGCAGGCAGTGCCGGCCCGTCTTGTCGTGCGAGCCGGATCCCTTGACCGTCGCGTCGTTCTGCGCCACGTGAAAGTCGATGGTCCACGGCCTGAGCGCGTGGGTCATCGTCTTGAGCGCCTCGTCGAGCGTCTCGCGCCGCGACCAGTCGTAGCCCTCGGGCAGGATGCGATCCTCTGGTGCGTTGTAGCCGAGCGTGAAGAGGAGCGTGTGCGCCATGTCGGCCTGGAAGCCGAGCGTCTTCGGCCGATTCACGAGCTCGAGCAGTTCCACGTTGCGCTTCCAGCTGTGCATGCCGCCCCAGCAGATTTCTCCCTCAGCCGCGAGACGCTCGCCGAACTCCTCGGCGACGTCGCACGCCTCGCGGAACGTCGCCGCGATCTTCTGCTGATTGCCAGCGGGATCCGACGCCCATTCGCTCGGGCTCGCCGCCGAGTCGATTCGGACGACACCGTATTTGCGGATGCCGAGGTCGTTGAGCTTCTTCGCGATCCGGCAGGCCTTGCGGACCTGCGTGACGAAGTTCTTGCGATCGTCGGCGCTCCCCATCGCGGAGCCGCCGCCCGTCGGCGGCCAGACCGGCGCTACGAGCGATCCCACGACGAGATGACGCGACGCGACCTGGTCGGCCAGCCGCTTCAGGTCATCGTCGGACGCGTCGATGCTGACGTGCGGGTCGAAGAGAAAGAGATCGACGCCCTCGAACTTCACGCCGCCGACGTTGGCGGCCGCAGTGAGGTTCAGCATCGTTTCGAGATCGATCGGGGGTTCGGAATCCGGCCCCTTGCCGACGAGTCCCGGCCACATGGCGTTATGAAGTGCGGGGTATGTGTGCATAGCTCTCAGCTTTCAGCTTTCAGCTCTCAGTATCCTTATTCGTGCTTCCAGCTTCCAGCTTCCAGCACGAATCCTTCACTGACACGGCTCAATCACGAAGGTCGCGAAGCGGCGAAGTTCGCGAAGATCCTCGTGCAGCCAGATTCCGAAACCAAGACTTCGTGATCTTCGCAGCTTCGCGGTCTTCGTGATTGAATCGTGCCAGCGAACGTCATTCTTCATTTGCGTGTTCTCAACGGCTCAGCATCCGGGTTGCCTGGTCCGAAGTGCTTCAGGATGACCAGCGGATCGGTCGCGCTCAGGTTCTCGATCTTGACGCCCTGCAAAGCCGCGCCCTCAGTCACGAACAGCTCGTCTTCCGTCATCTGGCCGAACCGGATCATCGACGGGGTCGACACGGGCAGCGTGCCGAAGCGCCCGTAGCCCTGGGTCAGGATGATGCCGTACGCAGCGGCGTCCCTGATCGTCACGGTTCGTTTCGGGAGGACCGTCAGTTCCTTGGCCGAGTACCAGCCCGTGCCGTAAGTGATCCACTGCTCGCGATAGCCCTCGGGTTCGGTCTGTGCGAACGGCTTCACGGGCTTGGGGAAGCAGCGATTGTCGGCGGCGAAGGTCGGGTTGACGTTCGCGTCCCAGTCGAGGAGCTCGACCAGATAGTCGAGATCCTGGTGATACTGGGGCAGGACGTCCTTCGTCATCAGCGCCCACGGCGTGATGCGCCCTTCGACCTCGGACTGGAACATCGCGAAGACATCGCTCGCGACCTGCGGCTCGTAAGTGACGAGCGACCCGGGCGCGTGGAGAATGCCGGGGTCGATCTGCCATCCCGTGCCCGGCTCGAGCCGGAAGGCCCGCGACAGAAAGAGGATGCCGTTGTCGCCCTTGTTCCAGTTCTCGAGGCAGCGCCGCACGTCGGCCTTGGTCGTGCCCGGCTCGAGGCCCATGAACGTGTGGGGAAAATTGTTGTCGGTCTTGTTGTACTGCGGCGGGAAATGGTACGCCTCGGGCTTGCCCTTGCGGCCGACGAGCTTCGCCTGCGCGTCAGTCTGGTGCATGTGATGGGGAATCGGCCCCATGTTGTCGAAGAACTTGCAGAGAAGGTTCCACCCCTTCTCACGCTCCATCACCGCCGAGCCGAGCAGCAGATCGCCGGCTTTCTCGACCGCTTCCTTGAGGAGGAAGCGGCTCCCGTTGTCGAGCCTGACGTAGCTGAGCCCCTCGTCTGCGGGCGTCCCGGGCCCGTTGTCGGCGTTGGTCGTCGAAGAAAACCATCGCTCGTTGATGCCGCCCCGGTGACCACCGAACGCGTACAAATCCCGCGGGTGCAGCTTCAGGCGTTCGCCGGGGATCATGAAAGAACGAGGCACCCAGCTCGGCTCGAGCCGCAGCATTCCGCCACCCGCGTCTATCGCACCCTTGACCTGCGCTCGATCCAGCATCAGCTCCGTCCTTGATCCGTGCTATCCGTGTCGTCCGTGGCCCGGTTGTCCGTGGTCCGTGTGGTCCGTGGCTCGTTGGTTTTGTCCGCGGTCCGCAATCTTCAGTGGCCGACGATATAACCTCGGCAATCGTCACTTCAAGTGCATTGAAGTGGCCGGCCGCCATTTCGCTGAGAGAAACGCCCGCAGCCCTGACGGATCCCACCTAAATCTCTGTAAGGCACGCCGTTGACCCGTAAAAACCGAGGTCGCAGAGCCATTTGCGCGAGCGATTCCCGCCGGCTCGGCGTTGCGCGGCGCGAAATGCCTGGCAGCGTGTGCGAACCCGCTGCGCGTGCGCGCGCGCCCGGCATAATACCCCCGCTATGTCACCCGCACTCTATCGCGGCCGGCGCGCCGCGCGGCTCGAAAACGATGTCCTGCGCGTGACGGTCCTCAGGGAGGGTGGTCACATCGCCGAGATCCTGGACAAGGCGTCGGGCGTCAGCCCGCTGTGGACGCCTCCGTGGCCCTCGATCGAGCCGTCGACCTACGAGCACGCCGTGCACGCGCAGTACGGCGGCGGAGTAGACGCGTCGCTCCTCGCCGGCATCATGGGCCACAACCTGTGCCTGGACATTTTCGGAGGGCCGTCGGACGCGGAGGCCGCCGCCGGGCTGCCGGTGCACGGCGAGGCGTCGCTCGTGAAGGTACGATCTGGAGCTGTCGGGTCAGACGCTGGTGCAGCGGGCGCTGCTGCCGCTGGCGAACCTGAGGGTCGAGCGCCGGATTCATCTGTCCGGCCGTGTCGTGCGGGTCGAGGAGAGCGTCGAGAACCTGTCCGGCGTCGACCGTCCCCTGGGCTGGACCGAGCACGTGACGCTCGGGCCGCCGTTCCTCGAGAAGGGCGTGACCGAGTTTCGCGCCTCGGCCACCCGTTCAAAGGTGTTCGAGCGGCCCTTCGGGAGCGCCGACTACCTCGTCCCGGGAGCCGAGTTCGACTGGCCCGATGCGCCTCGTCCCGTCGGCGGAACAGCCGACCTGAGGCGCTCGAGCGCGGCTCCAGCCTCGAGCGCCTACACCGCTCACCTCATGGACCTGCGGCGAGACACCGCTTTTTTCGTGGCGTTTTCGCCGGCTGCCGGGCTGGCATTCGGCTACGTCTGGCGCCGCGCCGACTTTCCGTGGATGGGCATCTGGGAGGAGAACGCCAGCCGGCCTCAGCCGCCGTGGAACGGCTCCACCCTGGCCAGGGGCATGGAGTTCGGCGCCTCTCCCTTTCCTGAGACCCGCCGTGAGATGATTGAGCGAGGGCGGCTGTTCGACGTGCCCGCGTTCCGGTGGATTCCGGCGGCGACCCGGGTGACAGTCGAGTACGCGATCGTCACGCTGTCAGCCGACGCCGTCCCCGAAACGCTCGAGTGGCCGCGCTAGTCTCATCCGGGGGACTTTGTCCCCCGGACCCCCTTACACGCTCGCTCGCGGGGACCCCGACGCCCCGCTCCGCTCGCGTGGCTCACTCGCTTCCGCTCGTTCGCGCTGTTTATGAGACAGCTTGTAGTATCTTCACAAAGACACGCACACATCTTCTTCGAGGAGTCTCAACATGTTGCTTGCATCGCTCGTGGCTGTGGTTTTGCTCTCGGCCCCCGCATCGCCGGCCTCCCCCGCCGTTGATCAAGCCAAGCCAGCGTCCTCCGCCCGTACCGTCGAGATTATCGGCGGCGACGACATGAAGTACAACGTGACCACGATCGCCGCAAAGCCGGGCGAGACTCTGCGCGTCAGGCTCGTGTCGAAGGGCACGCTTCCGAAAATAGCCATGGCGCACAACTTCGTGCTGCTCAAGCTGACGGCCAAGACGCTCGAATTCGCCAACGCCGCCGCCATGGCGCGCGCGACCGACTTCATCCCGCCCGATATGAAGGATCAAGTGCTGGCCGCGACGGGGCTCGCCGGACCGGGTGAGACTGTGGAAGTGACCGTCAAAGTGCCGACCGCGCCGGGCACCTACAACTTCCTGTGCACGTTCCCCGGGCACTTCGCCGCCGGGATGCGCGGCACGCTCGTTGTAAAGTAAGCTCCCGCGCCAGTTCCCGCGTCATCGCTCACTACCGGCGCCTGACGTTGAAGCCGGTCAGGACGGTGACGCGCGCTCCGGACTTCGATGTGGCCACCGCGACGTTGAAGGGCACGTGCAGTGCCCCCGTCCGTACAGTGACGCCTGCCGCCACGACGAGACCGACGCCGAGAGGCGTGAGGTTCGGACCAATAGCGAACTCGGTGCCGGCGTTGGTCCGGAGACCGACCAGCCAGTTCAGCGACGGCAGCGCGACGCCCTGATCCAGCCCCGAGATGAGCGGCACCCACTCGGTCAGCATCGTGACGCCGTCACCATTCGTATAAAGTCGTCGCTCGAACTGCCAGCCGAACTGCGAGACGACCGGCCGGATGGCAATGCCCTTTTCCTCGAGCAACGTGTCCACGCTTTCCTGGTTGAGGACGGTCAGTCCGATGCGGGGACCGCTCATGTTGACGATGTTGGTGACGCCCGGTGGTAGATCTTGGCCCCGTGCAGGCGCGGCGGCCGCCAGGCTGCCGCACAAGACGAAACCGAGTACCGCTCTCCGACGCTGACTCCTCCGGCTATCGCTCTGTCTCATGTGTCACCTCGACGACAGATTAGAACCGGAGCCGCCGCCGAGTCGTGAGGGCGGACTCCAAAAGGATGAGGGTTGTATGAACAGAGAGGTCGCCGCGGGCGCGCCGGCGGGGTGCCGGAGCGGGCCGTCCTCGAAAGGATCGGGCCAACGGTCGTGGTGTCCGGCTCAAGCCGGACCCGGATCCGACGGGCCGCCGTTCCCTACTGCGTTACGTTGACGGTGAGCGTGGTCCGGCCGATCTTGCCGCGCTTGTTGAATGCCCAGCACGTGACGGTCGTCTTGCCGACCTTGAAGACCGACCCCGAGAGGGGCATGCAGTTCACCGGCCGCGTGCCGTCGACGCTATCCTTGGCCGCGGCCGTGAAGGTCGCAGCCGCGCCCTTGGCCGACGTCGCCGCGACGGTCACGTCGCCGGAGGTCGTCACCGCCGGCGGCGGCGCATCGTCCGAGCCCGAGGGCAGGCGATCGCTGCAGTCAGGACTCGAGCATTCGTTCACGTCGAAGCAGCCGACGTAGCCATCCCCCTTGTAGTCCTTCGGACAGCCGCCGCACGTGCGCGAGCCGGGCGTGTTCTCGCACCCCGTCAGCCGATGGCACCCGCCGTTGCTGATCGCGCACTCGTTGACGTCCTCGCACTTCGTGTCGGGCGACCCGCTGAAGCCAGGCTCGCATCCGCCCTTGGCGCTGGCGCCGACGGCCTGCGCCTGCGGCGCCGGCGGGGGGGCTGCTCCGAGCGCGAAACTGAGCCCGGTAACCAGCGCGATACCGAAAGCGGCCTGAACGATCCAGCGGGGAAGAGAAATCTGAAGAGAAGATCGGGACATATGCCTTGATCCTAGCAGGCTCAGGCCTCAGGGCTCAAGGCTCAGGCGCCTGCATTGTCAGCAGCCCGCAAAGAACGGTCCAGATCCGGGCGATGCCCATCGCTTGACTACCCGTCGGACGAAGGCCACAACCGCGAGCACCAACCTGACAAGCGAACGCCTATTAGTCATTGTGTCTCCAACAGCGAAACCTGCTACCGCCCGTCGATGAGATCGCCGTAGTCTCGAAATCGGCCCTTCGCAAAGCCTGCGACGAGCTCGTTGACCGACTGCAGGTGCGACGAGCTGCTGCCGCCGTACCTCGCGTAGCGGCCGAAGATGGATCGGATGACGACGCCGTGCTCGGCGCGCGGCATACCGGTGAGATTGCCGACGAAGCGGTCGAAGCGTCCGTCGCCGAACAGATAGAACTCGACATTCGAGGCATAGATCGCCGAGAGGCGCTGGCCACGCTGGCGGAGGAGCGAGCCGATCGCGGCGAGCGCGCGCGGGCCGCTCAGGTCGCCGACGACGGGAATCACGAGGTCGCGCTGCTGCAGCGACTTGATGAACTGAAACGACTCCTCGGACGCGAGGTAGTTGCTGTGCTCGCCGAGCCCGTCGGTGGCGAGCAGCAGGTCGCGGTAGGTCGGGTAGTGGCTTTGCGGCGGCCGTCCGGTCGATTGAAAGCGCAGCCCGACGCCGGCCTCGATGAAGCGGCGGTGGAAGCGATCGATGGTCGCGAAATCCTCGCGTGCGAGGGGCAGGTCGGTCTTCGTGATCGCCTCGTCCACGCGGGTGCGGAGGACCGTGACCGCGCGCGCGTCGAGCGCAGTCGCCTCGACGTGCGACACGACCTTGTCGAGGGACGCGTTACGCCAGTTCTCTGCGTCGGCAGGCACGGGCCGTCCGAGCAGCATCGCGAGGTACTCGACGCGCGTTCGCGCCAGCGTGAACAGCGACTTGAAAAGCAGATGAAGCAGCAGGTTGTCGCGCCTGACGTCAAGGATGAAGACGACCTCGGGCCGGACCGCGGCGATGTAGGAGAAGTTCTGATCGGGCCCGACGCCGACGTACGCGCCCCCCTTGACGCCGCGCTTCTTCAGGTCCGGAACGACGTCCAGATACGAGCGCTCGTTGGAGATGAGATTGTCGGTATCGAAGTAGCCAGCCGGCTCGGAGAGCGCCGCGACCTGCGCGGCGAAGGAAGACTGCGCCGCCGTCCGCGCGGCACCGCCGGCCAGCCCCCACGTCAGGGTGAGGAGTAGCGCCCCGATCCCGAGTCCGAACAGGAGCCGGCGGTTGTGCATGGGTGTTCAAGAAACCAGGGATCGGGATCAGGGATCAGGGAGCTGGGATCAGGCAAACGCTTGGACCAAACACCCTAAGCTCTTCTGATCCCTGATCCCATGATCCCTGATCCCTGATTACGTCTCGTCGTACCCCTTGATTGCGCGAATCCAGATGTTGCGGAACCGCACGGGGTTCCCGTGATCCTGCAACCGGATCGGGCCCCTCGCGCTTTCTGGCACATAGGGGTTGATGACCTTGTGGGCCGTCGGCCCGAGATAGGCCGTCGCGTTATGGACGACGATGCCGTTGTGGATGACGGTGACGACGGCGGGCTTGTCGAGTTTGCCGCGCGGTGAACCGCGGCGCCGTGAAGATGATGTCGTAGGCCTGCCACTCACCAGGTGGCCGCGAGGCGTTCACGAGCGGCGGATACTGGCCGTACATCGCCGACGCCTGGCCGTCGGGGTAGGTGGGATTGTTATAGCTGTCGAGGACCTGTACCTCGAATTGACCGAGGAGGAAGACGCCGCTGTTGCCGCGGCCCTGGCTGTCCCCCTTGACTTCCTTCGGCGTCGCGAACTCGACGTGGAGCTGGAAGTCGGTGAACTGCGCTTTCGTCTCGATCATCCCCTTGCCGGACTGCAGGACGCCGTCCTGCATCGGCCAGGTCACCGCCGAGCCGTCAGCCGACATTTTCCAGGCGCTCGCGTCGGCGCCGGCGCCGAGAAGGACCGTCGCGTCTGCCGGAGCGGCGCCGGGTGTCGCGCCCGGCGTCACCATCTTCGGCTGCGGCCGCGCGCCGTCGTGCACGTGCCACTTGCCGTTCGGCTGCATCGGCGTGTCGTCGTAACCGATCTTGGGTTGCTGGCTCGAGATCGATGCCGCTGCCGCAATGAGAAAGGCCCCGGACGCTGCCGCACGAAGTCGCGTGACTCTCATAAGCCCTCCGAGTATCCTGCACGCTATCACGAAAGCCGGATGAGTTCGCTTGGTCGTGCCGGACTGATGTTGAGATGAGAGTGGGTGCAGTCTCGGCAGCGCCTGCGGCCCGAGCGCGGCGCGACCAGCCTCCGCTAAAGCTACGGCGGTCCGCCGAAGCCTTGGCGAAGGCGGAAGTCGCCGCGCGAGAGCGAGCGGGGGTGGGCCCCGCGAGCATTGAGTGAGGTAGAGACATGCTTGTGCAACGGACGACACGCAACGCACTTGCCGGATGCCTGCTGGCCCTGCCGATCCTGGCGTTCGTCAGCCTGCTCGCCTCCGGCCCGCCGCAGGCCGACAAGCGCGACTGGATCCAACTCTTCAACGGCAAGAACCTTGACGGCTGGAACCCGAAGATCACCGGCTACCCGCTCGGAGAAAACTACGCTGACACCTTCCGTGTCGTCAACGGCAACCTCCAGGCGTCTTACGACAAGTACGCCACGTTCGACAGCAAGTTCGGTCATCTCTTCTACGAGCGCCAGAAGTTTTCGTACTACATCGTCGCCGCCGAGTACCGCTTCATCGGCGAGCAGGCGGCCGGCGGCCCCGAATGGGCGACCCGCAACAACGGCCTGATGCTCCACAGCCAGTCTCCGCAGTCGATGGGGAAGGACCAGGATTTCCCGATCTCGGTCGAGGTCCAGCTCCTCGGCGGGCTGCCGAACGGGAAGCCCCGCTCGACGGCGAACATGTGCTCTCCGGGAACACAGGTCTTCATCAACGGCACGATGGTGAAGGGCCACTGCATGAATTCCAAATCCCAGACCTACGCCGGCGATCAGTGGGTGCGCGTCGAGGTCGAGGTGCGCGGCGGCGAGCACCTGACGCACAAAGTGGAAGGGCAGACCGTCCTGGAGTACGACAAGCCGACCATCGGCGGCGGCGAGGTGAACAAGTTCGATCCCGCCGTGAAGGTCGACGGAACGCTCCTCACGGAGGGTTACATCGCGATCCAGGGCGAGAGTCATCCGACCGAGTTCCGAAAGATCGAAGTTCTCAACCTTTCAGGCTGCATGGATCAGAAGTCACCGAAGTTCAAGAGCTACTACGTTCATCAGGGCGAGGGCGCCTGTAAGTAGACGGAGTTTTCGTGAATCAGAGATCGGGGATCAGGGATCAGGAAGACCTTGGACCAATCAATCGGCAGACTCCCGTCTGACCGCAGATCCCCGACCCCTGAGCCCTGTCTCTGATCCCTGACCTCCGAGACCACCCCATGCACATCATCGACATCACCATCCTCGTCGCCTACTTCGTCGTTGTGTTCGGCATCGGGGCGTACTTCTTTCGTCGCGCGAAGACGAGCAAGAGTTACTTCCTCGCCGACCGCAGCGTCGGGTGGATCGCGGTTGGCGCGTCGCTCTTTGCGTCGAACATCTCGAGCGAGCACTTCATCGGGCTGGCGGGTTCGGGCGCGAGCTCCGGGCTCGCGGTCGGGTCCTTCGAGTGGCTCGCCGTCTTCATGGGGATGATCCTGGCGTGGGTCTTCGTGCCGTTCTATCTCCGCAGCGGCGTCTACACCATGCCCGAGTTTCTCGAGCGCCGCTACGGTCCTGCGTGCCGCTGGTATCTGACGACGGTTTCGGTCATCGCCTACGTCGTCACGAAGATTTCCGTCTCGCTCTATGCCGGCGCGCTCGTGCTGCAGGCGGTGCTCGGCTGGGACTTCATCACGTCGGCGACGGTGATGGTCGTGACTACGGGCGTGTACACGGTCTTCGGCGGCCTGGCGGCGGTGATCTACACCGAGCTGCTGCAGGCGGTGGTGCTGCTGCTCGGCGCGGCCACGCTCACCATCATCGGGCTCGGCGAGGTCGGGGGGATGGCCGGTCTGCGCGCGGCGCTGCCGCCCGACTACTTCCACATGATCAAGCCGTCCTCGGACGCGGCGTTCCCGTGGACCGGCATCTTCTTTGGCGCACCCATCCTCGGCATCTGGTACTGGTGCACCGATCAAATGATCGTGCAGCGGGTGCTCGGGGCCAAGAACGAGGCGCACGCTCGCGGCGGCGCGCTGCTCTGCGGCCTCCTGAAGATCCTGCCCGTCTTCGTCCTCGTCCTGCCGGGGCTCATCGCGAGGGCGCTCTATCCGGACATCGACGGGGATGCGGCGTACCCGACCCTCGTCCTCCGGCTGCTGCCCACGGGCCTCGTCGGGTTCATGGTCGCGGCTTTGATGGCGGCGCTCATGTCGTCGCTCGCGGCGACATTCAACTCCGCATCGACGCTCGTGACCTTCGACGTCTACAAGAAAGTCAGGCCTGACGCGTCCGAGAAGCAGCTCGTCGGCGTCGGGCGGATCGTGACGGTGGTGATGGTCGGCCTCAGCATGCTCTGGGTCCCGTTCATCAAGTACTTGAGCTCCGAGGTGTACATCTACCTGCAGAGCGTGCAGGCGTATATCAGTCCGCCCATCGCCGCGGTGTTCCTGGTTGGCGTCTTCTGGCCGCGTGCCAATCGCTTCGGCGCCATCGCGTCGCTCGTTGTGGGCGCGGTGCTCGGGGCCGCGCGCTTTCTCGTCGAGCTGAATCGCGGCAGCGCGCTCGTGTCGGGGTCACGGCTCCTGTCCGGCCTGATCACCATCAACTTCCTTCACTTCGCCGTCCTGTTGTTCGTCGTCAGCGTGGTGATTCTGATTGCGGGCTCGCTCGCCACAGCGCCCGAGTCGATGGCCAAGCTGCGAGGCCTGACGTTTGCCACGCTCGACCAGCCGTACCGGCCGGCCGCCGGGGTCGCCCGCTCGGTGTTCACGATGCAGCTGGTGGCGACCATTGCGCTGGCGCTCTTCACGATTGGGTTGTGGGTCCACTTTGCCTGAAGCGCTGTCGGTTGACGGCTGGCACGGGGCCGACGGCACCGGCACGATGGCACGGCCACGATGAGCACGATGAGTATTCCCGACGCTTGGCTCTGGAGAGTTTTTGGAACTCTGGTTGACTGTCCGCTGAATGAAAGGCATGAGTCACAGACCTCATGCTTGAACGCCTCCGCTCCGACTTGATCGACGCCGTCCGCTCCCTCCTGGCGACGCCCGTCACGACGTTCGCCACCGTGCTCCTGCTCGCAGTGGCGACGGGCGCCAACCTCGCGGTGTTCGGGCTCATCGACCGCGCGATTCTGACTCCCGCCCGTCACGTCGTTCGTCCCGACCGTCTGTTCACGCTCGCCTTTGGGGTGCCCGGCGACGCCGCGCGCGGGGCGGGGATGACCTCGACGTCGTATGTCGCGTTCGACACGATACGCGAGCACGCGCCGGCGCTGGCGCGAGTTGCGGCCTGGCGGAGGACGTCCACGACGGTCGTAGTATCGGCGGAGCAGATGCGCGCCGACGCGATGCTGGTGTCGGGCTCGTACTTCGCCGTCCTCGGCGCCGTCCCGCAGCTCGGTCGCGTGATCGAACCGGCGGATGACGAGGTCTCGAGCGCCACGGCCGTCATCAGCCATGCGTTCTGGCGGACCGCGTTCGGCGGCGATCCCGGCGTGCTTGGGCGTCATGTCACCGTCAACCGGATCGAGTACGTCGTGTCGGGCGTCATGCCGCCGGGCTTCAGCGGCCATTCCGCGACGCGCGTCGACGTATGGGTGCCGTTTGCCGCCGCCATGCGCGACGTTCCGGGCTGGAACCGGGATTCGTTCCGCAACTTCGTGAGCATCATCGCGCGCGTCGAGGCGGGCGAGGATGCCGCGGCGGCGCAGCAGGCGAGCGCGGCTCTCGAACGCCGCGTGTCGCTCGTCGTCCTCGGGGGCCTCGACGGAGGCGACGTCGCACCAACGGAACGGCGCATCGCGTTTGCCCTTGCGGGTGTGTCGGTCCTCGTCCTCGTCATCGGCCTGGCGAACGCGGCGACGCTGCTCCTCGTCCGCGGCACACGCCGCCGGCGCGAGTCGGCCATCCGGGCGGCACTCGGCGCGACACGCGGGCGCCTCTTCGCCCGGGTGCTGCTCGAAGCCACGATCCTGGCGTCGATGGCGACGGCCGGCGCGCTCGTGCTCTCATCCTGGATCGGCGAGGCGGTCCGGCGGCTGCTGCTGGCCGGCGTGATCGAGAACGAAGGCCTGACGCTCCGCACTGTCCTGTTGGCGTTTGTCGCAGGTGTCGCGGCGCTCGCGCTCGCGGCGTTCGTCGGCCTGCTGCAGTTGCCTCGTCACGTCCGATCAGGAGACCTCTCGGGCGCCGGCAGCGGTGCGCGCCGCAGCCGGGCGTACCCGATGCTGCTGCTCGTGCAGACGACCCTGTCGGTCGTGTTGATCGCAGGCGCCGGCATGTTCGGACGCAGCCTGTTCAACCTGCGGGCGCAGGACTTTGGCATGCGCCTCAGCGACGTCGTGCTGGTCGGTTTCGAGCCCGGGCCGCGACCCGTTGCCGAACAGGCCGCGATCTTCAGGGGGCGCTCGAACGAGTCCGCTCGATGCCCGGCGTCGAGTCGGCGACCGTGGTCCAGTCAATGCCGTTTACCGGATTTACCGTGCCGCCAATCGGTGTGCCGGGGATGGCCGAATCGCCGAGCGTCAACGGTCAGTTGCCGTATTTGATTGCGGCGACGCCGGAGTTTTTCGAGATTCTCGGCATCGAGATCGTGCAGGGCCGGCGATTCACACCAGACGACGAGCGGAGCGCGCCGGTTGTCATCGTCAATCAGACCATGGCACGCACGGTGTGGCCCGGCGCGAGCGCGCTCGGCAAGTGCATCCGGATTGGATTCGATCCGTCGTTCGATCCCATGACCGCGGCCGGTCCGCCCGGGCCGCCCACCACGGTGGCGTGCCGGGAGGTCGTCGGCGTCGCCCGCGACGTCCGCCAGCGGTCGGTCGTCCCGAGCGGCGTCGAAGATCGCTTGATGCAGTACTACGTGCCGTTCTCGCAGGTGCCAGGCCCGCCTGCTGGCGTCGGCCCTGGTCCAGGGATCCAGGGCCTCCTGATTCGGACGTCAGTCGCGGCCGACAGCCTCATCGCGCCGATTCGTCGCGCGGTCGTCGACGGCCGCACGGATTTGCCGTTTGTCGAAGTCCGCCCCTACAAGGACCTCCTCGCGCGACAGATGCAGCCGTGGCGTCTCGGTACGGCGTTGCTGTCTCTCTTTGGCGTGCTGGCGCTGAGCGTTGCGGGGATCGGACTGTATGCTGTGTTCGCGCACGCCATTGCCGAGCGCCGTCGCGAGATGGCGATCCGCATCGCAATCGGCGCCCAACCGGGCCGCGTGCTGGGAATGATTCTGCGCGAAGCGTGCCGTCTTGCCGCTGTCGGCGTGCTGTGCGGCTGCGCGCTAGCCGTCGTTGCCGGCCGCTGGCTGCAGTCGATGCTCGTCGGCACGGCCCCGTCCGATCCGGCCGTGCTCGGGGCAGCAGCAGCTCTCATGCTGATCGTGGCCGCCCTCGCCACGTTCCTTCCCGCCCGCACCGCGTCACGCACGGATCCGACCGCGCTTCTCAGGGCTGAGTGAAGGCGCTCGAGCCTCCGAGCCGACAGAGGCAACTGGCCGAGCCTCGGAGCGGACGGAGGCAACGGATTCACCACGAAGACACGGAGACGAACGGAGACGAACGAAGGACCGGTCGCGCCGCGCGAAGCGCGGGCGGCATCGAGAGAGCGGCACAACTCAAAGCACCGAGAAACACACAGTGTGCTTTGAGTTGCGCCGCTCTCCCGATGCCACTCGCCGGCCGTTCGGCCGGCGACGCGACCGGTCTGCTGGTCGACGCTGCTCGACTGCCTCCGTGCGTCTCCGTTCGTCTCCGTGTCTTCGTGGTGAACCCGTTATCTCCGTCGTCCTCTCGTTGCACCGCTCGCCTAGTGTCGCTCACGCGTTCTCGTGCCCTCCAACGACGGCGCCTACACCAGCTTGATCCGACGGCAGGGCCGGTAGGCTGAACGAGAACGTCGTGCCCTTGCCGGCGTTTCTCTCGACGCCGACGGTTCCATCGTGCGCGTTCATGATCGTCTGGCAGATCGCGAGGCCGAGGCCCATCCCGTCCGGGCTTGGTCGTGTAGAACGGCTCGAACATGCGCGGCAGCTGCTCGTCGGTGAGGCCGATGCCCTCGTCGACCACCGAGACAAACACCAGGCCATCCGCCGCGCGGGTCCGCAGCGTCACACGCGCGGCCGACCGGTCCTCGTTTTCGAGCGCTTCGAACGCGTTTATCAGCAGGTTGAGGGCGACCTGCTGCAGCTGAACGCGGTCGCCGAGCACGCGGGGGAGGCCGCGGGACAGCTCGAGGGTGAGGGCAATCCGACGGGCCATGATGTCTCCCTGCAGCACCTTGATCACCTCGTCGACGCTGTCGTTGACGTCGACCGGCACGTACTCCGATGTGTCCTTCCTGAGGAGCGTCCGCAAGCGGCGCACCACTTCGGCGGCACGCTGGTTGTCCGAGACGATGTCGGCCAGCGCCGCGCGCAGCTCGACGAGGTCGGGAACCGGCGCGGCGATGAGGCGCGTCGCCGCCTGCGCGTTGGTCATGATGGCCGCCAGCGGCTGGTTGATCTCGTGCGCCAGCGATCCGGTCAGCGCCGCGAGCGTCGTCACGCGGCCGACGTGCGCGAGCTCGTCGCGCAGCTCGCCCGCCTGCAGCTCGGCGCGCCTCCGCTCGGTGATGTCGCGGACGATGCTGAGGACCTTGTCGGTGTCGCAGCGCACCACGCGAGCTTCGAAAAAGCGGACTTCGCCCTGACTTGGAAGCGAGTACTCGAGCGTCGCCGTGTCGTCGGAGCTCATCGCCCGCTCGAAGCAGCGCAGCAGGCCGTCGGCGATGTCCCCCGGCAGAACCTCGTGCATGCGCTTGCCCAGGAAGCTCTCGGGCCTCGCCGCCAGCCGCTCGAGATCCTTCGCGTGGAAATCCAGGAAGACGCCATCGGCGCTCAGCACGAAGATCCAGTCCGGCAGCGCGCGGAGGACCGCGCGGTGCGTGGCATCGGCTTGCTTGCGCGCGGTGATGTCCTCGGCGACCGAAAGCACGCACCGCTCGTTGTCCACTTCGAGCGTGTCGGCCGAGTAGAGGACCGTCACCACCCGGCCGGCCTTGGTGCGCCACCGCACCTCTCTAGTGGCAACGCGCCCCCGCGCCTCAAGCTCTGCGTTAACGCTCGTGCGCTCCTCGGGATCGACCCAGAATCCAAGCTTCTCGGAGTTGCTGCCGATCAGCTCCTGGCGTGCGTAGCCTGACTGCCGAACCAGCACCTCGTTGACGTCGACGATCCGGCCCTCGTCGAAGAGCGTGATCGCCATCGCGCACGGGTTCGACTGAAAGGCCGCGGCGAACTTCTCCTCGGATCGCTGGAGCGCCAGCTCGGCTCGGCGGCGCACGTCGATCTCGGCTTGCAGCGCGAAATTCTCGCCCGCGACCTGCTGGCGGCGGCTGACGCTCTCCTGGAGGGCCTCCCGCGACTGCTGGTAGTCTTCGACGAAGAGCAGCACGAGTCCGATGCAGGTCCCGTAGACGTTCACGAGATCGAGCAGGAAGAGTTGCGGCCGCCATGCGATTATCGGATCGACGACCGGCCCGAGCGCGGACGCGTCAACGATACGCGCGACAAGCGCAGCGCCATAGAGGCTCTGCGTCGCACCGTACACCAGGCAGACTCCGCCCGTAATCAAGCCGGCGCGCGAACCAGTCTGTCCCCACCGTGACAGGAACACCCACGCGCAGTAGAGCAGAGCGGCCGCGAGCGTCAGCGTGCGCGACGCGATCCGCACGTAGAAACTCTCGAGCGGATCGGTCCACCAGAGCGACAAAGCGACCGTCGCCGCGCTGAACGCCATCACGAGCGCGAGTCCCACGCGTTGGCCACGCGGCGTCGGCAGGCCCGGCGACAGCACGCTTCTGGCGCCGAATACCAGCAGGGGAGGAGTGAGGAAACCGAAGATGGCGGCCAGCGCCACGACGACGATCTTCGACAGCGTCCATTCTGCCGAGAGAGGCACGGCCAGCGAACCTACGCCGAGATAGATCGCGAACGAGGTCCATGCCCAGGCCCACCACGTGAACACCGGCCGATCGACGAGGCGCGCGTGCAGCGACCAGAGGAGCACCACGGCCCCGATAGTGATGAGCGACTGAAGAATCGCCAGCCAGAGCGGGTTGGACATGCTGCTGAGAAGTGCCGTTGATAGGGTATCCGATGGCTTCCGAATATACTTTCCCGCGTCATGAATTGGCGAAACGGCCGGGCTGGCGCAATGTCCGCGCCCGTCGTATTGGCCGCAGTCCTCTCGTCCGGTATGTCTGAGCAGGGACCCCCGCCTGCCGCCCCCAAGTCGCTCTTTGGCAGCGTCGAGCCCGTGCGCTCGTGCGAGAGCCTGCGCTCGGTCGTGCTGCCCGACACGACCATCGATGCGGCGGTGACGGATCCAGGCGACGGACGGACGTCAGCATCCTGCCGTGTCACAGCTACCGTCACGCATCCGGCTGCCGGCGATCAGATCAAGGTATTCATCGGGCTGCCCCTCACGGGATGGAACGGCCGCTTCCAGGGCGTGGGCGGCGGCGGGTTTTCGGGCGGGAGCGCCAATGGCGTTCGGGCGCCGCTCGCTTCCGGGTACGCAGCCGGCTCGACCGACACCGGGCATGAAGGCGGCAGCGGCAGCTTTGCGCTCGACGCGCAGGGTCGGTTGAACTGGCACGCGATCCGCGACAACGCGTACATCGGCATTCACGAGATGACCGTGACCGGGAAAGCGCTGACCCGGGAGTTCTACGGCAAGGAGCCGCGCTACGCCTACTTCAACGGATGCTCAACAGGCGGCCGCCAGGGGTTGTCCGAAGCGCAGCGCTATCCCGAGGACTATCACGGAATCCTGTCCGGGGCTCCGGCGATCAACTGGCCGAAGCTCCACGTCGAACAACTCTGGGGTCCTCTCGTGATGCTCGAGGCGAAGAACTTCGTCCCGCAGTGCAAGCTCGACTGGGCGACGGCGGCGGCGGTCGAGGCGTGCGACACGCTCGACGGCGTCAAGGACGGCGTGCTCGAGGATCCGCGCCGTTGCACCTACGACCCAAAGGCGCTGGTCGGAACCGCGCGAGCCGGGTGCGACGCGATTACGGAGGCGGACGCAGCCGTGATCAGAAGGATCTGGGAAGGGCCGAAGCGGAAGGATGGATCGTTTCTCTGGTACGGTCTGCCTCGCGGCGCGGGCTTCGCCCTGAGCGCCACGGGTGGCACGCCGCTCACCGCCCGGCCGTTTGGCATCACGCTCGACTGGTTCCGTTACTTCCTCCTGCAGAATCCGAAGTGGGAGTGGCCGACGATCACGCAAGCGTCGTACGAACTGTTGTGGGACCAATCCGTGGAGCAGTTCGGTGCCGTACTCGGTACGGACAACCCCAATCTCGCCGGGTTCCGCGACCGCGGCGGCAAGCTGATCCTCTGGCACGGCTGGGCCGATCCACTCATTTACGCTGAAGGCACGACCGACTACTACACCCGCGTGCAGCAGCAGATGGGCGGGCCGCAGAAAACCAGTGCCTTCATCCGGCTCTTCATGGCGCCAGGCGTCGGCCATTGCAGCGGCGGCACGGGTCCTGCACCGCGCAATCCGTTGGATGCCCTGTTGGCGTGGGTGGAGCAGGATCGCGCGCCCGAAGTGCTCGACGCCGTCCGGCGCGACGAGAGCGGCAAGGTCGTGCGATCCAGGCCGCTCTGCCAATATCCGCTCGTCGCGCGCTACAAGGGCCAGGGGAGCACGGATGAGGCGTCGAGTTTCTCGTGCAAGGCGGGTTTCTGAGGGCGCGTCGACGGAACCACGGTTTTTTAGGCACGATGGACACGACGCCTTCGCCAAGGCTTCGGCGGTCTGCCGTAGCTTCGCGCGAAGGCGGATGAGACGATGGACACGATGAAGGATTTGTACCAGGTTTCATCGTGCTCATCGTTCCGTCGTGTTCATCGTGATAAGAATTCGTGATCGTTATGCAGATGCGTCAGCAGAGGTAGCGGACGGACCTTTGGGAGCTTTGAAGAAGATGAGAGTAGCAAACGCAGTCGTGAATGCATGCCTGGCGTTAGCGCTGGCGCCCGCGGTGGTCGTCGCGCAGACGGGAACGACGCAGGCCCCGCCGGCGACGGGGCAATACGAGCCGAAGGTCGGACAGGCCGGCAAGGATGTCGTCTGGGTGCCGAGCCCGGAGTCGACGGTGGAAAAAATGCTCGACGTGGCGAAGGTCACGCCCCAGGACTTCGTCGTCGATCTGGGCTCCGGCGACGGGCGCAACGTGATCGCGGCGGCGAAGCGCGGTGCGCGGGCCCTCGGCGTCGAATACAACCCGGACATGGTCGAGCTCTCGAAGAAGAACGCGGCGAAGGCCGGCGTCAGCGACAAGGCGACCTTCGTCCAGGGCGACATGTATGCGGCGGAATTCCAGCAGGCGACAGTCCTCGCGCTCTTCCTGCTGCCCGACAACCTGATAAAGCTCCGGGACAAGTTCGCGGCGCTCAAGCCGGGCACCCGGATCGTGGCCAACACGTTCGGGATCCAGGAGTGGACGGCCGACGAGACGACGACGATCTCGGACGATTGCATGAGCTGGTGCACCGTCCTGCTCTATTTCGTTCCGGCGAAGGTTGATGGCACCTGGCAGACCGCGCAGGGACCGCTGACGCTCAAACAGCAGTTTCAGCTCGTCAGCGGCACGCTCGGGACGGCGGACATCGAGAACGGCCGCGTCCGGGGCGAGGAGCTCACCTTCACCGTCGGCGGCACGGCCTACACGGC
This sequence comes from uncultured Acidobacteriota bacterium, assembly GCA_963839705.1. Lineage (GTDB taxonomy): Bacteria > Acidobacteriota > Vicinamibacteria > Vicinamibacterales > 2-12-FULL-66-21 > DATBJJ01. Next base: position 1,712,475 of record CAWIWL010000012.1, read on the forward strand.
ACGGGTGAGGGACGATATCCTGACGGGAACGACGAAAACGTCGGGCGCCGAGGCCGCCTGGCGCGCCACCAGGGCGCCGAGATAAGCCAGGCTCGCAACCGCGGCCTCTCATGACATAATGGCGGGGTTTTTGCGCCGGAAACGGGAAGCTCCCGAGGAGACCCCGAGGAAGACGACGAGGAGGAGACGATGATGCGTGTTGGCGTTTATGCAGGGGCGATGCTCATGGCGTGCACGACCGCGCTCGTGGTCGCGCAGACGAAGGTGACGACCCCCGAAGAGTACGACAAGGCGATGAAGCCTGCCGGGGCGGCCATTCGAACGATCAATAAAGCCTTCGCGTCCGGCGCGTACGCGGACGTCAGGAAGGAGTTGCCCGCACTGAAAGCGGCGATTGCCGACACACAGTCTTTCTGGGTCCTTCACAAGAAAGACGATGCGATCAAGATGAACAAGGAATCGCTCGGCAAGATCGAGGCGTTCGAAAAGCTCGTGGCGACCGACCCCGTCGACGCAGCCGTCGCTACGCCCGCGTTGAAGGAAATCGGCGGCACGTGCGCGGCCTGCCACAAGCAGTACCGCGAGCAGGATGCCGAGGGCAACTACAAGATGAAGGCCGGCACCATCGGGGGATGATCGCAATGCTGAATGCTGAATGTCGAATGCTGAATTGAATGTCGAATTCAGCATTCACTTCAGCATTCAGCATTCAGCATTCAGCATTTCTTCTACGTCCTCCCCTCGAACGGCGTCGAGTCCCTTCCCCTCAGCACGATATCGAATCGGTATCCAAGCGCCCACTCGGGCATCGTCAGCTCCAGATCGAATTTCGACACCAGCCGCTCGCGCGCCCGCGCGTCCGGGACCGACTGCATGATCGGGTCGAACGGAAACAGCGGGTCGTTCGGGAAGTACATCTGCGTGACCAGCCGCGATTGAAAAGACGTTCCGAAGACAGAGAAGTGGATGTGCGCGGGACGCCACGCGTTGTTGTGATTGCGCCACGGGTACGCGCCGGGCTTGATCGTCGTGAACTGGTAGTGGCCCTGCGCGTCGGTGACCATCCGGCCGGCGCCTGAAAAGTTTGGGTCGAGCGGCGCCGGATGATCGTCCCGCGAGTGCATGTAGCGGCCCGCCGCGTTGCATTGCCAGATTTCGAGAAGCGTGTGCGGCACGGGCCGGCCATCCTCGTCGACGACCCGTCCCGCGACGATGATGCGCTCGCCGAGCGGCTCGCCGGCGTGCTGTCGGGTAAGGTCGTTGTCGGTCTCGCCGAGCGGAAGATAGCCGTACACCGGCGCAGTCAGGTCGCTGAAGTTCTGCGGCAGCCTGATGAGCGGCTGCATCGGCGCGCGCCGGATCGTCGACTGGTACGGCGGGTAGAGCAGTTTCGGCTGCGTGCCGGTTTCAGGGGTGCTCATGTAGTTCCGTGTCATGGTCCGGCTAAAGCCGGACACTACGAATTCCGCGTCCCGGTCCGGCTAAAGCCGGACACTACGAATTCCGCGTCCCGGTCCGGCTAAAGCCGGACACTACGAATTCCGTGTCATGGTCCGGCTAAAGCCGGACACTACGAATTCCGTGTCGTGGTCCCGCTGAAGCCAGACACCACGAATTCCATGTCATTCGGCTTCGGCCGACACTCGTAGTGTCCGGCTTCAGCCGGACCTCTCCGAGTGCTCGCAACTATTCTCCAGCAACCGTACCGTGCGCGCGCGCGGTCCGGGCGTTCAGGTCTCTCAGCGCCTCGAGCTCATGGGTGTGCGGCGCCGGCGTTTCGGCGACGCTGCCGGCGAAGTGGACGCTCCAGCCGGTATTCTCTCGTACCTGCTCGCGCGTGACGCCGGGATGGAGGCTCACCACCTCGAACTCCTTCGTCTCTGGATCGGGGGTCATCGTGCACAGATCGGTCACGACGAGCACCGGGCCCTCGGTTGCGATCCCCATCGCCCGACGCTCGCGGCCGGTTACGCCGTGGCCGAGCGAGGTCACGAAGGCCAGCTTGTCGACGAACGCCCGCGGGTTGTGGCGCATCACGACGTAGATGCGCTGGCACCCTGTGGCGATCTCGGTCGCGCCGCCGCTCCCGGGTAGCCGGACCTTCGGCTTCTCGTAGGGGCCAATCACGGTGCTGTTCAGGTTGCCGAAGCGATCGATCTGGGCGCCGCCGAGGAATCCGACGGAGATGCGTCCGCCCTGCAGCCAGTATTGGAACATCTCCGGCACCGAGACGGTCGTGAGCGCGGTCTCGCAGAGCTCGCCGTCGCCGATCGAGAGCGGCAGCACGGTGGGTTTGGTTTCGAGCGTGCCCGATTCGTAGACGAGGGTCAGGCGCGGCGCGTGGGTCAGACGCGCGAGGTTGCACGCGGCGGAGGGAAGCCCGATGCCGACAAAGCAGATATCGTCGTTCCCGAGCGCGCGCGCCGCCGCGACCGTCATCATCTCGGCGGCGGAGTAGGGTGCGCTCGTCATGCCCGACCTGTCGCGGCGGTTGCCCGGGCGCGCACCTTGAACGTTTCGGGCCGCGACTCCATCACATGCTCCTGGATCCAGCGCTGAAAACTGTCACGATCTCGCGAGATCGCATCCCAGGCAACGTAGAACGCGTTGTCACGCGCGTAGTAGCCGTGCGCGTAGGACGGATGCGCTCCACCCGGCACGGCGACGATCGCGTGTACGGTCCACGAGGGAAGGATCACGGCGTTCGTGCCGAGGCCTTCGAAGCGATCGACGATCTCCTCGACGGTCACGATCGCCGTCCGCGCAGCCAGGACCGCCTCCTTCTGCACGCCGATGATGCCTTCGAGCAGCACGTTGCCGGCGCGATCGGCCTTCTGTGCGTGGACGATCGTCACATCCGGCCGATGCGCCGGCACCACTGCGAGCTCCTCGCCGGTGAATGGGCACGTAATGAACTTGATGTTGGGGTTGACCTTCGCGAGATCCGACCCGCGATATCCGCGGAAGACGGCGCACGGCATCCCGGCGGCGCCGGCTGCGTAGGCGTGCGCCATCGCCGAGTGGCTGTGCTCTTCGATCTCGAGCGGCCGCGGCCAGCCGCGTTCGACTGCGTCGCGGAAGCGGTGCAACGAGCCGACGCCCGGATTGCCGCCCCACGAGAAGACGAGCTTGCGCGCGCAGCCGCTGCCGATCATCTGGTCGTAGAGCAGGTCCGGCGTCATGCGAACGAGCGTCAGATCCGAGATGCCCTGCCGGATGATCTCGTGGCCGGCGGCAAAGGGGATGAGGTGGGTAAAGCCCTCGAGCGCGACACGGTGGCCCGGGCGCACGAAACGCGAGATGGCGTCGGGAAGTGTCGTGAGCGCGCTCATGCCGCCTCTCTCATGCTTCTTCTCTCAGGCTTCCTCTCTCAGGTTTCAAGGGGTGCCCCGGTGTAGTTCTCGGCGAGGCTCGTCATGGCCGCGCACGAGCTGACAAGGTACTCCAGTTCGGCGAGCTGCCGCCGGTCGTCGAAGGGGTTGTCGCCGCCCGATCGATGCAGCATCGACGTCATCCACCACGAAAAGCGCTGTGCGCGCCATGTCCGGCCGAGGGCGCGCTCGGAGTAACGGTCGAGCAGGCGCTCGCTGCCCGAGCGATAGAACTCGGCCAGCGCGCCCGAAAGCCGATAGACGTCGGCCATTGCCAGGTTCAGGCCCTTGGCGCCCGTCGGGGGCACGATGTGTGCCGCGTCTCCGGCAAGGAAGAGGCGGCCGAAGCGCATCGGTTCGGCGACGAAGCTCCGCATCCCGGTCACGCCCTTCTGGAAGATCGGCCCCTCGTTCGGCCTCCACCCATCGTCGGTCGACAGGCGCGTGCGGAGCTCGGACCAGATGCGTTCATCGCTCCACTGCGAGAGGTCTTCGTCCGGCGCGCACTGCAGGTAGAGGCGCGTGACCTGCGGCGAACGCATGCTGAACAGCGCGAAGCCCTGCTCGTGCAGGCTGTAGACGAGCTCGTGAGAGGAGGGCGCCTGCCTCCGCCAGGATGCCCAGCCACCCGAAGGGATACACGCGCTCGTAGATGCGAAGCTGGCTGGCGGGGATCGATGGCCGACAGATGCCATGGAATCCATCGCAGCCCGCGATGACGTCGCACCGCAGCTCGTGTGCCGCACCGCCAGCCTGGTAGCGGATGGCCGGCGCGCGCGACTCGAGGTCATGCACGCTCACTCCTTCGACCTCGAAGTGCAGCGGCCGCCCGGTCTCGAGGCGCGCTTCGATGAGATCGTGGACGACCTCGTTCTGTCCGTAGATGGTGATCGCGCGCCCGCCGGTCAGGTCGGCCATGTCGATTCGGTGCCGCGAGCCACTGAAGGCGAGATAGATGCCGTCGTGCCGCATGCCCTCGCGCGCGAGCCGCCCGCCGACGCCGACCTCGCGCATCAGATCGACCGTCCCCTGCTCGAGCACGCCCGCGCGCACCCGTTCGACGACGTACTGACGGCTACGGTTCTCGAGGATCACCGAGTCGATGCCCTGGAGGTGTAGCAGCTGCCCGAGCATCAAGCCGGCGGGGCCCGCGCCGACGATGCCCACCTGCGTGCGGGAGGAGGTCACGGCTCTATTCTATCGTTGGGCTCAGGGCCCAGGGCTCAAGGCTCAGGACCTGAGAAGACCTTCGAGTAAGATCTCGAAGCTCTTGCCTGAGCCCTGAGCCCTGAGCCCTGAGCCCTACTCATGACGATGAACTCGATCTCGAAGCTCGTGCTCGCTTCAATTCTCGCTGCGGCCGGCCTACCGGCACTGCCTGGTGCTGACCTGACCGCCCAAAGCGCCCCTCAGGCCTCGGCGGCACCGTTGCCCGACATCGGCGAGCGCAAGACGATCACCGAAGCGGATTGCTCGGCCACGAAGCTCGGTTCGACGGTTCCGGCCGGCGCGCTCGGCGAACCGGTCTCGAGCGTCAGCCTGAGCGAACCGAAATGGACGGCCGCCACTGACACGACGCCAGGCTATTGCACGGTCGACGGCGCGATGGCCCCAGTCGATCCTGCGGCGAGGCCCATCAACTTCCGCGTCGCCTTTCCCGCGTCGTGGACGCTGCGCGCCGCGCAGCTCGGTGGCGGCGGGATGAACGGCATCATTCCAGGACTCACCGGCGGGCGTGGTGGATCGGTCGGGCCGGCGCAAGGCGTTCTGACCTACGGCAGCGACTCTGGCCACGGGATCAAGGATGCGCCGGAGTGGGCGCTCGTCGATGAAGCCATCAGGAACCTCGGCTACATGCAGATGAAGAAGACGCATGACGCCGCGATGGTCCTGGTCGAGCGGATGTACGGGCGGAAGCCGGCCGTCAACTACTACATCGGTACGTCGCAGGGCGGCCGCGAAGCGCTCACCGTCGCGCAGCGATATCCAGACGACTACGATGGCATCATCGCCAACGTGCCCATCGTCAACTTCTCGTCGCTGATGCTCGCGCCGGGATTGATTCGAAGTCAGGAAAAGCCGCTCGCCAATTGGGTGACGCGCGCCAAGGTGAACGCCATCCGCGGCGAGTTCATGCGCCAGTGCGACGGCCTCGATGGCCTTGCCGACGGGATCATCAGCAACTACATGGCGTGCCGCGCGATCTTCGACGTGAAGCAGGGCGCCAGCGGACGCCAGCCCTGGGCCTCGAAGCGGTGCCCGAACAACGTGGATCCGGATCCAGCCGACACGACGGCAGCCGCATGCCTCACCGACGGACAGATCTCGACGCTGCAGTTCGTCTACAGCCGCTACGCGTTTGCCTCGCCGCTCGCCAACGGCGTTAGAACCTTCGGAATGTGGCTGCCGAACACCGATCCGTCAGGCAGCGGGCTCATCTCCGACGTTCGGTTCAGGGGGCAGGAGGGCGCCGCGGCTGACGCGCCCATGCATTCGCATCTCGGCGTCCTGGGCGTGACCGGATTCCTGATGCGCAACCCGTCCGCCAACCCGCTCGACTACGTCGAAGGCGGACCGCTCAACGCCCGGCGTCAGGAGTTGTCGGCCTGGCTCGACTCGACGAGCCCGGACCTGACGCGGTTCGCGAACCGCGGCGGCCGGATGATCGTGACCATCGGCACCGACGACACGCTGGCCTCGCCGGGTGCGCAACTGGACTACTACCAGTCGCTCGTCGACACGATGGGCCAGGCGCGGCTCGACGGATTTGCGAGGCTCTTCGTCATGCCGCAGGCGGGACACGGGCTGAGCGGCAGAAACTACGGCTTCGATGGGGAAGGAAAGGCGGTGCCCGTGGCGCCGATCCCGAACACGTTCGACCGATTCACGCTGCTTGCGAACTGGGTCGAACGGAAGGCCGCACCTGGTCTGTCGGTGGTTGTCAGTGCCGGCGATAAGAGCCTGCCGCTCTGTTCGTATCCGGCCTACCCACGATACAAGAGCGGCCCACCGACCGCAGCCGGTTCATACAGCTGCGATCGATAGGCCCACTGCTGAGCTCGGGGACACTCAACCTTGACTGTCCCCGAACTCAGCCGTTGGCTGCGGTCTGGCGCACTACTCCCGCTTCAGCGTCCACTTGAACGCGCGCACGAGCAGGTCCTGGAACACCGGGTCGTTCCACGTGTCGTTGCCGTGACCGAGGGTCGTGCCGAAGATGCGCGTGCCGCCGTAGTCGCTGGTCCACGCGAGGGGATATTCCTTCTGATCCTCCGGGCTCACGGCTGATGCCAGGGCCACGGAGTTGGGCCAGAACTTGTCGAGCACGTAGAGCTCGTCGACCGGCGTGACCCAATCCTCCTTGAAGCCCTTCATCACGGCGTGATCTTTCGCCGCCACCTTCACCGAGATGTTGTGCGCCTTGGTATGACGTCGCGTCGTGACGCCGAGGAACTCGCGCCAGGTGTCGTTCGTGGACGCGCGATACGTGTGCATGGCGCAGTGAATCACGATCGCGGGCGGACCACCTTTATGCGCCGACGTGATGCGCTGAATCAACGCCTCGTCGGTCGTATCGGCGAAGCACTGGTTGTGCACGACGATGTCGAAGCCCTTGGCCCAGCCTGGGTTCTCGAGGAGCGGCTGCTTCCCCGTGGTGCCGCGCCCGCCCTGGATCGCGACCGTCCAGTCAACCGGCAACACCCTCGAGATCGAGTCCATGAGCACCTTGGACTGCAGGGCGTAGTCGTGGCAACAGCCGCCGCTGATGACCAGGGCGTTGACGCGTGGTTGCCCGGCAAAGGCCTCGCCGCCTCGTCCGCGTTGGCCAGCGGGGGGCGCTTGCTGGGCCGAAAGCGTCAGGACCGAGACGATCGTGGACGCGAGAAGGGCGAACCGGAAAGCGCTGGCGTGTGCTGATCTCATGGTGTTGGTCTGCCTCACAGACGCCATAGAATAGACCGACTTCGTGCCGGGACGCACCGCATTTTCCCCTGGTGATCCCGGGCCAAATGAGAGGCCGAGATGAGACGCCGCGCCATCGCCATCCTGCTGTTCGTGGCTTCAATCGTCGCTCCGGCGACGAACACATTTGCCCAACCGCCCGGCGGCGGTCGTGGTGGTCAGATCCGTTCGCCTGAGATCGCCGCCGACGGAAAGGTCACGTTTCGTCTTCGGGCGCCAAACGCCAAGGAAGTAATCGTCATGGGCTTCGGCCAGAAGCTGCCGATGCAGAAAGACGAGCAGGGGATCTGGACCGCGACGACGGCTGAAGCGCTCAAGCCCGATATCTACACGTACAGCTTCTTGGTGGACGGCGCGACGTTCAACGATCCGAGCAACGGCTATTTCAAGACGTCCTACCGCGGCGGATGGCAGAGCCAGTTTCGTGTTCCCGGCACGGCCGTCTGGGATCCCGGTCCAGGTTCGAAGGGCGCGATCACGCGCCACTTCTACAAGTCAGCCGTCGTCGGAGACGACCGCGACTACTACGTCTACACGCCGCCCGATTACGATCGCAACCGCAAGGAGCCGTACCCTGTCCTCTACCTCCTTCACGGTCTTGGCGACGATGCAGCGGGGTGGCTCTCAGCCGGGGCGGCAAACACGATCCTCGACAATCTGATCAACCAGGGCAAGGCCAGGCCGATGATCATGGTGAACACGCTCGGGTACGGCACGGCCGACATGCTCGCCGGCGGCGGGCGCGCCAACCTCGGGGGCGATCAGATGATGCCGAACTTCGCCAAGGCACTCCTCGACGAAGTGATGCCGCAGGTCGAGAAGAACTACCGCGTCACGACCGACCGCACCCAGCGCGCGATCGCCGGCTTGTCGATGGGCGGCGCCGAGGCGCTCTTCACCGGCCTCAACCATCTCGATCGGTTCGCCTACATCGCCTCATTCAGCGGTGCATTCGTGATGTGGCCAGGTGTCGGCGGCGGGGGCGGCCGCGGCGCGGGCGGCGCGCCGCCGCCGCCGGTGGATCCATCTGCGTTCGCGAAGAATTTTCCAGCCCTCGACGCCAAGGCGAACGCTCAGCTGCGCCTGCTGCTCGTTACCTGCGGCAGCGAGGACGGCCTGCTCGGGATCAACCGCCAGTTCACACAGTGGCTCACTACGAAGGAAGTGAAGTTCACACACGCCGAGACGGCCGGTTTCGGCCACCTGTGGGGACTGTGGCGCCTCGATCTCGCGCAGCTCGCGCCGCAGCTGTTTCAGCCGGTGAAGAAGTAGCAGGCGCGGTGTACGAACCGCGCCTACGCTGGCCGCTGCCGCGTGGTGGTCCACGCCGCGGCACCGAACACGAGCAGGTTAGCCGCGACGACGGGCGAGGCGCCGATGAGGACGCCATAGGCGACCCACATCAAGGCGCCGAGCATCTGGACGCGCTTGAGCATCTCCGGCGCAGCGCAGAAGTACGACCCGACGAATACGGCCGTGGCGACCCAACCGAGATACTCGACCACTCTCAATTGCTCCAGTCTGTGACCAACTGTTCCGCTAGGCCACAGCGTGGCTCGACGGTACGATGGACTCACGGACGGTGACTCGGTCCGTGCGTGCCTTCTCCCATTCGTGCAGCGTCAGCCCGTTCGATGCGAAGAGCGACCGGATATCGCTCGTCCCCCACCCGAGCACCTTCTCGAGGATCGGCACCATCACGCTCGACGCATCGTCGCTCAGCAGCGTGCTCTTCGCGATGCGTGCCAGCTGCCGGTTCTCGGAGACGGCAATCGTGAATCCCGCGCGGTTGTTGACGTGCAGCATCACGTGGACGTCCGAGCTGCCATCACCGACGTAAATCGTTCGATCGGGCCCGATTCCGAGCCGGTCCTCGAGCTCTTCGACGACGGCGACCTTGCCGTATCCCGCCGGAACACGAGATACCGACCGCACCTCGCCCGTGTGTTCGTCGTACTGGAGCTCGGTTCCGAAGATGTGATCCGGAGACACGACGCCGGCGAGCGCTGACTGAATGACCTCGCGTGGCGCCGCCGAGATCACGAAGAACGAGAAGCGATGCCCGTCGACTCCGCGGTCGAGCAGGTTCACGAGCGCCGGTATGTTGGTGCGAAGGCGCACGCGGCGGCCTGTCTCTTCGAGGTGCTCGCGCCGGACGCCCCGGAATTCCGGGTCGTGACGAATCAGGTACGCCAGCTCGCCGCCTTGCTGGACCAGATTGCTCCGTGCCAGCCCGTCGACTTTCTCCTGGAAACGGGAGGCGCCAATCAACTCGCTCAGGACCGTTCCCGAGTCGTTGAAGCTAAGCGTCTGGTCGAAGTCCGACGCGACCAGAAAATGCGTCGGCGAAGTCGGTGTCATGGCCATGTGCCCTCGAATTGCTGAAATAGACATATCAATTAACGCTTTCCAGCGTAGCAGGCGAGCGCCTTGGAGTCAAAGGCAAGACTTGTCCATTTGTCCATAATTACGGACAATTTTGTCGCAATCGGCGCAAGTTCGTGCAGTCCCATCTTGGCAACGACACAAAGCTGTCATATCATTTGTGCATGAAAGGCGCACAGACATCCCAACCCAAGCACCGGCAGGTCTATGAGGCGCTGTCCAAGCAGATCGAGTCCGGGCGGCTCAAGCGGGGCGACAAGCTCCCAAGCGAAGCCGAGCTCGTCCGCACCTTTGGCGCGTCGCGGATCACGGTTGGGCGGGCGGTCAGGGACCTGCAGTCGCGGGGCCTGGTTGAGCGCCGGGCGGGGTCCGGCACCTACGTGTCGGCCAAGGATGCCCCGGGCGCGCTGTCCTTCGGCCTGTTGATTCCGGACCTGGGCGAGACCGACATTTTCGAACCGGTGTGTCAGGGCATGATGGCGTCGCCACTTGCCCGCAATCACGCGCTCGTGTGGGGCAGCGTCACCGGCGAGAGTTTGACCAAGGAGGAGCGCGCCTGGCAGTTGTGCCGCCAGTACATCGAGCGGCGCGTCTCAGGAGTGTTCTTCGCGCCGCTCGAGTTCACCGCGCCAGGAAACGACATCAACGACCGGATTTCGCAGGCGCTCGATCACGCGCGCATCCCCATGGTTCTCCTCGACCGGACCGTCACCCCGTATCCGCGCCGCGGGCACCACGACCTGGTCGGGATCGACAACCGTCGCGCGGGCTTCCTAATCACCGACCACGTCCTCCGCCTGGGCAGCCGGCGTATCGCCTTTATCGCGCAGCCGAACGCGGCCGCGACCGTCGATGCGCGCGAGGCCGGCTATCGCGAGGCGCTCTTCGCCGCTGATGTCCCGATCGATCGCGCGCTCAGCCATCGGCTGGACCCGTCCGACACGGCATCGGTGCGCCACCTCATGGAATCGGCTCGTCCCGACGCCGTGGTTTGCGCCAATGACCGGACCGCTGGTCGGCTCATGCAGACGTTGATCAGGCTCGGCTACGCCGTGCCGAAGGACGTTCGGCTGGTCGGCATAGACGACGTGGAGTTCGCGGCGCTGCTGCCGGTGCCCCTGACGACGTTGCGGCAGCCGTCGCGCCAGATCGGCGACGCCGCGCTCGGCGCGATGCTGGAACGCGTCTCGCGCCGCGGACTCGTCGCGCGGGACATCCTCCTCGACGTCGAGCTCATCGTCCGGGAGTCATGCGGGGCCGTGGCCGCGGAGCTCGGATCTTCAGATCCTGCGGATTTGATTTGACCTTCCCTGAAGTCAGCGGGAGCTCAGCGGCGGTCGTCAAATTGTCGCGTAGACCTGATCCATGAGCCGCTGGTCCTCCAGTGCGCGTTCGAGGCTCATCTCCGGCTGACGGCCCTTGCGGATCGACGCGGCGAAATCCGCATACATCGCGCGGTAGCCGCGAATGTCCCTGAAGCCGGGCACGATCACCCGCGGCAGACCCGGCCCGCGCACGAGGACCGCCGCACCGTTGGACTCGAACGAGATGATGCCGCGGCGGCCCATGAGCTTCGAGACGCGGAGGCCACGGAAGAGCGACGGCACTTCCCGCGAATAGTAGAGCGAACCGACCGCGCCGTTGTCGTACGCGAACGAGACGAGCATGCTCTTCACGCGCCGATCGGGGCCCTCACGCGACGGAGCCGGCCGGAAGCCGTGTATCGTCGTGATGCGTGGACCGAGACTCCCCGCGACGTGCAGCCAGTGGATGCCTTCCTCGAAGAACGCATCGCCTCCTGCCATGGTCTCGTCATTGCGCCAGTCGTCGGCTGTTTTCAACCGGAGGGCGACGGTCATGAAATGCCCGAACACCATGTCGCCGATAGCGTCTTCGGCCAGCAGGCGCCGCAGGCAGACGGCCAGTGGCTTGTAGTGATCGTTCTCGCCGACGAGAACGGTACGCCCGGCCTGATCGCGCTGCGCGATGATCGAGGTGTAGTCCTCGGCGTGGAGGAACGCCGGCTTTTCGACGAGCACGTGCTTGCCGCCGGTAAGCGCCCGCTCGGTCAAGTCGAGGTGGAAGCGCGGGGGGACGGCTATGACGACGGCGTCCACGCTGCGATCCGCCAAGGCGTCGTCATAGCTGCCAAAGGCCGTCCGACCGCCGAACTGGCGGCGGAACTCTTCCGCCTTCCCGCGATCGCGGCTGGCGTAGCTCGGGACGATCGTGCCCGACAGCGACCCTTTCAGGTGCTGGCTGTGCACCCGGGTGATGAACCCGCACCCGAGGAAGGCGACGTGCAACGGCTCCGACATACAGCCGCTCAGACTTTCTTCTTGGCCGTGCCGCCGATCTGAAAGCCCGAGTTGTTGAAGTCGAACCACGCCGCCAGGTCCGGTCCCTTGGGCGTCAGCGTCAACACCATCGTCACGGGACCCGAGAACGCCGTCAGAGGGCCCGAGTAGTTGGTCGATGCCTTGAGCGTCACGACCTGGCCAGCCTTCGTGATGTCGGTAATCTTGTGCTCGGCGAATTGCGGGGCGCTCAGGCCGGCCACGACCTTGCCCGCCTCGGTGCGGAAGACGAGACTTCCGACCAGCCGCCCGGTCGGCGTCTCGAGGGGAATCTGCCAGGTGCCCATCAGCGGCGCGGCATCGGCCGGCGTCACCGGCACTGGAGCGGGCTTCGCGCCCGCCGCACGAGGTGGAGCAGGGGCAGGGCCAGGTGCCGCAGGTTTTCCGGCGGCTGGCTTGGTGGCTTGGCCTGCGGCCTGATCATCGGTCGGCGACGCGAGAGCCGAACTGCTCGTCACGAACGCGGCCAGCAACAAGGACATCGGGATTCTACGAAGCACGAAGGACCTCCTGGAACTTAAAAATAAGCGTGAATGATTGTACCTGCTCTCGTCTCAGCGGCCCACTGTCGTTGGACGCCGCGCCCCGACGAGAAACCCAACTAGAAAAACGACGAGCGCAGTCACCAGGATGATGCCGCCGGTGACGACGAGCGGCATGGGATCTGACGGCGTGACCGTGAGGTTCGTGAGAAACGACGCGATGACGCTGGCGAGCCGCATCCAGCCGGCCCATCCCGCAGCCGCTCCGATGACGACCGCCGCCACGACGAAGAGGCCGAGCGTGAGCACCGATTGACGATGGGCGACGCCGTAGGCGGTGAGGGCGTAGACGCCCACGGCACCCGCGACCAATGCGACGAGCGCGAACATGCCGAGAAGCGTCTCGCCATACTGCAACAGCGCGGTCTGACCGGCATTGAGATACGACTCGACGGTGCGAATCGACGCCACCGGGGTCGTGGCGTCGACCTTGCCGACCTGCGCCCGGACCGCATCGCCGAGCGCGAGCGGATCGCCCAACGTACGAACGATGAACGACATCACCGTGCGCCGGCCTTCGAGCGAGGCGCGCTGCTGCGTTGCCTGCTGCCGGTGCAGCACGTAGATCAGCGGCGGGACCTCTGACGCTCCACGGAATGGGATCGTGTCAGCCACCAGGCCGACGACCTCGCGCGCAGCTTCTTCGTCATTAGGAGAGAACGTCAGCGTCAGTCGCTGCCCAATCGGATCGCCGTCGGGCCAGTGCTGCTTCGCCAGCGTTTCGTTGACGAGGACCACCCACGGCGAGTCCGGCTGATCGGCGGCCGAGAAATCCCGGCCGCGAACGAGGCGAATCCCCACCGTGTTGAAGTAGTTTTCCGTCACGGCCAGGTACTGCGCCGCGACCCGGTTGTCGGGCGTGTGTTCCAGGTCCCCGATCCAGAACTGCACGAACGGGTTTGAGGCGAACGGGCGAGTGCCCACGCCCGCCGCCTGGACGACGCCCGGCGTCGTCTGCAGCGCGGCGCGAATGCGATCGTAGAGGGCCGCGCCCGCGGGGCTGAACTCGGCGATCTCGGCGCTCCCGGCCCCGGAAACGTTGCGAGTGACGTACGGGTCGCGCGGCAGGTACACGTCGGCGCTCAGCAGGCCCGCTGGGTTGATGCCGATATCGCGACCTCGCAGATCGCCAACCGCTCGCATCGCCAGACCGGTCGCGGCGATGAGCACGAATGCCAGCGCCACCTGGACGGCCACGAGCGCCACCAGCGTCATCGCGCCGAGCCACCCCCTTGTCGCGGTGTCGGTCCGCGAGGCTCGTAGCGCCGGCAGAATCCCAACTGCCAGCGTCACAAAGACGACGAGGACGACAGTGAACGCGACCACGCCGGCGTCGAACCTGACCTCACTAAGACGCGGGAGCACGGCCGGGGTGATGTCACGGAGCGCCGGGAGTCCTCGCGCCGTGAGGGCCGCGCCGAACGCACCGCCGCCGAGCGCGAGCAGGAGGCTTTCGGCGAGCACGACGCCCGGACGGGTCTGTCTCGAGGCGAGAACAGCGGACCGCTCGCCCAAGACCGTGCGCGCGCGCATCAGCACCGCCACGCTCACACAGATAAGGAGCAACATCACTCCGACGCCCAGCTGCGCCATCGTCAACGGCCGGCGCATCCCGCCGAATCGTGCCTCGCGCCAGGGCGTGAGCTCGACGGTCCAACCCTGGTCATGGTTCGGGAACTTCTGCGCGTACTCGTCGAGTGCGACCTTCACCGCGGCCTGGGCCTCTGCCATCGAGACTCCAGGCTTCAAGCGAGCGATGGCGCGAAGGTTGTGCTGTGTCTCCTGTCCGGGGGCCGGTTCGAAGCCGAAGGTGAACCAGGCGTCGGAAGAATTGTCGAGAAGCCCGAAGCCTTCCGGCATGACGCCAAGGATCTGGGTTGGCTGTCCATCGACCTTTACGGTCTGGCCGACCACGTCCGGCCGGCCGGCAAAGCGTCGCTGCCACACCGGGTAGCTGAGCACTATGGTGGGCGCGGCGCTGGGCTGTTCGTCGGCAGCGACCGGGAGCCTTCCCATCAGGGGTCTGGCGCCGAGCGCCGCGAGGCCCGTCGCGGAAATCCGGTGCCCGTCCAGTCGTTCTGCTGGGCCGCTGGCGTCGCCCGCGAGATTGGCCAATCGCCCCGCGTCGAAGGCGCCGACGGCTTCGAAGGCCGCACCGGTCTTGTCGCGCAGAAGGAGGTACAGCGCCGGCGTCACCACTCCCTTCGATTCTGGCTTGCCTGGAGGCGCCATGCTCACGTCCAGGAGCCGGTCGGGCTCGGGGTACGGCATGGCCTTGAACAACACGGGGCTCGTGAAGCTGAAGATCAGGATGTTGAGGCCCATTCCGAAGGCCAGCGACGCCAGGGCGATGGCCGTGAACCCAGGCGTGTCTCGCAGACGCCGCAGGGCCAATCCAAGTTGATGTGTCATCGAAGTGTCCGGGGCCTCATCCGCCGTTGATTACGCCTGGAAGGGCCCTGCGCTCCGGTCCGGCGTGTCACAATCGCGTGCGTTCCGCGATGCATTACTTTTCAGAACTCCTTCGGCAGGTCATGGCGTGGATTCTTCCACTTGCCGAGCGGCTTGGGGCACCAGGACTCGCGATCATCGCGTTCCTCGATTCGTCGTTCCTCTCGCTGCCTCAGGTCGGTGACGCGCTCATCGTCGCGCTCACCATTCAGCATCCGGAGCGCTGGATGCTCTACAGCGCCGCGACCACCCTTGGCTCCACGGCCGGATGCTTCGTCCTCTACGCGATTGCCAGGAAAGGCGGCGAAGCGTTTCTCCGGCGGCGGTTCAGCGAGGCGCAAATCGAGCGAGGCCTGGGCCTCTTCCGGCGGCACGGGCTGCTGGCCGTGATCGTCCCCGCCATGCTGCCGCCGCCGACACCATTCAAGATCTTCGTGCTCCTGGCCGGACTCGCTGGTGTGCGACCTGTGGCGTTCACGCTCGGGATCGCGATCGGACGAGCGTTTCGCTTCGGTGCAGAAGGATGGCTGGCCTACAAGTACGGCGCGCAAGCGACACAGTACATCAATGAGAATCTGGCGATGGCGTCCGTGATCGTGGCGGGCATCGTCTTGTTGCTGGGGGTGGTCGTGATCCTGTCCCGCCGTCGGCGGCAGGCGTAGACAAAGGAATTCCGCGACCACAGGCCCTCTCACAAATTGCCCAACAGGCGCGAGCGAGCGCAGCGAGCGAGCCACGCGAACGGAGCGCGCCGGCGAAGCGGCGCGCGAGAGAGCGTGTTGGGGAGTCCGAGGGGCGAAGCCCCTCAGTTTAGACTAGAGCGCTTTCGACTTCCTCGCCACCGGATCCCAGCCCAGCACCTTGTTGTCCTTCATCGCGTCGAGCGCGAGCAGGGCAGGTAGTGCCGAGTTGTAGCCGACTTCCATCGGCGCATTGGTCTTCCGGTCCTTCGCTTTCAATTTGTCAAGGAAGTCACGTGTGTGCGCGTGCAGCGGGTAATCCTCTTCGACGCCGCCGCGCGGGTTGATGTACACGTTCATCTCGACAGCCTGGCCGCCGCCGCCGCGGCCGCCGCCGGGTCCCCCTGCACGTCCGCCACCGGGCCCTCCCCCTGCGCGTCCACCGGCGGCTGCCGCGCCCGCGGGTGCGCCGGGTGCCGGCTCAGCTGGGACGCGATTGCGCGTCTGGCCGACTGGCGGTCGGAGCGCCCAACCCATGCGGTTCACCTGCAGGGTCCCGTTGCTGCCGTAGAAGTAGACGCCCCAGCCTTCGATGTCCGGCGCCTTCGGATCGGCAAAGTTCGGGCGCGGAAAGACGTCGTTGGCGAACGACATGATGTAGTTGTCGAACTGCCAGGCGATCGAGAACTGGCTGAACACGCACTCCGGATCGGTCGCCGGGTTCGAGTAGAAGCCGACCGCCGTGGTCTTGAGCGGCTGCTTGGCGTCGGCGTCCATGAACCAGTTCGCGACGTCGATGTGATGGGCGCCCCAGTCGCCGACGAGGCCGCTGCCGTACTCCCACCAGGCGCGGAACGACGTGTAGCCCTGCTTGAACGGCTTCTTCGGTGCGTCGACCTGCCACGCGTCCCAGTCGAGTCCTGGGGGCACGTCAGCGACTTCCTGTTTGTTCTGCGAATAGCCGCCGCCGTGCTGGATGAGCACGTGGGTGACGGGGCCGAGCAACGCCATCTTCGACTTCGCTTCGATGAAGTGATCCCAGCTCCGCTGCTGCGTGCCGACCTGCACGACGAGATTCGGATACTTGTTGTAGGCGTCGAGCATCATGTTGATGCGCGCGATGTTGTTCGCAATCGGCTTCTCGACGTAGACGTGCTTGCCGGCGGCGAGTGCGTCCGCCGTGATCCTGGCGTGCGAGAAGTCGGGCGTGCCGATGAGCACGGCGTCGATGTCGTTGCGGTCGAGCACACGACGATAGTCGCCGACGACGTCGAGCTTCTGGGCGAGGGGGCGATTGGCGCTCTGGAAGCCGGTCTGCTTGTTCTGCGCGACCTCGCATCCAACGGTGAACTGCACGTCGTCGTAGCGCGTGAGCGAGTCGAACACGCGACCGGAGCGGTTGCCCATGCCGATGACGGCCATCCGCACGCGGTTGTTGGCGCCCTGCCAGGCGAACAGGGGCTTGGTGGCTGCCACTGTCAGCGCGACCGCGCCGGTCTTCAAGAGCTCTCGTCGATGCATTACCACTCCTTGGGGGATGAACTTTTGCGGAGTTTACATCCGATCTAACGTGTCATGGGTTACGACGACAAGCGACCGGCAGCTTACAACATCTTCCCTGCACGAGCCGAGTTGCCGCTCCCCCATCTGGAATGTCAGA